>NZ_CP147988.1:0-5532155 GCF_037478105.1 Flavobacterium ginsenosidimutans | reverse complement strand
AGATTCAGATAAATTTTTATTATTGTTGTAAAGATTCTCCTAATAAAAGAGGAGCAATTTTATTCCGTATTTCGGGATAACAAATATGTGAACAAATTTCTGTAAAAAAAAATATTTTGGTATCTAATTTTATAAAAAAAAGTTGTAATGCGACTTTTTAAATTCGAATTTTTTTAATATTTTATAAATGAAAAATCATCAGACTCAAGTACGAGTTCGTTACTCAGAAACCGACCAAATGGGAGTCGTTTATCACGGAAATTATGTACCTTATTTTGAAATTGGACGCGTGGAATGGCTTAGAAATAAAGGGGTTTCGTATAAAAGCATGGAAGAAAGCGGTATTGGCCTCCCGATTGTCAACATGAACATAAATTACAAAAAATCGGCGAGATATGATGAACTTTTAACAATTCATACGACTTTTAAAAGTCACTCTTCAGTTAAGATCGAATTTGACTGCGCAATCTACAATGAGGCGAATGAGTTATTAACAACTGCGACGTTTATTTTAGTATTTGTTGCGTTAAAAACGGGTCGTCCAACAGCTCCTCCAGACTATATTTTGGAAATATTTAAATCGCTTGAATAATTGTTAAAATGAGCGAGATTTTGATGTTAATTTATACTAATTTAATATCAATTTCGAACATTAAATCAAAAATGCTGAACACTGTTTCGGCATTTTTTTTTCTCGTTTTTGTCACAATTTTACCAATTGGCAATCCTGAAATTTCATCCATTTCCATTTCTTGAGAAACGATTTCTAATTTCTTTTCTTTGATAACTCGCATTACTTTATTCATGTTTTTGTAATCAAAAGAAATTAAAAATTCGACATCAATTGTCTTTTCAACGATTTCACAAACTTCCAAAGTCTGTTGTGCAGTTGTTCGATATGCAGAAATTAATCCGCCAACGCCTAATTTTACTCCGCCAAAAATACGAACGACTACAACTAAAACGTTAGTTAGCCCAAAAGATTGTATTTGTCCATAAATTGGCGCTCCAGCCGTGTTGCTTGGCTCACCGTCATCGTTGGCGCGATACGAGATTTTATTTCCAACACCAATTTGGTAAGCATAACAATAATGTACCGCGTGAGGATGTTGCTTTTTAAGGTCCTCGATAATAGGTTTTACTTCATCTTCATGATCTATCGGAAATGCATAACCAAAGAATTTACTGCCTTTTTCTTTGAACAGTATTTCTTCAGATGCAGATGCAATAGTTTGATAAGTATCGTTAATTTCCAATTGTAAAGGTTTATATTTTTTTAGCCACAGATTAAAAGAATTAAAAAGGATTTTTCTTTTGCTCACATAATAAATCTGTGAAAATCCTTTAATCTGTGGCTGAATATTTTTTAAAAGAATTAAAATGCTTTATAATAATCCTTTGTCGAATAAATCTACAACATCTTCTTTTCCAACTTGAAGATTCCAAACTTTAATTCCTAAAGCTGAAGCGCTGTCTGTGTTCTCTGTTTTATCATCAACAAATAAAGTGTTTTCAGCAACTAGATTATTTTGATCTAAAACAAATTGATAGATTTTCGGATCAGGCTTTCTCATTCCGATATCAAATGAAAAATAAACTTTTTCAAAACAGTCATAAAAATCTTTGTAGAAAGAAACACCGCTTTTTTCTTCAAATGTATTGATATGGATAGAATCGGTGTTGCTCAATAAAAACAAGCGATATTTTTTTGATAATTCCAGAAGAAACTCTAAACGATAAAAAGGGAAATCTGCTAAAACTGCATTCCAAGCTCTCAAAATATCTTCTTTAGAAGCATTTGGTAATTGTTTTTGAAAACCTCCTATAAAATCTTCTGGTGAAATAGCTCCAACTTCAAAAGAAAGATTTAGTTGGTCAAATTCAGCGTTCCATTCTTTCATTCCAAGTTTTTGCAAACCAGAAATTGTGGCAGGTTTATCTAAATTGATAAAAATATCTCCAAAGTCAAAAATTATCGCATTAATCATGATTTCTAATTTGTATCAGTTCGTCGCTTAATATGTTAGTTTTTGTGCTGTTTTTTCTTGTAATAATTGGAGCTTTTGTTCCATTTAGAAAATTCGTTTTTCCAACAAAAATTCTAGCTTCATCCCAAAGATTTTCATCAATAAAAGATTGGAGCGTTTGTCTTCCGCCTTCAATTATTATAGATTGAATTTGATTTTGATATAAAACATCCAATATCTGAGAAATGATATTTTTGCTAAAATCAATTACTTCAAATTGAGTGTTTTCGTTTGATGGTTTTGAATCTTTAGAAAAAATAAAAGTTTTCACAGAATCATCAAAAATAAAACTGTTTTCATCGATTCTATTATTTTGATCGATAACAACTCGTACGGGATTGTTACCGTTCCAATCTCGAGCATTTAATTTTGGATTATCATCAACAACAGTCTGTGTTCCAACTAAAATAGCCTGTTCTTCAGTTCGCCATTTGTGAACCAATTGTCTTGAATATTGATTCGTAATCCAAATTGGTTTTCTATCTTGATCAATTGCTTTTTCAGGAGCTAAAAATCCGTCTTGACTTTCGGCCCATTTTAAAATGATATAAGGTCTTTTTTTCTGATGAAAAGTAAAAAAACGCTTATTTAGTTCATTGCACTCCTCTTCTAAGACTCCAACTGTAACATTTGCGCCAGCTTCAATTAATTTTAAAATTCCTTTTCCAGCTACTTTTTCATTCGGATCAACCGTTCCGACAACAACATTCGGAATTTCATTTGCAATAATCAAATCGCAACAAGGAGGTGTTTTGCCAAAATGGCTGCAAGGTTCTAAACTCACATAGATAGTTGCTTTTTTCAACAGCGATTTATCTTTTACAGAACGAACAGCATTTACTTCTGCATGCGGCTCGCCAGCTTTTTTATGCCAACCTTCGCCAATAATTTGACCATCGTAAACAATTACGCTTCCGACCATTGGGTTCGGATATGTTGTTCCTAGCCCATTTTGTGCCAATTCGATACAGCGTTTTATGTATTTTTCATGTATATTCACAGTGCAAAAGTAGTTAATTTTAAGATTATCACTAACTCGAAAACATTAAGTTGTGAAACAATCCAGATAGTTATAATACTATCAAAAAAGTATATTTACTTTTGTATTTATAATGATTTAGAATAAAAAAAATGGTAAATTGGCTTATAAGAGCAATTAAAAAAGAAGATAATCAAGCAGTTGCAAGTTTGATAAGATCGGTTTTTGATGAAATGGAAATTCCAAAAGTAGGAACAGCATATGAAGATCCTTACTTGGATTTGATGTTTGAAGAATATGCCAAACCCCAATCGGCATATTTTGTTGTTGAAAGTGACGGAGAAATTGTGGGCTGTGCTGGAATTGCGCCTTTAGAAAATGGAGATCCTAAAATATGTGAATTGCAGAAAATGTATTTTCTGCCAAAAACAAGAGGTTTAGGAATTGGATCAAAAATGATGGACAAATGTTTAGAACAAGCAAGATTTTTTGGTTTTGAAAAATGTTATATCGAAACAATGCCTTTTATGCATGCCGCACAAAAGTTGTACAAAAAATCTGGTTTTGAATATTTGGACGCGCCAATGGGAAATACAGGGCATTGTTCTTGCCCTATATGGATGCTGAAAGTTTTGTAATTTTAATGTAACAAATTTAAAACAGCAAGACTTATTGAAAGATGAATGTCAGTTTTTGGCTGATATAAATGCTCAAAAAATAAAAATGAAAATTAAACAATATCGTACTCAGTTTATTAAAGAATTATCTCCTTTTTACGATGCGTACGAAGCAGAGAGCTTTTTTTATTTGATTCTTGAGGATAAACATAAACTTCGCCAGATTGATTTAGCGTTAAATCATGAATTGGTTTTTGATGAGAATGATTTTGTGATATGGGATGAGTTGTTAAAACAGCTTAAAAAAGAAGTTCCGATTCAATATTTACTTGGGAAAACTAATTTTTATGGTTTGGATTTTGAAGTAAATGAAAATGTTTTGATTCCGAGGCCTGAAACAGAAGAATTGGTCGAATGGATTATTAACGAAAATACAAGTCCTGCTAAAAACAAAAAAATAAGAATTCTAGATATTGGTACGGGAACTGGCTGTATTGCTATTTCTCTGGCAAAGAATCTTCCGAACGCAGAAGTTTTTGGAATTGATGTTTCTAAAAAAGCAATTGAAACCGCAAAAAGAAACGCTTTAAAAAATAATGTCGACGTTACTTTTATGTTTCTGAATATTTTGGAAACAGAAGAATTTACGTGTCAGTTTGATATTATAGTTTCAAATCCGCCGTACGTTCGAAATTTAGAAAAAGTAGAAATCAAAAAGAATGTTTTGGATTACGAACCGCATTTAGCGCTTTTTGTAGAAGATACTGATCCATTGATTTTTTATAGAAAAATTGCTTCTCTATCGAAAAACGGACTTCAGAAAAGTGGGAAATTATATTTTGAAATCAATCAATATCTTGGAAAGGAAATGATCGATTTATTAGAAAATATGAATTTCAAAAATGTTGAACTTCGAAAAGATATTTACGATAACGATCGTATGATAAAAGGGAATATTTAAGTTTTTAGTCTCGGTCTCAGTTTTCAGATATATTAACTGAAAACTGCGACTAAAAATTATTCATAACGCAAAGCTTCAATAGGATCTAATTTTGAGGCTTTAATTGCGGGATATAAACCAGAAACTAGCGCAACACAAAAACTTGTTCCAAAAGCGGCAAAAATAGCCATCCACGGAATCACAAAAACAAAACTCATGGCCGTTGCAATGGCAAAACCAAGGAGGATTCCTAAAAGGATTCCAACCAAACCTCCAATTTGTCCGATCAATAAAGTTTCTATAAAAAACTGAAAAGCAACAGTTGATCTTTTTGCTCCCAAAGCTTTACGAACACCAATTTCGCGAGTACGTTCTGTAACCGAAACAACCATAATATTCATTAAGGCGATTGAAGATCCTAAAATTGTGATGACAGATATAGTCCATGCTGCTATTCCTAGATATTGAGTTATGCTTAGAATTCGGTTAATCAAATCATCGCTTCGGCCAATTCCAAAATTATTATCGCGGACAGGACTTAATTTACGAACTCTTCGCATTGTGCTTGTCGCATTGTCTATGGCTTCGTCTAAAACTTCTTTCTTGGAAACCATTACGCTTATCGTATAATTAATGTTTGGTGCCGTAAATAAGGAACGCGCTACTTGAATTGGAATTAAAACGCGCAAATCCTGGCTGTTTCCAAAAGTTGATCCTTTTTCTTTTAAGACACCAATAACTTTAAATCGAGCGCCTCGAATTGAAATTATTTTATCAATAGGGTTTAGGTCTTTTAATAGGCCCTTTTCGAAATCAGAACCTACGATACAAGAATAAGTATTGTTTTCAATATCGAATTGATTGAATGAACGACCTAAAGTAGTTTCTAAACCAGAATTCGAAATAAAATGTTCGTCAACTCCAAGTACTGTAATTTCTGGATCAGTTTTGGTGTCTAAATATTTTACTTCGGCTTTTGAGGTTGCTGTAAAAGAAAGTGAAGTCTCCGTAAAAGGATATTTATATTTATTTTTAAAAGCAACCGCTTCTGGATAAGAAATAATTGGGTTTATGATTTCGCGTTCGTTTCCGCCACGATTTTTAAGGTTATTTTCGTATTGATTAATATTGAAAGTATTAGCTCCCATCGAAGCAAAATTGGTTGAAACGGTATTTTCAAGTGCTGTAACAACAGTCAAAATTCCAACCAAAGCGGTAATACCGATGGCAATAATTAAAACGGTAAGAATAGTACGCAGCAATTGTGTTTTGATAGAACCAAATGCAATTCGGATATTTTCTTTAAATAATTTTAGCATCATGACCAATTTGTCACGAAAATACGTTTTTTGTTACAAGTTTGTTTTCGAAGTGTTATTATTTATTTTAAAAAGTAAGATATTTGCAGACTTAATAAGGCGAAGGTTGGAAAGTTTTAAAGTCGAAAGTCTAAAGAACTGACAATCTAAAAAATCTAGAAATAAATTAACATCATAAGGTTTTTAGATAAAGATTGAAACAATCTAAAATCTAAAATCAACAATCTAAAATAAAAAAGATGGCTTCAAAACCAAGTATACCAAAAGGGACAAGAGATTTTTCACCAGCAGAGGTGTCAAAACGTCAATATATTATTCAGACTATAAAAGCTAATTTCGAGAAATTTGGTTTTCAGCCAATCGAAACGCCTTCGTTTGAAAATTCAGACACCTTAATGGGGAAATATGGAGAAGAAGGAGATCGTCTGATTTTTAAAATTTTAAATTCTGGAAACTTTTTCTACAATAAAAGTAAAATTGAATTGCCAGAATCAATTGAAGAATTACAATTAAATTCTGCTGAGAAAATTACTTTAGAGCAAAGAATTGAATTAAATAAATTCACAGGAAAAATTTCTGAAAAAGCTTTGCGTTACGATTTGACAGTTCCGTTTGCAAGATATGTGGTACAGCACCAAAGCGAAATTGAATTTCCTTTTAAAAGATATCAAATCCAACCAGTTTGGAGAGCTGATAATCCGCAAAAAGGGCGTTTTAGAGAATTTTTTCAATGCGATGCCGACGTTGTTGGTTCAAAATCTTTATGGCAAGAAGTAGAATTAGTTCAATTATACGATACTGTTTTTACAGCTTTAGGTTTGGAAGGCGTAACGATTAAAATTAATAACAGAAAAATTTTATCTGGAATTGCAGAAGTAATTGGCGCTTCAGATAAATTAATTGATTTTACGGTTGCTCTTGATAAATTGGATAAAATTGGAGAAGACGGCGTTAAAAATGAAATGATCGAAAAAGGAATTGCTGAAGATGCTTTAGTAAAAGTACAGCCACTTTTCAGTTTTTCAGGAACTTTTGCAGACAAAATTGCACAGCTTTCAGAATTATTGTCATCTTCTGAGGAAGGAATGAAAGGTGTTGAAGAGCTTAAATTTATATGTGATAATGTTGCTGAATTAGGACTTTCTACTGCGATTTTAGATTTAGATGTGACTTTAGCTCGCGGTTTAAATTATTATACAGGAGCAATTTTTGAAGTTGCAGCTCCAAAAACAGTTGCTATGGGTTCAATCGGAGGTGGCGGAAGATACGACGATTTGACGGGGATTTTTGGTTTAAAAAATATGAGTGGTGTCGGAATATCTTTTGGATTGGATAGAATTTATCTAGTTTTAGAAGAATTACAATTATTTCCAGAAACAGTTGCGGCGACTTCTAAAGCATTGTTTTTGAATTTTGGAGATAAAGAAGCTTTGTATGCTTCTCAGGCAATTCAGAAATTAAGAAAAGAAAATATAAAAGTAGAATTGTATCCTGACAATGTGAAAGTTGGAAAACAATTTCAATATGCAGACAAACGTTTAATTCCGTTTGCAGTATTGGTTGGAGATCAAGAAATCACGTCAAATTCTTATGCGCTTAAAAATTTAGTGACAGGAGAACAAGTTTCTGTTGATTTCGAAGGGTTGAAGAAGGCTTTACAGGCATAATTAAATTTTTATTTCACGCAGATTCTGCAGATTGGAGCAGATCTAACTTGATTAAAAAAAGTAAATCTGCTTTAATCTTTATAAATCTGCGTGAAATATTAAAAATACTTTGCCAAGCTAACTATCTGGGATAAAAGTTTTTGCTTTAGATTCCGCAGATTTAAAGGGTTTTCTTTTAAAATCTCTGCATAAAATAGTTGCTGGAGAAGAAAAAAAACTCTTAATTTGCCGACCTTAAGTTACGGGCGTAGTTCAAGGGTAGAATAGCGGTCTCCAAAACCGTTGATGGGGGTTCGAATCCCTCCGCCCGTGCAATAAAATATTTTTTATCACAAAGTGCAAAGTTCGCAAAGCTATATTTTACAAATGCTTTGCGAACTTTGTCTTTTCTATAAAAGCTTAAGAATGAAAAAAACTTTGCGTTCTTTGCGTTAATTTTTTTTTCGTTATTAAGGTTTTGTCATTAATTCTAAGATGAAGAGAGCATAAAAAAAAGCTTCGTCTCTATAGGCGAAGCTTTTTTTAATATAAGGTAAATTTGAATTAATAATTATTTTGAGGCCGAAGCCAACCCTTAAATTCAATTTTTGGTGTAATAATTTATGTTTTTACGCTATCAAAGATAAAATAAACTATAACGTAATAGTCTTAAAATTGTATTAAATTTTAATGAGTACATTTCGTTTTTTAAAAGTCTCATAATTAATAAAGTGACAATTTGACATTTTAAAAGATTTGGCAGTACTTTTGCAATCTAACAGAAAGAAATAAAAATGAAGTTTAAGAATATTTTTAAAAATAAAAGTAATATGACTACGGAAAATACAGAATTCGATCAGGAATTAGACGATGTAACGTTAGAGAACAATGCCAACGGAGAGCAGTTAATTGTTGAAGAATTAAGTGTTGAGGAGCAATTAGCTAAAGACTTGGCTCACGAAAAAGATAAGTTTTTGAGATTATTTGCTGAATTTGAAAATTACAAAAAAAGAACTTCAAAAGAGCGTCTTGAATTTTTTAAAACGGCAAACCAAGAAGTTTTATTGGCGATGCTTCCAGTTTTAGATGATTTTGACAGAGCTACAGTAGAAATCAACAAATCTGATGATGAAAATTTGAAAAAAGGTGTTGAGTTGATTCATGAAAAATTGAAAAGCACTTTAGTTTCTAAAGGTTTAGAGCAAGTTGAAATTCAAGCAGGAGATGCTTTCAATGCTGATGTTGCTGAAGCAATTACCCAAATTCCAGCTCCGTCTGATAAATTAAAAGGGAAAATTGTTGATGTTATTGAAAAAGGATACAAATTAGGAGACAAAATCATTCGTTTCCCTAAAGTTGTAGTTGGAAACTAAAAAGCAAATAAAAATTCTGGCTCCAATTTTGGATTTTGGAATTTTAGATTTTGGAATTTAAACCTAATTATGAAAAAAGATTTTTACGAAATACTAGGCATTTCAAAAAATGCTGATGCTGCCGAAATAAAAAAAGCTTACAGAAAAAGTGCGCTTAAATATCACCCTGATAAAAACCCAGGCGACAAAGAGGCAGAAGAAAACTTCAAATTGGCGGCAGAAGCTTACGAAGTTTTAAGTGATCCGCAGAAAAAAGCGAAATACGATCAATACGGTCATCAAGCATTTGATGGTTCTGGTGGATTTGGCGGTGGTCATGGCGGTATGAATATGGATGATATTTTTAGCCAGTTTGGTGATATTTTTGGTGGCGGATTTGGCGGTTTCGGAGGCGGAGGCGGAGGCCCTCGCCGTGCTAAAGGAAGCAATCTTCGAATTAAAGTTAAATTGACTTTAGAAGAAATTGCAAATGGAGTTGAGAAAAAAGTAAAAGTAAAACGTAAAGTTCAGGCAAAAGGCGTAACGTATAAAACTTGTACAACTTGTAACGGTCAAGGACAGGTAATGCGTGTAACCAATACCATTTTAGGAAGAATGCAATCTGCGTCAACTTGTCCTACTTGTGGAGGTTCTGGTCAGATTTTAGACAAAAGACCTTCTGAGGCAGATGCTCAAGGAATGGTTCAAGAAGATGAAACAGTATCAATCAAAATTCCTGCGGGAGTTGTTGACGGAATGCAGTTAAAAGTTGCTAACAAAGGTAACGACGCTCCAGGAAATAGTATTCCAGGAGATTTAATTGTAGCGATTGAAGAAGTTGAGCATGAATTCTTGAAGCGTGAAGGTGAAAATATTCATTTCGATTTATATATCAGTTTCCCTGAAGCAGTTTTGGGAGTTTCAAAAGATATTGAAGCAATCAACGGAAAAGTTCGTATTAAATTAGAAGAAGGAATTCAGTCTGGAAAAATCTTAAGATTAAAAGGAAAAGGAATTCCAAGTTTAAATGGTTACGGAAATGGAGATTTATTAGTTCACGTAAACGTTTGGACTCCAAAAACATTAAATAAAGAACAAAAACAATTCTTTGAAAATGCTTTAAATGATGAACATTTTGTTCCGAGTCCAGAGAAATCAGAGAAATCATTCTTTGAAAAAGTAAAAGATATGTTCTCATAATTTGAACTTTTTTAAAAGGCTATAAAATAATAAAAACCCATTCTAGTATAAATTAGAATGGGTTTTTTGCGTATTATGACACAATTTCGCTTCGAATTATTTACTTTTACAGTCGCTGAACCGTAATAGGCAAAGTGACGCAGTAAATCCTTAAAAATAGCATGAGTAACTTACTTGAAGTACATAAAGTCGTAAAAAAATACGGCGATTATGTAGCACTTAACGAAGTTTCATTAAATGTGCCAAAAGGCAGTATATATGGACTTTTAGGTCCGAATGGAGCCGGAAAAACTTCCCTTATCAGAATCATAAACCAAATTACATTGCCAGATAGTGGCGAAGTAATTTTGGATGGAGAAAGATTGCAACCAAAGCATGTGCAAACTATTGGATACCTTCCTGAAGAAAGAGGTTTGTACAGTTCAATGAAAGTAGGAGAGCAATGTTTGTATCTGGCTCAAATGAAAGGACTTTCTAAAGCTGAAGCCAAAAAACAACTAGACTATTGGTTTGACCGATTGGGAATTCAAGGCTGGTGGAACAAGAAAATTCAGGAACTTTCTAAAGGAATGGCACAGAAAATTCAGTTTGTGGTTTGTGTTTTGCATAAACCAAAATTGCTAATTTTAGATGAGCCTTTTTCAGGATTTGACCCTGTAAATGCTAATGTTATTAAAGATGAAATTCTGGCATTAAAAGAACAAGGCTCTACTATTATTTTTTCGACGCATCGAATGGAAAGTGTAGAAGAGCTTTGCGAAAACATTGCTTTAATTCACAAATCAAATAAATTGATCGAAGGAAAAGTTGCAGATGTGAAACGTCAGTTTAGAACCAATAGTTTTGAAGTTGGAATTTTGACCAATAATGTTGAAGGTTTGATGTATGATATCACTCAAAAGTTCACGGTTTCGCCTGCTAATTTTAAATCGCTAAATGATGATTTAAAATTAAATATTCAGATTGGAAATGCAGCGCCAAATGAATTATTACATGTTTTAACGCAACGTGGACAAGTAACACATTTCGTTGAAAAAATCCCGAGTATAAACGATATTTTTATCCAAACGGTAACGGAAAATAAAGTTTAGATTTCAGATTTTATATTTTAGAGTGAAAACTAAAATCGAAATCGGGAATCTAAAATCAACAATCTAAAATCTAAAATTATAAATGAGCATCATCTCGTTGATTATAAAAAGAGAATTTATTGCCAAAGTCCGCAATAAATCTTTTGTTGTCATGACTTTTTTGAGTCCGCTTTTATTTGTGGCGATTGCTGTTTTTATTGGCTATTTAAGTTCGATGAAAGCAGAAACGAAAAGAATTGCAATTCATGACGAAACTGGACTTTTTGCTTCTGATTTTTTAAAAGAAAATAAAAAAGGGGCCGAATTTAAATATCTGAATTTATCTGAAATTGATGTAAAAGCTTTAAAAGATAGCATTACAAAAGAAAATTTCAACGGATTAATTGTTATTCCGAAAACAAAAAATATAAAAGATTTAGAAAGTAAAATTGAATTTATTTCTAATAATAGTCCGAGCATTTCTTTTATTGAAAACACTCAGGATGTCATTGGAAATAAAATTACAAAATTAAATCTGGAAGAAGCAAAACTGGACACTTTGGCGATTCAAAAAGCACAATCAGATGTGAACATTCATTTGGTTAAAGCTTCTGGAGAAGAAAGTCTGAAAGGTCTAAACGAAATAAAAATTGCGATTGGTGGTGCGTTTGGTTACTTGATTATGATGTTTATTATCATTTACGGAAATATGGTAATGCGAAGCGTAATCGAGGAAAAAACAAATAGAATTATCGAAATCATTATTTCATCTGTAAAACCTTTTCAGTTAATGATTGGTAAAATTGTCGGAACTTCATTAGCAGGAATTTTACAATTTATGATTTGGGCAATAATTGGTTTGGGATTAATGTTTGCTGCTTCGGCATTTTTTGGCGTGAACGTTGGACCAACAGCCAGAATTTCACCAGAATTAATGCAAACTGCTCAACATGAACTTTCTGGATCGGCGCAAATGTATATTGCTGAATTATGGAATTTACCAATTACAAGCATCATAATCGGATTTGTGATTTATTTTATTGGAGGATATTTTTTATATAGCTCATTTTACGCAGCAATTGGAGCCGCAGTTGACAATCAAACCGATTCTCAGCAATTTCTGCTTCCAATTTTAATGCCTCTGATTTTGAGCGTTTATATCGGATTTTTTACAGTAGTAAACGATCCGCACGGAAGTGTTGCGGTTATCTTTTCAATGATTCCGTTAACTTCGCCAATTGTAATGTTAATGCGTATTCCGTTTGGCGTGCCGTGGTGGCAAATCGCAATTTCGGTATCATTATTGTTTGCTACATTTTTCCTTGTTGTATGGTTCGCTGCCAAAATTTACCGCGTAGGTATTTTAATGTACGGCAAAAAACCGACTTGGAAAGAATTGTATAAGTGGCTAAAATATTAACTTGAGATTCTAAGATTCTAAGTTTCTGAGATGCTAAGATTTTAGCTAAAAAAAACTCAGAATCTTAGCATCTTAGTATCTTAGTATCTTTAAAAAGAATGAGTAAAATACTAATTGTCGAAGACGAAGCAGCGATCAGAAGAGTTTTGGTGAAAATATTATCAGAAGAAAATGATTCGTATCAGGTTGATGAAGCTGAAGATGGTGTTGCTGGACTTGAAAAAATAAAAAACAACGACTATGATTTGGTTTTGTGCGATATCAAAATGCCAAAAATGGACGGTGTTGAGGTTTTAGAAGAAGTAAAAAAGATAAAACCAGAAATTCCGATGGTAATGATTTCTGGACATGGAGACATGGAAACAGCAATTCAAACCATGCGTTTAGGAGCTTTTGATTATATTTCAAAACCACCAGATTTGAACCGTTTATTGAATACGGTTCGTAATGCTTTGGACAAAAAACAATTAGTAGTTGAAAATAAAATCCTGAAGAAAAAAGTCAGTAAAAACTATGAAATGATTGGTGACAGTGAGTCGATTAATCATATCAAAGTGATGATTGATAAAGTTGCTCCAACAGAAGCAAGAGTTTTGATTACAGGGCCAAACGGAACAGGAAAAGAACTAGTGGCGCATCAATTACATGAAAAAAGCGAGCGTTCTAGTTTTCCGTTAATCGAAGTAAACTGTGCGGCTATTCCAAGCGAATTGATTGAAAGCGAATTGTTCGGACACGTAAAAGGTGCTTTTACATCGGCAGTGAAAGATCGCGCTGGAAAGTTTGAAGCTGCAGACAAAGGAACTATTTTCTTGGATGAAATTGGAGATATGAGTCTTTCGGCGCAAGCCAAAGTTCTAAGAGCGCTTCAAGAAAGTATGATTACGAGAGTCGGTGCTGATAAAGATATTAAAGTTGATGTTCGTGTAGTTGCGGCGACGAATAAAGATTTAAAAACAGAAATCGCTGAAGGCCGTTTCCGTGAAGATTTATACCATCGTTTGGCTGTTATTTTGATTAAAGTTCCGCCATTGAATGAAAGACGTGATGATATTCCTGCTTTGATTTTGCATTTTACAGAAAAAATAGCTTCAGAACAAGGAAATGCAGCTAAGTCATTTTCGGCGCAAGCCATAAAATTATTACAAGAATACGATTGGACAGGAAATATTCGTGAACTTCGAAATGTAGTCGAAAGATTGATTATTTTGGGAGGAAGCGAAATCTCTGAAAGTGATGTAAAAATGTTCGCAAGCAAATAGGTGCTTCGCGCGGTAGGCTATAAGCAGTAAGCTTTAAGCTATGATAACGAAGTTTTTTGCCTATGGCGTATTGCCTAAAGCTTAAAGCTAGAAAAATAAAATAATTTTTGCTTATAGCGTAAAGCTTAAAGCTTAAAGCTTAAAAAAATGAAACTAAAAAAAATAAACGAGAAATTACAAGACGCCCTAATTGAAAACGGTTTTACAGAAGCAAATGCTTTGCAACTGGAGACTTTTTCGACCATAAAAAGTGGTGCTGACTGTGTAATTATTTCGCCAAAAGGAAGTGGAAAAACAACGACAATTGTTATGAATGTGATTCAGCAATTGGAAGGAAAAACGGAAGAATCGCCACGAGCTTTGATTATTGTTGAAGACAAAGAGAAAATGGTTGCAATGGTCGAGCTTTTTGAGAAATTAGGGAAATATACTAATCTTGAAGTTTATGGCGTGCACGATAAAGGCGATATGGATTATGATAAAAACTACGTTTCTACCGGAATTGACATTTTAATTGGAACACCAACAAAATTAAATGATATGTTTAGTACGGCTGGTTACAATGTAAATCGTCTTAAAATGTTTATTTTGGATGATGCAGATCCGATTTTGAAATTACGTCATGATCCAAAAATTACACGTATTTCTAATAGTATTGCCAAAGTGCAACGAATTATTTTTTCTGAAACTCTGACAGAGCGTATTGAAATTTTGGCAGATAAAATCATGCTTGAGCCGTATTTGTTTGATATGGATGAAGAAGGAGAAGAGCTTGATGAGGATGAAGATGATATTGAAGAAGAAGAATAGTTTTATATAAGTTTATAGTCCCGGTTTTCAGTCGCAGTTACTGAAAAGCGGGATTTTTTCGTGAAAGAGTCCCAGTTTTTGGTCGCAGTTTACAGTTGTATTTCTGAAAAACTGCAACCGAGACTGAAAACTAAATTAAAAATATGGAGATTTTAAAAACAGTTAAATTTTTAGGAATAGTGCTTTTGTGCTTTTTTCTTATCCTATATGTTTTGATTGTTTCTTATGTGTACTTTAATCAAATTGGACTGGTTTTTCATGGTTCAAAACTGCCAAAAGATTTTAAGTTTGATTATAAGCAAAAGTTTGAAGAAGTAAATATTCCTTCTTTTGATGGAACTGTTTTGAACGGATTATTGTTTAAGGCTGAAAACTCAAAAGGTCTTGTTTTTTATCTTCATGGAAATGCTGGAACGCTTGAAACTTGGGGGAAAATTGCAAAAATATATACTTCATTAGGTTACGATATTTTCATTTTAGACTATAGGAGTTTTGGAAAAAGTGAAGGTGAAATTGAGAATGAAGAACAATTAAGTAAAGATATTTCTATTGCATATAAGAAAGTAGCTGAGAAATATTCTCAGAATAAAATTATTATTGCAGGATATTCAATAGGTTCTGGTTTTGCGACTAAATTAGCTTTAGAAAATAATCCGAAAGCTTTGATTCTTCAGGCTCCGTATTACAATTTTCTAGAATTGTCCAGTTCTAGAGTGCCATTTTTTCCTGACTTTATGAAGAAGTTTAGTTTAGAAACAAATCTCTATCTTCCAAAAATTAAAAGTCCAATTTATATTTTTCATGGAACTAAAGATCAGTTAATTCCAATTGATAATTCAATTCGATTGAAGAAGTTATTGAAATCAAATGCCTATTTTTATCCGCTGAAAAATCAAGAACATATTGGAGTAAACGAAAATGAAGATTTTCAAGAACAATTAAAAAAAATATTATAAGTCGCAGTCTTAGTTTTCAGTCTCAGTAACTGAAAAACGAGATTTTATAAGTCAAAGTTTTCTGTCGCAGTTTGCAATCTGAAAACTGTGACTGCGACTGAAAACTAATAAAAAATAAAATATCATGGGGTTAATGAAGGTGTTTTCAGGAAGTGAAGTATTAGCGATTGCTTTGCAAGAAAGATTGGAAGAAGCGGGAGTTGAAACAGTTAAAAAAGATAATATTCAATCAGCACGTTTAGGAGGCTTTGGCCAAACAGATTTGGCGGTTGAAGTATTTATACAAGAAACAGATTTTGCAAAAGCAAATCCAGTTATAGAAGAATTTAGAATGAGCCTTTAATAAGTCGCAGTTTGCAGTCTCAGTTTACAGTTAGATACTGAAAACTGAGACTGAGACTGGAAACTAAAAAAAAATATGCAATACAAAATGTTAGTGCTCGACATGGATGATACCTTGTTGACAGACGATCACCGAATTTCAGATTTAAATAAAAAAGTAATATTAGAAGCTCAGGCAAAAGGCGTTTATGTAGTTCTGGCTTCAGGAAGACCAACTTCGGCAATGACTGCTTATGCTAAAGAATTGGAATTAGATAAAAACGATTCGTATATGATTTCGTTTAATGGAGCGATAATCAGTCAAGTAAAAGATGATTTGATTTTGTTTGAACAGAAATTAACCGTTCAGCAGATTCATGCTTTATATGATTATAGCATTAAAATGAATACGCATATTATTACGTATTTGGATGATGAAATAATCAGTGAAACAGATTCTGAGTATATCGAAGTAGAAAAAGAAATTACTGGGATGGCGCATCATAAAGTTGCAAGCTTTAAAGATTATGTAGACAGACCAGCCGTTAAATGTATTTTATTGCAAGATCCGTCGTATTTGAAGCCTTTAGAAGAAGATTTAAAAGAAGCGATGCCATATTTAAGTGTTTCTATGTCTAAACCATTTTTCTTAGAAGCTGCGCAGCAAGGAATAGATAAAGCTGCTAGTTTGAAGTTTTTGGCAGATAAGTTAGGAATTCATCAAAGTGAGATTATCGCTGTTGGAAACGCAGGAAATGACTTGACAATGATAGAATATGCAGGTTTGGGCGTTTGGGTTGATAACGTGACACCTGAATTGCGTGATAAAGCCGATTTAATTGTAGCTTCAAATAATGACGATGGAGTTGCTGAGGTAGTGACACGTTATATTTTAAACTAAAAAATATGAAAAATCCAATTGAAACAGAGCGTTTGCTTTTAAGAGAATTAGAACTTTCTGATGCAGAAGGAATGTTTGAATTGGATTCAAATCCGAATGTGCATTTGTTTGTTGGCAACAGACCCGTAAAACATATTGAAGAAAGTATTGAATATATCAAGTTTGTTCAAAAACAATATAAAGATTTCGGAACAGGAAGATGGGCTGTTGTTTTAAAAGAAACCAATGAGTTTATTGGATGGTCTGGAATAAAGTATATAACAGACGAAATTAACGATCATAAAAACTTTTATGAGTTAGGATACCGTTTTATCGAAAAGCATTGGGGAAAAGGTTATGCTACAGAAGCAGGAAAAGCTTTTATAGATTATGCCTTTAATAAAATGAAAGTTGAAAAATTGTATGCTTATGCTGATGCAGGAAACGAAAATTCAAGAAAAATTCTAGAGAAATTAGGTTTTCGTTTTATAAATTCCTTCAATCATCAAGAAGAATTAGAAGTTTGGTACGAACTTAAAAATCCAAACTCAAACTAAGAAATGTATTCCAAATCTTTACATACTTAAAAGTCAGTAAAGATTTGGAAACAAATCAGAGTTATGCTATTATTTTTTAGCTACAGAAACGAAATATTTATTTCCGTCACCCATTGTTAATTTTACACGCTCATCACAAAGATCGATAGCGAAGTTTGCACTTTCGTAACAGCTGCAAGTTGTGTTTTTGTCTTTAGACATTTCTGTTTTACAGTTGTTGTTTTTAAAGCTTGCCAATTGTGGTGTGTATAAACTAACCAAGTCAGTAGAAGCAGTCACTAAAGAAATAATACTTGCGGAATTATTATTAGTAATTCTGTAAACGATTCTATCCGTATAGTTTACTTCGTTAACAGTTACTTTACGAATGTAAGTATAAGCTGTAGAACCTTCTCCTGGCTCTTTAACTTCAAACTTAAACCCAACTGCACGAATAGCAACATCAAATTGCTGCTGAGAGTTGAAGCTTGCCCAAGTCGTTAATGTACTAATAGTAGGAAATGGATTTGCTGCAGCAGGGGCATTAGTTTGCGCTTGCGAACTAAATAGGGTTAAGAACATCAAGCAGATTGTGGGTAAAAATGCTTTCATAAAGCGTGGTATTTGTATTTTAATTTTGCCTACTCTCTTTGGTTTTCGGCTTTCCCATTTCATTTTGTAACACAAAACAACAACATAACGAGTAGAATTCAAAATTGTTATGCTCGAATTATTATTAAATTAATTAAAACGTATTAAAATTCTCAAATATGAATTTATTTTTGACCTGTTTCATAACAAAAGTAAATGTAAGAAATTTTGAATTTAAAACCGAAAAAAGTGCACTTAATCGGTAAAATTTGCGCTTAATCGATTATTTTGTCATTTTATTCTTATCGAAATGTTAAAAAAATCTGTTTTAATGGTCTCGATTTTTTCAAAAAATAAAATGAAAAAATTTTAAATAAAATGTTCCTAAATTAACATTGGCGCAAATTATTGATTCGAAGTGTCTTAATTGCTTTCTTTTGAGAAATATTGTTTGTAAATTTGCAGCCTTAAATTTTTTGACAACGATTTCATTAATTTAAGACAGATTATGGAAAATAGAAAAAAAGTTGCCTTTTATACGCTGGGTTGTAAACTGAATTTTTCAGAGACTTCTACAATTGCCAGAAATTTTAATGACGAAGGTTTTGACCGTGTCGATTTTGAAGAAATAGCAGATATTTATGTCATTAATACTTGCTCTGTAACAGAAAATGCAGATAAGCAGTTTAAGCAAGTAGTAAGAAAAGCAATGAAGCTGAATGAAAAAGCTTTTGTTGCTGCTGTTGGTTGTTATGCACAATTGAAACCAGAAGAATTAGCTGCGGTTGATGGCGTTGATTTGGTTTTGGGAGCGACAGAAAAATTCAAAATCACGGACTATATTCATGATTTGAGCAAAAACGACATGGGTGAAGTTCACTCCTGCGAAATTGCTGAAGCTGATTTCTATGTTGGAAGTTATTCTATTGGAGATCGTACAAGAGCATTTTTAAAAGTTCAAGACGGCTGCGATTATAAATGTACCTACTGTACAATTCCTTTAGCAAGAGGAATTTCAAGAAGTGATGCTTTAGAAAATGTATTGAAAAACGCCAAAGAAATCTCGGCTCAAAATATCCGTGAAATTGTTTTAACAGGTGTAAATATTGGTGATTACGGAAAAGGGGAGTTTGGAAACAAAAAACACGAACATACTTTTCTGGATTTAGTTCAGGCTTTGGATAAAGTAGAAGGAATCGAACGTTTGAGAATTTCTTCTATCGAACCAAATTTATTGAAAAACGAAACAATTGAATTTGTATCGAAAAGCCGAACTTTTGTACCGCATTTTCATATTCCGTTACAATCAGGAAGCAATGATATTTTGAAATTAATGAAACGCCGTTATTTACGCGAAGTATATGTTGATCGTGTAAATAAAATTCGCGAAGTAATGCCTCATGCATGTATTGGTGTTGACGTAATTGTTGGTTTTCCTGGAGAAACAGATGAGCATTTCTTAGAAACATATCATTTCTTAAATGATTTGGATATTTCGTATTTACACGTTTTTACCTATTCAGAAAGAGATAATACAGAAGCGGTTGATATGGAAGGCGTTGTTCCTTCAAATGTTCGCGCTAAACGCAGTAAAATGCTTCGTGGATTGTCTGTTAAAAAACGTCGTGCTTTTTATGAAAGTCAGTTAGGAACAAACAGAACAGTTCTTTTTGAAGGAGAAAATAAAGAAGGTTATATTCACGGATTTACTGAAAACTACGTAAAAGTAAAAACACCTTGGAATCCTGAATTGGTAAATACTTTGCAAGAAATCAACTTGACAAAAATTGACGAAGACGGAAGTGTTCGTATTGAGTTTTTGAATAAATTGGCGGAAGTTTAAAAAAAATAAACAGACAAAGTATTGTCATTTCGACCGAAGAGAGAAATCACACTAGTTTGTCGACAAAGATTGGAGATTTTCTGTGCGTAATTGCTAGTGCGATTTCTCCCTTCGGTCGAAATGACAAAAAAATCCCTTTTCGTAAAAAAGGGATTTTTTTGTTTTATAAGAATTACTCATTATCCTGAACAACCAATTTTAAAGAGTTAATATAATCTGTATCAAATTCAATAACTCGAATTTTTTCTGGATTAAAACCTAATTCTCCGCCAAACTGACCGCGTGTATCTAAAAAATCAATGGTCAATTCTTCTTCATTCAATTTTATTAATTTTCCTAGATAAGCTGATTTAGATGATTTTTTGGCGATTTGGAAAATTCCGTATTTCTTAGAAACATAATTTATAATTGAAGCTAAATCTTTAATCGGGATAATATCATCAGAATTAATTTTCAAGCCTTTTAAGCGAATTACTTTTTCTGTAAAAGCCAAATCATGATCTCGGTTTACAACTTCAATGTTTTTATTTCTAAGAATAACGAAACCATCCAAAACAAAATCAACAGGATTATTTCGAAGCAAAATCCAATCATCAGAATAATCAATTAAAAATCCGCTGAAGATTTCTTTTTTATCCTGAAATTCAATTTCGACCAATTGTCTTAAATATTGTTCCATCATGTTTTTTTTAAATTCCAATAATTAAATTCCAATTATACTTGGGACCTACATTTTTTTAAAATTCCAATAATTAAATTCCAAATTCCAATCTCAAAGTAATTGGAATTTGGAATTTCAAAAATTTGGATTTTTTTTAAGGATTAGTAGACCAAATACTGCTGTTTTTAATAAAAACTCTTCGGTTTAATTTTAACTGCGCTATAATTAAATCTGCCATATCTTCAGACTGCATTACTTTTTCAGGGTTTCCGTCAGTTAGGTTTAAGTCTTTTGCCATGTCGGTTGCAACCGTACTTGGCGTTAAAGCCGTAACACGAATATTGTGTTTTCTCATTTCCTGCATCAGAGAATCGGTTAAACCTAAAACAGCAAATTTAGATGCGCTGTAAGCACTTGTCAAAGCATTTCCATTTAATCCGGCAGTCGATGAAATATTAATAATATCTCCAGTTTGTCTTTCGATCATATTTGGAATAATAGCACGAGTTGTGAAATATGTTCCCATTAAATTCACTTGAATAATTCTTTCCCAAGCTTCTGGTTCTAATTCTAAGAATTTTCCAAAAGAAGCAATTCCGGCGCTATTGATTAAAATATCGATGTGTTTAAATTCAGCCAAAGCTTTTTCTACAGCTTTATTAATAGAATTTATGTCAGAAACATCTGCTGTTAAAGCCAAAGCTTTCACACCTAAATTGGAAGCTTCGTCAGCTAATTGTTCTACGTCTTTTTGAGTTCTTGAAACCAAAATCAGGTTTACACCTTCTTTAGCCAAAGCAATTGCCACAGCTTTTCCAATTCCTTTTCCTGCGCCTGTAATAAAGGCATTTTTATTTTTTAAGTCGGTCATGATTGTGTTTTTAGAAATGTAGAAAGCATCATTTTAAGTCTTACAAAAATAAGCTTTTGAAAACTAAAATGATGCTTTAAAAAGTATTCTTAATCTAAGTTTAACAGCTTTCGATTATTCTTTCAGAACCATGTCAATACACATTACGGCTCCTAAGATTAACTGTCTCAACGGACTATCAGCTGCAACAGTATCTTCAATTTGAAGTACATAATTGTCTGCACTTGTAAAAAACTCTTTTCCTAAACCTGCCCATTTTTTGCTTACTTGAGCCAATTGTTTGTTTTCGTGAGAGAATTTAAAATCCCAGCCTGTCCATTTTCCTTGAAGTGTTGCAACTGGTTTTTCATTTTTGTCCAAGATGTCAAACTTTCCTCCAATCGAAAAGAATTTTTGTTTGAAAGTCCCAACCAAACGATCTTTTTCGTCCAAAACTTCAACAGTCGATCTAAAGATGGCAACACCTCTTCTTACAGTAATTAACTTTTCGCCTGAAGCAGTTGTAATTTCAACATTAAACGGAGTTGCTCTTTTGTAATCTGTAAAACGGAAAACTTTTGTGAAAAAACCAAGATTGTTTTCTCGGCAGTTCATTATGATTTGGTTGGTTTCTGGATCGTAGATGTCGTAATTGTTTGCGGCTTTGAACATTCCAACGTGTTCTTTTACTAAAAATAGATTTTGGCTTAAAATAGGATTCATACGTGTGTAAAATAAGTTTTAAAAATAAAGCCGCAAATGTAATACAATATTTATTAATTATAGTGTTTAGAAGTTTCAACCAAACGGATAAACTCAGCTTTGTAACCTTCAGCATCGTTTGAATTTCCTTGCTTCGCTAATTTTATAATTTCTTTAGAAGATTTGTCAGCGATTAATTTTGAATCTCTTAATTTCAATCCGAACCAAGCTACGGCAGAACTAAATTTCATATCATCACTCGCTTTTTCTAAACCAACCGATTTATTTTCGATTATCTGAACCATTTCGATACTTTTATCGCCATCAGTTTTTTTGTAACGGAATTTAATTGTTGCCAATTCGTTGCTATAATTATTCGAGCTAGTTTCTGTTTTGGTGTATTTTAAATCATCTGGCTGTTCGGCTAAATAATCACTTTTTACTCCCGTTGGAATAATTTCGTATAAAGCCGTAACGGTATGATTACTTCCTAATTCTCCAGCATCAATAGCATCATTTTTAAAATCTTCTGGACGCAATTTTCTGTTTTCATATCCAATCAAACGATAAGACTGAACTTGCTTCGGATTAAATTCGATTTGGATTTTTACATCTTTCGCGATAGCAAACATTGAACCTTTGAATTCTTTTCCTAAAAATCGATTTGCTTCTTGAATATTATCGATATAAGCGTAATTTCCATTTCCTTTATCGGCCAAGATTTCCATTTTGCTGTCTTTGTAATTTCCCATTCCATAACCTAAACAAGTCAAGAAAACGCCTGTTTTTCTTTTTTCTTCAATTAGTTTTTCCATATCAGAATTAGAAGTACTTCCAACGTTGAAATCTCCATCAGTAGCCAAGATTACTCTGTTGTTTCCGCTTTTAATGAAATTTTCAGCAGCAATTTTATAGGCCAGTTCAATTCCTGCTCCGCCAGCTGTACTTCCTCCGGCTTGCAAATTGTCTAATGCATTAATAATTGTTTTTTTCTCATCGCCAGAAGTTGGAGGTAAAACCATTCCTGCCGCGCCCGCATACACTACAATTGCCACTTTGTCTTTTGGTCTTAATTCATTCACTAAAATTTTTAGAGATTGTTTTAATAAAGGCAGTTTGTTCATGTCGCTCATTGAACCCGAAACATCAATCAAGAAAACAAGGTTTGAAGCTGGTAAATCGTTTGTTGGAATGTTTTTTCCCTGTAAACCAATTTTCAAAATTTTATTATTTGAATTCCAAGGCGAATCGCTCACTTCTGTATTAATAGAAAACGGATGTTCATTTTTGGGCTGCGGATAAGTATATTTAAAGAAATTAACCATTTCTTCAACACGAACGGCGTCTTTTGGAACTTGCTGTCCGTTGTTTAAAAATCGTCTGATATTGGTATAAGAAGCATTATCGACATCTATGGAAAAAGTAGAAAGCGGTGCTGTTTTTGGACTTTCAAAAGCATTTTCGACAAAAGAATCATAATCTTCCTGAGTTGGTTCAGTCGGAATTGGCATAATATTTAATTTTTTATCCAATTCTTTTTCTGAAAGGTTTTTGTAGATTTCATTTTTGGTTGAAATTACTACAACGCCATTAGATGCTTTATTGCCATAAATTGAAGTTGCAGCTTGATCTTTTAAAACCGAAACATTATCAATATCATTCGGATTAATTTTTGACATTTGATTGGCTTTCATCATAACTCCGTCAACAATATACATTGGTTCGTTTTTAGGAGAAATTGATGCAGTACCGCGAATTGCAATGGTAGGGCTTGGACTTGCAGCATATCCAATATTATTTTGAACTTGAACTCCTGCAACTTTTCCTTGAAGCGCCTGCTTAGCTTCTTTTTTTTCTTTTCTTCTTTCAGCTCGAGCATAACTTCGATCTTCATATTCAACGTCGCTTGTTCCGTACCCCACAACTACAACTTCTTGTAATTCAGCATGACTACTTTTTAGTACAACATTGATAATATTTGACGATTGTACATAAAAGGTTTGTGTATCCAAACCGACGTAGCTAAAAACAAGAGCATCTCCTTTTTGAGCGTGAATAGAATATTTTCCATCAAAATCAGTTTGGGAATACTTTTTAGTGCCTTTGATGATTACTTGAACGCCAGGAAGAGGTGTTTGAGATTCATCTGTAACCGTTCCAGTAATTGTTCTTTCTTGTGCCATGGTTACGAAACATATAAGCATAGCAATGGCTGATGAAATAAGTTTTAGACTTTTCATGATAATAAGTTTTAAGAATTAATGTTTTGATTTTGCTTTGTCAAAGCTGCAGACTTTGACAAAGCTTGAGATTATTTTTTCGGAGTAGGTTTTCCGTTTTTTGTAGTTATAATTACAACTCCTTTTTTTCCTCTTTCGCCATATTTTTCGGTGGCTTCAAGGTCTTGTAAAATAGTTATCGTTTTTATTTCTTGACGATCTAAAGGCGCGTATGGACTTGTTGGGTTTTTGCCAAATAAATCATTTTCAGAATAATAAATGCCATCAATGATGTATAAAGGCTCATCTAAAATCATTAGCGAATCAACATTCTCAGGATCTAAATTTGGTATTTCAGCCTGTATCATTTTATCTCTTTTTGCATCATCGCTATGCGCCATGGCATTTCCGTTAAGAACGATCAAAGGAGTGCTTTTCTTAGCTTTTTGAGCAGGTGCAGCAGCGTAAGCAACTTTTGCAGATTGTCTTTCTTTTGTATCAGAATAACTTTTTTCTGCTAGAGCATCTTTTTTAGAAGCAATATAATTGTCAGCTTCTTCATTTTGCTCTTCATCTTTTAAAGGTTCGTTTGCAGAAACTGCAGCTTCAGTAGCAATATTTGTAGCAGGCAGATCCAAAAGAGGTTCTGTGTTTGAAACAGTTGGCTCTTGAATAGCAACTCGTTCTTTATTTTTAGTTTGATTTTCTAAAATTTTAACAGCTTCTTCGTTAGAAACCATTTCAGAATCAGAAGGCGGAGTTATAATTTCATTTGAAGTTGGTTTTTGAGGTTTTTCTTTTACTTTTTCGTCAAAAACTACTTTTGTTGTTTCTGTTGCAATTTCTTTATCTGAATGTAAAAATTGATATCCTAGTGAAATCAGTAATAGAAGAGAAGCAGCGACCGCAATTTTTTTCCATAAGACGATTGTTTTTTTATCTTCTTTTTTGTCCAGTTTTTCTTCAACGCGCGACCAGACTTTTTCCATTGCCGGAAAGTCTTGAAACTCGGCTTTTTGCGAAGCTTCTTTTATTTTATCGAATAATTTATCTTGATTGTCCATGACTATTTTGCTTTTTGATAATACAGTTTATTAACCAGTTCTTTCAGTTTGGTTTTAGCGGCATTCAATTGTGATTTTGAGGTGCCTTCAGAAATCTTCAGCATTTCGGCTATTTCTTTATGAGAGAAACCTTCAATAACAAAAAGGTTAAAAACAGTTTTACAGCCGTCTGGAATGTGGTTTAATAAATTAAGTAAATCTTCTTCTTCCAATGTATTTAGTTCGTCTACAGAAGGCTGAGAAATCAGCTTTACATCGTCTAGATACATATTAAAGTTGGTTGCTTTTCTAATTGTCGCCAAACAATGATTTACAGTTATTCTTCTAGCCCAGGCTTCAAAAGCATAAGCTTCTTTTAACTGATCGAGTTTGGTGAAAATAGTAAAGAATGAATCGGCCAAAGCTTCTTCAATTTCCTCTTCCTTTTTTAAATATCTTTTGCAAAGGCGGTACAACTTTGGCGCCATGTATTCGTACACTTGACGCTGGGCGTCGCGGTGCATTTTTTTACAGTTTGCTATTTGAGTTTCGTTTATCACAATTGTTGTCTTTCTTGTATAGAGAGATAAAAAGGTAAAAAGGTTGGGAGAGGGGTGAAAAAAATATTAAAATATTTTTTTAGGTTCAAAGTTACAAAGTTACAAAGTTTTTATTGTAGAGACGCACTGCAGTGCGTCTAACATCACGTAAATCAATCTGTATCGACAATCTTTGTGTAGACGCACTGCGGTGCGCCTCTGCGTTATGTTTATTCTAAATATTTTTATCGGTTGAGTTTTATTTTTTAAATAGCGTTAAGATATTTTATACATTTCTATAGTTTTTTTTAGAACATCAAACCAAAATTCATACTTGCTATAAAAATCAAGACAATCTTGAATCGAATTTAATTTTTCCAATTCTGATAATATATAATTTTCAAAATCTATATTGAATTCCTCAATAAAATGATTCAAATCGTCTCCAGTTTTTAATAAATAACCACTATGATTTCTAAAAGAATGTTTCTTTCTCTGTTCAGTTAAATACGCATCTTCTCTTAGCATACCTGTCAAATCAGCATAAGTAGGTTTTTTATCCTTGCCTATTATTGCTTTAAGAACTACACCGATATTAAAGCAAAAATTGACTTTTTCTTTAGTATTCCACGAAAAATTCTGTAAGTTAATTATAGTATAAAATTCTCCTTTGTCTTTCCACCATCTTTGACCACTACTTTTGTAGCCAAAAGCCTTTAGAGTTGGTTTTAAATATGTTTTTATAAATTCCAACTGCTTCTCCTTTGCATTCATTCTAAATCTATTTTATAGGTAAACTCAATTTATAAATCTTAGTTTCTAAAACTTCTGTATCATTGTCTTCGCAAAGCAAAAACTCGATTTTATTGTTTTCTTTTTTATAAAGAGTCAAACCTTCAAATTTATTGGTTGAGGTAATTTTTTGAGTAAAATCAATTTTCATGGTTTTTACATCGATTCTGCCGATGAAACTTCCTAGAATTTCTCCATCATCGTAAGTTGATTTTGTGTCTTCTGTGGTTGAAAGAAAGTAGATTTTATCATCGACCAAAACGGCATCGGTAAAACTGGAACGAACGCCTTTTATTTTTGGTAATTTGTAATTGACAGAAATTAGAGCAAATTCTTCTCCGAGATTTTTAGCATGAATGGTAAAAATGGTGTTTTTGTTAGAAATGCCATTTCCTCGATTAAATAAATACCAGTTTTCTCCATCGAAAATAGCGCCTTCTAGATTAAAATCTTCTGGTTTTATTTCTCCGAAATTCTGCATTACAGCATACAAATCGACTAAATTATTCTTTTGTAAAACCGTTTTCGATTTAATATCGAATTCAATCATTTTATTTCGGTTTTCGGTTGAACCAGAACCAAAGACATAAAGTGTGTCGTTATGATGCGTTAGAGATTCAAAATCAGGTTTTAGATTTTTCGGAATATTTTGCGTCGGATTGTCAATTAAAGCATGTTGGTTTAATTGTTTGTTTTCAATATTATATTCGTAAAGAAATCCGCTATTGTCACCAATTACGTAAAGCGAATTATTATTGAAAAATAATCCTGATGCAGAACCGATTCCGATAATTTGAAATAATATTTCTAATGTGAATTTTTCCATGAAGTTTTTTCTTGTAGAATATTGCAATGAATAACGTTCCCGATAATTTATCGGGATTCGTAAAATTAGTATATTTAATAAGACAAAAAATGAAAAAAATATATGACAAGATTTAAAATCTTTTGCGTTCAGTTTTAAACTCGATATAAAATAAAAAACCCGACAGATTCCTGAGACTGTCGGGTTTTTACCAAAAACAAAATAATAAATTAAACCTATTTTTTATAGTTTAAAACCATAAGCAACACGTAGCGCTACTTGATTAGTTCTAAAATCATGATAATCTTCATAACGAACACTTAAGTCGATGTACTTGTTGGCATATCCAATACCTGGAGCCCATAAAAAAGTTGTTTTATCGTAACCATTTGTTACTGCGAAACCAGCACCAAGTTCTCCTAAAACATAAAATTGATCTTTTAAAACAAAAGCTTTAAAACCCGCTTTTGCTGGAATGAATCCAAGATCTTTTATGTCATTTCCAAGATCGTCTTTTCCCATAAATAAATTTGTAAATCCTGTAGTTAAGGTCAAAGATGTTTTTTTGGAAAGATCATATTGTAAACGAACATCTCCCCCAAGAGACCAGTCGTAATCATTGTCGGTTGGCAATCCCCCATTTAAGCCAAAACCTAATCTAAAACCTTGATCGTAATTTGTTGCTTCTGTTTCTTGAGCAAATGTGGTGTTGGCAAATAAAAATGTGAAAGCAGCTAGGCATAACATCTGTAATTTTTTCATGGCTTATATTTTTGAAATTTCTATAACGTAAAATTATATGGAAGGCATTTTGAGTTTGTTATACAATTTTTAAAAATCGTTACATAATATTGAGTTCGTCTTATTTTTGCCTTAAAATTGGTATATATTTTTATTAATTGGATAGAATTCGAAGCTTCTGACTATCTTTGCCGACTAAAATTGAATACAAGTGAATTTAAAGCAGTACACCAAAGAGTTTTCGTATAATTTAAGACTGGCATATCCCGTAATTTTGGGTATGGTCGGACATACTTTAATTGGTATTGTCGATAATATAATGGTTGGTAAAATTGGAAGTACAGAATTGGCGGCAGTTTCACTTGGTAACAGTATGATTTTTATTGCAATGTCTTTGGGAATTGGATTTTCTACAGCCATTACCCCAATTGTTGCTGAAGGAGATGCAGAAAAAAATGACACTAAAATTCGTTCGGCTTTTCATCACGGATTATTTCTTTGTACAATTTTAGGATTGGTGCTTTTTACCGTAATTATGTTTGCGAAACCAATTATGGAATTGTTAAAACAGCCAGAAGATGTTATCGTGCTTGCAAAACCTTATTTAGGCTGGGTTGCTTTTTCATTGATTCCGTTAGTGATGTATCAAGGATATAAACAATTTGCAGACGGAATGTCTTTGACCAAATATTCAATGTATGCGATGGTAATGGCAAACGTTCTTCACGTTGGAATAAACTATGTTTTAATTTACGGAATTTGGTTTTTTCCAAAAATGGGAATTATCGGCGCAGCTTTAGGAACGGTAATTTCAAGAATATTTTTGGTGATGTTCATGCATATCATGCTTTCACGAAGAGATGATTTAAAACGCTTTTTTAAAGGTTTCAGTTTTAATGAAATAAAAAAGGCAACCATAAAAAAGATAATCAGCATCGGATTTCCTTCTGCAATGCAAATGCTTTTTGAAGTGGTTTTGTTTACAGCTTCAATCTGGCTTTGCGGAAACATTGGAAAAACAAGTCAGGCGGCAAATCAAATTGCTTTGAGTTTGGCATCGATGACTTTTATGTTTGCAATGGGATTAAGCGTAACATCGATGGTGCGTGTAAGTAACCAAAGAGGTTTGATGGATTATAAAAAACTGATTGTTGTTGCACGTTCTATTTTCTTACTCGCTATAATTTTAGAAACGATTTTTGCAATTTTCTTTATCATTTTCCATAATTATTTGCCTCATATTTTCTTGAACATGGAAAATACAGGACAGATTTTAGATAACGAAGAGGTAATTGGCATTGCTTCAAAATTGCTTTTAATTGCAGCAGTTTTCCAGATTTCTGACGGAATTCAGGTTGTCGTTTTAGGCGCTTTACGCGGATTGCAGGATGTAAAAGTGCCAATGTACATTACCTTTGTAGCTTATTGGGTTATTGGTTTTCCTATTTCCTATTACTTAGGAGAACACACCGAATTGAAAGCACAAGGAGTTTGGATCGGACTTTTGGCAGGTTTAACCGCGGCGGCAATTTGTTTGTATATTCGTTTTCATTACCTAACAAAGAGATTGATTACCAATTCAGTTTCAAATAACTAAATTTGAATAAAAAATAAACCGAAGATTATAAAGCTAATAGTCAGGAGAAATCCTTTCAATCTTTATAATCGGCGAAAAAAATAACCATTAAAAAAAATAAATAGATATGGAATTACCTAAATTTTTACTTGGAGATAATACCGATTTTCCAGACGATATTTTTATCATTCACCTAGATTATCCAAGATTCATTATTAACCTGAAAGATGATGAGGTTGAGTTTTTAGAAGAGCCAGAAGATCTTGACGAAGCTGAATTGAACGCCGAAATGGAAAGTTTAATTGAAAAAGCAAATGAGTTTTACGACAGAGAAATCAACCGTTACGAAGAGTAATTTGTTTTTCTAATCTCACGTTCTTATACTATTTTTAATGAAAAATTTACGTTTCTTAAAACCTATTTTCAGTTTTATATTAATCGGATTATTGATCACCACTTTAAGCCGAATTTTTTTGTTTTTTCTTTTTAAAGAAAGAGTAGTGCAGACGCCAGATTTCTGGTATATTTTTCCAATCGGTCTTCGAATGGATTTAATATTGCTTTGTTATTTGTCGTTTCTTCCAGCATTGTTAATTACTTTTTTGCCAAATAAAGCGATAAAGTTTACCAATAAATTTCTGGTAATTTATAGTTTTCTATTTCTGTTTTTAATTCTTTTTGTAGAATTAGCTTCGCCAGATTTTGTAAAACAATATGATACACGTCCTAATAAGATTTTCTTAGATTATCTTATTTATCCAAAAGAAGTGGTTGGAATGCTTTTAAAAAGTTATCTGACTTCAATCATTGTTACGTTTCTTATTCTAGGAGTTGTAATTTATTTTGCTTTCAAAAAAGGGAAAAAATTATTCCATACTGCAAATACAGATTATAAATTCAAATTAATGGTATTTCCATTAGTGGCTTTTTTATTGTTTTTTGGAGCGCGTTCAAGTCTGACTTCAAAACGCCCGATAAATGCCAGTAATGCTGTTTTTTCTACAGATCAGTTAACAAATACATTGGGATTAAATTCATTTTATACGGTTGCATTTGCAGCTTATTCAATCAAAAATGAAGGAAATACCAAAATGTATGGTAAAATGGACGAAGCCGAAGCGATTGCTCGTGTAAAAAAATACATGATCGCAGGACCAAATGATTTTACCGATGCTGGAATTCCGTTCTTACACGTACAACAGCCCGATTCTGTTAGGCAAAAGCCTTACAATTTGGTTATTTTTCTACAGGAAAGTTTAGGGGCTGAATATGTTGGAATTTTAGGAGGAAAGCCATTGACTCCAGAATTTGATAAATTATCGAAAGAAGGGACTTTATTCACCAATTTATATTGCACAGGAACCAGAAGCGTTCGCGGAATTGAAGCGGTAGTAACTGGATTTTTACCTTCGCCATCAGAAAGTGTTGTAAAACTTGGAAATTCCCAGCAAGGCTTTTTTACTTTAGCGGAGGCGTTAAAGCAAAAAGGTTATGAGACAAGTTTCATTTATGGCGGAATGGCAAATTTTGACAACATGGCTTCGTTTTTCAACGGAAATGGCTTCAGTGATATTGTCGATCAAGAAGATTTTGATTCTGATGGAAATAAATATGCTTTCAAAGGAACTTGGGGTTATTCTGATGAAGATTTGGTTACCAAAGCCAATCAGTATTTCAAATCAAAAGGAGATAAGCCATTTTTCTCTTTAATGTTTTCGACTTCAAATCACGAACCTTTTGAATATCCAGCAGGAAGAATTAAACCTTACGATAAAAAACCTGCAACGGTAAACAACGCCATGAAATATGCTGATTTCTCAATTGGAAAATTCTTTGAAATGGCGAAAAAAGAAGCTTATTTCAAAAACACAATTTTTATTGTAATTGCAGATCACAATACGAGAACTTATGGTAAAAATTTAGTTCCGATTAATAAATTCCACATTCCAGCATTTATTATGGGACCTGGAGTTCCAAAAGGAGCAGTTTATGACAGACTGGCAAGTCAGATTGATATTCCGCCAACATTATTAAGTTATTTAGGACTTCCATTTGAAACTCCAATGGTAGGTCGAAATTTAAATAAACTAGATCAGAAGGTACAAGGAAGATCGATTATGCAGTTTAATGATATCAATGCGTTTAGAGTTGAAAACCAAGTTGTAATTATGCAGCCAAATTTGAAACCATTGCAATTTGAAATCAAAAACGATACGACTTTGATTCCGGTTAAATTAAATGAAGAATTAGCAAAAGATGCTTTGGCGCATGTAATTACAGCAGGGAATTTGTATAAAGAAAGTAAGTATAAGCTTAGGCCTAAAAAATAGGTTCAAAGGCAACAGTTACAAAGGTTCAAAGGTTTTTTACTTTGAACCTTTTCTTTTTTTAATGGAATTGAAATGCTTTGTTGGTTCTCGACTCTGCTTGAACTGACAAACAGAACAAAAAATCACAGATTTGTCATTTCGACGAAGGAGAAATCTCCGTTGCTATATCTACAAAGATTGATATGCTTTGTGGAGCTACTCGCGAAGATTTCTCCTTCGTCGAAATGACAAGATTGTGTATTGAGATTGTCGAGAAGTTAAAAGGAGCAAAGCGACTTTTTTCTACTTTGAACCTTTGTCACTTTGAGCCTTTGCACCTTTATTAAAATACAATTTTAATAAACTAGAAGCAGCTGCAAAGGATGAAATTTCATTGTTTTGCACTGCTTTTTTGTTTTCTTCCAATAATGAAATAATTTCAGGGCGGTTATAAAAATTCTGTTTCAATTGTTCATTGATCGTTTCCATCATCCAGAAATGGTTTTGTTCATTTCTTTTTTCTTGGAAAAACCCTGTTTCTTTGGTTAGTTCGAAATAATCAGAAATTGTATTCCAGACCTCAGGAATTCCATCTTTTGTTAGCGAACTGCAAGTGGTTACTTTAGGTTGCCAATTTGATTTTTTTGGAGGAAATAAATGTAAAGCACGATTAAACTCTAATTTCGCCTGATTCGCTTTTTTTATATTGTCGCCGTCTGCTTTGTTGATCACGATAGCATCTGCCATTTCCATAATACCACGTTTAATACCTTGAAGTTCGTCGCCTGCGCCAGAAATTTTTAAAAGTAAAAAGAAATCGACCATGCTATGAACCGCAGTTTCGCTTTGACCTACACCAACTGTTTCGATAATGATAGTATCAAAACCTGCGGCTTCACAAAGAATAATTGTTTCTCGGGTTTTTAGAGCCACGCCGCCCAAAGTTTCTCCAGAAGCACTTGGACGAATAAAAGCATTTTCATCTTTCACCAATTCTTCCATTCGGGTTTTATCACCTAGAATACTTCCGTGTGAAAGCGAACTGCTAGGATCAACCGCTAAAACAGCTACTTTTTTTCCTAATTGTGTAAGATGTTTTCCAAAAGCTTCGATAAAAGTACTTTTTCCAACACCAGGAACTCCTGTAATACCAATTCGAATCGATTTATTAGCATGAGTTAAACAACCTTGAACAACTTCGCCAGCTTTTTCAAAATGATCAGGATTTGTACTTTCTATTAAAGTAATAGCACGACTTAAAGAAGTTCTATTTCCTTCTAAAATACCATTAATTAATTCTTGAGAAGTTGGCTGTTGTCTGCGTTTGTTTTTAATTTGATTTATAGCCGAAATATTGGTGATTTCGGGAGATGAAATCCCAGCTTTTTCAGATATACTGCCGGCTTGTTTATTTAAATTTGACAAAACGCATTTTTTAGATATGTAAAAGTACTGAAAACAAAAACAGTTTCAAAAAGTTAGTTTGCCATGAATTACACGAATTTTCACTAATTTGTTATTCTCAAAATGAGTAAAAATAAGTATGCCACGAATTCACGAATTTTCTTTTTAAAATCTTTATCTACTATTATTCGAATTAATTCGAAAAAATAATCTCAGAGATTTTAAAAAGAAAATTCGTGAATTCGTGGCAAAAAAAACTTAGAATCTTTTTAGTAACCTGCAGTAAATCTAACTTGGTGATGTTTTGGAGTTTCTACTTCGTCAGCAATAACAACAGCTAAATCTTCTACAGAAAGAATACTTCTTTGTTCGTCATTGAAAACTGGATTTTCTAATCCTAAACGATATTTTCCAGTTCTTCCAGTTTTAGTTCCAGCGTGCATTTCGAAAGCAGGACTAAAGAATGCCCAGTCTAAATCTTTTTCTTCTTTAATGATATTTAAATAATGTCTTGCAGCGTTTGCACCAGGGAAAATTTCTTTTGGAAAATCTGGAGTGTCAACTGCTTGTAAATCTGGTGCAACATATAAACTTCCTGCACCACCAATAGTGATAAAACGTTTAACCCCCGATTTTTTAACTGCTTCTTGAATCGCTTTAGAACCAGCTAAAAAGTCGTCATAAATGTTTGGGTTTGTCCATCCTGGGTTATAAGCATTAACAACAGCATCATGACCTTTTAAGATTTCTGCCAAAGCATCAACATTAAAAATATCTGCAGCGGCCCAAGTTGCGTTTGCTGTGTCTTTTGGAGTTCTTGCAATAGCAGTGATTTCGTGTTTTCTGTCTGCTAATTCATTTAAAAGTGCTGAGCCAACAAATCCTGTAGCTCCAATAAGTGCAATTTTCATAATATATAAATTTATTTAGTAATAAAAAATGTTACAGTTTTGGTTAAAAAAATAGTTTTAAAATTGATTCGAAAAATCTTCCAATGAAATTCCTTCCAGCTGTAAGCTGACTTTCTGATTCATTTCGCTGTATAAATTTTCCAAATGCTGATTGATGTTTTTCCCAACAGGGCAATCAGGATTCGGTTGATTTTTAGCAAAACCTAAACCAATGGTTTCAAAGGTCATTTCGAATATTTGTTTTAAAGTCAGTTCAGCAGCGTTAACTGCCAATTTTGTACCGCCATTTTTTCCTTCTTTACTTTCTACGATATGATGAGCTTTTAAGTTGGCAATTTCTTTTCGAACCAAAACAGGATTTAAATTTATACTTCCCGCAATAAACTCCGACGACAAATAATCATTGGGGAATTTATGGAGCAAAGTAAGAATGTGAATCGTTATGGCAAATTTACCTGAAATCATACTGTAATAAAATATGTTACAAATTTACATCTTTTTGTAACACAAAATACTAATTTAACTATTTTTTAAGTGATTAGTAATTAGTGAAAAGTTCTTAGTGATTAGTCTTTAGGTTTTAATATGTCGTAATTGTTGCTTTTATATAGTAATTAGTAAAAAAAAGTATTACTTCTAGTTTGAAATGTACAACAAAAGCATTTTAAGCATTAATTTTAGATCCTAAATCATATCACTAAAAATTAAAGATTAATTACTAAGAACTAGTTACTAATCACTAAGGACTGATTACTAAAGGACTAAAAACCAATTAATGAACAACTTCCTTCTAATATTTCTCTTTCTTTCCCTCGGATTAATTTTACAGCGAGTAAAACAATTTCCTACTCATATTTATAAGACGCTCAATAAAATTGTCATTTATTTTTGCCTTCCTGCGATTACATTATATCATATTCCGAAGATAAAATGGAGCAGTGAATTATTGTTTCCAATAGGAGCGGGGTGGATTACTTATATTCTGGCTTTTATCTTTTTTCATTTTTTAGGAAGAAGAAATGGCTGGTCGAACAAATTGATTGGATGTCTGATTTTGACAGCGGGATTAAGTAACAGTTCATTTCTCGGATATCCAATTATTGAAGCTTTGTTTGGAAAGAAAGGTTTAGAAACTGCTGTTTTGGTAGATCAACCGGGAACTTTTGTTGTAGTTTCTACTTTAGGAGTTTTTACGGCAGCTTTTTATTCTAAAGGAAATCCGAATGCTTTAGGGATTTTCAAAAAGATCATTTTGTTTCCGCCATTTCTAATGTTCGTTTTGGCTTGTTTAATGAATGTTTTTGATTACAATTTAAATGAGAATTTTCAATTTGTTTTATTGAAAATTGGAAGTTTGGTTACACCTTTAGCTTTGCTGTCTGTTGGTTTACAATTGACTTTTGATAGAAAAAGCCAACATTGGAAATTTTTACGACTTGGACTTTTTTTCAAATTGCTTTTAATTCCTTTTATAATTTTCGTGCTTTACGTTTTCATTTTTAATCAGCATTCTGAAGCAATAAAAATTACCATAATGGAAACTGCTATGGCTCCTATGATTACAGGCGCAATCTTAGCTTCAACTTACGGATTAAAACCAAAATTAAGCAGTATGATGATTGGTTTCGGAATTCCAATTTCCTTCATTACACTTGCTTTCTGGTATTTTGTTTTGAATTTTATTTAGAAGTAAAATACTAATTATATCGACAAAGTAGAATTTTAACTTTTTTTTACCTTTTGAATGTTTTCTAAATACATTTTTTAATTAATTTTAGATGAACTAAAAATGATAAATTATGTCAACATTAAGATTAGGCGATATAGCTCCAGATTTTCAGGCAGAAACTACGCAAGGACCAATTAATTTTCACGAATGGTTAGGAGATTCGTGGGGTGTTTTATTCTCGCATCCAGCAGATTTTACTCCGGTTTGTACAACTGAATTAGGAACTGTAGCGAACTATGTTCCAGAATTCAAAAAAAGAAATACTAAGGTTATTGCTTTGAGTGTAGACGGCTTAGATTCTCACAAAGAGTGGATTAAAGATATCAACGAAACTCAAAATACAGAAGTAAATTTCCCAATTATTGCTGATGAGGATAAAAAAGTAGCAAATCTTTACGATATGCTTCATCCAAATGCGAGTGACAAATTTACAGTACGTTCTGTTTTTGTTATCGGACCAGATAAAAAAATAAAATTGACTTTAACATATCCAGCTTCGACAGGAAGAAATTTCGATGAATTACTTCGTGTAATTGACAGTTTGCAATTAACAGCAAATTACAGCGTTGCAACTCCTGCAAACTGGAAAGATGGAGAAGATGTAGTAATTGCACCAGCAATTCCAGACAGCGACATTCCAGCTAAATTCCCAAAAGGACATACGCCTATCAAACCTTATTTACGTTTGACACCGCAACCGAATAAATAATATTCTGAGTTTCTAAGTTTCTGAGATGCTAAGATTCTTAGTTTTTCAAAATAATTAATATAAAAAGCGCTAAGATTTCATAATAAAATCTTAGCGCTTTATTTTTTACGAAAGTTTAAAAAGAGGCAGATAAAAACTTAGAATCTTAGCATCTCAGAAACTTAGGAACTTATTTCACTGCCAACAAAGCATTCATCCTTTTTTTATCTCCTACAACCCAGAGAATATCATTTTTCTCTAATATTAAGCTAGATTCGGGATTTAAGATACGATTTCCGTTCCGCTCGATGCCAACCACCATTCCGTCGGTTTTGGCTCTAAATTGTCCGATGCTTTTTTGAATAAATTCGTCTTGAGAAACTTCCATTTGGCGTAATACAATATCAGTTTCTTCTACTTTTACAGGTGATTCTGTTTCGTTTTGAGTTAAGAATTTTGTGAATTCTGTAATTTGAGCATCGGTTCCAATTACACAAATTTCATCGCCAGGAAACAAACGTTCAGTTTTGGTCGGAATTGGAATCGTTACTTCTCCACGTTTGATGTAAGCGATATTAATTCCTAATTGCTCACGAATTCTGAGTTCCTGTAAAGTCTGACCAACTAAATTTGATTCTTTTTTAATTTCGAAAAAAGACATGTGTCCGTCCCACGGCATTAAATTGGCATATCTTCTGTCGATCTTTTTGTTTTCGCGATCGTTGAGGTTTTTTAGAAAGTGATTTTCAATTTTATGATATTGCTCGTTTAATTTTTTAGGGAAAATCTGGTAAGCTCCTATTGCAATAATAAGCGCGACGAAAGCAACTAAAGGAGAGAAGAAAATATTCAATAAGAATCCGACAAAGAATAAACCAAGACTCATTCTAATCAGGATTAGCATTAATAATGCTCCACGATATTTACGTTCTTCCCACAGTATTTCAACTTCTTCGACTTTTACACGACGTAATGAAAGCGCCCATAAAAAAGGTGCAATAACAACTAAAGTTAGTAAAGCGGCTAAAGTATTTCCAAATCTAGTGTCTGCAACTAAGGGAGCAACAAATTTAGAAGACAATAAAATAATTGCCGTGATAATTATGGTATGAAGAATAATTTGTGTGATTGAAGAGCGAAGCACAATCTGCCAAGTGCTTACCGATTTAATTGCTTGTGCGTTGACACTATAACGGTTTATATTTTTAACCCATCTTTTAGGCATTTTGGATTCTAAAAAGAAAGCAAAACGTTCTGAATATTTAATTAAAAATGGAGTTGTAAAAGTGGTAATTGCAGATACAGCAACGATAATTGGATATAAGAAATCACTGGTAACTTTTAAGGTCATCCCAAGTGTTGCAATAATAAATGAGAACTCTCCAATTTGTGCCAAACTCATTCCAGTTTGAACCGATTGTTTTAAAGGCTGACCAGAAATCAAAGCTCCAATCGAAGAACTGAATGCTTTTCCGAATATGGTCAATAGTGTAATTATAGCCACTGGAAGTGCATAATTAACCAAAGTTACTGGATTAATTAACATTCCTACTGATACGAAGAAAACAGCGCCAAAAAAATCTTTTACAGGTTGAATTAAATGTTCAATTTTTTCTGCCATTGTGGTTTCAGCAATAATAGATCCCATGATAAAGGCACCTAAAGCAGGAGAGAAACCAACATTTGCAGCAAAAATTACCATCATTAGACATAATGCTAATGAGATTATCAGCAGCATCTCGTCAGTTAATAGATGTTTTGCTTTTTTGAAAATAGTTGGAATAATAAAGATTCCGCCCAAAAACCAGATAATTAAAAAGAAAATTAGTTTTAAGACAGATTGCAGTAATTCTGTACCAGAAACTTGATCGCTTACTGCAATAGTTGACAGTAAAACAAGCATTAAAATAGCAACAATATCTTCAACAATTAAAGCACCAAAAACAATTCCAACGAACTTTTTTCCTTTAACTCCTAATTCATCAAAAGCCCTGATAATAATAGTTGTGGATGAAATTGAAAGTGTTGCTCCCAAGAAAATACTGTCCATTTTTCCCCAGCCCATCCATTGTCCAACGGCATAACCAATTACAGTCATAAACAAAATCTGGGTTATAGCGGTGACAGATGAAGTCCCTCCAACCTTCATTAATTTTTTAAAACTGAATTCGAGTCCTAAACTAAAAAGTAAAAAAATAACCCCAATTTCTGCCCAAACTTCCACACTTTTCATGTCGGTTATAGATGGGAAAAAATCAAAATGGTTTCCAGCCAAAAATCCTGCAATTAGGTAGCCTAAAACCAGAGGCTGTTTCATTTTTTTAAATATTAGAACGGCAATTCCAGCAGTCATCAGGATTAATCCTAAATCACTAATTAAAGGTTGTAAATGGTGTGTACTTTCAGCAGCGGCGCTTAATGCAATCATAGGTGGTATTTTAGTTTTCGTGGAGCTTGATCCAGCTTTTATTTAAAGTCTTTGTTCAAAATCTGGTTTTTTGTACGAAAAGACTTTTTTAAAATGTAATTCACTGAACTCCAACGAAAATAAAGTTAAGTGAAGCAATCTGGACTACTCCGGGTTAAATAAAAAAAGCTATCTCGATAAAGATAGCTTTTTTTGATAAAATATTTGGAGTTTTTCTTAAATTCCTGTGTAATTGCTAGGAGTTATAGCTAATAATTCTGCTCTAACAGAATCTGAAACTTCTAAAGTTGCAATGAAATTATGAATCGCATTTTTGTCGATTGCTTCGTTGGTTCTTGTTAAACCTTTTAAAGCTTCGTACGGATTTGGATAAGCTTCGCGACGTAAAATAGTCTGAATAGCTTCTGCCACAACTGCCCAGTTTTTCTCTAAATCTTCAGCAAATTTACTTTCGTTTAAAAGTAATTTATTCAAACCTTTAAGAGTAGCTTCAAAAGCGATAATTGTATGTCCGAAAGGAACACCTACATTACGTAAAACAGTACTGTCAGTTAAGTCACGCTGTAATCTTGAAATTGGAAGTTTAGCTGCTAAATGCTCGAAAATAGCATTTGCAATTCCTAAGTTTCCTTCAGAGTTTTCAAAATCAATTGGGTTTACTTTATGTGGCATTGCAGAAGAACCAATTTCTCCAGCTTTGATTTTTTGTTTGAAATAATCCATCGAAACATAAGTCCAAATATCACGATCTAAATCGATGATAATGGTGTTGATTCTTTTTAAAGCATCAAAAAAAGCAGCAAAATGATCATAATGCTCAATTTGAGTTGTTGGAAAAGAATGTTTTAAACCAAGATCTGTTTCAACAAATTTGTTTCCGAATTGTTTCCAGTCAATTTGCGGATACGCTACGTGATGTGCGTTAAAGTTTCCTGTTGCTCCACCAAATTTAGCAGCAAACGGAATATTGAACAACAAACGCATTTGCTCTTCTAAACGCTCCACAAATACCAAAATTTCTTTTCCTAAACGAGTAGGAGAGGCTGGCTGTCCGTGCGTACGAGCAAGCATCGGAATGTCTTTCCATTCTGTGCTTAACTCTTTTAGTTTTGCAATTACAGCAATTAAAGTTGGCATATAAACTTGCTCAAACGCTTCTTTTGTAGAAAGCGGAATTGCAGTATTATTAATATCTTGAGACGTTAATCCGAAGTGAATGAACTCTTTGTATTGAGATAAACCTAATTTTTCAAAAGCATCTTTAATAAAGTATTCAACCGCTTTTACGTCGTGATTGGTTACTTTTTCTGTTTCTTTAATCCAAAGCGCATCTTCTGTTGAGAAATTTTTGTAGATATTTCTCAAGCTTTCAAATAAACTTGAATCAATGCCTTTTAATTGTGGCAATGGAATTTGGCATAATGCAATGAAGTATTCCACTTCAACTAAAACGCGATATTTAATTAAAGCTTCTTCAGAGAAAAAAGGGGCTAAATTTTGAGTTTTATTTCTATATCTTCCGTCAATTGGCGATATAGCATTCAGTTCGTTTAGAGTAGTCATTGTTATGTTGTTTTTTCGAAAGGTGCAAATATAAACAGAATTTAGCGATTACAGCTAATTAAAAAGTGCATTTATGCATTCAAAATGAATTTAATCGCTCTCTTAAATCGGCAACTCCTTCTGATGCAAATTTGGCAATCGTTTCCACTTTGTTTCGAAGATTCGGAATTGCAATTGGCTTTGGATCAATATAAAAAACAGGAGTTGTGCTTGGTGTGTAAGCAATTAGGCCTGCTGCAGGATAAACTTGCAGCGAAGTTCCAATTACAGCAAAATAATCTGCCGTTTCAGTAATGTCAATAGCTTCTTCCAAAGCAGGAACTTCTTCGCCAAACCAAACAATATGCGGGCGCAATTGATGGCCGTTTGTGTCTAAATCTCCCGTAAACAAATCTTCTGTCCAATCTAAAATTAGATTTTTGTTTTGTGTACTTCGAACTTTTAATAATTCACCATGCAAATGCAAAACTTTTGAGCTTCCGGCGCGTTCGTGCAAATCGTCAACATTTTGAGTAATAATATGTACATCAAAATCTTTTTCCAATTCGGCCAAAATAATATGTCCAAGATTTGGTTTTACTTCTTTTAACTGCTGGCGACGTTTGTTATAAAAATCCAAAACTAATTCTTGATTTTTGAACCAGCCCTCTGGCGTTGCAACTTCCATTACATCATGACCTTCCCATAAACCATCGCTGTCGCGAAATGTTTTGATACCGCTTTCGGCACTGATTCCTGCTCCGGTTAAGACTACAAGTTTCTTTTTCATTCTTAATTTTATTAAAAGATAAAAATAGTAATTTCTTTCTTCAAATGTTTAGTAAATAGTCAGGATCAGCTGTTCTTTTTAAAGGAAAATAATGGGTATTTATACTCTTTATCTCTCGTTTTGAATTATTTAATTTTAATGTCACGTTTGATAAAAGTGTTTCTAAAATGATTTTAATTCAATTTACAGGCTTATCTGGTTCGGGAAAAACGACGCTGGCAGAAAATGTCAGGCATCTGTTGCTTCAAAATAATTATGAAGCAGAAATAGTAGATGGTGATGTTTACCGACAAACCATCTGTAAAGATTTAGGGTTTTCTAAAGAAGATCGCTGCGAAAATGTAAGACGTCTTTTTAATGTTGGTCGAAGTCTGATTGAAGAAAACAAGATTGTTCTCATGTCGGTTATAAATCCGTATGAAAATCTTAGGAATGAATTAAGAACTTTTGAATTTGTAAAAACGGTCTTTCTGGATTGCTCCATTCATAATTTGATCGAAAGAGATCCAAAAGGATTGTACAAAAGAGCATTATTGCCTGACAATAATCAAAATAAAATTAGAAATTTTACTGGGATAACAGATGTTTATGAAACTCCAAAAAAAGCAGATTTAGTATTAAAAACAGATTCTGAAACCGTTTCCGTTTCAGCCAATAAACTGTACAATTTTATAATTAGCAATTTAAAATTTTAAGACTTATGAATCCTTCTTCCTGCCAACTTCCAATTTCTTTTTCGATTGAAAAATTAAAAAATGATTTATTGACTTGCGAAACAAATTTGTGGACGCCGCATTTTAATACAAATAAATATGAAGGAAAATGGACAAGTATTTCTTTACGATCTCAATCTGGTTTAGAAACTGATATTCTTTCCTTTCCAGATAAAGAATATAAAAATACGCCTTTACTTGACAGCTGTCCTTATTTTAAAGAAATAATGGATTGGTTTGAATGCGAAAAAGAATCGGTTCGATTGTTAAGACTCGGACCTAATAGCGAGATTAAAGAGCATTTTGATAATGATACTTCTTATGAAGATGGGTTTTTCAGGATTCATATTCCAATTCTAACCAATTCTGAAGTATATTTTTATGTAGATAGGAAACGAATTCCGATGAAAATGGGCGAGTGCTGGTATGCCAATTTTCAGTTACCGCACAGCGTGCAAAACAAAAGTTCGGAACCAAGAATTCATTTAACATTAGATTGTTTAAGAAATGAATGGTCTGACGAATTGTTTTCTAAAATGGGTTTTGATGTGAATTATACACCGAAAAGGCAATATTCAGACGAAATAAAACAGCAGATTATTGAAGAACTTTCTAGAAATCCATCCGAAATTAATACCCAAATAATTGAAGAACTTCAATCGCAAATGAATTTATAAAATGGAAAATGTAAAAGATTTTATTTCAAATTGGATTCCTATTAACTTAGTTGAAAAAGAGAATGAAATCTATTTTGAATGGATTTATTTCTCAGACATACCTTTTTCAGAGCCTTTTTTTGAAGAAACAATTGTGAAATGCAGAAGCCATAGTTATAATTCGAAGCGTTTTAGATTAGTTAGTACAGCAGAAAATATTATTGAATGGTCCAAAGAATTAGATTTTGTTGAATTAAAGGGATTAGTTTTTCATGTGTCAAGATGCGGATCTACCATGTTAAGTCAGTCTCTTGCAACTTCATCTGAAAACATCATGGTTTCTGAAGCTCCTATTATCGATCAGATTTTAAGAAGTGATGCTTTTAATGAAGATACCAAAACAGTTTTGCTGAAATCGGTTTTGAGGTTCTTAGGTCAAAAAAGATTTCCAGATCAAAAGCATTTAATTATAAAATTGGATGCATGGAGTATTTTTAAGGCTTCTTATTTAAGATCGGTTTTTTCTGAAATTCCTTTTGCTTTATTATACCGAAATCCAGGAGAGGTTTTAAGATCGCATCAAAAGATGGCAGGAATGCATATGGTTCCAAATATAATTCCGTCGAGTGTTTTCGGAATTACTTCAAAAGAAATTGAGGAGTTAAGTTTTTACGAGTATCAAGCTTTGGTTTTAGAAAAATATTTTCAAAGTTTTTTGGATTTTTATGAAACAGACCAAAATGTGATAATGCTCAATTATAATGACGGAATGAAAAAGGTTATAGAACGATTTATCACTTTTATTAATGTCTGTTTTTCTGAAAAAGAAATAAATGCAATGCTAGAACGTCTTAAAAAACATTCTAAAAATGAAAGCGCTGTTTTTACGGGAGATTCATACAAAGACGATGTTTTGGCTGTGAATTTGGCTCAATTAAATGTTTTGCATGAAAAGCTTAATGCCAATTTTATTGAAGATTTGGCAGGCTGAAAAATAAGGTGAAGTCTTCTTTCTCTTTTATTTATTATTTTTGCGCCAAACATAAATAAAATGATTGATTTAGATTACCTCGCATTCTTAGAAAATATATTGACTGAAAACAGAAAAGCTAATTTTTTAAAAGTACTAGAAAATAGAACAAAGCATTTTACAGTTGCAGTAGAAGATGTTTATCAAATGCATAATACAAGTGCTGTAATGCGAAGCTGCGAAGTCTTCGGGATTCAGGAATTAAATGTAATTGAACAGCGTTTTGGAAAACGTATTGACAAAGAAATTGCTTTAGGCGCACAAAAATGGGTTGACATTAACCGATTTGATTCGGTTTCAGGATGTCTTTCTGATTTAAAAAGTAAAGGATATCAAATTATTGCAACTACTCCGCACGAAAAAGATTGCATGCTTGAAGATTTCGATATTACAAAACCAAGTGCTTTATTCTTCGGAACAGAAAAAGAAGGATTATCACAAGAAATTATGGACAACGCCGATGGTTTCTTAAAAATACCAATGGTTGGCTTTACTGAAAGTTTAAATATTTCGGTTTCAGCAGCAATCATTATTCAAAGTTTAACGAATAGACTTCGCAGATCTGATATCGATTGGAAATTGACAGAGGAAGAAATTTTAGTTAAACGTTTACTATGGGCGAAAAACTCTATTAAAGATATAAAACGAATTGAAGCGCGTTACTATCAAGATAACCCGATATAAGTCACAGTTTTCGGTCTCAGTCACAGTTTCAGGACTCAGGGAGTAAATTGGAAAATAAAAATAATTTGCTGAAAAATAAAAAACCGACAGTTTCTAACTGTCGGTTTTTTTATGGAATTTATAAGTATCAGCCTGTGAACTATGACTGCGACTGAATACTTAAAAAAATATTAGTTAATCAAAACCCAAGTTCCAGCAGCAATTAAAGCTTCAGCTTTTTTGTACTTCATTGTTTCTGTTTTACCAGTAGCAATTTCTTGAACTACAACATTATCATTTCTGTTGATTTTTGGCATATCTCTAACGATAGTTTCAGTAACTTGACGTTGTTGTGTTTCACCAGCTTCACGGTTGATGCTTTCGCTATTTGGAATTTCGTCTTTGCTTAACTGTAAGTTTTCTTTTTGACGAACTTCTCTTGCTTCGTGAATTTCTGGAGCGTTTTGAGCAGGTAAATCACCTTTAAATAAGAATGAAATAACTTCTTTGTTAACGTTGTCCAACATTCCTCTAAACAAGTTGAAAGCTTCTAATTTGTAAATAAGCAATGGATCTTTTTGCTCGTGAACAGCCAATTGAACAGATTGTTTCAATTCGTCCATTTTGCGTAGGTGTTTTTTCCAAGCTTCATCAACAATAGAAAGTGTAATGTTTTTCTCAAAATCAGCAATTAACTGAGCGCCTTCGCTTTCGTAAGCTTTTTTCAAGTCAGTTACCACATTCAAAGTTTTGATTCCGTCTGTAAAAGGAACTACAATTCTTTCGAAATGATTGTTTGGCTCTTCAAAAACTCCTTTGATAATTGGGAAAGCTTCTCTAGCGCTTCTTTCTGTTTTTTCAGTATAGAAAGCTAAAGCTTCTTTGTATACTTTTCCAGTAACTTCAATATCAGATAATTTTAAGAAATCAGCTTCAGAAATTGGAGATGTGATTCCGAAATAACGAATTAAATCAAATTCATATCCTTTGAAATCATTTGCTACTTTACTGTTGCTTACGATTAATTCGCAAGTATCATAAAGCATGTTTGCAATATCCAGTTTCAAACGCTCACCGAACAATGCGTGACGACGACGTTTGTAAACTACTTCACGTTGAGAGTTCATTACGTCATCATATTCTAATAAACGTTTACGAACACCAAAGTTGTTTTCTTCTACTTTTTTCTGAGCACGTTCGATAGATTTAGTCATCATAGAATGTTGGATAACTTCACCTTCTTTTAATCCCATTCTGTCCATTACTTTCGCAACTCTTTCAGAACCGAATAAACGCATTAAGTTATCTTCAAGAGAAACATAGAACTGAGAACTTCCTGGATCTCCTTGACGACCAGAACGACCACGTAACTGTCTGTCTACACGACGAGAATCATGACGCTCTGTACCAACGATTGCTAAACCTCCCGCAGCTTTAACTTCTGGAGATAATTTAATATCGGTACCACGACCAGCCATGTTTGTTGCAATAGTTACAACTCCAGCTTTACCAGCTTCTTCAACGATTTGCGCCTCTTGCTTGTGCATTTTAGCGTTCAATACGTTGTGTGTGATTCCTCTCATTTTAAGCATACGGCTTAATAATTCTGAAATCTCAACAGAAGTTGTTCCAATCAATACTGGTCTTCCAGCTTTTGATAATTCAGTCACGTCTTCAATAACAGCGTTGAATTTCTCACGTGTTGTTTTGTAGATATAATCTTCTTTGTCAATTCTTGCGATTCCACGGTTAGTTGGAATTTCAACAACATCCAATTTATAAATTTGCCATAACTCTCCAGCTTCTGTAACCGCTGTACCGGTCATACCACCCAATTTGTTGTACATTCTGAAATAATTCTGTAATGTAACTGTAGCAAATGTTTGAGTAGCAGCTTCGATTTTTACGTTTTCTTTTGCTTCAATCGCTTGGTGAAGACCGTCTGAGTAACGACGCCCGTCCATGATACGACCTGTTTGCTCATCGACAATCATAATTTTGTTGTCCATGATAACATACTCTACGTCTTTTTCAAATAAAGCATAAGCTTTTAAAAGCTGAGTAAGAGTATGAATACGCTCGCTTTTTACTCCAAAATCTTGAAATAATCTTTCTTTAGCTTCAGCTTCAGCGTCTTTGTCTAATTTTTGTTTTTCAATTGCAGCGATTTCTGTCCCAATGTCTGGTAAAACGAAGAAATCTGCATCAGTATCTCCAGAAAGGTATTTAATACCGTTGTCTGTCAATTCAACTTGATTGTTTTTTTCTTCAATCACAAAATATAAAGCTTCGTCAACTTTATGCATTTCACGATTGTTATCTTGCATATATTGATTTTCAGTTTTTTGAAGCAATTGTTTAATTCCTTCTTCACTCAAAAATTTAATTAATGCTTTATTTTTAGGTAAACTTCTGTAAGCTCTTAATAATAAGAATCCGCCTTCTTTAGTATTTCCTTCTTTGATTAATTTTTTAGCTTCAGCTAAGAAACCATTTGCTAACTGACGTTGTTGTGCAACTAAGTTTTCAATTTTTGGTTTCAATTCATTAAACTCATGACGATCTCCTTGCGGAACTGGTCCTGAAATAATAAGCGGTGTTCTAGCGTCATCAATTAATACAGAATCGACCTCGTCGACAATAGCATAATTGTGTTTTCTTTGAACTAAATCGCTTGGCGAGTGCGCCATGTTGTCTCTTAAGTAATCGAAACCAAACTCATTGTTAGTTCCGTAAGTGATATCAGCATCATAAGCTTTTTTTCTAGCTTCTGTACTTGGCTGGTGGTTGTCGATACAGTCAACAGATAAACCGTGGAATTCGAATAAAGGAGCTTTCCACGTGCTATCACGTTTTGCCAAGTAGTCATTCACAGTTACTAAGTGAACTCCATTTCCTGTCAAAGCGTTTAAGTAAAGAGGAAGAGTTGCAACTAAAGTTTTACCTTCTCCCGTTTGCATTTCGGCAACTTTACCTTCGTGTAATACCATACCACCAATTAACTGAACATCATAGTGAATCATGTCCCAAGTGATATCTTTTCCTGCGGCATTCCATTGGTTAGCCCAGATCGCTTTTTCACCTTCAATAGTAATATATGGTTTAGCAGCTGAGAATTCGCGGTCTTTTGGAGTTGCAGTAACTTCAATATGTGAGTTTTCTTTAAAACGACGAGCCGTTTCTTTAACTACAGAAAACGCTTCTGGAAGAATTTCCAATAAAGTTTTCTCAGAGATTTCATAAGCTTCTTTTTCAAGAGCATCTATTGCATCATAAAGGTCTTCTCTTTTATCGATGTCTTCGATGTTTTCTACTTCCGCTTTAAGCGAAGCAATTTTAGCATCTTTATCAGCTCTAGCTTCTTTTATTTTATCTTTAAAATAAAGGGTTCTAGCTCTTAATTCGTCGTTTGACAGACTCATTAAAGGAGCTTCGAATGTCTTGATTTTGTTTAAGTAAGGTTGTAAAGCTTTGACATCTTTTTGCGATTTATCGCCCACAAAGACTTTAATAATACTGTTTATGAAACTCATGATTTATCGTATTTCTTTATTATATAATATGTATTTGAACCAAAAAAAAAGTCTCCATAACGAGAGACTTTTTCCTTTGGTTTATTTTTTAATATTCATCCTCATTCCAAAGATAATCTTCGTCTGTTGGATAATCAGGCCAAATTTCTTCCATTGATTCATATATCTCGCCTTCATCTTCGATTGATTGAAGGTTTTCTACTACCTCTAATGGAGCACCTGCTCTAATAGCGTAGTCTATAAGTTCATCTTTGTTAGCAGGCCATGGCGCATCACTTAAATAAGATGCTAATTCTAATGTCCAATACATCTGTTATCTGTTTAGTTTGTGCAAAAATAAATTTTTTACTGAAAAAGACAAGTAAATTTTGATTTATTTTAATAAAATTTAAGAACGTCCTTATTAGTAGTTAGTCTTCAGGCGCAATTTGCAGTGTGAAAACTGATGTTTGCTACTAATTACTACACTTTAAAGTATTCAGTTTTTGTGCGAGTTTGCAGTCTGAAAACTGAAAATCGTAACTGTTTACTTACGTGGAATCCATTTCACTTCCTCCGCTTTTAAGTCTGAGGACAACTTTCGTGCCAAGACAAAAAGGTAGTCAGAAAGTCGGTTTAAGTATGTAATTGCTATTTCTGGAACGTGTTCATTATGACTTAAATGCACTGCTAAACGCTCCGCTCGACGGCAAATACAGCGTGCTATATGACAATGTGACACGGTTGGGTGGCCACCTGGTAAAACAAAATGAGTCATAGGAGGAAGGCTTTCATCCATTTTATCTATTTCGTTTTCGAGTAATTCAATATCTGAGTCGATTATTCCAAGATTTTCTAAGCGGAGTTTTCCGTTTTTCAAAACTTCTTTCTCTTGTGGAGTTGCCAAAATGGCACCAACCGTAAAAAGGCGATCTTGAATTTCGATTAAAATAGTTTTATAATGTGAATCGATTTCTTGATCACGAATTAACCCGATATACGAATTTAATTCATCAACAGTTCCGTAGCTGTCAATTCTTATGTGGTCTTTTGGTACTCGGGTTCCTCCAAAAAGAGCTGTTGTTCCTTTATCGCCTGTTTTGGTATATACTTTCATTTTTTTAAGATGCTAAGGTTCTGAGATGCTAAGATTTTTAAGATTTCTCTTTTTGAGTTAAATTTAAAATCTTTCAAGATATTGAGATTTTCCTTTTGCGATTAAACGATTAACCAAATAAACGGTTAAACTATTTGAAATCTAAAATTATTTAGTTGTGTCGCTTTCGATCAAACCATCTCTTAAACGAATGACCCTATGCGCATAAGCTGCAATATCTTCTTCGTGCGTTACTAGAATTACAGTATTTCCTTGAGCGTGAATATCTCCAAAAAGCTTCATGATTTCTACAGAAGTTTTACTGTCTAAGTTTCCTGTAGGTTCATCGGCCAAAATAATAGACGGTTTGTTGACCAAAGCACGGGCAACAGCAACACGCTGGCGTTGTCCTCCAGAAAGCTGATTCGGCTGGTGATCCATTCTATCGGCAAGATTAACTTGATTTAGAACTTCGGTTGCGCGGGCAATTCTTTCAGATTTTCCATAACCTGCATAAATCATAGGAAGAGCTACATTATCTAAAGCAGTTGTTCTTGGTAAAAGGTTGAAAGTCTGAAAAACGAAACCAATTTCTTTGTTTCTAATTTCGGCTAACTCGTCATCTCGCATTTGGCTGACATCTTTTCCATTTAAAACATAACGACCAGATGTAGGAGTGTCTAAACAGCCTAATAAATTCATCAAAGTAGATTTTCCAGATCCGGAAGGTCCCATTAAAGCAACATATTCGCCTTTTTTTATTTCTAAATCTATTCCTTTTAAAACATAAACGATTTCGTTACCCAGAACAAAATTTCGTCTGATGTCGGTTATTTTAATTAATGGTTCAGCCATTTCTTCTTACAATTTTGGATTTAAAAGTACAAAACACTTTTCAATAAAAATGATAAGTAGTTCAGAATCGGATTTTGTTACAACAGTTCTTTCAGAAACAAGCATTCAAATAATATATTTTTCAAAGTAAAAAATGTTACATCTTTTCGAGGTGATTTTGCATAATTGTCATTATTTATTGTTTTTTATAGTTTTAATATGTTTTTAATTTTTTAAAAGTGATAATAATGTAATTTATTGGCTTAAGTATTTGGTAAATTTGATTATCTATTAATTAAATAATTAAACAATCAAGATTATGAAAAATATAAAAATAGTTACAGGAATTACATTATTAGTATTAGGATTGACATCGTGTAAAGATGAAAAACAAGAAAAGGCTCAAAAAACAGTAGAAAACTATGTAATCTATGTTGACTCAGTTAAAAATGTGGCCGCTGCCGATTTGAAAGATAATTGGACAAGTGTGGAAGCAGAATATGACAGAAGATCTCAAGAAGCTCAAGCGGCTTTAGCGGATATTAAAGATAATGCAGCCGCAACTGAAAAAGTAAATGCAAGTAAAATTAAATACGAAGAATTTAAAAATGAAATAACCGCCCAATTTGCCCCTCCAGCTCCTAGTCCAAAACAGCAATTAAGAGATGCTTTGTTTGGTGCAGGAAAAATTGGTGATGATATGAGTTTTAATTGGGTTAACGCTCAAAATATTCATAGCGTTTATCAGCAGTTTGTTCATACTGTAGAAAATAATAAGGATAAATATTCTAGAGAAGACTGGGATGAAATTAAATTAATGTATGAAGCTCTTGACAGCCGTAAAAATACAGTCGAAAAAGAAGGTTTGTCTGCTGAGGATAACAGAAAGATTGCTGGTTTGAAAATTAAGTTTGCACCAATGTATACTGTAAATAGAATGGGAGCAAAATCTGAAGAAAATAAAGATGCAAAAAAATAAATTTTAAAATTTTGAATTAGAAATGAAAAAGACGATCAGAAATGATCGTCTTTTTTATGTTTTAAATTATTTGCTAATTAGTTTTTCAAGCCTTGCCATCATTTCCTCTTTTTCTTTCAGCATACGCTCATATAACGCAATTTTTTCTTCATGCAATTGAATAATCTTTTCAATTGGATTGTAGTTGTTGATTATTAATCCAGTTGCGTAATCATGGGCATTGAACGTACTTGCAATAATATTTACTGCTTGCTCTTCATCAAAATTTTGAAAAGCTTCGACAGGAATTTTTAAAGAATTTGAAATTTGTTTAAGCAAATTATCTTCAATTATGTCTTTCTGTTCCAGTATGGAAATTTTTTTCTGGTTCCAATCTTCTCCCAAATCATAGGCCAATGCTTCCTGTTTGATGCCAAGCATTTCTCTGAAGCGTTTTACATTTCTTCCCTGATGAATTTTTTGTTCCATAATGAATGTCATTTTCTGAAGTTCCAAAGATAGGTTTATCTGTACTAAAAATCTGAATTTCAAAGATAAAAAAACATCTTATAAAACATCATTTTTATGCTCGAATAATAAAATGCTCTTTCGGTTGTTCTCGTCTAAAGAATACAAATCCCCATTGAAAAGTATCAATCGTAACTTTTACTTGAGGATGATTTTTAATGATTTCCCAAGCTTCTTCCATGTCTTCTGACCAATGAATATCATCGAAAATCCAAACGGAATCATTATCAATTGTTGGCAACAAAAGTTCAAAATAAGCTAAAGTTGCTTTTTTTGAATGATTGCCGTCAAAATAAATTAGGTTGTAATTTGTAGCTTGAATGTTCTCAGAAATTAAAAAAGATTCAAATTCAGAAATTACATTTTCAACATTATTACAATCAAATTCTGCCAAATAATTTTGAGCAACATTTGCAGTATTTGGACAGCCTTCGATTGTAACTACTTTTGCTTTCGTCCCGAGGCTTCGGGATCCTAAAGCCAACGCAGAAGTTGCCAAACCTAGCGATGTTCCAATTTCAAGAATATTTTTTGGCTGAAAATAATTGGTAACTCGAAATAATAATTCTGCTCGTTTTGGCGAAATTCCAGCTGTTTGTGCAATTTTAGAAATCTGTCTTTTATTGGATTTGAAAACTTTAGAACCTGCTCCAAAATCGGTTACTTCAATGAAATTTTTATTCTCTAAAAGTGATTTTCTGTACTTTTTTAGAATTGCATATTCTGGCTTTGCTTTCTTATCATAAAAACATTTTGTCAATAAATTAAAAACAAACGGCGAATGAACGGCGTGTTCGTTTTTAGAATTCCAAAGAAATTTTAGATAAGATTTTATTTGAAAAAGCATCTAGAAATATTAGTTTACTTTAATCAGTTTTACGTCGAAAATAAGTACAGAACCTCCGGGTATTGTCATATAATCATAACTGCCGTAACCTAAGCGTGCAGGTATTAATAGTACTCCAGATCCGCCTTCTTTAAAATAAGGAATACCTTCTGTCCATCCTTTAATTACTTGGTTTAAACCAAATGAAATTCCAGCGTCTTTACTTTGATCAAAAATTTTTCCGCTTGTAAAATAACCTTTATAAGCAACAGTTACATTCGAAGTTGCTGTTGGTTGAGCACCTTCACCTGGTTCATTAATAATGTAATAAAGACCAGAATCGGTTCTTGTTGCAGTTAAATTGTTTTTAGTTAAATAATCTTTAATTTCTTGTTCATTTTGTTCGGTGTAATCTTTTGGCGGTTCAGAATTATCTTTTTCTACACCTGTACAAGAAGCAAATAATGCTAAAGTAAATAATACGGTTAATAATTTTTTCATGTGGTATTTAATTTTTTTAAGGGCGTAAATATATGGAAATTAGTTTTTAGTCGCAGTCGCAGTCGCAGTCACAGTTTTCAGTTTTGTTGGATCGTATATTTTTATTTTCTAATTACATCCAAATTTATTCGGATTGTTAATCATATAATTTATCAGTTTTCCAATTTCAAGACTTTTAATATTTAACTTGTCAAAAGTCTCTTTGCTAATATATTCGCATTTTAATGAAAATTCAAGCCATGTGTTTGTTTCTGAATTTTCAGCATCGCTATCAGTCAATTTGCTAATAAAGTGATTTGTATATCTTCTTTTTCGATAAGATTCTGCAATATTTGCTGCAACACTTCTCGATGATCGTCGTATTTGATCTGTTAGCGAATATCTTTCTTCTTTAGGAAAAGCTTTTGACAATTCGAAAATTTCCATCGCAAGTTCAAATGATTTCTTATATGCCAATAATTCTTTATAATCCATTATCTAATTTTTTTCAAAATTAATAAAATTAAAGAATTTTCTTTCAAAAAAAAAACAAAACTGAAAACTGCGACTGAGACTGAAAACTTAAAATCTATCCTTCAAGTTTTGCAGAAAGCTCAAACCAGCGTTCTTCTTTTGCGTCGATTTTATTGATTATATTTTGAAGTTCGTTTGCTTTTTTCTCAATATCAGCATCAGCAACTTTTCCATCTGAGAATAATTGTTCGATTTTAGCTTTTTCAGCTTCAAGATCTTTAATTTCTCTTTCGATTTTTTGATATTCTTTTTGTTCGTTAAAGCTTAAATTTCCAGTTGGATTATTTTGTTTCCACTCTTTCTTTTCAGCTTTGTTTTCTTCTTTTTGAGCAACATCAGCGCTGTCTTCGTAAGCTCTGAAATCAGAATAGTTTCCAGGGAAATTTTCGATCTCGCCTTGTCCTCTAAAAACAAATAAATAATCGACAATTTTATCCATAAAATAACGGTCGTGCGAAACTACCAATAAACATCCAGGATAATCCAATAGGAAACTTTCCAGAACGTTCAAAGTCACAATATCCAAATCGTTTGTAGGCTCATCGAGAATCAAAAAGTTTGGATTCTGAATTAAAACAGTACACAAGTATAAACGCTTTAATTCTCCACCGCTTAATTTCTCAACATAATCATATTGTTTTTTAGCATCAAAAAGAAAACGCTCCAATAATTGGGAAGCCGAAATAATTTTCCCTTTTGTCAACGGAATATATTCTCCGTACTCTTTTATGATATCAATAACACGCTGACCCGGTTTTGGATTAATTCCAGACTGTGTATAATATCCAATTTTTATAGTATCTCCTTTAACAACGCGTCCGCTGTCTGGCGGAAGTGTTCCTGTCAAAAGATTTAAGAAAGTCGATTTTCCAGTTCCGTTTTTACCGATAATTCCGATTCTTTCTCCACGTTGAAAATCAAAACTGAAATTGTCTAGAATAACACGGTCTTTAAATTTTTTAGAAAGTTTGTGAAGCTCAATGATTTTGCTTCCCATTCTTTCCATATTAATTTCAAGCTCAACTTTATTTTCTTTTCGTCGGCTTTGTGCTTTTTCTTTAATAACGTAAAAGTCGTCTTGACGAGATTTAGACTTGGTTGTTCTCGCTTTTGGCTGGCGGCGCATCCATTCTAATTCTTTTACAAACAAGTTTTTTGCTTTGTCAATACTTGCATTTTCAGAAGTGATTCTTTCTTCTTTTTTCTCTAAATAGTAAGAATAATTTCCTTTGTATTGGTATAGTTTTCCGTTGTCTAATTCGATAATTTCATTGCAAACGCGTTCCAAAAAGAAACGGTCGTGCGTTACCATAAACAGAGTGATATTTTCTTTAGCAAAATAACTTTCAAGCCATTCAATCATTTCAAGATCTAAGTGGTTTGTTGGCTCATCTAGAATCAATAAATCTGGACGATTGATTAGAATTATTGCTAACGAAAGACGTTTTTTCTGTCCCCCAGAAAGATTTTTAACTTTAAGCTTAAAATCTTCTAGTTTTAATTTGAATAAAATCTGTTTGTATTGCGTTTCAAAATCCCAGGCATTATGCTGATCCATTGCATCAAAAGCTTTTTGATAAGCTTCTTCGTCAGAAGGATTTTCTAAAGCTTTTTCATAAGCTTCAATAACTTTAAGCGTTTCATTATCAGAAGCGAAAATACTTTCCTCAATCGTAAGTTCATCTTGAAGATTATTGTCTTGCGAAAGAAACGCCATTCGGATTCCTTTTCTTAAAACAACTTGACCAGTATCTGGTTCTTCCAAACCATTAATAATGCTCATAATGGTTGTTTTTCCAGAACCATTTTTTGCAATAAAAGCGATTTTTTGATCTTTATTAATTCCAAAAGAAATGTTGTCAAAAAGGACTCTTTCGCCAAATGACTTTGATATATTCTCGACTGACAAATAATTCATTCTGTTAAATATTTTGTTTTATAAATATAAGTCTCTAATTAGGAGTCTAATATTTAATTTAATAGCTTTTTGTAAAGCTGCAAAGATATCTTTTTGTTTAAAGAATAAAGAGCGCTTTTAAATTTATCTTCTAAATGTTTTAATAACGCCTATTAGATATGCAAACAAAATCTGTAAAACAGGAGACCAATCTTAAATTTCATTCCAGTTTTTATCAAAATTTCAAATACAAAAAAGGCTGTCTGGCAAAGACAACCTTTAATGACTAATAAAATAAAAAAAATGTATTCTAAAGCTATTGTTTGCCTGATTGCTCAGGGCTCATAATAACTTCTACACTACTGGAACTATCCACAATATGTTTGCTCAACTGCTGAATAGTTTTTTGGTTAATCTTTAATAGTAGATTGCTGTATTCATCATCTGATGAAAATGGAATCTGGTTTAGGCAGTAATTGTATATTGTGGAAGCCCAGAAAGTGTTTGTTTTAAGAGATTCTTCTCTGTTTTTAAGAAGCGCCTTTTTTATATCTTCAAGATCATTTGCATTTGCAGGTTTAGATTTTAAATCATTTATTTCTTTCCAGACAATCTGCATTAATTTTTCTTGTTTATCAGGATTACAGTCAAAAGTAAGCGCAAGGCTGAAGGATGGTTTTGGAATGATTTCCAGATTTCCGCCAACGTTTACGCCGTAGCTTCCGCCTTCTTCTTCTCTAATTGTCTGAAGGAAACGTTTCGAAAGCAATTCGCCAATGATGTATATTCCCATTGCATTTTCTTTACTGTATTCTATTTTTCCTGTAAGATTTAGATAAATTGTGCTTTTTACAACTTCCATCGGACGTTTGAAATGCACAACTGTTTTTCCTTTTTTTGGACCAATATTCTGATCTGCAAAAGTTTCTTTTACGGCAGGATTAGATTTTAAATTACCGATGTATTTCTGAATCAATTCTAGAGCACCATCAGGAATATTACCAACAAAAACAAAAGTAAAATCCGAAGCATTTTTAATTCGGTCTCTGTAAATGTCTTCTGCTTTTTTCAAATCAATGGTTTCTAAAAATTTTTCATCAAAAATAAAAGTCCTCGGATTATGATTAGAATTGGCTAAGGCAATAGAATCTTTAAATGTATTTCCATTATCTTTCTTTATAGTTTCTAAACGATTTTTATACTGTTCTTTTAAGATGTTAAAAATGTTTGGATCAAAACGAGGAGCTTCAAAAGAAAGGTACATCAGTTGCAGCATGGTTTCGAAATCGGCTTTGTTAGAACTTCCTTGAAAACCTTGTGTGTTCTCGCCAATAAACGGAGCAGATTGCGCTACTTTTCCAGTCAGTTTTTCTTTTAAAGCAATATTATCAAAATTGCCTAAACCAGACGATCTTGCAATTGTTGTAGCAATTTCGGCAGAAGCCAAATCTTCGGTTTTAATTAAGGATTTACCACCTTTAGAAAATGCTGTCATCACAACTTGATCTTGCGAGTAGGTTGTTGGCAATACAATTACGTTAGCACCATTTTCTAAAGTATAGCCTTTTGCTGCTATAATTCCTGGTACTTCAAATGTCTTTTTGATTGCAGCAGATTTTAATTCTTTTGCAATTAAAGGTTCATTATTCTCTTTTTTAGTATAAGGTTCTAAAGTCTTGTTTTCGACTTTTTTCATTACCTGAACTACAGCATCTTTATTGGGAAAATTTACTTTATCTTCATCAGAACCCGTTACCAAAACGACTTGATTGGTTGGTTTTTGAATGGTTTTGATATAAGTATTAATTTCTTCTAAAGTAATGCTTTTGATGATGCCAACAATCAATTTGTAATCATCTTCTACAGAAAGAAATGGTTTAGCTTTCAGGAAATAATTCGTCAGTTTATCTGCCCAAGAGTCGTTGTCAACTTTATCTTTATTACTTAAAAAATCATCGTAAGAACTTATAAAAAGTTTTTTAGTTCTGTCCAATTCTGTTTGTGCAATTCCAAAACGTTTTAAGCGTTCGGCTTCAGTGTAAGCGTCTTCAAAGGCTTCTAGTGTTTTTCCTTTTTTGGCTACAGCCGAAATATTAAAAGAAGTATTTAATCTCGAAATCGGCTCAAAATACGTTTTTAGACCTAAAGCCGAACTCTGGTTTTTTAAAATCAATTCTTTGAAACGATTGTTTAGAATGCTGGTGTAAAATGAATTCATCACGTTTTTACGACTCAAAATACTGTCTTTTACCAAAGGCTCATCTAAAACATATTGCAATGTAATATTGGTTGATGAGGCTTCTTTATCAGAGGCAGTTCCGAAATACAATTCATCATGTTTCGGAATTTCAGAATAGGTGCGTGCGGCAGCTTTTTTGGCTAAAGGAATTCCGGAAAAAATAGCTTTTACCTTTTCTTCCATTACTTTTACATCAATGTCTCCCACAATAATTACAGCTTGCAAATCGGGTCTGTACCATTTTTTGTAATAGTTTCTCAATTCAGGATATTTGAAGTTATTGATGATGTTTAAATCACCAATAACGTCTCTTTTACTGTATTTTGAACCTTTATACAAAACCTGATCCGTCTGCATTTTTAAACGGAAACCACTTGTACGGCGAGTTCTCCATTCTTCTCTGATTACACCTCTTTCGGCATCAATTTCTTCATTGGTTAAAGAAAGAGAACCAGACCAATCGTGTAAAACCCAAAGCGTAGAATCGATTAGTTTTTCGTTTGTTACAGGAACAGTACTGATATTGTAAACCGTTTCATCTTGAGCGGTATAAGCATTAATGTCTTTTCCGAAACTTACACCATTTTTCTCTAACATTTTAATGATTCCTTTTCCTTTAAAATGCTCAGTTCCGTTAAACGCCATATGTTCCAGAAAATGCGCCAATCCGTTTTGGCTGCCATCTTCTAAAATAGCGCCGACATTTTGAACGAAATAAAAACTGGCTCTGTCTTTCGGTTCTTCGTTATGCAGAATATAATACGTTAGACCGTTTTTTAATTTTCCGGTCGTAACGTTTTTATCCAGCGGAATTGTGGTTTTAAACTGCGAAAATGCGCCTTGAAAAGACAAGGCCATAATAGCAATAATGATATTTTTTTTAGTATTCATTTTTTTGAATTTTATCTTCTATTTCTTCGAATAAGTATAAAAGCTCCGCTTAGTATGATCAACAATGGAAAGATTCCGATAAACAAGATTTTGTCGATGAAAACTTGATTTGAAGTAATCGTGATTTTTTTGTCGGTTTTTTGAGGACGAGTAGTATCAATTGGGAATTGATAATTGCTGAACCAGCTGAAGATATCAGTTACAAATTGAAAAGTTCCAGATCCGCCACGACTTAATTCGGCATTGCCCATAAAATCAGCATCTCCCGCAACAATTATTTTTTGCGTTTTACCATTAATGTTTCTGGTTAACGCAGCCACCAACGGAATTTCTTTTAAAGAAGGCTGTTTCTTTAAATCTTCTGAAATGGAAGTAATTCCTGTCTGAGATTCCCAAACCAGTTGGTTATTAGTTTTTAAAAGAGGCGTAATTTTAAATCCGGTCTCTTTTGTCGTTGTAATACCGCTGCTTCCTAAAAATGGAATTGGGTTATTGATTTTACTCAATTTGATTACAGTAGAATCAACTTTTTTTTGAAGTTCAGTTACTAAGAAATCAGGAGAATTCGTTTCACTTTCTTGAACTAAAGTTTGTTTTGTAAATCCGATTCCAAGTTTATCTGTAATCGCAGCTAAAGCCGAATTCGTTTCTGGTTCTGCCAAAAGCATTAAGTTTTTTCCCTGATCGATATATTTTGTAATACGGTCAACAGCGCCTTGACTTAGTTGCGTTTTAGGATCTGCAATGATTAGAATATCAGTTTCAGAAGGAACATTCTGTGCATTGATATCAACAGAAGCAACATCAAATCCCTGATTGATTAACGAGTTTCTGAATGTTATTTCGTTAAATCCAGTTTTATAATTTTTATCTCCATTTTTTTCAATACTGCGTTCCATATTTCCAGTTGCAAATACAATTTTTACAGGATTGGAAACTAAGCGTTTTAATGAAGCTGAGATTTCTTTTTCAAATGGTACTTTAAATAAGTCATCAAACATTCTCAAGAAAGTCTTTTTTCCGTTGTATTCAACTGTTCTGACCACTCTGTTTTGTTCAGGTCCTAAATCGATAATTTTTTTGATCTCTGTAGGAGCATATAATTTTTTAAGTTTCATATCCTGCGACTCTACCATTTTTTCGGCAAGCTGTTTGTCGTTTAATCCTGGATTTTGAGCATATAAAGCTTCATTTGTTGAAGTGTCGTAATAATAAATATACTCCATTTCTATTTGAGGCAAAAAGCGGGTATATTTTGCAAAACTCGCTATGTCAGAATTCTGAGAGTAAGGCATTGCCATATAATAATTAATATCCAATAAGTTAACATAAGTCGTTATCTTAACAGGTCCTTCTATCTTATCAACGACATCTAAACTGCTTTTGGTTAATGTATTGTCTTTATTTCGTGTCATATCGTGATAAAAAGTAAGCGGTGCTCTAGAAGTGATATAACCAAGAGATAAGACAGCAGCTATTAATAAAGTATATTTTAAAACTCTTTTCGATACGGTTTGTGCATCTCTTCCTGTCTGAAGTTTATAAATACTCAACACAATAAAAAGACTGCTTACTAAAACAAAGTAAAAGACATCTTTGCTGATAATTAATCCTTCAAGCATTTCGTTGGCACGTCCAGCGATCGAAAGGAAATAGGTAATATCTTTTACAATTTCGACATCCTGCCAAAGTTTTCCAATAAAATTTAGACCTGCCAAAACTACTAAAGTACTAATGGCTGCTACAACCTGATAAGAAGTCAGACAAGACATAAAAAGCCCGATTGCAGCGTAAGTGCAAACTAATAAATACAAACCAATTAGTCCAGATATGGCAAACTTAAGATCTAAATTTTCTATAGAAAAATATGCAATAGCAACCTGCAGGCCTAAAATTGCTATGAACAGAAGGCAGTAAGCAGCAATGGCTAAATATTTACCTAATACAATGTCTTTAATTCTAATTGGTGAAGAAAGCAAAAGCTTAATCGAACCACTGTTAATTTCACGACTCACTAATCCCATTGTTAAAAGTGGCACATATAAGTAGAGATAATTTTGCATTTCGGTATATAAACCGCTGAAGCCTGAAAAAACAATTTGCGATAAATTGTCCATGCTTTGCCCGATTTTTTGAGCTTTTTCGAAACGTTCGATAGTGCCAAAGAATTTCCAGCTTGACTGGATTGAAAATATTACTAAAACAACCCATGCAACAGGCGAGTAAAACATAGTGTTGAGCTCTGTTTTAGCAATTCTATATATTGTTTTCATTTGTTTATTTTTATTTAAGAAAGAATAGCGTTTTTAGATGGGGCTTTTTTAGATAATTGTGCGAAGATTTCATCTAATGAAACTTTTTCAAATTGAATTTCGCGCAGTTTCCAGTTGTTGTAAACGCTTAATGAGATAATTTTTTCTGCAACTTCTTGTGTTCCGCTGAAAGTAATCTGTACTTTTTTGGGAGTTAGGAAAACGGCTTCTGTGATTTCTGGAATTTCTTTAAAGGCCTCAGCAGCTGGCGGATTTTCAAAGCTTGCCGTTAGTTTATCGGCTTCGATATAGTTGTTGAAAGCTTCAAGCGTGTCAGAAAAAACCATATGTCCATTTTCAATCATTCTGATATCCTGGCAGGTTGCCTGAACTTCAGAAAGAATGTGTGACGAAAATATTACGGCTTTATCCAATGCTATTTTCTTAATTAAATTTCGAACTTCCAGAATCTGATTCGGATCCAATCCGTTTGTAGGCTCATCCAGAACTACCAATTTTGGTTCGTGAATAATAGCTTGTGCAATCCCCACACGCTGTCTGTAACCTCCTGATAAATTTTTGATTAATCGGTGGCTGAAATGTGAAATTCCGCATTTTTCTTTTGCCTTTTCTACGGCGTTTCTTAGATTTTCTTTTGGCACTAATCTTAATTGTGCACAGTGAATTAGATATTCATCTACTGTCAAATCCAAGTGAAGAGGTGGCGTCTGCGGTAAAAAGCCAATTAGTTTTTTGGCTTCGACTGGGTTTTCTTTCAGATTAATTCCGTCAATATATATGTTTCCTTTGGTTTGATTTAAAACGCCACAAAGAATATTCATTGTAGTAGATTTTCCAGCTCCGTTAGATCCTAAAAGGCCTAAAATTCTATTTTCTTTTATTTCAAAACTGATATTTTGTATTGCCCAATCCTTACTGTATTGATGCGACAAGTCCTCAACTCTTACAATTGTTGTTGTTTCCATAGTGTTTTTTAAAATCGCAGGAATGAGTTTTACACATTCATTCCTGCGTTACTTTTAATATTTAGTATCCTGAATTTTGGGTTAAGAAGGGATTAGAACGAATAGCAGTTTCTGGGATAGGAAAAAGGCTGTCTGTAGATGACCATATTTTTCCTGTTGTAGCTCCTAGAACTTGATCTATTGTACCGCTTCTTTTAAGATCGAACCATCTGTGGCCAAATTCTCCAAATAATTCGCGTTCTCTTTCTAGCGAAATTAAAGCGGCTAATTGCGTTGGATCGGTTAATGTAGTTGAAGGTAATAATGCTCTGTTGCGAATTACATTTATATCTTGCTGCGCGCCAGTTATATCATTTGATTTTAGTCTCGCTTCAGCTCTTATTAAATAAAGCTCTGCCAATCTAAGAACCGTAGAACGCTCAACTGGACTTGAAACATAAGAGTTTTTATATTTTCTTGGCGCTAAAAATGATGTGCCGTCGCTTGCGGCAACACTTATAGTCCAGTTTGTTTTTCTGGCATCTCCGGTTTCAAACAATGTATTTCCTTTTCTAAGCATGTATGTTCCAGCGGTTGTATAGACTGCTGCACCTTCATAAGTATAAGCAGTTGTAAAATAAGGAATTTGTAGAATTGCCTCATTATTATCGGCAATAAAAGGACTATTTGTAGAAGTTAGATCTGTAATGATTTTATAAGTTGCTGTCTGACCGATTACAGAAGTGGCATAAGCTGAAGCATCACTCCATTTTCCTAAATAAAGATTTACTCTTGCTAGTAATGCCTCTGCAGCCCATTTGGTAGCTCTAATTCTTTGAGAATTATAATTAGAATAATCTACAGGAAGATCAGCTGCAGCAGCAGTCAAATCAAGTACAATTTGATTATAAACTTGGGTTTGGCTTGTACGTGGTGCTAAAGCAGATTGATCAACATTTGTTGTTAGTACCAAAGGAACATCGCCCCAAATGTTTGTCAAATAGAAATAACAGTAAGCTCTTAAAAATTTTGCCTCGGCAATCCAACGTGGAGTTTTGGTTGGCGTTAATGTTTTGCTTGCGCCGATTCCTTCTATAACACTGTTTGCATTATAAATAGTTTTATAAAACTCAGTCCACATGGAGCCAGTAGTTCCATCATTTTCAGGGATCTCATTTGTAGTATAAACGTTTTCCAATTGTGTTTTAAGGATAAGCTCGTCTGAAGTTTCTCCAAAAACATAATGCAATGATCCATAAAAAGTACCGGTAACCATACTTTGGTAGATTCCGTTTACAGCTGCTTCTGCAGTAGGATCGGAAGCATAAATAGTAACAGAAGATAATTCATTGCTTGGAAGATCAACCTCAAGCATTTGGTCGCAGCTCGTTAATCCAAGTAAAAGAAAAAACGAAAATATATAGGTGTATTTTATTGAAGTATTTTTCATGTCTTTTTAGATTTAAAATGTAAACTGTGTTCCTAATGTAATTGTACGTAACGGAGGTAAATTTAAACCTTGGGTTTCTGGGTCAAATCCTTTGTATTTTGTAAAAGTGACTAAGTTTTGTCCCTGAAGAGAAAGACGTATATTTTGTATGAATTTTTGAGTCTCCTGATCTAACGGAATAGTGTATGTTGCACTTACATTTTTTAGTTTGATATAAGATGCGTCAACAATAGTTGCTGTAGATCCAGCATAATTAAAAAAACTAGACTGATAGTTTGCGCTCAATACATTTCCTTGTGCTAAATATTCATTATATTCATCAACTTGATAATTAGCAAGACCATAAGGATATCCTGGCTGTACTGCAATAGATGAAAGTAGACTTCTTCCGTCTTGTTTTACAAACTGGAACAAAAAGTCAAGGGCAAAATTTTTGTATGAAATTGAATTTGAAATTCCACCATAATATTTCGGATAAGCAGCACCGTAGTATTTTCTATCGCCAAGTCCAGTCTGAGCAAATCCAGTTGAGATTTTTCCGTCTCCATTTACATCTTCAAACTGAGCAATACCATTTTCGTTTACTCCTGTAAAATTGTACAAATATCTACCGCTTAAAGCGTTTCCAACTACATAAGTAGAGTAGTAGCTAGATGTTTCTATGCCTGGAAAAGACAATAATTTGTTTGAATTTGTTGAAATATTGAAAGACGTAGTCCAATTCAAATTTTTGTTATGAATATTGGTTGTTGCCAAAGTAAATTCCCATCCTTTATTTTCAACTTCAGCATTTAAATTAGCTTGATAAGAAGTAAATCCAGCCTGCGGACTTAAAGTTGCGCTTACTAACTGATTTCCAGAAAGATTTCTGTAATAAGCCGTAGTGAAAGAGATTCTGTCATTAAGAAAACTTAAATCTATCGCAGCCTCAAATTTCTTTGTAACTTCCCATTGAAAATTTGGATTGGCAATTCTGGTCGCTGCCATAGAAGAATTTCCAATGCCATAAGTTGAAGTCGAATACGTATTTGCGTATCCGTAATCTCCAATAGCGTCGCTACCAACTTCTCCGTAACTTGAACGAAGTTTACCAAAACTTATGATACCATTATCTTTTAGAAAGTTCTCTTCTGAGAAAACCCATGCGCCACCAATCGAACCAAAATTACCATAACGGTTATTAGCTCCAAATCGAGAAGAACCATCTCTTCTAAAGTTGGCGTTAAGAATATACTTATTTTGAATATTATAGTTTACCCTACTGAAAAGAGATGCATATTTATATTCTGATGAACCATTGTAGATTGTTGCTGTTGCTGCAGTTCCTGTAATACCTACAAGGTTGTCAGAGCTGTAACCTGAAGTATTTACATAAGAAGGCATGCGTGACTTTCTATTTTGCCATGAACCACCAACTAAAGCAGTAAGATTACCTTTCCATAAAGGAGTTGTATAATTTAATTGCGGATCAATACTGAAATTGTTAGTATTATTGATTGAAACCGTATAGCTTCTAGATGTATTCAATGAAATATTATTTGCTGTATAATACACATTATTCATTCCCGATGCAGGTAAAAATTGCTCAGAAGTCATTTGTGCTCTTCCGTATCCTAAATCAGTTTTAAAAGATAATCTTTTTGCAATTTCGTATTGAAGGCTAAAACTTGTAATTAAATTATTTCCTTTATCCTCAACTCTTCTGTCTAAAGCTGCCAGCGGATTTACATCACTAAAATAAGTTGGTGACCAGTAGTATGATCCGTCTGCATTATAAATAGTGTGGTTTGGCGCCGTGTTAACAGCATAATTGGTAATATCGTAATAAGGCAGTTTGTTATCATCTGCTGAAAAAATAACTGAAGCTCCTATTTTCAGTTTTTTGTTTAATGTAGAGTGGTTAATATTAAAGTTTGTAGAAAACTTATTATACCCAAAATCTCCTGGCAAAACAGTAGATTCTTTATGATAAGCACTACTCAATAAGAAGTTTGTATTTTCATTTCCTCCTTTTAAACTTCCAGAGAAATTTGTAAAATCGGCAGTTCCGCCAATTAATTTTTCCTGCCAGTTAGTATAGGCATTTTGATCAAAATCTGTTAAAGCAATTCCTGTACTAAAGCTGCTTGGCTGTGCATTAGCATTTGTTAGTGCTGTACGAAGCATGTTTAAATAAGTTGGAGTATCTAAAGTTTTCACCATGTGTGCTACGTCAGAAATCCCAGAGTTGGTATTAACAGTAAAGACTGTTTTTCCTGCTTCTCCTTTTTTTGTAGTAATAAGAACAACCCCATTTGCACCTCTAGATCCGTAGATTGCAGTTGCATCGGCATCTTTTAGAATTTCAATGCTTTGAATATCGTTTGGATTTATAACATTTAATGGACTTGTTGATTTTTGAGCACCTCTAATTACTCGATCAGATTGTACTTGCTCTTTAATATCATCTCCAATGTAAGGGACACCGTCAATTACATATAACGGAAGGTTATCCCCCGCAATAGAGTTTGTTCCACGAATGCTGATATTCATATTACTTCCTGCATATCCAGAAGTTTGTGTCACAAATACACCAGGAGTTCTTCCTTGTAAACTTTGCAGAATATTAGTTATCGGCTGTTTTTCAATATCTTCGGCAGTAATTTTAACCACAGAACCTGTTGAGGTTCTTCTAGTAGTTGTACCATATCCAATAATTACAACCTCGTCGAGTTTTGCTAAGTCAGGCTGCATTTTGATTGTAATTGTAGTTTGGTTTTCAACCGTAACTTCTTGAGTTTTATAACCTAAATAAGATATTCTCAAGACATGTTTTCCTTTAGGCAATTCGATAAAAAATTGTCCGTCAAAATCAGATATTCCTTGTTTGTTACCTCCTACAACAGCAACAGAAACACCAGGAAGAGGCTGTCCATTTTCATCAAGCACTTTACCATTAAGCATAAAATCGACATCTTTTTCATTTTCTGTTTTTTCTGGAGCTTTGGCAACTTCTTTTTTATAGATTACTACATTTTTGTCAACTTGTTTGTAGACCAAATTTGTACCTTGAAATACAGAATTTAAAATTTCACTAACGCTTCTTCGTCCTCGTTGAGTCGTTACTTTTGGAAAGTCTTTTATGATTTGCGGCTGATACGCAAACAATAAACCTGTTCTACTTTCGATGGTTTTAAACAGCGTTTTAATATCTTGATTATGCAGTTCAATATCAACGGATATAGACTCTATATTCTGACCGCTCATTTCTGTTGCGAAGATCATATGAGTGCCGCAGGTCAGTAAAAAAATGTGGAATAGACTGATTCGCATAATCATAATTGTTTTTTTTGACAAGTGAAAAAAAGATGATTTCTTTTCCCTGTCAAACATGGTTGTTTTACAGCGTAATTTCATAAATTTGCTTGTTTTTTAATGGTTACTGGATTAATTGTTAAAAATCTAGGCCATCTGGTGTAGGAGCTAGATGGCTTTTTTAATTTAGTTTTGGTTAATTGTTTTCTGTTTTTAAGGTTAATATTTATTTTCTAAGCTTTCTAAGTAGGAGGTTAGTCAGCTTAATCTCTTTTTTATTTTTTATTCACAGCCTTTTCCGTTCAAAATGACAGTTCCTGCTTTATTGTAATGATATTCAGTTTCAATAACACTGCTTATTACTTTCAAGACATGATCTAAATCTTCTTCGTTTAAGAAACTTGCTGTTATTCGGCAATTCTTAATTTTATCATTCGAGATCAAAATCTGCACTTTGTATTTTTGAGAAATTAATGAAACGGCTTCAGCCATATTAATATCATCCAGAATTAAGTAATTGCTTTTCCATTCGGTTACAATGGCCGCGCTTACGTTATTCTGTTCAAAGTTTAAAGTGCTTTTGTTAACTTTAATTTGCTGATTAGGAGTAATTACGCCGTATATTTTTTCGGTATCACCAACCTGAACTTTTCCGCGAGCAACCGTAACTTCAATGTTGTTAGAAGAATTTTGAGCATTAATATTAAAAGCAGTTCCTAAAACTCTAGTTTGAATTTTGCCAGTATGCACGATAAATGGTTTTTTAGGATTGTGTTTAATGTCAAAAAAAGCTTCACCAGTAAGAGTTACTTCACGAGTTTCGGAGTCAAAAGAATTCTGATCGTATTTTAAAGTACTGTTATCATTTAAAAGAACAGTACTTCCATCAGGAAGATGCACTAATTGTTTTCCGCTAAAATCAATTAAAGTATTTTGTGCCACAACAACTGGTGTCTCTAGCGTAATAGGAAGAGTTGTTTTTTGTTTAAAAAACAACGAATTACCCAAAGCAATCAATATAGTAATGCTGGCTGCCGCAAAAAGAGATTGTAAAATTACTTTTCTTCTTCTCTTCGGATTCAGTTCCACAACTTTAGATTCGCTTTGCGGTTTAGATAAAATGTAATTCAGAATATCGTCACTCTGTTTTTTATCCATTACATCTATAGCGTAATTTCCTTTCAGCATATCATGAATTTTTTCCTTAAGAAAATCATCATGCTCTCCCTGCTGAATTATTTCCATCATTTGCTGCTGTTCCGCATCAGATAGATTATTCTGCAGATAGCCTTCAAATAACTCTTCGAATTTTTTTTGCTGCATTTGTTTCGTTAATTAAATTAGTACTTGTTTGTAAATGATAGATTGGAGTTTTTTTCTTTTTTTTCAGCCCTTCTAATTTCAGGGATAAGAACACGTTTAATATGCTCCTTTTAGATAAAGACCATTTAAAAAAGGGGAGGGAGTAGTCGAAAATGAAAAAAATGTAAAAAAAATGTAAAAAAATACGAATTGAGGCTTTTTTGAAAGAAAAAACTTTAGCCTAGAATTTTAAAAATAGAAGAAGCGACATGAATATATTCATGTAAGGAGAAATTTTAAGACGAATAAATTTTAGAGCCTGAGCCATATGCTTTTTTACAGTCTCGGTAGAAATTCCTAAATCTTCACCAATTTTTTGATGGCTCAATCCGTCCCATTTAGCCATTTTATAGACTTTTTGCTGCTGAGGCGGAAGCTGATCTACAATCTGGTTCAAAATAGTAGTATACTGTTCGTCTTTTATATTGCTATCAGTATCAATAAAACCGGTATCTTTTTGATTGATTTCGGTTATAAGATTAGTTTCTCGAGCAATCTTTTTTATCGAGTTGAATAAATGATTGCGGGAGATTATATAAATGTAATTTTCAAAGCTGTCAATCTCCGACAAATTTTCTTTATTCTGCCAAATTTTCAAGAAAATATCTTGTACAGCTTCTTCAGATAAGATTTTAGACTTAGTAATTCTTAAAGCAGTAGAGTAAACAATATTTTTATATTGATTGTACATATTTGTAAAAGCAAGCTCACTTCCTTGAGATAATTCAAGAAGAAGTTTTTTTTCGTCAATATTTGAATTTTGAGCCATGTTTTTAGTAACAATCAATTTAGCAATATTATTTATTTTTTTTGAAATGAAGATTATTTATCGATAATATGCCTCGAAAAATGTTGTTTTACCATTATATCATTAAAATAATAAATTATCGTAAAAATAAGCAATGCTCTTTTGAATAAGATTCAATAGCGTTTTATTTTGATGTTTGATATATTGTAGGTTAAGTCTTGTTTTTATTGAAAATTGAGCAGAATAGAATTGAAATTTTATCTTTTTTTGAAGTATATTTATAAAAAACATAGATTTGTCTTTTTTTCAGACCCTTCTTTTTTTATCAGAAAATTATTCAATCTTTAATTTGATTTTTAATTATGAAGAAGAAGTTATTTTTATTATTCAGTTTAAGCTGTAATGTGATTTTTTCACAAACGGCAAAAAAACCTTTGGTTAGCGCTATAACTTTAAAGGATCTTAAAACAGATATGTACCAAATGGCTGGTGACCATTTTAATGGGCGCGAAGCAGGTACTTTAGATGAATTAAAAGTTTCCGTTTGGCTGGCAGAAAAAGCAAAAGAAGCCGGAATGTCGCCCGCTGGAGACGATGGAACTTTTTTTCAGTTTTTTGATTTATACAGACATCAGGTTACCAATAATTCCAAATTTAAAATCGGGCAAAAAGAGTTTAAATTATGGAATGAAGTTCTGATTGCTGAAACAACTACAAACAAAGTCGAAGCACCAATATTATTTTTAGGGAAAGTTTCTGCAGAAGAAATCAGAAAGATAGATGTGAAAGGAAAAGCTGTTGTTGTTCTGGCATCAAAAGACGGAATTTCAGATAATATCTCGCTTTTTGAACGACGTTATCCCGGATTTGTGAAACAGAAATATTACGAAGATTTAGCTTATAGAGGTGCGGCCGCTCTTATTATTGTTGCAGATGAATTTGGCGAAAAATGCTGGTCTGAAGTAGAACCGCAAATGAAACGCGGTGTATATGGTATTGAAGGATATCGAGATAAAATGCCGCTTCCGCCTAGAATGCCCGCTTTTTGGGTTCATAACGATCAATTGGAATTTCTTAAAAACACAAAAGAAAATTTATCAGCCGAAGTGATTTCTGAAACCTACAAATATCCATCGGTGAATGTTGTTGGAAAAGTAGAAGGTAAAGATGCTAAATTAAAAAATGAATATGTTCTTTTCAGTGGACATCAGGATCATGATGGCGTAAGGCAAAAATACGGACAAGATTCAATTTATAATGGGGCAGATGATAATGCAAGTACTTGTGTCGCAATGCTTGCAATTGCAAGAGCATTTAAAAAACAGCCAGGAAAAAGATCTGCTTTATTTGTATTTCATGGTTCAGAAGAACGCGGTTTATTAGGGTCTAGTTGGTATGCTGAACATCCGACCGTACCAGAAAAAGATATAATTGCAGTGTTAAACGGAGACATGATTGGCAGAAATGACATTAATCAAGCTGCTCTTTTAGGTTCAAGTGATCCGCATCAAAATTCTTTAGATTTAGTAAATGCAGCTAAAAAAGCTAATGATGAAGGACCAAAATTCGAACTTGATAAGCTTTGGGACAGACCTGAACATCCTGAATTCTTTTATTTTAGATCAGACCATCTGCCTTATGCTAGAAAGAATATACCAGCAGTATTTTTTACAAGTGTTTTGCACAGCCAATATCATACGCCAATGGATGAATCTGAGAATATCGATTTTGCAAAACTGCATAAAATGACGGAATGGATATACCGTACAGGCTGGATTTTAGCAAATGAGTTGCAAAGGCCGAAAGTTATCAATAAAAAACAATAAGCAAATAGTTTTTTTAACCACGCAGAACAGGTGCTCAATTAAAGGAGCACCTTTTTTTGTCAAATATTTAATCGGGAAATCTCAGAAAAAGTGAAATTAGTTTGTATCAATTTGACTTCTGCAAAAGAAGCTTGACTTTTATTTAATGTGCTAAAAAACATTAACTTCAAATTATTTATGGAGATACGATCCAAGTATAGAACTCAAATCAAAATAATGAATTTGCTGTGGAACATTTATTACTGGTTTTCGAACAAGAGATTCATTCGTTAAAAAATAATGTAAACCATCTTTTGTTGTAATTCCTTCGATTTGATGAAAAGGAAGTTTTAAATCGATTCGTCTTTTATTTCCAGATAAAAAATCTTGATCTTTAAAATCATAAAGCAGATATAAAAAAGGTTTTCCAACTTTGGTGTAGCCACACAAAGCAATTAGTTTTTTGTTTTCCAAATAAGTGGCACCAGTGACCAAACCTTTTGTGTCTAATGTAGATTTTAATTTCGCAATCTGAGATCCAGATTCTTTTGAAAGTCTATAAATAGTAGTTTTAGACGTTTTCCATTGTTTGGTAAACAAGTAAATGCTGTCTTTGGAAACAATAAAGGCTTCGCAATCGAAATCGGTTTTATTTGGTTTTGAAGGAGAATAATCGGTTTGATCAGAATAAGTGAATGAAATGGTTTCAATTTTCGGATTTTCCTCTAAAAAAGATTTTTTTTCGATTTTAAGAATTTTCAAATCAGTTCTGTTCCCTGAATAATTATTTCCAAAATCACCAATATAAATATGTGTGCTGTCTTGCGCGATTTCTTCCCAATCATGATTGATAACTTCAGGAAGAACAATTTTCTTTTTAATTTTTCCCAAAGAATCCAATCCGTAAATGGTTGTATCGTGATCGTCATTATGCGTCCAAAGCAAATTTTCGAAAGCAATTAATCCCGAAGTTTCCTTTATAGAATCACTTAAACGAATTGAATATTCTGGCTTTAGATGTAAATTTTTATAGTTACAATTTCCATCATTTTGTTCAGCTGCGGCATTGTAATTTTCAGCTTTCGGATCTGTACACGCCGAAATTTGCGAGTATATCGAAGAAGTAAAGGCAAAAAAGAAGACTATAATTTTTAACATACGTTAAAGGTAAAGTTTTAAATAATTAGAAGAAAATAAGTACCAAAAAATATAATTTAAATGTTATTTTGCATCGATTTTATTTTTGACATTTTTTTGTCTTTTAGGATAAAGTTGAACTCCGTCATGAAAATTTTGCAACAATTATCTCATTACCGAATTTCGCGTTACTTCAAGCTTTTGTTTGTTGTGGTAGATGTTATATTACTGAATTTAGCAACAGTACTTTCTGCATTGGCAAGATTTGGTAGTTTAGATAAATTGTTATCCAAAGAAGAAAGAACGGTTTCTTTGTTAGCCGCTTTAGTGTGGATTGCATTATTACTTCAAAGCGATTCGAATAGAAGCATTCGTATAGAACCTATAGAATCTATTTTATGGAGAACAATTAAAAAGATTTCAATTCACGCAGCTTTAATTTCTGTTTCGGTTGTTTACCTGAAATATGGCGATATATCAAGGCTTAGAATGGTATATTTTTATTTGATCTTTTTTGGTCTGCTAATGTTTACAAGGTTTTTTTCTATGAAACTTCTAAAATATATTCGAAGTAAAGGGTATAATTTTAAGACATTTATAATCGTCGGTGCCAATGAAAGTGGAGAAAGAATTCGTAAAGTACTCGGAAAAGATTTGACTTACGGATATCGATTTTTAGGTTTTTTTGATAAAAAAAATATAGAAACAATCGTTGATCCAGCTCTTATCATCGGACAATTTGATGAGGTAGAAAATTTTGTAATTGATAAGAAAATCGATGAAATGTATGTTGCATTACACATTGAAAACATCGAGATAATTAATGAACTTATTAGGATTTGCGAACAGAATATGGTTCGTATAAAATTTATTCCAGATTTCCAGCTCTACACAAAAGCAAGCAGAGTAGAAGTTACTTTTTATGAAAACACTCCTGTTTTAATGTTTCGTACAGAACCAATGGAGTTCGCTTCGAACAGGGTTATAAAAAAGATTTTTGATGTTTGTTTTTCAAGTCTGGTAATATTGCTGATTTTTCCGTGGCTGTTTCCTATAATCATGATTATTATAAAATTAGAATCGCCTGGCCCAATATTTTTTAAACAAAAACGATCTGGACGAGATAATAGAACTTTTACATGTTTGAAATTTAGAAGTATGCATGTTAATGTTTTAGCACACAATAAACAAGCTGAAAAAGGAGATGCCCGTATCACTAAATTTGGCGCTTTTATTCGTAAAACCAGTATCGACGAATTACCTCAGTTTTTTAATGTTTTTTGGGGTGATATGTCTGTTGTAGGGCCAAGACCGCACATGGTTAAACTTGCTAAAGAATATAGCGATTTGATAAGTAATTATTTAGTACGCCAATATGCGAAACCAGGAATTACAGGTTGGGCGCAGGTAAATGGTTATAGAGGCGAAACTAAGGTTTTAAGCGATATGGAAAATAGAGTAGAATACGATATCTGGTATATCGAAAACTGGAGTTTTCTGCTCGATATGAGAATTATAGCTAAAACCGTTATTAATATTTTTAAAGGAGAAGAAAACGCCTATTAGATTTTAAAATTTAAAAAACTGATTATTCGTTATAACCTCTTTTAAAGGATCTATATTTTTAATTTTTAGTTTGTTATCAAAAGCTTCAATATGCTTTTTATGATGAACATCGGTTCCACAAAAATCATACATTCCTTTCTCTAAAAGTTCATCGGCCATTTTAGTGATTTTAGAACCGTAGTATTCTACAGTAGAAAGTAAATTCAACTGAAAACGACATCCAGCATTTTTTAATTTTTCGTACTCTGAAAATTTATTATGATAGAAAACATATCTTTCAGGATGTGCCAAAACAGGAATATAACCTGCAACTTGTATTTCAAAAATTGTTTTATAAATGTTTAAAGGAGCATTTAAATAAGACATCTCCACTAAAACATAATTGTCTTTTAAGGTAAGCAGCTTTTCTTCTTTAAAGTGATTTTCAAACCAGCTGTCTATAAAATATTCTGCGGCAGCCCGTATTGGGGTTTCAATTTTATTTTCTTTTAATGCATTTTGGGTTTCCTGAAGTTTAGATTGAATAATTTCAGGAGAATTGTTCCAAACATAATGATTGATATGCGGAGTTGTAATAATTTGAGAAATACCTAATTCTTTCAGAGATTTTGCAAGCGCAACTGATTTGGTAATATTTTTAGCTCCGTCATCAATTCCTGGCAGAACGTGAGAATGAATGTCTACAAAACTACCGTCTAATAGCTCTTTTAAAATGGGTTTAGATTTGAAAAATGACAACATGGGGTAAAAAATGTGTGACTCAATTTATTAGAGTACAAAATTAATCTAGAATTTCTAATAAGACATTTTAGAATTATGTTATATTTGATTTTTAGTAAAAAAGTAAAAAATTATGAAAATAAAAGAGAATCTGTTTAATCAGCGGATCATTTCTATAGATGCTTTGCGTGGAATTACCATTTTTGTGATGATTTTTGTAAACGAACTGGCAAGTATTAGTAATGTCCCGCAATGGATGAAACATATGCCAGCTGATGCAGATGCAATGACTTTTGTTGATTTAGTTTTTCCTGCTTTTTTATTCATTGTCGGAATGTCGATTCCGTTTGCTTTTAATGCCAGATTGATAAAAGGCGATAGCCCGAAAACAATCTGGACACACACGCTAAAAAGAGCATTGGCACTTATAATAATTGGTGTTTTTATGGTTAATGCCGAATATGGTTACGATGCTTCAAAAATGATTATTGAGCCAGCATTTTGGGCATTATTGGCTTACGCAATGCCAATTCCAATTTGGAACAAATACCCAAAAGATTTTCCTGTTTGGTTGAAAAATGTATTGCAATATGGCGGAATTTTAGTTCTTATTGCGCTTTACTTTTTATATATTCAAGATACTGGAGAAAGAGGAATGACGCCAAAATGGTGGGGAATTCTAGGTTTGATTGGTTGGGCGTATTTATTTACAGTAATTTACTATTGGCTGGTTTCAGGAAATTTATGGGCAATGATCGGATTTTTAATTTTTTCTGTCGCAATGAATTCTCTTAATTTAACCGAAAACTCTTTTGTTCAAAATACGTCATGGCTTAGTTTTATTGCCGGACATCTTACACATGCTTCTTTAGCTTCAGCTGGAGTAGTAATTTCACTATTGTTTTTCGATAGAAAAATCAGTTCAAAAATTAATTGGCCGGTAATTGGGTTTATTGTTTTGTTTACGCTGACAGCAATTTTACTTCGTCCGTATTTCGGAATTTCAAAAATAAAAGGAACGCCTTCTTGGACCATGTTTTCAGCAGCAATTTGCACAGTTTTGTTCTATTTTCTGTATTGGCTGATGGAAGTTAAAAAACAAACCAAATGGAGCGAATTTTTCATGCCTGCAGCAGCAAATCCGTTATTGATTTATATTTTGCCAGGTGTTATTTATTATTTCTGTAAGCTTATAAATTTTCATATTATTCCAGGATATTTCAGAGTAGGTGTTCCGGGAATTCTGTGGTCCTTAGTATTTTCGATAATTATGCTTTTTGTAATGAAAATTCTAAATAGATATAAAATTCAGATGCAATTATAGTTTTATTGAAACTATTTTTTTAATGCAAAGAATTTTTGAGAGAATGTTTTAACGCAAAGTACGCAAAGATTTTTTCGCAAAGGGAGCAAAGTTTTTTAAGTGCGTTTTACAAAGGGTAAGTTCACAAAGCTTTGTGAGCTTTGTATTTTTTTAAAATATTTATCTCAAATTCTTTGTGCACTTTGCGAAAAAATCTTTGCGTACTTTGCGTTAAAATTATATTTACGAGATCTATTTCTTTTTTTTGATCGCTTACCGAAAAACCAAAGATTACAATCAATGGAAGAAAAATACAAAGGCGAAATATATTTAAGGTTTTCAAAATCAAACAATTTAGTGTTTCAAATATAACTTTTTGATTCATTAGAAATTCTTTTTTATTCACCCAAAATTTTGACTGTTATTCTTAATAAAATTTTAAATTTGTAAGAGACGGTTTTTAAAATATTGTGTGTGAGTGGTTTAAAAATTAAATACTTCTTAGTTTTATTTTTAATAGGATCGTTTTGTCAGGCTCAAAATGATAGCACAGACGTGGGTACGCGAGATATCTTAGATGTTATTCATCGGGTTTTTGACAAACAAGATACTATTCGTCCAGAAAGAAAAAGGAAACTGACTTTTTCTTTGTTGCCAGTTCCTGTTGGAGTTAATTCTAGCACTGGTTTGGTTGTTTCTTTTTTGACTACATTTTATTTAGGCGATCCCGAAACGACCAGAATGTCTCAGATTACTTTTTCACCTTATTTTAGTTTTAGCAAACAATTTGTATTTCCAATTCAATCTTATATTTATTCGAAGGATAATAAATGGAGTCTTATTGGAGATTATCGTTATATGATTTATCCACAACTCACTTATGGCTTGGGAGAACACGATTCTAAAGAAGAAATGTCAACACTCGATTATCAGCAATGGCGTTTTTATCAGTTTATAACGAGGCAAATTGTTGGTAATTATCGACTTGGAGTTGGTTTTCTGTTGGATAATTATAAGAACATTTCGGAAGAATCTTATATAGACGGCGAAACGGATTATTACAAATATATGAATGGAGATTATTCTAACGAAACTTCGTTTGGGTTTGCATTTCAAGGTCTTTACGATTCTAGAGAAAACATTATTAATCCTGAAAAAGGTTTATATGTCGAAGCCGATTTCCGAATTAATACCAGCGGAGTTGAGGGCGATAAATGGCAGTCTTTGTATTTTGATGCCAGAAAATATCATTCTTTTAGCAAAACCAAACATCGGGTTTGGGCCTCTAGAGCTTTTTTTTGGTCAACGTTTGGAGGAAAACCTCATTATTTAGATCTGCCAAGTATAGGCTGGGATCGCGAAGGAAAAACGGGCCGCGGATTTACTAAAAACAGATATAGAAGTAATGCGTTGGCTTATTTTGAAACTGAATATCGAACAGACATTAGCCGAAACGGTTTTTTTGGAGCAGTTTTTTTTACCAATGTTTCTTCAGTCTCAAGAATAGATACTTATCAATTTAGAAAATGGAATCCCGCTGTGGGAACTGGAATCCGCATAAAATGGAATAAAAGAAACGGAAGTAATTTAGCTTTGGATTACGGAATTAGTAAAAACGATTGGTCACTTCGTTTGGGGTTATCAGAAAATTTCTAACTTCGGCCAAAATCTACAGAATCAATATTCATGCAATTATCGGTTGTTATTCTCAATTATAATGTGCGTTACTTTCTAGAACAATGCGTTTTAAGTGTTCAGGAAGCAATTGCATCAATCGATGCTGAAATTATTGTAGTGGATAATAATTCATCAGACGAAAGTGTTTTGATGATGAAAGAAAAATTTCCAGACATAAAATTGATTGAAAACAAAGAGAATTTTGGTTTTCCAAAAGGCAATAATATTGGTGTTCGTCAAGCGAAAGGAAAGTACATCTGTATTTTAAACCCAGATACCGTTGTTGCAGAAGATACTTTTACAAAGATTCTGGCTTTCGCCGAAAGGCAAAACAATCTCGGAATCATTGGCTGTAAACTAATTGACGGAACAGGAGAATTTCTTCCAGAAAGCAAACGCGGTGTTCCAACGCCTTGGGTTTCCTTCACAAAAATTTTCGGATTGTATAAAATCTTTCCTAAAACCAGACTTTTTAATCAATATTATGCGCAGCATTTAAATGAAAATCAAACTGGAAAAGTGGATATTTTAGTTGGCGCTTTTATGTTTTTAGAAAGAAAACTATATGAAGATTTAAATGGTTTTGATGAAGATTGTTTCATGTATGCTGACGATATTGATTTGTCTTATCGCGCGTTGCTGAAAGAAAAGACAAACTATTATTTTCATGAAACAACTGTTTTGCATTATAAAGGAGAAAGCACAATAAAAGACGAAAAATATATGCTTCATTTTCAGGAAGCAATGAATTTCTTTTATCAGAAGCATTTTAAGAAACCATTGTTTTTTAGTTTTTTTATCCAAATCGGAACTTGGTTTTTCTCTTTTGTAAAAATGTTTCAAGGTAAAACTAGAATAAAACCGAATCCAGAATCGTATGTTTTTTATTCTTTAAATGAAGATTTCTCTCAAAAATTAGCTTTAACTTTAAAAAATAAAGTAAGCTTTTTAGAAATCCCGAAAGAAAAAATGGTAAATTCGTGCCTGATTTTTAAGGGAAAAAAGGTCGAAATCATTTTGGATAATCGATACATTTCGTTTAAAAAATGTATCGAAATCATAGAAACTCTTAAAGATAAGAGTATTACTTTTAAAATTTTACCCAAAAATGCCCATTTTATTATTGGAAGCGATTCCAGAAATGATAGAGGGCAAATTGTAAAAATTGAGTAAAAAATTATATTAAGTGTAATTTATGTTTAAAATATTCGTTAATTTCGCAATCTGAAAATCAAAAACATCTTTTAGATTAACAATATGGCAAGATTTGAATTAAAGCTTCCTAAAATGGGAGAAAGTGTCGCTGAAGCAACTATTACAAATTGGTTGAAAGAAGTTGGAGACAAAATTGAGGCTGATGAAGCCGTACTCGAAATTGCAACAGATAAAGTTGACAGCGAAGTGCCTAGCGAAGTATCAGGAATTTTAGTTGAGCAATTGTTTGGTAAAGATGATTTAGTGCAAGTAGGACAGACTATTGCAATTATTGAAACTGAAGGAGGAGATGCTCCAACTGCAGTAGCAAATACTGTAGAGGAAATAGCTGCGCCAGCGGAAGCTGCTGAAATTGAAAAAACAATTGAAGCGGTTAAAGAAACGGTAGCAACTTCTCAGGATTTCTCAGCATCAGATAAATTCTTTTCTCCATTAGTAAAAAATATTGCAAAAGAAGAAGGCGTTTCTTTAAACGAACTTGAAAATATTGCTGGTTCAGGAAAAGATGGACGAGTAACGAAAGAAGATATTCTAAAATATGTAGAAGATCGTAAATCAGGTTCTGTTCAAGCGCCACAAACAGTTGAAGCGGCTCCAAAAGTAGTTGTTGAAACTCCTAAAGTTGAAGCTCCAAAAGCTGAAACTCCAAAAGCTGTTGAACCTGTTGCTCAAAAAAGCCAACAAGCAGTTCCAGTTTCTGTAAACGGGGGCGATGAAATTGTGGAAATGGATAGAATGCGTAAACTGATTTCAGGTTATATGGTAGCTTCAGTTCAAACTTCGGCTCACGTACAATCTTTTATTGAGGTAGACGTAACAAATATTGTAAAATGGAGAGATAAAGTTAAAACGGCTTTCGAAAAAAGAGAAGGTGAGAAATTGACTTTTACTCCAATTATGATGGAAGCTGTTGCAAAAGCTTTGAAAGATTTCCCTGGAATGAATATTTCTGTTGACGGAGATTATATCATTAAAAAGAAAAATATCAATTTAGGAATGGCAGCGGCATTGCCAAACGGAAATTTAATTGTTCCTGTTATTAAAAATGCAGATCAATTGAATTTGGTTGGAATGGCAAAAGCGGTTAACGATTTAGGTAACCGTGCAAAAGCTGGAAAACTAAAACCAGACGATACGCAAGGCGGAACTTATACGGTAACAAATGTTGGTACTTTTGGAAGTGTTTTTGGAACGCCGATTATCAATCAGCCGCAAGTTGGAATTTTAGCACTTGGGGCAATTCGTAAAGTGCCTGCGGTTATCGAAACTCCAGAAGGAGATTTCATTGGAATTCGCCAAAAAATGTTCTTGTCTCACTCTTATGATCATAGAGTTGTTGATGGAGCGCTTGGAGGAAGTTTTGTGAAAAGAGTAGCAGAATATTTAGAAGCTTTTGATGTAGATAGAGATTTCTAAAAATCAATTATAAATAAATTCAAATCCGATAGGTTTTAAACTTGTCGGATTTTTTTTGTTTTGTAAGAAAAGAATTAAGTAGAAATGCGTAGTCTCGTGTAGGACTTATTTTTGAAAAGTTAAAATTAGGATTTGAAAGCATTTTTCGACAAAAAAAATCAGAATAAAGGAAGATATTCGGCTTTAAAAATTACATTTGTAAACTTATAAAAATTAGAAATGGAATTAAAACTTAACAAACCAATTTGCTTTTTTGATCTCGAAACAACGGGAATTGATATCGGTAAAGATAGAATCGTAGAAATTTCAATATTCAAAGTTTTTCCTAACGGAAACAAAGAAAGTAAAACCTGGCTGGTTAATCCAACAATTCCAATTCCTCCACAAACAACTGCAGTTCATGGTATAACTGATGAAAAAGTAGCCAACGAACCAACTTTTGCAGAACTTGCACCGCACATTCATAACATGATTAAAGACAGTGATTTGGGCGGATTTAATTCAGATCGTTTTGATATTCCGCTTCTAGCTGAAGAATTGCTTCGTGCGGGAGTTGATTTTGATATGAAGAACAAAGTTTCTGTAGATGTTCAAACAATTTTTCATAAAATGGAAGAGCGTACTTTAAGTGCGGCTTTGAAGTTTTATTGTGGAAAAAGCTTGGACAACGCCCATTCAGCTGAAGCGGATACAATGGCAACTTATGAAATTTTAAAAGCGCAATTAGATCGTTATCCAGAATTAGAAAATGATATGAAATCATTATCTGAATTTACAACTCGTAAAAAAATCGCCGATTTTGCAGGAATGATTGCTTTTGATCAAGATGGCGAAGAAATTTTTACTTTTGGAAAACATAAAGGTGCAAAAGTGTATAAAGTTCTAGAAACAGAACCAGGATATTTCAGCTGGATTCAAAATGCTGATTTTCCGTTGTACACCAAAAAAGTTTTGACAGCAATTAAATTGAGAAAATTAAATACCAAGTAAGTTTCTAAGATGCTAAGATTCTGAGTTTCTAAGTTTTTTTTTAGTTTCTTAGTAGCTTAGCATCTTAGTATCTTAGCAACTTAAAAAAGAATGAAGATTATCTGTGTCGGCAGGAATTATGCCAATCATATTGAGGAATTAAAAAACGAGCGTCCAAGTGAACCGGTGGTTTTTATGAAACCAGATTCTGCGGTTTTGTTGAAGCAGCATCCGTTTGTAATTCCAGAGTTTTCTGAAGATGTTCATCATGAAGTTGAAATAATCGTAAAGATTAATAAAGTCGGAAAATATATTGAGCCAAAATTTGCTCATAAATATTATGATGAAATTAGTGTCGGAATTGATTTTACGGCTCGCGATTTACAAAGTAAACTAAAAGAAAAAGGACTTCCGTGGGAAAAAGCCAAGGCATTTGACGGTTCGGCGGTTATTGGTGATTTTTTACCAAAAACTGATTTTGTTTCTATGGAAAATCTTAATTTTGAATTAAGAAGCAATTCAGAAACAGTTCAAAAAGGAAACTCAAGTATGATGCTTTGGAAAATTGATGAATTGATTTCTCATGTATCTCAGTTTTTTACATTAAAAATTGGAGATATTATTTTTACAGGAACGCCAGCAGGTGTTGCGGCTGTAAAACCAAATGATGTTTTAGAAGGCTTTTTAGAAGATAAAAAATTATTCAGAATACAAGTAAAATAATGGCTTTAAAATACAACCTTTCGAAAGTATATGCGCTTTCAGATAACGATCCTGAATTTGTAAATCAAATTTTAACTTTATTTGTTACAGAAGTTCCAGAAGATTTAAAACAAATCAAAGAGGGAATTAAGAAAAAGGATCATAAATATGCTTATTCATACGCACATAAAATAAAGCCAACTTTAGATTTAATGGGGCTAAATGTGGCTTTTGAAGAAATCTTGCAAGTTGAAGCGTGGACAAAAGCTGAAGGCAAGAAAAAAGACATTATCGAAACTTTTAAAAGTATTAAAGTACAAGTAAAAGAAGCGATTAAAGAAATTAAAAAAGACTTTGATCTTTAATATAAAATTTGACTTATTCCTTCTATTTAAATAAGGAATAAGTCAAAATCATTTTTAAATTTTGTAAGCGGCTTATAGTTTGTAAAAGCCTTTAATACCTTCCTCCAAGACAAAATTTAAATTTTCTACTTATAAATTTATAGCTTACTTAATGTAAGAAACTAAAATATTTCACTGATATGAAGGCAGCAATTATCACTATTGGAGATGAGATTTTAATTGGTCAAATCGTAGATACAAATTCGGCTTTTATTGCTAAATCATTAGATCGAATTGGGGTTGAGGTAGTAGAAATGCTATCCATCAGCGACGACAAAAAACATATTCTAGATACTTTTGCTCAATTGCAAAACAAGGTAGATGTTGTGATAGTGACAGGCGGATTAGGTCCGACAAAAGACGACGTTACAAAGAAAACATTTTGCGAATACTTTAATGATGAGTTAGTTGTAGATCAAAAAGTTTTAGCGCACGTAACAGAATTGATTGAAGGTTTTTATAAAAGACCAATTTCTCAACTGAATAAAGATCAGGCTTTAGTTCCGTCAACTTGTACAGTATTGCATAATAAAGTTGGAACTGCGCCAGGGATGTGGATGAAAAAAGAGGATACAGTTTTTATTTCGCTTCCAGGAGTTCCTTATGAAATGAAATATTTGGTCGAAGAAGAAATAATTCCAAAAATAGTGCGCGAATACAAACGCCCATATATTATTCATAAAACTATTTTGACTTATGGTCAGGGCGAAAGTTTAGTTGCAGAACGTATTGAACAATGGGAAAATAATCTTCCAGAATTTATAAAACTGGCTTATTTGCCAAATCCAGGAAGAGTTCGTCTGCGTTTGACAGCAAGAGGAACAAATAAAGAAGAATTAGAAGAAGCAATAGAATCTAATGTCCAATCTTTAGATGCTATAATTCATGATATAATTGTAGGTTACGAAGAAAACGAAACAATTGAAACGGTAATAGGAAAACTGCTTTCTAAACAAAATAAAACAATCTCGACAGCAGAAAGTTGTACAGGAGGAAGAATTGCTTCATTGCTGTCATCTGTTCCAGGTTCGTCAAATTATTTTAAAGGAAGTATTGTTTCTTATGCGACAGAAGTAAAAGTAAATGTTTTGGGAGTTTCACAAAATATAATTGATCAATTTTCTGTTGTAAGCGCTGAGGTCGCATCGGCTCTGGCTTTGAGTGTTAAAGATTTGCTTAAAACGGACTATGCGATTGCTACGACAGGCAATGCAGGTCCTTCAAAAGGTGATTCAGATGCTGAAATAGGTGCTGTTTTTATAGCTTTGGCAACACCAAACGGAGTAATTGTTGAAGAATTTAACTTCGGACAACCGCGTGAAAAAGTGATAGATAGGGCATCTGTCAAGAGTTTAGAAATTTTGCAGAAAGAAATTTTAAAAATTGTGCAATAATTTTTTGCTACAATGGTTTATTTTTCTTTTCTTTGCACCCTGATTTTGAATAACGATAAAAGATAAGTATAATGTCAAGAGTTTGTGACCTTACAGGTAAAAGAGCGATGGTAGGAAATAACGTTTCTCACGCTATGAACAAAACTAAGAGAAAGTTTTCTGTAAACTTAGTTAAAAAGCGTTTTTATCTTCCAGAAGAAGATAGATGGATTACTCTTAGAGTAGCAGCATCTACGATAAAAACAATTAATAAAAATGGAATCACTGCAGTTTTGAAAAAAGCGCAGTCAGAAGGATTTATCAAATAATCTTTTCCTAAATAAATATATAGCAAGATGGCAAAGAAAGGTAATAGAATCCAAGTAATTTTAGAATGTACTGAACACAAAGCTTCTGGTGTTGCAGGAACTTCTAGATATATTACAACTAAGAACAAAAAAAATACTCCAGACAGATTAGAGATTAAAAAATTTAATCCAGTTTTGAAAAGAGTAACTGTTCACAAAGAAATTAAGTAATAATTAGAGATTTTTATAAATCTCAAATGGTTTAGCCATTTCGAGTTTTATGAAAAACTTCAAATAACATTTGAATCATGGCAAAGAAAACCGTAGCATCGTTACAAACAGCTTCTAAGAGATTGTCAAAAGCCATCAAAATGGTAAAATCTCCTAAAACTGGTGCATATACATTCGTAGAATCTATTATGGCTCCTGAAGAAGTTGATGAATTCTTGAAAAAGAAATAATTACAATTACATTATATAGAAAAGCTACTTTCATTCGGAAGTAGCTTTTTTATTATCTATATTTGTCTAAAAATTTAAAGAATCGTAACAATTGGTCTTTTTTTGAGAAACAATTACACTTTCTTTAAAGATTTGGATTTCTTGTCTGAAAATCAAGAAATCTAGTAAATCTAAATAATCTACAAAAAATGAGTTTTTTTAAAAAATTATTCTCTACCGAAAAAAAAGAGACTTTAGACAAAGGTCTTGAAAAAACAAAAACTACTTTTTTCTCGAAGTTAAGCAAAGCTGTTGCTGGAAAATCTAAAGTTGATGATGATGTTTTAGATGATTTAGAAGAAGTTCTTGTGGCTTCGGATGTTGGTGTAAATACAACTTTGAAAATTATTTCAAGAATCGAAAAGCGTGTTTCTGAAGATAAATATTTAGGAACAGATGAATTAAATCAGATTCTTCGTGATGAAATTGGTGCTTTGTTATCTGAAACTAATACAGGTGAGGCAACAGAATTTGAAATTCCGAAAGATAAAAAACCTTATGTTTTAATGGTTGTTGGAGTAAATGGAGTAGGTAAAACAACAACGATTGGTAAATTGGCTTATCAATTTAAAAAAGCGGGGTATAATGTTGTTTTAGGTGCTGCAGATACATTCCGTGCTGCTGCGATCGATCAATTGCAAGTTTGGGCAGATCGTGTAAATGTGCCTATTGTAAGACAGCAAATGGGAAGTGATCCTGCTTCTGTAGCTTTTGATACTTTGCAATCTGCAGTTGCTCAAAATGCTGATGTTGTAATTATTGATACAGCGGGTCGTCTTCATAATAAAATCAACTTAATGAACGAATTGACAAAAGTAAAACGTGTAATGCAGAAAGTTGTTGCTGATGCTCCTCACGATGTGCTTTTAGTTTTAGATGGTTCTACAGGTCAAAATGCTTTTGAACAAGCGAAACAATTTACAGCTGCTACAGAGGTTACTTCGTTGGCTGTTACTAAATTGGACGGAACGGCAAAAGGTGGAGTTGTGATTGGAATTTCAGATCAATTTCAAATTCCAGTAAAATATATTGGTGTTGGCGAAGGAATTGAAGATTTACAAGTTTTCAATAAATATGAATTCGTTGACAGTTTCTTTAAATAATTTATAATGAAAAATATATCGGCTATTACATTCTATTTTGCCAGTGTAGTATGTTTTGTTTTTGCAAACTTATTGAAAGATAATAATCTTTCAGTGTATTATGTGTTGCTGGTAGTCGGAATTATTTTGTTCTTTTTAGGAGTTCTTAAAAGAATAAAAACCAATAGATAATCTTCAAAAATATAACAACTTTATCGAATTTGCTTTTATGAAATATGGTGTTTTGATTTTACTATTTGGCTTGTTCTCATGTGTAAATAGGAATAATGAAAATGCGATAAAAGCTCAGAAAGTTATTGTTATTCAACCTTTAGGCAATTTTCAGCAAAAACAAACTCAAAAGGTTTTTGCTGAAATTAAAGCTATTAATCCGAAAGTAGTTTTGATGGAAAATATTGACTTTCCTGAAAAATCTTTTTATAAACCTAGAAACAGGTATCGGGCTGATAGCATTATTAAAAACCTAAAAAATAATATAGGAAAGGATTCTGTAATTGTTGGATTGTCTCATTTTGATATAAGTACAACAAAAAACAGGATAAAAGATTGGGGTATAATGGGTTTGGGTTATAGACCTGGAAAAGCTTGTGTTGTTTCTGATTTTAGATTGTCTCGAAAAAATAAAAACGAACAGTTTTATAAACTGGTTTTGCACGAATTAGGGCATACCGAAGGTCTGCCACATTGTAAAATACAAACTTGTTTAATGCGTGATGCCGAGGGGCGTAATCCTTTTAATCAAGAAAAAAGCTTCTGCAAGGATTGCAAAAGCTTTTTGAAAAGTAAAGGATGGCAATTGATTTAAATTGCTAGTTTTATTGATACAAAGCATTAATTTTCTGCCATAATGTTTTGTCAAAATCTGATAAAGCAAGATTTTCATCATCTGCAGCATCTCCCATTCTTACAATAACCATTTTCTTGCTCGGAACAACATATATTTTTTGGTCATTTTTCCCTAAAGCCATAAACATATCACTCGGTCCAGTTGGAATTACACTTCCTTGAAAAGTTAATTGCGATTGTGGTAAATGATAAGAAGTTTTTCCGTTTAACCACCATAAATATCCATACCCTAAATTGATGTCTTGAGAAGTTGCAGTTGCTTCGTTAAAGAAAGATTCATTTAGAATTGTAGTATTATCCCATTTTCCTTTATTAAGCATTAGTAATCCAAAACGCGCCATACTTCTTGTTGTGCTTGTATAAACGCTATTTACACCAAGTTGAACCCAATTGCCGTCCATTCCAATTTTGTCTCTTAATTTAGTGTTGAAATAATCCTTCCAAGTTTTTCCACTTGCTTTTTCTACAACATCTTGAAGTTTTACATAAACATTATGGTAAGCCCATCTTTTTCCTGCATCGGCTTTGTATATTAAGTCTTCTGGATCGACTTCGTCTGAAGTGTCATCAATTCCAGAAGTCATAGTTAGTAAGTGTTTGCAGGTAATTTGGTTTTCTTGAGCAAGAGTTTCGCTTGTCCAGCCCGTTCCAAGATAATCAGAAACTTTATTGTTAATGTTTAAAAGACCTTCTTGCTGAGCAATTCCTGTCATTGTTGATGTTAATGTTTTTCCTGCACTAGCCCAATACCAGTTTGTTGTTGCGGTGTGTTTGTTAAAATAATTTTCTAAAACAATTCGGCCGTTTACTAAAATGATAAACGATTTTGAATTTTTGAGTTCTAAATAATCTAAAAGTGGTTGTACAGCACTTTGGTTCCATTTTAGGTCAGAAATAGATTTTGTTTCCCAAGTTGTTCCTGTTAATGGAGGAAAATACATTGTTTCTTCTGGATTTGGAACAGGATCAGGTTCAGATGAGTCTTTGCTGCAGGCTGTAAAAAATAGTGCTAACAAGATTGTGAAAATTGATTTGGTCATGTTTTTGGTTTTAGTTTGGGGTTTGACCAAAAATATGCAAAAAAGTTTAATCTGTTAAGGAACTTATTTTTAGATTTATATAGACTATAGAGTAGTTTTTTCTTCGTTTAATTCCCATTTAGTGCCGTCATTATAGACAATGTAATAAACGGTGACCTTAATGATTTTATCTGCATCTGTTGAGAAATCTTCCCAAATTTCTGATTTGGTTTCTCCAGGTTTTATTAAACGAGTTATATTTCCTTTAAAATTTCCTTCACCATAAAAATAATTGCCGCTTGCAGGGTCTTCAAATGCGTTGATGCAAAACCACTTAAGTTTTATAGCTTTAATCATTTTTTTGCTAGAATTCTTGTAAACTATTTTGATATTCTTATGATGAGAATAACTATTGTCTAATAGTGTTGCTTTAATGATCTTTATTGGGAAATCTTCTGAATTTGTGCTTTTTGAGATGTTTTTTTTTGTAGAAAGAGTATCTGTTTTACTAGGTTTGCTCTCGTTTTCTTTTGAATGTTTTTCAGATTTATTGAAAGCTTTTTTTTCTTGTTTTGGCTGATAACATTTTGAAAATAAAAATATAGTGCTAAAAACTAGTAGTAATATTTTTTTCATTTTTTAGTAGAAAAAGGTATTTTAAATTTGATTTTTAAATTAGAGTATTTGGGTGTAAAAATCCTTATCTTTTAAAATAAGCATTACCCATAGAAGTTATTATATAATCAGAATAAGGTATTTTGATGTTTTTTTCATCTTGGTAAATTTGTTTTTTTTAGAATGAAATAATTAATGTAAAGTATTTTTTTGATGATTATAAGGCTATCTTTGTAGTCCGAGAAAAATTTCTGCAAAACAGATAGCAATGCGCTAAAGTTGGCTAACGAAGTAAGTGGCTGCTAAAAAAATATATTATTTATGAGAAACACTTTTATGATTTTGGTTTTGTCGTTCTTATTTGTGAGCTGCAAACAGGAAATTAAACCTGATGATATTACTAAGTTAAATGGCTACTGGGAAATTGAAAAAGTGGTTTTTGATAAAGGTGAAGAGAAAGATTATAAGATGAACGAGACTTTTGATTTTTTTCAAATCAAGAATAATAAAGGTGTTCGAACGAAAGTTATGCCACAGTTTGATGGAACTTTTCTAACAACAGATACTTTTGAAAATGTTTCGGTTCGTTTTGCCGGAGAGCAGGTTTTCTTGGATTATAAAACAAAGTATGCAAAATGGAGTGAAGAAATTATTTCACTTTCAGATGACAAATTAGTGGTTAAGAATCCGCAAAAAATAGAATATCATTATAAAAAAGCTGGACCAGTAAATTTATTAGACGATGGCGAAAAGACTAAATAACGAAAGTACTATTAGTGCTGTATTACAGCAGATTATTCAAGTGAATAAATTGCAGCCAGGAATGGATGAGATTGATGTTCGTGATGCTTGGAAAAATCTTATGGGGAGCGGAGTGAATACTTATACTCGAAATGTTGTTTTGAAAGGAGGTACGCTTTATGTGGAATTAGGTTCTTCTGTTCTACGTGAAGAATTGACTCATGGAAAGTATAAAATAATAAAAATGATCAATGAAGAATTGGGTCGTGAGGTAGTAAAAGAAGTTGTTTTACGCTGATTTTATTAGGCTTTTTTTAATAAGATAAATTTTAAAAATAATTAACACTTCACTTGTGGAGTGTTTTTTTTTACGATACATTTGAGCGTTATTTTTTGTAAGTAACATCCTTTTAATAACCCAAACAAATTAACAAAACAATGAAAAAAATTTTACTTATTTTAACCGTATTATTTACTTTAACTGGTTATTCGCAAAAGAAAAAAGTTGCTGTTGTTTCTTTTTATACAGATAAAACAATAGATCTTTCTGAGCTTGGTTTAAATGGTCTGGCAGCAGTAACAGATTTAGGAAGTAATCCGAACTTTAATTTATTGCCAATTTTGGAGAAATATCATACGGCATTTTTCAATGATTATTCAAAAAAATTCCCATTTGATTTAATTCCAGAAACTGATGTGACTCAAAAACAAGAATATATTGATTACGTTCCTCATTTTGACAAAGAAGGAGAAGCTGGAAAATATATTATCAATTTCCCTGGATACAAATATATTTATGAAGGGATAAATGGTTCTGCAAATGAAGTAGCAACAGCTACTATGTTTAAAGATAATGCTGACGGTGTTTTATTTACTGAAATTCATTTTGCTGTTGTAAAAGGATTTGCTGTTGGTGGTACAGGAACTATCAAGATGAGAGCTTATGCAAGAATTGCTTTGTATGATAAAAACGGAAAAAAAGTATTTGCTTTCAATGAAGGAGCAAACTCTAAGAAAACTGGAACTATTGTAGGAGGAATTCCTGTTTTATCTTTTGAAAAAGTATTGCCAATGTGTGAAAGTGCATTAGACGAGCTTCTAAAAGATTTAGATGGAAGAATCGAGAAAATGGTAAAAAAGACTTCTGATAACCTTTAGTCAATTTTATACTTAAAAGAAAAACCCCGCTTCAATTGAAGCGGGGTTTTTTGTGTTTTATAATTTAAAATTTTAAGTCTAACCTAAAATTAAAATTGCTCTCTTCCTGCAAAGTGGAATGCACTTTCGATAGCAGCGTTTTCGTCGCTGTCAGATCCGTGAACTGCATTTTCTCCGATAGAAGTAGCGTATGCTTTACGAATAGTTCCTTCAGCAGCTTCAGCTGGGTTTGTAGCTCCAATTAAAGTTCTGAAATCTTCTACTGCGTTATCTTTCTCTAAAATAGCAGCAACAATTGGTCCACGAGACATGAATTCAACTAATTCTCCGTAGAAAGGTCTTTCTGCGTGAACTGCGTAAAATGCTTTTGCATCTGCAACAGTTAATTGAGTTAATTTTAATGAAACGATTTTGAAACCACCATTAGTAATCATTGCTAAGATATTCCCGATGTGTCCGTTTGCAACAGCATCTGGTTTAATCATTGTAAAAGTTCTATTTGTTGCCATTTTGTATTTTATTAAATTTTGTGCAAAAGTATACTTTTTTTATGAATTGATTTTAATAAATTCATAATTTAAACACATTAGAATGATGTTTTGACCAATAAAAGCATTTTCTTAAACCATATAGGTGATTGTAGAGATGCGCTGTAGTGCATCTAGCGCAATTTTGATAAAAACAATAAAGACGCACTGCGGTGCGTCTCTACATAATGTGGTGCTTTTTATACTTTAAAAATCAGTTTATTTCTGTAGAAAATCCACAATATAAATGTCCATATTCCAACATAAGTTAATGCACCAGCCAATGAAGCTGTCATCGGATTGCTGAAAAATGGTGCAATTCCAAAACGGTATAGATAATCTAAAAGGTTAATTTGTTCGCCAGCAAGCGATGGATGCTGAAAACGAATCATTACCAAAGCTTGAGGAATAATTTGTGAAGCAAAGAAAACAATCATTGGGTTTACTCCCCAAATAATAAATAGTTTAAAGCCTTTTTTGTATTCCTTAATGTCGATGATGTAATATAGAGCTGTTAAACAAACAGTTGCTAAACCAGTGGTGTATAAAACATAACTGCTTGTCCAAATTGATTTGTTTATTGGAAAAATTAAATCCCAGATTAATCCGAAAAATATAAGTGCAGTTCCAATTCTGCCCATTGTAAATGCTTTTTGAATTTTGCTTATATTAAGTAGTAAAATTTGCCCAATGAATAAACCGATAATTCCATTTACGATTGAAGGTAATGTGCTTAAAATACCTTCTGGATCCCAAGTATTAGTTTCGTGATACATGTGTCCTTTTAAGAAGATGCTGTCAACCCAAGCAGCTAAATTGGTGCCTCTTTCTAAATTAGCTTCTCCAAAACCAGGAACAGGAATTAAAGTCATAACGGCCCAATATCCTAAAAGCAAAATTGCCCCTGTAATAATTTGAGTTTTTCGGGATGTTTTTAGATACAAAAGCGAAACAACAAAATATACTACTGCAATGCGCTGCAAAACTCCAGGAAGACGAACGTCTTGATAATTTTCAAATCCACCGTAAGCTAAAATGAGATAAATGGCTAAAATGCTAAATGCGAAAATGTTTTTTAGACGCGTGCTGAAATTTCCCATCAAAGCATAACCAACTGCAAAAGTAATGACTAATCTTGCTATTAGAAGTGGAATTCCGTCTAATCCAAAAAGCTGAATTTTTCCAAAAAAATTAAAGAAAATCCCCAAACAGAACATTCTTAAAGAACGAATCAGGATTTTGTTGAATGTTGTTTCATCATACGTTTTCTCTGGCATTGCAAGCGGTACGGCAACTCCCATTATAAAAATAAAAAATGGAAATACTAGATCGGTTGGTGTGCAGCCGTTCCAGTGTGCGTGTAAAAGCGGAGGATAAACATTTCCCCAATCACCGGGATTGTTTACAATAGTCATCAATAGAATAGTCAGTCCGCGAAAGACATCAAGCGAAATTAGGCGTTCTCTTACCATTAGGTTAGTTAGTTAGTTAATAGGTTATAAAATATAATTCTATTTGGTTTGAGAGAGCAATAATCTAGGAAATGAGCTGGTTATTTGTTCCTAAATCAGCACTTTTAATTTCTAAAGATAATTATTTTAGATTATTATGATGTCAAAATTATGTTCTAAAGGTTTTAATTTCTGAATTAAAAGCGGAACCAATTGTTCTCCTTTTTCTAAATAAAATTCAGAAAAATTAGCTTGACGTTCTTGAAGACTGTAATTTGGAAACAATTCGCATTGCAAATCTGTAACACGTTGTAACTGATCTTGAAGTTTTCTTTTTTGAGCTTTTAATAAACGTTTTTCTAAATTTTCAAGGCCTTTCTTCTGCTTTACTTCTTGTGCTTTTACCGCACCTGAGAAAGATTTGTCTGTTTTTTCAGCCAATTCAAAAAGATAAGCAAATTGTTTTTCGAGCGCTTCTTTTTGCTCCGCTAAATCAATTGGAAAAGGAGAAAGTTTATGCGTGATTTCATTAATTAAATTCTCTGATTTATTGAATAAATCTTTCCATGATAAATTTAAATTATCAGCTTTTTTAGCCTGTTTTTCGGTTGCCAAAAGAACTGAATTTCGAACTAATAATATCGGGAAAGTAATATTTACAGCCTCAAAAAACGCTTTTAATTCTAACCAATAAGCAATTTCTCCGCCTCCGCCAATGTAGCAAAGATTTGGCAAAATAATTTCCTGATACAGCGGACGCATGATTACGTTTGGGCTGAATTTTTCAGGATTACTTTCTAAAAGTTTTAGAATTTCTTCTTTCGAAAATGAAATTTTAGTGTTGTTAACTAGATATTTATCATTTTCAAAAATAATTCTTTCGCGAAGTTTGTCTTCAATATAAAATAAATTAATCTCACGCGGATTTACTTGAACGGTATAAGCCGCAAGCTCTTCAATTGATTTTTGAACAGCTTTAAATGAAGTCTGATTTTCTAATTCTTCTTTTACGAAAGGAATAAAAGTACGTTTCAAATCCGCATTATCAGCGTCTAGAATAACCAAACCGTAATTTGCGAAAAGCGCATTGGCTAAAAAACGAGTTGCATCGGCTAGATTTTCGTGTTTTAAATAAGCGTCTTCAAAAAGTTTTTTTAGTGTATTTGCGTTTGTACTTGAACCTAATTCTTTCGAATACACTTCAAATAAATCTTCTAAACCTTCAGATGAAAGTCTTCCAACTGGCCCAGTACTTTCAGCATTCCAGCGGATTTTTTTTCCTTTGAAATTAAAATAATTAATTTCTTCAAAATCGTGATCTTCGGTCGCCATCCAATAAACTGGAACAAAATTGTACGAAGGATATTTTGATTTTAATTCCTTAGTTAAATTAATCGTAGAAATAATTTTATATAAAAAATACAATGGTCCGCTAAAAAGATTTAACTGATGTCCGGTTGTAATGGTAAAAGTATTTTCGAGTGCTAAAAGCGAAATATTTTGTTTGGTTAAATCTGAAATTTCAATATTTTGATATTGCTTTTGCAAAGTGTCAACCAATGCAGTTCGGTTGTTATGATCAAAATTAGCTGATTTTTCAGCAATTTGTTTTTCGAAATTTTCTAAGGTTGGAAAATTATTGTACAGCGGTTTTAACTCTGGCTTTTGATCTAAGTAATCTTGCATTAATTTAGAGAAATATCCAGATGATTGAAAGCTGATACAGTCGGTAGGCATAATTTTAAATTTATTTTTGACAGCTGTAAATTTAATGAAAATATACAGTTAAAAACGCTTTTAACGAATGCTTAAGATTTGATTTTTGATTTTTGTTTTAAAGCACCTAAAATCAAGTTTTTAAATTGGAGTAAAACTCGTGTTTTTAAATTGGAAAAAACAGCAAATTTGTTAAAAAACGAATGATGTTCTAAAACTAATTCTTTGAAATATGAATTATTAATGATGAAACTATATTTTTGTAATCAAAAAAAAAGTTATATCTATTTTACATGAAAACTAACGAGAATAAAAAGAACTCTCTAAAACACGTTCTTTTTGGAAGCCTTATTGGTACCACAATCGAATTTTTTGATTTTTATATTTATGCCAATGCAGCGGTGTTGGTTTTTCCGCAATTATTTTTCCCAAGTTCAGATTCTACAATGGCAACATTAGAATCTTTAGCAACTTTCTCTATTGCCTTTTTATCACGCCCTTTAGGTTCTGCTTTTTTTGGACATTATGGCGATAAAATCGGACGTAAGTTTACTCTTGTTGCGGCCTTATTAACTATGGGAATTTCTACAGTAACTATTGGATTTTTACCAAGTTATGAAAGTATTGGCGTTGCTGCGCCATTATTATTAATGCTTTGCCGATTCGGACAAGGTGTTGGGCTAGGAGGTGAGTGGGGAGGAGCTGTTTTATTGGCGATCGAAAATGCACCACCAAATAAACGTGCTTGGTACGGAATGTTTCCGCAATTAGGTGCTCCAATAGGATTATTGCTTTCTGGTGGAACTTTCTTGTTATTGACAGATTCTATGAGTAATGAAGATTTTATGAATTATGGTTGGAGAATTCCTTTTATTGCCAGTGCATTTTTAGTGATAGTCGGGTTTTATATAAGAACTAAAATTACAGAAACGCCTTCGTTTGAAAATGCTAAAAAGCAAGAAGAAGAAGTGAAAGTCCCTTTTTTAGAATTGGTGAAATCATATAAAAACCAATTGATTTTTGGAACATTCGCTGCCATAACAACATTCTTAGTTTTCTATTTAATGACCGTATTTACATTAAGCTGGGCAACTTCAGATTTAGGAATTGTAAAAAGAGACGGATTATTGATTCAATTATTCTCAGTATTGTTTTTTGCATTTTTTATTCCAGTTTCTGCTGTTGTGGCTGATAAAATTGGTCGTCGCAAAATGCTTATCGCTGCAACTGCGGCTATTGCCGTTTTCGGATTCTTCTTTTCTTACTTTTTAAGTTCTGGAAATATAGTTTTGGTTACCATTTTTGCCTGCATCGGAATGTCATTAATGGGTTTTACTTACGGTCCTTTGGGAACTTTTCTATCGGAGTTATTTCCAACAAATGTTCGCTATTCAGGAGCTTCTTTGACTTTTAATATGGCGGGAATTTTGGGCGCAGCTTTTGCGCCAATGATTGCAATTTGGTTAGCTAAGACCTATGATGTGAGTTATGTAGGTTTCTATTTAGTAACCGCGGCAATTATATCTTTAGTTTCATTCTTGGTAATTAGCAAAGACGAGCATAAGTTTTAAGATATAGATTTAAAATATTTCAAAAGCAGTAATGTAAAAAATTACTGCTTTTTTTTGTTTATTTAAAAAGTATTTAGATATTTGTCTAAATATATAAATGCAATGAACGATATTTTTAAAGCATTGAATGATGCAACTAGAAGAGAGATTCTGGATCTTTTAAAGCAGAAGGATTTATCTGCAGGAGAGATTGCAGACGCTTTTAATATTTCTAAACCGAGTATCTCGCATCATTTAGATATTTTAAAACGGGCTGATTTAATTACATCTGAAAAAAACGGGCAATTCATCATTTACTCCATCAATACCACCATAATGGAAGATGTTTTGCAATGGATACTAACCTTTAAACAATAAAAAATGAATTTAGAATTAAAAAAAGAGCTTCCTCTAATTGGAATTGTTTTGATCCCTTTTGTCTATTTGGCAACAATTTGGAATAGTCTTCCAGAAATCGTTCCTATTCATTGGAACTCTAAAGGAGAAATTGATGGATGGGGAAATAAATTTACTTTAATTGTAATGCTTTTGATGCTTCCTGTTCTGACTTATGTAATTCTGTCGACAATTACTAAGATTGATCCGAAGAAAAGAATGTCTTTAATGGGAGGAAAGTTGTATCAGCTCAAATTTGTCATGGTTCTTTTTATGTCTATTTTGGCTTTGTTTATTGTGTACAGCACCAAAAGCCAATCTGTGTCTAGTCCGAGTTTTATATTCGCATTAGCTGGTGCTTTGTTTATGATTTTAGGCAATTATTTTAAAGTGATCCGACCTAATTATTTCATCGGGATAAAAACGCCATGGACTTTAGAAAGTCAAGAAGTTTGGAAAACAACACATCTATTTGCTGGAAAACTTTGGTTTATTGCTGGCTTGATTACTATTTTAGGAAGTTTAATTTTTGAAAGCTCTATTTTCTCTAAAGTATTTTTAATAATTGTTTTTAGTATAGCAATTGCACCTATAGCTTATTCTTATATAAAATATAGAAGCTTGAAAAAGAAAGAAAATCTATAAATCAATTAATTATGATAAAAGTAATAGTTGTTCTGGTAGAATTGATAATACATTATGTTATAAAGTTTTAAAATAAAAAAGGTTCGCATATTATACGCGAACCTTTTTAAATTTTAGCTATTATCGTTTCAAAGAGAAATGACCTCTATATTCTGTTCCGTTTAATCTTGTTACAGTAAACCAATAATCGGATGAGGGTTCGTTATATCCTAGATACGTCCCGTCCCAAGATGTGTTTAGTCTTAATTCTTTAATAAATTTCCCATAACGATCAAATATTCGAATTGACGAATTTGGAGCTAAATAAGCAGAATCTATTGTCCAGGTATCATTAAAACCATCACCATTTGGAGTAAAGAATTTTGGAAATGGAAGTTCATCAACAAAATTAATACAATCTCCAATTGTCGCTTCAAGAATGTTTATTGTAACAGGAATTCTGTCACTTTCGCAACTACTAATTGTTTGTGAAGCGTAGTAAATAATTCCATTTTCTAACGGAGTTGATTCGGTTAAAGTAATAGATGAAGACGCACTGTCATACCATTTAATATTTTGTCCAATTATAGCAATATTGCTAATTTTTGCATTTTTCTGAATACAAAATTGCTGAGGAGAATCAGCACTTGGGATTTGTGTATCTTGTATTTTTACAGTTATGGCAAATCTTTCGCTTTCGCAGTTGTTTAGTGTTTGCGTGACATAATAAATACGGCTTTCCAGTAAAGTTGTTTCAGGCAGAATATTTCCATTTGTGGCTGCATCATACCATTTAAGGTCAGTTCCATTTACATTAAGATTTTCTATAGTTGCAATTTCATCAATACAGAACTGCTTATTGCTGTTTCCTGTTGGTAATGGAGTGTCATAAACGTGAACAAGAATTGGTGTTCTATCGCTTTCGCATCCAATAGTTTGAGAAGCGTAATACGTTTTATTATTTTCAAGTACAGTTGTATTTGGTAAAGCAGCTGCAGAAAAATTAGTGTCAAACCATTTTATATTTTGCCCCGTTATTTGAATGTCATTTAGAGTTTTATTTTCTTTTTTACAAAATGCCTGTTCTTGATTTGCATTTGGCACAGACGGCGTGGTAACAATTGAAACAGTAACTCCAAATCTTGGGCCTTCACAATTATTTATGGTTTGAGAAGCGTAATATGTTTTTCCGTCTACCAGAGCAGTAGTTTCGGTTAACAAAGAACCATTTGTTGATGCATCATACCATTTTATCGAAGTTCCCGTAATTTCAATATTGGCAATTGCCGCATTTTGACCTGTACAAAATTGCTGATTTGCATTTCCAGTTGGAGCTAATGTAACTTGAATATTAATTGTAACTGGAACTCTTTCGCTTTCACATCCGCTTATGGTTTGTGAAGCATAATAAGTTGCGTTGTCTTGAAGTACAGTTGTGCTTGGAACGAGTGTTCCTCCCGTTAAGTTGCTGTACCATTTTATATTTTGCCCCGTAATTTGAATGTCATTTAGTCCCGCATTTTGATTAACGCAGAAAGTCTGAGGGCTAACTAGAGCCGGCTTTGGAGTAAAATTTGTAAAAGGAGTTATGATAACTTTGGTTGCATTTGAGATACAGCCTTTATTATTTTTTATCTTAATAAAATAAGTATCGGGATCAAGATTTGATTTTGTTGCAGTTGTAACCCAGCTAGCACCATTATCAAAACTGTATTCCGATGCAGCATCGGTAATTGTAATGGTACCTTTAAGATTATTGCAATCGGGCTGGATAGGCGTAAATGCAGGATTGCTCGGATAATCTGTTGGAGGATTAATGATGGTAGATAATGGAGCAGACTCACAGCCACTACTATTTTTAACACGAACCATATAGGTTCCAGCTATTAAATTTCCTGAATTTGGATTGGCTGAATAATTTTTACCATTGTCAAAACTATATTGAGCAGCAGTACTTGTAATTAAAATTGAGCCAAATGGATTGCTGCAAGTAGTAGGCTGAGTAACATTTAGAGTTGGGATTGCTGGAGCATCTGGTGCTGCATTGATAGTCGCTTTATACGCAATAGATGGACAGCCATTTGTATATTTTATTCGGATAAAATAACTCCCAGGAGATAAACTGGCAGTATTACTGGTGCTCCAGTTAAGGCCATCATCAAAACTATACAGATTTGCAACTGTAGTAACCATAATGCTTCCGGTAGTCGAATTACAGCCCGTTGGATTTGTAACTGCAACTTGTGGTGCTTCAGGTATTACTGGTGCAGCTTGTATAGTGACAGGCGCAGCAAGAGAAATACACCCAGATTTATTAATCACCAAATTATAGGTTCCTGCAGATAAATTAGATTTTGTATTGGATGTTCCAAATGTAATTCCGTTATCAAAACTATAAAGATCTGCTGCAGTATTAATTGTAATTGATCCCGTAAAATCAGTACAAGTGGGTTGGATTGCTTTAAAAGCAGGAGCTGCAAGCGGTGATAATGGCGATATCGTGACTTGAGCAGCATCTGAAACACAGCCTGCTGAGTTTTTAATTTTTATGAAGTAAGTACCTGGAGATAGATCAGTTTTTGTATTAGAAAAAACGTAGGTTAATCCGTTATCATAACTATAAGTTGCTGCATTTGTCGTAATGGTAATAGAACCTTTTGACGAGCTACAATTTGGCTGAGTTGTAGTAAAACTTGGAGCTGCAATCGTAGTGCCAGAACTCAAGTTGACAACGGTTGTTGATGATTCGCAACTATATGAATTTGTTTTGATTTTAATAATATATGTGCCAGCTCCTACATTTACTTTTGTAGGACTTGTTGTCCAGCTGTTTCCGTCATTGAAACTATAGCTTATCGCTGATGATGTTATGGTAATGCTGCCATCAGTTGCACCACAAGAAGAAGGCTGAGTGACCTTTACAGTCGGCGCGGCAGGAATTGCGGGCGGAGTATTTATATAAGTATAACTGCCAAAAGAGATACACCCTAGAGTGTTTTTTATTAATACATTGTATGAGCCGCCAGCTAAATTTTTCTTTATAGGGTTTGTAGTCCAAGTTGTTCCTCCATCAAAACTATATTGGTCCGCAGTCGAATTTACTATTATAGTTCCGGTAGGAGTGCTACATGTGGGCTGAATAGAGGTAATATTTGGTGAGGGTAGGTAATATTTGTATATGTAAACATATTGTGAATTTGATTTACATCCTGTTGCATTTTTAATAAGTATATTATAAGATGAACTTACAGGATTTAATAAAATTGGATTTGTAGTCCAAGTGGTGCCTCCATCAAAACTATAATTGTCGGCAGGTGTTGTAACGGTAATACTTCCGTCATTTCCACATTCGGGTTGTACTACTTTTATGTTTGGATTGGGCAGATAATAAGGATTAATGTTTATTGATAAACCATTAGATTTACACCCCGCTGCGTTTTTTATCATGATATTGTAATAACCAGAAGTAAGTCCTGAAAGAACTGGGTTAGTTGTCCAAGTATAGCCATTGTCAAAGCTATAAGAAGCGGCAACTGTTGCAATAGTAATACTTCCATTGACACCACATGTGGGTTGAATTAATGTGAAATCGGGATTAGGTAAATAATATTGTTGCAGATAAGTGTATATGCCATAAAGGTTAGATGTGCACCCAGAAGCATTTTTTACTACTAAAGAATAAGAGTTTGGACTAAGATTAGTAAATACAGGATTAGTACTCCAAGTTGCGCCTCCATCGATACTGTACTGTGCTTCAGTTGAAGTAAAGGTTATACTTCCTCCAACTCCACAGGTCGGTTGTGTTGTTTTGAAGGTAGGATTTGGGAGATAAAACTCTTGAAGATATACTGAGTTCGAGTTAGAAACACAACCTTGAGCATTTTTAATCATAGGGTAATAATATCCTGCTGAAAGGTTGGAAAAAACAGGACTTGTTACCCAATTTGCCCCATCAATGCTGTAAAAGCTCGCAGTAGTATTAATTTTAACACTGCCTTTTGTTCCGCATCCTGGTTGAACGATGGTTAAATTGGGTTGTGCCAGCTTCGAGGAGTCCAAATAAATGGAAATGGTATTGGATATGCAATTAGCCTTTTTTATCATTAAATAGTAAAATCCCTGGGGTAAATTATTAAATACCTTATTTGTACTCCAAGTTGCACCATAATCGATACTGTAATAGTCTGCAGTAGTGTTAAATGTAATATTGCCAATATTTCCACAACTTGGATTGGTAACTGAATAATCTGGATCAGGAAGCCTTGCATCGTTAATTGAAACGCTAACATAGTTAGAAACACATCCTAAACTGTTTTTTATTGCAATGTTGTAATATCCATAAGAAGTAAGATTTGATAGTAAAGGAGAAGTTCCCCAAGTATAGCCTCCATCAAAACTATAGAAACTAGCAGTTGTATTTATTTTAATGCTACCCGAGGATGTACAAGTGGGTTGAACAACAGTGTAATCTGGTACATCTATATTTGGATTATTCAAATAAATAGTATTGGGGTAAGAGGTACAGCCAAGACTGTTTTTTATAATTATGCTATAAATACCAGGAGGTAATGATTTAGAATTTAGGGTTGTCCATGTTAAACCATTGTCAAAGCTATAAAAGTCGGATAACGAGTTGATGGTGATTTTTCCGTTTACACCACAAGTTGGCTGATCCGAAGTAATAATTGGCATATCCAAATAAGGCTGATATAAAGAAACATAACTAGCAGAACTGATACATCCTGCACTGTTTTTTATTTTTATTTGATAGGTTCCAAAAGGTAAAATTTTAACATTATTAGTAGTCCAGGTTACCCCATCATCAAAACTATAAGAATCTGCTACTGTAGTAATAGTAATGCTTCCATCTTTTCCGCAAACAGGTTGTTCAGTTGTATACTGAGGATAGGAATCTTTAAAATCATTTAAATAAGCATAGGAATAATAAGAAGTACAACCTAAAGCATTTTTAATTCCTAAAGAATAGCTTCCTGGATCTAAATTGCTGATCTTGTTGTTTGTAACCCATGTAGTCCCTCCATCAAAAGTATAAAAATCCGAAAGAGTATTGATGGTAATACTTCCTTTTGTAGTACAAGCAGGTAATTCGATTGTATAAGTTGGAGTTTCTAGCGTATTACTACTGATGAGTACATTGTTTGCTGATGAAATACAACCTTGTAAATCTTTGGTGCGAATTTTATAATTTGCTGGTAAAAGATTATTAGCAGTAGGATTAGTTACCCAAGTTGTACCATCATCAAAGCTATAATACGCAGCTGGAGTTGTAATGGTAATACTGCCAATATCTCCACAAAATAAAGGATTGGTATAACTGTAATTAGGATACAAAGTGGAAGCCGCTGTAATAGTTACACTTTGAGAGTAGGAAGTACAGCCATTTACGGTCTTTATTTTTACTAAATAGGTTCCAGGATACAAATTGCTCTTTGTATTGCTTGTCTCCCAAGTTGTACCATTATCAAAACTATATTGTGATGCTGGCGAAGTTACTTTTATTGTTCCTGTGGTAGAAAAACAAGAAGGCTGCGTAATCTGCAAAATAGGAGAGACGGCAGTTTGGCTTGGTTCAATAGTAACACTTGCAGTGCTGGCGCATCCATAAGAATCTTTGACCGTAACAGAATAATTTCCTAACGAAGTTACCGTAATACTTTGCGTAGTTGCTCCTGTACTCCATAAATACGAAGCTCCTGAAGAAGAAGTTAATACAGTACTTCCAGAACAAACATTTAGGATACCAGTAATATTTGCTGTGGGATTTTTTACCTCTAAATTGGCAGAAATTATTTTATAGCAAGTTGCATCCTTACTCACTCTAACAAAAATGGAAGCACTTGAACTTGGATAACTTGTAAAATTGGTGATAGCATTCAAGTTGGATTCTGCTTCATTGTAATTTTTGAAATAACTAAAATTTAAACCCGATGTAGAAGGAACTATTAAAGAATTTAATGTAGACAAATTAAAATTTTCAGTTCCGTCACGGTTTGCATCACATTGGGATATTTTCGCAGTTGTTACATTAATAGTACAACTTGATGAACAATTCAAAAAAGAAATATCCCAGCCAGGATTTGCGTCAGGATCTGTGGCAGAATCAAATGTGGTTCCTGAGCATGAGGTTCCAGAAATATCATAATCAACTTGTATACCTACATTGTAATTAGCGTTTGTAATATTTGGAAAATCACTGGTTTTTAATGTAAAACAAAATTTTTTGTTTGTAGTGTCTAAGCTTGAAGTGGTTGATGTACTATAAATGGACACATTATTGCTGTTGTAGACATTTAAAGTGATTTTTTTTACTGATGCAGAAATTCCTCCAGAATTAGGAATAGTATAATTGCCGCAAACTGAAATTGGTAAAGTCGGACAAACTTTATTCAAAGGTTCAAGCTCAATAGAACCTTGCAAGTTTTCGGCAGAATGTAAGATACAAACATCATCAATATACATATATCCGAAATGCCCGCCCAATCCACATCTTGAAGCCATAAATTCAACGGTAAATTCCTCATTATTTGGAATTGATGAAATGTCCAATATTCCTGATTGCCAATTGGTGGTATATAAAGTAACAAAATCAGAAAATTGACTCGGAACCTTGCTGAAAATGCAATTTTTTTCATCTCCTACCAAACAAAATTCACTGACAACTGTGTTATTTTTATCTAAAATTCGTGCTTTTACAAAAGCTTGATTATCAGTGTGACTATTGTCGTACACACTTTGTAATACTGCTTTGTAGTTAAATTTCAGATAATTTTCATTATTTGTTTTAAACCTTTTGCCCTGAACAATAGAGCCATAAGTTGAGGAGTTTTCATAATTAATTTTAAGGGCATATTGATCAAATGCTTTAATGTCTCCTATATAAGGGTCAATCAAATTGGAAGAAACACCAGTTGCCATAATGTCCATGTTATTAGGATTATAGCGATTGATGTACGAATCAGCAGTATTTGTGATTGATCGGCATTGCGTTGGGCCAGGAGGATCACCAATTGTACAAAGAAAATTCTTTAGATAACTGTTCCCGTTTATAGTTTCATATTGCTCAAAACCTCCATTAGTACACATTTCTACACCTTGAAGAGTAGCTGCTGTTTTGGAAGTTAAATTTCCTTCTTTTGAATTTAAAATTACTTTTTTCAAATTCAGCATTTCTGCTTTCATCTTTTCCTCCCTAATTTTCAAAAATTGTTTTTGCTGTTCCAAATTTTGAATTAGATGACCATCTTTATCTTCTAACAATAATTTTTTGGAAGAATTCGGATTAATTTCTTGTGAAAAAACACAAGTATATTTAATAAAAACAATAAATAAGAGTAAAGTTCTAAGCTTCATTTAGGGAAATTTTGTTGACAAATATAGCCAAAATACAATGCCATAAATATGAAAAGAAAATGTTTTTGTAAGTTTAATATCAATAATAAAAATTTAAAATATTTGGAGATCTTAGCCAAATAATTCTGATTTATTTCTTTTGTCGAATAATTCTAAATATACCTTATTTTTGCAAAAAAATAATTCCCTTTTGAAAACGAAACTTTTTGTAATTACGCCTCCATTTACGCAACTGAATACACCGTATCCGGCAACGGCGTATATAAAAGGTTTTCTAAATACAAAAAACATCGAATCGGTTCAGGCTGATTTGGGTATTGATGTGATTTTGGAATTGTTTTCAAAAAAAGGATTGATTGATTTGTTTCAATCCAACAACCAACCAACAAGCGACAACTGTAAAAGAATTTTTGCTCTTCAAGACGAATACATTAAAACCATTGATTCTGTAATTCAGTTTTTGCAGGGAAAAAATCCAACTTTGGCTTTGCAGATTTGTCAGGAAGATTTTCTGCCAGAAGCTTCTCGTTTTGCACAATTAGAAGAACTCGATTGGGCTTTTGGAACAATGGGAACTCAAGACAAAGCAAAACATTTGGCAACTTTATATCTGGAAGATATTTCAGATTTTATTGTAGAATGTGTTGATGAAAATTTTGGTTTTAGCCGATATGCAGAACGTCTAGGAAGAAGTGCCAATTCTTTTGATGAATTGTACGAAGCCTTACAGCAAGAACCAACTTATATCGATTCGATTTTAATTTCGCTATTAAAAGCTAAAATAGAAGCCGTAAAACCAACTTTATTTCTAATTTCTGTTCCTTTTCCAGGGAATTTATATAGTGCGTTTCGTTCCGCACAATGGGTTAAACAAAATCATCCTGAGATTAAAATTTCGATGGGTGGAGGTTTTCCTAATACTGAATTGCGTTCGCTTTCTGATAAACGTGTTTTCGAATTTTTTGATTTCATCACTTTAGATGATGGAGAAGTTCCAATTGAGGAATTAATTTTTCATTTAGAAAATCCAGATTCTGATTCTTTCAAAAGAACATTCTTATTAGAAAATGGTGAAGTCGTTTACAAAAACAATTCTTTAAAACACGATTATAAACAATCTCAAGTTGGAACGCCTGATTATTCAGATCTGCCTTTGGATAAATATATTTCGGTTATCGAAATTGTAAATCCGATGCACAGAATGTGGAGCGACGGAAGATGGAATAAACTCACAATGGCTCACGGCTGTTATTGGGGAAAATGTACTTTTTGTGATATTTCTTTAGATTATATAAAAGTATACGAACCTGTTGCAGCAAGTTTGCTTTGCGACCGAATGGAAGAATTGATCGAAAAAACAGGTCAAAACGGATTTCATTTTGTAGATGAAGCCGCACCGCCAGCTTTAATGCGCGCAGTAGCACTTGAAATTTTAAAAAGAAAACTTGCTGTAACTTGGTGGACCAATATTCGTTTTGAAAAAAGCTTTTCAAAAGATTTATGTCTCTTGCTGAAAGCTTCTGGATGTATTGCCGTTTCAGGCGGTTTAGAAGTCGCTTCAGATCGTTTATTGAAATTAATTGACAAAGGTGTTACGGTTGAACAAGTTGCAAAAGTAACGCGAAATTTTACCGAAGCCGGAATTATGGTTCATGCGTATTTAATGTATGGATATCCAACGCAAACAATCCAAGAAACGGTTGATAGTTTAGAAATGGTTCGTCAGTTATTTGAAGCAGGAGTTTTGCAATCTGGTTTTTGGCATCAATTTGCTTTGACGGCTCATAGTCCAGTTGGATTGTATCCAGAACAATTTGGTGTCACAAAAAAGACGGAAGCAATTGGAACTTTTGCCAATAATGATATTGAATATACCGATTCAACTGGAATCAATCACGATAAATTTAGTTTCGGATTAAAGAAATCGCTCTTCAATTTCATGCACGGAATCTGTTTTGATTACGAATTGCAAGATTGGTTCGATTTTAAAATTCCGAAAACAAAAATCCACCCCGATTTTATTTTTAATGCTTTAGAAGAACAAAATGATTTCAATACAAAACCAAATGCAAAAGTGGTTTGGCTTGGTGGAAAACCTTCGTCAGAAGTCTTCACAAAATCAAAAAAAGGAAGAAGCTGGGAAATGATGTCGTTAACTTTTCACGACAAAAAAGAAAGTTTCGATATACAAACTAGTAAAGAAGAAGGCGAATGGCTAGTTTCCATTTTGTCGAAAATAGCCGTTTCAGGTTCTAAAAATTATACTTTTCAAGAAGTCAAAAATGATTTTGAAACTTCCTTGGAAGATTTTGAATTGTTTTGGTATTCTAAACCAGTAAATACTTTGAGAGAATTTGGATTATTGGTTCTTTAATATTCTAAACATTCTCCATCATTTGGAATAGCGGTTCTGCTTAAAAGGCCATGATCTGAAAGTGCAGTTCTTAACTGTAATCGTGTCGTTGGACAATGGTTTAAAGCTTCCAAATGATTCGCAAGAACTTTTCCTGGAGCAAGTGTCACAAATTTTAAAATGTCATCCATTCGCATTAATAATGGCTGTCCAATATCTAATCTTGCGGTTCCGCAGGCTACAATCGAAATATCTGGTTTAAATTGCGTTAAAACCTTTTCTACATGCTCTGTAAAAATGGTGTCAGAACTTATGTAAATAGATTTTTCGTTTGCTAATTCAATATGAAATCCCATTACATTTCCCATTAATTTGGCAATGAAACCGTAACCGTGAATAGCAGGAATTCCAGTTATTTTCCCATCTAAGAATAATTGTGGTTCCCAATATTCTAGAGTCTGAATTACACTTAATCCTCTTTGAACCAAAGCTTTTTCATCTTTAGAACTACAGATTACCGGAATGCTTTTTCGTCTTAAAAAAACCTCGCCAGCTTTATCAATATGATCTGGATGTAAATGCGTAATTAAACAATGCGTTACGCGACTTAAGATGTCACGACTGTTTTTAGGCAATGCAACCAGCGGGTTTCGTTTCGGTTTATATCTGAAAATAGTAAAAGGCGGAATTGTTTTTCTTTTACCTAACATTGGGTCAACTAAAATGACATGCTTCTCTGTTTCAATTACCAAAGTGGCATTTCGCAAATGATGTAATTTCATATCCAAGAAAATTAGATATTAAAAATACAAAGTTTTTTGAAAAACTGCTTACAGATTTTTCTTTATTTTTAACAGAATTGTGATTTACCCAATAGAAAACCTAAAACCAATTCCATGCAGGTTTTCAATTGAAATTCCTTCTTCATTGGCAAGGATTTTACGAAGACGAGAAATGAAAACATCCAAACTTCTTCCCATAAAGTAGTCGTCAGTTCCCCATAAAGAAGTTAAGATTTGTTCTCTTTTCAAAACAGAATTTTTATGATCTAGAAAAAGTTTCAATAATTCGGCTTCGCGCTGTGTCAATCCGACTTTTTCATCATTATTAAAAAGAATGAAATTTTTGGTATCAAATTGATATTTGCCAACTTCATAAATCGTTTTTGCAACTGGAATGTTTTTTTGCGAACGCTTTAAGAAAATCTCCACTTTCAATAATAATTCTTCAATGCTGAAAGGTTTTACCAAATAATCATCAGCGCCCAGACGCAGGCCTTTAATTCTATCTTCTTTCAATGTTTTAGCTGAAAGAAAAATAATCGGAACTTCAACATCTATTTTTCGAACGGCTTCTGCCAACTGAAAACCATCCATTTTTGGCATCATAATATCAAAAATGCAAATATCAAATTCTTCTTCTTCAAAAAAATTAAGCGCCGATTTTCCGTCAGAACAATGAATAACTTCATAATTATTTTGCTCCAAATTATCTTTGGTTAAAAACGCAAGGGTTTCGTCGTCTTCGGCATATAGTATTTTGAAGTTTTTCATTTTTTATTAGGAATTGATAAAGTTATAGTAACACCTTTTTCTTTATTGTTTTCGGCTTTTATTTTCCAGTTTTGCAAACTGCAGATTTCTTTTACATAATACAAGCCAAGTCCAAATCCGTTAACTTCATTGCTCTTTTCATTTTGAACTCTATAAAACTTATCAAAGATAAAAGATATTTTTTTAGGAGTAATCCCAATTCCGTTATCAATAAATTCTAGTTTTAAACAATTGTTTTCTTCTGTGAATTTAATAGTTATTTCTGGTTTTTCATTACAATATTTCACGGCATTATCCAGTAAATTATAAACTAAATTACCAAAGTGAAAAATATCGGTTTCCAGCAAATATTCTTTTGAAGAAGTTTCAATTTTAATCGAAGCTTCGGGATATTTTAATTTGATGTTTTCAATTGCTTCTTCAATTATGGGCACAATTAAAATACTTTCTTTTTTAAGTTCTAAAGGAGCATAATCGGCTTTTGCAATGTTTAAAATCTTCTCGATGTGGCCGTTTAATTTATTTCCTTGATTGATAATAATATCAGTGTAAGTATAAAGTTTTTTGTCTTCTTTAATTGGTTTTTGTTCAATCAAATATTTCGAAGCGATAAGAATTGAAGCCAGTGGCGTTTTAAATTCGTGTGTCATATTATTAATGAAATCACGCTGTAGTTCTGAATATTTTTTATGCTGTAAAAGTGTAAAAATAGAATAAACGTAAATCAATAAAATCAGAATCAATGCGGTTGAAAGAATAAACCAAAATCGCATTGAACTAAACAAATAAGTAGTTTCATTTGGAAAACGAACCGCGAAATAATAAACTAGATTTTTATGTTTAGGAAAATAAACGGTTTTTTTGCATTCTGCTTTTTTCTTATAAAGTGAAATATAATCACCATAAATCATTTCGTCGCTTTGACAATTGTACATCGCGTATTCGAAATCGGTTGTGATGTTCATTTTTTTGAATTCCGTTTTCAGATAAAATTCTAAAATATCAGGTTCAAATTCGTTATCGACATTTACAATATAGTAGTCGTTTGCAATTTTCTGAACGGGATTTTGAACTGGAAGTTCATGATTAGTTCCTTCGTATAATTTTTTAGCCACTTCCAATAAAGCAATATGAGCTTTCTGGCTAAGCTTTTTTTGTTCAATCGTAAAAGCCTCTTTTGTCCATAACAATTGTGCCACCAAAATACTAATGATGGCTACCAATCCTAAGAGAATGATGCTGTTGAGTTTATTAATTTTCAAGAATAAAGAATTTTGAGAGTGTAATATTAATCAATTTTGGCCTAAAAACAGGCGGTTAACAAGTCATTAACAAACGTTTGAAACCAGTTAACAGCAACATGAATTTGTCTGAATTACCTTTGTAATATCAAAATGAACTACAAACCATTTTAAATATATCAGTTATGAAAATGATCAAAATTTCGATGTTAGCTTTGGCTTTAGGCCTAATGTCTTTTTCGGCAATCGCACCTGTGCAATCTTTAGTTTCAGAAACTTCAATTTCAGAGCCTTCGGCTTCTACAATTGTTTGGAAAGCAGAAACAATTGATGTGGGACAAATCCCGCAAGGAACTCCAAAAGCAATTGTTTACGAATTTAAAAATACAGGAAAAACAGCTGTAGTTATTACAAACGTTCAAGGATCTTGCGGATGTACAGCTACAGATTACACAAAAGAACCAGTTCAGCCAGGTAAATCTGCAAAAGTTACTGCAACTTACAACGCTGCAAACAAAGGTGCTTTTACAAAAACGGTTACTGTAACAACTAGTGCAGAAACAACACCAAAAGTACTTACTTTAAAAGGTACTGTTATTTAAGAAATTTTAATAGGTTGGTTATATGGCGAAAGCTCCAGACATATAAATTGTTTGGAGCTTTTATTTTTTATTAAACATTTAGACTTCAAAAAAATAAGGATTAAGATTTATTGCCGAGTCCTTTGTTTTAATAGAATTTTTTCTACTTTTAATGAAAAATTCTACATATGAAAATTTGGTATTCGCCTATAGTTGCAGTTGTTTTTTTGCTTGTTTTTTCGTGTAATTCGAAAGGAGATAAAAAGGAGGAAAATTCGATAAAGAAAGTCGAAAAAATTCCAGAATTAAAACTTACAATTGACAGCACGCGTATTGCGAAATTTTATGAAAGTTATCCGAAACTGGATAAATTTAAAAATGATGTAACTTCTTTATATCTAAAAAATAAATCAACCCAATTGTGGCAAGATAATAAAGGAGTTGTTGAATTTGGAAATACATTATTCAATCAATACAAAAATTTAGGTCAGGAAGGATTAAAAGCTAATTATCCTTATAAAGAAGAATTAAATTCGGTTTTCGAAAATAATCCAACCAAAAAAATATCTAAAGAAGATACCGATTTACTGCTGTCAAATTTGTATTACTACTATGCAGAAAAAGTATATGCCGGTTTTGATGAGAAAACTAGTATTTCTTTAGAATGGCTTTTACCTCGCAAAAAGTTCAATTACCAAGTGCTTTCTGATTCTATTTTTAAGAAAACAACTATTCTTGATGATAAGAAAAAAAAGATGTTCAGCCAATATTACAAACTTCGTGACGCTCTAAAAGAATATAGAGAAATTGAGAAAAATGGAGGATGGAAAACTATAGAAACGGATGAAGATTATAAAGCTCTAAAAGTTGGCGATTCATCAAATGTTGTTGCTCAGATTAGAGAAAGGCTTTTTGTAACTAAGGATCTTAAGGAAGATAGTAAAAGTGCTGTTTGCGATACAACTTTAATGAAAGCTATTAAAAACTACGAAGTTCGTCACGGCTACACTCCAAAAAATACAATTTTATTAGAACATATTAATGATTTGAATATTCCAGTTTCGGAGCGTATCAAAACGATTATTGCGAATATGGAACGTTGCCGTTGGATTGATCCCGAATTGGAGAAAGGTCAAAAATATATTGAAGTAAATATTCCTGAATTTAGACTGTACATAATTGAAGATGGAAAAATCGCTTTTACATCGGCGGTTGTTGTAGGGAAAGCGATGACAAAAACAGTAATTTTCAGCGGAATGATGAGTAATATTGTTTTTAGTCCGTATTGGAATGTGCCGCCAAGTATTATCAAATCGGAGATTAAACCTGGAATGGCAAAAGATAAAAACTATTTGCAGAAGAAAAATCTAGAATGGAATAACGGCGCAGTTCGTCAGCTTCCAGGGAAAAACAATTCTTTAGGTTTGGTGAAGTTTTTATTTCCTAATTCAAGTAATATTTACTTGCACGATACGCCTTCAAAAAGTTTGTTCGAAAGAGATAGCCGAGCTTTTAGTCATGGTTGTGTACGTGTAGCAAAACCTCGTGAATTAGCGATTGAATTACTAAAAGTTGATCCGCAATGGAATCCTGCCAGAATTGATAAAGCAATGCACGCCGGAAAAGAAAGCTGGTACACTTTAAAGAAAAAAGTTCCAGTTTACATCGGTTATTTTACTGCTTGGGTAGACCGCGAAGGAAATCTAAACTTCTATAAAGATATTTATGGAAGAGATGAAAGTTTGATTAAATTATTGACAGAAGAATAAAAGTTTAAATTCCAATTTTTTAAATTCCAAATTCTAAAAACTGAATCTATTCAACAATTGGTGTAAAAAATAAAAGCCACAGATTAAAGGATTAAAAGGATTATAAAAAATCTGTGTTAATCTTTTTAATCTGTGGCAAAAAGATAAATTCGTGAAAATTTGTGTAATTAGTGGCTAAAAAAACTATTCCGATAAAACATCAACACATTTATAAAAGCGTTTGGTATAGTGTTCTGTATCAAGCGCCGTTATAGTTACTTGTTGCGCTTTTCCTGACGAAGCGTGAATAAACTTCGACTGCATTCCGTTGGCTTCACAAATAATACCCACGTGACCCACAACATTCCTGTTTTTATATCCGTAAAAAACTAAAATATCTCCAACTTTAAATTCTTCTGGTTTTAAAGTTTTACCGATGTTTTTATATCCGCTTGAACTTCGTGGCAATGTTTTTCCAAAATTGTTGAAAACATAACTCACAAAACCTGAACAGTCAAAGCCTTTTTGCGGATTACTGCTGGCATATACATAAGGAACTCCTAAATGTTTTTTAGCAAAAACAATTAAAGAATCACGATTGATCTCAGTTTGATTTTTAGGATTTTGAATAGGAGTTTGTCTTTCATTCTTTTTTAAATTAAAAGATGAAAATAAAATAACGGCTGATAGAAAAATAAAAAAACGTAATCGCATTTTGTTTATAAAAAGTATTGAATTAATAAAGAAAGCTGCAAATTAGGCATTTTAAAAGAATACCATTTGCTTCACTTGTAAGAATTAACGCAAATAAACCCAAAACTGATGTCTTTGTGTGGTGTTTTTTTATTACTTTTTGACATTTTAGTATCTTTTTAGATATTCTCTTTCCAATATATTTGTGAATCGTATTTATATTTTAACAAATAAATTATGTTTCCCAAAAAAATAGCACTTTTAATTTCGTTTTTGCTGATTTCGATTATTTCGAACTCGCAAACGCTAAATTCAAATAAAACTTTCCTATATCAAGGTCGCATAGAAAAATTGCAGAATGATAATGTCATTTTGATTGCAACGGCTTCTTCCGTTTCTTTCAATTTTACTGGAAATGAATGTTCGATTTCACTTCAAAGTGTGGATGCTTACGAACATCATAATTATGTTTCTTTGGTTTTGGATGGAAAATATATTGGAAAAATTAGAATTGAAAAAGGTGCGGTTCAATCTTTTCCTGTAAAGGTTACTTCAAACCAAAAAGAACATCGTTTAGAAATTTATAAAAATACAGAAGCGCATACGGGCGGAGTTTTGTTCGCTGGAACAACGGCAAAGCTGACTTCAATTTTGTTTAAAAAGAAAAAGAAAATCGAGTTTATCGGAGATTCGATTACTTGCGGTGCAGCAAGCGACGGTTCTGACATTCCTTGCGATAAAGGGGAATATTACGATCATCACAATAGTTATTATGCTTACGGTCCAACACTCTCAAGAGAGATTGGTGTTGATTATTTAATGAGTTGCGTTTCTGGAATTGGAATGTACAGAAACTGGAACGACGAACATAAGGACGAAGCGATCATGCCAGATGTTTATCCGAATTTGTATTTAACGAAAGATACTTCAAAACCTAAATATGATTTCGCTTTTCAGCCGGATATTATCAGCATTGCTTTAGGAACAAATGATTTTTCTGGCGGAGATGGTAAAAAAGAACGTTTGCCTTTTAATCCTGAAAAATATATTTCGAATTACATCAATTTTATAAAAATGTTGTACGAACATAATCCGAAAGTGCAGATTGTAATTACCAATAGTCCAATGGTTGGAGGAGAAAGAGGAGTTGTTTTTGAAGATTGCCTAAATAAAGTTAAAAATGCTTTCGCAAATGATAAAACGCACAAACCAATTCAGATTTTCAAATTCAAACCAATGACTCCAAGCGGATGTTCAGGACATCCAGATGTGGCTGAACATAAGGTTTTGGCAGACGAATATGCTCCATTTTTAAAGAAGTTACTAAATGAAAAATAATATCTATAAGTTTGTTTTCTTTTTATTGATTTCCAGTACTATGATGGCAAACGTTTCGCTTCCGAATATTTTTAGTGATAATATGGTTTTACAGCGCAACTCTGAAGTGAAAATTTGGGGTTGGGCAAATCCAAAAGAAGAAATAAAACTGGTTTCTAGTTGGAACAATCAGGAATATAAAACCGTTGCCACTAATCAGGCGAAATGGGAACTGACGATTAAAACTTCAGAAGCTGGTGGACCTTTTACTATTTCGATAAAGGGCTACAATGAAGTCATTTTAAAAAATATTTTGATTGGCGAAGTCTGGCTTTGCTCTGGACAATCGAATATGGAAATGTCGGTAAGCTGGGGAATTGATGACGGAGAAGAAGAAATGAAAAATGCAACGAATCCAAACATTCGTTTTTTTACGGTTCCGAAATTAACCGCTACAAGTCCGCAGAATAATTTACTTGGAAATTGGACCGAATCGACTCCAGAAACCATGAAATATTTTAGCGCCATTGGTTACTTTTTTGCCAAACGCCTTCGCGAAGATTTGAAAAATGTCCCAATCGGATTGATCTCTTCAAATTGGGGAGGAACTCCTGCAGAAATCTGGATGCCAGAAGATGTGGTAAATAACGATCCGCTTTTGTTAGAAAATGCCAAAAAACTAAACGAACAAGAATATGGACCAAGACAGCCAGGACGTGCTTACAATGCCATGATTTACCCGATTGTAGGATTTAAAATTGCAGGAACGCTTTGGTATCAGGGAGAATCAAATGTGGGTTCTTTGGTTTATGATAAAACTCTGGGAGCGTTAATTACTTCTTGGAGAAAAGAATGGAATGATAATTTTCCGTTTTATTATGTTCAGATTGCGCCGTTTAAAACGGGTTCAAATAATTTCTCAAATGTAACGGTTAGAAATTCGCAGAGAAAATTATTGAAAGAAGTTTCAAAAACGGGAATGGTTGTGATTAGCGATATTTCGGATACAATTGATATTCATCCAAAGAATAAAAAATCGGTTGGAATTCGTTTGGCGAATTTAGCTTTGGCTGAAACTTATAAAACCAATTCTAATTTGGTAAATGGTCCATTGTTTAAAGATATTAAGATTGAAAAAAACAAGGTAATTGTTTCTTTCGATTATGCTGATGGACTTTATTTTAAAGACAAAAAATCGAATCAATTTGAAGTTGCTGGTTCCGATGGCATTTTCTATCCAGCCGAAGCTTCAATTAAAAATAACGAAGTGATTTTGACAAGTAAAAAAGTTGTAAATCCAGCAAAAGTGAGGTTTGCATGGGGAAATACAACGCAGTCGGATTTGTTTAATAAAGCGAATTTGCCGGCTTCTTGTTTTACGACTGAAGGATTTTAGATTTTAGATTTTAGAATGTAGATTTTAGATTTTTTGTCAGACTGAGCGAAGTCGAAGCCAAGCAAAGTGAAACACAAAGTTTGTCATCCTGAGGAACGAAGGATCACACTCGGGATTCGACAAAGATTGGCGAAGTTTTGTGTGGAGTTTCTAGTGTGATCCTTCGTTCCTCAGGATGACAAGATAACCGAAAACGCTCTTTTGAAAACGATTTGCGTGAGGGATAGAAGTGGAAAGCCCACAGCCTGACGAAGGAAGTGCGAGGACTTGAAACGGATAGCCCGACCCGAAGGGACACGCCAAAAAAACTTAGAATCTTAGTGTCTCAGAACCTTAGAATCTTAAAGAAAAACTAACTAAACCACACTATGAAAAATAAAAAAATAATATTTATTGGGGTATTTTCCCTGTTTACTGTTGGAAATATGAGTGCACAAAAAAAGCCGTATCTGGATAAAAATAAAACTGTTGAGCAACGCATTGATTTGCTTTTGCCATTGATGACGTTGGAAGAAAAAGTGGGACAGATGAACCAATATAATGGTTTTTGGGATGTTACGGGACCTGCGCCAAAAGGCGGAACTGCCGAATTAAAATACGAACATTTAAGAAAAGGATTAGTTGGTTCGATGCTTACGGTTCGCGGTGTAAAAGAAGTTCGTGCTGTGCAGAAAATTGCGGTTGAAGAAACGAGATTAGGAATTCCGTTAATTATTGGTTTTGACGTAATACATGGTTATAAAACGTTAAGCCCGATTCCGTTAGCAGAAGCAGCGAGTTGGGATTTAGAAGCGATTAAAAAATCGGCTGCGATTGCCGCTGATGAAGCTTCGGCATCAGGGATTAATTGGACTTTTGGACCAAATGTCGATGTGGCAAATGATGCGCGTTGGGGACGTGTGATGGAAGGTGCGGGAGAAGATCCGTATCTAGGAAGTAAAATCGCTTATGCACGTGTGAAAGGTTTTCAAGGAGAAACCATTGCAGATTTGGCCAAAGTAAATACGATTGCAGCTTGTGCGAAACATTTTGCTGCGTATGGTTATGTTGAAGCAGGATTGGAATATAATATTGTGGATATCAGTAATTCGAAATTGTACAATTCGGTTTTACCGCCTTTTGAAGCTACGGTTGAAGCAGGAGTTCGTACGTTTATGAATTCATTTAATACGTTGAATGGTGTTCCTGCAACTGGAAATGCCTTTTTGCAAAGAGATATATTAAAAGGAAAATGGAAGTTTGACGGATTTGTAATTTCTGATTATGCTTCGATTCGCGAAATGATTGCGCACGGTTATGCAAAAGATGAAGCAGATGCAACAGCAAAAGCGGTAATTGCAGGTTCTGATATGGATATGGAATCGTATTTATATGTGGCAAAATTGGTTGATTTGGTAAAATCTGGAAAAGTAAAAGAATCTTTGGTTGATGATGCTGTTCGCAGAATTCTTCGTGTGAAATTTGAATTAGGATTATTTGATGATCCGTACAGATATTGTGATGAAAAACGCGAAAAGGAAGTTGTTGGAAGTAAAGCTAATAACGAAGGTGTTTTGGATATGGCAAAAAAATCTATCGTTTTATTGAAGAATGAAAAGAATTTGCTTCCGCTAAAGAAATCTGGACAGAAAATTGCTTTGATTGGCGCTTTAGCAAATGATAAAAACAGTCCGTTAGGAAGCTGGAGAATTGCGGCTTCTGATGATACTGCAGTTTCTGTTTTAGAAGGAATGCAGCAATACAAAGACAATCAGCTAACTTTTGAAAAAGGAGCAGATTTATTAAAACAAAAAGCAACTTTCTTAACCGAAACTGTTTTCAACACAACTGACAAAAGCGGATTTGAAGCAGCAAAAAAAGCAGCAAAAAATGCCGATGTTGTCGTAATGGTGTTAGGTGAATATGGTTTCCAAAGCGGTGAGGGAAGAAGTAGAACTGATTTGAACTTGCCAGGATTACAGCAAGAATTATTAGAGGAAATTTATAACGTGAATCCGAATGTAGTTTTAGTTTTAAATAACGGACGTCCGTTGAGTATTCCGTGGGCAGCAGAGAATGTTCCTGCAATTGTGGAAGCTTGGCATTTGGGAACTCAGACTGGAAATGCAGTTGCTCAGGTTTTATACGGAGATTATAATCCGAGTGGAAAATTACCAATGTCGTTTCCAAGAAATGTTGGGCAAGTTCCGATTTATTATAACAAATACAGTACAGGAAGACCTACTGACAGTGATAAAAATGTTTTTTGGTCGCATTATATGGATGTGGAGAAAACGCCTCAATTTCCGTTTGGTTTTGGATTAAGCTATACAACTTTCGATTATAAAAATTTGAAATTGAATAAAACGTCTTTTGCAAAAGGAGAAAAAGTTGAGGTAAGCGTTGAGGTTACGAATTCAGGAAATTATGATGGAAAAGAAGTAGTTCAGTTATACATTCATGATGAATTTGCAAGTATTATTCGCCCAATAAAAGAATTGAAAGGATTTGAATTGGTTAATCTTAAAAAAGGAGAAACGAAAACGGTAAACTTTACTTTAACGGATAAAGAACTTGGTTTTTATAATAATGAAGGAACTTATTTAGTAGAACCTGGAACTTTTAAAATTATGGTTGGAGGAAGCTCTGATAAAGGTTTGCAAAGTGGTTTCGAAATTAAAGAGTAAAAGTGATTTGCCACGAAGGCACTAAGACGCTAAGTTTTTTTCGCCACGAATTCACGAATTTTTAAACAATAAATTCGTGAATTCGTGGCGATTTCATTTTTGGATAAAAATCTTTGTGTCTTAGAGTCTTTGTGGCAAAACTTAGTATTTTTTTCTACCTTTAAAATCTATTAAAAACTCCAACTTTTAAATTATAAACATGAAATATAACAGATGCGGCAGAAGCGGATTATTACTGCCTGAGATTTCTTTAGGATTATGGCATAATTTCGGTTCAGTAGATAATTTTGAAAATGCCGAAAGTATCGCTATTGAAGCTTTTGATAAAGGAATTACTCATTTTGATTTAGCGAATAATTATGGGCCTGTTCCAGGTTCTGCTGAAGAAAATTTCGGAAAAATATTATGGCATAATTTTCAAGGAAATCTGCGTGATGAAATCGTAATTTCTACAAAAGCTGGTTATACCATGTGGAAAGGTCCTTATGGAGATTGGGGTTCTAGAAAATATCTGCTTTCGAGTTTAGATCAGAGTTTGAAACGAATGAATGTCGATTATGTAGATATTTTTTATTCACACCGTCCAGATCCAGAAACTCCAATCGAAGAAACCATGATGGCTTTAGATCACGCCGTAAGAAGCGGAAAAGCTTTGTATGTTGGAATCAGTAATTATTCTGCTGAACAGACCCGAGTTGCGGTTGATGTTTTAAAACAATTGGGAACACCTTGTTTGATTCATCAAGCGAAATACTCAATGTTGGAACGCTGGGTAGAAAATGGTTTATTAGATGTTTTAGAAGAAAAAGGAGTAGGTTGTATTGCATTTTCACCTTTGGCACAAGGACTTTTAACAGATAAATATTTAAACGGAATTCCAGAAAACTCAAGAGCACATAATCCAAACGGACATTTGAAAGAAGATGAGGTGACGGAGGAAAGAATTCAGAAATTAATTCAGCTGAATGAAATTGCTCAAAATAGAAATCAATCTTTAGCTCAAATGGCTTTGGCTTGGCTGCAAAAAGACAAACGAATTACGTCTGTTTTAATTGGAGCAAGTTCTGTAAAACAATTGTGTAATAATATTGATTGTTTGCAGAATACAGAGTTTTCTCATGATGAATTAAATGCGATTGAGAGTATTTTATCATAATATCAAACCTAACAGGTTTTTAAAACCTGTTAGGTTTCTACTATCTTTCTTAATTATTTTATAATCATCGCCAATCCGCCTCCGCTAGCCAAACGATATTTTAACTTGGTTGTCGAATCAACAGTAATAATCTCTTTTTTATAATCGGTTGCTGCTTTATCTGCATTTAAACCATCTGAGAAAACTTCTGCTTGGAATTTTTTGCCTTTTTCAAGGAAAGAAAAATCAATTGTAATATCTCTGGAATCCCAGTTTGTTATTGCACCTAAATACCAAGTATTTCCTTTTCTTCTGGCGATTGAAACGTATTTTCCAACTTCACCATCAAGAGCGACAGTTTCATCAAAAACTGTTGGAACTTTAGCTATAAAATCAGTGCTTTCTTGTTCTTTCATAAAAGCTGTTGGACTGTCGGCCATCATTTGTAAAGGCGCTTCAAAAATCGTGTAAAGTGCTAATTGATGGCATCTCGTTCCTTGGCTCATCGGTGTTGAATGACTTGGTTTGAATTCGCTTTTTGTAGCATTTCGCATTGCGCCTGGCGTGTAGTCCATTGGGCCAGCCATCATTCTTATAAACGGAATTGTAGTATCATATAATGGTACATCATCATTTGGTGTCCATTTATTATTTTCTAAACCTTTTACACCTTCAAAATTCAAGATATTTGGATAAGTTCTCTGAATTCCAGTTGGTTTGTACATGCCGTGGAAATCCAAAACTAATTTGTAATTCGCCGCTTTTTGGGCAATATCATAAACCGAATTTACCATTTTAGCATCGTCACGATCTAAGAAATCGACTTTAAAACCTTTGATTCCTAAATTGGCATAATTCTTTAAAATTCCGTCTGTGTTTTTAGTCAAAGCCATCCACGAACTCCATAAAATAATCCCAACATTTCGTTCTTTTCCGTAAGCGATTAAAGCTTCTAAATCGACATTTGGATTGTGTTTCATAATGTCTTCTTCTAAACTCCAGCCTTCGTCCAAAACCACATATTCGACTTTGTTTTTAGAAGCAAAATCAATGTAATATTTATAAGTCTGTGTGTTGATTCCAGCTTTAAAATCGATATTGTAAATATTCCAATCGTTCCACCAATCCCAAGCTACTTTTCCAGGTTTTATCCACGAAATATCTTTTATTTTTGAAGCTTCAGATAATTTTTGAACCATATCATTATTTGCTAAAGCTGCATCGTTTTCAGAAATGACAATTGCTCTCCAAGGAAAAGTTCTAGTTCCTTTGGTTTTAATCAAATAATCAGCTCTTTCTGTAATTAATCGGTTGATATTGTTGAATCCGCCATTGGTTTCCTTTAATGGATATTTTGAAAAACGAGATTCAAAACCTGATTTGTCTTTGTTATTTGTTAAAAATAATCCTGGATAATCCTCTAGATTGGCTTCTAGAAAAACAGCTTTTTTATGATTTTTATAATCAATCAAAAACGGTAAAAAAGCTAAAGTATCTTTTGCAAATTCGCTGATTTTTTTGTTTTCATAATGCGCTTCAAACGAAGAAATGTAGGGATCTTTCGGATTTCTTAAATCTCTTACATACGGCATTAAAGTGTTGTAATCTTTGTCAAAATTTAAAACGACTTCTTCTGATTTTACAGTAATATCTTTTTTCTTTTTTGTGACGAATCGATATGCAGCGCCGTCGTCAAAAACGCGATATTCAATACTAAAATCATTTTTGAAGTTTAATGTCAGCTGATTGTAATGATTTTGAACCGATTTCTTTTTGTAAAGCGGTGTTTCAAACGAATTATTTACAGTTTCTTTTTTTGAATTTAAAACAACAGGATTTTTTCCTAAAATTTGATTTTCATCTAAACTCAAAGACATTTCTGAAGGTGCTAAAATCAAATCTTTTTCATGTGAAATTGACCATGAAATTTTATCATTCACAGAAATTTTAACTTCAATTTTTCCGTCGGGAGATTTCAGAATAAAGTCTTGTTTCTTTTGTGAAAAAGAGATGTTCAGAAATAAAAAACAAAAAAGAATAAATGTATTTTTCATGCTGTGCTTTTTTATCAAATTTCGATTTTGTTATTCTGTAGAGATGCACCGCAGTGCGTCTACGCCCAGTTTACGACTGTTATATTCGTTGCGAATAAGACGCACTGCAGTGCGTCTCTATAGAAAACAGGGATGAATGATTTTTTTATTTCTTCAATTCTAAATTGTATTTTTTTACAATTTCTAATGTCGATTTGTCTCCATTAAAAACAGAATTCAAACCTTGCGGTTCTTGCGGAGGATCAGTAGTAAAAGGTTCGCCAGGATTCCATTTTCCATCAGTGTGAATTGCTTTCCCTTCGCCGCCATAACCCCAGAAATTTGCAGCCTGAAGCGGACCGCCATTTTTATGGCTTTCGACAACTCTTCCAAAAATATAATTGTAAAATTGATCACGATGAATAGAAGATGCCCCAGTATTTAAATTTTCATTTTCTCTAGGAAGTCCGAATTCTTCAATGATAATTGGTCTATTTAAATTATTAGCAACCTTAATGTGATCGTCAATATATTTTCCGGCGTTTTCGATTGTTTTTGGCATTGTTGCTTCGGCATTATCGGCCTTGAACCAATTCCAGTTTTTTGGCCAGATATGCATCGTCAAATAATCAATATTCGGGTTTTGATGTGTTCTTTCGAAAATTTCCATGCTGTCGTTAGAACTATTTTTTCCTTCAGAGCCTGTAGAAACCAAATGGTTTTTGTCTAAACTATCAATTAAATCGACAATATTATTTAGCCATTTTGTGAATTTGGCTTCGTTTTCTACCGTAAAAAGTCTAGGTTCATTTCCAACTTGCCACGCCATAATCGTGTTGTCTTCGTTGTATTTCTTTTTAGAATAAGCGTTTGTTCTGCCAATAATAAACTTCACATGATTATTTAAGGCTTCCATACAAGGTTCGCAACTGTGAAACTGTTCTGTATAAGACATAAATTGTGGCCAAGTATTTGGCGGAATAGCAGGAACTGGAACTGGACCTTTGCCATTCCATTCTAAATATTGAGACATTCCACCAGACCATTCCCAGTTATTAGTCAGATATAAAACCGCATACATATTGCGTTTGCTCATTTCGTTAATTAAGAAATCCAGACCGTCTAATAAATCTTCATCGTATTTTCCTTGTTCATATTGTAATGCAGGACGAACCGTAAAATCGTATTTTCCACCATCGGCACCAACCAAAACACGTAAATTATCGATTCCGTTTTTTTTCATTACATCTAATTCACGCAAAAGTCTTTTACGATCGCCTATTTTTTTAGAAGCCAGCATACTTCCATACCAGTAATTGGTTCCGATATAAGAATAAGGTTTGTCGCCTTTATAAAATTGGTTACCTTTTACGGTAATTCTTTCCTGCGCCTGACAAGCAATTGCTGAAAGAAATAAGGCTAAAGAAAGTGTTTTTAAAAATCTGTTTTTCATAATTTATATTTTAAGCTAAACCCGACAGGTTTTTAAAACCTGTCGGGGTTTGAGCTGTTTTATTTTGGCATTTCATACATTTTCGGCAACGAATTCACTAAAGCTGATTTCGTTTTCAAACTATAAGTTTTAAAATCATTTGCATTTGATACAGAACTATTTGGAACATAATATCCATCAGTATTATTATTCCAAAACATGACATAACTTATCTGAATATCATTTTTGGTCAAAGCGCTATACAATAAAGTCGAAAACCAATCTGTAATGGCGGGAGTTGTGCTTGTAACGCGATAACCTGTTTCGGTTAAAGCTGCGATTTTCACTTTCGCTTTAGCATAATCAGAAAGAATTTTTAGCTTGGAATTTGCTCGATCAGATCCCGTTTGGCCTTGATTGCTAAAATCTCCATAATTATCCATTCCAATAATATCGACGTATTTATCACCTGGATAACGGTTTAAATAACTGGTTTCAGTTGTATAAGAATTATCAGGAGAAAAGGAATATAAAATGTTGTGAACACCTTTTGTGTTTTTTAAATAATCAACCGTAAATTGATACGCTTTTTTATATTCATCAGCAGTACAGAAATCGGCTCCCCACCAAAACCAGCTTCCATCAAATTCATGAAAAGGTCTGAAAATTATCGGAATCAATTCGCCGTTTGAACCTTTTAAATTAGAAACTACACTGGCAACTTTATCTAATTTTTTCTTGTACCATTCGTTGTTTGCTCCGCCTGGAAGAATACTTTTAAAAGCAGTAGATTTCTGTTCGGAAGTCATATCGGCCGTGTAGAAAGAATCTTCATTATAAGGTTCTCTCAAATGCCAACTGAAAGTGTTGATTATTCCTTTCGCGTAAGCGGCTTTAGTATCGGCAATAATTTTTTGTTCTTGCTGATAAAACCAGTTATCTGATTGTTCGTTGTTGCTTTTATCGGTAATAAACATGAAGTCTGAACCTAAAACTGCTGGATCAAAACCTGTATTTTTCTTGATGTCAGAATCTCCGCCAGCATCCTGATAAAAACTATTAAAAGCATCTTGCTGACCAATTGCGGTTTTTGTCTGAGACAATCTTTTTAAATTATAAAACAAAGCAACAGTTTCTTTTGTCGCACTGGCATCAACCATGTAAGAAGCAGCGTTTGAAGTCGTTAAAGGATCGTCTTGTGTTGGAGGATCTACAATAACTTCGTCTGTAGAATCTTGATCTGAAGAACAGCCTGCCAAAAGAAAAACAGTCAAACTCAGATAGATTATTTTAGAAAGATATTTTTTCATTTTAGATTATTTGTTTTGAGAATCTACTTTTGCATATTCTTCTTCTCCAAGCGCTTTTAGATTTACATCGTCAAAAAACACGGTTCCGTTTGTTTGTGCCAAAGCCAGCATGATTCTTATTTTTTTTGCATCAGAAGGAATTTTAACCGCTTTTTTATAATTAGTCCAACTAGTTGTTCCTTTTACTTGCGCAATGGTTTCTGTACTAATTTGTTTTTCATTATCATTTGTAAATTCTAAAATAACGGCAGCAGCTTTGTATTCTTCTTTTTGGCTTTCTACTTGATCTGTTTTGATCCAAACGCTGCATTCAACTGCATAAGTCAATTTCGGAATTAAAACAATTTGATCTAGTGCTCGCCATTCTGCTCCCGTAAACTGATTGATCATGACGCTGTTCTTTCCAGATTTTTTTTCATAAGGTGAAAGCGCAGCAATTTCTTCGCCTCTCCAATTAACCATATCTCTCTCAAAAGCACCATTTTTTACAAGATTCATTTGTGCATTTGTTATCGCAGAAAGCAATAAAAGACTAAAAAGGAAAAGCTGTTTCATGATAATTAGAATTTAAAACATTAAATATTAATCTTGAATTCGGGCAATAAGTTCTAGACAGGCTCGGCCGTTATGATAAGGGCATTTCCAGAATCCGGCTTTGTCTTTTTTCATTATAGAATAATCATCGTAAACGCCCCAAAACCATTCTCCGTTTTGATGATCAATCATGTGTTTTTTTGTGAATTTCCAGATTTTGTAAACAACGTCCAGATATTCGTCTTTTCCAGTTAATTGATAAGCATTGTAAAAACCAATTAAAGCTTCTGCCTGTGGCCACCAGTGTTTTTCGGGAATTAATTCTTTTTTCTTGGGATCATATTCATACCATAATCCTCCATCAGAATCAAGACCCTCAATTGTTACTTCTGCAATCTGTACAGCGTGTTTTTTATAATTGGCAATCAAAGTTTCGTTTCCTGAAATTTCGGCGCATTGCTGCAAAAGCCAAGCTGCTTCGATATCATGTCCGTACGAGATCACATCTGGTTTTTCTTTCCAGTTTTCATCAAAAAACAAGCGCAAATGTCCCGTTTCCGTATTGATGAAATATTTTTCGATCGTTTCTAATAATTCAACAATATCTTGATGCAGCTTTTCGTCTTTCCAGACTTTATATAAATTTACATAACCTTCGATAATATGAAGATGCGTATTCATTGTTTTCTTTTCGTTGGCATCTTTTGCGCTTAAACGCAAATCTTCAATTGGTTGCCAATCTCTGGTAAAAGCTTCAAAATAACCTTTATTTAGCTTGTCATAGCTATGTTCTTGGATTTTTGCATATAAGTTTTTAGCAATTTCTAAAGCTCTTTCTTCTTTTGAAATTGCATAATATTCAGACAATCCATAAATCGCAAAAGCTAAAGCGTAAATCTGGTTTTTGGTGTCTTTTGGAGTTTTATCCTCATTTATACTCCAAAAAAGACCTCCAAACTGTGTGTCATAAAAATAAGCGGCAAGAAATTCGAATGCTCTTTTTGCCAGTTTTTTGTGGTTTTCGTTTTTAGTGGTTTGATAACTGGCAGAGAACGTCCAAAGAATTCGGGCATTAAGAACCGAACCTTTTTCTGCATTGGCAATCAGATGATCGTTAAAATCGATTTGACCAACAAAACCACCATTTTGATCGTCAATAGTACGCTCCGACCAATAGTTTAGAATAGAATCAAGTTCTGCGGTTAATTCCGATTTTAAAAGCTTTCTTTGTAATGACACGATATTTTAAATTGCGTTATTTTTTTCGATTTGATTAATGATTGTTTGCACTGAACCTGCCGAAATAAAAGTATCTGCTGGAGTATTTATTACATAATCGACAAGTTTATCTACAGATGAAACCGCCACGTGCATTCTAGTATCTGAAGAAGCGTAATATACGTAAACCGTTCCGTCTTCGTCTTGGATCCATCCGTTAGAAAATAAAACATTCGAAACGTCTCCAACTCTTTCAATTCCTTCAGGTCCCATAAAATGTCCTGCCGGAACGTGTGTTACTTTTGCAATATCATGTAAATCGGTCATAAACATGTACAAAGTATAGCGTAATCCCGCAGCAGTATTACGAACTCCGTGTGCCAAATGTAACCAGCCTTTTGAAGTTTTAATTGGAGCAGGACCCAAGCCATTTTTCAATTCATAAATGGTATGATATTGTTTCCCAAAAATGATTTTTTCGTCTTTTACAACTGGATTTGTCATGTCGTCAACATAACCTAAACCAATTCCGCCACCTGATCCAACATCAATGAAACCATCTTGCGGACGTGTGTATAATGCGTATTTTCCGTTTACAAATTCTGGGTGTAAAACTACATTTCGCTGTTGTCCTGTATTCGAAATTAAATCAGGAAGTCTTTCCCAGTTTACTAAATCTTTAGAACGAACGATTCCAGCATTGGCTACAGCCGAACTTGTATCACCTTTTGGAGCTTTTGGATCTTTTCTTTCGGTACAGAATATTCCATAAACATAACCGTCTTCGTGATGAATTAAACGCATATCGTACACGTTGGTATCTGGTTCTTCAGTTTGTGGAATCACGCAAGGTTTATCCCAAAATTTGAAGTTATCAATTCCGTTTGGACTTTCGGCGATAGCAAAAAAAGATTTTCTGTCGATTCCTTCCACACGAACAGCCAATAAATATTTTCCATTCCATTTCATTGCTCCAGCGTTGAAAGCTGCATTCACGCCAATTCTTTCTTGTAAAAATGGATTTGCTTTTTCGTTAAAATCAAAACGCCAGTTTAACGGAATGTGCGCTGCAGTTACAACAGGATTTTTGTAACGGTCATAAATTCCGTTTCCAATAATTTCCTGAGGCGTGTTTTTTTGCTCAAGCAGTGTTTTATGTTGTTTTTCTAATGCCGATTTTCTTTCTAGAAAAGTGGCTGAAGATGTTATCGTTGTCATATCAATTGATTTCTGTATCTGTTTTTTTAATGATTTTGGTCTCTCTTTTCGTTTAAATCCTGTTCTATAATTTGTAATTTATCTTCTGATAATGGGTAAAATGCTATAAAAGCTACTGATATTGCCGCGGCAATTGCCGGAAGAATACTCAGCATTAATTGAATTCCGTTTTGAGCTGTTGCAGTCTGTTCAACGTTGGCTTGAAAACCGTAATATCCTAAAAGCCATCCAGCTCCAGCACCACCAATTGTCCATCCGAATTTTTGTGACATCGAAGAAGCAGAGAAAACTAATCCTGTTGCTCTTCGCCCTTGTTTCCATTCTGAATAATCTGCGCTATCTGCGTACATTGACCAGATTAATGGGAAAATGCACCCTGCGCAAATACTGATTAAAACTTGGAAACTCAGGATTAAGAAAATATCTTCTTTTCCGAATAAATAGAAAACCAGACTTAAAATTGCAGCTAATGCCATTGCTCCGAAGAAAGTTTTCTTTTTACCAATTTTATTCGCAATTGGTGTTGCGGCAATAACTCCAATGATGTTTGCTGCTTGTCCCAAAACCAAATAAATTGAAGTTGGTGTCATGTGGAAATCGGTTCCGAAAAGCGAAAAATCGAAGTTTATAGTACTGCTTACATAATATTTGAAATAGTAAACTGCTGCACCGTCACGAATAGAATTAAAAACTAATGCTCCAATTCCTGCTCCAAGTAAAATCCACCAAGGCTTATTTTTTAGAAGATCTTTTAAATCTTCTTTTAGATTATTTTGTTCGTCTGCAATTGGTTTGATTCTTTCTTTTGTGAATAAAAAACAAGCCCAGAAAAAGATGGTTGTAATTAATCCGAAAACGGCAATTGTGGCAAGCCAACCTGTTTTTGAATTTAAATTTCCACCGAAATAATTTACCAAAGGCTCAATTAACCAAAGCGCTAAAAGACTTCCTCCAAAAGCAAAAACCATACGGTAAGAAGAAAGTGTATTTCTTTCTTTTCGATCAGAAGACATAACTCCCAAAAGCGATGCGTAAGGAACGTTGATTAAAGAATAAATCATCATCATCAGTGAATATGTAACATAAGCATAGATGATTTTTCCTTTTTCGTCAAAATCTGGAGTGTAAAAAGTTAAAACTCCAATCACGGCAAAAGGTATCGCTACCCAAAGTAAATAGGGTCTAAATTTCCCCCATTTGCTTTTTGTTCTATCAGCTAGAATTCCAACGATCGGGTCGAAGCAAGAATCCCAGATTCTAGTAATTAAAAACATGGTTCCAACTACAGCAGGCGCCAATCCGAAAACGTCGGTGTAGAAAAATAGCAGATACATGCTGAAAATTTTCCAAAACATAGATGAAGCAGCGTCTCCAAGTCCGTAACCGATTTTTTCTTTTAAACTAATTTTGTCGTGCATTGGTTATTTTTTAAGGTTGTAATTTATTTGGGGCAATTATTTTAATTTTTTCTGAATGTCTTTCTCAAAGATTGTTTGGTCAAGATTGTAAAAATCGATAAAATCTTTTTCGCTTACCTGACCTGAAAATGGAGCATAGTAATGCATTTTTTGTTCTTTTTCTTGCCAGCCGTGATTTCTCCATAAAAGCACATAAGAAATTTTGTAATCTCCAATTGCTTTTAATAAAGTTCCTGTCCACCATTTTGAGTCTGGAACTGCTTCATAACCAGCTTCTGCCAAAGCCATCAATTTATGTTTTTTTAGACTGATTTCATTTAATATTTTAAATTGATTTTGGACTTCGCTAATAAATTTTTGACCATCCGGATCATTACTATTTTGGTAACTGTCAAAACTTAAAATATCAGCGTAATCGTCACCTGGATAGTTGGCTAAAAAATCAGCTTCACTGCCAAAACCACCTGTATTGTAAACATAAATTAAGTTGTGAACACCTTTTTTCTGAAGGTAATCAAAAGTGAATTTCCAAGCTGTTTTAAATTCCTCTGGAGTACAGTTTCCTTTTCCCCACCAGAACCATCCGCCTGTAAGCTCATGAAATGGTCTAAAAAGAATTGGAATATTATTGCCGTTTTTATCCTTTAAAGACAAAAAGAAAGCAGCTGCTTTATCTAACCAAGAAGTGAATTTTTTATGATTTTCTGCTCCAGGCAAAATCGTTTTTAAAGAATTTTTGGTATTATCCCAAGCATTTTTTCCAGTTGCAGGATTATCAAAGTGCCAGCTGATAGTTGAAATTCCGCCTCTTGCATCTGCATCAATAATATATTGTTTCATTTTGGCAAAAGGAACGCCGTCAATATTATTTGGACTGTCATTTTCTAAACCAGCAATATCCCATCCATAAACGGCAGGATAATCTCCAGCAACATCTTTTACATCACTTCGGCCATCTTCATATTTCCATTTTACGCCGTAAGCCAAATCATCCTGATGCCCGAATAAAAATCCTTTTTGAGTTAAAATATTAAGTTCTTTATATAAAGATTTTGTTTCTGTTGTTGCTTTTTTATCTGAAAGTGACAAATTAGTATTACTTGCACTTTTTTGAGATATACAAGAACTGCTTATTATAGTTGCGGTCAAAAGCGTTAAAAAATGTTTTTTCATTGAGAAATTATTAGTTTGTTGTTTAGCTAAAAGCACAATAAACAATGGTTTACAGTTTTAAAAATAAGATTACTATCAGTCCGAAAAATCCTTATGATATTCTTGTTAAAATTATTAAAACTATAAAAAGATCTTTAATTAAAAATGATTAATGTTTATTATTAATCTTCTTTTTAAAGAAATGATAATTAATTTTTTCAAAGATAAACGGATGATTATAGTGTAATTAATATTATTTTATCAATTATATATCATATTATTGCAGTCAAAAAACAAACGTATTGTTTTCCTGAAAATAGTTTTTAAGATGGGTACTGCAAAAAATTTTTATAGAGAAATTGCTCCGCTTGCTGCGGGCGACAGCTTTTTGGTTTTCGATAGAGTAAAAGACAGTTTTGATTTTCCAGTTCATTATCATCCGGAATTTGAGATCAATTTTATTCAAAATGGAAAAGGAGTGAAGAGGGTTGTGGGAGATAATATTGAAGAAATTGATAATGTCGAATTGGTTTTGATTGGCCCGAATTTATATCACGGCTGGGAATTAAATAAATGTACGAGTAAAAAGATACACGAAATAACAATTCAGTTTCATAATGATTTATTTCATGAATCTTTATTGTCAAGACGTATTATGAATCCGATTCGAGATATGTTTAACAGATCTATTCACGGAATTTTATTCTCAAAAAAAACTGCTGAAGAATTGATGCCAAGACTTGTTAGGCTTTCAAAACTAGACGGCATGGATTATTTTTTGGAAATCACTTCTTTATTATATGATTTAGCAAATTCTAGAAATCAGCGCTTACTTTCTACTTATACGGTAGATTATGATACGTTTGATGATTATGATAAAATGAAATTGGTTTATGAATATGTGCAAAAACATTTTGCTGAAAAAATTACATTAGAAGATGTTGCAAATGTGGCGAGTATGTCGATTATTTCTTTTAACCGATTTATTAAAAAACGTACAGGAAAGACTTTTGTCAATTATATAAATGATATTCGAATTGGTTATGCGGCACGCTGGCTGGTTGAAAAAGACATGAGTGTTTCTGAAGTTGCTTTTAAATCTGGTTTTAATAACATAGCAAACTTCAATCGTAGTTTTAAAGCGACAAAAAACTGCACACCGAGCCAATATCGCGAAGAATTTTCTGGTTTGAAGCGCATTTTATAGTGATACTTTTTTATCACTGATAAATATTATTTTTAACGAAAACGTTTGCTTTTTGAGATTTCATTGTTTTTTATTCATTGTTTAGGTTCTTTTTGAGTATTGTCTTTGCGAATAATTTAATTTTTATATGATTTTATTTTCATATATGTTTTTTTAAGCGCTTAAAGTAAAAATATTATCATTAAATGATATAATATTATCGATTTGATAATCCTCTCTGTTATAGATTTGTTAAATAATTTGAAAGTAAAAATTACCCCTGACAATTTACTTTTGGATTATGCAATAAAACAAATTTAAACTAACCAAACATTTATTATGAAAAAACTAATGACTAGCTTCATTCATTGGAAGGCTAACCACAGAGCCGTTCCTTTGATATTATTTTTGTTGCTGAGCAGTAATTTTATTATGGCTCAGGTGAAGGTTTCGGGGACAGTTTCTGATGAGAAAGGACTGTCTATACCAGGAGCAAACATAGTGGTTGCAGGTTCAAAAAAGACTGCTTCTACAGATTTTGATGGAAAATATTCCATTGAAGCACCCGCAAATTCTACTATTTCGGTTTCATTTATTGGCTATGTTGCCCAAACAATCAATGTTAAAAACGGAGGAACAATCAACGTTGTTCTGAAATTGAGTGCTGAAGATTTACGTGAGGTACTAGTTAACGTTGGATATAGAAGTGTGAAGAAAAAAGATTTGATGGGAGCTGTTTCTACAGTTGGCGCCAAAGATATTGCAGATTCTCCACAAGTATCTGTCGATCAATTACTGCAAGGACGTGCCGCGGGGGTTTCGGTTACGAATAACTCTGGTCAGCCTGGAGGTAGTGTCTCTGTAAAAATACGTGGAACGACTTCTATATCTGGAACTAATGAGCCGTTGTATATTGTAGATGGTATTCCAATTTCTGGAGATGCTTCTAATACTAATACAGGAGGTTCTATTGTAACAGGTTATTTAGGCGCAAATACAGGAAACGTAGCATCTAGTCCAATAGCGTTTTTAAATCCAAATGATATCGAAACAATGGATATTTTGAAAGATGCTTCTGCAACTGCAATCTATGGTTCTAGAGCCTCGAATGGAGTTGTAATTATTACTACAAAAAGAGGAAAAAAAGGTACAGGGAAAATTTCTTTTGATTCGTTTTTATCTGTTCAGAATGTAACTCGTTTACTGGATACAATGACTTTGAGCCAATATGCAACACAGCAAAATGCGTTAGCGGCTGTTTATGGTGTAGCGCCGAGAGATGAGTTTGCGGTTCCGTCTGTTTTGGGTAAAGGGACAAACTGGCAAGATGAGATTTATAAGACAGCTGTAATGACGAATCATCAGATTTCATTTTCAGGTGGGAAAGAAGGTATCAATTACTACATTTCTGGTGGTTATGTAAATCAAGAGGGTATTGTTATTGGTTCAGGTTTTAAGAGATATAATTTTAAGACTAATGTAGATGCCAAAATAAAAGATTGGCTAACTGTTGGAGTTTCTATTGGAACAGGGATCACAAATGAAGATATTACAATTAATGGAGCAAGTAATGGTATTATTAGTACTTCTATTTTATCTACTCCAGATGTTGCAGTAAAAGATACAAGTGGAAATTATGCTGGTCCACCAGAGGACGGATCAATCGGAGTTTGGATTAATCCAGTTGCTTCGGCTTTGATGAATACTAACAAATTGATTAAAAAGAATTTCTTAGGAAATTTTTATGCCAGTTTTAGATTAGCAAAAGGTCTTGATTATCGATTTGATTTTGGAGGTTCTACGAATATTGATAGTTTTGAAGCGTTTCAGCCTACATACAAATGGGGTGCGGCGGTTAGAGAAACTAATATGCTGACAGAGAGAGCTAACAATTGGTATGGTCTGAATATTAAAAACGTTTTAACTTATAAAACGGATTTTGGTGATCATCATTTTAATGTCTTGGTTGGTCAAGAAGCTAATGATAGTCATTGGAATGGAAATTCACAATCAGTTTCTGGTTTGTTAAGTAATGATATTCATTCTATTAGTTTAGGAGATCCTGATACTCTTGTAGCTTCAGAATATAAAGGAAGCTCTGCTTTATACTCTTTCTTTGGAACTTTCAATTACGATTACAATAATCGATATGGTTTGCAGGTGACAATGAGAGCTGATGGAAGTTCTAATTTTGGGCCTGGCGAAAAATGGGGTTACTTCCCATCATTTTCAGGTTATTGGAAACTTTCAAACGAAAAGTTTATGGAAGGGACTAAACAGTATATCGATAATATCAAATTTAGAGGAGGTTATGGTGAAACTGGAAACCAAAATGTTGGAGGTGCAGGTTATATGAGTACAGTTCGCGCAATAAAATCGGCACTAGGGAATTTCTTTACTGTTAATAACATTGCAAATCCTGGCTTAACTTGGGAAACTTCTAAGCAAACTAACTTCGGTTTAGATTTTACACTTTTCAATTCAAAACTTCAAGCAACATTTGACGTGTACAGAAAAGAGTCAGAAGGGTTCTTATTTGTTCTGCCATTACCTTATTATGTTACAGGTACAGATGCTTACCAAGGAGGTTTAGGAGCGCCTAATGTAAATTTAGGAAGCTTAAGAAACCAAGGTTTTGAGATGACTTTAGATTACAATAATAAATTTGGAAAAGATTTTACTTGGAATTCAAAAGTGATTTTCTCTACAAATAAAAATAAACTGTTGAGCTTACAAGATAATTTTGATTTGACAAAAGATGTAATGCTTAATGACTACACTACTAAAGCGGTAACTAAAACTGTTGTAGGTCAGCCTGTAGGTCAATTTTACGGATATCAGGCAGTTGGAATTATCAGAACTAATGAACAATTAGCAAATGCACCTATTCCTTACACAGGAAATAAAGCTGTGAAAAGTCAATTAGGAGATGTTGAGTATGTGGATCAAAATAAAGATGGTTTAATTGATGACAAGGATTTAACTTATATAGGTAATCCTGCGCCGAAGTTTACTTATGGTTTCAATAATACTTTTAAATACAAAAATGTTGACTTGGGAGTCTTTTTACAAGGGTCATATGGTAATAAAGTAATGAACTTAACGAGACGTGCTGGTACTAAAAACCAACGTTTGTATGAAAATCAATTGGCAGAAGCTGCAGATTTTTGGACGCCAGATAATGTTGATGCAAAATATCCAAGACCTGACGGTGCAGACGGACATCCAAATATCGCAATCTCTGACCGCTATGTAGAGGACGGATCTTACTTAAGAATTCAACAAGTAACTTTAGGGTATAACTTGCCTTCTGATGTTATTTCAAAAGCGAACATTAGTAAATTAAGATTTTACTTAGGTATCCAAAATCTTTACACATTTACTAAATATACTGGTTATGATCCAGAGGTTGGGTCATATAACCAAGATGCATTATTATCAGGAATTGATTCTGGCCGTTACCCAACCAATCGTAGTTTCACTTTTGGATTGAATTTAGAATTTTAATTACTACTCTTATGAAAAAATATATCAATATAAAGACCTTAGTTTTATTCTTAACACTAGGTTTGGCAACTACTTCTTGCAGCGAAGATTTCTTGGATCGCCCATCTGAAGATAGTTACAGCAGTGACCAGTTTTATAATAGTGACGAACAAGTAGCTAGAACTACCTATGGTATGTATGGCGCGATGTGGGCTCCTTATTATACTAAAAATTTCTATGCTTTGTCTGAGTTATCATCAGGAAACTGTTTAGCATATGCAGATGGACCGGAATTGATTCAGTTTAAATTGACTTCTGATAGTCCGATTTTGCTTGATCCGTGGAGAGCTTGTTTTGCTATTGTAGCACAATCGAATAATTTAATTAATAATATTGAAAGTAATGCTACTGCTAATGTGAGCAGTGCTGTAATTAAAAATACTATTGCAGAGGCACATTTCTTTAGAGCGATCGCTTATTTCTATCTAGTTCGTTTATATGGGCCTGTGCCTATTATTGAGGATAATTTAGCTTTAGCAAAAGATCCTTTAGTGAATACAAATAGAATTGAAGACGTTTATACATTTATTGAAAACGATTTAAAATTCGCGGCAGCAAATTTAAAATCAAAAATTAGATCTAGATCTGCTAGTGGTGATAATATTTTTGTAACTCAAGGTTCTGCTGAAGCATTTTTAGCTAAAGTTTATCTGTATGAGAAAAAATATTCAGATTCTAAGACAATGGCTGAAAAAGTGATTAATTCTGGTGAGTTTGGATTGTTGCCAAATTTTGCAGATTTATTTTTGACAAGCAAAAACAATAACGAAGAATCTATTTATTCTTGGCAATGGTCTGGTGCTATTAATACGTATGGAGGAGGAAATTTCTCGAATATTCAATATGGTTTGGATATTTTAAATGATAATGCTTCATACGGTGCTACTTATGTGCCAAGTAATGATGTTCAGGATGCTTTTGAAATTGGAGACTTAAGAAGAAAAGAGTCTTTTATGATTTACGGAGATTCTTATCCTAATATGAAAGCTGACGGAGAAGTGGGGTTTGTTATGGATAAAGCCAAATACGGAGATGTATTGGCTAATACTGGCGCAGCGGTTAAGAAATATGTTGTGGGTCAAGCGACTAGTGAAACTGGACCAGCTGATTCATGGGGTGGTATGAATAATTGTAACTACATTATGCGTTATGCAGATCTTTTGTTGATTCACGCAGAAGCAATTATGGCAGGAGCTGATGAAACTACAAATGCTGCAGCAAAAGAATCTTATAATAAAGTTAGACTTAGAGCAGGTCTTGGAGCTTTAGGAACAAATGTGCCTTTAACAAAAGCGGCTTTATTTCATGAGCGTAGAGTTGAATTTGCTTTTGAAGGAGAATTTTGGTTTGATTTAGGAAGACTTCCGCGTCAAGAGGCAATCAATATCATTTCTCAGCAAGATAGAGGTTTTGATTCTCAGGGAGTAATGCATTATACACCAACTCCAACTGATTTTACTTACCCAAAACCAGATATCGAAGTTAGAAAAAATCCAAAGTTGAAAGAGGCACCGGTTCCTTACAATTTTAACTAATTTTTTAAAAGTAAATCACTATGAAAAATATAAAAAATAGAATGTTATTGAAGTTGTATTTTTTAGCTTCGATTTCAATTTTGCTGTTCGCTTCTTGTTCAGATGACTCGGGAGATTCTGCTGGCAAGCTTGCGGTAACAGGAATTAGTAGATCTGTTATTGACGATCCTTTGGTTGAAGGAGATAGACAAGTTGATGTTGCTACAGATATTATTAACGCAGGAAATTATTATATCATTAGAGGATCTGGTTTTGCTACGTTAAAATCAATTTCGTTTAATGGAATGGAATCTTATTTTAATCCAACAATGGTAACAGATAATGCAATCGTTGTGTTAGTGGATCAAAAAACGCCATATTACAACGAAATGGACGAAATGAAAATCGTTACTAATATTGGAACTTTGAACTATAAAGTGGCTATCAGACCTCCAAGTCCTAATATTACAGGATTTCCAATTAACCCAAATCCTGGAGACATAATTACGATTACTGGAGAATACTTTTTACATCCTGTGGTAAATTTTGGTGAAACTGCTGTTGAACCGATATCGTCTACATTGACAGAGATTAAAGTGCAGGTGCCGAATAATATTCAATATAAAAGCTTATCGATAACTAACGTATCGGGTACAACTGTTGCAGGTCAGTCTTTAGGTTCTGCGATTTACGACGATGCTTACACTAGTTTAATGAGTTACAATGGACTTTGGAGACCAGCAACTAATCATTATGATATTGCTTATGATAAAGACTCATCGCAAGGTACAAAATGTATCAACTGGACTTCTGGACCAGATTGGGATGGTTTATACATTGGTATTGATAAATCTAAAGTAGATCTTTCTAAATATAAAGCGATCCGCATCAATATTAAAGGGCAGAAAGCAGGTTCGATATCAGCAATTATCAATGGTAATTATGGAGCTACTTATGCACTTAAATTCGGAACAAGCTGGACTTATTTAGAGATTCCGATTTCAAGTGTTGGAAGTCCGACTGAGTTAACAGAAGTGACTTTTCAGGAAACTGGAGGTTTTGGAGGAAACAATTTATTTATCGATGATATTGGATTGGTGTTAAAATAATTGTGACGGATAAGAAAGGTTTATCCCTAATGAGATCCATAATTAAAAACTAAAAGAGAATTTATGAAAAATATATATAATAAAGTAAAACATATTGCTGTATGTGTCTTTTTGGTTGTCGCGGCTTCTTCTTGCGATAATGATATTCCAGATATAGGAGGAGCACAGCAAAATTATAACACAGCATACGGATTGCTTCTGGCAAATAGTAATTTAACTACGTTTGTAAAAGCAATAGAATTAGCTGGCTTAGAATCGACATTAAATACAGCTGACGATTATACCTATTTTGTTCCTAATGATGCGACTTTTTCTACTTACTTGGTAGATAATGGTTATGTAAATGATTTAGGATATCCAGATATTAATTTGGTTCCTGTAGATGATTTAAAGCAACTTGTTTTAAGTCATGTTGTTAAAGGTGTTAAGAAAAGAGTAGGTCAACTTGAAGGCGTTGAAGCTGATTATTTAACAACAGGCGATTATGCTACAATGGCAAATGCAGTAAATCCCGATTTATACTTATTAAGCATCAATGTAACTAATGGTGTTTTAAAAGTAAACGGATCTGATAAAGAAGCGCCAGGACTAGACTATTACGCAACAAATGGTTTTGTAAATGTTTTAAGCAATGTAATTGAGTTAACTCCGCCAGCTCCAGTAATCACGAGCTTATCGCAAGTATTGGCTTCTGCAGGAGATGTTATTACAATTACAGGTCAGAATTTTGTGAAAGTTAAAAGTGTAAAATTCGGATCTACTGAAGCTACATTTACAGCAGTATCTAAAACAGAAATAAAAGCAACTGTTCCAGCTGATTTTGATTCGTATGCTCTTATTGTAGTAGAGACTGAATTTGGAGTATCTGCAGCAAGCAGTATAGGTCTTAAATATTTACTATACGAAGACTCATTGAAAGGATGGGGCTGGGGCTGGGGAGGCGATATCACCTGGGAAAGCACAGAAAATGTAAGCAGAGGAACTCATGCAATTAAAAAAGTTGCTGAGTCTTGGAGTGGACTTTTCATGCATTCTGATTTAGCTCTGAATACTGCCGATTATCAATTTGTTAAAATGTCTATTTTCCCTACTGAGAGTACTAAAATTATGGTGACTATAAATAGTGATACAGGTGATTCTAGTAAAGGTACTACGGTAACTTTAATACCAGGACAGTGGAATAATATTTCAATTCCTATCTCAGATTTGCATCCAGATCTTATACCTGGAGGAAACTTTGACAGTGTATTTATTCAAGAATTTTCTGGAGGCACAATTACTCCATCTAGTATTATTTATATCGATGACCTAGGATTTTTATAAAAAAATAATTTGTTTGAGTTAGTCTGAAAATGTTCCCTTATTGAAAGATTAGGGAACATTTTTTTAAAGTATATTAAATTAAAAAAGATGAAAAAAATAGCTTTATTATTCGCCTTAAGTCTTACTGCTTTTTGTTTTGGTCAAGGAAATACGCATAAACAGCAAGCCGGAAAATTTGAAGGACTTGCAATGACACCACCAATGGGTTGGAATTCATGGAATACTTTCGCAACTAATATTGATGAGAAATTAGTAAAAGAAACGGCAGATATTATGGTTTCTTCTGGTTTGGCAGCTGCAGGTTACAATTATATTGTTTTAGACGATGGCTGGATGACACACGAACGCGATGCAAATGGTGATTTAGTGCCAGATCCTGAAAAATTTCCAAGCGGAATGAAAGCAGTTATCGATTATGTGCACAGTAAAGGCCTAAAATTCGGATTATACAATTGTGCAGGAACAAAAACCTGTGCAGGTTATCCAGGAACACGCGGTTACGAATATCAGGATGCAAGATTTTATGCAAAACTCGGAATAGATTTCTTAAAATATGACTGGTGTAATACAGAAGGAATCACAGCAAAAGAGGCTTATACTACAATGAGTAATGCATTAAAAACAGCAGGAAGACCAATCGTTTTTAGTCTTTGCGAATGGGGAGATAATCAGCCTTGGGAATGGGGAAAACCTGTTGGGAATCTTTGGAGAATTTCGGGAGATATTTATCCTTGTTTTGACTGTGAATTTAAACATCCAGAAAATTGGTCATCTTGGGGATTTATGAAAATTGCTGATATGAGAAAGGATATTCGTAAATATTCAGGACCAGATCATTGGAATGATTTTGACATGATGGAAGTTGGAAACGAGATGAATGATACCGAAGATAAATCGCATTTTGCAATGTGGTGTATGTTGTCATCGCCTTTGTTTACTGGAAATGATTACAGAAAAATGTCTAAAGAGACTCTGGCTATTTTAACTAATAAAGAATTATTGGCTGTAAATCAAGATAAGCTTGGAATTCAAGGCTTTAAATATGCTATCTTAGACGGAGTAGAAGTATGGGTAAAACCACTTTCTGATGGAGCTTGGGCAGTTAGTTTTATAAATAGAACCGAAACTTCGAAAAAGGTCAATTTAGATTGGAAGAAAAACAATATAAAAGATGCTGATTTTGGATATGAAGCAGATTTTAGCAAAACAATCTTTAAAATAAAGGACCTTTGGAAGAATAAAGAAGTTGGAAACACTAAAAAAGCTTTTAGCTCAGAAATCGCTTCTCATGACGTTGTTACCTTAAAATTAATCCCTTAATAAATATGTTATGAAATCAAAGTTTTGGTATGCTACTTTTTTTCTTTTAATGATTGTGAACGTTTCAAAGGCGCAATTTGTAAAACAACATGGTCAGTTAAGTGTTCTAGGAACGCAGCTTGTGGATAAAAATAATAATCCCATCGTGCTCCGCGGACTAAGTTTTGGATGGCATAGCATGTGGCCGAGATTTTATAATGAAAAGGCAGTAAGTTGGTTGAAAAAAGACTTTAATTGTAATGTAGTTCGTGCCGCAATGGGAATCGAACTTGGAGATTACTCCTATATAAATGATCCGCAGTTTTCTAAAGAAAAAATTGAGGCTGTAATCAAAGGGGCTATAAAGTCAGATATTTATGTAATTATAGATTGGCACAGCCATAATATAAATTTAAAAGAAGCTAAAGCCTTTTTTGAGGAGATGTCTAAAAAGTACGCCAAGTATCCCAATATTATATATGAAGTATTAAATGAGCCAGATCACGAAACTTGGTGGGAAGTAAAAAACTACGCAGAAGAAGTTATTAGAGTAATAAGAGAAAACGATCCGAATAATATTATTTTGGTAGGATGTCCGCACTGGGACCAAGATATTGATCTTGCAGCAGAAGATCCTATAAGAGATTATACTAATATAATGTATACCATGCATTTTTATGCGGCGACTCATGGCAAAGAGTTAAGAGATAGAACAGATTTGGCAATCAAAAGTGGATTGCCAGTATTTATTTCAGAATCGGCAGGAATGGAAGCATCAGGTGATGGTCCTCTTAATATAAAAGCCTGGCAAGAATATATAGATTGGATGGAGTCTAAAAAGTTAAGCTGGATTACATGGTCAGTGTCCGATAAAGACGAAACGTGTTCTATTTTAAAAAAATCAGCTAGCTCAGAAGGCAAATGGAAAGATGAAGATTTAAAAGAATCAGGAATTAAGGTTCGTGAATATTTAAGAAAGTATAATAAAGAATAATAGGTGTAGTTAGATCATTTTCTGGAAAGCCCGTTCAAATTAAATGAACGGGCTTTTTTTTGTTTTTATCATGTTTTTGTGTTTAAAAAAATAGTAGGATTTAATGTAAAATTGCTTTTTCTGTAGAGTATTTTTTGTAGGAATTTTTTATTGCGAATGTAGTACTAAGCTTTTGGTTTTTTCATCTTGTTTGTTTTGTGTTTTATTTTTATTTTTTAGTCATACCCCTATTTTTTATAGGGGTTGTATTTTTAAAAAGTGTTTTTTGGTTATTTTGACTGGAATTTTTGTAGTAATTTTTACTTTTACCTTGTTTTATTTTGTGTAAATAGCTAAAAATACGTTGTTGAATTTTCAAAAACAAATATCGATAAATATGAAATAATGATTATTGTTGATTTAATTTTTGTAATCCATAATTCTTCGCCTAAAACGTCAAAAAAGCAGTTTTGAATTATTCTGATGATACAAAAGTTAATAAATTCGCTAATGAAAATGATGATGATTTGAAGGGCGCATGAAAGGTTTTAGAAATGACTTATACTATTAAATAGATATATAAACGATTAACTAACCAGAATCAATTAATAACTAAAAACCAATTTAAAACATGAAAAAAGCATTTCACATTTTAGCCGCGATGTTAACAAGTTCTTTTGCCTTTGCCCAAGAAGATGAAGCTGCCGCTTCTCCAGCAACCACATGGGGAGGCTCTGCAGATGCGTACTATAAATATGATTTTTCAAAACAGATGAATGGATTAACGAGCTTTACCAACTCACAAAATTCATTCGAGTTAGGAATGGCTTCGATAGAAGCAAGTCATACTTTCGGGAAAGCTTCTGTATTTGTAGACTTAGGTTTCGGAAAAAGAGCAGCAGAATTTTCATATAACGAAACACCAGACAAAGATGCAAGTGCAAAATTTTTAATTAAACAATTATACTTTACATACAATCTAACAGATGAATTTAAAGTAGTAGCAGGTAGCTTCGGAACTCATATCGGTTATGAAGTTTTGGATGCCGTAGATAATAAAAACTACAGTATGTCTTATGCTTTCTCTTATGGGCCATTTTTTAACACAGGGGTTAAAGCACAATATACATCTGGTAAATTTACAGCTATGTTAGGATTAACAAATCCAACTGATTTTAAATCAGCTATGGATGCGGGATCTTATCAAAAAACGTTCATTGGACAAGTAGGATATATTGGTGATACAGGAAGTGCTTATTTGAATTTTACAACAGGAAGTACTAACCCGATACCAGGAAGTGTAATTCCAGTTTCAGACGAGAATAAAACGCAATTTGATTTGACTGCGTCTAAAACACTTAGTGATAGTTTTGCACTTGGATTAAATGCAACTTATGCTAAAACAACTAATGATTTTGACAGTACTCTAGATGGAGAATGGTTTTCATTAGTAGGATATGCTAATTATTCTTTTAGCCCATCATTGCTTTTAGCTTACAGACTGGAATATTTTGATGCTAAAGATGCAGCTCCAAGTTTAGGAACTTTGTCAGGATCTAGTGTGTTTGCTAATACAGTTTCTTTAAACTACAAAGTTGGAAAGTTAACGATCATTCCTGAGCTAAGATACGATGCAGCTTCTGAAGATATATTTTTAGATAAAGATGCGTTACCAACAGGAGGAAGCTTCTTTGCTTTAATTGCTACAACATACTCTTTCTAAGAGATAAAGATTGATATTTTTTTTTTTTTTTGGAGCTGTCGAAACATATTAATGTTTTGGCAGCTTTTTTATTTAGTTGAGGTTTAAAGTTTCAAGTTTCAAGTTTCAAGTTTCATGTTTCAAGTTGAAAACGTAATAAACGCGACAGGCTTTTAAAACCTGTCGGGTCTATTGTTTAAAAGAGATCTTCGTTCCTTAGGAATGTTTTATTAATACAATAGAATTCGATAGGATTTACATATTATGTACAGATGTTTAACCAACGAGATAAATGTATTTTCCTAAAAAGAAATAAATAGTTCTTAGGAATATTAATATTGTCGGAGAAATAAAAAAAGCGTTTCTATTAATTTTAGAAACGCTTTTTAGTTTAATTTGATGAGGTTTATTGAACCTGTTTTTTATAAATCGAATAAATAGTGTCGATTGTTTTTCTATCTAAAACTGAGGTGATATCAGTTTGAATATAATGCAGTTTAAAAGCTTGAATTGCTGCGGTTAAATTTTTGGTATTATAACCAATAATTCTAAGTGCCGGCTCAATTTTAAAATCAAAAGGAGCTGGTTCTAAAACTTCGTCAGGCCAGATTCCAAATCCTTTTTCGGCTAAAGTTTTCCAAGGAAACAATGCACTTGGATCTTGTTTTCTTCCCGGAGCAATATCGGCATGACCTATAAAGTTTTGAGTTGGAATGTTATAATCCTTTTTCAATTTAGTTAATAGAGCAACTAAACTGCTAATTTGTGCTTCAGTAAAAGGTTTAAAACCATTGTTGTCTAACTCAATTCCGATAGAGCAGGAGTTTAAATCTGTTGTTTTTCCCCAAGTAGAATTTCCAGCATGCCATGCTCTAAGATAGTCATTAAGCATCTGCACTACTTTTCCATTTTCAGAAATAACGTAGTGTGCACTAACTTGAGTTTTAGTTTTTGTGAAAGTATTTATCGTCTGCTGAATTGAATCTTGAGCAGTATGATGAATAATAACGAAACTAGGTTTTCTTAAATTAAAATTAACCGTGCCAATCCATTCAGTATTGATTCCGTTTACTAAATAAGTAGAACCTGTTTTTGATAAAGTGTCTTTTATAATTCCCAGCTGTTGTGCGTAAGAAGTGTCAATAACAACAGGTGAAACCGCTGGAATTGCTTTTGCTTCTTTACTTGTAATCTGGTTTTCTAAATTTTTTAACTGTTGATCGTATGCCTTTTCCGTGTTTTTATACGGATTTGTAGAACAAGCACTGATTACAACAGCTATGAGCAGATAACAAAAAAGTTTTTTTGCCATAATTCGTTGTTTTATAGGTTAAAACGATTATTCTGAAATTTTCGTATCTGGTGTTTCGGTATCTTTTTCTTTTTTAGACTCTTTAGATTCTTTATCTTTTTTCTTTTTAGATTTATTCATTTTACCATCTTTTAATTTCTCCATAAAAGTTTTGTATTTTTCAACTTGATCTGGATTTAAAAAAGCGGTAACTTTTTTATCAGTACTTTCTCTTAAGGCTTTTATTTGTTCAATTTTTTGATCTTGGCTGCTGCTTTCATTTTTCAATAAAATTCCTTGCTCTCTAATGCTGTCTGCTAAAACATTTGTAATTGCAATTGCCTGAAGCTCGTCAAGATTTACTTGCGGTTTCATTTGTTCAACAATAATTCCAGCAGTTTCTTCTGGAGGTGTTTCTTTAGGCTTGCTTTGAGAACCTTGCTGTCCCTGTCCAGCCATCATGCTTCTATCCATTCCCATTCCGCTGCCTCCTCTTCCGTAGCCGTTACCATAACCATTGTTATAGTATCCGTTACCATATTGTGCTGAAACAGTGTTGAAACAGAATAAAGTAAAAACAAAAAGAATTAAGTTTTGAATAGGTTTCATAAAAGTATGTTTGTCTAATGTTAGCAATAGTTTAGTGTAAATTTAAGCAGGTTCTCCGTATAAATCAAATTCTGTTGCTTCAATTATTTTTATATTAACAAATTCGCCAGTTTTTACATAATGTTTAGAAGCATCAATTAAGACTTCATTGTCAACATCTGGGCTGTCAAACTCTGTACGTCCTACAAAATGAGCACCTTCTTTTCTGTCAATAATACATCTGAAAACTTTGCCAACTTTTTCTTGATTCAAATCCCAAGAAATTTGAGATTGCAATTCCATAATTTCGTTTGCTCTTGCTTGTTTTACATCGTCTGGAACATCATCTTCTAATAAATAAGCATGAGTATTTTCTTCATGAGAATAAGCAAAACATCCCATTCTGTCAAATTTCATTTCTTGAACAAAATCTTTCAAGATTTCAAAATCTTCCTGAGTTTCACCAGGGTAACCAACAATTAAAGTAGTTCTAATTGCCATTCCAGGAACTGCAGCACGGAAATCTTTTAATAATTGAGTTGTTTTTGCTTGAGTTGTACCACGACGCATTGATTTCAAGATAGAATCTGAAATGTGCTGTAATGGAATATCAATATAATTGCAAATTTTAGGCTCGCGTTTCATTAATTCTAAAACATCCATCGGGAATCCGGTAGGATAAGCATAATGTAAACGAATCCATTCGATTCCTTCAACAGCTGCTAAAGCTTCTAATAATTCTGCTAAATTTCGTTTTTTGTAAAGATCAAGTCCGTAATAAGTTAAATCTTGAGCGATTAAGATCAATTCTTTAACTCCATTTTTAGCAAGACCTTGAGCTTCTTTAACTAATTTTTCAATTGGTTGAGAAACGTGAGAACCTCTCATTAAAGGAATTGCGCAAAAACTGCAAGGTCTGTCGCATCCTTCTGCAATTTTCAAATAAGCATAATTTTTAGGAGTAGTAGTTAAACGCTCTCCAAGTAATTCATGTTTATAGTCTGCTCCAAGAGCTTTTAGTAATTGAGGTAATTCTGTAGTTCCAAAATATTGGTCAACATTAGGGATTTCTTTTTCTAAATCTGGTCTATAACGTTCAGATAAACAGCCTGTAACAAAAACCTTATCAACAAGTCCTCTGTCTTTTTTATCTGCATATTCCAAAATCATATTTACTGATTCTGCTTTTGCATTATCAATAAATCCACACGTATTAATTACAATAATGTTTCCTTCTTTTTCTGCAGGAGCTTCGTGTTCAACTTCTTTTCCATTCGCACGCAGCTGTCCCATTAGGACTTCACTGTCATAAACATTTTTTGAACACCCAAGAGTGATTACGTTAATTTTGTTCTTTTTTAAAGACTTGGTTCTCATACTTTTATAAATTGGAGTGCAAAATTACACTTTTTTTATTCAAACAACACTAGTTTTCAAGTTGTTTTAGCTGTTTTTTATGAAGCTGACTCTGCTTTTAGTTATTATTTAAGTCTAATTTTTAGAAAAAGGTTTTAAAAGAGTAAAAAAAATCCGTCAAGTATAAAAACCTGACGGAAATTCTCAATCATCTATTTTGATTTTTAGTTACAATTCAAATAATAAGGTCATAGTAACATTGTTTAGTTTCGAAGTAATATTAGCTCCACTTGTGAAACCTGGTGATGCTAAGAATGCTTCGTTAGATTTTCTTTCTAAATAAGAATAAGCCAAATCTAATTTAGTCGTTCCAAAATTATAGCCTAAACCAGCAGAATAACTGTTTAAATCTCCAATTGTAGTGCCGTTTTTATAAGGACTTCCTTCAAAGCGGTAACCGCCTCTCAAGCTTAATTGTTTGATTTTGTATTCTCCACCAATACGAAGTTCGCCAGTGCTAGTAAGACTATTGTCAATCTCACTGTTGATGCCTCCAAAACCAGCGTTGGTTGGTTTGAATTTAGTGTTTCCATAATTTTTTAAAGCATAATCGATGCTTAATAAACCTGATTTTCCAAAAACATACGCAGCACTAAAGGTCCATTTATCTGGTGTTTGTAAAGTGTAAGAATCGTATACGTTTATAACATCAGGGTTTACATTAGCATTTATTGGTTGTCCACCTGCAGCTTGTCTTGTTGTGTATAAGCTTTGATAAAGCTCTTCATATAATTCGTACCAAGTATTAGATTCGTAAGCTACACCAAGTCTAAAGTTTTTAGTTACTTTTCCAATTGCTCCAAGTTGGAAAGAAAAACCATTTCCGTAAGTGTGCAAATCATTATTGAATCTTAAATCTGATATCGTAGCACCTGACTGCAAAGCGCCATTGTTAGCTTCATAGAAACTTGTAGATCTTCTATAGTCAGTTATATGAACATTTAAATTGGCTCCAAAATATAGTTTGTCTTTGTACGATGTTGCAATATTAAAGCTTAATTTGCTATTATAACCTCTTGAGTAAATTTCATTCGTCTGGTAGTAATCCGTGTCTTTTGGTACATTTGTTGAATATGCACTATTGGGATTACTTGGGTCGTCGATATTTATGACCTGTCCCATTTTTCCTAGTAATGCTTGTTGTGCTGAAAAACCAGATAGGTTAGGGTATTGGCCATTAGGCAAGTTTGATCCTAGAAATTGATATAAATCTGTTAATGTTTCGCCGGGCTGTAAATTAACAAATTCCTGAGGAACAGGTGCTCCGCCATTTCCGTAATTTGCATAATCTAAGAAGTAACCATCAACGGAATTGAAGGGATTCGTTCCCGCTGAGAAAACTTCGTTGTTGAAATTATTTGTGTTTTCGTATGTTACACCAATTGCAATTTTACTCCATCCATTATTAGGATTATGATCTTTAAAAACAAATACGCCTCCCGCTTGGTTTAAGATAAATGAGTTTTCTTTGTCTGAAGTTTCTGTGCCAAAATAATTAGAATTGTTTTTGAGATTCTGATTGCTAAAAGATACTCCAACTTGGTTACTGTTGAAAATTGCAGATCCAGCTGGGTTGACGCTTAAAGAAGATAGATCTCCTCCAACAGCTCCAAATGCACCACTCATTGCTCTAAAACGCGCAGTTCCTGTTAAGTTGTCTTGTGAATAACGCAATGCGTCTGTAACTTCTTGTGAATATGACGCGCTGACAGTTAGTCCTGTTATAAATAGGAAAAGTATTTTTTTCATTTTGATAAGGTTTAGTTCGAAATTTACTCTGCTGAGGAAGGATTATCTTCTTCCTCCGCCACCGCCACCAGATCTCATTCCACCGCCGCCACCGCCGCCGCTATATGATCTCATGCTTCCTCCGCTGCCACTGCTGTTCATTGATCGTGATGAGCTACTTGGTGCGTAACTTCTCGTTGATCCGCTGTTGTTGCTAGGAGTGTAAGTTCTATTTGTTGTAGTGTTTCCGCTATTGTTGTAAGATCTTCTATTGCTGTAAGTGCTATAGTCTGAACCATTAGTATAGCTTCTTCTATTAGTAAATGTTGGACTTGATGTTCTGCTATTTATGTTAGATCTTCTAAAGTCGGTATAACTGTTAGATCTATTTGTAGTGTAATTTCTATTTGTTGTATAGCTTCCTCTGTTGGTGGTATAGTTTCTATTTGTTGCATATCCTCTACCAGTATTGTAGCTTCTGTTATATGCATAATTTCTGTTTCCATAATATGCTGCAGAACCTCTTCTTCCGTAATTGTAAGAGTAATTTCCATAATAACCATAATATGGATAGCCCCATCCTGGATAACCCCATCCATAGTATGGATAACCCCATCCGTAATAAGGGTAGCCCCATCCGTAATAAGGGTAGCCCCATCCATAATATCCGTAACCATAATAAGGATAACCCCAGCCCATTCCAAATCCGAATGACCATGTTGGGTCAGAGTAAACATTTACCGAAACATCAGAACTGCTACTTCCCCATGCAGGATAACCCACTGAGGCAGTTTGAGTACTGTCGCTTTCAGAATAATTAGTGTAGTTGTCAACATCGGTAAATATTTCAGTTGGCTGATTATCATCTTGCAATGATCTGAAATAATCTTTGTATTGGTTGTTTGTGCTGTTAGCCTGCACATGATTGTTTGATGAATTACCGTAAACGCCATCATTATCGTAATAAGATGAATTTTGGTAAGAACCACACGACGCTAGCAATAAACTCAATAATCCAATTATGTAAAAATGATTAGAGTTTCGGCGGAGAGAAATGTAAGTTTTCATATCTGTGGTGTTTTTTATTGTTGCACATTACAAAATTAGTTAGTTTTGTCAAACTATTTAGTTAAAATTGAATAAAACAAAATTTGTGCCAAAAAATATAATATGAGTAAGAACCTTACTACAAGATCAGAAGATTATTCGAAATGGTATAACGAACTGGTTGTTAAAGCAGATCTAGCTGAAAATTCAGGAGTTAGAGGCTGTATGGTAATAAAACCATACGGGTATGCTATTTGGGAAAAAATGCAGGCTGAGTTAGATCGTATGTTCAAAGAAACTGGACATCAAAATGCTTATTTCCCTTTATTCGTGCCGAAGAGCATGTTTGAAGCAGAAGAAACAAATGCAGAAGGATTTGCAAAAGAATGTGCTGTTGTGACACATTATAGATTAAAGGGGGATGAGGAAAGACCAGGAAAACTTATCGTTGATCCAAACGCTAAATTAGAAGAAGAACTTATTGTTCGACCTACGAGTGAGGCAATTATTTGGTCTACATATAAAGGATGGGTGCAATCTTATAGAGATTTACCTTTATTAATTAATCAATGGGCAAATGTGGTTCGTTGGGAAATGCGTACGCGTTTATTTTTGAGAACTGCTGAGTTTTTATGGCAAGAAGGGCATACTGCTCATGCTACAAAGGCAGAAGCTATTGAAGAGTCTGAAAAAATGATGAATGTTTATGCTGATTTTGCAGAGAATTTCATGGCGATTCCAGTTGTAAAAGGATTTAAAACTGAAACTGAACGTTTTGCAGGTGCAGATGAAACATATTGTATCGAAGCGTTGATGCAGGATGGAAAAGCATTGCAAGCGGGAACTTCTCACTTTTTAGGTCAAAATTTCGCAAAAGCTTTTGATGTTAAGTTTGCTAATGCGGAAGGGAAACAAGAATATGTTTGGGGAACATCATGGGGAGTTTCTACTCGTTTAATGGGAGCTTTGGTTATGACGCATTCAGATGATCAAGGATTAGTTCTTCCTCCAAATTTAGCTCCAATTCAAGTTGTAATTGTTCCTATTTATAAAACAGACGAACAACTGGAACAAATTACAGAAGCAGTTAATGAATTAACAGCTAAATTGAGAAAATTGAGAATCACGGTTAAGTTTGATGATAGAACAACACAAAAACCAGGATTTAAATTTGCTGAATGGGAATTAAAAGGTGTTCCTGTTCGAATTGCTGTTGGACCAAAAGATTTAGAAAATGGAACTTTTGAGGTGGCAAGACGCGATAATTTGACAAAAGAAGTTGTTCAAGGAGATAAAATCGTTGATTATGTAAATGATTTGCTAGAACAGATTCAAAACGATTTATTTAAAAGAGCATTTGAGTATCGTGATAGTCATATTACGCAAGTGAATAATTTTGAGGAATTTAAAGAAGTTTTAGAAGGTAAGGGAGGCTTTTTGTCTGCTCATTGGGATGGTACTGCTGAAACAGAAGAGAAGATAAAAGAATTGACAAAAGCAACGATTCGTTGTATACCTTTAGACGCTGTTGAAGAGGCGGGAACCTGCGTGTTTACTGGTAAACCATCTTCTAAAAGAGTGCTTTTTGCTAAGGCTTATTAAAAAAAAATATATTTTTTTGCATTAGGTGTTGCGCAAATAAAAAATAGATGTATCTTTGCATCCGCAATACAGAAGCACGGTCCGTTCGTCTATCGGTTAGGACGCCAGGTTTTCATCCTGGTAAGGGGGGTTCGATTCCCCCACGGACTACAAGTTATATTACATATTGAAAAGTTTCCAACTTAGGAGAATATTGGTCCGTTCGTCTAGGGGTTAGGACGCCAGGTTTTCATCCTGGTAACAGGGGTTCGATTCCCCTACGGACTACAAAATTAGTTGTAAATAAGTTTTGTAAAACAAAAATTGGTGTCTCGGTTTTTGTTTTATTAGTTAAAACCAAAGTGATTGATTTTACAATTGTGGGAGGTTTTTCTTTTTTAACTAGTATTTATAATAATTATTACATCTAAAATTAAAAGAAATGGCAAATCATAAGTCAGCATTAAAAAGAATCAGAAGTAACGAAAAAAGAAGAGTTCTTAACAGATACCAACATAAAACTACTCGTAATGCTATTAAAGCATTAAGATTAGCTACGGATAAATCTGATGCTGCTGCAAAATTATCAACTGTAATCTCTATGATTGATAAATTAGCTAAAAAGAACATCATTCACGATAATAAAGCTTCTAACTTGAAGTCTAAATTAACGAAACACGTTGCTAAATTGTAATTAAACAATTTGTAAGATATAGAAAGTCCTCTTTTAGAGGACTTTTTTTTTTGTTTCCGAAATAAAATTCCAATAAAAAATAAATTCCAAACTCCAATATATATAAAATTGGAATTTGGAATTTTGTTATTTAAAAGATTATGATTTTAAATCTTAATTTAATCCTGTGTTTGGAATTTGAACTTTTAAGGTTCTATTTTCTTTTTAAGATATTCTAACATTGGCTGCGTAATGGGTTTAGAAAGAAAATCTATTATTATTGGGTATTTTTTTGCTTTGGCTAAATCTTCTGGATCAATTGTAGAAGATAAAACAATTACAGGAACAGAATTGAATTCATTGTAATCTGAAGAGGTAAAATGATCTAAAAATTCCCATCCTCCCATAATTGGCATATTTAAATCTAAAAAGATTAACTCGGGTTTTCTTTTGGTCTTGTCGTTTGTGTATTTCAAGATGTTGAAGTAATGAAGAGCTTCTTCACCGTTTTGAGCCGTAATAACTTCATGGGAAAATGAAGATTTTGAAATTACTTTTTTGCAAAGCATCAATGTGATTGGATCATCGTCAATGCATAAAATCTGCTCAAGCATAATAATTAATTTTTAAATGTTATTGTAAATGTAGTTCCTTTGTTGACTTCGCTGTCGATAGAAATTGTTCCTCCCATTGTTTCTACCTGCGATTTTACAAGATACAAGCCTAATCCTTTACTGTCTGGGTAATTGTGGAATCTTTGATAAAGTCCAAACACTTTGTCGCGATTTCTTTCAAGATCAATTCCAATTCCGTTGTCTTTAAAGGTTAAGATTGTTCTGTTTTCTATTTGTTCTGCAGTTATAGATATTTTAAGTTTTCTATTCTCAGATTTGTATTTTATGGAATTGGTGAGCAAATTTAGTAAAATGCTTTCGATGTAAGCTTTATTTGTGATAAGCTCAGGAACTTTGTCAAATTTAAGTTTGATAATAGGTTTGTGCAGTTCTATTTGAAATGATAACTGGCTAAATACATTTTCAAAAACTTCTTTTAAAGATACTTCTTCTTTTTGCATTGAAGGATTATCTTTAATGATGATAACTTTTACCAAGTCATTAATGGTTTCGTTTAGTAAATGGGTTGATTTGGTGAAACCAGCCAAAATCTCTTGAAGTTCTTCGTTTTCTATTGGAGTGTCTTCTATTAAATTTAAGAGGCCAATTAAATTAGAAAGCGGTGCTCTAAGATTGTGTGAAGTGATGTATGAGAATTGTTTTAGATCCTTATTGTTTTGAGTTAATTCTCGAATTAGATGTTCTTTTTCTGTTTCGAGTTTTTTCTCGTCCGTAATGTCTCTTTGTATTGAAATCCAATGCGAAATTACTCCTTCGTTGTTAAAAATAGGAATCATGGAAAAACGTACCCAATATTCTTGCTTACTTTTGGTGTAAGTAATTGTTTCAATAAGGCATTCTTCCTCATTTTTTATGGCTCGCAATAATTTTTTTAATTCATCCGAATCGGAGTTTGGGCCTTTAAAAATATTAGCAGATTTTCCGATTATTTCGTTTGACTGATATCCAGACATCTGAGAAAATGCTGGGTTAACATAAACTATTTTAGGAATTTTTCCTTCTGGCGAATTGGCTTCAGTGATTAAAATAGAGTCTTTAGATTGGGTAATTACAGTTTCTAAAAGTTTTAATCGTTGTTCTTCTTCTTTTTGTTTTGTAATATCTTGAATGGCACCAATCATTCTGATGGCTCTTCCATTTTCATCTTTTAAGAGAAATCCTCGGTCCAAAACATATTTATATGTTCCGTCAGCACATCTAAAACGGTATTGATCTTGCCACTTTTCAGTTTTTTGTTCAATGAAAGAGTAGAGTTTTATTGACATTCGGATACTATCTTCCGGGTGAATTTTGTCAAACCACCATTTAGAAGTTTTACCCACTTCTTCAGGATCGTAACCAAAAACACCTTCAATTCCTTTATTCCAATTAATACTATCCTCTTGAATTTTCCAATCCCAAATAGTATCGCTAGTCGCTTTCGCTACAATGTCATATTTCTCATTGGATTCTTTTATTTCTTCGTTGGTTTTGTTTAACTTTTCAAAAATTGTTATGCTCCTTTTTTCGTTTTTTGCAAGTATAAATCTGAAGATCAGTCCTGTAATTAATATGAATACAATGTCTTTTAAAAGAGAGAGATATAGATATTCTGAGGAAGAAAAGCAGGCGATGAGTAATTTATGACATATGACCGCCATAATTATCGAGATGATTGTATAAATAAGAGTAATTTGGAGAGTTTTACTTTTCATCACTTCAAATATAGTTAATTTAACAATAAGTAAACGTATGTTAATATTATTTTGAGGCCTATATTTTAACGTTTTCTATTAACTAATTGATTGGATATACGCAAACTATGATAGAAACGTTTTTTTTTAGAAAATAAAGTGTACCTTTGCGCCCATTAAAAATCACAGATGGAATCTATTAGAAACATTGCAATTATTGCCCACGTCGATCACGGTAAAACAACTTTGGTTGATAAAATTATGTATCACTGTCAGTTATTTCGTGAAAACGAAAACACAGGTGATTTAATCTTAGATAATAATGATTTAGAGCGTGAGAGAGGTATTACAATTACTTCTAAAAACGTATCTGTTCAATATAAAGGAACAAAAATCAATATTATCGATACTCCAGGTCACGCCGATTTTGGAGGTGAAGTAGAACGTGTATTGAACATGGCCGATGGTGTATGTTTGCTAGTTGATGCTTTCGAAGGACCAATGCCTCAAACTCGTTTCGTTTTGCAAAAAGCGATTGATTTAGGATTGAAACCTTGCGTAGTTATCAATAAAGTAGATAAAGAAAACTGTACTCCAGAAGAAGTTCACGAGAAAGTTTTCGATCTAATGTTCGAATTAGGAGCTACTGAAGAACAATTAGATTTCCCAGCTGTTTACGGTTCTGCTAAAAACAACTGGATGTCTGATGATTGGAAAAACCAAACAGAAAACATTGAACCATTATTAGATATGGTTATTGCTAATGTTCCAGCTCCGAAAGTTTCAGAAGGTACTCCACAAATGTTGATTACTTCTTTAGATTTCTCTTCATTCACAGGTCGTATCGCTATTGGTCGTCTTGAAAGAGGTGTTTTAAAAGAAGGTATGCCAATTTCTTTAGTAAAAAGAGATGGTAAAATCATCAAATCAAGAATTAAAGAATTACACACTTTCGAAGGTTTAGGCCGTAGAAAAGTTGAGCAAGTTGTTGCTGGTGATATTTGTGCTGTAGTTGGTATTGAAGGTTTTGAAATTGGTGATACTATTGCAGATTTCGAAAATCCAGAAGCTTTACAAACTATTGCTATTGATGAGCCAACAATGAGTATGTTGTTTACAATTAACGATTCTCCTTTCTTTGGTAAAGAAGGTAAATTTGTTACTTCTAGACATATTCGTGAAAGATTAACAAAAGAGTTAGAGAAAAACTTAGCGATGAAAGTTGGAGAAACTGATTCAGCTGATAAATTCATGGTATTTGGTCGTGGTGTATTACACTTGTCAGTTCTTATTGAAACAATGAGAAGAGAAGGGTATGAGCTTCAAATTGGTCAGCCACAAGTTATCATCAAAGAAGTTGATGGTGTGAAATGTGAGCCAATTGAGGAATTAACTATCGATTTACCAGAAAATCTTTCAGGTAGAGCAGTTGAATTCGTTACTATCCGTAAAGGAGAAATGCTTTCTATGGAAGGTAAAGGAGAGCGTATGATCATTAAATTCAACATTCCATCTCGTGGAATCATCGGTTTAAGAAATCAATTACTTACTGCTACTGCTGGTGAGGCTATTATGGCACACCGTTTCATTGGGTATGAGCCATACAAAGGAGAAATTCCTGGACGTAACAACGGTTCATTAATCTCTATGGAAAACGGAAAAGCAATTCCTTACTCTATCGATAAATTACAAGATCGTGGTAAATTCTTCGTTGATCCTAACGAAGATATCTATGAAGGTCAAGTTATTGGAGAAAACACTCGTAGCGACGATATGACTGTTAACGTTACTAAAACGAAAAAACTTTCTAACGTACGTTCTTCTGGAGCTGATGATAAAGCTAGAATTATTCCTGCTATCAAATTCTCATTAGAGGAAGCTTTAGAGTACATCCAAAAAGATGAGTATGTTGAAGTTACTCCAAAATCTTTACGTTTAAGAAAAATTTACTTAAGCGAAACAGATAGAAAAAGATATAAAATCTAATTTCATTTTAATAAAAAAAAATCCCAAATTCCAGTTAAGGAGTTTGGGATTCTTTTTTTATTAAAATGAAATTATTTTCAGAGATTGGAATTTCAGAGATTGCAATTTGAAAATTGTTTTTTTTTGAAGTTTATCTTTTCAAACTAAAATGACCTTTTACATTTTTTCCGTTAACAAATAAAAGAGTAAACCAATAATCGTCTGATGGCATTTCCTGTCCGTTGAAAATTCCATTCCAGCCAGTACTATTTTGAGTCATTTGTTTCAAGAGTTTTCCATAACGGTCAAAAATTGAAATAGTGTAATCTGGCATTTGATCAATGTTTTTTATTGCCCACAAATCGTTGTAACCGTCACCATTAGGAGTAAAAAAACGAGGGTAATCTAAAACATATATTAATAAAGAATTTGATAAACCACATCCGTTTTTATCTCTTGCTATTGCATTGTAAGCTCCTGGCGTTACTTGAGTAAAAGTTGGATCGTCTTGAAAAATAGTTCCATCAAGAGAAAATTCGTAATCTCCGACACCAGTATATTGAATTTTCACAGTATTATCATTTCCAGAAAAATCTTTTACCTCTGCAGTAATTAAAGCAGGTTCTGATAAAATTACCTTGAAATTTTTTGTTTTCTGACAATCATTAGCATTGGTGACTATAACAGAATAATCGCCAGCTGTATTGATTAATGTTGAGTTTGTCGTAGCTCCATTTGACCAATTGTAACTTTTAAAACCAGTGGCTACTGATAATGTTAACTGGTCACCTTTGCATAAATATAGTGTTTCATCTTCAAAATTTGGAGGATCGAAAGTATGAACCACCAATTCTACAGGTGTTATATCATAGCAATCAGATCCATTTACTGCACGAGCATAAATAGTCTGACTATTCGGAATCGTGTTTCTGAATATATTTGGCAACGGATTTGTCTCCCTTAACGCATCATTTGCTGTCAAAAAGTAATTTATTACTAATCCAGAAGGAAGACCTGTCATGATTTGAGGAGTTACTTCTGCTTGTAAATCAAATTGATATAAACCATCCAACGTTTGGTCATAATCGCATGTTTCAATTGGCGACTGATCGGGAATAACAGAAGTCGAAACATTTAAAGCAATTTCGGGCGTTGTGAAACAGCCATAAATGTTTTCAATTCTTGCAAAAACAGTTTGATTAGGAATTCTGTTAGTGTAGCTCTCTGGGTTTAAAATAGGGCTTGTTTTTGCTCGCGCATTTGCTAATGTCTCATAATAACCCTGATTAATAATTTCAGAATTATTATTTTTTATAATATTAGCGACTTTAGTCAAATCAAAAATTGTAATTCCGTCAGTATCATCATCACATTGCAATAATGAAGTATTTCTTGTTATGATTTCTGGTGCAAATTCAACTTTAATATCTCCTATTGAAGCACAAGTTGTTCCATTTAAAGTCGCTTCAACTTTGTATGCCCCGGGAGTGATTACGGTATAAGTAGAAGTTCTCGCGCCAGATAATTGTACATAAGTATTGGTTGGAACATCTTTAATGAACCATTTAAAAGTATAATCAGCAGTGCTTAGTTTTGTGTCTAAAACAAAATTTTCGCCATAACAAACAGGATTGTTATTGCTGATTGTTCTATCCTCACCAAAGTTTATTTTCGTTAAAAAACTTCCCGCTTCCAGAAAAATGGCAGATTCTAAATATTTGAAATCATCATCAGCAATTACTAGTTTAACATGATATTTTTTTCCGGCAACTACTGTAGTTTGGGCTGTCATTACTTCGGTTTGCCCTGCGTAATTTATTGGACTTGTATTATTGTTTAAACCATTAAAATAACTTTCATTTGAAGCTGGACAACCTGTATAAGAAATTCCGCCAGGCCTTGTCCCGGGTTTAATTTCTGGGCGAATATCTACAGAGGAAACTGGTGTAGTTGTATTGGGAATAATAGCTAAATTTTTATACGGTCCAGTTGATCCAACTTCTTTTATTAAAAAAGCAAATCCGTCTGAATATTGACAGGGATAATCGTATTGGTATTCATTGGAAGCAAAAATATAATTAAAGCTTAATGAATTTGCAGAAGCAATAAAGTCAAATTCTAATAATGTTGAGTTTATAGAATTAATTCCTAAAACCTGATCAAGATCACTATCGCCAAGCCATTGGTCACTATCATTGCTCGTAAGATTACTAACGAAAGGACCAATAGCAGTTTCAGCAGTCGATGTGGCTAACACAATTCCTTCTTCAAAAGGGAAATTGCTTCCGTTTCTATTGAAATAAGCGAAGCTTTGTTTTCCAGATCTAAAAGTATCACCTTTTCCAGTTGAATTTGAAGCCGATGCACAAGAACTATTTACTAAAACATTTTCTATAAGCTCTTGTGGAGTTCTTTGATCATCTATAGTTATAACTTGTGCATTCATCTTTAAAGATGAAAAACATACTAATAGAATAATTAAAAAACTGCTTATACGACTCATAGTAACAAATATACTATAAATCTCGATTTTTCAATAATTTGTAAGAAAAATAAACGAATAAAAAAGTCCAGATTAAAACGATTAAAATAGCAGAATAATCTACAGCGTAACTGCTATCTGTTTCGATTCCCATTTGCGTACCAATATTTTTAACAACAGATAATCTAGGACCTGGATTTACAATTAAATTTGACATTGATTCTAAAGGAAAAAACTGTGTGATTTTTTCATCAGTATCGCTGTTTGGGAAAATTTTAAATGCTAAAGTACCTCTAGCAATTCCTTCAAGTATACTCCAAACCAATAGAAAACCTAATGCAAAGGCGGAACGTTTTACAAGGATTCCTAAGAACAAACAGAAAGAGAAAAATCCAGTTAGTTTTACAAAGAAGGCTAAAAGAAAATCTAGGTCGCTAAAAACAATACTCAATTCTGTATAAGAAGAAAAAAAGTAACCCAAAATTAAGCTCATTATAAAAACAAAAACCGTTGATATAAAGGCAAATACAACTACAGTTAAGAATTTGGATAAAATAAATTCTTTCTTGCTTAAACCGTCAATTAAGTTTTGTTTTAAAGTACCGTAACTGTATTCGTTTGCCATCATAGAAACTATTACAATTGCTAAAAAGAATTTTAGCCAAGCGGCAACATAAGTATTAAAATGCCAGATAAAAGGAAAATTAAAGATTCCCATTTCTGCCAAATGAAATTTAAAAGGTCCAATATCAAATTTTATAGCAGCGATTAGCGCTATAAAAGAAAGTAATATGAAATAAGTTAAAGTTAAAATACGGCTGGCTTTGTTCATCCAGATTTTTTGCAATTCTATAGAAAGAAGTCTTTTCATGGTTTAGTTTTTTTGGGCGATAGCATTTTTGGTTAATTCTAAAAATTGAGCTTCTAAACTGTTTTTACGTTTTACTAAATGACTTAAAACAATGTTTTTAGAAAATAAAAACTGATTTAAATCTGAAGCTGATAAATCAGATTTTAGATAAACCAAAACTTTTTCGTCTTCTTCAGAAACTCTGTCAATAGCTGGATGTTCTTGCAAGATAGTTTTCAAAGCTAAATTGTCATTGGATTGTAATTCGAAGAAACCTTCGTTTGAAGACATTCCGTCAACAGGACCAGAATATAAAACTTCGCCTTTTCTTAAAACAATTACTTGAGAACAAACTTTTTCAACTTCATCTAATAAATGAGAAGCCAATAAAATTGTAGTTCCTTGAGAAGCGATTTTTTTAATAATATCTCGAATTTGATGAATTCCCTGCGGATCTAATCCATTTGTAGGCTCATCTAAAATTAAAATTTCAGGATCGTTTAAAAGTGCCGAAGCAATTGCCAAACGCTGTTTCATCCCTAGAGAAAAAGTACTGAATTTGCTATCTTTTCTTTCGCTCAAACCCACTAAATCTAGTTTTTCATTTACTTTAGAATAGTTGATGTTTTTAATTTTGCAAACCAATTGAAGGTTTTGCTCAGCGGTCATGTACGGATAAAAATTTGGTCTTTCTATAATAGCGCCAACTTTTTTTAAGGCTTCGTGTGTTTCAATATTGCCGTCAAACCAGCGATAATTACCAGACGATCTATTGACAACGTTTAATACAATTCCTAAAGTAGTCGATTTTCCGCTGCCGTTTGGGCCAAGAATGCCATAAACGCGACCTTTTTGTATTTGAAAAGATACATTTTTTAAAGCCTGAATTCGGCCGTATCTTTTACTTAAATTCTCGATGGTTAATATGGTTTCCAAATTTTTCTGGTTTTAGTTTTTAGTATGACGAGGCAAGTTGATTTTTGTTACTTTAAAGTCTAACTTTAAATCGTATTGATGTAAATTTGTAATAAAGATATTCAAAATGAGCGAGCCTTTAATGGTTTTAAAAAAACCTTCTTATCCTTTAACACAGCCACTTTTAAGTTATTTAGAAAGATACGAACGTATTTCTAAGGTTTCTGTGTTTTATGATGATTTGCTTCGTTTTTCGGGCTCAATCAATGTGTATGATAAAAATGATAACGATACGCTTTGGATTCGAGTATATTACGGTGAATTTGAACGCAATGAAATTGATTTAAATCTAAAAAAAATATACTCGCTTCTGCATTCTGATGGTAACAGTGAAATTATTCAGTATCTAAATGTCGATGCGATTGATTATTGTACTTTCGGGAATTCGAAACCTTTTAGAGTAAAAGTGAGAAATATTCTCAACGATAACTACGTTCATTTTTACATTAAAAAAGCTGATGCTTCGCGTATTTACGGATTAGAATTGGAAGATATTCTTTCGCCAGATAAAATCAACTTTTTAGTTTATAAAGATACTTTGATCGAAGAACATATTATAGGAATTCCGGGGGATGTTTTTATGGATACACTGCTTGATAAATGCAGTGAAATGGAAAAAGCGCAGATTGCAAAAGAGTTCGTTAAGTTTAACGAACGATGTATGATTCGTCTTTTAGGAGATATGCGTGCTTATAATTATGTAATTGTCCCAATTCACGATTTTGATCAAGTAGTTTATAAAATTCGTCCAATCGATTTTGATCAGCAATGTTACGAGGGGAATTTTAAAGTTTATCGTCCACAGTTTTTCAAGGAAAATTTCCCAATGATTCAACTGATTAAAGAAAAATTAGAAGAACGTTCGATCATTCAATATAAAGATGAAGAAAGAGCAATTTTGGCAAAACGTATTCATTCTGCCGAAACTAGAATTAAAAAATTATTGAATATAATGTGCCACGATACCATTTCAACGCCAGAACATTTATTGCAATTAAAAATGGAATTGTACCGTTATACCAACGATATGAAATTCAAAAACGCAAAATCGATGGGACACGTTATGCACGCAGCATTTGAGTTCATTATCCGTAATTTTAAAAACACCAATTTAGTTTAGAACTATTGTCATCCTGAGGAACGAAGGATCACACAAGTAACTCTACAAAGATTGGAGAATTACTTTACGCAATCTCTAGTGCGATCCTTCGTTCCTCAGGATGACAAAAAAATAAAAAATAATATCATGAAAAAAACTTTCCTAGTTATCTGTTCAATTGTCTTATTAGCTTGCCAGAAACAATCTGGTTCTGAATTAAAGGAACTTTATTCGCTTCCAAAAAAATTAAAAGAAGTATCGGGAATTGCCTATTTTCCTGAAACGAAAATTCTTTACACTTTGGAAGACAGCGGAAATAAAAACGCTATTTACGCAATTGATTCTAAAGGGAAATTAGCTAAAACAATCACCATTTCAAATGCTGCAAATGTCGATTGGGAAGATATTACAAAAGATAAATCTGGAAATATCTACATTGGAGATTTCGGAAACAATGATAACGAAAGAAGAGATTTGTGTATTTATAAAGTCACAAAAAATCAATTGAATAATGATTTAGCTAAAGCCGAATATAAAATCTCATTTTCATATCCAGAACAAACAGAATTTCCTCCAAAGAAAAAAGAAATGTTTTATGATGTTGAAGGTTTCTTTGAACAAAATGGTTATTTCTATCTTTTCACTAAAAACAGAAGCAAAGGTTTTGATGGAACTGCTTTTATTTATAAAATAAAAAATGCTGCAGGAACTCAGAAAGCAATAAGAATTGGTGAATTTAAAACTTGTAACAATTACAACCATTGTGTGCTGACAAGTGCAACAATTAGCCCAGACGGAAAAAAAGTTGCCTTATTAAGTCATGATAAAGTTTTGTTGTTTAAAGATTTTAAAGGAGATTTATTTCATAAAGGAAAACAAACAGAACTAAATCTAAATCACTTTTCTCAAAAAGAAGCCATCGTTTTTAAAGATAACAACACCTTACTTATAGCAGACGAAAAAACAAATAAAATAGGAGGAAAGGTATATGAGTTTCTTCTAAGTCACTAAGGTACTGAGGTGCTAAGAAAAGATTAGCCCCGAATTCACGAATTTTAATTAAATTATTCGTGAATTCGGGGCTGTTTTTTTAACTCAGAGTAGAAAACCTTAGAACCTTAACATCTAAGTACCTTAGCACCTTTTTTAAAAACTATAAGCTGCTCCAAAAATCAGCCTTCCAATTTCATCAGGAGATTTGAAATAAGAAATTCTAGCCGTAATAACATTTATGGCATTCAGCCAAAGTCCGCCGCCGTAATCTTGATGCCATTTTCTTGATTCTTCACCATCAAGCCAAACTCTTCCGTAGTCGAAACCACCTAAAATTCCGTATGTAAAAGGCACAATCGTTTTGCGGATTTTTCCAATACTCAAACGTAAATCAGAGCTTTGAGAAAAATAGGAATTTCCTAAGAAACGCTCATTTCTAAAACCACGTAAATCGGTATCGCCTCCAAGAGAAGCACCTTGATAAAACTCGTAGTTATTATTTAAAATCGCTTTACCTTTAACATAAGTTGCTAAAATCAATTTACCATTATGATCGATTTTATGTGTAAAACCTAAAGCACTTTCCAAAGTTGGGAAGTTCTGTTTTGTCTGATCGAGATTTGTTGTCCAAGTTCCAGCAATCATAAAGAACATTCCTAAAGTTGGTTTTGCTTGAAAATCTGAATTTTTGAAAGTATATTTAACTTTCAAACCGCCATAATTTTGACTATCAAAAACAACTGGATTTACAATTCCAGGAATATTTATATATCTGTTTTCTGTTTCTTCAACTGTCATTCTCTGGAAAATTGGCTGAATGCTGAATTCACTTCCAAATCTTCCTACGTGACGAATAGCGGCCGAAGCATTAAATTTTCTGATACGAACACGATTATAATCCATTCCTAAATCTTCATCGTATTGTGATTCATTTCCGTATCCAAAATAGTTCATAGCAAAATTTGGAGTGGTATATAAAGATTCCACATCAATAACCCATTTGCCTAACAAACCTGGAAAATGCGCAGCATAATTAAACTCTAAACCGCCTGTCGCAAAATAGTAGAATGCATTAAAAATATGTCTTTGTGTGTACGGATTCTGTTTGAAATTATTGACCGTATAATTTAAATTAACTCCCATTTTTACGCCATCATCTGGATTATATCCAATCGTTGGAAGCCCTGCAATTACATTGTATTTTGGCCTTTCATAATTATATAAATTAACATCGTAATCGTCTGTTAACTGTGTTTGGGTTTTAGAATCTAAATTGTATGTGTTTTCTTTTGATTTAAAATCGTAAACAATAACTTTTCTTCCGTTTTCAATGTTATAAGTATCATTATTCTGACCACCGATTAAACGAATTTTTATGCTAGATTTTTGATCTCCTTTTACCTCAAATGTGTCATTATCATCTAGTCCGTAAATCCAAAGATTTTTGGTTTTATTATCCGTTACGTTTTTGGTGAAAACCAATTCATCGCCTTCTTTTTTAACTCTGAAAACCTGAATTTCAATTCCTTTTTTTACATTATGATTTATAACAAACTTATCTTTTTTGTCTGTTCCAGCAATCATAACTGTTTTGTTTAAAACATCAGAATATCTGCGAGCATACTTTTGAAGATCTTTTTTTCTACTTTTTAGTTTTGCTTTTATTTCATCAACTGTTTCGTCCTGAACTTCTTTAGGCATATTTTTGAAAGCCTCATCGATATCTGCATCGGTTAGATTTTCTTGAATGTATTTAGCTTGCTCAACCCAATCTTTTTCTTGAGCAGTTCTTAGAAATGCCAAATCCATTGGATAAGGTTCTCTTCCAAGCCATTTCACATTGATTCTGTCGCCTTTAAAAGTTCGCATATGACGAAGCGGAGGCATATTCATGATAAGCGAAAGCAAAGCTCCATCATATTTAACAAAAGCCTGATCACGATCTCTAGGAATTGGTCTGTAAATTACTTTTCCATTTTCTTTATATTCAGCCCAGCGCCATTGATCGCTGTGTCTGTCCCAATCTCCTAAAAGAATATCAAACAAACGCGCTTTTATATATTCTTTTTCATCAACAACATATTTTTCATCTTTATGAAGATTTAGCATCATTTCATCAGTTCCAATAATATTGTCTGGTTTTCCGAAATTTTTCCCATCCAAATGATTGTCTGCAGGTCTCTCTTCAACCATGTACAATTGATCTCCAAAGCTTGCATTAAATTCGCCTAAACCATTTTGCTTTGGAACATAATATAAAATCGGATTGGTATGTCTTAGCCCAATTTTATCAGACATTCCGCCAATTGCAAAAGAAGAATAAGGGTGAGAAGTAGTGTAAAAATCAAATAAGAAATCTTCTGCGTATGTTTTTTCAAATTCATTTACTACATATTGATCTTTAAAAGCAACTGACTGTAAAAATACTGTCGCACTTTTTTTCATGGCGCGCATAATGTATTCACGTCCTTGAGGATCAGACATTCTTAAGGAAACAGATTGATGTCCGCCGCCTTCGCGAATTGGTTTCAATCCACCTTTTAAAGTATCAACGGTTGCAGCTGTAGCTTCAATAGGAAGACTGTAATATTTTCTATAATGCTGACCAAATAAGAATCTGTGAAATGCTCCTTTTTGAGTCATTTTTGGAGAATAAATCGAAGTGGTCACTGTTGCAGGAAACTTATTTGGAATATCTGAAGCCCAGTTAATTTCTTTGGCTTTTATAATTTCGCGTTCAAAAAGCAGTTTTTCTTTATTATTTTCATTTCCATAAAAAGAAACTTTTGCATCGCCGCTTTTGAACATAGTCAATGTTGCGTATCCATTTCCGCCATACGAAAAATCATAAGGATTTATTGCTCTCGCAGCTTCCGATTTTGATCCTGCACCGCTGATAATCTGCTGAATATTTTCTTTGCTGATAAATTGCAAGTTATGATCGTGTCCAGAGACTACAATTACATTTTTCTGCTTCTGTAAAAGCGTTTTAATTCTTTTTGTGTAAATCGTGTATTGTTTATTTTGTATATCTTGCGGACTAACTCCAGATGTTTTTCGCAATAAATTGATGAAAGACCCAATTATCGGAAGCGGAATTTTTTGCTCTAAAGGGAATAATTGTTTTTCTAATGAAAATTGTCCGCCATGAGTTCCGTTACTGAATAAAGGATGATGAATTGCCAAAACAACTGTTTTTTCTTGGTTTTTATTTAAAAGACCTTCTAATTCTTCAAAGAAAGCTTCTCTTGTTTTAATTTCGCAATTGTCATTTATAGTCGGATGATCGTTCCAATCTTCCAGAAACCATTCACTATCAACAGCTATCAAAGTTGTGGTGCTGTCAATTTTTACATCTTCAATCGGGCAGGTTTTTCTTGGAAGAAAACTCTTTTTATCGTTTAAATATTTCGTTACAAAATCTGCTTGACGCTCCAGACCTTTGATGCCGCTGTACCAATCATGATTTCCAGGAATTACGATTGTTTTTCCTTTAAAATCTTTGGTTAATTTTAATTGATTTGTCAGTTTAGTTTCTGCCAAAGCCTTGTCTTCTGGATGTTTGTCACTCGGAAAACCTTTTGGATAAATATTATCACCCAAGAAAATAAGGGTCGATTTTTTACTTGCTTTTTTTAGCTTTTGATGCAAAAGTTCCAGAGTTTGCTGTGCTTGTTCTTCGTCAGCATTTCCAGCATCGCCAACAAGAAAAAATGTATGAGCAATTTTTATAGTATCTGTTGCGTTTTCTGTTTCGTTGGCACTAACATTTTTTCCGTACTGCGGTTTGCGCGTTGCACAGGAATAAACAATGAATAGTGACATTATTGCTAATGATGAGTTTTTAATCTTGGCAATAAAATGATTATCCAAAAACAATTTCATAATTTAGTGGTATAAAAATATTCTTTATGAATCTAATAGAACAATCCGAGGATTTTGTCGGTAATTTACTCAAAGATAAACTTTCTAATTTATATTCTTACCATAATTTTAATCATACTTTTACAGTGGTTAATGCGGTAAAAGAGCTTTGTAAAAAAGAAGATGTGGAAGGAGATGATAAAGTGGCACTTTTGGTCGCAGCTTGGTTTCACGACACCGGATATATTGAAGGTTATGAAAACCATGAAAAGACAAGTACAAAAATCGCTGCCGACTTCTTGCGCGAAAAAGGAAAATCGGAAGAATTTATTGCACTGGTTTCAAGTTTAATTTTGGCGACAGTTAAAGAATATGAGCCTAGAACGCATTTAGAAAAAATTATCAGAGATGCAGATTACGCGCATTTAATGGGAGCGGAATATGCTACAACTTGCGAATTGCTGCGTCTGGAATTAAAAAATGCAGGCATAGTTAGTTTTTCAAATGCTGAATGGACTAGAGAAAATTTAAATTTCTTATTGAATAAGCACAGATTTTATACAGATTACGCCTTAAGAAAATGGCAACCTTTAAAGGAAAAAAATCTATTATTAATTCAGAAAAAAATCAATAAACAGGAATTGAAAGCCGCTGCCGCACTCGAAGAAGAAAATAAAAAAAAGGAAAAAGCTGAGAAAGCCGAAAAACCAGATCGCGGAATTGATACTTTATTTCGTGTTACGCTTGGAAATCATACTCGCTTAAGTGGCATTGCAGATAGTAAAGCCAATATTTTATTGTCGGTAAATGCGATTATTATTTCGATTGCATTATCGTCTATTATTCCAAAATTAGACAGTCCGAAAAATGCACATTTAGTTGTTCCAACTTTTATTATGCTGATTTCGAGTGTGATCACGATTATTTTTGCGATTCTTTCTACTCGTCCAAAAGTAACTTCTGGATTTTTCACAAGAGATGACGTAGAAGCTAAAAAAGTGAATTTAATGTTTTTTGGAAATTTCTATAAAATGCCTCTTGAAGATTACGATTGGGCAATGAATGAAATGATGAAAGACAGAGATTATTTGTATTCGACAATGATTAAAGATTTGTATTATCTGGGATTGGTTTTACAGCGAAAATATAATTTACTCCGAATTGCATATAACTTTTTTATGGTCGGAATTATCATAACCGTAATCGCGTTTGTGATTGCTTTTAAATCGATTTAATTACTGAGTTCGATCTATTTTAAACACATAGAAACATAGTTTTTTATATTTCAGAAAAGAATAGAGAAAGAAACTAGTTTCTCACACATAGATCAAAATGCTGAGAGCCTTGTCAAAGTTTGAAACTTTGACAAAGTTTTGCGCATAAATTAGTAGAAGTACAGCTATGTTTTTTCAAAAATGAAATGCCTTTTATAGGTTTTCAAAATCTATGTTTCTATGTGTTTAAATAATTTAAAACTGCAAAAAAAAGCTCAACTATCTAGTTGAGCTCATCTAATAAATCCTGATAGGTTATTTTTTTAATTTTCGAGTTTGAAATGTTGTTAATTACTTTCACACGAATTGCTCTCAAGCCCGAAACTCCCTGAAGATCTTCAACTTCAAATTGCTCAATCGAAGGTTCAAGAATTTTCTTGTGCTGTAAGTATTTAATATATTTTAAATATTCTGCTTCTTCGCTGTTTTGAGAATACACAATTGTAATTTTCTCTTTTTCAGTAATTCTTTCGTTGCTTCCTTTAATGTTCGATTTATCGATTCGTTTTTTAACGACTTCATATCTTGCATTATAAGTTCCATCAACATCAAAACGTTTTTCATCCATTCTAAAACGAATAGAAAGCGGAGAACTGAAAACCAAAATTAAAGAAGTAACATCCAATTCATAAGGAAGCGATTCTTTAAGTTCGTGATGTTCCAATTCCATTTCACATAAAGTCTGCAATTGCCATAAACGGAGATTATGCAAATACATAATATCGAATGGTTTTGTTGGCGAAATCGAAGCTCCAATATACAAATTATGTTCAACACCATCCGTTTTGAAACGTTCGTAATAATGCGGATAAATCTGTTGAGCTTCAACTTGTTTTCTATCTAAAACCGTTGCTAATCTCTTATTGATAATCGACATTGCGTTGTCGAACTTCTTTCTTTCGTGATAAAACATTCCTGTTTTTTCATCCAGTTTTTCAAAATACAATTCTGCCAATTTCTCATCTTTAGCATTGCCTTTTGTATTTTTCAAAATCGGATGAATTTCTTCTTCAATATATCTTTGAATATGCTGTTCTGTATCTGCTTTTAAAGGAAAATCCAATTCGCTTCGAAGCGATTCCAATTCAAATTTTCTTTGTTCCAAAAGAACTAGATTCGAATTTGGTTTCTGATTATCGAAGATTTCCAAAAGTGCCGTCAACTGACTTTTCAAATCAATTTTCACGGTTTCATTTCGATGCTCAGAAGAACCTTTTATATCGATTTGACCATATAGCGGATATACATTTTTAAAGACAATTTCTTTAAAAATATAATCTTTAGTATGATTCATATTCTGAAAATAATTCTGCGATTCCCTTTTAAATTTCCAATAAACGCTTGGGTGAATTGTAGTATATTCTCGCTGAATAATCGCTTCAATCTGATGTTGCATATCCGTATTGTAACGATCAATTGTGTCAGTCAAATAAGGAAGAACCAAATCTAGTTTTGTAGCATTTACGCTGTTTAGATCTCTTGGATTTTGAGAAACCAATTCGACAACACCTAATAAATGTCCGCTTTTGATAACTGGAGCAAAAATACAGCTCTGTATTCCTTGTTTTAGTAAATGTTCGCCAAGTCTTTTATTTGTTGATTCTTCTGTGAATTTGCTAACATTAGAAATAACGAAAGGTTCTCTGTTGTCCAATAAATTTTCGAAAGAACATCCAAAAAAAGCATTTTTACAATCTACTTCCTGATCGGCAGAAAGTAAAAAGCTCTTCATCTGTTTATCATATTTTGCTGGTCTGATGAATTTCTCTTCTTCAGGATTGTAAATAATAAATCCGACTTTTAAATTCGGAAGATTAAAAATTGACTGAAAAATATTAGAAACTTCCTCATCTGTTTCAACTGTTTTTGGTCCAGGTTTCAACAAATTACTTTTCAAAATAGAAATAGCACTTTCTGTTGTGGCATCAAACAATGAAACAATTCCGAAACCTCTTAAAATCCAGCTTCCTTTAGGGAATTTAGATTTCCATAAATCAATATCATTGTAATTGTCAATCAATTGATCGATATCTTCTTGAGTTAATAGGACAGAGTTTTCAGTTGGAATAATTTCCATGAAATCAGCATTGTATAAAATTCTATAATGCTTTTCTACACCATTTTCATCTGGAATGTCATAGAAAAATGGCTGATTAAAATCAATACGTTGATTGTAATAATAGCTTAAAATCAAACAGCAGTTATTAATATAGAATTGATGTTCGCTAAAATCACGAATTTCCATGTAAAATTCGTCTCCCGCATTTTTGAGAATTTTCTTGAAACGCTCTGTATAGTTAAAGGAGATATTTTGAAATGGAATCGTTACCGCTTTTATCTCGTTGTGCGTCAATGCAGTTGGAAATAAATCGGCTAAAATATTTTTAATTAAAGCTTCATTGTCTTTAATGATTGAATAATCCTGGATTCCAGTCCTAAGTTCCGGAATTAAGTCAATTTGTTCTAAAATCGCTTTGGCGTAGTTTGATCTATAATCAACGTCTGATAAAGCAATTTCTTCAAAAGATTCAATTAGCTTGTGAAAGGAAATTATAGTGTTAAAAGGACTTTCTTTAAAAAATTGAATATCCATCTGAGTTATTTTTTAATACAAAATTAAGGATAAATTAAGAATGTACGACATTTTATAATCTCTTTCCTCTATAGTTAAATAGTTGTTTCCCTTATAATTAAAGGCTTTCGGGAAGTTCTTTTTTATTTTAACTAAAAATTAACATTAATAATAACGGAACGATTGTTCCGTTATTATATCTTTGTACCATAATAATTGAATAATCAATAACTTAAAAAACAAATAACAATGAAAAATTTAGAAAATAAAGTTGCAATAGTAACTGGAGGAAACAGTGGAATAGGATACGCAGCTGCGGCTGATTTAGTTGCAAAAGGAGCAAAAGTAATTGTAACAGGAAGAAACAAAGAAGCTTTAGCGAAAGCGGAATCTGAATTAAATGTTACTGGAATTGTTGCAGATCAATCTGATTTAAAATCAATCGATAATTTGGTAGCAGAAGTAAAATCAAAATTCGGAAAAGTTGATATTCTATTCTTGAATGCAGGAATTGCAGCTTTTGCTCCAGTTGATTCAGCTTCAGAAGATCATTATGACAGTATTATGAATGTGAATGTAAAAGGAGTTTATTTTACAGTTCAAAAAGTGCTTCCAATTTTAAATGATGGAGGTTCTATTATTTTCAATACTTCAGTAAATGCACAATTAGGAATGCCAGGTTCAAGTGTTTATGGAGCAAGTAAAGCAGCGGTTTTATCACTAAACAAAATTTTTGCTGCAGAATTGGCTTCAAGAAAAATCAGAATAAATGCGGTTTCTCCTGGTCCAATTGAAACACCTTTATATGGTAAAGTTGGTTTAGAAAAAGAAGAAGTTGAAGGTTTGGGAGCAGCTTTAGGGCAAAAGATTTTATTGAAACGTTTTGGACAAGCTACGGAAGTGGCAAAAACAGTAAGTTTTCTTGCATCTGACGATTCTTCATTCATAACAGGAACTGAAATTGTGGTTGATGGTGGACTTACTGTGAATACAGTATTATAATTTTTTTGACTAATTCAGGAACGATTGTTCCATATTTTTATATCTTTGTAAATGAATTTAATTTGAATGTCATGGCTAGAACGAAAGAGTTTAATGAAGATCAAGCTTTAGATAAAGCAATCGAGATTTTTTGGCACAAAGGTTACAACGGAACTTCTGCACAGGATTTGGTAAATCATTTAGGATTAAGTCGTTCTAGTTTGTATGATACTTTTGGCGATAAGCAAAAGCTATTTGTAAAGTCATTACAACGATATCAACAGCAAAATCAAGACATTCTTAAAGAGCTTCTAGAAAATGCTGAAAACATCAAAATAGCTTTAACGGAAATATTTAAACAGGCTGTTGTAGAAAGTCTTCAAGATCGAATTACAAAAGGCTGTTTTATGGTAAATTCGTCAGTTGAATTGGCGATGCACGATCCTGAAATTGCAAAAATTGTTCACAATAATCAGAAAACGGTCGAAGATATTTTTTGCCAAGCTATAAAAAAAGGGCAGGAGTTAGGCCAGATTTCTGATAAGCAAGAAGCCAGATCTTTAGCTCGTTTTATCTTTAATAATTATTCTGGAATTCGAGTTTTAGCTCGTGCAGGAGAAAGAGACAAACAAGTTTATGATGATATTCTGAAAGCCATTTTTTCTTTATTTTAAAGAGAATTGAAGCAAATAAAAAAAGGCAATTACAAATGTAACTGCCTTTTTTTGTATTAAGTAAGTAATAGAAAATGAAAACTTCTTAGCTTTTTTCTTCTTTGTTGAAGTAAACTAAGTAGTAATACATTTGTTTTTCTTCATCCCAGCCTTTTTCAACAAATTTTTCTGCACTTTCAGGATTAATAAAATCCATTTTAATCTGAATGTGAGTATCCAAATTAATTACATTTTTAATCGATTTTCTAGCGTCAGAAACTGCTGCGTTGGCAATAGGGAATGAGGTAACATCTTCGATGCTGTATTTTTCTCCTTTATCAACTTTATAGTTTTTAAATTCAGGAATCAAATCAGGATTGTCTAATACTTCATTCAAGAAATTCTGTTCTTCAAACTGATCATTTTTAGCGAAATAATTCACAGATCGGTTCATAAACATTACTTCCTCTTTCTTGTCTTCTGCTGGCAAAACAACATCTTTTGCGAAGTTTTGACAGAATTTTAAATATTTTTTTGTGATGAAATTTTCATCCTCAAAAGCATCAACAGATAAAAAGTGCTCTAACCAGTAACGCGCATCATAACGGTTGCTGTCTACAGTTAAAATTTTATATCCTTCTTCTCTTTTGTAGTTGAAAATCAAACATCCTTTATCTAATTTACTCAAGTTAATTCCTTGCTGTAAAATCATTTCAAGGTTGCTTCCATTTTCTTCAAACTGTAAAAAGTCTGCTTGTAACTCGCTTTTGAAAATTCCAATTGCATCAACAACATTGTTATCAATACTTAGATTAGTCAAATACGTTACATAAACTTCACCATTTTTAATGTGCGGGTGATTTGACTGCTCGTATAAATGTTTTGTGATGTTTTTAGAAACCTCATGAACATTTGACGGATTTGCAAAAATCTCAGTTGCATATTTAAACATGTCGTTGTAGTCCAAGTCCACTTCGTGTGCAAACTGATAATAGTTTTCTTCTTTTTCTCTAAAAGGTTTAAAAAAGAATTCTTTAATCAAAGGAACAATCTCGTCATTTAAATTAAACGGCTGCTCTGATAAAAAAATCGCTTCGTTACGGCTTTTGTTTCCTACGCGGTGAATAGCAAGCGTATCGATGTGGGTGTTGAATAAGTTGATCATTTTTTTTGAGTTGCTGAGATTCTAAGTTTCTAAGATACTAAGTTTTTAATTACTGTCTTTTAATTTTCTAATTAATGACGCTAACATTCTTTCGATCTCTCGACTATCCTCATATAAAAGGTTAAATTCTTCTTCGTTTATGTAAATTATATTTTTTGCAATTTCGAGTTGAGTCTGCATCTCAAATATAGAACCAAGAGAAATATATAAAAATCGTAAAAAATCTTTACTGCTTTCTCTACCTGATCCTTCCGCAATATTGCTCGGAATGGAAACTGAGCTTCGACGTATCTGCGAAGTTAATCCAAACATTTCTTCTTTGGGAAATGTACTTGTTGCTTTGTAAATTTTGGTAACTAAGGAAATTGACTTTTGCCAAACTAAGATTTTTTTAAAATGACTCATTTTTTATTTTTAAATTAATTTTAAAAATAAGAAAAATCTCTCAAAAAAAAAGAAAGCTTAGAATCTTAGTGTCTCAGAATCTTAGCAACTTAGATTAATTCCAATTCTCCTCAAATCCATAATCTTCGAAGCTGTCATCGCCTTCAAACATATCAAGATCTTCTTCGTCTAAGTCGTCTTCAAATTCTCCGTAAATATCGTCGTGCATATCTGCTTCGAAGTTTTTTTCAAGAGCTTCGTCTGGCATTTCGCCGTGAGAATATAAAGTTTCTGGGTAAATTGCTCCAACTTGTTCATCTTCGACAGCGGCCAATTCAACTAAGAAAGTCCACATACTGATGAAATCATAAACGTAGATAATCTTAGTATTTTGTTTGTCTAAAATACTAGATAACGGATAATCGTTCATGGTTCTTATTTCGCCAGGAACATCTCCTGTATCAAAAAGCGGAATTTCATCTTCTTGATTCCAAGTATCATCACAAGTATAAAATGAAGCCACTTCTGATCCGTCAAAGCCAAAAGCATTGAAGATTGCATTGTGTAAATCCTCAAGTGTATCTTCCTCAAGAATAGCAATGTCTCTAAAAATATCTTCTTCGGCGTCTAGAATAACTCTAAATTTATAAACCATAATCTTTGTTTTTATTGAGAGGTCAAAGGTAAAATATAAAAAACGAAATTCGAATCTCGAATTGCGATTTGTTGAAAAGATTTTAGTAGATTGATTTTCAATTAGTTTGTCAGGCTGAGCGAAGTCGAAGCCACATTCCAATTTGCGAGCCTTCGACTTCGCTCAGCCTGACAAACAGAACTTAAAAAATTTATTTTCTTGTCAGTCTTTTTCTAATCTTATGATAATGTTTGTGATAAGTACTGTGACTTGGATAACTTCTGCTTGAAGTCATATTATTAAAAATCAAAGCCGTTAAAAGTAAAATCATAACTCCTGTAAAAACTGGAGAGAGTACATACATATAACCTAAAGCTTTTACTTTTTCTGTTCCAATAACTGCGATTAAAGCTGTTGCTCCTCCAGGTGGATGAAGCGTTTTAGTAATCTGCATTAAAATGATGGCAATTGAAACCGCCAAAGGCGCAGCAATCCACATAATATCGGGAACCAATTTGTTGACAGTTACACCGACAAGAGCAGAAATTACATGTCCGCCAACTAAATTTCGAGGCTGCGAAAACGGACTTTGAATAATTCCATAAACCAAAACACTCGATGCTCCAAAAGAACCAATTAAATAAACTGCATCAGGACCAGAAAAATGCATAGATTGTACATAAGCTAAAATTCCAATTCCAACGAAAGAACCTAAAAATGACCAAAAGTGTTCTTTATAATCAATTAAAGTTTCTTTGTAAAGGATGTAACGTGTTTTGCGATAGCTTCTTTTTATTTTTTCAGTTGGCATTATGTGGTATTATTTTTATTCGTTATGCTTTTAAATATACTTTGCTATATGTTTTTAATCTTCAGATTGTATAACTAAGTCTGAAATTATTTAACTAAGCTTGGAGAATAACTGTATACTGTATACGGATAAATTGTTTTTGCAGTGTATTTTGAAATTAAACAAACTACAAGAATTGGGAAAAACAAAGTATAATCGTTTGTTAAACCACAAACCAAGAATATCGCTGTAAAAGGCGCATGAATACTTGCGCTAAGAACCGCAGCCATTCCGATAATCATAAAGTTAACTGGAATTACATTTACATGGAAAAAGCTGTTTAAGATCGAAGCCAATAGTAATCCTAAAAATGCTCCGATAAATAGACTTGGAGCAAAAACACCTCCGTCACCTCCAGAAGCCAATGTTATAGAAGTAACAATTGGTTTTAGGATTAAAATTCCAATAAACGTTAAAGCTAAAGTTATAGTTAATTGAGTTTGAGGCGCATTTCCAAAAATTCCTTTAATGGCGTGATAACCTTCTCCGTACAATTGAGGAAAAAAGAATAAGGAAAGACTTAAAACTGCTGAACCTAAAATGATTTTGTAATAATGTGTGTCGATTTTACCAAATTGTGATTTGAAAAATAAAACGCAGCGAGTTAGATAAACCGAATTCATTCCAGCTAAAATTCCTAAAAGAATGAAGTACGGAATCGCTTTTAAATTCCAAGTTACGATTGAAACTGCAAATAAAGGTTCTTCTTTTAAAATGGTCAGTAAACCAAAAGCAATAGAAACGGCAATTAAATTAGAAATGATAAATGCACGAGTTACTTTTCTAGAAATTACTTCGAAAGCAAATAAAACTCCCGCAATCGGACTGCTGAAAAGTGCTGTAACTCCCGCGGCCACACCCGCACAGATTAATTCTGTTTTGTATTGACGGAAAACATTTTCTTTTTCATGAGCAACAGATCCGATAGTTGCTGTAGCGACAACAGTAGAAACTTCGATTCCTGTTGAACCTCCAAAAATAACTGTTAGTAATCCGTTTATGAAGTGAGATGGAATTTTATAAGAAGGAAGATTTTTAGATTTTGATGCTGTACTTTCAAAAACTTCTTTGATTCCTTTATTTTCTTTTTTCTTAAAAAGATATTGCCTTAAGAAATAAATTACCGATAAACCAAAAACTGGAAATATGATGTAAAATACTGGGTGAACTGAAACTTCATGAAAGAAGATCTCTTCGTAATATTCCGTTATTTTTTTTAGTGAAATTCCGAGGAAAGCTGAAAGAAAGCCAATTAAAATAGAAACAATAACTAATTTTCGGAATTTGATTAATTGATGATTTTTTTTTATTTGCGCCGTTTTGTTCATCATTATAAGTTTGAGAATTCCGCATTTTTTTTCTGCGGATTACAAAATTAAGCATCAAATTCGGTTTTTTCTAGGAAATATTCATTTTAGTGTGTTAAAATGAATATAAACAGGAAAATTCGTTCAGTATGCTTATTGATATATAACGCTCTATTCATCTATAATTTCGTTTCGACTATACCGGATATACTGCTTTCAAGGACATTGTTTTGCTTATCCAAAGTCATAATGATATTTTGCATACTAGACATGCGGAAATAATTGAATTTTTCACCAATAAAGAAAAAAGGCCTGTTTAAACCTTCATTTGAAACTTGAAATAGTTTCTCGCCCTTTTGGTTGTAGTAATATTCATCAGTCGTCCAACTATTTAAAATCCTGTCTATTTCTTTATAATAATATACTTCGCGATGATAAATTCCGTCGGAGACTTCCCATATTTTGTTCCAATCTCCGGCAGGAGTAATGATGTAATTTCCTTTATAGTCAATTACACAATCTTTAAACTTAATATTCTGTATTTCTCCTACTGGATATGACATAATGATATTTCCATAGCTATCAAAATCACTACCAACTGTAATATCGTTTAAGATTCTGAAGTTTTCTAATTGCTCGTTTACAATTTTAATAACAATTTTTGTTTTTTGAAGACTGTCTTTTATTTCTTCTTTCACAATACCATGACCGTTATAGAAAGTAGAAAGAGGCTCTAAATCAGTTTTTAATTTTTTTCCGTTAAGTTTAATAAAACCATATTCGTGAATCTCTTTTTTACGATTGTAAAAACTATAGGTGAAAATTTTACTTTTCTGCGATAAACCTTTTATATAGATAAATTCTTTTGGTACTGTGTAAGTATGAGAATTGTAAGTAAATAAATATTTCTTAGTTTTGGTATTTTTGACAATATAGTTTTTTGTGTCCCAATATCTTACTAGACTGTCTTTCGTTGAAAAAACTTCTTTTCCGGTAAAATAATCTAATTTCACATAGGTTTTTATGCTTTTATTTTTTTTAGTAACAGTGAAAAATCTAAAGCTATGGTCATATTTAAACTCCGTTAATACATCTCCGTTCTTATTTATCTTAGCATATTTTCCGTCTCTGGAGCCAGCATATCCTGCTGCATCCGTGTGATTATTAAGTTCAATAACATAATCTAATTTATTTGAATTGTCTTCAAAATATCCAACTTTTATATATCGATCTGGAAAATAATAATAATTAATATCGCCCATTTGTTTCATGATTTCTAAAATATAAATTTCACTTATACCGCCGGTCTTTCCTTTGCTATTGCCTCTAGTTTGATCAGCTGGCAGATTTTCTTCAACTCTTACCATTCCGTTATTTATACTAAAAACTGATTTGAACGATTTGTAATATTGGACCCCTTTCTTGTTAACAAAAGTCCACCCTTCAGGAGTTGATTTTAAAAATACGCCGTTTTTTATAGGTTCACCATCTATCATTTTGATTATTCTATTTTCCTGACTGAAAAGAATAAGTGGAAAAAAAATGATAATAAATAAGTAAAATAACCTCATATCTATGTTTTTAGAATTTCCTTTCTTGAATAGAGTATTTTTTTATTGTAAAGGTTGGGAACAATTTGTAGAATCTTCGTATGAGTAAACTTTCAAAGACGCTAAGTTTTATTTTTACATAAGCTAAAGCTGGACGCAATTCAATCCTTCAATATTTAAATAATAAAAAAAACTTAGTGTCTTCGCCTTTGTGGCAAAAAAACTTAACGCTCATAAAACTCAATCGGCAATAAATCAGGATCTGCAATAAAAGTAAAACGTTTTTCTGTCGTTTCATCAATTCTTATTGGTTCTGATTCAATTTTTTTAGAAGTTAAAAAAGCAATTGTTTCTTCTAAATTAATAACTTCAAAAGCCAAATGGCGCAAACCAACCGCTTCTGGTCTTGAAGGTCTTTGTGGCGGATTTGGAAAGGAGAATAATTCGACTACATAAGTGCCATTTAGAGCCAAATCTAATTTATAAGACTGGCGCTCTTCACGATAGATTTCTCTAATTATGGTTAGACCTAAAATCTGAGTGTAGAAATATTTCGATTTTTCATAATCGGAACACAAAATGGCAATATGGTGGACTTTATTAAGGGTAAGCATTATTTTTTTGATTCAGGTTCTTGATTTAATTTTCGAATAACTTTTGCTGGATTTCCAACTGCAAGCGAATTGTCTGGAATATCTTTTGTAACAACAGATCCAGCTCCAATAACACAGCCTTTTCCGATTGTTACGCCTGGGCAAATAACCGAATTTCCGCCAATCCAGCAATCGTCTCCAATTGTAACTGGATAAGCATTTTCTAATGTTTTTCTTAATTCAGCATCAAGCGGATGAGAAGCGGTGTAAATCTGAACATTTGGCGCAATAAACACATTTGATCCGATATTTACTGGTGCACAGTCCAAAACAACACAATTCACATTAAAATAAACATTTTCGCCAGCAAAAATATTGTAGCCATAATCACAGTGAAAAGGAGGTTCAATATAAAAACCAGCTCCAGTATTTGGAATTAATTCTTTTAAAATTTCTTTTGCTTTTTTGGTAACTCTGTATTCTTTTACGTTTAAAGTATGCAGTAAATTTTTAGCATTTCGGCGTCCTTTTACCAATTCAGGATCAAAGGCGTTGTAATACTCGCCAGAGATCATTTTTTCTTTTTCTGTTTTCATATTTTACATTTTCGTCTTGGCGATTTTGTCATGTATTTTCACAGTTTCCTGTAAAGCTGCGGTGCAATACCAAGGCGTTAATTCGGCTTCGAGTAAATTGGCTTTTATTGCTGGATCGGTAGCGACAAGAGCTTTTGCTTCTTCTATCGTTTCAACATTAAAAACGTAAATGCCACGATAATTTCGATCATTTTTCATGAAAGGTCCGGCAACAACCAGTTTTCCTTCTTTGGCCAATTTGCCAATATTTTCCATGTGCCCTTCAAAAAGTTTTTTAGTTTCTTCTTTAGAAGCGGTTGTATTGCTTCCAGATTTTAAAAGACAAAAAACATATTTCTTCATTCCGTATTCGTCAGCGTGAAGAGATTTTGCAAGGGTTTCATCATATTTCACTTCGGTTTCTTGCGAAAAGCTGGTAGCGCTTAATAGCAAAAGAGCAAATAACAGTATTGATTTTTTCATAATGCAATTCAAGTTTAAAATTATATTATTTAAAAAATTAGGCTCAATTTTGTCATTTCGAGGAACGAGGAATCTCCGCAAGTAACTCCATAACTAAAATCCAATCTTTGTAGAGCTTCTCGCGGAGATTCCTCGTTCCTCGAAATGACATAAGCGACGTTTTAAACCAGTTTCTTCAAAATAACAATCTGCCCTAAATGATAAACATCATGCTGAATAATTCCGTGAATGTGTTCATAATAAGTATGACCGTTATTTACATAAATTTTCGCTAAATCTTCATCATCAAAATTCTCAAAAAAAGCATTCCACGATTCTTGAGTTTTTGCAAGTGTCTGAAGCGATTGTTCCCAAGCCACTTCTGACGGATCTAAAACAGGAACAAAATAGTTATGATCTGGAGTTATGATCACTTCTCCCTGCATGCGCTCTAAAATATTTCTTCTCCATTGTATCAAATGATTCACAATTTCCCAAATCGTATTAAGATTAGGGTTTGCTTTTTTGTAAGCTTGCTCTGCTGTTACATTTTTTAGAGTGCTAGCCAAATTGACTTCAAGCCAAGGATTTCCATTATAAATGGATTGATATAGATTTGAAATTCGTTTACTTTCTGACATAAAAAGATGATTTTGGTTTTCCTAGCTAAGATACAAATTAGTATTTTACAACTCATCCTCGAAATTCTACAATTGGGTTATTATATATTTTTTAACATGAATTGTTAAAATACATTTGCTTCATCAAAAACCAAAACGGATATGAAAACCAAATTATTTTTTACAGTTAGCTTTTTATTTTTTACAGCTTTAATTTTTGCTCAGAATACTATTTCAGGAAAAGTAGTTGACCAAAAAGGAAAACCAGTTGCAGGTGCAAATATTTATATAGATGGAACTTATGACGGAGCAACAAGCTCTGAAACTGGTGAGTTCTCTTTTGAAACTACTGAAACTGGAAATAAATTTTTAGTGGTTAGTTTTTTACTTTTCGAAACTTATAAACAAGAAATTGATGTTGCTAATTATAAAGACCAAACGGTAAAATTAAGAGAAAATGTTAATGCTTTAGATGCAGTTGTCATTACGGCTGGAACTTTAGAGTCTGGAGAAAAGGCTAGAGTTTCTGTTTTAAAACCTTTAGATATTGTAACGACTGCGGGTTCTGCTGGAAATATCGTGGCAGCTTTGCAAACTTTGCCTGGAACGCAGACAGTAGGTGAAGATGGACGTTTGTTTGTGCGTGGAGGAGAAGCTAGTGAAACTCAAACTTTTGTAGACGGAATTCGTGTAGCACAACCGTATGGAGCAACTACAAATAATTTACCAACTCGAAGCAGATTTTCTCCTTTCTTGTTTAGCGGAATTGCTTTTTCTACAGGCGGATATTCTGCAGAATACGGCGAAGCTTTGTCAAGTGTTTTGCTTTTGAATACACAAGATGACGAAGATCACGAAAAAACAGATTTGGGTTTTATGACTGTTGGTTTTAGCGTAGGAAATACTCAAAAATTCAAAAAAAGTACTTTGAGCGTAAATATGATGTATGTGAATTTAGCGCCATACCAAGCTGTGATTCCGCAAAACGTAGATTGGAATAATCCTTATCAATCGCTTGGAGGTGAAACAGTTTATAGATATAAATTCACAAACGGAGTTTTCAAATTATATGCTTCATTCGATTCAGAAAGATTCGATTTAAATCAGAAGAATGTCAATTTTGAAAATCCTATTAGAACAGATATGAACAATAATAACTTCTATTTGAATTCATCTTACAAAGGAAGTTTTGGATCAGGCTGGACGTTAACTTCGGGAGTTAGTTACGGTTATAGTAATAACAAGTTGAAATATGATATTACGGGCGTTAAAAGTGTAGAAAATGCTGCACAATTGAAATTAAAGTTAAGCAAGAAATTTTCAAACTATTTCAGATTGTCTTTCGGAACAGATTATTTCATTACCAAATACAATGAAGATATAGTTGACAATGTTTCTCTTGATATTGCAAATGGTTATGATTCTAACATTTTTGCATCATATGTAGAAGGTGATGTTTCGTTTTCAAAAAATCTGGCTTTAAAAGTAGGTTTAAGATATTCTAATAATAGTTTATTAAACGAAAACAACATTGCACCAAGAGCTTCATTAGGATACAAACTTTCAAAAAGCAGCCAGTTTTCTTTTGCTTACGGAGATTTCTCTCAAACGCCTGTTGTAGATTATATTAAATATTCAAAATACCATCAGTTTGAAAGCGAAAAAGCGCAACATTATATTTTGAATTACACGTTTACAAAACCGGGACAATTGCTGAGAACAGAACTTTATTATAAAGATTATAGAAATTTAGTTCAGTACGATACGAGAGATATTCAGTACAATTCAGTTTTTAATAACAACGGATCAGGTTATGCAAAAGGTTTTGATTTGCTTTGGAGAGACAGCAATTTGTACAAAAACTTGGAATATTGGATTTCATATTCTTACATCGATTCAGAAAGACAATATAAAAACTTTCCGAACATGGCGACTCCAAGTTTTATTGCCAACCATAGTTTGTCTCTAGTAACAAAATATTTCATTACAGACTGGAAATCACAAATCGGATTTACAAATAGTTATAGTTCAGGACGTCCGTACAACGATCCAAATCAGACACAATTCATGAACGGAAAAACTAAATCGTACAATAGTTTGAGTTTCAATTGGGCATACTTATTAACAACACAAAAAATTCTTTATTTCTCAGTTTCAAATCTTTTAGGAACACAAAATGTTTTCGGTTACGATTATGCTAAAAATCCAGATCCAAGTGGAGTTTATCAAAGACAAGCCGTTGTTCCGACTGCAGACAGATTCTTCTTCGTAGGTTTCTTCTGGACAATCAGCCAAAATAAAAATGAGAATCAATTGAAAAACTTGTAGTTCTTGGTAAAGATGCTAAGCTACTAAGTTTCTGAAATGCTAAGGTTTTGCCTGAAAAGAGAAAAACTTAGAATCTTAGTAGCTCAGAATCTTAGAATCTTCAAAAAACAATTCATCATCAAAAATCAACAACTCAGTATCATTTAATTTTAAAAGACTAAAAACCAGCATACTTTTGAAGTATAAATTAAATAAAGGATCAAAGTTACAAAGTAACAAAGTAGCAAAGGTTTCTTTGCAAATTCAAAAACTCTGAATCTTTGAACCTAAAAAAAGAGTTTTAATTATCTATAAAAAAAACTTAGAACCTCAGAACCTCAGAACCTTAGTAACTTAGAAACTTTAAAAAAATAGAAATCATGACCAAAATTATTACAATAACTATTTTATTTATCTGCAGCTTAATGTCTGCACAAAATGTAAAATTAACTGTTGCTGTTTCAGGTTTGAAAAATGATACAGGAGTTGTTAAAGTAGGATTATATAATTCAGACGGAACGTTTCTTAAAGCAACTTACAAAAGTCTTGCTTCCGAAATTAAAGACAATCAAGCGGTTGTAACTTTTGATGATCTTCCTGCGGGAGAATATGCAATTTCAACTTATCATGATGAAAATATTAACGGAAAGCTAGACAGAAATGCAATGGGAATGCCATTAGAAGAATATGCCGCTTCGAATAATGCAAAAGGATTTATGGGACCTCCTTTGTATAGCGATGCAAAATTTAATGTCAATAAAGATTCAAAAATTGAAATTACATTCTAATAAACAAATAACTAATCCATATAAATAAACCATTAAAAAAACTTATAAAAAATGAAAAAAATCATCACTTTAATAGCACTATTTGTAGTAGTAATAAGTTCAGCTCAAACACAATTTGAACAAGGAATGAACAAAGCTTTCGGACTTTGGAAAGAAGGAAAAAATACTGAAGCTTCTGCTTTATTTGAAAGAATCGCTGGCGCTGAAAAAAACAGTTATTTACCAAATTATTATGTAGGTTTAATAAATGCATTAGCTGTTTTTACAGAAAAAGACAAAACAAAAATCGATTTGTTATTGACAAAAGCGCAAGATGCTGTAGATGTTGAAATGATAAAAGATCAAAGCAACTCAGAATTATATGTTTTACAAGCTTTAATTTACACAGGATATGTTGTTGCTGACCCAATGACAAACGGAATGAAGTATTCTGGAAAGGTGATGGAAGCTTACGCGAAAGCTAAAACATTAGACCCAAATAATCCAAGAGCCGTTTTTGGTGAAGCAGATTATCAATTGGGAGGTGCAAAATGGACAGGAGTTGATACAAAACCTTTATGTGCACAAGTTGATAAATCTATTGAACTTTTTAATAATTTTAAACCAGCAACGCCATATTCTCCAAAATGGGGATTAGAAAGAGCGTTAGAAATTCAAAAAACCTGTAAATAATTTAATAGTTATAAGCCATCATGATATTAAAACCTAATTTGTTAAAAGCATGCTTAGTTGGAGGAATAGTATTTTTATTTTCTTTTCTAATTCGGTTTGCTTCTATAGGAACAGCAGTTTTTACCAAGAATCTTTACATTTATTTCTTGTACTGCATGCTTTACAGTGTGGTTTTATATGTCGTAAACGTCGTTCTTTTTGAATTTTTAGATAGAGTCTTCAGAGAAAATCCATATTCGACAAAGAGAATTTTAATTGGTTTTGTAAGTTCATTTTTAGTGTCGATGATTGTAATTGGTGTATTGCGCTTGTTTACAAGTATAATAATCGAGAATAAGACAATTCTAGGTTTTCTAGCCAATGAAAAGGCGGAAAATTATATAGAATCTTCGGTAATGACATTTATTGTTTTAGTGTTTTTTCACGGACTTAATTTTTATAAACTCTATCAGGAAAATAAAGTCACGCAGCAGAAGATTATCGCAGGAACGGCAAATGCAAAATTTGAAAGTTTAAAAAACCAGATCGATCCGCATTTTCTGTTTAATAGTTTGAATGTTTTAAGTTCTTTGATCGAAGAAAATCCGGATAATGCGCAGCGTTTTACAACTTCTCTTTCTAAAATTTACAGATATGTTTTAGAACAAAAAGACAAAGAATTAGTTTCTGTTGAAGATGAATTGTCATTTGCGAAAACCTATATGAATCTGTTGAAAATGCGTTTCGAAAATAGTTTGTTTTACGAATTGCCAACAGAAAACATAAATCCGGAAGCAAAAGTGGTTCCGCTTTCTTTACAGCTTTTGCTGGAGAATACAGTGAAACACAATATAGTAAGTGAGCAAAAACCACTTCATATTAGAATATTTATTGATAAAGATTATTTAGCAATTCAAAATGATCTTCAGAAAAAAGAAGTGTTGCAGGACAGGCAAGGCGTTGGATTGCAAAATATTGTAAACAGATACGGAATTATAACCGACAGAAAAGTGAAAGTTCAGGAAGATGAGAAGAATTTCACGGTTAGGATTCCAATTTTAACAAAACAAATTACCGTTATGGAAACGAGTGCAGAATATACAGATGAAGCAAAAGCATATTATAGAGCCAAAAAAAGAGTAGAAGAACTAAAAGGATTTTATGGAAATATTATTTCATACTGTTGTGTGATTCCGTTCTTGGTTTTTATTAATTTAAAATTTTCACCAGGATTTCAATGGTTTTGGTTTTCGGCTTTAGGATGGGGATTTGGGGTTGCCATGCATGCTTTTAAAGTCTTTGGATACAGCTCTGATTGGGAAGAAAGAAAAATTCGAGAAATTTTAGAGAAAGATAACAAGCAAAAAACGTGGAAATAATGGAAAATAATTTCACAGAAGCAGATCGTTATTACGATGCTCAAAAAAGAGTCAAAGAAATTAGAGAATTTTATGAGCATTTGACGGTGTACGTTTTATGTAATCCAATTGTGATTGTTGTAAATTATATGACTTCTCCAGAATACCTTTGGTGGATCTGGTCTGTAATGGGATGGGGAATGGCTATTATTTTACACGGATTGAAGGTTTTTAGTTTCCCACCTTTTTTCAATAAAAAATGGGAACAAAAAAAGATTCAGGAAATTCTAGAAAAAGAAAACAAACAACGATTAGAAAGTAATCATGGAAACAAATTTGAGTAACGATCAGGAACAAGTAATACTGCAAGAATTGGCCAGTAAAAAAGTGATTCAGCTAAAATCTTTTTACAAACATTTGTTCATTTACACCATCGCACTAATTCTTTTTCTTTTAAAAGAATATACAAATCTACCACTGCAATTTTTTCCAATAAAATACATCAATTGGGTAGTGGTAATTATTTGGTCGGCTGTTATAGTGGGTTCTGCAATCGATTTGTTTGCTTCTTATAAGATTTTCGGACAAGAATGGGAACAGCGAAAAATGAAAAGCATTTTAGAAAAAAAATATAAAAAACAAAAATGGGAATAATCATGGAAATGAATTTAAGCGAAGAAGAAAGATATATTCAGGCTAGAAAAAAAGTCGAAAATATTAAAGGATTTTATGGAAATCTAGTTGCTTTCATATTAGTAAATGCAATATTGATTTTTATAAATTTATATACATCGCCAAGCTATTTATGGTTCTTTTGGCCATTATTATGGTGGGGAGTTGGTGTAATTTTTCACGGATTAAAAGTCTTTGAAGTTTTTCCAGGAATGGGTAAAGAATGGGAAGAAAGAAAAATCAAAGAGTTTATGGAAAAGGAAAAACAGAATAAAAACAAGTGGCAATAATTATTTAAAAAAATAGAAGCATGGGACGTTTTAGAAGACATATGTACGAGGAATATGCAAAACAACATTCTGGAGAATATACAGGTGATGAGAGTTATAATGCAGCGTACAAAAAAGTAAAAAAGATAAAAGGATTTTATTCGCATTTGAAAGTTTATATCATTGTAAATGTGATTATTATTGTTTCTAGTTTAAGTAGAGATCATTTAACTGAAGGAATTGATTTCAGCGGATTATCAGAATGGCATACCTATTCAACTGCTTTTTATTGGGGAATAGGTTTGGTAGCTCACGGATTATCTGTTTTTGGTTCTAATTTGTTTTTCAGCGAAGACTGGGAACAAAAGAAAATTCAAAAATATATGGAGAAAGACGCCGCAAATAAAAATAAATGGGAGTAACTTTGAAATACTATTCTTTCTAAATTTTACAATATAATAAATGATAACATTAATTATAGAAGACGAAAAACCAGCTGCAAGATTGCTGCAAAGAAAACTTGAAAAGTTAAATGTAAAAGTAGAAACCATGCTTCATTCTGTCGAAGAAGCTGTTGATTGGTTTGAAAACAATTCTCATCCCGATTTAATTTTTCTGGATATTCAATTATCAGATGGTTTGTCGTTTGAAATTTTTGAAAAGATAGATATCAAAAGCGCGATCATTTTTACAACCGCTTATGACGAATATGCTTTAAAAGCATTTAAACTAAATAGTATCGATTATCTTTTAAAACCAATTGATGAAGATGATCTGGAAACGGCCGTTTCTAAATTCAAAACCCGAATGCCAAAAGCAGAAGCAGAAACTTCAAATCTGCAGTTAGATTTTGAGCAGATTCGCCAAATGCTGTCAAATCCTTTTGAGAAAACATACAAAAAGAGGTTTACAGTTAAAATTGGACAACACTTAAAAGTAATTACCACAGAAGAAATCGAATGTTTCTTTAGTGAAAACAAAGGAACTTACATTCATACCTACGACAATCGTGATTACTTGATCGATTCGACTCTGGAGATTTTAGAACAAGAACTTGATAAAAAGGATTTCTTTCGCGTAAGCAGGAAATTTATTGTTCCGTTAAAAGCGATTAAAGAAATTCAGGTTTATACTAATTCTCGACTTAAAGTGATTCTTCCAACTTATAAAGAAGATGAGGTAATTGTAAGCCGAGAAAAAGTACAAGATTTTAAGACTTGGCTAGGATAATTAGTTGTCGATAGTTGACATAATTTCTATAGCTCCAAATTTCCAATCAGAATTAATTATTTGAGCGTCAGTAGGCTTTATAAAAGTTATTGACGCAATTTTTTTTACTGCTTTATTGTTCGGAGTAATGCTGATATAATTTACAAGTTCATCATAAGGTTGATTTATATTACTCGCAATACTTCCTATTATCCCAATTTTAGATAAACAATCCGTTGTTGGAATGTCTTTTTTTAATGGAGAGTTTTCAATATTGTTTTGATAAAACGTATTAAGAATATATTTTTTGGTAGCAAAGATTAGAACTCCCGATTTAGAACCGAACTTTTGCTCAACTTCTTCAGCATTCCCTTTATAAATAAATGGCAACAGATCATTCTGATTGATATTTTTCAAGGTATTTTCTGCCTGTTTCATATATCCAATACATTTAGAATCCAAAATGACTAACGGATTATCTTTTGTCTGCCCAGAAACAATGCAAGTAAAAATAATTGTAAATAAAAAACAGACTGTTTTCATAAATGTTTTTTTATGAAAGTTAGTTTATTTACTCAATCTATGCAATGTAAATGTCATAGCGCTTAAAAGGAAAAACGCCATAATTTGGTGAATTAATCCTAAAGCCAATGGAACACTGTATAATAATGTGAAAACTCCAAGTAAGAATTGAATAAAAACAAAAACAACCAAAGTATTGATTCCGTTTGCCTGTGTGCGCGTAAGTGAATATTTTTTGCTTTTGAAGAAAAGAAAAAGAATAATTGCCACAACAACATAAGCAAAAGTTCTGTGTACAAACTGAACACCACTTTTACCTTCAATTAAATTTTTTATTAAAGAAGATTGCTCAATAAAAACCGATTCGTGAATAAATTCTCCATCGCTCATTAAAGGCCAGTGATTATGAATTAGTCCTGCATTTAATCCTGCTACAAATCCGCCGTAAATAATCTGGATTAATAAAGCGACTAAAGCAAAACGAGCAATTTTGCGAAGAGGCAAAATCTTGTTGATATTTCTTTCAGGATAGATTAAATCTAATGCAACCCAAAGTGTATATGCAAAAGTGATAAAGGCAAAAGTTAAGTGTAATGAAAGTCTGAAGTGACTTACATCAGGATTGTCAATTAATCCGCTTCTTACCATAAACCATCCTAAGAAACCTTGGAAAGCTCCCATTGCCAAAAGAACCACACATTTTTTGATTGTATCTGTATCTAATCGCTTTTTAGCTAAAAAGTAAACAAATGGCACAAAGAAAACTAAACCAATAATACGTCCGATAAAACGGTGAAACCATTCCCAGAAATAAATAAATTTATAATCTGCTAATTGAAAATCGTTGTGAATATTGATTTTCTGATACTCTGGAAACTTTTTGTATTCGTCAAAAGCAGCTTGCCATTTAGCATCTGTTAAAGGCGGGAAGGTATCGGTTACCAAATGCCAGTCGGTCATAGATAAACCTGAATTGGTCAGACGAGTAATTCCGCCCACAACGACCATTAAAAATAATAAAACACAACCCGATAGCAACCAAATGATTACTGATTTATTTTCTTTTTTCATTTTATTAAATAATACTTATTTCTCTACTTTTTTTAAGCCTAATTTTTCCGCTCTTTTAATCACAAAATCATAAGCAGCCTGATATTCATTTGGAATATCACCTTCAAGAATTGCTTCTTTTACAGCTTCTTTTAAGATTCCGATTTCGCGTGAAGGTTTCAAGTCGAACATTTCCATAATTTCTTCTCCGGTAATTGGAGGTTGGAAATTACGAACGTGGTCACGTTCTTCGACTTCTACAATTTTCTTGCGGACAACTTCGAAGTTTTTATGATATTTCTTGAATTTCGCTGGATTTTTAGTTGTGATGTCGGCCTCACATAAAGTCATTAGATCTTCTACATCTTCGCCAGCATCAAAAACCAAACGACGAACGGCGCTGTCAGTCACAATATCCTGTGCTAAAACAATCGGACGTGAACTCATAATAACCATTTTCTGAACGAATTTCATTTTATGGTTCAAAGGCATGTGCAAACGTTCGAATATTTTCTTAGCCATTTTTCCGCCCAAGAATTCGTGTCCGTGAAAAGTCCAACCTTGTTTTTTAGTAAAACGTTTTGTTGGCGCTTTTCCAATATCATGCAATAATGCCGACCAGCGAAGCCAAACGTCATCTGTGTTTGGACAGATATTGTCTACAACTTCAAGAGTGTGATAAAAATTATTTTTATGCGTATGACCTTCAATTTCTTCTACCTGATTCAACGCCGTTAATTCAGGTAAAATTAGATCTAAAAGTCCTGTTTTATATAAAAGTAAGAATCCTGTTGAAGGTTTATCTGTAGAGAGAATTTTATTTAATTCGTCAACAATTCTTTCGCCAGAAATAATTTTGATTCTTTCTGCATTTTTTGTGATGGCATTCAATGAATTTTCTTCGATTTCGAAATTCAATTGAGTTGCAAAACGAATCGCACGAAGCATTCGCAAAGGATCATCAGAATAGGTAATATCTGGATCCAAAGGCGTTTTTATTGTTTTATTTTCTAAATCGGTTAAACCATCAAAAGGGTCTAAAAGATCTCCAAAATTGTTTTTATTTAAAGATAAAGCAAAAGCATTGATTGTAAAATCGCGACGATTTTGATCGTCTTGCAAAGTTCCGTTTTCCACAATCGGATTTCGGCTGTCACGATTATAGGATTCTTTTCGCGCACCAACAAATTCAATATCGGTATCTTCAAAACGAAGCATTGCTGTTCCATAAGTTTTAAAAACTTGAACTTTTGGTTTGTTCGGAAGTAAATCAGAAACTTTAAGCGCTAATTCGATGCCGCTTCCAACAGCAACTACATCAATATCTTTTTTTGAACCTCGATTTAAAAGCAAATCACGAACAAATCCGCCGATCACATAAGAGTCAACGTTTAATTCCTGAGAAGCTTTCGAAATAATATCGAAGATTTTGTTTTGTAAAGCAGTTTTGTAATTTGTTTGTATCGCCACGAATTCACTAATTTTTATAAAATAATACGTTTGTGTTCAAGTGAGGTAGAATTAAAGTTTGCCAAAATCGCTAAATTGTTTTTTTGGATACTTTTAAATAATTAAGACATTGCGAAATATATTTTGGATGCAGAAAATCACTTGATTTTATTTCAAGTATAATTTTATCAAACAAAACAAAATCAGCATAAAATTTGTGATCTAAAATTATGTCTTTATAATTTACTAAATATTCTTTTTCTCTTTCAAATGGAATATTTGCTTTCTTGAATTCGTATTCTAAAGCATCTTTATATACAATTTCAGAAAAGCCTCCACCTAAATTTCTATGAACATCAAATAAAATTCCGATTATTTGATAACTTTCCTCTTGATACAATATTTTTGTCATGATCTAAATTTTTTTCCGCCACGAATTCACGAATTTTTCTAATTAATTTTTTAAAAAGTTAATTCGTGAATTTGTGGCTATTATTTAGAATACAACTTTCAATTTTTGTATTGAAAATGTTTTTGGAATTTTATGGGTGCAAATTTACAACATAGAAAATGCCTTTTATAATCTACAGCCTAATTTTTTGAGTAAATTCACAATTTTTCAATTCAATTTTATGAAAATAAAAAACAGTGGAAGTAAATTGCATGAATTAATACAAATCGAACGTTCAGATTTTAAAAATTAAGTCGTGAATTTCGACATGATTTAAATTTTTCCGCCACGAATTCACGAATTAATTTTAATTGATTTAAAAAAAAATAGGATAGTGAATTACACAAATTCATTCGAAATTTTGCTCAAAGATTTTAAAAAATAAATTCGTGAATTCGTGGCGAAAAAAAATATGGCTCCATAAAACAAATCAATTGCGATAATCTGTTTTTAGAAATTCAATTTGTATTTTTGAATCATAGAAAAATGCACACATGAAAATTGTTATATCTCCAGCGAAATCACTGAATTTTGAAAAAGAATTACCAACATCTCAATATACTGAACCTTCATTCTTAAAAGAAGCGAGAGTAGTTCATAAAGTGGTTAAACAAAAAAAGCCTTCTGAATTATCAGAATTAATGTCAATTTCAGACAAGCTAGCCGATTTAAACTGGAAAAGAAATCAGGATTGGAAAACGCCTTTTACGCCAGAAAATGCGCGTCCGGCAGTTTATACTTTCGATGGTGATGTTTATACAGGATTAGATGCTTATACAATTCCGTTAGAAAAATTAGATGTTTTACAAGATAAATTAAGAATCTTATCTGGACTTTATGGACTTTTAAAACCATTAGATTTAATGCAGGCTTACCGTTTAGAAATGGGAACTAAAATGCCAGTTGCCGAATTTAAAAACCTTCACGAATTCTGGAAGCCTACAGTTACTAAAGCTTTAAATAAAGAATTGAAAAAAGACGAATTATTTGTAAATTTAGCGAGTAACGAATATTTTTCGGCTGTTGATGTAAAAGCTTTAAAAGTTTCTGTAATTACTCCAGATTTTAAAGATTATAAAGATGGAAAACTAAAAATGATCAGTTTCTTTGCAAAAAAGGCGAGAGGTATGATGGTGCGTTATATTATTGATACGAACGCAGAAACTATTGATGATTTAAAAGGTTTTAATTACGAAGGATATCAGTTTGATGCGAATCTTTCTAAAGGCAATCATTTAGTTTTTACAAGATGATTTTTTAAAGATTCTAAGGTTCTAAGTTGCTAAGATTCTAAGTTTTTTTACCGCAAAGACACAAAGTTTTACGCAAAGTTTATAAACTGAATACTGCCACTGGGAACTGCGACTATTATAAAAAACAACGCCGAATTCAACTAAGAATTCGGCGTTTATGCGTATTATAAATCTATTATTAATGCATTGCGTCGGCTGCACTAATTTTGTTCTTCCCTTTTTTAATAAAGAGAATAATCGGTATGCAACATAAAAACATTATTCCTAGATAGAGGAAAATATCCATATAAGCCATTACAGTACTTTGTTTCATTACTGAATACTCTATAGCTTGATATGCTTTTTTCAAAGCAACATCTGCGCTATATCCTTTTGCCATGAAAGCGTGCTGCATTCCTGCAATTCGCTGCTGCACGTCAAATTTGGCAGGATCTAGGTTATTAATTAAATCTACTCTATGAGATTGGCTGAAACGTGTGATGAAAGTAGTAATGATCGCGATACCAAAAGATCCGCCTAACTGACGCATCATTCCAGTAAATGCCGCTCCTTCACCAATTTGCTTACCTTTTAAAGTAGAAAGAGAAAGTGTTGTAATAGGAACGAAAAGCAATCCTAAACCAATACCTCTTAAAATTAAAGGCCAATACATATGTTCAACTCCAGTGTCTGGTGTCATTCGGCTGTACATCATAAAGGTAAAGAAGAAGAAAATTAAAAATCCTACTCCAACCATATACCCTTGAGGAACACCTTTCTGAATCATATTTCCAACAAATGGCATCATGATCGCCGTTGTAATAGATCCTGGAATCAATAATAAACCGGCATCTGTTGCTGTCCATCCTAAAATAGATTGCGTGTAAATTGGGATAATCAATGTTGAACCGTATAGACCAAAACCAAGAATAAAACACATTATGGTTCCAATTCTTAAGTTTCCATCTTTTAGAACACTTAAGTTTACGATTGGGTGTTTATAAGTAAGCTCTCTCCAGATAAATAAAACCAATCCTAAAACTGTTACAACACTTAAGGTTACGATTAAAGAATCATTAAACCAGTCGTCTTGCTGTCCGTGTTCTAGCACGAATTGTAAAGAACCAATAAAGGCACTTAACAAGATAATTCCCCACCAGTCAACCTGATTTGCTTTCAATTTTTCTCCATATTTCGGACTTCTAACAAATGTTAAAGCCAAAATTGTAGCAATAATTCCCAACGGAATATTGATGTAGAAAATATACGGCCAAGAATAATTATCAACCAAATAACCTCCTAAAGGCGGTCCAAGAGTTGGCCCGACAATTACACCCATTCCGTAAATCGCTTGCGCCATTCCACGTTTTGCTACAGGGTAACTTTCTGTAATAATTGTTTGGGCTGTTACTAGAAGTGCTCCACCACCCATACCTTGTACGAATCGGAAGGCTACAAGTTCCCATATATTTGAGGCATTACCACACAAGAAGGAACAGACTGTAAATATTATGATTGAAGCCACAAAATAATTACGTCTACCAAATTGCTGCGATAGCCAGCTCGTCATCGGAATTACAATAACATTCGCAATTGCGTATGCTGTAATAACCCACGCCACATCGGTCAAGGTAGCACCAAGACTTCCGCGCATGTCTGTTAGAGCTACGTTTACAATCGTTGTATCAACAATTTCCAGCAATGCACAAAGTACAGCTGTAATTGTAATAATCACTCGTCGGTAACCGTATTCTACTAAATCGTCGTCTGCTTGTATTGCTGCTGCCATTTATTTATTTTAAATGTACGTCTACATCAACGTTCATACCTGGGCGTAATAATTTTACTTTTTCAGGATCGTTTGATTGATCGATACTAATTTTTACTGGTAATCTCTGAATTGTTTTTACGAAGTTTCCTGTTGCGTTATCAGGAGGTAACAATGAAAAACGAGATCCTGTTGCAGGAGAAAATGATGTTACAGTTCCTTTGAATTCGTAGTTTGGATATGCATCAACTTTTAAGCTTACTTTTTGCCCAATCACCATTTTGTTCAATTGCGTTTCTTTAAAGTTAGCTACAACCCAAGCCTCACTATTATTAATGATGTAGAATAAAGATTGTCCTGGCTGAACTAATTGTCCTGGCTGAATATCAACTTTAGAAACTTGACCATCAATTGCAGCAGTAACTACAGTATATGAAAGGTTTAAATGTGCAACATCTAGCATTGTTCTTGCTTTTTTGATGTTAGCAGCAGCAACTTCTGTTTGTTTATCAGAAACTTTAGATTTTGACTGAATAACAGATTTTTGATAAGTAGTAGCTTTTTGTTGTTGTTCTAAAACTCGTACTTGGTTTTCAGCTTCTTCCTTCGCTGTCAAAGCTTGCTCATATTGTTGTTTTGTAATTGTATGAGTTTTGTACAAGTTATTGTAACGGTTATAATCGTTTGTAAGCTGTCTCAATCTAATTTTAGCGCTTTCGATAGAACCGCTTGCAGATCTCATTTGAGCATCTGAAACAGAAATACTTGCATAAGCACTTCCAATATCAGCTTTTGCAGCTTCGTATTGACCTTCAGCTCCTAATAATGCAGCGTTTGCTTCATCGATTTTTAATTGGTAATCTCTCTTATCGATTGTAAACAAAGTATCTCCTTTTTTTACATAATCATTATCCTTCACATATACTTTGCTGATATATCCTGAAACTCTCGGGATAATCGGATTCATTTTTTTCTCGATTTGAGCATCATCTGTTTCTTCGTGAGCTTGGCCGTGTAAATATTTTGATATTCCGTAAGTTCCTCCCAATAAAACCATTACGGTTAATATGATGATGAATTTTTTATTTGTCTTTTTCTTTTCCATGAGAGCTATCGATTATATTTTAGAAAAATTGAATGATTGTGATAATTGTCCTGATACTGAAAGTAATTCGTAGTATTTTTGAATAATTGTTGCTTTAGATAAAGCAGTTTGAATTTTGGCATTTAAATGTTCTACATCGGCTTCTACCAAATCATTAGTATCAGATAAACCATTGTCAAATTTATCTTTCACTAATCTGTAATTTTCTGCAGCCTGCTGAAGCGCTTCATCATAAACAACACTTTGATTGATTGCTAAGTCGTAATCTTCAATAGATTTTTGAACTTCAACTTTAATACGATCAGTCATAATGGCTTCTGTATTTTTTACTTCCAGAGCTCTGCTTTCTGCCTCTTTCACGTGTACATTGTTTTTTAGAATTCCTGACAAATCATAAGAAAGTCCGATTCCAAAATTCATAGCATATTTTACAGTTATGATATCTTTAAGATCCAACGCTGTATAACCACCAAGTAATGAGATTGCTGGATAATATCCGGCTTTTGCAATTTTTACATTAGCTTCAGAAGCTTTGCTTTGCAATCTTATTGCTTCTAAATCTTTTCTGCTCTCAAGTGCAACAGCATCAGATGTTATAGTATTGCTTGTTTTAAGATTAAAGAAATCCTCTTCATTTACCTGAATTTTTACATTAGGATCTAATTTAAGCAATGTAGTTAGGTAGTAATTGATGTTATTAATATTATTATTAGCTTCATCAATAGATAATTGCGTTTTAGAAACTAATAATTGCGCTTTTAATAAATCATTTCTCGGAATAATTCCGTTTTTCTCCAACTCTGTAAAATCGGTAACACGTTGCTTAGCGCTTTTTTGATTTTCGTTTAAAACATCTAATGTTTTTTGAGCTTTGTACAGTGCTGTGTAATAAGTGATTGCTTTTAAAGCAACATCTTCTTTGGTTTTTGCAGCATTAGCAGTTTCTGCTTCGTACATTCCTTCATACGCATCTATGCTACTTTGAATTTTAAATCCAGCAAAAATAGGAAGGCTTAAGTTCGCCATTCCAAGCATTGCTCTGTCTGGAGAAGCTAATGAAGCACTTTCACCTTGATTTGGCAAATCAATTGATGCTTTTGTTAGACGTTGATATTGGCCAGAAATTTTAAGATCTGGGTACTGATTATTTTTTACGGTTTTTAATTCGTACATTTTTGTGTTTACCTTAGTATTGGCAAGCGTAACTTCGTTACTCTTTTCCCAGGCCATTTGTACGGCCTCGCCCAAGGTTAAACTTGTTTTTTCTTGTGCTTCTATTGAAGATATTCCGATAAAGAAAACTCCAAAGAGCATTAATTGACTAATTTTCATAAACAAGTAGCGCTTTTATAGTTTGTTGAATGTGCTTTGTAAGATCGTTTTTAATGTAATTGTTAAACATTTCTTCTGTTTTTAAATCCAGTAATTCTTCGAAGAAAGAGCGATTCATGTGAAAGTGAAAAAAGGTTCCAATAATTGTTGGTGTAATCAGTTGAATATTAATATCTTTTCTGAAAACGCCTTGAGCTTGTCCCTGTTTAATAATACTTTCAACAGATTTTAAGTTTCCTTTTTTAAGTTCTGTAAAAGCATTAAGGCTTTTCTCTCTTTTTTTACTGTTAAGTTCAAAATGTAAAACCCTGTAAATCCCCTTGTTAAGACAAATTCTGTTAATGTAAATTTCGATTAATTTATTGACTTTTTCAAGCGGTTCAAGATTTTCCTGTAATAAATTTTCGAGTTGTAACTTTAAATCAACAGTTTTGTAGAGAATTAGAGCTTCCAAAAGTCTTTCTTTTGAACCAAAATAATACGAGACCATGGCAATGTTAATTTTTGCCTCTTTAGAGATATCCCGTATCGATGTACCCTCAAATCCTTTCTCAGAAAATAGCTTTTCTGCAACTTCAAGAATCTGAATTTTTTTATCGTTTAATTCGATGTTTGACATGATAGTGTTTCTAATCGGATGCAAAATTAAACAGTTGTTTAATTTAAACGCTTGTTTAATTTTATTTTAACATAATATTAACATAAAACGGTTTCGATAATTTGGAGCAAAAAAAAGCTGAAACACTTGGTATTTCAGCTGTATTTTTTTTTGTCATTCCGACGAAGGAGGAATCTTCGCAAGGAGCCCCGCAATTAATATGTAAATCTTTGTAGATTTAGCAACGAAGATTCCTCGTTTGACGGAATGGCAAACTACACTTTGAATGTTTATTTAGTATATCTATAAGCTCTTTTTTCTTTGATATTTAATAATTCCATTTCTGAATTATTCAGTTTTAAGATCTTGAAAGCGTATGGGTTTTGATCTTTAAATTTTACAGTAATTATATTGTTTTTTAGATTATAATTGGCAACTTCTTTGTCAATAGTTTTTCCATTAGATATTAATTCAAAAATCAATAAACTATCCTTTGTAAAAGTCGTTTTGTCTTCGATATTTTTTCCAGTCGTATTTACTAAATCCTTCATCTTCCAACTTCCGATAAGTTTTTCAGTTTGAATTTTTTGACATGAAATTATTGAAATAAGAAGAATTATTGCTACTAAATATTTTACAATTTTCATTTCAATCAAATTATCGAATCTCTCCAACAAATTCAGCAATTTTTCCGCTTCCGTTTTCGCTTAAATGTTTAATAAAAGCACTTCCTATAATTGCACCTTTTGCATATTTTGTTGCTTGATTGAAAGTCTCTTTATTCGAAATTCCGAAACCAATAATTTGAGGGTTTTTCAAATTCATGTCGGCAATTCTTTCGAAATAAGTTTCCTGAGTATTTCCAAAACCAGCTTGAGATCCAGTTACACTTGCAGAACTTACCATATAAATAAATCCGTTTGAAACGCTGTCAATAAAACGAATACGCTCGTCTGAAGTTTGTGGCGTAATCAAAAACACATTAATTAATCCGTATTTTTCGAAAATTGCTTTATATTCCTCCGCGTAAACATCTACTGGAAGATCTGGAATAATTAAACCGTCAATTCCAATTTCAGCACATTTTTGGCAAAAAGCTTCAACACCATATTGTAGCATCGGATTAAAATATCCCATAATAATCAACGGAATTTTTACGCTTTCGCGAATGTTCTTCAGCTGATCAAAAAGAATTTGAGTTGTCATTCCGTTATGAAGCGCCGTTGTAGAACTCGCCTGAATTGTTGGTCCATCTGCCAAAGGATCACTAAAAGGAAGTCCGATTTCGATTAAATCAACTCCATTTTTTTCTAAATCCTGAATCATCTGCACAGTATCATTTAAATTAGGATATCCGGCAGAAAAATAAATAGAAAGTATCTTTTTATCTTCTTGTAACTTTTGAGTTATTCTGTTCATTTTAATATTTTTTATCCCAACAAGTTTTCAAAATTGTTAGGTGTTTTTTTACTTTAATTAATGATAATTTTACTCGTCCAATCATCACCTTTTTTTTCAACAAGCAATAATCCAGAATCTGAATCATTCATTTGGGCAACTAATTCTCCTTTGTTATTCCAAAAAGCACTTTGACCTGCTGAAGGCGATCCCCAAGATTCTCCGCTGAAATTCGACATCAAAACATTCATTCTATGTTTTTCAGCATAATTTTGTAAATCTCTGTACGCATTCGGAATTCCATTTGGTGAAAAGAAAATACTGGCAATATAAATATCAGTGTCTCTTTTCTTCGCATTTTCAGGATGCAGCGGATTATCAATATCGGCGCAAATCGCAAAAGAAATATTTTGATCTTTTATAGTAATCATCGGATTATGAGCCAACGAAGATTGAAAAAAATCATCTTCTCCTTCATGCAAAAACTGTTTCGTATAAATAGAAACCGAATCATCTGGAGCTATAATAAATTCGCCAATAAACATTTTAGAATCTATCAAAATTGGCGCTCCAGCAATAATGACCATATTGTTTCTAACCGATAATTCTTTTAAATGATCGATTCGATAATCATCTTCTGTAAAAATTAGTGCTTCTGCATTTTCTCTTTCATATCCAGTAATCGATAGTTCTGGAAAAGCAATCAAATTGGCGCCATTTTGAGCCGCCAAATCAATAAGATGATAATGATTCAGTAAATTAGCAGATATATCTCCGCGTTTTGGTTTTGTTTGCGCCGCAGCTAAAATCATTTTTTGAATGTTAATTTTCGATATAAATCCAAGCTGTTTCTCCCGACTGTAATGTCACTTGAACTCTTCTGTAAGCATTAGATTCGAACAGGTCTACTTTTGCTAAATCTGCATTAGAAATCGTGAAAATTACACCGTGTATAATATCTGTTGGATTTTCGCTGGCTACTGCTACAACATAATCGGCCATTCCAAACTCTTCTTCAATTTTTAAACTTTTGAGTTTATAGCCTAATACTTGATCTGCAGTACCAGTTAATACTCTATTAAAAATTTGTCTTTGAATTTCTTTTGATCGTAATGTTCCGTATGAGAATAACTTTTCCATAATTACTATTTTCTCGTTATTTGGTTATTTTGAATAAAAACTTAATTCATTAAAGTAAATTATCCAAAAGTATAACTTTTATTACAATTTAAAATATTCAATATAATTATCTAAATCTTTATCTCCACGTCCAGAAAGACTGATTACTACAACATCTGTGGGCTTAAATTTCTTCTGATCCAGAACCGCAAAAGCGTGTGCACTTTCAATTGCTGGAATAATTCCTTCTAATTTTGTTAATTGAAGACCAGCGTTCATAGCATCATCATCGGTTACAGAGAAAAATTCTCCACGTCCAGTTTGAGCTAAATGCGCGTGTAAAGGCCCAACTCCAGGATAATCCAAACCTGCAGAAATAGAATAAGGTTCTGTAATTTGTCCGTCTGGGGTTTGCATTAAAAGTGTTTTACAACCATGAATAACACCAACTTTTCCTAGTTTACTAGTTGCAGCGCTGTGTCCACTGTCAACACCTTTTCCAGCAGCTTCAACCGCGATAATTCCAACTTCTGGTTCGTGCAAAAAGTGATAATAAGTTCCAGCGGCATTACTTCCTCCGCCAATACAAGCTACTACATAATCAGGATTCTCACGACCTTCTTTTTCTTTTAACTGCCATTTGATTTCCTCAGAAATAATGCTTTGGAAACGTGTCACCATATCTGGGTAAGGATGTGGCCCAATTGCAGATCCGATTATATAATGTGTGTCAACTGGGTTATTAATCCAATCACGAATTGCCTCATTTGTAGCATCTTTTAAAGTTCTTGAACCCGAAAGTGCCGGACGAACTTCTGCGCCTAACATTTTCATACGTGCCACGTTTGGTGCCTGACGCGCGATGTCGATTTCACCCATGTAAACGATGCATTCAATTCCCATTAAAGCACAAACTGTTGCGGTTGCTACACCGTGTTGGCCAGCTCCAGTTTCGGCAATAATTCTTTTTTTACCTAAACGTTTTGCAAGTAAGATTTGTCCAATTGTGTTGTTAACTTTGTGTGCTCCAGTATGGTTTAAGTCTTCTCTTTTTAGATAAACTTTGGTATTGTATTTCTCAGATAAACGTTTTGCAAAATACAACGGACTAGGGCGTCCAACGTAATCTTTCAGCAATTGGTTGAACTCTGCTTTAAAATCAGGTTCATCCATTATGCTTAAATACTTCTGACGTAGTTCTTCTACATTTGGATATAACATTTCTGGAATATAAGCACCGCCAAATTCTCCGTAATATCCTTTTTCGTTAACGTTAAAACTCATTTTGTTTAAATTTTAAAAGTTGGCAACATCAAATTTTCGCTTGAAATTGCTTAATAGATTTTTATTTTTAAGCCCTGGTTCGATTTCAAATTTACTATTTACATCAACAGCGTAAATCGGTAATTTGGTTTTTGAAATTTCTTCAATCGCTTTTAATTCATTCATTCCAATACCGCCGCTCAAAAAGAAAGGCTTTTTCGAATTGTATTTTTTTAATATGCTCCAGTCGAAAGTTGTTCCGTTTCCGCCTGGAAGTTTTCCTTTTGTGTCAAACAGAAAATAATCGCAGACATTTTCAAAAGGTTTTATAATTTCAAAATCAAAATTTTCATCGGCCGAAAAGACTTTGATAATTTCAATTTTCTTTGGAAGTTTTTCTTTTAATGCTGAACAAAATTCAACAGATTCTTCTCCGTGTAATTGAACTGCTTGTAAATTGTATTTTTCTACTTTTTCTAGAATTTCTTCCTGACTTTGATTGACAAAAACGCCTACTTTTTTGATTGTTTTTATCAATTCGGGAACATTCCCATTGCAATATCTAGCAGACTTTTCCCAGAAAATAAATCCCATATAATCGGGTAGGAGCGCGCCTACTTCGAGGATATTTTCTGGGTATTTCATGCCGCATATTTTGAGTTTCATTTTTTTTGATGCTTTAAGCAGTAGGCAATAAGCTTTAAGCTCTTTGCTTTGTGCTGATTTTTTTATTTAACTTTTGCTAAAAGCTTATTGCCTATAGCTTACGGCTTACAGCTGACTTATAAAGTCAATCGCCGCTTTTCCTGCGTTATCAGTTTTCATGAAGTTTTCTCCAATTAGGAAACCTTTGTATCCGTAAGGTTTAAGTTCTTGAATGGCTTCAATTGATGAAATACCGCTTTCAGAAACTTTTACAAAATCATTCGGAATTTGAGATGCCAATTCTTTACTGAAATCTAAACTTACTTCGAATGTTTTTAGGTTTCTGTTGTTTACACCAATCATGTCTAAAGTCGGCATAATAGATTTTTCTAATTCTTCTTGATTGTGAACTTCCAGTAAAACTTCTAAGCCTAAATTTTTAGCAAATTGAGATAATGATTTGATTTCTTCACGCGTTAAAACGGCTGCGATTAATAAAATTAAATCGGCTCCGTGAGCTTTTGCTTCTAAAATTTGATATTCGTCTACAATAAATTCTTTTCGTAAAAGCGGAATATTTACTGAAGCTCTTGCTAAAAGTAAATCGTCTAAAGATCCGCCGAAATATTTTCCATCGGTTAAAACAGAGATTCCGCAAGCACCTGCATTTTCGTAACCTTTTACTACTTCTTCAACTGTAAAATTATTGTTGATGATTGATTTTGAAGGTGAACGGCGTTTGTGTTCTGCAATAATTCCAGAATTACTTTCTTTTAATTTCTGACTAAGAGAAATGGTCTGTTTTCCAAAAAATACAGAAGCTTCCAACTGAGAAACCGGAATAATCGATTTCTTCAAAATCACTTCTCTTTTTTTGTCTATTATTATTTTATCTAAAATGTTCATTTTTTTAAGGTGCTAAGATTCTAAGATACTGAGATACTAAGCTTTTTTTAAAGTGATAATTGTTGTAATTTTTGTAAAGCTTTTAATCCTTTTCCAGATAGCAAGCTTTCTTTTGCTAATTCAAAACCTTCTTTTGGAGAACATTTTGTAACGGTTGAAATTGCCATTGCAGCATTGGCACAAACCACATTATTTTGAGCTTCGTTTCCTCTTCCAGAAATGATATTCGTAAAAATTTCAGCAGATTCTTCAATTGTTTTTCCACCTTCAATTTCTGTTTGAGATAAAAGACGAACGCCAAAATCTTCTGGATTCAGCATTCCTTCCATGTGATTAGAAATCGTTTTGGTTGGTCCAGTTAACGAAATTTCATCATATCCGTCAAGTGAATGTAAGATCGTGAAATTGGTATCGGTATTTTGATATAAATACGCATACATTCTCGCCAGTTCTAAGTTGAAAACTCCAACCAATTGATTTTGTGGAAATGCTGGATTAACCATTGGTCCCAACATATTAAAGAATGTTTTTACTGCCAATTCTTTTCTAATTGGTCCAACATTTTTCATTGCTGGGTGAAATAGGGGAGCGTGCAAAACGCAGATTCCAGCTTGATCGATACATTTTTCTAAAAATGAAGGATCGTTGCTGAATTTAATTCCCATTTTCTCCATTACGTTGCTTGATCCAGAAATGGATGAAACCCCGTAATTTCCATGTTTTGCCACTTTTATTCCTGCTCCAGCAGATACAAAAGAAGCTAAAGTCGAAATGTTGAAAGTGTCCTTTCCGTCACCGCCAGTTCCGCATAAATCGATCGTATTGTAAGCTGATAAATCAACTCGAATACATAATTCTAACAAAGCTTCGCGAAAGCCAGAAAGTTCATCAATAGTAATGCTTCGCATCATAAAAACAGTCAAAAATGCCGAAATCTGACTTGGATTATATTGACCGCTTGAAATATTAATCAATACGTTTTTTGCTTCTTCTTTAGTAAGAACTTCGTGGTTGATTAATTTGTTTAATATAGTTTTCATTTATTTTTAAAGTTGCTAAGGTTCTAAGATGCTGAGATTCTAAGTTTTTTGTTTCATGTTTTCTGTGACTGAAAACTGAGACTGCGACTAAAAATTAACTTTTAATCCAATTCTCTAAAATCCTTTTGCCATTTGGTGTTAATACACTTTCGGGGTGGAACTGAACGCCTCTCACATCATAACTTTTGTGTCTTAAAGACATAATTTGACCATTTTCGTCAACAGAAGTTGCTTCTAAATCTTCTGGTAAATTACTGTCTACAACCCAAGAATGGTATCTTCCAACTTCAAATTCGTTTCCTAAACCTTCAAACAAAATTTCATCCGAAACTACTGTTTTTACATTTGTTGCAACGCCGTGATAGACTTTATCAAGGTTTGAAAGCGTTCCTCCAAAAACTTCTCCAATTGCTTGTTGTCCTAAACAAACTCCAAGAATACTTTTCGTTGGGCTGTATTTTTCGATTACTGCTTTTAATAAACCTGCTTCATCTGGAATTCCTGGTCCTGGCGAAAGTAAAATTTTCTCGAAAGATGCAATTTCATCAATATCAAATTCGTCGTTTCTGTAAACAGTAACTTCGCAGTTTAAATCTTCTAGATAGTGCACTAAATTGTAAGTGAAACTATCGTAATTGTCTATAACTAAAATCTTTTTCATTTTTTTAAGGTGCTAAGTTGCTAAGATTCTAAGGCTTTAAGTCTTTACTGAAAACTGAGACTGAGACTGGCAACTAATTTTTTATTATTTCTCTCGAACGTATTTTTCAATAATAATTCGATCTATTCCTAATTTTTCTACTTTTTCTATTCCTTTTTGAATTAAAGTGTCGTTTTGAACTTTCACTACAAATTCAAATTTGTTCTCTTCCCAATCGCGGTTGTTGAAATACTCTAAATTTTCTGTGTAAATACTGTCTTTCAAAGTATATTTTCCGCCTCCGCCAAAGAACAATGCTGTTGTTGAATCTTTTCCGTTTTTTAAATCATGATTAAAAAAAGCAAAGTGTGTATCGTTTATAATTTTAATCATTTTTGTTTTTCTATTGAAAGTTGAAAAGGTCGAATCTTTCTCAATGGTTTCAGCTGATATAAGACGCCAGGTTCCTTCAATCGGATTCTGCTTTTTCTCTGAATTACAAGAAGTCATAATAATGATTAAAACTAAAATTGATATTGCTTTTTTCATATTTTGTGGTTGTTTTTATGGTTTGTTTTTTAATTGCTTAAGGTTTCACGTTTCAAGTTTCACGTTCCAACAACTTGAAACGTGAAACAAAAACAACTTGAAACTAAATTTGTTCTGCCATTTCTAGCGCTGTATTCAAAGCTCTTAACTTATTGTAAACCTCTTGCATTTCGCTTTCTTCGTCAGAACTTGCTACAATTCCAGCTCCTGCTTGACAGTGCAATTGGTGATTTTTAGAAAGGAAAGTTCGAATCATAATCGCGTGATTAAAGTTTCCATCAAAATCCATAACTCCAATTGCGCCTCCATAAAAATTACGATTTGTTTTTTCGCAATCTTCAATTAATTGCATTGCTCTATGTTTTGGTGCACCACTCAAAGTTCCTGCTGGGAAAGTATCTGCTACAACTTGCATCGTAGTTGCTTTTTCGTGTAAATGTCCGGTAACTTTTGAAACTAAGTGGATTACGTGAGAGAAAAACTGAACTTCTCTATATTTTTCTACATTAACATCGTGACCATTTCGGCTTAAATCGTTTCTTGCCAAATCAACAAGCATAACGTGTTCACTGTTTTCTTTTTTGTCTTCAGAAAGTTCTTTAGCTAAAAGCGCATCACGTTCGTCATTTCCAGTTCTTTTGAAAGTTCCCGCAATTGGATGAATTTCAGCTTTTCTATCTTTTACGATAATTTGTGCTTCTGGCGAAGAACCAAATATTTTGAAATCTCCATAATCAAAAAAGAATAAATATGGAGAAGGGTTGATGCTTCTTAAAGCTCTATAAACATTGAATTCGTCTCCTTTGAAACCTTGAGTAAATCGGCGAGAAAGAACCAATTGGAAAACATCTCCACGGTAACAATGTTTTTTGGCTAAAGCCACATTTGCTTTAAATTCCTCATCGGTTAAATTAGAGAAACCTTCGCCTTCTTTAGAAAATTTATAAGAAGCTATATTTCTAGATTGCAATAATTGCTCTATTTCTGAAATATTATTTTTTCCGTCAAGACTGTGGCAGAAAATATAAGCTTCGTTTTTAAAATGATTAATTGCAATAATGTTTTGATAAACAGCATAAAAAACATCTGGAATCGAAGTTGCGTTGTCTTTTTTAGCAATTGAAACTTTTTCGAAATAACGAACTGCATCATAAGAAATGTATCCGAATAAACCGTTATTGATGAATTTAAAATCGTTTTTTTCTGATTTGAATTGGCTTGAAAATTCCTGAATTACCCGAGGAATATTTGTCGAAGAATCGATATTGATTTTTTCTGAAGTTCCATCTGGAAAAGTTTTAGAGATAACTTCATTTTCAATTTTAATAGTAGCAATTGGATTGCAGCAGATGTAAGAGAAACTGTTGTCATTTCCATGATAATCACTACTTTCTAGTAATAAACTATTTGGGAATTTATCTCTGATTTTGAAATAAATACTCACTGGCGTAACTGTGTCTGCCAGAATTTGTTTGTAATGTGTATTAAGAATAAAAGGTTTCAAAATATATAGTTTTTAATTCGTTAGTTGTTTTTTCGTTTAAAATTGGACCAAAAAAAAAGGCTTGTCGTGATGACAAGCCTTTTTAATTTATAGTTTTTACAATACCATAGGAAGCTTTGTTCACGACGTTTGACGTAAATTGTTCCACCACCAAGTATTGTTTAATATTGTTCTCATATCTGTTTTTGTTGTGACAAAGATATAAATGTAATTTGAATTGAAGTATATAAAATTTGAAAAAAAACTTTTCGAATCTGTAAAATTTGTTAAATTTTATTTGAATTTACTTCAATAACTCTTTAGTTTCCACTTGCTACCGTGTTATTTACGCTTAATCTAAAATCTGGATTTCCTTTGATGTTTGGAAGCGCAAATAATTCAATAAGTTTCAGTTTAGTATATTCTATTCCATAAGCTGGGTTACCATAATAACTTTTTATACCAGGAATATTACTTCCAGATTCGCTTTCGATTTCACCAGTACAATTGTTTGCGATAACATTTTTAAAACTAATTTTTGACAAATTAGCTTCTCCATTTCCAATATTTCCTTCCAATAAAACAAAAGGAGCAAATCCAGAAACGACACTATTTGTTAGATTAAAAAAAGTATTTTCTCTAATATAAGCAGATTCTCTTACCAAACCTTGATTGTTTTCTTCTAGATTAACCAAAGTAATATTGCTTGCATTGATTTTGGTCATCTTTTTAGTCATGTCTGTGTTGGCAACTTTTTCGTAAGAGTCTACCTCAAAACATCTTGAACCCGAAATATCTGAAGAAAATGGGTGGCGAATTGCAATACTATTACTGATGTTAATTTGAGCACCTTGCGTGAAATCAAAATCATCATCTGTTGTTCTAAATGAAATCAAATTAGTCAAATTCAAATCTCCACCATAACATTCGAAAGAATCATCATTAGAAAAGCTAATTTGGACATTGCTTACAATTGTTTTTCTTCCAACACCAGCAAGAGAAAGGCCATTAAGTTCTTTAGAAGCACTTAATTTTCTTCCAGCATACTCGATTCGAACATATTTTAGAATTCCTGAATTATCTTCAGGATCCTGACCTCCGTAATGATTTAAGTTTGGATCTAAATCGAAAGGTAAAGTGTGAATACCTCCTAAAGTGTTTATTGGAGCTTTTCCTAAAACAATAATTCCACCCCAGTCGCCTGGTTTTCTGTTGTTTATTTCGTTTTCTGAAGTAAAAATAATTGGATCAGTTTCTAATCCTTCTGCTACAATTTTTGAACCATTTGTGATTACAAGAGTTCCGCAGGTTTTATCATCACCTCGTATTACAGTTCCTGGCTCGATCGTTAAAGTTGCATTATTTGTAACGTACACAACACCAACTAAATGATAAACATTACGTTTTACTAATCGCATATCTTTATCAATTGTTCCGGCAATTATATTGGTTGCTTCGCCATAGTCATTAGTAGCAGGCTTAAAGCTCGTCCAGTTATTCATCCAATTTGAAGTTCCTATTATTCCTTTTGGCTGTTGTTGAGCTTGTACGAAAAAGCTGGCAATTAGACTTATACATGCAATACGTAATTTTGTTTTCATAACTATAATTTTAATTTCTAGTTTTTGATTTTTTTAATTGTCCCAAAATTAGAAGCCGTATGTTAATCAAAGCTCTGATACTTATTACGAAAGCGTTATTATACTATTAAGAACGTTAAGGTTATGAAAAGTTTTAAAAAAAAATAAACCCCAACAGTTTGAACTGCTGGGGTTTGAGATATTTATGAACTAGTAAGCTTGAAATATTAGAATTTTAAAGCTACAGCTAATTCAAATTCGTCGCTGATAGTTTTGTCTCCTAAACCTTCGAAGAAACTACCTGAACCGTATTTAATATCGTATTTAGTTCTGTCAACTTTGAAAGCAGTTGTAGCAGTGTTTCCATTTACAGTGATATCAAAAGTTACAGGTTTAGTGATTCCTTTAATAGTTAAATCTGCAGTTACAGTGTAAACGTCAGTAGATTTTGCACCGATAGTTTTGAAAACTAATTTTGAAGTTGGGAATTTGTCAGTTCCGAAGAAATCGTCAGCTTTTAAGTGACCGTTTAATTTTCCTTGGTATTCTCCAGTTAAATCTGTAGAAGTTAATGAAGTCATGTCAACTGTGAAGCTACCACCAACTAATTTTTTTCCTTTGAAAACTACTGCACCGTCTTTGAAATTTACAGTTCCAGAGTGCTCTCCAGTTACTTTTTTACCTACCCATTTAATAGTAGATGCTTTTACGTCGATTTTTTTAGTTTGAGCGTTTACTGAAATTCCAGCTGCTGCTACGAATAATGCTATTGCAATTGTTTTTAAATTTTTCATGTTGTTAAAATTAAAATTTGAATTTGATTAATAAATAATTATAGAGTGATAAATAATTCTTCGTGTGATTTTCTAACTTTTTTCTGGTGTTGAGATTTGTCGTCATCATGTCTGTAACCAACAGTTGCGATTACTGAAGCATTTAAACCTAATTTGTCAAAACCTAAAATTTCGTTGAATTGAGCTGCATTGAAACCTTCCATTGGAGTTGCATCAATTTTTAATTCAGCAGCTGCATTAAGTAAGTTTCCTAAAGCTAAATAAGTTTGTTTTGCTGTCCAGATATGTTTTGCATCTTCTGATAAATTAGCGATTACATTTTTCATCATGTCGCTAAATCCGCCTAAAGCTTCTGCAGGAACACCTCTTACTTCGCTAATATTGTTGATGTATTTGTCTACAGAACCTGCATCAAGGTTTAAATCATTTGCAAAAATGAATAGGTGAGAAGCGTCTGTAATTTGAGTTTGTCCCCAAGCTGCGCCTTTTAATTTTTCTCTTAATTCTGGATTTTCAACAATAACTACTTTATAAGGTTGTAATCCGTATGAAGAAGCACTTAATCTAACGGCCTCTTTTAGTGTATTTAAATCAGCATCTGATATCTTTTTTGAAGCATCAAACTGTTTAGTTGCGTATCTCCAATTTTGATTTTCTAAGAAATTGCTCATAGTATTTATTATTTTATTTGTTGGTTCTATATTTTTCTAATAATTGATTTAAGAAAACTAATTCTTCTGGTTTTAAATTGTTTGCAAATGTCTGCTCATGCTCATCTACTTTCGGATCTAATTCTTTTAAAACATCCAATCCTTTTTGAGTAATCGAAACTTCAATTTTTCGACGATTATCTGGACAGACATTTCGGGTTACAAAATCCTTTAATAATAATTTGTCTACCAATCGCGTTGTGTTGCTTGTTTTGGCAAGCATTCGCTCTTGTATCACGCACATATTAGCAGGCTTTCCTTTTTGTCCTCTTAATATACGTAACACATTATATTGTTCTCCAGACAAATCATACGGTTTGATTAACTCGTTGAAATGATCCTGAATCACATTCTGCGTGTACATGATATTCAGAATAACTTTTTTCGCATTATCCATCTTAACCGTACTCTTAATAACTTCTTCAATTGTCATAGTCGTAAGTGTATAATTTGTATATACAAATGTAGAACTTTTAATAGTTGTATATACAAATGTTGTGTTAATTATTTGTTAATATGTTTAATTGCGCTTTTAGCAAGAACAAAAAGGATAATTTCTAGATACTAAAATTAAAATAATTTTCCAATATAACGTTTTGATATATTGTGAATTAATGATTTTTTAAACTCAAAAAGTAATTTTGATCTGCAATATTTTTAAATGGCTTTTTGTAAGATGATTTCAAAATAAAAATTACTCAAAATCGTCTGAATTTACTATTTATTGGAATTCTGAGAGAAGAAAACCGTTTGCAATTTGTCTGAAATTGGCAATTTCTGTGTTAATCCAAGCTTCATCGTGTTCTAATTCTTTAGCAATTACCCTTGCTGTTTTCTCCGAAACTTCAATTGCAGCTCTCGCATCTAAGAACAATAAACGAACTCTTCTCGCTAAAATATCATCTACAGTTCTTGCCATTTCATAACGAATTGCCCAAACGACTTCAGCCATTGTAAATTCGTGATCAGGATGCAGTTTTTCTTTTAATGCTGGCTCGCTTTCTTGTAATTCAATTATTTTCGGAATATCCGAACCATATATATATAGATGATTTTCTCTATCTAAAGAATTTGTAGATTTATTTCCATGAATGGGAAGATGTTCTGTGCGACATTCTTTCTGAGGCAATTTTCCACTTTTGATAGCTTTGTCAATAATATCTTGAGCAATTTTTCGGTACGTTGTCCATTTTCCGCCAGTAATAGTAATTAGCCCTGTTTCTGAAACTATAATTTTATGGCTTCTAGAAACTTCTTTGGTGCTTTTTCCTTCTTCTTTTGGAGCTGCCAATGGACGCAATCCTGCAAAAACAGAAAGTACATCTGCTCTTGTTGGTTTTTTTGCTAGAAAACGTTGTGCCGTTTCGAGAACAAACTGAATTTCGCTTTCCAAAGCAATAGGTTCTAAACTTTGCTTTTTAATTAAAGTATCAGTTGTTCCAACCACAATTCGATTATGCCACGGAACAGCAAATAAAACTCTTCCGTCTTTTGTTTTAGGAATCATTAAAGCATTTTCACCTGGAAGAAAAGATTTGTCAAATACTAAATGTATTCCCTGACTAGGAACAATGTATTTTTTATAAACGTTATCATTCAATTTCATGATTGCATTTGTAAAAACTCCAGTCGCATTTATTATAGCTGAACCTTTTACATCATATTTAGTTCCGTTTTCCTGATCTTGAACTTGAACACCAATAACCTGATTTCTGTCGTCTTTTAGCAAATTGACAACTTTTACATAATTTAAAACACAAGCTCCGTTTTCTACAGCCGTTTGAGCAAGGTTAATTGCTAAACGAGAATCATCAAATTGGCCATCATGATAAATAACGCCATTCACCAATCCATTTTCTTCTACGTTTGGAAGCATTTCAATAGTTTTCTTTTTCGAAAGATATTTAGAACTTCCTAAGCTAAGACAGCCAGATAATAAATCGTAAATTTTTAATCCAATAGTGTAAAAGTAACCACTAAACCAATGATAATTTGGAATAACGAAAGATTGATTTTTAACTAAATGATTTGCATTTTGCGCTAATAATCCTCTTTCCTTTAAAGCTTCTCTAACTAAATGAACATCACCTTGTGCCAAATAGCGCACTCCGCCATGAACCAATTTAGTGCTTCGGCTTGAAGTTCCTTTTGCAAAATCTACGGCTTCAAATAAAACAGTTTTGTAGCCGCGACTTGCGGCATCAATTGCAGTTCCGAGTCCGCTTGCTCCACCACCTATAATTATTACGTCCCAATTTTCGGTATTTTGTAGTTTGGTTAATTGTTCGGAACGATTCATGTTTTGGCTTTAAAAATTTATTTTTAAGGAAATGTTGTTGAAAGCAAACTTAACGAAATGAAATTAAAAATTGATGAAGAAATATTCCGTAGGAATATCTCGTTGGTAGAAAAAAGATAATATCGTTTTACGTTGTGTCCTGTAGGGACACTTGTTTTTTATAAAAATGGGATATTCAATCATTAATCAAACGTTCCTATGGAACGTGTAAACGGAATTCAAATTTAATTTCTACCAACCAGACATTCCTACGGAATGAATAGGTTATTAAAATGCAAAACCCGACAGGTTTAAAAAATCTGTCGGGTTTGTTACGTTTTCCAACTTGAAACCTGAAACAAATAAAACTTGAAACAAATTTTAATGTGGAAGTTTATCCTTAATCAAACCATAAACCCAAGTTCCCGCAATTGCGCTTACAAGAGTAACAACAATTACAGTTGCACCCGTACCAATTTGAGCAAAAAGCGGACCTGGACAAGCTCCAGTAATTGCCCATCCGAAACCGAATAATAATCCGCCGTAGATTTGTCCTTTGTTGAAAGTCTTTGGCTGAATTTCGATTTTTTCGCCATCAAGAGTTTTGATATTAAATTTTTTAATCAATTGTACCGATATTAATCCCACTACGACAGCGCATCCAATTACGCCATACATATGAAACGATTCCAAATTGAACATTTCCTGAATACGAAACCAACTGATGATTTCTGCTTTTACGAATACAATTCCGAAAAAGATCCCAACGATTAAGTATTTTAGGTTTGCTAATGTGTTTTCTTTTTTCTGGCTTGCGTTGATTCCTTCGTCGTCTATATTTTTATTTTCTAAACTCATTTTTGAAATTTTTAAAGTGAAAGAATATAAGGTAAAATCAAAAGTGCCATTACAAAACCGCCAATCATAAAGCAGATTGTCGCTACTAATGAAGGCCATTGCAAGTTTGATAATCCCATAATCGCGTGTCCGCTTGTGCAACCGCCAGCGTAACGAGTTCCGAAACCTACTAAAAATCCGCCCACCACAATCATGATAAATCCGCGAAGCGTTAATAAACTTTCCCAAGAAAATAATTGTGAGGGAACTAAACCACTGTGGTCTGTAATTCCGTAAGTAGCTAATTTCTCTGATAATTCAGGAGCAATTTCCACCGGATTTGGATTTGATAAAAAGTGAGCTGCAATAAAACCACCGAAAAATATTCCAAGAACAAAGAATAAATTCCAGCTTTCTTTTTTCCAGTCGTATTTAAAAAACGAAATATTCGCTGGAATACAAGCCGCACAAATATGACGTAATGAAGAACTAATCCCGAAAGATTTATTCCCGATAATTAATAAAATTGGAACAGTCAATCCAATTAGTGGACCTGCAACATACCAAGGCCAAGGTTCTTTAATGATTTCTAGCATAATTTTTTAAGGTTCTAAGTGGCTAAGATTCTAAGTTGCTAAGGTCAAAATCTTAGAACCTTAGAATCTTAGTAGCTTAGCATCTTTAAATTATTTTAATACTTTACTTTGACAAACAAAATCCGATTTTGGGATATTGGTTTTAGAAATCGCTCCGAAACCTCCTTCAACTTCAGAGAAATTTCTGAAACCTCTTGCTTGAAGGATAGAAGCAGCAATCATACTTCTGTAACCTCCAGCGCAATGCAAATAAAAATGCTCATTTGGATTAATATCTTTTACCCAGTCATTAATATAAGCCAAAGGTTTGCTGTAAGCATCATCAATATGTTCTGCTGCGTATTCTGTTTCTTTACGGATATCTACAACTTTATCTTCTCCAAATTTAAACTCATTTGCAAATTGTTCAGCAGTAATTCTGTTAACAGTATCAATTTCAAAACCTGCATTTTGCCAAGCTTCAAAACCGCCTTCCAAATGTCCGATAATCGTATCAAAACCAACACGGCTTAAACGCGTTACAGTTTCTTCTTCCATGCCAGTAGTAGTAACCAAAATAATTGGCTGTTTTACATTAGCAATTAAAGTTCCAACCCACGGAGCAAAATCACCATTGATTCCGATATTGATAGATTGCGGAATAAATCCTTTGCTGAAATCTGCTGCGCTTCTTGTGTCTAGAATTAAAGCTCCCGTTTCTTCTGCAACAGCTTCAAATTCTTTTGCGTTTATAGCTTTCATACCGTTGTGTAAAACAGTTTCAAAACTTTCGTAACCTTGTTTGTTCATCGCAACGTTCATGCTGAAATAGGCTGGAGGAGGCAATAAACCGTCAGTTACTTCTTTGATGAATTCTTCTTCGGTCATATTGGCACGCAAAGCGTAATTTGTTGCTTTTTGATTTCCGATAGTCGAAACGGTTTCTTTGCTCATGTTTTTTCCGCAAGCGCTTCCTGCACCGTGCGCTGGATAAACAATAACGTCATCAGCCAAAGTCATGATTTTATCTCTTAACGAATGATATAAAATTCCAGCCAATTGATCTTGTGTCATTCCAGCTGCTTTTTGAGCTAAATCTGGACGTCCAACATCTCCAATAAATAAAGTGTCTCCAGAGAAAATGGCGTGATCTTTTCCATTTTCATCAATCAGTAAAAAAGTAGTACTTTCCATGGTATGACCTGGAGTATGCAGTGCTTTAATTGTTATTTTTCCGATTTTGAATTCCTGACCGTCTTTCGCAGAAATGCAATCAAATTCGCAAGCAGCATTTGGACCGTAAACGATTGGCGCTCCAGTTTCTTTGCTTAAATCAACGTGACCTGAAACGAAATCAGCGTGAAAATGCGTTTCAAAAATATATTTCAGCTTTACTCCATCACGCTCTAAACGATCCAGATAAGGCTGAATTTCTCTAAGCGGATCAATAATGGCCGCTTCACCATTTGAAGTGATATAATATGCACCTTGAGCAAGGCATCCGGTGTAAATTTGTTCTATTTTCATGATAGGTATTGTAAAATGATGGGTTACAAAGGTAACTTTGTTTTTTAAAAAAATAGGTGACTAATGTTACAGAAATTAGGTTTTTGTGTAAAAAATGTGGAGTTTACCATAATCGATTGAGATAAATTAATTTTAAGTTGAGCAATTACGCTTTAAGCTTTAATTTTGTATATGACGAATGTCATTTCAAAACAAAAAAGAAAATGAATACACAGGACTTAATAGATCAAATTGCTTTTATAAAAGAAATTGATAAAGTAAAATACATTCAGCGCAAAACAAAATTATTCAACAGTGATAGATGCGAAAATGATGCAGAACACAGTTGGCATTTGGCTTTAATGGCAATTGTTCTGGCAGAACATTCAAACGAACCTATCGATGTCTTAAAAGTAGTAAAAATGGTTTTGATACACGATATAGTCGAAATTGATGCTGGTGACGTTTTTATTTATGATACCGTAAAAAGTCATGATAATACAGACGAAGAACGTTTAGCCGCAAATAGAATTTTTGGTTTGCTTCCAAAAAAACAAGCAGAAGAATTTATTTCCATTTGGGAAGAATTTGAAGCTGGAGAAACCAATGAAGCCAAATTTGCAAGATCTATGGATAGATTAGAGCCTTTATTGCAAAATACTTCTAACAATGGTGGCACTTGGAAAGAATTTGGAGTGAAATACGATAAAGTCTATGAAAAGAAAAGCGTCATTAAAAATGGTTCAGCATCTTTATGGAATTATGCTGAAGGTTTAATTAACGAGAGTGTTGAAAAAGGGATTTTAGAAAAATAACCAATAATAAGACACAATCAAAATCAAACATAGCCTGCGGTTTCAATCGCAGGAAACGTATCGGATATGCATTGTGTTCCCATGGTTGAAACCACGGGCTATGTTTTATCACGTAAATCTAAACGCAATCTTGTCATTTCGACCGAAGGGAGAAATCACACGCGGTATTCCTCAACGAATATTTCCAATCTTTGTTGAGTTTCTAGTGTGATTTCTCCCTTCGGTCGAAATGACAAACTTTGTGAAAATTGTAAGTGTAATTAACACCTTTAAATTGTTGAAAAGTTTAACAAATATCAGGCGATAAACTTTTTTTAAAGGAGGTTAATTCGGGTTGTAATGGTTAAATTTGTGGAACTTCATAAACAAATACCATTATGGAAGAAATGCTCTTTTATGATCGAATGCAATTTGCCTTCACGATTACTTTTCATTATCTTTTTCCACAACTTACAATGGGTCTTTCGTTGATCATTGTGTACTTCAAGTGGAAATACTTAAAAACTAAAGACGAACAATACAATCACGCCACCCATTTTTGGATGAAAATCTTCGCCCTCAATTTCGCAATGGGAGTTGTAACGGGAATTCCGATGGAGTTTCAGTTTGGAACCAACTGGGCTAAATTCTCCGAATTAACAGGAGGAATTATCGGGCAGACTTTGGCCATGGAAGGAATGTTTTCTTTCTTTCTTGAATCTTCTTTTCTAGGAATATTTTTATTTGGAGAAAAACTTCTCGGACATAAATGGCATTTTGTTACCGGATTATTAATCATGATTGGTTCTTGGGCCAGCGGATTTTTAATCATCGCCACACATTCGTGGATGCAGAATCCAGTTGGTTACGAAATCTTGGAAAACGGAAAATTTGTATTGAATAATTTCCAAGCTTTATTTTTAAATCCGTGGCTTTGGCCGTCTTATTTGCATAATCAAGCCGCTTCGTTAGTAACAAGTTCTTTTGTTGTTGCAGGAATTGGGGCTTTTTATATTTTAAGTAAAAAGAATGTTTCTTTCGGGAAATTGTTCTTAAAAACAGGAGTTATTTTCGGATTGATTTCGAGCATTTTTGTTGCTGTTCCAACAGGAGATTTATTGGCTAAAAATGTTGTGAAATATCAGCCCGTAACTTTTGCAGGAATGGAAGGGATTTTTCATACCGAGAAAAAAGGTTCTGAAATTGTCTTAATTGGTCAGCCTGATGTCAAAGACAAAAAATTGGATAATAAAATCGCCGTTCCAAATATTTTGAGTTTCCTTACTTACGGAAACTGGGATCAAGAAATAAAAGGTTTAGATCAATTTGAAGAAGATTTGCATCCAACCAATATTTCAGGACTGTATTATGCCTATCATATAATGGTTGGACTCGGAACTGTATTTATTGGATTGATGGTGCTTTCGCTTTTTCAATTAATTAGAGGAAAATTATTTGAAACTAAATGGCTTTTATGGTCACTCATGTTCATGATGCCGTTTCCTTATATCGCCAACACAACAGGCTGGTATACGGCCGAATTAGGAAGACAGCCTTGGTTGGTTTACAATTTATTACGAACAGCATCGGGTGCTTCACCAACAGTTTCTTCTGGAAATACCTTGTTTACATTGCTTGGTTTTATTGGATTATATCTTTTACTAGGAATGCTGTTTTTACTTTTGGTTGGGAAAATTATCAATAAAGGTCCGCATCATGTGGAACTTTCAACAGAAAAAATATAAGTATGGAATTTTTTTGGTACGTAGTTTTAATGGGAATTCTGGCTGTTTATCTGGTTTTAGACGGCTATGATTTTGGTGCAGGAATTATTCATTTATTTTTTGCCGATACAGAAAAAGATAAAAAAGCGATTACAAATGCAATTGGTCCGTTTTGGGATGCTAATGAAGTTTGGTTAATTGCGGCAGGAGGCGTTTTGTTTTTTGCTTTTCCAACTTTATATGCTTCTTCTTTCAGCGGATTTTATTTGCCTCTAATAATGATTTTATGGCTTCTGATTTTTCGTGCCATCGGATTAGAAATGCGCGGACAAGTACACAATCATATGTGGGAAAGTATTTGGGATAAAGCTTTCGGAATTGCAAGTTTGCTTTTGGCTCTTTTCTTCGGAATTGCTTTGGGAAATATCGTTCGAGGCGTTAATCTTGGAATGGTTCAAAATGGAGTTTCTACGCAGGAAGCACATTATTTCTTTTTGCCTTTATGGAATCCAACTTTTAGTCCGCAAGCGAATGAATTAGGAATTATTGACTGGTTTACACTTTTCTTAGGAATTGTGAGTGTTGTTGCTTTGACGATTCACGGTGCAAACTGGATTATTTATAAAACGAATTCTGCTTTAAATCCGAAATTGAAAAAAGTGGTTTTTGCTTTGAATATTGTTTTGTTGATTTTGGTTTGTATTTCGTTGCAAGTATGGCATTTTATTGAACCTAAACCGTTTCATAATTTTGTTGAAAATCCGATTCTTTGGTTTTTTCCATTGTTGACTTTTGTTGGAATTTTAGGATTATTCAAAGTGCGTTCCTTCAAAAAAGATGGTCACGGATTTCTATTTTCGACTTTGTTTTTAGTTGGCGGATTTGCTTCTACAGCAGTTTCAATTTTTCCGAATGTTTTGCCATCAACCAATAAAGTGAATCCGTCTTTAACGATTTATAATACCGCCGCTCACGAATATGGATTAAACGCTGGTTTGAGTTGGTTTTTTATCGCTTTGTTTCTGGTGATTATTTATTTTATTATTCAGTATCGTGTTTTCAGTGGGAAAATGGATGATATTGGGTATGGTGAGCATTGAGTTTTTTGTTTGCCACGAATTCACTAATTTTCACGAATTAATTATACGATTAGCCTCCAGTTTTAACTGGAGGTTTTTGTTTGAATTTGTAAAAGGCTTTAGCCAAAACGCAAAGTTTGGCTAAAGCTTTTTGCTTTTATAAATTTGGTTTTTCCGTCTAAAGATTGAAGTCTCTTGAGAAAATAAAAACTAGATTTAAGTACTATTTTACTTGTTTAATTCATAAGTATTTTTGTTATTTGCCAAATAAGGAATTCGAAATTTAATTAATAAAAAGCAGTAATTGTAATGAAGAAAAAATACTTAGGAATAGTAGTAAGTTTTTTTCTTTTTCTTTTAATCGCTTTTATCATATTAACTAAAGTGAATTTTCTAAATTACAGAAGCCCAAAAACTTATAATGAAATCGATCGGATTACCTTAAATGATTTTAGAGGATTAGAATTTTTTCAAAATTCATTATATGGTAATGAGCATTTTGCATATATAAAAACTACTATTGACTATGGTTTTGAAAAAGATTCAATAAAGGTTGAGTCTTTTTTTCATCCTTCGAGTTCTTACGTCTATAATAGAAAAGCTTTTAGTAATGAATTATTAAACCATGAACTTTATCATTTTAAGATAACAGAGCTGTATGTTAGAATGATTAAAATGCAGATTTCAAATGGAAAAAAAAGAAGTAAAAATGAAATCGAATATTTAATTGATGAACTAAAAAATGAAGAAAGACAATTTCAGCTGAAATATGATGATGATACTTTTCATAGTTATGTTTTACATGAGCAAAAAAAATATGAAAAAAATATAGATAGCCTATTAACCTTTTATAATAATTTTAAAAATCCCAAAGTTCGTGTATATGAAAAATAATAAAATCTTTTTTTTATCTCTTTTGTTTCTAAGTGTAATTGGTTGTAAGGAAGAAAGTAAATTTCCTCTTGATAAAAAATATTGGGATGTAGAAGATTATGATTATGTAATAAGAGAGATTAAATTTGCGAATCCAGATGAAAAAATGCCAACATTTGATGATCCTGAAACGAAATTAATTATTGAAAAATTTACAGATGAAGAGAATTATAAAGTCGTTTTAGATGACAATCAATTAGGCTTGAAACATAGAAGCGAGATCGGTCAACAGTTCTTTAATAAATGGAGAGATATGGTAACCATTTACAATGCAACTGATAGAACAGATAAATATCTTTATGAGAGGGAATATCTTGAAGTTTATAATTTTGGATTAGGATTGCAGATTAAATATTTTAAAATTGGAAATGAAGAGATAATTGAGAGAGCAGATGATCCAAATTCGTTATCAGTACAAAATACAGTAAACTCGAATACAGAAACTCTAGTTAATAATATGATTCTTTATTTGAATGAAATAAATAATGAAAAAGCATATACAAATACAGGTTTAGATTTATTAGCAAATGGAATTGATGAAAATTTTACTGAGTTGGTTAATACTTATCCAAACTATAATTACGGCAATTTGCTTGAAAAAATTGATTTAATGCTTAAGAAAACTAAATCCGAAAATATAAAAAAATCATTAGAAAAACTAAAGACACTTATTGAGTCAAAGAAAACTACTAAAGCTATATAGTATTTAGCTTTAGCCTTTAATTTTGCTGTTTAGTTTGAGAATTAACAAAAACCTCCAGTTTTAACTGGAGGTTTTTTGTTTTGATGAATTAAGGCTTTAGCCAAACTTTGCGGTTTTTGGCTAAAGCCTTTTTTGTATACATTTGTTTACCTCCAGCTAAAGCTGGAGGCAATTCAAAAATGAAAACAGATAAATCAATTAAGAATATTGTTTGCGCATCTATTTATAGAAAAGTAATGAATCCCGAAGAATGGCTTTATTCTTCTGTTCATGTTGGGAATAAATCAATTGAGTTTAATCTTGAAGAAAATGAGCTTCCTATTTTTCAAGTTAATAGTTTGAATGCAAAAACGCTTATTACAACTCGTCAAATAATTGAAAAGAAAAATGATGGAGTAATTTTATCAATTCGGTTTGAAGAAATTGGAGATCTCTTTTATGGGAATTTTAAAGGAAAAATAGATAAACCGCAATTGTCGATTTTTAAAATAATTGATATTTATGGGAAAAAATATGACTTTCAAATGGAAACAGGTAAAGCTTCAATAGGGCTTATCAATGCTATAAATACTGTTCTGCAATTAAAATCTATAACACCAAAAAGATCATTTGACCCGATATTGCGTTAGGGATAGAAGCGGTATCCTTTTTGTTTTTTCTTTAAAAACAAAAAGATACAAGTGGATAGCCCGGTCGTAGGAAACGCCCAAATCAATTTCCTAATTAAGGACAATTTATTAGTAAAAAATAGCATAATCATTTACTAAAGATTTAATTACAACTACAAGTTATATTCTATAATTTCAATTGTAGGAAAAAAAATGAGTTAATGCTTAATATTGCGAACCTAAGAATTTTTCCCCCTAAAGAATTTTTAGAAAACGATTTTTTACTAAAAGCTTAAATTATTTTTACCTACTAAATTTATGCCCTTAACAATTTTTTCCGACAAAGTTAGATTCCGTTACAAATCTAAAAACTGGCAGTATCAATTTGATGAAATTAAAGAGATTGGACTGCTCAAAAAAAAGAAAAAGTATTTTCTAGAAAACGGTGCTTTTATTGCCGTAACTGCAGTGGCTTATTACTGTATGATATTTTCCAACTTAATGGATTTGTATTATATAATTCCAGCTATTTTGTGTTATACACTTATTATTGTTTTCAGATTCAGCAATTCTAAAGAATCTGTGTATTTCGTTTTTGTAAAAGATATTTATCAAAACGAGATAAGAACTAAAATCGAAGCAAAAGATCGCGTTCTGGTAGGCAAGCAGATTGACCATTATTTGGATCTTCAGTTTGAAAGAAGTATAAAAAGAACCGCTTAAGAAAAATTGATGTTTATATTTGATATTTCCCATTATGATGTATTTTTCATAATGGTAGCTTTGATATATGGTTATTTTATTACGAAAAAGAAAAAATTAACGAAACGCTAAGTCATATTTTACCAATTATGAAGTAGCTTTATCAATACCCAAAAATAAGTATAGTTGTGCCGTTTAGATTTAACGGCTGGCTGTTTTAACTATACATGACCCCAAAGCAGAGAGAATTATGGCCACAACAATTAAGAACAAAATAAAAAATATTAGAGAGTTAAAAAATTATACTCAGGAATATATGGCAGAGAGATTAGGTGTAACTCAGGCGGGTTACAGTAAAATTGAGAAAGGAAAAACGTCTTTGAGTTATGAAAAATTAGTCGAAATAGGAAAAATTTTGGATGTCAGTGTCGAGGATATAATTAGTTTTGATTATGATAAATATTTCAATAGTTTCAATAAAATTACTGGAAATAATAACGGAAGTATTTTAATCAACGCCGACAATACTTCAATTTTAAAGGAACTTTACGAAGACAAAATTCAATTGCTGGAAAAGCTGCTTAATAGAACTGAAATAGAACTAGAACGATATAAAGATAAATTTGGGGAAATTTAAACGTTTTAGTTTCATCTTTGTCAAAGTGTAAAAGCTTTGACAAAGATTACTCTACAAGTGAAACTAAAATTATCTTTTTTGAAGTTGTTTTTAAAACAAAACTTCTTTAGCAATTATATAAAATCCCATTACAAGAACAAACCATCCGAAAAGTGGTTTTAATTTTGTGCCGTCAATTTTTTTGGAAAACTGACTTCCAATAAGCATTCCGATTAAAGCCATAGCAGAAACGCTTAACAAGAAAGTGTAATTTATAGGTGTGCCAATGTATAAATCGCCGGCAAAACCTATTGATGAGTTAATGGTGATAATTAATAATGAAGTTCCAACAGCTTGTTTCATTGGCAAATTGGCGAAAAAAAGTAAGGCAGGAATAATTAAGAACCCGCCGCCTGCGCCAAGAAATCCAGTTACGATTCCGACAAAAAATCCAATTATGCTTAATTGTAAATAGTTGGTTTCTGCCGATTTTATTTCTGGAACATTCTTTTTAATCATCGAAATTGCTGCGGTAATCATCAATACAGAAAAGATTATCATAATTAGGAAATCTTTTGAGACAGTATAAGATGCAACGCAAAATATGGTTTTGGCAATTTGAGGGAAAATTACTTCACGGATAATCAGAATCGAAATAACGGAAGGGACAGCAAAATACAAAGCCGATTTTAATTTTAAATTCCCCATTTTGTAATGACTGTAACTTCCAAACAATGCCGTTAATCCGACAATAAATAAAGAATAAGAAGTTGCCTGGTCAGGATTTACTTTAAATAAATATACTAAAATTGGAATGGTCAAAATAGAACCGCCACCGCCAATTAAGCCAAGTGTGATTCCGATTATGATTGAGGCAAAAAATCCTAAATATTCCATTGCATTTATTTTGATGCAAAGTTGCTTCGGAAATTAGAAACCTACAGTAACATTTATCACAGAAGATTTTTTTTCGCCACGAATTGTACAAATTTTCGCGAATTACTTTGTCACATTGAGCGAAGTCGAAATGCTTTGTGAGGCTTCGACTTCGCTCAGCCTGACAACAAAAAATATTTTAGCCACAGATTAAAAGGATTATTAGGATTTCTTTTTTTATTAAGAATAGAAAAATCCATCTAATCCTTTTAATCTGTGGCAGAAAAAAAATTATTTCAATAATTCAATCTGGTTTCGGTTGAGTTTGACTAGACCTCGTTGTTCCATTTTTTTGAGTAATCTGGAAACGACTTCTCTAGAAGTATTTAGTTCAGTTGCGATTTCTTGATGCGATAAATTTACTTCAGAACAGCCGCAAGCATCAGAATGACGTTTTAAGTAAAATTCTAATCTTTCGTCCATAGAACGGAAAGCGATATTATCAACCACTTCGAGTACTTCTTCAAAACGGCTTCGGTAAGTTTCAATTACAAATTCGTACCAAGAACGGTGTTCCATCATCCATTTGTCCATCAATTGCAACGGAATCATCATCACAGTAACATCTTCGACTACTTTTGCCATAATCTGGCTTTTTTCGCTTTTTGCCGTACAAATCATTGATATTGCGCAAGCTTGTCCAGGCTGTAGGTAATACATTAAAAACTCTCCGCCATCTTCACCTTCGCGATAGATTTTGATTTTTCCTTTAATGATCAAAACGGTATTCTTGATGTATTGTCCGGTGCGCATTAAAATGGTTCCGGCTTTAAAATCTTGAAGACTTCCGTTTTCTTCAATTGTGGCAACAAGTTCGTTGGAAAAATTAGGAAATATGGTTTTTAAGGAATGCTGCATTTTTTAAATAATTTTTGTCACATCGAGCGGAGTGGAGATGTTTAGGTTCTCGACTTCGCTCGAACTGACAGATGTAACTTTTTAATATCTTTGATTTTTATCAAAAAGAGATTAAAAATTATAATTGTTTGCAAAGATAATAGTTTGGGTTGGGATAAATTATCATAAAATTAGATTTAAGATTAATTTTATGTAAATGAAAAAATCCTATTTTCTATCGATTTTGTAGGCTGAATTTTTAAAAATAGTAACTAAATTTGTAATTCACTGATTATAATACTTTCTCTAAAACGTTTTCTGAGAATAATAATCGAAATCGCATTTGGTACGTTTTTTATATATAGAAACGTCGTAATTTTACAAAAACACATTTTATTATGAATTTATCACAAGAAGATTGGGTTGCTCAGTTAGAAGCTGACGAAAATGCAGTTATACTTGATGTAAGAACTGAAGACGAATTTAATGACGGCTACATTGAGAATGCTCTTAATATTGATATCAATAAAGGGCAGGCATTTATCTATGAAATCGAAGAATTAGACAAAAATAAAAATTATTATGTATACTGTCGTTCTGGGGCTAGAAGTGCAAAAGCATGCCAGATCATGAACGAATTGGGTATCGAAAATGCCTACAATCTACTTGGAGGAATCCTAGATTGGGAAGGCGAAACAGTACAACCATAAAAGAAGAAGAGGCATACAAAAGCCTCTTTTTTCTTTTGGCAATAGAATTACCAGACCATTAAATAACCAAATTATGAGTTTTATACCAGAAGAATATCAGATTACTAGTCTGATAAACCAAGATACTTATCTTGTAAATGGAGAATTGAAACAATGGACAGGGCAAACCACACCTGTGTTTTCTACTATTTCTTCAACTGAAAAGTATACTCCAACTTTATTAGGATCTATTCCTTTTATGGGAGAAAAAGAAGCAGCAGAAGTTGTCGAAGCTGCTACCAATGCATACGATATGGGGCAAGGTTTATGGCCAACTATGAAAGTTGCCGATCGTATTAAAAGCATGGAGAATTTTGTGAAACAAATGAAAGAAACCCGCGAAGAAGTAGTGAAATACTTAATGTGGGAAATTGGAAAATCATTAGGAGATTCGCAAAAAGAATTCGACAGAACAGTAGAATATATTTACGATACTATTGCCAGCTATAAAGAATTAAATGGACGCAGTTCGCACTTTGAAAAAGTACAAGGTGTAAACGCTATGATTCGTCGTGGGCCTCTTGGAGTTGTTTTGTGTCTTGGACCTTACAACTATCCTCTTAATGAAACTTTTTCATTGCTGATTCCTGCTTTGATTATGGGAAATACGGTAATCTTCAAACCTGCTAAACACGGTGTTTTATGTATTTCGCCATTGTTAGAAGCATTTAGAAGCAGTTTCCCAAAAGGTGTAATTAATATTGTTTACGGTAGAGGACGTGAAGTGGCTTCTCCGATTATGAAATCTGGAAAAATTGATGTTTTAGCATTAATTGGAAACAGTAAATCGGCGATTGCTTTACAAGACCAGCACCCAAACAAAAATAGATTGCGTTTGATTTTAGGTTTAGAAGCAAAAAATCCAGCAATCATTCTTCCAGATGCCGATTTAGATTTGGCTATTCAAGAATGTATTACAGGAAGTTTGTCTTTTAACGGACAGCGTTGTACAGCGTTGAAAGTTTTATATGTCCACGAATCTATCAGAGAAGAATTCAACAAACGTTTTGCTGAAAAAGTAGATAGTTTAGTTTTTGGAAATCCGTGGGAAAAAGGAGTTTCTTTAACGCCGCTTCCAGAAACGGATAAACCAAAATACATTCAAGGTTTAATTGATGATGCTCTTCATAAAGGAGCTAAAGTGATCAATGAAAAAGGTGGAAAACATACCGATAATTATATTTTTCCAGCGGTTTTATATCCAGTAAACAAAGAAATGCGTGTGTATCACGAAGAACAGTTTGGGCCAGTTGTTCCTGTACTTTCTTTCAAAGATATTAAAGAACCATTGAAAGATATGGCAGAATCAAATTACGGACAGCAAGTAAGTTTGTTTGGTAAAGACATAAAAACCCTTGCACCGCTAATTGATGCTTTAGTTAACTTAGTTTGTAGAGTAAACCTCAACAGTTCTTGCCAAAGAGGGCCAGATGCTTTCCCTTTCACAGGAAGAAAAGATTCTGCTGTAGGAACTTTGAGTATTCCAGATGCTTTGCGTTCTTTCTCAATTCGTACGTTTGTAGCTTCAAAGGATATCGATTATAATAATGAGATTCTGCAGGAATTGCTTAACAGCAAAGAATCGAATTTTATTAATACTGATTATATTTTGTAGCCATCAAAGTTATATATTAATTGTAGACTCCGTCTGTTGCCTTTTGGTTACAGGCGGTTTTTCTTTTTAAGATGCTAAGGTTCTGAGATTCTAAGATTCTAAGATTTCTTTTATCATCAAAAGTGAAAAATCAAAAGTTAAATGAGGAGTTAAAAACATTTTAAAGTTTTTTTCATATTTTACATCCCACTAATTACAATTCACCATTAACAATTTACAATTAATAATTAAATTTGTAACATTGCTTTAAAACAGCAGTCTTATATAAATAATTTTAAAGATCTAAGAATCATTTATGAAAAAGAAAATATTGCAATTTGCATTAATAGCATTTGTTCTTTTTGCTCAAAATAACTTTGCACAAGAGCTTTACATGCCAAGAAATATTAAAAAAGCTTATGCAGAGGGAACACGTTCTAAAGACGGAAAACCAGGAGTAAACTATTGGCAGAATCACGGAAAATACAACATGGAGATTTCAGTTGATCCGAAAACGAGATTGGTCAGCGGAACAGAAACCATTATTTATGAAAATAATAGCAAGGATACTTTAAAAAGTATTGCTATTCGTTTTGTAAATAATCTTCACAAACCTTCTTCGCCTCGTGGTAGTGGCGTTAGCAACGATTTTTTAAGCGACGGATTAACGATTACTTCATTAAAAATAGAAAATGAAGTCTATAAAGAAGACGCTAAAAATTGGGGAACTGTAGAAAGTGTAAAACTGAAAAAGCCAATTTTGCCTCATTCAAAAACAGTTTTAAATATTCAGTGGAATTACCCTTTGTCTAAAGAAAGCGGAAGAGAAGGGCAAATTGACGAAACAACTTTTTTTGTGGCTTACAGTTATCCAAGAGTTTCTGTTTATGATGATTATAATGGTTGGGACAAATTGCCTCATACAGATCGTCAGGAATTTTATAATGACTTTAATGACTACGTTTTCTCTGTAAAAGCACCTAAAAATTATGTTGTTTATGCGACGGGAGATTTATTAAATCCAGACGAAGTTTTACAGCCAGAATTTGCAGCGCGTTTAAAGAAATCTTATACAACAGATGAAATTCTTCATATCGCTAATGAACAAGAAATGAAAGACGGCGTTGTGACTAAACAATACGATTGGAATGTCTGGAAATTTGAAGCTAAAAATATTTCTGATGTATGTTTTGGTTTAAGCGATCATTATTTGTGGGATGCTAGCAGTGTTGTGGTTGATAAAAAGACAAATCGTCGTGCAAGTGTTCAGGCCGCTTATGATGTAAAAGGATTAGATTTCGTAAACTCTGTAAAAAACAATCAATATGCTTTAGATTGGTTTTCAAATAATTGGCCAGGAGTTCCTTATCCATTTTCAAAAATGACAGCTTTTCAAGGTTTCGCAGATATGGAATATCCAATGATGTGTAACGACTCGGAAATGGGAGATGCTGTTTTTGCACAATTGGTTCAAGATCATGAAGTTGCTCATACTTATTTTCCTTTTTACATGGGAATTAACGAAACTCGTTATGCATTTATGGATGAAGGTTGGGCAACGACTTTCGAATATCTAATCGCAATTGCAGAGCGTGGTAAAGAATCAGCAGATAAATTTTATAAGGACTTTAGAGTAAGCCATTATATCTACGATCGCTCTTCAGAACAAGACCAGCCTATTATAACAATGTCTACGCAGGTTTCTGGAGCTGGTTATGGAAATAACTCATACGGAAAAGCTTCTCTTTCTTATTTGGCTTTGAAAGATATGTTAGGAGATGATTTGTTTAAAAAAGCTTTGCACGCTTATATGGACACATGGAATGGAAAACACCCAATTCCGTGGGATTATTTCAATTCCTTTAATGCAACAACAGGAAAGAATTTAAATTGGTTTTTCAACAATTGGTTTTTTACCAATAACTATTTAGATATCGCTGTCAAAGGTATTTCTGCAGATAAGAAAATTATAACTGTAGAAAACATTGGAGGTTTTGCAATTCCTTTTGATGTAATTATTACTTATGCTGACAAATCGAAAGTAACACTTCATCAGACGCCAGCAATTTGGGAGAAAAATCAAAAAACGGCAAAAATAGTTTTGAAAAGCACTAAAAAAATTGATCAAATCCAACTTGACGGAGGTATTTTTATGGATGCAACGCCAGAAAACAATGTTTTAAATGTTAAATAACTAAGTAATTTTTACACTATATCTAAAAATGTCTCTTTATTATTACATAAAGAGACATTTTTTATTTTGAATGAATAAAAATATTACAAATTATGGAAAACCGTAAAGAAGTTTTTGCAAAAAAGACTATGTTTGTAAAATAATAAAAAACCTACAAATTTTTGAATGAAAAATACATTTGCTCTTATTGTTTTATTGGCTGCCGCTCAATTATATGGGCAGAATGATCAGAAAACTGTTTTTCAAAAAAACAAATACGAATTAGCCATTTCGTATTACAAAAAATCGGATTTTGTGAAAGCTATTGATTTATTTTCGTTAGTTGCAAAGATTAAACCTGAAAATGAAATAGGAAAAGAAGCAGCTAAAAAGGTGGATACTTTACGTGATGTTTTGAGAAAGGAAATTTTGGATCAAGCTGTAGGAACTTGGAAAAAATCAGGTAATCAGCCAGTCTGGTCAAATGCAGCTGTTAGTAATCAATCTGCAGTTGAAGAAATTATAGAAATTAAAGAAGATACTATTTCGTTTTATGAAGTAGATAAAAAGACTCAAACGAGAAAACTTATTAAAAAAGAAAATTTGATTTATAATGATGCTAATAGTACAGTGTCTTTATTTTCAGAAATTGTACTTTCTGATGGAACAATTTGGAATTGCAGTATTAATGAAAAAGCAAATGTATTGCATGTAATTAACGTTGCAGTTAAAACCAAAGAAGGAATAGAAAAAATAAAAAGTGATAACGAAGAAAGTTACTACGTTAAGATCTAAAAAAAGGGAATCAAATGATTCCCTTTTTTATGAATTGTATTTTACAAGAATTTAAACCCGAGTGACAAGTTTGTTACGCCTGTTTTAACTTCACCGCCAGAAGAATCAATATCAGTTAAACCTGCAAGATATCGCACGTCAAATGTCAATCTCCAGACATCAACTCCAACTCCTCCAAGTACACTGTGATTATTTCTTTCTATTGCGATAGAATTGAGATTATTACTGGTACTAATGTCTGAATAATTCTTCCAGTTGTACCCAGCAAAGATTCTTACATTGCCAGCTTTCCCTAAAGGAATAATTTTAAGTCCAGCAATTAAGGTAGCATCTGTTCCAGCCAATTTAAATTCTGTTTCTCCAACGCCATCTTGGTAAACACTGAAATTCGTTTTTGCATAGCCAAATTCGCCTTGAGCGTAAAAAAGCGCAAGATTTAATCTGGCAAAAGCTGCAAAACCGATTCCAGTATTGGTATGATCAGAACTGAAATTATCTGTATTGACAGAAGTAATATTGGTTGAAACTTGAGGGCCAATTTGTATTAACTGCGCAAAACCATTTGCACAAATACATAAAAATACTGCTAAAAAGAATTTTCTCATAACCGAATTTATTTGATTTTGGTGATATAAAAATACTCATAATAGATTTAAATTGAATGATTTGTCTGATTTATTTTTGTGTAAAGTTTTGAAAGTGAGTTTGATGCAGTTTTTTATTTTGCTTTTCTAATTTCCATCAAAATGAATTAATTTTGACTCACTTGAAATAATTTACAATGGAAATAAAAGCAATTAAAGCATCAGATACTTGGCAGATTAGGCATGAAGTAATGTGGCCAGATCAGCCTTTTGAGTTTGTGCAGCTCGAAGAAGATAATTCTGGATTGCATTATGGTGTTTTTGAAGACAATCAATTAGTCTCAATTGTTTCTTGTTTTATTGTAAATGATGAAATGCAGTTTAGAAAATTAGCGACTTTACATGCTTATCAAGGAAGAGGAATTGCATCTGAATTATTGAACTATATTTTTAAATCTGCGAAAGAAAAAGGAGTGAAAAAAATCTGGTGCAATGCTAGAACAGAGAAGAAGCAATTCTATGAAAAGTTCGGAATGATCGATACAGGAAGTTCTTTTGTCAAAGCGGGACAGGAATTTACTATTATGGAAAATGTATTTAAGTGATTGATATTTAATATTTTGGTCTTTTTTTAAGCATTTTAAATCATTGATTTAAATTGAAAACGTTTTCGTAAAAAAAGCAATGTTAAGACTTTCTTATTTTATTTTTTATATTATAATCTTTTACTACTTTCGCACCCAAATGAGAAAGTTAATAGTATTTTTAGTATTCATGAATATGCTTCTGTTCGGCGGAGGCCAATATCTTAATGCAAACACTTTTGGCTTACCTCAACACCATAATCTTGAAAAGAAACATCGAGTTAAATTCACCAGTCAAGATCGAGGATCTTCAATTATAGAAGATGCAGACGTTGATATTGAAGAAGATCTTCTAGGAAGTGATGATGTTGATGGACTTACGAATAAATTCTTTGCAACAACTTACAGTTTTGTAGACCATTTGTATCTGACACTATCAGATCAATCTGTTGTAAATGATTCCAATCGTTTTAAAATTTCTACACCCGTTTTCGGGCATTCAAATCCTTTATACATTACTCAACGCGTATTAAGAATTTGATTTTAAAGTATACATCGGTTGCCTGAGTTGCGATCTGCATATCTTGTTGATGTATATTATTTCTTTACTTCCACTTATATGAAAATTGAGGTCAAGCTAGGGCTTTCAGGTGTCTAACCATCTTTAAGGAATCTATGTATTCCAAGCATTCAATCGCTTAATTTCCATTTTAAAATCATGAAAAGAATTATCTTGTTCACAGGCTTTATGGCCTTGGTGTGCTTAACCAGTTGCGCAGAAAAAAAAGAAGAAAAAGAAGAAGCGGAAAAGTTTACAGTAACAAATCCGATAAAAATTGACACTTCATTTACAAAAGACTATGTTTCTCAGATTAGATCTGTTCGAAATATCGAAATCCGTGCCCAGGAAAAAGGGTTTTTACAAAATATTTATGTTGATGAAGGACAGTTTGTAAAAGCTGGACAACTTTTATTTAGAATTATGCCGAATATGTATCAGGCAGAATTACTAAAAGCTCAAGCTGAACAAAAATCAGCTGAAATCGAATTACAAAATGCTAAATTATTGGCAGACAAAAATATCGTTTCTAGAAACGAACTTAGTGTAGCTCAAGCAAAATTGCAATCTGCAAAAGCTGAGGTTTCATTAGCAAAACTACATTTGTCATTCACAGAAATCAAAGCTCCTTTTGACGGAACAATTGATAGAATTCCATTAAAACTAGGAAGTCTTATCGACGAAGGCGAATTATTGACAAGCCTTTCAGACAATAGTCAGATGTTTGCTTATTTCAATGTTTCTGAGCCAGAATATCTTCAGTATGAAACTAATATTAAAGACAGAGCAGATAATAAAGTTGCTTTAGTTTTAGCTAACGGAGATACTTTTAAAGACAAAGGTAATGTTGAAGTTATCGAAAGTGAATTTAACAATGAAACTGGAAATATCGCTTTCAGAGCAAGATTCCCTAACTCAGGAAAATTACTTAGAAATGGTGAAACAGGACAAGTTCAAATGAACGTTCCTCTTAAAAACGCTATTGTAATTCCACAAAAAGCGACTTACGAAATTCAAGATAAAAAATATGTTTTTGTAGTAAGTAAAGACAATAAAGTAAGTTCTAGAGAAATTACAATTACGGGCGAAATCCCTGATTTGTATGTAATCAAAACCGGTCTTACAGAAAATGATAAAATCTTGCTTGAAGGAGTTCAGAAAGTAAAAGAAAACGACAAAATTAAATTTGAGTACGAATCTCCTAAAGAGGTAATCAATCATTTACGTTTAAAAGCAGAATAGGTTTACTGGGTTTTAATCATTAAAAAATACAAAAATGTTTAATAAATTTATACAAAGACCTGTTCTGTCGATAGTAATATCGCTGATAATTGTCTTTTTGGGAATCTTATCGGTATTAAACTTACCAATTACCCAATTCCCTACAATTTCACCACCAATGGTGAACGTTACCGCAGATTATCCAGGATCTAATGGTGAATTGATGATTAAGGCGGTTGTTATTCCTTTGGAAAGAGCCTTAAACGGAGTTCCAGGAATGAAATATATGGCTTCAGATGCCGGAAACGACGGTGAAGCTACAATCAAAGTGGTATTTAACTTAGGAACAGATCCAAATCAAGCTGCAATTAACGTTCAAAACCGTGTGGCTTCGGTTACCAATAAACTTCCTCCATTAGTAATTAGAGAGGGTATTAAAATTACACGAGAAGTACCGAGTATGTTGATGTACGTGAACCTTTACAGTACAGACAAAAATACCGATATGAAATTCTTGTATAACTATGCTGATATCAACGTACTTTCGGAGTTAAAAAGGGTAAACGGTATTGGTTCTGGGGATATCTTAGGAACACGTGAATATGCAATGCGTATCTGGTTGAAACCAGACCGTATGTTGGCTTATAAAATTTCGGCTGATGAGATAATGGAAGCATTATCTAGTCAGAGTTTGGAGGCTTCTCCAGGTAAAACAGGGGAAAGTTCTGGTAAACGTTCTCAAGCATTTGAGTACGTATTGAAATATTCTGGACGTTTTACAACAAAAGAACAATATGAGAATATCGTAGTAAAAGCAAATCCAAATGGAGAACTTTTAAGATTGAAAGATGTTGCTAAAGTTGAATTTGGAAGCTCGATGTATGATATCTATTCGAATTTGAATGGAAGACCATCTGCGGCTATTGTATTGAAACAATCTTTTGGAAGTAACGCGAATCAAGTTATCGAAGAAGTAAAAGCGAAACTGGAAAAAATTAAACAGAGATTTCCAAAAGGAATGGATTACGAAATTTCTTATGACGTTTCTAAATTCCTTGATGCTTCTATCGAGAAAGTAATCCACACTTTAGTAGAAGCCTTTATTCTGGTAGGTTTAGTAGTATTCCTTTTCTTAGGAGATTGGCGTTCTACGGTAATTCCAGCAATTGCGGTTCCAGTTTCTTTGGTTGGAACATTCATATTTATGACATTCTTCGATATTTCGTTGAACTTAATTACATTATTCGCCTTAGTACTGGCAATTGGAGTCGTGGTCGATGACGCGATTGTGGTTATCGAAGCCGTCCATGCCAAGATGGAAGAAGAACATCTCTCGCCATTTAAAGCAACTAAAAAAGCAATGCACGAAATTGCAGGAGCTATTGTTGCAATTACATTCTTAATGGCTGCGGTATTTATTCCGGTTGCGTTTATGTCTGGTCCAGTTGGGGTGTTTTACAGACAGTTCTCTGTAACTATGGCAACGGCTATTATACTTTCAGGGGTAGTTGCTTTGACGTTGACTCCAGCGCTTTGTGCGATGATGTTGAAAAACAATCACGGCCAGCCTAAAAAGAAAACGCCTGCAAATAGATTTATTGATGCTTTTAACGAAAAGTTCAATTTAGCACAAGGTAAATATCAGAATGTATTGGCAAAAATTGTTAACAGACGAGTAGTTACAATTGTTTCTCTTCTTGTTTTCTGTGCTGGTACATGGATTATCAGTAGTAGTGTTCCTTCTGGATTTATTCCGAATGAGGATCAGGGAATGTTCTATGCCGTTATTCAAACGCCGCCAGGTTCATCTTTAGAGAGAACTAATAATATTGCAGAGCGCGTTCAGAAAATTGCTGAAGATATCGACGGAGTGAAATCTGTTTCTTCTTTAGCTGGTTATGAGATTCTGTCTGAAGGTACTGGAGCAAACTCAGGAACTTGTTTGGTTAACCTTAAAGATTGGAGCGAAAGAAAAGAATCTGTTCTTGAGATTATGCATGAAATGGAGGAAAAATGTAAAGATATTACAGGTGCTAATATCGAGTTTTTCCAACCACCTGCTGTACCTGGATATGGTGCTGCCGGAGGATTTGAGCTTCGTTTATTAGATAAAACGGGTTCTGTAGATTATAAGAGAATGGAGCAGGTAAACAATGATTTTGTGGCCGAATTAAACAAACAGCCAGAATTAACTAACGTATTTAGTTTTTACAGCTCTAGTTTCCCTCAATATATGATGAAAGTCGATAATGATTTGGCACAGCAAAAAGGCGTTTCGATTGAAAATGCCATGAATACTTTGTCAACTCTTGTGGGAAGTAACTACGAAATCAGTTTCATTAAATTTGGTATCAACTACAAAGTAATTGTTCAAGCTTCGCCAGAATATCGTGCACAGCCTGATGATATCTTGAAATTGTATGTAAAAAATGATCGTGATGAAATGGTGCCTTTTTCTGCTTTTATGAAGTTAGAAAAAGTGTATGGACTTTCAGAAATTACACGTCATAATATGTATACCTCAACACAAATCAGTGGTTCACCAGCTGCAGGTTATAGTTCTGGAACAGCGATTAAAGTGATTCAGAAAATTGCGGCCGAAAAATTACCAAGAGGATATGACATTGACTGGGCAGGTATTTCTGCCGATGAGGTGGCACAAGGAAATCAAGCGATCTGGGTATTCTTGATCTGTTTAGGATTCGTCTACTTGGTATTAGCTGCTCAATACGAAAGTTTTATTCTTCCATTGTCAGTAATTTTTTCTTTACCAGCGGGTATTTTTGGAGCTTTCTTTTTATTAAAATTAACTGGATTAGAAAACAATATTTATGCTCAGGTTGCAATGGTAATGCTTATCGGATTATTAGGTAAAAATGCCGTGCTGATCGTAGAGTTTGCCATTCAAAGACATGCTGCGGGTATGACTGTTTTACAATCTGCAATGGAAGGTGCGAAAGCAAGGTTCCGTCCAATTTTGATGACTTCATTTGCCTTTATTGCTGGTTTATTACCGCTTGCTTTTGCAACTGGTCCAGGTAAAATTGGTAACAGAACGATTGGAACTGCAGCAGCTGGAGGTATGCTTATCGGAACAATCTGCGGAGTATTTGTAATTCCAGGTTTGTATTACATTTTTGGTAAAATCGCCGAAAAACACAAACTGGTAAAACATGAAGAAGAGAATCCATTAACAGAAGAAATTGATAACAATCATGTCTAAAATAAAATTATATCAATACAGTATTGCATTGAGCTTATGTCTTGCCGTGGCAGGATGTAAAGCTCCTGCGCCTGAAACTGCAAGCACAAGCACTCCGGTTCCCGAAGGATTTGGTGCCGAAAAACCGCAGGATACAACCAATATGTCTGCTCTAAAATGGAAAGATTTCTTTAAAGATCAAAATCTTGTAGAGCTGATTGATATTGCGTTAAAAAACAATCAGGAACTAAATATGACTTTACAGGAAATCGAAATTGCAAAGAATGATATTCGTGTTCGAAAAGGAGCTTTATTGCCAACTGTAGGAGTTCGTGCAGGAGCAGGAATAGAAAAAGTGGGTAGATACACAAGTCAAGGTGCGGGTGATGCTACAACTGAAATTAAACCGGGAGTTGAAACACCAGATCCGTTGCCAGATTATACAATTGCCGCTTACGCGAATTGGGAAGTAGATATCTGGAAAAAACTGCGTAATTCTAAAAAAGCAGCAGTAAACAGATATTTAGCAACTGTTGAAGGTAAAAACTTCGTTGTTACAAATCTTATTGCAGAAATCGCTGATTCATATTATGAATTATTGGCTTTAGACAGTCAGCTTGAAATTGTAAGACAAACTATTGAATTACAAAGTAACGCTTTAGAAATTGTAAAAATTCAAAAGCAAGCGGCTAGAGCAACAGAATTAGGAGTTCAGAAATTCCAAGCAGAAGTTTTAACTTCAAAAAGTTTAGAGTTTGATATTCTTCAGAAAATTAAAGAAAACGAAAACAAAATCAACTTTTTGTTAGGACGTTATCCTCAGGATATAAAAAGAGACAAAACCAATTTTACAGATTTGCTTCCAGCAGTTGTAAATTCTGGAGTTCCATCTCAATTGCTGATGAACCGTCCAGATGTTAAACAAGCAGAATTGGAATTGGTAGCAGCAAAATTAGATGTAAAAGTAGCTCGTGCAGAATTTTATCCTTCATTGGACATTTCAGCTGCTTTTGGAGTTCAAGCTTTTAAACCATCATATTTGTTTACGTTCCCAGAATCATTGTTGTATTCTTTAGCAGGAGATCTTGCAGCGCCATTAATCAATAGAAATGCAATTAAAGCCGAATTTTCTAGCGCCAATGCAAGACAGCTTCAGGCATTATACAATTACGATAAAACGATTTTAAATGCTTATTTAGAAGTTTCAACGCAGCTTTCTAAAATCGAAAATCTTCAAAAAGGTTACGATTTAAAATCACAGCAAGTTGACGCTTTAAATAAATCTATCGATGTTTCGAATGATTTGTTTAAATCGGCTAGAGTAGACTATTTTGAAGTTTTGATGACTCAACGAGATGCATTAGAAGCTAAATTGGAATTAGTGGATACTAAAAAAGAACAATTAAATGCTGCAGTCCATGTTTACAGAGACTTGGGCGGCGGATGGAAATAATATTGCCACTTAATTTGTAGATAAAAAGCCTTTCGGGAGTAAAATCCTGAAAGGCTTTTTTTTATCTTGGAATTACGATTTTTGCTTTAAAACCTTTATCTGGTTCTGTTTCAAATTCAATTGTTCCTTTGACGGTCTCAATATGGCTCTCCATATTTCGAAGACCATTTTTTGAAATAGCCGTTTTTTCACAGCCTATCCCATTATCCGTATAGTTTATGAAGATTGATTTTTTGTCGCTTTCAAATTTTATCACAACAAGATAGGCCTTACTGTGTTTTTTCATATTCACCATTAATTCCTGTAAAACGCGTCCAATAGTGATCTTTTTTATGTTATCAATTGTTTCCCAGTTTACACTTTCTAAATTAGTGGTTATAATATTTCTTTCGTTGGTATTATAAGCCGAAAGCATTTCTTTTATGCTTTTAATAAAACCTGTTCCAATTTCTACTTTATTGTTTTCTTTAGAAATTTCTCTCACACGACCGTAAATATCATCCAATTTCTGGAGCAGATTTTCTTTTGTATTTTCTTTAGGTAATGGCAATGATTCCGCAAAAGCAATTACTTGGAAAACATCATTGGCAAGTTCGTCATGAATTTTTTTAGCAATTCGGGTTTCGGTATCGTACGAACTTTTAAATTCGATTGCCTTGTTTTTATTTTTATAATAACGGATTAAAAGCACTATTAAAATCATTAAAAAGACAAAAACAATTACAAATACAATCCGCATATATTTGGCTCTTTGTAAGGATAAAAGATTTTCTGTTTTTTCCAAACGAAGTTTTTCGTTTTCATCTTTCTCCTTTTTAGCATCATATTTAATTTTGGCAGATTTATTTTTGAAATTATTTCTAACCTTAATAAGACTGTCATTTAGCGTAAAGTAATGCTGTATGTATTTGTTAGTATTTGGAGTGTTATCATTAGAAATTAAAATTTGCAGTGCTTCCAATCTTTCTTCAACACTATTTAGTTTTGTAGCAATTGTGTAAGCGGCAAGAGCATTTTCATCTGATTTTTGAACATCTCTTTTTGAATAATAATCGGCAAGGTGAAGATAACTTTCAATACTGCTATAATTGTCCTTAATTTCATTTTTTAACAACAAACCTTGATTCATTAAATCAAATCCTTTTTGATGCATTCCATTCTTAAAGTACGCATAACCTAAATTGTCCTGTATTCTCGCTTTAGAACTTGCATTAGATTTTTTCTCTATAAACTTTTGACTTAAAAGAAATTCTAAAAGAGTAATTGCGGCATTATATTTTTTTTGTTGCATATAAACAACCGCAATATTACTTAGAGGAGAATGACTGTCTTCCAGATTTTTAGAACCTTTAATCGATTCTTTGTAGTAAAAAATGGCATCATCATAAAGGGAAAGTTCTTTGTCAGCAATGCCTAAGCTATTATTTATGGAACTTATATGATTTTCAAATGTTTTAGCATAGGGTATAGCTTCGGTTACTGTTTCTTTACTGCCGTAATAGTCTCCGTTAATTTGCTGTATATCTGACATCCGAATAAGCACGTACGAAATATTGGGGCTGTCTTTTACAATTTCAAAAAGTTCTTTGGATTTGTTAAACTGATAAAAAGCAGTATTAAGATTTTGCTTTTCAAAATTTATATCTGCCGTATCTCGTAAACTGAGCGCTTCTTTTTTTATAGATTCGATATTAGGATCAATTCTCTTTTTTTCTTTACAGGAAAAAAGAGAAATAAGCATAATAAAATAAAAAAGTTGGGCGCGCAACATATAGATTTACTTTTTCCGAAAAGTAGCAATTAATTAAACTCTTTTCTAAAAATTTGAAGAAAAAGGCTTTTGTTTATTTAGGAATTACAATTTTAGCTTTAAAACCTTTGTCTGGTTCAGTATCAAATTCTATAGTTCCTTTGACCGTCTCGATACGACTCTCCATGTTTTGAAGGCCATTTTTTGAAATAGCCATTTTTTCACAGCCAATTCCGTTATCTGTGTAATTTATGAAGATTGATTTTGCATCACTTTCAAATTTTATTATAACAAGACTGGCTTTACTGTGTTTTTTCATATTCACCATTAATTCCTGTAAAACGCGTCCAATAGTGATCTTTTTTATCTCATCAATTGTTTCCCAGTGTACACTTTCTAAATTAGTACTCATAATATTTCTTTCGCTGGTATTATAAGCCGAAAGCATTTCTTTTATGCTTTTAATAAAACCTGTTCCAACTTCTACTTTATTGTTTTCTTTAGAAATTCCTCTCACACGACCGTAAATATCATCTAATTTCTGGAGAAGATTTTCTTTGGTATTTTCTACAGCTAATGGCTGTGATTCGGCAAAAGCAATTACTTGAAAAACATCATTGGCAAGTTCATCATGGATCTTTTTAGCAATTCGGGTTTCAGTATCATACGAACTTTTAAATTCGATTGCCTTATTCTTATTTTTATAATAACGAATTAAAATTGCAATTAAAATCACTAAAAAGATAAAAACAATTACAAATACTATTCGCATATATTTTGCCTTTTGTAAGGATAAAAGATTTTCTGCTTTTTCCAGACGAAGTTTTTCGTTTTCGTCTTTTTCTTTTTTAGAATCGTATTTTATTTTAGCAGATTTATTTTTAAAGTTATTTCGAACTTTAATAATACTGTCATTTAGAGTAAAATATTTTTGTGTATAGTTGGGAGTATTAGAACTGTTATCATTTGAAATTAAAATCTGTAGGGCTTCAAGTCTTTCATCTACACTATTAAGTTTTGTAGCAGCTTTGTACGCTAAAAGAGCGTTTTCGTCTGATTTCTTTGCGTTTTTTTTAGAATAATAATCAGCAAGGTGAAGATAACTTTCAATGCTTCCATAAGTATCCTTAGTATCAATTCTGATTTGGAGGCCTTCAGTCATTAATTGGAATCCTTTTTCATTCATTCCCTTTTTAAAATAAGCATATCCTAAGTTATCTAAAAGTATAGATTTATCACTTGGTATAGCTTTGTCTTTTAATTGTTTGCTTGAAAGAGATTTTAAAAGAGAATCTAAGATATGAATTGCTTCAACGTATTTTTTTTGTTGAGTATATACAACCGCAATATTTTGTAGAGGACCATGTTTATAGAGTGGATCTGTATATTCATCTGCTGCTTTTTTATAGTAAAAAATGGCATCATCATAAAGAGAAAGTTCTTTGTCTGCGATGCCCAAATAATTATTTGCGCTAGCAGAATAAACTTCTTTTTTAATATACGGCAATGCTTCGGTAATTATTTCTTTACTACCATAATAATCTCCATTTCTTTGATGAATTTCTGCAATTCTAATAAGTATGTACGAGATATTGACACTGTCCTTTATGACTTCAAAAAGTGCTTTTGATTTATTGAATTGATAAAACGATGTGTTGAAGTCTTGTTTGTCAAAACTTTCAATAGCCTTATCTCGCAAAATGATCGCCTCTTTTTCTATAGATTCTTTCTTAGGATTAACAGGCTTTTTCTCTTCGCAGGAGAAAAGAAAAAGAGTTATAATAAAATAGAAAAACGGGGACCGTAACATACAAATTTACTTTCCCCGAAAATAACAATTAATTAGATACTAAAAATATATTTTTAGCTTATGGTTTTATTGGTGGTGGTGTGCTTCCTTTGTCACCAGGACCATCAGGATTTGGATCACCAGCTTGTAAAGGCTTTTTAACCTTTTCAATTTTTTTGACTGGTTGTGTCTCGTACTCATCAGGAGTACAAGAAAATATCGTGAATATTAACGCAAAAGCGATAAAAAGTATTAGTTTTTTCATTTTAATTTAATTTAGAAATTAGACATAGGTATTGCTGTCCGGGAATTATCCAGATCTTGGAATTGCGATACCAAAATTGATTTTTGGGGAAGTCGTGTGTAGAACTGTAAGACGTAATTTATACTTCCCGAATAAACTCGGTCTTACGGTTTTCCACAATGATAATTAGAACTAGTTTTTTATTTTTGTTTTAGTCTGCAGACAAAACTGGTACTAATTTCTTATGCAAAGTAAAGGCGCTTTTAGAGCACTGTTGATAAGGGATTCCCGGAATTCCTGCATTTTCCTAAGATTCCCATGAATTCCCGAGAATTCCTAATACAACAAATCAGGAAAGGCCTAACTTTTTTATTAAATGTTATTTAATTCTAAATAAATCTCTATTATAAATAGATGCAATAAGTCCGACAAAAGTTGGTTGCGAACCCTTAAAAAAAATATATAAATAATATAGATTTGGAACAAAAATTGAAATGCTGATATGGATCTTATAGCAGAGGTCAAAAATAAAGGCATAGAAAAAAATTGTTTCGGTGAAAAATGAAAATAAAGAGTCAAATGAAGTTCTTAAAAAAGGCAAAATGATTAATACATTAGAAGAATATAAAAAGTCGATTAAAATTAAATACGAGATCGAAAAAGAAGGACAATACTTTGATTATTTATACAGTCCCTCTCGCGGGAAACTTCGCGATTTGTGCTGGCTTATTTTTGAAAATGAGCCAACTCAAGACGATTTGAATGTTTTTAGAAATTTGTTTTGCTTAGATTTTGACCATACCAAAAAAAACAAGTTTAAGGAGCAAAAAGATAAATTCAGACCGATTGAAACTTTCTTCAAAAACGAAACTGACCCACACAATATTGACGCGATAAATCTTGCGGCAATTATGGTCGATTTTCAGCCGCGGCCTTTTAAAAATTTCGATAAAAAATATAGAATTGTTGAAGCAAAACAGCTTGAAAGTAAGGCAGACGTGAAGCCAAGTGTTGAAGTCAGACATGAAAGCATAGAATTTAAGAGTTTTGTGGAAAATGAAAATGAAGAGTCGAAAGAAGTTCCTAAAAAAGGAAATCTTTTATTTGATTTGGCAGATGAATTTTCTAAAAAAATAGCTCAGAAAATACAGCCAGAAAAAATAATTACGGTTGCAGTTGGTGCAGTTGTACTTGTTTCTTCTGCGTGTTTAAACTTGGTGAAGAAAAAAGAATAGAAATAAATTCTAAATGATTTTGGATTGCATTTTCAAAAATAAAATGCTGGAAGAGATAAAAAGAATAATTTTTTGAAGAGTAATTTTGGCATTTAAAAAGTTCGTTTTTCGGCATATATTTACTGTTATTTAGATAATAAAGATAAGAAAAAAAATCCGTAAAACCTACTAAAAATCAATAATTTAATGAATTTTTTAGTCTTTTTTTTGACCTTTTTTTTGAAAAATTTATTTACTCATAATAGCTAAATTTTGAAGTAGAAAACGAACTTTCGAAACAGCCGAATTGTAATAAAATTATTTATATTTATCGAACATTAAATAGATTTTTGATTTTCTAATAACTATCCGTTTTAAAACCTCTTTTATGAAAAAGCTTCTCTTACTTTTAATCGTTTTATGCACTTTTAGCTGTAAAAAATATGTTGTCTCTTTTGAACAGCCAACGAATATGGAACTTGATAAGTTGAAACTGGAAGTATTTCTGGATAAAAAGAAAGTTCAAGACATTAATTTAAATGCAACAGAAGAATTGCCAACTTATGAAACCATAGATCTTTCAATATCTGATGAGGGAAAACATTTGCTTCAGGTTAAAGCAATGGACACGACTTTTAGTTATGATATAAAATATCCAGAAGAAAAATATATTATGGTGACAACTCACTTAAAAAGCAATGGAAAAATCCATGTTGGAATCTTAAAACAGAATTACAAATTTAGATTTCAATAAGACAGTTTTTTAGCTGCAAAGACCGCAAACGAAAAACACAAAGTTCGCAAAGCTAATAGAAGCTTTGCGAACTTTGCGTTTATAAAAGTAGCTGTTAAACCAGGTGTTCTTTGCGGTTAAGTTATTAAGATAGAAAATCTTTAAACCATAATCCAGAATTTTTAATGGTTCTTTTCTGTGTTTCAAAATCAACGTGAATTAAGCCAAATCTCGCATTGTAACCTTCGGCCCATTCAAAGTTATCGGTTAGACTCCATACAAAATAGCCTTCGACATTTAATCCGTCGTTTTTGGCTTTTAAAATCTGTTCCAAATGATCTTGAATATAATGCGTTCGCTTTATATCATAAACTTTTCCATTTGTAACCGTATCTGGAAAAGCAGCTCCGTTTTCGGTAATAATGATTTTTCGAATTCCTTCGTATTCATTAAATTTTTTCAGAACATGATAGAGTGCAGGCGGATAAACTTCCCAACCCATTTCGGTTGAGATTACATTTCTTTTTTCGGCGCTTACCAATTCGGCGCCAATATACGGAATGAGCATTGCAGATTTTACAATTTCTCTTGTATAACATTGTAATCCAATGAAATCGAAATCAAAATTAAGATTGTTTAAATCGTCTTCTAAAATATATGAATTAAGCTTTTTAAGAACCGGAAGATCTTGCTGCGGATAACCTAATCCTAAAATTGGTTCAATAAAAGTTCTATTTAGTAAAGTATCTACACGTTTTGCGGCTTCAATATCTTTCTGGCTGTCGGTTGCTGGTTCTATATGAGTACAAGAAAATGTCGTACCAATATTGGCTTGCGGAATCCGATTTCGAATTATTTTGGCGCCTGCCGCAGTTGCTAAAGTAACGTGATGCATGGCTTTAAGGTAATTGGTAATTCCTTTTTTGCCAGGCGCATGAATGCCTAAAAAATAACCAGCTCCCGTAAAAACAGAAGGTTCATTGATTACCATCCAGTTTTTTACGCGATCGCCAAAATACTGTACGCAAACTTCTACATATTCTTTAAACCAAGAAACCGATTCGCGACTTGTCCATCCGCCTTTTAATTCCAGTTCGTGCGGCAAATCCCAATGATAAAGTGTAATCCAGGGTTCGATTCCAGAAGCAAGCAATGAATCTATAATTTTGTTGTAATAATCGATTCCTGCCTGATTTATAGGATGTACACCAGTTGGCATAATTCTAGGCCAGCTAATTGAAAATCTAAAATTCGGAATATTCAATTCGCGTATTAGATCAATATCATCCTGATAAGAGTTGTAGAAATCGCAGGCAGTTATGGCATGATGACCGTTTTTTATTTTTCCTTTTTGAGAAGTAAAAACATCCCAAATAGAAGAACCTTTTCCGTCTGAATCATGCGCACCTTCAATTTGGAAAGCAGCGGTTGATACACCCCACAAGAAATCTTCACCAAATTGGTTTTTGTTCAGAAATGAGCTTTCAGTTTTATTCATTCAATCGTACTTTCCTTTATTTTTAAACTATTTATTAATGTAGGAAAGAAGATTGCATAGCTCTTAGAAAAAGCCATTCTTTGAAAGAAACTAGAAAATTTAGATTAAATAATTTCATGACGATTAGTTTTATATCAAATTAAACAAACTAATGTGAAATTATTGTAAAGTGATTATTATCAAATGATTAAATATGAAAATGGGAAGATGTTTAATCTTCCCATCCGCAAAGTGTTAAACCATAACTTTGAGCTTCTTTAAGAGATGTTTTTACAACTCCGTGACTGCAGGAACTTAAACCGCGACAGTTTTCATTATAATGATATTTCTTTGCGCCTTTTGGCCCGCAGATATATACATTTGTTTCTGGCGGACTGAAAGAAGTTAAAAAGATAAAAAGTAGAGGTAAAATATATTTCATGGAAAAATTTTATTTAACGATTAACTGATATTCATTTCCATTTTTGTCAAGAGCTTTTAGTTTTCCATTCGAAACCCATTCGGTATTGATTTCTAGTTCAGGAATGCTGTCGGTTTTTAAAATTCCAGCTCCATATTTTCCTTGTGTATTGATATTGCCAAAAACCGAATCGCCTTTGATGTTTATTCCTTTTACATCATAATTGTATTCGTAATTACCGGGATGTCCAGTTCGATATTCATATTTGTAAGTCGTATTAACATGATATGTTTTGGCTTCTTCCGGCGTAATAGTTTTTCGATCTTCTGCCTGAATTACGGGTTTGTAAAATGAATTTACTTGCGGTAAGGGAGGCGGAGCGCTAGCTTTTTTACAGGAAAATAAAAAGAATATTAAAAGTAAAATAGAGTAGTTTTTTTGCATAGGCGATGTGGTTTTAGTTAGAGTTAGAAGCTTATTTGGTTGCGATAAATCTAATTAGAATTAAATTCTTCAAAGTGAGTACTTATACGGGATTTAATTCTGTTTCATAAAGAGCTGCAGTTTCTAATAATTCTTTTTCGTATTGATAGATGTCATCAATTGAAGATATTACGATTTTAGCTTCGCTTTTGTTATTATTGAAAAGACTTATATATTTTTTTCCACCATTTAAGTGAAGTCTGCATAGAGGTTTACGATTATTATCGTCTAATAATATTCCGAAATAAGACTGTGTATCGCGATATACTATTCTGCTAATTGGCAATTTTCGGCGTAAAATGGCAACCACAATACGATAACCATCTAATTCTTCTTCGGTTGTTACGACTTTATTGTCATCTTCAAGAGAAATAATTTCTTGATCTTGTTGCTTAATAGTTTCTTTGCTTAAAGCGGCATTCAAACGATCGTTAATTTTGTCATTAATGAATTGATTTACCGATTTTTGAACTAAATCTTTAAATTCTTCTACAACTTTTTCTGTAAGCCTGCCAGTGTAAACTTTGTTGGCAAAAAGTTTTGTAAATTCATTAGATGGGTTTTCTAGTTCTGTACTTATCTGTTTTTTTATTTCTTTAATATATTTTAAAGAACTGGCATTGCTTACAATATTGTCAACGTCAAAATTTGCTTTGTGGAATTTAGCAATTTCGTTTATTGTATTTTCTTTCAGATTACAGATATCAAATTCCAAAAAAGGTTTTTCATCCATTTTATTTTGATCATCCAAATCGGTAAAGAATTGATAATTTATTCCGTTTGTTAAAAGAGCAAACCTAGTTTTTGTAACATGGAAGTAACGGAACAATTGGGAATTATGAACCGTAAGTTTTTCTTTCCAGCTTTTGCATTCCACAATTATTATAGGTTCTCCATTTTGGAAAATAGCATAATCTACTTTTTCGCCTTTTTTTAATCCAAGATCTGCGGTAAATTCAGGAACTACTTCAAGCGGATTAAATGCATCGTATCCCAAAATATTTATAAAAGGTAATACAAAAGCATGCTTAGTAGACTCTTCTGTTTCAATTTTACTTTTCAGCTGATTTATTTTATCTGCTAACGATTTTAGTTGAATATTCATTTCCATAGGTTTAGAATTTAAATTAATAATTCAAAAGTAAAACCAATCAAAATCAGTATTTTATGGAAATCCGTAATGAAACAGAATTTTAAAAGAAGAAGTTTTTTAAACGGAAAAAAGAGGACAATGAAGTTCCTCTTTAAAACATATTGGTTTGATGTTTTATTCTTTTTCTAAAATAAAATCTTTAATGATTTTATCCATGTTAGAAGGCAAGTCGGCATTTTTGATTTCGAAATGTTATCTTCATTTCAGAAAGCCATTTAGTCCAGTAAGCTTTTATAATTTTTTCTTCGAAAGGATTATTTTTACTTGGATTTATCCCTAAAACTAAGACTTCAAGATTGGATAAGTCGGTATCAGTTTTAATGAAACCAAAATTTTCTTTTTCAAATTTTTTCTCCCAATCGTTTGTATTTAAACCATTTTGTTTAATAAGTTGAGGTGTTAAATAACTGGATAAATTTCCGTCTTTGATTTGAGTTCCTTCATAAAACATATACCCGTCTGTTAAAATAACCAAGATGTTTCTGAAATTCTTATCAATGCATTGATCTTGTACTTTACTGTCAAAAAAGTTCCAAATATCTGAACCAATGTATTTATCATCTTTAATTGCAGATTCATAAATAGTTGCCGTTTTTAAAGAATAAGTATCATTAATGGAATTGAGGAATTTTTTTGAAGCATTATCTTTAGTAACATTAATTCTCAAATCTTTTGAAATAGAATTAATTTCAGAATTTTCAGGTTCGGGATTAAAGAATAACTGCATTTTATCATTAATCTGTCTCATTCTTTTGGATTTTAAATGCTGCGTAAAAGCTTCAGAAACCGATTTGATATATCCTAAATCTCTTTGGTATATTTCCATTGTAGCATTCGGATTTTTTTTGAGACTTATTCGATCTGACAAATCAACAAGAATACTGATATTGTAATTTTCTGAAATGGAACTTTTAGTTGAGGTTTCCTTGTTTTCAGTTTTGGTTTCTTCTTTGCATGAAAAAAATAAAACCAATAATAAGGATGTTGAAATTTTGAGTAGAGTGTTTTTCATCTTAATTAATTTTAGAATATATCAAGTGTTGAAAGTCAGGATCAACTAAATTTAATTTTCCAAGATGTTCCTCAGAGTAAAGTTCACAGCTTTGAAGAAGCTCTTCTTTTTCTTTATATGGTAAAGCCAATTCGGTACCAATTGCCTGAAACCAGCCTTCTTTGTATTGATGATGATAATGAAGATATTCTTTTACAGGAAAAACAAAACCGTCAATTTTGGCTTGCAATTCGGAGATTTTACCATTAATAATAACAGTTTGTTGTTTGAAGTCGTTGATTTTGTTTATATAATCCGTTTTTAGTTTTTCTAGGTTGAGTAAATTTTCTTTTTTTCCTCTTATAAAAGCTCTGATCTTATCAATGTTTTCAAATTCTTTCATTACAAAATCAAATACAAGTCCCCAAATGATATAGACTACAAAACCTGCAAAAATGATCATCCAGAATTCTGGTTCGCCCAAAGCAATATTTAAATTATACGGAGAGGATTCTGTTGTTTTATTAAACTCATATATTTTTTTCTCAATGATATAAGCCAAAAGAGAATCGAATAAAAACGTAATAGCAAAAAGCGCAGCGAGCCTAAAAATATTTTTGATTCCTTTTCCTTTTTGAACCATGTGAATCACGTAACCCAATCCCATAAAAACAAACGGAATAGTCGTAACCAAAACGCCTTCAAGCCAGCTTGCCTTAAATGCATTTGTGAAAGCATCTGCATCGAAGATTGCCGCAGTTAAACTGTCATTTGAAAATTCCTTAAAAAAAGCAGAATAAGAAGCGGAAATGTAGAATACCAAAACATATAATGTAATTGGAAGCAAAAGAATAAGACCAATATAAAATTGGGCTTTTAGACCTTTTCCTTCTTCAATTCCGTATTTATCAGGATTGCGTTTAACTTCTATAATTTCGTTTTTTATCTGATCAATATTCTCATTGATATCTTGTTCTTTTTTCTCAAAAATACCAATAGCCGTTTCAGATTTTTTAAGTTCGGTTCTGTTTTTTTCCTGTTCTTCGCGATAAGGCTGTTTGAGTCTGTCTTGCTCCATTTTTTGTTTTCGGCATTGATCTTCAAAACTCATGTACAAATTTTGAAGACATGCTTTTAAAACAATTGGTTTTCCAGTTGCTTTTACCGATGCGGCAAAACCGCTTTGATAATACGTAATTCTAATTTGTTCTCTGTCTTCTTCATTTTCTTCCAAAACTTTAAAAGAAGGATCTTCAGATTTTTTTAAACTAAATAATTGTGAAAGTGGTTTCATATCTTAAGCGTTTAGTTGACTAATAATTTCTTCTTTTCCAATGTTTTTCTGAACACAATCAATTAAATAATCAGATAAATTATTGATATTTTCTTCGATGAAATCAAATTTCCTGCAATACTTTCTCAGCATATTTAATTCATCATCAGTAATTTTTCCATCGGCCCAGATAATTCTGGTAAGATCATACAGATATTCAATTTTTGTATTTAAAGCTTCTGGAACAATAAATTCTGTATTGACAGGATTTAGAAAAAGTTTATCCAGTTCTTCTTTTGGAATTCCTCTCTCGTCTGCAAAATGATACAGCATTTGAAGCTCTAATACATCAAATAGATCATCTGATAATGCCATTTGATATAATCTTAAAAAATGACTTTTTAGTTCTAGTGTTATCATAGTTTTGGGTTTAGTTAATTAGTCTATCAGCGATTTCCTCTTTGTCAATTATTAGTTGAGAAGGAAGAATCATTCGGATTTCGTTATTAATTGGATTTTTAAAAATTGAAAAATTTCCTCTACAGTTTTTATATCGAAATTGAAATGCTTTTAATCCCTTTATGAATCCTTCGTTTTGTGTTATTTCAAAAACATAATTTGAGCAGGATTTTTTAAAAATGCATTTTCTTCTTTTAGATTGAGGAATTAAAATCCAATACAATCGAATAATTAATACAATGAAAATTTTCATTTATTTTTGAAAAACAATTAAATGAGTGAAAAGTGTTTGAGCTGGTCTTGCTCCGAATCCGAAACATCCCATTTCGGCATTAACAAAAGTTGTTATGTTTTCAACTCTTACATATTTCCAGTCTTTTTCTGTGTGATATTTAATAGCACTTTCTAATTGTTCTGCGATTTGTGAAGATGTGTTTTTCTTTAAATCGATTGAAGCTGCAAATGGCACTACTTTGTATTCCATAATTTTTGGTTTTAATTAATATTAAATTGTTTTATAATCCAAAAGTAAAACCAATCAAAACCAGTATTTTATGGAAAACCGTAATCCGTGAAATTTAAATTTCGGAAATAAAAAAAGCCCCCGAAGGAGCTTGAAAATGATGCGATGAGAATTTAAATAATTCCCATATCTTTTGTAATTGAAACCAAATGAATAGTATTATTTGCCTTGAAAAAGTCTTTCAGTTTTGACAACCTTTTTTCCATCGCACTTTTACTATTTGGCTTAATATCGCTGGTTTTAAAAATTTCGATGATTTCGTCCTGTGAAGTTCCAGCAGACAAATACTTTAAGATTTTAATATCGACATCATCAATTTCGTAGTTGCCTTTTTCCTGAAGCGCAGATGCAACTTCGGGTGAAATAAATTTTTGATCAGAATTCGAAATCAGTGTAATCGCTTTTTTAAGATCTTCAATACTATTTCGGCCTTTTAGCACAAAGGCGTTAATTTCAGAATTTTCGAAAAGTGATTTTATGCGAACATTTTTATCTTCAATAGAGTAGGCAATGATTTTAATATTAGGTTGCAGTTCACGAACTTTCTCAATTAGTTCGTCACCGCTGCCAATTTTTACTTCGCGATGGTCTTGTTTAAATGAAAGATCACTAATTAGTAAATCATATGGTTCATTATCCTGAATGGCTTTTCTTATTTTTAGAAAAGCATCGTCACAATATTTTGCGTGCTGAAAATTGACAATGTCGAAATCATTCAAAGTTTGTTTTATGGCTAAATTGAATTCTTCAAAATCCTCGGCAATAATTACTTTTTTAAACATAGGCTCTTATTTAGGCATTGTTATTTTTACTTTGAAACCTTTATTTGGTTCAGTGTCAAAAGTAATAGTTCCGTTTATAGCCAAAATACGGTTTTCCATATTTTGCAAACCATTTTTTATAATCTTTGACTTTTCGCAACCTTTACCAATATCGCTGTAGTCAATAAATAAAGAATTGGAGTTTGAATTAAATGTTATTGATACGACAGCAGCTTCACTGTGTTTTTTCATATTAACCATTAATTCGTGCAAAACTCTTTGGATGGCAATCTTTTTTAAATCTTCAACCGAATCCCAATTTACTTTATCAATACCATTAATAATAACGTTTGTTTGATTGCTATTATAAGTTGAAAGCATTTCTTTTAAATTATTGGGATAATTTGCACCGGTATCAATATTGTTATTTTCTCGAGAAATTCCTCGAACTCGCGAATAAATATCATCCAATTTTTCTAATAAGTTGTCTTTGTTATTCTCGTTGGTTAAAGGCTGGGTTTGAGTATAAGTAATAGCGTGAAATACATCGTTTGCCAAACCATCGTGAATGTCTTTTGCAATTCTGGTTTCGGTATCATACGCTGTTTTTATTTTCTCCATTCGGTTTCTGTTGTCATAATGCTTTTTCAGATATGCCAATAAAAACAGTAAAATGGTGAAAGCGGCAATAAAGATGATCTTTTCGTTTTCAGCTTCTTTAAGAGCGACTAAATTTTCGGCTTTTTCTAAACGAAGTTTTTCATTTTCGGCTTTTTCTTTTTTCGAATCGTATTTAATCCTAGCAAACTTGTTTTTAAAATTGTTGCGAATTTTAATAATGCTATCATTTAAGAAAATGAATTTTTGAGCATAAGCATTTTGAGAATCAGAGTCATTTGAGATTAAGAATGATAATGCTTTTAAACGTTCGTCAATACTATGAAGTTTTGTAGCTATCTCATACGCTTTTTCTGCATATTCATTTGATTTACGAATATCGGTTTTAGCGAAAAATTGAGCCAAATGAAGGTTACTGGCAATAGTAGCATATAAATCTTGAGACTCTGTTCTAATTTTCAGACCTTCATTCATTAATGCAAGTCCCTTTTCGTTATTTCCAATTCTAAAATATGCAAAACCAAGATTGTCTAAAACCCTTGCTTTACTTTGTTTTGAAATTTGTTTTTCTTTTAGAATTGACTCTAGAATTTGAATGGCTTCTTTGTACTTTTTCTGTTCGATATAAATAACAGCGATATTATTTAAAGGGGAGAATTTAGAAACGTTATTCTCAGCATCTTTTATTGCTTCATTATAGTAATAAATTGCATCATTATAAAGCGAAAGTTCTTTGTCTGCAATTCCAAAAAAGTTATTGATAGAAACCGTGAAAACATCTTTCTTTTTAACGAATGGCAACGCTTCTGTTAAGGTTTCTTTGCTTCCGTAATAATCTCCATTTATTTGTTGGATGGAAGCCATTTGAATTAAATTATAAACAATATTGGAACTGTCTTTTACAGTTTCAGAAAGTATTTTAGATTTATTAAAATTGTAAAAAGCGCTGTTGTAGTTTTTGTTTTGAAAATCGGCAATGCCTTTATCTCTTATTTGATAAGCTTCATCTAAGCGAAGATTGACTTTAGGAGACACAGTTGTTTTTTCTTTACAAGAAAAGAAGAAGAGAACCATTAGCAGACAAAAAAACGGGGATCGTAGCATAAAAGTTACTTTCCCCGAAAATAGTAATAATTTATTTATAAATTACTGTTTTTTGAATTATGGTTTTTTAGGTGGTGGCACCACAACTGGATCATCTTCTGGCCCTTCAGCCTGTGCGCCTTTTATAGGACTAACTTCTTTTTTTACTTCAGTTTTGTCAGCAGCTGTTTCTAATTCGTCAGCAGTGCAAGAAAATAATGTAGTTGACAACAGAGCACACGCTCCCCATAAATATAATGTTTTCATTTTTTTAAATTTTAAAAGTTGGACATGGGTATTGCTGTCCGGAATATTTTTCCAGGTTGGTTAATGAATGGCAATACCAAATTTTGTTTGGGAAGTGAAGTGTGTAGAACTATAAAACATTATTTATACTTCCCAGATAAACTCTGTTTTACGGTTTTCCACACTTGTTGACTTAACTAGTTTTGTACATTTGTTTTTGACCAGCAGATCAAACGTTAACTAATTTTGTTGAAGCAAAGTTATATCGGGTTTAGAGCTGTATTGATATGGAATTCCGGGATTTCCGATTTAGTTTTAATGAATCCCTATATGTCCTTAGATGTCCTTTAAAATCCAAAAAAAATATTGCCTATGTGTAACATTACTTTAGAAGATTTATATAAAAAAGCCGTTAAAGAGAAATATGAAGAAGTAAAAAACGGTGATGATTTTTTCTTCTTGAATGCTCCAACAAGAGGAAAACTCAATAAGTTATGTTGGGAAAAATTCACGAATAAAGAGGTACATTCAAATGACTTGACAGTCTTTAATTCTTTGCTTGGACTTTCTTTTGATATTAATTCAAAAAATAAGTTTAGGCAAGAGACGAATCCATTTCGACCAGTAGAAAAATTTTTTAAAGGGGAAACAGATCCAGATAAAATTGAAGTTGTGGATATGGCCGCAATTTTAGTAGATTTTCAGCCAAGACCTTTTAATAAGTTTAGAAAAGAAATTGATCCAGAAGATTTGAAATTAATTGAAGAATTAAGAGATACTGATTTTCCGAAGAATGATTTTTTTTCTGATAATTTGACTGATGAGGTAGAAAAGGAAAAAATTACCGATTTAAAAAGTGAAGAACAAGAACAAATTAAAAGTCAGGAATCAGAACAGATTCAAAGCCAGAAATTAGAATCAGTTCCAATGCCAATTGTTTCAGTAACTTCTGTTGTGAAAGAAGATAAAGAAAAGCCTGAAAATATAATACCAACTAAGCTATTACATATAGGCATTGTTACTTTTGTAGTTTTTGGTTTGGTTGCTGCGGTCATTTATTTCGCTTTCTTTAACAAACAGTGCATGCAATGGTCAGAAGATCATTATGAGATTGTAGATTGTTCTTCGAAGATTGAAGGTAATTTTAATGAAATAATTCGGCTAGATAAAGATCTATTGGACTTTAGAAAAATAAAAGCTTGTGATACTACAACTTGTTTTCTAACAAATGGCGATCCTATCGTTTGGTATGGTAAAACTGCAAACGGAATAGATTTCTTTAATGATAATGGGAACGGCTTTCATCCAGAGAATAAAAAAGCGCTTCATCCTATGACTAATTATATGTTTGGCAGATATCTAAAAGGGAAAATTTGCGAATAATGATTTTATAGCTCTTAATTTTAAGTTAAAATGCGATTTATGTAAAATATTCCTAAAATCATGGAATTTTCTGTAGGATTATACTTTTAATTTAGCAGTATAATTTTTAAACAAAAATCTACCATGAAAAATAAAGCATTATTATTAGGATTATTAAGTATCGGTTTTTTTGCAATTTCTTGCAGTAATGATGATAACGAAGGGGAAACAATAGTTCCAATACAAGGGAAATACAATTTAAGTAAAACAGGAACAATTGTTAACGGACAAGAAGTTTTAATTGACGCAATAGAAAACGAAAGTGGCTGTAACAGAGATTATTTAGATTTAAGAGTGAGTAATGCAGCAGTTATTGGAGACTATGATGGTACAGATTGCGCCTTGACAGAAACTACAGGGACTTATGTAAGATCTCATAATGATTTAACGATTACAATTGGGAACGTTAGTTCAGTAAGTGATATTATGAATCTTACGAACAAAGAATTAAAAATAAAAGACAAAACAACTGGTGTAATTACAGTTTATACTAGATAAGAAAATTTGTTTTGAGATAATTTCAATTTGTTTTGAAATGGAAAACGGAAACGACTTTAATGTGGTTTCCGTTTTTTTTTATGAAATTATATCACGAATATTTTAATTGACAGGAATATAAATATCAAAAGCTGCTCCTTCATTTTGGATTCCTGATGCAGTGATAATTCCGTTGTGGTTTTCTACAATTTTTTTCACAATTGCCAATCCAATTCCAGTTCCGTTGTAGCGGTCTCGGCCATGAAGGCGCTGAAAAACTTCGAATATTTTTTTGTTGTATTGAGCTTCAAAACCAATTCCGTTATCTGAAACTTTAACGTGACAATATTTTTTGGCAGGGATCAGTTTTTCATTTTCTAAATCTTTGCCTAAAGCCGTTTTGCTTTCAATTTTAATTACAATTGGAATTTCTGGATTTGAAAATTTTAAAGAATTGCTGATCAAATTATAGAGCAATTGCTTGAATTGAAACGGAATAATATCAACTTGGCAAGTTTGTTTAATTTCAATAATCGCATTTTTTTGTTCTAATTCTTCCGTTAGATCTTCTTTTACTTCTTCGATAATCTGGCTGAGGTCTGTTTTTATAAAAGTGCGTTCATGCGCATTTGTTCTCGAATAAGCCAATAAATCATTAATTAAAGTCTGCATTCGCTGCGCTGCGTTTTGCATTCGTTTAAATTTATCTTTTCCGTTTTCAGATAAATTTTCAGATTCTTTCTCGATAATCTGCGAAGCAAAAGTCTGAATTTTTCGAAGCGGTTCTTGCAAATCATGACTCGAGATGTAGGCAAAAGACTGAAGTTCTTTGTTCATTTCTTCGAGTTCATTGTTTTTTTGCTCTAGTTCGAGTGCATTCATTTTTAATTTATCATCGGCTTTTTTTCTTTCCGTTAAATCATGCGTTACTTTTGAGAAACCGATAATTTCATTTTGCTTATTATGAATTGCAGTAATTACAACACTTGCCCAGAATTTACTTCCATCTTTGCGTGATCGCCAGCCTTCATGAACGACTTTTCCATTTTCGATTGCGAGCTGTAAAAGTTTTTCAGGCAGTTTCTTTTGCTGATCTTCTTTGATGTAGAAAATCGAAAAATATTTCCCAATTACTTCCTCAGCTTTATAACCTTTTATTTTTTCGGCTCCAGCATTCCAGTTTTCAATAATTCCGTAGGCATTTAGATATAAAATAGCATATTCCTGAACTTCTTCAACCATTAAATGATAACGCTCTTCACTTTTTCGAAGCGATTCATTCATCTGAATTAATTCTCTCGTTCTAGCTGTAACCTGCTGTTCAAGTTCATGTGTAAAAGCCTTTTCAGTATGAATGTCGGTAAAAGCGCCAACCCATTTTATAATTTTATTGTCGAGACCCAAAACAGGTTCGCCAATAACGGTGTGCCATCTATAAGAACCATCTTTTCTATGCATTCTCACATCGCAGCGATACATTTCGCCCGTTGCAAGCGCATGTTTCCATATTTTGACATTTTCTTCAAAATCGTCAGGGTGAATCATTTTTTGCCACGAATCTTCAAGACCGGGTTCAATTCCTGTATATTCTAGCCATTTGCCAGAAGTAAAAAGTGCATTTCCTTCGGCATCTGTTTCCCAGATTAACTGCGGAATACTTTCTGTAAGCGAACGGAATCTTTTCTCGCTTTCTTCGATTTTTTTTCTGGCTTCGACTTTTTCGGTAACATCGATAAGCGTCATTCTAAGTCCTGAAATAGAATTATCGCTTTCGCGAAGCGGTGCAAATTCAAAATCAACATAAAACTGATTTCTGCCTTTTTCATTATCAATAAAAAGTAAGGATTCAGATTCTGAATATACTTTTCCTGATTCGTAAACTTTCTTTAATAATTTGGCATATTTCTGTTTATTCAATTCTGGAAATAATTCTAATATTTTTTTTCCTTGAACTTCCGATTCTTCTTTTTTCCAGATATTCTTCAAAAGGGCAAAATTGGCCATTTCGATAACAAAATCATTTCCACGCAAAATAGCTTTTGGAACAGGCGACTGCATAATAAGATTGCGCAGTTTTTTTTCGCTTTCCTCAATTTTCTGCTGATATTTCTTTTCTTTGGTAATATCTCGAATCGTACCAATTAGTTTTTCAGGCTGCTGATTTTCATCATAAAAAACTTTTCCTTTTCCTTCAATCCAATGTATCGATTGGTCTTTCCAAATTACACGTACTTCATAATTTAGTAAACCTGAACGTAGCGCTTCCTTAAAACCTTTGTTTCTTATATGAACATCGTCAGGATGAAGATGCGCTAATAATTCTTCATGCGTCAACAGTACATCTTCAGTGTAACCGCCAATAATTTCAAGATATCGTTGAGAATAAGTTGGAATTCTCGTTTTTACATTCAATTCCCAAGTTCCCAATTCGCTGGCTTCAACTACTATTCTTAAGCGTTCTTCATTAAGTTCAATTTTTTTTCTGGCTTCAACTTTTTCGCTTACTTCTGTAACGGTTACTAAAATTCCCGAGATTGCGCCATTTTCTTCTTTTAATGGATGATAAAGAAAATCAAAATATGAAGTTTCAATTTTTCCGTATCGGTTTAAAGGAACAGGAACTTCAATTCCATGAAAAGGAATTCCAGTTTTTAAAACGCCATCTAAGAAAGCGCTGACGGTTTCTTTTACTTCAGGCAATGAATCATACAACGATCTTCCTATAAAAGTTTTTTCTTCTCGATCTACAAGTTTAAGATAAGCTTCATTGGCCATTTCCACAATATATTCTGGCCCTCGAAGAATGGTAATACCAACAGGCGCTTGTCTAACTGTATTACGGAAACGCTTATCACTTTCTTCAATTTTTTGTTTGGCCAAGAACAAGTCGGTGATATCTACAGCGGTATTCATTACACCATAAATTTTACCATTTAGATCGTACAACGGCGTAAAACTGTAATTGAAATAAGATGTTTTTAGAACATTATCAACAACGAGATCAATTCGGGTATTTTTAGAATGAAAAGATTGTCCCGTTTTATAAACAGTTTCGACTTGTTTAAAAATGGGTTCATCTTTTAATTCGGGAAGAATTTCAGTGTATGTTTTTCCAATTACGTCAGGACCTTTTCCCCAAACTTTAATGATTGAGTCATTGGCAAGTTCAATGCGCATTTCTTTTCCAACATAAACGGCAATAGGGAAAGGTGCATTTTCGACCAATTGTCTTATTTTTTGTTCACTTTCTTCTACTTTTGAGCGAGCCAAAACTTGAGCAGTAACTTCTGTAGCAATTGCTGCAACTCCAGAAATAGTTCCGTCAGGTTCTCTTAAAGCTTCATAAACAAAATTGATATAAGTATTTTCAGTTTTTCCGTTTCGGTTTAATTGGACAAAAAGTTCGTCAGTCGTAATTTTTTTTCCGTCTTTAAAAACGTTGTGCAGAATTTCATCAAAACCTTGTTTCTTTAATCCAGGAAGAACTTCAAAAATGGATTTATTAATTACATTTTCTGCTTTTGTTTCCCAAAGCTGGAGCATTTGGTCATTAGCAATTTCAACAATATGATTTTCACCTCTAAAAATACACATTGCAATAGGAGCTTGCATAATATTATTTACAAATCGTGCATTACTTTCTTTTAGAGCATCTGCAACAATCTTCTTTTCTGTGGTTTCAATAACAGTCACTAAAATACCACCGACAGATCCATCTTCAATTTTTATTGGACTGTATGAAAAATCAAAAAAACAATCTTCTATATAACCGTTTCGATGTAATGAAACTTTAAAATCAGGAAGACTTACCGCTTGTCCCTGCATTACGTTGGCAAACATTGGACCTATGGTATCCCAGATTTCAGCAAATGTATTTCGGGAACTTCCGCCTAAAGCTTCTGGATGTTTAGAAGCTCCAAGAATAGGTCTAAAAGCATCATTGTAGAGCTGAGTATAATTTTTCCCCCATGCAATGTACATTCCAAACGGATTGCCAAGCATCATTGCGGTCATAGTTTTTAAACTTTGTGGCCATTTTTCAGGATCGCCCAAAGGTGTTTTGCTCCAATCTGCAGAACGAATTAAACTTCCCATTTCGCCACCTTCGGAAAGAAAATAATGTTCCTTTTTTTTGCGGTTCATTTCCAAAGAAGATTAAGGTTGCAGTATAAATTTTGCTCTTTCGGGCTGTTTGAAATTATTTTCTGATGCTACATTTAGTGCTTTTTCGATAACAGTTTTAAGTTTAGAAAAATCACCAGGTTTTCGAATATAATAAGAAGCACCTTTTATGTACAAATTGTTTACAATTTCGCTATCGAGCGAAGTAGAAAAAATAATAATAGGCAGGTTTGTTAGTTTTTCGTCGTTTTTAATTTCATCCAAACATTCAAGGCCATTTTTTCGGGGCATATTTAAATCCAAAAAAAGAACATCTGGAAAATTTGAAATATTTGTTTTGAGATAATCCATCAATTGTACACCATCGTGAACCATAGAAAGATTAGTGCTGACAGCTATTTCATCGAGAGCTTCTTTAAAGAAAAGGCAGTCGTCTTCGTCGTCGTCAGCCAATAAAAGATTGTAATGCTCCTTACTCATATTGTAGTCTCCTCAATTTAGGGTTAAGTTTGTTTGGTTAAATTTAACTTTTTTCCGTAAGATTTTCTGCTTTTTTGTGAAGAATGTTTTTTAAAATACAAAAAAATAGCATATAAATATGTTTTTCATACTCAAATGCAATTTTCTGCTAAAAACTGCGTTTAATTTATTCTTATCGTTTTTTCGATGCAAAACTATTTTTGAGATTAGGTTTTCTTTTCAAATTAGAAATTAGAAATCTTCTGAAAGCCTTCTGAAATCTCACTTTTCAATCCAAAAAATTCACCATTTTAGTGTTTACTGTATCCTAAAAGTGTAAAATAATTATACACTCTTTTTTGTTTCAATTTACATAAATAGCTCTATACCAGTCTAAAGTCGTGTTGGCACGGCGCTTGCAAATTGTGTTTATGTCAAATCTTTGATGTGTTTGTTTTTTTTATTGTTTCTCGAAAAGGAGAAGCAAATAAATCAGAAAAGAAAGATTTTACTAAAAGCCAAATTAAGGAAATTAAAAAAAGGAGTATAAGCATGGAAAGCGAAACAATTATCTCAAAACAATTTTACGCAAACAATAGTTCAGCTATCAGCGAAAAAACATTAACTGGTTCATTCTTCAGAACCAACGAAAAATCACAAAAAGTACACGTAGAAAGACCATCAAGTCCATTTGGATTAGCAATTCTTGTTGCTACATTTTTATTGATGCTTTCTGGTGTTTATTTAGTATTTCAATTTCAAGACGATTTTGAACAATTTCATTTTGAAAGAATCGCTTCAACTTGGGGATTACCATTTTTAATCATCACAACAATTTTATTCTTCTATCAAACGGGAGTTTTCTTGTACAGCTCTTATTTGTATTTAAGATATAAACCAATCGAATCTGTATCAGACGATTTGTTGCCAACTTGTACGATTATCGTTCCGGCATACAATGAAGGAAAATTAGTTTGGGACACTTTATTAAGCCTTGCAGAAAGTGATTATCCAGCAGAAAAATTACAGCTTTTAGCAATCGACGATGGAAGTAAAGATGATACTTGGTATTGGATGCAAGAAGCAAAAGCAAAATTAGGAGATCGTGTTACGATTTTTCAACAGCCTAAAAATCAAGGAAAACGTCAAGCTCTTTACAGAGGTTTTAAATTAGGAACGGGAGAAATCTTTGTAACGGTAGACAGTGATTCTATTGTGAAAAAAGATACTTTAAGAAACTTAGTTAGTCCATTTGTGGTAAACAAAAAATGTGGTGCAGTTGCAGGAAACGTTCAGGTTTTAAACAACAAATCGGCAGTTTTACCAAAAATGCTGAATGTAAGTTTTGTAATGAGCTTTGAATATCAACGTTCTGCCGAAAGCGAATTAGGTTCTGTATTATGTACGCCAGGCGCATTGGCAGCTTACAGAAGAGATGCAGTTTTCAACTGTCTTCCAGAATGGATCAACCAGACATTTATGGGCGAACCATCAGATATTGGAGAAGATCGCGCTTTAACAAATATGATTTTGAAACAAGGTTTTGAAGTTAAATTTCAAAGAAATGCAGTAGTATTAACTAATGTTCCTGAAGAATATAAAGGTTTATATAAAATGTTTATCAGATGGGCGAGAAGTAACGTTCGTGAAAATCTTATGATGGCAAAATTTGTTTTCAAAGATTTTAGAAAAGGATCAAAATTTGGAGCTAGAATGTTATTCTTAAACCAATTTTTTAAGATTGCAATGACATATCCGTTTATACTTTTTATGTTCTATTTTATTGCAGTTCACCCAGTATTATTTTTAAGTTCAACATTAGCAGCGATTTTAATATTCTCAACATTTTCAATGCTATTTTATGCAAAAAGATACAACTTGTCAGAGTCTTTCTGGGCTTACTCTTATAGTGTTTTCTACACTTTCAGTTTATTCTGGATTGCTCCTTATGCCATTGCAACTGCAAACAAAAAAGGATGGCTGACAAGAGGATTATAATATTCATTCTATTCTATATAAAACTCCGCCAAATGAAAACCCGCTGTATTTTGCAGCGGGTTTTTTGATTAAATCACATTTCATTCCAAGAGGAATGTCCGGTAGCTAAAATTAAAATTTACATAGTACGTTCCGTAGGAACGTTTCATCGGTAAAAAAAGGAAACCGCACAATTACGTTCCGTAGGAAGGTCTGATATATCAGATTGTTTAAAAACAATATTAAATCAAACGTTCCTACGGAACGTAAAATAATGATAACAATATTAATTTCTACCGATGAAATGTTCTTACAGAACAAATAATTTTTGAGAAATTTTATGCATTTTTATTTGAATCTAAAGCAGCAATAATCTGTTTTTTCATTGTTGTATTTATGTAATCTAAAGCCTCAGCATAAGAGGTAGCGTAACGTCTTTCTATATTTTGGAAATGCTCTGGAAAACAGCCTAAGATTTTATCATAATAAATATCCAGCTGTTTTTCTGAAGGCATTTCATATTTCAAACGAAGCTGAAATCTTCTCAATAAAGCGCTGTCTATTATTTCGTAATGATTGGTTGCACAGATCAATAAACTATCAGAAGGGAAATAATCAAAAAGCTGAATTATAGTGTTTACCAAACGTCTCATTTCGCCCACATCTTTATCGTCGCTGTCTCGGCTTTTTCCAATTTGATCAAATTCATCCAAAAATAAAACAGCTCTTTCTAGAATTGCTCTATCAAAAATTGCTTTTAAGTTTTTAGAAGTTTCACCAATTCTAGAATCGATAACGGTGCTGAGGTTGACAATGATAATTTTTTTATTTAAAGTATTGGCAATCGCTTTTGCTGTTGTCGTTTTCCCGCAGCCAGAACTTCCGTGCAGTAAAATTTTATTATCAACTTTAAGATTATACTTTTTTAATTCGTCAACATATTGATGCTCTTTGATAATTTGAAGCAAAGAAGCTTTATTTTCAGCACTAAAAAATAAATCGTCTAAAGCAATTTTTTCATTATCAATTACGGTAAGATCATTCAGGTTCATCAGCGTTTAATTTGCTGCAAAATTAAGTTTTATTCTGTAATGTTCTTATTCTCAAAAATAGCTTTTCTGGAAAAAGTTTCTGCACAGATTCAATACTTTAAAATGTTTTGTTATTTTTAAAATAAAAAAATAAACCATGAAAAAGATGCTCTTCAGTTTTCTGATTATTACTTCTTTGCATTCTTATGCTCAAAATAATCCCATTTTTAAAGGATGGTACGCAGATCCCGAAGGAATCATTTTTGACAAAACCTATTGGGTTTATCCAACTTATTCAGCGCCTTTTGACGAGCAGGTTTTTTTTGATGCTTTTTCTTCTCCCGATTTGGTGCATTGGACAAAACATCCTAGAATTTTAGATACCACATCCGTAAAATGGGCGAAACGCGCAATGTGGGCGCCATCGATCATTAAAAATAAAAATAAATATTTCTTGTTTTTTGGTGCTAATGATATTCACGAAGGAGAAACTGGCGGAATAGGAGTTGCAGTAGCTTCTAAACCAGAAGGGCCTTATAAAGATTATTTGGGAAAACCTTTAGTAGATAAAATTATTAACGGCGCTCAGCCAATTGACCAATTTGTTTTTAAGGACAAAGACGGTCAGCATTATTTAATTTACGGTGGCTGGAGACATTGTAATATTGCCAAATTAAAATCGGATTTTACTGGATTTATTCCGTTTGCAGATAAAACGGTTTTCAAAGAAATGACGCCAGATAATTATACTGAAGGGCCATTTATGTTCATTAAAAACAATAAATATTATTTTATGTGGTCTGAAGGAGATTGGGGAGGTCCAGATTATTGTGTGGCGTACGGAATTGCAGATTCTCCAATGGGACCTTTTAAAAGAATTGGAAAAGTCCTAGAATCAGATCCGAAAATTGCTCGCGCAGCAGGACATCATTCGATCATAAAAGTGCCAAACAAAGAGCAATATTATATTGTGTATCACAGAAGGCCTTTGACAGAAACGATAATGCATTCGAGAGAAACTTGTATTGAAGAAATGTTTTTTGATGAAAATGGTTTTATAAAACCTGTTGTTTTGACCAATGAAGGTGTAAAAGCCAATCCGTTAAAGTAAAAGGCGAATAATTTTTTTGTTCCACAGGAACATTTTATCGGTAGAAAAAATTATATTGTTATGATGTTTACGTTCCGTAGGAACGTTTGATTTTTGCATCATTTTAATAATAAGACCAATCAAACATTCGTAGGGAATGATTAGGAAATATGTTTAAAAATAAAAAAGCGGTTATTTCAATTTGAAATAACCGCTTTTTTAGAGTCCTAAGAATATTAAGAAAGTACTGCAATTGGCAAATTTACAGCAGTTTTTTGAGTAAAATTTAAAGTAAGTTGATCCAAATGTCCGAAGAAAAAAGTATCTAAAACTTGCTGAAATACAGGATGTGCATTTTGTACCTGAACAAATAAACTCATAGAAGAATGTAGTTTTTTTGCTCCCAATTCTCCCAGAATTCCTTCAGCCGATTTTTTGTTTAATGTCAGCAAAAGTTTCGAAATCTCAATTAAATGTTTGGATAAAATGGGATGATTTAAAAATTCTGTCGCTTCTTTTAAATCTGCTACAGCATAATAATCTGAAATGGTACTTTTTCCCAATCCTTTAATCTGCGGAAAAATAAACCACATCCAATGCGTTTCTTTTTTACCTTTTTTAATTTCAGATAAAGCAGTTAAATACAGTTTATTTTGAGCATCTAAAAATCGGGTCAAATCATTTTTTGCGTAAATCATGTCTTGATTCTGTATTAAATCGTTTATAAATGGAGTTTCTTTAATAGGTAACACTTTTATATTTCTTTATTGTACTTTGTCAAATTTTTCGAATACCAAAAGTAAAACGCTAAAAACGGTATGAGTTATAGAATTGTAATTCGTCGTTACATAATTCCGATAGCCTGTAAGAATGCCTTGTTAATATAATTTTAAAGTTTTGAACGATTCTAAATTCTAATGTTATTTTAATGTTCTACAAAAAAATTGGCTCTAAATTGCGCGCTCAGAAAAATTGTAATAAACGCCTTAAATCACTGAGATTTTGAATTAAATTAATGTGATTTGATTAAACTTCAAGCCTTTTTTAGAGTATGTTGAATAAAATTAGAAATAGCTTTTTATGTAAATGCCTTCAGGCATTACTTGTCGGCTATTTTCTAATAAGCAGTTTAAACATCTCAAATAGTGTAGGCAGAATCATCAATGCAAACGCTGAAACCTATACTGTTAAAGGGATTACGTGCAATTTTCTGAAAAAAATCTTCAAATGTGACGGAATTCCAGAAGAATTGGACGATTACAAAACAAAAGATACTAAAACAGCCAAATTAGCAAAAGGAATTCCTTTAATGGAATATTTGATTTCATCAGAATCACTGATGCCTAATTTTTATTTTTTAATAGAATCAGAAGGGAAAAAATATATTGATAATACAATATTCTCGTTTGGTTTTCATGGCAAAATAGATATACCGCCTCCTCGGGTGAATTCATAAATACTTGTTTTTTAGGGATTAGGATAAAAAATCTTCGTCCTGAATGCGGTTTTTGCCGTATATTTATTCTATGTAATAATCTTGTATTTATACTTAAATTCATGACACCATTTAAACGTTTTTATAACTTATTGCAGCTCGATAAGCGCGATGTATATCAAATTATCTTCTATGCTGCTTTTGCAGGGTTAGTAAATCTTTCTCTGCCTTTGGGAATCCAAGCTATTATTAATTTTATTCAAAGCGGACAGCTCAGTGTTTCTTGGATCATTCTTGTGATTCTAGTTACGGTTGGAGTTGGTTTTGGAGGAGTTTTAACGATTTTACAGCTGCGTATTGTAGAGAATCTGCAGCAGCGAATTTTCGTTCGTTCTTCTTTCGAATTTGCCTACAGAATGCCTTTGATTAAATTTAAAGAAATGTACTCGGAGTACGCTCCAGAAAAAGCAAATCGTTTTTTCGATACTTTGATGGTGCAAAAAGGAACAGCAAAACTTTTATTAGATTTCTGTACAGCATTTCTTCAAGTTGGTCTAGGGATTATTTTATTGGTTCTTTACCATTCTTTCTTTATGGTTATTGGACTTCTTTTTATTGTGATTTTATGGGTAATTTTTAAATTTTCGTACAAAGATGGTTTAGAAACCAGTTTGAACGAATCTAAATTTAAATATAAAGTTGCGGCTTGGCTTCAGGAAATTGCTAGAAACAGAGAAAGTTTCCGACGAAAAGGAGCTTTCGAATATGCTTTGGAACGAAATGACAAATATGCAACCAACTATGTAAATTACCGTGAAAAGCACTTTCAGGTAATGAAGAAACAATATATTCAGCTTACTATTTTTAAAGTAATTGTTACTGCTGCCTTATTATCGATCGGTGGTTTTCTGGTAATTCACCACCAAATGAACATAGGGCAGTTCGTAGCAGCTGAAATCGTAATTGTATTATTAATCAATTCGGTAGAAAAAATCATTTTCGGATTAGAGTCTTTCTACGATGTATTGACTTCTGTTGAAAAAATCGGTCAAGTTACTGATATGGAAATTTCATGCATTCCTCAAACTTCAGATAAAACTGAAAAAGGAATCAATATAGAAACTGAAAGTATCAATTACAATTATCCACAACACAACAAAAAATCACTGAAGAATATCAATTTAAAAATATCTCAAGGAGAAAAAATCATTCTTACAGGAACAAATGGTGCTGGAAAAAGTACCTTATTGCGACTGCTTTCAGGCGTTTTGGAACCAGAAAGCGGAGCAATGTATGTGACCGATAATTATATGAATCGCCTTAGCGAAGATACATACAGAGCGCAGGCGGGAACATACTTGCAAGGCGATACACTTTTTGCAGGAACAATTCGTGAGAATATTGTTTTTGGAAATGAAGAATTAAATAGCGATGATTTAAAATGGGCTTTAGATAATGTTGGTCTTACACCGTACATTAAAACTTTCGAGAACGGATTGGAAAATCAAATTCATCCCGGAGGTCGTGAACTTTCTGCTTCAGATGTTCAAAAAATTCTTTTGGCAAGAAGTATTGTTAGTAAGCCAAATATCTTATTCTTAGAAGATCCAGTTGATAAAATGGACGAATTGACTTCGAGTAAAATTGTTGATTTTTTACTTTCTGAAGAAAATGACTGGACTGTTATTGTAACTTCTAAAAATGATATTTGGAAAAGCAAATGCAGTCGTATGATCACGATTGATGACGGAAAAATTATTAACGACATAAAGCTTTAATCATGCTCAATATATCTAAAGATAATAACGTACTTATAACGCCGGGCAAATACAAATCGATTACAAGCGTTGCCCGAAGACCTCACTATAAAATTTTAAATAGAGTCATAATTGGATTTTTGATTTTTGCTGTCTTATGCCTTTTTCTGCCTTGGACGCAAAATATTTCAGGAAGTGGTTCTGTAACAACTTTAAAGCCAGATCAAAGACCTCAAACGGTTCATAATGCAATTGCGGGACGAATTGAAAAATGGTTTGTAAAAGAAGGTGATTATGTAAAAAAAGGAGATACGATTCTTTTTATTTCGGAAATAAAAGAAGATTACTTAGATCCAAATTTGGTTGGAAATACCAAACAACAAGTTGATGCCAAAAAGATGGCTGCTGAATCGTACGGTGATAAAGTAAATTCGCTTGATGTTCAGGCACAATCGCTTACTACAGAAAGACAATTGAAGTTGCAGCAGGCTCAGAATAAAATTCGTCAGGCACAGTTGAAAATAAAAAGCGACAGTATGGATCTTGTTGCGGTTAGAACACAATTGAGAATTGCTAAAACGCAATTTGACCGTTCGACTGCCTTAAACAAAGAAGGTCTTAAACCCATGACTGATGTCGAGCAGAAAAGATTAAAACTTCAGGAATCTGAAGCATACATTATCACTCAGGAAAATAAATTATTGAGCAGTAGAAACGAATTGATTAATGCGAAAGTAGAAATCAATAGAATTACTGCTGAATATGCCGAAAAAATATCAAAATCTAGAAGTGATAAGTTTACCGCTTTAAGTACGCAATACGATACAGAAGCTCAGGTAAATAAATTGGAAAACCAATATACAAACTACAGATTAAGAAATGGTTTGTACTATATAACAGCGCCACAAAGCGGTTATGTAAACCGTGCATTATTGGCTGGTCTTGGAGAAACAATTAAAGAAGGAACTCCTGTAGTAAGCATTATGCCGGCTAAATACGATATTGCGGTAGAAACCTATGTAGATCCAATCGATTTACCGCTTGTTCATCGTGGTGCAAAAGTTCGTGTTTGGTTTGACGGATGGCCTAGAATCGTATTTTCTGGATGGCCTGGATTATCTTATGGAACTTACGGCGGTAAAGTTGTAGCGATAGAAAATTTTATAAGCCCGAACGGAAAATACAGAATTTTAGTTTCACCAGATGGAGAAGACCGTCACTGGCCAAAAGAATTGAGTATTGGTGCTGGTGCGCAAAGTATTGCATTGTTAGAAACCGTTTCGGTATGGTACGAGATTTGGCGAAACTTGAATGGTTTCCCACCAAATTATTACAATTCAGGAGAAAAAGAAGAAAAAGGAAAGGAGAAAAAGTAAAATGAGAAATCTAGTAAAACTGTTTTCTTTCTTAATACTATTTTGTTTTTCTACGCTGCAAAGTCAGAATTTTAATCAAGAGGAACTTACTTTTATCGAGTTTTTGGGATATGTAAAAAAGTATCATCCTTTGGTTAAACAAGCTAATCTTGAAGTGACAAACGCTCAAGCAAAGCTGATGATGGCACGAGGCGGATTTGATCCAAAACTTGAAGTAGATTACAATAAGAAAGAATTTAAAGGCACAGAATATTATTCGTTATTAAACAGCAGTTTCAAAATTCCAACTTGGTATGGAGTGGAGATTAAAGCAGGTTTTGACGATACAAGTGGAGAATATTACAATCCGCAGAACAAAACGCCTGAGGCAGGTTTAACTTCGCTTGGAATTAACGTTGCTTTAGGGCAGGGAATGTTTATTAACCAAAGAATGGCCGATGTTAGAGAAGGAAAACTTCAGGTAAAACTGAGTGATGCACAACGAAAACTAAGAGCTATTGAAATTTTATATCAGGCGAGCGAAGCTTATTTTGAATGGAGAAGAAGTTATAACGAAGCAGAATTGTATAAAAACTATTTAGGCTTTGCGAGCACTCGTTTTGAAGGGGTTAAAAAACTAATCGCAGCAGGAGATGCGCCAGCAATTGACAGCGTTGAAGCTAAAATTACCGTAAGAAACAGAGAACTGAATGTTGAAAACGGAAATTTGAAATTAGCGAAAGCGAAACTGAAATTAGCCAATTTTTTATGGATTGAAAATGTTCCAGTTGAATTGGGAGATTTGGTAAAACCAGAACAAAACCTAATTCAGACCATTGAGGAAACTTTGAAAACAGATGCTATGATGGTCGATGTTGAATCGTTAGACTCGCACCCAAAAATTCAGTCTTTAGAAACTAAAATGGATATTTTGGAAGTCAACCGCCAGCTAAAAGCTAATTCATTGCTTCCGAAAATAAATGTGGGCTACAATTACATTTCAGAACCCAATTATTGGAATAATTTCAACGCCGATGATTATAAGTTTAACATCGATTTCAGCTTTCCTATTTTCTTAAGAAAAGAACGCGGAAGTTTGAAAATGGCTAAACTGAAAATTCAGGATATGCAATATGATATTGGACAGCAGCGATTGGAACTTAAAAATAAAATCAAAGCGCAGCAGACAGAAATTGCTTCGTTAAGAAAACAGAAAATCGTAATCGACAATCTCGTACAAGATTATATGACGATGCTGAATTCAGAAGAAAAATTATTTTCATTTGGAGAGAGTTCGATTTTCCTAATCAATTCAAGAGAAAACAATTTGGTTAGCGCAAAATTGTCACAAATAAGTTTAGAGAATCAGTTTTATCTGTCGAATGCCGAATTGTATAAAATATTGGCAAATCCAGATTAATAAGGTTTCGATTTATAATCGAATTGTTGAAATTTAGAAGAATCTAATATGTCGCTCCTCTGGAGCTTCTAAATTAGGGAGCATAGATTTTTAGCTATAAATATTTCGCTCTTCCAGAGCTATAAGATGGTTTTTAAAAGTCCCCGCGGGACGAAATGTTGGTAGTTCCAGCGGGACGAAATATTTATAGGAATGTATGTTTGATCTCTAAAATAGCCCCAGAGGGGCGAAATATCATTTGTACACAAAAATAACAGTCAGCTTTGTACCTGTCTGCATTATTAGTTTTCAGAATTTAAATTTTAAAAAAGCTTTAGATATTTTTCTAAAGCTTTTTTGTTTGGAAGAAATGTTTAAAAAAGCGGTTTCAAATTATAACATGAAACCGCTTTTTTAAAAAGTTAAAAACATCTTTATTTAAATTTGATAGACTTTCTTATTTCACAGCCGTGTAATTTAATACTGACTGATTATGAGTTTATTAAAAAAGAGTTTCCTTTTATTTTGTTGCATCATTCTGTCTCAAATTTTAAAAGCCCAAGACGCTCCTTACACAATAGGATTTATTCCAGCATCTATAAGTGAAGTTGATGTTGCGTTTCCGTTAATAGAAAAGTGGAATTTGAGCGGTCAGGCAGATATGCAGCTCGTTACACAAGGTGCTTACACAAACGGAAATCCTTTTGAATATACGCAGCGAAAAGTAATAAGACCTTGGATTATTTATTCTGGGTTTAAAAATATGAAGCTTTGGTTAGGATATGCCCACAATCAAAAATATGCAGTAGAAGAAGCGGGAAACTACAAAACTTTAGAAAATAGATTGATTGTTATGGGAACCTATACTCAAGAAATGCCAAAAGGATCTATTTTCGAACAAGTACGTTTTGAAACCAAATTTTTTGATGACAGAAACGGCAATCACCAGACGATACCCAGAATAAGAGCCCGTTTTGGAGTCAATCATTATTTAAGACAAAGTAAAGAAAAGCCAATTTTTCTGGCACCAAATATTGGATATTACACTGAATTGATGCTAAAATTTGCTTCGAAAGATTATGCCGATGAACATTTTGATATCTTCAGATTATCGGTTTATTATACCGCGGGAATTACGCCGAATATTCATTTTTTGGCAGGCATAATAGGGCAGATGCAGCTGCGTACAAACGGAACCCAATTTGATGTTTACTACGGACCAATGGTTTCATTAAAATACAGCGTAAAACCAAAAGAACGCGAAACATTTGATAGCGTCGATGGTGGTGCAGATTAACCAAATTATTTCTGCCGATTTTAAAACGACTTTGTTTTGGTTAAAACTTATAATATTTAACTTTGGAATGTTATAAGAAATAAGCAAAATGAAACAAGCGATTATAAATGCTGTCGTACACACAGGAGAAGAAATAATAGAAAATGGAGTTGTAATTGTAGAAAATGGAACTATTATCTCGGTGCAAAAAGAAATTCCAAACGATATTAAAAGCATCGATTTAAAAGGAAATCATCTTTCGGCAGGATTTATAGATATCCAGATCAATGGCGGAGAAAAGTACTATTTCAGCCAGACTCCAAACGAAGAAACGATTCAGGATATTTATGATGCCAGCATGAAATACGGCACAACGCACGTTTTACCTTGTTTGATTTCTTCTTCTAGAGAAACTATTCTTCAAGGAATCGAAGCTGTTCGCGATTACATGAAAAAACATCAGAATGGCGTGATCGGAATGCATTTAGAAGGACCATTTTTAAATCCAGAAAGACGTGGCGCGCACAGTATAGATCAAGTTAGAAAGCCTACTGATGAAGAACTTCAAGAAATTATCAGCAAAGGAAAAGACGTTATAAAAGTGATTACCATTGCTCCAGAATGTTTTACTGAAGAACAATTGAATATGTTGATCGAGAGTGGAATAACAATTTCTATCGGACATTCGACGATAACACATAAAGAAGCAAAACACTATTTTTCGAAAGGAATAAATTTGGTAACGCATTTGTTTAATGCCATGACGCAATTTGGTCACCGCGAACCAGGTTTAGTGGGAGCTGTTTTTGAAAACGAAAAAGTTTATGCTCCAGTAATTTTAGACGGAATGCATTGCGATTATGCTGCTGCTAAAATTGCATATAAGTTAAAACAAGAAAAATTCTTCTTAATCAGCGATGCTACATTTTTAGGACGAAAGGTTGCCAATTTCAAATGGGACAATTTTGATGCTCATTTAGTTGATGGTTTCTATAGAAATGAAGATGGAAATCTTGCAGGAGCAACAATTTCAATGACAGAAGCTGTGCAAAATGCTTATAATCATTTAAATGTTTCGGCAGATGAAGCTATAAAAATGGCAACTACAAGAGTAGCTTCTGCAATTGGTGTGGAAAATAAAGTTGGAAAAATTAAATCTGGTTTTCCGGCAAGTTTTGTTCAATTCAATTCTGATTTGTCTAAAATCGAGACTTTAGATTTAACCTTATAAAGCTTTAAAATCTGACTGTTAAGTATAGTTTCTGTTAAGGAAAACTTACTTTGGATATATTTAGGTTTAATACTTTTCTTTCAATATGCTTGTTTTTAAAAAGCATATTGATAGTTTTGTACCGTAATTAACCCCAAACCTACTTACTTAACAATGAGAAAAAACACTCACTATTTTTTACTTGCTCTTTTTTCAAGTATAATTTTAGGCTGTAGTGACGATAGCGATTCGTACCAGCCAAATTATCTGCCAAGCATTGATGCCACAGCTTTACCAGACGGAAATCATCCAATGGCAATGTTTGAAGATGATGAAGATCCTTCAATAATGTACAATAAAGCTGATCGCTGGTTTAGAGTAAATGAACCATTTCAAGTTATTCAAAAAGGAAAAGATTCTGTACAAGTTTCGCTTTATTCTCCAGTCGGATTGACAAATGTGAAAGTGTATGCAAAACTGCCTAATTATGATAAACGATTTTTAATTTACAGTTTTTCAAAAGTTCCAGCTTTTCATCGTTCGTTTCATAAATTACCTTTAACAGAACAGAAAAACGATTATTTGTTAGAAACAGGAAATACCGTAACGATTGATAAAATTGAAGGATTTTCTTCAGGAGCAATAGAATTTTCTGTTGAATCAGATGATCCATTATTTCAAAAATTCAAAAAAATAAAATCAACACATTTAGTTCAGTTTAATGATGGCTATCACATCAATGAATATGGTAAATTTCTACCAATGAATCCAGCTTTGGCAAAAGAAGCGATAACCATGATCATCAATTATTCTTATGCTTTGAGTCATCCTTTGTATTATGACACTTTTACCAATTTTGATAGATATAAGCAAGAACAGGCAACTACAGCAGGAACGGAAATAAACGGGGCTTTGAACTGGCACGGAAATGCAGATGATGTCGATGGAGTTTATGATTATTATTCGAAAGAAGAAATCGAAAAAATATATTGGAATTATCTAGATAAAAGAACCCTTTGGATGGCAATGGTAGGCGGTGATTCTGCTTGGGGCGGAGGAAATCTGGCATCGCAATGGGAATCTGGTTATGTAACCGGACATTGGGTTGGAGAAATGTCGGTTTGGTCGCATGAATATTCGCATCATATTGGTTTCAGCCACAGCAGTAATTTAGCCAATAGTGGCGAGGGCGGAGGACAACAAGAAATGCTGACTCATTTTTATAAGTATTTAATTTATTTAAATGATCTTCCTTTTACAGATCCAGAGGTTTTAAAAACCTATGCAAAAACAAGTTATGTAACAGGAACTTATAAAAAACCAGTATTTACTATTAATCCTAAAAATCCATTTTTACTGAAATATAAAGGTGAAGGAAAATGGAACTAAACTATAAATCACTCATGAAACATATTTTACCGCTTATTCTTGTACTTTGTTTTTTTACAAATTGCAGTAAAGATGATAATGTTGCGACTAAAGATTACACGTATTTTTATCCAACAGATGAAGCTTCTATTACAAATGTAAATATTCCAGGAAGTACAGAAGCTTTTGATCCAAAAGGAATTGCAATATCAAATGAAAAATTATATGTCATAAACGGAAATGTTTTAGAAATTTTTAATGCATTAACCCTTGAGCATATTAAAACGATTAAAGAATATACAAAAGGTACAACTATTATTCCGTTAACGAGTTTAACATCGGTTAGTGTAGATAATGGCCGAATTTACATTGGAAGCACCGAATCAAGATTATTTATTTTTGACGAAATAACAAATGCTGGAATCAGCACCGTTGGAAACGGACAATGGTGGCAGACTTTTGTACACGTTTTTGGTGTTGTTGCCAAAGACGGATTGGTGTTTGTAAAAGAAAAAGAAAATAGCATAAAAGTGCTTGACGCTACTCAAATTACAGAAACAAGTACTTGGGATTTAAAGCCAATTGCTAAATTAAATACTTTAAAAGGATATACAGAGGTTTATTCACTTGATGTTTACGGAGGAAATTTGGTTGTAGCAGGAAGAGATGCTAAAAGTTATTTGTATTATAATATTGCCAATATTAAAAAGAATGCTACAAGCTCACTAACAACTCCTATCGAGCCAGAACTAGTACAGTTTGTAGATATAAAACCAATTGCAGTATCTTTTAGCAAAGATTGGGCTGTAACTTCAGAAAATGTTGGAAGTGCGTCTTATTTAAAATTATACCCTAAAGAAGAGTTTATTAAAATGAATTACAAAGCAGTTTTAAGCGCTTCTGATATTTTAGGGCAAAATGCTTTTGGAACAATTGTAGGAACTGCACAACTTGACGATCGTATTTTTATATCTGATAATACAAATAAAAAAATCAGAGTTATAAAACTAAATAAGTCAACCATTTCAGAGCAGAATAATTAATTTTTAAGTTCCAATACTGAATCCTTGAGATAAATTCCAAATTCCAAAATGAAAACTTCAAATTGGAATTTGGAATTTTTTTATTGAAATTTGAAAATAACCTACTAGATTGATAGGTTAATAAAAGTTTTAACGATTTATACATTAAAATTGAAAATAACTATTTAAATTTGCACTCGCTATGAACAAAGAGAACCAGAAAATGAATAATTATTATCGTTGCAGCATGATGTGCTGTGATGCTATTATGGTATTTGTTGATCTGGCTTATATATAAAATAATGTTATTTATTTCAAAAAAGCCTTTCATATATAGTTGAAAGGCTTTTTTGTTTTTAAACTTTTAAAAATGATTGAATTAAAAAATGTAACCAAAACTTTTCATCAGAAAGACAGAATTGTTGCTGCTTTGTCTGATGTCTCGCTTAGAGTTCCTGAAGGGAAAATTTTTGGGGTAATTGGAACTTCTGGAGCAGGAAAAAGTACACTGATTCGTTGTGTCAATTTGTTGGAAAGGCCAACTTCTGGTGAAATCATTGTTGATGGAAAAGCTTTGATGCAATTATCAAACGCAGAATTGGCGATTGAAAGAAGACAAATCGGAATGATTTTTCAGCATTTCAATTTACTTTCTTCTAGAACGGTTTACGAAAATGTTGCTTTTCCATTAGAATTGGCTGGAACCTCAAAAGCTGAAATCAAAACTCGTGTTTTAGAATTATTGCAATTGGTTGGATTAGCCGAAAAAGCAAACGATTATCCTGCAAGTCTTTCGGGCGGACAAAAACAGAGAGTTGCGATTGCAAGAACTTTGGCAAATAATCCGAAAGTTTTGCTTTGTGATGAAGCTACAAGCGCGCTTGATCCAGCAACAACAAGATCGATTTTAAATTTATTGAAAGACATTAACAAACGTCTAAATATTACCGTTTTATTGATTACACACCAAATGGAAGTTGTAAAATCTATTTGTGATGAAGTGGCGGTAATCAGTCACGGAAAATTAATAGAGCAGGGAAGTGTTGGAGAAATTTTTGCAGATCCAAAACATGAACTGACAAGAGAGTTTATTTCTTCTTCGCTTCATATTGAAGTTCCATCTGTTTATCAGGAAAAATTACAAAAAGAAGACAACGGAAATCTGAATCCGTTATTGAAACTGGAAATGACAGGAAAATCAGTTAACGAGCCTGTTATCTCAGAAGTTTCAAGACTTTTTGATACCGATTTCAAAATTGTAAGCGCACAAATGGATCAGGCTGGCGAAGTGAATTTTGGTGTAATGCTGATTGAACTTTCAGGTAAACGCGAAAATTACGACGCAGCAATTCAATATTTTAATTCAAAACACATTAAAACAGAAATTATAGGTTATGTCTGATTCTATTATAGATTTATTGTTAAAAGGAACATGGGAAACCATTGTTATGACTTTTGTATCGGGCTTTTTCGGTTTTTTATTGGGACTTCCAACAGGAATTTTATTGTTTCTAACTCGTAAAAACCAGATTTTAGAACAGCCTGTTTTAAACAGAACATTATCAATTGTGGTAAATGTTTTTCGTTCTATTCCATTTATTATTTTAATCGTTTGGATGATTCCGTTTACACGTGCGATTGTTGGAACTTCAATTGGTGTGAGTGCAGCTTTGGTTCCGTTAAGCATTGGTGCGGCGCCATTTATTGCCCGTTTGGTCGAAAATAGCTTGCTAAGTCTTCCGTCAGGATTAATTGAGGCAGCAAGAGCATTAGGAGCAACGCCATTCCAAATCGTTTACAAAGTTTTATTGCCAGAAGCTTTGCCATCTTTAATCAATGCGGCTTCAATTACTTTAATCACGCTTGTTGGTTATTCTGCAATGGGTGGAGCTGTTGGAGCAGGCGGATTAGGGCAAGTTGGTTATCAATACGGATATATTGGTTATGATGCTGTAACGATGAATTCTGTTCTAGCTTTATTGGTAATCTTAGTATTCATAATTCAGTTTGCGGGAGACAAATTATCAAAAAGATTTGATCATAGATAGTCATCAATTGACAATTAATAATTAACATTTTACAATTAAAAAAATATGAAACTTAATATTTTAAAATCTGCTGGAGTTTTGGCTTTGGCGCTTGTTTTATCAAATTGCGGAAAAAGTAAAAATAATGATCCTCATTTTATAAAAGTAGGAGTAGCTTCTGGACCTGAATTAAAAGTGGCTGAAGCAGCAAAAAAAGTAGCCAAAGAAAAATTCGGTTTAGAAGTAGAATTGGTTTCTTTTAACGATTATGTAATTCCAAATGAAGCTTTAAGCCAAGGTGATATTGATGCCAATGCTTTTCAGCACAAACCATATTTAGACGAGCAATCAAAACAAAGAGGTTACAAATTGGCTATTATCGGAAATACATTTGTTTATCCGATTGCTGGATATTCTAAAAAAATAAAAAGCCTTTCTGAATTGAAAAACGAAAGCACCATTATTATTCCAAATGATCCAACAAACGGCGGGCGTTCATTATTGCTTTTACAGAAAAACGGATTATTGAAATTAAAAGAGGGCGTTGGTTTATTGCCAAAAGTAACAGACATTGTGAGCAATCCTAAAAACTTAAAAATTTTAGAATTAGAAGCTCCTCAATTGCCTCGTGCCTTAGACGACCAAAATGTTTCTATTGCAATCATCAACAATACTTTTGCTTCTGCTGCTGGATTGGTTCCATCTCGTGACGCTTTGTTTGTTGAAGATAAAGATTCTCCTTATGTAAATTTGGTGGTGAGCCGCGAAGACAATAAAAACGAAGAAAAAGTAAAACAGTTTTTACAAGCATTCCAATCTCCAGAAGTAGAAAAAGCAGCTGAACGAGAATTTAAAGGCGGTGCTGTAAAAGGATGGTAAACAATTATGAGTTATAAGTTATAAGTTATGAGTTTTTAACCTGTAACTTGAAACTTGAAACCTGAAACAAAAAGAGACAGATGATAGAAGAATCATCTGTCTCTTTTTATATACAAAAGTCGTATTGTGTTGTTTTTCAGTCTTGTAGTGATAATTTGTTTTTTAACGGCAAACTAATTTTGTTCTGTTAATTTCTAAGAACAATTATTATGAAAATCTTTAATTTGACTTTATTTTTATTTATTGGTTTTTTGGGAACTCCAAATGAAAATAAAAAAGAAATACCGCCTTTAAGTCCAGAAATGGAACGTTTTAATGCACAGATTGAAGAAGTAAAAGCAGCTATTGCAAAAAATAATACCTACAATTCTAAAATTGCTTTTTTTATTGATATGAAAATCAAATCGGGTAAAAACCGGTTTTTTGTTTACGATCTTGAAAACAATAAAATTTTAGAAGAAGGTCTCGTTGCAAACGGGTCTGGTTCTGAAACAAATAGAAGAGGAGAATTAAAATTCAGTAACGAACCTAATTCAAGATGTACTTCTTTAGGGAATTATGTAATCGGTAAATCGTATCGAGGAATGTTTGGCAAATCGTACAGACTTTCTGGTTTAGATGAATCGAATAGCAATGCCGAAAAAAGAGCCATTGTACTACATCCTTATTCAGCCGTGCCAGATGAAGAACAGGATTATTATATTTATAATAGTCAGGGTTGTCCAATGGTTAGTGACGCTTTTTTTAAAAAATTGGAAAAAATTATCGATAGCTCGAAATCAAAAATAATACTGAATATTTATTATTAATTGTGAATGGTGAATTGTGAATTGTGAATTGTGAAATTGTTTTTATCACCTTACGGTTGATATTTTTGAGAAGAATTTTATAAAACAAATCGTTGATTTTGTAAGGTTTATGTCTTTTGGCTTAGCTAAATTTAATATTCAATTTTAAAACAAAAGCCATGAGAGCGATTTGGACAGGTTCAGTAAGTTTTGGATTAATTAATATTCCGATAAAAATGTTTTCGGCGGTGCAGGAAAGCAGTTTAGATATGGATATGCTTGACGCGAAAGATTACGCCAATATCAAATTTAAACGTATAAATGAAGATACAGGAAAAGAAGTTGATTTTGCGAACATTGTGAAAGGCTACAAACTCGATGACAAATATGTCATTTTAGAAGATTCCGATTTTGAAGCCGCGGATGCCATTAAAACTAAAACAATTGATATTGAAAGTTTTGCTTTCGAAAAAGAAATCCAAAGTATTTATTACGAACAGCCCTATTATCTCGAACCAGACAAAGGCGCGATGAATGCCTACGGATTGCTTCGTGATGCGCTTGAAGCTTCTGGAAAAGTGGGCGTTACAAGATTTGTTCTGCGAAATAAAGAAAGTCTGGCCATTTTAAAACCGTACAAAAATGTTATTGTTTTAAACCGAATTCGTTTCGAGCAAGAAATTCGAAGCACAGCAGAATTAAAGCTTCCGCCAATGTCAAAAAAGTCTACAAAAGAAATGGACATGGCAGAAAAATTAATTGATCAGCTGACAGAGAAATTTGATATTTCTGGTTTTAAAGACGAATATACCGCCAAGCTCTTGGATATTATTAAAAATAAAGCCAAAGGAAAACCACAAAAAGCAGCTCCAAAATTAAAAGTCGTGCATAAACAAAGTGACGATTTAATGTCGATGCTAAAAGCCAGTCTCGAAAACAAAAAGAAAAAGTCTTCTTAACTGTTTTGACTATTTTCCAATTTGTGAATGATCTTTTTGATATTCGCTCCTTTCAATAAAACAGGTTTCCATAAATCGCCTTTTTTCTCAAAACGTTTCAAGACATTTTTGATAGTAAATTGCGACGGATGCAGTTTTTCATTTACTTCACTCCATTCTAAAGGCGTAGAAACTGTTGCGCCAGGTTTTGGACGAACAGAATACGGCGCTGCCAAAGTTTGTCCGCGTCGGTTTTGCAAAAAATCGATATATAGTTTGTTGTTTCTCTTTTTGATGCTTCTATCAACCGTCGTGATATCAGGAAGTCTGGATTGGACTTCTTTGGCAATCAATTCGCCTAGAATTTTTATAGAATCATAATCGTATTGCGCACCAAGCGGAATGTAGATATGAAGTCCCGAAGCGCCTGATGTTTTACACAAACATTCGGTTTCCAATTCGTCTAAAACTTCTTTTACGACTAAAGCAGTTTGAACGACTTGTTTAAAATCGTCTTTTGCGGGGTCTAAATCAATTACTAGCCAATCTGGATTCTGGATATGTTTAATGGTCGAATTCCACGGATTCATTTCAATACAGCCTAAATTGGCCATATAAATTAGTGTTTCTTTATTATTGCAAATAAGATAATCAATGTTGGCATTATTCGATTCTGAGAAGATTTTTTTGGTTTTAAGCCATTTCGGAATTTTATCTACATCAACATCTTTTTGGTAAAAACTAGGAGAATCAATTCCGTTTGGGAAACGGTTCATCGATTCTGGGCGGTCTTTTAAATACGGCAGAATCAACGAAGAAACTTCATTATAATATTGCACAATATCACCTTTTGTAATCTTGTCTTTCGGAAAATAAATTTTATTCTGATTGGTCAAATGCAAGGTCGTTTTGCCAATTTTTAAATCGTAATCATTTTCAGTTTTGTGTTTATTTAGTTCTCCCATTTCAATTAAATTAGAATCTCCATTTTTATTATAATTGACATTCTCCGCTTTTTTATCAATCCTGATCCCAAGATAAACAGGATGCCTCAAATGCTGATCTTGCGTCCACTCCGAAAATTTTACCTGACAAACGACTTTGGGTTTAACCCATTGAATCGGATCACGCAACGGAATTTTTTCATCAAGCGGCGATTTTTCAATAAAATGTGGTTTTAGTTTAGTATATAATTCTTTAAGAATAGCTTCTGTAAAACCAGTTCCGCATTTGCCAATATATTTCAATTTTTTACCTTCATATTGACCGAGAAGAAGCGCACCAAAATATTTTCTAGAATTTTTAGGTTCTGTGATTCCAATAATTATAGCTTCTTCTTCATTTGCTGTTTTTATTTTAAGCCAGTTTGTACTTCTTCTATTTATCGCATAAGTACTGTCAGCTCTTTTTGCAATGATTCCTTCGGTTTTATTTTTAATTGCTTGTTCAAATTGTTTTATTCCGTCGCCAATAGTATGTTCAGAATAAAAAACATTCGAAAATGGATATTTATTAAAGAGAATTTTAAGCAGTTCTTTTCGCTCCAAAAGAGATAGTTCGGTAATGAGATTTCCGTCCAAATTCAATAAATCAAAAACGTAATATTTTAGATTTCCAATTCCGGTTTTCATATAGTTTTGTAGCAGCTGGAAATCGGCTTTTCCAGAATCATTCTCCACTACCACTTCGCCGTCCAGAACGACTGTATGATCTATTTGTTTTAATTCCTCGGCAATAGGTTTGAAATTAGAATTAAAAGAAAGTTTATTTCTGCTGAATAAATCTACTTGCTGACCATTTATAACCGCAATCGTTCTGTAACCGTCGTATTTATTTTCGAAAATCCATTCGTCATCGTCAAAAGGTTCTTCGCGTACGCTGGCAAGCATAGGTTTTATAAACTCAGCTATTTCAACTTTCGGATTAGACTTTTTTTTTACCGCTTTTTTCTCAACTGTTTTCTCTTCTGTTTTCTCTTCTGTTTTCTCTTCTGTTTTTGAAGCGAGTTTTTCAGATTTTTCTATCAGCTGTTCCAAACTTCTTTTAGAAATGACAGATTTATTTTTTTCTAAAATATCTTCAGTAGAAGCATATTTATCATTTTTCTTGATTAAAAGCCAGGCATTTTCTTGTTTGCCGTGAAGTTTAACCAAGGAAAATTCACCTTTCAGTTTTTTGCCTTTTAAAACAAAACTCAAACGTCCTTTTGCTAAATCACTTAATAGCTGTTTTTCGTCAGAAGCTGTTTTTTCATCAGAAGTATAAGTTCCGTTATCCCACACAATTACATTTCCAGCGCCATAATTTCCTTCTGGAATTGTGCCTTCAAAATCTTTATAACTGTATGGATGATCTTCGACCATCATGGCGAGACGTTTTACTTCAGGATCCATCGACGGACCTTTTGGCACTGCCCAGCTTTTTAAAACGCCATCCATTTCCAGCCTGAAATCATAATGAAGATGTGATGCGGCATGTTTCTGCACAACAAAAATCAGTTCATTTACCGATTTTTCAACCTTTCCTTTGGGTTCACGGGTTTGTTTAAAATCTCTTTTCTGATGGTATTTTGACAATGACATAAGCTTTTGCGGGTGTTAGAAAGTTAGCTGCAAAATAATATGGGCAAAGAACAGCTGAATATCGCAACCGTTAAAGTCAATTGGGGGTTGATAAATGGCTACTTAAAAATAGAATGATCCAGCTGAATATGCCAATTACACCACTGAGAACTCTTGAAATAAGTGTATTGAGTGGCGAAATTGGTAAATGTCCTTTACCCATACTATATGATATTTACTATATGATATTCCATAACAATAGAAGATCAATAATAATGTAAAAAACCTTAAGTCTTTTTTGAATTAAAACTCTATTTCAAAGTTACTTTTTGCTGGACTTTTTCTGTTATAGGATTAAAATGCGTAATTATATAATTATCAGTAATGTGTTGATTTTTATTTATGTGTGATTCGAATGTTATAATCCTTAAACTGAATTGTATAAATTTTAACTTGAAAAGCACTCTAACTTTGTGAGCCTATTGTTTGAGAAATACCTCACAACCTTGAATGAATGATAAATGTAAAATCAACAGAAAATGAAAAATTCAAAAAAAACAAACCAAGACAATTCTGATGGGAAACAGAACGATTTAGAATACAATAAATCAAATGCCGAGAACGAATTTTTAACCACCAACCAAGGCGTTAAAATAAACGACAATAATAATTCTTTAAAGTCAGGAGAAAGAGGCCCTTCTCTTTTAGAAGATTTCATATTACGAGAAAAAATTACCCATTTTGATCACGAAAGAATTCCAGAACGCATTGTTCATGCACGAGGTTCAGGAGCGCATGGTTATTTTGAATTGTACAATAGCATGGAAAAATATACCAAAGCAGGCTTCTTAAACGATAAGAGTATCAAAACACCAGTTTTTGTTCGATTCTCGACTGTTGCTGGTTCTAGAGGATCTACCGATTTAGCTCGTGATGTTAGAGGTTTTGCTGTAAAATTTTATACACAGGAAGGTATTTTTGATTTAGTCGGAAATAATATGCCTGTATTTTTTATTCAGGATGCCATGAAATTTCCAGACTTGATTCATGCTGTTAAAGCAGAACCGCATAACGAAATTCCGCAGGCGGCTTCGGCACATGATACGTTTTGGGATTTTATTTCGCTAATGCCCGAATCCATGCACATGATTATGTGGGTAATGAGCGATAGAGCGATTCCGAGAAGTTTAAGAATGATGGAAGGTTTCGGAGTTCATACTTTTAGATTTATTAATGATAAAAACGAATCGCATTTTGTAAAATTTCATTGGAAACCAAAATTAGGTACACACGGAGTTGCTTGGGATGAAGCACAGAAAATATCAGGGAAAAATTCAGATTTTCATAAATTGGATTTATGGGAAGCTATAGAAGCAGGAAATTTTCCAGAATGGGAATTAGGGGTTCAGATTATTCCTGAAAGCGACGAACATAAATTTGATTTTGATTTGCTTGATCCAACAAAATTAGTTCCAGAAGAATTAGTTCCAGTTACTATTGTCGGAAAAATGGTTCTGAATAAAAATCCAGATAACTTTTTTGCAGAAACAGAACAGGTCGCTTTTCACCCAGGACACATTGTTCCGGGAATTGATTTTACAAATGATCCTTTATTGCAAGGAAGATTATTTTCGTATACCGACACACAATTATCAAGATTAGGAAGTCCGAATTTTCATGAAATTCCAATTAACAGAACCATCGCGCCCATGCACAACAATCAGCGTGACGGACATATGCGTCAGGAAATTGCAAAAGGGAAAGTGAGTTATCATCCAAATTCTTTAGGAGGCGGATGCCCATTTCAAGCCAAAATGGATCAGGGCGGATTTGTAAGTTTCAATGAACGAGTAGATGCCCATAAAGTACGAGAAAGAAGTAAAAGCTTTTCGGATCATTTTAGTCAGGCAGCGCTTTTTTACAACAGTCAGACACCTATAGAACAAGATCATATTGCAAGTGCTTTGTCTTTTGAATTGGGAAAAGTAGAAACGGTTTCGATTAGAGAAAGAATGCTCGGACTTTTAAATTACGTCGATTCGAATTTAGCGGCAACAGTTGCTAAAACATTAGGAATTGCAGTTCCGAAAGATATTGAAAAACCAATTAATCATGGAGTAGGAGCAGACGATGAAGGAAATCAAGAACCTGCAAAAGTAAAGCAAAACATAGGAAGTTCAGATGCTTTGAGTATGCTTAAAAATCCAACCATTTCAAATACGATTGCAACTCGACAAATAGCTTTTTTATGTGCTGATGGTGTAAATGCAGATTCTATAAAAGTAATGAAAACAGCCTTGCAAAATGCTGGGGCAAAAGCTGTTATTATAGCACCGCATCTAGGAACTATTGTTTCTGCAGAAGGAACAGAAATTGCAGTAGAGCAAACTTATAAAATTGCGGCATCGGTGCTTTTTGATGGTGTCTTCATTCCAAGTGGAAAAGGAATTGCAGATCTTTCAAAAATAAAAGAAGTAAAAGAGTTTTTAAATGATGCGTATCACCACTGTAAATTTATTGCAGCTGAAGCTGAAGGAGTACAAATCTTAAAAAACAACAGTGATATAAAAGCTAAAGATTCTGGAGTTTTGACAAGTGAAAATAGCGCAGACAAATTACTAGCTACTTCGTTTATAAAAGCTTTAGGAAGACATCGTTTCTGGGAAAGAGAAAAAACTTTGTAATAAATTGTATAATTGGCTGTCGAAAAAGACAGCCATTTTTTTTGTTTTATACGCATATATATTCAAACATAGCCTCGTGGTCTCAACCACGGGTTATGTTTTATAAAGATGTTCATTTGAATCTATGGAGCTGAATCATTGACTGTGTTTCCATTAGTCAGAATCACTTCAATTGTCCAAAATAATAGCTAAACAGCTACTTAAAATAGCAACTGCCTTTTCCATTTCTTCTTTTTCTAAATGTCCAAATCCTAAACGGGTTGCGGTAAGATTTTTGGTTTGATATAAAATGGTTTTCGGGAGAAATAAACCATGATTGGAACATTCCTTTTGAAATTGTATCAAATTAAATTGATCTAGCCATTCGACCCAAATTGCCAATCCTCGTGGCGGTATCTTAAATTTGATTTTACCTTTTAGTTTTTCATTTAAAAGCGAAACAAAATGATCACGGCGTTCTTTATAGATTTTTTTATTTTTTTTTGAAAGCCTGTGCACTTCGCCTTCGGTAATCCATTCGGTTAAAACTTGTTCTTTTAATACATCAATTCTAGGTTCTAGAATGTTTTGATGTTTTTCGAGTTCTTTAATAAATTCCGCAGGAGCGGCAACAAATCCGTAACTAAATCCTGATGGAAGCGATCTTCCAAAAGAACCAATATAAACCACTTTCTGATTCGAGTCGAAAGCGGCTAAAGGTAGAACTGGATTATTATCGTAATGAAAATCAAAATCGTAATCGTCTTCTAGAATTACAAATCCATATTGATTGGCCAATTCCAGAACTTCGATTCTTTTTTTCGCGCTAAGCGAAATTGTAGTTGGATAATGATAATTGGAGGTTAAATATAAAACTCGGATTTTGGTCGTTTCACAAATTTCTTTCAATTTTTTGGTATCGATTCCATCATCATTTACGGGAATGGAAATAATCTGCGCGCCAGTATTCGTCAGCGTCATATTGGACATATAGTAACCTGGCGAAGCCACAACCACTTTATCATTGGGCGAAATAAGCACTTTGGTAACCAAATATAAAGCAATTTCATGACTGCTTGTAGTAAGTAGATTAGAAGTTGCAATACGAATTCCTCGAGTAAGATTCAGATAATTAGAAAAATGTGTTTTAAAATTCGAATGCGAACGCAATTCTATCTGTTCGTAAGTTTTAGAAGTTTTTCTTCTTTTTAATTTCGAAACATATAATCTGGCCAAAACATCTGTTTGAACTAATCTTAAATCGGGCATTCCGTCATTAAATTGATGCGGAAGATTGCTTATTTCTATTGGATTTTCGAGAATCGTCGAACGCTGAAAACTAAATCCAACATTTTCTTCAGATGAATTTTGTTCTTTCGAAATCGTAAATTCGGCTTTGTTTTTTTGTTTTTGCTGCGATAAAATAAAAGTTCCTTTATTCGGAAGAGTTTCTATCCAGCCTTGTGATTCTAAATCTTGAAAAGCTTTGATTAAAGTATTTCGATTAACAGAAAGCACTTTGCACAAAATTCGGGTTCCGGGAAGTTTAGTGCCTTCAGGAAGAAAACCCGTTTGTATGGCTTTGATAAACTCAAAAACAATCTGCAAGTAAATAGCAGTGCTTTCTTCTGGCTTAAGCTGAATAAAGCTTTTAAAAGGAATTTCAACCGGACTATCCATAATTCGAAACTGATGCTTTTGATTAGTACGGCAAGATACTGCTTTTCTCAAAATTTTTAGAAAAAAGAAAAGTGATCTTGCATAAATAAGTGTTAGAACGATGACCAAATCAAACTATTAAGTCTGGCTGAAATTATTTAATTCATTCCGTAGGAATGTTTCGTAGGTAGAATCAATTTGTAATTGCAGTTTATCGTTCCGTAGGAACGTTTGATTCATAAAATAGAGCGCTGTTATATAAAATCAGGTGTTCCTCTGGAACACAATGCAAAATGACATATTCTTTTTCTACCGACCAGATATTCCTACGGAATATTAAACTGTAACTCGTTGTGGTAATTCATTATAATCTTAATTACACTTTAAAAATCAGTTTCTTTTTGTAAAAAATCCATAAAATGAAAGACCAGAAAATGGCATAAGATAAAGCGTAAGCCAACGATGCATTAAGTGGATTTTCAAAACAAGGCATAATTCCGTGATCATAAATGTAGGCTTGAAGTCCAATTTCTTCTCCAGCGATTTCAGGATTTGCCACTTTTATCGAACCTAAAACTCTCGGAATTATTCCTGAAAAGAAAAATACAATCATCGGGTTTACTCCCCAAATCAAGAATAGTTTGGTCCATTTTTTATAGCCTTTCACATCAATTATAAAATATAAAAATGTCAATGAAATTGTTGCTATTCCTGCCGTGTACAAAACGTAAGAACTTGTCCAAAGCGATTTATTAATTGGGAAGAAAGTGTTCCAAATTAAACCGCCAATTAATAGAATAATTCCTGTAATGGCTGTTTTTTTCACGATCTGAATTTTCTCGATTGAAAGATTTAGAAGTTGTCCAATGTACATTCCTAAAATTCCAGTTCCAATTGCTGGCAAAGTGCTCAAAATTCCTTCTGGATCCCAAGTTTTAGACGATGCCCATAGATGTCCGTTTAAAAGCGTATCGTCTATCCAAGCGGCAAGATTGGTTCCTTTATCAAAATTGGCAGAACCAAATCCAGGAACGGGAACAAAAGCCATTAAAAGCCAATATCCAATTAAAAGTGCGGCTAAAACTAAAAGCTGTGTTTTTAAATTTGTCTTTAAATACAAAATAGAAGTAAAGAAATATACAATTGCAATTCGCTGTAAAACGCCTGGAATTCTAGTATCTTCAAAATGTTCTAATCCGCTAAAAGATAGCGAAAGCAATATGATAAAGATCCCAACTGCAAGAATGGTTTTGACTTTCATTGAAAAGTTTCCTAAAAGTGCATAGGCAACAGCAAAAGCAATTGCTAATCTCACTGTTAATAACGGAATTCCTTCTAAACCAAATAAATGAATTCTGCTGAAAACACTTAAAAACAATCCTAAACAGAAAATTCGAAGCGAACGAACTAAGATTTTATTAAAAACACTTCCGTCAAAATGTTTTACAGGCATTGCAAACGGAATTGCAGTTCCCATTATAAAAACAAAAAACGGGAAAACTAAGTCTGTAGGCGTGCAGCCATGCCATTCGGCGTGTTCTAAAGGCGGATAAATAGAAGACCAGCTTCCCGGATTATTTACAATTGTCATTAAGAAAATGGTAAATCCTCTAAAGACATCGAGTGAAGTTAAACGTTCTTTTGTCATTGGGTTTATATTTTAGATGTTAGATTTTAGATTTTAGATTTCAGATTTTAGATTTGAATTTTGGAATTTAATTTTTTGGAATTTGGGATTTGAAATTTTTATTTTATGATTGCGTCTTGAATGATCTGCTGAATTTCTTCTCTGATTTTTCCTTTGGCTAATTTATTTTCGTCGTTAACCACTTCTGGATAAGTTCTGTTGGATAAGAAAACATAAACAATTTCGGTTTCTGGATCTGCCCAAGCCATGTTTCCTGTAAAACCAGTATGTCCAAAACTTGCTTCAGAAACGCAATTGCAAGTTGGACCGTCTTTGTGGACTCTTTTGTCAAATCCTAATCCTCTTAAAACACCTTGATTTTTGTAATAACAAGTATTAAAAGCATCAAAAGTTTCTGGAGAAAAATATTGAATTCCGCCGTAATTTCCTTTTTGTAAAAACAGCTGCATCATTTTGGCAACATCCATGCTGTTCGAGAAAATTCCTGCGTGACCCGCGACACCACCTTCCATTGCCGCAGCCATGTCGTGAACATAACCTTGAATTACCTGATGTCTGAAATAATTATCGATTTCAGTTGGAGCAATATTGCTTTTATCAAATCTGTCCAGCGGATTGTAAAGCGTATTTGTCATTCCTAATGTGCTGAAGAAATTTTCTTTGCTAAGATCTTCCAATTTTTTATGCGTTTTTCTTTCTAAATATTCTTTTAGAATAATAAAAGTAAAATCGCTGTATTTATATTCTTTTTTATGTGATACAGGACTTTCTGCAATGATTTTCATAATCGTATCATGATAATCATTTCGAATGTAAAGATTCTCAGCAACTTTCGTTGTAAAATTTGGCCCAGCTACTTTGCTGTAATATTTTTCAGAAGGCTGGTTGTTGCTGTCTAAAGTTGCTTTGTAAAACGGAATCCAAGCTTGAAGTCCGGCATAATGATTTAGTAATTCTTTGAAAGTGATATTTTCTTTATTTGTTTTAGCAAAAAAAGGCAACATGTCTTTCAATTTGGTGTCTAGCTCGACTTTGTTTTTATCATACAATTGCATCACATTTGGCAGAGTCGAAATCATTTTTGAGATCGAAGCAACATCATATAAATCTGTATTCGTGACTTTTTTTCCGTTATCGTAAGTTTGTGCTCCGTACGATTTCTGGAAAATGACACTTCCTTTTCTTGCTACCAAAACCTGCATTCCCGGAGTCATTCTGTCATCGATTGCTTTTTGTGCCACAGCATCTATTTTAGATAAAATAGCAGGATTCATATTTACATTTTCTGGAGCTGAAAACGCTAAGCGATTTAGTTTTTCTGTAGTTAAACCATCGTTGACATGAAAAGCATCATTGATAGAAACAGGCAATTTTCCTTTGGCTTCAATGGCTCCAAAAAGTAATTCTGCCGAAACAACCTGACTAATATCTGAGTTTTGATAGGAAACTACCAATCCTTCAATATCATCAAAATTTGAAATAGATAGAAGAGAATACGGTTTTGCAAAAACATCCAAAATCACTTTATTGTGTTTCGCAATTTCTTTCAGCCAAAGCATTTCTTGTAGTGTAAATTCTTGTTTTTCCCAAGGTTTATTTACTTTGTGAAAACTGATAATGACTTTGTCAAATTTTTTCAATTCCTTATTCAGACTGTCAAGATTGGTATCTTTAACTTCTGTAATTTCAGTATATTTTTTTAGGGTCGAAACAAAAGTGCTATTGGTATCTTCACCCAATTTTATGTACGCAATTTTTTCGCTTAAATCTTTTATTGGAAGAATTTCTTTTTCATTTTTTAAAACCGTAATTGCATTTTCATACAATTTATAATGTAAAGCATCATTTTGCGTCGGATTCAAATCTTCGTACAAATTATTTAAATCTATCGGTTTGTATTTATTTAGTCCCGCTTTGTATTTAAAATGAAGAATTTTTTTAACAGAATGTGCTAATCGTTCTTCTGTAATTACGTTTTGATTATAGGCAGCTTCTAGTTTTTGAAATGCTACAGGTACATTTTCTGGGCAAAGCAAAATATCATTTCCAGCTAAAATTACGGCTATTTCCAAGTCTCCAGGACCTTTAAAATTAGCCGCTCCTTTCATTGCTAAACCATCAGTAAAAATCAATCCGTTGAAACCTAATTCTTTTTGAAGCAGATTGGTTACTACATTATAGGAAGCCGAAGAAGGGCAATTTGGCTGTGATTCTAAACTTGGAATATTAAGATGCGCGACCATTACAGAAGCCAAACCTTCGTCAAATAATTTTTTGTACGGATATAATTCTACTAACTCAAGACGTTCTTTAGAAAAATTAACGGTTGGTAAAGCTTTATGCGAATCGGTTGAAGTGTCGCCGTGTCCAGGAAAATGTTTTCCGGTACAGAAAACGCCGTTTCCTTGAATTCCTTTCATTAAAGCAATCGCTTTTTCGCTTACATTGACTTTGTCTTCACCAAAAGAACGGTTTCCAATAATCGGATTTTTAGGATTGGTATTAATATCCAAAACAGGAGCAAAGTTAAAATGAACGCCAATTCGTTTGTTTTCGGCAGCCATATTTTTTCCCACGTTTTCAATTAAATTTAAATCCTGAATCGCACCCAATGTCATATTCCAAGGATAACGATACGTTGAATCTAGTCGCATGGCTAATCCCCATTCGGCATCGATTCCAATCATCAAAGGAACTTTTGCTTTTGATTGATATAAATTGGTCAATTTCGCCTGACGAACTGGTCCGCCTTGAAAGAAAATAACGTTTCCTATTTTGTAATCTTCAATAAGTTTGATGATTTGATTTGCATGTACAGAATCTTTATTGGAATAAGCCGAAACCATAAAGAGCTGTCCAATTTTTTCTTGAACCGTCATTTTGTTGTAAATGCTGTCGACCCAAGCTGTTTCTTTATCAGAATCTTTGAAAAAAGTCTTTTTTTCAGTATTATTTTTTTGAACGTAAACAACGGTGTCTTTCAAAGGAATGTCCTTGTTTGCATCGGTTACACTATTGTTTTTTTTAGAGGCGCAATTGGTAATTAAAAAGATAAAAAAGGCGTATAAGCTAATTTTTATGAATGAATTTTTCATGTTATTTTTTTTAAAATCAATTGGAATCTAACATTAAACCCAAATTGATTAATCAATATTGATAAGCTGATTAGAAGCTTATTTTGTCACTCCTTTTAGAGCTTGTAATGTATAATCCTAAATAAGTTATTAATCCGTTTAGCACGATTAATTCGTTATCAAAAACATATCCTGCAAATAGCAGTTTTGAATTTTCATTAATTAAATAAGTGAAAAATGGAGACAATAAACAGATGATTGGGACTAGTTTATCATGCACGTTTCTAGATTTTTGGAACAAACCAAAAGCGTATAATCCTAATAATGGTCCGTAAGTATAAGAAGCCACTTTAAAGATCATTCCAACAACAGAACTATCGTTTATTACGTTAAAGACCAAGATGATAAAAAACACTAAAATAGAAAAACTGATATGTACTAAATGTCTAATTTTTACTGTGTTTTTCTTATGACTGTTTTCGGCTTTGTCCATTCCTAAAAAGTCTACGCAGAAAGAAGTTGTCAAGGCAGTCAAAGCGGAATCTGTAGTTGCAAAAGTGGCAGCAATGATTCCCAATAAAAATACAATTGCAGGAACAAGCGCTAAATGATTTAAAGCAATTTCTGGGAAAAGTAAATCGGTTCTTGGTTTTCCTGTAACTAAATCAGTTGGAATTGCGATTCCGTTTTTATTTGCGTAGATGTATAAAAGCGCTCCAACACTCAAAAAGAAAATATTAATTACAACAAATATTCCTGTAAAAGTGAACATATTTTTTTGTGCTTCGCCAATGTTTTTACAGCTTAGATTTTTCTGCATTAAATCCTGATCCAAGCCAGTCATAGCAATCGTTACAAACATTCCGCCTAAGATTTGTTTTATGAAATGGAATTTACTTCCCATGAAATCATCAAAGAAAAATATCTTAGAATAATTACTGTTTTTTACTTCTTCAAAAGCGCTGATGGCACTTAAATCCATTCGATCGCAGATAAAATAAATGGTTAGAAAAACCGAAGTGACCAAAAAGAAAGTCTGTAAAGTATCTGTAATGATAATCGTTTTTAATCCGCCTCTATAGGTATAAGAGAAAATAAGCAATAGTGAAATTAAAACTGTAAATGCAAACGGAATATGATAGAAATCAAACACAAAACGCTGTAAAACAATTACAACCAAATAAAGCCTAAACGCCGAGCTAATTGTTCTACTGATCAAGAAAATAGAAGCTGCTGTTTTATAGCTAAAAATTCCCATTCTTTGCTCTATATATCCGTAAATCGAAGTTAGATTCATTCGATAATACAACGGAAGCAATAATTTTGTAATGACAATAAAACCAAGCGCATTACCCAAAACAAACTGAAAATATTTGAATTGTTCACCACTTGCAGCACCAACTTCTCCTGGAACCGATATAAAAGTTACTCCAGAAAGCGCAGTTCCGATCATTCCGAAAGCAACTAAATACCATTTTGAATTTTTATTAGCGGTAAAGAAAGCTTCGTTTCCGCTGTCTTTCTTGCTCACTCTGTGTGAAATATAGAATAATGTTCCGAAATAAATGATAATTAGAAGAAGGATGGTGCTTGGTGTCATTTTTATTTTTTGGTGTTTGATTCTTTTATAAAACTATAAAAGATTTTAGATAGTTTTAGATTTCCTGATTTTATTTTTGAGCTAATAAAACGGCTCTTACACTTTTATGCTTGTGAAGTAATTCTTCGGCTATTTCATATTCCACATCAAGTTCCTCCATAATCATTTTGATGCCACGTTTTACCAGTTTTTCGTTAGAAAGCTGCATGTCAACCATTTTGTTGCCTTTTACTTTTCCTAATTTAATCATAACCGAAGTTGAGATCATATTTAGAGTCAGTTTTTGAGCAGTCCCTGATTTCATTCGGGTACTTCCAGTTAAAAATTCTGGACCTACAATTAATTCAATTGGATAATCTGCTTCTTGAGCAATAAGTCCGTTGCTGATACAAGAAATACTTCCTGTTTTTACATTATGTTCTTTGGCCTTTTTCAAAGCTCCTAAAACGTAAGGCGTGTTTCCAGAAGCCGCAATTCCGATAATAAAATCTAAGCTTGAGATTTCATATTTGGCTAAATCTTTCCAAGCTTGTTCTGTATCATCTTCAGCATTTTCTACAGCTTTTCTAATAGCGGTATCTCCACCGGCAATAATTCCGATAATCATGTCATGAGGCACACCAAAAGTTGGCGGACATTCAGATGCATCCAAAATTCCAATTCTCCCAGAAGTTCCTGCTCCAAGATAAAATAATCGGCCGCCAAGCTGCATTTTTTTGACAATTGCTTTTACAAGCTTTTCGATTTTAGGAATCTGTTCTTCAATAATATCTGGTACTTTTCGGTCTTCTGTATTAATGTTAGTAAGAAGTTCTTTCACGCTCATTTGATCCAAGTCTTTGTACAAAGATTCTTGTTCAGTTTCAGGATTTTTATTTTTCATTTTTCTTTTTTTTGATTTTGAAACCAAACTTCTTTCGAATAATTGATTTCGTTTTTTTGCATTAATAGTCTCTGTTTTATTGAAAAAACAGTAGAATTTGAGTTATTATTGAATTAAGGGATTATTTGTAAATCAGATATTTTGTTCGCATTTTTTTGAAAGCTTCTAAATCTTTCTGCCAGCTTTGTCTTATTTGAGTTTCAGAAACACCGCTTTCAATTTGCTGTTGTAATTTTTTTGTTCCTGCTAGTTTCGTAAAAAAAGCATTGAAGAATTTTGTCTTGTCACTAGTATTCTGGTAAGCTTTAATAAGCCATTTTAATTCTAGCTGTTTTAGTTTTGGATAAGCTGTTAAATCTTCACCAAAACATTCTTTTCCATTGTATAAAGGATCTTTTGCGCCAAAGTTAGGTTTTGGCGTAAAGCTGAAATTAGTTTTGGTTAAATACGGAGAACCATAAATTTGGAATTGTTTTTCAGTTCCGCGTCCCATACTCACATTTGTTCCTTCAAAAAGGCATAAACTTGCGTAAAGGTTGATCGATTGATCGTTAGGCAAATTTGGAGATGGCTTTACCAATAAACTGTATGGCATTGTTCGTTTATAATCTAAACATGGAATAACAGTCAATTTGCATTGAGTGCCATCTTTTAGCCATTTTTCGCCATTTACCATTTGAGCATATTCACCAATCGTCATTCCGTGAAGGAGCGGAATAGGGTGCATGCCCACAAAACTTGTAAATTCTTTTTCTAAAAGCGGACCGTCAACAATAGAACCGTTCGGATTTGGTCTGTCAAAAACAATAAGCGGAACGTTATTTTCTGCACAAGCTTCCATTACATAATGAAGTGAAGAAATATACGTGTAGAATCGTGCTCCAACATCTTGCAAATCGAAAATCATAACGTCAATTCCAGATAACTGCGCTGGTTTTGGTTTTTTATTGTCGCCGTAAAGAGAAATAATTGGCAAACCAGTTTTTTGATCTTTTCCGTCAACGATATGTTCGCCCGCATCTGCTGTTCCTCTAAATCCGTGTTCTGGAGCAAAAATAGTTTGAACGGCAATCTTTTTCTCCAAAAGAAAATCAACAACATGTGTTTTGTTGGATAAAATTCCAGTCTGGTTGGTAACGATTCCGACTTTTTTATCTTTTAAAAGAGGAAGATATTTTTCGTAATTATCTGCTCCTGTTTTAATTTCAGTATAACTGAATGCTTTAGAACTATTAGTTCCAATTGTTTTCACTACTGTTGAATAAGACGGAGTATTAAAAAGAAATGCTGCAACAAAAGCACTTTTTGCTATAAATTTTATCATTTTAAATACAGTTTATAGTTAAAGACAAAAACTTGACTTAATAAAATTAAGGATATTATTGGTATATATAAATGTTTTAGGTAGATAGGGGACTCTAAAAAAAACTATTGTTTTGCCTAGATTATTTCAGGCTAGATTTTGATTGTGTCTTTTTGTCTTTTGACGATGTGTTTAAAAAAGAATATTTTAAATACTACCTCCAAAATAAACGATCTTGGAGGTAGTTTTGTATGTATTAATTTTTTAGCTGTTACTAAATTACCAGCCTGGATTTTGTTTTAATTCTACACCTTGAGCTTTATATAAGTCGATGTCATTCGTTGGAATGTTCATTAAATAATGCTTAGGTTCGAAATTTCTTGTACTTGCTGGGTATATTTTAACATATCCATTTGCGTCAACAACAGTTTGCGATCCAACTGGAGTTCCAATTCTAGCGCCTAGATTTACGTCTGGATTTTTACTAGTGTCTAAATAATCACCTTTTTTCCAACGGTAAATATCAGCTTGTCTTAAAGTTGTCCAGCTCATAAATTCAATCTGACGCTCACGACGAACTTCCCAGATTAATGGATTTACAGTTCCAGAAATTTGCTCTAAAGCAGAAGTTCTTCTTGGATCATTAATTTGAACACCATTTGCAGAAGCATTAACGCCGTCTGTAGTTAAAGGCGCAATTCCTGCACGAGCACGAACTTTATTGATTGACAAATCAAGATCGCTGTTTGTTGCGTTTCCTAATTCAGCACAAGCTTCGGCATAATTTAAATAAACTTCGCTTAAAGTAAATAATGGAGCATCAGTGTAATTACGTCCTCCAGTTGTAACATCTGGACCTGTTGTAGCAGGGTTGTTGTATAATTCGAATACATATCCAGACATTGAAACTAAAGCTGCTGTACCAAAAGGTTTTCCTTTGTATCCATAATTAGCAGGATTTACCGTTTTACCAAAACGAGGATCTCTATTAGTAAACGTATCTGTAACGTTGTCATCACCAACATACTGACTGTTTCCAGTTTGTTGAATTGGTAATCCGTTTGTTGTTACATAACTATCTGCTGCCCATTTTGTCAAACCATATTGAATAGTCGAAGTATTCGTATAGTTTTGAAGAGAGTGCATTAAAACGTTTGTTAAGTAACGTTTTGCCAATATCACTTCTGTATTTCCAAGTAATTCAACTGAATTGTATAAAGATTTCCAATCAGCATTTAATTTATAACTCGGGTTATTCATAATCATTAATGAAGCAGCTTTGGCTTTGTTAAGATATAAACTTCCGTCTTGACCTAAATGATATTTTCTGTACGTTCCTTCATAAATACAAGCATTACTCAAAGCTGCATAAGCGGTATATTTATTTGCAGTAACGTTTTTATCATCACTTACAAGCATTAAATCCGCTGCTTCCTGAAGTTCTGCAATTACTTTGTCCATAATCTCTGCTCTAGGCATTGCAGGAGAGTAAACTTCCGGATCGCCTTGAGCTAAATATTTGTCAGTATAAGGCACATCTCCAAATTTTTGCACTAAACGGAAATAAGTATAAGCTCTGAAAAACTTAGCAACCCCAATGTAGTGGTTCTTTTTTTCTGTAGACATATTTACAGTTGGCACTTTTTCCAGCATTAGATTGCAACGGCGAATAAGTGTGTAATATTCATTCCAAGAATAAGTATTAGTAGTCGCAGCTGTAACGGGCATTTGATAAAAAGTAAATGCAGACAAGTTATCATCTACTCTATAATCACTTCCATGATAGTAGAAAAAAGAAAGTCCGATTGTTGTACCATTTCCGTAGCCATAAAAAGTGTCATAATTCAACCAAGAAAAGGTTTTTACGTTATCTTCTGACTGCCAAAAGTTATCGTTTGTAAATTTATCTGCAGGATCATCTGTTAGATAATCTGAACAGCTAACTGCGCTTCCTGCTAATAAAACAGCAGTAAACATTAGCAGAAACTTAGATTTTATATTTGATTTTTTCATTTTAAAAGTTTTGAATAGTTAGAGATTAGAAAGATAAATCAACACCAACAGACCATGTTTTTGTGTAAGGATAAGCTCTTCCCCAGAAAACTTCTGTTTCGTCAATTTCAGGATCTACAGGAAGACGTTTGTCTTTCCAAGTCACTAAATTTTCACCTGAAGTATACAATCTTACTTTTTCTAATCCTGCTTTTTTCACAATTGCTGCTGGCAAGTTATATCCAAACGTAAAGTTCTTTAAACGGAAGTAAGACATGTCTAATAAATATCTTGTTGATGTAACAAAGTTGTTTTGACCCGATGTACCTGATCCAAAAGTATTTGCTTCATTTCCATAATATGGATTTGGGAAATAAGCATCTGTATTTTCTGGAGTCCAGTAATCTGCTTGGTTTGCATACATTTGCTGAGGCGCTCTGAAGAAAGGTAAAACAGCATCAGAAGCAGCCCAGTAATCACGTTTTCCAACTCCTTGGAAGAAAGCAGAAATATCAAATCCTCTGTATTTTCCACCTAAAGTAATACCGTATTTATAACGAGGCGTTGAATTTCCAATTTTACGTAAATCTCCGTGATCATCAGCAGTTCCAGCTCCACGTGTAATAGCTCCGTCACCATCTAAATCTACGTAGTGAACATCTCCGGCTCCGTATTGGAAATTACCTCCCATTGTTTTAGAGTAATCAACACCGTTTACTGTTTTACCATTATTTGTAATAACATCATCAGCTTGAAGAAGTCTGTCACTTGTTAATCCCCAGATTTGGCCAATTTCATAACCATCATAGTAAGGTTTTGTATCAGCTGTTACTAATGCTAATAATTTAGAAGAGTTATTCCATTTTGTGATAACTGATTTATAATCTGATAAAGCAAGATCAACAAATACAGAAGCGCTTTCGCTTAATTGTTTATTAAAGTTTAATCCTAATTCCCATCCTCTAGTTCTCATATTTCCTGAGTTTGTCTGTGCAGAAGTCTGACCGAATGAACCTGGAAGAGTTATACCAGGAGCAAGCATTCCTTTTGTATCACGTTGGTACCAGTCAAATGTAGCGCCTAACATGTCAAATATTTTAATGTCGATACCCACATCTTTAGTATATACTTTTTCCCAAGTCAATGCAGGATCCACGTTAGTTGGCAAGTCAGCAGAAGGAGGAATTGTAGTGCCGCTGTTTACCCAAGAAGGATTTTTAGCGTTCATGATAGATAAGAAAGCATTATTTCCTACGTTTTGGTTTCCAATTGCTCCAATAGATCCACGCAATTTAAGATCAGTTAACCAGCTGCGTGTTCCTTCCATAAATTTCTCATTCACAATTTTGTATCCAACAGAAGCAGAAGGGAAGAATCCCCATTGTTCATTTGTTGGGAATCTTGACGAACCGTCATAACGAGCATTTAATTCTAAAAGATAAATTCCGTTGTAGTCATAATTTACACGAGCAAAGAAACCTGCAATTGAGTACTCAGTTTCTGCTGGGTTTAAAGAAGTATTTGCAGCTCCAGAAACAAATTGCTCGCCAACTGCAAGATTAAATTCTGGTTTAGATTTATCTAAAAGCGTATTTCTTCTTGCATAATTACGAGAGAAATTTTGCCACTCAGAGTTGAAACCTCCTAAGAATTTGAAATTATGCTTGTCAAATTGTTTTTTGTAGTTACCATAAATGTTTACAACATTTGTAGTAGACTCAGATTTTGATTGCGCTACATAATCGTTTCCTGTTTCAAGAGTTGCAGGTGTAGCAGTTTGAATTGTTGTAGCATCGTATGGCATTGCTGACCAGCTGTCCCATGCTAAGAATTTACCACCATTTTGTTTTCTGTTGTAATATTCATTTACAGTGCTTACTTCAGTAATAAGATTTAAATCTTTTGTAATATCTGCTGTAAATTTAGCGCTAAGTCTTGTATTACGTTTGTTGTTTTCGTTTCTAGAAGCATTTGATAAATATCCTCCAGCAGTACGGAAATTATATCCTCTATAAGTTCCGAAATTCGGGAAATATTGTCCCCAACGAAGCGCATAACCAAAATAACCTCCGTAACCTGTATCATCTGTTCCAGAACCACCATAATAGTTAAATGGCTGATCGTAAGTGCTATTGATCGTCATTACTTTGAAATCTCCAGTAAGCCAATCTGCTAATTTGGTTGTAAAACCTAAATTAATATTAACTCTTTGTCTTTTTTCCTGATTCACTCTTAACATCCCTTCTTGGTTTGTTAATCCGAATGAAGCGAAGAAAGAACTTTTATCTCCTAAATTTCCTTGTGCAGATAAATTATGTGTTGTTTGAAGCGCATCACTTGCATATAATTCTTTATTAGCATCCCAAACTCTGTAAAAATACGGCGTACCATTTTTTATTTCCCAATCTTCACCATAAACCATTTCATGACTAGTACGGTTATTTGCGTATTTTTCTTTCCAGTTTTTAATTCCATCTAATAAAACACTGTAATTTTGACCAAAAATCTCAGGTGTTGAACCATCTGTTCTTGTTCCCGCAGCGATTAATCCAGGAATTTCTTCTGTTGGATCCAAGAATTTTAAAGTAGAAATCGGATTAGTGAATGCAGTATTTGCACTATAAGAGAATCTTACTTTTCCTTCTCCAGTTTTTCCGCCTTTTGTAGTAATAAGAACCACCCCAAACGCTGCACGAGCTCCATAAATAGAAGCAGAAGCCGCATCTTTAAGTACAGACATTGTAGCGATATCATTTGGATTGATAAGCGATAAATCTGTTGGAACACCATCAACTAAAATTAAAGGTGCATCAGAACCATTAATAGTTCCCGCTCCACGAATATTGATATTTGCTGCACGATTAATATTTCCAGAGTTAAAAGAAACATTTACTCCTGGTGTGGTTCCCTGCAATGCTTTACTAACGTCAGTTAAAGGTCGGCTACCTATAGTTTTGCTTACATCAATGTTAGCAACGGCTCCTGTTAAATTGGTTTTTTTCTGAGAAGCAAAACCCACAACAACTACTTCGTCTAATTTTGAAGTGCTTTCTGAAAGATCAACATTTACTTTCTGTTGATTTTCGATTTTAATTAATTGGGTCTCAAATCCCATATAACTAAAACTTAGCGTTCTTCCTGGTGCTACAGAAATGCTGTAGTGACCATCAAAATCTGTAGAAGTGCCATTTGTTGTGCCTTGAATTATGACGCTGACTCCGGGAATTGGAATTCCGTCCGTTTTGCTTTTTACAGTTCCAGTAATTGTTTTTGTTTGTCCAAATGCTGTTTGAATAAACAAAACCAACACTGAAATAAGAAGTAATTTTTTCATGATTAATCTGGTTTTTATAATGGTTGTTGAGCAAATATATTTAATTATTGCATACAAATGCATTATTTAAAACTTTTTTTAGAAAAAAAAATCAAATAACGCAAAATAATGCAAAAATTATCAAATAATCTGTACTTGATTAATCTGTAAAATTTCAATTTTGCATACTGTTGCAGTTTTAAGGGTGTTTTCTAATATAAATTGAAATATTTGATATATTTGTGATGAACTTTAACTTTTATAGAAAAATGCTGAAAGCCGAAAGACATAAATATATAATGACTAAGCTTATTGAGGACCAAAAAGTTGTCACAACAGATTTGGCTTTGGCTCTGGATTTGTCGGAAGATACTATACGACGAGATTTGAACGAACTTGACAGTAAAAAGCTGTTAGAGAAAGTATATGGCGGGGCTGTACAAGTTAAAGAGAAGTCTGCAAATGTTTTTGACATTGCGATATCTGAAGAAGAAGAGAAAAAGAAAATCGTATCAAAAGCGTTGTCACTACTTCATGACGATCAAGTTATTATAATGAGTGGAGGAAGTACAAATTTAGTTTTCGCAAAGTTAATTCCATCCGATTTGAAGGCTACAATATATACGTATAGTTTACCAATTGCCATGCAATTGTCTCAGCATCCTAATATAGATTTAATATTTATTGGTGGGAAAATGCAAAAAAACGCAATGGTAACAATCGGTATGGATGTGATTCAGGTTGTGTCTAAAATTAAAGCAGATATTTGTTTCATCGGAGCCAGCAGTATTAATATAAAACAAGGACTTACAGAAGTGGGTTACGAAATCTCAATTGTCAAAAAAGCAATGATAGAAGCTTCTGATAGAGTAGTTTCGATGTTTTCTGCAGATAAGTTAAATACTAAAATGCCACACGGCGTTTGTGAATTAACTCAACTAGACACTATTGTAACCGATTTGGATCCGTATGACGCAAAACTGGAAGAATATAGAAAATCAGGTGTTTTTATCTTATAAGATATTGTTTTAAAAAATATGTTTTGCATGTTTTTGCGTTTTTTAAAATTTATTTTGTTAAATAATGCAGAATAATGTAAAAACTATCTTTTTTGTATATATATTTGTTAAAGCTAAACCTTTGACCAAATATATTTATGAAAACCATTACTTCATTTACTTGCCGTTTATCTGGTAAATTTGAAGAAGTTCAAAGCTTTCAATTGGAGCTTTAATAAATATTTATTTCCAACAAGATTTAGATTGTATTGTTTTAACTGATGTTCGCAGAAGTATAAAACATTTATTAAAGAACCAAAAGCAATAGAACCAAATTAAATGCCCGATTCTCTTCAACTACAAGAATTAGAAACTTCCTTAGAAGGAAACCTTTTTTATGATGAGCTTCATAAAAAATTATATGCCACAGATGCTTCTGCTTATAGAATTATGCCGCTTGCTGTGGCAATTCCAAAGTCAGAAAATGATATAATTAATATTATTCAATTTGCTACAAAAAATAAAATTTCAATAACACCAAGAACTGCAGGAACTTCTCTTGCAGGCCAAACTATAGGAAGCGGAATTATTGTCGACGTTTCAAAACATTTCAATAAAATTATCGCTTTTGATCCTGAAAAGAAAACCATAACCGTTCAGCCTGGAGTGATTCGCGATGAATTAAATCTATATTTAAAACCGCACGGATTGTTTTTTTCGCCAACAACTTCTACTACGAATCGATGTATGATTGGTGGAATGGTTGGAAATAATTCTTCAGGAACAACCTCAATTCGCTATGGCGTTACCAGAGATAAAATAGTAGAAATAAAAGCAGTTTTAAGCGACGGAACTACTGCGATATTTAAAGATTTAACTTCTGAAGAATTTATCGAGAAAACAAAAGGCGATTCTTTAGAAAGTAAAATTTATAAAACGATTTACGAAGAGCTTTCAATAAAAGAAAATCAAGAAGAGATTTTAAGGGAATTTCCAAAACCAGAAATTCACAGAAGAAATACGGGTTATGCGATTGATGTTTTGTTGAAATCGGAGCTTTTTTCTGGAACAGAAAATACTATCAATTTAGGAAAACTGCTTTGCGGAAGTGAAGGAACTTTGGCATTCTCAACTGAAATTACTTTAAAAGTAGATGATCTTCCGCCGACCAATAATATTATGGTTGTGGCGCACTTTCACACCATTCAAGAAAGTTTGGAAGCTGTTGTTGTCGCAATGAAACATCATTTGTACACTTGCGAAATGATGGACGATACGATTTTAGATTGTACCAAAACCAATAGAGAACAAGCCAAAAATAGATTTTTTATTGTTGGAGAACCAAAAGCAGTTATCATGCTCGAAGTTGGATCTCACATTAGCATGGAAGATGCCGAATTGCAAGCCGATGCTCTAATTAAAGATCTTGAAGTGAATGGTTTTGGATATGCTTTGCCAAAAATTTACGGAACAGATATTGACAAAGTAAACGAGGTGAGAAAAGCGGGTCTTGGACTTTTAGGGAGTATTGTTGGAGACGACAAAGCAGCTGATTCTATTGAAGATACAGCGGTAGAACTAAGCGATCTTCCAAATTATATTGCCGATTTTGCTGCGATGATGGAAAGACACGGACAAAGTGCGATTTATTATGCACATGCCGGGGCAGGAGAGTTGCATTTGCGTCCGAAGATAAATTTAAAAACTAAAGAAGGTCTGCATCAATTTAGAAATATATCTACCGAGGTCGCTCATTTAGTTAAGAAATATAGAGGTTCGTTAAGCGGTGAACATGGCGACGGAATTCTACGCGGAGAATTTCTACCGTTTATGATTGGCGATAAAAACTATGAACTGCTAAAACGAATTAAAAAAGCATTTGATCCTAACACAATTTTGAATGTTGGGAAAATTGTAAATGCTTCTAAAATGGATGAAAACCTTCGTTTCGAAGCAGGAAGAGTTGAGCCAGATATCAAAACGATTCAAGATTTCTCAGACAGTTTGGGAATTTTGCGTGCTGCCGAAAAATGCAACGGTTCGGGCGATTGCCGCAAAATGCCTTCGGCAGGAGGAACTTTATGTCCGAGCTATCGTGCGACAAGAAATGAAAAAGATACTACTCGTGCTCGTGCGAACGCTTTACGCGAATATCTAACGAATTCTGAAAAAGAAAATAAATTCGATCACGAAGAATTGTACAAAGTATTCGAATTGTGTGTGAGTTGTAAAGCCTGCGCGAGCGAATGCCCAAGTAATGTGGATGTGGCGACTTTAAAAGCAGAATTTTTATACCAATATCAAAAAGCAAATGGTTTTTCTTTCCGCAATAAAATCTTTGCTTTTAATTCAAAATTGAATGAATTGGGAAGTATTGCGCCATCAGTTACCAATTGGGCTTCCAATCTTTCATTCGTTAAAAAAAGAATGGGAATTGCACCTGAAAGGCAAGTGCCATTATTGGCTTCAAAAAGTTTTAGAAAATGGCATCAAACTAACAAAAAGCTTTATGAATCTAATTCTTTTGAAAACGGAAGCGTTTATCTTTTCTGTGATGAATTCACCAATTATTATGATGTTTCGGTTGGAATTGACGCTTACGAATTATTAACGAAATTAGGTTACAGAGTAATTATAATCGATCATGAAGAAAGCGGAAGAGCTTTTATTTCGAAAGGATTTCTTGAAGAAGCACAAGAAATTGCGAATAAAAATATCAATACTTTTAAAAATATAATTTCTGAAAATACGCCTTTAATAGGTCTTGAACCATCGGCAATTTTGACTTTTAGAGATGAATATCTTCGATTGGCTGGAGATAAAGAAAGTGCAGAAAAAGTAGCAAAAAACACTTTTACGATTGAAGAGTTTTTTAAAAGAGAAATTACAAGCGGAAAAATTCACGCAGGACAATTTTCTGAAAAAGAAAAAAATATAAAGATTCATGGGCATTGTCATCAAAAATCATTGAGCACTGTTGAAGCTTCTTTTGCAATGCTTAATGTTCCCAAAAATAATACTGTTACCATTTATAATTCAGGTTGCTGCGGAATGGCGGGTTCATTTGGTTATGAAAAAGAACATTACGAAATCAGTATGCAAATGGGAGAAGATACTTTGTTTCCAAAAATTAGGGCAACGGAATCGACAACAGAAATTGCAGCAGCAGGAACAAGCTGTCGTCATCAGATTTTTGACGGAACGAGCAGAAAGGCCATGCATCCCGCGACTATTTTAAAAGATTGTTTGAAATAATTTTTTGTATTTTCCCAGTGCTTTTCAAAAATATTATTTTATAAAAAACATCAGTTATGAAAAAAACAATTTACACCTTTTTGTTCGCATTTCTAATTTTTACGGCAAGAGCAGCAAAGGTTGATACTTTACAGGTTTTTAGTGCTTCGATGCAGAAGAATATTAAAACTTGTGTCATAGTTCCAGACAATTATAAAAAGAGCAAAAAGGCATTTCCTGTGGTTTACTTGCTTCATGGTTATAGCGGAAATTATGCTTCTTGGGCAAAAGATTTTAAGGAACTTGGAAAACAAGTAGATCAATATGGTTTTATAGTGGTTGGTGTTGACGGAAATTATTCAAGCTGGTATTTTGACAGTCCGATAGATCCGAGTTTTAAATATGAAACTTATGTCGTAAAAGAGTTGGTTCCTTTTATTGATAAAAAATTCAGAACTATTACAGATCGTACTGGAAGAGCGATTTCAGGTTTAAGCATGGGCGGACATGGCGCTTTGTATTTGTCTTTTAAACATCAAGATGTATTTGGTGCTGCAGGAAGCATGAGCGGAGGAGTAGATTTTCGTCCGTTTCCAGAAAATTGGGATATCAAAAAACGATTAGGCACAATTACAGAATTTCCTGAAAACTGGAATCAAAACACCGTTACCAATATGCTAGATTTGGTAAAAGACAATAAATTAAAACTGATTATAGATTGTGGTGTTGACGATTTTTTCATGACAGTTAACAGAGAACTTCATGCAAAAATGCTTGCTTTAAAAATAAATCACGATTACATCGAACGTCCAGGAGAGCATAATCTAAAATACTGGGAAAACTCATTAAAATATCAACTTTTGTTTTTTCATGATTTCTTCAATGAAACGGTAAAAACAAAGTAAATTATTGTTTGTTGCAGCCTTTCCAAAATTGGTACGCACATGTTTTGTTTGGTTATCCTAACAGGTTTTTAAAACCTGTTAGGTTTTTTTAGCCAATCAATTAAAAGCATTTTTTAAGTTTCTTTTTTTGTAAATGAAATTGCTCGCAAAGACGCAAAGAATATAAAAAACTTAAAAAATAAAAACTTTGCGCCTCTGCGACTTTGCGAGATTAAAAAAAATAAATAAAATAAAACTTAGCGAACATTGCGTAAACCACTGCGTGCTTTGCGGTTAAACAATATTATACAAACTAACCCAAAATAATAATTATGAAAAGCGTAAAAATTATGATTTTGGTATTGCTGATTCAGACCAAAATTTTCAGTCAGCAGTCTCCAAAAAGAGAAATGCGTGCAGCTTGGATTTCTACTGTAGAAAATATCGACTGGCCGTCTAAACCAGGTTTGTCAGACAAAGAAATGAAAAACGAAATGATTGCCATTTTGGATAATCTTCGTTCGTATAATTTGAACACTGTAATTTTTCAAATTCGTCCAACTGCCGATGCATTTTATAAATCTACAAAAGAACCAGCTTCACATTGGATAACAGGAACTCAAGGCGTTGCTCCAGGTTTTGATCCGTTGCAAATGATGATTGATGAAGCAGGAAAACGCGGAATGAACGTTCACGTTTGGCTGAATCCATATCGTGTTCAGAAAGATACTGTTAGAGATGTACTTTCAAAAGATCATTTATATTTTAAAAGACCAGACCTTTTTCTGACTTACGGAAAAACAAGATATTTTAACCCAGATTTGCAAGAAACCAGAGATTTTGTAGCTTCTGTTGTGGGTGAAATTGTTCGTAAATATGATATTCAGGCCGTGCATATGGACGATTATTTTTATCCGTATAAAATTGCGGGACAAGAATTTCCAGATGATAAAGCATTCGCTAAAGAACCGCGCCAGTTTAAAGACAAAGACGATTGGCGACGAGACAATGTAGATTTAATCATCAAGCAAATCAGAGATACAATTATTGCCAATAAACCAGAAGTTGAATTCGGAATTTCGCCTTTTGGGGTTTGGAGAAATATTGCCAAAGATTCTGAAGGTTCTAAAACTGTTGCAGGAGCTACAAATTATGATGATTTATATGCCAATATTTTAAAATGGCAGAAAGAAAACTGGATCGATTACGTTACGCCTCAATTATACTGGCACATTGGTTTTGACAGAGCTAATTTTGAAGTTTTGGCAAAATGGTGGGCAGAACACAAATACGGAGCAAATGTTTACGTTGGTCATGGCGATTATAAAATTTCGACTTCTGCTAAAGAACCAGAATGGAGAAGTCCTGATCAAATCGTAAAACAAATTGAAATGATTCGTAAAATGCCTCAAATTGAGGGTTCAATGCATTTTACTGCTTCTACTTTTCTAAAAAAAGGAGATTCGCTAAGACAGCCTCTTCTTCAAAAAGAATATAAATACATCGCTTTAACTCCCGAAGCAAACCGAATTACAAGATTAAAACCAGAAGTACCAACAAATGCATTTATTACTAAAAAAGGTAATAATGCACTTTTGACTTGGAAAGCTGCATTTAACGACAAGAAATATGTGATTTACAGATTCCCAAAAGAAAGAATAACCGATTTCTCAAATCCTTCGACTATTTATTATGTGACAACAGCATTAAAACTAGAAGTTCCAAATGCCGATTTGGAAAACTACGTTTATGCGCTCACCGCTTTAAGTCAAACCCAGACAGAAAGCAGTCCGATAGAATTTTCACTAAAATAAAATAGTAAGAAATGAAAAAAAGTATTCTTCTAATCGCCATATTTCTGAGTTCGATAAGTTTTGTACAAGCCCAAAAATTAGATATAATTCCAAAACCAGTTTCAGTTCAGCAAAGTGTTGGGCAGTTTGTTTTGCCTTCGCTATTAAAAGTTGTGGTAGACAAAAAACTAAAAAATAGTGCCGATTATATTTCAACAAGTATTTCAAAAAATACAGGAATTAACCCAATTATTTCTATTGGGAAAAAACACGGAAAAAATACTATTTCATTTTTAGTTGATAAAAAATTAGATCTTCCAAATGAAGGCTATCAATTGGAAATAAACGAAAAAGGAATTTTTGTAAAAGGAAAAACAACAAATGGAGTTCTAAACGGATTTCAGACTTTAGTGCAAATTTGTTCTGCAAAAGAAGTTAAAAAAGGAACAGTGCCGTTTGTGAAAATAGAAGATTATCCTCGTTTTGATTGGCGCGGAATGATGCTCGATTGTTCGAGACAATTCTTCGACAAACAAACCGTAAAAAATTATATCGATTGGCTGGCTGCTCATAAAATGAATGTTTTTCATTGGCATTTAACCGATGATAACGGCTGGAGAATCGAAATCAAATCGATGCCAGATTTAACTTTAAAAGGCGCTTGGAGAGGACCAGGCGAAGTTTTATTACCTTCTTATGGTTCGGGAGACAAACGCTACGGAGGTTTTTATACACAAGAAGATATTAAGGAAGTGGTGGCTTATGCAGCAGATCGTGGAATTTCTGTAATGCCAGAAATCGAAATACCGGGGCATTCGCGTGCGGTAACGGCTTCGTATCCAGAAGTGGGCTGCGCTATAACGCAGGAACTTAAAAGTGTTCAGGGCGAAGTGAAAAATGTTTGGTGCGTTGGGCGAGAAGAAAACTATGATCTTCTAGATTCAATCTTTCGAGAAGTTTCTGGACTTTTTCCTTTCGAATATATTCATATTGCAGGAGACGAAGTCAATCGTGCCAATTGGGAACATTGTCCAAAATGTCAAGCTTTAATGGCGAAAGAAGGGTTTACGGATAGTTTTCAGCTTCAGAATTATTTCTTTAGAAGGGTTCAAAAAATTGTAGATAAGTACCATAAAAAAACAGACGGCTGGAATGAAATTCTGAAAGGCGGAGAAATCAATCCAAATACGTTGATTTCTGCTTGGCAGGGAATTAGTTACGGAATTGAATCTGCAAAAAAAGGATATTCAACGATCATGATGCCAGGTCAATTTATGTATTTTGACATGGCACAATCTGAAACAGAACGTGGTCATCGTTGGGCGGCGATCACCGATACAAAAAGAGCATATTCTTTCGAACCAATTCCAAATAATGATTTAACACCTGAAGAACAAAAAAACATAAAAGGTGTTCAAGGCGCTTTATGGAGCGAATATCTGGATCGTCCAGCAAGAATTATGGAATATCAAAGTTATCCGAGAATTAGTGCTTTGTCTGAAATTGGCTGGTCTAAAAAAGAAGATAAAAACTGGGATGATTTTTATGGAAGATTAACCAACAGCCATTTGAAAAGATTGGCCGATATGGGAATTGCTTTTAGAGATTTTCCTCCAACAGCCATTTATAAAAACGGAACTATTACTGTAAGCCCACCTTATGAAGGTGCTGTTGTGCGATTTGATAAAGATGGAAATGAGCCAACAAAACAATCGCCATTATATACAGGACCAATTCAGACGAAGAATTATGAGCAATATTTATTTCGAGTATTTTTCAATGAAGATTCAGCAAGTCCAGCTGTAAAAGCCGAGAAATTGCCTGTTGCAGAATGGAATACAGCTAAAGCAGAAGTTTTGACTATTTCTGAAAATATCTCAGAACATATTGATAAAAAAGGCATTTGGTATTTGACTTTTAATCCGACAGATGATGGAGCAAATGGAACAATCAAAAATGTTTCGCTTTTTGAAAACGATAAATTAATTCAGACTTACGCAGATGAAAAAACATTAAAATCAAAACCTCGCCTGAGATTTTTAATCGAAAATTATAATGAAAAAAACACGTATCGATTAGACTTTACAGTCGAAAATAAAGAAGAGAAAAAGTCGGCTGGAAATGTAAAATTTAATTGTACGCCATATCAGGAACCAGAAGTAAAAGTAACTTCGTCGATGGCAGAAAATCCGAAGTTTCCAATTTCGAATCTGCAGGATTATAATGAAGAATCGTATTTGCGTACAGATGTTGCTTGTAAAGACGGCGATTGGATTTTGTACACTTTTTCAAATCCTGTAAACTCTTCAAAAATTGATGTTTTAACTGGAATTCCACATCATCCGCGATTCATTGTAAACAACGGTTTTGTTGAGTTTTCATATAATGGAACTGATTTTATAAAAGGAGATAATTTCGATTACGGAAATGCATCAATTTATCCGAAACAGCCTGTAAAAGCAGTGAGAATTAAAATTACTGGAACCAATAATGAACCTTTAGTTGCAGCGCAAGACTTAAGAATTAATCCATAGTGTTATGAAAAATATTGGTATTAAAATTATAATTGTTTCCTTGATTTTTTTTGGAATAAATGGTTATGCTCAGGAAAACACAAAACCATTTTATGGTTTAAAATATAATGAAGTTTACATTGATTCAATGATGACAAATGCTCTGGAAAAAGGCTTTTTTCCGGGAGCACAAATTATTGTTGGTACAGGAGATTTTAATTTGATTTCCAAAAATTATGGTTACCACGATTATACGAAAAAGCAATTAGTAAAATCTGAAGATGTTTTTGATTTGGCTTCGATGTCTAAAGTTTTAGGCGCAACGCTTGTAACAATGCGTTTGGTTGGAGATGGAAAAATTAAACTGACAGATCAAGTGGGCGAAATTGTTCCGATGTACAAAAAAACAGCCATTTCCGATTTAACGCTTTTTGAATTGCTAACGCATACTTCTGGATTAACACCAAGTATTACTTTTTATCAAGCATTGCTTTCTACACCAGATAATTCGCCTTTTTTGAGCAATCAAAAATCAGAGCAATATGTTGAACCTTTTGATAATATGTTTGTGAACAAAAACATTGTTTACGATTCAAAATATCTTGTTTTTGAGCCAAAAGAAAATTGGGTTCAGATTTATAAAAACATGTGGCTGAATCCAGAATTTTATCCATCGGTTTATGAAAGGATTGCGAAAGCAAATACAAATCCGAGAGGGAAATATCTGTACAGCGATTTAAACTTGCTTTTGGTGAAGCAAATGATTGAAACCAAAACAGGAAAAAAACTCGATCAGTTCACCAATGAAATTTATACCGAATTGGGTATTTCAAAAATTGGATATAATCCGTTAAAATGGACTTCGATAGATAACGTCATGCCAACTGAAGTGGATAATTTTTTCAGAAAAGATACTATTAAAGGTTATGTGCACGATGAAGCGGCGGCTATTTTTGGTGGTGTTTCTGGAAATGCTGGTTTGTTTGCCAACGCAGAATCGATTGCCGTTATCTGTAAAATACTAATGAACAATGGTAATTATAAAGGAAAACAAATTCTAAAAGCAAAAGTCGTAAAAGAGTTTACAGATTCACCTCTTGCGAAAGAAGGTATTTACAGAGGTTTAGGTTTTGATAAACGAAAACCAGACGAGTTTTTTACAAAAGATGATTTTGGACATACAGGTTTTACGGGAACTTTTTTCTTTATGAATAGGAATACCAACCGTTTTTTAATCATTCTGACCAATCGCGTAAATCCTACTCGAACAAATAGATTGATGTACAAAGATGATTTTAGTGCCAAAATCTGGAGACAAATTAATAGATGATTTTTTTTCGCCACGAATTCACGAATTATTTTTTTTATAATCTGTGTGTTTAAAAAGCATGTTGAATTACACCAATTATTTGAAATAATTCGTGAATTCGTGGCGAAAAAACTTTAACCCAAAATATTCTCATGAAAAATATAATAATCTGCATACTAATTTCAGCAGTTTCTTTTGCGCAGGAAATAAAAACTGGCGCTGAAAATTCTGCAAAATATCTTCCTTTACTAAAAGACAAAACCGTTGGAATTGTAACCAATCAAACGGGAATTATTACTAAAGAAAAACATCTCGTTGATTTTTTAGTGGAACAAAAAGTAAAAATCAAATTCATTTTTGCACCAGAACATGGTTTTAGAGGAACTGCCGATGCAGGCGAACATGTATCTGATGAAATTGATTCGAAAACGGGCTTATCAATCGTTTCGCTTTACGGAAAAAACAACAAACCAACTCCTAAACAATTGAAAGGAATCGATATTATGATTTTTGATCTTCAGGATGTTGGAACACGATTATACACGTACGTTTCTACAATGCATCGCATTATGGAAGCCTGCGCTGAGAACAATGTTCCACTGATTGTACTGGATCGTCCAAATCCGAATATTGCGATTGTCGACGGTCCAGTTTTGGACATTGCTTTTAAAAGTGGTATCGGAATGCATCCAACGCCTTTGCTTCACGGAATGACTTTAGGCGAAGAAGCAAAAATGATCAATGGACAAAAATGGCTGAAAGATGGAATTCAGTGCAAATTGACTGTGATTCCGTGTTTGAATTATACCAGAAAAAGTTCTTATAGTTTGCCAGTTCGTCCTTCGCCAAATTTACCTAACGATCAGGCGATTAATTTGTATGTGAGTTTATGCCTTTTTGAAGGAACAAATGTGAGCATGGGGCGCGGAACAGAAAAACAGTTTCAAATTTATGGTTCGCCATATCTTCCAAAAAGTAATTTCGCCTTTACGCCAAAACCTAATTTTGGAGATAAAGATCCTTTGTATAATGGCGTAGAGTGCAATGGAGAAGATCTGTCTTCTATTCCGAGAATAAATAGATTAGAAATAAAATGGCTGATAAAAGCCTATCAGACAACATCAGATAAATCTAAATTTTTCGATAAAAGAAAATTTGCCATTCGCGCAGGAAATGAAAAACTGCAGCAGCAAATTGAAGCTGGAATTTCTGAACAAGAAATTAGAAATAGTTGGAAAGAAGGCTTGATCGAGTTTAAAAAAATGAGAGCTAAATATTTGATTTATAAGTAATATCTTTCAGTTTTGTTATGTATTATTTTAAATTCAAGTAAAATAGAATAGAATTTCAACCGGACTAGTTATAATTGTAAAACTGGAATACTTTATTGGTACGGTAAGCACCTACTTTTGCCAAAAAAAATAGTAAACCAAAATGAAAAAAATCTATTTTGCTGTTTTTACAGTAATTTGTTCCAATTTTTACGCACAGACAAAGAATGATTCCATAAACCAAATGGATGAAGTCATTATTAATGAAGGCCGTTTTAATACACCTATTTCTAAACAAAATAGAAACGTTTATGTTATTTCTAGCGAAACGATTAAAAAGCTGCCTGGTAGAACATTGCAAGAAGTATTGCAATATGCAAATGGAGTAGATATCAGACAAAGAGGGCCGTTTGGAACTCAAGCCGACATTAGTGTTGATGGTGGAAGTTTTGAGCAAACTGTTGTTCTATTGAACGGAGCAAAAGTAATCGACTCGCAAACTGCACATAATATGTTGAATCTTCCTCTTCCGGTTGAAGCAATTGAAAGAATTGAAGTAGTTCGTGGTCCGGCTGCGAGAATTTACGGAATTAACAGTTTAACTGGAGCAATTAATATCATTACAAAAAAACCAACCGATTCTGGTTTTATGGTAAGCACTTATGCAGGTTCTAATTTCGAAAAAGATACGCAAGATACAGGAGATACTTTTTACGGAACAGGAATTCAGGCTGGAGCTGTTTTAGGTAAAGAAAAACAACAGCATTTAATCTTCGCTTCGCACGATAAAAGCAATGGTTACCGCTACAATACAGCATTCGAAAACAATAAAATTTTCTATCAAGGAAATGTGCAGATCAATGATAAAAACGAAATTTTAGGTTCTGCTGGTTACATTAATAACGGATTTGGTGCAAACGGATTTTACGCAGCGCCGGGAGATAAAAACTCTACAGAAATTGTTCAGACTACATTTGCTAACATTCAGTCAAATCATCAAATTACGGACAGTTGGAAAATTATGCCGAGAGTAACTTACAGATACAATTATGATGATTATCGTTATTTAGGAAACTCAAATTTGGCAGTTGGAAGAAGTCAGCATTATACGAATTCAATAGCGGGAGAATTGAACTCTACAGTTAAATTATCTAAAGGAGAAATTGGTTTTGGAGCTGAATTCAGAAACGAAAATATTCACTCTTCAAACATTGGAGATCACGATCGCGAAAATGTTGGATTGTATGCAGAATATAGAAGAAGCTTTACTGAAAAATTAGATGTAAATATCGGAACATATTTAAACTATAATTCAGATTATAAATGGCAGATTTATCCTGGAATTGATGCAAGTTATGCAATTACTGATGCCTTTAAAATTATTGGAAATGTTGGTACAAGCCAAAGAATTCCTTCGTTTACTGATTTGTATTTGAAGCAAACAGGAAATATTGGAAACCCAGATTTAGATTCAGAAAATGCATTTCAGAGCGAAATTGGATTTAAATACAACAAAAGAGCTTTGAGTTTGAATGCAAATTATTTCTACAGAAAAATTGACAATTATATCGATTGGATGCGTAATGAAACAACCGTGCCTTGGCAAAGTCAGAATACTGGAGATTTGAACACAAATGGAATCAACTTACGTGGAACTTACAGATTTGATTTCTCTAAAGATTCTAGATTGAACATTCTTCTTGGATACACTTATTTAGATTCAGAATTCAAAACTGCCCGTACAGAAACATATTCAAAATATGCAATTTCTTCTTTAAAACATCAAATTACCAATACGATAGATTATCAGTTTAAAAATCTGTCTGTAATGTTTGCAACTCGTTTTAATGAAAGAATTACAGGACCTTCTTACTGGGTAAATGATTTTAGAGTAAGTCAGACAATCAATAAATTCACCATTTTCTTAGATGGACAAAATATTTTCAATGCAACTTATTATGAAGTAGGTGCAGTGCCACTGCCTTCAAGATGGCTTACATTGGGAGTTAAGCTGGTTACTTTTTAAAATTACTTTTAGGGATTTAGATTGGTATAAAGCCTGTAAACTTAGTGTTTACAGGCTTTATTCTTTTATTAACGATTGCTGTTCTTTATCAAACTAAAAAGCAAAAAATAAGTTTTATTTTACAATTCAAAACATAATGTTCTTTTTTACAATTTCTTAATCAATGTTGGAAATATTTTGCTTAATTTTAGTGAACTGTTAAATAGAATCATATAAAATTTCTACAAAATGATGTAACAGCCCCTTAACTTAATTTGTTGAATTTTACGAGTCTACGTTATGAAGTAATAATCATACTTTCAATTTGTGATGGTATAAAAATAGTTAGACAAATGGATACAAGAAATGAACAAAACGGTTTGTTCCAAGATGGAATCGATCGTACTCAAGAATCAAATTGGGATCCTATTTTTGGTTATCAAATGTATTTTCCAAGTGATGAAAATAAGGATGAACAATTAAAAGAAAGAAACAATCCGATTCAACAGCAAAATACAGGAGATTGGGGTGATGATGACGATTACGAGGAACTTAGGCATAAAAATAATTTCCATAGAGATATTTCTGAAAATGATGCAACCAAAACGGATTAAAAGGATACAAAAGAGCGGAATTTTTCCGCTCTTTTTTGTTAGAGTTAATTCAATAAAAAACATCTGTATAGGAAACTGCAAGCTTCTTTCCTCTTAATCGAGTTGATACTATTTGATTTCTATAACAGGTTTTTAAAATTGTGTAAAGAAGTTTGCGATAGAGGTTTTAACTTTATAAATAAGATTTTAAAAAATATAATAATGAAAACGATATTAAAAACGAAAATCGCTTTTTTCATTCTATTGATTGGATTGGTATTTTCTTGTAAAAAGAATGAAACTCCAACAACAGATTCTTATGAAAATGATTCGATTCAAAATACGTTTGATACAGTTGGACCTGAAGTAGATACAATTAATATGGATACTACAGAAACCATTAGTACAGATACTATAAAAAAGTAGGAATTAATTAAAATTTAAAGTTTAAAAGCCAAATCTTAGAGTTTGGCTTTTTCGATTTTTAAATTCCATTTTAACTGATGTTTAAGTGACAAGGTTTTTCTCTATATTTGAGAAAGAATTTTAACAAATTCGGAAGGCCTTTGGAAAAAATCATACAGCATTAGAAATTATTTTAACTCAAAACTATAATGGAGCTAATAAATAATTTAGACCTTTTTCAAACTGTTTTTAATTCTGCGCCTAACGGTATTGCAGTTTTAAAATCTTTATATGATAAAAAAGGCAAGGTCGAAGATTTCTCCATTTTGCTGTTTAATACCTACATTATAAATTGGATCAATATTGCTGATTATAAGGGCAAAAGATTCAGCGAAGTTTTTTCTAAAATTGAAAAAACTAATATTCTCCAAAAAATTATTGAAACTGCAGAAACAGGAATTACAACTAATTTTGAAAATTGGTATGGAGATGAAAATGCCAAAAAATGGTTCAAATTTACTACAGTAAAACAAGGCGAATTATTGGTGGTGACGATGGAAGATATCACTGAAAAGAAAAATGCAGAAAACGCTTTGAATAATGCATTAATTGATGCCGAAAAACAAAAAAGACTTTACAATTCTATAATAAATGCAACTCCCGATCTAGTTTATGTATTTGATCTTGATTATAAGTTCACGTATGCAAACAAAGCCTTATTGAGTATGTGGGGCAAAACGGCAGAAGATGCGATCGGGCGTGGGCTAAGAGAAAATGGTTATGAAGATTGGCATGCCGAAATGCATGAACAAGAAATAGACACCGTAGTTGCCGAAAAAAGAGCCGTAAGAGGAACTGTTTCTTTTCCGCACGCAGAATTAGGAAGGAGAATTTATGATTATATTTTAGTTCCAGTATTTAATGAAAAAGGAGAAGTTGAAGTTGTTGCTGGAACAACAAGAGATATTACTGAAATTAAACTGGCAGAAGAAAAACTGCAACAAAGCGAGAGTCGTTTCAGAAAAATGATTCACCAAACACCTGCACCAACTTTAGTGCTTAGAGGAGATGATCTCATAATTGAACAGATAAACACGCACATGCTTCAAATGATTGGTCGAGGCCAAGAAGTTATTGGCATGCGATTGATTGATGTTTTGCCAGAACTAGAAGGTCAGTACGTTTGGGAACAGCTTTTAAAAGTTTATAATGAAGGAATTCCTTTTGACCAAAGCGAAGTTTTGGTTCCGCATAATCGTACGGGAGAATTAAAAGATTACTACTATAATCTGGCCTATCGTCCGTTGATTGAAGATGGTCAGATAACTGGAATGATACAAGTGGCGGTTGAAGTTACACAGCAAGTTGTAGCGCGCCAAAAAATGGAAGAAAGCGAAAGCCGTTTTAGAGCGCTAGTCAATGCATCATCTGATTTAGTCTATCGAATGGATGCCGATTGGATGATTATGCAAAATCTTGAAGGAGATGGGCGTTTATCTAATTCTGGCGAAAAACGTGTTAATTGGCTGGATAAATTTATTCATCCAAATGATTTAAGAAGAGCAGTAGATCTTATTTCTAAATCTATAATAGAAAAAAGCATTTTCGAAATGGAACACAGAGTGATAAATCCAGACGATTCTATAGGATGGGTTTTTTCTAGAGTAGTTCCAATATTAGACGATCAAGAAAAGATCATTGAATGGTTTGGTGCATCTAGCGATATTACTTCGCAGAAAGAGCTTCAAAATGTAATTACAGAAAGCGAAGAAAAATTTAGGCAGCTCGCAGATTTAGTTCCGCAAATTATTTGGACAGCCAATCCAGACGGTTTTGTTGATTATTATAACAGTCGCTGGTACGAATACACCGGTTATGAAGAACATGAATTTGGAGATTCAAGCTGGATTTCAAAATTGCATCCTGATGATGTTTATTTAGTGTCAAAAGGCTGGCACGAAAGTGTTCATGCAGGTTCTTCTTATCAGCTTGAATTTCGTTTAAGAAATGCAAATACTGGAGGATATCGATGGTTTTTAAGTAAAGCGGTTCCAATCAAAGATAAAGAAGGAATAATCAATAAATGGTTTGGTACCTGCACTGATATTCATGAACAAAAATCAACTACTGAAAAGCTAGAAATTTTGGTAGCCGAACGAACGAAAGAATTACAGCGTTCTAATGACGATTTGCAGCAATTCGCTCATGTTGCTTCGCACGATTTAAAAGAACCGATTAGAAAAATTAAAACATTTGTCAGTCGTCTCGAAGATCATTTGGAAGGACAATTAGACGAATCTGCTTCGAAATTTTTTGATAGAATTCATGTCGCGGCAGATCGTATGTTTAACATGATTGATGGCGTATTGGCCTATTCTAAAATCAATGCCGATTCGCAAAAAGCTACAATTGTCGATTTAAATGAAACCATTAAAAACATAGAAACTGATCTGGAAATCGTGCTTCAAAAAACAGGCGCAAAAATTTATTACCAAGATCTTCCCGTTTTAGAAGGAGCTTCTGTTTTATTATATCAATTGTTTTACAACCTGATTAATAATTCTATTAAATTTGCTAAAGAAGATACCGCTTCGGAAATTATTATTACTGCGAAAGAACAAATTGAAGAGGATAAAAAATTTGCAATTATTACGGTAGAAGATAACGGAATTGGTTTTGATCTTGATCAAACAGGCCGTATATTTGAGACGTTTACACGACTTAATTCTAAAGACCGTTATGAAGGAACTGGCTTAGGATTATCGCTTTGTAAAAAAATAGCGGAACGCCACGGCGGAAGTATTACTGCTTCTGGAGTTCCAAATAAAGGAGCTGTTTTTATTATAACATTGCCATTTGAGCAAAAAGAAAAAGACATTTAAATATGATAAAAAAAATAATTCTATTAGCTGATGACGATAGGGATGACGCAGAAATGTTTTGCGAGGCATTGGCCGATATAGATGAAAATATTATTTGTCATTGCGCAGAAAATGGAAGCGAAGCTTTAAAAATGATAGAGAAACAAAATGAAATTCCTGAAGTTGTTTTTCTAGACTTGAATATGCCTATAATGAACGGCTGGGAATGTTTGAAACAATTAAAATCGGATGAGCGTTATAAAAACATTCCTGTAATTATGATTTCGACTTCTTCGTATAAAAATGATATGGATACCGCTGCAAATCTTGGCGCTGTCTGTTATTTCATAAAACCAACCAATTTTAAAGACTTAAAAGAAGTTCTACGATCTATTACTACAAATCTAGAAAACGGGTTGAAAGAATCGCTTTCTAATCTGGAAACGAACAAATATCTTTATGTTTTTCTTTAAAAAGAAGTGAAATTTATTCTCTGTTTTTGATAAAACGTATGAATTTATTTTATAAAACGAATTATCATTAAAAATATTTTTAGCTTTTAATGCCTTGATTTTATTGATATTGAAGTTGTTTTTCAACTCAATTAAAAATAAAATTCAAAAAAAACAATTTTAAACTTGACTAATTCTGTAGAATTAATATATATTTGTATCACAGAAAATTTATAAAATGATACTTATCCAGAAAGACTGAGGGAATAGGCCCGATGAAGTCTTAGCAACCTGTTGCCGAATAAGGTGCTAAATCCTTCCGTTAAACGGACAGATAAGAAAAGATTTCCTCAAAATCTGAATAAGATCATCAACGTTAAATCTTTATTTTTTTAAAATGAAAGCAGACTTGATATTATACGCCGGTTACGAACTTTTGAATTCAATTTTTGAAGAATATAGTCTTGCCACTTTTCGAATGTGAAAACATAATCTCTCTTAGATCTTCTTTTTAAAATATTATTCGCTAATACTTTTTGGCATTGGCCTGAAACTCTTTTGTCTAATCTTAAAACTAAAAATAAAATGAAAAAAATACTATTAGGTTTTGCCTTGTTTCTTGGAGTTTTTCAAACTCAGGCACAGGAAAGTAATTTACAATTAAAAGGAACAGTTGTCGATACTGTGGCGCAATATGTTTATCTGCAAAAGTTTCACAATAAAATGTTTACAACTATTGATTCGGTAAAAGTAAAAGACGGAAATTTTAGCTTTAAAACAAAAGTAAAAACACCAGAATTATACGGATTGAGCGTAAATACAGCAAGTTCGCCATTGTATATTTTCTTAGAAAAAACACCAATTACGGTTCAATTAAATCCGAAGAAATATTACAGCAATTCGGTTGTAGAAGGTTCGGCTTCTCAAGATTTGTTCGAAACTTATAAAAAGACGAAAGATGTAGAAATCAGCAAATTCATTACAGAACATCCAAATTCTTTGGTTTCTGCATACGTTTTATACAGAAACTGGTCGTATCGATTGTCTCCAGAACAGATTACACAAAATATTGCTTTGCTAGATAAAAGTCTTCAAAGTACCACTTACGTGAAAGAACTTAAAGAACTGGTTACCGTTTTAGACGGATTAGCGATTGGTAAAAAAGCCCCTGATTTTACTGCTAATGATCCTGAAGGAAAACCAGTTCGTCTTTACCAAAATTTAAAAGGCTACACTTTAGTTGATTTTTGGGCTTCATGGTGTGGTCCTTGCCGAAAAGAAAATCCAAATATCGTTGCTGCGTACAAAGAATTTCATGATAAAGGATTCAACATTGTAGCAATTTCATTGGATAAAAAGAAAGAAAATTGGATTAAAGGAATTCAAGATGATAACTTGACATGGACACATGTTTCTGATTTACTTTTCTGGAATAGTGCTGTTGCCAAACTTTATGGAGTAAGAGCTATTCCTGCTAATTATTTAGTGGATTCGAAAGGAATAATTGTTGCAAAAAATCTTCATGGAGAAGAATTGCAATCTACTTTAAAAGCGCTTGTGGAGAATAAAATTTAATAAAGAATGCGCAATCTTGTCATCCTGACGAAGGAAGGATCTCCGCAAGAAGCTCCTCAAAAAAGGCAATCAATCTTTGCGGAACATAGGACGGAGATTCCTCGTTCCTCGGAATGACAAAAATTGAGAAAGAATAAATTTAGTTAATTAAAAAAATGATAAGGAAATGAATGCTATTGAGTCAACAACGAAACCAACAGAATCTGAATGTTACTTTTCTAAATTTAGAGAAAACACAGTAGGAATAGATCATATTTTTGAATCGGTTTATGGAGAACAAAATCTCGTTTATGCAGATTGGGTTGCCAGCGGAAGGTTGTACGTTCCGATTGAAGATATAATGCTTAATAAAATTGGTCCGATGATTGCCAACACGCATTCATTTTCAAGTCAGACAGGAAAAACTTCTACATACGCTTATCAGCATGCAAGGGAAATTATCAAAAAATCGGTTAATGCAAAAGACTCTGATGTTTTGGTGACAACAGGAACTGGAATGACGGCGGCTTTATCAAAATTGCAGCGCATTATTGGTTTGAGAAAAAACCACGAAAATGAACAAGATAAACCTGTAGTTTTTATCACGCACATGGAGCATCATTCCAATCAAGTTTCGTGGTATGAAACCAATGCTGAAGTTGTGATTCTTTCGCCTGACGAAAATAATTTAGTAGATCCAAAAGTCCTTTCAGAAGAAATTAAAAAATATGCTGATAGAAGTATAAAAATTGGTTCGTTTACAGCTTGTTCGAATGTTACAGGAATTATTACGCCTTATCATGAATTAGCTAAAATCATGCATCAAAATGGCGGTTTATGTTTTGTCGATTTTGCAGCTTCTGCGCCTTATGTAGAGATCGATATGCATCCAAAAGATCCAGAACAGCAATTGGATGCTATTTTCTTTTCTCCACATAAATTTTTGGGAGGACCTGGAACTTGCGGAGTTTTGGTTTTCGATGAAAAATTATATCAATCTGAGTTTCCTGATAATCCGGGAGGCGGAAATGTAAAATGGACAAATCCGTTAGGAAATTATTGTTACAGCGATGTAATAGAAGTTAGGGAAGATGGAGGAACTCCAGGATTTCTTCAGGTAATTCGAACAGCTTTGGCTTTAGAATTAAAAGAAAAAATGACCGTTGACAAGATTGCCAAAAGAGAAAAAGAACTTCTGGATATTTGTTTTTCACGACTTCAAAAAATACAAGGTTTATCTATTCTGGGAGATTTAAAAAGCGACCGAATTGGCTGTGTTTCTTTTGTGATCGAAGATATTCATTACAATTTAATCGTAAGACTTTTAAACGATCGTTTTGGAATTCAGGTTCGTGGCGGCTGGTCGTGTGCGAGTACTTATGCGCATTATTTGTTCAATATTGATGAAAAACGTTCTAAAGCAATTACAAACGAATTACTTCAGAAAAACCAAACCAATAAACCGGGCTGGGTGCGTTTGTCATTGCATCCGATAATGACTAATGAAGAGCTTTTTTATATCTGTGATGCCATTGAAAAAGTTGCCTTGAATTATAAAAAATGGAAGAAAGATTACGAATATAATCCTGCTTCAAATGAATTTGAAAACCCAAAAATTAAAGACAATATCGAAAGAGAAGTTACCGAATGGTTTAAGTTAGATTGAGTAAATAAATAATATTCCGTAGGAATATCTCGTCGGTAGAAAAAAAATAATGCCAATACATACAATATGAAAACAATTCCAAGAAGAGTCGTAACGGGTTTACGAAACGGAAAATCAATTATAGAACAAGATGAAATTGTTACCAATGTATCAGAACATTTTCCAGGATTAATTATTTCTGATATTTGGTCAACAGATTCGACACCAGCAAAATTTGAAGAAAAAGTTATAGAAAATACCGCTTTTCCAAACACACCAAAAAACGGAAGTTATTTTCGTTATGTTCAGATTCCGCCCGATAAAGATTTAGGTGTGATAGCTCCAGAAGGACAACCGCATCCTTTAATGCATCAGACAGATACTTTAGATTATATCATTATTATTTCGGGAGAAATTTACTTGATTGTCGATGAAGAAGAAACTTTACTGAAAGCTGGAGATATTGTAATTCAACGCGGAACCAATCATGCTTGGAGCAATCGTTCTGATTCGCCTTGCATTCAATTGGCCGTTTTATTGGATGCAAAAACAGAAAAATAGAAATTATACGCCGAAAACTACATTTTGATTTATTTTTAAAATCGTAATGATCAAATTGATTATTGCGATTTTTTTTTGTCTTAAAATATACTTAGAAACCTTCGAAGTTGTTCCATTTTATAAAATGAAACAATTTTGAGTGTTTATACTATAAGGTACTGATTAATAATTGTTTAAATTTATACGAAAATCATAATATTGGGATAGCAGATCCAAATAAAAGATACCATAATTTTTCCGCCTAGCTAAAATCCAATTCTCTCAAAAGTTCTGCTAAATATTAAATAATGTTGATTGTAAATTTCCAAAAAGTGCAAAATTAAATCAATATAATCTCATGAGCTATTGGCGGTTTAAAGTTTTTCGTTTAAAGCATTTAGCTCTCTTTTTATTGAGCTGCAGCCTCAACGTAAGTTTTGCGCAGCAAGATAGCAGCAGTCTTGGCACTGCAAAAAAAATAAGGTTAGACGAAGCAATTTTATTAGGAATTAAAAATAATCGGCAATTAAAACTAGCTAATACTGATTTGGCTATTGCCAATGAAAATGTCAGTCAGGCGAAAATTGCAAAAATGCCAAGATTGAGCTTAAATGGCGGATACAATTATATTGGAGATCCGAAACTTTACGACGGATTTTATGAAAGTCAGGTTACGGTCGATTATTACAATCATCAGGCATTTGCCAATATTATTTCGACACTTCCAATTTATAGCGGAAACGCAATCAACACCATAATCAATCAGCAGGAATTAATTACCCAAATGCAGGAATCGGCTGTAAGAATGACGGAAGCTGACGTAAAAAATGCGATTACAGAACAGTATTTTACACTCGAAAAATTGTATCGGCAAATCGAGGTAACAAAACAAAATATTATCAATACAGATATTCGAATCAGTCAGCTGAAATCTCGTGTCAATAATGGTCAAAATCTAAAAAGTGATCTTTTAAGAACAGAATTGCAGCAATCTAATTTTAAAGTTTCTGTTTTTAGAAGTACCAATACAATCCAACTGATCAGTAATTATCTGGATATTTTAATCGGTTTTCCAACGAATACGATTCTGAAACCTGAAGTAGTAGAAAGTATGATTCCGACAGAAAATATAAATCTTCAAGATAGTTTAGAAGAAGCTTTTCAAAATAGAGAAGAAATAAAACGAGCTGAGGTTAAAATCAAATTATCAGAATCGTCATTAAGTTTAACCAAAAGCGGATTTAAACCCAACTTAAATGCAAATCTTATTCTAAATACCGAATATCCAGCACAATGGCCGAATTATGTTAATATTCTAAATTATTGGGCTGCAGGACTTTCTTTGAACTGGGATCTTTCAAGTTTTTATAATTTAAAACATCGAATATCTGGTGATAAACTGGAAATCGATAAAAGTAATATTGCTTTGGAAGTGACTAAAGATCAGATTTCTACAGAGGTTAAAAATGCATATGTTAGATATGCAGAAAGCAAAGAAAATATTAAAACCTACAAGAAAGATGTTGAGCTTTCGATGAGCAATTATAAAATTGTAAAAAGCCGTTACGATAATGATTTTGCATTAATTAGCGAAATTGTAGATGCCGAATTACAACTGAATAACTCTCGAATATCATTGGTAAATGCCAATTTAGATTTAATCATTCAATATTATTCACTTCAATATGCAATGGGAAAACTTTAATGAATCTTGTTATGAGCGAAGCAGATACACAAAATGAAGTAATTCAGAAAAATGAAAAAAAGAGAAACAGAATTCTGACTGTATTGTCTTTTGTTTTTTTAATTGCTGGAGGATTGTGGATTTTAAGTTTATTCTTTGATTTCAGCACTTATGAAACCACCAATAATGCGCAGGTTGAAGCTTACATCAACAATGTTGCTGCGCGTGCAACTGGCCATATTAAAGAAATCAAATTCGAAGCCAATCAGTTTGTTCATAAGGGAGATACGCTGGTTATTTTGGATGATTCAGAGTATATCATAAAAGTTAAACAAGCGGAAGCAGATTTGGCTATAGCCGAAGGAAATCTTCATTCGCTACAGCAAAATATTACTACTTCGGCATCCAATCAAGCTTCGGGAAAAGAAAAATTGGCTGGAGATATGGCAAATTTGGAGAAAGCCCAAAAAGATTATCAGCGTTTCAAAAATATGTATGCTGATTCTGCTGTAACGCGAAATCAATACGATCAGGTTATTTCAAAACTAAAATCGGAAGAAGCTTATGTAAAAGCAGGTCAAAAAGGATTGGAAGCTAGCAGTTCTATAACCAAACAAAGCAATATTAATCTTGAAGCGTCATCTGCAACTGTTGCCAGAAAGAAAGCTGATCTGGATGCAGCAAAACTACAATTGTCTTACACGTATATTATGGCTCCTAGTAATGGTTTTGTGGGCGAAAGAAATTTGTCTATTGGAGAATTAATCAATGCAAACCAAACAATTGCCACAATTGTTCTGAATGAAAAATTATGGGTTTCGGCAAATTTTAAAGAAACTCAAATAGAAAAAATAAAACAAGGGCAAGAAGTTACCATTACAATTGATGCCTTGGACGGAAAAGAATTTAAAGGAAAAGTCGTTGGATTTTCTCCCGCAACTGGAGCTAAATTTTCGATGGTTGAACCCGATAATTCAACTGGAAATTTTGTAAAAATTACGCAAAGAATTCCAGTTAAAATTGAATTTGAAACACCAGCTAAAGAGCTGCAGGAAGTAAGACCAGGAATGAATGTAACTGTTGAAGTAAAAAAATAAAAGATGTTTGCAGGAAAAAAAGGAAGCGTTTTTACACTTGCAGGATTGTATATCCTGACGATTCCTTTTTTTAACGGACTCAATGTTACCACTTATGATAATTCGCAGATATTAGGACATTTTGGATCTTCAACAACTGCTTTTAGTTATGCGGTTTACATTCCCATTTTTGCAATGTTAGCTTTTCTTCCTTTAGGTTTAAAATTGGGAAAACAAATCAAAGTGCGAACAATGATTTTGTCCGTTTCATTTTTATCCTTGTTATTCAATACAGCATCACTTTTTGCGCCAACGATTGTATGGTTTGTTTTGTGCAGATCGCTTTTGGCGATAGTTTCGATTATCGGAATATTTGCATCAATGGTACCGATTTTATTAAAATACAATCCGGCTTTTAATATGGCTCTGATGTATGGTATTTTTCAGTTTATTCAAAAAGGGAGTCAGCATTTATACCAATATTTGGGAGCACATTTCGTGAGTTTTCATAATTGGACTTTTGGAGTTTATTTCCTGAATGTCAATTTTTTGATCTGTATAATTTTGGCTTGGTATTTTTATAAAGCCGATGTTGCGCCAATGAAAACCCAATTTCAGTTTGATTGGCGAGGTTGGATTATCATGGTTTTATTTTTTGCCATCATTCTTTTTTTATGTGCCGAAGGACAGACTAGAAATTGGTTCAGCGATCCTAAAATAACACTTGCATCAGCATTTTTATTTATTACGGTAGGAGTTTATCTGCTTCATGTTCGATTTACAGCAGAACCGCTTATTAATCCTAATGTTTACAAGTTTAAAAACGTTATGGCAGGCGCGGTTTTAATGTTTTATATCGGTGTAATCAACGGAACGGGAAGTATTATTACAGGTTATATGACCAATATTTTGGGTTTTGATTCAGTTTTAGGAGCAGTAACTCATCTTTCATTATTAATTGGTTTGTGTATTTCGATTCCGCTTTCAACATATCTTTTGTACAAACGCATTTATCTGGCTACGATCTGGATTATTGGTTTTGCCTGCTACGGATTGTATCATATTGTTCTCTTTTTTAGGTTTTATCCGGGAATTGACGCATCAGATTTTTTTCTTCCGCTTATTTTTAAAGGATTAGGAATGGGATTTCTCTTTCCTGTTTCCCTGCTTTATATTTCCGAAGGTGTGCCAAAGGATTTAAGTACATCGCGTATGATGACGGGAATTATCGCACAGGCAATTTTTGCATCGTTATTAGGCGGTGCCATTTTAGGAACTTTTATTTCTAATCTAAATGTCCAGCATAAAACAGGCTTAAGCCAACAATTGTCTTCTGTAAATCAGTTGGCAGAAAATCAGCTGGAAAACTACAAAAGGAATTTTCTATTTATGGGATTGTCTGATGCCGAGGCGCAGAAAAAGGCAGAAAAAAGTCTTTCCAACCAAACCTCTCAATCGGCTATATTATTAGCGTATAAGGATATTTATCTCGTCATGTCGGCGATTTGTTTTTTGCCTATTTTCATTATCCTGCTTTTCAAACTTTGGCGTAGGCCAATTGGAAGAGTAGAAGTAGAGCCAATACCAATTTGATCCTATAGATTATAAAAAGTAGTTCGCATCTTGTTTAATTAACAAATTGATTTTTATTATGATAATAAAAAAAGATCGCTTCTTGTATCGTTTTTGGACCCAAGAAAAAGGGCTTAGCGGAATGCTGATACTGCTATTTATTATGCATTTTATTGCTATTCCTCTTTTTGGCAGTTATCCTCATTTTATGATTGCAGTTAATATTTTCTGGATGCTATTCATCTTTGCAGGAATTATAGCCGTATCAAAACATAGAAAACAAGCTTTAATTATTTCCATAATTCCAGTTCTGTTTCTTGCCATACAGTGGATCAATTATTTAAATCACAATGTCTTTATTTTATTTGCCGATCTTATTCTCTCAGTAGCAATTATGCTTCTTCTGATTGTTTTGGTTTTAGCCAAAGTATTAGAACCAGGACCTGTCACAATTTATCGAATTATAGGTTCAGTAGTAGTCTATATGCTTTTAGTGCAATTTTGGTCAACGCTTTATTTATTTCTTTTTGAACATATTGAAGGATCTTTTCAGATAACAGAATCAAAATTTGAAAGTAATAGCGATCAGGCTAGTTTTATGTATTTCAGTTATGTATGTATTACTTCAACTGGTTTTGGCGAGATCGTGCCACTTCATCCCTTGGCTCGCGCTCTCGTCCAGATTGAAGTGCTGACAGGCGTTTTATATCCTGTAGTTTTAATAGGAAGATTGGTTTCAGATGCCAATTTTGGGGTTAAAAAGAATTAAGAATTAAGAATTAAGAATTAAGAATTAAGAATTAAGAATTAAGAATTAAGAATTAAGAATTAAGAATTAAGAATTAAGAATTAAGATTTCATTAAACATCTCATATTTCACCATTAACAATTAACAATCAACCATTAACAATCAACAATTAAAAAACTAATATAGCCATGAAAACAACTAATACTAATAAAAAGAAAGAGCTCTTTGAAACTATTTTGCAGTTATTTTTCATTTTCCTGATAATTGGATTTTGTCTTAAATTGCTGTTGCCTTTTTTTATGCCTATTCTCTGGGCTGTAATCCTTTCTGTGGTTTTTTATCCATTATTTAATGCGTTACAGAAAATATTAAAAGGGCGAAAAGCACTTGCTTCGGTTGTAATTACAATTTTGATTATTGCTGTGATGGTAGTTCCATTGATCTATTTTTTGAAGGCCGCAACTGTTAATTTTTTGGAATTGAAAAATAGTTTTGAAGCTGGAACTTTAAAAGTAGCGCCTCCTGGTTCTAATATAAAAGAATGGCCAGTAATAGGAAAACCACTTTATGAATTTTTACTGTCGATGTCAACAGATTTGGAACAGGGAGTGGTTAAATATCAAGATCAGATAAAAGAATTGTCTTCTAAAATTATGGCAAGTATTTTAAGTTCTGGAGCAGCGTTTCTTCAATTTATTTTATCTATCATCATTGCAGGTGTTTTATTGGTATCTCCAAGTGGTAAATCTTTCTTTATGAAATTCCTAAAAAAAATTGCAGGAAGTGAAGCAGAACAAATCATGACGATTTCTGTTTCAACGATTTATCAAGTAGTGAAAGGGATTTTGGGAGTTGCTGTCATTCAGACGATAATTCAGGCAATTGGATTGTTTATGGCGGATATTCCATATGCAGGAATTTTGACTTTAATCTGTCTGATATTTTCAATTTTACAGATTGGACCAATCATAATTAATATTGGTGTTATTATTTATCTTTTTTCAACTGGAGATTCAGGATACGCTATTTTCTGGACTGTATTTTTCATCATCAGCGGACTTTCGGATAATGTTTTAAAACCTCTTTTATTAGGGAAAGGAGCTCTTGTGCCAATGCTAGTTATATTTTTGGGTGTGATTGGAGGATTTATTATGTCAGGATTTATCGGATTATTTGTTGGTCCGATTGTGTTTTCAATAGGTTACAAACTTTTTGTTGCTTGGATCGATGATACCTCCGAGCCTGAAGTTGAAGCAGTTTCTCCAATAGATGAAGCCGAACCTCTTGCTTAGATTGGTTATTTAATTGTAATATAAACTAAAAACTCCCATTTGAGAAAATGGGAGTTTTGATGGAATAAATTATTTTAACTGCCTCTTTTTTGAGCCATTTCTAATAAATCTTTCATGTTATTTGGCACATTATACATTAGTATATTCTTAGAAATCGTAGCCAAACCTTCAAGAGCTATCGCGCCTAAGTAATCGTCTGCAAGATCAAAACTTTTTACCTGCCAGTCTTGGCTGTTTTTTATCAATGAAAAATCGACACTATACTCTCCATCCAAACACGGGATGAATTTAAAATCCTCATCTATGCCTTTTCCAAGGGCTTTGACAAAAGCTTCTTTACGTGTCCATAAAGTGTAAAAAGTATTTTTTTTATCAGTTGATCTTTGAATAATTGTGGTTTCATTGTCATCAAAAACATCAGGAAGAAGACTTGTGAAATTAAAATCCTTACTCATATATTCGATATCCAATCCGACTTTTCTTCGCGAAACCGCAATAGCCGCAAAATCTTCTGAATGCGAAAGATTAAAATGCAGCCACGGATGCGAAGCTAAATACGGTTTTTTATTAAAATCATAATCAAGATAAATATTCTTCACGTTTAATTTCGTGTAAGCTCCTAAAACAAGTTTCAAAATCGATCGGTATATAATGAAGCGGTTTCGGTCTACTTCTTTATAAAAACGCTTTGTTTTGCTCAATTCAGCAGAATTAAGAAACTTTGACAAATCTGCCTGTATATCCTTAAAATTGGGCAGATATACGGTATAGATCACAATATCATTATTATCCAAAGAATACTCTTTTTTTGGAACAAATTCAGTAATCTTTAAATTAAAAAATGAAATAAAGAGCTTAGAGATCTTCATGATTTTGGTCTAAAATATCTTGAAGTAATCGCGCTAATACTTTGTCATTTGGCGGGGCTACAATATCTAGATGATTACCAGAAATATTATGAATTGTAACGCCTCCTAATGCCGCTTTTTTCCATCCTAAATGTGTTGGGTCTAGCTTATAATTGATATCATCTTTTGATCGAAACAAATCGACTTTAAAATTTTGTGGTTTAAGATGATAACGGTCAACGATTTTTTTAACCATTCGATCGGCGGCGATAAACTCCTGAAGAGCTAACTCTTCTTGTTCTGTCATAGTAATTTTTTTCCCAAAGTATCTTTCTAAAATATATTCTTTTTTTCCGTTAATGCGCATTTTAAAAGCTTTCCAGCTCAACAACATCTCTTTTAAAAAGTCTAGCCTTCTATGCGTTATGTCAAAGTATCTTACAAGTTGTTTTCGCCTGTAATTTCCATAATAATAAGAAGAGTCAACATAAGAGTCTAGCAATCCTGTAAGGCTTACTTTTTTACCCATTTCGTTTAATTGGCGGGTCATTTCAAAAGCTACAATACCACCAAAAGAGAATCCAGCCAAAGCGTAAGGGCCTTTTGGATTAACTTTTATAATAGCATCGATGTAATGCGTTGCCATAGCTTCGATAGATTCATACCATCCCTCAAAACCTTTAGGTTTCGTACCTTGAATACCATAAATAGGCTGATCCTCATCAAAATGTTTACTTAAATTAATAAAGTTTAAAACATTAAGCCCAGCGCCATGAATAATAAAAAGAGGAACTTTGTTTCCAACAGGTTTTATCGGAACCAAACAATCAGAATAAATTTCTGTTCCAGTGTTTAATAACTTGGCGAATTTCTCTACGGTCGAATATTTGAATAATGCTGATAAAGGAATTCGTTTGCCAGTATGTTTTTCAATTTCAATCATCACTTTTACTCCTTTGATGGAGTGTCCGCCCATTTCGAAGAAATCGCTGAAAATATCAATGTTTTCAAGATTTAAACTTTCTTTCCAAATGGTTGCCACGATATTTTCTTCTTCTGTTCGAGGAGCAGTATAAGCGATTTTCTTGTTTACTTTATATTGCGACAATGCTTTTCGGTCTATTTTTCCGTTGAGCGTTGTTGGTATTTTTTCGATAAGATTAAAATCATGCGGAATTAACTGCGAAGGAAGTTTTGCCGTTAAAGCTTCGCGCCATGAAGGAACATTTTCTTCAGCACTTTCAATACTAGAATCAGGAACAATATGAGCAACAAGGAAGTTTTCATCAGCTAATACCACTGCAGATTTTACTCCGTCAAGCAATAAAAGCGCTTGTTCTACTTCTCCAGGTTCAATACGATGACCTCTAATTTTAACCTGCTGATCTACACGCCCTAAACACTCAATTTCATTATTTGGAGTTATTCTTCCCAAATCACCTGTTCGATAAAGAATATCGTCTTTGTTTGCAGAAAATTTATCTTGAATGAATTTCTCAGCCGTAAGTTCAGGACGGTTCCAATAGCCTTTTGCAACACCGTCTCCGCCAATAACAATTTCACCAATAGTTCCTGGCGCTACAAGCTGTCCTTGAGTATCCAACAAATAAATCTGTGTATTTCCGATTGGTTTTCCAATTGTGATCAATTTATCTTCGGCTGTTATTTGTTTTACAGAAGACCAAACGGTGGTTTCTGTAGGACCGTAAACATTCCAAAGCGAATCGCATTTTGACAATAATTCTTTAGCAAGATCTGCAGGCATTGCTTCACCGCCACACAAAGCTTTAATTGGCAATAATTCAGACCATCCAGAATCCAAAAGCATAGACCAAGTTGTTGGTGTAGCTTGCAGAAAGCTGATTTTTTCGCTTTTTACTAAATCAAGTAAAAGTCTTCCATCTCTGGCAGTTTCGTGGTCGGCTAGAATTAATGTTGCGCCTTTAATAAGTGGCAAGTATAATTCTAAACCAGCAATATCAAAGGAAATTGTAGTGATAGAAAGCAGTCTGTCATTTTCGTCAAGACCTGGTTCTATTGCCATACTGCAAAGAAAGTTGACTAAATTTTTATGTGTAATAGGCACGCCTTTTGGATTACCAGTCGATCCTGAAGTGTACAATATGTAAGCATTGTTTTCTGAACTCACCATAAATGGAAGCGGTGACGAAGAGTATTTATGCAATGCCTCTGTCGCATCTTCAATAAAAAGTGTCTGTGGCCAAGATGGCAAAGAGGCAAATAAAGTTTTGCTCGTTAATAAAACTTTTGCTCCAGAATCATGCAGCATAAATTCTAAACGTTCTTTTGGATATTCAGGATCCAGCGGCAGATAGGCAGCACCACATTGCATAATAGCTAATAAAGAATAAACCAATTCTGGACTTCTTGAAAACGAAACCGCAATAAAATCGCCAGATTGAACACCTTGCTCTTTTAAATAATGTGCCATTTGGTTTACTTTGTTATGCAATTCTAAATAGCTGATTTTAGAATCGTGAAACTCCAAAGCTATTTTATCAGGCGTAAACTCCGCTTGTTTTCTAAGTAATTCGGTCAGGGTTACATCAGGATATGGCATTTCAGTATTGTTTAATGGCTCATAATCTGTTAGATAATTTCCTCCAATTAAATCGGATAACGGGTCGTTTGGATTTGAGATTACTTTGCTGATAATTTCTTCAAAAGAGGCCATCATTTTAGTTATAGTCTCAGGTTTAAATAATGTTGTATTGTACATCCAATGAAATTCAGGTCCATTTTTGGCTCTGAAAATATGAAGTTGAATTTCAAAAGTTCCAAATTCTCTCGGATTTGGTTTGAAACTATGAGTAAGACCTGTAAATGAGAATTCATTTTCGATTGTTCTGTTCAAGTCAACCGTTAGGATAACTGGAACTAAAGGAATTCTTGAAGGATCTCTTACAATCGGAAAACTTTTTAGTAAATGACCAAAACTAACCTGCTGATTGTCATAAGCATCAAATAGTTGTGAATTTCTTTCTTTTAAATAATCATAAAAACTAATATTAGGATTAATAGTACTTCGAAGAGGAAGTAGATTGGCGCAATCTCCAATCAGCTGTCTCATGTCGTATAAGGTGTTTCCAGATGAAGGGAAACCAACTACTAAATCATTTTGCCCAGTTATTTTGCATAAGAAAACTTCAAAAGCTGAAAGCAAAGTGGTAACTAAACTGCTTCCGGTGCTTATTCCTATATTTTTTAATTCATTTATAATGGCATCATCAAAAGGAAAATCAATTCTGTTGCTATTATACGTTCTTAATGCAGGTCTTACGTAATCCAAAGGCAATTCGATCGTAGGAACAGATTCTTTATAAATATCAATCCAGAAATCCTCTAGCGGTTTATATTCACTGCTTTCCATGAACGAATTTATTCTTTCGGCAAATTTGCTGAAAAGTTCAGGAGCAGGCAGTATTGGCTCTTTATTTTCTACATAAGCAGAATAAAGCGTACCTAGTTCTTCTAATATGACATCAAGACTTAATCCGTCGCCAATGATATGATGTATCGTTATGGTTACGAGATGTTCAAAATCATCAATTTTAACTAAGCAAACTCTAAATAATGGACCGTGTACAAGATCAAAAAGCGCACTCACTTCTTCCTTAACAAACGTATCAATTGAGGATTCTTTTTCAATCGCTGAGATGTTAGAAAAATCATGATGTGAAATTTCGATGTTGTAATCGCTATAAGTACACATAAAGCGACCGTCTGGACTAAAAGTTGATCTTAAAGTTTCATGACGTTCTACCAAAGTATTTACAGCCTTTTCAAATAGATCTATTATTAAATTACCTTTAAGCCTTATAGACACAGACAAGTTGTAAGCTTTGTTAGCATCACTTCCTCCAAAAATGCAATCACTCCATATTTCCTGTTGTGAATTTGTGGTGTGTATAACTCTTTCGATTTCAGGTGTAAATGGATTAAATTGAATGGCAGTTTCAGTTTCCATTTCTGTTTGTATTTGAGGTTGATTTTTCATTATTACCCTATTTTAAATGTAATTGTATCGTTTTTAAATTGACAGTTTAAAATATTACCTGCTCCTTATCTTGTTCTTATAATTTGATCTTTACAAAACTTCCATTCTGATTTGGATCTTCAATAAACCAAGCTGGATTTCCATTTTCGTCTCTTCCTAGTTTACTGCCTTTTACAGGCGGTTCATCGGCATTTATAGTATATTTTTTTTCGGCAGTATTATTTTCAAATCGTTGTTCATTATTAATTTTTGTTATATCAGATGACTTTTCGTTTTTAGAAGTGCCATTGGCTTTGGTTCCATTAGTTTCGTTATTAAACTTAGCATCAAAACTTTCTACAGTTAGATTGACAAATGAAGCACTGCCATTTGCTGTAGAACTCTGTAGCTGATCTACTTTTTGACTTAAAAGCTGAATTTGTTTAATAATTTGTTCTAATGAAGATTGATTTTGAGATGACGATGCCGTTTCATTTGATGAAAAAGTTGGCGCTGCTGTTTGATTTGCAACCACTTTGATTTCTTTTTTTGGTTCGGTGCGAGTTTCTTTGGGAAGATTTTCGTCTATATAATCTGCTAAAAGAGCTGGTGTTGAATACGTTTCGTTGAGTTGTCTGAATGTAATTGGCAAATCGAATTCTTTCTTCAATTTTCCAGATAATTGGGTTAGTGATAATGAATCTAAACCTAATTCTAGAAACGTATTTTCAGATGCCTCACTTTCGTAAACGATTCCAGATGCATTTTTGATAATTTCAGAAATCTGTGCAAGTATTGCATCTTTTCGAGATTGATTTGAATTTACTTCTTGATGATCAACTTGTGTGGCAACTGCTGGAGCTTCAGAAATTGCTGGAGCTTGAATTACCAAAGAATCAAGCGTTCCCAAAGGTTCGATCCAGCAAAGTTTTCGATCAAAAACATAACTAGGCAATTCGATTTTTTGTCTTTGTTGTTCACTAAAATATGCTTTCCAATCCGGATTTAAACCTTTCATCCATAAATCTCCTAATGTATTTAACAAAGTGTTATATTCATTTTCCTGCTCTTCTTTTGGAGGCGTTATGCTTGCATACGCAGGAATAATTTTGCCTGCAGCTTGCTGACGTGCCAACGTAATTAAAGTTGATCCTGGACCAACTTCTAATAGCAGAAGATCTTCTAATTCAAATGCTGTATCCATGGCATCTGCAAATCGAACCGTATTTTTTAATTGGTTAACCCAATATGTTGGATCTGTGGCTTCTGTATCTTTCAGCCAAGTTCCTGATGCGCTTGAAATAATTGGCAATCTCGGAATGCTTAGTTTTATTTTTTCTAATTCATTTCTAAAATCATCCAAAATAGGTTCCATCATGTGAGAGTGAAATGCATGGCTGGTATTAAGCAGTTTATTTGGAATATCTTTGGTATCAAGTTCCTGATTAAAAAGAGCGATATCTTCTTTCTGACCCGAAACCACACAAAATTGAGTTGAATTAATCGCTGCAATTGAAAGTGTTTTAGGAACTAATTCATACAATTGTTCTACAGGAACGCGAACAATCAACATTGATCCGCCAGGTAATTCGCTTATTAATTTCCCTCTGACCGCGACAATGTGTAAAGCGTCTTTTAATGTTAGAATTCCAGCCAAATGCGCAGCTGCAAATTCGCCAATACTGTGACCGCAAAGGAAAGTTGGTTTTATTCCCCAGCTCATCCATAATTGCGATAACGCATATTCTGTTACAAATAGAGATGGCTGTGTTAATCTTGTATTTCTTAGAAGTTCTTCAGCTTCAGCAAAATGGTCTTTTGGAAAAAGAATATCACGAATGTCTAAATCTAAATCTTTCATCAATAATTCAGCACATTTGTCAACGGCATTACGGTACACTTTTTCGTTGTCATAAAGTGTTTTACCCATTTGTATGTACTGAGAACCTTGTCCTGGGAAAAGAAATCCTATTTCGCTAGGAACTCTTTTTAAAATAGAAGATTTAGTGTTTTTAGTTTTAAGAGAAATTAATTTTTCAGCAGCATCTTCGGTTGAATCTGCTATTAAAAAACTTCTGTGGTTAAAGTCATCTCTTGTCATATTCAAAGAATAAGCGATATCTGCCAAAGGAGTATTTTTTGACTTATCAATAAAATGTCCTAAAGCATTTTCGTAGCCTAACAAACTATTTTGACTTTTTGCTGACCACATTAATATTTCAAGAGGTCGTCCAGATGATGTTACTATAGGTTTTGCAACGTATTCTTCAACAATGGCATGTGTATTTGTGCTTCCAATACCAAAAGAGCTTAAACCAGCTCTTCTTATGCCATCAGCTTTCCATTCGATTAATTTGTTATTAATGTAGAATGGACTATTGTCAAAATCAATATTAGGATTAGGTTTAACAAAATTTACCATTGGCGGTATTTGTTTGTGTTGCATGGCCAACAATATTTTTATCAAACCTGCCACACCAGCCGCAGCTGTGGTATGCCCTAAATTGGTTTTTATAGATCCTAAGGCACAGTAATTATTTTTTTCTTGTTTGCCATAAGCAATCTTAAGTCCTTCTATTTCTATTGGGTCACCAATTGGAGTGGCGGTTCCATGCGCTTCCATATAGCTAATTGTAGAAGGAGAAATTTGTGCATCATTAAAAGCATTGATTATTGCTCCAGCCTGACCTTGCGGACTTGGCGCCATAAAACTGCCTTTGTCTCCTCCGTCATTATTTACACCAACTCCTTTAAGTACGCCATAAATGATATCGCCGTCTTTTTCTGCTTCTTCTAATCTTTTAAGAACAACAACCCCAGCGCCATCACTAAAAACAGTACCTTTTCCAGAAGCGTCGAAAGAACGTGTAGATCCATCTGGACTTTTAATAAATCCGTCATCATAAAGGTGTCCGCTTTTTATTGGAGCTGTAACGCTTGATCCTCCTGCAAGAGCAATATCGCACATTCCAGCTCTTATTGCTTTTACCGCTTCGGCAATTGCTAATAATGAGGTAGAACATGCAGAATGCACTGTAACTGAAGGTCCTTTTAAGTTTAAATGATAAGAAGTACGAGGCGCAATAAAGTCTTTTCCGTTTACAGTATAAATTTGTAATTCTCCTACTGAACTTTTAAGTTCTTTATTTAAGAAAATATTGTTTTCGTAGTAAGAATTGATTTCACTTCCAGAATAAACTCCAATGCTTCCTTTATAATGTTTTGGAAGATGTCCAGATTGTTCTAATGCTTCGAATGAAATTTCTAAGAATATCCTAATTTGCGGGTCCATTGCAGCGGCAAGCTGCGGATTTAATCCGAAGAACTGAGGATCAAATGTTTTGGCTGAAGGTAAAATTCCTCTTGCACCTATATAAAGCGGATCTTCGCGAAGACTTTCAGGTAAACTAACATCCAATTCATCTTTGCTGAATAAAGAAATAGTTTCTTTTCCGTCTCTTAAAATTTCCCATAATTCTTCTATCGTATCAGAACCAGGAAATCTTCCCGCCATACCAATGATTGCAATATCTGCAGAAGAAGCATTTTCTTTATGTTTTTTAAATTCGAATTTTTCTTCCTTATTATTGTGTTCTTCCAAAATAGATGAAAGTTCTTTTATTGTAGGATGAATATAAATTTTTGAAACTGGAATTTCTAATGACAAACGTTGTTTTATTAAAGTTGTAACTTTTTGCGCAAGCACAGAACTTCCGCCCATATCAAAGAAATTATCATCTATTCCAATCTCTGTTATTTTCAATTCTTCGCTCCAGATTTTTGCAAGATCTTTTTCTAATTGTGTAACGGGTTTTTTGAAAAGAGGAGCAGAGTCAGGTCTTGTATTTTCGGGAAGAGGTAAATTCTTTTTGTCAATTTTTCCGTTTGGAGTTATCGGAAATTCATCAACCCAAATGTATTTTGATGGCAATAATATTTCGGGTAAAACTTTCAAAAGCGCATCGTGAATCGTTTTTTCGTCTTGTGATTCTTCGCCCGATTTTAAATACGCTACAAGTTTATCTTCATTGCCAAAATGATTGCTGACAATTACAGCAGATTGTTTTACTCCCCGCAATGTATTTAAAGTAGCTTCGATTTCGCCCAATTCGATACGATGTCCTCTCAGTTTTACTTGATGGTCAATACGACCCAAACATTGCAGTTCTCCATTCGGCAATAATTTTCCTAAATCTCCTGTGCGGTAAAGTCGAGCGCCTGATTCTGTTGAAAATGAATCTGGGATGAATTTTTCTGCAGTAAGTTCTGGACGTTTCCAATAACCTTGTGCGACTCCATCTCCGCCTATAACAATCTCACCAATTGTTCCTTCTTCAACAATTTTTCCTTGTTCGTCCAACAAATAAATTTCTGTATTTGCAATAGGAAAACCAATGGTGATTAATTCATCATCTGCAAGAATTTCTTTTACAGCAGACCAAATTGTGGTTTCTGTTGGACCGTACATATTCCAAAGAGAATCACATCTCGATGTCAATTGACGCGCAAGATTTAAAGGCATTGCTTCACCACCGCACAATGCTTTTAAAGCTAAAGGAGTATCCCATCCAGAATCTAGTAATAATTGCCATGTAGTTGGTGTAGCCTGTAATATTGTAATTTGTTTTTTCTGTAAAAGATTAAATAAAAGCAAACCGTCTCGAGTAGTTTCATAATCGGCAAAAACTACCGCTGCACCTTTTATTAATGGTAAAAATAATTCGAGACCCGCTATATCAAACGAAATTGTTGTTATAGATAAAAGTTTGTCTTCTGCATTTATACCTGGTTCAATCGCCATACTGTACAGAAAGTTCACCAAATTTTTGTGTGTTACCGTCACACCTTTTGGTTTCCCCGTAGAGCCCGATGTGTACATCATATAAGCAACAGATGTTGGATTAACCGATATAGAAACTGGCGAATCACGATATTGGCTTAATGAAGCTAATACATCTTCTATAAATAATGTCTTTGAACTATTTGGCAGTGAAGTAGAAAGTGATCTTGTAGTGAGTAAGAAACTTGCTTCAGAATCTTCGAGCATAAATTCTAAACGCTCAGTTGGAAATTTTGGATCTAATGGCAGATATGCTGCTCCACACTGTAAAATTGCTAAGAGAGAAACAATCAAATTAGGGTTTCTTTCCATAGATACCGCTACAAATTGTCCGGGAGATAAACCTTGAGCTAAAAAGTAATTTGCTGTCTGATTTATCTTTTTTGCTAATTCCTGATAAGAAATTTGCTGATCTTCAAATTCAAGTGCCATAGAATTAGGCGATGCTTCAGCTTGAGCCAGAAAAAGCTCATGAAGCGCATTGTTAGGATACACCATTTTTTTCCAATTTGTCTCTTTGTTTAAACTATTGTTGTTGGGTCTTTTCATTTTAAGGGTATTAAAATTAAAGTTGAGCAAAATAATTATGATAATATCAGCGTTAACTAAAAAGAGAAAAGTGTAAATCTTTGTCTTATAGTTTATTAGTGGGATGGGTTTACACCTTTTTAAATTATCGGTTGAAATAATAGAAAAGGGTGTAAGAAATTTTAATTAGTTTTTGGCTTTTATTTTGGCTCTGTAATAAATAGCACTTATCGCTTATTGTTCAATAAGTTGATCAAAAAAAGGAAAAATTTTTCACTAAAACTCGCTTATTCTATATAAAGCTATTATTCTCGATGAAAAGCATATTTTAAATTGTAAAAGACAAAATTTATTCAAAATTGACGAAGATTCATTGAGTCCAAAATTTGTCAAATTCATCGCTTTTTCCCTCAATCTGCCTGCTTTTTTCTACTGAATTTTTTTGGAGATTTATTTGATTCAAGAAAAATAATTATTTTTATTAAAATGTAATTATCTTGTTTTCAATTAGATGTGTTTTTGTAAGTGAAGCATTTTTTATTTTAGCCTATAAAAATTATGAAATAATAAAATTAAGAACCCTTAAATTGAAAATTAAATAAAAAGCAGCTACAGATGTAATTTAAGAGACAAATTGCCGTTACATTCTGTAACCTGCATTTTGGTTTTTAAGACCAAAAAACATTTAGTTTTTAATAGTTGTAAAGTTTAGTGCAATTATTTTTGTTAATAAAACTAAAAACCCCTTTTCTTAACATTTCCGATGTAAGTAAATAGTCATTAAAATACTACATTTTGTGTCAGTTATCGGAAATAAAAATGATTATATCGATTATTTTTTGAAATTAAATAATTTTGCAGTATTAAAATAACGCAAGAATAATTAAACTGTGAAGTATCTAAAGACGAGAAATATAAACCTACTAATAATTACGATGTTATTCATTCCTTTTGTAGGAATTAGTCAGTCAAATACTGATATAATGGAGACTATAATTACATCGGGTAATAATGCAAGCGGGAGTTCTGGAACAGTTACTTATTCAATCGGCCAAGTATTTTATACCTATATTGGAACAGAACCCGTTTTCAATGTGGCTCAAGGTATTCAGCATCAGGAAAATGATGAGACACTAGGTAATCCAGAAATTGAAGAACCCGCTAAAGCAGAAATGTTTGTTTTCCCAAATCCAACATCAGATTTTGTTAATATCAGTATGACTGGATTAGAGTTACAAAGCGCTCATCGATCGTATAGACTCTATGATATTCAGGCGAGACTTTTAAAACAAAACACAATTAGTCAAGATGAGACTCAGGTTAGTTTAGCTAATCTTACTCCATCTGTATATATACTTGTAGTATATGTAGATAACAAAAAATTGAAGTCATTTAAAATAATTAAAAATTAAAAAAAGAGATAGAATGAAACTTGCAGAGACCCTTTTATTATTATTTGTGACTGTTACGTTTAAGGTATTTGCGCAATCACCTGAAAAAATGAGTTACCAGGCAATTATCCGAGCGCAGGATAATACTTTGGCAGTAAATAAGAACATAGGCCTTAAAATTGTTGTACATCAGACTAATGCAACAGGAACAATAGTTTATCAAGAAACACATTCTCCTACTACAAATGCTAATGGTCTTGTTTCTCTTGAAATTGGAACAGGAACAATTGTTACGGGTGATTTTAGTAAAATTTCTTGGGATAAAGGACCTTATTATATAGAAACACAAGTAGATGTAAACGGAGGAACAAATTATAACATTGTTGGAGTTACACAACTTTTAAGTGTACCTTATGCATTGTATGCAAAAACAGCAGGAGGAACTTCTACAACTCCATATAGAGCTACAGTTATTTCATTTACTTCTTCTAGAAGTATTGCTGCAGCTGACGTAAACAATACAATTGAGTGTACAACGTCTTCTACATTAACCTTAACTACCGATTTTGGAAGTATGGCAGTTGGTGAAACTATTAATCTAGAAGCTCATAATGGTGCTGTTCTAACAGTACAAGCAGCTTCGGGTGTTACCATTAATTATACATCAGCTGGAAGTGCAAAATTTACTAGCACAGCTGGAAACGTGAGATTTGGATTCCTTAGAAAAACAGGCACAAATTCCTATATTATATCGGGACAATGAAAAAGTTAATTTATTTTTTACTGTTTTCGACGACGGTTTTTTCGCAGAATTATCAATATGCAATTGATGAAGCTCCTGTAAAAACGCCAGAAAATCCTGTTGTCGCTAATCAGCCAGAAGAAACAGATTATTTTAATGCTCATGTTGTTCCAGTTACACAAAAAGCAACTCTTCAACAAGCATTGGATACGTATGGTTCTGTGCGATTAGAAAGAGGAGATTATTCTGGAGTGGATATTGTCATGAAGAGTAATCAGAAATTATATGGGCATCCGTCTTTAAATTTATTTTCAAATATTACGATAGCTGCCGGAAGTACCGGTGTTGTAATCGAGTATTTACTTCCAGCAGATAAAACTATTACGCTTCAAGCCGGAGGTGTTATTTCTAATTGTACTTTAAAATCGATTAAATGGGCGACTTTAAAAGCAACAAATGCAACTTTTGAGAATAACTCTTTCATCAATTTTGGAGGTCCAATACTTATAGATTGTAGTCAGTCGGGGTATTTTAGAAATAATAAATTTATAAAACACCAATCGGGCGGATTATCTACAGTTCTTACCATGAAAGGAAATTCAACAACTCCTAGTTATGGTAACGTAAACCTGCATACTAACTTTTTAACGCCGCACGGAAATACCACAGATATGGACAATCTTAAAACGGCTACTTTTGTTGGTATTGATGCAGAAGGATGGAACCTTACCGGAGACGGAACCTATGCTATGTTTAAGGCTAGTAATATGGGGAATGTTAAAATAACCGATTTAGGTGGAGGAAATTCTTATTCTACAGTACGAACTGGAGCTTATGACATAGATGCAGCAAATATTTCGATTCTTAATAAAAAATTGAATACAGAGTTTGATGTTATCTCAGCAAGAAGCAATATGACCTTAGTTGGTGCTTTAGGAGGATACAAAAGAGGAAGCGGAACGGTTACTGGATATGATCTTTGGGGAAATTTAGATAATAGTAATTCTGTCAAATATAATAGTACTGAACAAACTGCAGCTATCACTAATTCGACTATACTGGCAAACTTGAGTAGCTCTATTTTAGGTACAAAATATACGCCTTGGGCGAGACCAAATTGGGAAACATTACCAGATCCTTTAGGAGCAAACTGGAGAACCGACAGAGTAGGTAAGCCAGATAGTACAACTTATATTCAAAACTTGATCAATAACTCTGGTATTGCAGATCTTCCAGAAGGAGTTTATTATATCAGTTCGACTTTAAAAATTCCGTTAGACAAAAGTCATGGAATTATGGGAAAAGGAACTGGAAAAACAGTTATTGTAGGTTTAACAGACGATTTTCCTCTAATATCGCTTACGGGAGGTCAAGATGCTAATTTTGTGTTAGCGCATTTGACATTGCAAGGTGGAAACACAGGTGTTTACTCTTCACAAAACTATGGCACACAACATATGAGTTTTGTTTGGTTGAAATATGTCGTATTTAGAGATCAAACGAATGGTTTTCATTTAGATAAAATGATGGGATTTGATAATAATTTCTTCGATAATATTTCTTTTGTAAACTGTAATAAAGGCTTCTACCAAGATGCGCTTGTTGGTGGTGTTTCAGATAACTCAAGTTTTGTTGACAAAACAATGTTTTATAGAGGACAGTTTATTAATTGTACTACAGCAGTTTCGATGTTAGCTACTAGAGCAGACAATTTAAATGCTTGGGTAGATTGTAAATTTGACGGAGGAGATACAGCGCTTAATTTAAGTGCAAATAACTATCCTTTAGCTGCAAATAGTGACTTTACTAATTTTAAAGGAAAAAATGTTATTTCCAGCGGCGAGATTTCTTTCTATAGTTCTAATTTTTATAATAATTCGAATACAGGCTCAACAATAAAAGCTATTGCAACGTATTTAGAAGGATGTACTTTTTCAGATTCTGCACCAATGTTTTCGTCAGTATTATATAATCCAGTATATAGTTATATAGTAAATTCTACGATTACTGGAAGTGTAACTGCTTTAACAATAGATGGAGACTGGAACAGTAAGTATTACGGAATATTTATGAATAATACTTTTAGAGCAAATACAACGCTTAGTAAGTTGTTGGTCAATGTAAAAGAAGGTACTTCGACTGTAATTATAAATACAGCTTCAACTCCTTATCCACAGCTATTAGTGACTCAATAAACTAAATATAACTTTAAAAAATCCGTTGGCTATTAATTTAGTTAACGGATTTTTTTTTGTTTAAAATCTCATTTGAAACTTTCAACGCCTATCATTTCTGATAATTTAAACTTTATACCGATTTTCTCCTTTTTTGATGCAGATCGTCGAAAGTAAGATTTTTACGGTAAGTATTATTACGTGCTTTTTATCTTATAAAATAAGGGTTTTACGAGCTTTTTTAAGCAAATCTGACGACCTAAAAATAGGAATGTTGTATTTTATCGGATTTTAAAATCCGTTGAACAGATTTATTATTATATACTCTAAACATTATATATTTTTGATCAAAATTTAAAATGAATGCTAAATAAAAACAGTCATTTAGCTTCAAACGTTGTTAATAATTGAAAGGTTAGTATGAAAAGGTAATTTTTTTGTAAAATAAGATTAAAAAGAAAGAAAATATTTTTTCGCATAATTTTAATAATAGTTATGACAAGTACCTTCAGAGTAGAATTATTTATAATTTTTTATTTTTTATGAAATATAGTGTATACGAAAATATTAGAAAGATAAGAGAATTAAAAAATTTGACTAGGGAATATGTAGCGGCTGAATTAAAAATGAGCACCAGTGGTTATGGCAAAATTGAAAGAGGTGATGTTGATTTAACCGTTTCTAAATTAATTGAGATTTCAAAAGTCTTAGAGGTTTCAATTGAATTCATATTTAAATTCGATGTATCGATCTTTTTTAGTGAAACAAGATAAAAATATCCTGTCACAATTTATTGAATATTAAGGTAATTAAACTAATTAAGTTATAAAATAGTAATAAAAAAACAGCATCATGGAAAATTACTACCTAAAAATTAAAGAGTATAGATTACAGAATAACCATACTCCAGAATATGTAGCTATTCAAATGGAAATGAGCGTAAAAAAATATGAGAAAATTGAACAAGGAATGGTTGATCTTAAACTATCAAAACTAGATCAATTAGTTAAGATTCTTGGCATTAAAAAAAGCCAAATCTTTCAATTGGAAAACTAATATTTTTTATCGCAGCTATTTTGCTTTTTTCATGAAAAAGAAGAGTTGCAAGTTAGGATTGTACTTCTTGAAAAACTCTTTCTTTTTTCATTTGTTATTTATGTTTTACTTTTAAAACATATCCCAAAGATTCTAAAATCAGAACATAATGTGTTTTTGTAATATCCTTAATCACGGCGTTCTGATTACAAAATATACCGGAATTTAAATGTACCTTATCGCCAATTTGATATTGCATAACTGAGATATCTGAAGCGGTATCTCCACTATCAAGCCATTCTTTTATGGTTTCTATCTCTCTATCTTTTACAATAGCGTGTCTACCTAGCCAAAATAAGAATCGTACAACTCCAGGAGAATTAAAAACCAGATTTCGATCTTTTTCTGCTAATTGTACAAATATGTAATGATTAAACAATGGCACTTCTACCTTTATTTTCCTATCTGATCTCTGTTGAATTTTTTTAATCACAGGACAATAACAATTGATGTTAAACTTAGTTAACTGTTCTGCAACTCTTTTTTCCCATTTAGGTTTAGTGTACACTACATACCATTTCATAATTCTAGAATTTATTAAATGTATTTGTGAATAGTTGTTTTTAAATGTTTAGTAAGCTGGTTTGTAATGTTTTACGTTCTCTTAGTTTTTCTTGAAAATGAAATTTTTAAAAAATACTGTTTTAAATTTTTAAAGTGTTTTTAAAAAAAACGCCTTCAATCGATATAGTTAAGAGGTTTAGAAAATCAGCATTAGCAATCTAATGTTTGGTCTGTAAACTAAGTAGTAAAATTAATTCCATGAGTCTAAAAATAGTGATGCATTTTATAGTAAAATTTCCTTATTAAGGACATTTAGTCACAAAATTGAAATTTCTCATAGACCCTATTACCATAATTTTATCTTAAATTATTATAAGGGACAAATTGAAATTAATGAATTGAATTTCTCGATTTAGAACTAGAATTTTAATTCATTTTATAACGATCAGGAGCTATAATTTTTTAAGTTTTTATACCATTTATTTTTTCTTTTTTGAGTAGTTAAAATGTAACTATTCACGGGGAACCCTTTTGCAAAATTTTAAAAAAAGCGCCGAAACCCCAGTAAAATGGTTAATTACAAATTTTGAAAATCATACTACATTAACAAACATATTTTTAATTTAAAACATTAAGCAGATGAGAACTGGAATAACATTTAGTGCTTTTGATTTGTTACATGCAGGGCACGTTAAAATGCTTGAAGAAGCAAAACAACATTGTGATTATTTAATTGTTGGTCTTCAGACAGATCCAACGTTAGACCGCCCAACAAAAAATAAACCGACCCAAACAGTTGTAGAACGTTACATACAGTTAAAGGCGTGTAAGTTTGTAGATGAAATTGTTCCTTATGCAACAGAACAAGATCTAGAAGATATTTTGAAATCTTTTGCTCTTGATGTTCGTATTCTAGGAGATGAATATAAAGAAAGAGATTTTACAGGAAGAAAGTATTGCGAAGAAAAAGGAATCGAATTGTACTTTAATACAAGAGACCATCGTTTTTCGAGTACTAATCTTCGTCATGAAGTTTATCAAAGAGAAGTTTTAGTACATTCTAATGGCAATTAGTTCTGTTACACACGTAGTTTTAACTGGAGGAATTGGCAGCAGATTGTGGCCATTATCCAGAAAAACACTTCCTAAGCAATATTTAGAACTTTTTGACGGAGAATCACTTTTTGAAAAAACAGTAACACGTAATCTTAATATATCCAATAAAACAATAGTGGTTGGAAATATCGAAAATTACAAAATGAGTAATGCCATTATGTCGAAATTCGAGAAACCATTTACACATATTGTAGAAGCTGTTCCTCGTAATACTGCGGCAGCAATTGCATTTGCAGCATTTGCATCAAAACCTGAAGATATTTTATTGATTACGCCCTCAGATCATATTATTGAGGGAAATGATTTATACATAAGTGCATTAAAACAAGCTATTGAATTAGCCAATCAAGATTATTTGATTACTTTTGGTGTCAAACCAATTAAACCAGAAATAGGATATGGATATATAGAGTTTGAGCATCAAAATGTAATTGCTTTTCATGAAAAACCAAATTTGGAAACAGCCGAAATATATCTGAAAAATGGAAATTATTTTTGGAATAGTGGTCTCTTTTGTTTCAAAGCGGAAAAGTTTTTAAAACAACTTGAAATGCTTGAACCAGAGGTTTTTTTGACATCAAAAGAAGCTTGGGAAGCAAATAAAAATGGCTTTTTGGATTATGAAATGTCTATGAATATTCCATCTATCAGTATTGATTATGCAGTAATGGAACGTAGTAAAGATATTAAAGTAATTCCTGCTCATTTTGAATGGTCAGATTTAGGTTCTTTCGAATCGGTTTATGATTATTTGGTTAACAAAGATCATCCAATCGATGCTAATAGAAATATTGTTATAGGAACTTCAATGCATACCACTTTTGTAGGAGTTAAAAATTGTATATTGATCTACACTACTGATGCTTTGATGGTTTTGCAAAAAGAAAACTCTCAAGAAGTAAAACAAGTTTACCAACAATTAGAATCGATTGCATCGCCATTATTATAATTGTAAATAAATATACTCACAATGATTAATAAAAATACTGTAATATATATAGCTGGACATAAAGGAATGGTTGGAAGTGCCATTTGGAGAAGTCTCACCGCAAAAGGTTATACAAATCTTATTGGAGCATCAAGCAAAGAATTAGATTTAAGAGACCAGAAAGCTGTTCGAGAATTTATACAAAACACAAAGCCAGATATTATTATAGATGCCGCGGCAAAAGTGGGAGGGATTTTGGCAAATAATGATTTTCCATATCAATTTTTGATGGAAAACATGCAGATTCAAAATAACCTTATCAGCGAAGCTCATAGTTTAGATGTCGAAAAATTCATTTTTTTAGGAAGCTCTTGCATTTATCCAAAATTAGCTCCGCAGCCATTAAAAGAAGATTATCTGTTAACGGCTTCTTTAGAAAAAACAAACGAATGGTATGCTTTGGCAAAAATTACAGGAGTAAAATTGTGCGAAGCTATTCGTAAGCAATACAATAAAGATTTTGTGAGTTTAATGCCAACAAACTTATACGGTATTCATGACAATTTCGATTTGACCAGTTCGCATGTTTTACCCGCTATGATTCGCAAATTTCACGAAGCTAAAGAAAGCAATAATGCACCCGTAATATTATGGGGAACAGGTACACCAATGCGTGAGTTCTTGTTTGTAGATGATATGGCAGAAGCAGTAGTTTTTGCGTTAGAAAATGAACTTCCTGAACATTTATATAATATTGGAACAGGAGAAGATTTAACCATTAAGGAACTTGCTGCTACAATTCAAAAAATTGTGGGACATACCGGAAATATTATCTGGGATGAAAGCAAGCCAGATGGAACACCACGAAAATTAATGGATGTTTCTAAAATGCACAGCATTGGCTGGAAACACCAAGTGACTTTAGAAGAAGGAATCCAGAAAACCTACAATTGGTTCCTAGAAAATATTGAAAGCTTAAAAGAAAATAGTTATTAATATTATCTATCCTTTTAATTAAAGATAACAAAAATAAATTTTGCAACATTGCAGCAGAACGCATTTGCACTTTATAATTAAATTATGAATAATCCGATACAAAAAACAGCATTCATCACAGGAATAACAGGGCAAGATGGAGCTTACTTAAGCGAATTTTTATTAGAAAAAGGATATATAGTTCATGGATTAAAAAGACGTACTTCTTTATTCAATACAGATCGAATTGATCATCTTTACCAAGATCCTCATGTAGAAAATAGAAACTTCATTTTACATTATGGTGACATGAGCGACAGTACAAATTTAACACGATTAATAAAGGAAATTCAGCCCGATGAAATCTATAATTTGGCAGCTATGAGTCATGTGGCAGTTTCATTTGAAACTCCTGAATATACAGGAAATGTAGATGCACTAGGAACTCTTAGAATTCTAGATGCTGTACGTTTGTTAGGATTAGAGAAAAAGACTAGAATCTATCAGGCATCAACTTCAGAATTATACGGTAAAGTTCAAGAAGTACCACAATCAGAAACAACTCCTTTTTATCCAAGATCACCTTATGCGGTTGCAAAAATGTATGCTTTTTGGATTACGGTAAATTATAGAGAAGCTTATGGAATGTATGCTTGCAATGGTATTTTATTCAATCATGAATCTCCTATTCGTGGAGAAACTTTTGTGACACGTAAGATTACTAGAGCAGCTTCAAGAATAGCTCTAGGTTTACAGAATAAATTGCATTTAGGAAATCTCGATGCGCAACGCGATTGGGGACATGCAAAAGATTATGTTCGAATGATGTGGATGATATTGCAGGCAGATGAACCTGAAGATTTTGTAATTGCCACAGGAAAAACAACTACAGTTCGAGAATTTGTTCAAATGAGTTTTGCAGAAGTAGGAATTGAACTAGAATTTAAAGGTGTGGGTGAAAACGAAAAAGGATATGTTATATCTTGTAATAATCCTGAATATCAGCTTCCAATTGGAAAAGAAGTATTAGCTGTAGATCCAAATTATTTTAGACCTACAGAAGTAGATTTACTTATTGGCGATCCAACAAAAGCTAAAACAAAATTAGGTTGGGAGTGTGAATACAAATTATCTGAATTAGTAAAAGAAATGATGCAATCTGATTTAAAACTGATGAGAAAAGAACAGCTTTTAAAAGAATGTGGCTTTACTATTTTAAATTACTACGAATAAAAAAATTAATTATCCTAATTAATTTAGAAACAGCCTTTTTTGTCTCTTAAAAAAGATTTTTAAATGAAAATCAAAAATATTTGTTGCTTGGGTGCGGGTTACGTAGGTGGTCCGACCATGTCTGTTATCGCGTTAAAATGTCCGGAAATTAAAGTTACAGTTGTAGATTTAAACGAAAGCCGAATTGCAGCTTGGAACAATGGCGATTTAGATAAATTACCGGTTTACGAACCTGGACTTGCTGAAGTGGTTGAAGAAGCAAGAGGACGTAATTTATTTTTTTCGACAGAAGTTGATAGTGCAATAGAAGCTGCCGATATGATTTTTATAGCAGTAAATACTCCAACAAAAAACTATGGAGAAGGCAAAGGAATGGCTGCCGATTTAAAATTTGTAGAATTATGCGCCAGACAAATAGCCAGAATAGCTAAAAATGATAAAATCATAGTAGAAAAATCGACTCTTCCTGTAAGAACAGCCGAAACGTTACAGACTATTTTAGATCATACTGGAAACGGTGTTAAATTTGAAGTTCTTTCTAATCCTGAATTTTTGGCTGAAGGAACAGCAATCAATGATTTATTGCATGCAGACCGTGTTTTAATTGGTGGGAAACAAACAGAAAGCGGTCAAAAAGCAATTCAAGCATTGGTTGATGTTTACGCACATTGGTTATCTCCAAAACAGATTTTAACCACAAACGTATGGTCATCAGAATTATCAAAATTAACAGCCAACGCTTTTTTAGCACAAAGAATTTCTTCTATTAATGCCTTATCCGCTTTATGTGAAGCTACAGAAGCCGATGTTGATGAGGTTGCAACAGCAATTGGAACTGATAGCCGAATTGGACCAAAGTTTCTTAAAGCTTCAGTAGGTTTTGGAGGTTCTTGTTTTCAAAAGGATATTTTAAACTTAGTGTATTTATGCCGTTATTTTAATCTGCCTGAAGTGGCTAATTATTGGGAACAGATTATTATTCTAAACGATTATCAAAAATATCGTTTTGCAAAAAAAATCATTAGTTCTCTTTTTAATACCGTCAGCGGAAAAAAAATAACTTTTTTAGGATGGGCATTTAAAAAAGACACAAATGACACTAGAGAATCGGCGGCTATTTATGTAGCAGAACATTTGATCGAAGACGGTGCAGAAATTCACGTTTATGATCCGAAAGTTTCTGAAGAAAAAATAAAAGCTGATATGAGCTATTTATGGGAATTAAAAGGATTTACAGAACAGAAAATTGAATCCAAACTAAAACAGATTTTTGTCTATAATTCAGCAGAAGACGCACTTCATCAGGCTCATGCGGTAGCGGTTTTAACTGAATGGGACGAATTCAAAACATACAATTGGAATTCGATTTTTATCAATATGTACAAGCCTGCTTTCATTTTTGACGGACGCAATATTTTGGATGCCGAAGAATTAACAGCAATTGGTTTTCAGGTTAAAGGAATTGGTAAAGGTTATATTCCTCAATTAAAAAGAGAACCTGTTTTTTAATCGTTTTATTTCTATTCTTTGAAAAATATTTTAATCAAACTTAAACAACATCCGAAGTATGATACAGTCATAAACTGGGGAAAATTAATTTCTATAATAGGAAGCGCTCAAATTATTGTACAACTTATCGGATTTGCTTCTGGAATTTTAATAATCCGTTTATTGCCTGTTCAGGAATATGCTTTTTATACTTTGGCCAATACAATGTTAGGAACAATGACCGTACTTGCCGATGGCGGTATAGGAACTGGCGTTATGGCGCAAGGTGGAAAAGTTTGGCAAGACAGACAAAAAATGGGCGTTGCTCTAGCAACAGGATTAGATTTAAGAAAGAAGTTTGCAATAGGGAGTTTAGCAGTATCAGTTCCAATTTTGTTTTATCTTTTGGTTCACAATGGAGCGAGCTGGATTACATCAATTCTTATTGCTTTGGCATTGATTCCAGCTTTTTATGCAGCTTTATCTGATTCGTTATTAGAAATTGTTCCAAAACTGAATCAAACTATTCTGCCATTGCAAAGAAATCAAGTAGAAGTAGGAGTTGGAAGATTGGTATTGTTGCTTATAACAATGTTTATTTTTCCATTTTCGTTTGTAGCGATTTTAGCTGCAGGAATTTCTCGAATCTGGGGAAATGTTGGTTTAAGAAAGATCGTTTACGGTATGGCTGCCCAAAATCAGGAGCCAGACGCAGAAGTTAGTAATGAAATATTAAGTTTAGTAAGACGTATTTTACCAACATCTATTTACTATTGTCTTTCAGGACAGATTACAATTTGGTTGATTTCTATTTTTGGTAATACCACTTCTTTGGCTCAATTGGGAGCTTTAGGAAGATTAAGCGTAATCTTAACTGTTTTAAGTGCCGTAATTAGCACATTGATTATTCCGCGTTTTGCAAAATTAGCACAAGATAAATACCTTTTATTAAAGCGTTTTTTTCAAATAATGGGTCTTTTAATTGGGCTTCTAAGCGTCGTGATTTTTGTAGTTTATTTATTTCCAGCTCCAATTTTATGGCTGCTTGGAGATGCTTACAAAGGATTACCATTTGAGTTATTGCTAAGTATTATAAGCAGCTGTATTGGTTTATTAAGCGGAATAGTTTTTTACTTATACAGCGCAAGAGGATGGGCAATGTCGCCCGTAATTATGATTGGAGTCAATTTATTAACGATAATTGTTTTTGCCAGCCTTTTAGATCTCGGAAGTTTAAGAGGCGTTTTGTATTTCAATATAGGTTTGGGATTAGTGGGATTAATCCAGACTTCTGTGTTTTGTATTTATAATATTCTTGTAATAAAAAATAAACAACATGAAACGGCCCAATCAGATAGCGCTGATTTATAGTAAAGTAATTGGTATTAATCATTCGTTATCGTTTTATCTTTTGAAGATTAGAGGCTTACAAGGAGGCGACGATTCTAGAATAGAAAAAATCACCTGCAATTGGCCAAACAAATTAATAATAGGACATCAATGTAATATCGAAAATGGGGTCGATTTTAGAATTTTGAATCCTCTCAACGAAAGTTCATACATAAAATTAGGGAACAAGGTTTTTATTGGTCACGCCTGCGAATTTGTTTGTAACGAAAAAATCATCATCGGCAACAATTGCCTGATTGCAAGTAAAACGACAATTAACAATACTAGGCACGAGTATAAAGTCACGGCAAACATCAATACACAGCCTATTATAAGTGAAGCAATAATTTTAGAAGACGATGTCTCGATCGGAACCTCCTGTGTCATACTGCAAGGAGTTACAATAGGCACAGGTTCTATAGTTGCAGCAGGTTCAGTAGTAAATAAATCAATACCCGCGAATGAAGTTTGGGCAGGAGTACCAGCTCATTTTATAAAAAAAAGGACATAAGATATGATATCAGCAGTTTGCACCTTATTTGAAGGTCATTACCATTATGGAGTTGCTACGCTTTCAAATTCGCTATATACGCAGGGATTTCGCGGAACTATTTATGTTGGTTATCGAGGATCATTACCAAATTGGATCTCAAACGGTAAAAAAGAACCTGTTGGCAATTGGAAAGAAGCAATTACAATTCATCCTGTTGAAGGAATTGAGCTTGTTTTTTTACCGCTTGCCACTACATATAGCTTAACGAACTATAAACCTGATTTAATGCTGGAGCTGTGGGATGGTCCAGCAAAAGAAGTAGATGCATTGTTTTATTTTGATCCAGATATTGTTGTGGTTGATTCTTGGGCTTGTTTTGAACAATGGGTCAATTGCGGCGTAGCGGTTTGTGAAGATATTAATTCGCCTTTGCAGGAATTTCATCCGCGAAGACAAGGCTGGAGAAATTATTTCAAAAATTACAATATCGATTTGCAATTTAAAAATCAGATTTATGTAAACGGAGGTTTTGTTGGCGTGATTAGAAAAAATATTTTCTTTCTCAAATTGTGGGTAAAACTGCAAGAACGAATGGGAGATGCAATTGGCGGACTTGATAAATCTATTTTCCAAAATCAAATGCACAATTCGAGTATTTTAAAAATGGAAGGATTTCAGTTTTTTGATAAATCAGATCAAGATGCTCTAAATGCAACAATCGAAGCCTATCACGGGAATGTCAGCTATCTAGGAAAAGATGGAATGGGTTTTATTCCTGGCGAAGCAACAATGTTTCATGCATTAGGAAGTTCAAAACCTTGGCAAGTGAATCACTTTATCAGACTTTTTAAAGGAAGAATACCAAGAAAAGAAGATGTTGCTTACTGGGAATATACGAAAAGCCCAATTTTAGCGCACTCTAAGCAGGAAATAAGAAAAAAACAGATGGCAATTAAAATAAGCAAGTTCTTAGGAAGATTTTATAAAGTCTAATGGAGTAAAGAAAATCATGATTCCAAAAACAATACACATTTGCTGGTTTAGTGGAGAAGAATATCCTCCATTTATAAAAGAATGTATTGCTACTTGGAAAGTCCACATGCCCGACTGTAAAATTCGGGTTTGGGATAAAAATAGTTTTGATTTTGATTCTGTTTCTTTTGTAAAAGAAGCATTTCAGGCAAAGAAATGGGCATTTGCTGCAGATTACGTTCGTCTTTATGCAGTCTACACCGAAGGCGGATTGTATTTAGATTCAGATGTGAAAATATTGAAGACTTTCAAAGAATCATGGTTCGAATATGATTTTTTTAGTGCTCATGAAATTCATCCGGGACATTTTGAAGAAGCAGGAGGAAAAGAGCTTTTAAACGCTTCTTTTTTACCTAAAAAGCAAGGTGAGCCCATTATTGGTTTTGCAGTTCAAGGCGCCATTTTTGCTTCGATACCAAATCATCCTTATATAAAAGATTGCCTCGAAACATACCAGAATCTAAAGTTATTTGAAAAGGACGGAACAATTGATTTAAAAAAAGTAATAATAGGTTCTGTAATTACCCCAATAGCAGAAAAATACGGATATACTTATCAGGATAAAGAACAAGTATTGAAAGAAAATATGCTTATTCTTCCATCCAATATATTAGTCGGAAATTCTATTTATTTAGACAAAGAATCATACGCTGTTCATCTCATAAACGGCAGCTGGAGAGATAAAAAAGGAATTGAAAAATTCCTGCACTTATTTAGAAATCAATACCCTCGCATATTTCCTTTTGTCAATTTTATTGATAAAGGTTTTAATAAAACATATCGAACAACCAAAAAAATAAAAAAAGTATCTCACAATAAAATAAGAGCATTAATCAAAATAATTTCTTGGTAACAAAAAGAAATTCTGATAGGTGAATTTTTTGTAAAAGTAACTTTTCTATAAAACCAATAACTAAATCAAAAATGGACATTCTTTTCATTTGCGGATCTGCCGAACTTGGCAATGATGGTGTGGGGGATTATACCCGCAGATTATGTGGTATGCTGATAAGATCAGGTCATAAGGCTGAGATTTTAGCTTTATGCGATCATCAGGCTCCTCTTTTTATTAGTGAAAATCAAGTAATAGAAGATACAGCTGTAATGGTGCACCGAATTCCAATTGCAGCCGATAATAAACAGCGTTTTGTGTACTTGCAGCGAATTCTAAAAGATCTTGAACCTGATTGTATTTCATTGCAATATGTTCCGTACAGCTTTAATCCGAAAGGATTGCCTTTCTGGCTGCCTTCTTATTTAAAAAAAATAAGAGGAAATCATAAATGGCACATTATGTTTCACGAATTATGGCTTGGAATTGATGCAGAGTCTTCATTTAGACATAAATGCATTGGGAAATTACAGCAGTTAATTGCAAAAAAAATTGTTCAGAATACAAGAACACATGCTGTTAATACTCAGAATAAGCTTTATCAGTTCTTTCTTAAATCGCATAATATCGATGCACAGATTTTGCCAATATGCGGAAACATACCTTTAACGGCAGTTAAAAAAGAAGCAGCAGAATTTGCACAATTTGTTTTATTTGGAACGATCCACAATGGAGCTCCTTTCAAAGATTTTATTGATGATTTAATTAAAAATACCACTTTTAATAAACCAATAAAATTTGTTTTCATTGGCAATAATGGTCCAGAATTAGGCAATTACAAAACAATTTTAGAAAGTTACAAAATACCTTATGAAGTGCTGGGCATACAGTCTGAAGATGTAATATCTCAAGTGCTTTTAGATAGTGATTTTGGAATTTCTACAACTCCTTATTTCCAGACAGAAAAAAGCGGTGTTTATGCAGCTTACAAAGAACATCAAATCAATACGATTTCTATTTCTCGCAATTGGACTCCAACAAAAGGACAATACGTGATACCGCAAATAATTAAATATGAAAAAAACAATCTGAATATAATTCTGAATAAAGTTGAAGTTTCTGATTTGCCAAGCATTGCGACACAGTTTATTAATTCAATTTCATTAACATGAAAGTAATAGTGTCTCATCCAACTTTAAATGCAAATTCAAAAAACTTAGTAACTGGATTATTAAAAGATCAGCTGCTTTTTAAGTTGTTTACGTCTATTGCCATATTTCCGGGACAAGTATTATATAAATTAGGAAGTAATCCAAAATTAAAAGATTTAAAAAGAAGAAGTTTAGACACAACTTGGAAACCTTATACAAGATCAAAATCTTTTTTTGAATTTGGACGTTTGTTGACTTCAAAGGCTAAACTGGATTTTTTAATCTCACACGAAAAAGGTCTTTTCTGCATTGACAGAGTTTATCAAAAACACGATAAATGGGTGGCTAATACTTTAGCGAAAGCAAAAAAAAACGGATTATCTGGAGTATATGCTTTTGAAGATGGCGCGCTTTCTACTTTTGAAGAAGCAAAACAATTAGGACTTTATTGTATTTATGATCTCCCAATTGGGTATTGGAAAAGTGCACGTTCCTTAATGCAGAAAGAATTTGAAATAAATCCAGATTGGTCGAGTACGCTTACAGGATTTAATGATTCATCAAAAAAACTGCATAAAAAAGATAAAGAGCTGGCTTTGGCAGATGTAATTTTTGTAGCAAGCAGTTTTACTAAAAAAACATTGGAAGATTATTCTGGGAAATTATCAGAAATAAAAGTGATTCCGTATGGTTTTCCAGAAGTAACTCAAAAAAAAGAATATCAGCCACTGAAAGATAGAAAGCTAAAAGTTTTGTTTATCGGCGGATTATCACAGCGAAAAGGAATTTCCTATTTATTTGATGCCATTGAAGGAATGCAAGACAAAGTAGAGTTAACGATTGTAGGGAAAAAATCGGTACCGAATTGTCAGGCGTTGAATACGGCTTTAGAAAAACACCATTGGATTCCGTCGCTTTCTCATGATCAGGTTTTAGCATGCATGCGCGAACATGATGTATTTGTTTTTCCTTCTCTTTTTGAAGGTTTCGGATTGGTAATTACAGAAGCAATGTCACAAGGAATTCCAGTAATTACAACAGATCGTACGGCAGGGCCAGATTTAATAAAAAATGGAGAAGATGGCTGGATTGTTCCGGCAGGTTCTTCTGAAGCATTGAAAGAAGTAATTAACAAGATACTTGAAAAACCAGAAATATTAGAACAAGCAGGAACTGCAGCTCAGAACAAAGCTAAAACTAGACCTTGGGCGGTTTACGGACAAGAAATGGCAGAAGCAGTTTCTTCTTTAAGTTTTACAAATAATTGGGAAAAATGGATTTAGCTATTGAACAAGTAGAAGTACAAGAATCAGATTATAAATACATTAAAATAGCTATTTGGATGTATTTTTTACTTTGGATTTTTGAAGGTGCTCTGCGTAAGTGGATTTTACCTAGCTTGGCTACGCCTTTATTAGTCGTACGCGATCCTATTGCGATTTATATTATTGGAAGAGCTTTATATCAGGGTATAAAATTTGTAAATTCTTATGTCATTTTTGGACTAATATTTACATTATTCGGACTCGCGTTGACTTTTACTTTTGGTCACGAAAATATATTTGTAGGCATTTATGGAGCTAGAATTATGCTGCTTCATTTTCCTGTGATTTTTATAATTGGTCAGGTTTTTACAAAAGAAGATGTGCTGAAAATAGGCAGGTTTCTTCTAGCAATAAATATCGTAATGACGATAATTGTTTATTTTCAATTTACAAGTCCGCAGAGCGCTTTTATAAATGTTGGTATTGGAGGAGAAGGAAGTGCAGGATTTTCTGGAGCAATGGGATATAGCAGACCTCCAGGAACATTTTCGTTTATATCTGGACTATCGATTTTTTATACTGCAGTCTCTGTTTTTGTCTTTTACTTTTGGCTGTCAAAAGATCGTTGTTCAAAAATTTTACTTTATGCAAGCACCGTTTCTTTAATTATTGCTTTACCGCTAACGATTTCTAGAGGCGCCGTTGTAGCTGTAGCCATAGTTGGTTTATTTGCTATAATAGCTTCAGTTACAACAGGAAAAATGTTATTTAAATTAATAATCATTATTGCTGTTTTATCGCTTGTATTTATTTTTCTTCAAAAATATTCAAGCATTTTTAGTTTAGGTACAGAAGTATTTATGGACCGTGTTGATACTGTAAATAAAGTAAATGGCGGAGGTTTAAAAGATTCCATTCTTTTAAGAGCCTTAAATGAATTTCTTGGTCCACTTTCAGATTTATTTGATCAGCCAATGTTTGCAGGAAACCTAGGAATGGGAACAAATGCAGGTGCTCAAATGATGACGGGTAAAACATCCTTTTTAGTTTCAGAAACTGAGTTTGGGCGTTTGGGTGGCGAACAAGGAATTATTTTTGGAGGCGGACTTATGGTTTTACGTATAGTTTTAGCACTAAGCATGGCGATTACGGCTTTTAGATTGCCACACGAAAAAAAATTGCTTCCTTTTATTCTTTGCGGAGCGGCTTGTATCGCAATATCTCAAGGACAATGGGCGCAGCCAAGTATTTTAGGATATGCAGTTATTATGGCAGGTTTAGTTATAGCCAGCATTAAAAAAGAGGAAAATACATTTCAGAAAGAAGTTTTATGATGTCTCAAATAATTCTAATTGGTAATTACAAACCTGACAAGCAGTTTAGCATGCAGATTTTTGAATCACTAATGTCGGAAGGGTATAGTAAATCAAAAATTAATGTTAGCGCTATTCGGCCGCGTGAAATATTTAGAAAGCTGAGTTTCAATAAACCTAGTTTAGAAAAATGGCTTGCTTATATTGATAAATTCTTTGTTTTCCCAATTGAGCTTTTATCTTTCAGAAGTCTGAATTTTATTTTGCGAAGACCCGTAAACTATCATATTTGCGATCATTCGAATGCTTTTTATCTTTATTTTTTGCCTAAAAATAAAACCATAATAACTTGTCATGATGTTTTAGCAATAAGAGCTGGACTTGGTTTTGCAGACACTTATTGTTATGCAACAAAATCTGGACAGGTTTTACAAAGGATAATTTTGAATGCCTTATGCACCGCAAAAAAACTGGCAACGGTATCTGAATTTACATTAAATCAATTATTAGAAATTGATAATAAACCGGATAGAAACAAAAAATGGATAACAATTCATAATGCCGTATCTGAAAAATTTCTGCCTTTGCCGGAAGATAAAATTCAAGAAGTGCTTAAAAAATATCAGCAGTTAAAAGGCAAAGAAATTATTCTGCACGTAGGTTCTGATTTGGAACGCAAAAACAGAAAACTTCTTGTCAACATGATGTATGAATTGCAAAATGACTGGAATGGAATTTTAGTTTTAGCTGGAGAAAAATTAAATGCTGAATTGCAAGAGTTAATTCAAAAACTAGAAATTTCAAATCGAGTTTTGCACATACAAAATCCTAGCGACGACGAAATTGTAGCACTTTATTCAATATCGAAAGCAATGATTTTTCCATCATATTCAGAAGGATTTGGTTGGCCAATAATTGAAGCACAAGCTTGTGGATCTCCTGTAATTACAACAAACAAAGCACCTATGATGGATGAGGTAGGAGGAAATGCCGCACTTTATGCCGATCCTGATGATCCTACTGCTTTTGTAATGCAATTTAGAAAATTCGAAGACAAAAAATTTAGAGACGAAATCATAGAGAAAGGTTATAAAAATGCAAAACGATTTGATTTTGATAATACCATTCGTCAATATGTTGAATTAATTAAAAATTAAGGATGATAGTGCTAAAAATATTAACCGTTTTGTCGCCTTGGCCATTAAAGCGATTTATGCTAGTCCAATTTTTTAAATACGAAATTGACAGATCATCCAGAATTGGTTTTTCTTGGGTTTTTCCTAAAAAACTAATTATGGATTCAAACGCTTACATTGGTAATTTTAATGTAGCAGTGCATTTAGATTTATTGAAAATAGGAAAACATTCCAGTATTGCTCGCGGCAATTGGATTACAGGATTTCCAACCAATACCGATTCGAAACATTTTTCACATCAAAAAGATCGACAATCAAATTTGATTATTGGCGAACATTCAGCAATTACAAAAAATCATCATATAGATTGCACCAACATAATTCAAGTTGGAAATTTTGTTACAGTAGCCGGTTATTCTAGTCAATTGCTAACACATTCCATTAATATCGAATTAAATATTCAAGACAGCAATCCGATCACAATTGGCGATTATTGTTTTGTTGGAACAGCATCAACGATTTTAGGCGGAGCAGCTTTACCCGCATATTCTGTTCTTGGTGCCAATGCATTATTAAACAAAAACTTTACTACTCCATACCGATTATATGGAGGAAACCCAGCAAAAGAAATCAAAGAGTTACCCAAAGAATATAAATATTTTAATAGAGAAACAGGCTTTGTTTATTAAAATAAATCTCCCACAACCAAAAAACAACCATACCATGAAAGTAATTCATTATATAGCCAGTATTGATAAAAGCGGCGGAGGAACAACAGAATATATGCGGCTTTTGAGCAAAGTATTAAAAGATGTAACATCATTTAGTATTGCGACAGGACATTCTAAAGAACCCATTGCAATTGAAGGCGTTCAGATAAAATTTTTCAATAACAAAATGACGCGCTGGTTTTCTTTAATCAATGAATATCGCGCTTATCTTGAAGAAGAATGTCCAGATATTGTTCATATTAACGGAATCTGGAGTCCTCAAAACTGGGCTTTTCAAAACGAAGCTCAAAAACTGGGCATTAAAGTAATTGTTTCGCCACACGGAATGCTTGAACCTTGGATTTTGGCTCATAATCCGATAAAGAAAAAAATCGCATTGTTTTTATACCAAAAAAGTGCTTTGAAAAAATCGCTTTGTCTTCATGCAACAGCTCAAATGGAAGCCGAAAATCTTCAGGCTCTTGGTTTTAAAAACCCAATTCATATTATTCCAAACGGAATTCATTTGAGAGATGTTAAAAAATTAAAGGAAAAATATGGGACAAAGAAAATGATATTCATGTCTCGAATTCATCCTAAAAAAGGAATCGAATTATTGCTAGATGCTTGGAGAACCAGTAACACAGAAGGCTGGACACTCGAAATTGCAGGAAGCGGAGAAGAAGAATATGTAATTAGTTTGATTCAGAGTACGGTAGATTTAGAAAATGTACATTTTGTTGGACCAAAATACGGTGAAGAAAAATGGGATTTTTTACGCTCTGCCGATGTAATGGTACTTCCAACTCACAGTGAAAATTTCGGAATCGTTGTGGCTGAAGCTTTGGCGGTAGCTGTACCCGTAATAACGACTCACGGAACGCCTTGGGAAGATTTAGAAATACACAAATGTGGCTGGTGGATTGATCTTTCGGTTACAAATTTAGAAAAAGCTTTATTTAAAGTTTTTAATGCGCCAACTATGCTTTTGGAAATGATGGGCAAACACGGACGAGATTTAATTGTCAAAAAATACGATATAAAAACAGTCGGAAAAAAAATGGTCGAATTATATAATACGATGTAAAAGAATGAAAATAACAATAGTTCAAGGTGCCTTTTTTCCTGTACCTCCCTTGCTGGGCGGAGCTGTAGAAAAAATGTGGTATGGTCTGGCAAAAGAATTTGTTAATAAAGGGCACGAAGTAAATTATATTTCCAAATCATATAAAGGGTTTTTAGATGTTGAAAATGATGGCGGAATTAATCACATAAGAGTTAAAGGTTATAAAGTGCCGTCATCAGGAATTTTTCTAAAGGTTCTGGATTTTTTTTACACTTTAAAAGCAGTCCGAAAAATATCAAAAAGCACAGATATAATTGTTTCGAATACTTTCTGGCTGCCAATTCTTCTGCCTTCTAATCAAAAGAAAAAGTGCATGATTGATGTGGCTAGAATGCCAAAAGGGCAAATGAAATTTTACACAAAAAGTGCCAGATTAAGAGCCAATTCGAGCCCAGTTGCAAAAGCAATAAAAGACGAAATCAAAAAAGAATATTTTGATAAAGTGGTAATGATTCCAAATACATTGCCTTTTAGAAATTCAAAAACTATTGATTTTTCGAAAAAAGAAAAAACAATACTTTACACCGGAAGAATTCATCCAGAAAAAGGTTTAGATATTTTAATAGAAGCATTTGCTGCTTTGGATGCTAAAGGCTGGCAGTTACTTATTGTAGGGCCTTATTCTACAGAAACTGGCGGAGGCGGAGAATCTTATCTGCACGAATTAAAAGTTTTGGCTATAAACAGCAATGTAAGATTTCTTGAGCCTGTTTTTGATATTGAGAAATTAAATGAAATCTATGCAAAAGCCTCAATATTTGTTTATCCGTCGGTAGCAGAACAAGGAGAAACATTTGGAGTTTCGCCTTTAGAAGCCATGAGCTGGGGATGTGCAACGATTGTTTCCAATTTAGATTGTTTCAAAGATTTTTTAATTCATGAAAAAAACGGTTTGTGTTTCGATCATCGAGTAGAAAATCGAGTAGAAATTTTGAATGGCTATTTGAGAGATCTAATAGAAAATCCAAATCGGATCAATGATTTAGCCAGAGCTGGATTGATGGTAAATGAGACACATTCTAATGAAAAGTTAGCGGCTGAATTTTTAAACGAATTCGAGTCAATCAAAATCAAACAATAAAAACAATGGAACAAGAATATTCACAGAATTCCCCTTACGATTCGCCTTGGTCATTTTCGCAGCGAATTAAAATGATACTTTGGGAATATGTCTGGTTATTGTTTTGCAGTTGGACACCAAAACCCGCTAATCGCTGGAGATTATTTTGGCTCAAATTGTTTGGATGTAAAATTTACGGAAAACCATTTGTGCACCAAAGAGCAAGAATTCAAATTCCGTGGAATCTAATTTTACATGATTTTGCCTGTCTTGGTGATCGTGCCAATGCTTACACACTTGGAGTTGTAGAAATTTTTGAACACGCCACTGTTGGTCAGGAAGTATATTTATGTACTGGAACTCATGCTTTTGATAAGCCTGAAATGAATTTAATAACAAAGAAAATTACCATACAAAAAGGTGTTTTTATTGGTGTAAGGGCTATTATCATGCCTGGAGTGACAATTGGAGAAAATGCCATTGTAGGTGCAGGAAGTTTAGTGACTAAAAATGTCGAGAAAAATACTATTGTAGCGGGTAATCCTGCCAAATTTATAAAATCTAGAAGCTTTGAATAAAATTCCTATTTCCGTAATCGTTTCTGTTAAGAACGAAGCTAAGAATTTACCATCATGTTTGGATAAATTAAAGCGATTTTCTCAAGTAATTGTTGTTGATTCTGGAAGTACCGATGATACTATAACGATAGCAACTGCTATGGGAGCAGAAGTGCTGCAGTTTAATTGGAATGGAAAATTTCCAAAAAAACGAAATTGGGCGCTTCAGAATGCAAATCTTCTCAACGAATGGATTTTATTTCTTGACGCTGACGAATTTGTTACTGACGAATTTGTCAATGAAATAGCAATAAAAACCCAAGATCCTAATTATAACGGCTATACAATTCAGTTTGAAAACTATTTCATGGGGCGAAAACTGAAATATGGTTATGGATTTAAAAAGTCAGCTCTTTTTAAAAAATCAAAAGGAGCTTATGAAAAAATCGAAGAAGATTTATGGAGCCATTTAGATATGGAAGTGCACGAACATCCTATTATTGAAGGTAAAGTTGGGCTTATTTCGGCAAAAGTGATTCATAAGGATTTTAGAAATTTAGAGCATTATATCGATAAACACAACGCTTATTCTACCTGGGAAGCACAAAGATATTTACAGCTTAAGCAGTCTAAAAATGAGCTTTTATCTTTAAATCAAAAAATTAAATACGGCCTTCTTAATACAGGATTACTTCCGGTTGTATATTTTATGGGCGCTTACTTTTTAAAATTAGGCTTTTTAGATGGCAAAGAAGGATTTTATCTGGCGCGCTTTAAGTCACATTACTTTTTTCAGATTCAAACTAAAATTGATTTAATCAAAAACAAATAGAATTAAAAAATGAAAAGAATACTGATAACAGGAGGAGCAGGTTTTGTAGGATCTCATTTGTGTAAAAGGTTATTAAATGAGGGCAATGAAGTAATTTGTTTAGACAATTATTTTACTGGAGCAAAATCTAATATTATAGAATTGCTGGATAATCCTTACTTCGAAATGGTTCGCCATGACATAACAGAATCATACTATGCTGAAGTTGATGAAATTTATAATCTAGCCTGTCCTGCGTCTCCTGTACATTACCAATATAATCCGATAAAAACGATAAAAACTTCTGTAATGGGAGCAATTAATGTGTTAGGATTGGCAAAACGTGTGAATGCTAAAGTGCTTCAGGCCAGTACGAGTGAAGTTTATGGAGATCCTTTGGTACATCCTCAAACCGAAAATTATTGGGGACATGTTAATCCAATTGGTATTCGTTCCTGTTATGATGAAGGAAAACGATGTGCGGAAACTTTATTTATGGATTATCACAATCAAAATAAAGTGGCAATCAAAATCATCAGAATCTTCAATACCTACGGACCAAATATGAATCCAGGAGATGGAAGAGTGGTTTCGAATTTTATCGTTCAGGCTTTGCAGGGAAAAGACATTACAATTTTTGGTGATGGATTGCAAACGCGCTCTTTTCAATACGTCGATGATTTAGTAGAAGGCATGATAAGAATGATGAATTCTGAAAAAGATTTTTTAGGGCCAGTCAACTTAGGAAACCCAAATGAGTTTACCATGTTAGAATTGGCGCAAGCTATTATTGACCTGACCAATTCTAAATCGAAAATTATTTATCTAGATCTTCCGCAAGACGATCCCAAACAAAGACAGCCAGATATTTCTTTGGCAAAAAATAAATTGAACGGTTGGGAGCCTAAAATTCAATTGCGCGAAGGTTTGGTTTCGACAATTAGTTATTTCGAAAAGTTATTGTTAAATCAATGATTTTCTTTTTTAAAATTTCCTTATTAAGGACATTAATATTCAAAAATTAGGGTTTTAACGAGGATTGTGGTGCTTCGTCGAGAACTTTTTTTAGTGGCATTCTTTTGTTTTAGCTTTACCTTATAATTATGAAAAATTTTCACCTTAAAATGTAATTATTATGAGAATTACCATAATCACAGTCTGTTATAACAGAAAAGCTACGATTGAAAAAGCGATCAAAAGTGTATTGTCTCAAAATTATCCTGACATCGAATACATAATTGTTGATGGCAATTCTAAAGACGGAACAAAAGAAATTATTGAGTCTTATCGTGATAAAATAAGCCAATTTATTTCTGAACCTGACAAAGGTATGTACGACGCAATAAACAAAGGATTAAAACTGGCAACCGGAGATGTAATTGGACTTATGCATTCTGATGATGAGTTTTTTGATAAAAAAGCTATTTCAAGAATTGCAGCTCGTTTTAATGCCGATTCTTCGATAGATGGTATTTATGGTGACGGTGTTTACGTGACCAATGATACAGACGAACGTTTGGTTCGTGATAGAATTGGAGGCGTTTTTAGTCTTAAAAAAGTAAAAGGCGGATGGCTGCCTCTGCATCCAACAGTTTATTTGAAAAAAGATATCATCGATAAACATGGTTTATACAATCTTGATTTTAAAATAGCGTCTGATACCGAATTTTTGCTTCGCTACTTGTACAAATACAAAATCAAGATGAGTTACATCGACAAGTATATTGTAAAGATGAGAATGGGAGGTATGAGTACCAGTTTTAAAACTGCTCTTGAAGTGCTAAATGAAGATTATAAAATCTATAAATATCATGGTTTAACTGCAGTTCAGGCTGTATTTCTTAAAAAGAGTATGGCTTTGAGGCAGTACATTACTCATTAATAAAAAAGATAAATACTATTCATTTTAGTTATTTATCCCAATAGAATTTAGAGTATTAAGTAAACTATATATACCGATTAAAATGAAGAAATTTTTCTTTCCTATAATTTTATTGATTTTATTAATGCTTGGATCTTGTACTACCAGGAAAGAAATACTGTATTTACAAGATTTGGACAGTTATGCAAACTCAACTTTAAATTATACATCGCCTAAAATACAACCTAACGATATCTTAAAAATAGATATTGGAGATATTAATCCAGTAGTGGCTGCGCCATTTAATATGACTTCAGCAACTAATGGACAAACATCTGTAGAAATGATGAGGTTATCAGGTTATTTGGTTAATCCGCAGGGAAATATTATGATGCCAATTTTGAATGAAGTGAAAGTTGGAGGTTTAACTCCAGCCAATGTAGAAATCAAAATAAAAGAACGTCTTATAAACGAAAATTATCTGGTAAACCCAACGGTTCAATGTAGAGTGCTGAATAACAAGTTTACGATTTTGGGAGAAGTAAATGCTCCTGGAGTAAAACCTTTTAGCGAAGAATCAATCAGTTTACTTGATGCAATTGGATTGGCAGGAGACTTAACTTATTCTGCAATTCGTAAAGATGTAAAACTGATTAGAGAAGTAGACGGAAAACGTTTGGTTTTCCATGTCGATTTAACGAGTGCTTCTTGGATGTCAAATCCGAATTATAGAATAAGACAAAACGATGTCATAATCGTAGAAGCAAATAAACTGAAAGTAAATAGTGGAGGTTTAATAAAAGATCCGATACAAGTATTGGGTATCGCAGCTTCTCTTACTGCAGTGATTTTATTAATTGTAAATAATTAAAAACAGTAAGGATTTCAGAAATGCACTTATTGTTATTAACGCGACTGAATTAATATAAATAGTTATGGATTTTAAAAAAGAATTTTTAAAGTATTTACGTTACTGGCCTTGGTTTTTGCTAAGCTTAATTTTATTTGTTGGAGCCGCTTTTATTTTTATAAAAATTGTTCCGCCAACATACGAAACTTCAGCTACAATCTTGATTGACAAAAAACAAGAAGACAAAACAAAAATCATTACCATCAGTACAGATAAAAGCAGTAGTGAAGATAATTTAGAAGACGAAATAAGATTAATGACTTCTAATGAGTTTTTGTTGGACGTAGTTAAGAATTTGAATTTAAATTACAGCTATTACGAAAAGGTTTATACAGTTCAGAACAATTATATAAATGTTTTGCCTTTCGCTTTAATACCAACAGTTTCTAATGATTCGCTTCCACTAGTTTCTTATGAAATTAAAATAAATGAAAACGGATTTGTTGTAACAGAAACAGATACCGAAAACAGTTATACCGTTAAAGGATATAAAGGAAACGAAGCTGTAAAAGGTTTGCCATTTAAAATCCAATTATCTGCGAAAGCAAAAAAGAATCCGTCGCTTTATTTTGACAAAGAATATAAAGTAACTCTTGAACCTACAGCTATTGCTTTAAAAAACTTAAAATCATCGCTTCTTGTCGCATCTGATGAAACTGCAAAAGGTGTCATCGAGTTAAAACATATTGGATCAACTCCAGACCGTTCTAGAAAAATATTGAACGAAATTATTGTTTTACTGGATAAAAACATTGTACTCAATAAACAGAAAGTATTTAGAAATACAGTTTCTTATTTGAATCAAAGAATTAAAAGTTTTACCAAAGAAAAAGATTCTATTGAAAGCGAAAAAGAAAGATATCTGCAAAACAATGATATTGGCGTAATGGACAATTATATTGTTGAAAAAACAGCCGACAGAAGTCAGAAAAAAGAAACTGCTTCTATTAATGAAAGACAAATATCACAAGCTGCTTTTGCAATTAATGACATTAAACAATCGGGGCCTGCGCAAACTTTAGGAACAGATTACAATTTAGATTCGCCTACTGTTAATCAAATGCTTGTTAATTACAATCAAAAATTGATGGAAAGCCAGCTGATCTTAGAAAGAGCGCAGAAAAACAATCCGGCATACATCAGTTTGATGACGCAGCTGAAAACTCAAAAACAAGAAATCTTAAATACTTTAGAAGGTTATTTGAATTTTCTAAATCAAAACAGTAGAGTAAATAGAGAAGAACAAAGTATTGCTGAAGCAAAAGTAAAAAGCATTCCAACAAACGATAAAGTATTGGGGAGAATCAATAGCAATCTTAGTCTAAAAGCAGAAACGTATGTAGCATTATTACAAAAGAAAGAAGAAGCAGTTTTAAACGGCGCCATTTTAGAATCAAATTTAAAAACTCTAAATGCGCCAGAAACCAATTATTCTGCAATTTTTCCACAGCCAAAAGTATTTATGCTTGGCGCATTTATGTTTGGGTTGCTGGTTCCTTTTGGAATTACCTACGTTCGTTTATTCTTTGATACCAAAGTGCATAACGAGGAAGACATCCAAAAAATAATTAGCAATATTCCTATTTTGGGGAATATTCCTAAAATAAGCACAAACGACAAGCTAGACAATACAGCTACTTCTCGTTCTATGATTGCAGAAGCTTCGAGAGCTTTAGCATCTAATATATCTTATTTACTGCCTAGGAAAGAAGAAAATCGAGGAAGAGTAGTACTCTTTACATCAGCTATTCAAGGTGAAGGAAAATCCTTTTGTGCTTTTCACAGTGCGATAACAAGCAGTAATTTAAATAAGAAAACATTGCTGATAGGCGTCGATCTAAGAAATCCTCAGCTGCATGATTATTTCAATGTTGATAGAAACGTGCCAGGACTTTCAAATTTCTTAGCCAATAAAGCAGATGACTGGAAAGAGTTTCTTCATAAAGAGAATAATTTTTCTAAAAATATTGATGTTTTATTCGCAGGAGAAGCTCCGCCTAATCCATCTCAGTTAATAACCAATTCAAATTTTGAATCCTTAATTGAAGAAGCAAAAACACTTTATGATTTTATCATCTTAGATACTGCGCCAGTTCAAATCGTATCTGATACGCTAAATTTCAGTCATTTGGCAGACGTAACAGTATTTGTGGTAAAATATGATTATACAGATAAAAGTAATTTAGTTCATATAAACAATTTCATTAAAAAAGGTCAGTTAAAAAATGTCGGGGTTGTTATAAACGGAGTAAATCTGAAAACCGCTTACGGATATGGTTATAATTATGGCGTAAGTTATGGTTATCAGTATAAAGAATCTGGAATAAAGAAACCCTGGTATAAAAGAGGTCTTAAAATAAAAGAGGCCTAAAATGTACTGAAATCAAATAGTATAAAATGATTCATAAAATAGTTCTGGTTTTATTGCTTTTCGTTGTTGGTGCCGTTTTTTATTTTTCGTGGCTGCCTGATCCTGGTTTTACGAGTGAGCACTATTTGCCAAGATGGCTTTTAAATTGGAGCAATCATTATTACAATTTGCGCACTGCTGTTCCTTTTTTAGCTGTAGGTTTTTTGTTAGAAGCATATACAGAAAACAATGTGGATTATTTTAAAAATTTAAGTTTTATACAAAATATTGGTATTGCAGGAGTGATCGCATGTATAGCAGAAGGAGGCCAATTTATAATAGAAAGAAGAAGCCCTGATTTTATGGATGTTTTTTATGGAATTGCAGGAAGTTTAATTGGAGCATTAGGTTATAATTTATTGAAAAAGATAAAAAATGCGAAACAGACATAAATTTACTTTCATAATGTGTTGTGCCTTTGCAGACATGATTGCGATGGTACTTGGCACAATGATATTTTTGAATTTTGCGATTGAAGAAAAAGTTGGCTGGAATGCTTTGTTTCTTAATAAAATGATTCCGATTACAATTTTAAGTTGGTTGTTTTCAGTTACTTATTTTCAATTGTATAGAGTAGACGTTCTTTTTAGTTTAGATGAATTTTTCCGAAACAGCTGGCGTGCTTTCTTTACACAAAGAGTTTTATGGCACAGTTACATTTTCATTTTTCAAGATGATGTTTTGTATTTCTTTGGCACAAAGGCAAATCTAATTCAATTGAGTTTTCTATTGTCTTATTTCTTGCTGTCAAGAATCTTGTTTACGCTTGTGATTGGAAAAATAAAAGGGTGGGTTTTTAAGCAATATACTGTTGCAATCTGGGGATTTAATAAAACCAGTATCGAATTGGCTTCTCATTTAGAAAGTAATTCTTTCTTTATCAATTTTGTTGGTATTCTTAACGAAAACTCTTCGGTTGAGTACACAAACAACAGAGATTTTACAGAAGCCTTATGTACAGCAATCCACAAAGCATCTAATGATGATATTAATGAATTATATATCGTTTCGAAACCTGATTTTATTTCAGATTTGAATGATTTTTTTGAGCTTGGAGACAAACATTGTATGCGTTTGAAATTTGTTCCAGATTTCTCTTCCATTTCAAAAAAACATTTCAACTCGACACATTTAAATAATTTTCATGTTATAAAGCCCCGTTTCGAACCTTTACAAAATGCTTATAATCGATTGGCAAAAAGAATATTCGATCTTGTTTTCAGCATTTTGGTGATTGTTTTCATCTTGTCATGGCTGTATCCATTATTAGCCATTATTATTAAAAAACAAAGTAAAGGACCGGTTCTGTTCAGACAAATGCGAACAGGTAAAAAGAATCAGCATTTCTGGTGTTATAAATTTAGAAGTATGTATATGAATTCTGGCGATGAAAGTAAGCAGGCTCAAAAAGGAGACAGTAGAATTACTCCAATCGGAAAATTTATTCGCAGAACAAGTTTAGATGAAATGCCGCAATTTTTTAATGTTTTGATTGGAAATATGAGTGTTGTTGGGCCACGTCCGCACATGATTAAACACACATCAGATTACAATGATCACATTAATAATTTTATGGTACGACATTTTGTAAAACCAGGAATCACAGGTTTGGCTCAAGTTTCGGGTCTTCGAGGAGAAACCAAAAGAGTATCTGATATGAAACGACGCGTTACAACAGACATCGAATATGTGCAACGATGGAGCTTAATCAAAGACATTAAAATTTGTTTTTTGACTGTTATTGTAACTCTAAAAGGAGATAAAAATGCTTTTTAAACTAATAAAATAAACTAAATATTAAACTTAAAATTAAACTAATAAACTAATAATCATGGATATTAATAATTACCTAATAGGCTTGCTTACAGGAGTTTCTGTGACAACCTTTTTTATCGGAAAAGAGTGGTATAAGTACTATACTAAATATACTATTCAACAAAAACAATTGGACAGAGTTCTAAAATTGAATGATAAAATTAAAAAGCTAAAAACTTTGAGTTCTACTGAAACTCCAAATGTTAATGTTGGCGTTTAGTATTTATTATTTTTAGTTAGATTTTTTTCTTGATTGCTTGTGGATTAAATCCAATAAGCCTACTGTTTACATGAAATAAAGTAATCCTATTTGTTACTTTCATTTTTTACTTAAACACCTACAACAAGTAAAATAAACAGTAGTTAAAAGTTTACGCGATTATAATTTAAATTCGGAAGTATTGGGCACGACTAAGTTATCGAGCTCAATACTTTTGGATTTATTTTAAATTATAGATTGTAGTAAAACATTCTTTTATACTCCTAAATTATTGATTTGCATTTTTTGATTGCAATTGGCAGTCTTAAAACTAGTGCAGACAATCTTTTCTATCATCCTTTATTATTGATTTGTATTATTTAATTCGTTTTAAACTTTAATTCCAAAATTTTCAATCACGTCGGTTTGTGATTAATCATCAATTTAATTTTTTGAAAAGTTCGTTTACATATAGGCGTTTGTTTACTGATCTGGTCATTTTACTCCAAAGCGGAGTAAAGTTCAAGTTCAGTTATAAATATATCTTTTGGTTCCTTATTCGAAGGAACATAAGGATTATTTATTTCTATGGAGTTTCGGTATGAGATCATGCTGAAGCTCAAACAATGTGTGTTATAATCGATTGTAGGAAAAATAAATGCTAATTTTTAAGTGATGGTTAAAAAAGAAAGAGTTTTAGTTCGCGATAATAAAGGAGTTTTTCTAAAAATGTTTAAAAGAAAATTTAAAGATGAATTTGAATTTTCTGAGGATTCCTTTTTGTTGAAAAATGAAAATAAAGCAACGAACTTTGATCATTCTGTATTTGTAGTATATGAATATTCAGAGCTGTTGGATTTTTTCGAACTAGGAGGGTTACATTCAAATTTTATAGTTTGTTTATTCAGTAAGCATCTGTATAATGGTTTATCTATGATAGAAGAAATCAAAGACTTACTATTAATTGATGCTTCAAAAAATAAAACGGAAATTTTTGAAGATTTGAAAATGTATTTAAGAAAACCCGCATCTTTACTTCCAAAACTATCTAAAAAGAAATTCGGTAAAAATAAAATGCATGAAAAAGAGCTCGAAGTGCTTCAGAGAGCTTTGTTTTTTATGATGTAATCGTATAAGTAGTTCATTTTTGCGAAAAAGCCTTAAGCACTTGTTGTTTAAGGCTTTTTTTATTTGATAAGCTGAACTGCTTTTTAAACAAATGCTTTATAGTATTTTGCGTATTTTTGCAAAATACAAATCTTAGAAAATGAAACGTTCAGGCACGGCAGATCTTCCTCTACATTATGGACATGTTCCATTATGGCTTGCCGAACGAATGTCTAAACTTGGCTTTGCAATTGTAGAAACCATTGCAATGGAATTTTCTACTGCTGAAGTTATAAGTAAATTAAGTAATCCTTTTTGGTTTCAGAGTTTTGGTGCAGTTATGGGAATGGACTGGCACTCATCTGGAATTACAACTTCTGTGCTTGGCGCATTAAAAAAAGCTGTAAATCCGCATTCAAAAGAACTCGGAATTTACATTTGCGGAGGCAAAGGAAAACACTCTATGCTAACGCCCCAAGAACTTTTATTTGTGGGAGAAAAAACAGGTCTTGACGGAATTAATCTTGCCAGCTGCAGCCGACTAACAGCAAAAGTCGATAATACAGCCATTCAGGACGGATTCCAGTTGTATCAGCATAATTTTATTGTTGATAATAAAGGACAATGGGCTGTAATTCAGCAGGGAATGAATCCGAATTCTAAAACGGCAAGAAGATACCACTGGCATTCACAAGATTTGAAGTCTTTTATAAATGAACCGCATACTTTTATTTATGGCGAAAATCAAGGGAATATTTTAAATCTTACTGCCGATGCCGCAACGAAATCTAGAGAAGGAATTTTAGAGTTGGTAAAAGAATCTCCAACAAAAATTATAAAAGAAATGCAGCATCTTTCTATGCCAGCGCATCACGATGTAAGAATGGAAGATGTGAACATGAAAAGGCTTGGAGCAATGCTTTGGACAACTCATGAAAATAAGCCAGAAGATTTTGAAGAACTTTTACTTTTAAAAGGAATGGGACCAAGAGCTTTGCAATCATTAGCTTTGGTTAGCGAAATAATTTATGGAACTCCAACTAGATTTGAAGACCCTGCACGTTTTTCATTTGCCCACGGAGGAAAAGACGGACATCCGTTTCCTGTTCCTGTTAAAATTTATGACGAAACAATCGATACTTTGCAAAGAGCAATCAATCGTGCTAAAATTGGCAACAGCGATAAAATAAATGCGATCCATAAATTATCTGAAATTTCGCGAAAAGCAGAAGAAAGCTTTACACCCAATTCTAATTTTGATGCTTTAATTCAAAGAGAAAGAGAAGAGTCTTATAAATATGGAGGAAAGACCGTTTTTGGAGATGCAAAGCCTCCAAAAAAGAAACCAAACAATCCGAATAATCAATTGGAATTATTCTAAAAAATACAAATTATAATTCTCTATTTTTTTGCCTATAATGTCACAAAACGAAAAATCAATTTATACCTTACAATTCATTTTACTTTGCTTGAGTTCCCTATTGTTTTCATCAAGCTTTAATATGATGATACCAGAACTTCCTAATTATTTAAGCAGTTTAGGAGGTGCAGAATACAAAGGACTTATTATTTCCTTATTTACATTAACAGCAGCAATTTCTCGTCCTTTTAGCGGTAAGCTAACAGACAAATGGGGACGTGTTCCTGTTATGGCAATTGGATCTTCGGTATGTGTGGTATGCGGATTTCTTTATCCAATTTTAAGTTCAGTTTCAGGATTTTTATTTCTGCGTTTGGTTCATGGCTTTTCAACTGGGTTTAAACCAACATCAACATCGGCTTATGTAGCAGATATTATTCCGCAGAAAAGATGGGGAGAAGCACTCGGAATGCATGGATTATGTTTCAGCATTGGAGGGGCACTTGGTCCAGCAGTAGGAAGTATGATTGTAAATGCTTACGGAATGAATGTTATGTTTTACAGTTCGTCGTTTCTGGCTTTTTTATCTATTATTATTGTAATGAATATGAAAGAAACCTTGAAAGTAAAAGAGAAATTAAATAAATCAATGTTCATTATTGGCAGAAAAGATATCGTGGATAGAAATGTATTTCCAGCCGGAATTATAACTTTTCTATCTTATACCGCTTTCGGATTAATATTAACTTTAATTCCCGATTGGAGCGAACATCTTGGCGCACAAAACAAAGGGCTGTTTTTTACCGCTTTTACGGTGACGTCTGTTTTAGTTCGTTTTTTTGCAGGAAAAGTTTCAGATAGGCACGGACGTACAAGCGTAATATTTGCAGGTTTAATTATTACAGCTTTTGCGCTTTTTGTCATTAGCGAAGGCAGAAATATTCAAATGCTTTTGGTAGGAGCAGGGTTTTACGGAATTGGAACTGGAATTTTATCGCCAGCGATCAGCGCCTGGACTATTGATTTGAGTAATCCAGATCACCGAGGAAAAGCGGTTGCAACAATGTATATTTCGATGGAACTTGGAATTGGTAGCGGGGCTCTTATTGGAGGAAGTTATTATAACGATCTCATAATGCGCATACCGCAAATCTTGAAATTTGATATACTGATTATAATTTTAGGTGTTGTATATCTGACCTATTGGACTAGACGTCTCAAAAAAAATCTTAAGAAAGAATTAGAGTAAAATAAAGGAAAAGCTTGTAAAATAATTTACAGGCTTTTTTTGTGTTTTGATGAAAATGAAATCGGTTTTTTTGAAACTATAATCCTGCAATTCAATATTATTAAGATTAATCATATTGAAATTTATGCAAAAAAGTTAACGAAATCCTTTGCGCTTTTTAAAACTTAATAATGTTTTGGCTTTTAACATAAAAAATGTTTAATATTGCGTTTTTGATCCTCACTTTTTAATAATTAATGTCTGTTTATAGCAAATATGCTGATCATATTCTATTAAATCTTCTTAAAGAAGATGATCAATTGGCCTATACAGAAATCTTCGAAAGGTATTCCCGAATTCTCGTTAATCATGCTTATAAATTGCTTGGAAGACATGATGAAGCAAATGATGTTGTTCAAGAAGTATTTTTATCACTTTGGAACAAACGTTACGAATTGGCGGTTACTGGATCTCTTTCTTCTTATTTATACAAAGCTGTAAAAAATAGAATTCTTAATCATATCGCTCACGAAAAAGTGGTTTCGCGTTATGCCGATTCTATTTCAAATTTTATTGAAAACGAATATGTCTTCGCAGATTCTAAACTTAGAGAAAAAGAATTAGAAGCCATTATTGCAAAAGAAATTGCTTTACTCCCTGAAAAAATGCGAGAAGTATTTCTGCTAAGAAAAGTAGAAGAGCTTTCGTATGACGAAATTTCAAATCAATTGAATATAACAGATAAAACTGCAAAACAGCAAGTTTACAATTCAGTAAAAATTCTGCGTGAGAAACTAAAAACCGCGCTTAATGTTTTTATCTGGTAAAATTATTGCAAATTTTTCGATAATTTTTTTTTGATGCATTCTGTTTGTAATGTACTCATTAATAGAAATAAAGGCTTTGAAGCTCTTAATCTGTTAATTATAAAATAATATTTTTTTAATTTTTTTTTGTCATTGCCTATGACAAAACCCATTTCTAACTGTCTTATTTAAAACGGGACAAAATTTCGTGTTGTAATTATGAATGAATCAGAAATCTTAGCATTGCTGCAAAAATACCAAGAAGGAACTTTATCTAATGAAGATAAGGACAAACTTGAGGCATGGTATTTACATAAAGCTTCAAATAGTAACAGACAGCTTAGCGAATATGAACTGGAAGATAGTTACGAACATTTGAAATCGAAGTTGCCATTGGCACAAAAAGCAAAAGTGGTTAGTCTTTGGCCGCGTGTTGCTGTTGCAGCATCTGTTACTTTATTATTAGGTAGCGGAATATTCTATTTTACAAAATCGGAAGTAAAAGAAGAAGAAAAAATTCAAGTTGTTGAAAAACCTAAAGACATTGCACCTGGAGGAAATAAAGGAATCTTAACGCTTTCTAATGGAAAACAAATTGTTTTGTCTGATGTATCTGCAAAAGATATTATTGCAAAAGAAGGCGAAGAAGATGAGGTTACAATAAAAATGGATGCTAATGGAGTAATTACTTATGTGATAAATCCAAACGCTGATTCTTCGAAAGAAAATGCAAATTCATTTAACACACTTTCTACGCCAACAGGCGGACAATATAATATTGTTTTGGCAGATGGAACTAAAGTATTCTTAAATGCAGTTTCTTCTATCAAATATCCTACACAATTTAATGGAGATGAAAGAACCGTAGAATTAGAAGGAGAAGCATATTTTGAAGTTGCTAAAGATAAAAGCAAACCTTTCATCGTAAAATCAGATAATCAGAAGATACAAGTTTTAGGAACACATTTTAATGTTCATGCTTATAATAATGAAGCTATTATAAAAACAACTTTATTGGAAGGAAGTGTTGCGGTTGCTTTCAGAAATCAGACAGCAATTTTAAAACCAGGTCAGCAATCTAATATAACAGAGAATTCGACTAAAATTACAGTTAAAGAAGTCGATACCGAAGCAGCAATTGCTTGGACAAATGGCCGATTTAAATTTGATAATGCCGACTTGAAATCAGTAATGAAACAATTAGAACGCTGGTATGGAATTAAAGTCGAATACCGCGGTGATGTTTCAGACGTGAGATTTAACGGAGGAACATTTAGAAATAAAAATTTGTCTGAAGTATTAAAAGTACTTGAGCTAAGTAATATAAAATTTAGGGTCGAAGGAAAAACGATTATTGTTTATCCGTAAGATCTTTTATTTAACCGATTATATTGAGTCTATAAACTAAAAAACCAGAGGCAGTTGCGATGCTTCTGGTTGTTGTAAAAGTTTATAGCCAATATAAGTTGTCCACTATTGTTTAACTATAACCAAATGTAAATGTATGAAATTTAATTTACAACCAAAAAAACCTTACAAAAAAACTAAAAAAAAGATTCCTAAATTTAATTTTCTGACTCTATTATGTGCCTTGTTTATGTTGTTTTGCAGTTATACAAGCCAAGCTCAGAATATTACCATCAATTTTAAAGAGGCACCTCTTGAAAAAGTTCTAAAAGAAGTGGCTAAACAAGCCAATTACGAAGTTTTTTATACTCAGAAATTGCTTAAGGATTCAAGACCTGTAACTATTAATGTTAAGAATGCTAGTCTGAATGAAACTTTAAATCAAATTTTTAGAAATCAAAGTGTAAAATATAACCTTGCAAATCAAACGATTGTGGTAACTGCGCCAAAAGAGGAGGAGCGGGGAAACGGACTAATCGATATACGAGGAAAGGTAGTAAATAATAGAAATGAACCTTTTCCAGGTGTATCGGTAACTATTTGGGGAACAAATAGAACCAGCGTAACAGATTTTGACGGAAGTTTTGCTTTTGATAAAGTGTCTCCAACTGGAGTACTGGATTGTTCTGGATTAACTATCGAGAAAAAAACTTTTTCAATCAATGGGCGCAGCGAAATGACGCTTGTTGTTGATGACAAAGTTTCGACAATGAAAGAAGTTGTTGTTACTGGTTTCCAAACTATTGCAAGAAGTAATTTTACTGGAGCAATTTCTAAAGTTGACGAAAAGACATTAAACGAAAATATCAATTCAAATTTATCAAGTGCGCTTGAAGGACGTGTTGCTGGTTTGATGTTTCAAAAAAATGTAACTGGATCTGACTCTGATAAACCTATATTGAGAGGTATGGGAACTTTTTCTTCTCAAGTTGGTTACACTCCGCTTTTGGTAATTGATGGTTTGCCAACAGAATTAAGTTTGGATGATATTAATCCTTATGATATTGAAAGTGTTGACGTTCTAAAAGATGCCGCGGCGGCTTCTATTTATGGTTCGAGAGCAGCAAATGGTATTATTGTTTTAACTACCAAAAAAGGAAATGGTAAATTAAAAGTTAGTATCAATTCGGATTTCTTTATTTCTACAAAGCCTAATTTAAGAGATATGAATTATGCTTCTACAAGCGAATTGATCGATTTTGAGCAGGCAGTTTACGATAGAGAAAGAGCCAGATTTGCAGACACATCTACAATGTTTAGCAGTTATGGAGATATTGGAAGCAGCAGTATGAAATATTACAGTCCGCTTTATCAATTGAACAGAAATTTAGAAGAAGGGAAAATTGATAATGCTACTTACGATAGTACTATTGCACAATGGAGAAAAAACGATTACATAAAAGATTATCGTGACAATGTTTGGCAAAATGAGTTAAGACAACGCTACAATATTGCATTTTCGGGTAGTACAAGTAAACAAAATACTTATGTTTCTCTTAATTATGACGAATCAAAAGATCGTATAAAATTTAATAACAGTCGAGCATTTAACCTTTATGCTAAAAGCAGTTTTCAAATAAATAATTGGCTAAACGCTACATTTGGAGTAAACGGAACTTATAGTAATGATGATGTTACCGATGCTGCTTTTGGAAATTATGATATCCAAAAAAGATACGAGCGTATAACTGATGATAACGGAAACCTTGTAATGTCGCCATTTGTAGGTATTAGTGATGGTTTTACTTCTGGTAGTGTTATTAATCCTGCTGTAGCTGAAAAATTAGCAGGCTTAAGTGGTTTTAAATCAACAGAATTTAATGTTTTAGATGCGCTTCAAGAAGGTATTGAAAAACAAAATTCATTAAGCTTAAGAACTTTTGCCAACATAAAAGCTAAAATTTGGAAAGGCTTAAGCGCTAATTCGCAATTTCAATATGAATTAAGAAGAAATGATAACGAACAATATTACGCTGTTGACTCGTACAGAATGCGTATGGCTATTAATTCTTTGACAGGCTATAATCCGACTACAAATACTTATACCTATGTAGATGGTTTTTCAGCAGGAGGACGATACAAACAATCTAGCAGTCAGGCAAGTAATTATTCTTTTAGAAATCAATTAGATTTTAATCAAGAATTTGGTGATGGAAAACATTCTGTAAATGCATTAGCAGGTTTTGAAATGCGTGAAACTTTTGTTCCAAGAACTATTGAACAATTACGATATGGTTATGATCCTGTAACATTAAGTTCTTCAGTATTAAACAACCTTTTGCTTAGTCAAACTGGAGTTTCAAGTTATATCTATGGAAGCAACAGAACTTTGGCTGCTTTATCAAGAACGCAAACAGAAGTTTTACACCGTTATTTTTCGATGTTTAGTACAGCGAGTTATACTTATTTATCTAAATATAACATTACAGGAAGTTACCGTGTAGATCGAGCAGATTTATTTGGAGTGGATCCGAAATACAAAAACCGTCCTTTATGGTCAGCTGGTTTAGGTTGGAATATAAGCAATGAAGATTTTATGAGAGAGGTAAAATGGGTGAGTATGCTGAAATTAAGATCTACTTATGGTATTAACGGAAATATAGATCAGAGTACAACTCCTTATATTACAGCGACTATCAAAAACGATAACTTATATCAATCTCTGCAATATACCAATATTACATCGCAGCCAAACCCAATGTTGAGATGGGAAAAAACACAGAGCGCCAATTTTGGTATTGATTATAGTTTGTTCAGAACGAAGCTGAATGGTACTATTGATATCTACCGTAAATACAGCACTGATTTATTGGCAACAACAGATTTAGATCCTACAGTTGGTGCATTATCAAGAAGAATTAATGCAGGAGCTTTAATGAACAAAGGTGTTGAATTTACTTTAGGTTCAGAATGGTTTAATAATGGTAGCTTTAAAATAGCTTCAAATGCAGTTTTAGCATTTAACAAAACAACCGTAAAAAAAGTAACAAGAGCACAATCAACGGCTTCTGTTTATGTTAGTTCACCAATTGATTACTTTTTAGAAAACGAAGCATACAATAGTTTATACGCTTACAAATATGGCGGAACTGTTAATGGATATCCATATATTTTGGATGAAGAGGGAAATCCGTCAATCACTTTTGACGAAAATGGAAATCCAATTTCAACCAGTATAAAATCGGTTACAAATCCAGATGCTTTAGTAAATATGGGAAGTTTGACACCAACTTATACAGGTTCGTTGTCTCAGCGATTTTCTTATAAACAATTCGATTTAAATTTCTTGTTTGTTTTCTCTGGAGGAAATGTCATGCGTAAAGAAGTTTTAGCAATGGATTCAGATGCTGTGAACCTTTCTGGCATTGCAGACCGTTACACAGATGCTAATCCAAATGGAAATACCCGTTTATATGTAGATTTAGACGAAAGTGTTCGAAATTATGCTACAACAATCAGCAGCCAATGGAGAAATTCAAGCGCAAATGTTGTTGATGGCGATTACATCAAATTGAGAAACATTTCATTGAGCTATAATTTGCCTAAAGACTTTGCAAATAGAATAAAAATGAGTTCAGCTAAATTCACTTTCCAAATGAATAATATTTGGTATTGGAGTGCTGCTGGCAATCGTATCGATCCAGAAGTTTATAGCGCAAATTCTGGCACACGTAATTTACCATTGCCGAAAACGTATTTATTTGGCTTTAATCTTACTCTTTAAAAAAATGAAACATTTATATATTACACTATTATCAGTTATGATGCTCGCTGTAACATCTTGTGACGATTACACAGATGTTACGCCAAAAGGAGCTTTAGTTATTGAAACACCAGAACAATTCCTAGACTTAGTTTCACTGCCAGGAAGAGGTTATCCAATTAGTAACTTTCAATATTTATCAGACGATCAATGGATGAAAGAGTCAAATGTAATTGGAAAAACGCCAAACATCGATATCATTAATTTTACTTTTGATGAAAGCGTAGACCGAGTTTCATTAATGACCGGTTCAAGTTTTTACAACCAAGCCTATACTTATATCAACAGATGGAATACTATTATTTCATTAGTTGATGATAGTAAAGGAGACGAAAGCATAAAGCGATTAGCAAAAGCTGAAGCTCAAATTTATAGAGCATACGATCACTTTTTATTAGTGAATCATTATGCGAAAGCTTACGATCCGGCTACTGCTGCTACTGATGGAGGAATTTGCATCATGGATAAATTCGATTTAGAAGCAGAGCCAGCAAAATCGACTGTAGCGCAGGTTTATGAATTTATTCAAAAAGATATTGAAGAAGCGTTGCCATATCTTCAGGAAAAACCAACAGATGTTTACCATCCGTCATTAGCATTTGCTTATGCATTCAAAGCTAAAGTTCATTTGTTCAAACGTGAAATTGCAAGCGCTCAAGCGGCAGCCGAAAAATCTTTAAGCTATAACAATCAAATATTTGATATGGTTGCTTATAATGCGCAGGGCGGACCAAGCACTGTTTTTGTGCCTGCTGCAGATAATGTAGAAGTTCTAAGTTATATGTATATGAATGGTTATAACGAAATGAACTTTGGACAACTTTACATTATCAGTCCAGAATTGAGAACTCTATTTGGTATTAATGATGCTCGTTTTAATTTGTTTTTTAATACTACAAGTACAACCAATTTAGATCAAGGTTCAAACACTGCATATTGGGGAACTCAGTATACGAAGTTTTTTTATCCAACAGTGGGTATGAAAACTACAGAAGTATATTTAATGCTTGCTGAATGTTATGCAAGAGATAATAAGCTTAATGAAGCAGTAGATGTTTTAAACACCTTAAGAGCAAAACGTATTTTATCTGGAACTGTGAATTTAGATGTTCCAGCTACAAGAAAAGAAACAATGGAATTGGTTATTAATGAACGAAGAAAAGAATTGCTTTTTGGTTTTAACCGATTTTTTGATCTAAAACGATTAAATACGGAGTCAGAATATGCGAAGACAATTACGAGAGTATTTCCAATTGTTAATAAAACAGTTGAGCAGAAAACGTACACTTTACAGCCTAATTCAAGATTATACATTATACCGTTTCCGTTGTCTGCCTTGACAAAAAATCCAAAACTTACATTAAATACAGACGAACAAGTTCCGTTTTAATTCCAATGAAAAAATTAATTATATTCTTAATCATGCTGTCTTCTTGGCAGCATGGTTTTGCTCAAACTCCAGAAAAAAAAGCCGACAGTACAAGTACGCAACCAAAAGGTATGCAGGCTTATAGCAAAATTATTACTGATAAAGCTAAAAACAAATCAGGACTTTTTACTGTTAGCCAAGTCGATACTAAATATTACTTCCAAATTCCAGATAGTTTGTTTAACCGATATATGCTGGTGGTAACGCGATATTTGTCTACTCCAGAAGGAATGGGAATTTTTGGTGGTGAAAAAGCTAACGAGCAGACTATTTATTTTGAAAAAGGAACAAATAACACTGTTTTTTTAAGATCATTGCAGTACAGACAAGATGTTCGTTCTGCCGATTCTATGCTGGCAAAAGCATTAGCAGGCAGTAACGAAAATCCGATTGTAGCGGCTTTTCCAATAAAAACAACCAATCCTGATAACGGAAATGTTGTTATTGATGTAACTGATTCTTTCAAGAAAGATAATGCGATGTTTTCTATTGGAAGCTCTGAGAAAACTGAAAAAAAATTAACTTCTCTCGCAGATGATAAATCCTTTGTTGAAACTATAGATACTTATCCGATTAATATTGAAGTTAAAACTACAAAAACTTATACCAGTTCTACCGCAAGCAGCGGAAGCATTACGTTAAGATTAAATACCTCTATAGTATTGCTTCCGAAAATACCAATGCGTAAACGATTTTTTGATGAAAGAGTAGGCTATTTTGCTAATAAATATGTTCTATTTGATGACGATGAACAACGCGCACAAAAAAAGTTCATTATTCAACGTTATCGATTAGAACCTAAAGACAAAGACATTAAAAAATATTTAAGAGGCGAATTGGTCGAACCAAAAAAACAAATTGTTTACTACATCGATCCTGCAACACCAAAAAAATGGAGACCTTATTTAATTGCAGGTATAAACGACTGGCAAAAAGCTTTTGAAGCTGCCGGATTTAAAAATGCAATTGTAGGTAAAGAATGGCCAGAAGATGATAAAACAATGAGTTTGGAAGATGCGCGATATTCTGTAGTAAGATATTTAGCTTCTGAAACACCAAATGCTTACGGGCCAAGAATTAGCGATCCAAGAAGCGGTGAAATTATGGAAAGTCATGTTGGCTGGTATCATAATGTAATGAAATTGGTACAGAGATGGTACATGATTCAGGCTGGACCGTTAGATGCTAGAGCAAGAAAAATGCACTTAGACGATGAATTAATGGGACAATTAATTCGTTTTGTTTCTTCACACGAAATCGGACATACAATTGGTCTTCGTCATAATATGGGAGCGAGTAGTGCTACTCCAGTAGAAAAACTTCGTGATAAAAAATGGGTAGAAGCAAACGGACATACTGTTTCTATTATGGATTATGCCCGTTTTAATTATGTAGCACAGCCAGAAGATAATATTAGTCCAGTAGGTCTTTATCCGCGTATTGGAAGTTATGATAAATGGGCAGTTCAGTGGGGTTATAAATATTATCCAAATGCCAAAGATGAGTTTGAAGAAGAGAATTTACTAGCTAAATTAACTACAGATAGTTTAACAGCAAATCCGAAATTATGGTTTGGTGGAGAAGGTAAAGATGAAGATCCGCGCAGTCAAGCAGAAGATCTTGGAGACGATGCGGTACTTGCCAGCGATTACGGAATTAAAAATCTAAAACGTGTAGTTCCTCATTTGATTGAATGGACTTATCAGCCAAATGATCCTTACGATAATTTAGCAGATATGCATAAAGCAGTAGTTAGGCAGTACGGATTGTACTTGTATCATGTTCTGAAATACATTGGAAACAATTATGTTACAAAACGAACTGTTGATGAAAAAGGAGCAGTTTACAAACCAGTTCCTAAAGCAAAAATAAAAGCTGCAATTGATTATTTAGGAAGACAATTGTTTGTTGCGCCGCTTTGGATGTATCCGCAGGAAATCGATGATCTTATTGCTTTAAAAAGAGAAGATCAAATTTCAGATCAACAGAATCAGATATTGAATATGTTATTAAGTTCTGGTATGCTTTATAATATTAGCCTTAAATCTATGCAGTCTGAAGAAGCTTATACTGTTCCTGAATTTTTAAATGATGTGCAGCAAATAGTTTGGGTGAAATTTAGCGGAGATGAAAAGCAAGATTATTACAGAAGAAGTTTTCAGCGTGGCTATGTTGAAAAACTAGGAATGCTTTTATTGCCAAAAGAAGTAGAACCTGGAAAAGCATCAAACACAGCACAAAGAAGTGATGTAAGACTTTATGGAAAACAGCATCTTTTAAAATTAAAAACAGATGTCGCAAAACTGATGAATGCTTCAACAGGAATAAATAAAGATCATTATGAAAGCATTTTAATAGAAATAGATAAAATCATTACAAAATTAGATAAACCTACATCATGAAAAATTTATTAGTTGTAACATTCCTTTTTCTTAGCTGTTTGGCTCAGGCTCAATTAACTTCAAAAGAAGAAGTAGCTCCTGAATTAGTTGCAAAACGCGAAGCTGAGAAAAAAGAAATCACAAAGAATTATTTAGCTCTTAAAAATAGCTTTTTAACTTCAGACAGTCTTGCTGTTGTTAAAAATGCAGAAGCCTTGAAAAGTTCGCTAAAGAATTTCAAGTTTAAAAAATTAAACCTGGAAAATATGAATAAGGCTACCATTTCACGAAAAGAAATCATTGATTTGGCAACAGCATTAACAGTAACAAAAAATATTAACAAACAACGTAAGATTTTTGAGTCTCTTTCTCTGAAATATTGGGATCAGGTGGCAAAATTCAAACCTGCTGATGAAACATTATATTTACAAGTTTGCCCAATGACAGGCGCAGTTTGGACAAGTGATAGTAAGGAAATAAAAAATCCATACTATCCAAAAAATATGCTGACTTGCGGTGAAGTGAAAGCAAGTCTATAATTTTTTTAATTTGAATTAGTTGATAGATGCGGTATTCTAAGGAAGCCGTATTTGTCGTTTATGATAATAAGACTTAATCTAAGTTTGAATTGAATAAAAAAAGCCTGTAAACAAAGAGTTTACAGGCTTTTTTGTGGAGTCGCCGGGAATCGAACCCGGGTCCAAACAAGCAACTAAAGAGCTTTCTACACGCTTATTTCCTGATTGAATTTTCGATGTTGAGCTAGGCCAGAAACAACCACCCAACACTTATCTTCTTAAATTTCGAAATCCACCCGAAGCTCATGGAAATCTAGGTTTATTTTTACGGTTCTCCTGAACGGAACGCCACAAACCAAGGCTTTCCAGGAGAATCCAGCTTCCCTACCTTGTAGAGACGTGGCGCAATCTTACTATGATTCGGATTATGCAGCTAAAGCGTAATTATTTTCGCCGTGTAAAAGTTTGAGATCTTATATTTACGAGCAAGGTCTCAATGCTCGACGTGCTTACTGTTCAATTCGACTTGCTGTCAAAACCAGTCGACCCCAAAAAATAAGTCTGCAAATTTAGGGTATTTGAAATTACTTTCTACTAAAATTTTCAGAAAAAAAATTAGTCAAAAGTTGTAAAGCCGAAAGTCGAAAGTCCAAGAGTGAAAGTAAAAAGTTGTAAAGTTTTTAAAATCAAAAGATTGCTTTCTGTTGCTTCTCTTTATTTTTCGATAATTGGTATGTTTAAAAAAGAATAAAGTTTATATTGTCAACTGTTTTAAGACTTTTGACTTTCGACTTTATTATTATTTTATTCTTCGTCTTTAAAATTAAAAGGGTAATCTCCAAAGATCGGAGCTAATTTACGCACTGCATAAGTGTTTCGGGTCATTTTATTAGATAGTGCAATAATTGTTACACCTTCTTTCATCAAAGTAATATAAGATGAGGTATTTCCGTGCCACCATCCATTATGAAAATAGAAGTTCTGACCCGTTTCCCAGTTAATCATTCTAATTCCGAGACCGTAATTCTTAGTTCCTTTACGTTCGTTGCTATAACCCGTATAAACTTGTTTCAATAATTCAGGTTTCAAGAAATCTGGAGATTGTCTTGCTCTATCAAATTTTAAAAGATCTCTAGCTGTAGAGAAAACATTTTTATCTCCGTAAACATTATCAAGATAATCAAAACCAATTTCTACACCATTACCTTTATAAGAAGGAACAATCTTTTTTCTGTCTTTGTCATCGTCAAAAACATAAGTATGTGTCATTCCAAGAGGTTTGAAAATCATTTCAGACATCGCTTCTTTATAACTCAATCCTGTAATTTTTTCTATAATAAGCGCCAACATTGCATAGTTGGTATTACAGTAGCTAAAACGTGTTCCAGTTCTAGATTCTAAACCAACATCTTTTGTTGCTAAAATGTCTAAAATATCTTTATTCGTTAATTGGTTATGCCTGTCCCAAACCGATTTATCGTGATCTGTGAAATAAGCATAGTTACGCATTCCTGTGCGATGACTTAAAAGCATTCTAATCGTACATTCTTCGTAAGGAAAAGTTTTTAAAATCGTATTTACTTTTTGGTCCAAATCAATTTTACCTGCGTTTACCAGTTTTAAAACCGCTGTAGCTGTCAAAACTTTACTTACTGAAGCAATCTGTACAGGAGTTTCAGCCGTTATTTTTGTCCCTTCATTTTTGTTCGCAAAACCATTATATCTTTCAAATAAAATCTGTCCGTTTTTAGCAACTAAAAAGCTTCCGTTCATGTTGTTATTTGGCCAGTTTTTATTGTAAAAGTGATTTATTCTGCCAACAACCGAATTTTTATAGGCCTGAGAAACTTTCTTTTCTTCGCCTAACGGCTTCATTTTAGGTAATGTATCTTCTATTATTGGGGTAGTAGCTGTGTCAGTTTTTTTGTCTTTACCACATGAACTTAAAACTAGTATAGAAAAAAGTATTTGTGGTATCTTTGTTTTTTTAAGGAAAATCATTTGCATCGTTCTTTAAAAACAAATATATCGAATTCAATTTTGTTGTATTCTCATTTCTGAGGCGTTAATTTGTGTTTTTTAACTTTTTTTTAAGACCTTAAAAATATATTCGTTTGTTTTTCAGCTTATAACGGTTTTTAAACATTCTAAATAGAAATTTTAAAACAAAATTTTAACTAAATTTGTTATATTTGAAACAAATGTGTTTTAAAAAGTTATATTATTTAATATTAAATTCAGTTTAAATGAAATTTGGAATCATAAAAGAAAGAAAAAATCCGCCAGATAGAAGAGTAGTATTTTCTCCAAATGAATTGACAAGATTAAAGCAGCTTTATCATGATGCTTCTGTAAAAGTGGAAAGTTCTGATATTAGAATATTTTCGGATGACGATTATAAAAATATGGGAATTACGGTTACAGATGATGTTTCTGATTGTGATGTTTTATTTGGCGTAAAAGAAGTTCCAGTAGAAGACTTGATTCCAAATAAAGCCTATTTCTTTTTTTCTCATACAATTAAAAAACAGCCTCATAATAGAAAATTACTTCAGGCAGTTTTAGAAAAAAATATTGATTTATATGATCACGAAACAATTGTTGACGAACACGACCATCGTCTAATTGGTTTTGGAAGATATGCTGGAATGGTTGGTGTTTATAACGGAATTCGAGCTTTCGGAATTAAATTCGAACTGTTCAAACTTCCTAAAGCAGAAACACTTTCAGGAAAAGAGGATTTGATAAAGCATTTAAAGCGCATCACAATGCCAGCTCTAAAGTTTGTGGTAACAGGAACTGGAAAGGTTGGGAGTGGAGCAAAAGAAATTCTTGATGCTATTAAAGTGAAAGAAATTACGATTGATAATTATTTGACAAAAAAATATGCTCAAGCGGTTTATGTTCAGCTTGATGTGCTGGAATACAATAAAAGAAAAGATGGTCAGGTTTTAGATTTTAGAGATTTTGTAAATCATCCTGAAGAATACGAATCTGATTTTGAAAGATTTACAAAAGTGTCTGATATTTATTTTGCAGGGCATTTTCATGCTAGCAGTGCTCCAATGATTTTAACGAAAGAAATGCTGAACGCAAGCGACTGCAAGTTGAAAGTTGTTGCAGATATTTCTTGCGATGTTAATGGACCTATTGCCTGTACAGTTCGTTCTTCTACAATTGAAGATCCATTGTATGGATATTTTCCTTTAGAAGATAAAGAAGTAGATTTCTTTCATCCTGCGGCAGTTGCAGTTATGGCGGTAGATAATCTTCCTTGCGAAATTCCGAAAGATGCTAGCGAAGGTTTTGGAGAACAGTTTATGCAACATGTAATTCCAGCTTTCTTCAATGGAGATAAAGACGGAATTCTAAAACGCGCTAAAATCACAGAAAACGGAAAACTGACGGAGAGATTTAGCTATTTGCAAGACTATGTTAATAATGGTTAATTGTGAATTGTAAATTATAAATAAAAAGCCTGAAATTGATATTTCAGGCTTTTTATTTTTTTGTCAGACTGAGCGAAGTCTAAGGGCTTTATGCATAAAAAACTTCGACTTCGCTCAGTCTGACAATGCATCATTTTATCTGAATGATAATAATTAATAATTCACCATTAACAATTCACCATTAAATTAAACCATATCTTCAGGTTTCACCCAAGCATCAAAATCTTCTGGAGTTACATAGCCTAAACGAACAGCTTCTTCTTTAAGTGTAGTTCCATTTTTGTGTGCAGTTTGAGCGATTTCGGCAGCTTTATAATAACCAATTTTAGTATTCAAAGCGGTAACGAGCATTAATGAATTATCCACTAATTCTTTGATCCTTTTGTGATTTGGTTCGATTCCTTGTGCACAATGTTCATCAAAAGAAACACACGCATCTCCTAATAATTGTGCCGATTGTAAAAAGTTGGCTGCCATTACAGGTTTAAAAACATTCAATTCATAATGTCCCTGCATTCCTCCAACTGCAATTGCCATATCGTTTCCGATAACTTGAGCGCAAACCATTGTTAAAGCTTCACATTGCGTCGGATTTACTTTTCCTGGCATAATAGAAGAACCAGGTTCGTTTTCAGGAATATGAATTTCGCCAATTCCAGAACGTGGCCCTGAAGCTAACATTCTAACATCATTAGCGATTTTATTTAAGGAAACAGCTAATTGTTTTAAAGCTCCGTGTGTTTCTACAATTGCGTCGTGTGCTGCAAGTGCTTCAAATTTGTTTTCTGCAGTAACAAAAGGATGATTGGTAAATTGAGCAATATATTCCGCCACTTTTACATCGTAACCTTTTGGAGTGTTTAGTCCAGTTCCAACAGCTGTTCCTCCAAGAGCGATTTCAGATAAATGTGCTAAAGTATTTTTTAAAGCTTTTAATCCAAATGCTAATTGAGCGGCATAACCAGAAATTTCTTGACCTAAAGTTAATGGCGTTGCATCCATTAAGTGTGTACGCCCAATTTTGACAACATCTTTATATTCAGTTGCTTTTTTTGCTAAAGTAGCGTGAAGTTTTTCTACACCAGGAATTGTTGTTTCTACAACCATTTTATAAGCTGCAATGTGCATTCCTGTTGGGAAAGTATCGTTTGATGATTGTGATTTATTTACATCATCATTGGCTTTTATGAATTGTTCGCCTTCGCCAATTTCAAAACCTTTAAGAACTTGTGCGCGATTTGCAATTACTTCGTTTACATTCATATTGCTTTGCGTTCCAGAACCTGTTTGCCAAATTACTAATGGAAACTGGTCGTCTAATTTTCCTTGTAGAATTTCGTCGCATACGGCTGCAATGGCGTCTCTTTTTTCGATTGGTAAAACTCCTAAATCGTAATTCGCATAAGCTGCAGCTTTTTTTAGATAAGCAAAACCTTCTATGATTTCTTTTGGCATTGAACCTGAAGGCCCGATTTTAAAATTGTTTCTTGAACGTTCTGTTTGTGCACCCCAATATTTATCGGCTGGGACTTGAACTTCGCCCATGGTGTCTTTTTCTATTCTATATTTCATTATGTAGTATGTAAAATGTTATTCCTGAAAATGTGAAATGTTTTATTCTAAAACGAAAACTTCTTTTGAAAATGAGTCTTTTAGCCCTGATGGGAGCGGCATCTCCCGATTTAGAAAAACAAGGTTTTTTAGCCGTAGTTTTTGTTTATCGGGAATACAGCGGACAGCAGGAATAGCTCCTAAAAAAATAGATGTTTCTTTGAGGCCTTTATTTAAAAGGAATCCATGTTCAAAAAAAGCTTATTTAAAATGAGTATAAATATACGTATAAATGTTATTTAACGAAAATTGATTTAGATTTTATTGCTGAGAAAAAATATATACCCTACATTTGTCGTAACATTCAAAAATTCCGGAAAACATGTTTGAATTTTCACAGTACTTAGGCTTTTTACTTTTCTTAACCATTCTAACTATAGGGTTTTGGTTAATGTTTTTCTTAGTTGGTTTCGTATCTTACTGGGTTACGGGAGCAAGCTGGGAAATGATTAAAGAAAAAAGAGCCAGAAAAAGACAAGAAGAACAATCTATTTAATTTTAGATTGATGTCATAAGAAAAGAACCTTTTTAGGTTCTTTTTTTTTGTGCCAAAAAAGAAGAAATTCCAATATCAAAAATTCCAAATTCAATGCGTTGAGTTTAAAACTTTGACAAAGTTGGAAGGCTAAGTAAAAGACTTGAAATAAAAAATTCCAAATCCCAATGATAAAATTGGAATTTGGAATTTTTAGTATTGGAATTTAAGAGGTTTTAACCTGGAAAATCTCCACCGCCTTCTCCGCCACCTTCATTTTTAGGCTGTGCGTTTTTATCTCTTTCTCCTTTTGGTTTGTTTAAACGGTAAGTGAACGATAAGTTAAACTGACGTTTACGGAATTGGAATTCGCTATATGAAGTCACTCCATCTAAATAAGTGTAAGATCTCATTTTTCTAGAATTGAATACGTCGCTGATGTTAAAAGCAATAGTTGCTTTGTCTTTCATAACATCTTTGCTGAAAGCTGTATTCATTCCAAATTGACCTAAGTTCTTTCCTTGAGCAGTTTTCTGCTCTCCGTTGTACATTGCAGTTAGCTGCCAATCAATTTTATATGGTAAAGTAACTTTAGAGTTTACTCTTGCAAACCAAGAAGTAGCCTGATTGTCTAAATTTTGGACAATATCATTTCCTTGTGTGTCTTTATAGCTGTGTTCCCCAGTTGTTTTTACATTATAAAAGTTGAAGTTACTGTTTAATTTCCACCATTTTAATGGCGTGTAATTGATTGTAAATTCGAAACCAAATTTTTGTTCTTCTCCTAAGTTAATAGGCTGGCTTTTAATAACAGGAGTGCCATCAACTACTTCACCTGGTGCAGGAGTTACCACTTCCCCATCAGCAGTTACATAATCGCCAGTAGGAGATCTTACAAAGCTGAAAACGTCTTTAGTGTCTTCAAAATATGCCGATGTATTGAAAGTTACTTTATCCCATTTTTTGATATAACCAATATCGTATTTATCTGTTAAAGAAGGATCTAAATCTGGATTTCCTTGAAAGATATTAATGTTACTCGCATAGTTTACGGCAGGATTCATGAAACGTCCTCTTGGTCTTGATAAACGTTTGCTATAACTTGCTGTGAAGTTGCTTTGATTTGAGATTTCGTAACTAATAAATGCGCTTGGAAACAAGTTGTTGTATTTTTTAGTATTGAAATCACTATTGTCTAACAAGTTAACATGAATATCGGTGTCTTCCCATCTTAAACCAAATAAATAAGAAAACTTATTTACTTTGAAACCGTATTGGGTATAAAGTGCGTTGATGTTTTCTTTGTATTCCAGTGTGTTTGATAAATTAGGGTCCTTTACTGGAACATTATTTTCTATAGTAGTTACATAATATTCGTTATTCAAATCTCCAAAACTTCCTTTGTAACCCGCTTCAAATTGTCCACTTTTTCCTAATGGAAGAACGTAATCAGCTTGGAATAATACTTGTTTTTGTATTTGATCATTTAGCGTATTATTGAAATTTGGTGAAGCTGTAATGGTACTATAGCTGTCATCTGTATTTCTTGAAATGGAAAAATCTGCTGTAAGCTTGTGTCCTTTATCGTTGAAGTTTTTAATTAAGTTAGAAGTGTACTCAAAGTTTTCACTGCCAGTGTCGGCGTTGTTTAAACGATAAGATGTTCCTGTATAATTATGCGCTGCGTCATAATTGTAATAGTTGATCAAATCTCTATCGTCACCAGAATTTTTTTGGTAATTGATGGCATTTGTCCAAAATGTAGTAGGGGTTATGCTCCATTCAACACCAGCTCTTCCATTAAATCCTTTTCTAAGACGTTTAGTATCTCGGTCTTCATCTAAATAGCTTTTTGTTACTTCGTTTTCATCAAAATATTCTGAATTTGTTTTACCAGCTCCTTCTGTAGTTCTGTAGTTGTAACCAGCAGTTGTGAAATAGTTTAACTTTTCAGTTTTATAATTCAAATTGGCACTTAAACCATACGTTTCTGGTAAACCTGTCGAAGCAATGAAAGTTCCATTAAAACCTTGATTTTTTCCTTTTTTAAGAATAATATTAATGATTCCTGAACCTCCTTCTGCATCATAACGAGCAGATGGATTTGTAATTACTTCTACTTTGTCTATAGCATCTGCAGGTAGTTGTCTTAAAGCTTCTGCCATGTTTATCGCTTGCGAAGGTCTTCCGTCAATTAAAATACGAATATTGTCGCTACCTCTTAAACTAACATTTCCTTCTGTATCAACAGAAACAGATGGAACGTTGTCTAAAACATCGCTTACACTTCCGCCTTTTACAATCATATCTTGACCAACATTGTAAACTTTTTTGTCCAGTTTGATCTCTACAGTCGATTTTTCTGCACGAACTACAACTTCATTCAATTGCGCAGCATCTTCAGATAAATTTACAACACCTAAGTTGGTATCATCCTGAATGCTTTTTTGTTTGATTTCAGTTGATTTAAAAGAAATAAATTCGACTTTTATGTCGTAAGTTCCTGGCGCAACAGCAACTTCAAATTCTCCTTTTGGATTTGTGATCCCGCCCGCAATAACTTTTGTGTCATTTGGGGCAGTAATCGAAATTGTAGCATACTCTAATGGTTGTTTGCTTACTTTTTCAAAGACTTTTCCGCTGACTTTTACTTTTTTACCACCGGGCGCTCCTTGTTGTGAGTAATTGTAAAAACTTGTAAACAGGAATACAAGTAATACAGCAAATTTGATTTTTTTCATTTTTCTGGTTTCTTTTTCTCTTTAGACGGCAAATGTAGTTTTTGGTTTAAAGAGAGAAATCACAAAAAAATGTTAATAGAATATTTTAGAATCAATCTAAAAAAGAAGCAACCACTTCTGGGTCACGACCAATAATAGCTTTTCCGTCTTTTACCACAATCGGGCGCTCTATTAAAATTGGGTTTTCTATCATTGCAGAAACTATCTGATCGTCATTTAAAGTTTTTCCTTTAAAATTTTCAATCCACACTTTCTCTTTTGTTCTTACTAATTGAATTGGCTCCAAATTAAGCTGTTTTAGCAATTTTTTTAATTCTTCAAAAGATGGAGTTTCTGTTAAATATGGGATGATTTCAAATTCTTGGTTTGATTGTTCGATAAAAGCAAGGCAGTTTCTTGATTTTCCGCATCTCGGATTATGGTAAATTTGTATCATTTTGTTATATTTAATGGTTTCAAATATTCTTAAGGTAAAAAAGAGGTATTTTCGCAGTATCAAAAGTAAGATTAACTTATCGAATTTGGATTCTCATTTTTTTAAAATTTTAGATTTATGTTTTTAGAGCAAGGAATTAAACCTGAAAATAAGTTTTGGAAATATCTTTTAGGTTCTGTTTTTATTATCGCAGCTTCTTTTGTTGGACAAATTCCACTTACTGCAGCCGTATTTTACAAAACATTTACTGAGAAGATTGGTTTTCCAACTACTAACGAAGGGGTTATGAAAATGTTTGAGTCCAATACAACACTTTTTTTGGTAATGACTTCATTCGTTTTTGCTTTTGCGGGTGTTTATTTTGTAGTCAAATTTATTCATCATCAAACGTTATTGTCAGTAACGACTTCAAGACCAAAAGTTGACTGGAAACGCATTTGGTTTTCTTTCTTTTTATGGGCTTTCTTTTCCTTGCTTAGTTTTTTATTTGTGTATCTAAAATCGCCAGATCAGTTTGTTCTGAATTTTAAATTGGTTCCTTTTTTAATTTTATTGGTTTTAGGAACACTTTTAATTCCAATTCAAACCAGTACAGAAGAATATGTTTTTCGAGGTTATTTGATGCAGGGATTTGCTAATTTGGCTCAAAATAGATGGTTTCCGCTTTTGATGACTTCTGTTATTTTCGGGTCAATGCACTGGGCAAATCCGGAAGTGGTAAAAATGGGAAATATCATAATGATTTATTACATAGGAACGGGTTTATTTTTAGGAGTTATTACTCTTATGGATGAAGGAATGGAACTTGCTCTTGGGTTTCATGCGGCAAACAATCTTGTTGGCGCATTATTAGTAACCTCAGATTGGTCGGTTTTTCAAACGCATTCTATATTTAAAGATCTTTCAGAACCTTCAGCAGGAATTGATGTAATTCTGCCTGTTGTAGTGATTTATCCAATATTACTTTTTATTTTTAGTAAAAAATACGGTTGGACAAACTGGAAACAAAAACTAACAGGAAATATTATTAATGTTCAAGTAAAAGCTTAAAAATATGCAAAACTTAACTCATAATAACGTTCATAATTACTTTAGGTTAAATGGATACCATTTAAATGCAAAAGATTTGTGCCAAATAGCCTACAGTTACATCAAAGAAGGAGATGCCTACGAACAATCAATTGGAGAATTCTTTTTGGATTGGTTTGATAAAAAGGATTATATCGAAATGACGACTTCTGGAACAACTGGCCTTCCAAAGTTAGTTCGTTTAGAAAAACAAGCTATGATTCAATCTGCTTTGGCTACAGGCGACTTTTTTGATTTACAGCCAGGAGATAAAGCTTTATTATGTCTCCCGACTCAATTTATTGCAGGGAAAATGATGCTGGTAAGAAGCTTAATTCTAGGATTAGAATTAGATGTGGTATCGCCAAGTGTGCATCCATTAGCTTTAAATAAAACTACATACGATTTTGTTGCAATGGTGCCATTGCAGGTTCAAAATTCTATTGAGCAACTTTCAAAAGTGCGTAAACTGATTATTGGAGGCGCTAAATTAGATTCTTCGTTAGAAGAAAAACTTCTGCATCTAAAAACAGAAATTTACGAAACGTACGGGATGACTGAGACAATTACTCATATTGCAGCAAAACGCCTAGGAGATTCTGTTTTTTCAGTTCTTCCAAACGTTAAAATATCTCAAGATGATCGTCAGTGTTTGGTTATTAATATTGCTACAATTTCTGATGAACCAATTGTTACTAATGATTTAGTAGAATTATTGAACGAACATCAATTTAAATTTTTAGGACGAATTGACAACGTAATCAATAGTGGAGGAGTGAAGCTAATTCCAGAACAGATTGAAGCAAAATTGGTGGGCAAAATTAATAGCAGATTTTTTGTAACCGGACTTCCAGATACTACTTTAGGAGAAAAATTAGTTTTGGTTATTGAAGGCGAAAAACAAGAATTTGAACCTGATTTCTTTGATGTTTTAGGAAAATATGAAAAACCAAAAGAGATCGTTTTTGTCTCAAAATTCAAAGAAAACGAAAACGGGAAATTGCTTCGCAAACCAACCTTGCAGGATTAAATTCCAATATCCAAATTCCAAAACTCTTAGTTTAGAACTTTGTCAAAGTTTTAAACTTTGACAAAGTTGGATGCTAGAATATAAAAACCTTTGAAAAAATAAAAATCCCAAATTTCAATAACTAAGATTGAAATTTGGGATTTTTTTATTTGAATCCAAAATTGGAATTTGGAATTTTCAATATTGGAATTTAAGATTTTCTTTCTAAAAGTGCCATATAGAATCCGTCAAAACCAGATTTTGAAGCTAACATTTTACGGTCTTCAATAAAAGTAAATTGTTTTCCGATTTCTGTTTTTAAGAACTTCTCAACTTGTTCCTGGTTTTCTGAAGGTAAAACAGAACAAGTTGCATAAACTAATTTTCCGCCTGGTTTTACAATTTTAGAATAGCTTTCTAAAACTTCACTCTGAACTTTACGAATGTTGTCAATAAATTCAGGTTGTAATTTCCATTTAGAATCTGGATTTCTTTTTAAAACTCCCAATCCGCTACAAGGTGCGTCAATTAAAACACGGTCTGCTTTTTCGTGTAATTTTTTGATCACTTTTGTGCTGTCAATAATGCGGTATTCAATATTAAAAGCTCCGTTTCTTTTCGCTCTTAATTTTAATTGCTTCAATTTGCTTTCATACAAATCCATAGCAATTAACTGTCCTTTGTTTTCCATTAAAGAAGCCATGTGCAATGTTTTTCCACCTGCTCCAGCACAAGTATCAACTACACGCATTCCTGGTTTTACATCCAAAAATCCTGCAACTAATTGTGAATTTGCATCTTGAACTTCAAATAAACCTTGTTTAAAAGCATCAGTTAAAAATACATTGGCTCTTTCTTTTAAAACAAGAGCTTCTGGCTGGTCTTTTAAATATTCCGTTTCAATATTTAAATCCATTAAAGTATTTCTAAGGCTTTCTTTAGTTCCTTTTAAAGTATTAGTTCTAAGAATAACTTTTGCTGGCTGATTTTGTGCTGCAATTTCTTTTGCCCACACTTTTTCTCCAAGTTCTTTCACGCCTAATTCATCCATCCAATCTGGAATAGATTCTTTAATTGCTCTAGTTTTAGATAATTCGTCAAAACGACCTTTTATTTTTCTTTCTGGAGTTCCTTCCAATTGTCTCCAATCTGGAATTGGATAACCACGAAGAACAGCCCAAACAGCAAACATTCTCCATAAATTATCTCTGTCATAAGGTTCTTTAACTTCTGCAATTTCAGCGTATAATCGTTTCCATCGAACAATCTCATATATGGTTTCAGCAACAAATTTACGGTCAGAACTTCCCCAACGTTTGTCTTTTTTTAATGCTCTAGCTACAACTTTGTCTGCATATTCTCCTTCATTGAAAATAGCATTCAAAGAATCAATTGTCGTATAAACTAAATTTCTGTGTAATCTCATTTTATTTATTTGAAGTGCAAAGGTACTATTAATTGATTGAAAGTTAAATTTTTAATACCGAATCTTATTCTGACTCTCATTAAAAGAAAAAACACTCTTATTTAGAGTGTTTTTTTGAATTATTTTTAGTTTTACTCTTTGGAAGTAATACGTGTTAATCCAATATTTTCTGGAGCATGAAGCACCATTGGGAATTTTTCTATTTTAACAGAGCTGCTGTCTAAACCAAAAGCTCTTTCTTCAGATAAACTCAGTTTCTTGATGAAGAAATAAGAGTTCATGATAATGTTTTCATGCCATCTTAGATCGTTGTCGTTTGATAAGAATTTCTCTGATAATACAAATTTGAAATCTCCAATAATGTTGTTTTTGTTTAAAGATTCATAACGGCTCGTAATATCTACTTCGCCTCGTTTTACCATGTCTTTGATAACTTCTCTAAACATCAAATTGATCTTGGTAGGCTCTCTAAAACCTAAGTTGAAATCAATTCTATAAATATCGTCTTTCGCAATTTCAGTTACTTTATATTGCGTTTTGTAAGGTTCAGTCAAAATGTTCACGTGAACAAACCAATAAATATCAGCTCTTTTTGGACGTTTTTGAAGGATAGAATAAATGATTTTTTCCTCCAGTTCATCAACGCGATTCGCGTTTGTCATATAAACCAAATGCGTAGCATATTTCGGAATAGATAAATCTTGGCTTAGCTCTACAAGAACTTGTTTGTAATCGTCAACTTTAACCACTTTAGTGTAGTTTTTGTTGATTTTCTTAGCTAAATACCAGATTGTCATTACAGAAATCAGCATACTTGCAATGATTAATGTTACGTAACCACCTTCTGCAAATTTTGTAATGTTAGCAAAAAGGAAACTGAACTCAATCAATAAATAAATTGTAATCAGCGGTACCATAAAGTACAGTTTTACACGTTTCATGATTAAGTAATAGTTTAGCAAAATGGTTGTCATAATCATACATAAGATGATGGCAAGACCGTATGCATGCTCCATGTTTCCTGATTTTTCAAAATGCAAAACAATTCCAACACAGCCAAAAAACAATAACCAGTTGATTGACGGAATGTATAATTGACCTTTTACTTCTGTCGGATATTTGATTTTTACTTTTGGCCAGAAGTTCAAACGCATTGCTTCGTTGATCAAAGTAAATGAACCAGAAATAAGGGCTTGAGAAGCAATTACGGCTGCTAAAGTCGCAACTACAATCCCGAATGGTAAAAACCAATGTGGCATAATTAAGTAAAATGGGTTTCCATTTTCTCCACCTAATTGCTGTAAAGTGCTTCCTTCATGGTGAATTAAATAAGCAGCTTGTCCGAAGTAATTTAAAACCAATGTTGCTTTTACAAATATCCAACTGATTCTGATGTTTTTTCTACCACAGTGCCCCATGTCAGAATATAAAGCTTCAGCTCCAGTTGTACATAAGAATACAAAACCAAGAACGAAGAAACCATCAGGATGGATCGATAGTAAATGATAAGCGTAATAAGGATTGATAGCCTTAATTACTTCAGGATAATTAATTACCTGAATTGCACCTAAAGTTCCCAGCATAGCAAACCAAATCAACATCATTGGTGCAAAGAATTTACCAACCAATTTTGTTCCGAATTGCTGAATAGTAAATAGAATAAATAGAATTGTAATTACTATGTAAACAATGGTTTGTGTCTGCATTGTTGGATAGAATGCTCTAATTCCTTCTACAGCAGATGAAATCGAAATAGGAGGAGTGATAATTCCGTCAGCAAGCAAGGCGCTACCTCCAATAATGGCGGGCACTATAAGCCATTGAATTTTTGTTTTCTTTACTAATGCGTATAACGCAAAAATACCTCCTTCACCGTGGTTGTCTGCACTTAAAGTAATAAGTACATATTTAATTGTAGTTTGTAAAGTTAAAGTCCAGAACACACAAGAAATACCGCCTAAAACAATATCGGCATTAATGGTATGTTCGCCTAAAATAGCTTTCATTACATACAATGGAGAAGTACCAATATCCCCATAAATAATCCCTAAAGTAATCAATAAACCCCCAATAGACAACTTACTGTGTAAGTTTTTATGCGATGCGCTCATGTATAATTTTATAAAAAGACGGTTGCAAATTTACTGTTTTAAAACAAATTAGCGGCAATTATAATCAAAAAGATAAAAAAAAGCACAATCGTAAAATTGTGCTTTCCTTTTTGAATGTTATTTAGTTCTAAAATTAACCTCTTCTGCCATTTCCTCGAGAACTTGAACTATTTTCTCTTTGGCTTTGTCCGCCTCTAGATTCTTGGCTTACTCTTGGAGATTCACTACGTTGTTGAGCTTGTTGTGGTCTAGCAGAATACTCTCTGTTTGAGTTGCTAGATTGATTTTCAGAATAACTTCTTGAGCTTCTTTCTGCTCTAGGAGCAGATGCTTCACGATTAGAGTAACCTCTTGATGTATTAGAAGAATTGTTATTTCCGTAATCTACTCTTTGTGTGTTTTGTGCCCTAGGAGTGCTTTCAACTCTTGGAGTATTATTAGCATTATTAGAATAACCACGATTTGTATTTCTGTCAGTGTTAACATTTTCAGTACTTCTGCCAGTAGAACTGTAACCTCTGTTACTATTGCCGTTGCTAGTTCTTTCTACAGAAGGTCTGCTTGTTGCATTTCTGTTATCTGCATAAGTTCTGTTAGAAATTCCATTGTTAGATGTTGTTCTGCCAGTATAATTTCTATTTGTGTTATAGGTGTTTCTATTTGTTTCTCTACTAACTACACGTCTTTGGTCTAATTCGTATCTATTTGATGTATTAGCATGTCTTTCAGCGAAACTATAGTTAGGACGCATTCTTTCATAACCATAAGAACGTCTTGTTTCATAGATCACAGGTGCTCTGTAACTTCTTCTTACATTAACATAGTTATAATGATTGTTAACGTTAATACAAACATTGATGTTGTTTCTGTATCTGTACACTGGATATGGTGCCCAAGTTCTATAATATGTTGGATAATAACCCCAGTACCAAGTTGAGCAATAAGGCACATAATTTGTAACCCAGAAAGAAGTATAGATAACAGGAGCTACACTATAAACTGGCTCATAAATATAATTATCTCCATATAAATAAGTATTTCCTACAACCTGAACGCTTACTTTATTGTAATTATCTCTTTCTACGTCAATGGTTGCAATGTCTTGATATACATCACGATCCAAAACCGCTTGGATAATAACAACGTGTGTTCTGTTTTCAACACTTTCGATTACACGTAAGTAATCAACTTCGTCGTCACCATTAAGGTCAAGGTTTGATATTTGATATTTTGGATCATTCAAACGTCTTTCAAAATCTTGAAGGTTGGCTGATTCTCCAAAAATTGAAGCAACAGCTCTTAAGTCTAAGTTATCACTTATATCTGAGTTTTTTGCATAAACTGTAGCTCCAGCTTGGGCTTGGCAAGAAGTAATTGCTACTGCAAATATGGCTATTAAAAGTAATTTCGCTTTCATGGCTAAATCATATTAAATTGTTGTATTAGTTGATATCCAATTACTGTGCCACAAAATTAAAGCTGTGTTTTATTTGTTTTATTTATTTGATTATTAGGTATTTGTGTTTATTTGTTTATTTGTTTGTTTGTTTGTTTTATCGTTTGTGCAGAAACACATCTAGAACAGTAAATACAAATGGTATAATAATGTCTTTTGGACGAATTCCTGAATCTGTGCTATAGCCGGTATTTCTTGAACTCATCACGATGTTAATAGTTGCTACATCTTCATATATGTTCGGTTTGATTTCTGATTGAATAATGATTATCTTAATGTTATTTTGAATTTTTTCGATAACCCTCAAATAATCAACTTTTCCATCATGGTTTAAATCTAAATTAGAGATTCTGTAGTCTGGATAGTTTAGTCTTGTTTCAAAATCTGCAGTATTTACAGATTCAGAAAATATTGTTGAAACTGCATTTAAATCTAAGTTTTCTTCTACATAAGAGTTCTTTGGATATACGTTGACTCTTTGAGCAGTGAGAGTATTTACTAATAATATAAATATCCCGGCCAATAATATATTTTTCATATTTTACTTGTTAATTTTTATTTGGTAAGAAAACAATTACTATGCCAGAAAAAGACTAGAGAATGATTTTGATATTTTATAAATAATCGTATTTTAGCGTTAACCAAATTTTAAGTTTCCTATGAAAAAACTCGCTTTATTTTGTGTTATTTTTATTTTATTGATGTCTTTTAGAACATTTAACTATAAAACTGACGCTGTTTACAATAATGGTTTTACATCAATGACAGTAGATACATTATTCAAAGACAGAATTAGTATTAGAGCAATTTTAATTGATAAAAATAAAGTTTGGTACGGGGCAGATAATTCTCGTTTTGGATATTATGATCTAGATAAAAAAGAAAAATTCGAAGAGCATATTTACCGCGATACACTTAAATTAGAATTCAGAAGCATAGCACAAACTTCGAAAGATATTTTTTTGTTGAGTGTGGCAAATCCAGCGCTTCTTTATTCGGTTTCTAAAAAAGACCGTAAAGTTAAATTGGTTTACAAAGAAATTAACCCAAAAGTTTTTTACGATAGCATGCAGTTTTGGAATGATAAGGAAGGAATTGCTATTGGAGATCCAACAGAGGATACTTTTTCAATTATTGTTACACGCGACGGAGGAGAAACTTGGACAAAATTGCTGTCTGATAAATTACCAACCAATAGCACAGGAGAAGCTGCTTTTGCAGCCAGTAACACTAATATAGTGATTAAAGGAAATGATACCTGGCTGGTTTCTGGCGGAAAAAAATCACGTGTTTTTTATTCTCCAGACAAAGCAAAAACTTGGAGAGTTGTAGAAACTCCTATCGTACAGGGAAAACAAATGACAGGAATTTTTACGGCAGATTTTTACGATTCTAAACAAGGTTTTATAGCAGGAGGAGATTACGATTTGCCTAACGTAAAGACAAATAATAAAGCTTTTACAAAAGATGGCGGCAAGACTTGGGAATTAATTGGTCAGAATATGGGATTTGGTTATGCGTCTTGTATACAATATGTTCCTGGAGGTAATGGAAGAGAAATTGTTTGTGTAGGTTCTGAAGGAATACAATATTCTCAAAATGGAGGTGAAAACTGGATGCAGCTTTCTACAGACACGAAATTTTTTACAATTCGTTTTGTGAATAGAAATACCGCAATTGCTGCGGGACATAATAAAGTAGTTCGACTAAATTTTAAATAAAAAAATAAGAACCCTAAATAATAAAGTAAGTATTATTATATAGGGTTCTTATCGCTGTTGTTTCGTTAAGTTTAATCTTTATTAGCTTTGTCGCGGTATTGCTGCAGTAATTTTCGATTAAAGTCGTCTTCAGATTTTTTAAGCAATAATATTTTCTTTGCAGGAAGTACTTTCTTAAGACTGTTCATGTATTTTTCGCGAAGCTGGTATATTTCTTTATCGGTGCTTTCGATTTGAGATAATAATGTTGCTGCGTCTTTATCTGAAAGATTTTTAAGATTGTCATCTTTTAGCTGTCTCAGATAAGTTTTCATTTTCAAATACTTTAATTCATATTGCTTATCATCATAAGCATTATAAATAGGCCAGAATTTTTCAGCTTCAGTTGAAGTTAATTCCAATTCTGTTGTTAAAAATGACACTTTAAAAGCTTTAATTTTTTCTCGCTTTTCATCTATTTTTCCATTTTGTGCAAAAAATGAAAAACTTGTCAGAAATAGCAATAGCGGTAAAATGTTTTTTATTTTCATTGTTAAGCTAAGTTGTTGAGTTAAGTTTGATTTAATTTTGTTCTGAAATTAAGTGTTCTATGTTTGGACTTGCAACTAAAATATCTTCTAGTGTTTCATCTTCTAGAGTAACATCGTTACCTAATTTTTCTATATCACTGTCATCTAAGGTTTGAATTAAATCATATTGGCTAATATTGGAGTGATAAGATAAATAGTTTTCTAAAGTGGCTTCATCAAGCTCGTTTGAATTGGCTTTGTAATTATTTACAATCGGAATTAATAATGCAAAACCAATTACCGCAGCGGCTGCCAGAGAAATGATTTTTCTACGTTTGTAAAAAGGAATTACCTTAACTTCTTTTTCGTTTAATTGCTGTAAAACTTTTTCTGAAAAATCATCAAAATAATTTTCCGGAGTTTTAAACCCAGATTTTATTTTTGGTTCGTTTTCTAATTTAAATGTTTTCATAATACTTATAAGATAGTTTTTGTTACAAAAGGTTTAATTTGACGTAACATATAATTCTATTTTTTTTACTGCGTGATGATATGATGCTTTGAGAGCTCCAACAGAAGTTCCTAGAATATCTGCAATTTCTTCATATTTCAATTCTTCAAAATATTTCATTTTGAAAACCAATTGCTGTTTCTCTGGAAGTGTTACAATTGCCTTTTGAAGTTTGATTTGAATTTCATCTCCATCAAAATAAAGATCGGCTTTTAAGTTATCGATTGTTTTATTCTGCAGATCTTCAGATGAAATGCCACTCAATTTTGCTTTTTGCGATAAAAAAGTCAAAGCTTCATTTGTAGCAATACGGTACATCCAGGAAAAAAGTTTACTTTCTCCTTTAAAGTTTTTAAGATTTTGAAAGACTTTTACAAAAGTGTTCTGTAAAACATCATCTGCATCATCATGATTCAAAACAATGTTTCGAATATGAGAATACAGAGGTCTCTGATAATCAGACAAGAGTTTTTGAAACGCAGTATTCTGCGTCTCAGGACTTAATAATTGTTTTATAAATTCTTTCTCGTCTATCAAACTTATTGTTTTGTAAACTTTCTTTAATAGAAGTTAGACAGAATTTAAAAGAAAAGGTTTAATGCCTTTTTTTAAATTATTTAAAACTCTGAATCTTCTTCTTGTGCAGGAGTTTGTGCAGGAGCAGGCGTTGGTGCCGCTGGTTTGCGTTTTACAGGTTCTGTGCGCGGTTGTTCTGTACGTGGCTGGCTTGGAGCTTCACCAGTACTATCTTGAGCATAAACAGGCTCAGTAACAGCAGGAGCTACTTTTGGTTTTATTGGGAAATAAATTTCGGTTACCAATTTAGAAGAAGCTTTTACATCCAATTTGCTCAACGTCAAGATTTCAAGATGTGACCAGCTTAAATCTGGAATAATCTTTTCATTGTTTATATATGCAGTTGTTTTTGCAATTGCTTCGTTTCTATGAGAGTAATCTCCAGTAAGAGTTGTTTTTACAGCATCAAAACCATTTAATTTTCCTGCTAAAATATCACTTCCTGAACTGGTTGAAATTTCTTTATTAATAGGTAAACAAATAGAGATTTTAGCCAAACCATTTTTAGTATCGTAAGTATGATAAATAATAAATGGTTTTCCCATTGCAGATAAACCGTTTGTTTCACTAAAGTGAATAAGCTTTGGAATTACAATTCTAGCATTTTTGCTCACTTTGGCAATTTCACTTGTAAAAGTCTGTTTGATATAAGGCGTTTCTGTTTTCTTAACAACTCCGTCTACATTAACCGCATAAGTTCTAGTTTCGAAATCTAAATTTTTATCAATATTAGCTAAGCTTTTTTCGTAAATAGTTCCAATAACTCTATCTGAACCTCCATGTAAAGCAGTATATATTTTAAATAGAAAACTCATTGTTCCTTTTCCTTTCCAAGTAACTTTTGTTTTTCCGTTCAATGTATCTTTTAAAGTCCAATTTACATCGGCTTCAGTACCGTCAAACTGCATTTTTTGGTCAATGCTCTCGCCATCTTTTGTTTTAAGGATAATAGAATTTCCTTTGCCATCAACACCATCCCAATAAAATGTTGCGCCATTTCCGCTTGTTTTATTAGCGTATGTCATTTTTATGCTAGGATCTTCAATAGACCAAGATTCAAAATCTTCATAATTTCTAAAGTCGTTTAAGTAGTTATAAACCGTTGCACGAGGCGAATTGATGACTTTACTTCTTTCTACAGAAAAATCTCCTTTCTGAGTAGCAACAAAAACAGTAAGAGCAACAAAGCTTAAAAGTGCAAAAAGAAATAAATACTTTAGAATTTTCATGGTAGATTGTTTGGTTTCGGTAAAGTTATAAATTTATCATGAGTCTTACTAATAACCCATAATGATTAGGTTTATTTTATTGCGACCAGAATAATTTATCTTTTTAAAAATATTTTAATTACGAACAAAAGTACTATGAAAAGCAGAAAGGCAAGGAGTACTTTGTAATTTCCTTTATAAAAGACTTTGTGTAATTTCAAATCTTTTCGATAAGCAAATATCATAACGATTACAAACGCAATAAAAAAACATACCCCAAATAGTATTTGACCTTGACTAAACATAGTTATAAAAATTTTTGGCAAATTTAGAGATTTGTAAACGATTTGCTGCTAAATTGCCTTTTCATTTCTTTCAATAAATTTTCAGATTTATATGAAAGTGACTTAAATTAGCAAAAAAAAAGAAAAACTACTATATGAAAAAACAACTTGACGCCGTAACAGAATTTCATACTGCTTTTAGAATTGGCCACAGCACTACACCAGTTGCCGATGTGGGAGCAGAGAAAAAATTACTTCGTTATAATTTAATGAAGGAAGAAAACGAGGAATATTATGAAGCGGTTCAGAATAATGATTTAGTTGAAATTGCAGACGCTCTTGGAGATATGATGTATATTTTGTGCGGAACAATTATCGAACACGGACTTCAAGATAAAATTGAAGCTGTTTTTGATGAAATCCAACGCAGTAATATGAGTAAATTAGGAGAAGATGGTCAGCCAATTTACCGCGAAGACGGAAAAGTAATGAAAGGTCCAAATTATTTTAAACCTGATTTTTCGAAGCTTTTATAGAAGATTAACCACAAAGAATGTTACACTTTTTCTGTAGTTCTTAAAATAAGCGTAAAGTTTTGCGTCATTTATGTCATTTCGACGAAGGAGAAATCTTCGCAAGTAACTCCGCAACGAGAAGCTAAAATTTAATCATAAAGGAAAAATAAAAAACCCGATAAAACTAAATTTATCGGGTTTTCTTTTTAATATGGTTTTGGATTATTGAACTTTAACTGTCCATCCGTAAGTGTCTTCAGAAAGTTTGTTTTGAAGACTTGTTAGTTTTTCTTTTAAGAAAGAAGCATAAGAATTTTCGATTGGAGCCATTTCGAAGTATTCGTCTTTATAAGAGAATCCTTTGATAACGCTAATAACCGCTGCAGTTCCAGCTCCGAAGATTTCTTTCAAAGAACCGTTTTTAGCAGCTTCAACCAATTCTGAAACAATTACTGGACGAACTTCAACTTTTAATCCTTCTTTTTCTGCCATTGCGATCAAACTTTTTCTAGTAACACCATCTAAAATTCTTTCGCTTGTTGGAGCAGTTAATAAAGTATCGTTAATTCTGAAGAAAACGTTCATTGTTCCAGCTTCTTCTAATTTTGTGTGCGTTGCATCATCAGTCCAAATAACTTGTTGGAAACCATCTTTATTTGCCAAGTTAGTTGGGTAGAATTGAGCAGCATAGTTTCCGGCAGCTTTTGCAGCACCAATACCACCATTTGCAGCTCTACTGAAATGTTCAGCAATGATAACTTTTACTTCACCTCCATAATATGCTTTTGCAGGAGAAAGTAAAATCATAAATTTATATTCGTCAGACGGATTTGCGATAACTCCAGGACCTGTAGCGATCATAAAAGGACGGATATACATACTTGCTCCGTTTCCTCTTTGAATCCATTCTTGATCAATTTTCAACAATTCATTTAAACCATCCATAAAAATAGCTTCTGGGATTTCTGGCATAGCCATACGAACAGCAGAATTATTGAAACGTTTGTAATTTTCATCTGGTCTAAACAACCAAATGTCATTACTTTCGTCTTTATAAGCTTTCATTCCTTCAAAAATAGCTTGTCCGTAGTGGAAGACTTTTGAAGATGGATCCATCAAAATAGGAGCATAAGGCTTAATGACAGGATTTTGCCATTGCCCGTTTTTAAAATCGCATTCGAATAAATGGTCTGTAAATACAGCACCAAAACTTAAGTTGTCAAAATCTACTTCATTGATTTTTGTAGAAGTAGCTTTAATGATTTCAATTTTGCTCGTTTGAGTTGTACTCATAGTTATGTAAGTTTTTTGTGAGATATTTTTCACTATCAGAAATCTAAAGTGATGATATCGTGTAAAATGGAATTTATTGAATGCAAAATTACGTAAAAATCTGTAAAATACTTAGCGAAAATTCATTATTTAATGGTTTTGACTGAGATTTATTTATCTTATAATAAACTCAAATATTTAGTTGATTTTTATAAAGAATTTATGAAAAAAGTATCGTTTTTTAAGGCTTTACGCATTTGTTTTGACTAAATTTGAATCTTAAAATGGCTTGAAAATCAATAAAAAGTTATTGTAAAATTCGGAAAAAGTGAAAAGAGAAATAATTAAAACGTTAGATGGTTCAACCACAATTCGTTTACCAGAATGGGACGAATGTTATCATTCTAAACATGGTGCAATTCAGGAAGCAAAACATGTTTTTATTAAAAACGGACTGTCATTATTTGAGAATCCTATAAGTATATTAGAAATAGGTTTTGGGACTGGATTAAATGCTTTTATCACTTTTTTAGAATCTGTTAGAAAAGATCAGGCTATTGATTATGTTGGGGTAGAGGCATATCCTGTAGATCCAAAAGAGATTTTAGAGATGAATTATGCTGAAGAATTGGAAGCAACAGAATACGAATCTGTTTTTAAGGAAATGCATCTTGCAGAATGGGATAAGAAAACTGTTATTAATTCTCAATTTTCGTTAACCAAAAGAAAACAATTTTTTCATGAAATAAACGATCTTGAAATTTTTGATTTGATTTACTTTGACGCCTTCGGTTACCGAGTGCAGCCGGAGCTTTGGAGTACTGAAATTTTTCAGAAAATGTATAATAGTTTAAAGCCAAATGGCGTTCTTGTTACTTATGCAGCGCGAGGAGTTGTTAAAAGAAGCATGATAGAAGTTGGCTTTACTGTAGAAAAATTAGCAGGACCTCCAGGGAAAAGAGAAATGTTTCGAGCCTTTAAAAAGGTTTAAATGAGTTATTTAGAATAATTCTATATTGATTTATATATTTTAAGAAAACGTATTCGTTGCTAAATTTTTTAAAAAAATAAGTTAAAAGTAGTATTTATGTTCAATATTTGTTTAAATTTGGCTCGAGTTTAAAAAAATAGATAACCCCCGAAAATCTTATTTTATTATGTCAAAAATGATGTTTGATTACACGAAATCAATACTTGAAAGAGTTAGTTTCGATCCGGTACTTTTCTGTAAGGAATTAGAGAAAGCTATCAAAACACTGTTACCTTACGAAATGGAACAATTACAAGAATGGTTATTGAATTTCATTGTTGGAAAGCCAGAATTAAAACAAAGTCTACTACTGATTAAAGTATAAAAAAAGGAGCCAATTTGGCTCCTTTTTTATTATGCTCTTTTTTGTAGCGGACTTATGATTTGAACATTCTGAAAAACTATTGCGCCTTTTACAACGCCAGCAATTGTAGATCTGAGTGCATCAATAATTTGCATTTTTAATTCGCTCTTTGGGTAAATCAAACTTACCTCTCGAGCTGGTTTTGGTTCCTTAAAATTACGAAGTTTCAGTTTATCGGATTCTTTTAAGTCTAAGGTGTGCAAGTACGGAAGTAACGTTGTACCAAGGCCTTCGTCTGCCAATTTAATCAAGGTTTCAAAACTACCGCTTTGAATCTGAAAATTAGATTGATCGACGTCTGAGACATTTTTGCACAAATTCAAAATTCCGTCTCTAAAACAGTGACCGTCTTGTAAAAGCAGAATTTCATTTAGATTTAAGTCGGCAACTTCGATTTCTTCTTTCTGAAAACTAGCATGATGCTCAGGGATGTATGCTACAAAAGGCTCAAAATACAATACAATCTCTTTGATTTTTTCGTCTTCAAGAGGAGTTGCGGCAATTGCAGCATCAAGATGTCCGTTTTTCAGTTTTAGAATAATTTCCTCTGTGTTCAACTCTTCAATCAAGAGTTTTACTTTTGGGTATTTCTTAATGAAGTTATTTAAAAACATTGGTAAAAGTGTAGGCATAATCGTTGGAATAATTCCTAAACGGAATTCTCCTCCAATAAAACCTTTTTGCTGTTCTACAATATCTTTTATACGATCAGCTTCGTTTACGATATTTTTTGCCTGACTTACAATTTTTTGTCCTATATCTGTAAGCTGAATTGGCTTTTTGCTTCTGTCGAAAATTAAAATATTAAGTTCTTCTTCAATTTTTTGTATCTGCATACTAAGAGTTGGCTGAGTTACAAAGCATTTTTCAGCAGCAAGTGTGAAGTTTTTATGCTCAGCAACCGCTAACACATATTGTAATTGAGTTATAGTCATATTGATAGTATTTTGTGATGCAAAAATAAGAAAATATAATTTTTATTTATGTTTATTTTATAGAAGTTACTTTAAATTTGTAGTAAATTAGTGTAAAAAAATAGATTATGAAGACAAATATTTTAGGATTACCTGTAAAAGAATCAGAATTATTGGTAAAAGAGTTGAATGTACTTTTGTCAAATTTTCAAGTGTATTACCAAAACTTGAGAGGAATTCACTGGAACATTCGCGGAAAGCGTTTTTTTGATTTACATGTAAAATTCGAAGAACTATATACAGACGCACAATTAAAAATAGATATGATAGCCGAAAGAGTTTTGACAATTGGAGGAACTCCATTGCATACTTTTGAAGATTATATTAAGAACAATAAATTAACAGTTGGGAAAAATATTTCTAACGATGAAAAAGCAGTTCAGTTAATTGTTCATTCTTTATCTGATTTATTAAAAATCGAAAGAGAAATATTAAACAAATCGGATGAAATTAATGATGAAGGTACCAATTCAATGATGAGCGACTTCATTTCTGAGCAAGAAAAAACAATTTGGATGATGAATGCTTGGTTAGAAGAAACTTTATAAATAATTGTTTTTTAAAGAATTAAAAGCAGAATGTAATGAAAATTGCATTCTGCTTTTTTGTTTATGTTAAATTTCTATAAAAATCTCTTTGATTTTATTTGTTTAACGCTATTTTTGCTTTGATGAAATTTGTAGCCCGCATATTATTATTCATATTCATTGCCTTCTTATCGACCCCAACAATTGTTCAGGCGTTAAAGAAAGGGAATAGTGCGGCTATATCTTTTAGTATTACTGAAGAAGAAGTACATAAAGAACTTAAAAATGTAGTTCATCCAACTATTCTAGAACATGAAGTTTTAATCCCGGTTTACATCGAGAAAAAAACTATTATTTCTGAAAATATTGTCATGCTAGACAATATTTCTCCAAGCATATTTGCTCCACCACCTAACGTAGCATAATACTTCCGATTATTTCGAACTTTAGCCGCATTTCTATCGAGATGGGGTGAATCTTTAATGAATAATTTTTTTAGTATTATATTATGACAAAAAAAATCAATCTTTTTGCCAACCTTAAATCTGATTTTGCTTCGGGTTTAGTGGTTTTCTTGGTGGCTCTTCCGTTGTGTTTAGGTATTGCAATGGCTTCTGGAGCACCGTTATTTTCTGGAATTATTGCTGGTGTTGTGGGTGGTATCATTGTAGGATATTTAAGCCAGTCACATATTAGTGTATCAGGTCCAGCTGCTGGGTTAACAGCTATCATTTTAACCGCAATTACCGATTTAGGAGCTTTCGATGTATTTTTAATGTCTGTTTTTATTGCTGGATTAATTCAATTGGCATTAGGATTTTTAAAGGCCGGAAGTATTTCGAATTATTTTCCAACAAATGTAATTGAGGGAATGTTAGCGGGTATTGGAATTATTATCATCTTAAAACAAATACCGCACGCTTTTGGTTATGATGCAGATTTTGAAGGAGATCAAGCTTTTATTCAAAATGATGGAAGTAATTCATTTTCATTTCTATTTGATGTTTTAAATCATATTCACTTAGGAGCTGTGGTGGTTTCTGCGGTTTCATTGGTAATTCTATTAGCTTGGGATAAAGTTCCTTTCTTAAAAAGAATAAAACTGGTTCCAGGTGCTTTGGTTGCCGTTATTGCTGGAGTAGTTTTAAACGAAATATTTGTATCTACAGGAAGCACTTTGGCAATTGCAAAAGAACATTTGGTTTCTTTGCCAGTTCCAAAATCTTTTGATGATTTTAAATCAATTATAATTACCCCAGATTTTACCGCTGTTACAAATCCGCAAGTTTGGGTAGTTGCTATTACAATTGCCATTGTCGCTTCTATTGAAACGCTTTTATGTATAGAAGCCACTGATAGAATGGATGTGCAAAAACGTTACACAAATACTAATGTTGAGCTTAGAGCGCAAGGTATTGGTAATATTGTGAGTTCTCTTTTAGGAGGTTTACCAATGACTTCTGTAGTAGTAAGATCTTCTGCTAATAACAATGCGGGAGCAAAATCTAAAATGTCAGCCATTATTCATGGTGTGCTTTTATTATTAAGTGTATTGGCTATACCAGTAATTTTAAACAAAATTCCATTGGCAACATTGGCGACTGTTTTGATTTTGGTTGGATATAAATTAGCAAAACCAGCAGCCTTTATGCATTTCTGGAAAAAGGGTAAATACCAGTTTGTCCCTTTTATTGCAACTTTGGTCTTTGTCGTTGCGACAGATTTGCTAAAAGGTGTTGCGTTGGGAATCATTATTAGTATTATTTTCGTTTTACGAGGAAACTTAAAAAGAGCTTATGTCTTCAAGAAAGAAGAATATGAAGATGGTGATATCATTCATATTGATTTAGCTCAGGAAGTTTCGTTCTTGAATAAAGCGGCAATAAAGCAAACATTGGCTGAAATTCCAGAAAACTCTAAAGTTATAATCAATGCGCATGATACAGAATATATTTCGCATGACGTATTGGATTTGATTCGTGAGTTTAAAGAAACTAGAGCAATCGATGAACATATAAAAGTAAAACTTAAAGGGTTTAAAGAAGCTTACGAACTAGAAAATACGCCAGAAAATCATAATCACGTTAAAATCGAACATTATTATGATGTGGCAAAAAGAGAACTAGTTAAAAAAGAAGTTGTTAGATAAGAATAATTAAATTTAGGTGTTTTTAAGGCCGTAGAAATGTCAAATTTTAGGTAACTTTACATTCAAGTTCTTTTTTGAGACATACCTAGAATTAGAAATTACCACACAAAAAATAAAAAAATGAGAAAATTTTATGAGCAGTTATTAGAAAATAATAAAAAGTGGGTTGAAACTTCATTAGCAAAAGACCCTAATTATTTTGCTGATTTGGCAAAAGGACAATCACCACCTTTATTATGGATTGGATGTTCTGATAGCCGTGTTCCTGCAAACGAAATTGTTGGTGCAAAACCAGGTGAAGTTTTTGTACATAGAAACATCGCTAATATGGTTGTTCACTCTGATATGAACATGCTAAGTGTACTGGATTATGCAGTAAATGTTTTGAAAATAAAGCATATCATTGTATGTGGACACTACGGTTGCGGAGGTGTAAAAGCAGCAATGGGGCATCAATCTGTTGGAATTATAGACAACTGGTTACGTCATATTAAAGATGAATACCGCCTTCACGATAAATATTTAAACTCAATTGAGAACGAAGAAGAACGTTTTAATGCTTTTGTAGAAATCAATACTAAAGAACAAGTTTACAACTTAGCGAAAACATCTATTGTACAGAATGCTTGGAAAAATGGTCAAGATTTAATGCTTCACGGATGGGTTTACGGATTAAATTCAGGTTTTGTAACCGACTTAGATGTAAATATTGCTTCGAATGATGAACTAGATGAAGTTTACCAATTGGATCTTTAATAGTTAGAAATAGAAATCGCCCTGTAAAAAGGGCGATTTTTTTTATTCGTTTTCGTCTAAATTCTCATTAAATGCTGAAGGAAGCATTGTTGGAATAAACTTAATTAATATAGGCAGTAATAAACTTCCTCCAGGAAGTAAAAATATGGTCAGCGACGGAATGGTTTTACAAATATCCAAAAGCTGTTTTTTTACTTTCTTTTTTTCTTTTGCATCCAAATCTCTTGTTGTAGAATAAGCAAGTAAAACCATCAATTCTTTACTTTGAACAATTTCCTTAATTAGCCTGTTTTTATTTCTTATGATTAATTTGACTACGCTGTGAGTCATTTGATCATAAAAATGTTTAACAGGATTAGAATAATTAAAATACGGAATCTTCTTTTTATGAGTTGTAATAAAAGTATTGGTTGTATCCATACTTTTGGTTACAAAATCGTCAGCAACTCCCATTGTTGAACCCAATGCATATAGGAAATACGATTCTTCATTTTCGACAATTCCGTCACTCCACAGCGCCATTCCGGCCATGTCGATTAAGTAATATTGTTCTAGTTTGTTTTTAAAATATTCAAGATTTAAAGTTTCTAAAGTGTCAACAGTTACTTTTGAAAATTTAGAATATCGAATAGAAGCTTCAAAAAGCTTGATTAATAAATCGTCATGCTGCGATTTTGAAGTTTTGGTTTTTAAAGCTAAACCTACAATCCCTAAAACAGTTTCTTCAATCCTTTTCAGGTACTTTTCAGGAATTTCGCCATGTTCTAAATATTGTCTAAAAGCTAAAACATCAATAAATAGCAATGCATTAGTTACTAAATGCGAAAAGTTTTTACTAATGATACTGTCATTGGTCTGAACTCTTTGATCTATAATATTTTCCAGAGAAAGGGCAGGAGTATCTTTAGGCAATAAAATTTTAAACAAATTAAACCCTTCTGGATTCATTTGTTTGTAGAACTTTAAAACTTCTGAAATAAAATTTTTAGGTTCCGAATTTCTTTTCTCTAAACAAAAAACATGGTATAGAGTATTTAGTAAAGCTACTTTAGAAATTTCGGTTTTAAACCAGCCTTTTATCGGAATTGGCATTTGAGAATCTATAGCAATAATATGACCATAAATAAATCCCGTTTCTCTTACTTTATAGTAAAACGAATCTACAGTTTCAAAGGGAATTGCCTCTGAAAACTTCTGTTCACTAAAAAACTTATCGATCCAGCCTGGTGCTGATGGGTTAATCATTGATTTAATTTTGCTGATGCAAAGCTATATCTTTTTCTTCTTTTAGAATTCATTTTAAATGAAATAACCACTAGATTTTGTTAAAAAATAGTGGTTATTATGATTTTTCTTATTTGATGATTCCTGCGCAGGCAACTCTTCCTCCTGCATTTCCTGTTGGCTGAGTTGTAAAGTCGTCTGTTCCAGCGTGTACAATTAGGCCTTTTCCTAAAACATCTTTATTGCTGTCTCCACATCCAATACACCATTCATCAGTTGTTAGAGTGATGGATCCGTTACCTTTTGCATCAGCAGTAAAGTTTCCGATATCTCCTTTGTGATATTCGCCAACTCCCCATTTTCCGTGTTTTTTGAAAGTTGGATTCCAGTGTCCTCCAGCTGAACTTCCGTCTGCAGAGCTACAATCTGCTTTTTCATGAATGTGAATTGCGTGAACTCCAGGTTCTAATCCAGTGATTTTTGCTGTAAAAGTTACTTTACCATTTTTCTCGACAAAAGTGGCAGTTCCAGCAACTTTACTATTGCTTTTAGGTTCTAATGCTACAGTCAAAGTTTTAGCATCATTTGATTTGTTATTTGTTTTACAACCAACGATTAAGGCTGTAATTATAGCGAAAGAAACGATTAGTTTTTTCATATCTACGGGCATTTTTAATTAAAGATTAAGTAAATTTAACATAAAATAACGGAATTGATTAACTCTAAAAGTTAAAAAAAAGTCAAACTATACGTTATAATTTAATTCTGATTGAGTTAAAAACGGAAAATATTGTTTAAATTCGTAGAGGTTTTTAACGAATACTTTCTGAAACCAATTTTATCTAATTCGCTCACATTTAATCTTTAATGTTATGATGAAAAAGATTTTTACCCTCATTTTTTTTAGTTTGCTTTTAATTTCTTGCAGTATTTTTAAGTGTAAAAAAACAGATTCTGTTTCGAAACTTGATGGAACTTGGGAATTGAATTATATCACGGGGCCGCGAATTACTTTTGATGGATTATATCCAAATAAAAAACCTACAATTGTTTTTAATAGTAAAGAAAACCAAGTGTCTGGAAACAACAGCTGTAATTCGTATACAGGAAAACTGAATGTGACTGGAAACAAAATCGATTTTACACAGCCTATGGCAGTAACTAAAATGATGTGTTTAGATGGTCAGGGCGAACAGACTTATATGAGTACGCTACAGAAAATTACATCTTATGATATTACTGATGATGGAAAAACATTGAATTTTATTTCAGGAGATATTGCAATGATGCGTTTTACTAAAAAATGATAGTATGAAAACCACAATATCAGTTTTGTTGATTTTTTTAAGTGTTTTTAGTTTTTCAGCTTTGGCACAAGAAAAATCAAAAAAAGAACTTAAAGCAGAAAGAGAATTACAGAAACAGAATGAAATTAAGGCACTTATAGCTTCTCAAAATTTTATTTTTGAAGCGCAAAAAGTGACTCCTCAAGGAGGAAGATTAATCCAGCTGGATTACAATACTTATTTTTTAAATTTTAATACCGATCATACAACTTGTGATCTTCCTTTTTTTGGGCGCGGCTATAATATAGGATACAGCACTGATGGCGGAATAAAATTTGAAGGTAAGCCAGAGAATGTCAAAATTGAAAATAAATCGAAAAACATTAATGTCAAAGCAACTGTAAGAGGTCAAAATGATGTTTATGATTTAATGTTTAGAATATTTTACAACGGTACAGCAACATTGTCTGTTAATAGCAATAATAGAGCCCCAATTAGTTACGATGGAGTAATAAATCCTCCTAAATCAACGGAGAAAAATGTAGAATAATTCATTACTAAACTTGTCACAAATTCACTTGAATATATGGTAGGAAAGTTTTTTTGGTTATTTAAGTGTCTGATTTTATTTTTCTCTTTTGGTACGTTGACGATTTACGGTCAGGATTTGGAACCTAGAGCTTATGCGAATGTTCCAAAAAATTTGAATGTAATTGCCGCAGGTTATGTTTTTATGAATGGAAATGTACTCACAGATCCTTCTCTACCCATAAAAGATTTTACACTTCAAAGCCACAATATGGCTGTAAATTATATAAAAACTTTTGGGTTGGCAGATAAGCTGGCTCGTATACAAGTAGGACTACCTTTTACTTTTATGGATGGATCTGCTGTAATCAGCGATCAGATGGTTACTGGCTCAAGAACTGGTTTTGCAGATATGAAAGTCCGTTTTGGAATTAATTTGCTAGGTTCTCCTGCACTTGATAGATCTGAATTCAGAAGCTTTGAGCAAAAGACAATTCTTGGAGTCAGTTTGGTTACTTCAATCCCAACAGGAAGATATTATGGTGATAAACAAGTAAACATTGGAACAAACCGCTGGGCTTTTAAGCCCGAAATAGGTGTGTCGAAACGGTTTGCCCATGTTTATGCCGAAGCCTATGGCGGGGTGTGGTTTTATACGGATAATAATGATTATCTAGGAAAAAAATTAGAGCAAAAACCAACCTATAGCCTTCAAGCTCATGCAAGTTATTATTTTAAAAACCAAATGTGGGTTGGTTTTAATACGACTTGGTTTTTTGGAGGAAAAACTATTATTGACGGAGTTGCTGATGATAGTCAAATTGATAACTGGCGTGTTGGAGGTACATTCTCAACTCCAATTGCAAAAGGTCAGTCCGTTAGGTTTCAATATCATGTTGGAGCTTATACCAACAACGGATTGAATTATTATGCTCTATCAGCAGTTTATCAATATTCATTTTTTTAAAACTTGTTTTTGTGATTTAAAGTGTTAAAAATCAGTATATTTGAGTATGCATATATTTTTAAAAACAAATTTAAAATTAAAACTATGAAAAAATTAAGTCTTATTCTTATCATGGCGGTAGCCTCATTTTCATCTTATGCGCAGTCCTCTTACAAAGAAGATTTAGAAGTAGTACAAAGTGTTTATGGAAAATCTAAAGCTGAGCTGGTAAAACAGTACATGAATTTATCTGATGCACAAGCAACAGCCTTTACTAAAATTTACGATAATTATGAAACGTCGCGAAAAGCTTTAGGGCAGACAAAGTTTCAATTGATAAATGATTATGCTGCGAATTACGAAACTTTAACTGATGCTAAAGCGGATGAATTGGCCAAAGCAACTTTAAAAAATCACATTGATTATGAAAAACTTTACTCCAAAACATATAATCAGGCGAAAAAAGCTATTGGCGCAATAAATGCGGCAAAATTTATCCAGCTTGAAGTTTATCTTCAAACCATAATTAGAAGCGAAATTTTAGAAGCGATTCCGTTTATTGGAGAATTGGATAAGAATAAGGTGCAATAATCTTATACGATATATAAAAGAAAAAGGGAATCAAATTGTGATTCCCTTTTTTTATTATTTTGCGGTTTTAACTTTGTAAATTTCATTTACCATTCCATCACGGAAACTATCTAAAGTAAGTTCCCAGAACATTATCCCGCCTAATTTTTTGGCTTTTACATATTCTGCTTTTGCTTTAATAGATTTTAAATCATCCGAAGTTGCAAAAGTTTTAGTTTGTGCATTGTACCAGTATGGAGCTTTTGCTTTATCATCCCAAAAATATTTCCAGCCGTTAGCCTCAGTATAAGTTGTTGCAAAGTTTTTGAAGTTTACACCTTCAATATGCTCTCCAGCTTGATACAATCCGTTATTGATGTTTTCTACATTTTTCCATGTTCTAGAATAAAATGCACCCCCAATAATTAATTTTTCAGCAGGAACGCCTTGTTTCAATAAATACTCAACAGCTCTATTAGTTGATTCTTCATTTGCATTTGTGCTGTATAATGGAGTATGATGACCTGTAACTTTAGAATATCCGTTTACTAAATCATAACTCATAATATTAATGCGATTTACTAATGGAGTTATCGCTTTCCAGTCGATTGATTCGTCCAAGTACTTTTGGAATCCTCCAGCAGCAAAACTTAACTCGTATTTTTTGCCTAATGTAGAACGTAATATTTTTACTAATTCAGTGAAGTTTGGTTTGTCAGCGGCTTGATACAAATGTCCAGGAAGTCCTTCAATTGCTGGATATTCCCAGTCTAAATCTAATCCGTCAACTTTATAAGAATCGCTTATTTCTTTTACTGATTTTGCAAATTTCAAACGCCCTTCAGCAGTTGAAAAAGCATTAGAACAAGGTTCGCAGCCTCCCCATCCTCCAAGAGACAAAATAATTTTCAGCTGAGGATTTTTCGCTTTAAGCGAAACTAAATGTTTAATTGTAATTGAATCTTTAGCAGAATCGACAGTTAGCTTACCGTCTTTTAAATGACAAAAACTAAAAATGATTTGGTTTAATTTGCCAACTTCATATTTGTCAATAAGTTCTGAGTCGCCAGTATAATAGGCGATTATGTCCATTTTTTTATTTTTTTGTGCAAAGGTAGTCGTGATACCAAAACACAATAAAAATGATGTGATTAGAGTAATTTGTTTCATTATTTTGTTTTTAGCGTTTTTTAGAATGATAAATATACTGCAATACATTTGATATATAACTATCCTAAACGTCTCTGAAAGTCAATTTTAACGAATATTTTGCAAATAGTTGCAAAAATATTGCGCCTTGTAAGTAATGTCTTTCGAAGTAGATATTTGGAAAAAATAAGCCCGCGCAGTTTCGGACTTGCGCGGGCTTAAACAAATTAAAAGCTAAAAACTATTTTTATATTAGAAGCAGTATGCATTTTCTGCAACTAATTTTTCTGCAATTTTTTCTCTTAGTGCCACAACATTTGGCAGGTTAGTATATTTTGTAAAACGTTTTAATCCCATTAACATCATACGTTGTTCGTCTCCTTCAGAGAATGAAGCAATTCCTTCTTTTCCTCTTAAGTTTACAATATCTACAGCTTTGTACAAGTATAATTTTGCCATCGCGATTTGCTCTTGCACTTTATCTTCTCCTTGAGTTTTTGCTAATTTCTCAGTTCTAAGAATAGTACTTTCGGCCATGTAAATTTCGATTAAGATATCAGCAGCAGCCATTAATAATTGTTGGTGAGAATCTAAATCTGGACCATATTTTTGAACAGCGCTTCCAGCAACCATTAAGAAAACTTTTTTCAAGTTAGCAACGATTACTTTCTCTTCAGAAAATAATTCTGAGAAATCTGGAGTATCAAAAGATGGAATTCCCATTAATTCTTCTTGAACTTTCATTGCTGGTCCAAGTAAATCAACGTGTCCTTTCATTGCTTTTTTGATCAACATACCTACAGAAAGCATTCTGTTGATTTCGTTTGTTCCTTCGTAGATACGAGCGATACGAGCATCTCTCCAAGCACTTTCCATCGGAGTATCTTCAGAGAATCCCATTCCACCAAAAACCTGAATACCTTCGTCAGAACAGTTTTGAACGTCTTCAGAAACTGCTACTTTCAAGATTGAACACTCGATAGCATATTCTTCAACACCTTTCAATTCAGCTTCCTGATGACTTGTTCCTTCTGCTTCACGGGCAGCAATTCTGTCTTCAATATCTTTTGCAGCACGGTAAGAAGCACTTTCTCCAGCGTAAGCGCTAGTCGCCATTTCAGCTAATTTAGAACGGATAGCTCCAAAAGATGAAATAGAAGTATTGAACTGAATTCTTTCGTTAGCATATTTTACAGCTCCAGAAGTAACTCTTCTTTGAGCATCTAAACAAGCAGCAGCCAATTTAATACGCCCAACGTTTAACGCGTTCATTGCGATTTTGAAACCGTTTCCTCTTTCAGATAACATGTTTTCAACCGGAACTTTTGTATCGTTGAAGAAAACCTGACGAGTAGAAGAAGCACGGATTCCTAATTTATGCTCTTCTTCATTCATAGAAATTCCGTTAGACGGATCGTTTTCTACGATGAAACCTGTAATATTTTTATCATCTCCAATACGAGCAAAAACGATGAAAACGCTGCAGAAACCTGCATTCGAAATCCACATTTTTTGTCCTGTGATCGAGTAGTATTTTCCGTCTTCAGACAAAACAGCTTTTGTTTTTCCTGAGTTAGCATCAGATCCTGCACCTGGTTCAGTTAAGCAATAAGCTCCAAACCATTCTCCAGTAGCTAATTTCGGAACGTATTTTTTCTTTTGTTCTTCTGTACCATAAAGGGTAATTGGCATAGTTCCAATTCCTGTATGAGCACCAAAAGCAGTTGAGAAAGATCCAGTTGCTCCAGAAATGTAGTCACAAACTAACATTGTAGAAACGAATCCCATTCCTAATCCGCCATATTCTTCAGGAACTGCAACTCCAAGAAGTCCAAGTTCACCAGCTTTACGCATAGATGATTCTGTATAAGCGTAATCTTTCTTTTCAAAACGATCTTTATGCGCCCATAATTCTTTGTCAACGAACTCTTTTACAGAGTCACGCATCATTAACTGCTCTTCTGAGAAATCTTCTGGAGTAAAGATATCTTCACATTTTGTTTCTTTAACTAGGAATTGACCTCCTCTTGTTTTGTCGCTCATGACTTTTTGTTTTTTAGATTGATAGATGAAAGAAGCAAGATTTTAATCTAATTTGATTATGAAATCTGCGGTCATCTTTTGAAATTCAATTATTTTGTTTTTTAATTTTTCTGTTTTATGAGGAAAGAAAAAATCAAAATAGATAGCAAGTTTTTTTATTACTATTTAAAATGATTTCTTCTAAAAATATCTATTTCATCCCAAATGAAAAGTTTTTATTCTTGCTTCTTTCCTCTAAAAAAATCTATAATACCTCGTAAATTCCTGCACTTCCTTGTCCTGTACCTACGCACATAGAAACAATTCCATATTTATTACCTCTGCGTTTCATTTCGTCAAATAACTGAACAGAAAGTTTAGCTCCTGTACATCCCAGAGGGTGTCCTAATGAAATTGCACCACCGTTTACGTTTACGATTTCTGGGTTAATATTTAATTCACGAGTAACTGCTAAAGCTTGTGAAGCAAAAGCCTCGTTTAATTCAATTAGCTCAATATCGTTCAATGTTAATCCAGCTTGTTTCAAAGCTTTCGGAATTGCTTTCACAGGACCAATTCCCATAATTCTTGGCTCAACACCAGAAGAAGCAAAGTTTACCAAACGTGCAATTGGCTCAAGATTTAATTCTTTAACCATGTCCTCACTCATGATTAAAACAAAAGCAGCACCGTCACTCATTTGAGAAGAGTTCCCCGCAGTTACGCTTCCGTCAGCAGCGAAAACTGGTCTTAAACCCGCTAAAGCTTCTTTAGAAGTTCCTGCTCTTGGACCTTCGTCTTTATTTACAACGTATGATTTTGTTTCTTTTTTGCCATTTTCATTGATGAAAGTCTGCTCAACAGTAATTGGAACGATTTGTTTGTCAAATTTTCCTTCTGCCTGCGCTTTCAAAGCTTTCATATGAGAGTTGTAAGCAAACTCATCTTGATCTTCTCTAGAGATGTTATATTGGTTAGCCACCGCTTCAGCAGTTAACCCCATTCCCCAATAGTAATCTTCGTGACCTGCAGCGGCAACTTTATAATCCGGAGTTGGTTTGTAACCTCCCATCGGGATATAACTCATGCTTTCTGCACCACCGGCAATAATACAATCTGCCATTCCTGATTGGATTTTAGCAGTTGCCATTCCGATAGTTTCTAATCCAGATGCGCAATAACGGTTTACTGTAACTCCAGGTACGTCTTCTACTTTTAATCCCATTAAAGAAATTAAACGTCCAACGTTAAGACCTTGTTCTGCTTCTGGCATGGCATTTCCTACCATAACGTCGTCGATACGTTTTTTATCAAAATTAGGCAGTTCGTCCATCATAAACTGAATGGTTTCTGCAGCTAATTCATCAGGTCTTTTAAATCTAAAAACACCTTTTGGAGCTTTTCCAACTGCTGTTCTATATGCTTTTACTATATATGCTGTTTTCATAAATGATTGTATTAAGATTGGTGTATTAAGTATTAAGACTGCCAATCGATATAGTTATTATTTTTTTAGAGATCTTTGAAGCGCAAAATTCATGTTGCTGACTTCTACTAATTCATTTATTATAGTTGATATTTTTTCTTCAGCTATTAATTTCAAACGTTTTGAAATCATTAATTGAGTAATTAATTCATAAGTTGAACCATTTGCAATTCCTAAAAAATGAGCAAACTCATTATTAGAATTTCTACCAGAACCTTCAGCTATATTTGAAGGAATAGATACTGCACATCTTTTTATTTGACTTATTAAGTTAAATTTCTCATCTGAGGGTAATTCTGAGCAAACTTTGTATACATTTTCGATAATATCCATGGCTTTTTGCCAGATTTTCAACTTTTCAAATTGATGCATAATTCTTTTTAATCTTAATACTTAATACTCAAATCTTAATACTCAAATACTAATTTCTAAGTGGTTTTCCTTTAGTTAACATATATTGAATTCTCTCTAAAGTTTTTCTCTCTGTACAAAGAGATAAGAAAGCTTCACGTTCTATATCTAATAAATATTGTTCAGATACTAAAGTTGCTTCAGATAAATCACCACCAGCCATTACATAAGCCAGTTTGTTAGCGATTTTCTTATCGTGCTCAGAAATGTACTTTCCAGCTTCCATTTGGTCTGTCCCAACTAAGAACATACCTAAAGCTTGTTTTCCTAATACTTTAACATCAGTTCTTCTGATAGGTTGTGTATAACCAGCTTCAGCCATTAACAAAGCATGTTTTTTAGCTTCAGCAATCTGACGATCTTTGTTTACTACGATAACATCTTTTCCATGCTGCAAAAGTCCAGTATCAAAAGCTTCATAACCAGAAGTTGATACTTTTGCCATTGCGATTGTTAAGAAATACTCTTGAAGAACGTTTAATTCCACGTCATTTTTGCGGAATAAATCTGAAGCTCTCAAAGCCATTTCTTTAGATCCACCGCCGCCAGGAAGTACACCAACTCCAAATTCAACTAATCCCATGTACGTTTCCGCAGCAGCAACCACTTTATCAGCGTGCAAACTCATTTCGCAACCACCGCCAAAAGTCATTCCGTGAGGCGCAACTACAACTGGAATAGAAGAGTAACGAACACGCATCATTGTGTCTTGGAACAATTTAATTGCCATGTTCAATTCGTCGTATTCCTGCTCAACTGCCATCATGAAAATCATTCCGATATTAGCTCCAACAGAGAAATTCGCTGCTTGATTACCAATAACTAAACCTTGATATTCTTTTTCAGATAAGTCGATTGCTTTATTAATAGCAGCAAGTACATCGCCGCCAATTGTATTCATTTTAGATTGGAATTCTAAGTTTAAGATTCCGTCTCCTAAATCCTGAATGATTGCTCCACTGTTGCTCCAAACTTTTTTGCTTTCGCGAATGTTGTTCAGAATAATAAATGAATCTTGTCCAGGAACTTTAACTTGTGATTTTGTTGGAATGTTATAGAAATAAGTTGCTCCTTCTTTTACAGAATAGAAACTATCACTTCCAGAAGCCAACATTTCAGTAACCCATGCAGCTGGTTCTAAACCTTCTGCTTTCATGATTTCAATTCCTTTGGCAACACCAATTGCATCCCAGATTTCGAATGGACCATTTTCCCATCCAAAACCAGCTTTCATGGCGTCGTCAATTTTGTATAATTCGTCTGAGATTTCAGGAACTCTGTTTGACACATACGCAAACATTCCAGCGAAACTCTTACGGTAGAATTCTCCCGCTTTGTCTGTTCCTTTAACTAAAACTTTAAAACGATTGATTGGTTTATCGATAGTTTTTGTTAGTTCAAGAGTAGCAAAATTTGCTTTTTTAGCAGCACGGTATTCTAATGTATCTAAGTCTAAAGAAAGAATATCTTTATCTACTTTTTTATAAAAACCTTGTCCAGTTTTGCTTCCTAACCAATTATTTTCCATCATTTTGTTGATGAAATCAGGAAGTTTAAACAATTCGTGTTGTTCGTCGTTCGGGCAGTTTTCGTAAATACCGTTGGCAACGTGTACCAAAGTATCCAATCCAACAACGTCAACTGTACGGAAAGTAGCTGATTTTGGACGACCAATAACCGGTCCAGTCAATTTATCAACTTCTTCAATCGTTAATCCCATTTCTTTTACCAAGTGGAATAAACTTTGGATTCCGTAAATACCAATTCTGTTTCCAATAAACGCAGGAGTATCTTTAGCAACAACCGAAGTTTTTCCTAAGAATTTAGATCCGTATTCGTTTAAGAAATCCAATACTTCAGTTGAAGTTTTTGGACCAGGAATAATTTCAAATAATTTTAAGTAACGCGCAGGGTTAAAAAAGTGAGTTCCGCAGAAGTGCTGTTGGAAATCTTCGCTTCTTCCTTCACTCATAAAGTGAATTGGAATACCAGAAGTATTAGAAGTAACCAAAGTTCCTGGTTTACGGAATTTCTCGATTTGTTCAAAAACTAATTTCTTAATATCTAAACGCTCTACAACAACCTCGATAATCCAGTCAACATTAGCAATTTTTGCCATATCATCTGTTGTATTTCCAGTCGTGATTCTGTTTGCGAATTTCTGACTGTAAATAGGAGATGGTTTTGATTTTAATGAATTCGCCAAATGTTCGTTTACCACACGGTTGCGAACGGCTTTACTTTCAAGTGTTAATCCTTTTTTAGCTTCAGCTTCGGTCAGTTCACGCGGTACAATGTCCAGAAGTAAAACTTCGACACCAATGTTAGCAAAATGACAAGCTATACCTGAACCCATAATTCCGGATCCAATTACAGCAACTTTTTTAATTGTGCGTTTCATAATTTGTTACTATTTGTTTGTAGGAGGAAAAGAATGTTATTCTTTTTCTGTGTTTTCTGTTTGATTAAATATGTTTTTATCGTGAATCAGTTCATTGATGATTTCAGAAACTTCTATAAAATGATTCAGCTTTTCTTCCGAAACATGTTTTCTAACGGTTTCATTAAACTTTAGAACTGTATTTTTAGATAAATCTCTTTTTTCTTTTCCAAAATCGGTCAGGTAGATCAAAACGCCTCGGCCGTCGCTTGGATTTTTCTTGCGAACAATTAAACCTTTTTCTTCCATAGATTTAAGTGTTCTTGTTAAGCTGGTTGCTTCCATGCCCATTCTCGGACCTAAAGCGGTTGATGGAGTTCCTTCTTCCTTGTCCATACTTAAAAGAGCAAATCCTGTCGCCATTGTTGCGTCATATTTAGCAGCTTCTTCATTATACATTCTTGAAACAGCCTGCCATGTCGCTCTCAAAATATAATCTATCGTTTTGTCTTTCATAGGTAACTATATCGATTTCAAATATAATTAAAAAATACTATGCATGCATATAATTTTTTAATAAATTTTTGGTTAGTTAAAAAATATCCCTGATTTAGAGGGTTTTGGTGGTTTATTTAAAGTGAAATATACTATTCTTTTTTTAGATTTTAACATTTTTAATGCGGTAAAAATCTCTTTTTAATTTTTAAAACGCATTTAATTCTGTATTCTGTAAAAAATTATGCATTTAATTCAGTTGGCTTTTCAGAATCGTAGCGCGAAATGGCATCTTTCAGCATCTTTTTCATACGATTTCGTAGACCTTCGGGCCTTAAAATTTCAATACAGCTTCCAAAACCTAATAAAAGCCTTTCCATTTCATAATTCGGAATAACGAACAAATGCACAATAATACTTCCATCTTCATTTTCCTTAATTATCCGCTGAGACTCATGCAAAGGTTTTGTGATTATGTAAGGCGCATTCGAAGCATCGACCCATATTTCAATTCTTCTTGCGTTCAATCCTGAATTAACCGTAACACCAATTACATCTTTATAAAAATTATCAGCATCAAAATCTTCTTCTAGATAGGGAAGATTAAAATCGTAATCAATAGAAATGATTCTGTCCAAAGCCAAATTAGTAATCGGCTGAGAGGCTTTTTTCTTTCCGATCAAAAACCAACGGTTATTGAATTCTTTTAATATAAAAGGATGAAAATGGAATTTCGTTTCTTCAGCAGATTTAAAAGATTTATAAGTAATAATGAGAACCATTTTCTTAATTATTGCTTGATAGATTTCGTCCAAATAATGCAGTCCTTTTAGTTTTTCATTTTTATCCAAATAAATGACAGGTTTGGTATGCGATTTTTCGGCGTAGATTTTATCCTCCAATCGCTGTAAAATATCCGAAACATCATTAAATAAAGAGAAATCTTTAAACTGTTTTAGCATTGAGACCGTTTCGGTCAAAACATTCATGTCGGTTTCCGTCAGCGGAATATCGGTTATCGAAAAATTTTCGTCTTCATATTTATAATACTTTTTATCGTAAACCACGATTGGAGCGTTATATCCCAGTTTTTCACTTCGCATCAGCTGAATATCCATCTGAATGGTTCGCTTGCTGATTGGGTTCTGCCGTCCTTCGTATTCGAATAAAGCTTCAGAACAGCATTCGATTAAATCTTCGAGTGTCCATTGCCTATATTTGTTCTGCAGACATTTATCGATGGTTTTGTATCTAATTAGGGCGTTTTTGTTTTGTGACATTTTTGTGTTGTTTTGCCACAAAGGCGCGAAGGTGCAAAGTTTTTTAATTCAATGATTATTAAGATTTGTTTCACGCAGATTAAAAATGATTTAGGCAGATTCAGCAGATTATTTTAAAAATAAAATCTTTTTAGATCTGCTCAAATCTGTAAAATCTGCGTGAAACAAAAAAACTTTGCGACTTCGCGACTTTGCGAGATTCAATTTTTAGCTTAATAACTTTATTTCTTTCTCAATATTAGCCCGAGCTTTTCCCTCATATAAATTCCTAAATTCCTCGGTCTGAAAAATAAACTCATTTTCCAGAAAATGCTTCAAAGCTTTGGCACGTCCGGGTTTGTATAGAAAATCAGGATAAATGCGGTATTCTTTTCTAATCTGTTCGAAATAGATTTTATAATCGTCCCAATCTTTAGCGAGGATTTTCAAATCAAAATCGATTAACCAATTAATATCTTCAATAGAATTATGTTGATGTTGCTGTGTAGCGCAGATCACATCAAAAACTAATTGACGATCAAATTCCGCAAACCCGACAGTCCCGAAGCCTCGGGATAAAAACCTGTCGGGTTTAATATCGGTAAAAATAGACATAGCATATTCGGCACTTTTGAGTTCGTTATCTTTTTTGGAAGCCGAATACACAAAATCATGATAAAAAATAGAAAATAATATTTCGTCAGGATTTTGAAGTTTGTCTTTATAAATTTCAAAACTGTCAATCATTTCTTTTAAATGCGTGAGATTGTGATAATGCCTTGATTTTTTGGAATATGCCTTTTCTAAATCTTTCCAGTTTTGCTGAATTTCCTTAACTGAAAAACCAATATTCAAAAGTAAATCAGAATAAATTTCTTTTAAATTCATCTTGTTTTTTACTCAAATTTAAAATTCTTTTTTTACTGCGCAAAATAATTGCGTAGTAGTTTTGAAATCTTTGCTCAGGAAATAAAACAAATAGTATTTCTAAAAAATGAAATAAAAATTTTACTACGCAAGATAACTGCGTACTAGTTTAGAAATCTTTGTTCAGGAAATAAAAACAAACGTTCATAGAAATAAAAAAAGAATAAAACAGGTCAAGTTTGAGTTACTTCGAAACACTTTCCACGTACACACTTACACCATTACCTTTTTATTCAATTATAAAGGAAGCAGTAGCTCAGCGGTTAGAGCAGGTAGTTTTGAAATTATCCATCAAAGGTCAATCAAAACTTACTTCGTACACTTTTAATGTCCGGGTCGTGGGTTCGAATCCCATCTGCTTCACAATTAATGGTCAATTAAAACTTACTTCAGACAATTGGTAACTTTCGGTTCGAGTCCGAACAAGTTTTAAAATTATCATTAATAAATGAGGGTCAAGATTAACTTACTTCTCGGGGAAACCCGCCAGATAAACTCAGTTAATCAATTATCGTCAAATTTCAGGTCAAGTGTTTCTTACTTCAAAATCTTTTGGGTAGAACTAGAAGCACAATTATCTAAATTTTAAAAATTAAAAAAAATGAAAACAAAAGAATTATTAAAAATCAGTTTACGTCAAAATGCTATTTTCATTCCGTCAGAAATGATTACGAATGACGTTAAAAATTTATCAGGAACAACTTCAGTTTTGTTAGCCAATGTTTCAAAACTTGGATTTACATTTTCTGAGTCATTGCTTCACGCTTTAAACAATGTGAGCCCGAATTATAAAATCGAGGTTTTAGAAGTTTTGAGAGAAGTTTTAGGAACAGATAAAAACTGGACACCATTGGTAAAAGAATGGAATATTCCAACGGGAGAATCTGTTGTAGATCATATTTTAACCTATTTCTGGAATGTTTTAGGTGTGAAAAACGGAACAACTTTACAGTGCGGACATATTATCCCAGATAATACTTTTCCATTAGAAAGATACAATGGTTGTCCGTTCTGCGGAACTCCGTTTGAATTTGGAAAACTGGAAAATATCGGACAAGGAAGCAAATTAAAAATGCTTGAATTGTGGACAGAAAAAGATTTAAATGATTTCTACATATCGTTATTGCAATCTAAAACCGCTTTAGACGCTACTCAGGTGGATAGTTTAAAAATGGCGATGAAGTATTTGCTTTTGCCAAAAACAGAAGTGGCGATGAAGGAAACTTTAATGCTGGTGATTGATCTTTTGATCGAAAATGGTAAAGAAGATGAAGCGTCTCAGTTTTTGAAAACGCCAACAGATATCTTACGATACTTGTGGTATAAAAACACAGGAATGCTTCAAATTATTGAGCCAAAAACGATTATCAAAAGAACATCAAAAAATGCACAGCACTTTTATAATGTTTTAGATACAAGCGTTCAGGCAAGAATTGCGTCTCAAAAAGATTTGAAACTAAAATATTCCCGAAAAGAATGTTTAATGGTGGCAAACTGGCTGAATAATATTGATATGGACGTTGAGAAGATGTGCGAAATCATGCATCCAAAAAGAGGAATGTGGGTTCGTTTTATCCGCGCACTTCGTTTGGCAGAATACAGTAAAAGAAAAGGGTTTGAGAAATTGAATTTTTTAATGGATGTATTCTACAACCAAGTGTACGATGTTTGGCAAAGCAAAGTAGATTCGTCAAGATTGAAATTTGATGCCAATAAAACGTTTGCTTTATTGAAACAGCGTCCAGGTTTATTTGCACGTTCGTTATTCTCTAACATGCTATGGTTTGGAGCGGAGGAAACTATTGCTCATTTTGAAGAAATCATCGATAAAGTTCCGGCTAGATTGGTGTTTACTTTAAACATGTATGCTCAAAATTATTTTGATAAAAACATGCAGAGAAGTGTGAAACCTTTGGGTGGAACAAACAAACGAATCGAAGCAAACGCTTTATTGAAGTTGTACGAAGATTTTCAGTTGGAAGCAATGAAAAATCAAATCGAAGAATTGTGTCTTTTGGCTATGAAAAAACGATTTGCAAAAATGGCGAACACCAACAAAACAATCTATATCGATCCGCAATTGTTTAATATTCCGGTTTCTATAGGAGATCGAAGCGAAACGGTTCAGGATTTACCAGTTGCTTTAATGGGAACACGTTTCCCGGTTGAAGGAAACGAAGTACGATTGTTTATGCAATGGGGGAAAGATTTGCCAGCACAGCATTTAGATATGGATTTGAGCTGTCATATCGCTTATGAAGATAAAGCCGATATTTGTTCTTTCAGCCGATTGACTACAACGGGTTGTCAGCATAGTGGTGATATCCGAAGCATTCCAAATAAAATTGGAACAGCCGAATATATCAACATCAACATCGACGAATTGGCGAAAGCCAAAGCAAAATTTGTAACTTTTACTTGCAACGCCTACAGCAACGGAAGTATTACGCCAAATTTGGTTGTTGGTTGGATGAACAGCAAATATCCGATGAAAATTTCGGAGAGAACAGGTGTAGCTTACGATTCGTCGTGTGTAGATCATCAGGTTCGTGTGACGCAGAATGTTGCCAAAGGTTTGGTTTTTGGAGTGTTGGATGTAACCAAAAGAGAAATCGTTTGGTTAGAGATGACTTTCGGAGGTCAGGTTGTAGGCGGATTGGATTTCAAAGGCGTTCAGGCGTTGTTATCAAAACTAAACAGCAAATTGAATATTGGTAGTTTGTTACAGCTTAAAGCGGAAGCACAAGGTTTAACAATCACCGAAAATGAAATTGCCGATGAGGTTTATACAGCGCAATGGGCCATGAATCCAACGGTTGTTACGCAATTATTAATTGATTAGGTGCAAAGGTTCATAGATGCAAAGGTTTTTGTAGAGGCGCACTGCTGTGCGTCTCCGCAAAGATTAATGTTTCACGCTGATTTAAAATGATTTTGGCAGATTAGCGCAGATTATTCATAAAAAAAATCTTTTTTAGATCTGCTTAAATCTGCAAAATCTGCGTGAAATAAAACCTACGCAAAATAACTGCGCAGTAGTATAAAACCTTTGCACCTATAAACCTCTGGACCTTTGTCCCTTTAAAAACAAAAAAATGAAAACACAAATAAACGGTACAGATATATTAGAATTAGGATTCCCAGAAGGAAAAATAATTGGGATTGCCTTAAAAATAAACAGCAAAAGAAACGGATTCACCAGAGACGAAATGATTACAAATTTCAAAAACGTCTTAGAAACTCCTGAAAACTATATAGACGATAAAATCTTCAGCAAATTGGCTGTTGCTTTAATCGAAAAATCGAATGAAAAACCAGAAGATTTCATCGCTTTAAATCAGAATCCAAATGCGTATTCCGCTTACGGATTAGATCATATCGAAGACGGAGCCAGAAAACAAATGGAAGTTGCCATGAAATTGCCTGTTACGGTTGCCGGAGCTTTAATGCCAGACGCGCACCAAGGTTACGGATTACCAATTGGCGGAGTTTTAGCCACAAAAAATGCCATTATTCCGTATGGCGTTGGAGTTGATATTGGGTGTAGAATGGCATTGTCGGTTTATGATATTCCTGAAGCTTTTTACTTTGAAAACGAAGCCAAATTCAAAAGAGAATTAATTGCGAATTCTATTTTTGGAGCAGGTCACGGATTTCATGGTCAGTACAAATCAGACCATGCGGTTTTGGAGAACGAAACGTTCAATATGAATCCGTTTGTGAAGAATTTGAAAGATAAAGCCTGGTCACAATTAGGATCTTCAGGTGGTGGAAATCATTTTGTGGAATTCGGAATCATGGAATTTGCGCAAGACGATGCCGTTTTGAATATCCCAAAAGGAAAATACGTCGCTTTGTTAACACATTCGGGTTCACGCGGAATGGGCGCAACCATTGCGGGACATTATACTAAAATTGCCAAAGACGAATGTAAACTTCCAGAAGTGGCAAAAAACTTAGCGTATTTAGATATGAATTCGCAATTAGGACAAGAATACTGGCTGGCCATGAATTTGGCGGGAGATTACGCTTCGGCTTGTCATGAGATTATCCATAACAAAATGGAACGTGCTTTGGGTGCGACGATTTTAGCCAAAGTCGAAAATCACCATAATTTTGCCTGGAAAGAAATCTGGAACGGAGAAGAGGTGATCGTACATAGAAAAGGAGCAACCCCAGCCGGAAAAGACGTTATGGGAATCATTCCGGGAAGTATGACCGCACCGGGATTTTTGGTGAGAGGAAAAGGAGAGGAGAACGCCATTAATTCGGCTTCGCATGGAGCAGGAAGACAAATGAGCAGAACTCAAGCCATAAAAAACATCACTCAAACCGAAATGAAATCGATCCTGAAAGATCATGGCGTTACGCTTATCGGAGCAGGTCTAGACGAAGCCCCAATGGCGTATAAAGATATCAATCAGGTAATGGAAGCACAACAGGATTTGGTTGATGTGGTTGCCAAATTTACACCGAAATTAGTGAGAATGGCAGATGATGGAAGCCGTGAGGATTGATTTTTAGTGTTCAGTCGCAGTCACAGTTTTCAGTGTAGAGGAGTGTTTTTAGTGATCAGTCGCAGTTTTCAGTGTAGAGGCGCACTGCAGTGCGTCTAACACCCAGTTTGTCATCCTGAGGGACGAAGGATCACACAAGAAACTCTACAAAGATTGGCGATTCTCTTTGAGGAATATTGGATGTGATCCTTCGTTCCTCAGGATGACAAACTTTGTAGTTAAAGATTTTTTCACGCAGATTTTGCGGATTTTAACAGATTAAATTAGATTTTTTTAGAATAATCTGTGAGCATCTGCTTAAATCTGTTTAAAATCTGCGTGAAATAAAAAACTTTGCGGCTCAGCGACTTTACGAGATTAAAAACAAAAAACTTAACGTCTTAGCGCCGTAGTGGCAAAAAAAATAATTACCAGACCAAAAAATAAAAAAACTTTGTGTCTTAGTGCCTTCGTGGCAAAAAACAAAAAAAATGAATTATATAGACATAGGAATTAACCTAACCAACAAACAATTCCAAAACGACATAGACGATGTCGTACAAGACGCGCTCGATGCCGATGTATCGCAAATGATACTAACAGGCACCAGTGTACGAAACAGCGAAGAATCTGCGAAGATTGCGAGGCAATATCCAGGCGTGTTGTACGCTACAGCGGGAATACATCCGCATGATGCGAAGAGTTTTGATGCGCAGAGTATTTCGAAACTGCGAAACTTATTAGAGCAGAAACAAGTCGTTTCGGTTGGCGAATGCGGACTCGATTTTGATCGTGACTTTTCGCCTCGAAACAAACAGGAAGAATGTTACAAAGCCCAATTAGAATTGGCGATTGAAGTACAGAAACCTTTGTTTTTGCACGAAAGAAGCGCTTTTAATTCTTTTATGAATATTACCAAAGACTATTTACCGCAATTGCCAAAAGCCGTTGTACATTGTTTTACGGGAACTTTGCAAGAAGCCAAAACCTATCTCGATAACGGATTTTATCTGGGTTTTACGGGAGCGATTTCAGATGCCAAACGTTTCAGCCATTTAAAAGAAGTCATTCAGTACGTACCGCTCGACCGAATGATGATTGAAACCGATGCGCCGTTTATGCTTCCTAAAAATGTCCCGAACAGCCTTTTGAAGAAATACCACGAACGTCGTTGCGAACCTGCTTTTCTGCCGTATGTGGCCGGAACAATTGCACAGTTTAAAGGAATTACTTTAGCTAAAGTAGCGGAAGAAACGACTAGGAATTCTAAAAGCTTTTTTGGGATTTAGGTTTTAATTATAAAGATTATTTGTTGGCTTTTAAATCAGGGGTTTGTACTTGGTTTGAAGGCTTTTTGTTTGTATATATTTGATTGTGATTATTTCTTGTGTTTATGGGAAACCGTAAAATATCTTACGAAATTTTCTGCATTTTTGATTACAGATTTTTTATAGAAAGGTTACAGTTTTTAATCAAGAAAAACTGGATCAAAAGAACAGGCAAAAGATGAATTGCATTTGTTTTTATGTGAATGATAAAATAGATTAATATGAGTTTTAAGTTACTAGCGATTAGACCGCTTAAAGATTGCAATGATAAATTTCTTAAAAATTTAGAAGAGAATCAAATCTATCAGTTTTACAATGATTATGAATTTAAAGATGGAAAAGGGAATGGGATTATTGACTACCAGCCAATAATTGATGTAAAAGTAGTAGAAGACAGGAGAAAAAGTTTGCCAGAAAGTTTTTACGGAGAAAATATTAATGTTTGTGCAATTGTAGGAAAAAATGGGAGTGGTAAAAGTGCTTTGATAGAATTGCTTATAGCAACTATTATTAAAGTTTCTTTAATAGTAAATGAAAATTTTATAGTTCCTGAAGAATTATACTCTCAGGGAAATGAAATTTTTGATAAAATAAAATTTGATGAAAATATTGATAGATACAAAAAAAGCCTGCAAAATGATTTGAAAGATTTAAAGGTTGAAATTTATTATCAACATGATTCTGAATTTGCTGTTTCTAATAAATCAAATAAAGTGGTTACATACAATAAGGGGCGAGGTATCAAAATTAGATGTATACAATTAGAAAATGAAATCATAACAATTAAAGATCAAATAGGAGGGAAAGTTGAATATTTTTTATTGAATGATTTAGATCATGCCAATCCTCATAGTCAAAATATTGCACAGGAGTTATACTATTTTTTAGGTGATTTGTTTTATTCAATGGTTATTAACTATTCTCATTACGGATTTAATACTAATGAAATAGGTGAATGGATTAAAGGTGTTTTTCATAAAAATGACGGTTATCAATTACCCGTTGTGATAAATCCATATAGAGATAAAGGAAATATTAATATTAATAGTGAAAAAGATCTCGCTAAATCACGATTTCTTGTAAATATCTTACAGGAAGAAAACTTAAGGGAAATTCAAAAAAATAAAAAAATCACTCATATTTCCATAATGTTAGATTCTACTAAATTTAAATGGGAAAAAGATAGTTTCAGAGACTCTAGGATTGCAAATACAGATGAAGAAAAGAAAAATATTTTAAGAATTATTTTTGATACGTTTAATGGTGAATATGATTTATATGATGATGATTATATATACTTAAATGAGGAAAACCATTTTTTTAATTTTGCACTTGACTATTTATTGGTTAAGTTATATAAGATAACTAATTATCCTATTTATCGTAATTATCGTGATTGCTTTGAGCAAGTAGTAATTGATACAAGTGAAAAAAAACTAACCAAATTTAGAATTCTGGTTAATGAATTATTTTTGGATTATTTAGATTCCTTATTTGTGAATTTTAGTCATATAACAGATAAGTTTAGACAAGCTTTGTTTTTCTTGCAATATACCTATTTTGATTTATCAGATATTGAAGAAGATAGTAAAGCAAAAATTTTAGAAATTGGTACACTTTCTAATTGGATTAAAAACTCTTATTTAAGATCATTAAAAGTTCGAATTGAAAAATTTTACTCTGAAGATGAGAAGTTTATTCGGGAAAGTTTAAAAAGAGAATATGAAATCGGAAAGTTTAAACTGTTTCATTCTTTACCCTCATTTTTTAAAGTAGAGTATTATTTTGAAGATAAGATAAGTAATAATGACTTTTCAAGTTTTAGTTCTGGAGAAAAGCAGAAAATTTTTAGTATCCATTCTGTAATATATCATTTAAGAAATCTTGTCTCTATAAGAGAAAACAATCCAGTAGGAGAAAAAAACAGTTTAAAAAAATTAATTGCGTATAAAAATATTAATATAATTTTTGATGAAATTGAATTATATGCACACCCAGATTTTCAAAGAGCTTTTGTAAGAGATTTATTGAATTCTTTTAATGCAATGGATATAAAAGATTACTCCCTAAATATAATTTTTATAACTCATTCGCCTTTTATTTTATCTGATATTCCAAGGCAAAATGTACTTTTTTTAGATAACGGAAAAATTACAAATTCATTTGTAAGATCTAATACATTTGGAGCAAACATAACTGATTTGTTTACAGATAATTTCTTTTTAGGAAATTATGAAGATAATAAATTTTTAATGGGCAATTTTGCTAAAGACACAATTGATAAAATTATAAAGTGGCTTAACGACGAGAAAAGAGATTTAAGCAAAAAGAATGATTTTAAAAAGATTATTGAAATAGTAGATGAAACTTTAATAAGAAGTAAACTTTTAGAAATGTATTATAATATATTCCCAGATGAGTTTGATAAAATTAAAGCAATAGAAGAATTAAGAAGAATGGCTAATGATTTAGGTATTGAATTAAAAGAATAAGGCATGTTAACACTCAAACCAACTATAGAAGCATTAGATTTCCATAGACAAAAAGTAGATGAAATTTTTACAAATGTGATTAAAAAAGAATATATAAAGAGAGAGGGTAAACAATTAAAAATAAACAAAAGTTTTATTTCTTTTTTATCAAAATATAAAGATGAATTGATTAGTGCTTTACCAGTTCGTCTTTTAGAGATTCAGAAAGAATATGACAAAAAGCTATTTTCAAATCACGAAAAGAAAGTTATTAGTAGTTTTTTTAAAGAGACTGGATATAAAAATTTTCAAAAAAATAATGGTAAAACTTTTTTGAATTTATTGAAAACAGATACTTGTATTTATTGTAATAGAAACTATACATTAGATTTTGATAAAACAACTCATGCGCGTGCTGAGTTAGATCACTGGTTTCCAAAAGATAAATTCCCTATTTTGGCATTAAGTTTTTACAATCTAATTCCTAGCTGTCATTTATGTAATCATATGAAAGGAAGTCCGGATTATGATTGGTATACAGCCTTGGATAAAATGAATCATCCATATCAATTGGCAGATGAGAGTTTTAGATTTAGTTACTTACTAAATAGTTTAAATTCTTTTCAAATCATAACCAAAACTAAACTAAAATCAAAAACTGAAGAAACTTTAGTTTTTAATATGACCAATGAAATTTATAATGTGCATGGAGATAAAGAATTAAATGACTTGCTTAACCTTCGTTACAAATATTCTAAAAATTATTTAGATATATTATTGAACAAAACTTTTAATGACTTGCCAATATCTAAAGAAGAAACTTATCGGATGATCTTCGGAATAGAAATTAAGGAAGAAGATCATCATAAAAGACCATTTAGTAAATTTAAACATGATATAATACAAGAGCTAATAGGTAAGATATAGATATTTAAGCCTATGTATTTTAGGTAGGTTTTTTCTTTCTTTTTAGAAATAAAATAATATATTTGCTTTGCTAAAATACCTAGGATATCATCCTAAAAACTTTTATAAGTTAACATAAGCGATTCCCTCGCCATGATGTACCTGCGGAAACAATGGTAAATCTATCCTAATTGGGTATTTTAGCACATCTAAAGCGAGGGTTTCGTGTGTCTAATAATTTTCGATTATGCTAAAAGAAAATCAAAAACCAACACATCGTGATGTAGTGCCATCCGTAATTAATTTCCTTTCAGACGAATTGTTTGAGGGAGATTACAAAGAACAGCCCATATATTTGCAGGAAATCTTCGAGCTTTTAATGCATACAGAGTTTGGCGACGATATCAATTTAAGGCAAAAAATACTGAGCTGTTTAAGAACCAGCCGAAATCTGGCAGAAACGTTATCGCCATTTTCAGAGAAGCAGATTCAGAAAGCTTGTGTCAGCAATAGATAAATTATTCCAATCAAAACAAAAACCTCGCAAATATCAATTTGCAGGTTTTTGTTATAAAAAATATAGTTTCGGTATATTTTGTTAAATATCTGCAAAATATAGTATATTTGTACCTGTAATTAAAAAACAGAAAAATACATATGACACTTTCAATAGCAAAATATTTTGACCACTTAGCGGGAGAACTTCCAGCTGAAGTATCAGGATGCCATATGTATTTTTATGAAATAGAAATTTAAAATTTAGAGTCAAACTCATCATAAAATAGAAAAGCGTCCTCATTTCGGGGACGCTTTTTTGTTTTAAAGCCACTTCGAATTTGCTCAGTGTGACAAAAAAGATGTTTAGAATGATAGAAAAACAAACCATAACTAAAAAAAACTAAAAAAATAATTGACCAAAATGTTTAATGATTAATAAAAATAGAAAGATATAGTCTTGGAAAGTAATCTGATGAGTAACAGTCATTTGATACAAAATTGAGATCTGCACCAGTTTGCGGACAGGAATTTCTTTGTCTTTATTTTTGGTTTAACTGGTTGATAATCAGAAAATTATTCTTAAAAAATATTTGGAAATATGATTTTTTCCATCATATCTTTGCCAAACAAAATTGAAACACAGCGTTTCATAAAACAACAACAACAACAACAATTTTAAAAATAAATAAAATGAGTTTTAAATTATACATAAATAACCTAGGATTAGTAGCCGCGACTTCGGATCGTGAATGCTTTTTCATGTCGGTGCATCAATATAGGCAATAGGATAGTTATATCGTATTTGTTATGAAGCACCTTTAATCGGGTGCTTTTTTTGTGAATTGATTTGCCACAAAGGCACAAAGTCGCAAAGATTTTGAGAAGATATAAAAAAGAAAAACTTTGTGTCTTCGTGTCTTAGCGGCAGAAAAAAAAGTTTAATAATAAAAATTTAAGGATGAATCAAGAAATAGGATTTTCGTCTGGTCTTCATACCGGTCAAACAGATACAGTGGAGTTAAGTGAATCTTCATTTGCCTCGATTAAAAGAGCAGATTTAGAACTCATTAGCCTATGGAATGAAAAGGTAAATTTTCGGGAAACCATATATATCATTTAGAGATATTTCTCTAGTAAAGCAAGTGTGCTTTTGAACTTTTGTGATATGGATTTCCCAGAAAAGCCTTCGATTTCCTGAGATTCCCAAGAATTACAAAATCAAAATACCATGCAAAACAATACATTACAACAATATAAAAAAGCAATTAGAAAAAAATACGAAATAGAAAAAGAAGGCAAATACTTTGATTATTTGTACAAGCCTTCTCGTGGAAAACTTCGTGATTTGTGCTGGTTGATTTTCGAAAATAACCCAACTCAAGATGATTTGAACGTTTTTAAAAATCTTTTGGGTTTAGATTTCGATCATACGAAAAAGAACAAGTTTAAGGAAAAGAAAGATAAATTCAGACCTATCGAAACGTTCTTAAAAGGAGAAACAGATCCGTCAAATATTGATGCTATAAATATGGCAGCTATTTTGGTTGATTTTGAGCCACGTCCTTTCAAAAAGTTTTATGAAACTTCTAAAAAAGAAGAAACAAAACCAGTTAAAAAGCTTGAGAAAGCTAAAGCTGTTTTTGAAAAAAAGAGCTCTGAAAAAAGAGAAAAGCCTGAAAAAAAGTCTAAGAAAAGAAGTTTCTTTCTAGATTTTAAAAGCATGTTTTTCTAAGTTTTTTTGCCACAAAGGCGCTAAGACACAAAGTTTTTATAGCTATGGGGAGCTAAAACTAATCTTAGCGATCCTTTGCGTAAATCTTAGCGCTCTTAGCGGTTAAAAAAATAAACACAATTATTTAAAAAATTAAAAAAAAAATGAAAACTACAGATAAAATTATTATTATCGATTTAGAAGCCACGTGTTGGCAAGGCGCGGTCCCGAGCGGGCAGCAAAATGAAATTATTGAAATTGGTTTGGCTGTATTGGATACAGAAACTGGAGCAATTTCTAAGAATAAAGGAATATTGGTAAAACCACAGCGCTCGAGCGTTAGTTTGTTCTGTACGGAATTGACCACCATTACTCAGGATTTACTTGATAAGAACGGAGTTAGTTTCGAAGATGCCATTAATCAGCTTATTGACGAGTACAATCCCGATTTGTACACTTGGGCAAGTTACGGTCAGTACGATTTGAATATGCTGAAGAAACAATGTAAATCGTTTGGTGTTTCCTATCCAATGGGAGAGGAGCATATCAATGTAAAAGTACATTTTGCCGAAAAGTTTGGCTTGGTTAAACCAACAGGAATGAACGGCGCGCTTGCATTGCTGAATATTCCATTGGAAGGAACACATCACCGCGGAATTGACGATGCCAAAAACATTGCTAAGATTTTGAATTGGTGCCTTAAAAATTAGAATTTAATTTGTTAATCGCAGTTATCAAAAGGATAGCTGATAACTGTAGAAAACTGTAAATAGAAGTATTTACAGTTTTTCGCGTTTCTGCAATTGCTGTAAATCATTTAAATCCACTCTCCAGCTGCATTGTAATCGTTTGGAAGATAAGTAAGATATTGAACCATTCGTGGGTTTTCTCCTTTGTTTGGCGTTGCACAGTGTGGGAGTGCGTTATGCCAGATTATAAAATCGCCTGCATTTCCAATAATTGGTTTTGCTTTAAGCGTTTGTATTGCTTTTTCTCTTGGATTTTCATGCGGTTCAAGTTCGTCCAACCACTGATTAATTTGGTTATGAAAACCTGGAACGCAATGAAATGCTCCATCATTTTCTTCGCAATCTGTCAAATAAAGCAATCCTTGAAGATCGAAAACAAGCGGTTTTTTTAAACTCATATCCCAATGAAGCGGACTTCCAAGAAAAGTGAAATTTTCTGTTTCAGGCGGACTAAAACTTACTTTGTCTATTGTTTTGTAAATATTCGTAGTTCCATAAAGCTGTTCATAAGCTTTTTTTACTTTTGGCGAAAAACGGTTGCGATTTAAAGTTTCATGATCCGAAAAATTAAGCATAAGACCTTTTTGTTCTTCATGGCGCTTGTACCAGCTTTCTTTTTCATTTGGATCCATGTTTAAATATTCCCAAATGGCTTTTTGTGTGGCTTCGCAATCTTCTTTTGAAATCACATTTTTAACCACTAAATAACCATTTTCTTTCCAAAAATCAAGATCTTGTTCAGATAATACATTTTCAGTTAAATCCTCGATTTCGGATGCAATATCTCGTTTTCTGCTATTAATCCATATTTTGAAAGTTTCAAAATCGGGTTTTTCAGAATATAGAAAGCGTAGCGTATCTTCCATGCCAATGCCCAATTGGTACAAAGCTTTAACTTCACTGTCCCAGTTAGAAAGGTCTGTATTTGTGTTTTCAGGATTTACTGCACGTTTCCATAATTGTTCGAGAACTGTCCAAGGCATAGTTTTCAGTTTTAGTTGAAACAAAACCTAAAAATACACGATTTATAGTTTCGTGTTTAAAGCAAAAACACCTGTTTTTAAAAGTAAAAAAAAAGGCTGTCTTAATTGAGACAGCCTTTTCGTTTTTGGTTATATTATCTTGATTTATTAATTGTTTCCGTAGATTTTAGCATAAAGATCTTTATAAATCTCTTTAATAATTTTACGTTTCAATTTTAAAGTAGGAGTAAGTTGTCCGCCATCAATTGACCAAACATCTGGAGTAAGTTCAAAACGTTTGATTTGTTCCCAGTGTCCAAATTTCTTGTTTATTCCTTCTATTTCTTCATCAATTCGTTTAATAACATCTGGATTTGAAGCAATTTCTGCATCAGTACTTCCTAAAGTAATTTTATGGATTTTAGCCCATTCTTTTACAAATTCGAAGTTTGGCTGAATAAAAGCTGCAGGCATTTTTTCTCCCTCACCAATAACCATAATCTGCTCAATAAAACGAGATTGTTTCATTGCATTTTCGATTATTTGCGGAGCGATATATTTACCTCCTGAAGTTTTGAACATTTCTTTTTTACGATCCGTAATTTTTAAGAAACCTTCGCTGTCAATTTCCCCGATATCTCCTGTATGGAAATAACCGTCTTGAATTGCTTCAGCAGTTTTTTCTGGATCTTTGTAGTAACCTAACATTACATTTGGACCTTTCAATAAGATTTCGCCATCTTCAGCGATTTTAACTTCAAGATTACGAATTGGTTTTCCAACAGTTCCAATTTTGAAACCTTTATTTCTTTGATCGTTAACCGCAATTACAGGAGAGGTTTCAGATAAACCGTAACCTTCCATAACTGGAATTTCTGCCGCAGCAAAAACTCTTGTTAAACGTGGCTGTAATGCTGCACTTCCAGAAACCATTAAATCTAAATTTCCTCCCAAACCTTCTTTCCATTTGCTGAAAATCAATTTTCGGGCAATCTTTAATTGGAATTCATACCAAGCACCATTTGCTCCGTAAGGTTCATATCTTAAACCTAAATCAATAGCCCAGAAAAATAGTTTTTTCTTAATTCCTGTAAGTTCTGCGCCTTTAGCATAAATTTTATCGTAAACTTTTTCTAGAAGTCTTGGTACAGCTGTAATTACCGTTGGACGAACTTCTTTTAAGTTGTCACTGATTTTATCAATAGATTCTCCAAAATAAACCGAAACACCATAATATTGATAGATGTACAAAATCATTCTTTCGAAAATATGGCAAATAGGCAAGAAGCTTAATGCAGTACTTTTTCCTGGGTCAAACGGAATTCTTGGCGCACTGTCTAAAACATTCGACACAATATTTTTGTGTGAAAGCATCACTCCTTTAGGTCTTCCAGTTGTTCCAGAGGTATAAATAATGGTTGCCAAATCCTCTGTTTTGATACTATCTTTTCTAGCTTCAACTTCGCTTTGATTACTTTCGTCTTCACCCACTAAAAGAAGATCTGACCAGTGTTTGCATCCTGGAATTTCATTAAAAGAATAAACCTCTTTTAAAGTTGGTACGTTAGCTTTAATAGCATTTACTTTATGTAAAACTTCTTCATCAGAAACAAAACAGTAAATACTGCCGCTATGGTTTAAAATATATTCGTAATCTTCTTCTGCTATGGTTGGATAAATTGGAACATTTTGAGCGCCAGTCTGCAAAATACCAATATCCATTATATTCCACTCCGTTCTGTTATTCGAAGTAATTAATGCAATTTTATCATCTTTCTGAACGCCCATGCGCAATAATGCTCTTGAAATAGCATTTGCTTTTGCAATATATTCTTGGCTAGATGTTTTTTCCCAGACTCCGTTTTTTTTTGTTGCTAGAGCAACCGGAAGGTTATAAGTTTCTTGTTGATAATAGGGAAAATCAAAAAGGCGTGTGATTGAAACCATGTTTAATATATTGAATTTTATTGCAAATTAAATAAAATTTGGGTATGATTTTTAATTTTATAAAATTTAATGGGAAAATTTACGGGTACTTTTAAAATTCTACGAAAACGTTTTCTTTTTGGTAGAAAATTTCCCTAAAAATGAAGAAAAATTTAAAAGTAAGACCTTTTTTTATTGATTATTGTACGTTATAATCTTCGTATACTTTTACTCTTTCTCCCATTAAGAACATTTTTTTCTTGGCAAAATGAATAGAGAATTGAGAATAATACCATTCTTCGCTATCATTGGGTCTGTACCAAAAAGTGTATGATGCACTGTTGAATCCTTCTTTAAAAATAGGAGTGCCTTCGTCAGTACATTCAATTCCCCAATTGATTTTTTGTTTGCTTAAATCATCCGCTTGGATAAAACCTGTTCCATCTGGATTTAGAACGGTAATTGGCTCTTTTTGGTTTAATGGAGCATAAGTCCCAGGAACTGGATAACCAATAGTTGTGGTAATATAGCGCTCTTTTGAATTATGAGTAATTTGATCAACATGAACTTGCGAATGCGATTGAAAGGCTGTAAAAAATAGTGTTGCCACTAATAAATGTAAAAATTTCATTCTTATGTAGATTAAAGTGTTTTTGGGCTGAAAGTATCTGATGAACAGATTTCTCTTGGCGAATATAACTCAAATTTTTAATAGAATTGAGACTTAAAAATACAAGAATGAAATTTTTATTTTTTAATGATTTCAGATCAGTTTTTACTCCGTTGAAAACTGATTTTCCAGTAATTTTTCTTTAAAATCAGATCTAAAAGTATAAGCAAATGTAATCATCAATGCACGTGTATCAGATTTAGAAGTTCTTTGGTTTTTAAACAATGCTGTATTGTTTTTATAACCGCTTTCTAAAGTGTTAAACATATCGGTTACAACCAATCCTAATCGGGCATTTCCTTTTCCTAATTTTTGCTGAAATCCCATATCGACATTATAAATTGGAATTCTTTTTCCCTGCGGAGTTGCTACGGCTGAATTATAGTTTCCGATAATCTGAAGTTTCCCGCCTTTCCAAGGAATAAAGTTATTAATCACTTTTCCGTACCAACTGAAAGCACTTTTTACAACATCTTCGGCTTGCTCTAAATTGCCAGCGCTAATATTTTGCTGAAAAGCCGTTAAACTAATATTGGCATCATAAAATGAAAAAGGTTTAAAACTGAAAATAGATTCAAGTCCGTAAGTAACCATGTTTCCAATGTTTTGAGGCTGTAATAAAACAACTCCATTGTCTTGAAGTGTACCATATTGTCTGATTGTATTATTGGCATTTCTATAGAAAGCATTTCCAGAAAACGAATAATTATCCCATTCTTTATTATAATTTAATTCTACAATATGAATGATTTCGGGCTTTAAATAAGGATTTCCTCCATGCGGATTCAACGCATCTGTGATATCGATAAAAGGATTCAAATCATCTAAATCTGGACGATTGATACGCTTGCTATACCCTAATTTTAGAAATTCATCCGACTTCAAATTTAATTGAACTGATGCTGAAGGGAAAAGTTTTAAATAATTATTCGAAAAATTATCAGTTCCCGTTTCAGTTTTTCCACTGTTTGAAACTTGTTCAGCGCGAAGTCCTAAATTGTATTTCCATTTCTGATTGTCTTTTGTGCTTGAATAAGAGTTTAAAAGTCCGTAAAAGGCATTTATCTGTTCATTAAAATCAAAAATATTACTCGCAAGCGGATTAATTACATAATCTCCATTTACCAAATCTGCGCTTTGAAAATCAGAATTGAAGAACCTGAAAGTTCCTTTATATCCAGTTTCAATTATTGATCTTTCCGAAATTGGAAAAACATAATTTAAAATGGCATTTGAGATATTTTCTTTTTCATAATTATGTGTTTTCTGCCAAAAAGTATCTCCAATTAGCATTCCGTTCTCATCATAATTATCAGTGTCAATATTCGTATTTTCTCTATGGAAATTATATGAAGTAGTAAGACTCGCGTTTAGGCTTTTTCTATCATCAGAAAATTTTCGATCATAATTAAAAGCAAATTCCGCTGCTTTTGAACGTTCTAATTCTAAAGAATGACGTTTGTTACTGGAATAAAATTGATTAGAACTGTTAAAAATGTCTGTTTTTAAAGTTTCATCATTATCCTGGCTTTCCATATTTCCCAGAGCCTCAAAAGAAAAGGTGTTTTTTTCATTAGGAGAAAAATTAGCATTGAATTTTAAGTTCTGCAAGCCTTCAGTTCTTTCATCGTGTCTGTTTTGATTGATGAAATGTTCATCTTCAATAAAATAATTGGTTCTTTCGCCTTCAATGCTTTTTGTTCTTCCCGCAAAGCGATTGTCGTAAGCAACTCCAATATTCCATTTATCATTTTTGTAGTTTAAAAGCGCAGAACTGCTTAATCTTCCTTTTGCACCAAATCCGCCGCCGAGAACCGCTGCACCATTTATTCCATTTAGATTATTCTTTTTAAGTTTAATATTGATGATACCGCTTTCTGCATTCGCATCGTATTTTGCCGTCGGACTTGTAATAACTTCAATGCTTTCAATACTGCTCGCAGGAATTTGATTCATATTGGTAATAGCAGAATTTTTTCCATTAATCAAAATCAAAGGCGTTTTTCCTCTTAACGAAATCGCATCGTCAGCATCTACAGCAACAGTTGGAATATTTTTCAGCATATCGATTGCGGTTCCTCCAGATTGCGCAATATTAGAAACGGCATTAAAAACAAAACCTTCAGTAGTTTTCTGAATTTGTTTTTTCTCAGATTTCACAACAACTGTATTAAGCAAATTTGCATCTTCTTGCAAAACAATATTACTCATTGAAATAGGAGAGCCTGTATATTTTACTTTTTGATTTTGAGATTTAAAACCAATCAGACGAAATTTTAGAATGTATTCTGCTGGGCTTACATTTTCAAGAATGAATTTCCCAGAAGAATCCGTAACCGCGTAAGCAGATATTTTGGTAGTATCGGTAACTGGTTTTAAAACCACATCGACAAATTCGATTGGAGTTTTTCCATCAGACACAATTCCGTTGATAGAATTTGTTTTTTGACTAAAGGAGTATTGGCTTATAGTAAATAAGATAATTGCAGCGACTAAATTTTGTTTCCATTTTTTCATGAGACAAAGTTATTTATCCAATGAAAAAAGGAATAATATTCTACCTTAAGATAGTATTAAATTAAACTTAGGGTATATTAATTGACTTAAGAAAATAGGAAGATGAAAATAAAAAAGGGTGTTTTTCCCCTTTAAAAACAGGAAATTTCATAGACAGTTTGCAAAACACGATTTCTATTTTTAGTCCGTCAAAATGCGGAAGCCGAAAAGCAAACGAGTAGGCATGTTTTAAAATTGAAATAATTATGGAAACTGCTTTTTTTTTAGCGATGGGCTGGTGCGGCACAAAATACCCAGGCTGGTGGAAAAAATTCTTCAAACAACCGCCCTTTCCAGAACCAGAACCCTGGTGGATTATTGCAACAATTGGTCTGGGATTAATTGCCGGATTAGCCGGAGGAACAATCTTTAGTATTGCTGTTCGTAGCAGTCCGTTCTTTGCTGGACAAGCCGCAATCGCTTCTGGACTGTTTGCTTTTGGAACCGCAAATATTGTAACTGGAATAGCATCCTCTTTTAGGGACTGAAAATAAAGAATATCTCGGCCATTTGGGGATAGCGTCGAGATGTTTGCTGCCATGAATTAATTAGTTAAGGTTAATTATTTCGTGGCAAAAAAAAACGCCCGACAAATTCGGGCGTTTTTTATTTAATGAAAACTAAAAATTAGTTTTTCTCAATCCATTTTCTTGCATTCACAAAAGCTTCGTGCCAAGGCGTAACCTCGTCATTTCTATCTTTTGGATAATGAGCCCAGTTCCATTGGAAAGTTGAACGCTCAATATGAGGCATCATAACCAAATGTCTACCAGTTTTGTCACACATCATTGCGGTGTTGTAATCAGAACCGTTAGGGTTTGCAGGATAACCTTCGTAAGCATATTTAGAAACAATGTTATATTTATCTTCTGAATAAGGCAATTTGAATTTACCTTCTCCGTGAGAAACCCAAACTCCTAAAGTGCTTCCAGCCAAAGTAGATAACATCACAGAATTGTTTTCCTGAACCGTTACAGAAGTAAAGATACTTTCGTGTTTCTGGCTTTCGTTATGGTGCATTTTTCCGTGAACTTCATGTTCTGGATTAATCACTTCCAATTCCATAAACAATTGGCAACCGTTACAGATTCCAACAGATAAAGTATCTTTTCTTTTAAAGAAATTATCTAAAGCTGTTTTTGCTTTTTCGTTGTATAAGAAAGCACCAGCCCAACCTTTAGCAGAACCTAAAACATCTGAGTTAGAGAATCCTCCAACTGCTCCAATAAACTGAATGTCTTCAAGAGTTTCACGACCAGAAATTAAATCCGTCATGTGAACGTCTTTTACATCAAATCCAGCCAAGTACATTGCATTTGCCATTTCACGCTCAGAATTACTTCCTTTTTCACGAATAATAGCGGCTTTTGGTCTCTCGACTCCGCTCGAGATGACAGGCGCTTTTCCTGTAAAATGTGTAGGGAAAGTGTAATTTAAAACCTGATTTTTATAGTTTTCAAAACGTGCCTGAGCTCTTCCGTTTTTAGATTGTTTTTGATCTAATAAATAAGAAGTTTCGAACCAAACGTCTCTATAAGTTGGAATATCTAATTTCCAATTTCCAATTTCCAAAGTAGCTGTAGAAGTTACAGAACCAATTTTGAAGAATTCAATATTGTTAGCATTTAATTTAGCTTCAACAGCTGCGTCAGATTTAGCCTGGAATACGATTCCGATGTTTTCAGCGAAAAGGATTTTCAATAAGTCTTTTTCAGCAAATGCAGAGAAATCAATTTTAGCTCCAAGATTTACATCTGCAAAACACAATTCTAATAAAGTAGTAATTAAACCACCGCTTCCGATATCGTGACCTGCTAAAATTTGGTTTTCACCGATTAAATCTTGAATGGTATTAAATGCATTTTTGAAGAAAGCTGAATCTTTAATTGTAGAAGTTTCGTTTCCGATTGTGTTTCTGATTTGTGCAAAAGATGAACCTCCAAGTTTGAAATCATCTTGAGACAAATTGATATAATAAATTGAATCTCCATTTTTCTGTAAAACAGGTTCAACTACTTTTCTAATATCTGTACAATTTCCAGCAGCAGAAATAATAACCGTTCCAGGTGCAATTACTTCGTCATTTGGATATTTTTGTTTCATTGAAAGTGAATCTTTTCCTGTTGGAATATTGATTCCTAATTCAATTGCAAATTCTGAACAGCCTTCAACAGCAGCGTACAAACGAGCGTCTTCACCTTCGTTTTTACAAGCCCACATCCAGTTTGCAGATAATGAAATACCTTTTAACTGATCTTTAATTGGAGCCCAGATAATGTTTGATAATGATTCTGCAATAGCATTTCTGCTTCCTGCAACAGGATCGATCAAAGCAGCGATAGGAGCGTGCCCGATAGAAGTTGCAATTCCTTCTTTACCTAAATAATCTAGAGCCATAACTCCAACGTTATTTAAAGGCAATTGTAACGGACCTGCATTTTGCTGTTTTGCTACTTTTCCTCCAACACAACGGTCAACTTTGTTTGTTAACCAGTCTTTTGAAGCAACAGCCTCTAAACGTAAAACGTCTTTTAAATATGATTCGAAATCTCCTGCGTTGTAAGCAACATCAGCATATTTTCTATCGATAGTTTTATCTGTCATAACCGTTTTTGGAGAACTTCCGAAGAAATCTTCTAAAGCATAATCCATCGGTTTTGAACCATTTGATTTTGATTCGAATGTAAAACGGTGATCTCCCGTTACATCTCCAACCTCGTACATAGGAGAACGCTCTCTGTCAGCGATTCTTTGCAACGTATCAATATCTTTTTGACCAATAACCAATCCCATTCTTTCTTGAGATTCGTTACCGATAATTTCTTTTGCAGAAAGAGTAGGATCTCCAACTGGTAATTTGTCTAAATCGATTAAACCTCCAGTTTCTTCAACCAATTCTGAAAGACAGTTTAAGTGTCCTCCAGCTCCGTGATCGTGAATAGAAACAATAGGGTTATTATCGCTTTCTACTAAACCACGAATCGCGTTTGCAGCACGTTTTTGCATTTCAGGGTTTGAACGCTGAATCGCATTTAATTCGATTCCTGAACCGAAAGCTCCTGTATCTGCAGAAGAAACCGCAGCACCACCCATTCCGATTCTATAATTTTCTCCACCTAAGATTACGATTTTATCGCCTTCTTGTGGTTTCTTTTTAATTGATTGATCTAATTTTCCGTAACCAATTCCTCCCGCTTGCATGATTACTTTATCGTAACCAATTTTACGGTCGTTTTCTGAATGTTCGAAAGTTAAAACAGAACCTGTAATAAGCGGCTGACCAAATTTATTTCCGAAATCAGAAGCTCCGTTTGAAGCTTTGATCAAAATATCCATTGGAGTTTGGTACAACCATTTTCTTTCTTCAACAGCATTTTCCCATTTACGATCTTCTTTCAAGCGAGAGTAAGAAGTCATGTAAACGGCAGTTCCAGCTAAAGGAAGCGATCCTTGTCCTCCTGCTAAACGGTCACGAATTTCTCCTCCAGAACCTGTTGCAGCTCCGTTGAAAGGCTCAACAGTTGTTGGGAAATTGTGTGTTTCTGCTTTTAAAGAGATTACAGAATCAAATTCTTTTATTTCGTAAAAATCAGGTTTGTCTGCTGATTTTGGTGCAAACTGCTGCACTTTTGGTCCTTTTACAAAAGCAACGTTGTCTTTGTAAGCAGAAACAATATCGTTAGGATTTTCCTGAGATGTTTTTTTGATTAATTTGAAAAGAGAAGTTTCTTTTTCTTCGCCATCGATAACAAAAGTTCCGTTGAAAATTTTGTGACGGCAGTGTTCTGAATTGGCTTGAGAAAAAGCAAAAATCTCAGAGTCAGTTAATTTTCTTCCAAGTTTAGTTGAAAGATTGTTTAAGTATTCAACTTCTTCTTCGCTTAAAGCTAAACCTTCTACTTTGTTGTAAGTTGCAATATCATCAATCTCCAAAATTGGTTCTGGCTGAATGTTGATAGTGAAGATTTCTTGATCTAATTCGTTGAATTTTTGAGAAAGCATTGGGTCAAAATCAGTAAAATCTTCCGTTGCAGGATGAAATTCTTCGATTCTGATAATACCTGAAATACCCATATTTTGAGTAATTTCTACAGCATTTGTACTCCAAGGTGTAATCATAGTAGCGCGAGGACCAACAAAGAAACCTGTCAATGCAGATTTTTCGATCTTACTTGCGTCGGCAAAAAGCCAGTTTAATTTTGAAATGTCTTGAGCTGAAATTTCGTTTTGCGTTTGTACCGCAAAAACAGTTTTGCTTTGGTTTTCAAAGAAATGGATCATTTGTGTAGTTTGTTGTATTGAGCTGCAAATTTAATGTAAATAAATAGTAAGCGCAAATTTGGAAACCATCTCTTTTCAAAAAAAATGAAATTGCTTTTTTCTTGCATTTTTTCTACCAAAAAGACGCAGAATCAATAAGTTTTGACCTTTTGTAAAATTTAAAGATTTAGTAAAAAGTCTTCTTTGGTATTTTCTGCTATATTAAACTTTTAGAAGAAAAGAAATCAAAATTGCAAACATCAAATTTTGCCATTTTTACATGAACAGATTTGCAAAATTTACGAAACTTCAAAATATGTCAAAAATTTAGGTTTAAAGAAAATTCTCTCAAGTGTAATAAAAAAAGCGGCAAATTGCCGCTTTTTGGTTGATGAAAATCTGATTTTTAATTAATAATAACCTTTTTGAAAGCTATTTTTTCGCCTTTTATAACTTTAATAATGTAGATTCCTGATGATAGATTTTGGATCGAAATTTCAGGAGAAGTTGTGTTTTGTTTTTCGAAAACTTTCTGTCCAGAGAATGAGAAAATTTCAATAGAATATGGAAGATCTGAATTGCCTGATTTAATTCTGAAATTTCCATCAGAAGGATTTGGATAAATTACAATTTCATTAGAATCAGCAATAATTTCCTCTTCTTCGATTTCTGTGGTTTGAACCATTTTGCTCGCTAAGTTGTTGCAAGTGTCTTGTGAATACGAATCCCATTGTGCGCTTAAATTGAATGTTGTACTTGGAGATGTTACAGTCGATTTTCTTCTTAAAGTAACATCGATGGCAAAATTGGCTGTTCCGCCATTGAAAGTTCCGATAATGTCAATTAAAACACCGTTTTTGAATAAACCTACAGCATCATTTCCATTAAAAGTTAGTTCAGTTGCCGTTGTCGAAATGTTAGCCGCACTTGTAGAAAAACAGCTTGATGACATCGAACTATTTACAATTACAAATTTACTTCCTGTTGTTAAAGTTCCGCTCAAAGCCAATCCAGTACTCCAAGAACCAGCACCATTGGTTTGCTTTTTAATCGTATAAGCCGATAAATTAACAGAACTTCCAGTATTGTTTGCAATTTCTAGAGCTTTGTTATTTCCAGAACCTTCAATGTATTCAGAGAAAAGAAGATCGGTTGCAGTTCCAGTTCCGCTGCTGTCTGTTGTAACGCTTATTGTATTGCTTGACGCAGAAGCATTTCCAGCAGCATCTTTTGCTTTTGCATAAATAGAATAACTTGTTGAAGCGATTAAACCTGTAATCGTTGCAGTTAATCCAGAGACAGTTGTTTTTAAAACACTATTTGCATAAATGTCATATCCTGTTACGGCAACATTATCGGTTGAAGCTGTCCAGCTAAGCGAAATTGAAGTTGCAGTTTTTGCTGTTGAAGCTAAACTTGTTGGCGCGGTTGGTGCTTGAGTATCTCCAGAAGATGTTCCGCCCCAAATTTGATTTACATATTCAGGATGATCAATAAATGGATTTCTATTGTTTTGACGTGTATAAATTGCATTGTTTCTAGCAATTTCTCTTGCACTTACAGGATCTTGCGCGTGCCAAGCCAAAAGCATATTTAGGAAAGCTGTGGTAAAAACTTGGTTGCTTGAACCGTTAAACATTGCATAAGAATAACCTGCAACTGTATTTTCGTATCGTGTTGCAAAATAGAAATACATTCTGGCAATATCACCTTTAAATTCATTTATTGGTTCGAAAACAGTTCCAGAATATCCAGAAACGGCACTTGATCCTAATTTGCTTCCGTTTTGAGAAGTATACGTTGCAGAGCTTACATTTCCGTGAGGATAGTTCGAACGTATTCCGTTTACTTTGCCATCAGTTGGCGTAATAAAATGCGCATCGGCAACCATTGGTGATTGTTCATTAAAAACAGATTGCGGAATAATATGCTCTCTATTATAGCAATCGCCTTCAACAGAATAATTACCGCATCTTTGAGTGGTTCCAGTTGTGTAAGTGTACGGATCTGTTCCAGAAGGGTTTTCAGAATACATATCTAAAACAGTTCCGTCATTCTCGTAGAAGTTGTCAACGTCAGAGGTTTGATAAGTAGTATACAAACCTGCGTATCCATTATCAGTATGACCTTTAATAATGTTATACAATTGTGTTTTTAAAGTGAAGCCTGTTCCAGTCGCTGTGCTGTAATATCCAGATGGAATTTGGGCAAAACCAATCGTAGTAAGAAATAATAGCAGTAAAAAGTAGTTTTTTTTCATAAATAAAAGTTTAAGATTTGAATTGGGCTTTTGTTTTTAAAATTCTGATTTTTAAGTTTTTAAAAACGTATTGTAACAAATCTACTACTTTTTAAGAAGCAAAACGTTATGAAAAGTTTAATTTTAGATATATTTTCTTACGAGAGTTTTTTTTGCTGCGAAGGCGCTAAGACGCAAAGTTATTTCGGCAGATTAGACTTTCGTTCCAATATTCCGTAGAGACGCATTGCAGTGCGTCTAACGTATTGTGGATATTCGTTGCGTAGACGCACTGCAGTGCGTCTCTACGATATACTTTTGTGCAAAAAGAAACCTTTGAGCCTTCGCGCCTTTACGAGATTAAAAACTTAGCTTCTTAGTGCCTTCGTGGCAAAAAAATTACTTTGGAAAATCTTGACTCTGATAAGCCCCCAAATCCGGAGGAGAAGTTCTGGTAATTCCTAAAATATCTGTCGGAATTATATATGCTTGATTCCCTTTCGCGAAAGCGGCAGAAGTATTATCAATATTAAACTTATTCTGAGAAACATTATAAAATTTCGGATTTTCATTCAAAATGATATTATTGTAATGTTCTGTATCGGTTTTGAATTGATAATCTGAATTTGATGTGCTTCCAAATTTCAACAAACAATTATTTAATTGATATACAAACGGCGCGCTTGTATTTTTATCTAAATTAAATTCGTTTGTAGCCGAACCGTAAATAATGCAATTATTAAAAGTTGCCTGAGTAAGTGGATTCGTTTCTGGAGTTGCTCCAGCCAAAGAGTTGCTTAAATTTACCGCAAGCTGAGAACCGCCTGACCAATTATTGTTGAAAGTGCTATGTACAAAACTATAATTTCCGCCATAAACACAAGATAAACTGGCTATTCCAGCATAATTGATCACAATATTTTCTGCGTTAATTTGTGCGTTTTGAGCTAAAATTCCGTATTCAACACAATTGTAAACTTGAGTATTTTTAATTTCAATTGTATTTAACGGGCTTCTGAATTCTAAACCAGTAACCGCATTTTTTAAAGTCAGATGATTAATAGAATGATTCGTGCTTCCTTTCTCAAAAATAACCGAATTCCATTGCCCTGGAATATCAGAATAAAGTGATTCTAAACGATCGCCTTCAAAAATAACTTCGTTTTCGAGTTTATCAGTTGTAGAAGCTGTTCCATTAATTTCTAGAGAAGCTTTATTTCCAACATATAATCCGGAATTGGCATGAAAATGAACTCTTGCACCAGCTTCAAAAGTTACTGTTTTATCTTCGGGAACTCCTGCGTAACCATAAATTACATACGGTTTTTCGTTTGTAAAAAGAAGTTCGTTTCCGTTTGTTGGATCATTTTCGCTTAAATAAAATCCATCAACTTCTTTACCGTCAATTTCGATTTTTTCTTTTGTTCCATCAGGATTTTGATTCGGATATAAGAAAACAGCATCTTGAATTAAGGTTACCAAAGCTACTTCCTGTAAATTAGCTCCGCTGTCAAACTGAATTTCATCGGTATATAAAAAATCATCAGGATTTGCATCTGTAATATCTGCCGTGGTTTCTATAAAAATGTACAGACTGTCTTTTGCTAAAAGCGTAACATCTTTAAAAATCTTTCCTTCGCTGCCACTCATTCCGTCAACAGTCATTCTGTATTTGGAGTTTAAGCCTTTTTTTAATTGTACAGTCGGAATCGAAATATCATTTTTACTTCGGTTATAAACTTTCAATTGATAAGTGCTTGAGCCTATATTTTTAAAAACAGTGTCCAAATAAACAGTGTCTTTTGAGAACTTTAAATCTCCAGAACTGGCAACAGTATCAAAATCAGTTCGGCAAGAACTGAAAGCTAGAATGATTCCGAAAATAAAAAGTACAAAGTATTGACGCATTTGAATATTTTTTTAGCTACAAATTCACGAATTTTTATTTGAAATAATTCGTGAATTCGTGGCGAATAAATTGTAGATAAAAAATCTTTTTAATTTGTGTAATCTGTGGCAAAAAAAAGCCAAAGATTGATTTTGATTGTTTTTGTAAAAATAACAAAAAACCTACACGTTTGAAGTTGAATTTTAAATTTAGGATCGGATTTTAGATTTATGTCTTATCTTTCTTTAATTTTACGATTTTAAAGTTTATTTTAATGAATTATACAAAAGAGCAGATTTTGGCGCGCTGTAATGAGTTTTCTAAAAACACATTAATGGAAACGCTAAAAATTGAATATATCGATGCCGGAGAAGATTTTTTAACTGCGAAAATGCCTGTAAATCCAAGCGTTCACCAACCAATGGGATTATTGCACGGAGGCGCTTCTGTAGCTTTGGCAGAAAGTGTCGGGAGTGCGGCTTCTTTCTTTTTTATTAATCCGAAAGAGCAGGAGGTAAGAGGTATCGAAATTTCGGCAAATCATCTAAAAAGTATTCGCGAAGGTTATGTTTTTGGAACAGCCAGAATTATTCACAAAGGAAGAAGTCTTCATCTTTGGGAAATTAAAATTACCGACGAAGAAGGAAACTTGGTTTCGCTTTGTAAATTGACGAATATGGTTTTGGATAGAAAGAAAAGTGAATAAATTATGAATCCATTTTTCTTAAAAATTAAAAATCATAAAGAACAAAATTTACCTTTTGTACTTTATTCAAAACCCAACACAACAGACCTTATTGGGATTTTACAACAAAATAATACATTACACAAAGTTTCTAATTACAGCGAAAAAGGATTTGTTTTTGCTTCTTTTGATGAAAAAAAAATAATTCTGATTCCTGAAAATGAATCGGAAATTATTACTGCCGAAAAAGAAAAAACTTCTTTCGAACCAATTGAAATTGACGATTTGAGTTTTGATCCCGAAGCTAAATTTCAATATGAATATTTAGTAACGCAGGGAATTCAAGCAATTAAAAATGAAGAATTCAAAAAAGTAGTTTTATCAAGAAGTGAAGAAGTCCCTTTGGCCGAATTTGACTTCATTGAAACTTTTCAGCATTTGGTTCAATTGTATCCTGCGACTTTCTGTTATTGTTTCTTTCATCCTAAAATCGGACTTTGGATGGGAGCAACTCCAGAAAAATTATTGAAGGCAAACGGAAATGTTTTTGAAACAATGGCTTTGGCGGGAACGCAAAAAGATAATCAGGAAACAGAAATTGTTTGGCAGCAAAAAGAAAAAGACGAACAGCAATTTGTAACTGATTTTATCGTAAAAAGACTTCGAGAATTTACGGCTTCGGTTGTAGTTTCTGAACCTTACAGTTTAAAAGCAGGATCGATTTGGCATATTAAAACGGATATTTCTGGAGTTTTAAAAGAAAATTCAACTTTAGAAGAAGTAATCGATACTTTGCATCCTACGCCAGCAGTTTGCGGACTTCCAAAAAAGAAATCAAAAGCCTTTATTATAGAGAATGAAAACTACGATAGAACTTTTTACACTGGTTTTTTAGGTGAATTAAACAGCACTTTTGCAGGAAATAATGCCAGTTCTGATTTATTTGTAAATTTACGATGCATGCAGATTCAGGACGGAAAAGCGATTTTATACATGGGCTGCGGTATTACAAAAGAAAGTATTCCTGAAAGAGAATGGGAAGAAAGCGTCAATAAATCAATGACGATGAAAAAAGTTTTGAGAAAAAGTTTATAAATTGTTTCAAGTTTCAGGTTTCAAGTTTCACGTTCTGTTGACAACTTGAAACCTGAAACTTGAAACTTGAAACAAAAAATAATGAAACTAGACATATTAGCCTTCGGGGCGCATCCAGACGATGTAGAATTAGGTTGTGCTGGAACAATTTTAAAAGAAGTTTCCCTTGGGAAAAAAGTAGGTATTGTAGATTTAACGCGTGGTGAATTAGGAACACGTGGGACAGCAGAAATTAGAGATCAGGAAGCAAAAGATGCAGCTAAGATTTTAGGCGTTGTTGTCCGTGAAAATTTAGCAATGCGCGACGGATTTTTCGTTAATGATGAAAAACATCAATTGGAAGTCATTAAAATGATTCGTAAATACAAACCAGAAATTGTGTTGTGTAATGCAATTGACGATCGTCATATAGATCACGGAAAAGGAAGTCAACTTGTTTCCGATGCTTGCTTTTTATCTGGTTTAATGAAAATTGAAACTACTGTAGACGGAGAAAAGCAAGAAGCTTGGAGACCAAAAGTTGTTTACCATTATATTCAATGGAAAAATATTACTCCAGACTTCGTTGTAGACATTACAGGATTTGAAGAAAAGAAAGTAGAAGCAATTATGGCATATAAAACGCAGTTTTATGACCCAAATTCAAATGAACCTGCAACGCCAATTACAAGCAAAAACTTCTTTGAAAGCTTAAATTATCGTGCAAAAGACTTGGGAAGACTAGTTGGGAAAGATTTTGCTGAAGGTTTTACAGTTGAAAGATGTTTGGCAGTCAATAGCTTAGAAAATTTGATTTAATTTTTATGAAAATTTTTCATTTTTTTCTTTGTAGAACTCAACCTTTGTTCTATATTTGCACTCGCTAAGCAGAAAAATGGTGGTTGTAGCTCAGCTGGTTAGAGTAGCGGTTTGTGGTGCCGCGGGTCGCCGGTTCGAACCCGGTCAGCCACCCAGATAGAAAGCCTTGAAGAAATTCAAGGCTTTTTTTGTGCGTTTAATTTTCTGAACCATAAGGTGTTTAAGCTCTTTTTTTAGATTAAACTTGCTTAGTATCATGTCTTAAAAGTGAAAATTCAAAAAACATTTGCATTTCAAATATAGCCCGCGGTTTCAACCGCGTGGAAGATTGGGATTTGCGTTGTGATAACGTCGTGTTCCAGCGGTTGAAACTGCTGGTTATGTTTTCAAATATTAAGTGTTAATTGAAAGGAATGAGATCCTTTGTTCTTAAAGGCAATTGGAATTTGGATTTTTTTTGTTGGAATTTCATAAAAAAAGCCCAACTGCAAAGTCGGGCTTTTTAATGGTTATTATATTTGGTTTGTGTATTATCGAATTTCTTCAAATGTAGTGCCTTGTTTAATATCTCCGGTTTTAAAACCTTTATTAAACCAATACATTCTCTGTTCTGATGTTCCGTGAGTGAAAGAATCTGGAACAACATGTCCTTGCATTTTACTTTGAATGGCATCGTCTCCAACTGCATTTGCTGCACTTAAAGCTTCTTCGATGTCTCCAGTATCTAAATTAGTTTGATTGTAATGTGCCCAAACCCCAGCATAAAAATCGGCTTGTAATTCTAATGCTACAGATAGTTTATTGGATTCGGCATCACTTTTTCCTTGCTGCATTTGACGCATTTTAGAAGAGGTTCCTAGCAAAGTCTGAATATGATGGCCAATTTCATGTGCAATAACGTATGCAATGGCAAAATCGCCTCCTTTTGCACCAAATTTAGTTTTCAGTTCTTCAAAAAAATCTAAATCCATATATACTTTTCGATCGCCTGGGCAATAAAACGGACCAGAAGCAGATGATGCGCCTCCGCAGGCAGTTTGTACAGCGCCTTTAAAAAGAACTAATTTAGGCTTTTCATAAGTCATGCCATTTTCGGCAAAAATTTTACTCCAGATATCTTCATTATCAGCCAAGACAACTCTCACAAAATTTCCCATTTCTTCGTCTTCCTTGCTTAATGGAGCTGCAGCTTCGGTTTGCTGACCTTGTCCGCCTTGCATTTGTTCTAGAATTGGGGCGATTTGCTGACCAGTTTCGCCACCAAAAACATTAAGCAGTAAGATAATAATACCAATAACACCACCACCGACTAGTGCTTTACCACCGCCAGAAATTGATCTACGATCTTCGACATTATCACTTTGTCTTCTGCCTTGCCATTTCATATTGAATTGTTTTTAAACTTATTATCTAAAATGATATACGAATTTATAGATTTTTTATGATAAATTTCACAATTGGAACACTTAAGTTTTCAAAAAGATTTTGATATAGTCTCGGTTTTCAGTCACAGTCTCAGTTGAGTTTAGTTCAAGACTGCTAACTGCGACTGCGACTGAAAACTAATAAAATCATCCCAGCCATTTAATTAAAGCTTCTTCTACTGTTCCTTTCATGATTGGTTTCGAAATGTAATCATCCATTCCAGCAGAAATACATTTGTTTCTTTCATCTTTTTCTGCACCAGCTGTTACAGCAATAATTGGGACATCGCGTCCTTTTGTAGTGTTTCTAATTGCTTTTGCGGTTTCATAACCATTCATAATAGGCATTTGAATGTCCATGAAAACAATCGTCGGATTGATTTGTTCGAATTGTTGGATTGCTTCATATCCGTTTTCGCACTCGTATATGTAAGCATTATTATAAAGGTTTTTAATAATTGTTTTGAGAAGAAGCATATTTACTTTGTTGTCTTCAACAATCAAAAATGTAATATTGTTTTCGTTTGGTTCTGCGTCTTCAGAATCCAATTCGATATTTAAACTTTTAAGTTCGGCATTGTATTTATCGTTAATGCTTTGATGGCTAGTTTTTAAATTTAAATCAAAGAAAAAAGTACTTCCTTCGTCGATTTTACTTTCAAGCTGCAAACGGCTTTCCATTAAAGCGAGAAGCTGATTTGAAATAGTTAAACCTAAACCTGTACCTCCAAACTTTCTTGTTGTTGAACTATCTTCCTGAGAAAATGCTTTGAAAATTTTCTTTTGATTTTTTTCTAAAATACCAATTCCAGTATCTATTACTGCAAATCGAATTAAGCAAGTATTATTTTTCTTCTTTTCTAAAACCGAAACATTTAGTTTAATCGAACCTTCACTTGTAAATTTAACCGCATTTGAAAGCAGATTGATCAAAATTTGTTTAAGTCTGACAATATCTGTCCAAATATATTTCGGTACATCAGGATCAATATTTAGTTCTAGACTTAATTTCTTTTGATTGGATTCGTAAACAATTAAATCGAAGACTTGCGCTAGAATTTTTTTAATATCATAAAGATCAATAAAGAGTTCCAGTTTTCCAGCTTCAATTTTAGAGAAATCTAAAATATCGTTTATAATTTCAAGCAGCGAATGTGCTGATTGATTTATAGTTGTCATATATTTTTCCTGAATCTCTTCTAAATCGGTTTTCATAAGCAAATGCGTGAAGCCAATAATTCCGTTGAGCGGAGTTCTGATTTCGTGAGACATATTGGCCAAGAAATCAGATTTTGATTTGTTGGCAGCTTCGGCTAATTGCTTGGCTTTTATGGCGTCTTCAATTTCTTTTTTGTTTGTTATATCAAAATAAATTCCGCCGACAAATTCGATTTCATCATCTCTCTTAATTACGTCTCCAAATTCTTCTATCCAAATAAACTCCCCGGATTTGCGTCTAATGCGATATACATTATGCAAAGGCATTCCTTTTTGTAAATTATCAATCTGGTTATTGATGACTTCTTCTTTGTCATCAGGATGAATTAACGAAAGAAAAGAGAGATTATTTTCGATAAATTCAGATTTCGAATATCCAGTTAGATTTAAAACTTCATCATTTAAGAAGATTTTAGTAGAAAAAGCATCAAATTTCGACAAATAAACCGTTCCAGGAATATTGTTTGCGATCAATTTGAATTTCTCTTCACTTTCTAATATTTTACTTTCATTTCGATTTCTTTCTAAGGCAGAAGAAATGTTATTGGCTAATACCTGAAAAATATTGATTTCATCTTCAGACCATTTTTTCTCTTTCGTACAATCGTCAAAACCAATAAAACCAGTAAAAATATCGTTGATGTAAAGCGGTAAAATTAAAATTGATTTGATTTCATTGTCAATTAAAAGTGTTTTGAAAAAGCCTTCTTTTAAATTTTTAGTTAATGTATTTAAGATTTTTTTCTGTGATGCCGCGTCGTAAATTTCCTTTAAATTTTCTTCAGTCATATGTCGCAGCGGCGTGATTTGATGAGTAACACCTTCACGAGACCATTTGTATTTTTGACTGACTGTATTATAAATTGGGTCTTTTTCGTAATAATACATATGATCCACTTTTGCGGCTTTTCCAATGATATTATACGTTTCCTGAAACATTTGATGTGTAGTTTTACTCAACAGGAATTTTTCGGTACAAGAAGAAAGCGCAGATAAAAGCTGACTTTTAAATTCTAATTTTCTTTCTGCTTCCAAACGCATTTGAGACGAAATTGCAAGCGAAATCACATCTGAAATAGTTCTCGCATAATTGATGTCTTCATTATCCCATTCGCGTTTTTGCTCGGTACTTTCAAAACAAACTACTCCAGCCAATTGTCCGCTCAAGAAAATTGGAACATCTAGCATTGACTTAATATTGTTTTTTGTAAAGTAAAGCTTTTGAAATTCAGATGTTTCTAATTTATTGAATACATCTGGTGCATTGATAATGGCTTTGTTGCTTAACGTTTCAAAATAAATAGGATAAGATTCTTTATTTAAAATGTTTTTATCGCTTAAGTTTTGATTGTCAAGACTAAAAAGGTTTTTACAGGTGATTAAATCTTTGTGATATTTCCAGAAACTTACGCGGTTGGCATGACTAATTATAGAAGCTTCTTTAAGAATTAAATCAATTACAGTATTAAGTTTATCGTATCTGCTGAAATCGGTCGTTGATAATTTTTTGGTCGAATTATTATAAGCTTCGATTTTTTTGAGACGTCTTTTTTTCTCGTTTTCAATATTTTTCTTTTCAGTTATATCCCGTGCAATTCCAGAGAATCCAGCGGTTAATCCTGAATCGTTTTTACGAACAATAATCTTTTGTGAAACCCATATTTCTTCTCCGTTTTTCTTTAAAATAGGAATTTCAATTATTGGATAATTGTTTTCATTAAGTACTAAATTTTCGTAGAAATCCACAGCACTTTTGATGTAATGTTCGTGAATAAAATTAGAATAATGTTTTCCGATAATTTCATTTTCTGCGTAACCAAGAATTGCGATTCCAAATTCGTTTATGAAAGTAAAATGGCCTTCATCATCTATTTCGAAAATAATATCGGTGGCAGTTTGAATTAGATTTTTGTATTGATCCTGAACAATGATTTGTTCTGTAACATCTTGCCCGATGCTGATAATTAAATCATCTGAAAATTTTTTGTCTTTCCATTGAATGTATTTGTAATCACCATTTACGGTTTTTAATTTTCTAATGTAAAGTTTGTTTTCGTGATTTTTGACAGGATTTAATTTTTTTGCAAATTCAGAATCTTGAGTCAGTTCCCAAAATTTTAATCCCATAACTTGTTCGGGCTGATAACCTAAGATGGGAATTATGGTTTCACTGCAAAACAGTATTTCTCCTTTTTGATTGGATGCAATTGTTAACGAATTTCCTTTATGAACAATTTCACTTGCAAACCTAAAATTGTCTCGATTGTTTAATAAAACGGCATATTTTACCTGATTTATAATGAAAATAAGAATGCAGAAGTTTATTAGTAAAATCGAAGATTTTATAGGAATGAGCTGAAAAGCTACCGTAACAATTAAAAAAGTAAAAGTTAAAGCAACAAAGAACCAATAGATTTTGATTGGTTTAAGTATGCTGTACGAAAAGAAAAAAGAAATTAGAAAAACAATAATTGGGACAACATCACTGGCTAGGGCTACAATATTGTAAGCAACATAGCTCATGTAAATGAAAAAACAGGAGATGAAAATCTGCTGAATATGATCTCGCAGCCACTTTATTTTATCTGTAATTGCATAAATAACAAGTACAGATATACCAATAGAAACATTTAGCACTAAAAGACTTTTAGGTCTAATTTTGAAAATTTCATTGATGATTTCAATCAGAATTACTGCAATTCCAAAAAATAAAATATAAAGCTGATATTCTCTGCTTATGGTATCTTGTTCTTTCTTTTTTTCGATGAAATAACCAATTTTAGCTTTAATTCTAAAAAACTGATAAACTAACAGCGAAAGAAATGCAAAGAGCGATAATCCTAATACAATAAGTTTAGAATTATTGTAAAAAATAATGTCCGAATTAAACACATACCAACCAGTCATGATTGATTCAAAGGCACTTCCAAAATAGGAAATTCCCGAAATAACCGATTTGAAAAAACTATAGTCTGCGGCCATAGAATTTGGGGTATGTTGGTTTAGTAAATAGCTTTTTGAAAATTCTTAAAAGAAGTGGTTAGGTTCTCTGAAATTAAGAATTTTCGATTTTAATCTACATTGTATCTTCCAATTGAATCAATTGAATCTTCATCTTCTGATTCTGTTCCAAAAATCGCAAAATAAGTTGCATAAATCATAGAACTATTGAAAACAACAGTAAAAATAACTCCTACACAGCAGGCAATAAAGCCAACCATAGAGCCAATAAAACCTATAATAAAAAATGCAAATATGTTAAGCGGATTTTTAGTAACAATAATAATACTTGATTTTATAGCATCGATAGCTCTCAGGTTTCCGAAAACGATCAAAGGAATTGATAAAAACATGAAATAAGAAACCATAAAAGAAATTACATTCCCTACAAATACAATGTTTAAACTCTCAATCAAATTAGCAAGGGCTGTTCCTAAAAGAGCAGGAATAAAAGCCGCAACGAAAATCTGTCCAAAATAAGGGGATGTATAATAACTAAAAATAGTTGAAACATTAAATTCAACATCTTTATCTGCAGAATCTGCCATTTTCAAAAAACCTGCGCCAAAAGGAGCTGTAATTCCTGCAAGTACAGAAACAGAAACGGTTTGTATTACAAGCTCAATCGCAGTGAATTGTTGATTTTCGAAGTTCTCAATAAAATCTTTAGTCATAACTTGAACACCGTAAAAAGCAACCGCTACTCCAATAATAGCGATACAAGCAATAATAGAAAAGACTAAGATAATAAGTCCAGAATAAAGTGCTATTTTTTTATAGTTTTCGAAGGCATGATTAAAAACTGTAGCAAAATCAAGGGAATAGCCATTCTTTTTGATGTCCTCAATTTGGTTAAGTGTCGATTTCATTTTTGCGTAAAGTTGTTTTATAGACTTGTAATATTTGATAAGTATCTTGACGTAAATATAATATTTTTAATCAATTCCGTATCAAAATCTATAAAACATTGCGAAATGTTTTTAACTGATTTAAAGCCAGTCTAAAATTCGTTTTATTGAAGCTAATTTGTCTTTGTATGGCGCATAACGCATAGGTAAATCAAGCCAATTTCCTTTTTTTACAATTGGTTTGTGATGAGAAAAAGTATCGAAGCTGCGTTTACCGTGATAAGCGCCGATTCCGCTGTGTCCAACACCGCCAAAAGGCAGTCTGTTATTAGAAAAATGAACAACTGTATCGTTGATACACCCGCCTCCGAAAGAGTATTTCGAAATTAATTTCTTAGCAAATGAATTATTTTCGCTAAAAATGTAAAATGAAAGAGGTTTCTCATAACGGCTTACGACCTTTTCTATGTCATTTTCATTTTCATAAACAAGAATCGGCAGGATTGGTCCAAAGATTTCTTCTTTCATAACAGCGCTATCCAAATCTGGCTCTTCAAGAAGAGTAGGAGCAATATAAAGTTTATTGGCATCACTTTCTCCGCCAAATATAATATGTTCATTTTGAATCATATTGGTTAATCGATACCAATTTTTTGTATTTATAATTCTCGCAAAATCAGGTGATTTGTCTATCTTTTTTCCGTAGGCTTTTATGATTTCTTCTATTAAATAAGAAATAAAATTAACCTTCATGTTTTTCTGAATCAGAATGTAATCTGGTGCAATGCAAGTCTGGCCGGCGTTGATAAATTTTCCCCAGACAATACGTTTGGCCGCCAGTTTTAAATTGGCTGTTTCATCAACAATACATGGATTTTTTCCGCCTAATTCTAAAGTTACAGGAGTTAAATTTTCAGCTGCGGCTTTAGCCACGATTTTACCGACAGCCACACTTCCAGTAAAAAAGATGTAATCCCAACGTTTTTCCAATAATTTATTAGAAACTTCGACACCACCTTCAAAAACTTCTACATGATTGATATGAAAAGTTTTTTCTATGATTTTAGCAATTATCGCCGATGTGTGCGGAGTAAGTTCAGACGGTTTTAAAACAACTCTATTTCCAGCTGCAACGGCAGCAACGAGCGGACATAAAGCAAGTTGAAAAGGGTAGTTCCAGGGAGCGATAATTAATACATCGCCATAAGGTTCTTTATGAATATAATCGGAAGAAGGAAAATTAAGAATCGATGGGAAAACACGTTTTGGTTTCGTCCATTTATTGATGTTTTTGATTACATCTTTGAGTTCCGAAATAACGTAATTCGTTTCGGTTAAAACAGCCTCAAACTCTGGTTTTTTAAAGTCATCATACAAAGCTTTTACAATCAAATCTTCGCTTTTCTGAATATTATACAATAACTTTTTTAGAGTTTCTTTTCGATATCCGATGTCGCTTTTAAAGTCCATTTTTCGATTAGCTTGTTTTTTACTCCCTGCAAGTTAATCGATAAAATTTAAAAAATTAACAATTAAATCATAAAAATCATACAGCATTCCAAATAGGATCGTCTGGAGTAGGAGCAATAATTGTAATGTTTTCTTTCGAAACAGGATGTACAAAAGTCAGTTTTCTAGCATGAAGATGAATTCCACCATCTGGATTGCTTCGGTCTGCGCCGTATTTTAAATCACCTTTGATTGGAGATCCAATTGCAGTTAGCTGAGCACGAATTTGATGATGACGACCTGTATGTAAATTGATTTCTAATGCCGTATAATTTTGAAGTTCTTTAATTATAGTATAATCTAAACTCGCTAATTTGCTGTCTGGAACTTCTTTTGAATGCGCTTTTGAAGTATTATTTTTTTCGTTTCTTTTTAAGTAATGAACCAATTTAGCTTTTGCTTCTTTTGGTTTATTTTTTACAACGGCCCAATACGTTTTTTTAGTTTCACGATTACTAAACAATTCATTCATTCGAGATAAAGCTTTGCTAGTTCGAGCAAAAACCACAATTCCAGTTGTAGGTCGATCCAAACGATGAATTACGCCTAAAAAAACATCTCCGGGTTTATTGTACTTTTCTTTAATGTATTCTTTTACAATATCAGAAAGAGGTTTGTCGCCAGTTTTATCACCTTGTACAATATCACCCACACGTTTATTAATCACAATTATGTGATTGTCTTCGTGAAGTACTTGTAAATTATCTTTAGTGGAAACAATTTTCATATTAGAATTTCGAATTATATAGAGAAATTTGGCTAAAGTCTTTAATATATCTTAAAAATAAACCTCCAGCTAAAGCTGGAGGCAATTCATAAAAATCTTTGAACCTTTGTCACTTTGTATCTAAAAAAAAGAAACCTTAGAACCTTAGCAACTCAGAACCTTAGTATCTTAAAAATTAATATTGTTCTTTTTCGTTCGGGAAATCACTAGACTTAACATCTGCAGCATATTGTCCGATTGCTTTAGTCATTTCTTCGTAAAGATTTAAGTAGCGACGTAAGAAACGTGGACTGAATTCATTATTCATTCCCAACATATCGTGGATTACTAAAACTTGTCCGTCAACACCGCCTCCAGCTCCAATTCCGATTACAGGAATAGAAATACTTTCTGCAACTTTTTTAGCAAGGTCTGCTGGGATTTTTTCCAAAACTACTGCAAAACATCCAACTTTTTCAAGCATTTGAGCATCTTCGATCAATTTTTCAGCTTCTTCTTCTTCTTTTGCACGAACGCTGTAAGTTCCGAATTTGTAGATAGATTGAGGCGTTAAACCTAAATGCCCCATAACTGGAATTCCAGCATGTAATATTTTTTTGATTGATTCTTTAATTTCTTTTCCGCCTTCTAGTTTTACTGCGTGTCCGCCGCTTTCTTTCATAATTCTAATAGCAGAACGTAAAGCTTCTTTAGGATCAGATTGGTAGCTTCCAAAAGGCAAGTCAACCACAACCAAACCTCTTTCTACAGCGCGAACTACAGAAGAAGCATGATAAATCATTTGATCTAAAGTAATTGGAAGAGTCGTTTCGTGACCAGCCATTACGTTTGATGCCGAATCACCAACTAAAATTACGTCAACACCTGCAGTGTCAACAATTTTCGCCATTGTATAATCGTACGCAGTAAGCATAGAGATTTTTTCTCCGTTGCTTTTCATTTCAATTAATGACTTTGTTGTGATTCTTTTATAATCTTTTTTTGCTACTGACATTTTATTGTTTTTTTGATATTGTAAAAGTATTGAATAATTGTAAAATGGGAATCAGCAATAATAGAATATTTCGACAGAATATATTTTTCCGTCCTTAAATTCTAAGCGAAATTGACTGTCTTCCATTACGATAGTGTAATTATGAGGTGATTTTAGAGAAGCTTCAATATACGTTCCATATTTTTCTATGAAAGCTTTTTCAGACAGCGTATGATCTAAAATTGCGTTTGAGTTTAGAATGAATTTATTGTTTTCATTAATAAAAACTTTAATGATTTCGCCTTTATTTTGTTTTTCATCTACAGAAACTTCCAAGTCGGGATAGTAATAAAACAAATCACTTAAATATATTCCGCATTCGTCTGAAATTTGATTTTTCTTGGTTGGATTTCCCATTATCTTAATCAAATCGGTCTGTGAAATAGTAACTGATTTTGTTTTAAAACCTTTTAAAGAATAATGTGATTTCTGTGAAAATGCAATAATCTGTTCTGGTAATTTATGATTTGCTAAACCTTTGGCAAGAGCCATATTCAATTCGGTTTCAGCAATTAATTTTGGATCGTTAGTTTGTTTGACAACTTCATAATATCGCTGATAAGCAGGAATTAACGAAGAATAATCGCTATTCCAAGCCAATTCTACAATTCGCTCACTTACTGTTTTTCGTTCAGTTAGATTGTTTGTGTCTAGTTTATCAAACTCTTTTAGTAAAGCATCAAAATTAGGTCTTGGGCCAAGAAATTTTCTTAGCGTATATTTTGCATATTCTTCTGTAAAACTACCGTTGATATTTACCCATTCATCTGGATTTAAAGGAATATAATTTACAGCAACAGGATCTCCAGTAAATAGGATTTCTCTAATTTTTGAATTTTTATCGGGTAAAGCTCTCGCTTTCAATCCGGCAGCGAGAATAAAAAGATGATTTCCTCCATAATAAGGATCACCGCCTTCAATAATTGGATTTTTAGAATCTTTAGTTTTTACATCTTTCGCATTCAAACTTTTGGCTACAAATTTCTCTTGAACATAGCCTTCATTCAAATTATCAGCTTGTATTTTGTACCAGCCGTTTTGATTTTCAGATAACAATCGAACTTCTGCTCCATATTTAAAATAGCCTAAAAAATCAGCAGTTGAATTTGGTGAAGTATAAAGTCTTGTGTCTGAATTTAGAAAATAACGTTCTTGAGAATGCAGTAGAACAGAACAGAAAAAAAATAAAAAGTAAAGTTTTTTCATGAAGTTGACGTTGTATTTTTCACGCAGATTTAAAAAGATTTAAGCCAATATTCGCAGATTTTTTTATTTTGAATCTGCTAAAATCTGCCGAATCTGCGTGAAAAAATCTTTTAATACTTTCCAATCAGTGGCAAAATAATAGTTTAACAATCTGCCATATTTACAGCAATTGCAAGTCCACCTTCTGAGGTTTCTTTGTATTTTGAATTCATATCTTTTGCTGTTTCCCACATCGTGTTGATCACTTTGTCTAAAGGAACTTTAGCATTTTTAGAGTCTGTTTCTAAAGCCAATTCAGCCGCATTTATCGCCTTAATTGCGCCCATAGTATTTCTTTCGATACACGGAATCTGAACCAAACCGCCAATTGGATCGCAAGTTAAACCTAAATGATGTTCCATTGCAATTTCGGCAGCCATTAAAACCTGAGCAGGAGTTCCGCCCATTAATTCGCATAAAGCCGCAGCTGCCATTGAAGACGAAACACCAATTTCAGCCTGACATCCGCCCATTGCAGCAGAAATCGTAGAACCTTTTTTGAAAATACTTCCAATTTCGCCCGCAACCATCAAAAATTGTTTGATTTCTTTTTCGCCTGCATCGTGGTTTTCAATCACCATATAATACATTAAAACAGCTGGAATTACACCAGAACTTCCATTAGTTGGAGCAGTAACAACACGGCCTAAAGATGCATTTACTTCATTCACGGCAAGTGCAAAACAGCTAACCCATTTTAAGATTTGGCGAAATTTAACTTCGGTTTTTCTGATTTCTTCCAGCCAGCTTTGCGGATCGGTATAATTAGATAGTCCGATTAGATTTTGATGCATGTCAAAAGCTCTTCTTCGAACATGAAGTCCGCCAGGAAGAATTCCTTCAGAATGACAGCCAATGTACATACATTCCAACATCGTATTCCAAATTCGCATTAATTCTGAATGAACCTCTGCTTCAGGACGCATCGAAATTTCATTTTCATATACAATTTCAGAAATCGATTTGTTTTCAGTAACGGTATAATTCAATAATTCAGCTGCATTTTGAATTGGATAAGGAAATGCACATTTTATAACTTCTTTCAGTTTAGCATTTGTACGTTCTTCTTTTACCACAAATCCGCCGCCGATAGAATAAAAAGTAGATTCATATTCAGAATCATCAGATTTATATGCAGTAAATTTCAATCCATTTGCATGGAAAGGAAGAAAATCTTTATTGAAAACAATGTCTTGAAGAAAAAAGAACGGAATCACTTTTTGGTTACCCAAATTGATTTCGCTAGTCGTTTCGATTTTTTTAATAATTCCTGCAATATCTTCAACCGGAATATATTCAGGATCTTGTCCGCTCAATCCGAGCATTACGGCAAGATCTGTTGCGTGACCCTTTCCAGTCAAAGAAAGCGAACCGTATAAATCGACTTTTACTCTCGTAATGTCATTTAAAATAGCTTCATCTTTCAACTCTTCCAGAAAGCGTTCGGCAGCGCGCCAAGGTCCTAAAGTATGTGAGCTAGAGGGACCAACGCCAATTTTAAGCATATCAAAAACTGAGATACATTCTTCCATTGTTCGTTTTTTGTTAAGACAAAGATAATTGAATAATGCAATGATGATTCATATTTGAATGTTAATCTTGCGTATTTGTTAAAAAAAATATTAAATTTTAATAATTCGGCAACGAAATAAATTTAAATCCTTAATATGCGGTTTACGTAAAAAGTTCGCGTTTTTTCGGTATTTTTGTAAAGAATGATTAGCGCAAAAAGCGCAATCTTTATATTAATACTCTTGGATTTTTGTTTTAATTCTGAAATGTCTTTTTACAAATATTAATACCACAAGAAGATAAAATTACCCTATGATAGAATTTTTCAGACATCTATTACAAGAATTCGAATTACCCCTAAGCAATCCAGTATTGATTTTTTCTTTAATACTTTTTATAATTCTGCTTTCGCCAATTTTACTTAAAAAGATTAATATTCCTGGAATTATCGGGCTTATTATTTCTGGAGTTATCATTGGTCCGCACGGATTAAATATTCTAGCAAAAAACTCTGCAGTTGATTTATTTTCAACAATCGGACTTTTGTATATCATGTTTATTGCAGGTTTAGAATTGGATATGAATGAGTTTAAAGCCAACAGAAATAAGAGTTTATTGTTTGGCTTTTTCACCTTTATTCTACCACTTTCAATTGGGTTTCCGGTTTGTTTTTATTTATTGAAATATGATTTTAATGCCAGTTTCTTAACCGCAAGTATGTTTGCAACGCACACGCTTGTAGCATATCCGATTGTTAGTAAATTAGGGATTTCTAAAAATCAAGCCGTTGCAATTACGGTTGGTGGAACCATTTTGACCGATACAGCCGTTTTAATTATTCTGGCTGTCATAATGGGGAGCAGTCAAGGAAATCTAAATCAAGCTTTTTGGATTAAATTGTTTATTTCATTGGCAATTTTTTCTGCCATAATGTTTATGATTATTCCGCGTGTAGCAAAATGGTTTTTCAAGAAACTTGAAAGTGAAAAACACGCTCATTACATATTTGTACTTTCTGTGGTTTTCTTTGCAGCCTTTTTGGCAGAAGTAGCAGGAGTAGAGCCTATTATTGGAGCTTTCGTTGCAGGTTTAGCATTGAATCCATTGATTCCGCATTCTTCTGCTTTGATGAATAGAATTGAGTTTATTGGAAATTCGTTATTCATTCCGTTTTTCTTGATTTCTGTGGGAATGCTAGTCGATGTAAGCGTTATTTTAAGCGGACCAACGGCTTTAATTGTGGCAGGAACTTTAAGTGTTGTAGCAATATTTGGAAAATGGATTGCGGCATTTTTTACTCAAATTGTTTTTAAATATACCAGAACCGAAAGACAGCTTATTTTTGGATTGAGCAGTGCGCACGCAGCGGCAACTTTGGCTGTAATTTTGGTTGGATATAAAGCTAAAATTTTAGATGAAAATATCTTAAACGGAACTATTATCCTAATTCTGATTACGTGTATTGTGGCTTCATTTGCAACAGAAAAAGCGGCAAAGAAAATTGCCATTTGCGAAGAAGAAATTTCACATGAAGATACAGAAAGAGATCAAATTTTAGACGAACATATTTTAATTCCGCTGGCAAAATCTTCAGCGGCAGCGAGTTTGTTGGATTTTGCTCTTTTGATAAAAGATAAAAAATCATCTAATCCGATTACTTTACTAACAATCGTTCCGAATAACAATCAGGCGGAAAAGAACATTTTGAAGTACAGAAAAGCAGTTGATAAATTTGTAGTTCAAGCTTCGGCTTCAGAAGTAAAAATTAATACCATTGCAAGAATCGACCATAATCCTGCAAGTGGAATTGCTAGAACTTCAAAAGAAATCATGTCGGATATTGTGATTGTGGGCTGGCCTAGAAAAACAGGTTTTATTGATAAAATCTTTGGAGAAAATGTAGATTCGATTATCAATAATGTTGATAAAAGTTTGTTTATCTGCAGGTTTCAAAAGAATTTTATTGAAGAAAAAAGACTAGTTTTTATTTGTCCGCCATTTTCAGAAAGAGGAATTGGTTTTCATTTATTAATGCAGAAAGTAAGCCGTTTGGCTCAGGAATTAAGTGTGCCAGTTGTAATTCATGCTGAAGAAAAAACGTTTCAATCTATTCAGCAGATTGCTTCGCATTTAAAATTAAACAGCAAATTTGGATTCAAAAATGTTTCTGATTGGGAAGATTTTGAACTTATTACAGAAGAAATAAAACCAACAGATTTAGTCGTTTTTAATTTGTCTAGAAAAGGTTCAGTTTCGTATCAATCGATCTTTGATAAATTACCGCAGAAGTTCGAAAAATATTTTAGCGATAACAATGCGATTTTGGTTTATCCGCATGACGATCGCAAAGAAAGTTCAATGGACGCTTACGAAGATTTTACATCATCGCCTTTAGCAAAAGGTATTGAAGCGATAGAACAAATTGGACGTGGTTTGGGAAGTATTTTGAAAAAAGGATAAAAATTTAGTTTTATGAAAAGCTGTAAAACGTTTATCTTTTCTGCTTTTTGCATCTTTTTTCTAAGTTGTAATAAAAATAAAATAGAAGAATCAAAGCCAGATTCTCAAACTAAAAATAGCATAGAATCAAAGAAAAAAGAAATAGCAGAAAGCTTTGATGAATTTAATAAAAGGTTTCATTCTGATTCTATTTTTCAAGTTTCGAGAGTTGATTTTCCTATTGAAGGAAAGCACGTTTCTGGTTTTGAACAATACAATTGGTCGCGAAAGAATTGGCAGTTTCAGGCTGTTCCAGTTGCTGAAAAAACTGAAATAGGAGAATATGAACATTCTTTAGTAAAAACTGATACTTTAGTCACAGAAAAATTTTGGATTCCGAACAGTGGTTTTGAAGTAGAAAGGCAGTTTAAACTGATTAAGAATAAATGGTTTTTAATTTATTATAGCGACATAAATTTATAGTAATATGAATCGAAAAATAAAATCAATCAGACCCTTTATTGGTTCTAAAAATTTTGAAATCGCAAGAAGTTTTTATCGTGATTTAGGCTTTGAAGAAATTGTTTTAGATGCAAAAATGTCTGTGTTTAAAACGGAAGAAATCGCTTTTTATCTTCAAGATTATTACGATAAAAACTGGATCGAAAATACCATGATTTTTGTGGAAGTTGAAAATGTCGAGCTTTATTACAGTGAACTTTTAGCTTTAAATCTTCCTCAAAAATATGAAGGAGTAAAATTAACTCCGATAAAATATTTGGATTGGGGAAGCGAATGTTTTCTACACGATCCGTCAGGAGTTTTATGGCATTTTGGGAAATTCAAATAAAGCTGGTATTCTATTTTTGCCGCGAATTTCACGAATTTTCACGAATTATTTTTTTATTCACTTCAATAAAATTAGTCGAGATTTGTGAAATTAGTGGCAAGCAAAAAAATCATCTCAAACCAAAATCTCCCAAGACTTTGGTTGTGCTTTTACGCTGATACCAATCATTGTAAACCAATTCTAAATTTTTGACGTCGAATTCACCGAAATCATAATCACGGAATTTTTCTGCAATTTCAATTAATTTCTTCGGATTTTGAAGTTTTTCCTGAAAGCGCATAATAGTAGAATGAGCAGCAGAAATTGTATATCGGCTGTCTATACTTTGCTGTAATCCTGAATTTTTGAAATTCTCACGAAGTCTGTTTCGTAAATTATTTAAAGTTTCATCACTCGGAAATCCTTGAATCATTAAAGCTGAAGGAGAAGCAGTTATTCCTTTAAAATGAATTTTTATTTTATCGACATCCACCAAACTTCTGCAGATTACTTCGATATATTCGTTTGGCGAAATTTGATTTAATGTAAAATTTTCCGAACAAGAAATAATCGACATTACCGTAATGTGAATATCTGAATCTGGATAAAAATATTGTTCTGGTTCTGCTTTTTTTAATTCGTTAATTAAAGTTTGAATATTAGCTTTAATTTCCTCATTTGGACGAATAAGAAGCGTAATTCCAAAACGAGAATCTGATTCGTTTTTAAGTTCAGCATCTATAGCATATTTTCCTGTCAAAATTGCTTCAGAAGAAGTTTTGTAAAGTTGGTTGTAATGTTCGGTTAAATTGCTCATTAGAATATATTATTCGGCTTCAAAAATAGTTTTTAATTGCTTTTGTAGATCGTGTTTATTGATTTCTCCACTACCTTTCCATTTCCCAATAATAATGCCGTTTTTGTCGATTAGAACTTTGTGTGGAACACCATTCACAAAATAATCTTTATCGATCGAACTATTATTTTCTAAAATAGAAATATGTTTCCAAGCTTCAATTTGTTCTTTTGCAATAGCCTTTTTCCATAAATCGGAGTTTTCATCTTTTGTAACGCTAATGATTTCAAATCCTTGCGCCTGATATTTTTTATATAGCTCTTTTATATATGGCAATTCTTCTCTGCAAGGGCCGCACCAACTTGCCCAAAAATCAATTAGAATATATTTTTTACCTTTAAAATTGGCTAATGAAATATTTTTGCTGTTTATATCTTTAGCTTCAAAATCTGGTGCAGGACTTCCAACTTTGCTTTGTTTAAAATATTTCAGTTTTTCTGCCATTTCAAGTCCTTTCTCAGAATTCTTTATTTCGGGAGTGAAATTTTCGAAAACTTCCACGAAAGTGTCATAAAAATTCATTCCAATAAATCGACCAACATGAATTCGGATTAATTTCAATGCACGAGGCGAATTTGGGTGATTTTTAGCAAAGACAAAATCAAGTTTTAATTCGTTGATATCATTTTGATCTTTTACATTTTCTAGATCATCTAATTGAAGAATTAATTGATTTTTGATGATAGAATCCTTTTCAATTTCAATTTTTGAAACAATTGCTTTTTGCAAACCAAAAATCGAATCACGAATTTTTTTGGTTGGTTTGTGTAATTCTAGAATTTCTTTTTCGATTGCAGCTTCATCTTGAGCAAAACACATATGACTTGCAAAAAAGATAAAGACTAAAAAAAGAAGGTTTATTTTTTTCATTGAATAAGGTTTTGTTAGCGGCAAGAATAATGTAAATCTAAAGTTATTTCTTTTTTACTTTTTCAAGATTTTCTTTGACTCTAAATTTGACAATTTCAGTAATCAAATCGTAAGGCATTGGATCTTTTAAAGGAAATTGCACTGAACCTTTTCCTGATTTGTATTTTGATAGTTTTTCAGCAAAAGCTTCATGTCCAGAAGGCAGAGCATAAAGCCCGATATGGTTTTTAAAAGCAGCAAAATAAACTACAATTCCATTTTGTTCAAAAGCCGGCATCGAATAACTAATTTTTTCTTTAGCATCTGGTGCAGCTTTCTGAATTGTCATTCGAACTTTCTCTAAAATTTCCTGAACATCATTTGGAAATCCGCCAATGTATTGGTCGATATTTTCAGGTTTTTTTACTTCCATGATTTTTAATACGTGTCTTTAATTTTTAACGCAAAGTGCGCTAAGGCATTTTAATTACGAGACTAAGGAAAATCTATATATTAAGTTCGCAAAGCTTTGTCATATAAGTTTTATCTAAATATGCTTTGTGAACTTTTCATTTTAATGATTCTCAAAAAAACTTCGAGTACTTTGCGTAAATCTTTGCGTTCTTTGCGGTTAAAATAAAGATTACGCTAATCCTTTAGGGAAGCGATCTAAAACTAAATTTAAATGTAAATTATGCTCTAAATAAGCTTTTGCTCCAGCCAGAACCAAAGTAAAACCTTCAGTTGAATTTCTAACCTGATCGATTATTTTATCTGTATCACCATGAAAACCAGAATTGGTAATACTCACAAAAGTTTCATTTTCATTTAATGGACTAAAAACCCATTCTACTAAAGTAATTTCGTCTGGATTTCCCCATTCGATCACAATCTTTTTATTTTCCTGCAAAACAACCGTTTTAACCGAAAGTGAAAAACCATACATTTCCCAAGTCCATTCCGTTTTCTGATTTTCTTCTAATTTTCCTGATCCTTTTGTAAACCAGAAATTACTAGTTATCTGCGGATCAATAAAAGCCTGAAAAACTTCTGAAACAGGTTTCCGAATTAACATTTCGGCTTTTGCAAATTTGTTATTTTCTGTTTTCATTGTTTAGTGTGTAAAATATGAGCTGTTTTTTGTGACTTCTAATTTAAGAAAGAAATTTCGAATAAAGAGAATAAAAAAATCCACACAAGTATTTTTGACCTGTATGGATGTTATGTTAAAAGTTAAATTCCAATATATAAAATCTCAACTTTCAAAAAAGAGCAAAGCGATTTTTTAGAAAACATAAAATCTATTCTCTAATTGTAGTTTTATCGTTTAATGCCATTTCTGCAATTTCGTCTTTTCGTTTAAAGCTTACGCCTTTATGTTGCTGCATGTATTTGATGAGATCATTTGTTGCTTTTACCATTTGCGGAGTTCCTCCAATACGGTCATGAAAACTAATTGACATTTGTCGGCGTTGTGTCTCACTTTCGATGTATAATTGGTCAAATTCCATTTTAACTTGTTGAAAGAATTGATCTGCCGAAAAGTTTTTACCTTCAATCAGAACAATATCATTGCATCTAAGCGTATAGGGGACGACTGCAAAATCTTTATTTTTTACCTGAATAATAAATGGCTCATCCCGACTAAGATCGTCGATATGATATTTAAAACCAAGTTCCTGTAAAATATCGAGTGTATTTTGTCCTCGGCGCAGCCAGTTTGCATTGTAGCCAACAGGAGTAAAACCAGTAACTTTTTTTATAGCTTCAACACCGTCTTTTATAAACTTTTTTTCTTCGTCATACGGCATGGTGTATTGTGTGCTCCAGCTCATACCATGTGCCGCAGCTTCGTGGCCTCTTTGTACAATTTCTTTTGCCAGTTCTGGATTTTTTAAAACTGCAGTTCCAACCATGTGCGAAGTGACTTTTACGCCCAATTTGTCCCAATTATCCAGCATGCGCGGTATGCCTTCTTTATATCCATATTCGTACCAAGTTGCAGAAGGAAGGTCTATAAAGCCTTTTTGTATATTTTGAGGAAAAGGACTTTCGGCATTTTGAGGCTGTCCGCCAGCTTCAAACTGCATCGAAATAGACACAACTAATCTAGACCCATCTGCCCATTTTGTTTTTTGCGGAGCGAAAAGAGGTGCATTTTTTGAAACTTCGGAAAAAGCTTCAATAGGATTCATCATACCAACCATACCAATGATTCCAGTTTGCTTAATAAAATTTCTTCTTGAACTCATGATGTTTATTTTTTAATTAAAGCATCAATTGCCCAACTGTTATAATCTGCATAATGCAAAAGCAAAGCAAAAAAAGCGATGTGAATTAATTGCGATGGAATAGCTTCCCAATTCTCAATCATCGAAGTGCCAAACAACAAGATGAGCATAACGATTGCTCCTGCAACTAAAGATGGTTTAGTAAAGATACCTAATAATAAGAAAATACCAATTGCAAATTCGGCTATAGGAAGAATGTAACTAAATGGTGTTACGATGATTTTAGGTAGCATTGAATTTTCAAAACTGCCAACCATCCAATTGCTGAAAGTTGCTAGTTTTGGCAGACGGACTAATCCGTGGCCAAACATACTGATGGCGATTGCAAGACGTAATAATAAAAATGAGGTTGTTTCCATATTGATGTGATTTTATAGTACAAAGTTGCAGATAACGGTTTTTTAAAATTTGTACAATCATTGGAATAATTTGTATTTTTGGAAGATGGAAATTAGAAATTTACACCGTCCTTTTGAACTTCAGTTTTTAGAAGTTTTGGAATACGAACCAAAAGAACGTAAAAATACTTTCTTTGAAATGGTATTTGTTCTTGAAGGAAAAGGAACTCAAATTATCAATGATCACCGATTACCGTATAGCAATGATAAGTTTTTTGTCATTTTTCCTCAGGATACACATAGTTTTGAAGTCATTGAGAAAACAAAGTTTTTCTTTTTGCGCTTTAATGACAGTTATCTTAAAACGCAAAACAGCGACTGGATTCAGAAATTGGAGTTTATTTTTCATAACCACAATCATATGCCGGGCTGTATTCTAAAAACGATAATCGACAAACCTTTAGTAAGAGCAATGGTAGAAGCACTTATTAGAGAAGAGAAAAGTCAATTTCCGCAGCAGCAAGAAGTTATAAAGCAAATTATAAATACGATTATAACAATAGCAGCTAGAAATATTTCGCTTATGGCTCCTCTTAGTGTAAATGAGATTAATGCAGTGCCAAGTCTGGATTTACTAAATTATGTTCATGAGAATATTTATCAGCCAGATCAATTAAAAGCATCAAATATGGCATCAGCATTTAATATTTCGCCAAAATACATAAGTGAGTATTTTAAAACTAAAACAGGGCAAAGTATACAGGAATATACAATCGCGTACAAAATAAAATTAATTGAAACCCGACTGAAATATACCAATATGCAAATCAATGAGATTGTGTATGAATTTGGTTTTAGCGATGCAAGCCACTTGAATCGGTTGTTTAAAAAACATAATGGGGTGAATCCAAGTGACTATAAAAAACAGTTTAAAAATGTGGACAGAGTTTAATCTAAAGTCTAAGATTGCTCTTTATTAATCCATTTTACAACAGTTGGCGCAACATAGTTTTTCATTTTATGTAAAAGATCGTCAATAGTTTCGCTAACGATTAACATTTGTTGGTATTCACTTTTTAAGAAACCTTTTTCAACCATAATTTTTGTTAGTTGAATTAAAGAATCATAAAAGCCGTTTATGTTAAGAATTGCAATAGGTTTTTTATGTAGACCCAATTGTTCCCATGTCAGCATTTCAAAAAGTTCTTCTAAAGTTCCAAAACTCCCTGGTAACGCGATTACACCATCACATAATTCATTCATTTTGGTTTTTCTTTCGTGCATACTTTCAACCAAAATTAATTCGGTTAAACCTAAATGTGCAATTTCTTTCGATCTCAGAAAGTTTGGAAGAACGCCAATTACTTTTCCTCCAGCATTTAAAGCTCCATCTGCAACAGCGCCCATTAAACCTACATTTGCACCGCCGTAAACTAATTCTATATTTTGCTCAGCTAAAGTTTTTCCAACTAAAATCGCTTGTTCTTCGTAAATTTTTTCTGTACCAAAACTTGAAGCACAGAATACTGTTATTCTTTTCATTGTTTTTAATTATAAGTTATAAATTATAAGTTATGAGTTATGAGTTATGAGTTAGAGAGCAACTTATAATTCATAACTCATAACTCATCATTTTTTTAGTTCATATTCAAAGTATGGCACATCAACACCATTAATAGTAAATGTAAGCTCATTGATTTTTTCTGCTCCAAGTTTTAAAACGGCTTTTTGCGAACGGAAATTTTCTGCTCCGATGTGAAAAAGTACAGAATCAACATATTGAAATGCATAATCAATCATTAATTTTTTGTTTGATTTATTGTACGGGCCGCCCCAATATTTTCTTGTAATAAAAGTGTAGCCAATTCCAACATTCGATTTTTCGGGATTGTAATCATAGAAACTCGTTGTTCCCATTATTTCATTGGTCTGTTTATCGAGAATTAGAAACGAACCTTTTGTAATTATAATATCAAAAAAAGTTTTAAAACCTTCTTTTGTGTATCGGTCTTTTGCAGGATTCTGTTCCCAAATCAAAGGATCGGAAGCGGCTTCAAATAATCTTTCAAAATGTTTTTCTTCTAACGGAATTAGTTTCGTGATTTCATTTTCTAAGAAATCAGGCTGTAAATTGAAGTTTGATATTTGCATTTTTATGATTTTTAGTTAAAGACTAAATTTTTCTAATCTGCACGCAGGAAACATTTTCCATTTTAATCTGTTTTCCTACTTTTTTAAGTAATCCAGTTTTAAAATCTCTTTTAAAAACCACAACATTTCCAGTTTGCACATTTGATGCAATTAAAAATTTTCCGCTTTCATCAATGGCAAAAATTCGCGGATGTTTTCCTAAAGTAGATTGATAGCCAATGTTTTTCAGAAATCCATTTTCAGCAATAGAGAAAATAGCGATATTATTTTCTTTTCCGCGATTGGTAGCGTAAAGAAATTTTCCGTCAGGAGAAATATGAATATCCGAACTTTCAAAACCTTCTTTTATTTTATCTGGATGCGTTGCAACGCGCTGAATTTTATTCAAAACTCCATTTTCAAAATTGTAAAGGCTGATTTGCCCTGCCATTTCTTCAATACAATATCCCCATTTTTGATTTGGATGAAAAGTAAAATGTCTAGGTCCAGCTTCTAAATCAGTTTTTGTAAATGGATTTTTAGTTTCTACTAAAGGCTTTTTCAGATTTTCATCAAATGCATAACAGCGAATTTTATCGGCGCCTAAATCGGGTAAAAACAAATAATCGCATTGAGGAGAAAATATAGCAGAATGTACGTGGGATCTGGTTTGTCGTTCTTTATGCGTACTTCCGTCCATGTATTGGAAATTTTGGGCAATCGAATCGATTTTTCCATTTTCTAAAATTGGATAAACCGAAACACTTCCTTCTGTATAATTGGCATTTGCAAGCCATTTTCCGTTTTTATGAACAGAAACATAAACTGGATTTTCACCATCACTTCGCTGACTGTTCAAAAAAGTCAATGTTTTTGCCGACGTATTAAATTCAAAACTGCTCACGCTTCCCGCATTGGGTGTTTTGGTATCGGTGCAAGCATAAATGTATTTTCCGTTTGGCGAAACCGTTAAATAGGAGGGATTGACAACATTTTTAACCGAAGTAAATTTGGTCAATTTTCCACTCAAAGTATCCAATTGATAAACTTGAATAGCTTCTGCCGTTTTATCTCGATTGTAAGATCCTAAAAAGACATAGGTATTTTGAGAAAACAAGTTTATTGCTAGTAAAAATACAATTGCGAAATAGTATATTTTTTGTTTCATTTTTTGGTTTCAGGTTTCAAGTTTGAAGTTTCAGGTTTCAGGTTTCACGTTTTAAGTGCTGTGTTCGTTGTCAGGCTGAGCGATCCCAAGGCTTCGGGAGAAGCCCAAGTGCCAATTGGAACGCCCTTCGACTTCGCTCAGGGTGACATTACAATTAAGAATTAAGAATTAAGAATTAACGAACATTACGCCACCACTGTTTAAATTCTTGTTTTTCATTTTTCAATTCAACAGCTTCACCAATCATTGGCGTAATTAAAGGAATAGGATTTTCAGACAAACTATTCAATTCTGTAACTTTTTTCAAAGGTTCGTCCCAAGCATGAAGAGACAATGAAAACTTAGAAGAATGCACTGGAAATACTCTTTTTGCTTTCAAATCTTTCATTGCTTTTATCACATCTTCGGGCATATTATGAATGTATTTCCATTTCTCATTGTATTGGCCGTTATCAAGTAAAGCGATGTCAAATGGGCCATATTTTTCACCAATTTCAGCAAAATGAGAATCGTAACCGCTGTCGCCACCCAAATACATTTTAAAATCTTTAGTTTCCAAAACAAAAGAAGTCCATAGTGTATTGCATCTTTTGAAACTTCTGCCAGAAAAATGTCTTGAAGGCGTAGTGTGAATCGTTAGATTTTCATCTAATTGGATCGTGCTGTACCAATCTTTTTCGATAATGTTTTCTGATGGAAATCCCCAAAACTCAAAATGAGAACCAACTCCAAGAGCCGTGATGATTTTTTTTGTTTTAGGTTTTAATTTTAAAATCGTATCGTAATCCAAATGATCGTAATGATCGTGTGTAATCAATAAATAATCAATTTCTGGAAGATCGTCGACCGAATAAATATCAGAACCTTTAAACGATTTTGTTGTGCCAGGAATTGGAGAGGCGTTTCCGCTGAAAACGGGATCAATTAAAAATCGTTTTCCTTCCAACTGAATAAAATATGACGAATGTCCAAACCAAACTAAAATATCTTGATCGAGAGTAAGTTCGTGTAAATTGGTTTTTACGGACGGAATCAAATCGGTTGGCGTTTTTCTTTCTACTTTTTTGAAAAAGAATTCAAACAAAACCCCCGCCATACTTTCTCCTTCTGCAAGGTCTGGTGTAAAAGATTGATTTTCAAATTTTCCGTTTTTATATTGAGGCGAATTTTGAATTAAAGTTAATCTTTCGCCAGAAGGAGCTTTTCCGAATTTTGGATGCTGAAGAAATCTGTAAATGGCAAATAATAGTAAAAATGCAAGAATTAAGAATGTAATCATTTTATTTTGAGGGATATAAATTTTGAGTGTATTGGATAGAAAGCAAAATTATCTTTTTTAAGATTTCGATATCAACATCAGCTAATTTTTTGATGTAAATGCAAGCTTTTGAAGATGTATGTTTTCCTAATTTCGATAAAAGTTCTTCTCTTTTTTCTTCTGGCAAATAGAAATAAACGGTCAATGCTGTTTTTCTTGGCGAAAATCCAGCTAATGGAGCATCGCCTTCATGTCCGCTGTCATATTTATAATGATAACTTCCAAAACCAATAATGCTTGGTCCCCACATTTTGGGTTCAAAACCAGATGTTTCCTGTATTATTTTTAGAAGTTCAAAAGCATCATTTCTTTTAACTTCATTTTCGACAGCGTTAATAAAATCAGTAACACTGTTTTGAGTTTCTGTAGTTTTATTTTTTGCCATTTTATTTACTTTTTACTTAATAAATCACTTTTTAAAAGGATGTTTTTGATTTTGAATTCAGAAGCATAAAACAAATTAGAATCTTCTGGCATTTGATTTTCTAAAACAATCAGACTCACATCACTTTCTGGGAAATACAAATTTACACCAGAAAATCCGTCTCCTAAGCCTGTATGTCCAAGATATTTAACAGATTCTTCTTCTACAATTCGAATTCCGTATCCATAAGGTTGTTTTTCTTTTCCGAAGAAATTATGCTGAGATAAAATGGTGTTTTTAGTTAATAATTGATACGATTCGGGTTTCAATATTTTTCCTTTGTGCAGATTATTATTCCAAATGGCAAGATCAGAAACGGTTGAAATAATGCCGTCTGCACCTAAACTTTCATCTGTGATTTGTCTTGAGGTATCAGGTTCCAACTGATTTTTCACATTATAATAACCTTTTGCCAGATTTTGTTCTTTATCTTTTGAATAACAAAAAGTATGATTCATTTTTAATTTCTTAAAAAGCGATTCAGCAACCTCTCTATAGCTTTTTTTAGAACTGAATTCGACAATTTTTGCAACCAGATTAAAACTTAGATTTCCATATTTAAAATCAGTTCCAGGTTTAAAAGCCAACTGTTTTTGTAAATCGATAATTCCGTGCGAGTGATTTAAAAGCTGATGAACCGTTACTGAATCTGCCCAAGTTTGATTTAGTTCTGGCAAATATTTTTTGATTGGAGCATTCAAATCTACTTTTCCTTTTTCTACTTCCAATAAAAGTAAAACGGCAGCAATTAATTTACTGTTGGACATGATTTCAAATTGGGTATCCATTTTTAAAGGTTTTTTGGTTTCGAAATTCGAAAGACCTTCAACTTTTGAATACAGCGTTTTCCCATTTTTAGAAATTAAAACTATACCAGTAAATTTAGGGTTTGAGTTTTGAATTATACTATCAATACTTTTTTTGTAATCCTCTTTTTTCTGAGCTGATGAATTGCAGGAAGCTAAGATTAGAACTAATAAAGAGATTTTGGCGATGAAGTTCATTTATAATTGTTAATGGTGAATTGTAAATTGTTAATGTTTGATGCTTGCTCGATTGATTATGGTTGATATTTTTTATAGTATTCTATAATTAATAATTTACCATTAACAATTCACAATTAAATTAAAACATTCCGTTTTCGTTGATAGAATCTTTAGGAACTGGCTGGCCTAAATCCCAAAGTTCTATAATTTTGTCGTCTTTGAATTTGAGAATATGCACTACTGCAAAACCAATATCTGAAGGAGTTTGTTTGAGATGCGAATGTACCGCAACTAAATTTCCGTCTTCTAAAATATGATGAATTTTAAAAATCTTATTGGGATTTGTTCTGGCAGATTCTTCCATGGCAAGCATAAGCGTTTCGGCATCGCCTTTGAAGTGCGAATTGTGATGTTTGAAGTTCTTTCCCACATATAATCGAAAACCTTCGTGAGAATGTCCTTTTGCTGCCAATTTCAAGAAGTTTTTAGCGATTTCTTTCTTAGTCATAATTCCAGATTTAAAAACAAACTAAGTTATGAAATAAGTAGTAGAAATTAAATAATATTTAAATCGTTAGATTTTAAATAATGATTTTGATTGATGACTTTTTTTGCGTCTGGACTAATCCAGAAATTAGGTCTAAATAGTTTTGCAGTACTTTGGAGTTTTGCTTTATTTGAAATAGCTTTTATATTTTCGATTAAATTATTGAATAAAGTATTAGTAGTAAAGCTATGTGTGTCTACCAAAGATTTGAAATTATCACTTTCAAAACTTACAATTTTTGGATAGGTTAATTCTAAACCAATTGATCCTTCGTTATTCATGTAAGAAATGCTTAAGCTTTCAAAAGTTTTTGAATAAGTCAAATAAAATGGACTGATGTTTATTACAGGTTCAGTTGGTCTAACTAATTTAAAATCATTTGAAACGATTCCTTTTTTATCAATAATATCCTGAAAATTTATTTTACAGAGGTCGTCGGTTATAGATATTCTAATATCCCTTTCAAAAGACCATTGTTCTTTTTTATCAAACTTGTTTTCTCCAGTTAAGACTTCGTTATAATAAGATTTATAGCTGTCAAAAATATATTGCTCATCTGTGTTTTTATAGTTTATTTCAACTCGCGAGCCTGTAATAACAAAGTAATAGTTTAAATCTTGAAAAAGAGATTCAAATTCTTGTGGTGTAATTATGAACTTAAATGTATTCCAGCCTTTTCCTGCACCAAGTCCTCCAAAGTATGACATGTAACTTAAATTAAATTATCGATGTTAAATTGATTCTTCTATTTCTTTTTTACAGCAATTTTAGAAGCTAAATAAGCCATTGGAATGTAAGCGAAAATTAAATCGACAAAACCAAACCAAATTGGTGATGGCAGGGTAAACATGGTTACAATACCGCCAAATAAAAAGAAAGCTCCAATTCCAAAAGCTAATTTTGTTTTATGATGAATTGCGGTTAAAGCTGTCGTTAATGCGCCAGCAAAAGTTCCTAACGCGTGGGCTAAAAATGGAAAAAGAAAATGCTTTGGCTCAAATAAATGCATTGATGCTTTTAAACCTTCAGCAGTAGTAACGTCTGCACCATTTGGCGCTGGAATTATAGAGCCACTAATTAAAATGATGCTCATATTGACAACGCTTCCGATAACAAGACCTGCAATTACGGCCAAAGTATTTCTTAAAAATGGATTCATAGCTTTCGTTTTAATTACTATAACGAAAGTAAGAAAATTATTCTTTTGATGATAATGCTCTTTCTGTTTCTATTTGAGGTTTTCCAGTTGCATTAGGCTGTCCTTTTCCAGTTTCAATTAGTTTTTTCAAACTGTTCTCGATATAATTGGTCCATCCAGCTTTGCAAACGTCAAAACATTCATATTCTGGCACTAAACCAACGTGTGTAAAAATGAGTTTGGTTTTATTATCTTCTTTCGAAATATCAAAAATCGCTGTCGTATTAGTCCATTCCGTATCGTCTTTGGTAAAACTGAAATAATTTTCTTCAATCAGCCACACGATTTTCTGATTCGGAATGACTTCAATCAATTTTATTTTGCAGCGGTGAACGTCTTCATAATGGTATTTAAATTCGTCTCCCTCGTTTGCTGTGTTTCCTTCAATTTCTTCAGACCACCAGCCTCGAACATTTTGTATAGCTTTAAAAACTTCTTCTGGCGATTGATTGACAATTATTGTTGTGGTAAAATCGTGAGTTTCCATAATTAATTGATTTTTAAATTAGTAAAGTAAATTTACAATCTAAAAATCAATTAGTTAAGGTATTTTAAAGACAATTTTAAGGTGCTTTTCGGACAGAATTAAATGTGCTAGTTATTCTCCTAAAAATAGATAAGCTGAACTCAAAATTATGCCAACTAAGATTATAAGACTTAATATAGAAATCAAAAACAGTCTCCATCCTCCAAAAATGCTTCCGCCATTATCCATGTGTTTTTGAATATTTTTTTCTTGGTAGGTATGAATTAAATAAGAAGCTACCGCTGAATAAATTACAGGAAAAATAATTGTTGGAAAGTTTTCAGGAAGACTGAATGCAATAGCAATAATAACGATTGTAAAAGCTCCGGTAATAAGCCAAGTATTTCTAGCTTTTTCAGATTCGTTAAAAGCTTTGAAATTTTCTGCAATGCAATAGCCAGCGACCAACGGACCTCCAAAAAAAGTTGCGGTGCTTATTGCTTTTTTAGAATAAATTTTCTCGGTTGGAATTTCTTCAAAAACAGATTTTTCTGTTGTATCATCTTGTATCATTTGAGGTTAGTTTATTTTTAGGGATTATTTTATTGCTTTAATTTTTTCGGGAATTTGATTAATCAGTTCAAAATGTTTTGCCATGACATTTTCGAGTTCTAAAGTTCCACCTAGAATAATCATTTCCTTTTGGATGAAACGTTTTCCAAGTCGATCTTCGAGCATTATTTTTTCCATGCTTTGGGCAATTTCAATTTCGTTAAGAAAATCATTCGGATGGCCCGCTGTACAAATTACAAGTCCTAGTGGAATGGTTTTCATTTTTCTCGAAGTTTCATTTTGTCCGTAAGCATATCCAACCGAATAAACACGATCAAACCAGCCTTTTAATTTTGCAGGACAATCGCTCCACCAAACTGGATAAAGGAAAATAATGCAGTCTGCTTTTTCTATTTTTTCTTGTTCGCTCAAAACATCTTGCGGAATCGGAAGTTGTGTTTTTGCAAAACCTTCACGTTCATATTCTTCTTCAGACATATCGCTTTCGAAATTGGAAGCATACAAATCTGAGATTTCAATATTCCAATTTTCATTAGCCAAAACAGATTTTAATCTTTCCAAAACCTGAAAAGTGTATGACTTTTTACTGGGATGCGAGTAAACAATTAAAATATTCATTTTTAGACTTTTTAGATTTGTAATCGTTTCAAAGTTTAAATCAGTTCTGTACGAAAATACAAATTAAATCGAAATGAAATTATTCTTCTGAAAATTCTAAAATATCACCAGGCTGGCAATCCAAAACTTTGCAGATTGCTTCGAGCGTACTAAAACGAATGGCTTTTGCTTTTCCTGTTTTTAGAATGGAAAGATTTGATAAAGTTAAATCTACTTTTTCTGAAAGTTCATTTAATGACATTTTTCTTTTTGCCATCATGACGTCTAAGTTTACTATAATAGGCATAATGTTTCGTTTAAATGGTTAAGTCAATTTCAGATTGAATTTCGATTCCTCTTTTAAAAATCTGTCCTATTACAAACATGACAATTGCCATAAAAATCCAGATGCTGTGACCTTCAAGATTCAGAGATTCTAAAGTTGGGAGTTTTACGCCATTTGAAGCCAGCCAATTATTGAATTTGAAAGCCCAAAAAGAAAATAACCCAATTCCGAAAGCCAAGTAAGAAAGATTAGAAATAAAACGTCCCATTTCGGCAGTGAAAGGCTGTGCAATGTCTAATTTTTTATAATGCAGCATTTTTACAATCAAATAAAACATAATTGCTTTTAGTATGGCTACAATACTGATAAAACAAATTTCTTGAATGTAATAACTTGGACTATAATTGTACAAATCAAGTAAATCAAGAAAACGTGCATTGTATGAATTTATAGTCATTGTATAAATTCCGTTAAAAAGATACATACCAGCTTCTACGCATAAGCCAATAAAAATAATCCATGATAAAATATTCAAAATTTTTAGGATCTGGGGTGTTCCAATTTTAATTTCCATTGTGATCAAGATTAAAAGTTATGCTGCTAAAATAATAAAAATTTATTGATAAACAATAAATAAATAGTTTTTATCAAAAAAAACTCCAACATTAAATTTGTTGGAGTTGCTGTTTTATATTTGAAAATTAGATTATTTGAGTGCTTTCCTTTCGTTTTCTAGCATTTTTTCAATATTAAAATAAATGCCATCTACATTGTAAACTCCTTTTTCAAAACTTAGATAATCGCAGTTTCCTACGAGAGATTGTTCTTTAGAATCGATTTCGAAAAGACTAAGCAAAACATATTCATGATCGACCATTAAGACATGAAAACCAGTTTCACATTTTTTTCCGTCGCCAGATGAAAGAATGACATTCATAATACTATGAAATCTAAAAGAGGTAATTTTTGCTGCTGTCTCGTCGCCTTTTAAATGATAAATGTAAGCAAGGAAATTAAGGTGTTTTAAATCAAACGGAAAATCGTATAAGGAATGATTAGATAATTTAATAATTTCATCATAATCTGAAGTTTCGAGTTTCTCTTTATCGTAATATGTGCGAAGTTTTTCTTCATCAGGAGATGTCCAAAATGCATTGTATTTGGGTTGAAAAACATAGCCTAAATACAAATGACGATATTCATCATGTGATAAAAGGGTATCATTTTTCATGAGCCTTTCCATTAATTTTGGATAGAAAAACTTTGAATTTTTGTCGTTAATTTCTTTTTCGATGGCTTTATAATCTGGAGTTGTAAAACCAATTTCTTGTGAATGCAATTGAATTCCGAGACAAAAAAGGAGAAGGATAAAAATTTGTTTTAGCATGATTTAGAGTGTTTTTGGTTGTAGTTATGATCTTACTAAAATACAAATTATATTAGAACAAAAATGTTCTTATGAAAACAGATGGGTGAGGATGGGAGCGGCATCTCCCGATTTAGAAAAACAAGGTTTTTTAGCCGTAGTTTTTGTTAATCGGGAATTTAGCGACAGCCTGACCTGGAGGGACACGCCATATAAATTAAACTATTATGTATTTGGATTAATGCCCAAGCTGTTTTCTTAAATCTAAATTAAGGCTGTATTGTTCTTCAATAGGAATGGGTTTTCTATAAATTTTGTTAATATCGTTTCCTTGTTCACTCCATAAAAAAGGATAAAAATTAAAAACTTCATCACCTTTTAGCTCCGAAACTTCTTTTTTCCAGTTTTCCCAACGGCTTCCCGCATAATATTTGTCTAGATCATTGTTAAAACAGAATTCTAAAAACTGAGAATAAGTAATATCCAGCGGTTCGTATTCTAAACTATCTGGTGCAAAATAATAAACGTTGCCTAAATCTGTGCCGAGCGCGCCGCCATTTAATATATAAAATCCACCCCAGGCATCGTCTGCTATTAAAAGAAACGAAGGGGCTTCTCCAAATTCTTTAAAAGATTTTCCTTTGTTCCAATCTGGAAGACTTCGGTTAAGTTTGGCGCTTCCAGAACCTAGGATTCTGATCCATCCATTGTCGATTAAAATGCCGCCAGTTTTATATACAATAGCGCCCATTGGCGAGCTGGTTGTAACTTGGGTGTGATACAAAGCGTCTTTGGCTTTTTGAGGATCTGCAGGAAGAATTTCTACTTTGTTTTTAGCAGTATTTGTCCATTCTTTTACTAATTTCCATCCAGAATCTGTCTGATCAATGAGTTCGTTTACTGGTCGCATTTTTGTTTGTGAAAAGGTTGTAGAGGTTAAAAAAATAAAGGCGATTAGGGGAAAAAATTTCATTTTTGGGTTGTATTTGTTTTTGGTTAATAGGTTATTTTAGTCGAAGCAGAACTCCTTTTCGTTTGACAATATTTTTATAATCCCATTGAATTTTTATGCTTTTTCCGAGCCAGCGTTTTAAGTCTTCTTCGTTAATTTGATCAACGTTTGTATAACGCATTTCGGCTGCTTTAAACGAACCTTCGTTTTGTAGTTTTTCTTCTTCAAAAGATTGTCCGCTCCAGAAAAGCAATCTGACAGAACCTTTTAATTTACTATATCCTACAATCGGATTTTCGTCTAGAAACCAAACCGGATGTGCATGCCAGATTTTGTTTTCGGCTTCAGTTAAGTTCTTGTCTATTATGTTATAAAGAAGATCGCAAATTTCTTTATCTTCAGCTGTCTGAGAATTATTATAAGTCTGAATTTCTGATTTCATAATAATTGATTTTTAGTGAGTTACTGATTTTTGATAAAGTTATAAAAGATCTCAGGATTATTTTTATTGTTCTTCAATTACAGAATTTCCTTTTGATTGGTCGCCAGATGTCCATTGCCAGGTTTCATGAAGTCTGATTTTTCCATTTTCTAAAATTTCAGGTTTAGAATGGCAAATCCCAGTCATTAATTCGCCTTTTTCATTTACTTGATGGTATCTCATGTCGATATTACCTTCATTATCTACCAATCCAATTAAATGACCTTTTATGATTTTTCCGCCTGAATATTCTGCACTTAAAATATTTCCTTCTTGTTTATAAAGAAAAGCGGTTTCATTAGAAGTTTCTCCGTTTTCGCTGTTGCTTACAGGTTTGAAAATTTTGTTGTTATAATTGATCATTTTAGTACTGGTTAAAAAGTCAAGTTATTAATTTTATTGTAGAGAATGTATTTTGAATACAAAAACATCCGATCTGTTTATACAAATCGGATGTTGTCGTTTTATTCTATTTTTTTAACTAATTGCTGTGAGCCTACAAGTAGACCTTTGTAATAATCACCTTTTTTAAGTTCTGGAACTACATAAGTTGAAATGATGTCTTTCATTTCCTGATCGCTCATTTTGACACGTATTTTATCAACGCCTTGCACTTGAATTTGTCTTAATTGCTTGCTTATTACAATAAGAATTGAAGTGTCGATTTTTAACTGAGTCAGTAAGTATTTGTCCAGTTCTAAAGAGTAATCGGTTAGATCTGTATGCGGACTTATTGAAGAAGTAGTTACAATAAGAATTTTACTTTTTGTTTTAGCTTCACTAGTTTTTAAAAATTCGCTTAAAGTTTTCACCTGACTAGGAGTCATAATTTTTTCAAAATCATTTACATAATCGTAGGATGGGGCAAAAATAGTTTTTGTTTCTGGTTTTGTCTGTGCAGAAAGAGAACTAGATATAAGAAGAACAATTGTAAGTAGGAACAATAATTTTTTCATGGCTTATAGTTTTGGGCACGGCAAAAGTAAGTCTTTATTATTAAAAATTAATGCTGAATTTGTTATGAAAAATCAATATTTATTTAATAAAAAACCCGATCTACTTTCGCAAATCGGACTTATAATTTAAAGTTTAAAACGGCTGGTATTGTCGCTCCAGCCTTTCCATTCAAATATTTCGACTACTTTTTCTGTAATATCTTTTTGCTTTTCTGTCCATTTGTTTATAGTTAGTGAATAAAATTCAGAACTATAATCATGTTCAGTATAGTCTATAAAAGCAATTGTATCATTTTTTTCTAATATTGTAATTTTATCAAATGATGTTTTAAAATCATAATAATTCATCAATTCAACTATTTTATTATTCATTAAATTATCATTTTTTGAAAAAAGATAACTGTATGATTTAGTTTTTATTTTAGAACATTTTGCGCAAATATGTTGAATCAAAAAATTAGTCAAGTCTAAATCTTCATAGTAAGTTGTTTCTTTGGTTTTTAAATTTATGACTAGTCTATAGATTTTGGGGTTTTCTTCTGATAAATCATTTTTTTTGATACCATAAAAGAAATCTTGTTGTCCTTCTTGCAATAAGAATAAAAATTCTTGTTTTCTGTTGTATGAAATAATTAAAGACTGATTTGTAAAAATATAATTGAAGGCTGAATACAAAAACTTTTTGTTTCCATAAAAAATGGAATTACTCAAATCCATAAAAAGATTAAGAGTATTATTTATATTTTCAGATATATTAATGCCAAATCGATCTCCAAAATTAATCTCTTTGTCAGTCTGGAGAAGGTCAATTTCATACCATGTTTTTATAAATTTTCTTAGAACGGTAAAAATGTTTTTATTATTTATAGTATGTAGTATTGGAGTATAACCCATTGTTTTAATATTTTATTCAATTTAAGAAGAATAAAATTATAGAAAAAATATTACAAAATTTAAAATGCTATAAAAAACATTCAATTTTACAGATTGTAAATTATTATGATTATCTCAATAATTTTAAATATGAAGAAATAAAAAAATCCGATCTACTAAAAGTAGATCGGATTTTTGGTTTGTTATTGAAGTAATGGAAGTAAATGATCCCATTTTAGTTCTTTGGCAAAATCTAATGCCGTTTTACCGCTTTCAGTTTTTGCATTTTTATCTGCGCCAGATTCTAACAAAACTTCAACTGAAGTCTGATTTCCTGCTATGGTTTCGCGATGTAAAAAAGTATATCCCAATTCATCTTGATGCGTTATTTCTTCAGGATTGTTTTTTACAAAATCGATAAGGCTTTCTTTCATGTTTTTGCTCATCGGATGTTCTACGAGATTTTCTGGTTTTTCCTTTTGTTCGTTAACAACCAGAATATCATTAAAATCTCCAAAATCCAATCCCCATGCTTCATCATGAGATTCTCTTTCCTCTTCGCTCATTTCAGAACGCATGGCTTGAATTGTAAATGCGCCATAAGTTTGTCCATTAATAGCAAATAACCAATCACTGATTTGATTTATTGGAATTGCAATTTCGTCTCCATTATTTACATTGGTTAGTTCGTCGGGATCGTTTACTAAAACACCGTAGATATTTTCTCCATCAAAATTCACATCGTTAATCCACATGTGTTCTACTACGGTTTCATTGTCAATTTCTTGAGTAAAAGCTAGTTTTACGCAGGCAACATCCAATCCTGGGACTATTCTTCGGTATTCCCAAGAAAGTTCTCTCCAGAAGTATTTAAAGGTTTCTTGGGCTTTTTGGTAAGCTTCAATCATTTTTGGATTTTCTCCGTCGGCGTAGAATATTTTTGTTTCTTCCATAAAAGGGCATATTTATAATGGATTATAAAAGTAATCTTTTTATTACTTTGGAAGAAATGATATTTAAGGATTTATGATTTTTCTAACGTAATTGTGATTCTGTTCTTCTTTTGTTCAACAATCACCATTTTTCCTTTCTCAAACCCTAGTTTTTCAAGCCATTTTCCTTCTAGTTTTATTGATGGAATTGTAATATGATTTGATGTTCTAGTTTGAAATTTACTGTGTATTTTAAGTTTTCTTGAATTTTTCATTTTCGATTTTTACTAATCTTTGTCGAGCTACTTACGGAGATTTCTCCCTTCGGTCGAAATGACAAAGATTGACGATTCACTTTGTAGAATTTCTAGTGTGATTTCTCCTTACGTCGAAATGACAAAACTAGATGGTTATCTTAGATACTTTAAATATGTTGGAATAAAAAAATCCGACTTGTTTTCACAAATCGGATTTTATAAATTGAGAATTATATATAACCGTAAAACGGTATATTTTTACAAGTGAATTACTTCGCCGTAAGCATCAGCAACAGCTTCCATAACAGCCTCGCTCATTGTTGGGTGAGGGTGGATAGATTTAAGGATTTCATGACCTGTAGTTTCAAGTTTACGAGCTACAACTGCTTCAGCAATCATATCTGTAACACCAGCACCAATCATGTGGCATCCTAACCATTCTCCGTATTTAGCATCGAAAATTACTTTTACGAATCCGTCAGCATTACCAGCAGCTTTTGCTTTTCCAGAAGCTGAGAATGGGAATTTACCAATTTTTAATTCGTAACCTTTTTCTTTTGCTTGTTTTTCAGTTAAACCTACAGAAGCAATTTCTGGAGTTGCATAAGTACAACCAGGAACGTTTCCGTAATCGATTGGTTCTACGTGTAAACCTTTGATTTTCTCAACACAGTTGATTCCTTCAGCAGAAGCTACGTGAGCTAAAGCTTGACCTGGAGTAACGTCTCCAATTGCGTAGTATCCTGGAATGTTCGTTTCGTTGTAAGCGTTTACTAAGATTTTATCTCTGTCAACAGCGATTCCAACTTCTTCTAATCCGATGTTTTCAATGTTTGTTTTAATTCCAACTGCCGAAAGAACGATATCGGCTTCAAGAACTTCTTCTCCTTTTGCCGTTTTAACGAATGCTTTAACTCCTGCACCTGTTGTGTCAATACGTTCAACAGAAGAGTTAGTCATTACTTTAATTCCTGATTTTTTCAAAGAACGCTCAAATTGTTTTGAGATATCTTCGTCTTCTACAGGAACTACGTTTGGCATAAATTCTACGATAGTAACATCTGTTCCCATTGAGTTGTAGAAGTGAGCGAACTCAACTCCGATTGCTCCAGAACCAACAATAATCATAGATTTTGGTTGAGTTGGCAAAGTCATTGCCTGACGGTATCCAATTACTTTAACACCATCTTGAGGTAAGTTTGGTAACTCACGAGAACGAGCACCAGTTGCGATGATAATGTGGTCAGCGCTATATTCTGTAACTTTATTGTCTTTATCCGTAACGTCAAGTTTTTTTCCTGGTTTTAGTTTTCCAAAACCTTCGATAACGTCAATTTTGTTTTTTTTCATTAAGAATTGAACTCCTTTGCTCATTCCTTCTGCAACACCACGGCTGCGTTGAATAACTGCTGGGAAATCTTTATCGAATTCAGAAACTTTCAATCCGTAGTCAGAAGCGTGTTTAAGGTAATCAAAAACTTGAGCAGATTTTAGAAGCGCTTTTGTAGGGATACATCCCCAGTTAAGGCAAACTCCACCAAGATTTTCTTTTTCTACTACAGCAGTTTTAAAACCTAATTGTGAAGCTCTAATCGCTGTTACATATCCTCCAGGACCACTTCCTAAAACAATAACGTCGTATTTCATTTTTTTTGTTTTTAGTATTAACTATCGAAAAATGAATTTTAAAATTCCGAAACTCATCTTTCGATTTATTCTTTTGTTATTTGTGATTGCGAATTTAAGGATTTATTTTAAATGAACACCTGAAAATTTGTTTTTAAAGACACAGATTTTGGTCTTTTCACAGAAACCGAAGTAATTGTGAATTGTAAATTGTGAATTATGAAGTGATTTTTGCTATTTAGTGAAAAGTGAATAGTAATTAGTGAATAGTAATTAGTGATTAGTGATTAGAGAAAAGTGAATAGTAATTAGTAATTAGTGATTAGAGAAAAGTGATTAGTGATAAGTCATTTTGAAAATTAATAAAAAAATGAGCCACAGATTATTAGGATTAAAAGGATTTTTTCAAATCTGTGTTAATCTGTATAATCTGTGGCTATTATAATTTTGTTATTCTGAGTGTCCGAAACTTTGGGAGAAGAGCTTTGTGCGGGGCTTCGACTTCGCTCAGCCTGACAATTAGCAATTAATAATTCACAATTAACCATCAACAATTAACCATTCACCATTAAATCTTAACGTGCCCCCAGTTTTCTCCGCTGGCAATTCTTCTGATTTGCATTTCGCTTACGCCGAATTGTTTTGCAATCATTTTAAGACGTGTTTTTTGTTCAGGTCTTGCAAGAATTTTTTTGATTAACATCACTTTTGTAGTTGTTAATTTTCGTCCGTCGGCTTTAAGATTGTGTTCGATCAAATTCTTTTTGGCCTGAATAACGCGTGGACTTTTTCGGCTATGAGCCATCATTTCTTGTTTGGTTGCCCAGCGTAAATTGCTTACATCATCGTTAGCTCTGTTGTAATCTAAATGCAGAACATAAGTTTGATCTTCGGAATCTTTTGGAATAAAATATTGGGCAACTAATTTATATAAGAAGAGATATTTGTTTACGATTTTATCGTCTTTTTTAACCTTAAAACGGAAAGTTGGGTATCCATCGCTTAATCCGCCTTTTAAGATGCGTCCGTTTTCAATTTCGTCTGTAAAACTTATTAGTCGACCTCTGTTTGAAATGGCATATCGTAATTGTAATGAGGCATTTATTTCTATTTCTTTAAACTGTTCATTTGGATAAAATCTATTTTGTGGCATTTTCTTTTACATTTGATTTCTATACTCTCAAAGATAAATAATAAACCAAAAATTTCTGCTATCTTATTGATAGTGAACGGGCAATTTTATGATTTCTATAACGCTATTTTAACGTTTAAACGTGTTTTTGACAGTTTTTAGTCGGATTTTAAATCACAATTTATCAAAAGTGCAGTTTTTTAATTTTTGAAAACTGCGGAAATTTATAGCTAAATAATTATTAATTTATTGGTCAAGCCAATTTTTGAAATTATTTATTTCCTTTTTACTGATAAAAATAGCGTCAGATTCGGCTGCAGGAACCGTTAAAATCAATTCCACTTTCTGATTGGAATGTTTTACAACTTCTTTAATCGTGTTTCGATGAACGATATATTTTCGATTTATTTTAAAGAAATTAAAAGCATCTAAACTGTTTATAATTTCGGTTAATGTATTATTGTATAAATAGCTATTTCCAGATTTTACATGGACAAAAAGATGCTTTCCTGTGGCGGAAAAATAGGTGATTTCACTTTCGTTAATAGAAATCAATTTATAGCCGTGATTTACTAAGAAATGACGCTGTATTTTATTCGATTCTGGATTTTCTATTGCGACTAAAGATTGAAGCGTGGAATCGCTATTAAAACTTTCTTTTATATTTCTGAATTTTTGAAGGGCTTCTAATAATTCTTCTTCTTCAAATGGTTTCAAAAGATAATCGATCGTAAAATGTTTGAAAACGGAAATAGCGTAAGAATCATAAGCCGTGATAAAAATAACAGGGCAGGCGATAATGGTTTTTTCGAAAATGTCGAGACTTTTTCCATCACCTAAATGAATATCCATAAATGCTAAGTCGACTTTGTTTTCGCTAAAAAAAACAACCGCTTCTTTTACAGATTTTAAAACGCTGATTTCTGCAATCTGTAAAATATCTTGCTGTTCTAAAATAGATTTTAGATAGCTAGAAGCTAGGTATTCGTCTTCAACAATAGCAATTCTCATTTTATAAACATTTTGGAGTGTTCAATTATGTGGCAAAGATAATTCAGTAATTATTATTCGCAATAAAGTGAGCATTTTGTTATTGGGATTTATATAAAAAAAGGCCCAGCTTAAAAAAACTGGACCTTTTAAAAAAAACAATTCTAGGTAAAATTATAGATTGGGATTGTTCAATCTCGCATTTGCAGGATAAATGATTGTATAACGCGGATCGTTTTGTATCAAAGTATAATCGGTACCATTGATAGTGTGTACGATTTGTTTTTGAGATGTTCTTCTCAAATCGAACCAACGGTGTCCTTCAACTGCAAATTCACGCTGTCTTTCTGCCAAAATGAAGTTTGTTAAATCTGCTGCGTTCATTGCGTTAACTGCGATTTCAAGCGCTATATATCCTGCTGATGTATATCTGTTTTTAGCGAAAGCTAAAACAGTAGTTTTGGCATCAGCGATATTATTTAACTGCACTTGTGTTTCTGCTTTTGTCAAATACAATTCAGAAGTTCTAAGCGTACATTTTTGGTCATCGTTACCACCTTTTTGAATTCTGAAACGGCTTCCGCTTGCTAAGAAGTAAAGAGGAAAACGTAAATCTGTTGTTCTGTCGTAAGCAGCAATTAACTCAGGCGAAGCGTATGAAGCTCCCTTCATTCTGTTAATGTATCCATCTTCTAAAGCTAAAATAGATTCTTTTGAATCGTATTTTGTTGCAAATATAGAAGTAGCTTTTAAATCAACCAGATTGTTGTTGATTGCCAATGCCTTATTTGCAGCATCTAAAGATTTCTGCCATTGCTTTTGGTGCAAGTAAACACGGCTTTCTAAGCTATACAATGCAACTTTTGAAAAACGATAATTTAAACCTTTTGTCTGTGAATTTAAATTGATAAGTTTTTCAGCTTCCTGAGTATCAGAAATAATTTGATTGTAAATTACTTCAACACTTTGAGGAACGTAAACCTGCTCTAAGTCAATTTCTAAAGCCAATGGAACTCCTTTGTCTGAAGTAGCAGTTGTAGCGTTGTATGGTTTTCCAAAAAGGTTAACCAAATCAAAATAAGCCATTGCTCTTAAAGCGTAAGCTTCTCCAATTAATTGATTTCTTTCTTCAGAAGCAGCTACTTTTTTTGATGCTTCATTGATTACTACATTCGTATAGAAAATTACATTGTATAAATCCTGATATTGGAAATCTCTTGTAATACGGTCAGGATTGGCATCTTTCCAGATAAAAATGTCTTTGTAAATATTTAGATCTTCACTAAAATCATCCAATGTCAATTCATCTGTACGAAGTGTTGTCAATGTTTTGTGTTCCGGATATTTTGAATATCCAGTTGTTAATACCGCACGAAATTGTTCTTGTGTTTCTGGAATAACACGTCCAACAGGTGTTATATCCAGATAATCATCGCAGCTTGTTACTGCAATTCCTGCAGTAAAAAGTAATATATATTTTGAGATTTTTTTCATCTTTAATTGTATTAGAAAGTTACATTACATCCAATAGTGAATGATTTAGGAACTGGCTGTGCATAAATGTTTCCGTAAGTTTCAGGATCAAAATATCCTTTAAAGTCAGAACTGATTACAAATAAGTTTCTTGCTTCAACGTTAAGTCTGATGCTTTGGATGTTGATGTGATCTGTAAATGCTTTAGGGAATGTATAGCCTAAACGCATACTGCTCAATCTCATATAACTCATTTCGCTAACCCATGTATCTAAGTAATTATTCCAGTTTAATGGAGTAGCTGATGAGAACCATTGATATGCCATCCAAGAATCTCCTGTTCCAGAATCTTTACCTGTAATTCCTGGCAAATTAGAAGAAGTATTGGTTGGTGACCAAGCATTCAAAATATCAGTAGAGTAGTTTTGTCCTCTATCTACTTCAGTTCCGCTGTAAGGAGGTGTTCTTACAACAGTTTGTTTCAAATTAAATGCAGCTGCAACTGTAAAATCAAAATTATGTACTTGAATTGTATTGGTAATACCTCCAGTGAATTTAGGATCTCTATCACCTAAGTAAACAAATAAATCTCTATACTCTGCTGGTGTTAAAGATGATTCTGTAAGTTCTCCAGGAAAGAAATCAGCATAAGGATCGTACAATTTGAAGAAAGTTTGAGCATTTACTGTTTCACCGTTTTTATTAACAAATAAAGGATAACCATTTTCGTCTATACCGTTTGTTCTTAATCCAAAAACTGCATTTACAGGACGACCTTCTCTGCTTGGAAGTAAATCAGTATCACGTACTTCAATTCTATCTACATTACTTTTGTTATGAGAAAAGTTAATGCTTGTATTCCATTTAAAGTTTGGACGGTCAATGTTTCTTGTAGACAAAGTAATTTCATAACCTTTATTGCTTACTTGTGCCCAGTTCATGTTGCTGTACTCAAAACCGTTTTCGAACGGAACTGCTCTCAAACCAATTAAGTCAGTACTTTTTCTTCCGTATAAATCAGTTACAATGCTGATACGGTTGTTGAATAAGCCAAGATCCATACCTAAGTTGGTATTAGTAGTTTTTTCCCAACGCAATTTGTCGTTTGGTGGAGTTTCAACAGAAATGGTTTGTTCTGTTTGTCCAGGTAAAATGGTTGTATTGCTGTATCTTCCCATTACAAAAGGAGAAGTGTTTTTATCAATATTACCTTGTAAACCGTAAGAAGCACGTAATCTTAAGTTAGAAAGTGTTAAGTTATCTTTTAAGAAATCTTCTTCAGAAACTGCCCATGAAGCAGAAGTTGACCAAAGTGGCAAGTATTTGTATTTTGGATCTACACCAAATAAATCTGAACCATCATATCTCACACTTCCAAATACACTGTATTTTCTATTGTAAGTATAAGAAGCTGTAGCAAAAAATGAAGCAAAAGCATTTTCGTTTTCAGATTTCTGATACGTTCTGTATATAGCATCATTAGCAAAAGAGCTATTTGGGAACATAATTGGCTTAGTAGTCAAAGTGTTTTTATCAAATCCAAAACCTTTTGTTGCAATAGTAGTTGTATAATTTCTTCTTAACTCATTACCAACCATAGCCTCAACTTCGTGTTTTTCTCCAAAAGTTTTAGAGTAATTCACCATTGTTTTTAGATTGTATTGGAAAAAGTCAGTATTTGCGTTTTGGATAATACCGCCTTCAGGTAAGAAGTAATTATAAGCTCCGTTTGCAAAGTAACGAGATCTTTCTTTTTCTTTTCTAGTATAATAAGTGTCTTTATCGGCAAATTTTTCGCTAGAAGTATTGTCCAATTGTAAACCTAATTGAGAGGTTACTTTTAAATCTCTAGTGATTTTATATTCAGCATCTAATAAAGCTTTTACGGCTCTTGTTTTTAAATCGTAAGAAGTGTTTGCTCTTTCTTCTAAAATATTAAAAGGAACATAACGTTCTGAGTAACCCACAATATCTTGATCATATTTATAACTTCCGTCTGCATTATAAGGAGTCAAATATGGATTTACGTTTCTTGAATAGTTACTTGGGCTTGTGTAAGCATCTGTATCAGATAAGTAAGAAGTAGTTTTGTTTTCAGAACCAAAGATTCCAACTCCAACTTTGAATTTATCTGTAATTTCGAAATTGTTTTTCAAAGTTAAGTTGTAACGTTTGAAACCAGTTCCAATAGTAGTTCCTTTTTCATCATAATATCCTAAAGAGAAATAGTAATCAGATTTTTCTCCACCGCCAGATAAACTTAAACCGTGTTGCGTGTTAATTGCAGTTTGGTAAATTAAATTGCCCCAGTTTGTATTGTTGTTTCTTAAATCATTGATTGACTGTTGTGTAGCAGGGCTTAACGCAGAAAATCCTCCCGCTCTATAAGCTGCTAACTCATTTGATCCGTTTAAGATACGAGAAATTTCTCCAACATTGTCTCTGTATGTTAAATCAGAACGGCTTGCAAGGTCAAGTTCGAAATCAACTTTTTGGTTTGCATTCATTAAATTTAATTTTGAGAAATCAGGTCTTTGAGTGATAAAAGTATTGGTGTTGAAATTAATCACCATTTTACCAGCTTTACCTTTTTTAGTCGTAACAACGATTACACCGTTTGCAGCACGAGCACCGTAAATAGCAGTTGCAGCAGCATCTTTTAAGATTGTAATATCTTTAATATCATCTGGATTTAAACCTGCAATAGAAAAGTTATTCAATTGATCAATATTGTCTTTGTCGTAGTTTTTAGGAACGTCATTTCCTTCTAATGGCAAACCATCTAATACCCATAAAGGATCTTGAGTTCCACTTAAAGAAGCTGTACCTCTAATTCTAATTTTAGCTGGTGCTCCAGGTGCTCCAGATGGAGTAGAAACAGCGACCCCCGCAATTTGTCCTACCAATAATTGGTCAATACTAGAAACCCCAGTTTGCTGAATAGCCGACATATCTATTTTAGAAACGGCAGCAGTAAGTTTTCTTTTCTCAATTTTTTGGTAACCTGTTACAACAACCTCTTGAAGTTTTGCTGTTTCAGATGTTAAGTTAATAGTATAGTTTTTTTGAGCATCTAATTCAAGAGTATACGATTTGTATCCCATGAAAGTAACTCTCAAAGAAGTAACGTTTTTTCCGATTTTCAAAGTGAATTTACCATCGAAATCTGATGTAGTTCCAATTGCTTCACTATGAATAATACCTGCCATAGCAGTTTTGTTTGAAATAGAATTATTCTCAACGAAGATTGACGCACCAGGAATTGGCGCCAAGTCTGCTTCATCTTGAATGATACCCGTAATAGTTCGGGATTCCTGCGAGTATCCTGCGATGGCCAGGAACAGCAGTAAGGCATGTAAAATTTTCTTCATGTTTTGGGTTGTGTATTAAAAGGTTGTATTATTTAGGGCTTTATCGATTCGTTGTATCAAATCGCGGTAATGGTTTTGGGTAGATTGATCTCCTGTACTCTTTTTTAGTTTTAATAACTGAAGTACTTTTGATAATTCTCCTTTTTTATCTGAGGTTACTTCTGTAACTCTTTTTAAAAAATAGTTATTAATGTTTCTTGCCATATGTTCATCATCTACAGAACATAAATGAGGCATTTGTAATGTTTCCTGTATTTGGATTGTTTTTTTAACATCTGTTTTTTCAAATAATTTATTTGTCGAAACAATTAAAACATCTACATAATTTTTCTGTGTCATTCGCTCCAGAATGCTAAGTGATTTGTTTTGAATAGTACCTGCAAAAACACTTTGGTGTAATTTTTTAAACAAATCATTTACGGTAAAAACGGGTTCGCTGGTTTTATTTTGCTGGTATAATTCATTTTCTGTCATTCGAAGCAAACGGTCATCGAATAATAAACTATACATAACATCATATTGTAATTCTCTTGCCAGCGTGTAAGGCGTATACTCATAAGGTCCAATAGGAGAATCTTTCAGCGGATTTGTTTTGTCTAAAATGTCATTGAAAAACAACCATTGCGGAATTGTAATTACATTTTTAATTAAATAATCGGTTGCTTTTTTCTGCATTGATGCAGGAACAGGAACATAACTTTGTTTGTTATCACCGTGAACCGTTGTGTTTAAATAAACACCGCCAATATTGGCTACTACATGATGATTGTATATGTGCCATTGTCCAATAGTTCCAATATACAGTTTACCAGTTTCGTGATAAGACTGATCTTTATCATATGTCCAGTTTATGATATTATCTACAACACGTTTTAAGTTTTTCAAACCGTATTCGCTTGCTTTTACAGCATCGTTTCCTAAGTCTTCAGACTGTGAACGAGGATCAATTGCAGGACCTAGCTGCTGCTCGCCGTAAAAATAAATTGGGTCATTTTGATGTTTTGTAACTAAGGCGTTTAGTTTGGCTGTTTCATTTTCATTAGGCGAATACCATCTGTAACCCCATTCTATTGCATATTTATCATATTCTCCAATTTTTGGAGTAATAACTGTGACATTATCTTCTGGTTGTGCAACATAATTGTATCGGGCATAATCCATAATAGAAGGAGCTGTGCCTCCCATTTTTGCTGTGAATTCTTTAGAACGTAAAGATTCTACATCATAAGCAAAAGAAGAACCCATATTATGTTTTAGACCAAAAGTATGACCCACTTCGTGAGACGAAACAAACCGAATTGCTTCTCCCATGTGCTCATCGCTAAATGTATTGCCACGTGCTTTTGGATCAATTGGTCCAGTCTGGATACGCATCCAGCTTTGAAGCGAAGTCATTACATTATGCCACCAGATAATATCGGCCTCGATTATTTCACCGCTTCTAGGATCAACCACAGATGGTCCCATTGCGTTTGATTTTGGAGATGCGGCATACGTAATAACAGAATAACGTACATCATCAATGTCAAAATCTAAATCTTGTTCAGTAGGTTCTTTTGCAATAACAGCATTTTTAAATCCAGCTTTTTCAAAAGCTGCCTGCCAATCGTGTACCCCATCAATGATGTTTTTTCTCCATTGTTTTGGAGTCGATGGATCGATGTAATAAACGATTGGTTTTTTCGGCTCTACTAATTCACCTTTCGAATAACGTTCTTCATCCTCTTTTTTTGGTTCTAAACGCCAGCGGGTAATCAATTCTTTTTCAAGCATTGCCTGCTGTGCATCGGCAAAGTACCAATGCTTTTCAGTAAAAAAACCAATTCTTTGGTCAGAAAAACGAGGTTTCATTGGAGTTTTATCCAATAAAATAATATTAGTTGTCACACCAAGCGTAATAGGTACTGAGGCACCTCCATCGCTAAGTGAAGTTGTCATTTGTGATTTTACAACAATGTTTTTAGGAAAAGATTTTAATCCTTCTATATAAGATAAATCAGATTTTACAGAACCGCTTAAGCCAATGTTGCCCATTACATCATTAAAACTTTTTTGTTTTCCGTCAAAAATCTTATTTACTTTAATTACAACAGCGCTCGAATCGTTGTTTTTGGTTTCGATATCAAAAACTTCAATAATAGATTCGGAGAAATTATTAATTACAGATGCTGTGATGGCATCTTCTTTAGGAGAAGAAACTTTAGGCTGATATGTCTTTACCCAGACTTTCTTTGCAATAGTATCTTTATAAAAGGAAATAACTTTATTTTCATAATTCATTCCTTTATTTAATCCGGCTTCATTTATATCGTAAGGAACCTGAGATAATTTGTTTACAATTAGAAATTCTCTTTTAAACAAACTGTCCTGAATTTCGAAATATACATCGGTTTTAACTTGGATGATATTGAATAGTCCTTTTTTTACAGTTCCTTTTTTTATCAGGTCACTATATTTTTTGCCTTTTTTGGCGTCAGTAGAATCTTTTTTAATTTCAGTTGCCTCTTCTTTTTTGTCTTTCTTTTTCTTTTGAGAATGAACAGTAAGAGGTGCTAATAATAATAGGAGTATGCAAAATGTTATCAAATTATGCAGGAATGCCTTTTCCTTCATCAGATGTTAAGTTTAGATTAATTTTTGGCCGAAACTATTCGATTTTAGTTCAGCAAAAAAACAAAAAGGAGTGAGTGGCTTTTTTTTAGGAGTGAATGGATATTAATGGAAGAATACAGATAAAAACGCCGTCTTTTTCTGATGTTTTAAAATCGGTTTTTGAATAATAATTGTAAATACTTTTCAGGTAATTTAACCCAAATTTAGTACTTGGTTCAGCGGTGAATTTCTTTTGAAGATTGTTGCTAATGATTACCTGATCTTCTTTAATCAGGATTTTTGTAGTTAAAGGACTTTCTTGAGTGGCCGCATTATGCTTAATAGCATTTTCTACCGCAATCTGAAAGGCTAGATAGGGGATGTGTTTGTTTAAAGCTGTTTGGTTTTCGATTTCTATAGAGAAGAATAATTCTTCCTTAAAACGGGTCTGCTGTAAAAAGATATATTTTTCGATAAATAAAAGTTCATCCTTTAAAGGAACAATGTTCTTTTCTGGCGGATCAATTAAATAGCGATAAATTCGAGATAAGTTTAGTGTGAATTTCTGCGCCGTTTTTACATCGCTTCCAACCAACATATAAAGCGAGTTCAACGAATTAAATAAAAAGTGCGGATTAATCTGCTCTTTTAAATGCTGAAGCTGAATAAGTGCTTTTTCTTTTACAATTTTTTCGTTCTCAACTAAAAGTCGGTTTTTTTCTTTAATCGCAATTCCTTTTTCGCGATATGCACGTCTGTTTACATAAGAGAATAAATAGAAAATCAACAACAACATTACAGTTGTAATCGAATAAATCCAAGTTGAATATTTCTTAATTAACGTTACATTTTCATCAACAAATATTTTTGGAAAATCTACACATATATACCACGACAGATTTTGTATATCTATTTTTTTTGTAAAACGAATAACATCCATTTTCAAAAATTCAGACATTGTCACTGTTTTTACATAATCCTTCTTTTTGCTGAATATAGTATCAAAAGGTTGTGTAGAAGAAAACTTGTAAACGTTTTTTCCAATAAGATCAGATTCCGGATGATAAACACATCTTCCAGATTGATCAAAAACAAAAGCATAATTACCAGTTGTTTTGTCGGCGGTAGAAATATAATCGTGAAGTTTCTTTAAATTGATATCGTAACCATAACGCACGGTTAAATTTTTTGAAGCGAGTTTGAAATAAATTCTCCAAATCTGTTCTTTTCCCTGCGAAATAACTGTTTTGATATGGTCTTTATTTTTATTTTGAAGAATAAAATCTTTTGCCTCTTTTTTCATGACATCCGAAATAGAGTCAATTCCAAACTGAACTTCCCCGTCATTAATCTGAAACCAATTGTTATCGACTAATAAATTGGTGCCTTGAACTGAAGATAAAACTTGTAAGTTAGAAGCAAGATTTTCTGGCTTACTAATTTTTAAAACATGTTTAATTCTATTTTCCTGTTCCAGAAGTTTTGAAAATTCTTGAGACAGGAATTCGTGCTTTTTAATAAAATTACGTTGTGCTAGATCTTCATTTGCTTTTTCTGTAAGATCAGTAATTAAATTACTTAATATGTATACAGAAGAAACCGTAATAAGAATAGAAGCGATAACGTAAATTACGAAAGCGCGTTGAGATTTTATTTTTTTTAATCTAAATTTCAAGAAGTACCATTATGACTTAGTTCGCCACGGCGAATTGCGAGTCATATAAATTTTTATAGTAACCATCAGTTTTAAGCAATAATTCCTGATGCGTTCCTTGTTCAACAATCAATCCCTTATCCATCACCACAATCTTATCTGCATTTACAATTGTTGCTAATCTATGTGCAATAATAATCGAAGTTCTTCCTTTTGTAATAGTTTCTGTCGCACGCTGAATCATTTCTTCAGAATACGTATCGATAGAAGAAGTTGCTTCGTCCAAAATCAAAATACTTGGATTGCTCACATAAGAACGTAAAAAAGCAATTAGCTGGCGCTGTCCTGAAGAAAGCATGACGCCTCGCTCTTTTACATCAAAATCATAATTATCTGGCAGATTCATAATAAAATCATGAACACCAATTTTCTTTGCAGCATCAATTACTTTATCTCGAGTAATTTCTGGATTGTGCAAAGTGATATTATTATAAATCGTATCGGCAAACAAAAACACATCTTGCAAAACAACAGCAATCTGTTTTCTTAAAGAAGCCAAAGTATAGTTTTCGATATTTTCTCCATCAATACAGATTGTTCCGCTATTGATTTCGTAAAAACGATTCAATAAATTAATAATGGTAGATTTTCCAGCACCCGTAGAACCTACAATGGCAATAGTTTGCCCAGCTGAAACCGATAAATCAATTCCTTTTATAACTTCTTCTTCTGGAATGTAGCTGAAACGAACGTCTTTAAAATCAATTCTTCCATTAAAAACTGGCGCTTCAATTGTTCCTGTATCTTGAATATGATCTTGTGTGTCAATAATATCAAAGACACGATTGGCAGCGATCATTCCTAATTGCATCTCGTTAAATTTATCCGCAATTTGTCTTAACGGATTAAAAAGCATTCCGATAAACATGGTGTATGAAAATAAATCTCCGAAAGTCGTAAAATGATCTCCGTTTAAAATTCTGAAACCACCATAAACAACAACCAAACCTAAAGTTATGGATGAAATAATATCTGCAATCGGGAAAAAGATCGAGTTGTACAAAATCGTCTTAATCCAAGCTACTCTATGTTTGTTATTGATTTCTTTAAAGTTTTCGGCTTCGATTTTTTCACGGTTAAAAAGCTGTACGATTTTCATACCCGTTACACGTTCCTGAACAAACGAGTTCATATTGGCAATTTGAGTTCTTACTTCTTCAAAAGCGACCTGCATTTTACGCTGGAAAATTCTTGTAATGTAAACCAAAATCGGCATCGCAATCACGACAATCCAAGTCAGTTTCCAGTTCATGTAAAACATAAAAAGTAGTACCACAACCATTTTCATCAAATCGCTTATAATCATAAATAAACCTTGACTGAAAATACGTGCAATCGATTCAATATCTGAAACGGCTCTCGTAACCAATTGACCAACGGGAACCAAATCAAAATACTTCATTCTGAAACTCAAAATGTGCTGAAAAAGTTTGGTTCGAATATCTTTTACAATATCTTGTCCGAGCCAGTTTGCCCAATAAACAAAGTAGAATTGAGAAAAAACCTCCATCAATAAAACTGCTCCCATCAAAATGATATACATCAGTAATCCCATCTTATCATGAGTTTTGATGTAACCATCGACCGTTTCTTTAAGTAAATAAGGACGAAGTGCTGCGAAGATAGATAGCGAAATGGCAAATATGATTACGCCATAATAACGCCATTTATAAGGACGCGTATATTTTAATATTCTTTTGAATAATCCTGTATCGAATGCTTTTGCTTTCATTTGTTTTTTCAAGCTTTAAGCTTTAGGCTTTAGGCCATAAGCTATTAGCAGTAAGCTGTAAGAAATAAGCCTAAAGCCTATTGCCTAAAGCTTAAAGCTTTATAAATAATCGTAATCTATTTTGGTTAAATATAAACCATGTGCAGGAACCGAAAACCCTGCTTTTTCTCTGCTTTTGCTGGCAATGATGTTTTCAAAATCAATTAAAGAAATTTTCTTTAAACCAATATTGATCAAAGTGCCTACAATCGCCCGAACCATATTCCTTAAAAACCGATTTGCCGAAATGGTAAAAATCAGTTTTCCATTTTCTTGTTTCCAGTATGCCTCAAAAATCGTGCAATCAAATGTGTTTACATCAGTATTAACTTTTGAAAAACATTGAAAATCGGTATGTTTCAATAGTAATTGCGCAGCTTCGTTCATTAAACTCACATCCAATTTTTGCGTAACATACCAGCTCAATTCCTGTAAAAACGGATTTTTTACTGTATTGATATGATATTCGTAAGTTCGCTTTGTTGCGTCAAATCTACAATGCGCATCATCATGAACTAAAATGACATCAAAAATCGCAATATCTTTTGGTAAATAAGAATTCAGTTTATGAACTAAAACCGGAATGTCTAAGGTCTTTTCTGTGTCAAAATGACCGTACATTTCGCTCGCATGAACACCAGTATCTGTTCTTCCAGCACCCATAATACTGATAGTTTCATTTAATAAAACCGAAAAAGCCTTATTTAAAGTTTCTTGAACTGAAGAAGCATTTGGCTGTATTTGCCAGCCATGATAATGTGTTCCGTTATAAGCGAATTGAATAAAATATCTCATTTTAAGGGACAGAGGTTCTGAGGGGCAAAGGTATGAAAAAAAGCTTCTAAGATGCTAAGATGCTAAGGTTCTAAGTTTTCTTTTAGTAACAAAGTTACAAAGGTTCAGAATTGTAATGGTTTTTGCGTTCTGCATATCTGTAGAGACGCACTGTAGTGCGTCTAACATGAGATTGGAAAAAATTGTACTTAATATATAGGTATAATATTTTCGGTATATTTTTAAATCAATAAACATCCATTTCAATAAAATCTAAAAACAAAAACTTAGTTCCTTAGTATGTTAGCGTCTCAGAAACTTTGTTAAAATCCATTAAAACCCAAAATGCAAATCATAGTTTGTTCAGCTAAAAATCATGTCAGAAATTGACAATTCCAACGATATATTCGGAATCATTTTTTAACATTTTTGGTCAGAAAATTCCAAATGTTAATTTTTAAAATTTTTCATTTTAACAGTTCGTATTTCTCCTATGTTTGTACAACTAAATATCAAAAACTATGAATGAAATTACTTCTTATTGGTGGATAATTTTAATCTTATTCGCTATCATTTTTTACAAATTTATTTTGCGTGTTTTCTTCGGAATGGTTATGGTTCCTGAAGACAAAATTGGTTTAGTGACCAAGAAATTTGTTCTGTTTGGCGCAGACAGATCATTGCCTGATGGGCGTATCATAGCTACAAAAGGCGAAGCTGGTTATCAGGCGGCTACGCTTGCGCCAGGGTTGTATTGGGGAATGTGGATTTGGCAATATTCAATCGATATGACAGGCTTTACCATTATTCCCGAAGGTAAAATCGGATTGGTTTTAAGTAAAGACGGAAAGGAAATTCCAACTGGACGAATCTTAGCAAGAAAAGTAGAATGTGACAATTTTCAAGATGCTACCTCTTTCTTGAACAATGGCGGACAAAAAGGTCGTCAGACTGCATTTATTACGACGGGATCATATCGTATTAATACGTTCTTGTTTGAAATTGTTATTGCAGATCAGATCAAGATTTATGAAAACATGATTGGTATTGTAACTGCGCTTGATGGAGAACCAATTCCGCAAGGTCAGATTGCAGGAAAATTTGTTGATGATCACAATAATTTTCAGGACTTCGATAAGTTTTTAGAGCATGGCGGAAATCGTGGTTTACAGCCTCAGGTTATGCTAGCAGGTTCTTACTACATTAATACTTGGGGAATCTTGATAGAACAAAATCCAATGACAGATGTGCCAATTGGTTATGTTGGAGTTGTGATTTCATACATTGGAGAAGATGGTCAGGATGTTACAGGAGATACTTTCAAACACGGAAATATTGTTTCAAAAGGACAGCGAGGTGTTTGGATGGAGCCTTTTGGACCAGGAAAATATGCTTTGAATAAATATACAACGAAGTTAGAACCTGTTCCAACAACAAATTTGGTTTTAAACTGGGCTAATGCAAGAAGCGAGTCGCATGATTTGGATAAAAATTTATCTACGATAACAGTACGTTCAAAAGATGGTTTCCCATTTAATTTAGATGTGGCGCAAATCATTCACGTTCCAGCTGCCGAAGCGCCAAAAGTAATTGCTCGTTTTGGAAGTATGAATAATTTGGTTTCTCAAGTTTTAGAACCGACAATTGGTAACTATTTCAGAAACTCAGCTCAAGACAGCGATGTAATTTCGTTCTTAACAACAAGAAAAGAACGTCAAGAATCGGCTAAAAACCATATTAAATTAGTTCTTGATGAATATAACGTAAACGCAGTTGATACTTTGATTGGAGATATTGTGCCACCAGATTCGCTGATGAAAACGTTGACAGACAGAAAATTGGCAGAAGAAGAGCAAAAAACGTATCAAACGCAAAGAATGGCGCAAGAACAGCGTCAGGGTATGGAAAAAGAAACTGCAATTGCAGATATGCAGAAAGAAATTGTTCGTGCTTCGCAAAGTGTTGAAATCGCACAAAGAACTGCAGATGCAACTGTAAAGAAAGCTGAAGGAGATGCGACAAGTTTAAAATTGAATGTAAATGCAGAAGCAGAAGCAACAAAAATGCGTGCAAATGCAGAAGCAGAAGCGACAAAAGCTAGAGCAGGAGCACAAGCGGAAGCAACAAGACTGAATGCGAGCGCAGAAGCTGAAAAAATCTCAAAAACAGGTTTGGCTGAAGCGGAGAAAATTATGGCAATTGGTAAATCAACTGCTGAAGCTTATCAATTACAAGTTAGTGCGATGGGCGGAGATAACTTTACCCGTTATAAAGTAACCGAAGAAATTGGTAAAGGAAACATAAAAGTAATTCCAGATGTGTTGATTTCAGGAAACGGCGGATCTGACGGTTCAATCAGTGGTTTGTTAGGATTGAAATTAATGGAAATGATGGATACCAAAGATTTAAAAGAAGGTAAAAATCCTAAAAAACAATAATTATTTAATACTATAATAGAAATCCGATTTGCGAAAGTAAATCGGATTTTTTTGTTTGAGGAAGTATATCATTACGCTAGAAAAACTCAGAATCTTAGCAACTCAGAATCTTAGCGTCTTTTAAAAAAAACCTTTGTACCTTTGTTACTATGAACCTTTGAACCTTTGAACCTCAAAAAAATTGACTAAAATTCTCCTTCTCTCAGATACTCACAGCCATATTGATGATACAATTTTAAAATATGTTGCTCAGGCAGATGAAGTCTGGCATGCCGGAGATATTGGAGATTTGACGGTTACTGATACCATTAAAAAACTAAAACCTTTAAGAGCAGTTTACGGAAATATTGATGATGCAAAAGCAAGATTAGAATTCCCGTTAAACAATCGTTTTTCGTGTGAAAACGTGTCGGTTTGGATTACGCATATTGGAGGTTATCCAGGAAAATACAATCAGAATGTTAGGGAAGAATTGGCTCTGAATCCACCAAAATTATTTATTTGTGGACATTCTCATATCTTGAAAGTCATGTTTGATAAAAAGAATAATTTACTGCACATGAATCCCGGCGCGGCAGGAAAAAGTGGTTTTCATAAAGTAAGAACTATGCTTCGATTTGTAATTGATGATGACAAAATCAAAGATCTGGAAATTATCGAAATAGGAGAGAAGTAATTAATGTGGCAAAGGAATTTGAATTTTTATTTTAGTTCCCTCGTTTTCTTTTGAAACAATAGATAAAGAGCCTTTGTATTTTTTTACTCGAGCTCTAATTCGGTTTAAACCAAAACCCTCTACGTCTTTTAATTTTCTAGTTTTAAAGCCAATTCCGTCATCATGAATGTGCAAAATCAGTTGATTGTCTTTTTCAGTTAGAGTGAGTTTTGCTTTTTTAGCACTACTGTGTTTTATGATATTGCTGAATAATTCACTGACAATGAAATAGATTTTCATTTCAAATTTCTCAACATATCTTCTGCTAGTTGGAATCGAGCTTGAAAATTCAAATTCAATAGCAGAATTAGAGTTTTTCTCGCACAAATCTTCTAAGGCATAAATCAATCCAAAACGAACCAAAAGCGATGGAACAAGATCGTGAGACATATCTCGTAAAAGCTCATGAACTTCTGATAAAATAACTCTTGCTTTCTCAATCTCGTTGGATTTGATATCATGTTGTGCTGTAAAAGTATTTAAATGCAATCCAGCAGAAGACAACAATGAATTGATATTGTCGTGCAGAAAAGAGGCGATCTTTTTACGCTCGACTTCTTGAGAATCGATGCTAGAATTAATAATGTTGAGAAGAATTTTCTGCTTGGTATCTTTTCGTTTTATTTTCTGTTTTAGCTTATTGTTTTGGTACAAAAAGTAAAATAAAAGAAAAATGATTACGACAAGTATAATAGATAAACTGACGATTTTTTTATTTCGTAACTGATCTGATTTACTTACTTGATTAAGTGTTGTTTTGCTGCCAATTTGTGTTTGAAGAGCTTTGGTGTTTATGCTATCTTTTGATTTAGCAATGACAGTTCCTTCAACAGCAAAAAGTAATAGCAGAGAGATAAAGAATTTAAAACCAAACATAAAAGCAATTTTTAAGAATTAATCAAATTGTTTTTAAGGGAGTATTTTACTAAGCCAATTGTACTTTTAATATTTAGTTTTTTCATAATGTTTTTGCGATGGGTTTCAACAGTATGCGAGCTAATAAAAAGTTTTTCACTGATTTCTTTTCCGCTGTATTCTAAAGCAATTAAAGTTATGATTTCAATTTCACGCGGACTTAAAATCGGATTTTCTATAACGGCATTTTGGTTTAATTTCGGATTGTCTTTAAAGGTGTTAAATATCTTTTCTCGCACTGCATCACTAAAATATTCCTGTCCTTGATAAACGGCTTCAACAGCTTCGATAATATTTTCTCCTGCGCAGTTTTTTGTTAAGTAACCTTTTGCGCCTAATTTCATGACTTCTTTAATAATCTTCAAATCATCATAACTCGATAAAATAATGACTTTGCAAGGAGATTGATTTGTTTTGAATTCTTTTAAAGTCTCAATTCCATCTTTTTTAGGCATACTGATATCAAGAATTAAAACATCAGCATTATCCATTAAAACATCATTATATACAGTGGTTCCGTCAAGTGAGCTGCCTGCCACTTCAAAGTTTGGAACTGTTTTTAATAAGTTGGAAAGGCCATCAATTAAAACCTGATGATCATCTGCAAGATGAATCCTTATTTTTGGTATCATGATTATTTGAATTTGAAAAATACAAATTTATCATGCAAATCACATTTTAATAGGCTCTTTAGGTCTGATTTATACTAGAATAGGGCAAAAAAAAACCCGAATCAAAATTCGGGTTCTTCTTCGCACAAATAAACTAAGTTTATAGGTTTACCTCAAACGATCAACAGATTTTACAAGATCTTCATCCTTTTTGATGGCCTTATTAGCTAAAACTAATAACACGATAGCAACAATTGGCATGAACATCCCAATACCTTTCTCAGAGACCTCAGTCCCTCCAGATAAATTTAGTGATCGATATACAAATAATCCTAATAAAATTAAATTTAATATTATATTAAGTCTGTTTAACACAAACTGATTTTGTCTCTTTTTAAATGAAATTATACTGATAATGCTAAGCATAGTTGTTAAACCTAATAAAACAGTATAAAGCTGATCCTGCATAAAAAAGAACGGCTTTCCTGCACTTGTTGTCCAAAGCGGAACAAAAAGCATTAAAATGCCAGTTGCAGCAAAAGCTAGAAATAAATATACAGTCTGAATTCTTTGTATCATGGTCTAAAAATGTTTTACAAAAATATATTTTCTTTTTTTAAAATACTATTGTATGATAAAATTTTATTCGTATTATTGCATCATAATACCGTAAGCACTTCATACTGCGGTCAATTCAAATTAATTATCTACCTATTCTTTTTACAGTATTCCTTAAAATAATTAAATTCATAGAACATTCATGTTTGATATTTCTGCATTAAAAGAAATGAAGCTTGCTGAGCTTCAAGAAATAGCTAAGTTAGCTAAAACAATAAAGATTAATGGTGTCAAAAAAGAGACTTTAATTAGTCAGATTTTAGCACACCAAGAAAATACTCTTGCGCCTGCTGAAGCTCCTCAAACAGAAGCAGTTTCTGAAGTTAAAGATGAAAAACCGAAACGCGCTAGAATTGCACCGGCAAAAACAAAAGCAGCAAATACCAAAAATACACCTGTTTTAGAATTTGATAAAGTAGAGGAAACTGTTCAAAGTAACGATATAGCTGAAACAGCACAGCCAATTGCAGAAGTGGCGACTGTAGAAGCACAGGAAAACAAAGCACCAGCAGCAAAAAAAGAGCCTAAAGTTGTAAAATTTAGTAAATCGGCATACGAGAAGAAAGTAGCTCTTAAAAAGGAAAAAGAAGCTGTAAAAGAAATTACTGCTGAAGAAGTTACAGAATCAATTCCGTCAGAATTAACTCCATCAGAATCAATTGTTTCTGAAGCAACAGCCGAAACAGCTGAAAAAACTCCACAATCTGCTCCTGCAAAAAAGATCAATCCGAATCAGAATAAAAGCCAGAACCAAAATCAAAACCCGAATCAGAACCAAAATCAGAGCGGGAATGGCAATGGAAACGGAAATCACAATAATCAAAACCCAAATCACAAGAATAAAAAGAATAACAATAACTTTAGAGATTCAGACTTTGAATTTGACGGAATTATTGAAAGTGAAGGTGTTTTAGAAATGATGCCGGACGGTTACGGATTTTTACGTTCATCAGATTATAATTATTTAGCTTCTCCAGATGATATTTATTTATCAACTTCACAAATCAGATTATTTGGTTTAAAAACCGGAGATACTGTAAAAGGAGTGGTTCGCCCTCCAAAAGAAGGTGAGAAGTTTTTCCCATTGGTTCGTGTTTTAAAAATCAATGGACATGATCCGCAAGTTGTTCGCGATAGAGTTTCTTTCGAACACTTGACTCCAGTTTTTCCTTCTGAAAAATTCAAACTTGCCGAAAAAGGCAGTTCTATTTCAACAAGAATTATAGATTTGTTTTCACCAATAGGTAAAGGTCAGCGTGGTATGATCGTTGCGCAGCCTAAAACTGGTAAAACAATGCTTCTTAAAGATATTGCAAATGCAATTGCAGCCAACCATCCAGAAGTTTATTTGATTGTTCTTCTTATTGACGAACGTCCTGAGGAGGTTACAGATATGCAAAGAAGTGTTCGTGGTGAAGTTATTGCTTCTACTTTTGATAGAGAACCACAAGAACACGTAAAAATCGCTAACATCGTATTGGAAAAAGCAAAACGTTTAGTAGAATGCGGTCACGATGTTGTGATTTTGTTAGACTCTATTACGCGTTTAGCAAGAGCTTATAACACGGTTCAACCAGCATCTGGAAAAGTATTAAGTGGAGGTGTTGATGCAAATGCATTACAAAAACCTAAACGTTTCTTTGGAGCGGCTAGAAATGTAGAAAACGGTGGTTCTTTAAGTATTATCGCAACTGCATTAACAGAAACTGGTTCTAAAATGGACGAAGTTATCTTCGAAGAATTTAAAGGAACAGGTAACATGGAATTACAATTAGATCGTAAGATAGCTAATAAACGTATTTTCCCTGCAATCGATCTTACATCATCTAGTACACGTCGTGATGACTTATTATTAGACGAAAAAACTTTGCAAAGAATGTGGATCATGCGTAAATATCTATCAGATATGAACCCAGTAGAATCTATGGACTTCGTAAACGACCGTTTCAAGAAAACAAAGAATAACGAAGAGTTTTTGATTTCGATGAATGACTGATTTTAAGTTGCTAAGGTTCTAAGATGCTAAGATTCTAAGGTTTTTAGCTTTGAGTAAATTAGTAAATCAAGATAATAAAAAAAGGATGAGTTTTACTCATCCTTTTTTTATTATCGTTCCCTAAAAGAAAACTTAGAATCTTAGCATCTTAGAACCTTAGTATCTTAAAAAATTATTTTTTATCAACTACCGGTCTATTCTCTCTATTAGCTAAATCCCAAGCTACAACAAAAGCCAGTTTTGTTCTTTTAGTTAAAGCATCGTATTCAATTTTTTGAGGTTCGTCACCCTTTCCGTGATAATCTTCATGAACTCCGTTAAAGAAGAAAACTGCTGGAATACCGTTTTTAGCGAAATTATAGTGGTCAGAACGCTCGTAGAAATGGTTTGGATCTTTTGGATCATTAAATTTAAAATCTAAGTCCATTTTGATGTATTTTTCGTTTTGGGCTACAACCGCATTGTGTAAATCAGAAGATAATCTGTCAGCACCAATTACATAAACGTAGTTGTTTGTGTTTGAATGCTCAACATCGCGACGTCCGATCATGTCGATGTTGATGTCGGCAATTGTATTCGCGATTGGGAATAATGGATTTTCAGAATAATAACGCGATCCGTGTAAGCCATGCTCTTCACCAGTTACATGAAGAAACAAAATAGAACGTTTTGGTCCGTGCCCCTCTTTTTTAGCTTTAGCAAAAGCTTTAGCCATTTCAATAACCGCTACAGTTCCAGAACCATCATCATCAGCACCATTGTAAACTTCACCATCTTTAATTCCAACGTGATCGTAATGTGCAGAAATTACCAAAACTTCATTTGGTTTTTCTGAACCTTCAATATAAGCCCAGATATTTTCAGAATCTGGAAGGTTTTGATTACGTCTTGAATTCATAAATGCAGCAGGAACTGGCTGGTAGAAGTCTGAAGCTCCTTTTGGAAAAGAAATTCCGCTTTTTTTGTATTGTTCGATCATGTAAAGACCTGCTTTTTTCTGTCCTGCTGAACCAGTTTCGCGGCCTTCCATTTCGTCAGAAGCAACAGTGTAAAGCATCTTCTTAAGATCTTTTTCGCTGATAGCTTTAACGTATTTTGACGGATCAGAATTGTCTTTGGATGCAGTTGATTGCGCAGTTTTACAAGAATACGCAGAGACAACTAATAATAAAAGGAGTAATTTTTTCATTCCTATAGTTAGTGTAAATTAATAAATGTGTAAAGAACGTAAAAGGTCAGTAAAAATAGAATAAAAAGAGAGTTTATTATAAATAATAAGAAGCTTTTCGCAAAAGAGACTATTCTTGACTCGCCATAAAAACGGTGGTGTGCTGGATAAAAATAATAGCACATCCAAATGGTTCCTGCAAATGTTGTAATTGATGATATAAAAGACAGCGGGCTATCTTCTCCAAAAAGACCAATAACTCTTTCAATGATAAACATGATGAGGAAAATCAGTAGAAGGAAAGAGAAATAGTGGAGAGTAAAAATTCCGTGATCAAAATAATACCATCTTTTTTTGTTATGAAAAATCCATAAGAAAAAAGCAAAAAACGGCATGATTATAAAGAGAATTTTAGGGAGATTGTGAAAAAACGATTCAACGAATTTTTCGTAAATCTCTTTTTTGGTGTATTTTTCCGTTACGTGTATTGCTTTTTCAGAAATCCAATAAGAAGAAGCATTCAACTTCTCGCTTTCTTTCCCATACTTTTGAATTGAATCAAGTTCTTTTATCGTTTTAAAATGAAAGTACCTTTTGTCTTCTTTTTTACTTATACTATCGGTAGCTTTAGAAATTTCTTTGTTCAGTGCTTCTTCACTTTTATCAATTTGTTCGTTTACATTATTTGGAAACATTGAAATTAATAAAAAAGTAACAAAACTGATGAAAATGTAAAGTCGAACGGGCGCAAGATAAGATAAACGTTTTCCAGAAAGGTATTCTTTAGTAAGGGTTGAAGGCTTGAACAGCAGATTTTTTATTGTTTTCCAAAAAGCATTTTCATAATGCGTCAAATCTTCAAAGAAATGAATAAATAAATGGTGAAAAGTCTTTCGACTATCACTGTTTTCTTGTCCACAATTTGGACAGAATTTTTGTTCTACAACATGTCTGCAGTTTAAACAAGTTTTATCCTCTCTAATTTTATTATGTGACATTCAGTTGGTTTAATTAATTTGTTTTTGGTAGGGTTGAGTTATGTGGTATTATTTCTTCAGGACTTCATTTAAGAAAAGCTGTAAATGGTTAAAAGATCTTTTTGCAGCAACAGCATTATACGCAGCACCTTTAGAATTATCGTTTCCTGCTTCAGGATTTGTAAAAGAGTGAACAGAATTTGCATAATAAATCATTTGCCAATCTGCTTTAGAATCACGCATTTCTTGTTGAAATGATGCGATTTCATCTTTTGGTACAAACGGATCATCAGCACCATGACAGATTAAAACTTTTGTATTGATTGTTTCTGTTTTTCTGCTGGCATCTTTTCCTAAACCACCATGAAATGAAGCTATTCCCTTTACATTCAAATGTCCGCGGGCAGCTTCCAAAACTCCAGTTCCCCCAAAACAATATCCGATAGCGACAATGTTATCTGCATTAGCTCCTGCTTTTACCAATTCTTTCAAAGCAGCGTCAATACGTTTTTGGTAAGCTTCGTAATTTGTTTTATAAAAACCAGCTTGTTTTCCTGCTTCGCCAGTATTTTTTGGATAATTTCCTTCGCCGTAGATATCAGCGATAAAAACGTGATAGCCAAGTTTAGATAATTCTTCTGCAATTCCTTTTGATGCATTGTCAATTCCTAGCCACGCGGGTAAAAGTAAGATTCCAGGATTGTTACTGCTTTTTTTAGCAGATTTTACAAATAAGCCATTCAGTTGCTGGCTTCCTTCAGTGTATTTTACAGGTTTTAATTGCGCGCTCATAAGGTTAGAAAATAAGATTGCACTGAATAAAATGATTATGGAGTTTTTCATGATTTCTTCAATTTTTAACAAATATCAGAAATATTATGTTACAAAAAAACCTCACAAGTAAATTCTTGTGAGGTTTGTAACGAATATTTATACATAAAATATATTTTTATAAAGATATATTTCTTTTAAAAGCACAGCCTAATTCTACAATCGAATCAGTCTTTGCAATTCCTGGTATTCCATCAATTTTTTCATAAAGAATGCGGCGCATATGTTCGTGATTTTTAGCTATTATTTTGATGTAAAGCGTAAAAGAACCCGTCACATAATAACATTCTGTGATTTCCGGAATTTCTTTAAGCGCTTCAATAATACGATCAGAATCAGAATCTTTGTTTAATGTAATTCCAGTAAAAGAAGCCCAATCGTAACCAATATTCTTTTCTTGAATAATAGGTTTTATCCCGCCAATTACACCTTGTTCAATCATTCTGTTAATACGCTGATGTACCATCGTATTTGATATTTTCAGATTAGCGGCAATTGCAGAAAAAGCCATTCTTCCGTCTTTTTCTAATTCTTTAAGGATGCTAATATCAAATTCGTCTAATAATTCCATTCAGTAAAATCGTTTAAAATTGAGTTTTTTGCGATTTATAAAAGTAATTCTTTTTTTTAAAAAACAGACATGAATTTAAAATTCTCAAAAAAATAAAAATGCCTTTTTTATGGATTTAAAATTTAAGTTTTGACTTTTATTTTGTTATTTTTAAGTCAAAACTTTATTTTTTGAATTGTTATTTGTTTAATTTTAATATTTTTGTGGAAATAAAAAGCATATTATGATAAGTACAGAAAAAACACTTTCGTCAAAATCAGAAGTTTTGATTGAAAAAGAGAATAAATATGGAGCTCATAATTATCATCCGCTTCCTGTTGTTTTAGAACGAGGAGAAGGAGTATATGTTTGGGATGTTGATGGAAAGAAATATTACGACTTTTTATCTGCTTATTCTGCAGTAAATCAAGGGCACTGTCATCCGAAAATTGTAAATGCAATGGTAGAACAGGCTCAAAAACTGACTTTGACTTCTCGCGCTTTTTACAATGATAAATTAGGAAACTACGAAGAATACGTAACCAAATATTTTGGTTTTGATAAAGTTCTTCCAATGAATACTGGTGCTGAAGCGGTAGAAACAGCTTTGAAAATTTCTAGAAAATGGGCTTATGAAGTAAAAGGAATTCCAGAAAATCAGGCGCAGATTATTGTTTGCGAAAATAATTTTCACGGAAGAACTACTACAATCATTTCATTTTCAAATGATGAAACGGCACGCAAAAACTTCGGACCTTTTACAGATGGTTTCATTAAAATTGAATATGACAATTTAGAGGCTTTAGAAAATGCTTTAAATTCATCAAAAAATATCGCTGGATTTTTGGTTGAACCAATTCAAGGCGAAGCGGGAGTATATGTTCCTTCTGAAGGTTATTTAGCGAAAGCGAAAGCGCTTTGCGAAAAGCACAATGTACTTTTTATTGCCGATGAGGTTCAAACAGGAATTGCCCGTACAGGGAAATTATTAGCCGTTCATCACGAAAATGTACAGCCAGATGTTCTGATTTTAGGAAAAGCAATTTCTGGTGGTGTTTATCCAGTTTCTGCGGTTTTATGTAATGATGAAATCATGAACGTAATTAAACCTGGACAACACGGATCTACTTTTGGAGGAAATCCTGTTGCGGCAGCTGTTGCGATTGCAGCTCTTGATGTTATTAAAGACGAAAAATTGGCTGAAAACGCAGAACGTCTTGGAGTAATTTTAAGAAAAGGATTAAACGATATTGCGGCTAAAAATGATCTAATCACTTTAGTTCGCGGAAAAGGTTTATTGAACGCAATTGTAATCAATACAGATGAAGATTCTGATTTAGCTTGGGAAATTTGCCTGAAATTTAGAGACAACGGATTATTGGCAAAACCAACTCACGGAAATAAAATCAGATTGGCACCGCCTTTGGTAATGACTGAAGAGCAAATTCAAGAATGTCTTGAGATTATCGAGAAATCTTTGAATGAGTTTAAAAATTAATTATTTCTCCGTAACTTTAATCATATAAAAAGGCGATTGCATAAACAACCGCCTTCTGGTTATAATTACTTAAAATATCAAAAAAAGTAACTATTTCTTTGAGTCAATGTTTTTTTAAGCATTGACTCATTTTATTTTAGAATCTAACTTTTTTCAATTCCCACAATGTTTTGATAAAAGTATCAACATCTTGCGTAGTGTTGTAAAAAGCCAAAGAGGGACGAACTGTTGTTTCGACTCCCATTCTTCGCAAAATGGGTTGTGCGCAATGATGTCCTGTTCGCACTGCAACACCTTCTTTGTTCAATGCTTGCCCAACTTGATCGTTAGTATAGCCTTGCAGTGTAAATGATAAAACGCTGGCTTTATCTTTGGCAGTCCCAATCAAACGAACGCCAGGGATTTCCTTTAAAAGACTTGTAGCATATTCTAATAAATAATGCTCATATTGTCCAATAGCTTCGATTCCTAGTTTGGTTACATAATCAATTGCTGCTCCAAGTCCGATAGCGTCTGCAATGTTTCCTGTTCCAGCTTCAAAACGATTCGGAGCTTTGTGGTATTTTATTTCCTCAAAAGTCACATCTTGAATCATGTTTCCGCCAGATTGATAAGGCTCCATTTCATTCAGTAATTCTTCTTTACCGTATAAAGCACCAATTCCTGTTGGTCCAAAAAGTTTATGCCCAGAAAAAACAAGCCAGTCTGGATTTAAATGCTGAACATCTACTTTCATGTGTGAAACAGATTGTGCGCCATCTATCAAAACTTTAGCTCCAGCTGAGTGTGCCAGTTCTACTATTTTTTTAGCAGGCGTAATTGTTCCAAGAGCATTCGAAACTTGTGTAAAAGCAACCAAACGTGTTTTTGGATTTAGCAGTTTTACATATTCATCTAACAAAATTTGACCGTCATCATCAACTGGAATAACGCGAAGTTTTAAACCTTTTCGATCTGCCAGACGTTTCCAAGGAACAATATTCGCATGATGTTCCAGATTACTCACAATGATTTCATCGCCAGCAACTAAATTATTTTCTCCCCAGCTTTGTGCAACGAGATTGATTCCTTCAGTGGCTCCGCGCACAAAAACAATTTCGTTTACCGATTTGGCATTCAAAAATGCTTTTACTTTTTCACGCGCAGCTTCATAAGCATCAGATGCTCTTGCAGCCAATTCATGTGCGGCACGGTGAATGTTCGAATTTTCATGTTCGTAGAAATACGCAATTCTATCAATAACCGATTGCGGTTTTTGAGTCGTTGCGGCATTATCAAACCAAACTAAAGGCTTTCCGTTTACAGTTTCTCTTAAAATCGGAAAATCTTTTTTCACTAAATCCGCATTAAAATGTGGTCCTGAAGTGCCGTAAATTCCTTTAGGATTAAAAGAGTTTCCAACAATTGGACTGCTATTTTTTTGATCAAAAGCAAACGGATTCTGTTCTAAAAAATAATAAGAGTTTTGAAGATCACTTCCGCTTGACGGAAAATCAATTCGTTTTTTAAAATGAGTATCAACACTTTCTAATGCGGCTTTAAGTTCTGTTTCAAAAGAAGAATTTCCGCCTTGAAAAGGGAGATAATTATTATTTAAAAAGAATTGTGAAAAGAAAGTCTCTTCATTAAGCTGTGGTACACTATTGTTTTTTAAATTAATATCATGAAAACCTGTATGTGGATCATCGATGTTGAGTGTCTCTTCTTTTGGGACTTCGTATGAAAACTTTTCATTTTGCGGAGAAAATCCTGTGCCAGCATTTGGATACAAAGCTGAAGATGAAGCTGTATTTCCATAATTAGCAGCAGTTGGAGATGCTCCAAAACCACTAAATGAAGATTGGGGAACTGATAATACCTGTAACGGACTTTGCTCAGAAAATGAAGATAAAGATTCTGTATTTCCGGCATTCAACAGCGTTTCTGCAATTTTAGTCGCACGAGGATGTTCGCTTTTGTCTGGACTCAACGAAATTTCTTTTGGAAATTCATTGGGCAAGGCACTGAACAATTCGTTTGCTAAATTTTGCAAATCTTCTATGTTTGGTAAACCGTTTATGTTAGTATTTATACTCATGATACTTTCCTATTTCTACGTCTTCTAAAACTGCTATTGCATCATCAACTAAAATGGCCAATGAGCAATAAAGTGAAACTAAATAAGAGGCAATTGCTTTTTCGTTAATTCCCATAAAACGAACAGATAATCCTGGTGATTGTTCGCCTTGTAATCCCGGCTGAATCAATCCAATTACACCTTGACGGCTTTCGCCTGTACGTAATAAGATGATTTTTGATTTTCCGTTTTTAATTGGCAGTTTGTCAGATGGAATAAGCGGAATTCCTCTCCAAGTTAAAAATTGAGATCCGAATAAAGATGTAGTAGGAGGAGGAACGCCACGACGTGTACATTCGCGTCCAAAAGCAGCAATTGCTAAAGGATGCAGTAAAAAGAATCCAGGTTCTTTCCAAACTTTCGTCAATAACTCATCTAAATCGTCTGGAGTTGGAGCGCCAGTTCTTGTTTTTATAATTTGCGATGGCACAACATTGCTTAATAAACCATAATCTTTGTTGTTAATTAATTCGCTTTCTTGGCGTTCTTTAATAGTTTCAATAGCCAGTCGCAGCTGTTCCGAAATTTGATTGTAAGGTTTGCTATATAAGTCAGAAACACGAGTATGAACGTCAACAATGGTTTGCACGGCAGCAAGATTATATTCTCTTGGATTATCAATATAATCGACAAAAGTGTTAGGTAAAACTCTTTCGTCACGAGCAGAACAATCTACTTCGATATGGTTGGCGTTTTTTACTTTATTTAAACGAAATACACCTGATTCTACTGGTGTCCAATGTAATAGATGCGTTAACCATCTTGGGGTTACAGTTCCAATTTGAGGAACGGTACGAGTTGCTATTGCGAGCTGTCTTGCGGCAACATCGCCTAATGCGGTCTGTTGTGGTTTTGTTTCTGCCATTTTTTTGGTTTTTAAATTGATTTAATAATTTACTTTTTTGATACCTTAAAGTTATTCATAAATTTTAATCAAATGACTCGTTTATAGATAAATATCTTTCTGTCGTTCCATAATTAAGAGTTAGAATTGCTGTGTTTTTAGGTATTTCTTTTAGTTTTTTTGATAAAGTTTTAATTTTAATTTCGTTTTTATTATAAACAACAGAATTAGGAGGAATACTGTATGTCAGGCAGACATTTCCGCCAATTATGGAATCTTTTCCAACTATTGTCGTACCGCCAAGAATGGTGCTATTGGCATAAATTATTACGTTGTCTTCAATTGAAGGATGCCTTTTGGTAAATGCGTCTTCTTTTTTCACGGTTAATGCGCCGAGTGTAACGCCATGATAAATCTGTACATTATTGCCAACAATTGTAGTTTCTCCAATTACAACTCCGGTTCCGTGATCAATTGCAAAGTCATTTCCTATTTGAGCTCCAGGATGGATATCAATGCTTGTTTTGATATGAGCATATTCTGAAAGTGTTCTCGCTAATATTCTTAGGTTTTGTTTCCATAACTGATTTGAAAATCGGTACATAGAAATTGCAAAAAATCCTGGATAAGAATACAATACTTCTTCTATTGATTTTGCAGCAGGATCTTTGGCAAAAATGGTCTGTGCGTCACTTAAGGCTGTATGATGTAAATGCGGAATTGCATTAAAAAATATTTTTGTCTGCTGTTTTTGATCTTTTTTGGATGAAAAATTCGAAACCAATTCGTCAAACTGTTTTTCTAGCTCATTGAATTTAAATTTGATTGTTTCTTCAAATTCAAATGATTTTGACGTATTTGAAAACAATATCGCAAACAGATTATCTATAAACTGATGTATTAATTTTTTCTCAGGAAGAATCGCTAATTCTTGATGCTGCTTTGCTATTTTCTGGTAAAATAAATTCATGTCAGAATGTTTTTGGTTGGTAATTAAATCTCAGGGAGATCAACTTAAAATCTTTCTGACAAGATGCTATCATTTTGACGCAGAAATGCCTCAAAACAATTTATAATGTTCAGTAAGAAAATGTTTGAATGAAAGAAATTCGTTTTGCAATCCGATTTTATGAAATGGATAATCGGCTACACGAAGGTTTGGAAGTATTAACAACAGAAACACATATAACAAAACGTGTTATATGTATAGTTTTTAGGAAAAATGTGAGATGATATTTTTTCTGCTGTTTTCAAAATGTAGTTCTTTAATTGTTTAAACTCTACTAATTCTATAGACAAAGTTAAATTTATTATATTAAAAACCAAACGAAATGATATTTTTATTTAAAACAGAAATAAGAATTTTTGTTTGATTGTTTTTAATTATTTGATTATTAGTTGTTTATTTTTATTTTGAAATTAAAAAAGACAGAGAAACAAGTGTGATTATTTTTTAACACTTATTTTTCTGTCTTTTAAAATTCGAATTACAGGAAATTTATATTACTTTTTTAAAGCTGCTCCGCCAGGCATTGTTTCAGGTTTTAATTTGAATTTGCTGTATTCTACAACTCCTGTTTTATCTGCCCAGTCAAAATATTTCGCAGAAAGCTCATTTACGATTCCAGGATTTTGAGCTGCAACATTTGTAGTTTCTCCTCGGTCTGTTTCAAGATTGTAAAGTTCCCATTCATAAGAAGGGTAAATAGAAACCAGTTTCCATTTTCCTTCACGAACGGCTCTGTTTCCAGCTCTTTCCCAAAATAAAGGCGCGCCACGGTTTACTTCGGAAGCATTGTCGAATAAAACAGGCAATAAACTTTTACCAGGAAGCGGATTAGAATTTACACCATTCAAATTTTTAGGATATTCAATTCCGGCCAATTCGTAAAAAGTAGGAGCAAGGTCTATAATATGTCCTGTTCCTTTATCGATTCTTCCCGCTTTAATTTTGGATGGAAACCAAGCAATAAACGGCGAGCTGAAACCACCTTCGTGCATATTATTTTTGTATTGCTGTAAAGGGGTATTCGATAAATAAGCCCAGTTTTGCTCCTGATAATCAAATGATCCAGAAGTTCCTACGGGTCCATCATTTCGAACCAAACCTCTTCCTAAGGGATTGTAAGTATTAAATCCGCCTTGAGCGCCATTATCAGAAATAAAAATAATCAGCGTGTTTTTATCCTTTTTCAGTTCTTTTATCTTATTCAAAACTTTGCCAACGTTCTGATCCATATTGTCTACCATTGCAGCATAGACTTCCATTTTTGCTTTCCAGAATTGTTTTTCATCATAGGTCAGTTTGCTCCATTCTGGAACTTCAGGATCTCTTGCCGAAACTGTTTGATTTGCTGGCAAGATGCCACTAGCTTTTAATTTCTCAATGCGTTTTTCTCTTAAAACATCCCAGCCTTCATCAAATTTGCCTCTGTATTTTGCAATATCAACAGGTTTTGCCTGTAATGGCCAATGCGGAGCTGTAAAAGCTAAATACAAAAAGAAAGGTTTGTTTTCTTTGTTCTGTTCCTCTAAGAAAGTAACCGCATTATTGCCGATTTCATCTGTAAAATAATAAGAATCATCTTTTGGGTGTAACTCTTCATTATTGCGAATTAATTTTACTGGATAAGGTGTTTTTCCAAAAGGCAAAGGTTTGGTGTCAAAATAATTAGAAGCCCCTTTTAAGATGCCATAAAATTTATCAAACCCTCTTTGATTCGGCCACTGCGCTTGATCTTCAGAACCAACATGCCATTTACCTGATAAAAGTGTGCTATATCCGCCTGAACGAAAAACTTCACCTAAAGTCAGAGATTCTTTGTTTAAATAACCTTGATAAGCTGGCAAACCCAGATTGACATCAAAAAAGCCAACACCAGCTTTATGCTGATATTGTCCAGTTAATAAAGAAGCTCTTGTGGGCGCACAGATTGAATTATTGTAAAATTCGCGAAGGCGTGTTCCTTCTTTTGCTAATCGATCTAGATTTGGAGTACTAATTTCGGAACCGTAATTTCCTAAATCTGAATATCCCATATCGTCCACCATAATCAAAATGATATTTGGTTTTGATGAATTATTCTGTGCATTCGATTGGTAAAAACTAACCGTTCCAGATACAAGAAAAGACAGTAAAATGTTTTTTAGTTTGGTATTCATGGTATTTTTGATGTTAATTTTCATTGGTTTTTATTTATTGAAAAGTAAAAAAGCAATAAAAAGGGTAATAATAATATTGAATAATTGTGCAATTAAGAAGGCAAATAAAGGTTTCCGGCTATTATTTTGAAGTAAATCTTTAAAATTGGTTTCTAAGCCTATACTTGTAAAAGCTAGTGCAAACCAAACTCCCTGTAGATTTTTCAAATTGTCTTTGACTGTGTCTCGAACTTCTGGATTTATAAAAAACGAAAACACGACAGAGGCTAATATAAAACCGATAACAAATTTTGGAAAACGTTCCCAAATGACTTTTAAAGAGGGTTTAGATACTGCTTCTGAGGAATTGTTATGCGTATAAGTCCAATAAATTGAAATAACAAAAGCGGCAATTCCCAATAATACATTTTGCGAAAATTTTACAATTGTACTGATTTTTAATGCTGTTTCTCCAACCAAAGTTCCAGATGCGACAACTGCACCAGAAGTATCAATACTTCCTCCGAGCCAAGCACCAGTTACCTCTTCAGGAAAATTAAAATATTTAGCAATAATAGGCATAAAAATCATCATTGGAATTGCAGTGACCAAAACGATCGAAATTACATAAGATAATTTTTTGGAGTCGCCTTTAATCGCTCCCGAAGTTGCAATCGCAGCCGAAACGCCACAGATAGAAACGGCACTTGAAATCATCATCGTTAATTCGTCGTCGACTTTTAATTTCTTGCAAAGCCAGAAGGCAAAATACCAAACCGACAAAACCACTATTAAAGCCTGAATTAAACCTAATGAACCTGCCTTTAAAATATCAGAGAAAATAACACTAGTTCCTAATAAAACCAATCCGATTTTGACAAATAATTCGGTTGATAAAGCAGCACGAAACCATTCTGGAAGTTTAAAGAAATTACCAATTGCTAAACCAATTGTCAAACTGAAAATTACGGCTTCTAAATTGATGGATTTTATTGCTGAATTTCCTGCCAGAATAAGTGCAATCAATGTTAAAAGATAAACAATTGGAAAAGTAAGCAGAAAATATTTGATTGATTTTCCAATTAAAAAAACACCAAAAGTCCCGATAGCAATCAGATATAAAAATTGTGTAAAAAGGATTTTTAGATTATTGAAATCAAATATATTTTTCAATAAATCAGAAGTATTTGACCAATTGAAAACGGGTACTTCTGGAAGAAATATAAAAAGAGAAATTCCGATGATCAGAAATCCTAGAATAACAACTGTCCAATCTTCGTGAATATTAAATTTTATTGAGGTTGACATTAAGGGGTGAATTAATTCTTTTTCAAGAATGTTAGTTGAATTGCCTCCAGCTTTAGCTGGAGATAAAAAAATGTGAGCAAGTAAATAGGCTTTAGCCGAATAAAAAGTTTGGCTAAAGCCTTTCTATATTTTGAATTTTAAACCTCCAGCTAAAGCTGGAGGCAATTGATTTTCAAACTTAAACCTGTCAGGTTTGTGTGATGTTTAATTACAAATCAACAAAGTACTTTTGTTTTCCAAAGTCGAATTCATAATACGTTAAATTAGGCCAAAGCGGTTTGATTAAACCTTTTTCCCAAGTTTGTAATGCAGTTTCTAATTCTTTTACTTTTTCAGGATTTTTAGAAGCCAAATCTGTAGTTTCCGATTTGTCTTTGGCAAGATTATAAAGCCATTTTTCATGCGTTTTTCCGCTAATGACTAATTTCCAGTCACCGCTTCTAACCGCTTTTGCATCACCAGAACGCCAATATAAATCGTTGTGCGCAACTTTATTTTCATTTACTGTTTTAACCAAATCAACACCATCATAAATTCTATCTTTTGGTAAATCTGAACCAATCGCTGCTGCAATGGTTGTAAAAAAGTCTAAAGTACTTACAGGTTGTTTATAAACCGTGTGAGGTTTAATTTTTCCTTTCCACGAAAGTGCAAAAGGAACATTGATTCCGCCTTCGAAATGAGAAAATTTACCGCCTTTAAGTGGAGCATTTGTTGTAGCAAAAGTATAATCGGCACCGCCATTATCACTTGCAAAAATGATTAAAGTATTGTCTTCTAATCCTTCTTTTTTGACTTTTTCGCGAATTCTTCCAATAGCATCATCCAATGCACTAATCATAGCAAAATAAACACGCTTGTTTTCGTCTTTAACATTTGGGAAACGATCGTAATATTTTTTGCGAACCTGAAATGGCGTATGAGGTGCATTGAACGGAATATAAAGTAAAAAAGGCTTGTTTTTATTTTTATCAATAAAAGCCTCAGCTTCTTCCGCAAATTTTTCTGTTAAATAGGCTTTTTCATTAATGATTGTGGTATCTCGGCGAATCTGTCCAATTCCAACTCGACCTTTTCCCCAAATGGTTTTGTCGGTAAAATCTTTATGATGATGATTGATAATATCTGGATTATCATCTTCTGGAGTATAAAGCGAGAAAGCCTGATAAAATCCGTAATGATAATCGAAACCGCGATCTAAAGGAAAAAATCCTTTGTTATGGCCCAAATGCCATTTTCCAATTATTCCCGTGCTGTAACCTTGTCTTTTTGCTAAATCTGCAAAAGTGATTTCCGATTTTGGAAGTCCTTGTGTTGCTATAGAAGCATCATTTGGATAATCGATTTTGTCGTTCAATCTCCAATTATCTGTTTCAATTAAATAATTAAAAGCATAATATTCTAGATTGTTTTTAGGATAGCGATCGCCTGGCTGATATTCATGTCCAAAACGTTCCTGATATCTTCCTGTAATTAATCCCGCTCTAGATGGTGAACAAATTGATGCCGAAGCGTAACCGTCTGTAAAAGTTGCACCTGATGCCGCTAACGAATCGATCTGTGGAGTTGGAGTCGATTTTCCGCCGTAGAGCGAAATATCATATTTTCCTAAATCATCTGCCAGAAGGATAATGATATTGGTCTTTTTTCCAGAAATAGAATCTTTAGGTTTTGAAGCTAAAAATTCCTTTTTTCCTTCTGCTAATTTTGGATCTTCTTTGATTAAGATTCCATAGGTATTAATCGGCCAGAATAAAAAAGCCGCAATCAGAAAAAGCAGGAGAATAGGAATTATAAATTTTTTATTGAATTTGAAGTTTGCCATATTTTGGTAAGTTATTTTTTGAATTTTGGTTTTGCGTTGTTTAATTTTTTCATGTACGGTTTGTCAGGCTGAGCGAAGTCGAAGCCCACACAAGTAGCTCCGTCACGAAAAAAAAAATCAATCTTTGTGGAGTTTTTAGCGCGGGCTTCGACTTCGCTCAGCCTGACAAAATTGTATCCAACTTTGCTCTCAAATTAGATTATCATTTCGAAGCCAAAGCCAAATCAACATCATTTTTAAGGTCTCCTAATCCATCTTTTTTGAAAACGATTTTGCCATTTTCATAAAGAATTAGAGTAGGGAAGACTTTTACTGTTTTTAGATCGGCAATTACCTGCGGACTTTCTTCTAATTCTATTTCAATTATTTTTAATTTTTCTCCATATTGAGATCTGATCGATTCTAAAATAGGTTTTACTGTTTTGCAAGTAGCGCAGTATTTTGAACCAATATCTACTAATACATAATTATTGTCCGTTAGGATTTTTTTGTATTCGGGCAATGATAATTTACTTTTTAAATTGCTGTAAAAAGGTTTTCCTCCGCCAATCCAGCTTGCAATTCCGCCTTCTAGAATATATACTTCAGAGAATCCTCTTTTGGCTAAATCGGTTGATAAAAGTCCGCTTCGATAAGCTGCAATGGAGTAAATAAATACAGGTTTTGACGGATTTAAAGCAGCAACGTGTTTTTCGTAATCTTCAGATTTCAGATTAAAATTTAGAGCACCTTCAATATGGTTTAACGCAAATTCATCTGCACCTCTGGCATCAATTATCTGCGGATTTTTTTGGCTTTTGATTTTAGAATAAAAAGCATCCAGCAATATATTTGCACTATTTCCCTGTGAAAAATTTACAATCGTAAAAAGCAGAAATACAGCTGTAAAAGTCTTTTTAAGTATTTTATTTTTCATATAAATTTATTTAAAAAGCCAGCTTACATTCAATTTAAGTTAGATTAAATGTAAGTTGGCTTAATTTCTATTTTTGATTTAAAATTAAACCTGCTCCAAAACTGGAGTTGGTTCTTCCGTTTGTACTGTGTTTTCTACAGGTCTGGCTTTCAAAGGAAATGCTAATACGCCTTCGGCAAGAGAACTTCCTTCTTTTTTAGATTTAAAAATTGGCCAAAGAAACTGTGCGTACCACTCTTCTTGTTTGTATGATTTTGTACCAAATGATTTTGGATATTTTCGAGTAATCAATCCTGTTCCAAAAATGACATCCCAGATAAAAAACATATTTCCGAAGTTGCCTTTAAAATGTCCAACACCATCTCCGCTTGTGTCTGCGTGATGCGCATGATGCGTTGCTGGAGTAGAAATCAACCTTTCTAAAACCCATGCAATTGGGTGTAAAACTTTGTATTTGTAAAATGGTTTGTCCCATGGAATACTTGAATGAGCGCCTAAAGTGATGATACTTTTAATTACTAAAACAAATAAAGCTGGTAATCCTAGACCTAAATAAGTTAAAGTTGCTGTCAAATAAATTTGAGAAAAGAAAACCGTATAAATAAAGTTTTGTCTAGATGCCATTGCCATTCCCATGTAAGGAGCAGAGTGGTGCGTTCTGTGAAAACGCCATAAAAATGGAACTTGATGGTGTAATCTGTGGTACCAATATTGCGTTAAATCATCAGCAATTGCGATCAGGAAAAAACCTCCCCAAAACGGAACCCATGATAAAACATTAGCAGAATTTGGTAATAAATATGGTAAAGCATTTAAGCTGAAAAATGCAATGATTGGTGGTAAAAGTAATTTTGGTGCTAAGAAACAAACAATGTCAATTTTACGTTCTTCGCCTGTCCATTCATCGTCATAAAGACCTGCTGCAAATTCTATAACTCCCAAAACAAGCATAAAAACTGTTAATCCCCAAGTGCGGATGTTTTCAAAAGCTGGTTTTGCAAATTCCAAAAACGAAGGTAATGTAAGATGAGATTCGCTTACAGCTCCACCGCTTAATTTAAAGTAAAGGTAAATTGCCAATACTGGCAATGAATAAATAAAGAAGCTTATTGTTAAGTCTCTTACTAATTTTTCTTTTTGAACTATTGCCATGATTTCTTATTTTAAAAATTGATTAATTATTGTTAGTCCTCCAGCTAAAATTGCTAGCGGAACTAAAAACAAGATTATCCCAACGACAATCTTTTTTCCTATGATTTCATAATCTACTCGTTTCATATCTTTTTGTATTTGAATAGTTTAATGTAAAAATAAATAATTTAACTTCTAATTCTATGGATGTAGTAGAGTTTTATTTTATAAATTTTCATTAATTTGTTAGAATCCTTTAATTTTATTTTACTTTTTGAATGGTTGGAAGCGTCTCAACCGTTAAATTTTCTCTCAATTTTTCAGAAGGCAAGTACAAACGAATGATCAAACTTGTTTTTTGAACATTAGTGATCGGAAGCCAGTTTTCTTTCTTTTCTGTACCCGAAAGGTTGATTTTATAAGAAGTGCTGTCGGCTTCATATTTTACATCTTCCAAATTGTAACTGTATTTATTGATTGGGTTTTTAATTAAAAAACCGTTTTCATCATAAGCTGTAATGCTCCAGTATTTTGCATCAAGTTTTTTTCCGTTAATGATATAATCCGATTTTGGATCTAATTCATTTCCTTCACTATCAGTACTTGTGCTTAAGTAAATAACTTCTTTTTTAGTTAAAGCATACGGGCCGTAAACTGCTACTTGAGCAATGGTAAGTAAATCGGCTGTGTTGAGGTCTTTGTCTTTATCAACCGTTTTCCAATTCCCAATAGTACGCTGTGAATCGCTTTTTCCTGATTTGATATTGTAAATACCAATACCGCTTCCTAAAACTACAGCCAAAAGGACTAATCCTAACCCGATTGCTATTTTCTTAATTTTTTGATTTAAAGCCATTTTGATTTGATTTTAAAATTAATTCGCTAATTTTTCTACCGTAACTCCATGCTGTAATTCTTCCAGTTTTTTTACAGGATATGCTTTTGAAACCAAATAGCGGAAAAGAATTAAGCCTTTTGTAGTCGGACTGTAAATGATTTTTTCTTTTGGAACATTCTTTAAAACTTCAGAAGTGCTTCCTTCTGGAGCTAAATAATATTCGAATTTTGCTTTTACTTTTTCTTCATTTTCCACAAAAAAGTTAGTGGTATTTTCCTGATAAGCAGAGATTGACCAATAGGTTGAATCAGGAACAATTCCAGAGATTTTCAATACATTCTCTTTCAAATCATAATTAATTGTAGAATACAAAAAATCAGGATTTGGAAGCGGAATGACTCTGCTGTTCTCCGCGTTAGGCTGTTCTCCAAATCTTGGTGTATTTACATAGCCCGCACTTTTTTCGGCAAATTTATTTTGCACATAATACGGAACTGCCCAGATCGTTAAGTAGTAAAAAGTCACTGCAATTACTACAAGCACTAAAGCAAAAATGCTTTTTTTGATAAGTGGTTTTGTTGCTGCCATAGTTTGCTTTTTTAATATCAGAGCTATTAATTAGTTAACAGCTCTGATAACATTATTATTTATTTTTCTTGTGAATGCGCTGTCTCAAAACATCTTGCCAATCGATTAGCGGATAAAGATTATTTTTTTTCGCTTGATTGTCAAATTCAGCCTGAAGCTCTTTTAATTTTTCTGGGTATTTTTTAGCTAAATCGACTCTTTCATTAAAATCCGTATTTAGATTATATAATTCCCAAACGTCATTATCAAAATTACTTGGCTCGTCTTTTTTAGATAAAGCATCATTTTGAGTAATGTCAATATAATCAGGATGATGTGGCGCCGAAGCTTTCCAGCCATCTTTATATAATGATCTTGAACCAAAAATATAGTAATGTTGAATTTTATGTCTTGAAGGTGCTTTAGCGTCAGCATAAGAATAGGCTAGAGAAGTTCCTTGAATAGAATCCTGAGCAATTCCTCTGATGGTTTCTGGCGCTTTGATTCCAACAGTTTCTAAAGTTGTTGGTAAAATATCAATTACATGTCCGTACTGGTTACGAATTCCCGGCGTTTTAATTCCTTTTGGATAATAAATAATCAACGGATTTCGTGTTCCTCCTTCAGAATGTGCATCTTGTTTTAGATTTCTAAAAGGTGTATTTGCTGCCAACGCCCATCCGTGCGGGTAGTTTTCTTTTGTTGCCGCTGGAGTTCCTAATAAAGCAGTTTTAGCCAAATTAGATTTTAAAGACTCTTCTTTAATCTTAGGATCAGAAAGTTTTCTAAATGATTCGTCAATTAAACCAATTGAACTTCCTTCTTTACTAGCTCCGTTATCTCCCAAAATAATATAGAAAATAGTATTATCCAGCTGATTAATAGATTTTAGATGATCTACAATTCGGCTTACTTCATAATCTGTATATTCTAAATATCCAGCGTATATTTCCATAAACTGAGCATATAGTTTTTTCTCATCTGGAGATAAAGTATTCCATGCAGGTACATAAGAATCACGAATTGTTAGTTTTGCATCAGAAGGAATTAAACCTAATTTTTTCTGATTGGCAATTACTTTGTCGCGATAGGCATCCCAACCATCATCAAATTTACCTTTGTATTTATCGCTCCATTGTTTTTCTACCTGATGCGGAGAATGTGTTGCTCCTGGCGCATAGTATAAAAAGAACGGTTTGTTTGGTGCGGCATGTTTCTGACGATCAATGTATGTGATTGCTTTATCGGTAATCAATTCGCTTAAATGTTTTCCTTTAAGATCGGTCGTAAACTCATTTTTAGATCTGTCTTTTTCGGCACCATTTAATTTTGTGCTTCCATTTAGCCAAGTCTGGTCTTCAACCAAATCAGGATTGTATTGATCGGTTTGAGAACCTAAGAATCCATAAAAATGCTCAAAACCTTTTCCAGTTGGCCATCTGTCAAACGGGCCAGCATCTGTTGCATCTTCGTCGGGAGTAACACCATATTTTCCAACTGCAAAAGTGTTGTAACCGTTGTCACGCAAAATCTCAGCAATTGTTCCCGCCGAAGAAGGAAGTCTTCCATCCCAGCCAGGAAATCCTGCTGACATAGAAGTATGAGAAAATCCGCCAACATGTACAGCGTGAGAATTACGCCCAGTTAACAAAGCAGAACGTGTTGGTGCACAAATGGCTGTGGTGTGAAAGTTGGTATAACGCAAACCGTTATTAGCCAGTTTTTCAAAAGTTGGTGTATTGATTAATCCTCCAAAAGCACTTGTTGCTCCAAAGCCAACATCATCTAATAAAATCCAAACGACATTCGGCGCGCCTTCTCGTGCTTTTACGGGCTCAATCCAATATTCTTTAGAATCGGCTAAAGTTTTACCCACAACTCCTTTGTAATTTGGATCAGGTTTTGATTGCCCAAAACCAAATTGAGCAAAAACCAAAGCTGTCAACAAAAGACCTTTTTGTGGAGTTTTGAGATTTATTATGTTATTTTTTATTTTTTTCATCTCTATAAATTTATCCTGCAAGGTTTCCAAAACCTTGTAGGTATGATTTTCAAACCGAGGAAATCATTAAAGATTTTTCTGGTTTGGATATTTGAAACCTACAAGGTTTTGGAAACCTTGCAGGTTATGTAATCATTATTTTGTAGTTTCTGTATCTGCGGGTTTAGTTACTTGTTTTACTAAATCTTGCAGTGTTTTTCCTTTATCAGCTGCGGTGTTATGAATTCTTCTGTTGTAAACATCTTGCCAGTCAATCAACGGATAAACATTGTTTTCCTTTGCTTGTTCGTCAAATAATTTTTGAAGTTCAGCTAGTTTTTCAGGATATTTTTTTGCCAAATTATTACGTTCGTTAAAGTCTTCGTTTAGGTTATATAATTCCCAAACATCAGTATCAAAGTTACTTGCCGCTGGTTTTTCGCTTTTTCCTAAAGATTGTTTTACAGCAAATGAATCTGGTAAATGTGCAGCCGAAGCTTTCCATCCGTCTTTATAGATTGCTCTATTTCCAAAGATGTAGTAATACTGAACTTTGTGCAATGATTCTGCTTTTGGATTATCTAAAGAAGCTTGGAATGAAGATCCTTGAATAATATCTTGTTTGATTCCTTTGATATATTCTGGAGCTTTAATTCCTGCAATAGCTAAAGTTGTAGGAAGCAAATCTGTAACATGGCTGTATTGATTTCTGATACCGCCTTTGTCTTTAATTCCGTTTGGATAAAAAACAATCAACGGATTTCTTGTTCCACCTTCTGAATGTGCATCTTGTTTCCAGTTTTTGAAAGGAGCATTCGTTGCCTGCGCCCATCCTAAAGGATAATTCGTATTTAAACCTTTTGCAGTTCCGATTTCACCAATGTTATTTAAGTTGCTTTGAAGATTTTCTTCATCCGATTTTCCTTGAGAAAACAAACTTTGATTGATTGTTCCTTGTAAAGTTCCTTCTTTACTAGCTCCGTTGTCACCAATTGCAACAAAGATTAAAGTGTTATCAAGCTGTCCGCTTTGTTTTAAGTAATCCACAACTCTTCCAATTTCATAATCAGTATAAGTCAGGAATCCAGCGTAAACTTCCATGAATCTTGCATAGACTTTCTTTTGGTCTGGAGTTAATTTTTTCCATTCTGTGATTAAAGCGTTACGATCTGGCAACCCAGCATTTTGAGGAAAGATTCCCAATTTCTTTTGGTTAGCCAATACTTTTTCACGGTAAACATCCCAGCCTTCGTCAAATTTTCCTTTGTATGGTTCAACCCATTTTTCAGCCACTTGATGAGGTGCGTGAACAGCTCCTGGCGCATAATACAAGAAGAATGGTTTTCCAGGCGCTGCTTTTTGCTGTTTCTGAATATAACTGATTGCTTTGTCTGTAATCAATTCATTTAAGTGACGTCCGTCTGGTTTAATATGAACTTGATCTTCTACTAAATCAGGATTGTATTGATCGGTTTGCGAACCTAAGAATCCATAGAAATGATCGAAACCTTTTCCAGTTGGCCATCTGTCAAACGGACCAGCATCTGTAGCATCTTCATCTGGCGTAACACCATATTTTCCAACTGCAAAAGTGTTGTAGCCGTTGTCACGTAAAATCTCTGCAATTGTTCCTTTATCAGAAGGAATTCTTCCGTCCCAACCTGGGAAACCAGCTGATAGAATGGTATGAGAAAATCCGCTAACGTGAACTCTTCCAGAATTTCTTCCAGTTAATAAAGCGGCGCGAGTAGGAGCACAAATCGCTGTGGTGTGAAAGTTGGTATAACGAAGTCCGTTATTGGCCAGATTATCAAAAGTTGGCGTATTGATTAAACCTCCAAAAGTGCTTGAAGCTCCAAATCCAACATCATCCAATAAAATCCAAACAATATTCGGAGCGCCTTTTGGAGCCGTTACAGGCTCTGGCCAATATTCTTTAGAATCGGCAAGAGTTTTTCCTATTGTTCCTTTAAACTCTTGTTGTTCTTGTGCAAAGCCAAATTGTGCAACCAGCAATGCCGTAATCAAAAGCCCCTTTCCAAAGCTTTTGATTATTGTGGTATTTTTAAAATTTTTCATCTTTTAATAGTTTTTTGGTTTGTGGTTCTAATTAATATCCAGGATTTTGAGGTAAACCATCTGGGTTAATATTTCTTTCGCTTTGCGGAATTGGGTAAAGATTATTTCTTTCCGAAACTGAGTTTTTAGCCGTTACTTTTTTCACTTCGGTAACCAATGTTCCCCATCTTACCAAATCGTACCAGCGCTGTCCTTCTTGAACAAACTCTTTTTTGCGTTCTTCCTGAATTGCAGCTCTAAAAGAAGTTTGGTCTAATCCAACTAAATCTACTTCTGCATCAGGCGTTGTAATTGCTTTTCCGAAAGCTCTTCTTCTCACTTGATTAATCAATTCGTAAGCTTCAGCAGTTGGTCCGCCTTGTTCATTTATCGCTTCCGCTAAAGACAAAAGGATGTCTGCATAACGAATAACCGGAAAGTTGATCGCAACATTTGATGGAGTTGCCAGATTGGTTAAATCCAGATATTTTTTGAAAATTGGCTTAGGAAAAGTATAAAGCGTTCCCGTTGATGGATTAAGCAATTGTTTCGCATAACTCACATCTCTTCTTTTATCTCCCGGTGCATAGATATCATAAAACAATGCAACGTCTGAGATAATATCTGCTGGTTCTGTTGCTGTAAATCCTGTAAAAGATGTCGCCTGAAAAGTACTTCCGCTAGAACCATTTCCAGCTTGATTTGGTTCAAACTGAACAGAGAAAATATGCTCTTTTCCGTTCTTTTTTGTTTTAGTGAAAATATCTTGAAAATCTTCAAACAAAGCATATCCGTAACCGCCGTCAATAACTTCTCTTGCTTTTGAAATAGCATTTGGCCAGTCTTTTCTAGTCAAATAAACTTTAGCTAAAATTGCTTTTGCGGCACCAGAAGTTGCGCGTCCAGCATCTGCTGCTGTATATGTCTTTGGTAAAGCTTCAGCATCAGTTAAATCTTTAACGATTTGAGCGTACACTTCGTCAACTGTAGAGCGATTTGTTTTTAAATCTCCTAAATTGATAGAAGTTGCTTCGTGCAAAACAATCGGAACTCCACCCCAAAGACGAACTGCTTGAAAGTAAAGCAATGCTCTGATAAATTTAGCTTCGTTAATCAATCTTGTTTTGATTACTTCAGAACCAGACACTTTCGGAATATTGTCAATAGAAACATTGGCTCTATTGATTCCGTTATAAATTTGTCTCCATGCCACCTGAACGCGGTCATTAGTAGCATCGTGCGTTAAACTGCTCATTGCTCTAACTTGCGGGTTTGTCGCAGAAACTCCTGCAGCTGCGTAATCAGACCCCATATCAGTTAGGAAATAAAGGTTTCTTCCAAACAAACTTTGTTCACCTGGATCAAGGCTCAGCGAAGCGTAAACAGCAGTTACACTTGCAACAGCATCATCTTGAGTGATAAAATAATTGTCTTCGGTTACAAAAGAGTTTGGAGTTACCTCAAGCTCCGTGCACGATACAAATAGGCCGGCACTTAAAAGGAATGTTATAATGATCTTTTTCATTTTGATGTTTTTTTACTTAGAATGTTACGTTCAAGCCCGAGATGAATGTTTTTGAGTTTGGATAAGAACCAAAATCAATTCCCGGATATAAGTTGTTTTGTTCGTATGAACTTACTTCTGGATCGTAGCCAGTGTATTTTGTCCATGTAATTAAGTTTTCTGCTGAGATGTAAACTTTTACGCTTTTTGTTCCCAGTTTTTTAGAAACGCTTTTAGGTAAAGTGTATCCTAATGTGATTAATTTCAATCTGAGGAAAGAAGCATCTTCAACATAGCGTTCAGAAACAATTCCTAGCGGTGAACTAGAAGCTCTAGGAATTTCGTTACTCGGATTTGTTGGTGTCCAGCGGTCATTTAAAGTCGCTGCAGCATTGGTTCCAAGGGTAGAAATTTCTAACTGCTGATTTAAAGCATTGAAGATTTTTCCGCCGTATGCTCCTTGAAAAGAGAAATTCAGATCAAAATCATTGTATGAAACTGTATTGCTGAAGCTTCCCACAAATTTTGGCTGAGAAGTGCCTAAGTTTCCTTTATCAAGAGCGGTAATTACACCATCTCCGTTGGTATCAACATATTTTCTATCTCCGACTTTGGTATTTGCCAAACTGTTGATTTTTGGCTGTGTGTTAACTTCTTCCTGAGTCTGGAAAATTCCGTTGGTTCTATATCCCCAAAAAGTTCCTAAAGGCAACCCTACTTTTACAATTACGGGCTGTTGTTGTAGCAAAGATCCGTTTGGCACTACAGGAAAAAATTCGTTTACACCATTTCCGATTTCGGTAACTTTATTTCTATTTAAAGAAAATACGATGTTCGAGTTCCACGCGAAGTTTTCTGTTTTAATGTTTTCAGTTGTTAAACCAACTTCAAAACCTTTATTTTCAACTCCACCAATATTTTGAAGAACTGTTGCATAACCAGAACTCAATGGCACTGGAACGTTGATTAATAGGTCCTTTGTCTTTTTGTAATACACATCAAAAACAAAATTGATTTTTCGATCTAATAATGATAAATCCAATCCAACGTTATACTGATTTGTTTTTTCCCATTTCAAATCTGGATTTGACAATCGGGTAGGAGCTAAACCGGTGTATAATGTTCCTCCAAAAGAATAGTTTACAGATCCCATTGAAGCCAACGGAAGATAATTTCCAATTTCTTGGTTTCCTGTAGTTCCTGCTGTAATTCTCAATTTTGCTTCCGTTACACCTTTAATATTGTTGGCAAATTCTTCGTCAGTAATATTCCAAGAAAATCCAGCAGAAGGGAAATAACCCCAAAGCGATTCTGAACCAAATCTTGAAGAACCATCTGCACGTCCAGATAAAGTGAAATTGTATTTTCCTTTATAAGAATAATTTACTCTCGCCAGCCAAGATTTCAGAACACTTTCGTAAGCATCACTATACGGTTTTACAGGAACACCATCTTGAATGGCATTGTAAGTATTGGCATCATTAACAAAAGTCTGCGCTCCAGCATTCACAACTTCGCCTTTTGTATATTGAAGCGTATAACCGCCCAAAGCAGAAAACTTATGATCTGCGCCAAAATGAGTATTATAATTCAGCGTATTTTCATTCAGAACAGAACTTACTAATCTTTCTCCAATAGAAGCCAAACCTTTTGTTCCTGCACCTGTAGTAGTGTTTGAAGGCGCGTAATAGTTTTGTTTCGTATTCAAAACATCACCGCTTACAGCAACTTTTGCCGTTAATTCTTTATTGAATTTATACTCGCCAAATAAACTAGTTAGAATTCTGTTTAATTTGGTTTCGTTGGTTGTGTTATCCAAATCGTTAATCGGATTCGGAACATAACCATTTACGGAAGTTGCATAAGGATTGTTCGTTACATTGTAACTGCCATCCGCATTTTTGATTGGAACAACCGGAGCAGTTAAAACAACGCTAACCAATGGATTTGGATTCCTTCCAGCTCCCGCGCCGCCATTTGTACCGACACCATTTGCAATCGAGTTGGTATAATTAGCATTTACCCCAAATTTGAATTTCTGAGAATAGTTTCTTTCATAGTTGGCTCGCAGAGAAATACGTTTGAAATCTGATCCTAAAACAATACCATCTTGATCAAAATACCCTGCAGAAACTGCATATCTTGATTTTTCATCTCCGCCAGAAAATGATAAATTATGGTTTTGTACAGGTGCCGCAGTTACAAAGGCTGCCGATTGCCAATCGTAATTTCCAGAAGTTTTTAAAGCTTCAATTTGTTCAGGAGAAAAAGAAGGAGCTTGGCCAATACTTGCCTGAACATCGTTTCTTAAACTTGCCCATTCGCTGGCATTCATTAATCTCAGTTTTTTTGAAATATTCTGGAAACCGAAATAACCTTGGTACGAGATATTATCTTGTCCTTTTGTTCCTTTTTTGGTCGTTATAATAACGACACCATTAGCACCTCGAGAACCATAAATCGCTGTTGCCGAAGCGTCTTTCAGAACTTCAATAGATTCTATATCAGCTGGATTAATGGTCGATAGAACGTTTACGGTTGCCCCAGCATAAGTTACTCCAGCTCCACTGTTGCTATTATCGTTGTAAATTAAAATTCCGTCAACAACATAAAGTGGTTCATTACCAGCAGTAATAGAGTTTCCTCCACGAATGCGAACACTAGAAGAAGCACCTGGACGTCCAGAACTTTGTGTAACTACAACTCCAGCCACAGCACCTCTTAAAAGATTATCTGCTGATGAAGTTACCTGAGATAAATTGGCTTTTGGAACCGAAGCTACAGATCCTGTAATGTCTTTTCTCTTCTGAGTTCCGTAACCTACAACTACCAATTCGTCTAGTTCTTGGCGTTCTTCTTTAAGATTAATAATTACTGGATTTTTCTCAACAATGACTTCCAATTTTTTATATCCAATGTAGCTTACAATCAATGTGTAGGGAAATTTCTGTCCCGTCTGAAAATAAAATTTTCCTTCTGCATCTGTCACAACACCGTGAGTTGTTCCTTTAATGGTTACTGATGCACCTATAATGGGCTGATTTGTAATAGCGTCTACTACAGTTCCGTCTAGTTTGGATTGAATAAGAGGTGTGGTATTCTGGGCTTGTATTCCTGCCGTTATCAAGAGTAGAAACAGCAGTATGTGTATGTTTAACTTTTTTTTCATTTCTTTGTGTTGGTTTTAAGTAATTAACAAGACGCCCTGAGCACTGTTTATACAGCACTCTAAAAGTGTTCTTGATTTAGTGATAAATGTTCTTTAAGCCTTGCCATTTCTGTTGCCGCAGAAATGGCTTTTTTTATTTACAGCAACAGCTTTGCATTGTTTTCATTTTTGTCTTTTTAGTTGTTAGTTATTTAATTTGTTGAATAATAGATATGGTTTCAAGAATCTGATCCAATACATCTGAATGCATTGGAGAGATTTCTTGGTTAAAATTCATTAAATATTTTTGGTGATGTTTTTTATGTTTTGCTTCGATATGAATTATAAAGGCAAACAAAATGAAAGTAGATTATTAACAACAGATACACATATAACAAATAGTGCTATAAGTGTATTTTTTAGGAAGAATGTAACGCGATATGCTTTCTGTTGTTTTCACAATAATAGTTTTTTATAGTTGGAAATATTATTTTAAACTCTACTAATCCTATAGACAAAGTTAAATTTTATATAATAAAAACCAAAAGTTTAGACGATTTTTTTTGAAAAAAGTCTTTTTTAGAATTGGAAATCACTTAAAAAACAATTCTTAATGCCTTGTTTTTTAAGTGATTGTATGTGTTGTTTGATTTAAAAAAAATGTTAATTTATTTTTTAATTGAAGTGCAAAATTGTAGTATTTTACATTTAAAATGCTTGTTTTTAATACTTTGTAAGATATGTAAAAGCTCTAAAAACGTCTTGTAAATGTTTCAGAATGAGTTGATACACAATTTAAGGCAAACGATAGTAAGTTATTTAGCAATAATTTTAAATTTTGTTATATTGTTTATTATTAGTGTTTTAACTGTTTTTTTTCTAATTTTAATACATTCTTATTTTTAGCAGGAAAATTGAAATATTTCTGCAATATTGATTTATAGGTTAAATTTTTCAGTAATAATTCTAACACTATTTTTCTATGTCTGATCTTTCCCAATCACATCGCATTCTTTTTTTCAATACGTTAGCATTTATAATTTGTTTTGCCTGCTGGACGTTAAATGGAGTATTAGTAACTTTTTTAAACGATCGTGGTATTTTTGAATGGAGTGTCGTCGAGATAGGGTGGCTTCTCGGGATTCCGATTTTAACAGGTTCGGTAATGCGTTTGCCAATGGGAATTCTCACAGATAAATTTGGAGGGAAACCGGTTTTTTCTTGTTTATTAATCTTGAGTTCAATTCCATTATTTCTTTTACCTTTTGCTTATAATTTCTGGACGTTTGCGATTTTGAGTTTTTTATTCGGAATGGTAGGAACTAGTTTTGCCATTGGCGTAGGCTATACTTCAGTTTATTATCCAAAAGAATGGCAAGGAAGAGCCTTAGGTATTTTCGGAATGGGAAATTCTGGCGCTGCACTGACTACTTTTCTAGCGCCGACATTACTGACAAAATTCTCGGAAAATGATCCAGAAAATGGCTGGAAATGGCTTCCAATTATTTATGCAAGTGTTTTGCTTGCTATGGGAATTGTTTTTTTGATTTTTACAAAAAATAAAAAAATTGAAGCAGCACCTAAAACAATAAATCAAGTTTTTACACCGCTTAAAAGTATCCGAGTTTGGCGTTTTGGATTATATTATTTTCTTGTTTTTGGTTCATTTGTAACATTTTCGCAATGGTTGCTTCCCAATTTTTTAAACGTATATCATACGACTTTGGTTATGGGTGGAATTTTTGCTGCCATATTTAGTTTGCCATCTGGAGTTATTAGAGCTTATGGCGGATTTTTATCTGATCGTTTTGGTGCGAGAAAAGTAATGTATTGGGTTTTGAGTTCTTCAGTTGTTTTAAGTTTTCTGCTGATGTTTCCAAAAATGGATATTACAACATCTGGTTCTGGTATTACAGCAGCAAAAGCGGGAACAGTTACCGAAGTTTCAAACGATAAAATTGTTATTGGCGATAAAACCTATCCGATAATTCAAGAAGATAAAAATGCTGCACACAGCAAATTTTTCCCATCAAAAAAGTCTTGGCAACAAGTTGTAGTAGAGCAGAATCAGCAAGTTCAAAAGAAAGATTTATTGGCAGAAGGAATTACCCAAATTCATTTTGAAGCCAATATTTGGATTTATTTAGTTTTAGTAATTCTGATTGGTTCTGCGTGGGGAATTGGCTCTGCAGCGGTGTATAAACATATTCCGGATTATTTTCCAAATGAAGTTGGCGTTGTAGGTGGAATGGTTGGCTTACTCGGCGGTTTAGGTGGATTTGTTGGACCAATTATCTTCGGTTATCTTTTAAGTACAACTGGTTTCTGGACAAGTTCATGGATGTTTATTTTGGCAGTTTCTCTTATTTGTTTAATATGGATGCATCGTGTTGTTGTGAATTTGATGAAAGAGAAATCACCAGAATTTGCTAAAGATATGGATCGAAAACATTAAAATAGATTTATAAAAACAGAAAAAGCCTTTTCTAAATACAGAAAAGGCTTTTTCTATTTTAAAAGGTATTCATTTTCTGTTATTTAGGATGTTTTAAAATAAGATAAAAATATCTTTTATATGATATATGTCATATAAATTATCAGATTGAGACTATAATTTTGCTTGCATAATTGATGATAATCACTCGATTATATTCAGGTAATCTACATAGTTTATGAATAATTTGTCTCAATCTCACCGAATTTTATTTCTTAATACCTTAGCTTTTACCGTATGTTTTGCATGTTGGACATTAAATGGCGTTTTGATCACTTTTTTGGCTGATAAAGGAATATTCAATTTTACTGTAGTAGAAATTGGTTGGCTTCTCGGAATTCCTATTCTTTCAGGTTCTGTTTTCAGACTGCCAATAGGAATTTTAACAGATAAGTATGGTGGCAAATATGTTTTTTCGGTTTTACTACTCCTATGTTCTGTGCCGCTTTTTTTACTTCCTTTTGCAAATTCCTTTTGGAGTTTTGCAGTTCTAAGTTTTTTCTTCGGATTAGTTGGAACCAGTTTCGCCGTTGGGATAGGATACACTTCAATTTGGTATCCAAAAGAATGGCAAGGAAGAGCCTTAGGAATCTTCGGAATGGGAAATGCCGGTGCAGCCATTACCACTTTTATTGCGCCTACCTTATTAAATAATTTATCTGAAAGTGACCCACTTAACGGCTGGAAAATGCTTCCAGTTATATACGCATCCATACTAGTAATTATCGGAATTCTTTTTATTGTTTTTGCTAAAAACAAAACCAATCATGGTATTTCAAAAACTATGGGAGAACTTATGTCTCCGCTTAAAAAGGTCAGAGTGTGGCGCTTTGGTGCGTATTACTTTTTAGTTTTCGGATTTTTTGTAGCCTACTCGCAGTGGCTTCTTCCAAATTTCATGAATGTCTACAATACCACTTTAGTAATGGGCGGTATGTTTGCTACAATGTTCAGTCTTCCATCAGGAGTTATAAGGGCTTTTGGAGGTTATCTCTCAGATAAATTTGGAGCGAGAAAAGTGATGTATTGGGTTTTGGGCTCATCAATCGTAATCAGTTTTTTATTGATGTTTCCAAAAATGGAAATCTTCACTGCGGGCCCTGGAGTTATGTCTTTAAGTAATGGGACGGTAACAGAAATTTCGGCAGATAAAATAATAGTCAACGGAAAATCACATCAAATCAACACTAAAAAAGATCTGGAAATAAATAGCGAATCTTCTGTTTTCCCTGTAAAAAAATCTTGGCAGGAAATCATTGTAAAACAAAATCAGGAAGTAAAAAAGAAAGAATTATTAGCAAAAGGAATTACCCAAATCAACTTCAGCGCCAATCTTTGGGTGTACGTTGTTTTGGTAACGCTGATAGGAATTTCTTGGGGTATTGGAAAAGCGGCTGTTTACAAACACATTCCAGAATATTTTCCTAATGAAGTTGGAGTAGTGGGCGGAATGGTTGGTTTGATTGGTGGATTAGGAGGTTTCTTCGGTCCAATAATCTTTGGCTATCTTCTCACTTATACTGGACTCTGGACAAGCTCATGGATATTCATATTTCTGGTTTCTGTTCTTTGTTTAGTATGGATGCACAGAACAATCATAAATGCGATGCGAAGTAAATCACCCGATTTTACAAGAGAAATAGAAGACAATCATTAAAAATTAAATTGAAATAGAGATGAAAACTTGGTTAGACAAATGGAACCCCGAAGATGAAGCATATTGGAATTCTGACGGAAGTAAAATTGCATGGAGAACTTTAACAATTACAACAATTACATTAGTATTATCATTTGCCTCATGGTTCATGATGAGTGTTATAGCAGTAAAACTGCCTGGATTAGGATTTAATTTTTCTAAAGATCAGCTTTTTTGGTTAACTGCAATACCGGGATTAGCTGCCGGATTATTGCGAATTATTCACACATTTCTGCTTCCTATTTTTGGAACGCGACATATTATTTCTTTGGCGACAGCAATTAAATTAATTCCCGTAATCGGAATTGGTTTTGCAATTATGAATGTAAATACGCCTTTCTGGGTTTTTGCAGTTTTGGCTTTTACAACTGGTTTTGGCGGTGGAGATTTTTCTTCTTATATGCCAAGTACAAGTTTGTTTTTTCCTCAAAGATTAAAAGGAACTGCATTAGGAATTCAGGCAGGAATTGGAAATTTTGGTGTTTCAATAGCACAATTCGTTACGCCATTAGTAATAAGCGTCGGAATTTTTGGAGCTTCGACCGTTTTTACAAGCATCGATCCGAAAGAAACGTTAACTGTTTTCCAAAATTCTTCAATTGAAAAACAAAAAGAAGTTTTTGTTGCTTTAGATAGTCAAGTACAAACGAAAATTCTTTCTAATGTAAAGAAAAACATTGTTGATTCTGTAAGTACGGCCGTGAACTCGCAAGACAATGCGGTTGTTTTTGCTTCACTTCCTGTTAAGGCAAAAGCAAAAGCGATTGCAAATGCAAATCCAAAATTAGCAGAGAAAATAATAAACAACATTAGCGCCGAAAATACAGCGGTAAAAAACAAACCAATTTATTTGCAATCTGCAGCATTTTGGTACGCGCCATTTCTAATAATTATGGCATTTATAAGCTGGTTTTATTTAAGAAGTATACCGATGAAGGCTTCTGTAAAAGAGCAATTGGATATTTTCTCAAATAAACATACTTGGTATTGTACAATTACATACGTAATGACTTTTGGAACTTTTGCAGGTTTATCTGCCGCTTTTCCATTAATGATTAAATTTTTATATGGAGATTTTCCAAATGCGCCAGATCCTTTAGTATATGCTTTTTATGGACCGTTAATAGGTTCTGCCAGCCGAATTGCTTTTGGATTTGTTGCAGATAAAGTAGGAGGAGCCGTATTGACAACCATAACAGGTTTAGGAATTTTGGCAGGAGCTATTATTTTAGTAACTCAAGGATTAGTTGCACCGACAAGTATGGATCAGTTTCCTCTTTTTGTAGCAGTAATTTTAGCAATGTTCTTTTTTACCGGAATTGGAAATGCTGGAACCTTCAGACAATATCCAATTATTTTTAAAGAGAATCCTCGTCAGGCAGCAGGAGTTATTGGTTGGACAGCTGCAATTGCGGCATTTGGGCCATTTATCTTTTCTAAATTAATAGGAAATAATATTTCGGCTAATGGTACTGTAAATCAATTCTTTATTGGTGTTTCTTTTTTTACTATATTAGCTACAGGTATCAATTGGTGGTTTTACAATCGTAAGAATTGCGAGAAACCAAGTTAAAGAAGTAATCATTAAAATAAAAATTAAGGATGAAAAAGAAAACGTTTAATACCAAAGCTTTACTGGTTGCATCACTGGTTTCTATACTTACAATTATACTAGTATTTTACGGTTCAAGGCAGTTGCAAAATTTTGATGCTGCTCTCGTAACATACCTCTTCGGAACTGTATTTGCATTCTTTGGAATCGTTTATCGATACACAGTTTGGCTTCAAAGACCTCCAACTTGGATGTACTTTAAAAGGAGTCTTAAATTTCTTTTTACCGGAAAAGTGTTTTCACATTTATGGTTTTTAGGAAAAGAATCGGTACAGAATATTTTAGTTCAGAGATTTATTTATCCGAGAAGCAAATGGCGCTGGTTTGCCCATTTTTGTATTGCCATAGGATGTTTATCCGCTTTTGCGATTACAATTCCGCTAACATTTGGATGGATTCATTTTACATTAGCACCCAATTCCATTTCCATTTACGAAGCACATTTCTTCGGATTCAAAATGATGGATTTTCAAATAAATTCATTTTTAGCATTTCTGATTTTTCATGCATTAAACTGGTCTTCATGGCTTGTTATAATTGGTTCAGTTTATTATTTAAGAAGAAGATTAACCAATCCTGGACTTATTGCAACACAAACATTTGAGGGTGATTTATTGCCTCTTATTTTATTAATAGCGATTTCCGTTACTGGATTGTGTTTGACTTATTCGTATCAATTCATGAAAGGTTTCGCTTATGATTTTCTCGCTGTAATTCATTGTGTAACAGTAATTATGTTTTTGCTTTGGATTCCGTTTGGGAAATTCTTCCACATCATTCAGCGTCCCGCGCAAATTGGAGCACATATTTATAAGCAAGAGGGAATTAAAAAAGGAATGGCTGTTTGCCCTCATACAGGCGATGAATTTGCAACTCAACTTCATATCGAAGATTTAAAAATTGTAACCAAACAATTAGGTTTCGATTTTACTCATGAAGATGGAACTTCTCATCTTGATTTAAGTCCTGAGGGAAAAAGATCGCGCTTAGCACAAGCACATTTAAAAGCCAGATTAGAAGGCGGTAATTTATTTGGATAATTTATTTAAAAAGTATTCAGTAGCAGTATTCAGTTTACAGATTAAATTGAGGCCGAGACTGAAAACTGAAAACTAATAAAAAGTATGCAGTCACATTTAGCGGTTTACAATTTAAACTGACACTGGGACTGAGACTGAAAACTAAAAAAAATGGCAAAACTACCAGTATCAATAGAGAAAATAATAGATGACTTTGGACCGCATTTAAACTACGCGCCAGTAGACGGTTATGCAGGAAGAGATGAACCAGATGAAGTTGTAAAAACGCATTGCTGTTTCTGTGGTATGCAATGCGGCATTCAATTAATGGTGAAAGAAAACAAAGTTGTAGGTTTTGAGCCATGGATGGAATTTCCTTTTAATGAAGGTCGTTTATGCCCAAAAGGAGTACAGCGTTATCTTCAAAATAATCATCCAGATCGTCTTTTGCATCCAATAGAAAGAGTAGAAGGAAAAGGTTTTGAGAAAGTTTCCTGGGATGACGCGATGGACAAAACGGTTTCTGAAATAAAAAGAATTCAGGAGAAATACGGAAAACACGCATTCTCAATGCTTTCTGGCGTTTCATTAACCAATGAAAAAAGTTATTTAGTTGGAAAGTTTGCCCGCGTTGCCTTAAAAACAAGAAATCTGGATTATAACGGCAGACTTTGTATGGTAAGCGCTGGTGCAGGAAATAAAAAAGCATTTGGTTTAGACCGAGCTTCAAACAATTATTCTGATTTAGAATATGCTGAAGTCATTATTGTAACAGGCGCCAATATCAGTGAAACATTTCCAACTCTTACTCATTGGATTTGGAAAGCCAGAGATCGTGGCGCAAAATTGATTGTTATAGATCCAAGAATGATTCCGCTGGCTAGAACTGCCGATATTCATCTTGATGTAAAACCCGGAACAGATTCGGCTTTATATGGCGCAATGTTGAAATATTTGGTAGATCACGATATGCTCGATCATGATTTTATCGATAATTATACATCTGGATTTCAAGAAACAATTGATGCCGTAAAAGATTATACTTTAGAATGGGCAGAAGAAGTAACTGGAATTGACAAGGAAAAAATAAAAGCTGCTGCCGAATTATGGGGAAAAGCAAAAACTAGCTTTTTATTGCATGCAAGAGGAATTGAGCACCATTCAAAAGGCGTAGATAATGTTGTAGGCTGTATCAATTTGGTTTTAGCAACTGGAAGAATCGGAAAACCGTATTGTGGTTACGGAACAATTACAGGACAAGGAAATGGTCAGGGTGGCAGGGAGCACGGACATAAATGCGATCAATTGCCAGGAAACAGAGATATTGAAAATCCAGAACATAGAAAATATATTTCTGAAGTTTGGGGAATTGATGAAAAAGATTTACCAGGAAAAGGACTCACAGCTTACGAAATTATCGAAGCAATTCATAGAGATGAAATAAAAGGCTTAATTTCTATTTGTTTTAATCCGTTGGTTTCGCTTCCAAACAATAATTATGTGCGATCAGCTTTAGAAAAATTAGAGTTTTATGTATGTATTGATTTCTTCTTGAATGAAACTGCAAGACATGCGGATATTGTTTTAGCAGGCTCTTTACAGGAAGAAGAAGAAGGAACAACAACTTCTGCAGAAGGACGCGTTATTCGAATCAGGCAAGCCGTTACGCCACCGGGTGAAGCAAGAACAGACACTTCGATTTTATTAGAAATTGCTGAACGTTTGGGCGAAAAAGATAAATTTACTTACAATAATAGCGAAGAAATTTTCAATGAATTACGTGTAGCTTCAAAAGGAGGTACAGCAGATTATTTCGGAATCACATATAAAAAAGTAGAAGATAATATGGGCGTTTTCTGGCCTTGTCCAACTGAAGATCATCCAGGAACACCAAGACTTTGGGAAGATAAAAAGTTTAAAACACCTGACGGGAAAGCGCATTTTAATCCCGCGCCATATAAACTTCCGGGTGAAGTTACCGATGATGAATATCCAATAACACTGACAACTGGACGTGTAGTTTCGCAATATTTGAGTGGAACGCAAACCCGAAGAATTGGAAAATTAGTGGATCAGTTTCCGGAACCAATGGTCGAAATCCATCCAGAAATGGCCACAAAATATAATATTAAACAACGTGAATTAGTTCGAGTAGTAACGCGTAGAGGCGAAGGGATTTTTCCAGCAAATATTGTAGAAACTATTAGAAAAGATACTGTTTTCATTCCGTATCACTGGCCGGGACACAAATCTGCAAATCAGCTAACACCAGGAACTTTGGATCCAATTTCTAAAATTCCTGAGTTTAAAGTCTGTGCCTGCCAATTATTTCCGCAAGGGGCAATTGCCCCGCCAGCAAAAGAATCTGAAGCTTATGCAAGTGTTTAATCTATAAAAAGAATAGTATGAATTTAACGAATTTTAATACCAGCGAAGAATTTTTTGTAGATATGCAACGCTGCATTGGCTGTAAAGCTTGCGAGATGGCTTGCGCTGAGTGTGAAACCAATGGGCAGCAAACTTTAATCAGTGTAAATTATGTAGATCGCGCGGCAACTATTCAGACTACAGTTCAAGTTTGTATGCATTGCGAAGATCCAGTTTGTGCCAATGTTTGTCCCGCAGACGCTATTTCACAAGATGAATTTGGCGTAGTTCACACGGCAAGCACAGAAAGATGTATTGGTTGTTCAAATTGCGTAATGGCATGTCCGTTTGGCGTACCGAAAAAAGTCGAAGAATACGATTTGATGATGAAATGCACCATGTGTTATGATAGAACTAGCGTAGGGAAAAAACCAATGTGTGCAACAGTTTGCCCTAGCGGTGCTTTGTTTTATGGCACCAGAGAACAAATTGAAGAAATGAGACCAAACAGCACACCAATTAATAATTTCATTTTTGGAAAAGAAAAAGTGAAAACCAAAGTCAATATTATGATGCCAAAAGGCAGTACAGAATTACGAATTTATTAAATGACAAATCATGTCTAAAGAAGATAATTTAAATGAAAACTGGAAAAAAGATTTTCCAATAAAAAAACAAGAATCAACCCAGGTCAGTCGACGCGATTTTGCCAAATTCTTAACTTTTGTTTCTGGAGGCTTAATGGTGGGAACTGGATTTGTGACTGCAAAAGCTTTTTTATTGCCAAAGGAAGAAGTGCAAGGCGAGCATTTTATTTGTAATAAAGAAGATGTTCCTGTTGGAGGAACGAGAGGTTTTGTTTTAGAAGGAAGTACAATTCCGTATATTTTAATTCATTTAGAAAGTGGTGAATTTAGAGCTTACGAACAAAAATGTACGCATCTTTCGTGTTCTGTTTTTTATAAACCAGGAACAGGAATTATACATTGCCCATGTCACGAAGGATCGTTTGATGCCATGACGGGAGATGTAATTGCTGGGCCTCCACCGAGAGCTTTACCACAATTGGAGGTAGTTTTTAAAGAAAATGCTGTTTTTGTAAAAGCATTAATTGAGAAAAAAGAAAGCTAATTTAAATTTTGAATTATGAGCACATTTAGAAGAAGCCAAAACAGAGCGAATCCGAATAAATTGAACAACATACTTTCGACACTTATCTTTATTCTGATTTTAAATGTAAGCATTCAAATTTGGCTTTTGTATGCATCATTAAACAATGCATTAGATAATAATAAAGAGATTTTAATTCCCGCTTTTATAGCTTCTGCGATCTTATTTTTAATTGGGTTTGCTTGGCTTTATTATCTTCCAAAGGGAAATTTCAGAAACAAATAAAATGAAATTCTTAATTTCAAAAAGCTATTTTGGTTTTTTATGAATCTATTTGCATTAATTACGCTAAATTTATATTTTTTAAAGAATTAAGGTTTTTTAATGATTTTAACTAAGTAAAAATACTTATATTTGTAATAAGTATTTTTTGCTTTTAAATATACACCAGCATAATGATTAAAGTTGAAGAAGCCATAGCAATTATTGAAGCGAATAGTACTAAAATGCCAACAAAGAATATTTCGGTACGCAAAGCTTTAGGATATGTTTTAGCAGAAAAAGTGATTTCGCCAATCAATATGCCTCCATTTCGCCAATCAGCGATGGACGGATATGCGTTTACACACAGTATTCGCCATCAATATGATGTTGTTGGAATTTCTCAGGCTGGAGATCATTCAAATATAAAACTGAAAGCAACTGAAGCAATTAGAATATTTACAGGAGCTTATGTTCCAGATGATGCTGATACAGTGGTAATGCAGGAACATGTGATGGCAAATAAAGATTCGATTTTAATTGCTACAATGCCAGAGAAATTGTCAAATGTTCGTCCAAAAGGAGAACAGATTGCTAAAGATGAGGTTGTTTTTGAAGCCAATACTTTGATTACACCTGCAGCAATTGGTTTTTTGGCTTGTCTGGGAATTACAGAAGTTGAGGTTTATAAGAAACCGAAATTAGCGATTTTAGTAACAGGAAATGAACTAGTTCAGGCAGGTGAGAAGCTAAAAAAAGGGAAAATATACGAAAGCAATTCAGTTATGTTAGAAGCAGCGCTTCAAACTATCGGAATTGAAAAAACGAAAGTTTACAGAGTAAAAGATAATCTGAAAGCAACAAAAAAAGCGTTGCAAGGGATTTTAAAAAAATATGATATCGTTCTTATTTCTGGCGGAATTTCAGTTGGAGATTATGATTTTGTAAAAGAAGCATTATTGCAAAACGATGTAAAAGAACTTTTTTATAAAATCAATCAAAAGCCAGGAAAGCCAATGTTTTTTGGATCTAAAAATGAAACTTTAGTCTTTGCGCTTCCGGGAAATCCGGCGTCATCATTGACTAATTTTTATATTTATGTTGCTCCGGCGGTGAAAAACAGAATTGGATATTCGGAAATTCACAAACCGAAAGTAGTTCGAAAATTAAACTCAGAAATAAAAAACAATACTGGAAAAACATTGTTTTTAAAAGCAAAATACGACGAAACAAGCGTAACGGTTTTAGATGGACAAAGTTCTGCAATGCTAAACACATTTGCAGTTGCAAACAGTTTATTAATTGTTCCAGAAGATATTGAAAATTATAAAAAAGGGCAATTGGTAACATTATTGCCAATTGATTAGATTTTAAGAAAATAGAATAAAGCGCTAAGAAAAAAGATTTTAGTTATTAAAGATGAAAAGCAGTATGTAAATAAAAACATATAGCTGAATGACTTGAAACTTTAAACCTGAAACAAACAAATACCAAATGAACCTCCTAAATTCCGAAAATATACTATTATTCAGTTTCGCCTTAATTGTAATTGCATTTTTATATTCAAGCGTTGGGCATGGCGGAGCTTCGGGATATTTAGCATTGATGAGCATTTTTGCTTTCCCGGTTTCGATTATGAAACCATCAGCTTTGTTATTGAATTTGTTCGTGTCGAGTATTTCGTTTTTATTTTATTATAAAAATAATTATTTCAAGCCCAAGCTCTTTTATCCGTTTGCGATTGCATCGATTCCCGCGGCGTTTGTTGGAGGTTTTATAACCTTAGATAATGCGATTTATAAAATTGTTTTAGGAATTGTATTGGTTTTTGCAGCCTTGAGATTGTTTGGAGTATTTAATTTTAAAGAAAAAGAAGAAGTAAAAATAAATCTTCCGTTTGCTTTAGCAATTGGTTTTGCAATCGGATTATTATCTGGAATGTTAGGAATTGGCGGCGGAATTATTTTAAGTCCGATTCTATTATTTTTAGGATGGGCATCAGTAAAAGAATCAGCAGCGGTTTCGAGTCTATTCATTTTTGTGAATTCAACAGCCGGAATGTTAGGATTCTTTTTAGGAGGAAAAACAATTCCGATGGAAAGTTTTTACTTAGTTCCAATTGCAGTTGTCGGAGGAATGTTAGGAGGTTTTTACGGAAGCGGTTCTTTTTCGAATAGAACATTAAAAATGGTATTAGGAACAGTGATTTTAATGGCAAGTGTTAAATTGATTTTTCCTTGAAAATAAATTGAATTTTAACCGCAAAACACGCAAAGTTTTATAAAAGCGGTTTTGAGAATAGTAAAGCACGCAAAGCTTTGCGAACTTAATTTAAAAGTTAAGTAAAAAAAACTTAGCGCACTTTGCGGTAAAAAAACGCATTTCAACTTTAAACCTGAAATACAAAGACAATGGAAACACTAACAGTATTTATTCTTTGCGGAGGAAAAAGCACCAGAATGCAGTCAGAAAAAGGATTGGTTTTGTTTCAAGATAAGCCATTTATTGAGCACATCATTCAGGCGATTTTACCAATAACAGATCAAATTAAGCTGATTACAGCATCAAAAGAATACGACTATTTGGAATACGAAAAAATTCCAGATTTAATTGTAGATAAAGGCCCATTAGGCGGAATTTACACGGCATTATCGCATTCTGAAACCGAATTTAATCTGATTTTAAGCTGTGATATTCCGTTAATTTCAACCGAGTTATTACAGGAATTAATTTCAAAACATACACAAGAAGCAGGAATTACAGTTTTTGCATCAGAAAGTAAAACACATCCTTTAATCGGGATTTATTCAAAAAACATTGTTCCTGTTATTAAAGAAGCAATTGATTCAAATGAGTTAAAAATGATGGATTTGCTGGCAAAGCTTCCGCATCAGATTATCAATATAGAAGAAAGTGAAAATTATCATTTGACTAATATTAATTCAGCTGATGAATTAAACGACCTGAATATCAATTTAACATAAAAGACTATGCGAAATTTAAAAACACCAAAATTGACGATTGTAGGCGCAGGTCCAGGCGACGTTGAATTGATTACGCTAAAAGCAATTAAGGCTTTAGAAAGCGCCGATGTAGTTTTGTACGATGCTTTGGTAAACGAAGAATTATTAGAATATGCGTCAAATGCAGAAATTGTTTTTGTTGGAAAACGTTTGGGTTGCCACGCTTATACACAAGATCAGATTAACGAATTGATTGTTTCAATGGCAAATCGTTACGGTCATGTTGTACGATTAAAAGGAGGCGATTCTTTCGTTTTTGGAAGAGGAAGCGAAGAAATTGATTATGCGGTAAAATTTGGTTTAGAAACAGCAGTTGTTCCAGGAATTTCTTCTGCTTTGGGCGTTCCCGCTACAGCAGGAATCAGTTTGACACAGCGTAAAATAGCAGAAAGTTTTTGGGTAATTACAGGAACAACTTCTAATCACGAATTATCGAAAGATATACATTTAGCATCAAAATCGGCTGCTACGGTGGTAATTTTGATGGGAATGCATAAGTTAGAAGAAATCATTGCGATTTATCAAGAAAATAGAACGGATGATCTCCCGATTGCAATTATTCAAAACGGTACGAAAAATTCAGAACAAAAAGTGATAGGAACTATAAGTACAATCACTAAATTGGTATCCGAAAAGAATATTTCATCACCAGCCATTATCGTGATTGGTGAAGTAGTGAAAAATACATCAAAACTGACTGAATATTTTCAAGAGCATTTTGATGATGAATTCATTTTTCAAAATTTAAATTTATAAAAATGATCGAGGTTAAATATTTTGGAGCTGTCGCTGAAAAAACAAAATGTGAATTCGAAAAACTATCTTTTTCGGAAGAATTATCATTGCAAAAATTATTGCAAGATTTAAACGAAAAATACGAGTTTGAATCATTGACTTTTAGCGTTGCAGTAAATCAGAAAATAGTTTCAAAAGCAGCTGATTACACTTTACAAACTAGCGATATTGTAGCATTATTGCCACCATTTGCTGGCGGATAAAAATAAAATTATGAATGGAGCCGCGAGATATAACAGACAAATCATACTTCCTGAAATTGGAGATGTTGGTCAGTACAAATTGCTGAAAGCTAAAGTTTTGGTAATTGGTGCTGGAGGTTTGGGTGTTGCTATTTTACCTTATTTGGCTGCGGCGGGAGTTGGCGAAATCGGAATTGTAGATGATGATTTTATTGAGATTTCGAATCTTCATAGACAAGTAATTTACAAAAGTTCAGCGGTTGGAAAAGGAAAAGCGACTGAAGCAAAAGCAATGATTTCAGAACTGAATCCGCAGATTAAAGTGAATGTTTTTGCGGAGAAATTGTCTGGAAAAAATGCACTTTCTTTATTTGAAAAATACGACATCATTGTTGATGCAACAGACAATATTTCGATTAAATATTTAATCAATGATGCTTGTCTTGTAACCAATAAACCAATGGTTTACGGATCTATTTTTAGATTTCAAGGGCAAGTTTCAGTTTTCAATTATCAAAACGGACCAACTTATAGATGTTTGTATCCAGATGAAAATTCGAATGTAGCAAATTGCGAAGACGCTGGCGTAATAGGAGTTTCTGTTGGAATTATCGGAATGTTTCAGGCCAATGAAGTTCTAAAAATGATTCTCGGAATTGGAGAAGTTTTAAGTGGAAAAATATTGGTTTATAATATTTTAAATAACGAACAGCAGAAATACGATTTTGAAAAGAATTCAAATCTTGAAATAGCAAAAGAAGATTTTGAACGAAAATACAATTCAGATGAAAATCAAATAGAAGAAATAAAATTTGAGCTTCTTTTGGATGAAATAGAAAACAATGAGGTTCTTTTTTTAGATGTTCGAAATGAAGATGAAGTACCAAAAATCAAATTTAAAAACAGCATTCAAATTCCGTTGATGAATTTAGAAAATGAAATGAAAAAGCTAGATTCAAATAAAACTATTTATGTTTTCTGTCAATCAGGAATTAGAAGCAAAATTGCAGTTGAGTTGCTTCAAAAGCATCAATTTAAAAATATTAAAAGTATTGCTGGCGGTGCTTTGGCAATGAAACAATTATTAAAAGAGGATAAATTAAAGTTAAAAATATAATATGAAGTTAAGCAATTCATTTAGTGGAGCGCTAAGAACATTCACTTATTTCATGGCAAGTGGGACTCATTATAATTTGAAAGGTATAGAATATATATCTCTTTATGGAGAAGAACCAAGTGCGATTGAACAGGTATTTGCTATCTATGCTAATGTTATTGAAATGGATGAAAATGGAGTGGTTCTTAATGATCAATATGCACAATTGCGAGCAACAGATTATCTAAAACAATATTGTACCTCAAATTTTGTAGTTAATCCGCCTTATGAAGATTGGGAGATAGAATTATATTAAAAAGATTATTGAATTTGCTTTGTCAGGCTGAGCGGAGTCGAAGCCCTAGTCCAATTGGAGCGCCCTTCGACTTCGCTCAGGGTGACAAATGAGGCAAAACAAAAAATCCAAATAATCCTTTTAATCTGTGGCAAAAAAATAAAAAGAAATGAGTAAAAATGTATTTGTAGAAGGACCGATTTCTCCAGAATTTATTGCTGAATCGATCGCTAAACATCAATCAAAACATACGATTGGAGCGCATAATATTTTTCTAGGACAAGTCCGTGCCGATGTTATTCACGACAATACCGTCGTAGCAATCGATTATTCGGCGTATACAGACATGGCAAATGAAGCTTTGTATGCAATCCGTGAAAAAGCTTTTGCTAAATTTGATTTGACCTGCATGCACATTTACCATAGTTTAGGTGTTGTAAAAGCAGGCGAAATCTGTTTGCTTGTCTTTGTTTCGGCAACGCGACGCAAACAGGTTTATGAAGCTACAGAAGCCATTGTAAACTGGATTAAAACAGATGTGCCAATTTTTGGCAAAGAAATGTTTGAAAACGATACATTCACTTGGAAACAAAATACCTAACAAAATAAAATGGTAGATATTACGCATAAAATAAGCACTTTAAGAGTCGCAACAGCAACCGCAATTGTAAAGGTTAGCAAACAAGAAACAATTGATGCAGTTGTCAATAATTTAGTGCCAAAAGGAAACGTGTTTGAAATGGCAAAAACTGCTGGACTGTTTGCGGTAAAAAACACGCATTTGTCCATTCCAGATTGTCATCCGCTTCCAATTGAATTTACTTCTGTTGAATATAATATTGAAGGTTTGGATATTCATATTATTTTCAAAGTGAAAACCGTTTACAAAACAGGAGTTGAGGTTGAAGCCATGCACGGCGCATCAATTGTAGCATTGACAATGTACGATATGCTGAAACCAATTGATAAAGAAATTGAGATTTCAACAATCAAATTAATTAATAAAGAAGGCGGAAAATCGTCTTTTAAAAATAAATTTCCGAATGCAATTAGAGCCGCAGTTTTCGTTTGTTCCGATTCGATTTTTGCGGGCGATAAAGAAGATCGTTCTGGAAAAACTATTGTAGAAAAATTAGATTCATACGGAGTCGAGACTTCTCATTATGAAATCATTCCAGACGAATTGGATATTATTCAGGAAAAAACAAAGGCTTTCGCCAAAGAAAATCAGCTGGTGATTTTTACAGGCGGAACAGGTTTGTCTCCAAGAGATGTTACGCCAGAAGCTTTAGAACCATTATTGGAAAGCAGAATTCCAGGAATTGAAGAAGCCATTCGCAGTTACGGTCAGCAAAGAATGCCGTATGCGATGCTTTCTAGAAGTGTTGCAGGAACATTAGGAAAAAGTTTAGTTTTGGCTTTGCCAGGTTCAACAAACGGAGTAAGAGAATCTATGGACGCTGTTTTTCCACATGTAATGCACGTTTTTCATATTTTAAAAGGAAAAAATCATGACAGCCTCTAACACTGTTTTAACGGATGGTTTTGGGCGCAAGCATAATTATTTGCGCATTTCGCTGCTGGAAAAATGCAACTTGCGTTGTACGTACTGTATGCCGGCTGAAGGAATTGCGCTTTCTCCAAAAAGCAGTTTAATGACGGCTGATGAGATTTTTGCCATTGCTCAAACTTTCGTAAAAAATGGTGTTGACAAAATCAGGTTAACTGGTGGCGAACCTTTGCTAAGAAAAGATTTTCCAGAAATAGTTTCTAAACTATCTCATTTAGATATTTCACTTTCCATTACCACAAACGGAATTTTAATTGATCGTCATATTGAGGTTTTAAAGCAATTTAATGTCAAAAAAATCAATTTGAGTTTAGATACCTTAGTTTCATCTAAATTTCATACGATAACGCTTAGAAATCAGTTTGAGAAAGTAATTGATAATTTGCATTTGCTTTTGAATAATGATTTTCAGGTAAAAGTAAACGTCGTTTTGATGAAAGGTTTTAATGATAATGAAATTGTTGATTTTGTAAAACTAACGCAGTTTCTTCCTATTTCTGTTCGTTTCATCGAGTTTATGCCGTTTGCGGGAAATGAGTGGGACAGAAGCAAAATGGTTTCGCAACAAGAAATTTTATCTTTAGTTGAAACTCAATTTTCTTCGGATGATATTCAAAAACTAGAAGACGAAAAAAACTTCACTTCAAGAAACTATAAAATAAAAGGATTTCAAGGCGATTTCGGAATCATAAGTTCGATTACAAATCCGTTTTGTGATAGTTGTAACCGCATCCGCTTGACGGCTGATGGAAAAATAAAAAACTGCCTTTTCTCTAATTCAGAAACTGACTTATTAACTGCTTTTAGAAATGGAGAATCCATTACTGATTTGATTTCAAAATCGATTCAGAATAAAAAGAAAGTACGCGCAGGAATGGTTACGATGGATGAAATGGACGATCCTAAAAAACATTTTGACAATCGTAGTATGATTGCGATTGGGGGGTAATGTTAATTGTGAATGGTAAATTGTAAATTGTGAATGAGTTACTTTATAAATAATTAAGCTTCTTGTGATAACACAAAGTTTGTCATTGCGAGGAACGAAGCAATCACACGACTATTTGCAACGTTGCTTTTGTTAGTGCGGTTGCTTCGTTCTTCGCAAGGACTTACTACTGTGAATAAAAAAAGGTTTAACTTTTTCAAAGTCAAACTTTTCTCAGAATATTATTTTTTCTTTTTAGCTTTTGCCTTTTTTTGAGCTTTAGCTTTCTTTTCAAGTTTCTTAGCTTTAGCTTTTGCTTTCTCTTTTTTAGCCTTTTCCTTTTTCTTTTCAGCTGCTTTTAGTTTTGCTTTTTTAGCTTTTTCTAATTTTTTGATAACAGCTTTAATCGCTTTTTCTCTTTTCTTTTCTTTCTCTTTTTTGGCTTTCAGTTTAGCTTTCAGCTTAGATTTTATATCGTTTTTCTCTTTGCCAATTTTTTCAACAGTAACAACAGGTTTGTTTTCCGCAGCATCATTGGTTTTAATTTCTACAATTTCAGAAACTATAGGTTCTTTTTTTGCAGGTGCTGTTGCTGCTTTTTTCACAGTTGCGCTAGGAGTTGTTTTGGAGGCAGCTCTTACGGGTGTTTTTGCTGCAGGTTTTACAGTAGCTGTTGGTGCTTTTGTGGCCGTTGTTTTCGTTGTTGAAGTCTTGGCAGCTGATGGTTTTACAGCTGTTCTGGTGGTTCTTCTAACTGTTGTTTTAGTTTCTGGTTGTATTTCTGTAGTACTTTCTACAGCTGTTTCTGCTGGAATATCAGTAGCTTTTTCAGCAGAAGATTGTGTTGTTCTTTTTATCATAACTGTATTTTTTTATTGAATAAATAGATGTTAACCAAGTGGTTTCAAAGCTTTTGAAGTATGCAGCCTTACGATAAATTCTTAGTTAAGCTAAATATACACAATTTTTGAATACAAAATGCGACACTTTTTTAGAACTCATTAATTTTCAATCGTTTCCAAAATTCTAAAATTGCTTTTTGGTGCCTCGCAAAGAGAACAGCAATAATTTTCGGGTAGATTTTCAAATAAAATGCCTTTTGGAACACCTTGGGTTTCATCTCCGTATTCAGAATTATAAAGCGTTAAACATTCCTGGCATTGATAAATGTCTAATTGTGGTTTTTCTTTTTTCTGAGAATTTTCAGTTGTCTCTGAAGTTGAATTTCCGAGTTCATCGAAATATTTTCGGCTTAACTCAATTAAAATTGTCGGAAGTTCTAGTTTATCAATATCTTGTGAATGCACGATATATTCGCGAGTATTTGGGTCGAAATTCTTGGCGAACAATACATTATAAGTATCTCTGATTTTGATCGATTCTAAAGCTATCGGAAGTTCATTTTTTTCGATAACAATCGAAGTAAAATAATGTCCGTCGCGATTGTATTCTGAAATTCCGAAATTCAATCCGTAAGTACTGATGTCGAATTGATCTAAAGTTCGAACCAAGAAAGTTTTAAGATTTAAAGCCCATTCCATTGCAACGGGTAAATGCCAATTTAACTCTAACAACGAATGACGAACGTTAATTCCTCGTTTTCCTAAGAATTTTTCCCATTCCAGTTTTCGGTCTTTCGGGATTCCTTTGATTATGAAAGATTTCCAAGGCGTAATGCAGATTTTTCCGATTTTACATTCAAAACACAGATCACACATTTCTTTTAGAAAATCCAAATCGTATAAATTATTTCTCCAATACAATCCCAACCAATATTGATCAATTCCCATTCGGTTCATTCCTTCGTAATAAGGAAATGGATAAAATGGGATATTTAATGGTTTGTCAATTGTTCGATTATTGGTATCTAAAGCTTCACTTACCAAAGCGAAAAGTGTTTCAATATCAACTGAATCTTCTTCTGATATTTTTTCGATTTCGTAATAAATTTTAGCCAAGTCCCAGCTGTAAAGTAAAACAGGATAAACCTCCATTTTTTCCCATTTTGGAAGACGAATGTATAAATACCAGTAATCTTCATGTTCTGAAGCAATAAAATTCAAATGTCCTGTAAACAAAGGCACCAATTGTTGCTTCGGATCGGTTATGTTGACTTTAAGTTTTGGCTGTTCTTTAAATTCTTCTAAAATATATAAAAAACGGTTTCCTGTAAGCCAGTTGGTATTTCTGAAAATATCAGTCGAAACATAAGAAGAAACAATATTGTTGCCGCTTTTTTGATCGGGATAAACAAAATGATGTTTTCCTAAAGTGGTTTTGTCCAAAGATTTAAATCCTTTCGGAAAAATAATATCCTGTCTGGAACCAAACGAAATCGAATCCAAGCCTTCTTCCAAAGCGATATTTACAACTTCTCTAAGTTCCCCTGGCGAAATAACGCCTCCTTTTACTATTAATCTTGTTAGTTCCATTTTTTTTCAGTTTTCAGTCTCAGTTTTCAGTCTCAGTCTTGGTCACGGTTTTCGGTCACAGCATAAACTGAAAACTGCGACTGCGACTGAAAACTATTTACACTTCGCCAATATCTCCTTTACCTCCGTTTTGCAGCTTCCGCATCCTAAACCTGCTCCTGTGTTTTTGCATAAATCAGTAAAATCGCTTACACCGCTTTTAATCGTTTCTTCAATGTTTCCAGCTCCGACTTGGCTGCAGGAACAAACCAATTTTCCTAAAACTGGTTTTGCGTTTGAGCTTCCTCTCAACAGTGTATTTCGTTTGTCTGATAATTCGATTTTGCTTTCGATCATCGTTTTGAATTCGGCAAACTCATTTTTATCGCCCATTAAAATGGCTCCAACCAAAAGATCGTCTTTTACGATACACTTTTTGTAATAGCGTTTTTTCAAATCGGTAAAAACAATTTCTTCGTATGAATCGTCATTTTCTGGAATTGTAAGATCGCCAATACTGCAAAGATTAATGTCTTCTAATTTTAGAATATTCATTAAAATCGAGCCTTTGTAATAACTGCTAATATCGCCCGCAAGGAAATTAGCCAGAATATCAGCTTGTTCTTCAGCGGCAGAAGTGATTCCGAATAACTTGTTATCGAATTCTGCTATTTCTCCAATGGCAAAAATATCAGGATTTGAAGTCTGTAAATACTGATTTACCTTTACACCGCGTCCGCAGGCTAAACCGCTTTCGCGAGCAATTTCGATATTCGGAATAGTTCCAATTGTATACACAATCGCATTTGCCATTATAATTTTTCCACTTTTTAAAGCAATTTCGATTTCATTCGGATTATCGGTTTCAAAAACGGTGCTGACTTCATTATCAAAATAAATCTGAATATCACGAAGCTGTACTTCTTCAGCCAATAATTTACTTGAAATTCGGTCTAACTGACGCTCCATCAAACGAGAAGCACGCTGAACAATCGTAGTTTTTACTTTTTTATGCTTTAAAGCTGCAGCCAATTCTAAACCTAATAATCCACCGCCGATAATGACAACGTGCTGTTCTTCTGGCGGAAGATTAGTATTGTCTAAGTGTTTTTTCAAACGATCCGCATCTTCTTTTCTTCTAACGGTGAAACGCCCAGGAAGATGAAGCTGTGCATTTTCTGGAACGAAAGGGCGGCTTCCTGTTGCCATAATCAACGAATCGAAAGTGTGAATTTCGCCTTGACTGTCAACAATTGTTTTTTGTTTTGGATCTAATTTTTCAATTGCCACTCCAGCTTTCATGGTAATTTTCAACTTACTGAAAGCTTCGCCATCTTTAACTTTTAAAAGTTGTTCCCAAGTAAATTCTCCCGTCATATATTCGGGAAGTAAAACACGATTGTAAAACGGATTTACTTCATTCGAAAAAACAATAATTTCATCGGTTGAATTGAATTCACGATAGTTTTGAATGAATCGGAAAGAAGCAGCACCCGCGCCAACAATGGCAATTTTCTGGAATGGTTTTACGTATTTTTTAATCGAAACGGTTGTGAACTTAAAATCAGGTTCTTTTGAAATTGGATCGACAACAGTATTCGTTAAATTATTCGTTCTGTTTAAATCATTTTCAAGCTGTTTTCCCCAGTGCATTGGCAAAAAAACAACTTTTTCTTTGATCGAATCAGTCACTTTTGCTTTTACACGAACTTCTCCGTTTTTACTTGAAACCACAACAATATCCCCATTTTTAATATCATTTTTAAAAGCATCAATCGGATTTATTTCTAAAACTGGACTTGGAATATGCGTTAACAAACGAGATACTTTTCCAGTCTTTGTCATCGTATGCCATTGATCACGAATTCTTCCCGTGGTTAAAATAAAAGGGAATTCGTCATTTGGCTGAACCGATGTATTTTCGATAGAAACGGGAAGATTAAAAATCGCTTTTCCAGAAGGCGTATAGAATTTTTTATCTGTAAATAATCTTGGAGTTCCTGGGTGATTATAATCAGGAACTGGCCACTGAAAAGTACCTTCAGTTTTTAAACGATTATAATTTAAGAACGAAATATCAATATTAGTGTTTTTGGTAAGCGCACAATGTTCTTTGTAAATTTCTTCGGCACTATTAAAATTGAATCCGTTGAAATTCATTTTTTTCGCAAAGCGAATTAAGATTTCAATATCTGGAAGTGCTTCTCCAGGTGCATTTATCCCTTTTGGTAAATAAGAAATACGACGCTCGGAATTGGTCATGGTTCCTTCTTTTTCTAACCAACCCGCAGCAGGTAATAATAAATCGGCAAATTTAGCTGTATCGGCATTATGCGAAATATCTTGAACAACTACGAATTTTGCGTTTTGTAGCGCTTTTTCGGCTCTTCTAGAATCGGGTAAACTCACTAACGGATTGGTGCAGATAATCCAAACAGCTTTCATTTTTCCAGATTCTAAGGCTTCAAACATTTCTGTTGCCGTTAAACCTGGTTTATCTGAAATTTCGTCAACGCCCCAAAAATCAGCAACTTCTTTCCGATGTGTTGGATTGGCAATGTCTTTATGCGCTGCCAAAAGTGTTGCCATTCCGCCAACTTCGCGTCCGCCCATAGCGTTAGGCTGACCCGTTAATGAAAAAGGTCCAGAACCTGGTTTTCCAACTTGTCCTGTTAATAAAGATAAATTCAGCAATGCTGTATTTTTATCAACGCCAACAGCACTTTGATTTAATCCCATCGCCCAAAGCGAAATAAATCCTTTGGCTTTCCCGATAATATCGGCGGCAAGTTTAATATCGTTTACAGAAATTCCGCAAAGTTTAGACGCTTTTTCTAGAGAAGTTCCTAGAACTAAGTCTTTATATTGTTTGAAATTTTCCGCGTGATTTTTAACGAAATCATGATCAACGTGACCTTTTTCGATAATACGTCTGGCAATGGCATGATACAAAATAATATCTGAACCTGGAATAATCTGCAAATGTAAATCGGCGAAAGCCGCAGTATCTGTTCGTCTTGGATCGATACAAATTATTTTTGTTTTCGGATTTTTCTCTTTGTGTTTCTCTAATCTTCTGAAAAGAATGGGGTGGCACCAAGCAGGATTTGCGCCTGTAATTAAAAAAGTGTCCGCCAATTCAATATCATCATAAGCAATTGGCACAGAATCTTCTCCGAAAGTTTTTTTATACCCCACAACGGCAGAACTCATACAAAGTCTGGAATTGGTGTCGATATTGTTGGTTTTCAGAAATCCTTTTACAAGTTTATTGACTAAGTAATATTCCTCGGTTAGACATTGTCCAGAAATATAAAATCCAACGCTATCTGGTCCATGTTTTTTTATGATAGAAGAAAAAACAGCAGCGGCGCGGTCAAGAGCCGTATCCCAACTAACGCGTTCTAATGGATAATTTTTGCTTCCGCGCATTTCTGGATATAAAATTCTGTCTGAAGTATCATTTACTACGTAATGTAGGTTCATTCCTTTAGAACACAGCATTCCTTTGTTTACAGGATGATCTTTATCGCCTTCGACCATTACACCATTTTTGGGATCGTTGGTCACGATTATGCCACAGCCAACGCCGCAGTAGGAACAGGTAGTTTTGATCTTCGTAGTTTGCATTGGAGTTCTATTTAGAGATACTACTTTTATTGAATGTTCTGACTTTAGATAAGTACTTATGCAAAAATAAGTACTTTTTACGTATTAATACTTAATTTTTGGATTTATTTTTTTATTTTTGATGAAAATAAATGAGGAACAACAAATTAGTTTTTAATCTGCTAAAAATTAGAACTCATGAAAGAAGAGCAAGCTGTATGTTATTCCTGTACAAATGAGAATTGTTTTATCAAGAAACACCTGCATTTAGAGCAGATGACGAATTATATTTCTAAAAAACAGAATATAATCTGTAAAAAATCGGATCAGTTTATTACGGAAGGTGCGCCTTTGCAAGGGCTCTATTTTATTTGCAAGGGAAAAGCCAAAACGGTAAAAACAGGAATTAACGGCCGTGAACAAATCGTTCGTTTAACCACAAACGGAGATATTATTGGTTTCCGTGGATTTGGAACGAGCAAACGTTATTTGATTGGTGCTTATGCGCTAGAAGATACTGTCTTGTGTAATTTTAGCAACGAAACCATGCAGGAAATTTTACAGCACGTTCCTGAATTTACGTATGCTTTAATGTTGTTTTATGCCGAAGAATTGAACAAAAGCGAGAATAATATTCGCAAGATTGCACACATGAATGTTCGTGAACGTGTAATTGATTTGTTGCTTTATATTCATCGCAAATTTGGACAAACGAATGGTCTGATTGATATTGAGCTTTCACGGAAAGAAATTGCTGATTTTGCAGGAACTACAGAAGAACAGGCGATTCGTATTTTATCAAGTCTTAAAAAAGAATCGTTGATTAAAACGGAAGGGAAACGTGTTGGGATTTTAGAAGTTTCAGAATTAAGATCTGAAATTATGGAGCATAAGTATTTTTAAGGTTCTTAGTTGCTAAGATTCTAAGGTTTGGTGTTGATGTAAAAATTTTGATTTTTTTTGTAGAGACGCACTGCTGTGCGTCTTTATCGCATGCGTCTCTACGTCGAATATAATTTATTTTTTTCTGCCAATAAATCGAATTACAGAACCAGTTCCGTTGTGAAATAAACCTTCGTTTAGTTCGATTTCTTTTTCTTCTAATTCAATGATTTCATAATTTGGAAAATCAGCTTTTATTTCTTCTATTGAAAAAAGAGATTCGATGTCTTTTGGTCCGCCAACTTTTTCATTTTTGGTAACGTATTCTAAATGTTTTTTACTGAAAGCTTCAAAAATAATAAAGCCATCTTTTCGTAAAAGTTGATTCAGCTGTTTGTGTATTTCAGATTTTATCGCAGCTGGAAAATGTGCATAAATCAGAGCAATCGCATCAAACTGTTCTTCTTGAAAATCTAAAGTTTCCAATTCTCCAACCTGATAATCAATTGAAACGTGATTTGCTTCTGCAAGTTTTAAAGCTTTATTTCTGCCTTCTTCACTAATATCAAAAGCGGAAACTTCCCAGCCTAATTTTGCTGCGAAAATGGCATTTCTTCCTTCGCCTTCGGCAGGAAAAAGAATCGTCCCAGTTTTTAGTTTTTCAATTTGTTCTTTAAGGTAATTGTTGGGTTCTTCGCCGTATGCGAATTCTTCGGTTTTATAACGGTCGTCCCAACGCTGAGTCCAGTTGTTCATGGTTTATATATTGAATTTAATGATTAAAGGTTTGTGGTCACTGTATAAAGTCCAATCTTTGTAACTTCCAACTTCAACGCTTTCTAAAACTTCTATAAAATCATTTGAAGCAAAACAATAATCAAGATGATAGGGTTTGTTTTCATGACGATAGAGATACCAAGTCGGATGCTCTTCTTTGCCTTGAATTTGATTGAAGTATTTATGATACGTGCTGAAAATATTCTTTTCAGCCAATTTATTTACTACTGTTGTATGATTTCCTTCTCTTCGTGGTTTGTCCCAAATGGCATTGCTGTTAAAATCTCCAATTAAAATGGTTTTAGTTTCTTTGATTAAATCTTCGTAGTAATTAATCGCTTTCCAAATTTGAGTAACATAAGCACCATCTTTATCTGTTGGATTATTTGCCCAAATAGCAAACAATGTAAAGTCAATTTTTCCGCCTGTTACGGCGATTGGAAGAATATTTTTGAAAGCCTGATTATGACATTCTAATAACTGAAATTTATAATCTCCAAACGAGAAAACGCCAATTCCTTTATTCAGATTCGCGCCGTACCAAAGAATATCTGAAGGTAATTTTGTGTCATCTGAAAATTTTAATTTTTCAGGATTTTCACACTCAGAAATTACAGCAATATCAGGATTGAAAGCTTGAATATATTGAGCTTTTTTCCTGAAGGCCATATTGCAATTCCAAGCGATTAGCTTCATTTTAAATATAATTAGATTTAAAATTTAATCCAAATATACCCAAATAAAACTCAAAAAAATACCCTTTTCCAAAACTGAAAAAGGGTAAGTCAAATATATTTTAAATAATGTTTTATGAGATTAACCAACAAGTCTTGTTAAGCCACTATCAACATCAATTTCTGCAAAATGATGTTTTCCCATCACGATAAGAAGTTTGTCTGTATTATATCCAATATATCTTATTTCAGGATTTCCATTTTTTGGTTTTCCACAAACAGAAATGACATTGGTTTGCCATTTCAATTTCTTCCTTTTGTAGGCAGATATTGTTTGTAAATCATTTTCAACATAGTAAACAATGTTGTTTTTCTTAATGCCTCTTTTTTGCGTTTTAGCAAAATTTATTTCTGAGCCTTTTGAAATCAAGGCATCATTAAATTTTTGGGCAATACCAGTTTGGGTAACCAAAAAGGTTAACATAGATAATTTTAGAAATGGTTTCATTAGGATAGAATTTGGGGTTCTTAATCGATTCAAATATAGATAATTAATTCATTATAAAGCATTTTTATATAACAAAAAAAATACCCTTTTCCGAAATAGGAAAAGGGTAAAATTTATAAGTTAATTTTGAAGAAAAATTATTTTTTCCAGCTAAAAATTCTAGGATTCACAGAAATCATTAACCAAGCCCAATTGTTGGTATGGTTTGCGTCTCCGTTTTTAATAAATTCTAAAGTGCTAGAACCAAACATTTGAGAGTAACCTCCTGTTACTGTAATGTCTTTTTTGAAATTGTATCCAAAAGTTGCATCAACCTCAGTTCCTAAATAAGAATCCATTTTTTCGTTAAGAGGAACATTCACTACATCAGCAGCAGATAAGAATACGTGCGGAATCAAAGCAAATTGCCATTTGTTTACATTGTAATTCAATTTTAAGAAAGCGTCTTGCAAACCAACATTGTTTAAGTGATTTCCAACATAAAAATAATCCATGTAACCGTTGAATCCGTGGTTGGTTCCAAAAATAGGGTTGAACGATTTGATTACTGTACTTCCATCATTTGAAGCTTTTCCAGATAAAAATTCATAACCTAAGCCAGCTTTAAAAGCTTCCGTTATTTGATATCCGAAATTTGCTGCGGCATTCCATGCGCTTACTTTTAAGTCTGTGCTTTTTCCTGTTTGTCCGTACACCCAAAAATTACTGTCTATTTTACTTGTTTTATAAGTTAAATATGGGCCAAAAGTCTGTTTGTAATCCACTAATAATTTCGCGTCTGCGTTAGCGTATTCATAGCCTGTATTCAGTAATAAAAAGCTTGCGCCTAAATTTTCGTTGAATTGATTATGATACCAAGCGTATTGTAAAGCTTTGTAATTTGCAACTGTATAAGGAGTCTGAATTACATTTTCGGCAGTTGAATTATAAGCGCCTCCAAAATCTAATTTTTGAGTCTCGTCATGGAAAGAAACCGTTAACGCATCATGGCTTTGACCTTGCTGTGCCCAGTCCATTTCACCAAGAATACGCTGATTATCATAAGAAAGTACTTGACGCCCCATTCTTGCGCTCCATTTTTCAGTGAAATTATATTGTGCCCAAGCTTCAAAAACAGCAACTCCATTTGCATCTTTTGTTGTTGCTGGAGCAACATCTCCCCATGTTCTTGTGTTTTGAAAAGTTAATTTCACAATTAAATCTTCTTGTTTGAAATTAATATTTAAACGAGAACGCTGAGAAATTTGCGAGGTTCCTTTTTGTCCTTCAGGAAGAAGGGTTTTGTAACCGTTACGATATTCAAAACGTGGTCTAATTTGAAGATTAACATCTAATTCCTGTGCTTGGATTTCGAAACTTAATCCTACGATAAGTAATAAAATTAGTTTAAGTTTTTTCATAAAATTCTTGTGTTTTTATCGGAGGTAAATTTATAAGAAAATGCCGTCGTATAATATGATCACGGTCATATTTCTAATTTTTTTTTAATCTAAGTCTAATATGCAGACTCTAATTTTGCTTTACTTACTTTAACTTCTTTTTTCTTAGATAGTTGTGTAATAGTGTAATGCATCCAAACTAGGCAGACAGTTGAAAAGATTAAAATAAAAATCCATGAACTTGACCAGATTCCGGTTGCAGTTAATAAATATCCGAAGATAATTGGTCCAAAGAATCCGCCTAAACCGCCAATCATTCCGACCATTCCGCCAACAACACCAACTTCATTTGGGAAGTATTCTGGAATATGTTTGTAAACCGCAGCTTTCCCAATTCCCCAAGAAATTCCGATTAGAATTACTAAAACCAGAAACACCCACATATTGGCATCAAACTTAATAACCGTAACACCTTTGGCGATCAATTCTTTTTTGGCCACGCTTTGATTGTTGGCAACAACAACATCTTGCCAGCTTGTAGAAGTTGGAAAAATAGCGTTTTCATTTGTATTGGCAGTTTTTTGTGTAATTGGATATTCTTTATCTCCAATTTTCACGGTTTTGTCATTGATTTCGTTTACAACACCTTTTTTAGCAGCTAAGATTCCTGGGCCAGAAGTTGTAATTTCCATTTTTGGGATTGATAATAAAGCACTTAAAATTACTGAAGAACTCAAAACCCAATACATTACTTTTCTCGCTCCAAATTTATCAGACAAATAACCTCCAAAAGCTCTAATAACACCAGAAGGTAAACTAAACATAGTGGCAAATAAACCTCCCATAACTAAACTTGTTTGGTAGACGTTCATGAAATTAGGCAGTAACCATTGAGAATAAGCTACAAAACATCCGAAAACTAAGAAGTAATAAGCTCCAAAACGCCAAACTCTTTCTGATTTTAAAGGGGTAAGCATTTGTGAAATGGTTTTACCATTGCTTTCTAATTTTTTGTTTTGAGCGAAAATTAAAAAGGCAACACCAATTACTACCAATGAAATAGCGTAAATAACAGGAAGAATTTTCCAGCCATTTTGCGGATCATCAATTGAAAAATGGTTTAGTAATGAAGGGGCTAAAAAGGTTGTGATAGCTGCGCCGGCATTTCCCATTCCGAAGATTCCCAAAGCACGACCTTGCCATTCTTTTGGGTACCAGATTGAGGTATAACCAATTCCAACAGCAAAACTAGTTCCGACCATTCCAAATAAAAAGCTCAATAAAGCAAACATGGCGAAACTGTCAGCGTAGGGAAGGAGAAATAGCGGAATTGAACAGAGTAATAATAAAAGTGAAAAAACATATTTTCCGCCAAATTTATCCGTCAAGATTCCGATTGGAAGACGCATGATTGATCCAGTTAAAATTGGAATACCTAAAAGCCATCCGACTTGAATAACGTCCCAATGGAAAATTCCATTATCAACTAAAAAGGTTACTAAAACCCCGTTTAATGTCCAGCAGGCAAAACACACTGTAAATGCTAATGTGTTCAAAAATAAAATTTTGTGTGATTGCGATAGTGAGTTTGTATTTTTCATAGTACTTATTATTTTTTGTAAAAGTAAGTACTACAACTTAGTTAAAACCTGCTAAAACGCAGTTTTTCAAAAATAATTACGTATTTATACGTATTTTTTTAGATTAAAGAATACTCGGCCGCTTTATTAGAAAGTTCCATAAGGTTTTTTACTTTCAGCTTTTTCATTAAGTTGAAACGGTGTACTTCGGCAGTTCGTTTACTAATATCCAAGGCTTCAGCGATTTCTTTGTTTCCTTTACCAGATAAAAGAAGTGTAAGTATTTCTTTTTCTCTTTTGGTAATCATCATTTCTTCGCCTAAAGTTTGTTTAGGTTCTAATGATGCTGAAGAACTTGTCAATTGACTGATTAAAATAGAAGAAATATCACCACTGAAATATTTCCCGCCAGAAGAAACATTATGTAATGCTTTTAAGAATTCTTCTTTGCTTGAACCTTTTAGTAAATAACCGTCGGCTCCCGCTTTTATAGATTTCAATACATATTCTTCCGATTCGTGCATCGAAAGCATAATGATTTTTACATTGTTATTCTCGCTTCTAAGTTTTTCTACTACCTCGATGCCTGTTAAGTTAGGCATACGAATATCTACTATAAGTAAGTCAGGTTTTGTTGATGCAACGACTTCAAGCGCATCTGCACCATCAATTGCTTCTCCTACAACCTCGATGTTTGCTTCGTTTTCCAGTAATGATTTGATTCCGTCCCTAACAAAAACATGGTCATCTGCCAGCACTACACGAATGATACTACTCATAATTTACTTAATTTAGATTCTAGATTTTTACGTATATTCATCTATAAAGAAGATGCTAATATACGTACTTTTTTTAAAAGTAAATTTCAATATTAAAATTTCTAATGTTAGGAATTCTAAATTATACAATTGTCAGGCTGAGCGAAGTCGAAGCCCACGCAATCTAAATCGACAATCTTTGCAGAACTACTTACGTGGGGCTTCGACTTCGCTCAGCCTAACAAGATTGTGTTAAGCTGGAGGTTTTTGTAGATAAAATTAGGGGCTTTAGCCAAATGTGTAAGTTTGGCTAAAGCCTTTTTGTTACTTGTTTCTTTACCTCCAGCTAAAGCTGGAGGCAATTGATTTGTTTTACTTTAAATCCTAAATGAAATTAAAATTTCTTTTGAAAACCGTTTGCCCGCGAGAGGGATAGGAGCAAGCTACCGAAGTAGCGCGGATAGTCCGACAGTATTAGGAAAAGTGGGCGAATATAGACAAAGTTTGTTTGCCCACTTTTTCTAATACTGGCTCGCCCAAATAAATTACATAATTTGAAAATGAGATAATTAGATAATAATTTTGTCGATTTACTTTGCGGGGCTTCGACTTCGCTCAGCCTGACAATATTGTTGTCAACTTTGTCAAAGTTTTAAACTTTGACAAAGTGAATGCGCGCAAAGAGTTTGGAATTTAAATATTTGGAATTTCTACTTAAGAATCGGGATGTTGAACGTAATCCTCGTTCCTTCGCCTGGAATCGAGTTCATGAAAACGCGTCCGTTGATGTATTGGATTCTTTCTTTCATGAATAAAAGTCCCATCCCGGATTCGCTGTTGCGTTTTTTGTCGACTGAATTCACGTCGAAACCTTTTCCGTTATCGTCAACAATAATGCTTAGAAGTGTTTCGCTGTGCGAAAGCTGTACAATAATATGTGACGATTCAGCATATTTAATGGCGTTGTTGATCGCTTCTTGCGTAAGGCGATAAATGTTGATTTCGATTAACGAATCTAAACGTTGGTCAAAATCGGTTTTGTTGTAAAACAGGATTTCTTTTCCAGTTAATTTCGAAAGTTCCTGAGTGAGTTTTGAAAGTGACGAAACGATTCCGTGATCGCTTAATTCTGGTGGCATTAAGTTGAAAGTGGCTGTGCGGACACCTTTTATAATGTCTAAAGAAAGTTTCTTTAAATACTCAATTTTTTGTTCTGATTTTTCGCGGTCATCGAGATTGATGCTTTCTAAACTGAATTTTAAACCCGTAAGCATTTGTCCGATTCCGTCATGAATTTCTTTTGCGATTCGGTTTTGTTCGTTTTCCTGATTTTCGACAATTTTGCTCGAAATAATCTTTTGCTGATTGATTTTTTCAGTTGTATTTTCAAGGTTCAAACGTTCAACTTCGCGTTGCGCTTTTTTGCGTTCGGTGATGTTGAAACAAACGATCAAAAGTTCCAGTTCGTCTTTTTTGATCATTACGGGAACCATCGACAAATCGAGCCAGATTTCTTTTTCGTCTTTATTTATAATTTTGATTTCGCCTTGCCAGCCGCTACGCTGTTTTTCAAAAATTAGACGGTCAAAATTTACTTTTTCTTTTTCGTCTTCAGTCAAGACTTCAGAGAATTTTTTGTTTGATGAAAATTTGGTGTAATTTAAAAGTTTGGCGAATTTTTCTCCAATATGAATGATCGAACCATCTGGCGAAATTCGGCAGTACAATAAAGTGTTTTCCATCGCATAATTAAGCGATTTCAATTCTTTTACTGAATTTTCTTTGATTTCACTGATAATTTCGGTGTCGTATGCGAGTTTTAAAGCTTTCTTTTCAGAAGATAAAAGCTGGGCAATTAACCTTTCGATTTTTTTGTTTGTTGGTTTGAAAATGAAGAAGAATTCTAAAAGCAGAACGAGCAATGTAAAACCAAAAATCCAATATTCGATTTTGCGTTGTTCGGTTACTTTTTCGTGTGCTTCAAGATCGTATTGGGTTACAATCTGATTCATTTTCGAAAGGAAAATCCCTTCATTTTCCAAAATAATCTGAACCAGTTTTTGATTCTCAGAAGCCGATTTTTTCTGCTGTAAATTCAACAAAAAAGAATCTGTAGTTTGTGCAATTTTATTGAAAATCGGATTGATTTCAAGGTATAATTTAGAAAGTGTTTCTGATTTTTCTTTTGGAAAAGCCAAGCTGTCACTTCCGTTTTCAAGTGCATTTTGATTTTTCTTCCAAAGTTCTAGAACTTCTTTTAAATGCGAAGTTTTTTTGGCTGTAGCCGAATCAGAAACATAATGTAAAATCAGAACTTCTTTGACAATTTTCTGACTCAGCATTCTTTGCTTTCCAGAGAAATTAATGATTTTAGAATCGCTTAATTGCTGATTCAGATTGTATTGAACTAAAAACTGACTAACAATTATAGTTAAGGCAATAGTAAGAAGCGCAAAAAAATACAGACGGCGTAAATTTTTGAAAGTAATTTTTTCTGCAGCTTCGTGATTGCTTTTCTTCATATCTTTTTTACAATCCTAAAGAAGCTTTTATTAGGTTTAAGTTTTCTTCAGAATAATTGATTTTTAAAGCTTCCTGATGTCCTTTGTCCGACATTTTATCCCAAGTTTTCTTGATGATGTTTTTCAGCTTTTCTTCATCATGTTTGTGAACGAAAGGTTCTAAGTAATAATCTAAAAATACCAAACAAATTACATCTTCTAGTAATTGAGTTTCAGCGTCTTTTTTAAGTAGTTTTTTCTCGATTAAAAATGAAACGCGATCGATGAAAGTTTGATCGTATCCAGCTTTTTCTAATATACCTGCGGTAGTTTTTGCGTGGAATTTTTTCAATTCTTCTCTCCATTTCAAATAACCAACACGATCCATTGGATACGATTCGCGAGCGACTTTCCAACGGCAGATATGTTGGGCTTTTGAAGCGATTTGAACTTCTTCTGAAGCGTTTGGTTCAAACTGCATCAGTTTTTCGTACATCCTGTTTGAATACAATAATTCTTTTGGATATTCGGTGTTTTGGTCTAATTCGATGTTAGGATCCTGAGCGTTTTCAGCATCAATCCATTCGCTTGCTTTTTGAAAAGGTGTAGTCATTTTTTGGTTTGATAATAGAATTTCAAAGATACGGAATTAGTAAATACGTGAAATGTGAAATGTGAGTAGTAAAAAGCGAAAAATGAGAATAGACCTTTCAGTACTAAAATTCATTTAACATCTTACTTTTAACATCTCACAATTTTTCTAATCTACAAATCCCACAAAAACTTCATCTTCAACAATCTTAACTGGGTAAGTTGCAATGCTATATTCTTCGCCGTTTAAATTAGAACCATCAATAAGTGAAAAGGTTTTTTTATGCATTGGACAAGCGATTTTAGGAATATCATCTGCAGATCCCGTCATTCCTCTTGAAAGCACCATTTCCATTTTGTGGGGACAAGCATTTTGGCAAGCATACCATTCGTTGCGACGCGTAAAATTAAAAATCGCAATTTGTTTGTTTTTGTATTTGATGCAACCGCCTCGGTTGGTGGGAAAATCTTCTACTTTACCAGCTTTGAACCAAATTGTTGCGTCGCTTGCGTGAACTGTTTCGTATTGATTTAAGATTTCTTCCATTTTGATTGAGTTTTTGGTTCCTGTTTCTTAGCCCTCTTTTTACAATCAAGAGAGATTTGATGGCGCAGTAAAAAAGAGGGTAAGAAGGACAGCAAACGTTAAATGATTTTTTTTCTTTTTTTGGAGCTTTTGGTGTTCTGCCGCGAAGTCGCAAAGGCGCAAAGTTTTTTCTTTAAGTTTTTTCTTTAAGTTTTTATAATTTGACTTCGTGACTTTGAGTCTTTGCGGCAAGATATTTTTTTAAGTCCACGCTTTTGGCATTTTTTGATCTCTTAATGGCACAAAAGCAATGTTGTCATCTTTCTCGTCTGAGTTCACAAAATGATTGAAACGTTTCAATAATCTTGGTTTTTCTAGAACTTGTTTCCATTCGCATTCGAAAGTATTTACCAACGTTTGCATTTCGGCTTCAAGTGTTTCGCAGATTCCTAAGCTGTCTTCGATAATTACTTGTTTCAAATATTCTAAGCCACCGTCTAATTTTTCTAACCAAGTTGAAGTTCTAATTAGCGGACCGGCAGTGCGGATATAATACATTAAGAATCTGTCCATGTATTTTATAACCGTTTCTTTATCGATTTTTTCGGCTAGTAAAACCGCGTGTTTTGGATTTGCGCCTCCATTTCCTGCGATGTAAAGATTCCATCCGCCTTCAACAGCGATTAATCCGAAATCTTTTCCGCGGGCTTCGGCGCATTCGCGGATGCAAGCTGAAACACCACCTTTTAGTTTATGCGGAGAACGGATCCCTTTATATCTGTTTTCTAATTCTATTGCAAATCCGGCGCTATCGTCCATTCCATAACGGCACCACGCATTTCCAACACAGCTTTTTACGGCTCGAAGCGATTTTCCGTAGGCGTGACCGCTTTCAAAGCCATTATCAATTAAGATTTTCCAGATTTTTGGCAAATCACTTAAATGCGCTCCAAATAAGTCGACTCTTTGCGCTCCCGTAATTTTAGTGTACAAATCAAATTGTTTAGCTACTTCTCCAATCACGATTAGTTTTTCGGCTGTAATTTCGCCTCCTGCAACTCTTGGAACAACAGAATACGTTCCGTTTCTTTGAATATTGGCTAAAAATCTATCGTTTGTATCTTGAGTAGTAACGTGTTTATTTGCCGTATCATTATAAATACTAGAAAAGATAGAAGCGACAACTGGTTTGCAGACTTCGCATCCGTCGCCTTTTCCGTGATGGTCTAAAACGTCGTAGAAATTCTCGTATTTGTTGATTTTTACCAAATCGAATAATTCCTGACGTGTGTAGCTAAAATGCTCGCAAATAACTTCTTTTACTTCTTTTCCTAAAGATTTTTGAGTCGCTTTTACCAAATCAGAAACCATTGGTTTACAGCCTCCACAGCCAGAAGTTGCTTTTGTTGCTTTGACAACATCTGAAAGTGTAGCACAAGATTCGTCTAGAATTTTACAGCAAATAGAACCTTTCGTTACGTTTTCGCAAGAACAGATTACAGCTGTATCCGGCAAATCCATTGCACTTCCCAAAGAAGAACCTTCAGAACCATCGCGAGAACCTAAAATCAAATCTTCTGGATTTTTAGGTAATGCCATTTCGTTAATATAAATCTGAAAAAGAGAATTGTAATCGCTTGAATCTCCGACTAAAATTCCACCTAAAAGCTTTTTTGAATCTTTAGTAACGTTGATTCTTTTATAAACACCGCTTAATTTATTTTCATAAATAATAGCTGTAACGTCATTGTTTTCAACAAAAGGATCACCAAAACTCGCAACTTCAACACCAATTAATTTCAATTGTGTTGACATATCGATGGTTTCTCTCATGGTTTTATCACCATTTAAGATTTGCTCAGCAGCTACATCGGCCATTTCGTAACCTGGAGCAACAAGTCCGTAAATGTTATGGTTGTAAAGGGCTACTTCACCAATCGCAAAAATAGAAGGGTCTGATGTTCGCATTTGATTGTTTACCACAATTCCGCCTCTTACGCCAACTTCAAGTTCAGAAACTCTTGCAAGTTCGTCGCGAGGTTTAATTCCAGCAGATATAACCAACATGTCTACTTTTAACAATTCGTCGTTTGCAAACATCATTCCTGTTATACTTTCCTTTCCGTCAATATATTGCGTTGCTTTGTTAAGATGAATTCCAATGTTTAATTCTTCGATTTTTGATTGAAGCATATCACTTGCGCCTTGATCTAATTGTCTTGGCATCAAACGCGGAGCAAATTCCACTACATGCGGATTCAATCCTAAATCACGAACTGCTTTTGCAGCTTCAAGTCCTAATAAACCGCCACCTAAAACAGCTGCTTCGGTTGCGCCTTTTTGTTTTATTTTTTTGGCGTAGGCCATAATAGCGTCAAGATCTTCGATAGTTCTGTATACAAAAACACCTTCTTTTTCGACACCTTCAATTGGCGGAACAAAAGCCGAAGAACCTGTTGCTAAAACTAAGTAGTCGTACGTATGTGTTTTGCCTAAATGCGTATGTATTGTTTTTACATCACGATTAATATCTGTAATTAGTTCAGATGTGTTTAGAATAATATTGTTTTCAGCGTACCATTGGCTTGTTGAAAGCGATAAGTCATCAGCTGTTTTTCCTCCAAAGTACTCACTTAAATGAACGCGATCGTAGGCGCGTCTTGGTTCTTCTCCAAATACTGTGATTTGATACTTTTCTTGTCCTGATTTTGCAACAAACTTTTCGCAAAATTTATAACCAACCATGCCGTTTCCAACTACTATTACTCTAATCATGATTTCTTTAATTAAGTATTACTACGCAAATATAAGTATTTATACTTATAAAAATACGTAAATAAATTATTTTTTAAGTACTAGATATGTTTTTATGACTACGTATTTTGTCGTAATCTTTTACGTAGTGCGGGTTTTGAATGATTTTTTCGTTACTTAGTTTTTTTAAATTTGAAAGGATTCTAAATAAGCGTTTCAAAAAAATGTCGTAAATTCATAAGAATTTTATAGGTGTTTTGGAAAAGAAGCACTTTTTAAACTGTGATCTCATGAAAAAAATACTTTCAATATTATTGTTATCAATTTTAATTATAGGCTGTAAGACAACGGCAAGTAAAGGATCTGATGGAAATATTTCGACGAGTTCTACAGAGGAAGATTTAAAATATTATTTTAAAGCAACAGGAAACGAGCCGTTTTGGGGAATCAAAATGGGAAATGAGGAAATCGTTTTTACGTCATTAATTCCTGGAAAGGAAAAAATCACTTTTCCAGCTGTTGACGCAATTAGAGCAATGGATGCCAATGTAAAAATGTATCAAGTAAGTAATGAAAATACTTCGGCAACAATTACAATTCAGCAGTTAGATTGTCAAGATTCTATGTCTGGCGCTATTTCGCCTTATAGCGTAAAAGTCGAAATCAGAAATAATTCAGAATTAGAAACGAAGAAATTAAGCGGATGTGGAAAATATCTTACCGATTATCGACTTCACGATATTTGGGTTTTGGAGGAATTAAATGGCTATAAAGTTTTTGCAACCGATTTTCAAAAGGAATTTCCGAGACTCGAAATTAATTCAACAGAAAATAGGTTTTCAGGTTTTGGAGGCTGTAATTCGATAACAGGACAAATCTTTTTTGAAAAGGATCTTTTACGTTTTACCAAAGTAGTTTCAACTTTAATGGCTTGCCCACAAGGAAATAAAGAAAGCGAGTTTTTAAAAGCTTTGCAAAGCACAACAGCTTATTCTATTGGAAATAATCAATTGACTTTGTCGAATCCTTCTGCTAAACTGGCTGTTTTTAAGAAGGTAGATTAGAGTTTTAAAATGTCGTATTGTATCTAAAAAAAAGCTTATACGGCTCTTCTTTATTTTAGCGCTAAAATATTTTTGTAAAATAAAACTTATAATATTTATTTTACATGAAAAGGATTTTAATGTTATTAATTGCAATGGTGTTAGTTTGCAGTTGTAAATCGACTAAAGAAACAAAAGCAACAACTTCTGCTAGTCAAGACTTAGTTGAAAAGAAATTACAGCAAACTTGGATTTTGGAAAACTTAAACGGAAAAGTTATTACTGATAAAGATTTTTCAAGTTCTCCAAAAATTGTAATTACGCCATCTGCATTTTCTGGTTCGACTGGATGTAATGCTGTAAAGGGCAATTTAGTTTCAAAAGGTGAGGGGAAAATTCAATTTTCAAATTTCACAACAGAAACTAAAAAGTGTGATGCAAAAAAAGAAGGTGAGTTCACGCAGTTGTTAAAAACAACATCAGGTTATTCTATTAAGGATAATAAACTTTTCCTTTCAAACCAATTTGGACTTACAATGTCTTTCAAAAAGGGTTAATTAAAAAATGAAAGGCTTCGATTGATTTCGAAGCCTTTTTTTATGTTTTGTTTGTCATTCCGAGGAACAAGGAATCTCCGTAAGAAACTCGACAAAGATTTTATATCTTTCAGTACGGAGCTACTTGTGGAGATTCCTTGTTCCTCGGAATGACAAAATTGCGCTGATTTATTCTAATTCCTTTGGGTCTTCATTTTCTGATTCTTCTTCAATAAAATCTAGCTCCAAAGCTCTTACGCTTTGAACAGCATTTCCAGCTATACCGCGAATTGAACCGTACATTCCTAAAGTATTGTGAACTACTTTTTCGATTTGTTTTTCGCGCTGTTTCCAAATTCTCTGCATGGCTCTTTTTTCAGAATCTAAGTCACTCTGCATTTGAGTGAAACCTTCTACAATACCTTCAATCTGCAAACGGAATTCGTTGCTTGTAAGGAAATCATATAGCATTGACATTTTATCGCCTTTATTTTCCTGAGCCTGAACCGCTTGATTGATCTGAATTAAAGATTGACGCAACACAGCGCTTAAACCTTTGAATTCTTCGTAGGTACAAATCCAGATTCCGTCGCGCATTCCCATTCGGTCCATTCCCGAAGGCATTACTTCGGTTACCAAAACACCAATATTGGCTCTTTTAGTTCTAATATCGTTTTTGAATTTCTCAATCCACGAAGGTTGGAAAGCTTTTGTTCTTTTACTTTCGTAATAAATAGAGCCGCAATTTTGATGTTCTCTTGTGTTTACAACTTGAAGACAATCTGCCCCGTTTGCACCTTTCTTTATTTCATCAATGCTATCAAGAGGGAAGTTGTTGGCAAGCCATTCTTCAATCGCCAATTCCATTACTTCGCCTTGCAATTGCATTGAGCCTTGTTCTTGCTTGCGTTTCATTTCTTCAGTCAGCTTTTTTTGTTCTTCAAGCTGTTTCTGAAGTTCTTTGAATTTTAATTCGTTTTTATCGTCTTCTTGTTTTCTAATTTTTTCGCGTTCCAAAGCCAATTGTGCATTTAATTGCTTTTCGGCTTCGGCTTGAATCGCTTCTTTCATTTCCAGTTTTTCACGCTGTAATTTTGCGATTTCACCTTCCATTTTATTTAATTCCCTGATTTTTTCCGATTTTTCAGAGAGTTCTTTTTCCATTAAAAGCAAACGATCTTTGTTTTCTTCTTCAAGTTTTGCTTTTAGTTTTTCTGAAATTTCTTTTTCGGCTGTTTTTTTCTCGCGCTCCAAACGTTCGGCAAAAAGTTCATTTTCCTGTTTTTTCTTCGCTTCAAATTCGGCTTTGGCTTTATCCAATTGTTCGTTTTTAAGCTCTAATTCACGGTTTTGAACATTTGCTTTTTGCTGGAATTCTTTACGGATGCTGTCTTCCAACTGATGTTTTAAGACATCATTTACATCGATAGGAGTTCCGCAGTTTGGACACTGAATTGAAGATTGCTCGGCCATTTTATATTGAAATTTTATTGTAGAATTTTAATTTGCTAAGATATTTAAAAGTTCTCTTTTTGTGATACGGATTACTGTACTAAATTGTAACGATTTTTTTTATATGCCACGAAGGCGCTAAGGCACAAAGTTTTTTTCTACAGATTAAAGATTGAATAGGATTTTCTCTCATTTTTTGTCATCCTGACGAAGGAAGGATCACACACGTAACTCGACAAAGATTGGCGATTCTGTTTGCGGAATTTCTTGTGTGATCCTTCCTTCGTCAGGATGACAAACTATACGCTTCTTTCTGCTTAAAAAAACTTAGCGTCTTAGCGCCTTTGTAGCAACAAAAAATCAACAGCAGATTGTGTAATCTCAGAATGATCGTCTTTTGAAGTAATTAAAGATACATTTGTATATAGGTTAACCTTTTTCAATTCGATAAAACCAATTTCTGAGTCCTTATTGTTCTTTGCAATATTCGATGGAACAATCGAAATTCCTAATCCGTTTTTGACCAATTGTACGATTGAGTTGATATTATTAGCTTCATGAATAATCTTCGGCGTAAAGCCATAAAAAGCGCAAAGTTCTAATAAAACTTCATGATAATGTGGTGCGTAATCTTTGTTGAAAAAAACAAACGTTTCATCTTTTAGTTCTAAAATATCATTTTCTGATTTTATCTGAAAAGAGTTTTTATTGTAAACCAATGAAAATCCATCCTTAAACCATAAATGAGATTTTATTTTTGGCGACTGAATGGGCGATCTGATAATTCCCATTTCGATTTTTCCTTGTTCTAAAGCATCAATTTGTTTGGTGGTTGAAATTTCGAAAAGTTTGAAATTTACATAAGGAAATCGCGCTTTCAGATGTTTTATCAAATCTGAAATGACAGAAGAATAAATCGAACTGATATAAGCAATCCTAAATTCGCCCGAAACATTCTCTGCAATCTTTTTTGTTTTTGCAGAAATGCGTTCTAGATTCTGAAAAAACACCGTTACTTCTTCTTTAAAATATTTTCCAGCTTCAGTAAGTTCTACTTTTTTATTGTTTCTGATAAAAAGTTTTGCCTGAAGTTCGTCTTCCAGTTCTGCTATTTGTCGGCTTAATGGCGGTTGAGAAATAAAGAGTTTTTCTGAAGCTTTGGTAAAATTCAGTTCTTCGGCGACCGCTAAAAAATATTTTAAGTGACGTAATTCCATGATACTTTTAAAGTATTATTAATTGATAAAAATAGTATTTTTAAAGTATTTATGAAAGAGATAGTTTTGGTTTTAAGTTAAATGTTAGAAGTGAAACGTTAAAAGTGAAAGTTGTAACGAATAACTCTTAACAAAAAAAATATAACTTTTTAAAGCAAAATAGGTCTCTCGCAGATTTAGCAGATAAAGCAGATTATTAATTTTAGATAAATCATCTTAATCATAATAATATCCCAATCATATAATAGCAAAAAGATTCGCTCAATCTGCTTGATCTGCGAGAGATTAAAAAAAACAAAAGACCATGAAAAAATCAACTATTGAAGAAATCAAAGAGCGATTTGACAATGATGTCGAACGATTTTCAAACTTAGAAACAGGACAAGTGGCAACAATCGATGCTACTATTTCTTTAGAATTAATTACCGAAGCTTCAAAACGAATTGTTCCAAATGCTAAAAACGTTTTAGATGTGGGCTGTGGAGCTGGAAACTACACTTTAATGATGTTATCTAAAGTGCCAGATTTAAACTGTACTTTGGTTGATTTGAGTTTGCCAATGTTGGATCGTGCTTTTGAAAGAGTTTCAGCAGTAACAAATGGAAAAGTTGAAATTAAGCAAGGCGATATTCGAGAAGTAGTTTTAGAAGAAAACAGTTTTGATATTATTTTGGCAGGTGCTGTTTTGCATCATTTGCGTGATGATAACGATTGGGAAACTACTTTCGCAAAATTGTTCAAATTATTGAAACCAGGAGGCTGTTTAATGATTTCGGACTTAATCACGCAAGACACCGAATTACTGAATGAATATACTTGGCAACGTTATGGTGAATATTTGGAAGGAATAGGAGGAGCAGAGTACCGCCAGAAAGTTTTGGATTATATTGAAAAAGAAGATTCTCCAAGATCAATGAACTATCAATTGGATTTAATGAAAAAAGTAGGTTTTTCAAAAGTTGAAATTTTACATAAAAACATGTGTTTTGGAGCTTTTGGAGGAATCAAATAAAAGTTTAATCGTTTGATTTTTGTTTTTGGTCGGTTCTATGTTTCTTTCTGTATATTAATTGATTGATGAATTGAAAAAAAGTGTTGTTTTGTATAATCAAGTTCTATTTTTTCTTTCACAATTAAATATTTAAAATGAGCAATAATCAACAATGGAATCGCAGAAGTTTTCTGTTTACAATGAGTGGAGCGGGAGCAGCTTTAATGTTAAATCCGCTTTTATCTTGGGCAGCAACTGAACAAGATCCTAGAATTGCTGCTATTGTTGCAAAAACATTCGGAATCGACACACACAATCACATTGATGTTCCTTTGATAAAATCAGAACTGCCGGGCCCAAAAGTTGATTTGTTTGGTGAAATGAAGAAATCTGGCTTATCTGCAATTTGTATGACTTTTGCCGTTGATTATCAGAAATTAGTTAATCCTGGAGATGCTTACGAAAGATTTCTAAACGGATTAACTGCAATGGATGAAATATTAATTGCTAATAATATGAAACGCGCTCTTAATTACACTGATTTGGAAGAAGCTCATAAAAATAAAAAGCCTATAGTAATTCAATCTGTAGAGGGAGGACATTTTCTAGAAGGCAAAATTGAGCGTTTGCAGGTTGCTTACGATAGAGGTTTAAGGCATTTGGGATTACTTCATGATAATGATGCTTCTGTTCCGTTAGGTGATATTTTTACAAAAACTCCTCAATGGGGCGGACTTACTTCTTTTGGTGCTGAAACAATTAAGGAATGTGAAAGATTAGGTGTTTTAGTCGATTTGTCGCATTGTGATGATAATACGGTAAACGGAGCTTTAAAAGTTGCTAAGAACCCTGTTTTAGTTTCGCATACAGGTTTAAATACACGTCTTGGAACAAATGAATTTATGTCTAAAATGATGATGCCAAGACTTATAAGTAAAGAGCAGGCTAAAATTGTAGCAGATCATGGCAGTGTAATTGGAGTTTGGACACATCTTGCTGATTCACCAACTGAATTTGCAGATAATATAAAAGCAATGGTTGACGTAGTTGGTGTCGATCATGTTTGCATTGGAACTGATACTAAACTGACTCCTGCATATCGTTCACCAAATGATAAAGGATGGGGACAAGGAGATAATAAAAAACCTGAAGATAAAAAGGAAGAACCCAAAAAGCAAAACGATCAAAAAGGGCAAAATGCTAGCAAAAAGCAAGGGCCTCAAGGAACTAATCAGTCTTGGGGAATTGAAAAACAAGGGTTTTATTATACTGTTGTTGAATCTTTACTAAAAGCTGGTTTTAAAGAAGAAGAGATTGCTAAAATCGGCGGTGGAAATTATTGCCGAATATTTGATATTGCAACTAAAAGATCTTAATCTATCAAAGATTATTTGTAAACAAAACAAAAGCGAAATAATGAATTTTATTTCGCTTTTATTTTGTTTTTATTTGGTGCTGGATATTTGTTTCTAAGATCAAAAACTAATTCTGAAGGGCCATTTTTCTGCAGGTAATCTAATTTTTCTACGGCTTTTTCCATGGTTGGAATTTCTCCTTTTGCAATCCACCACATGGCTGTATGCGCTTTTCCAAATTTCTGAAACCATTCTTTTCGACGTCTTAAAAATTCACTATGAAAAGTTTTGTACATATAATGCTCCAAAGTTTCAATGCTTTCCCAAACCGATACATTAATGATAATTTGCTCATCATTGTACGGATTCAGACTTGTGGCATTGTAACTGTCAGTTTCGTCTTTTAATCTCCAAACAAAACCTTCGCTTTCTTCGGCTAAAGTATTTACAGCATCTAAATTATCTACAAATTCTTTCATTATTGGGTCGTTGATATCGACGCCTTTCATTTTGGCAATATTAATTTCGGCAAGATGATAATGACTCATAAAATATAGGTTTCTGAATTTTAGGCAATTTAGTTTTTTTCTGAATAATTTTATAGCCACGAATTGCTTCGCCTTTTCGCTATCGCTCGAGTCACGAATTTATTTTTTAAAATCTATGCGCAAAGATTTTAGATTAATTCGTGAATTCGTGGCTATAAAAACTTATAAAATCTGAGCAGTTTTGTAAACTTGAATTGGACTTGAAACTAGACTTTCAGTTTTTTTGATGAAATCTTTTAAGTAAGATTGGTTGTTATGTAAGTCTAAACCAGGTTGATCTTTCCATTCTTCCCAAAGAATAAAAACATTTTCTGAAGTGTGTAAATCATAACGAATACAAGCAGCTTCTTTTCTAGTTTCGGTTACTAGATGTGTTAGCAGGCTTTGAACTTCAATTAAATGTTCTGGTTTACTTTTTAAAATTGCTGTAATCGAAATCATAATTATAAGTTTTTAAAAGTTTGCTCTAAATGTTTCGTGTAATTCTCTTTAAAGATAACGATATTTTCTGGTGTAGCACCTTTTTCTACGTCATGGAAATGAAATCCGTTTACGCGCTCCATTCCTGTGAATTTGTTCATTTTATGGAAGCCAAACATTACGCCATCATCAACAGAAGTTTCTTCGAAGAATTCGCCTGGAAGTGTAAATGCTGTTGCAGGCGCATTCCAGCTTGTGGTAAGCATGTATTTACGTCCGTGTAAAAGCCCACCGGTTCCGTAGTTGATGTCTGGATTTACACGGCTTCTTCCGTCACTTTTATAGATTCCGTTGTTGTGTCCTTGCGTGAAAACATCATCGATATATTTTTTGAAAAGATTCGGAATTTGAAACCACCAAACAGGTGTATGATAGATAATTAAATCTGCCCAAACGAATTTTTCTACTTCTTTTTGAAGATCTATTTCGTCTTCAATGTGAGTTGTTTTTATTTCGTAATCGCTGTTTTTAGAAAGAAATTCAACTGTCCAGTCCTGAACGGTTTTATTGAATTGTCCTCCTGAATGCGCGAATTTTTGTCCGCCGTTAATTATAAATATCTTTTTCATTTTACTTTATGTTGTTATGGATACGTGATGCGTGAGGGATTGAGGCGTTATCCTTTTGCATAATGAAATGGAGCAAAAGATATAGCCGAAAGCCCGACCCGGAGGGCACGCCCAGATTCTAATTATTTAAGTTTTGAGATTTTTTTTAAACACATAGAAACATAGGTTTTTCTTTCTTGGAAAAGAGACATGGAAAGAAACTAGTTTCCAACACATAGTTCGCAAATCTTTGGCGACCTACTTACGGAGATTCCTCGTTCCTCGGAATGACAAATTACGTTGACTATGTTTGTTAATGCAATTTAAACGCCTTTTGTGTGCAATGAAAACTATGTTTCTATGTGTTTAAAAAGAGAATTATTTTATTTTGGCAATCGCTTGATTGATAAATTCCAATTCTGAAGCTGATAAATCGAAATTCATTGTTTTGGCGTTTGAAATGGCTTGTTCTGCGTTTCTAGCTCCAGCTAAAACAATTGCAATTCCTTTTTGTAAAGATGTCCAGCGTAATACTAATTGCGATAAGCTTGCTTCTTTTGCATGTGCTAAAGAAGTTAATTCTTCAACTAAGGTTTTTACTTTTTGAAGATCAAACTGATTGAAATAACCGTTTCTATGGTCATTTTCTTTTAATTTGCTGTCTGTGAAATATTTCCCAGTCAACAAACCTCTTTCCATTGGACTGTAAGCAATGATTCCGATGTTTTCTGAAATTGTAAAAGGAATTAATTCTTCTTCAATTTTACGGTTCAACATGCTGTATGCGACTTGATTTGAAGCGACTTGAATCGTTTTTTGTGCTTCCTGAATTTGTGCAACATTGTAATTGCTTACTCCGAAAGCTCTGATTTTTCCTTGCTGGATTAAAGTTTCAGCAGCTTCCATTGTTTCAGAAATTGGTGTTGTTGAATCTGGCCAGTGAATTTGCAGTAAATCGATATAATCGGTTTGAAGACGTTTTAAGCTTTCTTCAACTTCTTTAATTACGTTTGCTTTTGATGAATATTTATATACTGGAACTTTTTTACCGTTGTCGTCAGCGTCGAAAAAGAAATCGCCTTTACCGTTATTGCTTCCGTCCCAAACCAAACCAAATTTTGTAAGTAACTGAACTTTAGAACGATCTTGACTTTTAATGGCTTCTCCGATCATTTCTTCGCTTAAGCCAAATCCATAAAAAGGAGCAGTGTCGATTGTAGTTACTCCGTGGTCGATTGATGCGTGAATGGAGTCGATTGAATCTTTCTTTTCTGTTCCGCCCCACATGGTTCCGCCAATAGCAAATGCACCATAAGTAATGGCTGATAATTCTAGTTCTGAGTTGCCTAATTTTCTATATTCCATGATAATGATTTATTTCGTTTAAAATTGATGAGGCAAAATTATACTGTTTTTATGATTCTTATTTGGTATATATTTGTCTTTTTTAGGTATATTTGCATCTTCAAAAAAATGGAATTATGAAAAAAGAAAACTTATATGAACCTTTTACGGTTTCTTTTGAAACGCTGAATGAATATCCAGATGTGGGAGATCGTCATAATTTTTTTGAACTGGTTTATATTTTGGAAGGGACAGGAAGACAGTGTATTAATAAAAATATATTTGAATACGATCCTGGACATTTATTCCTGTTAACGCCTGAAGATTGTCATAATTTTACGATTGAAACTAAAACGAAATTTTTCTTTTTAAGGTTTAATGATATTTATTTGAAAAATTCGAGTCTGCAGAATGAAAATATTCAGCGATTAGAATATATTCTTCAAAACGCCAATCATCAGCCAGGCTGTATTCTTAAAAATGATCCTGACAAATGTTTGGTGAAAGTAATGATTGAAGCGATTTGTCGTGAACATCAGGATAAAGATGTTTACAATCAAGAATTGATTCAGCAATTGGTGAATACACTGATTATTATTGTGGCGAGAAATATTGCGAAGTATCTGCCTGAGCAAGTGACAATAAACACGGAAGCTAAAGCAATGGATATTCTGCAATATATTCAGAACAATATTTATTATCCTGAAAAGATTAAAGCGGAATCTATCAGTGATTATTTCGGAATTTCGAATACATATTTAGGACGTTATTTTAAGAAACACGCCAGCGAAACTATGCAGCAATATATTAGTAATTATAAGACTAAACTGATTGAACATCGTTTGCAATTTAGCGAGAAGCGCATTAACGAAATTGCTTATGAATTTGGTTTTACGGATGAAAGCCACTTTAATAAGTTCTTTAGAAAGCAAAAAGGGTATAGTCCGTCTGAGTTTAGAAAGACGATTCGATTGAGTGCTTAGTTTTTGTTCGCCACGAATTCACGAATTTAGACGAATTTTTGACTCTTGGTTTAGGGTATGTTTTTTTATTTCACATATATAAACTTGGAAAGATTTTAAGAATGAATCTGCTAAATCTCCAAAATCTGCGAGAAAAGAAAGAAAATCTGTGAAAACCCATGTTTTCGCAAAGTGAATCTGTTTTATCCACGTACTTTAATTTTCTTTTCCGATAATAAAATCAAAATGCTCAGTTTTACCGGCTCTTAAATTGTTGATTTCATTTTGAACTAGTTCTTCTAAAGAATCAGCGACAATATTTCTGTCCCAAGATTCATTTTGAAGCTCGATGATTTGACCAAATTTCCCTTTTTCAGCTGGATCTGTATCGTATAGTAAATAATCACCATTTCTTCCTGTGGCAAACGGAATCCATTTTGGGTTAGCGTAATTGTTGGTTTGGATTTTTTCGAAATCTATTTCTTGTTCAGGTAAATCTTCTTCGTCAAATTGCAAATCTTGAATAGAATTCCATTCTTCTGAAATATCTGCAAACGGAATTAAATCATAACTCCAATTGTTTACTCCAAATTGAAAAACAGCCGTTACGGGATCGTAATCTACATTTTGAACTTTGTAAAAGTTAATTAATGCTGGCGGAATTGTAATATCGTCTTCAAGTTCAATGTGTTCTTGAATGTCGTTTTCGGAAATTCCCTCTGTAAGATTGTAGTAATCATTGTTTGTTGAAACGATTTTATTGATTTCTAAAATCCATTCCTGCCATAAAGGTTCAAATGATTTGTATTCGGGATCAAGAGACGCTGTGATTTTCTTTTCTTTTTCTTCAGAAGCAGAAATGCTTAAACTTGTGATTTTACCGTCTTCTTTGTCAAACCAAACACTTGTTTCGTTTAAAATAAAAGCACCGCTTCTGTCTCCTTTAAAAAGTTTTACAAGTTGACTTTTATTATTTTCGTAGTATTGAAATAATTCTTCTCCATCAAAAATAAATTCTCCAGTAAAGATGTTTTTTGCGCAATAATCATATTCTCTAACTTCAAATTCAATAGCCAAACTTTCAACTTTGTTTCCTTCTTTAGAAAACGCCATAATGCCAAGTTCGTCCCAAGTATAAATATGATTGTATTGTTTTTTGATGTGTCTGCAGTCTCCTAAAGCTTGTTTTAAAACTGTTATATCAATTGGGAATTCGATGTTTGTATTGTTAATCTGAAAGCCTGTTTTGGATAATTCAAGTTTTGTCATTTTGCTTTTTATGGGGTTTAAAGGAAAAGAGAAACTAGATAATCTTCTTGATTACACGAAGTTTATGGGTGTGTTTTTTTAATTCAGGATTATAAATTCCGGTATGGTCTAAACGATCAATACGAACTTTTCCACTTGCGTGAATAATGTAATTGTTTTCCATTATAATACCAACGTGCGTAATATTTCCTTCGTCATTATCAAAGAAAGCTAAATCGCCCGCTTCACTTTCTTCAATAAAACTTAAAGGATCGCCTTCAAGTGCTTGCTGAGAAGCATCGCGATGAATTTTATAGCCGTTTAATTTATAAACCATTTGAGTGAATCCGGAACAATCAATTCCGAAAGGTGTTTTTCCGCCCCATAAATACGGTGCATTCAAATACATAAAAGCAGTCTTTATTAAAGCACTTTTAGGTTTGACACCACTGGTTTTGGTTCCTTCAAAATCAAAGTTTGAAGTATTGATTTCGCTATTATTTAAAAATGATAATGAAGCTCCAAGCGGAATTGGAAGCAATAAATTATCTGGAGCAGTGATATAATCAATTAAATCGGCATTTAAGATAATGGCTTCTTTGCTTAACTGATTAAATTGCTGTTCGGTGATAACCTGATATTGTTTGGAATCTACCCAGCCTTCGTAATCATCAAATTGAATTCTGATTTTAGCCCATTGATTATGGCGTTCTAAAATTTCGATGTGCTCTCCAAACAAAAGTTGTGTAACTATTTCACTTCTGTCACTTGGTTCAGATCGAACGGGTACTATGGCAAGATTGCAAATTCCGAACATTTAAGGAAAATTATAAGTTGAAAATCAGGAGTTGCAATTTATAACTCCTGATTTTTTGTGATATTGTTTTAAGCTCTCTCGATAACAATTGCAGATGCACCACCACCGCCATTGCAAATTGCAGCAGCTCCTGTTTTAGCATTGTTTTGCTCTAAGACATTTAGTAAAGTTACAATAATTCTAGCTCCTGAACAACCCAGCGGATGTCCAAGTGAAACAGCTCCACCGTTTACGTTAACTTTATTGTTATCAAGGTTTAATATTTTTGAATTGGCTAATCCAACCACAGAGAAAGCTTCGTTGAATTCGAAATAATCTACATCTGAGATTGAAATTCCCGCTTTATTTAAAGCTTTTGGAAGTGCTTTTGCTGGACTTGTAGTAAACCATTTAGGTTCTTGAGCGGCATCTGCATATCCTTTTATGTAAGCAAGAGGTTTTATTCCTAATTCGTTTGCTTTTTCTTCAGACATTAAAACTAAAGCAGCAGCTCCGTCGTTGATGGTTGAAGCATTTGCAGCAGTTACAGTTCCGTCTTTTGTAAAAACAGCGCTTAAAGAAGGGATTTTATCTAACTTAACATTAGTGTACTCTTCGTCTTTTGAAAAGATAATTGGCTCACCGCGTCTTTGCGGTACTTCAACAGGAACAACTTCGTTATCGAATTTCCCGGCATCCCAAGCTTTAGCACTTCTTTCATAAGATTGAATAGCGAAAGCATCTTGCTCTTCACGGCTGATGTTGTATTCAGTTGCACATAAATCAGCACAAACTCCCATTGCGTTGTTGTCGTAAGCATCTGTCAAACCATCTTTTTGCATTCCGTCAAGCATAGTTGCTGGGCCAAATTTGTTTCCAGCACGCATTTGCACATAGTGAGGAATCAAACTCATGCTTTCCATTCCGCCTGCTACAACAATTTCAGCGTCACCGCATGCGATTGCTTGAGCAGCAAACATTACGGCTTTCATTCCAGAAGCACATACTTTGTTTACTGTTGTAGCAGCAACTTCTTCTGATAATCCGGCAAATAATGCAGCCTGACGCGCTGGCGCTTGTCCAACACCCGCCTGGATTACATTCCCCATGAAAACTTCATCGACTAATTTTGGGTCAAGGTTAATTTTTGAAAGGGCTCCTTTTATAGCAGCAGCGCCTAATTTTGGTGCAGGTACACTAGATAACCCGCCCATGAAACTTCCGATAGGTGTTCTAACGGCAGAAACGATAACAACTCTTTTGTTCATTTTCTGTTTAATAATAGTTAGTAAGCAAATTTACTCTTTATTTGAATAAATTCAAATTTTGTATTGAATAGGGGTGATTTTAAATTTAAGGTCAAATTTTTGTTAATTCTATTTGTTTGATTGTGAAGTGGTTTTGAAAAAAGATGAAAAAAAACTAAAAAAACTCAAAAAAAAGCTTGTGAGAAAAGGAATGATGTTATACATTTGCACTCGCAAAACGGAAGCAATTCCTTGAGCAAGGAGAGGTGCCAGAGCGGTAATGGAGCAGATTGCTAATCTGTCGACGGGTAACCGTCGCCAGGGTTCGAGTCCCTGTCTCTCCGCTTAAATTTTGCCTCGGGGTGTAGCGTAGCCCGGTTATCGCGCCTGCTTTGGGAGCAGGAGGCCGCAGGTTCGAATCCTGCCACCCCGACTACAATTGAAATAATGGTCGCATAGCTCAGCTGGATAGAGCACCTGCCTTCTAAGCAGGCGGTCGAAGGTTCGAATCCTTCTGCGATCACTTGTGAAACCCGCTATTTTGCGGGTTTTCTTGTTTTTACTGCTTTTTTAGGTAATGTGTCAGATGTGTTGGTAGTCAATTATTGCATCAAACATTTACAGATTATCAATGATTTATAATAAAAAAAACAGCCTTCGGGCTGTTTTTTTTATTTTATAATTTTTTATATGCTAGTTGGTTTATGGCTGTTTTCTTTTTATACTGTTTTCTTTTAGTCTGCTTATGAATGCAAATCTTTTAAAGGCATGACTTAGGCCTTCTGGTTTGGGAAGCTTATTAGAGAACCTATTTAGGGATGATGCATCAAGAATTGTCAGATCTTTTTATGCACGGGAAAAATGCGCCCTGTTTGGAATTGGGAGGTAGGACGGCATTTATATTCACAAAGCTGAAGTGCAGTTTAGAGGCAATAAAATGATTTGTCAGAGTTTTTTTTAAGAGCATAAACTCCCGCAGCTTTATACTCAGTTAGTGCATAAGGAGTTCGTATTTTGAGAGCCTCGTCATAATAAGCAGCAACTTTAATGTGTTTTTGAATTAAGAACGGCAGGAAGAAGATAATTAGTTACAATCTGCGAAGCCTGCTTGTGTGCATAAGGCTGATTGTAGGCTGTAGATGTAAGAACAATAACCAAAGGCAGGTTTTGAAAAATATAGACTTTATTTCCTCCATTGCCGCTGCATAGATAAGCTTCATAGCTTTTGCCTTCTATTTCAAATTTTTCTCTCCAGAAAAGATATCCGTACCCACTTAAGTTTTGATCTTCTGGGAAATAATTGGTAAATGTTTTTTTGACCCAAGATGAAGATAGCAATTGTTTTCCCTTCCATTTTCCTTTGTTCTGGTAGAGTTGGCCGTATTTGGCAAGACCGAGAGTTTCCAGTCCTAATCCGCCAGCTGTATTGGCAACTTTTTGCGGAGTGTACTGCCATTGATAATGGGTGATTTCCAATGGCTTAAAAAGTTTTTTATCTGCATAAGATTCAAGCCCTTGTGGCACTTTTTGATTTAGAATATCGCCAATTACAACAACTCCTGCTGTAAAATAATCCCATTGCTTTGCGTTTTTTTTGTTTTTATCTATCGGAAGGTCCAACGCAAATTTTACCCAATTGTCTGTAGGATACATATTTTCTTCATTTCCAGGAGAATTCCAGTCCTGATCTGAGCCTTCAAAAGAAGAACTCATTGTAAGAAGATCTTTTATTTTAATGCTGTCTTTTGAAGCTGTATAATTGGAATAATCCTTAAGATTGTAAAACTGGCTTAATGACTGATTTTCATTTTTTAGATATCCTTCTTGAATTGCTATTCCAGTCATTGTAGAAGCAAACGATTTGCCCACAGAACGGGTATCATGAAGACTTTTTCTATTGGTTCCATTAAAATATTCTTCCAGTAAAAGTTTTCCATTTTTTATAACTGCCACGCTTGTTATTTCTTTAAAACGTTTCTGCAGTATTCTTGTATTCAGTTCTTTAATTAGTCTTTTATCAAACCCGTCATTAGAAATGCTCCATCCGCTTCCAGTTTCAATAGGCTGTATGGCTATTTGTTTTTCGGTTAACTGAATTGCGGGCTGCTCAAAATGAATCTGGCCTTCAGCTATAATAGTTCCGGTTTTAATGCCACTATCAGTTTTTATATAGGGACGGATTTCTATTTTTAAGAGATGCTTCCCGCCAAAAACAGCGTCTTCTCCGCCATTAGCATAATAAAATCGAGACCATAAATAACGTCCCCAGCTGTCTTCATTGGTTGGGCTTATTAAAGGAATTCTTAAAGTTATCCATTGGTTTTTGCCTTTGGAGGTTCCAGCTCCCGTGTTTAAATTTTCTGTATAGATTGATTTTCCATCAACATAAAATGTAAACTGAAAATTTCCGTTTTTAAGCAATTGTTCGGCTGTTAGACTACTATTTAATTCATGCAGATAGTTGGTCAGTGAATTTTTTAGAAAGAGGCGTGCATCAAGGGTGCTACCTTCTTTAAATTCAAACGCTGTAAGAAATTTATCTTCGGTAAGCTGTTCTATTGGGTATTGAGCATTAAGGAAAACAATTTTTCCGGCATATTTTGTCTGAAGCGGACTCATTGGTTCATCTGGCTTCACGATGTTCTGTGCAGTCAAAATGCCTATTCCAGCCAGTAAATGTAAAATTCCAGTTAGTAATAATCTCATGGTTATGTCTTTAAGTTATTTAACAAAACTAATGATGGGTAAAACACCAGTATAGAATAAAATTAACATGAGAGTTATTTTTCATGAAAATTTTTAAGATGCTGCCCGACAGTCAGATTATGGGTGATTTTTGCGCAGGCAATTGATATTCATAAAAGCAGATTTCTAAAATTCATAGGAGTTGTTCCTATGTTTTCTTTAAAACATCTGTTGAAATGGCTTTGGTCGGAAAAACCAGCTTCAAGAGCAATTTCTGCAAGCGAACTGCGATTGTCTGACAGCATGCCGATTGATTTTTTTATTTTGATTTTACGGATGTATTCGCCTAAGGAACATCCAAAATACTTTGGAAAACATCGGGAGAGATGTACAGGATGTATATCTAAGAGTTTTGCTAAACACGGAAGAGAAAAATCATTCAGGTTTTGCTCATGAAGAATTTCTTTTAGAGTTTTTGCCCAATGCGGAATAAATTTATCTTCAGTTTTATATTTCGAATCAATTTTCTCCAATACTTCAATCAATAAAGTATTTATAGTCAAATTGCTTACGCTGTCATCTAATTTGCTTTCCTTGAAAATTTTGTAAAATAATAGCTGTATGCCAGTATTTTTAATTGAAATGCTGCCTTGGACCTGTTCGGTTTTTAAGCTGTAATTTTTAAACCAGTCCTGATTTATTTCGATATGAAAACCACGGGTAAATCCAGGAGGTTTTATATTATAATGCGCATCATCCCAGTTATGGAAAAGAAGACTTCCCTGTGAGCACTGATAAATTTCTTTTTTGTTTCCTTCCAAAACTCTGCCTTGCAGGATAAAAGTGAAGTAAGGCTTTTCGTGGTAATGCCAGTCTACTTTTTCGTGGGTATATTCTGTATCAGTAATGGTAAGTCCATCTAGAACAATAAGACTGTTAGTCTCACCAAAAAATTGCCCAGTACTTAAAGCTTTCATAAAGTCGATATAAGTTTTGTTTTTGCAATTTAATAAAAAGTAATCTTACTTGTATTAAAGTAAGATTAAATCGTTTCTTTCTATTTCTAGTATTAATAGCGTATTTTATTTTTGATCGGCTTTACTTAATCTTTTTCGGTTTGATAAATTATCAATCGTTGATTTTGAAGGCTTTTTGTGTTTTTCAAAACCTGCTTTGCCATGATTCTGCGATAAAGTTTAAATTGCTCAATAATCTTTAAAGTCGCCTTGGCTTTTTGTGGTAGATTGGAGGCAGCTCCAGTTTTTTAATTTCTTAAACCATGCTGCACTGATTCTGCACCAAATATTAAGTCCAGTGCAGTCTGCATTTCTTTATCAATATTATTCAAAACATTGTTAGAATTAGGCTCAGTTTTGTAATCAGGCATTGTGCCGTGTCCAAAATTGACGGATGAATCCACGGCATTGGTATATTTTTGCAATGGAACGGTGAGTGCAAATCCAAATGGCTGCACCAGACTCACAGGCAGCATTCCGCTATTATTTCCCTGATAGCCGCCACCGGTTTCCTGACCTATAAATGCTGCTTTTCTGTTATGGGACAATATTGCTGCAACATCTGCGCATGAGGACATGCAAAATCCGTTAATCAGAATATAAGTTTTGCCTCCGTAATTATTTTTTGCAGGTTTTTGCATTTCGTAATAATCGAATTCTGGTGTATGTTTTGCTTTTTGCCACAGCCAAATGCCGTTTTTTTCTACGGGTTTTCTATAAAAAAGCTTTAGCGATAAGCCTTTTATTTCTTTCGCCACCGTTTCTGTAACTTCTATTCTATCCCAATAGCGAAAAGGCTGGTCAAAAAAATGGCTGGTAAAATATTCGGCATTAGAGTCTGAGCCCCCCGTGTTGTCTCGAAGATCCACAATAAGGTTCTGAATGGATCTGCTCTTAATTTCGTCAAAAGCCTGGTCTATAAATTTCTTAAAATCCTGATTTGAATTTTTAATGTCGGTTTTAGCGAACGAATGAATCGTTAGAAAAGCAACATTGTTTTCAATCTTAAATTCCAACTGCTTCGATCTTGCCGGTTCTTCTAAAAATCCATCCTTAGCAATATCATCAAATCTGGCTCCTGTGGGGCGGTACGTTTTCTCTATATTATTCTGATTCACCAAAATGCTGAAATTTTCGCTTAAATCGATATTTCTGTACCAGCTTGGGAATTGCAGATTCAATGCTCTCCATTTTAGCGTTTGATTATAGCCGTCAGAAGGAATGAGCGCAAACAGCAGTGCGGTGATTTCGGGAATGCTTTTTCCGTTTATACGCACGATTTCATCACCTGGCAGAATACCGCTATTACCCGAAAAATTCTTAACTACATATGCTTTGTTTTCTGAAAAGAAAAGCTGGAACGGAAATAGATTTGGGCGCATATTCAACTGGTCTAAATATGCTTTGGGTAGGGAAATGCTAGTATGCAGGCAATTGATTTTTGCGACGATTGGCTTCAGTTTCTGAAAAGATTCAAATACCGTTAGCGAATCCCTAATAGTTTTTTTTATTGAATCGATGTAAGCGGTAAATTGAGTTTTGGCGGTATATCTGTAAAACCCCGGATGCTTTTCGCTAAGTTCTTTCTGCAGTTCATCGATGGTGTTTTTTACCGTTTCAGCCGAAAACTTCTGATTATTGGATTTTGGTGTCTGAGTTTGTGCAGATGACATCAGTCCAATAAAAAAAGCGGCTATGAGTGATAGAATTGATCTTGCCATTTTTTTTATATTAGGGTTTCTAAAACTTTTTTGCCGTTTTCATTTTTTTGATTTAATTCAATGGATTTCTTATACATTCTGATGGCTTCTTCTTTGCTGTTATCCTTTAATAAAGCTTCTCCATAACTATCATATGCATTCCAGCTATTTGGAAATAGAAATACATTTAATTTAAAAATCTGCAGAGCATTTTTAATTTCCCCTTTTTGCATCATTCGGTATGCCCATTCGTTTAATTCAAATTCATTTGGTTTGAAATAAGGGTCTTTTTTAATCTGTTCTTTCACAACTTTAATTGCCCTGTCAAATCCTGTTTTACGTAAATTAATTCTTAAAAAAGTCAATGGATCTGCATTCAGAATATCCGGGATATAGCAGGCTGCTAGTTCTTCCAAATAATCTTCAGGTGAACCGCCGCCCAGATTGGTCAATACAATTACAGCGAGGTCATCATCGGGATAAATAAGAAAAGCAGCCCTACCGCCGCCTGACATGCCTATAGCCCTATGATGTTTGCGAAATTTTGCTAGGCCCCATCCCAATGCCCAGGGCGTATTCTCGCCGCTATTAAATTGAATTGGAGACCACATGGCTTCTATAGTTGCTTTGGATTTTAGGAGTTTGCCACTTTGCAAAGCAATAACCCACTGCGCTATGTCTTTTGCGGTACTATTAAGTCCGGCTGCGGTTCTTCTGAAATACGGAAACTCATAATAATTATTTACCATTTTCGGCTCCATATATTTTTGTCCATCTAAGGCTGTCCTATAAAAATAGGTTGGTGCAAAATGCGGTATCACATCACGGGAATCGCCAAAAATAGTACTGCCCATGCCTGCCGGTTCAAATTGTTTTTCTGAAAAAACTTCAACAAATGGCTTTTCTCTAAATTTGTCTATTATTTTCCCTAAAAGATATGCGTTAGTCTGATTATAGCTAAACCGCTCGCCAGGCTGAAATTCCAAAGGGATAGATTTCAATTTTTCCCATATGGCTTCTTCATTTTTCAAAGCTGCCAAGCCGCCTGTGTATGGGTCTAGCAGCTTCAGCAGATCGGGCAGTCCTGAACAATGGGTTAGCAACTGTTTAATGGTGACAGGTGCCCATGATGGAGGAAGGCCATCCAAATATTTAGAAACAGGATCTGAAAGTTCAATTTTTCCATCTTCAACCAGCTGCATAATTGCTACGCTGGTAAAAACTTTTGTACAGGAATTGATAGCAAAAATAGTTTGGTTATCTACAGCAATATTGTCCTGGATATTTCCAGTGCCATAGGATTTATTTAAAGCAATTTTTCCGTCCTGTACAACTGCTATTTGCAATCCCGGTATTTTTCGTTCGCTCATTTCTCTTTTAATGATGCTATCAACATCAGCAGTTTTATTTTGAGCAGATAATGATGTTCCGGCAATCACTAAAGTAATTAAAATGCTGTTTTTCATAATGTTTTAATATTGTTAGAGGAAAAAGAAATCTGGTTTCTAAGTATATAAGCTATCGTACCGATAGGCAGAATTGGAAAAATCAGCAATAATGCCAGCGGTAAAATGATGGTTTTAGCACTCAGATAACGGAAGCATATCGGATTTATACAGTATAAAAATATTGGGTTTAATCTTATCTTTTCTTTCATAATTTTTCCTTAATCTGAAATTATCTTCAAATCTAAGCATAAGAAAAAGAGCAAAAATTGACTATGGGTAAGTTTTAATGTCCGGCAGCTTTTTTCTTTTGTCGGTTAAGAACTTTCTGCAGTAAATCCGAGGCAATAGGCAATGATTTTAAGAGGTATGCGCGGGAAAATTTGAGGTCTATGTTTTATCAGCCTAAATATAGATGTTTAGGGCTTCTTTCAGAGCAGCATTCTTTTTCTCATTTTTAGGCTTTTGAGGTGTTTTTCCGCTATAATTTTCTTCTTCAGATTCCATCCTATTGAGCTATGGAGAACGGATTTCGAACCATTTTATACTGTCTTGTTAGTTAGTTAGTTAGTTAGTTAGTTAGTTAGTTAGTTAGTTAGTTAGTTAGTTAGTTAGTTAGTTAGTTAGTTAGTTAGTTAGTTAGTTAGTTAGTTAGTTAGTTAGTTAGTTAGTTAGTTAGTTAGTTAGTTAGTTAGTTAGTTAGTTAGTTAGTTAGTTAGTTAGTTAGTTAGTTAGTTAGTTAGTTAGTTAGTTAGTTAGTTAGTTAGTTTAGTTAGTTAGTTAGTTAGTTAGTTAGTTAGTTAGTTAGTTAGTTAGTTAGTTAGTTAGTTAGTTAGTTAGTTAGTTAGTTAGTTAGTTAGTTTAGTTAGTTAGTTAGTTAGTTAGTTAGTTAGTTTTTTTTGCTTTTATTTTTGGTTTTGGCCGTTAAAGGGGAGGTTGGTTTGGAACGGCTTGCAACTTTAATATATATCTAGTAGAATTATTGGTATTATTTTGAGGCGAGGATTTTGAAAAGTCTCTTTTTAAGCTTTCAGTGAAGCCTTAATTTAACTTATGATCAGAAGTTCGAAAGAGAGCAGGATTCGAACCTTAAGCTTGAAACTCGCATATTTCCTGCATTTTTATTTTTTTTTCGACCTAGTGCGCCCCGATGTTGCTATGATGGAGAAATTAGGTTTTGATATTTACGTAGGCGGATTAAAACCAAACGAGTTGCAATTTTGCCAGCAAGCAGTTTCTAATTACAAAAGGTTAAGTCTGGTAATCTGGCAAGGAGATTTGTACCGATTGGTTTCGCCTTATCAACGAAGCAGAGCAGTGCTTATGTATGTCAATCAGTAGAAAGTCAAGTCGATAGTTTTTTCTTATATCCTGCATCCATTAACCGATCCTAATTATAGTTTTGTAAGATTAGAGGGACTTGATCCTTTAAAAAATATAAAGTCGAAGAAATTGATATCATGCCGGAAGCCAAAAAATGCTTTTGAGGCATCAGGAAATGTTTTTTCCGAAGATTTACGGATGAAATTAGGAATAAAAGTTTCTTCTTCCAGACTGGAAAGCAGTATTGTACTAGAGATTACTGGAGTTGATTAGTTTTTAAAAATTTAATTGTATAACTTATTGTAAAACAGAAAATAGCATTTTATAAAATAGGTAAAATAGTATTAAATATAGATAATATTGTCTTGTAAAAAAATTAGTGTTGTTTTTACATTTACAATATAATGCTATTTCTTAACCTATTAATTAAATAAACTATGAAAAAACTTTTATTACTGATTGTCATTTTTCTATCCAGTTATTCTGCAATTGCACAGAAAACGCTTTTTACACCCACAGAATGGAGTGATCCCAACAATGAATTTTACAATAAAGTATCCAACACCAGAAAGTATGAGTCTACGAACTTTGTTGTTTACTGGGGTGATAAAGTGGGTACAAATCCTGCAGCGTATGCTGATGCAACCTTAAGATTTACTCCAAAATCGGTTGCAGATACGCTTGAGACTAGCTTTAAACGCTACATTACCGATTTGCATTTTATAAATAATGCCCCAACAACAAATTTTGGAAAATACAAGATCATTATTATGATGATGAATACTTGGAATTCTACAGATCCGAGATTAGAGGCCTTTGCTCAGGCTAGTTCGTTTAGCAATACAATTGGTGCAATGTTTGTACATCCTGAAGCCACAAGAGATGGTGGAGCATTGTCACATGAGTTTGCACACACCCTGCAAATGATGATGCAGATACAGGAAAATCCAGGTGCGGGAAAAGCATTTTCCGGATACGATTGGGCAGGTCCCTTCTTTGAAGGACATGCCAATTTTATGCGAGCCCAAGCGTACTCACAATGGGCAGAAATTGACGGAACTCTCACCCGCTGGATTCAGACGAAGCATTTTATGTGGTCGTCTACCAGACATCATTACACGAATTTTCATTTAATGTATTATGTGCAGGAAAAAGAAGGTTTTGATTTCACTAGAAGAATGTGGGCGGAATCTATGAATGAAGAGCATCCGCTTGAAACCATTAAGCGATTAAAAGGTTTTACGCAAGACCAACTTGATGATTATCTTTGGGGATATGCGCAAAGACAACCTGCATTTGATTATCCTATCCAATGGAACTCTCAAATCAATGCGACGAGTAATTTTGGAAAAACCATCAGAACGGTGTATAACAGCATAAAAACAAATATGCCTCGCTATACCAGCAGAGAATACACACTTTTAACTAAAGTTACAGGAACAACAGATCAATATTATACAAATAACGATTGGGCTCCACAAGATTACGGAATGAACGTAATTCCTTTATACCCAACCTGTACGGGAACCCAAAAGAAAGTTACCATTAAATTTAAAGGACATACTGAAGTTAATACAACTCAAGCAGGATGGAGATATGGTTTTGTTACGACAAAGACCGATGGTACTATTTCGCGTTACAGTCCAATGTATAAAGTGGATGGCGAAGCTTCGTTTACGCTTAATACCGCTACAGAAGCCAATATTTATTTGGTAGTTTTTGCTGCGCCAAAAGTCCATGTAAATTACAATATGGATGTTGGTTACCCAAAACAAAGAAGATATCCTTATGAACTAAAAATTGCAAATGCTGCTCCTGAAGGATATCAGCCTGCAGCAAATTTCAGAAGTTATCTTAAAACAAACGGACATCTGCACACTAACGGAGGCGGATGGGTTTCTAATAATGCGACTGTTGCATCTACAGTATATGTAGGTCCTTATGCAATTGTAAGAGCCGGAAATGTTTCAGGAAATGCCCGAATAGAAGATTATGCTATGGTAGATGGCGGAACTATAAATGGCAGTGCGATTGTTAGAGGAAATGCATGTGTGTACAACGCAACGATATCAAACACTGCAATTGTTGAAGGCAATGCCTGGATGGAAGGCGGATCTGTAAAAAACACAGCAAATATAAAAGGAAATGCAATGCTGTTTGCGGGAGATTTTGGAAGCTCAGTTGTAGTGGGTGGTGATGCAGAAATTGGCAGCTGTTCTACACCAGGTGTTTATTTGCAGTTTCCATATTGGAGAAACGGAAGAGATAATTGCGATGGTAAAGGCGCAGCTGATACTTCTAATATCGACATCAATGCAGCATTTACCAACTTTACAGCAGCACAGATGGCTTTTAGCTCCACACCTAACTGCACAGCATCAGCACTTAGTTCCAATAAGTCAACCCTAGAGTCAGAAGTTGATTTGAGCATCTATCCTAATCCAGCAACTGGAAATATAAATATAACTTTTTTGCAGTCTGAACAGCAAAAAGTTACAATTTCAGTATTTGATACCAGCGGGCGCAGTTTAAATGTTATTAAGAGCCAAATTTATGATACGGGCAGAATTGAAATTCCTTACAATTGCAGTAATCTAGCTCCTGGGGTTTATTTGCTGCAGATTCAAAGAGGAAATGAAGTAGTCAGTAAAACATTTATTAAACAATAATGATTCATTAGCAATTACTTGGCACTATTGTAAAAAGGCGTAAGCTTAAAAATTGCAGGGTCTGACTTTTTAATTAAAGTTGGACCCTTTTTCTTGATTATTTGCTCCGATTCAGAAAATAGCGGTTAGAAATGAGGCTGAGCCGAAAAAGCGCATTTCAGCAAGTGCAAAATAATATTTTTTAAACTGGGGGATTACTTTTTTATTAAGTCAAAAAGTTTCGAACCTAATCCTAGCAGGCTTTTATTCTGCTGGATTTCTTTTTTTCAAAAACACCATGCGCCACGATTCTGCCATAAAACTTAGACTTTTGAATTATCAATAAGTTAGTTAGTTAGTTAGTTAGTTAGTTAGTTAGTTAGTTAGTTAGTTAGTTAGTTAGTTAGTTAGTTAGTTAGTTAGTTAGTTATATGTTTTTTCTTTTTTCTCAGACTTCTTTTATTTTTGGTTTTGAATGGTGAAGGGGGGAGTTGGTTGGAAGGACGTTGATTTGGATGTGAGGATTATTTTATCTTTTAATTTATAATGATTCAATAAGATTTGTGAGGTTTTGGTTTGAGTCCAGTTCCTGCTACAACGATATAAGCTTCAGAGTAATCTGGAGTTTTTTTTGTTTTAACTATCTTTGTCAGCATCTATTCACAAGAGAGATGCTCGCGCAAGTAGGTAATGCTATGGCTATATTTGGCGGAGAATTTAAATAAATCTCAACTGTAGGGAGTAGGCTATGCTTAATATGGAATTGGAAGCTGCACTTTTTTATGCCACATAATAAGCAATAAAAATTTAATCTTAATATCTTTTATAAACCTTTTCAGTAAACAACTTTCTAAGGAACAATTTAAATGATTTATAAAGAGTTTATTCCTAACAAATTATTGGCAGACTTCGTTAAGAATTATTGGTGGTTTGAGAATTCAACCAATCAGCAGCTTGATTTTACAATCTTGCCAGATGGCTGTTTTGATCTTATCATATCTTTTGACAGCTACCATCAGAAAGAAATTTCGTTAACAGGACTTTGGACCAAACAAGTCGAAGTTTCTATTGCACCCAATACGCAACTTTTTGGAGTGCGATTTAAATTATTGGCCGTTGATTATATTTTACAGCAAAATATTTCAAGTTTTTGCGACAGCGAAGAAATAAAAGAAAACAGCTTTTGGGGATTAGATAAAGCCTTATTTATAGATTTAGATGCAGAAACAAAAAAGTTGGATAAAATTATGCTCTCCATTTTGGATAGCCAAAAGAGCATTGACAGCAGAAAACAAAAGCTTTTCAGCTTATTGTATCAGACAAATGGCGAATTGGCAATCGAACAATATTCGCAGCAGGTTTTTTGGGCAAACCGACAAATTAACCGCTATTTCAAGCAAAGATTTGGGATTCCCTTAAAAACGTACTGCAAAATTTTAAAACTTTTCGCTTCTTTCAAGCATATCAAGAAAGGACAGCTTTTTCCTGAGCATAATTATTTTGACCAGTCGCATTTTATAAAAGATATAAAAAAACATACAGGAAATATCCCAACCGAATTGTTTGAAAACAAAAACGACCGATTTTTACAATTGGCAACAATGAAAGAAAAGTAGTTTTGCTTCATAACTAAATTTAAAAAGCAAAATGAAATTCGATAACATCAGACTTTTAGTAAATGATTTTGACAAATGCTTCAATTTTTACAGCGGCATTCTTGGTTTAGAATGCACTTGGGGCAAACTTGGCGATAATTTCGCCAGTTTTAATATTGGAAACCTTTCAGGGCTTGCTTTGTTTAAAGCAGAATTAATGAGTGTCGCCATTGGCAGCACAGAAGCAAAGAAAAATGAAATTTTACAAGACAAAATTGCAATAATTTTGAAAGTAGACAGTGTTGATGAGAGTTACAGCATGCTGCAGAGTAAAGGACTGAACTTTTTAGCCGAACCAAAAGACATGGCAGCTTGGGGAATTAGAGTCGCACATTTTAGAGACCCAGAAAATAATTTAATTGAATTGTTCTCTGACTTGTCAAACAAAGATGGGCTGTAATATGACTAAAGGCCGGTTAGGCAATGCCAAAAAAATCTTCCAAGCAGTATTGTAATGCTACAGTAGGATTAGCTCAAATCTAACCGCTAAGCTTATTGTCTGATTATTGCACAATTGAAATCATGATGCTAATGCAATAATTATATAAAATCTTCAGCAAATTGGCTAGTTATTGGAATGCTTCCTGTACAGCAAAAAAGCTTCAAAGAAATCTGGAGCATTTTTGTTTTGCATCACATCAAAAAGCTAGAGACTTTTATCACGTTTACAATTTCTAAGACAAAAAAAATTCGCAAAGTCAGAGACATTGCGAATTTTTTCAAAAAGAATACCTCGGATATCGAAGTCCTGTGTTTTATTAGATGATTTTAGAAGAATATTCTACAAACATTTAATTGTACCTCCATCGACCCTAATTGTAGCTCCACTAATATAATTAGCATAAGTGCTGCAAAGATATGCAACTGCCCCAGCAATTTCCTCAGGTTCTCCAAACCTTCCTGTATCATTTGGAATTAGCTGCTGAACAGCCTTAGATTTTATCTCCTCTAAATCGGTCCCCCAGTTAAACTTAGGCGCAGCATTCACAAGCCAATCTTCAACCATAGGATTTATAATTGCCCCAGGAGAAACTACATTTGAAGTTATCCCAGTTTCTTGCAGTGTTCTAGCAAGTGAGATTGAAAGATTATGTCTTGCAGCAAGTGTTGCATTATAATGCGGCTGCTCTTTAATAGGCTGTATGCCGAGACCTCCGCCTATATGAATAACTCGTCCCCAACCTAATGTTTTCATTTGTGGCACTATACGCTGAATCATTCTTACATATGAAACTACATTATTGTTATAAATTTCAGCCCAATCAATTGCCGTTGCTTCGCCCCAGGATTTATGTGATGTCGCACCCGCATTATTAATTAAAATATCAATCTGGCCATTTTTAAGCGCAGCAGAAGCAGCCTCATCAGCTCCGTTATCTGTACTGAGATCGCCTAAAGCTATTTCTGCCATTCCTCCATTGTTAATAATTTCCTGGCACACAGCTTTGGCACGATCTTCATTTCTGCCATGAACTATAACGGTCGCACCTTCATTTGCCAGCATTTTAACTATTGATTCTCCCAATCCCGAACTCGAACCAGTTACAAGCGCTCTTTTTCCTTTTAATTTTAAATCCATTTTTTCTATTATTAGCTATTCTTATTTTTTTGTAAAGGCGATATGCCAAATTCTTTTTTATATGCATAAGAGAAATGAGAGATATTAACAAAACCTATTTCTAAATAAATGTCACTTGGGCGCCGCTTACAATTTTCTATCAAATATTTTGCTTCATAAAGCCTTTTTTTAGTAAGCCATCTGCTTGGAGTAATCCTAAACAATCTCGCAAAATCTCTTTTGAAACCCGACAAACTGCGTCCTGTGAGAAAAGCAAATTTTTCCAATGGAACATTATACCTATAATGGCCATTCATAAACCCCTCCAAATCCAGTTTTCCAGAATCGCTAAATTCAAATAGCATTTCCTTAATTTCCGGATCAATATCTGCAAGTATCAAAATCAGCTCCTTAATTTTAATTCGTAAAATTTCTACATCAGTATCTCTTCTTTGAGCATATTCATTAAATGCGGCTACAGATTTTGTCAACATACCATTAGCCTTGATAGCCTTAACACTCTCACCGTGAAACCTCTCTGACTTGAAACCGATTTCTTTCGAAATCTCCATAAGAGTATTTTGGTCAAAATGAACAGCTATAGACTTGAATCCATCTGATTCAGTATGTTTAATAGATTTTGTTAATTGATTTCTTCTAAAGAATCGGTAATCACCAGCGGTAAAAGTATATTTCTTGCATCCTATCCATACATCATGCCTGCCGCTTATGATATAACTAAAGATGTGATCGGGCACAAAGGCTTCGCCTTCAACATTATCTCCAAAATAAAGATTTTGTATTAGCTTAGGTTCTGAAAGAGTTTGAACTTTTTTTGATTCCATTTTCTTCGCATTTTTATCTGATACAAATTTCTCAAATATATCAATCCATAAGTTTGTTCAAACGTCCAAACTTATCTTTTGCTGCTAAAAAACTATTGCGGAAAATCCTCAATAAATAATAAGATATTTGAATAACTCTCCTCTACTAAGTAAAAGCTTCAGAGAAATATGCTTTTTCTTTGCTTTCTTTTTTTCGTTTTGTACCTATTTTGTTTACTTTTAGTTGTTCATGATTAAAAAAATATTAATGGCATGAGAATAGTAATTCTAGGGGCTCACTTGGTAGGTAAAACCACATTAGCAGAAAAACTGCATGAATCTCTTCCTGATTATGAGTTTTATCCAGAACCGTATTTTGAATTACAGGAAATGGGCTTTGTTTTTTCTGAAATGCCTACTGCAGATGATTATATGATGCAGTTGGAGTATTCTTTAAAGCAAATCGTGAGAAGTGATAGAAATGCTATTTTTGACCGTTGTCCGATTGATCTGTTAGGATATGCTTTAGCAGTTGATGATACATTAAATTTTTCATCAATATTTAATAAAATTCAAAATGCAATTAAAGAAATTGACGTTTTTGTATTTGTTCCCATTGAAGAACCCGATCGAATTTCATGCTCAGATTCCAATTTGCCTGAATTGAGAAATAATGTAAATGATATTATTGGTGAATTAATCGATGATTTTGAAATAGAAGTTATTAAAGTCAAAGGAAGTTTATCTGAAAGATTAAATCAAATTCAAAATAAGATACAGCAAAAATTTTAAAATAAATTCAATAAAATAGGCTGTATACGATTCTAAAATCACGTTAAGATCCTGCTCAAATAGATTGTTCTTTCTAATAATTTTGTAGTAAATTGCTTCTTCATTTTTAATTCTAATAACAAATAAAAATTTTTACTACACCCCATGAATGAAGAAATAAATTTATACCGAAACGCCAAGAAAACCAGAAACTTACTTTTATACGCTAGCGCAATCAGTATTTTATTAGCAATTGCACTTTTATACGGAATAGGAACTTTTGATGGAGTATTTAAAATAAAACTATCTATTATTTCAGGCGCTATTCTTTTAATGATGCTTGTTTTAACATTTAAAGTTCTTGCAAGTATAAAAGATAAATCTCCATTAATTCATATAGATGCAAACGGTTTTTATGGAAGAACAACCCCAGTAGCTAAAGCTTTTGGAAGAATAGAGTGGCAAGATGTTACCGATGTGCAATTGCAAAAAGTTGGCGGAGATACTTTGGTTGCTGTTACAATTAACAATATAGATAAATATGACGGCCGTGTTTCTAAGTTTCTTTGGAAATTGGCTTATGATGAACAAAGTTCTAGATTGAATATTATGTACTCAGCTTCAGAAATTGATATTGATGCAAATAGGTTATATGACTTGTTTGTCGGTAACTGGAAAAAATAGAAAAAGAGCCACTCATTTTAGTGGCTCTTTATATTTATGCTTTAGATAAAAAAATTACTTTCTTCCAGCTACCCAAAAAATAGAATTTCGAAGTAGAGTAGTGTAAGCTTCGTTTTCAAATAATTCTGGCGCATGTCCCATAAAAATGTAAATATTTCTTGATTTGAAATGATCATTTGTCCAAACTACAGGATGATCTCCCATTTTTATTTTTGAATCTGGTTCGTATGTAGATTCATCAACAGAAGCGAGAACATGAACATTCGACCTCGGACTTTTATCATAAATATACCATTCTTCTTTTTTGATCAAGAAATCAGATGGAATTCCTTTAGTTACGGGATGAGATTTATCTTCAATATTTACTTTCGCACTTGCAAAATCTGGAATGTAGTTGACAAACTGAATTCCGCCCATAAAATCAGAAAACCATTTCCACATTGGATATCCGTCAAATTCTCCTAACAAAGTTGCATGATGTAAACCAACCCATCCACCTTTTCCATTGTTCATGTATTTCTGAAACGCCTGCATCGATTCTTCACTCCAAGTGTAAGGAGGATAATCTAGCTGAATAAAAACTTGATATTGTTTTAAAAATGCTTCGTTAATAGCTTTTGTATTTTCGATATAATCGATTGTAAAACTGCTGTCGATTGCCAATTTGTTCAGCCAAGGTTTTGCAGCTTTTGTAAAATCAAGATGATGCCCACCGTTTTCATATAAAACCAATGCTTTAAAATGTGATTTTTTTTGTTTTTGAGCTAGACAATTCGGCTGAATAAAACAGCTTAAAATAAGTAGAATATATAATGTTGAATTTTTCATGAAAACGATTTGTTTGAAGTGACCAAAATTATGGTTTAACCATTGCCGTTATAGCTTGTAAAAACCACGCAGAATGTGGGATCCATTGTTCAGTCCAGCGCCACTCGTTTCCTTTGTCTTCTGTTTTAAAGTCAATTCCAGAACCATCTCCATTTCCGTCTTTTCCTGTAATTCCGTTAGAAATTCCGCCTTTTTCAGAACCATGTCCATAATTAGAATGCATATACGGAACATTATTTTCTCCAAATTTATATAAAAAGCACATCGAATACGGATTGCATCCTAAAATCCAAGATAATTGCTGTGAAGCATACAAATCAAGTGATTTTTTTATTTTGCTATTTTTTTGAAGTGAAATACTTTTTCCGCCTTCAATTGCTGCTGTTGCCAAAGAAGCTAATCTAGCGTTTTCGCCTTGCCACCACCAGCCAGTTTCATTTTCGTGCGGAATAAAAAAGCCATCCTGAATTTTATCTTTAAATAAAAAACTTTGCCTTGCATAACCAAACGGATTAGGGACATTATTTGTAACAGATAAATTATACACCAAAGCCTTTTTGATGACATTTTTAGCGGAAGCTATTTCTTTACTGTCCGTTTCTTTCTTTAAATATCTTGTTAATGCTACAATAGGCAAGCCAGCATCTGCAGCATGCCAAAACGGACGATTTCCTTCGTTGCTTCTAAACCAGCCTTTATCCGTCATTCGGTTTTCAAGTTTATGAGCCCATTTTCTGGCTTCTTCTTTATAAAAATTATCATTGGTCGCAATCCATAATTCTGTCGATGCCATCAAAGCACAATAATCATCAATGATGTTTTCTTTTCCGTCATCATCATATTTTGTGTTATTGATTAAAAGATGGGCATAAGCTCGTTTTGCACCGTCTAGATATTCTTTTGAAGTAAAATCTCCGTTCTTATTCCACTGAGAAATTCTTGCCAATGAAGCTATTGCAATTCCAGCGCCTTCGCGAAAAGCACTCTGATATTCATCTGTGGTAACACTATTGGCATGAAGTCCAACAATTCTTCTTGCGGCTGGATTTTTATCGAAATAACTGAAAACAATCATATAAAAATAATCTTCATCAGAAAGACAACGCATCATATAATCGGCTCCCCAAATGGCTTCGTTATCTAAAGAGTCTTTTATTTTCCATTGTGTAAGCTGTTTCGGAATCGCTTCAGAGGTATTTATAAGCGACCAAGTTACTAAAGGTGTTTGCTGCGGAGAGACAAAATTGGCGTAAGCTAAATGTGAAAAATATTTGCTGACATCCCCAGAAGCATCACACCATCCTCCGTGCACGTCAACTTTTTTAGTGCTTCCAAACAATAACATATTTTTGTCAGCTTGAAGTTCTTCAGGTGTATTAGCTCTTTGTTTATTATAATAATGCACAATTGAAGAAATAATTCTTTTGGCTAATATATTTTCTTCAATTGAAAAGCGGGCAGAAGTATAATTTTGATCTTCAATTTTTATACTGATTTTATAATTTCCTGGTTTTTGAAAAGAGGAAAAGTCTGCTTTATAATACAATTTCCCCAATTTCCAGTCCTCAACACTTTCTGCGCTTCCTATTTTAGAAGTAAAAACTGTTTTACCAGATTCGGAATCTATAATAGCGAAAGTTGCACTTGAAAGTTTGCCTTCACATCCAATAATAGCAATTTTTGGACTTTTCGGGTCAAAACCAACTTGGTTCACATAAATAATAGGGGAGCTATAAGCCGTAACAGAAAGAAATAAAACTATTAAGGCATATTTTAATTGTTTTCTGAATTTTAACATGGTTTTAGTTTTTTATCTAGTAGAAAGCAAATTACAAAAAAGTGAAAATTTACTTTAGCTAAATGTCATTGACCTAAAATTCTAGAATTATAAGAATTATAATGAAACTAGTTTTTATAGGAGTTTATGCTAAAACGGAGAAATTGATGATGTGTATTTGATGTGATTTTTATAAAATACAAAACTTTCAGTTATTCATTATTTTTTCAAGCTGACCAAAACATCTGGAATGAATTTCAGCTCCCTCTTTATATTGTTCAAGAGTCATTCCGTATAAATATGGTGTGTTTTGTAAATCATTTTGGTTTGAAGATGTAATTTCGAATTGATTGTTCATTGAATCTAATTGTGGTTCGGTGTTTTTATTGATATTCCGGTTTGTCATAAAATTAAGTTTTTGGCTAAAGAATTTTGATAAGATTTGCGTTTAAGAAATAAGAAGTTTAATCTTTTCAATAGCTTTTTTGTTTTCGTATGCAACTTCAACTAATGCAAGTAAAATATCATTTCTAAAAATGGTTTTATTTCTAACGTTTCTGATTAGAGCTTTACTTGGAGCGGGCTGGCCTTTTTTAGTTATGCAGTTAATAGTAAGATCAACATAGGTTGAAGGTAAATGCTTATCAATAAACTCATAAGCTTTTTTATTGTGAGAATTATCTTCTTTAAAATTGCTATTATTGATTAATTTTGACATATATTTGCTAATTATAATTTAATGTTTTCATATTTTATGTAAATGTAGGAATAATATTATATTTACCATTCTTTTTTATGTTAAAAATATATTGTCGCTATATTTTGTATTAAAATTTATTAATGATGTATAACGAGAAGTTGAGCAAATTCTTTAAGGCTAAAGGATTAAAGCAAAAGGAAGTTGGGGCGATTTTAGGATTTAGTCCCGCGATGATTGGAAGATATTTACATGGTACAGCTAATATAGGTTCTGAATTTATTATTAGTTTAAGTAAAAATTTTCCGGATGTAGATTTGAATTATCTTTTTGCTCCAGAAATTGAGCAAAATATGGTTAATGAAGCTGGTGCGGTTTACGAAAAAGAGAATATTTTGAATGATTTAGAAGAAATTGAAGATCGAATTCATAATATTCGGCTACGGCTAGCGGAGAAAAAATTTGAGGAATAGATTAAAATTTTCCAAAAAATATCTAACAATTATAACTTGTAACCGTATTTATTAAACCACTCTTATTAGAGTGGTTTTTTTGTTTAAGATGTTTATTTTTAATTGTATGTAAGCTAATTATTTAAGTTTTTTTTTGCTAAATTTGGTTAAACAATTTCTAGCAATAACCATATGGAAAAATTAAAACGACCGGTTTATGTTAAACCTGGAACCGATGATTTTTTTAAAAAGATGCGTTTAGAAGTGGAAGAAACGGTCTTAAAAAACTCGTCGTTGTATGTATTAAATGTTGTGAAGTCTTTAGGGCTTCTGGCAATTTTCTTTTTATTCTACGCCTGTATCTTAATTTTTGGTAACCAGACCCCTTTACTTTTTCTTTTTTACATTTTGTCTGGTATTACTATGATCGTTTTGTTTATAAATGCTTTTCATGATGCTGCACATGGAGCTTTGTTTAAAAAGCCAAAGCACAATGAATGGTTTTTATATGTTTTAGAACTCTTTGGAAGTAATCATTGGCTCTGGATGCGACGCCATATAAGTTTGCATCATGCTTATCCAAACGTACCAGATTGGGATATAGATATCAAACAGAGCGATATTATTAGAATATTTCCAAGCAGTCCGCTGTTTAATTACCACAAGTACCAGCACATTTATATGTGGTTTATTTATCCGCTTTATAGTCTTAACTGGCTTTATATTAGAGATTTTAAAGACTTTTTTGGTACTAAGGATAATTATGTAAAGAAAGTTGTCGACAAGATTCCGAGACAAGAAGTTTACAGACTTTTTGTGGCCAAAATTATTAATCTTATTTATTTGCTTTTTATACCTATGATGCTTTTAAATCAGCCTTGGTATACTGTTCTTTTTGCTTGGCTGTCTATGCATTTATGTGGCAGTGCAATTGGAGTCGTTGCATTGGTTTCAACTCACGTTGACGAAGATGCTCATTTCCCCAATACTGACGAAGAGGGAAATCTTTCTGATACTTGGGTAATGCATCAAATGATTGTAACTAAGGATTTTAGTACAGAAAGTAAACTGGCTAATTTCTTATACGGAGGATTTACACATCACGTAGCGCATCATCTTTTTCCTGCTGTTGGACATACGTATTATCCTTATATTACACCAATAATAAGACGTTATGCTGAAGAATATAATTTGCCCTATACTGCATATCCGTTTTATCATGCTGTTCGTTCTCATTTTAGAATGCTGAAAAACAAAGGTGTAAAAGAAAATATTTTAATGACAGGCGAGATATAGCTATTGAAAGTTATTTTTATAGAATAAAAAAGCGGTTTTTAAAACCGCTTTTTTTGTGATCATATTTTATTCTTTTATTTCAGCATTTTGCTTTTTAATGTTTAAGTCTTTTAAGAAATTATCTTTGATCTCAATATCAAAATTATCTTCTTTAAAAACCGTCAGTTTTGACTCGGCAAATTTGTAAACATTAATTTTATTGCTTTTAACATCAATATAAAGATCGTAGGAATAAGAATTGCAATCGTGTTGCTTACAGCCCCAAGCATGCAGAACATTTTCTTGTTTTTCAAAAGGAGTTTCTGTATTCCAGTCTTTTACCATTTGATCGTAATCAGTTCCCAATAATTTTTTTAATCTTGGTGCTAAACTGCTCTTAGATAAAAACTGAGTTCCAATAACACTTTTATCGACCAAATTATATAAAGAATCTATTGGATTTAAAACAGTGCTATCTGTTTTTAAAGCTTCTGTTTTTATGGAAGTAGAATCAGTGGTCGGTACACTTTTTATGATTTCTTTTTTGCATGAAAAAAAGATTAAACTACCCAAAATAACTAGAGAAATGTTTTTGGCTCTGTAATTCATAATAACTGATTTTTAGAATTAATAATTTAATTTACAAAGTCGTAATGATCTAATATTCATAAAGATATTAAATTAATATCTGTTTTGAAAGTAAATTAAGACGTAATTGTAAACTCAATAAAGTAAATTTGAGCTCTTAAGAAAAAAGTTAAAGAAGCAGTTTTCAGTTTTTTTGTTTAACTTCAATTTTTAAAATTATCAGGCAATGAATCACTTTTCAAGATTTTTAATCGTTTTTCTTTTTGGTTTTACCTCTTTGCAGGCTCAAAACGAAGCTTATACAAGTACTACAGAAGCTGAAATTTCAGATACTACATTTGTTAAGCTTAGAGATTATAGCAACGATTTTGTATATGATATGAAATATGCAACGGAAGATAATTTCTTAAAAGCAAAAGTGTATGATTGTGCCGAGTGCATGCTTCGTTTAAAGACTGTAAAAGCTTTAATTGCCGCAAATAATGATTTTTTGAAGAAAGGCTATAGAATCAAAATTTTCGATTGTTACAGGCCTTTGGATATTCAGAAAAAAATGTGGGAGATTGTATCGAATCCAGAATATGTTGCAGATCCAAAAAAAGGCTCCATTCATAATAGAGGAGGAGCCGTTGATATTTCTTTAGTGGATATAACCGGTAGAGAAGTCGATATGGGAACTTCTTTTGATTTTTTTGGAAGTATGGCCAGTCATAATTTTAAACAGCTTTCAAAAGAGATTCTTTCAAAAAGGGCTTATCTGAAAAAAACAATGATTAAAAATGGCTTTAATTCATTTGATTCTGAATGGTGGCATTATAATTTAAAAACAGGTTTAAAAGATAAAGTTTCCAATCAGAAATGGAAATGTGATTGATTACTCAACACATCTGATGTTTTCCATAAAATAAGTGTTTGGGTGTGTCACCTTTCCTGTTAACTCAGAAGTAAGTTCTCTTTTTACGATATAATCTTCTGTATTAGTTAGATATTTTACACGCATAAGCGAAATAGGCGATTTTTTCAGTTCTTCATAATTGTCTTTCATGAACATAAAAATTCCTGTATTAACACGATTGTCAAAACCTTTTTCATCACGAATTAATGTTCCGCAAGTTTCTTGATCGATATGCATTAAGGTTACAATTTTTCCATTTTCTAATTGTAAAAAAATCTTTGAATTTTTATCAAAACAATTGGCTTTGATAAAATCTTTACTTTTCTGGATTGCTTGCATATTTAAAGTAGGCAACCCGTCAGTTTGAGCCAGTGAAAAGAAGATATAATTAAAGTTTCCTCCAAAATATTTTTCACTCATTAAGTACTCATTTGTAACTTTGTAAGTACCGATAGAATCGGTTACGTTTGCACTGTACTCACAAGGTTTTTGTGCAAAAGCGGTAAATGTTAATAGAAAAATGGTTAAAGTAAATAGTTGCTTCATTGTGTTAGATTATTTTGGTGCAAATTAAAACTATTTTGTTATCTTTTACATCAGTTGTAAAAAAACAGTACAAATTTCCGCCATTTTTTATTTTCCATTTTTTTCTAATGTTCTCTACAGTCTCTGGAAAATTGCGAGTTGTAATATTTGCCTGCTTATTTGCAAGCTCATTTTTCATTTCGTTTTTGTTGTATGGAATGATTTTTTGGATCTCAAATTTTCTTCCAGGAAAGTCAATTAAATCTTCTGAAGTATATAAATGCGAATGCTTATGTAATTTGTCAATCTGAAAAGCGGTGCTTACTTCGTCAAAACCGCCTGATTTCATAATGGCAGAATTTGGTTCGTAAAGATATTTCAGCGGTAATCCGTAAGATGGGAAAGATGTTTCACTGCCTAAAACAAACTCAAAAGTTTCTGTTTTTTCTTTTAAAATGTTGGCCGTTTTTAATGTTATTTCGCCCGAATAATTTTTATGAATTTCGAAAAGCAATTCTTTTACTTCGTTTTCAAGCGCTATGATGTGAATGTTTTTTACATTTTTTAGTTCTGATAATCCTGCCGAAATATCTAATAACGGAGCCGTTTTAATTAAAACAGAATCTGATTTTTCGAAATAATAATTAAGAAGTTCAGGAACATTTGGCAAACAGTCTTTCAGCATAAAAACTTTGCCTTTACTGTCATTTCTTCTTGATGGATCAATATAAATCCAATCAAATTTATGATTTGTTTTTTCTAATAAATGAATAGAATCTCCAGCATAAAAAGTACAATTTTCAACTTTTAATTGTTTGAAATTGTGTGTTACAATTGCCGATAATTCTTCATTTATTTCGCAATGCGTTATCGATTTAAATTTCTTCGAAAAATAATAATCATCAACACCAAAACCGCCAGTTAAATCAATAAAAGATTCGCCAGAAATTAAAGAAGCTTTATGTGCCGCAGTTTTTTCTGAAGAAGTTTGTTCAACCGATATTTTACTTGGATAAATAATATTTTCCGCTGTAAACCAAGTCGGGAGTTTTTCTTTGGCTTTTGATCGCGCTTCAATTTGATTTAAAATTAAAATCCAGTCTGTTTCTGGAAACGGATTTTTTTGCAACGCCAATTTTGTTACATCTGCACCAGTATTTTGAATTATAAATTCCTGTATATCATGATGCAAAATAGAAGTATTCAAAGCTAAATTCTTTCGGTTAATACGGAGACAATTTTATTATTAGGGAAAAATTCTTTTAAGATTACTTTAATCATTGTAAAAACAGGAATGGCTATAATCATACCAACAATTCCAAACGTAATACCGCTGATTAATATAACCAAGAATATTTCTAATGGGTGCGAATTTACACTTTTTGATGAAATTATTGGCTGGCTAACATTATTGTCAATGGCCTGAACCACTAAAAAACCAATAATTACATAAATTGTTGTAGGAAGAATTTCTGACTGAAAATCTTTTCCGATCATACTTATCATGGTTAATAACCCAGCCAAAGTGGTTCCGATAATTGGGCCCAAATACGGTATTATATTAAGAATGGCACATAAGAAGGCGATTACAAAAGCATTTTTATTTCCAAAGATCAATAAGACAATTAAGTAAAGAATAAAAACAACAATCAATTGCAATAATAAACCAATAAAATAGCGAGTCAGTAAATGGTTTATCTTAGTAATAGAATTTAAAATTTTATCCTCATTCGAATCTGGTAATATTCTTCTTGCCTGATCTTTAAAGATATCTTGATCTTTAATAAAAAAGAAAGTAATAAAAAACACAGAAACCAATCCCATTCCCATATTGGCCATAAAATTGATTATCGAATTGATGAATCCTGTAAAATAACTGAAATCTAAAACAGAAGTAAGTTTAGAATCTTTTATCACTTTATTTAAATCAATATGCTGAATATTAAAGTATTCTTCAAGATGTCTTTCTGCCTCTATAAAATTAGTTTGAAGATGTGCAGTATCTAGTAATGCTAAATTATTGGCTTGAGAAATAATTAAAGGAACAAACAAAAGAATGAAACCCACAATTAGAAATATAAAAAAGATGATGGTGGTGGTAGCCGCCATTGAATTGCTGAATTTTAATTTATTCTTTAAAAATAAAACTAACGGATTCGCAATTAAACATAGTATTAAAGAAATGCACAGATAAACAATAACAGTTTGTATTTCATAGAGAAAATATAAAACGATACCAATGATTAAGATTGTTGCTAAAGCCCTTAAAATTCCGTTCGAAATAGTTTTTGATGTAATCATGTTTAAATATTAGACTATAAATATAGGAAAAAGCATTTTAAAATTTAGAATGAAACAAAAAAAGCGAGATGAAAACATCTCGCTTTGTCTATCATTTTTGATTCAACTATTGTGCAAAAGAAGCTCTTGCTCCTCCAGTTGTAAAAATAGCTGATATTCTGCTTTTTTGCCCTGTAGAGAACATATACATCGCTGCATCATCAACATAATCCATGTAGTTCATTGTCATCTCTACTGGTGTACCTGAACAAGTACTGTAGTGAGGGTAAGCAGGAACTCCGTAGTTTGCTGTGTTGTGAGTAGGAGTATCTGCAACAAGATCGCTTCCGCAAGTTGCATCTCCCCAAATGTGACGTAAATTCATCCAGTGTCCAACTTCGTGAGTTGCCGTTCTTCCTAAGTTGAATGGAGCATTTGCAGTTCCAGACAATCCGAAGTAACGTGAGTCGATAACAACTCCATCAGTTGAAGAAGCACCTCCAGGAAATTGCGCATAACCTAAAATTCCGCCTCCAATGTTGCAAGACCAAATGTTTAATTTAGTTGTTGGAGAAGTAGGAGCGATTCCGCCTTGAGCAGTTTTTTTCATCGCGTCATTTGTTCCCCAAGAAGTTTTAGTTGTAGATTTTCTAATAATCTGATCTAAAACAAATGTAATTCCGATGTTTGCTTTAACTCCTGAGAATAATGCTGGTACATTATTATAGTCAGAGTTTAAAGCATTAAAATCTTTGTTTAAAACATCGATTTGTGATTGAATTTGCGCATCCGAAATGTTTTGCGCTGTTGTTCTGTACAATACGTTCACTACTACAGGGATTTCGATTTTGCCATTAACCAAACGTCCTGTAAAATTTGAACCTGCGTGTTTTGCTGTGAATGCTTCGATTTCATTCATTTTAATTGCCAATGTTGGATCAGCTTTTAATTGCGCCTCAAGAACTTCTTGTGTTGCACATCCTCTTCGAGAAGCAACAGTTGCATCTGCATTAGCAGATTCAGATTGTTCATTTTGGCAAGCAAATAACACTAATGCCGTAAATGCGGTAATAATAACTTTTTTCATAATAATTTGGGTTTTTGTTATAAAAATGTTGATTAGTTAAACATTGCAGCAATTTTATAACAAAAAATTATTGTAGAAAAATATTACAAAGATTATTTTGTCAGAAATTTTACAAACCCTTACAAACACTGATTCCTACAAAAAATACATAAAAAATATTAATAGGTTTTTTCTTTCTTAATTATTTTTTTAATGCATTTTGTCGTGATTATCTGTATTTTAACGATAATTTAAACAAATCAAATTGATGCGAAATCGAAAATTATCTTCTTAAAAAGATTTTTTTACAACGAAGTAATCTCATAAAGTGCAATACTCGCAGCTTGAACCACATTCATACTGCTGTTTTTGCCAAACATATTGATGTGTACGGTTTGGTGAGAAAGTTTTAGAAGTTCTTCAGATATTCCGTTGATTTCGCTGCCAATTAAAAGCGCTATTTTTTTATTTTTAGGAATAGTAACTTCTTTTAAAGGTTTGCTATTAGAAGTGATTTCCAGAGCGATAATTTCAAAATCATTATCCAATAGAAAAGATTGAAGTTCAGTAAAATCTTCAATAACAGAATGTGCTACATGAAGATGTGTGCTTCGTGAAGTTTTATTTATTTTACGAGGTGTAAGCGGAATATCTTTTCCGAAAAAGATAATATTTTCGACTCCGAAAGCTTCAGAAATTCTAAATAAAGAACCAATATTCTGCTGAAAGTAAATATGATCGCATACTAAAGTAATGGGAAATGTTTTTCTTTCAAATTGATTTTCTTCGTGAGTCAGCTGCATTTTTTGTTAGTGAAAAGTGAATTGTAAATAGTGATTAGTGAATAGTGATTAGTAAAAAGTGAATAGTAAAAAGTGAATAGTGAAAAGTAATTAGTAAATAGTGGTGACTCAGAATCTAAATAATTTTTCTTTTTTAATTTGATGAATTACTAGTTACTATTCACTTTTGACTAGTCACTAATTAGTAAAAATATAATTGATGATGTTGGCGCCCATTTTCAAGGCTTTGTCTCTTACGTTTGCAGGATCATTATGAACTTCGGGATCTTCCCAGCCGTCTCCTAAATCACATTCGTAAGTATAAAGCAAAACCAGTTTATTGTCTATAAAAATACCAAAAGCTTGAGGACGAGTTCCGTCGTGTTCGTGAATTTTCGGTAATCCGTTTGGAAAAGGAAAAGGTTTCTGAAAAATGGGATGATTTGCAGGAAGCTCAACTAGATTATTATTTGGAAATATTTTTTTGATTTCTTTTCTAATAAATTGATCCATTCCGTAGTTGTCATCAATGTGAAGAAAACCGCCAGCAGTTAAATAATTTCTCAAATTTGTTACATCTGCGTCACTAAAAACAACATTTCCGTGACCCGTCATGTGTACAAAAGGATACGAAAACAAATCGGGATTACTTGGTTCTACGGTCGAAGGTTTGTTTTTAATTCGAGTGTAAATATTGGCATTGCAAAAATTAATCAAATTTGGTAAAGAAGTTGGATTTGCGTACCAGTCACCACCTCCGCTGTATTTAAGCAAAGCAATTTCTTGTGAAAAAGAAGAGATAGAAATTAGTAATAATAGATAGAATATTTTTTTCATGTAAGTTTTAAATATCTTGTTTTCGCATTTTTGTCATTTCGACGAAGGAGAAATCTCCACAAGTAACTCTATAAAGTTTTGTTTTTCGTTGCGGAGCTTCTCGCGGAGATTTCTCCTTCGTCGAAATGACAATATTGAGTTGATTTATATTCTTGAAATGATAAATTTAATTGTCTTTGATTTGTTTATTCATTAAAAAACACAACGCTATGACAAGCCACAACAGCTGCTGTTTCTGTTCTTAAACGTGTATTTCCTAAAGTTACAGGCTTGTAATTGTTTTCTAATGCCAAAGCAATTTCCTTTTCAGAAAAATCACCTTCGGGTCCAATTAAGATTGTAACGTCTTCGTTTGGTTTTAAAACCTCTTTCAGCGATTTTTTATCGGTTTCTTCGCAATGTGCAATTAGTTGTAAACCATTTTGCTTTTGTTTAATGAATTCTTTAAACGAAATAGCATCATTTAATTTCGGAAGAAACGTTTCGTTGCATTGTTTCATTGCCGAAAGAATGATTTTTTCGAAACGATCTCGATTAATTACTTTTCGCTCAGAACGATCGCAGAAAATAGGTGTAATTTCTTGAATACCAATTTCGGTAGCTTTTTCTAGAAACCATTCAAAACGATCATTCATTTTAGTTGGAGCAACTGCCAAATGCAGGTGAAATTTAGGTTTTTCTGCATTTGTTATCGAAAGGACTTCAACGGTACATTTATTATCTGAAGCAAGAGTTATCTGAGTTTCAAACAATAATCCAAAACCATTGGTAACATGTAAAATATCTGAATCTTTCTTTCGAAGAACTTTTATAATATGACGGCTTTCTTCTTTATCAAAAGAAAAACTTTCGGTTGTTTCGTCTATATTCAGATTAAAAAATAACTGCATGATTTAAAATTCAATTCTTGCTTTAGAAACCACAGCTGAAGTTTCAAAACGATTAGATAAGTATTTTTGATAACCTACAATTCCAATCATTGCAGCATTGTCTGTTGTATATTCAAATTTCGGAATGAAAGTTTTCCAGCCGTATTTGCTTTCTGTTTCTTTCAGTGTATTTCTAATTCCTGAATTGGCTGAAACTCCGCCGCCAATTGCGATTTGCGTAATTCCAGTTTCTTTTACGGCCAGTTTAATTTTATCCATCAAAATTTCGATAATAGTGTGCTGAATAGAAGCGCAAATATCATTCAGGTTCTCTTCAATAAAATTTGGATTTGCCTGTTTGTTTTTTTGGATGAAATATAAAATAGCAGTTTTCAATCCAGAGAAACTAAAATCTAATCCCGGAACTTTTGGTTTGGTAAAAGGAAATGCTTTCGGATTTCCTTCTTTTGCATATTTATCAATTAATGGTCCGCCTGGATAAGGAAGCCCAAGAATTTTGGCGCTTTTGTCAAATGCTTCACCTACAGCATCATCAGTAGTTTCTCCGATAATTTCCATATCAAAAAAACTATTCACTTTTACAATTTGCGTGTGTCCACCGCTTATAGTTAAAGCTAAAAAAGGGAATTCTGGTTTGTCGTAGCCTTCTTCATCAATAAAATGAGCCAATATATGAGCATGCATGTGATTTACAGCAATTAACGGGACATTTAAGGCTAATGATAATGATTTACTGAAAGAAGTTCCTACCAATAAAGAGCCCATTAAGCCTGGACCTTGCGTAAATGCGATTGCGCTTAACTGTTCTTTTTGTACATTTGCTTTACGAAGTGCAGCATCTATCACAGGGACAATATTCTGCTGATGCGCTCGGGAAGCCAATTCAGGAACAACACCTCCGTATTGATTGTGAATTAATTGATTGGCTACAACATTTGACAATACTTTGTCGTTATGTAAAACCGCGGCAGCAGTATCATCGCATGAACTTTCGATGGCTAGAATAAAAACCTCTGGATTTTGCATATAAAGGCACAAATTTTGAATTATATTTGACAAATCAAATTATTAAATTTCTTTGATTTAAGCAGTGCCCCAAAATTAAAGAATTTTTATCAAAAACAGTCGCTCTTTGTCTGTTCAAAATAAATTAAAAGAAAAACTAAAATTAAAGAAGCTATCAAAAAAGTAAAGAAAATAATATCACGAACCCTAATTGGGTTGATTTTACTTTTGTTAGCATTGGCTATCATACTATCTCTACCTGTCGTTCAGACACAGATTGCCAATTATGTTACTAATTCTTTGAACGAAGATTATAAGGTTAATATTAACGTTGAAAAAACGGCAATCAATATTTTTGGTGGAGTAAAATTGAAGAACGTGACAATTTTAGATCATCATAAAAAAATGATGATTTATTCGGATATTATTACTACTGATATTGCAAGTTTCAGCAGATTGTTAGACGGAGATTTGATTTTTGGAGATTTGCGTCTTACGGGTTTGATTTTCAATCTAAAAACCTATAAAGGTGAAAATGAAAATAACATCAATAAGTTTATTAAAGCTTTTGAAGTTGAAAATACGCCTAAGAAAAAGTCAACTAAACACTTTTTACTGACGGCTAAAAATGCGTATATCGAAAAAGGAAGATTTTCTGTTGTTGATGAAAATAAAACTACTCCAAAATTTCTTGATTTCACGAAATTAAACGCATATATCAGCGAGTTTAAATTGTATGGGCCAGATGTAAATACAAACATTCATAGGTTTTCGTTTATGGATCACCGAGGATTATATGTTTCTAATTTTGCAGGGAAATTCAGTTATACCAAAAAACAGATCAAAGTTGAAAATCTGGCTATTAAAACCAAAAGATCATCAATTTATGGTGTAGCAATTTTAAATTATAAACCGTCAGACTTTCTTGATTTTACAGATAAAGTTCGATTTGACGTTTTGATAGATTCTTCTTCTATTGCAACAAACGATATTCGCCATTTTTATGATGGTTTAGGTAAAAATCAGCATTTTAAATTAAAGACAAAATTAGACGGTCCGTTGAATAACATGACGCTTACAAGATTGAGATTAAGCGATACAAATGGATCAAAGATTAACGGAACAATCAATTTTAGAAATCTTTTGGGAAGCAAAACTCAGAAGTTTTCTATGGATGGAAAGTTTGATAAACTGCTTTCTAGTTATGATGATTTAGTGATTTTACTTCCAGAGGTTTTAGGTAAAAGACTTCCGAAAGAAATGAAGAGAATCGGGAAGTTTAATATTGTTGGAAAAGCAAAAGTTTCTACAACAGACTTAGAAACCGATTTCAAGATGGCAACTGATCTTGGAAATGGACAAGTCGATCTTCATATGAATAATATGGATTTTATCGATAAAGCTTCTTATTCTGGAAATATCATTTTAAATAATTTTGATGTTGGCGCTGCTTTAAACAGAAAAGATATTGGCAAAACTACTTTAAATCTTGATGTTGATGGAGTTGGTTTTACCGAAAAATATTTAAATACTGTTATTAAAGGAGATATTGCGAAATTGGATTACAATAAATACACCTATAATAATATAGTAGTAAACGGAAATTTTAAGCTTCCTTATTATAAAGGTCAAATTGCGATTAATGATCCAAACTTAAATTTAAGTTTTGATGGATTGTTGGATTTAAGCAAAAGGGAGAATCGTTATGATTTTCATATCAATGTTGAGAATTCAGATTTGCGAAAACTTAAATTCGTAAGCGATTCTATTTCTAATTTTAAAGGAGATGTTGTTGTTCAGTTAACTGGAAATTCTATTGAAAACCTTCAGGGAAATATCTTTATAAAAGATGCAGAATATCAAAACCCGAAATCGACTTATGTTTTTGATCAAGTAACTTTAAATTCAAGTTTTGACGCAGATCGTTTGAGAACGATTACAATTAGTTCAAATGATGTTGTAGACGGAAAAATTGTTGGAAAGTTTAGATTTGATCAATTAGATAAATTGGTGATGAATTCCGTTGGTAGTTTGTACACCAATTACAAACCTTATAAAGTTAGAAAAGGACAATTTTTGCGTTTCAATTTCCGAGTTTATGATAAAGTGGTGGAAATGCTTTATCCTGATATAAAAATTGATTCATCTACAGTAGTAAGAGGAAAAATTGATTCGGATTTAGAGGAATTTAAATTCCGTTTCAGATCGAAACAGATTACAGCAGACAAAAATACGTTTGATAACATCCGAATTAATATTGATAATAAAAACCCGCTTTATAATGCGTATGTCGAATTAGACAGTATTAAAACACCTTATTATAAGATTCGCGATTTTAATTTAATTAATGTTACGGCAAAAGATACTCTGTTTGTTCGTTCAGAGTTTAAAGGAGGAAATGCAGGAGAAGATTATTTCAATCTGGATTTGTATCATACAATAGACAAGAATAAAAATAATATTGTCGGAATCAAGAAATCCGAAATGAAATTTAAAGATTACATCTGGTACTTAAATGAAAAAAGTGATGATGATAATCAAATCTTAATTGATCAATATTTTAAGAATTTCACGTTTGATAATATCGTTTTATCACACGAAAATCAGAAAATGGATTTAAATGGAGTTATTAAAGGAACAGATTATAAAGATCTGGTGCTGAATTTTGAAGATGTTGATATCAATAAAATTACGCCTTTAAATTCCAAATTTGTCTTTAATGGTAATTTGAACGGAAACGTCAATTATAAACAGAATAAAAATGTTTATCAGCCTACGGCAGCCATAAAAATTGATCACCTTGTTTTGAATAAAACAGAATTAGGAACGCTTAATTTTGATATTTCTGGAGATGAAAGTTTTAGGAAATTCACGGTTAATTCATCGATTCAAAATGGTTTTACAGAATCGTTTAGAGCAAACGGAACTTTTGCGGTAGAGAATAAAGAAACAATTATGGATATGAATCTGAAATTGGAAGGGTTCAATCTAGCAACTTTAGGAACTATTGGCGGAGATGTTTTGTCTAATGTTCGGGGTTCTGTTTCTGGAAACGCTGCTGTTATCGGGAATTTGAAAAAGCCAGAAATTAACGGACGTTTGTATGTAGAAAAAGCAGGGATGACAATTCCGTATCTAAATACAGATTATGAATTAAGTGATCGAACGGTAATTGATTTAACTAATGAAAAGTTCTTGTTTAGAAATAATCAGTTAACAGACACTAAATACGGAACAAAAGGTTTGCTGAATGGTACAATTGAGCACAATAATTTTGGCGATTGGAAATTAGATTTAAATATAACTTCTAAAAGGTTAGTCGCTCTTGATACAAAAGACAGTGAGGATGCTGCCTATTTTGGTACAGCATTTATAAATGGTTCTGCTAGTATAAAAGGCCCTGTTGAAAGTTTATTTATTAAGGTAGATGCTAAGTCTGAAAAAGGCACAGAAGTAAAGATACCTATTAATAATGTGCAAAGTGTTGGAGAAAGCAGTTGGATTCATTTTGTGACACCAAAAGAAAAGTTCAATCTTGCCAACGGAATTGTTGAAAAAACAAGGGATTATAATGGACTTGAGCTGGAATTTGATTTTGATATTACGCCAGATGCCGAAGTAGAAGTTATTCTGGATCGAAATTCGGGTCACGGTATGAAAGGGAAAGGGTATGGATCGCTTTTATTTAAAATCAATACTTTAGGTAAATTTAATATGTGGGGAGATTTCCAGGCATACGAAGGAACGTATAATTTTAAATACGGCGGACTTATCGATAAAAAGTTTGCTGTTAAAAAGGGAGGTTCTATTATTTGGGAAGGAAACCCAATGCGTGCTCAGTTAAATTTAGAAGCTGTTTATAAAACCCAAGCCAATCCGGCGGTTCTTTTAGATAATACTTCTTCATTCAATAAAAAAGTTCCTGTAGAAGTTGTTATTGGGTTGAGAGGAGATTTAGCAAGTCCAGAACCAAATTTTGATATTCAGTTCCCTTCGGTAAGTAATGTTTTAAAATCGGAGATACAATATAAATTAGACGATAAAGATATTCGTCAGACACAGGCGCTATATTTATTATCGACCGGTTCTTTCATGAGTACGGACGGATTTAGCCAAGGAGATTTTTCTGGAACACTAACAGAAACTGCTTCAAGTTTGTTGGGAGGAATTATCAAGTCGGATAATGATAAAGTAAATATAGACTTGAATTATATTGCTGCAGATAGAAGAACAGGGCAGGAGGTTGATGGTCAGTTTGTGGCCAATATATCTTCGCAGGTAAATGAAAGAATTACAATCAATGGTAAATTGGGAGTTCCTGTTGGTGGAGTAAACGAATCTGCAATTGTTGGAGATATCGAAGTCTTATATAGAGTAAATGAAGATGGTACAATGAATCTTCGCTTGTTTAATAAAGAAAATGATATTAATTATGTGGGGCAGGGAATTGGATATACTCAAGGAGTTGGTATTTCGTATGAAGTAGATTTTGATACTTTCAGCGAATTGGTAAATAAGCTTTTTAAAGACCATAAAATCGAAAAAGCGGTAAAAGGTTCTTCTTCTGATGAATTACAAGATTCTTACTTAAATCCTGATTATGTGAATTTCACGAGTAAAAAAGATTCGGAGAAAAACAAAAAGAAGGCAAAAGAAGAGGAAGAGAAAAAGAAAAAAGAAGAAGAAAAGAAGAAAAAGCAGCAACATCAAGAGCCAACGAATAATCAGGGATTAATTCCAGATAGCGATTATTAACACTTTGTTAAAAAAAGACATTTATAAAACCATTATTCTTATAATGGTTTTTTTTGTGCTAAATTTAGGCCCTCTAATAAAATTTTCCAAGTGAGCGGGAAATTCCGATTTTTATAACACTTCATCAGGGTATTGTTAATTTTGACGATTTAATTAAAAAAATAGCGTTTTATTATTTTTAATGAAATTTTTTCCTAGAAAAAACTTATTAACGAAAACGTTTGAATTTAACATATTTTATTAATTTATAATAATCATAACCTGAAAAGTGCTGAATGTTTGCTAATTTTACACTTTAATACTTAAATAATGCCAAAAACAATAAAAAAAGTAGGTGTTCTTACCTCAGGAGGAGATTCACCTGGAATGAATGCAGCGATACGATCGGTTGTTCGAACTTGCGCATATCATAATATAGAATGCATCGGAATTTATAGAGGGTATCAAGGAATGATTGAAGGAGACTTCAAAGAAATGGGGCCTCGTAGCGTAAATAATATTGTAAACAAAGGTGGAACGATCTTAAAATCAGCTCGTTCAGTTGAGTTTAGAACCCCTGAAGGTAGAAAAAAGGCACACGAAAACCTTGTTAAGGCTGGTGTTGATGCTTTGGTTGTTATTGGAGGTGATGGAAGTTTTACTGGAGGATTAATTTTTAATTCAGAATTTGATTTTCCTGTAATGGGAATTCCAGGTACAATTGATAATGATATTTATGGCACAAGTTTTACTTTAGGGTATGATACTGCTTTAAATACTGTTGTTGACTGTATAGATAAAATTAGAGATACAGCAAGTTCACATAACCGTCTTTTCTTTGTAGAGGTTATGGGTAGAGATGCTGGTCATATTGCTCTTAACGCTGGTATTGGTGCAGGAGCAGAAGAAATTCTTATTCCTGAAGAAGATCTAGGTTTAGATCGTTTATTAGATTCACTTCAAAAAAGTAAAGCTTCAGGAAAATCATCAAGTATTGTTGTAATTGCTGAAGGAGATAAAATTGGTAAAAACGTATTCGAATTAAAAGATTATGTTGAAGCTAATTTACCTGAATACGATGTGCGTGTTTCTGTATTAGGACACATGCAGCGTGGAGGTTCTCCATCTTGCTTTGACCGTGTTTTGGCAAGCCGTTTAGGAGTAAAAGCTGTAGAATCTTTATTGGAAGGAAAATCAAACTATATGGTAGGTCTTCGTGAAGATAAAGTGATTTTAACTCCGCTTGAACAAGCAATCAAAGGTAAATCAGAAATTGATAGAGAGTTATTAAGAGTGTCAGACATTATGTCGACATAATCAATATAAAAAGTTTAAAAAAGAAGAGAAGTTTATTGTGAGGAAATTAGACTTTGAATTAGTGTAATAAAAACAAAAGCAAAAAATTTAGTAAAATGTCAAAAGTAAAATTAGGAATAAACGGATTTGGACGTATTGGAAGAATCGTTTTCAGAGAATCTTTCAATAGAGATAATGTAGAAGTTGTTGCAATCAATGACTTGTTAGATGTAGACCACTTAGCTTATTTATTAAAATATGATTCAGTTCACGGTCGTTTCAACGGAACTGTAGAAGTTAAAGAAGGAAAACTTTATGTAAACGGAAGAAATATCCGTATCACTGCTGAAAGAAATCCAGCTGATTTAAAATGGAACGAAGTTGATGTAGATGTTGTTGCAGAATGTACTGGTATCTTCACAACTATCGAAACAGCAAGTGAGCACTTAAAAGGTGGTGCTAAGAAAGTAATTATTTCTGCTCCTTCTGCTGATGCTCCAATGTTTGTAATGGGAGTTAACCACGAAACTGCAAAAGCTTCTGATTTAGTTGTTTCTAACGCTTCTTGTACTACAAACTGTTTAGCTCCTTTAGCTAAAGTAATCAACGATAACTTCGGAATTGTTGAAGGTTTAATGACTACAGTTCACGCAACTACTTCAACTCAAATGACTGCTGACGGACCTTCTAGAAAAGACTGGAGAGGTGGACGTGCAGCTGCTATCAACATCATTCCTTCTTCAACAGGAGCTGCTAAAGCGGTTGGAAAAGTTATCCCATCTTTGAATGGAAAATTAACAGGTATGGCTTTCCGTGTTCCTACTGCTGACGTTTCAACAGTAGATTTAACTGTGAAACTAGCTAAAGAAACTTCTTACGAGGAAATTATGGCTGTTTTGAAAAAAGCTTCAGAAAACGAATTAAAAGGTATCTTAGGATATACTGAAGATGCAGTTGTTTCTCAAGACTTTATCTCAGATAAAAGAACTTCTATCGTTGATGCTACTGCGGGAATCGGTTTAAATTCAACTTTCTTCAAATTAGTTTCTTGGTATGACAATGAGTACGGATACTCAAGCAAATTAATTGATTTATCTGTACATATTGCAGGTTTAAAATAATAATATATATTTTTGCAAAATCCCGTTACTTTAAAATAACGGGATTTTCTTATTTTGTTAGCTCTATAATTAATGTAAAAAATACACTTTTAAATTAAAAATAGAGAGACCTAATCCCAAAAACGAAACAACAATGAAATTAATAGTTGACAGTGGATCTACGAAAGCCGATTGGATTGCAATTGATGATAATGGAAAAGTATTATTCACAACACAAACTTTAGGATTGAATCCTGAAATTCTTGACGGACCAGAAATTATCGAAAGATTAAATGACCGTTTTGATATCTTACAAAACAAAAAAAATGCTACACATTTATTCTTTTACGGTGCTGGATGTGGTACTGACAGAATGAAAACGGCATTGTCACAAATTTTTCAAGGATACTTTACTAATGCAATTGTAGACGTTCAAGAAGATACTTATGCAGCTGTTTATGCTACAACTCCAAAAGGACAAGAAGCTATCGTTTCTATCTTAGGAACAGGTTCTAACTGCAGTTATTTTGATGGAAAAGTATTGCATCAAAAAGTACAATCATTAGGATACATTGTTATGGATGATTGTAGTGGAAATGTTTTTGGAAAAGAATTAATTAGAAAATACTATTTTAATAAAATGCCAAAAGAATTAGCTGTTGAACTTGAAAAAGAGTACGACGTTGATCCAGATTTTATTAAAAATAAATTATATAAAGAACCAAATCCAAATGCTTATTTGGCTACTTACGCAAAGTTCTTAATTAAGCATAAAGACACTGAGTTCTGCAGAAAAATTATCTTTAAAGGAATGAAATCTTTCGTTAAGAATTACATTAAGCAATTCGACAACTGTAAAGAAGTTCCTGTGCATTTTGTTGGTTCTATTGCATTTTATTTGAAAGATGAATTACAAGAGACATTCAATAAATATGAGCTTCAATTAGGGAATGTTTTAAGAAGACCTATTGATGGATTAATTGCATACCATGTCGCTAATCAATAGTTCTGGTTTTATGGAAATTGCCATTATTGCTCATGATGGAAAGAAAGCTGATTTAATTGATTTTTTAATCAAAAATGAAGCTATTTTGCACAATGAAAAAATAAGGCTAATTGGTACAGGAACTACTGGAGGAAAAGCTGAAGCTGCTGGGTTTAAAACTCAAAGAATGCTTTCTGGACCTCTTGGAGGCGATGCACAAATTGCAGGTAGAGTAGCGGAAGGAATTACGCAGATGGTTTTCTTTTTTAAAGATCCTTTATCGAGTCATCCGCACGAAGCCGATATTAATATGCTGATTCGTGTTTGTGATGTGCATAATGTGCCGCTGGCCACGAATGAAGCAACGGCACAATTATTATTAGATGCTATTGCACTGCAATTATAGAAATTTCTACATTAACATTTTTTGGCAAACAAGCCACTTGAACCGTTTCACGAGCTGGAGCGGTTTTTTCGTTAAAATAAGAACCGTAAACAGTGTTTATTGCACCAAAGTTGTTCATATCCATGATGAAAATAGTTGACTTTACTACGTTTTCAAAAGTCATATCTGCTGCTTCAAGAATTGCAGCAATGTTTTTCATAACTTGATTCGTTTCATCATTAATGTTGTCTGTAACCAATTCTCCTGACTCAGGATTGATTGCAATTTGTCCAGAAGCATAAAGTGTATTTCCAGATAATACAGCTTGATTATACGGTCCGATTGGAGCTGGAGCTTTCTCGGTAAAGATGATTTTTTTCATAATGAATTTATTTTGATTCGAAAGTAGTTTATCTATTTGAAACGCTTCGTTTGTTCCATTTGATATCGCTAAGCATACCAGATTTAATTCCGATGAAGAAATTCCAGTTAGAGTTCGTTCCAAGAGGCTGCCAGTTAAATGCCATTCTCCAGCTTAATAAGTCTCTTTCAAAACGGAATTGAGTAAAAGTAACCCCTTTTTGAACAAAATCGTATCCAGTAGAAACTCCGGCTTTCCATTTAGGCGTAAGATCTGTATTTACAGAAATCATGATAGAGTTTCCAGAAATCGTGTTTTCTCTTTTTACGTTTGAGTATGTTAAAGAGTAGGCAAGCGTCATATCCCACGGCACTTTCGAATTAAAGAATTCTGCAATAGCATCTTCTTTTTCCGGTTCATTTGCAAACTGGCTGTTGCGACTATCATTTAAATCGGTATTGGTACCAAATAAGTCATCGCTTCGTCCACCGTTCCTCTGGCTTTGAGTGTTTTTGTCTTTTTCGCTGGTTCCTTTATTGGAGAAAGAATAGTTTACTGTTACGTTAGCACTTGTCATTCTGAATAAACTTCCACCGTTGTCAATGTTGAATTTATCAATTTTGTTACCACCGTTATCAATCGCATAAGGATCTAATGTAGCACCAAAATTCATATTCATTTTATTGTCAAAAAACTGTGTTCCACCGCTAACTAATACAGGCTGCCATCCAAATGTTGATTTTCCGTCAGCATTGAAGTTGTAGCTTGTGCTGAAGTTTAAATTGTTTAGCAGCATTATCTTTTTAGGCTCTGTTTTTGTGCTGTCACGGTCTCTAACTTTAGCCTCAAAAGTGTTGCTTAATGCAAAACCAACAATGTTTGAATTGTCTTTTGCAGGCGCTCCATATAAACCATTTTCAAACCTAGTATATTCAGAAACTATTTTCCCTGTCGCATCGACTGAATACGTGTCATAATAGCGCTCAAAACTTGGTGTATAAGCATAAGTAACACTAGGACGCATAACGTGTCTAATAGACTGGATTTTTTTGTCGTCACCAAAATTGAAAGTTCCGTAAATAGTTGTACCTAAATTGGTGCTGAAATTATATGTTCTATAAGAATCAAATCCGTTTACATTTTCATTGACCGCTTTTGCTTCGGTTGGATCGTAAACTTTTTGAATGGTTTTGTTAACCCATGTTTCTTGGTAAGTTGTAGAAGCTCCTGCACTAAAATATTTAAATAGTTTAAAGTTTGTACTAAGCGGAATAGTATGTTGCATTCCTAACTGAGCGTCATCAAACATTTGAGGCTTGAAAAACAAAGAATCTTTTGTTTTAAAATAGTTTTTACCGCTTACACTATATTGTAAGTTAATGTTCTTAATTAATCCCTTTTTTACACCATCTTTTCCAACAAATGGATAGACACGGTCAATACTTCCTTGTAGGGAAGGAAGGGTCATAATAATGTCTTCTGTTTGTGTATTCTGACTGTGCGTAGCAGATAACGAAATACGAGAACCAGGAATAGTGTTGAAGGTTCTATTGTATGAAATAGAAGAGCTTAATGTATTATTTAAGTTCGAACCAATGTTTGCTTGGTTAATAGATTGCTTAAAATATTTACTACTACCCATGTTAACCGATGCAGAAAAGGTCGAATTTGGGTTTGATTTTGAATCTTTTGAATGCGACCACTGGATATTGTAAATTCCTTGCTTTGAGTAATCAGGATAACCACGTTCGCTGCTAATTAAATTTTCAAAACGAATATTCACATTTCCTCGGTATTTATATCGCGTGGCGTACGACGATTCGAAACGCATCGCGTAACTTCCGTTGGTATAATAATCTCCAAGTACAGTTAAATCGTAATTATCGCTTAAAGCAAAATAGTAACCTCCATTTTGTAATGAAAAACCTCTTGTATTAGAATCGTTATAACTTGGAATAATAATACCAGAAACACTTTTCTCCTGACTCATTGGAAAATAAGCAAAAGGCAAAGCAAGCGGAGTTGGAACGTCGGCAATTACCATATTGGTTAAACCAGTAATTACTTTTTTCCCAGGGATAAATTTTACCTTGTTAGTTTGGAAATAATATTCAGGATGATCTACATCTGTCGAAGTAGTAAAACGGGCACCTTTTAAAAAGTAAACAGAATCGTTTTCTTTTTTAGTAACGGCAGCTTTTATTTTAAATTCACCTTGTTCTGTTCTTGAATTATAAATTAAAGCTTTTTTAGTTTTGAAATTAAATCGGATAGAATCTGGCTGTACTTCGCTTGCTCCTTGTTTAAAGTTTGGATACTGCGTTAAAACACCAGCAGAATCTTTGATTCTTCCAGCATAAACTTCATCTTTTTCATAATTAAGTACAATTATACCAGATTTTAATTCAACATCTTTATAGTATAATTCAGCTTCATTATATAAAGTGATCAGTTTGTTCTTTTGGTCAATCTTCGCATAATCTTTAGCCCTGTATCTAACTTTTCCATCCAAAAAAGTCTTTTTAGGTCTAACAGTGTCAAGTTTAATAGTATCTGTAATTGCAGGATTTTCTTTATCTGTTTGTTTTACAGCAGGTAAAGGCTTTTTTTTGTTTTTTATTTCTTGCGAATATAAATTACCACAACCTATAGTTAGGAAAAATGATATTAAAACGATATTAAATAAGTTTGTATGCAAAGGTTTAAATGCTATTTTTGTAAAATTATGGCTTGTTTTTTGACATGTCAAACTTACATATAATTTTTTGGCAAAAATAATCAATTCTGAAAATTATAACAGCTGCATTTTATTAAAATTAACTTTTAGATTTATGAATAGAATTAACAAAATTAAGGTAATCTTTACTTTATTTCTAATAATATCCTCCTTTTATGCTCATAGTCAGTCAAATGTATTTAAGGTAACTCTTGATGCGGGACATGGAGATCATGACTTTGGAGCGGTTTATAGTGGAAGAATTGAAAAGAATATTGCTTTAGCTATTGTTTTGAAAGTGGGGAAGATTTTAGAACTTAATCCTAATGTTAATGTAATTTACACTCGTAAAACAGACGTTTTTATAGATTTGGTCGAAAGAGCTAATATTGCCAATAGAGCCAATTCAAATATTTTTGTTTCTATTCACTGTAACGCCAATAAAAATACAGCTGCCGACGGAACCGAAACTTATGTAATGGGTTTAAGTAAAGTTGCTTCGAATCTTGAAGCTGCGAAAAAAGAGAACTCGGTAATTACATTAGAGAAAGATTATAAACGTAAATACGAAGGATACGATCCAAATTCTCCAGAATCTATGATTGGTATGACTTTGATGCAAGAAGAATATTTGGATAACAGTATTACGCTTGCAACCAAAATTGAAGAAAATTTTGAGAAATTAGGAAAAAAACTTCGACATGGCGGTGTAAAACAAGCTCCGTTTATGGTACTTCACAAAGCATATATGCCAAGAGTTTTGGTTGAAACTGGATTTGTATCAAATCCGACAGAAGGAAATATTTTAAATTCCGAAGAAGGTCAGGATGATATTGCAAGAGCAATTGCAGAAGCGATCTTAAGCTATAAACGCGAATATTTTGGTTCAGGAGCTCCAGAAGCTACTGAGAGTCGGCCCATAAGAGATACTACTCCCGCTAAACCAAAAGCGACTACTCCAGTTGCAGTGGTAAAAAATGCTCCAAAAGGAACATTCTTTAAAGTACAACTTATCGCAAGTATTAAGAAAACACCTTTAGAGCCTAAAAACTTTAAAGGACTTAAAAACGTGACTATGATTTATGAAAATAACATTTATAAATATTTCTACGAAGAAACTTCAAGTTACGAAACAGCCCAGAAATTTTTGCAAGAGGCTAAAAGCAAAGGATATGGAGCAGCATTTTTAGTGGCAACTAAAGATGGAGAAAAAATCAATATTCAGGACGCAATTAAATAATAAGCGCAAGTTCGAATATTTATATTAATTTTGTAACAAACACTTAGAATTTTGAAACTAACAAGAGAAATTAAAACGGCTATTTTAGTCATCGCATCTATTTTATTATTTATCTGGGGATATAGTTTTTTAAAGGGTAGAGACCTTTTTACTAATTATACAATATTATATGCCGAATATGATAATGTTGAGGATTTATCACCATCAGCGCCAGTAACTCTTAATGGACTTGCGATTGGTAAAGTAAATCAGATAACAATTGATGAAGTAACGGGTAAATTATTGGTTGAACTTCAGCTTAAAACAGATTTTCCAATTTCGAAAACAAGTACGGCAGCAATTTATTCTCCAAGTTTAATTGGAGGAAAGCAAATTAAAATTGTTCCAAATTTTGCAGACAAAGAATTAGCAGAAGACGGTCAAAAATTGGCTTCTACTGTTGAACTGGGATTGACAGAATCATTAGGAGGGAAAATTGAACCAATTCAGCAAAAGCTTGATAAAATGCTTTTGAATATTGATAATTTGGTTACAGGATTAAATAATACTTTAGACAAGAACACTCAAGAAAATTTAAAGAAAACAATTGCTGAGTTAAGTCACACAATGACACAGTTTCATAAAGCTTCAGGAAGTCTTAATAATATCTTGGATACTAATAAAGGACAGATTAATGGAATGGTTACAAACTTCAATAAAATGTCTGGTAACTTCAATAAAATTTCAGATTCATTAAACAAAGCAGATTTAGGTAAAACGGTTCGCAACTTGAACCAAACTTTAGCTAAAGTTGATGTTTTAATGAACAACTTGAATTCTGGAAAAGGTACAGCAGGAAAAATATTGCATGATGAGGCATTGTATAATAACCTGACTAAAACTTCAAAAGAGCTTGAATTGTTATTGCAAGATCTTCGTCTTTACCCAACTCGTTACGTAAACGTTTCTCTTTTTGGAAAGAAAAATAAACCATACATAGCGCCAACTGAAGAAACAAACTCAACTGATAAAAAATAATTATAAATGAGTTATTTAGATAATATTTTATTCGCAATACTTCTTGTAGTAGGTTTCGGTTTTTTTACAGCGAGCGTAAAAAAAATCATCCGAAATATTAATTTAGGAGTTGACGTAGATCGAAAAGATAATCCTAAAGCTCGTTGGAAAAACATGGCATTGATTGCTCTAGGGCAGTCAAAAATGGTGAGACGCCCTGTTGCAGGAATACTGCATATCTTTGTATATGTAGGTTTTATAATTATCAATATTGAATTGCTTGAAATCATTATTGATGGACTTTTTGGAACTCATAGAGTTTTCGCTCCTTATTTAGGTGTAGTTTATGATGTTTTAATTGCTTCATTCGAAATATTAGCAATACTGGTAATCATTGCTGTTGTTACTTTTTGGATCAGAAGAAATGTAATTCGTTTGAAACGTTTTATTAATTCTGATTTAAATGGATTTCCAAAAAGTGATGCTAATTACATTCTGTATTTTGAAACAGTTTTGATGATTCTGTTCTTATTAATGAATGCATCTGATTTGCATTTGCAAAATGTGCCAGGAGGATATTCTCATTTTCATAAAGCAGGAAGCTATCCAATAAGCCAATTTATAGCACCAATTTTTAATGGTACATCTAATGAAGCTGTTGGATTAATGTTTGAAGTTTTTTGGTGGTTGCATATTGCAGGTATTTTAGTTTTTATGAACTATTTATACTTCTCAAAACATTTGCATATTCTTTTGGCTTTCCCAAATACTTATTTTGCGAATTTAAAACCAGAAGGACAGTTTGATAATTTAGCTTCTGTAACAAAAGAAGTTAAGTTAATGATGGATCCAAATGCAGATCCGTTTGCAGCAGCGCCAGCAGATGAGAATGCACATCCAGCTAAATTTGGTGCAAGTGATGTTCAGGATTTAAACTGGGTTCAGTTGTTAAATGCTTATACTTGTACAGAATGTGGACGTTGTACGTCTTCTTGTCCTGCAAATCAAACAGGTAAAAAATTGTCTCCACGCAAAATTATGATGGACACAAGAGATCGTTTGACAGAGGTTGGTAAAAATATCGATGCTAATAAAGGTGTTTTTGTTCCAGACAACAAAACACTTTTAAACGATTATATTACTCCTGAAGAATTATGGGCTTGTACGTCTTGTAATGCTTGTGTTGAGGAATGTCCAGTAAATATTAGTCCGTTGTCTATTATTATGGACATGCGTCGTTATTTGGTTATGGAACAAAGTGCTGCTCCAATGTCATTAAACGCGATGATGACCAATATTGAAAATAATGGTGCGCCTTGGCAATATAGCCAGCAAGACCGTTTAAATTGGAAAAACGAGAATTAAAATTTATTGTTTAATCGGTTAGTTGTTTAACCGTTTAATCGATTTTTAAAATAATTTCGGTTTTTACAGTTTGATTGTTAGTTTGTTATTTAACGAATAAACAATTTAGCGATTAACCGATTAAACAAAAGTGAGAGAAATGTCAGAAAGTTTAGTGGTGCCAACAATGGCAGAAATGCTTGCCGAAGGAAAACAGCCAGAAGTTTTGTTTTGGGTAGGTTGCGCAGGAAGTTTTGATGATAGAGCAAAAAAAATTACTAAAGCATTTGTACGAATCTTAAATCGTACTAATGTTTCTTTTGCGGTTTTAGGTACAGAAGAGAGTTGTACTGGAGATCCTGCAAAAAGAGCTGGAAATGAATTTTTGTTTCAAATGCAAGCCATGATGAATATCGAGGTTTTGAATGCTTATGAAGCCAAAAAAATCGTGACGGCTTGTCCGCACTGTTTTAATACTTTGAAAAATGAATATCCTGAATTAGGAGGTAATTACGAAGTTATTCATCATACAGAATTTTTGAAATCGTTAATTGATGATGGAAGATTAACTGTTGAAGGCGGACAATTTAAAGGTAAAAAAATTACTTTCCATGATCCTTGTTATTTAGGAAGAGCAAATAAAGTTTACGAAGCACCGAGAGATTTAATTCAGAAATTAGACGTTGAATTAGTTGAAATGAAACGTTCTAAAGCAAATGGTTTATGTTGTGGAGCTGGTGGAGCGCAAATGTTTAAAGATGCTGAACCTGGAAACAAAGAAGTAAACGTTCTTCGTACAGAAGATGCATTAGAGGTAAAACCAGATATTATTGCTGCTGGTTGCCCATTCTGCAATACGATGTTAACAGATGGAATTAAACATCAGGAAAAAGAAGGACAGGTTAAAGTTCTGGATATTGCAGAATTAATTGCGAATGCACAGGATTTATAAAAAAAGAGGCTAAGGTTCTAAGATGCTAAGATTCTAAGTTTTTTTAACTAGAAACCTTTCAAAAATCTAAAATCTAAAATCAACAATCTAAAATTAAAAAATGTATATACCTTTTGAAAATTTACCAGGTGAATCTAGAGTCTGGATTTACCAATCGAACAGAAAATTTTCTGAGGAAGAGTTTTCTGAAATCGAAACAGATTTAAAAGCTTTTGTAGAGCAATGGGCAGCTCATGGTACAAGTCTTGAAGCTTCATTTTTGCTTAAATACAATCGTTTTATAATATTAGCCGTAAATCAGGATGTTCAGGCTGCTACAGGTTGTTCTATTGATAGTTCGGTAGAATTTATACAAAGTTTAGAGAAAAAGTACAATGTCGATTTATTAGACAAAATGAACGTTACTTTTAAACTTGGAGAACATATTGCACATAAACCATTAATTGATTTCAAGAAAATGGTAAAAGATAAATCAGTTTCTGAGAATACTATTGTTTTCAATAATCTGGTAAACAATATTGAAGAATTCAATGAATCATGGGAAGTTCCTGCTGCCGACAGTTGGCACAGCAGATTTTTCTAAGAAAGATTTATAAATTATTTAAAAGGCATGAAATTTAGATTTTGTGCCTTTTTTTTACGACTTTTTTGTCATCCTGACGAAGGAAGGATCACACGCGAAACTCAATAAAGATTGGTGAATTTCTATGTAGAATAACTTGTGTGATCCTTCCTTCGTCAGGATGACAAGTTTGAGTTAAAAGTTCTTATGAAAAAGAAAACTTCTAATCTAGCCCCGATGGGAGCGGTATCCTTTTTCTGGCTTCTTTAGGCAGAAAAAGATATAGTGGACAGCGGGACTGCAAGTTGTTTTTAATGATATTGTTCCGCTTCTAAAAATATTTATTAACTGGAATTAATCTAATTTTGTCAAAAATCTAACAATTTAAAAGCTTATTTAAACGTGATTTTTGAGTATTTTCGTAGAATTAAATTTAATCCATGAAAATAGCAATTGTTTGTTATCCTACTTTTGGAGGTAGTGGTGTAGTAGCCACGGAGTTAGGTCTCGAATTAGCCAGAAGAGGACACGAAATACATTTTATCACATATAGTCAGCCAGTTAGATTGGCACTTTTAAATCCGAATGTTCATTACCACGAAGTAAATGTTCCGGAATATCCATTGTTTCATTATCAGCCTTACGAATTAGCCTTATCGAGTAAATTGGTCGATATGGTTAAACTGTACAAAATTGAGCTTCTGCACGTACATTATGCTATTCCACACGCTTATGCGGGTTATATGGCAAAACAAATGCTAAAGAATGAAGGAATTAATCTTCCGATGATTACAACGCTTCACGGTACAGATATTACTCTTGTAGGGAATCATCCGTTTTATAAACCTGCTGTAACTTTCAGTATCAATAAGTCGGATTATGTAACTTCAGTTTCTCAGAGTTTAAAAGATGATACTTTAAAGTTATTCAAAATCAAAAATAAAATTAAGGTAATCCCAAATTTTATTGAGTTAGATAAGGTCAAAAAAGATCCAAATGCACCTTGTCATCGTTATGTAATGGCAAACGAAAACGAGCGCATTATTACTCATATCAGTAACTTTAGAAAAGTAAAACGTATTCCAGATATTATTAAGATTTTCTATAACGTTCAGAAAGAAATTCCGGCTAAATTGATGATGGTTGGAGATGGACCTGAAAAAGAAAAAGCTGAAATTATGTGTCAGGAATTGGGGATTTTAGACAAAGTTATTTTCTTTGGGAATAGCCACGAGATCGATAAGATTTTATGTATGACCGATTTGTTTTTATTGCCTTCTGAAACAGAAAGTTTTGGTTTAGCAGCTTTGGAAGCAATGGCGTGCGGTGTTCCAGTAATTTCGAGTAATTCTGGAGGTCTTCCTGAAGTTAATTTTGATGGTTTCTCTGGTTATTTGAGTAATGTTGGAAATGTAGAGGAAATGGCTGAAAATGCACTTAAAATTTTAAGAGACGATGCTGTTTTAAGTCAGTTTAAAGCAAATGCTTTGGAAGTGGCTAGAAAGTTTGATATTAAAAATATCCTTCCAAAATATGAAGCTTTATACCAAAAAGCAGTTGATGATTATAAGTATGAAAAACACTAATTTTTAAAAAGCGATAAATGAAAAAAGTAATTTCTGTTTTAGCGGTTTTTGTTATGGTTTCGTGCGGAGTGAAGAAAGTTGAAAATTCAAACGCATTGTATGAAGTTTTAACGAAACAATCTGATGGAGGCGGGAATATTAAGTTTTTTGAGATTTTAACGGAGCCAAACGAAATTAAAATGCTTGAAAACGATCCGCTTTTAGCTCATAAGATGAAAGATCCAGATGTTCAGGAATATAATTATGTGATTTTAAATATGGGTGAAAAAAACACAAGCGGTTATTCTATTGATGTTGAAAAAGTAGAAGAAACGGATAAAAATATTATTATCACAGTAAAAGAAAATAGTCCTGCAAAAGACGCAATGACTATGCAGGTAATTTCATATCCTTATACTGTCGTGAAAATTCATTCTAAGAAAGAAATTATTATTAAATAAATTATATAAGGTTTGGGCTTCGACTCCGCTCAGCCTGACATTGATTGTTTCTTAGGATGCAATTTTAAAGTTTATCAGGCTGAGCAGAATCGAAGCCCTTTTTTACATTAAAGCCCTTCGACTTCGCTCAGGGAGACAATCAAAAAAAAACCTGTCGCTTTTCAACGACAGGTTTCTTCTTACAATTATTTTTTATTTTTAATTAGAATCTGAATTTAACGCCTAAACCAACGTCAAAACCAAAATTGTCATCATCATAATATCCTGAACCAATTTCAGGTCTTGCATCTAAAGATAATGTAATTGGCACTTCTTTAAATCTATATTCGATACCGATATCTCCAGCAGCAAACACATAAGTTCCGCTATCATTATATCTGTAGCCGTTATTGTAGTAATCATAATCCCAAGCGGCTAAACCTCCACCGACACCAGCGTACCAGTTAAAACCTCCGTCAATGTTCCAAACCCATTGGTAAAGAGCAACTCCTTTTACAGCATCGACATCTCTGCTGTTTCTCCATCCTAAATCGAATTCAAGTCTGTTTTTTTGATTTAATCCTAATTGGTAAGATACTTCTCCTCCAAATCCGTTATTGTCTCCAAGACGTAATCCTAAAGCATGTTTCGAGATTTCTTGTGATTGAGCCGTAAATGCTAAACCAATAAGCATAATGGCAGATAATATTATTTTTTTCATAAAAATGGTTAAAATTAATTTTATTCAAATGTATAATCGTTCTTAAATTAAGAACGTATAACATTATTAGAAATTGTTATATAATTCACATTTTTTAGAAAAATATGCCATTGCAAGCCCTTTAAATGCTGATTTATTTCAGAATTATGGATGAAATGAGCTGATTACTAAGAGTATCCTCCATTTCAAAAAGATTTTCTTCTTCAGAAAAATTACTGGCTTTGTAAGAAAATAATTTCCAACGTTTTTTGTGGTATTCCAATGCTGTTAAATTTTCTACCCAATCTCCGGAATTAAGATATAAAGTTGAACCATGTTTATTTTCTTTGGTCACGATTTTTGGTTCATGGATATGTCCGCATATTACATAATCGTAGTTTTTTTCAATTGCTAAATCGGTTGCTGTAGTTTCGAAATCAGAAATGAATTTAACTGCTTTTTTTACGCTTGCTTTAATTTTTTTAGAAAAAGAATAAGGTTCTCGACCAAGTTTTGCCAAACACCAATTTGCAAATCGGTTCATTAAAATTAAATAATCGTAACCTAATCCGCCCAATTTTGCAATCCATTTTGAATGCTGAACTGATGCGTCAAAAACATCTCCGTGAAAAATCCAGGCTTTTTTATCGTCTAATTCCAAAACTAATTTATCAACCAGAGCAAAATTACCCATATTCATATCACTGAATTTTCGAAGTATTTCGTCATGATTTCCAGTGATATAATAGACTTTTGTTCCTTTAGAAGCCATTCCGATTATGCGTTGAATAACTCGCAAATGTGCTTTTGGGAAGTAAGATTTACGAAATTGCCAAGCATCAATTATGTCGCCGTTTAAGACTAAAGTTTTAGGTTTAATGCTTGAAAGATAGTTGTTTAATTCTTTTGCGTGACTTCCGTAGGTTCCCAAATGGACATCAGAAAGAATGACCAATTCGACATTTCTTTTTTTCAATTTTTCTTGATTTGAAGTTTTACAAATGAAAGAAAATTTGAGAGGTTTGATTTTATTAAAAGGTTATCAAAAAGAGGATAATTTTACCAAATTGTAATTTTTATTCCATTTAATGTTTCGTTAATAATACCAGTTTTAAATTTTTTAATTTAATTCATAAAACTTACATTTGCTCAAAACAAATTACAATGGCAGGAAACAGCTTCGGCACACTATATAAAGTAACAACATTTGGAGAATCTCACGGTGAAGCTTTAGGCGGAATCATTGATGGATGTCCTCCAGGAATACAACTAGATTTTGAAGAAATTGAAGTAGATATGGCTCGTAGAAAGCCTGGTCAGTCGGCAATTGTTACACAAAGAAAAGAACCAGACAGCGTTCAGTTTTTGTCTGGAATTTTCGAAGGAAAAACCACTGGAACTCCAATTGGTTTTATTATTCCAAATACCAATCAAAAATCTGACGATTACTCTCATATAAAAGATAACTATAGACCAAGCCATGCTGATTATGTTTACGATCAGAAATATGGTTTGCGTGATTACCGCGGTGGCGGAAGAAGTTCTGCAAGAGAAACTGCAAGTAGAGTAGTAGCGGGTGCAATTGCAAAGCAAATGTTGCCGGAGATTAAAATTAATGCTTATGTTTCTTCTGTTGGGCCAATCCATTTAGATACGCCTTATCAAGAATTGGATTTTTCTAAAATAGAAAGTAATCCTGTTCGTTGTCCTGATGAAAAGTCGGCAGCGATTATGGAAGAATATATTCGTGATATCCGTAAACAAGGAGATACCGTTGGAGGTGTTGTAACTTGTGTAATCCAAAATGTTCCAGTTGGTTTAGGAGAGCCAGTTTTCGATAAGCTTCATGCAGAATTAGGAAAAGCAATGCTTTCCATTAATGCTGTAAAAGGTTTTGAATACGGAAGCGGTTTTTCAGGTTCTGAAATGAAAGGAAGTGAACATAATGATTTATACAATCCTGACGGAACTACTAAAACAAATCTTTCTGGCGGAATCCAAGGCGGAATCAGCAACGGAATGGATATTTATTTCAGAGTAGCTTTTAAACCTGTGGCAACAATTATGCAGACTCAGGATTCATTAGATAATAAAGGTAACATTACACCAATGACAGGAAAAGGACGTCATGATCCGTGTGTAGTGCCTCGCGCAGTGCCAATCGTAGAAGCGATGGCAGCAATTGTTTTGGCTGATTTTTATTTAATCAACAAAACATATTAATAAAAGGTAAGACAGTGAGGGTCTTATATTTTAATAATTAAAACAAAAATTAATGCAAGAAGTTACAGAAACTAAAAAACAATCATTTCTTTCGGGATTAACAGGGCAAATTATAATTGCAATGGTTCTTGGAGCCATTTTAGGAATTATATTGCATAATACCATTTCACCTGAAGCGGCACAGTTATTTAGTGGCAAAATAAAAATGTTAGCAACCATTTTTATTCGTTTGGTGCAAATGATTATTTCTCCACTAGTTTTTACCACTTTAGTTGTGGGAATTGCAAAATTAGGAGATATTAAAACTGTTGGAAGAATTGGAGGAAAAGCTATTGGATGGTTTTTTACTGCTTCGTTTATCTCTCTTTTAATTGGATTGTTTTATGTAAATATTTTACAGCCAGGTGTTGGTCTAAAACTAGATCACGTAGATATGGCAGCAGCTTCTGAAGTTACAGGTAAAACACAAAATCTTTCTTTTGATAATTTCGTTGAGCATATTGTGCCGAAAAGTATTGTTGAAGCAATGGCAACTAATGAAATTCTGCAGATTGTAGTTTTTTCTATTTTCTTCGGATTAGCAGCAGCTTCTTTAGGAGAGAAAGTAAAACCAATTATTGGTGCTTTTGATAAACTTTCCCATATTGTTTTGAAAATGGTAAACTATGTAATGAAATTTGCGCCAATTGGAGTTTTTGGTGCAATTGCAGGTGTATTTGCCATAAGAGATGCAGAAGAATTAGTTATTACTTATTTTAAATTTTTCGGTTCGTTTTTAATAGGAATCAGTACGTTGTGGATAATTTTGATCGCCATAGGATATATTTTCCTTAAAGGAAGAATGACAGAATTATTAAGACGTATTACAGGACCTTTGGCAATTGCTTTTGGAACAACAAGCAGTGAAGCTGTATTTCCTAAATTAACAGAAGAATTAGAAGGTTTTGGAGTAAAGGATAAAATCGTTTCGTTTATGTTGCCTCTTGGTTATTCGTTTAACCTTGACGGAAGTATGATGTATATGACTTTTGCAAGTATTTTTATTGCTCAGTTTTACAATGTACATTTGGATTTAGGAACTCAAATGGCAATGCTTTTGGTTTTAATGCTAACTAGTAAAGGTATTGCTGGTGTGCCAAGAGCAAGTTTGGTTGTGGTAGCCGCAACATGTGGTATGTTTGATATTCCAATTGAAGGTATTGCTTTAATCTTACCAATTGATCACTTTTGTGATATGTTTAGAAGTGCAACCAACGTTTTAGGAAATGCTCTAGCTACTTCTGTTGTAGGACAATGGGAGGAAAATAAAGAATAGATTTAGTTGCTAAGATGGTTTAATTTTTTATCTTAGACGCCTAAATAACAATTGACAAGCTGTGTTTTTTTATGAAATACAGCTTTTTTTTATTTTAAAGTGTATATTTGATAAAACTAGCCGATTAATGCCCCAAATACGGATTTTTTTACTTCTATTTTTTGGTCTGAATTGCTATGACAGTTCAGCAGTATCCCCATCTAAATGTAACGAGGATAAAAAAATTGATAAGCTTGTTAAAAAAGCACTTCTCAACTTTAGAGAATCAAATTTCGAAAAATCACTTGTAATTTCGAGAAATGCATTAAATGCTGCAACAGCAATAAAAGATTATTGCCTAATTTCAAGATCTTACAATATAATTGCGGCAAATTTCAATGAGTTATCAGATATTGATAAAGCTATTTTCTTTTATAAGAAAGCATTGTATTATGCAGACAAAACTGACAATGATTCTTTAAAATGCAATCTCTATAATAATTTAGGGAATATGTATTGTTTTGAAAAAAAACAATTTGATGTTGGGATTCGGTATTATAAGAAATCAGTTGCTTATAGTTTAAAGATCAATGATCTAAAAGAGGTTTATTTTACCAATGTAAATATTGCTTGGGCATACTTCGATATTAAAAATTATAGACAAGGTTACCTTTTTCTTAAATATGTAAATAGTACTAAGAAAAAATACAGCGACGGATCTACAGAGGTTATTGTGGATATGCTTAACGGTATTTATGCAAGTTCTCAAAATGATGATAAAGCTGCAAATGCCCACTTTTTAAGTGCTATCGAATCAGGAAAAAGATGCCAAGAAAAAACAGATTTGTCCAATGCCTATTTAGAGTATTCAAAATTTTTAAATAAAATTAATAAGCATAAAGAAGCTTACGATGCTCTTGTTAATCATTACAATCTATTAGAAGAGCTTTATAATGTTAGAAAACTTAAAAAAGCATCTTTGGCAGGTGTGAGTCTCGAATTAGACGAATACAAACGACAAATTGATAAAGTAGAAGGCGAAAAAGTAGAACAATCCCAAAGTCTTAGAAAATCTAAAATTATTGTAATTCTATTTGTTCTTATTTCGTTAATTCTTCTCATTTTAATTATTACTCTGATCAAGAACATTCGATTCAAGAAAAAACACAATTTAGAGCTTCTTGAAGCAAAAGAAATAGCAGAAGAAGCCTCTCTTCTTAAAACTCAGTTTATTTCTACTATAAGCCACGAATTGCGCACGCCGCTTTATGGAGTGGTTGGAATTACCAATATGCTTTTAGAAGAACATAAAGAAATTTCTAGAAGTCAGCATTTAAGTTCGCTAAAATTCTCTGCTAGATATTTGCTATCTCTTGTAAATGATATTCTTCAAATTAATAAAATCGAAGAAAATAAAATCGTACTTGAAAATTTGACATTTAATATTTCAGACGAAATTACCGTTATCAAAAACTCACTTTCATTTCTTTCTCAGAAAAATAATAATAGAATCTCGATTGATATTGATCCGGAAATTCCAGAATATTTGATTGGAGATAAACTTCGTTTGGCTCAGATTTTAATGAACTTGGTGAGCAATGCATTAAAATTTACCAAAGACGGACAAGTTGAAATTATTGTGAATTTGAGTAAAGTAGAAGGGAAACTTTATTATTTAGATTTCTTAATAAAAGACAATGGCGTTGGAATTGCAGTTGTAGATCAAAGTAAAATTTTCGAGAAATTTGTTCAGGTTGGAAGAAAAGATGAAGATTATCAAGGAACAGGTTTAGGTCTTAGTATCGTAAAAAGATTGCTTGGGCTTTTTGGAAGTACAATTACCTTGGATAGTGATCTTGGAAAAGGAACTTCTTTTTCGTTTACAATCGCTTTTGAGCACGATTTAGCCAAAACAAAAAGTATTATTGATGAGATTGAAGTTGATTTAACTTCAAGTGAGATTTATAAAATTTTAGTGGTTGAAGATAATCTCATTAATCAGCTTGTAACAAAGAAAATTATTGAAAAGAATAATTACACTTGCAAAGTGGTTGATGATGGATATGAAGCGTTGAAAATCCTTGAAAACGAAGAATTTGATTTGATTTTAATGGATATCAATATGCCATTAATAAACGGATTTGAAACAACAAAAAGAATTCGCCTTCTCGGAATTGAAACTCCAATTGTAGCTTTAACAGCTTTTGATAAAGATGAAATTACAGACGAAGCTATTTCATCAGGTATGAATGATATTATTATTAAGCCTTTTGAGCCAGTTAAATTATTTAAAATAATTAACTTTTTAATAAACGAAAAAAACGCTGTTTAGTACCAGCGTTTTTTGTTTTTCTTAGAAGAATTCGATTTTCTCGATTTGTGAGCTCCACCGCTTCTATTAGAAGAATTTTTAGGTTTTTCTCCAGCTTCTGGACTTCCCGAATGCCATGGATACGGATGATCTGAAATGATTTTTACATCTACTTTTATTAATTTCTTAATATCTTTCCAGTATGGTTCTTCATCTTTTCCACAGAAAGAAATCGCAATACCGCCATTTCCTGCACGTCCTGTACGACCAATACGGTGAACGTAAGTTTCAGGAATATTCGGCAAATCAAAATTGATTACGTAAGGCAATTGTTCAATATCAATTCCTCGCGCTGCAATATCAGTTGCAACCAAAACTCCAACTTCTTTATTTTTAAAAGCATCTAAAACACGCTGTCTAGCGTTTTGTGATTTGTCTCCGTGAATGGCTTCAGCAGGAATATCTTTCTTGCGAAGTGCTTTTACAACATTATCAGCGCCATGTTTTGTTCTCGAAAAAACAAGTACGTTTGATAAATTTTGCTCTTTAATTAAAGTGTATAATAAGTTTCTTTTTTCAGTTTTATCAACAAAATAAACACGTTGTTCTACATTTTCAGCAGTAGATGAAACGGGGGAAACTTCTACTTTTTCTGGATCTTGAAGAAACATTTCTGCAAGTTCGCGAATTGCAATTGGCATTGTTGCAGAAAAAAGTAAAGTTTGTCTATTTTTTGGAGTCAGTTTTACGATTTTTTTCACATCGTTTATAAAACCCATATCCAGCATTTGATCGGCTTCGTCAAGAACTAAAGTATGCAGGTGATTCAAATCAAGAAAACCTTGTTTATGAAGGTCAAGCAAACGTCCTGGAGTCGCAACTAAAATATCAACGCCATTTTTTAAAGCGTCAACTTGCGGATTTTGAGAAACACCTCCAAAAATAGTCAGTTGTGTTAAATTGGTATATTTTGCGTAAGTATCAAAGCTCTGTCCAATTTGTACTGCAAGTTCACGAGTAGGTGTTACTACAAGTGCACGAATTACTTTTGCTTTTTTTGATGAACCTACAATGCGGTGTAATTGATGTATAATTGGAATAGCAAATGCCGCCGTTTTTCCTGTTCCTGTCTGCGCGCAGCCAATTAAATCACGGCCTTCTAAAACAATAGGAATTGATTTTTCCTGAATTGGAGTCGGATTTAAATAGCCTTCTTCAAATACGGCTCTTTGTATACTTTTTGAAAGTGATAGATCTTCGAATAACATATCTTTGGTATTAAGTATTTTAGTTTTAATTGCTAAAATGCTGTGCAAAGATATGTTTATTCGTTCAATCGTTTGTTTGAATTGGCGATTATTTGGCAAACAAGCTCTAGAGCTTATTCAGTTAGAAGCTCTAAATACGAGTTTGTTCTATGTTTGCTTTAATAAAATCGGTTACTAAATAACCAATTAGTTTTCCAATTAAATTGTTGTTTGGCGAATTGTCTAAATCTGGCGCTCCTTCGCAAATATGCAAATAAGCCGCGTTTTTGTGTTCTGCGAAAAAAGAAACAAATTGTCTCAATTCTTCTACAGAAAAACCGCTTATTGTCATAGCACTGCTTGCAATGTTTGGAATGGCATCTAAATCAATTTCAATTCCGAAAGCATCACTTTTAATAAAATCCAAAGCAGTAATCATTTCGCGATTAAAATCTTTTTCTTTTCTAATATTAACGCTATCATAAGTATTGTAGCGAACGCGGTCTTCTAGTTTTTTGATAATATCTAAAACGCTTTTTGAAGTATAATTCTCGTGAAGACCAAAAATGAAGTATTTTTTTAGGAAACCTTCTTCGTATGCATACGAAAATCCGTTTCCGCTATGACGGCCTTCTAAAATCCTAAAATCAGAATGCGCATCAAAATTGATGGCATTTACAGGTTTTCCTTTTGCTAAAGCGGCACCTTTAATATTTCCGTAAGCATTATTATGTCCTCCACCAATAATAATTGGCGTTTTTCCAGCTTTAATAATAGTAAAAATAATGTGAGATACTTCTTTGTCTATTTTTTCAACAAGCTGGCTTAATTTTGATCGATCGTCAACGTCGTTAAAATCTAGGTTTTCTACCTGGCGCATTTCATCAGCAACATCAATATGTCCTAGAATAATAATATTGCTTCCTTTACAAAAGCGGTTATGCTGAATGTTTGCAATACTTTTGATCGCACATTGCCATGCAGAAGCTGCTCCAGGTCTTCCGTAATTAGCGCGCACGCCAATATCTTCAGGAATTCCTAAAAGCACATATTTAGCTTCACTTTCTTTAAGAAAATCGATTTTATCAGCCCCTGGAGGAATGACAATCATTTTTTCTCCAAACTTTATTTCACCACTTCTGTGATTTGTGATTTTTGCTAAATCATTTATAGTGAAAGGGATTAATTTTTCCATGAAAAAAATTTATTTTCCAAAAATAATATAATTGTAGAAACTTACGTTATTACCTTATATTAATTCTTAAATTTGTTATTAAAGAAAATTTTTTAAAATATGGAAAACCCAAAGAACAACAATTCAAGTCTAAAGGCGGTAATCGCAGTTTTAGCAGTCCTACTTATTGGTAGCTTAGTGTATATTTTTAAATTATCTTCTGATACAGAGGTAGTTAAAACAGAACTTACGACAACTTTGACAGAGAAAGAATCTGTTATGAAAGATTTGCAGGAGTTAAAAGCGACTTATGACGCTGCAATCGCTGAAAACACTTCTATGTCAGACGAATTAATCCAAGAGAGAGACAAAGTAGTTGCTTTGATGGATGATTTGAACAAGTCTAAAGGAGATGTTTCTAAATACAGATCTCAAGTTCAGGCAATGCAAAGTAAAATGAAAACTTTAGTTGCTGAAAATGACGAGTTGAAAAAACAAAATGGAGTTTTAACTACTCAAAGAGACAGTACTATTGTGGTTCTAGGAGAATCTAAAAAATACAATGAAGTATTAGTTGGTCAAAACGAAGAGTTAGCTAAAACTGTAGAAAGAGGTTCTAAATTATCAGTTTTAAATACTAAAACTTCAGCTTACAAATTGAAAAGCTCAGGTAAACAAGTTGAAACAGATAAAGCAAGTCGTGCAGATATTTTAAAAGTTAGTTTTACAATTGCTGAAAACCAAATTGCAAAATCTGGGGATAAAACTTATTATGTACAGGTAATTGATGCTAAAAACAATGTTTTAGGCGAAAAGAAAACTGAAAGCTTTGGAGATAATTCATTAACTTACAGCTTTAAAACTACAGTAAAATACGAAAACAAAAGCGTTAATGTAAGTGAAGATCTTCCTGGAAAAGATTTCGCAAAAGGAACTTACTTCATCAATGTTTTTGATAACGACGAATTAGTTTCTAAAACTAGTTTCAGCTTAAGATAATTTAGCCTAAAGGGATAAAATACCACTTTGATATTAAAGGTCTGTGATTTTTTCACAGACCTTTTTTTATGAGTAGATATTGTTGATTTATAATTCGAAAAATAAAATCTTATTCCAGAATTTTTCCTTCAATAAAAACAGATTCGATTAAGTTGCTTCCAAAAGCGTAAGGGATTTGATAGTAAGAAGAAATTGGTTTCGTTAGAATCAGATTAGCCTTTTTGCCTTTTGTAATACTTCCATGTGTTTCTGAAATTCCCATTGCGTATGCTCCATTTATTGTAGCAGCATTTATTGCTTCTTCTGGAGTCATTTTCATTTTGATGCAAGCCGTTGCAACTACAAAATTCATATTTCCAGATGGAGTAGAGCCAGGGTTGAAATCTGTTGCTAATGCTAAAGGTAAGCCTACTTTTATCATTTCTCGAGCAGGCGTGTACGGAATGCTTAAAAAATAAGAACAAGAAGGTAAAGCGACAGGCATTGTTTCTGTTTCTTTTAAAGCTTCAATGTCTTCTGGATTCATAACTTCAAGATGATCTACAGAAAGTGCTTTAAATTTAACTCCAGCTTGAATTCCGCCAATAGAATTAAATTGATTAACGTGGATTTTTGGCTTTAAGCCGAATTCAATTCCTGCCTGCATGATTTTTTCTGTTTCTTCTACAGAAAAATAACCGCTTTCGCAGAAAACGTCTACATAATCCGCCAGTTTGTTTTTAGCAATTTCAGGAATCATTTTAGTAATGATTTCGTCAATATAACCAGCTTTATTTTCTTTATAATGAGTTGGAAAAGCATGAGCGCCCAAAAAAGTAGCTTTGATTGAAATTGGATAATTTTCTGCTAGCTTTTTAATGACGCGAAGCATTTTTAGCTCGCCTTCAATTGTTAATCCGTAGCCAGATTTAATTTCTACAGCTCCAGTTCCCAAATGCATTACTTCTTCTAAACGGATTTTAGATTGTTCGTAAATCTCTTCTTCAGAAGTTTCGTTTAGTTTTTTAGCCGAATTTAAAATTCCGCCGCCACGATTAGCGATTTCCTCATAAGAAAGTCCGTTGATTCGGTCTACAAATTCTTGTTCACGATTTCCTGCATAAACAATATGCGTGTGGCTGTCACACCAAGACGGAAGAACAACTTTTCCAGTGGCGTCAATTGTTTTATCTGCTTTGATTTCAGGAAGATTTTCCATTGATCCGAAATCTTCAATCAAATTGTCTTTTAATACTAAAAAAGCATTTTTAATTGTTGGAAGTTTCGCCATTTCAGAACCTGAAACTTTAGCAATTGAAGTTTCACGAACTTGCAACAGTTCTTGTATGTTTGTGATTAGAGTGATCATTAAATGAATTTGTTATAAAACACAAATTTCACAAATTTTCCTTTATGAATAAGTGAAAACTTGTGAAATTCGTAAAATTGTTTTTGTATTTGAATTATTCCGAAACTGTAATTTCAAATATTTTATCCCAGTATTTACCTGTAACGAAAATAGTTTTTGTAGCTGGATTGTAAGCAATACCGTTTAAAACTTCAGCATTTTTAGCTTTTAATGATTTACGTAGATCTGAAAGATTTAAGATTTTTTCAACCGCTCCAGATTCTGGATTTACAACCGCAATAGCATCTTTCTGCCAAACATTAGCGTAGAATTTGCCATCAATTAATTCTAGTTCATTAATAGCTTTAATTTTTGAAGTCCCAGAATATACATTGATGTAATCAATTAATTTTTGAGTTGCAGGATCCATTTTCCAGATTTTCTCTGTTCCATCAGAATGATAGATGTATTTGTCATCGTGCGTCATTCCCCAACCTTCAATATCTTTATCGTATTTAAAAGTTTTTTCTAGTTTGAATGTATTTGCATCATAAATATAGCCCGTTTTTTCCTGCCATGTTAATTGGTATATTTTGCCACCGAAAAAAGTAATTCCTTCACCAAAATATTCTTTTGGAAGATCAACTTGCTTGATTACTTTTCCTGTTTTATAATCTACTTCTCTAAAGTAAGAATCACCTTTTTGTCCTGTACTTTCAAAAAGTCTTCCGTCATGAAATTCTAAACCTTCTGTAAATGCTGTCGTATCATGTACAAAAGTGTTCACAATTTTATACTTTAATAATTTAGGCTCGATGTCAGAAACAATCTCAATTCTTTTAGTTGCATCAGAAGAATCTCCACCAAAATAAACCGTAGCTTTTAGGTATTGATAACCTAATTTTTGATCTATTAATTCAAATCTAAATTCTTCAGCACCTTTTTTGCTTCCAACTCTTTTATCGTTTATGAAGTAGGCAACGCTGTCGATTTCTTTCGAATTTGGGTTTAAAATTCCAATTGTAAGCGCTTCTTTTTGCGTAAAATGAGCCGGAAAAGCAGATTCATCGATAGTAAATAAAGAATTTTCACCTTTATTTTTTTCTTTACATCCGATTAATGTGATTCCTAATAAAATGACAGCTAGGAAGTTATATTTTTTCATAGTTTAAAATTTGAATAAGGCAATATACGACGATATTTTTATAGCAACAAAGGTCTTGCAAAAATATAAAAAGGTTGTATATTTGCACCGGCAAGTCCTACACGACCAGCTCCTGCAGACTCCCCCAGGATGGGAACATAGCAAGGGTACGTGGTTGAGCGGTGCGATGTAGGTCGCTTGCCATTTTTTATTTTTTAGAATTAATTAATTTGTAATCTTCCTTCTGGAAGATTTTTTTATTTTTGGACATCTGTAAATTTAATATGAGCGAGAAACTTTCAAAAATAGTTTTAATTATTCTAGTTATAGGCTTGGGGTATCTCTTTGTTAAGGGACACAATGATAGAAAAGAAATTAAAGATAATCTAGGTCAAACAATTTGTAAATATACTTTTTGTAAGCAATTTCCAAAATCTACAGAAGCATATGTAAAATATTGTATTGATGGAAAATTGTATAGAAATAGCCCAGGTGGATGTCCAGAAAATAGCAAATCTGCTTTAAATAAATATTATCTAGTAGATTATTCTACCATTGATCCGAATAAGATTATTGTGGATTTTTCTAAGGAAATTAAAGATTCAATATTGATAAAAGAGTTAGAATCTAAACTTGAATTTAAATACTGGTTAGACCATTAAAAACTTATAACTAAAAAAATGAGCAAAGTCGTTTTAATTACCGGAGGATCATCAGGAATTGGAAAATCTATTGGTGAATTTTTACACCAAAAAGGTTTCGTTGTGTACGGAACAAGTAGAAATCCTGAGAAAGTTTTAAATTCAGTTTTTCCATTAGTTGCTTTAGATGTTCGAAATTCTGATTCTATTAAAACAGCGGTAAACGAAATTATCGAAACTTCTGGAAGATTAGATATTGTAATTAATAATGCTGGAGTTGGAATTACAGGACCTTTAGAAGAAATCCCGACAGAAGAAATTCGAAATAATTTTGAGACTAACTTCTTTGGTCCAATTGAAGTTATGAAAGCGGCGTTGCCACAAATGCGTAAGCAAAATTCAGGACTTATTATTAATATTACTTCGATTGCAGGTTATATGGGACTTCCTTATAGAAGTGTTTATTCTGCATCAAAAGGAGCTTTGGAATTGATTACTGAAGCTTTGAGAATGGAAGTGAAAGCTTTTGGGGTAGAGATTACGAATGTTGCACCTGGAGATTTTGCAACCAATATCGCAGCTGGACGTTATCACGCGCCAGTTATAAAAGATTCGGCTTATGAAAAGGTTTATGGCGAAGTTCTAGCAACAATGAATGATCACGTTGATGCAGGAAGTAATCCAAATGAAATGGCAGAAGCGGTTTATAAAATCATTCAAACTAAAAAACCAAATGTACATTATAAAGTGGGAGCATTTATGCAAAAGTTTTCAATTGTTTTGAAACGAGCGCTTCCAGATAAAGTTTACGAGAAAATGTTAATGAATCACTATAAACTTTAATATTATGAATACGTTTAATGAATTTGTGCCGACTATTTTAGGAGTTTTATTTTTAGTTGTTATTTGGTTTGTAATTCGAAGAATTTTGGGTTCGGTAAGTGATAAAATCAATAATTCTGAAGCTTATAAAGAAGATACTTTGAAAGTTCTTGAAGAAATTAGAGATGAATTAAAGGAATTAAATAGAAATAATTCTAAGCAATCTTAAAATTAAGTTTCTTTAAGTTATCTAATTTGTCAAATTGTATTTTCTTGATTGTTTAGTTTATAAGTCTATAAGAAAAAACTTTCTAATATTATAAGATTTGTTAAAAATGTAAAAAACACACTTATTTTTAACATATAATTTTAAAATGGTTTTAATTTTAAAATCTTTATTGATATTGATTTCGTAATTTTACAGCTAGATTTCTTTAAAAGAATTTATTTGAAGAAAAATTTTTCAAAGATATAAATACAAACAAACCATTTTTAATTAAACAAATTATGAAATTTTTTATAGACACAGCTAATTTAGCTCAAATTAAAGAAGCACAAGCTTTAGGAGTTTTGGATGGAGTAACTACTAATCCGTCATTAATGGCAAAAGAAGGTATTACTGGAAAAAACAATATCCTTAAGCATTATGTTGACATTTGCAACCTTGTAGATGGTGACGTAAGTGCTGAAGTTAACGCTCTTGACTTTGAAGGTATGGTTAAGGAAGGCGAGGAGTTAGCTGAATTACATGAGCAGATTGTTGTAAAACTTCCTATGACTAAAGAAGGTGTTATGGCAGCAAAATACTTTTCTGATAAAGGAATTAAAACTAACGTAACTCTTGTTTTCTCTGTAGGACAAGCTTTATTGGCTGCTAAAGCTGGAGCTACTTATGTTTCTCCATTCGTTGGACGTTTAGATGATGTTTCTACTGACGGATTAAACTTGATTCAAGAAATTAGAGAGGTTTACGATAACTATGGTTACGAAACTCAAATTTTAGCAGCTTCTGTGCGTCACACAATGCATATTGTTAACTGTGCTAAAATTGGTGCTGATGTTATGACTGGACCACTTTCTGCAATTTACGGATTGTTGAAACACCCTTTAACTGATATCGGTTTAGCTCAGTTTGTGGCTGACTTCGAGAAAGGAAACAAGTAATCTTTAGATACTTACAAAATAAAAATCGTCTTTTTTCTAACGAGAAGAGACGATTTTTTTTACTTTTATATTGAATCTTAAATCGTTAAATATGAAAGTTGTATTACTAATGTTGTCTTTTTTTGTAGCGAGTTTTTCTGTAAACGCCCAAGCTGCTAAAGTTATTACTTCAGTAAATGAAGCGGGTGATGTTGCTACTTTTGAATTAGATTGTTCGGTTAAATTTCAAACTCTTGCCAAAGGTCTTCGCTATAATATTACAAGACATGAGTTTAAAGGCCCTGAATTAAAAAACTCGTATCGACTTTTGTTGGTTATGGATGGTTTTTATTCGAAAACATTAAATAGTGAAATGACTATTTCTGCCGTTTTAAGTGATGGAACTGTTATAGAAGCTAGAAAAACTATTGAAGATGATGGTTTTTTTGATGGCGCTTGCACCCTTAAGATTAAAGATCCTCAAGCGCTTTTAAGTGCTGATATAGACAAAGTAATTGTTCATGCTGATAAAGATGTTGTTTATACTTTAACGCCGCAAAATAAAGCTGTTTTCAAGAAGAATTTGAGTAATATAATTAATGCGAAGTAAGGATCTAAGGTACTAAGGTTCTGAGATGCTGAGTTTCTAAGTTTTTTGTTTTAAGATAAAAAAAATCCAAATTCCGATTAGCAAATTGGAATTTGGATTTTTTATATTGAATTTTTCTAATTTTTAGTGTCCGCCGCCTTCGCTTTGTACGTGGCTGATTCCTTGTTTTTTCAAGATTTTAGGACAGTAGAAACCGTAGAATCCTAAATATGCAAAACCAATAAGTGGTACAATGTAAGAGAAGTGAGTGTATGTGATACCGAAAATTCCGTTTGGATTTGTTGCATCTAAATCACAGATACTTCCTTGAACTAATGGAATAACTCCACCCCCAAGAATCATCATGATTAAGAAAGAAGATGCTTTTCCTGTATTTTTTCCTAAACCAGCAATTGCTAAATCGAAGATTGATGGCCACATGATAGACAAGAATAAACCTCCTGAGATAAAGAAGAATTTAGCAATTTCTGGGTTTGGCCAAGCTAATCCTAATACCATCATTGTTAATCCTGAAATTCCGAAAAGCATTAATGTTTTTCCAGCGTTTTTACCACCAACAAAACTTACAGCGATAAATAATAAAATCCAGATTGGGTAGATATAGAATGAAGAAACATCGTGTGCAGCAAAGATATTTGCTCCGATAATTACTCCAAAAGCTACAGCTGGTACGATAAATTTAAGTGCAGTATTTACTAAGTTTGAAGTGTTGAATACGTTTGCTCCACCATTCCAACGACCGATCATTAAACTTCCCCAGTAAAGAGCAATAAATGGTGCAACAGCATCTTCTAGTACATTTCCGAATTCAGATGTATGTAATAAAGCTGGTAAATTACTAATGATTGTTACTTCAGTACCTACATAAATAAAAATTCCTAACATACCCAAGTATAATTGCGGGTAGTCAAGAATGTTAAAACTACTGTGTTTTTCTTTAATTATTGCTTCTTCCTCTTTTACTGGATCTTCGATTTTTGAGAAATTCATAAATACAGCAACAGCAATAAAAGCCAATCCTAAAATAATAAATGGTAATTTAATATCTTCTAAAGAAAGAGCTGTTTTTTTGTTGTCTCCCATTCCAAACAAAGCGATACCTAATAAAATCGCACCGATTGTTGTTCCGAAAGAGTTGATTCCTCCAGCAAGAGTTAAACGGTGCGCTCCAGTTTCTGGGCTACCCATTTTAATTGCTAATGGATTTGCTACAATTTGTTGAATCGAGAATCCTAATCCTACTGTAAATAAAGCTGTTAAAAAGAAAGGGAAACTTTGAGTTGTAGCAGCTGGAACGAATAAAAATGAACCTACAGCAGATAAAATTAATCCTGCAGATAAGGTTCTTTTGTAGCCGTATTTTTGCAAAACGTCTACTTTTAATGAAACTATGAAGAATATAATTGATCCCACAAAGTAAGCTGCATAGAAAGCCCATGCTACTAATTGTGATTGTACTTGCGATAACGTAAATACTTTTTTGAATACTGGAATCAGGATATCATTGGCAGATCCAACGAAACCCCAAAAGAAGAAAACAATTATCAAAGAGATAAATTGTCCCCATTTGGTTTGTACATTTTCTGAAGTCATAATAATGAGGTTAATTTTTTATTATTTGTTTTTTGAAGACCGTAAATATATTTGTTAGGATTATCAAAAAAAAATAAAAAGGCATAAATAATGTTAAATTTAAACCAACGACAGTGTTTTTTCAACAAAGTGTTAATTTTAACCTACTTAGAAAATGTAATTCGTAATTATATTTTATTCCAGTATCTTGTTTTTGACCTCTTTACTGTAGTTTCGGCCTATTGGAATGTTATAAGATTGTATTTGCACGCGGTTTCCTTCAATAGATTTCACCTTATTTAGTGCAATGACATAAGATTTATGAATTCTAAGAAAGCGATCTGCAGGTAATTCTTCAGATAATGATGTAAGAGATTTATGAGTAATATAGGTTTTATCGGGAGTGACAACTTTTATATATTCCTTCATTCCTTCAACAAACAGAATTTCTTCAATATTAATTTTCATCATTTTTTTATCGACTTTAATAAAAATATGAGAATCGCCTTTTGTGGTTTCGACTTTAATATTGTTTTTGAGATTATATTCAGTTGTAATTTTATTGATACATTTTATGAATCTTGGAAGCGGAATTGGTTTTACCAAATAATCTAATACATCGAGATCATAACTTTCGGCAGCAAATTCCCTAAAAGCGGTTGTGATAATTACTTTGGTTTTGCTTTCAATTAGACTTATAAGTTCAAAACCTGTCATCATTGGCATGTTGATATCTAAAAAGACGGCATCGACAGGTGTACTGTTTATAAAATCCAGTGCCTCCAAAGAATTATTGAATGTGGCTATAACTTCAAAATCTGTAAAATTGGTAAAATAATTTTGCAGGACTTTAATAGCTAAAGGCTCATCATCAATTAACACGCATTTAATCTTCATTCTGAGTTGGTATTTGTAATCTAATTATGTAGAAATTTAGTTTGGTTTTGTGCTTAAGACTAAAATCGTTTCTGTAAATAAGCTTTAATCTCTTTTTCGTATTTACTAAACCAATTCCTCTTTTTGGATTATGATTTTGTGAAATTACGAAATTATTTAAGATTTCAAAATCAAGTGTTTTATTGTCAATAACTTTACAGTTGATTTTGATTTTTAAATTTTTGTTATTCAAACCGCCATGTTTAAATGCATTTTCTACTAAAGAAATAAAGATTAGCGGAGGAACAACTACATCTTCAATGTTTGATTCCAGATTTATTGTCACTTCGACGTTTTCAAAACGAAGTTTTTCTATTTCAATATAATTTTGAATATAGTCGATTTCTTTAATTAAAGGTACAAACTTGGTTCCTTTTACATCGTACAGAACATACTCCATTAAATTAGAAAGTTTAATGATTACATCTGGAACTTTCTTAGAAGATTCTAATGACAGTGCATATAAATTGTTTAAGGTATTGAAAAAGAAATGCGGTTGAATTTGATTTTCCAGATATTTCAATTTAATCTTAAACTGATTTTCTCGTAAAGATCTATTTCTTTCGCGTTCTCTCAACCAAGTCAAAGTAAGATAAACTGAAGAAGCCATTGCTAAAACGTACAGCTCTCCTATGCAAACTGCAACAATATGGTTAATTTCAAACGGATGATATTCTCGATTGGCTTCTGGCCAGATGTTTTCAGAAATAATATAATAGGTAAGAGCAGTCTTCGCTAAATAAATTGCAAATAAACTCAAAAGTAAGAAAAACGTATAAGTGATATATTTTTGCTTTAATACATACTTTGGAACTAAAACGAATAAGTTGAGATATACTAAAGGTATAACAAGTGAAAATTCGATCAAGTTCGATTTGAATGCATAAGGATAATCATTGAAATAAGCTCCCCATCTTAAAAAATTCAAAGTAAAATAAACTCCCCAAAACCATATATGGTTTCGCAGTTTAATATCAAATTTAACTTTCTTAATTTCTTTCAATTGGTTTTAAGATATTTAGCAATTTTAGTTTTTCTTAACAAGAAGTAAATAAAGTGCAACTTTAAACAATTAACTGCAAAGCGACAATTTTTTTGAATAAAATTTCGCAAAAAAAGGATATCGGTGCTTTTTTTTTCATGTAGAACGTTTTCGTAAAACGTATTATTGAATGATTTATGTCGTTCGTTTAAATTTTGTTGTCGTTGGTTTAATTTATTTTTTTTAACAATGCCTTAAGAATAATTTTACTTCATAACTAACAAAATAAAATAAACATGAAAAAAATTTTCTTAATCTTTATGATTGTTTTTACGGCGCAGGTTTCGCTTGCACAAGTAAAAAGTGTCAAGGGTGTGATTACAGATTCTGAGGGTATGCCATTACCAGGAGCTTCTGTTGCTGTACAAGGAGGTCAAAAGGGAACAACTACCGATTTTGACGGATTGTATACAATTGAAGTTCAAAAAGGTCAAAGTTTAGTTTTCACATATGTAGGGCTAGAAACTCAGACTATCGTTGTAGGAGATGCTGCAACAATTAATGTGAAAATGGTTCAGGCAGCATCTAATGCATTAAATGAGGTAGTGGTAACTTCTTTAGGTGTTAAGAAAACAAGAAAATCTTTGACTTACGCGGCTCAAGAACTTAAAGGGGAAGAGTTGACTCGTGTTAAAGATGCCAACGTTATTAATACTATTGCGGGTAAAGTTGCGGGTGTTGCAGTAACAAAAAGTTCTGGAGGTACTGGAGGATCTACAAAAGTAGTTATTCGTGGTAACTCATCTATTATGAACAGCCAGCCACTTTACGTTATTGATGGTATTCCTATGTATAATGGTACTTCAAATCAGCAGGGTAATACAAATGCGTCAAATGATTCATTTGGAAGTACTGCTGGAGGTAACCGTGACGGAGGAGATGTTATTTCTTTGATTAATCCAGACGACTATGAAGGAATGACTGTACTTAAAGGTGCAGCAGCTTCTGTATTATACGGATCTCAAGGAGCAAATGGGGTTATTTTATTGTCTTCTAAAAAAGTTAAAGAAAATAAAGGGAATTTAGCTGTTTCTTCTGTTACTACTTTTGAATCTGTTCATTCATTACCAGAATTTCAGTATGAATATGGAACAGCGGATGCACAAAAATCTTGGGGAGGAAAAGTACAATCAAATGATTTTGTAAAAGACTTCTTTAACACAGGAGTTACTCAAATTACTTCTGCTGCTTTTACAACTGGATCTGATATTTCTTCAACAAGTATATCTTACGCTAATACTACAGCTTCAGGAGTTATTGAAGGTAACGGGTTAAAGAAAAACAACTTTGGAATCCGCCAGACAGGTAAATTTTTCAACAATAAATTAACTGTTTCTGCTGATGCAAAATATACATCACAAACAATTAATAACAGACCTGTAAACGGACTTTACTCAAACCCATTAACGGGAGTTTATTTGTTCCAAAGAGGAAATGACTTTAATTATTATAAAGATAATTTCGAAACATTTATTCCTTCTAGAAACCTATACGGTCAAAACTTTTACAGCGCACCAAATGCTGATATTTATGTTCAGAATCCTTATTGGTTAATCAATAGAAATAAATCTATTGATAAAGATAATTTCTTCAACGGAAATTTAGCTTTAGAATACAAAGCAAACAATTGGTTAAGCATTGCTGCAAGATATAGCTATAATAGAGTTGAAAATGATTATGATAAAAAGATTTATGCTACGACCAATACTTCTTTATCTAATATAAACGGTAGATATATAAACGTTGCTAATTTAAGCACACAACGTTACGGAGATTTGATTGCTAAAATTAATACTAATTTCAACGAAGATTTTAGCTTTAATGCTATTTTAGGAGCAAGTATCAATAACACATTAGCAAATCAATCGACTACTTTAGATTCTGGTATTGTTGGCGGACTTGTAAATGCTAACTTGTTTACTTTGGGGAATTTTGCAAGTGCTAGTGGTTTAGATAACTTAAGCCTTCAGGCTACAGGTTCTTCAAGAGAGGTTCAGTCAATTTTTGCTTCTGCAACTTTTGGTTATAAAAACATGTTGTATTTAGATGTTACAGGACGTAATGATTGGTCTTCTACTTTAGTAAATACTGATACTCCATCTTATTTTTATCCATCTGTAGGGGTTACTGCTCTTATTAGTGAAATGGCAACAATGCCAGAATGGATTAACTTCGGAAAAGTGAGAGGAACTTATGCTCAAGTGGGTAATGACGTTTCTGCTTTTGTAACTTCTCCAAAATCGACTATTCAGGGTGGTAATATTATTCCTCCTGTAGTAGGGCCAAGACCAGGTGAAGGATTGAAACCTGAATTGAAATCAGAATTTGAATTTGGTACTGAATGGAGAATGTTCAACAATAGATTAGGTTTCGAAATTTCATACTACAACTCAGAAACTAAAAATCAATATATTCAAGTTCCGGCTCCAGCAACAAACCCTTACGGTTATACTTTCTACGGAATAAATGCTGGTAGTATTGCCAACCAAGGTATCGAGCTTGTTGTGAGTGGAAAAATTATTGAGGGACAAAAATTCTCATGGGAAACAATGGTAAATTATTCTCATAATAGAAATAAAGTAAAAGAAATCCCAGCAGAATTAGGAGGTCAAATTCCATTAACTCCTGTAAATAATATTAATTACAGATACTCTTTAACTGAAGGAAGACCATTTGGTGTTATTGAAGGAAAAGGTATCGTGAGAAATGATAAAGGGGAAATTGTTTTAGATGATAAAGGAAACTTAGCAGTTGAAGCTGATTTCCACGAAGTTGGTAATGCAAACCCTGATTTTATGTTAGGCTGGTCAAACACATTTAAATTTGGTTCTTTTACAGCTAATTTCTTGATCGATGGTCGCTTTGGTGGAGATGTAATGAGTATTACTGAAGGTATGAATGATTTTTATGGAGTATCAAAAAGATCTGGAGATGCTAGAAATGCCGGTGGTGTTGCTGTAAATGCAGTTATGCCTGATGGCACGAAAGTGACTAAAATAGATGCTCAAAAATACTATGAAGCTGTAGGTGGTCTTAACGGTGCTACTGCTGAGTATGTATATGATGCAACAAATGTAAGTTTAAGAGAGGTTTCGCTTGGATATACTTTCAACAAAAAAGCAATTCCATTTGTTAATACAGCAACTTTATCATTAATCGCAAGAAATTTATTCTTCTTTTATAAAGATGCACCATTCGATCCAAACATTGCTTTAAGTACAGGTCAGGGCTTACAAGGAGTTGATATTTATGGTTTACCATCAACAAGAAGTATTGGTCTTAATTTAAATGTAACTTTCTAATTAAAACATCATGAAAACAAATAATATAAAAAAATCACTAATCTGTCTTGGTCTTTTGGCTTTAGTTGGTTGTACAGATAATTTTGACGAGATTAATAGCAATCCTGATGGTTTTACACAAGAGGAACTGACACAAGATTTTAATCACATTAAAGGTCCTTTTACAACGATGTTTGACAACGTTATGGTAAACGTTCCAGGTTGGAAATATCAGGTTGCAATTGACTTATCTGGGAATACTTGGGGAGGTTATACGACAGCACCAGGTTTTGATGGTAACAATAACCTTTCTTATGCACTTTCTGATAACTGGAACCTTTGGGGTTGGGAAGCTATTTATACACAAGTAATGGCAAATTACTTAAAAGTTGAAGCTGCATCTAAAGGAAAATATGATGAGTTTTATGCTTTGGCAACAATAGTAAAAGTACAGACTTTACATAAAGCTGCAGATTCATGGGGACCAATTGTGTATTCAAAACTAGGAACAACAGATGCTGCAATTGGGTACGATTCTCAGGAAGAAGCTTATGGATTAATGTTTAAAGATCTAGATTTTGCAGTTGAGGAATTAACAAAAAGAATTGATGCAGGAGAAGTAAGTTCTTTTACAAAAATCGATCGTTCGACTTATAAAGGAGACTATACAAAATGGGTTAGATATGCAAATTCTTTACGTTTAAGATTAGCAATGCGTATTGTAAAAGTTAATCCAACTTTGGCTAAAACGGAAGCAGAAAAAGCGATTAGTCAAAAATTTGGTGTAATGACAGTAAATGCAGACAGCTTTATTGTGAATAAAGATGTTTCACAACACCCACTTAGAGTTGCTGCTTACGAATATAATGATAGCCGTATGTCTGCAGATATGGAATCTATCATGGGAGGTTACAATGATCCTAGAATAAGTGTTTATTTTAAAACTTCAGAAGAGTTTCCTGGAGAATATAAAGGAATTCGTACTGGTGGTATTCTTGGTGATAAGTCAAAACACATTAAGTTCTCGAACTTTGGTAAGATAATAGATGAAGACAAACAAGTTGTTTGGTTAAATGCAGCTGAGATTTATTTCTTAAGAGCAGAAGGAGCTTTAAGAGGCTGGAATATGGGCGGTGACGCTGCAACACTTTACAAAGCAGGTATTACGGCTTCTTTTGAACAGCTTTCTGTTGGTGGTGCCGCTGATTATATTGCAGATAATGTAAAAACAGCTAAAGATTATGTAGATCCAGTTGCTCCATTCAACAGTGGTTTAGCTGTAAATAAAGTAACTGTTGCTTGGGATGATGCTGCAAGCAACGAAGTGAAATTGCAAAAAATCATTACTCAAAAATGGATTGCTAATTTCCCTGACGGTATGGAAGCTTGGGCTGAACACCGTAGAACAGGTTACCCTAAATTATTGCCAATTCTTAACAACCAAAGTGCTGGTGCAATTACTACTGAGTACGGTGTTAGAAGAATAAACTTTGTTTCTACTGAAAAAGATGGAAACCCAGAAGGTCTTAAAACAGGTATTGCAAAACTTGGAGGACCTGATAACGGAGGCACCAGAACTTGGTGGGATGTTAACGCTCCGAACTTCTAAAAGAAAAAACAAGGATATTAAGTTTGGTTAGTAGTAATGGTATAGATTGCGAGAGTGATCTATACCATTCTTAAAATCAAAATGGTAATTACTACAAAAAAAGAAAAGAAATGAAAAGTGCTTTAGAAATAAAACCTGATATCAGTTACAAAAGCGCGGGAAAATTTGAAGAAACTCGATTTGAAAAAATTCATAACGAGATCTTCAAGAGTTCTATTGAAGCCTCTATAATTGTAGCACAGGAAATTGCGCAGCTAATTAGATCTAAGCAGGAAAAAAATAAAGCTTGTGTTTTAGGTTTGGCAACAGGTTCTTCTCCGATAAAAGTTTACGAGGAACTAGTGAGAATGCACAGAGAAGAAGGACTAAGTTTTAGCAATGTAATTACTTTTAATTTGGATGAATATTATCCGATGACTAAAGAGAATAATCAGAGCTATCATTATTTCATGCATGAACATCTTTTTAATCATATTGATATCAAGCCTGAAAACATTAATATTCCAGACGGTACAATAGCAATTGACGAAATAAATCAATACTGTATCGATTATGAAATGAATATTAAAAATGCAGGAGGACTTGATTTTCAATTATTAGGAATTGGCCGTACAGGGCACGTTGGTTTTAACGAACCAGGTTCTCACATCAATTCTGGAACTCGAATTATTACATTAGATCACATTACAAGAGTCGATGCTTCGTCTGCTTTTAATGGAATTGATAATGTGCCGAAACGTGCCATAACAATGGGAGTTTCAACTATTATGAGATCAAAGCGTATTGTTTTGATGGCTTGGGGACAAAACAAGGCAGATATCATTAAAAGAACTATTCAAGGTGATATCAGTTCAGAAATACCAGCTACATTTTTACAGAATCATCCAAATGCAACTTTCGTTTTAGATCAGTCTGCGGCATCAGAATTAACCCGTTTTAAAACGCCTTGGTTAGTTGGAGAATGTCTTTGGACACCTGAAATGAAAAGTAAGGCAATTGTTTGGCTTTGTCAGAAAACAAAACAATCTATTTTAAAATTGACAGACCGTGATTACAATAATAACGGAATGTCAGATCTTTTGGCTCAAGAAGGTTCAGCTTACGATATGAACATCAATATGTTTAATATTTTACAGCATACCATTACCGGATGGCCAGGAGGAAAACCAAACACAGATGATTCTCATCGGCCAGAAAGAGCAAATCCGGCAAAAAAGAGAGTAATTCTTTTTAGTCCGCATCCAGATGACGATGTTATTTCTATGGGAGGAACATTTTCAAAATTAATCAAACAAGGACACGATGTTCATGTGGTATACCAGACTTCGGGAAATATCGCTGTTTCAGATGATGAAGCATTAAAATTTGCAGAAGTAGCTAGTGATTTTGTTGGAAATGAAAAAGCAGATATCAATTTTAAATCGGTTATCGAATTTTTAAACAATAAATCAGAAAACCAGATCGATTCTTTGGAAGTTCGAAAATTAAAAGGATTGATCAGAAGAAGAGAATCTTATGGAGCAACAAGATATATTGGTTTAAAAGATGAGAATACACACTTTTTAGATCTTCCATTTTATGAAACAGGACAAGTTAAAAAGAATCCGTTAGGACCAGAAGATATTGCTATTGTAAAAGATATTATTGCTAAAATAAAACCACATCAAGTTTTTGCTGCTGGAGATCTTGCAGATCCGCATGGAACACATGAAGTTTGCTTGAATGCCATTTTTGCTGCATTAAAAGAACTTAAACCAGAACCTTACATGAACGATTGTTGGTTATGGCTTTACAGAGGAGCTTGGCACGAATGGGATATTCATGAAATTGATATGGCAGTTCCGTTGAGTCCTTCAGAGGTTTTATTAAAACGTCACGCCATTTTACATCACCAATCTCAAAAAGATAGAGTAATGTTTCAAGGTAATGATTCTCGAGAATTCTGGGTTAGGGCAGAAGATCGAAACAAGAATACAGCCATCTTATATGATGAATTAGGTTTAGCTGAATATGAAGCAATTGAAGCCTTTAAACGCTTTGATTACTAAAGCTTTATGATTCGTTTTTGAACGAATCAAATGACAAAATTCAGATGATTATCTGGTAAAAGTGAGGTAATGCAGAAGTCATTCTGAATTTTGTCTTTTTTTATATAAATTAGGATACTTATTAAAAACTATCCAACCAAAAAAAAGAAAAATGAAATATTTATTTGTACTATTATTTGCAGGTATATCGGCAGGTGCGCAAGTCCAAAAAGAGCAGCTGAACCTTATGCCTTGGCCTCAGAATGTTGTTATTAATGAAGGTAATTTTGCTTTAACCAAAAATTTTAAAGTCAATATTACAGGAAATCCGAATCCAAGAATTTTTGGCGGAGTAACTCGCTTTTTGCGCCGTTTAGATGGTAGAGCAGGTATATTTTTCGAACAAGGTTTTATTACCAAATTAAATGAAGTTCCAAATGCAGAATTACAAATCAATTGTACTAAAAACGGAAAAATTGGTTTGTATGAAGACGAAAGTTATCATTTAGATATTACTTCAGGCAAAATCACTTTAAATGCATCAAGCGATTTAGGTGCTTTACATGGTTTGGAGACATTATTGCAAATGCTTCAAAACAACTCGACTTCTTTTTATTTTCCAAGTTCAAAAATTTCAGATTTTCCAAGATTCACTTGGAGAGGTCTAATGGTTGATGCTTCTAGACATTTTCAGCCAATTGACGTAATCAAAAGAAATATTGATGCATTGGCAGCAATGAAAATGAATGTTTTTCACTGGCATTTAGTTGATGATCAAGGCTGGAGAATCGAAATGAAAAAACATCCAAAGTTTACAGAATTGGCTTCGGATGGAATGTATTACACACAAGAGGAAATTAAAAATATCGTAAAATATGCTGATGAGCGCGGTATTTTAATTGTTCCTGAAATAGATGTTCCTGGTCACGGATCTGCAATTTTAACGGCTTATCCTGAAATTGGAAGTAAAGTAATTACACTGACTGGTGGAACATCCGAAAAAAATATTCAAGGTACAGCAATCGCTAACTATGGAGTTGAAAGAAATGCTGGAATTTTTACACCAACATTAGATCCTTCAAATCCTAAAACATACCAATTATTAAGTGAAGTTTTTGATGAGGTTTGTCCATTATTTCCTGGTGCTTATTTCCATATTGGAGGAGATGAAAACGAAGGAAAAGATTGGGATGCAAATCCAAAAATTCAAGAATTCAAAAAGAAACATAATTTAAAAACCAACCACGAATTGCAAACTTATTTCACGATGCAATTGGCACCGATGTTAAAGAAACACGGAAAACAATTAATGGGTTGGGAAGAAATTTTGACCAAAGATTTATCTAAAGAAGCCATTGTGCATTCTTGGAGAGGTCCAAATGAAGGAATGGCAGCAGGGCAATCTTTAGTAGATGCTGTTAAAAAAGGATACAAAACAGTTTTATCAAACGGTTACTATATTGATTTAATGTATCCAATTGCAAGTCATTACCTAAATGATCCAATGCCAAAAGGAGCGAACTTGACAAGTGACGAAAAAGCAAGAATTTTGGGTGGCGAAGCAACAATGTGGACAGAATTGGCTACACCAGCAACGATCGATTCGAGAATTTGGCCAAGAACAGCTGCAATTGCAGAAAGATTATGGTCGGCAGAAGATATAGTTGACGTTGAAAATATGCGTAAACGTTTAGAGACAGTTTCTTTTAGATTAGAAGAATTAGGTATTACACACATTCGCAATAAAGATGTGATTTTAAGAAATATAGCAAACAATCAAAATATTCAGCCGCTGGAAGAATTTTCTAAAGTTAGCGAACCATTAAAAGGATATACTCGTAACAAAGGAGGAACAGAGTACCAAATGTATTCTCCATTTACATTGTTTGCAGATGCTTGTGGGCCAGATGCAAAAGATGCTTTAGCATTTGATGCAGCAGTAACTCAATATTTAGCTAATAAATCAGCAGACAATAAAGCCAAAGTAACTTCATTTTTCAATAAATGGATTACTGTTCATAAAGATTTAACGGCACTAAGTGCAAACGCACCATTAGTACAGCCAATATTACCATTATCTAAAAAACTAAATGATGCTTCTCAGGAATTATTATTGGTTTTGGATAATAAATCAACTTTAAAATCAGAAGATCTAAAAAAAATGATAGATCAATGTAATACAAAAGATCATGCAGATGTTGAACTGTCTGTTTATGAGAGTTTAAAAAAATTACTTTAAGGTTTGGTTTGAATTAGTATTTAGTACGTTTTTAAGACTGCTAATGTTTTTTTAGAGAGTTAATTACTTCTGCCATGATTCTATGGCAGGGGTAATTATAATGTTGAATTCTCTATTTTAAATAATACTATATCAGGTATAATAAATAATAATTAACTATAAAAAAATAACCAATAACGGAGTATTAACCTTTAAAAACCAAATAAAGAGAATAGAATAAAACATGACAAAAAAGAGTATAGATTGATGAGTAGTCCCAAATTTATCATTTGTATTTGACATTAATTTTTTTTTAAAATTATAAATAAATATCAATCACTACTATTGGCTAATGATTATGTATGAATCAGTAATAGTAATATTTATCTATAGAATTTAATTTGAGTTTATTTCCAATCGACAGCGGGCTTCCAATCTGCAGTTGAGCGAAACCCAGAAGTTTTTATACTGCTGCGGCCCAATTACTTATTTTCTATTAACTAATATTTATTAATTATGAAACATTATTACAGATTGCTCTTTTTGTTACTGTTTCCCTTACTTGCGTTGGCACAACCGGCCCACGGAAAAAAAGTAGTAGGGTATTATGCACAATGGTCTATTTATGCTCGGGATTTCAATGTTCCGAAAATTGATGGAAGTAAAATTACGCATTTGAATTATTCTTTTTATGGGACAACTTATGATCCTGCCCATCCACAGAATACAAAGTTAAAATGTTTGGACACGTATGCTGATTTTGAGCATATGGAAGGAGGCATTCCTTGGGATGCTCCAGTAAAAGGAAACTTTTATGATTTAATGAAATTAAAAGAAAAGTATCCTCATTTAAAAATTTTAATTTCTGTTGGAGGCTGGACAAAAGGACAAGATCTTTCTCCAATTGCTGCAAGTCCTGTAGCAAGAGCAGCTTTAGCAGCAGATATGGCAAACTTCATTACTACATATCCATTTATAGACGGTTTTGACATCGATTGGGAATATCCTCTTTCGGGTGGAACTGATGGTACAGAAATAGTAAATGGTTCGCCTGTTCCTCCACAAAAATATAGCCCAGATGACAACAAAAATTTGGTTTACCTATTAAAAGCCATGCGTCAAGCAATGCCAAATAAACTGGTTACGATTGCTGCAGGAAACAATGTTAGAAATGTTTCTAAACAGTATTTAGGACCAAATAACAGATCACAATACGGAATGACAGAAGACATTTCTACTTATTGTGATTACATCACCTATTTCGGATATGATTTTGGAGGAAACTGGTATGACAAAACCTGCTACAATGCGCCATTATATTCAAGCGGAAATACAAATGACCCGCTTTATGGAGCAACACAATCAGAATCATTAGACGAATTAACCAATCAATATTTAAATGTAATTGGTTTTCCTGCGAATAAATTAATCATGGGATTGCCTTTTTACGGAAAGAAATTCGACCACGTTGCAAATGATGGAACAAATCCTAATTTACCTGGATTATTTGTTTCAGCGCCAAGAGATATTGTTGGAGGATGTACCAATCCGCAAAATCCAATTGGAACATGGGATGGTTCTGGAGCGTGCGAGCGTTCTGGAAGTATTGAAATCTGTGATTTAGTTGGGAATTCAGTTACTAATTCACATGCTTATTTAGATCCAAATACAATGCAGGTAACAGCTTCTGCAGCTTCTGCAGGATGGGTGCGTTATTTTGACAATACAACAAAAGTTCCTTATTTATATAATGCTACTAGAAAAGAGTTTATTTCATATGAAGATAAACAATCAATGGATTTAAAAGTTCAGTACATAAAATCAAGAAACTTAGCAGGAGGTATGATTTGGGAATTATCTCAAGATACCAGAGGTTCAATTCCGAATTCATTATTAAACCAAGTAGATACTTCTTTTGGAAGCGTTGTTCCAGGAACAGTAAGTATTTCTGGTTCTGTAAAAAACGGATCGGCTTTGGTTACCAATGTTACAGTTGAATTGAGAAATGCAAGCAATGCAGTGATTCAAACAGTCGTTTCGGCTACTGGAAATTTTGCATTCAACAATTTAACTTCAGGACAAAATTATTCGCTTACAGCATTAAAAGCGAGTTATACCTTTACTCCAGTATCGTTAACAAATGTTACAACAAATCAGACAGCGGTTGTAATCAATGGAACACAGCCAACTTACACGGTAAGCGGAACAGTTCTTGACGGAACAACTCCTGTTTCTGGCGTAACAGTTTCAGCAGTTTCTGGAAGTACGACTTTAACAGCAGTTTCAAATGCAAGTGGAGTTTACAGCGTTGCAGGTTTAACAGCGGGATTAAACTTTACAGTTTCAGCTGCGAAATCTGGATTTTCTTATGCGCCAGCTTCAACTGTTTACAACGCAATTGATGCTAATAAAACGTTGAATTTCACGCAAGGTGCAGCAGTCGTAACTTACACTGTAAGCGGAACAGTTCTTAACGGAAGTACTGCAGTTTCTGGCGTAACAATTACAGCAGCTTCTACAGCAGGAAATGTTACTGCAACAACTAATTCTAGCGGAGCTTATTCGCTAACTTTAGCTTCTGGCGGAAATTATACTGTTACTGCAGCTTTAACAGGACAAACTTTTACTCCAGCTTCAACAGTTTATTCTAATTTGAATGCTAATAAAACGTTGAATTTTACTCAGGATGTTGCAACAACTACGAGTAAAATTAGTGGAACGGTTAAAAATGGAACAACTCCAGTGGCAGGCGCAAAAGTAGAATTAGTTTTACCTTGGACAGACAATAACCACAACTGGAAAAGTGTTTTGGCAACAACAGATGCACAAGGAAAATACAGTTTTGATAATTCAGTTATAGACGGTTATACACAAGCTTTAAGTTTAAAACTAAATTCATGGCAAAATGGAGAAGTGGCTTATTATCCAAATAATTTAGCAAACTTCGCAATTCCAGCAACTCCAACTGTTTATAATTTTAATACAAGTTCAACAGCTAAAGTAGCTTTAGCAGCAGCGACAAACTTAATTAGCGGAACAGTTAAAAACGGAACAACTCCAGTTTCTGGTGCAAAAGTAGAAATCGTTCTACCTTGGACAGATAGTACACATAACTGGAAAAGTGTTTTAGCAACAACAGATGCATCAGGAAATTACACTTTCGATAATTCAGTTGTAGCGGGTTATACACAAATTTTAAGTTTGAAATTAAATTCATGGGAAAATGGTGAAGTGACTTATTATCCAAATAACTTAGCAAACTTCGCAGTTCCAACAACTCCAACAGTTTATGATTTTAATAGACAAGCAGTGGTTGCGACTAAGCCAATGGTTACGATTACAGCACCAACAGCTTCAGCGATTGCTATAAATTTAGGATCAGCAATTAATTTTGTTGCGAGTGTTGGATTAAGTGCTTCTGATGCCACTACAATCTCATCTGTTGTATTTAGTTTAGATGGACAAAACTTGACTGCTACCAATTCTTCGGGAACTTATACAGCGGTTTGGACGCCTGTAGCAAATCAGTTTTCGCAAAGTCATACATTAACTGTTACGGCTACTGCATCAAACGGAACAACAGATTCTAAAACATATAGTTTTGCATTAACTTGTTCAGGTGCAAACTGTCCAAATACATTACCAACAATTACTTGGAATTCACCATCAAATACTACTGTATACCAAAGTTCTTTCCAAGCTGTGCCAATTTCAGTTACAGCTGTTGATAGTGACGGATCGGTTTCTGGTGTTACTATTACAATAAATGGAGGCACATTTAATATGACAGCAGGTACAAATAATACTTATACGTATAATTTTACGCCAACTGCTTATCAGGATTATCCAGTTGTAATTAAAGCAACAGATAATAAAGCTGCAGTAACTACATTAAACAATACTATTAAAATTGCTACAATAAGTGGTAATAGATTCATTCCGCTGCCATCTAAAATTATTTTAGGATATGCACATTCTTGGGAAAATACGTCTGCTCCATTTTTATATTTTTCTCAAATAAAGGGAAGTAAATTTAACGTAGTTGATTATTCTTTCGTAGAAACCGTTAATCGTGATGGTTATACGCCAATACTAACTACAAATGATGCTAGATATTTGACTAATGGCGTTTTCGATAAGCAATTGTTGAAAAATGATATAAAAACTTTAAGAGATAGTGGTGTTCCAGTTATTGTTTCTATTGGAGGTCAAAATGGTCATGTTGTTCTGGAAAATGTTACTCAAAAAAATATATTTGTTAATGGTCTAAAAGCGATTATTGACGAGTATCAATTTGATGGAGTTGATATTGATTTTGAAGGCGGATCGATGAATTTTAGTGCAGGAGGTTTAAGAGATATTTCTTATGCGGGTATTTCTGCTTATCCAAGATTGAAAAACGTAGTAGATGCTTTCAAAGAACTAAAAGCGTACTATGGCCCTGGATTTTTATTAACTGCAGCTCCAGAAACACAATATGTACAAGGAGGATACACTACTTATACAGATACTTTCGGTTCGTTCTTGCCAATCATTCAAAACTTGCGTAACGAATTGGATTTGTTAGCGGTACAATTGTATAATACAGGAGGAGAAAACGGATTAGATGGTCAGTATTATGGTACAGCTAAGAAAGCAAACATGGTTACAGCCTTAACCGATATGATCATAAAAGGGTATAACATTGCTTCAACAGGAATGCATTTTGATGGCTTGCCAGCTTCAAAAGTTCTTATTGCATTGCCAGCTTGTCCGAGTGCAGCGGGTAGCGGTTATTTAACGCCAGCAGAAGGAATTAGTGCTATGGATTACTTAAGAAACGGAACTACTTTTTCTGGAAGAACATACGCTATGCAGCCAGGCGGACCATATCCATCTTTAAGAGGTTTAATGACTTGGTCTGTAAACTGGGATGCATCTTCTTGTGGTAATTCATCTGAATTATCTAAAGCGTACGCGGCTTATTTTGCATCGCAAGGCACAGCAAAAACATTGGTTGTAGATGATATAACGACTGAAAGCAATACGACTGTGGCTTATTTTAGAAACAATACTTTATCTGTATCTAACGAAACAGAAGAAATTGCTCAGGTTGACGTATTCAATACGATAGGACAAAATGTTACAAGTCATAGAAATATTCAAAACAATAAAGAAGTACTGCTTAATAGCCCAAGTTTTGCTAGTAAACAGATTTTTGTTGTGATAGTAACAGATAAATCAGGCCACAAAAAGTCATTGAAAGTAATGAACTTTTTGAACTAAAATAAAAGGATTGAAAATTTAGAAATAGAAAATTGGGATGGTTAAAATTGAGTTTGGTTATTTATGTTTTAATCTATTTTTATTTCGAATAAATGCTGTGAACTGAGGTAATTTGTTATTTGGTTTTTGCCTCAGGTAGCGCATTATGAACCTGGTAGTTTTTACTGCCAGGTTTTTTTATGTTTTAAAAGAGCACAAAGTATGTCATTGCGAGGAACGAAGCAATCTCACTTGCTAGATCAATTTTAGCGCGTTTGCTTCGTCCCTCGCAATGACAAATTAGCGGGTGAAAAAAAATCAGTACTTTTGACTTTTATTACTATCGCATAAAACTTCATGAAAATAGCATTCACTATTATAATCTCATTTTTAATTTTCAATACTTCTTTTAGTCAAAACAAACTCGGAAATCCAGAAGTTGATCCTATTCAAATACAGAAAAATTACGAACAATGGTCTGTTTATCAGAATAAAAAAATTATGCTTTCGAGAGATTTTAAAGCGTTGGATGTTGTATCAAAAGAAATTTCAAAAGAAACTTTTTTAGATCAATTAGCAAATGGAAATTTCATCCCAATCCGATTAAAATCTGAAGCTGATATTTATGTTTACAAACTCTTTAAAATCCTGCCAAAAACAGATACAAGTATAAAAGCGACAATCAATCAAATTGGTTTTGATGCTTATAAAAATTACAAAATGGAAGGAACAGCTTTTCCGCAATTTTCATTTAAAGATTTAGACGGAAATTTGGTGACCAACGAATCCATGAAAGGAAAAATCATTGTGATAAAATGCTGGTACATTCACTGCACACCATGCATTAGAGAATTTCCGCAAGTCAATAAACTGGTTTCAGCATATAAAGATCGAAAAGATATTATTTTTATAAGTTTAGCCGAAGATTCAGCAGAACAATTAAAAACTTTTTTAGCAAGAAAACCACTTTTATATTCCGTAATTCCAGATATGAAAGTCTATATGAATGAATCTTTACAGTTGAATTCATTCCCAACACATTTTATTATAAACAAAGAAGGAATGATTGCTAAAGTGCTTCCGAACTTTGAAAGTCTTGAAGTGGCATTGGTAAAAGAAAGTAAGCTCTAACCGAATTAATCTCGCAAAGCAACCCCATTTTTGTCATTTCGACTGAAAGGAGAAATCACACTAGTTAATCGACAATGATTGAAGACATGCTTTGCGGAGTTTCTTGTGTGATTTCTCCTTTCAGTCGAAATGACAAACTGTAACTTTAAATTAATAGGATTTAAACAAAACTTTGCGCCTCTGCGCCTCTGCGAGAAAATTACCCGTTTGCATAAAAAACCTTAGCACCTTAGCATCTTTGCAACTTAGAACCTTTTTCACTACTTTTGCACCAAAATTAATTAAAAAGACATTCATGTTAACAGTCAATAATTTATCAGTTCAATTTGGCAAACGAATTTTGTTTGACGAAGTAAATACCACATTCACTCACGGAAATATTTACGGCGTTATTGGAGCCAATGGTGCTGGGAAATCTACATTTCTAAAAATCATTTCAGGTGATATGGACCCAACTTCTGGACATATTCATTTAGAGCCGGGAAAACGTATGTCGGTTTTAAACCAGAACCACAACATGTTCGATGAGCATACTGTTTTGGAAACCGTTTTAATGGGAAATAAAGTTCTGTATGCTGTTAAAAAAGAAATGGATGAACTTTATTTAGATTATAATGATGCAAATGCAGACCGAATAGGAGAGCTTCAGGTTCAATTTGAAGAAATGAATGGATGGAATGCCGATTCTGACGCTGCATCAATGTTGTCTAACTTAGGAATTTCAGAAGCAGATCATTATACTTTAATGGGAGATATGGAAGGAAAAATGAAAGTTCGTGTGCTTTTGGCGCAGGCGCTTTTTGGAAATCCGGATGTATTGATTATGGATGAGCCTACCAACGATTTGGATTTCGAGACAATCGCTTGGTTAGAAAACTTCTTGGCAAACTACGAAAACACTGTAATTGTTGTATCTCACGACCGTCACTTTTTAGATGCGGTTTGTACACATATTTCTGATATTGATTTCGGAAAAATTAATCACTATTCAGGAAACTATACCTTCTGGTACGAGTCTAGCCAATTAGCGGCAAAACAGCGTGCTCAGCAAAACAAAAAAGCAGAAGAGAAGAAACAAGAGCTGGAAGAATTTATTCGTCGTTTTAGTGCAAACGTGGCGAAATCGAAACAAGCAACTTCTCGTAAAAAAATGATTTCGAAATTAAATATTTCAGAAATTAAACCTTCTAGCCGTCGTTACCCTGCGATCATTTTTGATCAGGATCGCGAAGCGGGAGATCAGATTTTAAATGTAGAAAACTTATCAGCATCTGTAGATGGAGAAGTTTTATTTAAGGATATTAACTTGAATATGGCAAAAGGCGACAAGATCGTTCTTTTCTCTAAAGATTCACGTGCTACAACTGCTTTCTACGAAATCTTAAACAACGAACAAAAAGCAGATACTGGAACTTTTGATTGGGGAATTACGACCAACCAAGCTTATTTGCCAGCTGAAAACCACAAATATTTCGAAAACGATTTGAGTTTAGTTGATTGGTTACGTCAGTACGCTAAAACAGAAGAAGAGCGTGATGAGGTATTCATTAGAGGTTTCTTAGGGAAAATGATTTTCTCTGGAGAAGAAGCTTTAAAAACGTCTAGAGTTTTATCTGGAGGAGAAAAAGTACGTTGTATGTTGTCTAGAATGATGATGGAGCGTGCTAACGTTTTAATGCTTGACGAACCAACAAATCACTTAGATTTGGAGTCTATTACAGCTTTCAATAACTCATTGAAAAATTTTAAAGGTTCTGTAATCTTCACAACGCATGACCACGAGTTCGCGCAAACAGTTGGTAACAGAATCGTAGAATTGACACCAAACGGAGTTATCGACCGTTACATGACATTTGACGAATATCTTGATGATGAAAAAATTCAGGAACAAAGAAAAAAGATGTACAATCTTTAATTTTTAAAATTCCAATCTTTGATCTTACAACTTTGTCAAAGTTTTAAACTTTGACAAAGTTCTACACCATAAAAAAATCCCAAACTCCACATTAAACTTGGAATTTGGGATTTTTTATTTGTTTATTTTACTACTATTTGCTTCCGAACATTTTAGCGAAAATCCAGATAATAATCGCAATAATAAAGATTACGATAAATATCCCGAATCCCATTCCGGCTTTAAAAATGTCTCCAATAACTTCACAGCTTGTAAATGAAAACAGTATTACAAATACCATTAACAATCTTAGTATTTTATTTTGCATGATTCTGATGTTTTAAATTGATACTTAAAATTACTTCAGGAATCAGGAAAATGTGTTATAGAATTTTTTGGAAATGTTTTAGGATTATAGTTTGTCCAGAATATTTTTTATGTTACGGTTTAACAGCCTTAGAAAGTTTTTCTACTAGATCACCAATTTGAGTTAAATTAACATTTCCAGGTTTTGAACTTTCGGAAGAAACTCTTTTTCTTAGAGGATCTTTGTGGATTTCTTCCAATGCCGTTTTTATGTAATGAATGTATTCTGCATTATCTTCACTACAATTCTTTTTGAGTTGCTCTGAAAATCCGACGATAGATTTAGCAAGTACCATTTTGTAAGCGTAATCTTCAATTATGTTTTTTTGTCTTATATATTGATTTGCACAAAAAACGGCTCCAATAATTGGAAAAGGCAATAATGAAACTCTTGCAATAAAAATAAAAGTATCATCGGTGATTTCTGTTACGATCCAAATACCGATGGATATTGATGTAATTAAACATAAAATAGCTCCAGTTATCCAGCTTCCAAAAATCCATTTATTATTTGCTTTATTATATTGTACTTGAAATGAGGCGCTAATTCCTTCAGCTGTTTTGTAGTTTAAGGCCTGTTTAGCAGAATCAATTAAATTTTTAGCTTCATTAATTATGTTTTCTCTTTCTGATTCATATTCTGCTAATTTTTTAGAGTTTTCTTCTGTAGCAAATTCTAATTCAGTTAATTTTTTTTCTCGGTCTTGAACTTTGTTTGCGAAAGATGTAATTAATTTTTCATTTGATTTGCTTTCGTTAGTTGATGTAGTAATTACTTCTAAATTTTTATTAGCCTTTATTCTTGCTATGGAAAGTTCTTCGTTATAATTTTTTATTTTTTCAGATTCTGAAATTAATTCATCACGTCGCTTAAGTATTATTTCTAACTCAGTTTCGATTTCTTCTAGCTTTTCTTTTGAAAAATTAATGTTTTCATTTATTTTTTCATTTTCAGATTCGATGCTTTCTTTAGTAGATTTAATTGATTCTAAATTTTCTTGTGCTTCAATTTTTAATCTTGAAATATTGCCGATTTCTTGTTCAAATTCTATTTGTCTTTCAGTTGTATTTCTAATATTAAAGCTTCTAATAAGAATTTTTAATGCTTCAAATGAGGGAATGTAATTATTTGGTGTTTCAAAATATGTATTTATTGCGTTTAAATAGCTATGAATACTATTTCTTTCAGAATATATTGAAAGTGCTAAAAATTTGTTTGGAGATTTTGTTAAAGTTGTAATATCAATAAGAAGATTTTCAATTCCTATTATAAGACCTTTATAGGTGTATTCATTTTCACTGCCATAAGTGTTGTCCTTGTTTTCTCGAATTTGCGCCGTTTTTATTTTCTCCCGAATTTCATCACGTATAGACCTAATGTTTTTAATAGTGGTTGTTTCCATAATTTGATAAGTTAGTTTTTTGGTATCTAGCTAAAATATAGCTTTTTAGTTATAAAATGTAATATAATTCTCTGTATTTTAAAATATTGTAAAAATTGGCAAAAAATATTTCCAACCCCAACACCCCAACAAATAAAATCAGATTCCGTATATTTGCGCAACCAAACATTACAATCACTTATGAGTCAAAAAGTATTACTTAATTCGAAAGAAGTTACTATCATACTCCATCGTTTGGCTTGTCAGTTAATCGAAAAACATCTTGATTTCTCTGAAACTATTTTAGTTGGAATTCAGCCAAGAGGCGTTTTTTTAGCTGAACGTTTAAAACAAATATTAGAAAACGAATACAAGGTTCCTGAAATTTCTTTAGGATATCTGGACATCACTTTTTTTAGAGATGATTTCCGTCGTACTGATAAACCGCTTGAAGCCAATAAAACCCAAATCAATTTTATAGTCGAAGACAAAAAAGTCATTTTTATCGATGACGTTTTGTTTACAGGAAGAAGCATTCGTTCGGCGCTAACTGCCATTCAATCTTTTGGAAGACCTTCAGAAATTGAATTATTGGTTTTAATTGACAGACGTTTCAGCCGTCATTTGCCAATTCAGCCTGATTATAGAGGCCGTCAGGTAGATGCTATTAATGGTGAAAAAGTAATTGTAAGCTGGAATGAAAATGATGGTGAAGATGTTGTTCACTTAGTGACAAATTAAATTTGGTTAATCGTTTAATCGGTTAATTGTTTAATCGATTTATTTCGATTACTCAATTAAAAAAAGTTGAAGCGTGAAATTGTTTATTGATTTAACGGCCAAAAGAGGACGATTAAACGATAAAACAAATAAACGATTAAACGGCAAAACGATAAAACAAATAAACAGTTAAACATTAAACATGAAAGAATTAAGCGTAAATCATTTATTAGGAATTAAATATATCAACGAGAATGATATTAACCTGATTTTTGAAACGGCAGATCATTTTAAAGAAGTCATTAATAGACCGATTAAAAAAGTTCCTTCATTACGAGATATTACCATTGCAAATATTTTCTTCGAAAACAGTACTAGAACTAAACTCTCTTTCGAATTAGCGCAGAAACGTTTATCTGCTGACGTGATCAGTTTTTCTGCAGCTCAGTCATCGGTTAAAAAAGGAGAAACTCTGATTGATACTGTAAATAATATCCTTTCAATGAAAGTTGATATGGTTGTAATGCGCCACTCCAATCCCGGAGCGGCTTATTTTTTATCTAAAAATGTCAAAGCCAGTATCGTAAACGCTGGAGATGGAGCGCACGAACACCCAACTCAGGCTTTGTTAGACAGTTATTCTATCAGAGAGAAACTTGGTGATGTTGCTGGAAAAAAAGTAGTTATTGTAGGCGATATTCTGCACTCGCGTGTAGCGCTTTCAAACATATATGCTTTGAAAATGCAAGGTGCAGAAGTAAAAGTTTGCGGACCAAAAACATTGATTCCGAGATATATTGAATCGCTTGGTGTTACAGTTGAACCGAATTTACGTAAAGCGCTAGAATGGTGCGACGTTGCCAATATGCTTCGTGTACAAAACGAACGTATGGATGTGAATTTCTTCCCATCGACACGTGAGTACGCTCAGCAATACGGAGTAGACAAACCGCTTTTGGATTCGCTAGGAAAAGAAATCGTAATCATGCACCCGGGGCCAATCAATAGAGGAGTAGAGATTACTTCTGAAGTTGCCGATTCTGATCAGTCTGTGATTTTGAATCAGGTGGAGAATGGTGTGGCGATTAGAATGGCGGTTATTTATCTTTTGGCTTCAAAGATTCAGTAGATTTAGTATTCAGTCGCAGTCGCAGTTTTCAGTTATCTGAAACTTAAAAACTGAAACTGAAATTTCTTTAAACGGATAGTTTTCAGTGATAGTAAGACTCTGAAAACTGCGACTGCGACTGAATACTATAAAAAAACTTCGTACCTTAGCTCTCAGAAAATCAATTTTTATATAAGCCCCACAAATTAAAAAATGAAAGTAGATCAAAAAGGACATACCGTTACTATTAAAGATACTCAAGGAGATGTAAATGCTTTCTTGGAAAAAGTGACGCAACAGTTTAAAACCTTTGAAAAACAAAATATTATAATCGATTTATCAGCAGATTCTGCAATTACAGAAAAAGATTTGAAAGCTTTTTTACCGCTTTCTAAGCTTCAGAAAAAAGCAAAAAAATCTTTTGTAATTGTTGCAACTGATCTTGATTTTAATGCCATTTCAGATAAATTAGCAGTGGTTCCTTCACTTTTGGAAGCGCATGATATTATAGAAATGGAAGAAATCGAAAGAGACCTAGGGTTTTAATTTTAGATTTCTGATTTTAGATTTTAGATTTTTGAATGCTAAATCTAAAATACTGATTAATCTAAAGTCTCCAATCTAAAATCTAAAATCAGTAAATGAAATTAACTATACTTGGCTGTTATGCCGCAACTCCGAGAACACTTACTAATCCGACTTCGCAGGTTCTAGAAATTAAAAACCGATTATTTTTGATTGATTGCGGAGAAGGAACTCAAGTTCAGCTTCGAAAGAATAAGATTAAATTCTCAAAAATCAATCACATTTTTATTTCCCATCTTCACGGTGATCATCTTTACGGATTGATTGGAACTATTTCTACTTTTTCTCTTTTGGGAAGAACAACCGATTTACATATTTATGGTCCAAAAGGAATTAAAGAATTAATTCTTCTTCAGTTAAAATTGACTGAATCTTGGACAACTTATTCTTTGTTTTTTCATGAATTAGAATCAAAAGAAAGTGAAGTTATTTTTGAAGATAAAAAGGTGATTGTAAAAACGATTCCGTTAAAGCATCGTGTTTATACAAATGGTTTTCTTTTTCAGGAAAAACCAGACGAAAGGAAGCTTGATGTTGAAGCAGTTCAACGTTATGATATTCATGTTGCTTATTACCAAAAAATAAAAAACGGAAGTGATATTACACTTGACGACGGAACTGTTGTCGAAAACGAAAAACTTACTTTTGATCCTCCACCAACAAAAAGTTATGCATTCTGTTCTGATACGGTTTACAACGAAGAAGTAATTCCGATTATTCAGAATGTGGATGTTTTATACCACGAATCTACCTTTTTAGAGTCGGAAGCGAGATTGGCTGAAAAAACATTGCATTCAACCGCAAAAGAAGCTGCAAATATTGCTTTAAAAGCGAATGTGAAACAATTAATTTTAGGACATTATTCAACACGTTATGATGGAATAGAGCCATTTAAGAAAGAAGCAGAAACAGTGTTTCCAAATGTGCTTTTAGGAGATGACGGTGTAAGTTTTGAGTTATAATTTAAGGTTCTGAGATGCTGAGGTTCTAAGGGACTAAGTTTGTATGTAATTGTTTCAGATTTCAGATTTTAAGTTGATGAAATCTGAATATTTGAGTGTCACACTGAGCGAAGTCGAAGTGCTTTTCTAAAACAGAACGTGCTTTGCAGACGTGGGCTTCTCCCGAAGTCTCGGGATCGCTCAGCCTGACAAACCTGAAACAATAATCTAAAATCTAAAATCAACAATCTAAAATAATAAGCTATGAGCGATTTAAGTAATTATAGAAGGTCATACGAGAAAAGTGAATTGCTGGAAAATACGATTCCTGAAGATCCAATTAATCTTTTTAATCGATGGTTTCATGAAGTGGAGGATTTTGGCGGAAGCGGTGAAGTAAACGCAATGACTGTTTCTACGATTGGTTTGGACGGATTTCCGAAATCTCGTGTTGTTCTCTTAAAAAAATTCTCGGAAGAAGGTTTTATATTTTACACCAATTATAATTCAGAAAAAGGAAAAGCAATAGAAGCTAATCCGCATGTTTGTTTGTCGTTTTTTTGGCAGGAAATGGAACGTCAGGTAATTATTAAAGGAATTGCCCAGAAAACTTCTGAAATTATATCTGACAATTATTTTGATTCACGTCCAGATGGAAGCAAGCTTGGCGCTATTGTTTCCAATCAAAGCGAGGTGATTCCGTCAAGAGATTTTTTAGAAGAAAACCTAAAAAAACTCGAAACTGATTATGAAGGAAAATCAATTCCGAGACCTGAAAACTGGGGAGGATATATTGTCACACCGTTACAAGTTGAATTCTGGCAAGGAAGGGCAAATAGGCTTCATGACAGGATACGTTATACAGGCCAATCTGACTTTTCTTGGAAGATTGAGCGACTTTCTTCTTGATTTTGTAAGTTTTTTACAGTAGTCAATAAAAATTAAGTGCATTTCATCGATTATTTTTGTAGTTTAGCGATGGATTGAATATGTTTGGTATAGAAAAACAGACGATATTTATTCAACAATAAATTTAAAGGATTTGCCCCAACATTTACTTTAAACTCGCTAAAATGCTGATGATTATGAAAAAGATTAAGCGCATCATGTTGTTCATTGCGATTCTCATCGCAATGAACTCATGTTCTGCCGATACAGCTGAAGGAAACGCGGATACTACTGCAAAAACTATCGTTTCGAATTACACGTACAACGATACGGAACTCCAAACGATGAAACTTATAAATGAACACCGAGTTAGTGTTGGTTTAAATGCTTTGGAGAGAATCAATCATATATCTTATAAATGTGAAGAACACAATGAATATATGATTGCAAATAATGTTGTGAATCATAATGATTTTGTCGAAAGATCTCAAAATATTACTAATGTTTTAGGAGCTAAAAAAGTTGGTGAGAACGTTGCCTACAACTATAAAACTCCTGAAGCAGCTTTGAGAGCCTGGCTTGATAGTCCAGGCCACAAAGAAAATATCGAAGGTGATTTTACTCACTTCGGAATATCTGTTACTACAGATGCTGCTACAGGCAAAAAATATTATACTAATATTTTTGCGAAAATTTAAACGTATATTGAACAGGTTGGTTTTTTAGAAGTCGTTGTAATTCATTGAGTTGCAACGACTTTTTAATTAGAAAAAAAGCCATCCGAGTTGGATAGCTTTTTCTAGGTTGGTTATGTTAGTAAATCAATTACAATGCAGTGATTATGAATTCGCTTCGTCTATTCGCTTGATGTTCTTCTTCTGTACATTGAACTCCATCTGAACATTTATTGACTAATTGGGTTTCGCCATAACCTTTTCCAGTTAAGCGGTTGGCAGAAATACCATTTTTAATAAGCCATTGAATAGTTGATTTTGCTCTTCTGTTAGATAATGCTTCATTGTATTGATGTGAAGCTCTACTATCTGTATGCGAACGAATATCTAGTTTCATAGTTGGATTGTCGTTTAAAACCACTAATATTTTTTCTAAATCTAAAGCCGCTTCAGGTCTGATGTTTGATTTATCCAAATCAAAATAAATCATTTTAATTCCGAAACAAACACCTAAATCATCGCCAACAGTAACTTTACAGGTTGCTTTTTCTAATGCAATTGGCAAATCGGTCTTACCGCTAGATTTCGGAATTGTAATACTTACTTCTTTGGTTGTGTATTCTGGTTTTTCAGCTCTTACATAATAGCTTTTTCCGCATTCAACAGAGAAACTGTATTTTCCTGATGCATCTGCAATTACGGAGTTTTTGAGCGACATGTCACTGTCGTATAAAGTTACTTTTGCACCAGGTAAAGTAATTCCGGTTTCGGCATCAGTTATAATTCCTTCTAGTTCTTGAATGCATCTTAGTTTTCTTGTTTCTAGGAATTTATAAATATCATCAGAACCTTGACCTCCATCTTTGTTAGAAGTAAAATATCCTCTTCTGGAAACTGGATCGATAATGTAAGCAAAATCATCTTTTGGTGAATTTATATCTGCTCCGAGATTTTGAATATCGGAAAACTTACCATCGTTATCGATACCGGCAACAAAAACATCTAAACCTCCTAATCCAGGATGTCCATCTGATGAAAAATAGATTTCATTTTCGCTAGTTACATAAGGATAGGTTTCTTTTCCTTCAGTATTGATCGTGTTTCCTAGATTTTCAGGCGTTCCGTATGCGCCATTCGAATTAATACTTACTTTGTATAAATCAGATTGTCCGAAAGATCCTGGCATATCTGAAGCAAAATATAATGTTTTTTCGTCTGGACTTAATGAAGGATGCGCTGTACTATAATTATCACTGTTGAAAGGAAGTTCTGCAATGTTAGTCCATTTATTATCGCTTCCTAATTCTGCTTTGTAGATTTTGATTAAAGTAATTTTGTTTTCATCTTTTCCTTTTTTACCATTTACGTAATTGTTTCTCGTAAAATAAACCGTTTTTCCATCTTTGGTAAAAACAGGAGATGCTTCGTGGAATTTTGTATTAATAGCAGATTTAAACTTGTTCACTTTTGTGGTGCTTCCTGTTTCTGGATCAAGATCAGCATTGTAGATATTTGTAAAATATTCTCCAGTCCATTTGTGTTTGCGCTGTGAAAAGTTCCCCGTATCTCTTGCAGATGCAAAATAAAGTTTATTGTTATATACAAATGATCCGTAGTCAGAATATTTGCTATTTACGCCAGCATCTTCTATTTTATATCTTCCAGAATTTGCTTTAATCTGATCCATATAATTTACATCACTTTTGTAAAGCTTACCTCTATTATCATTTTTTGATTTTGCATAAAAGTCGTCTAAGAACTTATTTGCTTTGCTGGTTTCACCAATCGATTTTAGCGATTGTGCATATCGAAAATAATATTCTGGTTCAACGGTTGTCGTGTTCATTGCAAATAATTCACCATACCATTTTGCTGCTCCTGCAAAATCAGAATTGAAGTAGTAAGAGTTTCCCAGCTTTTTGAACATATCTTCAGATTTGTAACCTTTATTAGCTACTTTTTCGTAGGTCTTTATGGCATCAACATAAGCGTAATTGTTGTATTTCTTATCTCCAGAATTTACTTTTGACTGTTGTGCATAACTGCTAAATGAAAAAGCACTTATTATTGAAAGGAAAAGAAGTGTATAGTTTTTCATAATACTTTTTTTTAGAAGAAACGAGGAGTTGTCATTTTACCATTGTTTGTGAAGAATTCATAGCGCAGGAAGATTTCGTGTGAGCCAGAATTGTAGTTTTTCAAATTGGTTGTTTCATTGTCATATCCATAACCAATATATAATCCGTCTGTAATCTGAAATCCTGCCATTGCACTTATTGCAGCATCCCATCGGTAAGCAACCCCCAAGGTTAACTTTTCAAAGAATAAGAAGTTTGCAGAAACATCTACTTGAAGCGGAGCTCCTTCAACCATTTTAGTTAAAACAGCTGGTTTAAATTTTAGTTCTTGAGAAAATTGGAAAACATAACCTCCCATCAAATAATAATTGATTTTGTCTTTGTAAATAGCAACATCATTATCATCATAACGATTGGTTTGAATGAAGTTAGGAACTGATAATCCGATATATGCTTTATCAGAATGCCAGTAAACTCCAGCACCAACATTAGGTGAAAAGTCATTATCTAAGTTTTGAAATTGTGGATCTCCAGCAGTTTCAGGATTTAATTTGGTTACATCCAGATTGAATATATCTGCAGTACCTTTTATTCCAAATGAAAGTTTCCATGTTTCTGAAGTTGGAATTGTATAGGAAAGATCTACAGAAAATTGATTCTCTGTTGTAGGACCAATTTTATCATTAACTAAAGATACTCCAAGTCCAACATTACTGTTGTTTATTGGTGTATTAACAGAAATAGCATTAGTTTTAGGAGCACCATCTAATCCTATCCATTGATCACGATGTAAAGCAAAAACGCTTAAAACACCACGAGAACCAGCATAAGCAGGATTTATGTTTATCGTGTTGTACATATATTGTGTGAACTGTGCATCTTGCTGCGCACGTCCTGAATATGTAACCAACAGTATGACGAAGAAAAGTAATTTTGTTCTCATAGTAGATTTTTATTATTTTAATAATTACTATTGATTTTTAAGATATTGAAAATCAAACCATTAATTTATTTCAAAGTTAACTAAAATTCTTAACAATTTTATTGTAATCCGCTGTAAAATAATACTTTACAGCGGATTATGGTTTTTTTTGTTATTTGGATAGATATAAATATCCATCTAATTTGTTATCCTGAACATTGTTGTTTCCATCTAGAGACTTATAGTTTATGATGTAAAAATAAGTTCCTGTTGGTAGTCCGTCAGATTGCTTAACAGTTGTTCTTCCTCTTGAAATTCCATCGAAAGCATTCGTTGTATTATTATAGTTTGTAGTTTCAAAAACTAATATTCCCCAACGATTATATATTTCAACAGTATTGCTTGGGTAACAAGTTAAATCATCAATATTGTCAATTTTGAAAACATCATTTATTTGGTCGCCATTTGGAGAGAACGAGTTATGTACTAATACATCTCCGCATGGTAAAACTCTACAATCATCATTTACTTCCATGTTCAGTGCAATAGTTCTTGGACAATTTTCATCAGCTATTAAATATTCAAAAGCATAATTTCCAAGTGCTAGACCAAACGGATTAAGAACATTTCCTTGAAGAGCATTAGTATTGCTTTTATCAATCCAAGTTCCTGTAGTTGGGCTTCCTTCTGGAAGTAAACTGGTTAAATTGATCAGAGTTGAATCATCAGTACATGCTGTGCTTGTAATTTCTGTAACACCGTTTGGAACTACAATGATTGTAATTGTTGCAGTATCGCAGTTTTCAGCGTTTAGCTTATCACAGATTCTATAACTGTATGTATAAGTGCCAGCAGGTGTCAAGCTTGAAACGTTTACATTTCCAGAACCATCAATTACGATATTAGGATCTGTTTTAGAATTATTGCCTTCAACAAGAAGTGTAAAGTTTACTAGCTCTAACGTTGCAGGATTTGTTCCTACTAGGTCATTGCTTAATACATTACCAACTAATCCGAATGAATTACATCCAATATTACTGAAGTTGTCATCGTTTGCAACTATCGTTGCCGGTGGAGCTGGTGCAGTTACAATTACTGTAACGATAGCAGTATCACAGTTTCCAAAATCAGCATTTTCACAAATTTGGTAAGTCAATGTATAGGTACCAGCTGGTGTATTTGGTGGAATATTTATTGATCCGTCAGGATTTATCACCAATGTGCCAGTAGGATCTGGTGTTACGATAGTCAATGTAATGTCATTTATGTTTACTGCAGATCCGTTTAATGTATCATTAGTTAAAACATTTATGATGTTATTTGCTCCAGGAACTCCATTTATAGGACCAGCACTGTCGTCATTTGCAACAATTGCGAATGTTGGTCTGGCAGTACAGTATGGATCTGCAGGTGGATAATTAACTGTGATAGTTTGGCTTGGATTTAAAGATATTGTCAAATTAGCAGTTGGACGTAGTTTTTCGAATCCATCAGCGCCTTCAACCCATTTATTGTTTTCAAAAATCCAGCCTGGCCAGTCAATTCCTTTTCCATTTTCATCAACCACTGCACCTGGCCACAATACACGGCCACTTAATGGAAGATCAGTCATTGTTGTTATTACATTATTATTGTTGTCTGCCCAAGCAATTGTCACACCATCTACAGGAGTGAAGTTTGTTGGTGTTACTACATAATCAATGTATGGAACATCATTTACACATATTGCTGTTGCTGTAACAATCATTACAGGAGCTTCAATTGTAATTGTAACTGTTGCCGTATCACAATTATCTGTTTGATCTGCTTCGCAAATTTGATATACCATTGTTAATGTACCTACTGGTGCATTTGGTAATAGATCTATAGATCCATCAGGATTTAATTGTAAAAATTCATTTGGTGTTACTGTTGTTATAATAACATCAGATGCAGTTACAGGATTTCCTTCTAAGGTGTCGTTTGTTAATACATTTAATACATTAGTTGTTGTATGATTTACTCCTACAATAGGACCCCCGTTGTCATCATTGGCAACAATGTCTCTGTATTCTTTACAGCTTACACCGAAGTCAGCATTTAAATGTACTAAATCCTCTGGCGTTACATTAACAATATAGCCGCTTTCTGTTGTTGTTTTACAAACTGTATGCAGTTGTGTTTTGCTTGTTTTACCAGCAATGTTTTTAGCAGATACAGAAGGAAGCACTTTTACTAAACCTGTAAAGCCTAAGTTTGCAGCCACAGTATCAAAATTAGCATCTCTAACTAACTTAATAGTATATTGCCCGTACGGATTCGCTGTATTTGGACGATCTCTCCAGAATCCTTCGATACCAACAATAACTTCTTCATGATATCCATTTGGTCCGTCAATAATAACATTGGCGTTAAGTGCATTTCCAAAACCTCCTGCATTTAATTCCCCATTGTTTTGAGGTCCAGTGTAGTTTCCGTCTCCGTTAAGATCTATCCATTCCCATTGGCTGTAATCAATAGCTCCATTAGAGTCTGGAATATTTTTGGTAACAACGCCATCATTGTTTGCATCGTACCATTCGTCTTGGATTCCGTTACTATTTGTATCATACCAAACATAATCACCAAGAACAGGAAGGTTTGATGCTCCATATTCAAAGTTATGAGTTTGGAAAACACAATCTTCAAGAGTAGTAAAGAACAAGCTAGAATCGACAGGATACAATTGATATGCGCTATTTAAATTAGCATCTTGAACTTGTACCAAATAACTTCCAGCTGGCATTCCAACGAAATTGTACATTCCGTCAGCACCAGTAATACGCATTTGTATTGGTCCTGTAGTTGTTCCTTGAGGAATTAAAGTAACAGGTACATTTGCAATAGGAGTATTTGTGTCTACGTTAATAATTTGTCCAGAAATTTTTATAGTATAAGTAGGCTGTGTAATCACAACTGTAGCTGTAGCAGAACAAATTTGATTTTCGCCATTTAATTGTGCAGTAGCAGTAAGTGTATAAGTTCCTGCAGGTAAATTGGCGTTGCCTACAATTTCATTTCTTTCATTTGTAATTACTACAGTTGACCCTGGGCTATTGGTTACAATGATTGCACCATCTGTACCTCCAAAACAGCTTACATTTGTAGCGATTCCGCTTACAGAAACTTTATTTTCAACTGTAAAAGTTTGTACTAATTCAGTTTTATTTCCAGCACAATCAGTTAATGTATAAGTTCTTGTTAAGATATATGGTGTTCCATCGCAGCCACTTGCTCCATTATTTGTGTCTGTAACAGTAATATTTACTGTCGGACTGCAATTATCAGCAGCGTCTGTAATATCTGCTGGAGTTCCAGTAGGAATTAAATCAATACTTGCCAAATTAGTTACATCAGCAGGAGCAGTTCCTGTTGGAGCAGTTTTATCTCTTACTGTAATAACTTGGGTATGGGTAGCTGTATTTCCTCCACAATCACTTGTTCTCCAAGTACGAGTCAATGTATAATTAGAATCGCATCCTTCTTGTACATTAGATTTTACTTCAGAGAATACGATTGGTAAATCTCCATTACAATTATCAGAAGCTTGCATTTCTGCTGGTTGAGGAACGGCATCACATGATACTTCAATATCTAAAGGTAGATCACCAGTAAACATTGGCGCAGCAGTATCCTGAATAGTGATTATTTGAGTGAAAGTATCAGAAGTGTTTCCGCAGTCGTCTTTAACAGTCCATGTGTTGGTGTAGGTTCCAGCATTTGAGCATCCTTCAGAAGCAGTAAACTGTCCGCTTACTTTAACTATGTTTGAAACATCGGCATCGCATAAATCTGAAGCAGATGGGAACATCGCCTGTGCATTTGCAAGTCCTGAAGCATCGCTGCATTCTAAAGTAGCATTCAATGAACCCGCAGCAGTTGTCCAAGAAGGCGCAGCAGTATCCTGAATAGTGATCACCTGAGTGAAAGTGTCAGAAGTGTTTCCGCAGTCGTCTTTTACTGTCCATGTGTTGGTGTAGGTTCCAGCATTTGAGCATCCTTCAGAAGCAGTAAACTGTCCGCTTACTTTTACGATATTTGAAACATCAGCATCGCATAAATCTGAAGCAGATGGGAATAAAGCCTGAGCATTTGCAAGTCCAGATGTGTCGCTGCATTCCAAAGTTACGTTTAGAGAACCCGCAGAAGTTGTCCAAGAAGGCGCAGCAGTATCCTGAATAGTGATTATTTGAGTGAAAGTGTCCGAAGTGTTTCCGCAGTCGTCTTTGACAGTCCATGTGTTGGTGTAGGTTCCAGCATTTGCGCATCCTTCAGAAGCCGTGAACTGTCCGCTTACTTTTACGATATTTGAAACATCAGCATCACACAAGTCAGAAGCTGAAGGGAATAAAGCCTGAGCATTTGCAAGTCCTGAAGCATCGCTGCATTCTAAAGTCACGTTTAGAGAACCAGCGGCAGTTGTCCAAGAAGGCGCAGCAGTATCCTGAATAGTGATCACCTGAGTGAAAGTGTCCGAAGTGTTTCCGCAGTCGTCTTTCACTGTCCAAGTGTTGGTGTAGGTTCCAGCATTTGCGCATTCTTCAGAAGCGGTAAACTGTCCGCTTACTTTTATAATATTTGAAACATCAGCATCGCATAAATCTGAAGCAGAAGGGAACATTGCCTGAGCATTTGCAAGCCCTGAAGCATCGCTGCATTCTAAAGTAGCATTCAATGAACCCGCAGCAGTTGTCCAAGAAGGCGCTGCAGTATCCTGAATAGTGATCACCTGAGTGAAAGTGTCTGAAGTGTTTCCGCAGTCGTCTTTTACTGTCCAAGTGTTGGTGTAGGTTCCAGAATTACCGCAACCTTCAGAAGCCGTAAACTGTCCGCTTACTTTTACGATATTTGAAACATCGGCATCGCATAAATCTGAAGCAGAAGGGGACATTGCCTGAGCATTTGCAAGTCCGGCTGCATCGCTGCATTCCAAAGTTACGTTTAGAGAACCCGCAGCAGTTGTCCAAGAAGGCGCAGCATTATCCTGAATAGTGATCACCTGGGTGAAAGTGTCAGAAGTGTTTCCGCAGTCGTCTTTCACAGTCCATGTGTTGGTGTAGGTTCCAGCATTTGAGCATCCTTCAGAAGCCGTAAACTGTCCGCTTACTTTTACGATATTTGAAACATCGGCATCGCATAAGTCAGAAGCTGAAGGGAACATTGCCTGAGCATTCGCAAGTCCTGAAGCATCGCTGCATTCTAAAGTAGCATTCAATGAACCCGCAGCAGTTGTCCAAGAAGGCGCAGCAGTATCCTGAATAGTGATCACCTGAGTGAAAGTGTCCGAAGTGTTTCCGCAGTCGTCTTTTACTGTCCATGTATTGGTGTAGGTTCCAGCATTTGAGCATCCTTCAGAAGCCGTAAACTGTCCGCTTACTTTTACGATATTTGTAACATCGGCATCGCATAAGTCAGAAGCAGAAGGGAATAAAGCCTGAGCATTTGCAATTCCAGCTGCATCGCTGCATTCTAAAGTAGCATTTAATGAATCCGCAGCAGTAGTCCAAGAAGGCGCGGCAGTATCCTGAATAGTGATTATTTGAGTGAAAGTGTCAGAAGTGTTTCCGCAGTCATCTTTTACTGTCCATGTATTGGTGTAGGTTCCAGCATTTGCGCATCCTTCAGAAGCCGTGAACTGTCCGCTTACTTTTACGATATTTGAAACATCGGCATCGCATAAATCTGAAGCAGATGGGAATAAAGCCTGAGCATTTGCAAGTCCAGCTGTGTCGCTGCATTCTAAAGTAACGTTTAGAGAACCCGCAGCAGTTGTCCAGCTTGGCGCAGTAATATCTTGAACAATAATAGTCTGACTAACCGGAAGTGAAATGTTTTCACAAGCATCTTTAGCAGTCCATGTTCTTGTTACAGTATATGATCCTGCACAATTTCCCTGAACAGTGTTATCTACATATGTTAATGAAGAAATAGTTCCATTATTATCCGTAGCAGTTGCTTGTACAAAAACAGGCTCTTCTGGACAATTGATAGTTGTTGTTTGTGGCAGTGCATCTATAACAGGTATGATTGAATCACCATCTAAAATCGTAAATGATTCAGAAATTGTACATCCATTTGCATCAGTAATAACAACTGTATAATTTCCAGCAGTTAAATTATTTGCAGTTGCAGTTGTCTGTGCAGGAGTTGAATTCCAGTTGTATGTATATCCTGAAGTTCCTCCAGAAACAGTTACTGTTGCAGAACCATTACTACCTCCACCGCAAGTAACATCTGTTTGAGTTTTTACTGCACTCAATGCGTTTTGTGGTTGCGTAATTGTTATCGAACAAGTTGTAGTATAATTTAATTTATCTGTTACGGTTACAGAGTGTGAACCTGCAGTTAAGTTTATTGCTTGTGCTGTAGTTTCTCCATTATCCCAAAGATAAGTATAGTCTCCGTTACCACCTATAGCATTTACAGTTGCTTTACCATTATTTTCACCAAAACATTTTACAGCACTGTCTTGAGAAATACTGCAAGAAAGCACATTAGGTTCAGTTATAGTAACAGTACAAGATGTTGTACACCCTTTTGAATCAGTAACAGTTACTGAGTGAAGTCCTGCACTTAATCCAATTGCTGTTTGTGTAGTTTCGTTATTATCCCATTGATAAGTGTAATTGCCATTACCGCCAATTGCTGTTACAATAGCTTCTCCATTGCTTAAACCGTTTGAAGTAACCGCTTTAGTTTGAATAACTGAACAGGTTAGAACTTCAGGTTGCCCTACAGTCACAGAATTTGTCTGTGAAGAGCATGAATCAGTTACAGTTAAAGTATATGTTCCGGCAGGCAGGTTTGAAACTGAAGCTGCTGTTCCCACTTCTGCGTTAGCGCTGTTTTTCCAAGAATAGGCAACAGTTCCCACAGAGTTTGCTACAGTTCCCGCAGTTACGGTTCCGGTGCTTGCCCCATAGCATGAAGCATCCGTTTTAGATGAAGCTCCCAAAGCCAAAGCTGCAGAAGGCTGTCCAACAGTTACAGAATTTGTTTGGGATGAGCATGAATCCGTCACAGTTAAAGTATATGTTCCGGAAGGCAGATTAGAAACGGAAGCTGCTGTTCCGACTTCTGCGTTTGCGCTGTTTTTCCAAGAATAGGCCACAGTTCCCACAGAGTTTGTTACAGTCCCCGCAGTCACGGTTCCGGTGCTTGCTCCGTAGCATGAAGCGTCTATTTTAGATGAAGCCCCCAAAGCCAAAGCTGCAGAAGGCTGCCCAACAGTTACAGAATTTGTCTGGGATGAACAGGAATCCGTTACGGTTAAAGTATAGGTTCCGGCAGGCAGGTTTGAAACAGAAGCTGTTGTTCCCACTTCTGCGTTAGCGCTGTTTTTCCAAGAATAGGCAACAGTTCCCACAGAGTTTGCTACAGTTCCCGCAGTCACAGTTCCGGTGCTTGCTCCGTAGCATGAAGCATCCGTTTTAGAGGAAGCCCCCAAAGCCAAAGCTGCAGAAGGCTGTCCAACAGTTACAGAATTTGTTTGGGATGAGCATGAATCTGTCACGGTTAAAGTATATGTTCCAGCTGGCAGATTAGAAACAGAAGCTGCTGTTCCGACTTCTGCGTTAGCGCTGTTTTTCCAAGAATAGGCAACGGTTCCAACAGAGTTTGTTACAGTTCCCGCAGTCACGGTTCCGGTGCTTGCTCCGTAGCATGAAGCGTCTATTTTAGATGAAGCCCCCAAAGCCAAAGCTGCAGAAGGCTGCCCAACAGTTACAGAATTTGTCTGGGATGAACAGGAATCCGTTACGGTTAAAGTATAGGTTCCGGCAGGCAGGTTTGAAACAGAAGCTGCTGTTCCCACTTCTGCGTTAGCGCTGTTTTTCCAAGAATAGGCAACGGTTCCAACAGAGTTTGTTACAGTTCCCGCAGTCACAGTTCCGGTGCTTGCTCCGTAGCATGAAGCATCCGTTTTAGAGGAAGCCCCCAAAGCCAAAGCTGCAGAAGGCTGTCCAACAGTTACAGAATTTGTCTGAGACGAGCATGAATCTGTCACGGTTAAAGTATATGTTCCAGCTGGCAGATTAGAAACAGAAGCTGCTGTTCCGACTTCTGCGTTAGCGCTGTTTTTCCAAGAATAGGCAACGGTTCCAACAGAGTTTGTTACAGTTCCCGCAGTCACGGTTCCGGTGCTTGCTCCGTAGCATGAAGCGTCTGTTTTGGATGAAGCCCCCAAAGCCAAAGCTGCAGAAGGCTGCCCAACAGTCACAGAATTTGTTTGGGATGAGCATGAATCCGTCACGGTTAAAGTATATGTTCCGGCAGGAAGGTTAGAAACAGAAGCTGCTGTTCCCACTTCTGCGTTAGCGCTGTTTTTCCAAGAATAGGCAACGGTTCCAACAGAGTTTGTTACAGTCCCTGCAGTCACAGTTCCAGTGCTTGCTCCGTAGCATGAAGCGTCTGTTTTAGATGAAGCTCCCAAAGCCAAAGCCGCAGAAGGCTGTCCAACAGTTACAGAATTTGTCTGTGAAGAGCATGAATCCGTTACGGTTAAAGTATATGTTCCGGCAGGCAGGTTTGAAACTGAAGCTGTTGTTCCCACTTCTGCGTTAGCGCTGTTTTTCCAAGAATAGGCAACAGTTCCAACAGAGTTTGCTACAGTTCCCGCAGTCACAGTTCCGGTGCTTGCTCCGTAGCATGAAGCATCCGTTTTAGATGAAGCTCCCAAAGCCAAAGCTGCAGAAGGCTGTCCAATGGTCACAGAATTTGTCTGGGAAGAGCATGAATCGGTCACAGTTAAAGTATATGTTCCGGCAGGCAGATTAGAAACAGAAGCAGTTGTTCCGACTTCTGCGTTTGCGCTGTTTTTCCAAGAATAGGCTACAGTTCCAACAGAGTTTGTTACAGTCCCTGCAGTCACAGTTCCAGTGCTTGCTCCGTAGCATGAAGCGTCTGTTTTAGATGAAGCTCCCAAAGCCAAAGCCGCAGAAGGCTGTCCAACAGTTACAGAATTTGTCTGTGAAGAGCATGAATCCGTTACGGTTAAAGTATATGTTCCGGCAGGCAGGTTTGAAACTGAAGCTGTTGTTCCCACTTCTGCGTTAGCGCTGTTTTTCCAAGAATAGGCAACAGTTCCAACAGAGTTTGCTACAGTTCCCGCAGTCACAGTTCCGGTGCTTGCTCCGTAGCATGAAGCATCCGTTTTAGAGGAAGCTCCCAAAGCCAAAGCCGCAGAAGGCTGTCCAATGGTCACAGAATTTGTCTGGGAAGAGCATGAATCGGTCACAGTTAAAGTATATGTTCCGGCAGGCAGATTAGAAACAGAAGCAGTTGTTCCGACTTCTGCGTTTGCGCTGTTTTTCCAAGAATAGGCTACAGTTCCAACAGAGTTTGTTACAGTCCCTGCAGTCACAGTTCCAGTGCTTGCTCCGTAGCATGAAGCGTCTGTTTTAGATGAAGCTCCCAAAGCCAAAGCCGCAGAAGGCTGTCCAACAGTTACAGAATTTGTCTGTGAAGAGCATGAATCCGTTACGGTTAAAGTATATGTTCCGGCAGGCAGGTTTGAAACTGAAGCTGTTGTTCCCACTTCTGCGTTAGCGCTGTTTTTCCAAGAATAGGCCACGGTTCCAACAGAGTTTGCTACAGTTCCCGCAGTCACAGTTCCGGTGCTAGCTCCGTAGCATGAAGCGTCTGTTTTAGAGGAAGCACCCAAAGCCAAAGCCGCAGAAGGCTGTGTAATAGTGATTGTCAATTTTCCTTGGCATCCATTTGTATCAGTTGCAGTAACCTCATAACTTCCAAATCCTAAATTGCTTAAAGTTTGAGAAGTGCCAGCATAAGCAGATCCATTTTTTTTCCATGAATAGCTATAAGGGGCAACACCGCCAGAAGCATTGTTTACAGTAATAGACCCTGTAGATTGATTAAAACAAGTTACATCTACATGAGAAGCTATTACTTCAGTTACAGTTACAGTACTTTTTGTAACAACAACTGGTTTTATATCGTAACAATTAGAAGCGTTTGTTCCTTTAATGTAATATGTGCCAGGAATCGCGGTTGCATAATTTGCATACGGAATTGTCGCTGCCGAATCTGTCCAATAGGTGTAAGTTAATCCTGATGAACTTCCAGCAGTAATGCTTGTAGCAGTCAAATCTAACGAAGTGGCTGGCGCACAAATAGGAAGCGGATTAGTTATTGTTACTGTAGGTTTCGCATTTACATTAACTACAATAGCTTTTTTAGGACCAATACAAGCGTTTGTTTTTCCTTCGGCTACATAATAAGTAAATTGCCCTGCAGTATCAGTAGAAGGAGTTAACGTTTGCTGTCCTGTTGAATTCGCATTTAGATAATAGTATAATATATATTCCGGTTTACTTGGTACAGCAGTTAATGGAACTGCAGTATCACCAACACAATAATTTAATGGAGTAGTAACTGTCGGCATTGTTGTAATGCTTTCGATAGTTATAGTAAATTGGAAATAACATCCACCAGTAGCTCCAGGAGGAATTGCATAATATGTTGATGTACCAACTGTAGCAGGGAACGGATTGTTAATTGTATATTGCGTTGTTGTTCCAGCAACTACTGGATATGCATTGTAAAATGTAGATCCAGGAGGAAACGAACCTGTTACATCTGTAATTGGTATTGAAGACGCACCATTACAAAAAGTAAAAGCAATAGTAGGCGAAGTTGCCTGACAATTTGCATTAGTATAATTCGTAGAATTTATTGTGGTCTGAAGCGGAGCAGAAATCGCAGTTCCTGTACAGCTTCCAGATGATGTATAACCTAAGATTAAAGCTTTATCAGTTACGGTTACGCCAGAATTAACACCTTTTCCACTCAATGAACCGTTTACTTGAATTACATTGCTGCAATTTGAATTTTTAAGTAAAGCGCAGTTTTCTGTAGATTTTAATTTGAATGTTAATTCTGCTAAAACAGTATTTGGATCAGAAGGAAGTGGTAATGTTCCTATATCCCAAACAATTGACCCATTTGCACCAATTGTAGGTTCATACGTCAAAGCATTTGGTGTAGGAGCAGGAGTGAAATTTACTGTTTTTGCTAAACTTCCGCTTACAAACGTAGCGTTGTACGGGATCGGAATAACAATTTTACTATTTTGTATTGCTTCAGATCCTCTGTTTTTTATTTGAATTTTATAACCAAGTTCTTGACCAGGTAAAACGGTGTATGGACCAGCACCAGCAGCACTTCCATTAATTGTTGTTGCAGTAAGAACACCTTCTATTTCTGGCACATAAGCATCGACTGCCATGACAATAGAGAAGATGGTGTAGGTGTCAATCGTTGATCCGTACTTAAAAGTGGTCGAAGTTTGATTGTTTCCAATAATATCTTTAGCACTGTTTGGAAGATCAAACATACTGATGTCAACTCCTGAATTATTAACCAAATTAGGGTTTCGGGAATTTCCTCCAGTACTGATCGATGAATTAAAGAAATTATTTGCCGTATTTCCTGTTCGGCTTAAACTAAGATAATTGTTGGTATTTAATTTTTGAATTTGAAAATAATCTCCGTCATAATTCACATCACCTTCACCAGCCATAACCCCAAGTTTAATTCCAACAGGGCCTGAGGCTACAGAGTTAAATCCAGAAACTGGAATGCTGTAATTTGCAGTTACTGAATTTTGTACAAAAGCATGACCATCAAAAACAGTTATATCTCTGTTTTTCATATTAGAGTTTTCATAGACTACTACCAAACCCCATCCAGCATATTTTCCAATTGAACCTCCATCAGATCCTTCAGTCGCTGCAATATTAGCTGCGAAGTATTCACCAACTCCATTTGTTCTTACATAGTCTGTAACTTCTGCATAAGCAGTAAACATATTGTTATCGGCATTTGTTGGAAAATAAATATCGGTAGCTGTAAATTCATCATAACTGCTATCAAGCGGACCTTTAAATAAAATTTTTCTTTTATCTAAAGTTTTGGTCACCCCATTTTTAGTAACAGAAAAAGAGTTAGGGCTATTATTTGCATCAGAAACCCTTCCTGTCCAGTACAATCCAGCATAAACGATATTGTAGCAGTTTGTCAATTTTGTTCCGCTATCGTTTAGCAAATCTAAAGTCGCAGAAGAAGAGTTATGCGTTTGATTATCACTATCCTTATCGACATAAACCATTGCATTTGTTCCATTGGTTCTGTCAACAGCATAATTCTGTAAAGTCAAGTTAGTATTCCCCATCATCGTAAAATTCCCTTTAATTTTATAGATAGTTTTTGTAGGAGAATACGAAGAAGTTCTTTCTTTAAACGGTTTTATAACTTGCGCTTTTCCTTCAGTAATGCCAATAACAAGCATCAAAAAGAAATAAAAAACCGCAAAATGTTGAGAGTAGAATTTTTTCATAGTAATGGGTTTTAAATTATCCGCCTATAGAGATTTTATAAATAAGAATATATTTTGAAGAGTCATTTTTAATCAGATTATTAATGACAGAAGGGCTGGTTTCAATTTCTGAAATGATGAAAATGTATTGCAACTTTTCAAAGCCAGAGAAAGAATTTAGATCGATAGATTTATTTAAATCTGATGACTTCTCAATTTTAATCGTGGCAATTTCAATATTGTTTTTTAAAGACACAGAAGTATTTAGACTATTGATTGAGTTCATATCTGTAAATAAGACAGTAGGCTGATCGCCATAAACGTTTATTTCCCCCGACGAAGAATAAACCGCCGACTGTAAATCATACAGAAGATGCTTGACGTGGCTAAGCTTAGAATTCTGACCAGAGTTTTCTAAGTTTGTTAAGTACGAATCCACATTCTCACTTTGAGCAAATGAAAAAGTTGTTATCAAAAAAAACAGCAGGAAAAAAATGCTCTTTTTGAAGATATTTCTTTTCGAGAAAAAAATATACTTACAATTGTTTACAAATTTTACTGCTTTTTCAAGAGTAGATTTAGTTTTCATAACTTAAGATTTTGTTTTAAAGTATTTATGAAATTTTAACAGAATCAAAGTTATATTAGAGTTTTTCTAATTATATTTTTTTATCTGTAACTAACCTAAAAACTCGTTAAAGTGTTCGTTTTTTATTAAAATTTCCGTCGAAAACGATTTTTTTTAACTTTAAAAAGCAAAAAATATCGTCTTAAAATTTTGACTTTTTGTCTAAAATGGAAACTTTTTAAACTGGCTAAATAATTAATAATCAAGTATTTGGTTAAAATTTTACGAAATTGCAAAATATCGATCAAATACTTATTTTATAGATGAAGTACATAAAACACAAATTTTGAAGATTATTTTTTTTTAACTTTTTGTGTTTTGCGAATAATTCATTCTTGTTAAAATTTAGATATAATGTTAACAGAAATAAAAAATAGAAAAGGTTTAAAATAACTTTTGTAAATTAGAACTTATTTAAAAAAAGAACCTCCAAATCAGGGTTTTAAAAAATTGATGCTTATGAAAAATCTCATTTTAATACGTCATGCCAAATCAAGTTGGGAAGCACCATTAAAAGATTTCGATCGTCCTTTAATGAAGAGAGGAATTTTAGATGCGCATGATGTTTCATTAAATATTTCTAAATATCTTCCAAAGACTTATATTATCTGGAGTAGTACTGCAGCGAGAGCTTCAGAAACGGCTTTGATTTTTGCTCAAAACATTTCTTACCCCATAGAAAGTATCGTTTACAGAGACGATCTTTACACTTTTGACGAAAAACAATTAGAAAAAGTTATCAAATCGTGTGATAATAGTTTTGAAAGCGTTATTCTTTTTGGACATAACGAGGCTATTACAAATTTTGTTAATAAATTTGGGGATGTTTTTATAGAAAATGTTCCAACTTCGGGATTTGTGTCATTGCGATTTGACTCTGACAGCTGGGATGCAATCAATAAAGGCAAAACACATAAAACTATTTTCCCCAAAGATTTAAAATAATAACAGTGTACGAACAGAAATATATCGATAGAGAAAAAAGCTGGTTAGCGTTTAATGCAAGAGTTCTTCAGGAAGCTGGAGATAATACGGTTCCTCTTTTAGACAGACTCCGTTTTGTTGGAATTTTTTCAAACAATTTAGATGAATTTTTTAGAGTTCGGTACGCAGCCATTCGACGATTAAGTCTCTCTGGTATTTCTGGCGAAAAATATTTAGGTGGTATTTCTGCTCATCAATTAATTAAGGATATTACCGAAATCGTAATTCAGCAGCAATCTGAAAGTTTACGTATTTTAGGAAATATCGAAACAGAGCTTGAAGCTGAAAACATCTTTATTATAAACGAAACTCAAATTACCCCAAAACAAGAATGTTTTTTGAAGGACTTTTATAATCAAAAATTAAGTCCAGAATTGGTAACCATTATTTTGAATGATTTAGCTGTTTTTCCAATTCTAAAAGATACATTAGGTTATTTGGCAGTTCGTTTAGAATTGGCTAATGAAGAAGTTCGTTATGCTTTAATCGAAATTCCGAAAACTATAAATCGTTTTGTAGTTCTTCCTTCTGAAGACGAAAAACAATATGTAATCTTAATTGATGATGTTATCCGTTTCAAACTGAAAAACATCTTTAATATATTTGATTATAAGAGTGTTTCGGCACACATGATCAAAATTACTCGTGACGCCCAATTAGACATCGATAGCGATTTGAGTAAAAGTATGCTCGAAAAAATTGCTTCATCGGTAAAAGACCGTAGAATTGGAGAGCCAGTTCGTTTTATTTATGATAGTTTAATTGAAGATGACACGCTTCATTTCTTCTTAGATAAAATGAAAATTGTAGAAACAGATAGTATAATTCCGGGTGGAAGATACCACAATCGTCGTGATTATATGAGTTTTCCAAATTTAGGACGTTACGATTTATTATATAAACCAAACGAACCAATGCCGGTTCCAGGGTTGAGTTTGGAAGGAAGTATTTTAGAAAAAATCTCTAAAAAAGATTATTTAGTTCACGCCCCATACCAATCATTTTCATATTTGACAAAATTTTTGCGTGAAGCAGCTTTAGATCCAAAAGTAACAAGTATTAAAATTACTTTATATCGTTTGGCAAAGAATTCGCAAATTATCAGTTCGCTAATTAATGCTGCCAAAAACGGAAAAAGAGTAGTGGTTCAGATCGAACTTCAAGCGCGTTTTGATGAGGCTTCGAATATTTCGTACGCAGAACAAATGCAGACAGAAGGAATTGAACTTATTTTTGGAATTAAAGGCCTTAAAGTACACAGTAAAATTTGTGTTATAGAAAGATTGGAAGAAGGTAAAAACCGTCGTTACGGATTTATTTCTACCGGAAACTTCAACGAATCAACAGCTAAAATTTATACCGATGTAACACTTTTAACTTGCCATCAAGGTATTTTAAAAGATACATCAAAAATATTTGAGTTTTTTGATATCAATTATAGAGTTCACAGATACAAACATTTAATCGTATCGCCACATTATACAAGAAGCAAATTTATAAAGCTGATTGACCGCGAAATTCTTCATGCTTTGGCTGGCAGAAAAACGCACATAAAATTAAAAATGAATAGTTTGTCTGATTTTAAAATGATCGATAAATTATATGAAGCAAGTAACGCAGGAGTAAAAATCCAACTTCAAGTAAGAGGAATTTGCTCTCTAATTCCAGGAATTCCGGGAATGAGCGAAAACATCGAAGCGATAAGTATCGTTGATAATTATTTAGAACATTCAAGAGTTTATATTTTTGGAAATGCAGGGTTAACCGAAGTTTATATTTCTTCTGCCGATTTCATGACAAGAAATTTAGATGGAAGAGTTGAGGTAACTTGTCCAATTTATGACCTTGAAATTAAAAAAGAATTAATTGATAATTTCAACATTGCCTGGAAAGGAAATGTAAAAGTGAGATATCATTCGTATAAATTAGATAATAAGTATAAGCCAAAGAACAATCATGCCCCGTTTAGAGCACAATTTGAGACCTATAAATATTATCAGAATAAAGTAGCAGCGCTAGAAGAGGTTCCTCAAAAAGTAAATTAATAATTAAAACCAATTTCAAATCATAAAGTGAGTATGATTAATATTAGGAAGTTTGCAGCAATAGATATCGGTTCGAATGCCATGAGGCTTTTGATAGCTAACGTTGTAGAACAAGAAGGAAAAGAACCACAGTTTAATAAAAGTTCCCTCGTTCGTGTACCAATTCGTTTAGGACAAGATGCCTTTACGGTTGGAGAAATTTCACCAGAAAATATCGATCGAATGGTTGATGCAATGAAAGCATTCAATCTTTTGATGAAAGTACATAAAGTTGAGCGTTATATGGCATTTGCAACTTCTGCAATGCGCGAAGCATATAATGCTAAAGAAGTCGTGGCTTTAATTAAGAAAAAAGCCGACATAAAAATCGAGATTATTGATGGTAAAAAAGAAGCAGCAATTATCGCTTCAACAGATTTGCATCATTTAATTAAATCTGACGAAACCTATCTTTTTGTCGATGTTGGTGGTGGAAGTACCGAGTTTACATTATTTTCAGATGGAAAAATGATTACTTCACGATCTTTCAAAGCAGGTACCGTTCGTTTGTTGAACAATATGGTTCATGATGTCGTTTGGGATGAAATCGAAAAATGGATTAAAACCAACACAGCAGATTACGATGAGGTAACGCTTATAGGTTCTGGAGGAAACATTAACAAATTGTTTAAAATGTCTGGAAAACAGCAGGAAAAACCGCTTTCGTATATTTATGTTAACTCGCAGTACGCATTTTTAAACTCTTTGACTTATGAGCAGAGAATTGCCGAATTAGGTTTAAACTCTGACCGTGCCGACGTAATTATCCACGCAACTCGTATCTATTTGAATGCGATGAAATGGAGTGGAGCACGCCAGATTTATGTTCCAAAAATTGGACTTTCTGATGGTATCGTAAAAGCGATGTATTACGGTAAAATTTAATTTTCTTATTTTTTTATAAATGAATAAAGGTAGGCTTGAAGCTTTTAGTGATGGTGTTTTAGCAATCATTATCACGATTATGATTTTAGAAATTAAAGTCCCTCACGGAAACGAATTCGCTGATTTGAAGCCTTTAATTCCTAAATTTCTAAGCTATGTTTTGAGTTTTATTTATGTTGGAATTTATTGGAACAACCATCACTATTTACTTCATGGTTTATCTAAAGTAAACGGAAAAATACTTTGGAGCAATTTGCATTTGTTGTTCTGGTTATCCCTAATTCCAGTTTCTACAGGTTGGGTTGGAGAACATAATTTTGAAAAAGCCCCTTTAGCATTGTATGGAATTATTTTGCTGGGATGTGCAGTAGCTTATATTATTCTGCAGAAAATGGTTTTAGATGTAGAAGGTATAAATTCGCCTTTACGAAAAGCTATTGGTAAAGATGTAAAAGGTAAAGTTTCTGCAGTTCTGAATGTTATTGGAATTGTTTCCTCATTTTACAATCAATGGATTTCTGGTGCTTGTTATGTTATCGTGGCTTTAATTTGGCTTGTTCCGGATAAAAGAATCGAAAGAGTTTTTTCTTAAATATTGATTTATAATAGTAAAAATGAAAACCGTTTTTCAGTCTGTTCAAGATTTTTCTGAGGAAGAATTAAATCTTTTAGATGATTTAATTACATTTCGTACGTTGAAAAAAGGAGAACTTCTATTAACTGAAAACCAGATTTGTAATGAAATAGTATTTATAAAAAAAGGAATTCTTCGTTCTTTTTTTGTCAATCATAAAGGCGATGAAATCACAAATTGTTTTGCTTTTGAAAATGAATTTATGGCATCTTTTGCCAGCTTTATTACTGAAGAAAAAGCAGAAGAAAATATTCAGGCTCTAACCGAAACAGAATTGCAGATTCTGGATCGGAAAGCATTGGAAAAGCTTTATAAATCAGGATTCAATTGGCAGGAAACGGGTCGAAAATTGACCGAGTTAGAATTTGTAAATCTGCATAAAAGAATGGTTTCTTTTCAGAAATTGTCTGGAGCAGAACGTTACGAAGAATTGTATCAGAATCATCAAAAATACATACAGTTAATTCCGATGCAATATTTAGCTTCTTATTTAGGAATTACCCCAAGACATTTAAGCCGAATTCGTAAAGCTGTTTTATAAACTTTGAATTTTTGTTTCACGCAGATTTAAAATGATTTAAGTAGATTTTTTTTAATTCTATTTATTCTGATATTAAAATCTGCGCAAATCTTGACAGTCTTCAAAATCTGCTTTATCGGCAAAATCTGCTTGAAAAAAAAGAATAGGACATTTGTCCTATAAAAGAAAATGTACTAATAGTATTTTTGGAAAAACATTGATATGAAAAAAATACTGATTGTAAACGGACATCCAAATGCAGAAAGCTTCAATTTTGGAATTGCAGAATCTTATAAAAATGGAGCCATTGCTTCAGGCGCAAAAGTAGAAACCATTACAATTGCCGATTTAAAATTCAATCCAAATCTTCAATTTGGATATCAAAAACGTACAGATTTAGAACCAGATCTTCTAGAGGCTTGGCAAAAAATACAAAATGCAGAACATCTAGTTTGGATTCATCCCGTTTGGTGGGGCGGACTTCCTGCAATTACAAAAGGTTTTATCGATCGTTTATTTCTTCCTGGAATGGCATTTCAGTATCGCGAAAATTCAGTTTGGTGGGATAAATTACTAAAAGGTAAAACAGCACATATTATTACAACTTTAGATCAGCCAAGCTGGTATTATCGTTTGTTTTTTGGAAGACCTAGCGTGAATCAATTAAAGAAATCTACTTTAGAATTTTGCGGTGTAAAACCGGTTAAAGTAAGTTATATTGGAATTGTAAAAGGTTCTAATGAAGAACAACGAAAAAAATGGCTAGATAAAGTCTATAATTTCGGGTTCAAAAATAAATAATTGGAGTAATTATTTAGTAACACGAAACAGAAAAAAATAGCATAAAAAAGAAAAATTCGTGAATTTGTGGCTATTAAAAAAAAATTAATCCTTCAAATCCAATCCAAATGTAGAACGCAAAAGCTCGATGTTTGGATTGATTTCCAAGAAACGATTGTATCGATCTTGGTTGTTGTAAGTTCTTTTCGTTTCAGCCTGTTCATTTACAATTACTTCAATTGTAATATCGTGATTATGTAAATGGCCTTTTAAATGCCCTAACAAACCATTCATCTGACTTTCAAATTCTAGTTTCGATCCTTCATTTGGCAATTCATAAGAAATTGTTGTTCCGTTCAGAACAGGATCACTAATCAATAGAATCGATTCCATGATCTTGAGACCTTTTTGACCTAAACGTTCGGCATATTTGTTCCAATGAAGACGCATATCGGTTTCGTTAAACTCTTCGGTCGGTAAAACAGAAGATGGCTTAACATACGATTTACTGCTTGCTTCTAATTCTTTTTTCTTACGGATACTGGCAAGAGAAAAAGCTGAAACTTTTGGAGAACCACTTGTATCTATTTTAGGAGTCTCCTGAGCCTGAACTATTGGAGTTTCAGCTGGAGTTTGAACTGTGTTTGGAGTATTTACAACAGCAGTATTAGTAGCATTGCTATTTGCATTTTCTTCCGAACTTGTTTGTGCTTTTGTATTTTGATTTTCTTTGCTTGGACTTACAACTTCAACAATAGAAAAGCTTCCATTTTTATAATAAGTTGGCGGAATTATGAATTGCTCAGCTTTTTTTTTTCTCCATCAAAGTTGATAGAGGCTAATTGCATCAAACATAATTCAACTAAAAGTCGTTGATTCTGACTTAATTTGTATTTTAAATCGCAGTCATTTGCAAGGTCAATTCCTTTCAATAAAAATTCCTGAGAACATTTTTGAGATTGAACCGCATACATTTGCTGAGCTTGTTCTCCAACTTCTAATAAAGCAATAGTCGAAGGAGTTTTACTCACTAATAAATCTCTAAAATGCGATGCTAGACCAGCAATAAAATGATGTCCGTCAAAACCTTTAGCAAGAATATCATTGTATGCTACTAAAAGATCTGGAATTTTATTTTCTAGAATTAAATCGGTAACAGTAATATAAGTTTCGTAATCTAAAACGTTTAGGTTTTCGGTTACGGCTTGACGAGTTAAGTTTGTTCCGCAGTAAGAAACTACACGGTCAAAAATTGACAAAGCATCACGCATTGCACCATCTGCTTTTTGAGCAATAATGTGCAGTGCATCATCTTCAAAAACGATTCCTTGACTTTCAGCAACATCAGCTAAATGTTCTTTAGCATCTTTTACCGTAATTCTTTTGAAATCAAAAATCTGACAGCGAGATAAAATCGTAGGAAGGATTTTGTGTTTTTCTGTTGTTGCTAAAATGAAAATAGCATGTTTTGGCGGTTCTTCTAACGTTTTAAGAAAAGCATTAAAAGCTGCCGAAGACAACATATGGACCTCGTCAATGATATATACTTTGTATTGTCCAGTTTGTGGCGGGATTCGAACCTGATCGATAAGGTTACGAATATCATCAACCGAGTTGTTTGAAGCAGCATCTAGCTCAAAAACGTTAAATGCAAAATCTTCTGTAGGGTCGTCATATCCAGGCTGATTTATTTTTCTAGCCAAGATACGCGCACAAGTAGTTTTACCAACTCCACGCGGTCCTGTAAATAAAAGAGCAGAAGCTAAGTGATTGGTTTCAATAGCATTCAACAAAGTGTTTGTAATGGCTTTTTGTCCCACAACATCCTTAAAGGTCTGCGGGCGATATTTACGTGCCGATACTACAAATTGTTCCATATTCTTTTTTATTCGATAGCAAATATAGTCTGAAAATTACCAAATCACAAATCTGAAAATCATAAAACTTTTAGAAGCTTTTTGAGTAGATTGAGTTTGAGTTCCTAACGTTATATTTTATATAAAAAGACGTTTTTATTTATTCTTTTACTGGAAAACTTATAAAATCCGTAACAATATCATATAATCTTTTGATAGTTAATCTATTTAATTTTAAAAAAGTAATTATTAAAAGAGATTATCATGAAAATCAGATCAATTTTATTAGGAACGGGACTTGCGATTTCTTTAATAGCTTGTGCTCCAAAAGATGCAGAAATTGAAAAAGCAATCAGTGAAAAATTAAGCGATACTCCAGAAATTCAAGTTACAGTTCATGAAGGTGTTGCCACTATTACAGGAACTTGTGATGATGAAAACTTCAAAAAAAATATCGAAAAAAGTGTTCGAGCAACCAAAGGCGTAAAATCTGTTGTGAACACCTGCGAAATTAAAAGAGCAAATCAAGAGCCAGCCGCAGCTACTGTTGTAATTAATTCAGATACCGATTTGGATAAAGCTGTCAGTAAAGTAGTTGATGCTTATGATGGTGTTAGCGCAACTGTTGTTGGAGGTGTTGTTACACTTTCGGGAGAAATTGCAAAAGATAGATTGCAGCCTTTAATACAAAGTATTCAAGAATTGCATCCCAAGAAAGTAGACAATAAATTAACTATTAAATAGGGCGGTTATGAGTTTGCAAGATAAATACAGAGAGGTAGTAAATTTAGCATCCGAAATTGGAATTGTTAATTTGCTGGTAAGAGAACACGATAATGTGCTCTATATTGATGGTACAGCTAAATCGGCTTCTGATAAGGAAAAACTTTGGAATGCGTACGAAAAAATTGATCCTGAATACAGATCGGCAGATGTTGTAATGAATATTGCAGTTACAGAAGGTGCAACAAAAGAATATATTGTGAAAGGAGGGGATTCGCTATCTAAAATTGCTGCGGCTTACGGTATTTCTTGGAAAGATATTTTTGAAGCGAATAAAGACATTATCTCAAATCCAGACTTGATTAAACCTGGCTGGAAGTTAAAAATACCAACAGCATAATTTTACATATGTTGTGTTATAAAAAGTCTGTCTTAATGATGGACTTTTTTGTTGTGATTTTATGTCATTACAAGGAACAAATTAATTAAGTTAATTATGAATAATTACCAATTTTTGGTAACTTTACATTGTTAAAAGAAAAAGTTATGGGAAGAAATACTTCAATATCGCTTGGAAATCATTTTGAAAATTTCATTGAAAATAGTCTTTCAGACGGAAGATATAAGAATGCTAGTGAAGTTGTTAGGGCAGGATTAAGACTTTTGGAAGAAGAAGAAAGTAAATTGATTGTTTTAAAAAAAGCAATTCAGGATGGAGTTAATAGTGGACGTGCCGAAAATTTTGATCCGAAAGAACAGCTTAAAAGTTTAAAAGCAAAGAGAAAAAATGGCTAAATATTATTTGACAAATAAAGCTGTTGAAGATTTAGCTGATATTTGGAATTATACTTTTGATGAATGGTCAGAAAAACAAGCCGATAAGTATTATTTATTACTTTTAGATTCGTGTCAGGAAGTTGCTGAAAATCCTAATCTTGGAAAGAAATACGATAATGTTACAGAAAAATTATTGGGTTATAAATCTAACGAACACATTTTATTTTATCAGATTATTTCAAAGGGAGAAATTGAAATTATAAGAATTCTTCATGGAAGAATGGATTTGAAAAGTAAATTTTGATAACGTTTTATGTCATTCCTAGAAAGGTTTGAATTCCGTTTCTAGGAATGGCATAGATTATTGAATAATTTTTTTGTTCTCATTTTTTTACTTGATTTTCTAACGTCCTCTAATACTTAAATCAAATAAAAATTTTGCTGTCTCCTGATCTGAATCGGCTGAAAAGCCAGCAACATAAACTCCTTTTTTGCCAGAAGTCGATTTAATTCCGTATACAACTGCCTCATCTGCTGGGTCCGAATTCCCCTCGTATCGATACACATGTACAATTTCAAATTTTTCAGGATTTTTTTTAATCGCATCAGCATTTCGATTAAAATCGCATGTAAATCCTTTTTCATTCAATTGATCTAAAGCTTTTGAAACAGTTGCGTAATGATACATTCTTTTCATGATAAACTGAATTTATTAATAATAGATTTCTAAAGATAACTATTTTAAAATTAAAAAGTTAGCGTGAAAGTCATAAAATCTGAAATTTAAAATCATTATTGTTAGTTCATAAATCGCTACTTTTGCAGCGCAGACCGCCTTATCGTCGTCCCGATTCATCGGGAGGGAGGAAAGTCCGGACACCATAGAGAAGCATAGCGGGTAACGCCCGTCGGTTCCGAAAGGGATTAGGACAAGTGCAGCAGAAAGTATGTACAGGTAATGCTGTAGTGAAACCAGGTAAACTCTATGCGGTGAAATACCAAGTATATCGGCATTTAAGGGCTTCTCGTTCGTTGCCGAAGGGTAGGTAGATTGAGTCCATCAGTAATGGTGGATCTAGATAAATGATAAGGTATTGTCTTGTTGCAAAACCAGACAAGAACAGAATCCGGCTTACAGGTCTGCATTTTTTATATATTTGTGAAACTATCTAATCATTTTTTCATGAATATAACCACTCCAAATCCTTCTCCTAAAACCAAGAAAAGTCTTTCCCATTCAGTATTGACGAATCTCACTTTTTGGGTTTTAATTGCCATTATTGCTGGCATTTTACTTGGACATTTTTCGCCAGAAAATGGCGTAAAAATGGAATTTCTAGGGAAGAAGTTCATTCAGCTAATTTCCCTTTTTATTGGCCCAATTATTTTCTTGACTATTGTTTTAGGAATTTCAGGAATGGGAAATCTAAAGAAAGTGGGAAGAATTGGCGTTAAAGCTTTGGCTTATTTTGAAGTAGTTTCGACTGTTGCACTGGCAATTGGCGTTGCAGTTGCCTATATTTTTAAACCAGGAAAAATTGATAAATCAGGTTTAACTTTTGGCGATGCTAGTCAATATACAAAAGGTGCTTCTGAACATTTTTCGTGGTTGCAGTTTTTCTTGTCTAATTTTACGTTACAAGTTTTGCTCGCTGCAATTGTCTGCGGAATCGCCTTGAATTTCTATCAAAAAAGAGAACAGACCATTTTGGTTTTAGAGCGATTTTCGAAAGTCGTTTTTACGGCTTTAAAATATGTAATGTATCTGGCGCCAATTGGAGCTTTTGGCGGAATGGCCTATACAATTGGTAAATTTGGTTTAGCAACTTTAATTCCGTTAGGAAAATTGATGCTTTGCGTTTATTTGACGATGGCACTTTTTGTGTTTCTTGTTTTAGGAAGTATTTTGAGATATTATAAAATCAGTATTTTTTCGATTTTAAAATATATAAAAGAAGAACTTTTATTGGTTTTAGGAACTTCATCTTCTGAAGCGGCTTTACCAAGTATTATGGTCAAACTGGAAAGAATGGGTTGCAGTAAATCGGTTGTAGGATTGGTGATTCCAACAGGTTATTCTTTTAACCTCGATGGAACTTCGATTTATCTTTCGATGTCGGTACTTTTCATCGCGCAATTGTATGATGTGCATTTAAGTTTTTTTGAAATTCTAACTGTAATCGGAATTTTGATGATTACTTCGAAAGGTGCGGCAGGAGTTACAGGAAGCGGATTTATTGTTTTAGCTTCGACTTTAACAGCGTTGCATAAAATACCAGTTGAAGGTTTGGCGTTCTTATTGGGAGTTGATAAATTTATGAGCGAAGCCAGAGCAATTACCAATTTGATTGGAAATACTGTGGCGACAATCATCATTTCGAAAACAGAAAGAGATTTTACAGAATTAAATTTGAATCCAGTTTTAGAGGAATAGTTTTGTTTTAGCCACGAAGACACAAAGGCGGTACGTTTTTGTTTTTCCTTTGGGCTTAAAATTACTTTACTAGATTCAAAAAAACTTTACGACTTAGCGCCTTCGTGGCATTAATTAAATTATCATGAAAACAAGAATAGGAATTTTAGGGCTTGGTGGCGTAGGAGGTTACTTTGGTGGACTTTTAGCGAAAGCATATAAAAGCATTGATAATGTAGAGATTATTTTTATTGCACGTGGCGAAACACAAAAAGCCATTACAGAAAGCGGATTGAAAATTGTTACGGACGAAACCGAAACAGTTGTTTTTCCAGATTTGGTTTCTAATAATCCAGAAGAAATTGGAATTTTAGATTATTTGATTTGCGCTACCAAAACATACGATATTGAAGAAAGTTTGACTTCTTTAAAAGATTGTGTAAAAGCGGAAACAGTATTTCTGCCATTATATAATGGTGTCGATGCACAAGAAAGAATTAAAAAAATATTTCCTAAAAATGAAGTGCTTCAGGGCTGTGTTTATATCGTTTCGATGATTTTTTCACCAGGAACAATACGTAAGATTGGTTTTTACGAAAAAGTATTTTTTGGATCAAAAACGACTCCTTTTGCCGTTTTAGAAGAATTGCATATTATTTTTGAAAAAGCAAAAATAGAAAGCTACTTGGTTGAAAATATTGAAGAAACCGTTTGGGAAAAGTTCATTTTTATTTCTGCATTAGCTTCTGCCACTTCTTACTTGAATCAGAATATTGGACAGATTTTAAGTAATTCTGAATCTAAAGTAACGTATATAGAATTGCTTCACGAAATTGAAGATGTAGCGAGAGCGAAAGGCTTAAAACTGCCACATGATATTGTTGCTCAATCTGTTGTAAAATTGGAAAAATCGCCAAAAGAAGCAACATCATCTATGCACAGGGATTTACTTGCAGGAAAGAATACAGAAGTAATTTCGCTTACACAATTTGTAGTAAACGAAGGAAAAAAGTATGGATTAAAAACACCGCTTTACGAAAAAATTGCTGCAATTTTAATGAAGTAATACAAATGCAAAACACATAGAAACATAAAACTAAATTATTTGAAAAGCTTGCTTTCAGACTTGGTAATTTGATTGCCAATTTAAGTGAAACGACTTTTCAATTATAAGTTTATATCTCTATGTGTTTCTAAAATGTTTAGGTCTAAGATTCGTCTTTTGTTGTACGTACCAAACTAATTCCAGAAGTAAAAAATACGATTCCTAATATTCCGTAAATAATTAATGATTTTATATCTCTGGTTTCGCCCGATGTATCAGCAAAAATCACGGCCGTATAAATAAGTCCTACAATTCCGAGAATCGTTAATAATCCTCCGAAAAATCTTTTTAGGTTCATGATTGTTAGATTTAAAAGTTTATAACAAAGTTATACTCTAGAACCTTACATGTTGTTATACAATTGTTTATGAAAATTATATGATTTCAAGGATAGAATTGTAAGAAAATAAAACTGAGTTTGAGAATTTCGCATGGTTTAATTGTTATTTTTGCCTCAACTAACCAATTGATATAATGACAAAAAACTACTTTTTATTACTCTTATTTATTATTCCATTTAGCGCAGTTCAAGCGCAAGAAGAAGCTCCAGTTTCCGTTGCTAAAAATCAATTTAAAATCAATTTGCTATTTCCTGGTTTCGTTTATGAACACGGATTTTCAGAAAAAAACACACTTTATTCTGAGGTTGCTTTGGGTATAGGCTATAGTTACAATGACTATTATGGAGAATCAAATACTTATATTGCTCCATTAATTACAGAACAATTTCGCCATTATTATAATTTACAAAAAAGAGCAAATAAAGGTAAAAGAACAGAGCGCAATTCTGGAAATTATTTAGCATTAAATGCTACTTACTATTTCAAACCTCTTACAGGGAATTCAGAGCATTTTAATTATGTCCCCTCAACTGCAGTTGCGGTGCTTTGGGGATTGCAACGTACTTATAAAGGAAGATTTAATTTAGAATTTAGTGTTGGTCCCGGAGTTCAATTTGACAAATACGAAACTCAATTTATTCCTGCCGGAAACTTTACTTTAGGTTGGGTAATTGGAAAATAATTCTCCTATTAAAATAGAAAAACCTTGACGAATCAAGGTTTTTCTATTTTAAATTCTAAGCCAATATTGCGAACACTTTCGATCTTAATTTTTGGATCAGAATTGAAATATTTTCTAAGCCTGCTGATAAAAACATCCATACTTCGACCTGAGAAATAATCGTCTTTTTTCCATACCGACATTAAAATTTGATCTCTTTTTAATAACTGATTGTGATTTAGATATAAATACTCAATAAGAGAAGCTTCCATTTCTGTAAGTTGCTGAACGTGATTTTTATTATTAAGCGTTAATCGTTCATTATCAAAAATATACGAACCAATTTCAATTATATTATTTCCTTCTAAACTTCTTTTTTGATCAATTCTTTTTAAAATATTCTGTAAACGAAGAACCAATTCATCAACTTCAAAAGGTTTCGCAATATAATCGTCTGCGCCAAGTTTCAAGCCAATGATTTTGTCTTCTTTTAACTTTCTTGCAGTTAGAAAAATAAAGGGAATTTCGGGATTGATGGTAATTATTTTTTCGGCCAATGAAAACCCATCCATTTTGGGCATCATTACATCAAAAATACAAATATCAAAAGTCTGGTTTTTAAAATAGTCTAAAGCTATTTCGCCATTTTCTGCCCAGATTACTTCAAATTGATGCAGTTCTAAATATTGTTTTAAAATCGCGGCAAAATCAAAATCGTCTTCGGCTAAAAGTAATCTTTTCAAAATAAGGGAATTAAACTTTTAATAAAATAGTAAACTGAGTTCCTTTTCCTAAATCGCTAATAACGCTAATAGAACCTTGGTGCGCTTTTACGATTTGGTTAACATAATACAAACCTAATCCTAAGCCTTTTGTATTGTGAAGATTTCCTTGTTCTACACGATAAAATTTCTCAAAAAGAAGCGATTGTTTGTTTTTAGCAATACCAATTCCATCATCTTCAATGCTAATAGAAAATTGGTTTTCTACGATTTTAGTTTTTACTGTAATCGTGTTCGAACCATATTTTACAGCATTTTCTAAGACATTTAAGAAAGCCGTTGTCAAATGAAATTTGTCTAAAACCAAAATAGTTTTCTCCGTTTGAAAATCGGTTTTTAGGTTGATTTTAGGAAAAGTAATTTTAAAATCATTTATAATAGAAAGCATAAAATTTTCTATTTCGATTTTTTCTTTTTGCAATTCAATTTCATTTTCAGCCAAAGAATTTGCCATAACTTGATCAATCAAATTCTGAAGACGATTGTTCTGACGTGAAATGGTATTGACAATCGCATTGAAATTTTCGTCATTATCACGAATGTTTTTTTGCTCTAAAATCTTTGTTGAGATTCCTAAAGTTGCCAAAGGCGTTTTAAGTTCGTGTGTTATATTATTGATAAAATCGGTTTTAACATCGCTCACTTTTTTTTGTTTAATTAATCCTTTTATCGCAATTATAAAAAGACTAATCAAGGTTGTAATAGAGATAAGGGATAAAATCAAAATAATTGTCATTCGTCTTAAAATGATTATTTCCCAATCGATAACCGAAACATACATCGAATCTTCAGTCAATAATTGATATTCTTGATTTTCAAAAGTTCCGTTTGTCGTTCCAACATAATTTCGAACCAAAAAAGCTTGATTTAAAGAAGCTAAATTTCCATAAAGCTTGTTTTTTATAAATGGCTTTTCAGAGAAAATAGTGTCTACTTTTTGAGTGCTTTTATAAAGAATAAATTTGTTGAGTACAATTGCAAAATCAATTTTGAAATTTGGCAAATCCCTTTCAAATCTCCGCTGAATTTCCTTCGTTAAAGCCCTTTGAAAATCATTTTTTAAAACACCATTTTTTACGTTCAATTTGGTGTTTTTACCTTTCATATAATTTTCAGAAAGGCTTTTGTATAACGCTTCTTTTTTAGAAACTAAAACAGAATCGATATCACTGTAATCATTGGTAATCTGCGCAATTTCATTTTTGATTTGTGTATGAAACTGTGCCACTTTGTAGTCATAAGTGGTTTTTACCAAATAGCATTGCACAGCCGTCAGTACAATTAATGCGACAATAGAAAATGCGATTAGTAAATTGATTTTTTGTTTCATATCCGTTTGAAAATCTGTTTCAAAAATACAGTTTTTAGTAAACAAATAGCAGATTAACCTTGCATTAACCTACGATTAACTTTCAGAAGTAGGTTTTCAAAGCATTTTTGCAGCAATGCTAACCATTATCAATTTTAAAATGAATATTTATCTGCCATTAAAACTGCTTGTTGCAATTTTACTTTTTTTCCTTTCATTTATGGCAAATGCTCAAAATGAAACTCCAAAAGATTCGATTTCAAATCAATTAAATGAAGTTGTAATCAGTCAGGAGAAAAAAACGTTTACAAACTCACACGGAAATATAAAAGTTGATGTTGCCAATTCGGTTTACAGTACAATTCCAAATCCTATTGATTTGCTTTCAAAGCTTCCATCGGTTCAAGTAAGTACAGATCGTGAAAGTATTTCGATTGTTGGAAAAGGAAATCCTTTGATTTATATTGACGGACAAAAAGCAACCATAAACGATTTGAATGCTTTAACAGTTGCTGATATTAAAACAGTTGAAATTATTAAAAATCCGTCTTCAAAATATGAAGCCGAAGGCCGCGCAGTGATTTTAGTCACAAGAAAATTAAGTAAAAAAGACAGCTTTAAAACTGAAATTTCTGAGGTGGCATCTTTTAAAAGAAATTACAATAATTATTTAGGTTTTAATTCCAGTTTTAAAAAAGGTAAATTAGAATGGAAAGCCAATTTCAATTATAATAAATTGAATCCTTGGGAAAATCATACTTTAGAATATGAGATTCCAAAAGCTTCGATTGTTTCTAATTATGATGTAATGGCAAATACAAAACGCAATCAATATATTTTTGGCGGTGGCGTGTTTTACAAAATAAAAGAGGAAGATTATTTTTCAATTAATGTAAATGGAAAACTCCAAAATGATACTTTCGACATCAATACTTTTACGTACAATAAAAATCAAAATAAGGAAAACAATGTTTTTACTTTAAGTGATAATGCAAGTAAAAAGAATTTTGTAAATGGTTTTATGAATTATTCTAAAAAGATTAAATCGATTGACACACAGTTATTTGCTGGTTTTCAATATTCAAATTTTAATCAGCATTTAGAAAGTTTAGTGGCCAATAATTATAATGAAACCAATTTTGAATTGTCGCAAAACCGTGATCAGAAATTTAATGTTGATGTTTTTTCGGGAAGAATTGATTTGGAGAAAAGGTTTAAAAATGAAATGAATCTGGAATACGGCGGATTGTATTTAAAAGCGAAATCAAAATCTGATGCAACGATTTTTGATTTTGAAAAAAATGAAAGTGCTGTTTCAAATTATGATTTTAAAGAAGAAAACTTGGCGGCCTATATTCAGTTTTCGGGAAAACTAAAAAAGATCGATTTTTCATTCGGATTAAGAACAGAAAACACAAATGTGTATTCAAAGTTTAGAACAGAAGCTTCTCCTTCAATTGATAAAAATTACACTAATTTATTTCCTAAAGCCGACTTTACACTTTCCATTGATAGTACAAAAAGCATCAATGTAAATTATGCGAAAAGTATTGAGAGGCCAAAATATTCTTCGTTAAGCCAAATAGCAACTTACATCAATCCGTATTTTTTGTATGGAAGCAGTATAAATTTAGGTCCGGCATTTGTGGATGAAGTTTCGAGTTCATTTCAATATCTGGATAAAACTTTAAAATTGAGTTATTTTCAAACCAAAAACGTGACCAATCCGAGTTTTATCTTTAATGAAGAAACAAATGTGCTGATGATTACTGATATTAATTTTAAGAGAGAAACGGGTTTTACAATAGATTTATCACTTCCATTTACCTATAAATTCTGGACAACAACAAATAATTTGGTTTTTGTAAAAAGTAAGGTTGAAGATGATACAGCAGTTTTACATCCTTCAAAACCATATTTATATTATTACTCCAATAATACATTTAAATTACCTAAAGATTTTACTTTCGTTTTATCTTTTTGGGGAATGACAAAACAAAACGATGGAATTTTTGAACGAAAAGCTAATTTTATAGTCGATTTGTCGCTTGCAAAAGCATTTGGCAAAAACTGGAATTGTACTTTAAATTACAATGATATTTTTAAAACCACGAGTTATACCGATGGTTTTACGGTAAACAATATAAATTCGAAGTTTAAATATTTGGTCGATGCAAATGAGATTTCGATTGCAATTCGTTATTCTTTTGGGAAAGTAAAAGATTCTGAGTTTAAAGAAAAAAGCGTTAATGAAAGTGAAAATAGGATTAGATAAAAGTAAGTTAATTCTTTCTTTTCTGGAATGGTTTTTGAATATTTGATTTTTTAAAATTAAATATTTGAATAATGAAGTTTTGTAATCTTAAAAAAGGAGTTTTATTTATTTTATTAGTGTTGTCGTTTTCAGCCGGAAAAGCCCAAGCTATTAGAGGTTTCGGAAATGTTACGGCTTATAGTGTTAGCAATGATTTTAAAAAAGGTGCAATTGTCTATATTGGTGGGGGAGCAGAATTTGAGTTCCATCCTTTATTTAAGCCAGAAGTAAGCCTTAGTTATTCTCTTATGGGACTCAACGATCAAGAGTTTTATGATTTTGACACTAATACTTTAGAAAAACTATCTGGAGATGTTTATATGCTAAACTTTAATGTAGGACCTAAAATATACTTTTGGTATAGCGGAGAAACTTTTGATAGCGCCGCCTGCTGGTATTACATAGTTCCCAAAATAAACATGTCAAGAATTGTTGCTAATGGGAATTATCAATTTATTGATTATGATGATCCACAGAATAATTTAATTCAAAAAGGACACAGAGCAGATTGGCAGCATTCTTTTGGTTTAACTCTTGGAATGGAATTTCCAATATTTAATTCAGATGCTATAGCTCTAAGTGTTACAGTAAATAAAACTAATATGGGAAAAACTTTAAATAGACTTCCTTACAACAATACAGATTATGGCACTTTATTAGCTGGAGCAGGAATTAGTTATTATTTTGGAATTAAAAAGTAATCTAATAAAAAATTTCTATGATGATTCGAACGCTGACGAAAAAAAAGTAAGTTAATTCTTTCTTTTTGGAATGATTTTTGAATATTTAATTTAAAATTAAATATTTGAATGATGAAATTTTATAATCTAAGAAATGCTGTTTTATGCCTACTATTTTTATTGTGTTTTTTTAATGTTAAAGCTCAAGAAATGAGAGCTTTTGGTAATTATTCTATGTATTTTGGGAATAAAAATACTGGAACAATAAGAAGTGTAGAGGCAGGAATAGATCACGGAGATTTTCCATCATTAGCTTTTCAGCTTTCAGCAAGTTATTTAAACTCTGATAATAAAGACAAAGAACATTATGATTATGATAATTATGTTTTAGAAAAACTGTCTACAAAAGGTTCTGCTATAAATACTAGTTTAGGTTTAAAACTTTATAATGTTTTTTTAGATCAGTATGAAGAAAAGACGTTTACTTATTATATAATGCCAAAATTGAATCTAGCGCGGATACGAGCAACAGAAAATTTCAGTAGCACTGATTATTTTTATCCTTCCCATTCTTTTGATGAAGAGCGAAGTATTTCAAGCTGGCAAGTTTATTTTGGAATAGAAATTGGCTATGAAATTTTTCTTTCTGAGAATAATTCAAATTCGATTGCAATTTGTGCTTCTTATAATCGAATAAATCTAACGAAAGGCTTAAGCAAGATTTCTCATGAAAATTTTCAATATGAAAGACATGATAGTTTTGGAGTGGGACTTTCTTTTTATCTAGGAGTAAAAAAGCCATCAAAGAAATAAAAAGAAGAGAAAACTCTTAATTTTAAGAGTTTTCTCTTCTTTTTAAGTTATTGTTTTATATATATTCCAGGCATTAAACCTGTAGATTCAATTTCAGATTCTGATATTCGTATAAAACTAAATTTTTTGCTTGGTGCATCATTTAGGCAATTATACTTTATGCTATAATAATCTATTAATTCAACTTCCTGAACATTTGGATTTTGATAATTACCATACTCTTTTAAGTAATATCTTTCATAATCAAATATTTCAGTAGTAGCAGAAGTATATTTTTGCATAGGATATTTGTATAACAAATTGTCTTCAGTAAATTGAATCATTCTGTCTTTGTTGTCTTTCCAAGTTCCCTGAATCCAAACTGGCGGATCCATATATCGTGGTCCGTTGTATTTTTTTTCTTTATAATCATCATCTTTCGAACAAGAGATTAAGGAAATGAAAGCAAGTGATAAAAGGAATTTTTTCATGATTTGAATTTTATACAAAAAAATGTAGAAAATCTATACAGAAATAACCGTTTAGGACTTTTTTATAATATATTAAGACATTTTTGATTTTAAAAATTAGTCAAAAGAAACCCCCTTGTAAAATTCATTACAAGAGGGCAATATATTAAAAAATGAAAAAAACTATCCTTCGTCTTCTTCAGATTCTTTTATTGAAAGGTCGTGAGGTAATTCTTCGTCATCATCGGTTGAATTTAGTTCAAAAAAACTGAAGAAAGAACCGCCGTAACTTTTCTGAAACGAGAAATTACTCATATGCTCAAGTTTTGTATATTTTGAATGCTCAATAATCATCATTCCGTCATCTTCAAGCAAACCTCTTTCAAAAACTGTCAAAACAATCTTTTCAAAAGTCGCCTGATCTAATCCGTAAGGCGGATCTGCGAAGATAATATCGTAAGTTGTTTTAGAATTTTCTAAGAATTTAAAAACATCGCTTTTAGTTGCAGCAATATCAAAATCGTATTCTGACGAAACTTGTTTAATAAATTTAACGCAACCAAAATCACCATCAACAGAGGTGATAGGAGCGCTTCCGCGTGAAGCGAATTCGTAACTAATGTTTCCCGTTCCCGAAAAAAGATCTAAAACCTTTAAGCTGTCAAAACTAAAATGGTTATTCAAAACATTAAACAATGCTTCTTTACTCATATCAGTCGTTGGTCTAACAGGTAGATTTTTTGGCGGAAAAATTCTGCGTCCTTTGTATTTTCCTGAAATGATTCTCATGATTGAAATAAGATATAATGTTTTTGATTTTGAGCAGTTGTAAAATTGTTCTTTTCCTTAAGTTTAGCAACGTCTAGAAAAGAAATATGGCGAACATATTTGTAAGCAATTTCAAAATAAGGGTCATTTTCTGTAATTGTTCCCAGTAATTCTAATTTAAAACTTTCTGGGTTCAAACTCAATTGTTCAGCTGTAAATAGAACATAATAAATGAAATCTTCTGGTGTATGATATTCAAAAGAATTGAATAACAGAAGCTTTTGATTTTGAACCACAATAATTTCGAAATTCTCAGGATTAAAATTCACGATCATTTTCTTATCGTCATTATTGCGCGAATTGTCCAGAATTTTTTCGACCAAAATTGTATTAGCATGTTTGTAATCAAAAGATCCTACGTTGTCAATCAAGAAATTATTGATGTTTATGTATGGAATATAAACAGAATTCATTTGATAGTTTGGAATTTGATCGAAAGTGAAAAAATCCGTTTCAAATACTTTTTTTGTGTATTGAAGATAACTCCCTAAATAGTTTTCATCAAACAAAGCAGTTGGCACAAAAGTCGAAAGATTATTATTATGAATAACCATTACTTCGTCGTAAGTCTCTTTTAATTCAGGATTATTCTTGAATGCCTCGCTGAATAAATCTTCAATTTTTGCGGTTTTAGTTGACGTGTCAAACTTTATTTCTTTAAAAGAAGTAATAATATTATTTAAAGTATCAAAACAGCAATATGAAAATCCAGTCAGTGAAACCTGAATAGAAAGTTTTCTGTAATTTTTTGAAGTAATGTTAGTATTTTGTAATGACATAGTTGATTTACAATTCGTTACCTGTTTTAAATCAAGAAAGAATTTAAGCGACCACAAACTTACAAATTAAAAAGGAACAATTATAATTGCAATTTCAAAAAACAATTTCAATCTAAGTTTAAAAGAAGGTTAAGAAAAAGTGTATTTATTTGAAAGTTAATAAGTTGTGTTTTTTATGAATGTAATTTGCTTGTTTTTTTGAATATTGAGCATAATTGCAAGTAAATTTTAAAGTTTGGAATTTGGAATTTGATTCTTGGAATTTAAAATTAAAAAAGTCGACCTTTGTGTTTCAATATTACTTTATGAATTCTGCACAGTTTTACGGTATTTTACAAAAACGATTTCCTTTTGCTCCAACTTACAAACAGGATATTTTTTTTCAGAAAATTGCGATTTTTCTAACCGAACCTCAAAATGATACAATTTTCGTTTTGAAAGGATATGCTGGAACAGGAAAAACGACCGTTATTTCGACTATTGTCAATAATTTAGGCGACATCAACAAAAAATACGTTTTGCTTGCACCAACGGGACGCGCTGCAAAAGTAATTGCCAATTATTCGAATAATCCTGCATTTACAATTCATAAAAAGATCTATTTTCCTAAGAAATCTTCTGGCGGAGGAGTCGCTTTTACCAAACAAGTCAACAAACATAAAAACACCATTTTTATCGTCGATGAGGCTTCGATGATTTCAGATAGTACTTTAGACAGCGGTTCGCTTCTGGACGACTTGATTAATTATGTATATTCTGGAAATAATTGCAAAATGATTCTTTTGGGAGATACGGCACAGTTGCCTCCTGTGAATTTAGATATTAGTCCAGCGCTTGATATTCAGACTTTGGGTATTCATTACGATAAAGAAATCGAACATATCGAATTGGACGAAGTAATGCGTCAGGAAGAAAGTTCAGGAATTTTATACAACGCAACAGAATTGCGTGAGTTGCTGAAAGAAAGTTTTATAACCGAATTTAAATTCAATGTAAAGAAGTTTAAAGATATCGTTCGATTGACTGACGGTTACGATATTCAGGACGCGATTAATACGGCATATAGCAATTATAGTATTGAAGATACTGCTTTTATTGTTCGTTCAAATAAAAGAGCAAATCAATACAATGAGCAAATCAGAAGCCGAATTTTATTTAAAGAAAGCGAACTTTCGGTTGGAGATTTTTTAATGGTTGTAAAAAACAATTATTTCTGGCTAAAAGAGACCGACGAAGCTGGATTTATTGCCAACGGTGATATTATCGAAGTTTTAGAACTTTTCGGAATCAGAGAATTGTACGGATTTAAGTTTGCGAAAGTAAAAATAAGAATGGTCGATTATCCAGAGCAAAAACCTTTTGAGACGGTTTTAATTTTAGATACTTTGACAAGTGAATCGCCTTCTTTAACTTACGAAGAATCAAATCGTTTGTATGAAGAAGTGATGAAAGATTATGAAGATGAGCCAACCAAATACAAGAGATTTCAAAAGGTAAAAGAAAACGAATATTTCAATGGTTTACAGGTGAAATTCTCTTACGCGATAACATGTCATAAATCGCAAGGGGGGCAGTGGAATACGGTTTTTATCGAACAGCCATTTCTTCCAAATGGCATTGACACTGATTATATTAGATGGCTTTATACTGCTATGACACGTGCTAAAAATAAGCTATATTTGATAGGATTTAAAGACGAGAGTTTTGAAGAATAGTTTTTTAGCCACGAATTCACGAATTATTTAAACAAAAATCCGTGAATTCGTGGCTAACAATAAATGCTTTTGCAATGACAACACTAAACGACTTACATTCGATTTCATCTACGTTTTCGAATACCGATAAAATGCCAGTTCTATTTTTAGGACACGGCAGTCCAATGAATGCTATTGAAGAGAATCAGTTTGTGACTGGATTTCGAGATTTGGCAAAAACACTTCCGCAGCCAAATGCTATTTTATGCGTTTCTGCGCATTGGTTTACCAAAGGAACAAAAGTGACTTCGATGGAAATGCCAAGAACGATTCATGATTTTGGAGGTTTTCCGCAAGCGCTTTTTGATGTGCAATATCCCGCAAAAGGAAGTCCAGAATTGGCAGTCGAAACAAAGAAGATTTTGGATCCAGTTATGGTCGAATTAGACGAACATTGGGGATTAGATCATGGCGCTTGGAGCGTAATTAAACATTTATATCCAAACGCAGATGTTCCTGTAATTCAGCTGAGCATCGATTACACTAAATCAGGACAATATCATTTTGAATTGGCTCAGAAACTGCAAGCACTTCGTTATAAAGGCGTTTTAATTATCGGAAGTGGTAATATTGTCCATAACCTAAGAATGGTTGATTTCAGAAATTTTGATAAAGACAATTACGGTTACGATTGGGCAATTGAAGCAAGAGAAACCGTAAATAATTATTTGTTAGACGGAAATTTTCAGCCGTTAATTGATTTCGAAAAACTTAATAAAGCTGTTCAATTGGCAGTTCCCACGCCAGAACATTATCTTCCGTTGTTGTATACTTTAGGTTTAAAAGATAAAAACGATGAATTGGAATTGTTTAATGATAAACTTTTGGCAGGTTCGTTGAGTATGACTTCGGTAAAAATATTGTAATAGTATTTGTTTTCCAATCGTTTTCCATTTATGTGATAATGGTCTAAAAGTTATAATCTACACAATTTGTTTAAAAAATAAATTGGTGAGATAGTAAAATGTTTCATGCAAATTTGTTTATTTTTACATAAGTAATTGTTTGTCAGTTGATTATTTGGTTTGTATCTTCTTTTTTAATTAGTTTTTTAAATGCCTTTTGTGATTAACTGGTGATAATTTAAAAAATGATAGAAGATGATTACAAATTATGTAAAAGTGCGGCATCAGCACTATAATCACTGATAAAACTAAGATGAATCCAAACAAAGCATTATGGGAAAAAGGCGATTTTACGCGCGTTGCAGAATCTATGAGAGAAAGTGGTGCGGAATTGGTTGCTAAAATTGGAATTAAAGAGAATAGTAACGTTTTAGATCTCGGCTGTGGTGACGGTACCACCGCAATACCTTCGGCAAAACTAGGAGCCAATGTTTTAGGTGTTGATATAGCAAGAAATTTAGTTGAAGCTGGCAATCTTCGAGCAAAAAAGGAAGGATTGGTTAATATTGTATTTAAAGAAGGTGACGCAACCGATTTGAATGAATTGAAAAATCAATCTTACGATGTTACGATGAGCATTTTTGGGGCAATGTTTGCTCCAAAACCTTTTGATGTTGCTAAAGAAATGGTTCGTGTCACACGGCCTGGAGGTAAAATTATTATGGGCAATTGGATACCTGGAGATCCAACGTTGATTGCACAAATCTTGAAGATTAGTTCTGAATTTACACCACCGCCTCCTGAGGGTTTTGTAAGCCCAATGCTTTGGGGTATTGAGGATAACGTAATCGAAAGATTTACAAATGCGGGTGTTCCTAAAGAAAATATTTCTTTTGAGAGAGATACCTTTACATTTAAAGCAGCATTCCCTCCTTCGGAGTGGCTAAATCGATTAAAAAATTACTATGGCCCAACTATGAATGCTTTTGAAGCTGCAGAACAAAATGGAAAAACTTCTGATTTGTATGCTAAACTTGAAGGATTAGTTAATAGCCAAAACAAAAGTAATGACACAAATTCTACATTAATTCCCGCAACTTATCTTCGTGTTACAGTTTTGGCTTAATTTGTTGTCTTAATAAATAAGACAACAAAGCTGTTAATAATAATCAATGTATTGTTTGCTAGTAGAAAGAAAATTATTGAACATAATTTTCATCCTTTACAGAAATAGAAAACAGAAAATTTAAAAGTAATTTTTGCATATTTGCAAACACTTAAAACGGGTGAAAATTAAATTACTAAATTTTGAGTTTTTTAAACTCAGCAAAATATAAGAATGAAAATAATAGCGGTAATTCCAGCCAGATATGCTTCAACACGTTTTCCTGCAAAACTAATGCAGGATTTGGGAGGCAAAACAGTAATTCTAAGAACCTACGAAGCTTCAGTAGCAACAAATCTATTCGATGATGTTTTTGTTGTAACTGATTCTGATCTAATTTTTGATGAAATTGTTTCTAATGGTGGAAAAGCGATTATGAGCATCAAAGAACACGAATCAGGGAGCGACCGAATTGCTGAAGCTATTGCCGATCTCGATGTCGATATTGTAGTAAACGTACAAGGCGATGAACCTTTTACAGAAGCAGAACCTTTAGCGCAAGTTTTATCTGTTTTTAAAAATGATCCCGATAAAAAGGTTGATTTGGCTTCGTTGATGCGTGAAATCACAAATGAAGATGAAATCAATAACCCGAATAATGTAAAAGTGGTCGTAGATCAATCACAGTTTGCATTGTATTTTTCACGCTCTGTAATTCCGTATCCAAGAGAGAAAAATGTTGGAGTACGATATTTCCAGCACATCGGAATTTACGCTTTTAGAAAACAGGCTTTATTAGATTTTTACAGCCTTCCAATGAAAACTTTAGAAGCTTCTGAGAAGTTAGAGCAGTTAAGATATTTAGAGTTCGGAAAACGTATCAAAATGGTCGAAACAACACATGTGGGTATTGGGATTGATACGGCTGAAGATCTGGAAAGAGCGAGAGCTATGCTGCGTGATATTTAATTAATTGATTTTTAATCATTATACACAATTTTGTCATCCTGAGGAACGAAGGATCACACTAGAAACTACGCATAGAATGTCGCCAATCTTTGTCGATTTACGAGTGTGATCCTTCGTTCCTCAGAAACAAAAAAAGCTCCAAAATATTGGAGCTTTTTTTAATATCTTGTCTCGTCCTAAAATAAGTTGACACTAAATTGACTTATTATGAAAGATAAAGAAAACAAAAGAGACAGGCGTTCCCAGCGGGATTACAACATGGCTTTTAAATTAGCTGTAGTTTCCCAAGTCGAAAAAGGAGAAATGACTTATAGACAAGCTCAAAAAAACTATGGAATACAAGGAAGAAGTACAGTTTTGGTGTGGCTCAGAAAATTTGGTAACTTAGACTGGAGCAAACCAAACTTGTTATTTATGTCTAAATCTAAAGAAACTCCGGCACAAACCATTAAAAGGCTTGAAAAGGAATTAGCAGATGAACAGCTAAAAAATAAGATACTTAATACCATGATTGATATTTCTGATAGTCAGTACGGTACTCAGATTCGAAAAAAGTTTTCTCCCAAACCATCTTCCGCCTCAGGCAAGAAGCAGGAATAAGTTTATGTAAAAGTTGCCGATTGTTTGGGATCAGCAGGCAAGCTTTCTATCAAGGGCAGAACAGAATTGCTTTAAGAGAATCTGAGCTACTCAAAGTTAGAGATTTGGTTATCGGTATAAGAATGGAAATGCCTCGTATTGGCACTCGTAAATTATACCATATTCTTTGTGATCAATTTTTACAAAAGGGAATTAAGATAGGCCGAGATGCATTTTTTGATTATTTAAGAAGAGAAAAATTACTTGTAAAACCAATAAAGAGCTATACAAAAACTACTTTTTCAAAACATTGGCTGCACAAATATGATAATCTTTTGAAAGAATGTAAAATTGAACGTCCTGAACAAGTATACGTAAGTGATATCACTTATATAAAATCACAGCAAAAAACTCATTATCTCTCCTTGGTCACTGATGCTTACAGCAGAAAAATAGTTGGTTACAAACTTAGTGATGATATGAATGCAGAAAGTGTAGTTCAGGCTTTAAAAATGGCAGTGAGGAGTAGAAAATCGGTACTGCCGCTGATACATCATTCTGATAGAGGTTTGCAATATTGTTCAAAGGTTTATCAAAATGTATTAGCCAAACACAACATTAAACCATCAATGACAGATGGATATGACTGCTATCAAAATGCATTAGCGGAAAGAATTAATGGAATTTTAAAAAATGAGTTTTTAATTTATAAATGCCAGGATGGAGCCACATTGGAAAAGCTTATAAAGGAGTCAATAATTATATATAATACAAAAAGACCACATCTAAGTTTGATGATGAAAACTCCTAACTTTATACATGAAAAAACCAGCCAAGAAAGCCTGGCTGGTTTATGTAAATTTTTATTGTAAACTGTCAACTTATTTTAGGACGAGACATCTAAAACATTCTAAATTACTGGTATAAAGCAGGGAATTTAGAAGGATTAACTTCATGCATCATATCGTAAATTTTCTCGTAAATATCTTCTGCAGAAGGTTTAGAGAAATAGTCACCGTCAGTTCCGTATGCAGGTCTGTGCGCTTTTGCTGCCAAAGTCTGTGGTTTGCTGTCTAAATATTTGTAAGCGTCTTGCTCTTCTAAAATCTGCTGTAAAATGTATGCTGAAGCTCCACCAGGAACATCTTCATCAATTACTAAAAGGCGATTTGTTTTTGCAACACTTTTTACAATGTCTTTGCTAATATCAAACGGAAGTAAAGATTGAACGTCAATAACTTCGCAGTTAATTCCTTTTTCTGCTAATTCATTAGCTGCTTGCATAACCAATCTTAAAGTTGATCCGTAAGAAACTAAAGTAATATCTGAACCTTCTCTTAAAGTTTCTACAACTCCAATTGGTGTTTTAAATTCACCAAAATTCAAAGGTGTTTTTTCTTTTAAGCGGTATCCATTTAAACATTCAATAACCAAAGCAGGTTCGTCACATTCTAACAAAGTGTTATAAAAACCAGCGGCCTGTGTCATGTCTCTTGGAACCAAAACGTGAATTCCACGAATCGCATTGATAATCATTCCCATTGGAGAACCAGAATGCCAGATTCCTTCCAAACGGTGTCCACGAGTTCTAATGATTAACGGCGCTTTTTGTTTTCCAACCGTTCTATATTGTAAAGTAGCTAAATCGTCACTCATGATCTGAATAGCGTACAATAAATAATCTAAATACTGAATTTCAGCAATCGGACGTAAACCTCTTAAAGCCATTCCGATTCCTTGACCAATAATAGTCGCTTCGCGAATTCCAACATCAGCAACACGAAGTTCACCGTATTTTTCCTGCATGCCTTCTAGCCCTTGATTTACGTCACCGATGTTTCCAACATCTTCACCGAAAATTAAAGTCTCAGGATATTTCGCAAATAAAGCATCAAAATTATCACGCAAAATCATTCTTCCGTCCAAATCTGGTTTTGCATTTTCTGCATATTTTGGAAGAACTTTTTCTACTGAAAATACATTTTGAGCAGATTCAGAATGCTGATTGCTGCTGAATTTTTCTTGAGTTTCATTCAAGAAGTTGGTAATCCAGTTTGATAAAATAACTTTGCTGTTTGGAACTTCAATAAAACGAAGAATCTTTCTAGCATAAACCAATAATTCCTTTTTTAAAGGCGCTTTAATTGCAGCCAATTCAGAAATTAATTTTTTGATTCTATCTTTATGATCAATGCTTGCTTCAGCAATTTGTTCTAATAAATTAAGAAGATTTTTTTGTTCTTCTATAATTGGATTAATAAAAGCATCCCAAGCATATTTTTTAGCTTCAAGAACTTCTTTCTTTAATTGGAAATCAAGTTCTGCTAATTCTTCTGGAGAAGCAATATTAATGGCAATCATCCAAAGACGCATTTGACGAATACAGTCAAAATCTTTTTCCCAAGCCAGTCTTTCTGCACTTTTGTAACGTTCGTGAGAACCAGAAGTAGAGTGGCCTTGAGGTTGAGTTAATTCGTTAACGTGAATTAAAACAGGAATATGTTCTTCGCGTGCAATTGCTCCAGCTCTTTCGTAAGTCGAAACCAATTCGGCATAATCCCAGCCTTTAACTCTAAAGATTTCATAACCTTTAGAATCTTCATCGCGTTGATATCCTTTTAAAATTTCAGAGATATTTTCTTTAGTAGTTTGATGTTTAGCATGAACAGAAATTCCGTATTCATCATCCCAAACACTCATAACCATTGGAACTTGCAGAACTCCAGCTGCATTTATGGTTTCAAAAAATAAACCTTCAGAAGTACTTGCGTTACCAATAGTTCCCCAAGCTACTTCATTTCCGTTAACAGAAAATTTATCTTTAATAGTGATTCCGTCAACTTCTCTATATATTTTTGATGCTTGTGCTAAACCTAATAATCTAGGCATCTGCCCAGCGGTTGGAGATATATCAGAACTTGAATTTTTTTGTTTTGTCAAATCTTTCCAAGAACCGTCTTCGTTTAAACTGTGCGTTACAAAGTGTCCGCCCATTTGTCTTCCCGCAGACATCGGATCGAAAGCTAAATCAGTATGACCGTATAAACCAGCAAAAAATTGTTTTGCATTTAATTCGCCAATAGCCATCATAAAAGTTTGATCGCGATAGTATCCAGAACGGAAGTCTCCATTCTTAAAAGCTTTTGCCATTGCTAGCTGAGGAACTTCTTTTCCGTCGCCAAAAATTCCAAATTTAGCTTTTCCTGTTAATACTTCTTTTCGACCTAAAAGACTACATTCACGGCTTGTTACAGCGATTCTGTAGTCATTCAATACCTCAGTTTTGAAATCTTCAAATGTCAGTGTAGTATTGCTTTTTTCTTTTATCATCATTTTGAGAGGTCATTGTTTATGTCGCGAAATTACTTAAAAACAATCAATAATCATAATTCTTTAAACTAAATATAATTTAATTATTTGTATTCAAATTCAAAAAACTACGTATTTTTTTTAAGTGATTTTTATGTAAAATTTAATTTTGTTGATAATTTCGCAAGTTTTTGTTTAAAATTTATTTGATTAAAACCATTTTCGGGTAAAAAGTGTGACTAAAGTTTTTGGCGAAAAAGTGATTATAAATCGTATTTTTTCATTGTATTTAGGTTGTGATATTTCCCATCCGTTATTAGAATATACCGGAAAATAGAGTTCAAAGTAATCTGGAACCAAGTTTAAACGCACGCCACTATCGTACGCAAAAAACTCGCTTTGGTGTTTATTCTTTAAAAAACCAACGTCTCCGTAAAGTTCCACCCAGTTCCAAACAGCATAACTAACATTTAAAGTTGTCATCCATTGGTTAGCATAAGATGGTTCTAATTGTGATTTAAAACCTCCCTCAGCAATTACATATTGCTGGCTAAAAAAGCCAGTGGTCTCAGATCTTCCAAATAAGTTATAATCAAATAAGTAATCGGTTGGGCGATCCAAACCAAAGCTGAAATAATCTGAATTTGTCTTATTATATACAAAAGTACCAGCGTATAATCGTAAATTTAGCTTTCGATTGTTTTGAAATAATCTTCTATATTCGACTTCACCTGAAATTTTTCCGAATCCGCTTGAAAATTGTAAATCATTCATATAGCTAAAATGATCAATCAATTCTGTTTTGCTATTAACATATCGAGCATTAAAAACAGAATAATTTGGCTCAGAATTATCAGTAATATAGGCACTAGCCTCACGGTTTACTATTACTTGGCGAAATAGAAAAGTTTGTTTTCTATTGTCTCTAAAATCTTTTTCGCGAATGCGAAACACTACCATCGGATTCAATCTTAAATAAGTTGCATCTGGAGCGTAGTGAAAGTAATTTTGACTAATAGAATAACGTACATTAAATAAAGTGCTATGTCTATAATACTGATTCCACGAGAAGGCTGAAGAGCCAGAAAATGTTCCAGCATTTATAGAGTAAGCAGGATTTATGTCAAAATTAAAAGGCTTGTCTAAAATGGTTTTGTTCTGAAAACGAATTCCAGGTGTGAAACCATCATATAAATTATAATTCAGTGTTGGGATATATAAAATCTGATTGTAGTTTGGATCTTCTAAATCTTTAGCAAAATTAAATTTTATAGGGCGATTTAACGAAACATGTTTTAATGATTTCCAGTTGTTTCTCTGATTGTATTCTGGAACTTCATTATCATAGTTAATTACAATTTTGTCCGCATTTTTTCTTTCAAATTCGTAAACAGAATCTTTGGTTTTAGGCTCAATCCATTCTTTAAAAACAACTTCATTTTTCTTAGTTCCGTAAACTGGAATAGGAGCGTAGATGCCTGTTTTGCTTTTAACAGAAAACTTAACGCTGTCTGCTGTTCTCGAAACATTAGTGAATTTATAATCGATAATATCGCGAGAATCAATAATTGTATTGAAAAACCAATCTATATTTTTCGAACTTTTTTGGGTTAAGATTTTTTCAAAATCATAGCGATTTGACTGTCCAAATTTGTTCAGATTATAAAACTCTTTTACACTTTCAGGAACAATATTATGATTTAAATAATCGTCTAAATAACTCAAACTTAAACCTGCGCGATATTTACTGGCAATTTGTTCGTTAAATTTTATTAGCGTGTTTTTAGGATCTCCTAGCGGCTGATCTAGATTTTTACGAGCCATCAGCATATAATAATAACTGTATTGCTCATTAAAAGTGATATTTGTAATGTTATAGCTTTTAAACAGTTTCATGTCTGAAAGTTTACCTAACATTTTCAGGTCCTTATGATTTTCTTCCATGTATTTCATCATGGTATAAATCTGGATTCCATCATAAACCCAATTGTCTTTTCTAGGATCTAAAGTCAAACTATTTTTGAGATAATTATTCAAAAATGTTTTTAAAAACTGAATTTCAAAGATAAAATCATCTGAAAACGGACTTATAAATGAAGGAAGCTGATTGAGTCCGTAAAATGGATTTCGATCGTAATCAGCTTGAGAAACTGTTATTTTTTGATGTGGATATTTTCCAATAAAATTATCGGCAAAAGAAACTACTCGATCTATAATTATGGCTTTCTGGATTTCGTCAATTTTTTTGTTTTTCAAATTGGTTGAAACTTCCAATAATCCATTATCATAGGTTCTAAAAGTATTTTGTTTTTCGATGTAAAGGCTAAAATCAGTTCTATTTTTTCCTTCGAAAGAATAAATGCTGTAATCTTGGTTTGTGATATCTTTTGTAACTGGATTTAAATCGGTTACAATTGAGTATTGATTTGGAATTTTAATTTCAACTTCATAGTCAGTTACAGCATTAGCAATATCGTCTAAATTGAAATTGTTATACTTTATGAAACGATGATTTTCAAATCTAGCTGGAGTTAAAAACCAGTTTTTTAAAGCCATACCGCCATTTTGATCAAAACCAAAACGAGTGAATTTATCATTCGGAATTTTTACAATATAGTTAAGATGTAAATCGATTTTTTCACCTGGAGGAAGTTTGCGATTTAATCTCACAATAACATAATCTGGATTTTCGGCACTTCTTTCCCATTCTAGAGCCATAAAATTGGAATCCATCAGATTTATTATGGTAGTTTTTCCTCTATCTGCAGCTTTTGCTAAATGAAAACCTCTGTAAAATTCATCAGAAAAACGTTTGGCCAGTGGCGTGTTTTTATCAGCAAATGCATTGTTCCAATCGTTTAAAGTAATCGAAATTAAGGAATCGTTAGAAGTGTTATGATACGTAATATCCTGTTTTACATTCAGTGTTTTAAGCTCAAGATTTACCGCCACTTCCATCTTAGAAAGATGTTGTGCAGAAAGTTTCATCGAACAGAATAAAACTAAAATGAGGCAAATAATTTTATAAAGTGCTTTCAAATAATGGCTTAAAAAATTAGCAGATATACTTAATTTACGGACATATTGTGACTTTGGTTTTCTGTAAAAATAGCATAAAAAAAGCTGTTTTAAAAAACAGCTTTCAATTTTTACGATACTTTACGTAATTTAACGATAAATGGTATTATGTTCGTAGGGAAATACGATCTCGCCTGAGATAATTAAATTTAGAAATTCGGACTTAAATCGTATTTTTTATAGAATTTATCTAATACATCTACAACTTCATCTTCAGTATCAACGATTTTAAATAAATTCAAATCTTCTGGGCTTACGGTATGCATTTTTTCAACCAAAACGGTTTTAACCCAGTCAATCAATCCAGACCAGAATTCAACTCCTACCAAAATAATTGGGAATTTTCCAATTTTCTTAGTTTGAATCAAAGTAATCGCTTCAAACATTTCGTCTAGAGTTCCAAAACCACCTGGCATAACCACAAAACCTTGCGAATATTTCACGAACATTACTTTTCTAACAAAGAAATAATCGAAATTCAAGTTTTTATCGTGATCAATATACGGGTTAAAATGCTGCTCAAATGGAAGCTCGATATTCAAACCAACCGAAGTTCCACCACCCAAATGCGCGCCTTTATTTCCAGCTTCCATAATTCCGGGACCACCTCCTGTAATCACACCGTAACCTGCTTTACTGATTTTATAAGCGATTTTTTCAGCTAATTTATAATACTTATCATCTGGTTTTGTTCTTGCAGATCCAAAAATCGAAACGCAAGGACCAATACGTCCCATTGCTTCATAACCATTTACAAACTCAGACATAATTTTAAAAATTGCCCAGCTGTCATTGGTTCTAATTTCATTCCACGTTTTTTGTTTCAAACGGTCCTGAATTACTTTATCTTCATCATTATCAAAATCTTCTAATCTCATTTTAGGTATTTTAATTTATTATTATGTTTTATGTAATCGGAATAAGGAGCTAGTTCCTGCTGTCCGCTATATTCCCGATAAACAAAAACTACGGCTAAAGAGCCTTGTTTTTCTAAATCGGGAGATGCCGCTCCCATCAGGGCTAGGGCAGTTGGCTTCAAATAAACAATTGGTTTAATTGAAAGATCTTTCTTTAAAAACTTTGAATTTTTCAGAAAAAGCGGACACTAAATTAACGCTTTTTTCTAGAAATCTGTTATTATTAGATTGTAAAAGTAAAGGAATTAGACTTTTTTGTATATGTGTGTTGAATACCAGTTGCTTGTGAAGTAAGAAAAATATTTTTTTTAATAATAATTTATCTTTCGAGTTCTTTTAGAATGCGTAGATCCATTTCTAATGATTGTAATTGTAATCCAATTATCATTCATGTCGTATTCATAATCGTATTCTAAAACATCAGAATCTTTATCGTTGTTACTGTCAGATTTTATTATTTCAGAAATGACATTATTATTCTCATCGTATTTATAATTAAGAATTACTCCTTCTTTAGATAATTCAACAATGTTATTTTTTACATCGAATTCAAAGGCATAAGTATCCGTGACTTTATATTGAGCAGAATTAACCGATTTCATTCTGTTAAAGTCGTCATATTTTATAGTGATTGAATTTTCTATTTTATTTGAAAAAGAAATATCAATTTTTGAAATTTCTCCTTTCTCATTTAGATGGTAAACTTTTTTCTGATGATTGGAATTGAATATTGTTGAATCTTTTTTTAATTCTTGAATGGTATGATTCTTGACTCCAAGATTATATATTTTTTCAGTAATCTCATTATCACTATATTCATAAAGAGATAAAGACCCAGAAATGAATGTTGCATTTTCTCTGATGTCATATTGATATTTTTTTACTAATTTATTCTTGTCTATGTATTGATAATCTTCAATATGTCTTTCGATAATATTTTGTTTTTGATCATAATTGGTAAGTGATTTTTTTATGATATTATTGTTGTAATCGTAGAAAATACTATCTGTAGAAGATAATTTATCCGCAATATTGGTTCCAATAGCGTACGCTTGTCTTGTAATAATTTTGTTGGAGTAATTGAAAGTTATTTTTTTATGGTCATAAAAATTCTCAATCTTTTGTATTTTACCATCAACTGTAAACTCTACGAAATACATTTTGGCTTTATCATTATTGTAATAATAACTAACATCTTTAATAGGTTTGTTTTTGTTGAAAAAAAAGTCTTCTAAATTAATTTCAAAGTAATATTCATTATAAACCTGATAATTTGGTGTTGGATTAATGCTAAATCTATTTTTTACGCTTCGATAAGTATCTTTAGGAAAGTTAAAAGTTTCTATTTGTTGACTAAATATAGTATGACTTACAAATAGCAAAAGGAAAAAGATTTTTTTCATATATTTAAAATATTACTCTAACTCTTTTTTCAAAAACTTAGCTGTATAACTTTTTTTATTTTGAGCCACTTCTTCTGGTGTTCCTTTAGCAACCAATTGTCCGCCACCTTTTCCACCTTCAGGACCAATATCAATAATATAATCGGCAAGTTTTATAACATCCATATTATGCTCGATCACAAGAATTGTATTTCCTTTGTCAACCAATTTATTGATTACTTCCATCAAAACACGAATGTCTTCAAAGTGTAAACCCGTAGTTGGTTCATCCAGAATATAAAATGTATTTCCAGTATCTTTTTTAGATAATTCTCCAGCCAGTTTAATACGTTGCGCTTCACCACCTGAAAGCGTTGTACTTTGTTGTCCAAGTGTAATATAACCTAAACCAACATCTTGAATCGTTTTGATTTTTCTGTAAATCTTCGGAATATTTTCAAAAAACGGAACCGCTTCATCAACCGTCATATCCAAAACATCAGAAATTGATTTTCCTTTGTATCTAATTTCTAAAGTTTCTCTATTGAAACGTTTTCCTTGACAAGTTTCGCATTCTACATAAACGTCTGGTAAAAAGTTCATTTCGATTGTTCTTACACCAGAACCTTCGCAGGTTTCGCAACGTCCGCCTTTTACGTTAAAACTGAAACGACCCGCTTTATAACCACGAATCATACTTTCAGAAGTCATTGTAAACAGATTTCTGATTTCGGTGAAAACCTCTGTATATGTCGCCGGATTTGAGCGTGGTGTTCTACCAATCGGACTTTGGTCAATATCAATTACTTTGTCAATGTGCTCTAAACCTTCAATCTTTTTATAAGGCTGTGGTTTTTTTACGCCATTAAAATAATACGCATTTAAAATTGGATAAAGTGTTTCATTAATCAAAGTCGATTTACCGCTTCCTGAAACTCCTGTAACACAAGTTAATTGTCCTAATGGAATTTCAATCGAAACATTTTTAAGATTATTTCCTGTTGCTCCAGTTAGTTTTAAGAATTTGCCATTTCCTTTTCTTCTTTTCTTCGGAATGTCAAATTTCATTTTACCATTCAAATATTGAGCGGTAATGGTATTTGAAGCCAAAGTTTCTTTCGGAGTTCCAATACTAATGATTTCTCCTCCGTATTTTCCAGCTTTTGGACCAATATCAATTACATAATCTGCAGTTTCGATCATGTCTTTATCGTGTTCAACTACAATTACAGAGTTTCCAATATCGCGTAATTGTTCTAAAGATTGAATCAACTTTTCGTTATCTCTTTGGTGCAAACCAATACTTGGTTCATCCAAAATATATAAAACACCAACCAATTGCGAACCAATTTGTGTTGCCAGACGAATTCGCTGTGCTTCACCACCAGAAAGTGATTTTGAACTTCGGCTTAAAGCCAAATAATTCAAACCAACATTCATCAAAAAGTTCAATCGGTCTTTAATTTCTTTTACAACTTCAGAAGCAATTAAAAGCTGTTTATCTGTTAAATGGCTATTTAAATCATGAAACCACGCTGTTAAATCAGAAATATCCATATCACACAGTTCGGTGATATTTTTTTCATTTACTCTAAAAAATAAAGCTTCTTTTTTAAGACGAGAACCATCACAAACAGGACAGTTAACTTCGTCCATAAAATCTTTTGCCCAACGTTTTATGCTTGTTGTAGCGCTTTCGTCATACTGATTTTTAATGAAATTAGAAATTCCTTCAAAATCGATTTTATATTCTCTTGTTACGCCAAGGTCTTTAGAATTAATCGAAAATTTATCTTTTCCGCCATATAAAATCATTTGCATCGCTTCTTCTGGAATTTTCTCTATTGGATCTGTAATTTTAAATCCGAATTTTTCTCCAATGGTTTCCAATTGTTTGAAAATCCATGAAGATTTGTATTCGCCAAGCGGAGCAAAACCACCAGCTTTTATAGATAATTTCGGATTTGGAATAATTTTTTTAACGTTGATTTCGTGAACAGTTCCCAGTCCGTTACAATGTGGACAAGCTCCTTTTGGAGAGTTAAAAGAGAATAAATTTGGTTCTGGATTTTGGTATGAAATTCCAGTCGTAGGGCACATTAAATTTCTACTGAAATAACGTACTTCATTAGAATCTTGATCTAAAATCATCAACACATCCTCGCCATGATGCATTGCTGTATTAATGCTTTCAGATAATCTTTTTTGAGTATCAGGATTATCTTCAATCACCATTCTATCTACAACAATTTCAATATCGTGGGTTTTATAACGGTCTAATTTCATTCCGGAAACCAAATCCTGAACTTCTCCGTTTACACGAACTTTCAAAAATCCTTGTTTGGTAATTTGTTGGAAAAGTTCGGCATAATGACCTTTTCTGGCTTTAATAACTGGAGCAAGAATATTAATTCGTTTTCCGTTATAATCCTGAATAATCAAATCTTTGATCTGTTCATCAGAATAAGAAACCATTTTTTCTCCAGTGTTATAACTGTAGGCATCTGCGCCACGTGCGTATAAAAGCCTTAGGAAATCGTAAATTTCTGTAATAGTTCCAACCGTCGAACGAGGACTTTTGCTGGTCGTTTTTTGTTCAATTGCAATAACTGGAGAAAGTCCGTCGATTTTATCAACATCCGGACGTTCCAATCCGCCAAGGAATTGTCTGGCATAAGCCGAAAAAGTTTCTACATAACGACGCTGTCCTTCAGCATAAATCGTATCAAATGCCAAAGATGATTTTCCCGAACCTGATAAACCAGTAATTACAACTAGTTTTTCACGTGGAATTGAGATATCGATATTTTTTAGATTATGAACTCTTGCACCAAGAACTTCAATAGTATTGTCTTTATCTAACATAATTTTGAGCAAAACGCAAAGTTACCACTTTGATTTGTTCTTTTAGTGCTCGATAGCAAAAGTTTATGTTATAAATAGTAACAAAAAACGCTAGTTTAAACTAGCGCTTTCTTTTTCGGGTTGCCATATAGTTTTCAATAGCTTCTCTTGTGGTGTACCAATTTCGGCCTTCTTTATAAGCATCAATTTTTCCTGTTCTAGCCAATAAACTGACATATTCTTGGCCATAAGGTGTATCAGGTTCACTAACAATATTTTGAATAGATTGATAATCATAAGTGCTATCAGGCATTGCACCGAGGTAAATATTGAGTGTTCGTTCAAGCGCTTGGCACATTAAAAGGGTTAGTTTCTGATAATTACCGTTATTCGCCTGATTGAGTGCTTCGTAATATTTTTTTCTGTCATTTTTAAGAATAATGGCTGGCGGAAAACCGCATCGCATCAATAATAAATTCATGCTTAAACGAACCGTGCGCCCATTTCCATCAAAAAAAGGATGAATCCAGACCAGTTTATGATGATAGATTGTTGCTAGTTCAATATCGTTTAAACCTAACGGATTTGTATTGATAAACTCTATTAATTCGTCTAAATAATCGGAGACTTTATTGGCATTTGGAGGCATAAAATTTGCTCCCGAAATTCGAACTCCTCCATTACGAATTCTGCCTGCAAAATCTTCTTCAATAGAACGCATTACCAAACCATGAATAGATAAAATATCTATACTTCTTAGCTTATAATTTTCATCTACAATAGAGTAGAGGTAGTCAATAGCTTTATCATGATTATGGGTTTCAAAATGTTCACGAAGCGATTTGCCTTTAATGGTAATTCCTTCTTGAATAACCATTTGAGTTTCTCTCAGGTTTAGCGTATTTCCTTCAATACTATTGGAATTATAAGTCCATTCTAAGGAAAGACTTTCTCGTATTTTATTCAAAGCAATATTAGGCAATGGCCTGCTGTTTTGCAGTTCTTGCCTTTTTTGATACAATCGATCAAAGGTTGATTGAAATTCTTCTCGGTATGTTAGGTCAATATTAAACATAATCCTACAAAGATACTTCTTAATATCGGATAAATAAAATTTTTAACGTATCCGATATTAAAGTTATTCAATAGTCATAGAACGCAGTTTTGTTCTATAAGCTTCTAGCGCTATTGATTTGGAAATAAAGCCATGATATTTTCCATCTCTTAAAACAGGAAGAAAAGCAGATTTCGAGTTTTCAAATTTCTTCATCACAATTTCCATGCTGTCAAGAGAAGAAATTGTTGCTGTTGGCGCTTTCATTACATCTTTTATCTGTGTGTATTTTACGCGGTAGGCATTGAAAATAATTTCTCTAATATCATTAAAATGAACAACCCCGACTAAATCTTTATCATTATTTACAACAGCAAAAACAACTTGATTGGAATGCGAAATAAGATCAACCAATTTGCTTAAATTTTCTTCAGGATGAACAGTTAAATAATCGCATTGAATAATGCTGTCAATATCTAAAGTTGATAAAATGTTAGAATCTTTATTGCTAGTAAATGCATGTCCTTTTTTGGCTAATCCTTTTACGTCCAGCGAATATTTTTCGTAACGTTTAGAAATCGCAAAACTGATTGAAGAAACAATCATAAGCGGAATCATTAATCCGTAACCTCCAGTAATTTCAGCGATTAAGAATATAGCCGTCAACGGAGCATGAAATAAACCGCTCAAAATTCCAGCCATTCCAACCATCGTAAAATTGGTAATTGGAAGCTTTGATAAACCGATTAAAGTAATAAATTTAGAAAAGAAATAGCCTAAATACGATCCTAAGAATAGAGAAGGAGCAAAGTTTCCTCCGTTACCACCACTTCCGATAGTCAATCCCGAAGCAAAAACTTTCATCATCATTGTTGCACCAACAAAAAGCAGTAAAACCCATTGGCTGTTTCTAAAATCAGCAAACAAAGTATTGTCTAGCAATTTTCCAGGATCTGTTTCTGCAAGTGTTCTAATGCTTTCGTAACCTTCACCAAACAATGTTGGGAAAATAAATATTAATAATGCTAAAAGTGACGAACCTATTAAAGCTTTTCTGTATGGATTAATTTGCTGTTTCGCAAAATAATGTTCAACTCTCTGAAAATTTCTCGAATAATAAATCGCAACCAAGCCAGTAAGAACTCCTAAAATTACATAGAAAGGAATATTATGAAAATTAAAAGTTTCTTGCTGTTTAAAACTCAAAAGAATGCTTTCATCTAAAACAATAGCAGAAACCAAAGCACCTGTAGCAGCAGAAATCATAATAGGAGTAAAGGCAGAAATACTGACATCTACCAATAAAACTTCAATTGCAAAAAGAACTCCTGCAATGGGAGCGTTAAACGCAGCCGCAATTCCCGCAGCAACACCGCAGCCAATTAATAAAGTCCTGTCTTTGTATTGCAGTTTATAATTTTGAGCAAAATTAGAACCAAATGCAGCTCCAGTTATCACGATCGGACTCTCTAAACCGGCAGATCCTCCTAAACCAACGGTTAACGAACTTGTAATAATCTGCGCATACATTTGCTTTTTCGGAATAATACTTGCTTTTTTTGCAACGGCATAAAGTATTTGTGAAGTTCCTTTTTGAATGGTTCCGTTGAGTACTTTTTTTACAACAAATACCGTTAATAAGATACCAATAATTGGAAGAATACTATTAATGAAACTCAATTTTAGAATTCCGTTGATGTATGTGGCAAAAGAGAAAACGCTGTGCGCGAATGTTTTAAGGATGATTACAGCCAGCGAACAAGATATTCCTATTAAAACGCTTGATAAAAAAAGAAACTGCTTTGGAGTCATTAATGATTGAGCCAAGGCAATTATGCTTTCTAGTCTTCTGAAATATTTTTTTAGCATTCCGTTTTAAAATTATCTGACTTACAAAATTAGGTTATAATCTTAGATAAAAAAAATAAAAACCGAAAACGATTAGAACCCAACAGCGGTATCATCTCCTCGAAAATCGGCTCCTCCTTCTAATTTTTTATCTGGTAAAACCAAAATAGCATCTACTTTTCCAATAATTGGAGTTGGCTTTTCGTTAATTAAATAGCTTTTAGCTTTAAGCTGATCAATTGTTTTGGTTTCGAAAGTGTTTGGTTCAAATGTAATTAAATCGGGTAGCCATTGATGATGAAAACGAGGTGCATTTACAGCTTCTTGCATACTTAAATTATATTCGTAAACATTTAAGATCGTCTGTAAAACCGAAGTTATAATCGTTGATCCGCCTGGAGTTCCAACAACCATAAATAATTTGCCATCTTTCTCCACAATAGTTGGTGTCATCGAACTCAGCATTCGTTTTTGTGGAGCAATGCTGTTGGCTTCATTTCCAACTAAACCAAACATATTTGGAGAACCTGGTTTAGCGCTAAAATCGTCCATTTCGTTATTCAAAAAGAAACCTAATTCGTCGCAATAATATTTAGAACCATAACCATCATTTAAAGTTGTAGTTGCCGCAATTGCATTTCCAAATTGATCTACAATCGAATAATGAGTCGTTTCGGTGCTTTCTGCATAATTTACTTTTCCTTCTTTTATTTCTGAAGAAAGAGTTGCTTTTTCAGGATTAAAACTTGCCATTCGGTTTCGTAAATAATCTTCTGCCAATAATTCTTTTATCGGAATTTTGACAAAATCTGGATCGCCCAAAAAGAAACTTCTGTCTGCGTAAGCTCTTCTTTCAGCTTCAACAATAACTTGAATTGCTTCTGGCGAATTATGTCCCATTTTTGCTAAATCGTATGGCTCAAGCATTTTTAAAATCTGCGCTAAACAAATTCCGCCACTGCTTGGAGGAGACATCGATGTTATTTTTAAACCTTTATAAGTAAATTGAAGCGGTTTTCTCCATTTTGCTTCATATTTAGCCAAATCTTGCATGGTGATAATACCGCCTTTTTTCTGAAGATAATCAACTAAGATTTTTGCAGTTTCCCCTTTGTAGAATTCATTTCTTCCTTTTTTCTGAATTCTTCTTAAAGTTTTGGCAAGAGCAGGATATTTGATCGTATCATTTTCTTTGAAATTTCCAGATAAAAGCGAATTATCACCGTTTATTTTTACAATGCTTTCGTGGTAATCTTTTAAACTTTTTTCTTGTTTTTTTGTTACAACAACACCTCTTTCAGCTAAAGCGATAACGGGTTCCAAAATTTTAGAAATAGGCATTGTTCCGTATTTTTTATGTACAGCAAAAACGCCCGCAATAGTTCCAGGAACACCAATAGCGAGAGCAGTTTCAGTGCTTTTTCCTTTTATAACATTTCCATTGCTGTCCAAAAACATATCTTTTGTAGCAGCTAATGGCGCTTTTTCGCGATAATCCAAAGAACCAACTTCGCCATTTGCTTTTCTGTAAACCATAAATCCGCCACCGCCAATATTTCCCGCAAAAGGAAAAGCAACTGCAAGAGCTAATTCGGTTCCAACCATTGCATCAAAAGCATTTCCGCCTTTTTTCATAATGTCAGATCCAATTTTTGAAGCTTCTTCTCGAGCAGAAACTACCATTGCTTTTGTAACAACTAAACCAGTCGGATTTGTCTGCTGCGCTTGAGCGATATTTATATAGAGAAATGCTACTAAAAGCGTAATTTTTTTCATAAGCAAATAGATTTAATTGAAAAAAAACAGTTTAAAGAGAAAGTAATTTTTCTTTGGCATGTATTTTTATGTCTTCAAAGAATGAAGTAAATTCTTCTTCAAATTCGTGGTAAAATTCATTCAACTCTTCAATTGCGAATTGCATTTGAGAAATATTTTTAGACCTTCGATCCATTTGAGTCAGAATTTGGTGAATTCCTTCTGTTGTACGATAACTCAAAAGCCAGTTTCTTTCGATCATATAGGGCATTAAACCTTGAGTCTTTTCAGTTAGAATATCGTAATTATCATGAAGCGAATTGTAAAATCGGCTTATAAAACTTTCTAATTTCTCATCTGAATAATTGGTCCAGTTTTTTGCCAAAAAATGATCATACACAATATCTACAATAACTCCCGCGTAATGATGGTATCTTTCGTGTAAACGTTTTGTACTGGTTCTAAAAATATCGTGAGAATCGGTATAAGTGTCAATAAATCGATGCAGCAAAATTCCTTTTTGCACATCTTCAGGAAAATGTTCAAATTGTTTTCCGCGAATTCCATCTGCCATAAAATTCCCGATTTTTATCAAATCATTTTCTCCAGAAAGGTATATATGGGCTAAGAAATTCATTTTTTTTACTATTTCTAAGATACTTAACAGATAAGTTTCTAAGTTATTTTAGTAAATGTATAAAAACTTTTTTAAATCATTTTGTTATAAAAATAACGAGTTGCAAGTAGTTTCTTATAGGTTAAAATTAAAATCTTGGAAACATAGCACCTTAGGAACTCAGTAACTTTTTTATATTTGTAAAAAAATAACCCTAACTCACAAAAATGACTCTAATAAAATCTATTTCTGGAATCCGCGGAACGATCGGAGGAAAAGTAGGAGATAATCTAACTCCTGTTGATGCAGTAAAATTTGCATCAGCTTATGGAACTTTCTTAAAAAATAATATTGCTAAAGATAAATTGACTGTTGTAATTGGCCGTGATGCAAGAATTTCAGGACCAATGATTCATAATTTAGTTGTGAATACTTTAATTGGTTTAGGAATCGATGTTATTGATCTTGGACTTTCTACAACACCAACTGTAGAAGTTGCTGTTCCTTTGGAAAAAGCAGATGGCGGAATTATTTTAACCGCTTCTCACAATCCTAAACAATGGAATGCTTTAAAATTATTAAATGCAAAAGGCGAATTTTTAAGCGGTGTAGACGGAGCTAAAATTCTTGAAATTGCTGAAGCTGAAGCTTTCGATTTTTCTGATGTTGATAGTTTAGGCGAAATTATTTCGAATGACGCTTACATGGATATTCATATCGACGAAGTTTTAAACTTGCCTTTAGTGAATATCGAAGCGGTAAAAGAAGCTAAATTTAAAGTGGTTGTTGACGGTGTAAATTCATCAGGAGGAATTATTATTCCTAAACTTCTAAAATTAATGGGAGTTGAAGTGGTAGAATTGTACTGTGAACCAAACGGACATTTTCCGCATAACCCAGAACCTTTAAAAGAACATTTAACTGATATTTCTGAGCTTGTTGTAAAAGAAAAAGCTGATTTTGGTATTGTTGTAGATCCAGATGTGGATCGTTTGGCTTTTATTAGCGAAGACGGAGAAATGTTTGGTGAAGAATATACTTTGGTTGCTTGCGCAGATTATGTTTTGAGCAAAACTCCAGGAAATACAGTTTCTAATATGTCATCTTCTCGTGCTTTAAGAGATGTGACTAATGCACACGGCGGAAGCTACGAAGCAAGTGCAGTAGGAGAGGTGAATGTGGTAGAATTAATGAAGAAAAACAATGCTATTATTGGTGGTGAAGGAAATGGTGGAATTATCTATCCTGAATTGCACTACGGAAGAGACAGTTTGGTAGGAGTTGCTTTGTTTTTAACGCATTTAGCGAATAAAAAAATGACAGTTTCTGCTTTGAGAGCTTCTTATCCAGAATATTATATGAGTAAAAATAAAATTGAATTAACACCTCAAATTGATGTTGATGCGATTTTGGCTCAAATGACCGAGAAATATAAAAACGAAGATATTTCAACAATTGACGGTGTAAAAATTGATTTTGCTACAGAATGGGTTCATTTAAGAAAATCAAACACAGAACCAATTATTCGTATCTATACTGAAGCACCTTCTCAAGATGCGGCAGATAAATTAGCGCTTCGAATTATTGATGAAATTAAAGTGATTGCTGGAATTTAAGATTTCTGTTTTTAAAATAAAAAAGCCTCTTTAGTATTTCTAAAGAGGCTTTTTCTGTAAAAAAATCATTCCGTTAGGAATGTCTCATTGGTAGAATCAGATTTTTAAATGAGGTTATACGTTCCGTAGGAACGTCTGATTAATCCCAGATGAATTCATTTCGCAAAATCAGGTGTCCCTATGGGACACAAATGCAAACGACACTATTTTTTTCTACCGACGAAACATTCCTAGGGAATGAATTAGTTTTTAATTATTTTAATTGATTTTTTAATATTTCCGTATGACGCATTTACAATATAAACTCCTTTTGCCAATTTTTCTCCAATTTTAATATCCTCATTTGTTGAATAATCCGAAGAAGAAAAACAAACATCACCTTTCATGTCAATTATTTTGATGGTTAAAGGTTCTGTTGCGCTTGATTTAATATGTAAAGTTGATTGTGTTTTTACAGGATTTGGATAAATTGTAAAACTCTCTTTTTCTAAATCATTATCTTTAACGCCTAGATTAGCAACCGCTATATCGATAAAATTAAAATTGAAATCATTTGATTTGAATTTGATTTTCAGATATACTTCTCCTTTTGGCAATGCAACTCCATTTACTACTTTATCAGCAAAAGTTTGCCAGTCTCCAGTTGGCGGAAAAGTTTCGTCTGCTTTTACCACAACATCGTTTACTAGAATATCAAACTTTCCATCAAGAACAGGAGAAGCGACTCTAAAAGTTAGATTGTAAGTTCCTGCATCGGCAACATTCAGCATAAATTCGTTCCAATCTCCTTCATTAATGTAACAAACATTTTGTCCGGTGCTAGAGTCTGTTGTTGCTTGCAAACCAGTTCCTTTTCTTCTGTAATGTTTGTTTGCTGTAACACGACCCGGAACATTCATTTTTTTCGTGGTATAAGGAACATTAATATATTCTGTGCCAATTGGTCTTAAAACACCGCTTGTAGGACTTAGTAATTGTCCTTCTAACATATCTGTCCAAGTTGGATTTACTCTGCCAGAAAACCAAGAATAACGAAAGATATCAGGATCGTTTTCATAATTGGTTACAATGTCTTTCATAAAAGCAGTTTTGTCCGCAGCACTTTGAATAACTCTATTTGCAAATTCAGTGATCCAAAGTGGTCTATTAAATTTTTTCAGAAGACTGGTGACGCCAATCACAGAACCTGCAGTAGCATCATAAGTATGAAAAGCAATATAATCTACTTTACAAGTTGGACACAATTGAAAAAACTGGTTGTGCCAAACCACAGGATCTGAAATTCCGCCATAATTACTTGGCCCATTATATGCTGGTGAAGCACTTATGATTTCAAGATTTTTAGCAGCAGCAATTTTCTCAATATTTACCCAAGCATTTACAGCTTCCTGAGGTGTTAATCTTGCGCCGTCGTTAAAATTTGGTTCGTTAAATGCGAGAATATATTTTGCTCCAGGTTTTATTTTATTGATAAAAGCTTGAACATCCACATCATTGACTTTTCCCCAAGCCATTGGGACAAATTCGACTCCTAATGATTCGTAATCAGCATTTACAGCCGCTTCAGGTTCTGGCGACCAATTGTACCACCAAGTAAGTCCAGGTTTTAACGCAAGAAGATCTGCTTTAGAATGACCTCCATAAGCAATTCCTCGTTTTGGACTTTGAGCAGAAACAGTAAAAAACAGAAACAATAATGGAATTGTTAATAGTGAGTTTTTGATCATGGTTAATGATTTTTTGTTTTTTTTAGATAATTAGAGAACTTCAAATTTAAATTGTTTCCTTTTTTTATCCATTCAAAAAAATCTTTACAAAAACACATCAAATCTGCTATCGAAGGCTTGGAAATGCTTTTTTTGATCATTTTAAAGCAAAAAGTCCGAAAAACAGAAGTTGCTTTTCGGACTTTTTGTTGTATTATTTTAAAATTATTGAATACGATGTTTCCATCTTTTGTGTGTCCATAAATAAAATTCTGGAGCTTCAAGAATCTGTTTTTCTAATTCTTTAAGATACATTTCTGTAATTTCAAAATCTTCATAATCTTTTGGATTATCAGCAAGCGAAAGAAAAGTTGCTTCGTAATATCCTCTTTTTACTTTTTTAACTTTTACCATTATTACAGCTAAATCATATTTTTTAGACAGCATTTCGGCTCCAGTATGTACGGGAACTTCAATTCCCAGAAATTTCATTGAGTGAAAAATTCGATCTAATTTTGGAGATTGATCACTTGCTAAACCATAGAGACTTAAAACCCCATTACGTTGGTTTTGTGCCATTGTTGGAATTGCTTTTCTGGTTTCGATCATTTCTGTATTGTATTTAGAACGGATTTTTCGAACCAATTTATCAAAATAAGGATTCGCTAATTTTTTATAAACGGCAACACCCTGAAATCCAAGTTTAGGATTGATAGTTAAAAGCCATTCATAACTTGCATAATGCGAAGCCACAAGTATTACACTTTTGCCTTTTCTAGCATAGTCAAGCACAAGATCGATGTTGGTTACCTGGAATCTTCTTTCCATTTCTTCAGGAGACATACTCATTGTCTTGATCATTTCTAAAAACATATCGCACATATGTTTATAGAATTTCTTTTCGATATCTTTTCTTTCAGAATCACTTAAATGGGGTAATGTAAGTGCAAGATTTTCACGAACCACTTTTTTACGATATCCTATTACTCTGTAAACCAAGAGATATACAAAATCTGAGAATAAGTAAAATAAACGAAAAGGTAATATAGAGATAAGCCAAAGTATTGGATAGGCTAAAATATAAACAATAAATTGCATGTAATTTTTTTTACAAATATAAATGAAAAATGATTAAAGAGTGATATTTTGCTTTCTTGCTAACTTATCTTTAAGAATGATTATATTTACAATTCACAATAATTATTATTTATGAATATCATTTTAGCAGGTATTATCGTTGCAAACGCTGTTATTAGTTACAAAGGATTTAATGATCTTTCTTTTTTTAGAAAATATGAATTTCATGTAGGAAGTATTCGTTCTGGCGAGCAATTGCGAATGTTGTCTTCAGGATTTTTGCATGTAGACATGATGCATTTAATATTCAATATGCTGACACTCTACTTTTTTGCGCCAGTTGTTTTAGATTGGCTTGGAACGTTTTCTTTTGTTTTGGTTTATTTTGGAAGCTTGATTTTTGGAAGTCTTCTTACGATGTTATTTCATAAAAACGATTACAGTTATCGTGCAGTTGGCGCTTCTGGTGCTGTAACTGGAGTTTTGTATTCGGCGATTTTACTTGAACCGAATATGATGCTCGGAATATTTTTTGTAATTCCGATACCGGCTTATCTTTTTGGAATTTTGTATTTATTATATTCAATTTACGGAATGAAAGCTAAAAATGATAATATTGGACACACGGCGCACTTTGGAGGTGCTATAGGCGGTTATTTAATTACTTTAATAAAAATGCCTTCATTATTTGCAGACCATACAATGATGGTAATTCTGCTTGCAATCCCGATTGTTATACTTTTTGTAATGGCAAAATTGGGGAAATTGTAATGCTGGCATAACTTTTGAAAAGCTTTTATTAAATATTAAAATTTAACAAAAATGAAAAAACTAGTATTATTTTTAACAATCATGTTTATGACTATGTCTTACGGCCAAGAAATCAAACAAGTACCTCTAATTAATGTTAATGGAGAAGGAAAAGTAAAAGTAGCCCCTGATCAGGTTTGTATTTCAGCTTCTGTTGAAACAAAAGGGAATAATGCTAAAGACGTTAAAAAACAAAACGACGAAAAGATGGATGCTGTTTTGAAATTCATTAAAAAAATGAATATTCCAACAGCAGATTTTAAAACAAAACAAGTTGCTTTAAATCCGCAGTACGATTATGAGAAAAAGAAAACTTCTTATAACGCTACACAAACGGTAGAAATTGTAGTAAAAGATTTAGCTAAGTACGACGAGTTGATGGAAGGTCTTGTTCAGCAAGGAATTAACCGAATTGACAGAGTTTCTTTTGAATCATCTAAAATGGCTCAATACGAATCTGAAGCTAGAAAATTAGCTATGAAAGATGCTAAAACTAAAGCTGAAGAGTATGTGTCTGTATTAGGACAAAAAGTAGGTAAAGCTTTTACAATTTCTGATAATTCGCAAGTTTATCACCCTCAGCCAATGTACGCTGCGATGAGAATGAAAGAAGCAGATTCAATGGGAGCTTCAAACGAAACTCTTGCTATTGGTGAAATCGAAATTACAGCAAATGTTAGTGTAAGTTTTGTATTAGACTAGACGTTTATAAAATTCCAATACTAAAAATCCAAATTCCAAATTAACTGGGGTTTGGATTTTTTTATGTTGGATTTTTTATAATTTAAACAGCTTTTAATGGCAAAGTAAATTTAAAAACACTTCCTTTTCCTATTTCACTTTCTACCCAAATTTCGCCTTCATGAATATTTACGAATTCTTTGCAAAGTAGTAATCCGAGTCCGCTTCCGAGTTCGTTTTCTGTTCCTTTTTGAAGAACCTTTCCGTTGATTTTGAATAATTTTTCTTTTATATTTTCAGGAACTCCAATTCCGTTATCTGTAATGGAAATTTCTACTTGATGGTTTATTTTTTGAAGCTTAATTTTAATTTCGCCGTTCTTGTCGGTAAATTTAATTGCATTACTTAGTAAATTACGTAAAATGGTGCTAATCATGTTTTGGTCTACTTCGGCTTCAATAAGATCAGCAGATTCGAATAAGATTCTTATATTTTTATGTAAAGCAACATTTTTACCTAATTCAATATTTTCTTGGATCAAAGCATTTAGCAATAGTTTTTTAGGATTGAAAGCAATCATTCCCGTTTGAACTCGTGACCAATCCAACAGATTCTCCAATAATTTGTAGATGTTTTTATTTGAATCATGAAGCATTTCAGATATTTCCTTAATTTCTTCACGGCTGTATTGTTCGATATTTTCCAATAGAATTTCAGAAAGCGAAACAGATGATCCTAATGGCCCTCTTAAATCATGAGAGATAATTGAAAAAAATTGATTTTTATCGTTCAAAAGCTTTTTGATTTTATGATCCTGATTTTCTTTTACTAAAAGCAAAAATCCTACGATTCCAATAAGAGTTAGAAGAAACAAACAAATGCTATACAAACTATCAAAAAGATCATTAGAAATAATAAGATTTTGCGGATACAGATATCTGTAGATTGTTCGTATGACGATTAAAATTTCAAATCCGATATAACAGAGTACATAAAAGGTTTTAAAAAAGCTTTTTTCTTTCTCTGTAAAATAAGTAATTGTTGGGAGTAAATAAATAGCAAATATTCCGATTCCGCCAATTATAACTCGAGTATTCATTGTGGCTTCAAAAAGAGTTCCAATATTAAAAATCAATATGAAAACTGCGGTAATTGCAATTTGCAGCTGATAATGTTTTTTTGCATGTGTTTTAATAAGCGATAACATTGCTATCGTTTCAAAACAGCAGGCACAAAAAATTAAGGAATTGGAAATATTAATTGAAACAAAATCACTGATGATATTTCGAAAAAGAGCAAGCACCCAAGCAACCGTAAGAATCAATTTGCCTAAGCCAAACCATTTTAATGTTTTTCTATTATCGCTCGTCGCATAAGAAAAAGAAAAACTGAAAATAAGAATGCAGGTAAAAAAATTCCCCCACAAATAAAGCAGAAAAATAGTTTTTGGATCTACAGGTAGAAGTTCAAACATTTAGTGGCTTAAGCTTGATTAAAATTCGGATACACAAATATACAAATTAACGAAATAATCTGCGAAGTATTGTATTTAAAGGACTTGAGCAAGAAGATGGTTCTGTGGGGCTTGTATTAAAGGAAATGCTTTTTTTACATTTAAAGTCGGATTTTAGTCCAATGAATTTTCAGATAAATAATTCATGAATTGTGCTTTATATTGATCTGAAACTGTAATTCTTTGTTTGTTGATTACAATCTGGCTTCTTTCAATTACTTCAACATTTTTTAGTGCCACAATAAAAGAGCGGTGAACACGCATAAATTTATCTGCAGGTAATTCTTCTTCCATTGTTTTCAAACTCATTAAAGTGAGAATAGGATGCGGTTCATTTTTAACCCAAATTTTGATGTAATCTTTCAAACCTTCAATATATAAAATCGAATCCAGATTTATTTTCAGCTGTTTGTATTCTGATTTTACAAAGATGAATTCCATCTGATCGGTTTTTTCTTTTTTGGCATTTTTCACCATCGAAAACCATTCTCTCGCTTTATTGACAGCAGTAAAGAATTCTGTATAATCAAAAGGTTTTAATAAATAATCAATTGCTTCAGCTTTAAGGCCTTCTAAGGCATATTGATCAAAAGCGGTTGTAAAAATAATTCGTGTAGATTTCGGAATCAATTTGGCAAGTTCTAAACCTGTTAAATCTGGCATTTGAATATCTAAAAAAATTAAATCGACACGTTCTTCATTTAGAAACTCCAAAGCTTCGATAGCGCTGTTGCACTTTTTTTGTAATTGTAAAAAAGGAGTCTTTACCACATAACTTTCAACTAAATTCAAAGCCATTGGTTCATCATCAACAATCAGACAAGTTATTTTATCAGACATAGATTCGTTTATTAATTACAAAAATTAAGTTTCTAAAGTAAGGTTTACTATAAAAAAGCCATCTACAACAGCTGCATTAAATTCATGTTTATCAGGATACAATAATTTCAGCCTTTTTTTCATGTTTTGCAAGCCAATTCCCGAACCGCTTTTATCACTTTCGGTTTTAGGAAAATTATGATTTTTGATACTGAAATCAATTCGGTTTTCATCAATCGTCATCTTAAAGATAATTTCTGATTGCTGACTTGCCGATACGCCGTGTTTAAAAGCATTTTCGATTAAAGAAATAAATAAAAGCGGTACAACTTGCAGATCTGTTTTTAGAACAGGAAAGTCATATTCAATTTTGGTGTTTTCTGTAAATCGCAGTTTCATCAATTCAATATAATTTACGATAAACTGGATTTCACTTTTTAGGCTAACTTTTTCATCATTAGTCTGATACAATAAATATCGCATCAATTTGCTCAAACTATGAATGGTCTGTTTGGCTTGTTCGGGAGAAGTGTCTACCAAAGAATAAATGTTGTTTAAAGAATTAAAAAAGAAATGCGGCTGTAATTGATATTTTAAATGCTGCAGTTCTGATTCTAATTTGATAGTGACAGCTTCTTTGCGTTCGACTTCGGTTTTTATCCAGCGTTCTGTTGTTTTTACTGCAATAGAAAAAACGACAGGAACGCTAAATAATATAAAATCACTATAGATAAAAAGACTTCTTGAAGGTCTAAAGTCATCATTTTTATCATTATGCGGTACGTGAAAATCGAAGAAAATCTCTTTGATCGATTGGTTTGCCCAAATAAATAAAGTAATCAGTATTAGGTTTGCAATAACGAACCAAATTATTTTTTTTGAAAACAGAAAACGTTCAATAAGAACAAAATAGTTGCAATAAAATATGATAGAATACAAGAATAACGGAATCCAAGAAAAGAAAAGTACCGCTTTTATTGCTTGATTTTGACCTGATGATAACAAATAGGGCAGCATAAATAATACAAACCATATCATGATATGCAGAAACCCTATTATTAATTTATTCTGTTTAAAATTCATTAGTTTATCGTTTTATTCATAACGCAATGCGGTAATCGGATCTAAAGAAGCCGCTTTTTTAGCAGGATACCATCCAAAAAATATTCCTGTAATGGCACAAACTAAAAACGAAATTACAATAGAATAACTTGTTACAGCTGTTGGCCAATGGAGTACTTTTTCGATGAAAAGAGTTGTCCCTAATCCCAAAGATACACCAATTATTCCTCCAGTGACACTAATCATAATGGCTTCTATTAAAAATTGCATCAAGATATCGGTATCTTTTCCGCCAACAGCAAGACGCAATCCTATTTCTCTTGTTCTTTCTTTTACCGAAACATACATAATATTCATAATTCCAATTCCGCCCACTAATAATGAAATGCTGGCAATTGCAACTAATAAAATAGTAAGCATTTCGCTCGTTGAACTAAAAGTAGAAATCATTTCTTCCATGGAGAAAACATTAAAATCATCTTCTTTGTCTCCTGTAATTTTATGTCTTTCTCTTAAAATCTGCGAAACTTCGTCAACAGCTTGCTGTGATTTTTCTTCGCTTAAAGAAGAAGCCACAATAGATTCTAAATAATCTTGAGCTAGAATACGTTTTTGGACTGTAGTATAAGGAGATAAAATAACATCATCTTGATCTTGTCCAAAAGTACTTTCTCCCTTTTTCTCCAACACTCCAATTACTTTAAACGGAATACTATTGAAACGAATCATTTTACCAATTGGATTTTCATTCTGAAATAAATTTGTAGCTACAGTTTGTCCAATCACAGCTACTTTTGCAGCCGATTTTACTTCTTGATCTGTAAAAATACTTCCTGTTTTTACTTCCCAAACTTTGATTTTTAAGTATTCTTCAGTGATTCCGTAAATAGAAGTTGGCCAGTTGCGTGAGCCATAAATAGATTGTCCGCTTCCGTTTACCAACGGAGAAACTGCTGAAAGCATTTTGGTTTGTGTTTTCAGTGCTTCATAATCGCCTAAAGTTAAGGTTTGCATTGCGCTCGGATCTAAACGAACACCGCCACGCATATCGGCGCCAGGACGAACCGTAATCATATTAGAACCCATACTCGAAATTTTGGTTTTGATGCTTTCTTTAGAACCTTCACCAATAGCGAGCATTGCAATAACCGAAGCTACTCCAATAATGATTCCGAGCATTGTAAGCAGAGTTCGAACCTTGTTTAGAATAATGGCTCTCCATGCGATCTTAAATAAATTTAGAATTCTCATAATTATTCATCTTCTTTTCCCAGTGCAGCAAGTGCTTCTGCTGCAGAGTGAATATTAGTATTGGGACTATCTTTTATAATATGTCCGTCTTTTAGCACTATGGTGCGACTGCTGAATGTGGCAATATCCGGTTCGTGAGTTACAAAAACGATTGTTTTTCCTTGTTTGTTTAACTCCTGAAATAATGCCATAATTTCATAAGAAGTTCTGGTGTCAAGATTTCCCGTGGCTTCGTCGGCTAAAATCACAACAGGATTATTGACCAAAGAACGCGCAATTGCAACACGCTGCTGCTGACCACCCGAAAGCTGTGCTGGAGTATGATGCAGTCTATTGCTTAGATTTACCTTTTCGAGAGAGGCTAATGCTAATACATCCATTTCCTCTGAATCGTATTTTGTATTGTACATCAAAGGCAATTTTACATTCTCGATCGCTGTAGTTTTGGGCAGTAAATTGTAAGATTGAAAAATAAAGCCTATTTTCTCATTTCGAATTTTGGCCAATTCCTTTTTAGTCTGCTGTTTTACAGCCACATTATCAATATCATAAATTCCCGAAGTTGGCTGGTCCAAACAGCCTAAAATATTTAAAAGACTACTTTTTCCCGATCCGCTGGAACCCATGATAGTTACAAATTCACCTTCTTCTATAGTAAAAGAAACTCCTTTTAAAGCGTGAATGGTTTCTTCGCCCATTACAAACGAACGCTTTAGATCTTCTATTTTTATAATTGTTTTAGCCATTGTTATTTCTTTTTTCCTGGAGGTTTAGGCATAAAAGGACTGTCATTGTCTCCAGACGTTTCTGGCGCATCTTGTTTTGTAATTTCTCTTAAGCCGTAAACCAATTGATCATCTTGTTTTAATCCGCTTAAAACTTCTACATTAATACCGTCACTTGTTCCTAATTTAACTATTGTAGGTACTATATTTTTACCGTCTAAAATCCAAACCTGAGCCGTTTTTTTATCCTCATTTTTAGGAGATGCTAATGGACTAACAGAAATATTATTTTGTTTTTGATAATTGGCTAAAATTTTAGCATCTGGTTCAAAATTGGCCGCTTTGGCTTCTATTGTTAAAACATCTTTTAATTCTAATGTGTAAATAGAAATTGTAGCCGTAAGCCCTGGTTTTAATTTTAAATTTGAATTATCCGCTTTAATTACCACAGTATAAGTCACAACATTTGAAGTTGTCGTTGCATTAAGTCTTACTTGTGTAATGACACCGTTAAACTCTTCGCCCTGATAAGCATCAACTGTAAAAGTTACGCGCTGTCCTTGTTTTACCTGACCAATATCAGCTTCGTCAACATTTGCTTCAACCTGCATTTCAGTTAAATCTTTAGCAATTGTAAATAGAGTAGGCGTACTGTAACTTGCCGCTACTGTTTGCCCTTCGTCAACTGCTTTAGATAAAATTACGCCATCAATAGGAGAGTAAATAGTTGCATAACTTAAATTAGTCTCTGCTTTCTGCAAATCTGATAAACGCTGAACTACAGTGCTTTTTGCGTTGTTTAAATTGTATAAAGCTTCATCATAATCAGATCTGCTGATTACATTGCTATCATACAAAGTTTTTTGTCTGGCAAAAATGCCTTGTAAATATCTCTGTTCGTTCAAAGCACTGTTATATAAAGCTTTTGCTTGAACTAAAGCCGCTTGTAGATTAGTTTTATCTAATTCTGCCAAAAGCTGTCCTTTTTTAACCACGCTGTTGTAATCAACATATATTTTTTCTACAACACCAGAAACTTGAGTTCCTACTTCAACTTCATTAATTGGCTGAACTGTTCCTGTAGCCGTTACTGTTGTTTTAATATCTGCTATTTTCGCTTTAAGAGATTCTACTTTTATAGGAGTTTCTTTAGATCCTGGAATAAAGGAAAAACAAATTGCTACAATTAAGAGACCTATCGCAGATAATACAAAAATTTTGTTCTTTTTAGTTTTCATTGTTTTAGATTTTAATTTCGTTTCCTTGATAAAAGGATAATAATTGTGTGTATAAAATGTTTAAGTATTTTGCCTGAATGTAATTCTGAGCAGCGTTTGTATAAGTATTTTGGCTGATAACCAAATCTGTTGTACTCAAAGCACCTAATTCATATTTTTTTTGTGACAAAACATACGACTCTTCTGCAGCTTCTTTAGCTGATTGGGCAGAGGTCATTTGTTCGCTCGAAGCAGTTGCATTTTCCCAAGCGGTTTGAATTTTCTTATACAAATCTTTTTGTGCAGTTTGCAAAGCGATTTCGGCTTTATCAATACTTATTTTTGCATTTTGAACTTGCGCTTTAGTTTGATTTCTGTTGAAAATTGGCACTGTCAACGACAAACCTACACGCTGATTGAAATTCAGGTTTAATTGATCTGAGAAATTTAATTCTTGAGTATTTGTGTAACCAGAACCCAAACTTCCTGATAGTGATAAGGTTGGAAGATAAGAACCTTTTGCTATATCAAGTTCTTTCTCAGAAACCGCCACATTAATTTGCGATGCTTTTATTTCAGGCATTAGAGCGATAGCTTTATTGTAGACCTCAATTTTGCTCGGAATTACATCAGGTGTTTTGCTTTCGAGAGGAAATGCAATTTCAAAATCTTCTTCAGGACCTAATTCTAGTAATTGTTTTAAAACCAGAATTTGTTTCGAAAGATCATTTTGAGCAGCAATAAGATTGTATTTATTAGTTGCTGCTTGCGAAAGCGCATCTGTATAATCTTTTCTCGCAATACTTCCTGCGTCCAATCTTAGTTTGGCTCTTTGAACCTCTTTTTCACTTGCTTTTAAATTATTTTCAGCAATTCGAATTCCTTCATTATTGTATAAAATTTGCAGATAAGCTTCTGTAATACTTAATATTACATTGTTTTGCGCTTCTTCAACAAATGAGGAATTTTGGTCAACCAATAATTTATTTTGCTTGATTTGATTCGAAATCTGATTTCCCTGATATAAAGTGACAGATGAATTGATTCCAACACTTGTCGAATTAACTTTCTGACTTACATAATCACTTGTTATGGGATCAATAGAGTTACCGAATGATAAATTTTGTGATGCAGAACCCGTTAAATTGGGTAATCTTGAAGATTTCGATTGATCATAATTTACTTCAGCAGCGTTTTTACTCAATACCGTTGTTTTGATGCTGATGTTTTTTTCTTTAGCGTAAGCAAAACAATCTTCGAGCGTCCATTGCTTTTTAGTATTTGATGTTCCCTGTCCGTAACCGAAAAAGGAACATAGTATAAAACTTATTATTACAGCGACTTTCATTTGATACTTTTTTAATTTGAATCAAAATTCTGAAGTATCTGTAAACTATTGTAATGCAATAGACTGGCGGATGGCTGATATAGATAGAAAGTCTATTTGTATAGATGAAAAATTCTGGAAAAACATAAAAAAACTTCGTTTATAGAATAATTTTAAAAAGAGAAATAGACCTACATATTGATTGATTTCTTAGATTTGTAGTAAGCACCATAAAAAAAATGTCATGCCACTAATTGAACAATCAGAATATAATTTTCCTTCTATTATTCATCGCAACAGACATGTTTCTACTATTTATGCGGCTTTGTTTAAAAAATTTGAAGCCCCAGGTTATACAAGAGAAAAAATGGAGTTGAACGATGGAGATTTTATCAATATCGATTTTATTATAAACGACTCCAAGAAAGCGGTTATTTTATGTCACGGTTTAGAAGGAGATTCCCGCCGAACCTATAATAATAGCTGTGCGGTATATTTTCAGGAAAAAGGATTTTCAGTTTTTGCTTGGAACAATCGCACTTGTGGAGGAGAAATGAATCGTTTGCCAAGACTTTATCATCACGGAGCGGTTGATGATCTTGATGAGGTGGTTCAGTTTGTTTTACAAAAAGGATTCGAAGAGGTTTATATGATTGGATATTCGATGGGTGGTGTTCAGCTTTTAAATTATTTAGGATGGACAAAAGTTGATGAACGTATAAAAGCAGCAGTTTCAATTTCGGTTCCAACTCATATTGCAACAAGTGCAGAAGTTCTTAAACAAGGTTTTAACCGAGTTTATTTAAAAAATTTCACAATTGATATTAAGCGAAAGCTGAAATACAAAGCAGCTCAATTTCCTGATTTTATAAATAGTGATCAGATTGATAAAATTTCAACATTTGATGAGGTTGACCAATATTTTACAGCGCCGCTTCATGGATTTGCAAGTCGAGACGATTATTATGAGCGTGTTTCTCCCGAATTTTCGCTTCAAAATATTACTACTCCTGTTTTAATTATTAATTCGCTCGATGATCCTTTTTTGGGCGAAAGATGTTATCCAAGAGCTATAGCGCAAGATAGTGCGTATGTTTATCTGGAAACTCCAAAATATGGCGGACATTGTGCTTTTCCGCTCCGTAATTCAATGTATTCTTATGCAGAAAAAAGAGCCTATGATTTTTTTAAATCACAGTTGGTTTAGTGAATATTAAAGAAAAGAATCATTCATCACCAGAATTTTCAATTGCTGAAGGAGTTTTTTTTCTGATACTGGTATTCAGATAAAAAAACAATCTAATTGTATGATTCATGTCATATTGATAGCCTGAATATTTCTGTTGATAAACATTCATATAACCAAAATCATAACTCCATTTTGGGTTAATAGTTTTTTTTATTCCAATAAAAAAGCGGTTTTGATCAAATGTATTATAAACAACTTCTTCTCCAAAATGCAAAAGAATTTCATCTGAAAGAACCATTTTCGGCCACGATTTATTATTGAAAACGCTGAAAGTAAAACTCATTAAATAACGAATTCTATTGGTAAAACGCCAATCTCCGCTTGGTTTGTCATCAACAATTTTTTCCTGCCAGCGCTGTTCGTTTCTAAGGCGCTGAAGAATGCTTACGTTTCCCACTTTAGTATTTAACTGCGCTTGCTGGTAAATCCTATTTTCACCTGCAAAAGTACTCCAATCAGGATTTGAAGGTGCAAGCCACATATGAGCATATCCAGCTGTCAACGAAATAGTTGAATTTGGGATATAACTGAATCCGCCTCTTATAAAATAGAAACTGGGATCAGCCACAAAATCATTTCGTCTGATGTGAAAATCGCCAATTACAGCCCAATGATCTGTAAATTTAGTTACACTATTTATAGAAACCCAGGTTTGAAGCTGCTGGTTAATTTCTTTTTCCTGAGTACTTTGTGCTAATAGTCTTAATGGAAGAAAGAAAATAAGAATCCAGATAAGATTGTTCTTCATATTAAATTACAATAGAAATTATTAATTAGAGAATAAATTTCTTGTGAATGGGCAGAAACAATAAAAGGAAGCAATAAGACAGTAAAGGTATTCTTTTTTAGTTTTATCTACCTAAAACATTGTAAATAATGTAATTACATTTAAATAAAAAAAGCTCATTACAATTTCGGGCTTTTTAAATTTTATTTTTTTCTTGCAGTAAATCAAAAATTTAAATGAGAATTAAAAAGTCGTAATCTATTATTTTAAAAATTTATAAGGGCAATGGCGTTGTTTTATTAATAAGAAATTTGCAACTGTTAACACTAAATTTAGCAGTTAATGTTTTTGGTTTTAATATTTAAAAAAAAGGTGAGAACGATATGTTTCTAACCTTTTTTGTTTTAATAGGTTAAGAATATTATTTTTTGAATATATTTTTAAAAATACCCTATAATGTAATTTAAAAAACTTTTACTGGCAATTTCAGTTTCAATTTCGAAGGAACTTTGTACCCTCAAATCAAGCATAAATTATTTTGTATTTTATTGATAGCTAATCATTTAGTTTTTATCTCTTCATACAAAAGGAAATGAGTGCTCTTTTTTGAAACAAAGAAAAAATCGAATTGATAATTTAAATGCTATGAAAAATAAATTACTTCCTTTATTATTTGTGTTAGGTGGTTATTCTGCCTATTCGCAAGTTGTGATAGGAAAACAGCAAACAATCCCTTCTGCACAGTTAGAAGTTTATGCAAAAGACAAAGGTCTTTTGATTCCGCAGATTCCGTTGAAAAGCAGTACAGATCGTACTACTATTAAAAACGGAAATGTAAACAGTCTGCTTGTTTTTAATACATCTACAATTGCAGACATTAAGCCTGGGTACTATTACTGGTATATCGATAAATGGTGCAGACTTGCTATTTCTGATGAAATTGGTACAGGAAACAACGGAAAAAATATTTCGAATACAGTAATTAATCCTGCTGGTAACCTTATTATTACCTTTTCTGACGGAACAACTATTGACGCCGGAAAAGTAAAAGGCGATAAAGGAGACAGAGGTAACGATGGAATAGGAATTACTGGAACCGCAGTTGATGGTTCAGGAAATCTTATTATTACGTATACTGACGGTTCTACAAAAGACGCTGGAAAAATAAAAGGTGCTGATGGAAAGAATGGATTAGACGGGAAAAGCATCACAAATACAATAGTTGATTCTTTAGGTAATCTTATTATTACGTATTCTGACGGATCTACAAAAGATGCAGGAAAAGTAAAAGGAGCTGATGGAAAAAATGGACTAGACGGAAAAAGTATCACAAATACAATAGTTGATTCTTTAGGAAATCTTATTATCACCTATTCTGACGGTTCTACAAAAGACGCTGGAAAAGTAAAAGGCGCTGATGGAAAGAATGGATTAGATGGGAAAGGTATAGCTGGAACTGTTATTGATGGTTCAGGAAATCTTATTATCACGTATTCTGATGGTTCGACTAAAGATTTAGGAAAAGTTAAAGGAATTGACGGAACAAATGGAACTAACGGAATCGACGGACGTGATTTCAAATATGATGATTTTACTCAAGACCAGTTATTGGCTTTAAAAGGAGATCCGGGTACTAACGGTACAAATGGAATTGATGGAACCAATGGAACCAATGGAACAAATGGAGTTGATGGACGTGATTTTAAATACGAAGATTTTACCGATGCGCAGTTAGAAAACTTACGTGGTCCTCAAGGAAAACAAGGCGAAAAAGGAAATGATGGAAAAGGAGTTTTTACATCAGTTTCAGACAGCGAAGGGAATCTTACCATTACCTACACAGACGGGACGACATCAGTTATTCCGAGCGTGAAGGGAGATCCTGGAAAAGATTTCAAATATTCAGATTTCACAGATGATCAGCTTGCGGCATTGAAAGGAGAGCCTGGAAATGATGGAAAAGGAGTTTTTACATCAGTTTCAGACAGCGAAGGGAATCTTACCATTACCTACACAGACGGGACGACATCGGTTATCCCGAGCGTGAAGGGAGATCCTGGAAAAGATTTCAAATATTCGGATTTCACAGATGACCAGCTTGCGGCATTGAAAGGAGAGCCTGGAAATGATGGAGCGCCAGGATTGCCTGGAAAAGATTTCAAATATTCGGATTTCACAGATGACCAGCTTGCGGCATTGAAAGGAGAACCTGGAAATGACGGAGCGCCTGGAGCACCTGGGAATGACGGAGCGCCAGGATTGCCTGGAAAGGATTTCAAATATTCGGATTTCACAGATGACCAGCTTGCGGCATTGAAAGGAGAGCCTGGAAATGATGGAGCGCCAGGATTGCCTGGAAAGGATTTCAAATATTCGGATTTCACAGATGATCAGCTTGCGGCATTGAAAGGAGCGCCTGGAAATGACGGAGCGCCTGGAGCACCTGGAAATGACGGAGCGCCAGGATTGCCTGGAAAGGATTTCAAATATTCGGATTTCACAGATGACCAGCTTGCGGCATTGAAAGGAGAGCCTGGAAATGACGGAGCGCCAGGATTGCCTGGAAAGGATTTCAAATATTCAGATTTCACAGATGACCAGCTTGCGGCATTGAAAGGAGCACCTGGAAATGACGGAGCGCCAGGATTGCCTGGAAAGGATTTCAAATATTCGGATTTCACAGATGACCAGCTTGCGGCATTGAAAGGAGAGCCTGGAAATGACGGAGCGCCAGGATTGCCTGGAAAGGATTTCAAATATTCAGATTTCACAGATGACCAGCTTGCGGCATTGAAAGGAGCACCTGGAAATGACGGAGCGCCAGGATTGCCTGGAAAGGATTTCAAATATTCGGATTTCACAGATGACCAGCTTGCGGCATTGAAAGGAGAGCCTGGAAATGACGGAGCGCCAGGATTGCCTGGAAAGGATTTCAAATATTCGGATTTCACAGATGATCAGCTTGCGGCATTGAAAGGAGCGCCTGGAAATGACGGAGCACCTGGAGCACCTGGAAATGACGGAGCGCCAGGATTGCCTGGAAAGGATTTCAAATATTCGGATTTCACAGATGACCAGCTTGCGGCATTGAAAGGAGAGCCTGGAAATGACGGAGCGCCAGGATTGCCTGGAAAGGATTTCAAATATTCAGATTTCACAGATGACCAGCTTGCGGCATTGAAAGGAGCACCTGGAAATGACGGAGCGCCAGGATTGCCTGGAAAGGATTTCAAATATTCGGATTTCACAGATGACCAGCTTGCGGCATTGAAAGGAGAGCCTGGAAATGACGGAGCGCCAGGATTGCCTGGAAAGGATTTCAAATATTCAGATTTCACAGATGACCAGCTTGCGGCATTGAAAGGAGCACCTGGAAATGACGGAGCGCCAGGATTGCCTGGAAAGGATTTCAAATATTCGGATTTCACAGATGACCAGCTTGCGGCATTGAAAGGAGAGCCTGGAAATGACGGAGCGCCAGGATTGCCTGGAAAGGATTTCAAATATTCAGATTTCACAGATGACCAGCTTGCGGCATTGAAAGGAGCACCTGGAAATGACGGAGCGCCAGGATTGCCTGGAAAGGATTTCAAATATTCGGATTTCACAGATGACCAGCTTGCGGCATTGAAAGGAGCGCCTGGAAATGACGGAGCGCCAGGATTGCCTGGGAAAGATTTCAAATATTCGGATTTCACAGATGATCAGCTTGAGGCGTTGAAAGGAGCGCCTGGAAATGACGGAGCACCAGGATTGCCTGGAAAGGATTTCAAATATTCTGATTTCACAGATGATCAGCTTGCGGCGTTGAAAGGAGCGCCTGGAAATGACGGAGCGCCTGGAGCACCTGGGAATGATGGAGCGCCAGGATTGCCTGGAAAGGATTTCAAATATTCAGATTTCACAGATGATCAGCTTGAGGCGTTGAAAGGAGCGCCTGGGAATGATGGAGCGCCAGGATTGCCTGGAAAGGATTTCAAATATTCAGATTTCACAGATGATCAGCTTGCGGCATTGAAAGGAGCGCCTGGGAATGACGGAGCACCTGGAGCACCTGGAAATGACGGAGCGCCAGGATTGCCTGGAAAAGATTTCAAATATGAAGATTTTACCGATGCGCAGTTAGAAAACTTACGTGGTCCTCAAGGAAAGCAAGGAGAAAAAGGAGACACACCAGAAATTACAAAAGGAAGTTTACTAGCAGGAAGTGATAAAGTCATAGTAGGCGGAGGAGGAAAAGTCCTTGATGCAGATATTACAGTTGATTTAAATTCTAAAGATCTTACAAGTAAAACTTCTAGTAGTGTTTTAGAAATTATAAATAACAAAGGAGCGGTTTTGACAGATGCTCAGATAAATATTGTACCAGCAGAAAGCAAACCAGCTATGTTGATAACTGACGAGCCAGGTACGGTAAGATGGTCTGATGATATGCCGTGGTTGTTAAATGGTAATACAGTTCCTGTTCTAAAAACGTTAGGAACTAAAAATTCTTTTGACCTTCCATTTATTACAAATAATAAGGAATGGATGAGATTGACAACAAATGGTAGATTAGGTATAGGTACTACAACACCACTAGGGGGTATACATTTAATAAGTGCTGATAAGGCAGGAAATGATGTGATTTTTGAAGGAATTAATGATAACACAGCGCTACAGTTAATTCTTACAGGATCGCCATTAGCAAAAGGAACTAGATTAGGACAGCTTAATTTTGGATACAATGATGGTGCTTACAAGTTTAGTTCTAATATTGTGGCTAACTATAGAGGAACAGACGCAGGGGTAACGAATTTATCAGACCTTCAGTTTTATACTTCAAATACGGTAAAAATGACTATTGATGAGAAAGGTTTTGTAGGTATTAATACAACAACTCCAAGTGGGGCTTTACATATTCTTAATAATGGAAATGCTAATAATTTTGATGATCTTATGGTGACATCTTATGGTGATACTGCTATAACTCCAGGAGTCTTCTTACAAAAATGTAAAGGAAACATTTCTGCTCCTGATAATTTACAATTTGGAGACGGATTAGGAACTTTCAATTTTGCAGGAAGATATAATGGAGTAATGGCTCAGATGTCAGGAATGCTTGGTTATTATAAAGGAGATGGAAAAACTCTTCTGAGTGATTTAAGATTTAAAACGTCTGATGTAGTAAGAATGACGATTGATGAAAATGGTGTTGTATATCCTTCAGGAAATGGAAGTCAGGATTTAGGTACTTCATCCCTAAGATGGAAAACAGTATACGCTGCAAATGGTGTGTCTCAAACATCAGACATTCGTTTAAAGAAAAATATTCAACCTTTAAAATACGGTTTAGCAGAGGTTATGAAAATAGATCCAATTACATACAACTGGAAAGACAGTTCAGATAACAATTTAAAAGTGGGTGTTTCGGCACAACAAGTGCAGACTATATTGCCAGAAGTGGTAACCGTAGGACAAGATGAAGCTAAAACACTAGGTGTAAATTATGCTGAAATGGTTCCAGTATTGATTAACGCAATAAAAGAACAACAAGCTGAGATTGACCAATTAAAATCGCTTGTGAAAGAATTGATGGATAAGAAATAAGCTCCCCTTCAAAAATCTAAAAATCCGATTATTTATAATCGGATTTTTTTTTTTGCTTTATATCGAGCAAATAATTGAATTAAATAAAAAAGGAGCGAAAGCTCCTTTTTTATTTAAACAACTAACAACTAACAACTAACAACTAACAACTAACAACTAACAACTAACAACTAACAACTAACAACTAACAACTAACAACTAACAACTAACAACTAACAACTAACAACTAACAACTAACAACTAACAACTAACAACTAACAACTAACAACTAAAAAAATATGTCCTAAAATGTAAGAATTAAAACATTTAAGGGTAATGCGAGTAATGTATTTGTAGGACTTTTGCATGCTTAAAACAAGTGTCTCGATATACCGATGGTATATTTTTAATGGAAATAATTAAAAGAAATAAAGATGAAAAGAATTTTATGTATGTTATTGCTGGTTCAGAGCGGTTTTATAATGGCTCAGACAGAAAAAGTGGTTACAGCAAATGGAAAAAGAATAACCATCAATCCAAGCGGGCTTAATAATGCAGATAATGGTTTAACAGTAACTAATGGAAATGTCCAATTGGGAGGAACGCTTACAAAGCCTTCAATTTTAACTACGACTTCTGCTTTTACATTGGCAATTCAGGGACTTCAGAATGGTGCCGTAACAGATCAATTTTTAACAACAGATGCAAACGGAGTAATTCGTAAAATAACAAATACCGGCTGGAGCACAACCGGAAATGCAGGAACAAGCGCAGGAACAAATTTTATAGGTACAACTGATAATCAGGATATTGTTTTTAAAAGATTTAACTCAATAGCTGGTCGAATAGGAGATAGTAATACGGTTATTGGAGCGTTTAGCATGTTGAATAATACAGGAAATACAAATACAGCATTTGGTGCACGAGCTCTTTATAATAATACCTCTGGAGGTCAGAATGTAGCAGTTGGAAATGGTGCTCTTTTCAATAATACAACGGGTAATAGAAATGCTGCTCTCGGTACAGGTGCTGTAAATTACAATAAAACGGGTAATTATAATACAGCAATAGGAGATAGTGCATTGTCGAATAATGTAGATGGTGAAAATAATGTGGCTATTGGTTTTAATAGTGGGAGTAATTTTTATGGAACAGGATCAAAGACTCTAAAAAATACAAAAGAAAGTATTTTTATAGGAGCTGGTGCACAAGCACCAAGTGATAATTCTGTAAATCAAATTGTGATAGGGAACTATGCAGTTGGTAGAGGTTCAAATACGGTACAAATAGGAAATGATAAAGCAACCATTATTGGTGGTGCAGTAGAGTGGTCGAGTACTTCAGATTTACGGTTAGAAAACACTATTTCTACAAGTGCTTATGGTTTAAACTTTATAAATAAATTACGTCCAGTGACATATGAATTGAATTCAGGAGATTCTAGTTTGCAATCAGGATTTATTGCTCAAGAAGTTGAAACTGCAGCTAATAGTATCGGGTATAGTTTTAATGGTATTGTAAAACCACAATCAGCAAATGATTATTATAGTTTGCGTTATTCACAGTTTGTAGTGCCTTTGGTTAAAGCAGTTCAAGAACAGCAATTGCAGATTGAAGCAAAAGACGCTAAAATTACTGAACTTGAAAGACGTTTAGAAAGAGTAGAACAATTGTTAGAAAATAGATAAAAAAATCTAGCAAAAAATAAAAAAAGGAGCGCCAGCTCCTTTTTTTATGAGCAAAATCTAAAATCTAATCCCGAGGCTTCGGGACTAAAATCTAAAATCTAATCCCGAGGCTTCGGGACTAAAATCTAAAATCTAATCCCGAGGCTTCGGGACTAAAATCTAAAATCTAATCCCGAGGCTTCGGGACTAAAATCTAAAATCTAATCCCGAGGCTTCGGGACTAAAATCTAAAATATGTCTTAAAATGTAACAATTTAAACTTTTAGTGGTAAGAAAAAAGCTATTATAATTAAACCTTTGCAAAATAAAAATATACGATAAGTATAATGTGTTTTTAAAAGAGACACATATCATAATCAATAATTTAATAACCCTTTAAAGATTAAATCTTATGAAGAATAGATTACTTCCTTTACTTTTTGTCTTAGGTAGTTACTCAGCTTACTCTCAGGTAATAGTTGGAGAAAAAGAAATAAAAAATCCTTCTGCTCAGTTAGAAGTTTTTGCAAAGGACAAAGGTATGTTGATTCCGCAAGTAGCCTTGACAGGTCCTACTGATGCTAGTACAATTACAAATGGAAATGTACCGAGTTTATTAGTTTTTAACACTTCTAATTTACTAGATATTAAGCCAGGATATTACTATTGGTACGATAATAAGTGGAATAGAATGATTGCGTCTGGAGAATCTTCAGATGGTAACGGAAACGTTATTTACAATCCAACAACCAATCAGTTTACTTACATTGATGCATCAGGAAATACAAAGATTATCAAGATAAGTGATATTATAAAAGCTAATGAAACTGTAACTACGCTTACAGATAACAAAAACGGTTCTTATACTTATGTAAGTGAAAACGGCACACCGACTACAATCAATGTGGTTAAGGATGTTATAGATAACTCAAAAACAATTTTTGTAGACCAGTCAGTAAAACAGGAAATCGAAAAACTGATTGAATCTGGACAGACTTTGACATCATTGGAATATAATAAAATAGCTAACACGCTTACTTACAAAGATGAGAATGGAAAAGAAAACGTGATTTTGCTGACAGATTTAGTTAAAGGAGCAGAAACTGTAACTACGCTTACCGATAACAAAAACGGTTCTTATACTTATGTGAGTGAAAACGGTACACCGACTACTATCAATGTGGTTAAGGATGTTATTGACAACTCAAAAGAAATTTTCATAGACAAGTCGGTAAAACAGGAAATCGAAAAACTGATTGAATCAGGGCAAACCTTGACTTCGTTATTTTATGATAAAGCTGCTAACACGCTAACCTATACAGACGAGGAAAAAGTGCCTCATATACTTCCGTTAAAAGATTTAGTTGCGGGCGGAGAAACTCAGACAAGTTTAGTTTATGATGCAGCAACAAATAAACTGACGTATACAGGAGAAAACGGAAAACCAACAGTAATCGATTTAAAGGATTTAGTTGCAGGAGCAGAAACGCTTACAGCTTTAGATTACAATAAAGCCACTAATAAGCTTACGTTTACAGACGAGGATAAACAGGATACGGTAATCGATTTGAAAGATCTGGTTGCAGGAGCAGAAACGCTTACGGCTTTAGATTACAATAAAACCACTAATAAACTTACGTTTACCGATGAGGATAAAAAGGATACGGTAATCGATTTAAAAGATTTAGTTAAAGGAGCAGAAACCCTAACTACGCTTGAAGATAAAGGTAATGGATTGTATACTTATACAAGCGAAAATGGTAGGACTACTGATATCAATGTAGTTCAAGATGTTATTGACAACTCAAAAACAATTTTTGTGGACCAGTCAGTAAAAAAGGAAATCGAAAAACTGATTGAATCAGGGCAGACGCTTACAGCTTTAGATTATGATAAAGCCACTAATAAGCTTACGTTTACAGACGAGGATAAACAGGATACGGTAATCGATTTGAAAGATTTGGTTGCAGGAGCAGAAACGCTTACAGCTTTAGATTACAATAAAGCCACTAATAAGCTTACGTTTACAGACGAGGATAAACAGGATACGGTAATCGATTTGAAAGATTTGGTTGCAGGAGCAGAAACGCTTACAGCTTTAGATTACAATAAAGCCACTAATAAGCTTACGTTTACAGACGAGGATAAACAGGATACGGTAATCGATTTGAAAGATTTGGTTGCAGGAGCAGAAACGCTTACGGCTTTAGATTACAATAAAGCCACTAATAAGCTTACGTTTACAGACGAGGATAAACAGGATACGGTAATCGATTTGAAAGATTTGGTTGCAGGAGCAGAAACGCTTACGGCTTTAGATTACAATAAAACCACTAATAAGCTTACGTTTACAGACGAGGATAAACAGGATACGGTAATCGATTTGAAAGATTTGGTTGCAGGAGCAGAAACGCTTACCGCTTTAGATTACAATAAAACCACTAATAAGCTTACGTTTACAGACGAGGATAAACAGGATACGGTAATCGATTTGAAAGATTTGGTTGCAGGAGCAGAAACGCTTACGGCTTTAGATTACAATAAAACCACTAATAAGCTTACGTTTACAGACGAGGATAAACAGGATACGGTAATCGATTTGAAAGATTTGGTTGCAGGAGCAGAAACGCTTACGGCTTTAGATTACAATAAAACCACTAATAAGCTTACGTTTACAGACGAGGATAAACAGGATACGGTAATCGATTTGAAAGATTTGGTTGCAGGAGCAGAAACGCTTACCGCTTTAGATTACAATAAAACCACTAATAAGCTTACGTTTACAGACGAGGATAAACAGGATACGGTAATCGATTTGAAAGATTTAGTTAAAGGAGCAGAAACCCTAACTACGCTTGAAGATAAAGGTAATGGATTGTATACTTATACAAGCGAAAACGGTAGAACTACTGATATCAATGTGGTTAAAGATGTTATAGACAATTCAAAAACAATTTTTGTAGACGAGTCAGTAAAAAAAGAAATACAAAAACTGATTGAATCTGGAGAGACTTTGACATCATTATCTTATAATCCAACGACTAATAGATTAACGTATAAAGCAGAAAATGGACCAGACACAGTAATAGATTTAAGTACTGTAGCTCCTAAACAGGTTGTAAACGAAATAGTTCCTACAGATGGTCAAACTGTTTTTACTTTAGATTACACTCCATCTTCATTATCAGAGGTGGTAATGTATATCAATGGTGTGCGTATCAATAAAAATGCATTCTCAGTAGATGGTAATAAAGTAACTTATGATCCTACAAAAAATGGAAATAACATTTTAGGTTTAGACCAAGCTGACAATGACAATGTAATGTTCGATTATTCAAAATAATATTTTAAAATAGGGAAGGCTGTAAAAAGCAAACAGCCTTCCTAATTTATTATTATTTCATAAAAATATATTTTTAAAATAATTTGAGAATGAAAAAAATAATATACATGTTATTATTACTTCAAGGAGGAGTAATGATGGCACAAACAGAAACCGTTGTCACGGTAAATGGAAAAAAAGTACAAGTTGCACCAAATGCAGGAACTGCAGATAATGGTTTAACAGCAGATAATGGTAAAATTCAATTAGGAGGGAAATTAAATAAACCAACAACTTTGACCACGTCTTCTGTAAATACTTTAAAAATTGCAGGATTGCAAACAGGAACAGTTGCTGACTCATTATTGACGAAAGATGCGAATGGTGTACTAAGACAAATAGCCAATACAAGCTGGAGCACAAAAGGTAATGCCGGGACAGATGTTAGAAAACACTTTATAGGTACAACAGACGATGTAGATTTAATATTTCGAAGAAATTATTGGTTTAGTGGAAGAATTGGTACTGAAAATACTTCATTAGGTCAGGGTGCATTAGAAGAACTTACTGATGGTATTAATAATGTAGCAATGGGGGATTTTAGTTTAACATCTAACAAATCAGGTAGTAATAATACGGCTATTGGTTCTCAGGCTCTTACTGATAATCAAACTGGTGAAGAAAATACGGCAATAGGCTCAGGTGCATTATATCATAATATTGATGGTAAACAAAATACTGCAATTGGTGTTTCTGGTTTACATTATTTGATTAAAGGGGATAATAATATTGCTTTAGGTTATAATGCTGGTGTGAATTACGGTTATAATAGCGAATTGACACAAACATCTAATTCTATTTTTGTCGGAAACAATGTAAAAGCTAAGGCAAATAATAGTATTAATGAAATTGTAATTGGTTATAATGCTACTGGTAGAGGTTCAAATACTGTACAAATAGGAAACTCAAGTATTACAAGTATTGGCGGTGCCGTAAATTGGTCAATTGGTTCAGATTCTCGTTTGAAGAAAGATGTGGTGACCAGTACCTATGGTTTAAATTTCATAAATAAATTACGTCCTGTAATTTACAGAATGAAAACAGGAACTACAGATTTGCAATCAGGATTTATTGCCCAGGAAGTAGAAACTGCTGCTAAGAGTATTGGTTACGAATTTAACGGTATTGTAAAACCTCAAAGCGAAAACGATTTTTACAGCTTACGTTATTCAGAGTTTGTGGTGCCTTTAGTAAAAGCGGTTCAAGAGCAACAGCAAATGATAGAAAGCCAGAAAGCCGATATTGCAGAATTGAAAGCTCAGGTACAGGCACTTTTGCAGGCAGCTAAAAAATAAAAATAAGCTGAGAGGTAAATCTGAAGTACAATTGTTTTCAGTTGCATAAATAAAAATCTAGAAAACAAAATAATTACCTTGATTGTAAAAAATATGATCGAGGTTTTTTTAAACTTCAAATCAAGAGAGACAAAGCCTTTTGTATAATTGGCAAACATCTAATGAAAGCAACTTCATTCATTAGAACCAACTGTTTCATCTAACAAACAGATTAACCCTATTCTAATACAACAATAACTTTTTCGGGGCATACAGGTTTTACACCTGAATTAATTTTGCATAGAAATTAAAATATAAAAAATACCGAATTAAATAAAGACAAGAAATGAATAATGATTACTTGGATATTATAGAAAAAAACTCAGTTTCTGAAAAAACTGCAGTTTGTTTAATTGGTTTTGCGGCAAGTTTGTTTGCTTGTCAAAATGCAAATGCACAAATGGTAAATGCTGGCGATGTAAAAATTGACCCAAATACCATAATGGCCGTTTACATGGATTATGAAAATACACCATCAGGAAATTTTATAAATGACGGTAAACTGTACATTTTTCAAAATTGGAAAAATGATGGTGTAGTTTCATATACAGAAAACCAAAATGGTTCTACCTACTTTAACGGAACAGAAGATCAATTTATTGAAGGAACTCAAGTTTCTAATTTAAAAAATGCATTTTTTGAAAATTCATCTTCTCCAGTGCCTTTTCATTTATCAGGTAAGATAGCCGTAGGAGGTAACTCGGAATTTAAACAAGGAGTTGTTCTGGCTGGCGATTATGGAGGAAAAGTAATTTTCAGAGAAAAAGCAGGTCATACACTTACGAGCGACTTAAGTTTTGTGGATGGTCAGGTAGAAAAAGATGGTAACGCCGCTTTTGAATTCCCAGTTGGGGCTGGTAATTATTTTAGACCTTCTTATCATGCAGCAGGCACTAATAACGGAGATATTTACACTACACAGTATTTTAATAAAAACTCACACTACATTCATTCACATGACAGTAGAGATGTAAAAATTATCACAATCAATAATAATGAGTATTGGGAAGTAACACAAGATAGAGGCGCTGAAAAAATAATCTTGAGCTTAACAATGGATAGCCGTACAACACCTTCAGAATTTTTTAATCCTGGAGACGATTATCAGGTTGTTATAACACGATGGGACGCTGTTTCTGGTAAATGGATAAACGAAAAAGGAGAGGTAAGTGATCCTTTGCCTGGAAAGCCTTATGAAAAATTATTAACAGCACAGGTAAGCGGCTACGGGCTTTTTACAATGGCTTTGGTTAAGAAAACAGACGATGTAAAAGATCTTATTATTTATAATGCGGTTTCACCAAATGATGACGGTTTAAATGACAGCTTTGTTATTAAAGGAATTGATCAATTCCCAGATAACCAAGTCGAGATTTACAATAGATGGGGAGTTAAGGTTTATGACGCTAAGTCTTACAATGAAAGCGATAACATGTTCAGAGGATACTCAGACGGACGTGCAACAATTAAGAGAGGCGATAAACTTCCAACAGGAACATATTTCTACATAGTGAAATATAATACTGGTACAGAGGTAAAAGAGAGAACAGGTTATTTGTATATCAATAATCAATAATTAAAAGAAATTAGAACTAATGAAAAAGATTTCATATTTATTAATCTTGTTGTTCGTGGGAATTTTGGAAGTCTCCGCACAGCAGCAGTCACAGTATACACAGTATATGTACAATACTCTGACAATAAATCCAGGATACACGGGAACACGTGGTATACCAAGTATTTTTGGAATGTATAGAACGCAGTGGGTAGGATTGGATGGAGCACCAAAAACAGCAAACTTTTCTATAGAAGCGCCTATTACAGAGAATGGACAAGGTTTAGGATTATCTGTAGTAAATGATAAAATCGGACCATCACAAGAAACTACTTTGACAGCAAGTTATGCTTATCCAATTCAGCTTTCTGCAGATACATTTTTGTCTTTAGGTATTAGTGCATCAGGTAACTTTATGCAGATTGACTATAATAAGCTAAATGTTTTGAATCCAGAAGATCCATTCCTTTCAGGAAATCTTACTAAGACTTCTCCAAATTTTGGGGCAGGAGCCTATTTTCACTCTTCAAAATGGTATGCAGGTTTATCTGTGCCAATGATTTTGGAAACGAAGTTTTATGATGATGTAAAAACATCTGTAGCTTCTCAAAAAATGCACGTCTATGCAATGGGAGGTTATGTATTTGATCTAAACGATAATCTTAAGTTCAAGCCAGCTGCTATGATAAAAATGGTCAGCGGTGCACCTTTAGCTGTTGATTTATCTGCAAACTTCCTGTTTAATGAAAAATTAACTTTAGGAGCAGCTTACAGATGGGATGCAGCTGTAAGTGCTATGGCTGGATTCCAGGTTACATCAGGAATGAATATTGGTTACGCTTATGACTATGATACACAGAAAATAGGGAATTATAATTCAGGATCTCATGAAATTTTCCTTCGTTTTGACTTATTCTCTGGAACCAAATACAGACTTGTTACTCCAAGATTCTTTTAATAACCATAAACTAGGATAAAAAAATGATATCTAAAAAGATAAGAACTGTACTAACTATTCTTTGTATTTGTTTATTACAAATAGGAGTTGTTAATGCGCAGGATAAAAAGATTGAAAAAGCAAATGAAACTTATAATAAGTTTGCTTTTATTGAGGCGGCTAAGTTGTATAAAAATCTGGTCGATAAAGGTAATACTTCTTTAGAAGTTTATACAAAATTGGGTAATAGCTATTATTTTAATGGTCAATACCCTGAAGCTGCAGAAGCTTATTCAAAGGTTTTTAATTCAGGGCAATCTGTAGATTCTGAGTTTTATTTCAGATATGCACAGGCTCTAAACAATACAAAAAAATACGATGAAGCTAGTGCTGTCATAAAAAAATATTATGCAGTAACGGGTAAAAAAGATCTTAGCGCAAATTGGAAAGAGCAAAAATTACTGTCTGATATTCAAAAAGAGTCTGGACGTTACAGTTTTAAACCAGTTAGCATCAATACACCAGTTTCAGATTTCGGAACTGCATTTGATGGAAAAGATAAAGTGATATTTGCTTCAGCAAGAGATACAGGAGTAATTATTAAACGTAAACACAGCTGGAATGAAAAATCATTCATGAAATTGTATTCGGCTAAACTTACTACAGATGGAGGATTGGAAGATGCTACATTAATTAAAGGAGATGTAAATACTAAATACCATCAGAGTAGTGCAGCAGTAACAAAAGATGGTAAGTATATGTATTTTACCAGAAATAACATTAAAGATGGTAAGTTAGGAGCCGACAAAAACGGGACTACTTTCTTGAAAATTTACGTTGCAGAAAACGTTAAAGGAGAGTGGAAAAATATAAAAGAACTTCCTTATCCAATAAATAGTGATGGTTTCTCTTCAGCGCATCCAGCGATTAGCCCAGATGAATCACAGTTATATTTTGCATCTGACCGTAATAATAGTTTTGGTAACTCAGATTTGTATGTTGTAAGTTTGAAAAAAGGAGTTCTAGTAAACAATGACGTTACGAAATTAAGTGACGAAATAAATACACCAGGACGTGAAACTTATCCTTATGTTGATAACAATGGTATTTTGTACTTTGCTTCAGATGGTCACCCAGGACTTGGTGGTTTAGATGTATTTGCTGCAATGAAAGACAATGAAGGAAAATACCATGTGGTAAATGTTGGTGATGGAGTTAACACGGCTTCGGACGACTTTGCTTATGTGATCAATACAGAAAACAAAAAAGGTTATTTCTCTTCAAACAGAGATGGTAATGATGATATTTATAGTTTTACAGAAAATTCACCAGTAATTTTTGATTTTGACTACAGATCAATAGTATTTGGAACTATTACAGAAAATGGTAAACCAATTGCCAACTACAATGTTCAGTTATTCAATTCAAATAATGAAAATGTTGGCACTACAAAAACCGATGAGGCAGGAAACTACAAAATTGCTGTAGATCCATATATAAATTATAGAGTGTTATACACTAAATTATCTTATGCAGATAAAACGGTAAACACAGAGCTTTTGAAACCTTTAGAGAAAAAGGAAATCAGTTTTGAAATAGTGAGAGAGTTAGAAGTTGTTGTTGATGGTGAGAAAGTCAAAATTCAGGATGGAGATGATTTAACAGACAAATTAAAACTAAGCCCTATTTATTTTGATTTGAATGGTTATAAAATTAGACAATCTTCTAAGAAAGAATTAGATAAGGTAGTTGCTTTACTAAAAGACCGTCCAAATTTATCTTTAAAAGTAAATTCTTATACAGATAGTAGAGGTAGAGACGAGTTTAACATGAAGCTTTCTGAAAACAGAGCAAAAGCAACTGTTGAATACATCGTAAATTCAGGTATTGCACAAGAAAGAGTTAGTGGAGAAGGATTTGGTGAAACACATTTATTAAATCATTGTTCAAATGGTGTAACATGTTCAGAAAAAGAACATGAACAAAACAGACGTTCAGAGTTCATTATAAATTTTAGTAAATAGTTCTTTTTTTATTTAGCTGCTGTTCAATTGAAATATTATTGTCAGCAGCTTTTTATAAAATTTAAAAGGTAAGATCATTTTTTTTGATTTTGCCTTTTTTTGTTTTTGACAAAACGATCTTAGCTTGTTTTGGCAAAAAAGGATCAATTCAAATCAATGATCGTTTTTAAATCATGATATATATTGTCACTTTTGTCCATAATACCTTTAATAATACCGTTTTTATCAATTACAAAACTTGTAGGGAAATAGAAAATATTATACTTAGTGCTAATTTCGCCCGCATTTGGCAATTGTGTGTAGTTAAAAGCACGTTTTTTCAGAAAAGCTTCAACATGTTGAGAAGTGTTATATGTAAGTCCAAGAAAAACAACATCTTTATTTTTGTATTCGTCTACTAATTTATTGAGTTCCGGAATTTCCTTGATACACGGAGCGCAAGACGTAAACCAGAAATTTAGCACTACAGTTCTACCGCGAAGTTCCTTTAGAGACCATGTTTTACCTTCAAGATCTTTGAGTTCAAATTCCGGAGCCGGATTATTAAGCATTTCTGCTAAAGCTTTTTTGCTTTTGGTTTCTTTATCTGTATAATCTGAAGATTTTTTTACAAGATGCATCACGCCGTTTTTATCATCTTCTTCATTATGTCTAAATAGGATCTGACCTTTTCCCCAGGCATTTTCAAGACTGTCAAGATTTTTAAGAACCTTACCATCTGGTAAAAGAAATTGAATTGTTTTTTTTGAAGTATCGCCTCCAAATGAAGTCTGACCTTTCATATTTACAAAGAGGAAACATGCAGTCGCGCACATTAAAAGTTTTCCAGTATTCATGATTTCAATTGTTTAAGTTATACATGTCAAATGTAGTCGTAAACTTTTTCCGGTAGGTTAAAGCGCTCTTAACCAATGTTAACTAGTGTTAACTGAGTTATTCAAATGCCAAAATGAGATATATTTGTATATTATAATTTGCTATGAAAAATCAGTTTAAAATTATTCTAATCACTTCTATTACTGCTTGCAGTATTTTGCTTTTTCAATTTTTTTGGGTTTATAGGACTTATGAGGAAAGTCAGGAAAATTTTCAAGTCAAGGTAAAAAATGCATTACAGCGAAGTATCGATTTATTCTTTCTCGAAAAGGTAAGAACCCCAACGAGTTTATCTAACAGCGATCCTTATTTGTCAATTATAAGTGAAGTTACAGATGAAAATAAAGAAAATTTAAACTTAAAAAAAGATTTTCCAAAATCTGCTGGATCTCTTAAAATAGGAATGCAACCTTTAAAAATAGATAGTGCAAACCTCGAAAGTGTTCGTCTGTTTTTAGTAAAACTAATAGCTGCATCAAATAAGCAAAGTGTTGATTTGTTATTGGTTAATGAAAATTTTAGGAAAGAACTCGACAAAGAGAAAATTTTTATTGACTATAAATTGTCATTGAAAAAAAAGGCAATTTTAGATTCTGAAGAAGTTGTAAGCATTCCATTAGGTACAAATGAAAAAAACTGGATAATTGAAGCCAGACTTTTTAAAACGGGAAAGTACCTGCTCTTAAAAAATAGTATTCCACTGGCAGTTTCTATAATTCTTGTAATTCTAACGGGCGGAAGTCTTTGGTATTTGGGTTTAATAATCTACAGACAGAAACAGCTGGATTCTAAAAAGAATAATTTCATAAGCAATATTACGCACGAATTGAGAACACCAATTTCTATTCTTAAATCGACTAATGAAGCATTATTACAATTTGGCGAAGCTGCTAATCCAGAGAAGACAATTCGCTATTTAAAAATTAATGCAGATGTTTTAAATAAACTGGATTACAATATAGATCGTCTTTTGGACATAACGAGATACGAATTAGGAGTAAAATATGTAAATTTAAATCATGTAAATATTGTTGAATTAGTAAGAAGCATAGTAAATAAGTTTCAGGTAAATGATACTAATCAGATATCAATTAGTACTGAATTGGAAAATGAAACTATTCGAACTGATAAAGATATGATTGACGCAATATTGACTAATCTTATAGATAATGCTTTGAAATACAGTGCTAATTCTGCTGAAATTGTAGTGAAAGTTTTGAGTACATCAAAATACTGGCAATTGGAAGTTCAAGATAATGGTAGTGGAATAAGCGAAGAAAATCTTCCTTTAATTTTTGACAAATTTTACAGAATTACATCTGGCGACCTGCACGATGTAAAAGGTTATGGAATAGGATTAAGTTATGTAAAAGAACTAGTTAGTTTACTTTCGGGTGAAATAACTGTAAAAAGTGATTTAGGATCGGGTACAACCTTTATTATTAAATTTCCATTATGAGTGAGATAATTCATGTTTTGCTGGTAGAAGATGAAGAGGTGTTGTCAACTATTATAAAAGAAACTCTTGAATTGCGAGGGTTCAGTTTTACAATTGCCAAAAATGGAGTAGAAGGCTGGGAACTATTTCAGAGCAAGAAACCAGATATTTGTGTAGTCGATATTATGTTGCCTAGAAAAGATGGATATTCGCTTGTAGAAGATATTCGAATAGTAGATCAGCTGACTCCGATAATTTTTCTTACTGCAAAAAATGAAATCACAGATGTTTTAAAAGGACTAAAAATTGGTGCCGATGATTATATGAAAAAGCCTTTTAGCATGGAAGAGCTTATTCTGCGAATTCAAAAACTAGTAAGACGAAAGTATATCCATTCGGGTAAAGAAATTTCCACAACTTACGATAAAAACATAAAAGTTGGAAATTTTCAATTTAATCTTCACAGACTTGAATTAACAATTGATGGCAAATCGGTCAATCTTTCACAGCGTGAATCGGAATTATTGGATTTACTTATCCAAAATAAAAATCAGTTACTAGATCGCAATAAAGCTTTGTTACTGCTTTGGGGCGATAATAATCCTTTTACGGCCAGAAGTATGGACGTTTACATTACACGTCTCCGAAAATACTTAAGCGCCGATCCGACTGTAGAAATTCTTAGTATCAGAAATAAGGGATTTAAGTTGATTGATTAAATGTCTCGGGTCTAAACTTCTTAGAGCCTAATTTTGATGGGTTTTTATTTTTCTAAAATGTATTGTGGTACAATTCTACTACAAAATTTAGACAGACGCAACATCTGTAAAATTCATCTTAGTTATTATTGGCAAAAATGGAGGTAACTCCAGATTGAAAGTACCACGATTTTGCCACAGAAATTTTGTTCGGTTTGAAAAAAAATGAAAAGTAGCATAAAAGAAAAAAACCTGCGAATCTTACGATTTGCAGGCTTTACCACGTTTTTTTGTGGGGAGAGCAGGATTCGAACCTTAAGCCCAGAACCCGCATATTTCCTGCGTTTCTTTTTTTTAAAACCGGTGTTGTCACGATGTTGCCCAGTGGGTAAAGTTTAATTGTGTAAACAATGTTTGAGAATGCAACCTGATTATAATGAGCATTATAATTCTGCTTATGCATTCAACAAAAGTACTTTTTTTTTGCTGATAAGATTCATAAAAAATCAGTGAGATTTTTTTTATAACTGTTTTATCCCGAATTAGCAGACTATAAAACGGTTGACAGTATTTTCTATCAATCCATTTTTAAATTAAGGTTTGAAGTTGGATTTTAAACAAGCAGATAGCAACGCAAATATAAACTCAGCCATTAATATCAAATAATTTTGAGGACTATCTTAACTTTTTTTAGCGAAAACGAAGGTAATTTCAATATAGATTTATACAGCCAAAAGTCCCTTAAAAACTTTAAGGGACTTAATTTTATATTCTAAATAACTTTAGTAATTATTTTATAAAAGCTAAAATATCTTTATTTATAGTTTCTGCTTCTGTCGTAGGCATACCATGAGGAAATCCAGGATAAGAAATTAGTTTTCCATTTTTCAAAAGTGCAGCTGCTTTTGGAGCCTGATTGTAAGGAACGATCTGATCATCTTCTCCATGAAGTACCAAAACAGGAATATCTAAACTTTTAAGATCTTCTGTAAAATCAGATTCAGAGAAAGCTTTAATGCCTTCATAATGAGCCAGTACAGATCCCATCATTCCCTGACGCCACCAATTGTGTTTAATTCCTTCCTGAACTGTTTTTCCTTCACGGTTCCATCCATAAAATGGAATAGGGAAATCATAGAAGTATTGTGATCTGCTAGATCCAGTTCCTTCTCTAATTTCATCAAAAACTGATAATGGCACACCATCTGGATTGGCTTCATTTTGTATCATAATTGGCGTTACGGCACTAATGATAACTGCTTTTGCAACGCGGCCTTTTCCATATTTTGCTGCGTAGCGAATTACTTCCCCTCCGCCGGTTGAGTGGCCAATATGAATTGCATCTTTTAAGTCAAGTGCAGCGGTTAATTCTGCTACGTCTGCAGCATAGGTTTCCATATTGTTGCCTTCAGAACTTTGACCAGAACGACCGTGTCCGCGTCTGTCGTGAGCAATAACTCTATATCCTTGTTTTAAGAAAAACATCATTTGCGCATCCCAGTCGTCTGCTGATAAAGGCCATCCGTGGTGAAAAACGATAGGTTGTCCTGTTCCCCAATCTTTATAATAAATTTCTGTTCCGTCTTTTACTGTAATTGTGCTCATTTTTTTTGGTTTTAAGATTAATAAAATTAAGAGTATCCTAATTTTGATATTGTCGTTAAATTCTAAGTTTTTATCATTTTTTATTTGACTTAGATTTCTTTGACAAATTTATATAGCAAGAGTAGAGCAGTCGATTAACCTAGATTAAGTAATGAATTGTAACAGCGCTATTACTATTTTAATCTAGATAAATGCCTCAAAAGTCTTCGCTAACTTATTTTTATTTGAAAAGAATTACATGTGTTTTATCTTTTCGTAGATGGCAGGATCGTGTTTTTTTACTTTTATTTTTACGTATTTAGAAGCTGGCATATTGCTTTCTTTCACCACATTATTTACAGAAACCAAAACATTGGTTTCAGGAAAATAAGTGACCGTATTTCGCTCTGGAATTTGATAAGAGACGATAAGGAATAAAGGCGCAATTCTTTCAATGCCATCATTATAATTAAAGAGATCTACTATGTCTCCCGCTTTAAATCCTGCTTTATCAATATCATTTTGATTCATGAAAATAACACGGCGTTCATTTTTTATTCCCCTATAGCGGTCATCCATACCATAAATAGTAGTATTAAACTGGTCATGCGTACGAGTTGTGGCCATCATATATTCATCTGGTTCCAATTCATTATCCGGAATTTCTGTTAAAGTAAATGCCGCACGATCAGCTGATTCTTTAGCAGTAAATTGACCATGACGAGGAGCATTAGGCAGATAAAAACCGCCTTTTTCGCGAACTCTACTATTGTAATTTTCAAAACCTGGAATGCAATTTTCAATAGCTTCTCTCACATCATCATAACTGTCGTGGTATTGCTTCCAGTCGATAACTGATTTTTCTCCAAGAACCTCCATCGCCATTCGGCAGACAATTTGAGTTTCGTTTATCAACTGATCCGAGATAGGTTTAAGCACGCCTTTTGAAGACTGCACCACGCCCATAGAATTTTCTGTACTGATAATCTGCACTTCGCCGTTAACGATATCCATATCACTTCGGGAAAGCGTAGGAAGTATAAGGGATTCTTTCCCGTGTATCAAATGACCTCTGTTGAGTTTTGTCGATACACAGACCAGCAGTTTCAGTTTTCGAAATGCTTCTGCGGTATAAGTCGTATCTGGTGCCGCCGATAGAAAATTACCGCCCATGCAGAACATAAATTTTACTTTCTCGTCATGAATCGCTTTTATCGTTCCAACCACATCATAACCATGATTTCTCGGCGGATTAAATCCAAAGTAAGTTTGAAGACGATCTAATTGTTCATTTGTAGGTTTTTCATCAATAAGCATGGTTCTGTTTCCTTGAACATTACTGTGTCCGCGAACGGGACAGACTCCTGCGCCGGGTTTACCAATACTTCCTTTAATCAATAAAATATTAACAATCTCTCGGATCATATCGACACCATTTGGCTGCTGGGTAAGTCCCATTCCCCAGCAAACAATAATTCTTTTTTTGAAAGCCAGTATTTCTGCCGCTTCTATAATTAAATCTTTTGGAACTCCAGATAGAAAGGCAAGATGATCCAAGTCTAAATTTTCAAACTGTTTCTCAAAATTTTCAAAACCAGTTGTTTTGTCTTTAATAAATTCATGATCAAAAACTTCACCTGGGTTTTTCTTTTCCAATTCAATTAGCAAAAGCTCAATAGCTTTTAAAAGTGCCATATCACCATTTATTTTTATCGGAAGAAAAAGATCGGTAAGTTTTCCGCCTGATCCAATTATCCCTTTTATAGCCTGAGGATTATGGAATCCCATTAATCCAGCTTCGGGTAACGGATTAACCGCAATAATTTTTGCACCATTTTTTTTGCCTTTTTCTAGAGCACTCAGCATTCTTGGAGCATTCGTTCCTGGATTTTGTCCGATTATCACAATCACATCGGTATCATAAAAATCTTCTAAAGTAACCGTTCCTTTTCCAATTCCGATTGTAGTTTTCAAAGCCGTTCCAGAGGTTTCGTGGCACATATTGGAACAATCTGGCATATTGTTGGTTCCAAACTCTTTTGCAAATAGCTGATAAAGAAAGGAAGCTTCATTACTGGTTCTTCCCGAAGTATAAAAGGCCGCTTCATTTGGAGATTCAAGCGCATTTAAATGTGAGGCAATTTTTTTAAAAGCTTCATTCCAACTTATGGGCTCATAATGTGTACCGCCAATAGGTAAATACATCGGTTCGGTCAATCTTCCCATTTTTCCAATTTGGTAATCGTCTAATTTTGAAAGACTGTAAACAGAGTTTTCTTTAAAGAAAGCAGCATCAACTTTTTTGGTTGTAGCTTCTTCAGCTAAGGCTTTTGCTCCGTTTTCACAATATTCGCCCAAAGGAGATCGATCATCATCAGGATCTGGCCATGCGCAGCTGGAACAGTCAAAACCGCCCATTTGATTCATTTTAAACAAAGCTTTTCCACCTCTTATAATGGTTTTATCTTCTATAAGATCGCTTACCGCAGCCATCACCGCAGGAACGCCGGCAGCCCATTTTTCTACTTTTGTTAATTTAAGTTTCGAAAGCTGGTACGGATTTTCTGCTTCAGGTAATTTATGGGTTAAATCATCTGTATTTTGTTGTGGATCTTTCTTCATTGTATTATGGTTTAATGGCTATTGTGTGACGATTACGGTTTGTTCCGATGAGTTGTAGATATTCAATCGGTTTTCTTTTAGAAATCCTAAAAGTGTAATATTAAACTCTGCGGCAAGTTCGACGGCCAAACTGGATGGAGCGCCAATAGAAGCAATAATAGAAATTCCCGCCATTGCCGCTTTTTGGATTAGCTCAAAACTTGCTCTTCCGCTTAGAAGCAAAATATGTTCATTTAGTGGCAGTGATTGATTAGCAAGAGATCTTCCAATTAATTTGTCTAATGCATTATGTCTTCCAACATCTTCAGTTAAAAGAATCAAATCGCCTTGAATATTAAAAAGCCCTGACGCATGAAGACCGCCAGTGGATTCAAAATCGCTTTGAGCAATTCTTAATTTTTCGGGTAATTGATAAAAAACAGATGCATGAATCTGGATCTGCGGTCTCATCAAATTTCCAAATGGGCTTACCGTTTTTATAGATTGAATCGAACTTTTTCCGCATACGCCACAACTTGAAGTCGTATAGAAATTTCGATCTGTCTGCATCAAATTTGGAGTAAAACCTTCTTTAAGATCGACCTGAACAATGTTTTGTTTTTGTGATAAGCAATTCATTTTTATTGCAAAAGCATCTTGAATATCTTCAAAAGAAGTAATAATTCCTTCTGTAAACAGAAAACCAATCGCAAGATCAATATCATTGCCCGGAGTTCGCATGGTAACCGAAATATTCTTTTGAATTCTCTCTGAATTAGAACCGTAAGAAAGCCTGATTTCAAGAGGTTCTTCAACAGAAAGCGTATCTAAAAAAGAAGAGGTTCTGTTATTTTCTATTCTTTGGACACTTACGTGTTTGATGGAAACTAATTCCGTATAATTTATTTCCATGATATTGTAATTGAAGTTGTTACGTAAATTTAATTAAAAATTGGTTCAAAAAATATACTTTCATTCATTAATTGAGAGCATACTATTCGATTTTTATATTTAATTCTCAACCTATTTATTTCACGATTTCACTCATCAGTTGCAAGAGATCTTCTGCACCTGCGTTAAATTTTCTACCATTGACAAAAAAAGAAGGTGTGCCATTTACACCGCTTAAAATACCGCTTTCAAAATCGGAATCTACTTTTGTGGCAAGTTCAGATTTTTTAATATCGACATTGAACTGATGTGGGTCTAGCTCCAATTTCTCTACTAATTCTAATAAAAAAGGTTCGTTTAGAAGCCTTTGGTTTTCGTAGATAGCATCATGCATTTCCCAGAACTTTCCCTGCAATGCTGCGGCTTCTGCCACAATTGCTGCAGGACGGGCGTATTGATGCATTTCTGATAACGGAAAATTTCTAAAAATAAATTTTATCTGTTTGCCGTATTTCGTCATCATTTCTTTAAGAACTGGATAGGCAGCACCGCAATAGGGACATTGATAATCTCCGTATTCTACGATTACTATACTAGCATCTTTTTTTCCTTGTATATGATCAGTTTTACTGACCGCTGGTTTTAGTGACATAATTGATTGGTTTTTATAGTTTTTCTAAAGCTTCAAGAATTCCATCTGCTCCTGGGTTTATAGCCATTGGCGAGAGATAACTCCATTGTATAATTCCTTCTTTGTCAATTATAAAAAGGGCACGATTGCATTCGCCTTCTTTCTCATTGTATACGCCATATTTTTTTGAAGTGTCTCCTTTTGGTTCGAAATCAGCCAATAAAGGAAAATGCAGATTTCTTGATTGAGAAAAGGCCATGTGACACCATTTACTATCTACAGAAATACCGAAAATTGTAGCATCATATTTCTTGAAGTATTTCTGCATTTCGTTGTAAAGTGCCATTTGGTCGCTGCAAACTGGACTCCAGTCGGCAGGATAAAAAGCTAAAATCACGTTTTTTCCTTTAAATTCTGATAAAGTGATTTTTTGATCGGGTGTTGCAAATAAGGTAAAATCTGGCGCAACGTCATTTTTCTTCAGCATAAGATTTATTTTTAAGGTTAAAGTCCGTAATCGGCAGTAACAATGCACAAGCAAGTAGTAATGCAGCAGGCAAAATAAGCGTCCAATTTTTCAATAACGGAAGTATAATTGGTACGACAGATGCACCTAGCAAAAAGCCAATCCATAATAGTAAAAGTCGTATAGCATTGAGTTTATAAAACTTCCGACTGTTTTTATTTCGGGAAAGACTTAACATGGCTGTATTTCTAGCCAGACTATTCAATGTTCCCGTCACGAAATCGGTATTTATTTTTTGACTTCCAACAGATGTTACAATAGTGTTCATAACACCAGTTGAAAAAAGAATGATAGGTATCGACAATCCGTTGTTTATCGTATAATAATTGGATGCCATTGTATAGACAATCAATATTCCTGAAACGATATAAAATGGCAGGGTCTGAATTTTGGATTCTCTCCACAACGAAATGCAGGTTCCAGCATATATTCCGAAGACAAAACAGCCAATTACCGTTAAAGACGAAAGAAGTACGTTGAGTTTGCCACTGGATAATGCGATTCCCAATTGTGTGCTGTTTCCGCTTATAAAAGAGACATATACTTTCCATTTTAGGAAACCAGCAGCATCAAGAAAGCCTGCAATAAAGGCTAAAAATATGGCAAGTTTCTCCTGCGATCTAGTTTGTTCAGACGAATCTATGAACTGTGTTTGGACATCCACAATACTTATGATTACGGTTGAATAAACAGTTTGCTTTTAGGAAATTTTTCTATTTCGCCTTCTTCCAAACCAAAATTGGTTACCACCACATCTTTTGGATTTCCTGCAAGCCATTCGCTTAAATCAATAGATTGATAAGTACCACTGTTAAAACCAATTAAGATTTTGCAAACGGTATTTCCAGTGTTTTTAATATAATGTCCTGCACCCATTGGCACATAACCGACATCTCCAGCGTTGAATTGTTCGGTAACAACTGTGCTTTCTGCTAAGAAAACAGACATTTCGGCTTGACCAGAAATATAATACTGCCATTCATCAGCATTGGGATGCCAATGCATTTCTCTTAAAGCGCCTGGCTGTAATTCTATAATAGATCCCGCCATTGTGGTACTGATAGGGAATTCTTTGCTTGTTACCAATCTTTGCAAACCGGCACCTGGAATTATTCTAGGTTGTTGAGAATGCAAAGGATAACGGTGTAAATTGGTTAATTCGATATCTGATTCTTCAGGTCGTGAAGCGGCAGTAAATGATAATTCGTCAGGAACAATCCCGGCTGCGAAATAGGCTTCTTTTTGAGGTAATGCGGCTACTTCTTTCAAAGTAATTCCCAAGTTTTGAGCAACAATTTCTGGTGGCATGCAGGATACAAAATCGGTAACGCTGAAAGTGTGATCTTCGGAAAAATTTCCATTATCAAAGATTAAAATAAAATGACACTCTTCTGTTCCTGTTGCTTGGATTGAATGCCCGTATCCTTTTGGAAAATACCAAACATCGCCTGGTTCAAAATTATCTGTGTAGCTTTTACCATTCGGATGAATAATCGTGGTGCGAACCGTTCCTGAAATAACATAAGCCCATTCTGCTGCATTTGCGTGCCAGTGTAATTCGCGCATACTTCCCGGCTGTAGTCGCATGGAAACTCCTGCGATGCCAATAGAAGCTGGAAAATCTTTTACGGAAGCTCCTCTTGTTGTACCGCCGTCATTAGTGCGTGGTTCTTTTTTTTCTAGTTCGTATTTGAAACTTAATAATTCGGTAGTCATAATAATAGCTTTTTGATGATTAATTGTATTGGTTTTTAATTCTATTGTAAAGCTATTGAAGATATATGCTGAGTATATTTTGAATTCGTTAAATGGGCAAAATGAGTCGTTGAATTTAGTAAGAGAAACTTTAGGAATAATTTGAAGCTTTCTGATTGTAGAGGATTTGTTTTTTTAGAGTTTAACCAAAAAAAATCACTGCAAACTACAGTGATTTTTGATTTTATAATGAGGGAAGTTTTAATTATTTATAAAGCCATTTTTTGATCAGTTTGGTATAATTGGGCATTACAACAAATACCATTAAAAAGACTATGATGCCCGAAATTATTAATCCATCAAAATAATGATTTGACGGTACTTTCAAAAATCTCAAAAAGGGGAGTGCCAATAAAGGAATTAAAAGAGACAATGGATAAATAGCAGACCATGTTACAAGAAATTGTTTCCAGCGAACAGGAACTTTGTTTCCTTCGTTTTCTGCATTAAAAAGAAAATCCAAACCTGATTTTATCTGGTAGTTGTCATTTTTTCTGAATAATGGATTTGCTTTTTTAATGAGCATTTTGCGGTCTTCCGATTCCATCCAGTATTTAAGGTTTTCAATAGTGTCAAATCGGATAATAACTGTGTAAACAAACGTCAAATGCGGAATTGGCCGTACGATCTGCAAATCGATAAAACCATTGGAGTGTTTGGTAATGGGAACAATTTCATCCAGCCATTTTTCATATTCCTGTTCTTTTCCATCCAAAATATGGTGCGTAATAACAACAGATGCGCCTTGATTTTCCATATTACTATTTATTTTTGGTTGAGGTTTAAGGTTTATTCGGACTAATTATCGAACTAAAATAATTTTGCCCGTATGAGTGCCATCTTCTAACAATCGATGTGCATCAGGAGCTTCGGTGAAAGGAAAGGTTTTAAAAATAATCGGTTTGAATTGTTTTGACTCGATTAATGGCCAAACGTTTTTCTGCACTTCTTTGGCTAGCTGTTTTTTAAAATCATAGTCTCGGCTTCTTAAGGTACTTCCAGTAATTGTTAAACGTTTTATCATTACTTTCCAAATGTCAAGATCTACATGGCTGCCGCTTACCGCATTAATATGAACTAATCTGCCTTCGGGTTTTAGGATATTTACATTTTTACTCAAGTAATTACCGCCAATCATATCTAAGATGACATCGACTCCTTCTTCCTGCAAAACGGTTTCGAAATCTTGGGTTTTGTAATTGATATAAGATGCAGCGCCAAGATCGAGACATTTTTGGCCTTTTTCATCAGATCCTACTGTTACAATTACGCGAATGCCTAGAGAATGAGCAATTTGAATTCCTGTAATGCCAATGCCACTGTTACCGCCGTGAATCAAAAGAGTTTCTTCAGGTTTTAAGTTTCCTCTCTGAAAAACATTTGACCACACTGTAAAAACTGTCTCAGGCAAACTTGCTGCTTCAGCAAAAGTCAGTCCAGCTGGAATTGGCAGACATTGACCTTCCCGAACGCTTACATATTCTGCATAACCACTGCCAGCGAGAATAGCGCAGACTTGATCACCAATTTTTAAATCGGTAACATCTGGTCCGCATTCGACTACAATTCCTGAAACTTCCAAACCAGGAATTTCAGATGAAACTCCAGCTGGTGCAGGATAATTGCCTTCACGCTGGAAGATATCAGAGCGATTTAAACCTGCTGCTTTAACTTCTATTAATACTTTGTCTCCGCTTACTTCTGGAGTTGGATATTCCTGCAGTTTAAGTACGTCTGGAGCTCCAAATTGAGTTATAACTATTGCTTTCATTTGGTTTGCGATTAATGGTTTTTGTTTAATTGTTCTATTCTTTTCCAAGTAAGTTTATGAATGACCAAACGTGAATTGCTTATAAATGGTTTCTCTGTTTCTAAATGAAGCAATCCATCTTTAAAAAGAACTTTTCTGTTTTGTGTCTCATTTCTCCAATTTTCAAAAAGTGAAACAGACATAGTATGGCTGACTATTTGTTTTTCATCATCAGTTTTGAAGGGACCAGAATAGGCGAGATAAGGAGGACTGTCTTTTGTGTCAGAATGTTCAAAATCAGTATTCATTATTTGTGCCGACATATAGCCGTCACTGTTATAAATAATAATGCCTTTTGGTTTGGTTCCCATCGGATTTGTAATTTTTCCGTCCCCTAAAGGTACTTCAATCAATTCAACTAATGTCCAAGAACCGATTAGTATTTCAAACAAATTATTTTTCATAATACTCAAAATAATAAGAGCGCACATTGGTGCGCTCGATTTCTATACTATTAAAAAGGCTGATTGTATTTGCCAGTTAATGCTTTGTTTTCTATGCTTTTAGCAAAGTTAGGAGTTTCTTCATGATTGTGTGCATCAGAAGCAGCTTGTCTTGAAGCAGCAGCGCCAGCTAGATCTACTCCATGTTCTTTTAAGTATTCAAACATTTCTGGTGTTGCAGTTGCATGAATCTCGTTGGTGTAAAGGCAAGTATTTTCATCAATTTTGGTTACTTTAAGTTCCCATAAAACCTGAACTTTAGTGCGTCCGTTTTTAGTAATAGAATCTGAGATAGACAACATACGGCAATAATCTGGACGATGAACCGTTGCCACATAATGCTGCACCATTAAAGCATCGCCAATTGTTTCTACATTAATAGACATGGGTTCGCCCTCGTATGTGCTGGTAATTCCTGCACCAATATGCTGAGTTGAGCAACGTTGGTATTCTGCATCCGGAAGGTTTAAAAGCCAGTCTGCAATATTTACTTTTTCAATAGGAGCATTAATAACTGCAGTTACTGCTGAATGTGATAATGCGTTTTCTTTGGTTTGGATGATTTCCATGATTTCTTGGTTTTAAATGTTTAACTGAAGTAAATTTACTGCCTTACATTTGTGTAGCATTCCACTATTCATCGAATGGGCAAAAACACTCGTTTAAATAGCGAAATCAATCGTTTGTTGTTATCATAGATCTGTATTTAATACGTTTCCCGAGGTTGAAACCTCGGGCTATGTTTTAAAATTGGAACGAAAAATCATCTCAATATGGGTAAACATAGCCAGTGGTTTCAACCACTGGGACACAACGATAATTACGCCTGCAATCATTAATGTATGATTATTTAAATGGGCATTTTATACAGCTATATTTTAAAATGAAAAAAAACAAAAAAGACCGCCTTTTACAGACAGTCTTTCAATTGAATAATATATAGTAAGATGGTTTTTCTTGAATTTAAAACGAGCTGTTGTCTTATTTATTTTATAGTGATTCTAAAAATGTTTTAGCTTCTAAGAGCGAAAAGTTCAGAATCTTTTCGATATCATTTAAAATTTGCTGTAAAGTTGCATTTTGTTCTGTAGCCAATTCAAGAATATCAAGTTTTTCTTCTAAAAGAGGCAATAGTCCCATTATAGCAGCACTTGATTGTAAGTCATGTGCTCTAAGTTTCACCATTTTAAAATCTTGATTTTGATAAGCCGTCATAAGCTGTTCCAAATGTAGTGGCACATTGTCAATAAACTGTTTGGTGACAGTTTGTTCAAACGCTTTATTGCCAGCGCTTACAGATTGCATATACGAAAGATCAATATGTTGAAAAACAGGATTAGATTGTATAACGTTTGTTTCTTCGGAATTTGATTCTTTCAGTCCAAAAGCAGCAATCAGTTTAAAAAGTTCTTCCTCTTTTATAGGTTTTGAAATGTATTCGTTCATTCCTCAGCTCAAACATCTTTCTCTTTCGCCAGGCAGGGCATGTGCTGTCATGGCAATTATGGGAATATCCAGTTTTAAGATTTCTCTAATTTGCTGCACAGCAGTATATCCATCCATTTGAGGCATCTGTAAATCCATTAATACAAGATCACAATCTTTTTTGCTTAAATATTCTACTGCTTCCAAACCGTTAGAAGCCATTTCAAAATCAACATTCCATTGAGAAAGCAAATGTTTCATTAAACTTTGATTGATCGCGTTGTCATCTACAACTAAAACTCTCAAAGCGGTATTTGAGATATCTTTAAAGTGGTTAATATTGGCAATAGGTTTAGAATTGAGCTGTTCTTTAGCAATATCATACGGAATATAAAAGCTAAAGGTTGTTCCTTTTCCTTGTTCACTTTTTACTTCAATATCACCGTTTTGCAATAAAATCAGTTTTTTTACTATTGATAATCCTAGGCCAGTCCCACCGTAATTTCGAGTGGTAGAGTCTTCACCTTGATTGAATCTTTCAAAGACTTCATTTAGTTTTTCTTTATCAATTCCAATTCCCGTGTCCGTAATTTTAAAGCCTACAATGACCTTGTCTTCATGTTGTAGTTTGTTATAGACCTCAATGCTTACAGATCCCTGATGGGTAAATTTTATGGCATTTCCAATGAGGTTTACCAATATTTGAGTTAATCTCGTGGCATCACCAATTAAAGTATCAGGGATCGAAGTATCGACTTTACTGGAGATGGTTAATTTTTTTTCTTTTACACGTTCTGAAAAAAGTGTTTCAACTGAATCCAATAGTCCGTTAATGCTGAATATTCCTGGCGTAATACGCATCATTCCAGCCTCAATTTTAGATAAATCGAGTATATCATTAATAATGGTCATTAAATTTTCGCCCGAACGCTGAATAGAATTTACAAATTCTGCGGAAGTTTCATCCAAAGGCCTTTTTTGTAATAAATTGGTGAAACCTAAAATACCACTAAGCGGCGTTCTGATTTCATGACTCATATTAGCCAGAAAATTTTCTTTGGTCTGAGCGGCGATCGATGCTTTTTTTTCTGCAATATCCAATTCTTTAATCAGAAAATGTTGTCTTCTAAATTGGCGCATAATATGATACCCTATAACGGCACCACTCAAAACTAGTAAAACTAATAAGGAGATGTCGTAAAGTTTTGCTCTTTGACCCATTTCCACACTTAGATTTCGCAACTCTACCATGCGCAATTGACGCTTATGGTAAATCTTTGCTGTAATATCGGTAATCTCATTAGAAATTATTCTGGCTCTAGGATTAGCAATCGAGCTATCATCATCCATATTTCCTAAAGAATCAAAACGATGCAGGAGTTTTCCTTTTGTGACCATTTTATCCTGAGCCAAAACTCCGAGTCTTTGTATTAACTTTTCCTCTTCAGGATCGGCATTATCCACAGAAAGGGAATCGAGAAAATTTCTAATCTGCCTGATCTTTTGATCGATTCCTTCTAAATGTGTAGTGTCATTAGTAGCGATCGAAGCTCGAATTCTGCTTTCGACACCCAAAATATCGCGGTCAATTTCTCTTAAATGATTGCTGGAACGCAATTCGTTTAAAAGGGTATTATTATTTCGTATGAGTTCTTTAGTATTTTGAGCCGAATTAATTTGTACAGCAATCAATAATATACTGCATAAAATAAAACTGCTAATTATAAAATAACTAAAGCGTTTGTTACCCATTACGGTAGACGTATTTATCATATAAATAAGTGTAAATGAAATTGTATGATCTTAATTCAATAAGATAGCATTCTAGTTTACGCAGCAGAAAAAATAAAATGACATTTAGAAAACATTCATCCTAGTGTTAAGTGCTTTTCTGTAAGCATCTGCAACAGGAATAAATTTTTTGTTAATCATAATACCTCCGTCTTGTAAAGTGTCAATTTTACCAATAGAAACAATATAAGAACGATGTACTCTAATGAAATCATCTTTTGGCAGACGTTCTTCGGCAGTTTTCATTTTGCCGTGAATGGCAAACATTTTTTCTTTGGTGTAAAACTTTACATAATCTCCCATTGCTTCAGCATAAAAAATATCATCTAGTTTTAGTCGTCTGGTAATATTAGAATCTCTAACGAATAAAAATTCTTCTTTACCAAATTGTATATTCTCTTTTCTGCTTTCAATGATAGATTGTGCTTTACTCACTGCCTGTAAAAATCGAGCAGGAGTAACTGGTTTTAGAATATAATCTGCGATATTCAATTCAAATGCCTCCAGCGCATATTCTTTTTTAGAAGAAGTGAAAATGATGATGATATCTTTGCCTGAAAGGTTTTTAGTCAATTCAATTCCCGTCATCTCAGGCATTTCGATATCCAAAAAAATCAAATCTACCTGATTTTCCTGTAAATGATGATAGGCTTCAATAGCATTCGAATATTCATTTACAACAGTAAGATTCGGAATTTGTTTTGCCAAATGAGATAAAGTAGTTCTTGCAATATCATTGTCATCAACAATTAACGCTTTCATGGTATTTGGTTTTTGGTTTAGACAAATATACTTATTCCTTGTTATTTTATCTAAAGTAAGAGCGTATCATCCATGCCATTTCTTCATGAATTTCTATTAAACCAGTAATAAAATCGCTTGAACCATAATCTTTGTAATCATCGGCAAAAGGAGTAATGTTGCCACGAATAAATTCAATGATGCTTTCATGGTCTTGCAAAAGATCTTTCATAAATCCTAAACCATCGTTTGTTCTTTCACTGTATTCTGTAAGATGCGTCAATTCAAGATAGGACTTTAAGGTTGCTGGTGCATAGTGGCCAATTTTACGCATACGTTCTGCAACGCTGTCAATGATTTCATCCAACTGTTTGTATTGATTTTCGAAGAAAATGTGATTGGCATGAAAATTATCGCCTGTAACATTCCAGTGTGCATTTCTGGTTTTAGTATAAAGTACAAATTCGTCTGCGAGCAGTTTTGCTAATTCATTAGAAACAGCGTCAGTATTTTTTTCTGTAAGGCCAATGGTTGCTTTCATAATTTCAAGTTTTTAAGTTATAAGCAGTAATGCTTTGTTTTCTTATGTAAAGGTCTTTAGAAAACTTCTTTAAAAGGTATGATTTTAGGTAAACAGGCAAAATGAATCGTTGAAATGGAGAAGGTGTCCTTTTAAGTAGTTTTTAGCTTAAAAAACTACAGTGTTTTTTAATGACAAATAAAAAACATAAATTAATATTAGTGTATTGGATAAGAACAGCATTTATTAAAAAAATAAATTTGTAATAGAATTTACTACTACTTTTAATTGAAGATTCACAAATTTAATAAACCATGAATTTAGAACAAGAAAAAGAGCTAGCGGCAAAAGAAGCGGTTAAATTACTAAGAGATAATATGATTGTGGGATTAGGTACAGGTTCAAGCTCTGTTTATGCAATAAGAGAAATTGCAAAACTTGTCAGCAATGGCCTAAAAATAAAAGCGGTACCAACTTCTAATAAAACTAAAGAACTTGCTGAGGCTTTAAATATTCCTTTGATTGATATTAATTTGATAAATTCAATAGATATCACAATTGATGGAGCAGATGAATTTACCTCTGACTTAATTTTAATCAAAGGCGGTGGGGGTGCATTGCTTAGAGAAAAAATTGTAGCCTCATTAACAAAACAAGAAATTATAATTGCGGATTCATCAAAAGAAGTAAAACAAATAGGGAAATTCAAAGTCCCAATTGAAGTAATTCCATTTGCTTCAAATTATATTTTAAGTCAAATTAAAATATTAAATGGTATTGGAAAAATTAGAATGACAGGAGATAAATCATTTAAAACAGATCAGGACAACTATATTATAGATGCTGATTTTGGCCTCATTTCCAATCCTGTTTCTTTATCTAAAAAGTTAAATGATATTAATGGAATTGTTGGACATGGAATATTTATCGGTCTGACAAGTAAAGTTATAATGGGAAAAGGAGATTCAACCGTAATTTTTGATTAAAGCTGCATTAATTCAATTTAATAGTTTTTATGTGAGCTTCTTTTTTACAAAACCGCCTTAACGTTTCGTGGCAAAATTGAAGACAACTCCATAACACAATTATTTTACTTTTACCACAACCTTTCCTTTTGCATGTCCGCTTTCCAGATAATCAAAAGCATCATTGGTCAGCTCAAAAGGGAAAGTTTTATCTACAATTGGTTTAATTTCTTTTAATTCTAGTAAATTACCAATCAGTTCAAGTTGTTTACCGTTGGCCTTCATAAATAAAAATGAATAATTAATATTTAATTTTTTAGCTTTATTACGGATTTTCAGACTGGTTAACCAAAGGATAAAACTTATTATTGATGATGCACCGATTGATTTTGCAAACTCTGGAGTTGGAGGTCCCGAAATTGAAATAATACTGCCTCCTGGTTTTAAAATTGTCAATGATTTTTCAAGTGTCTTAATATCCTGACTGTTAAGTACCACGTCATAATCTTTAAGAATAGTTTCAAAGTTATCCTTTTTATAATCTATTATAATATCTGCTCCAAGTCTTTTCAGCATTTCAAAATTCTTTTCGCTGGCAGTTGTGGCTACAAATGCTCCAAAATATTTGGCCAGCTGAATCGCTATTGTGCCAACTCCTCCAGAACCGGCCTGAATGAAAACTTTTTGTCCCTTAGTTATATTTGCTCTTTCCACAAATGCCTGCCAGACTGTTAAGGAGACAAGTGGAATAGACGCAGCTTCTTCCATTGAAATAGTATTGGGCTTTAGAGCAGCATCATTTTCATCGACTGCTATATATTCTGCAAGAGTGCCAATCCTCATATCTGAGACCCGTGCAAATATTTCATCTCCTGCTTTAAAACGAGTTACTTTTGCTCCTGTTTTTATTACAATTCCAGCCAGATCGTGCCCCAGAATAAAAGGTGTTTTGTATGGCAAAATTAATTTAAACTCACCGCTTTTCAATTTAGAATCGAGCTGATTAAGTCCTGCGGCATATACTTCAACTAAAATATCATTTTCTTTTACAGAGGGCAAAGCTTCTTCAATTAGTTTCAGTTTCTCATTTTTTCCGTATTTATTTACTATAAAAGCTTTCATGAGGTACGTATTTATTATAATATAAATTTAAGTTTTTTTTGCTTCTAATTACTTTAAGCAGTTTATGCCTGTATAAATCAATTTGCACAAAACTGCAAAGCTTTGTACAAATTGGATTTAGTTATGAAAATTATGAAGGAGGCGGCTATTAAAGATGTTTTCCCAAGTTTAATTCAACATCACCAGAAGTCTGCAGGCCATTATCTAAAAGTCTTTTTATACGTTGTCTGCTTTCCGGTGATTCTAAAGATTGAAAGAAACGGGTCTGTGTTTCCATAATATGGTCATTTTTTGGCAGCACTGCTCTTTCATTCATTATCGATTTTATAGAAGCAATGGCAAACTTGTCAAATGAGGCAATTCTCTCGGCAAAATTCGTAACAAAAGCGTCCAGTTCAGCGTCTGGAACTGCACGGTTAACCCACCCGTAAAGAGCAGCAGTTTCAGCATCATAATCGTTTCCGCTTAAAATGATTTCTAAAGCTCTTGCTTTTCCGGTTAGAAGGTGTAAACGTTCTAGTCCTCCTCCGCCTGGAAATGAACCTATTCCGATTTCTGGCTGGCCGAAAAAAGCTTTTTCTTTACTGGCAAAACGAATATCAAAAGCCTGTACAAACTCGCTTCCCAGACCTCTTGCCCTTCCTCTTATCGATGCAATACTTACGAATGAGGCCTGCTCGAGACGTTTTGCAATGTCTGGCCATGAAATTGAAAGTCCTGTTTTCCCTGTACCTTTTGGAAAATCAGTAATATTTAGAAGTTCAACATGTGCCACAAAAAAGTCAGGGTTTGCACTTTCAAAAACAACAACTTTTAGATTTTCTTCTGCTTCCATTTCATCCATTAAAACAATCAGCTGTTTTGAAAAAGCAGCATCAAAAACGTTAACAGGTGGATTTTCTATCCTTACTTTCCAGTAAGATTCACTTATTTTTTGTGTTGTAAAAATCATGATTAAGAATTTTAATTATTAGTGTAGAATTTATTAACTGAGAAACAAACTGATGTAGCCCGCAATAAGAACAGGCTCCTGATGCTGAAGTCCGTGTCCGGCATCGTTGATAATAATGTGCTGCATTGAAGGTGCATGTCTCAAAAGAGGGAACCAGTTTTCTACAGCAAAACTAATATCATGATCAGCTGATATGACTAAAACCGGATTTTTCAGCGTTTTATATTGGCCGCGATAATCATGAATGTCTTTTTTCATCATTGCGGAACCTTCAAAATATTTTTGAAATTGCTCTGGAGTGGAAGGAATTTTAGTGCGGTCAAGTTTTACCGCTATCCGATCAAAAGAAGCTTTAGAGGCAGCCCTGCTTTTTTCAGATGAAGGCTCAAAAAAAGCAACCGTTTCGTCTTCAAGATCATTTACAGGTTTAAGCGCTCTTTCAAAGAAAGTTTTGTCAAAAGGAACTTCATTAATGCCGGGAGGATTTGTACCAATAAGAACTACTTTAGCTACTTTGTCTCTATTCATGAAAAGAGCAGTCTGCGCGACAAGTCCGCCGTAAGACCATCCTGCAGCATGAAATTTATTAATGCCTAAATTTTCCATTAATTTTACTCCAACAGCAGCTACTTCGGCGATGTCAGACGACAGTTCTCCTTCCGATTCTCCAATTCCAGGGTAATCAAATAATACAATAGTGTGTTTTTCTGCGAGTGTATCCAAAAATAGCGGATCCCATGTATCGAGTATTCCACGGAAACGATTATAAAATAATATAGGATCTCCCTTTCCGAAATGGCGGAACGCCATTTTGAGGGAATTGATGATGCTGAACTGGGTTTGGGAATTTGAAAAATTCGAATTCATCGTAAAGGCTTTTAAATTTGCATACTCAAAATTATGTAAAGCCGTTACCTTCTTATTTCACAAAACACGAAATTACCTGTACTTTTCCCTGATTTCGCCCGGTGTGTAGGTTTTGTTTTTTTTAAAGAGTCTGGAGAAATAAGAAGCATTGTCAAATCCCAGCTGATAGGCAATATCGCTGACATTCATATCGGTTTGAAGCAATAATATTTCCGCCTGTTCGGTTACATATTCATGTATGAGGTTAATGGTAGTTTTCCCAGTTTCCAATCTTATCAGGTCGGTTAGATAATTGGGAGATAAATTCAATTCATCCGCAATGGAGGCTACTGTTGGGACACTTTTTACAGGCACTGATAAATCATTATAATACTGCTGTAAAAGTGTTTTTACTTTTGATGAAACAGAAGCAGAAGCAGTATTTGATCCATTTTCTTTAAACTGTCTTTCGTAGTAGAGCTCTGAATAAGTTAGGATTACATTCAGTAGTGAGAGGATTACATCTTCACTGGCATTGTTTGTATTATTTAGAAGTTCAAGATGGATTTTGGTAAACAGCCATGTTATAGTTTCTTCTTCCTCGGGAGTCATAAACAGAGCATCGCTGATTTCATAGCTGAAATATTTATACTGGCTGATCTTCTGTGCAATGGGATGCTTTTTAATCAGGTCAGGATGAAATACAAAAGCATACCCGTCCCAGAAAGTAAGTGATTCCCATGATACGACCTGGCCGGGGCTGCTGAAAAGCAGTAAGCCATTATCTGTTTTATATTTATTTGCGCCGTATTTGATATCACCGGTAAAGTTCTTTTTTAATGAAACCTTAAACATGTTAACCTGAATTTCTTTGCTTGACTGTGGGAAATTAGGAATAGCCTGCTTGCAAACCCTGCTGTCCATCAAGGGATGAAAAGGTTCTGAAAGATTTAAGTATTTATTATAGGCCGATAGGTTCTCAAAAACTTTCATGTATTCTTTATATTTAGTGGTACACAAATATATGGACATAGTAAGAAAAAAAAACTGGAATGCGTGTTTACTTTTTATGTAATTCGAGTGTCGTCGGTGTTTTCTGCATTGTCATTATTTATTTTCATTGGATGAAACTAATTATTAGTTCAAAGAATGCTTAAAATCGAGTGGACGTAATCCTGTCTGCTTTTTAAAAAGCCTGCTAAAGTAGGATGCATTTTCAAATCCCAATTGAAAAGCAATTTCGGCAACACCTTTATCTCCTGAACGGAGTAAATTTTTGGCTTCGCTTATCAAATAGATATGTATTAACTCAATAGCGGTTTTACCGGTTTCCTGTTTCAATAAATCGCTTAAATATCTTGGCGATAAAAGTAATTGTGAGGCTAATAAAGCAACACTTGGCAGACCATCTTCTTTCAATTTTCCATTGTTTAAGTGCTGCTTTAGAGCGGTAGTAAACTTAGAAACTATCCTGCCCGATAATTGTTTTCTGTCGATAAATTGTCTTTTATAGAAACGCTGTACATATTTTAAAATAGATGCTACATGACTTAATATGATTTCTCTAGTAAATTCATCAGGATTTGCCAGATATTCTATGTTTATCTTATTGTGCAGTTCCCAGATAATCAGCTCTTCAGCAGGAGACAGATGGATGGCTTCGTTAGTTTCATAATCAAAAAAAGCGTATTGCTGTATGATCGAATATAATTCGTTACGGTACAAATAATCTTCATGTATAAATAACATAAAACCTTGTTCCTCAAGTTTTAAATTTTTCATTTCAATAATCTGGCGTGGTTTGGTAAAAAACATAGATCCATTGTCGTGATCGTAAGGAGTTTTACCATACATAATTGTCCCGGATTTAATTTTTTTAAATGCAATCATATAAGAATCAGTGGTGTATTCCCGGTTGCCCAGCGGACAGCTTGACTGGCAGCCCACAATACTAAATAGAGGATTTTGAGGCGCGGGCCAGCCGTTATCTTTATGTAATTCGCTTAATGTTTTATAATGTTTCATCGTTAGAACATTGAAGAAATTGCATTTGCTGTGAATGCAGCAAATGCAATGTTATTATTCAGTCTATAATCAAAACTATCAATTGTTTAAAAATTGATGATTACAGACTATTTAATTATTCAAAAAATAATTTGCCTGGTTGACAAACATTTCAGGATACTGATAAAAAGAACCGTGTGCTGCATCTGGATAATAAGTCAGTACTGCATTTGGTAATTCTTTAAACAGGGTGTATGAACTGTCAGAATCCATCATTTCATCATTGCTTCCTTGTATAAGCAAAACCGGATGCGGTATTTTTTTCAGGTTAACTGAAGGTTTTTCGGTACCCCAGTGCGTAATAGCTTTCATTTGTGCCATTACTGCTTGTTCTGTGGCAGCTTTTGTTCTGTCTTCTGTTCTGGAATATAAACGTTGTAATGCTGCCTTTCCTTTGTTTCTGCTCTCTTGTGATGAAGTAAAGAAAATATACAGAAAGATTTCCATTGGTTCTTTCTCCTGTGCTTTGCCAATTAGCTGAGGGAAATTATGCAGTGCTTTTGTACCCTGCGGAGCTGCGCCTACAATAATTATTTTGTTAATTAAATCAGGATGCTGTTCTCCTAAATACTGCGCAATAAAACCCCCTAACGAAAATCCCAGTACATCAATCTTGGCTATTCCTAACGCCTTAATAAAATTTACTGCGTCATTGGTCATAGCAAGAACATTGTCAGGAGTTTCTCCAGAGGAGTTTCCAACACCGGCATTGTCAAAAATGATTATTTCTCTTTCTGCGGCCAATCCATCTAAAATAATAGGATCCCAGTTGTCTAATGTCCCAGTAAAGTGCTGAAATCCTACTAATGGAATTGCAGATGGTTTTCCGAATCTGCGGTAAGCAAAACTAACTCCGTTTGCCTCTATGTATTGTGTGGGTGCTGTTAGAGCATTTATTTCTAAAGTTTTCATGATTTTTTAATTTTGAGAATGAAAAAAAGTACTCATTATTATTCAAATGAGACATTTAGGATATCAATAGAAACCAATACAAGATCTGTTGAATAACTGTTATCTCCGTCATTCAGCACATAAATATTTCTTTTAGTCCCTGTTACAATGCCATCGAAATTTTTGTGGTTTTCTATGATCTGCACTGCAGATGAACCGCCTAAAACCTCAGGCCAGTAGTCGTGACGTTTTAATAAGCCGTCAGCATCAAAATAAAATATTTGTCTTTTACTGTGCGTGGCAAATCCGTCAGGGTAAATGACTTCTAGTCTTTGGAGGATTGCTCCTTTTTCGTTCCAATCTTCCAATTGATTGATTTCAGCTCCAGGCACTAAAAAATTGAATGGGGCAGTAGCGTAGTTCCAAGTGGCATAACTCGAAAAATAAACTAATTGTGCTTTGGTCCACGGTGTTTCTACAGTATGTCCTTTAAAGGATTCTTTCGGATTTTCTAATTCTTCAATTAATGCGCCTTTATCATCGAAAAGAGCCACTTTTCCAGCTTCAAAACTTGATGTATAACCAGACTGAAAAAGATTTTTCCATGAAGCTTTTTGTTCAGTTAATGATCCGGTAAATTCTACGTCAGCAAGCGCATTTTCATGTCCCTTTACTGCCCATACAGCACCGCCGATATTGGCATGCAGTTTTAAAGTCTGAAATTTACCTGCATTTTGTATGCCTCCGTGGGCATCAAGCGCTTTGTTTACTAATTGTTGTGTTGATGTGTTCATTTTTAGTTTTTAATGGTTGTTTTTTTATACATATTGACAAAAGTATGGTTTGGGCTGCCGGCAGGATAGTTCAAATCCACGAAAAAGCAGCACATAAACACGATTGCTGCCAGATGTCTTAATGTCCGTGAGCTGCAATGCTTACTTCTTTCCACTCGTCAATTTCCGCAAGACGTTTTGTGTACACTTCTTTAACAGTATGGTAGGCAATTTTCCCAAGCAGTAAACGCTGAGGCGGATTGGCACTATTTGCCACTTTTAATATCGCATCTACAGTAGCTTCTGGTTTCCCCCATGTTTCGGGATTTTCTCCAGATGATGCAAAGGCTTCTCTTACCGGATTATAATCTGCAATTTCAGCTGTTGTCTGTACGGCGGAGTTTCCAGCCCATTCTGTTGCAAAACCGTTTGGTTCGATTAAAGTAAATTTGATTCCCAGATGGGCAACTTCACTGGCAATAGTTTCGCTAAGCCCTTCTACCGCAAATTTAGAGGCATTGTATAAGCCTAATAAAGGCAGGGTAGTAATGCCTAAAAAACTTGAAACCTGTATGATATGTCCACTTTTTTGAGCTCTCATTACAGGAAGAACAGCTTGCGTTACCCATAATAATCCAAAGAAATTGGTTTCCATTTGTGCTCTCGCCTGTTCTTCGCTTGTTTCTTCCACTGTTCCAAAAAGGCCAAAACCTGCATTGTTAATTAAAATATCGATAGCGCCAAAATGCTCTTTAACTTTTGCTACGGCTTGAGTTACTTCGTTTTTTTTATTAACGTCTAATGAAATAGGGAGAATGTTACTGCCATATTTTTCGACCAGATCATCCAGTGCCGTAATGTTTCTTGCAGATGCTGCGACTTTATCGCCTGCTTTTAAAAAAGCTTCAGCCCATAGTTTTCCAAACCCTCTTGATGCTCCTGTGATAAAAATTATTCTTGCCATGATATCTAAATTTTAGTATTTCTTATTGTTTTAAATTGATAGTACAAAGATATTTCTGCACTCTCAGAAGCAGTAAGACATATCAGCGGAAGAATAGCACAGAAATACGAATGATGGTAAATTAAACAGTCTTAAATCTTTTAAAACAGAGAAATGTATATGTAATGCCAAGAAATGCATACATGCATCAGAGACTTTCGTTAGAACTTTGCCTTATAAATTTTAACTTATTTTAATTATGAAAAAGACAGTATTTATAACAGGAGCTTCTTCCGGATTTGGAAAAGCCAGTGCTTTATTGTTTAATAGCAAGGGATGGAATGTTATTGCTGCAATGCGCACGCCGCAAAAGGAATCAGAACTTTCTCAACTAGAGAATGTATTAGTGGTGAAATTAGATGTAACTGACATTTTAAGCATTGGTGAGGCAGTCAGAAAAGGAGTGGAGGTTTTTGGAAATATTGATGTATTAGTCAATAGTGCCGGCTATGGGTTGATGGGAGTTTTTGAAGTTTCTGACCAGATACAGATAAAAAGACAATTTGATGTCAATGTCTTTGGTTTGATGGAAGTCACCAAGACGGTACTTCCATTTATGAGGAAAAATAAAAGCGGTTCAATCATCAATATTTCTTCTTTTGGTGGAGTAAATGCAGGAGCATTTTCCAGTTTGTACAGCAGTTCGAAATTTGCAGTTGAGGGATTTTCGGAAGCCTTATCTCATGAATTGGCTTTTTTAAATATTGCTGTAAAAATAATTGAACCCGGAAGTGTTCCTACGAACTTTAGAAATGGCATAGAAATGATTCAAAACACTATCGAGGATTATAACGCAGAACTAGCTTCCTTTATTCCAAAATTTATTAAAAGAACAGAACACTTATCTAAGGCCACAGCAGAAGACGTCGCACAGACCATATGGACGGCAGCAACGGATGAAACCGTAAAACTGCGTTACGTTGCAGGTGACGATTCCCAGTATTATATTGATCTGAAAACTAAAAAAGCAGAAGCTGAATATTTAAGATTGATGAGAAATTGAAATTAGCTTATATTTGAGTTATTAATGAGATCAAAGTAATGATGGAAAAATTTGTAAATATAGATACGATCGCTGACCTTCATCATTATTACAACTACGGGAGTCCTAGGCATCCGCTCATCACAATAATTGATTTGAAGGCAGTAAAGACGAGAAATAGGGGAGTTGAAGATGCCTTTTATAGACTCGGACTTTATACTGTTGTTTTTAAAAAGTTTAAAGGAGAGTTGAGATATGGCCGGTCAACTTATGATTTTCAGGACGGATCATTAATGTTTGCAGCACCAAATCAAGTTTTGAGCCCAAGTGAAAATACGATAATCGAAGAGGGGTGGTTTCTTGCCTTTCATCCGGATTTACTTTATGGATCTTTGCTGGGGAAAAATATCGGTTCTTATTCTTTTTTCAAATATGATGTGAATGAAGCTCTGCATATTTCAGATGCGGAAAGAAAAACTTTAGAAGAAAGTATTCAAAAAATTAAAATGGAATATTCGCAGAACATGGACAAGCATACGCAGGGTTTGATTGTCAGCAATCTTGAGCTTATGCTGCAATATTGTGACCGTTTTTATAATCGTCAGTTCTTAACCAGATCTAAGGTAAACAACGACTTTGTGCAGCAGTTTGAAGATCTGCTGCAAAATTATTTTGAAGCTGACGATCTGGCCGATAAGGGGCTTCCTGAAGTTAAATATTTTGCCGAGCAGTTAAATTTGTCCGCCAATTATCTATCTGATCTGCTAAATAAATACACAGGTAAAACCACTATTGAGCATATTCATCTTCAATTGGTGGAAAAAGCTAAATCAATTTTATGGGGATCCAATAAAAGTGTCAGTGAGATTGCGTATAGTTTAGGATTCGATCATCCCTCTCATTTTAGTAAAATATTTAAAATGAAAACCGGAAAGTCTCCAAAGAACTTTAGACTTGCGCAGTAAATCTGCTTTATGCAAAAAAGAGAAAGACCAGCTTAAAAAGCTGGTCTTTCTCTTTTAGATAGCTGCTGCTGCAGGAAAATCTACAGGAATCTTGGTATTGGCAAAAACATAATTAGTAAAGCTTCTTAAGGCAATCAGCGCTGTTAATTCTATCAGTGCTTTTTCATCATATCCAGCTTCAAAAAAGTTTTCCAAATCATCCTCCTTAGCAGTGCCTTTGTTATCGGCAATAGATTTTGCCAATTGAATGACAGCATTTAATTTTGAATCTGAGTATTCGCCTTTACGAATTTTAATTGTTTCTTCTTCACTGAATCCCTTCAATTTAGCTAGCATAGTGTGCGCAGCCAGACAGTAATCACAATTATTGACTTGTGATACAATAAGATTAATAGCTTCTCTTTCTTTAGCGGTGTAGGAAGAATCCTGTGATAATGCACTTTCTGTATCCAGCATGGCTTTTAAAGCTGCGGATGAATAGCCAATTGTGGCATAAAGATTAGGGATTTTTCCCATTTTAGATTGTACAGCTTCGAGAATAGATTGTGAAGCTGCATTTAACTGCTCTTTTGCAGGAACTGAAATTGTTTTCATGATTGTATTTTTATTAGAGTATTCTTGTGCTGTTTAATTGCATTGAATTAACCATGTGCTTCTTCAGACACTTCTTTCCAGTCGTTCCAGGTTTTTAGTTTTTCGGCATACACACGTTCTGTTTTTTTCAGTCCGACTTTTCCTAAAAATAAGCGCAGAGGAGGATTTTTACTGTCTATCAGTTTTAAGATAGCAGGAACTGTAGCTTCTGGTTTTCCATAATCTTCTGGCAATAAACCTTCTGTTGCTCCTAATGCTTCTTTCACTTTATCATAAGCCGAAATCGATTCGCTGACAACAGCTGAACTTCCTCCAAAATCTGTTGCATATCCGTTTGGTTCTACCAGGGAGACATTGATTCCAAAGTCTTTCACTTCATCTGCTAATGCTTCAGTAAATCCTTCTACAGCAAATTTTGTAGCGTTGTAAATACCTAAAGTTGGCAGAGACCACACACCTAAAACACTTGATAACTGAATTACATGTCCATGTCCCTGTTCGCGGAAAATTGGCAGTGCAGCCTGTGTTACCCATAATGTTCCATAAACATTTGCTTCAAAAACATCTTTAACTGCTTTCTCGCTCACTTCCTCTACAGCACCAAAAACCCCATAACCCGCATTGTTGATTACCACATCCAATGTTCCAAAATACTCTTTTGCAGATTGTACTGCTGTCGCTGCTGCTTCTTTATCTGTAATGTCCAGTTTAATAGCCAGAAATTGAGATCCGTATTGTGCAGTCAAATCCTTGTAGGCGTCGATTGTTCTTGATGTTGCCGCTACATTGTCTCCTCTTTTTAATAATGCTTCGATCCATAATTTTCCAAATCCTCTTGAAGCTCCTGTTATAAAAATTGTTTTTTTCATGTTTTTAAATTTTAATTGATTGTTTCATTTTGATAGGACAAAGTTAGATCTAAGCTGTTTAGGGAAATATCTCATTTCAGCGGAAGAGTAGCACAGAAATACGATGAAGGTATTTTTGGATATAATTTTGTTAATTTGTGTTAGTTATTAACCGCTGCAGTCATTAAAATTATCAGGATGGAAAAAATAAGCCATTATAAAAGTATTTCAGAACTTCATGAAAAGAGCGGCTTTGAAAAGCCACAGCATCCTTTGATTAGTATGATGACCTGTAAGGAACTTATGACGTACTCTGTAGGAGAGGATAGATTTACGGGAGATTTTTACATGATTGCACTGAAAAAAATAAAATCAGGACATGTTTTGTATGGCAAAACACAGTATGATCACAGCAGTGGCTCAATGGTGTTTATGAAACCCAGACAGACCATAGAAGTAAGCAATGTCCAGTTTGCCGAAAAAGGTTTTGTAATGTTCTTTCATGAGGAATATCTCATGGGGCATGCCCTTCACGAGCTGATAAAAAAATATGGATACTTTGAATATGAAATAAACGAAGCGCTGCACACTTCTCCGACAGAAGATAAAATACTATGGGAACTTTATTATAAAATAAGAAGTGAATATGACATGAGCCAGGATGAATTCAGCCGTGAAATTATTTTATCGCATCTGGATTCTATTTTAAAATATTCCGACCGTTTTTATAAAAGACAGTTTATTGACAGAAGCATCAATGTATCGGGAAATACCGTGAATAAATTTCAGAAGATATTGAGCAGTTATTTCGATAAAGGTCTGCATCAGTCAGTCGGGCTTCCGTCTGTTAATTATCTGGCAAACGAACTGCTTTTATCCACTCGTTATTTAAGTGATGTCCTGAAACAGGAAACAGGTAAAACAGCATTAGACCACATTCATATTTACCTGATAAAGGAGGCTAAAAACCTGCTGGTCGGTTCTGATAAAAATGTGGCGCAGATTGCCTATGAGCTTGGTTTTGAAAGCCCGTCTTATTTTACAAGATTATTTAAGAAACAGACAGGTTTTACTCCTTTAGGATATAGAGCAGTGTTATAAAAAAAGCTGACAGGAAACTGTCAGCTTTTTTTAAGAGTAAGGATTATCTGTTGGAAACACCCTTTGATAAAGGCAGAAACCTGAATATGTAAAATGGAGCTCGGGCTTCATTTTTTCCATTATTAAATGCAGCGCCCAAATGCACCTGTGCTGCAGAGACATACATAAATCCATCTGTCGAATTATAACTTACGCCGTCGGGCCAAAGCATTTTTTCATCAGAAGCCAGTGTATGAACGCTTCTGTCCGCGGCCAAAACTATGGAGACACTATGGCTTTCAACAGCTGTGAGGTACAGATTGCCAGCAATATCGATACTTAAACCTCCGTTATTTGGTTTTGCGGAATAGGTTTCAATTTTGGAATTCAGGTCAGTATCTGTATATTGTTCATTAATTAAATCCTGAATTTTGATCCTGTAAATCTTGGTTCCGTTCAACGGCGAATAATACAGCCACTCAAAATCTTTATCTGCTGTTATGCCGTCACAGCCAACTAATAAGTTATTTTTACCTGTGGTTAATATTTTGCCGTCAACTTTGATCGGAATATTTTCAGGAAGAGTAGTTCTGTGCCCTTCCAGAATTCTTTTGGTTATTCCGGTATTCATATCAACAGTTAACAGAGAAGCCGTGCTTCCATCACCGCCGTTTCCAATGCCTTCGTCTGCAATAATAAAAAAGCCGTGCTTGGTGTCAACTACAAAATCATTAGATTGCGTATGCTTTTTGCTGATGATTTGGGGAAGATAGTAAATGCGTTCCAATCGGTTGAAACGAGTATTCCATCCTACAATTTTGGGTGTTACTGCATTTCTCTGTCCCATATCCAGCATCCAGATAATACCATTTTCATCACTTCTGATACCTAACACATTACTTAAAAAATGATCGTCTGCCGCTCTGGGCGTATTCCACTCCAGATTAGGAAACGGCACGCTTTTTTTTGTTTTTGCGTCATATTTTTTTACGCGGATTTCCGGATTGAAAAATGGGTGTAGACTATAAATTAGATCTCCCTGAGGCGTAAATGCAATGTTTCCTGCAGCTTCATCTAAAGACGCAAATATTTCAGGGGTCAAAACTTCACCAGTCCATTTAACAGGTTCTTTTTGGTTGGAATCTTTATAATAATTATCAGAACCTGTAATCCAATCCATTCTTGACGGAGAAAAGAAATCAATGTCTATAGTATTGTCTTCCAGAGAAACAAAGCTATGAGGTACATTAGGAGGAATTATAATGCCTTCGCCCGCTTTAACTATAACTTCCCTGCCTTCAGTAAATACCTTTACGCTTCCTTGCGTTATCAGGGAATACTGCTCATTGCTGTGCTGATGCATTGGAACTACGGCTCCTTTTTTATAAGTGAAATAACCAATAGTTCCTTTTTCTCCCGAAATCATTCCCCGGGTCAAAAGCTCGTTAACCGATTTTGACGGCAGTTCCTTTAACGTAAAGTGCTGTATTTTTTGGGAATTGCTGTTTAATGCAAATGCCAAAAATAAAATGCTGAGAATATTTTTTACCATTTTTAATTGATTTTAATTTTTACAACTTTAAATGGTTTTTTAAACAGCTCTTTTTCCTGATGAAACCAGGGCGAGTTTTGTATTTGTGAAACCGATACATACAGATATCCATCTTCGGAAATACTGTAGCTGTCGGGCCATATCAGTTCATTGTCATTCTGCACTATTGTTTGCATTTTTAAGTCTGGCGTAATCTTTATGATGCTGTTTTTTTCCAGATCGCCAAAATAGAGATTGCCTTTTTTATCGAATATCATGCCGTCGGTAGTTGTAAATTTTCCTAAATTCTCAACATTTTTGTTCAGGATTTCATCAGATGTATCAAATTGTTGAAGCAGTTCTGTTTTGATTCTGTATAATCTATCATCGGTCAGCGCTTTAAAATACAGCCATTTTTTATCTGGAGTTAAAGCAATTCCATCTGAATTCACTTTTAATGGTGTTCCGTCTCCTTTCAGCAGTTCTTTTCCTAAAGGAGAAAAATGATAATCAGGATCTGATTTTACTGCTGGCGAGTCTCCCAAAACAAATCTCGAACTTCCTGTCTTTGTATTTAAAATAATAATGCCGCCAGTATTGGAATTGGTGATGTAAGCAAAGCCATTAACAGTATCAACGCGGATATCATTAAGATAAACATTCTCGCCGGCGACATTTTCAGGAAAACGGTAAATGTGTTCTATCTGGTTGGTTTTCAGATTTATTTTGACAATTTTGTTGCTTTTATTATACACCTTACCAAGTCCGATGCCTGCAGCGTCAACAACCCATAAAAAACCTTTGTCATCTGTTACTACCGCCTGCACACACACAAACTTGTTTTGTCCGTCTTCTCCTTTCTTAAAACTGTTCCATTCTGCGTCAGGGTAGGGAGTAGGTCTGCCTTTTATAACTTCGACTACTGAATACTTATGTTTATCTAGCCAGTAGGGATAATTTACAAACAGCCTGCTGTTTTTTGCAACTGCAACACCCGTTAATTGATAAGTTGAATCAGCGAAGACTTGTTCTATTTTTACTTCTTTGGCAGCATCATCTGAAGAAACGGCATTTATCTGTTTTTTTGAAGAGGTATTGTTACAGCTTACCATAAATGCTGTAATTAGTACTATTCCTATTAGTATAAGTTTTCATTTTATTTCTTTTTTATAACGTGATAATTATTTTTCCTTTTGTTCTGCCTGTTTCCTGCTGCAGATGCGCTTCTTTCATTTTATCAAATGGAAACGTCTCACTTACAAATGGCTTGATGATTTCCTTTTCTAACAGATCTGCAATTGCTTTCATATCTTCGCCGTTTGACTGCACTAAAATGAAATAGCCTTCTATGCCTTTCATTTTGGCTTTTTCAGCCACCTTTTCATTAAGACCTGTCGGTATGCTGATTAAGGTTCCCCCTTTTTTTGTCACTTCTATCGATTTGTCAATATTATCCCCTCCAATTGTATCAAGAATAAAATCGAAGCTGTCCTGATGGGAATTCCAGTCATAAGTATTGTAATCAATGTGTTTGTCGGCTCCAAGTCCAAGTACAAATTCTTTGTTTTTTAACGATGAGGTTCCAGTTACTGCTGCGCCCAGATATTTAGCAATCTGTATCGCGATATGCCCGACACCTCCAGAAGCGGCATGAACTAAGATGTTCTGTCCAGCTTGCACTTTTGCATGATGGACGAGTGCCTGATAAGCCGTCAAGGCAACCAGTGTGGCAGCAGCAGCTTCCTCAAAGCTTACGTTTGCAGGCTTTAATGCCAAGTGTGTTTCAGGTGCAGCTACATATTCTGCATATGCTTTGCCATGCCCGGGAAAATTAACCATTCCAAAAACGGCATCCCCTTTTTTAAACTGGGTTACTTTACTGCCAGTTTTCTCCACAACTCCAGAAATGTCCCAGCCGATTATTAACGGACTTTCCTCTTTTAATCGGCCGTAAACTCCTTTTCCTGCCCTTGTCTTAACATCTACGGGATTAATAGAAATTGCTTTCACTTTGATTAAAACCTCGTTCTCCAGCGGCTCAGGCTGTGGGATTTCTGTATAATGTAATTGATTGACATCACCAGGCTCATTTAAAATTATTGCTCTCATTTTTTTATTAGTTTAAATTGATAAGGCAAAATTATACCAGTTTAATGTATTAAAATGGTACAAATTATCTTTTTTATAGTACATTTGTACTATTATTAAAAGTAATACAGGTAAAAATGAGCAAAGAGCAATTGTACAAGCCTTTTGAGATTGTCTATAAAACTTTAGATGAATGTCCTAAGTTAGAACACCAGCATGCTTTCTTTGAATTGATTTATATTTTGGATGGGAAAGGAATTCAGGTTATTAATGATAATCAGTTTCGATATCATCCTAATCATATGTTTTTAATTACACCTTCTGATATTCATCGTTTTGATATTGAAGAGAAAACCACATTTTTCTTCTTACGATTTACTGATATATATATTAAAAATGGCGGTCTGTCTGCTAAAAACATTGAACAGCTGGAGTTTATTTTACAAAATGCAAATCATCAGCCGGGATGTATCCTGAAAAATCAAATTGATAAAAGCCTAGTAAGACCTATTGTTGAAGGCATTATTCGGGAAGAGCAGAATCAGGACGTTTATAACACAGATTTAATTACCCATCTGGTAAACACCTTAATTGCTATAGTTGCGCGAAATATTGCCAAATACCTGCCCGAAAATGTTAACGAGTATTCTGAGGAAAGAATATTGCAGATACTTCAGTTTATCCAGTCAAATATATTTAATCCGGAAGAATTGAGAGCTGAAAAGATCGGCGCCCATTTTGGACTTTCAACCCGTTATTTAGGTAAATATTTTAAGAAACATACAGAAGTAACACTTCAGGAATATATTGCACGCTATAAAACGCAGCTCATAGAGCATCGGCTAAAACACAGCGACCTTCGTATAAATGAAATTGCAGCTCTATTGGGGTTTACAGATGAAAGCCATTTAAATAAATTTTTTAAAAAGAATAAAGGCACAAGTCCTGTAGGGTTTAGAAAAGCTTTAAGAGCTGGATTAGTAAAATAGTCTCCCTTTTATACAATGCGCAATTAGTAAAGTTAGGTTAATTAAATAAAGTTGAAATCCTTCTTCAATTAGAAGCTAAATCGAAGAAAGTTTGATTACACTGCAGATAGACTTGTAGAAAATGTTTGACCCGTCTCGATTCTGACGCAAAAGTAGGAATGATGAAGAGACTGGTCTTCCAGCTGAATCAGCAATCTTTTTCAAGCTATACAAGTAACGATAAATTCAGAAAATATAAAGTGGTCATGAAGCATTTTACAAATGGTACTGAATTTAGCTGTATTGAGATTAAAACAGACAAAAAATAATGTAAGGGCATTGAAAGTGCCACGATTTTGCCATAGAGATTTTGGGAGGTTTTAAAAAATATGAAAAGCAGGATGAAATAAAAAAAGCCTGCGAATCATTAAATTTGCAGGCTTTACCACGTTTTTTTCGAGTTTTTGAAAAGATTGAAAAACTTTCTTTTCGGCTTCTTTTACCCTTTTTGTGGGGAGAGCAGGATTCGAACCTGCGAAGTTCACACAGCAGATTTACAGTCTGCCCTCGTTGGCCGCTTGAGTATCTCCCCGATCTCAGCTTGTTGCGCTTTGTTGTTCTAAGCGGTGGCAAAGATAGGAACTCTTTCTACATTTCCAAACAAAAAAATGACTTAATTTTAAGTTATTTTAAAGTTATTTTTTAATTCGTTGGAATTGAATAAAATAAAAAACCTTCAAAATAGATTTTTTTTAATTTATTTTTAAAAGTAAGATTATTTTTATGTAAACTCTATGTTTTTTGCTTTGAATTTATTCTTTAATAAAGTCGTTAGATATTGCATTTATTGACAAAATGAATAAATATTGACTAAAAAACATCTATTTACTATTGTTTTGAAATTGGCTTAATAATCTTTTCTAAAGTCGAGTTTTTAATTCTTTTTGATGCAATTCTATTTTTGAGTTTTTAGTAGGAAAAAAAAAATCTCCACGAGGGAGATTTTTTGATATTTATAAAAGTATAGAATTATTTGGCTAACAATTCTAAGATTTTTGCTTTTAATTCAGCGCCTCTTAAATCTTGCGCTACCACTTTTCCAGATGCATCAAGAATAAAAGTAGCAGGAATTGCTTCAACATTATATTGTTGTGCAATTGGCTCTTCCCAAAATTTTAAGTTTGAAACTTGAGTCCAAGTTAATCCATCTTTTGCAATAGCTTCTTTCCATTTTGCAGCATCTTTATCCAAAGATACTCCAATAATATTTAAACCTTTTGCATGTAACTCTTTATAAAGCGCTACAATATGTGGATTTTCTTGTCTGCAAGGTCCGCACCATGAAGCCCAGAAATCTACAATAGTTACTTTTCCTAAACTTTCTTTAAGAGAAACTACTTTCCCTTCTGGATTAGGAGCAGAAAAATCGGCTCTTCATTTTGCGCTACCTACCGCTGGAGCTGTTGCACCAACAGATGGCATTTTCGCTTGACCAAATCTAGTTTTGATTTCTTTTCCTGTAGCTGAATTTTTTAAAGACTCATCAAAAGAATTGAAGATTCCTTCTAATTTTTTAGTATCAGCTGCTGGGTCATTCAATAAATTTTGAACAATAATAGCTGAGATAAAAGATTTTGGGTGGCTTTCAGCATAAGTGAAATATTTCTTTTTGCTAGTTTCACCAACTTCTTTTTGGATTTCCATGTATTGCTTCATTAAGCTGTTGATCACTGCTGTATCTTGAGCTTGTTGAGCTTGTTTCATTTTATCGTTGTTCTTTTTCTGGAAATCGATTAAACTTTTTTGAGTTTTTGTCATTTCTTCAATGAAAGTTGAGTACTCATCATTGTTGTAAGTTCCAGAAATTTTAGATTTATGAATACTATCTTTGTCAATTGCAATTTTAATTTCTCCAGTTTCTAGGATAAATGGAATTGGACCATTAGCGCCTTGTAAAATTAAAGAGTGGAAAGCTGGTTCAGTTACTTTACCTTTTATTTCAAATTTTCCGTTTTCAACTTTTACTGTGTCAAGAGAAATTGGCATTCTTGTAGCAGGGTCAGCACCTTGTAAGATGATCGTTTTTCCATTTTCAATCCCTGTGGCAGTACCTGTAATAAGGTATTCTCCATCTTTAACTTTGCTGCAAGAAATAATAGCTGCAGAAGCTGTAAGTACAAAAAGTATTTTTTTCATTATAAAAAATTAATTAGTTAATTGATTTGTGCAACAAAAGTATCTAAAATTATATAACATACAGAATTTTGCTACCTAAAATTTTGTTATAGTTTTTTTTGGTTTAAAACCCATGAAATCAGCATGTTTGTTGGTCTGATTTGATTTAAAACTCTTAATTAAAACCTTATTTTAATTCTTTATAATTAATTTTTAAATTTTTAGGCATAAAAAAAGCACTCGTTTGATAGAGTGCTTTTTGGTAAAATATAGCGTTTGTAAACTATTCTTGATTTGTTTTCTTTCTCCAAGTAAAAGAGTTTAAAATATGTCTTTTAGCGAATCTTGCTGGAGAATCTGCATTTACCATTTTCACGTAAGTTGCTTTTGGAACACTGATGTATTCGTAAACACTTCCGTTAGAAAAATCAATAATTAAACGACCTTCAACAAATTTATAATCTGTGATAGAACAAGTTGAAATTGTTTCTGTGTACTCAGGTAAATTAAGTTTGATAGTATCAGGGTGAATACTTACTAAAAAGTGGTAAGCTTCGATAATTGTTTTACTTTTTTCTTCTGCTTCTTTTAAACCAGCTTCATTTCCCACAAATTTATCAGGATGAGATTCTTTCATCGCATTACGATAAATTGTCTTTAAATCTTTTAACTCTGCAGTTTTTTCTACGTTTAGTAACTTGCGGTATTCAACTATTTTTTTCATAAATAAAAGGTAACTACTTGTCTATTAGTTTGAAATCGTTCTGTTTTAGTTCAAATCGACAAATTTTTTGCAAAGGTACACTTTTTTTTAACTTTTCAGTTTTGATCGAAAAAATATTCTTTTTGAATTATGAATTATGAATTATGAATTATGAATTACTAGATTAAAACTCATAATTCATAACTCATAACTTTTCTAGTTTTCCCGCTTATGATTCGCTTTATCGAAGTTTCTTGATTTTTTAGGATATTTATCGTAGCTCATGTCACTTGGATTTTCAATAACTGATTTTATAGTAATCCAGTCACCCACATTAAATTTGGCTTGAACCATTTTATAGTCTAAAAGATATTCGCCACAGAAATAATTATTGTTTTCATCCTTTTCGATAATGCCAGTAAATACTCCTTTTTGCGGCATTTTTTGTTCTAAATCTTTAGACATGATTTTTTATTTTGAAATTAAAGTACAAAGGTAAGCAATTTAGGATTGGTTTATGGAGTTCGCCGTAATCTGAGTATATTTGCACATGCAGAAAAATTTTAAGCCACATCCTAATTCTTTTAAAAATACCTTTTGCGCTTTTAATGAAGTGTTGCCAGATTCTATTCAAGGATTGAAAAAGCAATTTGAAAGCAAAGCAGGTAGCACCTATTATTATACAGAAGAAGGAATGTACCGCGTTTCGAACCATTGGGGAAGATTAGCCAATAGTAAATGGCGTTTAATTGCCCGAAATCCAGAAATTGAATCTAAAACTAAAATAGGATTTGCAAAATGGGAGGAGTTTTATCCAGATAATGCTGAAGAAAAACTTTACTATATAAAAGCCGATTTCGAAAACAATCTTGCCAATTACGAGCATAAAAATAATCCAGAATACGATGGCAAAGCAGTTTTAAGGACAAGTTCTGAAACTACAAAGAGATTAAAACAGATTAGAAACCTTCAGCAGCTGACCAATTGGGCAAAGTATTTTGATTATGAAGATATTGATGATTTGAGAAAACAGATTATCAACGAATTGATTTTCACAGAAAAAACGTTAGAACAAATTAAAAGAGAGGTGTAATGGGAAGAAATAACGAAAGGAACATCAAAAAGCATAACGATAAATTGCATAAAGCTCAGGCAAAAACTAAACAAGCCGAAATTGCCCGAAAAGAAAAATTAAAAGAAATCGTTAAGAAATTCAACGAAAGTAAAAACGAAGAGTAAATAATAGTTTCAAATTTCAGGTTTCATGTTCCAAGTTATCTTTACGAACCTGAAACCTAAAACTTGAAACCTAAAACTTGAAACCTGAAACAAAAAAACAATGAATAGTAAATTCGAAACCCTAAAAGCAAACGTACAGGAAATTATTGATTTGATCGCTGCGAAAAACGACAGAGAAGCAAACAATAAATTATTGGAAGTAAGTGAAACATTAGACGAAATGATTGATTTTGCTGAAGAAGACGAAGAAGTGAGAGAAATCACCCGTTATCAAGTTTTGTTAAATCAGCTTCATGTAAAAATTAATGGAGAAGAACCAGTCGATGGAGAATAAAAAATGCTTCTGTGACACAGGATTGCTTTTTGAAAGTTGCTGCGGATTATATCTGATTAACAATCAAAAAGCACCTTCAGCATTAACTTTAATGCGATCACGATATTCGGCATATGCCTCTCATAATGCCGATTATTTAATGGAAACTACTTATGTTTCAGAAAGAAAACATTATTCGAAATCTGAAATTTTAAGATGGGCAGTTTCTAATGAATGACAGAAATTAGAGATTTTGAGTTTTACTGAAAACACAGTAGAATTTAAAGCTTACTTTTTAGATTCTAATGATAAACCGCAAGTGCATTATGAATTTTCTACATTTAAATTCGAAAATGGCGCGTGGTATTATGTAGACGGAAAATTTGAATAATTATTATATCTAACACCGTTAGTTGAAGTTTTTGGTTAAATATTTTAACTAAAAATTAATAAACGATTCTTTTTTCATAATTCTAAAAAGATGTAATTTTAGAATTATGAAAAACGAATTTAAAAAAGGGTTTTATTTTAAGACTTACGAAGCTCCTTTTCAGTCTCCGTTTGACAAACTTTTTACGATTTTTAAAGAGTTGATCACCCATACTTCGGGTGATTTTGATGAAGCCATCAACTGGCTTCGGGAACTGGACAAAGAATATAAACTTACCGACGAAAATTATACTATTGACGATTTTATCGAAGACCTCAAGAAAAAAGGATACATCAGAGATGAAGTAAAAGGCGATGGAAGCTCTGGTTTTGGAATTACAGCAAAAACTGAACGTGCAATTAGACAGCAAGCTTTAGATCAGATTTTCGGAAATTTGAAACGTTCTGGAAGTGGAAGTCATAAAACAAAACATGCCGGAAATGGCGACGAACATACTGGCGAATTCCGTGAATTTAATTTTGGTGATAGTTTAGAAAGAATTTCTTTAACCGAAAGTCTTCGAAACGCTCAAATTAACAACGGAGTTGAAAGTTTCATGCTTACTGAAAACGATTTGGTTGTCGAAGAAGCACAATACAAAGCACAAATGAGTACCGTTCTGATGATTGATATTAGCCACAGTATGATTTTATACGGAGAAGATCGAATTACTCCAGCTAAAAAAGTGGCAATGGCTTTGGCGGAATTAATCACAACTAGATATCCTAAAGATACGCTCGATATTTTGGTTTTTGGAAATGATGCCTGGACAATTCCGATTAAAGATTTACCTTATTTGCAAGTTGGACCTTATCATACCAATACGGTTGCTGGTTTGCAATTGGCAATGGATATTTTGCGCAGAAAGCGTAATACCAACAAACAGATTTTCATGATTACGGACGGAAAGCCGAGCTGCGTTCGCGAACGTGATGGTTCTTATTATATGAATAGTAATGGTTTAGATGAATATATTGTCGATAAATGCTATACGCAAGCGCAACAGGCAAGAAAACTTCATATTCCAATTACTACTTTTATGATTGCCAGAGATCCTTATTTACAGCGTTTTGTGAATCAGTTTACAGAGGCAAATCAAGGAAAAGCATTTTATACCGGAATTAAAGGTTTGGGTGAAATGATTTTTGAGGATTATGAAGCGAATAGGAAGAAGAGGATTAAATAAAGTTGCTAAGGTTCTAAGATGCTAAGAGACTAAGGTTTCTTTTCGCCTGAATATTTGCGTTTTAATAAACGTAATGCATATCGTAGAGACGCACTGCAGTGCGTCTACACACAGAAATGACACAATAATTGTCATTAAAAAATAAATAACAAAATCTATATTTCAACACAATGGAAATAAATACTATAAAGACATTAGGTCAATTAAAAGCCACTGGATATAAAAGTACAAGCATAAAGGATGAATTGCGCAATAATCTTCGTGAGAAAATCAAATCGGGGAAGCCTGTTTTTGAAGGTGTTCACGGATTTGAAAATACGGTAATTCCAGAATTAGAACGCGCGATTTTATCACGTCACAACATTAACTTATTAGGACTTCGCGGACAAGCAAAAACGCGTTTGGCGCGTAAAATGGTTGAATTATTAGACGAATATATTCCATTTGTGGAAGGCTCAGAAATAAATGATGATCCGTTAAATCCTATTTCTCGTTTTGCTAAAGATTTAATTGCGGAAAAAGGTGATGAAACTCCAATTTCTTGGTTGCATAGAAGCGAACGATTTTTCGAAAAACTGGCAACACCAGACGTAACGGTTGCTGATTTAATTGGTGATGTTGATCCAATTAAAGCTGCAAATTTAAAATTGTCTTATGCAGATGACAGAGTAATTCACTTCGGAATGATTCCGAGAGCGAATCGCTGTATTTTCGTAATCAACGAATTACCCGATTTACAAGCCAGAATTCAAGTAGCATTATTTAATATTTTACAAGAAGGAGATATTCAAATTAGAGGATTCAAATTAAGAATGCCTTTAGACATGCAATTTGTTTTCACAGCAAATCCGGAAGATTATACTAATAGAGGAAGTATTGTAACACCTTTAAAAGATAGAATTGGTTCGCAGATTTTAACACATTATCCAGAAAGTATTGAGATTGCGAGAACGATTACAGAACAAGAATCTAAACTAGATCAAAACCAGACCGATGTTGTTTATGTTCCAAGTTTGGCGAGAGATATTTTAGAGCAAATTAGTTTTGAAGCTCGTGAAAGTGAATACATTGACAACAAAAGCGGTGTAAGTGCGAGAATGAGCATTACGGCATTCGAAAACTTAATTAGTACAGCAGAGCGCCGAGCTTTGATTTCTGGTGTTGATAAAACCACAATTCGTTTATCAGATTTTATAGGAATCATTCCAGCAATTACGGGAAAAGTCGAATTGGTTTACGAAGGAGAGCAGGAGGGAGCAGATGTTGTGGCAGAAAGCTTAATTGGTTCGGCAATTAGAACATTATTTCCAGAGTATTTTCCAAAAATTGAAAAATTAGAAAAACCAGATGAAAAAACAGCTTATTCTGATGTGGTGGAATGGTTTTTCGCGGAAAGTGGCTTCGAATTATTAGATGATGCTTCAGACAAAGAATACAAAAGTATTATAGATGAAGTAACGCCATTAGATGATTTACTAAAAAAATACCAGCCTCAAACACCAAAAGAGGACGAATACTTTTTGAAAGAATTCGTTTTATGGGGATTGGTTGAATATAAAAAACTGAGTAAAGATCGTTTTGCAAAAGGAAATCAGTTTAGAGATATTTACGGAAGCTATATCAGTAAATTCTAAAAAAAAGAATACAGATAAAACTTAATCTGGTCTAGCTGGTTTTTTAAAACCGGCTGGGCTTTTTTATTTTGCAATAGTTACTTTTACAGTCCAAAAATAAATTTATGTTATTCCTTATATTAAGTATTCTTTGTAGTGTTATTGTGGGTGTTATATTCAAAATTTCTAGAAAATATAATGCTAATCCGTCACAGATTATTTCGTTCAATTACATCGCTGCAATAACGCTTTGTTATTTTACTTTTACGCCAGATCTAAATGCATTAGACAATAATGCGCCATTAGAAATTTATACTTCTGTTGGAATTTTGCTTCCAATATTATTTCTGTTTCTAGCACTTTCGATAAAATATATGGGAATTGCAAAAACAGATGCCGCACAAAGATTATCATTATTTATTCCAATTTTGGCGGCTTGGCTGTTATTTAATGAAGGATTTAATACTTATAAAATCATTGGAGTTTTGATTGGTTTTGCGGCGCTTTTATTCATTTTAAAAAAGCCATCTGCTAATACCGAAAATAAATGGATTTATCCCGCAATAGTGCTATTTGGTTTTGGACTTGTTGATATTCTTTTCAAGAAAATTGCCTTATACACTGTAGTTCCTTATACAACTTCTTTGTTCTTTGTTTTTCTAATCGCTTTTGTTATTTCAATATTTATTGTCTTGTATAAAGTATTGGTGTCAAAAGAAAAGTTAGAAGCGAAAAACATTCCATTTGGAGTATTGGTTGGGATCTTCAACTTTGGGAACATTTTGTTTTATCTAAAAGCCCATAAAGCATTTGCAGAAAATCCATCAACTGTTTTTGCGGGAATGAATATGGGAGTTATTGTTTTAGGGACAATTGTTGGAGCCTATTTTTTCAAAGAAAAACTTTCTAAAATCAATGTTTTAGGATTGTTTTTAGCTTTAATTGCCATTGTTTTTATCGTTTTATCGCAATTACAGTAATTTTTTTTAAACACTAATCCTTTAGTTTTCAATCGATTTAGTCATTGTTTTTAAATTAATTAAAATAAACTCGACTAATTCTATAGAATTTATAAATATATTTTTGTAGCTTTGTCTCAACAATGAAAAACTATAGCCGAAATATTATGACGTCTTTCCCATGCAGCTTTGCGATGTGCTGTATGATGAAACACGTTTTGAAATGGCGTTAATAGAGAAAGTACTTGTTAGTTATTTTTTTTTTAGCCTTTCATTGCACCATGAAAGGCTTTTTTTTGAATCGTTAAAAAATCTAGATATGAGAACCAATAGAAATATGAAAATTTTGATGCGACGCTGTTTAATAAAGATTCCGTGTTGTATCAGTTTTAAGAGATAAAAGCAAAGGACTTTTATCAAAAAAAAAGATTTTCAATAGATATAAAAAAGATAACCCAAACCTAAAAACTATATATTATGAGTTCAGAAATTATAAAACATAATCCGTTTCAATCTATGATTGATCGCTTTAATATCGCTGCAGATATTTTAAAATTAGATGATTCTCTTCGTCAAAAACTACAGCGCCCTGAAAAACAAATCACAGTAAATTTTTCTATTACTTTAGACAATGGAAACGTTCAAAACTTTGAAGGATACCGCGTAATTCACAATACGGCTTTAGGACCTTCAAAAGGCGGAATTCGTTATGATACCGCTGTAAATTTGGACGAAGTAAAAGCACTTGCCGCCTGGATGACCTGGAAATCTGCTGTAACTGGAATTCCCTTTGGTGGAGCAAAAGGCGGCATTATTTGCGATCCGAGAAACCATTCTAAAACTGAATTAGAAAAAATTACAAGAGCATACACAAAAGCTTTGGCTGATATTTTTGGACCAGAAAAAGATGTTCCAGCTCCAGATATGGGAACAGGTCCAGATGAAATGGGCTGGTTAATGGATGAATTTTCATTATTACACGGAAGACCAATTCATGCTGTAGTAACAGGAAAACATCTTCACTCGGGCGGATCTTTAGGTAGAGTAGAAGCAACAGGAAGAGGAGTAAGCATTATCAGTCTTTTGGCACTTGAAAAATTAAAAATTAGACCTGCAAGAGCTACGGCAGCAATTCAAGGTTTTGGAAATGTTGGATTGCATTCTGCTTTGTTCTTATATGAAAAAGGAGTAAAAATTGTTGCAGTAAGCGATGTTTCAGAAGCATTTTACAATCCGAACGGAATTAATATTCCAGAGTTGATTTTGTATTATAATTTGAATAACAAGACGATAAAAGGGTATCCAAATTCGGTTGCAATTAAACATGAAGATTTATTGCTTTTGGAAGTTGATGTTTTGATTCCGGCTGCAAAAGAAGATGTTATTACGCAGAAAAATGCTGGAGATATTCAAGCCAGAATTATCGTTGAGGGCGCAAATGGTCCAGTTGCTTCAGATGCAGATCAAATTTTACATGATAAAAATATATTAGTTGTTCCTGATATTTTAGCCAATGCGGGCGGTGTTACCGTTTCTTATTTCGAATGGCTTCAGAATTCGCTTTTAGAATCTTGGAGAATTCACCAGATCAATAAACGTCTGGAAGATATTTTAGAAAAAGGTTTTGATACTGTTTTTAGAGTTGCAGTAAAACACAATGTAACGCCTCGTATTGCTGCTTATATTATTGCTTTGAAAAAAGTAGCCGAAACACAATCGGTTAAAGAAGTGGCGCTGGAAGCTCCTCAATATAAACAGAATTAAAATCAGGTTTATTTTCGTAAAAGATCATTTTCGTTGATTACGTTTTTTGTCTCTCCTCAAAAAACGTAATTAATGGAAGTGTCTTTTTTCGTTTGAACTATTAAACAAATTTTTAGAATCGAAAAGTATCATACAAATGAAAAATATCAATTTTCTAGCATTTGCCATGCCTGCCTTTTTTCTTTTTTTATTTTTAGAATATAAGCTTGCTCAACGCAGAAAAAGGCCTGAAATTTTTAATTATGAAAGTTCTGTTTCCAATATCTCCATCGGAATTGCAGAGCGTTTGATTAACTTATTTGTCGCAGCGAGTTTTTACCAATTGTATTATTTGATTTATGACGATTATAGAATATTTGAGATTCCAAGTAATGCTTTAGTTTGGTTTGCATTGATTCTTGCAACCGATTTTGTCTGGTATTGGTATCACCGATTAGGTCACGAAGTTAATTTTTTCTGGGCAGCGCATATTGTGCATCATCATAGTGAAGAATTTAATTTCACGGCTGCAGCTAGAATTACTACTTTTCAGGCGATTATTCGAACAGGGTTTTGGTGTGTTTTGCCTTTAATTGGTTTTCATCCAACGATGGTTATTACGATGTTGATTGTTCATGGCGCTTATTCTTTTTTTACGCATACACAGCTTATTGGCAAAATAAAATGGCTAGAATATGTATTTGTAACGCCTTCTGTTCATGGTGTTCATCATGCTTCTGACGAAAAATATCTGGACAAAAATTATGGCGATATGTTTACGTTTTGGGATCGTCTTTTTGGAACTTTCCAAACCGAAGAAGAAAAACCAAAGTACGGTTTAACGCATCCGTTAAAAAGCTACAGTTTCTTATGGCAACATTTTCATTATTATTTCGAAATCTACGAATTATGGAAACGTTCCATCGGATTCAAAGCGAGATGGAAAGCTGTTTTTGGAAGTCCAGCGCACATGGATCAAGATATTCGTCCGATTCTTGAAAAGCGTTTTCTTCAGGACAAAAGTAATCCGCATCAACGACTTCGTTTTAGAAATTATCTTTATATACAATTGGGAATCTGTACTTTGATTCTAACTGTCTTCACTTATTATTTCGATTACTTACAAACCTACGACAAGATATTTGTGCTTTCGTTGGTGATTCTAACTTTAATCAATTGTGGAGCTTTATTAGAACAACGAAAATGGATGTATTATCTGGAATACACTCGTATTGCTATGATTTCAACTTACTTTTTGTATGAAGAAGATTTATTAGGGTTTTTCTTTGTTCCAATTGCGATTATGATTTTTATGGAGCAATTGTTTTCATTGAGTAAAATTTATCAGAATACCATTTTGCAGTTGGAGACGACTGAATAAAAGATAGATAGCCACGAATTCACGAATTTTTATTTAAAATGATACGTAAAATTTGTGCGCGATAATTACGCGAATAGATATTAAAAAAAATAATTCGTGAATTCGTGGCTAAAAAAAACTTAGAATCTTAGATCGTCTTAATCTCCATAATTTTCTGCTCAAAAGTATCTTTAAAGTCAGATTTGCTTTTAATTCTGGTTTTGTACGTATAAATTGTAGCTACAGAAAGTTCAAGGAATTCTGCCATTTGATTACTGTCTTGGATTCCCAATCTGTACAATGCAAAAATGCGTAATTCGGTATTTAAAAGCTCGCCTTTTTTCATAATGCATTTATGATCGTTTGGAAATAATTTATTGAAATCTGTTACAAAAGTTGGAAACAATTTCAAGAAGATTTCATCAAATTGATGGAATAGATTTTCTCGTTCTTCCTTTACGTTATAACGTTTCAAACTTGCAATAACTTCATCTGTTTTTTTGGTGATGATTTTATGCAATGTACTTTTCTGAATATGATCTATTTTATTAATGAAAGCCGAAGTTGCTTTAATAAAATAGGTGATGTATTCTTCTTTAATTGCATTGGCTTCGCTCAAACTCACATTCATTTCTTGCAATTGCAAATACGAATCGGCCATGATTTTTCTGGCTTTATTTTTCTCCTTTAATTGTTTGAAAATGATGCCGAGAAAAACAAAAATGATAACGGTTAGAATCGTCAAAAGAATAATAATCTTTTCGAGTTTATCATTTTTATCTTTTACATTATTCAGTTGCGCTTTTTCTATAATAGGAAGAATCGACGAAATCTCAATTTTTCGGTGTCTGGCATTATAAAAAGTCGCATCATCCATTGCAATGTTGATATACTCGTTGGCTTTATCCAAATAACCCATTTTAAAGAGTTCGTTGGCTAAATTTCGAAGCGCAACGGTTTCTTTTGTTGCATTTTTCACATCAGCAATTGCCGCAAGAGCTAGATATTGAATCGCTTTTTTGGTATAACCGCGTTCTGAATAAATATAACCAAGACTAGAAGTTGCAATTCCGTAATAATCAGGCGGAAGATTGTAATTGTTGATCCAATAACTAAAAGCAAATTCGGCACCGCGCCAGTCTTGTTGTTTTAAACGTTTTAAACTTTCTGCTGCCCAATATTCATTCGTATTGGTTCCAATTAATTCTAAAGCCTTTTTTAAAAAGTGATTTCCCTGCTGTACATAATGGATATTAAAACGCTGATCACGATTGTAATCGGCTAAATCATAGTAAGCGCGGGCTTTGATATTATAGTATTCAAATTTGTTTCTAAGATCCAGTTTTGTGTCATCAATAACATTTAAAGTGTCAATTGCTTCTTTAAAAAGTCCAGAAGACAATAAAACAAAACCTTCTTTAATTCGGCTTTTGGATAAGAATTTAGGATCTTTTAAAATCTTGGCTTTGATTTTAGATTGTTCCAAATAATAATAAGCAGAATCATATTTAAAAGATTTGTATTCGTCAAATAACGACATATAGCAATTGTACAACTCTTCATTGTTCTGGCTGAGTATAAACTTGGATACGTTTTTCTTTAAAGATTCAATTTTTCGATATTTCTGTTTCAGGTAAATATCTTTTTTCAAGAGAACCTGATCTAATTCTTCCAGATACGGATTTGTCTCTTTCGCAGTAAGAGAAAAACCTATGATGAAGAAAAGCAGCATCAATATTCTTCGCATGATTGGTTTTGGTTTAAGGTAAGGTTTTGATATAGTTAGTTAATTCGTTTTAAAATTAAGATAAGTTTGAGATTAATTAAAATCTAACCTTAGAGATTTTGTAAATAGTTTAATAACATCGCTTTAAAAGATGGTTTTTGAAGGGGAAATGAGCGGTAAATGTTAAAAACAGTCAATTTATTTGCAATTATACAATAAAAAGAGGTTATATATATGCATGCCGAAAAAAATATACCGAATTTTTTGCATATTGTCATTTTTACCATTAAAAAACTATCATTTTTGATCTAAACAACATCTTGATTTTTTAATTGTATAAATAAATATAAAATACTGATTGTTAGATATTTGTATTTTAAAAGTGTTGAATTTAATCTTGATTTTTCTCTGATATTTTTTTTAGGATTTATTTAACGTCTAGTTTCGCTGTATCCTTTTGAAGGGGATAACAAACTAACGAAAACCAAAAATTTATGAAATGTAAAAGTCTTTATTGGCTAGCTTTTATGATGTGTTTTTTTGCTATTGGATGCGACAACACAGATGACGGAAGCTACGTGGAACCGATTACCCTTTATGAAAAAGTAAATGGAAATTGGGGATTAACAAATCTGAAAATGGTTGATGAAGTTGCGAAAGCAAATAAGATCGAACCAAACGAAGAAAACTTGAGTACTTATTTTAACTACGAAGATTTCAAAATTAAATTTAACGTAGATGAAAAGAACAAACCAACAAGTTATGAAGTAACTGGAGATGTTCCTCCGTTATTTGCTCCTAAAGGATATTGGGCGCTTAGCTCAGATTTTCAGCCAACCAATGGCGTTGCAACAAAAATCTATTTGTATAGCGATGCGCAAAAAACGCAAAAAACAGATGAATTGAGATTGACTTCAGTTCCAGGTAAAACCAAAGAAATGCAGATTCAATTAGTGCATTCTTCTGGCGGAGTAGATTTTGTGTCTTATGTATTTAAATTAAATGCTATTAATTAAAAAGTAATATGAAAAAGTTTATATATACAATTTTACTTGCCTTGTTGATGGCTCCTAATTTTATTCAGGCGCAAGAAGCTGCAGGAGCCGTTGGGCCAATGTCATCATATCCTGTTGTTTACAAGTATGACGAACAAGTTACATGGTATTTTGATATGTCGGCATCTACATTTGCCGAAACAGAAGATTTATACATCTGGATTTGGTCTCCATCTGAACCAGATGCAGGAAACTGGGAAAACTCTTCTGACTTTGCGAAATTAAAATATGAAGGAAATAAAATCTGGAGTTTTACTTTAACTCCAACAGTTTATTTTTCTAAAACTCCAGATGAAATCGCTGCAAGTGCAGGATTCTGGTTTCGCTTAAAAAATAAAAATGGATCTAAACAAAGTGATGTGGCAAATATGCCTTATACTGATTTTTCATCTTTTTATACTTCAGATGAATTATTTAGACCATATCCTACAAAACCTTTAATTGATAAGCCTATAAGTATTTTGTTTAATGCAAATCTTAACCCCGCATTTGCTGGTACTCCAAGTGTACATATGCATGCTGGTTTAAATGACTGGGCTATTCAGCAAATGTATGAAGCTGCAAAACCAGAAATTGCCGAAAAAACAAAATTGAAAGACTTAGGGAATGGTTTTTATAGAATGGATTTTATTCCTAAGGAATACTTCAATGCCCCAGATGACTTTGTTATGGAAAAGATAAATTTTCTGATGGTAGCAGAGAATTGGACAGCAAATTCTGGTGATCAGGTTATTTACGCAGGAGAATTTATTCCGCCACCGCCGCCAAGTTTTGCTTTCTTTCCGGCGCAAATCAGTCAAAGAGATTTTCTTGGAATGTCTAGAAAAAACAACGAAGCAGGTGTAAACAAATTAATCTACACAATTACAGCGGGTACAAAAACAATTTCTGGTGAGTTTACTGGAGGAACTGCAGAAATTAAAGGTTTTGTCAACTTAGTTTCAGAACTTAAAGATTCTCCAGTTTTAAGCGAAATTCATGTTTTGGTTAAAGATAACAAAGACAAAACGATTTCGGATACAACGATTCCGCTTAAGACTTTAGACAAATAACTCACCAAATTAAACACCAATTCTAATGAATAGTAAAAATACAAAAAGCGTCCTGCATCAAATGTGGACTGCTAAATCGGCGGTATTGATGATATTTATGCTTTTTCTTTCTGCTAGTTTATTCGCGCAGACGAAAAAGATATCAGGAACCGTTTATGACAATACAGGTAATGTATTGCCGGGAGCTTCTATCATTGAAGTAGGAACTAAAAACGGAACTACAACAGATTTTGATGGTAAATTCAGTCTGCAGGTAGCCGTAGGAAGTGCAATTGAAGTTTCGTTTATCGGATCAACAACACAGAAAGTTCAGATTACTGCAAATACTTCTAATTATGACGTTCGTCTGCAAAATGATGGTTATGCATTGGCAGAAGTGCAAGTCGTTTCTGTAGGTTACGGAAAAGTGAAAAAATCAGATTTAACTGGAGCAATTTCTACAGTTGGAGCAGATGATTTAGTAAAAGGAACCATTTCGTCAACAGAACAAGTTTTACAAGGAAAAGTAGCGGGATTGAATATTATTCGTCCTTCTGGAGATCCAGCTGCGGGTTCTACAATTCGTCTTCGTGGAGGAACTTCATTAACAGCTAGTAACAGTCCGTTAATTGTTGTTGATGGAATTGCGGGTGTTGATATCAACGTGGTTCAGCCATCAGATATTAAATCGGTTGACGTTCTTAAAGATGCTTCTGCTACAGCAATTTATGGTTCTCGTGGAGCAAACGGGGTAATCATGATTACAACAAAATCTGGAACAAAAGGAGTTTCTGTTGTTTACAACGGACAAACAAGCGTTGGTTATGTGAATGATAATTTAGATCTTCTTTCAGCAAATCAATGGAGAGGTTATGTACGTCAGAACGGACTTGCAGATGCTGTAGATTATGGCGCAAATACAAATTGGCAAAAAGCAATTGAGCAGACAGCAATTTCGCAATCGCATACTTTAAGCATTAATTCTGGTAAAGCAGACAGCGGATTCAGAACTTCACTTTCTTATTTAAACAATGAAGGAGTTATCAAAAGATCTGGTTTAGAAAGATTAAGCGGAAACGTTAGTGCTTACCAATATCTTGGAGATAATAAAGACGTAAAATTTGATACGGGATTATTTGCTAACATTGACAAATGGCATCCAATTGATTATAGAATTTTTGAAAGAGCTTACAACTTAAATCCAACAATTCCGGTTTACGATTCAGAAGGAAATTTCACTTCAGTAGCAGGAAATATTTACCAAAATCCAGTTGAGATTTTAACAAACAGAACTTTCGATAATGAAAGACACAGACTTTTAGGTTATTTTAAAACAGATGTAAAATTCCTAAATGACTTTACTGCAACAGCAAATATTTCGTTAGAACATAATGCTGTAAAAGCAGGAACATACAAACCGTCTTATGCTGTTATGGAAGGGCAAACAGAAGGAGGTTTTGCACAAAGAACTTATGGAGAATATACAAATGCTCAAGGTGAACTTTATGTGAATTACAGTAAAACAATCGACAAGCATAACATTAGTGCTTTAGCTGGATATTCTTATCTTGAAAATATCTACCAAGGTTTTGGAGCACAAAGAGGTGGTTTCGTAACAGATGCTTTTGGTTATAATAATTTAGGAGCAGGTTACAACTATCGTTTAGGTGACGTTTACTCATACAAAGGGAAATCAAATTTAGTTTCTTTTTATGCTCGTGCTAACTACAGCTACGATGGTAAATATTTATTGACTGCGACTGTAAGACGTGACGGATCAAGCCGTTTTGGAGAAAACAATAAATGGGGAACTTTCCCATCTGCTTCTGCGGCTTGGAGAGTTTCTAATGAAGAATTTATGAGTTCTACAAAAGGTTGGTTAGACAACTTAAAAGTTAGAGTTGGTTACGGAGTTACAGGAAATCAAGACGGAATTGGTGAGTATAAATCGCTTTCTATCTTAGGAGTTGGAAATGACAGCTACTATGATCCTATTACTAAAACTTGGAGTTTGGCTTATTCTCCAAAACAAAACCCAAATCCTGATTTGAAATGGGAATCTACAGAGCAAATTAACGTTGGTTTCGATTTTGGTCTTTTCAACAGAATTACAGGATCTTTTGAATATTATTCTAAAAAAACAAAAGATTTATTATACACTTATGAAGTGCCTCAGCCTCCATATTTAGTGGGAACAATGTTGGCTAACGTTGGTGAAATGTCAAATAAAGGAGTTGAATTGACTTTGAATGCAGATATTATTAAAGGAGACAAATTCAACTGGAATGCTAATTTGACACTTGGACATAACGTTCAGAAAATTGAAAAACTTTCGAATCCAACTTATAAAACAGATGTGATCTACAGCGGATCTTTACACGGTTTAGCAGGTATGTCTGGACAATATTCTCAAATTATTGCTGAAGGATATCCTGTTGGAACTTTCTGGGGATTCAAAAATGCTGGTTTAGATGCTGATGGAAAAATCCAATATTATAATGCAGCAAATGAAGTGGTAGCAGAAAGTGCTTTGGTTGACGCAGATAAAAGAGATTTAGGAAATATTCAGCCTGATTTGACTTTAGGTATTGGAATGAATTTTACTTACGGAAATTTTGATCTTGGAGTTTCAGGATACGGAATGTTTGGACAAAAAGCTTTAAATGCTACAAACATGATGTTAAACGATCCAAACAGATTACCAGCTTTTAATGTGCCAGATTCTTTCTTAAGCAGTGGTATTACTTCTGCTCCTAAGTATTCTGATTACTGGATCGAAGATGCTTCTTTCTTCAGACTTCAAACATTATCTATTGGTTACACTTTGCCATTGAAATACAAAAAATCTAAAGTTAGAATGTTTGTAATGGGAGAAAACTTATTTGTAATTACAGGTTACAAAGGTGTAGATCCTGAGATTGGTTTAAATGCTCAAGACGGAATTAATCAAACTGGAGTAATGGATCAAACTGGATTGGCTGCTCCTGGAATTGATAGATACAACAATTATCCTCGACCAACTACAATTTCTGTTGGACTAAATTTTACGCTGAATAACTAAGCGAATTGATAACCATAAAATATTAAAAATGAAAATCAAAATAACAGCAGCGATACTTTTAAGCATGCTTTTTACGGTATCATGTACTGATTTGGACGAACAGTTGTATGATCAGGTAGAAGATGGAAATTTCGGAAATACAACTAAAGAAATTGATGCGCTGGTAGGTGGAGGTTATTCTTCATTAAGAGGATTCTCCGATGCAATTTCAAATAACTTTCCAACTTGTGAGTATGTTTTCTTTTTGAATGAAGTAGTTTCAGATGAAGCAACAATTCCAACAAGAGGAACAAACTGGTATGACGGCGGGCAATATCAAGATGCTCAAAAACACACTTGGAAAGCAGATAATAGAATGATTCTTTCAGCTTGGCGTTACAATTATACTGGAATAGCTAAGATCAACGCAATCATTTATCAAATCAACAAATCGTCTTTGACTGAAAAAGCAAAAGAACCAATTTTTGCAGAATTAAAAGCGCTTAGAGCATATTACTATTACAATCTTTTAGATTTATTTGGAAATGTGCCAATCGTAACCAATTTTGAAGACACAGATCTTCCAACAAATTCTACAAGAAAACAAGTTTATGATTTTGTTGAAAAAGAACTAACAGACGCTATTCCATATTTAAATCCAAATGTGGTGTATTCTAAATTAACTAGAAATGTTGCGTACGCGATTCTAGCAAGATTATATCTTAATTCAGAAGCATTTATTGGCGTAGCGCGTTGGCAGGATTGTATTGATACGTGTCAAAAAATTACGGGATACAGTTTAACTCCAGATTTCTTTGCCAATTTCGTAACAGAAAATCAAGGTTCTAGCGAAATCATTTTTGCAATTCCTTACGATTCAAAAGCAGGAACAGTTGGAAATTACATGAACTCAATGTCCTGCCACTACAATCAAAAATTAGCAATTTCTCCAGTAGGAAACTATCCATGGAGTGCTAACGGAATGTGTGCACAGCCAGGAGTATATTCATCTTTTGCAGATACAGACAAAAGAAAAAAATGTATGCTTGAAGGTGATCAGATCAATCTTGCAACGGGTTCTGTAATTATGATGGATAATGGAGAACCGTTAACTTATACAGAGAACCTGACAAGTTTAGAAGATGCAAAAGAGAATGAAGGTGTACGTTTAGCAAAATATGAAATGAAAGCTGGAGAACAATGGGAACGCGATCATGATTTCGTTTTAATTCGTTATTCAGAAATCTTAATGATGCAAGCAGAATGTTTCGTTCGTTTAGGTTCGCCAGATTTAGCAAAACCGTTTTTACAACAAGTAACTGCGCGCGCTGGAGAAGAAATGCCAACAACAATTGATCTTGCATTTATTGATCAAGAGTTACTGAAAGAATTCACATTCGAAGGAAGAAGAAGAACAGATAACATTCGTTTTGGAACATTCTTCGAGCCATGGTGGTCAAAAGGTACAACGGAAAAATACAGAGCAATTTTTCCAATCCCAAGTACAGTTTTAACTACAAATAAAAACCTGAAACAAAATCCTGGGTATTAGGTTAATTAATGTCAGTCTTCCATGTTGGTTAGTCGTGGAAGGCTGACATGTTTTTAATTTTTTAGTAACAGATTCTAAAGATTAGAAACTGAATTAGAGGATTAAAAAAAGATTTTGTTTCACGCAGATTCTGCAGATTAAAGCAGATTTGGTTTTAAATGTAAAAAAAAATAATCTGCGCATATCTGCTTAAATCTTTTTAAATCTGCGTGAAATAAATTAATCACAATAAAATCCTTTTTAATCTTTTAATCTGTGGCAAAATATAAAAATAACAAACAGTACATCAATATGAAGAGATATATCACATCGTTGGTTTTTGGTTTGATGAGCATTGTGATGGTTGCTGGTTGCAGCAGCGATGACAAAGGTTCGGATAAACCGGTAGAACCAGAAAAAACAGAACCTGTTGCGATTGAGAAAACCAACAGCACCAAAATTTATATGCATTACATGCCGTGGTTTGAAACTAACGAAAGCAGTGCAGATAAAAAATGGGGATATCACTGGACAATGGCAAACAAAAATCCGAATAACGTAGGAACAAACGGCCGAAGAGAAATAGCATCTTATTATTATCCGCTGATTGGACCTTATCATTCAGGCGATAAAAATGTGATCGAAAATCATTTATTGTTGATGAAATATTCAGGAATTGATGGAATTCTAATCGATTGGTACGGAACTTACGATGTAAACGATTATAGAATGGTCAAAGAAAATACAGATCAGTTAATTGAAATGCTGGACAAAGTAGGTTTAGAATATGCTATTGTTTATGAAGATCGATTTTTAACGAATGTTGTTAATGCAGGAAAAGCAATTTCGGTAACCGGCGCAGCAAAAACAGATTTGGCTTATGTAGAAAAGAATTATTTTTCTGATGCTAATTACATCAAAATTAATGGCAAACCGCTGTTAATGAATTTTGGACCAATCGTTTTGCAGACTTCCGCAGAATGGACAAATGTGTTTAATACTTTAACCACAAAACCAACTTTCCTGACACTTTGGGATCATTCTTCGATGGCAGGAGAAAATGCTTCTGGCGAATATGCTTGGGTATACAAAGACAATAGCTATCTGACTAATTTCTATACTAATACAAAACCAAAATTGGGCGTAGCTATGGGAAGCGCTTACCCTGGCTTTAAAGATTTTTATGCCGAAGGCGGAGGAGGTGCAGCTATTGGATGGACAATCGAACACAATAATGGAGCGACATTGGATGAAACTCTTGCTTTGGCTAAAAATGCAAATGTAAATTACTTGCAACTGATTACGTGGAATGATTTCGGAGAAGGAACGATGATTGAACCAACAGTTGAATTTGGTTATTCTTTTGTCGAAAAAATAAAAACTTTCGCTGGAGTAAAAAATACTGAAAGTGTATTTCCAGATATCAGCAAATTGTATGATTTACGCTTACAGAAAAAAGGAAATGTCGAGGCCCAGAAAAAACTCGATCAGGCGTTTAATTATTTTGTTTCAATGCAGCCTGCAAAAGCAAAACAAATACTGAGCGAAATTAAATAGAGCTGTAATTAATACAATTTAAATAATGAAAAACAGAAAATATAGATACTGTCTAATCGCTTTTGCATCGATGCTGATGATGGCTTGCAGTACTAAAACAACATATAAAATCAGTTCTCCAGAAAAAATCTCTGAATTAACTTTTGAATTAACACCTTCAGGACAGCCTCAATACAGTTTTTCTTCTAATGGAAAATCGGTTATAGAACCTTCTCTTATGGGATTTGAATTTCAAGGTTTAGCTAAAATGACAGATGGATTTGAAGTCGTTTCGACCGAAGAAAAATCGGCAGATGAAACTTGGGAACAGCCTTGGGGCGAATTCAAAAAAGTAAGAGATCATCATAACGAACTGATTGTTCACTTAAAAGAAGCAAAAGGAGAGGAGCGTTTGGTTGATATTATTTTTAGAGTTTTTGATGATGGAGTAGGATTTCGTTATGAATTCCCGAAACAGCCTCATTTAGGAAAAGTCAAAATTTCTAATGAAATAACGCAATTTACTTTTAAAGACAATAACGAAGTTTGGTGGATTCCAGTACATCGTGAAAATAGTTATTACGAAAGTGAATATCGCAAAACATTAATGAGTAAAACCGACACAATTAATACGCCTGCGACTTTTGAAACTAAGGACAAATTGCACGTAGCGATTCACGAAGCCAACTTAACAGATTTTGCTTCAATGACGCTTTTGAAAACGACAGACAAACAATATAAAAGTGATTTAGTGCCTTGGGCTGATGGTGTAAAAGTATATGCTGAGACGCCTTTTAAAACACCTTGGAGAACTATTGTGGTTGGGAAGAATCCTGGACAAGTAGCAACTTCGACCATTATGCTGAATCTTAATGAGCCTTCAAAAATTGAAGATTTATCTTGGATCACGCCTTCAAAATATATCGGAATTTGGTGGGGAATGCATTTAGAAAAATACACTTGGGGACAAGGACCAAAACATGGCGCGACAACCAAAAACACAAAAGAATATATTGATTTTGCTGCAAAAAATGGTTTTGACGGAGTTTTGGTAGAAGGATGGAACGAAGGCTGGGATGGCGACTGGACTGCTGATGGTTCTGCATTTAGTTTTGTAAAAGCATATCCAGATTTTAATTTAGAAGAAATCACCAAATATGCAGCGATGAAAAATGTTCGTTTAATAGGACATCATGAAACGGCTGGAGCTACTAAAAACTATGAAAACCAATTGGAAGATGCTTTTAAACTGTACCAAAAAATGGGAGTAAACTCAGTAAAAACGGGTTACGTAAACAAATATTTGGATAAAAAAGAATGGCATGATAGCCAATACGGTGCACGTCATTACAGAAAAGTAATCGAAACGGCGGCTAAATATCACATTATGATTGACAACCACGAACCAATGAAAGGAACTGGTTTACAGCGTACTTATCCAAATTTTATGTCGCAAGAAGGCGGACGCGGACAAGAGTACAATGCATGGTCTGTAGATGGAGGAAATACGCCAGAGCATTTAACAACTTTGCCTTTTACAAGAATGCTTTCTGGACCGTTTGATTACACGCCTGGGAATTTCAATTTTGATTACAAAACACCTTCTGGTGCAAAAGTGCAGACAACTTTAGCAAATCAGTTAGCATTGTATGTGATTATTTTCAGTCCGTTGCAAATGGCTTCAGATTTACCTGAAAATTACGAAGGAAAACCAGAATTTCAATTCGTAAAAGATGTTCCTTGCACTTGGTCTGACACTAAAGTTTTAGATTCTAAAATTGGAGAATACACTACAATTGCCCGTAAAGATTGGGAGGAGAAAAATTGGTATTTAGGTTCGATCACAAATAGAAATGCAAGAGACTTAAAAGTAGCGCTTTCATTTTTAGATAAGAACAAAGAATACGAAGCAGAAATTTATGCAGATGGAGAAGGAGCAAATTATAAAACAAATCCATATCCAGTTACAATCTCTAAACAAAAAGTAAACAGTAAAACTGTTTTAAATATCAAATTGGCAGCTGGCGGAGGAACAGCAGTAAAATTCTCTCCAATCGAAAAATAAATTAGTTAAGTTTTATTTTGAGTTAAGTTAAGTAAGTTTAAGTTTGGTAATAAACCCGATAGCTGGAGAGTTATCGGGTTTATTTATTTTGTTTCAGGTTTCAGGTTTCAGGTTTCGGGTTTCAAGTTTGAGTAACTTTGAGTATAATTTTACCGCAAAGAGCGCAAAGTTTTTTCGCAAAGCACGCAAAGATTTTTTAAGGTGGATTTTATAAAAATGTAAAGTTCGCAAAGCTTTGTATAAAACCTTTGCGAACTTTGCGTAATTCTTAGCGTTCTTAGCGGTTAAAAAACCTTAAAACCTTAGTATCTTAGCACCTCAGAACCTTTATTTAGTTACTTTAACATGTTTGCCGAAAGTGTAAACTGCAGTTATTGTTGGTCCATTATATCCCCATTTCAAGAAACCGTTTAATCGGTCTTGGACAGTATCTATTCTAAAATTCAATCCAGTATAACCTGCAGTAAGACTAAAGTTTTGAACAACATTATATAAAACCGACAAATTGTAGCTTATGATTCGGCCATCGGTTTCATCAATTTTTACTGCGAGATAATTTACGTTGGCATATAAACCCCAGCGTTTTCCAAGAACAAATTCTCCCCATATTCCAATATCTGGCAGTGGAGCAGTAAAGTTAAAATTATCATGATATTCTACACTTTGTGTATTAGCATCTAATTTTAAACCTAAATCTGCAAAAAGGACATGCGCTCCAATTAATAGACCAGCTTGATATTTAGGTTTAGATAGAATAGCGTAGCCATAAGCAATTCTGGCAATTTGTACATTAAAAGTACCTCGAACACTTCCATTCACTGGATAAGTATGATCTCCGAAATTAATATCTCTTTGCAGCGTTTTTGTTGCAGTTCTGTCTAGCACAAAATATTCAAAACCTAATCGGGATCTTTTGGATATGCGCCAATCAAATGTTCCTAAAAATGATGCAGTTGATTTAGAAAACCCTAAATCACTTTCAAGATCAATTTCAGTTCCTACATTTCCGTTATTTCCTTCAACTTGAACAACAGTATTATTTACAGGAAAAAAACCGCCGGCAGTAACTTTAAAGCGTCTATTGTGCCAGGGCAGGTCATCTACAGTACTATCTTGAAAATCATCTTTTTCAGTTTTAAAAGTTGTTAAGTCTTCCTCTTTACTGGTTTCAGCAACAGTTTGAGCGTTTAACGGAATCCAAAGGAGCATCATTACCAAAAAAATAAATAATTGTTTCATCAGAGTAGTTTTTAAGTTTTTATTAGGTAATATTTAACAATTAAAGTTAGTAAAAATAATCGTTCATTTTTGTTTTTATATCTGAATTATTTTAAGGAATTAATTGGTTATCAGTAAAATAAGGAATTATTACAAAAAATAGTTGACATGTCACTCTTTTTTGTAATTTTGTCGCATGGAAATTAAACATACCGATAAAGAGAATTTTTCAAATTTTTGGAAAGAAGAAATATCAGATAGTTTCTTCTTTCAGATTCATCGTATTAAACGAGCAATTTTCAGGCGTACAAATGCGTTAATGAATGAATCAGGAATCACATTACAGCTAGAACAGTTGCCATTGTTGATGATCCTGCATCATAAAAGTCTTTCGCAAAGAGAATTGTCAGACAAAACAATGAGGGATAAATCGTCTATTTTAAGAAGTATAACAGCACTCGAAAAAAAGAATCTTGTTGAGGTTGTAAAAGACAAAATGGATAAACGAAAAAACATTGTAAGTCTTACAAATGAAGGAATTACTTTGGCTAAAAGCATTAGATCTCTGATGAAAAGAGCCGAAGAAGAAGTGATGTCTGTGTTTACTCCAAAAGAAAGAGTAGAAGCTTTGAATGCAGTAAGATCGTATGCAGACAAACTAGAAACCCTATAATTTTTTTAATCTTTAAAAGTTGACATGTCAACTGATTTTTAAATACTTATTTTGAATAAATGAAAAAAAATGAATTGTTAGAAGGACCAATCCTTTCTTCATTATTAAAATTAGCAATCCCGATTATGATTGCTAATTTATTACAAGCCGCATATCAGTTGGTAGATGCTTTTTGGGTAGGACGTTTAGGCGGAGATGCTGTTGCAGCCGTTTCGATAAGCACACCCGTAATATTTTTAACCATTGCATTGGGAACTGGATTAGCTATTGCTGGTTCTATTTTAATTGCACAATATTTTGGCGCAGGAAACCAAAAAATGGTCAACCACGTGGCTGCACAGACATTATCGATGGTTATTATCGTTTCGGTAGTCTTGTCGATTATTGGATATATTTTGAGTCCGTATTTTTTATATCTGCTAAAAGTAACGCCTACAGTTTATGTTGATGCATTAGGATTTATGCGAGTGGCATTTATTGGTTTAGTTTTTAGTTTCGGATTTATGATTTTCCAATCAATAATGCGTGGAGTTGGACGTGTTACACTGCCCGTTTATATTGTTTTAGGAACTGTTATTTTGAACTTTGCCCTGGATCCGCTGTTTATTTATGGATGGAATTTTATTCCAGCTATGGGCGTAAAAGGCGCGGCTTTGGCGACTTTATTCACACAGCTTCTCGCGATTATAATTGGATTTGCGATTTTGTTTAGAGGAAAACACGGAATTCATCTCCGTATTGCAGATTTTAAACCTGATTATAAACACATTAAGAGAGCTTTTGAAATTGGATTTCCTTCTTCGATTGAGCAGTCAATGCGCGCATTAGGAATGATGGCAATTACGTTTTTGATTGTTCGTTTCGGAACGCTAACAGTTGCTTCTTACGGAGCTGGTTCTAATTTGATTCAGCTGATTTTAATTCCAGCTTTGGGTTTATCAATGGCAATTGCAACCCTTGTGGGGCAAAATATCGGTGCTGGAAATATTGACCGTGCAGCCGAAATCTCAAAACTTGGAGCCTATCTTGGTTTCGGATTATTGACAGGTCTCGGTATCATAGCTTTTATTTTTGCGCCCTATTTAATTGCATTTTTTGTTCCAAGAGATCAAGCGGTTATTAAAGGAGGAACAGAATTGCTGAGAATTACTTGTCTTTCTTGGGGGTTTTTAGGTTTACAGCTTTGTCTAACTGGCGTTTTCCGAGCTGTCGGAAACACAAAACTTCCTATGATTCTGACTTTGGTTTCACAATGGGTAATTCAGTTTCCGTTGGCTTACATTTTATCTCATAATACTTCTTTAGGTAAAATTGGAATCTGGTGGGCTTTCCCGATTGCTTCTGTTGCAACGGCTTTAATCACTTTGATTCTTTATGTAAAAGGAGATTGGAAAAAAGAAAAGCTTACAGGTAAAACCAACAAATTGATTGATAAGGTTGAAAGTGAAATCTTGAAAGAGGGATTTGATATTTCTAAGTAAAAGTTCTAAGGGACAAAGGTTTCTTTAATGTTACAAAATTAATTTCTATATCTGTAGAGATGCACTGCAGTGCATCTTACGAAAGATTGTCAGATTACATATATTCCACATTTAGACGCACTGCAGTGCGTCTCTACGGAAATTCTTTCGATTAAAGACGTGATTTTTCGCGTCTTTTTTTATTTGTAATATTTTTTTGCTAAAATAAAATTTCAGTATATTAGAAACCTCGAAAAAAAACTTAGAATCTCAGCACATTAGAAACTTTTAAAGCCATGACTAAAAATCTAAAGCGTTATTTCATTAAATCTGTAATCGTATTAGCCCTAATTCACCTAGTTTATTTTTTATATGGTTATTTTACCTTTAAAGGGCTAAAAAATATTAATATCTACACTGAATTTTATCGATTTAAATTTTACGATGATGTTTCGATTTCGCACTTTTTTGTGAGTGGTTTATTTTTACTTTTCTTTTTAATTTTTCTAGTTCGAAATCATTCCAGAGAAAATTATAAAGGCGGAAATGCATTTAAGATTGGAGTTTGTTTATTTCTGATTTCATTTTTGACTTTTTCATTTTTTATAAGTTATAGTTTTGGAATGAATGCAAAACTGAAAACAGAATTATCTGAAAATGATTTTAATAATGACAAAAAATTACTCAATGTATTAAATCCGTTTTTGTATGGATATACCTCTTATAGTTCTGAAAAATTGTTTAATTACGAGAATATTTTATATCCAAAACCGTATCCGGTGACTAAAGAAGAAGATACGATTTCGGCTGGAGAATACCCAATAATTGAGAATAGCTATTATAGTATTGACACAATTAAAACATTAGCCGACACTTTTGATAAAACGATAGATAGAGCCGATAGCATTCTAAATATTTTGAGTTTTAATAAAGAGGAATTATACAAAAGAATTATTTCTAAAAAGGTTATAAATGATAGTATAGAAATTATTTTTAAAAGTGTTCCAGTGCATCCAGAACATGACGAAGATATTTGTATCTTTTTGGAAAACAAATCTTTATTTAGCCCCGTTCAAGGAGATTCAATTGATAAACAAAGATATCAAGCGGCAGTAGATCGCTATAAATTGCTTTATAATTCTAAGAAAGATTCACTGACGTTTACATTTCAAAAATTGGATACGCTTTTTAGAAAATACAATATAGAAACGAATCTGATTCCGAAGCAACTGACTCAAGATGTTTATCATTATAGAGATAATCGCGATGAACCGCTGAACGGAATTCGTAATAATTTTGATAGAAAAGCGCTTGGCGAAAAATTTACAACTTTAGATAAATTATTTTACGAACCAAATTACCTTCATCCCAATATTATTGGAATCTATTTTATTGTAATTGTTTCCGTTTGGATCGTATTGTTTGTGTTTTATCTTCTTTTCAATAAAAAGAAAAATAGAAACTAAACCCTATGATAATCGGCTTTCCAGTGTACAATTGCTTTTTTGATGGCGTTTCCAGTTAAATTGTTCTTTAAAACATCTTTTATAAGCGGAATTAATTCGTGGTCTGGTGCAAAACGTAAAGCAAATATTTGATCGTCAGTTAATTTGTATTCAAATTCTTCAAATCTTTGTCCAGTTAAACTGAAATAGCGATAACGCATTTCTAATCGCACAATTCTGTTTTGAAGTGTAAGAGCATAATGCTGGCGCAACATATACGCTATGACGAATAGAAATACAAATGCAACACTGATAAATCCCCAAATTAAATGATCTTCTGTTTTAATACTCAAATAAATGCTGGCGATTAAAAACAGAATTAAAATAGGATAATATATAAAATGGTGCGGTGTGTAAAACCTTATATGATTGTAATATGTTTGAATTTTCATGCTTTTTTGTTTAGATGGTAGCCTATAAAAACAAAGCTACTCTATATTTCTATAGAGTAGCTTTTTCCCAAAAATAAACTAACATAACCAATGTTCTCTTTATAGACTAAACCTTTTACAGTTTGCTTTGTCGATTTTAATAAGAAGAAAGCCTTTCCATTTCGTTCATCAATCTACAATATGGCTTATTTTTCTTTGATGTAAAATTACTTTAAGAGTGGTTGCGATTTGTTATATTTTAATCGGAAAAAGTTACATGATTCCAATATTTGCATTTTAATTATATAAAATTCAAGCTATTGTAATAAGCTCTTTAATGACATTCCATTCGCTCAATTTCTCTTGAAAAGTCTTGCCAGCATTGGCGGGACTTGTTGACGGAAGAGTAAAAGTCTTGTATTCTTTAGTTAAATGAACATACTTTTTAAAAAATGCCGCCGATTTCTGTCCGTTAAAAAGAATGCTTTCAATTTTGGGATGTTTTTCTAAAAAATCTTCAAAATCGTTTGCAATTTCATTTTTAATAGCGCTATCTAGACTTCCCACACGTTCGCAAAATTGTAAGACATCCCAAACAGCAATATCATTTTTTATTAATAAAGTTTTTCTGATTTCATAATCATTAGAAAATTGTTCACCTAAAATCTGGAACATAAATTTCCAAAAGTTATTCTGATTATGACCGTAATATTGATTGAGTTCTAAAGATTTTGTTCCAGGCATCGTGCCTAAAATCAGAATTTTAGAATTTGGAGAACTTATAGGAGCAAAGGAGAAACTTTTCATTTTTATTTAATTCGATTTTTTTCTTTTAGTTAAAATAATCATTAATAAGGAATTATAAAACAAAACGAGAAAATTATATAACATTTTTGGTCTGTCTTTGGGCGAACTTTGACTTTCAGTTTTTTAAGAAAAGCTTTATGGCTTTCATCTAAAAAACGGTTTAGCAAATTATAGAATTAAAATCCAGTCACCATGAAAATAGTTACTATAAATACAGAAAAAACTCAAAATATATTTGATGAACTTCATACTAATTTTGGCGGAAAAGTGACTTTTGACTTAGACGAATATACACTAGAAGTACAAAATAGTTTTGCGGAAGGTTCAATTATGGGGGCTTCTTTTAATGATAATATTTCGTATGTTCAGTTTGATATGACATTTTCAACTGATGTTAGATTGGATATTCTAAATGTAAAATCTTCGCCTATTTATTTTGCTTATTGTTCGAAAGGCAATCTTTCGCATAGCTTCGGATTAAATGGCGAAGAGCGAAAATTAAAAACCTTTCAAACTGCAATTGTAACTTCTAAACAGAATCAGGATAATGTTTTGTTTTTTGAAAAAGGAAAAAAAACGAAGCTTACTTTAATAATAGTTGGAACCGAAATTGATGCAAAAAATCAAAATCATTCTTTAAATCAACAAGTAAAAGATACTTTTTTCGAAAATAATTTAGTTCAAGATTTCTTTTACATTGGTTCATATAATTTGCAGATTGCAGAAAAAATTGAGCAGCTTAATTCGATTACACAAACAGGCATTGTCCGTAATTTATTGAAAGAAGGAATTTTGAGAATTATTCTTGCAATGGAAATTCAGCAACATTCTGACGATTTACACGCTTTCGCAAATGAATCAAACGGATTGACTTTAAGAGAAATGGAAGAAATAAAAGAGCTTTCTGAATTTATAAAATCAAGTCCAGAAGAAGCTTTTTCAATAAAAGCATTAAGTAAAAAATCTGGTCTTTCTCCAAATAAACTTCAGGAAGGTTTTAAAATGATTCATAATCGCACAGTCAACGATTACATTACACACATGCGAGTTTTAAAAGCCGAAATCTTAATTAGAACTTCTGATTTAAATATTTCAGAAATAGTGTATTGCATTGGTTTTACCAGCAGAAGTTATTTCTCTAAAATATTCAAACAAAAATTCAACTGCAGCCCAAAAGAATATAAGTTTAATTTGAGTTCTTTGGCTATTACAGCGTGATAAAGTTTCTGAGATACTAAGATTCTAAGGTTCTAAGTTTTGTCGTTAGCTATAAAGCATGATATATAAAGTAAAATCCTCAGGTTTTGAAGAATTCAAAACCTGAGGATTTTGTTATTTACTTAAAGTAAAAACTTAGAATCTTAGTATCTCAGAAACTTAGCAACCTTTCTCTAACGTCCAAATCGATAATAATCTAAATCCGTATTCTTTTTATTATTAAGTGAATCCAAGATCGAATTCATTCCGATTACACTAAAAGTGATTCCGTTTCCTCCAAAGCCAAGAATATAATGCTCATTTTTCCTCGGATTTGGTTTTCCGAAGTAGGGAAGTCCGTCTTTCGTTTCACCAAAAGTACCCGCCCAAGAATAATCGATCTTAAAATCTAAATCGGGAAATCTCTTGAAAAACTGTTTTAAAAGATATTGTTCTTTTTTAGGAAGCAATTTATCACGTTTATTGGTGTCTTTAAAATCTTCATCACCGCCACCCATTATGATACGGTTATCTTCAGTTGTTCTAAAATAATGATAAGGCGATGCTGTGTCCCAAAAAATAGCATTTTTGAAATTTTCTGGAAGATCAGTCTGACTTTCAGAAGCAATAACGTAAGTACTTTTTAAATCGACTACTTTTTCTTTTATTGTTTCTGTACTTTCATAACCCGTACAATGTATAATATGATCGGCTGTTATGACGCGTTTTGAATCTGTTGTAGCAATAATGTTGCCTTTTTGATGCTGTATTGAAGCTATATTGGTTCGATCAAAAATCTGCATTCCTTTTTCATGACAATGAAATAAAAGATCAGTTGCAAATTTAAACGGATCCATAACAGCAGCAGTTTTAGATTCGATTCCGGCAATTGCATTTAAACCCATTTTTTGAAGTTCAAATCGGCTGAGCCAGCTAATTTCAAAACCATGCTGTTTTCGGGTTTTAAATTCATTTTTTAAATACGGAACATCCTTCTTCAAAGTAGTAAAAAGGATGCTTTTTTTGAATTCAAAACCACAATCGCTGCCAACAGTGTCAATGATATTTCGAAGATCAAAAATGGCTTTTTTACCATTTTGGTAGCTATCAATAGCACAGCGCGCGCCACGGAGTTTAATTAACTGATGTAAAGGAACATCAATTTCATATTGCAGTAAAGCAGTGCTTCCAGAAGTACTTCCGCCACAAACGTCGCGACGGTCTACAAGAACAATTTTTTTTCCTTCATTCAATAATTTATAAGCGATTAATGCGCCTGTAATACCACCGCCAATAATTAGAATGTCAGTGTTAATATCGGAATCTAATGAAGGGTAACTTTGTTTTATGGCATTTTTTAATGGCCAATAGGTTTCGGTTGAACTTAGTTTCATTTTTGGTTATTTTTTAGAGCTGTTTTTGGGAGTTCGTTTTGTTTTATTTGGTTTTACATTTTTTTGTTTTTTACGATTATGAAGTTCATGTGCTTCGGCGATAGAATGTGAAGTTCTGATGCTTTGGTCTTTTTTGGCCAGTTCACTTAATCGGTGATAATATTTCTGAATGATAATCATTTCTTCTTCGGTCATGCTTTCAATATCAACAAGACTATTGCTCGATAAATCATTTGACGCTACGAGTTCATTTAATTTTAACTGAATGGCAAGCGAATCTTTATTTTGTGCTTTTTGAATTAAAAAAACCATCAAAAAAGTAATAATCGTAGTTCCTGTATTAATGACCAATTGCCAGGTTTCAGAATAATCGAAAATAGGACCAGAAACCGCCCAAGCAACAACAATAATAAATGCGCTGATAAAAGCAGTTGTGCTTCCGGCAGCTTTTGAAACTTTTGAAGCAAACTTTTCGAATGCACTGCTTTGCTGAGATTTAGAATTCATTACTATTTGTTTTTTGTTTTGCTTACTTTTTCTTCTCGAATTACTTTATTGTTCTTCTTGTCATAAACAGCAGGATCTATTTCCTGGCCTGTTTTGCTGAATATTTTAATTTTTGGAGCTTCATGCGTGCCTGTAATTACAATCGGGAAACCTATAATTCCGAAAAGCGGAAGACCTAAACGCATTCTAAGATCCAATAGTCCATCAAAGCTTGTAGTTCCTTTAATTGTGGGTTTAAAACCTGCCACACTAAAGGTAAATGGCTCAACATTAATAAGGTTTTTATCTATAGTCGATTTGATTTCAATTCCCTTTATATCAGGATTATTCAAACCGTTTTGTCCTGTTTTAGAACTAATTCCGTCAAAAAGTTTCAGTCCTTTAATTTTTACATCACGTAAATTTATCGTTCCGCCGCCTTGAAGAGATTCGTAAATTGGCCCCATATTTCCATTCAAATCTCCTTTGACTTTATAGTCGACAGATACGATTCCGTATGCTTTTTCAGCAGCAGTAACCATGTCATGAAACATCGGAATCTCTTTATAAGCTCTTTGAACATCAAAATCTTTTGCTGTAAAATGAGCATCAAAGTGTGCAGATGTTGGCGATTCGTCTCTATAAGAGGCATTTATACCTAAAATGCAGTCGATGATATTAAAGGTAATGTTTTCTAAGTAAAATCCTTCTTTTTTTATACCAGTTTTTCCAGTTAATTTATTAAGGACCAATCCGTTGTATTCTATTTTGTCTGCATTGGCGTTTAGACTGACATTCAGGTTTTTAGGAATGATCACTACACCGCTCATTTTTGGGTGATCTTCCTTGGCATAATCAACGGCAAGCGTACGGTCTTTATTTTCTCCTTTTTCGAGCGCCATAAATTCATCAACATTGATCAGTTTTGATTTTAAATTGAAGTTTCCGCTCAAAGTTCCGTTAGATTCTAAGAAATAATTAATTGTATTTAAAAGATAACCATTTATGTCAAAATCAGATTTTCCATAAGAAGCGTTGAATTTTTCAAACCACATTTTCTCATTTTGAAAACGGAAATTTCCTTGTTTAATAAAGAATGCCTTCGGAAACAATTCTGAAGTCGCTTTTATATTTTTAAGCAATAATGTGCCTTTGTTATCCAGTTTATCATATTGACCAGTTGTAGCGTAACTTTGTTTTCCTTTTAGCGAAAGATCGGCTTTGGCATAACCCGTCAAATCAAGACCTTTTTCTGAGAAAACCTGATAGATTCTGCCTACATTAAGCTCGCCTTTAATTTTTGCATTATAAGCCAAATCACTAAAATCAGATAAAGTGGCGTTGACATAAACTGGATTTCCTTCAAAGACAAAAGAAGCTGGAGCAACGGCAACAATCAAATCCTGATAAGTTCCTGCTTTATTAAGCATATTGGCTATAAAAGTGATATTGGTAATTGGATTTGGATAATATTTTGTTTTAAGCCAACCATTTCGCAGAGAAATTCCGCCAATAGTTTTTGGAAACAGTTTTTTCGAAGTGCTAAAAAGTCCTTTTGCCTGAATATTGGTTTTTAAAATTCCTTTTAAATCAATATTTTCCAATCCCAAAGCAGCATCAACAACAGCAAGATCTAACGCGCCTTTTACACTTGCATTAAGGTTCATTTCGCTTAAACCTTTACTGTGCAAATAAGCATTGAAATAGTCTTTTTCGCCAACTTTAAATTTTAATGTTCTAAGATTTACCAAAAGCTGTTCTATATCTAAAGACGGAAGAATAGCATTCAAATCCATTTTAAAATCGGTTAAAGGAACTGGTGCGTTTTTATAATTTACCGAACCTTTGTTAATTTTTAAATTGAAAGCCAAGTTTGGTTTTTGCTTTTTTTGAACATTATAATCTCCTTTAAAACTAAGCAATAAATCGCTTCTTCCAGAAATCTCGGTTTTTTCCAGCCATGTTAAATATTCTGGTGGCATTACTGACAATAAGTCTTTTACAGTTGTATTTTCTGAAGCAGCTTTAATGTTGATTTTATATCCATCTCTTAAAATAGAAAATAAACCAGTAAATTTTAAAGGCAATTTATTGATATGAAGTTCATTTTTTTGCAAAATAAAAGTAAGGGCGTGCGTATTGATTCGAGTAATTAAATCTGCACTAACTTTTTTTCGTCTCAAATAACCAGTTCGGTCATAATAGAAATCGAGATTATCAATTTTAGCATCGGTAGCAAGGTCAAAAATGTCTTCGCTTAGATTTCCTTTTCCGATGTAATTAAAACCTTTTGCATCAACTAAAATTTTTGCAGAACGATCGTTATATTTTACATGACAATTTTGTAAATCAATACGTTCCAATCGAATTGCTGTTCCTTCTTCTGGAGCATTTGGATCTTTTTTTTCATCTTTTCGATCTTCTGGAGCCACATAAATATTATAATTCGCCTGACCTTGTTCATTAACCATAATATTGATTAAAGCATCAGAAACGTAAAGTTTATTGATTTTAACTTCGTTATCAAAAAGCAGTTTTTTTATATCGATTCCAAAAGCAACTTGATCCGCTTTTAGTAAAGTGTCGTTGTTGAAAGGCTTAGAACCCGTTAAAGACAATTCATCTAGCGAAACAGTCAACGAAGGAAAATGTGTAAAAAAAGAAAGTTTAGATTTTGTAAAATCAAGCTTTGTATCTAAACGTTCGTTCGCAATCTTCTTTACTTCCGAAGCAATTTTTCCAGGAAAAAGTAAAGGAATAATAAACAGCAAAAACAAAATTACCGCAATTGTAATTCCAGTAATTTTCAAGACTTTTAAGGCGGTATGTTTGAATGTAGAAGGCATATACTTTTAATTGTGAATGGTAAATTATTAATTGTGATATATTTTGCTGATTTTTGATTTCTTTTCAAAATAATTGTCACAATGTTTGTCCTCCTGAGCGTAGTCGAAGGATCGCATGCTTAATCTATATAAGTGTGTTTTGCTTTGCGTGTCCTTCGACTACGCTCAGGAAGACATAAAATGAGAATTGGAATTTAAAATTTGAGATTTATTATCTTTTTATTTTTTCTTTTCGGCTTCGGCTTTTTTAGCTTCTTCCTGTTTTTGTTTTTCTTCTTTCTCTTTCTGTTCTTTTTCCTCTTTTTCTTTAGCAGCTTTTTCTTGTTGTTCTTGTTTCTCTTTTTTAGCTTCTTCTTGTTTTTCTTTTTTCTCTTCTGCCTTTTTCTCTTTTTTCTTGAAGTAACCTCTAAAAAGGAAATTGCTTTTTGCGGCTTCCATGTTTTCGCTGAAGCCTTTTGTACCGCTTTCTAGATTAGAAAGTGTATTCGAAACGCTGTTGGCCATTTTATCATCTCTTACCAATCTTGCTAAAGCGCCGTTTCCGTTGTTCATGCTATGGCTGAAAATGGCAATTTCATCTGAAATTATACCAATATTATCCACGCTTTTCTTCACACTTTTCATAATATCATGCATTTCAATTCCGTCAACAGAAGCAATTTGGCCGTTGTCTTCAATTTCTTTTTGAGATTTGGCACCTGGAGAAATCGTTAAAACTTTGTCTCCCATTAAACCGTCAGAACCAATACTTGCTGTAGCATCGGTTTTAATGAATTTTCGAACATCTTCTTTCATTACCAAAATGACGTTTACTGTCGAATCATTTTTTAACTGAATTTGTTCTACTGTTCCAACATTAATTCCAGAGAAACGCACATTATTTCCAACTTCTAAACCACTTACAGTTTTAAACTGAGAACTAATGTGAAAGGTTGAACCAAAAAGATTTTGCTGTTTTCCAATGAAATACACAGCCATTATAAAAAGCAGTAAACCAATTGTTACAAACATTCCTAATTTCCAAGTAGATCCTGATTCCTTTTCCATGATTTCTATTATTTATTTTGCTTTATTCAAAAAATGAGCGAACCCATTCGTCTTCGTCTTTTTCTAGTTCTTCGTATGTTCCTTCAGCGTGAATTACACCGTCTTTTAAAACCACAATTCGATCAGAAGTTAATTTGGCGCAAGCCATATCGTGTGTGATAATAATCGAAGACGTTTTTTGTTTGTGTTTAATGTCTAAAATCAATTCGCTGATTTCTCGTGATGTTATCGTATCCAAACCAGTTGTGGGTTCGTCATATAAAATGATTTCTGGTTTTAAGATTAAAGTTCGTGCTAAGCCAATTCTTTTTTTCATTCCGCCCGAAAGTTCAGAAGGCATTTTGTCAATTGCATCGGCTAAACCAACATTTTCTAGTGCTTCGATTACTTCATTTTCAACTTCATCACTGCTTAAATCACGTTTATGTTTGGTCAAGGTAAAAGCCAAATTTTCGCGAACCGACATTGAATCGTACAATGCGCCACTTTGAAACAAAAAACCAATTCGAACTCGAATGGCGTTAAGTTCTGTTTTAGAAATATTAAGAACGTTTTCATCAAAGACTTTAATTTCGCCTTTGTCTGGTTCAATCAATCCGACGATACATTTTATGGTTACTGATTTTCCAGAGCCAGATCGTCCTAAAACCACTAAATCTTCACCTTTATTCAAAGTGAGATTTACGCCTTTTAAAACGGCATTATCTTTTCCAAAAGTTTTATGCAGATCTTTAATCTCAATAATTGGAGTTAGATCTTTTTCTTTTGTTTTAGGTTCTTTATGTAGTTTTTCCTTCATCATTTTAAAAGAATAAATCGGTTATTTGAACAGCAACCATATCAATTATAAAAATGCTTAACGACGCCGTTACAACAGCAGAGTTTGCGGCTTGTCCCACACTTTCTGTTCCGTTAGAAGCATTAAAACCTTTATAACAGCCAATCATTCCAATAAAAAATCCAAAAAAGAAAGTTTTTAGCGTCGCAGGAAGCAGATCTAAATATTCTAAGGATTGAATGATTTGGGTTAGAAATCTGTAAAAATTGACGTCTCCATGAATGTTGATGCCTACATATCCGCCAATAATTCCAATTGCGTCTGCAAAAAAGACTAAAATAGGCACCATCAAAGTGCAGGCTAAAACACGTGTCACCACCAAATAGTTATACGGATTTACAGCTGAAACTTCCATAGCATCAATTTGTTCTGTCACTTTCATAGAACCTAATTCGGCACCAATTCCTGACGAAATTTTTCCAGCGCAAATCAAAGCTGTAATAACGGGAGCAATTTCTCTGATTAGTGAAAGCGCAACCATTCCTGGAAGCCAAGATTCGGCTCCAAATTTCACCAACGTTGGACGCGACTGAAGCGTAAGCACCAATCCCATAATAAAACCTGTAATTGCAACTAATGGGAGAGATTTATATCCAATAATATAGCATTGTTTTAGAAACTCTCTGGTTTCATAAGGCGGAATAAAAACCTCCTTAAAAAACCTTTTAGCGAATATTGTGGTTTCTCCAATTTCGGCGAATGTATTTTTTATGTCGAGAATCAAAATGTTTTGTTTTAATGTGAATCCTAAAAAATGAAAAACTGAATGGTGAAAAGACACTTTCAGTTTCTATATGAAGGTACTTTTTTTTAAGAATTAAAATCTTACAGAACTTTTGAGGAAGTTTATATAATTTTCATCGAATGATGCACAATAAAAAGGAAGAAACAACGTTTTAGGAAATGTTTGAAAACAAAAAATCCCTTTCGATAAGAAAGGGATTTTCCGGGTTTAAAAAAGTGAAGTATTTGGTTAGCTTCATTTTATAAAATTACGAATTAATTGCTAATCCTGTACGGGATTTCATTAAAGGTATAACTCGTGATTGTGAAATTGCTAATTTTTCCATTAAGAGTCTGGCAGTTAAGAAACATACGGTTGATTCTGCACCTTGATTTAAGTTGACATTATGTTTTTCAAGTCCGTCGTAACCGCCACCGCTTACGGGATTATACATAATTTGGTTCAAATGATTTTTGCCTAAAAACCAGTTGAAAGCCGCTTTCATTTTCTTTTTATAATCTGGAGTTTTAAAAGCATTATAAAATGCATTTAATGTCTGAATCGTATAAGTAACGTCAATTGGCTGTTCGCCATATTCACTTGGTTCTGAACCTTTATGATGCCAGCTTTGATTTGAAATGGCTTTAAAGTTTCCGTCGATAAATGTTTTAGAAATCAAGAAATCTAGAGAGTCCAAAGCTACTTTTTTATACACCGGTTTGTTGGTAATTAAATAAGCATAAAGCATAGATTCTGGAAGAATTCCGTTTCCATAAGTCAGATAATTTTCAAACCATTGCCAGTCTTCTGTAGCTGTATCTTCGTAATTTGCCAAAAGTTTAGCATTCAATTTATTAATGATTGCAGCAACATATAAATTAGGAATTGTAGAATGGTACAAATACAAACCTTTTGTAGCAAAACCAATTGATCGTGGCGACTGAATATTTTCGGCCCATTTTAATGAATTCAATAAACATCTTGTCGCTTTTTTGGTAATCGCCTCTGGAAGAAGATCTGACATTGAAACGACAGTTCCTAAAGCCCAGATTGCTCTTGCATTAGAATCTTCTAAATTCACTTCTGCATTTTGCTCAATATGTTCGCGGTTTTCCTGATCGACATAATTGATAAAATCTCCTTTAGGTTTTTGGCAACGTTGAATAAAATCTAAATAAATTAAAATATAAGCCAAATCGTCTTTGTCCTGAGTCAGTTTGTAATGCATGCAAAAAGCAATTAAAGCTCTTGCATTATCATCTAAAGTATATCCTGAATCTAAATCTGGGATCGAAATTTTACTGAATTGGATAATTCCTAATTCGGTAGTTAATTTTTTAATATGTTTTAACTGAATAGCAGGATAGCTATATTTAATTTCTGATGGATTTTTCATTAAGTTTTTATAAGTATTCATTTGAGTAATCGCAGCATTTTCCCATGAAGAAGCACGCATTTTGGTGAAACAACCAATTCCCATTTCGTGTCTTAAGTTTTCATCTTCGATCAATTTAATTGCGGCTTCTGCAAATTGATCAGCATTTCCAATATCACATAAAATTCCAGAATCTGGAGTTAAAACTTCTTTGGTATGCGGAATTTTAGATGCGACAATCGGACAAGAACAACTCATTGCATAAGCAAAAGTGCCACTCACGGCCTGATTTGGATCTTTGGAAGTAAACATATAAATGTCTGTCGCTTTCAAATATTCCAAAAGTTCATCAGTATCTAAATATTTATTTATGAAACGAACATTATCCTGAAGATTTAACTCTTTAACCAAACCTTCCAATTTATCTCGATAAGTATCAACGCCGTCTTTAATTAAATTTGGATGTGTTTTTCCTATAATTAAATACAAGGCATTTGGTGCTTTTTCGATAATTTTTGGTAATGCCTGTAAGCCTGTTTCTATATTTTTTCCTTCGCCTAAAAGCCCGAAAGTTGAAAGTACTAATCTGTCTTGAATATTTAATTTTTCTTTTGCCTGTTCTGGTGCTTCATATACCACAATATGAGTCCCATGAGGCACGCAAGTAATTATTTCTTCATTGATGTCGTAGTCTTTAATTAAAATTTCTTTTGATTTATTAGTCATTACAAAAACCGAATTGCTGTAGCTCAATAATAGCTTTACAAATGTTCTCAATTCGTCATTCGGATTAGGAATTACACTGTGAAAAGTAAACGTAACTGGGATTTTTATAGCATTTAAAAAATCTAAAAGATGGTCTCCATAATTTCCTGAAAACAAACCAAATTCATGCTGAATATGAATCAATTTCACAGTTTTATCTGCATTAATTTCCTCGGCGACTTTAGCATATTCTTCTCGATTTTTTGTGTTTAAGGTAAATGCTTGTGTCGGTTGGTCTTTGGGTTTATCAACAAGTTCACATATTTCGCATTTGATAGATTTACCGTAAACATCTGTGATTCCTTTAATGGTATCCTGAGTATAGGTTGCTATGCCGCATTGCGTAGGCGGAAAAGTAGATAAAAAAACTATTTTTGATTTATTTGATATTGTTTTCATGAGAATTCATTTTTAGCTCGGTTAATAACTCGTTCAGGTTCAGAGATGCCACCGCAATCTTATCATCGGCAGCGCCATAATAAATATATAGTTGGTCGTCAAAAATGGCTGTTCCAGTGGGGAAAACCACATAATTGACATATCCATGTCTTTCATAATATTCAGAAGGAGTAATAATAGGTTTTGGTAGTCGGGCTATAACTTTTGAAGGATCTTCTAAATCCAATAAAGCAGCCGCAGCATGATAAACCAAACCTTTCTCTCTTCTTTCAGCAGCATGATAAATTAAAAGCCAGCCGTCTGCTGTTTCTATTGGCGGGGCTCCTGGACCAATATGACTTGTTTCGTGATCATATTTAGGTTCCATTACAATATGATCGGGAAGATTTTTTAAGTAATCTTTCCAAAAATCTTCTGTGAGTTCAGATTTTTTTTCAAACGAAAAAATCTGAATAGATGGAAATAATCGATGCAGTGCAACAAATTTCCCATTGAACTTTTTCGGGAATAGAACTACGTTTTTATCCCAAACAAACAGGTTTTCTTTAATGGTTTCCGTTAACGGATAATTTCTTTCTGTATTAAAAGCTAAAATCTTAGCAATGCTCGGATTCTGTAAATGCTTTCTAATTAAGTTTGTAAATTCGTGAAGAATAAACTTCGGTGTAATAATTCCTTTCTTCTTAAAAACTTTCAAATCTTTAGAAACAGCGAGAGCTCCACAAGCGTTAATTCCGTCGTAAGTAACATAAGTCATGTAAAAACTGTCGTCTATTTTAGTAATTCTAGGATCTTCGACACCATGAATTTCATAAATATATTCAGGAACAAAAATGGGTTGTGTATTTCTTTCCACTAAAGTTGTTGGGCCTTCAAAGCGGCAATAACCAATCGTAGAGAAATTCCCCTTTTTTGCAGCTCTGTAAAACATGTGTATGTTGTTTCCGTCTTGATAAATTGCAGGATTTAAAACTCCTAATTCTTCAAAATTTCGATCTGTTTTTTCTAAAATGACTCCATGCTTTTTAGCTGCTTCCATTACTGTAAAAAATTTTATCTAAAATTACTTTAGTATAAAAGTGACCATTAATGCAATCCATTAAAAAATTAACTCAAATGCATAAACATGGTAATTCTGTAAGGCTTGTAGATAATCGTGAAAGTGGCGTGTAATCTGGCGTTGTTTTAGTTTATAGCGATAACAATAAAGCGTATAGAGTTAACAAGATTTGTAAGAATAAAAGAACTTTGAGATAAACAAGAGAGGCTTATAAAATAGTCATATTAAGAACTTAAAAATCAAATATTATGTTACGTTGGACAGTTATATTTATAATTCTTGCTATTATAGCCGGAATTTTTGGTTTTGGCGGTATTGCTGCCGGAGCCGCAAGCATTGCAAAAGTTTTATTCTTTATCTTTTTAGTCTTATTTATTATATCATTAATTACAGGAAGAACGAAAGTTTAGTCTTTTTTTTTAAGGTTCAGAGGTTCAAAGTTGCAAAGGTTCAGAGTATTCGAAATAAAACCTCTGAACCTTTGCAACTTTGTCCCTTTGTAACTTTATCTCAATACCATTTTGCGTAATACTTCCTGGTTATAAAAGCGATCGGAATTCCGACACAGCAAATCACAATCAGAATAGAAAGCAAAAGCGGAAAATCTAATTTCTTTTCTGGTAAAACTGGAAACACTATAGGGAGAACGATAAGATTCATTACAGCCCAAATAAAGAATCCGTAAGAGATGCCAGATAGGAATGTGTTTATTTTAAAGAACGGGATATAAGGAAAAATTTTAAAGTAAAACCAAGCAAAAATAAAAGCAATTAAGAAATGAAAACCCAAACCTGCAAAAGTCATTTCTGGTCCGCCTGTGTAGGCTTCTTTTTTAAAAATACCGCTTGCAATAGATTGTAGAATCTTTTCGGCTGTTGTTTTATGAAGTATCACTGCATAAATCAAAATAGCGGCAGTAATGTCTAATGTTCCTGCAACTAAACCAGATGAAACAATGGTTTTAACTTTTGATCTCATAAAAATAGTTTAGAGTTAAATTCATTCCTTATTTTTTAATATGTTCGTAAATCGATTTTAACTGGTGTGTATGTCTCTGCGTGTGTACAATGGCAAAATGGAGCCATTCATAAATTGTGAAATGTTCAAATCCAGGTACTTTAGCATCCAGACAAGTAAGCGTTAAATCGTAAGTTTCTGCTGCTTCAAATAAATCATTTTGTATTTTTTTGATAGAAGCCAGCAGTGTACTTTTTTCATACTCAATTTCAGCAGGTTTTATATTTTCAGGCGATTGATATTTGGTATTAAAATCTAAAAAGATACCATCAAGAGCTTTTACATTTTCGTCAGGTTTTCTGGTTGTTTTTTCTGTTTTTCCAGCAAACAGCATTGTTAATCCTGAACAGGCGAGAATAATATGCTGTGCGGTTTGTCCAGCAGTCCAGCTTCCTTCAAACGGCACAATATTGATTTCTTCTTTTGAAAAAGAAGAAAGAAGATCATTCAATTTGGTGTAGGTCTCAAGTATGGTATTTTGAATAGCACTTTTCATTTTCATTAATTTTAGAAATTAGATACTCGACAGTATATATTTACCGATTGGTTTAAAACTACGGTATATAAACTGGTAAACTAAATTTATAGAATTAGGCGAATGAATGATGGTATTTCAAATATACAATAAAAAATATTAAAATACTATGAATCAGATATTTGAGAAGTGTTAATTTTTTAAGGAAGAGCTTCGCACAAGTAGCCGTGCGAATTTAAAATGTCGATAATTTTTGTATTCGAGATTGCAGTTGCATGAATACGGAGAATTTTGTCGCAATCTTCTAAATCGAAGTTGATCAAGCTATTGGGATAATGCTCAAGAAGTTTCTCAATGATGATGTTACATTGCGATTCTTCTTGAACATTTGTTTTAAAAACTTCAATCATAAAGTTTTGGTTTTTAGAGCGCTATGTTTTTATAACGCTGTATTCTATGATATGTTACATACGATATAATTAATATCGCTAAAACGATTAAAGGGAAGAAACCTTGAAAACCGATTCCGTCAACTGCGAAATGGCTTATTGAGGCAAAGATAAAATCAAAAGCAAATCCTGCATAAGCCCATTCTTTGATTCGTCCAGGAACTTGCGGAATAATTAATGCTAAAACTCCAAGAATTTTAAAAACGACTAACGCATTGCCGAAATATTCCGGATAGCCCAAGTGTCTGATTCCTTCTTTTGCCATTTCAGACTGAGAAGTTAAAGCCGGCATAACGCCTTCGAATAAAAAAATAAGAATTGTAGTAGTCCAGAAAATGATTTTCGTTGTTTTCATTGAATATTTATTTAAAAGGTTATTAGTTAAAGTATTACAAATCTAATAATGTTTTCCTTTTAAAGAAATACATATTTACGACTATTTTAGGGGCATTTTGGACATTGTTAGTTGTTAGTTGTTAGTTGTTAGTTGTTAGTTGTTAGTTGTTAGTTGTTAGTTGTTAGTTGTTAGTTGTTAGTTGTTAGTTGTTAGTTGTTAGTTGTTAGTTGTTAGTTGTTAGTTGTTAGTTGTTAGTTGTTAGTTGTTAGTTGTTAGTTGTTAGTTGTTAGTTGTTAGTTGTTAGTGTTGAACTTACCTTACTATTTGTCATCCTGACGAAGGAAGGATCACACTAGTAGCTCGACAAAGTTTTGTCTTCCTGAGCGAAGTCGAAGGATCGCACAGATAATCTACAAAGATTGGCGATTTTGATTGCGGGGCTTCGACTTCGCTCAGCCTGACATAAGATGCGAAAAAAATGCAATTAAAAAAACCTTTGTCAAAGTTTAAAACTTTGGCAAAGGTGTATCGTGATAGTTTGGAATTTGGAATTTAAAATTTACGTAAGTTGATAATTCGTAATCGTAAACAAATCCTCAAAACCTAATCTGGTATAAATACCTTTTCCTAAAGCCGAAGCTTGCAATTGTGCATATTCGCAATCAGCGTCAATACCTTCGTTGATGGCAAATTTCATGATTTCTTCGGCGAAACCTCTTTTGCGCATTTCTGGAATAACGCCGACACCGTGAATTCCCATGATATCTCCTGTTTGAAAAAGAGTCAACGTTCCAATCGCCTTTCCTTCAAAATGAACCAAGTAGAATTTCACATTCTCATAATTATGAACTAATGTTTCTTTGCTAATTACATAACTAAAAGACAGCGGATAAATATCAGACCAAGTTTTGGCATCTTCTTCATTTAAAACTCTTCTAAAAGTAAGATTGTTTTGAAGCGGAAATTTCTCTCCCAGTTTTAAAGTCATTGCTACAAGCTGAATTCGGATATTAAACCCATTCTTTTCGAAAATTTCTTTAGAATTACTTCCAAAAATATCCCAATATGGAATAACCAAACCTGGATTTTTCTCCATGATTTCTTGAATTTGCGGAAAGTTTTCTTCGGTAATATCTTCTCGAAACCATAATCTATTGGGCCAGCCTGAATTTTTAATTTGAGAAAATTCAAAAGGATCGTTTTTATGATAAGAAAGGAGAGGAGTTGCAACAGTTTTCCAAAGAGTGGTAAGATTGTCAATATTGTCTTTGATGAGGTCTATTTTGGTCATTGTAGTAACGAATTTGAATTATAAAGCAAAGATAAATCTGGTCTTTTAGAAAAACCTTTACATATGTTGATTTACAAATCTTTTTCCAGACTTTTTCTTATTCGGCTTAACTGTGTTGGCGTAATGCCCAAATGCGAAGCGATATGTAATAACGGCACGCGATCGGCAATAGTTGGATGTTTTTCCAAAAGACTGACATATCTTTCGGTTGCGTTCTGCATGACCAAAGCGACTTCTCTTTGTTCTTTATCAATAATCCAGTTTTTCTCTAGATGAGCAATATAGAAGCTTTTGAGATCATCGTTTTGGTAGATCAGCTCCATATATTTTTTATAGTTGATGTTGATTACAATGGAATCCTCTAAAGCTTCAATTGTAAAATTAGAAGGAGTTTGGAGCATCAGCGAAACTTTAGAACCTGCAAAATAATTCTCAAGAAAAAGGTTTTTGTTATAGAAATTCCCCTGCTGATCTGTTATAAAAGCCCTTAAAACACCTTTCGCAACGAAATGAAGATTTTTAGCAATTTCTCCGTTTCCTAATAGTGTTTCTCCTTTTTTAAGAGTTTGGAAATAGGTAGTGCTTTCAATCAATTCCCATGATTTTTCAGAAAGAGGGTAATAGCTTTCGATGGTTTGTTTTAATTGATTAAGGTATTTCTGTTGGTCAGATGTCATTTTATTTTTGCTTTTGCGAAAGACTAAAATTAGATAAGTTTTTTGGTAGATGCAAACTCAGTTATGGTTCTCGAAAATCTTAAGCCTAACTGAAATTCTTTACTGCATTGAAATCGCAAATTATCTTTTTAAAAATATAGAGACAATATATTTTGAAAGAAATTACACCTTATTTTGTTATAAAGAAAACTTTTTCGGGCAAACTACGACAAACCATAGTTTCATTTTTGTAAACATTTTATCACATAATCAATATAAAATAAATAAACAATGAAAATGAAAAAAATTGTCTGTATGCTTTTATTGATCCAAAGCGGATTTTTGATGGCACAAACAGCACAAACAGAAGAAACATTTGTTACTGTTAATGGTAAGAGGGTAAAAATTAATCCCAATTCAGTTAACAAAGCAGATAACGGATTAACAGCTGATAGTAGTAAGGTTCAATTAGGTGGAGCCTTATTAAAGCCTACTAAAATTACAACAACACAAAAAAACACATTGACTATAGATGGTTTACAAGTTGGAGCATCTACTGACAATATTTTAGTGGCTGATACAAATGGAGTTTTAAAATGGGTTGTTAGGGATTCTATTGGAGATAATTTAGGAAACCATATAGCAACTCAAGCCTTAAATATGGCAGGATATGCTATAAATGATGGTGGAGGTTTATGGGGATTGGAATTCAGAAAAGGTGTAAATGAAAATGTTAATGGCGATTATTTTAGTTCTAATGTTGCTGCTTTTGGTGGGACTTATGTTCAAGTTGACGAACTACCTAATTTATTGCCAAATGATTCTTCTGAATTGGCACCTAATGGTTTTAATTTTATTACACAAAATTATAATGGAGGAATATTAAGGAGCACATCATTAACAGATGTGATAGATGCTGCTCAAAATCAATATTTCATGCCTAAAATTAATCTGACTAATGATATTGTAGATGATGCTAAAGATGATTTACTTCTACAACCTCAAATTGGACAGTTTGTATTTAATACAAATCCTGATATGGAAAATGGAAATGGGGATGGAATATATTATATGGATGGATCTCGTAAGTGGGTCGCTATAAATAAAGGGGATAACCTTGGTAATCATACAGCAACTCAGGATTTAGATATGCTTGATCATAATATTAATAATGGAGGTGGTGATTGGGGATTACAATTTGTGAAAGGTAAAACTGATTTTGATCCTCTAACTAAAAATTATTTAAGTTCGAATTATGCTTTTTTTGGAAAATCATTTGTTAGAATTGACCATTTGCCTATTCTAAAACCAAATGATCCTACTGAAAGTGCACCAAATGGCTTTGAATTTGTTACACAAAATCATCCTGGTAATATATTAAGGAGGACATCGATAGAAGATGTAATGGATGCTGCTCAAAATAAATATTTCATGCCTAAAGTTAGTCTTACTAATAATATAGTAAATAAAAATGAACCTAATTTTCTTTTAGAACCTCAAGATGGTCAGTTTGTATACAATACAAATCCTGATATGAAAGATGGAAAAGGAGAAGGAATTTATTACAATAAAAGAGGCTATTGGGTTCCTGTTGTTTCAGAAGGTGCCGATAATTTAGGAGACCATAAAGCAACTCAGCCTTTAGATATGGGGAATCTTCCTATCAATGATGGTGGCGGAAATTGGGGATTAGAATTCAAAAAAGGGCTAACTGCTTTTGATTCCAATACTAAAGATTATTTCAACTCTAATCTTGCGCTTTTTCAGGCAACATTTGTAGCAATAGAACATTTACCTACTATATTACCAAATGATCCGACATTATTAGGTAAACCAGGTTTGCTTAAATTTGTTACACAAACTAATAGTGGAGAGGCATTAAGAAGTACAGAATTAGGCGAAATAATGGACTTTGCTCAAAATCAATATTTCATGCCTAAAGTTAGTCTTACTAATGATAGTGTATATAATACTACAGCTGATTTACTTTTTATACCGCAAGAAGGGCAATTTGTATATAATACGAATCCTGATATGGAAGATGGAAAAGGTAAAGGAATATATTATAATGAAAATGGCTCTTGGATTCCTGTAGTAAAACCTTCTTCTGAAGGTACTTTAGCTTCTGCTAAAACTGTTAAAATTGGTACTTCCACTGGTAATGCTTACAGAGTAGATACTAGTCAAGGATTAGGATCATCATATGTACTAATTAATAAGAAGTCTAAAGTAATTTTATCGGGATCAGTAGTAATTGGAGCAAAATCAAATACTATGGGAGCTGGATATATTATTGTAAAGAAAAATGGAGTTGAGTTGTCTGAAATTGGGGCTAAAGTAAAATACTCAATTTTAAATCCAGTTTCAAACGGCATTGGTAATATTAATCAAGATGCAAGTTTGACATCAACAGTATCTTATGAAGTAGTTATTGATGATATTGAGCCAGGTTATTATACCTTTTCTGTTGATATAAATCCTACATGGTCTGCTCCATTTACAGGAACAAGTTATACTCCAGAACATTATTGTACAGGTAATAGTTATTTAACTTATAAAGTATATAATAAATAGGTAAAATTTTACTAGAAATAATAACCTTAAAAAAGAGATTGCTCCAAAAGCAATCTCTTTTTTGTTTACATAAAATAATTTTTATTGTAAAGTTTGGTGATTCTTCGTTCAAAAGAATGACAAGATTATGTTGAATTTATGATCGCTCTGCATGACATAAAATGGGAATAAAAACTCTCGAAGTCCCGATAGCTATCAGGATGGAATTAAGCAGATAAAAATCCTTTTAATCTGTGGCATAAAAAAATCTGCTCAATCTGCGAGAAACTTAAAAAAACTTTGCGCCCTAGCGCCTTCGCGGCAAATTTAAAAAACTAAAAAACGCCATGAAACCCAAAGGTCTCACAGCGTTTTCATCTCAAAAAATAAATAATTAACGGGTAATGTAACAGGTATTATTTCCAGCCTCCGCCTAGAGCGCGGTACAAATCTGTATTAGCTGTAAGTTGTTGTCTTTTAATATCAGCAAGTTCCAATTCACTTTGCAATAAATTGGCTTGCGCTGTTAAAACTTCAAGATATTCTGCCATACCATTTTTGAATAATAGGTTGGCATTTTTAATTGCTTGCTGCAACGTTTTTACTTTTTCTTTTAAGAAAGTTTCTTGTTGCTGTAATTTCTCTACTTTAACCAAAGCATCTGAAACTTCGCTTACAGCAACCAAAACAGATTGTCTAAAACTTAAAACAGCTTTTTCTCTTTCCGCGACAGCGATATTATATTGTGTTCTCACTCTTTTGTTATTTAAAAGAGGTTGAGTTAGCCCGCCTGCAACAGTTCCGAATAATGAAGCCGGAATGTTGAACCAATTGCTGGCTTCAAAAGAGTTTACACCGCCTTGAGCTGTAATTCTGAGAGCTGGATATAAATCGGCTTTTGTGATGCCTACATTTGCGTTGGCAACTTTTAGAGCTAATTCGGCACTTTTTACGTCTGGTCTTCTGCTTACTAATGAAGACGGAATTCCAATTGCTGTATTATGTTTTACTTCAAGTGCGCTTAATTTAACTGATCTTTCTTTAGAATTCGGAAAAGAACCTGTTAAAACACTCAAAGCATTTTCCTGAATCGCAATGTTTTGTTCCAATAACGGAATCAATTGCGCTGAGTTTAATTTCTGTGCTTCCGATTGTTGAATTGCTAAAGTGGTTACCTGACCCGCATCGTATTTTAATTTGATAATATTCGTTGTACTATCATTTAAACGAAGGTTTTGTCTGGCAATATCCAATTGTGCATCCAGCATCAAAAGATTATAATATCCTCTAGAAACATTAGCGACAATATTCGTCTGCAATGCTTTTTTTACTTCTTCAGATTGAAGATATCCTGCGTAAGCCCCTTTCTTTTGGTTTCTGATCTTTCCCCAAATATCAGCCTCCCAAGAAAGAGAAGCTCCAGCAGAATAGTCGTCAATATGTTTAGCTCCAATTGCCTGATTTAAGTTTAATCCCGTAAAACTATTGTCAGACGGATTGCTTGTGCTTGCGTTTACAAATAAGTTAACCTGAGGTACATTTCCCCATTTTGACTGTGTAAAACGGTATTGTGCAATTTCGACGTTCTTTTCGGCAATCTGCAAGTCGTTGTTTCTGGCAACGGCGCTGTCAATTAATTTTATAATATCTTTTTCTGTAAAAAAGTTTTTCCACTCCACATCGGCAATACTGGTTGTATCACTCGAAACCGATGCATTCCTGAAATTCTCAGGAAATGCATCTTTTGGAGTTTCAATATCCTTTGAGACTTTACAGGATATTAAAGTCGTGATCAGAATGGCGAAGGTCACGATTTTGGTTATATTATTTTTCATTGTTTTTTTATTAAATTTTTTTATCCGTTGGGTTTAGTTTTTTAAACACATAGAAACATAGTTTGTAGAGGCATTAAAAAAGGCGTTTCACTTATTTTAAATCCACATAGTTTTCTATGTGTGGAAACTAGTTTCTTTTGCTTTCTTTTGTTAGAAATAGACAAAAAACTATGTCTCTATGTGTTAAAATATTTTTTCATCCCAAAGGGTTAAATTTCTGTACAAGTATCTTTTCTGGTTTCCAGATCTCTTGAGATTCTGTACGATATATATCCGATGCCAAATATGATGGCGACAAGAATGGTTGTTATATAATTTTCCATTTATTATTTTTCTTCGTTATGAATTACAGCGATTGGTTTTCCGCTCACTTTTTCTTGTAAATGCTGGAAGATGATGAATAAAACAGGAATAATAAATAATCCTAGAATTACTCCTGAAAGCATCCCTCCAGCTGCCCCAATACTGATGGAGTGGTTACCTTGTGCAGATGGCCCTTTTGCACTCATCATTGGCACTAAACCTACCACAAAAGCAAGAGACGTCATGATAATTGGTCGCAAACGTAATTTTGCTGCCATGATTGAAGCTGCTACTAAACCTTGTCCTGATCTTCTTCGCTGCGCCGCAAATTCCACAATCAAGATGGCATTTTTGGCGAGAAGCCCAATCAGCATGACAAGAGCAACTTGTACGTAAATGTTGTTTTCAATTCCAGTTAAACCAATAGCAACGAATACTCCAAAAATACCTGCAGGAATTGATAAAATAACTGCTAGAGGAAGGATATAACTCTCATACTGTGCAGCAAGTAGGAAATAAATGAATATCAAACACAGTAAGAAAATTGTAGCCGATTGCCCTCCTGAAGAAATCTCTTCACGCGTTTGGCCCGAGAATTCAAACCCGTAACCTGCAGGTAATTGTTGTGCTGCTACTTCTTCAATTGCTTTAATGGCATCTCCAGAACTAAATCCAGGTTTCGGAATGGCATTAATAGAAATTGAGTTAAATAAATTATATCTGGAAGCGGTTTCTGAACCATAAATACGAGTTAGTTTTACTAAAGTATTTATTGGCACCATTTCGCCTGTTTTGTTTTTTACAAAAACTCTGTCAATTGCTGTTGGATCTGCTCTGTCTTCGATATCAGCCTGAACAACCACACGGTAATATTTACCAAATCGGTTAAAATCTGAAGCCTGTGCGCTGCCAAAGTAAGCCTGCATGGTTTGTAAAATGTCTTTTACATTAACACCCAATTGATTTGCTTTTTCGTCGTTAACTTCCAATTGCAATTGCGGATAATCGGCTTTGAAAGAGGTAAAGGCAACTGCAATTTCAGGACGTTTCATTAATTCACCGATAAAGTTTTGAGAGATTCCACTGAACTTGTCAAGTTTTCCTCCTGTTTTATCTTGTAAAACTAAATCTAAAGCCTCAACGTTACTAAATCCAGGAACAGTTGGGAAACTGAATACGAAGAAACTTCCGCCAGAAATAGCGCCCAGTTTACCACGAACCTGATTCATGATTTCGTCAATGTTTTTTACTTCTCCACGCTCTTCGTTTGGTTTAAGCAATACGAATACAACCGCAGAAGATGGACTTGTAGAGTTGGTCAATAAGTTGAAACCTGAAATCGCTGTAACGAATCTTGAAGCGTCTAATGCTTTTAAAGTATTCTCAGCTTCAGTCATTACTTTTTGAGTTCCGTCTAATGATGTTCCAGATGGCGTATTTACTGCAATTGCAATAAATCCTTGATCTTCTGTTGGAATAAACCCTTGAGGGGTTGTTTTTACCATTACCACTGTTGCCAATGTAATTAAAGCCAATCCGCCTAAACTCAACCATTTTCTTCTGATTAAGAACTTAAGTCCGCCTGTGTAACGGTTTGTCAACGATTCGAAACTGCTGTTGAAAGCGCTAAAGAATTTCTCTTTAAATCCTTTTTTCACATAAGGCGCGTCGTGATCGTGAGCTCCGTGATTATCTTTTAAGAATAATGCGGCAAGCGCAGGGCTCAATGTTAAAGCATTTACAGCCGAAATTACAATTGCAATTGCCATTGTAAAGGCAAACTGACGATAGAAAACTCCTGTTGAGCCTTCCATAAAACCAACCGGCAGGAATACAGCAGCCATTACCAGCGTAATCGAGATAATAGCACCCGTTATTTCGTGCATTGCTTCATGGGTTGCGATTTTTGGAGACAAACGTTTATGCTCCATTTTCGCATGCACCGCTTCGACTACCACAATGGCATCATCGACCACAATACCAATCGCCAGAATTAATGCGAAAAGCGTTAAAAGGTTGATCGAAAATCCGAATAACTGCATGAAGAAGAACGTTCCTAAAATTGCTACAGGTACAGCAATGGCCGGGATTAATGTTGATCTAAAATCTTGCAAGAAGATAAATACCACAATAAATACTAGAATAAAAGCTTCTAATAATGTATGCTCAACTTGTTCAATAGATTGGTCAAGAGATACTTTTGTACTATAGAAAATATTGTGTTTGATACCTTTAGGAAAATCTTTAGAAGCTTTTTCCATCATTTTGTTAATGGCAATCTGAATATCATTTGAGTTAGATCCAGCTAACTGAATAACCCCAATTACAATTCCTTTTTTACCATTTAAACGAGTTAAACTGTTGTAAGAGTAAGCACCAAGTTCAACTCTCGCTACATCTTTTAAGCGAAGTACTGAGCCATCTGCATTAGAACGTATAGCAATATTTTCATAATCTTCTGGTTTCGTTAATTTCCCTTTGTATTTAATAACGTATTCAAAAACTTCTTTGCTTCGCTCTCCAAATTTCCCTGGAGCCGCTTCCAAACTTTTGTCTTGAATAGCGCCCATAACTTCGCTTGGCGTTACTTTATAAGTTGACATTTGTGTTGGATTCAACCAAACACGCATAGAGTAATCTTTTACACCACCAAAAATACTAGCAGAACCTACACCTGGAATACGTTTTAACTCCGGAATAATATTAATCTGTGCATAATTGGCAACAAAAGTCTGATCGTATTTTGATTCATCTTCGGTGTACATACCAATTGCCATGATGAAACTGTTTTGTTGTTTCGCCGTAACAATACCTTGCTGCACAACCTCGGCAGGCAATTGACTTGTCGCTTGTGCAACTCTGTTTTGTACGTTTACGGCAGCTTGGTCGGCATCAGTTCCTAGCTTAAAGAAAACGGTGATTGCCAAAGTACCGTCGTTACTCGCTGTAGAACTCATGTAGGTCATGTTTTCTACACCATTTATAGATTCTTCGATAGAAGGTGCCACAGAACGTAAAACCGTTTCTGCGTTAGCTCCAGGATATACCGCCGTTACCAAAACCGATGGAGGCGCAATATCAGGAAACTGTTGTAAAGGCAGTTTAGTTAAACCCAATACTCCCAGAATCACCAATAAAATGGAAATTACGGTTGCCAGTACAGGTCTTTGTATAAATATTTTGAACATTATTTCTTCTGATTATTTTTTATTAGTTACTTCGGCAACTTTAGTTGATTTTTCAGGCTGAATCGCTTGCCCGTCCTGAAGTTTGTCAATACCGCTTAACACGATTTGGTCGCCAGTTTTTACACCTTCTTTAATTAAATAATTGGTACCGCTTTTACCCACAACGGTAATAGGCATTTTAGTTACTTTGTTGTCTTTGCCTACAGTGAAAACAAATACTTTGTCCTGCATTTCAACTGTAGCCGACTGTGGAACTAAAATTGCATCGTCGTGCTGTAATCCTAAACGGATTCTTCCTGTGTTTCCAGAACGTAAGGTTCCGTTTGCATTTGGGAAAGTGGCTCTAATTGTGATGGCACCTGTAGTTTTATCAAACTGACCGTCAACCATATCGATTTTTCCTGTTTTTGGATAAGCACTGTTATCAGCCAAAATCAAAGTAACTGGAGGAAGTTTTTTGATTTTATCTCCTAATGAACTTCCTGCATATTGCTCTTTAAAGTGGATGAAATCTGTTTCACCTAAAGAAAAATAAGCATATACTTCATGAACATCAGATAAAGTTGTTAACGCTTCAACATCAGAAGCAGAAACTAAACTTCCTTGTTTTTTAGGCAGTCTTCCAATGTAACCGCTAACTGGAGCCGTAACATTTGTATATCCTAAATTAATTTTTGCAGAACCAACCATTGCCTTTGCTTGTTCGATATTCGCAGCAGCAATTTTTTGAGAAGCTTTAGCTGTTTTCAATTGGTAATCAGAAACTACTTTGTTTTGTACTAACGGAGTCAATTTATCAACTTCTAAATTCGCGTTGATCAAAGCCGCTTCTGCAGCGTGAAGACTTGCTAAAGCATTGTTTAACTGCTCACGATATGGACGTTCATTTATTTTGAATAAAGTTTGTCCTTTGCTTACATAAGCACCTTCGTCAACAAAAATTCGGTCAAGGTTTCCGCTTACTTGTGGGCGAATTTCAACGTCAACAGTTCCTTGTATAGAAGCTGGATATTCAGCATCAGTAGTTGTATTTGCACTTGTTATAGCCAACACAGGTAAAACCGGCGGCGGTGGAGCAGTAGGCGCCTGATTTTTGTCGCCACAGCTGCTTAATACTAAAGCCAGAATAAAACTGGTTATAATTACATTTTTCATTTTCATATTGGTTTTAATTGGTTGAACATTCTCTCGGATTAAATTTTTTGGTATTCTGGAATTCTCGGGATTCATATTTAATTAAATTAAATTATCTAACGTTGTTAAGTAAAAGTGCACAAACTTTCATACTTTTTATCTTTTTCAATGTGTTCTAAAATCACTATTAAAATATTTAACGGTGTTAAGTAAAAGTCTAAAAAAAAGGCTTTTATTACCTCGATTAAATTTTCTAACAGCGTTAAGTGAATGTTATAAAAAAAAGGATTTTATATTATCCAATTAAATTATTTTACACTGTTAAGTAAAAATTGAAAAAAATATTATTGTATAGATTTGATGATACCGCCAATGGCATCTTTCAAAATTTGAGCATTTATTGTTTCTAAAATATCACTTTTGTTAATGATGTTGATGGCGATTAAACCATGAATAACAGAAAAGAAAGTGAAATACTTTTGTTTAATGATATCTTGACTCGGATTGCTTTCTTTCATTACTTCAGCAATAACCTGAGTGAATAATTTGTAAGGTCCCTCTTGAGCCGAACATCGCTGTGCGCAACACGTCATTTGAACACCAAACATCAGCTGATACATTTCAGTATTAGTAAAAGCGAAGTCCCAGTAAGTCATCCACATGGCTTCCAATTGATCTTCGGGTTTTTCAAACTTATCTATTGCAACTTGCAATTCTTTAGTCAGTTTAATAAAACCTTTGCCAGTCAGTTCTTCTAAAATTGCTTCTTTATTTGAGAAATATTCATAAATAATAGGAGCAGTATATTCGATTCTGTCAGCAATTTTACGCATACTCAAACCATTCCAGCCTTCTTCTTTTACGATATCATAAGCAGCGCCAAGGATATTGTTCCTTGTCTCTTCTTTTTGTCTCAAAATTCGATCTTTGCTAGCCATTATATTCGAGTATTAAATCGTTTAACACTGTTAGGCAAATGTATGACGGTTTTTCTAATAATGAAATATTTTTATCATAATATTTTCTTATCGTGTCATAGATTAATGCAAAAAGCTTTAAGAACCCTTTATTTTATTGAGATTTCTTTTGGTGTGATTTTATTAAGGAGCACAACTTTTTCGTTTTTTAAGACCACTTGTCCTGCTCTTCACTATATCTTTTATGCCGAACCCCGGCATAAAAGGATGCCGTTTCGATCAGGGCTAGGTGAGAGCGTGTATTTTTTCATTAGAACTTTGTCAAAGTTTCAAACTTTGACAAAGTTGACAAGAACGATTCTCTTACCGCAAAATTCCGAAAGAATGAAATATTTATAGATTGTTGGTTACGCGGTTTACAAAAAAGCTCCAGCGGAGCGACATATTAATTATTGCAAATCCAAAAAATATTTCGCCCCGCTGGGGCTCTTGCAAAACGGAATTGATTTTTCTATAAATATTCCGTCCCTCTGGGACTTGCTATAGAATACAATTTTAACGTTCGGTTTGTCATCCTGAGGAACGAAGGATCACACTCGAATATCGACAAAGATTGGAATTTCACAAATAAATAAAGCTCAAAATTCTCATCCCGCAAAATTCCGGAGGAATGAAATATTTATAGATTGTTGGATACACGGTTTGCAAAGAGCTCCAGCGGAGCGACATATTAATTATTGTAAATCCAAAAAATATTTCGCCCCGCTGGGGCTCTTGCAAAACGGAATTGATTTTTCTATAAATATTCCGTCCCGCTGGGACTTGCTGTAGAATGCAATTTTAGCATTCAGTTTGTCATCCTTAGGAACGAAAGATCATACGAGCAAATCGACAAAGATTAGAATTTCACAAATAAATAAAGCGTAAAATTCCGGAGGAATGAAATATTTATAGGTTTATGGATACGCGGTTTACAAAAGAGCTCCAGCGGAGCGACATATTAATTATTGCAAATCCAAAAAATATTTCGCTCCGCTGGGGCTCTTCTAAATTGGAATTAATTGTTTATAAATATTTCGTCCCGCTGGGACTTTTGCAGAATACAATTTTGGCGTTCAGTTTGTCATCCTGAGGAACGAAGGATCACACTCGTAAGTCGACAAAGATTAGATTCCACGCGTAGTTTGTCATCCCGACGAAAGGAGGGATCTCCATAAGTAGCTCCGCAAAGATTGTCAATTATGATTGCGGAATTCCTAGTGTGATCCTTCGTTCCTCAGGATGACAAAAACTCGAATACAGCCATCTGTATTCAATTTTTTTCGTAACATTACAATAAAAAAAATGAAACCTCTAACTATCCTAAAGACCACAATCGCTGTTTTATTTTTCCAGCAAACCTTTTCTCAGGAAACAAAAAAAGAAACCGTAACACCACAATACACAATCGAAAACTGTGTCAATCATTTTGATATAAACAAAGCCACCAAAACCAAAGTAGGTTATCAATATTGGTTTGCAGACAAAGATTTTACTCAAGAAAACACTTTAAAAATGAGCATTGTCGAACCTGGAAAATCAACACACGCGCCGCATCACCATCCTGAAGAAGAATTTTTCTACATCTTAGAAGGAACAGCCGAATTCTTCCTTAACGGAAAAACTGTTACAGCTGGTCCAAATACAAGTTTCTATTGTCCGCCAAATGCCGAACACGGAATTAGTAATGCAGGAAAAACAGATTTGAAATATTTAGTTATTAAAAAGGATTTGAGATAGTTTGGTTTCTTGTATTTTGAATTTTTTGGTTGTGTTTAACGGAATTTAATTAGCATTTAAGATACCATTAATCTGCATGCATTTCAAAATAATTGGAAGCCATTTCTACAATTGCCTCTTTTGTTGTAAAACTATATTGAACTCCATGATTGAGTGTATAGGAATCTCCAAGTTCAGGATAATGCTGTTTTCCATCGATTTGAAAGGGATCTAGAACCGACAGCCAAAGATTGCGATGCCGATCTTTGAAATAAAACTGATCTCTATCTGAAACGACTAAGATCGTCCCATTGTTATCGTCAAGAATTGAAGTGTAGTTACTGCTTTCATAATCGCCCAAAATAGTAATATTGGTATTGTATTTTTGGGACATTATTTTTGCAATTTTCTTTTTTAACGGCATAAGAAGTGGTATTTAATTGGTCTGGAAGACAGTAAATTTAAAACCGCAGGATTTATGAATATTACCCCTAAAAGTTTTTTTTATATTAAAATAAGGTTTTTTTGCTCGATAATTTGAGTGAAGCTTTGAATACTTATTTTCGACTAGAAGCATACATAAGTTTCAATAAAATAAAAAACCTCGATCTTATGAATCAAGGTTTTGTTTTAAAATCTTTGTTTTTCAATGCGTTATCTATAATTCTAATGTAATCAAATAAAGAATGAAAGCAAGTAGTATTGATCCAATTCCAACTATCAGTATTGGATCGACTATATCAAAAAGTTTTGGTTTTTTAGGAAGAGAATATACAATGGCTGTCAAAATAGTGATCGAAAACAAAATCAGAAAAATCCTTTTTCCTCCTCCAGTGTCTACTTCATTTCTGCATCTAAGATCGAGGTATTCTTTATCATTTTTTATGAGCGAATGAATTTCACAGGAATTTTGCGTGTTGAAATCATTCAAATCATTTTTTAAAATAGCAATTGAGATAGTATCTCCAGTTTTTATTTCATTTATAACTTCTTCATCATTAACACAACTATAGTCATAACCAGTAATCTCAAAAGTACTTTGATTATTAATGCAATTAAATTCTATCCATTTTCTGCTTCTTTTTCCTTTTCTTTCTTTGAATTTAGGAGCGTTCGAAATGATCAGGTTTTCATAAACTTCAAGGTCTGATTTTTCTATGGCATAACTTCCGCTAATGACTTTGATAAAAAAATAAGTTCCGAAAATGAGACACAATACAGATACAACTAAATAACCTTTTTGTTTTTCTTCCCAATCACTAATGCTGTTAATCATATTAAAGTTTGTGATATTTTGTATTCAAAAATAGGAATATTTTTGTAGAGATTTTGGGTTTAGAATTGTTGGTGTTTTTGTTGTGCTTTGTTGTCAGTCTGAGCGAAGTCGAAGACCGCATTAGTAGCTCTACAAAGATTGGCGATTATAGGAGCGGGGCTTCGACTTCGCTCAGCCTGACAAATGTTTACGTGCAGCTTGTCATCCTGAGGAACGAAGGATCACACGCGCATATCGACAAAGATTGTCGATTTAGATTGCGGGGCTTCGACTTCGCTCAGCCTGACAAATGTTTACGTACAGTTTGTCATCCTGAGGAACGAAGGATCACACACGCATATCGACAAAGATTGTCGATTTAGATTGCGGGGCTTCGACTTCGCTCAGCCTGACAAATGTTTACGAGTAGTTTGTCATCCTGAGGGACGAAGGATCACACACGCATATCGACAAAGATTGACGATTTAGATTGCGGGGCTTCGACTTCGCTCAGCCTGACAAATGTGTACGTGTAGTTTGTCATCCTGAGGGACGAAGGATCACACATGTATTTCGACAAAGATTATCAACTCACTTTGCGGAGTTTCTCGCGAAGATTTGCTTCGCCTATTCGCTATCGCTCGGGTCTCCTTACGTCGAAATGACAAAAATGCGATAAATCCCTGCTGAAATATAGATTTCTTATATTTGATAAAAGCAATATATTAATTGAAAGAAAAATCCTTCTTTTAAAATAATTTTCTCTACATTTGAAGTTCTTAAATCTTCACATTTAAAATAAAGTAAAAATTTGCCTTTTATGGTTTGACAAGTAATTCTAGCTACAGTGTCTTACCAAACAGGCTTTAATTCACTAAATGGAAGAATGAAAACAAACACCCTTTCCAAAGAAGCCGAAACAAGGCTGATTGATTTTTTTAACCATATTATAGATCCCGAAGATATGGCTAAAATCTTAAGACAAGTAAATTGCATTTTAGCTCTCGGCGTAATGCGACAACACGAAACCCTCCAAATTGGACTAACCAATTTTGAAGACAATTATTATTGGCTCAATGAATTGGCGGAGATTTTGAATCCTTATTTGAGTGCGGAGTAGAGATTTTTTAAATGGAAAAACCTCGACTTTTTTAAGATCGAGGTTTTATTTTAATGTATCATTTATCTGTCGTGCCAATAAGAACTAAATTATTTTTGCAAATATATTTTTTGTCATTTCTACTGCATCTCCCAATTCATTAATTATTAAATCTAACACTTCAATATATTGTTTTTTTGCTTCTTTCAAAGTCGAATGATTATTTGGCATACTACTAACTGTATCTCTTAGATTAATAAAAGTGTTTAATGCATAATCAATTTGATTTGGCACTTGCTCAATGAAATTTACATCATCTACAAAATCTTCTAATCTAAAGTTCAGGAACTGCATGCCTATTATAAGCTTTTCAAATCCACTGATTCCAATAGAATATAATTGAGAAAATAATTCAATCTCTGTCTCAGATCTTCGGGCAGTTAAATTCATTGATTTTCCTAAAGCTTTATAGGTATTTATTAATTCTGCGTTTAAATCTGGCGATTTCTTTTCAATAAAATGGTTTAATTTTTCTGTTAAGCGATTTGTTTCTGTTGTTTGTGAATTTAGAAAAGCACTTATATTATTTATACATATTGTAGCATCAGTAATAGACTTTATGTCTTCATTGATTTCATCAATATCATTCGAATCTACTCTGCCTCTGAAGACATCGAACTTCTTCTCATTTTTAAGAGATAAAATTTGAACAAGTCTGCTTTCTGATTTTTCATTAAGTTTTTGTTTTAATGGAATCTCAATTTTCCATCTTTTTTTACTTTTCTTTAAGTTTTCGGTCGTTATTGCTTGCCAATAGGTTTCATCTTCATTTGGTAAATGAGCAACAAGGATTATGGGGATGTTTAGATTTAACCAGTAATTATAATGGACATTGCTAACATAATAGGTCAAACCTTTTTCAGTTTTATAAAAATTGCCCAAACCACTCTTAATTTGAATCGCAATAAATTTCCCCGTGGGTTCTCCATTTTGAACTTGCTCTATTATTCCATCTATTCCCACATCAGCAATAGATTGTTCTCTAAAAATCCAACCAAGATTTTTAGTTATAATTCTTTCTGTTGCATTAACACCTATTCTTTCTGTAGGATCAAATCTTTTCATGTTTTTAAATCTTGAATTTAATGCTTTTTTATAAAAAAAATGATTTTATTGTTTATCAAAAACTTTTCTCTGGTTCCTTAATCACTATTTTCTTGTACTAATTATATAGACTTGTTCAAAAAGGGAATCTCTATCTTTTTTATTTTCTTCATAATTAAAATTAGTGTCTGAAAATATAATTTTTAAATTCAATCCTTCAATCAAAAAGGTTGGAGGTAAATTATGAATTATTCTGAAATCAGTCAAAAATTTATTTTCATTATTTTCCCATTCAGACCCTGTTCCTGAATACCAGTTATAAAATATGTGTAATTGCTCGTAATTGGAAAGTATTGATCTAAGTACTCTTAAATAATTTCTTTTCTCATGATAACTTAGAAAATCATTATTAGCCACATATTTAACTAGAGAGTACAGTTGTCTAATTATCAGTGATAATTTCGTTTCCATACCCTTAAAGGGAATATGATTGAATTTTATTCCGTACTTTTCAATAAAGATTAAGTATGAATAATGATAATTTTCAAATAGTAGGTCTTGAAATAATGTATCATATTCTTTAATGTCTAATTTTTCCAAAAGGGTTGATACTTCTAAATCTTCTTCATTAGTTAAAGTCTTATTTTGCTCTTTGTCTTTAATGATATATCTATATATACTATCTAAAATATCATCCAGTTCTAGAAAATCTTTTTTACGTATATTATATTTATCGCTAAGAAATAGAATGTTTTTTTCTTCAAAGAAAAATTTTCTGCCCATATAAAAAATTTTATAGGCAATTTTGAATTTAATTTCAATTGGTTTGTCTGTCAATATATTAGATACTATAAAATAGATAAATTTTATTTCCTTATCTAATTCGTAGAAAACTTTACGGCCTGTTAGTGTACTACCATTTTTTAAGGGTAAGTATATATTATTAATTTCTTCTTTTGCTAAATTTAGTCTTTCATAAAATTGTGACTCAAATTGTTGAATTGTGAATTGTTCTTGTACCTGTTGATTGGCTATAAATTGCGCATAAAAAGCAAGTGATGCTGCAATTATCCCAATAAAGGCAATTATTGGGTTCAGAATACCACCAATTAAATCGCCATATGGACCAATTTTTCCGTAGTCTACAGTTGTTAGATTAGGATTGACCAATAAATCATTAGTAAAATTTAAAATTATTGCTAATAGAAATGCAGATATTGCTAATAAACATAAGGAAATAATAACTGTTGAGCTTTTTTTATTTTTAGCGTTTTTTCCAAATTTATGTAATAAGAAATAGCCTGAAAAGAAAAATGCAATAGCTGCAATGACTGAAGATAAAAAAGAAAAAAAAATCATGTTTTGGTTTTAATAAATTTTAGGATTTATTCGATTGGAAATTTAAGTACTATCTATCGAATAATTTTACGGAAAACCGTAAGATTATAAATTAAGATTTTATTTAGATGAGTTCTTTTCAGATTATTCTTTAATTAGAAAAGTTAGAAATACAATTAGGTTTTGGTAAACGTAGTAACAAAAAAAGGACAGTCCCTCCAATTAAAGAAGAACTGCCCTTTTAGGCAAATTTTTAAATTTGCATTCCTAAGAATGCGTACAGTTTTTGGTAATCACTAAATTGAAGACTAAACGCAGGTTATTCGTTTATGGTATCGCCTTCCTTAGTTTCTTCGCTGGCAATTTTTACCAGTTTATCGTTTGGAGTCAAATCGCCGAAAATTTCAATTTTATCTTCGATTTCTCTTCCTTTTTTAATGTCAACTCTTGTCGCTTTGTGGTTTACTACTTTTACCACATAAATTCCTTCTGCAGAACTTACTACTGCCGATTTTGGCACTACAAATGTGCTGTCTTTCGCGTTAAGCGGTAATAAAACTTCGGCAACCATTCCTGGCAATAAATTTCCTTTGGTGTTGTGAACGTCCATTTCAACTCTTTCAGAACGTAATTTTAAATCTAAAGCGCCAGACATTCTGGTAATTTTAGCTGTAAAAGTATCTGGTAACGATTTTACATTAAAACTCATTTCGTCGCCTGGGTGTAAATATCCTGTGTACAATTCTGGAACAGAAACCGCCAAACGTAATTTGCTTTGTTCCTGAATCGTCAATAAAGGCAAATCTGAACCTTTTCCTGCTGGGCCAACAAATGTTCCTAAATTCACATTTCTAGCTGCTACAACACCATCAAAAGGAGCACGAATTTCCAGATAACCTCTCATAATCGAGATTTCTTTGTGTGCTGCAATTGCTGCTTGGTATTGTGCATAATCAGAATTCTTTTTACCGCTTGCCATTTCTAAATCGTTTTTAGAAATCGTTCCTTCCACTTTGCTTGTTTCGTACAAACGGTTGTAAGTGCTTTTGCTGGTTGCGTAAATCGCTTCCATAGATTTCAATCTCGATTCGGCTGCTACTACTTGCGAGCTTATTTCTGGCGCTTCTAAAACAATTAAAAGCTGTCCTTTTTTTACTTTCGTACCAATATCAACTTTTAAAGTTTTTACGAAACTGCTCACTTTTGCGTACAAATCAACTTGTTGGAAACCGGTTAATTCAGCTGGTAAACGCAATTCGGTTGTTAGTTTTTCTTTCGATAAAAGGAAAGTTTCAATTTTAGGTTCTATTTCTGCTTTCGCAGTTTCTTCTTTTTTCTTTTCACAGCTTAGTACAACTAAAGCTGTAAATAGTATCGCTGTAGATTTTATAATGTTGCTTTTCATTTTTTGGTTTTATATAATGAATATATTTTTAATTCTTTGGGAGTAATTATTTTAACACATAGACACATAGCTTTTCTTTGTGCATAAAAGGCGTTTCACTTTTTTAAATACATCTCGAAGCTTCGGGACTATGTGTGAAAACTAGTTTTTTCTTTTACCTTTTTTTATTAAAACTAAAATCTATGTTTCTATGTGTTTAAAAAAAAATTACACTCAACGAGTTATGACTTTCCAACTTTCGACTTACTTATTGATGAGATATAATGGATACTTTCTTCGTCTTCAGGATCTAAAGAAACAGATTGTGTCGATGTTTTTTCTTGTGCCCACGCAAATATCTGCGGAAGGATTAATAATACGGCAAAAGTAGAAAATAATAATCCGCCAATAACCGCTCTTCCTAACGGAGAAACCTGATCGCCTCCTTCGCCGTGTCCAATTGCCATTGGTAACATTCCCGCAATCATCGCAACAGATGTCATGATAATCGGACGAAGACGCAACGCAGCAGCTTCACGCGCAGATTCTAAGGCATTTCCGTTTATTTTTCGAAGCTGTTCAGCATTCGTGACCAAAAGTACGGCGTTTGCAATAGAAACCCCAACCGACATGATGATTCCCATATACGATTGTAAATTTAATGTAGAACCAGTAATAGTAAGCATTAATAAAGCGCCTAAAACTACCGCAGGAACCGTTGTTAAAATTACCAGCGAAACTTTGAACGATTGGAAATTAGCAGCCAACATTAAGAAGATTACAAAAATGGCAACCAATAATCCTGTTTGTAAACTGCTTAATGTTTCGGTCAATACAGTACTTAGTCCAATTGGCGTAATAAACAAACCACGAGGCAATTCGCCTAAAGAACTAATTGTTTTGTCAACATCTTTTGTAGCCGTACCTAAATCGGTTTGGTAGATGTTTGCTGTAACGGTAATGTATGGCATGGCTCCTAAATTGTCATTTTCACCGCTTACAAAGCCCGGTGTAATTTTGGCAACATCACTTAAAACAGGACGAAGCGAATTTTTCAATACTGGAATTTCTCCAATATCAGTTTTGCTTTTCATTTTATTTAATGGCACTTGAACCTGAACAGAATATGATAATCCTGCTTTTTCATCGACCCAGTTATTTTTTTCTGTATAACGAGAAGATGAAGTTGAAGCCACAAGCGAACGCGAGATATCGTTCATATCAACTCCTAATTCAGCAGCACGGGTTCGGTCAATATCAATATTCATTGCTGGATAATGAATTGGCTGACCAATTTGAACGTCTCTGAAATATGAAATCGCTTTTAGTTTGTCTACAATTTGAGTAGCGTATAATTCATTTTTCTTTTTGTCTTTTCCGGCAACTCGAATCTCGATTGGAGTAGGAGAACCTTGACTTAAAACTTTATCTGTCAATTCGATTGGCTCAAAAGAAAGTTTAGTATCAGGAAGCACTTTTTTAAGTCTTGCTCTAAACTCGTCTTTAAAGTCATCCATGTCTGCCTCATAGTCTTTCAAACTCACTTGGAAAACCGCTTCGTGAGAACCCGCCATGAAAAGATAAATCGGGTTGATCGAGAATAGAGAAGGGTGCTGACCGACATAAACAGAAGAAATTCCGATATGATCTTTGCCCACCATTTTTTCCAGTTCTTTTAAAACAATTCTGGCTTGTTCTTCGGTTCTTTCCAAACGCGTTCCATCAACAGCACGCATTCTCAGCTGAAACTGGCTTGAATTGGTTCTTGGGAAAACGTCTTTTCCAATTAAACTAATAAATACTACAGCGAGAATAATAGATCCTGTTAAATAAACAATTGTCGTAACTTTTTTATGAACAAACAAACGATCTAAAGTTCGCATGAAACGATTTCTGAACTTTTCGAAACCGCTTACTTTTCCGTCGTCGTTGAAATCTTCTCTTTCAACCAAATCTTTTTTCTGACCAATTAAATTTTGTTCAGATTCTGGTGTTAAACCACAGTCATTAAATTCAGCTTCGTCATCAGTAATTTCTGGTCCGTGCGCATGTTTTTCATGTCCTTTCATCATCCAGTTGGCCATTACAGGTACAAATGTCTGCGAAAGCAAGAATGAAATTACCATTGAGAATCCAATTGCTAAAGCTAAAGGAAGAAACAATGCTCCCGGAATACCAACCATTGTAAATGCTGGCGCAAATACAGCTAGAATACAAAGAAGAATCAATAATTTAGGTAAAGCAATTTCCTGACAGGCATCCCAAATAGCGAGTGCCTTGGGTTTTCCCATATCGAGATGCTGGTGAATATTTTCGATCGTTACCGTACTTTCATCCACCAAAATACCAATTGCCAAAGCTAATCCTGATAAGGACATTAAGTTGATGGTTTGTCCGAATAATTTTAGGAATAAAACTCCAGAAATAATCGAAATCGGAATCGTCATAATTACAATTAAAGCCGCACGACGGTCACCTAAGAATAATAAAACCATTAATCCTGTTAGAACCGCCCCGATAATTCCTTCAGTAATCAAACTTTTAACCGAGTTGATTACATAAACCGATTGGTCAAATTCATACGTAATGTTTACATCTTCAGGAAGAGTACTTTGAATTTTTGGAAGTTCTTTTTTCAATTTCTGAACCACATCCCATGTTGAAGCGTCTCCCGCTTTTGCAATACTAATATAAACCGAACGTTTTCCGTTTACCAAAGCATAACCTGCCGTAATATCGGCACCGTCTTTTACATTGGCAACATCGCCTAGTTTTAAGTTTTGAACACCGCCTTTGAATAACGGAATCTGCTCAAAATCTTTAATTTCTTTAATCGTATTATTGGTTGGCGTAATATAGTTTTTGTCGCCCATACGTACGTTACCAGATGGAGCCGTTTGGTTGTTTAAACGAATCGCTTCCACGATTTGATCTGGCGTCATATTATGAGAACGCAATAAATCTGGATCTACGTTTACCTCAATAGTTCTTGGACTTCCTCCAAATGGAGCAGGCGATAATAAACCAGGAATTGCAGTAAACGAAGCACGAACATAAACGTTGGCTAAATCCTGTAATTCGTTGTTTGAACGTATTTTACTGCTCAAAACCAATTGTCCAATTGGAAGCGAAGAAGCATCAAAACGAATGATAAATGGAGGCTGAGTTCCAGGAGGAAAAGCCGCCTGGATTCTGTTAGAAAGTGCACTTAACTCGGCAGCAGCCTGAGCCATGTTCGTACCTTCATAATAGGTTAATTTCATAATCATTAACCCTTGAATATTTTTGGTTTCTACGGATTTGATACCGTTCGAGAAAGGTAAAACGTTTACGTAGTTTTTGGCAAAATAAGCTTCCATTTGGTCTGGCGTATAACCTCCAAACGGATGCGCAATATAGATAACCGGCAAATTCATTTTTGGTAAAATATCTACCTTAATGTCTTTGATGGCACCAATTCCGAAGAAAAATAGACCCGCAACCAATACTAAAATGGAAATGGGTTTGCGGAGTGCAAAACGTATTAAATTCATTAGGATTTATAATTAAAATTCATTTATAAATAAGTCAAAATTTCCTGTTGCAGCGACTTTCAGTAAAAACGACTGCCATACATTGTTGTTAACAATATCACGGTCGATTTCTGCACGGTTTAAGACATACATTGTTTGTGTTAAATCGGTCAAATCGGTTAAACCGTTTTTGTATAAAGTCGATTTCTGAATGTAAGCTCTTTTTGCCGCGTCAACTTGAATTGGTGCTTCGGCATAGTTTTCCAAAGTAATTTTGATCTTATCTTCTGCAAAGTTCAATTGCGATTTCAATTCTCTGTCTGCCTGATTATATTCTTCCTGCAATCCTTGAGAAACAAATTTCTGTGCGCTGACTTGCTTACTTGATCTAAACGGTGTGGTTAAATTCCAAGAAATTCCAACTCCAACCAAATAATTTGCACGATCTGGATTTACACCGTCCCAATAATTTCTGGTAAAAGCAGTCTGGTCTGTTGTATAAGATGAGTCAAATCCCGAAGCTCTGGTTTGTAAAACTCCAAAAGCACTCATGGTCGGATAATAAAATCTCTTATACAATTTAACCTGCTGGTTGCTGTAATCGATTTTCGTTTTATAGAATTGTAATAAAGGATGAAGACTATCTGTAGAAGCTTCTTTTGTTACTAATTCCTTCGGAATCTGAGTTACAAATAAAGTATCTGTAACGAAATCCTGAGGCGCAACGCCCATTAAATCGACTAATTTGTTGTTTTGTTCTTTAACGAAGTTTCTAGCAAGGTTTAAAGCAATTTTAGCTTTAGAAACCTCGGCTGTAGCCAAAGTAGAATCGACTCCGGCCAATAATCCGTTTTTAACTCTCGCTGCAGCAGTCTTTTTGAAAACTTCTGCACGATCTAAATTCTTTTGCTGTGAAATCACTAATCTCTGGCTCGCCAATAGATTGAGATAAGCAGCCGAAATTTTGATTTCCTGCTGAAATTTTTCCTGCTGTAAATCTTTTTCTTTAGCCTGAACATCAATTTTAGATAAATTGATTTTTTCCTGTGTTTTTCCGAAAGTGAAAAAATCCCAGTTCATGTTGACTAAATAAAGTGCGCCAAAAGCTGAGTTCCAGTTTTGTTCTGGTAACGGAAGTCCTGATGAAGCAACTCCTAAACCTCCAAAACCATAAAGCGGTCCGTTTTGTCCGTTTACAGTTCCGTAATCCTGCTGTGCCGATAAGTTAAGGTTTGGCAGGTAATCACGTCGAGATTGTTTTAGAGTCTCTTTTGATGCATTGGCGTAATTGTTTTTTGCTCGGATAGAACCGTAGTTTTCAAGACCTATCTTTAATGCTTCTTTTAAAGACAGGGTTTGAGCATAACCGATTGAGGCAAAAATCAATAAAAATAAAATGGTAATTTTTTTGAAATACATAAACTCAAGGTGTGAAATAGAATGTTTTTGATGCAACAAATTTATTTCTCTTACACTGATAAAAGTCAGGTTAAGTGATGTACTGCACTGGTAAATGACGAATTGAATTTGTCATTTAATGGAAAAAATAATTAAAATTTTATTCGAACTTTGTAAACTATTTTAAAATTAAGAATGAACAAAAGAATTGATAACATACTGGATAACAAATGGTGGCAAGAAGTTGCTGTTATCCTTTTCTCCTTTACTATTTATACCTTAAAAAACGATTGGATGTTAATTAGTTCATTCACTTCTATCTTAATGGGTATATTTTTCTACTGCATTTTGTATATGCATGCGCAGTTTAACCGATTCTTTTTACTTCCAATATTATTCAAAGCCAATAAACCTTTCACTTATATTATCCTAACTCTTTTTGGTGTTTTTGTCTTTTCTGTCGTGTTGTATGAAATCACAATGATGGATATGTTTAATAAATGCCATTTGTATCAAAATTCACATCAAAGAAGTTATGCGTATCAATTAGCGAGCGTTCTAGGAACTTTGGTCTGCATTCTGAGTCCGATAATTGTGTTTAAGTTTTATCGTATTCACAGAAAACAAACCGATGCGGCTTTATTGTTCAATCAAATGCAATTAAATTCTTTGAAAGGACAATTAAATCCGCATTTTTTGTTCAATACATTTAATACGCTATACGGAATAAGCCTTCAATTTCCAGATAGAACGCCCGATTTAATTATGAAGGTTTCGCAGTTAATGCGTTATCAATTAGAAAGTAACAGCAAACAATGTGTTTCTTTAGAAGATGAATTGGAGTTTATAAACAGCTATGTTCAGCTTGAAAAAGAACGTGTCGGTTATAGATGCGACATTAATTTTGAAAGTAAAGTTGATATTGAATATACCTATAAAATTTCTCCGATGCTGTTAATTGCATTTATCGAAAATGCCTTTAAACACGGAACTTGTGCTATTGAAAATTGTTTTGTAAAAATCACGATTTCTGTTGAGAACGGATTGCTTCATCTTCATGTTGCCAATTCAATTCCGAAAAAAAACGATGTGATTTCTACCAAAATTGGATTAAAAAACACAATCGAACGTCTGAACTTAATTTATGGAAAAGATTATAAATTAGATGTTAAAGACGATAAACAGACTTATATTGTAGATTTGCAAATACAGCTTAAAAAGTTTGTAGGATGAGAGAAACAAAAAGATGCATTATTATAGATGATGAGCCCGCAGCGCATTATGTTTTGGCTAATTATATCAAACAGAATCCGCAGTTAGAATTGGTTTTTCAAGGTTATAATGGCATTGAAGCGATGAATTATCTTAGAGAAAATCCAGTCGATTTGATGTTTTTGGACATTAATATGCCTGAAATTTCAGGAATGGAATTGCTTAAAATTCTTCCGACACATCCAAAAACAATTTTGACCACAGCTTATTCTGAATTTGCTTTAGAAAGTTATGATTACGGTGTTATTGATTATTTGCTGAAACCAATTTATTTTCCAAGATTTCTAAAGGCAATTGACCGTTTTTTTGCAACCGAAAGTGTGAAGCAAAAAACAGAAGAAACGGTAAATTCGGTTAGCGTAAAAGTAGATGGTTATTTGATGGATATCGAGTTGGATCAGCTTTTATATGCACAGAGTTTTGGTAATTATGTAAAACTTCATACTACAAAGAGAACTTATCTAGCTTCGATTACTACAACGGAATTTGAAAAATGTCTTCCCGAAAAGAGTTTTATGCGCATTCATAAATCGTATATCGTAGCGCTGGATAAAATTGATGCAACCGAAAAAGATTTTGTAGTCATTAAAAACGAAAGAATCCCAATCGGAATTACTTATAAAAGAGAATTGACAGATAGATTAAAAAAGCTTGAATTGTAAACAGAATTTTTGTCTAATGCTTAATTTAAAAGAAGTTTTAAGTGTTGGTGAAAAATGTTAATTTCTTCATGTGATCTTAATAAAAAAGTAGTAATTTTAATACGTTGTTTGAAGTTTAATTTAAAGAATGAAACTATGAAAAACGTGTTTTTTACATTGGCTTTTTTATGCAGTAGTATTTTAATTGCACAGGAAGGAACAAACATGAAAAAGTTGATCACTCCGCCAGAACAGGTGAGATTAGCTTTTGAAAAAGAATATCCTGGAAAAGTGCCTGTTTGGTCTGAAGAATATGTTGGTGATGATGCAGATGAAATTAGATTTGAGGCAAAATATAACGTAAGTAATACAACCAAAGCGGTTGCGATTTATGATAACTTAGGAAATATGAAAGCGTATGAGTTACAGATTCCTTTTAGTCAGCTTCCGCCAAAATCGCAGGCATATTTAAAGAAAAATTATGCTCCAAAAGCGATTCGAGAAATTGCAATGGTGGTAGATAATAAAAATGTAACAACTTATGAAGTAGGAATAGAAAAGGATACTAAATTTTATGACATCCAGTTTGATAAAGATGGAGGTTTTGATGTTATAATAGAAAAAAATTAGAATAAAATTGTAAGAAAAATACTTTTGTTTTAGTTTTGTGTTTTTAAAACCAAAACAATGAAAAACATTCTTTTATTAGCCTTTTTTATTTATAGTCATTTTCTAATAGGTCAAAACGCAACTTTAGTACCGCCTGAAAATATTAGAACAGCATTTGAGAATCAATATCCAAAAAAGAAACCAATTTGGGATATTGAATACAGCAGTAAAAATGACGATGTTATTTTTGAAGCAAAATTTAATGAAACACCAAAAACAATAGCTTTTGCCAGATATGACAAAAATGGAAATTTTAAAGCCTACAAAGGACAGATACTTTTGAATAAACTGCCAAAGAAAGCACAAACATATCTTAAAGCGAATTATCCTGTAAAGTCTTTAAAACAGTTTTTTGCTGTAAATGATAATTTAAATGTACGCACATACGAAGCCGCAGTTATTAAAGATTCAAAATTTTATAATGTAATTTTTGATCAAGACGGCGAATTTTATAAAAGAGTCCAAATAAGGTAAAACTGCTTACTAATTCAAATATTATTTGAAATGACAAACCCGATAAGTTTTAAAGCTTATCGGGTTTTGTTTTTTTTTTATGAATTATGAATTATGAGTTATGAATTATGAATTATGAATTATGAGTTATGAGTTATGAGTTATGAGTTATGAGTGAGATAATTACCACCAACCACCAACAATTAACCATCAACAATCAACCATTAACCATTAACAATTAATTTAAAGCATCATTCCGCCAGAAGCTTCAATTCTTTGAGCGTTTACCCAGCGCGCATCTTCTGAACATAAAAAGGCAACAACACCGCCAATATCATCAGGAAGACCAACTCTTCCTAAAGCTGTTACAGAAGCAATTTGCTGATTCATTTGCTCATTGTCACGAACTACACCGCCTCCAAAATCAGTTTCAATTGCACCAGGCGCAACTACGTTTGCTCTAATTTTTCTTGCGCCCAATTCTTTGGCCTGATATTTTGTCAAAGTTTCAATGGCACCTTTCATAGAAGCGTAAGCTGCGTAACCTGGGAATGAAAATCTTGCTAAACCAGTTGAAATGTTTACAATTCCGCCGCCATCATTCATTACATTAAGTCCTTTTTGAGTTAAGAAAAAAGGCCCTTTAAATTGAATATTAGTCAATTGATCAAATTCTGCTTCTGTTGTTCCGATGAAAGAATTATGAATTCCAATTCCTGCATTGTTTATTAAAAAGTCGAATTTATCAGTTTTAAAAGTGTTTTTTAAAGTAGTTTCTACTTCTTTAAAGAATGAATCAAAAGTGCTCGATTCGGCTACGTTTAATTGTAATGAAGCTGCTTTTTGACCTAAACTTTCAATCTCTGAAACTACAGCGTCGGCTTCATCTTTTTTACTGTTGTATGTGATAATTACATCAAGTCCTTTTTTTGCAATTGCAATTGCCATATTTTTTCCTAAACCTCTGCTACCGCCTGTAACTAGAGCTATTTTTGTATTTACTGCCATTTTTATAATTGTTAATTGTGAATGGTTAATTGTGAATTAATTACTTGCTTTTTTTGTTGTCAGTCTGAGCGAAGTCGAAGACCCTTTACGGCACCAATGTCCTTCGACTACGCTCAGGAGGACAAATCGTTGAGTTTATTTTTTAAACACATAGAAACATAGATTTTATTTCTCTTTTAAAAGATTACTTAAAGAAACTAGTTTCTAACACATAGCTATGTGTATTTATAGAAAGTGAAATGCCAAATGTTTTATCTTTTCAATTAACAATTCACCATTTATAATTTACCATTAATTATGCATTGCATTAAAATGATTTCTCAATTCTTCTGCGCTTGCGTTTAATCTTGTTTCGCTTGTGCCGAAAGTCAGTTCTTGTCTGCCTTCTTTTAGTTGTTCGAAAATAGATTCGATAAAACTGCTTACGCTTGGATGTGCGTCGTGAAGACCAATTCCGCCTAAATCGGTATTTAATGCTGGCGGAATAATTTCGATTACTTCAATGTTTTTTTCCTTTAATAAATGACGAAGTGAAAGCGTAAACGAACGGAAAAATGCTTTTGTAGCCGAATAAACTGGAACTTTTGCAAATGGCGAAAACGCCAATCCAGAAGTTGTATTCATTACTGTTTTTAGAGATGGTAACTGAATAAATAATGAAGTTAAATGTAAAGGAGCTTCAATATTTGTAGTAAGCTCATTTTTCATGTTTTCATAAAAAGCGGCATCAGTTATGCTCATCCAATTTTGAATTCCAGCATTGTTTACTAAAACATTTAAGTCTGGATGATTTGCTGTAATCCATTCGTAAAGTGCAATGCGTTCTTCTTCTAAAGATAAATCGCATACTTTAGTAATAATACTTGGAAACTTAGCTTTTACTTCCTCTAAAAGAGAAGCTCTTCTTCCGCAAATAATTACAGTATTATTTTCTTGAATGAATCGTTCGGCAAGTCCAAGTCCGATACCGCTTGCACCGCCAGTTATTAAGATTTTGTTGTTTGATAAATTCATTTTTTCGATCTTTTAATTTGATGAGACAAAGGTAGGAGCGAAGTAGACTTGGGGAGTTGTAAATATCAAACCGATGTTTGCGAAATTCAAATCAATTGTAAAATTCAAATAATAAAATTCCAAATTCCAAAACTCATTTCTTGTCTTCCTGAGCGAAGTCGAAGGACACACACAGTATGGCGAACTGAATGGATCAAGCATGCGATCCTTCTCCCGAAGCCTCGGGATCGCTCAGGAAGACAAGCTTTGTAAAATAATCTAAAATCTAAAATATCTAACTCCTAAAAGCAATCGGCGTAAAGGAAGTTTGTTTTTTAAAGAAATTAGAAAAATGCGCTAATTCTTCAAAACCAAGAGAATAAGCTATTTCAGAAATATTCCAATCGGTTTGTTTTAAAAGTATTTTGGCTTCGTTTGTTAGTCGGTTGCTGATTAATTCGGTTGTGGTTTTTCCGGTGTTTTCCTTTAAAACCTTATTTAAATGATTCACATGAACGGATAAACGTGCAGCGAAATCTTTTGCCGTTCTTAATTCCAATCTTTGATTTGGCGATTCAATAGGGAATTGTCTTTCTAGTAATTCAGCAAATAAAGAAGAAACTCTTGCTGCCGAATTGTGCTTAGAATACAATGCTGTAATAGGCTGTAATTTTTGCCCGAAGTGGATTAATTCAGCCACATAATTTCGAATTAAATCATATTTATAAATATAATCAGAATTAATTTCTTTTTGTATCTTTTTGAAAATCAAAGCTACTTCTTCCACTTCTTCATCTGATAACTGAAAAATTGGATAACCATCTGAAGCAAAAATAGGAAGTTCATCCAGATCGATTCCGCTTTTGCTTTTAGATAAAAATTCGCTGGTAAAAACACAAAACTGTCCGCCTTGATTAGTATCTTGCGGTAAATAATTGTACGGAATTTTTGGTGTTGCAAATAACAATCCCTGTTTTTCGATTTCGATTACTTTATCGGCATATTCAGCTTTATTGTGACCTCTAATTAAACTTATTTTGTAATACGCTCTGCGGTCATAAGGCATTCCAGGCTTTCCTTTCATGCGTTCCAAAAGTTCTTTAATATCAAAAACATTAAAATGCCCAATTTCTTTCTGAATGTCGTTTGGCAATAATGAATTGGGATCAACTGTTGAGCCTTCGGTAATATCTTGGTAAAATGAATCTAAGGATTTCATATAAGTGAATTGCGAAATTCAAATATACGACTTTTTTTGCACGCAGATTTAAACAGATAATAGCATATTTTGTTTTCACTTTTTGTCATCCTGAGGAACGAAGGATCACACTTGAGATTCGCCAAAGATTGACTACTTTATGGAGTTTCTTGTGTGATCCTTCGTTCCTCAGGATGACAAGATTGTGTAAAAAACTAAAACAAACTTCCTTGAACAAACTCAGGTTCTGGATTGCTTCCAAAAGGAAAAGTATCCATTACAAAAAACTGTTTTACTTTGGGATCAAATTCCCTTAAAACAATTTCATTACATTCAAATTGAAGATCAATTGCTGTAAAAAGTTCAGATGCTATTTTAAGATTTTCGGGAGTTAATCTTCTTCCGATTGACATATGCGGTTCGTCACTTTTTTTGAGTTTTAAAGACTTTAGAGTTTCATGAATCTTTTTCATGATAGGCACTAAATTATTTTTAGAATCTTCATTTACACCAATAAAGAAAGCACCAGCATTCGGAAAAGAATCAAAGTGATTTAAAGACACTTGGAAAGGCGTAAAAGTATCCGAAATTTTAGAAAGTTTTTGTTTGATTAAATCGAACTCAGATTCATCGATTGTAAATTCACAAATTGTAATATGTGCTTCAGAATTGCAGCTGTTGTACCAATTGATTTTGCTTTTTAAAAAGTCTTTCAATTTTTTAACAGGCTCAACTAATGCTTTAGAATAAAATACAACCGAATATGTTTTCTCCATTTGATAAAACTATTTTACAATTTTAAAATCGGAATTGTAATGGTGCTGTCAGAATACCATTTTATTTGTAAAGGCTCTTTAGCATCAGCAATAGTTTCATCGCTAACATTTTTACCAGAACCGTAATTAACTTCCCAGTTTGGATTTTTGTTAACGCCTAATACGATTACAATTGAGCTTCCTTTTTCTAATTCTTTTGAAATTATAAAGGTTTGTTCAATGTCAATTGTTTCTATTTTATTAGGAGTCAATAATTGTCTTTTGGTTCTGTCTTTTGCAAAACTAGCTCTTTGTAAATTGTTGGTTAAAGCAAAATATTGATCTTTTGCTGTTTTTTCGTAAAGCTGTATTTCGACATCAATGTCTTTTTTGTTGGTGCTTATTTTTAACGATGTTTTTAATGAACCGCTTATTATAGTTGAATTTTCAAGTGGGTCGCTTTCAAAAACTAATAGATGTTTTTCTGGTTTAAAAATCGAATCTATAACTTTAGGAAAACCATTTACGTAGTCATCATTATAGATATTAATTTCAGATCGATCTGTTAAATCAACAGTTTGGTTAATAGCAATGGCCTTTTTTGGAGCTGTTTTTTGTAATGAATATTTAGAATTGTTATTGCTTAGATAAAAGGTTAAGTTTTCATTGTGCATTTTGTCTAAAGAAGAAACACTTTTCCATTCATTTTTACCCATAATTTCAAAGTTTACTTTGTCCTTCAAAATTTCAGGACGTTTTGCACCTTTCAAGATATGATCAAACCATTCAAAAATAATGGCATTAATTGGAATATTTGCCGCCTCATCGATGGTATAACCGCCTAATTCTTTTCGCGGAGTTCCTTGTGAACCGCCATGATCATACGGCCCGATTATGAGATAATAATTGTCGCTTTTATTATATTTTTGATACTGATTGTAATAGTACATCGCTCCAAGCTGATCGTCATCGTAATAACCTGTTGTGCTTAGAATTGGGATATTAATATTAGCAAAAGCTTCTTTTTGAGGCGTCATATTTTGCCAGTAGCTGTCATAAGCTGGATGTTCCAACCATCTTTGAAATAAAGGAGAAGGATTGCCTTCAATTTTGTCTAAGGAACCGAAGCTTGCTCCAGTTTTATAATATTGAGTGAAAACTTCATCCCATTTTTTGCTGTTTAAAAAGCTATTGAGATCTGTTAGTTTTGTATTGGTAACCAGATGAATCCATTTTAAAGCATAACTCATAAAAATGCCGTTTTGCATAGGAAAATCAATTCCAGCTCCTACCGAAACCAAAGGCACAATTGTCTTTAAGGCAGGATGTACTTTTTTTACAGCGCTCCATTGGCTAAAGCCTAAATAACTGCCACCGTATAATCCAATTTTACCGTTGCACCACGGTTGTTTGCTAACCCAATCCAAAATATGATACGCATCGTCGCCATCGTGTTCGTAAGGTTCTATTGGATCATTGCTTAAACGTTTGCCTCGTGTATTGGCAACAAAACCAACATAGCCCATATTCGCAATTTCTTTGCAGTCGCTTACTTCATTTCCTGCATAGATATTATATTTCATTACAACGGGCTGTGGTTCGGATACATTTTTAAGTCTGACCATAGTGGCAGAAATTGTACTTCCGTTTGGCAATGTAATAATAATATCACGATCTATTATGTAAGTTTCAGCTTCTATTTTTGCAATTATTTTATGAGCGAGAGAAAGTGTTTTGCTTAAAATAAAATAGCGTGAATATTGTCGGCATAATTGCGCAGCATTTTCTACACTAATGCTGTCATTATCACGAACCGCTTTTAACTGTGTTTCAAAATCGTTTTTAATGTCGGATAGTTTTAATTCATAATATCCTTCAGCCCAGCTTTTTCCATCTGTATTGAAAGTATTGTATAATTTGTAAAACTCAGCTGTGAAGACTTTTTCAAAATCAGATTTTGTTTTAGGCTCTTTTAAAGCTGTTTTTCCATAAGTTTTGTAAACAAATCCTAAAGGTCTGTTGGCAATACTGTCTCCTAAAATTTCTTGCGAATAGGTTACAAAAGTCTCATGCATTCCTTTAAAATCTCCTGCAACAGATTGTATTCTAGAATAATAGTCTAAGTAGGAAGCCCTGCTTGGATTTTTATAAAGCGGCAGTACCTTTTTGGCAAGAAGCGGCATGTTTTTGCTGAGAGTCAGACTGTCTTTGTAATTGTTTTTTTCAAAATAGATTTTTTGTGAAGTTCCTATTTGAAAGGAAAAACAAATTAATAAAAGAATGATGCTTTTTTTCATCTTAAGAAACTTACTTTTTGAGGTATTGGTTTAAATTTGTGTTCTCAAAAGTAGCATAAATTTCTTATAATTGACAAGCGGATTTTCATTATGTTTAAAAGAAGAAAAATATGGCAGCTAAATTTTTCCTTTTAGATGTAATCTATGCAGAATTTCAGATTTTAACAAACCGCTTCCTCCTCCAAAATGTTCAATGACTTCAACATCTGGCTGATGTTTTAAACAGAAAGATGTAAATTCTTTTTCGACATGATCTTCGATCGCAGAACTCAAAAGTACGATGTCAATTTTGTTATTTTGAAAATATTCTTGAGCTTCTTTTTCGTTATTAAAAGCAACTCCGTTCCAGTTTTCATCTGCATTGACAAGACGAAGTAAAATTGCCAATATTGCTTCGTTTTTTCCAAGTAATAAGAATTGTAAAGTTTTCATTTTTTTAAGGTTCTAAGATACTAATGCACTAAGTTTCTGAGCTTTTAATTATCTGATTGATAAATTCTCTCTTTATCTAATCAACATTGGTTACAAATGTAGGCAGGATTTAGAAAATCAAGACTTAATCTAGAACAAGAAATGTAGTTTTTTCGCTTCTTTTGAGGAAAATTTTTTAAAAAATGAGAATTTTCTTTTGCGAAAGTTTTGTTAAATAAAAAAATGAAATATTCTGCTGTACAATTAATTAGCTCTTTTGTGATGAGTTTGATTCCATTATTTTTTATTTAATGAGGAAAACCGTAATGTATTCTCTTTTAAGCTTTATACTTTTGAACTGTAGAAATCTTGAAACTAGTGGCATTTTTACCTTTTTAAATGTCATGTAATGTTTCTAGAGCTGTTTTTGGAGAAACATTTTTACAACGAATTTGGCATATTCATTTGATCGTGGGTACTTGTATAAGAGTTTGCATTATACATTAATGTCTAATTTTTTTTGGGTTTTAAGATTAGGTCGACGGACATAATTTTAAAACCCTTTTTTTATATAAAAAATGAAAGACCAAAGAGCCAGAATTGAATTACATCGGTATTGATTTTAAACTTTTGAGGTGAGAATCCATAGTAGCTTTTAAATGCTGCCGAAAAATGGGAAACATCTTTATAACCACATTTATAAGCAGCTTCAGTTACTGTTGCTTTTTTATTTTGAAACAATTCTTTGGCATGCTCCATTCTCAGTTTGATGATATAACTTTTAACGGTTGTACCAAAACAAGTTTTAAATCCCTTTTTTAGTTTGAATTCGTTTAGCGAAATAAGTCTGGAAAGTTCAGGTAGAGTAGGTGTGTTTCGATAATCGTTGTCTATTATTTTTTTTGCTTCTAATAATTTGTTGTAATGTTCTTCGTCAATCTTATCTATTGCTAAAGGCTTAATAATTAAGCTTTCAAGTTGATGAATTAAAAGTTCTTTTATTTTACTTTCAATATAAATTCTTTTTAAAACACCTTGTCTTGTACAGCTTTTTATTTCGTGTGTTACCCACTGAATGGCAGGTGTAAAAGGAAGATATTTTGTAGTTAAATAACTAGATTGTTTTTGAAGTATTTTTTTAGAAAACTTTTCATGAAGCTGCCAGTCTTCATTGATAATATTATAATAAAACTCTTTAGAAAGTATGATCGAAAGATAATTTGTCGGAGTAGAGGCAGGAATTTTAAAGGAAGCTTTGAAATCACTAGTATAGAAAATGTTATGAGTGTTTTCTCTAGAATATTTTTCGCTTTCTAATTGATCAATTTGGGTTTCTACGTTACTGCTATAGATAAAATTCATTACTACAGATTCTTCGTTGATTTCAAAGTTAACAGTTTTAGGACTTGAGAAATACATTTCAGTATCCAAAAGAACTAATCCTTCGGTTATCCAATGGCGACTTATAATTTTCTCTGAATCTCCATTTTGGATATTTATGTTTTCCTCGGTTAAAATGCTTTTGGGGTAATATTTGTCTCCAATTTGAATTTTAATTATAGGTGTTTCTGGCGTTAAAAGAGTGGCTTTGATTTTCAAAATTTAATCCGTTTTTACAAAATAATAATCCGTTTTTCCCTATCTTTTTTTAAGACGTTGATGGTACTTTTGTAGCAAAGTTATTTATAATTAGTCTAATTAAAGATATGTCAACTCGAAAAATTTTATTTGCCTGTTTGTTTTTTTTATTTACGTTCGTATCATTTTCCCAGCAAAATCAAGGCTTTATGGTGTCTGGAAAAGTTGTTGAAAATTCTGGAGAGACAATTCCGTTTGCAACGGTTATTATTGAAAAAACGGATTTAAGTGTGATTTCCGATGAAAATGGGAATTATATTTTCAAAAATGTAGCACCAGGAAAATATGCTCTAAAAATTTCCGCAATCGGGTTTGCAGTTCAGAAAAAACAGATCGAAGTTTCGGCAAGTAATTTAGATGTTTCGATTAAAATGGAAAGTGAATTGCAAGAGTTAGAAAGTGTAACTGTACTTGGAAGATCTCAAACAGAAAAAGTAAATAAACAAGCTTACAGTGTAACTGCAATAGATGCTAGAAAGCTTCACAATTCAACTTTAGATTTATCTCATGCATTAGATCGCGTTTCGGGTGTGCGTAACCGTGAAGCGGGTGGAGTAGGTTCTAGATCGGAGCTTTCGATTAATGGATTTTCAGGAAATCAGATTAAAGTTTTTATTGACGGAGTTCCGATGGATAATTTTGGATCTTCTTTTCAGATGAATAATATTCCGATCAATTTAGCTGATCGTGTAGAAGTTTATAAAGGTGTTGTGCCAATTTGGTTGGGTGGAGACGCTTTAGGCGGAGCCATTAATATTGTAACAAATAGTAAACCTAGAACTTTTATTGACGCTTCTTATTCGTTCGGATCATTTAATACACATCGTTCAAGTATTAATGCTGGATATACTGCAAAAAGCGGTTTTACAACAGAAATTAATGCTTTTCAAAACTATTCAGATAATAATTATTGGGTAAATGTTGATGTCGCAGATTTAAATACTGGAGCTTATTTTCCGAACCAGAGAGTGAGACGTTTTCACGATAAATACCGTAATGAAACCGTGATTTTCAACATTGGAATAACTGGAAAAAAATACGCGGATAAATTAATGATCGGATTTACCGGTGGTGAAAACAAAGCAGATATTCAAACCGGAGCCAGAATGGTAAGCGTTTTTGGTCAGATTTATAGAAAAGGAAGTATTGTAATGCCAACTTTGAAATATCAGGTTAGAGATTTATTTACAAAAGGGCTGAATGTAAATGTTACAGGAAATTACAATTTTGGTTACGAACAGAATATAGATACTGTTTTTAGAAGATACAATTGGTTTGGCGATTATAAAGAATATGATGGCGATGGAGGAGAAAGAAGCCGAACACTCCGCAAGTTTTACAATAATAATGGTGTGGCAACGGCCAATGCTACTTATACACTTAATGACAGACATTCGTTTATGGTCAATAATACGTTTAATACGTTTGATCGTAAGGAAAGTGACGAATTAGTTCCAGAATCTTTGGTGTATAAACAGCCTAAGAAAACGCAAAAAAACGTTTTGGGATTAGGTTATAAATTAGATTACAATCAAAAATGGAGTACTTCTTTATTTTTAAAAGATTACTCATTAAAAACTACTTATTCAAGAAGTTATAATCCGTCTGGAAATACAGGAGATATTGCTTATCAAAAATATGTAGATCACACTTCTACAACAGGATATGGCGCTGCTACGAGTTATTATTTAAGACATAATCTTCAGATTAAAGCTTCTTATGAAAAGACTTATAGACTTCCAACTCCAGAGGAAATCTTTGGTAATGTCAATGACAATTTAGAAGGAAACCTTTCTTTAAAACCTGAAACAAGTAACAACTACAATTTAGGAGCAAGCTATCAGACAAGTTTTAATGAAAAAAACGCCTTGTCATTTGATGTGAATCTTTTGCATAGAAATGCCACTGACTTTATTCGTGCGACATTAAACAATAATCAAACCATGACCACAAATGTCAACCAAGGAAAAGTGACGAATTATGGTATTGATGGCGAAATTAGATATTCATACAGCAATCGTTTTACAGCTGGTTTGAATACGACTTATCAAAATATTCGAAACATGACCGAATATGAGCCAGATCAAAATTATGTATCTCCATTTTATAAAGACAGAATTCCAAATATGCCTTATTTGTTTGGAAATGCAGATGCTACAATGTTCTTTAATAATGTTTGGAAAAAAGGTAACAATTTGTCTGTAGGCTATAATCTGCTATATGTTCACACGTATTATTTGTCATGGCCAAGCATGGGAAGCAAGGACAGTAAACTAGAAATTCCGCAACAATTCAGCCACGATTTAAATGCGGTTTATACAATGGCAAACGGAAAATACAATATCGCTTTAGAATGTAAAAATCTTTTAGATAATAAGCTTTACGACAATTTTTCATTGCAAAAACCAAGCAGAGCTTTTTACATCAAGTTTAGATATTATTTCAGTAAATCAAACAATTAATTTTTAATACAAATACATAATACAATGAAAAAAAGTACCACATTAGCTTTATTATCAGCTGTTTTAGCTTTTACAGCTTTTTCTTGCAGCAGTGATTCTGATAAATCAGGAGGAGAAACTGGCGGAGGAACCGATACTGGGAAAACGAAATATATTATTACTGCAACAACTGGAGCTGCAGGAATTGCAGATTATTTATTGACTGCAGACGATGTTTCAACTGGAACAATTACAACTACAGGAAACGGATTGGAGCAAGACGGAACGTATCGTTACTATATTACAGCACAAAATAATTTCTTCAGTTTGCTTTACGGACAAGGAAATCCAGGAGCTGTAACAACTTATAATTTAAATTCAGAAGGAAAATTAGTTAAGAAATCTGATTTTCAAGCGGAAACTGTACATGTGTTCGCGGCTGTAAATACGGATATTTTGACAGTTAAAGTTCCAAGAAGCGGTGCTTCAATTGCTTCAATGTATAAAATTGATGCTGTAAACTCACTTATTACGGGTGAAGCTCAACAAGATACTAAAGTATTAGCTGGGAATGGAGAAAGAGCTTTCTTTACTTGGGCAACTCAAGTGGGAGAAAAAGTGTATATGCCTTATATGAGTATTAAAGGAGACGGAGTAGATAACTTTGGAACTGCAAATCCAGATAGTACTTGGGTTGCGGTTTATAACTACCCAGAATTGAAATTAGAAAAAGTAATCAAAGATAACAGAACAAGTTATTTAGGAGCTTATTTCACAAACGGATTATTTCAGGATGAAAATGGAGATGCTTACGGTTTCTCAGGTGCAATCGCTACGAGCAATTCTGTAATGACTTCTACAAAACCTTCAGCTGTTGTTAAAATCAAAAAAGGAACTACAGAGTTTGATCAATCGTACTTCTTTAACGTTCAAGAAAAATCTGGCGGATATAAAATTTCTTCTACAACTTATATTTCAAAAGGTAAATTCTTACTGTTAATGTACGGAAATGTTGGAAAAAATAGCGGAACTGTAAAAATGGCAATTGCTGATGTTTACAACCAAACATTTACTTGGGTAACAAATGCTCCAGAAACATTAACTTCTGTAACAAGCCGTTACAACATTACTTCAGAAGATGGAAGTTCTGCAATTGTGGGTATCAATACTCCTGACGGAAACTGGATTTACTCAATCAACGGTACAACTGCTGTTGCAACAAAAGGTATGAAAGTTGAAGGCGGACAAATTACTGCAATTCAAAAATTGAAATACTAATATTTTTTTACTGTAAGTCCTTATTTTATGAGGGCTTACAGTTTTTTCATTTATCCTATTTATCTATCCAATTATGTTTTCTTCTTCAAAACCGAATAATAAGAAAAAAAGTAAAAAGTCGCTTTTTAAGCGTATTATGGCCTGGCTGCATTTGTGGCTCGGTTTGGCATCTGGAATCATTGTAGTAATTGTCAGTCTAACAGGCTGTATTTATGTTTTTGAAAATGAAATTAAAGATTTTATTGAAGACTGGCGTTTTGTAAAACCTCAGAAAGAAGCATTTTTGCTGCCTTCGCAATTAGTCTCAATTGCTGATAAAAAAATGAAAGACAAAAAAGCTACAAGTGTCACTTTTGGCGCAAAAGATGAAGCTGCAATTGTTGGTTATTTTGTGGAGAAAAAAGAAGAAGGCGAAAAAGGAGAACGAGGAGAGAAAAGAGGAGAAAGAAAAAAAGACTTTGCTAAAAACGGAAACGGAAAAGGAAAATTTGCTGAAAAAGGCAAAGGAAAAGGAAAGGGAGAAAAACCTAAAGGAGGCCGAAGATCTGGAACTTTTATCAGTGTTTACATGAATCCGTATACAGGAGAAATATTAAATGTAAAATCTGTTTCTAGAAGTGATTCGCCAGATTTTTTCAGATGGATATTAAACGGACATCGCGCCTTATGGCTTCCTTATGATATTGGAAGACCAATCGTTGGAGTCGCAGTTTTGATTTTTGTAGTGTTATTAATTTCGGGTATCGTTTTATGGTGGCCAACAAAATGGATTAAATCTATTATTGATAAAAGTTTTAAAATTAAATGGGATGCCAGCTTTAAACGTGTCAATTATGATATGCATAATGTGCTTGGCTTTTACAGCTGTATATTCCTGTTTTTTATTTCCGTAACGGGCTTAGTATGGAGTTTTGGATGGTGGAGTAAATCATTGTATTGGGTCACATCTGGAGGAAAACCGTTGACTGAAAACCGTGAATCTCCAAAATCTGACACAACTAATGTGAAGGAATTCAATATCACAACAGCAGATAAAGTTTTATTGAATTTAAGAAAAGAAAATCCGCAGGCATCTGGAATTTTAATTAGTATTCCCGCAAAACCTGCAGACCCAATTGGAGCTTTTGTTTACAAGCAAAAGAATACCTATTACAATATGGATCGTTATAGTTATGATCAGCAGAGTTTGAAAGAAATCTCGATTAAAACGCCTTTTTCGGGAAAGTATATTGAGGCCAATATTCCAGATAAAATCCGACGTATGAATTATGACATTCATGTTGGAAGCGTTCTTGGATTAACAGGGAAATTTATTGCATTTTTTGCCAGTTTAATTTCGGCGAGCTTACCCATTACAGGTTTTATTGTTTGGTGGGGAAAACAGAAATTTGGTAAAAAGAAACCTGCTGCACAACCAAAAACAGCAAGCAAAGCAATTCCTGTCCCTAAATTGAAAAATACAGCAGAACAAGAAGTTACTGCTTAAAGATATTGAAAAGGTTTTTTCATTCCTTTTTGTTTTTTTTTTTTTTGATCAAAAGGCAAAACTTGTAAAAGTTTTGCCTTTTTTTATTTTAGTTATAACCGTTTGCTTTTAGCCATTCTTCGCAGTCTCTGGTCCAGAATTTATTAGTGTCGCTAATGCCTAAACCAAATCCGTGACCACCTTTTTCGTAGATGTGTAATTCCGCTGAAACGCCATTTTTCTTTAATGCTAAATAATAGTTGATGCTATTTTCTGGAATAACTACAGTATCATCTGTAGCATGAATTAAGAAAGTTGGAGGCGTTTGTGCGGTAACTTTCTTTTCGTTTGAAAATGAATCTATTAACTCTTTTGAAGGATTGTTTCCAAGCAAATTGATTTGAGAACCTTTATGTGTGATTTCGTTTTCCATTGAAATTACTGGATAAATCAGCAACGAAAAGTCTGGACGAGCACTTACTTTAAAAGCAGATTCATAAACTTTGTCATCGTAATGCGTTGAAGCTGTAGATGCTAAATGTCCTCCAGCTGAAAATCCTAAAATTCCAATTTTATTAGGATCAATATTCCATTTTGCTGCATTTTGTCTTACATAGCGAATGGCTTCCTGAGCATCTTGTAACGGACCAACATTTTTATTTTTCATCGTTAAATCAGTTGGCATGCGGTATTTCAATACAAAAGCTGTAATTCCTAAGCTATTGAACCATTCAGCTACTTTTGTTCCTTCTTTGTCAAATGCCAAATGTGTGTAACCGCCTCCTGGACAAATCACAACAGCAGTTTGATTTCTTTTTGTTTCTTTCGGAATAAAAATGCTTAAAGTAGGTACAGAGACCTGACTTGTACTTTGCATTTTTCCATCTTTCAGTTCTGGTTTTTCTTTATAATCAGGAGCTTTTATTTCATCAGGAATTTTATTCCACAACGGAATTACCTGATTTTGCGCGTTAACGGTAAATATTCCCGAAAATAGAAAAAAACTAAATGTAATTTTTCTTAAAGATTGTGTTTTTGTATTTTTCAATTTAATTATAATTATTTGGTTTACAATTAGTTGTTTTGTTTAGGTTCTAAAAATGAGAGAACTAAAAAGGTTTAATAAAAATAGGTAAAAATAAGCGTTAAAAGTATCAAGTTTAGGACAATTTTACCCCATAAAAAGGATAATTTTAGCCTATTGGCTTTTAACAAATATATTGTTTAATGTGTAATTTTGTATTATTTTTTTTGCTTAATATGTTTATTTAGTCACTTTAAATAATTTTATATATAATTTATTTGGATTATACAGATTAAAAACTATATTTGTGCAATCGATTACATTATTTCTTTCATAGAATGTTAATTTGTTGATTTTAATATTTTTAGAAAGATGTAAATAGAACTATCTCACAATTACCAAAAATTACAAAACTATAATCTCAACTTACTATGAATCAAACCGAAACCGTTGCAGTAAATCAGAGTGTTAAAACTACCGGTAAATACCGTTGGAGTATTTGCGCCTTATTATTTTTTGCAACTACGATCAATTATCTGGACAGACAAGTGCTTTCTTTAACTTGGAGCGATTTTATTGCACCAGAATTTCACTGGACAAACAATGACTACGGAAATATCACTGCATTGTTTTCTATTTTTTATGCAGTTTCCTTACTGTTTGCTGGAAGATTTGTGGATTGGTTGGATACTAAAAAAGGATTTCTTTGGGCAATCGGAATTTGGTCTGTAGGAGCTTGCCTTCATGCATTTTGTGGAATTGCTACTTCAGGAATTATTACAGGAGAATGGTTTGTAGGGTTTCATGGTTCAAAAGAAATAATCAGTACAATAAGTGATACAGCTTTGGTAATCAATGTGAGTGTGGCGCTATTTATTTTTGCTCGTTTCGTTTTAGCAGTTGGAGAAGCAGGAAACTTCCCCGCAGCAATTAAAACTACAGCAGAATATTTTCCTAAAAAAGACAGAGCTTTTGCAACAAGTATCTTTAATGCAGGAGCAACAGTTGGAGCTTTAGCTGCACCAATTACAATTCCGTTTATTGCAAAATCTTTCGGTTGGGAAATGTCTTTCATTATTATTGGTGCTTTAGGATTTGTTTGGATGGGATTTTGGATGTTTATGTACGATAAACCAGAAAAACATTCAAGAGTAAGTGCAGAAGAATTAGCTTATATTCAGCAAGATGATATTGAAGATAGTAAAATAGGTTTTAAGCCTGAAGCTAAAGGAAAAGTGTCTTTGGCAGATTGTTTTAAATACAAACAAACGTGGGCGTTTGCGTTTGGTAAATTCATGACAGATGGTGTTTGGTGGTTCTTTTTATTTTGGACTCCAGCGTATTTAAGTTCTGTTTACGGAATGGATTCTACAGAAGCTGCATTCCCATTATTTGTACTTTATTTAATTACATTATTGTCAATTATTGGTGGATGGCTTCCAACGTTTTTCGTAGAGAAAAAAGGAATGAATCCGTATGAAGGAAGAATGAGAGCGATGCTAATTTTTGCATTTTTCCCATTATTAGCTTTAATCGCACAACCATTAGGTTACATTAGTTACTGGGTTCCAGTAATTATTATCGGAATTGCAGGAGCAGCGCACCAATCTTGGTCAGCAAATATTTTTACAACAGTTGGAGACATGTTTCCTAAAAAAGCAATTGCAACCATTACAGGAATTGGCGGTTTAGCAGGTGGAGTTGGTTCAACTTTAATTAATAAAGGATCGGGAGTTTTGTTTGATTATGCTAAAGAAACAGAAATGGTTTTTATGGGATTTAAAGGAATTGAAGCGGGTTATTTTATTATCTTTTCAATTTGTGCAATTTGTTACTTAACTGGTTGGATTGTAATGAAATCACTAGTTCCTAAATATGCTCCAATCACTGATCTATAAAGAAAAATTAGCATAATTGAAATAATTTTTCGATTTCAATTATGCTATTTAAATATAAAAATATAATTTTGTGCAATCGATTACATTAATTTAAAATTATGACAAAATATAGTTCAAGATACGCGTCAAGTCCAGAAGCAGTAAAAAAATATGATACACAGCAATTGAGAGAAGAGTTCTTAATTGATGACTTAATGCAGGAAGATGAAGTTGTATTGGTTTATTCGCATTACGACAGATACATTGCAGGTTCTGCAGTTCCTGTAAAAGGCGATTTAGCTTTAGAAACTATTGACCCTCTTAAAGCTCCTTATTTTTTAGAAAGAAGAGAATTAGGAATCATCAATGTTGGAGGAAGCGGTTCGGTTGTGGTAGAAGGAACAACTTATGAGTTAGGTTTTAAAGATGCTTTGTATATCGGAGCTGGAAATAAAGAGGTGGTTTTTAAAAGTTACGACAAAAACAATCCTGCTAAATTCTATTTGAATTCTGCACCAGCGCACACCAATTATCCAACTAAAAAAGTAAGTTTAGCTGAAGCGAATAAATTACAATTGGGAACTATGGAAACGGCAAATCACCGTACCGTAAACCAAATGATTATAGGAAGTGTGGTGACCACTTGCCAATTGCAAATGGGAATGACAGAATTGAAACCAGGAAGTGTTTGGAATACAATGCCGGCACACGTTCACGATCGTAGAATGGAGGTTTATTTTTATTTGGATATTCCAGAAAATCAGGCAGTTTGCCACTTTATGGGGCAGCCGCAGGAAACAAGACATATTTGGATGAACAATCATCAGGCAGTAATTTCTCCGCCTTGGTCTATTCACTCAGGTTCTGGAACTAGCAATTACACTTTTATCTGGGGAATGGCAGGTGAGAACTTAGATTACGGAGATATGGATGTTTGTAAAATCACTGATTTGAGATAAGATGACAAATTTATTTGATATAAAAGGAAAAGTTGCCTTGATCACAGGAAGTACGCACGGACTAGGGATGGCAATGGCAAAAGGATTAGGTCAGGCTGGCGCTACAATTGTGGTTAACGGAAATTCTTCTCAAGAAAAAATTGACAATGCTGTAGCAGAATTAAAAAGTGAAGGCATCAATGCGGTTGGTTACAAATTTAATGTAACAGAAGAACAGGAAGTAAAAACTGCTGTTGCGAAAATCGAAAGTGAAGTTGGACCAATCGATATCTTGATCAATAATGCTGGAATTATTAAAAGAATTCCGCTTTTGGATATGGAAGTTTCAGATTTCAGAGAAGTAGTTGATATTGATTTAGTAAGTCCGTTTATCGTTTCTAAGCATGTTGCAAAAGGAATGATCGAAAGAAGACAAGGAAAAATCATCAACATTTGTTCTATGATGAGTGAGTTGGGTAGAAATACCGTTTCTGCTTACGCTGCTGCAAAAGGAGGCTTAAAAATGCTGACTAAAAACATGGCAACAGAATGGGCAAAATACAATGTTCAGATTAACGGAATCGGTCCTGGCTATTTTGCTACAGAACAGACAAAACCAATTAGAGTTGATGGGCATCCGTTTAACGATTTCATCATCAGCAGAACTCCTGCAGCAAAATGGGGAGATCCAAGTGATTTAGCTGGAGCAGCGATATTTTTATCATCAAAAGCAAGTGATTTCGTAAACGGTCACATTTTGTATGTTGACGGCGGAATCCTTGCAACAATCGGAAAACCTTCAAACGAAGAATAATTTTCAAATTATATTTTAAAAGACATGAGCCAGAAATTCATACACGATAATTTTTTATTAGAAAATAAATATGCTGAAGAGTTGTACCATAATTACTCTAAAAATCAGCCCATTATTGACTATCATAATCACTTAAATCCGCAGTTTATTGCCGAAGATAAAATCTTTGATAATATTACACAAGTTTGGATTAATGGTGACCACTACAAATGGCGTGCAATGCGTACATTAGGAATCAACGAGCAGTTTGTAACTGGAAATGGTTCAGATAAAGATAAATTCTTAAACTGGGGAAAAACAGTTCCGTACACAATGCGTAATCCGTTGTACCACTGGACACATTTAGAATTGGCTCGTTATTTTGATATTTATGATTTATTGAATGAGAAATCTGCAGAGAAAATCTATATCGAAACTTCTGAGAAAATAAATTCTCAGGCGTACAGCACGCAGAATCTTCTTAAAAAAGTAAATGCTGAATTAGTTTGTACGACAGAAGACCCAATTGATTCGTTAGAATTTCACCAGAAATTCGCGAACAATTCGACTGGAATCAAGATGAGTACTGCTTTCAGACCTGATAAAGCCATCTTAATTGCTAATGATGGTTATAATGCATATCTGGACACATTAGGGGATGTGTCCGGACTTGCAATTAACACTTATGCTGATTTACTTTCGGCATTAAGAAAAAGAATTGAATTCTTTAATGCAAACGGCTGTAAATTGAGTGATCACGGTTTAGATCAGATTTACTTTGAAAACTTTACAGAAAGTGAGATCAATGCTATTTTCAAAAAGAAAAGAGAAAACGGAGAATTGTCTCCTGAAGAAGCATTAAAATTCCAAAGTGCTGTTTTGATTTTCTTATGCGAAACATATCATGAATTTGGATGGGTACAACAGTTTCACTTAGGCGCGTTGCGTAACAACAATGCACGCATGCACAGAATCTTAGGCCCAGATACAGGATGGGATTCTATTGGAGATTATCCACAGGCACAAAAACTGTCAAGCTTTTTAAATGCTTTAGATAGTAAAGATAAATTGACTAAAACTATTATTTACAACTTAAATCCTGCTGATAACGAAGTTATGGCAACAATGATTGGAAACTTCAACGATGGAAGTGTTCGCGGAAAAGTACAATTTGGTTCTGGATGGTGGTTTTTAGATCAAAAAGACGGAATGACAAAACAATTGAACGCGCTTTCAAACATGGGCTTAATCAGCTGTTTTGTTGGAATGCTTACAGATTCAAGAAGTTTCTTATCGTTCCCAAGACACGAATATTTCAGACGTATTCTATGTAATCTTTTGGGAGACGAAATCAAACGTGGAGAACTTCCAAACGATATGGAATGGATCGGAAAATTAGTTGCCGACATTTCATACAACAACGCAAAAGAGTATTTCAAATTCTAATTTTTTTAACCATTAAGGCATTAAGAAAATTAAGTTTTGGGTTTAAATAGTTACTTAATAATAAAAAGATAATTAAGCGAGTAGGCTTAATAAACTTAACCTTTAATCGCAAAGAGAACATAAAGTAAAGCTTAATTTTCTTAATGCCTTAATGGTAAAATATAAAGATATATGAGTAGAGTAGTTGCATTTGGAGAAATCATGCTGCGTTTATCGACAGAGAGACATTTACGTTTTTCGCAATCTACAGCATTTGGTGCTACGTATGGTGGCGGCGAATTCAATGTTTGCGTTTCGCTAGCGAATTATGGTTTAAACGCTGAATTTGTAACCAGATTACCTGAAAACGAAATTGGTTTTTCGGCATTAAAAGAAATGCGAAAAATGAATGTCGAATCTAAAAACATTGTTTACGGAGGAGAACGTTTAGGAATTTATTTCTTAGAAACTGGAGCAGGAACTCGCGGAAGCAATGTAGTTTACGATCGTGCGCACAGTGCCATGTCAACAATCCAAAAAGGTATGGTTGATTGGGAAAAAGTGCTAGCTGGAGCTGAATGGTTTCACTGGAGCGGAATTACACCAGCAATTTCAGAAAGTGCTGCAGAAGCTTGTTTAGAAGCGATTAAAGTCGCTCATAAATTAGGAATTAAAATTTCATGTGATTTAAACTATAGATCAAAACTTTGGCAATATGGAAAAACTCCGAGCGAGGTTATGCCAGAAATGCTGAAATACAGTAATGTGATTTTGGGAGATATCGATACAGCGTATTTCATGCTTGGAATTCCGAAAGTGAATCCGAATTATCAGGACGAAAAATCGCTTCCAGCAGTTTACGATAAATTGTTTGAATTGATTCCGAGTCTGAAAATTGCAGCAACTACGCTTCGTTATTCTGTTAGCGCTTCTCACCAGAGAATTGGCGGAATTTTATACGACGGAAAAGCAATTTACAGTGCAGCCGTTAAAGAAGTTACTCCAGTCGTTGATCGTGTAGGAAGCGGTGATGCTTTCATGGGTGGATTAATTTATGGTTTATTAGAATATCAAAATAACAATCAGAGAGCATTAGATTTTGCAGTTGCAGCGTGTTGTCTAAAACATACTATTGCTGGAGATTACAACTTGGTTACTTTAAAAGAAGTGGAAAATATGATTGATGGTGATGGTTCTGCATTAGTATCAAGATAATTTTAAATAAAAATGGCAAAATATTCAAGAATTGAAGTAGCTCAGACAATGAAAGATAATGGTATGGTTCCGTTATTTTTTCATTCTGATATTGAGCTAAGTAAAAAAGTTTTAAAAGCGTGCTACGACGGCGGTTCCAGATTGATGGAATTTACAAGTAGAGGTGATTTTGCACATGAAGTTTTTGGAGCTTTAAACAAATACGCTTTAGCAGAACTTCCAGGAATGATTCTAGGAGTTGGTTCTGTGACAGATGCGGCTTCGGCTTCATTGTACATGAGTTTAGGAGCAAATTTTATTGTAACACCAGTTTTCAGAGAAGATATAGCTATAGCTTGTAATCGCAGAAAAGTGCTTTGGTCTCCGGGCTGCGGTACTTTGACAGAAATTGCAAGAGCAGAAGAATTAGGTTGTGAAATTGTAAAATTATTTCCAGCAGATACTTACGGACCAGAATTTATAAAAGCGATAAAAGGTCCGTGTCCTTGGACGAATATAATGCCTACTGGAGGCGTTTATCCAACGGTTGAAAGTTTGAGTTCATGGCTAAATGCAGGCGCAACTTGTGTTGGTTTAGGTTCACAATTGATTTCAAAAGACATATTAGAAAACAAAGACTTCGACGGACTAACTGCAAAAGTGAAACAGGTTCTTGATATTATAAAAAACATTCGAAAATAAATAAGGAGTAATCATGCCAACCCCTTATTTTAATAAGTTTTTTTTAGATTTTTAGAGATTGTAATAGAACATTACGCTTGAAAAATTTAGCTCGCCATTCCTCACAGCAGGCTCTATTTTACTCAATTGGGTGTGATGTTTCTTTTACAATTTTAAAGGCAGAAATGAAGAAATAGGGTTTGTAAATGGTTATTTATAACACAACTAACTTAGAATTCAAAATGGAAAAAATAAACAGATCAAACGCGGGACTTACAGAGAAACTTCCGATTAAAATCGTACAATTTGGAGAAGGGAACTTCTTAAGAGCTTTTGTTGAATATGCTATCCAAAAATTAAATCAAGAAGCTGATTTTAATGCTGGTATTGCAGTGGTTCAGCCAATCGATAAAGGTTTGGTAAACATGATCAATGCGCAAGACGGATTGTATACTTTGTTTATGAAAGGAGTTAAAAAAGGTGAAGAAATTCAAGAAAAAGAATTGATTACTAATATTGTAAAAGCGATTGATCCTTATGCTTCTTTTCAAGATTATTTAGCTTTAGCTAAAGAAGAAGAATTGGCTTTTATTATTTCAAACACAACTGAAGCCGGAATTGAATACATCGCTTCAGATTTGCCTACAATGCAGCCACCAGTTTCTTTCCCAGCGAAATTGACTGTTCTTTTACATGAAAGATTCAAACACTTTAAAGGTGCTTCAGATAAAGCTTTAACGATTATTCCTTGCGAATTAATCAATTATAATTCAGATACTTTAAAAGAAATTATTTTGAAGTATTGTGTAGATTGGAAATTGGAACAAGAATTTGTTTCTTGGTTACTAAACGATTGTTCTTTCCATAATACTTTGGTTGACAGAATTGTTCCAGGTTATCCAAAAGATCAAATCGAAGAATACAATGCACAGCTTTCGTATAAAGATGATTTGATTGTTAGTGCAGAAACTTTCTTCTTATGGGTTATTGAAGGTGATGATGAATTAAAAGCAAAACTTCCATTTCATAAAACAGATTTAGATGTAAAAATCATTTCTGACATGCAGCCATACAGAACTCGTAAAGTTAGAATCCTGAACGGAGCGCATACAGCAATGGTGCCATTTTCTTTGCTTTACGGAAACGAAACTGTAAAAGAAACGGTTGATAATCAGTTTACAGGAGATTTTATCAATAAAGCATTATTTGAAGAAATCAATGAAACTTTAAACATGGATAAATCAGAATTGGCTAGTTTCTCTGAAGAGATTTTAGACCGTTTTAGAAATCCATTCGTAAAGCACTTATTGTCTTCGATCGCTTTAAATTCAATTTCTAAATTCAAAGTTCGTGTATTACCTAGTTTAACAGGTTATGTTGATGTTCACGGAAAACTTCCTGTTCATTTAACTTTCGCTTTTGCGGCGTTAATTCGTTTCTACAAAGGAACTTGGAACGGACAGGATTTACCAGTGAATGACAGCGAAGATATTACAACATTCTTCAATGGACTTTGGAAGTCTGATGATTACGAGAAAATTGCTCGTTTAACATTACAAAACAAAGGTTTCTGGGATGAGGATTTAACGGAAATTCCAGGTTTAACTAGAGCAATTACAATTGCTTTAGAAGAAATAGATTCAAACGGAATTGAAGCTGGCTTTGCTAAGTTTCAAGAAAGAATAAAATAAATCCATTTTGTGGATTGGGCTAAGAAATAGTTTGTTTCAATGAATAAAAATCTAATTTGATCTGCTAAAATCGTTTAAAATCTGCGTGAAATTATTTTTGCGCATTGATTTTCACGCAGATTTATACAGATCAAAGCAGATTTACACAGATTTAAATCTAAGCTCATGAGTAAAATTTAGAAGAAAGTAATTTTGCTCAAAGGGTTGAAAATAAGAGAAAAACAAAAAGAACAAAGAACAAAGGTTAATTATGGCAACGCAGAAAAAATTAATAAAAGTTCACCCAACCGACAATGTTGCGGTTGCTTTGGTGGATCTTACTGCAGGCGAAGTGATTGATTTTGAAGGACAATCAATTACCGTAGAGTCTGATGTAAAAATGAAACATAAGATTGCAATGGTTCCTTTTAATGTAGGGGACAGAATCATTATGTATGGTGTTTTAGTAGGAAAGGCAAGCGCTAAAATTGAAAAAGGCGGTTTACTTTCTACAGCAAACGTAAAACACGAAAGTGATAAAGTTACAGGTAAAACTGAAACTATTGGCTGGAATGCTCCAAATGTTGACAAATGGAAAGACAGAACGTGGCAGGGCTATCATAGAGAAGATGGACAGGTTGGAACAGAAAATGTATGGTTATTTTTTCCATTAGTTTTTTGTGAAAACAGAAACATCGAAATCTTAAAAGATATTTTTGAGAAGGAGTTGATGAAGCCGAAAGAGAACGATTATCAGTTATTGTTGCGTTCTTTAGTGAAGTCAGAAACGGGTGGAGCAGGAAATCAAGAAGCTTCAAACGATGCTAATTTATTCAATAATATTGAAGTAAAATTCATTACACACCAAGGTGGTTGCGGTGGAATTCGTCAGGATTCTCACAGTTTAGCGAAGCTTTTGGCGGGTTATGTAAACAATCCAAACGTAGCTGGAGCAACTGTTTTGAGTTTAGGATGCCAGAATCTTCAGATTTCGATTTTTAAAGAAGCTTTAGATGCTATTAATCCAAACAGTAAAAAGCCTGTTTTAATCTACGATCAGCAATCTATCGGAACAATTGAAACGATGTTGAGCAGTGTTGTAAAAGATACTTTTGAAGCCATAAAAAAAGCAAACGAAATTAAGAGACAACCCGCTCCATTATCTAAACTAAGAATTGGTTTAGAGTGCGGTGGATCTGACGGATTCTCTGGAATTTCTGCAAACCCAACATTGGGAGTTTTATCTGATCATTTAGTTGCTTTGGGAGGAACTACAATTCTTTCTGAATTTCCTGAATTATGTGGAGTAGAACAGGAATTAGTAAATCGTTGTGTAGATGATAAGGACGGAAAACGTTTCTTAGACTTAATGCAATGGTACGAAAAAACAGTTGTTGATGCAGGTTCAGGATTTGATATGAATCCTTCTCCAGGTAACATTAAAGACGGTTTAATTACAGATGCTATGAAATCGGCTGGTGCTGCTAAAAAAGGTGGAACATCGCCAATTACAGGAGTTTTTGATTATGGAGAATATATTAACGAACCAGGCTTTACATTGTTATGTACGCCAGGAAACGACGTAGAATGTACAACTGCAATGGTAGGTTCTGGTGCAAATATGGTATTGTTTACAACAGGTTTAGGAACTCCAACAGGAAACCCGATTGCGCCAGTTGTAAAGATTTCATCAAATACACAGTTAGCAAACAAAATGTCTGATATTATCGATATCGATACTGGAGGAATTATCACTGGAGAAAAATCAATTGATGAAATGGCTGACGAAATGCTTGAGTTTATTATTGATGTTGCCAGCGGTAACATTAAAACAAAAGCTGCTATTTTAAATCAGAACGATTTTATTCCTTGGAAAAGAGGAGTTTCGCTTTAGTTTTTAGGTACAAAGGTACAGAGATACAAAGTGACAAAGGTTTATATGTAGAGACGCACAATAGTGCGTCTCTTTTTTTTTTTTTTGAGAAAGCTTCGGAGAAGCGAAATATTTATAGATAACAATTTGTCATCGAGAATAAAGCTCCAGCGGAGCGACATAAATCTAGATTGCTGAAAAATATGTCGCTCCGCTGGAGCTTTGTGTTGTAACCGCTTATCTTTTTCTATAAATATTTCGCTCCTCTGGAGCTTACAAAAAAAGCTATCCTTTTGAGATAGCCTTTTATATAACTTTATGGTGGAAAATTAAAAATTAGTTCTTGTAGAAGATTTACGAATATGTAATTCTGGTGCAAGAACGACCTTTTTTTCGATTTTAATAGTGTCAGTTTTGGCAACCTGTTCTAAGAAAACACGAGCAGACATTTTTCCCATTTCTAATGGAGACTGATCTACCGATGTGATTGATAACTCCATAAATTTAGTAAAAGGCTCGTTACTAAAACCTGCTACACAAAATTCATTTGGAATACTTATATTTCTAAATTGAAGTTCCTGAATAGCACCTAAAGCAGCAAAATCACTAGCAGAAAAAATAGCATCTGGAGGTGTTTCTAAGTTCAATAAAATATCTACAGCTTCTTTACCAGCTTCTACGCTACTTTTTGTGTGGATAACATATTCTTCTTTAAAAGTTAATCCGCTGTCTAATAACGCTTGTTTATAACCTAAAAACCTGTTTTTAAAAATATCTAAAGATTGATTTCCGGAGAAATGTGCAATGTTTCTGCAACCTTCATCAATTAAATGTTTGGTAGCTAAATAGCCTCCTTTAAAATCATTAATCGTTACAGAACTTACACCGTCAATATGTTTACTTCTATCGAAAAATATCAGCGGTACATTTTTTTCTAATACATTTCTAAAAGCGCTGTCGTTTTCGTTTGAAATACCAGTAACAGACATTATAATTCCGTCAACTTGAGCATCTACTAAAGTATGAAGATTTTCATTTTCTCTTTTGATGCTTTCATGAGTTTGGCAAATAATAACCTGATAGCCATGAGGATAAAGTTCTTCCTCAATTCCTCTAATGACTGAGGCGAAAAAGTTGCTGTCAATACGCGGAACAATAACTCCGATATTATTACTGCGACCACTCTTTAGAGCTAACGCCAGTTTATTCTGCTTATAATTCATCTCTGCTGCAGTCCTAATAACAAGTTCGCGCGTGGCCTCTTTTATTTTAGGATTATTGTTTAACGCTCTGGAAACCGTTGCAGCTGTGATGTTTAATTTTTCAGCAATATCGTAAATAGTTACTTTTTCACTCATTCAAAAAAAAGTTTTTCAGATTATTTTTAGACAAAAGTACATTTTTTTTCATTATGTAATAAAAATTGTTATCGATTACCATAACTAAAAACTAAAACGTTTTAGATTCTACAATGATAATAAATTATCTAATTTTTTGCATTAAATGTAATTATAATTTCTAATAAAAATTAAATATATAATTTTTTTCTAAATTAATTTGGTCTCTTAGAACAATTTTTCTACTTTCGTGTAATCGATTACATGATTTTTCAATGTTTTCGGTATTAAACATGGAAATACTGTGCAAATGATTACAAATAAGACCATAACATTTAAAAAGATTCTTTTTTTAGCCTTTCTTGGCTTGTTAATCATATCGTGCGCAAAACATACTTCTTCAGTTTCTTCTGATAATCCGTGGAAAAAAATGGATTTGGTTGTAAAAAGTATTCCGCAAACTCATTTTTCAAGTAAGATTTATAATATAAATGATTTTGGAGCTGTTGCTGACGGTAAAACATTAAACACTTTGGCTTTTCAAAAAGCAATAAAAGAATGTGCTGCAAATGGTGGAGGACAGGTTTTGGTTCCAAACGGAAAGTATTTGACAGGAGCAATTCATTTAGAAAGCAATGTAAATCTGCATTTAGAAGATAATGCAGAGATTCTTTTTAGTTTAAATCCGAACGATTATCCAATTGTTCATACTTCTTGGGAAGGAACAGAATTGATGAATTATTCACCATTAATTTATGCGAAGAATAAAACCAATATTGCCATTACAGGAAAAGGAACATTAAACGGTCAGGCCGACGGTACAAATTGGTGGATTTGGTCTGGAGGAAAAAACTACGGTTGGAAAAAAGGAATTCCTTCTCAAAACGATCCAACAAATCGTGAAGTTTTGGTTGAGATGGCAGAAAAAGGAGTTCCAGTTTCTGAAAGAGTCTTTGGAGATGGACGTTATTTAAGACCAAATTTTATTGAATTTTTTGAATGCAATACTGCTTTAATAAAAGATATCAAAATAATCAATTCCCCTTTTTGGATTTTACATCCAATAAAAACCAATAATATGATTATTGATGGCGTAACAGTCAACAGTCACGGCCCAAATAATGATGGCTGTGATCCTGAATATTCTCAAAATATTTTAATTAAAAACTGCACTTTCAATACTGGTGATGATTGTATTGCAATTAAAGCAGGACGTGATGCGGATGGGAGAAGAGTTGCAATTCCGAGTAAAAATATCATTGTACAAAACTGTAAAATGATTGATGGTCATGGGGGAGTTGTAATTGGAAGTGAAATTTCAGCTGGAGTGAATAATGTTTTCGTCGAAAATTGCGTAATGGATAGTCCAAATTTGGATCGCGCCATTCGTATCAAAACCAATTCGAAAAGAGGAGGAGTCATTGAAGATATTTATGTTCGAAATCTTGAAGTTGGAAAGGTAAAAGAATGTGTTTTAAAACTAAACATGTTTTACAATGTCTATGGTTCTCAGACAGGCAACTTTATTCCAGTAATCAGAAATGTAAGCTTAGAGAATGTAACTGTAAAAAACGGTGGAAAATACAGCGTTTGGGCAGAAGGATACAAAGAGTCTCCAGTAGAAAATATTACACTAAAAAATGTAAAAATCCAGAAGGTAGATTCTGTCTATTTATTAAAAAACGTAAAAAACATAAATTTTATAAATACCTATATCAATGAGAAAAAAGTAGAATCTATTAACAACTAAACACTATCAATTAACCAAACTTTAAACCACATGAGTATTAAACAATTATCTAAGAAAAAAGAGAAGTGCTTTGTATTTTTCTTTTTCCTGAATTTTTTGCTGTGCAGTTCTATATATGCACAGTCAACAACAATTGAAGGGAAGATTACCGACGCTACAGGAATGTCGCTGCCAGGGGTAAACGTTAATGAAAAGGGAACTAAAAATGGAACTTCGACAGATTTTGAAGGAAGTTTTAAAATTAATGTATCAAACAGTAAAGCGACCTTAATAATTAGCTATTTAGGATTTCAGACACAAGAAGTAAGTGTTGCTGGAAAAACGAAAATCAATGTAAGTTTAGCTGAACAATCAAACGCATTAACAGAAGTTGTTGTCGTTGGATATGGTTCTGTAAAAAAGACAGACCTAACAGGATCTGTTAGTACAATTAGTGCCGCAACTATTACCGAAAGAAATACAATCAATCCTTTAGAGGCAATTCAAGGTAGCACGCCTGGGGTTCAGATTTCGTCTTCATCAGGACGTGCAGGAGATGGATTTAAAGTAGTAATTAGAGGAAATAATTCCTTAATTGCAGACTCCAATAACCCAAGTGTGGTTGGTTCTTCGCCTTTATACGTTGTAGACGGTGTGCCAATGGATGGAATCGATTTCTTAAATCCACAGGATATTGCCAGAATGGACGTTTTAAAAGATGCTTCTTCTGCTGCAATTTACGGTTCTAGAGGATCAAACGGGGTTATCATTGTTACAACAAAAAGCGGAACTAGCGCAAAAGCTGGAATTAGCGTGACTTTTGACACTTCTTACGGAAATAAAGTAGCAACGAGATTACCAAAAATGATGACAGGAGAAGAGTGGTGGAAATTCCACCAAGTTGCTTATATGAGTGCGACACCTCTTACGCAAACTCCTGCACAATTAGCCACTTTAGCTGGAAATCAGAGCCCTTTATTGGTTTCTCGTGCTAACAGCGGTTACAATTTTGACTGGTATGATGCAGTACTTCAATCAGGAATGACAGAGAATAATTATTTAAATATTTCTGGACGTTCAGATTCTGGTTTAAGCTATAACTTAGGATTCGGAATCCAAAGCGATCGCGGACTTATAGAAAATGATGCAACAGATAAATATTCTTTTAAATTAGGATTGAATCATAAAATAAACGATAAATTTTCTACAGGAGTAAATGTTACAATTGCAAGATTAGATAACCAACTAGGAAGTGATTTGGCAATGCAGGATGCTTTTAGATTAAGTCCACTTATGTCTCCATGGGCAATTGATGCGCAAGGAAATGAGAAAGTTGGAACTTTATTTTTCTTGCCAGGAAAATTGACTTATCCTGATGGCTCTTGGGCTATTAACAAAACTTCGACAGTGAATCCGTTAATGGAGATTGCTAATTCTTCTCAAACAGAAAAAACATGGCAAACTGTAGGAAATGCGTATTTTCAATATCAGCCACTAAAATGGCTTTCGTTTAAAACAACTTTTGCTGCAGGAATTATGGATACTCAAAATTCAAAATCTTACACAGCACAGACAAATGCAGGGGTAACCTTAAACGGGAAAAACTCAGCAACTTTAGAAAACGTAAACAACTTCAATTATACTTGGGATAATCAAATCGATTTGAAACATACTTTCAATGAAGTTCACGATGTAAGTGTTTTATTATTGCAAAGTTTGTATTCAAACACAGACGAAAACTCTTACATGTATTCTAATAACCAGCCTTTTGATGTAGGGACAGATAATATGGGTTCTGGTGCGCAAACGAGTTATGTAATAAAATCGGCTTTTGCGAAAAATACCTTAAACTCGTATGCAGTACGTTTAAACTATGCGTTTAAAGACAAATATTTGGTTACCGCTTCTTCAAGATGGGATGGTTCGTCTGTTTTATCTGAAGGCAACAAATGGGAAAGTTTTCCATCATTGGCTTTAGGATGGAAACTTAGTAAAGAGTCATTTTTAGCAAATAGCTCAGTTGTTTCAGATTTAAAATTGCGTGCTAGTATTGGTTATACAGGAAATGATAACGTAGCTCCTTATACATCTCAGGCACTTTTAAACCAACAGACATTCTATGCCGCAGGTTCAAATGTTGTTCCAGGTTGGCAGTCAGAGAATTTGGCAAATCCAAATTTGACTTGGGAAAAAACAAGAGAGTATAACTTAGGTCTTGATTTTGGATTCTTAAAAAATAGAATTACGGGTACAGTAGACGTATATGATAGATTATCAGACAATTTGATTTACAAACAGCAATTGCCATCAGAATCAGGATGGAAAAATACATTTGCAAATGTTGGATCTGTTAGTAATAAAGGTATAGAAGCTTTATTAACTACAAAAAACATTAAAACTCAGAAAGTAACTTGGGAAACGACTTTTACTTTTACTAAAAACGTAAATAAATTAGAGTCAATTTACAATCAGGATAAAGTAAGTGATATTGGAAACAAATTAATACTTGGTGCGCCATTAAACCCAAATTACAATTATGTTTATGATGGAGTTTGGCAAGAAAGCGAAGCCGCTCAGGCAGCATCTTACGGAATGGCTCCTGGTCAAGCAAGACCAAAAGATTTAAACGGAGATGGTAAATTTAATCAAGATGATAGAACGGTAATTGGAAATCCAAATCCAGAATGGCAAGGAAGTTTGTATTCTAAATTAGTTGTAGGACAATTTGATTTTAATTTTTCTGTCTTAACAAGCCAAGGGCAAACTGTTTTAAGTACTTTCCACCAAAACTTTGCCGATGTAAGCGATAGAGGACGCCAAAAATTAGCAATGGATTACTTTATTCCAACCAATGGTACAGGAATTGAGGCTAATGCAAATAATACAAACCCAAGACCAGGACCAGTAGCAACAGGTGCAGGTGCATATTGGACTTCTTTATTTGGTTACTACAGAGATGTTTCTTATGTGAAAATCAAAAATATATCTTTAGGTTATACTTTAGATTCTGAATTATTGAAAAAACTAAAAATTTCTAATTTCAGAATTTATGTAAACGTTCTAGATCCATTTGTGTTTACAGATTTTGATGGTTACGATCCAGAATGGGCAGCTTCTCCATTTGGAGTAAACCGTCCAGCGGCAGTAACTACACAATTGGGATTAAGTGTTAAATTTTAATAAAGATATTCAAATGAAAAAAATATTAGTAATGATAGGAATAATTGCTGCAGCTGTAAGTTCTTGCAGTGATTATATTGAAGAAGATAGCCGCTCTTTTGTACCAGCAGACGCAACATACAAAACGGCATCAGGATTCCAGTTATTGGTAAATACGAACTATGCTTGGCTGAAAGGAATTTATGGTGGAAATCCATGGCTTTTTGAAGCTGGAACCGATATGTATGCAGAAGGAAGAACTCCAGAGCCAGCAGGATTAAGCCAATACGCGCTTTTAATTCCTTCTTCAGACAATGTTGCAGATTTGTACAATTCTTGTTACCAGCAGATCCAGGCAGTAAATAAGACTGTTTATTATTCTACAATTACAGAACAAACACCAAATTTAAATACACTTGTAGGTGAAGCTCGTTATTTAAGAGCAAATGCATATTTCTTATTAGTGCAGACTTATGGTGGTGTGCCGATTGTTTTGGATAATATTACCACTCCAGTTTTATTTTTTACAAGAAATACTGCAGAAGAAGTATATACACAAATTATTGCAGATTTAGATTTTGCATTAGCTAATGTTGGAACTTCGGCTTATGCTACTACTGGAAAAGTAAACAAAAGAGCCGTAAACGATTTGTTGGCAAAAGTGTATTTAACAAGAGGATATGAAACTTTCGGAAAAGCAGATGATTTCTCTAAAGCAGCAGCTTATGCAGATGCAGCAATTGGTGGCCAGACTTTAGCAATTGCATTCGATCAGTTATTTAAACCTGGAAATGATTTAAATGCAGAAACGATTTTTTCTGTGCAATACGATAAAGCATCTACAAGTACAGATCCAACAAAATTGGGAAACAATCAGTTTTACTATTTTAGTTCCTATTTAGGAGGAGCAGAAACAGGAGCTCCATTAAGAAGTTACAATTTATGTCCGACAGATTATGCTTTAGGTTTATATGAAAAAGGTGATGCAAGATGGAATGCTACTTTCATGACCGAAATTTTAGAGGGACCTGAAACAACAAACGGAGTTACAAAAACTATTTTATACTATCCGTACTACAGAAGCTCAAATCCATCTTCTCTAAAAATAAGACATTTTTACGAGCCAAAATGGTTTACTGAAGCAGACAAAACGGCTTATATGACAACTAATGCTTCTAGATTAGCCTCGACATTTGTATACCATCCTTGGGGAGAATATTCTGCAGCGCATACGCTAATTAAAAACTTAGACTGTTACACTATTCCGGTTAAGAAATTTGACGATCCAGATCCAACTACACCATCAAGTACTGGACCAGTAAGTACAAGAGATATTATTGTTTCTAGACTTGGAGAAACGTATTTAGTTGCAGCAGAAGCTTATTTAAAAGCAGGAAATCCAGGAACAGGATTAGATCGTTTAAATGAAGTAAGAAGAAGAGCAGGTGTTGCCAATGCAACTTTAGCTCAATTTAATATCGATTATATCTTAGACGAAAGAGGACGCGAACTATTAGGAGAATACAAACGCTGGTTCGACTTAAAACGTACAGGAACTTTAGTGGCAAGAGCTTCAGCTCATAATTATAAGATAAAAGAAGCAAATTTTGTTGGCGTAGATGGTAAACTTAAAATTTTAAGACCAATTCCGCAATCAGCTTTAGATTTGAATCAGAATAAAGATTTTCCTCAAAATCCTGGTTATTAGTAATTTGTTAGTTTTTTGAGAACTATGTTTTTTGAAGTAGTTAAAAAGGAGTTTGACTGTAGTCGAACTCCTTTCTTAACTGAAAAGTCAGAAATGAAATGAGAAGTAAATTAATTTTAATAGTGTTTTTGAATGTTATTGCGGTTCACAGCCAGCAATATAAGGTTGATACATCGTATACAATCAAAAGTACTTTTACGAAATTAATTAAGAAATATCCGTTCATCACAATTCCAGAAATTAAGCCAAACCCAGAAGTTAAAGAAAGCTTCGATTTGGTTTACAATCAAGAACAAGATAGAATTTTGCATTTTGATGCTTTCATTAACACCAAAAAGAAAAAAAATCCAGCTGTAATATTGATTCACGGCGGAGGTTGGAGATCAGGAAACAAAAGCCAGATGCAGTTTATTGGAAAAGAAATTGCGGCAAAAGGCTATTCGTGTTTCTCGATTGAATACAGATTGTCATTAGAAGCAAAATATCCAACGGGAGTTATAGATGTAAAAAATGCTATAAAATTCATTAAAGACAATGTTATAAAATTTAATGTTGATCCTAATAAAATAGCGGTTTTAGGCTGTTCTTCTGGGGGACAAATGGCATCGTTAATAGGAACGACAAATAATAATTCTCTTTTCGAAGATCCTTCTTTTAAAAGTAAATCTTCATCAAAAGTAAATGCTATTATTGATGTAGACGGGGTTTTAGCATTCAAACATCCAGAATCATCAGAAGGAGATATGGCTGCTTTTTGGCTTGGTGGAAAATCAGATGAAATTCCTGAGAACTGGAAAAATGCTTCGGCGCTAAGTCATACCGATAAAAATACGCCGCCAGTTTTATATATCTGCAGCAGTATTCCGAGATTTCATGCAGGAAGAGACGATATGATTAAGATTTTGAATGAGAATAAAATTTATAATGAAGTGCAGACTTTTCCAGATTCACCTCATTCATTTTGGTTTTACGAACCTTGGTTTGGACAGACAATTTCGTACAGCGTACGATTTTTAGATAAAATTTTTAAATAATTTAGAATACAAATGAAAGCAAAAATCACCACAGCAATTTTATTTTTCGCGGGTTTAACTGCCGTAAATGCGCAGAAGTATGATATTAAAACCAATAAAACTTATGCCGAAATATCTGCAAAAACAGACGGAAAATGGGAAGGCAGAAAGTATAAAGGCGGAACGGTTTTTAAAAATGTGGACCGATTAAAATTGGCTCCAGAACATACAGATCACTCTTTTGATATTCGTTATGAAGGGCCAGGATGGGAAAATAACAGAATTGGCTATCGTTTGTATTTAGATTGGAGAAATGCTATTGATATTTTTGGAAAAAAGACTTCTGAAAATATCCTTCCAATAGTTGGGCAAGATGGTTTCGATTCGTATCACAATATGAGCGATTGGGGCGCAGATATTCTAAAAGCAGGAAAAGGAATCGGAATTGGTTCTATCGATCGTTATTTAAATAATGAAAAATTACACTTCCGTGAAGTAGATTCAACTATTGCCACAGTTGCTAATAAATCGAATGAATCTGTGGTAAAAGTGAATTATTATGGATGGAAAACTGCTTCAGATAAAATTGATTTTATTTCAGAATTAACGATAAAACCAGATCAATTATATACGCAGCATACTATTAAAGCTTCACAAGCAATTAAGGGAATCTGTACTGGAATTGTAAAGACAAAAACGGCTGAATTGCTTAAAAAAGAAAGTAAAAATAAAAAATGGGCTTATTTGGCAACTTACGGAGAACAATCTTTGGTTCCTGATAAGTTAGGTATGGCAATTTTTTATGAAATTAGTAGTATCGAAAATGTAGCAGATACGGATTTAGATTACCTTTTAGTTTTCAAACCAACAACAAAAGCAGTTACTTTTTATCTTTTAGGAGCTTGGGAACAAGAAGTTAACGGAATTAAAACAAAAGAAGAATTTGCTAAATATTTAGATAAACAATTAGAAGTGCTAAATAAAAAAGGTAAAATGTAAAACGTAATCTTTATGCATAAATCTCTTTCTGCGAAGTTCAATTTTTTAAAAGCGACATTGATTTTACTGTTGTTTTTTGGAAATAAAATCAATGCTCAAAATCAAGCTGATTCTGAAAATACTGTTATTTCATACGATTTAAAATGGTCGGAGCGTACAGCGCTTTCCATTTTAAATGAATATCCAAATGCTTGGCAACTGGACGGAAATGACAGACCAAAATGGGATTATAAAATGGGTTTTGTATTGTCTGGTTTTGAAAAATTATATCAAAAAACAAACGATAAAAAATACCAGAAGTATATCAAAGATTATGTTGATGGAATGATTGACAGCACTGGAAATATTAAAAAATACGATATAAAAGAATACAATATCGATTATTTAAATCCAGGAAAATTGCTCTTTAATCTGTATGATGAAACGAAAGATTCGCGCTATTTACAGATTATTGGAAAGCTGAGAAATCAATTGGAAAGTCAGCCGAGAACACCAAGTGGAGGATTCTGGCACAAGCAGATTTATCCAAACCAAATGTGGATTGATGGTTTGTATATGGCAGAACCTTTCTATACGCAATTTACCGTTAAGTACGAAAAAGGAAAAAGCTTAGATGATATTGCTAAACAATTCGAATTAGTTCAGAATCATTTTGTAGATAAAAAAACAGGTTTGGTTTACCAAGCTTGGGACGAAAGTAAAGAGATTGCTTGGGCAGATAAACAAACGGGAGCTTCGCCAACAATTTGGGGACGCGGTATTGGATGGTATATGGTTGCTTTGGTTGAAACTTTAGATTATTTTCCAAAATCTCATCCCAAGTATAAAGTTTTGGTAAGCTATTTAGAACAGATTTCAAAAAGTGTAAATCAATACAAAAGCGAATCTGGATTATGGTATCAAGTAGCAGATAAGCCAGAATTGTATGCAAATTACGTTGAACCATCGGCTTCTGGAATGATTATTTATGCTTTTGCAAAAGGAGCCAATAAAGGGTATTTGTCTTCAAGCTATAAAACAACAGCTAAAAAATCATTTGAAAGTTTTGTAAAAGAGTTTGTGAAAGTCGATAAAAAAGGAGAAATCAATATTTTGAATGTTTCATCTAATGTTGGTTTAGGAGGAAAACCTTTCCGAGATGGCACAAACAATTATTATCTGTCTTCCAAAACAAAAGAGAATGGCGCAATAGGTCTTGGAGCATTTTTATTGGCCACAATTGAATTAGAAAAATAGTAGAATTTTAATATATTTTGAAATGAAAAATAATAGAAAGCATAGTTATTTTATGTCGGTTTTGATGATCTGCGTTATGACTATTACAAGTTGTAAAGTAACTTCTCAAGAGCCTGCAAAAAATGATATCGTAATTGGAAAAAATCTGAAATGGTCCGATAAAATGGCTTTGACATTGATGAAACGCCACCCAGAGGCATACATGATCGACGACGCTAAAAAACCAAAGTGGGATTATGTTCACGCTTTAGTATTGCATTCAATTGAAGAATTATACAAAAAAAATCCAGATCCTAGATACAAAGTGTACATAAAAGGGTATGTCGATAATTTGGTGCAAGCGGACGGAAGCATTAATACTTACGAATTTGATAAATACAATATTGATTTAGTATTACCAGGACGTTTGCTTTTTGATGTTTATGCCTATACAAAAGAAGACAAGTATTTAAAAGCAATGCAATTGATTCGTAAACAGCTTTCAGAACAGCCAAGAACTCAAAGTGGTGGATTCTGGCACAAACAAATTTATCCAAACCAAATGTGGTTGGATGGTCTGTATATGGGAGAGCCATTCTATGCAGAATACACTGCTAAATTTGAAAACGGAAAAAGCTTCGACGACATCGCAAAACAATTCGAATTAATTCAGCTTAATGCTACGGATCCAAAAACGGGATTATTATATCACGGTTGGGACGAAAGCAAACAAATGCCTTGGGCAAATAAAGAAACAGGAAATTCACCAAACTTCTGGTCAAGATCTTTAGGCTGGTATGTTATGGCTTTGGTTGATGTTTTAGATTATATGCCAAAAGATCATCCAAAGAGAAAAGAGTTGATCCAATATTTAAATAATGCTTCTGAAGCGATACTTAAATTTCAAGATAAATCATCAGGTTTGTGGTATCAGGTTACGGATAAAGGCGGTGAAAAAGGAAATTATTTAGAAGCTTCTGGATCTGCTATGTTTTCTTATGCTTTTGCAAAAGGTGCAAACAAAGGGTATTTACCATCTAAATTTAAAAAAGCAGCCAATAAAGCTTTTGACGGATTATCTACAGTGTTAATCAAAAAAGTAGATGAAGATGGTGGAATCACTTTAACAAACTGCTGTCAAGTTGCTGGTTTAGGAGGAAATCCATACCGTGATGGATCTTACGAATATTATGTAAACGAAAGAAAAAAAGACAACGATCCAAAAGCAACTGGGCCTTTTATTTTGGCAGCTTTAGAATTGAATAGATAATTTTAATGGTTGATTGTTGATTGTCGATTGAGAAAAGCAAATACAATCTTGTCATTTCGACGAAGGAGAAATCACACTCGTAATTCGACAAAGATTGGCGACATTCTGTACGGAGTTTCTAGTGTGATTTCTCCTTCGTCGAAATGACAAAAAACGTTTAGTAAAGAAATGAAAATTAAAAACATAAAAATCATCATATTCCTCTTCTGTATAGTTTCTTTTCAGAAGAATAACGCGCAAGTTTGGGTATCTGATAATGGAGACGGAACATTTACAAATCCGATTCTTCATGCTGATTATTCAGATCCAGATGTTGTTCGCGTAGGCGATGATTATTATATGACAGCTTCTTCTTTTAACTGCATTCCGGGTTTGCCGATTTTGCATTCTAAAGATTTGGTAAACTGGAAAATTATTGGATATGCTTTAGCAAAACAGCCTCCATTTGAAACTTACGATAGAGTACAGCACGGAAACGGAGTTTGGGCGCCAAGCATTAATTATCATAATAATGAATTTTACATTTATTACCCAGATCCTGATTTTGGAATTTATATGATTAAAGCAAAAAAAGCTGAAGGGCCTTGGTCTGCGCCGATTTTGGTTAAAGAAGGAAAAGGATTGATAGACCCAAGTCCGCTTTGGGATACAGATGGGAAGGCGTATTTAGTTCATGCTTTTGCAGGAAGTCGGGCTCAGATTAAAAGTTTGTTGGTAGTTTGTACAATGAATCCTGAAGGAACTGTTGTAAATCATGATGAAGTAATGGTGATTGACGGACATGAAAGTGAAGGCACAATTGAAGGCCCAAAGTTTTATAAGCGAAATGGATACTACTACATTTTTGCTCCTGCAGGTGGCGTTCCAACTGGTTGGCAGACTGTTTTAAGATCGAAAAATGTTTTCGGGCCTTATGAAAAGAAAAAAGTTTTAGAGCAAGGTTCAACAAATATAAATGGTCCGCATCAAGGCGCTTGGGTCACTACGCAAACGGGAGAAGATTGGTTTTTTCATTTTCAAGATAAAGGTGCTTACGGAAGAATTGTGCATTTACAGCCAATGAAATGGGTAAATGATTGGCCAGTGATGGGACAAGATTTTGATAATAATGGAATTGGAGAACCCGTTACAACTTTCAAAAAGCCAAATGTTGGTAAAAAATATCCAATAGAAACTCCAGCAGAATCAGATGAATTTAATTCGCCGAAATTAGGTTTACAATGGCAATGGCAAGCCAATAAACAAATCAATTGGGGATTTCCAACAAGTTTAGGATACTTGAATTTATTTTGTGCAACAACAACTCAAAATATCTTTAATGCTCCGAATTTATTACTTCAAAAATTTCCTGCCGAAGAATTTACAGCAACAACAAAACTGACTTTTAATTCCAGAATAAAAGGCGAATCTACTGGTTTGATTGTTATGGGATTAGACTATAGTTATTTGTCTTTTAAAAACGATAACGGAAAATTGTATTTAAGCCAAAAAACAGGAACTTTTGATAAAACGGTTTCAGAAAAAGAAACAAAACCTATTTTAATAGAAAACAGCACTATTTACCTAAGAGTACAAATTAAAAAAGGCGGAATTTGCAGTTTCTTCTATAGTTTAGACGATAAAAATTATCAAGCCATTGGGAGCAATTTCAATGCAAAAGAAGGAAAATGGATTGGTGCGAAAGTCGGACTTTTTGCTTTGGGCGAAGAAGTGAAAAACGATTCTGGAAATGTGGAAGTAGATTGGTTTAGAGTAACTAAATAAGAAGGAAATGATGCAGTTTAAAAAACAAATAATACTTTTTTTCTGTCTTTGCAGTTTTGCTGTAAAAGCCCAAAACACATACAAAAGATGGTCAGAAATTATTCGTAAGAATGATGCTTCTTGGTTTGCTTCGGCGGAGGCAAAAAAAATAGCAGAGAATGTTTTACTTTATCAAAGAGATATTGGCGGATGGCCAAAAAATATTCAAATGCAAGATGAACTGACAGAAAAGCAAAAGAAAGATTTAATTGCGCTTAAAAAAACGGCTGTAGAAACAACAACAGACAATGGGGCAACTTGTCAAGAAATGCTTTTTATGTCTAAAATGTATGGCCAAGTAAAAGACGAACGTTACGCTGCATCTTTCCTAAAAGGATTGAATTATCTTCTTGAAGCACAATATGCAAATGGCGGATGGCCGCAATTTTATCCATTGAAAAAAGGATATTATACGCATATTACCTATAATGACGATTCGATGGTAAATATTATGAATGTAATAAAAGCCGTTGCCGATCAAACGGATTATTACAGCATAAAACCTTCCAGTGAAATTGTCGAAAAATGTAAAAAAGCTTTTGATAAAGGAGTTGACTGTATCTTAAAAACGCAATACAAACAAAATGGAGTTTTAACTGCATGGTGCGCGCAGCATGACGAAGTTACTTTGGCGCCAGCAAATGCAAGAGCTTTTGAATTGGCTTCTTTAAGCGGATATGAATCGACAAAAATTGTTTTGCTTTTAATGTCAATTGATAAACCATCACCAGAGATTGTTACTTCAGTAAAAAGTGCTGTAGCATGGTTTGAAAAAACAAAAATCACCAATTTAGAAGAGAAAAGAGTCTTAAATGATGCTGGAAAAATTGTAGATAAAAAGATGATTTCTGCAACTAATGCAACACCAATTTGGGCAAGATTTATGGATTTGGAAACCAATGAGCCATTTTTCTGCGACCGTGATGGAATTAGAAAAAAATCTTTGGATCAAATTGGTTCAGAAAGAAGAAATGGTTATTCGTGGTATTCTGAAGCTCCGCAAGAAGTTTTAAAAAAGTTTCCAGATTGGGCAGTTAAAAACGGAACAAAAGTAGGCGCTACTGAAAAGAAAAACGTGAATTACATTACCGTTGCACAGGACGGTTTTGGAGATTTTACTAAAATTCAAGATGCAATTTATGCAACTCCCGCGTTTCCGTATGAGAAGGTAACGATATTTATAAAAAACGGAACTTACAATGAAAAAGTTAGAGTTCCAGAATGGAATACAAATGTGGTTTTATTAGGCGAAAGCAAAGAAAACACCATCATTACATATGATGATAATTTCTCGAAAATTGGTTTAGGAAGAAACAGCACTTTTTATACGTACACACTTTTGGTTGAAGGAGATGATTTTACTGCTTCAAATTTAACCATCAAAAATACTTCGGGAGAACGCGGACAAGCGATTGCATTATCAGTTGTTGCTAGTCGTGCTAAGATTTCAAATTGCAATCTTTTAGGAAATCAAGATACGTTGTATTTGTCTGGAAAAGAAGCAAAGCAATATTTTAAAGATTGTTATATCGAAGGAACTACAGATTTTATTTTTGGAGGTGCAACTGCTTTATTCGAAAATTGTACGATTCATAGTATCAAAAGCTCTTATATTACTGCAGCTTCAACTCCAGAGGGAGCTCCATTCGGATTTGTTTTTATTGATTGTAAACTAACCGCAAATTCAGATGCTAAAGACGTTTATTTAGGTCGTCCGTGGCGTATTTATGCTAAAACCGTTTTCATTAATTGTGAAATGGGAAAACAGATTAAACCAGAAGGTTGGGAAAATTGGTCGAAACCAGAAGCAGAAAAAAAAGCTTTTTATGCCGAATATAATTGCAAAGGAGAAGGTTTTCAGCCATCAAAAAGAGTAAAATGGGCACATCAATTAAGTAAAAAGGAAGCAAGTCAATATTCGATAGAAAATATTCTAAAAGATAAAAATGGCAGTTGGTATTCTCTTGCTAAGTAAAATTAATTTTAGTTTTCAGTCGCAGTCGCAGTTTTCAGTGTTAACGATGTCTGAGACTGAAAACTGCGACTGAATACTAAAAAAAAACGCATTACATGAATTTCAAATATCTATTCATAATACTCTTTTCATGTGTTTCATTTGCACAGAATAACGATTTTCCTTCGGGTAAGGTAGATTCCATTGTGCGACGAATTCAGCTTCCTGTAATTCCTTCTTATCAAATCAATATTTTGAAATTGGGAGCAAAGGGAGATTCGATTACAGACAATAAAAAGGCCTTCGATAAAGCAATGGCTTTGTGTGAAAAGAATAACGGAGGAACTATTATTGTTCCAAAAGGTATTTATAAAATTAACGGACCCATTCATTTTGTAAGCAATGTCAATCTTAAAATAGAAAAAGGAGGAAAGATTAAATTCAGTGACAATCCGAAAGATTATTTGCCATTGGTTTTAACAAGTTGGGAAGGAACGATGCTGTATAATTACAGTCCACTTATTTATGCTAATAATTGTGTCAATATTGCCATTTCTGGCGAAGGAACGATTGATGGCGAAGGTGGCAAAACTTGGAAAAGCTTTAAAGCGAAAGAAAGTTCAGGTAAAAATTTGAGCCGAGAAATGAATCACAATAACGTTCCATTAAACGAAAGAAAATTTGGAGAAGGTTATTTTTTAAGACCTCAGATGATTCAGTTTCTAAATTGTAAAAACGTTTTGGTTGAAAATGTTAGAATAGAAAATTCACCATTTTGGTGTCTTCATCTTTTAAAATCAGAAAGTATAACCGTTAGAGGGATAAGTTACAAATCATTAAATCACAACAATGACGGAATTGATCCTGAATATGCAAAAGATGTTTTAATTGAAAATGTAACTTTTGATAATGGAGATGACAATGTTGCTATAAAAGCAGGAAGAGATCACGAAGGTAGAGCAAATACAGCAACGCCAAGTCAGAACATTGTTATTAGGAATTGTAATTTTAAAGGACTGCACGGAGTTGTAATTGGCAGCGAAATGTCGGCAGGAGTTCAGAATGTTTATGTTGAAAATTGTAAAACAGCTGGATATTTAAAAAGAGGGATTTATTTAAAAACCAATGCAGATAGAGGAGGATTTATTAAAAATATATTTGTTAGAAATATTCAATTAGACGAAGTGGAAGATTGCTTGTACATTACGGCCAATTATCATGGAGAAGGAAAAGGGTATCAATCGGATATATCAAATGTATATTTTTCGAATATTACCTGTAATAAAGCATCAGAATCAGGTATTGTAATTCAGGGATTTCCAGACAAAAAAATCCGAAATATTACTTTGAAAAATATCGAGATTAAATGGGCTAAAAATGCTTTGTCAAATGAAAATGCCGAAAACGTTCTAATGACAGATGTTTTTATCGGGCAAAGAGCGAGTGTGCCTACAGCAGTTTCTAAGGATTAGACTTTGTGCGTCTTAACCGCAAAGAGCGCTAAGAATTTACGCAAAGTTCGCAAAGGTTTTCTGTGTAGACGCACTGCAGTGCGTCTACACAAAGAATATCAACATAGCTTTGTGCGGTATAGAAGAAAAAATTGCGGTAAAAAAACAAATCAAAATTATCAAAAAATGAAAAAATACTTATTACTAACATTCTTAATCACTTCAGTTTGTTTCGCACAAAAAACAACTTTGTATTGTATTGGAGACTCAACAATGGCAAACAAAAAAGATCCCGAAAAGAATCCAGAACATGGATGGGCACAAGTTTTACAGCCATTTTTTACAGATAATATAATAGTCGTAAACAAAGCTGTAAATGGAAGAAGCACCAGAAGTTTTATAAACGAAAAACGTTGGGATTCAATTTATAACCAACTAAAAAAGGGAGATTACGTTTTTATCGAATTTGGCCACAATGATGCGAAAATTGAAGATCCAAGCCGATATACAAATCCGCATACTGCCTACAGATACAATCTAATCCGATTTGTAAACGAAAGCAGAGCAAAAGGAGCAATTCCTGTTTTATTGACTTCAATTTCAAGACGTAATTTCAACGAGAAAGGAGTGTTAGTTCCAACACACGGTGATTATCCATTAGAAACGCGTTTGGTTGCACAAGAATACAATGTACCATTTATTGATTTGGAATATTACACAGAGTTATTAGAGCAATCCTACGGACCTGATAAATCTAAAGAATTGCATTTGCATTTTAAGGCAGGAGAAAATCCGTATTATGATCAAGATAAAGCAGATGATACACATTTATCTCTAAAAGGGGCAACAGAAATAGCTCAAATAGCTATTAAGCAATTAAAAGAATTGAAAGATCCATCTTTAGACAAACTAAAAAAAGCAATCAAATAAAATTTAAAAATTAAAATGTCTTATATTGTAATATTAAAAACTTTTACGGCTAAGTTTAATTTTTATTTTGTTGGAATTTTGCAAGTGTAAATACCAATTTTGATAGTTAAATTGTTTTTGGAATTCTAGATATTTTGGTCTCGATAATTTAAAGTGAAGAAAGTCATTTCTTCACTTTTTTGTTTTATAAGTGAATCATTAAAAAAATATGTAATTAATGAAATAACTTTAAACTAAAAAATAGAAAACAAAAAAGTGACAATTAAGTCACTTTTTTATTTTTACGATGATGCTTTTTTACGAAATCATCTGTTGGTTTTCGTTTGAGCTGTTCGTAGTATTTAGTGCAAAAATAGCTGAGTTTAGTATAATTAAGTTCGTACATTACTGCTGTTAGAGTACTGTATTCACCGCTTTTTAAAAGTTTTTGCGCTAAATTTATTTTCTCTTCTATAAATAGGTTTTTAGGTGTATTGTTAAAATGTTTTTTAAATAAACTTTTATATTTAGATGCCGACATACCGGCCATTCCAGCTAAAAAAGTCAAAGAAGGAAATGGGCCATACAAATTGTTCATTAAATAATCTTTTGTTTTTTCAATTGCTTCACTTTCCAGATCTGTAATCTCTGTACTAGTGTCTTTTGTTTCATAAAACTTATTAAAAAAATTACCAAGGACTTTCAACGAAATTCCTTTTAAGAAAGAATCAAAAGACAAATCTTCTACAGGTTTTGTTTTTAAAGATTGAATTAATAAAATACTATTACTATCAATATTACCGTAATGATAAAAAGCTTTCTTTCCTGGAGTATCTGATGAAAATGAACTTTCTGGCAGAGAGATTTTTTTGATAAAATCATGCAACAGTTTTTTATCTATCAATATACGTAATGCAATAGTTCTTTCATTAACAGCGGGCTTAAAAGAGCTTTCTATTTGATTGTCAAGAATTGCCAAATCTAATTGATTAAACGCTCCTATTTGGTAATCAATATTGTTAATTTTAATGAGATTAATATGCTCGCTTAAATCAAAATGAAAAATATACAATTCATTATCTGATCTAAGACGAGTAATTTTCAATGGTTCTTTTGCAGTTAAATCGGCATAAACGACGGAAACTCCATCCATGACCTGAGAAAAATAAAAAAAACCTTTCCCTATTTCTTTTGGTATAAAAATAATTTTGTTATCAATCAATTTTGTATTTAATTGTTCGACTACATCCAATTGCCATTCTGGTGTTAGACTGTAATAATGTGTAACTTTTCTCATAGGCTAATTTGTTTCTGATCGTTAGTGCAATTTTCACAATTGTTTATTAAATGCTTTAGGAGATAATCCGAAATATTCTTTAAATTTTGAAGCGAAATAAGAATTGTTGGTAAAATGAAGTTGATCGGAGACTTGAGAAATGGTAAGCTGTTTTTTTTCTAGAAGTTCTTTTGCGAAAAGCAATTTATTTTCCATAAAGAAAACATTTGCAGTATCTCCAGTTATTTTTTTAAATAAACTTTTAAATTTAGATTCAGACATATTAGCCATTTTCGCCATATATTGAATGCTAGGAAAGTGGTCATCTAAATGATTAATTAAATACATTTGAACGTTTATAATATTACCCAAATCAGAATTGTTTACTGTTTGCATTATAAGCCTTTTTGTAGCAATCTTTTTTAGATAATTTGAAATTAAAAGATGAACAGTTCCTCTAAGATTTAAATCAAAAATGGCTCCTCCAACTTCTAATTTTCTTAAATCATCTAACAAATGAAAACTTTCGCTACTCATTCGGTCAAAACGAACAATTGTATTTTCTTTTGAATCAACCAGACTGTCTATATTTTGAATGACAATATTGTTTTTTTTAGCATACGCCTTAATCATACTTTTTTTGATAAAAATGCAAAGAGCAAAAGTTTTGCTTCCTTTTACAACATCATATTTTGATTCTAGAGAACCGTCTATAACCGCTAAGTTATACTGCCATCGCCCAACATTGTACATGAAATGTCCGCTGCTAACAGATGCTTCTCCTTCTGTTAGATTGTAGTAAAAGCCGACAAAATCTTGATTTAAATTTTTTTGTATTAATTGGAAATTTCTACGATACTCTACATCTATGTAATAGGCTATTATTCCATCGCCACAATCTAGAAAGTATCTAATACCAGTTTGAGAATCCTCTGGCAGAATAATAAAATTCCCTTCAATTTTTCCTCCAATTTGAGCAGCATAATGCTCTACCCAACTTAGATCTGCACCATAATAATGTTCTATTATTTTCATGGAAATGTGGATTTTGTACCTAAAGTTAAGTTATTTTAACGAAACTTTTGATTTTTTTTACTTGTAAGTGTTTGATATTTAAGTTTAAAAGGGGCTTTTTGTGAATTTGCTAAACTATTTTTCTTAAAAAGAATTATAAAATTTAGGGATATAGAAGTGATCTCTCTTTCTAAAAAAATGAGAAATACTAAACGTAATTTGACAATCTGTCGATTTCATGAAGAATATGTTTTTAATTAATTTGATTTATTTTAATACATTTTTGTCTTTTAAGGGCAAATAATGTGCCTCGAAATATATATATATTGAAAATCAGCAGATTAAAAACAGAATGTCTTTTTTTGTATAAAATTAGGTAGGTAGTTTATGATCGCATGGGGAAAAAATACTCGATTTAAGCTATTTTTTGATTTATGGTTTTACGATCGATTTGCAAGATTTGGGCTGCCTTTGTTTTATTATGATTGACAAATGCCAAAACTTTTAAGATTTGCTCTTTTTCGTATTCTTTTAAGGATTTCAGAATTTCAGGTGAAGTAGGAATGTGATACTTCAAGTTTTCAGGAACTTGATTTAATGTAATGAGATCATCGCTCATAATAATCATTCTCTGGATAATGTTTTCAAGTTCTCTTATATTGCCTGGCCAATCATATCGCAACAAAACTTCTGTTACTTTTTCATTTATCTTTATTCCGGGTTTATTATATTCGTTAGAATATTTATCAATAAAAGTTTTTATTAATAAGGGAATATCTTCCTTTCGCTCTCTTAATGGTGTAGTTTTTATATTGGCAACATTTAAACGGTAGTACAAATCTTCTCTAAAGAGACCTTTTGCTATCATTTCTTCCAAATTGCTATTGGTTGCAGAGATAATTCTAACATCAATTTTTTCAGGTTTTGTAGCGCCAACTCTTAGAATTTCTTTTTCTTGAATGACTCTTAAAAGTTTAATTTGTAGTGATAAAGGAGTATTGCCGATCTCATCTAAAAAAATGGTGCCACCTGAAGCTGCCTGAAATAAACCAGTTTTGGTTTCAATAGCTCCTGTAAATGAACCTTTAATATGACCAAACAATTCAGATTCAGCCAAATTTTCGGGAATTCCACCACAATTTACAGCAATAAAAGGTTTATGAGCTGTTTTACTTGTAAAATGAATAGCTCTGGCAATCAGTTCTTTTCCTGTTCCGCTTTCGCCTTCTATGAGAATAGTTGCTTTAGTGTCTTTTACACGTTCGATTATTTCAACAACATTTTTAGAATGGACAGATTTACCTATAATATTGCTATATAAATCCTCATTTTTTGAATGAAAATCATTAGCAAGAAGGTTATTCTTTACCAGTGAACTTCTAATTGCTTTATACAGCTCGTCGCTTGTAAATGGTTTTGTTAAATAATCTAATGCACCAGATTTGATTGCGCAAACAACACTTGGAATAGACGGAACACCAGATATCACTAGTTTTGGTATAGCAGGATAATGTTCGTCAGTATATTTTAATAATTCCATGCCATTAATTTCTGGCATATTAAGATCACTTATTAATAAATCGATAGTTGTATTTTTTAAAACTTCGATCGCTTCGTTTACAGAAGAAGCTTTATAAGTGCGATAATTAAAAGTTTTTAATTGTCTCTGAATGAGATCTAACATATCGTTGTTATCATCAACAACCAATATATTTTCTTTTTTAGAATTCATTTTGCTTTTAAGTTAATGGGATTCTGATTATGAAGATGGTTCCGTTTGGAAAATTGTCCTGTAAAATAATCTCTCCATTATGGTTTTTGATTATTCCATGAACTACACTTAAACCTAATCCGCAGCCATAATTGACTGGTTTGGTTGAAAAAAAAGGTTCAAATATTTTTTCTTTAATAGTATCTGGAACTCCTGTTCCTTGATCTTCAATTTTTAGGTATAAATTGTTTTCATCATGATCCACAATAATTTTGATGATGCTTTTTTCTGGCGATGCATAAACTGCATTTATGAGCAGATTAAATAGAACTTGAGTAATTTGAACCGAATCTACTTTTGCAATAACATTTTCATCTTTAAAAATTAATTCAGTTTTGATGCCTTTTTTTTGAAAATTCGATTTTAGGAATGATAAAGCAAAAACTATAATTGGTTTTATTTCTTGTGATTCTAATTTTTGAGGCATTTCGCAAGAAAAGAACATTAGTTTTTTGACAATTTCCCTCGAATAGATAACCGAATTAATAACGATTGAAATGTCTGCATCAATATCAGAATCAATATTTTGCTCTTTTATCAGTTCTGCAAAACCTAAAATATTACCTAAAGGTGTGTTTAGTTCATGAGCAATTCCAGCCGTCATTTCCCCAAGGAGAGTAAGGCGTTCCATTCGCTCAATAGTTTTGCGTAATAAAGCCTTTCGTTCTAATGTTTGATATTTTTCAATATAATTTCCAACCTCAATTGCAATGGTATCAAGAAGTTTTTGTTCATCATCGTCAAAGTCATTTTGTGTATATTTTTTAGCTGGATAATGTACTTTAATATGTCCGCAGTCCACTTTATTTACCTGTATAAAACTAGATTGGGAAATACTTTCTTCCATTTGTTGTGAAGTAGATAAATGATAATCTGTTACATGAATTTCGACAATAGTATCTGCACTATATCTCCACGCATTTTTTATGCTCATGATAATATCATGCAGGGTTTGGATGTTGATCGAATTTGATTTTGAAATAATCTTTGAAATTTCGTAAAGACAAGTAAGTTCTTTAATTTTTTCTCTTAAATTTTCTTCAGTTGACAGTAAACACATTGTAGGAAAATATTTTCTTTATTTTGAATTCGATTCAAAAGTAAGTAAATATTTTCGTACTTAAAATAAAACACATTGTTTAGATAACTATTTGAAAACAAAATAAATAACATTTGTTTTTACGTCTTATTTTATTGTTTTTTTGACTTTTTAAGGTAGAGTAAAAGAAAAGTTTTGTGTACAAAATCGCTTCTGTTTTTATTTATAAGGAGAAAAAAAAGTCTTATTCTAATATTTTAAAAACTTTATTGCCCTAATTAAAAATATGGTGAAACTACTTTTGTTGTAAAATATATCTGAACGTATAAAAATGAATACCACTAACTTTTTATTAGAGTTTGAATTGAATATTTCTGAGATCAGAAAATTAAACAAAATGTATTTCGAGCATTTGTTTCGAGACCGATTCATATTTATTTCACTTTTCTTTTTGTTGGTTCTCATCTTTTTTGATTTTGCTTATATTAATGAAGATCAGGATATTTCTGCTTGGCTAATAAGAAGCTTAGCTTTAATTGTTTTTTTCGTTGTAATTGAATATTCTTTTATAAATACAATTTCGAAAATTGGTTTTCAGCTGACTAAGAGATTTCTAAAATCTGATAGATTTCATAACAGATATAAAATTACATTTACGAGCTTAGAAATTTTTGTCAAATCTCCATTGGGAGAACTTACTCATAAATGGACATCGATTGAAAAAGCAATTTTGACTAAAAATTTTTTATTCCTGTATGTTAGAGGTAGAAACAATTATATTATCTCAATTTCTAATAAAGATTATGATTTTAGAAAAATGGAAGAACTATTGGCTTTTGTTGAAAAGAATGTAACTCACATTATAAAAGTTTAAAATGAATAAAAATGGCTTATCATATTAATTTTCTGACTTATAGGGGTAATTGTTTTTTCGCAGCCTAGTTAGTTTTGCAATATGTTTTTAATAGATCAAAATGCAAAAGAAACAGGTTTTAGTGTACGATAACAATGGAGTCTTTTTAAAAATGTTTAAAAGAAGATTTAAAGAAGAGTTTGATTTCTTTGAAGAATCTTTATTATTTGAAAACGAAAAAAAAGAGTTTGATCATATAGTTTATGCAATACATGATAGGAAAGAATTGCTTAACTTTTTATCACAGGAAAAAAACGAACCAAATGTTTTGGTTTGCTTATTTAATGTTCAATTCTTTAGAAGTGTCTCATTTTTGGAAGTAGCAAATAATTTTATTCTAATTGATGAATCTAAAACTAGAAATGAAATTCTGAAAGAACTGAATGCTTTTTTTAGAAAGAAATTGGATCACAAAACAGAAAACAAACCTTTTATAGCATCTAAAATTTCTAAGACAAAACTTCAGGAATATTATAAGGCAATGTATTTTTTAATGTAATTTATTTTATTTTTTTATATTTTTTCACGCACTTATTCTATAAAATTTGTGCATTTGTTTGCAGGATAGGGTATTTCTCTATCCTGCTTTTTTTTATAATAGTGTAGGAATTCTAAAACAAAGTTTTTATTTTTAAGTGTTGTTATAACAATTAAAACTCTTAAATTGTTCTAAAAAAATATAGAATGAAAAAAGCAGTATTATTTTATCTTCCAATTACTTTAATAACAGCCTTTTTAACTAGTTGTGGAGTTTCTCAAAAGGTTTCGGAAAAAACAATTGTTTTAAAAAATAGCAGTTCTTTAGCGCTATCACAAAAGGCAATTTCTATAAAAAAAGATGATCTTGGTAATGAAAAGGGAACTTTCCCGATTTTGCTTTTTAAAACCGATACAATTCCAGCACAAGTAAATGATCTTAATGGAGATGGAAAATGGGATGAACTTTTTTTTACTGCTGATTTTTTGCCAAATGAAGAAAAAACTTTACAATTAAAATGGTCTAATACAGATCCGAAATTTACAGTAAAAACAAGTGTTCGTTTTGGAAAAAGGGAAGGGAAGAATCTTCCGGTTCATCCAGATACGCAAGAAGTTTTAATGGCAGATCAGGTTCATAAAAAGTTAGGCTATCAAAAATATCAAACTGATGGGCCAACGTGGGAAAATGATAAAGTAGGTTTTAGACATTATTTGGATGGAAGAAACTCAAAAGATGTTTTCGGTAAAAAACTTCCAGGCATAACACCAGAAAATGTTGGAATAAATGATAAAGGCGCGGTTGAAGACAATTACCATGTAATGTACGATTGGGGCCGAGATATTTTTCCTGTTGGAAATTCAGTTGGATTAGGAGGTTATGCTTTATGGATTGATAATAAAATTAACCGACTTGGAATTTTAGGAAACGATACTATTAATAATGTTGAAAAAACAACTTTTAAAATTGTAAGCGAAGGTCCAGTAAATTCTGTTTTAAGCTATCATTACGAAAACTGGAAAGCGACCAATAATTTATATCAAGTTCAGGAAACTACTTCTATCTGGCCGGGAATGTACGGTTATAAAAATACAGTTTCGATTAAAGGGATTAAGGGAAAGGAAACTTTCTTAGCGGCAATTTCTAACTTAAATAATAAAAACCCGCTTCAGGTAATTGAGTCTGGAGATTGGATTTGCCTTATTCAGCATGACTATTTAACTTACGAACGTCAATGGATTTTAGGGACGGCAATTTTGGTTCCTGCAGCTATTTACCAAGGTTATATTGAAGCTCCGAAAACAGGACAGTTAACAGATTCTTATTTGGCTAAATTAACCGTTCAAGATAATAAAGAAATTAGTTATTATGCAATTGCAGCTTGGGAATTGAGTGCAGACAAGGGGTTTAATGATTCGGCATTTTTTACCAATTATGTTACGAATTTGGCAAAACAGCTTTCTGTTAAAATAAAAGTTGAAATTAGATAACTGGACGTTATAAACTGAAAGAAAGAGAAAAGTAAAACTGAAAAAAATAGCCTTCTAAATCCTCCATATCGAGATTAAAATTGAAGTATTCTAAACAGTCTGGTGAGGATTTTTCTCCCTTTTGGGGTAATTTTTCTCTGGAGAAATTAACAAATAGAAGTACTTTCAGACAATATGTGAAAGAAAATATTATTGCTTGCAATACTTTCTACAAAGCCTTAAAATAGGAATGATTTAAAAGTTGTTATAATAAGTATTTGATTGTTAGTGCATTGTGTTTTGTGATGTTTTAGAAAAACAAGAAGTCAATTTATTGTAAAGAAAATGAATGAAAAACTGCATTAAATTTAACAGCAAAATTGTTGTAACTATCACACAAACTTTTATTTTTGTGGCTTAATTTAACAATATATAAGCATGAAAGATTTATTAGTAAAAATCAACGCCGAAATTGAAACATTCAAAGCTGAAGCAGAATCTTTAACTGAGAAAGGAATTAAAGCTGCTGGACCAAGAGCACGTAAATCGACTTTGGAAATTGAAAAACTTTTAAAAGAGTTTAGAAAAGTTTCTATCGAAGAATCAAAAAAATAATACAACTAAAACCTCGTCAATCGACGAGGTTTTTTTATAAATAAAAGTAGTCACGAAATTCTTTAAAGGATTGATTATTTGACTAGTCTTTAATACTGTAAAGTATTTGTTGAAAATCAGCTTTAAATGTATTTTTTCGTTCTATCGGCACCCACGAAATGAAAGTGTAGAAAGTGGTTTTTGTTTCGGCAACACCAATGAAGTAGTAAAACTTTTGTTTTCTTTCTTTATCGTAATAGGAAACATCTGTTTCCATAAAATTTATCAACCCTTTTGTAAAATAAACTGGCTTTGAAGCTTCTTTTTCTTGTTGCTCAAAAAAATCATCTACCAGACTTTTACAAAAGTCATTTATAGAAGAGTAAGTCTCACCAGATAATGCCAAATTTTCTTTGGTTTCATATATTACACTTCCAAAGACGTTATTTTCAATACTTGTATATTCTATTGCCGAATATGAATTTATTCCGCTGGTTTTACGCATATAAAATGGCAGGCTTATATGAAATAAATGTCCACCTATATATTCTTTAAATTTTGACTCGACCTTGACTGAAGGATCGTTAACAACAGTTACATAAGTTTCAGGCGATTTTAGAATTTGACCTTTATAGAGAACAAATAACTGAGGCAGTTTTTGCTTTCCTAGCGTAATTGCTTTAAACGAATAAGAAAATGCAGTTTGATAAGAAGTTACGGTTTTATCTTTAGTCGTTGCACTATATGTGTTTGCAGGACCACCAATTTTATCAAATTGATTTAAATCTAATTTCTGAATTGAATCGCGCTTATATTTAAATTCAACGGGAATCTCGTATCTGACATAAATATTTTCATTAAGCTGACATGTTGATCTGTCAAATTTTATCTTTATTTCTTGCGCTGATAGATTATTAGTGCAGAAGGTTATAAAAAAGAAGAATAGAAGTAATTTTTGATATTTCATTTTTAGTATTGGTTTTAAAAGGGATTTAATTTACAAAAGCGTTTTTACTTTCGTCTTAGCTCATTAGAAATTAATTCTTTTGTGTTTAAATCATATGTTTTAGTAGCATCACTGCTATAAAACTTAATTTGCAATCTCTTTTTCTCCATAAAATCAAATTGGTACGAGCAATTATTGCCTTTGTCTTTGAAGTTAATAATTTCCTTGCCATCTGGATTGTATATGGAATACAAATTATAATTTCCTTCGTTTTTAATTGTAAAATAGTGAAAACTGAGTAAGTTATTATTCTTGAAAAAATTTATAAGCTCTGGACTTGGTTGTGTAGTAGGACTTAAATCTTTCATGGAAATTTTGGAAAATTCTGCTGGCAGGATAATTTTTCCACTTAGATCTATAATGCCTTTTATATCTCCTTGTTTTTGAGGTGAAAAAACAAAGAGTTTATCTAGAATAATTTCTTTGCCAAAATAAATATTAGCGCCATACATTACACTGTTTTTAACCGGTTCAAGAAAAGGGTATGCAAATGGAGAAGCAGTTCCATCAAAACCAATAATCTGTATTCCTTTTTCAGTTTCAGAAAAATAATATTTTTTATCGCCACTTATAACATTTTTAGCAGAATTAGGTTTTACGTTTAATGTACTGTCAATAACGGTATCGTAATATTCATTTGTTTTTTGGGTTTCTGATTTGTCTATCTGAGTCCATATTTCATTTTTGTCTTTTACATATAAATATTTTTGAAATCCTCGAGTATGGTTTTTGAACAGAATTTTTGTATCAGAATTAAGATCAAAACACCCAAACTGCTTATTATCCTTAATATAAATCATATTTTTGCCAAGATGAGTTATTGAAGAATAAGTGCAAAGTTCAACGGCATTATTTTTATTTGCGTCTAAGCGAAATAATTTATCATCGCAATTTATCATATTGATTTCGCCTGGCATTTTTTCCTTACCCCAAAGCTGTTTTTTAGTGATAAGGTAAAGTTGTTTATTGTGGTAAAAAAGTGATTTTACATCTTCGCCTTCATCAAAAGTATATAACAATTTGCCATTTACATTAAAAAGGAAACTTTTCACATAAATTAAAGCAGTATCCGCCCTATAAGATCCAAAGTAAAAAATATCTTTTGATTTTGGAGGATAACTGTCACTTGTCAAATATCGATCTATCCAACCATATTTTGCAGGAATCAGAATTTGCTGGGTTTTGGTAACCATTACACCAGATGTAGAGCCGTCTAAAAATTGAGTATAAGGAGTGTCAGGATAAGGCCAATATATTAGTTTTGCTTTGCAGGAATTGAGTAAAATACAAAATAGAACCAACAAAATGTAGCGTATGTTTTTCATAGTTTTCCTTTTATTATAAGGATACAATAAATTGCAAAAAGGTTGGATTGTGTTTTGTTTATTTCAAAAAAAAATCAAAACCTCCAAGATATTTGATATTTTGGAGGTTTTGATTACATTCAAAAAACTCAGGATCTCAGCGACTTAGAACTTTAAATAGAATTCCTATCAATAAAATTAAAAGGCACTTTTACCTGACCTTTTTCTTTATTCAAAATCATTCGGGCAGCGGTTTCCCCCATGATATTAAAATCAGTTGACATTACTGTAATTCCTAATAACTCTTTTAGAGGTGTATCGTTGTATGAGATTACGCCAATTTCTTTTCCTAAAACAAATTCCTCATCGCGAATTTGCTTCATTAGATTTACAAGGTCAGATTCTTCGATTGTGATAAACAAATCACCCTTTTTCAAAATCATATCATCATAAACTTCACTCAGAATCTCAAAATTGATTTCATGTTCTACGCAGAATTTTCTAAATCCGTGTAAAATTCTTCTTGGATAAGGATAAACAGCTTTGTCTGGATAAACCAATATTAAGCGTTTGTATTTCATGATTTTAGATAAACCTTCTTTCAAGGCATTGTAAATATCATTTTCAAAATCCTGATAGATTTTAATCACTTCATCACCAGCACCCAATTTGATATTATCTAAAATCACTAATTTCTCTTGCGGAATGTTTTTTATTGCTGCAACAACTTCATCAGTAAAACTTAAGTGTTTCAGTTCGTCTGTTTTGAAATGTGTTGTAATCACATAATAATCATAAGCACCCTCAAATTTGTCTAAAATATTCAAAAACAGAGTTTCATCGCAATGATAAATTTGAAGATCAACGAGTGCATTAGCTCCCAAAGTATTAATAAATGAACTGTAAGTTTTCATTTTATACGAGCTCAGCTTATTGGTCAAAAACAAAATATTGACTTTAGATTCAAGCTTAGTTCTTGTAATATAATAGCCTTTTCCTCTAATCGAAGAAATGATTTTTCGTTCCTTTAAAATATTGTACGCCTTTTCTACAGTATCGCGAGACATATAAAATTCTTCGCTGAAACTATTTATAGAAGGAATTTTTTGATTGATTTTTAAATTTCCGTTGGCAATGTTCTGAAGAATAGAGTCCACAATTTGTTTGTATTTAGGAACTCTCGAATCTTCGTCTATTTTAATAAGTTTAATCATGTTCATTTGAGGAAATCTGCTTCGTGTTTCAACGAAACTCACTTTTAAATCTAACTTTTATTAAAAAAATCTCTTTAATCAAATAATCTTACGAGCAAAATTATTTTACTTATCAAAAAAGAGAATTTGCTAAGGCTTGTAATCTTTTTTTTATAATTTCTAAATTTTAACCCGAATGCGGATTCAATAATTACGAAATCGATTGCTAAAGTAGCCATTTTAAATTTATTTACCCAAAAAATGCTGGCTGTTATTTCTAATAATCTCTAGTTTTAACAAAAAATACGAAAACCATAAAGGATAGTACAGGACAGTTTTCTTTTTTACATTCTCTTATTTTACAAAACCAAATCACTAACAAACCTAACCTAAACCAAAAACAATAATATGGAGTCATTATTAGGAATCATTTTTCATTCTATCGGAGGATTTTCTTCAGGTAGTTTTTATATGCCTTTTAAAAAAGTAAAAGACTGGGCTTGGGAAAGCTATTGGCTTGTGGGAGGATTTTTCTCTTGGCTAATTGTTCCTCCAGTTGCAGCTTATCTAACGATTCCAAATTTTACAGAAATTATTGCTACTGCTTCTCCATCTATTAAAACCTTCACTTTTACAATGGGATTAATCTGGGGAATTGGCGGTTTAACTTATGGTTTGGGCGTTCGCTACTTAGGAATGTCTTTAGGAAATTCAATTACTTTAGGATTTTGCTCTGCATTTGGAGCTTTGGTTCCTTCAATTTATTATGATATTGTTCCAACAGAAGGGAAGATTTCATTTTCTCACATGCTTACGAATACTGGCGGGCAGATCGTTTTATTGGGTGTGGTTGTATATCTAATAGGAATTGCCATTTCTGGAAAAGCAGGAATGCTGAAAGAAAAGGATTTTGCAACAGGTCACGAAGATAAGGATAAAGACTTCAATTTAGTAAAAGGTCTCATTGTAGCCGTGATTTCAGGAATTTTAAGTTCATTTTTTAATTACGGAATCGAAGCTGGAAAATCAATGGCAGAACAAGCTGTTGTAAATGGGGCTAATCCGTTATTTCAAAACAATGTGACTTATGTAGTTCTGCTTTGGGGAGGACTTACAACCAATTTTATCTGGTGTCTTTACTTGAATTTTAAAAATAAATCAATTAAAAACTATACTGATAAATCTACTCCAATAACTAAAAATGTTTTGTTTTCTGCTCTTGCTGGAACCATGTGGTTTTTACAGTTTTTCTTTTACGGAATGGGAGAAAGCAAACTAGGAAATGGTGCCAGTTCATGGATTCTGCATATGGCAACTATCATTTTAACAGCAAACTTTTGGGGATTTTATTTGAAAGAATGGAAAGGAGTTTCCACAAAAACATTAAGAACTTTTTTCTGGGGAATCGGGCTTATTATGCTTGCAATCGTTTTGGTAGGAATTGGTAACTCATTATAAATACAAGAAATAATTTAAAATACTATATGTCGAATACAAACACAATTAATGATATGAATTTTAAGCATGTAAGCTACCTTTGGGATGAAGCTAAGGCAGCAGAACTAGCAGGTGATGAAGTAGCGCTTTTTATTTATCGTTCTAACTTGTTAGGAGCTGATTTAAGATTGACCAACTACGGAGGTGGAAACACTTCTGTAAAAATTACCGACAAAGATCCTCTTACGGGAGAATCTTCTGAAGTAATGTGGATTAAAGGTTCTGGCGGTGATATTGGAACATTGACAAAATCAGGTTGTGCGGCTTTGTATTTAGACAGACTTCGTAACCTTGAAAATGTTTACAGAGGTATTGAGTTTGAAGATGAAATGGTAGAATTATTCAACCACTGTATTTTTGATTTGGCTTCAAAAGCGCCTTCTATCGATACGCCTTTACATGGTTTTCTTCCATTCAAACATATTGATCACTTACATCCAGACGCGGCAATTGCTATCGCTGCAGCGAAAGATGGAAAGAAAATCACAGAAGAGTTATTCAACGGAGAAATTGGCTGGGTAGGCTGGCAACGTCCAGGATTTGATCTTGGTCTTCAGTTGAGAGCTTGTTTAGAAGAAGCGGAGAAAAACGGTAAAAAACTACGCGGAATCATGTTAGGTTCTCATGGTTTGTTTACTTGGGGAGACACTGCGTTTGATAGTTATATCAATACGCTGGAAGTAATCGAGAAATGTGCTTCTTATTTGGAAGATAACTACGGAAAGAAACGTCCAGTTTTTGGAGGTAAAAAAATCGACAGTCTTCCAGAAGCAGACCGTAAATTGAAAGCAGCAAAAGTAGCGCCGATTTTAAGAGGTTTCTGTTCATCAGAACGTCAAATGATTGGCCATTATACAGACGATGCAAGAGTTTTGGAATTTATTAATTCGAATGATTTGGCGAAATTAGCTCCATTAGGAACATCTTGTCCAGATCACTTTTTAAGAACTAAAATCAGTCCTTTGGTTTTAGAATTAGATCCAAACGAAGATTTATCTGATGTTGCAGCTGTGAAAGCAAAATTAGCTCCTGCATTTGAAGCTTATCGTGCAATGTATAAAGATTATTACAATGCATGTAAAAAATCAAATTCGCCGGCAATGCGTGACCCAAATCCGGTTGTGATTTTATATCCTGGAGTTGGTATGTTCACTTTTGCTAAAGATAAAACAATGGCACGTTTGGCATCTGAATATTATATCAATGCTGTAAACGTGATGAAAGGTGCTGAAGCAGTTTCTGAATATACTTCTTTGCCTCACCAAGAAGCTTTTGATATTGAATATTGGTTATTGGAAGAAGCAAAATTACAGCGTATGCCAAAACCAAAAGCATTATCTGGAAGAGTAGCTTTAATTACTGGTTCTGCAGGCGGAATTGGAAAAGCTATCGCTAAAAAATTCGCGCAGGAAGGTGCTTGTGTCGTAATTAATGATATTAATGAAGAGCGTTTGCAAGGTGCATCTGCTGAGTTTATTAAAGCTTTTGGTAAAGATGCCGTTTCTAGCACTTTGTTGAATGTTACTGATGAAGCAAGCACAGAAAAAGCATTAGACGAAGCTTGTTTAGCTTTTGGAGGTGTTGACATTGTGGTAAATAATGCTGGAATCAGTATTTCTAAATCTATCGCAGAACACACTTTAGAAGAGTGGGATAGATTATATGATATCTTGGTAAAAGGACAATTTATTGTTTCTAAAGCAGGAATCGAAGTAATGCGCAAACAAGGTTTTGGAGGAGATATTGTAAATATCGTTTCTAAAAACGCTGTTGTTGCTGGTCCGAATAATCCAGGTTATGGTTCGGCAAAAGCGGCACAAGCGCACTTAACACGTTTAATGGCTGCTGAACTTGGAGCTGATAAAATTCGTGTCAATACAGTAAATCCTGATGCTGTAATTTCAGACTCCAATATTTGGTCTGGCGGATGGGCAGAAGGTCGTGCAAAAGCATACGGAATTACAGTTGAAGAACTTCCGGCTTACTATGCAAAACGTACGTTATTAAACGAAATCATATTGCCAGATGATATTGCTAACGCTTGTTATGCTTTTGTTGGAGGTTTACTTGATAAATCTACAGGAAACGCATTAAACGTAGACGGTGGCGTTGCCATGGGCTTTTATAGATAAAGATTGTTTAGGTTTTTTATATAAGTTTGTTTAAGCAAAAGTGGTTTTTTGTGGTCTAGCGTTCGAATTCTTTCGAACGTTAGATTTTTTTAGCATATAACAATTCGCTTTAACAAAGAAAACTTAACAAAAAAGTGAAGTACAACCAGAGTTTAACAGCTATAGAAATTATAAGTTCAAAAAATATTTAAAACACATAAGATTAAGATATAGAACGCAGATAACTCGGATTCGCTATCGCGAAAACGCTGAAAAAGAAGGATTTTTTTGTTTCACGCAGATTTAGACAGATTTAAGCAGATCTAACAGATTTTAATTTTTAGATGATTAAAAAAAGATTTGCGTTATCTGCTAAAATCCTTTTTAAATCTGCGTGAAACCAGAAAATAAAATCTGCGTCAATCAGCGTTTTCGCGATAGCGAATCCGTAAAATCAGCGTCAAAAATTTCGGTATTAAAACGGCAGAACTATGTGTTAAAATAAATATACTAGACATATAAAATTTATATATTGTAAACTCTATTAAAATATCAATAACTATGTTAATCGGATCAAACCACATCGAATCTCATAACGAGGATTTATTAAAAAAACACCAAAATAAATTAGTTTTTACAGCATCAGAAATTAATGATACAGAAGCGATTATTCAAAAATTAATCGACTTTCAAATTGCCATTCCATCTTGGGCTTTAGGAACAGGAGGAACAAGATTTGGACGTTTCGCTGGAGGAGGAGAACCTCGTTCTTTAGAAGAAAAAATCGAAGATGTTGGTTTGCTTCACAAATTAAACAATGCTTCGGGAGCTATTTCACTTCATATTCCGTGGGATATTCCAACTGATTATAAAGCAATCAAAACACTTGCAAATCAGCACGGATTAAAATTCGATGCTATGAATTCGAATACTTTTCAAGATCAAGCAAGCTCTGAGCACACTTACAAATACGGTTCTTTACAAAATGTAAACAAAGCGGTTCGCAAACAAGCAATTGCTCATAATATTGAAGTTATTAAACACGGAATCGAATTAGGATCTGAGTCATTAACAATTTGGTTGGCAGATGGTTCTAACTTCCCAGGACAATTAAACTTTAGAAAAGCTTATCAAAATACATTAGAAAGTTTAGAAGAAATCTACGATGCATTACCTTCAAACTGGAAATTATTTTTAGAATACAAATGTGCTGAGCCTAACTTTTATTCTACGACAGTAGCTGATTGGGGGCAGTCTTATTCGTATGTTAAAAAGTTAGGCGACAAAGCGCAGACTTTAGTCGATTTAGGCCACCACCTTCCAAATGCTAATATTGAGCAGATTGTTTCTTTATTATTGATGGAAAACAAATTAGGCGGATTCCACTTTAACGACTCAAAATACGGTGATGACGATTTAACTGCAGGCGCATTAAAACCATATCAATTGTTCTTGATTTTTAATGAATTAGTTGAAGGAATGGATGCCAGAGGAATGAATCACGCCAAAGATTTAGGTTGGATGATCGACGCTTCTCACAACATCAAAGATCCATTAGAAGATTTATTGCAATCTGTTGAAGCGATTATGATTGCTTATGCTCAGGCACTTTCTGTAGATAGAAAAGCATTGGAACAAGCACAAGAAGAAAATGACGTGGTAAAAGCACAGGAAATTCTTCAAAATGCTTTCCGTACAGATGTTCGCGCATTAGTTGCCGAAGCTCGTCTTCGTTCTGGAGCGGCTTTAAACCCTGTAGCATTATACCGTTCGATTCAAGTAAGACAAAATCTTATCGAAGAAAGAGGTTTAAAAACAATGGCAACTGGATTATAATTATAAATTATTAATTGTTAATTATAAATTGTGAACTATAATTAACATTTGATAATTAACAATTTACAATTAAAAAAATGAATGTAGTTGCGATTTTTGATATTGGTAAAACAAACAAAAAGGTTTTTTTATTTAACGAAAATTATAAAATTGTCTGGGAGAAATCGGTTAATCTGGAGGAAACCGCAGACGAAGATGGATTTCCCTGCGAAGATATCGAAGTACTTAAAAATTGGGTTTTAGATCGATTATCTGAAATAAAAGAGCTTAAGGATTATGTTTTAAAAGCCATCAATTTCAGCACTTACGGAGCAAGTTTTGTTTATATAGACGAGAACGGAAAAGTTTTAACTCCTCTGTATAATTATTTAAAAGATTATCCAGAGGAATTAAAATCTCATTTCTATGAAAAATACAAAGGAGAAAAAAAGTTTGCTGTAAAAACAGCTTCTCCTGTTTTGGGCAGTTTAAATTCGGGAATGCAGATTTACCGACTGAAAGAACAAAAGCCTGAAATATTCGAAAATGTAAAATACTGTCTACACTTGCCACAGTTTTTAAGTTTTCTTTTGACGAATGAAGCATACGCTGATATTACCAGTATTGGATGCCATACCAATTTGTGGAATTTCAAAAAAATGAAATACCATAAATGGTTGAAAGAAGAGGGTATTTCAGGAAAAATACCACCAATTCATTTTGGAAAAGATGTCATTATGACTCGTGATGATCTGGCCATAGGAGTTGGTCTTCACGATAGTTCATCGGCCATTATTCCGTATACAATCAATTTTACAGAACCTTTTGTATTGTTGTCTACAGGAACTTGGAGTATTTCTTTAAATCCATTCAATAATAAGCCTTTAACTTTTGACGAATCGCAAAACGATTGTCTGTGTTATATGCAGTACACAGAGAAACCCGTAAAAGCGGCACGATTATTTGCAGGAAACGAGCACGAAGTGCAAACCAAACGTTTGGCGCAGCACTTTAATGTTCCAGTTGATACCTACAAAGAAGTTTATTTTGACAAGAAGATTGTAGCCAATTTGCGAGCGCTTAATTATCAAATTTTTTATCCTAAGAAATATAATTTTGATATACTGAAAGAATGCCCTTTTCAAAAAAGAGATCTTTCACATTATAAAAATTACGAAACAGCCTATCACCAATTAATGCTGGATTTGGTAGAACAGCAAGTTTTTTCTACCAATTTGGTAATTCATAATAGTCCTGTAAAAAAGATTTTTGTGGATGGAGGTTTCAGTAAAAATTCAATTTATATGAATTTATTAGCAGAAGCTTTTCCAGATATTGAAGTCTATGCCGCTTCGATGGCGCAGGCGAGTGCTTTGGGTGCAGCATTGGCGATTCATGATAATTGGAATCCAAAACCAATTCAGAACGATTTAATTGACTTGAAATTCTATAAACATTAGGTAAAAACGATCTGTATGTTGTAAATTTGCTGAGAAACGTATTTTTTACATTTTTACAGTACACGCCAAAATGAACAACACACTAAATACTACAACATGAAAATTGGACTTTTTATACCTTGTTATGTCGACCAATTTTATCCAAAAGTAGGAATCGCAACCTACGAATTACTACAAAAGTTAGGTTGTGACGTCGAATTTCCGATGGGGCAAACCTGCTGCGGACAGCCAATGGCAAATAGCGGTTACGCACATTTAACAAAAGGATGTGACGCCAATTTTATTGCCAATTTTTCTGGATTTGATTATATCGTCTGTCCTTCGGGAAGTTGTGTTTTGCATGTAAAAGACCATTTGCATGACGAAAAACAAGAAGAGAAGGCAACAGCAATTCGAAATACGGTTTACGAACTTACTGAGTTTATAACCGACGTTTTAAAAATTGACCACATAGACGGTAAATTTCCGTTTAAAGTAGGAATGCACGTAAGCTGTCACGGTCAGCGCGGTTTAAAGCTTTCGCAAATGTCTGAATTAAACGCACCATTTTTCTCGAAACCTGAACAACTACTACACAATATAGAAGGTCTTGATTTGGTTGCTTTAACTAGAAAAGACGAATGCTGTGGTTTCGGAGGAACGTTCTGCGTTACCGAAGAAGCAGTTTCTGTAAAAATGGGACAAGATCGTATTAAAGATCACGAAAGTCATGATGTGGATTATATTACTGGTGGAGATATGTCTTGCTTAATGCATTTGGATGGAATTCTAAAAAGGCAAAAAAGCAGAATCAAAACCATTCACATTGCTGAAATATTAAATTCACTCGAAAACTAAAAATAAATGTTGAGTATAAAATTTAACCGCAAAGTGCGCAAAGTTTTACGCAATGTTCGCAAAGCTAATTTTTATCCTTGCGCACTTTGCGCTTTTTCCTTTGCGCACTTTGCGGTTAAATAAACATTTCAAAATTGACTTTTAAATAATAGAAAATGTCATCAGAAAAAATAATACAGCACAGCGAAGCCGCAACAAAGTTCAATAAAGATGTAGAGCGTGTCAATTGGCACGATGAAACGTTATGGTTTGTGCGTGCTAAAAGAGATAAATCAGCGCACCAAATAGCAGATTGGGAACTGTTGCGCGAAACAGCTTCTCAAATCAAACTTAATGTGCTTTCTAATATTCATGATTATTTAGTTGAATTTGAGGCAAATGCTCAACGAAACGGAATAATTGTACATTGGGCAGCCGATGCCAAAGAACACAACGAAATTGTACATTCTATAATGGCTAAACATGATGTAAAGCAAATGGTGAAATCCAAATCGATGCTTACAGAAGAATGCCATTTAAATGATTATTTAGCCGAAAAAGGAATTGAAGTAATCGATTCTGATTTAGGTGAATATATTGTACAGCTTCGAAAAGAACCACCGAGTCATATTGTACTTCCGGCCATTCACTTAAAGAAAGAAGATGTAAGTGAAACTTTCCACGAACATTTGGGTACCGAAAAAGGAAATTTCAATCCGCAGTATTTAACAGAATCTGCTCGCCATAGTTTGAGAAATACCTTCTTGACTAGAAAAGTGGCTTTAACAGGAGTCAATTTTGCTGTTGCAGAAACAGGAGAATTTGTAGTTTGCACGAATGAAGGAAATGCCGATATGGGCGCGCACTTAGCAGACGTTCACATCGCTTGTATGGGATTCGAGAAATTGATTCCGAAAAGAGAACATTTAGGCGTTTTCTTGAGATTATTGGCAAGAAGTGCAACAGGACAGCCAATTACTACTTTTTCAAGTCATTTTAAGAAGCCAAGAGACGGTAAAGAAATGCATATCGTAATTGTGGATAACGGAAGAAGTACACAATTAGGAAGAGAAGATTTTAGAAACTCATTAAAATGTATTCGTTGTGGAGCGTGTATGAACACTTGTCCAGTTTACAGACGAAGCGGCGGTCATAGTTATCACAATGCGGTTGCAGGACCAATTGGTTCTATTTTGGCACCAAACTTAGACATGAGCAAAAATGCCGATCTGCCTTTTGCAAGTACACTTTGCGGTTCTTGTACCAACGTTTGTCCCGTAAAAATTGATATTCACGATCAATTGTACAAATGGCGTCAGGTTTTGGTAAAAGAAGGGCATACACCAACTGCCAAAACGGTTGCAATGAAAACGATGGCGACGGTATTGGCGAATCCAACAGTTTTTAATATTGCTGGAAAATCGGGAAGATTTGTAATGAAGAACGTTCCAGGAATGGTCAATAATAAAATGAATAAATGGTACGATCAGCGCGAAATGCCAGATGTTCCAGAAGAATCTTTTAGAGAATGGTACAAGAAAAATTCGAAAGAATCTAAAAATAAAAAGAATGAGTAGTAAAGGCGAAATTTTAAAAAGAATAAAACTGAATCAGCCTAATGAGGTTGCAGAACTGCCTGATCTAAATCTTTTAGGTTCTGAACAATTTGATGTATTAGAAACCTACAAAACAGTTTTAAAAGGAATTGGAGGAGATCCTGTAGAAGTTGCTGATTATAATGAAATTATCAATTACATTAAATCTAATTACAATCTGGAGAAACGATTAATTACAACGCTTCCAGAACTTTCTGAGATTGCTTCTTTAGATTGGAAAACAGTTGATCCGCATTCGCTTCAAGATGTTGAATTAACGGTTGTAAAAGCACATTTTGGCGTAGCAGAAAACAGTGGACTTTGGGTAACGGATGATATTTTAGGACAGCGTGTTGCGCCTTTCATTGCACAATATTTAGCTATCATCGTTCATAAAAAAGATCTTGTGCCAACAATGCAGCAAGCGTATCAAAGAATTGGAAACATGGAATACGGTTTCGGAACTTTCATCGCTGGTCCGTCAAAAACGGCTGATATCGAGCAGTCATTAGTTCTTGGAGCTCACGGCGCGCGCGGATTGATCGTGTTTTTATTGGATTAATAAACTAAGTCGTAAGACTCTTTTTAGTTTCTATTAAAAACCGACTATTTGTAAGAAAAATTATTATTTTTTTTTCCTTTGAACAGCTATAATTTGTTATGCTTATTTTAAAAACATTAAATTCTAATTTCAAAATTTCGACCATTGACCTTGAACTGTTTTATACTGAATCTAAAGGTGCAAAAATTGCTATTGAAGTAATAAAAAATGGTAATGAAGAATATTCTCGTGTAGAAATTGATTTTTTTATTGTGGCGGAAGTAAAATGCGTAACATTAAATTTTTTTGAGTCAAATTACAGTAATTATTTAATCAAATACTTTGGAGATAATGAAAAACCTTTTGATTCAGGATTTTACGAAGTGATGGATTCAGCTTATTTAAAAGAGAATATTGAGAAGTATGACCCAAAAATGAGATTTGATTTAAAGCATTATATTGTTACAGGAAACGATAGTTATGTTGAAATAATTGCATCTAAATATTCTGTATATTGAATAAATTATTTTCAAGTTTAAAAAAATATTTTAAAGACTTTTTTCAGTTTGTTATTTATGAAAATATTCCCATAGAATTTGAAGTCAGTAGGGAATGCTTTATTAAAAAAATAAGCGTAAAGATAAAATCTCAATTAGAATGCAGAAAGTTTGTGACTTCTGCATTCTTTTTTATAAAATTTCCCTAAAATTAGCTTATAATTGTACTTATTACCAGAATATAAAAAAGTACATTTTGAAGCATTTTGTTCTAAATCTTCTACTGCTAATAGGGTTTTCTTCCTTAGGATATTCGCAGGATTATCCCGTCAAATTTCTTGACATATCAGACGGTTTGTCTAATAATTCCATTATAACAATTTATCAAGATAAAGAAGGTTATATGTGGTTTGGAACCTACGATGGTTTAAACCGATATGATGGATATAATTTTAAGGTTTTTAGAAACAGAATCAACGATAAAAAATCACTTTTATTCAATACAATCTACAATATTGAAGGCGATTCTAGAAACAATATCTGGGTAGGAGGAACCAGCGGAATCTGCATTTACAATAAAACAAAAGCCTCATTTCATACCGTTCAATATACATTGTGGGACGATAAACCAAAAGTTCTTCAAGATATTATACATCAGATGCGCTCAGTATCAGATAATTTGGTTTTGGTCGCTTCACAGAAATTAGGATTGTTAGCTTTTGAAAACGGTTCTTTCACAGGAAGACATATTCCGCTAAATGCATTAGGAAACAGAATTACGATTAGCAATTATGATGCAATTGCAATTCAAGAAAATAAAGAGAAATCTGGATGCTGGATATATGTTCGCAATGTTGGAGTTTGCGTTTATAATTACAAGGCAAAAGACTTAAAAATTGTTTTTCCGCTTTCGATTGGGGTAAAAGCCATGAAACTTTCTTCTGATGGGAATCTTCTTTTAGGAACAGATGAAGGTTTATTTTTAATGAATACCAAAACAGGTACCATTTCCGAAAATTATTTCACTAATAAATGCAGTGTTACTGATGTTTTGGTAGATAAAAAAGGTAAAACTTGGGTCACGACAGACGGCTGCGGAATTTTCTATATCAATCCAAACAGTAAAAATCTTCTTGCTTATAATGAACAATTAGCAAAAAGTAATTCGGTTTGGAGTTTATACGAAGATAAATCGGGTAACAAGTGGTTTGGTTCACTTCGCGGCGGAATCAGTATGCTGAGTGATACACCAAAATATTTCAAAAGTGTTCGCTATAATGCTAAAGATCCAGCAGATAACTTTATTTTATCTTTTTGCGAAGACGAAAAAAAGAATCTTTGGATTGGTACAGATGGCGCAGGTTTAAAGTATTGGGATAGAAAAAACAATACGTACACAAATTATGGAAACTCGTTTTCAAGCAGTTTTATAACGGGAATAGTTCGTGATCATAATAACGATATCTGGATTTCTACTTGGGCAGGAGGAATCAATAAAATAAGCAAGAGTAATAATAGTGTAAAACATTATTCTTGTTATAATCCGCATACGAAACAAACGGAAAAAAATATCTGGTTTGTATTTAAAGATTCAAAAGCAAATATTTGGGCAAGTGCTACAAATGAGGGAACGCTTTATCTTTTGGACCGAAATAAAGACACTTTTGAACTTTTTGATAAAAGAATCGATAACCTGCAATGCATGACTGAAACTTCAGATGGAAAGTTGTGGGCAGGAAATTATACTTCTCTTTTATCTATCGAAAAAAATACTAGAAAAATCACTAAGAAAGCAATCGGAAACCCTATTCGATGTATTTACGAAGACAAAGACAAAAATCTTTGGGTTGGAACGCAAGAAGGTGGTTTGCTTTTATTTGACCGAAAAACAAATACTTTTAAAAGATTAACAATCGATGATGGATTGCCTTCAAACACTATTTTAAGGTTATTAGAGGATAAAGATGGAAATTTATGGATGAGCACTTATAACGGAATCTGCCGTTATGATAAAAAGAGCAAGACATTCCGTAATTTTTCTGTAAACGATGGACTTCAGAGCAATCAATTTAGTTTTAATGCTGGAATCAAACTTTCGTCTGGAGAATTTCTTTTTGGAGGTATAAACGGTTTCAACATCTTTTATCCGCAGGCTATAAAAGGCTTTAATCAAAAAAATAATGTGTTGTTAACAGATTTCTATGTTAACAATCAGCTGATTGAAGAAAGTAAAGCAGAAGTTGATATTGATTCAGATAAAACGAAAGAAGTTAGTTTGGAATACGATCAAACGACTTTATCATTAGAATTTGTTGCTTTAGATTACAATAATGCAGATAAAATAAATTACGCTTATTTTCTAGAAGGCTGGGATCAGCAATGGAATTATGTGGGTCAAGCCCGAAAAGCAAATTATTCAAGATTGCCAGAAGGGAATTACACTTTTAAAGTCAAAACTACCAATTTTAAAGGTGGATGGAATAAAGAAGTCAGTTTGGTTTCTATACAAGTTTTGCCGCCGTGGTACAGAACTTGGTGGGCGTATACACTTTATTTAGCAGCAATTGGCGGACTTTTATTTTTATATCTTGATTACAATAAAAACAAAGAAAAATTAAAGTATAAGGTCAAAATCGCCGAGCTTGAAAGTAAAAAAGAAAAAGAGATTGCCGAAAAGCAGTCGTCTATGTTTACTTATATTTCGCATGAATTTAGAACACCGCTTTCGCTGATTATTAATCCGTTAAAAAAAGCAGTTCAGAAAGAAATTGTAGAAAACGGTTCTTCAGGAAGCGATTTGGCAATTGCACACCGAAATGCCAGAAGACTTTTGAGTCTGGTAGATCAATTGCTTTTATTGCGAAAAGCTGAAAATGATGCGGATTCTCTTCGCTTATCACCAATCAATGTAAATAATCTTTCGAATGAAGTGTATCAATGCTTTGTAAATCAGGCGAAAGATAAAAGTATCAATTATAATTTTACAATTCCTGATCACGAAATTACCATTATTGGCGATTATGAAAAGATCGAAATTTCGCTATTCAATTTAATGTCAAATGCTTTCAAGTACACGCCAATTGGAGGCGAGATTAATTTGATTGTGACAGAAAGTGATGAAGAAGTTTTTCTTGAAATATCAGATAACGGAGACGGAATAGATAAAAAAGACATTGATCTTATTTTTGAAAAATTCAAACAGATCAATTCGAAAGTTTCAGTTGGAACTGGTTTCGGTATCGGGCTTTATATCGTTAAATATTTCGTTGACAAACACAAAGGTTCTGTAACCTGTAGCAGTGAAGCAGGAAAAGGAAGCACTTTTAAATTGACGTTTTTAAAAGGAAACAGTCATTTTGAAGATATTGAAATCACAAATGAAAAACCACAGCGAAGCCAATTATTTGACGAATTGATTCCAGATGAAATTGAAGAACCAATTTCAACAGCAACAACTTCAATTGCAGATAGCGATTTCAAAAAGACCATGTTGACTGATAAACGCACTGTTTTAATAGTTGACGATAATGCAGAAATTCGCGCGTATCTGATTAAGTTGTTTGCTGATAATTATATTGTATACAGTGCTGAAAATGGAGAAGAAGGTTTAAAATTGACTAAAAAACACATGCCAGATCTTGTCATTAGCGATATTACAATGGAAGAAATGGATGGTTTGGAATTGTGCCGAAAAATTAAAGAAGATAGCGCTTTATCGCATATTCCGGTTATTTTATTGACGGCGTCTAAAAATCCTGAAACGCATTTGCAAGGGATTAATGAAGGCGCAGACGATTATATCACAAAACCATTTGATGACGATATTCTTACTGCAAGAGTCGAATCGCTATTGCGAAACCGTCATAATTTGCGGACTTATTTCTTAGACAGTATTACATTAAAAGAAAATACTCAAAAAGTTCCAGTTGAATATCAAGAGATACTGAAAAAATGTATCGAGATTGTTGAAGCTAATATTCATAAAAAAGATTTTACGATTCGAACTTTTGCCCTTGAAATGGGAATGAGCCATAGAACACTTTATACCAAAATCAAAATTATTTCGGGACAAACCTTAAATGCTTTTATTCGTTCCTTGCGAATAAGAAGAGCGGCGATGTTAATGCTGACAGAAGATATGAATATCACTCAAGCAGCTACCGAAGTCGGTTTTGAAGATCCGAAATATTTCAGACAGCAATTCGTAAAACTTTTTGGAATGACTCCTTCAGAATACATTAAAAAGTATAAAACGTCATTCAATTCTGACTTGAATATCATTAAATAATCAATAGCTTCAGTTTTAATGCTGCATAATTTGCTTCTTTTTTTACTGAAGAAGTGAAATCTTTTATCCAACTTAAACGTTTTAGCTGAAAAACTGCTGTTTTTTCAATAATTATATATTTTGTAAAAAATCAGCCATAATTTTTAATAGTCTATAAAATTTATTCCAAAATAATAGTTAATTGCGATTTTGACCTCCTTTTTTTTCCATTTTACCCCTCCTTAAAAGTGTTATTTAAACATTTCTTTGCAGTAATAGCAATCGATAATTAGGTTATTGCTGTTAGTCATAAGTGTTAATTTCAAGATAGTTTGTTATCTGTTTAAAGAGCTGAGCACTCTTTAAATTTTAGATCAGTAGTGGTTGGTTTACATTACTTATCAGCCCGCAGTTTAAAAAAGATAAACTGCGGGTTAATTAAAAAAGACACTTGTACAATTTGAAAGAAAATAAAAAAAGGAAATATCAAACAATTAACCAAACTCAATATAATATGAAAATGACCACATAATGATGTAATGCTGTTTTCCTTGCCTCAGAAAAAAATAGCACAACCTCGAATAACCTACGAGAATAAAACAAACTTTCGCTTTAGAAAGAAAACTAACTAACCTAACCTTAAAATTAAAGAAATGAAAAAAAATGTATTTTTATTTTTTCTTGCCCTTTTTGGCTTTCTTGTAACCGGATGCCAAAATAACGATTCAGGATATCCAAGTTCTGATAACCCTACGGTGGTAGTTTCTACAAAAGAGATATATGGAGCTCCGAGTAGAAAATTTGAAATTAAAGCTGCGCTTGCAGATGACTTAGGATTAAAAAGTGTAGAAATTCAGATTCCAGAATTATCATTGGATAAAGTGATTACTTTCGCAACAAATCCGCTTTTAAAATCTTACGATTTAAGTTACTTTTTTGAAGTTCCTTCGGATAGAGGAACATCAGAAGCTTTCAAAATTAAATTATTAATTACAGACGTTTCAGGAAATGTTGTAACTGAGGAAATTAATTTACGCCTTGATGGAGAATTTGCAGCTCCAACAATAACTATGATCACGCCAAAAGAAGGAGCAGTTATTTTATTGTCAACAAGCAATGAAATGCCAGTAAATTTTGTGGTAAATGACGATTCAGGAATTGATTACATCAATGTAAAATGTGAAGATTTAGGTATTGATGAAACGATTCAGTTAGAAGGTTCTCCACAATCTTATACATTCAATAAGACTTATACATTGCCAGTTACGGCAGCCAATTATGTTTTAACAATTACGGCTAAAGATAAATTTGCAATTCCAAATACAGGATCATTAGATGTTAATATTGTTGCAACAAACGAATATCCTGCAATTTATTTATGCGATCAGCCAAAAGGCACTAATCTTACAACAGACGCAGTTGGAGTTCCAATGTATTTCCATGAGAAAAACGGACAAGATTTCGAGTTCAAATATTATGCAGATACAGACAATAAAGAGGTTTATTTCTTAGGTCAGGAATCAGATTTTGCTCCACATTGTTTTGGTCTAAATACATCTGGAGAATTGGTTGATGATGTTGCTTCGACTCCAATTATTCTGCCAACAAAAGGATATTACATCATAAAAGTAAATCCAAACACGCTTAAATATACAGCAGAGAAATACACACCAACAAGCAAAGTTTGGGCTGATGTCGCAAATGGTTTATGGCATGATGATGAAGCATTGAGAAAACCTTTTGTTAGTGTTTGCGGTGGCGGAATCGACGGTGCTAACTGGGATACATGGAATGCATGGGTAGTTACAAAACTTCATTTGGCGAATAACGCAAGTAATCCTTACCAATTAGTTGGAGAATACACATTAACAGGAACAATGGAAGCAACATTTACAGGTCAGTGGTGGAGTCCTTCATGGAGACTTATCAAAAACGGTATCGCAACTATGTCACCAGGAGAAAATGGTAATGCTAAATATCCTGCAGCTGCTGGAGTTTACAAAGTAGTTTTAGATACAGAATTAGAAAGAGTATTTATCACAAAAAAATAGTTGGTTATAACCCTGTTGTAACATTTAACAAATAAAACAGCTTAATATGAAATTTAAATATATAGGATTTTTTATTGCCCTTATGTGTACTGCTGTATCCTTTGGACAAATAAAAATAAAAGGTACTGTTAAGGATAAAGCCAATGTGCCGATTCCAGGAGTAAATGTGATCGTGAAAGGAACTTCAACATCGGGAGCAACTGATTTTGATGGAAATTATACAATCAGTGTTCCAAATAAAAATGCACAGATCGAATTTTCATTCGTAGGTTTTACTTCTCAGGTTGTGCCAGTTGGAGATAAAACAGAGATTAGTGTAGTAATGCAAGAATCAAGTCAGGCATTAGACGAGATCGTAGTTGTGGGTTATGCTGCCGTAAAAAAGAGCGACGTAACGAGTTCTATTTCTTCTGTAAAAGGAAAAGAATTACAGACTATGACTGTGGGTAACGTGACAGAATCATTACAAGGTAAAGTTTCTGGGGTTCAGGTTGTAGGAGCTGGAGGTCCAGGAGCACAGCCAAGAGTTTTGATCCGTGGTATTTCTACGATCAATTTAAGTACAGATCCGCTTTATGTAGTAGACGGAATTCCGATGGGAACAAGCATTAACTTTTTGAGCAATAATGAGATCGAATCTATGGAGGTTCTTAAAGATGCGTCTGCAAGTGCAATTTATGGTTCTCGTGCTTCGAATGGAGTTATCTTAATTACAACTAAAAAAGGTAAAGTTGGAAAAACGAGATTCAATTTTGATTTGAGTTCTGGTATGCAGATCATGAATAATCCATATAATATGGCTGATGCCGAAGGTTATGCAACGATTATGAATACGGCATATAACAATTCAGGATATTCAGATTATTTGCCAAATCCTTCTCAATACAGAGGAAAAACAACAGATTGGTGGAGAGCAGGAATTAGAACTGGAACACCTGTAACAAATGCTTCTCTTGGAGTAACAGGAGGTTCAGATAAACATACTTATGCAGTTAGTTTAAACTATTACGATTCTGAATCTATGTACGGCATAGGCGGATGGGAGAGAATAACAATGAGAATTGCAAATGATTTTAAATTCTCTGATAAATTCTCAGCTGGAATTACTTTAAACCCACGTTATGAAACTTATGGTTCGCCAAGCAACTGGGCAGATTTTGATAAAATTGATCCAATTACGCCAATTTACAAACCAGCAGATCAATTAACTGGTTTAGAAAATGAGTACAGTATTTATGCGCGTTCGCCATCGTATGTTTGGAATCCAGTTGCAGCTGTAAAACGTTATGATGATTATACAGATCAGTACAATTTAAATACAAACGGTTATTTGCAATATACACCAATTAAAGGTTTGGTAATTCGTTCACAAGCTTCGATTGAAGTAGGTGATATCGTAAGAGATAAATTCAGTCCTGATTTTGTAATTGATGCTGCACACGAAAAAGCAGAAATCAACAGTGTTGAAAAATGGAATACTACTGATGTTAATTGGACTTGGCAAAATACAGCTACATACAATAGAACATTCGCAGAAAAACATAATGCGTCTTTGATGATTGGTAATACCATGGAAGAATACAACCAAAGCACACTTTGGGGATATGGCGAGGGAGTTCCAAACAACTCTGATTCGATGAGAGAATTAAATGCTGCTACTAAGAATCGTAACAGTAGCGGTACCAAAACATCAAGCTCTTTAATGTCTTATATTTCTCGTTTTTCTTATAACTATGATGAAAAATATTATTTCACAGGTACTTTCAGACGAGACGGTTCTTCTAAATTCATGGAAAACAACAAATGGGCAAACTTCCCTTCAGCTTCTGTTTCATGGAGAGTTTTGAATGAAGGTTTCATGGAATCTACAAAAGATCTTCTTAGTGATCTTAGATTTAGAGCTGGTTGGGGTAGAGTGGGTAACCAAAATTTACCAAGTGCGGTTTATCAGTCAAATATCGGGCAAGGATTTTATATCATAAATGGAGAAGTAGTTGATACATCATATCCGTCAACAATGGCGAATAAAGATATCAAATGGGAAACTGTTGAAGATTTAAGTTTTGGACTTGATTTCGGATTATGGAAAAACAAACTTTCAGGATCTTTAGAATACTACGAAAAGAAAACAAAGGATATGTTGTTCTTAAAACAGTTCCCAACTTACAGCGGATTCCCAGGATATTCTACAATGTGGACTAACGTAGGTTCAATGAAATCTAATGGTATCGATTTATTGATTTCATATAAAGATAAAAGAGGAGATTTCTCTTGGGGTGCAGATGTGACTTTTACAACTGTAAATGTAAAAATGTTGTCTTTATCTGCTGATGGCGAAAAGTTATACGGTTCAAGCAATAGAACATTAACAGTTGAAGGTGACGAACCTGGATATTTCTACGGATATGTTGCTGATGGATTATTCCAGAATCAAACAGAATTGAATTCTCACACAGATGAGCATGGTACAAAATTACAGCCTTATGCACAAGTTGGAGATATTCGTTTTAAAGATGTTAATGGCGATGGAAAATTAGATGATAAAGACAGAACAAAAATTGGAAGTCCGTGGGCAGATTATAATGTTGGTTTAAATTTAAATTTTGCTTACAAAGGATTTGATTTAGTAGCTAATTTCTATTCAAGTATTGGAAATGACCTTATCAATCAGAATATTTCAGATTTATACAATGGTGCAAGCTTAACAAACAAAGTAAGCGGATTAGATCATATGGCTTGGCATGGAGAAGGAACTTCAAACTACATTCCTCGTTTGTCTAAAGATGATAACAACGAAAACTTTACAAAGTTCTCTTCTTTTTATGTTGAAGACGGTTCTTACGTTCGTATGAAAAATTTACAAGTAGGATATTCATTCTACAACAAATTCGGACTAGATAAATTAAGACTTTCTTTATCAGGACAAAACCTTTGGACATGGACAAACTATACAGGAGTTGATCCTGAAGTAGGTGGTGGAGTTTTAGGATCAGGATTTGGAGGATGGAACTATCCAGTACAGCCAACAATTTTGATGGGTCTTAATGTAGCATTTTAATAAAAAACGATCATGAAAAAAATAATAGTATCAATAATAACTTTTTCTCTATTAGCAGTTTCTTGCAGCGATTTTATTGAAAAAGAAGAAAGAGGAACACAAACTTTAGAGAACTATTTTCAGACTGTACAAGAGTGTGAAAATTATACAAACGAATTAACTCATAGGTTATTGCTTCCAAATGACTGGTGGACATTGATTGCTCCAAGAGTTACTAACGAAATGTCAACAGATGATGCTTGGATGGGAAATACAGGGCAAGACAGTGGTGCTCACAGACCATGTTCGCAATATCTGATTACTCCAGATAACATGGGAGATATGAATAGTATTTATACTGCTCATTATTATACCATTCAATCGGCTAATATTGGTTTGGAGAAAATGGCATTATCGCCAATTACAGATGCTCAGAAAGACCAATATATGGGAGAATCATTATTCGTTCGTGCGTATTGCTACTACGAATTGGTGAATCTTTTTGGAGGAGTTCCAGTTTACACAAAATCATTAGGAACTGGAGATTTAACTTTAGAAAGAAATACTGCTGAAGAAGTTTATGCTCAAGTTGAAAGTGATCTTAAAGAAGCGGCTGCAAAATTAGAAAATGCTCCAGTAGCCAAAGACGGAAGAATCAACAAATGGGCAGCTTATGCTTTATTAGCGAGAGTATCTCTGTTTCAAGAAAAATGGGCTGAAGCTAAATTATATTCTAATAAAGTTATTACAGAAGGACCTTTTGCTCTTGAATCAGATTTCTTAAAAATCTGGGATGTAAACAATCATAACGGAATCGAATCTATTCTTGAAGCGCAATCATCATCTGTACAAGATAAATCTTTAGGATCTGCTCTTCCAACTTTATCAGGAGCAAGAGGAGAAGACAAAAAGAACTTTCCAAGTAATGATGCTGGAGACGTTCTTGACGGTTGGGGATGGTGTATGCCAACAAGCGATTTAGAAAACGCATATCTTTCTGAAAATGATGAAATTCGCAGAAGAAGCACGATTACAAAATGGGGAGAAGCAGCTTACGGAGATGAGGTTTTAAACCCAACACACAAATTCAGTTTAAATGACAATAAATCTGGACGTATCTGCCGTAAATATTATATTCCAATTGCAACTCGTCGTTCTTTAGATAAAAAAGATGGTCACTTACCACTAAACATTCCGTTGATTCGTTTGGCTGAAATGTATTTGACAAGAGCAGAAGCAAATTATCATTTAGGAGGAGATGCTTTATCAGATATCAATGTTATTAGAGCTCGTGTAAAATTAGATCCAAAAACAGGAATTTCAGGACCAACTTTATTGAGACAAATCTATAAAGAGCGTCGTTTAGAATTGGCTTTTGAAGGACTTCGTTTATATGATATTCGTCGTGAAAAAGACCCAACAACAGGAAGACCAGTAATCGAATCATTAATGGGACCAAACGGAACTTTTGTTCAGTATAACCTAAATTCTACAGATCCTTACGAAACAACCAATTTGAGAGAACCACAAGACAAAGGAATCAACTTTGATGCATCTAAACATTTATTATGGCCAATTCCGCAATTAGAAATTGACTTAAGTAATGGTTTAATCAAACAAAACCCAAATTATTAAGATGAGAATCTTTAATGCAACAAAAGTAAGTCTGCTGTGTGCAGGCTTGCTTTTAGCTAACACTTTATTGGTAGGTTGTGATTCTGAACCAAATAATTCAAATTCAGAAGATACTACAATTGCTAGTTTAAATGTAAATTTAGATATGAATCTTCAGACTATGGAAAGTTTTGGAGCTTCAGATGCTTGGCAATGTAATTTTATTGGAAAAAACTGGCCTACAGATAAAAGAAATAAAATTGCTGATTTGCTTTTCAGCCAAGGTTTAGATGCTGATGGAAACCCAAAAGGAATTGGATTATCATTATGGCGATTTAATCTTGGAGCTGGTAGTGCAGAACAAGGCGACGCAAGCGATATTACTGATGAATGGAGAAGATCAGAATGTTTTACTACAGACGGAGTTTCGTATGATATGACAAAACAAGCTGGTCAGGTTTGGTTTATGAAAGCTGCAAGAGAACGTGGTGTAGATAAACTTTTAGCATTTGCAAACAGCGCTCCAGTTTATTTAACTCAAAACGGAAAAGCGTATGCTTCAATTAAAGAATTTTACAATTTAAAAGATGGTAAAATGTCTGATTTAGCCGATTTCTGGACAACTTCATTAGATAAACTTAAAACAGAACACGGTTTAACAATAGATTATGTGAGTCCGTTTAATGAACCGCAATACGAGTGGGACGGTACAGGACAAGAAGGTTCTCCAGCAACCAATGCGAATATTTACAGTTTTGTAAATGTTCTTTCTCCAAAATTACAATCAAAAGGATTGGATGCTAAAATTGTAGTAGGCGAAGCAGGAGCTTATGAACCATTATATAAAACGGTTTCAGGAAAGGAAAGCAGATCTAACCAAATTGATTATTTCTTTGCATCTAATTCTACTAAAAATATTGGTGGCTTAAGTAATGTCAAAAAAACAATTTCTGGACATAGCTATTGGCAAGCTTGGCCGTTGAGCGAAATGATTTCATCAAGACAATCAGCAGCATCAAAAATTCAATCAGTTGGAAATGTTAGTCTTTGGTCATCAGAATATTGCGTATTAGAAAGTCCAGGGACTGATGAACTTCCAGGCGGAGCTGGTTCAGGAAGAGATTTAGGAATGTCACTAGCACTTTGGACAGCAAGAATCATCAGCACAGATATTGCAATTGGAGGCGTAACGTCTTGGCAATGGTGGACAGCAATTAGCCGCGGTGATTATAAAGACGGTTTAATTCACGTTGATGATGGAGCAAGCAATGGAGCAGGAAACGCTGATTATTGTAAAAATGACGGTTACATCAGAGATTCTAAGACGCTTTGGGCTTTAGGTAACTTTTCGTTCTTCGTAAAACCAGGAATGGTGAGAGTTCAAATTCCAAGTGTTGATAATTCAACCGCTTTAAATGATGTTATGGTTACGGCTTACAAAGACGCAACAAATAAAAAGTTGGTAATCGTTGCAGTAAACATGAGTAAATCAGCTAAAACATACAAATTGAATCTTTCAGGAGGAACGGTTAGCGATAATAAACTGACTCCTTATACCACTTCTGAAACTTTAAGTTTGAAAAAAGGAACAGCGGTAGACGCTTCGAATTTGGAAATTCCAGCAAGGTCAGTTGTGACTTATGTTGGAACATATAAATAAGTTGCTAAGGGTCTAAGATGCTAAGATTCTAAGTTTAGAAAGATAAGAAGTATTGTGTGCAAACTTTGTCAAAGTTTTAAACTTTGACAAAGTTATTAACCACAAACTTGTCATCCCGACGGAGGAGGGATCTCCACAAGTAGCTCGACAAAGTAATGGGGGACTTGGTTGATTTATTTACGAAGATTTCTCTTTCGGCGAAATGACAAAAGACGATAACAAAAATTACGTCAACACGAAAAATAATAATTAAATGAGAAAAATATATATCTCGCTTTTATTGGTAACAACTTCACTGACATTTGCACAGCGAACGGTTAGTATCAGCACAGATAATGTAGTACAAACCATGGACGGTTTTGGTGGCTCTGATGCCTGGAGAACACAGTTTGTGGGTAAAAATTGGCCTGAACAGAAAAAAAATGCCATTGCAGATTTGCTTTTTAGTAAAGAAATCGATGCACAAGGAAATCCAAAAGGAATCGGACTTTCGATTTGGCGATTTAATCTTGGCGCAGGAAGTACAGAGCAAGGAGAAAACAGCAAAGTTTCGGACGAATGGAGAAGAAGCGAATGTTTTTTGAATGCTGACGGGACTTATGATTTCTCAAAACAAGAAGGACAAAGATGGTTTTTGCAGGCGGCTAAAAAACGTGGAGTAGAAAAGTTTCTTATTTTTACTAATAGTCCACCAGTTTATATGACTAACAACGGATTATCTTTTGCCTCTCAAAAGAATAAACTGAATCTAAAAGATGGTGCGATTCCAAAATTTGCCGATTTCTTAGTTCAAAGTATTCAAGGACTGGAACAAAAAGAGGGAATAAAATTCGATTATGTTAGTCCGATAAACGAACCGCAATGGGAATGGATGCCAAAACATGGAGACACCAATAGTCAGGAAGGAACGCCAGCAACCAATCAGGAAATATATGATTTGACCAAATCACTTTCAGAAAAATTGAAAGCAAAAAAAATAAACACCGAGATTGTAATTGCTGAAGCTGCTCAAATCGATTATTTGTATGAAAATGTAAATGCCGAAAACCGTGACAATCAAATTGATTATTTCTTTGGAAATACTAAAACGAATGTGACTAAATTTTCAAATGTAAAAAATGTAATTCTTGGACACAGTTATTTTACAACATGGCCAGTTGAAAGACAGGTTTTAAGTAGAAAATTAATTGCTAAAGAAGTCAAACAAAAAACAGGATTAAAATACTGGCAATCGGAATACTGTATTTTAGAAAACCCAGGAGAAGCAGAAATCCCTGGAGGTTCTGGCGGAGGAAGAGATTTAGGAATGCAGACTGCTTTGTTTGTAGCGCGTTTAATTCATAATGATATTGCAGTTGCCAATGCAGCTTCATGGCAATGGTGGACCTCAATAACAAGAGTAGATTACAAAGACGGCTTGATCTATCTGGATGACGGAAAAAGTAACGGAGGAACTGCACCAGATTATGTGAGAAATGATGGAGAATTTCACGATTCAAAACTGCTTTGGGCTTTCGGAAATTATTCGCTTTTTGTTCGTCCAGGAATGTTGAGAGTTGATATTCCAAACCAAAATGAATTGGACAAAGCTAACGACGTAATGCTTACGGCTTACAAAGATGCTCAAAACAAAAAACTGATTGTAGTAGCAGTCAACTGCGGAAAATCAGCGCAGCAATACAAATTTGATTTATCAAAAGGAACTTTGAAGAACAATGAGTTCACACCTTACGTAACTTCTGACACATCAAACCTAAAAAGAGCCGAAGTTCAAAAAAATGGTAATCTAGAAATCCCAGCAAAGTCTGTAGTGACGTTTGTTGGAGAGCTACAATAAAAATGAAATTAGTTTCAAGTTTCAGGTTTCACGTTCGAAGTAAACTTGAAACCTGAAACCTGAAACAAAAAAATAATTAAATAAACAAAAGAAGCTTAGATTCTCAGAATCTTAGCATCTTAGAACCTTAAAAAAATGTTTACAAAAAAGATCTTACTACCCGTATTTCTCTTTTCGTGTTTATCGGCTTTTAGCCAGATATCATTTGGAGATTCAAAAAAAATAAATGACAACTGGAAATTCAATCTTCAGGAAACTCCAGAAGCAAAAAATAATGCTTTTGACGACAGTAAATGGCAACAGGTAAATGTACCGCACGATTGGAGCGTAAAAGGGCAATTGAGTCCTACGCTGGCGAGCTGTACAGGATATCTTCCAGGGGGAATTGGCTGGTATAGAAAATCAATCAATATTCCGCAAAGCAAAGCTGGTGAAAAAGTGTATTTATATTTTGAAGGAGTTTACAATAGAAGCGAAGTTTTCATCAACGGGCAATCATTAGGAAAACGTCCAAACGGATATATTTCTTTTGCTTATGATGCGACGCCGTACGTAAAATTTGGAGGAGAAAACACGATTTCAGTTCGTGTAGATCACAGTCAAAGCGCCGATTCAAGATGGTACACTGGATCTGGAATTTACAGAAATGTTTGGTTGGTTTATGCAAATCCGGTTCATATTGCACAATGGGGAGTTTATGCTTATCCAGAAGTAAACAAAGGAAACGGAACTTTGAATGTTGAGGTTGCTGTTGAAAATGGTTCAAAAGGAAAAGCAAGTCTGACAATTGTAAATGAGCTTTTCTCAAAAGACGGAAAATCTGTAGCGAAATCATCTTCAAAGGTTGAGGTTGCGGCAAATCAGAACGGAAAAATTTCGGCAAAAATCAACGTTAAAAACCCTAAATTATGGGATTTAGATAATCCGAATTTATATGAGTTAAAAACTACTGTTTTACAAGACGGAAAAGAAATTGATAAAACGGTAACTCAAACTGGTTTCAGAAGTTTTACATTTGATCCAAACAATGGTTTTGCATTAAACGGAAAATGGATGAAAATGAAAGGTGTTTGTTTACATCACGACGCTGGAGTTTTAGGATCTGCAGTTCCAAGAGAAGTTTGGAAAACAAGATTAAAAACATTGAAAGAAATTGGTGTAAATGCCATTCGTACAAGTCATAATCCACAAGCACCTGATTTTTATGAACTTTGCGACGAACTAGGATTATTGGTTTTAAACGAAGCTTATGACGAATGGGAATTCCCAAAACGTAAATGGTTAGAAGGCTGGAATTACGGAACACCAGGATTTGAAGGTTCATTTGATATTTTTGCTAATTGGGCAGAAAAAGACTTAGAAGATTTTGTTCGCCGTGACAGAAACCATCTTTCAGTTTTCGGATGGAGTATTGGTAACGAAGTAGATTATCCAAACGATCCATATTCTCACCCAGTTTTAGACAAAGGAAAAGACGGTTTCGGGCAAGCAGCTTATGGTGGTTATAAGCCAGATGCGCCAGATGCCATGAGACTTGGAGCAATTGCAAAACGTTTGGTTGCGGCGGTTAAAAAATACGACAAATCAAGACCGACAACAGCTGGTTTAGCAGGAGTTGCAATGTCTAACGAAACAGAATATCCAGGAGCTTTAGATATTACAGGTTACAATTATACCGAAAGCAAATACCAGTCAGATCACGAAAAGTATCCAAAAAGAGTGATTTATGGAAGTGAAAATGTTCATGATATGGAACCTTGGTTAGCTGTAAAAAACAACAAACATATTTTCGGTCAGTTCCTTTGGACAGGAATCGATTATTTGGGAGAATCAGGAAGATGGCCTTCAAGAGGATTTTATTCAGGTTTAGTTGATTTTGCTGGAGTTATCAAACCGAGAGGATATTTCCGTCAATCATTATGGTCAGATAAACCAATGGCTTATTTAGGAACTTATCCGTTGACAAACGAAAAAGATATTTCGAAAGACGCTTGGGCAATTTGGAATTACGAAAACGGACAAAAAATTCGTGTGGTTTGTTATACAAATGCTGCTAAAGCCCGTTTAGAATTGAACGGAAAAGTTGTTGGTGAAACCAAATTATACGACGAAAAAACGGGAATTATCTATTGGGATATTCCGTTTGCTTCAGGAAAATTAGAAGCAGTTGGTTTAGACAAAAATGATAAAGAAGTAAGCCGTTACGCTATTAACTCAACACAACAGCCAGTTGAATTAACAATTGCTGATAAAGATATCACAATCAGCAAAGACAAAGGAGTGGCGAAAATAATGGTTCAGATTAAAGATCAAAACGGACTTCCTGTAATGCTTTCAGACAACGAAGTAACTTGTACGATCAATGGCTCTGCAACATTATTAGGATTGGAAGCGGGAAATAATAGCGACATGACAGACTATACAGATAATATTCAGCGAGTATTCCACGGACATATTGCAGCATATATTCAGGCAAATGGAGATTCTACAGCGCCAATAAAAGTGAAATTTACAAGTCAGTGGTTAAAACCTGTTGAGGTTACTATTAATGTGAAATAAAGTATCAATTCAAAAACCTAACAAGTTTTTAGTAACCTGTTAGGTTTTCTGTATGTTGGTAACGATAAAATTTCATTATATTTAAAGTGTAAAAACCACACATAAAAAACACAATGAAAATTACAAACTTACTTACAGTGGCTATAGGAACTTTTTTTCTATCTGTCGCGACTAACGCTCAAAACAAAACGTTTCAAAAAGGAGAATTCAAACAATGGGCTCAAACTCCGCCAATGGGTTGGAATAGCTGGGATTGTTATGGTCCAACAGTTGAGGAACACGAGGTAAAAGCCAACGCCGATTACATGGCAAAAGAGCTGAAGAAATTTGGCTGGGAATACATCGTTGTTGATATCAGATGGTTTGTTGAAAACGACAAAGCAGGAGGTTATAACCAAACAGATCCGCGTTACGTAATCGATCAGTACGGAAGATATTTGCCAGCTGTTAACCGTTTTCCTTCAGCAAAAGATGGGCAGGGATTCAAGCCTTTAGCCGATTATATTCATAAAAAAGGACTAAAATTCGGAATCCATATTATGCGCGGAATTCCTAAAAAAGCAGTTGAAGATAAATTGCCAATTAAAGGAGCAAATGGAATTACTGCAGATCAAGTTTATTCAACAGCATTGCAATGTGAATGGCTGAGAGACAATTACACAGTTTTGGCAGACAAACCAGGTGCGCAAGAATATTACGATTCTATTTTCGAATTATACGCACAATGGGGAGTAGATTTTATTAAAATTGATGATTTATCAAGACCGTATCATGAAGGCGAAATCAACTTAATCAGAAAGGCAATAGACAAATGTGGACGTAAAATTGTTTTAAGTACATCGCCTGGAGAAACACCAATCGAAGCCGCGCCTCACGTAACAACACATGCTAATATGTGGCGTATGGTTGATGATGTTTGGGATACATGGCCTCATATTACACATTTAATGGATGTTGCTCAAAAATGGTATCCTCACATTGCACCGGGAACATGGCCAGATTGCGATATGATTCCGCTAGGGCGTATTTCAATTAGAGGAGAAAGAGGTGAAGACCGTATGACGCGTTTAACAAAAGACGAACAATATACTTTGATTACATTTTTTAATATCTTTAAGTCACCATTATTTTTTGGAGGAGATTTACCAAGTAATGACGCTTTTACATTGTCACTATTGACGAATAAAGAAGTCGTAAAAATGCATAATCAAAGTACTGATGTAAAACAGCTTTTCCAAAAAGATGGAAAAATAGCTGTAACTTCAAAAAATCCAAAAGATGGCAGTGTTTATCTAGCGTTGTTTAATATTTCAGACAAGGATTCGCAAAAGGTTTCAGTTAATCTTTCTGATTTAGGAATTTCAGGTTCAGCAGAAGTTTTGAATATGTGGACAGGCGAGAAATCAAAAGCAACTTCAAAAGAAATAGGATTAGAATTAAAACCTCACAGTTCTGTTTTGTATCAATTAAAAAGTAAAAAATAAATGAAAAGAATATTTTTTTGTCTGATATCATTAATAAGCCTTTCGACTTCTATACAAGCCCAAAATACAGCAAAAGGAGTTCCGCCCGTTATTGCCGAAAAGGATTTAACAGCTTATTTATTCGTTTATTTCATTGGAAATAAAGTCGAAGAAGAAGCGGTTAATTACGCCGTAAGTAATGATGGATATCACTATTATGCGCTTAATAATAACAAACCAATTTTAGATAGTAAAGCAATCAGTTCAACTGGAGGAGTTCGCGATCCGCATATCTTACGCGGAGACGATGGCAAAACATTTTATATGGTTTTGACCGATATGACTTCTTCAAAAGGCTGGGACAGCAACCGTGCGATGGTTTTATTGAAAAGTACTGATTTAGTAAATTGGAAAAGCAGCATTGTTAATATCCAAAATACATTTCCAGGGAATGAAAACCTAAAACGTGTTTGGGCGCCGCAAACTATTTACGATGCAAAGGCCGGAAAATACATGATTTACTTTAGTATGCAGCATGCTGGAGGTCCAGATAAAATTTATTACGCTTACGCGAATAAAGATTTTACTGCCTTAGAAAGTGAGCCAAAATTATTGTTTGTTCCAAAGTCAGGAAACGCTTGTATTGATGGTGATATCATTGAAAAAGATGGAGAATATCACCTTTTTTATAAAACAGAAACCAATACGCCAGGAATCAAAGTGGCAGTTACAAAAGATTTGACTTCTGGAAAATGGATTGAAAATGATAATTATCTACAGCAGACAAAAGATGGAGTAGAAGGTTCGAGTGTTTTCAAACTGAACAATTCAGACGAATACATTTTAATGTACGATGTTTATACTAAAGGAAGATATCAATTCACAAAAACGAAAGACCTAGAAAATTTCAGCGTAATTGATAATGATATTTCAATGGATTTTAATCCGCGCCACGGAACTATTTTGCCTATAACTCGTTCTGAATTAAAGCGAATTACAGACAAATGGGGAACGCCAGCAAAACTTTCAAAAGTAAACCACAATCCAGTTTTAGAAGGTTATTATGCAGATCCAGAAATTTTGTATTCAAACAAAACAAAAAAATATTACATCTACCCAACAAGTGATGGATTTGACGGCTGGTCGGGTTATTATTTCAAAACTTTTTCTTCAGATAATTTAGTTGATTGGAAAGATGAAGGAGTTATTATCGATCTTAAAAAAGACGTAACTTGGGCAAACAGAAACGCTTGGGCGCCTTGTATTGTAGAGAAAAAGATAAAAGGAAAGTATAAATATTTCTATTATTTCACTGCAGCACAAAAAGTTGGAGTTGCAGTTTCAGATAATCCAACAGGACTATTTAAAGACAGCGGAAAAGCAATTGTAGCCACAAGACCAGAAGGAATACATGACGGTCAGGAAATTGATCCAGATGTTTTTACAGATCCAAAAACGGGTAAAAGTTATTTATATTGGGGAAATATGTATATGGGTGTTGCTGAATTAAATCCTGATATGGTTTCTTTAAAACCTGGAACGCAGAAAGTTATTACTGTAAATAATTCCTTCCGCGAGGGAACTTATGTAATCTATAGAAACGGAAAATATTATTTCTTTTGGAGCGAAGACGATACGAGAAGTCCGAAATACAAAGTGAGATACGGAATTTCAGATTCTCCAACTGGACCGCTTGAAATTCCAGAAAACAATATTGTAATTCAAGGAAAACCAGAAGAAGGAATTTATGCAACAGGACACAATTCAGTTTTACAAATTCCAAACAAAGACGAATGGTATATTACGTATCATAGATTCTCTTATCCAACAGGAATTAAAATGGGAGACGCAGGAGGTTTTCATCGCGAAGTTTGCATCGATAAATTAGAATTTAATGCAGATGAAACCATCAAACAAGTTGTTCCAACTCATGCTGGAATTCAGGCTTTGAAGAAGTAATTTCAAAATTTAATTTTCAATAAAAAAAGCTGTTTCTAAATTAATAGAAACAGCTTTTTTTATAATTATAAATATGTTTTTTAAGCCGTCTGATCGTCAATAGTAGCTTCAGGAGCATTTTTCTTTACAGATTCAATTCCGTTTTCTCTAGCAGATACACTTTCGTACATTTCACTCGAACCAATAATCTGACCATTTCCAGCTTTTAAATTGAAATATGGTTTTCCGTTTTTAGCTTCTTTTCTGTCATAACGATTATCGTCACCCGCGTTGGTTTTTACAGATTCAATACCATTATTACATGCTGCTTTTGTAGTGTAACCTTCGCTTGTTAAAATGGTCTGACCATTACCAGCTTTTAAATTGAATTGAAACTCTCCGTTGGCTCTAGTAGTAATTACAAATTTTCCCATTTAGTTTATTTTTAAAGTTAGGTAATATAAAATTTTGCTATTGATAAAAATACAAAACTTGGTAATATAAATCATACATCAATTTAAAAAAATGATTACCTAAACAATAAAAAAAATATACTTTAAGTAAATTCGAAACCGTCAGATCTTAAAGAAAAAGTTATATTCCTAAACGAAAATCAGAAACACTTTTTTCTTCCAGATTAATTTCTTCAAAAATACTTTGCGTTCCTTTATCAATTGGGCATTGTGTACTAATTCCCATCCAGATTTCTTTTGGATAATTGTTTTTATACAAACGAACCATTTGCCAAGTCTTTTTGTCTAATGAATAATAACTTGCAACTGTCTTAGTGTCAGAAGAAATTTTCATGTAAACAGAAGGTTCTTTCACCACATCATGATTATTATCATCAGAAGTTCCCATTGTACGAACCGTTACAATTCTGTGATTTCCTCTTTCGTCTTGCTCAAAACAGAATTTCTGGTAAAAACTATCATTCACATAAATGTATAAAACACCTGCGTTGTATAATCCTTTTTCTGTAAACTCAGGCGTAACTTTCGCGGTAAGCGTAAAAGGTTTCGTATTATCTACTTTTGATAAAAGCATTGGCGCTGTCGTACTCGACAATTTTCCATTTGGATCAGAAAAATAATCTGTTTTTTCACCTGTTTTAAAAACAAGTTTTCCATTGGTTTCCTGCGTAATAAGTTTTTCAGCGTCGTTTATTCCTTTAGTAAAATGAATGTTCGAAAGTTTAACATCAATTGGCGAACCTTTTGCGACTGAATCTATTTTTGTTTCTTCTTTCATTGTTTTAGCAGTTTCATTTTTGTTATTGCAGCTTGATAAAACAGAAAGGCTCAGGATAACAATAGCGTTGTAAAAAATTGTTTTCATAAATTATTTTTTTGGGATAGAAAGTGATATTTTTAATGTTCCAAAAATAAAATTGCTCGAAGAAAAGGGCAATACGTAAAATTAACCAATTACACTTTCCAATGCCACAGAATTCTTCAATCGAAAGCCAATTAATGTCCACATTTTTAGAACAAAAGTTTGACATTGGAGAATCAAATGATATTGAAATGTACAAACAGTTCGTTATCAATTATGTCAAAATTGAGCAATGTGTAGCCGTTTTATCCGATTATCAATCCGACAAAAGTTATATTTATGCAGGAAGTTTTGGCTCAATTTTCGGACTTCCAGATGAAAATTCCGTTATTGATTCCGCTTTTGAAGAATGTATTTTTACTAAAATCAATTCAAATGATTTGATCGAACGTCATGTTTTAGAACTTAATTTTTATGAGTTTTTAAAAGGAATTCCAAAAGAAGAATACAGTAATTACAGTACTTTGAGCCGTCTTAGAATGAAAGATTCTAGTGATAGAAATACTTACATAAACCATCGGACTATTTATCTAAATACATTTAATAACGGAAGCATTTCTCTTGCATTATGTTTATACCTGCCTTCAACAGATTTACAGCCTCGAACAGGAATTGACGGAAAAATTTTTAATATTCAAACAGGTGAAGTAATCGAATCAGAAAAATATAAAAACAATACAGAAAATATACTTTCAAAAAGAGAAATTGAAGTTTTGACCAGTGTTGCAAGAGGAAATAAAAGCGAACAAATTGCTGCAGAAATGTATATTTCGGTTTACACAGTAAGACGCCACAGGCAAAACATTATTGAAAAATTAAAAGTAACCAATACCGCCGAAGCTGTTCAGACCGCTATTATTATGGGAGTTATATCGCTGTAGATTTAAAAGTTAAATTCGTACATTAAGTAAGAATATTCCTTATATTTGCAAAAAAATATCATGAGAAAAATAATTATTCTTGCTTTTACATTAGCTCTTATTGTATCCTGTAATTCTAAAAATGGTAAAGATGAAAATAATGTTGTTTTGACAGATACAATTGCTAGTAATGAAAAAAACGAACCAGCTGATAGTATTTCTGTTTACGAAGGAACGCTACCGTGTGCAGATTGCGAAGGAATAGAAACGATTCTAAAAATTAATATCGTAGATAATAAATTTGAATTATCTAGCACATACAAAGGAAAACAGCCTGAAAAAAACTTTAAGGGAAGAGGTAATATCAATACCGAAAGAGGTTTAGAAAAAGATCCTGATGGAACAATCTATATTTTAAACTGGGACAAACCAGAAAAAGATCAGGTTTATTACGGTTATTACAGTAAAAATCCTGAAAAACTATATCTGCTAGACAGAAACAAAAAAATGATAAAGTCTAAGCTGAATTATTTTTTAGAATTAAATGAATAAAACAGATCATTTTTGAAAGAGAATATTACAAACTTAAATGGCCTTCGAGCGCTTAAGTTTGTAATATTTTTTTACTTTTAGGTAATAAAAAATGTCATCAATATTAAGTTTCTATTGATGAAGAATATCTATGAAAGAAATCAACGAAATTCTTAAAGCCTATTCGCAAGCAGAATCCGAAGGAAAAAAAACAGCTTTAGCAACAGTCGTTAAAGTTGAAGGTTCGTCATATCGACAGCCTGGCGCGCGTATGCTGGTTACAGAAGATGGAGAATTGACGGGGGCAATAAGCGGTGGCTGTTTGGAAGGCGACGCGTTACGAAAAGCACTTCTATCAATCCATCAAAAGCAAAATAAATTAGTTACTTACAATACGAATAACGAAGATGATGCAGAAGTGGGTTTACAGCTCGGATGCAACGGAATCGTTCATATTCTTTTTGAATATATTGATGAAGAGGTTTCAAATAACCCAATTCAGCTTTTGCAGCAATTGGAATTAGAAAGAAAAGAAGCAGTAATAGTAACCGTTTTTTCTTTAAAAAGAAATGCTTTTCAGATTGGAACAACTTTATTTTTTAGAAAAGACAGTCCTGTTTTAAACCATAATAACGAAGCTTTAAGTTTAATTTCTGATGTAAAAGAAGTGCTGAAAACTAAAACTTCTGTAGTGAAAAAACTTCAGGAAGAAAACGACAACGAAGCTTTAATAGAATACATAAAACCTTCTATTTCGCTAGTAATTGCTGGCGCAGGAAACGATATTCAGCCTTTAGTAAAAATGGCTTCAATTTTAGGCTGGAAAATTACTATTGGAGAAGGCCGAGCAACTCATGCAACTAAAAAACGTTTTCCTAAAGCCAATGAAGTTTTGGTTGTAAAACCCGAACAATTTTTAGAGAATATTGTTATTGACGATCAGACCTATTTTGCTTTGATGACGCACAATTACAAATACGATTTAGCAGTTTTAAAAGCGCTGCTAAAAACCGATTTTCATTATGTTGGAATTCTAGGTCCGAAGTCAAAATTCAACCGAATGCTGGACGATCTTTTGATTGAAGGAATAAGAGTAAGCGAAGAGCAGATGAAAAGAATTCATACTCCAATTGGGCTCGATATTGGCGCAGAAACATCAGAAGAAATCGCTTTGTCGATTGTTTCGGAAATTAAAGCCGTTGCATCTGAACGTATAGGAACGTCGCTGAAATATAAAAAAGGGAAAATACATGATGAAATTCATTATGGAGAATAGATTTCAAAATAAAACAGGTATTATTATTTTGGCTGCGGGTAATTCTTCCAGATTAGGCAGACCAAAACAATTGCTGGAATATAAAGAATCTACTTTGCTGAAAAATACCGTTTCAGAAGCTTTGAAGGTCGAAAATTCGTTTGCAATAGTTGTGACAGGTTCAAACCATGATGTAATCGAAAAAGAGCTTAATTTGCCCGAAATCACATTTTCTTTTAATTCGGAATGGGAAAACGGAATGTCTTCTTCAATCGTAAACGGTATTAGCGAATTATTAAATCAAAATCCTGATTGTGAACAATGTATTTTAGCAGTTTGTGATCAACCTTTTGTTAATCATTCTATTTTTGAAAATTTAATTATTGAAACCAACAAAACGAAAAAAGGAATTGCAGCTTCTGCATACTCAGAAACTTTAGGAACGCCAGTTTTATTTCATAAAAAATACTTTCAAGAACTTCTGGAATTAAAAGGACAAGAAGGCGCCAAAAAGCTCATTAAAAAATATGCTGAAGATGTTGTCTCAGTTCCTTTCGAAAAAGGGAATATAGATATTGATACAGAGGAAGATTATTTTAAGTTAATTTCTTGAGGAAAGGGACAAAGGTTCAAAGTTACAGAGTGACAAAGTTTTTTTTACACAGATTTTCTAGAGCCAGTTTGTCATCCTGAAGAAAGGGACAAAGGGACAAAGTTGCAGAGTGACAAAGTTTTTTTTTACACAGATTTTCTAGATCCAGTTTGTCATCCTGACGAAGGAAGGATCACACTAGAAACTCCATAAAGTAAATCCTCAATCTTTGTCGGCTCCCGCGTGTGATCCTTCCTTCGTCAGGATGACAAAAATAACCTTCGCGTCTCTGCGCCTTTTCGAGATTACAAAAAATAAAAAACTTAGAGTCTTAGTGCCTTAGTGGCAAACTAACAAGAAGCAATTCATAAAAACTTTGCGTCTCTGCGAGATTAAAAGTATAAAAAAAGAAAAAAACTTAGTGTCTTAGCGCCTTCGTGGCAAACTGCTTAGCGAGACTCAAAACACGCTCAACAGCAATATCAATTTCTTCAGAAGTAGTAAATCTTCCCAAACTAAAACGAACCGAACTCAAAGCTTCTTCATCAGATAATCCCATTGCTTTTAAAACATGCGAAGGCTCAGAAGTCACCGCCGAACAAGAAGCGCCATTAGAAACCGAAACATTTCCTAAAGCCAAAATTAGCTGTTCTGAATTTACATTTGGAAAACAAATATTTGCAGTATTGTAAATTCGGTTTTCTGTATTTCCATTTACAAAAGAACCTTCAAATTGTAATAAACCTTTTTCAAGTTTGTCTCGTAATAGAGAAACTCTATTTTGATCTTTTTCTAATTCATTTACAGCAATTTCCGATGCTTTTCCTAAACCGATAATTCCGGGAACATTTAGCGTTCCGCTTCGTAATTTTCTTTGTTGCCCTCCTCCAAGAATTTGAGGAGACAATTTTATTTTGGCTTTCGCAGAAACATACAAAGCGCCAATTCCTTTCGGACCATAAAATTTATGTGCAGATAAAGTCAAAAGATCAATTCCGAGTTTTTTTACATCGACAGGAATTTTACCAACAGCCTGTGTGGCATCGCACATAAAAAGTACATTTTTGGCTTTCAATATTTTAGAAATTGCACTGATATTTTGTATGATGCCAGTTTCATTATTAGAAAACATTCCTATGAAAACCAGTGTTTTATCTGTAATTATTTCTTCTAAAAGTTGAAGACTTATAAGTCCGTCAGAATCAGTTGGAAGATAAGTCACTTCAAAACCAATACTTTCCATAAAACGACAAGTTTCCAGAACCGCTTTATGTTCGGTTTGAATGGTAACGATATGTTTTCGGTCTTGATCGACAAGACCTTTTATCGCCAGATTTATTGCTTCAGTCGCACCCGAAGTAAATACAATTTCATCAGCATCAGCATTTATTAAATCAGATGTTTGCCATGCAGCGTTTTCAATAGCTTCTTTTACCGTTAATCCCGCTAAATGTGTTCCTGTTGAATTCGCATACAAATCAGTAAAATACGGAAGCATCGCATTCACAACACGCTCATCAACACGGGTCGTGGCATTATTATCAAGATAAATGATTTCTTGTTGTGGCATAATTTGGGCTTAGTTCAGTAAAAATACAATTTCAGAATTAATCTACGTGAAAAAATTAACCGCAAAGGCGCAAAGGGTTTTCGCAAAGAACGCAAAATTTTAATGTGTATAATTTTTTGTTTCTCGCAGATTTTGCAGATCTAAACAGATTTTTTATTTATTTCTATCATAAAGAATCTGTGTAAATCTTTTCATCGTATTTAAAATCTGCATTATCTGCCAAATCTGCGAAAGAAAAATAACTTGGCGAACTTTGCGAAAACCCTTTGCGGTTAAAAAAACAAAATTGTAATTATTCTAAATAAGAGTAATGTTTGAATTTTATAATTTTTTCTTACATAAGATCGCTAAATTTGTTAGAATGACAAAAGCGAATTTGCTAATTTAACAAATAGACTGAATGGCTTCTAAAAAAACAAATCAGGATAAAGTAACACCGGAAGATGCTAGTTCCCGTCGTGACTTTATAAAGAAATCAGGACTTTTTACCGCCCTTGCCCTGACGCCGCCCTCGTTGGTTATGGCTACAGAAAAGAAATGGGATGAAAAAATAGCGGAGTATTTAGAAACAGTACCGCTTTCTATTGAAGTAAATGGCACAAAACACAATCTGAATATTGAACCAAGAACTACGTTATTGGATTTACTTCGCGAACAGTTACAGCTTACTGGAACCAAAAAAGGATGTGACCACGGACAATGCGGTGCGTGTACCGTTCACGTAAATGGAACTAGAATTTTGTCGTGTCTGTCTTTGGCAACGATGCAGCAAAACTCACAAGTCACAACAATTGAAGGACTTTCAAAAGGTAAAAAACTACATCCAATGCAGGAAGCTTTTATCAAACACGACGGTTTTCAGTGTGGCTATTGTACGCCAGGACAAATCATGTCGGGAATTGCTTGTATCAAAGAAGGTCATGCTAATAGCAGAGAAGAAATCAGTGAATATATGAGTGGTAACATCTGTAGATGCGGTGCTTATCATAATATCGTTGACGCCATAACGGAAGTGAAGGAAGGAGGGAAGGAAATATGAAAAACTTTCAGATAATTAAAGCCTTGTCGTCGTCTTCGGCAATTACAGGAAAAGCAAAAGATGATTCTTCTATGTTTATTGCGGGAGGAACCAATCTGGTGGATTTAATGAAGAAGAATATTGTCGCTCCAGATAAATTGGTTGACATTAACGGATTAGACTTAAAGAAAATAGAGTTCTTAAAAGGAAAAGTTTCGATTGGTGCATTAGCAAAAAATAGTCAGGTTGCCGAAGATGCTTCTATTAAAGAAAAATATCCTTTGTTGGCGTTAGCATTAGCTGCTGGAGCTTCTCAGCAAATTCGTCACATGGCGACAGTTGGAGGTAATATGCTGCAGAAAACGAGATGCTCTTATTATTACAATACCGATATGCCTTGCAACAAACGAGTACCAAAAAGCGGATGCGGTGCGATTGGCGGTTCTAACCGAATGGCAGCTGTTTTTGGAACTTCGGATAGTTGTATTGCCGTTCACCCAAGTGATATGTGTGTGGCTTTGGCGGCGCTCGATGCAACAGTTTTGGTAGATGGTCCAAAAGGAAAACGAGAAATTAAGTTTACTGATTTTCATAAACTTCCTGGAAATACACCAGAAAAAGACAATACACTTGACAGCAGAGAATTGATTACTGCTGTTGAAATTCCAGATAATAATTTTATTAAAAATGTGCATTATCTTAAAGTTCGTGACAGGACGAGTTATGCTTTTGCATTGGTGTCTGTTGCTGTGGCTTTAGATATAAAAAATAATACCATAAATGATGTCAGATTGGCGATGGGAGGTGTGGCACATAAACCATGGAGATTGACTGAAACAGAAAAATTCCTGAAAGGAAAAACAGTTTCTGAAGATCTATTTAAACAAGCAGGCCATTTGTCTATGAAAGGAGCAAAAGGATTCGGGGATAATAATTTTAAAATAACGCTTGGAGAGAATGCAGTAGCAGAAGCACTTACAATAGCAGCATCAAAATAATTAAATTATGAGCAAGACAAGTAATATTAATAGAGTTGACGGATTTGCTAAAGTAACGGGTTCAGCAACTTATTCGGCAGAATATAAAACAGCAGGCGTTGTTTATGCTTGTTTGGTAGGAAGTACGATTGCGAAAGGAAGAATTAAAACCATTGATACTAAAAAAGCGGAATGGGCGCCAGGAGTTTTGGCTGTAATTACGCATTTAAATGTGGATAAACCTGCTGGCTACGAAAAAGCAAAAGACAAGCATAATTTTGGTCAGCCCTTGCAGATTTTCAAGGATGATTCAGTTTTGTATTACGATCAGCCCATTGCTTTGGTGATTGCCGATACTTTTGAGCGTATGCGATATGCGGCGAGTTTAATTAAAGCCGATTATTTTAAAGAAGAACATTCGACAGAACTTAAAAAAGCAGCTGAAAAAGAAAAGAAAGTCGAAACCGATAAAGGAAATGATTACCATCGCGGAGAACATGATGGTTATAAAAATGCTGAGGTTATTTTGGAAACCGAATATACGATTCCAACCGAGGTGCATAACCCGATGGAATTGGCAAATATCATAGCCAAATGGGACGGAAATAAACCCATTTTATATACCAAAAGTCAAGGTGTCGAGGGAACGCGTAGAAGTGTTGCCGGAGTTTTTGGAGTGCCTGTTGAAGATGTTGAGGTTCATGCGGAGTATCTTGGCGGCGCTTTCGGAATGGGATTGCATACTTGGCCGTATGAAATAGCGGCTTTAATTGGAGCCAAAAAATTAAATCGTCCAGTTAAATTAGTACTGCATCGCGAACAGATGTTTACCAATGTTGGTTTCAGACCTTACACGATTCAGAAAATGGGGCTTGGGGCAACTAAAGATGGAAAACTGACTGGATTAACGCATGAAGCGGTTGCAATGACTTCAGGCTATGAGGATTTTATGGAGGGTACCGTAAACATGTCCCGATTTATTTATGATTGTGCCAATGTTTCGACACGTTACAGAATTGTGCCTTTGGATACTTGCACACCGATCTGGATGCGTGGACCGGGCGAGGCGACAGGTTCTTTTGCCTTAGAAAGTGCGATGGATGAAATGGCTTATAAATTAAACTTAGATCCGATTGAATTTCGCAAGCTGAATTATGCCGAAAAAGATCAGGAACAAAATAAACCGTGGAGTAGTAAATTTCTTTTAGAATGTTACGAAGGCGGAATGGAACGCATTGGCTGGAAAAACCGTAAAAATGAACCCGGTTCTGTTAAAGAAGGAAACTGGCTAGTGGGTTACGGAATGGGAACTGGAACTTTCGGCTGTTATAGAAGCCCAACTTCTGTAAAAGCAAAATTCTTAGCCAATGGAGATTTAGTACTGCAATGCAGTGTAAACGATATGGGGCCAGGAACGGCTACTATGATGACTGCTATTGGAGCTGAAGTAATTGGTCTCCCATCAGAAAATGTGATTATCGAAATGGGAAAAAGCGGTTTGCCAAAAGGTCCAACGCAAGGTGGTTCGGCAACGACTTCATCTGTTGGTTCTGCGGTTCACGACGCTTGCAATTTGTTGCTGAATAAAATAATTGAATTGGGAAGTAAAAATCCTGTATTAAAAGGAATCGCTCTCACAGATTTAACTTTTGAAAATGGTGCAGTTTCTTCTAAAAAAGACAAATCTAAATCGGTTACATTAGCGGCGCTCTTAAGCAGTAATAAATTAGAAGATTTTGAAGTAGAAAATCTTTCTAAAGCTGCAGAAGAAGCTAAGAAATATTCCATTTATTCGTTTTCGGTTCATTTTGTAAAAGTATTAGTGAATCCGAATTTGGGTAAAATAAGATTGGCTCATGTTGTGTCTTGTGCCGATATTGGAACCGTAATCAGCCAGAAAACTTCTGCGGGGCAAATGTTCGGTGGAGCAGTAGGGGGAATCGGAATGGGATTGATGGAAGCGCTTGAAATTGATCATCGTTTTGGCCGTCCAATCAACAATAATTTCGCTGATTATCATGTTCCTGTAAATGCGGATATAGAAAAACAAGAAGTTTTCTTCGTCAATAAAAAAGACCCAATTAGTAACCCAATGGGAACAAAAGGTCTGGGAGAAACCGCTTTAGTCGGAATGGCGCCAGCAATTGCAAATGCCGTTTTCAATGCAACCGGAAAACGTGTTAGAGATTTACCAATCACGTTGGATAAAATTATAGAAATCGCTAAGGTTTAGAAAAAAAAGAGGCATTGAAAAATGCCTTTTTTTGTTTTACGTTCCAATTTTAAACATAGCTCGTGGTTTCAACCACGGAAAACGTATTTTAATATACGTAATGTTATATGCTTAGCGTCCCCGTGGTTGAAACCACGGGCTATGTTTGCATAGGATTGTGTTTGCAAATGCAATTATATAAACAAAAAAGAGGCATATTAGATGCCTCTTTTTATATCTTAAAAACGATTAATTACTTAATCGTAATTGGTAATTCAACGGTTGTTTTATCCCATCCAATAACAAGATTTGCAACATTACCTTGAGTCGTAAAAGCAATAGATAAAGCTTCGATAGTTTCACTTACAGATTTTACAGGAACAGAAACTCTTACAACGTCTTTACTTTCATCGTAAGCATAACCTCCCCATAAATCCAATTCTTTATTGATAATGATCGTCCATTTATCTTTTTCTGGAATAGCAAATAAACTGTAATATCCTGCAGCAACTTTTTTACCGCCAATAGTTACATCTTTGTAGAATTTAATCTCTGTGTTTTCATTAGCACCAACTCTCCAAATTTCACCAAACTTTACAACATCTCCAAAAATAGTTCTTCCTTTTGCAGAAGGTCTTGCGTAAAGCACTTTGATAACTGGATTTGGATTATCTGTTTTTTTGAATTTAACAGCTTTGTTCGGGAAATAAGAAATATCAACCGGACTTGCATCAAGTGGAGCAAATTTCACCACTTCTTGTGCCTGAACTGTAAAGGCAGCAAACAAAGTAACTGCCAGTAAATAAATTTTTTTCATAGGATTACAATTTTTAGAATAACTACAAAGTAAGTTAATAATAAAGAAAAATCATATAATTTGCAGCCTGTTTTTTGTTAATGAATTGGTAACAGTTTTGACAAAATAATTTTATTTCCGTTCCTATTTTCCGTAGAGACGCACTGCAGGACGTCTCTACAAATTAACATTATGTAAAAATAATTTTTTAATATTCCTTTTTCTTTTTAGCATACCAATCCTGCATAATATAAAACGCTTTTTTCTTTTCACCGTCATTCGAAATTAATCCTTTACGATTGTAACCATCCTGAATACCTGGAAGCAATCTTTTCGGAGATCTGAAATCAACCAAAATCCACGGACTTGTTCCGCTCAAGTGAGGAATCTTTTCAATCATTTTTAGATTCTGAATGTATAAATATTCCTGGTATTCTTCTGTCCAGCGTTCGTTTTTTTCTCCGTGAAATCCAGCTTTAGCATCACCTCCAAATTCAGAAACAAAAACAGGTTTGTTGTATGGCGTAGTCCAAAATGTCTTTTCAGCATTTTCTAAATTACCGCCATACCAGCCTAAATATTGATTGAAAGCAATAATGTCAAGCGATTTACCAATTTCATCGTCAATTTTTCCGTCATGCGTTAATAAAGCAGCACTGATTAATCTTGTATTATCCAATGATTTTGTATGATTTACCAAATTCGTGATAAAAGTATTTCGAGAGTCAGAAACTGGAGTTTCATTTGCCATAGACCAGATAACAATACTCGCTCTGTTTTTATCTCTTGTAATAGCAGCGGTTAACTGATCTTGTGCATTTTGATAGGTATTTTTGTTAGTAAATTCAACCGTCCAATAAACCGGAATTTCTTCCCAAACCATTAATCCCATTTTATCCGCTTCTCTAACCATATTCTCGTTATGCGGATAATGCGCCAAACGAACATAATTACAGCCCAATTCTTTTGCCCAGTTTAATAAACGTAAAGCATCTTCCTGAGAATTTGCACGTCCGCCTTTGGCATTTTCTTCGTGAATCGAAATTCCGCGCAAAAAGACTGGTTTTCCGTTCAGCAGGATTTTATCACCTTGCGTTTCAATTGTTCTGAAACCAATTTTGTCGTTTAATTTTTTTCCGTTAAAGTCCACAGTAACATCATATAATTTCGGATTTTCTGGCGACCAGTAAGAGATTTTTTTTGCTGGGATTTCAAAGTTTAAAATTCCGTTACTGTCAGCTTTTCCTTTGTAGTTGATTTTTAATTCAGGAATAGCAATCGAAATCTGATTTTTTGATGCATCTAAATTGTTGATTTTGACAAAACCTGAAATAACATTCGCATTGCCTTTTTTCAGCTGAATGTTGTAATCTTCCACAAATGAAGATTCCTCTTCAATTAAAGTCACATCGCGAGTGATTCCGCCGTAATTCCACCAATCGGTGTTTACGGTTGGAACATCTTCTTTATGACGGGTATTATCCACTTTGATGACCAAATAATTTCCAGTTGGTTTTACAATCGAAGTTACTTCATAATTAAACGGCGTGAAACCACCTTCATGAGTTCCTAGTTTTTTTCCGTTTAAATAAACATCAGCTTTATAGTTGATAGCTCCCAAATATAAAAACAGACGTTTGTTGGCTGCTAAATTGTAATCGAAAGATTTTTTAAACCATACATTTCCTTCATAATATTTCAGTTCCGTAATCTGCGAATTCCAATCGCCTGGAATAGTAATTGTTGGCGATTTATCAAAATCATATTCTACTAATTCCTGTTTGTTTTGAGCATGATAATTCGTGAAAAATGCGCCTTTTGCTGGTTTTTCCTGTTTATCGTATTGGTCAAGATGAAAGCTGTAAAAACCTGTTTGATATGGATCAATTATGTAATTCCAGACTCCGTTTAAAGAAGTGGTATTTCGGTTTGGAACGTTTGAAATTAAACCTTGTGATTGTCCAATTGCGAACGAGGTTAGGAGTAGGAATGTTAGAATTTTTTTCATTGTAAATTTGTTTATTATGTGTTTTGTCACGAAGACACTAAGGCACGAAGTTTTCTCTTTTTTGTCATCCTGACGAAGGAAGGATCACACTCGTAACTCTACAAAGATTGGCGCCAAAGATTGCGGAGCTTCTAGTGTGATCCTTCCTTCGTCAGGATGACAAACTAGACTAAAAAAACTTAGCGTCTTAGTCCCTTAGCAACTTAGAACCTTTTTTATTCAACGGGAATCTTCAAATATTCTCCTTTAAAACTTTGGTTCAAAGCCGTCATTTCAATCGGTTTTCCAGAACCATCAGGGATAACTTCGATAGAAGCTTTTCCATTTGCCATTCTAATAGATTCACTTCCCGTTGGTGTTCCTTGGTTTTTTAATGTTTTTCCTCCTTTTAAACATTGAAAATAAACACTCGCTTCATAATCCAAACAGCGTAAATTATTGTTGTCAATTGCAATTGCCGTAACCAGATAATTGCCATTTTTTAGTTTTTCTGATGATAATTGCAAAGAAGAAGCCGTATCATTTTTATTGAAACGATAATTGACTTTAATAGTATCAGAAACCGTTTTTCCATCTTTATTTTTGCCAATGGCAATTAGAACGTTTTCTCCTTTTTTAAAATTGACTTCCCAAGTTAAACCATTTGCAGGATAAAGAGAAAGATTTCGCTGTTTTTCTCCCAATGATTTTCCGTCATGGTATAAAGTCACTTTATCACAATTACTAAAAACACTGATTGTTCTCGGTGTATTTTCTGACCCTTGTCGCTCTGTCCAAGTATGCGATTCGATGTAAGTGAAAGGTTCTTTTGCCCAATAGCTTTTAAATACATAATACGCATCTTTCGGAATTCCGTTTCGATCCGTAAGACCTTTTTGGTTCATGTACGGAATATCATCTTCTGGACGTAACGGCGTTGCAAAATCCTTAAATGCCCATTGAATATTTCCCACAAACGTTGGGTCATTCTCGGATATATGCAAATGCCAGTCAAACAAATCAACTATATAGTTTTCGCTCCAATCGCCAATTTGCGCAATATTGGCAACTTTGGTCTGCACAATAGCTTCTTCCCAACCTTCAGCTTTAATCACATTTTCGCCAGTAATTGGGTTTTCGCTATGACGGCCAACATGACTGTCTCCACCATATTCAGCATGAATAAAATGCTTGTATTCTTTTTTGTAAACATCAATTGCTTTCTGGTAGCTTTTATAACTGCCCGAATACCAGCCAGACCAGATAGAAGGGGAGAACACATCTACAATATGTGATCCTTCATAATATTTTCTAATAGCCGTTTTTCTTGTGGGATCGAGTTTATGAGCGATATCATTCAATTCATTTAAAAATACATTGGTTTTATCTGCGTTATCTCCGTCAGGAAAATCAGGAAGCCAGTTAATTTCATTTCCTAAAGACCAGATAACAATACTTGGATAATTGTAATTTTGATTGATGATTTCCGACAACATATTTTTGGTGTTAGTTTTCCAAACATCATTTCCAATTCCGCCACGGCACCAAGGCAATTCATCCCAAACCAATAAACCTAATTCGTCGCAAGCTTTATAAACTTCTGGATCTTGCGGATAATGGGCTAAACGTACAAAATTGGCGCCCATTTCTTTAATCGATTTCATATCTGCCCAATGCTGTTCGTTGCTCATCGCAGCTCCAACTCCAGCTTGTTCTTCATGACGGTGTGTACCACGAATTAATAAGCGTTTTCCGTTAAGGTAAAACGGACCATGATCTTTAAATTCAAACCATCTAAAGCCTACTTTTTCAGAAACGCTATCTTTAATTATATTTTTTTCTGATAAAACAGCAGAAAGTCGGTATAAATTTGGTTTTTCGGTATCCCAAAGTTCTGGATTTTTGATGTTTTCGAAAGTAATTGTCGAAGTTTTATCGGTAACCAAAACGGTTTTGCTCGCTACTTTTTTCCCTTTCGGATTTTTAAGTGTTATAGTTAAAGATAAATCCTTTGAATTATCTGGATTTACAAAAGAAGAAACAATCTTCACCGAAGCTTTTTTGGCAGAAACCTCAGGAGTTGTGATTTTGATATTTTCAATATGATTTTTGTATTTCGAAACGAGCCAGACATCGCGCGTAATTCCACCATAAATAAAGAAATCACTTTTTTGAGACGGAATAATTTCAATATCATAACTATTATCAACGCGAACAAAAATATCGTTATTTCCTTCTTTAATTAAATTCGTAATATCAATTGAGAAACCAATATAACCGCCAATATGCAATCCAGCTTCTTTTCCGTTTACATAAACTTTAGTTGTTACGTTTGATCCTTCAAAGTATAAAGAATAAACCTTGTTTTTGTCGATTTTCGGAATATTTAATTTTTTTTGATACCAGCTTGCATCGCGTCTATAACCTGGATATAGATCGGTTGCATCTTCTGCGTTCCAAGTATGCGGTAAGTTTAAAGAAGTCCAGTTAGAAGCTCTTTGTGCTTCGCTGAGGTTTGTAGTATGATTTTCCAGATAAAGCCAATTGTCATTAATATTCATCTTTGTCTGAGCAAAACCGCTCAGACAAATTTGAAACAAAACAAAAAGCGCAAAAATTGAAAATGTATTGTTATGTCGTTTCTTCATAGGTTATTAGGCTTTTTTTAGGCTCAAAGGTTCAAAGGTGCAGAGATACAAAGGCAGAAAACCTTTGTTGCTTTGTTACTTTGTTCCTTTGCCACTTTTTCTTAAAAGGGCTTCCAGAAAATAATAATCGGCGTAGATTATTGGTTCATCAATTTCGTCATGTTTTGGCCAGTTTCCGGTGCTGTGATCAAATAGGAAAGGTGCTTTAATTTTGGTGTCTAAAATATATTTATCTGTTTGTACCGAAGTCATTAGTTTATCGGCGAAAGCCAAATAATTTTTATTTTTGGTATAAGTATACAATTCGTATAATCCTGAAGCCATAACCATTGCTGCAGAAACATCTCGTGCTGCATTTGGAATACTCGGATCTTTAAAATCCCAATACGGAATTCCGTCTTCTGGCAGGTTTTTATTTGTCATAAAATAAAGTGCTGTTCCTTCGGCTTGGTTTAAATAAGCGGGATCTTTTGTGTATCGATACGACATTGTAAATCCGTAAACTGCCCAAGCCTGACCGCGCGCCCAAACCGAATCGTCATTGTAACCTTGGAGAGTAGTTTTCTTTCTAACTTCACCTGTATTCGGATTATAATCTATGACATGATAACAGGAATTATCTTCTCTAAACTGGTTTTTTAAAGTTGTGTTGGCATGCTGAATGGCAACATTGCGGTACTTTGGATTTCCTGATATTTTAGAAGCTTCAAAGAGAAGTTCCAAATTCATCATATTATCAATGATTACAGGATAATCCCAAATTTCCTTGTTGAAATCCCAAGAAAGAATCGAACCCACTTTTGGATTAAACCTTGTACATAAAGTTTCTGCGCCTTTAACAATTACCGCTTCGTATTCTTTCTTGTTTTCCACTTTTAGAGCTTCTCCAAAACTGCAAAACACTTTAAAACCTACGTCATGCGAATTACTATTGACACTTTCTTTTTTGCTGAAAGGAGTCCATTTTTGAGCTTGTTCTTTATATTTTGAATCGCCTGTTAATCGGTATAATTGCCAAAGATTTCCAGCAAAAAAACCGCTTGTCCAATCTCTCGATGGCACTTTGCGAATCTCAAGAGTTTTAATATTCATACTTCTTGGCATCGACATCGAATCGGCGGGATAATCTAATAGCATTTTGTAACGCGTTTCCAATTTTTCTGTCGCAGCTAAGGTATTTTTGGTTTGAGAATTAATTCTTGATTTGCACGCTGTTACCAGCGATGCAAACCCAAGAATTAAAGAAATGAAATTGACATTCTTCATAGTAAATATTTTGTAATCGTGATTTTTAGACGCGGATTGTACGGATTCGCTATCGCGAAGACGCTGATTTGAACGATTTTTTTATTTCACGCAGATTTAAAAAGATTTTGGCAGATAAAGCAGATTTAAAAAAAATCAATTTTAATCAGCTTAAATCTTTTTAAATCTGCGTGAAACCTAATTATACACGACGTGATTAAAAAATCCTTTCAAATCAGCGTCTTCGCGATAGCGAATCCGTTTCATCCGCGTTCAATACTAATTGTGCTAAATTAATAACCAGGATTATTTGGTTTTAAATTCGGATTAATAGCCAACTCCGTTCCAGGCAATGGCCATAAATAATCTCTGTTTGGATCAAAATTAGCGTGTGGTTCTAAACCATTTGCGCCAAACACTTCTGGACCAATTTTTAATCTTTTAATGTCGTACCATCTTATGTATTCAAAAGCCAATTCTAATCTTCTTTCATCAACAACCATTTTTCTAAAGTCTGTTTGAGAAAGTCCTGGCGTTACATTTGCAGGAAAAGAAACCAATTTACCAGCTTTATTTCTTGCTCTTGCGCGAACACGGTTTACGTAACCATCAGCTTCGGTTGTTCCTGGATTAATTTCGTTTAAAGCTTCAGCAGCTGTCAATAAAACTTCTGCAAAACGCATTGTAATGTAATTGTGCTGCGAAGTTCTTCCGTTTGCACCTGCTTTTCCTGGAAAACGGAAATATTTAGCAATATGCGGGCGAGGCGCTTTTTCGTTATCACTTGAAGGATAAATTTCTAATGCCCCGCCAGGTCCAGTTTTCTTTCTGATAATTGTATCAAAACTTACAGCTCTTCTATAATCTCTCTGATCCCAAGTATTGAATACTTTTAAAGAAGGAACAGCAACAGAGAAACCTTGTCCGTAGCTATAACTGTCATCTTTTAAAGATCCAGTGAAAAATGCTGTATAATCCTGACCGTAATTTCCTGATGTTAAGTTATTAAAATCGATTGTAAAAAGAGGTTCTTTTAATGAAGCTGCTTTTGTAGCGTTAAATAAATCCTGAAAATCGGCATCTAAACCTAAACCAAATTTTGCTTCATTTGTAATGACATATTTGGCTTCGTCATACGCTTTTTGGAAATTCCCTAAAGTTAAATAAACTGAAGCTAAATATCCTGCGGCAGTACCTTTTCCGGGAACAGCTTTTACTTTTGGTTTATCATCCAGCCATTGTTTAGCAAATTCTAAATCGGCAATGATTTTTGGGTAAACATCTGCTTCTTTTGTTTTACTTAAAGAATTTACTTGTGATACATCATTCACAACAAAATCCACATACGGAATATCTCCAAAAAGGCGAACCAAATGATAATAAGCAAATGCTCTTGCAAAGTGAGCTTGAGCCACAATAGCATTGACTTTTGCAGGATCTCCAGGCGTTTTTTTAGCGCCTTCAATTGCCTGATTTGCGGCTGTTATAATTACATACGATTGAGGCCAAAAGTTTGCTACAAGCGCATTAGTATCATTCATTGACATATCGTTTACATCAATACGAGCCGCTTGCGTTGTTCTGTCTCCAATATCGGCCATGTCATCACGAAGCATAAGGGCAATTGTAAATTCTCTTCCCCAATAATTATTGTGGCCAATGTTAGCAAACGCGCCATTTACAGCAGCCTGCAAATCGTCTGTATTGTTGAAAAAGTTCGCTGGACGAATAATTCCTACTGGTTTTTCTTCTAGATCAGAACAGCTGAAAAAAGCGAGTGTTCCGAAGCAAAGAAGAGCTATATATTTTTTCATAATTGTCTTAGATTAAAATTTTAAATTGAATCCTGCTGTAAACGTTCTCACGTTTGGATATCCTCCATAATCCAATCCTAAATTGGTATTACTTCTTGAGTTGGTGTCATTTAAGTAGTTCGTTTCTGGATCTGTACCTGGATAATCTGTAATAGTCCAAAGGTTTTGTGCGCTGATGTAAAAACGAACTTTGCTTAAGCCCATTTTTGAAACAATTTTTTCATCTAAACTGTATCCGATAGAAATGTTTTTTAAACGAATGTAACTTCCGTCATAAACAAATCTTGAAGTGATTCTTTTGGTTCTTGCAGCATTAGCAGGAACATTTGTATCGGTATTGGTTGGTGTCCAAGCATCTAAAACCTCAGTTGTAGCATTGTTGTTTCCAGAAGCCAATTCCATCAAAGTATAGTTTAAGATTTGACCTCCTTGTGAACCTTGAAAGAAGATATTCAAGTCCAAATTTTTATAAGTGAAATCATTGTTGAATCCGAAGATGAAATCTGGATTCGGATTTCCGATAATCGTTTTATCTTGAGAATCCAGTTTTCCGTCGCCATTGTAATCTCTGAATTTTTCACCTCCAGGTGCAGTTTCAAAGTTTCCAGGCAAAACCGTTTCACCTTGCTGAATTACACCATCATAAATAAATCCGAAGAAAGAACCAACAGGTTGTCCAACTCTTAAAATCTGCGATTCAGTTGCTAAGAAATGCCCAGGAGCAGAGTTGATCAAAAGATCTTTGTTATCAGCTAATTTTAAAACTTTGTTTTTGTTCGAAGAAATATTAAAGTTTGTTGACCAAGTAAAATCAGCACCAATAAAGTTTCTGGTATTAATACCCAATTCCCATCCTTTATTTTCCAATTCACCTACGTTTTGAAGCTGAGATGCAATTCCAGAAATTCCTGGAAGCGGTCTGTTAAATAATAAATCTTTAGTAATCGTTTTGTAATAATCTGCCGTAATGCTGATTCTGTTATCAAACAAACCTAAATCAATTCCGTAATCTTGTTGATATGACGTTTCCCATTTTAAGTTCGGATTATCTAATGAAGTTAATTGCACTGCATTTGTAATCACGTCACCGCTTACATAATAGATTTCAGAAAATCTAGAAAGAGTAGAATAAGCTCCAATTGAAGGGTTTCCTGTTGCTCCGTAACTAGCTCTTAATTTTAAGTTTGAAACCGTTTTATTGTCTTTTAAGAAATTTTCTTTACTAATATTCCATCCAATTGCTCCTGAAGGGAAAGTTCCGTATTTGTAGTTTTGACTAAAACTTGAAGAACCATCTCGTCTAGCTGTAAACGTTAGTAAATATTTATCAGCATAATCGAAATTCAACCTTCCGAAAGCAGAAATTAATTCCGTTTCAGATAAACCAGAATCAGGTTTTAAGAAAACAGTTCCAGCACCTAGATTTCTGTATGAATTGGTATTTGTCAAGAAACCTCTTGAAGCTGCATACGAATTTTCGTTTTTGTTTTTTTGGTACGAATATCCTCCCAAAACAGTTAGCATTCCTTTATCGATAATTTCACGTTTGAAAGTCAAATAGTTCTCTGTCAAGAAAGAAGAAAATCTCGTGTTGTTTACAGAAGCTTCACCTTTGATATTTTTTCCTGCAATTAAAGTAGAAGGAATAAATCTTCCTGTTTGCGAATTATTATCGGTTAAACCTAAAGTTGTTTTAAAATCAAGATCTTTAGTAATTTGATATTGAGCGAAGAAATTGTTTCGGTTTACGATAGAAACAGTTTCCAAAATATTTTCCATTGCTGTTGCGTACGGATTGTCGATATCATCTCCAATTGGAGCCGTTGTGGTATAAGTTCCGTCTGTATTATAAATTCCTTTGTCTGGCATAAATCGATATGCAGAAGCAATTACACCTGCGGCACCAGTTCCTCCAGCACTTGTTTGGCTCACGATTCCTTCTTTGTTTTGTTTGCTTGTGAAAGTATTCAAACCAACTTTTAACTTTGGAGATAAATCTGCTTCAAGATTGGCTACGATAGTGTATTTGTCAATTCCTGAGTTAATTACAACTCCATTTTGGTTGAAATACGTTCCAGAAACATAATATTTCACATTTTCAGATCCGCCAGAAAATGATAATTGTGTATTCGAAATCATTCCTTCACGGTAAATTACATCTTGCCAATCTGTATCTGCAGGACCTTGTGTGTGCGTAGTAAAACTTTTTCTGTAAGCAGCAAACTGATCAGCGTTCAATAGATGCAATTTATTGTTTACCGATTGTACAGAGGTCGAATTGCTAAACTCAATTACTGGTTTTCCAGGTTTTCCTTTTTTAGTCGTTACCATAATAACTCCGTTTGAACCTCTAGATCCGTAGATTGCAGTTGCCGAAGCATCTTTTAAAACTTCGATAGAAGCAATGTCTTGTGGCGCTGGCATAGAAACGCCTGCAAATCCGTCAACAACAATCAAAGCGTCGCCACTCGCGTTAATAGAAGTTCCTCCACGAACCCTGATTTTTACAGGAGCTCCAGGTTCGCCACCATTATTTGTCATTACCGAAACACCCGCTGCACGGCCTTGTAAAGCTTGTTCAGCATTTAAAAGAGGAAAAGCAGTCAATTCTTTTGCAGTTACAGAAGATACAGAACCAGTTATGTCGCTTTTTTTACGAGTTCCGTAACCCACTACAATAACCTCGTCAAGGGCTTTTGTATCTGGTTTTAAACTTACATTGATAACCGTTTTATTTCCGACAGGAACTTCAACCGTTTGAAATCCAACGAAATTGAAAACTAAAATAGCATTTTTCTCTCCTACAATTACAGTATAATTTCCGTCCATATCGGCAGCAGCGCCAACAGAGGAATTTTTGATATAAACATTTGCGCCAGGAAGTCCGAGTAAATCATCACTGGAAGTTATTTTTCCAGTCACTTTTCGTTCTTGTGCATGCATCATGATATTTACCAGTAAAAAAGATACCAGCAAACACCATTTAAACGATTTGTTTTTGTGGTTTGTAAACATTCATTTTTTGGTTTTAAGGTTAATAAGTTAGATAAAGTAGAAAAGCAACAAACTCATTCCGATTATGATAATGACAAACAAAATTTGGAGTAAAAGGAAGCTTGTTTTTTTGATTTTCATATCGCAAATGTAGAAGCCAAAAAAGAAATAGAAATACAAAAAAGGGTATCTAAAAATACAGATACCCTTTTTGAAGCCTTTAAAAATGCGGATTATTTAAGTGAGATGCGAAATGTGAGTTGTAAAAAGTGAAAAAGTGAAAAGTGAAAAAGTAAAAAGTAAAAAGTAAAAAGTAAAAAGTAAAAAGTAAAAAGTAAAAAGTAAAAAGATTAGTTACCTCTAACAATTCACATTTGACATCTCACATTTAGCATCTCACATTTAGCATCTCACATTTCACAATTTAACCGTAGAAGATTTATAAAATTTGTCGGCGTATTGAGATGGAGTTTCGCCGTACTTTTTCTGAAAGCATTTGCTAAAGTATTTCGGATTGTTGAAACCGACTTTATAACTGATTTCAGAAACGTTTAATTTGTTTTGTTCTAATAATTGAGCTGCACGTTTTAATCTTATTTCATGAATAAATTCATTTGGCGTGCAATTCGTCCAAGCTTTGATTTTTAAAAATAACATTGTTCGGCTTACGCCTAATTCTGAACAGAAAAACGGAATATCAAATTGTTCGTTTGAAATGTTTTCTTCTACAATTTTGAATGCTTTTTTCAATAATTCTTCATCCAAAGAAGAAACCGTAATTTCTGACGGAATAAAACTGTCTTCGCTTGAAAATTTGATTCGTAAACGTTCTGTTGTATTGAGAAGATTTTTTACACGAAGTCTAAATTCCATTAGATTAAATGGTTTACTAATGTAATCATCGGCTCCGCTTTCTAATCCTTCAAATTTGTAAACCAATGAAGATCTCGAAGTCAATAGAATAACAGGAATATGACTAGTTTTAATGTTTTCTTTGATTTTTGAACACAATTCAGTTCCCACCATTTCTGGCATAATCACGTCGCTGATAATTAGGTTTGGAACAAATTTCAAAGCCTTTTCTAAAGCAATTTTCCCATTATCAGCTTCAATAATGTTGTAGTCTTTCTTGAGAAGGTTTTTCATGAACTTTCTCAAAACTTTATGATCTTCAACGATTAAAATCGTTTGTTTTTCTTCGTTGACAATTAAATCTTCAATGTCATCATTTTCTGCAATTTCTGAAGTTTCTAATTGAGCTGCGTATTGTGCAATATCGTCACTGATTTTAAAATCAGAAATAATTTCGTTGTCCAGAAGATGTTCACGCCCAAGCGGTAAAGTCACTTTAAAAATAACTCCGCCAGAAGGTTTATTGGTAACATCAATTTTTCCTTTATGAAGTTCAACAATGTTCTTAACGATCGAAAGCCCGATTCCTGTTCCTTTATTGTAGTTTTTCTGAACCTGGTTATGCGTCGGAACTTCAAAAAACAAATCGAAAATTTTATCGATATGTTCTTCCGCAATTCCAACGCCCGAATCTTCAACAGAAATAAACAGATTTTGCTGATCGTGATTTATTTTAATCTTAATCGAACCGCCTTTTGGAGTATATCTAAAAGCATTCGAAATCAGATTATAAAATACACGTTCAAGTTTATATCGGTCAAAATAAACCAGAATTTCTTCGTTCTCAGTTTCAAAAGTATAATTGTAACCGCCATCTTTGGCATATTCGATAAACGATAAAAAGATTTCTTTGGTGAATTTGACAATATTTCCGTTTGCTGATTCTAGTGTAACCTGATGATTTTCGAGTTTTCTAAAATCCATTAAACGGTTAATCAAACTCAACAAATGATTCGCACTTCCTTCAATAACCAAAAGCTTTTTGTACATTTCGTTGGTTCCGTTGTAATCGGCTAAAATTTGCTGTATCGGACCTAAAATCAAAGTTAAAGGCGTTCTAAATTCATGCGAAATATTGGTAAAGAAATCTAATTTCAGCTTGTTGTTTTCTTCAATACGCTGCGTTTCCAGATATTCCAGTTCGAGTTTCTGTTTCAATCTCGCTTTAGATTTCATAATCCAAATCAGGCCATATAAACCTAAACCAATTACGATTCCATAAAGCATAAATGCCCAAATACTGCGCCAAGGAGCTGGATTTACAATAACGGTTAAAGTGGTTGGAGCCTGATTCCAAACGCCGTCATTGTTGGCGCCTCGAACTTCAAAAGTATAAGTTCCTGGATTCTGAATCGCAAAATTGGCCTCGCTGTTTTTTGTCGTTGTCCAGTTGTTTTCCAAACCTACCAAACGATAACTGTATTGATTGTTTTTAGATCGTATGTAATTTGGAATCGCAAAACTGATCGAGAAATTCGCCTTGTCATAATCCAAAGTGATCGTTTGGGTAAAACCGATGCTTTGTTCTAAAATTCCATCTTTATCATGCGCATTTACCGTTTCGTTTTTAATTTTTAAATCGGTAATTAAAACCTGAGGAGCATAATTATTTAGGGAAATTTTTGTGGCATCGAAAAAAGTTGCACCCGACGGACTTCCAAAATAAAACTGATTGGAACCTAATTTTAAAGCCGAATTATCGTTGAATTCATTACTCGCCAAACCATCTTTCTGATCGTAAATTACAACCGATTTTTTAATTGTATTGTACTTTATAATTCCTTGATTGGTGCTGATCCAAAGGTTTTTGTCGTCATCTTCTAAAATCGAATGAATAGAAGTAATAACCGTATTTCCAATTCTAAGATTGATTCTAGTGAATTTTTTTCCATCAAAAACATGAAGTCCTTTTGCTTTTGTTCCTACCCATATTTTATTCTGAGAATCTTCAAACAAAGTCAAAATATCATCGCCAGACAAAGCTGAATGATCGTAAAAGAAATGCTGTATTTGGTATTTTTTCGGATCAAAATTTCGAAGCGAAATGCGATTTAAACCATTTTGTGTTCCAAGCCAGATTGAATTTTGTTTGTCGATCAAGATACTACGAACCATATTATTGGTTAGAAAAACTGGTTTAGAAGTGTCATTTCCAATAATTTGAAAGGTTCTATCTAATGTATTATAACGAATTAAACCTTTGCCAAAAGTTCCAATCCATAAGATTTTGTTTTCAGCTTTAAGAGAATAAACACCGCTTTCTTTTAATAATTCGGCTAAATCAGATGCAATTCGGTTATCTTCCATTCTTTTAGAAATGGTATTGTAAGCCGATAATCCTTTAGAAAAAGTTCCAATCCATAAAATATGATCATCAGAAAGACACATCGCTTTGATATCATTTTTATTTGCCTGCCCAGTTTTGCTGTTGATGTAGCTTACAGATTCGCTATTTCTATTATAAATCGTAATTCCGCCACCTTCAGTTCCAAAATAAATATTCTGGTTTTTATCTGCAATTATTGAACTTACCACATCAAAACTCATCGGAATCTTTTTTGAATTCTGATTGTAATTAGAGAAATTAACATTAGAAATATCCCAAAGATTTACGCCTTTGTAATAGCAACCAATCCAGATAGAACCTTTTCTATCCATAAAAACCGACTTTACTTTGTCGATTCCGTTTGCATTATTGCTGTTATTGATTTTCTGAAGGCTTTTATCTTTTCCTAAAATATAAATTCCATCGTAAGTACCGATCCATAAATCACCTTGATTATCAATTACTAAAGAACGAATGTCAGTATTAATCTCACGGTATTTTTCAGAAGGTAAAAATGAAACAAAAGCCTTTTCTTTTTGATCGAATTTTAAAAGCCCTTTGTTTTTTGTCCCTACCCACAAACCACCATTTTTATCTTCAATTACAGATTGAACGTTTAATAAATCGGTAGTGTTTAAAGGATAATTTTTAAAGAATAGTTTTCCGTTCATTCGATTTGTGAGCTTGCACAAACCTTTAGTTGTTCCAATCCAAATTTCGCCTTCCTTGGTTTTTAAAATGCTCAAAATATTATTGCTCGGAAGAGTAGAAGCATCATCATCTGAATGAAAAACTGATGTAAATAATCCTGTTTTTTTATTATAAATCGTTAATCCTTTTGAGGTTCCAAACCACATTTCGCCACCAATTTCGCGAATGCTCCAAACTGCATTATTGCTAATGGTATGATTGGCTTTGGTATGAAGATATCTTGTAAAACGGTTCGAAACGGGATCATAACAGTTTAATCCGTTATAAGTTCCAACCCAGATTTTTCCCGAATTATCTTCTTCAATAGCTAAAATATCATTGTTACTAATAGAATATTTATCGGCAGTATCATTTCTGAAAATGGTAAATCGGCTTCCATCATATTTATTTAAACCATCGCGGGTTCCAAACCACATCTGCCCAAATTTATCCTGATGAATGGCAATGACAGAACTCTGCGAAAGTCCGTCTGTGGTAGAGAAATTTTTAAGACGATATTTATTTTGGGAAAATATATTTCCGAAAACAAATACAAATAATAAAAGAGCTATTTTAAGTTTCATAGCGTTTATTTTTAGGTTCAAAGTTGCAAAGGAGCAGAGGAGCAAAGTTTTTTTTAGTTATGATTTAATCTCGCAAAGTCGCTAAGACGCGAAGGTTTTCTCATTTTTGTCATTTCGACGAAGGAGAAATCTCCACGAGTAGCTCTACAAAGATTGGCGACATACTATTAGAAGCAACTTATGAAAATTTACTTTGTCTATTTGCTATCGCTCGAGTCTCCATCCAAATGACAAACTATCCTTAATTAATGATTAAAAAGAACAAGTAAAACTTTGCGTCTTAGCGACTTTGCGAGATTAATTTTTAAACACATTGAAACATAGATTTCTTCTTTTTATAAAAAAGACATTAAAAAAAAACTAGTTTTTCACACATAGCTTTTACGCAAAATCTATGATTATTTATGCAAGTGAAACGCCTTTTTACGTTCCTAAAAGCTATGTTTCTATGTGTTTAAGTTTATTTTTTCAAACGTTTATTTAATTGATAATCGTAAAGAGACGGAATTTTTTCAATTGGCGTATCCAAAAGTTCTATGTATGGATCAATGTCATATTTGATTTCAAATTTCGTATTTCCGTGAACTCCAATAATTCTAGCTAAAGCACCATCTTTCATTCCGTACAATAAAACTGGTTTTGAGGCATCAGGATTTTCCACTTGAACATTTAAATTCCAAAATGTACTGAAAGGACCGTGAGAAGGTTTCCAATAATCTGCACCTCCGCCTCCAAACAAAGCGTAACTATTATTTTTGTCTATTTTTATGTGAACGGTAATATTATCAAATAAATTTTGATGATTGGCTCCTGAATGCTGATCTAGAAGTGGGTCAGTAAATATCTCGCAGTTTTGATACACATTTTTAGTTGCAAAAGTGTTGAAACTTAAAGGATGAACGGCTGAATTATAGATTTTTAAATCTTTAACCAAAACATTATGAACGCCGCCTAAAGTTACCGTATAATGCGCTAAATGCTTACCGTCTGTTGTAATATCTTGAATGGTAACGTTAGCAACTTCTTCTGCTAAAATTCCGCTGTCCGCATTGGTGATTTTGACATCTTTAACCCAACTGTTGAAAAGACGAGTCAAGAAAATACCGTTATTACCAGGTTCTACGTGATGCGCGACTCTTGGAATATCTGGAAACGTAAAACGAAGATGTTCAATTCCGACTTCATTTAAATGTTTCCATTCAACCAATTGCGCCTGATAACTTGGCTTAATCGAAATGGTTAAAGGTGTTTTTAAAGTGATTTTAGAACCCGAAATTTTGGTGATTTCAACCTGTTGCCTCACAATGGGAAGTTTTGGAAATTTCCAATGATGCGAACCCGGTTTTACTTTGGCGCCTTGATATAAATAGTTGATGATTTCGCCATTTTCGCCCTCTTTATTAAACAATTGCAATTCGACAACATTGCCAACTTTTAATCCTTTTACATCAGAAACCGTAATAATATGTTCGCCCATTTTTCCTGAACTGACTTTCGCCAACGGATTAGATTCTGGTTCGTATTTATCCAAATAGGACTTTACACGTTCGCCTGGAACTTGCGTCCAGATAAATCCTCCGGACCATGCATATTGCGAAAAAGGAATATCAATATTATTTTCTGGTTCACGTTGTCTTTTATCAAAAGTGGTTAAGTATTCGCGAAGTTCAGCCAAAACATCAGAATCTTTAAGGTACATCATCGGTCTTGGACAATAGATTTCAGTTCCGTTTTCGTTAGAACCAGCGCCGCGAAGTACAAAATTGCTTCGTTCGATGTAGAGAATTTCACTTAGAATAATTCGCCCCGCAGGCAATTGCAGAATGACATTTCCTTCAATAGCATTGGCAGCTTTAAAAGCTTTTAAAAGAGCTTTTGAATCGTCTAAATTGTCATTGGCTTTTACGCCAAAATCAATTGCATTAATAACTTTTCCATTAGTTTCAGGAATCTGGCTTTCGCCGAAGTGATAGCCCGCGTAACTAAAATCTGGAAGATAATTGTTTTTTGAAGTAATAATTTTAGGTATTTCCTGCGACAATATGGTATTCATGAAAAGACCGCAGGATATAAGAATGGCTTGGCGAATCATGGTTTTGTGGTTGTTTGTGGTTAGTTAGTTTTTTTTGTTTTGCCGCTAAGGCGCAAAGATTTTTATTTTTTTATTTCACGCAGATTTTAAAAAATTTAAGCAGATATGCGCAGATATTTATCATAATAAAATCTGCTATAATCTGCCAAATCTGCGTAAAAAATCTTTTTAATCCTTTTAATCTGTGGCTTAAAAAAATCTTCACGTCTTCGCGCCTTCGTGGCAAACAAAATTATAAAGATCGCTTAATCCCTAATTCAAGCCCTCGCAATTCTGCCAATCCCCTTAAACGGCCAATTGCAGAATAACCTGGATTTGTTTTTTTCTTCAAATCGTCCAACATTTGATGTCCGTGATCTGGACGCATTGGTAATTTGCTGTTATTTCTTTTTTCAACTTCTAGAATTGCTTTCACAACTTCGTACATATCAACGTCGCCTTCTAGATGATTTGCTTCATAGAAACTGCCTTCTTCGTCGCGCTGTGTGCTTCTTAAGTGAATAAAATTCATTTTATCGCCATGACGTCTCACAATTCCAGATAAATCATTATCGGCTCTAACACCGTATGAACCTGTACACATGGTAAATCCGTTTGATGGAGAAGGAGCAGCGTTCATTAATTCCATCAAATCTTCTTCTGTACTTACAACTCTCGGCAAACCTAAAATCGGGTAAGGAGGATCGTCTGGATGAATCGCCATTAAAACACCTTTACTTTCGGCAACCGGAATAATTTCTTTTAGAAAATGAAAAAGATTACTCTTTAAAGCCTGTCTGTCAATATGATTATAAGCGCTTAAAGTAACCAAGAAATCTTCAACTGAATACGCTTCTTCAGCACCTGGAAGCCCAGCCAAAATGTTCTGTTGCAATTTTACTTTATCTTCTGAAGTCATTGCTTCAAAATAGCTTTTTGCTTTTTGTTTTTGTTCTTCAGAATATTCGTTTTCTGCGCCAGGTCTTTTTAAAATATGCAATTCAAAAGCAGCAAAAGCATTAATATCAAAACGTAAAGCTTTTGAACCGTCCTCAACTGTAAATGATAAATCTGTTCTCGACCAATCTAAAACAGGCATAAAGTTGTAACAAACACATTTAATACCGCATAAAGCTAAATTGCGAATGCTTTCTTTATAATTTTCAATGTATTGCAGATAATTTCCAGTCTGTTTTTTAATGTCTTCGTGAACCGGAATACTTTCTACAACCGACCAAGTTAATCCAGAAGCGCCTTTTTTAGGATCTCCGTTTTCGTGCTCAATTTCAACTTTTCGTTTAATAATTTCATCAATGCTCCAAACTTCTCCATTTGGAATATGATGTAAAGCCGTTACAATTCCCGTTGCGCCGGTTTGTTTGATATCTTGTAAAGAAACAGGGTCATTTGGTCCGAACCATCTTAATGTTTGTTCCATTTTGTGTAATTATTTTAATGTTTTAGATACTTGTAGCAGCAAAACCACCGTCTACTTTTAAAGTTATTCCTGTTACGAATTTCGACATGTCGCTGCATAAAAATAAAAGCGCACCGTCAATATCTTCTGGAGTTCCGAATCTTCCCATTGGTGTGTGGTCGATGATTTTTTCGCCTCTTGGAGTTAGTTTTCCGTCTGGAGTAAGTAATAAAGCACGGTTTTGTTCTCCGATGAAGAATCCTGGAGAAATAGCATTTACGCGAATTCCTTCGCCATATTTAGAAGCCAGTTCCACGGCCATCCATTGTGTGAAATTGTCAATTGCCGCTTTTGAAGCAGAATAACCCACAACTCTCGTTAAAGGCCTTTGTGCCGATGCAGATGAAATGTTGATGATATTTCCCGATTTCTGCTTTGCAAAAAGTTCAGAAAAAACTTGAGAAGGAAGCATAGTTCCAATAATATTCAAATCGATTACCTTTTGCAAATCATCGCTTTTCATATCGTAAATCGCTTGATCAGGTTGAATCGTTGCGCCCGGCATATTTCCACCTGCAGCATTAATTAGAATATCAAGACGGCCGTATTTTTCAACAATAAAATCTTTGGCTTTTTCTAATTCTTCTTTGTTTAAAACATTTGCTTGAACAGCAAAACCTTGTCCACCGTTTGCTTCAATTGCTTTTACTGTATTTTCGGCTTTTTCCAATGATTGTGAAACGATTCCGACAATAACACCTTGCTGTGCCAAAACATTTGCAAATTGGCTTCCTAAAACACCTGCGCCACCTGTAATCAGGGCAATTTTTCCTTTTAGATTGAATATTGAATCCATTATTTTTTTTAATTTTAAATTTTTAACCTCTAATAGCTTCAATCAAATCCAAAACCCTTTTGGTTTCTTTTTCGATTGTATCGTAAGCGCCATATTCCATTACTTCTTTGCTAATTAATTTGCTTCCCATTCCCACAGCAGAAACACCAGCGTTAAACCAAGTTTCGATACTTTGTTTAGTAGTATCGACTCCGCCAGTTGGCATAAAAATTAAGTTTGGAAAAACATCTTTTATTCCGCTCATAAAATCTGGGCCTAAGATATTTCCAGGGAAAAGTTTAATGAATTTTACTCCAGCGTTTTCAGCTGCAATAATTTCAGTCGGAGTCATACAACCTGGAGCGTACAAAACTTCTTTGGAAATTAAAAAAGAAGCAATTTCAGGAACAAATCCTGGGCTTATAAAAAAGTCGGCTCCAGTTAAATAATACGTTTCTGCTTGCGCTAAATTTTTGATGGTTCCAATTCCTAAAAGCATTCCTGGCATTTCAGCATTTCTCACTTCAATCATTTTTTTGAAATTAGAAAGCGCTTCTGGACCACGGCTTGTATATTCTACTGCTCTAATTCCAGAGTTATAAAGTGTTCTTAAAATCGTGATGCTTTTGCTTTCGTCTGCATTAAAATACAATGGAAGCATTCCTTGTTTTGCAATAACATCAATCGAATTCTGAATAGTGCTCATAACTTATATTTTTACTTTAATAACGATCTTTTTCAGTGTTCCTTCACCAATCATTGCGGTATGAACATCTTCTGAAAACAGAATTGCAAATTGTTTTTCCTGCATTTCAAAAAAGGTATCTGGTGCATCATGAAAGAAACGAACGTCTCTTTCATCGCTATAATCTCCATTTGGATTCACACATTTTTCTCTCGGCTTCCACGCAAAAGTTTCAGGTCCTTTAATCGAAATTTGAATGTCGATGTTTTTATCATGACATTCGAATCCTTTTACAGCTTCTTCTTTTGTATTTCCCTGTCCGACAATTACAATTAGTTTTAAACCTTCACCAATTTCAAAAGCGCCTTCTTCTAGATTAGCAATGTCATTTTGATTTACATAATCAAAAGCTTTTTTGAAATTTGGATGCAAACCATAGTATTTTGGTGCATTTTGTAATGAGTCTAGTATCATTTTAATTGGTTATTATTTTTATTTTTTGATGTTATGTGTATATTTGCGTGTGCGTACACGGTATTTTACAAATGTATGCAAAAAGTGATGTAAAACAACTTATTTTTAATAAAATAAATTAATTTTACCCTACTGCTTTTATTTTTTTAACTTAAAAAGAATCAATATCATAACAATAAAAAAAATTGCCGAACTAGCTAATATTTCTGCCGGAACTGTCGACAGGATTATACACAAACGCGGACAAGTAGCGCAGGAAACCGTTGATAAAGTGAATGCGATAATTGAAGAGTTTGGTTATACCCGAAATATTCTGGCAAGTAATCTGGCTTTGAACAAAAAATTTCATTTTGCGGTTTTCCTTCCAAAATCTGAAACTTTGGAATATTGGAAAAGTCAGACGGATGGAATCGAAAAAGCAGCTTTGGAATTCAGCAAATTTGGGATTGTATTGGATTATTTTTTCTATGATTATAATTGGGCATCGTTTAAAGAATCTGCGCAAAAAGTATTGGAATTTGATTGCGACGGTTTATTGTTTGCACCAATTTTTTACGAAGATTCTGTTCAGTTTTTAAAGGAATATGAAAAAAAGAATATTCCGATTGTGATGGTCGATTCGAATATTTCTGAAGAAAATGAGCATGCTTATGTTGGACAAGATGCTTTTCAGAGCGGGTATTTAGCTGGAAGATTAATTAGTTTTGCTGTGAAAAATGAGCGACAAGTTTTAATTTTTAAGATTACTAGAGAAATCGAAAGTACTTCTGTTTATCAGCAACGTATAAAAGGTTTCTATTCGTATTTTCAAGATCACGATGAATTGACCAATTTTAAATTCTCTGAATTTGCCTTAAAAGATTCAGGAATCGATCAATTGAGTTTGGAAATGTTTTCTGGCGTAAACAGCGTTTTTGTACCCAATTCTCGAGCGTATATTGTTGCCGAATTTTTAGAAAAAAACAATATAAAAGGTGTTCGAATTATTGGTTTTGATTTGCTGAAAGAGAATATAGAATATTTAAACAAAGGCGTAATTGATTTTTTAATCAATCAAAGACCCGAAGATCAAGGCTATTTGGGAATTAATTATTTGTATAAGAAATTGGTTCTGCAAGAAGATACTGAGCGAACACATTATATCCCGTTGGAGATTATTTTGAAGGAAAATTATTTTCCTGCTAGAAAGTGATTTTTTGTAGTTTTTTTGTCATCCTGACGAAGGAAGGATCGCACAAGTAGCTCTACACAGAATGTCAAAAAACTTTGCCGATTTCGTGTGTGATCCTTCCTTCGTCAGGATGACAAGATTGTGTTATTTCTTCACCTTCACAATCAAAGGATTATTAATCTTGTCAGCAAAAGAACTCAAATACTTTTCCCATTCTTGTTTAGTTTGAAACGGACTTCCTTTTTTCCATCCAAAACCAACATAATAGATAGCTTTATTGTTTTTAACCGAAATATTTCCATACAAATTGCTCAAATCTTTTTCATCTGTTACATGATTGTCAAAACTGATTAAATTGCCTTTTGGAACAACCAGTCCCGTGCCAATTTCAGAATCGTCGATAGGTTCCCAATAGCTTAACCAGCCTTCTTTTACATTTGTTCCGATTGTTCCTTTTTTATCATGAAGTGTTAATCCAGCAGCAATTTGTTTTGTTCCCGTAATATTGATTTCAAAGCGCGAAAGCTGACTTCCGTAGTCTAAACTGATTAATTTCGATTCTATTATTTTATTGCCTTTTGCATCCCAATCGGCATAAGTTAGAATAAAACTCGTTCTGATTGGCCCCGTTGTAATAGTTTTCCAGCTGATGAAATTTTTAGAGAAATAGTATTTTCCATCCACATTTACGGCAATTCCGCCCACACCACGACTGTCACCTACGTGAAAGTTATCCAAACCTTCGCCAGTATCTTTATGATACGTTCCAGTTCCGTTTGTGGCTTTCTCATACCATTTATTAATGATTGGATAATTGACTCTTTTTAACCATGCATCAATTCCGCTGGTTAATGTTCCGCCTGCGATATTATCTTCAACCATTTTTTGAGCTACGGGACCGTAAGTTCTAAAAGCTACTTTATTGTTTTCCCAAGCATAATCGTCTGTACGTTCTGGAACAAAACGAGAGTAGCAGCTAACAACTTTTGAAGCCGAAGGATTTGTTCCCACTAAAATTTCAAAATCCTGTTTAGAAGAAGCTTTTATTTTTGGCTGAAATAAAAGCAAATCTGCATTTCCGTCACCGTCATTATCTACAGTTTGGGTTTCTAAGAAAGAATTACTGTTGAGATCTTTTACAACATAATTTTCAAGTTTTGAATCCGCATTTAATCCAAGTGATTTTTTAGTCAATTCGATGGTTTCAAACTCTCGGTCAACTTTTAAATTGTTGGTAATTGTAATGATTTTATTCTGAGAAAAAGCAGCAAAATTGGCTGTCAGAAAGGTTATGATAAAAAGATGTTTTTTCAAAATTCTTTGGTTTTAATATTTTAAAAAATAGGTTTGATAGGAATATAAAAGTACAAATTGAAACGGAATTGAAAATACAGAATAGGTGTAATTCTGTACAGAATGCTGAAAATGAGAAAACAAGATTTAGATTTTTGAATTGATTTATTTTACTAAAAAAATTATTCCGTTAGTAATATCTGGTCGGTTGAGAAAACGTATTTGCATAGTGTCCTGTAGGGACATCTATTTTGCGGAATGAATGGTATGTGCGTAATCAAATTTTCTAATCGGCATATTTTCTAATTATCAAATTCTCTTATTAAAACGCGATTTATTGCATTAAAATAAAATTTTATATATTTGAGTTTCGACATTCTCTTTTTTGCTTTAATAATAATGAATAATTGTTATTGATACATTTAAAAAAAGAATGTTTTTTGTCTAGAAAATGACTTTTCCCAAAGAAGCATTTTCCAGATTGTGATTTTAAAATCACAAAACTAACCTACAGACGCAAACAGAATGATGAAATTTAAAATTAGAATTTTACTTCTATTCCTATTATTTTCTCCAATTATCAATTCTCAAATCAAAAAGATTGGAGTTCCTTTTATAGTCAATTACAGTCCGAAAGCTTATAAAGCGGCATCAGAGAATTGGGATGTTTTGCAAGATTCTAAAGGCATGATGTTTTTTGCCAATCATTTTGGAATTATGCAATTTGATGGCGTGCGCTGGGGAATTGTGACGCAGCCAGAAAACCGAAGCATGGTGCGCTCTATGACAATTGATAAAAATGATAAAATGTATGTTGGCGCGCAAGGTGATTTCGGGTTTGTGATTCAGCTTCCAAATGGACAATATCAATATACTTCTTTAGTAAAACTCCTTCCTAAATCGGCTCGAAATTTTGGTGATGTATTGCATACCGTTATTCGAAATAATGAAGTCATTTTTTTCTCTTATGAAAGGATTTTTATTTATAAAAACAATTCAATCACAGTCATAGATGCTAAAACTTCTTTTGATGATTTTTTCGAAGTAGGGAAAGAAATTTATGTTTCAGACAATGAAAAAGGATTGTTAAAGCTAAAAGATAACGCATTAATTCCTGTAGAAAATAGTCAGAAGTTTGTTGGATTGCAGGTTAGAAAGATTTTTCAAACCCAAAACGGACTTTTACTATTAACTCAAAAAAAGGGTCTTTTTACTTTCAATGAAAATCAAATAAAGCCTTTTATAACGGAAGTTGATTATTTATTAAAGCAAAGTCAGATTTCAGCAGGAATTGAACTTTCAGACGGTTATTTCGGAATTGGAACCCGTCAATCTGGGTTGATAGTTATAGATGGTTCAGGGCATTTGATTCAACACATCGATAAACAAATGGGACTTCAGAATGAATATGTAACCAATTTTAAAATTGATAAAGAAGGAAATCTGTGGGTGACACTTAAAGGCGGAATTTCGTTAATTCAGATTTCGTCTCCTTTGTCAAAAATCATTGACGGCACTAATTCTGAAACCAAAATTTATTGCAGTCAGATTTACCAAAATAAATTATATATCGGCACCGACAACGGTTTGTTTTGGCTGAATTGGGAAGCTTATAAAAGCGGAAAAAGAGAAAATGTGACTTTTCAGCATGTTTCTGGAATGTCTGAAAATGTTTGGAATGTTGGTGTTTTTGGTAATTCGTTATTGGCCTTTGAAAAAAATGGAATATTTGAAATCAATGGAAATTCCGCGAAAGCGTTGGCCAAAATTGACGGAGCGTGGCAGGGAATTCTAGTTCCCAATCATGCTGATTTATTGCTTGTTGGTGGTTATACGGGATTGTATCTTTTGAAAAAAACAAACGGTTCTTGGGTTTTTCAACATCGAATAAAAGGTTTTGAGGAAAGCAGTAGAATCATGGAAACCGATAAACAAGGAAACATTTGGATTGCGCACGGTTATAAAGGAATTTACAAACTTAAATTTAATGCGATATTTGATTCGGTTACAGATATTCAGTTTTATAATGATAAAAATGGTTTTCCATCGAGCTTGTTTTTGAATACTTTTAAAGTTGATAACCAGATTTTTTTTGGAACAACAAAAGGCGTTTACAGACAAGATGTATCTTCAAAAAAGATGATTCCAGATCCTGTTTTCAAGAAATATCTGGGGTTAGAAAATCATATTCGATTATTAAAGCCAGACAATCAGGGCAATATTTGGTATGTTTCTGGCGAAAATACCGGAAAAATGAACAAGCAGAAAAATGGAAGTTTTAAAGTGGAAGAACTTCCTTTTCGAAAACTTCGCTATTTGTATGTTCCTGGTTTCGAAAATATTCAAACCACAAAAAGTGGTGATGTTTTCTTTGGAACACAAGAAGGTTTGATTCATTACAGTGCTATTAAAAACAAGAAATATCCAACGAAATATAAAGCAGTTATTTCTGAAGTAAAATGTATTTTCCCTAAAGATAGTTTGCTGTTTTCTAGCCGTTATGATGTTCTTCCGAATAAAACAGGATCTGTAAGCGATAAATTTTCGACTGTTTTATCGCATTCTAATAATGCGCTTCATTTTTCTTTTGCATCCCTTTGTTTTGATGATGCCGATGCCACAAAATATGAATATTGGCTAGAAGGTTTTGAACCAACATGGTCAGATTATAGTCTTCAAACAGAAAAAGAATATACCAATTTGCCTGAAAACGAATATATTTTTCACGTAAGAGCAAAAAATATTTATGATGTAGTTAGTGAAGAAGCTGTTTTTCGATTTGAAGTTTTACCGCCTTGGTATAGAACTACTTGGGCTTATATTTTATATTTGATTCTTTTTGGAGTTTTAATTTATACCATTATTAAATATCAAAAAGGAGTTGCAGAACGTGAGCGAGAACAGTTGATTCTCAATCAGGAGAAAGAATTGCTTCGAAATCGTGCGGAACTAAATGAGCAGAAATTGGCTTTAGAACAAGAAAATATGGCGATTGTGCGTGAAAATCTTCAAACTACAATTAACCTCAAAAATGCTAAAGTGGCTTCGAATACCGTCAATTTGATTCATTTGAATGAAATCTTACTTTCGATAAAAGAATTGATTGGTCAGATTGATAAGAAAAACGATCCAAATGTAAACTTCAGTCTTCTGACGAAAATCAATAAATTAATCGACCACGAATTGCAGGGAGACAAGCATTGGAATGAATTTGAAGAAATTTTCAATCAATTGCATGATAATTTTATGCAACGATTAAAATCAAGTTATCCAGAATTGACTCCACGCGATATGCGATTGTGTGCTTATTTGCGAATGAACTTCAATACAAAGGAAATTGCACCGCTTTTAGGAATTTCTGTTCGAGGTGTTGAAGATACTAGATACCGTATTCGTAAAAAATTGCAGCTTCCATCAGATACAAACATCACCGAATTTATTCTCAATTTTTAGTTTTTCTCTTGTAAATGAAATCCTAAGTAGTTTTACGGTTTTTATGGGCTATTTATTACATTTTTTTAATAGTACCGTAGTCAAACCGTACTCAAAAATGTAAGTCTTGCCTGATTTTTTAGTTAATATTGCGCTGTTATTGTCGGAAAATACGATCTATTTTTATAAAGTAGCATTGATTGAAGGAATAGCATTTACTAACTAAAACCTATTTAAAAATGAAGCAAAATGACTTTTTTTTCGGCCGACCACCGAAAAGCAATTCTTATTTATTTAAACAATTTTGTGTGGCAGTTTTATTCTTAATGCTGCCATTTCTTAAAACTCATGCCCAATGTAATACGCTCGTTTGGTCTGATGAATTTAATGGCACAACTGTAGATTTAACCAAATGGCAAAGCATCTCAGGAAACGGATGTCCGTCGCTCTGTGGATTTGGAAATGCCGAAGCACAGCGTTATGATCCAAATCAGGCCACAATCGTAAAAGAAGGAGCAAACAGTTATTTGAACATTCAGGCAAAGTATGAGCCGAATGCTTCATTTCCAGATCAGCCGTATGCTTCTTCAAAACTGACTACAGAAGGAAAGTATTCTTTAAAATACGGAAGAATTGAAGCTCGAATGAAGTTATCTAACGGGCAGGGAGCATGGCCAGCTTTTTGGATGCTTCCCGTAAATGGAAACTGGCCGTATACAGGTGAAATTGATATTATGGAAGCCAAACACAGAAATCCGCAATCTGTTGACGGAACGATTCATTATGATGGAAACGGATATCATTTTACGGGTAGAAGTTACAGTTCTCCAACTGATTTATCTTCAGATTTTCATGTTTATGCGGTAGAATGGGGACCAAACTTTATCAAATGGTTTGTTGATGATGTTTTATTTCACACCGCAACACCAAATACGACAGTTAATGGCGGATGGCCTTTTAACGATAGTCAGTTCTATATCATTTTAAACCTTGCTGTTGGTAGTGCAGGAACGCCTTACACCAGTGTAAATGGAGCAGGAGTAGCGCCAGTTTCTACTGATTTTCCAGTAAAATTACAAGTCGATTATGTTCGTGTTTACGATGGGAGTTTTAAATATGCGGTAACAGGTGATAATAAAGTTTACCAAAATGAAACTAGTAAAACCTATTCTGTAAATGCAATTGCGGGGGCGACCTACAACTGGACTGTTCCAGCGGGAGCAACAATTGCATCAGGGCAGGGAACAAATTCGATTACCGTAAATTGGGGAACTTCTGGAGGAGATGTTTCTGTAGCTGCAACAGTTTCTGGCTGTAATGTCAATACTTACAAACTAGCCGTTACAACCGAACCAGCATTGCCAGTAGAAAAAATACATGAAGATTTCCAGAGTAATCGAAATGTATTGTATCCTGTAAAAACGGGAGTTTTGACAGAAGCTGTTGCGAATCCTTCGGCTACAGGAATTAACACTTCTGCTTTGGTTGGAAAATATGTTCGAAATTCAAGTGAATTGTACGATGTTTTAAACATCAGAAATGTAACAATTACCAATGCGAACGATTATGTTTACGGAAGAAAAAGACTTTCGTTTGATATTTATACTTCGGCTCCTGTTGGGACAAAAATTTCGATGCAATTAGAAAACAGTAATGTTACGACTGCAACCAATTATCCGTCAGGAAGACATAGCGGTTTTAAAGCGACAACAACAGTTCAGAACAAATGGGAAACGATTGAATTTGAGTTTGAAAAAATAATCGATCCCAATACGAGTGCTTTATCAATCAATAATGTGGTGATTCTTTTTGAATCGAATTCTAATTCTGGAGCAACTTATTATTTTGATAATTTACTGACAAAAGCAGCGCCAGAAAAACCAATTATTGCAACAGATGTTCTGCAAAATTATGACGGCGTAAATAAAATCATAAAAGGAACTACAACGGGAACTTATTCTGTTGTGGCAAATCCTGGAACAAATTCTGTTAATGCTTCTGCGAATGTGGCGAAGTACGTTCGAAATGCATCTGAGCAATATGATGTGCTTTTCTTTAATACACAAACCTCAATTGAAGATGCTGGTTTATTTAAAAATCAGACCAATAAAATCATGATCGATGTATATACAACGGCGCCAATTGGTACGGTTGTAAGCATGAATTTTGAAAATAGTGCAACATCGCTTCCAGCCAATTATCCGACAGGAAGAAATAGTAATTATGTCGCAATTACAACCAAACAAAATCAATGGGAAACATTGACTTTCTATTACAATTCAAGTCCAGATGCGGGAACTTCAAATTTGGCAGTAAATCAAATGGTCTTATTGTTTAATTCGGGGTCGTACACAAGCGACACGTATTATTTTGATAATATTAGAATTGGTTCTACTAAACTTCCAGACACATTTACGCAAGGTGTCGTATATGAAGATTATCAAACGATTCACAATATAACGTTTAGAGATGCTATTGGAACTTACACAGCAAACACAGCAAATCCGAATGCAAGCGGAATCAATACTTCTTCGAATGTTGGAAAATACGCTCGTAAATCGACTGAATTGTATGATAACTTCTCATTCAATACGACATTGACCAATATTGGAGATTTTAAAGCTGGAACTAAAAAGTTCGCGATGGACGTTTACACTTCAGCGCCAGTTGGATCAATTATTTCTTGGCAGGCAGAAAGCAGTGCTTCGGTTCCGTCCAATTATCCTGTTGGAAGACACAGTATTTATCAGGGAGTTGTAAAACAAAGCAACGCTTGGCATACGATTACTTTTACGTATGTAAGTACGCCAGACGCTTCGACTCCAGATAATGATGTAAACCGTTTTGTTTTCTTGTTTGAACCAGGAACAAATTCTGGAAATACCTATTATTTTGATAATCTGAGAGCTTTAAATTTAGTATCTACAGAAACTCCAGCAGGATTGCCTTCGCCTTGGATTAGCACCGATTTAGGAGCGGTTTCACCTGCGGGAGAAGCAACACATTCTAACGGTACTTTTACGATTAAAGGTGCAGGAAATGACATTTGGGAAACAAGCGATCAGTTTCAATTTGTGAATCAGCCAATTACTGGAGATGCCGAAATTATTGCTAAAGTAAATTCGTTAACTAATACCAACACTTACGCAAAAGCAGGAGTAATGTTCCGTGAAACGTTAACACCGACTTCAAAACACGCCATGACCGATGCAAGCGCTGCGGCAGGAATTGAGTTTTTGACTCGTGAAACAACTTCGGGAGTAACAACTGCAGAAGTGGCGACAGGAGCAGCTCCAAAATGGATTCGTTTAGTAAGATCTGGAAATGTATTTACTTCTTATTCTTCGGATAACGGAACAACATGGACACAAATTGGAACACCAAGAACAATTTCAATGGCTAGTACAATTTATGTGGGAATGGCAGTTACTTCTCATGCTAATGGAACTTTAACAACTGGAGTTTTCAGCGATGTAACAGTTCGAAATATCACTCCAAATCCGAATGTAAATTTAGCTTTAGCTAAAACAGCGACGGCTTCTACAGAAGAAAACGCGACGTTTACAGCAAATAAAGCAACAGATGGAGATGCAGGTACAAGATGGGCGAGTTCTTTTGCAAATGCCACCGAATGGATTTATGTTGATTTAGGAAGCAATTATACTCTTAATCGTGTAGTATTAAAATGGGAAGCAGCTTATGCAACTCAGTACAAAGTACAGCTTTCCACTGATAATGTTTTTACAGAAAATGAAACAATCAATACACAAACGGCAAGCGATGGCGGAACAGATGATTTAGCCGTAAGCGGAACAGGAAGATATCTGCGTATTTTATGTACAACGAAAGCTTTAGCTCCTTACGGATATTCATTATATGAGATTGAAGCTTATGGTTCAGCTTCTACAGCTAGAATGGCTTTGAGTGTTGAGGAAGAACTTCCAGCAGAAGAAACTGTTTTTGCAGTATATCCGAACCCGACAACTAATTATGTTCAAGTTTCATCTCCTGAAAACTTAGATAATAAAGTCATTACGATTTATGACAATACTGGAAATTTGATTTTGCAAAATAGACCTCAAGGAAACGAAAGTGTAATTGACGTAAGTAAACTTCGCAGAGGGATCTACATTCTGAACTTCAAGTCAGATCAAAAAAGCTGGACAAAAAAGCTGATTAAGAAATAATTTTTTAAATCCGTTGGGTGCAATTCAAGGAGGGCATACCAGTTGCACCTGGCGGATTTATTTAGCCATTTATTTGAAAATGGCTTTGGTTAAAATCTATTTACATAACCCCAAAATTATTTAGATATGAATAAAATTAGACTTCAAAGATTTTCTTTTTTGACGACACTTTTTTTAGTGTTTTCAAGCTTGATGCATGCTCAAGGGCCTGTACCATTTACGATTAGTAATAATTCGCCGTTTGCAGACAGCGAATTATATGTAGCCATTGTTGGTATCGATTATACAACTGGAAATCACGTTTGGGTAAATGCCCAAACTAGTCAGGTTTTACCAATGAGCGCTTCTTACAATACGGTTACTGGACCAACTTACGGTGGAAACACAGGACCGGGACAAAATTCTAAATATGCTGCTTGCTTTACTAAGTTGAGTGATATTCCAAACAAAACCTTCACATTGCCATTAATTGCAGGATGCCGAGTTTTTATTTCTAAAGGCTCTCAACTGTATTTTTACTTTTTTGGTGCCAGCGGAGCTCCTTCGGGATATGCATCGCCAAATCCGCAGAACGCAACAGACCCGAATCAGGGAATTTTGTATGAAATGATTGAATTGACTAACAATCAATATGGTTTCTTCGGAAATCCAACAAGAGTTGATTCATACAAATATCCAATGGGATTGGAATTGTTTGGAGCAAACGGCTACCAAAAGAAAGTGGGTGATTTGAAAAAACACGCAGATATTGTTGCGGCTTTTAAAGCCAATGTTCCAGTAGAATTTCAAGGTTGTGTAAACGATGCAACGGGCGAAATTACAGCGCCTTCTAAAACGGCTGCTTACGCTGAAGGATCTGGACAATATGCAAATTATTTAAAATCATACATTGATGCAATTTGGAACAAATACAAAAATGAAGATTTGATTTTCTACGCAGGTGATGCAGGAGTTTTCAAAGGTAGAGTTATTGGAGAACAACTTGAAATGGTTGGACAATCTGGAGCTTTTGTTGGAAGAACTGGACGCGTACAAAATAGACCAACAACCCAAGAAGCTCTTGAAGGAAAAGGTGTTTTGGATAGAAGATTGGTTGACGGAGATTTAGATCTTGTAATTCAATCACAATTAACGGCTGCGATTAATCGTCATGTTGTAAATACAACAACGGCAAATCCGGGTCAGCAAAACTGGTATGATGCGTCTAAATTTTATCAGGTAAATCCAACGAATCATTATTCTAAGTTCTGGCATTTACCAGGCATCAATATTGATAATTTAGCTTACGGATTTGCTTATGATGATGTTGCAGATCAGTCGCCATCACTTCATTCTCCATCACCAACAAAAGTTATAGCAACATTTGGAGGTTATGCAGGATTAACGCCTTCAGTTCCAGCTTCAACAGATGTAATCACAGTTTACAAAGACTGCAACTACACTGGATTCTCAGGCGGATTAACCATTGGAGATTATAACCTAGCTCGTTTAAATTCTTTAGGAGTTTTAAATGATGATATTTCTTCGCTTAAAATCACTCAAGGTTATCAGGCGATTTTATATCAGGATGATAATTTTGGTGGAACTTCAACTGTAATTAATTCTGATAATTCTTGTTTGAATACCACTTGGAACGATAAAGTAAGTTCGATAAGAGTTATTGCAAATGGAACTACAACTTTAGGAAATCAGACTTTTTTCCTTCAAAACAGAAATAGTGGGTTGTATATGGACGTTTGGAATTCAAGTATGTCAAACGGAGCAGGAATTAATCAAGGCGCTTTGAACTCTGGTAACAATCAGAAATTTACGTTTACACATTTAGGAGACGGAATGTATAAAATCATTGCAAATCATAGCGGAATGTCAATGGATATCAATAATTTCAATAAAGCTAATGGCGCAAGAGTAGAACAATATCCATACAATGCAACTACAAATCAGCAGTTTATTTTGGTTTCAACTGGCGATGGCTATTATAAAATTGTGGCTCGTCACAGCGGAAGAATTGTTGAAGTTGCGGGAGCAAGTACAGCATCGGGAGCAATTGTGCAGCAATGGGATAACAATAATCAAACTTGCGGACAATGGAAATTAGTTCCAGCAACGAGTTCTCAAACTTCAGTTTTAATTCAGGCAGAAGATTACTCAGCAATGAGCGGTATTCAAGTTGAAGCAACTACAGATACTGGCGGAGGATCAAATGTTGGTTATACTGAAACTGGAGATTGGTTGGCGTACAACAATATTAATTTTCCAACAACAGGTTCTTATTTAATTGAATATCGCGTAGCAAGTGCTGTTTCAGGAGGAAGATTATCTTCTGATTTAAATGGAGGAACAATTGTTTTAGGAAATGTTGACATTCCAAATACTGGCGGTTGGCAGAATTGGCAAACCGTTTCGCAGACTGTAAATGTAAATGCAGGAACGTACAATTTCGGAATCTACATTCAGAATACTGGAATGAATATCAACTGGATTAAAATTACAAAAGTTGCGGGAACAGCGAGAATGGCTGCAGTTGAAACAGTAGAAAAAGAAGATGTTTCTACAGAATTGAATGTTTATCCAAGTCCAGCAGAAAGCACTCTTTTTGTAACAACTTCTGTAAGCGGAGAAAAAGTAAGTATTATAGATCAGACAGGAACGGTGGTTTCTGAACAAAAAATCAATAATAACAGTATCGATGTTTCACGTCTTAGAACAGGAGTTTATTTTGTTGTTTTTCATAAAGACGGTGCAAAAACGGTTAAACGTTTCATTAAAAAATAATTTTAGATTTTAGAATGCAGATTTTAGATTGATTTCAAAAGTAAAATTTGACAAAGTCAAAGTTCAATCTAAAATCTGCATTCTAAAATCTAAATTTCTCTCATCCCCATAATTTACAAATTAAAACAAATCACTATGAAAGACAATTACAAAAGAATGTCGGCAAAATGGATTCTTATTTTAGCATTGGGTGTTTTTAATTTTTCTGTAGCCCAAAAAAAGGTAATCGCATATATTCCAAATTGGATTGATTTAAATGCTTTTTCAAGCACTATTCAGTATAATAAATTAACGCACATTAATATTGCTTTCGAAAATCCTGATGCAAATGGATATTTGAGTTTTAATTCAGGAAGCAATACAATCATAAATGCGGCACATGCACAGAATGTAAAAGTTTTTGTTTCTCTTGGAGGAGGATCAGTTTCAGAAGGAGGAGCGATTCGTGACAATTATTTTAATCTGATAACTCCAGCAAATAGAACTGCTTTCATTCAGAAAATATACGATTATGTTGTTGCTCACAATTTTGATGGAGTCGATGTAGATTTAGAAGGACCAGCAATTAATGGTGATTACGGAGGATTTGTGATTGCTTTAGCGAATAAATTGCATGCCAATGGCAAATTGATTTCAGCAGCGCTTTCAGAAGGATATGGTGGTGCAAATGTACCTTCATCTACTTTTGCAGCTTACGACTGGATCAATATTATGGCTTATGATGCAACAGGCCCTTGGGCGCCAAACAATCCGGGTCAGCATTCTCCTTATAGCATGGCGGTAAATCAGTTTAATTATTGGACAGGAAGAGGATTGCCTGCAAGTAAGGCCGTAATTGGACTTCCGTTTTACGGATACGGTTTTGGAGCTTCTGCTAATCAAGGAATTTCTTATGCCAATATTGTAGCTCAATATCCAGGTGCTGAAAATTTAGATCAAGTTGGAAACACAATTTATTATAACGGAATTCCAACTATCAAACAAAAAACGACTTTTGCGATTCAAAATGCGGCTGGAGTAATGATTTGGGAATTGTCTCAAGATGCAACAGGTTCAAAATCTTTGTTAACTGCCATTAATCAAGTTATTACAGGAAGCAATCCGCCAGCAACAGGAACTTTAATTCAAGCAGAAAATTACAATACCATGAGCGGTGTTCAAACTGAAGCAACAACTGATACAGGCGGTGGATTAAATGTCGGATATTGTGATACAGGCGATTGGATGGCCTATTATAATATTAATTTCCCAACTTCTGGTTCTTATCAAATTGAATATCGAGTTGCAAGTGCAGTTACGGGCGGAAGATTATCATCTGATTTAAATGCAGGAACTATTCAGCTTGGTGCTATAAATGTTCCAAATACAGGAGGATGGCAAAACTGGCAGACGATTACTCAAACTGTAAACGTAAATGCTGGAACGTATAATTTCGGGATATATGTTCAAAACACAGGTTTTAATATAAACTGGTTTAAAATTACAAAATCGGGTTCAACGGCAAGATCAGCTGCGCCAACTACTGAACAATCTATCGCCAGTTTAGAAATTTATCCAAATCCAACAGAAAGTGAAATCTTTTTCAGCACCGAAGTTTCTGGCGGAAATGTAAATATTATTAATACTGAAGGAGGAGCAACTGTTTCCTCTCAGACCGTAAATAATAATAGTGTAGACGTTTCTACTTTAAAAACGGGCGTTTACTTGATTTCAGTTGAGAAAAATGGAATCAAAACGGTAAGACGTTTTATTAAAAAATAATCCTAACCCATTTGCCATAATGGTTTTAGATACATTAAATTTTAGGTTTTAATGTGATGAAAAGGGCCGTCTATTTGGACGGTTTTTTTTTTAAAACGCAAAGAGCGCAAAGGTTACGCAAAGTTCATTTAAGACGGTTTTTTGTAACGCAGAGAACGCTAAGGTTTTACGCAAAGTTCGCAGAGTATTTTGAGAAAAACTTTAGTAGTCAAAGTTCACAAAGCATTATGGAATTAGCTTTGCGAACTTTTTATTTTATAAATTCAGCTTAGAAAAAACTTCGCGAACTTTGCGTAAAATCTTTGCGTTCTTTGCGTTAAAAAATATGTTTTGCGTTAAAAAAAACATCCTTACAATAAATCACTTCAAACTCTTAATCTCGCCATTTTTCAAATCAACAGTAAAATGATCTGCTGGAACTTCGTGCATGAACTTATTGAAAATTATAAGAAATAATTTCATTTGTTTTTGCATCGGATTATCTTTCGAAATATCAGCTTTAGAACCTTCTAAAAATAAATTAGATAAAACTTTATATTCTATTGCTCTTTGAGTTCCAACATCAGTTAAAGCTAATTCGTCGGCGCTTCTGAAACGATAGAAATCTACTAAAAGATCGTAGCCTGTCCAATTAAAATTATCTTTTTTCAGATTGTTTTGAGCTAAAATTCTATCAGATTTTGCTTCAGCTTCATTCCATTCTTTTTGAAACTGTTCTTTATTTTTTAGAATATAATCAAAATCTTTATCCGATTGTATATTGGCTAAAACCAATAAATCTTTCGCAGAAACATTCAATATAAAATCTTTGAAAGCAGAAGGCCAATCATCTTTTAAGAAACGAAGACGAACTAATTCTTTCAAATGGAAATCGGTAAAATCGTGATAGTTTTTTGTCTTTAAAATATCAATATTCCAAATGTCTTGCGTTTTCTGACTTTTCAAAAATTGATATTCCATTTTATACAAATCAAAAAGCTCGTTATATCTCGGAACATCATCGATAGTAATGGTTTGAATATCGACAACATTATCTTTTTTGAAAGTCAATAATTTATAAGCTGGAATATAAGCTGCTAAAGATGGTGTTTGAATGTTAACCAAAGTATTTCCTTTTGCAGAAGTTCTTACACCCGTATCGTTGATATGCATGTGACCTCCAAAATGGATCTTCAATCCTGCATCTGCAAAAATCTGTGCCACTTCTTCAACTGGAACACGGTTTAACTGCCATTTGTTTGGGCCGAGAAGTTCTTTTATTTCCGCGGAAGCGTCATCATTAAAATCAATCATAGGAAAATGACTGAAAGCGATTAAAGTTTTTCCTTGTTTTTTGGCTTGAGCCGAAATAGTTTCAACCCATTTTATAAGATGTTTTTTGTTCGAAAGCACATTGTTATAACCTGTACTTGCTTCGCTGTAATTTTTAGAATCTTTTTCAGTAGAAGCATTTTTCTTTGGAATGTAAACATTTCCGTCAATTGCCATTAGCCAAAGTCCGTCGATTGGTTCTACAACATAACTAACATCTGGAACTTCGTATCCTGGCGCTACTTCATATACGCGATTTTCCAGTTTAGCGCTTTCTAAAGCTTTTTCGAATGTATAGTTTTCATTTGTATAAGAAGAAAATGGAGTAGCCCAAAATTTGTATTTTTTGTTGGGATGAAAGCCAAAATCCTGAAGCTGATGGGTAATACCTAAATAACCCATTTTAGCAATATCGGCGGTAACAACTACGGGCTGTTCAATGTTTAAATTTGGCTTATAAAGACCTTCTTTGCTATAAATGGGTTGACTTTTACCTTCTTTTCCTAAGAAATCTTCTTTTCCAGATTCTTGAGCAAAAGGCCCAACTGGATCATGGTTTCCTGTAGTAATGAAGAATTCTATTCCGTATTTTTTACTGTATTGATTTAATATTTTGGCTAATCTGCGAACGTGAATTGGTTGGCCGTCATCTGTGTAATCTCCTGGAAGTGCTACATATTTGATTTTTCGCTTTGCGATATCTTCTAAAGCAGCTATAAATGCAAAATAATTTTCATTGAAAATTCGAGTAGAATGAAGCTGTGATGACATGGTGCGCACCAAAGCATATTTTCCTGTTTTCGGATTTAAAACGCCTTTATAATCTGAATCTGAAAATGTACCAAATAAATCTTGTAAATGGACGTCAGATAAAAACGCAACTTGTGTTCCGTTGAGGTTTTTAGCTTTTTGCGCCAATGCGGTATAATTGAAAAAGGCAAAAAACGATAATAGATATAATATTGGAAATCTTGAATGCATAGGTTTTTAACTTTAATAAATTTGGGGCTTATTAGAAGTTTTAGAACTTTTAATTGACCGCAATTTTATTGATTTAAAGCGGAAATCAGTTTATGATAGTGTTATGGAATGATAATGTTTTGAGTTTTTTTTATCGCAATACCTATTTAAGTATTCGACATAAACCTTTGTCACTTTGCACTTTGAAACTTTGTCTCTTAAAAAAATATAATAAACGAATAGTTAAATGTAAATTCTATTTCGCTGATTATAAGTATATTTGAGATACAATTGAGTATTTTATAAAGTGCTCTGACAAAACTCATTTAAGTAACTCAAAAAAGTATAAAAATCATGATACATCAAATTGATACTACCGATAATATTGTAGCTTTTAGAGCATTGGCAGAAGTAACAAAAGACGATTTTTTGACAGCAGTAGTTCCAGCCGTTGAACATTTGGTAAAACAAACAAACGAGATTAATTTTTTATTGGTTTTAGATACCGATATTCAGAATTTTACCGCGGGAGCTTGGCTTCAAGATGGACTTTTAGGGCTTAAACATTTAGGAAAGTGGAATAGAGCTGCAATTGTAACGGATACAGATGAAATAATTTCTTTCACAAACGGATTTAGTTACATTGTTCCAGGGGAATTTCGTGGCTATAAAAAAATAGACTTTAATAAAGCTTTAAATTGGGTCGAAGGAAATATTTCTTAAACACAGATTTTAATTGAAATAAAAAAGAGCACTTTTTATAAGAAAGTGCTCTTTTTCATGAGATATAACAAAAACTATTAATGATTGTATTCGATACCGCTGCTAGCCTGAGCGTCTATTTTTTCTTTGCTAACTTGATTGTATTTTTTATAACAAGCCGATGCTAAAATTGGTAAAGCAAGACTTCCTACAACAGCACTTGCTTTTTTATGTCCCGTTTTTTTCAAAACAGCCGATGCTAAAAGAACACCAACCCCAGCACATACCATTTGTTTTACAGAAAGATTCAGCGGCTTTTTTTCAGGTGTGATTCCGTGTAATAATGGGTCTATGAAATTTAAGTTCTCCATAATGTTAATTTATTTAGTTATACTTATTTAATTGTGTTTTCATTATCCGATTCGCTTTCAATTTTCTCGATTTCGACTTTTTCTTTTTTTATAGTCTGACGAAGCAAAGCAAAAAGACTCATATAAACATTTGCCATAAAAACTAGAGAAAACCCTGCCAAAATATAGCCTCTCCAATCATTTAACAAAAGTTTATAATCGCAGATAATCAAAAAAGCGATTGTGACATAGTGACTAAAGCAATACTCGCACGTAAGAAGATAAAAGAACTTTCTTGACAATATGTACCTGTCATTTTTAGAATGTCTGACACACCATTCATGAGGTTCTCTAAAAATCTCTTCATGCGTGACAGTCCAACTTACGCAAGCAATCGGAATTGCTAATACAAAAAGCCAGACAATTTGCGTTCCTATAGTCATAAACTAATGCTTTTACAATTTACGAAAATTTCGTTATTCTCGAGGATGGTTTTCTGGATAATGTTCTGCATCAAAATCGTCTAATTCTTCATCTTGGTCGTGATCTGAATCTTTTTCTACATCTTCTTCATAATCTAAATCAGGATGGTGTTCTTCGTTCAAATCATCTTTGGTGCCATCATTGGTAATGGCATCATCTTCATTAATAATTCGCTCTTGATTCGGAATATTTTCTGATCGAATATTGGAGTTCGATTCAAAATCAACTTGCGGATGTTTTGGATCTTCGATGAACTCTTCCTGATATTGATACGGGTCTTCATCTCGCGCATAATTGTCATTATCAATAAGAGTATTTTGTTCGTAATAATCAGGATCACTTTCGCCAAATTCCCGATTGTCATGTTTTTTCAACACTTGTTTAAACTGATCTTCATTTGTATAAGTACCATCAGCAAGAGTGTTTTGATCTATATAATCAGGGTCAAACTGACCATAATCATGGTTGTGTTGCTTTTCCATAATACTGTTTTTTAGATTGTTATTTTTCTTGGGATTTATAATTTCCTGTATATCGCATTTTACAAATTTACCATGTAATCACGAGCATATCCTTACAAGAAAAAACATTATAGTTGCATAATTAACAGTTACTTATAATGTAATTGTTGTAAGGAATTATGTAAGTTTAATCTGTTGAAAAGAATCTACATTTGGTTAAGAAAGAAATGTGCAATTAAATCCTAAAACATTATGGCATCTGATAAAGTTACTCAATGTTGCGAAGCCTTAATAGAAAAAAACTTGACAATATCATTTGCAGAAAGTGCTTCTGCTGGAAAAATGTGTTATGAATTTTCGACGGTATTCAACTCCGGAAGAATTTTGATTGGCGGAATGATTTGTTATCATTCATCGATGAAAGAAGATTTACTTCAAATTCCGTGGGGAACTATCGAAAAATACAGTGCAGAATCTGCCGAAGTTACCAAATTAATGGCGCAGAATTTTTATCGGTATATAAACTCTGACATTTGCGTAGGTCTAACAGGATTAACAACTCCCGGAGGAAGCGAAAGTGAATCAAAGCCAGTTGGAACAATTTTCATACATATCGTTTTTTCAGATAAAGAAATAGCGAAACGTTATGAATTTAAAGGAGATCCAGAAAGTATAATCAATCAAGCAATTGATGTTGTTGCAGATTTGATTTTGAAGGAAATATAACAAACCAATCAAACGTCCCTACGGGACGAAAAAAAATGTTCGCATTTTTTTTCTACCGATGAGATGTTCCTAACGGAACATTTTTTTGTTTAAAGTAATTTCTTAGATACGTTAAGTAGTCACAATTTTATAATTGCAAGAATAGAAACAATGTTCCAGCGGAACATTATTTTGTCTTAAAATAATACTCTAAAGACTTTTAGGAGATATAATAAACACAAGCATTTTTAAAATTTGCATTACTAAAAAAAATGTTCCGTTAGGAACATCTCATCGGTAGAACTTTAAATGATTCATTTTTTTCGTTCCGTAGGAACGTTTGGTTGGTAATGGCAAATACATACACACAATTGCATATACAATTTGTATTTGCGGTGAAATACAGAAAAGCATTAATTTCTAAGGATTGGAAAGACAAATTACATCAATATATTACGGGTATAATTCAAGCCAATAATCATAAAATGTTATGTATTAATAGTATGCCAGATCATATGCATGTTTTTATAGGGATGCGTCCTACACAATCCATTTCTGCGCTGGTCCAAAATATAAAAACAGAAACCAGCAAATGGATTAAAGAACAAAAATTGTCTCCTAATTTTTCATGGCAAGAAGGGTATGGTGCTTTTTCATATTCGAGAAGCCATGTGCCGAATGTCATTCGATATATTCAAAATCAAGAACAGCATCATAAAAAAGAAACATTTTTAGAAGAATACCAGAAACAGCTGAAAGCTTTTGAAGTAGAATTTGATAATCAATACATTTTTAAAGAACCAATATTATAATGTCAAACGTCCCGATGGGACGAAATTAACAATGCATATATTTTTTTCTACCAACCAAATGTTCCGATGGAACATGATTTAAATATTCTTTTAATTATTTTCTACTATAAAGTGAACCATTTTTTATTGTCTTTTTATCTAATAAACCTTGCTGATATAATTTCTCTAAAATAGAAGTAGCTTCAGAAGTCGATTTATCTAAAATGACAGCATATTCTTTTGGAGCCAATGTTGGAAAAATCTCAAACAAATCTAACGGGTTTTCATTTTTAAAATTCTTCTTTTTTGCTTCTGGAAATAATGCTAATAAAGCATTTTCATAAGAAGCGTAAGGTTTAGAACCGTAAACAGTTAATTGATTATTATCTTCATTGGCTAAAAATAAAGTTGGGAAACCTCGTACGCCAAGAGTTTTTCCTAAATTTAAATCTTCTTGAAAAAGTTCTTCGGCATCATCATAATCTGCTTTCAGTTTTGGAACATCCAAACCTGCGATTTTTGCAGCTTCTGCTATGTTTTCCCATTTTGCAATATTCTTTTTATCGAGATAAAGCTTTTCGCGAAGAATACGCATAAAGTAAACCGCTTTTTCTTTGCTTTGCATTTGAGCGGCTTTCATAGCAATGCAAGAAGGATAAGAAGAATCTAACGGATCTTCAATCCAAACATTTCCGTCAATTGGCATTTCGTAATACAAACTCGCTTCATCCCAATGATGTGCAACGTCAGAAGGTTTGTTTATTCCGCCGCTGTTATAACTCCAATCGGGTAATAAGCCGCCCATTCTGTAATCAATTTCAAAATAATCTCCATATTCTAGTTTTAGTTTTCTAAGCTGAGGTTCAATTCCCCAGCAAGAAGAACAAATTGGATCAGTATAGTAAATTATTTTGATAGGTTTATTTTCTGTTGGAATAGCTGTTTTTTCATTCGATTTTTCGCCAATAGGCATTTCACACATTCCACTTACAGGATCACATAATAACGGATTTGTTTTGTTTTCACTCATTTTTGAATTCGTTTGTGATTGGCAACTCACACTGCAAATCAGGATTAATAGTATCGACAGTATTTTCATAGTAATTTTTAAAAGGTACTCTCGGATTTATGAATTTGCTGCAAAGTTGAGCCGAATATCATCGCCAGTCAATTAGTCAAAAAAACATGACTAGAAAATACATCCTAATCTTAAGAAATTGCTTTTGCAAAAAAGTGAGATTATCATTATAAAGTGATTGCAAGCTTGTAATTAATTGTTTATTTTTCACTTCGTAAAAAATAGAAGCCTAAAATGAATTATAATCAAAAGATTAAACGCCTTTACAACTTGTCTGAAACTGAAAACTACGGATTTTCAGAAAATCAAATTCTCGATCTTGAGAAAACATTAGAGATAAAACTTCCTTTAAAATTAAAAGAATATTATCTGGAATTAGGGAAAGAGGAAAACCTAAATTACTGCTTTAACAGACTTTTGAAACCTGAAAATGAAATCGGATTTTCTGATGATGATTTTTTGGTTTTTTATGAAGAAAATCAAAACGTAGCTTTTTGGGGAATTAAAAAAGAAGATCTATCACAGGAAAATCCGCCGATTTATGGCAATTATGATACGATAGAAAAATCGGATTGGGAAATGGAAACCGAGACTACGGAGAACTTTTTTTTGCTGATGGCTGTTTTTAATGGAACTTTGGGCGGACTTCAATTTAATGGAAATTATTTAGGAGAAATTGACTCGAAAATTGTAAAGTTTATTGAAGAGAATTATGCTCTTGTTTCCGAAATCAGCAGAGAAAATCAAAAAATATATACAGATGATTTTTATGAAGTGATCAGTTTGTCATTCGATCAGGAAAACAATTGTACGGGAGCTTTTATTGGATCAAGCCATCAGGAACGATTTGATGCTATTTTGGATAATATGGATATAGATTGGTCTTATCTTTCTTATGATGATGAAGAAGCCCATGGTGACGATGAGTAATTAAAAAACAGATAGTAATGCTTAAAATTCGACCAATTCAAGACATAAAAAAGCAACTTTTATTAAGTAAACAAGCTGTTAGAAACTTTCCAAAATTGGTTTCTTTTAAGTTTGATGCATTGTATGAAGAGATTGTAACTCAAATAAAGACCATTGAGATTTCATCTGAATGTATTTTGTTTGATAGTGTAGAATCATACAATGTTACAAGGGAATTTTCAGATCTAGATTATTGGTCAGAAAAAGCAAAAGAAGAAATAAACAAATTTTGGTTTTTTGCTACAAATGGGCAGGGTGATTTTTGGCTATTTGATGATGAAAATAAAGTTTATTTCTACGATCATGAATATGAAGAAATGTGTTTTAAAAACTTTACTGATTTAGGGTTGAATTTTGAAAAATGGTTACAGTATTCATGTCTCAATAAACAGCTTGGCGAAGTCTATGAAAAAGAAGACGAAATAAGTGAAGAAATAAAAAATGATTACAAAGAAAAATTAAAAGAATTAAGCGGTCTATTATCAAATAATTATCCTTTTGAGATATAGCTTACCGAAAAACGAATAAAATAAGAATGAGAGAATTAAATTATTTAGTAAAAATAGAAGGCAACGAATCGCTTTTAGAAAAATTCATTGAAGCGATTGATAATAATACAGTTAAAATTGATAAAGCATATCCAAATCCGTACGTATTAGATTCGGGCGAAAAATTTCTGCTATCACCCATAATTGAGTATTTTTTCCAGACTAGACCTTTTTCAAAAGAGTTTTATATTTCATTTGTAGAAAAACTTCGAAAACTTACAGGATTTGATAGTTACCGTTATTCATTAGGATTGCAAGCTGAGGAATTAGTTTTTAATAGTTTTGAAAGAGTAAAAAAAGGCAAATACAAGATTTTTATACCCAAAACAAAAGAAGAGCTTCCGAAACCAATATTGACAGAAGAACAAAAAGAACTTTTAAGGTTTATATGTTATATCGCTGTTTCTCATATTAAATACGGCCCAAGTTATGCTACAGTTACTGCAAATGAGTATTTTGATGTCGTAACGGAATTAGGTTCTGATGAAGTAGAACAGCTTAAGAAAAACGGAACAGGGAAACTTCCAAAAGAACTGATTGAATATAAAGACAAAGATTTTACAGGAAAAGCAAATGATGTTTTTGCGACAATCAATATAAAACTGATTACTGAAACAGAAGAAAGTTATAAAAAAGCATTAAACTTCGTTAACAGCCTTCTAAAATCTGATTTTCCTAAAAGTTTTGAAATTAGTTTTTCATCAAAAAATAAAGAACTACTCCCAATAAAAGGACTTCCAAAATGCGGACAGAATTATCTTTTTGCTGGAGCTGTTAAATATCCAAATCTTCACAATGACATTTTAGAATATATTAATCTGGCTAAAAAGAAATACGAATGGTACAACAATCTTGAAGACGAAAATTGTGCCATGCCATCGACTTTTGCCGTTTTTGCTTTAGGATTACAAGACGAAAAATATTTTGATACTCTGATTGATTATTATAAAACAGTTGATGATGAACACCAATCTGTTCATGCAAAATTTACATCTGTATTTTTAGAGAAATTCGGCGTAACCGAAAAATCTATAAAGGTTTATATAAATGCCGTTTTATCCATGCAGGAACATCCGCATAATAAGGCTTTCGTTTCTTATTTTGCAAATGAGAAGAGCCTAAAATTATTGTTGGATAGTAAAGAGAATTTCATTTCGTATTATTTTACAGAGGAAGATTTAAAAGAATATTCAGATAGTGGTACTAATGTACAGGAAATGGCAGATTATTGCTGGGAAAGTGTCATGTATACCACTTTTGGACAAAGTAAAGATTTTGCTAAAATTAGCAAAGAGCTTAAAGATTCTGAAAAAGAAATTTTTGAAAAACTTTTGCAACGATAGATTTAATTAGCACCATAGAATCTCAACATATTATAGCCTCAAAAGAATCATTAGATTTTCATTAACAAAATCTAATTAAGCATTAGTTTATATTTGTAGGAAACAAATTAATTTTAAGATCAAAAGGTCTATGAAAAATAAACTTTTAAAAATTTCCTTTCTTCTGTTTTTGCTTTTTTCTATAAAAGGATACAATCAGAACGTAAAGCTTTTAAACATAAATCAGCTTAATGAAAGAATTAAAAACGGAAAAGACAGCACTTATGTAGTCAATTTTTGGGCAACTTGGTGCGCGCCGTGCATAAAAGAATTACCGCATTTCGAGAAATTAGGAGCAGAACATAAATCAGAAAAAGTGGCTGTTTTGTTAGTAAGCTTAGATTTTAAATCGAAATTGGAATCGAATGTAATTCCGTTTGTAAAAAGGAAAAACTTACAGAATGAAGTCTTTCTTTTAAACGAAAGCAATCCACAAGAGTTTATTGATCGAATTGATCCGAGCTGGTCAGGAAGCATTCCTGCAACGCTTTTCATTAAAAATGATAAAAGAAAATTTATTGAAAGCGAATTTACCTATGAACAATTATTAACTGAATATAAAAAACTGTAAACTATTATGAAGAAAATAATCTTATTATTAGCATTAGCATTTTCTGCTTTTCTATCTCAGGCACAAAATGCTGTAACACTTAAAGCGGGCGATGCAGCTCCAGATTTCAAACTGAAAAATGTTGACAACAAAGAAGTTTCTTTTGGAACTTTTAAAGATGCAAAAGGTTATATCGTCGTTTTTACTTGTAATACTTGTCCATACGCAATTGGTTATGAGCAAAGAATTATCGATTTAGATAAAAAATTCAGATCACAAGGATATCCTGTAATTGCAATAAATCCAAATGATCCTGAAGCTTCTAATGCAGATACATTTGCAAAAATGCAAGATTTAGCAAAAGATAAAAAATATCCTTTCCCATATTTATTTGACCCAGGACAAAAAATTACAGATGAATATGGTGCAAAACGCACACCTCACATTTTTATCGTTTCTAAAACTTCAAAAGGAAATGTTGTAGAATATGTTGGAGCAATCGATAATGATCCAGAAGGAAATAACCCTCAGAAAGTAAAATATGCTGAAGATGTAATTGCATCATTAAAAAGCGGTCAAAAACCAGCAATTACGCAAACTAAAGAAATTGGCTGTACAGTAAAAAGAAAAGCAAAAGCTTAATTTTTTTGTTTCAAGTTTAAAGTTTCATGTTTTATTCCGTTGCGTTTAACTTGAAACCTGAAACAAAAAAACATAAAATAGAAACGCCCCATATTTGGGGCGTTTTTGGCATGTATAGTGAACAAGTTTACTTTCTATTTTTTATCAATTTTGTAAAGTCTTCCTTGATCGGTAACGGCGTATAATGCTTCATCTTTTCCTTGAGTAATATCTCTAAATCTTTGTCCTTGTCCGGCCAATAATCGTTCTTCTCCAGCGACTTTATTGTCTTTAAAAGCTAAGCGTACAATATGTGTGCCACTTAATGAACCAATGAATAGATTATTTTGCCATTCTGGAATACGGTTTCCAGCGTAGAAAGTCATACCGCTTGGAGAAACTACAGGATCCCAATAATAAACGGGCTGTTCCATTCCAGTTAGCTGTGTAATTCCTTCTCCGATTTTTTCTCCGCTATATTCGATTCCGTAAGTAATTGTTGGCCAGCCATAATTTGCACCAGCTTTAATTCGGTTAATTTCGTCACCACCTCTTGGACCGTGTTCGCTTTGCCATAATTCGCCCGTTGTTGGATGAATAGCCAAGCCTTGTGGATTTCTATGGCCAATAGTGTAAAGTTCTGGTAAAGCCCCAGTTTGTGTAAAAGATGGATTTCCTGCTGCAGCTTGTCCGTTAGTTGTAATACGAACAATTTTACCCAAACTACTTGTAACAGATTGAGCCAATGGACGAGTTTGTAAAACAGATCTTTCACCAATGCTCACAAAAAGATTTCCAGTTTTGTCAAATAAAACGCGGCCTCCATAGTGTAGTGTGCTTGCATTAGGAGTATTAGAACGATAAATAACAGTTGTATTTTCAAGTGCAGTTTCGTTGTCTGAAATTCGTCCTTTCGCGACAGCGGTAATATTTCCGCCAGCTACAATTTCAGAGAAGGTGAAATAAATCATTCGGTTTGTTGCAAATTCAGGATCTAGGCAAATTCCTAATAACCCACCTTGATCTGCAGGATTAACAGTAGGCACACCAGTTAAAGCATTACCAATAACTCCAGCTTGAGTAACAATTCGAATATTGCCTGCTTTTTCAGTAACTAAAAGACGTCCGTCAGGAAGATAAGCAACTCCCCAAGGGGCACTTAAACCGCTGGTAATTACTTTAGCTTCATATTCTGTTGTGGTTTGAATACTACCTGCACGTGTCTGTCCAGAAAAGGCTGGCTGATAAGTTGTATTGGCTGTACCAGTTTCGACAGGCGGTCCTGTTGGTCCTGGATCGGTGCCTTCGTCAGTATTGTCGTTATTTGAACAACTTCCTAAAGCGAAAATTGCGGTAAGAAGAAAAATACTTTTTTGAATTATCATAATGCTTTCATTTTATAGGTTAAAAAATAGCTCTGCATTATCAAACATCCAAAAGTGAATATTGTTTTTAGAGATTCATTAAAATGAAAGTTTTGCTTTTGAATGAAATTCTCCAGTTATATTTTCAATTAAAGATGCCTAAATGCTTATGCTATTTTTATGAAGCAAAAGAATTTCAAACTAGAAATTAAACTTCTTTTAGGAAAGCATTTAGTGGGACATGCATTAATTGAAAAACGGGATATTGTTGGAAAATATTGCCAGTAAGAATTAGATTATTTATTTCTTAGCCAAAATTTAACATTCAAAAGTTGAAAGAGAATAAGCTTGAAGTCTTATTCTCAAAGGTGTTTTTAAAGACTTTTTAATTTTTTCATGAAGATTGGAAAAACTTCATTTAATTCATCAAAAAGCGGATTTTTGCGATTTTTTATTTTGATTTCGCTAAATAATTTTAATCCTAAAGCAAACTGAACTGCTTGAGAATCGTCTGGAAAAATGTTTTTTTCTTTGATTCGTTCTATAATTGCGAAAATTTCGTCGTGATTGTCAAATTCGATTCCTAATTCTTTTGCTGGCTGAGTTTCGCCGTTTGCATATTCCTTTAGACTTAAAGTCAGGTAATATTTGTTTGATCTTTTTTCCATGATTTTTTGTAATTCTAATTTTATTTCAGCCACTTATCGACTAGTGTTTTAAAAGCTTCTTTATATTGTTCGCCGATTGTAACTTCTATTTTATCAATAAAAATGGAGTTTTTACTAATTGCGCTTATTTTATCTAGCGAAACAATAAACGAACGGTGAACACGCATAAATTTTGATGAAGGAAGTTTTTCTTCGAGAGCTTTTAGAGAAATCAGTGATAATAAAGCTTTTTGAGAATCTTCAAGATGTACTTTTACATAATCTTTCAGACTTTCGATATAAGTAATGTCTTTTAATGAAATTCTAACCCATTGGTATTCGACTTTTAGAAAGATAAATTCATCATCAGCCGCAATAGTATTAAAGTGATTATTAGCTTCTTCTGATAATTGTAAAACTTTACTCGAAGCGCGAAGGAATTCTTCGTAACTAAAAGGTTTCAAAAGATAATCGACCGCATTAACGCGGTAACCTTCAATTGCATAATGATTGTATGCTGTTGTGAATACGATTTTTGGCAACTGTCCAGGCTGATCTTGAAGAAGTCTTGCCAATTCCATTCCGCTCAAATTCGGCATATTGATGTCTAAGAAAACCAGATCAGGTTTTGTTTCTCGAATAATGCCCATTGCGTCTACGGCATTGTCGCATGTTGTTATTAATTCTAAAAACGGAGTTTGTTGTATAAACGTTTCTACTAGTTTTAAAGCCAATGGTTCATCATCTACCGCTATACATTTTAATAAGGTCATTGCTCTAAAGTTATTTTCAATTTAATTTTATATGTTCCGTGATTGGTAACTCCAAAAGTGATAGAATGCTGATTCGGATAAATCAATTGCAATCTACGTTTGGTATTGGTTAAACCAATTCCGCCTTCATCAGAAACTGATGTTTTTTCGAAAAAAGTATTTTCTACTTCAAATTCAAGATCAGTATCATTTTGCGAAAGTTTAATGTGTATTTCGCTTTTATCGGTTGCATGAACGCCATGTTTAAATGCATTTTCTACTAAAGGTAGTAATAACATTGGAACAATTGGATAATCATACAGTTTTTCAGGGATCTCTGTCGTTATAGTTAATTTACTATTGGCACGAAGTTTCATCAAAGCGATAAAATCTTTTAAAAATTCTACTTCTTTAAATAATGTCGTTCGTTCGCCTTCTGTGCTGTAAAGCAAATAACGCATCATACGGCTTAAAGTATGCAACGCATTTCTAGAATCTTCTATATCAGTATAAGTCAGCGAATAAATGCTATTAAGTGAATTAAAGAAAAAATGCGGATTTATCTGTGCCTTCAGCATGGCTAATTCAGCCATAGTTTTGTCTTGCTCTAATTTCAGTTTGTGCTGTGCAGCTTTCTGCCAATGCTGTAACATCGCCCAACTCGTACTGATTCCTAAAACCAGTAATGTTAGTGTAAAAACGTAATTGTCAAAGTACGGATTTTTATATTTTTTAAAACCAATTGCTTTACTAATTTGATTATGCAGATCCGTTTGAGAAGTATAAAAATAAGCGATTAATTGTAATGTAAGAATGGCAAGAAATGCCCAGATTAAATAGAGAGAAGTATTGTCTTTAATAATGGTTTTTGGAACAACGATTTTTGCTGTTGAATAAAAAACAACTATTAAAAGAAATAAGATTATACTCTGCCAAAGCCAGAATGCTTGCGGAAGCACAACATTCCAAGTTAAAGGAATGTAAAACAACATAAGATACCCTAATAAGAACCATCCCAGTATGTGTAATCCAGTAAAAAGATAAGGTCTAAAAAAGTTTGGTGTCATTTTAATTTCTGATTTTAAGGACAATATTACATTTTATTTGAATATAAAATTTGAGCAATCGCCCAAACCCGATTTAGAGTCTCTAAAAAGCATTTTAGAACCGATAAGACAAAAATTAAACACTTGTTTAATATTTAAAAAAATTCCGTCGGCTGTCATCTTGCCTTTATCGATTGTCTCTCGCTCTTCGTCTATTTGAAAAATTTTGTGTGTTATATTTTAGTTCTTTTGTTGGCATATAATAGATAATTACACATTTTTCAAGATGAAGAAGCAATCATTTTTAAGTATTCTCGCAGCCTCAGTTATTATCGCTTCTTGCGGTAATAAAAATGATAAATCGGCACAAGCCGGCGGTGCACCGCAAATCAAAGAGTATAAAACTGTTGTATTACAACCGGAATCTGCTACATTAAACAGCGATTTTCCAGCTAGTATACAAGGACAGCAAAATATAGAAATCCGTCCAAGAGTTGAAGGTTACATCGATAAGATTTTTGTTGATGAAGGAGCAGTAGTAAAAGCTGGACAGCCATTATTTAAAATCAGCGCGCCAGAGTATGAGCAGCAAGTTCGTACAGCAGCAGCAAGTATTAAAAGTGCTCAAGCAGAAGTAAGTTCAGCAAAATTGGCTGTAAATAAAGTTAAACCATTGGTAGAAAAAGGAATCATTAGTAAATATGATTTAGAATCTGCTCAATATACTTATGAGTCAGCGGTTGCGTCTTTGGCTCAAGCAAATGCAGCTTTAGTAAATGCTAAAGTTAATTTAGGATATACAACTGTTACAAGTCCAGTAAATGGAGTTGTAGGTTCAATTCCTTTCCGTTTAGGAAGTTTAGTAAGCTCTAATACAACTGAACCTTTAACAACAGTTTCTAGTATTGGAAATGTCTATGCTTATTTCGCTATGAACGAAAAAGCACTTTTAAACTTTACAAAAGAAAACAGTACAGGAGCTTCATTAACTCAAAAAATCAAAAGCATGCCAGCAGTTTCATTATTATTATCTGATGGTTCGGCTTATGATGAAAAAGGGAATATTGAAACCGTAAACGGATTGATCAATACAGAAACAGGAACTGTAAATGTAAGAGCCCGTTTCCCAAATTCAAAAGGAATTATCAGAAGCGGAAGCAGTACTACAGTTCGTATTCCAAAAGACATAAAAGACGGAATCATTGTTCCTCAAAGTGCAACGTTTGAACTTCAAGATAAAATGTTTGCGGTAGTATTAGGTAAAGACAATAAAACAAAGAATGTCAATATCACAGTGCTTGAAAATACAGCAGGAAATTATTACGTGGTAACAAGCGGTTTACAAGCAGGAGATCAAATCGTATTAGAAGGAGTAGCTTCATTAAAAGAAGGAACTGAAATTAAAGCCCAAACTCAAAGCCAGGAAACAGTTTACGCCGAATTAAAATAAAAAAAATGTTTAAAAAATTTATACAAAGACCCGTACTCTCGACGGTAATATCTGTTATTATCGTTATTTTAGGTGTTTTAGGCCTAATTGAGTTACCGATTTCTCAATATCCGGATATTGCACCGCCAACGGTAAACGTGGCAGCGAGTTATACCGGAGCCAATGCAGATGTGGTACTTAAAAGTATCGTAATTCCGTTGGAAGAACAAATTAATGGTGTAGAAAACATGACTTACATGACTTCTACAGCCACAAATGATGGAAATGCTTCTATAAAAGTTTTCTTTAAAGTAGGAACCAATCCTGATTTAGCAGCGGTAAACGTTCAAAACAGGGTTTCGAGAGCAACAAGTTTACTACCTGTTGAGGTAACTCAGGCAGGGGTTACTGTTACGAAAAGCCAGAGTAGTAACTTGTTGATTTTCTCTTTATACAGTGATGATAAAGCTTACGATCAGACGTTTCTTCAAAATTATGCGAAGATTAACCTTGTACCACAGATTCAGCGTGTAGTTGGAGTAGGTGATGTAACTGTTTTTGGTTCAAAAGATTACTCTATGAGAATCTGGCTGAAACCAGACGTAATGCAGCAATATAAACTGATTCCAAGTGATATCTCTACAGCTTTGGCAGAACAGAATATTGAGGCTGCACCAGGTAAATTTGGTGAAAACGGAAATCAGGCGTTTCAATACGTAATTAAATATAAAGGACGTTTAACCAGCGCTCAAGAATTTGAAAATATTATTATCAAATCTGTTGGGAACGGACAAATGTTGAGACTTAAAGATGTGGCTAAAGTAGAGTTAGGATCTTTAAGTTATTCGTCAACTATTAAAACAAACGGCGTAGAATCGGCTGCAATGGCAATTAGCCAGACGCCGGGATCTAATGCTCGTGATGTAATTATCAATTCTAAAAAACTGATTGAAGAAGCTGCGAAGAGTTTTCCAAAGGGAATGAAATACACTATCATGGTGGATGTCAACGAAAATCTGGATGCTTCTATCGAGAAAGTAATACATACTTTGATTGAAGCATTTATATTGGTTTTCATCGTAGTATTCATTTTCCTTCAAGATTTTAGATCGACTTTAATTCCGGCAATTGCAGTTCCGGTTGCGATTGTGGGTACGTTTTTCTTCCTGAATTTATTCGGATTTACGATTAACTTACTGACGCTTTTTGCGATGGTACTCGCCATTGGTATTGTGGTCGATGACGCGATTGTAGTCGTTGAGGCGGTGCACGCCAAACTCGATCACGGATATAAATCGGCTAAAAAAGCGACTATTCATGCAATGGACGAAATTTCGGGAGCGATTATTTCGATTACTTTGGTAATGGCGGCGGTATTTATTCCAGTAACCTTTATTAATGGATCTACAGGAGTTTTCTATAAACAGTTTGGTATTACACTGGCTGTTGCGATTATTCTTTCGGCAGTAAACGCCTTGACTTTGAGTCCAGCTTTATGTGCGCTTTTATTGAAACCGCATGCCGACGATCATAAACATAAAAGCTATTTACAGCGTTTTTACACTTCATTTAACGTTGCATTCGATAATGTTACGGCACGATACAAACGTTCTGTAAGTTTCCTTTCTGCAAAAAAATGGATTGCATTGGCTTCAATTATAATTGCTGGTGTGGCATTGGTTTATATGATGAAAACTACACCATCTGCTTTCGTTCCTTCGGAAGATCAGGGAACTGTTTTCGCGAATATTAGTTTACCGCCATCAGCTTCGATGGAGCGTTCAGATATTATTGCGAAAAGAGTTGATAGTATTGCGAAAACTATTCCAGGAGTTAAAAATACACTTCGTATTGTTGGACAGAATTTTACTGCGGGAGCGGGAAGTGCTTACAGTATGGTAATTGTGAAATTATATCCTTGGGATCAGCGTGATTTGAGTGTGGATGATGTAATTGGACAGCTTTTTGCTAAAACTAGCGGTATTCGTGAAGCAAGTATTTTCTTCATTTCGCCTCCAACTATTCAAGGTTTTGGACAAAGTGGTGGATTTGAATTCCAATTGCAGGATAAAGGAGGACATACAACTTCTGAGTTTTATAAAGTAAATAATGAGTTCTTGGCAAAATTAGCAGAACGCCCAGAAATTCAATATGCAACAACGCCATTCAACCCTGGATTCCCTCAGTATATGATGGATATTAATTTAGCGAAAGCGAAAGATGCTGGAGTTTCTGTAAATACGATTCTGTCAACAATGCAAGGTTACTATGGTGGATTGTACGCTTCGAATTTCAACAAATTCGGAAAACAGTATCGTGTAATGGTTCAGGCAGCTCCAGAATTTAGAGCTAATACAGAAGGATTGAATAAAATATTCGTTCGAAACAGTGCAGGAAATATGGCTCCAATTACCGAGTTTGTAAAAATGACGAGAGTATTTGGACCAGAATCGATTTCGAGATTTAACTTGTTTACGTCAATTTCGATTACTGGAGCACCAAAACCAGGTTATAGTTCTGGAGATGCTATTAAAGCAATTCAGGAAGTTGCTGCAGAAAATCTTCCAGCTGGTTACGGTTACGAGTTCTCTGGATTAACTCGTGAGGAATTAGCTTCGGGAAGTGAAACGATTTTCATTTTCTTATTGTGTTTGGTATTCGTTTATTTCTTGTTAAGTGCGCAGTACGAAAGTTATATTTTGCCATTTGCAGTATTATTATCAATTCCGTTTGGATTGGCGGGAGCTTATTTATTCTCGATTATTTTTAAACTGAATAGTAATATCTACTTGCAGATTTCCTTAATCATGCTTATCGGACTTTTGGCGAAGAACGGTATTTTGATTGTCGAATTTGCTTTGGACAGAAGACGTAAAGGTCTGCCTATTGTACAAGCGGCGATTGAAGGAGCAGTAGCACGTTTACGTCCGATCTTGATGACTTCATTTGCTTTTATTCTCGGACTTGTTCCTTTGATGTTTGCTTCTGGCGCAGGTGCTGTTGGTAATAAATCTATTGGTACAGGAGCCGTAGGAGGTATGTTAATTGGTACAATCTTAGGAGTTTTCGTAATTCCTGTATTGTTTATCATTTTCCAAACATTACAAGAAAAAGTAAGCGGACCAGCAAAAGATGGTTATGATGATGAAGATGACGATGAAGACGAAATTCATTTAATAGAAGCTCACAAAGAGTAAAATTTAATTACAATAAAGATGACGAATAGTTCAAATAAATATATTTTACTGGTAATAACAGCCGCACTAATTAGTGCGTGCTCTGTTACCAATAAATACGAACGCCCCACAACTTTAAAAACTGATCAATTGTACCGTGATGAGTCTTCAACAGATTCGACTTCAATTGCAGATATGCCTTGGAATACTGTTTTTAAAGATGAAAAACTGAATGCTTTAATTCAAAAAGGATTAGAACAGAATTTGAATCTGAAAAATGCAATTGAGAATATTGTGCAGGCAAGAGCTTCTTTGCGTCAAAGCAAATTGGCTTATTATCCAACATTGCAATTAGATGCTAATGTTACGCATACAAAACAATCTCAGGCAGGATTAAACTTTCCTTCAGGAATCAACATCAATACTTTAACAACAACTTATAAGTTAGGTGTAAGCACTTCTTGGGAAATTGATGTTTGGGGAAAACTAAGCAGTTCTAAAAGAGCGGCTTTGGCAACATATTTAGCTTCTGATGCTGCAAAACAAGCAGTTCAAACACAATTGATCGCAGATATTGCAAACAATTATTTCTTGTTGTTGGCTTATGACAAACAATTGGAAATTACAGAACAGACTTTAAAAAGCCGTATCGAAAATGTGGCAACAATTAAAGAGCTAAAAGAAGGTGCAATTGTAACTGGTGCGGCTGTAGTTCAAAGTGAAGCGAATCAGCATGCGGCGGAAGTTTTAATTCCAGATTTAAAACAAAATATACGTGAGACAGAAAACGCTTTAAATATTTTGTTAGGACAAGCTCCTGGACCAATTGAAAGAGGTGTTTTAGGAACGCAGATTATTCCTGAGAAAATTGCAATTGGTATGCCAGCTCAATTATTAAACAATCGTCCTGATGTCCGCCAAGCGGAATTTAACTTCAGAGTGGCATTTGAGTCGACTAATTTGGCTAAAACTTATTTCTATCCAAGTTTGACACTTACAGCAAGCACAGGATTTTCAAATTTAGAATTGAAAGATTTCTTTAGTAATTCTATTTTTTATTCGATTATAGGAGGATTAACGCAGCCTTTATTCAATAACGGACTTAATAAAATGAGATTGACAACAGCTCAATCCCAACAATTACAGGCATATAATAGTTTCCAGCAAAGTCTTTTAGTTGCGGGTCAGGAAGTTTCAAATGCTTTGTATTCGTATCAAATGGCTGTTGAAAAAGAAGATTCGAGAGCAAAACAAATTGCAGCTTTAGAAAAAGCAGTAGACTTTACTCAAGAACTTTTAGAATATAGCTCTGCAACCAATTATACAGACGTTTTAACATCGGAACAAAACCTTTTAGCAGCTCAGTTAAGTGGAGTAGCAGATAATCTGCAGAAATTACAAGCTGTTATTAATTTGTATAGAGCATTAGGCGGCGGCTGGAAATAGTATTTTGATTTCTTAAAATTGTACGTTTGTCGCTACAATTGTGCTTTTGGTCTAAATTTTATTCTATAATGATAAATTGTATTTACTTTTGATTCATCCAAAAACGGATAAGTAAATATGTGAGTTAGTAATCGTTCCACATTGATCATTTTATATCCAATATTATGGTCGCTATTAAAAGAAAACATGACTTAAAAATGCCTCAGAAATGAGGCATTTTTTTTAAAAGCTATGTCGGTAAAAAGGCACTATTCGTCGATTAGTTCAGCGGTTCTGTATAATGAATGCTATAAGCTTAAATATTGGCATTAATTTCGATTAATATCTACTAAAATTAATATTTAATTCTAAAGACATGAAAAAGTTAGTATTCGCCTCAGTGCTATTTATGAGTGTATTTTTTGCTCATGCCCAACAAGTTTCAATCAATGTTAACATTGGTACTCCTCCAAATTGGGGACCACAAGGTAACGACGACAGCAGATATTACTATTTGCCAGACATTGATGTGTATTATGATGTAAATCAAAGTGTATTTATCTACGAGAGCAACGGAAAATGGGCTCGTGATAAAAAACTTCCTGCAAATTACAGACAATATGATTTGTATTCAGGCTATAAAGTGGTTTTAAATGATTACAAAGGAGATACTCCTTATAAATATCATGCAAAACACAGAGCGAGTTATCCAAAAGGTTACCAAGGAAAACCTCAAAAAAATAGAGGAGAAAAACCAAAAGGTAACAATGGAAACCAGAATGGAAACAGCAAAGGGAATAATAAAGGAAAAGAAAATAATAACTCCAAACAACAGTCATCAAACAAAGACCACGATCACTCTAATGGAAAACACCATTAATCTTAAACATGACTAAAAGAAAACGCCTCCAATTGGAGGCGTTTTTGATTTATATATATATCAAAATCTATTCTGAAACTGCTTTTACTTTATGTCCGTAAGTTCCGAAAGAAAGAATAATCAAAAAGCAGATTAACGGAATAATATATCCTGACTGAATATCATCATGATTCATGTCGATTAGAGTTCCCATTCCGTAAGGAATAATCGCTCCACCAACAATTGACATTACTAACCAAGAAGACCCTGTTTCTGTATTCGATTTTAAGCCTTTAATTCCCAAAGAGAAAATAGTTGGGAACATAATTGACATAAAGAACCCAATTCCTCCAAGTGCATAAATTACCACAATTCCAGAGCCATAGATTGCTACTAGACAAAGTAAAACGCTCATTACGCAATAGATAGAAAGCAAAACATAATCTTTCACAAACCTTAAAAAGAAAGTTCCAATAAAACGTCCCGCCATAAAAAGGAAACCATAAATTCCTAAGTAATATCCAGCTGTTTTTTCGTCTAATCCAGCTCCTTGCTGTGCAATTCTGATAAAGAAACTTGTTATGCAAACCTGCGCACCAACATAGAAAAATTGCGCTGCAACTCCCCAGCTTAAATGTCTAAATTTTAAAACGGAGAAAAAACCTGGTTTAATTTCAGCCTCAGCGTGAGTAGCTTTCATAGAAGGCAATTGCACAAAATAGAATACAATTGCTACTAAAACCAAAATGCTTCCCAATACAATATAAGGCATTTTTACAGAGGCTGCTTCTCCTAATAAATAAGCCGCTTTTTCAGCTTCAGGCATTGCTGCCATTTGTTCTTTTGTATGATTTGTTCCAGAAAGAATAAATAATGAACCCACGATTGGCGCTACCATTGCTGCTAATCCGTTGAAAGAAGCAGCTAAATTCAATCTTTTTGAAGAAGATTCAGCTGGCCCTAAAATCGCAGCATACGGATTGGCACTGGTTTCTAAAATGGTTAATCCGCAACCAATTACAAACAAAGCAAATAAGAATAATTCATAAGTTCTAGTATTAGCTGCAGGAACAAATAAAAATGCTCCAATTGCAAAAACTAATAAACCTGTGATAATACTGTTTTTGTAACCAAACCTTTTAATCAGCATTCCAGCTGGAATTGCCATGATAAAATAAGCAAAGAATACAGAAGTATCGATAAGAGTAGATTGGCGATTGTTTAATTCGCAAGCTTTTTTCAAGTGCGGAATCAATACAGAATCAAGATTATGGGCCATTCCCCATAGAAAAAATAGGCATGTAACTAAAATAAAAGGCAAAAGGTATTGATTTCCTTTTCCGCCTTCTGTCGGCACTTCGTGTTGATCGCCAGCTTGGTTTGTAATTTGCATTTTTTAGATAGTTTTTGTTTTTATTTTTTGAGGTTCTAAGATTCTAAGTTTTTTCCTTTTGCCACAAAGGCACTAAGTCGCAAAGTATTTAAAAACTTAGCACCTTAGAATCTTAGCATCTTAGGACCTTTTCTTCACAAGCAATAGATGATCACAAACCAAAACGACTTCACCGCGTTGGTTAATGATTTCTACATGCTCTGTGACAGCGCCCAATTCAGGGTTTTTAGCTTCGCCTTTTTCAGAAATAGTGATTTCAGAATGAATTGTATCGCCAATGTGAACAGGTTTTACAAAACGCATTCTGTCGTAACCTCTTGAAAAAGCTTCTGGATTTATTTCTGATGCAGTCAAACCGATTCCGATACTGAAAACCATGGTTCCGTGTGCAATCCTTTGGCCGAAAGGTTGTGTTTTACACCATTCTTCGTCCATGTGGTGTGGGAAGAAATCTCCCGTGTGTCCAGCGTGAACTACAAAATCAGTTTCTGTTATCGTTCTGCCGACCGTTATACGTTTATCGTCGATGGTATAATCTTCGAAAAAAGTCGCTTTAAAATACATAATTTAATTACTTTTTATTCGTCATACTCTTTCAAATAAATGTCAAAATCACGTTTGTTTTGAAGAGGACTAAAATTTTGTTTTTTGGTTTTGAAATATAGTGTTTTAATTACACTTCATCAAAAGAAATTCCACCATTTTTACTGCTGATGTAGCAAGCTTCTACAACTTTCATTGTGCCTAAAACATCTTGTACGCTGGCAGACAATTTTTCATCAGAACCTTCTTTATAACGCATCAGATTTGACATTGCGCCAATAAAAGCTTCAGGAAACCAAGAACCTTCCAATTTAACTTCTGTCCATTGGTATTCATTTTCGCCTTCTTTTACTGGTAAAGCATATTCAAAAACGTCAGGAAGACCGTCGGGATAGTTCATCAGCAAGCCCATTTTTGCTCTAACAGCGCCTTTTGTTCCTTCCCATTTTATATAGCTTTCTTCGTGTTTCGGCCCAAAATGATGATCGTGATTAGTATTAATAACCACATGCATATCTTCGCCATAATCTAAAATAATGGTAGATCTGCTCGAAGATAATTTTTTAAGAGGATGTTTGGCAGTTTTCGCCATTACACCTTTCGGATTTCCTAGGAAAGAACGAATACAATCGATATAATGAACGCTATGAAAAAGAATCTCCAATCTTGGATGTTCTTTAATTAACGGAAACAATTCCCAAGGAGTATTTACAGTTACTTTGAATTCAAAATCGTATAACTGCCCCAAAATCCCTTCGTTGATTAAATAGCGTGCAGCACTTACAAACGAAGCAAATCTTAATTGAAAGTTAATCGCTGCTACCAAGTTTTTTCTTTCGCAAACGGCTACAATTTCGCGTGCCTGACTTAAATCATTGCCCATTGGTTTCTGAATCAAAACTGCAGCTCCATCAGGCAATTGCTCTAAAATTTCGATGTATTGATCAGGTAAAACCGTAATGTCATAAACAGCGTTTGATGGCGCATTTTTAACTGCATCAGCAACACTTTCAAAAACATGGTCGATTTTGAATTCTTTCTGTAAATCGTGTGCTTTTGAAATTGTTCTATTTGTAATACCAAAAACTTTAAAACCAGCCATTTCGTAAGCAGGAAGATGCGCATCTTTTACAATGCCGCTTGCCCCAATAATGATAATTGGCTGTTCTGTTTCAGGTAATAAAGGTTTATATGGAATATTCATATCTATTCTATTTTTTGAATATTAATCTGTGTTTCTTCTAATAATTGTGCCGAAGGAATATCGCTATTAATGGCTTTTAAAACCATATGGTCTATAAATTCGCAAACCTTTGGCCAAATTGGAGTTTGTGGTAATGTCAAAGCATTTTCGTGAAGCATTTCCAACTTATGATAAAAAGGAATCAAAGTATTGATTTCTTCATCTTTCCAAGTTGATTTTCTGCAGCCAATTCCGCCTTCTTTCGTCAACAATTTATCGCTTTCAGCAGTCGTGGCAAAACGTAGAAAATCATAAGCCAATTTTTTGTGTTTGCTTCCTGAACCAATGGTGTAAAGCCAATAGACATTTAAAGATGCCGTTTTATGATTTGGATCGGATGGAAGAGAAGTAATATCAATTTTGCCTTTTACTTTCGATTCTTCAATCACTTCAGCCATTGAGGCAAATCCGAACCAGTTGATTGCCATTGCAGCTTGTCCTTCGGCGAAAGCCAAACCAGCTTCAACCGAACCAAATTCCTTAGATTTTGGGTGAACGGCATTTTTATTATTGACAATTTTTCGATAAAAATCTAAAGCTTGAACTGCTGCTTCGCTATCGATGCAAATTTGATTTTTATTGTTGATTAAAGAACCTCCACGCGTCCACAATTGCAGGCAGAAGTCAAAGACCATATTGTGTCCATCTGGATAATTGGCAAAAATACTGCCGTATAAATTTTGTTCTGGGCGATTAAAGAAAGTTGCAATTTCAATAAATTCCTTCCAAGTTTTTGGTGTTGAAAGTTCGTAACCAAATTGCTTTTTGAAATTCTCTTTTTCAGTTTCGTTTTCGAATAAATCTTTTCTGTAAATCAAACATTCCGGTCCGTCGTGAAAAGGGAGTCCGTACGTTCCATTATCCAACTTTTGTAAATGCAAAAGCGATTTATGCCAACCGTAAGGATAATTCTCAGGCGGATTTTCTGCTATAAAAGGATATAAATCTTGAACCGCTTTTTCGTGTACAGCATCAAAAATCCAGTCGGTGTTGATGTGCGCAATATCCCATTTTCCTTCTTTTAAGCCTTTCTTAGAAATCGTGGTTTCATACAATTCATGAAGTTTCATTGGAATCATTTCAGATTCAACTTGAATATTATTTTGAAGACAGAAAGCGTCCCACAGCTTTTGGAGTGTGCTTTCGAAGGGATCGAATTTTCGAACGGCGATTCTAATTTTTTCCATTAACAGTCTATAAATTCTTTAATAATTTTCTCGTTGTCTTGACCCAGTTTCGGCGAACCTTTTCCAGAAGTCAGATATTCACCGTCAATTTTTATGGGACAGCGTGTTGTTTTATACGTATATCCGTCAAGCATTTCGACTCGCTGCGTAAAATTCAAAACCTTAAATCCGTCCTCGGCAAATAACTGCTGATAGTTTAAAACTCCTGCGCACCAAATGTCGGCTGGTTCTAAAATATCCAGCCAAAATTGTGTTTCCTGCGTTTGCAGATGATCGGCAAGAATATTTTTTATTTCGTCTCTAAGCGTAAATTTATTTTCAGGGAAAGCCAATAAAGCATCACATTGCAGCAGAGAAGCCAAAACAGGAATCGATCCCATTGCTAATGCTAAATAACCATTTTGGGTTTTGTAAATTCCGTATGGCGCACCCAAATAGGCGTGTGCATTATTCGTTTTAGTTCGAACAGGCAATTCTCCTCCGTCATTAAAGAAAGTGGTAATCGTTTCAAATTGAAAATCAAATGCCGATTCCAGCATACTGACTTGAATTTGTGCGCCAATATTATGAGTTGCTTTTCGGTATAAAGCGGCTAAAATTCCTTGAGCTAAATGTGCTCCGGCAAGCATGTCAACAATCGACAATCCCATTGGAACTGGACCATCTTCTTGATTTCCGCTTAACCAAGTTAGTGCCGTTAAAGATTGTAAAAGCAAATCTTGTCCCGGTAAATCTTTCAAATCGGGATGTTCTCCAAAACCTGAAATAGATCCATAAATCACATTTGGATTAATGCTTTTTACGTCATCATAACTCAAACCAATGCGTTCCATCACGCCGGGTCTAAAATTGTGCATCACAACATCAGCTTTTGCTAATAGTTTTTTTAGTTTTTGGAGCTCTTCTGGCTGTTTAAAATCAATCGCAAAAGATTCTTTGTTTCTGTTGATGGTATGAAAAACGGACGATTCGCCATTCATAATCAAATCAGAAGTATATAAAGTACGGCAGATATCTCCCGTTCCCGGTTTTTCAATTTTTATCACGCGCGCTCCCAAATCGGCCAGACGCAAACTCGCTGACGGCCCCGAAAGAAACTGACTGAAATCTACAATTAAATAATCTTCTAATGGTTTCATGTTGTGTTTAACCGTTTTATCGTTTATTTGTTTAACCGTTAATTCGTCGTTTTGTTTAATACGATTAAACGATTAAACAAATAAACGATTCAACAATCTAGCGAATAAACTCTTTATGTATAATCAAATTATCTTGTCCAACTTTTGGTGCTGCTTTATCACTTAATAAAATCTCACCATCCAACTGAATTGGACTTCTGGTGGTTACCAAAGTTTCGCCTTCGGAATTTTTTACGGTTTGTTTCAACTGTAATTCATTTACAAAAGGCTGATTATCCAGTTCTTCGTAATTAAAAACTTTTCCGCACCAGATGCCTTCTTTCTGCAAAATTTCGATCCAATAATCAGAAGTTTGGGTTTGAATTCTTTCACTTAAAATCGTTCTGATTTCGTCGCGTTTTTCAAACCAAAGATGTTTATCCGCAAATGCATTTAAATCCAAACCTAAAGCTTTTCCAATAAAAAGTAAATCACCCATTGCAAGAGATAAATAACCGTCCTGCGTTTGATAAACTCCATACGGAGCACTCAGAAAAGCATGCGCACTTCCTTTAATATCACCACGTTCAGGCAGTTGACCGCCATCATTTAAGAAAGAAGTAATCGCTTCAAATTGCACATCTAGAATAGATTCTAACAAGCTGACTTCTACCAAAACTCCTTTTTTGGTTTTGGCTCTTTTTAAAAGTGCTGCTAAAATTCCCTGTACAAAATGATTCCCACACATTAAATCAGCAACTGCCAATCCAAAAGGAACTGGACCTTGACTTTTTCGTCCGCTTAACCAGCTTAATCCAGAAAGCGATTGTAATAATAAATCTTGCCCCGGTTTTTTTGCCCACGGACCTTCATTTCCGTAACCTGTAATGGTTCCGTAAATAATCTGCGGATTAATAGAAAGTGTATTTTCAAAATCTAATCCGATTTTTTCCATCACTCCAGGTCTGAAATTATGTGTCATAATATCAGCCTTTTCGATCAGTTTTTTAATTAAAACCAAATCGTCAGGATTTTTTAAATCGGCTGCAAAAGATTCTTTATTTCTGTTAATAGTATGAAAAAGCAAACTGCTGTCGTCTACAAATAAATCTTTGATGCTCAATTGTCTACAAGCTTCACCTTTTACAGGACGTTCGATTTTAATGACACGAGCGCCTAAATCGGCCAGTTTTAAACCAGCTGAAGGTCCTGCTAAAAACTGACAGAATTCCAGAACAACTAATCCTTCTAAAGGTCTCATACGGTCTGGATTTTTAGAGATTCCGCGTAAAGCGAATTCATTTCTTCCAATACTTTTAATTCGTCTCCACCATTCATCAAATAATTACGAACCACATCTCCAGCATGATCTTGGAAATACATGTGTCCGTAATATCTCGGACGAAGGAAAGCACGTTCTAACGCAGGAAGTGTATTTTTAAAATAATCGTGCGTTACACCATTAATTCTTTCGCTTTTCCAAGCTTGTAAATGTCCTGGCTGACCGCCGTTATCGGTATAAATATTTTGCTGTACTTGTGATGAACACGTAAATTCAGCGTATTTTATGGCAGTTTCAATATGTTCGCTGAATGAAGAAACCGCTAATCCAGTTCCTCCCAAAGAAGAAATCATCGGATTATCATTCAATTTGACTAAATCATAAAAATGTAAAAGGTTTTGGCTGTAGCCAATGCGGGAATAATTAGAATAACCATAAGCAAAAGGGCAATAGGCAATTTCGTCTGAATTAACCATCGCCTCATAAACCTGAATTGGATTACGGTTAAAGTTAGCTGGATCAATTAATTGAGCTAATTCTCTAAACATTTGAAGCGCTTTGATTCCTATCGTTTCAGAAATCACTTTTTCTTCAGAAAGAAAAGGAGCTTCACCCAAACTGCAGCAAAACATATAAAAACTCATTAAAACATCTACTGGAATTCCAGCAAAAGCGACTAAACCTTTTTTCGCTAAAGCCAATAAATCATCATAAGTTTTAGGAACTTCTAAATTATTTTTTTCTAAAAGATCTAAGCGGGCAGAAGCAACCGGAGTTGCAGCATCGATAGGAAGCGCCCATAATTTGTCGTGAAAAACATAACTTCCGTATGATTTTCCAACCGTATTACTTTCTTGATCTTTAATATATTCATTTGATAAATAATCAGATAGCGGAAGAATTGCTTTAGTCTGTGCTCCAAAACCTGTCCAAGGATGATCAATTACCAATAAATCAAATCTTTTGGCTAAGTCTTCGATAGAGGCATCGGCAAATTCTTGTAAACTTCTCTTTTCCCAAGAAATTTCAACTTCGGGATGTAGTTCAGTAAAACGCTGCGATGTAGCAACCATTGGAAGTAAACCTCTTGTATGGTTCCAAGTTATGCCTTTTAATTTTATCATTTTATATAAGAATTTTTGATAATGTAATCGATTGTATTAATAAATGTAAAAATTACAATTACAAAAGTAGGAATAAGATTGATATGAACAAGAAATCATTTATTTTTAAGAAATCTTTTTTACTTAAAGTGATAAATAGGACTGTAATTTTTACAAATCATTTAAAAATTGTTATAATTTATTAAAGTTTGATCATTTTTAAAGGCAGAAAATAAAATATATCTCGGATATTAATTTTTAAAAAGTACTTTTGTAATTGTGTTTTTTACATTTATTATTTTTGCTTCAGCTTTTTTAGCAATTTTTGAATTAGTAAATGGTAAAATATCTTGTAAAATAAAATCGTGATGAAGCTCTTTCATCAAAAAAGAATAAACTAACAATAAAAATATACGATTATGAAATTAATACGTTTTGGAGAAATCGGAAAAGAAAAACCTGGAGTTTTGATTGGAGAAAAGAGATATGATGTTTCTTCGATTGTAACCGATTTTAACGAAAGTTTCTTTGAAGAAAACGGATTAGAGAAATTAAAAAAAGCGCTAGAAAGCAATTCGTCTTTGCCAGAAGTTGATGCTTCGGTACGTTTGGGGTCGCCAGTTGCTCGTCCTTCAAAAATTATATGCATTGGTTTAAATTATATTGATCATTGTAAAGAAACAAACGCTCCGATTCCGACAGAACCTATTATTTTCTTCAAATCGACAACTTCTTTATGCGGGCCAGATGATGATTTGATTATTCCAAAGAATAGCGAAAAAACAGATTGGGAAGTGGAATTGGCTTTTATTGTTGGCAAAAAAGCAAGTTATGTTGAAGAAGCAGAAGCTTTAGATTATGTTGCTGGTTATGCTTTATTGAATGATTATAGTGAAAGAGCTTTTCAGCTAGAACGTGGCGGACAATGGGCGAAAGGAAAAGGAAGCGATACTTTTGCGCCTCTTGGACCTTTTTTGGCGACAAAAGATGAAATCGCAGATGTTGATAATTTAAAGATGTGGCTGACGGTAAACGGTAAAAAGTACCAAGACAGTAATACTTTGAATCTTGTTTTCAAGATTCCTTATTTAGTGCATTATTTAAGTCAGTTTATGACTTTGCTTCCGGGCGATATTATCAGCACAGGAACGCCTCCGGGAGTTGGTTTAGGAATTAAGCCAGATCCGATTTACATTAAAGCGGGCGATGTTGTTGAACTTGGAATTGAAGGTTTAGGAACAAGCAAACAAAAGGCTGTAGCATATCAAAAATAAATTTAAGAAGTATAAAATGAAATATATTGTTTGCGAAAAACCGCAGGAATTTCTACTAAAAGAAACCAGTATTCCAGAACCAAAAGAAGGGGAAGTTTTATTGAAAATTAAAAGAATCGGAATCTGCGGAACTGATATACACGCTTTCGGTGGCACTCAGCCGTACTTTGAATATCCAAGGATTTTGGGTCATGAATTGGCTGCTGAATATGTAAAAGGAAATGCAGAAGGTTTTAAACCGGGAGATAAAGTAACTTTTATTCCGTATTTCAATTGCGGAAAATGTGTTGCGTGCCGAAACGGATTGACAAACTGCTGTGTAAATATCAAAGTTTTCGGAGTTCATATTGATGGCGGAATGGCTGAATATGTTTCGATTCCAGAACAATATTTATTGCACGGTCAAGGTTTAGATTATGATGAACTGGCTTTGGTTGAACCGTTAGCAATTGCAGCGCACGGAGTTAGAAGAGCAGCAGTAAAACCAACTGATACCGTTTTGGTAATGGGAGCAGGACCAATCGGAATTGGCTTGATTCAGTTTGCTAAAATTGCTGGAGCAAAAGTAATTGTAATGGATATCAACGATTACAGATTGAATTTCTGTAAAACAGAACTAAATGCAGATGAAACGATTAATCCGTTAAACGATGATGTTGCACAAAAATTAGCTGAATTAACAAACGGCGATATGGCAAACGTGGTTATTGATGCAACTGGAAATCAGAAAGTGATGAACAGCGCTTTTAATTATATTTCGCATGGCGGAAGATTTGTTTTGGTTGGACTTCAAAAAGGGGAATTAAGTTTTAGTCATCCTGATTTCCACAAAAGAGAATCGACTTTAATGAGCAGTAGAAATGCAACTATTGAAGATTTCGAATATGTAATGAAATGTTTGAAAGAAGGTAAAATCGATCCGAAAAAATACATCACGCACAGAACAAGTTTTTCTGAAATGATTACTGATTTTGGGAATCTGATTGATCCGAAGAATAATGTGATTAAGGCGTTAATCGAAATTGAGTAATTAGTTATTAGTGAAAAGTAATTAGTGAAATGTGAAATGTGAAATGTGAGAATGTTTAAGTAGAATATTTTTACATTTCACTTTTCACTTTTCACATCTTACATCTCACAAATCACATCTAACACAAAAACGAAATGGATTTAAACTTAAAAAATAAAATAGTTGTCGTTTCTGGTTCAGCTGGAAAAGAAGGCAGTATTGGAGAAACGATCGTCAACAGATTGGCTGATGAAGGAGCTATTCCGGTTTTAGTTGATAGAAATGCAAGAGGTTTCGAATACGTAGAAAGACTTCAAAAAAGAGGCGTTAATTCATTATTTGTGCAGACTGACGTAACGGATCCTGTTGCAATAGAAAACGCTGTAAAAGTAATCGGAGCTAAATACGGAAGAATTGATGCCATCGTAAATAATGTCGGTGTAAATGACGGAGCAGGATTAGATTCTAGCTACGAAGAATTTATGAACTCTTTGAAATTGAATGTGGTAAGTTATTTTCTTTTAGCTAAATATTCACTTCCGTATTTAAAAGAATCAAAAGGAAATATTTTGAATATCGGTTCAAAAGTGGCTTTAACAGGGCAGGGCGGAACTTCGGGTTACGCTGCTGCGAAGGGTGGTGTTTTAGGTTTAACCAGAGAATGGGCGGTAGATTTGATTCAGTACGGAATTCGTTCGAATGCGATTATTATTGCAGAAAGCTATACGCCAGCTTACGAAGATTGGATTAAAACATTACCAGACGGACAGACTGTTTTGAATAAAATCAACAAAAGTATTCCGTTAGAAAGTCGAATGACTAAAACCGAAGAAATTGCAGATACAGCACTTTTTATCATCTCAGAAAAATCATCACATACTACAGGACAATTTGTTTTTGTAGATGGAGGTTACGTACATTTAGATCGCGCATTAATCAGCGATGTTAATTAAAAAGTTATGAGTAAAAGAATAGATTCCCATCAGCATTTTTGGAAGTTTGATCCAGTTAGAGACAGCTGGATTGATGAAACGATGCAGAATATCCAAAGAGATTTTCTTCCTGAAGATTTACAGCCATTATTAAATGCGAATGATTTTGAAGGTTGTGTTGCTGTTCAGGCAAGCCAATCGGAAGAAGAAACTCAATTTTTATTGGATTTAGCTTCTAAAAATGATTTCATAAAAGGAGTTGTCGGTTGGATCGATTTGCGAAATGAGAATATCGAAGAACGTTTGCAATTCTTTTCAGATCAAAAAAAGCTGAAAGGTTTTAGACACGTCGTTCAAGGAGAAGCTGATGATTTTATGTATGGAGAAGCATTCAGAAGAGGAATCACAGCTTTAAAAGCATTTAATTATACTTACGATATATTAATTTTCGAACGTCAATTACCAGCGGCAATAAGTTTAGTTCAAGATTTTCCAAACCAAAAGTTTGTAATTGATCATATCGCGAAACCAGATATTAAATCAAGAAGTATTGATTCTTGGAAAAAAGGAATTGAAGAAATTGCAAAATACGATAATGTTTGGTGTAAAATCTCAGGAATGGTCACAGAAGCCGACTGGAAAAACTGGAAACCAGAAGATTTAAAACCGTATTTAGATGTAATTTTTGAAAATTTTCCAGTTGATAAATTAATGTATGGTTCAGATTGGCCTGTTCTAAATGTAGCTTCTGATTATAATGAGGTTGTAAAAACTTTAGAAGATTATATTTCGAAGTTTTCTATTGAAGAACAGAATAAGATTTGGTTTGAGAATGCGAATGCTTTCTATAGTTTGAATGACTAAATATTCAATTTTAGATTTATAATAAAAAAGCGTGAATTATTAATTCACGCTTTTTTGTTTTAAAATTTGAAATTTGAAAATTAAAATTTCACCGCTTTTTTAGGAACGTTTTTATCAATAGTTGTCGTCTTAGAGAAATTAATAGAAGAACCACTTAAATCAATATTCTTACTCGCTTCACCATTAATCGTAATTGTATTTGAAGAAGAAGGATTAAACTCGATATTTTTCAGCGAAAGGTTTTTAGTATTGTAAATTTCGAAAGCATTCTTAGCTTCAATATCCAATTGAGCGTTGCTGATTTTAATTCCGTTAGCATCAATTATAGAAAAACCTTTTTGAGCTTTTGCAATTAGGTTTGTGATTTCAATATTTTCTAAATTCATTTCAGGAAGACCTTGTAAAAATACGGCTTGTTGGGCACCTTTTATTGTAATATTTTTGATCACTATATTTTTAAACTGAGGCGTTTCTTCGTTTACTGGAATTGCTTTTGTGCTTACCGTATTGCCGCCTTCAGCTAAAGTTTCAGCAATAGATTTTCCTCCGTAATACAAATCGAAAGAAATCGCCTGAGATGGAATATCAGTCATAAAAACGTCTGAGATATAAATATTTTCAACGACACCGCCACGTCCGCGAGTGCTTTTAAAACGAAGACCAACATCAGTTCCCATAAAAGTACAATTGGAAACGTGCAGATTTTTTACACCTCCAGACATTTCACTTCCAACTGTAACACCACCGTGACCATGATATACGATATTGTTTTTTACAATGATATTTTCGCAAGGAACACCTCTGTCGCGTCCGTCTTTATCTTTTCCAGATTTAATGCAGATGGCATCGTCTCCAACATCAAAACTTGAATTTTCGATTACTACATTTTTACAAGATTCAACGTCAAGTCCGTCACCGTTTTGAGAAAACCACGGATTACGAACCGTAATGTTTCTAACAATTAAATCTTCAATTAATAAAGGGTGAATATTCCACGCAGGTGAATTTTGAAAAACGGGTCCGTCAAATAGAACCCTTTTGCTATTTTGAATACTCACCAATACTGGACGCAAGAAATCATGAATTGCTTCAAAATCTTCTTTAGTTTTCAAATCATGGCGAATATTCTGATCGGCACCTTTAACCCCTTTTAAGTATTGTTCAGAAGGATACCAGCTGTCTTTCTTTTCATTTAAAACACCGCCCGAAGCTACAAATTTCTTCCATTGTTCGTCTGTCAATTTGCTTTTTTTAACTTGTCGCCAAGCTTCACCAGAACCATCCCAAACGCCATTTCCGGTAAAAGCAACATTCTCTAAATTTTTGCCGTAAATAGGAGAGATGCATCGCCAAGTATTTATACCTTCAAAACTGGTTTCGATAATTGGATATAAAGTTTTGTCTGTCGAGAATTTGATTAAAGCGCCAGTTTGAGCGTGAAGTTCAATATTGCTTTTTAAGATAATTGGACCTGTAAGCCAAATCCCAGGAGGAATAATTAATTTTCCACCGCCTTTTTTAGAAAGTGCATCTATAGCATCAGCGAAAGCTTTTGTGTTTAAAACATAACCGCCATTTACAGCTCCAAAGTCTTTTAGATTTACTGTATTAGCAGGAATTACAGGTTCGTTAACTTTTAGCATTTTAAACTCAATATTCGCATAAGTATCTGCCAAAGCTGTGTTTTGAGCATTGCCAGTCTGCGAACTCATACAAAGCATAATTGCCATTGCAAGAGAAAAAAGATTTAATCGGTTGGTTTTCATTGTTAGTAATTTTTTGGTGTTATTTTTATAGATGTGAAAAATTACTTCTCACATAAATAATAATATTTGAATGTAATCGATTACACAAATCTATAAAAAAAGTTTAAAAGATAGCCACGAATTCACGAATTTTCTTTTAATACTTTATCTAAAAAATATTATTTCGAATTTATTCGAATAAATAATCGCAAAGATTCTAAAAATAAAATTCGTGAATTCGTGGCAAAAAAAACTCAAACAGGAGGGTACAGGATGCATCTAACTTTATGTTCGAGTAAATTGGACGAATTATTTGGTAAAAGTGTTAAAAATACATTTATATGTAAGTTATATATGCTTAAAATTGACTGCCTTATAATTTTTACCCAGAAAAAAATCAAAATATTAAATAATGCGTTTGAATTCATTTACTAAAATCCTGAGCTTCTTTTTAATCTTCTGCATCTCGTTTTCTATGAATGCGGCTGAAATTTGGGTTTCTTCAAAAGGGAGCGATAAAAACTCAGGAACAAAATCAAATCCGCTGGCAACGGTTCACATGGCAATGCGAAAAGCCAGAGAACTTCGTCGTTTAAAAGATCCATCGATTAAAGACGGAATCCGAATCATAGTAATGAATGGAACTTATTATTTAAACGAACCTTTGTTTGTTCGACCTGAAGATTCAGGAACAGCAGACAGTCCGACAACAATTGAAGCCGATGTAAATGCAAAACCAATTATAAACGGTGGAATCGAAATTAAAAATTGGACAAAATCGACAACGGTTATCAACGGACTAAAAAAAGGTGCCGTTTGGGTGGCAGATGCTCCTAAAAAGGCGGGAAGCCTAATTGATTACAGACAATTATGGGTAAACGGTAAAAAAGCTGTTAGAGCCAAAAATACTACTGGAACCGCAATGGAGCGTATTTTATCGTGGAATCACGAAGAACAAACTTGTTGGATTCCGTTTAAAGATAAATCGGTGAAGTTTGAACCGGGAATGGAAATGTTTATTGTGCAATGGTGGTCAAACGCTAATCTTCGAATCAAAAATATCGAAGTTCAAAAAGACAGCGCAAAACTTTCGTTTGAAGAACCAGAAAGTCGTATTCAAAGCGAGCATCCGTGGCCTGCACCGTGGATTTCTAAAAACAACGGGAATTCAGCTTATTTCTTAAATAACGCTTTTTCGCTTTTAAATGAACCCGGAGAATGGTATTTAGACAAGAAAAATGCTAAAATCTATTATATTCCGAGAGCTGGAGAAGAAATTAATTCGGCAATTGTAACTGCGCCTGTTTTAGAAAATCTGGTTGAAGTAAAAGGAACGATCGATTCGCCTGTGAGCCATTTTAGATTTAAAGGAATTTCATTTCAGTACAGCAATTGGCTTCGTCCTTCACAGCAAGGTCATGTGCCGTTGCAGTCAGGTTTATATTTGTTAGATGCTTATAAATTGAAACAGCCGGGAACACGAAATCAGGCGAATTTAGAAAATCAAGCTTGGGTGGGAAGACCTCGCTCGGCAGTTGAAGTAAATTATGCTAATAATATTCAGTTTGAATCTTGTCGTTTTGAGCACTTGGCTTCGACTGGTTTAGATTTAAATAAAGGAACAAATCACAATACGGTAAAAGGAAATTTATTTAAGGATATCGGTGGAAGTGCCATCAATGTTGGGATTTTCTCTGAAGAAGCTTTCGAAGCGCATTTGCCTTTAATTATAAAAGATGAAAGAGAAATGTGTTCTGATGAAGTGATTTCAGATAATTTAATCACCAATGTAACCAATGAAGATTGGGGAACTTTAGGAATTAGTGCAGGTTTTGTTCGAAATATAACCATTGAACACAACGAAATTTCGGATGTGTCGTATTCCGGAATGGCGATGGGCTGGGGTTGGACGCATGCGCCAAACGTAATGCAGAACAATAAAATTCTGGCGAATAAAATTCATCATTATGCAAAACATTTACATGATGTAGCAGGAATTTATACGCTTTCTGCACAGCCCAACAGCCGAATTGAAGAAAATTATATCGACAAAGTTTACAATAGTCCGTATGCGCACGATCCGTTTTTATGGCTGTATTTATATACCGATGAAGGAAGCGAAGGTTTTACGATAAAAAACAATTGGATTGCCGAAAAGAAAATCCTTAAAAACCATAACGGTCCAAAAGGAAATATCTGGGAACACAACGATCCGTATGTAAGTACTAAAATAAAAGATGCAGCGGGAATCAGAGCGCCTTACAAAGATTTAGAAAAAGAAGTCGTAATCGATGAAAAATGGGGATTGCAGGAAATGCCAAAGCCGTATGCAATCGAATTGATAGGTTCTGATTTTGATATCGAAAAAATCAAATCGACTTTGGTTGGGTTTAGAATTGTTGGTCAGGAATTGTACCAATGGAAAAATCATTTGGTGATTTACGGAAAAATGAATCAGCCGGAAAGAACGAAACGAAAACTGGCGGGAGCTTTCCCTTCTTTAGAAATTAAAATCTATGATGATTTGGTTTATGATTTTCAAAACTTCGAAAGATGTAAAGATTCAAAACCTGCATCAGATTGGGAAAATGTGGTTTTAACTGCGAATCTTCCTGCTGATGAAAAATTGCAAAAAGAATATGTCGATTATCATAAAACGCAATTTGAAAAATGGCCAGAAGTGGCAAAAGGTTTCTGTAATGCTGATTTTCAACAATTGCAAGTCTTCAAAAAAGACAGACAATTAATCTTAGTAATCAGTATTCCGAAAGGAGAAAATCTCGATAAACTAAATCCAAAAACAACTGAAAATAATCCTCGTGTAGACGAATGGAATGCCCTAATGAAAAAATACCAATCAGGAATTCAAGGTGCAAAACCAGATGAAACCTGGATATTTTTAAACAAAGTAGAAACTAAATAAAAAAGAGATAGCCACGAATTCACGAATTATTTTTTGAAAATCTTTGCGATTATTTTTTCGAATTAATTCGAATAATATAACATGCAGATTTTAAAAAAATAATTCGTGAATTCGTGGCTAAAAAAAAAATAACTATCAAAAAACTAAAATAAAAACTAATGTTAAAAATAGCTATTCTGGGACTTGGAGAAGGACGAAGCACAATGTCGGCTGCTATAGAAAGTTCAAAACTAGAACTCGTGAAAATATGCGACCGAAACGAAGAATTGTGTAAACAACGAGCAAAAGAATTCGATTTTCATTCGTACACCACCAATTACGACGATTTGTTAAACGATTCATCAATTGATATTATTGCGATTTATACGCCCGATCATTTGCATGCGCAACATGTAAAACAAGCTTTATTAAGTGGAAAATATGTCGTTTGTACAAAACCGTTTATCGATGATCTTTCTGATGCAAAAGAACTCTTAGAATTAAGCAAATCAACAGGAAAGAAAGTTTTTATCGGGCAAAGTTCACGTTTCTTTGAACCAGCTAAAAGACAAAGAGCCGATTATGAAGCAGGATTAATTGGAGATTTAATTACAATTGAAGCACAATACCACGCCGATCACAGATGGTTTTTAAAGAAAGAATGGTCGCTTTTGCAATCGTTTAAATGGTTGTATGGAGGTTTGAGTCATCCTGTAGATTTTATCAGATGGTATTTGCCAAACATACAGGAAGTAATGGGTTACGGAATGATTAGCAGTAACGGACAAAATGCAGGATTAAAAAATGAAGATACGATGCATTTTATCTTTAAAGCAACCGATGGAAGAATTGCCCGTGTAAGCGGTGTTTACACTTCGCCGACTCAGCCAGCGCAACGCGACAGCGGAATGAGTACAATTCTGCGAGCTACAGAAGGCGCTAGCCAAGCCGATTATCATGAATTACGTTATGCCGTTACAGATAAAACGGGCGAAGAAAAAGTAATTACTTGGGGCGATAGCACGATAAAATATTATTTCCGTTTTGAAGGACAAAGTCATCATGGCGGGGAATATCAGAATTATTTAGAATATTTTGTAGATAGCATCGACCAAGGTTTTGAAGCGTATCCAAATATGGAAGAAGGAATTGGAACTGTGGCTTTATTGCAAGCAATGGACAAATCTTTGCAAACTGGAATGCCGGTTAAAATTGCCGATATTCTTAACGAATACGGACTATGAACAGTATCTACGATAAATTAACCACGCTCGATTTTGTAATTGTTGCCGGTTATTTAGTGGCTTTATTAGTCATTGGATATGTGGTAAGTATGAAACAGAGAAAGAAAAACGAAACGCTTTTTCTGGCCGGAAATTCATTAAACTGGTACAGCATCGGGTTTAATATGTGGGGAACCAATGTTGGGCCTTCATCCTTATTGGCTTTTGCGAGTATTGGTTACGCTACGGGAATTGTAGCAGGAAATTTCGAATGGTACGCTTTTGTATTTTTACTGCTTTTGGCAATGGTTTTCGCACCAAGATATATTGCGAGCAAAGTAAGTACGATGCCCGAATATATGGGAAAACGCTACGGTGACAGTACGCAGAATATTTTGGCTTGGTACGCTTTGGTAAAAATATTAGTGAGCTGGCTGTCTTTAGGATTATTCAGCGGAGGCGTTTTAGTACGTCAGATTTTGGGAATTCCAATGTGGCAGAGCGTAACGGTTTTAGTAATTTTCTCTGGAATTTTTACGTTTGCAGGAGGATTAAAAGCGATTGCTAAAGTGAATGTTTTTCAGATGATTCTGCTGATTGTAGTTTCATTGACACTTTCCTTTTTAGGCTTGCAAAAACTGGGTGGAATCGATGTTTTAATTGCTAAAACACCTTCAAACTTTTGGAATTTAGTCCGTCCTTCTGACGATGCGCATTATCCATGGCCAGCTATTTTGTTGGGATATCCTGTTGCTGCAGTTGCTTTTTTCTGTACTGATCAATCGATGGTGCAGAGTGTTTTGGGAGCTAAAAATTTGGAACAAGGACAATTGGGCGTAAACTTTATTGGGTGGCTAAAAGTAATGGCTTTGCCGTTGTTTATTCTTCCCGGAATTTTGTGTTATGCCTTATATCCAGAATTAGGAAGCAATTCTGATCTAGCTTATATGACAATGGTTACGAATCTTTTCCCAAGCGGAATGAACGGTTTAGTAATCTGCGTGATGATTGCGGTTTTGGTGGGAACAATTGGTTCTTCTTTAAACGCTTTGAGCACCGTTTTTACGAATGATATTTATGTAAAGAAAATAAATCCAACGGCGACGATTCAAGATCAAATTAAAATTGGCCGATTAACAATTGCTGCTGGATGTGTTTTTGCGATTCTGATTGCTGTTGCGATTGATAATATTAAGGGACAGAATTTATTCAACATTTTTCAGGCGGTTTTAGGTTTCTTGGCGCCTTCGTTATCTGTTGTTTTCCTTTTGAGTGTTTTCTGGAAACGCACTACAAAAAAAGCGGTAAATGCAACACTTTCTTGGGGTTCTGCTTTTAGTTTGTTTGTTGGGGTTTTGTATCTATGGATTTTTCCTGCCGATAAATATCCTGCTTGGCCTCACTTTTTATTGATTTCGTTTTACATTTTTGCTGTGCTTTTAATTACAGCCGTTATTATTTCTTTAACTGATAAAAATCCTGAAGTTAATGTTTCAGATGAAACGGATATTCCTAAAACTAGTAAAAAGGTGAAGCTTTTGTTTGGTTTGTTGGGGTTGGTGATTTTGGTTTTGTATTTGGTTTTTAATGGGAATTAAATTCTCTTCGAACTCTTATAATTTTAAAAACGCTTCTTTGATAAAAGGAAGCGTTTTTTTATACTTTTTAAAAATTAACACATAATATAATAATTTAAAAAAGAAGGTAAATACGTGTTAAAAATTGAAATAAAATTGTAAGTTTGTTTTTATCGATAACTTTTTTTGAATAAAGAAAATAGAAATCTTTCGGTAAAATTTAAATGGATTTAAAATGAACTATAAAGTAAAAGTTCGGTTTATATAAGAACTTTTAATTATCTTTGCTAAGTTGGTATTATGAGGATTATTGGGAAAAAGACAATTTTAAAAATTAAAAAGAAAAATATAGGTAATAAAAAGTTATGCGATGAAATTGATAAGTTAATTGTTGATTTAGAAAGGTTTAATTCTAATGAAAATACTATTGACGAAATTAGAAATGATGCAGATTGTGTGCACAACGACGGTTTTTATTTCTTCAATATCAATATCCATAGAACACTTATATTAATTGAGTTTGATGATGATGGCGAGGCTACAATTGTATGGGCAGGAACGCATCAGGAATATGAATCAACATTTAAAAATAACAAAGCAACTATTGAAAAATGGTTACGAAAAAATAACTATGTAGAATAATGAAAACACATTTTGATATAGAAAAAATAGTAGAAATAGGTGTAATCACAAACGAACTAGATTATGAAAGAGCTCTTATTGCTGACCGAAAATTAAGGCTTTTGGCGAAAGATAATTCACATTTTAAAAACTTAAGATCTAGTTTGCGTGACATAATTGAGAAGTATGAAAATTCAGAATGGAATGATGTTTATAAAATTGATGATCAAAAAATTTTAGAAAGTGATAAATCTGAGCGCATAGCAGAACTAGAGAGATTGTTTCTTGAAAATAGAAAACAAATAATAAGGAAGAAACTCAAAGAACTTGAATTGACTCAGGAAAATCTGGCTCTAATTTTAGGTCATAAAAGCAAAACGTATATGTCTGAACTTATGAATGGTATTAAACCATTTACTTTGAGAGATTTAATAGTGATAAATCGATTATTAAAAATAGAAATAGCGGTTTTGATTCCAGTATTCCTTTCAAAAGAAGATCAAGCTAAAGTACAAGAAGCTGTAATAAAATTAGGTAAACCAAAGGTAAAGCTAACCAGCGCTGATTTAGTATTGTCGTAAACTTTTAGAATTTTAAACTCATTAAAAAAACGCTTTCCCAATAAGAAAGCGTTTTTTTATGATTTATTTCCAGTAGAAACCAACAACTCCCGAATATCAACCTTCAAATATTTAGCAACCTCATAAAGCGTTTCAATAGAAGGCTGATATTCATTAGTACACCAACGCGAAACAGTCGATACCGTTTTACCCAGATGTTTGGCTAATTCCTTATTGCTTCTATTGTTTTCAACTAAAACAACCTTTATTCTATTTAATTTAAGTTTCGACACAATGTTGATTTATTGATATTTTATGCAAATATCTTATAATTTAAATATAATAAAAAGTATAATATGGTTATTCAAAAGTGCTATGAAATTATAATTTAGTTTTTAAATATCACATTTTGTAGTAAATTTTTTACTATTTTTGTTTCAATGAAATAAAAATAAAATGAAACTATCAGCGACAAGACGATTAAAAATACAGCCAAAACATATGGCAAGATCATATCATCGATACGTTATATTTCCAGAAATTCGTCTTTGCGGAAAATGGCTTCAGAAAATCGGTTTTAATTGCGGGAATTTCGTAACGATTGAACATCAGCAAAATAAAATCATTATTACAACCAATAATGAAATTGAAATAAAATAAAAAAACACACAGCTTTTCAATCTAGAAAACTATGTGTTTTTTTATGAAAACAAAATGCCTTTTAAAGCACTTTTGCTATTTGTGTGTTTACACGAATGTTATTAGGAGCGTCCAAACCTGGTGTTTCGTAAGTGGTGAACTCTAAATTTACACCTGGTCTAAAAAGCAGACAGTGTGTTGATCCTCCAAAATGAAACATACCCAGTTCATCGCCTTTTTTCACAATGTCACCGGCTTTTACTGTTATCTGACAGCTAGAAACCTCTGCCATACCCACAGGTATTACACACATAAGTCCAATTTCGGGATTATCAGCTTCAATAAATATAACAGCTCTGGTGGCAACAGCAGTTAAAAAAGGTTGAGAATTGTTCGGCGCACTAGAGTCGGCTCCTGCTGGATTGTAGAAACCTTGATATAGATTTTCTAAATAATAAGAGCCATTTACAATAGCCGTTTTGACGATTGTACCGTTTACAGGACTGTGCCAGCGGTGATAGCTCAAAGCACTTAAAAAGGCCTGATAAACTGTTCCTCCATCAAATTGAGGCGCTAATTCATCAAAATTCATCATATTTTCTAACGAATAAGGCTGTCCTTTTAACCAAAATTGATCCGACAATGATACATTAAAAGCTACTTGTAAAGGAGCTGATTCGCAGGTGTTTACAATAATTGAATCATCATTAGGTCCAGTAACAGGGCGTACATTTGGGCAAAACAATCTCGTGAAAAAATCGTCCCAGCTTTTGAAACCATAATATGTATCTGAAGGATCTGATTGGAAAACATCAGAAAATGTCGCATTTGGCGGAATAGGATTCTCTTCTAAACCTAATGCCCCTTGGGCAACTTGCATCATTTCAGACTGTGCTACTTCGCTCAACCAAGCAATTACGTTTTCTGATGGATCATTTTCAATTAAAACATATCTGGAATCTTCTGTAACCAAAAAATTAGACCAGTAGTTTAATATTTTTTTTAGCTGCTGATTGACCAGAGCGTTTGAAAAAACATCATAACCAAAATTGGTCGCCATTGGCCAAGCCAAAAGGGCATTAATAGGAAAACCAATCATGCCCGCAGGCGATTGACTTCCAGAAGCACCAGTTTGGTAAGCTTCCGGAGCGGTTTGCATGATTCCGTTGAGCAAAACAAGGAAATCCTCAAAAGTCATTGGCTCTGGTTCCCAAATTAAGGGAGTCTGTTGTTTTAAAAAATATGCTTCGGCAAACATTCCCTGTACATTCGCATACAAAACAGGATCTGAATACACTAAATTCTGAAATTCGGCAATTTCTGGAATAAGTGGCGTTGGATTTTTTTGAGTTAATTTCTTGATTTTTAAAATCCAATCTTCAATAATTTGTGGGCTTTGTGGTAACCAGCCTCCCAACAATTGTTTAGCTTTAATAAATTCTGTTGTTTCCATAGTCTTTTAGGTTAAATTCATAACGAAGGTATTTTAGAAAACAATTCGGAAATTTTAATTTGTTGCAAGAACGCTTTTTTTTGGTACAAGAGCTTGTTTTTCTGTCATAAGAGTTCATATTACTGATGCGAAACTAATTTTTTGAGTAAAAGAATAATTACTATTACTGTAGATAAAAAAATTACCAAAATATTTTAAAGTAGTATTAATATTACTTTTAGTAGTAATTTGTAGTATTTTTATTATATTTGCGTCGTTTTTAAAACATTGTTTAACGATAAAAATAGAATCATGTCAAAAACTATATTGGCAATCGTAGTCTTTTTTACAGTAAGTATTGGTAAGATTACATCACAGAATCAAAAAATTTATGTCACTCGCGTACAAAAAGAAGACAATAGTGTAGAGTTTAATTATATTAAATCTATACCAGGAAATTATTTTCTTGAGTTTGATTTAGAAAGCGTAACGAATACGGAGGATATTTATGCATTCAAAAAAACTTATAATTTAAATTTAGAGGCTAATTCTGGTACACTTTTTAAATTGTATCCTATAGATAAAAATAGACAGATATATTGTTCTTACACTTATAGTTACAAAAAAGGTCTTATAAAGCCGGAGGTAGATAATTCTGTTGTTTACTATCTGCCATTTAAAGAGAATAAAAATGTTGAAGTATATGAGTCTTTCAGATACAATGTAAGTCCAGAAATATGGAAAAATTATGGTGTTTATTCTAAAAGCAAAGATACTATATGTGCCATGAGAAAGGGAATAGTTACGGATATTAAAAAATTTCCAGTGACAGAAAATGGTCAAACCGTTTTCAGGACAGAAGTTATAGTTGATCATGCTGACGGAACTAATGCATCATATATTGGTATAGATGAAAAATCAATGGCTGTGAGAGTGAATGATCTTGTTCTTCCAGGTTTTAGAATTGGGGTAATGGACGATGTTGTAGATGATGATAAAAATCACAATTTTAAATTCAATGTTTATTATTTCTCTGATGAAGAAATACAAGGTTTGGACGGAAAAAGCGTTAAAATAGTTGAAAGATCAGTGTTCCCAATCTTCTATACAGCTGAAGGATATCTTAATTTAGCAACTGATAAAAAATATACAGTCAAACATCTAGATGAAATTTTCTTCAAAGAGTTGAACGCTCAAGAAAAAGAAAAATACCAATCTCAGTACAAAAGTTAATAACACAATCAAACAAAAAATGCTCCTTATTTTGGAGCATTTTTTGTTTTTAGAAGATTTTAAAAATTAATTCTCAGCTTTCTTTTTCTTCTCCAAATTAGGTAAGAACCCAGTAATAATACCAATTAAAGGCAGAAAAGCACAAATCTTAAATACATATTCGATACTTGTAGCATCGGCAATTTTTCCTAAAACTGCAGAACCTAATCCGCCCATTCCGAAGGCAAATCCGAAGAAAAGACCAGCTACTAAACCAACTTTTCCTGGCATTAATTCAGTTGCGTAAACCAGAATCGCAGAAAAAGCAGAAGAAAGGATCAATCCGATAATTACAGATAAAGTTCCAACCCAGAATAAAGATACATAAGGCAGCATCAAAGTAAATGGCGCAACTCCAAGAATAGAAACCCAAATTACATATTTTCTTCCAAAACGATCGCCAATTGGTCCACCAATTAAAGTTCCTGCAGCAACAGCTCCAGAGAACAAGAATAAATAAACTTGTGATTGCTGAATAGAAATATGGAATTTATCAATCAAAAAGAAAGTGTAGTAACTCGTAATACTGCTCATATAGAAGTATTTAGAGAAAATTAAAACCAATAAAATGATTAATGAACCAATTACACGATTTTTAGATAAATGATGAGTTTCAATTTTTGCAACTGTTTTATTGGCATTTCTTTCAGATAAATGTTCTGTATACCAAATTGCAATTCTGTACAAAGTAAAAACTCCAATTAAAGCAATAATACAAAACCAAGCCACATAACTTTGTCCGTTCGGAATAATGATAAAAGCAGCTAATAAAGGTCCGATAGCACTTCCTGCATTTCCTCCTAATTGAAAAATAGATTGTGCTAATCCCTTTTTACCGCCTGAAGCCAAATGCGCTACACGAGAAGATTCTGGATGAAAAATTGAAGATCCAATTCCGATCAAACTTACAGATAATAGTAAGAAAACAAAATTTGTAGCAATTGAAACTAGAAATAATCCAGTCATTGTAAAACACATTCCGATTATTAACGAATATGGTTTAGAATTTTTATCTGTATACATTCCAACAAATGGCTGAAGGATTGAAGCTACGATTTGGTAGGTAAAAGTGATGATTCCAATTTGAGTAAAGCTCAGTCCGAAATTGTCTTTAATAAGTGGATAAATTGACGGAACTACAGCTTGTAAAAGGTCATTAATTAAATGCGAAAAGCTGATTATAAAAAGTATTGAATACGTTGTTTTTTTAATTACTTCTGGTTGTACTTTAACGGTTTCCATGAGTGTTATTTAGGTTAATGGTATTTTTTAAAATTACAGCTGTATTAATTTTTTACAAAATTGAAATAAATTAGAATGTCAAAATTGCTATATTTGGACAATGAATAATCAAATTCGGACATATCGAATGGCTCAGGATTATGGATATCAAGTTGATCCATCAATACCTGTTATAGGTTATACCGAAACGGTAACCAACGAAATGTGTATTTCACATTCGCATCCAAGAGGGCAATTGATCTACGCCACACGCGGCGTAATGAATGTTGTTGTAGGCAATCATATTTGGGTTGTAAATCCGCTTCAAGGCTTGTGGCTTCCGGGCGGAGTAGAGCATCAGGTTACTTTTCAGAAAGATGTTAGTTATTATAGTGTTTTTGTTGATCCGTCTGCTATGGAAGGATTGCCAGAAAGTAGTTTCTCATTTGATATTCCTATGTTTTTAAAACAGTTGGCTTTTAAAATCATTTCTTTTGGAACAAGCGGAAACTTAACAGAATCTCAATTAAGAGTTATTGGCGTTTTTTTAGACGAACTCGCATTAATTGTTCCAAGTGCCACTTTTTTACCCACCACAAACAACGAAAGGCTTCAGAAAGTGGTTGAACTTTTAATGAATGATATTGCCAGTAAACAAAACATCGATTACTACGCCGAACTTTCTTTTATGAGTAGTAGAACTTTATCGCGTTTGTTTATAAAAGAATTAGGAATGAATTTCAGCGATTGGCGTACGCGAATGAAATTATTGGAAGCCATTAAAAGATTAGGCGAAAAACAATCTATAAAAGAAATCGCTTTAGATTTAGGTTACGAAACGGCCAGTGCATTCATTTATATGTTTAAAAAACACTTAGGAACAACACCTTCTAATTATATTTTAGAGGATGAAAATGAATCTGAAAAAATGATTGCTTAGATTATAGTTTTACACAAAATAACCACAATCATTGTCATTTCGACGAAGGAGAAATCTCCACGAGAAGCTCGACAAAGATTGGACTTTCGTTACGGAATTACTTGCGAAGATTTGCTTCGCCTGTTCGCTATTACTCGACTCTCCTTCGTCGAAATGACAAAAATGCGCAAATAAATAAAATCCGTTTTCATCCGCGTCTTCGTGATAACGAATCCGTTTCATCAGCGTTCCATAAAATTGTAACATCATTTTTTTTAGTACTAAAAAAGTGATAAGCCGTAATTTTTCCCTTAAAAAATTATCAAAAAGTGTTGTTTTTTATGAAATTGCAGGATAGTGCAGGGTGTGAAATGTAAAGAGAACATTTATCTTTAGTCCCAAAATAAATTAACTATGCTAAACCGCTTTTCCATTTTTAAGACTTTACTTCTTTTTGTTGCCCTTTTTTGTTGTTCGCTATCATCTGCACAAGAAAAATCAAAAGAAGCGACATGGATCTGGTATCCAGGCGATTTTGAAGTTTGGTTAAGCAATAAAATGCAAGTAAGACGTACAGAACGTGAAGCAGTATTTCCGCCACTTTGGCAATATTACAGTCCTTATGCTTTGGTCACTTTTCAAACCGAAGTAGATATTCCAAAGCCAGATGAAGTGAAAATCTTTTCAGAAGGCCCTTTTCAATTACTCTTAGATGGCGTTCAAATTTACGGACAGCCAAAATCAATTACAGTTCCTGCCGGAAAACATAAAATTTCTTTTAAAGTTTATAATCAGGAAGTATTGCCAGCTATTTATATTTCAGGTCAATACATTAAATCTGATGCTTCGTGGAAAGTAACCAACGAAGATAAACTTTGGATTGACGAAACTGGAAAAGCACAACAATCTGGTACACCTTGGGTTCCAGTTGGTTCTTGGAATTTTAATTCTCCAGAAAATAAACCTTCAGGATTTAAACTAACAACAAAACCTTTAAGTGCAAAGAAAACAGAAAAAATAGGAACTGGCCAGTTAGTAGATTTTGGTAAAGAAACTTTTGGTTATATTAAAATTCATGGCTTAAAAGGAAAGGGAAAAGTCGCACTTTATTATGGAGAATCTCGTGAAGAAGCTTTGGATTCTGCGAAATGTGAAACTTTAGATCATTTATCTTTTGATGGAAAACAATCTGAAACCTATACACATGACGGCTCGAAAGCATTTCGTTATGTTCAGGTGCAAGCAGATGCAGGAGTAAAATACGATTCGATTTCGATGCTTTATGAATATCTGCCATTAGATTATCGTGGTGCATTTAAATCATCAGACGAACAATTGAATAAAATTTGGGATGTGTCAGCTTACACGATGCATTTAACATCTCGTGAATTTTTTATAGATGGAATCAAACGCGACCGTTGGGTTTGGTCTGGTGACGCTTATCAAAGTTATTTAATGAATTATTATTTATTCTTTGATTCGGCTTCGGTAGAACGAACGCTGTTAGCCCTTCGCGGAAAAGATCCTGTAACGGCTCACGTCAATATCATCATGGATTATTCGCTGTATTGGTTTGTAGGTGTTTACGATTACTATTTGCACACAGGCGATACGAAATTTATCAAAACTTTTTATCCAAGAATGAAATCACTTATGGATTTCTGTTTAGAAAGAAGAAATAAAAACGGATTCCTGGAACCATTAGAAGGCGACTGGGTTTTTATTGACTGGGCAGACGGACTTCCAAAAACAGGCGAGGTTAGTTTTGAACAAATGCTTTTAGCAAGAAGTTTAGAAGCGATGGCGGTAAGTGCTGAAATTGCTGGTAAAACTGAAGACCAAAAACAATATCAAAAATTAGGTGATGATTTAAAAACAAAGCTATTTGATGTGTTTTGGGATAAAAAAGAAAATGTCATGAAGCATCAGCGCATCGACGGTAAAATGCAAAACATTGTAACCAGATACGCTAATATGTTCGGTATTTTCTTCAATTATTTTACTGAAGAACAAAAACAAAGCGTAAAAAATAAAGTGTTGCTCAATAAAGACGTTCTTCAAATCACGACACCATATATGCGTTTTTATGAGTTGGAAGCGCTGTGTGCGATGGGCGAACAAGATTATGTTTTAAAAGAAATGAAGGACTATTGGGGAGGAATGCTGAATGAAGGCGCAACCTCTTTCTGGGAAGAATACAATCCGAACAAAAAGGGAACGGAACATTTAACAATGTACGGTCGTCCTTACGGGAAAAGCCTGTGCCACGCATGGGGAGCAAGTCCGATTTATTTATTAGGAAAGTACTATTTAGGCGTAAAACCAACCGCTCCTGGATATTCAGAATATGAAATAAAACCAAGCTTAGGAGGTTTAAAATGGATGGAAGGAAAAGTGCCGACACCAAACGGAGAAGTTGCTGTGTATTGCAGTACGAAAGAAATTAAAGTAAAAGCAGGCGAAGGCGAAGGAAAATTGATTTTTGAAAGTGCCAGCAAACCAAAGACAAGTTCTGGAACGATTACAGAATTAGCAAAAAATAAATATCAATTGATTGTAAAACCGAATGTGGAGTATAAAGTAAGTTATAAGGCTTTGTAAGTTATGAGTTATGAGTTATGAGTTATGAGTTATGAGTTATGAGTTATGAGTTATGAGTTATGAGTTATGAGTGATTAGTGATTAGTGATTAGTGATTAGTAATTAGTAATAAGCCGCTAGTTTATAACGTCTAGTTTGTCATTCCGAGGAACGAGGAATCACACTCGTAACCACAAAGATTGTCACGTCAGTTTTGTCATTTCGACGAAGGAGAAATCTCCACAAGTAGCTCCACAAAGATTGTCGAATATTGTTGCAAAATTCTAGTGTGATTCCTCCTTCGTCGGAATGACAAAAAATTCAATAAAAAATAAAAAACCAATGTTTTCAAAAAATAATAAATACAACTTCAAAGTAAAAGCCGTTTTCCTAATGCTGTTCATTGTCTGCATCCAAGCCACAGCACAAACCGCATGGAAACCAGCATCATTTGAAATTGTAAAATCCAATTACAAAACTTTCAAAACCACTCAATACGCTCATGTATTTTCGGGAAGCAAACACAATATTGTTCGTTTAGCTCCAGAATTGCAAGGTTTGACGGGGATTGAACTTCCTTTAGAAAAATATAAAAACGGAACAGATACACCTTTGCAGTTAAAGTTTAAAGAACAGGTTCAGGTTTTAATTGGTGTTTTTCACGATAAAAATGCGGAATATCTTCAAGCTGATAAGCTTCAAAATGCTAAATTAATTTTAGAAAATGGAGCTACTGTGACAGGATTACCAACTGTAAATGTTTATGCGGTTTCTTTCTCAAAAGGAACACAAACATTAAATTTTGGAAAAGGATTATTTGCCTTTTTAGGAGTTGTAAAAGCTTCTGAAAAACTAGAACAAAGAAACGCCAATTTCCCAGACGGAAAACTTTGGAATCCAACTTTTATTGTTGAAGGATTTTCAGATGAAAAACCGCTTTTCGAAATTATTGGCGGAGAAAATAAACCGGTTATTGATGAAGGAATGTCTGGAACAGAAGACATTCAAGGCGGTTTTGAAGGCGGACGTGTCGTAAAAGTGGGCGATACCTATCATATGTTTCCAACCGAAAGAGCAGGAGAAAAAGGAGTAGATTACTATTATGATCGTGTAAAAACCAAAATAGGACATTGGACAAGTAAAGATGCCATTCACTGGAAAAGAGAATCAACAATTTATCAAGCAAGTGGAACTTATGCCGTAACTGAAGACGATAATCCAATGAATGATCGTCGTGCAGCAATTTGGTCTTATATGCCAATTTTTAATGAAAAAGCAAATAAATGGTACGGCTATTATTTGGCGTATACGGTAAGTAAAGAAATAGAACCGAATCACTCTTTTGGAAGAATTTGGCGTTGTGAATCAACTGTAGAAGGAATCAACGGAATCGGCGGACCTTATAAAGATATGGGAATCATTATGGAGCCGGGATTAGATTCTCAGCCTTGGGAAGGACGTCAGGGTGTAGCTTCATTTTTTCCTTATCAGGTAGGCGATAAATATTTCGGATTTTATAGCGGTGCATATCCGTTCAATTCATGGGCAGATTATCCAAAGAAATCAGGAAAAGGCTGGTTTGTAGCTTTAGCCGAATCAAAAAGCTTAGAAGGTCCTTGGTTAAGAATGAATAAAGGTTTGGAACCTATTAAAACCATTCATCCGCAGTTTGTAGAAAATCCAATTGTAAGTCAATTACCAAACGGAATGTACATTGCGATTTTTGACGGTGGTCCAGACGGCTGGGGACATCATTTACCAAATATGATTGCGTATTCATTATCTGCAGACGGAATTAATTGGGCAGAAGCACATTATTTACCAATCGAAACCAAAGTCGATAAATGGTGGGATATTATGCGAACGCCTTTGTGCCTAATCCCAGAAGGAAATGACGTTTATACAATTGTCTATAATGCAATCGATTTGAAAAGAAGATTTCATCCAACCGGAATGATAAAAGTAAAATTAAACAAAGATGTGATGGAGTCTAAATTAAAAGAGTTGAAGAAATAATTTCACGCAGATTTTGCAGATTTTGGCTGATTGACGCAGATAAAAATCAATTAATAATCTGCTTAAATCTGCAAAATCTGCGTGAAACAAAAAATAAAGAAAACTTAGAGCCTTTGCGCCTTCGTGGCAAAAAAAACATAAAAATGAAAATTAAATACCTAATTCTAGCCATTTCAGTACTTGCTATCGCAAGCTGTGCAACTAAATACAAGAAAAGAGAAATTACCGACAGCGTAATGCAGGAGATTTACGAAGAAATCAAAACGCCTTATAAATACGGTTTGGTGATGGTTCCTACTGACAACTCATACAAAATGGACTGTCCAAGTGTATTTAGGAAAGACGGTAAATGGTACATGACGTATTTAATTTATGACGGAAGAGGTTACGAAACCTGGCTTGCGGAAAGCGACAATCTTTTAGATTGGAAACATCTAGGAAAAGTAATGTCCTTCTCAGAAAATGAAAAACATTGGGACGTCAACCAAAAAGCAGGATATATTTCGTTACAAGATTTAACTTGGGGCGGAAGCTACGAATGGGGTAAATACGATGATAAATATTGGATGAGTTACTTTGGTGGAGATAGTAAAGGTTACGAAGCAGGTGTTTTATCAATCGGAATGGCTTACACTAAAGAAACACCAACAAAACCACACGAATTCCAGAAATTAGAAAATCCGGTTTTAACACCAAAAGACAAAGACGCCAAATGGTGGGACAATAGTACAATGTACAAAAACAGTGTAATCCGTGACAAAGATAAACTGACAGGACACAATTTTATCATGTATTACAATGCCCGTGGCGACAGTATCAATCCGGCTAAAGGCGCGGAGCGTATTGCGATGGCAGTATCAAACGATATGAAAACATGGAAGCGTTATGGCGACAAACCATTAATTAATCATCATAAAGGAATTTCGGGAGATGCTTATATTCAGCGAATTAATGATACTTGGGTGATGTTTTATTTTGGAGCTTTTTGGACAGGTTGGAATCAAGGTGCATTTAACCGTTTTGCAGTTTCAAATGATTTAGTAAACTGGACGGACTGGAAAGGCGACGATTTAGTTAAATCTTCTGAACCTTATGATGATATGTTTGCGCATAAATCATTTGTGGTAAAACATAACGGAGTAGTTTATCACTTTTATTGTGCTGTAAATAAAGCAGAACAAAGAGGAATCGCCATTGCAACTTCTAAAGATTTAGGAAAAAGCAAATTGAATTTTGTGGCACCGCCTGAGAAAAAGAAGAAGAATTAAGAGGGAAGTACAAAGTACAAAGTACAAAGTACAAAGAATTAAGATATCGTACGTTTTAAAACCTGTCAGGTTTAATTACGCAAAAATAAATAAAGACACAGTTTGTCATTTCGACGAAGGAGAAATCTTCGCGTCAATATTCTACAAAGAGAGGAAATACTTTGTAGAGCTTCTTACGGAGATTCCTCCTTCGTCGGAATGACAAAAAAACGAATAAAAAAAATATAGAATTAATGTCCAAACCATTTCAAATAAATAACTTTTCAAGGTTTCGATTTTTGATACCAAAATCGGTATTCACATTTTTCATTTTACTTCTAACATATCCCACACAAGCCCAATCCGTTACAGGAGAACCTGCGGGAATTCCAGAATTACATAAAAAATACCAATTTGCTCCTTGGGAAGATCCAACAGTTACAAGCATCAACAGACAACCATCGAGAGCAACAGCTTATTCGTATACTTCTGTAGAAGATGCCTTAAAAGGAGACAGAACCAAAAGTAGAATCCAAATGCTAAATGGCGATTGGGATTTTAAATATGCCGTAAATCTAAAAGAAGCTTCAAAAGATTTCTATAAAAATACTGTTTCAGGATGGGATAAAATAGAAGTGCCATCAAACTGGGAAATGAAAGGATACGATAATCCAATTTACAAAAGTGCCGTTTATCCGTTTCGACCTATAAATCCACCTTATATTCCTAAAGATTATAATGGAGTTGGTTCTTACCAAAGAAGTTTTACCGTTCCTGAAAATTGGAAAGACATGACGGTGACTTTACATTTCGGAGCTGTAAGTTCAGGTTTTGAGGTTTGGCTAAACGGAGAATTTTTAGGCTATGGCGAAGACAGTTTTCTGCCATCAGAATTTGATATTACGCCTTATTTAAAAGCGGGAGAAAATGTAGTTTCAGTTCGTGTAATCCGTTGGACAGATGGTTCTTATTTAGAAGATCAGGATCACTGGCGCATGAGTGGCATCCAGCGTGAAGTTTTCATTATGGCCGAGCCAAAATTGCGCATTCAGGATTTCTTTGTTCAAACGAAATTAGACAAACAATACACAGATGCAATTTTTAAACTGCGTCCGAAAGTAGAGAATTTGACAGGAGAAAAAATCAAAGATTATACGATGAATGTTCAATTGTACGATGCCAATAATACGGCAATGTTCAAAGAACCGCTTCAAAGACCTGTAATTGATTTAATTAACGAAAGTTATCCCCGTTTGGATAATGTTCGCTTCGGATTCTTTCAGGAAACCATTAAAAATCCTAAAAAATGGAGTTCAGAAGAACCGAATTTGTATACGATGGTTATTTCGATAAAAGATAAAAACGGAAATGTTACCGAAGCCAAAAGCTGTAAAGTGGGTTTCCGTTCGATTGAATTTTCCAAGGAGAACGGAAAAATGCTCATCAACGGAAAAGAAACCTATGTATATGGCGTAAACCGTCACGATCATCATCCAACAAGAGGAAAAGCGGTTACGAGAGAAGACATCAAGCAAGATATTACCACAATTAAAAAGTTCAATTTCAACTTTATACGTACAAGCCATTATCCAAACGATCCGTATTTCTACGAATTATGCGATCAATACGGAATCATGGTAATGGATGAAGCGAATCAAGAAACTCACGGAATTGGCGGAAAATTAAGCAACGATCCGCTTTGGACAAATGCTTATATGGAACGAATGATTCGAATGGTTGAAAGAGATAAAAATCATCCGTCGGTTATAATGTGGAGTTTAGGTAACGAAGGAGGAAAAGGGCCAAATCATGCTGCAATGTCGGGTTGGGTTCACGATTTCGATATTACACGTCCAGTGCATTACGAACCAGCGCAGGGAAATGCAAAATTAGATGGTTACATCGATCCGCTTGATCCAGGATATCCAAAAACAATCGATCACGCGTATCGATTCGAAAACCCGCAGGATGATTCGTATGTCGATATGGTCAGCCGTTTTTATCCGGGCGTTTTCACACCAAAATTTTTAGTAGATCAAAAGAAAGATACTCGTCCGATTATTTTCGTTGAATATTCTCATGCAATGGGAAATTCAGTTGGAAATTTAAAAGAATTGTGGGATGAATTCCGCTCGCTTCCAAGAGTTATTGGAGGTTGTATTTGGGAATTTAAAGATCAGGGAATCGTAAAATTTGATTCCAGATCTGGTCAGAATTATTTTGCTCATGGAGGAGATTTTGGAGAAAAATATCATGACGGAAATTTCAATACAAAAGGAATTGTAGATTCAAACGGAAAACCAAAAGGGTCCATTTTTGAAAATAAATGGGTGTATCAGCCAGCGATTTCCACTTTAAACGGAAATCAATTAGAAATCAAAAATCGTCAGGCAGTTAAATCTTTAGAAAGCTATATTCCGGTTTTAAAAGTTTTGGAAAACGGAAACGTGATTAGAACTCAGATTTTAAAACCATTTAAAGTTGAAGCGGGACAATCCACAACATTAGATATTAGTTCTTATCTTCCAAAAATGAAAGCGGATGCCGAATATATTTTAAATATAGAATTCCAGCTTTCAAAGGATGAGCTTTGGGCGTCAAAAGGTTACGCTGTCGCGGAAGATCAGTTTATATTAAAAAAGAAAGAAGCCGTTTCTCCAGAATCTAAAAAAGAAACGCTGAATGTTTCTGAATCCGATTCTGATTTTAAAATCAAAGGCAAAACTTTTGATATTACAATTGGAAAAACAAACGGAGCTTTGAGTTCTTATATTTTTAACGGAGAAGAACAAGTTTTTGCACCGCTATTGCCAAACTTAGTAAGACCACTTACAGACAATGATAAACGTGGTTGGAAATCGCAAAAGTTGTTGAAACAATGGTACAAAGCAAAACCAAAATTGGTTAACATTTCAATTGATAAATCAGCTTCTGAAATTAAAATAACAAGCGATTACGAAGTTATAAAAGATAGTGCGAGCGTAAAAGTGATCTATAATATTTTACCAAACGGATTAATAAAAGTAGATTACAGCTTAAAAGCATCAGATAAACTGCCAAACATTCCAAAAATCGGAATGCAGATGGGAGTTCAAAGAAAATTCGATCAGATTTCGTGGTACGGAAAAGGAGAATTAGAAAATTACAGCGATAGAAGTTTCGGTTCGTTTGTTGGGAAATATTCACTTCCAATAAATGATTTTATCGAACATTATCCAAAACCACAAGAAAACGGAAACAGATGTGATGTAAGATGGATGGCATTGAGCACTCCACAGAAAAACAACGGATTCTTAGTAGTAAATGATGCCAAAGTTTTAAGCATGAGCGCATGGCCATACACACAAGAAAACTTAAGTACATCAGGACATACGTACGATTTGAAAGATCCAGGATTTTTAACACTAAACATCGATTTAATTCAAATGGGAGTGGGAGGAAATGACAGCTGGACATTGGTTGCACAGCCATTAGAACAATATCAGATTAAATCTGGAAATTATGATTACAGTTTTTATTTGACGCCTTTTAGCGGTTCAAAAACTGAATTAGAAAACAGTTTGAAGAAGTTTAAATATTAGATAATTGATAATTGATAATTGATAATTGATAATTGATAATTGATAATTTTAAAATTAAGAACTAAAAGTTTAAGGTACAGTTTGTCATTTCGAGGAACGAGAAATCACACAAGAAATTCGACAAAGATTATGAAACATAGCCCGAGGTTTCAACCCCCTGTCGGGTTTACAAACGAAATAAAACAAAGAATAATGTTTCAAAAAAAACACATCTTTTTTATACTCCTTTTGGCGAGCTTCGTCTCGGCACAAGAAGTCCATAAAAAAGAAACTTTTCAGCCAACACTAGAAACCTCAAGACCTTGGGTGTATTGGTATTGGATGAAATCGGCGTATTCTAAAGCAGGAATTACGGCTGATTTAGAAGCGATGAAACAAGCTGGAATTGCGGGAGCTTATTTAATGACGATTAAAGGACCGGCAAATCCGCCATTGATAGATCCGCCGGTTTTACAATTGACGCCTGAATTTTGGGATATGATTCATTGGGCTTTCAAAGAGGCAGATCGTTTAGGGTTAAAACTAGCTTTTCACGGAGCAGATGGATTTGCCGTTGCAGGAGGACCGTGGATTACACCAGAAATGTCGATGCAGAAAGTAGTTTGGTCAACAACTGAAATTTTAGGAGGAAAAAAAGTTGCGTCGAAATTGCCAGTTCCAGTACATTACAAAGATTATTATAAAGATATTGCCACTTTTGCTATTCCGATTAAAGAATACCAAATTACTTCGCAGATGCAAGTTCCAAAAGTAACGACATCAAACAACACCGATGCATCGTTTTTGGCTGATCATAAAAAAGATGAAAACTTCAAGTTTGCCGATGCAGGTTGGATTCAGTACGAATTTGCACAGCCATTTACCTGCAAATCTATTTTGATTGAAACTAAAGGAAGAGATTTTCAAGCACAACGTCTTATTGTAGAAGTGAGTGATGATGGAGTTAATTTTAGATTCCATGAAAGAATGATTGCACCGCGTCATGGCTGGCAGGATATGGATTTTCCAAATACGCATACCATTACGCCTGTAACGGCAAAATATTTCAGATTTGTGTATGATCCAAAGGGAACAGAACCCGGAGCGGAAGATTTGGATTTTGCCAAATGGAAACAGAATCTGAAAGTAAGTAAAATAACACTTTCAAATCAATCACTGATTAATAATTACGAAGGAAAATCAGGAGCAATTTGGCGTTTGACTCCACAGACTACTGAAAAAGAAATAACAAATTCTGATGCATTTAAAAAATCAGAAATTATCAATATTTCGAATTTTGTGGATGCCGATGGAAACCTGAATTGGAAAGCGCCAAAAGGGAAATGGAAAATCATCCGAATGGGACATACTTCTACAGGACATGAAAATGCAACTGGCGGAGCTGGAAAAGGACTTGAAGTTGACAAATTCAATCCAGAATTAATTCGTTTTCAATTGGATCATTGGTTCGGAGAAGCTGTTCGTTCAGCTAGTCCAGAACTGGCTTCAAAAGTTTTAGAAATTCTGCATTTTGACAGTTGGGAATGCGGAAGCCAAAACTGGTCTTCGGTTTTTCAGGCTGAATTTAAAAAGAGACGTGGTTACGATCTTGTAGATTATCTTCCAGTTATGGCGGGAATTCCGATAGAAAATGCCGATTTTTCAGAGAAAGTTTTATACGATGTTCGCAAAACAATTGCCGATTTAGTAGCCGATAATTTTTACGGAACTGTCGCTCAAATTGCAAAAGAATACAACGTTAAGTTAAGTTCTGAAAATGTCGCACCAACAATGATGAGTGATGCTTTGCTGCATTATAAATATGTCGATTATCCAGGTGGTGAATTTTGGCTGAAAAGCCCCACACACGACAAACCTTTTGATATAGTCGATGCTATTTCGGGCGGACATATTTACGGAAAAGATATTATTCAGGCAGAATCTTTTACGGCTTTGCGAATGGATTGGGACGAACACCCAGGAAATTTAAAAACAACAGCAGACCGAAATTACGCTTTAGGAATTAACCGTTTATTCTATCACGTTTTTGTCCATAATCCTTGGACAGATAGAAAACCGGGAATGACTTTAGACGATATCGGAACTTTTTTCCAACGAGACCAAACTTGGTGGAAACCCGGAAAAGCGTGGTTTGATTATTGTCAAAGAGTACAGTTTCAGTTGCAAAAAGGAAAACCAGTAATTGACTTGGCGGTTTTTATTGGCGAAGATTTTCCTTCACGTTCTTTTGCGCCGGATCGTTTGGTGCCATTTATTCCGAATGTGTTTGGAAAAGAAAGACTCGAAAGCGAGAAAATCCGTTTAGAAAATGAAGGTCAGCCAACGGCAAAAATGCCAAAAGAAGTGACCTATTCTAAAAATATAACCGATTTATCACAATGGATTAATCCGCTAAATGGTTATCAATATGATTCTTTCAATGCGGATGTTTTAATTAATAGAGCGAAAGTGGTAAACGGAAAAATTTCGTTTGATGGCGGAATTGAATACGGTGCTTTATTGTTCCCGGGAAGTCACAAAATGGCACCGAATAAGATTTTATCTTTGGCTTCCGCCGAAAAAATCCTGCAATTGCTAAAAGACGGAGGAACCATTTTTGTGAATGAAAAACCAAATATTCTGCCGGGTATTCAATCAGAAGGTGATCAGAAGAAATGGCAGAATGTAATTGATGAAATTTGGAATAACGCCAACTCGTCTTCATGGAAAATCGGAAAAGGAACGGTTGTTAAATTGCCGTATTTAGGAAATGATTTTGCTTCAATCGGAATCACACAAGACGTTTATTTTCCAAATTTAAGCAGAGCTGATTCAGAAACATTGGCTTGGGCGCATCGAAAATCAGAAAGTGAAGATTTATATTTCCTTTCGAATCAAAAGAATGAAAAAAGAGTATTTGATGCTTTTTTCAGAATAGCTGGGAAATTTCCACAATGGTATAATCCCGTGACAGATCAAACTTCGGCTTTAGCCAATTGGAAAATAGAAAACGGAAGAACAATTGTTTCGATAACTTTAGAGGCTAACGAATCTGGTTTTGTGATTTTTAAAGAGGAAACAAAAGAAATTTCAGCACAAGGAAAATCTTCTGAATTTGAAAAAGTGCAGACTTTAGATGAAAACTGGGAATTACAATTTGATTCAACATTTAAAGGTCTAAAAGAAGTGGTAAAAACAAACAAACTTTTTGACTGGAGCGCTTCTGAAAATGATCAGATTAAGTATTATTCGGGAACTGTGGTTTATAAAAAAGATTTTATATGGAAAGGAAAAGATACTAATAAAATCTGGTTGGATTTAGGAGAAATTGCCAATATTGCCGAGATTAAAATCAACGGAAAAGATTGCGGAACGCTTTGGACTTTCCCTTTCAAAACTGATATTTCAAAAGCTTTACAAAAAGGGAAAAATATAATAGAAATAAAAGTTACAAATACTTGGGCAAATAGATTAATTGGTGACCAAAAATTGCCAAAAGAAGAAAGATTAACGTGGACAACAGCGCCGTTTCGTTTAGAAGGAGAACCTTTGTTGAAAGCGGGATTATTGGGGCCTGTAAGTATTCTAAAAGAAAAATAAAAGTTAGCCACAGATTAAAGGATTAAAAAGGATTGTTTAATCTGTGATAAAAGAAAGAGTAAAATCAATTACCTCCAGCTTTAGCTGGAGGTTTAGAAGAAGATAAGAATTGGGCTTTAGCCAAACTAATTATTTGGCTAAAGCCCTAGAAATGCAAATACTTTATAACCTCCAGCTAAAGCTGGAGGCAATTGAGAAGAAAAATATCAATAGATCAAAGAATTTCAAGAAATTAATAATCCTTTTTAATCCTTTAATCTGTGGCAAAAAAAAAAAAAAAATGAAAAAATCAATTATTGCATTATTAACGGTTTTAGCAAGCTTTCAAATCAATGCAAAAATCAAATTACCAGCTTTGTTTACTGATAACATGATGTTGCAGCAAAAATCCAACGCACCTATTTGGGGCTGGGCAGAAAAGAACGCCAACATTGTAATCAAAACTTCTTGGGATTCTAAAATCTACAAGGTAAAAGCAGACGCTTCAGGAAAATGGAAATCAGAATTACAGACTTCTTCTTTTGGTGGCCCATATACGATTGAAGTTTCTGAAGGAAACGAAAAAATAACCATCAAAAATGTTTTGTTGGGCGAAGTTTGGCTTTGCTCTGGACAATCCAATATGGAAATGCCGTTGAAAGGATTCCAAGGTCAGCCTGTTAAAAACGGAAATGAAATCATCGTAAGATCAACCAATAAAAATATCCGTTTAATTACGATTCCAAGAGCGACAGTTTTAGAACCATTGCAAGATTTTGAAGGAAAATGGGAAGAAGCTTCTCCAAAATCAACATCCAATTTTAGTGCTACGGCTTGGTATTTTGGATCGCTTTTACAGGAAGTTTTAAATGTTCCTGTGGGATTGATTCATGTTTCGTACGGAGGTTCTAGCATGGAAGCTTGGATGAACGCAGCAATGCTAAAAGATTTTTCAAGCGCTAAAATTCCGACCACAAAAGAAGAATTGGCAAAAGACCCAAATCGTGTTCCAACAACTTTGTTTAATGGAATGCTTTCACCTGTAATTGGTTACGGAATCAAAGGCTGTATCTGGTATCAGGGAGAATCAAATTACGAAAGAGCTTCTGAATATACTGCTTTGATGAAGAAAATGGTCAGCAGTTGGAGAACGTTGTGGAATCAGGGAGATTTTCCTTTTTATTTCGCTCAGATCGCACCATTTAATTACGCCTCATTTCATCCAAAAGATTATCAGGAAAAATACAATTCGGCTTATTTGAGAGAAGCGCAGTTTAAGGCTTCAAAGGAAATTCCGAATTCAGGAATGGCTGTTTTAATGGATGTTGGAGAAGAAAATAACATTCACCCAATGGATAAGGAAAAAGGAGGAAACCGATTGGCTTTTCAAGCTTTGGCAAGAACGTACGGAATTGAAGGTTTCGAATTCGAAAGTCCTAAATATAAATCGATGGAAATAAAAGAAGGTTCAGTAACCGTTTCTTTTGATGATGTTGCCAACGGAATTACGTCTTATGACAAAGAGGTTTTAGGTTTTGAAATAGCAGGAGCAGATAAAGTTTTCTATCCAGCAAAAACGGTTGTAAGAAGAAAATCAGTTGTTCTGACTTCAGATAAAGTGAAAAATCCAGTTGCTGTTCACTATTTATGGAAAGATTTCGCTAAAGCGGAATTGTTTAGTGCTGGAGGTTTGCCGGTTTCTTCGTTTAGAACAGACGAATGGTAATTATGAATTGTGAATTGTAAATGATTAATGATGAGTTTAACGACTAGTTTGTCATTTCGACGAAGGATAAATCTTCGCAAGTAACTCCGCAATCTTTGTCGATCATGCAACGAAGATTTCTCCTTCGTCGAAATGACAAAAAAACTTTAAAAAGAGTAAAATTGAAATACATTAAATACATTAAATACATACTTCTCTTCACCACGCTTTGTCTTAAAGCACAAATCCCTGCGCTTGATAATTACAATCAAATCTGGACAACGCAAAGCAATAATTCATCAGAATCGATGCCTTTGGGCGGCGGCGATATTGGTATGAATGTCTGGGTTGAGAAGGGAGATTTGTATTTCTATTTTTCACGAAGCGGTACTTTCGACGAACACAATACTTTATTGAAATTAGGACGAGTAAAAGTGACTTTAACACCAAATCCATTTGAGGGAGCAGCTGGTTTTCATCAGGAATTGAAACTAAAAGACGGTTATGTTTTAGTTGGGCAGAATGATACTAAAATCAAACTTTGGGTAGATGTTTTTAAACCGATTATTCATGTTGATTTAGAAAGTAAAAATCCGTTGAAAATGACGGCTTCTTATGAAAGCTGGCGTTATCAAAATCGTTATCCAAAAGGAAAAGAAAACAATGCCAATTCTTATAAATGGGCACCCCAAGGAGAACTTATTACCTATAAAGATTCTATTGCTTTTGAAAACAACGGAATAAAATTCTATCACAGAAACAGAGAAAATACGGTTTTTGATGTAGCGGTAAAACAGCAGAAAATGGAATCGGTTAAGGACCAAATGCTGAACCCGATTGCGAATTTAACTTTTGGCGGATTTATGAAAGGTGATAACTTAAAACCAGACGGGACGTATCTTGGAAAATATCAGGATACCGATTTTAAAGGTTTTAATTTAACTAGCATAAAACCATCCAAAAAGCATTCGTTAGAAATTTATTTAAACACCAACCAATCTGATTTTTCTATTTGGAATAATGAACTAAAAAGTCTGATTTCTGCAAACAAAAACACAGCGAAACAAGCTGAAAAAAACACTCAAAAATGGTGGAATAATTTCTGGAACCGCAGTTTTATTTTTACACAAAAAAATCAATCGATTGAGAAAGATTCAGTGTATCAAATCGGACAGAATTATCAATTGTTTCGATATATGCTCGGATGCAATGCGTATGGAAAATATCCAACCAAATTCAACGGCGGACTTTTTACGGTTGATCCCGTTTACACGAATAAGGATTTAGATTTTACACCAGATTTCAGAAATTGGGGAGGAGGAACAATGACGGCTCAAAATCAGCGATTGGTTTATTTTCCGATGGTAAAAAGCGGTGATTTTGATATGATGAAATCGCAATTGGATTATTACGTAAGTCTTCAAAAAAATGCTGAATTAAGAAGCAAAGTCTATTGGAATCATAATGGTGCTTCATTCACAGAACAATTAGAAAATTTCGGCTTGCCTAATCCAGCAGAATACGAATGGAAACGTCCCGCAGATTACGATCCGGGAATGGAATACAATGCGTGGCTGGAATACGAATGGGATACAGTTTTGGAATTCTGTCAAATGATGTTGCAGCAGAAAGAATATGCCGGAGAAGACATTCAAAAATACAATCAATTCATTATAAGCTGTCTTCGATTTTTTGATGAACATTATCAATACTTAGCAAAACAGCGAGGAAGAAAAGCTTTAGATGGAAACGGAAAATTAATTCTTTTTCCAGGTTCGGGAGCGGAAACTTATAAAATGGCAAATAATGCCAACAGTACAATTTCGGCTTTGCAAGTTATTACAGAAAACCTTTTAAACCTTTCAGGAAATCAGTTGTCAAAAGAAGACGTTGCATATTTAAAAGCACTTCAAACTAGGATTCCGCCTTTAAACTTTGGGCAGATTGAAAATCATAAAGTTTTGCTTCCTGCCAAAACATGGGAAAGAGTTAATAATTCAGAGGTTCCGCAATTGTATCCCGTTTATCCGTGGGGAATTTACGGCGTTGGAAAACCAGATTTAGAAACGGCTTTAAATACCTGGAAATATGATGCTGATGCTTTAAAATTCAGAAGTCATATAGGATGGAAACAAGACAATATTTTTTCAGCTCGTTTAGGATTAACCGAAGAAGCAGCAAAATATAATACACTAAAAATGGCGAATTCAGAAAGACGTTTTCCAGCTTTTTGGGGTCCGGGATTTGACTGGGTTCCAGATCATAATTGGGGCGGATCGGGAATGATTGGGATGCAGGAAATGCTTTTACAGGAAGCAGAGGGGAAAATTTATCTTTTTCCAGCTTGGCCAAAAGAATGGAATGTTCATTTTAAATTACACGCCAAACAAAATACTACAATTGAAGCCGAACTCGTAAATGGAGAATTGAAGGTTTTAAAAGTAATTCCAGAAGAAAGAAAAAAAGACATTATAAATCTGTTAGGAAAATCTGAAGCAGAAAAAACGAAATTAAACTAACTATTGCCAACTATAATGATAAAGAAATTAATAAGTGGTGCTGTTTTGTCCATGCTTTTGACCACAAATGGACAGGCACAATCAGTCGCAAATACTGATAAACAAATTGTAAAAGTGGACTTTGATTTTTTTCAAAGAAGACTAGAAGAAGTTCATGATCCGAGTTATGATTCTTGGGTAATTAATGAAGGAAAAGAAGCTGAAAAATCATTTAACAATGTGTCTTTTAAACTCAAAGGAAACTTTACTTCAAAATGGTATAAAGTCGGAATGAGCGCTCCGTTTTACAATAGATTAGGAAGTGACGGTTTGGTTACGGCTGAAAATTTAGAATTGAAAATTAGTGGATTGAAAGCAGGAAAACATACACTTTTGACTTTTCATAACGCTTTTGATGTCATTACAGGAAAAACTTTTTCTCCGATAAAAATCTACGTAAACGGAAAACTTCAGGAAACCGTAAATGCAAGTCAGAGAGCCAATGCTAAAATTGATGCTTCAATGGCGTATATTACTTTTAATGCTGAGAAAGGCAAGGATGTAGTTGTTCGTTTTGAAATTGATCCGACTTCTAATCCAGATGTTGTTAAGCAAATTGTGATTAATGGTTTCGAAATTGATACGCCAAACTTGATGAATCAGGCGCGTACTCCTGAACCAAAAAATAGGGACGAACATGTGGAAGTGGGTAAAACTTTAACTCTAAAATGGGATGCTGTAAAAAATGTAGCATCTCATAAAATATATTTCGGTGAAGATAAAAATGCCGTAGAAAACGCAACAGAAGCTTCAAAAGAATTTAAAGGGAAACTTACTGAGAAATCTTTCTCAGTTTCTGATTTATATAGCGGTACAACTTATTATTGGAGAGTAGATGAAGTCGATGCTAAAGGTGAAGTTACTCAAGGTAATGTTTGGTCGTTTAAACCTGCACAATTGGCATTTCCGGGAGCAGAAGGTTACGGACGTTACGCCGTAGGTGGTCGTGGCGGAAAAGTGATTGAAGTAACCAATTTAAATGATGACGGACCAGGAAGTTTACGTGATGCGATCAATCAGGAAATTGGTCCAAGAACGATCGTTTTTACTGTTTCGGGAAATATAAAACTGGCTTCGAGATTAGTAGCAAATCAGCCTTATATTACTATTGCGGGACAAACCGCTCCAGGGGAAGGAATTACGATCAGCAGAGCGCCAATTGGGTTGACAGGAAATGATGGTGTGATTCGATTTTTGAAAGTGAGAATCGGGGGCGGAACTACTTTTGACGGAATGGGATTAACGGGCGCAGATTATAGTATTATTGATCACTGCTCGATTAGCTGGACAATTGATGAATCGTTTAGTTCGCGTGGCGCGCATCATATTACTTTACAACGAACTTTAATTTCTGAGGCATTAAATGTGGCTGGACATGATAAATATCCTGCTGGAAAAATGCACGGATTTGCTGCAACAATTGGCGGAGATATTGGAAGTTTTCATCACAATTTACTAGCTCATAATTACGGAAGAAACTGGAGTATTGGCGGTGGTTTAAATGGAGATGGCTACTACACAGGAAGATTGGATATTACCAATAATGTGGTTTACAACTGGGGACAAAGAACGACAGACGGCGGTGCAAACGAGGTGAATTTTGTAAACAATTTTTACAAACCAGGAGCTTCAACTAAAATATTTGTCGCGTTAAATGCACAGCACGAAGGTGTTGGAAAAGGAATGCAGCGTTATTATTTTAACGGAAATATCATGCCAGGCTACTTTGATGAGAAATCTCAGGAAAAAGGCAGAAAATCTACTATAAGCCATAATGAGAAAGTAGATTATGAAACTTTTGTAGACAAACCATTTTTTCCTTCTTACGTAGAAACGCAATCAGCGAAAGCGGCGTATAAAAATGTACTTTCAGATGTTGGTGCCAATCAGCCGTTTTTTGATAAACACGATAACCGAATTGTAGATGAAACTTTAAAAGGAACTTTTACTTACAAAGGCAGTAAAAGCGGTTTAGGTGGTATGATCGATAATGAACAAGATGCAGGCGGATGGCCAAATTTTGCTTCAGAAACTCGTCCGTCAGATTGGGATACAGATCATGACGGATTGCCAAACTGGTGGGAAAAAGCTTTTGGTTTAAACGAAAATTCAAAAGCTGGAGATTTTTCAGATGCGAATCAGGATGCTGATAAAGATGGATTTACGCAGTTGGATAATTATTTAGACTGGTTGGCGCAGCCTCATTATTTTGTGAATTCGGGAGAGAAAAAAACTTTAAATGCCACGGATTATTTTAAAGGATACGAAAACAAACCAGTTTATACTTTCTCTGATCTTAAAAATGGTAAAGTGGTTTTAAAAGGAAAAGAAATTCAGTTTACAACTGCTGAAAAAGGATTCGCTTCTTTCGTTCTAACCGTAAAAGATGCAGACGGAGATTCAATGAGCAGAATGATTAATTTCTTCGTAAACTAGAAAAGTTTCACGCAGATTTTAGCTGATTTACGCAGATCTGCGCAGATTTTAATTTTAAAGAATAGAAATCAATAAATATCTACTAAAATCTGCAAAATCTGCGTGAAAAAAAAACTCAGAATAGGAGATTATAATAGATTAAAGAAAAAAATAAATCAGCGTAATCTGCTAAATCTGCTTGAAAAATTAAGCTCTCGCAGATTTAGCAGATCAGGCAGATAAAATTAATATCAAAATGAAAAAGAATATCATCATCTCAAGTTTATTTCTTTCAACCGTAATCTTTGCGCAGAACAAAGGTTTAGTTGCGAATTCAGAAAGTCCATATTCGAAATTACAAAGTGTAGGCTTACAAGATGTAAAATGGACAAACGGTTTCTGGAAAGAACAATTTGATGTAGAAACCAAAAATACATTGCCGTATATGTGGGATTTGTATCATAACGATGAAATTTCGCATGCTTATAAAAACTTCGAAATCGCAGCAGGTTTAAGTAAAGGAACTTTCAAAGGCCCTTCGTTTCATGATGGCGATTTCTACAAGATTTTTGAAGGAATGGCTGCAACTTATGCCGTAACAAAAGATAAAAAACTAGATGTCGAAATGGATAAAGCCATTGCGCTTTTCGCCAAAGTACAGCGCAAAGACGGTTATATTCATACTCCAGTTTTAATCGATGAACGCTGGGGGACTTTAGGCCCAGAAGAAGTAAAGAAACAATTGGGTTTTGAGAAATACAATATGGGACATTTAATGACTGCGGCTTGTATTCATTATCGTGCCACAGGAAAAACAAACTTCCTTAATATTGCAAAAGGTGTTGCCGATTTCTTGTATGATTTTTACAAAAAAGCTTCGCCAGAATTGGCTCGAAATGCTATTTGTCCGTCGCATTATATGGGAATTGTCGAAATGTACAGAACGACTAAAAATCCGAAATATCTGGAATTAGCTAATAATTTAATTGACATTCGCGGAACTACAAATGATGGAACCGATGATAATCAAGACAGAGTTCCGTTTAGACAGCAAACAACTGCAATGGGGCACGCTGTAAGAGCAAATTATCTTTATGCCGGAGTTGCCGATTTGTATGCTGAAACGGGGGAAAAGAAATTACTAGATAATTTAGAATCAATTTGGGATGATGTAACGTATCGCAAAATGTACATTACTGGTGGCTGTGGTTCTTTATACGACGGCGTTTCGCCAGACGGAACGTCTTATGATCCAACTGTGGTTCAGAAAATCCATCAAGCGTATGGAAGACCTTTTCAATTGCCAAATGCAACCGCTCATACCGAAACCTGTGCTAATATTGGAAATGTGTTATGGAATTGGAGAATGCTTCAAATTACAGGAGATGCCAAATATGCTGACATTGTTGAATTAGCATTATACAATAGTGTGCTTTCGGGAATGGATTTAGAAGGAGAAAAATTCCTTTACAATAATCCGCTGAATGTTTCAAATGATTTGCCATTTCATCAAAGATGGGGTAATGAACGTGAAGGTTATATCGCATTATCAAACTGTTGTGCGCCAAACGTAACCAGAACAATTGCCGAAGTTGGAAATTATGCGTACAATATTTCGAAAGAAGGTTTGTATGTAAATTTATACGGAAGTAATCAGTTAAGAACGAAATCTTTAAATGGAGAAGAAATTGAAATTGAACAGCAAACTAATTATCCTTGGGACGGAAAAATAACTTTGAAAATTGTAAAAGTACCAAAAGATTTACAGACTTTCTTTTTAAGAATTCCGGGCTGGAGTCAGAATGCGGAAGTATCGGTAAATAATGCAAAGATTACTGATAAAATCATTTCTGGAACTTATCTGCAATTAAACCAAAAATGGAAAAAAGGAGATGTGATCGAATTGAATCTTCCAATGCCTGTTGAATTAATGGAAGCTAATCCGTTGGTTGAAGAAGTTAAAAATCAGATAGCCGTAAAAAGAGGACCTCTGGTGTATTGTTTAGAATCGGATCAGCTTCCTGCGAAAATAAGTGTAAATGATGTGGCTTTGAATTTGAAATCGAATTTTGCAACAAATAATTTTACCTTGAATAATAGAAATTTAGTAAGCATTGATGCAGAAGCTGTTATAAATTCGAATAATTCATGGAATAAATCTTTGTACAAACCGCTTTCTTCTAAGGATGCAACGGCAGTATCTGTAAAATTGATTCCGTATTTTGCTTGGGGAAATAAAGGAAAAGGCGAAATGACGGTTTGGATGTCGCATTAAAATGATTGTCGTAAACTTTTGACAAAGTTTTTACCTTCAGTTTGTCATTCCGAGGAACGAGGAATCACACTCGGGAATCGACAAAGATTGGATACATTCAATGCGGAGTTTCTAGTGTGATCTTTCCTTCGTCAAGATGACAAAACAAAACGAATAAATAAAAAAAGAAATGAAATATATTCTAACTCTATTTTTAATAACGACATTGGCAATATCAGCTCAAACGCTCGATAACAAATTAGCATTAACCGTTGCTCAAGACGGTTCTGGAGATTTTAAAACCATTCAGGAAGCAGTAAATAATGTAAAAGATAATTCAGAGAAACGTGTTGTAATCACTATAAAACCAGGAAAGTATGTCGAGAAATTGGAAATTCCAGCTTCAAAACCCTTTATTACTTTAAAAGGTTTAGACAGAAATAAAACTATTATTTCATTTGATGATTATTCAGGGAAACCGCTTCGAGAACCAGATCCGTCGGGTAAAAAAGAATTTGGAACAGGAACTTCGTATTCTTTCATGATCAAAGGAAATGATTGTACGCTTGAAAATCTAACTGTAGAAAATACAGCAGGACGAGTAGGACAGGCGGTGGCGCTTCATATTAAAAGTGACCGAGTTTTGGTGAAGAATTGTAATATCTTAGGAAATCAGGATACGCTTTATTTATCAGAAGGAAATACGCGAACTTATTTTGAAAACTGTTTTATAAATGGTACAACCGATTTTATTTTTGGTGCTGCGACGGCTTATTTTTATAAATGTACGATTGAAAGTTTAACCAATTCATACATAACCGCTGCGTCGACTCCGCAAGGACAGGCTTATGGTTTTGTTTTTGTTGATTGTAAACTTACTGCAAAAGACAAATCGGTTGATAAAGTATTTTTGGGAAGACCATGGAGACCTTACGCGCAAACGGTTTTTATTAATACAGATTTAGGTTCGCATATAATTCCCGAAGGTTGGAATGCTTGGCTTGATTCTCGATTTCCTGATAAAGATAAAACTGCTTATTATGCAGAATTTGGAAGTAAAGGTTCTAGTGCTAAAGATATTTCCCAAAGGGTTTCTTGGTCTCATCAATTAAAGAAAGAGGATATTAAAAAATACAATAGAGATTTAGTTTTAAATAAATGGAATCCGAAAGCGTAGTTTAAATAAGTTCAACAGAACAAAAATAATTTTAACAAATGCCCGCTGATACTGATGTCAGCGGGTTTTTTATTGGGTTTTCTTAAGTAAGAAAAACGTCGAAAAATAGCGTTTACATTTTGTTGGTCAGAAATTACTTTTAAAAATTAATTTTTTTATTAAAAATTATTTAATGTTTTTTTAAAGGTATCCTGTATATATCCTGCGTATATTTTTACAGGTTTTTTATTACGAAATGAACTCGTTTTAGTTAATTATCTCTATCGTTTTCGTAAAAAATGACTTTTTATAAGCGCTTAGATATCAGTAGGTATAGTAATAAGTTTTGCAGAATAAATAACAGATGTTTATTTTTGATGTAAATCTTATCGTTTTTTAGTGAAAATGGGTTTATAAATTTTGTTTTAAGCAAACATTTGTCTTAAATATTTTGTTTCGTTTATTTTTTCCTTTTGTTTTTTATTAATATTGTTTTTTTTGAGTCTTTTTTTTCCAAATTATACGATTAAACAGGATAGAGCAGGACGGTTCTAATATATCATCGTTATATTTTTGGAATACTAAAATAAATGTGTTTTAAACATTTAAAGAAAATGTTTTAAGATTCCTTTAAGGAAAATTATGTTACCATTAAGACACGTTTAAACATGACTAACTAACATTAATAACCTAACCAAAAAAAACATTTATGAAACAAGCACTTATAAAAAGATGTAGTTTTCTTTTGTTTGCACTGATGAGTGTACTGAGTTATGCTCAAAATCAAGTTACAGTAACGGGAACTGTTACAGACAATTTAGGAGGATTGTTGCCTGGAGTTAACGTAACTGAAAAATCTACCAAAAATTCAGTGACGACAGATTACAATGGAAAGTATCAAATCAAAGTTAAAAGTGGAGGTACTTTGGTTTTTTCTTTCATCGGAATGAAAAAAATAGAATTGCCTCTTAATAATCGTTCGATCGTTAATGCACAAATGCAAGACGATTTTAACCAATTAGAAAACATTGTTGTAGTAGGTTACGGAACTCAAAAGAAAAAGGAACTTACAGGAGCAATCGCAACGGTAAAACCAGATGATTTAATGGACTTGCCAGTGACCAACTTATCTGACGCTCTAAAAGGTTTAGTTCCAGGTCTTGCTGTTACAAGTGGATCAGGACGTCCTGGAGATGCTGGAAGTATTCAAATTCGTCAATCATTCGGTTTTTCAAAAGATGGAAACTCAACTATTCCTTTAGTAATCATTGATGATATGATTCAGGTAGATCCAACTAATGGTAAACCTACATTGGAACAATTCAATAGATTAGATCCGTCTGAGATTGAAAGTATTACGGTTTTAAAAGATGCTTCTGCAGCAATTTACGGTTCTCGTGCTTCGCAAGGTGCAATCGTAGTAAAAACAAAACGTGGTAAATCTGGTAAAGCAAAATTTACTTATAATAGCCAGTTTGCTGTAAACGATGCTATTAGCCACAGTAAAACTTTAAATGCTTATGAATTTGGAGTTTTCAGCAATAGATTTTTAACTTCTCAAACTCCAAATATAGATCCAGTTAAATTGTATTCTGCTTCTGAATTAGAAGAAATGAAAAGTTTAGATTATAACTGGTTAGATGAAGCTTGGAAACCTGCTATTCAGCAAAAACACTCTTTCAATGTAAGTGGAGGTAGCGAAGATATTACTTATTTTGCTGGTGCAACTTATCTTACTCAAGATGCCAATTTAGGATATCAGAAATATGATAAATGGAATTTCCGTACAGGAATTAATGCAAAAATCGCTAAGAACTTAGATTTCTCTGCTTCTGTTTCTGGTAATTCAGGAACAATTGATAAATCTTTTACTAAAGCTTCTGCAAATATTAGTGACGGAAGCTACGGTTCTGCAGCAGGTGGAGAGCAAGCAGATTACGGATTCTTGTTACACATGCCTAAACATGTGCCGTGGGAAACGGTTGTAGATGGTAAGACATATTATATGTCTCCATTTCCTAACTCAAACAAAAACCTAGGAAGTGCAAATGCCAACACTACAATTGCCGGATGGAACTATTTTGCCAACTTAAATAATGGTTCTCACCAAATTACAGACGATTATTCATATAACGTGAATGCTTCGTTAAACTATAAATTAGCAGCTGTTAAGGGATTATCTTTCAAAGGAACTTACTCAAGAACGCAAAGTTCTTCTTATACAGAACAAATTCAGTTGCCATACGATTTGGCTAGAATTAGAAACTACGAAACAGAAGGAAATCACCTTGCTAGTGCAGCTGATCCATCTGTTTACAACGCGACAACTAATCCAAATGGAGATTATGTGATCGAAACTAACGTTAGAAATTCAAGAGTTTACTATAACAATAGCGATAGTAAAAGTACTCAAGGAGATTTTTTCATTAACTATGATAGAACATTTGGAGATCACCAAATTGGAGCCATGGTAGGAGGAGAGGCTTCTGAAATTTACAATACATCTACTCGTTTAGCTTATGAGCAAACAGGGAAAGATTATTTAGGAGATTATCGTACAGCAGGAACATTAAGTGCTTCTAACAGTACTGCAACAAAAGTAGAAGGAGGTACACTTTCTTATTTTGGACGTTTAAATTATAACTACAAACAAAAATATTTATTCCAATTCCTTTTCCGTAGCGATGCTTCTACAAAGTTTGCTCCAGAAAATTATTGGGGATATTTTCCATCTGTTCAATTGGGTTGGGTAATGTCTAAAGAAGATTGGTTTGAAAAAGCTTTACCGTGGGTTGATTTCTTAAAACTTCGTTATTCTATTGGTAAAACTGGTAAAGATAATATTCAGCCTTGGAGATGGGTTCAATATTATGATGTTATTGTGGATAAAGGTTTCCAATTTGGACCTGCAGGAACTAACTCTGGAGGAGGAAATAATGGAAACGGTGTAACTCCAAGGGTAACTCCTAATAGAGATGTTACTTGGGATACTACAGTAAAAAACAACATTGGTATTGACTTAACTGTTTTGAAAAACAGATTAAATTTTACTGCTGATTTCTATTATGATAAAACTACTAATATGTTAACAGACATGAGTAGTGCGGTTGGTGTGCCAATTTCTGCTGGTGGAGCTTATGCAGAACAAAACTATGCAGCTATTGATGCGTGGGGATCTGAGTTTAGCCTTAACTGGAGTGATAAAATCAAAAGCAATGTAAGTTATGATATAGGTATTAACTTTAGTTATGCTAATAATGAAGTGAAAAAATACCCAGACCAAGGAAATGTACTTCCATCTAACAATGCTACAAGAGAAGGACAGTCAGTAGGATTTAATCCAGTTTGGGGATTTGCAGTTTGGAAAGGAACATCTACAGGAGACGGTATTTTACGTACAGACGAAGATATTGCTAACTATTGGGCTTACTTAAGCGAGCGTGCAACAGCTGTTGGTGGAACTCCAAAATACTTTGATATTACTACACCTTCTGGAATCAGAAAAGGATCTTTAGCTTATCAAGACGTTGCTGGACAGCTTAATCCTGACGGATCTTTAGCTCCTGCTGATGGTCAAATCATGAAAGAAAATGATTATGTGAAATTAGCAAACAGCAGCAGAACTTATGGATTTACTACTAATTTAGGATTTAAAGCAAATGGATTCTATTTGAGAACTCAAATTTCAACTTCATGGGGAGGTGCTACATTTGTTGATTTAGTAAGCCAAGGAACATCAAGTGCAAACAGTATGTGGTCTCGCGAAAGTTTCTGGAGAGATATGTATTCAGATGATAATCCAAACGGAAAATATCCTAACGTAGCACAATGGAGCTATATGTCAAGCCCGTCAGATTTCTGGCAATTGAATACTTTCCGTTGTTTTGTTAGAAACTTAAGTGTTGGATATGATATTCCTAAAAAAGTGTTTGCAGATACAAAAATATCTGGTATAACATTAGGTGTAACAGGTAATAACCTTTGGGATTTATATAATCCTTATCCAGATCATTACCGAAACATGTATGATAATTCTTCAGTAGGATATCCTACGCTTAGAACTTGGACGCTTAATTTTACCGTATCATTCTAATCTAAATTAAAAGCAATTATGAAAACACCATTTAAATATATAACATTATCACTTTTGCTTGCCTTAGGTACTGCTTCTTGTAGTGATGATTTTCTTAAAGATAAGCAAGCTTATGGCTTATATGATGATACGTTCTATCAAACTCAAGAGCGTGCACAAGCCTATGTAGATAATCAATATTATGATTTTTATAATTCATATAAATCGCCTACAGCAACAGTTATTGGTTCGTATACAGATACCAATTCAAAACTAACTGAGGAATTAGGAGGAACACAGGATTACATCAATCCTAATAAAACGCTTTTGAATGCTGCTGAAGCAAGTACATATTATGGAGCAAAATTAACAACAAGTATCAATAATTATCCATATAACAGAATTAGAGAATGTACAGCTTTCATAGAAGAAGTTGATGTTAAAGGTTCAAACCTTGACAAAACTTTCCGTGATCGTGCAAAAGGGCAAATGTACTATATGCGTGCCATGCAATATTTTGATTTAATGCGTGTATACGGAGGAGTTCCTATTGTTACAACTGTTCAAAACGCATCAGCAGATGATCCTTCTATTCAGCTTCCAAGAGCAAAAGTTTCAGAAGTAGTAGATCAAATTGTTAAAGATCTTGATATGGCTGCAAGTTTGCTTCCTGGAAATTGGGATTCAGCTAATTATGGACGTTTTACAAAAGGTGCTGCAATGGCTCAAAAATCAAGAGTTTTATTAACTTTTGCAAGTCCGTTATTTAACAAAAGCTGGGATGGTTCTAATGAGCGTTGGGAAGCTGCTTTAAAAGCAGGTCTTGAAGCAGAAGCACAATTAACAGCTGATGGCTATGGATTATATGGAAGTTCTGCAAAACAATGGGAATCAATGTTTTTAATTGATAATGTTTTTTGTTCAGAAGCTATTGCAGTGCAACTTTGCGGAACATCTACTTTATCTACAGGAATAAACAATTCATGGGAAAAAGGTATTCGTTTATTAAGTTTAGGTGGAACAGGAGGAGGAACACCAGCTCCTAAAGAAATGATTGATTTGTTTCCAATGAAAGACGGTAAAAGACCTACAGCAGCAAACGGATATAATGATTTTACATTCTTTGTAGATAGAGATCCAAGATTCTACAGAACATTTGCTTTTTCTGGAGTTAAATGGGGTTACAAAGAAACTCCAGACGCAGTTCTTTGGGCTTACCGTTGGGTAGATGGTTCTAATAAAGCAGGTTTTGCAGATTCAAATACAGCAGTTTCAAGTCCTGCGTTTGTTAGAAAAATGAGTAATTCAGCGGCAAGTAAAGAAACGAATTTCCAATATTCTGGAACAGATATTATGGAATATCGTTATGCGGAATTATTATTGAATATTGCAGAATGTTATGCGGCTTTAGGTCAGACAAACAATACATTAGCTTATTTAGGAAGAATTAGAAACCGTGTAGGTATTCCTGCAGCTAATAATTACGGTATAGGAACACTTTCTGATAAATATGCAGCAATCGAAGCAGTATTATACGAGCGTAGAGTAGAATTAGCATACGAAGGGAAACGTTTCTGGGATGTTCAAAGATGGATGCTTTACGATAATGAAGCACTTGCAGGTGTAACTGGTGGAACAGTAAGTAAATTGCATTTAACTCCAATTAATGGAACAAAACGTACTGGAAACTTTTTACAATATAAAAATACAGCAGAATCTTCTACAAAAGATCCTTTGTCTGCTGATCGTGCAGGTATTATGGCCGATCCAGATGCAACTAATTTCCAAGCACAATTAACAGCTTTGGCTAATTTCTATAACACTAATTTTACACGTACAGAATTAATAACACCAATGGATAACTATAATGGAGCGGCGGTTAATATTAAATTTAATCCAAACTACTACATAAATGGTCTTGCAACTGCACCTTTAACAGCAAATCCGTGGTTATTACAAACTATTGGCTGGAATGATAATTTTGGAGCACAAGGAACCTTCAATTATCAAGAATAAATTTAATATCAAAACAAGGATTATTATATAAAGCTTTTCACCTGTATTCGTCAAAAGATACAGGTGATTTGTTTAAAAAGAATTACCACAATTACAAATTAACATGAAAAATTCCGCATTATTTATCGCATCATCTCTTCTTTTTTTAGGAAGTGCAAAATGTTTTGCCCAATATCCGAAGATAAGTCCAGAAGTTCAGGCTCAGGAAAAAGCTATTAAAGAAGAAGCTCAAAGACTTTCTGATGAAGCTTGGACAAAAGCTTTAGTAGTTATTGAAGAAGAAGCAAAACATGGAAAGCCTTATATCCCGTGGGCAGCTAGACCAACCGATTTACCTCAGGCAGAAATTCCTGCTTTTCCAGGTGCTGAAGGTGGAGGAATGTACACGTTCGGTGGTCGTGGTGGAAAAGTTTACACAGTAACAAGTCTAGAAGATCGTGGACCTGGAACATTACGTGAAGCTTGCGAGCAAGGAGGAGCGAGAATAATAGTGTTTAATGTTGCTGGAATTATAAGATTGAAAAGTCCGTTGATTATTCGTGCGCCTTACATCACAATTGCTGGGCAAACAGCTCCTGGCGATGGTGTTTGTATTGCAGGAGAATCAACTTGGATTGATACACATGACGTAATTATCAGACACGTACGTTTCCGTCGTGGAGAAACTTTTGTAGGACGTCGTGATGATGCTATTGGAGGAAATCCTGTTGGAAATATCATGATAGATCACGTTTCTGCAACTTGGGGATTAGACGAAAACATGTCAATCTACAGACACATGTACAATCCAGGAGCAGGTTATCCAGATATTAAAGTTGGAACAGTAAATATTACAATCCAAAATAGTTTATTCGGAGAAGCTTTGGATACTTATAATCACGCTTTCGGAAGTACTTTAGGTGGAGAAAACTGCTCTTTCATGAGAAATATGTGGGCTAATAATGCTGGAAGAAACCCTTCTATTGGTTGGAACGGAATTTTCAATTTTGTGAATAACGTAGTTTTTAACTGGTACAATAGATCTACTGATGGTGGAGATTATACTGCTAATTACAATATTATCAATAACTTCTATAAACCAGGACCAGTTACCGATTTGACACAGCCAATCAGCTATAGAATTTTAAAACCAGAATCTGGAAGAAGCAAACTACCTTATGTGGTTTTTGGAAGAGCTTACGTAGATGGAAATATTATTAACGGAAACGAAAAAGTAACTAAAGACAATTGGGACGGCGGTATTCAGCTTGAAAATAAAAAAGGGGAATTAATGACGTATGATGAGGCAAAAGAATATTTTGCTAAAATGAAAGCAGCTAAACCTTTCCCAATGCCATGGTTCCGTCCATTCATGAAAGCAGACGAAGCATATGAGTTTGTATTGAAAAATGTTGGAGCAACGCTTCCAATTAGAGATAAAGTAGACGAAAGAATCGTAAGAACGGTAAAAACTGGGGTTCCAGAATATGCAAAAGGATTAGAGAAAAAAGAATTTTATCAATTTGAACACAGACGTTTACCGATGGATTCTTATAAAAAAGGTATCATCACTGATATTTCTCAAGTTGGAGGATATCCAGAATACAAAGGGAAACCTTATGTAGATACAGACAAAGACGGAATACCGGATGCATGGGAGAAAAAATACGGTTTAAACCCGAACGATCCATCTGATGCTCAAGGAGATTTAAACGGAGACGGATACACTAATATTGAAGATTACATCAACGGTGTAAATCCTGCGATAAAAGTAGACTGGAAAGATTTGGCTAATAACAAAGAAACATTAGTTAGACCTTTATTAGATTTAAAATAGGAACAATTTTTTAAAACATTCCTGTTTTTAAAAAGTAGGAATGTTTTAAAAAAGAGCCTGAAAGGCTCAAAGCACTAAAATAGGACAACGTCCTATGTATAGAATAATGAAAGAAAAAAGCCCTGAAAGGGCGAAAGCAATTAATGAAAATAGACAAAGGCTTGCGCCCTTTCAGGGCTCTGTCTACATGATTTGTGAGTCATAGGATTTTATCCTATGGTGTTGCTTAAAGGCCGTTGGCCTTATGATTGAGTTAAAAAAAATAACTAAAAAAAGAAAGACAATGGCACTAAATAAAATAAATGCTGGTTTATTATCGCTGGTTTTTGCATTTTCAACTTTAAATGCACAACAGCATTTAGATCCTGAATATGTAAAAGTTACCAACGAAAGAGCTGCAAAAATCGTTACTAAATTAGATTTGAAAAATGAAGCAAAAGAAAAAGTAATTTCAAATATCATCGCGCAGCAATTCAGAGACTTAACTGAAATTCAGGACGGAAGAGATGCTGAAATTAAAAAAGTAAAAGAAGACACTAGTTTAGCAAAAGAAAAACAAAACGAAAAAATTGATAAGCTGAAATCAAAAGCAGACGAATCAATTGCAAAATTGCATAAATCTTACCTTAAAAAATTAAGTAAAGAATTATCAGAAGATAAAATTACTGAAGTTAAAGACGGAATGACTTACGGTGTACTTCCAATCACGGTTGCAGGTTACAACGATATGTTGCCAAATTTAACAGCAGAACAAAAAGATTATATTTATAAAGCTTTAGTTGAAGCAAGAGAATTTGCAATGGACGGTGGATCATCTAAAGAAAAACACGGATGGTTTGGTAAATACAAAGGAAGAATCAACAATTATTTATCAAAACAAGGTTACGATTTGAATAAAGAAAGCGCTGACTGGCACAAACGTCTTGAAGAAAGAGAAAAGAATAAAGCAAAAGATTCTACTACAAAAGAATAATTTTTTCCTTTAAACTTTGCACCAAAAACTATCAACCAAAGAATATTTTTTTCATGCACAATATTTTCCCCAACCGTACTTTAAAAAGAGCATTTATGACATTGTCATTCTGCTCTCTTGTATCATCGGCTTATGCACAATATCCCGTAATTCCAAAACCAGTTCAGGAAAAGGCAGACGCTTTTTTAGCTGATGAAGAAAAAAGGCTAAACGAAATCTGGACGAGCAATTATAATATTATTAAAGAAGAAGCCAAACAAGGAAAACCTTATTTACCTTGGGCATCTTATCCAAAAGATTTTGTTTTGGCAGATATTCCTGCTTTTCCAGGTGCAGAAGGCGGTGGAGCATACACACAAGGCGGTCGCGGCGGAAAAATATTTGTGGTTACGAGTTTAGAAGACAGCGGAAAAGGAACTTTCCGTGAAGCCTGCGAAGCGGTTGGAGCGAGAACTATTGTTTTTAATGTTTCGGGAATTATTCAATTGAAAAAAAGAATCAGCATGCGTGCGCCTTATGTAACCATTGCTGGGCAAACTGCTCCGGGTGACGGAATCTGTATTGCTGGAGAAACGTTAGAAATAGATACACACGATGTTATTATTCGTCATATGCGTTTCCGTCGTGGTGCAACCGAAGTAACGAGAAGAGACGACGCTCTAGGCGGAAATCCAATGGGAAATATCATTGTAGATCACTGTTCTGTTAGCTGGGGATTAGACGAAAACATTTCTTTGTACAGACATCAGTTTGCTGCTAATGCAAAATCGAAACTGGAAAAATTACCAGCTTGTAATATCACGATTCAAAACACTATTTCATCAGAAGGTTTAGATACGTATAACCATGCTTTCGGAAGTACAATCGGCGGATTAAATAGTACTTTTATGCGCAACTTATGGGCGGATAACATTTCTAGAAATGCTTCTATCGGAATGTATGGTGACTTTAATTTTGTGAATAACGTAGTATTCAATTGGTGGAATCGTACTCTTGATGGAGGCGATTATCGTTCGATGTTAAACATTATCAATAACTATTTCAAACCAGGTCCAATAACGCCACAAAACGAACCTATTTCGCATAGAATTGTAAAACCTGAATCTGGTTATATTGAGCCAAAGCAATATGGAAGAGCTTATGTTTCAGGAAACTTTATTGTGGGTTCTCCAGAAGTTACAGCAGACAACTGGAATGGCGGAGTACAATTGGAAAACCTTCCAGAAGCGGAAACGGCAGCATTTTTAGCAACTATTAAACAGCCAAAACCTTTTTCAATGCCAAAATTCAATATCATGTCGGCAGAAGAAGCTTATGATTTTGTTTTAACGAATGTCGGAGCCACAATCCCAAAAAGAGATGCTGTCGATGAAAGAATTATCAAACAAGTTAAAACTGGAAAAATCGAAGTAAAAGACGGCTTAGAAAATAATATCGGAAAAGAATTCATCAAAAGAAGATTGCCAGCAGATTCGTATAAAAAAGGAATTATAACACATCCTGACCAAGTTGGCGGTTATCCAACTTACAAAGGAAAAGCATACAAAGATTCAGATAATGACGGAATTCCAGATGCATGGGAAAAGAAATACGGTTTAAATCCGAATGATGCTTCAGACGCTAATAAAGACGCAAATGGAGACGGATATACGAACATCGAAAAATATTTTAACGGAATCGATCCAAAGGGCAAAACAGATTGGACGAAAATCGAAAATAATACGGATACTTTGGCGAAGTTGAAATCATTATTACAATAGTTAAGTATTCTCAACGCAAACCTGACAGGTTTTTAAAACCTGTCAGGTTTAATAACACAAAGAAAATCCATCTAGTTTGTCATTCCGAGGAACGAGGAATCACACTAGAAGCTCCGCAACAGTGAGTAAATCCCGCGTGAGATTTCTCCTTCGTCGAAATGACAAAATTGCGGAAATGCTTAACTTTAGAAAATTGAAAAATATACTAAAAGTGAATTTCATTAAACAAAATATAATCCCTTGCTTCAAAAACACATTAGTAATAATGTGTTTTACTATGTCTATATGTAGCAAGATCACAGCCCAAAACACTTTCCCAGATATCATCAAAACGAAAGAAGGAAAACTTTCTTTCACAACCGATAATCAAGGAAATCAAATCCCAGATTTTTCTTTTGCTGGATACAGAAACTCAGAAGTTGCCATTCCGAATCTAGACAACAAAATTTTTGTTTCTATACAAGAAGAAGACGCAACTCAGAAAATCCAAAATGCAATTGATTATGTCAGTGCATTAAAACCTGACAAATCAGGATTTCGTGGAGCAGTTTTGTTAGACAAAGGAACTTTCAAAATCAGCGGAACTTTATACATTAGAAAATCAGGAGTAGTTTTAAGAGGAAGCGGAAATTCCGAAAACGGAACCGTACTTTTAGGAACCGGATTAGAAAGAGAAGCTTTAATTAGAATTTTAGGTGTAAGCGATAAAATGTATAAAGATTCATTTGAATTTGCAAACGCTTATACGCCACTTGGAACTCAGAAAATCCAATTAAAAAACACTTCAAAATTAAAAGTTGGAGACGAAATCGAAATCAGTAAACCTTTAACGGATAATTTCATTAAAGAAGTAAACATGCAGGATTTCGGTGGAGAAACTTCATGGATTGGCTGGAAAAAAGGCGACTGGATTACCACTTGGAATCGTGTCGTTACCAAAATTAACGGAAACGAAGTAACCGTAAACGCGCCAATCACAATGTCTTTGGATGATGTTTTCGGAACTTCAAAAGTAACCGTTTATTCTTGGCAGGGAAGAATTGAAAATACTGGAATTGAAAACATATTAATAAAATCAACTTACAATCCTTCAAATTTAAAAGACGAAGAACACCGCTGGCAGGCAATCAGCATTGAAAACACTAGAAATGCTTGGGTAAAACAAGTGAATTTCAAACATTTTGCAGGCGGCGCGGTTACGATTTTAAAAACAAGTCAGCAAATTACCGTTGAAGATTGTATCGCTACAGAACCAATTTCAGAAATCGCTTCATTCAGAAGACATACGTTTTATACCGAAGGGCAGCAGACTTTATTCCAACGTTGTTATTCAGAATTTGGATATCATGATTTTGCTGTAGGCGGATTCGGAACAACGGGTCCAAATGCGTTCGTACAATGCGAATCACATTTGCCATTCGAAAACAGCGGTGCAATCGGAAGCTGGGCAACTGGAGTTTTATTTGACATTACCAATATCGACGGAAAAGCATTAAGCTATAACAACAGAGAACAAGGCGGAAGAGGCGCAGGATGGACAGCAGCTAATTCTGTAATTTGGGAATCATCGGCATCAAAAGTAGAATGTTATAATCCGCCAACAGCACAAAACTGGGCTTTTGGAGTTTGGGGACAATTTCGGGGAAACGGACATTGGAAAAACGTAAACGAACATATCAGTCCAAGAAGTTTATTCTACACGCAACTAGAAGCCAGATTAGGAAAACTTCCAGTTCAGCCTTTTATCTATGATTTAGGTTCAGAAGCTTCTTCAAGTCCGAGTGTAGAAGTTGCTGCAGAATTGACTAAAAACTCTGCTACAACGGCAAAAAGTTTACAAGAATTGATTGCAGAAGCTTCAAAAGCAAATCCGATTAATACAGACAGTAAAGGTTTAAAAAATGCAAACGATTTAAAAGTTGCATCAAATAAAACTGAAAAATCAACTTCTAAAGTAACAGTAGAAAACGGCTGGTTAACTTTTGAAGGTAAAGTAATTGCAGGAAAACAAACCAACGTAGCTTGGTGGAGAGGTGATTTAAGTGATGATTTCGTTAATAAATCAACACCGCACATCACTCGTTTTGTACCTGGAAGAACAGGAAACGGATTGACGGATAAAGTGCAGGAAACTGTAGACTATTTGACTAAAAATAATATCGTTGCCTTAGAACACAATTACGGTTTATGGTACGACAGACGAATGGACGATCACGAACGTGTTCGAAGAATCGATGACGATGTTTGGCCTCCGTTTTACGAACAGCCTTTCGCAAGAAGCGGGAAAGATTTCGCTTGGGATCATCTAAGTAAGTACGATTTAACAAAATTCAACGATTGGTATTGGAGCCGTTTAGCGCAGTTTGCAACTCTGGCAGAACCAAACGGACAATTGTTAATCAATCAGCAATATTTTCAACACAATATTTTAGAAGCTGGAGCGCACTGGGCAAGTTCGCCTTGGCGTTCAGCAAACAATATCAACAGTACAGGATTTCCTGAGCCACCGCCTTACGCAGGAGACAAACGTATTTTTATGGCGGAGCAATTTTATGATATTACGAATGCTCAAAGAAGAAAATTACACGAAGGATTTATCAGAAAATCATTCGAGAACTTTCAGGAAAACAGCAACGTAATTCAGTTGACAAGTGCCGAATATACAGGTCCGTTACATTTCATGGAATTCTGGTTAGACCAAGCCCAAAAATGGAAAGATGAAACTGGAAAAAAAGGCTTAATTGGTTTAAGTGCAACTAAAGATGTTCAGGATGCTATTTTAAATGATGCTAAAAGAAATAAAACCGTTGATGTAATCGACATTCGTTATTGGTATTACAAAGAAGATGGTTCGGCTTATGCTCCACAAGGAGGCGTAAATTTAGCACCGAGACAGCACGCCAGAAAACTAAAAACCGGAAAAGAAACGGATAATCAAGTATATCGCGCCGTTCGTGAGTACAGAGAAAAATATCCTGAAAAAGTCATTTTATATTCAACAGATGGTTCTTCAAGATTTGGATGGCCAGCTTTAATGGCGGGAGCTTCATTGCCAAACATTCCAAAAATCGAACTTCCTGAATTTTATGCCGCTTTAAGCGAAATGAAATTAGTTGATGGAAATACGTTTTCAGACAATCTTTGGAAACTCGAAAACAAAGGAAAAAGCTATCTTTTTTATTTGAAAACCGACCAAGATATCACAATCGATTTATCAAACGAAAAAGGAACATTTGAAGTATTTGCAATTAATGCAACAACAGGAAATATAACGAAAAAAGCAAATATCAGCGGAGGAAAACAAGTCACAATTCCACAAGCCGAAATAAAAGAAAAAGTGCTTTTTGTAGTGAAGAAATAAAAGTTTTAATAGCCACGAATTCACGAATTAATCAGATTGAATTGAGAATGAAATCTGCTTAATTTCCCAAATCTGCGAGAGAAAAAAATTCACGCTCCCGATAGTTATCGGGATAAAAAGATCAAAGCAGATTAAGCAGATTTTTTAAAATTTTGATCTGCGCAAATCAGCTAAAATCAGCAAAATCTGCGTGAAATAAAACACAAAGATTATAAAAGAATAATTCGTGAATTCGTGGCTATCAAACCAAGAAACATAAATTCAAAAACAACCCAAAATGAATCTGAAAATTAAATCTTTATACGCTCTTAGTATAAGCTTTATGTTGACAGCACAAAGCGGATTTTCGCAATCTGCTAAAACAAAAGCATCTCTGCCTGAAATCAAAGTTTCTAAAAATCAGCATTATTTTGTTACCGACAACGAAAAACCATTTTTCTGGCTTGGAGACACGGGCTGGCTAGCATTCGGAAAATTGGACAGAGCAGGAATTGAGAAATATTTCAAAGACAGAAAAGACAAAGGATTTAATGTAGTTCAAGTAATGGTTTTGCATAACATCAATGCTGTTAATGTTTACGGAGATGCAGCTTTGATAAATGAAGATGTTTCAAAACCGTTGATTACGGCAGGAAATGATTTCAAAGATGCAAAACAATACGATTATTGGGATCACGTTGACTACACTTTAGACGTAGCTCAGAAAAACGGAATTTATGTAGCAATGGTTCCAGTTTGGGGAACCAACGTTTCAAAAGGAAATAAAGTAAGCAAAGAACAAGCAACAGTTTATGCTGATTTCTTGGCTAAAAGATATAAAAACAGAACCAATGTAATCTGGTTAAACGGTGGAGATACTCACGGAAATGAATTTCAGGATATTTGGAATGCCATCGGAAATACTTTAAAAAATAACAATCCAAATCAGTTGGTGACTTTTCATCCTTTTGGAAGAACTGATTCTTCAGAGAACTTCCACAACGAAAAATGGCTGGATTTCAATATGTTCCAATCAGGACACAGAAGATACGATCAGGATTCAGTGAAAACGAATTTCAAAGAAGACAATTACAAATTCGTTCTAAGAGATTTCGAATTAAAACCAACAAAACCAACACTTGACGGAGAACCCTCTTATGAAGGAATTCCACACGGTTTGCACGACACTTTACAGCCAAAATGGACCGCAAGCGACGTTCGCCGTTACGGATATTGGTCGGTTTTATCAGGCGGTGCAGGTTACACGTACGGACATAACGCTGTCATGCAGATGTTTAGAAAAGGCGATAAACCAGCTTACGGAAATAAAGAATTATGGACATTAGCAATTAATTCGCCCGGAGCAAAACAAATGATTTATATCAAGAAATTAATGGAAGAGTTTCCATTTATAGAAGGAGTTCCAGATGTTTCTTTAGTCGTTAATCAAGAAGAGAAATACGATTATATTCCAGCCATAAGAGGAGAAAAATATGCTTTATTATACACGTACAACGGAAGAATAATTGAAGTAAAACTAGGAAAAATTTCCGGTGATAAATTCGAAGCAACTTGGTACAATCCAAGAAATGGCAAGAAAACCAAAATCGGAACATTTGATAATAAGGGAACTCGAAATTTTCAGCCAGAAGGCAAAAATGAAGATGGCAACGACTGGGTTTTGATTTTGAAGTCAAAGTAAAAAAGTCTAATATGTCCTCCTGAGCGAAGTCGAAGGACCGCAACGATTGGACATATTGTTTGATATAGCAAGCGCCCTTCGACTTCGCTCAGGGTGACACAAAAGCCTAATAATAAAACTCTCGCAGATTTTGCAGATCAAGCAGATAAAAAAGTCATTTTAATCTGTGATCCCGATAGCTATCGGGAGTGGCAGAAAAAAAGATCTGCACAATCTGCCAAATCTGCGAGAGAAAAAAAAACACAACTATGAAAAACATACTAATAATACTCTGCTTCATAACCGGATTAAACACCGCTTTCGCAAACGACGGCTGGTTAAATATCCTAAACGAGGGCGGAAACAACAAGGGAATAAAATGTACTCAAGCCATTCAGAATGCTATCGAAAAAGCATCTAAAAACGGCGGAGGAACTATCTTTTTTCCAGCAGGAGAATATTTAACGGGAGCCTTAACATTAAGAAGCAATATTACAATTCACTTAGATTCGGGAGCACTTTTAAAGTTTTCAGAGAATTTCGATGATTTTCTGCCTTACGTAGAAATGCGTTACGAAGGAATTGTAATGAAAAGTTTCCAACCCTTATTTTATGCTAAAGATGTAGAAAATATCACCATTACAGGAAGAGGCGTAATTGACGGACAAGGAAAAGCATGGTGGAATGAAGTGTACCGAATCGAAACAGCGAAAGAACCACTTCATCCAACCAAATACCAAACGATGTGGGCAGAGCAAAACAAAGGCCTTTACACTGAACCGTATTACAAAAGAACGGTGGACAAGAAATTCTTTAGACCTTCTTTTTTTCAAGCTTATAACTGCAAAAATATTTTGATTGAAGGCGTTACGTTTCAAAATTCACCTTTCTGGACCATTAACCCAGAATTCTGTGATAATGTAACCGTTACCGGAATTTCAATTTTCAATCCGCATTCGCCAAATACAGATGGAATCAATCCTTCTTCATGTACTAATGTTCATATTTCAAACTGCCATATTAGTGTTGGAGATGATTGTATTACGATTAAATCGGGAAGAGATGGCAACGGACGTAAATATGGTAAAGCTACAGAAAATGTAACCATAACAAACTGCACCATGCTTAGCGGTCACGGTGGAGTAGTTATCGGAAGCGAAATGTCGGGCGGAATCAAAAAAATTACGATTTCAAACTGTGTTTTCGATGGAACAGACCGCGGAATCCGAATCAAATCGGCTCGCGGAAGAGGCGGTGTTGTAGAAGATATTCGCGTAGATAATATCGTCATGAAAAACATCAAAGAAGAAGCAATTGTATTAAGCCTTTTTTACGATAAAGGAACTACAGTTGAACCTGTAACGGAGAAAACTCCGATTTTCAGAAATATCCACATGAGCAATATTACGGCTTCAAACGTAAACAAAGCTGGACAGATTTTAGGAATTACAGAAATGCCTATTCAAAACATCACTTTCTCGAACATTAATATGGATGGAAAAGAAGGTTTTACAGTAAGTACGGCCACAGATGTTGAATTTCACGATGTAAAAGTTAACGCAACTGTAGGTTCGTCTTTCAAAATTTCAGATTCAAAAAATATCATTTTAGACAATGTTGGGTCTTCAACAGCTATAAAAGGAGTTCCAGTTATCAAATTAGAGAATGTTTCGAATGCGTTAATCAACAATAATTTTCCATTCAACCCAACCGATATTTTTATCGAAGCGGATGGAAAAGAAACTAAAAATATTTTCTTGAAAAACAATGTTTTAAATAACGTGACAACGAAAATCAAAAAAGGAGCTTCTTTAGATAAAAAAGCAATTACAGAATAATTATTTAGCCGTATCCTAACAGGTTTTTAAAACCTGTTAGGTATTAATAATTAGAAGCAGAAGCATCAGGCATTTTTGGAAACATAGTCCCGCTCTTCGTTACAATCTTGTAAACTGAACCCCAGTTTACAAGGATTTCCACTTCGATCGGGGCTAGAGAGAAAGATTAGGCTTTTTTGGAATCAATAGGATTCTGGATTAAACATAAAATATACCTACAAGGTTTTAAAAACCTTGCAGGAAAGAAAAACAAAGCATGAAAAAAATATTCATCATAGTAACCCTTTCACTTTTTGCGATTAGCTATTCGCAGAAAAAGAAAGATTTATATCTTTTTACATCGTTTAGAGAACCTGCAACAGAAGGTTTATATTTGGCATACAGCGAAGACGGTTACAACTGGAAAGGTTTAGAAGGATCTTTTTTAAAACCAGAAATCGGAGCCAGTAAAATCATGCGCGATCCGTCAATCACAATAGGAGCCGACGGAATATATCACATGGTTTGGACAACCGACTGGAAAGGTGGAAATGGTTTTGGTTATGCAAGTTCAAAAGATTTGATTCATTGGTCAGAGCAACAATATATCCCAGTAATGAAAAACGAACCAGAAGTGGTAAACGTTTGGGCTCCGGAAATTTTTTATGATGATGTAAAAAAAGAATACATTATTATCTGGGCATCAACAATTCCGTTCCGATTTGAAAAAGGAGTTGAAGATGAGAAAAACAACCACAGAATGTATTACGTGACGACTAAAGATTTTAAAACTTTTTCAGATACAAAATTATATTACGATCCAGGTTTCAGCGTAATCGATTGTGTGATTGTCAAAAAAGGAAAGAAAGATTATGTTTTGGTTTTGAAAGACAATACAAGACCAATGCGAAATATAAAAGTTGCTTTTGGGAAATCGCCATTAGGTCCGTTTGAAAAGAGTTCTGAACCGTTAACAGAATATTTATCAGAAGGTCCAACAGTAGTGAAAGTCGGTAAAAACTGGTTGTTGTATTATGATAATTACGGTTCAAAAAATTATAAAGCGTTAAGCACAACAGATTTTGTTCATTTTGAAGATGTATCCTCCAAAATAAGCCTTCCAGAAGGACACAAACACGGAACGATTACAACAATCTCTGCGGACGTTTTAAAAGGATTAATTGAAAAGAAATAAATTATCTCCAGCAGACCTAACAGGTTTTTAAAACCTGTTAGGTCTCTTAGAAGTTATAAAAAGATAAAGAATAATGATTACTTTCCAAAACATAAAAACCAACATCATCACAGCCTCAATTCTTCTGGTTTGTACTGCTGTAAATGCGCAGAACGACACAGTGCGTTATGTTGGTAAAACACTTTCAAATGTCGATTACCATCACGGAATGTTAAGTCCAGCCGTTGGAGTTCACGCTACACAAATCATGCGTGCGAGCCGTGAACATCCTGAAAAAGCGGATGGTTTTGGATGGACATACAATCACCAGCCGATGATGGCGTATTGGAATAATACATTTTATTTGCATTACTTAAGCGATCCTTCGGGCGAACATATTCCGCCAAGCCAGACTTTATTAATGACTTCAAAAGACGGTGTAACGTGGACAAAACCAGAAGTGATTTTTCCAATTTATAGAATTCCAGACGGATGGAAAAAAGAAGGCGTTGAAGGCGTTGCAAAAAACTTAGATGCGATTATGCACCAAAGAATGGGATTTTATACTTCAAAAGACAAACGACTTTTTGCCTTAGCATATTACGGAATCGCAATGGATGAAAAAGACGATCCAAATGACGGAAAAGGAATTGGGCGTGTAATCCGTGAAATCAAGAAAGACGGAAGTTTTGGCGAAATTTATTTCATTAGATACAATAAAACATGGGACAAATCGAAATCGAAATTTCCATTTTATACCACATCAAAAGACAAAGGTTTGAAAAAAGTCTGCGAAGAAATCTTATCAGATCCTTTAGTTTTACAGCAATGGGTAGAAGAAGCCGATCGTGACGATGAATTGATTCCGTTACAGAAACCATATAAAGCTTTCAGCTATTACCATTTGCCAAACGGAAATGTCGTTGGTTTATGGAAACATGCTTTAACTTCGATCAGTAGAGACGGCGGAAAATCTTGGGATTATATGCCATTGCGTGCTCCTGGATTTGTAAACAGCAATGCTAAAATCTGGGGACAAAAAACGTCAGACAATCGTTATGCGACGCTTTATAATCCGTCAGAATATCGCTGGCCTTTGGCAATTTCAACAAGCGATGATGGACTGAATTATAAAGATTTATTATTGGTTCACGGAGAAGTAAGTCCGATGCGTTATGGCGGAAACTACAAATCCGCAGGTCCGCAATACGTTCGTGGAATCACAGAAAAGAATGGAACTCCGCCAGACGGAAAAATTTGGGTGGGTTATAGTGTAAATAAAGAAGATATTTGGGTGGCATCGGTTCCTGTTCCTGTAACTTCAGAAGTAAAAGAACAAGCCAATGACGTTTTCAATAATCTTCCAGACGGACAAGAATTAAAATTATGGAATACGTACGATCTTTCGTGGGCATCAACAAAAATTGAAAAGAAAGCTGATGGTAAAAAATGGCTGACTTTAAGAGATCAGGATTATTTTGACTATTCTCGTGCTGAAAGAGTTATTCCTTTTGCATCAAAAATGGAAGCTGTTTTCACAGTAAAACCAGAGCAAAATAATCATGGTTTATTGCAGATTGAATTTCAAAATAAACAAGGTTTGCCATCTGTAAGATTGATTTTTGATTCCGATGGAGAATTAAAGGTAAAAAATGGTGCTCGTTTGAGTTCGGTTACAAAATACGAAGCAAACAAAGCATATACAATCACAGTTAAATTAGATGCTAAAAACCGTCAATACACTATAAAAGTAAACGATGGAAAAGAATCAACAAAAATATTTTATGCGCCAACAGACGGTTTTGAGCGAATTATGTTCCGCACAGGAGAGCAAAGACATACCCCAAATCCTGACACCGAGCCAGATACAGACGATTACGACGATCTGCCTCAAACTGGAAAATTAATTCCAGAAGCAGTATTCAATATCGAATCGTTGATAACTAAAAAGTTGTAAAGAAAAATAGCCACGACCCGAGCGATAGCGAACGGGCGAAGCAATTCACGAATTATTTTATAAACGTTGCGTAATTTTTGCCACAGATTAAAATGATTAACACAGATTATAATCCAATTAATCCTTTAATCTGTGGCAAAAAAGATTAGAGAAATAAAACGCAAAGAATAATTGGAGAAAATTCGTGAATTCGTGGCGAAAAAAAAATATACAAAGTGAAGTTTTTTAAAAACATATTATTAGCCGTTTGTCTTCTAGCAACTGTAGTTTCTAAAGGACAAATTCTGCCTGTACGCCTAACAACAGAAATGGCAGAAAACCCATTAGCAGTTGTGGAGAATCAGCCGAAATTGAGCTGGCAATTGGTTTCAAAAGAATCCGATGCTTCACAGATTGCTTATTTGATTTTAGTAGCTTCATCAGAAGAGAAACTAAACAATGACGATGGAGATATATGGAATACAGGAAGAGTAAATACAGATAAAAATCTGCATATTGTTTATAGCGGAAAACCATTAAAAAGTGAAACCAAATATTTCTGGAAAGTAAAAGTTTGGAATCAGTCAGGAAAAGTTTCAAAATGGAGTAGAACGGCTACTTTCAGAACCACTCCATTAGAATCAGATTTAAATCCGGTTTGGATTGGTGCGATTACCAAGGTCGACAGTCATTTACCTGAAGGTAGAACTTATCACACGGCAACTTTCAATAGAGAAAAAAAGAATTCGTTTATCAATGCTTCCGATTCTTTAGCACGCAGAAGCATTATGTTGCGTAAACCTTTCGAAGTAAAAAAAGAAATCAAAGAAGCTGTAGTTTACATTTCAGGTTTAGGACATTACGAATTGACTATCAACGGAAAAAAAGTGGGTAACAGCCAATTTGCACCTCTGTGGACAGACTACGACAAAACGGTTAATTACAATGTTTACGAATTAAGCGCAAAAGAATTTCAAAAAGGCGATAACGTAATTGGCGTTCTTTTAGGAAACGGAATGTACAATACGCTTGCTGAAAGATATACCAAATTCTTCGTAAGTTTTGGCCCACCAACTTTATTCTTTAAAATGAAAATTAAGTATAATGATGGCTCAGAAGAAATTATAAAATCAGATAGAACTTGGAAATACAGCAAAAGCCCGATTACCTATAACAGTATTTTTGGTGGAGAAGATTACAATGCCAATTTAGAGCAGAAAGACTGGAATCGTAAAGGTTTTAAAGATAGAGATTGGAAAAAAGTTGTCATTCAGGAAGCACCAAAAGGAGTTTTGAGACCTCAGATAGCTCCGCCAGTTACGATTCAGAAACAATATGAAGTGAAAACCGTAAAAGAGCTTAAACCGAATTTCTATGTTTTTGATATGGGACAGAATCTTTCAGGATTTCCAACCATCAAAGTAAAAGGAAAAAGAGGACAAACGATTCGTGTTTGGGTTGCCGAAGGTTTAAATGAAGAGGGCACAATAGCGCAGGGAAGATCTGGAAAGCCATACTATTACGATTACACTTTAAAAGGCGATGGAGTGGAAGAATGGACGCCAAAATTTAGTTTCTACGGTTATCAATATGTTCAGATTGAAAACATTAATTATAAGGAAGATAAGAATAAAGAGCTTCCAACTTTGGTTGATTTAAAATCGAATTTCATTTACAATTCGGCTGGAGAAGCAGGAAGTTTCGCTTGTTCGAATGAGATTTTCAACAAAACACACGAGCTAATCAATAACTCGATCAAAAGTAATTTTCAAAGCGTTTTTACCGATTGTCCGCAACGTGAAAAGTTAGGCTGGTTGGAAGAAATTCAGTTAAATGGGCCTGGATTAATGTTTAATTACAATCTTCAGAATTTCCTTCCCGCAACCATGCAGAATATTTCTGATTCGCAAAGAGACAATGGTTTAATTCCGACAATAGTTCCTGAATATGTAATTTTTGGAGGTGATTTTACCGATTCGCCAGAATGGGGCGTTACAGGCGTAATTTTGCCTTGGATGTATTATGAATATTACGGAGATGCTTCACTATTAGAAAAATATTTTCCTACAATGAAAAACTACGTGGATTATTTAGGAACGAAAGCAACAAACCATATCGTTTCTCATGGATTAGGCGATTGGTACGATTACGGAACACATCAGGCGGGATATTCTAAAAATAGTCCGATTGCGCTTTCTGCTACTTCTCATTACTATTATGGAGCTTATTTAGTAGCAAAAGCATCAAAATTACTAGGAAAAACCGAAGATTTTGAGAAATATAATGCTTTGGCTTCTGAGATTAAAACGGCTTTCAATAAGGAGTTTTTCAACGAAGAAACCAAACAATACGGAACAAACAGCCAGTTTAGCAATGCCGTTCCGATATTTATGGATATCGTAGAACCACAGTATAAAGAGGCAGTAATTAAGAATTTATTAGTCGATATCAAAGAAAAAGGAGATCGTTTGACAACAGGAGATGTTGGAAATCGCTATTTATTCCAGACTCTGGCGAGAAACGGCGAAAACGAAACCATGTACAGAATGCACAATCATTACGATGCGCCAGGTTATGGTTTTCAGATTAAATTTGGCTTGACCACTTTAACAGAGCAATGGGATCCGAGAAAAGGAAATTCTTGGAATCACTTTATGTTAGGACAGATCGAAGAATGGTTTTATCAAAGTTTAGCAGGAATTATGTCCGATCCTGAAAAACCAGGTTTCAAACATTTCTTTATTCAGCCGGAAGTGGTTGGCGATATGACTTTCGTAAAAGCCGATTATCAATCGGTTTACGGAAAAATTGCTTCTTCTTGGGAAAAGAAAGAGGGCAAATTTATTTTGACAGTTCAGATTCCGGTAAATACAACTGCGACAGTAAAATTACCAGTTGCTAAAAATTCAGAGATAAAAATTGATAATAGAAGAGTTAGAGCAGGTTTTGATGAAAAAGCTCAAAAGCCATTTTTAGAATTAGGATCAGGAATTTATACAATAGAATGTCAATTGTAGTTATGAGTTATGAGTTATGAATTGTAATTAAACTCGAAAAAAAACAGAAAAAATTAATTGCCTCCTGCTTTAGCTGGAGGTTCAAAATAAGACAATTCACAGGGCTTTAGCCAAATAATTAAGTTCGGTTAAAGCCAATTTTAGAAATCAATTTGTTTTCTTCCAGCTAAAGCAGGAGGCAAATCAAAAAAATGTAATAATGAAAAGAATAAAATACATCATCCTAGTTTCCATTTTTGCTTTGACATTTGCCAATGCGCAAAGCACTTCTGACACTAATTTTAGAAAACCAGTATCAGAAACACTGAAAAAAATAGAAACTCTTTTTAACGTCACAATCAACGACGACAGAGGTTTATTAAAAGGAAAAGAACTGGATTATGCCGATTGGAGAATTGAACCTGGAAATCTGCCACTTTCGCTGACTAATATTTTAGCACCGTTTGAATTGATGTATTTCAAACAACCCGATGGAACCTACATCATACGCAAGTATGAAAACCATAAAGTTTCAGTTGATAAAGGAAAAGAACGCTTGTTTTACTTAGAAAACCTTTATTCGACTAAAGAAGAATGGGAAAAACGCAAAACGGAGTTAAAAGCTTGTATGATAACCTCATTTGGATTAGAAAAGGCTCCCCCAATGCCAAAATCTAAACCACTTTTAACTCCAAAAAGAATTTATAAAGACTACAGTGTTGAAAATATTGCTTTGGAAATTCTGCCGGGAGTTTATGCAACAGGATCGATTTACAAACCATATCCGTTAAATAAAAAAGCAGCTGTTATCTTAACACCTGACGGACATTTTGGCGACGGAAGATACAGAAAAGACGAGCAGTACCGTTGTGCCATGATGGCCAAAATGGGAGCAATCGTTGTAGGGTATGATTTATTTGCTTGGGGAGAATCGTTATTGCAGTTTCCAGAAGAAACGCATAGAAATAGTATTGCATCGACGGTTCAGGTTTTAACCGGAATTCGTTTATTGGATTATTTAGCAACGGTAAAAAATGCTGATATGTCAAGAGTTGGCGTTACAGGCGGTTCTGGTGGGGGGTCGCATACGATGTTTTTAGCTGCAATTGACGATCGAGTAAAAGTTTCAGCGCCAGTTGTAATGGTTTCTTCTCATTTCTCAGGCGGTTGTCCATGCGAAAGCGGACGCGGGATTCACTTATGCGGTAACGGAACTAATAACGCTGAAATCTCAGCGATGATGGCACCAAAACCGCAATTGATTGTTTCTGACGGAAAAGACTGGACATTAGCAGTTCCAGAATTGGAATTTCCCTTTATCCAAAGAACCTATGAATTATATGGGAAGAAAGATTTAGTTGAAAATGCTCATTTTGCAAAAGAAGGTCATGATTTCGGAATCTCGAAACGTATGGCTTTGTATCCGTTTATGGCGAAATATTTAAATTTAGATTTGAATAAAGTGAAGAACGACAAAGGCGAAATCGACGAATCGACGTGTGTGATTGAACCTTATGAGAAATTATATGTTTTTGGAAACAAAGCTGAAAATCTGCCAAAAAATGCATTGAAAGACATCAACAAATTATATGAAATGTTCGGAGAAAAAAATCTGAAAGTTTACGAGGTTAAGAAATAAGATAGACGTTGCCACGACCCGAGCGATAGCGAACAGGCGAAGCAATTTCACGAATTGGCACGAATTTTTTTTTCTGCCACAGATTAAAAAGATTTACACAGATTATTTAATTAAAAAAGAAATCCAAATAATCCTTTTAATCTGTGGCTAAAAATTAAAAAGAAATTAGCGCAAATTCCTGTAATTCGTGGCTGAAAAAAAATATACTATGAAGTTAAAAATTAAAGTAGCGGCAATCTGTATCGGAATTTTTTCCTTAACAGCAACAGCTCAAAGTGATCTGAAATTATGGTACGATAAACCAGCAGCAATCTGGAACGAAGCCTTGCCTTTGGGTAACGGACGTTTGGGTGCCATGGTTTTTGGTGATCCAGCAGTAGAACGTTTGCAATTGAATGAAGAAACGATTTGGGCGGGTTCTCCAAACAGTAACGCACATTCTAAATCGATAGAGGCTTTGCCAAAAGTAAGACAGCTTATTTTTGATGGAAAATTTGACGAAGCGCAAGATTTGGCTACGAAAGATATTATGTCGCAAACCAATGACGGAATGCCGTATCAGACTTTTGGAAGCGTTTATATTTCATTCAACGGACATCAAAAATATACCGATTATTACCGTGATTTAGATATCAGCAATGCGACGGCGAAAGTAAAATACAAAGTAAATGGCGTCGAATTTACAAGAGAAATTCTAACCGCATTTTCAGATCAGGTTATTGTGGTGAAACTCTCTGCAAGTCAGCCAGGACAGATTACTTGTAATGTTTTCATGAACAGTCCGATTGATAAAACCGTCGCTTCGACAGAAGGAAACCAGATTATCCTTTCGGGAGTTGGAACTAACTTTGAAGGGGTAAAAGGAAAAGTAAAATTTCAAGGTCGATTAACGGCTAAAAACAAAGGCGGAGAAATCGATGCCAGCAACGGCGTTTTAAGCATCAATAAGGCTGATGAAGTGACTTTATACATTTCGATTGCAACCAACTTTAAAAACTATCAGGATATTTCAGGAGATGAAATTGCGAAAAGCAAAGGTTATTTAGCGAAAGCGGAAACAAAAGATTTTGAAACTATAAAGAAAGCGCACGTTGATTATTACCAAAAATTCTTTAACAGAGTATCTTTAGATTTAGGTTCAAATGATTTGGTTAAAAAGCCAACAAACGAAAGAATTAGAGATTTCTCTAAACAATTTGATCCGCAATTAGCTGCTTTATATTTCCAGTTTGGACGTTATCTTTTAATTTCAAGTTCACAGCCAGGAGGACAGCCAGCCAATTTACAAGGAATTTGGAACGATATGGTCACTCCGCCTTGGGATAGTAAATACACGACCAACATCAATGCCGAAATGAATTATTGGCCGGCACAAGTAACCAATTTACAGGAAATGCACGAACCATTTGTGCAAATGGCAAAAGAATTAAGTGTAACAGGAGCAGAAACAGCTAGAATGATGTACAATGCAAATGGTTGGGTTTTACATCACAACACCGATATTTGGCGTGTTACCGCTCCGGTAGATTCAGCAGCATCAGGAATGTGGCCAACGGGCGGTGCCTGGGTTTGTCAGGATTTATGGGAAAGATATTTATATACTGGTGATAAAAAATATTTAGCAGAAATTTATCCAATCATGAAAGGCGCTGCTGATTTCTTTTTAGATTTCATGGTTATTGATCCTAATACAAAATATTTAGTTGTTGTTCCTTCGAGTTCGCCTGAAAATACACACGCAGGAGGAACAGGAAAAGCAACAATTGCATCGGGAACAACAATGGACAATCAATTGGTTTTTGATTTGTTTACACATGTTATCGAAGCTTCGGCTTTGGTTTCGCCAGATGCTGCTTATGCGAAAAAGGTGAGTGATGCTTTGGCAAAAATGTCTCCAATGAAAGTAGGTAAATACAATCAATTGCAGGAATGGCAGGACGATTGGGACAATCCAAAAGACAATCACAGACACGTTTCGCATTTGTATGGCTTGTATCCGAGTAATCAGATTTCAGCAATTAAAACACCTGAATTATTTGAAGCTGCTAAACAATCCTTGATTTACAGAACAGACGAATCTACTGGCTGGTCAATGGGGTGGAAAGTGAATTTGTGGGCGAGATTATTAGACGGAAATCACGCTTATAAATTGATTCAGGATCAATTGCATTTGGTAACAGCGGATCAGAGAAAAGGTGGCGGAACGTATCCGAATATGTTAGATGCACATCAGCCGTTTCAAATTGATGGTAATTTTGGATGTACAGCCGGTTTTGCCGAAATGCTGATGCAGAGTCAGGAAGATGCGATTCATTTACTGCCTGCTTTACCAACAGTTTGGAAAGATGGAAGTATAAAAGGATTGGTTGCCAGAGGCGGATTTGTAATTGATATGACTTGGAAAAATAATAAAGTTTCGGAGTTGAAAATCTATTCGAAAATAGGAGGAAACTGTAGATTGAAAGTTGAGAATACGTTGAAAGGTTCTTCGCTTAAAAAAGCAAAAGGAAAAAATTCGAATCCGTTGTTTTATGATGTAGAAGTGAAGAAACCGATTATTTCTAATGAAGCAAAATTGCCTAAAGTACAATTGCCAACTTACAATATTTACGATGTGAATATGAAAGCAGGGCAGACGTATACTTTTACGGGGAATTAATTTCATATCCTAACAGGTTTTAAAAACCTGTTAGGTATTTACAGTTTTACGGACAGTTTGTCATTTCGACGAAGGAGAAATCTCCACAAGTAACTCCGTAAAGTGAATCGCCAATCTTTGTCGAGTTTCTAACGAAGATTTCTCCTTCGTCGAAATGACAAGATTGGGTTGAAAAAATAAAATATAGCACTTACAAGGTTTTGGAAACCTTGTAGGAGTGAGAAAACGTAAAGGTCTCTTGCGTGAGTGGTGGAAGTGGAGCTCTCCCGATTTTTCATCGGGAAGCGGGAACGGACAGCACGACCCGGAGGGACACGCCCAAAGAATTAGTTTTAAAATAATAATTAGAATATGTTACAACATTTCAAACATAAAATAATAGCACTTTCAATAGTAATCGCTTGTATAAACAGCGGTTGCAAATCGACTGCGGAACATTCTCAAAAAGGAAAATCAGTAATTTTAAAAGAAAAAAACTTTAAACATTATGTGGATTATTTCAACACAATGGAAGATGAAAACTTAAAATTTGCGATTCCGAATGACAGTGCGTGGGCTTGGATGGAAAAAAATATTCCGTTGTTTGAATGCCCACAGCAGAATTTTGAGGAAATCTATTATTTCAGATGGTGGAGCGTTCGAAAACATATTAAGAATACTCCACAGGGATTTGCAATTACAGAGTTTTTGGTAGATCGTTCTTATGCAGATAAATACAATATGATTAGTTGTGCTTTGGGACATCATATTAACGAATTTAGATGGGTTCATGATCCCAAATACATTGAGCAGGATGTGAAGCTTTTGTATCGAGGAAATGATGGAAAACCGATGAACAAATTGTATAAATTCAGCAGTTGGACAGCCGATGCTTTGTATAATCGTTATTTGGTAAATAAAGATGAAAAATTCTTATTGGATTTGTATCCAGATATGGTTACCGATTATGCCGTTTGGGAAAAAGATCGCCAACGCAAAGATGGTTTGTTCTGGCAACATGATGTGAAAGATGGAATGGAAGAATCTTTAAGCGGAGGAAGAAAAGTGCAAAATGCAAGACCAACGATAAACAGTTATATGTACGGGAATGCTGTAGCGATTTCTAAAATGGCTGAATTGAAAGGCGATAAAGATGTTGAAGCAAAATTCAAGGCAAAAGCTGACGTTTTGCAACAATTAGTAGAAACGAAATTGTGGAATAAGAAAAGTGAGTTCTTTGAAACTTTTACAGAAAAAGATACATTAGCACAAGTTAGAGAAGCGATTGGATTTATTCCGTGGTATTTTAATCTTCCAGAGCAAAACAAAGGATTTGAAAAAGCCTGGGAGCAGATTAAGGATGAAAAAGGATTTTCGGCTCCGTTTGGTTTAACAACGGCGGAAAGAAGAAGTCCAAGATTTAGAACACACGGAACAGGAACCTGCGAATGGGACGGGGCGATTTGGCCATTTGCAAGTTCGCAGACATTAACGGCTTTAGCCAATGTTTTGAATAATTACAATCAGAATTTTGTTGGGAAAACAGATTATTTCAAGCAAATGGATTTGTATGTGCAATCGCAATATTACCGTGGAAAACCCTATTTAGGAGAATATTTAGACGAAACAACAGGTTACTGGTTAATGGGTGACAGAGAAAGAAGTCGTTATTATAACCATTCCACTTTCAATGATTTAGTGATTACAGGATTGGTTGGTTTACGTCCGAGAGCAGATGAAAAGATTGAAGTAAATCCGTTGATTCCGCAAGAAAAATGGGATTGGTTTTGTTTGGATAATGTTTTGTATCATGGAAATATTATTACCATTCTTTGGGATAAAACGGGAGAAAAATATCATAAAGGAAAAGGTTTTAGGATCTTTAAAAACGGGAAGGAAATTGCGGTTTCTGAAAGATTGGAGAAGTTAGTTTCTGAATAAAATTAAAAATTGTTACGCAGAATTTTTCACGCAGATTTTAAGCAGATTTTAGCAGATTAAAATAGATTTTTTGATGCATAATCTAATCTGTAAAATGATAATAAAAATCTGTGAACATCTGCTTAAATCTGCCAAATCTGCGTGAAACAAAAATCATCGCAAAGGCAATAAAATAAAATCATGAAAAAGTTTTTTTTACATCTGACAATAATCATTTCACTTTTCACCATTTCGGCGAAAGCCCAAACCAAAATAATTGTGAGTGATTTAAAATGCGAAATGCTTACCAATCCAGAAGGAATTGACGTTTTACAGCCAAGACTAAGCTGGAAAATTAAAGCAAGCGTAAATGATGTAAAACAAACTCATTATCAAATTTTAGCTTCTTCATCTTTAGAAAAACTAAATGCAGGAAATGGAGATTTGTGGGATAGTGGAAAAGTGCAAAGCGATGAATCGGTAAATGTAATTTATAACGGAAAAAAGCTAAAAGATCGACAAGACGTTTATTGGAAAGTAACGATTTTTACCAATAAAGGAGAAATTCAATCAAAAGAAACAGCACATTTCAGCATCGGAATTTTGACTTATGCTGATTGGAAATCAACACGATGGGTTGGCTATGAGAAAACTTCTCCAGGAGATAGTATTTCGCAGTATTCGCGATTATCGGCCAGATATTTAAGAAAAGAAATCGACTTGAAGAAGAAAGTCAAAAGTGCCAAAGTTTATATCATGGGAATGGGCTTGTACGAGTTATACATTAACGGAAATAAAATTGGAGATCAGGTTTTAGCTCCCGTTCCTACGGATTATACGAAGAATGTAAAATACAATGTTTTTGATGTGACTTCGCAATTGCAGGAAGGTAAAAATGCATTGGGAACGATTTTAGGAAACGGACGTTTTTTTACGATGCGTCAAGATTACAAACCTTATAAAATCAAGACTTTTGGATATCCTAAAATGGCTTTGCAGTTGTTTGTAGAATATACAGATGGAAGCAAAGACGTAATCAGAACCGACGATACTTGGAAAATTACAACTGACGGTCCGATTTTATCCAACAACGAATACGACGGTGAAGAATACGATGCCCGTAAAGAAATGAAAGGCTGGAATACCATTAATTTCAATGATAAAAAATGGCTTTCGGCAGAATATGTTCAGGAACCGGGCGGATTCTACGAAGGACAGATTTCGGCGAATATGAAGGTAAAACGTGAAGTAAAACCTATTTCGATCAAACAGACACCAAAAGGAACTTATATCTTGGATATGGGGCAAAATATGGTGGGTTGGCTACAATTGAAAGTAAAAGGAAACGCTGGCGAGAAAATCACGATGAAATTTGCTGAATCTTTACAGCCAGATGGTTCGTTATACATTGCCAATCTACGTGATGCCAAAACGACTGATATTTATACGTTAAAAGGTGAAGGTGAAGAAGTCTGGGAACCTCGTTTTATTTTTCACGGTTTCAGATTTGTTGAAATTTCAGGATTTAAAACCAAACCAAGTTTAGAAAATTTCGTTGGAAAAGTCGTTTACGATGATATTGCTACAACGGGAACTTTTGATTCTTCGAACCCAATAATGAATCAGATTTTTAAGAATGCGTGGTGGGGAATCAGCGGAAATTATAAAGGAATGCCAATCGATTGTCCGCAGAGAAACGAGCGTCAGCCTTGGTTGGGGGACAGAACAACTGGAGCTTACGGAGAAAGTTTCTTATTTGATAATCAGACTTTATATGCAAAATGGTTAGATGATATTAAAAACTCACAAACCATTGATGGTGGACTTCCGGATGTTGCGCCTGCGTTTTGGCGTTATTATGGAGATAATGTGACATGGCCGGGAACTTATATTACAGTTGCTGATATGTTGTATCAACAGTTTGGAGATAAAAAAGTAGTGGAAAAACAATATCCGTCGATGAAAAAATGGATGGATTATATGGAAGAAAACTATTTGGTTGATGATATCATGACCAAAGACAAATACGGCGACTGGTGCGTTCCGCCAGAATCGTTGGAATTAATTCGTTCGAAAGATCCTTCACGTTTAACAGATGGTGAATTGATTTCGAGTGCGTTTTATTATCAGCTTCTAAATATCATGAAAAAGTTTGCTGTTATTGCAAATGCGCAAAATGACATTAAACATTATGACGAATTAGCTTCAAGAATAAAAAAAGCATTTAACGCCAAATATTTTAATGCAGCTAAAAACAATTATGCTAATAATACGGTAACGGCTAATTTACTGCCTTTAACTTTCGGAATGGTTCCAGAAGAATTAGAGCAAAAAGTTTTCGAAAATCTGGTACACGAAGTGGAAGTGACTAAAAACGGTCATGTAAGCACTGGGGTTATTGGAACACAGTTTTTAATGCGAACATTAACAAATTTTGGTCGTGGAGACTTGGCTTTCAAACTGGCCTCAAATAAAACATACCCAAGCTGGGGTTATATGGTCGAAAACGGTGCCACAACCATTTGGGAACTTTGGAACGGGAATACAGCAGATCCTGCAATGAATTCGCAAAACCACGTCATGCTTTTAGGCGACTTACTGATTTGGTATTACGAAAATATGGCAGGAATCAAAAGCAATCCTGAAACTCCAGGCTTCAAACAAATTATCATGAAACCTGATTTTAATGCTGGATTGACTTATGTAAATGCTTTATACGAATCGATTTACGGAACAATTAAAAGTGATTGGAAAAAAGATAAAAAAGCTTTGGTTTGGAATATTACGATTCCAGCTAATACTTCTGCAATTGTGTATTTACCAACAACGAATGTTTCAGCAATAACTGTAAATAAGCAAAAGTTAGATAAGACTTCTTATGTTTATTCAACAGAAAAAAATCAAACAGTAGTTACACTTTCGTCAGGTAATTATGCGATAAACGTTAAATAATTTACATTTTTAATAATTCGGGACAGTACAGGATACATTGTTAATTTTTTAGTGTTATTTTTACACTTAATAAATATTTTTGCCTAAAAAAATGTTGGGTATGTATTTATAGTCAAAAAAAATAATTCATAATTTAATTTAAGAATGAAGTTAGCAAAATTAGCATTTGTCTTGTTTGGACTTTTCCTTTTAGGAAGTTGTAAATCGGCTTTAGAGAAAAAGACTTGGAAAGAAGGAATTTTAGTAGATGAATTTATTTATGATAAAGCACCTTATCCGTCTTGCCACGCCGTTACAATTGTCGAAGCTACAAATGGTGATTTAGTTGCCTCATGGTTTGGTGGAACTCACGAAAGACACCCAGATGTTTGCATTTATGTGGCCATTAAACCAAAAGGAAGTGATAAATGGGGAGAAGGTGTAAAAGTTGCCGATGGTGTGATGAAAGAAGGGCCGAGATTACCAACTTGGAATCCGGTTTTATATCAAATACCAGGAGGCGATTTAATGTTATTCTACAAAATAGGACCAAAACCATCGGAATGGTGGGGCGTAATCAGAACTTCATCTGATGGTGGAAAAACGTGGTCTGAGGCTCAAAAAATGCCAGACGGTTTCTTAGGCCCAATCAAAAATAAACCAGTTTTATTAAGCAACGGAACTTTATTATGTCCGTCAAGCATTGAAGGCGACGGCTGGAGACTTCGTATGGAATCTACTCCAGATTTCGGAAAAACTTGGGTAATGGGCGATACGCTTCCAAGAGGAAAACAAAAAATCAATGCGATTCAGCCAAGTATTTTATTTCATAAAGACGGAAGCATCCAAGCTATTGGAAGAACTAGAAATAGAGCTATTTTCAGTACATTTTCAAAAGATAATGGAAAAACTTGGTCGGATGTAGAGTTAATCGGACTTCCAAATAACAACTCAGGAACAGATGCTGTAACGCTAAAAGATGGTAAACATTTACTGGTTTATAATCACGTACTTCCTCCGGGAAAAGAAGCAAAAGGGCCAAGAACGCCTTTAAACGTTTCGGTTTCTAAAGACGGAATTCACTGGAATGCTGCTTTGGTTTTAGAAGATTCAAAAATCAGCCAATATTCTTATCCTTCAATTATTCAAAGTTCAGACGGAATGGTGCATATCGTGTATACTTGGAGAAGAGAAAAACTGAAATATGTAAAAATCGATCCAAGCAAATTAGTGGCGCTTCCGATCAAAAACGGAATCTGGCCAGGCGACGAAGGAAAAGTAGTTACAGCGGTAAAAGCCGAAGAAGAGTAAAATAAATTGAACCATTAAGAGATTAAGAAAGTTAAGTTGCTGTATCTATTTATTCTTTAAAAAGAAAACTAAGCTTAATTTTCTTCATTTTCTAATGGATAATTATAAAAAGTATTGAAGCTTAATTTCCTTAATGCCTTAATGGTAAAACCAAATAACATGAAGCTAAATAAAAATTTAATTGTTGCGCTGCTTGTTGTTCTATCAACAACATTCAATAGCTGTGTAACGGCTCAGTCTTCCAAAAAACAAAAATATAAAGTGGCAGTTTGCGATTGGATGATTTTAAAAAGACAAAAATTAGGCGCTTTTGGTTTAGCAGCTGAAATAAAAGCGGATGGAATCGAACTCGATATGGGAGGTTTAGGAAATAGACCAACTTTTGATAGCAAACTAGGCGACCCAGTTGAAAGACAAAAGTTTTTAGATAAATCGAAAGAAACTGGCGTTGGAATCAGCTCAATTGCGATGTCTGGATTTTATGCACAGTCTTTTGCGACAAGAGAAATCACACCGATGATTACGGATTGTATCAAAGCTATGAAAGACATGAAAGTAAAAGTAGCTTATCTTCCGTTAGGAACACAAACCGATTTAGTTAAAAATCCAGAACTACGTCCAGAAGTAATTAAAAGACTGCAATGGGCAGGAAAAGAAGTTGGTAAAATTGGCGGTGTAATTGCGATTGAAACGTCTTTAGACGCGACAGAAGAGAAAAAGCTTTTAGATGAAGTTGCCTCAAAATATATTAAAAGCTCTTTCAATTTTGCGAATGCTTTAGATAATAAAAGAGATATTTCATCAGAACTAAAAATATTAGGAAAGAAATATGTAGCTCAAATTCACGCTTCGAATACCGATCAGTTTTGGTTAGAAAATGACAAAGCGATCGATATGCCAAAAATCAAACAAACTTTGGATGAAATGAAATGGAGCGGATGGCTAATTGTAGAGCGTTCTCGCGACGTAACGCAAGTGCATAATGTAAAAGCCAATTACGGAGCAAACGTAGCTTATTTGAAGAAGATTTTCCAGAATTAAACAATAAACAGTGATCAATATGTAATCGTTAAACAACACAATTTTTCACTATAAATCTGCCGAATTTGCTAAATCTGCGAGAGATATTTTTCACGCAGATCAGGCAGATTTAGCAGATTATTTTTAGAATGAATACCCAAAAACAGCATACTATGAAATATTTACAATTACTTTTTTTATGTCTTTACGTCTCTTTCGCGACAGCGCAGAACATCACAGTTGTGAGTGATCCGAGTTCGCCAAGAGCAAAATTTGGAGCAGAGAAATTATCAGAAACCCTTTCAGCAAAAGGATTCAGTGTAGCTTCTTCTGATAAATTCAAAAAATCAAAAGATAAAGTAATTGTAATTGGAGAAAAAGGAACCGATTTCTGGAAGGAAAATGCTAAAAACGCTAAAATTGACGATAGCAAATTAACCAAGAAAGAAGGTTTTCAGATTCGCACTCAGAATAACGTAATTTATATTGAAGGAACAGATGCTTCTGGAGCTTTGTATGGCGCATTAGAATTAACAGATAAAATTAAAGCTTCAGGAAAATTTCCTTCAGAAATTAATATTGACGATAGTCCAGAAATGGTTTTGAGAGGCGCTTGCATCGGAATGCAGAAACCGGTTTATCTTCCAGGTCGTGATGTTTATGAATATCCGTATACGCCAGAAACTTTCCCGTGGTTTTATGATAAAGCTTTATGGATAAAATATTTAGATATGCTGGTAGAAAACCGCATGAACTCTTTGTACTTATGGAACGGTCATCCTTTTGCTTCTTTAGTAAAATTAAAAGAATATCCGTTTGCAGTTGAAGTTAGCGACGAAGATTTCAAAAAGAATGAGGAAATCTATAAATTCTTAACGGTTGAAGCCAACAAGAGAGGGATCTGGGTAATTCAGATGTTTTATAATATTATTGTTTCTAAGCCTTTTGCAGAGCATTACAACATTAAAACTCAAGATCGTTCAAGACCTATTACGCCTTTGTTGTCAGATTACACGAGAAAATCTATTGCAGCATTCATTGAAAAATATCCAAATGTTGGATTAATGGTTTGTTTGGGAGAAGCAATCAATACCGTTGATGATGATGTAGAATGGTTTACCAAAACTATTATTCCGGGTGTTCGTGACGGTTTACAAGCATTAGGAAAAACAGAAGAACCGCCAATTATCCTTCGTTCTCACGATACAGACGGACCTTTGGTTATGGAAAAATCACTTCCGTTATACAAAAACTTATATACAGAAAGTAAATATACAGGAGAATCTTTAACGACTTATACGCCGGGCGGACCTTGGGGAGAAACGCACAAACAGTTGAGTGCCCTTAAATCAATTCACATTGAAAACGTTCATATTTTGGCTAATTTAGAACCTTTTAGATACGGTTCACCAGATTTTATTCAGAAAACGGTAAAAGCGATGCATAGTGTTCATGGAGCAAATGCGCTACATTTATATCCGCAGGCTTCTTATTGGGATTGGCCATATTCGGCAGATAAAACGAAATCGGGAGAACGTTTATTAGAAATGGATCGTGACTGGATTTGGTACAAAGCTTGGGCAAGATACGCTTGGGACAGCAAAAGAGATCGAAACGAAGAAGTTAAATATTGGGATAATGATTTAGCAGCGAAATTTGGAACGAGTCAGGAAGCTGCAAATAACATTTTAAAAGCGTACGAAGAAACAGGAGAAATTGCTCCAAAAACATTAAGACGTTTCGGAATTACAGAAGGTAACCGTCAGACTTTATTGTTGGGAATGTTTGAAAGTCAGTTGGTCAATCCGTCAAAATGGAGAGTTTATCCAGGATTCCACGAATCATGCGGACCAGCGGGCGAATTGCTTTTAGAATATGCTAAAAAAGAGTGGAATAAAGAACCGCATTCGGGCGAACTTCCAACGCAGATTATTGCTGAAATTACAGAACACGGAAGATTAGCTGTTGAAGCAATCGACAAAGCTGAAGCAAGTGTAACCAAAGACAAAGAAGAATTTGAACGTCTTAAAAATGATATGCATGCTTATAAGGCTTTTGCCGATTTCTTCTCAGAAAAAGTAAAAGCAGCTTTATTGGTTTTAAGATACAGTTATTCAAATGATATTACTGACTTAGACAAAGCTTTGCCTCATTTAGAAAAAAGTATTGAGTATTATGAGTTATTGGTAAAACTAACAAAAGATACGTACTATTATGCTAACAGTATGCAGACTGCTCAACGCCGAATCCCGATTGGAGGAGACGACGGAAACAACAAAACTTGGGCTGAATTATTACCGCATTATGAGCGTGAATTGGCTAATTTTAAAAGAAATCTAGAGAAGCTAAAATCTTCTAAAGATGGTAAAATTGAAACCAAAGAAGGAAAACCTTGGAAACCAGCCGAAGTAACTTTTATAGATGAAAAACCGGGAACTTATTTAGTGAAAACAGGGACAAAAGTGTATGGAACAGACATTTCTGAATTAACTAAAATTGCTCCAGAACTTCAGAATTTAAGAGGTTATTCTTTTGTAGAAAACGATCAAAACGAAAAAGGAACACATTTGAAGTTTAGAAATACAAAAGCGGTTAAATTAGTGGTAGGATATTTCAATTCAGATCAGAAGAGATTTTTATTACCGCCAAGTTTGGAAACAGACGCAGCAGGAAATGCGCACGGTCAAGCCGAAGTTATTCTGGCAAGTGCGATGAATTTGAAAGATTTGCCACGTGTAAACATTCATACGTACACTTTCCAGCCAGGCGAAAATAAATTAGATTTAGGAAAAGGGAAAGTATTGATTTTAGGTTTTATCGATGCAGATCAAACCATAACACCACGTGATGTTGGATATATAGATGCAGGAGAAAAAGCAGCTATTGACTGGTTGTTTTATTAATCTGCGTTCCTGCAAGGTTTTCAAAACCTTGTAGGTATAATAAAGTTTAGAAAAAAAAATAATTTGGGCGTGTCCCTCCGGGTCGGGCTGTACGTTCCCGCTTCCCGATGAAAAATCGGGAGAGCTCCACTGCCATCCCTCACGCAAACTCGTAGTTAATTTAGACCTAACAGGTTTTAAAAACCTGTTAGGTCTGTGTCAAAAAAACATATAAGTTTCCTGCAAGGTTTTCAAAACCTTGTAGATATCTAAAATGAACGTTATAAATAAACCTACAAGGTTTTGAAAACCTTGCAGGACATAGAAAATATGAATAGAATAGTTTTTTTTATTTTTTGTTTTTTCTCAAGCTTTTGCTCTGTTTGGAGTCAGAGCAAAGATTCGGGGAAGTTTCGTAAAGAAATTTCACTGAATTCGTCTTGGGAAACCGTAATACTGGATAATCTTCCGCTGAAAGAAGAAGATTTTGTAGAAAATCCAAAAACTGATTCCAATTGGCAAAGGGTAAGTGTGCCTCACAATTGGGATCAGTATTATGGTTTCAGAAGAACAAAACATGGAAATTTACATGGTACTGCCTGGTACAAAAAAACGCTAAAACTTGATAGAAAAGAGAGTTCAAAACAACATTTTCTCTATTTTGAAGGTGTAAGTTCTTATGCCACAGTTTGGGTAAACGGTAAAAAAGTGGGCGAACACAAAGGCGGAAGAACTACTTTCACCTTAGATATTACAAAATCGGTTTCTTTCGATAAAGAAAATATCATTTTAGTAAAAGCAGCGCATCCCTCTTTTATTGCCGATCTTCCTTGGGTTTGCGGTGGCTGTTCGGGAGAATGGGGGTTTTCTGAAGGTTCTCAGCCAATGGGAATTTTCAGGCCAGTTTCTTTGGTAATTACAAACGATATTAGAATTCAGCCGTTTGGTGTTCATATCTGGAATGATAAATCGGTTTCCAAACAAAAAGCGATTCTTCATACAACTACAGAAATCAAGAATTATGGCACTTCACCGCGAAATTTAACCATCGAAAATATTCTTTTGGATGCTTCAGGAAAGAAAGTTGTCATTACAAAAAGCGACAACAAAATCAATTTAGGAGAAACAAAAGAAATAGCACAAACCCTTCCTGAGATTCAAAATCCGAAATTATGGTCGCCATCGAATCCGTATTTGTATAAATTGGTGACTTCAGTTTACGAAAACGGAAAAATAATCGATCAGTTAACAACGCCTTACGGAATTCGCTGGGTAAGCTGGCCTGTTAGCCGTGACGGAAAAGACAATCGTTTTTTTATTAATGACGAACCTGTTTTTATAAATGGCGTCTGCGAGTACGAACATTTAATTGGAAAAAGTCATTCGTTTTCAGATGAAATGATTCATTCTCGAATCGAACAGATCAAAGCAGGCGGATTTAATGCTTTTAGAGAAGCACATCAGCCTCATAATTTATTATATCAAAAAGAATTAGACGAAAACGGAATTTTGTTTTGGAGTCAGTTTTCAGCTCATATTTGGTACGATACACCTGAGTTTAAAGAAAACTTTAAAACCTTATTAAGAGAATGGATTAAAGAACGTAGAAACAGTCCGTCTGTAGTAATGTGGGGATTGCAGAACGAAAGTACGATTCCGAAGGAATTTGCCGAAGAATGCACACAGATTATCCGCGAAATGGATCCGTTATCAGCTTCTCAAAGAATCGTAACAACTTGTAACGGAGGAGAAGGAACAGATTGGAATGTCGTTCAAAACTGGTCGGGAACTTATGGCGGAGATCCGTTGAAATACCATCTGGAAATGACCACTCAATTATTAAACGGAGAATACGGCGCATGGCGTTCAGCCGATTTACATACAGAAGGCGAGTTTGACCAAAAAGGAACTTTAAGCGAAAACCGTTTTTCTCAGTTAATGGAAATTAAAGTTAGAGAAGCTGAATCGGTTCGTGATAAAATTGCGGGACAATTCAACTGGCTTTTTGCTTCACATGAAAATCCGGGAAGAGTGCAGAATGGAGAGGGATTTAGAGATATCGATAAAGTCGGTCCAGTAAATTACAAAGGACTTTTTACGATCTGGGGAGAACCTTTGGATGCGTTTTATATGTACCGTGCGAATTATGTTTCGAACAAAACCAATCCGATGGTTTATATCGTTTCGCATACCTGGCCAAGCCGTTGGGAAAAATCTGGAATCAAAAACGGAATTGATATTTATTCGAATTGTGATGAAGTAGAATTGTTTAATGATGTGAATAAATCTTCTTTAGGGAAACTAAAAAATCCAGGAATCGGACAGCATTTTCAGTTTAACAAAGTCAACATTCAATACAATGTTTTGTATGCCGTTGGATATGTAAACGGAAAAGCAGTTGCCAAAGATTATATCGTTTTAAATAATCTACCAAAAGCACCAAATTTTGATGCTTTAACAACGGATAAATCAGATATTACAAAAGCAAAAAGCGGTTACAATTATATTTACAGAGTCAATTGCGGAGGTTCAGAATTAAGGGATTCTGCTGGAAACACTTGGTTTACCGATACACATAAAAACGGTCAAAATACTTGGGGTTCTTTATCATGGACCGATAATTTTGAAAAACTTCCAGACTTTTTTGCCAGTCAAAGAAAAACTTTCGATCCAATAAACGGAACAAAAGACTCAGAATTATTTCAAAGTTTTAGATACGGCGTTGATAAATTACGTTATGAATTTCCTGCATCAGATGGAGAATATTTAATCGAATTATATTTCACCGAACCGTGGTACGGAACTGGAGGCGGAATGGATTGTAAAGGCTGGCGTTTGTTTGATGTTGCAATTAATGATAATGTAGTTCTAAAAGATTTCGATATTTGGGCAGAAGCAGGACATGATAATGCGCTGAAAAAGACATTCAAAGTAAAAAGCACAAACGGAAAAATTGTGATTTCGTTTCCAAATGCAAAGGCTTCTCAGGCGATTATTTCTGCCATTGCCATTGCGACAAAAGACATTCACGCAAGACCAGCATCCGAATCTTCAAAAAACATTCAAAATCTGGTTTTAGATTCTTATCATAAAACCAACAAAGTAGCTTCATGGCTGGATATTAATTCAAAACAATATTCAGATTCTGATATTGTCTTTACCGAATTACCTTCGGAAGTTTTTGGAGCAGATTATTTACAGTTTTCATCTCATTCTAAAAATAAAGGTTCGTTTACAGCTAAAGAAGAATCGACTGTTTATATTTTAGTTGATGCTAAAATAAAGACTTTAAAAGGGCTTTCAGATTATAAAAAAATAGAAGAAAAAGCGAAAAACAGCAACGGAATTTCATTTGATGTTTTCACTAAAAAAGTAAAAAAAGACGAGAAAATTCTTTTTGATAATACTGAAATTATAAATACAATTGCCATTGTTCCAACTTACGATATGGGCGAAAAAGACGATTCGAGACCAGTTCTAATTATCGAAGCAGAAAAGACAAAAACAACAGGAACAGGAATCGAAAAAGGAAATTTCAAAAAAGCCGATTATATTGAATTCACTAAAAAGACCAATAACAGTATCGAGTTTGAAGTAAAACCTGGTGTTGCTGGAATTTATTTAATGCGTTTTAAATTTATGAATCGAAATGAAACTCCGTTGAAAGTGAAGTTTAAAATGGAGGATGCGTACGGAATTTTAATGCGAAATGACACGATTGAGTTTTTCTCTTCGCCTGAAAAATGGAAAATTTTGAACACAACTTCAGGTGGTTATATTAATGCTGGAACGTATAAGATTACGTTGGAAGGTGATGATTTGAAGGGATTAATGTTGGACAATTTCGAATTTCAATAGGTTTTATTTAGGTTCAAAGAGGCAAAGGGACAAAGGTTTAATTAGGATTGCATTGTAGAGACGCACCGCAGTGCGTCTACGCTCCAATTGTCCATACTGTTTGTTAGACGCACTGCGGTGCGTCTCTACAGAATAATACGATTAGAATAAAAAACATATTTATGATTAAACATAAAAACATATTTCAAAAAATTACAATTGCGTTATTGTTTTCAGTATCCATTTTTGCACAAAAACAAGCTAGAATAGTCGAAGACTTCAATAAAAACTGGAACTTCAAGTTAGGTGATTATGCCGAAGCAGTTAAAGCTGATTATAATGCATCAGATTGGAGAACGCTTCAACTGCCGCACGATTGGAGCATTGAAGGCGCTTTTGATAAGGATAATAAAACAAAGCAGGCACAAGGATTTTTACCTGCTGGAAAAGGCTGGTACCGCAAAGTTTTCACTATTCCTGCAAACTGGAAGAACAAAACGGTTTCAATTGAATTTGACGGTGTTTTTAAGAACAGCGAAGTTTTCATAAATGGAAAATCATTAGGAATTCGTCCAAATGGTTATATTTCTTTTGGTTATGATTTAACGCAGTATTTAAACTTTGGAAAAGAGAATTTGATTGCCGTAAAAGTTGATAATGATTCTCAGCCCAATTCGAGATGGTACACAGGTTCTGGAATTTATCGAAATGTGCGTTTGGTTGCAAGTGAAAAACTTCATGTAGGGAAGTGGGGAACTTTTGTAACAACTCCTGAAGTTTCTGCGGAAAAATCAAAAATACATTTAGAAGTTACCATTGATAATGATAATGCTTCGGCGAAAGATTTTAAACTGGTTACTTCTATTTTAAATGCTGAGAATAAAGAAGTAGCAAATTTTACTTCAACAGAAAAAATCGGCGCTAAAACATCAGAAAAAAAGATTCATGATTTGGTTTTGAATCAGACGAAATTATGGAGTACAGAAAATCCGTATTTGTATAAGGTGATTACCAAAGTTTATGAGAAATCGAAGTTGGTTGACAATTATGAAACGCCGCTTGGATTTAGATATTTTAATTTTGATTCAGAGAAAGGATTTTCTTTAAACGGAGTTCCAACGAAAATATACGGCGTTTGTCTGCATCACGATAACGGTGCTTTAGGTGCGGTAGAAAACATTCATGCCGTTAGAAGAAAACTGACTTTGATGAAAGAAATGGGAGCAAATGCTATCAGAATGTCTCACAATCCGCATTCTTTGGAAATGATGCAATTGTGCGACGAAATGGGTTTTATTGTTCAGGACGAAGCTTTTGACGTTTGGAAAAAGAAAAAAGTAACCAATGATTACCACAAAGATTGGGATGCTTGGCACAAACAGGATTTAGAAGATTTTATCAAAAGAGACCGTAATAATCCGTCGGTTATGATGTGGAGCATTGGAAACGAAATTAGAGAACAATTTGATTCGACTGGAATTGCGATTACGATAGAATTAGCTAAAATTGTAAAATCATTAGACACAACTCGTCCCGTAACTTCGGCTTTAACCGAAAATATTATTGAGAAGAATTTTATTTATCAATCTGGTGCTTTAGATCTTTTAGGATTCAATTACAAACACGAGGATTATAAAGATTTTCCAGCTCGTTTTAAAGGACAAAAAATCTTGGCTTCAGAAAGTGTTTCGGCTTTAGAAACGCGTGGTCATTATGATTTTCCCGATGGAATTAAAGCTTGGCCAACAAAACACGGCGCTCCGTTTGACGGAAATGTAGATTGGACGGTTTCGGCTTACGATCAGGTAAAATCGTATTGGGGAGCAACGCACGAAGAGAACTGGAAAACAATTAAAAAACAGGATTTCATGGCGGGAACATTTATCTGGACCGGTTTTGATTATATCGGTGAACCAGATCCGTATCCGTTTCCTGCAAGAAGTTCTTATTTCGGAATTGTAGATTTAGCCGGACTACCAAAAGATGTGTATTATATGTACCAAAGCGAATGGTCGAACAAAACAGTTCTGCATATTTTACCGCATTGGAACTGGAAAAAAGATCAGGAAGTAGAAGTTTGGGCCTATTACAATAATGCTGATGAAGTAGAATTGTTCTTAAATGGAAAATCTTTAGGAAAAAAAGCAAAACAAAATGATGATTTGCATATTTCTTGGCGTGTAAAATTTGAACCAGGAACATTAAAAGCTGTTTCAAGAAAGAACGGAAAAGTAGTTTTAGAGAAAGAAATTCATACAGCTGGTGAAGCTTCTAAATTAGATTTGCAAGCAAATAAAACTTCAATCAAAAATGATACTTATGATTTGGTTTACGTAACCGTTTCTATGACTGATAAAGATGGCAATTTAGTGCCAAACGCAATGGATTTAGTTAATTTTGAAGTTACTGGCGGAGGAAAACTAGTTGGAGTCGATAATGGTTATCAGGCTAATCTAGATTCTTTTAAAGCGAATTCTTGTAAATTGTTTAATGGGAAATGTGTTGCTATTATTCAATCGAATGGTAAGAAAGAAAATATTCAATTGAAGGCGATGGTAGGGAACAAAGTCCCAGTTTCGTCAATTCAGATAAGCATTAATTAATTTAAAAAAAAGGCTAACTATAAATGCGTGTAAAAATCTTATTTTTTACTATGTAGTTTTATCCTTTTCTTAGCATTACTATTTGGACAAACGGATTCTCAATTTTCAATAAAAGGAAAAGAAAATTAAACGGATGCTACTCTACTACAGTTTTTTTTCCTTCAACAATTATTGTATGTTTGAAAGAAAATATCGCTTTTATGGAAATACATAAAAAAGAAACATATGATATTGAGTTTATTCAATCATTAATTACAAACGGTATTGAGGAATCTCCATATGTAGATTTTAAAGCGGCTCCAGCTTTGTCAAAAGAAGAGTCGAAAAAAAAAGAAATTTCAAAAGACGTATCAGCTTTTGCAAATTCTAGTGGGGGTATTATTATTTACGGTTTATCGGAAGAAAATCATAAAGCGAGCAGTTTATCATTTATCGATGGACATGAATATACGAAAGAATGGCTTGAGCAAGTAATAAGCTCTACAATTCAAAGAAATATAAATGGTTTAAAAATATTTCCAATACGAAATAATGGAAACATAAAGGAAACAATTTATGTAGTACAGATTCCTGAAAGCGTCGATGCTCCTCATATGTCATCAAAGGATCAAAGATACTACAGAAGATATGATTTTCGATCAGTTGCAATGGAAGAGTATGAAATTAGAAACTTATATGGTCGAAAATCAAAGGGAAAACTTATTTTAGAGCAGGTTAGCTTAAAATTTATTGAGACTGAAAATAAAATTTTAAAATTTCAAATTTTTATACAAGCTTATAACGTTGGTGATATCGAAGTAAATCAATATAAATTAAATACATATTTTGAGGATAATGTACCTGATACAATGACAGTAGCATGGGATAGAGATGACATTGATAAGCAATTTACCATGACAAGAGTAAGCGAAAAAAAATCAAAATTAAGTAATATTGGTACATCAGCAATTTATCCGGACGAAACTATGACAATTTCGAAATTTTATCTTAATATACATCAAGATGATTTTGATAACAATATTTCAAAAATGAAAATACACTTTGTGCTCTATTTCTCAGGGGGAGAAAGTACAGTAGAATTAAATTCTGATTTATTTTCAAGGGCTTTTTCAAAAAGAATAGATAATTAAATTAGGAGTTTGTCATTACATTTAAAAATGAAAGAAGAATTGTTTAAATATATCTTTATAGAGGTCGAGAACAAGTCTCATTGTAAAAGTGTAAAAATTAAACTGATTGATGATTTGTTTAAAGAGTAGAAATATTAAAGATGTAAAGCATAAGTCCAGAGAAGTTAAATATAACAAAAATCCGCTTCAATTTAGAAGCGGATTTTTTGTCTGGAATATTATATATTTATGGAAAATAAAGGACAAAATGGAACCAACATTTTTCGCAGATCAATCAGACTTTAGAAAATGGCTCGAGAAAAACCATCAGAAAGAAAAAGAACTTTTAGTTGGTTTTTATAAAGTCACAAGCAAAAAGCCCTCTATGAGCTGGCCAGAATCGGTTGATCAAGCGCTTTGTTTTGGTTGGATTGATGGTGTTCGAAAATCTATTGATACGGAAAGTTATACGATACGTTTTACTCCAAGAAAACCTTCTAGTATTTGGAGTGCGATTAATATTCAGAAGATAGAAGATTTGACTAAATCTGGACTTATGACAGATGCAGGTTTGAAAGCCTTTAGTTTTAGAACTGAAAATAAGTCTAAAATTTATTCGCATGAAAAAGAACCAGTTCCGCTGTTAGAAGTTTACAAAAAACAGTTTAAAAGCAATAAAATCGCTTGGGAATATTTTGAGAAGCAAGCGCCTTCTTATAAAAAAGTAATGATTCATTGGATTATGAGTGCCAAGCAGGAAAAAACACAACTGTCAAGGCTTGAAAAAACGATTGCTGAGAGTGAGAAACAGAAAAGAGTGCTGTAAATATTTCGAATAAAATCCTTATTTTAGTAATCTGACTTTTAGCGAAATATGGAAAGAGAAAATACCACAAAAATAAAAGGGGAGATTTTGCTGGGTATTATTTTTGCCTTAGAATTATTCGCCTTGCCTGTACAGTTTTATTTACTGGTAAAAAATCCTGAATTTACTTTTTTTAGCGCTGCAGTTCGTTTTTTTAGTTTTTTTACAATTTTAACTAATGCGATAGTTTTTCTTTGTGGCGCAATGTTGTTATTTGGCGGAAGTTCTAAACTGAATTCATTTTTTAAGAGATGTACAACTCTCACTGCTATAACAGTTTATATTCTAATTGTGGGAATTGTTTTTAATTTGCTTCTTCGCCCAATCATTGATTTGAAAGGACATCATCTTATTGTAAGCGAAATATTTCATACTGTTGTTCCAGTTTTATTTTTCTTCTATTGGCTGTTTTTTGTCAGTCCCGAGAAGATTTCTTTTAAAGTTATTTTTTTCTGGCTCGTATATCCGATCATTTATATTTTTTATACTTTATTTCACGGAATAATGACCAATTTTTACCCTTATCCTTTTATTGACGTAACTAAATTAGGTTTTGAGACGGCTCTCGTAAACGGATTATTTGTTTTAATCGCTTTTGTGGTTTTGTCTGTGATTTTGATTTCGATTTCAAAAATTAGGACTAAGAAGATTAGCTTGGAAGACTAAAATATTCAATCTTCTCGTCAGGAATTGACAAAAAAAGCAACTTTATTCTTTCTTTCTTTCTTTCTTTCTTTCTTTCTTTCTTTCTCCTGAAATTTTTCTACGAACTTCCGACGGCATTAATTTAATAGATCAAAAATATCTTGGTTTTTGTATCAATACTTCATTTTGATATTGTAATTAATTGTTCCTAAAGTTGTTAAAGGTAAAAAATCATTACCTGAATATTCCGTATTTACTGGTTTAACTAATTAATTAGTATAAATATTAACCAATTAGTTTTGCTACTAATTAATTAGTAGTTATATTTGTCAAAAGATTTCTACTATGATAAAATTAGCCAAACGAGAAGAACAGATTATGCAGGTTTTTTGGGATTTAAACAAAGCCTTCATCAGAGATATTATTCCATTGTTGCCAGATCCGAAACCACATTATAATAGTGTTGCGACGATTGTCAAAATATTAGAAGAAAAAGGGTTTCTAAATCGGGAAACAATAGGGAATATGCATTGCTTTTTTCCGGTAATTCAAAGAGAAGAATATCAACAATTTGCGCTGAAAGATATTGTGAGTCAGTATTTTGATAATTCGTATCCACGAATGCTTGCCTTTTTTGCTAAAGAGCAAAAATTAACCGAAAATGAATTGGACGAAATCGTAAACATGATAAAAAAAGATTCTAAATGATACCTTATATTCTATACACAGCGCTTATTCTTTTTGCTTGCCTTATGTTTTATAAGCTGCTTTTGCAAAAAGAAACTTTTTATAATTTGAATAGATTTGTTTTGCTTGGATGCATGCTAGTAGCTTTTACTTTGCCGTTGCTTCCGATTCCGCAGCAATTCTCCCTTCAAAAACAGAAAGCAACTGCAGCCATTCCTTCCATAAAAAAAACAGTTGCAAAAGAATCAATTGCTGAGCTAAAACCACTTCCTGTAAGTGAAGTTTTAGTAAATGAAACAAAGCAACAATTTAATATGGCTTTGGTCATGCAGTGGATAGTGTATTTGTATTGGTTTGGTGTCATTGTTTTTGCGCTTAATTTTTTGATGCAAGCTGTTATATTATTTTACAGAGCGTACACATCAGAGATTATTCGGGATGGAAAATTTAGAATTGTCGAAATAACAGGCGATAAAGCACCTTGTTCTTTTGCTAATAATATTTTTATAAATCCTGAAAAATACGAATGGGAAACGTACAATCAGATTTTGCTGCATGAAAAAATTCACATTGAGCAAAAACATACTATTGATCTTTTGCTTGCAGAAATCGTACTTGTTTTTCAGTGGTTTAATCCTTTTGCTTGGCAATGGCGAAAAGCATTAGAAAGTAATCTTGAATTTTTGACTGATAACGAAATGCTACAACAAGGTAGCGTAGAAAAAGAAAGTTATCAATTTAGCCTGCTTAAAGTAGCGGCGCCACAATTTCCTTTGAGTCTTACAACTAACTATAATCAATCATTACTCAAAAAACGAATCATTATGATGAATTCAAAAAAATCAAACGTAAACACAACATGGAAATATTTTTTCCTGTTACCATTATTGGTATTGTTTGCCTGCCTTTTTAATCAACCGGCAGCGCAAAGTCAGACGCTAACTTCGAATCTTAAAAGCGAAGAAACTAAAGCGAATTCAAACACTCACAAGGGTGATCAAACCGAAGGAAACTGGTTTGCCACAATCAAAGGCAATACGGTAGAAATGGAATTTAAAAACGACGGGAATAGCCATTCTACTCATACTTATGATATTAGCGAGTTTAGCGGATTATCAAAAGATAAACAAGGAACATTTTCTCTAACGCGTGAAGCGGGAACAATGAACTTTACCGGAAAATTTGACGGAAATAGCGGAATGGGAACGTATAAATTTGTTGGCAATAAAAATTTCGCCAAAGAAATGGCTGCACAAGGGATTACATTGGCAGATGATACAGATCTTATGGTTTTCTTTGCTGTAAATATAAAAACGTCGTATGTAAAAATGCTGCATAAAAAAGGGTATAAAAATGTAGACAAAGAACAAGTAATTCCGTTGGCGGCTTTAAACGTAAGTGAAGATTACATCGATTCTATTAAAGATGCCGGAATTGGAAATATAGATATTGAAACCTTGATTCCTTTTAAATCCTTAAACATTGATAAAGCTTTTATTGAAGACATTATTAAATCAGGTTATAAAAATGTTTCACCAGAAAATCTGATCACTTTAAAATCTCAGAATATTGACGGAAAATATATTAATGATTACCGTTCTTCGGGAAAAACAAAAAAGAATGGAAATGGAGAAGAAGATGAGGACAATATTGTTGCTTTCAAAGCTTTAAATATAGATAAGGCTTATATTGATTCTTTTAAGAAAATGGGTTATAATGATCTTTCAAACGATGACTTAATTGCTTTAAAAGCTTTAAATGTAACTCCAGAATATGTTGGCCAATTCGAAAAAGTAGGTTATAAAAACATTTCGTCTGAAAATCTTACGGCTTTAAAATCGCAAAATATCACGGCAGATTTAATTAAGGAATATAAAGATCTGGGTTTTTCAGATCTAGATTTAGATGATATTGTGGGTGCAAAAGCGGTTGGTGCAACGCCAACTTTCATTAAAGCTATGAGAGAAAAAGGACATAACTTTAAAGGTATTGAAAAGTATATAGCTTTAAAAGCAGTTGTTGGCAACTAAGCTGATATTGCTTTTGATAGTTAAAGCAATACATTTTCTCTGTAAATAAAATATTCAAGTTGTAAGACTACAATCAAAATGTACTAATAAAGCCCAAATCTACAGATTTGGGCTTTATTTTTTAGACAACTTCAAAAAACAGTTGTTTTAAAATAGTATACTCAAACGAATTATTTAAATAAAATCATTTCATACCAAAGTGCTGTAAAAAATGTTGTTGGTCGAAATTCTATTCGAAAGATTTCAATTTATAGTACATTTATGCTTTATAGACCATTTTAAAGCAGATCAGCAATGAAAAAAATATTCCTTTCCTTATGTCTTTTGGGTGTAATTTCTAATGCTTCAAGTCAGGAATTTGCGAATGCGCCAAAGCCTTTTGGACCAGTTCCGACGCAGAAACAAATCGATTGGCAGGAAATGGAATTTTACGCTTTTGTGCATTTTTCATTAAACACTTTTACCAATAAAGAATGGGGTTACGGAGACGAATCGCCAGAACTTTTTAATCCGTCGCAATTAGATGTTCGTCAATGGGCGCGCGTGGTAAAAGAAGCCGGAATGAAAGGAATTATTTTAGTTGCAAAACATCATGACGGATTCTGTTTATGGCAATCGGCTTATACAGAACGTTCTGTGAAAAATTCACCTTGGGAAAATGGAAAAGGCGATTTGGTTAAAGAATTAGCTGCTGCCTGTAAAGAATACGATTTAAAACTAGGATTATATCTTTCACCTTGGGATAGAAATCATCCGCAATACGGAAAACCTGAATATATCACGTATTTCAGAAATCAATTAAAAGAATTATTGACGAATTACGGAGATGTTTTTGAAATGTGGTTTGATGGTGCAAACGGCGGAGACGGTTATTACGGAGGTGCAAATGAAACTAGAAAAATCAATTCGCTTACGTATTATAATTGGGATGAAACCTATAAGTTAATTTACAGTATAGCACCAAAAACATTGGTTTGGGGAGTTGGTCCATCTGAAGCAAGATGGATTGGAAATGAAGAAGGTCGTGCAGGAAAAACCAATTGGTCGTTATTACGTCAGAAAGATGAATTGGCTGGAAAAGTTCATTACACTGAATTTATGTCTGGACATGAAGATGGTGAAAAATGGGTTCCTGGTGAAGCCGATGTTTCGATCAGACCGGGATGGTTTTATCATTCAGTTGAAGACGATAAGGTTCGTTCGCTTGACGAAATGGTAGATATCTATTACGAATCGATTGGGAGAAATGCAACTTTATTATTAAATCTGCCAGTTGACAGACGTGGTTTGGTTCATGAAAATGATGAAGAAAGATTAAAAGAATTAGTTGCAACAATCAAAGCCGATTTCAAAAAGGAATTATTAGCAGGAACAAAAATTCAAGCTTCAAATACAAGAGGAGTTGATTCTAATTTTGGACCTCAGAATGTTGTTGATGGGAATAAAAACACATACTGGGCAACAGACGATAAAGTAAAACAAGCTACAATTGAATTTACATTTAATAAGCCCACTGCAATTAATAGAATTTTGCTTCAAGAATATATTAAATTGGGACAGCGTGTAAAAGCATTTTCTGTTGAAGCAAATGTAAACGGACAATGGAAAACTATTGCCAATGAAACTACAATTGGCTATAAAAGAATTCTGCGTTTAGACCGCGTTACAGCTTCTGCAATTAGAGTTAATATTTTAGATGCAAAAGCGGGATTTGTAATCAATACAATTGAGGCATATAATGCGCCGACTTTTGTTAAAGAACCTCAAATTCTTCGTGATAAAAATGGTTTGGTTACGATTAAATCGGAAGAAGGAAATGCAGTTTATTATTCGCTTGATGGAAAAAATCCTTCAGAAAAAAGTACTTTATACAAAACTCCATTCATATATAATAAAGCGGTAGAAATCAAAGCTATTTCGAGAAATACGAAAGAGAAAATCAATAGTGCGGTAAAAACTGCGAAATATGGTGTTTCTAAAGAAAAATGGAAAGTGATCTCGGTTTCAAGCGGAGACGATAAATCGGTTGAACGAATTATTGATGGAGATGCAAACACAGATTGGGGATTTGGAAACGATGAAAACAAGCTGCCACAAACTGTTGTTATAGATATGGGAGAATTGGTCAGTATTAAAGGTTTTACTTATACGCCGCAACAGGTTGGTAACAATTTAAATTTGATTTCAAATTATGAATTGTATACAAGTGTAGACAGTTTTTACTGGGACAAACAATCAGAAGGAGAATTTTCGAATATTAAACATAACCCAATTGAACAAATTAAGAGTTTTACTGCAGTAAAAGCAAGATTTTTGAAATTTGTCGCTACAGCTGCTGTGGGAAAAGCGCAAACAGTTTCGATTGCAGAAATTGGAGTTGTGGAATAAAATATAGGTTTGCACTAACAATTCATTCCGTAGGAATGTTATATCGGTAGAATCAAATTGGAGTTATGGTTATACGTTCCGTAGGAACGTTTGATTAATAAAACAGATTAGAAATAAGACAAATGAAAAAAAGCTCCTCTAGAGCTTTATAATGTAAATCTTTATTCTTTTGCTATAAATATTTCGCTCCTCCGGAGCTTTATAATGTAAATCTATATCTTCTTTTTGCTATAAATATTTCGCTCCTCCGGAGCTTTATAATGTAAATCTATATCTTCTTTTGCTATAAATATTTCGCTTCTCTAAAGCTTGTAAAAAAAGAATTCCTTTTTTGAAACTGTCTTCTTTTGTCTTTTGCCGAAGCGCAGTCGTTATTAGTCGAATTTTTGTTTAGAACGGATAATTTAATTCTACTTTTAACTTAGAAATTAAATGACAAGGCATATGATTAAAGAAGATATAGGTTTTAGAGAAGCAGGAAAGTTTGAAGAAACTCGTTTTGAAAGAATTCACAATGTTATTTTCGAATCATCGCAAGAGGCATCTTTTTTGGTGGCTCAAGAAATCGCCAATTTAATTCAGAGAAAAAATGAGCTAAACGAACCTTGTGTTTTAGGTTTGGCTACAGGTTCTTCGCCAATTAAGGTTTATGAAGAATTGGTTAGAATGCACAAAGAAGAAGGGCTTAGTTTTGCAAACGTAGTTACTTTCAATTTAGATGAATATTATCCGATGGATAAAAATGATATTCAAAGTTATTATCATTTTATGCACGAACATTTATTTCATCATGTAAATATTCTTCCAGAAAATATCAATATTCCAGATGGGCAGGTGAGTGCCGAGGAATTACAGCAATATTGTATCGATTATGAAATGAAAATTAAATCGTATGGAGGTTTAGATTTTCAGCTTTTAGGAATCGGTAGAACAGGACATATTGGGTTTAATGAACCAGGTTCTCATGTTAATTCAGGAACCAGAAGTATTACTTTGGATCATTTGACTCGTATTGACGCGGCTTCTTCTTTTTTAGGAATTGACAATGTTCCGAGAAAAGCCATTACAATGGGAATTGGAACCGTTAGAAATGCAAAAAGAATTGTTTTACTAGGTTGGGGAATCAGTAAAGCAGGAATTATAAAAGAGACAATCGAAGGGGAAGTTTCTTCGCACGTTCCAGCTACGTATTTACAAGAGCATCACAACACAACATTTGTTCTGGATACAGAAGCTTCGTCTGAATTGACACGAGTAAAAACGCCTTGGCTGGTGAAATCTTGTGTTTGGACTGACGAATTAAAATTAAAAGCAGTGGCTTGGTTAAGTGAGTTAACGAAGAAACCTTTCCTGAAACTAACAGATAAAGATTACAACGACAACGGAATGTCGAGCCTTTTGACAGAAGAAGGAACTGCATACGATTTGAACATTAAAATGTTTAATAAAATGCAGCAAACCATTACAGGTTGGCCAGGCGGAAAACCAAATGCTGATGATACGTACAGACCAGAACGTTCTACTCCAGAGAAGAAAAGAGTAATTATTTTTAGTCCGCATCCAGATGATGATGTGATTTCGATGGGAGGAACATTCGACCGTTTGGTAGAGCAAGGACACGAGGTTCATGTAGCTTACCAAACTTCTGGAAATATTGCAGTTTCTAACGAAGAAGCTTTGAAGTTTGCAGAAATTTCAAGAGCATTAAATCCAAATTCTGAAGTTTCTGAGGAGATTATTAATTTCCTTAAAAATAGAACTGGAACAGAAATGGATTCGTCTGAAGTTAGAAAATTAAAAGGATTAATAAGAAGAAGCGAATCTTTTGGAGCGACTCGCTACATTGGTTTGCCAGATTCGAATGTAAACTTTTTAGATCTTCCGTTTTATGAAACTGGAACAGTTAAAAAGAACAATCTTTCAGATGCAGATGTTGACATTATGTGTGACATTATTGAAAGAATAAAACCGCATCAAATTTATGCCGCAGGAGATTTAGCAGATCCGCACGGAACTCATAAAGTGTGTTTAGATAGCTTATTTGAAGCTTTGAAAAGGCTAAAACACAAAAGCTTTATGGATGATTGCTGGGTTTGGTTGTACCGAGGTGCATGGCATGAATGGGAATCGTACCAAATTGACATGGCAGTTCCAATGAGTCCTGACCAAGTTTTAAAGAAACGACATGCAATTTTTTATCACCAGTCTCAAAAAGACGGCGTTATGTTTCAAGGTGATGACAGCAGAGAGTTTTGGGTTCGAGTTGAAGACAGAAATAGATTGACTGCAGAAAAATATCACAGCTTAGGTTTAGCAGATTATTCGGCTATCGAAGCGTTTAAAAGATATCATTTCTAAACTTTTGCAGCAATAAAGATAATAGACTATTTCATGGTTTATTTTGGTTAGTTACCTATAATTGAGAGAAAATGCGGTCGTGGTTGGCCGCATTTTCGTTTTTTATTATTTTGTAAAATGTTAATTGTAAAATGTGAAATGTGAAATGTTATTTGAAAAAGGAATAAAAAAAGTTAGACATTTTGTGTCTAACTTCTTGCTTATAACTTTTTACTTTTCACTAATCACTTCTCACTAGATCGAAGAATTCAATATTTTCTGTTTTACTTCGTCAATATAAGATCTTCCAATAACGTATCGAAGTCCTTCAATTTCAATACTGTTTCCTTCAACGGCATCGATTTTGTCAATCGCAATTGTGTATGATCTGTGGATTCTGATAAAATCTCTTTCAGGTAATAAACTAGTGAAATCAGATAAAGTGCTGTGAATGATAAACTTCCCTGAAGTTGTACTGATTTTTAAATAATCTTTTAAACTTTCGATTACCAAAATTTCGTTCAAGAAAATCTTTTTCATTTTTTTCTTGTCTATTTTAACGAAAATAAAAGGGTTTTCTTTGCTGTTTTCCTGCGGAAGCTTACTTGCATTATTAAGACGTTTGTTGATTTTGTTTACCGCTTTCATTAATCTCGGAAACTCAATTGGTTTTACCAAATAATCTAAAACATCAAGCTCGTAAGTTTCAATTGCAAACTGATCGTAAGCACTTGTAATAATAAGCAAAGGAGGATTTTCTAAACTTTTAATAAAATTAATACCGTCTAAAACAGGCATATTTATGTCTAGAAAAATTACATCAATGGTATTGTTTTTCAAGAAATTTAATCCTTCAATAGAATTACTAAATGTATTTACTAATTCTAAATCTTCAATCTGCTCAATATAACTCTTAATAACGTTTATTGCCAATGGCTCATCATCGATAATCAAACACTTTATTTTCATTTGTAATATTATTTTTGGGCCACTATTTGGTTTTTGTAGGGATAATTCTCAAAACAGTTAAAAACGGGGTTTACGTGACTTTTATAACTAGTTTAACGACAAAAATATTCTTTTTATTTTTAAATGAAAGCTTATAGTCACTTTTATTGTATCCTAATTCAAGTCTTTTTTTTACGTTTTCTATACCTATACCACTTGCCTTGTTAAAATTATCTTTATGTACGGTAAATTCGGGCATAGGGTTTGAAATTGTGAAATATAAATAATCGCCTTTTACTTTAAACCTGATATCAATGAGAACATTTCCAGTATTTTTATTAACACCGTGTTTAAATGCATTTTCGACAAAAGTCAAAAGTAAAACAGGAGAAATTTCCTTATCATGAATATCCCCCGAAATAGACATGTCAACTTCTAAACGTTCTCCGTTTCTAATTCTTTCCAAATCCAGATAATTCTGAATACACATAATCTCATTTTCCAAAGTCTGTTTTTTGCCTTTTGTTTCATATAACATATAGCGCATCAATTCAGAAAGCTTCAAAACGATTTTTGGAGTTTTGTTTGATTTTTCTACAGAAAGCGAATAAATATTATTTAAAGTATTAAAGAAAAAGTGCGGAGAAATCTGTGACTTCAAAAACAATAATTCGGTTTCCAGCTGAGATTTCTCTAAATCTGTTACACGTCTTTGTTCTTTCAAGAAATCTAGAGTAATTTTAATTGCGGTAACAAAAGTCATTACATACAATTCTCCCATCATCATATCTATAGTATAATTGAGTGTAAGTGTGCTGATGGTTTGTGGACCTTCGGGCCAAACATTGTGCGTAATCAGTAAATAAGTCAAATTAAATTTGAGTACCACCATTACAAAAATTGCAGATAAAACGGTTACTATATATAGGAAGTATTTTTTTCGGTAAACCAAATTTGGCATCAAAACCAAAATATTTAGATAACACAATGCCATGTGAATTGGAAATCCGAGTAAAGTGGTTTTTAACGAATAAACATAATCGTTAAAATAGCTTCCCCAACGGAATGTGTTGAACACAAAATACGTCAGCCAAAAGTAAATATGATAGCGTATAGGTAAGCTGTAAGGTTTGCTTGAGTTAAAAATCATATTGTTAATTTAAAATGTCGTTTGTTACTATTTTTTGATGTTTAGAGCTGTTTAAATGTCGTCCGTCTAAAAATATTTTGGTAAAAGTTGAATTTATCTAAATTTAAAGTTAAATTAATATTGTTTTGATATGAGGAAAATTACTCTGCTTTCTCTGACGGTAATTTTTACTGCAAGTTGCAAAATAAATGTAGATAAAAATCAACATAAAGAAAGTTTTGCAACAAATTATGTAGATCCTTTTATAGGTACTGGTGGTCACGGACATACGTATCCGGGTGCGACGGTTCCTTTTGGGATGCTGCAAGTAAGTCCGGATAATGGAATTTCGAGCTGGGATTGGTGCTCGGGTTATCATTATTCTGATTCTATAGTTTCTGGATTTAGTCACTTACATTTAAGCGGGACAGGAATCGGTGATTTGGCAGATATTTTATTTATGCCGACAAACAAAAAGTTAGACTTAACCGCCAAGGCCACTTCACGCGATTTCCTACCGTATAAATCAAAATATAATCATGTTAACGAAAAAGCAATACCGGGTTATTACCAAGTTTTTCTTGAAGATCCTAAAATCAATGTAGAATTAACTTCTACACAAAGAACCGCATACCATAAGTATACCTATAATAATAACGACAAACAATCTGTTGTTGTCGATTTAGGTTTTGCTATTAATTGGGATAAAGCGACAAAAACTGCCATTACAGTTGAAGACGAAAACACGATCAGCGGTTACCGTTACAGTACGGGTTGGGCAAAAAATCAGAAAGTATTTTTTGTAGCTAAGTTTTCTAAACCAATTACCGAATCTATTATCACAGCTGATAAAAAAGTAGTTTCAGCTAAGAGTGCAGAAGGCGAAAATACTGCTCTGCAATTATTCTTCGATTCTAAAAATTCTAAAGAATTAGGCGTAAAAGTTGCGCTTTCTTCTGTAAGTATCGCTAATGCGAAAGACAATTTAGATAAAGATCAAGAATTTGAAAAAGTTAAAACAGATGCATCTGCTATCTGGAATAAAGCTTTAAGTAAAATTACAGTTGAAACTCCAGTTGATTCTCTAAAAACGATTTTCTACACTGCTTTATATCACGCTCAAGTTGCGCCAGTTACATATAGTGACAAAAACGGACAATTTAGAACTGAAGACGATAAAATTGTTACTTCAAAAAATTATACAGCTTATTCTACTTTATCTCTTTGGGATACGTTTAGAGCTGAAAATCCGCTGCTTACTATTTTAGATCCAAATAGAGTTTCTGATATGGTTAATTCAATGTTAGCCTATTACGAAACTAAAAAAATACTTCCGGTTTGGACTTTATATGCAAATGAAACCAATACCATGACAGGATATCATTCGATTCCAGTTATTGCAGATGCTTATTTAAAAGGAATTAAAGGTTTTGATGCTGAAAAAGCTTTTGAAGCAATGAAAGCAACGATGATGCAGGACGAACGCGGTTTGAATTTCTACAAAAAATACGGTTACATTCCTTATAATTTATTAGATGAATCGGTTACCATTACTTTAGAATATGCTTATGACGACTGGTGTGTGGCTCAAATGGCGAAAGCTTTAGGAAAAACAGCAGATTATGAGTTTTTCTCGAAACGTGCAAAAGCTTACGAATATTTATTTGATGCGAAATCTGGTTTCATGAGAGGAAAATCTGAAGATGGAAAATCTTGGAATGAACCTTTCGATCCAAAACACTCTAACCACAGAGAGCATACAGATTATACTGAAGGAAATGCTTGGCAACACAGCTGGTTTGTGCCTCATAATGTTGACAATTTTATTTCGCTTCACGGAGGAAATGACATTTTTACAAAACGTTTAGAACAGTTATTTACAGAGAGTTCTGAAATTACAGGAAATAACGTTTCTGCAGATATTTCTGGTTTAATCGGACAATATGCGCATGGAAACGAGCCAAGCCACCACATTGCTTACATGTTTAATCATGCGAAACAGCCTTGGAGAACGCAATATTGGGTTCGTCATATTTTGGACACACAATATAATACTACTGCAAATGGTTTAAGCGGAAACGAAGATTGCGGCCAAATGTCGGCTTGGTATGTATTCAGTTCAATGGGATTATACCCAATGAATCCAGCTTCTGGTGAATACGAAATTGGAAGTCCGATTTTCGAAAAATCGACTTTAAATCTTCCAAATGGAAAAACTTTTGTAATTGAGGCAGAGAATGTTTCAGACAAAAACTTCTATATCCAATCGGCTACTTTAAACGGCAAAGCATTTAATAAAACAGCAATTTCTCACCAAGAAATGCTAAAAGGAGGCGTACTTCATTTTGTAATGGGAGCGCAACCAAACAAAAACTGGGGTCTGAACTAACTAATTCAAAATAAATAATTTAATGAACATAATAGACGTATCAATCATCTTAATCTATATCGTACTCTCGGTCGGTATAGGAATCTGGATTTCAAGAAAAGCATCAAAAGGTCTGGACGATTATTTCCTTGGCGGGAAATCAATCAAATGGTATTTTTTAGGATTGAGCAATGGCTCAGGAATGTTTGATGTTTCAGGAACTTCCTGGATGATTGGAGTTTTATTTTTATATGGCGTAAAAAGCTTCATGTTTATGTGGCTTTGGCCAATTTGGAATCAGATTTTCGTAATGATGTTCCTTGCGGTCTGGATTAGAAGATCAAAAGTAATGACGGGTTCTGAATGGATTTTAACTCGTTTCGGAAGCGACAAAGCTGGAAAAGCATCGCATATTATTGTAGCCATTTTTGCTATTATTTCTACAATTGGTTTCATCGCGTATTTCTTCGTTGGAATCGGAAAATTTGTAACTATTATTCTTCCTTGGGATTTGACAGTTCACATGAATGGCGGAGTTTTCTTAACGTCAGAACAAGCTTATGCATTATTAATCATTTTCTTAACGACAATTTATACCGTTAAAGGTGGAATGTTTTCTGTTGTGGCAACAGAAGTTGTGCAGTATGTAATTATGATTATTGCAGGAGTTTTAATCGCTGGTTATGCATTCATTAATTATACAGATATTCAAATCAATTCGGTAATTACGCCAGAATGGAAAAATGTTTTCTTCGGATGGGAATTTGAAACGCAATGGGGAGATAAATTCGAAACATTCAACAAATTAATTGATACGGAAGGCTATAAAATGTTTGGCGCTTTCATTGGAATGACGCTTTTTAAAGGATTCTTCGCGAGTGTGGCAGGGCCAACTCCAAGTTACGATTTACAGCGTGTCCTTTCTACAAAATCGGTAAAAGAAGCAGCTTATATGAGTGGTTTCACCAACTTGATTTTATTCATTCCGAGATATTTATTAATTACTGGAATCGTGGTAATTGCTTTGGTGAATTTAGCACCAGAATTAAATGCAAACGCAAATTTAACTGGGGCAGATTTAGAATTATTAATGCCAAAAGTGGTGAATCTTTATATCCCAGTTGGTATTAAAGGAATTCTTCTTGCAGGTTTATTAGCGGCGTTCATGTCTGGATTCTCAGCTTTCGTAAATGCAGGACCAGCATATATTGTAAATGATATTTATAAAAAATACTTTAAACCAGTTGCTTCAAACAAACATTATATCAAAGTAAGTCAGATTTCTTCTTTTTTAGTTGTTGGTCTTGGAGTTTTCATGGGATTCTTTGCAGATTCTATTAACTCATTAACACTTTGGATTACAAGTGCTTTATACGGAGGTTACGTTGCAGCTAACTTCTTAAAATGGATTTGGTGGCGTTTTAATGGATGGGGTTATTTCTGGGGAATGGTTGGCGGATTAATTGCTGCTTCTCTTCAGTTTGTTTTAGATCAAAACAAAGGAAATTTAACAGCTGGAACATTCTTGCATGATCTTTCGCAAGTACCTTCAATTTACTTATTCCCATTAATTTTCGGAATGTCAATTTTGGGTTGCCTTTTAGGAACTTACTTAAGCAAACCAACAGATATGGAAGTTTTAAAATCTTTCTATTCAAATGTTAGGCCTTGGGGATTCTGGACTCCAGTTTACAAACAATTAAAAGCGGAAGATCAATCTTTCCAAAAAAATAATGATTTCTATTTAGATATGATGAATTGTGTAATTGGTATTATTTGGCAGTCAAGTATGATTCTGCTTCCAATTTATTTCATTATCAGAGATTATCCAAAAGCGGCAGTTGCTTTGGTGGTTTTCTTAGTGACGACTACAGTGTTGAAGTTTACTTGGTTGGATCGAGTTCGTAAGATAGAAGAGTAAATTAAGTATTGCAACTTTGTCAAAGTTCAAAACTTTGACAAAGTTTTTTAACCATGAAGTTTGTCATTTCGAGGAACGAGAAATCACACTCGAAAATAGACAAAGATTGGTAATATAGATTGAGGAGTTTCTAGTGTGATCCTTCGTTCCTCAGGATGACAAAACGAAGCTTTAGAATAAAAGAACAAAAAAACTAATAAATAAAAAGAACAAAAAATGAGTACTATTCCTTGGCAAGACAGACCCGAAAACAGTAAAGATGTAATGTGGAGATATTCTGAGAATCCAATTATCGACAGATATTCGATTCCTTCATCAAACAGTATATTCAATAGTGCAGTTGTACCTTTTGGAGACGGATATGCTGGGGTTTTCAGATGTGATAATAAAGCAGTTCAGATGAATATTTTTGCTGGTTTCAGTAAAGATGGAATCAATTGGGACATCAACCACGAACCAATTGTAATGCAGTCTGGTAATACAGAAATGATCGAATCTGCTTATAAATACGATCCTCGTGTGGTTTGGATCGAAGACCGTTACTGGATTACTTGGTGTAATGGTTACAACGGACCAACAATTGGTATTGGTTATACTTTTGATTTTAAAGAATTTTTCCAATGTGAAAATGCCTTTTTACCATTCAACAGAAACGGAGTTTTGTTTCCACAAAAAATTAACGGAAAATACGCGATGTTAAGCCGTCCAAGTGATAACGGACACACGCCTTTTGGAGATATCTGGATCAGCTATAGCCCAGATATGAAATATTGGGGAGAGCACAGATTGGTGATGAAACCAAGTCCGTTTGAGCAAAGTGCTTGGCAATGTACAAAAGTTGGTGCAGGACCAATTCCAATCTTGACAGAAGAAGGATGGTTAATGATTTACCACGGAGTTATCAATACTTGTAATGGTTTCCGTTATGCAATGGGTTCAGCGCTTTTAGATGTTGATTCGCCAGACCAAGTAAAATACAGAACACAACCTTATTTATTAGGACCAGCAGAGACTTATGAAATGGTTGGAGACGTTCCAAACGTAGTATTCCCTTGTGCTGCTTTACACGATATTAAAGAAGATAAATTAGCGGTTTATTACGGTGCGGCTGATACTCACGTAGCAATCGCTTTCGGAAAATTAAGTGAAGTAATTCAGTTTACAAAAGAAAATAGTTTATAATATAAAGATGCATAGTAGAAGTAAATTATTGTCCCTAGCCGTTTTTTTTGTTGGATTGATGGGTTATTCGCAATCTGAAAAAGGGGTTACACCGAAAAGTTATATTGCGTATAAGACTTCAAAAGAAATTGTTATTGATGGAGACGGGGCAGATAAAGACTGGGAAAAAGCAGCTTGGACAACACCTTTTGTCGACATAGAAGGCGTTGAAAAACCAAAATACAATACTCAGGTCAAAATGCTTTGGGACGATAATTACTACTATATCTTGGCAAAAATAGAAGAGCCTCACGTTTGGGCAAATCTAAGACAACGCGATACGATTATTTTTTACAATAATGATTTTGAGGTTTTTATCGATCCAGATAATGATACACACAATTATTATGAATTGGAAATAAATGCATTAAACACGGCTTGGGATTTATTTATTAATAAACCTTACAGAGAAAAAAATACGGTTTTAAACGATTGGAATATTACAGGTTTAAAATCGGCGGTGAAGATTGACGGAACTTTAAATAATGCTTCAGATGTAGATAAAGGCTGGACATTAGAAATTGCAATTCCGTGGTCGGTTTATAAAACATCATATTTCGATGATATTGTTCCGAAAGATAAATTTTGGAAAGTCAATTTCTCTAGAGTGAATTGGCAGCATTCAGTCGTTGACGGAAAATATGAGCGTAAAAAAGATTCAGAAGGGAAATTTCTCCCAGAATACAATTGGGTTTGGTCGCCTATGGGAGTGATAAATATGCATGAGCCCGAAAAATGGGCTTATGTATACTTCTCTTCAAAAGAAATAGGAGGACAGGATACTTTTACAATTCCACAGGAAGAAAAAGTAAAATGGGAACTGTATACGTTGTATCGTGCTCAAAAGAGATATTTCGATAAAAATAAATCTTGGGCAAAATCACTGCAAAGTATCAGTAAAAAAAATATAGTTGTGGATGGAAAGACTTTAAAACCAGTTTTAGAAAATCATTCATCAGGATTTAATATCTTGGTAAAGAGTCCTTTTTCAAACAAAACCTTAATAATTAAAGAAGATGGTAAAATTATTACGAACGAATAAGTTACAAAAGCTGTCAAAAGTTTTAGTTTTGGCGCTTTCGCTGAGTTTATTTTCGTGCGGACAAAAAGAGAATAAAGATCAGGAAAACGGAAAATTCACTTTTGGAGTTTGGACAACTGCTGACGCTAAAAAATCGGATGCAGATTATTCGAAAGAATTTAAAAAATATAAAGACGGCGGAATCGATGAAGTTTTAATTAACACGCAAACAGATCCGAAACTATTAGCAAGATTAGTTCCTCTTGCAAAAAAAGAAGGACTAAAAGTTCACGCTTGGATTATGGCAATGAATCGTCCAAATGATTCAGTTGCCTTACAACATCCAGATTGGTATCAAGTAAGTAAAGAAGGAAAATCTTGTTTTGATAACCGTCCGTATGTAGATTATTACCAATGGCTTTGCCCAACTAAAGAAGAATCTAGAAACCACGTTTTAGGTTTAGTGGAAGGTTTAGCAAAAGTAGAAGGAATTGAAAGTGTACATTTAGATTATATTCGTTTCCCAGATATTTTCTTACCAATCAGTTTGTTGCCAAAATACAACTTAGTTCAGGACGTAGAATTACCACAATTTGATTTCTGTTATTGTGATGCGTGCGTAAGCAAATTTGAAAAAGAACATCATAAAAATCCAAAAAAGAGCCACAATACGTCAATTGATATGGAGTGGAAAAATTTCAGGTTAAATGCTGTAAAAGCTGTGGTTGACGACGCTTATAAAATTGCTCACAAATACAATAAAAAATTAACGGCAGCAGTATTCCCTTATCCAGAAATGGCAGATCACATGGTACGCCAGCGTTGGGATAAATGGAATATTGATGAAGTATATCCAATGATTTATCATAGTTTTTATGATGAAGAAATTGACTGGGTGGGTTACGCAACAAAGCAAGGTGTAACAGATTTAGAAGGAAAACAGACGAAAGTAAATACAGGAATTTATATTCCAGGATTAAAATCGGATGCAGAATTGAAAGAAGCGATTTTATTAGCTAAGAAAAATGGTGCAACAGGAGTTTCATTTTTTGACGGAAATGCTTTATCAGATAGTAATTTAAAAACAATTGCAGCCGTAAAAGAGGGGTTATAGACGATTTTACTGGGATTAAAAATTATTACTGATTAATTTAGCAACTATTAAGAACATTTTGTTTTTGAAAGTTGAATTAAAACAAAAAAGACATGTCAAATAGAAGAGATTTTATTAAGAAAACGACTTTAGGCACATTAGCCATTAGTTCTGTTTTGGGCGTAAGCGGATTTGCTGCAAATCACGAAAATGAACCAGAAGTAGAATCAAAAGATAAAAAACAGACAAAACCGATTATCATTTCGACATGGAATCACGGTTTGCCTGCTAATAAAGAATCTTGGAAAAACCTAAAAGAAGGAAAATCAGCATTAGACGCAATCGAAGCTGGAATGAAAATACCTGAAGCTGATCCAAACGTTCGCAGTGTTGGTTACGGAGGATATCCAGATCGCGAAGGAAAAGTAACTCTTGATGCTTGTATCATGGATCACAATAGTAATTGCGGATCTGTTTGTTTCTTACAGGGAATCATGCACCCAATTTCTGTTGCAAAAAGAGTTTTACAAAATACGCCTCACGTTATGTTATCGGGACAAGGCGCATTACAATTTGCTTTGTCAGAAGGATTTAAAGAAGAAAATTTACTGACTCCAGAATCTGAAAAAGACTGGAAAAAATGGCTGGAAGATTCAAAATATAAACCAGTCATAAATATAGAAAATCACGATACCATAAGCATGCTAATGTTAGACCAAGATGGCAATCTTTCGGGCGGATGCACCACGAGCGGTGCGGCTTGGAAAATGCACGGACGCGTCGGTGACTCCCCAATAATCGGCGCGGGTCTTTTCTTGGACAACGAAGTAGGAGCTGCAGCAGCAACAGGTTTAGGAGAAGCTGTTATTAGAACTGCTGGAAGCGCAATGGTTGTCGAATTAATGCGTCAGGGAAAATCTCCTTATGATGCTTGTAAAGAAATTACAGAGCGTATTTACAACAAACATAAAAACCACAAAGACATGGAATACTTGCAAGTTGGTTTTATTGCTTTGAATAAAAATGGTGAATATGCTGGTTACAGCTTAAGATCAGGATTTAATTACGCCGTTTCTGATGATGTGAAAGGCCACAGAATGGAAGACGCGAAATTTAAAATGTCTTGGGATAAATAATTATCACGTTTAGAACTTTGACAAAGTTTTTCGACAGTATTGTCATTTCGACGTAAGGAGAAATCTTCGAAAGTAGCTCCACAAAGATTAGTGAATTAGTATGAGGAAGTCCTAGTCTGGTTTCTCCTTACGTCGAAATGACATACAAAAACTAAAAAAATACATCTCTAAAAATAGCTTTATAAGAAGTATCAGAGAAACCAAAAAATAAAGAATGAAAAAAATACTATTTCTATTAACCGTAATCACTTCAATTTTTTCGGCTAACGCGCAGAAAGTTTACACGGAAAGTGATATTCATATCATTCCAAAACCGAGTCAGACTCTTATTAAAACAGGTGTTTTTGAATTTACAAAAGATACAAAGTTTGTAGTAAATGGTGATTTCCAAAAAGATGCAGCAAATGCTTTGGCTTCTAAATTTGAAGTTGCTGCAGGATGGAAACCAGAAACGACAACAAAAGCTCCAATAAGCAATTTTGTTCAGTTTAAAGTAGATCCGAACTTAAAAAATGAAGCTTACGTTTTAGATGTTAATCCGACAAGTATTGTTATTTCTGCAAAAGGAAATGTTGGTTTTTTATATGGTTTAGAAAGTGTTAGACAATTGCTTCCTGAAGCAATCGAAAGTAAATATGCGATCACTTCTGCAAAATGGCAGATTCCAAGTTTAACAATTACAGACGAACCACGTTTCAAATGGAGGGGTTTAATGTTGGATTTATCTCGTCATTTTTTTGATAAAAATTATATTCTGGCTACAATTGATCGTTTGGCAATGCACAAAATGAACGTTTTGCATTTACATTTAGTTGACGATCAAGGTTGGAGAATTGAGATTAAAAGATATCCAAAATTAACCGAAGTTGGTGCTTGGAGAGTTGATCAGGAGAATACAAGCTGGAATGCTAGATTAACAACAAATCCTGATGAAAAAGGAACTTACGGTGGATTCTTTACACAAGATGAATTAAGAGAAATCGTAAAATATGCATCTTCAAAAGGAATCGAAATTATTCCTGAAATTGAAATGCCAGCACACGTAAGCAGTGCAATTGCTGCTTATCCAGAATTGGCTTGTTTCAATCAGAGAATTGGTGTTCCGTCAGGCGGAGTTTGGCCTTTGACTGATATTTATTGTGCAGGAAAAGAATCGACTTTTGAATTTTTGCAAAATGTAATTGATGAAGTAATCACGATTTTCCCTTCAAAATACATTCATATTGGTGGTGATGAAGCGACTAAAACGAATTGGGCAAAATGTCCAAACTGCCAAAAAAGAATTAAAGATGAGCATTTAAAAAGTGTTGACGAATTACAAAGCTATTTTGTAAAACGTATGGAAAAATACATCAACTCAAAAGGTAAAAAAGTTATCGGTTGGGATGAAATTTTAGAAGGAGGTTTAGCTCCAGATGCGACTGTAATGAGTTGGAGAGGAATGAAAGGCGGAATTGAAGCAGCTGATCAAGGTCATGATGTTATTATGACTCCAGAATCTCCTTGTTATTTCAACTTTTACCAAGGCCCTCAAAACGAAGAACCTTTAGCTTTTGATGCTTATAATCCGTTAAACGAAGTGTACAAATTTGATCCTGTAGTTTCAACAATGACGTCTCAGGAAGCAGCACACGTTTTAGGTGGACAAGCGAATTTATGGACAGAACATTTAGCATTGCCAAAAGATTCTGAGTATATGATTTTCCCAAGATTGGCAGCATTATCAGAAACTTTATGGAGTCCGAAAGAGAAACGCAATTGGAATGATTTTACTGCAAGATTGTTTTCATTATTCAAACGTTACGATTATTTAGGAATCAATTATGCCAAAAGTGCTTATTTGGTAACTGCTTCTTCAACAGCAGATTTGCCTAATAAACAAATTAAAGTTGAATTGAAAAATGAGTTTCCTAATCCAGACATTCGTTATGCTTTAGGAGATAAAAGTATCGATCATCACGCTATAAAATATACGGCTCCAATTGAGATTAAGGAAACAACAGTTTTAAAAGCTTCTTTATTTCAAAATGATAAACCAGTAGGAAAAACATACACAGATACAATTGTTTTCCATAAAGCATTTGCACAAAAAGTGAAGTACTTAACACCTTATAATCAGAATTATAAAGGAGATGCAAATACAATGGTGAACACTATCAGAGGAAGTAAAAATTTCCACGACGGACAATGGCAAGCTTGGCTAGTTAATGATATGGAATTGGTAATTGATCTTGAAAAAATAGAAAGCATTGAACAAGTTACAGTTGGAGCTTTAGAAAGCCAAGGTGCAGGAGTTAATTTCCCAATTCAAGTGAAAGTGTTGATTTCTACAGATGGAATTAAATATACGCAAGTTGGAAAAATAACACGCCCGTATGCGGTAAATGCAGTTCCAGAATTGAAAGATTTCAAAATCAATTTCCAAAAACAAAATGCACGTTTTGTAAAAGTAATTGGAGGCAACTTAAAGAAAAGTCCAAAAGGAGAAAGCTCTTGGTTGTTTGTAGATGAAATTTTGGTGAATTAAATATTTTTCAACACATAGAAACATAGAGTTTTTTCTTTTGAAACTTGGTAAAAGAGTTTAGAAAGAAACTAGTTTCTAACACATAGTTTAACGTGAAATGCTTGTGACAGCTTTGTCAAAGTTTCAAACTTTGACAAAGCTTTAAAGTCATAAATGTATAATCTGAAAAAAAATGAATAAGATATTATTTAAGCTCGGAGTATTATTGATTTGTTTGATGCCGTTTTTTAATGCGGCGCAAACAAAAGGATTTTCTATATCTAATGGAGAATTTCAAAAAGATGGGAAAGTCATAAAAATACATTCAGGAGAAATGCACTATGAGCGTATTCCTAAAGAGTATTGGAGACATAGGCTACAAATGATTAAAGCTATGGGATTGAATACCGTAGCAACCTATGTGTTTTGGAATTATCACGAAATAGAGCCAGGTGTATGGGATTTTAAAACAGGAAATAGAGATTTAGGAGAGTTTTTACGTATTGCTAAAAGTGAAGGATTGTATGTGATTCTTAGACCAGGTCCGTATGCATGTGGCGAATGGGAATTTGGAGGATATCCTTGGTGGTTGCAAAATAATCCAGATTTAGTAATTCGTACCAATAACAAAGCATTTTTAGAAGCTTGCAAAACGTATCTGGAACAATTGTATGCAGTGGTAAAAGGAAATTTTGCTAACCAGGGAGGGCCAATTATTATGGTTCAGGCAGAAAATGAATTTGGTTCTTATGTTTCTCAAAGAACCGATATTAGTGCTGAGGATCATAAAGCATATAAAACTGCAATTTACAATATGCTTAAAGAAACTGGGTTTCCAGAGCCTTTTTTCACTTCTGACGGTACTTGGTTGTTTGAAGGTGGTATGGTTGAAGGCGCATTGCCAACTGCAAATGGGGAATCAAATATAGAAAATTTAAAAAAACAAGTTGATAAATACCATAAAGGACAAGGGCCTTATATGGTCGCAGAGTTTTATTCTGGATGGTTAGATCATTGGGCAGAACCATTTATTAAAATTGGATCTGAGGAGATTGCTAGTCAAACTAAAAAGTACCTTGATGCAGGTGTTTCTTTTAATTATTATATGGTGCACGGTGGTACTAATTTTGGATTTACCTCTGGAGCAAATTATAATGAAGAAAGTGATATTCAGCCGGACATTACAAGCTATGATTATGATGCTCCTATTAGCGAAGCAGGTTGGGCAACACCAAAATTTATGGCTATACGTGAAGTAATGCAAAAGTATTCTAAAACAAAATTAGCATCGATTCCAGAGAAAATACCAGTTACAAAATATCCTAATCAGCCTGTCAAATCAAGTATGGATGTTTTAAGTTGGATCAAAAAAGAAAAAGCGGTTGTAAATGACCAGCCATTAACATTTGAAAAATTGGGGCAAGGAAATGGATATGTTTTGTATCGAAAAAGATTTACGCAACCAATTTCTTCTGGCAAATTAAAAATTGAGGGATTGAGAGACTTTGCTACAGTTTATGTAAATGGAGTTAAGGTTGGTGAATTGAATAGAGTTTTCAAGAATTACGAGTTGACAGTTTCTATTCCTTTTAACGGTATTTTAGAAATTCTAGTTGAAAATATGGGACGTATTAATTACGGAGCCGAAATTGTACATAATACTAAAGGAATTATTTCTCCAGTATTCATTAATGAATATGAAATTAGTGGTGGATGGGAAATGTATAAAATGCCAATGAATGAAGCGCCAGTTATTAAAAATGAAACGATAAAACCAGGACGCCCAGTTTTATATGAATCTACAGTAAACATAGATAAACCAGCCGATACTTTTCTTGATATGACAAATTGGGGAAAAGGAATTGTATTTGTTAACGGCCACAATCTTGGTCGCTACTGGAAAGTAGGACCGCAACAAACACTTTATGTACCAGGCTGTTGGTTGAAAGCGGGCGAGAATAAGTTTGTTGTCCTTGAGCAACTTAATGAAAACACCCAAAAAGAACTAATTTTTACAGATCAACCGATACTTGAAAAACTAAACTAAAAAACAAAGAATAATAAATTATTAAATTAGATTAAAGATGAAAAAAGGAATATTCATAATCGCCCTTTTATTTTCAGCTCAGATATTCGCTCAGGCGATTTATGAAGATGAAAGATACGTACCAGAAACTGATCCGTTAGTTTTAAAGAACTTAGACGAATGGCAAGGCAAAAAATTTGGTTTGCTAATGCACTGGGGAACTTACAGCCAGTGGGGTATTGTAGAATCTTGGTCTATTTGTCCTGAAGATTACGGATGGTGTGAACGTAAAAAAGGAAGCAATCCGTCTAATTATAATGATTATATTAAAGATTACGAAGGTTTAAGAAAAACGTTTAATCCTGTAAAATTTGATCCTGAAAAATGGGCTAAAGCGGCTAAATATGCTGGAATGAAGTACATGGTTTTCACTACAAAACACCATGATGGATTCAATATGTATGATACTAAATATTCTGATTACAAGATTACTAGTAACGATGTTCCTTTTCATACAAACCCAAAAGCTGACGTTTTAAAAGAAATTTTCAACTCTTTTAGAGGTGAAGGTATTTCAACTGGAGCGTATTTCTCTAAACCAGACTGGCATAACGAAAATTACTGGGATCCATATTTTCCTCCATTCGACAGAAACGTAAACTACGATCCGTCTTTATATCCAGAAAAATGGCAGAAATATGTTGACTTCACTCACAACCAAATCTTAGAAATTCTTTCTAACTACGGAAAAGTTGATATCTTATGGTTAGATGGAGGATGGGTTAGAAAAAGAGACCAAGTAAACATCAAAGAAAACTATGACGAGAAATTTACTGAAAACGAATCTAAAAATGGTTTCATTAAACACAGAGTTGTAGACCAAGATCCTAAAATGGATGAATTGGTAATTAAAGCGCGTCAAAAACAACCTGGATTAATTGTAGTAGATAGAGCTGTTCACGGTAAAAACCAAAACTATTTAACTCCAGAAGGACGTGTTCCTGCTAAAACGTTGCCTTATCCTTGGGAATCTTGTATTCCAGCTGGCGGTGGATGGTCTTATTCTCCAGGTGCTACTTACATGACTGGAAGACAAGGAATTCATTTGTTGGTTGATATTGTGGCAAAAGGTGGTAACTTACTGTTAAACATTGCTCCAAGTCCAGAAGGAGAATGGGATAAAGGTGCTTACGATTTATTGCAAGCTTACGGAGATTGGATGAAAGTAAACAGCACAGCAATTTACAACACAAAACCAATCGAGCCTTACAAAGAAGAAAACATCTGTTTTACACAAAACAAAGCTGGAAATGTATTTGCATTTTATTTAGCTAAAGACGGAGAAGATAAAATTCCTGCTGAAGTTACAGTGAAATCTATCAGTCCTAAAAAAGGAACAAAAATCACGATGTTAGGTTCTAAAACTTCTTTAAAATGGACAAAAGAAGGAAACGGATTTAAAGTAATTATTCCAGAAAGCTTAAGAAAAAATCTTCCTGCGAAAGAAGCTTGGATTTTAAAAATCGAAGCTATAAACAGATAAGAATGAAGCCTATGCTTTTAAATATTAAAAATAAAATGAAGACAGCATGTATTTTATACATGCTGTTTTTTAGCATCACTATTTTTGCGCAGGAACCTGCTGATTTTGTTAATCCATTTATTGGGACTTCCAATTATGGTGCGGCTTATCCGGGTCCGATTGCACCGCGCGGAATGGCAAGTATTAGTCCGTTTAATGTGGCTGGAGTAAAAAATACTCCGATGGAAAAAGACAGCCAGTGGCTTTCTAATCCGTATGTGAATGAAAATAATTTTTTGACAGGTTTCAGTCAGGTGAATTTGAGCGGAGTTGGCTGTCCAGAATTGGGTGTTATTTTATTGATGCCAACCACTGGAGCAGTAGAAATTGATCACTTAAAATACGGTTCGACTTATTCTAATGAAGTTGCCAAAGCTGGCTATTACAGTGTAAACATCGAGAAATACAAAGTAAAAGGTGAATTTACAGCTTCAAAGCGAGTGGGAGTAAGCAGATTCACTTTCCCGAAAGGGCAATCTAATATTTTATTAAATCTTGGTTTAGGATTAACCAATGAAGAAGGTGCGATGATAAAAGTGGTTTCTGCTACAGAAATTGAAGGAATGCGTTCAGTTGGTTCGTTTTGCTACAATAGTCCAGAAGACGCTTATCCAGTTTATTTTGTGGCTCAATTTTCTAAACCTGCCGATAAATTTGGAGTTTGGAAAAAACCTGCAAAATACAACGGCGTTGAAGCGCAATGGATGGGCTACAACGGAAAAGCCAGAATGATGGAAAATACAATCAAAACCGTTGTGGGGGATAGTATTGGAAGTTATTTTACGTATAAATTCGACAAACAAGAAACGGTTGAAGTGAAGATTGGAATTTCGTACGTAAGTATCGAAAATGCCCGTGAAAACTTAGCAAAAGAAGTTGGTAACAGATCTTTTGATGCAATTTACAAAGAAACCTACAACCAATGGAACGAAGAATTGTCTAAAATTTTGGTTGAAGGTGGTACAAAAGATGAAAACACGATTTTCTACACAGCTTTGTATCACACTTTAATTCACCCAAATACTTTAAATGATATTAACGGACAATATCCCGTAATCAAAAGAAGTAAAATTGCTAAAACCGATGACACCCGTTATACCGTATTTTCTTTATGGGACACGTATAGAAATGTCCATCCGTTAATGTCTTTGGTTTATCCAAAACAGCAATCGGATATGGTAAAAAGTATGTTGGATATGTTCGATGAAAACGGCTGGTTACCAAAATGGGAATTGAATTCGACTGAAACTTTTACCATGGTTGGAGACCCTGCAAGTATTGTAATTACAGATACTTATATGAGAGGAATTCGTGATTATGATGTTAATAAAGCCTATTATGCGATGTTGAAAGGCGCAGATAATATTGAAAATAATCCGCTTCGTCCAGGATTGAAAGATTATATCAAAAAAGGATATTTAACAACTGACAATAAAGGCCCAGTTTCTACAACTCAGGAATATAATATTTCAGATTATTCTATTTCGCTTATGGCCAACGAATTCGGTGACAAAGACAATGTAAAACGTTTTAAAGAACGTTCATTATCCTACAGAAAATTATTTGATAAAAACTTAAATCTGCTTCGACCAAGAACGGCTGACGGAAAATGGTACGAGCCATTTGATCCTGCATCTGGAGCTAATTTTGAAGAAAATGTAGGTTTTATCGAAGGAAATGCTTGGCAGTATAATTTCATGGTTCCTCACGACATTATCGGATTAAAGAAATTAATGGGTGGTGATCAAGCTTTTTCGGCGCAATTGCAGAAAATATTTGATACGAAACAATTTGATATGGCAAATGAACCAGACATTGCTAATCCGTATTTATTCAATTATGTGAAAGGCGAAGAATATAAAGCTCAGGAAATGGTAAAGAAATTGGTTCACGAATATTTCAAAAATGAACCAAAAGGATTGCCTGGAAATGACGATACTGGAACAATGTCAGCTTGGTTGGTGTATTCGATGATGGGAATTTATCCAATATCGCCAGGAGATCCAATTTACACCATTACAGCGCCAATGTTTCATAGAGTGACGATTAAATTAGATCCAAGATATTATAAAAAAGAAAGCATTGTTATTGAAAGACAAATCAATAACGGTGGAAAAATCAATTCGATTGAGCTAAACGGAAAATCAATTAACAGCTTTTTTATTTCGCACGATGATTTTGTGAATGGAACAAAGCTTAAAGTGATTCAAAACTAAACACAACACAACTATGTTACAATTAAGAATGAGAAAAACGGCCATTATTTTTGTAATGGCTGTTGGTTTTTTAAACCAAACCCACGCCCAGAAAAAGTATCTGTATCAAGATGCGAAAGCGCCTGTTGAAGACAGAGTAAAAGACCTGTTAAGCCGCATGACCCTTGAAGAAAAAGTGCGTCAGATGGATATGTATAGAGGAGATTTTTTTAAAGAGAAAGAAGATTTTGCTAAAGCTAAATCGGCAGAAAAAATCGGAAAATTAGGAATTGGAGCAATTCATGATCTTTATCCGCGTTCAGCGAAAATGATTAACGACCTTCAAACAAACGTAATAAAAGGAAACCGTTGGGGAATTCCGGCGCTGATTATGTGTGAAATGCTTCACGGTTATTTAGACGAAGGAAGTACTGCTTTCCCAATGAACATAGGGCTTGGAGCAACTTGGGATACATCAGTTATTGACAAAGTTGGAAAAGTAATTGGTATGGAAGCTAGAGCGCATGGAGTTCATTTTGGATTTGGTCCAAACTTAGATTTAGGGCGCGAACCAAGATGGGGACGTGTTGCTGAAACTTTTGGTGAAGATGCTTTCTTGAACAGTGAAATTGGTTTGGCTTTCATTAAAGGACTACAAGGAGATGATTTAAAATCTGATCGTTCTATAATTGCAGAACCTAAACACTTTGCAGTTCACGGTATTCCACAAGCGGGAGGAAATTCTTCTCCAATTTTGGTTGGAGAACGTTCAGCAAGAGAAGATCATTTACCATCTTTCCAAAAAGCATTTACAAAAGGTGGAGCGTTGGGAACAATGTGTGCTTATTCTGAGTTAGACGGAATCCCTTGTGCAGCAAATCATTGGTTATTGACGGATGTTTTGAGAAACGAATGGGGTTTTAAAGGACTTGTAGTTTCAGATTTAGGAGCTATTAAATACATTCAGACAACTCACAAAGTGGCTGATTCTCCAAAAGATGCTATTAGAGAAGCGGTTTCTGCGGGTGTTGATATGCAGTTTTATGATTTTTCAAACGAATTCTGGCAAAATACAGTTATTGAATTGGTAAATGAAAAGAAATTGACAATGGAAAACATCGACCGTGCAGCGGGAGCAGTTTTGCGTTTGAAATTCTTGTTAGGATTATTCGAAAATCCGTACACAGATAAAAATCTGATTAAAGAGCGTTTTCATACTCCAGAAAACCAGCAAGTTGCTTTAGAAGCGGCTCAAAAATCAATGGTTTTATTGAAAAATGATAACAATACTTTGCCTTTAAGTAAAAACTTGAAAAACATTGCGGTTATCGGACCAAATGCAAATGCTTCAAGATTGGGAGGTTATGCTCCTAAAAATAGTGTCGGAATGACGGTTTACGAAGGAGTTAAGGAATTGGTTGGAAAAACTGCGAATGTAGTTTATGAAGAAGGAGTTCCATTGATCGTAAAAGGACAGATTATTCCATCTAAATATTTATTTACTCCAGACGAATCTCAAAACGGATTAAAAGGAGAATATTTCAATAACAGAAACTTAGAAGGAACCCCAGCATTGACACGTATTGACAGTCAGTTAGAGTTTGACTGGCCTTGGGCGCCAGGTGACGGTGTAAATGTGGATGATTTTTCTATTAGATGGACAGGATTCTTAAAATCAGACCAAGCATTGGATGGCTGGTTAGGTTTAAGTTCTGATGACGGAATCAGAATGTATATCGATGATCAATTGGTAATTGACAACTGGACAAAAGGAGCAACAAGCATGGTTACAGTTCCAAAAAATATTGAAAAAGGTAAAAAATACAAAGTCCGCATTGAAATGTGGGAAGGAGGCTGGGGAGCCAGAGCGCATTTCCGTTGGAATTTAGAGAAAGTAAACTTACAGCCAGCAATCGACGCAGCTAAAAAAGCAGATGTTGCGATTGTAGTTTTAGGAGAATCTAACGAATTGGTAGAAGAAAACAGAGATGTTGCTTCTTTAGATTTATTCGGAATACAACAGCAATTGATAGAAGAGATTCAAAAAACAGGAACTCCAGTAGTTTGTGTGTTACTAAACGGTCGTCCGCTTTCTACAAACTGGATTGCAGAAAATATTCCTGCTGTTCTTGAAGGATGGTTCCCAGGAGAATTAGGAGGAAGAGCAGTTGCTGATGTTTTATTTGGAGATTACAATCCAGGAGGAAGATTGCCAATTACAGTTCCAAAATCAGTTGGGCAGTTACCTATATATTATAATCAAAAACCATCTGCTATTCACAAATATGTAGCAGAAAGCGAACATCCTTTATATACTTTCGGTTACGGATTAAGTTATACGAAGTTTGAATATTCTAATTTAAAGGTTAGTTCAAAAGAAATTAAACCAAACGGAGAACTTAAAGTTTCTGTTGATGTGAAAAACATTGGAAATTTAGATGGAGATGAAGTTGTACAATTATATGTAAATGATGTTTACAGTTCTGTTACGACTCCAGAGAAAACTTTAAGAGGTTTTAAAAGATTAAATATTAAAAAAGGAGAAACTAAAAATGTTGAATTTACACTTACTAAAGACGAGCTAGGCCTTTATAATAGGGAGATGACGTTCGTTGTCGAGCCAGGAGACTTCGAAGTTATGGTGGGCGGAAACTCTACTGATTTGCAAAAAACGACATTTAAGGTTTCTAACTAAAAAACGTTAAACACAGAATAATTTTGAACGTTTTTTAGTTAAAAAAAAGAATACAATTAAAAAAGGCCAAAATCTATTAGATTAATAGATTTTGGCCTTTAAAATAAGGCAGAGTTTGATTACAAATGAAAACGTTTTCTTTCAATAATTGGCGAAACTTTCACCAACACCTTTTGAAAATTGTCATTTGTCGAAATAATGATTCGTTAACAAAATGTATTCTTAAATTTAACATGTTATTAACTCTAAAAAAACAACTAATATGATTAAAAACGTACTAAAATTACTGTTGGTCATCTGCCTTTTTGGGTTTCAAAGCCTACAAGCACAGACTACAGTAAAAGGAACGATAACAGATGCTGTTAGCGGAATTCCGATTCCTGGAGCAAATATTATTGTTAAAGGAACAAAGACGAGTGCTTCATCAGATTTTGATGGTAAATACAGCATTAATGTTCCAGGTCAATCAGCAGTTTTAGTTTTCACTTATGTGGGATCTGCTTCAAAAGAAGTTGCTGTTGGATCACAAACTACAATTAACGTATCTTTAGGTGCAGACACGCAGCAATTAGGAGAGGTAGTAGTTACGGCTCTTGGTATTAAGAGAGAGAAAAAAGCTATTACTTATTCTGCACAAAACGTTTCAGTAGGTGAACTTTCTGAAGCAAGATCATTAAACGTTGCCAACTCTCTTTCTGGTAAAGTTGCTGGTCTTAACTTCTCTACTACTTCTAATGGTGTTGGATCTTCTTCTAGAATTACTTTAAGAGGTAACAGATCTCTTAACGGGAACAACCAGCCTCTTTATGTTGTAGATGGTGTGCCAATTAGTAACGGAACAACAACAACTAATCCTGATATTGATACAGGAGGAACTACACAGCCTGATGGTATCTCTAACATTAACCCAGAAGATATTGCTTCGATGACTGTTCTTAAAGGACCATCTGCTGCAGCTCTTTATGGATCTAGAGCATCAAATGGTGTAATCGTAATTACAACTAAATCTGGTAAAGCTGGAAAAACTTCAGTTTCGTTATCATCTAATTTCATGGCTTCTTCTGCTTACAATTTGATGAACTTACAAAACGAGTATGGTCAAGGTACAAATGGTGTTTACGTTTCTAACTCAAGCTCAAGCTGGGGAGGAAAATTAGACGGAAGTCAAGTATCAGCATGGCAATTAGTTCGTAACCCAAATTATGCTGGGCCAGCTACACAAAGCTATTCTGCACAACCAAACAACGTTATTGATTTCTACAAAACAGGTTATAACTTAGCAAACACTTTAACTGTTACAGCTGGTAACGAAAAAGCGCAAGGTTATTTCTCTTATACTAACACACGTGCTGAAGGTATTGTTGGAGGAAACCAAATGGACAGACACAATCTTAACTTAAGATTGACTAGTAAAATTTCTGACAAATTAACTTTAGATGCTAAAACAAACTACATCGTTCAAGATATTAATAACATATTGAGAACTGGTGAAGAGTCTATTGGAACATCTGCTTATTTATTACCTCGTAGTATCGCTTATAACGATTACAAAGATTTCGAATATTTTGATGCTGCTGGACAAAGACAAGTAAACTACTTTCTTGATGAAACTGGAGCTCCAGGAGGAAACCCTTTCTGGTCTGCTTTAAGAGATGATGCTCGTACAGATAAAAGAAACAGATTTATTGGTTTAGCGTCTCTTAAATATGAGTTTACAAAAACATTAAGCTTACAAGGTAGAGCTGGTTTAGACCAAATGACAAATACAACTGTTAGAAACGGATATGCAACAAATGCTTTCAATAGTAATTTGGGATCATACAGAGAATCTTATGAGACAGTTAGCGAGTTAAACGTTGATGCTTTACTTGCGTATAGCGAAAAATTTGGAGATTTTTCTATTGGACTTAATGCTGGAGCAAGTTCATTGCAACAAAATAGTTCATCGTTAAATTCAGGTGGAGTTTTAAGTAAAAGAAACTTCTTTGCATTATCGAATGTTCAAACTCCAACATCTACTTCTACAGCTTCAGAGAAAAGAATTAACTCTGTTTATGGATTTGGACAAATTGGTTTCAGAAACTATTTATTCTTAGATTTAACAGCTAGAAATGACTGGTCTTCTACTTTACCAAATGATTATTTCTACCCATCTTTCGGGCTTTCAGCAGTTATCTCTGATATGGTAACATTGCCAGAAGTAATCAGTTTTGCAAAATTAAGAGCTTCTTATGCACAAGTTGGTAACGATACAGATCCTTATCAAACACAACAAAGATTTTCTTACATCGGAGGTAACGGTGGTATGTTATATGGACAAAGCACAAAAGCTAATCCAAACTTGAAACCAGAGATTTCTTCTTCTTCTGAGTTTGGTGCTGATGTTAGATTTTTCAACAACCGTTTAGGTTTAGATTTCACATACTTTAAAACGTTAACTAACAACCAAATTTTCTATATCAACACTCCTGAATCTTCTGGATACTCTAGAGCAATCGTAAACGGTGGAGATATTGAAAATAAAGGTATGGAGTTCACGCTTACTGCAACTCCAATTCAAACACAAAACTTTACTTGGGATATTACAGCAAACTATGCTTCTTATAAGTCAAAAGTAAAGTCTATCTTTGAAGGACGTGATGAATTAGTAATTGGTGAAGGACGTTTAGTAAGAAGTAAAGTAGTTGTTGGTGGAGAATATGGTGATTTATACATCAAAGGTTTCCAAAGAAATGATGCAGGACAAATTTTAGTTAACAGCGCTGGTATTCCTTTAGCTACAAATGGTTTTGATGTTCGTGCTGGTAACTTTAACCCAGATTGGACCGCAGGTTTCAAAAACAACTTCAAGTACAAAGATTTCTCTTTAAGCTTCCTTGTTGATTTCAGAATTGGTGGTGAAGTTATTTCATACACTCAAGCTAGACAAGCTGGTTTAGGGGTAAGCGACATTACGTTAGCTGGAAGAAATGGTGGAATTATTGTTGATGGTGTTGTTGATAACGGAAATGGAACTTATACTCAAAACACAACAAGTATTAATGCAGAGCAATATTGGACAGCAATCGGTCAAAGAACTCCAATTGCAGAACCATTCGTATATGATGCAACAAACATTAGATTAAGAGAGCTTGTATTTGGTTATTCATTGCCAAAACGTTTATTAGGTAACTCAGGATTTAGCAGTATTGACTTCTCTTTAGTGGGTAGAAACTTATTCTTCTTCTTAAACAAAGCTAAGTATTTTGATCCAGAGGCTGGAGCAGGTACAGGAAACTTACAAGGGATAGAATCTTTCAACATTCCTTCAACGAGAGATTATGGAGTTAATGTTAAATTCGGATTTTAATTAAAAAAAGAGATATCATGAAATATAGTTTTAAAATAAAAACACTAGGAGTTGCTCTAGCAATGCTATCTACTTTTTCTAGTTGTACAAAAGATTTCGACGAAATAAATACGGATCCAAATTCTCTTACAGAGAGTCAATTAGATCCAACCCTTGCAGGACCAGCATTTGCATCTGCACTTTATGCAGGTATCCACAACGGTTCTTACTCGTCACCTAGTGGTATTGATGACCAAGGTACTTGGGGTATTGCAACTGGTATTTTGTCTTCAACTTTTATTCACTACTTAAACTGTGGATATGGAACTGAAAGAAATGCTTTCGTTAACGGATACGAAGGTAGAGGATGGACAAGATTTTATACAGTTGCTGCACCAGCATTAACAAATGCTATTAAAGCTTCTGAAGGAAATGCTGAAGCATTAGCAGTTTTAAAAATCTGGAAAGTTTTCATGTACAACCAAATGGTTGATGCTTACGGACCAATTCCTTACACTCAAGCAGGTAATGGTTCAGATAAAGTTCCTTACGACAGTGTAGAATCTATCTATGAAGATTTCTTTAAATTATTAGACGAAGCTAATGCTACATTGTCTTCTACTTCAACAACTACAGTTGCATCTCTTTCTCCAAATGATAGAGTTTATGCTGGAAGCGTTGATAAATGGAGAATTTTTGGAAACAGTATGAGATTGCGTTTAGCTTTAAGAATTTCTGATAAAGATGCTGCTAAAGCAAAAACTCAAGCAGAGGCTGCTGTTGCTGCTGGAGTTATGCAAACAAACGATCAAAGCGCATTCTTTAAAGCAAGTAGCATTACTCCAAACAACTTAAACATGATTGTTAACAGCTGGGGTTATGTAATGACAGCTTCTATGGAAAGTATCTTAGTAGGATACAATGATCCACGTTTATCAAAATGGTTTGCCCCAATCGATACTGGAGTTTATAGAGGAAACCCTGTTGGAGGTTTAGAAGATCAATTTGGAACTACTAAATTCTCTGCTTTTAACAATGAAGTTTTAGGAAATGGTGCAGCTAATAACCTTAGTGAATCTAAAAACATTGAAATCTTAATGGCTTCTGAAAACTACTTAAGTAGAGCAGAAGGAGCTTTAAATGGATGGAACATGGGCGGAGATGCTAAAACTTTGTATGAAACAGGTATTAGATTATCTCTTGCACAATGGGGAATCACTGATACTGCTACAGTTAATGCATATATCAATGGAGTAACTTTGCCAACATTACCAAACATTTTAACATTATACCCAACTTTAGATTTACAAGATATTCCAGTTAAATTGCCAGTTGCTTGGTCTGCATCTACTGCTGATCAAAGAACTCAAATTGCAGTTCAAAAATACTTAGCAATTTTCCCAGAATCTTGGGAAGCTTGGGCAGATTTACGTAGAAGTGATGCTAAAGTAATCTATCCAATTTTAAACACTGATAACCCAGATGCTGGAGTTGGTAAATCTTTGATGAAAAGAATTATTTACACTACAAACGAGTACTCAGCAAACAAAGAAGCTGTTGAAGACGGAGTTTCTAAATTAGGAGGTCCAGATTCAGGTGGAACTAGACTTTGGTGGGACACAAAATAATTAATTTGGTAAGTAATGATCGACACAATCCTTACTTAAAACGCAAAAGGAGAGGTAACTCTCCTTTTGTTTTATTACAATGTCAGTATTTCTGATAATATTATGCTCTTTTAACTAAATGATGATTTTCTCCAATTTAATAAATCATCAAAACCACAAAAAACATTAAATAAAATAAAGAATGGTTAACGCAAATACCACTAACTCCTCACAAACCAAACCAAACTTATTACCAATATTAATAATCGCAAGTCTATTTTTCATTTTTGGATTCGTAACCTGGATCAATGGCGCTTTGATTCCGTTTATGAAAACCATTAACGAATTGACCTCTGCACAATCTCTATTAGTTGCTTCGGCATCTTATATTTCGTTTGTGGTTATGGCGCTTCCCGCATCTTATATTTTAGCTAAAATCGGTTATAAAAAAGGAATGTCTTTAGGATTATTCATTATGGGATTTGGAGCTTTAATCTTCATTCCCGCTGCCGAAGCTAGAACGTATTGGATGTTCTTAACTGGAATTTTTATTCAAGGAGCTGGAATGACTTTATTGCAAACCGCTTCCAATCCATATATTACTATTTTAGGACCTATCGAAAGTGCTGCAAAACGAATTTCTATTATGGGAATTTGTAATAAAATTGCAGGAGCTTTAGGTTCGCTTATTTTCGGATCAATTTTATTATCTGGAATTGATGAAATTCAGGAAAAATTAAGTAAAGTCAGTGTTTCTGAAAAGAATATTTTATTGAATAATATGGCCGACAGCGTTGTAGTTCCTTATATTTCTATGGCTGTCGTTTTGTTTATTTTGGGAATATTAATTCGTAAAGCACCGCTTCCAAATGTAGAAGCAGCGCCAATAGAAGAAGCAAAAGATGGACAAACAGTAAAAACGAGTATTTTTCAGTTTCCGCATCTTTGGCTTGGAGTATTAACGTTGTTTATGTACGTTGGAGTAGAAGTAATTGCAGGTGACACCATTATCGCTTACGGAATCGCTTTAGGATTTCCTGCTGCCGATGCTAAATTCTTTACCACTTTTACTTTATTAGCAATGGTGGCAACTTACGCTTTAGGAGCATTTTTAATTCCGAAATATATTACACAAGCTTTAGCTTTAAGAGTTAGTGCAGTTTTAGGAATTATTTTGTCTTTCTGTATTGTATTTTCAACTGGATTTACGTCTGTTTTATTTGTTGCTGGTTTAGGAATCGCAAATGCTTTGGTTTGGCCAGCAGTTTGGCCACTTACACTAAATGGACTTGGAAAATTTACAAAAACTGGAGCAGCTTTATTAGTAATGGCAATTTCAGGTGGAGCAGTTATTCCGCCATTGTATGGAAAATTCGTTGACGGTGCAAAAGCAGATTTAATTGCACAAGGAATTAGCGAAGTAAATGCCTCAGCAAGTGCATCAACAAAAGGATATTGGATTTTGCTTCCTTGCTATATCTTTATTTTATATTACGCAATTTCAGGACACAAAATAGGTTTGAAAAATAGTTAGATCTAAGATGTATTAGATGGAAGAATCAAGAAAAGATTTTTACTTTCCAAATCTTTTATCTTGAATCTTTCATCTAAAAAAACAAAAAATAATAAAATGATATCAAAAACAAAATATACTGCAGTAGCTGTACTAGTGATTTTTCTTTTTTCGAATGGAATAAAAGCACAGATAAAAGCAGTAAATATTGAAAGCAGTTATATTGCAGATCCTCCAGTTACGACTAATAGTCACGCATCGACTTTGGTGGAATATAAGCCAAACGAGATTTTAGCAGCTTGGTTTGGAGGAAAATATGAAGGCGCAAAAGATGTCGGAATTTATATTTCGGCTTATAAAGACAAAAAGTGGTCTTCGCCTAAAAACCTAATTAAACCTTTGATTAAAAACGGAGATACGCTTCCATGTTGGAATCCAGTTTTGTTTAAAAGCAAAAGCGAAAATCTGTATTTATTTTACAAAATTGGTAAAAATCCTAGAGAATGGTTTGGAGCTATGATTGTTTCAAAAGATAATGGAACAACTTGGGGCGAACCAAAATATCTTCCAGATGGAATTTTAGGGCCAATTCGTAACAAACCTATTGAAACTACTCCAGGTGTAATTTTATGCGGAAGCAGTACAGAAAGTGTAAACACAGACGAATGGCGCATACATGTAGAAGAATATACAGAAGCAACAGATTCTTGGAAGAAAATTGCGGTAGAAAACAATCAAAACTTAGATGTGATTCAGCCTACATTCTTAATTCATAGTTCAACTGATATTCAGATGTTGTCTCGAAGCAAACACAATAAAGTGGTATCGAGCTGGTCTGGCGATAATGGAAAAAGTTGGATTAGAACTAACACTATAAATGTGGTCAATTCAAATTCAGGCATCGATGCTTTAACTGTAAATAAAAATTTGTTTTTATTGGTAAATAATCCACTGCCAATTGGAAAAGATTGGTTTAACGGACGAAACATTTTAGATGTCGAATATTCTAAAGATGGTCTAAATTGGACAAAATTATTTGATCTTGAAAAACAAGAAAAAGGAGAATTTAGCTATCCAGCCATAATTCAGACAACAGACAAGAAAATTCATGTTTTATATACTTACGATAGAAAATATATTAAACATACCTCTTTTGAACTAAGCTTATAATTTTAGATAAGAACAAAATATGCAAACTCTAAAATATCTTTTTTTAAGCATTTTATTTTTTGGTATTCAAGCGAATGCTCAAAATAAAGACATATCTAAAACCTTTTATAAACATGACAAATATTTGTCTTCCGATAAATTAGAAGGTCGTTTTCCAGGAACAAAAGGGAATAACGAGGCTGCGGTATATATTCAGAAGTATTTTAAAAAATACGGTTTAAAAGAATTCAATAATTCCTATTATCAGCCTTTCAAACTTTTTGTGAAAGAAGGAATTAATAAAATGAAATCGGATAGTGTTGCAACTCAAAATGTTTTCGGTTACATCGAAGGTTCAGATCCGAATCTTAAAAACGAATACATTGTCATTGGCGCACATTATGATCATTGGGGCTGGGGCGGACCAAATTCAGGAAGTAAAAAGAAAGAAGCTTTTGCCATTCACAATGGAGCCGATGATAATGCTTCTGGCGTTTCGGCATTATTGTGCATTTTGGAAGAAGTTTCTAAGATGAAAGTAAAACCAAAAAGAAGCATCATTTTTATTTCTTTTAGCGGAGAAGAAGAAGGATTGCTTGGTTCGAAATACTTTATCAATCATTTGCCAATTCCAAAAGAAAACGTAAAAGTAATGCTGAATATGGATATGGTTGGAAGATTGAATGATAAAAAAGAGCTTTATATGGGCGGTGCAGGAACTTTTCCGAACGGAGTCGAATTAATGAAAAAACTCCAAGAAAACAGCGGATTAAATCCAGTTGTACATGCAGGCGACGTTGGCGGTTCTGATCACGTTTCTTTTTATAAAGAATCGATTTCTGCCGTAGGTTTTCATACAGGCGGACATCCACAATATCATACGCCTGATGACGATATTGATCTGATTAATTCAGATGGGGGAGCTTTGGTTGCAAAATACATTTACAATGCCCTCACCCAAATTGCCAATTATGAAGAAGCTTTAATTTTCATTAAACAAAATTAAAAAAGCGTTATTCAATACAAATAAGTTAAGTAGTTGAGTGAAATTATTTTAACACATAGAAGCATAGTTTTTAAAAACTTAAAAGTTTAAATGCACGTGCATAAATATTTTTCTCTTAGTCCTTCTTTTTAGGATAGAACCTATGTTTCTATGTGTTGAAATTAAATCCTGTACAATTTCACGAAATTAAGTTAAGTTAATTAGTTTTTTGTTGTTTGAAGAGGCGGTGTCTATTAAATAGTATAGACGCCGTCTTTTACTTTAAAAGCCCACGCAGCCATTGCATCAATAACGGGTAAAAGGCCATTTCCTGCATTGCTTAGTCTATAAGTAACAAATGGAGGAACAACAGGTTTTGCCTCTCGAATAACCAAACCATCTGCCTCAAGTTGTTTTAAATGCTAATAAGCATTTTTTCTGTTACTGCCGGAATTGCTTTTTTCAATTCGCTGTAACGCTTATCTCCGGTCGATAAATGATATAAAATAATGGGTTTCGAGTAGCCTCCAATTTTTTCCATAACAAAAGTTACGGGACATTTTTCCAATGCATACTGCTTGTTTTCCTGAATAGTAGACGATTCTTTAATTGCTGTCATGATACATACTTTAGGGTAAGTACTTGTATAAAAGTAAGTACAAAGATACCTTTGTAATGTTAAATAAAAAAAACATTTTAAGATGAAAATTATAATCTCAGGTTCATTAGGGAATATCGGAAAGCCATTAACGGCACAATTAGTAAAATCGGGACATGATGTAACGGTTATCAGCAGTAATACAGATCGAAAAGATGCGATCGAAAATTTAGGTGCAAAAGCAGCAATTGGGTCAGTTAGCGATGCTGATTTTCTTTCTAAAACTTTATCAGGTGCGGATGCTCTTTTTGCAATGACACCTCCAAATATGGGTGGAATAAATATTGTTAAAAACACAACAGATGCTGGTCACGCTTTCGCGAAAGCAATCCAGACAGCCAACATTAAAAGAGTAGTAATGTTAAGCAGTATTGGAGCTGATTTACCGACAGGAAACGGGCCAATTGCAGGTTTGTATAATATTGAAAAGATTTACGAGAAACTGGACACTTCAATTACATTTTTGAGAGCTGGATATTTCTACTTTAATTTCTTTAATGATATTCCGATGATAAAAGGAGCGGGGATTATGGGAGCGAATTTCCCTGCGTCAAACCGTATTCCGTTAGTGCATCCAGAAGATATTGCATTTGCTGCGGCAGAAGAATTACAGAAAACACAAGAAGGTAAAAACATTCGTTATATTATTAGTGATGTTAAAACGCCTTCAGATATTGTAAAAACTTTTGGAGCTGCTATAGAAAAACCAGAACTTCCTTGGATTGAGTTTACAGATGAACAATATTTTGGCGGAATGACACAAGCTGGAGTTCCTGAAGAAATGGCTGGTTTATATACCGAAATGGGAACAGGATTAAGAAACGAAACGATCGCTGCCGATTTCTTAAACAATGACGGAAACGTACAAGGAAAAATCAAATTAGAAGATTTTGCAAAAGAATTTGCTTCAAAATTCTAATTATAACCAGTTGATTGAAATTATTTTAAACACATAGAAACATAGTTTTATAAACTTAAAAAAGGCGTTTCACTTGTTTAAAAGCACATAGGAAACTATGTGAAATTATTTTTATCTCTTCAGCATGATTCTTACGCATAAAATCTATGTTTCTATGTGTTTAAATTTGATTCAGTTCAATTTCTCATGATAAATTAAAAAAACATTCCGCTTACTAAAGATAGAAGCGGAATGTTCAATTTTAAAAAAAAATCTCAAAATGAGAGCGGTTAACGAGCTGTTTTTACAGCCGTATTTTTTTAGAATACCCCAATATAGTGGTTTCCTGGTTTGTTCAATAATTTAGCACCTTTTGTCACTTGTCCTGAAGGAATATCAATTACATAAATGTTACCATCTTTTCCAACTGGAGTAACAGCGATGTAGAAGTTGTTTCCATCAACTACAAAACCTTGATATTGACCGAAATCTAAATCAGCATCATAAGCAATTCCTTCTACCAATGTTGCAGTTTTAGCATTCAAATCAAGTCTTGCTAAGAAACCTTGTTCAGTACCTTCGTAAGTATAAACCGCATAAGCAATTCCGTTTCCAACATATCTCCAAGCATCAATATAACTTCCTTTAACACCTAAAGCAGTATCTAAACTAAATACATAAGAGTTGTCATATTCATTATTTTGGTTGATTTTTAAGATATAAGAACCTTTTTGAGTATCCCTTTGTGTTGCTTGATAGATATTTCCGTCTGTAGCCACAAAACTGTTGAAACTTCTGTATCCGCTAGTGTCACCAAATCCTATAGTTGAAGTAATCACTTTTGGATTTTCCAATGAAGGATAATCAACCACAACAGATTTAGATCCTAAACGTGTGAAAGATGATGCGTTTTGTCCCGTTGCAGGATCAGTTTTACGCATCCAAGTCCCGATGATTAATTTGTTTCCAGCTTTATTTAAAGTTGGCGCATCTAAACGGAAAATATGGTGTCCTTGCGCTTCTTCTTCAGCAGTCAATGGAATTTCATATTGTTTGAAAGCAGAAATTAAAGTTTGCTGCATATCTAAAGATAAAACTGTCGCAACACCTCTTGTATTTTTGTATGTTTTATCTTCATTTGTGTTAACAACTGGAGTAGTTACGTTAACGGCTACACCTGTTTTGTCACCATCAAAAAGTTTTACCCATCTTGGAGACGTTCCAGCATATTGTGAAATATTTACTTTTGTCTGAGATTCTACAAAGTTATTAGCGCCGTTTACTTTATACGTCATGAATTCACCTCCATTAGCACCTGTATATGTGATGTTGAAAAGTGTGCTTCCATCTACAGAAGATTGCAAACGTGCTGTTCTGCTAGATTGTACAGGTACACCTTGATCGTAAACATTTACAGAAAAAGTAGGATCAATTGCATTTTCTTTGCTAATAGCGTAAACTCTCGTTCCGCCATTTCCGTCACCAGGTTCTGTCTGCATTAAAGCTCCAGCAACCGTAATCCAACGTCCGTCTGTAACAGGATTAACAGGTTCAGTATTTTTATTGTCATCGCTGCTGCAAGCTGTAGTTAAAGCAAATGCACCAACTAGTAAACTAGATGTAAATAATTTGAAAGTGTTCTTTTTCATCTTTATTGCATTAAAAAATTAGTTATTTATTGAATGATTAAAATTTATTAAGGTTGTAGTTAATTTTCAGATAAAATGCTCTTCCCGGTTTTTGGGCAGCAAAGTTGTCGTAAACCTGTTCATCCAAAATATTTCGGGCATCAAAACTAACAGTGAATTGTTTGTTCGGAAAAACATAACTTAAACCTAAATCCTGTGGAAATTGAGCTGAAGTTCGGTCGATTTCTAGCCATGAAGTATAAAATGGAGCAACATAACCGCAGTAGTAATACAAATTAAGTTCTGACTTACTCTGTATTACGTTTCTAAAGTTGTATTGAAGATTTCCGTTAACAGTGAAATACGGTTCATTTGGCAATTGTTTATTGTAATAAGGAAGTACATTACCGTTTGAATCGTATTTGTCCTTATATAGAGAATTGAATTTAGAAAGATTTATTCCTCCAAAAAATCGATCGTTGTACGAATACTGAAGCGAAGTTTCAAAGCCAACTGATTGTGCTTCTCCTAAGTTCACAAAAGGCGTAGCCTGTACTGCTTCATTTAAGCGAATGCTTATTTGACGTACAATTTTATCTTTTGAATTTCTTAGAAAACCATTTCCAGAAAATGTGATTTTATGATGATTAATTTCATACGGACCAAAACGAAATCCTGCATTAAAATTATTGCTTTGTTCAGGTCCTAAATTAGTATTGCCTAAAATGTTCTCGCCTGGACGCCCAAAGACTTCATCTTCTGTTGGAAGCCTAATTGCTTTTTCTGCAGAAAACATCGCCATTACTTTAGGGAAAAGTGTATAAGAACCAGCTATTCCATATCCTGTAAAATTGGTATTTTTTGATGAAACTTCAGCTCCAATAGTATTCTGACCATTTTCGTTGACAATTATAGGTTTAATTTCTGTGTTGTCTAAGTCATAATTTTTGACAAACAAACTTGCTCTTAAACGTGATTCAAAAGCTGACATTTCATAACCAAAGGATGAAACAATTTTGGTTAAATCGCGCGTTACATCAAAGTTTCTAATTAATTCAGGTTTCATTCTATCAAGCTCATTTTGGTCAAAAATGTGAGTCATTACATTCGCAAGAATTTTATGATTTTCATTGATAGAATAAGTTAATCCAACTCTGGTATTGAAAACATTAGCAGTTCTGTAATTTAATGTGGTGGCTCCTTGCTGCGCTCCAGTTGTTGACAAAATAGGCTCGCCGTATAAACCAATAGCTTTTTCTCCATTCCAGTTGTAATTCCATTTTACGGTATCACTTAGAAATTCTTTTTTGTGGCTATAGACCGCAACAGCAGAGAAATCCAGTTTTTTAATCAGGAAATCTTTTTTAGCATAAGTAAGGCTGAATACATTTGCGGCATTTTCACCATATCTTCCCTTATAAGGTTTTGTCATGTATTGACCATGCTGAATTTGGTTGTAATCCTGTGATCCGTTATAACTTACTGAGAAAGTATCAGCCCAATCTACATTAGTGAAGCCAGCTTCAAGTCTTCCTCCGTATGATCTGTACATACTCTCAAATCTTTTGGTTCTAATGTATTCGTAACGCCCATTTGGTAAGATGTTATAAACCCATCTTCCCCAAACTTCATAATCATTATCAGAGTAATTTTGGAAAGCATTTGCTTTTACTGTAAAGCCATTTTTATCTCTAAAAGTTGTATTTACATTAGATTGTACGGTGTTAAATGAACCGTAAGAAACAGAAGCATTTAAGCTATTTTTAGCTCCTTTTTTCAAAACCACATTAATTGCGCCGCCAAGAGAATCATCTGCTAAATAAGCTGGAACGACTCCTTTAAAAACCTCAATTCTTTCAATCAAAGCAGGCGGAATACTATTTAAACTGAAAGAAGCTCCATAAGTTTGAATTGGAACGCCATCGATGAAAATTCTAATAGCATTTCCAGACATTCCGTTAATATTATAGCTTACAGCAGAACCTAGACCTCCATTTTGTCTAACTCTTACACCACCAGAACGATCTAATAAATCGTTGGTTTGCAGGTTTCTTTTTGCAGCTTCTTCTGTTTCAATTACATTTACTGCAAAGCCTTTGTCAATGATTTCTTTTTTGAATGTTTTTTTCTGAATTTTAACTTCTTTCAGTGCTTTTGGATCTGTAGCTTTTTCGAGTTGAATATTAAGCAGTAGAGAAGGACGATTAACCACAACATTGACAGTTTTTGGTTTTGCCTCCATAGAAGAAATCTCTAAATTATAACTTCCATAAGTCAAGCCTTTTATTTCAAATTGGCCGTCGTTATCGACTACAACGAAGTTTTTTGTTCCGTTAATTTGAACTGATGCTCCGTAGGCATTTTCATTATTAGTAAAATAAACTTTCCCTGTAATTTTTCCAGTTTGAGACCAGCCAGAAAAGGTTATCATAAAAAGGAGAGCGTAAAGTATTCTCATATGGCAGTTTTATTGGACTGCAAACTTATATGATAATTTAAATTTAATCTAAATAAAGCAATTAGAAGATTATTAGAATTGAGTTGTAGATTCTAATGTTTTTTTAATATTGCTCTTTGAGTTATGAGTTGTGAGTTGTGAGATGTGAGATGTGAGATGTGAGATGTGAATTGGGAATTCGTGTTTTGTCTTCCTTAGCGATCCCGAAACTTCGGTATCGCTAAGGAAGACAACTGAATCAACCATCAACATCAACCATTAACCATCAACCATTAACAATTAACCATTAACAATTAACCATTAACCATTAACCATTAACAATTAACCATTAACCATTAACAATTAACCATTAACAATTAACCATTAACCATTAACCATTAACAATTTACAACTTATAGGAGAAGTTTTTAGATTTAATAACTTTCCCTTTATCAGTAATCATGAGACAGCTGTATTCAGGAAATTTTTGAAGTAAAAGCAAACCTTCTTTCTGGCCTAAAACCATCATAGAAGTACTCAATCCGTTGGCGGTTTCTGCGTTTGGACCAAAAACGGTTACGCTACATAAACCGGTTGCAGGATAGCCAGTTGCAGGATTTATAATATGAGAATAGCGTTTACCGTTAAAAACAACAAACTTTTCATAACTGCCAGAAGTAGTCACAGCGCCTTGTTTTAGCGGAACAGTTCCAATCAATTTTTCAGGATTAAACGGATTCGTAATTCCGATTTTCCAATCGTGTCCGTTCGGTTGTTTTCCCCAAGTGCTCATATCGCCCGAGCCGTTTATTATTCCAGCCTGAACACCTTTTTCGAGCATCATTTTACGGCATTTATCGGTTGCATAACCTTCGCCTAAAGCACCGAAACCAATTTTCATTCCTTTTAATTTTAGAAAAATAGTCGATTCTGTGCTGTCTAAAATGATATTTCTATAACCCACTTTCTCAACTGATTTTTTTATGGCTTCCGCCGAAGGCATTTCGGTCATCGAACCATCAAATTTCCAAATACGATCTAAAGCTGCAAAACTAACGTCAAATCCGCCGTTTGTAATTTCAGAAAGTTTAATCGCTCTTTGCGTCAATTCGAAAACTTCACGATCTACTTTAATGGGTTTTATTCCTGCATTTTGATTAACCTCGGAAACTTGAGAATCGGGTTTCCAATCAGAAATTAAATTTTCAATTCGGGTAATTTCGCCAATAACTAGATCAATGTTTTGCTCTGCCGAAAGAGAATCTTTATCTACAATACTAATATCAAAACGTCCGCCCATAAGCAAAGTCGTTCTTTTTCGTAAAACTTGCGAATGTGCTGAAAAACAGCAAGTAATTACAAATAGGAATAAAATTTTATGTGATAATAATTTGTGCATGAAAATAGTTTTAAAAGCTCCAGAGGAGCAAAATATTTATAGTTAATTGATTGATAATAGTTAACAAAGCTCCAGCGGAGCGACATATTTTACAACATTTGTGTCACCCCTCTGGGGCTTTAGCTGTATGTGGATCAAATCAAATCTATAAATATGTCATCCCTCTGGGATTTGTTTTAGAATTAAAAATTAAAAATTCCAGCTAGAGATCCAAAATCAGCAATCCAAAATCAACCATCAACAATTAACAATTAATAACAGTCGGTTAAAATTTGATTATTGGCTTTATATTCTGAAAGCGTTTTTAATTGGTTTGCTGTGCACAATTCGCTCAAAACTACTTCAACATCTTTCTGCATTTGAAGCGAACCGCAAATCATGATAACGCCACCTCTTTTTAATAAATACACAAAAAAAGAAGAATCTCTTTTAATCAAATCCATTACATAAATATGTTCTGCTTCGCGCGATAAAGCAACATGAAAATTATCAAGTTGTTCTTTCTGAATCATAATTCCTGCAAACTTTTTATAAGCCATCAGCGTTGGCGTTTCCATTCTGAATCCGCTATAAAGATGCAGTTCTTTTTTAGCTTTATTCTGTTCAATCATTCCTAAGAAAGGAGCAATACCTGTTCCGTTAGAAATAAAAGCTATTTTTTGCACTTTCTTCGGAAGATGAAAAGCAGGATTTTTAACAATCTGAGCTTTTATAACATTTCCAGGTTCTAAAGCATTTAAATATCCAGAACCTAATCCGTTTGGATGAAGTTTTACGACTAATTGAATATTTCCAGAATGATTTCCAATAGAGTAGAGACGCTCTCTCGAATCATTAGCCGGATAAATTGCTAATAAATCTCCAGAACTGAATTTAGTTCTCATATTCGGACGCAAAGTCAAAATAAAAGTATGTTCGGTTTCGGAAATTGGAGTTTTATCTAAAACCATTAATTTTTGCAAACCTTTTGGAACGTGATTGTATAAAGAAGGTGTTGTGGCCAATGGAATTCCAGTTTTGGCACTCCATAATTTCGCCCATTCAACAAATTCTACAGCCGATTTATCATTTACGGTTTGTAAATCTAAAAAACGTTCTGTCCAATTTTGATTTTCTAAAAGCTGATCAATTTCAATTGCAAATCCGCAGAAATCCGGATATGATTTAGAACCAAAACCGACTACAGAAAAATTGATTTTCTGCTCCTGATTTTGTTTTTCTAATAATGCTTTGAATTTATTAGCATTAGAAGGTGCGTCTCCCAAGCCATGCGTTGAAGAAAATACGATAATATGTTCCGCTTTCGGATAAACAGAAAAGCGATTTAATTCGGTAATAAAAGCTTTATGGCCTTGGTCAATTAATTGTTTTAGAATTGTATTTGCAAATCGGAAAGAACTTCCATTTTCAGATCCAACTAAAAGAATAAAAGCACTTTCATTTGCTTTAAACTTATTTTTAATCAAGCTTGATCTTCTTTTCAATGTAATCGCAAAGCCAGAATAAATGAAGAACAAAATATTAAGGCACGCAATAGCTAAAATTACAGCCCAAATTCCGTTAATTCTTCCCGTATGAAGATCGAGACTCAAAGCTGCATATTGTGCAGTTATAGGAGAAAGTTTTTCAGAAATTACAGTTCCTGTAACTTGATTTACTTCAACTTCTCGATCTTTCAATTCGATGATATAATATTCTTCTGGATCATCTGTAAACGGAAATTCGATTTTCTTTACATCCGATAATAAAGTTGTTTTGAAAATCGAAGCTGTTTTCGCTTTGGCAGAAAGTTCTGTTTTTACAGGTTTTGCTTTTTCTTCACCCATAAAAAAGTTGAATCTTTCCAGCGATAAATAAGTTCCTGTAAGTGCAATAATCAAAATCGGAATTAAAGCTAATCTTCCTAAAAGAACATGATAATATTGCGCAAAATATTCTTTAATAATTTTAGAAAAGAAATTTCGGATGCCGCGCTGTCTTTTTAGAACCAACACTAAACCCGAAATTGATATTAATAACAAGCAAAAAGAAATAACACCAACAAAAAAACGTCCCGCTTCATGAAGAAAAAGCGAACGGTGAAAACTCATAATCCATTTAATGAATTCTGATTTTTTTACAGGAGTTCCTAATGCTTTTCCAGTTTTTGGATCAATATAAGCATTAACGTCATTTCCATCTTCATCAATTGCCTGAAGTGTTACAAACTGATTGTAATCTACACTCAATTCTGTAATTTCTGGATATGCCTTCTTTAAAATTGGAAGGGTTTCGCCCAAAGTTATTTTATTAAAATTTTCAGCTTTATACGGAAGTGTTTTTTCCTGAACTGCATCGACTGCCAGAATGATTCCTGTTACCGAAGCCAAAAGCAAAAAAATAGAAGAAAATAAGGCCAAAGCCAAATGTGCGTAACGCCAAAAAGAAAGAGTCATTGAGTGTATTCTAGAAATGTAATCGTATTATATTTTACTTAATCTTACGTATTTGATGTAACCTTTACCATCTGTTTTATCGGCCATACCTTCTGTTGTAAGCGGAATTTCAAGATCGCTCACATAATATTTCTGATCTTCAACAGCAGATTCAAAACGTAATTTGTAACCTTTATTAATTTTAGAATTTTCGATTTCGATAGTTGTTACACTACGATCACCTCCAGTTACAGAAGCTCCAGTTTTTGCACTAATATCATCTGATTTTGCAGTGTGAAATTTATTCCATTCTTTTAAAGATTTATACCATTTTTTATCATCGCCCATTACATAAAGCGTTTTTTCGTATTCGCCAGCTGAATTAACTAGAGAAACTACAATGTAAGCACCTTCTCCCATATAATTATTCATTTGCAGCATAATCTTGTATTTGCTTGATTGCGCTTGAGATTGGAAAGAAACTAAAAAGATAAAAGCGCTTGTAAGAGCAATTTTTAATATTGATTTCATCTGAAATTATGTATTTGTGTGGATTTGTAATGTGAAATCCCAAACACCAAATGTAAAGTTTGGAATTTGGAATTTCAAATATTGATTATTAATTAATTGTTTATTTTAAAAATTCAACAGAAACGTTGTTTTTAGTTAGAAGCTCATTTTCTTTTGCCAAAGCGTAAGCCGTTTCATCAAATTCTGTGCTGATGTCTTTTTTTGCTCCTGCAGAAACTAAATATTTCAAGATTGAATCATCTTTAGAAGTCATTGCAGCTCTGTGTAAAGCAGTTAAACCATCTTTGTTTTTAGCGTTAATGTCTACTTTTAAATCAGTAATTTTTTTAAGAAGCGAAACATCATTTTTTGTAATAGCTAAATGATACAAAGTATTTCCATCTTTTTGCTGAGCCGCTAAGTCCAGTCCTTTATCTTGAAGGAATTTAGCTTTTGCATCAAAAGGATCTGTAGTTACTTTTTCTCTTCCAGCCGGACGATAAGATTGTACTAAATACACACCTAAATTATTTCCGTCTTTATCTTTTACATTTACATCTGCACCTTTAGCTAAAAGTAAATTTACTGCTTCTGGCGATCCGTTTCTAACTGCAAAAGTCAAAGCAGATTCTCCTTTTAAATTTTGAGCATTTATGTTTTTAGTAATAGGAAGAAGCAATTCTAAAACAGCAGTTTCTCTAGCCGCAGCTGCAGCCATTACAGGCGTATTTCCATCTTTATCGCCTTTATTTACGTCAACACCTTTTTCTAAGAAATATTTAATGATTTCTGTCTGATTAGGTTTTCCAGCCAAAATATGCAATACATTTTGTCCAGCTTTGTTTTGAGCAGTTGCTTTAATTTTTGCTTCTTCAACCAAATATTTATAGGTTTCCAAAGTATTAGTTTCTCTACGGCTTCCTTGAGCAGCAAATAAAAGAGCATCGCTAGTTGGTTTAATTCCTTTTTCTAAAAGTTTCTTCAAAAGCGGAAGATTTCCTGATCTTGCAGCATACGTAAAAGCAGTATTTCCGTAATTATCTAAATCTTTTAAAGACATTCCTTTAGTAGAAAAATATTCGGCAGCTTTTAAATCTTTATCAGACGCAATGGCTAAAAGTAGAAGATTAGCGCCGTTAGCATATTTTTTTGTCGGATTAAGGCCAGCTTTGAAAAATGCGTCATACATCGCTGGAGCTGATTGACCGTTTGAAGCAGCAAAATCTGCAGGAGCAGTTCCGTGGCTGTCTTCAAAATTTACATCAGAACCTTTTGTTATAAGATATTGTACCAATTCTGTATTACCTCTATAAGCAGCCCAGTGCAGATAGATACGATTATCGTGAGTTAATTTTGTGATCGAATTTCCAGGTTGTTCAACTAAAAATTTGATTGTTGCAAAAGGAGCATCATTATTAATGGCTAATGTTGTAACGTCAAACGCGTTTACATTAGCTTCAGCTGGATTATTTCCTTTAGCGATTTCTGCCTGAACCGTTTCAACACTTGGAGAAGTTTTCCAGAACGCAGCATCTAACAACGTGTTTTTTTGCTGAGCATTTACAAATAAAGACGTAGCAAATGCAAAAGAAACGAAAAGATTCTTTTTCATATTTCGATAATTTATGGTTATTGAATTGTACAAGATTAATTTAATTTTTCGGGAATATTTTGTTCTATTTAGAATAAATAAAAATAAAGCAAATGTAAAAATTAATATTCTTAAACCAATAATAATTTGCCGTAAAAAGGAATTTGGGTCTAGTTTTACCTAAAATTAAGAATAGCTTAAGCGAATTTTAATTTTTTTTTAATCTGATAAGTTGTATGAGATGGAAAAAGCTAAAATTTGAAGTTGAAAAAAGACTTAAAAGAGCGAAACTTGACGGAAGATTTTACTTTGTTGGATGTTTATAGCATTATTCGTCTTTTAATCTTATTTCGTATCAAAAAAAGCCTTTTTCATGATCTTGTTTTTTAAAACAGAAAAGAATCTTAAAAAAATATTGATTGTAAATGTTTGTGATCAAGAATGTTGTGATTTTTTTTGTGAAAAATAGCTTTAAAAATTATTTAGAATAATTATTAATAAGAAGCTTTTTTTGATTGAAAAATGCGACTTGGATTTTGCTTTTTTTAAATCGAAATGTTGATAACTGTTTTGCGTTTGACCCTAAAAAAGTTCGCTTTTTCATGTTGATAACTTAACATTAATTTTAAGGAAAATGCTAGCTCATTGACAATTACAAGATATTATGTTGCTGTTGATAAAATTTGCGAATTTGAGGTTTTTTGAAGTTTTAAAACTGTTGATAATTGGACGGATTTTTAACATCAAAAACTGGATAAAAGAAGAACTGTGGGTTAAATTTGTACTTATAGAAATCACGCCAATCCGACCCCAAATTTGTGCGCTCGCTTTTCTATTTCAAATACGTCACTTAAAACTCTATATATATGTCAATTTTTGATAAAAGAATCAATTATAAACCTTTTGAATATCCTGAGGTTCTGCAATTTACCGAAGCAATTAATAAGGCTTATTGGGTACACACTGAAGTAGATTTTACTGCCGATACGCAAGATTTTCATGCGCATTTAGATTTGGCTGAAAAAACAGCAATTAAAAATAGTTTATTGGCAATCGCACAGATTGAGGTAGCTGTAAAAAGTTTTTGGGGTAATATATATGAGCATTTTCCAAAACCAGAATTCAACGGTTTGGGAACTACTTTTGCAGAATGTGAATTCAGACATTCAGAAGCATATTCTCGTTTATTGGAAGTTTTAGGTTATAATGACGAATTTGAAAGACTTTTGGACGTTCCTGTGATTCGCAGACGTGTAGATTATCTTTCTAATGTATTGAAAGATACAAAATCTCAGGATAACAGAAAGTATATGGTTTCGCTGATTCTGTTCAGTATTTTAATCGAAAATGTTTCATTATTCAGTCAGTTTGCTATTTTATTGTCGTTCACAAGATTCAAAGGATATATGAAAAATGTGAGCAATATTATCGCTTGGACTTCAATCGACGAACAAATTCATGCAAATGGCGGAATTTATATCATCAATAAAATCCGTGAAGAATTCCCTGAATATTTTGATGCAGAAACTTTAGAATTAATTAGAGAAACGGTTAAAGAATCAATTACGGTTGAAGCTGATATTTTAGATTGGATTTTTGAAAACGGAGCGATTGAAACTATTAATAAAGAAGATTTGGTAAACTTTATGAAATTTAGAATTGACGAAAGTTTGAAACAAATCAATATCGAAACAATTTTTAATGTTTCTCCAGAAGAGTATTCAAAAATGACTTGGTTTGAAGAAGAAGTTTTTGCAAACAGTTTAGATGATTTCTTTGCAAAACGTCCAGTTGAATATACGAAACACGACAAGAGTATCACTGCAAACGATCTTTTCTAATACAAGCCCATAATATATGAATACAATAGACACAAACCCAGCAAATAACAATTTTGAACCACAAAACGACAGTAAAATGTGGTGGAAAAATTCTGAAAGTGAGCAGATTTTAAACCGCGGTTATCTTTTAAAAGGAGAAACTGTAGAAGGAGCAATCGATAGAATTTGCACTGCTGCTTCAAAAAGACTTTACAAACCAGAGTTGAAAGAGTCTTTTATGGAAATGATAGAAAGAGGCTGGATGAGTATCAGTTCGCCAGTTTGGGCAAATATGGGAACAGAAAGAGGATTGCCAATTTCTTGTTTTAACGTTCACGTTCCAGATAAAATTGAAGGAATTACACATAAGCTTGGAGAAGTAATTATGCAGACTAAAATTGGAGGTGGAACTTCTGGTTATTTTGGTGAATTGCGTGAACGCGGAAGTGCTGTAACAGATAACGGAAAGAGTAGTGGAGCTGTAAGTTTCATGAAACTTTTTGATACGGCAATGGATACCATTTCACAAGGTGGAGTTCGTCGTGGTGCATTTGCAGCTTATTTAGATATTGACCACCCAGATATTGAGGAATTTTTGAAAATTAAAAGTATCGGAAACCCAATTCAGAACTTGTTTACTGGAATCTGTGTGCCAGATTATTGGATGCAGGAAATGATTGATGGCGATGGAGATAAAAGACAAATTTGGGCTAAAGTATTAGAAAGCCGTCAGCAAAAAGGTTTGCCTTATATTTTCTTTAGTGACAACGTAAATAAAAATAAGCCACAAGTTTATAAAGATCAGAATCTAAGAATCAATGCAAGTAATTTGTGCAGTGAGATTATGCTTCCATCAACTCATGACGAATCATTTATTTGTTGTCTTTCTTCAATGAATTTAGAGTTGTATGAAGAATGGAAAGATACTGAAGCGGTTAAACTGGCGATCTTTTTCTTAGACGCAGTTTTACAAGAATTCATTGAAAAAACAGAAGGGAACTATTACCTTTCTGCAGCTAATAAATTTGCTAAAAGACACCGTGCATTAGGTTTAGGAGTTTTAGGATGGCATTCTTATTTACAGAAAAACATGATTCCGTTTGAAGGAATGGAAGCTAAAATGAAAACTACAGAGATTTTCAAACATATTAGCGATAAAGCCGATAAAGCAAGTCAAGAATTGGCTAGAATTTATGGCGAGCCAGAATTGTTAAAAGGTTACGGAAGACGTAATACAACGACAATGGCAATTGCACCAACAACTTCGTCTTCTGCAATTTTAGGACAAACTTCGCCAGGAATTGAGCCTTTCAGCAGTAACTATTATAAAGCTGGATTAAGCAAAGGTAATTTCATGCGTAAAAATAAATACCTTAAAAAACTCTTGGAAGAAAAAGGTTTAGATAATGAAGAAGTTTGGAGAGGAATTATGCTAAACGGAGGAAGTGTTCAGCACATGGAACAATTAACTCAGCAGGAAAAAGATGTTTTTAAAACATTTAAAGAAATTAGCCAGTTAGAAATTGTACAGCAAGCAGGAATTCGTCAGAAATTTGTTGATCAGGGACAAAGTTTAAATCTTAATATTCCAGCAGAATTGGCAATTAAAGATGTAAACCGTTTAATGATCGAAGCTTGGCAGCAAGGAGTTAAAAGTTTATACTACCAAAGAAGCCAAAGTGTTTCTAAAGAATTAGTAACAAGTCTTGTTTCTTGCAGCAGTTGTGAATCATAAAAATCATAAAGCCGGATCTAATTTAGATTCGGCTTTTTTAATTTAAATGTGTCGAAAGGTTTCACGCAGATTTTACAGATTTAGGCAGATTTTTAAGAAAAGTGTTTGCGTAATGTTTGTCATGTCGACGGAGGAGACATCTCCGCAAGTAACTCCGCAATCAAAATCAAACTTTAGACTTTAACCTACTTAAAGTTTCCTGAGAAATATTTATATAAGAAGCCACAATTTTATTAGGAAGCCGTTTTACAATTGCAGGATTTATTTTCAAAAGCTGATTGTACCTTTCCAAAGCATCCATAGTGGTAAATGACATTAAACGATTGGCATTATTAACATAGGCTTTCTCCAGATAATTGCTGTAAAACTCTCTCCATTGCGGAATAATTTTCATCAAATGATTAAAATCTTCATGAGAAATAGACAGCAATTCTGATTTCTCGACAACTTGAATATTTTCGAGAGCTGGCATTTTAGTTATAAAACTAACTAAAGCTGTAGCAAACTGATTTTCAAAAGCAATATATCGAGTTACATCTTTTCCTTCTTCATTTATAAAAAAGATGCGCAGACAGCCTTTTGCGACAAAAAAAGTCTCCTGACTGATTTGACCTTGAGCCAGTAAAATTTCATTTTTTCCTTTTTTAATAAGTTTAAAATAGGAGAGGATGGTTTCCAGATCTTCATCAGAAACGTTAATGCTTTTTCGAATGGAATTGCCAAGCTGTTCGTATATCATTTAATTGTAATCTCTAACGAATTTGCGGTAATAGATAATATCTTCAATAGATAAAACTACCAAATCATGTTGTTGTGCAAAGCTAATGATTTTGTCTAGTTTCGCCATGCTGCCGTCTTCGTTCATCAATTCGCAAAGAACAGCTTCAGGTTGCAAACCCGCCAATTTCATTAAATCGACACTTCCTTCTGTATGACCATTTCTTCCTAAAACGCCATTATTGTTTGCTCTCAGCGGAAAAATATGTCCAGGTTTTGCTAAATCTTCTGGCTTTGTATTTGTTGCAATTGCTGTTTTTATGGTCGTAATTCGATCTTTTGCAGAAACTCCAGTCGTCACTCCGTTTTTAGCTTCAATAGTAATAGTAAACGGAGTTTGAAAACTGCTGGTATTTTCTTTTACCATGTAAGGAAGTTCCAATTCATCAGCTTTTTCGTTAGTTAAACAAAGACAAACAATTCCGCTGCATTCACGAATCATTAAAGCCATATCTTGAACGTTCATATATTGGGCAGAAAAAATAAGATCGCCTTCGTTTTCTCTATTTTCATCATCGGTTACTAAGACACCTTTTCCGCTTTTAAGCTGTTCTAGGGCATTTTCAACACGATCTTTGCTGGTTAGTCCAAATTGCAATAGCGGACTTATTTCTGTACTTATCATTTTGGTATATTTTAAACTTATTTTGAAGAAACTAAAAAGCAAATCTAAAGTTGTTTGAAACCAAAAAGTTTGATATAAGTCAATAAATCGATGTTCTATTTTTTTATTGTTTATCTAATTTAGTTGCCATAAAATCTTAATTTAGTACCCAAAATCTATAATCCAAAATCCAATAAAACCATCTCACATGGAGAATATTACCGTTATTATAATGCTGCTTTTTGGAGTTGCTTTTCTTAGTCTTGTTAGCAAAAGATATAATTTCCCAATTCCAATTGTCCTTGTTTTGTGTGGCGTTGTAATTAGTGTTGTTCCAGGACTTCCAGTAATTGCTTTAAGTCCAGAAATAGTATTTATTATATTTCTTCCGCCGCTTTTATATCACGCAGCGTGGCATACTAGCTGGTCAGACTTTAAGCAAACGATCCGACCGATAACATTAGCAGCGGTTGGTTTGGTTTTTTTTACAACAGGATTGGTTGCTGTGGCGGCGCATTGGCTTATTGATGATATTTCTTGGCCGTTAGCTTTTTTACTTGGCGCTATTGTTTCACCGCCAGATGCAGTTTCTGCAACAGCGATTACAAAAGGTTTGGGACTTAATCCAAGATTAATTGCGATTCTTGAAGGAGAAAGTTTGGTAAACGATGCAAGTGGTCTTGTCGCGTACAAATATGCTCTTACAGCGATTACGGCAGGAAATTTTGTTTTATGGCAGGCAGGATTAAATTTTGTACTGATGTCAGTTCTTGGTATCGCAATAGGTTTAGCTGTTGGTTACATAATGTTTTATATTCATAAAAGATTTGTTTGCGATGATATTATCGAGGTAACACTGACCTTATTAACGCCATTTGCATCTTATTTAATTGCAGAACATTTTGAAGGCTCGGGAGTTTTGGCAGTTGTAACTACAGGTCTTTTCCTAGCGGCGAGATCAGGAACTATTTTTTCTCATGAAAGCCGAATCATGACCAATACAATTTGGGATGTTTTAAACAACATTCTAAATGGTTTGATTTTTATTTTAATCGGACTTCAATTGAGACAAATTATTGCAGGAATCAGCAATTACTCTGGAAATTCATTGTTTATTTGGGGAGCAGTAATTAGTATTGTGGTGATTTTAGTTCGCTTTTTATGGGTTATTCCAGCGACAATTATTCCGAGAATGATTAGTAAAAAGATTCGAGAAAAAGAAACTTTCGATTATCGGAATATGATCATTTTTGGATGGTCTGGAATGCGCGGTGTGGTTTCTATGGCTGCAGCTTTGGCTCTTCCATTAATGTTGAATAAAACAGAAGAATTTCCGCTTCGAAATTTAATCATATACTTAGTTTTCTGTGTCATACTTTCAACTTTGGTTATACAAGGTCTTACGCTTCCGTGGTTGATCAAGAAACTAAAAATTGAACGTTATTCGATTCTTGCAGAAGAATATAATATTAGAAATGTTATTGTCTCAGAAACTATCGCGCATATTGAAGATAATTTTTCTTTGTTAAATGATGAATTGCTTCACAACATAAAAAGCAAATACGAAGTAAAATTTAACCGTTTGCAAAAGACAGAACTTCCGGCTAATTTCTTTGGAAATGGTAAACTTCTTGGCGGTGAAATTTTCAATGATTTCACTAAAATTCAAATCGATTTGCTTAATGTAGAAAGAGCAAAATTAGAATCGATGCATAAACTAGGTTCTGTAAACGAAGAAATCTTCCGTAAAATAGAAAAAGAACTAGATTTAGAAGAAACCCGTTTGTGGATGGAAATGTACGAGGAGAATTAATTGTAAATTGTTAATGGTGAATGGTTGATGGTTGATTGTTGATGGTTTTCAAAAAAGAAAAAGCTTTGTCAAAGTTTAAAACTTTGACAAAGCTCAATAAAGTTGTCTTGTGCTTTTTTTTTAATTCACAATTCACAATTCACAATTCACAATTCACCATTCACCATTAAATCACGTTCATTTTCTGCATTAAAAATGTTGCACTTTTGTTTTTACAGATTCCGTTTCTGAGTTTGTAATCGAAATGCAAATCGTTGTTTTGAATCTCAACTTCGAAACATTGATTGATTAAAATTTCAGGATATTCGTTCGTAGTAAGACAAACTTCTATGTCATGAGTTGCGATTGCACCAATAGCTTTTTTAGAAATTATTTTCTTAACGACTTCAATTGTTCCGTTTCGTTTGTCATCAGAATTTGTACCTCTTAAAATCTCATCTAATAAAACAAAAGCAGGCTGATTTTCAAGCGCATCCATGATCTGTTTTAAACGTTTAATTTCAGCAAAAAAGTAAGATTCAGAATCAGATAAAGAATCTGACAATCGCATTGAAACTAAAACTGGAAGTGGATGAATCTTAGCTTCTGATGCACAAACAACTGAGCCAATTCCGCCAAGAACCATATTGATTCCCAAACTTCTTAAAAATGTACTTTTTCCAGACATATTAGATCCAGTCAAAATCACGAAAGAGTGAGGATGAAACTGAGTATCATTTCCAATTCTTCTTACAGGATTTAATAAAGGATGACTTAGATTTTTAAATTCAATTTTATACTCAGAATTGATTTCAGGGAAAACAAAATCTGGATTGTTGTAAGCTAAATTTGCTAAACTGTTTAGGGCTTCAATTTCTCCAATAATAGAAACCCAATGGTTCATTTCTGAAGCATAATTTTCTTTCCACTTTAATAATGCTTTTAAAACATGCAGATTGAATAAAAATGTTCCATTGAATAAAGTTGCTGTAACAAAGTTATTTATCGTATCCATTCTTGAAAATAACTCAGAAAGCTGTTTTAAATGCTGACTCGCTTTTGCATTCTTGAAATTTAATTGTTCTTGTAAATGAAGTAACTTTTTCGACTGGAAAGATTCGCGTTCAATTTTTTCAATTAATAAACTATATTGTTTTATGATGTTAGCGACATTGTCTGCTTTTGCTATTTCCGATTGAATTCTTTTTACAGCTCTTCCTAAAACAATCAAATTGGCAATAAAGACATATGTTAAATAAGAAAGTATAATAGTTTTTGATGTAATAAAATAAGCAACCAGAAATCCAAAAAATGTTACTGGGAGAATAAATGATAATGCAACTAAAGCTTTAGGTAATGAATTATTTGTAAAAGAAGCCCAATGTTTTAAAGCTTCATAAGATTGTTTTGAATCTTGACTTATAATGGCCAAGGCTTGAAACTCCTGTCGCCAGTCTATTTTAGTTTTTAATTCATTTACAGCTTCCTGATTCTCTAAAATTTCAGCTTCAGGTAGCGTATCAAGCAATAACTCTGCAAGTGTTTTTTTTCCAATAAAGGAAGCCGTTCTGTTTAGGTTTTGGAATAAAGAATGTTCTCCAAAAATATCCAAATCGTAAGCATACGGATGATGAAAATCGATAAATTCAACTCCATTTTCAAAGTGTGTTTTTTCTCTTTTTAGAAAAGCTATTTCATTTTTATTAATTTTTAAAAGCGTTTCAGCCAATAGTTTTTGAAAAGCCAGTTTAGAATGTATTCTCATTAAAACAATAAAACCAGCAAAAGATAAAACAGCTAAAATGACATAAAGTATTTCGTTTGTTTTGATGTAGTAAAACATAAAAAGCAAAAACATAAAAATACTCAATAACCTCAAAAGGCTTATGCTGTTATATTTTTTGTTGGTTTTATGATATAATTCTGAATGTTTTGTAACGTTGTCCTGATATGCTTTCATTCTAATAATTTGCTTGAAATACAAATATAGCTTTTAAGTTACAAAATTAATTCATAAGAACAGTTAATCTTCATGCATAACCAAAACTGGAATTTGGACTTCTTTTGATATTTTTTTACTAAAACTAGAATCAAATAAACTTTCAAAGAAAGAACGTTTGTGTGTGATAGTTGTCAAAATATCGATGTCTTTGTAAAGAACAAAATCAAGAATGGTTTCTTTTACATCATCACTTGGCAGAACCAAAAACTCTACGTTTTCATCTGCAAATTCTTTTTCCCATTCTTTTATAGTAGCATCCGAAACGTCAGAGTTGGATGTTCTTACATATAAACTTTTAACCTTTGCATCTGTTTTCTTTGCAATCTTCAAGATTTTTTTCAGCTCTTTTTTATCTTTTTCGCGGTAGCGCGTAGTAAATCCGATCGTTTTGATTTTTTTGTATTTGGCATCAACAGGCACACATAAAACGGGAACTTCTACGCCAGAAATTACAGAATTCGTATTTGATCCCGTAAAAAATTTCGTCCAGTCAGAAGCACCGTTTGTACCCATAATTACAAAATCAACGTTATCTTCTTCAACCGCATTTTTAAGGTTATAAATAAGATCACCATCCATTAGTCGGTGTTTTATTATGATGTCTTCTAATTTTCGCTCGGCAGCGATCGCGCGCAGTTTTGGAATTTCATCTTTGAACATTTCAAATTTTGCTAATTCTATCGAACTATATATCGCAGCATAATTCTCTGGAAAGAACTGGCTGTCGTAAACAGGAATCTCAAATGTATGAAGCAAGATTAATTCGGCTTTTACAACTTTAGCAAATTCTAAAGCGTGGACAAATGCGTTTGTAGCAGCTTCAGAGAAATCGGTAGGGAATAATATCTTTTTCATCGTATTTAGGATTAAGGTTTGTCTCTCAAATTTACTTATTATGTAAGGAAAATAACCTGATAATTATCAGTATTTTAACACTTAATGATTTCTTAACTGTAACTAATTTACAGATTTTTTACGAGAATTGAGCACGTGTCAGTACAGAAAAGAAATTAAGGCTTTTTTTATACCTTTGCAGCATGATAAATCAAGATTCTATAGTTGCTTTAGCCACACCATCTGGAGCTGGAGCTATCGCCATAATCCGTATTTCGGGAGCTGAAGCTATTACAATTGGTAATTCAGTTTTTAGATCTATTAAAAACAAAGATTTAACCAAACAGAAAACGCATACGCTTCATTTAGGTCATATTGTTGATGGAAGTAAAACTTTAGACGAAGTTTTAGTGTCGGTTTTTAAATGTCCAAATTCATATACAGGAGAAGATACGATCGAAATTTCGTGTCACGGATCAACTTATATTCAACAGCAGATTATTCAGTTATTACTTCGAAATGGCTGTAGAATGGCAGATGCAGGTGAATTTACGTTAAGAGCTTTCTTAAACGGAAAATTAGATTTATCGCAAGCAGAAGCAGTTGCCGATTTGATTTCGTCAGATAATGAAGCTTCTCACCAAATTGCAATGCAGCAAATGCGCGGCGGATTCAGTAATGAAATTGCAAAATTGCGAGAAGAACTATTAAATTTTGCTTCTTTAATTGAATTAGAATTAGACTTTGCAGAAGAAGATGTAGAATTTGCAGATAGAACGCAATTTCATGAATTATTAAATAGAATTGAATTTGTTTTAAAACGTCTTATCGATTCATTTGCTGTTGGAAATGTAATTAAAAATGGAATTCCTGTTGCGATTGTTGGCGAACCCAATGTTGGAAAATCGACTTTATTAAACGCATTATTAAACGAAGAGCGTGCGATTGTTTCTGACATTGCGGGAACAACACGTGATACAATCGAAGACGAATTGGTTATTGGCGGAATCGGATTTAGATTTATCGATACGGCTGGAATTCGTGATACAAAAGATGTTGTGGAAAGCATCGGAATCAAGAAAACTTTTGAAAAAATAGAACAAGCGCAAGTTGTAATTTATTTATTTGACGGTTTGAAATTTCAAACTTCAAGTTCTGAGTTTGTAAATGAAATTGAACAAATCAAGAACAAATACCCACTAAAACCTCTAATTATTGTAGTAAATAAAAGAGATATCCTTTCTAATGATGAAGTAGCAAATATTACGAATCAGTTAGAAAATTTAAATGCAAAACTGCTATTAATTTCTGCGAAAGAAAAAATAGGAGTAGAGGATTTAAAAAATGAATTATTGTCTTTTGTAAATACTGGTGCACTTCGAAACAATGAAACTATTGTAACTAATACAAGACATTATGATTCATTATTAAAAGCTTTAGATGAAATTCAGAAAGTGAAATTTGGCTTAGAATCCGGACTTTCAAGTGATTTAATGGCACTTGATATTCGTGAAGCTTTATACCAATTCGGTCTTATAACTGGTCAAGTTTCTAATGACGAATTGCTGGGGAATATATTTGCTAATTTTTGTATTGGCAAGTAGAGGGGACAAAAAAATACAAAATAAAAATAACAAAAAGAGCTAAAATGTTGGTAATTAACATTTTGGCTCTTTTTTTATTGGGTTGTTTTTTGGAATATTTGGGTGTTGTTTTGCTCAGATTTGTACCCCAGTTGTACCTCGAATTTCGAGGTACAAACAAAAATTAATGATAAGGGGAAATTTTGGCACACTTTGGCACCTTATGGCACATAATGACACATCAAAAGAGGATTTAATGGACAATGTAGGGCACATAACTAAAAAATTGAAAAATTATGAGTTCAAACATGCGAATTACAAGAATCTGCCAATTCTGCAAAGAAGAATTTACGGCAAAAACGACCAAAACCAAGTTCTGCTCCCTAAAATGCTCGAGTAAGAACTATAAATTAATTACCAGGCACAAGATAGTTGATATCAGCAATAAGGAAACTGAAAGGATTCGGATGCTGGATTTTGAGGCTGTCAAAAAAAGGGAATATTTAAGCATAAATAACTGCGTCCTGTTTTTTGGAATAAGCAGAAGAACACTCTACAGAATGATCGAGAGAAAGGATGTAGAAACAGTAAAACTGGGCAGACGGAATTTTGTCAGCACAAAGAGCATCCAAGCTCTGTTTGCAGTCAATGAAGCAGCTGCAGTCAAGCCGGCTGCTGAACCTCAGATTTTAGATTTAAATGAGTGCTGTACCATAACGCAGGCACAGGAACTTTACGGCATAAGCCAGACCGGGCTGTACTTTTTAATTAAAAAGCACAGCATACGCAAGTATGCATCCGGCAAATTTACTTATGTGCAGAAAAAGGATCTGGATATTTATTTAAAAAGTATTGATCATGAATAAAAGTATTATCACACTTAGAAAGAAAGCGATTTCAGGAGGACGATTATCCTTATATCTTGATTATTATCCTCCATACTGGGATTCGAAAACGAACAGTTTCTCGAGACGAGAATTTTTGAAGCTGTATCTTTACCAGAAGCCTGCAAATCAGTACGAGAAAGCCGCTAATGCTGAGAATCTCCACACTGCTGAACTTATAAGGGCAAGAAAACAGAATGAAATCAATAAAAGTGAAATCTATTCTGCATTTGAGAAAGAACAATTAGCAATACAGGAGGTTGGAAGGGAATCTTTTCTTGAGTATTATAAAAAATTAGGCGCCAAAAAAGTCGGCAACAATCTGTCAATCTGGACCTGTGCTATTACCCATTTTGAAGCCTTCCTAAAAGGGAAGGATCTGGCATTTAATGAGGTGACGGTTTCTTTAATTGAAGATTTCAGGGATTATCTTTTAAAAGCTAAAAGCTTGAGAAAGAATAAAAAGCAGCTGTCACGAAATACAGCCCTTTCCTATTATAACAAGATTAAGACAACCCTGAAGGCTGCTTATAGAGAGGATAAGCTGAAAACGGATATCAATGCCAAGATAGGATCAATAAAGGAAATGGAATCACAGCGGAATTTTATGACTCTTGAAGAAACGCGCACGCTTTTTGCAACACCCTGCCCTAATCTGACTGTACGTAAGATTTCAATGTTTTCGGTTCTTACAGGTGTAAGATATTCCGATATTGCCAAGCTGACCTGGTCCGAACTGCATTACATTGAGAATGACGGCCATTATATCATATTCAGGCAGAAGAAAACGGAAGGGGCAGTGTCCATTCCTATTTCTGATGAGGCTTTTGAGCTTTTGGGAAAGAGAAAAGGAGAAAATGAGAAGGTATTTAAAGGTTTAAACAAATGGGATGTTGACCGCGCGCTTCCGGTATGGGTGGCACTATCAGGAATAAGCAAGCATATTACTTTCCACTGCTTTAGGCATACTTATGCCACATTGCAGCTGACAGCAGGAACAGATATTTTTACCATTTCAAAAATGCTTGGGCATAAGAGCGTAAAAACGACCCAGATTTATGCAAAAGTGATTGATCAGAAGAAAAGAGACGCTGCTAACAGAATTTCCATCCAATAAATTGAAAGTGCTTATGAAATTTGAACGCCTCCTTTTTGCAAGTGAGGCGTTTTTTAGTTATGCGGTAAAGAACAGACAGATAAGCTAAGCTTCACTAGTATTGGAAGTCTGTGGATACAGAAAGAGTTTTCCAGTCCGACATCTCCTGATTCAGCTGCTCGATCTTATTTTTTGCCCTGTTGAAAGAATCGCTACCTAAAAATAAGTTTACTGGAGGGTTCTGGCTCGCGGCCAGCTGTAAAAAAACATCTGCGATCTGGTCGGGATTTCCCAGCTGCATGCCGTCCATGCTGTTCATTTTCTCATGATATTCGCGCAGATATCCATACTCCTGCATCTGGTTTTTATTGTAGGCGATTGAATCAGGTTTTGCAAAATTTGTCCTGAACCAGCCCGGCAAAACATTTGTGACATGCAGTCCAAGGGGTTTTAGATCATTTGCGAGCGCTTCGGACAATCCGCTTAGTGCAGATTTTGCTGCGCAGTACACTGGCCATCCCAATCCCGGTGCGAAACCCGCTATTGAGGAAATGTTAATGATATGCCCTGAACGCTGTTCCCTGAGGTAGGGCAGTGCATTTTGGATGACCCTTACGGCAGCAAAAAAATTCACCTCGAAATTTTCTGCCATTTCTTCAGAGGTAATTTCTTCCAGTGCGCCTCCTAAACCATAACCTGCATTATTCACAATTACATCTGCCCGGCCAAACTTTTCAATTGTTTTTTTTAACGAAAGCGCAATAGACCGTTCGCTTTTTAAATCGACCTCCAATGCCAGAAACCTGTCTCCATATTCTTCGAACTGCTCCAATGCGTCCGCAGTTCTTGAAGTGGCCGCAACGCTGTGGCCTTTAGACAGCAGCTGTTTTGTTATCGCCCTTCCCATGCCTTTAGAAGCTCCCGTAATATACCATACTTTAGTTGTGCTCATAATTTTTTATTTTGAGGCAAAGTTATGGCCGATATTCAACGCAGTTTTGTTAAAACAGAACCATTTTTTGTCAAATTCAAACCTTTCTGATAGAAGAGGGATTGGTATTTGTCTGCTTCTTGAAAAAGTTGTTAAAATGCGCCTGGTCTTCAAAACCCAGAGCATAACTAATTTCTCCGATACTCCAATCAGTATATTTAAGCAGGGCTTTTGCTTCGGCCGCAAGCCTTTCGAAAATATGATCTGTAGTAGTGCGTCCCGTAGTTTTTTTGATTGCCCGATTGAGATAATTGACATGAACAGAAAGCTTGTCGGCTATGGCTTTGGGAGATCTCAGGGTAAAACGCTGGGAAGCAGATTCAATAGGGAACTGCCTCTCAAGAAGCTCCATAAATGCAGATGTAATTCTGGAGCCGGCGTCAATATGCCCTAAAATTTCACTGGCAGGCCGCAGCTGCAGCGCCAGATAAATCAGCTCACTGACATAGCTTTTAATCAATTCAAACTTATAGATATAATCCTTTTCAAAGGCTGCAATTACCTTTTCAAAAATGGCACCGATCTCTGCATGCTGCTGGTCACTGAGTTTGAAAACGGGATAAAATCCAACGGAAAAAAGGGGGAGCTCGCTTAGATTGATACGAAAGCTTTCCTGGAAAAAATCTTCTTTGAATACGCAAAAGCATCCTGTGGTTTCCGGTTCAAGCGAATCGTAAGTGTATGGCACCCTAGGATTGAAAAACAGGAGCGTACTGCCCTCAACGCTTATGGTCCGATCGCCGTAATGAAAATTATTAGTGCCCGAATACAGCATGATTTTAAAAAAATCCCTGCGGATATACGAGGCGGAAACTGTATTGGACTGAATGCGGTCTTCAATTCTAAAAACATTAAACTGTCCAGCGTGTCTGGCCAGATTCTGTGATAGACCGCTGAATTTATGCCTGTAAAATTCTTCGAGCGATTCTGCTGATTTTACCATATGCGAATGTATTTTGCAAATTTCAAACTTTTTGCTGTAAAACCGGCTTCTTTTGCGGACTTTTAAGTTTTATTTTAAGCCAAGAAAGCCATGTGCTGGAAAATAAGCCTGGAAGCGCGGATCCATAGGCTTTGGAGGGCCCTGTCTTTTTAACATTTATGCGGTGGCAGGCTTTAATCAAATTATGTATATTTGGTTTGACCAAACAGCAAACCAGCAGATCTTTCACAATGGAAAAAGCGATACAATTAAAAGTGAGAAAAGATTTGGATGCCCGCCAGCAGCATACCGTTCTAAAGCTTAAAGGCAGCCTGATATCAAAAGGCTATACCGAGATTATTCATATAGTGGATCAGGATGAAGAATTTCATATCAATACTTTTGAAACTTCTTCTGAAAAGCGAAATGAAGTGCAGGAGTATATAGCTGCTTTTATCAATCAGGAGAACCTAGCGGACACAATCACACTTAAATAACAATGATTCCTTTGAATGCGCTTTCACATAAGAGGATAGAGGCATTATGCTTTATAAAATCAGTTTTAAATTCTCTGCTCTAATGGGCATCATATAGCAGAACAGAAAAATCCTTTAAAGGCATGAACATTTAAATGGGACCGGACCAGTATATCAGACTCTCACAGCTCAATGACCAGATCCAGGATGCGATCAATGCCCGATTTAAGGGCCAGACTTACTGGATAGTGGCCGATATCACCAATCATTCCTTTAAGGCTGACAAGAAGATCCATTATTTTGAGCTGGTGGAGAAATCAGAAAAAGACAGCACCATTACAGCGAAGATTAAGGGCAAGTCCTGGGGAACAGGTGCGCTGCGGATACTTGATTTTGAAATCGCAACCGGACAGCGCTTCACCAACAATCTTCATGTGCTGGTGCAGGTCAGCATAGACTTCCATCCGCTTTACGGACTATCTGTAAACCTGCTGGATATCGACAGTAATTTTATGCTTGGCATTCTGGAACAGCAGCGTAATGCCACCCTGGCAAGACTGGTCAGGGAAAATGGCTATATCTGGAAAGAAGGCGAGCAGTATTCTACGCTGAACAGCCGTCTTAAGCTTCCTGCGGTAATTCAGAAGATTGCGGTAATCTCTTCCAGCAGCTCTGCCGGAAATGAGGATTTCCGCCATACGATGGTCCATAATGATTTTGGCTATGCATTCCAGATTGATGATTACCATACTGTCGTGCAGGGAGACAATAATGCAAAACTCTTTCTGAATAAGCTTATTGATGTCTATAATACTGGAATCCCTTATGACGCCATTGTTATTGCAAGAGGGGGAGGTTCGCAGTCCGATTTTCTGATTTTTGACAATTACGGTATCGGCAGGGCGGTGGCGAAGTTTCCCATCGCGGTCATTACAGGAATAGGACACCAGAAAAACGTCAGCATCACCGATCTTATGGCGCACACCAGCACTAAGACCCCTACCAAGGCTGCAGAATTCATTATTGCGCATAACCGCAGCTTTGAAGAAGGCATACTCGCATTGCAGCGGACTATTGTGATCAGATCGCAGCAGCTTTTTCTCGGACATTACAGGGAACTCAGCCAGCTGAAAAACGCTGTTTCCTATAACGCAAAAGCACTGGCTGAAAACCATAAAAAGCAGCTCGAGAGGACCAGAGAGCAGCTTGCCAGAAATTCAAGGGCAGTGCTGCATGAAAACCAGAAAAGACTGCTTGTTGCCGCCCAGCAGACCCTTCAGCGCCCGAAGATGATTCTGGCGGAGCGAAAAGGAGAACTCGTTCAGTTGAGAAATGCCATTAAAACATTCAGTAATTCTTATCTTCGCAGAGAGGAGCTTACGCTGGAGCATCATCAGAAGACCATAAAAATGATGTCGCCGCAGAATATCCTTAGAAAAGGGTATGCGATTGTCAGAGTAAATAATGCCATTGCCAGCAGTGGCGAGAACATAGAGCAGGGGGACGATATAGAAGTGATCCTGAAAGACACCAGACTGATAAGCACCGTTAAAGAAAAAATACAATACAATGGAAGAGAACCTGACTTATGAAAAGGCTTTTGCCGAACTAAGCGCTATTTCAAAGGAAATTGAAAATGAGACCATTTCGGTGGACGAGCTGGCGGCAAAGGTAAAAAGAGCCTCAGAGCTCATTGAGTTCTGCCAGGCCAAACTCAAAGCTACCGAAGCCGAGGTGGGTAAAATCATCAGCAGCATGGAGAATCCTAAAGAATAAAATGTCGTTCCTTATACTAAAATCAAGATTTACGGCGTTATAAGGTAAATTATACTCCGACAAAACGGATGCCTCTGCTGAAAAGTTTCAGGCGTTCCTTATTTATATGCCGATACAAGACAAAGCCCATTGCTTCAGATGAACAATGGGCTTTTGTATTCAAGCAAGTGAATTAAGTTTTTTAGGCAGGGGTATTGCGATACTCGTTTTGCTACACGATTTTTTACCGTTCTTCCTGATTTTCGAGAGTATTTTTATCATATAAAAATTTCTGGGCATTCTGATTGGCTACCGCGTCAGTCTGTTCTGTCTGACCCGCAAATTTCCGCCAGGCATTGGTGTTTCCTTTCATCAGCAGAAAACAGAATTCTAAATGTAAAAAATATGCGGAAAAATATGTTATTGTTTTGATAATATTCAGTATTTTGTGAGATCAGCAGTATTTCCTACAAAAAGAAAAGCTACCTTTATGATCTAGTAACCGCTCGACGGATATAATTCGATTATTTATCGATTTTCAGCTGCCTGTATATTCCGGTATATGGCCTTTGCAGATTTTTAGATTCTTGTCTTCTGCAACTGCATAAAATATTAGGCCATGTTACAGCAAAAGAAGCCGCTCAAAGCCATTTATTTGGCTAATGATGATGCAGATGAGAGAATGCTCTTTCTCAGTGCCATGGAGGAGCTCGGCCTTCCTGTAATCGCAAAGGCTTACGAAGACGGACAGGAGCTGCTCAATATGCTTTATCAGGAGACGGCCAGCCTGCCGGAAATGATTTTTTTGGACATCCATATGCCCGTTAAAAATGGTTTTGAATGTCTGGAAGAAATCCGAAATGCCGAGGAGCCGTTAAGCTGCATAAAAGTGATCATCCTTTCCACGAGCAGCAGTCCTCAAGATATAGATCTATCCTATAAAATGGGTGCCGATTTTTACGCGATCAGGCCCTCCAGTTTTAAGGAGCTTAAAGATCTGCTGCAGGACATATTGGCAATAGACTGGAGCGCGACAGCCGGAAGAAATAAAACAAAGTTTCTTCTTTTCTAAGCCCGTAAAATCAGATGTTAAATGACAGCCCAGCCGGTGAATATTTTTTTTTGCTTTCGGAATTTTTGGGCCGTTTTTTTTGTTTGGCGGTGTTTTTAATTAGAATTTTTCTTACTATTAATAGCTGGCGGCTGCTTCAGGGATAATCCTCGCTGTCGTGCAGGCCAATCTTCTATGGCTTGCAGCGTTTTGCAATGAATAGATCTATACGGCTTCGTCTTCAGCAGGAGCTGCCGGGGGAGTTTCTTCAATTTGCGTGTCCGCAGCAGTTTCTGGAGGGTTCGATTCGGCCACAATCTCTTGTTCAGCCGTCTGCAGCTGGGCTGTTTTTTTCATGAGAATATAAAAATCCCTCAGATGCCACCATGCCGGACAGCGGTCTAGGGGACCGTTAAAGTTTCTGATGCCGATATAGCAGCTCTTAAGGAAAACCTGCGTATCGGTGATCTTTGCCCATTCTGTCCAAGTGACTTCTCTAGGCGGAGGATTGTTCTCAAAATGCCGTTTAATGTCTTCGTAATTCATGCTGCAAAAATAATTGAAAACTATACATCAGGCAAGACGGACTGCGGTTTTGCAGGATATTTGGCGATTGTTTTTCATACCGTTCTGGCACTGTTCTATCATTCAGGCATTTGCTTCCGGTCTGCATGCTGGAATTGATATAAGCGCTGTGTACGGTGCTGCTATCCGTATGCCCAGATCCTTTTGTTCTTGAAATGGGAGGCAGCTGCCTTGGATAGCGCATTATCGTTTAATCCCATCACAAAGTTCGGGCAGGAGCCTGCGGTTCGCCGCAAAAAATTCCCCCATAAATGCAGGACATCCGTCCTGCTTTATTGCGTTGCTTTCTGCGCTCGCTGGCCTCTGCCCGGTGCAGGTGCTGCTATTAACCTTAAATCTGCAGCATCATGAAGACAGAAGAAAACAAAAGCTGGAAAACCGTTTCAGAAATCGATCTGGTCTACAGGACAAAAGTTAAAAATTCCGAGAGACCCCATATTACATCCTCCAGATATGCATATAGCCTTATAAAGGACTGCTGGGATCCGGGCAAGATCGAATTCCTTGAGCAGTTCAAGGTTCTGCTGCTCAACCAGTCCAATAAAGTGCTCGGAATTTACGAAGCTTCCTCGGGAGGCATCACGGGAACCGTGGTGGATATCAGACTGCTGTTTGCGGCAGCGCTTAAAGCAGGTGCAGTAGGCCTGATTATCACGCACAACCATCCTTCAGGGTCGCTGCTGCCTTCAAACCCTGACCGATACATCACCGCAAAGATAGCACAGGCAGGAGAGCTGCTGGACATCAAGCTGCTGGATCATCTGATCATTACAGAAGAGAGCTATTATTCCTTTGCAGATGAAGGCGCTTTATAGCGCCTTTTTCTGTTTTTTATTCTTTTAGGAACAGTTCCAGAGTTGTGGCTTGGCATAGCTTAGAATCCTATAATCTTATTGGAAGATTCTGTAAGCTTTTGGATTTTTATTGCCGTAATTTTGGCTTTATATTAATAGCGATGCTGCACAATCAGCCAGAAAAAGCACAGGGGACCGGCGGGGTTCGTCTGGAGGTTCTGTACAATGATTTAGTTAGTTATCGCATACCATTTCAGGCACCCGCCGGCTGCCGAAGAGCTCCCTATTTTTTAGGGAGTTTTTCGTTTATTGATATAGGCAGGCCTTAGAGCAGATGCTATAAATGTATGGTCAGTGCATCTTTGGTATCCAGTATTCTATAATCGGCAGACTGCCTGTTAAAGAATATGATCTTGCTGTCGTACAATTGATAGTGCCTATAGATAGGCTCTACCATGATTTCGTTTTTGGAATTGATGAGTCCCCAGAGCCCATCCTTGACATACCATGCCCCATCTTCCTGTTCGCCCTGGTAATAGTACATCAGCCCTGAAGGGTTGATTAAAAACAGATCATCCTTAAGCGTCTGTCCGATCCAGCTGTATTCAAAAGGGATGATAAGGCTTCCGCCATGGTCAAATGCACCCCATTTTCCGCCGTCCAGCGTATAGTAGCATTCGGAGCCTTCCGCTTCTTTCGCCTCATAGTCACGGCCCACTTCCGCGTTTCTTTCTTCGTAAGCCAGAATAAACTTTTCGCCTTTAAAAATCAGATCATAAAGCGGGGGGATTATAGTCTTAAAGTTCTGGTCCAGAAGCCCCTGTCTGCCAATCATAACAGTCGGATCCACATAATCGCTGCAGAAGCTTCCGATATCATAAACCGTATAGAAGGAAGGGCTGTTGGCAAAATTGACCAGTCCGTATTCAAGGGTATTGACCAGCATGCCATTCTGGTCGAAGATCCTGTAAATGCTGCTTTCTTCTTCTTCTTCTTCTTCTTCTTTATTGATCTGTTCCCTAGCTTTGAAAACTTTTAGGGTTTCATTGTATTCAATTTCCCTGAACTTTAGAGGGATGATTATTTCAAATCTTGAATTGAGTATGCCCGCATAATCGCCAATAGTGGCCAGAAAGCTGTCTTCATTGATGTCTCGCAGGGAATCGTATTGGGCGGGAAGCAGGACCTCAAAGTTTTCATCCAGCACTCCCTTTCTGGTGGTATTATAGCCATCAGGCCTGTCTCTCAGCTCGCTGAAGAAAAGGATATTTCTTTTCGTATTGGACTGGTAGACCGAGTGGTATTTATGGGTGTCAATAAGAACTTCTGCAGTCTGCGAAACTTTCAGCGCTCTTGTTTTATTTCCCTGATCATTGTAAATATTAAGGACAGCGAATCCTCTTGTATCGCGAAATCCAAAGAACTCTCCGTATTTCAGGTTCAGCCTGCTGCAGATGAGATCAAAAAGGTCTCTGGTCTGCTGCATTTCAGCCTGTCTTTCTTCAAATCCTTTCAGTTCTTCGGGGGTCATATATTCAATATTAGCTGTCCAAAAATAGCATAAAAAGCAATATGGATTTAAGCTGTGCATAAACAAAAATAATAGTGCGCTGGGAATAGCAAAAAAGCCGTTAGAAATTTCATGCTAACGGCTTTTTCTTTCTGTTCTCTACTGTTTTTTTTCTGCTCCGAGGCGGGCAAGCTTTTCATTGAGTTCGGTAAGTCCGGCCCTGCTCAGGCAGTCTGCGGAAAGCTGTCTCAGTTCTTCAATGTTCTCCTCTGCGGCGCGTTGCAGCAGCACCGAAGGGCCGCTGCCATTTTGAATCAGGCCGCGTGCGATCGCATGGTGGAGCAGCAGCACATTTTTTCGTGAAATCTTCAGATCAATCCTCACCAGTTCATTCATGCCAGGGATACTCAGTATGGTATCAAAAACCTGGGCAGCTTCATTTTCTGTCAGCATAATTCAACGTTTTTAAATTAATAATCAGCTCCTGTAAAGATAGGCAGATGCCTTAAAAGCAGCCTATTCAAAATATGGGCATGATGGTAGGGATCGCTCTGCCTTTCATAACTTCGGGCAGGATTTATTTCTGGCGGCAGTGATGCCAAATGCTTTTATAGGGATTGGAGACTGCCCGCCTTGCTGCAGTCGGCCAGATGTCCGTTTGTTAAACAAACGAATCTGGCGGCCTTTCTGCTCGGAACTCGCGGGCAGCTGAAGCCTGAAGGGAAAGCATTTTAACGCTTAAAAAGAATGGAGGAAAAGAAGATGAAAAAAGAAATTTTAAACAGGACCCGCATCGCTGCGGTCAGATTTACAGCGGTAGAATATGAGGCGCTTGAAAGAAGATTCAAGGCCACCACATGCAGGCAGATGAGCGAATACCTCAGAAAATGCCTTCTAAACAGACCTGTAACGGTGAAGCACCGCGATGCCTCCCTTGATGAATTCATGCTCGAATTTATACGGCTTCGAAAAGAGCTCAGCGCTCTTGGAAATAACTTTAACCAGAGCGTTAAAAAGCTGCACACCCTGCAGCAGATCCCTGAGTTCAGGCAGTGGATTTTAGAGACTGGGCTGCAGCGCGATCGGCTCCTTTTTCAGGTGTCGCAGATCCAGAATCTTGCTGCTAAAATAAGCGGGAAATGGTTGCAGTCATAAAGACGGGGCATTCGCTGCACCGCATCTTCAATTACAATGAAAATAAGGTTCAAGATGGCCAGGCAAAATGCATCGGGGAAGGGAATTATCCTGCTGCAGCTGAAGACCTATCCAGGGCTATGAAACTCAACAGGCTCCTGCATCAGGCGGCCCTGAATGGGAACGTGAAAAGAAGCAGCGTCCATATCTCGCTGAACTTTCATCCGTCAGAGAATTATCCTGCTGAAAAGCTTATGGAAATAGCTGATAGCTATATGGAAAAAATAGGTTTTGGACAGCAGCCCTATCTGGTGTATGAGCATTTTGATGCGGGGCATCCGCACATCCATCTGGTGTCGGTTAAAATAAAGGAGGACGGTTCGAGAATAGACATGCAGAACATAGGGAGAAACCAGTCTGAAAAGGCGAGAAAAGAGATTGAAAAATCCTTTAATCTGGTGAGGGCAGAAGGGCAGGAAAGAGCAGCTGCCCTATCGCTGAAACCTGTGCCTGCAGGCAGAGCGGCCTATGGAAAAATGGAATCCAAAAAAGCCATATCAAGTGTGCTGCAGCAGGTGCTTTACAATTATAGATACGCATCGCTTGCAGAGCTCAACGCGGTGCTGCAGCTCTACAATTTAAAGGCGGATCGGGGCAGCGAAGATTCTAGGGTTTTCAAGTCGGGCGGGCTTGTATACCGCATACTGGATAAGGAGGGGAAGACTGCTGGAGTTCCCATTAAGGCAAGCGATTTTGCAATCAAGCCGACCCTTGCTTTTTTAGAGAAGAGATTTGCTTTAAATGCGTCAGAAATCGCGTTTGAAAAGAAGCGGATCCGCAATGCGGTGGACACTGCTTTTCTGCAGAAAGATATGGATTTGGAAAAGCTTTTTCCAATGCTGCAGAAAGAAGGGATCCATGCCGTGCTGCGGCGCAGCGATGCCGGAGAGCTTTATGGAATCACCTATGTGGATCATGTGACCAAATGTGTTCTAAATGGAAGCGCTCTGGGTAAAAGCTACAGTGCCAAAGGCATGCTGGAGCGCTGCGGCGGCAGTGTGAAAATGGAAGGCGGTGCAGCGCATAAAACCAGCTTGAAGAATGTGAAAGCCGAGCCACAAGAAACGCCCTTTAAAAACCTTTGCGCAAGCGCGGCCGAGCCTATCGCGGCCCAAGAATTGCAGAGGCTTTTAAAGCCTGAGTGGCAGCTGGACTATGCTCCTGCAGCATTGAAAAGAAAGCGCGGGAAAAGAAAAGGAAAAAGACGCTCAGATCTGAATTAATCCAAATTATTAACGGTAAAATCAGGCAGCTATGCAGACAGGAGAGAATGAACAGGCGCTGAGAAAAATACTTGATATGACAAGGCTGATGAGCATCGTTTTACTGATGCTGCATTTTTATTATTGCTGGTATGGAGCTTTCCAGTTATGGAATCTTACAGGCAGTTTTGTGGATACCATTTTAGTTTCGGTCTATAAGACGGGGCTGTTTGGCAGTTTCCATACATCCAAATTTATTTCGCTGGGGCTTCTGGCGGTTTCCCTATTAGGGGCAAAGGGAAGAAAGGACGAGAAGCTGCGGTTTAAGACCGCTTTTTATTATGCTGCTTTAGGGCTGGCTGTTTATTTTTTAAGCGGTTTTGTGCTGTTTTTTGGCGATGCTGTTCCAGCTAATGCGGTGCTGTATATGATTGTTACGGTTTTGGGGTATCTGATGGTGCTTTCGGGCGGCACGCTGCTGTCGCGCATCATTAAAAACAGGCTGTCCGCAGCAGATATTTTCAACAGCGAGAATGAAACCTTTCCGCAGGAAGAGAGGCTGCTGGAAAATGAATATTCGATCAATCTTCCTGCGCAGTATTATCTAAAGGATAAGCTGCGCAGCAGCTGGATCAACATCATCAATCCTTTTAGGGGGCTGCTGGTTTTGGGAACGCCTGGTTCGGGCAAATCCTACTTTGTCATCCGCCATGTGATCACCCAGCACATAGCCAAAGGTTTCAGCATGTTTGTCTATGATTTCAAATACGATGACCTTTCCAAGATTGTCTACAATACCTTTGAGAAGTATAAGCATGTCTATAAGGTGATGCCGAGATGCTACTTCATTAATTTTGACAGCATCATGCACCGCTGCAATCCTTTGGATCCGCAGAGCATGGAAGATATTACCGATGCTTCGGAGTCTGCAAGGACCATCCTGCTGGGGCTAAACCGGGAGTGGATCAGGCGGCAGGGAGACTTTTTTGTCGAGTCGCCGATCAATTTTTTATCGGCCGTAATCTGGTATCTCAGAAGATACAATGATGGGGAGTTCTGCACGCTTCCCCATGTGATCGAGCTCATGCAGATCGATTACGACAGCCTCTTTACCCTGCTGCGGACAGACAGGGAAATCGAGGTGCTTATCAACCCCTTTGTCAATGCCTATCTCAATGATGCCATGGACCAGCTGGAGGGTCAGATCGCATCGGCTAAAATAGCCATGGCAAGGCTTTCGTCGCCACAGCTCTATTATGTGCTTTCGGGAAATGATTTTACCTTAGACATAAATAATCCAGAGGAGCCTAAGATTGTCTGCATGGGAAACAACCCGCAGAAGATACAGATCTATGGAGCGGTTTTGTCGCTTTATGTGAACCGTCTGGTAAAGCTGGTCAACAAAAAAGGAAAGCTTAAATCCAGCCTTATTTTTGATGAGTTTCCGACAATCTATCTCAACAATATGGACAGCCTGATTGCCACGGCGAGAAGCAATAAAGTTTCAACCTGTCTGGGGGTGCAGGACTTCAGCCAGCTTAGAAAAGATTATGGGCGTGAGCAGGCCGATGTGATTCTGAATATCACCGGAAATATCATCTCGGGACAGGTCACGGGAGATACCGCCAAACAATTGTCAGAGCGCTTCGGAAAGATCATGCAGGACCGCGAGAGCATTTCCATCAACAGCGCCGATACCTCCATCAGCCGTTCCAGACAATTGGAAGCTGCTGTGCCGCCCTCTAAGATAGCCTCTTTAAGCTCTGGGGAGTTTGTGGGCATGGTAGCGGATAATCCGGACTGCAAGATTGCATTGAAAACCTTTCATTCGGAAATCTTAAATAACCATGAGGCTATACGGAAAGAGGAGGAAGGCTATAAAGAGATACCTGCAGTCAGAAGGCTGGATAATGCGATGGTCCAGCAGAACTTCAGCCAGATCAGACGCGATGTGCAGGAGATTATCCACACTGAGATGCAGAGGCTTTTGAATGATCCGGCGCTGGCGCATCTGATTGTGGCTAAGAAGAAATGAGCTCTACTTTAAATAATTTCTCTTTTGGGATAATAGATTCTGAATCAAATTTCTTTCCTCCTCTTCATTATTTCGGCGTTTATTAACTGCTATCCGACTATAAAATACAGATATGCCTGCGAACCATATTTTTCGCATCGCTTCTAAAACTCCGAAATCGCATATAATATCAAACTGTTTCATAAAGCTTGATTTAAAATTCCGGACAGCTTTCATGCGCTGCCCAATTAAACGCGCGCGAACTCTTTTATGCAAATGGCACTTTAGCTTTTTGTCTAAAACTAGAGCAGCTTCATTTTATTTAATGCTTACTCGTAATGGGATTCTGAAATGTTAAATTTTTTAAGTTTTTGTTTTGATGAGGTCAGTAAAAGTGGGTATTTCTGTTTTTTTTGATTTTTTTTTGAATAAAATTATCTAAAATATGGGAAACCGTAAGGATTTGAAAAAGATGGTTTTTAAGTTTGTTCTTACAATAATTTAAAAAATAATGAAATATAGAGGTTTCATTATATGAGGCTGGAAGAAAATAATACTTAGATAGTTTCTTTTCGGACTCGTTTAGCGATAGTGGAGCCTTTAGCAGTTTAAGTGCATGTAATCAGATAAAAACTATAATTATGAAAAAAGGAAAGAGATCCGCGCCTACTTAAAATTATTATACAATTGTGCCAATACCGGTAAAAGAATCATATCCTATTTGCTGCTGGCCTAAGCTCTCCTTCTAGAATCTTCAGGAGATGCCTTTTTTACATTTTTTACTTTTTTAATTATTTTATAACACTAAACATCTATGAAAAAAATTAAGCAGAATAAAAAAACTTTAAAACTTGATAAAAAGCAGATTACAAATTTAAGTGCGGATCAAATGGAAATGATTAAGGGAGGAAAGCAGCAGGATCAGCCACAGGTGACTGTAACAGTTGATTTAACTGATACGGGAGGAAGCCTTTTATGCACACTTAGCTTATAGATAGCAGAAGTCTATCTGAATGATTTTTTAGGAACTCTGCGATTTATTCAAAGAGTTCCTTACTGAAGGAAATATTTTAAAAAATTATTATGAAAAGCGTCTCTCTTATAGGCAGTAATATTTATGGCCCTGCAGGCATTAAATTTTCAGGGAACTTTAAGCTTGAGAATGAAAGCATCAATGTAGGCCTAGTTGAAGAAGAGGATCTGTCCTTAGAGCAATCTGCTGATCCAGATAATAGGGTGTTAATTAAAAAAAGGGGGATTTCATGCAATTATAGAGATAAGTCATTGATACTTAAATACGATAAGCAGATTAATGCACTGGCAGAAAGAGGAGAGGCCGGTTTTTCATATATCGGCTCTGAATTTGTTGGGGAGGTTATAGCTGTCGGCAAAAATGTTAAAACTCTTAAGATTGGAGATCGTGTTGTTGCAAATGCGGCATATCCATCTTATGCTAAGGGGTATATCGGCGGTCTTCCTTCGAACCATGCATCAAGAAGAATTGATGACTTTAATGAAAATAAGCTTATTAAAATTCCTGATGCGCTAACTGATGAAATTGCTTCAGCTTTTGTCATCGCCGCATTTACCGCATATTCGATGATTCGAAAAGTGGTTAGGCCCAATATAAAAGTTTTAGTTACAGCTGCTAAATCAAATACATCTTTGGCCGTCATTAATGCTTTAAGAAATTTTCCTGTAGAGGTGTATGCGATGACTTCAAATTTTAGGAATAATAAAATACTTTATGATTATGGAGTAAAAAAAGTTTTTGTGGTTGATCATAATGCTGACAGTTATCTTGAGGCTGATGAAATTTCTGATTTTGTCAATAAAAATGGACTTTTTGATGCAGTTATTGATCCTCTGTTCGATATTCATCTTGGCAGAGCCATAAAATTAATGAATTATGACGGCAGGTATGTCACCTGCGGCTTTTATAATCAGTTTCCGGAATTTTTGGATAATAAATTCCATGCGAGGGATTCTTTTGAGGATATAATGAAATCAGCTATGGTTAAAAATATCTCTATTATAGGAAACTGTATAGGGGTAAAAGAGGATTTTGACCTAGCGATGGAACATTTCCTTGCAGGTAAATTTTCAATCCTAATAGATAAAGTCTTTTTTGAAGGCGAAGAAAAGGAATTTTTTGATTTGAGCTATAACTTTAAAGACAGATTGGGCAAAGTGGTCTATCTATATGATAAAAGGCCCTAAGATTTCAGCTTGAAAACAGAAATGCAAAAAAGTAATAGTTTCCAATTTTAATCTCATGGAAAAGAATAAGTATAATTTGTGCGATAAATTTGTTTTGAGGACTCCTCTTCTAAGGTTTGATTCAGATTTTTTTGCAGCATTAAAAGAAGAAGACGTAATGTCGCTTCTTGAGGATGAAATAATTTCGGAATCGATTTATCTGGCATCCTGCGATCTATTGAATGAAGCAAATAAACAGATTGGCCTGAACAGAAAACTAAGTAAAGAAAGCCTATCGGCCTTTCTGAAATATTTTTCACGCATGAGTACAAGATGCACTCCATTTGGATTATTTGCAGGAACAGCTGTTGGAAATTTTGACGATGAAGCGAGTGCTCCAAAGCTGGGAAAGCTTAAAAATTATAAAAAGCATGTCCAACTGGATATGAACGTAATTTTCTCCATTTTCCAGCTGATCAATCAGAATAAAAAGATTAGAAAATATTTTACGTATTATACAAACACCACTATCAATTCAGGGGCATATCAAGATCGATTGACGTATGTTGAATATGTATACAGAAATGGCAAGAGGAACCATATATTAAATTCCGTAGCAAATAGTCTTTATCTGCATCTGGTTTTAGCAGAAAGTGAGGGCGGTTTGAAATTTAATGATCTGGTGAAATTGCTTGCATCAAAAGATATAGATAAAAAGGAAGCCCGCAGATACATTAATGATCTTATCGATTCACAGCTCCTAGTGAGTGAATTGGAACCTTTTACAACTGGAACCGAGCCGCTGAAATTCATATTAGAGAAGATCAATGGCATCATCGAATTAAAGGATCTGCATGAGAGTCTAAACGAAATAGACAGCATATTAGAGGATGTGAATAGGGCATTTTCAGACAGATTCTGCAGTGTTGAGCATTATTTAAGGGTACAGGAGATTTTGGACGGCCTTGATATAGCATATGATAAAAAACATCTATTTCAAGCTATCCTCACTACAGTTTTAGAAGAAAGAATGCTGTCTTCTAAAGTTCAAAAGGAAGTTTTGGAAGGAATAGAAGTATTGAACAGATTGACAGTAAAACAGTCAAATGCAAACTTAGAAACTTTCAAGAAGGAATTCTACGATCGTTATCAGGATCAGGAAGTGGTTTTATCAGAGGTTTTGGATATTGACAAAGGTGTTGGCTACTGCAATACTTCGACGAAGACCGATTCTCCGCTGCTGGAGGGGCTTTATTTTCCTGCGGGGTCCCAGAAAAGACCGGTTAAATCACAATACCTGCATGATTTTTTTATGAATAAGCTATCTGAGGCGTCCTTTTGCAACGAGAGAATAATTTATCTATCGGATAATGATTTGGAGAATTTCGAATTAAACTGGGAAGATCTTCCGCCAACCATGTCTTCGCTGGTGGAGATTTATGCAAAAGATGATTCTCAAAACATATATGCGATCACAAATTGTGGAGGAAGTTCCGCCGCCAATCTATTGGCTCGGTTTTGCAACTCAAATTGTGAAATATCAAATTTTGTATCGGATGAAATTATTAAGGCTGAAAACGATTTAATTGATGAAAATTTTATACTCGCGGAAATTAGCCATTTGCCTGAGTCTCGAGTTGGCAATATTTTGCTGCGGCCGCAATTTAGGCAATATGAAATTCCATATCTGGCCAAATCAAATCTGCCGATTGGCAGCCAGATATTTATAAAAGATATTTGGGTTTCTCTTAAGAATGATACAATTTGCCTATATTCAAAAAAACTGAAGAAGCATATCATTCCGATATTGACAAATGCGCATAATTATAACAATCCTTTTATGGTTTCTGCCTATCGATTTTTATGTGATGTCCAAAATCAAAACGGAAGAACTTCCATGGGCTTTTCTTGGGGGCCGCTTTCTGAAAATTTCATTTTTCTGCCTCGTGTGCAGTATAAAAATATTGTTATATCTAAAGCATTTTGGAACTTCAAAAAATGCCACATAGCACACCTGTATGATTTGGAGAGTGAAATGCTGATATCTGAAATCCACAAATGGAGAGCAAAGTACCATATTAAAGATGAAGTGATCATCAAAGATTTTGATAATAAATTGTACATCAATTTTAATAATAGGTTATATATTGAATTGTTCCTTAGGGTATTAAAAAACAGAGATAATTTTATAATCGAAGAGTTTTTATATAGTGAATTCAAGTCAATAGTCAGATCGGATATGGGTATCCATACCAATGAATTTATTTTCCCACTTTATAAAATCAACTAATGGAAATTCAGAGAAAGTTTATTTTAGGGGACCAATGGATTTACTATAAAATTTATCTGGGTGAATTTACATCTGATCTTATCCTGGTAGACTTAATTAAAAGTCTGGTTGAGCATCTGCTGGAAGCAGGCATTATTGATAAGTTTTTCTTTATTCGCTATAATGAAGGCGGACATCACTTAAGAGTGAGATTCCATTTGGCCGGCAAAGAAAAAATTATTCATCTGATCACGCTTTTTAACGAAGCTTTTAAAGAAAGCATGGAAAAAAACTTTGTTTCAAAGATTCAGGCTGACACATATGATCGCGAACTTGAACGCTATTTTGATGAATGCATTATTTTTTCAGAAAACATATTTTACCATGACAGCATTGCCATTTTAGATTTTCTAGCCCTTATGCGAAAGAAGAATCTGGATGAAAATTACAGGTGGCTTTATGGAATCTATATGATTGATTTTTTAATAAAAGATTTTGGATTCAATATGAATGAAAGGCTTAAAATCATTGAGTCGCTTAATGAATCTTTCAGTAGGGAGTTTAGTTTGGACAAGAGGCTTAAAGATCAGCTGGATGCTAAATTCCGAGCGGAAAGGGAAAAAATAAAAAGAATGCTGAATGGTGAAAATGGCGATTTTCAATCTCGATTGAAATTGAAATCGCGTCATATTTCGTCGGATATTGCTGATTTAAAATTAAGGCTTGGCAGGGACGAACAGATTAAAATTCTGGCCAGTTACATTCATATGTCCTGCAACAGATTGTTTAGGGGCAGCCAAAGAAAACATGAATTTGTCCTATATCATTTTTTATGGAAACATTACAGGTCCGAAGTTGGAAGAGCCAATCATCATAGCAAATCTCTAAAATCAAATGAAAGCCTTCTTTGATCATATAGCAGATATGGATTATATGATTAGTGATCATTAAAATTGCGTGAGAAAAATCTTTGTAATACATGGAGATGATTTAATTGTTAATTTAAGAAAAATACTATATTTGGTTTTTATTGCCAATACAGGAAATTCATAACCCAAATCTGAAATGAAGAAAAAAATATTGCTGCTGCTGAGCTGTATCACTTTCGCAGCCAGTGCCCAACAGATCAGCGGAAGCTGGGCCGGAACCCTTAAAGTGCAGTCTTCTTCCCTGAGGCTGGTATTCCATATCTCAAAAACGGAAGCAGGCTATTCAGCATTGATGGACAGCCCGGATCAAGGGGCTTACGGGCTGCCGGCTGGCAGCGTCACTTTTACCGATCCGTCTCTTTTAATCGAAGCCCCGGCGATGGGAATTATCTATAGGGGAGAACTTAAAGATGATCATATCACAGGAGTGTTCCAGCAGGGAGGGCAGAAATTTAATGTGGATCTCTTCCGCACTCAGACGCAGGAGGCCAAAGAAAGGAAAAGGCCTCAGGAGCCTTCAGCGCCCTATCCCTATTATACGGAAGAGGTTGTTTTTAAAAATGCAAAAGAGGGCATCGAGCTCTCGGGGACACTCTCACTTCCCAAAAAAGAAGGAGTTTTTCCAGTTGCAATCCTGATAAGCGGCAGCGGGCCCCAAAACAGGGATGAAGAACTGATGGGGCACAAACCTTTTCTGGTGCTATCTGATTATCTTGTCAGAAAGGGGATAGGCGTACTGCGCTATGATGACCGCGGCACCGCTAAATCAGGCGGAGTATTCAAAACGGCGGTCACTGCTGATTTTGCCCAAGATGCCGCATCGGCAGTGGAGTACCTGAAAACCAGAAAGGATGTCAATAAAAACAAGATAGGGCTTATCGGACACAGTGAAGGAGGCCTTATTGCGCCGATAGTGGCGAACTCATCAAAAAACACAGCTTTTATTATCCTGCTGGCTGGTCCGGCAATATCTGGAGACCAGCTGCTTCTAAAGCAGCAGGAGCTTATAGGGAAGGCTTCAGGGAAAAGCGAGGCGGAGATTCAGAAATCAAAGTCAGAGAATGAAAAAGCTTTTGAGATTGTAAAAAAGTATAGTGATCCGGCAGAATTAAAAGCTAATATGACCCGTTACATCAGCGAAATTTCCCAAAACGATCCTGCTAAGCCTGAAGGGATTTCCCAGAAGGATTATGCAGAAGCGCAGGTTGCAAGAATTCTGACCCCTTGGATGGCCAGCTTTATAAGATATAATCCTGAGCCTGTGCTGGAGAAGGTGAAGTGTCCTGTCCTAGCTTTAAACGGGGCAAAGGATCTGCAGGTGGCGCCAAAAGAGAATCTTGACGCCATGAGTAAAGCGCTGGGCAAAGGAGGCAATAAAAATATTGCCGTTAAGGAGCTGCCAGGCTTAAACCATATGTTTCAGGAATGCTCCACAGGACTGCCAAGCGAATATGGCCAGATCGAGCAGACAATTTCCCCTTTGGCTCTTAAAACAATCTCTGAATGGCTTGATTTATATATTAATTAAGAAAAATACTAATTAATTTATGTAAATTATAAGTTTTTATTTATATTTTAATTTTTTTTATTTGAATATTATTATATATTCGCAGGATAATTCCTATTACAAATAATAACCTAAAAAAATTATTTAAATGAAAAAAATCAGAAAATTTTCCAGCAGTCCGCTGGCCATTATCCTAGTGGCCATGAATTTATTATTTGCCAGCTGTTCCAGCGACGCGGCTTCATCTGCGGGCGATCAGACAGCGGCCAAGCTCAGCGGCGAAGAGCTTTTTAAATCCCTAATATTTGCGGACGGTGAATTATCAGAGGCAGTTCCGGCGCTGAAAAGCGCATTTGACATGGGCGATCTTACTGCAGAGCAGAAAGCAAACTACAAGAAAGCCGAGCAGGAGGCTATTGCCTATCTTAAAGCAAAAGATGCGGCATATTTTGAAAAATTCCAGAAGCAGATCTATTCAAAGGATCCTGAAACTATTCTTGCGAGCATCAAAAAGGTCGCTGGGGACATAAAGCCGCTTATTGACAGCAAGCTGGCGGTGTATAACCTATCGGTTGAAAAAATCAGTAAGGAGTATTACCAGAAAAACGCAAAAAATGCCCCATTGTCTGCAAAAGTGCAGGTAGAGGCTTGCGGGGTATGGGCTCTGGCTGTGGGTGTGGTAGTGGTTGCAGTGGCTGTTTTCTATGTGGCGGCAATCTCAGAGGTTACCTTCGGTCTTGTAGAGCCTGTTCCTCCAATTACAGAGGAGGCTATTGCCCTGCAGGTTGCTGAAGGAATTGATGGGCTTGAGACACCGATCGGACTAGAATGAGAAGAAGCTTTTTAAAGATAGCCTATTTCTATTTTCTGGCGGCAGTATGCTTCTGCATAATCGCATATCTTACGGTTTTGAGCGTAAAGCCCAATCCGATAACGCTGCGCTACGACCTGCCGTTTAAAAATACGTTAAATGCCCTTGCCCCTCAAGGCTGGGCATTTTTCACCAAAGACGTTAAAAAGGATTATTTCAATCTTTACACACAGGACAGAGAGGAATTTCAGCTAAAGGCTTCAGGCACCGAACAGTTCTTTGGGTTTAAGCGCGACAACAGAATCATCAATCATAAAATCGGAAGCGTACTCAATAATGTGAATGCCAAATACTGGTATTCGTTTAAGGGCGATCCCCGAAAAGTGCCGCAGGACTCCCTTACAAAACTCTCCATAAAGATAAGCCCTCCGATGGTTTACGGAGTGTTTCTGGTCGAAAAGGGGAAGCCTCTTCCATATGAGTGGCACATTTCAAAACTGAATGTGCGCCAGACCATGGATTATGTATTGCTTGAAATAAAAAAATAAACGCATGATTTTAAAACAACTCAGCGCAGCTGAATCATTTGTCAATAAAAACTGGTGGTCAAACTGGATGGGCCTTAGCAGGACCATTATGGCATCATCGCTCATTTTAACGCTGCTGTCCAACAGCAGGTACACGCTTTTTTTTACGGGCTATCAGAATGAGACTTTCCATAAGTTCACGCATTATGAATTTAATTTTTTCTCTTTCTTCAGTGATTTTCAGACCGGCATTGCCTTCGCTGTGGCAGGTCTGCTGCTGGCAGCCTCGGGAATCTATCCGCGTTTCACCTGCGTGCTGCACTGGTTTATAGCCTACAGCTTCAGCATCACATCAACCTGCATGGACGGAGGGGACCAGGTATCAGCGATACTGGCCCTGCTTTTAATGCCGATCTGCCTGCTGGATAAAAGGAAATGGCACTGGTCAGAGGATACCGCTGTACATTCCTTTTTCGCCAAAGCCACAGCTGCAGCGGCTTTTTATCTAATGTCATTTCAGATATTTGTAATCTACTTTTTCGCTTCAGTAGGAAAATTTAAAATAGAGGAATGGAAAAATGGAACTGCCCTGTACTACTGGTTTACCCAGCCATTGTTCGGTGTGACTGATTTTTTCAAGCCTTTTATTGAAGTGATTCTCAGCAGTCCGGTGCTCACAACGCTGCTTAACTGGTCGGTTCTTGTCATTGAATTATTGATTGCTTTGAGTATCTTTACAGCGGATGCAGAGAGAAAGAAAAAGATTGTTTTCGTAGGCATGCTCTTTCATTTTTTCATTGCGCTTTTTATGGGCATAATCAGTTTTTCATTCGTAATGTGTTCTGCCTTATTATTATTAATCTCTAATACAGCTAATTATGAATTCAGAAATGCTAATCTGCCTAGTGCTGCTTTTGATTTCAGGAGTCTATTATTTCTTCCAGCCAAAAAAGATAAATAGGTTTTACGGCTATAGAAGCAGCAAATCAATGAAAAATCTGTCTAACTGGCAGTATTCTAACAGGCTTGCAGCCATAGTGCTATTTTGGATAGCATTGTTCAATTCCATATTTGTATCAGTTATTTTCCTTTTAGGCGGAAGCCTGAACAAAAACATGTTCGGGATTTTTTTAATTGCCCAATTTGTTTTCATGTTTTTTTACATAGAAAGAAAGATCGGAGAATATGAAAAGAAATTGTAAATTGATTTGCAAGAATTGCTGAAGCAGCATGTAAAGCCATGTAAGCCTTAAGATTTTGACTTTTTTTTATGCTTGGGCATGGATGTAGTGCTTTTGGCAATGCATCAGATGTGCTGGCGGTTAGCTATTGCATAAAACATTTGCAGATTATCAATGATTTATAGTAGTATCGCATAAAAATTAAAACAGCCTTCGGGCTGTTTTTTTATTTTATAATCTGTTATATGCCAGATGGTTTATGGCTGTTTTCTTTTTAGGCTGTTTTTGCTTATTGATTGTTTTTTTTAGACTGTTTTTTTTAGACTGTTTTTTTTAGACTGTTTTTTTTTCATTTGGCTGGTGACAGGGATACTTATTATAGAGGGGGAGCTTTCTGATAGCTGTGCTGCAATTTAAATTTATGCGGAAGCTTTTAGTTTAGGATGCTATCCGTTTTCAATCGCAATAAAAGCAGGCCAAGCTAGCGGCCATCGCATGCGCGGTGCGCATAACGGACTCCAGCTTCTTTGTCCGCCTTCGGGGCTTATAGCGCCACTGCATTCTTCGTGCCCGCTTTTTCTGCGCTTTCTTTTTTTTTTTTTCGTTTTTTCTTTTGCAATGCAATATGTAATTAGAGGCAATGCTCTATATATATGCTTGTTGGTTTAATTTGTTTATTTACAGCGTGTTAAATTTAAATTATTATTGGGGACAGGTTTAATTTGTAAGATATTTTTTAGTTATTTTGTTTATGTGTTTTTTAATGTTAAAAAATATATTAAGCTTGTCTATCAGTGTTTTAAAAATTAGTGTCTAACATAAAATTTTGCCCAATGGAAAAAGAAATGGATTCTGGCAACGAAATGAAAAATGATTATCCAACAGTCGGCTTTCAGGATAATGCCGGCAATATTATAAGACAGATTGAGAAAATTGCAGAGCGGTATCCCCATAAATCGGCACTTGCCGATGGGGGAGGGAAAACCGCTTATGGGGACCTCAATGCCAAGGCCAATCGGCTGGCACGTTATTTACGGCTGCATGGAATTGGGCGGGGAGGGAGAGTGGGAGTGTGCCTTCCGCAGTCCGCCGACCGCATTATTGCTTTTTTGGCCATTTTAAAGTCAGGGGCAGCCTATCTTCCCATAGACGGAGAATTGCCCCAGGCACGGATACATCTGATGGCCGACGATGCTGAAATCGATCTGCTGCTGACCAGCCGGGAATATTTGGAAAAAGCCGGCAAAGATGGAATTGAAAGCATCGCATTGGACCTTCTGTTTCAGGATGATGGATATAAGCAGATGCCTGAAGACGGCATGCATGCTGAAATCCTGCCTCAGAACCCCGCTTATATCATCTATACTTCCGGGAGCACGGGAACGCCCAAAGGCGTCGTTATCGCACATGGGGCCTTTTATAATTTTGTGCGGCAGCAGGCTGAGGTTTTAGGCCTGTCTTCTGAGAGCAAAACGCTGCAGTTTGCCTCTCCCAGTTTTGATGCCGCTGTGATTGATATCTGGACGCCCCTGATAAAAGGCGCCTGCATATACCTATATCCCAACAACAGGATTGTCGGCGAGCCGCTTTTGGATTTTATTGCGGCCCATAATATCGATACAGTGCCTCTTATGCCTCCGATGGTATTGGCTTCACTGCCTCTAGATAAGCCCATAGGCAATCTAAAGGCCATCGCAGTTGGCGGTGAGGCCTGCAGTGAAAGCACTGTGAGATCCTGGTGCAGGAAAGTGCGTCTGATCAATAGCTACGGACCGACAGAGGCTACAGTTGCCGTAAGCAATTATGAGTTTAAAGAGGAAACGGATCCGAGAATTATCGGATCTGCAATGCCCAATGTAAATCTACTGGTCTTAGATGAAGATCTCAGGCCCGCAGCCAAAGGAGCCATCGGAGAGCTCTATATAGGCGGCCCCCAGCTGGCATTGGGCTATCTGAACCGGCCCGAGGATACCAGAAAAGCTTTTCTGCAGGCCCCGGAATGGCTTTCAGGCCAGCTGCAGGGCAGCGGGACTATCTATAAGACGGGAGATATGGTGCTTGAAAGGCCCGACGGAAATCTCGAATTCTGCGGCAGAAAGGACGATCAGGTCAAAATCAGAGGCTACCGCATTGAGCTTGCAGAAATTGAATACAATATGGCCAAATTGCCTCAGATTTCAAAGGCGGCAGTTAAGGTTGAAAAAAAGGCCAATGGCCTGCCCGCGCTCGTTGCTTTTGTCAAGCTCCGAGGCATTGGGGATGATCGGGCAAAATCCCTGCAGGGCATCAGAGCAAAGCTGCAGCAGGCAATGCCCCCGTATATGCTTCCCGATAAAATCATTGCCGTGGATGAAATGCCCCTGACGCATGCCGGCAAAATAGATAAAGCGCTTTTGGAAATCCCCGAGAGCCAGATTAAAAATGCCAGTCAGCCGAAATGGAAGGAAGATAACCTTACTGAAATTGTAAGGCATATCTGGAAGGAGCTGCTTTCGGCCGAAGACATTGGAGAGGAAGATGATTTTTTTGATTTGGGAGGGCATTCCCTGCTATTGGCGCAGCTTTATGCCCTTCTTCCCGAGCCTGTAAGAAATAGGATCAGCCTGCCGGAACTTTACATTTTCACGACTATTTCTGCGTTTGTAAAAGAAATTGACAAACGTATGCTTGAAACGGAGATTACGCAGCAGGCTAAGGCCCGAATAATGGCCAGCGAGCTGATTCAGGATTCGGAGCTGCGGATTGATTTTACTGTGGAGGCACTGCCGGATGCCGCTGTGCTGGGCAATCCCAAGAATGTTTTTCTGACGGGCGCGACCGGTTTTGTCGGCTCCCATCTATTGGCGGAGCTTCTGCAGGATACGGCCGCCAAAATATACTGCCTGGTGCGCGCCCCGTCTGCCAATGAGGGGCTGCAGCGCATTAGAAGCACTTTTGCAAAATTTAAGCTGCCCTGGCCTGCCGATTATGATGGCCGGATTGAAGCGATGCCAGGAGACCTGTCTCTGCCCCGCTTTGGAATGGAAGATCAGGCTTACCGCTTCATTGCAGAGGAGATGGAAGTCATATACCATTCGGGAAGCTCCGTAAGCTATGTGCAGCCGTATCCGCTGATTAAAAAGCCCAATATTGACGGGCTGCACAATATTATCGGTCTGGCCGCCGCAGCAAGAGTGAAATTTCTGGTGCTGCTCTCCTCAATGGGCGTCTTTAGCTGGGGAAGGCCTTTTACCGGAAAAACATGGATGTATGAGGATGATGCCATAGGCCAGAACCTCGAAGCGGTCTGCCGTGACTTAGGCTACATTAAAAGCAAATGGGTAATGGAAAGCATTGCCGAAAAGGCAAAGGCAAAAGGGCTTCCCATCATAAATTTCAGGCTGGGCTTTGCAGTATGCCATGGCGCTTCGGGCGCAACTGAAATGAACCAGTGGTGGGGTGCGCTCATAAGAAGCTGCGTCGAGCTGAAATCATTTCCGCTGGTGATGGGGCTAAAGGATGAACTGACAACAGTGGATTATATGTGCAGGGCCATTATGCACATCAGCAGAAAGAAGGAAGCCGTAGGCTTAAATTTCCATCTTTCCCCTCTGGCGGAAAATGACGTGTCCCTAACGGATTTCTGTGCTAAAATGAATGAATATTACGCCATGGGCTTGGAAGGGATGGAGTATCGCCAATGGCTCAGCCAATGGAAATATGACCATAATCTTCCCATATATCCTCTGCTGAGCCTCTTTACAGAGGATGTGCACGAGGGAAGATCCCTGGTGGAAGCCTATGAGAATACCTATTACTATGACAGAAGCAATACAAAGCAATTCCTGGAAGATGCCGATTTGGCGCCCCCTGTTTTTGACAGGGAGCTTATGGGGAGGTACTTGGAATTTATGGGGGTCATCTAAAAGGCAAAGATTTTTTTGCAAAAGGGATAATGCCTTTTTGCCTAAGCCGGCTATGTGTTTTTTTCTTTCTTTCTTTTCTTTCTTTCTTTTCTTTCTTTCTTTCTTTCTTTCTTTCTTTGTAAAGCTAGGGTAAAACTGACATTTTTTCGTTTATGGAAACTGAAAAAATGTCATTTTTTTTCTCTGGCATAATTTTGGTTTTTTTGTCCCTGGCACTGCAAAGGCAGTGTATGTTCAAAAATATTGTATAACAATTAAAAGTAAAATGTTATGAATCTTATCAAAAGAAATGCAAACCAGCATCGTGGCCTGCAGCATACGTTTTTTGATGACGTTTTTGGCCGCGAGCTTTTCAATTGGGAAAACAAAAATTTTTCTACAACAAGCACCACCCTGCCATCGGTAAACATCAGAGAGACTGCAGAGCATTTTGAAGTCGAAGTGGCCGCTCCTGGCCTGGAGAAAGACGATTTCAAAATCACCCTTGACGGAAACCTGCTGACTATTTCTTCGGAAAAGGAAAACAAGCAGACCATCGAGCAGGAGAATTTTACCCGCAGGGAATTCAGCTACCAGTCTTTCCAGAGAAGCTTTGAGCTGCCTAAAAATGTGGTGGACGAAGAAAAGATCAGTGCACGTTATGTCAATGGCCTGCTTCATCTGTCCATACCCAAAAAAGAGCAGGCGAAGCAGAAGCCGCCTAGAATGATTGAAATTGCCTGATTTCTAATCGATTATTTTACCTTTTTTATTTTAAAGCTGCCCCGAAGGGCAGCTTTAATCATTGCAAAAAGCTATAATTATGTTTTCGGACTTATTTTCTGCCCTGGCCGTGCTCTGCTTTGCTGTGCTGTTGCTGATACTGGTGCTGCGCCGCTTCAGGCAGCCCTATTTTATTGCCTATATAGCTGCGGGCGTGCTTTTGGGGCCAAAACTCCTGAATATAATTCCTGATCCGGCAGTGGCGGCGGAATTGGGCGAAATCGGTATTGTCCTTCTGATGTTTTCAATTGGAACCGAGATAGACCTGCACCATTTAAGCCAGCATTTCTGCAGGCCCTTTGCAATAGCTCTGGTCCAGGTCCTCTTAAGCGCCTTATGCATGTATGTCTTGGGAATGCAGTTGGGATGGCCAGCCAGTAGGATTATATTATTATCTTTTATCATAAGCCTCAGCAGTTCGGCTATTGTATTTCAGTATTTGCAGAGAACCGGCGAGATTAAAAGCCAGTTGGGGATTATAACATGCGGTGTGCTGCTGATGCAGGACATACTGGTTGTGCCAATGGTCTTATCGCTAAATTTCATTTCAGGCAGCAATACCTCTTTTTTGGAGCTTGCCAAGGTCAGCATAGGCGGCATGCTCATACTGCTTTTTTTGCGGTCAGCCATCAATAGGAGGATTTTTAATATTCCCATGAGAAGAGAGCTTATTGCCGACCATGATCTGCAGGTATTCATCGGCTTCTGCATATGTTTTGGGATGGCCTGGGTCAGTTTCTGGTTTGGGCTCTCGCCAGCCTTTGGAGCCTTTGCAGCTGGAATTGTGATCGGGCAGGATAAGGCAACGCGCTGGCTTGGAAAATCGCTGATTCCCTTTAGGGTCTTTTTTATGGCATTTTTTTTTCTGGCCATAGGACTGCAGCTTGATGTTGGATTTTTTGCAGCCAATGCCGGCACAATTGTCTTGGTGGCTATAAGCGTTCTGATAATCAATAGCTTGATCAATAGCCTGCTTTTTAAGCTAAGCGGAAACGGCTGGAGGGACAGCATATATGCTGGCGCGCTATTGTCGCAGATTGGCGAATTCAGCTTTGTGCTGCTTACGCTTGCCGCTTCTCTTGGGCTGGTTGGAGATTATATGCATCAGATTACTCTTGCAGTGATTACCTCCACCATGCTTCTGTCAAGCATCTGGCTGGCCATCATCCAGAAGCTGATCTATAAGCTGCCGGCTCAAAAGGCTTGAACTGGTCCGGCCATTGATTAATGCTCAAACCGCTTTGGGATTGCAGGACAGTATTTCAATAAGGGTTGAAAGCTCTCAGCAATGAGGGCTTTTTTTAATTTTTGTTATTTAGTCTTTGATTTTATTCCTTTTTTAATCGGACTGTTTTTAGTATGGTTTTGTCTGCCGAAAGGTAGGGTTGCCGGAGCGGTGTTGCTATTCGGATGGGAGATTTTGACTGCTTGAGTTTTTTGCTCTTAATTTAAAATTCACCTAATGCTATCGAAACATTTTGCAGACAGGAGCTTATTGTGTTTATTTATGTGAATTTTGATATATTGCAGGTTCAGTTTTAATTGTCGGCTCTTTATCTGTCATGCGCCGCATCGAATTATATGGTTCAGCATTAATGCATGCGGCTGCCTTAATCCTGCCGCATTTTTTTTAAATTTGCGCTATGCATCATCAGCTTCTCCAACTTATTGCACAAACGGTGGAAATTTCCGGCAGGGAAAGAGATTTGTGCACACAATATTTTGACCGGGTCGTGTGTTCCAAAAACAGTATTTTGGAAGAATCCGGAAGAATTCCCAAGTATTTATATTTTGTCGAATCAGGCTTTGTCCGTCTATTCCATTATAATAATAAGGGGGACGAGGTGACTACGCACATTAACTGCCCTCCCGGTTTTATAACATCCTATTCTAATTTTATCACTCAGACAATTTCAGATGAAAATTTGGAATGCATCACAGATTGCGTGCTTTTACGGATTGCAAAGGCAGATCTTGATTTGCTGATGCGCCAAAGTCCGGGTTTTAGGGACTTTAGCATTTTAGTGTTTCAGCAGTCATTGGCCTATAATGAAAAGCGCTCTAAAGATCTGGCGGCGCTCACTGCCGAGCAGCGCTATTTAAAGCTTATTGATGAGCGTCCGGAGGTTCTGCATAATGTCCCAATGCAGCATATCGCTTCTTTTCTAGGGATGAATCCTAAAAGTTTGAGCCGCATCCGAAAGCAGATCATTAGGTAACATTTGTGAAGCGGATTTAAATGGGCAAAGCAGAACTTTGCGCTATCATTTAAATTAAGATTCATGACAAATAAAAACTTAGTGCTGGTGTCAGGCGCCAATGGGCACTTAGGCAATAACCTGGTAAGACTGCTGATAAAAAAAGGATTTCAGGTTAGGGCTTCTGTCCGCGACATCAATAGTAAAGGCTGTTTTAAAGATCTGGACTGCGAAGTGGTTCAGGCCGATATTACGGATAAGGCTTCTTTCGTAAAGGCTCTTCGGGGTGTTGAGACATTTTATGCTGTAGGGGCCGCTTTCAAATTATGGGCAAAAGATCCTAAAAAGGAAATCTATGAAGTGAACATGGCCGGAATCCGCAACACAATAGCAGCAGCGGCGGAAGCCGGCGTAAAAAGGATTGTTTATGTGAGTTCCATTGCAGCGCTGGATTACACCCATCTCCCGACTAAAGAAAGCAATGGCTATAACCCCGATCGCAGGGATATGTACTATAACTCTAAAAATGATGGTGAAAAGCTGGCCTTTCAATTATCCAAAGAATTGGGCATTGAACTGGTGTCTGTAATGCCGGGCGCAATGATTGGAGGAGAGGCTTTTCTTCCCCTGAATGTTTCATACGGAGTGCTTAAGCTTATTTTAAACAGACAAATTCCGATGGACACCAGAATAACCTTAAATTGGGTGGACGTAAAAGACGTAGCCGAAGGCTGTCTTCTTGCTGCCCAGAAGGGGCGTTCAGGCGAACGCTACATTCTTGCCAATGAAAAATGCATGACCATTACAGATACCGCAAAATTGGCTCAAAAAAATTATCCGGAACTGAAGCTCAAAATTCCTGGGTCTGTCCCTAAGTTCGTGCTATATGCAATCGCAGGCTTTATGGAGCTTTCAGCTAAAATAAGCGGCAAACCGCCGGTTATCACAACAAAAGATATTGCAATGTTCTCTGGATTGCAGCAGGATTTTGACATATCCAAATCAAGGAATGAACTAGGCTTCAATCCGAAAAATGCGGAGCAGGCTGTAAAAGAAGCCTTGGCTTATCTTATGGAGCGCAGGAATTTGCTATAAATGGTTTTATTCTCTCAGATTCCCGATCAGCATCTTTAGCGGCAAGCCAGTGCTATTTTTTGCGATGTATTCAGGCCATGCAAAAGTCAGGGCCAATAGGCTCAAAAATAGCAGATGAAGGGAAAGCATAGAGCAGCGGCGGCCGCCGGTCCGGAAGAAGATTATAGAGGCAATGGATAAGGTCTCTGAAAACGGATTGGGTTTAAGTTGGAAAATAGCAGCGGTCTGGCTGTGATCATGGGGGGGTAGGATCGCAAGCATAAAAGCCAGCTCTTTATAAAAGAAAATTTCAGCAGCAATGGAAAGCTCTCAGAAATGAGGGCTTTTTTTATTTTTAGTTATTTAGTTTTAGATTGTTTTTATTTTATTGGAGTTTTTTAGTTTGATTTTGGCCGGTGAAAGCGGAGATGTTTAAAGTGTTTTGTGTATTTGAAAGCTGTCTTTTAATGCATCGAGCCTAAGCTTCTTAATTTACAGCTTCATTTTGGTCTGTTTATTTATGGTTTGATGTTTCATTTTATAAGATGAAACCATTTAAGGGATTGAATTGGAAGTGTTTATGAGAATTGGTTTTTAATTTTATTGGATACTAATCCAATAAAACGCAATTATGAGACAGAAAGCCATACTGTTAGCCGCCGCTTTAAGCGCGCTTGCATTTTTTAATGCAGAGGCTCAGACTAAAAAGAAGCCTAATATTATAATGGTCATCTCAGACGATACCGGCTGGGGAGATTTGGGAGTCTACGGGGGAGGGGTTGGACGCGGAATGCCCACGCCCAATCTGGACCGGATGGCCAAGGAAGGGATGCAGTTCTGGTCCTTTTACGGACAGCCCAGCTGTACGCCAGGAAGGGCAGCGATGCTCACTGGGAGGATTCCCAATCGAAGCGGTATGACTACCGTTGCTTTCCAGGGACAGGGAGGCGGACTGCCTAAAGAGGAATGGACGCTGGCATCAGTTCTTAAAAAAGCCAATTATAAAACCTATTTTTCAGGTAAATGGCATTTAGGTGAAGCAGATTATTCAATGCCTATAGCACATGGTTTTGACAAAATGCAGAATGTGGTGCTTTACCATTTGAATGCCTATACCTATGCTTTCCAGTCTTGGAATCCAGAGATGTCTCCAGAGATGCTGGAACTTTTCAAAAAAGTGACCACAGGCATACTTGAAGGCGAGGCAGGCGGAAAAGCCCGCGAGGTAAGCAAGGTGACCGAAGAGAATATAGCTGAGCTTGATATGATGATGGTGGAGAACAACTTAAAGCAGCTGGATGAATACGGAAAAAGCAAAGAGCCATTTTTTATGTGCATCAATTTTGCCAAAAACCATCAGCCCAACCTTCCTTCCAAGCAGTTTGTCGGCAAATCTCCGGGCAAAAGCAAATATTCGGATGCTGTAGTGGAGATGGACTACAATGTGGGCCGAATTATGGATAAGATCCGTTCTTTGGGCATTGCCGAAAATACCATTGTTATCTACACGGTAGATAATGGCGCGTGGCAGGACGTGCATCCCGATTCTGGATATACCCCTTTCAGAGGCACTAAAGGGACAGACAGGGAAGGCGGCAGCCGCGTGCCCGCAATTGCCTGGTGGCCGGGACAGATTGAAGCGGGAAGCCAAAGCCATGATATTGTCGGAGGGCTTGATCTTATGGCAACATTTGCAAGCCTTGCCGGAGTGGAGCTTCCTAAAAAGGACAGGGCGGGAGCTGATATGGTCTTTGACAGCTATGATATGTCAAATGTGCTGTTTAAGAAGGGAACGCCGCTTCGCGATAGGTGGTTTTATTTTACTGAGGCTGAATTATCGCCGGGAGCTGTGCGTATCGGAAAATTCAAAGCGGTATTCAATACCCGTGGAGATAATGGCGCTATTGCAGGTAGTGACGCTCCTGGACAGCAGCTTGGCTGGAGAGGAGATGAAACCTATGTGGCGACAGTTCCGGCTATCTATAACCTGTGGCAGGATCCCCAAGAGCGCTATGATCTGTTTATGAACAGCTGGACAGAGAAGACATGGACGGCTATAATTTTTAATCAGGCCATTGCCGATCTGATGAAAACTTATGCCCAGATACCACCAAGAGCGCCTCAGAGCGAAACTTTTACCGGAGAGATGCAGATTGAACGATACAGGACTATCGAACAGGTGAAAAAAATGATGAACGAAAAGAAGGTGAATCTCCCGCCGCTGAGCGTAGACCCTAAATAATCGGATATTCAGCTTTTCATATTGCAAGAGACGGCCTAGCCGTTTCTTTTCATTTTCTGCAGAAAAAACATTCTTTCTTTCTTTCTTTCTTTCTTTCTTTCTTTCTTTCTTTCAGTTATTGATTCTCTTTTATATTTTTTTATGCTGTTTTGGCCGCTGAGGGAATGCTTTTGAGAAAAATTAGGACAATAAGGTTTCAGATTATAAAGTGAAACCAAAACGGGAATCATTTTCAATAATTTTCAGCACAAAGCGCTTAATTTTGGATGCAGCTGCAAATCTGCTGTTTAATAGCCTTAAAATATGATCGAATTACAGACGGCCGTTTTTTTTACTCACAGCGATATCGATTCAGAACTCCAAAGGGTGCGGCATTTTCAGGAATTCAGAAAATCTGCCGTGCTTTCTGAATTTCTGAGGTTCATCGTAAATGAAACAATGCTTGAAAGAGCCGGGTGCATTAAGCAATATGCAATTGCTGTGAATGCATTGAAATGTCCGGCTTCTTTTAACGGCAGCAATGCCATTGTCAGAACCCGCGCAGTAAGGCTCAGAAAACTGCTGGGCCTATATTATCAGGCAGAAGGAAAGTATAATGATCTGCGGATAGAAGTGCCGTTAGGAGGCTATATTCCGGTTTTTAAAGCTCGTGAGGCTGCTATTTGCAATGCCATCAGTGATACTGATGGCGGGCTGACCCCAGCAGTATTCCCGTTAAAAGCTCTCTGCGCTGATTCCCATGCATCTATTCAGGCTTCTTTTCTAATGCAAGAGCTCAGTGCGCAGCTTTCAGTTTACAGTGGCACTGCTGTACTAGGATGCCATCTGGCCGAAATCCTGAGAATATATGAGAAAAATGCTTCAAAGGCGGCATCTGCTGCAGACCTCTGTATCAGCAGCAGCTTTGCGGCATCGGAATCACAGTTAGTCCAGTCGGTTTATACTAGCCTCATTAAATATGGATACATTTCAGCATACGATCCAGATTGTTGAGCTGAGATCTTAAGCTGTAAAACGGTTTTATTCTTGAGGCACTAATTAGCTTTGGATCATTTAGAGAATCTACAATGGAATGCTGGTCTGTTTTTTATTAAATTAAAGTAGGAACCTGAATTTATGGCTTAAAGATCGGAGGGATGCATCAGGAACTCCGCTAATGCCGGATTTATATCTGGTTTTTAGATGGTGCCTGCCACTGTAAAAAATATGTGCTTTATTATTTAATTGAAAATAATTTTAAAAAAATTAAACGTATGGGTAATATATTTCACAAATTAAGAAAGGAAGAAAAAGAAGAATGTTTAGCAGCAATAGAATTTTTTACAAATTCTAAAAAACTTTTTTTAAATAAAGATTTATGCCTGGCCCAGCTATCAGAAGAAACAGGAATCACAGTTCATAAGATTTCTTATCTTATCAATGCAGAGTTTGGCCTCAATTTTAATGACTACATAAATTTAAAAAGAATTCAGTATTTGATAGAAAATCTAAATGAACCTATGCTAAAGGATCTTTCTATTGAGAAAATCTCGTCTGCCTGCGGATTTGGCTCCCGAACAAGCTGTTTTAGGGCATTTCGTAAACATAAAGGTACATCTCTATCAAATTTTTTAAATAGAATCTCCAAAATCTAATGCGATCTTTGAATTATTTGTTCTTTAATATTTTATGGAAACAGATCAATTTATGGCCTCAGGTGGACAGCAGCAAATAGTGCAGATGTGCAATCTGTTTTGTAAAAATAATAATAATTGAAAATTAAAAAATAAAAGCTTGCAAAGATTTAAGTATGGTTAGTTAGTTATATTTTTTTTTCTCAGACTTATTTTATTTTTGGTTTTGGCCGGTGAGAGGGGAATTGGTTGGAGCAGGTTTGTTTTTTGGAATTGGATTTTTATGATGCTTCCGCTTCGCTGTCTTCAGATATTGCTAAGAAAATGGTACTGCAATATTTAACCTTAATCTTGTAATGTTAACTCCTGATTATTTTCGGTGCTGTTCCCAACCTTTTACGTTAATTGATCATCTATTGGAGTAGGGATGGGCAGCGAAACATGGCATTCGTTTTTAAAAATGCTATTCCTCTTCTGCTAAAATGGATTGGCTCAGAAGAAATGCTGTTACATCCATCTAATAAAATTAATTGAAAAAATATGTGGCAAATGAGATTTAGATTCTGGCTGTCGTGCTGTCTTTTATGCATTTTCGCATCGTGCGCGACTCAAAAAGATTCAAAATCCGGCATTAAAATTACTAAAACAGTGAGTGGAATTGTAATGGATGAAAATGGTCCGTTGCCAGGTGCCACTATAATCGTGAAAAATGAGAGAAAGGGGACTTATGCAGACATGGATGGAAAATTTGAAATCAGCATTAATGAAAATGACACATTAGTTGTAGGCTTTATAGGTTTAGAATCCAAAGAAGTTGCCATTACCTCTAAAGATTGCTATGAAGTGCATTTAGAGGCTTTTAAGCCTATTGAAAGCCGTAAGCAAAAAAGAAGAATAAGACGGGAGATGCGAAAAAACGGATATTATATCTATCCGGATTAGTACAGGCAGCCTATAGCCCCTGTTTGGCAGCATGGGTAATTTATAACTGAACAAATCGGTTTAGCTCTGTTTCTGCGGCACTCTTTTTAAAACCATTAGGCAGGGAATTGGGCTGAAATTCTTATCTTTGTAATAATGGATAAAAATCTCTATATAATAGCTGGCTGTAATGGTGCGGGTAAAACTACAGCTTCATTTACAATTCTTCCTGAGATATTACAATGCAAAGAGTTTGTAAATGCGGACGAAATTGCCAAAGGTCTTTCTCCTTTCCAGCCTGAAAAGGCCGCCTTTGAATCGGGAAGGATAATGCTTCACAGAATAAAGGAATTATTAGCCAATAATGAGGTCTTTGCTTTCGAAACTACCTTAGCGACAAAAAGCTATAAACAGAAAGTAATTGCGGCTCAGGAAAAAGGCTATAAAGTAGTGCTTTTATTTTTTTGGCTGGATAGTGTCGACCTGGCTATCGAGAGGGTGAGGACAAGAGTTCAGGAAGGAGGGCATAACATTGAAACCGATGTTATTAGACGCAGGTATAAAAACGGAATAAATAATTTATTCGATATATATCTGCCAATAGTCAATGAGGCATTGATTTTTGACAATACAGCCGTAAAAGCTGAATTGATAGCACAAAAGACATTAGGCAATCCAATTGAGATTATAAATAAAATCAAGTTAGATAGACTCAAAAATAACAGATGATGGGAGAACATAAAACAACAACGACACCGACTCAGAAAAAGATCATAGAGGCAATGGATAAGGTTTCTGAAAAATTAATTGAGTTTAAAAAGAAGAATAACAGCGATTTAGTGGTTATGAAGGATGGTAAGATCATAAGGATAAAAGCCAGTTCTTTATAAAAACAGTATTTTACTAAAACTTGAAAGCTCTCAGAAATGAGGGCTTTCTTTCTTTCTTTTCTTCTTTCTAAAGATGTTTCTGATTATGATTTTGACCGGTGACGGTAAAATTGATTGGGTTAGGGAATCTGTTTAAAAGGACAGGCTGTTTAAAAGTTAGTTAGTTAGTTAGTTAGTTAGTTAGTTAGTTAGTTAGTTAGTTAGTTAGTTAGTTAGTTAGTTAGTTAGTTAGTTAGTTAGTTAGTTAGTTAGTTAGTTAGTTTTTGATTTTCGCAGATTTTTTTAGTTTGATTTTGGCTGGTGATGGGGAGATGATTTAAGAGGGGAGTTGATCTGAATGGCGAAGATTTGATTATTCTTTTTTATAATTCATCAGACAAAGTAATTAGGAAGTATTTTTTAAGTGATGATAATGCTAATCCTTTTTCAGTTGCTAAAATTAACAGATAGTTCGGGACCTCCAAAGGACAAATTTCTATAAATTTTATAGACGATTTGAAGAGATTGGCGTACTAGATTTAGTGTATGTCTTCCATTGGCTTTGTAAATTTGGTTTGGATGTCCCGTTGGCGATTGAGAGAAAATTGATATCGTATTATTTTTGATTTTGCTACAAAATATACTCTAATATTTTTTACTTTATTTAATTAATTGTAAAAGATACGCCTTAACTTTTTGTGGCAAAAAAGGTATCCATTCCATAATATTTAAGCATGAAAAAGTCCTATTTCTAATAGGACTTTTTAGGGGAGAGGGCGGGATCATTATATTAGCACAGACATTATTGAAAAAATAAAAGACCTCTAAAAATGAATCGTTTTTAGAGGTCTGTTATTATTATATAGAAAAAATGATAAAATTAATTATGCGAAATTTGTTCGATTCTGTATCCTGATCCAGACGATCCAGCGATAAAAACGGTGTACACTTTTCCGGCCGCAAAATCTGTTTCTGGCAGCGTTGCCAGATTATCAGATGCTCCAGTTCCGTGTACCTGAATGCCTAGCGAACCAGCATTAATTTCAGTGTAATTGCTTTGACTGTAGCGTGAAACATTTGAAGCTAGGTTATTGCCTTGAGCATCAATAAAATCAATATTCGCAGGAGCTCCACCGCTTAAATGAATGAATTTTACTTTAGCTTTTCCACTAGCCGGCGCAGTTATATTGTCTTCATAAAGCCTTACTTCAGCATCGTCTCTCGATTCTCCTGTAAGATATACAGTATATCTTCTGTCATCGTTAAGATCAAGTTCTTCACTGGCATACAAATCATTATCATTTTCATCTCTAAACTGGCTTACAAGATTCTTACCTACAGCAACGTCATGATATGATACTGAATGCTCTAAATAATCCAGATCACTGATGTATGGAATGTTTGCCATAACAAATTTTTGGGAGCCTGAGTTTGGAGCCGCGTTTACGACTTTAAGGCGTGCAGAACCAAATGGATCGATTTCATTATTATCACAAGAGGATAAAAAGATCAGGGCCGCTGCAGCCATTAATGGAATAAAATTTTTAGTTTTCATAATTTTAATTTTGGATTTTACTTTTTTTTTAAAATTGCATTACATATATTTTACCTTAATGGTAATTTTATTGCTCGGGTTTTTTATGGTGATTTTAAAATCATCAAATACCGGTTTTTTCATTTTTTCCATGAAGAAATTAGAAAATCCAAAACCTTCTTTTGGCATGCCGATGAGATTTTTGTTTAGTGCTCCATTTTTATTCTCATCATCAATAAGTGTGATGCCGTATGTTCCCGGATCGAGATCACAATTAATAATTATGAGGTCATTACTGATTGCTTTTTTATCAAAGATTAATTTTTTCGAAACTTTTTCATTTTCGTAATCTTTGCTGTTTTTAAAAACATTTAGTATAATTTGTCCTTTTTCTGAACGGATGCCCGTAATTTTGATAGTGGTATTTTGGGCATAAGAGCGACCAAGGCATAAAAGGATTATAAAGACTATAAGCCAGCCTTTCTGAGGGATTTTCGTTTGAATCATTATGTTGATTTTTAAGATATTTGCACTGCGAAAGTAGCAGAGCAGTTGCTTAAAAAGCATAAAAAATAAAGTCAAACGGACAATCTTACGGGTGAACCGTTTCGTATAAAAAAACTGTTTAGTGAGAATTAAAAACTGGAAATTGTAAAAAAGGAAGATTTTTACAGCCTAAACTAGTATTTGTTTAAGCTCTTAGAATCGATCTATAGTTGCTTTATAAACAAGTTGCTTTTCTGAAATTCCTTTTAATTCAATATCAGTAATAGGCAAAAAACTAAAGGGATAATCAGCAATTAAATGATTGTAAAAACTTTCAGAAATAACTAAATCAGCATCATGATCACGGCACACTTTCTGAAGCCTTGAACATAGATTTAGGACTCCTCCATGATAGGCCATTTCTTTTTTATACACTCCAACAAGTGCAGCAGACACAATCCCGGAATGTATAGAACTTCTAAATTCTGGAAATTGATTGTGTTTATCAATATAATACTGTCGTTTTTTCTCCAAACGCTCTGCCAGAGAAAAATGCATTTGAAGCGCATTATTAAAACTTTTTCTTGTTGTAATCTGCCAGCTCAACACAGCTTCGTCTCCAACAAATTGGTAAATCTCTCCACCCAAATCCAGTGCAATGGCAGAAATATCTTTAAAGCAGTCCTGAATAAAACTGCTGAATTTTGTACTTCCCATTTTTTCTACTAATAATGTAGAGTCCTTAAGATCCATAAACATAAAAATTCGGTCTTCAAGTGAAGGTGTAAAATAGGCATTGCGAATGAAATTTCTAAAGTAGTTTTTACCCATATTAGTACGAATAGTAACTACCATTCCTACCAGAATTTCCATTAAAATCATCGAAATCATAACGCTCACCCCTGAACCCTCGGGCAGCGAATTACTTTTCCAGGTATTTGAAGGCATGCCTGAGAATTGAAAAGCAACTAAAATAAGAGCTGTTGTGAGTGCTGTAAAAACAGTGATACGTAAAACAATAGTGAGAATAATATTTCTGGTTTTTATCATCTTAGGATAAATCAGGGTATGAAAAACACCCATTAGCAATCCTATAGAAATGCAGGTTATTGCAGAAAATAAATAGATCCATTTTTTTGTCATTCCTGGAATTAGGGGATAGGCAATGGAGATGATGTGGTTGGGAATATCATTAAATTTTATGTATACAAAAAGCAGTCCGCCAAAAAACCATAACATGGTGACCGAGAGAATTTCGCGCAAATAATACTGAAGCCTGTAAGGAGTAATCTTCATTGTTTTTATTTTACAGGTTGCTGCTTTTTAGAAATTAATTTTCTAACCACGCCAATACTTTAGACCTTTTTTCTCTGCTGACAAAAATATCTTTATGGAAAGGAAATGAAAGGTTTATTTTCAGCTTTCGCGGAAAATAATCCGTAACATCAGCAATGGCATTTCGGTTTACGAGAAGCTGCCTGTTCATTCTGAAGAAAAAGCTGTTTGTTCTTTTTTCCAGATCTTCTAGGCTTTCTGTCAAGCTGTAACTTTTGCCATTATGTGCCAGCATAACTGTGGTTTCCGCTTCAACATAAAACAAAGCAATTTTTTCTAATGTAAAAGGAAGAAGGCGATCTCTGTATTTTACCATTATAGTGCTGCTGACCGGCTGCTGAAGGTTGGAAATAGTCTCCATTGCCTTTTGATACTGTGCAGCAATCTGACCGCTCATTATTTGCTGCATGTTATGAAATTTACTTAGAGCAATTTTTAACTCGGCTGCACTAAAGGGCTTTAGAATATATTCAATACCATTGGCTTTAAAAGCATCAAGAGCATATTCATTAAAAGCGGTACAAAAAATGACCGGAACATTTAAAGGTACAGTTTGAATAATTTCAAAACTCAAACCGTCTCCCAGCTGAATATCGCTAAAGATAAGATCAGGCTGAGGATTATTTTTAAAATAAGCAATTGCTTCTTTAACAGAACCCAGAAGGGCAGTGATTTCTATTTCGGCATTGCTGCTTTTCAGGCTTGATGCTAGATCTTCTGCTACGAGCGATTCATCTTCAATAATTATGATTTTCATCGGTATTTATTTTAAAGCTTACAGAAAAAGTTACGCCATCGTTGTTGATTATAATTTCATTTCCGGACCAAATCAGGCAGCGTTCAGCCAGATTTGCCAGTCCGCTTTTTAAGGATGTTTCACTGGGACATCTAACATTCATCGTATTGGATACTGATATGTATTCTCCTGTTTTCTCTATTTTAATCCGTAAGGGCTGCTGTTTGGTAAACCTGTTGTGCTTGATCGCATTTTCTGCCAGAGGCTGAAGGGAGAAGGTTGGCACAGTACATTTAAGCATCTCAGAATCATTTATTTTAATGTCCCATTCTAAGGCCTCACCAAATCTCATTTTCTGCATTTCAAGATAGTTTTGGCAAAAATCCAGTTCTTCCTGCAATGTAGTAGCCATGCTATCATTAAGGGTTACGGCACTTCTAAGAAATCCAGCCAGCTGAATTAGATAATGCTCTCCAAGAACAAGGTCTTTTTTATATAGGGCTTTCAGCGTATTGAGAGAGTTGAATAAAAAATGCGGATGAATCTGCTGTTTCAAAAGCAGGTTTTCAGCTTCTGCCGTGCGAAGCAATAATCTTGAATTTTCAATTTCGGCTTGTGTTTTAGCTAATCTTAAAATTGCAAAATCTTGTAACAGCAATATTAAAATGGTGATAAAAATAGCTTCTGCTAAAAAGGTCATAATTAGCTCTAAATTGTCAGCACTCCAAGAAATATGTGCCATGTAAGCAAAAAAAGGCCATAATAACATTTGAAGAAAAATGGAAGTGCAAAAGCTTGCCAAGTAACGCCAAAGCCTAAACTTATTAATATCATTAGGAAATTTAACGGCACAAAACTCCAATATAGCTGAAAGTGCAAAAGTTACAGTGAAAATATAAAACAGACTTTTTAAGGTCATAAAAAGTATAAGAGCTCCTGAGTTTTTAAAAATAATAAGAAAAAACAAAGCAATTAACGAGATAAACAACGTCAAAAAAATATTCATTTTATAAATCTCCCTCAAAATTAAAGGAGAGAAAGATTTGGCGATATTGTTCATGATCATGCTTTTATATTTTTGATACAGAACTTAATCCGTTTTAATTTTAGGTATGCAAAATTTAGGGAAAGTACAAAAAATAGTAATACTGCTCTTGTAATTTTGAACAATAAATAATACCGCCTGTAAATGCAGGTGGTATTATTTGGCTCTTAGTTTGTAAAATGAAATTTATCTGATTTAAAAAATGTAAAAAAGACTGACTTGTGACATATGATTTTGAAAATCAGTATTTATGGTCGTTGATTTTGTTTTGCTGACATCAGTCAGTCCCATATAATAGCGCGCTCCAATACCAAGACCGTTTGAAAACTGATAGCCGATACCCCCAACCATACCCGCATCAATTTTTTCTGCGAAATCAGTATCATTATTCGTTATTTCTTTAAAATCTTCGGAGGCTAAAATTCCTACTTGAGGACCTGCTTCAAAATAGAGTCCGAAGCTGGTTTTGTATTTTACTACGATCGGTATAGAGATATAAGATAGCTTCAGGTCTTTGCCATCAGTAAGTCCGCCTTTTAATTTAGCGCCCTGGGTAGAATATAAAAATTCTTCCTGTACAGACCAGTTTTTATTGATATCAAAAGCTACAATTGCTCCGGCGTGGAATCCAGGCAGACCTTCAGTATCAAAATCAGCATTGTAAAAATCACTGTAATTAGCACCGGCTTTAAGACCAAAATGAAGTCTGTCAAAAAAACTTTGGCTAAAAGCGCTTGAAGATACCAGAACAATGCAGAGCAAAAATAAATTTTTCATGATTTACTATATTTTAAATGTTATCAGGCAAAAGCCTTTTTTTAGTTTGATGATGCAAACATAAAAGGCACTTGTGACAGAACATAAAAAAAAATGGCTCAAACGGACAAAATTATATGTGAAACGGTTTTGCTTTTAAAATTGCTGTTGAAATAATTAGAATTTAAATGATTTTGATCAATGAAGAGGGGCAAATTATTTAGCTTTAGCTGATCCATTGTTTTAGAGAAATAACCTCTGCCTGCATCTGGAAAACTTTAGTGGTTAAAATGTGATGAACCTCTTCATCTCCATCGGCACAACAATCACTAAGAACCGTTAAGACAAAGTCCTTGTCAGAAGCTTCTCTAATAGTTGATAAAACTACGCCACTTGTAGCAATACCCGTTAGGATGAGATGATTTATATTTTGGCTTCTCAATATTAATTCAAGGTCGCTTCCTGTAAAAGCGCTATATCTGCGTTTGGTTACAATTATATCGTGTTCATACGGAGTCAATGAAGGATGTATCTTCATCATTTCGTTTACATCGGCATTTACCATACGTTCTTTACTAGCAGAAAAAGTTTTGTTATTAGCACCCACCTCCGGCATGCCTTGTCGAAAGCCAACTACAACATAAATAATGGATATTTTATTTTTTCGTGCATTTAAAATTGCTTCTGCAACATTATTTATTGTTGCTGTGCTATTAGGATATCTGTCTACTATCGCAGACTGCATGTCCATTACTAGAAGTGCTGTTCTTTTTTCGTTCATTTTTCTTTTGATCTTGTATGATAGTTATGTGTCAAGGGGAAGGGTATGTTGCAAATTTAGCAATGTTTTTTAACGTGATCATAATTTAATAAGGGATGAGATGTGATGATTTTTTTCTAATAGTATTTTTGTCTTTTTATAAAATTTAAAATGACATTCTAGGTAAGAGCTATTCCTAAAAAAAGCAAAAATGATTCAAAGTGACTTTATTTGGTAGTAAATACAAAAAAATGGCGTCAATTGTCTTCAATTGGCGCCATTTGGCTGTTGTGACAGGAACAGGACAAATTTCTATAAAATTTATCGATGATTTGAAGCGATTGGCTTACTGGAAGTAGAGGCTGTCTTTGAATGGCATAATGATTTTGGTTTGGATGTCCCGTTGGGGATTGTTGAAAAAAAATATTTGATTTCTCAAATGATTTTCAAGAAATACGAATCTCATAAAATCAAATTAATGTCTGGCTGGTCTTAAATCAAAGCTAAGAGTAAACATACTTATAGTGCAAGTACAATTAACTTTGGTTTTATTTGCAGCAAGTTTATAAAAAGTACGGCGTGGCCTGCCAGATATACCCATAACAAAACCCCAAATCTTTCAAAGCATTGTGCCAACATCTCCAAGGCAAGCAATAAACCCATTGTTAAAATATAAGTAAAGTATCCTGTTTGGCTAAATTACATTATTTGTTTGTCAGCCCGAATATCTATAAATGGTTTTGCATCTAATGTAGCTTCAGTCAGTTCAGGAATATTCACGATTTGTAATATTTGTGCTGGCAGTGCCGCTCCAACACCAATTCGAATAATTCTCTACCCCGGTAAGAGTATTGTTATAAGTAGTACTATTTTATTTTTCATATGTTTATTTTTATAGAAATATTTAAAATGAGTGAGTTTTATAAATTTAGATTTCTCACATTTAGTCTATCTGCTTGATAAACAGGATGGAAATTGCTTTTTTTTGGAATTTAAGATAAAGAGATTCACTCTACATTGCCTTTTTTCCTCCATTGTGTAAAACTCTATAATATTGGTTATTTTCAATTAACAAACCTTCTGATTTTTGGCTGGGAATACTTTTAGAATAATCTTTGGGATGTTTAACATCAATTCCTATCACTTTTCCGTTGAATTGTGTATTAATTTTTGATTGAAGAGTATGACCAACAACGATTGAATTTGCGTCGAATTTATTTAGTCCTCGCTCTACATCTTCCTGAGTCAAATCGTCTTTGAAATAGCCTCGGTACCAAGCGATGCCTTTGTGTGAAGAAATCAGTAATTGTTCTATATTTTTTTGTGGATTAGGATAGTAAGGTTTGTAATAATTACTGCGAATTATTTGATTTACCTCGTCCAGATTTATTTTATAATCACCCAAATCAGGATGTATTCCTCCGTGTGTAAAAAGGATACCATTAATTTTTTCAATGGTATTTTTGCTCGACATCCATTTGCCAAGAAAAGAATTTGTACCATATAACTCGGTTTGTTGTTTTTTTAAGATCGAAGCAACGTGATAATATTTTGGAGAAGTAGATTCAAAATTTCCCTGCATATTCTTCAATTCGTGGTTTCCTAAAATAAAATGAACTGTTCCGCCTTTCTCTTTTGCTTCCTGTTCTAATTTGTAAATAAACCAAAGTACTTGAGTGGTAGAAAAATCTCTGTCCACAAAATCCCCCAGCAAAACAAGATGTCCATTTGCAAATGTCCAATTTAGCTTTTCATTAATTACCTTATTGGCAATCAAAAAATCCCGAAAGGTTTTAAAACCGCTTTCAATATCGGAAATGGCTAAAATTTTAGAATTGTCATTATAGGTGTTTTTCGGAATCGTAATTTTGTTATTTATTGTAAATTCAAAAAGTGTTGCATCTAATGGGAAATAACAATAAGCAGGGATTTTTGAATTCAGGGCATAATCTTTTTGGTCTAAATAAAACCCTTCATCCTGATTTCCTCTAATGTAGCTGATAGTAGCAGTGCTGTCATTTTTATTAAAAACATAAGGGCCGTCTTTATCCCAATTCATCATTACTGGATTTTCTGCATAACGAAAACTTGCTCCGTGATATAGTCCGAATGAAACAACTATAAATACTAGTACTGCAAATGTGATAATGATATGTTTTACATATCTGAGATTTTTTTTTTCATTGTTTTTCGATTAATTTTGGTAAACATAGAAGTGCGTGCTTTACTATTAAAATAATTGTGACAAACGTCTTAATCTGCTCGATAAAAAGTGTTTGCGAATACTCAAACTGCTTTCATCACTCATTTACATCATTTCAAAACGCATTGACTGTTCTTTGTCAACATTCTTGCTGAGGGCTATTAATAATTGTAATATTGCAAAATGATTGCTGTGAAACGAAATTTAAAATGGGTTGTAATTGCTCTTCTGACAATAGGAGTTATTCCTCTAATAATTACTGTTTATGAAGTGATTTTTACGAAAAACAAATCCGTTGTATTTTTAGGCAATTACCATCCAAAAGTTGCCCTAATTGTAATTTATTACTATGTTTTGCTTGTATGCCTAGGGATTGTTTGGCTCATCAGACAGATTATTTTTATCACTAAACTGAAAAGCGAAAAAACAAAAGCCGAATTGATGCTCTTGAAAAGCCAGGTTAGTCCGCATTTCTTTTTCAATATGCTCAATAATTTATATGGTTTGGTTGCTAAAGATTCGCGAAAAGCACAAGAATTAATACTAAAACTTTCGGATATGATGCGTTACAGTATTTATGAGGGAGAAAAGGAAAAAGTTAAAATTCAGGAAGAAATTTATTTTTTGAAAAACTATATCGAACTGCACAAAATGCGTTACCATAAACATATTACAGTCGATTTTAATTGTGATGTAGATGAAAACCGAAAAGTAGTGCCGCTGTTGTTTATCATACTTTTGGAAAATGCATTCAAACACGGAGTCGAAAATTTGAGACAGAATGCTTACATTAAAATGAATTTGACCACCTCACAAAACGAAATAAGTTTTGCAATTGAAAACAACTACGAAAAAATGGATAACCAATCTGGAATTGGTTTGAAAAATCTAAAAAGAAGGTTAGAATTAATTTATCCAAACCAACATGATCTGACTTTTTCTAAAACAGAAAGTATCTATCAGGCCCGATTAATTTTGAAACAATTATGATTAGATATTTAATAATTGACGATGAGCCTATCGCTCACGACATCATTAAAGGCTATTGCGATTTAGTACCCAATATGCAGCTAATAAAAAACTGTTACGATGCTTTGGAAGCCTTTGAATTTCTGAACACCAATGAAGTGGATTTGATTTTTTTGGATTTGAATATGCCCGTTTTGAAAGGGTTTGATTTTCTAAAAACGCTGCAAAATCTGCCAAAAGTAATCGTTACAACCGCTTATCAAGAATTTGCATTGGAAGGATACGAATATCCTATTTCGGATTATTTACTAAAGCCTTTTGGTTTTGAACGTTTTTTAAAAGCCATCAATAAAGCGTTTAGTTCAGTTAATCAAAAGGTTATACAGTCTGGAAATAGTATTATTTCAAACCGAATATTTGTTCAGAGCAATAAAAAACACTTTCAAGTGGAGCTTGAAAACATACTTTATATTGAAGCAACAGGGAATTACACCAAAATTATAACCACGATTGAAACCATTACAATTCGTGAAAAAATCTCTGTGTTTTTAGAACAATTACCCAAAAATGAATTTGTGCAGGTTCATAAATCCTTTGCTGTTGCCATTAAACATATTAAAAGTGTGGAAGGAAACAGGATCAAAATCGGTGATTTTACAATTCCTATTGGTAAACTGTATAAGATAAATGTAAATGGGTTATTAAATTCAAAATTATAAAAGCATCATAATGTTTTCTTTATAAGTTTGTCCAATAGGTACTTTATATTTATCAATTAATATCCTGTTACCTTCAATCTGTTTAATTTTACCTTTTGCAGCAATAAAAGATTTATGGGTTCTTATAAAATTAAATTTTGGGAGAAGCTGTTCAAAATCTGAAATTTTCTGATGACTTATAATCATGTCATTTTTTAGATATACTTTACAATAATGTCCATAAGCTTCTATAAACAGTAAATCGTCAAAATGAATTTGATGGTACTTTTTATCACCCCTTAAAAAAAAGCTATTTGTTTTTGGCTCTGCTTCGTTTGTTGGCAATGCAACACTACTTTTTTTATTTTGAGCACTATCAAATGTCTTATTAATAGCTTTTAGAAATCGGTCAAAGTTAAAGGGCTTTAGTAAATAATCAGAAACATTAAGTTCATAACCCTCTAAAGCAAATTCTTTATAGGCTGTGGTCACTATTATTTTAGGTGGATTGGGTAATGTTTTTAAAAAATCGAAACCGGATAATTTGGGCATATTGATATCTAAAAATAGCAAGTCTACTGCATTTTTATTTAAGAATTCCATAGCTTCAAAGGCATTGTAGAAATTTCCTTTCTTTTGTAAATGCTGCAGGTTTTCACAATAGTTTTCAATAATACGATGTGCAATAGGTTCATCATCTATAATTAAAAAGTATATCATGTCATTTCTATTTTTAGATGTAATTTATAAATAGAATCTGTAATGTCAATTTTCATTTGGTCTTGCCTGTATGTATTAAAGGCAGTATTACGGTAAATTCAGCCCCATTGTCTTTTTGGCCAGATGCACTAATTCTTCCATTGTGTCTTTTCACTATTTTTTGGCACAATGCAAGCCCCAGACCATTGCCCTCGTATTGGTCTTTGGAATGGAGACGTTCAAATGGAGTAAATATTCTTTCACTAAATGCCGGATCAAGCCCGATACCATTGTCCTTAATTTTGATCTCTACAGATTTTATTCCTTTATGATCGATTAGTGATGAAGAAATGATTACCATTGGGGGCTGGTCTGCTTTTGAAAATTTTAAGGCGTTTTGCATCAGGTTGTAAAAAAGCTGGCTGATGAGAATAGGGGCCCCTTCCATTTCAGGGAGTTCACAAGTAATTAAAATAGCATCTTTTTCTTTAATGACAAGTTCAAGATCCGTTTTAATATTTTCAATAATTTGATTGAGGTCAATTTTCTCGAAGGGCTGACTAGTTTTGTCAAGAGTAGAATAGGTTAAAATGCCTTCTATTATATTTTCCATCCTCTTTGCAGACTGATCAATTTTTAATGTATATTTTTCTGAATTTCTATAGAAACCAGATTTGCTCTCATCACTCAGCAGCGTATTGAAAATTTTAATTTTTCGAACAGGCTCCCGAAGATCATGGCTAACAATACCTGCAAAATGAAGAAGATCATTATTGGAGCGTGTCAGCTCTTCTGTCTGATTTTCAACCTGTTTTTTTAGCTCTTCTTCAAATGCTCGGTGTTCTTGAATATCCTGAATGACACCGATAATAGTTTTGGGAATTCCCTTTACATTATTTATGATTTTACCGCTAATTTTGACCCATTTTGCAGATTGGTCATTGCTTATAATTCTGGCTTCATAGCTTATTTCTCCGGTAGTCAGAGCCTCCTTATGTGCCTTTTCCCGTACAGGCAGATCATCGGGATGCAGTCGGGAAATCAGCTCATCAGTGCTTATTTCTTTATCAATAGAGCAGATGGCATTAAAATTCCCGGAAGTTTTAATTTTTTTTGTGGCCAGGTCAATTTCGTAGGTTCCTATACCCGAAGCATCAATTGCCATGGTAAGTTTTTCATTTGAACTTTTCACCTCTTCTTTAGCCTTCTTAAGATCTGTTACATCGGTTCCTGTATTGAGTACACCGTATACTTCTCCCTTTTCATTAAATAGGGGAATAAAACAGTAATTAAAATAGTGTTCGGTCATGATACCCTCTATAATAAGGTCCACTTTTTTATTTTTGGCATGAAATGCAATGCCGGTTTTCAGCACAGTTAGCGCCTGATCAAAAATTTGCTGATCCTTAATTTCAGGGACTATATCAAGATAGTTTTTTCCAATTACCTGATCTCCTTTACCCCAGGTCTTAATCATGGCAGGATTGGCAATCTCAATGGTTAAATTATTTCCCACATACACTGCAACAGGCAGGGGAAGGGAATCAACTATATTATTCAAAAGCATCGGATTTTGGTACATAGCGATTCTGTTTTGGTACCTGCGAATCTAACTAGAATTTTTTAAAGAATCTTTACATTACATTTTTAAAGTGTTTCACAATTTCAATTAAAATATTAAAACGATTCAATTGTATATTATTTGGTTTTAAAAATAAAAATCTCAATTTCAGTAAGTTCCAATTAAATAAGCTATCTTTGAACAATTAAATACATTAAAATGCAAGAAGGTACAGTAAAATTTTTCAATGAAGAAAAAGGTTTCGGATTCATAACTCCTAATAATGGAGGGGACGAAGTTTTTGTTCATGCTTCAGGTCTATCAGAAAACATCGCTCAAAACGATGCAGTACGATATGACGTAGAAGAAGGCCGTAAAGGTCCAAACGCAGTAAACGTAGTTGTAGCATAACCATACTATCACAGTGAGTTTATATAAAGGCACCTGCTAAGCAGGTGCCTTTATTGTTTTATGGATGTGGTGTATATATTATTAGTATTTATTTTTCAGGAGCTCTTCCCGCTGTAAGATGCACCCGAGCGACAGCGAACTGGCGAAGCAATCTTTTGTGCCCAGCCTCGGGTCAATTGTATGTAATATTATTTTTTAGGAGCTTTTTCCCGCTATCCGTTCCAATCTTTTGTGCCGAACCTCGGCACAAAAGTATTTCCACTGCACACGAGCGAAACGAAGTGGCGAAGCAATCGGGGCTAAGGGCTGCCAAAGAGCCCTGTTTTTGTGTTGGAGAGATGTACCATTCAAACCCAATTGATGTCTTTCTATTCAACACAGAGAGTTGTCTTTCAGCTTTGCTGTACACTTAGCTTTTATACTGATATAATAAAAACAAAGTATATTTCAGCTCTTTAGACTAATAAAAATTAGAAAGGTTATATAAAAAAGGCACCAATTGTCTTCAATTGGCGCCTTTTGGCTTGTTTGTGACGGGGACAGGACAAATTACAGCATCTTTTTTGGATGATTTGAAGAAATTGGCTTATTATATGTAGTTATCTGTCCTCCAGTGGCTTTGGTAATTTGGTTTAGATGTCCTGTTGGGGATTGATGTAAAAAATTATAAAAACTAAATTTGTTTATGGTATTAAACTAATTTACCATTCTACAAATATTATGGAGGATTTGAAAAGATTTTTAGAGTTAAGTTGGAATTGTCTTTCATTGGCTATGTGAATTACTGTCTTGGATTTATGAATAAATTTATTTGATTTTTTATTTGTTTAAATAAGTCTTCTTTAATTTTTGTGGAAACAGTGTCAGAGTTTAATGGTTAACTAAAAGTGACCACATATTATTCGTCTTAGCTATTTGTGTGAGAAAAAGCATTAAGTCACAAATAAACCAATTTCTTGCATGAATTGAACAAGAAGTCAAAAGAGCAATCCGTTAAGCTAAAATGCAGTTTAAAAGTAAAAAAAAATAATTTGAGTTTCAGATTTGTTGCATAAAGCTCTAGCATTTATATAGAATGGAACTTGAAGCTTTAAAAAAAATGTACTGTGCCTTTTAATTATCATACATATTAATCAAGCGAAACATCTGTAAAATTCACTTTAATTTTTTGCAGCAAAAAAACATCAACTCCAACTGCTGGATTTTTAAAAATTTCCGTAAGATTAGAAGTTAATATTTTAAATTTGCTTTGTCATAATTTATAAAAGTGAGCAAATACACAAAAATTCAGAATTATAGCTTACGGGATATTATTAATATACTCGGGGATGAAGCTGAGTACGGTACCGAGTTTTATGTGCATTACAACAAAGAGCTCATTCAAGAAAATCCGTTCCCATTCCCTTTCAGATGCAGTAATACAGGAATAATGCTCCTCTTGCACGGTAAGATGAAAGTACAGGTAGATTTGCAGACCTACATTGTAAGTCCAAAGGACGTCATTGTATTTTCGTCGCAGTCTGTTATTCATATTTTGGAAATTATAGAACCTGCTCAGAATATAGGTTTTGTATTTACGGATGAATTTGCAATGACCAATATGCTTAATTATGAGGATATAAGACTTTTTAGATTAACGGAGCTTAACCAAACTCCAATATTATCGCTTACAGAAGATCAGTACAATATTATTTTCGATATTATGACAAAGATGTATATGCTTAATTTGTCACAATCCGAAACGAATCTCTTCAAGAACGCAAAAGCATTTCACTATTTTAATTTGCTGGCGCTTGAAATGATGGAAATACACCGTACCGGAGCAAATCAGGCCGATTTGAAAAACAGCAGAAAAAAAGAGATCATTCATGAATTTTTATCCCTACTTTCGATTCATGTTAGGGCGAATAGGAATGTACAGTTTTATGCCGACAAGCTTTTTATAACTTCGGGACATTTGTCTAAACTTTTGAAAGAAGCCACAGGAAACTCTTCGCGCGAAATTATTGAGGAAGCAGTAGTCATGGAGGCGCGAGACCTGCTGATGGAAACCTCTCATTCGCTGGCAGAAATTGCTGAAATACTTCATTTCAGTGACCAATCTTTTTTCGGGAAATTCTTTAAAAAGAAAATGAAAATCACCCCAAAATCATTTCGAGACAAATACAAATAACATTAAAATTAGTGCTGTATTTTTCTTAAAAAACTACCTTTCTTATGCAAGTGAGGCGAAACGCTATGGCCTAAAATGATGGTTATAGACCAAAAACGGCTCGGAACAGACCTTTTGTAGACTAAACATTCTATGGAGATTTGCACCATCAGTTGGAATAACTGCATGGATTTTTATTAATCAATATAAAAAAGCAAATTATATGGTAATGTTTAAGAGGAATATCTTATCTATTCTGAGTATTATGTTATTAAGTGCCGGATGCGGTAAAAAGGAAACAGACCAAAACCAGACAGTTGAACCTGTAAAAGTAAGTGTTAGGGAAATTGAACTGTCATCTCAGGCAGAAGTTTTGGATTACAGCGGCACTATTGAAGCAGACAATACTGTTTCTATCGGCTTTAGCATTCCGGGAAGGGTGACTGCTGTTCTGGTGCAGGAGGGAGAGCGTGTTGTCAAAGGACAGCTTCTGGCATCAATAGAGCAGAATGCCTATCAGAACAATCTTATCGTCGCAAATGCAGCCTTGGAACAGGCACAGGATAATTTCAACCGTCTCCATCAGCTCTATAAAAAAGGAAGCCTTCCTGAACGAGATTATATTTCTGGAAAAACGGGTCTGGCACAAGCAAAAGCAAATAAAGAAACGGCATCGAAAAACATGCACGATACCAAATTGTATGCTTCTTTCTCAGGAATCGTAACCCATAAACTCACCGAGGCAGGTGCCAGCGCGGCACCAGGAATTCCAGCTTTTACCATTGTGAAATCTGATAAGGTATATGCTGTGGCCGCTATTAATGAAAATGAAATCAGTTCATTGAAAATAGGGGCAGATGCCACTATTTCGATACCGTCTTTGAATAGGGAAATCAAAGGAAAAATTACCATAATTAATCCGCAGGGCGATGATCTTTCGAAAACTTACACCGTTAAGGTGCGTCTGGATAATGCCAATGGACAGCTGCTTCCTGGAATGATTGCCGATATCAGCATCAACTCCGGACAGATTCAAAATACAATAATTATTCCGGCGCAAGCCCTAGTGCGAGATCCGGATAATATAAACTACGTGTATATAGCTAAAGAAGGAAATACTGCTTTTAAAAAGAGACTCAATATATCTAAAATAACCGGAACCAATGATGTTGTAGTAAAAGAAGGACTTCACGCGGGCGACAAAATCATTGTAAATGGACAAACCAACTTATCAGACGGTACGCCTGTCAAATTCTAATTTCCTAAAATTCAATTAAAAGATGACAAAGCGAAAAATACACTTTTTAGAAGCCGCAATGAAACACAAGCAGGTGGTCATTGTACTGGTTGTGCTGCTGATGCTGATGGGAATTAATTCCTTAGTGAACATGCCCCGAAGCGAAAACCCTAGAATTGATATGCCTACAGCTCTGGTATATGCTATTTATCCTGGTGCTGACGAACATCAGGTAGAAGAAGAAGTGGCAAAGAAAATAGAGCAGTACTTATTCTCCTTTGAAGAAATCAAAAAGAAGAAAGTAAAGTCAGAAGTTCGTGAAGGACAGGTTTTCATTACCACCGAAATTTACACAAATGTAAAAGACAGAAAGAAATTCTGGCATACCCTTCAGCTGGATATGGATGCCAATTTGCGTTCAAAATTGCCTCAGGGTGTTATAGGTCCCTTTATCAATAGTAATTTTGCCGATGTTACGGCAATGATTATTTCTGTATCGTCAAAAGAGCGTTCGTATGCTGAGATCGAAAAATACCTTGACAAACTGGAAGACGGGTTAAAAGTCATTCCGATGGTTTCTAAGATCAATCGTTCGGGGGGGCAAAGACAGCAGATTTATATTAAAATAAACGATAAAAAACTTCAGCAGTACGGACTGGATGCCGGCACTTTAATGGGGATTCTGCAACAGCAGAATATTACAGGCTATACTGGAGAAGTATCAGTAGGATCTAATAATATTGTGCCTATTTATGCCAACAGCCGCTACAGGGATGAAAATGATATTGCCAGCCAGATTGTCTACACGACACCATCAGGAACAATTGTCCGTTTAAAAGATGTGGCTGAGATTGAACGCCGTTTCGAAGAAAAATCATCATTTGTACGTGTAGGGGAAGACAAATCTATGGTCTTGTCTGTCGATATGCTTCCGGGGAACAATATTGTAGCATTTGGTGAAGAAGTTGAAGCAAAAATTGCGGCTATCCAAAAAACATTTCCTCCGGATATTAAAATGAAAACCATTGTGAACCAGCCAAAAGATGTGGAGCACAGCATCAGCCATTTTATGAAAGAATTTGGTCTGGCAATCGGTTCAGTGCTTTTGGTGGTCATGCTTTTACTGCCTTTTCGTATAGCAGTAGTGGCTTCCGCAGCAGCTCCGATTTCTATGCTGATCACTTTTGCCTTTATGAACATGCTTGGTGTCGAACTTCATCAAGTAACACTGGCCGCTCTTATTATTGTATTGGGAATGGTAGTCGATAATGCCATTGTGGTGGTCGACAATTATATCGAAAAACTCGACGAAGGCGTAGAGCCTTGGACAGGTGCCTGGCAGGCTGCCAAGCAATTGATGGTTCCTATATTTACGGCAACACTCGCAATTATATTCGCATTCCTGCCGCTGGCCATTTTTATGGACGGAATTGCTAAGGATTTTATGTTTTACCTTCCAGTAACAGTTGCCATTGCTCTTATTGTTTCCATGCTTATTGCGCTTCTTTTTACCCCGTACACTTGTTATGTGTTTATAAAGAAAGGATTAAAACACAAAATAAGCGACAGACCCATAAAGAAAAACCTGCTGGATCACCTTCAGTCCGCTTTTGATAAAGGAGTAGAAGCAGCTTTTAGAAATCCTAAAATGACCATGGGATTGGGATTGCTTTCTGTTGTTGCAGCTCTCTTTATTGCTACAAAAGTCGATTCTGAATTTTTCCCTTTAAGTGAGCGCAATCAGTTTAATATGGAAGTCTGGATGCCAAACGGCACATCTCTGGAGAGAACCGAAGCGAAAGTAAAAGAATTGGAAAATATCCTAAAACAAGACAAACGGGTTGTTGACGTAACGAGTTTCATAGGAATGAGCTCACCGCGTTTTCATACGTCATACGCACCGGAAACTCCAAGAAAACAATTTGCGCAGGTATTTATTACAACAACGGACATTGATGCAACAAATGAAATGGCCAAGGAGTATCTGGACAAGTTAAAAGGTTTTATGCAGGACGGAGCGGTTAAAATCAAACAGCTGAGTTTTCAGGAGGGTGCTCCGATTGATATCAGGGTGGTAAGTGAAAATGAAGCTGATCAGAAACGAACAGCTATAGAAGTCAAAAAAATTCTGGAAAAAGCTGAGGGGGTCAACTATGTCCGATTGAGCAGCGAGTACGATTATATGGGGGTCAAACTCAATATAGATAATGCGAAAGCAAGCCGCTTAGGTATAAGCACACAAGCCATTACGCAGACTTTAGGAGCCGGTTTAAAAGGATATTCTATTTCGACCTTATGGGAAGGAGATAAGACGGTAGACATTTTCCTTCGTTATGACGAAGATAGTCGTAAAGATCTCGTTGCCTTGCAGAATCTTCACATTACAACACGTTATGGGAAGAAAGTGCCGCTTAAAGCTGTAGCAACTCTAGATCCTGAATGGCACACCGGAATGCTACTGAGAAGAAACGGATTAAAGATGCTGAGTGTATATTCAGAGGCGCAGCTGGGTAAAAAGCCCTCGCGTATTCTTCAGGAAATACAGCCGGAAATAGATGCTCTCAAGCTTCCTGCCGGAACTACGATTCAATATGGAGGCGATGCCGAATCAAGCGGTGAGAATGCGCCAAGTATGGGGATATCTTTGGGAGTTAGCCTTATTTTGATTTTCCTGACCCTTTTGTTTCAGTTCAAAAGTCTTGGAAAGGCACTTATCGTATTGTGTACATTTTTACTGAGTCTTTTTGGAGCCTTCCTAGGGCTTCTTGTAACAGGTAACCCACTTGGTATGACTGGATTTATGGGAATCATAAGTTTGATAGGCATCGTGGTGCGAAACGGAATCATACTGGTCGATTATGCAGATGAGCTTATCAGAGATCATGGATACAAACACAAAGCTGCTGCAATTGCCGCTGCTAAACGTAGAATGAGACCTATCTTCCTGACTTCTGCCGCTGCCGCAGTCGGCGTAGTGCCTATGATTATAGGTAAATCGCCTATGTGGGGTCCGCTGGGAAGCGTGCTAGCTTTTGGTTTGATCTTTTCGATGATCCTAACCCTTTTTGTGGTGCCTGTCATGTACTATAAGTTACTGAAGAACCCTATAATCGAAGATGAAGCGCCTCAAGAGCAGCCTGATGGAGAAGAGGATGTACTGTATAAGCCGGTTCACCAGCATTGATAAATAATAATAATTCTTCAAACCTCCTGTCGATTTGTAATAAAATTTCGGCAGGATTGTTTAAAAATGAATTGACATGAAAAGTAAACAAAACACTATATATTTTTTGTTCCTGATTTTTTTCTCAGGAATTGTTCACGGGCAGCAGACTGTCTCTCTGGATCAGATCAGAATCATGGCTTTGGAAAACAACAAAAAACTCAAGAAGGCCCAAAGCAGCATTAGTGCAGCCAAAGCGGCCAATCAGGCGGCCAATGCAGCGACAAAACCCACTGTAGAGGCAAGCGTTTTCGGGCTCTATCTCTCGGATCCTTTCAGGACGTTACTGCCTGAATACAGTGCTAATGGATCTGTAGCCGTGACCCAGGTTGTCTATGCAGGAAACAAAATCCAGACGGCAAAAAAAATGACAAGTTCATTGGTTGACCTGCAGAGCGCCCAGAAAAATTTAACCGAAGACGAGGTGCTGCTGAACGCTGAAACTGCGTATTGGCAGGCTGTCAACCTAAAGGAAAAAGTAGTTCTGGCAGAAAAATACCTAAGCCTTTTAGGCGAATTGAAAAAAGACCTTGAGAACTCTTTTAATGCAGGTTTGATCTATAAAAATGATCTGCTTAAAGTGGAAGTGCAGCAAAACGAAGCGATCCTTAACCTGACAAAAGCTAAAGACGGTTTAACGATAACCAAACTGGCTCTGTCTCAGATTACAGGTTTAAGTGCAGCTCAATACGATGTAGCAGGCAATTTTTCAGATGATATGCGGCTGATAAGCAAAGCCGATGTTGCGTCGGCTGTAAATAACCGTCCTGAGATCTATGCGCTCAGTAAGTCAGTCGAGGTCAACGAGTACCAGGCCAAGTTACTGGAAGGAGACCAAAAACCCACTGTTGCCTTAAGTGCAAACGGCCTGGCATCTTACGGTAAAAAGATTAATTTTTCTGACGGGAGCGATGATATGAAGGCATTTGTGGGACTGGTAACAGTTTCTGTTCCTATTCTGGATTGGGGAGCGAGGAAACAGAAGGTAAAAGAACAGCATTTTGTAACCGAAGCGCAAAAGTTGGAACTTGAGGAAACAAAAGAACTTTTGAGCATTGAGGTTCAGAACGCATGGCTGATGCTTAATCAGGCTGCAACACAAATAGATCTGAATAAAAAGTCACTAAAACAGGCTGAGGAAAATCTTCGTTTAAATCAGGATCGTTTTGATGCCGGAACCGTTCTGGGAGAAGACGTTTTGGAAGCCCAGGTGCTTTGGCAGAAAGCCTACGCTGATCTTATCGATGCAAAGGCAGGATACAAAATCAGCGAAGCCAAATACAAAAAAGCAATTGGCGAATACTAAATAATTTTATAAGCAGAAGCATTTTCTCTTCTGCTTATAATCAAAATATCTGATGGCTTGCAAAAGCATCTAAAAACATACAACTATGATCACACCGCTAACCATCATCGCTGCTACAAATTATTCCGATACAGCCAGAAATGCCGTTACCTATGCGGCAGGAATTGCCCAAGCCACAAATGCGAAACTTGTTCTATTTAACTCTTTTAGCTTAAATGTGCACAGCGCAAATGCGCTTATCAGCGCAGAAGAACTGCAGAAAGAATTAGACAGGGCTATTTTAAGACTGGAAAACCTGGGTAAAGAAATAGCCCATTTGTTTAAAATTGAAGTCCAATGTTGCTGCAGCTATTCCCTTCTGAAAGACGAACTGTCAGCTGTAATTGAAAGCACAGGTGCTGAATTGGTTGTAATGGGTATGGCAGAACGTTCTTTTGAGCAGGATCTGCTGGGCAACACCACAACATCAGTCATTAAAAATATTGATATCCCTGTTTTGGCAGTGCCTCTCAATGCCCGCTTTAAAAAATTAAGAAAAGTACTATATGCCTGCGATACGCTGAGTTTTTCGGCCGCTAGGAGATTCAGCTGGATTATCAAGGTAATAGGAAATCCTGATATTGAGATTGAAGTTTTCAGTGTCGAGGAAAGTGTTGCTGAAATAAGGAAACGGGATGAGGCAGCAGTAAGGGATGGCACACAGGGAAAAGAGTTTGAGGATGTGAAGTACATTTACAAGACAGTGCGGTCAAATGCCGTTATTAATGAAATAGAAAAAGAAATCAAGCGCTATCAGGCAGATATACTGGTCATGGTGCCTAAAAAATATGGTTTTTGGGATTCTCTGGTCCACAAAAGCAAAACAAGAATAATGGCATCTGGTTTAGATGTTCCTTTATTGTCATTTCCGCAGTATTAAAAAGCGGGGTGTTTAAAACGTTTATAACCAATGGGCTAGTATCCCATCGTACTTGCTTATTATTCAGGAGGCAATTTCGCTGCCTTTATTTATGGTTACTACTTTATCGAAAATATCAAGAAAAACTTCATTAAATAAATATGTTGCCGAGACTTTCGGTGACCATTATTTTAATTGAAAAAAGATTAAAAAACATCTGTTTAATCTTTTTTCGATTAAGTGCATTATAACGATATGAAAAAGCTACGCTTAAAAAAAAATAGACAATGAATGCCGTCATAACAGCTGTCGGTGGCTATGTGCCGCCTTTAATTTTAGATAATAAAAAAATTTCTAAAACAGTAGATACTTCAGAACAATGGATTGAAAAAAGAACAGGAATTAAAGAGCGCAGAATAGCCGACGATGATACTGCTGTATCTGATCTTGCATCTGGTGCGATTAATAATCTTATCGAAAACTATGAGGTTGACCCGTATGAGATTGAAGTCTTGATACTTGCTACTGCTACTCCCGATCATATGCTGGCGCCGGCAGCATCTCTGGTATGTGAAAAAAGCAATTTGCAAAATGCCTTTGGACTTGATATCAATGCAGCATGCAGCGGTTTTTTATATGCACTTGAATTAGCGGGCTGCCTGATCGAAAGCGGGCGTTACAAGAAAGTTATGGTGGCAGGGGCAGACAAAATGAGTTCTCTTGTAGATTATGAAGATCGCTCTACCTGTATTTTGTTTGGTGATGGAGCAGGAGCTGTATTGCTTGAAGCATCAGAATCTGATTTTGGATTATTGAAATCGATTCTTCATACTGACGGGAGTGGTACTTCTTCGCTTTTAGTTCCGGCAGGAGGTTCTAAAATACCTGCTGGTATGCAGAGTTTGCTTCATAGAGATCATTACATAAAACAGGATGGGGCTTATGTTTTTAAAAAGGCAGTTGCAGCAATGAGTTCTGTAAGCGGGGAAGTTTTAACAAGCTGCGGCTTTAGCACGGATGATATTGACTGGGTAATACCTCATCAGGCCAATCTGCGGATAATTGAGGCGGTGGGTTCAAATTTAAATATCGATAAGTCCAGAATAAAAATTAATATCGAGAAATACGGAAATACGACCTCTGCAACAATTCCTCTTTGTCTTTGGGATTTCAAAGATGATTTTAAGACAGGAGAAAACCTATTAGTCACAACCTTCGGGGCTGGCTTCTCTTGGGGAGCAGCTTGTATAAAATGGGGTGTAATGCGAGACAAAAAAAATGCTGACACAGCAATAAAAAGTCAAAAAGAAGTAGTGTCAATTTACTGAGGACTATTTTATACAATCTTAAATAATCTATTTGTGAGGCGCAGAATTTATTGTGATCTCTCTGCAAATACATTTTTAAATCTGCTATTGAGTTGAATTTAGAATAAATGGCTGATGCTTACTAATAAAAAATTATATGAAATGCAATCTATTTTCTCGGTACATAAAAAATAACTATTTCTTACTGTTATTAATGTTTTATACCTTCAGCTATGCGCAATTTTCCTTGGATAGAGATTCAATTCATAAAATAATTACCGAACTTCCTGCCTTTTCGATTTATAAAGATAATTATTTTGTAACGGGTGTGAATTTAGATAAAACACCTACGAGAAACAGCATGGATGCTAAGTTTCAGTTTAGCTTCAAGCAGCGATTATCAGACAAACCTTTGCTGTTTGATTCTTATGCTTATCTAACTTACACACAAAAATCCTTTTGGAAGATATATAAAGCATCAAGCCCTTTTGAGGAAAGCAATTATAATCCGGGATTGATGATGCTAAGACCCGTATTTAGAAATAATTATTTTGTTGGTGCTCTGACCTATGGAATAGAACACGAATCCAATGGACGCGACAGTATCTATTCAAGAAGCATAAATATGATTTCGATAGGATTTATTAGAGTATTTTCTCCCGAACTTTTTGTTTCGGTCAAGGCATGGCTGCCTTTTTTGATAGATAACAATCCATCTCTTCCAAAATACATCGGATACGGCGAGGGGCAGCTTCAGTGGATCACCTGCAATGACAGATTGTTTTTTGACTTAACGCTAAGAAAAGGCGCGAGCTGGGATTTCAAGGGAAGTTTGAATGCAGGGATCAGCTATAAACTGTCAAAAAAGGCTAATCAGCTCATTACCCTGCAGTGGTGGCAAGGTTATAGTGAGAGTCTGATAGATTTTAAATCTGAAAGGGGAATGCTCCGGGCAGGATTTATTTTGAAACCGACATTTCACCGTTTTTACTGAATTTATAAAAGTGATATTTAATGCTGATGAGGCCTAAATTGAAGTTTTGGGATAAATTAATGCTAACCCCTTTAAATTAAAAAAGCTTCATTTAGACCAATTTTGGCTATTTATTGACCTTTTTCTATTGATTTTGGACAACTACCTTTGCCCCGAAGCGAACTAGCGAAGCAATCGGGCTAAAGAAAGACAGAAGAAAGATAAAAATGATTCAAAGTTAACTTCTTTACTAGTGCAAATAAAAAAATGGTGCCAATTGTCTTCAATTGGCGCCATTTGGCCTTGTGACCTCGAGGGAACAAATTGCAACAAAATTTATGGAAGATTTGAAGAGATTGGCCCACTACAGGTAGGGTATGTCTTTGTATGTCTTGAACAATTTGGTTTGGATGTCCTGTAGGGGATAGATTGAAAAATTTTTATGATTTCACAAATCAAGCTTAAGGAAAAAAATTATTAGATCTTTTATAGACAGCCTTAAGATTTTGTGGCAAAAGAGGCATTCCATTGTGCAATCAGATGTTTTAATACAAAAAAGAACTGTAAGATTATTTTTTTCGAGAAAATAATTATGGTAAAAAAGATAACTAGAAATAGAAAGAATCTATTTTTCAATTACCAAGTATTTTGCAAAATTATTTCTCCAACTGATTCGTTTTTATTTCCAAGTGTTTTTATGATGCTGTACCTCGTATAATAATCAACTGTAACTTCAATAAGATAAGTTTCCGAGTTAAGGTTTTTTATTAAAAATTCGCCATTATCATCTCTGACTTTAAAATCTTGGATTATTTTTTTTTGATTTGTAATAGTATTAAGTTCGAAAACCTTAATCGAAAATGATTCAATAGGACTAAATCCACTATCTACAATCCTTCCCCAGATGTTAAAAGTTTCCTTCAGTGATGGAGTAGCAAAAAGGGGAATAGAAAGCAAGATAATTAAAAGTATTCTTTTCAGCATAACATTATAGGGGTTAAAACAGTTGATAAAGAGTTTTTATACGAGAGCGAAACTCTATGATTAGAGATTAGGTAATGGTTTATTTTTTATAATTATTTAAAAGCCTTCTCTAATGCTATCTGTTGTAAAATAGCACTTATTTTTCCAGGTGTTCTATTGTTGAGTTTTTTGACTATTAGTGAAGGATGGGTTGCTTTGTTTATGCAATTACTAACTTCATTGTAAACCAATCATTAATAAATTTAAATTCGATTTTATTATTGGTTTTGCGATATGATAATATAAAAGTTGTTATGTTTCAAAAATAATCAATGTGGATCTTAAGGAAAAAGGATAAAGATATTTGAATCGAAGACTTTTTACTTTGTAGTTTTATAAGTTTCAATTTGTGGCATCGTATCCCTTGTTAATTGTATTAATTATTGTGGAGCTATTATTTCTTTTATCATATCATTGATGGCGTTTTCAATAACTTTTGGTTGTTCCTGGTTTAAATAATGTCCACTATTGGGAACCAGAATTTGTTTGCTGTTGGTAGAGAGGATTAAAAAATCCTTTTGCATCTTAGTCCAGGCATTTATCATTTCCGATTTTAATTTACCGTCTTTAATAAAGGAATCATAGCGTTTTTGATCTTCGGCGGTCAATACGTAAAGAGGGATACTGCCAAAAGAGTGTATTTTTGATGCTTCCTTCTTGATGGAACGCATCTGATCTTGCTCTTCAAACACAGCCTCAGCACTCTTGTAAAGTAAAGCGGGCATTATTGCATTTTGATGTTGGTATTGTTTGTTCTTTGGAAACATGTTTTTGAACACTAATCTGACCAGTCCAAAGTTATTGGCGAATTTCAAAAAACCTTCTGGCAATCCTTGATTGACCATTTTAAATAGTTTGGGAGATAAATATTTTTTATCATTAGGACATTGACTATCCACTAATATTACACCAGCTACATCTTCAGGATATTTGTTGACAAAAAATCGAACAAGTGTCCCTCCAAATGAATGTCCTACAAGAATATAGGGTTTTGGAACATTGGCTTTTTCCAGTAAAAGATGTAATTCTCCAGCGATCTCCTCACCTGATTTGGGATTGTGCCCTCTATCACTCCATAAAATTCCTGCCCTGTCATATGAAAAGCTTGTATAAGAAGTTGGTAATTCTTGTTGAATATTATACCATTGCAGGTGTCCGCCAGGATCAAGTGCAGTTTCAAATACAACCGTTGGTCCCCCATTTCCTTTTTTAAAATAATGAAGGCGATGATCTCCAACTTCTGCAAAGCTGCCATCGGGATTAATTTTTTCAGCATCATTTCGGGATATCCTTTCAAACACAAATCCAACAAGAAGTAATAATACTATCAATGTAATTAAGCCTAAGCCTATTCGTTTTGACCATTTTATAAAATTTTTCATAGTTTTTTATTACCAAAGACATTTATATTTCATTTTACTTACACTTTGATGTATGTTTTGCAGATATATTTGACTAAACATAGTATTTAATTTTATTTCACCATGCAAAATATTGCATTTGCAAAAATTTGCTTCTACAACTAAATCTCACTTGCTTCTGCCACTGTAATATTCTGCTTTCTCAATTTCTGAATGCTGAGATTTTAAAATTAGAAACCAAGACCTTAGCGTCATTTTTATATTCCCATGGAGCGGTTATAAAGAAGTTTTTAGCTGCGCCAAGACTAAATAAAACGGTATCGGCAAGCTTTGTATTATTCAGATATACAGCCATCGTGTCTCCATCAATAGTTAAGGCAACATGCAAAGGCTGGTTAAGGTCCTGAGCAAGATCATACGTGGTATTGACAAATTTTTGTGGATTGCTGCTGCCGATATTGACCTGATTGGCGTCATAATAGTGCAGTTCTACATATGACCCCACATTACTGGTATACTCACGGTCACTATTATCTGCTGCAAAACCAAAGGACATGGGCGAAATATCGGTAATCTTATCTCCCGATGCCAGTATGTCAAATTCTACAGTAAATCGCTTTGGATACTTGAGTGCCTTTGAAAGCTTGAAGGTTGCTTTATCCTGCAAAACCATCCATTTTCCTTTCTGTCCGGCTACAATGGCCACAATCGCAGCACCGTTTGTCTTAAAACTCCCGGCGGAGGCGCCTGCTTTATATTTCGAAAAATCTTCATCAAAAATCAGCGTATCTCCTTTATGAAAATCACCAGAAGCAATGACAGTCCGTCCGGAATTTTTATGGCTTTTTGTGGACCTTTTATTATCTGTCTCTTTTTCAATTACTTGTCCAGCCTTATCCTTTGCTTTTTGAAGCAGGCCATCCAGCTGGGCGCTGGCAGAACTTCCGGTCAATAAGATAATTACAATAAGAAGTTTTATAAGCGATTTATATTTTAGCATGATTATAGGTTTGATGTTAGTAAATAAATTGTGAGGCAGAAATTATTAGTGTGACTCTAACTTAACAATCTCGCGATATTCCTTCTTCAATTCGATCCCGATATTTTAGCATTGTTTCTATGAATTATTTGACTGCACTCTATGGCACTTTTATGGATTTACCAGCTGATCATAAGGAAGATTGAATGAACCATTAGTGATTATCCTGGTTTCTCCTTGCTGGTTTTGAAGGGTTCCCGCCATTGTTCCTTTAATGCCTTCTTTGCTGATCGCTTCTATAGTTACCTTAAATGGCGAGTCATGCCAGGATGTATTATATACATTCGTTCCCTCGGAAGTCTGGATAGCATAGCGTACTATCAAGCGCTCATCTGTGGGACTAATATAATCACCGGGTTCGATATTCCCAGCGTTATACCATATTTCAAAATCAAGAGAAGGAGGCAATGGTCCATTAAAAGTATATGAAGTTTCATCAGCTCCAACTACGACATGTTCCCATATGTTATCAGTACCGCCATCGCCTTGAAATTTTGCGGAATGGTAATTTATTTCACGGCCATCAACGGTAGCCTTAAAATAATATTCAGATGTATTTCCTCCCCCTTCGTCATTGGAACAGGCAGAAAAAATCAAAGCAATCAGTGACAGCAATAGTATAGTATAAACGATTTTTAAACTTTCTCGAGCAGTTTCTGATTCCTGCAATAAAACATTGTTCATGATTGATTTTCTCATAAGTATAAGTTTATTTATAGATTAGAACACAAAATTAGCAGATGGATTTACCAAGAGATACAGGTTTAGTAATGGTTTTATTTTTTATAATTTATCTTAATGATCTTAAAGTCTCCTCCGCTGCTGTCTGCTGTAAACAGCCCTATTTTTCCAGGTGTTCGATTTTTTAGTTTTTCAACCATCAGCGAAGGGACGGTTGCATTGTTTATATATGCTTTAACAGTTGTTCTGTCAATTACTAATTTCATGATAAACCAATCATCAGGGTTTGGTGGATTGATGATTTCTTTCTCAAAAACAGCATTCCTTTCCTTTCTTAATTTTTCCCAGGTAAAATCGGGATGCGAGATGTATTGCACAGCATGAATTCTCCGAACAGAATCTTTAGCAAAAAAATTGAAAGGACGACAATAAACAGCATCATAATTAATATCATCGACACCATGAAAGGCAATCCCAATAAAACTTCGTTGAAAAACGTCTTTTCCACGCATTTCAATTTCAATTGTACCGTTTTTAAAGTCCCGAGCAGGCAGCCATATAATACCTTCCTTTTTACTTTCCAATATTTTTAGATAAGCTCCAATATCACTCGAAACGATTTTGATCTCTCTATTTACTGATTTTAGCTTTCCTTTTTTGTACAGGCTCGCGAGTTCGAGGGTTTGTTGTCGTTGGCCGAATAAAAAGCAGGGGAGTAATATCAAAGTGAAAATAGAGCTAAATTTGATTTGCTTTTTCATTGAAATGCTATTTTAATTGTCTGCTAGTTTAAGTGTCCTACTGAGAGTAGAACATATTTACTAGTGATTTCGATAAGGATGCTTGCTGTCTTTTGATAAAGATATTCTCATGTACAAATATATCATACATGTAAAATAGAATAGTTACCAGTTAGATAACAGAACTACCATTTTGATAAGCATTTCTAAATTCTTTTGGTGAGATTCCTGTTTGCGCCTTGAAGAAACGCGTTAAATGATTTGCCTGGGAGAATTTCAATAGGTATGAAATTTCATTTATATTCAGCTTCGTATAAGACAGCAGGGACTTTATTTCAAAGAGAATAAATTGATTTACCATTTCAGAAACGGTAACCCCGAACTGCTTTTTGATGCATTTGTTTAATGTTACTCTGCTGATACCTAACAGCTTCGCGTAATGGTCTATATTTCTTGTCGTGCGGACTTCATTTTGCAGAATCTCTTTAAACATAAATGCAACGCTGTTATTTTCTGTTTCTGAAGACAGAAGGTAATGCTCTGCATAGGCCCGGTTGAGTTTGATCAGTATAAAATACAGCAGTGCCCTTATAATATGTTCGCTATCTGACCTGAATGTTTTGACCTCAATAAGCAGCTCCTGAATTATATTCGTTAACTGTTTAAAGAAGTCATCGTTAACCTTTAGATAGAGCGGTTTGGTTTTGTTGTAGAAAAACTGCAGCCTGAAAGAGAAGAGTTTATCGGAGAAGAAATTAGATAGGAAGCTGTCCTGGAAAAAGAGGAAATAGCATTCGATCTTAGTCTTGTCCAAAAACCATCTTCTTTTTTGAAATGGGGAAATAAAAATGACTGTATTATCTGAAATTTCTACTCTCTGCTGGTCCAGTTCTAAACAGCCGTTTCCTTTAGAGAAAAATATAAGTTCATAAAAATCGGTATGATGAAGCTCACTTTCAAAAAAATAATAGGGGATGTCTTTATAAGTGCCAATATCAATTAGGAGCTCAACATTATATTTATTTTTTAAGAATTTAAATGTCTTCATTTTTAACGTTTTTCTCATTAGTTAGATGCGGATATTTAAATTGTAAGATTGACCATCTCATTTTGCTAACGATCATCGATACAAATCCAATGCAAGCCGGTAAAAATAGTTATTTAAACGCAAATTATGCGATAGGTTTGCATTCCAAGTTTGCACCTATCCAGGTTTTGAGAGCAACTATCCATAAATCCACGTTTTTTATCCCAGAAGCAAAACCGAGAAATTCATCGTAACTTATTTGGTGAACTTCCACCAGTCGTAATCAAAAAGGCCTTTGCTCGCTCTCTTAAAAACAAAGTATAGATCATGTATGCCTGCCTGCTTCCCGGTAAAAGTGTGCTAATAGAGTATTGAGGTAAGTGATCTGAAAAGGCATATTAATTTTTTTCAGGAGCTCTTCCCGCTATACTTTCCAATCTTTTGTGCCGAACACCTGCACAAAATGGTTTCACTGCTATCGGGGTATGGCTGCAGAGGACGCAATCTTGTCTTTGGAGAAATGTAAATTAGACCACTAAAAAAATAAATGTTTTATACTAAATAAATGGCGCTAATTGACTTGAATTGCGCCATTTGGCTGTGGTGACTCGACCGGACAAATTTCAACAAAATTTATGGAAGATTTGAAGAGATTGGCGCATTATATTTGGTTTCTGTCTTTCATTGGCTTTATAAATTTGGTTTGGATGACCCGGTGTGATTGATGAAAATTACGTAATAATTTATTTAAAGTAAATAAACTTTCATAGCTTATTATGGCAAATTTGAAGGGAAACAGCGCTCGTTTTTAGTGAGGCCACTAGCAAATAACCCTTTAAGAATTTTTATTCATTCTTTGCAATTCAGTTGGGGAGTAACCAAACTGTTTTTTGAACGCAAAGGAAAAATGCGATAAATTTTCAAAACCTGTTTCATAATAAATGTCGACAGGTTTTTTATTTTTTTCATTGAGCTGATAATGGGCTAGTTCTAATCTTTTTTTGGTTAGCCAGCGTTGCGGTGTAACGTTGAAAGCCTTATGAAAATCACGCTTAAAAGTGGTCAGACTTCGGCCTGTTAAATAGCCAAACTTTTCCAATGTCATATTAAACATAAAGTTCTTCTCCATAAAAGCAATTAAATCAATCTTGTAAGGTTCATCAAAGTTTGCCAGTATAGCGTCAATATCCGGGTCAATAGTTCTAAGTATCGAAATTGCCTCAGTAATTTTTAAGGAAGCGATATTTTCCGGGAAATTTTCCTGCATCTCAAAATACGGAATCAGCGAAGCCAAGCAGCTTTCCAATAAAGGATGTTTATGGAAACTGAAAATTTTTGGTGTCGCCGTTTTTGACTTTGCATTTTCGTGATCATAAAATTCCCGAAGTCTTTTTGCCGATAAATGCATGGCAACTGCTTTGTGCGGCAAACCATCTTTTGGAATATTAATAATGGCAGCCAATTGATTTCTGGGAATTAAAAAAGTACTGCCAGCACCAAATGCGAAAGTTTCATCTGCCTGAATAATTTTCGTTTCCCCCGAAATTAACCACACAAGCAAATGATCATTAAACGCGGCTTCCGTTTTAAACAGCTTGCCGGTATAATTAGAAAGTTTAATCTCTGGGTTTATGTAATTTACCTGATAATCCATAATTGCTTGTGTGGTATAAAGATACAAATATTAACGAAGATCGAATTTTATTCCAGTCATCTCCTCGCTTAATTTCCATAAACGTTTTGCATTTTTTTCATCTAATGAATACGATTTAATACCGCCAATAATTGCATCATTTGAACTCAATGCTGCTATATCCGTATTTTCACAGTAAACCCCGCCAATATCATTCAGCAATTTGCTTGTGGCTGCCCAAAGGGTTGTAGATGCACCTTGCGGAATTGTTTTTAATGACGCTGCAACTTCCGGAAGTATATTTCCTTCAGCATCACTGTAACCCAGTTTTTGAAACAAATCAACTGGTGCTTCTCTTGCTAATTCTGTTTCGCCAACAGCACCCGGACATAAAGAATAACTGCGGACATTATAGGCTTTTGCACGTGTATCTAATTCAACCGAAAAAAGATTAACAGCTGTTTTTGACTGTCCATATCCCTGTAAAGTTTCATACTCCCGATTGAGGAAATTAGGATCTTCAAAATCAAAATCTGAAAATTGATGTCCTCCCGAAGAAACATTAACCACCCTTGCGCCATTAGCCTTTTTTAGAGCAGGCCATAATTTTGCCGTGAGCTGAAACAGCGCCAGATAATTGGTTGCCAGCTGCGATTCATATCCTCGCTTATCCCTGCGCAGCGGCACCCACATAATTCCTGCATTGTTAATCAGTAAATGAAGCGGTTGTCCTGAAAGCAAAAACTTTTCAGCAAAAGCATCTATAGAATCGGGATTCATTAAATCCATTTTTTCTATTAATACATTGGCAATTCCTTCCAGATTTCTTTTGGCTTTTTCGACATCTCTGGCAGGTACGATCACTGTTGCGCCGGCTCTGGCAAGTGTTTTCACCGTTTCCAGACCAATACCTGTATTTCCGCCCGTAACAATGGCAATTTTTCCTCTAAGATCAATTCCTTTTATAACCTCGTTTGAGGTGGATTTGGCATCAAATCCGGAACCTGTAGCTTTCTGCAATTTTCCCTGATAATTATTCTGTTCCATTTTTTTTAATTTTAAGTTATTTAACAGGACAAAATTAGAGGATACACTAAGACATGACTTTGTTTAAACGTCTCAATATACATTGTTTAAACGTCCGAATTAAAAATGGGCGAGTCATATTAAACTCAAAATAATAATTCTAAAGTCAATCAAACCAGGGGTTTATTTCCAGTAATGTTTTAATATTACTACATTTATAGCATTACTATTCAAGCTGATTTGATTCTATATCAGTTTAATGATGTTTACAGACAATGAGAAAAGCAAAATCAACCCAAGATACAAGTGCTGGTGCAGAGACTTCTCAAAATGAGCTTTTGCATAACGAAGGATCCATCTTGTTAGAATTAGGGAAAGACATTACAAGAGTAAGAGAAAAAAAAAAAGGGAGAGTGGGGGCGAGTTGGAGATTGGATGAGACCTATATCAAAGTAAAAGGTATTTGGTGTTATTTATATCGAGCAGTAGATAAATTAGGCAATACAGCAGACTTTCTTTTGACCAGAAAAAGGCAGAGAATGAGTGCTCAGTCATTTCTAATTAAAGCAATTGGTAATAACTGCCGGCCAAGAGCAATAAACATTGATAAAAGCTGTTCTAATACTGCCGCTATCAAATTCTATAACTAGCGTTCGTGCTCTAATATTAAAATCCGACAGTGTAAATATCTCAACAATATTGTAGAGCAAGATCATCGTTTTATCAAGTGGCGCATACAAAATGGGTTAGGCTTTAAAAGTTTTGAATCGGCCAAAAGAACCTTGAGCGGAATTGAAGCTGTGCATATGCTGAGTAAGAATCAGATGGTTAGACCAGGTATAGCTATGTTTAAATCCTTCTGTAAATTGGCGGCCTAACTTTTAAATTACTAAAATTCTTATATTTGATTCTGACAGATGCGACAGAACCAAGAATTCTTAGCGTAATATTAAAATCATTATAAATGAAAAAGTTAATCAATAATCTTCAGAGCAGTTTTCCAAATAGTTTATTCTTGTATTTAATATTTGCAACAATGTTTTTAACTTTCAGCAATATCTCAGCTCAAAAAAAAGATATGATGGTTCGTCTTTCAGAAATTGAAATTTACCCGGAATATTTATCCGAATATAAAGCCATATTACAAGAGGAGTCTTCGGCTTCAGTAAACTTAGAACCTGGTGTACTGGCAATATTTCCCATGTATCAAAAAAATGATTCAACTCAAGTAAGAATATTAGAGATTTATAATGATAACAATGCTTATCAATCGCATTTAAAAACACCTCATTTTCAAAAATATAAAACAACGACAAGTAAAATGGTAAAATCATTAAAGTTGGTAGACATGAATACAATAGATCCAGAATCAATGAAAATACTGTTTAGAAAAATGATTGAATAAATAATTTATTGTATGCGATTTAAATTATAGGCTCTCCTTGATGAAGATGAGCAGATGCATTTTTCAAATTTAAAATCTAAGTTCTGATTCTTTACATTTTTTTTCAAGTTTTAAAAAAAAATTGGTTTCTGGGTTCACTCTTAACTTACTCGTAGACTTGTTTTAACTATAGTTCAAACTGTCTTTTGCCTACAACAAATAGTTTAGAAACCTCAAAATCATTTGATTTTGAGGTTTTTTGTTTATCGAGAGTTTGTAATTATTAATCAGCTGCACATTCGAACCTAAACTTGCGCAGACTTGTCGATGTTGAATTTTTAACTTACAAAATCAAATGTGCCACGATTTTGCCACAAAAATTTTGACCAAAATTATCTTTAAAAGCTGCCTTAGCTTTTTGTGGCAAGATCGGAAGCAGCTCCAAAATAAACAGTTAGAAGATTGTAATCATTTTTAGTTATTTTTGCGAAATAGTAAGCTAAATGAGGTTTCGCTGATTATCCATAAATATGGGCTGTGTTAGTACGCCTTTGGCTGTTCCTTTGTGGAAAGATCAAATAACAGACAACCATTAGAACGAAGATTTCAATATCATCTAGCTGCGCCCTGTAAAAAGATCTATCTCTAATAATATATTGAATAGCCATAGAATATGGTTTGGCGAATTAGATAAAACATTTACATTAATACAAAATTCAAAGAAGTATGCAGCAATCAAAAATCCGGTTATTATTATTACTAATTTTCATTATAGTTTGTCAGCCTGTTTTTAGTCAATATATCCCCTACTGCCAGAAAGATAAATGGGGATTTGCGAGTATCGATGGAAAAATAGTCGTAGCATGTATATATGATGCTGTGGACTTTTACTCGGATGATAATCTGGCAAAAGCAAAAAAATCAGGTAAGGTAGGGTACATTAATAAAGAAGGAGTGACAGTAATTCCATTTCAATATGACCAATGCACTCGAATTTATGAAGTTTATCATGGCGAGCATTCAGTTGGTATTAAAAACAACCCTGAGATTCTTTTAAATAAAGATTTTGATTTCCAGGATACTGCTAACAATCGGTTTATTGTCGCCAAAAATAAAAAATACGGCGTGATTCGTCTAATGGATGGAAAACCTAAGATATTGATTCCGCTGAGTTATTCCAAGATTCAATTTGATCCTTCTAATAAAACGTTTCATTGCATTTATAACGAAAGCACGGTATATTTTACTTCAAATGGAAAAAAGCTTACGGAGCAAGAAGTTAATAGCATTGAGAAAATTCAGTATTCGGGGATTGTCATGGGAGAAATGGAGAGGCCCCAACTTATAAAAAGCAAAGGCAAGATAGGGGTCATTCTAGAAAACACTTCACGCATGCAGCCTGTCTTTGATACATTAGTTCCTGCAATTTATGATGATATCATAACCGAGAAGTACGATAAAAACTATGCTCCGGGCAGAGATGTTTTTGGTGTAAAGATTGGCAGAAAATGGGGAATAGCCGGCAGTAAAAATATTATTCTTTTACCAGTTGATTTTGATGAGATCAATTTTGATTTGAGTAAAGATTCAAGGCACTGGGCAGTTTATCAGCGCATTTTTGTAGTTAAGAAAAACGATCGATGGGGAATTCTTGGAAAGAAGAATGACAGCAGTGAAGAGCTGAAGGTGCTTCTTCCCTTTGAATTCGACAAAATTAGTAAAATATATTACTCTTATCTTATGGTACAAAAGGATAATAGATTTCAGGTATTCAATATGGAGACGTATAATTTAATCAGTGATAAAAGTTATTCATCTTTGAGGCCGTATGAATATGAATCGGTGAACGATTTCCAGATCTTTGAAATCACTAATAAACTAGGGCAGACTGTATATCTTGGAAAAAATGGTGTGGAATTTTTTACAGATTGAAGATAGAGTAATTAGTTTGAGCTAAACCATTCTCTTTTTTTTACTTCACACCTTTGTACCTTCAGCTAAAGCTGGAAGCAATTATGCAAAACACAAGTGTTCATTGTGTAATATGATTTCAAAAGCAGCCTTACTAGATATTCCTGCATTAACAGCCTTGATCAATTCTGCATATAGGGGTAAAACTTCTAAAAAGTCTAGACTAAGTCTTAACGCGACTCGAACCAAATCCCTTGAAAATACAAGTATTTAAATTTTTCAAGAAATTGAAACAAAATCATCTAATAAAAAAGCCTGAGAAATCTTGATTTCTCAGGCTCTTGCTTTAAAGTTGTAGCGGGAACGCGACTCGAACCTGATAACGAAAAAAAATAACTATAATATATTCGAACCTAAATTCGGCAGGTATTGATTTTGCTGGATTTATGGTTTTCAAAAATACCTTGTGCCATGATTTTGCCACAAATCTTTAATTTCTAATTTTTATAGCAGTTTTTGATGTAGTAATGTTTCGAGCTTAGGGTTTTATTTCAAGTGATTGTTATATAGTATTTTAAATTGTGTTTTGATTCTAGGTGCATCGAATCTGCATCCATATTTATATTAATGCTATTTGAATTTTTCTAGCTATCTAAGTTTTTCTTTTATATACTCGAACTGGTTCTGTCGCATCTGTTAAATAACTATTACCTTTAAAGATTCAAAATATATGGCATGAATACCAAAGGTCATTGTTATCCTAAAGCTGTTATTCTTCAGGCGGTTTATTTCAAATTGAGATTTACATTGAGTACAGAGATGTTGAGGAAATAATGAAAATGCGTGCAATAGCAGTTGATCATGCGACCATTCAGTGCTGGATGTTTAAATTTGCGCCTTTAATTGAATCGGAAACCAAAAAGAGAAAGAATAGAGTAGGCGCCAGCTGGCGAATGGATGAAACTTATATAAAGGTAAAAGGAATCTGGTATTAATTATATCGGGCTGTTGATAAGTTGGGCAATGCGGTGGATTATCTTCTGACCAGAAGAAGGCAGAGAATTAGTTCCCAGTCCTTCCTAATTAAGGCAATAAAGAATTACAGCGGGCCAAGGATAGTAAACATAGCTAAAAGTGGCTCTAACACCATCGCAATACGAGTTTGCAACAAACGCTCATTTTCGAACATAAAGATTAGGCAATGTAAATAACTCTATAATATTGTGGAACCACATCGGTTTATAAAATGGAGAATACAAAACGGTTTGGGTTTTAAAAGTTTTGAGTCTGCCAGAAGAACCTTGGCAGGAATTGAAGTTGTAAATATGTTGAGAAAGAATCAGATGCTGAAGCCAGTAACAGGTATGTTCAAATCATTTTGTAAATTGGCTGCGTAATTTTTGGAGTAACTGATTTATCTTGAATTTATATGGCAAATGAGACAGAACCTAATCCAGAAGTATTGAATTGACTTTTTTTTTTACATAAACCGACAGACTAAAAATTTAAATATAAACCAAATGAAATCAAAATTTTTTTACGCACTAAGTATTTGTAATCTGGCAGCCTTTAGCTTCTATCTGTTTTCTTTTTCGACTAAGGAAAATAGTAAGGCTGTTGATTTTCAGGATAAAATAATAAAAGTCAGAGGTATTGTTGTTGTTGACTCACTGGGAGTTGAGCGGATTATTATAGGTTCGCATCTGCCTGAACCTAATTTGAGCAGTTATGGCAGCAGATTAAATTCCAGAGGTAAGGTTGGCGTTTCAGGTGTCATGCTTTATGATGCAGAAGGGCAGGAAAGAGGAGGATATGTTACAGATGACAATTTAGGAAATGCTTTTCTGTCTTTAGACTCGAAAACCAATATGCAATTGCTATTACTATCAGAGCCACAAGGTGCTGCAGCAATAATGTTAAATAGCCATGATAGAAAAAACACGATAATACTATCTACCAGTGATGAAAATGCAGATGTAAAATTGAAGCAGAATGATAAAAATGTAAAATTATATGAAAATGGAAAATAATAAAATTCTATATACGTACATTTTACTTTTTGCGATACTGGGTTGTAAGGGGCAAAATATTTTCATCCCTAAACTCACAAATATAAACCCGGTATCTTATACAGATGTAGTTTATGCCGGTGTTAAAGACACAGTTCTTGTTTCTACTTTCAGCGGGCGGATTTCAAAAAGAATAAATGGCAGCCCAAAAGAAATTGTAATTGCAAGAATTGCTGATGAAATTTATTCTCTGGCCTATAATCCCCAGCGAAAAGAAATTGCAGCCGCCACTTTAGAAAACAGCATCCTCTTGATCAATGAGAAAAATGGAAAAATTATAAAAAAACTGCCTTTAAAAACTACTTGGTCTATTAGCGTTTTCTATTCAGATAATTTGAATTATCTGATCACTCAGGACCAGAAAAAAAATCAATATGTCTGGGATGTTACCAAAAATTATCAGGAATTGATATTGCCATCTGATTTTCCAAAAGGAACTATTGTAGAAATTGACAAACAAAACATAGCAGTAATTGTTGCTCCAAGTAAAGTTACCTATTGGGATATGAATAACAATACGGTGCAAAAAGAGATGTTGGTTGACCTAAAGAAATTTGCGGACATTGATAATCAAGGAAATTTCCTTTCTTTAAATTATAATGAATGTACCAAATACAACAGCAATACGCATCAATCGGAATTTAAAGTAAAACATCCCAATTGGATTACGCATGATATCGAAGATGAAACTAAAGTTTACCAGGACGATTACAGCATGAATCTTACCACGGCAAAATTTGCTAAAAATAAAATTTATACGGCCAGTATTGACCGTTCTATAAGAGTTTGGGATAAAAAAACCGGTGAGCTTTTAAAATCACTTACAGACCATAAGGGAACCGTAAATAAATTAAAAGTTTCAAAAGACGAAAGCCAGCTCGTATCAATTGACCTGAAAGGCGGAATCCAGTTTTGGAATCTATAAGTTATCCTGAAAAGACTGGCTGATTGCTATTATAAAAGTACTTAAATCGGAACAGAATTAGTTTTGTCCCGATTTTTTTGCCTTTTTTAGACATGTGTATACTTTGTATTTGGATATCTCCTGCATGCTCAGATCATCTTGGTAATCGGGTTGGGCATTGTCTGTAAACAGGTGGGCTGCAGGGGAGGCGGTTTTCTGCTGTCCCTGCTTGCCTGAGTCTGTATTTTGGAAATTTTCGTCATCCTGACGGTCATTTTCCTTTGTATCTGTTTTCATCACATTCATATTTTTAAAATAATTTTTTGCTATTGTCTGCCGCTAAGGGATTGCCCTGCAGAGGGTATCGCAGCGACTGCCTGTCTCTGTAATTCTTTCGTAGCAAAATTATAGCGGACAGGTACAATTTTCTTTACAGAATAATGAATTCCAGTTATAAAATAGCTATAAGACAAGCAGGCAGGCAGATCCAATATGCTGCTGGAAGATGTTTCAAATACTGCTATTTAGCTGCTGCTGGATTAAGCTGCTAGGCAGCAAAAGGCATATCATTCTCGAAAAGGACCTTTGTCACAGGGAAATCTCTTTATTTTTATTCCACGCTTTTGAGTTCTTTCCAGATTAACGGCAGCACCCTGAATCCAGAGACAATGGTTAAATAGAATAGTTGTCCCGGCATTATTGTGATTATGCCGCATTTTAAAAAAAATTGCAGTAAATTTGATACAGCGTCAAATTGAAAAATAGACAAATCTTTCACAATGGAAAAATCGATACAGCTTAAGGTGAGAAAAGATTTGGATGCCAAAATGCAGCATAACATTCTTAAAATCAAAGGAAGCCTGATTGCAAAAGGTTACACTGAAATTATACATATTCTGGACCAGGACGAGGACTTCCATATCAATACCTTTGAAGCGGAATTGGAGAAACACACTGAAGTGCGGCAGTACATTGCCTCTTTTATAGAACAGGAAAACTTAGCGGCAGTAAAGAAACTGTGAAGAAAGAATTATTGTCGTTCCTTAAGGAAACTAAAGTAAGTGAAGTCATAAGTGTTTCAACTCTTTTTAATTTTGAAGACAGAATTTGGTCTGCACAACTTTTTGCTGAAGTAATGAAGGAAATTAACGAAAGCTATTTGTAATTAAGGTAAAAGAATCAGATACGCCAGCACAGCTTTAAAAACGATGCTCATATTACCGGCACAATAAAGACAATAAAAAATAATTCCGTTAGTGTGCACCTTCTACCCGAGAGTTTATGGTTCAAAGAAATGCAGTAAAGCCATTGGATTCCAATGGCTTTAATTTTTTGTGTAATACAGTTTCGAACCTATACTTTTTAGGGTGCTATTTTGCGAGGTTTCTATTTTTCAAAAACACCATTTGCCACGGTTCTGCCACAAAATTTAGACAGGTAAAATATTTTTAAAAAGCGCCTTATCTTTTTGTGGCAGAAATAGTATCAATTCCAAATGCCATGTGCCATGATTCTGCCATAAAACTCAAAACGATAAAATGTAAAAAACTAATTTATTTAAAATGGATGCTATGATTCATATTTTAAAAATGTAAAGTGAAGTAAAAAAAAATCTATGAAATTCAATAGACAAGGATGCAATTAAGCATTCAGCTCAATAAATAATATTTAATAAAACGAAAACAGCAAAAAATCCGTATATATAAGAAAGATGTTAATAATCTAGGATAAATAGTACTAAAGAAAGATATATGCTAGATTTTACCAAGTAGGAGAAGTACTAATATTGTTTTTTTATTACAATTGGAATATTGTTTTTTTATGATATTCTCATTATTGATTAAATATTGGCGTGTTTTTTAGCTTTATTCAGAGAAATCTATTTGATATTTGCTGATAGCTTAAATTTATATAGATTTGTTTTTTATAATATTGGCCTTTAGATATTGCTTTGGAAATAAATATTGTCTTAAAAGAACTTCAAAACCAAAATAAGTCCGTTTATAAAAATGTATTCAATCATTTTTATAAAGGGCTGGTTCTATATGCCAATAATTTTCTATTTGATCAGCAGGCAAGTGAAGATGCTGTTCAGGAAGTATTTATCTCTTTATGGGAAAATGCAAAAAATATCGAAATAAAAACATCTTTGAAAGCATATTTGTATGCCATGGTGCGCAACAGATGTTTGAATTATTTGAAATCAGTTAAAGTTACCGATGATTTAAATGTCATCGATTTAAACTCGATGCTCATATTGGATGAAGATTTGGATTTAATCTCAGACCAAGAAAAAACAATTCTCTACAATCATATTTTAAAAATTATTGAAACTTTTCCAGAAAGCATGCAGCAGGTCTTTAAACTTAAATTCATAGAAAATTATAAGTATGAAGAAATTGCAGAGCAAATGGGCATTTCTGTAAATACGGTAAAAACACAGCTAAAAAGGGCCAAAGTAAAAATCAGTGAATCGCTGGTTTTTGTTTTAGCGTTATTATCCATTCATTCGTAGGAAAATTATTTTGTTTTGTATATAATTTAATTTTTTCTTCATTTTTTCTTAAACTTTTGTCACCCATTATTTAGTTTCAGTTGTCTTGGTTATAAATTACATCATGTAATTGTTAATTTAAAGAGATTCTGAAAATGGAATTTAAACTGATCATAAAGAAAATAAACGATACTCTTACCCCAGAAGAAGAATCAATTTTTGCTGCATGGTACAAGGAGTCTGACTCGAACAGGGAGTATTTTAAAAGAGTGCAAAATAGGTATCAAATCGATATTGAGGAAATCGACCTTGAGAATGCCTGGGAAATTATTGGCCAAAAAATTACTCCAAAAAGAAGCAATAGAATATACTACAAATATGCAATTGCCGCATCTGCAGCTTTGTTAATAGGAATTGCTTATTTTGCCAAAACCAATACATCAATCAATAATTCAGTTGTTAAAACTGAAAATGCCTCAGCTTCAGAAAAAAAATCTAATGATATTGTACTAACCCTTTCTGACGGTTCAAAGGTGGTTTTGAATGAAGAGAAAAACGGTGTAGTGGCAAATCAGAAGGATGTTGTCATTACAAAAGACAATGAAGGGCAGATTCGTTATGGCCAAAATAATGGCGCACATACCGGAAAACCAACCTATAATACTCTAGCTACACCTAATGGAAAGACCTTTCAAATTGCATTGCCAGACGGAACTAATGTTTGGATGAATGCCGGATCTTCACTAAAATATCCAACTTATTTCAGCGGAAGCGAAAGAGCTGTAGTTTTAACGGGAGAAGCTTATTTTGAAGTAGCCCATAACGAGAAAATGCCTTTTAAAGTTTTCTCTAACGGCCAGCAGGTTGAAGTTTTGGGAACTCATTTCAATATTAGAGCCTACGAAAACGAACCAGTCTTAAAAACTACTCTACTGGAAGGAAAAATTAAAATTACAGAAGGCGGCAATTCTGCTTTAGTAAAACCAGGGCAGCAGATCGTTGTTTCGCTGGATAAACATTTGATGAAAACAAAAGAGGTAAATGCCGAACTCGCAATTGCCTGGAAAAACAGATTGTTTTATTTTGAAAATGCCAAGTATGACGAAATTATGCGCGAAATCGAAAGATGGTATGATGTAGATGTTATCTATAAAGGGAAAATTCCAGATGAGCGTTTTGAAGGCGCAATTCAAAAAGATTTAAAATTAAATCAGATTCTTAAAATGCTGGAGAGCAGCGATGTCCACTTTAAAGTTTCAGGAAAGGAGGTGATTGTGACACAGTAAAATTGTGAAGCAAGAACTGCCGCAAAAAAAATACCCAAAGCGTTCCCGCGCCTTGGGTATGTACAGCCTAGTTCTTAAATAAGAAAAATAACCGATCCTATTTATTAAACTAACCGATTCAAATGTAATGAATTTTTTAACTAATCAAAAATTAAGCAGGGACCAGAATTCCTATCAAAGAGATGCATTCAGGCCAAATGCAAAATGTAATTTGAAAAAATTATATTTTATATTATTTATGTTTTTTGCGTATGCAGCTGTTGCGCAGACCAATAAAACCGTAACGATAAAGGGAACAGATCTTACCTTCCAGAAAGCATTTGCTGCTATTACAAAGCAGACAGGCTATGTTTTCTTTTATAATGTTAAGATTTTAGACAAAGCAAAACCGGTAAGCCTAAATATTCAAAAGAAAAGCATTTCAGAAGCCTTGGGAATTATATTCGAAGGGCAGCAGTTTGCTTTTACCATTCAGGATAAAACTATTGTAGTTACCTCTACAAGTCCGCAAAGCCTTTCGACGGGTTCAATAGAGGTAAAGGGACGTGTGCTTAATTCCAGCGGAGAGCCTTATCCGGGTGTAAATATTTGGGTTACAGGCACCAAAAATGGTGCAACTACAGATTTTGACGGAAGTTTTGCTCTTTACGGCGTACCAACAAATGCCATAATCGAAGCTTCGGGATTAACCATTGAAACTGTGAGAGTAAACCTTGATGGCCGGTCCAATATAACAATAACAGCCAAAGAAAAAGTTTCGCTAATGAACGAGATTGTGGTAAACAACGGTTACCAGAAAATTTCTAAAACTCGTGCGACAGGTTCTGTATCTACGATTACCGCAAAAGATTTGGAGAAAATTCCAGTTTCGAATGTAATGCATCAGTTAGAAGGACAGGTTGCAGGTTTGGCAATCGATGTGATGGAGTCTGATAATTCATTTGTTTACGGAAATTTATTTGGTGCAGGTGCAGCAAAAACGAGTTACAACTTCAGAATTAGAGGACAATCCACTTATGATACAAGCGGTGCCAGCAGCTTGCCTTTAATCATCTTGGATGGTACGCCAACAGAATTGGATATCAGAACCCTGAATCCAAAAGATATTGAGAAAATAACCTTCTTAAAAGATGCTGCGGCCGCTTCTATTTACGGTGCAAGATCTGCCAATGGAGTTATGGTAATCGAAACCAAAAAAGGCAAAAGAGGGAAAACAAGATTCAGCGCTTCTCAAAATTATGCCATTGCCAATAAAGCCTCCTTATCCCGCCTGCCTTTGATGAATTCTTCTCAGGTATTGAATTTAGAGCAAGAATTAGTAGACAAAGGCATTATTACAGATCCAGCGGCAGCAACTAGCTTATATTATTCAACTCCAATTAGCCAAGGTGTGGAATATATGTTTCAGGAAAAAAGAGGAACTATAACAACAGCTGAAAAAAATGCACAGTTAGATATTTTAAGACCAAGAAATAACTACGATCAGATTACGAAGTATTTAATGCGTCCTTCTGAGTCAAATAATTTTGATTTTTCTTTTAGCGGAGGCCAAAACGATTACACCTATTTTACATCGGCTTCATTTTCTAATGAAAAGACTCAGGCTGTTGGCACTGGAGGCAAACGTATGACTTTTACTGTAAACCAGGATTTTAAGCTGCTTAACTACTTCAAGGTAAGCACGAGTTTAAAAGGGTCTATTTTTAATTACGAGCAAAACGGCTTAGGACTAAGTCCGCTTCAGGCATCTTTAACCTCATTTCTGCCATATAATGAAATAGTTGATGCTAACGGAAATTCAGTTTCATACGATCGACGTTTTTACAGTGCAGATACCCAAAGGCTTCAAAATCAAGGATATTTGCCATGGACTTACAATTATATGGACGAATTGGATAATAGCAGCAGAGGCATTAAAGAACAAAACTATTCTGCAAATATTTCTGTCACAGCACCTTTATTCAAAGGCTTGGATGCTGTTGGAACTTATTATATCGAAACTTCAAATCTGGACAATAAAAATCTATACAATCCAGATACGTATTTTGCCAGAGATCTTGTAAACCAGTATACAACTGTTAATACAGCCACAAATGAGCTGATTTATGGAGTTCCGTTAGGAGGAATCAGCCAAAATTCAAGATTTGGCAAAGACAGCTATACAGCAAGAGGCCAGCTGGTTTACAATACTACTTTAGCGCAAAGGCATGCTATTGATGCTCTTGGCGGCATTGAGTTTAGAGAAACCGTAGAATCAAATCAGGCAGGAACTTTGTTTGGCTATAATGAAACATCACAGACTTCTATAGATCTTCCTTCAAATACCCCTAATACAATTTATGGATATCCTCAGGGAATCAGCTACAACAATACATTAAAAAGCCAGACACGACGCTTTCTGTCTTATTATGGAAATGCTTCTTATACGTACGATAACAGATATACTGTTTCTGGAAGTGCGCGTTTGGATGATTATAACAATTTTGGCGTAGATAAAAGCTATAGAAGGACGCCTTTATGGTCTACAGGTTTCAAATGGAATATCAGCAGAGAAAATTTTATGAAAAATGTAACTTTCTTTGATAATTTGAGCTTTAGAGCAAGTTACGGATATAACGGAAATATTAGTTTAGATACATTCCCATTTACGAATATTTCTTTGGCGGATGTTGATAGATTTTCACAGCAGCCATTTGCTTTTATAACTGAAGCCGCAAATCCTGCGCTGCGCTGGGAAAAAACCGGAATTATGAATTTTGGTCTTGATTTCAGCATTCTTAATTATCGCTTAAACGGAACAATCGAGTACTACAGAAAAAATAGCAAAGATTTAATTACGGAATTCGATGTGTCGCCATTTTATGGAATTCCAAACAATATGCTGACTAGAAATGCATCAACCTTAGAAGGGCATGGAATTGATTTGAATTTAAACGGATCAATTGTTAAGAGCACAGATTTTAGTTTTGATTTAAGTTTAGTTACATCTTACAACACCAACGAAGTTACCGATTCGAGATTTACAAATTTTGCCAATATCTTAAACGGCTCGGGAAGCACACCGCCACTTGCGGGATATGGAACAAACAGTGTTTTTGCTTTTCGGAATGCAGGATTAAATAATGCGGGATCAGTGCAGGTTTATGATAAAGACGGAAATATTGTGCAGTCAAATGTCATGCTGACGGATATTGAAGACATGAAATATATGGGGACCAGCACACCTAAATATTATGGAAGCTTAAGTGCCAATTTAAGCTATAAAAAACTTTCGCTTTATCTCTTGGCTACCTACAAATTGAATTATGTACTGTTTAAACCATCTTTTGACCAGTATGTAGACAGATACGGAAGTTTCAAAGGATATGATTTAAATTCAGACATCGACTTAAGATGGAGAAATCCAGGTGACGAAGCTATAACAAACGTTCCGGGTGTAAGAGGAATGACAGGCTACAGTTATTCACGCTACCGATTGAGTGACGACAAAGTAATTGATGGAGACCATGTTCGCTTCAAAGAAGTTTCGATGAAATATGATCTGTCAAATCTTTTTGAAAATACATTTATAGACAGTGCTTCTTTAACTTGTTCTGCAAGAAACATTGGAATTATCTGGAGAAAAAATAATGACAATATCGATCCTGATTTTTTACCGGTTACCGGTACAGGCATGAAACTGCCTCCAACGGCAATGTATTCAATGGGATTCAATTTTAATTTTTAATAGCTGCAGCGATGAAAAAGTATTTAATATATATAGCCATTTTATCAGCACTTTTAACAAGTTGCGATAACTACGTAGATATACAGACAGAAGGGAAGCTAATCCCGAAAGAAACCATAAACTATAGATATCTGCTGCAAGGTGCAAGCACCTTTAACAGCACTTACAATTTAGTGGATGTAGCCTCAGATGATATTGTAATGCGTGATGACCATGCGAATTACTTTAATCGGTATTTTTCGGGTTCTGCTTATTACAAGCCTTATTTAGAAACATATAAATGGGCAGATCAAATCATTCCTGTGGGAGAAAGAGACAGCGATATGAATTCTTTATATGCGTCATTGTATACCTGCAACGTAATTATAAATGAGGTAATGACCAGCACAAATGGCACAGATGCAGAACGTTTGGCTATAAAGGGAGAAGCGCAAGTACATAGAGCATTTATCTTTTTAACTTTAGTTAATGTATTTGGAAAAGCGTATGACCCTGCAACTGCTTCTACAGATTTAGGAATACCGCTTTTAACTGTACCCACTGTAACAGAAAATATTACAAGAGCATCTGTAAAAGAAGTCTACGATCAGATTGTAAAAGATTTGACAGAAGCTATTGCATCGGGATTAAAACCGGTAAATAGATCCAGAAGCATATGGTTTCCATCAAAAGCATCTGCGTACGGATTATTGGCAAGAACAAATCTGTATATGGGAAATTATGCAGAAGCCCTGCAGAATGCAGAATCGGCTTTAGCATTGCAAAATACTTTGTTGAATTTAGAAGACTACCAAAATGCTGGAGATTACGGATGGCCGAGAACCTTTGATGATCCGGAAAACATGCTGGCAAAAGAATCAATGGCTTATATGTATTCGCCAACTCTCTTATCTCTAAGCGATGAGCTATTAGATTCATTTGATACTAAAGATCTTAGATATCAGCTCTACACAAGATCTATTAATGCAATGACTTACGGAAGCCTCACACAGGGAAGAGCCTATTGTAAAGAACTTTTATCTGGAGATGGCCGCAACGCCGGGCCAACTGTTCCTGAAATGTATGTGATCAAAGCCGAATGCGAAGCAAGAGCAGGAAATGCAGCAACAGCAATGGCAACTATTAATACATTAAGAAAGAAACGTTTTAAAGCGGCAGAATATACAGATTTAACTGCCGCTGATGCTAACGACGCCCTTGTAAAAGTTTTGGCCGAGCGCCGAAAAGAATTAATGGGAAGAGCAGGTTTTAGATGGGCGGATCTGAAACGCTTAAATAAAGATCCCCGTTTTGCTAAGACCATTACGCATAAATACCTAACAGAAACTTTTACCATTGAACCGGACGGAAACCGTTATCAGTTTCCTTTTGCGGCAATCTACTTTGATTACGCTCCGGATCTGCAGCAAAACAATTAAAAAGAATTGATTCAAAAAAATATGGCACGTTCAGTTTCGCTTGAACGTGCTTAAACAAAAAGAAAATGAAAATATTAAAACTATTAACGCTTTTTATAGCTGCAAATGCAGCTATATATGCGCAGGATCAGCCCAAAAGATTTGAAATTTCGCCAGAACAGCCAAATCCAGGAGAAGAAATCACGATTACCTATGATGCATCGGCAACTGTTTTGAAAAATGCAAAACAGGTTTCAGCAAGATTATATGCCTATGATAATTTTAGATGGTTAATTAAGGATATTAATCTTAAAGCAGCTTCAGATAAAAAATGGCAGACGAAAGTAAAGCTTTCGGATCATGCCTCATTGATAACTTGTATTTTTACTTCAGACACCCTGATCGATAAAGGGGGAGATGCTACCTACAGCTGGATGCTGCCAAAATCTCCGGGCGCTTATATTGGCTGGGGAATGCTGCGTAACAAAGTTTTTGAAAATGATGTTCCAAATATCGTAGATGAATCAGCTTTTAAAAATGATTCTGTAGCCGTAATGTGGGTAAACTATGAATTGCAATACCATCCGGAGAGCCGCAAGAAAATATTTTATAATGCATTAAAAGTCGCTCAAATTGTGAGAGGCGGCGATTTCTCTCCTCGCATAAAAAAAGAAGTCCGTTTTGCACTGACAGATGAGTTAGATAATCAGGACCAGTATAATGTAACCAGAACAATCGGTTTATTAGAACCGGCCGCCAATAAGGTTTTTATTGATTCAGTGCAGCAGGCATTGCTCAAAAAGTATCCAAAAGGTGTTTTAGCGCGTGATATCGAAATTAAGAAAATCTTTATGGAATCAGATTTTGACAAAAAGGTAAAGCAGTATGCTGAATTTGAAAAAAACTTTCCGGCGGAGAAATTCTCAGATATCACTACAGAAACGGAAAATCTTTTCAGCGATAAATTATTTAAAGCAATTGCTTACAGTTATATCGTAAAAAACAAAGATTACAATTTCGCTTTAAGCAGCGTTAAAAAAGCATCATTCAATATTCTATTGGATTACAGCTGGCACTTGGTTTCAATTCCCTTTAACAGACACGAAGACGGAATCGAGAAAACAGATTTGGAAACACTAAAAAAATACGCCGATATCTTCATTCCTGAAATGGAAAGCAGAGAAGCATTTGTGCCTAAAGAATATGCTCAAAAATTATCTCCTAAAGAATGGCAGGCAAAGACGATAGATTATGCGGCAAGAGAATATTTTACCTATGCAAAACTTCAGGAAATCTTTAAAAACTATGATCTAGAAAGAAGATATCTGGATAAAATTAAGCCATTTTACGGTTACAAAGATGCTAGCTACAACGAGGTGTATGCCAGAATGCTGCTTAGAGAAGGAAAAATGCTTGATGCCAAAGAATTATTGGCAATAAGCATTAGAGAAAATAAAGCGACTCCAGAAATGCTGGCTTCATTAAAAACAATTTATTTAAAGGAAGGCGGTGCCGCGGCAGGTTTTGAAGCATATGTAAATTCATTTAAATCAGACATCAATATTCAGGAACACAAAACCAGACTGATTGCAGAACTGATCAATATGCCAATAGAAGGTTTTGATTTAGAAAGCAGCAGAGGCGGTAATGTGAAGCTAGCCGATCAGAAAGGAAAAATCGTGGTGCTTGATTTTTGGGCAATGTGGTGCGGACCATGCAAAAATGCAATGCCGGGAATGCAGATGGCAGTGGAGAAATACAGACAAGATCCTAATGTAAAATTTTATTTTGTAGATACGCAAGAATACATTAAAGACTTTAAAGCGCAGACACAGGCATTTATTAAAGAAAAAGGATTTGACTTTACGATTTTGTACGATGGAAAAAATCCAAAAACTGGAAAGTTTGATCAAGCATATGAGAAATATTCTAAAGCATTTCAATTTTCTGGAATTCCAGAAAAAATGATTATAGATCAAAACGGAAAATTAAGATGGAAATCAAATGGATATTTTGGAAGCCCAACTGAATTGGCCGACGAAATTTCGATCATTATTGAATATTTGAAAGCTGAGAAAAAATAATTTAGTTAAAGGTTAAAAAATGAAAATTGTTAATTTTTTATATCTCAGTATTGTGCTATTGTGCTGTCAGATTGGTTTTTCCCAGACCATCTGGCAGGGACAATATCAATCCTATAGAATTATTGTATCTGGAGATTTCGATGCCAAAAAAGATTCCCTTTCCTTTAGCATTCCTGAATTAGGTTCAGACTGCAAGGTTGCTGTAAAAGCTGCCGCTGACAGTGTTTCTTTTAAAAATGGCATGTATGGCTATACTTTTAAAGGAAAATACAGTTCCGATAAAACTGCAGTTACAGGAATTTTTAATAATTACTCGATTCCAAATGCTGCTGTTGTTTTAAAGAAGCAAAACCAAATAAAGCCTTTGTTTTTTGCACAGCATCCGCAGAAACCGTATCCGTATGAAGTGAAGGATTTTACCTTTGTAGGGAAGAATACCAAACTGGCTTATGGCGCAACATTGACGCTTCCGAAAAACAGAAAGAAATATCCGCTGGCCATTTTAATTTCTGGAACCGGACAGCATGACCGCAATTATACGTTCATGGGAAGAGAATTTTTCACTGTTTTAGCTGATTATCTGGCTCGTAACGGAATCGCCTCTCTTCGTGTAGACGACCGCGGATTTGGTAAAACAGCCGGCGATTTTGAAAGTGCCACAACCGGCGATTTTGCAGATGATATAGAAGAAGAAATAGCGTATTTAAAAAGCGATAAAAATGTGGATGCTTCCTATATTGGTTTAATCGGCCACAGCGAAGGGGGAATGATTGCCTCTATTGTGAGTTCGAGAAACAAAGATGTAAAATTCATGATCAGCTTATCTGGAGTAGGGGTAAGCGGACTCGAGATGCTGAATCTGCAGAATACGGCGATTTTAAAAAGCTTTAATTTTACAGATGAGGTGGTAGCCAAACAGATGGAGCTGTACAATATTCTTTTCAAAGCCGTTTACGAAACCAAAGATGATGAATCTGTAAAGCCAGTGATGGAGATAAAGCTGAAAGAATGGATGCAGAAACAAGATTCGGTCATGCTCAAGAAAGTACAGCTTTGGGAAGGACGCGACCAGACTTTTTTATACCGATATGGAAAAGATGCCGACAGAAAATGGTATCGCTATACTATCCATTACAATCCAGAAGACTATCTGCCAAAAATTAAGATTCCGGTATTTGTTGGAAATGGAGACAGAGATATTCAGGTTCCTGCTCTAGAGAATATAAATTCATTTAAGAAATACCTTGGAACAAAAGATCTTACTTCGAAAATCTATCCGGGCTTAAACCATATGTATCAGCATTGCAGGACTTGTACGCAGAAAGAAGTCAAAGAATTAGATGAAGTTTTTGCACCGGAAGTTCTCGATGATATTTCCAAATGGATTTTGCAGCGATATAAAAAATGATCATTGAAACGTATTAATATAAAGACATAGAAACATAGATCTTAGAACTTTAAAAAGGCATTCCACTGCTCTTGACACACCAAGCTATGCCTTAATAATGAGTTTCTTCTAACTATTTTTTTGCAGGCAATAAGACCTATCTTTCTATGTGTTTAAATAATTTTTCTGCTTAGATACACAGCTTTCATGATGATCCAAGCGATCATCGTCCTAAATTTCTTTTTTATGAAAAAACTAATTCTTTTTATCGCAATTTTCTTTGCGATGCATAATCTTACTGCCCAGATTTACGACCCCGTGTCGTTTAAAACGTCTGTAAAAGAGGTGGATAACTCCAGTTATGAATTAAGCATTACAGCGCAGATAGACAAAGGCTGGCACATGTATTCTCAAAAAGTTCCCGCAAACGGGCCAATGCCAACCAGTTTTGTGTTTGCAAAATCTAAAAATTATGCGGCAAAGGGAGGCATTGTTGAGCCAGACGGACATGAAATTGATGATCCGATTTTTAATATGCGAATCAAACTTTTTGAAACAAAAGCTGTTTTTACGCAAAAAATAGAAAGAAAAAACAGCGATGCTTTTAAGGTCAAGGCAGCTATAGAATTTATGGTCTGCAATGATCAAAGCTGTCTGCCGCCAAGCGAAAGGGAATTTGTTTTTGAGATTCCCAAAGGTGCCGCAAAAGAAGAACTAAAAGCGGCAGAAGAGGTCAAAAAAGATGCCACTGTTCCTGTAAAAGAAGATGCAGTTAGGGCAGAAGTTCCTGTGAAAACGGTAATAAAAAAAGAAATTGCATCGCTGCAAAAAAATGAAGATGCAGCAGGAGGAGAAAATATCTGGAGTATTTTTCTATTGAGCTTTTTAGGAGGTTTAGCGGCTTTGCTGACACCATGCGTTTTTCCTATGATTCCAATGACGGTTAGTTTTTTTACCAAACAAAGCAAAAATAAAGCGGCAGGAATTCGAAATGCTTTGGTATACGGCATTTTCATTATTATTATTTATGTCGCTTTGGGCACATTGGTAACCACTATTTTTGGTGCCGATGCCTTAAATGCATTGGCAACAAATGTCGTATTCAATTTAATATTCTTCTTATTATTGGTTGTCTTTGCCATATCATTTTTAGGCGCATTCGAAATTGTTTTACCAAGTTCATGGCTTACCAGAGTCGATAATAACTCGCAGAAAAGCGGTGTAATCGGAATCTTTTTTATGGCTTTGGCGCTTGCCATTGTATCATTTTCATGCACAGGGCCAATCGTGGGTACTTTATTGGTTCAGTCGGCAAGCCAGGGCGGTTTGGCACCCGTTATCGGAATGTTTGGATTTTCGCTGGCCATCGCTTTGCCTTTTACGCTTTTTGCCGCTTTTCCGGGATGGATGAATTCACTTCCAAAATCGGGTGGCTGGCTAAATTCGGTAAAAGTAGTTTTAGGATTTTTAGAATTGGCTTTGGCTTTTAAATTTTTATCCAATGCCGATTTGGTTTTGCAGCTTCATTTATTAGAAAGAGAAGCCTTTTTAGCAATTTGGATCGCCATCTTTACAGCTTTAACCTTTTATCTATTTGGAAAAATCCAGCTTTCGCATGACTCGCCTGCAGGACACCTTTCTGTGGGAAGATTGGGTCTCGGAATTGCAGTTCTCGCTTTTACCATTTATCTGATTCCGGGATTATGGGGCGCGCCGCTGCAATGGATCAGCGGATTTCCTCCTCCAAAACAATACAGCGAATCTCCAGATGGATTAGGAATGTCGGCCACGCCAAGTACCGCCGCAGCAATCCTGGCTGAAGGTGCAGAAGAAGGTCCAAACGGAATTGCGGTTTTCAGGGATTATGATTTAGGATTGGCTTATGCCAAAAAAGTAAACAAACCCGTGATGCTTGATTTTACCGGATTTGCCTGTGTAAACTGCCGTAAAATGGAAGAACGCGTCTGGCCTGATCCTCAGGTTCTATCACAATTGAAAAATGATGTGATCGTAATTTCATTATACGTGGATGACAAAAGGCCGCTGGAAGAAAAGGAGCAGATTACTTCAAAGATCACTGGAAAAAAAATAAAATATATCGGTCAGAAATGGAGCGAATTTCAAATCCTGAAATACAAGACGAACGCCCAGCCATATTATGTTTTAATCGATCATAATGGCGAAAACTTAAATCAGCCTACAGCTTATAATCCTGATATTGCATTTTACGCCAACTGGTTAAAAGAAGGTGTGGGGAACTTTAAGAAATGATATTAGCCTTATTATCTTTTAAGGCATAGAAGCATAGCTTTTGCAGCCTTAATTTAGGCATTTCATTTTTAGCACATCCCAGTGCTTTTGGAATATGTGCGGGAAACGGGTTTCTTTTTGCAGGCTTTTCTGGAAAGGGAGACCTATGTTTCTATGTGCTTAAATAAAAAAACAATCTTTAAAAAAAGCAAAAAATATCAAATGAAAATCTTTCCATCAAAATGCTTTCTTCTGATCCTATTGATTGGATTTAAAAGCAGTGCGCAGTTTTCGACCACGATTCCGCTCAGTAAAGATGTGGCTTGGGGAACTTTAAAAAACGGAATGAAATATTACGTGCTCCATAACCAATGGCCAAAAGATCGTGTGAGTTTTTATTTCGCTCAAAATGTGGGTGCCATTCTGGAGAACGACGATCAGAACGGATTGGCACATTTCCTGGAGCACATGGCTTTTAACGGAACTCAAAACTTTGAAGGAAAAGGAATTATCGATATGCTCGAGAAAAATGGAGTCCGTTTTGGTGCTGATATTAATGCTTACACAGCTCAGGATCAAACGGTTTATAATTTAAGCAATGTGCCTTCGACAGATGATAAATTGGTAGATTCCTGCCTTTTAGCCCTGCATGACTGGTCTGGTTTTCTTTCTTTAAAAGAAGCGGAAATCGATGCAGAACGAGGTGTTATTAGGGAAGAGTGGAGAACAAGAAGAGACTCAGATTTCAGGCTTCGTTTGGAAACGGATAAAACCCTGTTTAAAGGTTCCAAATATGCAAAGCGTGATGTTATTGGCGATTTAAATATCATCAATAATTTTGGATATCAGGTGCTTAGAGATTATTATAAAAAATGGTACCGCCCAGATTTGCAAGCCATTATTGTGGTTGGCGATGTCAATGTGGCGCAAGTGGAACAAAAGATTATAAAACTTTTTTCCTCGATCGAAATGCCAAAAAATCCTGCGAAACGCTATTATGTCTCAATTCCTAAAAATAAAGGAATAGAATATGTTTTGGCAAAAGATAAAGAAGCGCAGGAAACAGCCATAGTGCTTTATTATAAAAAAGATTTTGATAAAGCTAAAAATGCGGCAAGCATAAGAAAGGATTTGGTCCATAATTTATGTGCCGATATGTTGAATAGGCGTTATCAGGAATTTATTCAGAATAACCAGTCATCAGTTTTGAAAATGGCGGGAGGAGCTTCAGAAGTATCAAGATTAACCAATTCATTCAGCTTGTATGTTGTTCCAAAAAACAATAAGACGGCCGCTGGGTTTAAGGAATTGATGATCGAAACCGAAAGAGCAGTCCGCTATGGTTTTACGCAAAAAGAATTAGACCGGAATAAAGAGGGAATTTTAAGCTATTACGAAGATCTGCTTCAGAATAAAGACAAAATAAGCAGCGATGAATTTGCAGAAGAACTGGTTAATTATTTCCTGAAAGCGGTTCCGTTTCAAAGCATTGAAACGCAATATGAAAACATCAAAAAAAGTCTGGCTTCGATTACGCTTTCGGAAATAAATCAGGCAGTAAAGAAACTGCAGACTGCCGATAATGTTGTTTTAACAGTTACCGGCCCTGATAAAAGCGATGCAGTCTATCCTTCAAAAGAAGACTATCTGGATATTATGGAATCGGTTAAAAAAATGCCTTTAGAAAAATACCAGCAGGCAGATACGGACCAGCCTTTGATTGCAGCAGCATTAAAAGGCTCTAAAGTATCTAAAGAATTTAAAGTTGACGGAATTGCGGCAGCAAAAGGCTATGTCTTAAATAACGGAGCGAAAATTATTCTGTATCCAACAGCGCTGTCAAAAGATGAAGTCTTGTTTTCGGCATTTAGCAGAGGAGGAAGCTCTTTAATTAAAACAGAGGATATTCCATCTTCGCAGATTGCGGTTGGTTTAGTGGAAAGCTCTGGATTGGGTAAATTTAAAAGCACTGATTTACAGGATAAGTTAAACGGAAAAATTGTAAGTCTAAAACCATATATTACAGAATTGACAGAAGGTTTTAAAGGTTCGAGCAATCAAAAAGATGTAGAAACTTTATTGCAGCTGCTTTACTTGTATTTTGAGAATCCAAGATTTGATAAAGATTCGTACGCAAGAATGCTCACTGGTTTTAGCAATTCTTTAGAAAATGCGGCAAATGCAAACGCTAAAGTTTTTCAGGATACCATTTCGCTTTTAAATTCAAATCGCAATAAAAGGCTTCCACTTTTTAATGAAGCATATCTCAAACAATTGAGTTTTGAAAAAGCATCAGAAATCTATAAAAACAGGATTCAAAACGCGGCCGATTTTACTTTCATTTTCACTGGAAATCTGCCTGACAATACGCTTTCGCTGATTGAAAAATACATTGGCAGCATTTCATGCGACAGCAGCAAAACCGAAAATTTTATAGACAATCGCATCAGTCCAGCTGATGGAGTTGCCAAACAGGTAGTAATCCGTGAAATGAATGTGCCAAAGGCAAGTGTCTATATCCGATTTGTAAAAGAGTTTCCTTACACCTATAAAAATGTTTTTACGCTTCATATTTTATCTGAATTATTATCTAAAAAATACATGGATTTGATCCGTGAAGAAGAGGGCGGAAGCTATGGCGTGCATGTGTCTTCCAGCGTGAGCAGACTTCCTTCTGACCAGTATGCGATGACAATTAATTTTGATTCTGATCCTGAGAAAGAAGAAAAGCTGACCAAAATTGTTTATGGGCAAATTGAATCAATGCAGCAAAAAGTGGCAAAAGAAGAAGATGTCCAATCGGTAAAAAATACAGTTTTGAAATCAAGAGCCGAAAAAGTTTTAACCAATAGTTTTTGGCTTGGCAATTTAAATAGCATGCTTTTAAATAATGAAGAATTTAAAGATGACACGATTTACAGGAAAACCCTCGATGAAATTACTCCGGCAGACATAAAAGTTTTTGCCAAGCAGTTTTTTGCTGCAACAAAAACGGTTGAGGTGATTATGAAATCGAAAACTCGCAGTGCTGATCCTCAATAGTAACAATAAAATGGTTTTTCATTGATTTTTATTTTGAAGTATATGAATTAGTAAGCTTGTACATTACTTGAAAAACCTAAAAGAGCTGTTTTGCCAACAGCTCTTTTTTTTTGGCTATTGATGGGATTTATAATTTAAATTATTTCGCTTGATCAGGTTCATAATTGATGCTAAAAGGAATGTTTTAATACAGTTTCGAACCTAAAGGCAGAAGGAGTTGATTTTACTATGTTTATAGTTGCTTAAAATAGCAAGTGCCACGATTTTGCCATAAAGCTAACAGTCGCATATCGTTAAAAACCGCCTAACTTTCTGTGGCAAAAATGTATCCGCTGCATTTAACTGTTGTCATATATTTTGAGATTTTCCCATTGCTTTTTCCACTGTTTTTCATTTACTCTTTTTTGGAAAAGAATTAAATCGAAATTTGGAGTTGGCTTAACTATTAAATTGAATAAATCGTATAAACCGTATGGAGCCAGAATTTCAATTTGATCATTTGGATTTAATCTTACCGAAACTGCTGTCGCTGTTTCCGGCCAGTGGGAAATTGCATTTTCAGTATTAATATATTTAGGATGATTATTACGAAAATGCATTCGTGCCTGATTTTTGACAGACCAATTATCCTCTGGACTTATTTGAGTAAGTTGATGCTCAATTTTTTTTTCTAAGTTTTCTGAAATATTGCTTTCATCAAAAAAGACCACATCTATATCATTTAGTTTCATAGTTTTTTGTCCATGTAAAATATCCCAAACTTTATTTCTTACAAATCCTGCGCCAATCCAGCAATCATTTAGGTTTAGATTTTTAACCCTGGTGAGTGTGCTGATCATTTGTTCATCTTTTACAATTATATCAGTTAATTCATTTTTAAATTGCATTTTAATTGGGAGTTAACGGCTGTTGACTTGGCTAATTTAAAAAATTATAGGCTTCAATATTAAATTTAGGCAAGAAATCAATTTGCAAGCCCTTGCTGCTGGCTAAGACTTCTTGAAGGCACCTGAAGCAAACCTTTTTTTTGACTCAGTCGAACAGCAATTAATAATTGAAGTTATGAGTGCAAAAAATTCAAGTAAATGTTAGACCATTTTCTAAATTAAATCGCATTATTTTCCATTTGAACAGCAGTAAAAAACACTTTAACCTTCTTTGGTTAATTGAACAGTCTTTTGATTGATATCTAATTTGTAAGCTTGATTGGTATAATTTTCAATAAGACGGTAACAGCATATTTTACAATAGTACTGCTGTTTGTAGTTTTTGTTCTCCCGTTTTTAATAACCTTTTTTCTTTACATTTTGGACAATTCATATAATCACTAACTCTGGAGCACTATGTCGGATTTTTACTCATTTTAGCTCATTTAAGGCAATATTAAAACAAAAAAGATGAGCAGTAATGCTCATTTTTAAATTATTTATTCCTAAAATTTGTTCAATTTCAAAAGGTTAGAATTCCAAAATCTCATATCACTAACTTTGAAACACTGCCAAATTTTCGAACCAAAAAAAGCCTGCAAAATATACACTTCGCAGGCTTTCATTTTTTTGTAGTGACGGGGACAGGACAAATTTCAACATCATTTTTGGATGATTTGAAGAGATTGGCTTTCTATATGTAATGTCTGTCTTTCATTGGCGTTAAAAAATTGGTTCGGATGTCCTGAGTAGGATTGATGCAAAAATTGTAAAAACTCAATTGATCCATCGCATTAAACTGATATATAAATTTACAAAATTTATGCAGGATTTTAAAAGATTGTTTAAGTTAAGGCAGGATTGTCTTTCTTTGGCTGTATGAATTATTTGATTGTTGTTCCACTGGAGCATTTCTATCCTAATTGGTGCTTTTAAATGAGTTTTTCGTAAAAGCAATAAGCCCGAAACAAATCGGGCTTATTGTCTTCAAATTTAATTATAATTCTAAACTTTTGGATGCATCGTAATTAAACTAGTTTTTTACAAGTTATGCAAGACTTTCTCCTATTCGGAGATGGGTACTGAGAACAACCCTGTTCCAAAGATTGATTGTTATGACGGCCGTTATTATATCTGCTATCTGGCTTTCACTGAAATACTGTAAGGCCTTTGTATAGGTTTCATCCGTTAATCCGTTCTCATGAATTAGTGTTATCTCTTCAGTTACCGCGAGCACCACTTTTTCCTCTTCTGTAAAAATGTCCCCAGCTTCTCTCCAAGCACTCAAGAGAAAAATGCGCTGGTTTGACTCGCCGTTTTTAACGGCGTCCTGAGTGTGGATGTTGATGCAGTAGGCACAGCCGTTGATCTGCGAGGCACGTATCTTTATGAGTTCTTTGGCTGTCTTGGATATGGAAATTTTTGAAAGGTAGCTTTCAAGTCCTATCATCGCTTTTAGTGCATCCGGAGCGGCCTGCTTAATGTTAAGTCGTTTTTGCATTGTATTATTCTTTTAAAATTGTTCAATGCAAAATTCAATAATAGGGAAAGGAAAAAACTTAAACTGGTTTAAGAAAGAAGCCTTTTGCGTATTTCGCTCAAGTATTCGGGCGTGAATCCTAGATAGGAAGCGATGAGGTATTGGGGAACACGCTGGATGAATTCGGGGTGGTTTCTGACTGCCTGGAAATAAAACTCTTCCTTAGAGAACGAGAAAAGAAATTTGATGCGTTTCTGTGCGGCTGCATAAGCCCTCTGGTAGACAAAACGGAAATAGCGCTCCATTACCGGAAACTCTTCCAGCAGCTTCTGCTGCTTCTCCAAAGTGATGTAAAGCAATGTTGATTTCTCTACTGCCTGAATATAAAATTCTGTCGCGAGCTGGTTCTCGTAGGCAAAGTTATCGGTAAGCCACCATGTTTCTATGGCAAATTCCGTGGTTTGTTCGGTACCTTTCTCGTTAATATAAAACTTTCTAAGCAGGCCGTCCAAAACAAAATAATGATGACGGCAGATCTGTCCCTCCTTTAGCAGGTTCTCTTTTTTACACGTTTGTTTTATGTCGAAGAATTTTTTGATTTGCTCAAAGTCATTGTCTGATACCTGTGCAAATTTGGCTATATGGTTTTTGAGTATAGTGGACATCTGGAGTAAATGACATATTGGTTTTGACTGTTCGGCCAGCTTTTTTAATCGGAATGGCATCGCTGGCAGGCTCTTAAGCAAATATAGCAATAATATACTTAAATACGTTTTGAAATCAGATTTCATTATTTGTCATTAAATAGTAATTGAAAGCAATTTGGAGATTATATAGAGTCAATTTCTATAATATTCTGGGGGTTCGAATCCTGTTAAGTTATCGAATGATAAATTAACTATTTGTATTATTTTTCATCTAAATATACACGCTGAAGCAATTTTTCTATTATTTTAGAGAAAGAAAATAAAAGCAAAAATGACTCAAAGCCACCGTATTTATTAGTGTAAATGAAAAAATGGCGCCAATTGTCTTCAATTGGCGCCATCTGGCTGAGTGACCCCGACGGGACAAATTTCAACATTTTTTTTGGATGATTTGAAGAAATTGGCTTATTATATGTAGTCACTTGTCTCCCAGTGGCTTAATGAATTTGGTTTAGATGTCCTGTTGGGGATTGAAGGAAAATACAGCTTCAAAAAACAAATCGCTAACCTCTTTTATTAAAACCGCCTTAGCTTGTGTAACAAAATTGGAGGCAGTTTTACACCTGCAGGAGGCGTGTTTTGTCATGCACATTCCAGCCCAAATTTATTGTGGCAAAAAAAGTAGTAGCTATGTAATATATACTATAGATTTGATTCAAGTTCTTTAAAAGCATTTTTAATAAATCCTTCCTTATCAGCATTCATTTGTGCCAGCAATTCCTTTCTTTTTTCAGGAATGTCGGTATACTTTTCTGCCCAAAGATTAATTTCAACAATTATTGGAATTAAATCCATTCCTTTCTGTGTCAATTGATATAATACTTTGGCTTTACTGTCGGGATGCTCCATTTTCTGAATAATTCCGTTTTCTTCTAATGAAAGCAGTCGAGCAGCCAAAATGTTAGTTGCGATCTTCTCATCAGATTTGGATAATTCGCCATAGGTACATTTTTTTTTAAGCATTAAATCTCTCACAATCAACAGCGACCACTTGTCACCAAAGGCTTCAAGTGAAAAACTTACCGGGCAGTCTGATCTCTTTTTTTGAGTTTTCATAAAATAAATTTAAAATCACTTGCTTTTTGCAAGTAATTGTATTTATATTTGCACTTGCATTTTGCAAGCAAATATAGAAATAATAAACTAAATAGAAAAATTATGGAATTAAAAGGTAAGACAATTTTGATTACAGGCGGCTCTGCCGGAATCGGATTAGAGGCTGCAAAACAATTCATTACAGAAGGCGCTAAAGTAATTATTACAGGAAGAGATCAGAAAAAATTAGATCTTGCCAAAAAAATGCATCCATCCATTACGACCATTAAAAGTGATGCGTCCAGTCAGGAAGCTGCGGTTGCTTTGTACAATCAAATTAATGAAATGGGCGGTATCGATATACTTTATAACAATGCCGGAATTATGAATGGCCAGGATAATTTAGGTTTCAGTAATTCAAAACATTTTGAAAAAGCTGCCATAGAAATTAATACCAACTACTTAGGAGTTATTCTCTTAAATGATCTTTTTCTGGATATGCTTAAAAGCAGAAAAGAAGCAGCTATTATCAATACATCATCGATATTGAGTTACACCCCGTCTAATCTTGTACCGACTTATTCAGCATCAAAAGCTGCAGTACGTTTTTATACAGAAGCATTACGAGATCATTTACAGATAATTGGAAGCAGAATAAAAATATTTGAATTATTGCCGCCGTTGGTAAAAACAAATATGTCTGAGGGAATGGAAGGTAAATCGATAACACCAGATGTGCTAATTGATGCTTTGATAAAAGGATTAAAAAACAATACGTACACTATTCGTGTTGGCGATACAAAAGCGATTTATCTGTTAAATAGATTTTTACCAAAGTTAGCTTACAAGTTATTGAATCATAAAGGTATTACGGCCAGATTGCAATCTTAATTTGTATAAAAATATTTAACTGAATAAAAAATGAACGGCGTTCATTTTATTTTATATCTTTGTCTGCAGCAAGCCTGGAATAAAAATAAGTATGAGTACAATTGATAGAAAAGCAAAAGAGAAAGAAGCTTTAAAAGCCCTGATATTAAAAGGTGCTAAAAAGCTTTTTGTTGAAAAAGGAATTGAACAGACTACCATAAGAAACATTGCTGAAGAAATTAACTACAGTGTAGGGACTGTTTATGTTTATTTTAAAGATAAAAATGATATTCTCCATGATCTTCATACAATAGGTTTTCAGGAATTAGATAGTTATTTTATGGAGCTATATACTATAGAAGATCCGAAGGAAAGATTAAAGAAAATGGGATTTACCTATATCAAGTTTGCCATCGAAAATTCTGAAATGTACGATTTGATGTTTAATCTAAAAGCTCCAATAGAATTTCTGAAAGACTCCGAGAATGAAGATTGGGATGAAGGATGTACAGCATTTGGATTAGTTAAAAAAACTATTGAAGAATGTATTAACAAAGGTTATTTTAAAGGCCATAGTGTAGAGCCGCTGGCATTTATGGTTTGGAGTTTGGTACATGGTATGTGCTGTCTGGAAATTCACCAGAGAATTAAAAATGTAAATTTTACGAATCCGGATACCATTTTGTATGACGGATACAATGAATTTTTAAAAATGATAGAAAAGCTTTAAAAATTTTTTTGCCAAAAAAATGAACAACGTTCAAATAATAAACAACGTATAATAAATGAAAATTAAACTAACTTTTGCAATACTCTGTCTAGGATATTTAGGGTATGCACAGAACAAGCTCGAAAGTTATATACAGACTGGCTTAAAAAATAACGAAGTAATCAAGCAGCATAATTTTGACATTAATAAAAGCATGTATGCCTTAAAAGAAGCACGAGCCTTATTTTATCCAACAGTTTCCTTAAACGGAAGTTACACCAAAACAGAAGGCGGAAGGACAATCGATATTCCGATTGGAGATATGCTGAATCCGGTGTATAGTACTTTAAATCAAATTACCAATTCTAACGCTTTTCCAATGTTAGAAAATCAGTCGGTCTTGATAAATCCGGATAATTTTTATGATGCTAAAATTCATACCACGATGCCATTGCTGAATTTTGAAATTATTTATAATAAAAGAATAAAAACCCAGCAGACGACGCTTCAAAAAATAGAACTCGAAATCTATCAAAGAGAGTTAGTAAAGGAAATTAAGATTGCCTATTACAAATATCTGCAGTCGGTTGAAGGAATTAAGATTTATGAAGATGCTCTGGCTTTGGTAAAAGAAAACCAAAGGGTAAATCAGGCTTTATTTAAAAATGAAAAAATAAACCGGACTGCCGTTTTACGAAGTGATAATGAGGTAATCCGCATTCAGGCGAATTTAGAAACCGCCCGACAAACCAGTAATAATGCAAGATCGTATTTTAATTTTTTATTGAATCAAAAACTTGATGCCGTAATAGATACTGATGAGAGTGAAGCACCGCCAACAGAAGTACTTTCAGAAAATACCCAAAATAGAGAAGAGTTGCAAAAGCTCACTCAGGCAAAAGAAATAAACGAAAATGTAAGCAAACTAACCAACTCGTACTGGCTGCCAAAAGTAAGTGGTTTTGCCGATTTCGGAATTCAGGATTTTGATTTTGAAGCAGATAAAAACTCACGCTACTATTTTGCCGGAGTGGGGCTGGAGTGGAATATTTTTTCGGGAAACAAAAACAAATGGAAGCTGAAACAAGTTCAAGAAGACAGTAAAAAAATCATTTCACAAACTGATAATGTAAAACAGCAGTTACTGCTTCAGTTTCAGGTTTCACAGAACAATCTAAAATCCACTTTAGAGCAGTTCTATGCTGATAAAAATCAAAAACAGTCGGCCAAAAAATACAATGATGACATTACCAAATTATACAAGGAAGGTCAGGCAATATATATAGAACTGCTGGATGCACAGAACCAATGGGTAAATGCGCAGCTTAACACTAATATTTCGCTTTATAACTCCTGGATTGCTTTTGCAGAATTAGAAAGAGCCAACGCCACTTTTACTTTTAACTAAAAACAAAAAACATGAAATTAACGATTCACAAATATCTAAAAAAAGATATCGCAGCCTCCAAAAAAGGGTTGATTATATTGCTTGCTTTAACACTTTTTTACGCTTGTAAAGAAGAAAAAAAGGAAAATTCGCCCTTTGAAAGCGCAGATGTCATCCCGATTAAAACAGCTCCGGTCGAATCTTTTGCTCTTAACAATACCATAAGCGCATCAGGTTTAGTAACAACAGAAAATCAGGCCAATTACGGATTTAAAATAGGAGGGATCATCAGTCGTATTTATGTTGAAGAAGGCCAGTTTTTTAAGAAAGGCCAGCTTCTGGCATCATTAGACGAAACAGAGATTAATGCAGGATTGAACCAAACCGATTTGAATCTCAAAAAGTACGAGCGTGATTATAAACGAGCTAGCAATTTGTACAAAGACAGTGTGTATACATTAGAACAGCTTCAGAATACCAAAACGGGTCTTGACATTGCTAAAAAGCAGAAAGATGCGGTTGCTTTTAATGCGCGTTATTCTAAAATTTATGCTGCTGCAGATGGTTTTGTTTCGAAAAAAATAGCAAACGAAGGAGAAGTAGTTGGCGCAGGATCACCAATTCTGGCTATAAATGAAACCAGCCAAAACAATAATTATCTGCTAAAAGTAGGATTGACAGACAAAGAATGGGCCGCGGTAAAAGTAGGGCAGAAAGCCACTGTGACGCTTGACGGTTATCCTGATGAAAAATTCGATGCCTTTATTTTTAGAAAATCGCAGGCGGCAGATGCGGCATTGGGCTCCTTTCAAGTCGAATTAAAACTGAGCCTTAAAAAAAGTAAACCAGCGGTGGGAATGTTTGGAAAAGCCGAAATAAAGGCAGAACAATCAGAAGATTTCATCATCATTCCGTACAATTCGCTTATTGAAGCTGACGGAAACAAAGCGTTTGTTTTTATTGTGGAAAACAACAAAGTAAAACGCCAGCCGGTGACCATTAATAAATTTGAGAACAATAAAGTATTCATAAAAGAAGGTCTTCAGAAAACAGATCAGATTGTGATCTCCAACAGTGCTTATCTGAACGAACAATCAACTATCAAGATCATTAAATAATCAGTATTATGAAAATAACAAACTTTGCTGTTAAAAATTATCAGTTTACGCTGATTATATTTCTGCTGGTTGCTGTGGTAGGCTATCTTACGCTGTTTACCATGCCGAGAGCGGAAGATCCTTCAACGCATCCGCCGCAATATTTAATTACAGTAATTTATCCCGGGACAAGTCCAAAGGATATGGAGGAGCAGGTTGTAAAACCAATCGAGAATAAAATTTACGGACTCGAAAACATCGAAAAAATATTAACCACAGTAGAAGACGGTGTTGCAGCTTTTCAGGTAAAATTTAAATACGGAGTAGATGTTGATAATAAATATCAGGAAATTTCCACGGAAATGAATGCCCTTAAAAACAGCGAACTTCCAAAAGATATTTATCAGATAAAAACCGAAAAAATTGCTTCTTCTGATGTGAAAATCCTTCAGATAGCGTTGGTTTCAGAAAATGCATCAGACAAAAAACTTCGTGATGAAGCGGATAAACTTAAATCTAAAATTGAGAAAATTACCAATCTGAAAGATGTAAAATATGCTGGAATTCCCGAGCAGGAAATTCGTATTGATTTACAGCTGGAAAAGTTGGCCCAATTAAAAATTCCGTTAAATGTTGTCATGGCAAGCCTGCAGAGCGAAGCGGCCGATATTCCAGGAGGAAGCATTGATTTAGGCAGTAAAGTATTTAATGTAAAAACCAGCGGTAAATTTAAAAATGCGGACGATGTATCCAATACAGTAATCTACAATGCTAACGGTAAAATAATCTATATGAAAGATGTAGCCGAAGTAGGCTACAAGTCGCAGGTTGTCGATCATATTACCCGCATCAACGGACACCGATGTGTACTGGTTACAGCTGGTATGAAAGACAATGTAAACATTACAGATGTGCAGAAAGAATTCCTGCCAATTGTTGATGAATTTTCTAAAGAATTACCATCAAACATCAAATTAATAAAAAACTTCGATCAGGCCAATATGGTATCGCAGCGTTTGGGACATTTAGGTTTTGATTTTACACTGGCAATTGTTTTGGTAATTGTTACTCTGCTTCCATTAGGTTTAAGAGCTTCGGGAATTGTGATGATTTCCATTCCGTTATCCCTCGCATTAGGATTAATTGCAATGAATGCTTTTGGCTTTTCTTTAAATCAGTTAAGTATCGTAGGTCTGGTAGTAGCTTTGGGATTATTGGTGGATGACAGTATTGTGGTAGTGGAAAACATAGAGCGATGGCTGCGGGAAGGACATTCTAAAATGGATGCAGTCCTTAAAGGTACCAAACAAATCGGAATTGCAGTAGTAGGATGTACCGCAACACTTATCATTGCTTTTTTACCGCTTGCTTTCCTGCCGGATGTTTCGGGAGAATTTATCAGAAGTCTTCCAATGGCAGTTATTACCAGTGTACTGGCATCGATGATTGTCGCTTTGACTTTGGTGCCGTTTTTAGGAAGCCGATTTTTAAAAACGCACGATCATGCGGGAGGAAATATTTTTCTTCAGTATCTGCAAAAATTCCTGACCAGAGCGTATAGTGATATTATGCCCAAAGCATTAAAATATCCTAGAACAACTATTGCTATTTCTATAGTCTTAAGCATAACTGCTTTTGGATTGTTTAAAGTGACGGGTTTTAAATTATTTCCAACTTCAGAAAAACCGATGTTTCTGATCAATATAAAAATGCCCCTTCAGGCCAATATTTTAGAAAGTGACCGTGTGACCAAAATTGTAGAAGCAGAGCTTAAAAATCATAAGGAAATTGTGTATTACACTTCGAACGTTGGTAAAGGAAATCCGCAGATTTATTACAATGTGCATCCCCAGGACAGAAAACCCGATTTTGCCCAGATTTTTGTCCAGCTCGAAGATGAAGCAAAACCATCAGAAAAAACAGCTTTGATTGAACAACTTCGAAATAAATTCAAAACAATGCCTTATGCAAAGGTAGAGGTAAAAGATTTTGAACAGGGAACACCATTAGAAGCTAATATTGTCGTAAGATTATTTGGTGAAGATCAGGAAGTGTTACGTAAGCTTTCTTCACAGGTAGAGACTATTCTTAGAAATCAGGAAGGAACCGTGTATATCAACAATGAGCTGAATACTTATAAAACAGATGTTAAAGTCAAAATCAATAAAGAAAAAGCTAGAACATTGGGCGTATTGACGAGCGATGTAGATAAGTTAATTCGTCTTTCGGTAGCAGGATTAACAGTTGGCGATTATATAGATGACAGGGGAGATGCCAGAAATGTTACGCTGACATTGCCCCGAGATAAATTTTCGAACCTCGATGCTTTGAAAAACCTGTACGTAAATAACCTTCAGGGAACCCCGATTGCACTGAACCAGATTGCTGAAATTTCGTTTGAAACTTCTCCAACTGCAATTAATCACTTTAATAAATCACGCTTTTCAAAAGTAACCGCTTTATCAGCAAAAGGGTATTATGCCAATGATTTATTGACGCACATTGTTCCAAAACTGGATCAATTGAAAATGCCAAAAGGATATTATTACAAATTATCGGGTGAGAAAGAATCGGAAGGCGATGCGTTAGGCGGTAACTTTTTGGCAGTAATTATTTTGAGTACCTTTTTGTTTGTTGCAGTTTTACTGCTGCAGTTTAAAACTTTTAAAGGAATTATTATTGTATTATCTATCATACCGTTGGGGATTTTAGGTGGTGTGTTATTATTGCTTCTCAATGGAAGCCCGATGTCTTTGGTTGCTATAATCGGTTTTATTGGTCTTTCGGGAATTCAGGTAAAGAACTCTTTGCTGCTGGTAGATTTTACCAATCAGCTAAGACAGGAAGGACATTCGATCGATGAAGCTATTTCAATTGCAGGAGAAACGCGTTTTCTGCCTGTAGTACTGACTTCAATTACTGCAATTTGTGGTTTAATTCCGATTGCGTTAAACTCAAATCCTTTGATCGCACCATTGGCAATTGTGTTAATTGGCGGTTTAATCAGTTCTACAATATTATCACGAATTGTAACGCCGGTGATGTATAAATTGATTCCTCCTAGTATTGAAAAGATGTAATGAGGCGGAATTACTTAATATTAAATATTATGTATGTAAAAAATGGCGCCAATTGTCTTCAATTGGCGCCATTTGGTTTGGTAAGATCGAAAGGAAAAATTTTTCCAAATTTTATGAAGAATGTAAAAATTTTGCTTACTATATTTAGTGTGTGTTTTTCATAGGCTTTATTAATTTGGTTTTGATGTCCTTTTGGGATTGATGCAAAATTTATTAAGTTTTATACAAGATTTTGCCCTGTAACCTAATCAGATAATTTTATATTCACCTAAAGGCCAAAAATAAATGTAGCTACATTTTGTAAACAAAAGCATTAGCTAAGTAATTTAATTTCTGCAATATTATCTTTCTTGAAATATTTTTTTCTTATGGTTTAATCCCCAATCTTTCATAGCGTAGATAATAGGGGTCAAGGTATCTGCATAGGGTTCTAAGCAATACGATATTTTGACAGGATAATCGTTCGTTATAATTCGTTTGATCAGCTGGTGCTGTTCAAGTTCCTTAAGTTCTTTAGAAAGGACTTTTGGAGTTAATCCTGGAATACTCTCTTGAATTTCAGTAAATCGGCTGTTTCCTACACCTACAGAAATAATGATTGATAATTTCCATTTTCCATTAATTACTTCAAGTGTGTCCCGTACTGGCTTTACGGTATTTAGGCACTCACAATAAGGTTTCTTTTTCGGCATGATAAATTATTTATTTCGCTTTCCTTTAGGAAAGAGCTATACAAAGGAAAGCAATTTTGTTTAATTTTGCAATATAATTAATCAAAATATTGAATTTATGAATGCTGTGGGAAAAATGCTTATTGGACTTCATCTTGGAAATGGATACGGATCTCAATCGGGAGCGTGGCGTATGCCGGGAGTTGATCCCGAAAGCTACACGAGTTTTGATATCCGTGTAAAGCAGGCTCAGGCTGCAGAGCGTGGAAAATTTCAATTTATATTTTTACCGGACGGTCCCGGTGCAGTTATGACAGATATAGAAACAGAATCACCCGTTTTCAATCTTGATGTAATGATGACCCTCGCCGCGGTTGCCAGAGAAACTCAATATATTGGATTGGTCGCTACCGGATCAACCACTTTTAATGAACCCTTTAATCTAGCCAGACAATTTAAGGCATTGGACATTATGAGCCATGGCAGGGCCGGATGGAATGCAGTTACATCAAGCGGGGAAGATGTTGCGGCTAATTACGGAAAAAGAATTCCGTCGAGCCAAGATCGTTATGGACGTGCTCATGAGGCTGTCCAGCTCATTCAATCACTTTGGGGGAGCTGGGGCAAAGATGCTTGGATACACGACCAAAAGAGCGGTCAGTTTGCAAAGAAAGATCAGATTCTTCCAATCAACTTACAGGGTAAATACGTCGGTTCAAGAGGACCTTTATACATTCCGCCGTCAGAGCAGGGACAGCCAATCATCTTTCATGCAGGCGGCAGCCCCAATGCACATCAGTTGGCAGGACGCTTTGCTAATGTGGTGATAGGTGCAGCATTTACAATTGAAGATGCAAGAGCGCAGCGTAATGCATTTAGAGCGGCAGCAAAAAGTTACGGCCGTGATCCGGATGAAATAAAATACATTGCTGGATTGATGACCACCATTGCCAAGGACAGGCGCACGGCGCTCGATCGCCGGATACAGTTAGGAGGCAGTTCACTTATACAAAAATTTGAATACCTGCAAAAAATGCTGGGTATTCCACTTGATCCTTCCTTAATGAATGAACCGCTATCAGAAGCGCAGCTGGAAAATGCCCGTCCATCTCCTTATGATCCTCGTTCTTCCAATGCATTGAAAATTGCCAGGCAAGGCTGGTCCGTTCTTGATATTCTTGCTCACGGCGTGATAGATTACCATCCTGTAATTGCAGGGCCGGGCGTAGAAGCGGCAGATCATATGCAGGCTTGGTATGAAGCCGGTGCTGCAGATGGTTTTTGGATTTCACCTGATGTTAATTCGGATGGAATTGATGCCTTTGTTGATCAGGTTGTTCCGCTGCTGCAGGAGCGAGGGCTTTTCCACAAAGAGTATGAATGCAAAACTTTGCGCGGACACCTTGGAGTTCCGGATCAGTATGGAATTGATCCAAGGGTTTAAATTGAAAATTATAACAAATGAAACTTATATAATATGAAAATAGGAATAATAGGTACTGGAGCAATAGGCGGTACGATCGCAAAAAAAATGGCACAAGCCGGTCATGAAGTAAAAGTTAATAATACAGATCAGGCTGATAAATTACAGACCCGTGCTGAGGAGTTGGGTGTTGAAGCTGCAACACTAAAGAATGTTGTAAAAGATGTAGATGTCATTATTTTATCATTGCCTACCATAGCAATACCAACTTTGCCTAAAGATTTGCTGGCAGGCGTTCCGGAAAATGTAATTGTGGTAGACACATCCAATTATTATCCGTTCCGTGATGCCGATATTGAAGAGATCAAAAACGGAAAAGTAGAAAGTATCTGGGTATCCGAGCAATTGGGAAGGCCTGTTGTAAAAGCTTTCAATAATTTGCTGGCAGAGACGCTGGCAAACGGCGGAAAAAACAGCGGTGCTGAAGACAGAATAGCAATGGCTGTAGCGGGTGATGATCCGCAGGCTAAAAAAGTAATTGCCGCATTAGTTAATGATGCCGGTTACGATGCAGTTGACTCGGGCGGACTTTCTGAATCTTGGAGACATCAGCCTGGAACTCCTGCTTACTGCACGGAACTTAATGAAGAAGAATTAAAACAGGCAATCTCTGATGGTGTAAAAGAAGCAGCACCGTCATTAAGAGATAAGGCTATAGCTGATCTTTCTGCCCTGCCTTCCTATCCATCACATCCAGATGTCGTAGAATACAACAGAGGATTGTTTCAAAAAAATCCTAAGTCAAAATAATTTATAATGACTGCACTGCAAAATCCCATCTCATTTATTGAGAGGGATTTTGTTTTTTTATATTCCTTCTTTGAAACAGTGAACCAGAGCCATTACAATTTCGTTAAAATGTTTCATTATTGCCTACTTTTGTATCACAACCGTCTGTACTATCTGTGCGAACTTTGTCCATATCAAAATATTAAGAATTAATATCATGGCAAAAACAATTTTTATAACAGGTGCTTCCCGTGGATTCGGAAGAATTTGGGCAGAGGCATTTTTAAAACGCGGCGATAATGTGGTTGCGGCCGTTCGCAATCCTGAAACACTAAACAAGCTTAATAAAGAATTTTCATCATCTCTTTTAGTGCTAAAACTTGATGTTACTGATCGAAACGAAAGTTTTGAAGCAATTGAAACTGCAAAAAAGCACTTTGGCAGCATCGACGTATTAATAAACAATGCCGGTTTTGGACATATAGGGGCAGTAGAGGAATTAAAAGAGCAAGATGTAAGAGCTCAGTTTGAAACTAATGTATTGGGATCATTATGGACTATTCAGGCAGTTCTGCCTATCATGCGCCAGCAAAAATCGGGACATATCATTCAGCTTTCAAGTGCGCTGGGTTTAAATACGGTATCATTAATGGGGCTGTATAGTGCAACTAAATTTGCTGTTGAAGGCCTTACTGAAACACTCGCGGGTGAAGTAAGCCGATTTGGCATTAAAGTTACCATAGTAGAACCAGGTGGTTTTTCTACAGATTTCTTCGGGACCACTTCCCTTGCACTCAGCGAATCAATACCGGCTTACGACGGTGTACGAAAAGATTTTTATCAGCATGCCGGCGAACAGGATTCAGGTAACCCTGCAGCCACTGCCAAAGCTCTTGTCAAGCTCGTTTATTCTGAAAATCCGCCGCTCAGATTACTGCTGGGTAAAACTACTTTTCCCTGGGTGCAGCACATTTACTCAGAAAGATTGAAAACATGGGAATCATGGCAGGATGTGTCGGTGGCAGCACATGGTTAATAGACGTTTGAATTAACAGGATCTAAATTTTTTTTTTGGTCTGTTTTTAAAATTAAGAAAAATGATACATTTCAAAAAAATCAGCGATCTGCATGAAGCGCTCGATATCAAACCTCCCCAGCATCCGCTCTTTAGTGCCGCATATGGTGAGCGGGATACCTGCAGCGGTAATACTATTCTGGAGTTTTCATCTGACTTTTATATTATAGGATTTAAAAAATTGAAATCTGGAAGCATGCAGTATGGTAAAACAAAATATGATCATGACCGCGGCTCCATGTCCTTTACAAAGCCCCAGCAGAAAGTAGTCTTTAAAAATGTGGAATTAGAGGAAAAGGGATTTCTAATTATGATTCATGAAGACTTTTTACCGGGAACAGTCCTTTACAACGAAATCAGGAAATACAGTTATTTTGATTACGAGGTTAATGAGGCTTTACATCTTTCACCTGCAGAGGAGGATATCATCTGGAATCTGTATTTCAATATTGAAAAAGAGTACAACAACAATACTGACGAACTCAGCAAAGCCATTATTGTAAGCCATCTCGATTCCATGCTTAAATATTCACAGCGCTTTTATAAAAGGCAGTTTATAAACCGTACAGAGCTTACTGGTTCTACAGTCACGAAGTTTAACGCTTTGCTTGCTGCTAATTTTGAAGAAAGAAAAACAAAAAATATTGGATTGCCAACGGTATCTCTCATGGCAGAAAAGCTGAATATATCTTCCCGTTATCTAACCGATTTGCTCAAACAGGAAACAGGAAAGACGGCCTTGGAGCTTATTCATCTTTTTTTGATCGGCGAGGCAAAAAACTTACTGACCGAAGGTGAACTGAATATATCTGAAATTTCTCACCTGCTTGGTTTCGAAAATACGACTTATTTTTCACGCCTTTTTAAAAAAGAAGTAGGGAGCACGCCAAATGAATTCAAGGCAAACATATTAAATTAAAATTGGTAAACATCATAAAAAAAAGTAAGAGATATACTGAATAAAGAATTAATTAAAACACATAAAAGTTTAAATCAATAAAATGTCAAACAATCAAAATAAAATAGCATTAGTAACAGGCGCAAGCCGTGGACTTGGAAAAGATTCGGCTTTACAGCTGGCGAAAAATGGATTTGATATCATCCTCACCTATCAGACCAAAAAAGAATTTGCGGACCAGGTGGCAAAAGAAATTGAAAGTATTGGACAAAAAGCGTTTGCATTGCCTTTGGACATTTCTTCAACTGCCGGTTTTGATCAATTTGTAACTGAAGTAAAAGATGTTTTAGATGCTCAATTTTATTCTGCCAAATTAGATGCGCTGGTAAACAATGCTGGTATCGGAATTAACCAAAGTTTTGAAACAACAACGGAAGAGATTTTGGATACAATGGCAAATATCCATTTCAAAGGACCTTATTTTTTAACACAAAAATTGCTGCCATTACTCAATGACGGCAGCAGCATCGTGAACACGTCTTCTGGTTTGGCAAGGTTTTCATTTGCTGGATATTCCGTTTATGGCGCCATGAAAGCGGCAGTAGATTCATTATCAAGATATCAGGCTTTGGAATTGGGAAGCAGAAAAATAAGGGTCAATTCCGTTGCTCCTGGGGCTATTGAAACTGATTTTGGCGGCGGTGCTGTACGTGATATTTCAGATTTGAATAAGCATCTGGCTTCTGAAACTGCTTTAGCAAGAGTCGGCTTGCCCGATGATATTGGAAGTGTAGTAGCCTTTCTTTGTTCTGATGATTCCAAATGGATAAATGCGCAGCGAATAGAAGTTTCGGGCGGATATAGAATATAATGGACCAACATATAGAAAAGCTATTTAGCTGGTTTAGAATGTTTTTTATACGTTAGTTTTACCAATCCAAAGAATTTTGTTTTGATCAACAAAAACTAGTTAAGTTATTTATAGAGTAATAAAAAATGGCGCCAATTGTCTTCAATTGGCGCCATTTGGCTTTGTGACCTTGACAGGATTCGAACCATTGATTTTTGGTGGAGATTTGAGCCCTTTGCTTTAAAGATTTCTTTCTTTCTAAGGATGTTTTCTAATTATAATTTTGACCGTGACGGTAAAATTGATTAGGTTAGGAATTTGGTTAGTTAGTTAGTTAGTTAGTTAGTTAGTTAGTTAGTTAGTTAGTTAGTTAGTTAGTTAGTTGGTTAGTTAGTTAGTTAGTTAGTTAGTTAGTTAGTTAGTTAGTTAGTTAGTTAGTTAGTTAGTTAGTTAGTTAGTTAGTTAGTTAGTTAGTTAGTTAGTTAGTTAGTTAGTTAGTTTTATACTGTTTCGAACCTAGAATTCTTTGGCTTTGATTTAGCTGATTTTTCAATTTTCCATATACTGATGTGCCATGATTCTGGCCCAGATATTAAGGTTTTTATATTATTGTCTGGACTTCGCGCTCTCTGCGGTGGGAGGAGTTTCAGCCCTTCAATCGCTCCCGCTGCAATCGGCAGGTGCTGCAAAGGCTCTATGTTAAGTTTATACGATTTTTGAAAACCTCGATGTATGTATTATTTTTCGTTCAAAAAGCAAACATGTAGGATTTTTTTTTGTATTTTGGTACAAGCAAAAAATAAAAGACTACTGCTTTTACCGCATATATGAAACGGATCTTTTCTTGCCTAAAAATAAGACGCTGTAGGATTTACTTCGAAAATTAAACTTTATTGCTTAAAAGAAAACAATGATGCACTAAAAACGGCCTCAATTAGAAATTGGCAAATCTATGATTCATAACTTAATTCAAACCAGTCAAACTAAAAAGAGATTTAAATGAAAACAGCCGCCATTTTATTTGAAAATAATTCTTTCAAGAAAGAATTCAATAATGATAATTTAGATTTCGCTGACTGCGAACTGGTTTTAGGCTTTGGCTCAAGAGATTTATTAGCAGATGAGAAAATTTTCGCCCAGTTAAGGAATAGATTTCCATCCTCGGAATTAGTCTTATGCTCTTCAGCGGGTGAAATTTATGAGAATGAAGTGTTAGACAATACTATAAGCCTCACTGCAATTAAATTCTCTTCGACTCAAGTTAAAACTTGTGAAGTTAATATAGCAGATTTTGAGAATAGTTTTGAGGCTGGCTCTTCGTTAATTAGGAAGTTTAGCCAAAATCACTTAAAATTGGTTCTCATACTTTCCGACGGAGGAAAGGTGAACGGGAGTGAGCTGGCAAACGGAATGAACTCGGTGAAAGAAGAGCGGGTGCTAATTGCAGGCGGTCTTGCCGGCGACGGAGCAAGATTTGAAAAAACACTCGTTGGATTGAATAAAATGCCAGAGCAGGGCAAGATAATAGCCATCGGATTTTATGGCGAGAAACTCTTGGTTTCACATGGTTCATTAGGCGGGTGGGAAAGTTTTGGGCTGGAAAGGCTTGTTACAAAAGCAGAAGGGAATGTTTTATATGAAATCGATGGGAGAAACGTATTGGATCTCTACAAAATTTATTTGGGGAAATACGCTGAAGAATTGCCAGGTTCGGCACTGCTTTTTCCCTTGTCAATCAAAATTGACGGGACAGATGAACCTATTGTTAGGACCATCCTGTCAATAGATGAAAAGAATCAGACCATGACTTTTGCGGGCGATGTGCCTACAGGCAGCAGAGTGCGGTTCATGAAAGCTAATTTTGACCGCCTCATCGATGCAGCAAGCGAAGCTGCTTTGTCCTGTCTGGAAGTTAATAGCTTTAAGCCCAAGCTGGCTCTTTTAATCAGCTGTGTAGGCCGAAAATTAATTTTGGGATCCAGAATTGATGAAGAAGTTGAAGCAGTCGCAGAGATTTTTGGCAATACCGCTATCGCTGGGTTTTATTCGTATGGGGAAATTTCTCCCTTAAAGCCATTTGGAAACTGCATACTGCATAATCAGACTATGACTGTTACCTGCATTAATGAAATGAATTAGCTATGGAGCTTCATAAACTTCTGCAGAGGCAGATAAATAAAAATCTGCCTGCTGAGCTGCAGGGCAATCCATCTTTTCAATCCTTTATAAAGGCGGTTAATGATTCATATTTATCTTTCGAAAGGGATAAGGATTTGATGGACCATTCTTTCCAAGAAAGTGAGAAGGAGTATAACGAGGTGCATGAGAACTTAAGAAAAGAGTACGATTTAAAACAGCAGTCAATTCTAAATCTCTATAAAAGCCTAAATGAGCTGGACCAGAGATATGTCTCTATTAAAGAAAATGAAAAGAATGATCTTCTGTTTATTTCAAAATATGTAGGCGAAGAGATAGCCAAAAGGAAAGAAACGGAGAAAAAATTAGTGCAGACTGCACAGTTTTTAAAGACATTATTGGAAAACTTACAGTCAGGAATTTTAGTTGTAGACAACAGTGGCACTATATTGTTTGTCAATCAGCATTTATGCGATATGCGCGGCATCAGGGCTTTGCCTGACGATATGATTGGAAAAAAGTCCAGTGAATACATACATGATGCCCAGCTGTTATTTAAAGACGGAGAAGCCTATAGAAGGAGGATTGATGAAATTTTGCTTCGTAAAGAAATTGTAGCGGGAGAAATACTTGAAACAGTCGACAATCGCTTTTTTGAGCGCGATTACATACCCATAATTGTGGAGAATGAATGCATTGGCCATCTCTGGAAATCCAACGATGTGACGCAGCGTACAAAGAGCAAAAACCTGCTCAAACAGAGTGAGGAGCGTAACCGCATTATCATGAATTCGTCGCTCGATGCGATTGTGACCATTGATATCACAGGAAAAATAACTTTTTGGAACAATCAGGCAGAAATTATTTTTGGATGGAGTAAGGAGGAGGTTTTAGGAAAAACATTAAACGATGCTATAATTCCTAAACGCCACAGACAAGAACATGCGAGAGGGCTGCAGCACTATCTCAAGACAGGTGATGGCTCCGTCCTGAATAGACATATTGAGCTTCCCGCATTAAATAAGGCCGGATACGAGTTTCCTGTAGAAGTTTCCATAATTCCCTTAGAACAGAACGGGGAGATTTTCTTCTGCTCTTTCATGCAGGATATTTCTGAAAGGAAAAAAACAGAAGCCAAATTAAAACTGCAGGAGGAGAAGTATCGAAATATTATAGCCAATATGAATCTGGGACTGATAGAAGTTGATAATGAGGATATAATCAGATATGCCAATCAAAGTTTTGCCAATATATCTGGGTTTGAAGCCAGGGAACTAATCGGCTTAAGCGCTTCCGATACTTTTGCATTCGGCGAGAATATAGAAAAATTGAAAGCTAAAAATAAATTAAGGAAAAAAGGCGTATCGGATGTTTATCAGATACCTGTAAAAAATAAAAGAGGAGAGCTCAGGTGGTGGGCAATAGGGGGAGCGCCTAATTACGATGACAAGGGAAATCTGGTAGGATCAATCTGCATTCATTTGGATATTACCGATCAGAAGCAGATGGAGATTGAACTTGAGAAGGAAAAAATCAAAGCGGAACGCGCCTCAAAGGCGAAAGAGGCTTTTTTAGCCAATATGAGCCATGAAATAAGAACGCCATTAAATGGCATAATCGGCTTTTTAAGAGAACTGCAAAGACAGCCGCTGACCGATCTGCAGAAAAAATATGTGGAAAACAGCGCTGTGGCATCCAGACATCTGCTGTCTATCATCAACAATATTCTGGATATCTCAAAAATTGAAGCGGGGGAGATGTCGCTGGAAGCAGAAGACTTTGTTTTTGAGAAGGTTATCGCCAATGTGGTCAACGTGCTTGGACCATTGGCAAAGAAAAAAGGACTGAAGTTAAACAGACAGATTTCCAAAGATGTCCACAAAATACTTAAAGGCGATATTTTAAGGCTCGAGCAGATACTGTTTAACCTGATTGGAAACTCCTTAAAATTTACCAGCAAAGGCAGAATAACCCTAAAATGCGAAGTGCTGAAGGATGCTGAAAATTTTCAGAGAGTGGAAATTTCAGTAATCGATACGGGAATAGGAATGGAACAGAGTTTTGCAGATAAAATATTCAACAAATTTTCCCAAGAGGACAAAGCGGCTAATCGGAAATTTGGCGGAACCGGACTAGGAATGGCCATTACAAAAGAGCTGATTCAGCTCATGAAAGGCGAAATTAAGGTTAAAAGCGAAAAGGGCACAGGCACTGAGATCAGTTTTGTAATTGATTTAGAAAAGGGTAATATCGATAATATCAGAAAGGCTGTGAATGAAATCAATGCCGACATTTCCGGCATAAGCGTTTTACTTGTTGAAGACAATATCATTAACAGGATGGTTGTCATCAATTCACTGAAACACTTTGATTGTGCTGTTACTGAGGCAGCTGATGGCCTCGAAGCCTTGGAAGTTTTAAAAAACAAAACTTTTGATGTTATATTAATGGACGTTCAGATGCCCGTAATGGACGGCATAGAGGCAACCATAAAAATAAGAGAAGAATTGAAGCTGCAGACACCTGTGATTGCCCTGACCGCCAGCGCTTTCAAAAGCGAAGTCTTTAGATGCAGAAATGCAGGAATGAACGATTACATTACCAAACCTTTTGAAGAGTTTGATCTCATTGAAGCCATTTCAAGACACATAGTTCGGTAAGAGGGAATTGCGGATGGTTTTGGCGGGCGAGAAAATTAACATCGTTTTTAACTACTCTAGTTAACGCCAAATCAATCAGATTTAAAATCTCTGCCTTACTTTTTTGAGCCAATTTAAAGGCCGCTTCAAAATTCTTAATTAGAGATTTATATTTATCCAAAAGTTACAGAACCAATTTTTTTGGTAAAAAGGTATACTCTCGAACATGAAAATGTTTTTTAGTTTTTTGAATAGACATATTCGTGTCTCATAATCCATTTATTTTCCCCAGAAAAGAGAACTTCTTTGCGTATAGAAAATACAGTTTTGCTGATCGTATAAGTTTGTCTTATTAGGGCTTCTTTATTATCATTACCGTCTTTTCCCTGTCTTTGAGTTACAATCTCTATTTGACCATCTGTAAGTTCTGTTCTTGAGACTATCTGTTCTTTTCCAATATATTTTCCATCTTTTGAAATGGTAATAATTTGAGTTGAGTTGGCACTTTTTTCTTTAGGGTAAGTATTAATGAATTCAAATTCATTAGAATCATTGATCCTTTTAACTTCAATGTCGGCAGACATTGTATAAGGTTTGCCGGAAGAATAATCCAAGTAGGTCAGGCTCCCGTTCCAGTTTCCAGACAATTTTTGAAAGTCCTCTATAAGCTGTTGTGAATTTTCCTGAGCATTTGTAGAATTAGAAACAAATAGAATAATAGCTAAGGCTATAATGACAGTGATTTTTTTCATTCGTAATATTTTTGCGTAATACATTACTTGATACTATCAAAATTAATGAAAATAAAAAGAGAAAAAATTGACTTTGGTTAAGTTTTTATCAATCACTTTTTTACATGTAATTGTTTGATAACTATATTTTTATTCTTTTTATAACGCAATAAATAAAGAATAAAGCTATGCAGAAACATTAATTTCTTTTATTTGTTTTGTTGGCTTTATTTTCTGCCAGCGCAATAAACAAAGAGGAAAATACTGCCAATGCCAGGTTTGCATATCTCGAGATTGAAATTGTCAATATGTGGTTTAAATTAAATTTTGCTTAAACGAATATATTTTATATAGTTTTTACCTTCAGTTTTTGCAGACAGCTGTTCATCATTCAGTACTATTCCAAGATCAGCGGGATAATATTTCTGATCTTCCACAGCACTTTCGAAACGCAGTTTATATCCTTTATTGATTTTTGAATCTTCCAGTTCAAGAGTTGTTATGCTTCTGTCTCCCCCTGTTATAGAGGCTGCGGTCAAGGCACTGATATTTCGCCTCTTCATGAATTTGTACCCCACGGGCATGCAAGCCAGAGAGAAATGGCAGAAGAGATGGATGTTTCACTTTCCGCATTGCAGGATAAAATAAAAATGATGCATGAGTCTAATCCAATGCTGGGGCACGGAGGATGCCGTTTGGGAAATGCATGTCCCGAAATTTCAGAAATGCAGACAAGGGCAATAATAGAAGCGGCTCTGAATCTGAAAAAAAAGCAGCTATTAAAACTTCTCCAGAGATCATGATCCCTTTAACGGGAACTCCTGCCGAAATGGAAATGCAGAAAAAGATTGTGAATCAAACAGCAGAGCAGGTTTTTGCAGAATGCGGGGAACGCATCAATTATAAAGTGGGGACTATGATCGAGGTTCCTCGTGCTGCTTTGGTTGCTGATAAAATTGCCCATTTCGCAGAGTTTTTCTCTTTTGGAACTAATGATCTTACGCAGATGGCCTTTGGCTATTCAAGAGATGACGCTGGCAAATTTCTTCCTTTCTATTTGGAAAATGGTATTTTAGAGCATGATCCTTTTCAGATATTGGATCAAAAGCTCATTGCTCACGGATTTTTTTATGATATTTTTCAACTATTTTTTTTTTGTAAAACAATATTGAAATAGACAACATTTTTAATAGAATCAGGCTCCGTTGGCTGGTCTCTTAAAGATAAAGCCTCCAAATTCTAACTTTGAAGGCTTTTATCATGTTAATAGAAAATGAATTCTAACAAGGAAGCGGATCTTGTCCTAACAGCTTGGTGCCTTTTTCAGCAGATTTACGCACAACATCAAATCCATATGCTGTAATTTCAGCCTCATATTCCTTTAAAGAAGCGGCAAGTTTTTTTTCTCCTCTGAAAACTTTAATAAGTTCTTTGCCAAGTATGGCAGCATCTCGTAAGGCAACATTTGCTCCCCTTCCTAAACTTGGGGTCATTGTATGGATAGCGTCTCCCAAAAGTGTAACATTTGGATGGCTTTGTAAAGTGAAAGGAATACTGGAAGTCATTTCAATATAAAAAAATGAATCTTTTTCTCCGGCTGCGGGAACAGCAGCAGCATTGCTTGGCCAGTCACTAAGTAAATCCACTGCCAATTGCTGCAGTTCATCGCTTGTCTTTTTTCGGATTTCCTGGTCTGTTGAGCCAAAGAATTCTTTTCGTCCCGATACGATGCATCCAAGATAATCATCTTGGGGACTTAAAGATTTATTAATTCCTAGGCTTTGTGCCGCAGCTTCCGGCCTTACCGGAAAAATAACAGGCCCCACTCCTAAAATCAATTTACGCACATCGGATACAGCTGTGAATACATCTGCCATACACAAGTCGGGTAAAACTTTTCGTGCCTGATCAGTTTTTATTCTTCCATATATTGCCCTTGCTCCAGAGTCCATGAAATTTGCTTCTGGCGCCCGCTGTTTGCGTACGGCAGAACCGGTTCCATCTGCACCGATAAGTAGGTCTCCCTCTATGGCTCTTCCGTCTTCAAAGTATGCAGTTACTCCGTTTAGGTCTGTTTTATAAGACTCCAATTTTGCTCCATAATTGCACACGTCATCTAAGTCCATAAGCAGTATCTCCCTCATAGTTGATCTGTTGACATTTAAATGTTTTGCGACACCAGATTCAACGTGATGTTCAGTTTTACTGTAGCTGTCAATAGGAAATCTTTTATTTAATTTTAGTCCTGTATCTAAAATCGTCGTATAAGGAAGGGGATTTGTAGATGTTGCTTCAAAGAGCTGGAATAATTCATTTGGCAGTGATTCTTGCAGAGCTGAAATACCATCTGCATCCAAATGTAGACGATATCCCTGCATACGCTCCGAAGGGCTGCTATCCCGTTCAAATATCTGAACATTTATGCCGTTTTTTTTCAATAGCTGTGCAAGGCATAGTCCCCCGATACCTGCACCAATAATTAGTGCTTTCATTTTGATTCTTTAATTTTTGAGAAATAATTTAGATCCAATCTTTGAAAGATTAGAATTTTGAAGCGTCCAAAAATTAAGGAGGTACTTTCTGTTTTATAAAAAAAAAGGCATAAAATAGCATAACATTATCTTTTAAGATTATGATGCCGTTTTTGCCTGCAAAAAAGATTCGCTAAAACATCGTCACGGAAGACGTAGAGTTTTGATAACTCAATATGCCGCAAATCTATTTTATTATTTTTAAAATAAAAAGAAATTAAAAGTTGTTTTTAATAAAATTAATAGATAGAGCAGGATTGTAAAGTGGTTTTAAGGTAAATTGTAAAAGCAAAATAGTTTTCTAAAATTGTATTTGGTTAATACCTAGTTGGCTTTCTCTTTCTGTCTGATAAAATTATATTTTTATATGGTTGCTTTAGAGTAGTTTAAATATCTAATGATTTAAAATCTTCATCTCTAATAATCTTTTTAACTCATCTGATGGTTTTGAAAAACAGTGTAAGTCATTTATTAATTCTTTCACTTTTTTTGATCAGTTGCCCAAGATGTAATAAGTCGCATTACAGCATTTTACTGGCTGTTTTTTAATAATAATCTCGAGGATGCCTAAAATTTTTTTACGCTGTTTTTATATTTTTTCGAAATATTTAAAAGTAAGATTAAAAATGAAGGATCATCTGCAAAACCTTCTCGGATTTTTTGAAAAAACAAAGCTGTAAAATTTTATTTGGATAAAATTGTTATTTTATTTTAGAAAAAACAAAAATGCTGTATTTTTGCTGGAGTTAAAAAAACAGACAAGCGTTTGAAAAGATTTCTCATCATAATACTTTCCTTTCTGATCTTAGTGCCCTCTTTTGGCAGTCTGTTTGTATATGCTTCATTTAAGATTAATCAAAGAGAAATTGCCCAAACAATCTGCGTTCAGCGAAAACAGGTTTTTAATACCTGCAACGGCCGCTGTGAACTTCAAAAAAGCATAAAAAAATACTCCGATAACGAAAAAGAAATGCAGGGCAGACTCAAAGATAAAATAGAGCTTGTCTACATTCAAAACGCAGCTGATGCCAGCTTCAGTTTTATGCCTTTATTTGAAGTGAAAGAAATCTATTTTGCTTCAGCTGAAAAGAAGCCGATTGCAGTTTCTGATGCTGCATTCCGCCCTCCTGTCTATTTTATATAGATTTAAACTCCTGTTTCAATTCTGTAATTAGATTTTAGTTGTTCTTGCTGTTCTAAACAATATTAATAATTATTTTTAATGTTTTAGTGTATGCTTAAATCACGCTGCCTGCTTTTGCATGTCTGCTGTGTTAAGTCTATATGTGTGCAAATATTTGTATTTATCATTTTTTACTGCATTAGGCCGCTAGGCCTTGCAGTGCATCTGCAATTCTTTTTTGCCGCAGTTTTGAGGCTCTAAATTTCATCACAGATTTTTTTATTTATCAACGCTGTATTCGAACTATTTACAGCACATGAAAACAATTATATATTAATGAGAAAAGCGATATTTTTTGCTGTGGCTTTGGCGGCTTCACTGCAAATCTCTGCACAAAAAAAAGACAGTATAGCCAGCAGATACACCCTAATGGACGAGGTTATTATTGAAGGGGTCAGAAAGTCCAAAGATGTATCCAGTGGACTGGCTTCCAAACTGCCGCTCAAGAACCTGGAAAATCCTCAGGTGACCGCTTCGGTTTCACCGCAGCTTATTAAAAACAGAAATTTTTTCACCCAAGGCGCAATGCTGCTAAATGCTGCTGGTGTTGCCCCGAGCTGGGCGGGAATTTCGCCTTATTATTCCATCAGGGGATTTCGTACCCGCTCCAGCTTCAGAAATGGCGTAAACGGTTATGTGGCCTCCGATATGGATCCGGTTAACATCGCCCAGCTGGAAGTGATTAAAGGACCGAGTGCCGTAATTTTTGGAGGAGGAGGTGCTACTATGGTTACTTTCGGGGGACTCATTAACCGTGTTACCGTAAAACCTCAGAATGCCGCTTTCGCCGACATCAGCGCAGCGGGCGGGTCTTACAATCTGCAGCGTTTAACCCTTGATGCCAACAGGCCTCTAGATAAAGACGGAAAGATTCTTGCACGATTGACAGGAGCTTATAACTATAATGATACTTTTCAGGACAAGGGTTTTTCAAAAACATTTTTTTTAGCTCCCAGCATTTCTTACAAGATTAGCGATGACTTAAAAATCCAGCTTGATGCCGAAATCTTAAACAAAACTGCTACGAACAATCCGCTGTATCAAGTGGCTTTGGGGACTGCTAAATCAGCTGATAAACTCAATTTAGATTACTACCGTTCTTTTAATGACAACTCGGTTACGATGAATAACAAGGCGGTAAATATTTACGGAAAAATCATTTACAGGCTTTCAGAAAATTGGAGATCGGAAACCAATTTAATTTCAATCAATAATAAAACTCCGGGGGATTACATTAGGCTAAGATTAGATGATGACAGCCAGAATGTGACACGAAGAGTGTACAGAATGTATCCGGAAAACATTGCCAGCGGGCAGATCCAGCAGGATTTTGTGGGGAATTTCAAAATCGGCAGTATGAAGAACCGGCTGATTGCAGGTGTTGAATATTACCATTATCTCTATGGGATTGCCAGCAAATCTATGAATTTTACAAAAGTTTCGGCTACTGCTGCAGATCCTGAGAATGCTAATTTCAATAATGAATATATTTCGGGTCAATTGGCCTTAAAACCCTATGGAGAGAATTATAAGGCGGTTCAGGATCATTACTCGATATATGCTTCAGATGTTATTAACCCATTGGAGAACTTGAGCGTAATGCTTAGTGCCCGAATAAATTACATCAATAACAAGGGGACAGAGGATCTATTAACCGAAACAGCTGCGGGTGATTATACACAAACGGCTTTTTCTCCGAAATTGGGAATCAATTACCAGATAATACCTGAAAGAATTGCATTGTTTGCCAATTATATGAATGGTTTTCAGCCGCAGGCACCGCAGTCTGTAAACGGGCAGATGACCAATTTCCAGCCCGTTTATGGAAACCAGTGGGAATCAGGCATTAAAGTTTCTTTGAAAAAGAACCTGTTGGATGCTGTTTTGAGCTATTATAATATTGATGTGGCCAATGTGGTAAGACAGGACCCAAATGATACGGCTTCCTATCTGCAGGACGGCGAGCAGCGCAGCAAAGGTTTTGAAGCCGATTTAGAATCAAATTCGATCAAAGGACTTTTTCTGCATACAGGTTTTGCTTATAATGATAGTAAACTCATTGTTTCTGACGCACTTACTCAAGGATTGAGGCCTGTTGATGCCGGTCCTAAACTATCTGGAACCTGGTACGTTAATTACGCTCCGCAGTCAAAAGCTTTATATGGCTTTTCCTTAGGCATAGGCGGCAGCCATTATGGCAAGGATTTGATTATTAATAACGCCAATGGCTCTTTTTACACCAATCCTTATACCTTAATCAGCTCGGTTCTAAGTTTTGAGAAAACAGGCTATGTATTTTCGCTATCTGCCAATAACCTGCTCAATGAGCACTATTGGTACGGCGGCCGCGGTATGATCACTCCGGGAACCCTTCGTCAGATCGTTTTATCTCTAAAACTAAAATTGTAATGCTGCAATCCAGAATTTCCAATGAAAAAAAAGACACTTTTTAACTAAACATTCACCTCGAATTGTTTTTCGGGATGCTGGATCTAGATAATGCATCAGTTGCTGGCCGGTTAATTATTGCATCTAACATTTGCAGATTATGAATGATTTATAGTAGTATCTCATAAAATAAAAAAACAGCCTTAGGGCTGTTTTTTTATTTTATAACCTGTTATATGCCAGCTGGTTTATGGCTGTTTTCTTTTTAGACTGTTTTCTTTTTAGACTGTTTTTACTTTTTGATTTTTGCCGCTGATGGGGATGCTGATATGGAGGTAAGCTTTCTAATGGCTGTGCTTGTAGCTTCATGAAGCAAAACGTAGATGATAGCATCAAGATTACCTGCTTCAATCATAACCTGATATTGACTCTCTGCTGAATTTTCATAGCAGGTGTTTTCTTTCCAGGTTGTCCACTTTCTTATGATTTGAAGTTAATTGAACTATTGATTAGTCTCGTGTCTCCACTAATTCATTAATGTAGCAAAAGCATCAAAATTAAGTTCTAATTTATATGAAAAGTATTCAATAAATTCAAACCCCTTTTGATGTTACATAAATTTTATTATTATATATTTGATAATAATAAATCCTGATATTTATGAGATATATCTGCTAAATATTGGTTGAAATGACTCATGTTTTCAGTAGTAATCAATAGTTAGTGGCAACAAAAAGTCAAAATTTCGCATGAAAAATTAATCCAAAAAATACAGAATGGAATTGAATTTTAAAGATTTTCCTATACTAATAACTGAAAGATTAATATTAAGAAATATTGAAAACACTGATGTTATTTTAATTCATAAATTACATTCTGATACAATTGTAAATGCTTTTGTAGGAAGAGAGAATTCATCAAGCTTAAAAAAAGCAGAAGAATACATAATTAAAATACAAAATTTAATAGCGAAAAATGAATGCGTTTATTGGGTTATAACCGAAAAAGAAAATAACAATCTAATTGGTTCAATTTGTTTATGGAATTTTGATGTTGAAAATGAAATTGTAGAAATAGGATATGAAATATTAAGTGAATTTCAAGGCAAAGGAATAATGACCGAAGCAATCAAAAAAATTATAGAATATACGTTTGAAAAAATAAAGGCAAAAATAATAACTGCTTTTCCGTCTTCTGACAATATTAATTCGGTATCAATATTAAAAAAAATGAATTTTGTATTGGAGAAGAAAAAATATAATAATACCCATCAGAATATAAAAAATCTGGTAACTTATACTTTAAGAAATAGTCAAACTAAGAACTAGACGAAAAATTAAAAATTTTCGAACCATAAAAAAAGCCCGAGAATCTATATTCTCAGGCTTTCAAAAATTTATAGTGACCTTGATGGTACAGAATTCGAACCATCTGTTAGACGATTTAAAAATTTTAAATGAGGTCTGATTTTGTGAGATTCGAGTGTAAATCCCTCCTAAGCAATAAATTAAAAAGCTTATTTTTGAAAAGAAGAAAATACTTATATTTATCTAGTGCAGCCAATACATAATGTCGGACATACATATAAGTTACCAACAAGCTTAAACAAGATGAACATACCAAAAACAACAGATGATTTTCAAAAAGAATTTTATTTGTCTATTGACTTAATGGATAAAATAGGAGATTTAAGAATAAGACAACTTATTGATAGGCTGGATAACGTTGTGGACGAAATAATTGTAAGCGCCATAATTAAAATATTCGAAAACGTAAATAGACCAAATACTCAATATACAGACCAAAAATATGCTGGAATAATATTGAATAAGCTAAAACCAAAAACAGAAATTGACTTAAGTATTGTTTTAAAATCTACAATCGAAAATTGGAACAAAAGCGTTGAAGAATTCCCTTTTTGGCTAAAGGAAAATTACGGTCTCGAATCACTCAAAAATACATTGACTGAATTTGATTCTCAAAAATTGAATGACATACAAACTGAAAAAATAAAAACAATGAAATGGTGGCTGAAAATATAAATCTTACTAAAAGCCATTAGATAAAAGTTCTTTCAAGTGATTTGCGAATTTTAGTGAGATTTATATTTCTATTTTTGGTTAACAGAAAATCCTCCATTTAATAACTAGCAAACCTCATGTAGCCTTAGAACGTTTGTGGCAATATCTCTCAACAATAGGAAAAATCAATAACATAATGTAACAAATGATAAAATTAAAGATTATTACCCGCTTATTTATATATATTACTTCAGTATTGATTTTATCGGCTTATACTGTTGATCTAACGGAGAATAAAATGGTCTCAATACAAAAAAAACATAGTGTCTCAGACATTTCAGGAATTTATGAGCTTCAAACAAGTTGGCTTCAATCAACTGTTAATTTTAAATCCGATGGAACTTTTGAAATGAGCTATACAATGGGCGAAAAGCATACAACTTTTGGAACTTGGACTATTAAAAAAGATATATTAATCCTAAAAAACGATGATAATTTCCCTGCAAATAAAAAATGGCTGATTAGAAATGAAAAGCTTTATCCAATTTTAAAATCATCAAAGGAATATGATATGAATTTTTTCTATGTAGCAAAAAGACAATCTATTGAAAAAGTAAATTGTTCATTTTTAAAAAATTGCAAATTAAGATATTCCGAAACAGATGATGATTCAACTTACATAATTATTAAAGACAATGTATTTACGGAGTATCCAAATGGTGATAAAAATTATATTAAATCAAACCTAGAATGGATAAATGAGTGTGAATACAATGCAATAGTAATCGAATTAACAGCTACCGAATTAAACTATAAAATAGGCGATAAAATGAACGTGAAAATTGATAGAATTGATAATAAAATTATTTACTATACAGCGACTTTTGAAGGTGAAACAATAAAAGGAAAATTTAAAATCATTAATTGATTCAAAATACTCTTCTATGGGATTCGAACCAAAAAAAAGCCTGAGAATCTACATTCTCAGGCTTCAATGTTTTATAGTGAACTTGACGGTACAGAATTCGAACCATTTAATGCAAGTTTTGAAGATTTTAGATGATCTGTAATTGCCAATTTGATTTCTTATGCAATAAAAATCCTATTTTTGATAACAAAAGAATGATATTTGTCAGACATAGTCAGGCTATATACAAGTTGTTGGCAATCCTAAAAGAAACTAAAAATTGACTGAAAATTATCTTATCACTAAAAAGAAAAAATACTATTGGAAAGACCATTTTTTTGGTCTACTATTATTTTTATTAATTGCAATTCTAACTTTTGTTAATTATACACCTAAAAACAATGCAAAAAACCTTTGTTTGATTTTGTTAATATTATCACTGATAATCATAGTTTTAATTTTACTCAATCTATTTTCAGTTAAAAATTATTGCTTTACAAAAAATGAATTAATTGAATCATCCTTCATAAAAAACAAAAAAAAAGTATACAATCTTGATGAAATTGATGGATGGACAGAAAAACAGTATAAAGGAAAATTTGAAAATTGGGAAGAAATAATAGTATATTTTAAGAATGGAGAAAAAACAAAAATATCAAGCGACTATTTTGAAAATTATTTTGAAATAAAAAACAAAATTGCACTAATCAAAAATAGAGATACACAAAAAGAGGAGTTAATCGAAAAAAGAATAAATAAAAAACTAGCAATTGCTTTTTTTATTATTTCACTTTTATTTTTTTATTGGGCTTACAACGCATTACAAGTTGAATATATAAAAAGTAATGATATTTTTGTCTTAAAAGATAAAACATCGGAGCGAATAAAATTAACTAGAGGCAAACATAAATCTATTGAGATAAAATTAGAAATGTATCCTGATTTAATTTTTAGAATAAGTGGAAATGATGCTATGAAAGCAACTCATGTCGAAAAATTAATTGAAGAAATTAAAGTAGGAGATTCAATTTTTGTGGGAATAAATAAATCAGACTACAAACAAAAGTTACTTAAAGTTGATTCTTTGACATTTGGCGACAAGTATTTTTTTAATGAAAATATTAGCGTAGAAAGTGTGAGATCTGTAAAATCTGATTATCTAAGTTTATCCGATAATAATTTGAGTAAATCCGAAAATAAATCTTGGAATTTTGGATGGTTTTTTGCATTTGGTATATTTTTTCTTTTGATGTCTATATTTGGTTGGAACAAAGAATAGATAAAAGTCTACCGCCAATAGCAAATACAGCGAATTTGGCCAATAGTCTGAAAAAGAATCGTAAAATTTTTCGCCAGATAAAAAAAGCCTGCAAAATATACACTTTGCAGGCTTTCATTTTTTTGTAGTGACCCTTACTGAACAATTTACAAACCATTTTATGAATGATTTAAAGAAATTAGCTTATTTTTAGATGATTTTGTAAGATAATTATTTTAAATTTTTACTAGAGAGCGGTTTGTATGTATTGTAAGGGTTAAACGTTAAAAAATGTTAATACAGAAGGATATTTAAATTTAATGGGATGTAAAAACTTTATAAAATTCTTGAAAATCAAATTTAGTATTGACTAAATAAAAACAGATTAGTTTTTAGTAAAATTAAACAATCATTTGGAGATTATTCAAATCAAAATTTGTTGAAGATATTAGATTTTTTAAATTGTTTTAATCTAATTAGAAGTTAATTTTGTTGGATACTTAATTTGTTAGTTTTCTGTACAAATAAAGATATTTAATTTAACTCATTAATTGTCGTTCGATTGGGGTTAAAAATTGATTTATTTTTGTCTAGTTAACTGCTGAATATTGCTCATCTGAGACAGGTTCAAGCCAAGTTACTTGAGTATCTCCCTTAAAATTGGTAATCGCAATATGAACCATTTTTGTATCCGCGGATGCGCCATGCCAATGCTTTACGTTTTCAGGGATATTTACAACATCGCCTTTTTTTATTAACTGTGCCGGTTTTCCTTCTTCTTGATAGATTCCACTTCCTTCTGTAACTAGTAAAACCTGTCCCTTAGGATGAGTATGCCAGTTGGTTCTTGCTCCTGGTTCAAATGTTACGCTTCCAGCTGAAAATTCATTGTTTTTGTCACGTGCCACTAATGGTTTTAAAAAGGCACTGCCTGTAAACCATTCGTTTGGAAGAGGCTCTCCTTGTGGAAAAATTTCTGTTGTGCTCATTTTATTTTCTGATTTAGAACTGCATGCAGTTAAAATTGAAGTTATTATAAATGTAAGAATTATTTTTTATTTTTTTTTATTCTGCAATAGCTTTAATAATTTTTGCTGGAATACCGCCGACTATTGTATTATCAGGCACATCTTTTGCAACTACCGCTCCAGCTGCGACTATTGAATTTTCTCCAACAGTTACCCCCGACAAGATAGTTGCCGCAGTTCCAATCCAAGCATTTTTTTTGATATGTACAGCTCCAGGCACAAGTGATTTTCTGTTTTGACTGGAAATGGGATGACCTTCCGAAATAATATTTACTCTTGGCGCAATCAATACATTATCTTCTATAGTAATGCCGCCTAAATCCAAAAATGTGCAGTCAAAGTTTATAAAGACGTTTTTTCCTATTCTGGTATTTTTTCCATAATTGATATGTATGGGCGTAAATACAGTAGTGGTCTGATCGATTTCGCTATTGGTGATCTCGCTTAATAGGGATCTGATTTCTGAAGGGTCAGCTGAACTATTCAAGCGGATAAGGAGCTTTTTTGTGGAAAAGGATTCTTCAAGCAGTCTGTAGGCCTGGCTATTTGCCGGAGATATGGTTTGGCCATTCATAAGCTGTTCAAAAACATCCTCTGTATCTTTTTTTATGTTCATTGCAGTTTAAGTTTAAAAGCATGAGGCTGGCTATTTTAGATTATTTTTAAAAAAAGCATCCAGCTTATCGAATGGTATTTTTTCTTTTCTGTCATACAGGTCAACATGGACCGCATCAGGTATAATCAGAAGTTCCTTAGGTTCGGCCGCCGCTTTGTAGATATCCTCGCTAAAATATCGTGAGTGTGCATTTTCACCGGCAATAATCAGTATAGGTCTTGGGGAGATTTCCTTAATGTAGGCCAGTATTGGCATATTCATCAGAGAGAAGCCATTTGTTTTTGTCCAGGCGCCATTTGAGTTTATTGAACGTTTATGAAACCCCCTTTCTGTTTTGTAATAATCGTAATAATCTCTTATAAATTGAGGTTCATCTCCTTTTATGGTATTTTGATTGGGGCAGTTTCCGTATTCAGGTCTGCCGGCTTCAGCGTCTTTCCAGCGCTGCAGGCTCATTTCTTCTAATGTTTTGGTGCGCTGCTCCAAAGTTACTTTGTCATAATATCCCTTTGATGCAGCTCTTGGAATATCGTACATGCTTGTTGTGGCTACCGCTTTTATACGTTTGTCAATCGAAACAGCGTTTAAAGCAAAGCCTCCAAATCCGCATATGCCTATAATGCCAATTTTGTTTCGGTCTACATTTTTCTGCAATCCCAGAAAATCTGCTGAAGCGCTAAAATCTTCCGTATTGATGTCTGATGAAGCAATATTGCGGGGCTCGCCGCCGCTTTCTCCAGTATAAGAGGGATCAAATGCCAAGGCCGCATAGCCGCGTTCTGCCATTTGATTGGCGTATAAACCCGATGATTGTTCTTTAACCGCACCAAAAGGACCGCTTATAGCTAGCGCCGGCAATAATTTTGTCTGTGGATTTTTTGGAAGATATAGATCTCCGCAAAGCGTTATTCCATATCGGTTTTTAAAGCTTACTTTTTGGCGCGTTACCTTATCGCTCAATTGAAATGTATAATGTTCCAATTCTGTCTTCATGTTTTTTTTATTTTGAGGTGATTCTTTTTTCTGTGCGTAGGCCTGTCCAATAAATAGGAAAGACATAGCTATGAATACTGTTATTCGCATATCAAATTATATTTTAAATTACAGTGCAAAAGTAAAACGGCACCCAGTGGCGCCGTTAAAGAATATCAAACTAAAGATTAAGAATTTCAAACTTCTGCACCTCTTAAGGATTTAGGATTGGTTCCAGTATGTTTTTTGAAAAAATTATTAAAATACGTAGGGTAGGCAAAACCTAATGCATATCCTATTTCGGCAATATTCCAATCGGTATGCTGTAAAAGGGCTTTTGCCTCTGCTGTAATTCTTTCTGTAATATGGGTTGTGGTAGATTTTCCAGTAATTTCTTTAACAGCACGATTTAGATAATTGACATGGATATGCAGATTTTCGGCATAATGCTGTGCAGTTGTCAGCTTTAGCGGGTTATCAGCGTTTTCAATAGGAAATTGTCTTTCGAGAAGTTCCAAAAATATCGAAGCAATTCGGGCAGTTCCATTTTTACCAACGTTATAATTTTCTGAAGGCTGCAGTTTCAGCGATTCATGAATTATTAAATTAATGTAGTTTCGTATTAATTCATCTTTGTATATATAGTCGCTTTGCTGTTCGTCAATCATTTTCTGAAAAAGGCCATTTAGAAAAAGTCTTTGTTCTTCAGAAATTTGAAGTATGGGAGTGCCGCCAATTTTAAAGAAAGGAGACTGGTGGAGGCTTTCAGATCGTTCGGAGTTTTTTAAAAAATCCTCAGAAAAAAGTATGGTATAACCGATGTACTTTGTAGAAATCGTTTCCCATGAATAGGGAATGTTAGGGTTGCCGAAAAATAGAATAGTTCCGTCCTGATCAAAACTTTTATCGGCATAGTGTATTTTACTATGTCCAGTGGTAAGGCAGATTTTAAAAAAGTCCTTCCTGCTATAGATGCGCGTGGCATTGCTGTCATCCTCAATCTGAAAAGCCTTGAATCCTTTTAGCTTAAGTTCACTGTTAAACTCTGAAATACTGCGTACTGTTTTCTTTTCCATAAGAGCAAAATTAATAAATTCAAATCTATTAAGTACGTTTATGAAAGACTTAAACTAATCTCCAGTTTTTAAGAAAAATTGAGGCTTGTATAAATTGCAAGCCTCAATTAAATTTTACGTACTTAATAGCCTTTCCTCAATAATGATAAAATGGCCCTCACGATAGTTTATAAGCCATTTGTCATTTTGGAATATGTATTTATCATCATATCTAACGCTGTAGTCTGTTAATACATTTTTTCCGTCAATTTCTCTTATCATTTTTATTTGGGCAAATGATACGCCAGAAGCTGTATCATTGTCAATTTGTACTTCATGCTGTCCATTAAGGGTGAAGTAGGTTTTTACCAGCGATGCATGACCAATAAATTCTTTCTCCATGTTAGTTTTTCCTGAAACTTCAGAGACAACTATCCCACCCATAAAGGCTTTATAGGTTATGTTAGGTGTAAATAATTCCATTTGCTCAGTAATTTTTTTATCATCTCCCAAAACAGCGTAATCATCAATTAGCTTTCTGAGTTTTTCTTTTTTTTCTAAAAATTCTAGTGTCATAATTTTCTATATTTAATAGTTATTGCAATATTATTCTGCCGCGGTTTCAGGTTAATACTGCTTTTTATCTATGTCAAAATTATTCTATATTTGCTAACAATTTATTAGTTGTTACCTAAAGGTTAGTGGCTAATCAAAATGTTTGCGAATGAAAAATCAAAATGAAAATAAAGAAGTAAATAAGGAGTTTACAGATGAATGCCATAAAGTATTGCTTGCAGTAAGTGATGCGCTTTATGCAATAGGAGGAAAGTGGAAACTTATGATAATTATTGCTATAGCTAGAGGTAATAATCGATTTACGGAAATTCAGAGACAGGTTACAGGAATTTCTGCAAGAGTTCTTTCGAATGAGCTCAAAGAACTTGACATGAATGGTTTTATCATTAAAAAAGTCGATGCTGGATACCCTGTAACTATAGAATATCAACTTTTACCATACAGCAATACTTTAGAAGAAGTGGTTAGTGCTATGACGAAATGGGGAATGCAGCATCGTGAAAAAATAAAAAAGGAAAGAAGTTAAGATAGTACTCTAAATTTATGCAAAATAGATTGAACTCGCTAATAGGAATTAGAGAACGGGAATAGATAAATAAATCAATTTTTAACCTCAGTTGACCTTGACGGGATTCGAACCATTGATTTTCGGTGGAGATTTGAGCCCTTTGCTTTAAAGATTTCTTTCTTTCTTTCTTTCTTTCTTTCTTTCTTTCTTTCTTTTTAAAGATGTTCTCTAATTATGATTTTGACCGGTGGCGGTAAAATTGATTGGGTTAGGGGATTTGTTTAGATGGATAGACTATTTAAAAGTTAGTTAGTTAGTTAGTTAGTTAGTTAGTTAGTTAGTTAGTTAGTTAGTTAGTTAGTTAGTTAGTTAGTTAGTTAGTTAGTTAGTTAGTTAGTTAGTTAGTTAGTTAGTTAGTTAGTTAGTTAGTTAGTTAGTTAGTTAGTTAGTTAGTTAGTTAGTTAGTTAGTTTTTGATTGCTTTTATTTTTGGTTTTGGCCGGTGAGAGTGCAGGCTGGCTTGAAGGGGAGCTGATATGGACGGAAGAATTATTATATGGTCATTTTATTTCTGATGATTTTATAACACTAGCAGGATATTGGTTAGAGTCCTGTTCGCACTACCATAGAAAGAAGAGATGTTCGCTGATAGTTTAAAATGAAGGTATAGGTTCCTAGCCTAACGGGACAATTTTCGAACCATTTTGTGGATGATTTAAATAAAATAAATATCAAGCAATATTAAATTTTTCGGTTCAAATCTATAAAGGTGACTAGTCCTGAAATAAGGATAAACAAAAGTATTATTAAGTTCATTTAAGCAATTATAATATTTCTTTGAAGTGTAATTCTTCTTCTTTTTAATATGATACTTTTGCTTCTTTATTCTTATCCTATGCTAATGCAATATAGTTGACGGGAAATAAAATTAGTTGATTGATAATTTTTTCCATTTTTAAAATTTTATTTAATTTTCTGGCAGAATTATTTTAAATTGATAAAGTTGTCCTTCTTTACCTTGTCCCTTATAAAAACCGTAAATACTACAATTCAATTCAGTGACATTAGGTTCTTTTTTTACGAGACATTGTAAGCGTGCATTAATATAATTTATCCATGTAGATTCGTTAAGGTCATAAACAAAGTCAATCGAAGAACATATATCTTTTTGGGTATAATCATTTGTTGCTAAAGAGAAGGAAAAAATAATGAAGCCTGATGAAATACCTGTTTTCTCTTTAATGATTCCATCTTCAATGCTATAAATTTGAAGAAGATGCATTGATTTATAGCGTACTGCTTGTACCTTAATGCCAAGACCCAAATCATCAATACTAATTGGCTTTCTTGGTGGACAACCTTTATCTAGATATAAATCCCAATCTTCCTTAAACTTCATTATTTTAAAAATCTTTTCATCGTCAGTATTAGAATTTTCTAGATAAAAATTTATATAACTTTTAATTCTAATTTGATTTTTTTCCGAATTTAGATATGCGCTATTGCATTTTTTACTTAAAAGCATATTGAATGCTTGTAGTTCCAAAAAAACTATTTTTTTGTTTTTTGACCCTAATTTTTGAACTGTTTGTTCACAGAAGTCAATAGATTCTGTGTATAAATTATTATTATAAGAATCTTCGGCTTTATGATATAGATATTGTGCATCAATATCTTTAGAAGCATTGTTTTGCGCTTGAGTTTGTACAAAAACTAAAATAAATCCTATTGTATATAGAAAGTTCATATGCTTTTTTTTAGTTATCCCAAAAGTTTTTTTCTTTTTCAGTTTGTTTTTTATTTATTGTATTTTTTTTACTTATTGGATCTCCCCAAAAATCCCTGTTGTTTACTGACTCATTATTTTGTTTGCTAAATGGATTATTGTTGAAGTTTACTAATTGCACTTCTAAATTTACTAAATGAGCACTCCCCATTTTTTTTGTAAAATCATCTTGAAATGTATCCAAATTTGTTATTGGATATAACATGTGAATTTCATTTCCATCGATTAGAGTTTTATCGATACTAGAAGATATTTTATTTTTTATTTCATCTTTTAAAGGATATGTATTGTCTGAATATTGAGTCACTTTAATGGCAACTGTAAAATATGCCTTTTGTTTATCTGCATTAAGATTTTTTGGGATAACTAAAATTGCTGCATATCTTTCTTTTGACAATAAATCTGAAAATTCATATTTATTAATATTCAAAGCATCAGAAATAAATTTTTCTTTAGCCTTTTTAATCAATTTTATTCGCTTGTTTTCTTCTTCAATTTTAGCCTCGTCCTCCAATTTTTCTGTTTTTTTTTCTCCTAAATGCATAAGTAAAGATAATCCAAGACCAACACCTGTATAAGCCAACTGTCCAGTAGGATCGCTAATTTGATTAGCTGCTGCAAGAGTAGCGTCCAGCATAGCTTCAGAATCTTTTTTACCATTGTTTAAAGACTGCTGATAAGAGTTCATTGAAGTATTCTTTGCGTTATCAAGTTCAATTTGTGTTTTTTCATAGCGTTGTTGATGTTCGGTTAATTGTTTTTGAACTTGATTTAATTTTTCGTGTTCCTGTTTTTGTTTGGCTAATTTTTGTTGCGATTGTAATTGTTGCTCGTTCTGTTGTTGCAGTTTAGTATTATTATGCAAATTATTAATGGCATTAATTTGGTTTTGGTTTTCTATGTAGGAATTTTGCCATGCTTTCATTCTATCTTCGCTTGTCTTATTCTCTTCTTTTTGCTTTTGAGCATAATCAATTTTAGACACTGGATTATTGATTACATCACCTTGTTGAGAAATACCATAAGTAGGTTGTTTAGGCGAACTATTTTTCTCTATCAGAACTTGATTTGACGGGGCTTTATTTGTTTGAGATGTATCAAAATCAATTTGAGAAATACTCCAGCCTGGGGTTACCGTTGAAGTAAAATACCAACCGCTATCATCTCCAAAAGTTTTATCGCCGGATTTAAGAATTACAGCACCTCCAAAACCAGTTCCCGACGGTTGATAATTTGTATGTATAACAACATCATATTCGCCTGGTGGTGTACACCATGATATCATGCTTGAGGGTTTTACTAATCCATAATATATCCTGGCATTTTTTCCTGAATTATTTGACAATGTCCACCGAATTTTAACAAGGTAAACAGTGGCCTTTTCTTTGGCGCAATAGGTATATTTTAATACTTCGGTTGTATAGGAGAGACTTATACCACCTTGGTCATATAAATAATTTTGTGCGAATAAATTAGAACATAATGTTGGGAATAATAAAATAGCAAATAATCTAATTTTATGAAGAATATTTATTTCAATTAGCATTGCTTGAAATTTTTGTTGTACCGCTTGAATTTGGAATCTCTGTAGAAGTGGGACTTACAATACCTCGTAAATTATTTGTTTTTTCTCTGGCTTGTTCCTTTTCATCATTAATAACTGGCTCGTAAGGAGCATAAATTATTTTTGGTTGTTCCTGGTCTTGATTGATCTCTTTCGATATTTCTTCAGTTTGCAATAGAGCATCATTTAATACCTTTCTTATTTCGGGTGTTGTCTCCGGATCTTTTAGCTGCTCTTTTATAAGAGAGATAGCCTGTTCATATTCATCTGTTTGTGCCTCAACTTTACAGGTAAGTAAAAAAGCTGAAACTAAAAATAAGTTTAGAATAAGTGGTTTAATAATTTGTGTTTTCATGATTTCTATGTTTTAGGATGAGTGTTTATTAGACAAATTGTTAGTTTTTTTCAATATTTCTATTTTTACTTTTACGTGACTGAACTATTTTAAAAAAAAATCTAAATATTTCAAAAACGGCCTTAGAACATAATTTCATTTTGACTGGTTCTAAAATACAAGTGTAAATTTCAATCTTAATTACATCCTAAAAAATACCTAATACTTGGTATTTTTCGCATATAATCTTATAAAACAGTTAGTTACTCAATTTTTTAATGCTTATAAAATATTTTTTATTACATTTAAAACTGCATTTAATACGATATAGGATGGAGACAACAAGTATTATAAAACTGTTTGATGTTTTCAGGTCTCAAAATAAAATTCTTAGACCAGCAGAAAATATAAATGTATTCGCGATAGTAGACCAGATTGCCGCTCTTTTTGCTGCGGGATCTTTTTACTACTTTGTGTTTAATTTGATCACACTTGAATTTGACTATGTTAGTGAAGGTACTAAGCCTTTACTAGGTATTGATCCTAAAAACTTTTCATTTATAAAATATCTTAATATATTGCATCCAGAAGATCAACACCAAATGAGATATAAAGAATCTACATCCTTAAATTTAAAACTAAATGTTATTCCTAAGCAGTATATTAAAAATTACAAAACAGTTTATTTGATGCGCGTAAAGGATAAAAAAGGGAATTATAAAATTATTTTGCATCAGGTTAAGGCACTCACGATTTCTGAAGACGGTAAAATCCAACAAACGATTGGCATTCATACTGATATAACATATTTAAAAATACCTTTTGATCATAAAATATCTTTTCTACCTATTGATTCTAAATTACCAATCTATCATTTTGAGTATTTAAATAACAAATACATGCTTGCTACTGATGATTCAAATAAATTTACAAGACGTGAAAATGATATTATTAAATTATTGGGACAAGGGAAAAGAGTTAACGAAATTGCAGATATATTGTATATTTCTAAACATACAGTCAATACACATAAAAAGAATATTTTTAAAAAATCAAACTGTAATAATTCGGCAGAATTGGTTGTTAAATGTTTGAGAGAAGGTTTTATGTAAAAACTTTGGCTGTGATTTTTTTTATGATATCGATAAATTGTAATGGTTGTTCTATACTTGGATAATGACCACAACCTTTAATAATAATTAGTTCACAAATTCCTTTACTATTATTAACCACCTGTAACAAATATTCAGTTTTTATACAGGTATCATGCGCTCCCGCAATAATAAATTTTGGAATTGTAAGATTGGTAAATATTTCAAATTGATTAGACCAATTGTTATTTGCAAAATCATTAGCCAAAGCTTTCCTTATTTTGGGATTGGTTTCTTTGTAAGATTTAATAAAAATATCAACTACTTTTTTATTAAATACAATAATATTAACAGCAGTCTCAATTTCGAGATCTGTTGCATATTCTAGGCTATAAATCTGTAATTCACTCATTGGTAGAATTGCCTCTTCAAAATTTAAAGGTTTTTTTAAAGGAGGTGTTCCAAAAATGACGAGCCCTTTTAATCTTGTTATTCTCTTAGAAATTTCAATTGCAATATGTCCTCCCAGGGAATTTCCGCATATTAAAATATCATCATCAATTTGATTTAAAATTGATATGATTTTTTCAGAGTATGATTTCATAGTAAAATCCTCTTCTTCATTATGAATATCAGTGCTTTTGCCATGACCTGGCAAATCAAGAGCCAACTTGCTTTGAGTAATTTTGTTTGAATTCATGATATCTTTAAAAACTTCAGAAGATGATGAGTTTCCATGAATAAACACAATAGTTCCTTTTTTAATTCCTCTGATTAATGAATAATTCATTTTACTGTATTGACTATAAATGCTTTAGTAAATATAAAATAAATTTCAGGACAACGATCATAAAAGTTAAAGGATGTTAAAAAGCAGCTATTGTGTTCAAATCTTTCAGTAAAAGGTTCGAAGATTTAAAAATTCTAAATGAAATCTAACACTTTAATTTGGAAATGAACCCAATCGTTTAATTGATCCGTTTTTATTATGATTTAAAATAATCATTAAATCGGAACAATTATCAATATTCATCTTTTATAAGATAACTATCTATTATCATGTCGAAAATATTATCCTCAATAACAACTTGTTTGAATATTTCTACTTGAATCTCTGCATCTAGTTCCTCTTCATTCATTGATTGTGCATCGGCAATATAAAAATTCCATGAAATCAAATCAATTTTGTCTTGATGCTCAAATAATAATTTTGCAAGTTCCAATTCTGACTCCGTTAGTTTTATCAGAGTACCCCACTTATCAAAGCCTGCTATATTGGCGATTATATGTTGTGCCTTCATAAGTGTGAAATTTTCCTCGTCGATTTCAAAGTCATGCACGATTGCATCAATAGTAAAATATTTAGGGCTGTATACATAAGCAAAACGATTAAGATCCTTGTCAAAATCAAGAATTTTTGTCTTGAAATCTCTGTATAGATTTTTTGCTTGAAGTTTAAAGTAGTCAATAGTATCCATAATATAATCCTTTAGTTCAAAGATTATCATCCTGAGATATTGCGTTCGTAAACTTTAGTCGGATAATAAGCTCTGAAGGTTATATTATCTAGCTATTGGTCGATGAAATCTTCGCACGAACGAGCAGGCGTACCAAAACACCTGACACAAATATAAAAAAACTAGCAAGAAATCAAATGAAATACTATTTATGCATATCGAAAACTAAAGAATCTTCAGCTTTTATAAAGTCTTTGTGCTGTCTGGTTAGTTAGTTATGTGTTTTTTCTTTTTTCTCAGAGTCCGTATTATTTTGATTTTGGCCGGTGAGGGGGAGTTGGTTAAATGGGGAAGTTTATTTAATTTGGTAGAATGACTGAATTCTTAGTAGTTCCTTAGGATTTAATAAGAACTGTATGGTGCTGGTTAGAATCCTGTTCCGGCTACTATAGAAAGAAGAGATGTTTGCGGATAGTTTAAAATGGAGGCATAGATTCCTAGCCCTAACGGGACAATTTTCGAACCATTTTTCAAATGATTTGAAAGAATTGAGTAGTTTTATTGAGTAATATTGAATTGATTGAACTGAAGTTTCATTTTCCAAAAATACATTAATATTTCGGCAATGTTTTATTTATATAAGGATTATAAATTCTAATAGTCAAATAGAGGAAACACCATTGTTCAAATAATAATCTTCTGCATTAATGTGTTTTAAAACTATTCCATTTTGTCTTTAACCTTCCTGAAATATATATTTCCATAAAATATAAATCATATTCAAGATCTTCAGGAATAACTACAAGTCTAAAATTTTTCATCTTTTGCTGTTCGGAGAATAGTTCTTCTTGATTTAATGCACTTCTATGTTGTCGATGATTTAATCTGTTTTTTGCCATTAAATACGCAAAGCTTGCTTCATTATGTTTAGTTCCCCATAAGTGCTGATAAAGTCTCCTAAAAACAGTTCTGGAGATGCCTACATATACTGGTTTTACTGCTCCCGAATTATCAATTTCTCCGAAAACGTATAATCCCTTAACCTCATTGTTTATTTTGTTTTTTAGTGACAATTTAGCATTACAGTTTAATTGTAATTTTTGAACAAAATCAATCTGCCTTTTTCCTTTTTTTGGATGATATAAATCTTTAACTATAACACATTCTTTATCTAGGAATTTTTGTTGTATTGTTGTAATTACTTCTTCACATTTTTGAATAAGTATATTTATATCTTCTGGAAATTTTTCATTAGCATAATTCATATATTGGTTTCTAAATCTTTTAGACACATACTTTCTTTGATGTTTGCTGTTAAGTTGCAAATAGTATTAGTGCTTATTATAAACTGCCATCCATTCAGGTTTATTTTTCATTTCTTTAAGGAAAGCAACTTTTAAAAATTTCGATTCATTATATTTGTCTAATTCGTAATTCATTATTTCAAAGTTTAAAACAGTATCATAGGAATTTCCATTATTTATTTCTTTATTCATATAAATTCTGTTTTTTATTGCACGTAGTTCCGTAAACGAAAAATCCCTGACCTCGATGTTGTATCGTTCTTTTATTCCAAATAGATAATCCCAAGTTTTGTTCTTTTCAGGATCTTCAGAAAATTTAAATTCAACATCTTCTTTTTGTAATTTCGAATAATTTAATGTGGGAGAATTTTTTATTTCAACCGAAACTTCAATGTCATTTCGAGCTTCAAATCCATAATATGCAACCCCATTATGCTCTTGTGGTGTTTTAGTTCCTTTACGTTTTTTATTACACTTCTCACAAACTGGTATAAGATTTCTAAAATTTACTGAAGCAAAAGGGTATTTTGAGATTGGAAAAAAGTGATCATTATCTTCTCTATAGTAAGATTCCGCTGATTCCATCTTAACTAATCCGCAACATGGGCATGTTTTATATTTTTCACCAACTAACGCATTATAATATTCTAGTTTATCCCCTGAAACTTCAGAACGATCAAGTAAAGGAGTATAAAATTTTTTCAACAGTGATGTCATGTGAGTAGTAACAACATCAGGGAGGTCAACTAATTCAATTGGCTTTAAGGTACCTTTGCACAATTCAGAAATCGAATTATTTACAAAAAATGCTTCTCGTATGTCAGCTCTGTCATCATCTGTCAAATCTTTACATTTTTCATAAATTACATCTACGTCTATTTTTAGCCAAGAATAAGCGTTATAAATTATTTCAAACTTTCTATCAAGCAAATTAGAGCAAGTAATATCATTTGAAGCATTACACCATACTTGACAAACCAGATGTTCAAGCATATTATGCAATTCAAAAATAGAGTGCTCTATTGGAGTATAAGTACGAAGCATACTAGTTATTTAATGAAATTCTATTCAATCTGGCTAATACCATATCTTTCTCAATTGATTCTCCTAAAACTCTTAGTTTAGCCTTTTGTTCTTGTACTTTTTCGTCTGAATCTAGATTATTAAAATCGATCTCATTCAAAACAGAATGTGACAAATCACCAATCGATTGACGATAATCAAACAATTTATCCAATATTAATTCTACTGAAGTTCCATAAGTATTAAAAGCATTGTTTAATTCTGAAACCTTTTTTGCTGTAACGGATCCATCATCCTTGCGCTCAAATAAAACGACATTATTAGGCATACAATCTGATATGATAAATGGAGAATGGGACGTAAGTAAAATATCTTTTCTTAAATGAATCATATTTTTGAGAGTATTTGACTCTTCAAAACTTACTTCTTCCTCTTCTTTATCCTGACTTGCTTCAATACTATCATTTAAAATTTTAATGAATTTAGCCCTCCAACTAGGATTAAAGTGTGTCTCTGGTTCGTCAAGAAGTAGTAATGTTCGTTTTGATTTAAGCATCAAACAAATAGCAGTTGTGTGCAAAAACTGGTGTTCACCATCACTTAAATCTCTTAATAATAAATCAAAAATTTTGTTTGATTTTTTTTCCTGTTTAATTAAATAATATTGCAGAAAATAAAAAGCATCATCGGCGGGACCGCCAACTGGTATTTTCCAGTCTGTATAGTTACCTTTTGATTGATAAACATCTTCTACATTACTTTTACCTATGAAATGATTATTAAGAATATAGAAAAGGTGAAATAGCTGAAATAATTCAAACGAACTTTCGAAATGAACTTTAAAAGCATTTTTAGTGGAGTCATTTACAAAATAATCGAGTGAAATACCTTCTTCATCTTCATACCAAAAACTGGCACATTTTTTTAGCTTCTCAATTTGTTTGGGTAATTCTTCCTGTATTTCAGGTTTATTAAAATTTCCTTCTAATGATTTAAATACATTTTCAGATTCTTTCTGAAAATCAAATTTTTGATAAGTAAGGTAAATTGTAAACCTTCTTAGCCCTAATATTCCAGTATTATCTATATCTCTAATTGGCGCTAGTGTAGCTTCACTTTCAAATAAAAGGCACGAAAGTAAAACTGCTTGGCTCATGTCATTGTCAATATAAATAAGACTATTTTCAGGCTCTTTATATTCACGAAGTTCAGCCTTGGTAGCTTCTTTATATTCGTCTAATTGTAAAAATCTACTTTTGATAAACGGTAAACTTAATAACTCATTTTCGCCTGATGAATATCCTATTATATGGTCTGGTAAGAAGATTTTAGATGGTGCACTTTTTTCTTCACCTGATTCAAATGATACAATAAGAGGCTTTTCTTCATTGTCAAAAGGATATGGTTTAATTTGCATTATTGGTTCATTTCCAAAATCTTTAGTTATGATGACTTTGGTTAGTGATTCTATCCCGTCTGAAGAAGAATCTTTCAATCCAATCAGGTATTCAAGCTTAAAAACATCTACAACACAAACACTACGTTTAAAATTTTCTTGGTTACGAATGGAGTCGGGGAGTATTCTGGCAGACATTACTTCTAAATGATAGAAGATGTTAGCTAAAGCTTCCAGTACGTTGGACTTACCACTTCCATTTAAGCCAGCAAAACAAAAAGGACTAAATTTAGTCATAGTCACTTCATCCTTTTCATTGTGAAATTTAATTTCAAATCCCGGTTTTAGACTTCTAAAACCAGTATTTAGCTTGTTTTTTGGTATAGAAAAAGATATTAGTTTCATTAGAGTTGTAAAGTTATTTTTCTTTCATCAAAATTAAAATTTTGTTTTATAAGATTTGATTCCTCCCTCATTATTCTGAAAACTGCGTATTTAGCTTTTTCGTACTGTTTGGAATTTTCAAAATCTTGATCTTCAAGCTTGTCAATCAATCGCTGAAGAAAGGTTAAATCATTTTTTAATGTTTCAATATTATTTTCATTATCTTTTTTCTCTATGTCAATTGCATTTAATAGAGAATCTAATTCTGCATCTACATCAATTGTAATACGTTCAGAAAAAACTTGTTGTGAAAGACTGTGTAATAAACTTGTCGCTCCTTCTTTAGCAGTGGTAATCTTGTTAATTATAGATTGTATGGTATTTGCTTTGGAGGCAAACTCATTTTGTAAATGAATTGGCGGGTAAATTAGCTCTAGGGTCTCAACTTGATTAGTACTTATATTCGCCTGTCGAACACCTTTTCCCTTTTTTTGTATTAAAGTTTTAATTTTTTGGTGTTTAAATAGGTAAAAAATAAAATCTTTATTATATATAGTTTCATTAATTATTAGCTTAGCCACCCTTTGGTTAAGCAAGTAATTTGGATAATGTCTTTCAACTTTACAGATATTTCCATAATCGTCTTTACCAACTGTGCCAGTCAATGTAATTAAAATATCTTCGGGGTATACAATATATTTTTGGTGTATTTCTGATTTCAATTCAGATAGAAAGGATAACGATTTAATATCAAAGAAACCTTTGTTGACGGTACCTATTTTTATTACTGGAATACCAGTATTTTGGAAATTTGAACTTTTAAATGCATATCCACCTAATAATTTCAGAGCATTGTCCATATTTAAACATCGTAGTGGATATTTGTTTGCGTTAGTCGGATCTCCAAACATTTCCCAAAAAACTGCACTAAGTAATTCATTAAATTTCCGAATAGTTATTTCACGCTTATCCAATATAGAATTTGCTTTATCTAAAACAGCAACAATTTTGTTTTGGGTTTCAATATCGGGGTAGGATACCACTATATTTCCTAAGTCACTGAAGGTGATTGCATCGAGACCTGTTGTCTTTTTTGCAATCTTATTCATATCATATTTAGTAAGCCAATAATAAAGAAATCGATTATTGATTTTGCTCTCATCTTTTACAATTAATGCGCAAATATGACTCACAATAATAGAATCTTCAGCTAATATAGCTCTATGGTTCAAACCAACAGAACCACTTCTTGGTAACAATATTGATCCTTTTGGAATAGGCTTAAAGTTGTTATGTAAAGCATATTCTATTGAAATCTTGTTATCTGTAGCATTTAGATTTGTTGTCAAATGATATCTTCCCAGATCTCTCATTCTAACAAAAGGAATTCCATTAGAATTGAACGCACCATTTTCATTTTTAGGTGCAGGTATGCCACCGACTATGTGACAAAGAGTATGTATTTTATGTTTATACCACATTATCCTATTAAATTTTTTAGTTCCTGCATATCTAGTTGAATTTCTTCTTCCAATTTAAATATGGCTTCTAAGATTTTTTGTGGTGGCTCATAGGTTTGTTCTTCGTATTCAAACTTTTTATATCGGTTGTAACTTAGATCTAAACCATTCGCTATTATTTCGTCTATCTCAACATAAAACTGACTAGTTCTATCAATGGGAGTTTGGGTTTTACGATTTTTGTAAGCATCTACAGCTATCGGCAAAGGGTTTTCTGCAAGTTTTCTGCGGTTATCATCTAAACTATAACCATCATTTTTCAATTCATAAAACCAGACTTTTTCAGTATGCCAAGTTTCACTTTGTTCTTTTACTTTGGTAAAAACCAATATAGCAGTCTTAACTCCCGTGTACGGTTTAAATGCACCACTTGGTAAAGAAATAACTGCTTCCAATTGATTGTCTTTTAAAAGTATTTCTCTAGTCTGTCTTTGTGCTTTACTACCTCCAAATAATACACCCTCTGGAATTATCACTGCGGCTTTTCCTCCAGAACTCAACATTTTTGAAATACGAATTAAGAAAAGCAATTCACTTTGCGTACCATCAATTTTCAAATTGCCACTCATTCCACCCTTGTCAATTCTACCTGTAAAAGGTGGATTCGCCATTATCACAGAATATTCTCCATCTTGATGTAATTGGTCGTATTTTTTGGAAAGCGTATCTGTATTTTCAACTTGTGGAATTTTAATTCCATGAAGCATTAAGTTCATCAAACCAATTCGCACCATTGTTTGATCTACATCGAAACCGAAAAATGCTTTTTCATTCAATCTATCCCAAACTTCTAATTTTGAAATTAGATCCCCACCAAATCTTTTAAATCTTTTAAATCCATTTTCATCTTCTGTAATTTCATTAGGACTAGTGTGTTTCGTTAAAATATGTTGATATGCACCAACTAAAAATCCTCCTGTACCACATGCAGGATCGCAAATTTTATCTGTCCAGTCGGGATCTATGATTTCACTCATAAACTGAATTAAATGCCTAGGTGTACGAAATTGTCCATTTTTACCAGCAGATCCAATTTCATTGATTAAATATTCGTAAACATCACCTTGAGTGTCTTGGAATTGTTGACCAGATTCTTGCTGTATTCTAATTTCATCAAAAATTTCATTTATAACTACAACTGCTTCCTCCAACAAAGCAGAATTATTTATTATGAATACAGCATTTTCCATGTACCTCGTGTAAGGTTGCGACGGATCATTTAGTGTTTTAATAAATGGAAAAGCTTTAGTGGAAACAATTTCTAACATTGTTTCAGGGTCTTTTTCTGAAAAATATGACCATCTACTTTCTTCATTTCCTTCAAAGATTGAATTAAAACCTTTTTCTTCAAAAATTGCCTTAGCTTTTTCAAGAGAGTCTGCATCGTCAATTCTCCGCATAAAAAGCAAATAAGAAATTTGCTCAATGGCTGTGATAGGATTTGTAATTCCTCTGCTCCAGAATTTATCCCAAAGTTTATTGATTTTTGATTTTAACTCGTTTGATAACATTTTTTAATCTTAAGTATTTATTAATGGTGGATGTATTTATTTCCCACTTTATGAATTATGGTTGTAATTTGTCCAATTTCTTTAGGAAAAAAAGTTGCTTATAACTTGTGCATGTACTTCTTTCCATGTTTAATTAAAATCTTTCTTTTAACCATATATTAATATGATATTTTTAGAGTAATTTCATTAACTCTCCTTGAATGTTCTATATGTTGGCACATTCTTAATTAAATTCATCAAAACCATTAAGCTTCCTCAAGAGGCTGAACTAATGTAAAACTACATAGGTTTGATAAACTATAAAACTTAGTGTGTTGATTATGTTAATACTTGCAATAAATTTTCAGTTACAAATGTGATTTTATATAATCATCGTTTGTGCTAAAGTAAGTGTTTAATAAAAATGATTGTGCTAAAGTATTGAATATATATTGAAGTTTAAGAATGAAAACTTTAAAGTATGTAAAAAAAGATTTTGGTATTATTATGATTAAATATTTGCGGGATGGATAAAGAAAAAAAGGAAGACAAAGTTAGGTTTAAATTAAAGTATTCTAAAAAGAAAAGTATAGCAAATTTATATAAAAGCAGAGAGCAAAAATGCACATATGTCGAGTTTGATTCTTCTTCTTTTATACTCAGTGAATTATAGTGTTTTTGCTATCTGACAACATATTTTTATGCTTTGTTTTTTCTTTTTTCTTTTCAGAAATTGTAATTTATTTTTTTGAAAAATGTCAAAGTCCATCTCGTTCCTGTAATATGCCAGATTCCCGTCTGTATTACAAACGATATCTTGTTGCCCTTCTGCTCGGAACTCGCCTGGCAGAGATTTTTGAAGCTCTAGAATTTTAGAACAAGGAAAAAATAGCTTAACAATAGTGGTGGTATTAGTGAAATTTGGTTTAGATATTTAGGTATAAACACTTGTTTTTATTAATTACATAATTAATATTTTTGATTTTACTAATGACTAAAGTTTTTATTAGAAGAAGATAAAACTGACCTCATGATTTAAATTGTTATAATATCAAATATCATTATTAACTCACAATTGAATTTAGTTTTTGAATATCAATAAGATTATAATATCGATACAAATTCCGCCTTTTATACATCTTAAATAATTTAAAACATTAAAATTTTGGAACTTAGAAGGTTCGGTTTGCAGTGTGAGAAAATATAAAAATTTTATATATATAATTATCGAAGACGATCTGCTACAAAGATTAAAATTTGCAATTAACAAGATATGGAGAATTTAAGTTATTTAGTTGTGAGCATTACAGTATGAAAAAGTTATATGGTTAAAAAAAATATAGGATATCTTTTAATCATAAAGCTAATTTACAGGTTATTAGAGATGCCCATAAAATATACCCGAAAAACAAGTATAGAAAAATTTGAAATTAATCCATTTTCATAAAACAAATATATTATGAAACTTAAAGTAAATATTAAAAAAATTAAATCTATTGAAAATTTAGAAATTAATTTACCTATTGAGAAAGGACTTTATGCAATAACTGGGCAGAATGGATCGGGAAAAAGTACTGTTGTGACTGCAGCCTCCTGTGTTTTTTTTACATTGCCAATGAATGATTATTTTGGAATAACAGAAGAAGATTCTAGAATTGATTTTGAATTGAATGGCGCAAAAAGAGCTTGGTTCAAGGAATCTGGTAAATGGAAAAAATTCTCAAATGGAAAAATGACAATTAAGGGGTTTTATGAAGGTTCTCTAATTTTTGGAAACAGATTTAGAAATACAAATTATGAAACTTTAAAAAAGTTTGATACCATTGATACTACAAAGCTTACAGAGGCACCAGATTTTATTAAAGAAAATTTAGGAATTATATTGCAAAATAATAAAAACTTTTATGAAAAATTATTTGTGTTAAAGTGGAAGGATATTGATAGTAAATCAAATTTTACCAGAGATATATTTTATTATAAAAAAGGTGAAAAAAGAGTTAGCCAGTTCCATATGTCAACTGGTGAAAATTTGATGGTTAGTATTTTAAACTCTATTTACATTAGAAATAATGATCGGGCAAGTTTGTTAAAGCCTTGCTTAATGTTTTTAGATGAAATAGAATTAGCTTTACATCCAAGTTCTTTAAAACGATTGATAAATTTCCTGAAGGAAATTTCGACGCGATTCAATTACGCAATATATTTTTCAACACATTCAATTGAACTGATTTCAGGCATTTTACCCGATAATATATTTTTTATTGAAAGATATCCTGATGATTCTCTTGACGTGTTAAATCCTTGTTATCCTGCTTATGCAACAAGAATTTTATATGATCATTCAGGATATGATCATATATTTTTAGTTGAAGATGATTTGGCTAAGTCCATTATAAATAAAATTTTGAAAAAAAAGAATTTACTTTCCAATAGACTCGTTCATGTACTACCCTGTGGAGGATATACAAATGTAATAGATCTTGCAGAAGAGGTTGTAAATAGTAATTTGGTAGGTAAGACTTCCAAAATTATGATTGTGCTGGATGGAGATGTCAAACAAGCTTCAAAGGCTTATCTCGCAAATAAACAATATACTAATAATATACCATTAAACTATTTGCCAATTGAAAGTCTAGAAAAATATTTAAAAGAAAGCTTGATAAGTAAAGTTGATCGTGAAATATTTAAGCTATTGAATGATTATGTATTTCAGCAAAAGAGCTTACAGAATATAATTGAAGAATATAAAAGTGAAAATGACTTGTCTAAAGATTCTAATGGTAAAATTTTCTATAAATACATAGATTCCGAGTTGAGAGCAAGAAATAAAACTAGAGATGAGTTGGTGATAATGATTGTAGATTATCTCTTCAATAAAAATGACACGAATCTTACTAAAATTGCGGAGTTTTTTGATAAACAATTGTCTTAGTGAATGAATCGAATTAATTGAGTTACGTATAATTTGATATTCCAACGAATATTGGTAGAAAAAGCTAAGGATGCATTTTTACACCCTTAGCTTTTCAAATACCATTATATAGTCTCTTTTTCTTTTTTGGTGTAAACTCTTTCGAAACTTAGTCAGTTATTCTCTCTCCACGAAGAAGAATATCTACCAGATTTTCTTTGATATACTGTCTTGATTTAAGATCTTGAAAGTTTTCAGAATTTGTTGAAATAGAATTTTGATACTTTCTTTCAAGTGAAAGAATGTTCATAGCACAGTTTTCCTGAATTCCTTTTGCACTGAATTCTTTTCCCAGACTGCTTCCGTTGAAAACGGATCTGGTTTTGTGGTCAATATAAGTTATTCCATAAAGCTGTCCTTCCTTGCTTTTTCTCAGTATCATGTGAATGCTTTCTCCTTCCAATGCTTTGGATAATTTTTCGGGAGAAAATATGCTTTCACGATAGAAAGCCATTTTTAATGCATTCTTCACATATTTTTTGCAAGACTCTTTCTCTGACTCATTAGACTTAAACTTTCTTTCCAAAAATTTTAAGGTAGGTCTGCTGTAGAATTCGCTGGCTTTTATTGGGACGCCTATCGGTTTAGAATTTTGGTCAAGTATCTTGTAAAGCAGTCCATTGTTTTTAAAAACTCTCGATTCCTCAGTCCCTCTGTCAGCATGAACATTATAGAGGTTTAGAACTGCATTGAGTTCAGGCAGGCTTGAATATTTATAATCAAATAGAACCTTATTCAAAACTGAATTAATTGCTTTTCTTGACTCTGCTTTTCCGTATTCGACTCTGCCGACACTTATCGGTTTTAAAGTGAAAACTTCTTTCTGTTTTCTACCTTCCGCTTTTACCAGCCCAAATATATCTTCAATTTCTTTTCTTGCAGGTTCTGATTTTTTAACGCCTATCAGATGCAGATCAATTCTTTTCCCGTCTCTCTGGATATTATTTGTGACTACGTGCAGATGAGGATGTCCCGCATCATGGTGCTGATAGACCAAATAGGGCTGTTTCCCAAAACCTATTTTGTCCATATAAGTGTCCGCAATTTCAATCAGCTTTTCTTTAGAATGATTTTCCGACGGATCAAAATTGAGCGATATGTGAACGCTGGTCCGTTTTGTGTTTTCATTAAGCGAAGACAGGTTTAAAAAACGGTTCAGTTTCTGGGTAAAGCTTAACTTCTCCAATTCCAATGGATAGTTTACGGCATTGATGCACTCAGCCACTCCTTCCTTAACTTTGTTTTCGTTATAGTTGAGAATGCTGTTTATTGAACGGCTGGTTTTTATCACTGCAACCATCGCTCAGATATTTTTTGGGTGTGACTGGAAACTTCTTCCATTTTATCAAAAAGCTTTTTTCTCTGCACTTCAAACAGATAAAGATGCCCTTTGAAGTCGGGAATCATTTTCAGTGTATTTACTTTTCTGGCAATCTGGTTGATGTTGTTTCCAATTGAACGGAGTTCTGAAGAAAGTACGACGGTTTCTTCCATAAGTTCGTCTAATGACTGGTTACGGTATTTGCTTGTGATCGGTCTGCTGAATAAGTGTTTTCGAATATAATCGCTTAATTTTCTGCGGGTGCTTGCTTTGAACTGGCTTTCAATTTTTGCATACTCTTTCTCTGTCAGGCGCAGGGTTATTCTGCGTGATCTGTTTGAATTTTCTCTTTCCATCATTTTTCCTTTTCATTGTTTTCAAACTCTCTTCTTTTAAGTTTCTCCACCGCCGAGTTCCGAGGCAATGGGTGGTAAGATAGGCGGTTGTTAAACAACCGTTCATCTTGCTGATTGCAGGAACGAGGTGGTGCTAGCATTTTGCATTTATATAATTGACAAAGATGTTTTTATAGTTCAGATTGGTTTTCATTCGAAACGGCTAAAAAGGGCAGCCAAGATAGCGCCGGCCGTATGCTGCATGCGCATAACTGGCTCTAGTTCCTTTCGCCAGCCCTTCGGGACTTATAGCACTCCGCATCCTCTATCTGGAGCTTATCTATGTTTTGTTTTTTATAAGATTGTTTTGAAGTATGATTTTGACCAGTAAGAGTAAATCAGGTTAGTTTTCTATATTGCAGAAAGATAAGCTTGCTTCAAAAGAAGCTGTAGTAAAGGTCGCATAAATTATGCCTATTTAAAGCCCTGAAATAAGCAAAGGATTGCTGCTGAAAATTATTAGGGGTTTTATGTTTAATCAGGGCTTATGCAAGAAAATCAAAATTTCATTCTGTGGCGAGGCAGGCTTATTTCATGATCCTGCGGATATGGCTGCCTGTGTGTGCTGCTGACATCCTGTTTGATATTGTGCTGCGTGGTATACCTTTTGTCTGAGTCCGAATATCTTGGGTCAGGAATGAAAGGCATTTTCGCCATCCTTGAAATGGTGATGGTCGGGAAATGATAGTCAATTTCCACGGTTCCCAATAGCAGGTAGCAGCCTCCTCCCTGAAATGGATTTTTTGCCAGACTGTCGGGAAAATGCGCTGTATCAAAGTAGGCTCCTTCATGATCAATCCATGTCCCGAAATACATATTGCCCCTTTTGGTGGGCACCTGTTTGGTCGAGATCAGGTAAGCCAGCATGCGGACCTGCTTTTTATGGTGTTTCAGTAGGTCGCGCACCATCACATCCCCGCGATAATTGGTCTGAAGCAGATCAAAAACGGTACAGGAAACAGGGAAATTCAGAAGCTCGATTTCATCAAAGGCATCTTCAAATACCGAGCGCTCCAGAACAGGCAGCTTAAATTCTTTGGCAGGTTGCTCAATGAGCATAAGCCCGCGGTTCTCGGGCTTGAAATTGTTCATCAGAAGGCTTACCTGCACCAGCAGCTGATTTTTGGTTTTTCCCGTAAAGCGGAAAGCGCCTATGAAAAGAAGCACCTTTACATTCTCAATGCCCATGGGAACCCTGTTTATGAAATCCTCCAGAGATTTATAAATGCCGTTTCTCTCGCGCTCAAAAGCGATGAACTGCGAGAGTTTGGAATCAAGGCCCTGCAGGTGCATAAAACCCAGATAGATATTGCTGCCATAAAGAGCAGTTTCATATCCGCTTCTGTTCACGCAGGGTGTATGGATGACAGCGCCGGCCATTCTGGCTTCGTGCACATAGATTTCAGTTCTGTAAAACCCTCCCTGATTATTTATGACGGCAACCATAAATTCAATGGGGTAGTGCACCTTCAGGTACAGGCTCTGGTAGCTTTCCACGGCATAGGATGCAGAGTGCGCCTTGCAGAAGGAATAGCCCGCAAAGGATTCTATCTGGCGGTAGATTTCCTGGCTCAGCGCTTCGGGATGCCCTTTTGCCGCGGCTGAAATAAAAAAATCGTCCTTTACTTTCTGGAGCGCCGCTTTCGAGCGTCCTTTGCCTGACATGGCACGACGCAGAATGTCCCCATCAGCGGCGGAAAGCCCTCCGTAATGCAGGGCAATTTTGATCACGTCTTCCTGATACACCATAATGCCGTAGGTTTCTCCAAGCTCCTTTTCAAAAACCGGATGAAAATATTCAAATTTTGACGGGTTGTTATGGCGGAAGATGTATTCCTTCATCATTCCGGACTGAGCCACTCCGGGGCGGATAATCGATGATGCCGCCACGAGTGTTTTATAATCGCCGCATTTCAGACGGCGAAGCAGTCCGCGCATAGCCGGGCTTTCAATGTAAAAGCACCCTATTGTCCTGCCCTGGGCAAGATAGACGTTTGCGGACGCTTCGTTTTTTGAGATTCTTGTATCGCGGATATTGATGCGAATGCCTCTGTTCTGCTCAATTATTTTTACCGTGTCATCAATATGTCCGATGCCTCTCTGGCTGAGGATGTCAAATTTTTCCAGCCCGATATCCTCTGCTGTATGCATATCAAAGAGCACTATCGGAAAGGCTTTTGGAGGCATTTCCAGCACGGAATAATTGGTTATCGGCTCCTCGGATATCAGTATGCCGCAGGAGTGCATGCTTCGCTGGTTGGGATATTTTAGCAGCAGCATTCCGTATTCCTGAACTTTTTTGACGACTTTATTCTGGGAATGCAGTGCCATCGGATTTTTAGCCAGAGCATCAAGCTCCTCTTTGGGAAGACCGTATACTTTTCCAACCTCACGGAATATGGATCTGTATTTGAATTCCACATTGGTGCCGCAGAATGCCACATTTTCATAGCCGTAGCGGCCGAATATATATTCAAGGATCACATCCCTTTCCTTCCAAGACCAGTCGATGTCGAAATCGGGAGGGCTTTTGCGGTTTTCATTCAGAAAGCGCTCAAAATAAAGATCAAGCTCCAAAGGGCAGATGTCTGTTATTCCCAGGCAGTAGGCAATAATGCTGTTGGCGCCCGAGCCCCTTCCGATATGGAGGAATCCCTTAGAATTGCTGTATTTTATGATATCCCATGTGATGAGAAAATACCCGCTGAATTCCAGCTGGTCAATTATTTCCAGCTCCCTAAGCATTCTGGATTCAGCCTCTGGATTGTTTTTTCCGTATCGCCATTCCAGACCGTCTTTCGCCAGAGCGGTCAGCAGGGACATGTCGTTTTTTCGGCTATTGGTGTAAAATTTCTTGTTTTTGGATGTTTTGAAGTCAAACTCAAAATTGCATTCTCTGATAATTTTCTCGGTATTGGCTATAATTCCGGGATACTGCCCGTAGCAGGACAGTATCCTTTCAGCCGCTACCATGATTTCCGAATGTCTGCAGTAATCGGCGGGCTTCAATTTAGAGAAAATGGTATTCAGGTCAATGGCGCGGAGAATTTTATGGAGTTCGTATTCTTTTTTGGTCCTGAAAGTGACAGGCTGGAGTATGACCATTTTTTCCTGCCTGCTTTTCCATTCCGATACAATCAGTTTCTGAAGCTGTTCGGGACGAATGCCTATATATTCATTCTCTCTTAAAATTAATGGAGCATTCTCCAAAGGATAGATAATGGACACTTCGGAAAAATTGGGGGCCGCAAGGGGTAGAACTGTTTTGTCAAAGTTGTGCTGTGTCAGAAAACGGTTCATTTCCGCCAGACCTTCAGCATTTCTGGCAAGACCGATATAGCGTAATTTGTGCCTGCAGCGGAATTCTATCCCGACAAGCGGTTTTATTCCTAAGGCTTCGCATCCTCTTATAAAATCATAAATCCCTGTTACGGTATTGATATCGGTTAAAGCTGCCGCCGTGGCACCGCAATCCGCTGCCTGTCTTATCAGATCATCCAGCGGAATGGTGCCGTAGCGCAGGGAATGAAAAGAGTGGCAGTTGAGGTACATGATCTATTTTTTGCGTTTTAAAATTTCGTCTTTATTATTGGGTTTGAAAGATGCGCCGGCACATCTCATCACGGCATCAAATCCGTAACGGGTCTTCATTCTGTCCATAGCCTGATAGAGTGCCAGCATTTCTTCGGTATCATTGAAAAGGTCAATCTGGTAGGTTCCCCTGACCAGTCCGCTGAAGCGGACTCCGATGAGGCGCAGCCTCATTCGGCGCTGGTACAGTTTGGTAAAGAGCTCTATCACCGTCTGGGTCAGAATATGATCCGCTGAGGTGTATGGCACCCTGCACTGTTTGGTTTCGGTATCAAAATTGGCGTACCTGATCTTCACGGTCACCGTTGAGGTTAGCCACTGCTCTGCACGCAGCTGATAGGCCAGTTTCTCTACCATTCTCTGCAGGATTCTGTTGATTTTCAGCACATCAATAGTGTCCTGGGAAAAGGTGTCTTCGGTTGAAATTGATTTTCTTTCCGTGTAGGGCTCCACAGGCGTGTTGTCAATGCCATTGGCTTTTTTCCAGAGTTCGGTTCCGTTTTTGCCGATCATCTGCTGCAGGGATTCGGCAGGCATTTCAGAGAGTGTCTGGATGGTGCGGATGCCGATTCGGGAAAGAAGCTCAAAGGTTTTCTGGCCGACCATCGGAATTTTTCTAATGGAGAGCGGATTTAAAAAGGACTGGACAAGATGTTCAGGAATTTCAAGGTTCTGCTTCTGCTTGCCTTCCCCTGTACCGATTTTCGATACGGTTTTATTGACCGAAAGCGCAAAGGTGAGAGGAAGGCCTGTTTCTTTTGTAATGCGCTGCGCGAGCTCATCGGTCCATCTGTAGCTGCCGTGGAATCTATCCATGCCGGTGATGTCCAGATAAAATTCATCAATGCTGGCTTTTTCCACCACGGGCGCTTTTTCCTGAATGATTTCGGTAATGTCATGGGAGAGCCTCGAATAGAGTTCCATATCTCCTTTCATGATTTTTGCCTGAGGGCAGAGCTTCATGGCCATATGGATCGGCATGGCAGAACGCACGCCGAATTTTCTGGCTTCATAGGAGCACGAAGCCACAACGCCTCTTTCACCGCCTCCGATAATAAGCGGTATGCCGTTGAGTTCTGAATTGGTCAGCCTTTCGCAGGAGACGAAAAACGTGTTCATGTCGATGTGTACAATAGCCCTGGCCATGATCTGTTCATTTTTATACGGATCAAAATTAGCACAGATAAGAACAATTTTAAAAATATTTATGTTACATATAATAACAAATTTTGAAAAGCCTTATTTTTCAGGACATAAAAAAGCACCCAAACTGGTGCGTTTTCCTTTATTAGGAATTTACGGAATGATTCAAATTATTCTGAAGCAGGTTCCTCGCTGATCGGCTGGGCCGATGTTTTCTTGATAAGAATGTAAAAAATCTTTGAGGTGCCGCCAGGCAGGGCATCTTTCGATATTTCCGTTAAAATTGTGGGTGCCGGTATAACAGCTGTTGAGGAAAAACTGCGAGTCGGTAATTTTTGCCCATGGTTTCCAGTCTGCCTCTTTATAGGATTGAGAAGCAGAGTTCGAATTTTAAGTGCAGCTGCTTTTTAGTTTTTCCATAAAGAGAAAAAACGGGGAAATGCTGTTTTCATTCGAAACGGCTAAAAAGGGCAGCCAAGATAGCGCCAGCCGTATACTGCATGCGCATAACTGGCTGCGTTTCACTTCGCCAGCCCTTCGGGACTTATAGCACTCCGCATCCTTGAGCCTGCGCTTGGCTCTTGCTTTCTTTTTTTCCGTTTTTTCTTTTGAAAACAATTTTTTGAAGGGGCGGAGCGGGAGTAAGGGAAGCGGCTGGATCAGCAGTTATTGGGTAAGCGTTTCATTAAGCATTCATTAGCTATTGGCCAGCTGGCAATTATTTATTCACTATTAAATTTTAAGGTTATGGAAATTACGGGTAGAGTTGCATCAGATGCAAAAGCGGTTAAAGTAGGGGAAAAAGAGGTTTTGAGCTTCAGCATAGCGGTTAATGACCGCTATAAGCCAGCGGGGAGCAGTGAGTTTAAAGAAGTTGTGACCTTTATCAGCTGTTCGTATTGGATAAGCATGAAGGCAGGGCAGTGGGTTAAGAAAGGGGCAGTGGTGCTTTTAAGCGGAAGGCTGGGCATGCATGTGTACATCAACAGCGATGGGAATCCGATAGGGAGCATTGACTTTCATGTCGACAAAATCAGCTTTCTTGCTTTTGCCAAGCGAAGCGGCAATAAGATAGATACTGATACTGATACTGATACTGATACTGATGCTAATGCTAATGCTAATGCTAATGGAAGCGAGGGTAAGGCACAGAAAGGTAACAGCAGAAGTGCTGCGGGAAAAGACAGGGCAACAGAAGACGTGCCATTTTAAATATGGCGTTTAATCATTTAAAAATCAGAAATCATGGCACATCATATTCATTTTAACGACGGGAATGGAAGACACAGTTTTTTCAGCGTGAAGGAAAAGCCTTGGCACAATTTGGGACAGGCAGTGGAAGACTATCCGACAAGCGCCGAGGCAATAGCCCACGCAGGGCTGGATTTTGAAGTGGAGAAAAGAAGGCTTTATACGCCTTCAGCTCCAATTGTAACGCAGGACTTTATAACTGCTGGCAGGCTGGATATACCAGATTACTGCAGTACAGTACGGACTGATACCGATACGGTGCTGGGAGTTGTCGGGAAGGATTATCATATCGTGCAGAACAGGGATGCATTTTCTTTTTTTGACAGCATCGTGGGCGGTGACGGCATCTTATATGAAACCGCAGGAGCATTGGGAAATGGCGAGAAGATCTTTATCACCGCAAAACTGCCTGACTATATCCGTGTGGGAAAGGAGGACCTGATTGAGAAGTATCTTTTTCTCACCACCTCCCATGACGGAAGCGGCAGCATAACGGCAGCTTTTACGCCGATCCGGATTGTATGCGCCAATACGCTCAATGCTGCCATGCAGTCCAAAACCAGCACGGTGCGCATACGCCATACTTCAAATGCGAAAGACCGTCTCGAGCAGGCTCATGAGGTTATGGGGATTTCAGATGCATTGGCTGGCAGTCTGGAAGCCGTTTTTAATTACTGGACAAAGACACGCATATCCGATAAGGAGGTTAAAAAACTGATCCAGCATGCTATGGCTCCAGGAAGAGAGGTTCTTAAAAAACTGCAGGAAGGGAGAAACGCGGAATTATCGGCCTGCTTTAACAATATGGTGGACAATGCTTTTGAGTATGCGATGAGCCATCCCACACAGCAGATGGCAACCACTAAAGGAACTGTATTTGGTGCCTACAATGCTGTGACGGGCTATTTTCAGAATGTGAGAAAATATAAAGATGAAGAGGCCAAGCTTTCTTCCATCCTGATGGGAGGAACGGCGCAGCTTCGGGGTCAGGCCGCTTTTAATCTGTGCTTTGATTTTGCTGTTAAAGGGTTTAGTTCTTATGTTGCTCAGAATTAATTTTGCTTAATAATGGGAATGCAGGCAGTTTTCAGCTGCCTGCATTATTTTTTCGGAGGTTCGGACGCGCTGCAAATCTTGCGATTTACAGCGCGTTTTTTATTTTAAAGATTATGGATCAAATCTGCCTGCTTTTGAAAAGTTTAGACGTGATTCTGATAATGGATGATAAATCTTACGGTTTTAGATTTGCATATCATTATGGTGGCCGCATCAGTTTAACGTAGTGCAGCCATATTTAAACTTTAGGATTATGAAATGGAGTGCGAGCATCAAAACGGTTTTTATCCAATCAGTCTGCTATCTGTTTGCTGTTCTATTTGTTTATGCCGCGGTAAGCAAAATGCTTGATTTTGAAAATTTTCAGGTGCAGCTCGGGCAGTCTCCGCTTTTGAGCGCTTTTGCCCGATGGATTTCCGTATTGGTGCTTGCAGCAGAATTAATTGCGGCACTGTTTCTTCTGATTGGCAGACTTCGCCATATTGGCCTTTATTGCGCACTTTCTCTCATGGTTATGTTTACGGCCTATATTTTTATTATACTGAACTACAGCTCTTTTATTCCGTGCTCCTGCGGAGGGATTTTGGAAAAGATGGGCTGGAATGCGCATCTGGTGTTCAATATTGTTTTTGTCTTTCTGGCTGCCTCCGCAATTGTTTTAGATGCATCGGTAGGGAAGGCTCGCAATACTGGCTATAGTTTTTTGGCTCAGACCAAATGGATAGCTGTAGCAATAGCGGCTAGCATATCGGCTGTTGCGCTTCTGTATATGTCTTCAGAAGAGGTGATGCACCACAGCAACCCCTTTATAAGACGATATCCCCACCATCCTGCAGAGTATTCCGCGTCTTTCAGATTAAAGTACAGTTCGTATTATATTGCGGGCTTTCGAGGCCAGCGGATCTATCTGGGAAACTATGAGTTTCCTTCCTATCTGATGTCGCTGGATTCCAGTTTGAAGCATCAGAAAATGGAAAGGATTTCTTTTTCTCCCGACAGCATACCTTTTAAAAATATCTATGTAAGGATTCAGGAGCCTTATTTCTATCTGTACGACGGAAGCGTTCCTGCCGTATTTCGCGGAGATGCGAAAGACTGGCGCATCACGAAAGCCTTTAAGGGCGTTCCGTATTTTACAAAACTGGCGCCGATTGATGGAGCTTCCATCGCTTTCAGATCCAATAATTCCAAAAAGCTGGCCCATGTGCTAGGCGTTTTCAATATGGATTCGGTTCCGAAAATAAGCTATAAGAGAAATCTGCTCCAAAAACAGATTGACGGGATCTTTGATACCGATGGGACACTGCTGTACAGCGAAGGAATGGAAAAGATGGTATACCTGTATTATTACCGCAATGAATTTATTGTGGCTGATAAATATGGATCGCTAGCGTACAGAGGGCATACCATTGACACTATTAGCCATGCTAAAATAAAAGTGTCGGAGCTCAAGGGCGGAAGGGAGTTTGCGATGTCTGCTCCTGCTGATGTGGTGAATTCGAATGCGGCAGTTTTTGAAAATCTGCTTTTCGTCCATTCGCTGGTGAGGGGAAGATACGAGAATGAAAAGCTGTGGAAGAAATCTTTTATTATTGATGTGTACGATCTGAGCAGTGGCTCTTATCTTATGAGCTTCCCAATATACCATACTTCCAGCAGCTCCTTAAATTCTTTCGCCGTTGCTGACGGATATCTGGCTGCTGTCATCGGGAATGATCTGATTGTCTATCAGCTAAAGGATGCCCTAAAAAAGGAAATAAAAAAAGAATAGGGATAGCGTTACAGCCCGTCTGTGGGCTATCAATATAATATACTGATCAGTGTCAGGAATCAGATCGAACACCTGTAGAAAAAAGTAGATCATATTACGGTTATAAATTTTAATGCTATGAAAACGTTAGTTTTAAAAAATGTGCTGCCCGCTGCTATTGTAGCCTTGGCAGTTTCAGGAGCTTTTGCAACCACTTCGATGCAGCGCGCACCTGAAAAAAGCACGGTTGCCTTTAAATGGGGCTATCTGCCGAATGCAAACGGAACCTGTTCCACTACACAGGTTTCCTGCAGTGACATACAGAAAGATCAGCTTTGCCGCGTAGGCGACACTTCTGGTGCCATTGCGTATGACAGAGACAGCCAGAACAACTGTGTTCAGCCTTTGTACCGTCTTATAAATGGACAGTAATCAAAGCCTGCTGAAATGGCAATGCAGTTCCATAGGAACTGCATTGTTTTTTTAAGCCTGATTCTATTCCATTCCATTGGCAATCCAAGGATAGGAATGGTTGCCTTTCAGATGATAGCTGAACCACTCCAGAGTGCGTATCGTAATATCTTTCTGCTGGCTAGGATCTATAAGAACGTGGCCTGCTTTTGGATATACCAGCATAATGCCTTTCTTTCGAAGCCAGCGAAGGGCAAGGTAAAGCTCGTAGCTCTGATGCGGATCCACCTGAGGATCCTTCTCACCAGTCCACAAAAGCAGTGGCGCTGTAATTTTAGGGGCATGGATTATAGGGGAGTTGGCCTGATAAAGTTTAGGGATCTCATAAGGGGATCCACCCATATTATACTGCTCTCCGCTATACCTCCATTGTTCGGGATCTCCCGCACGCGGACCGATGCTATTGTAGTGGCTGAAAAGATCCGTGATTGCTCCGCTTGCAATCCCGGCAGCAAAGAGATCTGTCTGCGACATTATAAAAGCGCTTTCAAAACCTCCGAATGAATGCCCTATGAGGCCAATCTTATGCTCATTTACAATCCCTTTTTCGATTATTTTTTTTACGCCCGATATGACGCAGTCAGCTGCAGCGATTGCGGGCTTCTGATATTCCAGCTGTATGTCGGGAAGGAAGACAAAATAGCCTTCAGCTGTGGCCAGAGTGATATTAAAGCCGGCTCCGTTTTGATAGGTCGGATTATCATAGATGTGAAGCTCATGGGACTGGAGCTCATAAATATGCACAATCATGGGATACTTTACTTTAGGATCATAATCTGCAGGATAGAATAAGACTCCTTTTAAAGATCGGCCTTCCGTATTTTTAAATTCGATCAGTTCAGATTTTCCCCAGAAATAGCCTTTATGATGGGGATTGCTTTTGAAAAAGCTCTTTTTGCCTTGTGTTCCTGTACTGCTCAAGAGCTCAGGAGGGCTGTCGAATTGCTGCTCCCTGAAAAAGAGTGTTTTCTTCTTTGGAGCGTAGTTTAGCTCATCGCTGTAATAGTCTCCGTACGTGACTGCTTTTTCTCCTGAAGTGCTGTTCCATCTGAAATAGCCTGTTTTCCCATCACGTCCGCTGCCGCGAAGCAGCAGTTCCTGCCGCAGATCAAAACTGTCGGCAACAGGGCCGTCATAAAGATGCTTTGCGCCCAGCCTATTGGGCTGCGGTGCTATTCGAAGCTTAATGCCCAATTCCCGTCCTTTGGTGAGCCTTCTAGAAGTGCTGCCGCTTGGAGATACAGCCCAGATATCAAACTGGTCATAAAGCAGGATTTCTTTGTCCTCAAGGCTCCATCCCGGATTGCCGTAAGTGGATTCAGGAACAAGCTCCTGAACTTTACCGCTAAATTTCACGCCTATTTTTTCAGATACATTTTTATGGATGCCTGTGGCAAATTCATATACCCACCAGCTGTTATCCCTAAAGTACGCAAAATATTTTCCCGAGGATGAAGGATTAAGCGCCCAAGGCAGGTAGACATGCTTTTCCAAAAGCATCTTCTTTTCAAATGTGGTGAGATCCATTACATAGAAATCCCTGACGTCCTGGGCTTCAAACTGCGGCTGGTGGCGGGCTGGGTCTGATAGTACGGCATACTTCATGTCATCCGTGAGCATTAGCAGTGGCAGCTCGTTTGTGGTAATCTGGCGTACATGATTCCCTGCTGGATTCCATACTGCGATTTTGGGCATTTTATCAAAACTTTCAAGGGTCTTATGCTGGGAATACACCCATTTGTCGTTTGCATTCCAGATCTGGACATCGGACTGTGATTTGTTTTCAGCGGTCTCAGCTTCTTTTTTGATGGAGAAGAACACGCGCTGCAGATCGCTTGAAATTACAATGGGAGAGAATGCATCGTAGAAGATGGAGGAATGGTTCGGAAAATCAGTGCACGAATCGGGTTCCAATTCATACATTCTGTTTTCAGTGGGAATATAAAGGCCTAGTGCTTTTATTTTCTGGTCTGCTGACTGTTTTAGAAAAGCCAGTGCCCTGCCTTCTTTTTCCCATGTAAGGCCAGCCAGTGGCTCTGCGTTTTTTGCGCTGATCCACTTTGCCTTTTTTGGCTGTTTAAGGCTCAGGACAGCTGCAGAGGCTTCTGAGCTGGATAAAACAGTAAAAGCCAGCATAGCTCCGTTTGGGCTCAGAGCAAATTGGCTCACATTCTTGAATGCAGTGCCTTCTGCTTTTTTAGGTGATCTGATATGCAGCATTCCTTTTTCTTCTGGACTGTCCAATAGGATAATAAGCTGATCGGTCTGTTTATCATAAGCATATTTCTGTATGCCAGAGACTGTTTCTGTTTTTAGCGTTTCCAAATCCAGAATCGTAAGATCAGAGCCGGTACTGCAGATGAAGAAATTGCTTTGCGTAAACAGCGTTTTTTCAGCATCGGTAAAAAAGTGTCTTTGGCCTGTTTTTATGTTCTGGATAAAAAGCGTATCGGCTCCGTTTTCATAAGCCATCCTGTAGGTTGCCCATTTTTCGTCACTTGAAATTTTATCCAGATGGACTTCGCCCCAGCGGGAGTAGTCAGCCGGAGAAAGATGCTTTTTTTGCATTGCCTGCCCCCAGAGGGGACAGGCTACTAATGGCAAAATAAATAATAAAAATAAAAATTCTAAAATAGGCACCGCGGTGAGCACTGCTGTTCGGCAGCTGTCGGTGAATATTGCTTTTGACATAATAGTGTATTGTTTAGTATCCGGGATTCTGCGGTCTCAGATTGGGGTTGGCACTCAGTTCGCTCTGCGGAATGGGGAATAGGCTGTCGGTCGAATTCCATCCCTGTTTGATGCGCGCCAGCTCTGCATCAAGCCTTCCAGTGCGCTTAAGGTCAAAGAATCGGTGTCCAGTTTCCGTGAATAGCTCCAGTTTTCTTTCCAGCAGCACGGCATCGAGAATTTCATTCTGCGTTTCGGCGAGCGTATCGGGAAGTCCGGCGCGGTTTCTTATTCTGTTCAAATCCTCTTTGGCTCCGATCAGATCGCCCTGCCATGCTCTGGCTTCTGCTCTGATGAGGTACTGTTCGGCAAGCCTGAATACGATGGAATATTCCTTGGAGACAGCCGTCGGAATGTTTTCTTTGTATTTGTAGGGATGATACCAGATAGCGGTTTCGTCTGAAAGGCTTTTAATCCAAGTGGATCTGCGAAGATCATCAGGAGAAAAGGAATCAGCCAGCGATTCGCTGAGCGATACATATCTTGGAGGCACCGAAGTAAAAATAAAGAAAGAGCCCTCCGCCGAATTCTGTCCCGCTGCACCGGACTGCAACTGCCAGATGGTTTCTCTGGAAGTGTTTAAAAATACTTCCAGAGGCTGTTCCAGACTGTAGGTCTGCTGCTGGTTTAAAACAGCAGATGCCATATTGGAAGCTTCGGGATAGGCATTGGTGTACAGAAAGGTTCTGGCAAGCAGCGCTTTGGCTGTAAAGGCATTGGGGCGGACTCTTGCCGGATCAGGATAGCTTTCTGGAAGCAGCGCAGCAGCATTTTCAAGATCAGCAATTATCTGCTCGTAGACCTGCCCGCTAGGAGTCCTTTTCACCGTGCTGTTTATTTTATAGTCGGTCTGCGTTACATAGGGCACATCTCCAAAGAGATTCACAAGATAAAAATGCACCAGCGCCCTTACAAACAGCGCTTCACCCTGAAGCTGTCTTTTCTGCGCATCGGTTAGATTTTTGCTTTCCGTAACTCCCTCAATAACGGCATTGGCAGCATAAATCTGATAGTAGGCCGAGTTCCAGTAGCCTGTGATGTAAGTATTGCTTGGCAGAAGCGCATTGGCATAAAAAGCAATGCTTGGATTGGAAGGGTTTTCGTTGCTGACCATCTCGTCGGAGTAGTTGCCGAGCTGATTGGAAATTCCGGTTCCGTCTCCGGCAAGAATGCCCTTGTCACGCAGATTGGAATAGATGTCTGCCATAGCCGCTTCCGCAGTATGATAGTCCTGAAAAACCGTTACAGCAGTAAGCTGATTTTTTGGAAGCTCCACTTCAACAAAAGAGTCGCAGGAGGTGCATGCAGTCAGGACGGCAAGCCATATCCACTGCGTCAGTATAAGATGAATCGTTTTCATAATGATAGGTTTAAAAGGTTAGCTGTATTCCCATAGTCACTACTTTGAGCGGCGGCAGGAAGCCATAGCTGGTAAATTCAGGATCTCCGTCTATGTACTTTGTAAAAGTGAGCAGGTTCTGCCCCTGAACCATGACTCTGCACTGCGTCTCCTTTAAGCCCAGAGGCAGATCATAGGAAAGGGAAATATTCTTAAGGCGTATATAAGAGGCATCCGTTACTGATGCTGTGCTCTCGTTATAGAGATAGGTGCCCATCAGGGCTGCGTAATTGTAGCCAGTGGTATAAATCTGGTAGGGAGCGATATCGCCCGGAACGCTCCAGCTATTGCTTATCCTTTCCTGCTGGTTAGACATCATTCCGGCCGTTCCCATCGGATAGGTCCTGTTTTGCTGCTTTACAAACTGGAACAGAAAATCAAGTGTTACGCCTTTATAGGTAAACTGGTTTTGAAGTCCGCCGTAATACTGGGGATTCAGATCCACTGCATTCTGCCGGTCTTCAGGAAAAGTTATGGCACCGTCATTATTGAGATCCTCAAAGGCATATACGCCTGTCTGGGGATAGACTTCTTTAAAGCTGTACAGCAGTCTGATGTTCAATGGCTCGCCAATGCGGTACTGCTGGCTGTAGGCAGAACTTTCCAGACCCGGAAACTTGAGAAGCTTATTCTTGGCAAAGGTCAGATTCAGGTTTGTGGTCCAGTTAAAGCCATGGCCGCTAAAGTTAACCGTGCGGAGCGTAAATTCGAGTCCGCGGTTCTGCACCACTGCATCAAGATTTGCCTGATAGGAAGTGAAGCCTGTGGAGCCGGGCAGAGGAATTCCTGTCAGCTGGTTGGAAGATCTGTTCTGGTACCATGAGGCAGTTGTGAAAATCCTATCCTTAAGGAATCCGAGCTCCAATGCCGCTTCAATTTTTCTATTGGTTTCCCATCCGAAGTCTGCGTTGAAGAGCCTGCTCGGAGCAAGTCCGGGTGTTCCGTTATACAATACTCCAGTGTTGGAATAGGTATCTAAAAACTGATAGTCTCCAATCTGGTCATTTCCTGTAGTTCCATAGCTTGTGCGTATTTTTCCGAAGCTCAGCCAGCTGTTGTCCTGCATAAAGGATTCATTTGAGAAAAGCCAAGCCAGTCCGGCCGCTCCAAAACCAGCGAACTGTCTGCCCGGACCAAAACGGCTTGAGCCGTCACGGCGAGCGGTAAGATTCAGGATATAGCGCTGCTTGTAGTTGTAATTGACCCTGCCAAAAAAGGCCTGATATTTATAAAGGGTTTCATCGTTGAGCAGCACTCTTGTGGTTTTTGCCGCAGCCAGATTGTAAATAAGGCTGTTTGAAGTGAATCCCGTTCCCGACTGCTGGATGCGAAGGGACTGCTGGCTCTGGAATGTGGCTCCTAAAAGGATATCAATTATGGAAGTTTTTAGATCTTTTTTCCAGCTGATCTGCGGCTCTGCTATCCATGAGCTTCTGCTGACATCGTTGAGAAAGAGCGCTGATCTTTCACTGCTGACATTGTAGGCAGGATCATAAATGGTTGATGGCACTATGCGCGTTTCATTATTGGCCAGATTGGTGTATCCCAGATTTGCTTTAGCGGAAAGCCCCTGAATTATTTCATAGGACAGCCCGGCGCTGGCGGTGAGATCATTGGTTCTGGATTCGAATTTTGTATTTAGATTTCCCAGTGGATTGGTCCAGGTGCTGTTCTCCCAATTTAATGTTCCGTCAGCATTGTATAAGGCTGGCGCATTAGGGGGAAGGCTGCGGGCATCATAGGTGAGGTCAAATGATGGCTGGTCATTATCCTGAAGGGTGACTCCCGCAGAGAAGGCCAGTCGGAATTTCTTGTCATCCGAGATATGGTTAAAGCTGAATTGGCTTCCGCCTTTCTTATATAGGAAAGTCCCAGGAAATACGGTAGACTCGGTGTGATAAGATCCGCTGAGCATAAACTGGGTGTTTTCTGATCCTCCTGATGCCGTTGCCTGAAGGTCGGTGATCTGGGCGGTGCCCCCAAGAAGCTCTTTCTGCCAGTCGGTGTAGCGGTTCTGATCCCAAGTGCCGTTGACATCATAATCCCAAGGAGAGTATGCTGTAATGCCGTCATTTTTAAATGCCTGCCTGCGCATGGAAAGGTACTGTTCGGTGTTCATGAGCTTCATGAATCTGGTGACTGTTCCGGCTCCTGTGGAGGCCGTTACAGTAAATTTTGTTCTTCCTGCTTTTCCTTTTTTTGTGGTGATCAGCACTACTCCGTTGGCTCCTCTAGATCCGTAGATGGAGGTGGCGTCAGCATCCTTTAGAACCTCAATGCTTTCAATGAAGTCTGGATTTATGCTATTTAAGGGGCTAGAGAGTGTTGGGAAAGTCAGGTTTGTTATGCCCGAACCGATTGGGTCTGAGGCATAGGGAACCCCGTCAATAATATATAGCGGCGCATTGGCTTCTGAACGCAGGCTGTTCTGTCCTCTGATCTTTATATCAAAGCCTCCACCTGGGACGCCCGTTGTCTGGGTGATGCTGACTCCAGCCATGCGCCCCTGCATGGCAGCGAGCACATTGGTGACAGGCTGGGTTTCGATGTCTTTGGAGGTGATGCGGGAAATGCTTCCCGTGCGTTCGCTTTCCTTGACGGTATAATAGCCCGCATTGATTTTCACTTCCTGCAATGTTGTGGTGTCATACTGCAGCTGGATGTCAATTCTGCTTCTCCCCTGGACAGGAATAAAGGCTTTTTTGAATCCGATGAAGGAAACGACTAGAGTGTCATTGGCAGAGACGGAAAGCTGGTAATGGCCATTGTAGTCCGTAATCGCATTGCCAGCTGTTCTGCTTTTAATGGCGACGGTTACGCCGGGGAGAGGCGCAGTACCGTCGGTGACGGTTCCCTGAAGCTGATACTGCTGATTAGATGATTGATAATTCCGTTTGGAATTTTTGGCGGATAGGGATGAAAAAGAAAGCAGCATGCCTGTAAAAATTAGGCAATAAAGAGCTTTTCCATCCTTGTAAAATGAAAAATAATTCATAATATTGGGATTGGTTAGTTAAATGGATATTTGATTGGCTACAGGCTCTCTATACTAGTTTGGCGACGAGGTAGAGGGCTTTTTTTGTCTTTTAATTCGCTTAGATTTATTTTTAAATTATCATGATTTAAGGTTATTATTTTAATAATAAGTTCGATTCTTAAAAGCGAAAATCAAATAAAATAAGGAAGTGTTGCTATGAATTTATAAGGAGATTTATCGCTTAATAAAGTGACGTGGAACTCAACTTAATGTTTAGAAGGATTTACTGGACTACCTGCGCACAAATAAGTGAGCCCACGCACTTTTAAGCGTAGGCATTTGCACTTATCATCTTGCGCGCTAAAAAAGTGTCCAGTTTTTCTAAGCAAGATTCAAAGCGAATGCTTCAAATATTTTTTATGAAGTATCGCAAAAATATGTATTTCATTACAAATATAACAAAATATTTTAAAATGCGCATTTTCGTGCGCATTATTTTTTATCTATTAGCTTTCCTTTGTTAGAATGGGCGACGTTAATAAAATAATATGTAATTATATTTATAAGATCTGGATTGAAACTTATAAGTCTCAACGTGCTTTCGGATTAGATCACGGCATTGAAGAAAGTATTGTAAGAAAAATAAAAAATACCGCACTTAATAAAGAAAAAGTAAATTATAATATTCCTGTGAATACTTTGAATAAAATTTGTGAAGCTAAGAATGTAAAACTTTCGGAGTTTTTTAAATTAATAGAAAAATAATTAAACATGTAATTAAATGTTAGGAGATGCTCAGGCATCTTTTTTTGTTAATATCAACTTTAAAACAGGTAATTATACTTATTCCTTTTATATATTAAAAAACTAATTTTCCATTAAAGAAAAAGTAAATTTATAAAGCCTTAAAATAAAGCAAAATGTTTATATTCAATCCGAATTTAAATTATAAATTTTAATAGTTGAGTGGGAATTGACACCACTCGGTAGCACATCCTAAAAATTTATAGATATGGATTTTGAGAATCTTTTTACAAACTTTAAAGGTTTAGGAATTGAGCGACTTCCTACAAAGGATGTTGCAAAATTTTTAACTGATTTTTTCGATGTATCATTATATAAAAAGCTCAGGGGCGAACAAAAGGAAAGTCAAATTTTTAAAAGTTACAACAATAATGAAGATTTTTGGAAAGACTGTTTGCAAAATAAAATCTTTGCAGGTAAGACAATTAAATTAGAAAACTTTTGCCTTATCGAGTGGCTACCTTACTCACCAGGATTATATTACACAAAAAGAGCATTTAATTCTCGCATGGAAGCTAGATCTATGATGAGCGCCGATAAAAACGAATATTTACCGTTAGGGAAAATGAATATGATGTTGGGAGGAGTTGGGTCTGTGAGACTAGCACCTGAAAAAAGTAATTTTTACTTGAATGCAACTTCAACAGGAACAAGTCATCAAGGCATACCAATAATAGTAAGCAAAGAAGTTTATAACCAATTTATTGACGAAATAAAGCACCAAGGATATTCCACAGTAGATATTATTGGAACAATTGAAATTTTACCTATTGAAAAGGCTTTAATTAATTATGCTAGAGAAATTCCTAAATATAGTTTAGTGATAACCTCGATTGCGAAACGAAAAATAGTAGAAAAAGAGATATTAGTTTCAGTTTCTGCGATTTACTCTAGCGAGCCTTATGACAATTATAGCACTGGACATTATTGGTCATTTGCATCTTTTTCTCCTGATGAAAGTGAAGTTGAATTGACAAAAGCTGTGGAATGGATTGAACAATATGCTCTTAGATATTCTAATGGCAAACCAAAAATTCTAACGGACTTTGACGAACATAAATCACATTTTAATGCAGATATAGAATTCAAGCTTCAAAATATAATGAGCGGTAATATTAATGAAGAGCTGCTTGTAAAATATTCTGAAAAATTTAAAATAATAATTAACAAAACTGTTATGGGAGACAATATTGAAAACAATTCAGGTAATATTATTAAAGGGAATACTGGAAATGTAGTTGCAACTAATTCAGGTGATATTAATGTTTCTAATTCTTTTAATAAAGTAAAAGATAAGTACGGTGAGGATATTGCAAATGCTTTAATTAAAGTTGATGAAATAATTAAAAAAGAAGGAAATGAAGAAGCGAAAGAACAATTTTTTACTTTTAATGAAGAACTTGAAAAAGAACAACCTAAAAGATCGACACTAAAGGCACTTTGGGAAGGCATTGCAACAGCAATCCCATTAATAAAATCCTCTGTGGAAATTTATGATAAAGTCAAAGATTTTATTGGCTAATTCATATCTTGAAGCTAATGATAGACTGAATTGAAAAAAAAATAGTTCTTCAATTCAGATTTAGTAATCAACCGGGCATTTGTACTCAATTCTTCCTGCCGAGTATAAAGCTTTAAAACGTTGGCAGTATTATAAGCACGACATAATAAAATGAACGAAAACATTTCGAGAATAAATGCACTTTATAATCAAGGTCTTGAAGCAAAAGATATCGCAAGAAGGAGTGACAATGATTTAGAACAGTATAAAATTGCTTCTAATTTTTATGAAAAAGCAGTTGAATTAATAGATCTCATTTTAAAAAATACAGACTATTCAAATATTAATTTTATAACGCAAACAAAAGCTTTACGGGAATATTATTTGTATGAGTCTAATGAATGTTTATATGCTTTCGATTATAAAAGAAACTTATTTGAGACAGCTATAGTTTTTGCAACCAAAGCAAAAAAACATATTCAATATGCTCTTAAAATCATAGATGAAAATTTTGATCAGTTAAATGAAGAAACAAAATCGTTTCTGTTAACGATGAAAAGTAATTGGACGCTTAGTATCCAAACCATTCCTATAAGACAATTAGAACCGATAGCCAAAAGAGCAATGCTTAATAAAGATTATATTACAGCATTAGACTCATATAGAGAGATGTGGGAACTTCAAGATAAAGCTCATAGCTATGTAATTAATTCACAATTACCAGAAGTTTTTAAAAGAACTGAAAGAGGCAATTATTTAGCAAGTAAAGCAAGTATTTCAATGTCCTTAGCTGGTGTCTATGTTGCAAAATCAATAAATAATAATTATCAAAAAGAAATACTAGAACAGTTTTTAATAGCTTTAGATTATATCAAGCAAGCTCAAGAAATTAATCCTGAACAAGATAAGTATAAAGTCGGAAAAGATCAGACTATAAGAAATATTCGCGAAATTTTAGAGAAAAATCCAGATAATTGGGATGCATTTTACTATAATTTTGAAGGCAATACACTTTTAAATAATATAATGAAGGAAACAAACGTAAAGAAGTTCAATGAAACGGAACTAAAAAGAAAATTAAATTTAAATGAGAATAAAGGAAAAAAACTTCTAATCTTTGGGGGATTTTGGCTTAGTGTGTTTATAATATTAATGTCATCTATTTCAATATTATTTATGTTGAACATTCCATGGTGGTCAATTATCCTCATTGTACTTCTAGTACAATTTGCTTATGCTTTAATTTCAGCAACAGTATTAAGAAATCTAGGAGATTTAAGTGAAAAGGGATTATTAGAAATTTATAAATTAACAATTAAATATAATTTTAATTTGTTCAATAGTAATAAACCGGGTAAAGAAGATGCTAAAATGTAAGTTAGGTTAAAGTCTTAAAACGTGTTACAGAAAATAAAATTTTAAAGATTCTATTTTTTGATTAATAATTTCCTGATGCAAGAGTTGGAAAAATATTTAAAAATCCATTAAAAAATCCCATTAGCATAGGTAATGGGATTTAAATAATACATGAAATTATTATTTTTTTGATTCCTCAATAGAAACTTTTCTAAACTCTTTTAAAAGTTTTTCAATTTCTAATGAAGATTTGCGAGCTCTTGCTCCAGCAGCTTTAACTCCTTTTTCTGCTAATGAATCCGATTCTGTTTTGAATGTTTCGATTTCAGCAGTAATTTTTACTAGTAGGTCTTTCATAATGTCATTTTTTAATTACGGCGTAAAAGTATAAAGTTAAATGAGATATCCTAACTCTTGAAGGAAATTAAAGTCTATTGCTTTTCTTTTTTTATCGCTGCAATGAAATATGACGGTGCAATTCCGGTGTTTGACAGGAAAGCTTTTGTAAAGCGTTCTGTGGTGCTGAAACCTGCTTCTTTTGCAAGTGCCTCGTACTTGTAAAGCATAATTTTGGAATCGTTACGGAGTAGTTCAGTAATATAATCGATACGCAGTCCGTTTATATATTCGTTGATGCCTTTATCTCTGTAATGGTCAAGGATGCTGGCTAAATATTTTGGGTTTGTTTTAAAGGCTGCGGAAAGAGTTGTAAGATTCCAGTCTTTTTCAAGGAATTTTTTATCTTTTTCGAAGTTTTCAAGCTGTTTGAGAAGCAAGACTACTGTATCGGAACTAATATTTTTAATAGGAGCCTTTTCTGTTTTTGATTTAGGCCTGTTTTTCTTTGTATCGAGCTCTTCCATCAGCAGCTTATAATTCTTTTTATATATTTTTCTGGTTTTGTAATATCGATAGGTAACCGCTGCTAAGATGAAAAAAAGTGCAATAATAATCCCAGCAAATATACGGTCATAGTATTTCTCCCAAATCAGCTCCGTGCTCATGTTCTGATTCTCTTCAGCTATTCTTTCTTTTTCCAGTAGCAGCTCTCTAGTGTCATACTGCTTATGTATTTTTGCGATGATATATTTATTGGTTTCTGTCAGCAGCGTGTCGGCTTTTAACAGCTGATTAATATAATAAAGCTGTTTATTTAGATCCTTTTTTGTTTTATAATAGCTGATCATAAGTTCGAAGTTCTGCCTTATATCAGATCTCAGATAGTTTTTTTTATTGAAGATTTTATCCACGAGCTCAAAATAGATTATAGCTTTTTCTTTCTGATGCAGCGACCAGTAGCTTTTTCCAATGTAGAAGTACCCGATTGCTTCATTTGCGAAATCATTATTTTCCTTAATGCCTTCAAGGGAAGATTCTAGATTTCTGATTGACGCTCCATAATTCTTTTTAAAATACTCATTGATTCCTTCAGAATGTGTAAAGTAGGCAGCCATTTCCTCAATTTTAAGCCTTATGCATTCTGAGATTCCAAGTTCGTTTATTTCAGTGCATTTTCCGTAGTTTCCTAGCTTGTTATAGCAGAGTCCGAGAGAATGGAGAGAATTTAAATACGGTTTGGGCTGTGTCTGTCTGTAGTAGTCAGCGCATTCTTTCAGCAGGGAAGCAGCTTCATCATAAAAGCCGATATAGAATTTAGTCAGTGCAATGCAGTATTTTACTTTATGGATAAGGTACTGGTCTTTTGTTTTTGATATATAGCTGTTGGCAATAAGATAATTATCCATTGCCTGCTGCTGGTGCTTTATTCCGTAATAGGCTGTGCCTTTGCTTAAATAGGCTGAACCGATCAGTGCGTCATCCTTTGCTTTCTTAGCGGTATGAACCATACTGTCCGTATACGCTATCCGAAGCTTTTCAGGAGCGATGAGCATTAGGTTCTGGTAGCCGTTTATGATTTCTTTCAGATTCTTCTCTTTCTTAGCTTTATAGAGAAAAGAATAGGCATATAATGACGCACGGATGCTATCTTTTTTATGCATATAGAATCGGTCATCCAGATATTCAAAATCTTTATTTTTCAGGGAATCGGGAATGTTGAAAGGATTTTTCTGGGCTGAAGCTGCACAGAAAAACATCAGAAGCAATAAAAGTGAATTTGGTTTAATCATAGTTATGGTTAGTTTGGGATTGTGCTGGGAATATTATAAGCTTAAAGATGGTAATCGCTGCAATAGCTCTACTTTAAGTTAATATAAAAATAATATAAACTATTGAATAATAGGTGGTTGTTGTCGTGAGATGCACTACGGATTTTCCGAAAATCCGTAGCGGAAATGGCGAAAATCCACACAAGTCAGGTTGCGGGAGATGTTTAGACGGAATAGTTTTGTCTTGAATTCAAAAGCAAAATGCCGGGCAGGGTGCCAGGTAAAAGTTCTGCTTATCCGGATGAAATGGACTGGGAAGGAATTCCCGTTCACCTTCAAACCATTAAACCATGAAAACCATTTTATTATGCATTATTACTATCCTTTTATCTGTATCATGTTCTGCTGATGAAGATTTTGAAGCTGCAGAGATTTTAACTGATTTAGCCAATGCGCCTGTCACGGATAATAATTTTCCTGCGAATCCGATTAACCCTTTTGATATGGAAGGAAAGAGAATCTATGAAGCGCTTGAAGTCTATTATCAGAAGAACCACTCTCCCAATTCAGTTTCAGAACTAGCAGATCAGATCAGGCATATTTCGAATAAATTAGACAGAGGAGAAGGGAAGAGCAGCAGGCTAATACCTTTTACAGACGAGATGGTGCAGTCTATAATGGATGATCCCGATAACAGCATGATCTCCATTGTTCAGAACAGTGTGCTGCAGGCTTATGCAAAAACTAACCTGATTAATTTTCTTCAACATCTTATCGTTAAAAGGCTCGAGGAATTCAGTATTACCTATAGCTATATTACAGATTATGAAGAAGAGGTGCTTGCTGATACAGTTTTCACTTCGGAAGAAACCGAAACCATTCTTACAGTTGCTTCGATATCAAGGTATTCGCTGTATTCGGAAGAGGAGCGAAAGGATAAGGATTGGGATATTCTTGTTGGAAGCAAGCCTGCAAGACCATTATTCGGGACCAATGAAGTGCCGATTGTTTCAATCATAGCTTTACTGGAAAGGATTCTTTAGTAATTAAGTGCTTAAAATGAAACTGCCAATTATATTATTTATACTGCTTGTCTGCTTTAATCTTTTGAGCCTTTATCTGATTATAGGTCTGTTCAGCTGGAATGGAGCTGAAGAGACTGCTATTGATACTCATGGGAGCGGACATCCCAGATTCATGGCTTATCTGCTTTATATTACAGTGCTTTTAAACCTTTATAGCCTATTCTATATAGCAGTAAGGAAAAGATTTGATGACTAGCATTGCCAGTTTCTTTTAAACTTCAATGAATCAATCAAACTATGCTTAAAGATTTGATCAATAGCGAAATTAACGGCCTGTTTTCTAAGGGAGTTGCTGTATATGCCGTTAAAGAATATTGGATAAAGTTTTCTTCTTGGGATTCTTTCCAAGTTAGGTATCCTGCGGTGCTGTTAATGAAATCAGGAAGATTTAAAATAAGGTCAGGAGAAACCGTCCATGATCTGAAAGCGCATGATCTTTTGATATTTCCAAAGAAGTCCCACTGCTCTGAGATGGAAGGTGGAGAAAAACTGCGGTTTTATCTAATCCGACTTTCTTCATTGAAAGATAGGACGGGCAGTATGAACTTACAGGCTGATTCTTTATTCTTTCTGAAAGTGAAAGATGCTGTGAAAATCAGTTTAGAGGCAAGCGATTATCTGTTGCTCTCACTGGTCTGCAGACTGCTTCACGCGGAAGAAATGAATCAGATTAGCACCGATTTTGAATTGGAGCTTCGACGGATCAGCACCAATCTGCTGCTGTTTGAACTCAAGCTTATCTACTCCAAGTATTTTGCTTCTGCTGCGCTGCACATTTCAAGGGCCGAAAAGCTGGCTGTGCAGTTTCTCACTGTGCTGTCCATCCACTGCAGAAAGCATCATACGGTGAAATTTTATGCCGGAGTGCTGTATGTGACTTCGGGCTATCTCAATAGGGTGGTGAAACAGATTACTGGAAAACCGGCCAAGAAGATGATCACAGATGCAGTTTTGGCTGAAGCTGTAAACCTTCTGGAGGATTCTGTCTTTACCATTGCCGAGATAGCAGAAGAGCTGCAGTTCAGCTCGCCGTCTGCATTTGATATCTTTTTTAAAAAATTAATGTCCTGCACGCCGTCAGAATACCGCGCAGAAGCTGCCGAGAGATTTAAGAGTCGTTAGTCCCTATTAACTGCAATTAAAACATGAAAATGATGAAGAGCAAATATCCTTTAGAATGGCTGGATAATCTGATATTGGAACGCCTTAATCCCAATAGGACAGATCTTAGCCAAATTTCAGAAGCTGAGCTGGCTGCAATTTCAGAAGATGCGGCAAAAGAATCTAAGCAGATTCAGGTTCGGATTAAAAATGAAATATTTGCCCTTAGGCGAAAGAGGCAGATCCGCCTTCTGGTCCGAAAATACCATTCGACATTAATTTTTCTATTGGATAGGATGTCAGACAGCCAGAAAAGCATCATATTCCAATCGGCTCTTATCTCAAAATGCGGGGAAGCGGTCATTGGATGTCTGGATGGGCTGCTGTCCTTTTTGGAGCAGCGCTATTCGGGCTATCTGAGTCTGGATGAAAAAGTCCCGATCACCTATCTATTGGTTTCCCGCAAGGAGCTGCAGCTGAAATTAAGCAGCCTTCAGAAGCGGAAATCTGACAGCGAAGAAATGCAGGAGGCATTAAAAGTGGTGGCTCAGGAACTGGGCGAAGCGCTGTCACTGCAGAGCAGAAGCAGGGTAACTTTCCGTCAGGTGCTCTATGAGCGAACCCTGCTAAATGGGCTCGTAGAGACTGACTGTTTGGAAGAAGGCCTATTCTCTTCGCTTGACCGGAAGCTGATCGGCTTGAATTTTAACAGCCCTGCCTATATCAGTCTGCTGGAAAGGCGCATTGTGTCAAAAATGGAGGCGAAGGAAAACTTTTCCGAAAAGGCCATTCTGCTGAGTCTGTATTTTAAGGAGTTCAGCCAGATCTATTGCAGCGATAAGCTTTTTTTTAATGCTGGGATGCAGCCAGTTAAAACCGTTATGGAGAACTGGTTTAAGCATGAGCTTGGATATTTGGAGAAGCAGGCTGAACTTGCGATTGTTCTGAATGCAGAATTGAGTTCCGAGGAGAGGCATAAATATAAGCTGGAGTGCGATCTGTCTGCAGATCAGATCGCGATTATCCTTCGAGCGGCAGATGAAGCGCGCATTGTCAAGTCCAGATCCATGAGCCTGGTCTTTCAGAGGATAGTGCCCCATCTCTCAACGGCCTTTAAAAAGGATCTGTCCTACCAGTCGGTTCGGAGCAAATCCTACAGTGCGGAAGAGAACGATAAAAACATAGCCATACTGACTCTGGAGAAGATGATCCGAAAGATCAGATCGTACTGATTTTTTAATTGTCTGACATTTAATGCTGTTTTTCTGAAACAAAACAGGCTCTGTATCGACTAAGTATTTAAGAAAGGGTTTTAGATCCTTTTGCTGTTAACTGTAAATACCATTAAAACTAAAACTATGATGACCTTAATTGCCATATTCTTTCCCTCGCTGTCTTTTCTTCTCAGAGGAAAGCTTCTGACCGCGCTGCTGTGCCTTATTCTTCAGATTACGCTGATCGGTTGGATTCCCGCAGCCATATGGGCTGTGGTGTCGCTCCAGAATTCAAGAGCGGACAGAAGAAACGCTAAGCTTATTAAAGCAGTTAGAACTAGATAAGCTGATTATACCAATGGAGCCTCTGGAAGCGTGGGATGTTTTCAGGGGCTTTTCGCGTGCGGCTGCTCTGTATGCCTGAATGAATTTGCGACAAGATGCTATCTGATAGTTTCTAGCCGTTAGATTATATAATAGATAGACCTAATTTTTGCGGCAAAAAAGGTATTGGCCCTGCCTTCCATTGGGCTTCAGACTGCAAAAAGGATCAGGTGAAACAAGCTGGAGATTGGATGGCGCCTGTACCGGAGCAAATGCATTTGGGCTTATAGATAAAGCCGTGCAAAAAATAAAATTTAACACAAAAAAAGCTATATTCGTGCTCTCAAGTTATTAGAAGATCTGATTCAATTAACCTTAAAAATTATGATGAAAAAATTACTGTTTTTTATTCTGCTTCCTTTATTGGGTATGGGGCAGGTGCAAATTGGAGATGATATTTATGGAGAACCCACTGCACGCCATAGCGGTAGCAGCGTTTCGCTTTCCAGCAATGGCAAGACCCTTGCCATTGGATCTCCCGGCACTGACAATAGGGGGAATGAAACAGGATCTGTCAATGTATATAAATACGATTCGGGCAGCTGGGGAAGGATAGGATACGAAATTCATGGAGTGGCGGCTGGCGATTATAGCGGTAGCAGCGTCGCCCTTTCCGGTAATGGCTATACTCTTGCTGTTGGATCTCCAGGGAATGATTTGGGGGGAGCTGATGCGGGATTGGTCAGGCTGTATTATTATGTTTCCGGTTGGTGGCAGCAGATAGGGTCGGATTTTTATGGAGAATCGGCTGGGGATAATAGCGGCAGCAGCATTTCCCTTTCCAGCAATGGCAATATCATTGCCATTGGATCTCCAGGAAATGATGGAAATGGAACTGACGCGGGATTTGTCAGGGTATATGAGAGCGTTGCCGGAGTCTGGACACAGGTGGGAGCCGATATAGATGGAGAAGCGGCTGGAGATGCCAGCGGCTCTAGTGTTTCCCTTTCTAGCGATGGCAGTATTTTGACTATCGGATCTCCCGGAAATGATGGAAATGGAACTGATTCGGGATCAGTTCGGGTGTATAAAAATGTTGCGGGAACCTGGACCAAGATTGGAGTTGATATAGATGGAGAAGCAGGAGGAGATAATAGCGGCACTAGCGTTTCCCTTTCCGGCGATGGCAATACGGTGGCTATTGGAGCCTCAGGAAATGATGGGAATGGAGCTGATGCAGGATCAGTTCGGGTGTATCAGAATGCATCCGGCACCTGGACAAAAATAGGAGGCGATATCGATGGCGAATCGGCTGGAGACAGCAGCGGCAAAAGCATTTCCCTTTCTGGCGATGGTGCCATCCTAACAATTGGATCGCCTTTAAATAAGGGAAATGGAGCTGATGCGGGATCAGTTCGGGTGTATCAGAATATATCGGGCACTTGGACAAAAATGGGGGCAGATATGGATGGAGTTGCGGCCGGAGATAATTTGGGCGCTAGCGTTTTCCTTTCGGGAGATGGCGCGACCCTTGCAGCCGGAGCTCCATATAATGATGGAAACGGACCTGGTGCGGGGGCAGTTTCGCTGTACCAGAATGTATCGGGCATCTGGACAAAAATGGGAAATGATATAAAAGGAGACCCATCTGAAGGCATGGTCGGCGTCAGCGCTTCCATTTCTGATGATGGCACCATCATTGCCGTAGGAGATTGGCTAAATGAGGCAAACGCAGGCGGATACCACACAGGATCGGCTAGGGTCTATAAAAATCTATCCGGCATCTGGACGCAGATAGGAGATGATATAGACGGGGAAAAAATAGGCGACTATTTGGGCTACAGCCTTTCCCTTTCGGGCAATGGCGCCATTCTGGCTGTTGGAGCTTATGCAAATGACGCCAGCGGGGACCAGGCTGGATCAGTTCGCGTCTATCAGAATGCATCTGGCACCTGGACACAGATAGGGGACGATATTGATGGGGAAGCGGCTGGAGATAATTTTGGCATTTGTGTTTCCCTTTCCGGTGATGGCACTGTCGTGGCTATCGCAGCTCCATATAATGATGCAAAGGGAGATGCTACAGGATCGGTTCGTGTGTATAAAAATGTGTCTGGCACTTGGACAAAAATAGGAGGGGATATAGATGGAGAAGCAGCCGGGGATTATAGCGGCAATAGCATTTCCCTTTCCAGTGATGGAAATACTTTAGCTATTGGAGCCTATCTAAACAGCGGCAGCGGAACTTATGCGGGATCAGTGCGTGTCTATCAGAATGTATCTGGTGTCTGGACGCAGATAGGTGCCGATATAGATGGGAAATCAGTTAGAGATAGAAGCGGTACTAGTGTATCCCTCTCTGGTGATGGAACAATTCTTGCCATTGGAGCTCCCGGAAATCTTGGAGACGGATCATATAACGGATATGTCCGAGTGTATAAAAACGTTTCGGGAACCTGGACACAGATAGGGGCAGATATAATTGGAGAAGCATTTTCTGATGAGAGCGGCTATAGCGTTTCCCTTTCCAGTGACGGCAGTATTTTGGCAATTGGAGCCCATTACAATGATGGAAAAGGAGACCGTTCCGGATCGGTTCGTGTGTATAAAAATGTATCTGGCGCCTGGATAAAAATAGGATCCGATATAGATGGGGAAGCGCCTGGAGATGAAAGCGGCCATATTGTCTCTCTGTCTGGAGATGGCAGTGCGCTGGCCATTGGAGCCCCTTATAATGGCACGAATGGCCATGTCCGCGTCTATGGCCTATCGCCTGTTTTGAGTTCAGACAGTTTTGTTCTGGGCAGTTTTTCAGTTTATCCGAATCCAGCATCAGAGGCTGTAACCATTAGTTTGGAAGATGGTTTGGCATTGGAGAAAGTATATGTCTACAATGCTTTAGGGCAATTGGTGAAAACAGAAAAGAAGGCTGTTATCGCTGTCAATTCTTTAGCAAAAGGAATATATTTTTTTCAGGTGATCACCAGTCAGGGAAAAGCCACCAAAAAGGTCATTATAAACTAGCCGCATTTAAAAGCCAGTACTAAGAATAATGCACGGGGCTTTCGCATTTGGAATAGCTTTGCTTTCTTTTTTTAAATTCACCGAAAAGAGGCAGTGCCGCAGATAGGCGCTTTTATGGAATAGCGTCGGAACGGACTGAAAAAGAATATGAAAATTAATTATCCAATAGTAAAAGAGACGGCCTACTGGCCGTCTCTTTCGTTTTTGGTCTTTATAAGCTTTAAAAAGGCTTTTGCCGGTTCTGCCGCATCTATTTAATAGATATTGAAGGAATTTCAAAATCAGACGATAGCCAAAATTATTGTGGATCTGCATTGTCATGCAGGAGGAGATGTTTCTTCCTTAATTTTTTGCGTTAAAAAGGTATCCACTTCAAGCTGAAATTTCTTTAAAATTTGCCTCAGCTTTTTGTGGCGGAAAAATGTATCAAGTCCATTTGCCGTATGTAAAAAATAATGATTGAAATCATTATTTTTTACATACATACATATAGATGACTATAATTTACTGCTGTTATATATTTTCTATTGCACCTTAAAAAAAGACCTTTGAAGTTAAATATTATAACTATTAAGAATATTTTACTCCTTTACGATCTTGGAACTATGCCAGTAAATCAATCAAATTTGCAATCGTTATAAAAGACGCTTCTATTTAAGATGTTGATAGGCTTTTTGGGGGAAGCTTATGATTCCTTTTGCTCCATCCTTGCGAGATTGAATTGAATCAATATCAATAATCTAAAAGCCGCTGTTTTGGTAAAAACTGACGGTCTGAGTAGATATAGAAATTCAATTGCTGGCTTACTGGCCAGTGATTGAAACTATAGATAATTTACGGATGCCGTCGGGTCTCTGAGAAAGCATGTTTTTGCCTCTTGCCCTCTCTTGGCAAGTGGGATATTTATAACTTTTAAAGGCATAAATATAAATAAATTTTTAGTGTGCAATTATAAATTTACTTTAATCATGGAGATAAATCCTATAAATAAAATATCTTTTTTTATGACTGTAAGCTCAAATTCACCTCCTGTTTTTTTGTCAAAGTATAATTTACTCTCCTAATTTCAGCGAAAATGCAATCAATAGCTTAAGATTATTTTAGAGTAGCAGCCAGCAAATTTATTTACCCACTTAGTACTTATTTAAATTATACGATATGAAAAAAAAATACTCATTAAATTTTATGCTTTTAATTTCTTTTGTGCTATCAGGCTTTCTACATGCCCATTCTGTTTTGGGCAGGCCTGTATTTCAAAGCAGCAGCCACTCTATATTATATTGCAAGAGTATTCCCGCAGTTGAAAGGCACCGAGTATGGCTTAATCTGACTAATAATGAAGGGCTTTTTAAGCAGCTTTTGATTGGCTACATGCAGGGAGCAACCAATGGTTATGATTACAATTACGATGCCGTTTCCATGGATGCAAATAAATATGCGGATTTTTACAGCATTAACGAAGGAAAGAAGCTGGTGATTCAAGGACGGGGCCTGCCGTTTCTTCTTAGCGATACGGTTCCTCTTGGCTACAGGTCTGAAATTGTCGGAGATTTAAGCATTTCAATTGATCATGCAGATGGCGATTTAGCTGATCAGGATATTTATCTGGAGGATAAAATGACCGGTACTATACATAATTTGAAAAAAAGTGTTTATACATTTTCAACAGAAAAAGGAACTTTTGCAGATCGTTTTATAATTCGCTATGCTGCCCAGGTAAATTTAGGAAATGCCCAATTTGAGGATAATCCCGAAAATCTAATAGTTGTTTCAAAAAATAAAGTGATCACATTAAAATCTTACGGGAACGCCGTGGAGCAGGTTTCAATTTATGATGCGGCAGGGAGGCTCATTTACAATATTCCGCAGATAAAAACATTTGATTTAGAGATTGATGGCATCCGATCCGGCCCTCAGGTATTGCTGATTAGGGTATTTTTTGAAGATGGGAGCAGGACATCAAAAAAAATATTATTTTAATTTCACATCATAATTATATCTTTCCAGCGGCAGTTTTTTTTTAAATTCTGCCGCTTTTTTTAAATAGGGCATTAAAATATCATAAAAATGCCAATAGGCGATAAGATCGGAAGTGTCTACGAATTGAAAAATTGCACCCAGAAAGCCATTTTTAAATGGGATTTCATTATTTGCAATAGAAAAGCAATTGAAATTAATTTTTCTTCAGCATGTAAAGAATGCATCTGTTTTCCAATAATAGATTAATGCATACTTTGATCTTTTTTATTTTTATCAGTCAGCAATTGGCTATATTGGGATTTTAAAAATCAAATGGATCAAAAAATATTGCTATTTTTTATTTCCAAATATACTTTTTAGTATATTTGCACCCTAATTGATTAGTAATGCTTAGTAAGGCTGAAAGAACAAAACAATTTATACTCGAAACTGCGGTGCCCCTTTATAATGAAAAAGGCATTTCGGGAGTCAATATTGATGATATCCTGGAAGCCACCAAACTTACAAAGGGCTGCCTTTACGGCCATTTTGAAAATAAAGAAGATCTGTCAGAGCAGGTTATTGATTTGTCGCTGAAAATGATTTCAGACAGAATCAGAGCGGCAGTTTATCAGGCAAAAACAGTTAAAGGCAAAGTGTCTGCATTTCTGGATTTTTATAAGGACCCAATTGAAACCTATATTTCCGGTGGCTGCCCGATACTTAATACTGCCGTAGAAGCAGATGATAATTATCCGCTTATAAAAGAGAAAGTTGCTAAAGTATTTAGAACCGGTCAGCAGGAATTAGCAGGTTTGCTTCAGCAGGGAATTGATTTAGGGGAGTTTTCCGCTAAACTTGATCCCGCTGTCTTTGCGTTTAAATTAGTCGCATCGGTTGAAGGCGGCATCGTAATGTGCAGGGTTATGGGGACAGCAAAACCAATGCAGGGACTTGTCAAAAGCCTAAAGTCTGAATTGGAGCAATATGCAATATAATTTTTTTTTGATTCAAAATATACTAAAAAGTATATTTTAAAATATACTAAAAAGTCTAAAAAAAAGGAATTTGTTAGCTTGATAGCTAAAGAATAAAAAATAATTTAAATAGAAATACTAATGAAAACAGCAGGGAATACAATATTCATAAGCGGCGGAAGTGCTGGAATAGGATTGGCAATTGCTAAAAAATTAAGCAGGTCAGGCAATAGGATAATAATTAATGGGCGCAGTGAAGAACGTCTGCAGAGCGCTTTAAAACAATTGGATAATGCAGCAGCGATACAAGGCGATTTATCTGAAGAAGCCGATAGAATTCGAATTGCAAAACAATTAAAAGAAGATTACCCGGAAGTAAATTTAATCATTAACAATGCCGGGGCAGCGTTTAGTTATCTTTTGAATGAAACTTTAAATGCCCACCAAAAAGCCGCTATAGAAATGAATACCAACTATTTGAGCGTAATTCATTTTACGGAGCTTTTACTGCCCCACTTATTGCAGAAAGCAGAATCTGCTGTAGTTAATATTTCCTCTATTGCAGTGTTTGGAAGCCATAAATTGCTTCCAACTTATGGAGCAACCAAAGCAGCACTGCATAGCTATACTGCTGCACTTCGATCTACTTATGAAGAAGAGAAAAATATTCAAATCTATGAAGTCTATCCGCCATTGGTAAATACTGAATTTTCAGCTGAGATAGGAGGGGTAAACGGCATTTCGCCGGATGAAGTTGCAGATGAATTGTTTTTGGCTCTTGGTAAAAATCAGTTTGATGTTCCGGTTGGTGATTCTAAACAATTCTTTAAATAAATCATTATGGACATAAAGGGCAGAACAATATTGATCACAGGAGGGGCTTCCGGTATTGGGTTTGAAGCGGCTAAGCAGTTTTTGGCAATCGGAGCTAAAGTAATCATTACGGGAAGAAATCAGGCCAAATTAGATGCCGCTAAAAAGGCATATCCTGCGATCACAGCAATTCAAAGCGATGCGGCAGATAAAGAAGATGCAAAATTTCTTTTCAGCAGAGTAAGAGAATTGGGCGGCATTGATATTTTGTATAATAATGCCGCGGTACTGGTGCCACCGTCAAATTTAGGCATTGCAGATGACAGGCATGCCGAAGGCGCGGCCTACGAAATGGAAGTGAATTATCTGGGGGTGATAAGGCTCAATAACCTGTTTATGGACATGCTGCAATCAAGAAAAGAAGCGGCGATAATAAATACGACATCAATATTGAGCCAGGCTCCGTCATTGATTGAAGCCACCTATTCTTCGTCTAAAACGGCACTGGCTTTTTATACGGTCTCGCTTCGAGAGCATTTGAAGATAATTGGAAGCAATGTAAAAGTATTTGAACTGATCCCGCCGCTTGTTGCTACAGAAATGACTGCAGACCGGAAAGATAAAAAAATATCTGCCGAAGAAATGGTAAAAGGGCTTATCGACGGGCTTCAAAAGGAAAATTACACAATCCGTGTAGGGGATGCGAAACTGTTTAGCCTAATTAACAGATTTTTTCCAAAAACAGCCTATAGATTGATTAATCCGAAGAAAAGCTATCAACTTTTAAAAAATTAATATGAAAGCATTTGTAATAAATAAATATGGTAAAGGAGCGCTCGAGTTTGCAGATGTTGCAGCTCCTGATGTGGGCAGCAACGATGTTTTGATTGAAGTTTATGCCGCAGGCTTAAATTTACTGGATTCAAAAATAAAAACAGGAGAATTTAAATTGATGCTTCCCTATAGGCTGCCTTTGATTCTGGGGCATGATGTGGCGGGTATTGTTATCAAAGCAGGCAAAAATGTCAGAAAATTTAAAGTTGGCGACCAGGTGTATTCCCGCCCTGCGGATTACCACATAGGAACCTTTGCCGAGTATATTGCCGTCAATGAAAAAGATGTGGCATTTAAGCCCAAAAATATTTCTATGAACCAGGCGGCTTCTATTCCATTGGCGGCACTAACGGCATGGCAGGCATTGGTGGAGCGTGCCGATTTGAAAAAGGGGCAGAAAGTATTTATTCAGGCAGGCTCAGGAGGTGTTGGAACCATAGCGATACAGCTGGCAAAGCACTTAGGTGCAGTGGTTGCCACTACAGCAAGTGCAAAAAGTTTTGAACTGCTTAAAAATCTTGGAGCAGATGTGCTGATCGATTACAAAACCAATGATTTTGAGCATATACTTAAAGATTATGATGCTGTGTTAAACAGCCAGGATCAAAAAACACTTGAAAAATCATTAAACGTTTTGAAGCCCCAAGGAAAGGCTATCTCTATTTCAGGACCGCCGACACCTGAATTTGCCAGAGAAATGGGACTGCCCTGGTATTTCAAAATCATTATGTCGCTGCTTAGTTTTGGCATAAGGAGAAAAGCCCAAAAAAAGCACGTTGATTTTAGCTTTCTATTTATGAGGGCTGAAGGAAACCAGCTGCAGGAAATTGCGGCTCTTATTGAAGCTGGGATTATCAGACCCACAGTAGATAGAGTGTTTGCTTTTGAGCAGACTAATGAGGCCCTGCAGTATGTAGAAAGCGGCCGCGCGAAAGGCAAGGTTGTAATAGAATTAAAGAGTGAGAAATAGTACAGGCCGGGAGTAAAATCTCATTGATTGATGCAGGTTTTGCTCTCAGCCAATAATAAATTTTTTAATCGCCGCCAATGCAGAAAACTAGCGACAGCCTCAATAATGCCAGTGAGTATCATCTGAATCAATATCAGCAGAATGCGCCAAGATTTTCTGTGTGCGAGATTGATGCTTACTTAAAAAAATATGATAAAAAAAGGAGGAAAGCCCATGCCGAGAACCACTATCAGATCATTTGGTTTAAAAAGGGGAACGGCAGCTATTTTGTTAATTTTAAAGCCTGGGATATTGACCGGAACACTCTTTTTTTTCTATCTAAAAATGATAATCATTATTTTGACAGAAATACCAATTACAGCGGAGTTTTAATTCAGTTTAATGAAGAGTTTCTGATTCAGGACAATAAGGATATTTCCTTTTTTTCAAAACACGGCCTGCTGGATAGCCAAAAACACACATCTTGTTCGCTTACCCAAGATGACGCCTTTATTTTGGATGAATATTTAAAGCTGATCAAAAATGAATTGGCAGATAAAAATGAAAACAGCCATGAGGAGCTTTTAAGGTCCTATCTCAAAGCATTTATCATTCAGGTTCATCACAGATGGGAAAAAGCAGGCACATCTGATGGGCGACAGATTTCGCCTGAGAATAGAAAGCAGCTGCAATTGAGAAAATTTGTTGATCTAGTGGAGGAAAATTATAAAAATGAACTTAAAGTCTCCGAGTATGCGGCGCTTATGCAGATGTCATCCAGGACATTGTCGGGCCTTACCAGCCAATTATTAGATAAAAGCCCTTCTGAGATTATCTGCGAAAGGATCCTAGCAGAAGCAAAAAGAATGCTCCTTGAGACTAGCTACAGTATCAGTAAGATTGGCCATTGTCTGGGCTTCGATGATGATTCCTATTTTGTAAAATATTTTAAAAAATATACCGGTGTCCCGCCTTCGGATTTTAGGAGGTCCAGCCTAAAGAAATAGCCAGGCAGGTAAGCCCTTAATAGTAATGGCTGCTAATCTTCCTTAGCGTATCATCGATTTGCCTAGTTCAGGAACAGAAAATAATTGCGTAATGTTTTTCATATCCAGCCAACCTGTTTTCGCCAGCGGTTAAACTCCAGGTCATGCGGGTGCAGGTCCATTTTGTGAACTGAAGCCACAAATTCTGCTATAGATTCTTCGTCATGCGGAGCCAGCTGGAGCTCTCTTCGCAGGCGGATCATTTCTGCCTTATCTTCTACGGGATACATGCCTCGGCGGTCAAACTGGGTGCCAAACTTCTGCGGCCTTCCTTCAAAATAGCATATCCTATCATGCAGGTAGGCAAGGTTTTGCGGACTCACTTCATTGGCCGCTTCGGATATGAGCGCATAGCATCTTTTCATAAAAAGCGGCAGGCTGATTGCGTGCTGGACAATGAGCCAGGCCGCCTGGCTGGCTTCTTCACCGACACTTGATTTTGTAGGGTATCCGAGAGAATCAATAATTTCCTCAAGCCGCTGCGCATTTTTTTTATGCACACGCTCCATATCGGGATTATAGCCTGGTGACAGCTTTCCTTCTTTTAGCAGCGCTTCGCGCACCTCCAGGTCATGGTGTGCCATTTCTATTAATTCTCTGGCAATATTTTTGGTGTTCTCCATTAAAATGTCAAATGTTAGTTTCTACAATGCATTATAATGCAACGGAAATTCCCTTACCTTCCGACTTGGGTCCTGTCTTGCATATTAAGAGCCAGCGCAGCAATATCCCTGACAGTCTGTGTAGGAGAATTACAGTCGCAATTGCTTAATCCTATAACATAAATATCGTGCTCGGGAATATAGACCGCCATTGTTTTGAAGCCGAAAATACTGCCTCCGTGTTCCCTAGATGCTATTCCGTCTACATCTTTTATGTGCCAGCCGTAGCCATATGCAAATTCATCGCCATTGTTTAATCTATGCCTGCTAAAAGCCTTGCTGGTCTGGTTCGCTCCAAGCAGCAGGTTCTGATTTAAGGCATTCTGCCATTTGAGCATATCCCCTGCGGTAGACATCAGCGAACCCGATATGAAATAGCTTATTCTTTGCAATTGCATTTCCAGCTAATTTTGACAAACATTCCAGCACAATTTTGATGGCTTTTATCAATGGAAAAAAATCAGTAAAGATTTTTTCAGCCAAGAGGGGCAAAGCGTGGAGTTTTATGCGGCATCCACTTTATTTAAATTCAAAAGCTTTCATAGCGGTCTTTAATCAAAATAGATGTAAAGAATTGCTATTGGCTCTTTCATCTATACAGATAAAATTGCCTATATTATTTTATATAGCCTAACAAAGCAAAAATAAGTGATGGCGCAGCTCCATTATTAGGATTAAAATTTTGTTATGTTAAACCTAAAAGAAATCTATGAACAGCGAATTGAAAACCATACGTGAACTGATATTGCATTATATAGACATTAATGACTCTGAATGGGAGCAGTGTAAGTCTATGTTTAAGCTTAAGCGCATTAGGAAAAAAGAGATAATTCTGTCTAAAGGAGAAATCAGCCGTGAAATATATTTTGTGGCAAAAGGGATATTGAGGATATATTTTGTTGATGAAAATGATGATGAAAAAACATTCCATTTTTCACTGGAAAATACTTTTGCCACCGATTATGAGAGTTTTTTAAAACAGACTTCTGCAGACTTTTACATTCAGGCACTTGAAAATACGACCGTTATCGTAATTACTTTTGAGATGCTGCAATTTCTTTATAAGAATCTTCTTTATGGAGAAAAGTTAGGGAGGCTTATTGCAGAGGACTATTTTTTTCTGATGAATTATAAAATCAAAGGATTTTATACGCAGACCCCCATACAGCGCTATAACAGCATGAATATTATGTTTCCCAAAATACTCATCCGTGTGCCTCAGCATTATATTGCCTCTTACCTTAACATAAGCTCTGTTCATTTAAGCCGCCTTAAACAGGGTGCTGAGCAGGAATGAGCCAAAATGTAAACAAATGTTATTGCTGTTGTTTTTTTTAGAATTTAATTTTACACGATCGCAAAACTAATAGAGATGCAGCATTTTGCCATTATGGATATTGATAAGCTGTATCTTTGAATATTGTCGAGAAGAATTAAAAGGATATGGTACTATGGAAATGTCAATAGGGGCTAAGATTAAAAGCATCAGGGAATTAAAAAATTACACTCAGGAATATACGGCGTATCGGCTGGGAATTACACAGGCAGGCTACAGCAAGATTGAAAAAGGAAAAACAGGCCTGAGTCTGGAGAAGCTTGAGCAGCTTGCCGTTATTTTCGATCTCTCTGTAGAAAATATAATCAATTTTGAGATTCAGAAATATTTTAGCGAAGAAAGGCATATCAAAAAGAACGGCACTTTAAATGGCCAAAATAACTTTCATTTAATTGCAAAGCTATATGAAGATAAGATTCTGCTTTTAGAAAAGCTGCTTGGCAAGACAGATCTCGAGCTTAAATATTACAAAGAAAAATGCAGCTCCCTATAGTCTGCAATCTTAAGGGCAAGCATGATATTAGGCAAGGCCAGCGGGAAATGTAATAAAGGGCTTAGGTAAGCCGCTGCCACGGGAAGCAGTTTGGCTATTTCCAGCTAAAAAAATAAGTCCCTTGAGCAGATTGCGGTTTATAAAAAGAAATTATTGCTTGCTGAGAAAACAGATGCTCTCGATTATGATCTTATGATAGTTCAGTAGCTGGAAAACCTTTTAAAGTTCGGTGAGGTCCTTTAAAATGGCACTTTAGCTGATTCGCGCGAAATGATTGGCTTAATTTTTCCTGAAAATTTCACATTTCGAGAAAGCGGAATAAAACCCGCTGAAGCAATGAAAAGGGGCTAACTGCATCTGATTGGCGGGTGATGGTTTGCATGTGGAAAAAATCTGGGCTCCCTGCCTTAAGCGGGAGGCTTTCTGCTCTTTGAAAAAGGGCGTGCGAAAGGCTCTTTTTCTTTCTGATGCTGGCCTAGGGGCATCATTTTTTAACGGCTCTTTATGATCTGGATTTCTCGCTGCTTTTAAAATTATTGGCTTATCGAAATCTTTTAGGCATTTATGTGCTAAATTTGAGGGTGTAAAACCGCTTCAAGATGATGAGTTCTGAAAATTCCCACCCGGCTCCTGAAGGCTTAAATGGCGAAGAGCCCCTGAAAATTATACTGGCCGAAGATGATAAGGACGACCAGGAATTATTCATAGATGCCCTCCAGGAAGCTGATGTTTCCTCTGAGGTGGTCACCGTTGAGAACGGGCAGGAGCTCGTGGACACCCTAAAAGATAAGTCCCAGCCCGATCCTGATATTATTTTTATCGATATCAATATGCCCGCTAAAGGGGGGAAGCAGGCTCTGGAAGAGATAAAGGCCGATAAGGAGCTTAAGGGCATTCCTGCCGTTATGCTCTCCACCTGGGATCACCCCTCGGATATTGAGGAAACCTTTGAGAAGGGGGCGGACCTTTATGTGCAGAAACCGAATTCCTTCAGCGGCTTTGTGATGATCCTAAAGAAGGTGTTCTTTCTGCACTGGGCCAAAGCTTTGCTAAACCCGGTTAAAAAATTATTTTTTGTTTCAGAAAAGAATATATCGCAGGGGGACTCCTAAGCGGCCTTGCCAGTGTTATCCGTTTATTTTTTCCCTGTGATGGTGCTTTAGGCATTTTTCCATTTTCTGTAGCAGCTGTATTTCATTCAGATCCCCTAAAGGATCAGATAGTCCTGTGATGGTCCTCTGGTAATTGAATCTTTGATCTTCAAAGAAGCAGGTCAATTTTGGGAACTCGTTGTGGGACACCAGCCAGGTGTCTTTGCCTGTATTTTTAATTTTAAATTTCTTCCTATTTCATAATCTGCTCAGCAGCTGCAGACACTCCGATATCGCTGCTGTTTAAATTTGCTTTTCTTAGTGGATTTCAAGCTGCAGAGTTAGGGGATTATTGAATTCTGAATGCGCAGCAGCGGCTGATGGAATTCAAAGATGGGGCATGGGAATCTCTCCGGCAAATGCTATTGCCAGGAGAAAAACCCAACCCATAGCAATGCAGCTGCGCCAGGTTGGGCTCAGAGAACCGTATAGGGAAGGATTTGAAATAAATTTTATCTGTACTTGATATTGATGCTGATGATATCCGAAGCCATATTGGTGGTTCTGGTGTAATGCCCGTAGCGGATCTCTAAAGTGTTCCAGTGCTTAAGGCCAAAAATGCCATTTGGCGGGGTGAATTTCATTCCCATTCCAAAGAAACTGCTGTCAAACCTGGACAGATCATAATTGCTGGTGTAGAATTCCTCAGCTGCTGTATGTTCTCCATAAGGCTTGAAATACTTGGTTCCGCTCTGGGTATAGTATCTGTAGAATGGGCTTAGAGAAAAAGCCTGCGTTAGCTTTACTGGAATTTCCAGATCTGCGGTATGCGCTTTGAGGCTCCAGTCATCCGTGTAATATCGGTAGTATGCCCTAATGATCATATTGTCACCCAAGAAATAGCTGGCTCTGATTCCCACCGGAATTTTAAGTCTGGTGCCAGGCATTTTTTCCTGATGCACCGAGCCATCTGCAAAGTAGACTCTGTGAAAAGGAAGGCTTAAATAGCCATTTTGGCTGATTACATCTCCAACCAGCATTATCTGGAGGTTTTTATTTATAACCTGGGAATAGCTTAAAGTTCCAGCAAAAGTATTCCGGCTGGCACTGCCATAGCCCTCGCTTCCCGGCTGGCGAAGCTCAACAGGCTCAATGAGCTTTAGCTGATCGATAAAGGTCTGCAGCTTGGCTGTAAATTCGCCGTTTTTATTTCTGGTTTTTTGAGAGAAGGCAATATTTGCTCCAAAAGACTGATAGTCAAATTCTGTTGAGGATGAAACCCCGAAGGCATATGCTCTTCCTTTTTCTTCATTTTCCCTCAGATAGGTGAGGGAAGGATAAAATCTGTTGTCTGAAGAAGAGGCTGATGAATTGGCGCTCAAATCAATCATATCTGATGAGGCGGAAGTGTAATGGTCAATTCCTGCTTCAATATCAAAAGTATGTCTGATTCCGGTTTCTCCGTATTTTACCAGTCGGACATCTATGGTATTGGCAATGTCAGTAAGATGCTCAGAACCGATCCCTCCTGTAACGGCGGAATTGTTTCCATCCTGCTTATAGTAGCTTGAAACTAGATTGACCTCTTCCAGCTTTAATTTTCTGCTTTTATAGCCTGTGGAATCCGTCGGGATATCCTGCGCTCTTGACTGAAACAATGCCAGCAGAGCAGCTCCTGTAAGGAATATTCTTTTCATTTTTAAAAGTATGAAAATTAGTTGCAGCCGCAGCCGCCGCCGCTTTTTCCTGAATTTGCCCCGGAAGCTCCTTCACGGTAGGATTGGAAGCTAAGCTCCGTTTTTTCAATCTTCCTGTTGGAAAGGACCATTTCAGAATCGTTGAGTTTTCCTTTTTGGTATTCCTTTACCGAAGTGCAGGAGCCAGCCATCAGGCCAGCGAGAGCAGCACTGCATAGCAGTGCAAAAAATTTCTGCTGTGGCTTTTTCATTTTAGGCGTATGTTTTTGGATGTGTAAATTTTATTGTTGTCATCAATTATTATGCAGTATAAATCAGGTATCTGATCTATTAAAAACAAGCCGGCTTTGATGCCCATAACAGCTATCGGGGTGGCCATTGCATCTGCAAACTCTGCATTTGAAGCTATGATGGTCACGCTTTTGATTCCAGTTATCGGAAGCCCGGTTTTTGGGTCAATAGTATGGGAATATTTTTTGCCTCCAATGGTGATGAACTTTTCATAATTTCCCGAAGTCGCCACGGCTCTATTGGATATCTCCATATAGGAAAAAGCAGCATTTGGAGAGTCTGGATCCGCCACTCCGATGGTCCATTTCCTGCCATCGGGCTGCAGTCCCCAGGCAGAAAGATCCCCGCTGGCATTAATGATGCCGCTCTGGACATTGTGTTTAAGCAGGACCTGTTTGGCCATTTCAGCGGCATATCCTTTTCCTATGCCGCCAAAACCAATCCTCATTCCTTTTTCCTTCAGAAATACAGTTGTATTTTCCCTGTCAAGTATAATATTGCGGTAATCGATAAGGTGCACCATCTTTAAAGCGGCAGCCGCATCAGGCAATTTAGCCATGGACTTGTCAAAATTCCAAAGGCTTTTATCTATGCTTCCATAAGAGATGTCAAATGCCCCTTGCGTAATTCTCGAAATCCCGATGCTTCTGTCAATTAGATTAAAAACTTCAAGATCTACTTTGACAGGCTTGATTCCAGCGCTATCATTGATCAGATTGGTCTGGCTGTCTTCTCTGTAGGTGGTCAGGAGTTTTTCAATGCGCCTGATTTCTTCAACAGCCAGATTAATATGCTCATTTCCCGTTTTTTCATTTTCGGCCACAACTGTAATAGTGAAGCTGTTCCCCATTAGTTTTAGGGACTCAGAGTATTTATGGCTCTTACTGATGCTATTTTCGGCTTTCACAGATTGCTTTTATTTCGGCTGTCCATTGTTCGGGTGAGGATTCTGGCTTTCCATGCCAGACTTTAATTACATTTCCTTCAGGATCAAGAAGAAGGGTTAGGGGGAAGCTTCCCTCTTTATTATATATTTCGGCTAAATCTTCGTTTTGCTTTACCTGCTGGGCAGTTCCAATATTTTTCTTTTTTCTCGGAAAGTCAGCATTAACCAGCACTAGGTTTTCATTTGCCATGGCAGTGAAAACCTCACTTTCAAAATAGTCTCTGCGCAAGACGATACAAGGGCCGCACCAGTCTGAACCGGAGAAGTTCAGCAGAATCAATTCGTGCTTTTCCTTTGCAGTCTTTTTGGCATTATTAAAGTCAGTCTCCCAATTAATCGGCAGCACTGCCAGTAGAAGGAACATTGTAATTAATTTCATTTTGCAGTCTGTTTTTGGATATGTGTAAAATAACGAATTGCTGCAGATCTTATTTTTCGGGCCTGCTTAAGATTAGATTAATTTTTCTAGGCACTTTGAACTCCAAAAAAATATCCAACCAAAGCCGATGCAGCCATTGCGAAAGTGCCCCAGATACAGATGCGCAGAACTGCTTTCAGGATATTTGATCCTCCTGCTTTAGCTGCCAGAATTCCTGAAAAAGCCAAAAAGAGTATCGAAAATCCGTATTGGTAAAATACCATGTCTTTGATTGGCGCTAAAATGGCAATCAGCAGAGGAAGCAGTCCCCCAATAATGAATGATGCTGCTGATGCAAGGGCTGCCGTTAGAGGATTTGCGCGGGTGGTTTCATTAATTCCAAGCTCATCTCTGGCATGGGGCTCAAGTGCGTTATGGGCAGTCAGTTCCACAGCAACCTGATGGGCAAGCGCTCTATTTAAGCCTCTTTGGATATAAATGTCTGCCAGTTCTTCCAGCTCCTGATCCGGCATGGTTTGGAGCGCAGATTTTTCCCTTTTTAAATCAGCATCTTCCACATCAGCTTGCGAACTTACTGATACATACTCCCCGGCCGCCATCGAAAGAGCTCCGGCAACCAGTCCTGCAAGGGCGGCAAGTAAAATAGGCTCTCTTGTTGCACTGGCCGCCGCAACACCGATAGCCAAGCTTGTAGTGGAAAGAATTCCGTCATTTGCGCCAAGAACTGCTGCCCTTAGCCAGCCGCTTCTGTTAATGTAGTGATTTTCTGTATGCATAGCTTGAGTTATAATGATTTAATCCAGTCAGGATCTTCACTGATTTTTTGCACGCCCCCAAAATTAGTTTTTAGAAATTCCCTGATTTTAAATTGCGATTTATTCTGGGTCTTGCTTTTCCATTCGTTAAAATCATAAATATGGATCTGCTGCGCGTTAGGATTGGCAATAAAGGAGATTCTGGATATTGAATCTTTATATTTTTTTAATTCATTTAGAACAGAGCGGCTTGGAACAACAACAAGGATAGTGTCCCATTTAAGGAAGTCCCTGTCAAGATCTTCCCTTGCGGCTAACCCCAAAGCATCAAATAATGCTGTTATTTTCTGATCATTCAACCGGTCAATTTTTAAGTCAATTTCTTTTAAGCCAGCCTGAAGCGCCTTTTCGTCTTTTTGGATGCCCATTGTATTGGATACTAATTGTTTACTAAATAAAATTACACCAAATTTTTCCCCATAACGAAATAAGGGGCATTAGAATGATTCTAAATTTTGCAGGCATTTATGATTCAGGCCATTTTAGCACATTTCTGAAGCACGGCGGCATCTTGGCCATTTTAAGAATAAAGTAAAATATATTAGAGTGTCTGCTTCTCATATCCAAGAGTGTGATCCTGCTTTAGAGCACACACTTGACTCATTGGAACAAGACTGCATACAGGAGAAATCTATGCTTGAAAATGCATTAAGCAGGCTAAGATAATGCTGGCGGTTTTATATTTTGATATTATAAATGGCTGTATCGGCGGACTAGGTATAATAGACCCGATATGGAATGATTCCAAATTTCATTCTTATGATTTTTTTTTGTGCAATTCATTTTAATTTAGCATTGCATGTTTAGCAGCTGATAAGTAAGATTGCTGCTGCAGCAGCACATCTTTCTATTCTTGATTGCCATTAGCCTATTTTGAATTGTAATTATAGCAAAAAGAAATCAGCATTTTAATTGGAATCCTAACCTATGTATACACTAAATACACAGCTTGCCAATTTTAAATACAATCAGGATTTTAAAAAGATGATTGTGAATGTTACATGGTACAGGCTGGAAAGCTTTAATGATGCAGGTATCAGCGCATTTTCGTTTAGCAAAGAAGAGCTGAATCTGCTGCAGTCCTTTATAGATAAAAACCCGATGAATTTTCCCGGATTGCAATTTGTTAAAGAAACGCCAGGAGAAGGGTTTAATACGCCCGCAATTAATGGATTGTTAAAATCGCCACTGCCAATTTTCCTAATTTTATCCAAACAATCTGTTTTAAGGCCAGATGATGAAGTTTGCCAGAGCATGATGATTGTTTTAACTGATAAAAATTATGAAATGTAGATCGATTATAATTTGGATATTGATGTTGTAGGCAGAATTGAAATCTACAGGGAAGTAAGGCAGCAATAGCCGCACCACTGCCAGATGCCGATTCGATATTGCCGCAATCATTTATTTGAGGGCTTCTTTCTTTTTTAAGCATTATGCAGTCTGGTCTTTGGATTAGAGAGATGGGGACTGACTGGGTAGGCTTCTAATTTTAAAGCATATGATAAAAAGGAAAAAATATCTAAAAGCCCAATATTGCTCTGCAATTTCCCAAATCACCAATTTATTTCCGTTAAGGCTTCTGGCTATTGAAAGGTTTTTGCCCTAATTCTGCAGATGGGAAATTGCTGTTGCTTAAATTCTTATGGCGGATGCCTGTTCTGATATCCCTTTGCGATTATCTATTTTGCCCAATCATTAATCCAGCCCGCTACAGTCTCACACCATTCATCGCCATCATTCAGACAAGGAATTGCCAGGAATTCTTCTCCTCCATTTGCCTGAAAATCTTCTTTGGCACGCATTGCGATTTCTTCCAGAGTCTCCAAACAGTCTGAAACGAAAGCTGGCGTTACAACTGCCAATCTCTTGATTCCTTTGGCCGGCATGCTGTCAATTTCGACATCGGTATAAGGTTCCAGCCATTTGTCTCCCGCCAGTCGCGATTGAAAAGTCAGACTGTATTTATCTGCAGGAAGCCCTAATAATTTTACAGCTTGTCTTGTTGTCTCGTAACATTGGTGGCGATAGCAGAAATCATGCGCAGGTGACGCTGTGCTGCAGCAGGAGCCGTAAATTTTACAGTGGGATTTAGTCACATCAGCTTTGCGGATATGGCGCTCCGGAATTCCGTGGTATGAAAACAATAGATGATCATATTCAAATCCGGCTAAATGTTTTTGGATTGAATCGGCCAGATTCTTAATGTAATCCGGTCTGCTGTAGAATGCCGGAAAATCTGTGAATTTCATATGAAGGAACTTCTTCTTGCGGATTTCTTCAGCTTTAGCCAAAATAGTCAGAGTCGAAGCCATTGCATATTGCGGATACAGCGGAAAAAGCAGCACATCTGCAACTCCCTTATCGCTCAGTTCCTGAAGCCCTTTTTCGATTGTCATGCTTCCGTAGCGCATTGCCAGCGAAACGGGAACATTCGCCAAAGGCTGAACTTTTTTGCGCATTCTTTCTGAAAGGACCACTAATGGAGAACCTTCTTCCCACCAGATTTTTGAATAGGCATGTGCGGATTCCACCGGTCTTTTTCTTAAAATGATCCCGCGAACCAATAAGGCTCTTAACAGATATGGAAAGTCTATTACATATTTGTCCATTAAAAATTCATCTAAATACGGTTTCACATCTTTTGCTGTTGGACTCTCTGGTGATCCTAAGTTTACTATTAATACGCCTTTCATTATCGTTTTTGTTTTAAGCTTTGTTTTAATTTTCCTCAAACTTAGTGCTTGCCGCTTCTTAGAAATTAATCAATATATTTTTATTTATGCCCTAATCTATAAAAGCGATACTGTTTTTATGATTGGTATTAATGGACATTAGATATCTTTTTGGGGTTGTGGAAAATTTTTTCTTGAATCCCGCAATAAAATGGCTTCCGGTGCTGTATCCTATTTTCAGGCCGACTTCATTTACATTGTAAGAACCGCTGTCCAATAGTTTTAGGGCAAAATCCATTTTGTAGTCAAAGAGAAAACCATAAACCGTATCTCCGTAAATTTGTTTGAAACCTGTTTTTAATTTTTTCATATTCAGTCCAATTTCATCTGCCAACTGCTGCAGTCCTGGTGGTTCGGCCATATTGGCGATAAGTATTTCTCTGGCCTTTTTGATTTTCAGCACGTTATCTTCATCAGTCAAAAATGGACATTGCACTGCGTTTGGATCTTCCATTTTATTGAAATACAGACTCAATAATTCATATCCTTTTCCTTTGTAATAAAGGTTCTTTAGGGAAGGGTGAAGGCTGTAATGAAACAGCTGGCTCAAAACAACAGCCATAGAAGGACTGATGTTCCCTTCGGTATAATACTTTTTTTTCTTCTTATCGGGGCTTAAAATAGTAATATAATCTGCCTGAACGGAAAATAACGAGTGAAATTTATTAATCGAAACAATAACAGAAATCACCCATGAATTTGGAGAAAGTTCTAACTTAAGCAATGACTGCTGCTGCAGATTGCACAATATCAGTGATTTTTCCTCTTTCAATTCTAAAGTGCAATGATCCTGACTGGACAAAATAAATGCATTGCCTTTTAGTCCGAAATGAAACTGTATCAGGCCGGCACCTATTTCGTGCTGTGCAGAAAAAGAATCTGGACTGTCGTTCTGGAAACGGATAAGGGTAAGGCCGTCCTCAATTTGTATTTCTTCCTCCATTTTTTTGATATAAAGATTACTGACTTTTCAAAATAGTGTTTAGGAGGTTATTGTCTTTTTGCACCTAAGACTGCGGCAACCTGGATATTTATTTTATTGGAAAGCTTGCTTTTAACCAAATTGGGGATTTCAATATTAAAATCACTGGCATTTACGCTGAAATTACATGAAATGCTGACCCCTGATAGTGATTTGCTTATCTTTGCAGCAGTATTTATATCTCTGGATTTACCGTGGAGTTCTAATTTGCCTTTAATGATAAAATCCTTAGCATCTGCGCTTAGGCTTTGAAGATCAAATCCTTCTATTTTTCCTTTAAATACGGCTTTTGGATACTGGTCGCTTTCAATATAATTTTCATTAAAGTGTTCTTCCATTAAGGCAACCTTAAATTGGAAACCTTTCATCAGTGCTAAACTTGCAATCTCTCCTGTTGCTGGATTCAAAACAAAAGTAACATTCTTATTTACTGCCTTAACTTCTTCAAAAGAAGGAACGGAAGCTTCAAAGGTAACTTTTGCCGATTTACTGACCATTTTTTCTTGTGATACACCGACAGCGCAGACACACAGCATTGCAATAAGTATTGTTTTTTTCATTTATTTTGCCTTTATTTTTTTTTAATAATTATCTATTTTGTGCAGCTCTTATTTTAAAACTGCAATAATTTGAATTTTGACTTTATTATCCAGTTTATATTTAATAAGCGCTGGAATCGGAATGTTGAAATCACTTGCATTTACTTCAAAATCAGATATAAAGGTGACTCTGGAACCCGATCTTGTAATTTTTGCATCGGCACTTATATCCTTGGATTTTCCATGCACTTCTAATTTTCCTTTTATGGTATAATCTTTATAATCTTCTGTTAGACTTCTAATGTCGAAACCTTCGATTTGTCCTCTGAAAACTGCTTTTGGATACTTATCGGTTTCCATGTAATTTTCATTAAAATGTTCTTCCATCAATGCCATTTCAAACTGGAATCCTTTCATTAATGCAAGACTTGCCACTTCTCCTGTTACGGGATTTAAAACAAAAGTTACGCTGCTGTTAGTTCCAACAACAGGCTGAAAAGAAGGAACGGAAGCTTCAAGGGTTATTGCCGCTGATTTGGTTATTATTTTTTCCTGTGAAAAAACAATGAAAGAAGCCAATATCATTGGCATTGTTATGATTTTCTTCATGTTCTTGTTCTGGATTATTGTTCTAATAATCCATCCTGATTCCATTTATTTATAATCTCTATAGTGGTCTGTGGCAGTCTTGGGCCTCCCTGGGGCATGAGGGAACTATCTCCGTTTTCTAAAGAAATTCTTGTAAGCAGTCCTCTATTTAAAACTGCATTTTTCACCTGTTCATAAGTAACTAAAGACATCGGCGCTCCATTTTTAGGAACTGCTGCATGGCACACAATACAGTTATTATCAATAATAGATTTTACATTTTGCCTGTATGCTGCCAAACCATTAATTGGTGCAGTGTCGCTTAGGGTGCTTGGATCGTCATTGGCACAGCTTACAAAGATTGAAGCTAATGATGAGATGGCCAGAAGGGTTTTTAGATTCATAAGATTGGTTTTTAGTTATAAATAAATGCATGACCTTAAGAATTACCAGGCATTTCAAAATCATATACGATGAAATGAATAATCCAGATTTCGAAGGAGGCATATTTAATGGTTTAAATCCAACAGGCATTTTTTAACGTAGATAAAACCAAATGCTAAAAATTAATCATGAGAAAAAAAATACTAATTGCAATTTCACTTTTTATAATAATCGGAATTTCGGCGTACCTCTACCTCTACAAAGGACATAGGGATGTAGAATCGGAAACTGCCGATTATGCTGTAACGGTCAGCGGACTGGAGAGAGAGTTTACTTCAAACGACTCTCTGGCTTACATCAAATATCAGGACAAAACAATTGAACTATCTGCAAGGGTAACTAGTATCGATAAAGCCGGCAATGGAATTGTTATGGGCGAAAAAGTATTTGTGACATTCAAAGGCCGTTTGCCGCAAAATATTATATCCGGGAAAAACCTAAAAATTAAAGGGCGTTTTTTAGGATATGACGAACTGCTCCAGGAATTTAAAATAGACCAATCTTCAGTTGTACACTAATGCAAATAACAATTTAAAACTAACCACATGAAAAACTTTATTCTATTATTTTTTTTATTTCCGCTTTTAACCTTTTCCCAAACCGATTTATTGTCTGGAGTAGAAACTCCTTCTGCAAAAGAAAAAGTGACCTCTGCATTCAAAGCCTTAAAAATTGTTAATCTCGAATCTACAAAATTGGCAGCAAAAGGCGATTTGTATTTTGTTGTTGCACACCGTTTCGGCTCAATTAAAGACGGCTTTGAAGGGTTTTACGGACTCGATAATGCCAATACGCAGATTAAATTTATTTACGGTCTAAAAAATGGACTCAACGTAAGTGCCGCCAGAAGTGAATTTGCTTATGATTTTGCGACAAAGTATATGCTGTTTCCTCAAATAAAAGACGGTTTTCCTGTTACTATCGCCGGGTTTAATAGTTTGTCTATCAACAATACATTAAAAGAAAGCCTTTATCCTAAACTTCAATTTAAAGACAGGCTTACTTATGTTGCGCAGCTGCTGATTTCCAGAAAATTTTCTGAAAAGCTATCTTTAGAAATTGTGCCGTCATTCTTTCATCAAAACTTTGTTGATGACGTAGACCAAAGCAATTCCCAATATGCCATAGGATTTGGAGGAAGGTATAAATTCGCTAAGCGCTGGTCTTTAAATATGGATTACGCGGCGCATTTAAACAGGGCGCCAAATTCTCTTTATAAAAACCCATTATCTATAGGTTTTGATCTGGAAACCGGCGGACATGTTTTTCAGATGCATTTTACCAGTTCACAGGCAATTGATGAAGCTGGATATCTAGGAAGAACCACTGGCGACTGGACAAAAGGAGATATATTTTTTGGATTTAATCTTGCCCGGGTTTTCTAGTATCTTCTTTATAATTAAATTATTAGGTAATTTCTGTATTTAAAACGATTCTAAATTGGATAATTTTCGATTATTTCTAAAACCGCAGGGCTAAAGTACACGTAGATAATTTTAAAACCGTAAAAATTATGAAAACTAATAAAATAATCAAAAAAGGACTTTTAATTCTGAGCGTAATATTTGTACTGTTTGCCGCGATTTTGCTTTTTCACATTATAACGGCCAAACCGCCCGTTTATGACACCCCGAATCTTCAGGTAAGCAGAATCGATTTTAAATCAGACATCGATCCTCTGCAGGCCAGAAAAATCTGTGCCGACCTGAGAAGCATAAAAGGCCTGACATCAGACTCTATCATTGTTAAAAGAAATGTTGTGGTGTACTTCCATAATAATAAAATTACAAACTCGGAGAAAGTTTTCAATGAGCTGATGGCTAAAGGAAGTTATGATGCGAAGCGTTATATACTGCCGGCAAATTTAGCAGACAAAGAAGTATGCCCAATGAATCAAAATAGTTTGAGCTATAGACTGTCTCAAAAAATAAATCGTTTTTTTAATTAACCCTTTAATACTTTAAATTTATGAAAGTTTATTCAAAACTTACACTTAGTGTACTAATTGCTGCATCGGCAGCTATGATTTCCTGCAGCAGTAATGACGATGAAACCCCAGCACCAGTTAAGGCTTCTATCTATGAGCGATTAGGCGGAACTAAAATGGTTTCTGATCCTGATAATTCCGGCCAGATGATCGAGCAGGGACGTTTGAGTTTCCGCAAAGTGGTAAATTCAACTATCGGATTGATTGTTGCTGATATCCAATCGAACGCATCAGGTAATCTGCAGGCACATTTTGCGCCTTTATTAGCAGAAACTGGAACTACCCAGTCTACCAATATTGCTAAATTATCAGATAACCTTACTGATTTCTTTTCCTTTAATACGGGAGGAACAAATGCTGTAAATACATATTCTGGTTTGAGTATGTCGGCTGCGCATGATCCTGCAAAAAATCCTCGTATGGGAACAAAATCAAGCAGTGCAGATTATACGAAATTTGAAGGATATGTTGGAGCTGCGGCCAATGCGAATGGCGTTGCTTCGAATACAGAACTTTATACTGATATTGTTGCTGTTTTGGAATCATTGAGAACTCCTATAGTTCAAAAATAAATTTCTTCTCAAAACGCTGCCTGAAAAAGGCAGCGTTTTATATTTCAATACTATTTGAAGTATATAAATATTTTTCAAAACCTGTTAGTTAGCTTTATAATACCTGGAAATTATCTAAAACTGCAGTTTAAATCCATTTATTCCATAGTGATCTAAAAAGCATTTCCGGCGCTGTTATATAAATCTGCAGGTACTAATTTTTGAACCTTTTAAGGAAACCATAAATATGGAAAATTTTACTATGTCCAGATCCACCACTTTTTATGCATTGGGGTTAAGCTACAAGAAAGCAGATGCAGTTATTAGAGGAAAATTTAGTCTAGATGCCCAGGCACAATCTGATTTATTGCAGCAGGCCAAGGCAGAAGGCATAGATTCACTGGTTGTTACTTCTACCTGCAATAGAACTGAAATTTATGGTTTTGCCCATCATCCTTATCAACTCATCAAACTGCTTTGCGAGAACAGCAATGGCTCTGTAGAAGAATTTCAGCAGGCTGCTTATATATATAAGAATGAAGAAGCTGTCAGCCATATGTTCCGGGTAGGAACAGGTTTAGACAGTCAGATTCTGGGTGATTTTGAAATCATCAGCCAGATTAAAACCGCCTTTGGCAATAGTAAACGGGAAGGTTTGGTCAATACATTTCTGGACCGGTTGGTAAATACAGTTATTCAGGCGAGCAAAAAAGTTAAAACGCAGACGCAAATTTCTTCCGGTGCAACGTCAGTTTCTTTTGCATCAGTGCAGTATATCATCCGAAATGTGGCGGATATTGGAAATAAAAATATTTTGTTATTCGGAACGGGGAAAATAGGAAGAAATACATGTGAAAACTTAGTAAAACATACTAAAAACAGCCATATTGCCCTTATAAACAGAACAAAAAACAAAGCTGAATTACTGGCTGGCAAGCTGAATGTTATTGTAAAAGATTATGCTGATTTAAAAGAAGAACTGCAGCAGGCCGATGTGCTGGTTGTAGCTACAGGAGCACAAAATCCGACTATTGACAAAACATCTCTTGCTTTACGGAAACCCTTATTGATTCTGGATTTATCCATCCCGCGCAATGTAGATGCCAATGTAGAAGAAATCCCCGGTGTAACTTTAATACATCTGGATGATCTGTCTCAAATTACGGATGACACGCTGGAAAGAAGAAAACAGCATATTCCTGCTGCAGAAGCCATTATTGATGATCTGAAATTAGAACTGAATACCTGGGTAAACGGCCGAAAATGTGCTCCGACTATTCATGCCTTAAAATCCAAGCTAAATGATATTGTATCAGCAGAATTTGCTTTTCAAAAAAGGAAAACAACCCATTTTGATGATGCACAGATGGATTTAATCAGTTCAAGAATTATTCAAAAATTAACAAACCATTTTGCGAGCCATTTAAAAAATGAAAACACTTCAGTGGATCAAAGCATTGAATTTATTGAAAAAGTATTTCAGATAGGACAGCTTGCATCGAATAAGGCTTCTTCGCCAATAGAAGAAAAATACAAAATCAATCTGTCATAAATGCTTAATCAGCTTCAGTTTCAAAGCTTACCAGAGTACTGAAACAAGCCATGCAAAAATAGAACCCGTCATCTGCGGTGCACGCTGCGACGGGCTTGTCCATAAACATAATCTTCCAAAAAATGTTTACTTAATTCTGCATGGGAGTAATCAATTCCCCATTTTGTAAAGTTAGACTAATTGATTTGGTGATAATTACATAATTATTAATTAATTTTATAATTAGCTTTTCTACTATAAATTACCTCACATCATTGATTCATGTTATAAAAGAGGCGGGCCGTCGCACCAAACGGTTTAGGAGAAAACTAATTTTTTGCCTCAGCTGAGCAATAATTGATAATCGGAGAGTGAGAGCGGAAAATTCAATAAATTATAAATAGTTAACCATTTATAATGGATTTTCATTATTTCAATTAAATAGAAATTTAAATAAAAGGAGTATGGGGCTATTCCATTTTTGGTGTTCGAATCCTGTTGGCTTTTAACTTAGGCTGCGCTTCAGTTTATCTTATTTTTAAAGTGAATTTGGAAGATGATTTTAGCTTTTTTACTATGGCTAAGGGGTTTGGGTAAAGTTCCGCCAGAGTGCAGTATTGAATCCCAAAAAGCGCATATTGAACAGGATCAATATGCACTTTTTAGTTAGGACTTTTTATAGAATTAGACTTTTCCTAAAGTATAAAGTTGCTCCATTGTAGGTGTAAGGCTTCCCCCTGCGGGTTCCAGCGTGATGCCAAAAGCTTCAGCTGAATCGGTTTGGCTTACAGCGAAGATTTTTTGAGAGTTTTCTTCAAAATTATCCAGCAGACCAATACTTGTCGGGGTAAGCACCGGACTTAGTTTTAAAGACCAAACCTGGTAAACCATTCCTTTTGGAGGGTTTGGCAGACCTGCCGCGTCGACATAAGTCGTTTTTGTTTCTCTGTTCCAGTATACTTTTGCAAATGATGCCGGAGATACGGATTGTCCGCCCAGAGCAACGCTTGTGTTTTTAATATCTCTTACAATGCTCAGGTTTTTCTCAGTCTTTTTATTCTGCTGGTCTAAAAAAGCATATTCTCTTTCAATTTTATTTTTTTCCCCTCCAGCCTCAGATACTGCCTGTTTGGATTTTGCCAGTTCTAAAGTCTGATATCCAAATCCTAACAACATTAATACTGCAGCCGCCCAGCCCAAGTACTGCGGACGCTTTGATGCTGGTCTTATATTGACAACTTTGCCATGGTCAAGCTCTAAACGCGCTTTTGTTTTCTCGAAATTGGCAACCGAGTGGAAAGGTGAGAAGCTAGATGATAAGGCCGAAACAGCTTTTTCTATAGAAATGATTTCACTTTCAATCTCAGGGTTTTCTCTGGCCAGTTCGGCAATTTCCAGGTTCTCCTTTTCTGTCAGCAGGCCGTAAACGTACAGTTCTAAAATGCCTGATTCAATATATTGATTCGCTTCCATTATATCTTTAAATAATTCCTTAAGTCATTGATACAGTTTCTGTTTTGTGTCTTTACAGTTCCCAAAGGTATAGCTAATTCTTCTGAAGCTTCCTGCTGGGTATATCCTTTAAAGAATAGCAGATCAATAATCTCGATGCATTTTGGTTTAAGTTTTTTAACGAACTCCTGAATGCCAATTGCATCTAGTTTATTAGCTAATTTATTACTGTCATCTAACAGATTTACGAAATTATCCGAAGAAAGGTTTTTTTGGCTGTTATTAAAATTTTTAGACCGCAGCCTGTCAATCGATGTGTTCCTTGCAATATTAAGGATCCAGGTGTAGAATCGCCCCTTGCTTTCGTTATAAGAATCGATATTTTTCCAGATTTTTACAAAGACTTCCTGCAGGACATCTTCGGCTTCTTCCCGGTTTTTTACCAGAACATTAATGACGGAAAACAAGCTTTTTGAATACATATCATAGAGATGGGTGAAAGCCCTTTCATCTTTTTTGCGGATTAACACCAATAATTCTTCTTGGCTCATAGGATTGGATTTAAAGCTTAAATAAATTTTTAATTTCTCATAAAGCGGCAATGCCCGATAAAGGTAATTTATTTTTTACGCAAATAATCCAAAAGCAGAAATAAAGGGCATCACTCTAAAAAAAGCCAGTTTTCGAAGGTTTATGCTATGCTTCTGTTTTTGTCCCGCACCGCTGTTTTGCAAGCTTTTGCGAATGTTTGGGAATTGCACCTGCGAGATTTATTTTATTTTTTTAGCACGATATAGCGGCATTGTCGATAAAGCTTTGGTGCAGACAGGCAGAATTCTGCACGGACTAAATTTATAGGGAATTTGGAACAGGAATTAAACCAAGTTTTGCCTCAGTTGAGCGGCAATCAATAATCAGAGTGATAAGGCCGGAATATTTAAGTGATGATCAGATTATCGGCCATTTACAGACCAATATGAAACGGATAGTTTATCTTTTCCATAAAAACGTATTCTTTGAATAAAAGCCTGATTAGTTGTATTAATAAAAAAATGGCGCTAATAGAGCTGGTAAAGATGGAAAGTATTTTTAACGGCATCTGAAAATGGGCAAGAGATGATAAAATCATATCACCCCAAATGGCTCAATACCAGGTGCCAGCCCATAGCGGTTTCTGATGTGCTGGAGTTTCTGATCCGCTCACTTCTGAGCTTTTAGGGAAGCTTATCAATTAATTGGAAATGCTAAGATTATTGCACAGCTAGCAAGATTTAAAGGATCAAATAATGAATCTGCCTTTTTTTTATGCTTATGTCATGGGCTAGATAGAAATAGCCATTTTTGCAGGAATTTCTTCTTCTATTTGAATGAGGGCCGCAATCTCTTGAAAACTTTGATAGCGTGCGTCTCAGCTAATAATATCCCTATTTCCTTTAAACATGGGTTCTCTAGTATTACAGGCAATGATGAAGAAAATGCAATATTAAAAATTGGGCTGTTAGTGCGTAAGATTATTTTTTCAGCCATATTTTGCAGGCTTGATAATATTGATTCTAAATTTTCCCATTTAACAGAACATACTATAAAATCAGCTATCTGTGCGCTGCCAACGATTTTTTTTTGCTATTTCCTTTAAATTGCCTATCTCCTTAGCATCAAAAGCTAAAACCCCATAACCTAATTGGGCTGCCTTAATCGCAAAATTAATTTTGATGGCTCCAGCCCCCATAACTCCTAATTTCATTTTTAGCATCTGTTTTTTAGAATGTGGCCTTCCGATTGATTTTTATGCTTTTAATGCTCGCTCAAGCAGTGCTTGCTGCCTATATGCCTAATGTTTTGCCATCACTAAAATACGCCTATCGGCATTCTGAACTGAAGCATTTTTTTTGAAAATTTAGTGGCTATTGGTTAGATCAGGCAAATTTTATTGGGCTTTTCCATTTTCAGTGTATTTAAAATATTAATATCTAGAGCAGCTGGACAATTTTTAATTTCTTCTTTTCGGCTTCCTTCCGATAGCTGGCTTTTTCCCCACTTGGTGGCTTTTTGAGTGATTTTTTTGATTATAAGCGACTGATATGTAGCGGTTTGAACTGTTAAATTTTTATTTTTGTTTAACCTTTTATTGTTTTCGTTAAACAAAATTGATTAACTTAGTGTGACAATAAAAAAAAAAACTTATGAAAACATTCAAAATTAAATTAATTGCTTTTTTAGCCTTAATTGCGTTAGTCAGTATTTCATGCAGTAATGATGATGATTCATCCCAGCAGCTTCAGCCAATAGCAGCTGCTGCCAAAACAAATCCTAATCTTAGCTCTTTGGTGGCCGCTTTGGATAAAGCGGGCCTTACTGCAACATTGAACTCCTCCGGTACCTATACCGTTTTTGCACCCACTAATGAGGCATTCACTGCCTTTTTATCTGCCAATGGCTACGCTAATCTTGATGCGGTTCCAGTGGCGGCATTAAAAGAAATATTGCTCAATCATGTTTTAAGCGCTAAAGTTAAATCTGCTGAAATTGAGACCGGTTATGTCAAAACCTTAGCCAAAGGCAGCGCCTCATCTTCCAATACAATCAGCATGTATCTTGAAAAAGGCGCCACTGTTGATGTAAATGGCGGTAAAGCAAATGGAGGGGCAACAGTAACAGCAGCTGATATTGAAGCTTCAAATGGGGTCATTCATATTGTTGATGGCGTTATCGGACTTCCTACAATTGTAAATCATGCGGCAGCCAACAAGAATTTCACAACATTAGTGGCTGCCTTGACCTATAATCCTGCCTCTGGTTTTGCCGGAATTCTATCGGGAACAGCCAGTTCTCCCTTTACTGTTTTTGCGCCTACCAATGCCGCCTTTGCCGCTTTTCTTACAGAAACTGGATTTTCCGGACTTGCGGCAATTCCTGCTAATGTTCTTGAAACAACTCTGAAGTATCATGTGGTGGCTGGAGCAAATGTAGAGTCATCTGCTTTAACGGATGGGCAGTCTGTAAGCACATTTGCAGGACAGAATTTTAAGGTTGGTTTAACCGGAGGCGCAAAGATTACAGATGCCAGCGGAAGAGTAAGCAATATTATCGCAACAGATGTACAGTGCTCAAATGGAATAATTCATGTAATTGATAAAGTACTGCTGCCAAATTTTAGCTTATAAGCCCTATTTGCACTGAAATATTGCTCAATCTTTCGGTAGGCTCTTAGAAATTTAAAAAGCGGTTAAAAACATTTTTAACCGCTTTTTTAAACCTATTGGGATATCTATTGAAATTTTGTGATTTGTATTCTAAGATGGCTGTTCAGGGCATTAAAAAAGAATCTTAATGAAGCTAAGCTGCATAATTAGATTTATTTTGTCCAGTCTTATCTGGCAATTGCCAAACAGCAGCCGCTTTCAATTCTAATTCGGCAGATTACGAAAGCCTGCTATCAATAAAATCGATTATAAATTTTAATCTGCATATGGAAATCATGGAAAATGTTGTTATAATAGGAGGCAGCAAAGGAATCGGAAGAGCTATTTTGGAGCAGCAGTTAGAGCATAAGCGGGTATGCAATATCAGCAGGACGGCACCTGAAATTCTGCATCCCAATCTGATTCACTGCAGTGCCGATGTATTAGCGGATGCACTTCCCGAAATAGAAGGCGTTGATGCTCTTATCTATTGTCCTGGTTCCATAAATTTAAAGCCTATTTTGAGTTTAAGCGCCGATGATTTCAGAAATGATTTTGAAATTAATGTGATAGGCGCCGTGAAGGCGATTCAGCATTTTCTGCCTGCCTTAAAGAAGGGAAAAAATCCTTCGATAGTTCTGTTCAGCAGCGTTGCGGCAAAACTAGGAATGCCTTTCCATGCCAGCACTGCAGCAGCCAAGTCGGGAGTGGAGGGGCTGGTTAAGTCGCTCGGTGCAGAACTTGCCCCTTTGGTTCGGATTAATGCCATTGCGCCCACTATTACGGAAACTTCCCTATCTGCTTCCATTTTAAGAAATGACCGCATGAAGGAAAATATGATGCAGCGGCACCCCATGAAAAATTACCTGAAGCCAAAAGAAGTGGCTCGTATGGCAGGCTATCTGATTTCTGAAGATGCAGCTTCAATTTCGGGCCAGATTTTCCCAATGGACTATGGTTTGGTAAGCTTTAAATTGTAAAAAATGAAAATTCTCTTAACAGGTGCAACAGGCTATATAGGCAGGAGGCTTTTACCCCTGCTGCTGGAGAATGGCAGTGAAGTAATCTGCTGTGTGAGGGATAAAAGCAGATTCCGTTTTCCTGAAAAGCTAACCGATAAAATACAGGTTATCGAAGTTGATTTTTTAGATCCGGGAAGCCTCAATAAGATTCCCGATGATATTGATGCGGCCTATTATCTGATACATTCCATGTCTGGCGCTTCCAATTATGATGAACTGGAAAGCATTTCGGCAAATTATTTCATTGAAAAAATAAACAGGACAAATGCAAAACAGATCATTTATCTCAGCGGAATTGTAAACGGCCGGTCACTATCCAAGCATTTGTCATCAAGAAAGGCAGTAGAGGATATTTTAAAAACCGCAGCAGTTCCCTCAACTGTGCTTCGGGCTGGAATCATAGTTGGATCAGGAAGCGCTTCTTTTGAGATAATGCGGGACCTGGTGGATAAGCTGCCCATTATGATTGCCCCAAAATGGCTCAATACGAAATGCCAGCCGATTGCAATCGGTGACGTTTTGGAATTTTTAATCCGGTCACTCTTAAATCCATTGGCTTACAGCAAAAGTTTTGATATCGGGGGGCCAGATATATTGACCTATAAAGAAATGCTTTTGGAGTTTGCTAAAGCTAAAAACCTGAAGAGGCATATTTTTACAATACCGGTAATGACGCCAAAATTATCGTCCTATTGGCTGTATTTTGTCACCTCAACTTCCTTCAAACTGGCTTCAGCGCTGGTCAGCAGTATGAAAACAGAAGTGATCTGCAGCGATAATAATATTAATAGCATGCTGGGAATCGCTCCTATTGCCTACAGGCAGGCAGTAGAGAGGGCTTTGAAAAAAATTAGTGAAGATGATATCCTCTCAAGCTGGAAGGACTCACAGGTAAGCGGGCTGTTTAGGGGAAATGTTTCCCAATACCTAAAAGTTCCAAAAAAGGGCTGCTATATTGACAGAAGGAAAAGAACGGTAATAGACCGGGAATATACTATTGCCCGAATCTGGTCTATTGGCGGAGAAACAGGATGGTATTATGCCGACTGGCTTTGGGATTTGCGCGGCTTCATCGATAAGATTTTTGGAGGTGTTGGAACCCGAAGGGGAAGGACAAATAAAAATGGGCTGCATGCAGGAGATGCACTGGATTTCTGGAGGGTGGTATATGCCAATAAAGCGGAAGGGAAACTGGTTTTATATGCCGAGATGAAGCTGCCCGGTGAAGCATGGCTGGAATTTAAAATAATCGGCAATACCTTATATCAGGCCGCTACTTTTAAGCCGCGCGGATTGATGGGCAAAGCATACTGGTATTGCGTCCTGCCGTTTCATGGCTTTATATTTGACGGAATGCTTAAAAAGCTGATTCAGCAGCGCAATTGACGGCATAACTCGATTAAATTAGGGTTTATAAGGCGCCTGTTTTAAACAGGCGCTATAAATCCGAATCTTTTTTCTCCATTAAAAATTCTACTGTGCCTTCCTGCATCTTAAATGCTTAATCTGTTCAAATGGAGCCTATTAAAGGATAGGGGGCCAGAAAATAATTTTTAGTTATGCTTTTATCAGCTTTAAGAAGCGGTAAGCTTTTTTTCCATTGTTTTTTTAGATGCATGACCGCTGAAAAGATTTCCTTTTTTGATTCTTTTTGTGAGGATTATAAAGGCAAAAACCGGCTGATAAAATAATAGGGGCGTCGGTTATGAATTAATTTGCCATTTGGGTCTCCGCATTTAATTATGCTTTAAATTTAAAGCATTAAACCATTGCAATGAAAATTAGTCTTATTAAAATAACTTTAAATGCGTAAAAATGAAGGCCCCAATTTTATTTATGATCTCTTTATTTCTATTACTGTCCTGCTCAAAGAACGAAGCAGATGATTCAGGCCAAGATTCCGCTTATGTGGACGATGATTTGGCCGGGCCCATTTCCAGGCCAAAAACCGGCTATGGATCAGATGGAGCCTATACTGTGGCAAAAATCAGTTTTCCAAGCCCGCTGTACAGTGGCAGAAATGTTGAAATATTTTACCCAAAAGATATTGCTTCCCCAAGACCCGTAATTTTTTATTCGCATCCATTTGGAGGAGAGGAAAGTGCATATAATATTGGATTGTATGAATTCATCGCAAAAAAAGGATATGCTGTGGTTTTTGCGCCTTATCCCACAACGGGTGTGACAGTGGATGAAAGGTATGGCGTACTATGGGAAAGCTTTAAAAAAGCTGCCGCGGATTACCCTGATGTAATTGATACCAAAAAAGTAGGCTTTATGGGGCATTCATTTGGCGCAGGAGCCTCTTTTGCTTTAGCCCATAGAGGGTTTGTTGATGAAGGCTGGGGAGAGAACGGACGTTTTATTTTTGCAATGGCGCAATGGTATTCCTATGAAATTACGCAGGAGGAACTGCAAAATTTTCCGGAAAACACAAAACTGATAACCCAGGTATATAATGACGACGTAACGAATGACCATAGGATGGCAATTGATATTTTTAAGAATATAAATATTCCAAACTCTGAAAAAGATTTTATTTTAATGAAAAAATCTGTATTGCCTACTTTCACATACAGCGCGGAGCATAATCTTCCCAATACGCAAAGCTCATATGATGCATATGATTACTATGGGATCTACAGATTGCTTGACGCACTGATTGATTATAGTTTTAATGGAAATTCGGCAGCCAAAAATGTAGCGCTAGGAAATGGATCTAAAGAGCAGGCAACAATGCCGAGCTATAATGGCCAGGCGCTGTCTCCATTGGAAGTGACTGATGATCCTTCTCCCTTATATCCACAGAGTAAATATTCTTTCCAATGTGGAGCATCAAATAATCCGAGAATTGCAAACTGCAATTAAAAATCTGTACATTTTGAAGAGATGGCTAAGACAAATAGACGCATTTTAGCTTCAGAGGCAATAAAAAGCTTGAGAAGCAGATTAATATTTCAAGAAGCTTAGAAAATGCTGTCTGCAGGCATTTTGCTGCTGTTTTCAGCATTCAGATTGAACAGGTCTTTTATGGCACTTTAAAGATGGGCATCACGCCCATCTTTTTTTTTGATGATTTTTAAGAGAATTGAAATAGGCAAGGCATTTTCTTCAGTTCTGGCAGGCTGCTGATGGAAATTGAGGCTTGCCATCATCATAAGGGACAGGAAGGCACAGCAGAAAGTTGTGCTTGTAATGGGGCTGATGTAATTGTTCCTTTGTCCTGCATTTAAATCAGAACGCGCTGTCTGATTTTTGCAATGGACGTTTAACGGTAAAAGAAACAGTTATGATTGCAGATATTTCTTGGGGAGCTTATGCGGCTTCCGTTATTGCTTTTGTTTTGGTGTGGTATGGGTTTGTGTATTTCCGATATTACTCGAAGAATATCAGCTCTGTTTTCAAAGGCAGATCGGGGAGCAGATCTTCTGTCGGGAAGAATGAAAAAAGGCTGGGGCCTTTTTCAGAATACAGCGAGCCTTTTGATACTCTTGAAGATGCTGAGGAATTGTTTAATAGGCTGTTAGGCGTGTTTTCTGAAAGTAACGATAGAGGTGTGTCTAAAGCTGAATTCAGGCATTATCTGCAGTTTGTGCTTGCTGAATATCCTTTTGTAAGGCAGTCTGCTTTACGCGATAAGATAAATTCCCTTACGGTCTTGGAAAGCCAAAAATATCCTGAATTTCTGCTGAGCGCGGAAGAGATGGATCGCTTATGGGACAATGGTGAAGAGTAAAGCTTATGCAGAGGAATATCCCTGTTCGCTCTAGTGCGGTATGGCATTTTGTGACAAGGAGATAGCAGCTGTAACAGCGGTATTTCTCTGCTTTTATTTCAAGTGATGGTTTAATTTAAATGATGGGAGATGAAAAGGTGTGGATGGAAATTAAAGGAGCTGGATGAAGAAAAAGTATTATCCTATTGTATTCTGGCATTAATGCTAATATATGAAGCTAGAATTTATGCCCAAGATGGAGTGGCTGGAATTAATGAGGCAAACCAGAAGGTGCGCAGCTATTTTGATGCGGGAACCGAACTGATGTATGCCGTAGGAGCCATACTGGGACTAATCGGAGCAGTAAAGGTGTATCAGAAATGGAATGCGGGTGATCCTGATACGGGCAAGGTGGCGGCCGCCTGGTTTGGGAGCTGCGTGTTTCTGGTGGTGGTCGCCACGGTCATTAAGTCCTTCTTTGGAGTCTGATGGCAAACAGTGTATATAAGATCAATAAAGGCATTAATCAAAGCATTGAATTCAAGGGTCTGAAAGCGCAGTATATCTGGTACTTGGGAGGTGGTGTTGTTATGCTGATGATCTTATTTGGCGTGCTGTATATTATTGGAATCCCTTCCCTTGCATGCGTTATTTTTATTGGAATGGCAGGAGGTCTTCTCGTTTTTAAAATATACAGAATGAGCAATAAGTATGGCGAGTATGGAATGATGAAAGCAATTGCTAAAAAGCAGGTTCCAAAATGGATCAAGGCGTACAGTAGGGCTATATTTATAAAATTATAGCTATAGAACGTTAAATGTGGATTATGATGTATGAAAATCTTAAACTTATATGCCGGAATTGGAGGCAACAGGAAAAGCTGGACAGCCGTATCAGTGACAGCTGTGGAGCTGGATCCTTTGCTGGCTGCGATATATGCACAGAGATTTCCTGATGATACAGTGATAGTTGCCGATGCGCATCAGTATCTTTTAGACCATTTCAATGAATTTGATTTTATCTGGTCTTCTCCGCCATGCCAGTCACATTCTTCTTTCAGGCACAATATATGCGTGAGATTTAGAGGCACTGTCCCAGTCTACCCTGATATGCGGCTTTATCAGGAAATACTGTTTCTAAAGCATAACGCTTTGTGTTTCTGGGCAGTTGAGAATGTCAAGCCTTATTATAAGCCTCTTATTGAGCCGGATGCAGTGCTGCATCGCCATCTGTTCTGGTCAAATTTCACGATACATGCAGCTGATGCCCTTTCAGACATAAAGATCAGATATGCCCAGATACCCGATCTTGAAAAAGTTTTAGGATTCAGCCTCAAGGAATTCAAGCTAAAGAATAGAAGACAGATTCTTCGCAACTGCGTGGATCCGCGGCTTGGACTCCATATCCTAAAAATGGCTAAAGCGGCATATGCCGGCAGCGGTAATCGTTCAGCTGTAAAACAGTAGGTAAAATACATTAAAGATGAAAAAGGAGATGAAGGAAATACTGCCGATTATGGCAGTGGAGCATGACTGCATTTTATCAAAGCAGGGGGATGCGACAGTAGTTTTTAAAGCGGAACTGCCTGAGATTTTCACATTGTCGGATCAGGAGTATGAAGCTTTTCACCAGTCCTGGATTAAAGCGATAAAGGTGCTCCCCAAGTTCTGCGTCTTCCATAAGCAGGACTGGTTTTTAGAGAGTGCCTATAAAGCTGATTTTTCAGGCGGTGGGGACAGTTTTCTGGCAAGAAGCAGCGAGCGTTTTTTTAATGAGAGGCCATTTCTGGACCATTGCTGCTATATCATGCTTACCAAGAAGCCGCAAGGCAGAAGGAATTCAACATCATTGTTTTCCAATCTGCTCAGGGGTTCCATCGTTCCTGAAGAGGCTTTAAAGCCGCAGCTGCTGCAGGATTTTATCGATGTATGCGGGCAGTTTAAAAGGATTATGGAAGACAGCGGGTTTGTTAAGCTTATTCGTTTGAAGAATGATTCGCTTAGAAGCCAGAGCAGAAGGATCGGGCTGGTGGAAAAGTACTGTTTCTTATCTGAAGCAGAAGATTCATTTGTTTTTAGCGATATCAGCTTTGATGAAGGGATTGCGGTTGGAGATAAGCACTGCCAGCTCTTTACGCTTGGCGATGTGGCCGACCTGCCGGGGCTCTGCGGCTCTCGGATCAATTTTGACCGCTATTCGACCGATAAGACGAAATTCAGTATAGGATTTGCCTCAACATTGGGACAGCTCTTATCCTGCAATCATATCTACAATCAGTATCTCTTTATTGAGGATGCCCAGAAGACGATCCAGAAGCTGGAGAGCAAAAGGCTTCGGCTCCAGTCCCTGTCCGCTTGCAGCAGGGAAAATTTAATAGCAAGGGATGCCACGAATGATTTTCTGAACGAGGCGGTCTCACAGCAGAGGCTTGCTGTCAAGGCGCATTTCAATGTTCTGGCATGGAGTGCTGACAAGGAAGAGGGGAAAGATATTAAAAACAAGGTGTCGTCAGCTCTGGCGCAGATGGATGCCGCCGCAAAACAGGAGACTGTCGGAGCGCCTCAGATCTATTGGGCCGGCATGCCTGGAAATGCAGCAGATTTTCCAATGAACGATGCCTTTGACACATTTACGGAACAGGCGGTCTGCTTTCTGAATATGGAAACAGGCTATAAGAGTTCGCTCAGTCCTGTCGGGATAAGGCTGGGAGACCGTCTGACAGGAAAGCCCGTGCATGTGGATATCAGCGATGAGCCTGTCAGGATGGGAATCTGCACCAACAGGAATAAGTTTATTTTGGGGCCTTCGGGAAGCGGCAAGTCGTTTTTTACCAACCATATGGTCAGAAGCTACTACGAGCAGGGAACCCATATTGTGCTGGTGGATGTGGGGCACAGCTACAAGGGCTTGTGCGATATGGTCGGCGGCTATTATTTCACCTATGACGAGAAGAATCCGATCCGGTTTAATCCGTTTTATATTTCAGAAGGGGATAATCTGGATACCGAGAAAAAGGAAAGCATCAAAACGCTTCTGCTGGCTCTGTGGAAGAAAGATGACGAGACTTTCAACAGGAGCGAGTATGTGGCGCTTTCCAACGCCCTGCAGCTGTATTATGGAAAGCTGGAAATCCATTCTGATATTTTTCCGTGTTTTAACAGCTTCTATGAGTTTTTAAAGGATGATTTTGTTTCCATTCTGGAAGATGATAAAGTGAAAGAGAAAGATTTTGATGTGAACAATTTTCTCTATGTGCTGCGTCCCTACTACAAGGGAGGGGAGTTTGACTATCTATTGAATGCAACAGAGAATCTGGAGCTTCTAAAGGAAAGATTCATTGTATTTGAGCTTGACAATATCAAAGACCATCCGATTCTTTTTCCAGTGGTGACAATCATTATAATGGAAGTGTTCATCAGCAAGATGAGAAAGCTCAAAGGCATACGAAAAATGATCCTCATTGAAGAAGCTTGGAAAGCTATAGCTAAGGAAGGTATGGCAGAATATATCAAGTATCTCTTTAAGACTGTCCGCAAGTTTTTTGGGGAAGCTATAGTAGTCACGCAGGAAGTTGAGGATATCATTTCTTCGCCTGTTGTAAAGCAGGCCATTATCAACAACAGCGACTGCAAGATCCTTCTGGATCAGAGCAAATACCAGAATAAGTTTGACCAGATACAGGAGCTGCTTGGTCTTACGGAGAAAGAGAAAGCCCTTGTGCTTTCAGTCAATAAAGCCAATGATCCTGATAGGAAATATAAGGAAGTTTTTATCTCTCTTGGCGGGATGCTTTCAAAAGTATACAGGACAGAGGTTTCATTGGAGGAATATCTTGCCTATACCACAGAGGAAAGCGAGAAGGTGAAAATGAATGCCTATGCGAAAAAGTTTGGAGGGGACATCAGAAAAGGAATTGCAGCAATGGCTCAGGACATTAGAAACGGAAATTAAATGAAAAGGAAAAATGAAAAAGAAATTAATTGCCTGCATGGTCTGCCTGCTGCTGATCACCAGTCCGGCAAGGCCTGCAGAAAGAATGGCCGCGCTGCCGATACTGGAGATTGTGAAAGCGGTTACCAAAAAAGTCATAAAAGCGATTGATCTGAGAATCCAGAGGCTGCAGAATAAAACCATCTGGCTTCAGAATGCGCAGAAGCAGGCAGAGAATGTCCTTTCAAAATTAAAGCTTGATGAGATTTCAGAATGGACACAGAAACAGAAAGACCTATACAAAGGCTATTATGAGGAACTGGGTAAGGTAAAATCAATTATCACCTATTACCAGAGGATAAGGGAAATAGCCAAAAAACAATCCAGACTGGTTCAGGAATATGAAAGGGCCTGGAATCTTTTCAGACAGGATCCCCATTTTAAAGACAGCGAAATCCAGTATATGGAGCGGGTCTATTCAGGCATTATGGAAGAAAGCCTGAAGAATATCGACCAGATCTTTTTGATGCTGGATTCTTTCACCACCCAGATGAGCGATCTCAAACGTCTTGAAATCATCAATAAGGCTGCAGACCAGATTGATGCCAATTATGATGACCTGCTGCTTTTTAACCGGCAGAATGTGATGCTGAGCCTTCAGAGGGCTAAAACAGAGGCAGATGCCAAACAGGTAAAACAATTTTACGGAATACCATAATTCAATAAAAAACATGAAAAAGATAACTGTAATTCTAATAGTGCTATGTGTTTTTAACCATAGTATGATTGGGCAGGCAAAGCAGAGAAAGGAACTGCTGCTTCAGATTGCGGCGCTTAAGGTCTATATTGACTATGCGAAGAAAGGGTATTCGGCCGTATCCAAAGGGCTGAATTTTATAGGGGATGCCAAGAGGGGCGAGGTGAACCTTCATGGCGATTATTTTGCATCGCTTCTGAAAATAAATCCAAAAGTCAGGGATTATTATAAAACAGCTGAAATTATTTCAATGCAGCTTCAGATCGTCAAAATCTATAAAAAGGCTCTTGCCGAACTGAAGGGAACGGATCTGTTTCATGGTGATGAACTGGATTATATAGAACGCTCCTTTAAAAGGCTTCTTGAGAACGGCAGCAGGACACTGGATGAACTGCTGGCTGTTACTGCTGATTCAAAACTGGAACTGAAAGATGACCAGAGGATCCAGCGCATTGATGCGCTGCACAGTACAATGCTGGAAGATTATAATTTCTGCGTTTCTTTCAGCAGGGAAGCCAAACTGCTTTCGCTCTCAAAAGCTGGCGAGAAAAAAGATTCTAAAGATTTAGATATTATCTACGGACTATAAAAATAAGCAGAGATGAAAAAGATGGCGATTATAGCACTGCTGGTTTTTCTGGGCCTGGTTCCTTATCGCACGAGAGGCCAGTCAGCAGAAATTCAGCAGCTGATCTTAAATATTGAAAAGCTCTCGCAGTTCAAAAAGATTCTCAGTGACATGAAAAAGGGATACGAGCTGCTCTCGGGAGGCTATAAGACAGTTAAAGACATGACGGAAGGAAACTTCAGCCTTCATAAAACCTTTCTGGATGGCCTGATGCAGGTCAGCCCTGCGGTTAAGAACTACAAAAGGGTGGGGGATATTGCCAATTTTCAGATTCTTTTAATGAAAGAAAGCAGGAAAGGGCTTTCCAGATTTATGGAAAGCGAAAGCTTCAGCGCGCAGGAAATTGCCTATTTCGAAAAGGTTTACGGGAATCTTTTGAGCCAGAGCCTGAGAAATCTTGACGAGCTGGCCACTGTGATCACTGCCGATAAGCTCAGGATGTCGGATGATGAAAGGCTTGAGGCTGTCGATGCTATCTATCTGGAGATGCAGGACAGACTGCTGTTTCTGCGAAGCTTTAATAGGGAATCAAGCGTCTTGGCGCTGCAGCGGGCTAAAGAAACAAAAGACGCATATGCATCGAAAGAACTTCAGAACTTAAAAAATTAATGTGATGGAAATCTATAAATCTTTAAGGGGAGCGCTGTTTTTAAATGCCTCATTGCTGATGCCTTTTGCGGGTCAGGCTCAGGGGCTGGGAGATGATATGCAGAGCCTTCACTCCGTATTGGAGAGGCTGTATGATGAGATGATGCCGCTATGCGGCAATCTTCTGGCAGTCGGGCAGGGTATAGCAGGGTTTGGAACGATCTGGTACATAGCTTCACGGGTCTGGCGCCACATTGCAAACGCAGAGCCCATCGATTTTTATCCGCTGTTCCGTCCTTTTGTGATCGGCTTCTGCATTATGATATTTCCATCGGTGCTGGCCCTGATCAACGGGGTGATGAAACCCACTGTAACGGCTACCGCCGCAATGGTCACCGGTTCCAATAATGCTGTTGCGGTGCTGCTGAAGGAAAAGGAAAAAGCGGTCAGGGAAACGGATCCCTGGAAAATGTATGTTGGGGTATCAGGTGCCGGGGACCGGGACAGATGGTATAAATACACCCATGATGAAGATCCTTCGGATGAGGGCATGCTTGCCGGTATAGGGAATGATGTGAAATTCGCGATGGAAAAAGCTTCCTACAGCTTCAGAAACTCTGTTAAGGAATGGATGGGCGAAGTATTGAGGGTATTATTCGAGGCGGCCGCCCTATGCATTGATACGCTCAGAACTTTTCAGCTGGTTGTGCTATCCATTCTGGGGCCTCTCGTATTTGGAATCGCCGTTTTTGACGGGTTCCAGCATACCCTCACTGTCTGGCTGGCAAGATACATCAACATATACCTCTGGCTCCCCGTTGCCAATATTTTTGGGAGCATCATCGGAAAAATCCAGGAACTGATGCTGAGGCTGGATCTGTCTCAGGTGCAGTCGACGGGAGACACCTTTTTCAGCAGGACCGACATGGCTTATCTCATCTTTATGATTATCGGCATTATAGGATATTTTACAGTTCCATCGGTGGCCAACTATATCGTCCATGCGGCTGGAGGAGGCGCTTTAGGCCAGAAAGTGACGGGTCTGCTGGGCAGTTCTGCAAGTTCGGCTGTTTCCAAAACATCCCTTGGGGCGGGTATGGCCATGGATGCTATGGGCAATGCGGCTGGAAGGATGTCCCAGAGCATGCCAGCATCTTCGGCGGGTTCGCCTTATTTTGAAGAGAAAGGAAATTATATGGGCGATAAGCTCAAAGGAAACTCAAAGTAATCTAAAAATAACAGGGCATGTTTACCAGAATGAAAAATATAGATACGGCATTCCGATATGTCAGGGGATTTACCATGCTGGTGATTGCAGGCTGCGTTATCATCTGCTGCTATACGCTCTACAGAAGCTTTGGGTCTGTGGCACAGATGCAGGACAGAGTCTATATACTGGCCAATGGCAAGGCTTTGGAAGCCTATGCATCAGAGCGGAAAGATAATGTGCCGGTTGAAGCAAGGGATCATGTAAAAACTTTCCATAAGCTTTTCTTTACCCTTGATCCCGATGACAAAGTGATTAAAACAAATATCACTAAAGCGCTCTATTTGGCAGATGACAGCGCTAAACGCATTTATGATGACCTGAAAGAGAATAATTTTTATTCCGGCATCATATCGGGAAACATAAGCCAGACTATCCAGATTGATAGCGTGAGCATCGATGTCAGGGAATATCCCTACCGTTTTAAATGCTATGCGAGACAGAACATTATCCGCACTACCAGCATTCTGAAAAGAAGCCTGCTTACCGAAGGTGCCCTGCGCAATGTGTCAAGAAGCGACAATAATCCGCATGGTTTTCTTATCGAGCGGTTTAATACGGTTGAAAATAAGGATCTCTCGGCTGAAGCCAGAAAATAGAATTGCATGAAGGCCTTATTTAAAAGACAGACTGAGCCTTTTGCATATCACAGGCATTACCTGCTGGCGCAGAAAAGATGGGCAGATGAAATGCAGAGGCTCACGGGTGGCCTCTCAAGGAGACAGCTGGTCTGGGCTCTGCTGCTATTTACGGTTTTGGCATCAGGCTTTTTAATCTATAGCCTGTATCGGTCATTTAATAAAGAAGCTGAGGCTTCTGCGGATTTAATAGACGCTTCAAAAATTAAGACAATCAACTTAAAAAAGTAAAACGATGCAAGAGAAAACATTATCTCCAAAAGAATCAAAAAAGAGAAAGATGCTTCTAGTGCTGCCTCTTATAGCGTTTCCATTTCTGACATTCTTATTCTACTCGTTAGGAGGAGGACGTATGGTAGCCAAAACTGCAGGGAATGATGAAAAGAAGGGATTTAATTTCAATCTGCCCCTGCCTAAATTTAATGAGGACTCAACACTTGACAAGATGAGCTATTATGATCAGGCGGCGCTTGATTCTATAAAATTGCGCGAGCAGATAAAGAAAGATCCTAATTATTCTGAAGGTAAAGCCTCAGAAGATAAAGCAAATTCTTTTTCGGCAGATGATTTTGAATCCCGCATTCTTTCAAAAAACAGAACGGCTTTTAATTCACTGTCTTTTCAGGACCACAATGAACAGAAAGTTTATGAGAAGCTTAGGGCTCTTGAAAAGGCAGTCAGCCAGCCTACTGCTGCTGCTTCGGGTTATGGACAGGACATGAGGGAATTTGAAAATTACGGCCTGTCAGGGGACTCGGATGGGATTAAAAAGCTCGAAGGGCTTATGTCCGCGATGAGCGCACCGCAGGAAGCTGATCCAGAACTTCAGCAGCTTGGCGGCATGCTGGAGAATATCTTAGACATACAGCATCCGCAGCGGGTGCAGGAAAGGCTTAAAGAGTCTTCCGAAAGCAAAAAAGGCAGGATATTTTCCGTACAGAAAAAGGGGGCAGAGAACATTATCAGCTCACTGGAGCAGAAGGCCGATATGCAGAGCTATCTAAAAACCAATGCATTTTATCCGCTGGATGAAGAACCGCCTGCTGAGGAAGTGCAGAACTCTATTGAAGCGGCCGTCCATCAGACCCAGACAATTGTTAACGGCTCGGTGGTTAAGCTAAGGCTTACGCATGATATTTATCTGCAGGGAACAGCCATACCCAAGAATACTTTTCTGTATGGAATAGCCGCCTTAAAAGGAGAGAGGCTTGAGGTAAAGATTGCCAATATACAGTACAATAATTCGATTTTTCCAGTGGATCTGGCTGTTTATGATGTTGATGGCATTGATGGCATCTATATACCCGGAGCGATCAGCAGAGATGTGGCTAAAGCATCCGCCGACCGCTCTATCCAGACTCTGGGGCTAACAGGAATAGCTGATTCCTGGGGAGCGCAGGCAGCAGGAATGGGAATCGAGGCGGCTAAAAGTTTGATGAGCAAGAAGGTTAAACTCATAAAAGTGGTGGTGAAAGCGGGCTATCGGGTCCTGCTCTATGATGAGAAGCAGAAGAATATAAAACCTTAAAGAATTGAAAAAATGAAAAAAATAAAGCATCTGCTTTTAATTGGATGGCTGCTGATCTGCAGCTGCGCCTATCCGCAGCCGGCAGCAAAAGAAACGGTCTTCTATGAAGATAATTACAGCAATCTTCAGATTGGGTTTTCCAAAACAACAAGCATTGTTTTTCCTTATGCCATTAAGAGCATCGACAAAGGAAGTTCAGATGTGCTGGTGCAGAAAGCCAAAGGGGTGGAGAATATACTGCTGGTAAAGGCAGCCAAGCAGTATTTTTTCCAGACTAATCTAACAATAGTGACTTCAGACGGGAGACTGTACGTATTTGTGCTGAATTACGATGAAGACTGCCCGGACTTAAGCATTAAAGCTGAAAATGCAGTTGCAGCCAGTAAAGATGTACTGTTTTCATTGGAGAACGAGAACCAGAAGAAAATAGAGCAGCTCGCATCACTTGCCTTATCAAAGAAGAAAAAGACGGGCGGTTTAAAAAAGTCAAAGTTCCGGATCAGCCTGGAGGTAAACGGCATTTTTATCCATCAGGATGTTCTGTATTTAAGGGTAGTATTCGAAAACAGATCCAAAATTAACTACGATATAGACCAGCTTCGATTCTTTATCAGAGACCAGAGAAAATCAAAACGCACGGCATCTCAGGAAATAGAACTGCAGCCATTGTACAGCACCTCTTCATCTTCTGTTGTTCCTTATAAGTCTGAAGTGGTTAAAGTCTTTGCGCTGGAGAAGCTTACCATACCTGAGAATAAATATCTGACGCTTCAGATGATTGAAAAAAATGGAGGCAGGCATTTGGAAGTCGATATTAATGATAATCTGACTGATAAAGTGTTTCCAATTGGCGAATCCAGCATCACTTCCAATTAAATGCTAAAAATAATTATGACTATAAATATTGCTGATACTGAAATGCTTTTGGGCTTTGCTAAGGAAATGGCTTCTCTTGGCTATCGCTATGCCGCGCATCCTTTGAATCTAGTGACTGACAGCGATAGCATTGCGTTTTTTAGAACAGCAATGGGCGCTGAGGACCACTGTCTTATAGGACCTAATGATACGGACTATTTTAAGAGCATGCCAATAGATTCGCTTATTGATGGCTTAAAGATGGTGATGCAGAGCGGAATGGACACCTGCGGCAATGGGACCCTTGATCTGGCATCGTTTGTCCGATCGGAAAGCGAAAAGAGGGAATTAACAGAGAATAACTTAAATGGAAATATTATGAATCAGAAGAATTTAGAATTTTTAGAAAACCAGATCAAATACACTGGTTTTGGAGAGTCACTGCAGATAGAGCTAAAAAAGAAGATGGAGAAGGGGGAAAAGGAGTTTACCCTTAGCCATGATGCAAGATTTGATACCGCCAGGCTTCTATCAGAGCTCAGCTTTAAGAAATCGGATCAGAGCGATCTGTATTTCTTTAACTCCTATAAGGCTATCCTTCAGAAAGAGGGCGCTCCGCATGCATTGGAGCAGATTTTTTACATAGGCAGTGAGAATAACTTTACGATGAAGGAAGCTTTTAATCTGCTGGAGGGAAGATCAGTGAATAAGGATCTGGTGAGCAGGGATGGGGAGATCTATAACTGCTGGGTAAAATTAGACTTTACTGATGGCGAGACCAATGGAAATTTTAAAATGCACCATTACCATCAGAACTACGGCTATAATCTGGAGGCGGCCCTTGAGAAGCATGCAATCAAAGAGCTTCAGACCCCAGAGGCTAAAGAGAGCCTGATGAATTCCCTTAAAAAGGGAAATGTGCAGGCTGTGACTTTTATCGTCGGCGGGGAGGAAAAAAGACAGTTTGTGGAGGCCAATCCGCAGTTTAAGACTATCAGGGTGTATGATTCCTCAATGCAGAGGATCAATGGCAGAGAGAGCCAAAATCAGAAGCAGCAGGATCCGCAGCAGAATGCTGTTTCTTCCTCCAAATCGCAGAAAAAGGGGGCGGATGGTGAAAGCAAAGGAGAAGATGTCTCGGAAGAGCAGCAGGAAAAGAAGGCTAAAAAAAAATCGCAGTCGATTTAAATCCAAATAGCGGGAAGATATGGAAAGCCTGAAGCCCTTAACGGACTTCTTTTCTGCAATTGAAAAGGATTACCGGATCAGCACTACGCATATTGCCATTTATGCGGCCCTTCTGCAGTTCCGATATGTTAGGGGCTCTGGCAATCCCATTGAGGTTTTCAGAAGGGAGCTCGCGCCCATTGCCAAGATTTCCTCCAGATATACCTACCATAAATGCCTTCGGGAGCTGGACGAGTACGGCTATCTGCATTATGAGCCTTCGTTTAAGAAGACCAGGGCCAGCAGAATTTACTTTTTTGATTTTGAAATCCGTAAAATGATAGAGCAATGAAACCGTTTACTTTTGAAGACCTGCCCAATATACTGGGAACCCTTATGATGCGCATGGAGAGCATTGAGCGTATGGTGAAGGACATTAGAAACAATAGGCCGCCTGAGGATTTTGATCCGGGACTGCTGACAATTCTGGAGGCTTCCAAACTTGTGAACCTTTCTGTGGCCACCATCTATTCCAAAGTGTGCCGAAATGAGATTCCCGTGAACAAGCAGGGCAAGAAGCTTTACTTTATAAAGTCGGAGCTTTTAGAGTGGATAAAGTCTGGGCGAATTAAAACCATTTCAGAACTGCGGTCCGAAGTGGAGCAGAGATTTAAAGGCAGGGATTGATTTTTCCTGCCTTTTTTTATGGCTGGATTTATCCTTTTTATGGAAGAGGTCTGTCTGATGTGAGGCTGATTTCTGCTTTCAGTAAAAAGTGAGATCGGATCCGGATGGTCAGACAGGAAATTCAAACAGCGGCGAAGTTGTCGAGGCGGTCTGCTATTGCAGTGCACGAAAAAAAATTATTGAGCAGTTTCTAAGAGAAGAAATCCATTAGCTTTGCGTAACTAAATCCTATTTTTATGTACAGTTTTAAAAATGATTATTCTGAAGGTGCGCACCCGAGTATTCTCAAGAGCCTTATGAAAAATAATCTGGACCAGCAGAATGGATACGGGGATGATGACTATTCCCTAAAAGCTAAAGAATGCCTGAAAGAGAAAATGGGCAATCCCGATGCCGCTGTTTATTTTGTGTCTGGAGGCACCCAGGCAAACCTTCTGGTAATTTCCGCCTTGCTGAGAACCCATGAAGCTGTAATCAGTGCGGCGACAGGGCATATTTTTGCCAACGAGACAGGTGCAGTAGAACTCACTGGCCATAAGGTAATTGCTGTTGAAGGCCAGAATGGTAAAATAACGGCTTCTGATATTCAGAATGCAGTTGATTCGCATCAGCTCAGGCCACACGCCGTTAAGCCTAAAATGGTCTATATCTCCAATTCCACTGAAATAGGAACCGTTTATAACAAGACGGAGCTCTGGGAGATTGCAGCGGCATGCCGCGCCCTTGATCTTATTCTTTTTATGGACGGAGCCAGGCTCGGCCACGCCCTTACTGCTGAAGGCAATGATCTGACATTAGCTGATATTTCACATCTAACCGATGTGTTTTATATAGGGGGCACCAAAAATGGCGCTCTTTTCGGGGAAGCCATCGTATTTAAGAACTCCAGCTTATGCAGTGAATTTGACTATGTCCTCAAACAGCGCGGCGCACTGCTGGCAAAAGGAAGGGTATTGGGAATTCAGTTCTATGAACTCTTTAGGGAAGATCTGTATTTTACTCTTGCGGCAAAAGCCAATGGATATGCCCAGCAGATTGCCGAAGCGATTTCAAAGGCCGGTTATGAATTTTTAACCCAGCCAGCCACCAACCAGCTTTTTCCGATTCTTCCTAAAAAGGTGATTGCGCGGCTGCATGAAAAGTTTGCGTTTTACGTTTGGAAAGAAATAGACAAAAGAAGTGCGGCAGTGCGTATAATCACTTCATGGGCGACGGATCAGAAATGGGTGGACGAATTTGCAGAGGATATTAAAAACAGCACTAATCCGAAATTGGACAGAATCTCTGGAAAGGGAAAATAATGATTATAATTCATTATAAATAAAAAAAGCACCTGTTTTTTGGACAGGTGCTTTATAAACTGCTACTATAGTATATTATGCTACGACTACGTTTACTGCGTTTGGACCTTTTCGGCCTTCCTGTATGTCATATCGAACCGAATCGTTTTCACGGATATTTTCCGATAGACCTGAAGCATGAACAAAAATTTCGTTTCCTCCATCATTAGGAGTTATGAATCCGAATCCTTTTTCTTCATTGAAAAATTTTACTGTACCTTCTTGCATATTAAATATTTAATTTGTGCAAATGTACTCTATTAGATAATAGCAGCTTAGGAAATAATTTTTATTTATGCTTTAATTAACTTTAAATGAAAAAAGATCCATTTTTTGGGTGCTGCTTTACAGGAGGTATCCTTTAAATAAATTAGGGAGGAAGAAGCGCTAATTTATTTTGGAAAGCATTAGATGATTTATTATACCATTAAATTTAATGTTATGATGCTGTCAAATCCTTAAAAATCATTATTTTGGCTGTAAAGAATAATTCAGGGAAATGCAATCTACAGCCAATGGAAAATAAAATAAATCTGGCACTCATTCTTATGGTGGTGCTTTTAGGCAGATCATCTGCACAGACCCATTATGATACTTTGTCGGTTGGCGGCATAAAACAGGTAATCTCCTATACGGGGAATGCCGATCGGCCTTTAATATTATTCTTGCACGGCGGTCCGGGCAGTTCCAGAATGAGCCAGTCTGATCTTTTTTCCGCAAGGCTTCGGGATCACTTTACAGTTGTGCAGTGGGACCAGAGGGAAACAGGCAGAACACTGTCCTTAAACCAGTCGCCGGTTCCCATTACATTGGAATTGATGGAAAATGACACTTACGAACTCCTGCAGCTTCTTTTGAAAAAGTTCAGCCAAAAGAAACTGTATCTCGCAGGAGAATCCTGGGGAACTGTCCTTGGCTTCAAAATGGCTGAAAAGCATCCCGGACTGCTGTATGCCTATCTCGCATTCAGCCCTGTTATCAATCAGAGCAAAAGCGAGCGGCTGCTGCTGGACAGGCTCAAAGCGGCTGCAAAAGAAAAAGGAAATCTGGCTGCTGAAAAAGAATTGAGTACAGTTAAAATTCCTTTTGAAAAATACCAGTCGCTGTATTACTCCAGAAAATGGATGTTCCATTACGATGGGCAGCCTTTTCCGGATAAAGACACCACTGCTGTTAAAGAGTATCTGAAAGGCTGGTCAGAGAAATGGCTGCCTACATGGAATAAGGCCGTCAAGCAGAATCTTATGAGGGAGCTTCCTAAAATCAGCTGCCCAGTTTATTTTTTCATCGGCGGAAAAGATTTCCAGACTAACTATGCCATCGCTGAAGAATACTTTAAGCAGCTTAAAGCGCCGGAGAAAAAAATATTCCTGTTTGAAGATGCTGGCCATTCGGTGCTGACGGAAAAGTCTGGGGAAATTCAAAAAATAATTATCGGACAGATTTTAGGTAAAAATTAAAATCCCGTCATAGGTGGGGTGGGAGGCAATTATACTGCAGGACCGCATCAGTAATAAAAAACATGATGCTGCAATGTAATTGGCAATGTTTGATAAAGTGTAGAACCTGCTGCCCAGCCATTATTCTGCTGTCTTTTATTTTCAGGCTTACTTACTTAATAATAAGCTGATTTCAGGTATGGGGGCCACTGTCTGCCATTAAAACCATTCAAAAGCGCATCGTCGGATTGCGGATCAATTGCGCTTTGGCAGTAGGTGGCATGCAGAAAATCCTGTAAAAGCTTTTAATCGGCTGTTTTTCTTATATTTATATTCTAATTCTTGTGAAAATGGAAACACCAAGGGATAAGATAATCATGATTCTCGACCGGCTCGGCATGTCTGTTAAAGTTGCCGCAAAGGCAATGAACATAAAAGAGGAAACCTTTCGAAGAAACAGAAGCGGAACAGATCCGAGAAATTATTTCAACGAAAAGAATTATACGGACCTTTTGGATTTTGCCATCTCGGAACTGGAGTATCTGATTGCATACAGTTTTACCAATAGCACAAATGCGGACCATTATAGTGATGCGGTCTCTCAGATCGGGAGAATATTTGAGGAGTATCCGGAATCTAAAAAGAAAAGGGGGTTCAGCCTTTTTGAGGAGCTAAAGGCTGTGGTAGATGGCATGGAAAAGGGAAGCGTCTTTTCAGATATGAATCTGTATGCCTTTCTTATCAATGATATCGTTGAGAAATCTTCGGCTCTTGAAAATGAGCCTGATGCCTTTACTATAAAGCGGTACAACAATTATGTGCACAGCGGAAAGAAAAGCGATCATCCGCGTTGGATCAGCTTTATTAATTGCCGCAGGCAGCAGGCTGTCCACAAAATCCTTCTTCGAAATATCAGCCAGCAGCTTTAGGCTATAAAAATTGGTTGGCTGAAAAGGTTTTTATAAGTGAAGATAATAAGACTGTGACTGATAATGTAAATGTTAATTGCAATTGTCAGATGAGTTAGATGTGTTAAAATGTAGATTTAAGTAAAAGATTAAATGTTTGGTTGTTAATAGTTTTAAATCAGATGATTAAGCGGGTTCGGATTCTTCTTTATAGATAGATTTGGCTAATGCATTTTCAGATAAAAGAGAATAAAACTCCCATAGTACCGTTTTTTATTAAAACGATATTATGGGTTTATTTGATTTTATGATAGTGGAAATCGCTATGGATTTGGGAACTGCCAACACTTTAATAATCCACGCAGGAAAGATTGTGGTAGACAGTCCTTCAATAGTGGCAAGAGATATCAGGAACGGAAAAATTATTGCCGTGGGCAAGGAAGCCAGCTTAATGCAGGGCAAGACACACGAGAATATTAAAACTATTCGGCCGCTTAAGGATGGGGTCATTGCTGATTTCGATGCTTCGGAAAAAATGATCAGCTGGTTTATCAGCAATATACCTGAGATAAAGAAAAATCTTTTTAAGCCGGCACTGCGTATGGTGGTCTGCATTCCAAGCGGTATTACGGAAGTTGAAATGAGAGCTGTAAAAGAGTCCTGCGAAAGGGTGAACGGAAAAGAAGTCTTCTTAATTCATGAGCCGATGGCGGCTGCTATAGGAATGGGGCTGGATGTTATGCAGCCCAAAGGAAATATCATCGTGGATATCGGCGGAGGCACCACAGAAATTGCGGTTGTTGCGCTTGGGGGCATCATCTGCGATAAATCCATTAAAATTGCGGGAGATGTCTTTACCGGAGATATACTCTATTATATGAGAACGCATCATAATCTGTATATTGGTGAAGCAACCGCAGAGCAGATAAAAATAGAAGTGGGTGCAGCAATTGAAGAGCTTGAGGATGCGCCAGATGATATGATGGTGCGCGGAAGGGATCTGCTTACGGGCAAACCCAAAGAAGTGCAGATAACCTCAAGAGAAATTGCAAGAGCTTTAGATAAATCAATACTGCGAATTGAAGATGCCATTATGGTAACGCTTTCAGTTACGCCTCCTGAACTGGCAGCAGATATTTACAACACCGGGCTGTATCTTGCAGGCGGTGGAGCAATGCTCCGCGGTCTTGATAAAAGAATTTCCCAGAAAACAGACCTGCCGGTCTATATTGCAGAAGATCCCCTGCGAGCGGTGGTAAGAGGCACGGGGATTGTTTTGAAAAATATAGACAAATATAAAAGCGTGCTGGTAAAGTAGGCTTTAAAATGTCAAGCAGCTGCGAAGCAGATAAAGAAATTAAAAAAGTATAGATATGCTTATGACTATTATCCACATGGAATAGCGCTTTCTGAAATTAATCTAATCTATTTGCTATGAGAAAAAAGGCAGAAGAGAACGGTGTGGCAGTAAGTGCTATTGCAGGTAATATACTGTTCATATCAAAGGATGCCTTGTGAAGATCCGCTCCCTTTAATTTCTTTAGATAATGAAAAACAGTCTTTACTAAGGCAAGCATCTTAAATGCTCTTTTAATTATGGCTGTTTTTAAAGGGTTTGATGGCAAGAGGGTTAATGAATCTTTTTAGATTTATTTCCTTCTGCAGATGAAATCTGGTTGAAAGGTCGATAGGAAGATAATGAAGCTTTTTTAGTAAAGCTCGGATCTGGTTTCTGGAATCTGAGTGGTCAGCTATAAAAAAAATATCTTCTTTGTTTTTGTTCAGGGCTGAGATCTGTTTTTGCTTAGTTTCGACTGGATTGAACAATTTTACCACATGAGCCTGCGGAAGCAGTGAGGCTGTTATTTTATAGGTCATGGCATTTGTGATGCCTGACAGCAGCAGATGCGGATCGAAAATCAGTCCGCTTGTATGAACGACTATCTTGCCGGACATGTCAGGCAGAGACTGTATAACGTTTTCTAAATCATCCTTTGCAAGAAACAGCAGAACTATTTCAGCAGAGGCTGCCTCTTCTAAGGTTCCAATCCTTGCGTTGGGCTCCATTTTTTTTATTGCCTCTTTTATAAGATTCCCGCCCCTGGGATTGTTTATTATCACTTCATAACCTGCGTCTGATGCCCTGCAGGCTAATTCAAGGGTAAGGCTGCTGATGCCGATGACTCCAATTTTCATAATTTCTTCTTTTTTAATTATTACTGCTCACTAGTAAATTTTAAGAATGTCGATGCTATATGTAATTGCATGTGGATTTATTGGAGAGAATGTCTTTCGCATCCGAGGAATAAATTTACTGCTATTATTTATTTGTAATCAGAGTATATTTACTTGTTTTCAATGGAAAAGCGAATTGTTGAGAAGTGTTAAAAATGAAAATGCAGTTTTATTTTAAAGCTGGAGATTAAACGGTTGTGGGTTAGAGCAGCTAAATTTTAGATATTTTTAATATATTTGTTTTAACTACTTTGTTATCGTTCTATTGAAGGCCCATTTATTTGTAAAAACAGCTCTTTTTGATTTTTTATTCTGTAAGAATTTTATATTTAAAATCTTGTACCTTAATTGTACCTCGGCATTGCTTAACCCTTATGAAATAAGGAAAGTTAATTTCTGTATTGGCAAGTAGAGGGGACAAAAAGAAACAAAATAAAAACAATAAAAAGAGTTAAGGTGTTTGTAAGAAACATTTTAGCTCTTTTTTTGAATATTTAGGTTTGTGAAACGCACCTTGATGTACCATCGCCTCCTTTTGGAAAGATGTTTACAGCCTTTTTTAAAATATCATGTTCTAATTCTTTTTCTTTTTCTTTTTCTTTTTCTTCTGAAGGGATAATAGCTACTTTTTAGGGAAATAATTAATGTTAATGAATTGTTATTTAGGTTTTTAAATATTTTGGTATTCTACATTTTATCTTCTGGATTGCGATTGTATCCTTATATCGTTTAGATTTACAATATAATATTACTATCTAAAAAACCGCTAACAATGAAGAACGCAATTATTATACTTGGTGCTGTGCTGCTCTCAAGTAGCCTTACAGCGCAGTTAAAACTGAACCCAAAAAATATTGATGCAGTCATTAAGGAAATGACCATTGAAGAAAAAGCCAATATGCTTGTAGGCTATACCTTTGGTAAATCGTATTGGGGGTTGCCGACTAACCCCGATCCTAATGCTGGAGCTATTGTACTTGGAGCAGCTGGAAATACTGCCAAAAACGACAGGTTTGGAATACCGCACACTGTTTTTGCCGATGGGCCTGCAGGTGTACACATAAGTGCTGAAAGGCCAAACGATCCCCAAAAATACTACTGTTCTGGTTTTCCAATCGGAACGCTGCTTGCCTCTACATGGGACACTGAACTTGTGAATGCAATAGGCTCCACCTTTGGAAGCGAGGTGAAAGAGTATGGCGTGGACGTTATATTGGGGCCGGGAATGAATCTGATGCGCAATCCGCTATGTGGGCGCAATTTTGAATATTATTCTGAAGATCCTTTTGTTTCTGGTTTGATTGCCGCGGCAATTATTAATGGAATTCAAAGCAAGGGCGTGGGAGTCTCGGCGAAGCATTTTGCGGCCAACAATCAGGAAGGAAACAGAACCCATAATAATGTGATAGCCAGCCAGCGTGTGCTCAGAGAACTGTATCTGAAAGGATTTGAAATAATGGTAAAGAAAAGCCAGCCTTGGACTATCATGAGCAGCTACAACTATATTAACGGAGTCTACACGCAGGAAAGTGAAGATCTACTCACTACAATCCTGCGTGATGAATGGGGGTTCAAAAACCTTGTCCTAACCGACTGGACGAATACGAGAAATACCGCAGCACAGGTGCATGCTGGAAATGATCTTTTGACACCAGGAAACGCCGAGCAGATCAAGCAGATTGGGGATGGATTGAAAAACGGCTCTATCTCTATGGCGGATGTCGACCGTAACCTAAAACGCATATTGGAATATATAGTTAAAACCCCAAGATTCAATGGATATAAATTTTCAAACAATCCTGATTTAAAAGCCCATGCAGAAATAATACGTAAAGCTGCACCTCAGGGAATGGTGCTGCTGAAGAATGAGGGCAATGTGCTTCCTCTTGCTTCTTCAATGAAAAAAGTTGCTCTTTTCGGACATACTTCCTATCATCTTTATGCTGGTGGTTCAGGATCTGGCGATGTAAATAAACCATACGTGGTGGACTTAGTTGAGGGACTTAAAAATGCGGGCATTCGAATTGATGACACTTTAAACACTGTCTATTCAAAATATCGAGATTATGCCCATCACGAGGCAGAATCTGAAATGGGAGCTTTTTCATCATCGAGCTATTTTCCAAGGCCAAGGGTGAAAGAACCGCAGATGGGAATTTTCACCTATGCCAATGCCGCAGAAAGAAATGAATTTGCCATTGTTACGGTAGGGAGAAGTTCTGGTGAAGGCAATGACCGTGCTTTTGAAGACTTTAATATAAACGCAGATGAACTTGATATGCTCAAACAGACTTATGAGGCTTTCCATAAAAAGGGAAAAAAGGTCATTGTAATTTTAAATGTGGGAGGTGTAATTGAAACAGCTCCTGTACAGAAATATTCAGATGCTATACTGCTTGCTTGGCAGCCAGGTATGGAAGCGGGAAACAGCATTGCTGATGTGCTTACTGGCAAAACAGCCCCTTCTGGAAAACTGACGATGACATGGCCAGAAGCTCTGGCTGATGTTCCTTCCACTAAAAATTTCCCTAATGGTTTAACATGGAGAGATGAAATTTTTGTCAAGCAGGATGAGATCAATAAAATGCCAAATTTGGGAGAAACTAGATACGATGAGGGCTTGGATGTCGGCTACAGATATTTCCAGACAGCAGGAAAGAAAACAGCTTATCCTTTTGGATTTGGAATGAATTACACGCAATTTGAATATGCCAATGCCTCAGTTAAGGAAAAGAACGGAGTGTACACAGCATCAGTAACTGTAAAAAACATTGGAAAATTAAGCAGTAGAGAAGCTGTCCAGCTCTACATTACAGCACCCAAAGGAAAATTGGCAAAACCAGTTTATGAGCTCAAAGCATTTGGAAAAACAAAAGAACTACAGCCAGGTGAAAGCCAAAAGATTGAAATGACATTTACCAATTATTATTTGGCTTCCTATGACGAATCAGAGCAGGCTTTTGTCACTGATAAAGGAGTTTATGTTGCACATTTCGCCGCATCGGCAGATGATATCCGCCAGAATGTTAACTTCAAGGCGGTGGCACAGACAGTCAAATGTCATGATGTTTTGAAATTGCAGCCGTAGCGTTGTTTATAAGTGTGGATATGGCTAGTTAAGATTTTACACTTTTTTATATAAAGGAGAGTATAAGTGATGAATTTAATTTTCTTCATTTATGCTCTTTTTTATTAGCAGTTATATGAGTAATGCTCCCGTTGTATTAGTTAATCTTTTTATAGTGTTATTGTACTAAATGGCTATTAGCAGCAGTTTTAATTATAATACTCTGATATTGTAATGAATGTGCTTTTTTCTTTTTCTAAAATCTGTATCCCTTCAGAAACTAAATTATCTTCTGGATCATCATCTTCAAACTCCAAAAATAATGATGAATTGGCATTGTCATTTTTTTTAAATCGGCCTTCGATAAGCTTTTTGCAATAGTTGTCAAATTTAAATTTACATGCTATATCGTTAATTTTGCCTATTAAAGCACTATCTAATTCCTTGTTTGGGTAAATATCTGTTTTAATTTCTACTGAACTGATAAAATGGTCACAGCCGCCTTTATATACAGTTAGAGTGTCTCCATTGTATATTAATGTCGCTTTGTTGGTTTTTGGATCCCAAACATATTTTTTGATTTCAAGCTCATTGAGCCATTCCTCTGTTATTTTTTTGTAATTGTCATCAAATACGCAATCTGAATCGTTTTCTGATTTACCATTATCTGTTTTTAAAACCGTATCGGATTTACTATTTTTAACTATAATATTTTCTGTCTTTGTTTTTTTCTCAGAACAGGAAAGTGCTATAATCAGTATTAATGTATAACAGAAAGTTTTTTTCATAAAATTATTCTTTAACTAAGATATATGTCTCACAAATACTTCGCTTATTTACCCTATTTTTTTGGGTGGGTTGGCGGACGCTAGTTTTTTTTTATTTTCAAAAATAGCCTTTTTATTTCATAGAACTTCAAGTGAATCCTTTTCATTTACACTGCGCGGTGAGTAGCATTTAGGTTTTGGCGGTTATATTGCGATTGTTATTTTTTAAAAGCCTTCCTAAGAATAAACAGAAAAAAAAAGGTATAAATTCATGAAAGGATTTTGGACTAATAGCTTCAGAATCTTTTTTTTGCATTTAAAAACGTCTTCTTTTTCTGCTAATATTAAAAAATCATTAAATGAATGTGTAAGCAAAATAATGAAACTCTGTTTGCGGTAATTTTGTAAGGATTCTTTTCCAATTTAAAATTATACTATGAGCACTGTTTTGATTACAAGATTAAGAAATGGAGATGATTCCTGCTTTAAAGAAATCTATGAATTGTATCATTTTAAAGTTTTTTGTTTTGTTAAGAAATATGCTGCTCGGCAGTCCGATGCCGAAGACATCACTCAGAATGTCTTTATCCATCTTTGGAAATATCGCAGTAAAATTGATCCTTCCGTAGAACTTGATTCTATTTTATTTAAAAGCTGCAAACAGGAAATTTCCAAATGGTATAAAAAGCAGAATCGCATTCTTTCGGTCGAAGATTCCCAGTTAATTAAAGAACTTGACAGTGCTGAAGAGGCAGAAACTGATCTGTCTTCAAAACTGGAGAAGATAGAGCATTTGCTGCAACAGATTCCTGAGAAAAGAAGAAAAATTTTCACACTCCATAAGTTCGATGAAATGAGCTACAAAGAGATTGCCGAGGAAATGGGAATGTCTCAGAGTGCCGTCGCTAATCAGATATCAAAAACACTCCAATATCTTAGAAAGAATTCTGTAGAAAGCCATGAACTGTATTGGTTTGCACTGTTTTTTATCAATCACTGCCATTCCTTGAATTCTTTTACTGATTTTTCATAAAACCCTAAAGCTATTTTGATTAAAAATGTATCGGCATTGTAAAGGAATTGTAACCTGATTTTTGAGCTTGTTTTTTAAGGTGTTAGATTTTAAAGGGTTAAAGGAAATATGGCTTTTTTTATGTATTAATAAATCATTAAGTCTGAAATTGCCCGTGATTTTTTGGAGTAAAGCTGTCTAATGTAGATTGACAGGATATTTTGAGGATTTTCCTTAAACATTAATTTTACTCTTATAAAATGAAATTAAATCGGCTAAAAGAAGAATGGGACGAATTACCGCAGAAAGGAATATTTCCCGAAGAAGTAAAACTGCGAATGTGGCATGCTGTTGCATCGGTAACTATTAATAGACGCAGAAATATTTACCGCGGAGCTGTGGCCGCCTGCGCAGTTCTTTTTATTTCACTTGCCGTATCTCAGTTTTATTTTGGATCTCAGTCTTTAAAAACTACTGGAGTTATCACACAAACCTATCCGCAAGATATTAGGCTAATTCGTCTGTCTGATGGAACCCGTGTCTGGGTAAATGAAAACACACGAATTGAATATCCGGAAAAGTTTGCTGGGAAGGAGCGAATCATAAAATTAAAAGGGGAAGCTTTTTTTGAAGTGGCAAGAGATACTTCACGTCCTTTTATTATCAGCTCAGGAAATATAAAAACTACCGTTTTAGGAACTTCATTTGATGTAAAAGCGTATGGGAATATTGCTGAGGTAAATGTAAGAACAGGAAAGGTCAAAGTAGAAAGTAGCCAGAATGCTGTTTTTCTTGAAAGAGGTTCTGCAGCTGTATTTGTTCCAAAAGAAAATATAGTTCAAAAACGTAAGGCTTTGGTTATTGATCCAGAATGGAAAAACTCCCTTATTGATGTAGACGGCTTAAGTCTTGAAGCCGTTATTGAAAAACTAAAAGCAAATCACGAGTTTACTTTTAAATATGCCAGTGAAGATCTAAAAAAGCTTCAGGTGAAAGGAACTCTTGATACCCGACAAGGAGTTCAGGAAATATTGCAGACTATTGCTTTTGCATTAGAAATTACCATTAAACCTGTTGGTAATGATACCTACGTTGTAAGCCGATAATCAGCATACGAAAAGGTCTGCTGAACCTTATCTCTATAATCCAGAAAAAAATATATACAACCAAAAACAAATTATTTATTATGAATGATTATTTTAGGCAGTTTCCTACTGCCGTACAAATTCTATTTTTTTGCATTTTCTTGGGGATCACAAATGTTTATTCTCAGTCGGGTGCTGTTTCTGTTGATTTTAAAAATGTTTCTCCACAGCAGGTTTTTGAAAATTTAGAATCCAGAACGCCGTATCGTTTCATTTATCAGAAAGATATGGATTTAAGCAAACCGCTTATTGATCTTAAAAAAGAGAATATTTCCATAGATGATCTTTTGGCAGAACTTCAAACACTTACGAACTTAAATTTCAGAAGAAATAATACCAATATTGCCGTAAATAAAAAATCGGCTTCCAAAAAGCTCGGAAGCATTTCAGGAAAGGTAGTAGACAAAAATGGTTTGGCACTTCCAGGAGCTTCGGTTAGAGTTATTGAAACTGCTAATGCTGCCGTTTCTGATTTTGACGGAAATTATTCATTTAGCTTAGAAGCTGGAACCTATTCGATAGAAGTAAGTTATGTCTCTTTCCAAACTCAAAAAATTACAGATATAAAAGTTGCAGAGTCTGACGTTGCGCTGAATGTTATTTTGAAAGATGATTCGGAATCTCTGGATGAAGTTGTAGTAACACAGACGTTTCAAAAAGCGACAGCTTCAACTGAAGGAATGCTGCTACAGCAAAAAAAAGCGGCACAGCTTTCAGATGGTATTTCTGCCGAACAGATTGCCAGAACACCAGATAAAGATGTTGGAAGCACTTTAAAGCGTATTACAGGAGTTACAACCATTGATGATAAATATGTAGTAGTTCGTTCTATGGGAGAACGTTGGAATCAGGCTGTTATGGATGGAGTAAACCTCCCAAGCACAGATCCAAGCCAACAGCAGTTCAATTTTGATATTATCCCGACTGCTATGGTAGAAAGCGTTGTAGTTAGTAAAAATGCTACGCCAGATATGTATGCCAATTTTGCGGGAGGATCTGTAGAGGTAAAAACAAAAGATATTCCTAAGAAAAATTTTATGGCTTTTTCTATTGGAACTTCATACAACAGCAGAGCCACTTTTAAAGATCGTTTGACAAAAAAGGAAGGAGAACATGATTATATAGGTTTTGACGACGGGACGAGAACTTATCCTTCAGGTTTGACAAATATTGATGTTCCAACAACTGAAGCAGAATCAGGTCCGTTTATAGAACAGTCTAAAAGGTTCACGCAGGATAATTTCACCACTTTTAAAACCTATGCTACTCCTGGAACTTCGCTACAATTTGCTTTGGGACAGGTTTATAAATTAAAAGATAATAATAAGTTTGGTTTTGTGGGATCGGCTATTTTTAAGAATACGCAGGATCAGTTAAAAATCGATCATACCGAAAGAGGAAGCTATATGCCAAATTCAGAGTTTGTTCCGGAAGAAGAAAATGGATATTCTACTTTCAAAAAATATGGCTTTAAAAATTCGGGAGCTTCTTATAACTTCAATTCTACTTTGGGCGGAATGTTAAATGCAGGAATCCAGTTAGGAAAGCATAAAATTACTACCCGAAATACCTATATGCATATGTATGACAACCAGCTTACTCAAATTACGGGCTGGAATATGTATACAGGAAACCTTGAAGGAATTGTTGACGGTACTTTTCTTCCTTTTACCAAAGAAACAGATTATCCGGTTTATCAGACTTTTATTCAAAATAAAATTGAAGGGAACCACCGTTTCGGGAAATTTGAAATCAATTGGTTTGGAGCTTTCAGTAGCACTTCAAAAGATACAAAAGATGCTACTTTCCTAACGAGCCTTCGCAGAAAAGTAGGCGATGATACGCAGCTTTATCAATTGGTTTACAATTCAGATCCTGAAAGCTTTAAAAGATCAAATTTCACCAATAGTGAAAACGATTATAATGGTGGAATAAACTTCAGCTATGCTTTTGACTTTAATGATTCTTTTGCCAATATAGTAAAAGCAGGATATTTTGGAACTTATAAAAAAGCCAAGAACCAGCAGGAGTCTTCAGCTTTAAATGTTGTTGGACAAGGAACAGATACTGCCATTGTTGATTTTCCTCTTTCAGAGCTGTTAGATGGCTCTTATTACCGCTGGGGAGGTTTTGGCTGGAAAAGGATTACCACTTATGGTAATGAGTATATAGGAGATGTAAAAGTTCATTCTCCTTTTTTAATGCTCGACAATAAATTTAGCCAATACGTTCGATTGGTATGGGGACTTCGTGCTGAAAGCTATGTATATACACAAATTGCAAGTCAGTCAGACAATGCAGGCGGTTTTGAAACGGTACAGAAAGATGATAAAGTTTGGCAATATCTGCCTTCAGCAAATCTTACGGTAAGCCCTTCCAATAAATTAAATCTTAGGCTTGGATATAATAAATCGGTATTGAGACCACAATTCTCAGAACGTCTAAACATGCCCTATTATGATCCAGTGCGCAATGCGATGGTATTAAACTATACAGGCGGAATTGTTTCTACAGTGGTTGATAATTATGATTTTAAAACAGAATGGTTTCCGTCGCAAGGTGAGATTATTTCATTTGGCATTTACAAAAAGAATATAAAGAATCCAATTGAAGGCGTTACTCAGATAGGAAATGATGGAGGAACGAGATACATCTATAACATGAATTCTGATAGTGCAGAACTGTTTGGATTTGAATTTGAAATCTATAAGAATTTATCTTTTTTAGGAGAAGGCGATTTATTGAGAAAAATTTTCATTTCTGGAAATGCAGCTTTCAATACTACCAAAGTAACAGGTTATGTCAATATTGATGGAACGGGAGGATTATATGAAGCAAACCGTCCGCTGTTTGGCCAGGCTCCTTACAACTACAATATTGGAATGGATTATATAGGAGACCGTTTAGGTTTCAGCATCAGACATAATGCAATAGGTGACCAGTACATTCTGGTAGGTTTTGATTATCAAGCCGAAGAAATCCGTATGCCTTATGGTGTAACTGATGCACAGGTAAGCTATAGGTTTTTTGAAGAAAGAAATTTAGAACTAAAACTGGGAATCAAAAACCTTTTTGATACTGCTATTGAAACCTATAACAATGCAAACAGCTATTCTAAAAATGTTGATTTTGAAGTTGGTGCGAATCCAAGAGATCAAAAAGCATTAGGAGCTGGAGCTTCAGACAAATATGATCCTTATATCGATAGAAAAATGTTTAAGGCTTGGACAGGCAGAAGCATCAATCTTTCGCTAAGCTACTCATTTTAATAACATTGAATACTTAATTTTTAACATAAGTGATGGTGAAAATTAAGAAACTGTTAAGGATGAAATTTTAAGTGATTTTTCCCTCATTTGAAATCTAATGTAAATAAATAAGCAATTCATCACGCTCTTATAAAGATCGGTTTAAAATTTTAATTCTTTTAAAAACTGCAGTCTGAAAGTAAAAAATTGACACGTCAGAAATCTGCAAATAAAATCCAAGTCACAAGAGCTGACTATATAGGTAAAATTGAATTTCACGAATAAAATTTCACTGTTAAGCCTGCCAATAGTTTTTAAAAGAAATAATCCTTTCGTGAATGCCCCTGAAACGAAAGAAGAATATAAGGGATAGGTCTCCGGCGGTAAAACGGAACACTTATTACAAAGTTTACCAAAAAAGGAAAAGGCCAAAGAGAAGATAATTTGCTGCTCCTCTCAATGACCTCTGATGTAAAAACATGCAGCAATATAATCAAAATTCAATTACCATGAAAAAAGTTTTTTTGTTAGCGATTGCAATGATGTTCTTTAATTCTTGCCAAAATGATGATGCGGCTGCTGATTCTTCTTTTGCAATAAACTCTGCTGGTGCAGATTATTCAGGTGTTCCAACCGCAGTTCAGACTGTAAGCGGAAACATTACTACAAACACTACTTGGACAAACGACAGAGTTTGGGAAATCAGTGGAGTTGTTCGCGTAATTGGGGCTAAATTAACTATACAGCCAGGTACTTTCATCAAAGCTAAACCGTTAACAGGTGGAGCAGCTACAGGTGTATTAGTAATCACTAAAACAGGACAAATTGATGCTCAGGGAACTGCTGCTTCTCCGGTTATCTTTACAAGCTATAACTTATTAGATGCAAACGCGGCTACTGTAGCTGCTCCAGGTGATTTCGGTGGTGTTGTACTTTTAGGAGATGCTCAAACTAACACAGGAGTTACAACTAACGTTATCGAAGGTTTAGGAGATCAGCCAAACGTATCTGATTTCTACTATGGTGGTTCAAACAATGCTCATAACGCTGGTATCTTGAAATATGTTCGTATTGAATTTGCTGGACGTATCCTTGATGCTGCTACAGGAGTTGAAATCAACGGTTTAACAGCTGGAGGTGTAGGTAGTGGAACATCTATCGATTACGTACAAGTTTCTTACGGTAGAGATGATTCATTCGAATTCTTCGGAGGAACTGTTAATGCTTCTCACTTAGTATCTTTCGCACCAGACGATGATAACTTTGACTTTGATTTTGGTTATACAGGAACAATCACTAAAGCTATCGCTATTGCTGATAAAAATTCTACTCACAGTTTAAGCGGAGGAAGCCCTGACTCAAATGGTATCGAATTAGATAACAATGCTACAGGTTCATCTACTACATTAATTACAAGACCAGTTATTTCTCAAATGTCTATCGTGGGTGCAAGTTCTTCAACAGATGCTGCTCTTTACGAAAATGCTATCCACGTACGCAGATTGGGACAAATCAGCCTTACGAACGTTACAGTTACTGGATATGTTACAGGTATCAGATGGGAAAGCCCTTCTTTACCAGCTAACTCTTCTTGGAGCCTTTTATCAGTTCACGGATTTACAAACCCTGTTCTTCCAGTTGGCACTTCATTAGGATTAGGAAGCACAACATCTACAGTTAATCCTGCAACTGCTTGGAGCTTAACTCAGCCATTCTTCAATAATGGAGCTTTAAACTTCACAGGAGCTACAGGAGCGTTTAAAACTGAAGCTAACTGGACTAATACTTGGACTAAGTTTACTAATTTTTAATTAGTACTCCGTATTAAATAATAGCATGAGACTGTCTGAAGAGTGTGTTTATGTTTTTTTCTTTAGAGCAGTACAAGTCGGTATATTTGTTTTGCTTTATCATTGCTCATCTTACTGCAAAATATATACTGCTGTGCCCGCTCTTTAGGCAGTCTCTTTTTAAATACCAAAAAATGAAACAAAAACTACTCGCACTACTATTTTTACTTGCTTCTGGAATGGCAAATGCGCAATTTACAATTTGGGAGGATGATTTTGAAGATGCTGAGGTATCTGATTGGATTTTAACAGATGCTGATGGAGATGGAATGAATTGGATCGCAAGAAACAATTTACAGCTTGATGAAAATGGTGCCATAACAGGTGGCAGTTACAAAGTGCTGGGCACTTACAACATTGATTTCGCTTCAGGTGCACCACTTGGAGTGGAACAAAAAAACTGGGCAATAATGCCAGAAATTGACTTATCATATTATGCAGGAGCTATGGAGCTGATTGTAAATGCACAAAAAGCCATATTCGACGGTCCTGATAATTTATACATATATGCTTCGATAACTGATACCAACCCTGATTCTTTTACCCAGATTGGAACTCTGGAAATTACAAGAGAATCGGTAACAGACGCGGAGTTTAAAGATTATATCCTAGATATCTCTCAACTTGTAGGACAGAAAAAAGTATATATTGCTTTTGTAACCACGCCAAACTTCGTTATCGGCTACGAAATAGATAAAATTTCGATTACTGCAGCAGCATTAGGTTTAGATAACGCTGATGGAAAGAAAACCACTTTCTTAAAACAAAATCCGGTAAAAGACCTTTTAAGACTTGAAATAGGAGATACAGTTGAGACTGAAAACCTCGATTTAAAAATATATAACGTCTCAGGAGTTTTGGTAAAAGAACCTAAATACAATGCCTCAGGAATTACAGTAAACGATTTGTCTTCAGGATTGTATTTTCTGGTTATTGAAAACGAAGATTCTATTCAAAAAATAAAGTTTATAAAGGAATAACAGGCTTTATGAACTTACAATCGCAAAAACATTTTTATAATATTTAGACTTCATGAAGAAAATAATCAAAGCCGCATTTCTTTTTTTAATTCCAATTGTATTTTTTACCGCTTGCACCAATGATAATCTGGTGCCACTTTATGAAGAGCAGAAAGCAGGTAAGATTGTTATACGTGGCTACAATGCCATTCAGGATTCACTGCAGATCGCTGTTGACGGCAAGATACTGGCTGTTGATGCCAAACATGATGCTTTCCTTAAAAAAATTGAGAAAAATCATGAGTTTGTATTTTATGGAAACAGCAGAAAAACAGTAGAAATCATCAATAAAAAAACTAAAGCAGTTATACATTCCTATCTTTTTACATCGGATAAACCTATAGATACACTTTCATTTTATACTAAAGAAGAAATCTGGGTAGACGATGTTTTATCTTTTAAACCTGGAACCTTATCAGCAGCGGGACGTACGGGATATAAATTTATTTTCCCCACAATGAATAAATATTCTAAAACCAGTTATACAGGCGCTTTAGATGCTATAATTAGAAAAGTAACCGGAGAGCAGGTGGGCATATGCGAAAATATAACCACAACAAATTTTAGCACTTTTGCCGAATATCAGTTTAGTTTGCCGCCAATTATTGATATTGAATTGGTAAAACATGGAACAAACGAATCTTATATAGCAGGACAGAGAGTTATTTTTCGCACTGTTATGCAGAAAAACAAATCAAGTCTGATTGTTTTTGAAGAGAAGCCAAAAGAAACAGGTGCATTTTCTCATGTAGAGGGATTAATTAATCTAACGGATTATTTCTCATTCTAGATGACATCCATTCCTAAATATCAGCCAGCTTTAATTATTCTATTAGGAGCTTTTTTTGTGGTCCTGTCCGTTTCGTGTAACAATGATTATGATCCTGCAGTTTATGAAAAAGGAACCAATGAATATACAAACAGTTGGATATTAGAACAGATGAAAAGGTATTATTTATGGAATGAAAATTTACCAGAAAACACCAGCTTATCTTTAAAGCCAGAAGATTACTTTAAAGAAATGCTCTATAAAGGCGATCGCTTTTCGTATGCTGTTCATCCATCATTACCGGAAACAGCACCTCAGAGTATCAGGAACAGTTATGGTTTTGATATTTCGTTTGCAGAATATGATAGCCAAATCTATGGAGTGATTTTATATGTGCTTGCGGATTCTCCAGCGGAACGTGCGGGCTTAAAAAGAGGATTGTTCATCAAATCTATTAACGGAACTTCTTTAAGTAGCCAGAATTTTGAAAATTTATATGAAGCTGCAGCATCTTCATCTAAATTGACATTGCAGTTAATGCAATATAGTGAGGCTGACGGATTTTCTGATGATGGAGAAATAGAAATTATACGAGGCTTCACATTTTCCAATCCAATCAGCAGTAAAGCGATTCTGTACGAAAATCAAAAAGTTGGATATATTGAAATCTCCCATTTTGACGTCGGGTTGGCGGGTTCGCTACTTTCGGTTTTCAAGGAATTTCAAAATCAATCGGTAACCAAAATTATTTTGGATTTGCGTTATAATGGAGGAGGAGATGTTTCTTCGGCTGCGGCTTTAAGCAGTATTCTGGCTCCTATTGTCAAATCAGATGATCTGTTTATTACATTTAGAGGCAATAAAAACGGAGGCGTAGTCAACAAAACATTTAAAGAAGCTTTAGTAATGACTGAAACTCAGGTAAGTTTTGAAGCATTACGGGCTGTCCATCCGCCTATTCAGGAATTATTTATTTTAACTGGTGGCCATACGGCATCAGCTTCTGAAATTATTATCAACAATCTTAAACCATATATGAAGGTTATGGTTATAGGAGAAAAAACGGTAGGAAAGGACGTGGCAGGATTTGCTATAGAAGATGATCGTATTTCAGAGGAAAGAGGATGGGTTTTATATCCAGTAATTTATAAACTCTTTAATGCCCATAATGAAGGCAACTATGCATTGGGAATAAATCCTGACATAGAAATAAATGAACTTCAGAATATTAAAGTTTTCCCATTAGGAGACATACAGGAAACACTATTAAATAAAGCTTTAAGCAACGAAATAAGTGCTAAAGGTCAAAAGAATATGCTAGTTAAAAAACTAACATTGCATAAAACCTATGATATTGATCCATTTGTTCAGATTAATTCTGAATGATTCCTTATTAATGACTAAAAAGAAATCTTACAGTTGCCATATATTGAAATTGGGTGGTAATTTTTCTTTATTCTGTTTCTGATCCGTTCGATAAAATCATGATTAGCTGAATTTTTGATAAATGATTAATTTAAGCTTGCTTTTGTTCCTATCCAAACAAGTCCCTTTAAAGTTATGCGGCTCTGGTCAGTAAGCGGATTTAAGACAATATACCCGCCATCATTCAGGGCAATCAAAGCGTCGAGCAACGCAGCCTGTCCATTTTTTTTGATGGAGGGCGCGCCGTCATAGCCAGCGGAACTGTCTGGTAAGGGTGAGACAAGCGCTGTAAGATGTTCCAAATTCAAGCCACTATCCCTGTCAGAAAGTGCTGTTAGAATTTTTGCAAAAAGGGAGGCTGTTGTATTCATAAATGCCGTTTAACCACATATACGAAAAAATCTTCATTTTGGTTTGCATTAAGGCAGCCAATACGGAATTCTGTCCGTCGCTTGCTTTAGATTTGAAACAAGGCTTAAATGTTTAATTCTTAGGTTTTTATTTATCTGAGTTGCATTAATATGCCTATATGTTTTCTAAAAAAGTCACCAGATTGATTTCCTCATTTTGGATATTAAGTTTTTTTCTTAACCTCGCCCTTGCTACATTAAGGCTGTTATAAGACTGACGTGTCAATGCGCAGATTTCTTTAGTGGTCATGTTCAATCTTAAAAAGGCACAGATTCTCTTTTCATTGATTGTCAGATCTGGATATTTAATGTTTAAACGTTCGTAAAAGTCATTATAAACCTGACTGAATCTAACTTCAAACTCTTTCCAGATATCATCATCTTGAGCATTTTTTATATCCAGAATTATTTTTTGAATAACGTCTTGATCGTTTTTTTTCATTTGCTTTTTAAGCTCCATCAATCGGTTTGAAATTTCAGTATTAAATTCGTTCTTTTTTAAGAGATACATAATATTTGTTGTAAGCTCTTTATTTTTAAATTCTAATTCCCTTTTTAAGGTATCTTCTCTTAAAGAAAGCTGTTTATTGCTCGATTCTGCGCTTTCTTTTGCCAATTGCTGGATTTTAGCTTTGGTTTCCTGAAGTCGGTACATTATAACCACGATAATGATTAACAGTATCAGAACAATCGCAATAATAGCGTAAACTAGCTCTCTGTGGTTTTGGGCTATTTTTGCTGCCTGTTTTTCCTTATCAAATTTATACTGCATTTCGGCCTGAGTAATTTTTTGCTGATTTTCTTTATTAAAAAGGCTGTCGTTTAGAGCTTTATAGGCAACGTGATATTGGTAGGCACTTTTGTAATCTCCTTTTCCGGCCATTACAAGACTCAGTTCTTCCAAAGCAGATGCTCTGGAAGATGAAGATTTGATTTGCTTAGAATATTTTAGGCTGGCAAGTAAGTGCTGTTGCGCTTTATCGAATTCCTGTTTTTCCTTATAAAGTCTTCCTAAGTGGTAATTTGATTTGGATAATCCGAAAATATTATTTTCTTTTTTTCGCAAATTAAGAGCTTCAATAAAAATAGCTTTAGCAAGATCGTAACGTTTCGATTTGAGGTAAATGATTCCCATATTTGAATATACAGAAGATAGATTTTCATTATCCTTAGCTATTTTACTATGAGTTGAAGCCTGTACATAATATTCTAGCGCAAGATCTCCCTGAAGTTTATTATCGTAAATTATGCCAATATTATTGAGCAGTTTTCCTTTAATAAAATGAAGTTTTTTAGGATCTTTTACAATATTTTTATTCAGCAGGGCTTTAAGTTGATTATATTTTTCAAGAGCTTTATCAAAATCAGTCTGATAATAATAAACGAGAGCTATGCTATTATAAACTCCTATAATATTTTGCTCGGGCGGATAACGCTCATATAATTTCAGTGCTTTTAACTGATATTCCAGACAGACATCAATATTACCTTTCAATAAATTTACATCTCCGACATTCGAATACACTTTGGCTAAAATGGTGTCACTGATTTTTTTTTCGAATGAAAGCGCTTTTTTATAATAAAACAGAGCTGAATTCAAGTTCTGTTTTTCTAATTTCTGCCCAATTTTAACAAGGAGATTTACTTTTTTATCCGCATCAGCGCTTTTTTCATACTGCAATTTTAAACTGGCAATATTTTGTGAAAACAGTGCTTCACAGACAAATATGAAAAAAACGGCATAAATGTTAAAACGTTTCAAATTAAATGATTTGTTTGCTAAACTATGAATAATTTTTGAAGATTTAGTTATGTAAATGGGATTTGCTCAAAAAGCAGGTAGATTGAATTTTACCTTAAAGGTTGCAAAGTTTTCTATTGCTGAAGTTATATAGAAATGTAAAGTCTGCAAAGCTTTATTATGGCCAACTTTTCGAACTTTCTGCATTTTTCTAATACAATATGATGCCAAAACTTTCTGTGGGTTGTTGCTATTTTGAATCATTTAAAATGGCTATTTTTTAAAAATTTTTAATTTGTAAAGTTCTTGTTTTTAGCGTTTTATGGTTTTTGTTATACAAATGTAATAGCTGTTTATTCGCTATATATAAGATGTAACTATGGTTTGAAGTCTCACTATTTGATTTTTCCATATCCTTGCTTCGAAACATTTAATGGGTAATGAAAACAGCAAACTCTTCGATACTAAGATTAGTGTTTAATCAAAAGGTTGCTTTATTAATTACACAAAATCATTAACTAACCAAAAAACAACTTTTAATGACAAATTATTACAAAAAAGGAAATCGATTATTATGGTTTTTTATTTTTTCGCTTTGGTCAGTTTTTTCCTTTGGTCAGCAGGCGACTTTTAAAGATGGCGTCAAACAAGGTTCTGTTAAAATTAAGTTTTCAGGACAGTTGGCACCGACTTTAAAGAAAATGAATCTGACAACCGGAAAAAAACTCACCACCGGAATTCAGGCTTTTGATCAGGTTTCGAGTAAGGTTGGAGCCCGGAATATGCGTAGGCTCTTTCCAGAAAATCCTAATCCGAGATTAGAAGCAAAATTGAAAAAGCATAAACTTGATTTATGGTATGTTGTAGACATAGACGCGAACCAGAGCGCTAAAGATGCAGTACAAAAATACAAGGGAATTGCTGAAATTGAAACAGCAGAAACAGAGAAACAAAAAGTGCTGTCTAATTACAATTTTAAAACAGTTGAAATTAGCAATGCAAAATCTTCGGCAGCTGATTCTTATTTTAACGATCCTAAATTGCCAGAGCAATGGCATTATAACAATACAGGACAAACGGGGTATCCAGATGGTTCTGATATTAATTTGTTTAAGGCTTGGGATGTTGTAAAAGGGAATCCAGAAATTGTAGTTTCAATACACGATCAGGGTGTAGATATTCAACATCCGGATCTTCTGGCGAATATCTGGACTAATAAAGCCGAACTTAACGGAGTTGCCGGAGTCGATGATGACGGAAATGGTTATGTTGATGATATTCATGGGTGGAATTTTGACAAAAATAGTGGAGCGATCGAAGGACAGCCTCACGGAACGCACGTAGCGGGAACAATATCTGCTGTAAATAACAACGGAATTGGTGTTTGTGGAGTTGCCGGTGGAAGTGGCAATAATGACGGTACTAAAATTATGTCAGTTCAGACTTTGGGTGGCGGAAGTTTTGAAGAAAGTTATATCTATGCGGCAAACAATGGTGCGGTAATTTCTCAAAATAGCTGGGGATATACGGAACCAGGAAATTTTGACGAATCGATAAAAGAGGCTATAGATTATTTTATTGCAGAAGCAGGAGATTATCCAAATAGTCCGATGAAAGGCGGAATAGTAATTTTCGCTGCAGGAAACAGTGATTCTGACGGAGAATGGTTTCCCGGTTATTACGAAAATACTCTATCTGTAAGTTCAATTGGGCCAAACTGGCAAAAAGCGAGTTATTCTAATTATGGAACTTGGGTAGACGTTGCAGCTCCGGGAGGAGAAACTGAGCTTGGGGCAAAAAACGGAGTTTTAAGCACATTACCTAAAAATCAATACGGTTTCTATCAGGGAACTTCAATGGCTTGTCCGCACGTTTCTGGTATTGCGGCACTTGCTTTGGCCAACAGAAAAAGCCAATTGACACCAGAAGTTTTGAGAACCAAACTTTTAACAGGAGTAGTAGATATCGATTCTCATAATCCTGATTATAAAGGGAAATTAGGTTCAGGACATATAGATGCATTTTTAGCGATCCAAAATAATGCAGGTGTTGCGCCAAATGCGATTTCAGATTTGGCAGTGACGGGAATTGCTCAGGAATTTGCCAACTTATCATGGACAGTCCCAGCGGATACGGATGATTTAAAACCGGTAGATTTTAGGATCTATTACAGTACTTCACCATTGACAAAAAATAATCTGGCTTCGGCAAAGTACGATATTATCAAAAATACGGATGAACCAGGAACAGTGGTAACTCATTCGATTAATGGACTTTTAGGACTTACAACCTATTATTTTACTGTGATTTCAGGAGACAGATGGAATAATTTGTCTGAATTATCAAATAGTGTTCAGGGAACAACAAATGCAGGCCCAGAAATTACGGTAGATGATAATAGTAAAGACATTGTAATAAATGTAGATGCTAGCACTTCTTTTAAGGGATCACATGACATGACGATCTTAAATAATGGTGAAGGAGTATTGAGATGGGAATTTTTAGCCCGTCATAAAGAAACTGTACTGTCTTATTCTGCAAAAAACATCAAATATCCTTCTGCAAAAACAACAAAAGTTGCAGCTGCAGGAAAAGTGGGTAGAAGTAAATCTAAAATCGCAGCTACATCAAAAAAAGCAGCAATCCAGCCGTTTGGATTTACTCAAGTAGATAAAGGCTATTCTGATTATCCTACAGATCTTATTGGAGATACAGATACTAATGTTCCAAACTCAGCTGCATCAAAATACATTGTTAGTGAAGCAGATGGTTTTAACTTAACACAAATTACAAGCTATTTAAAAGTAGATCCAAAATTTGGTCCTGTTGTAATTGAAGTTTATAAAGGAACGTCTTTAAATAAAGAAAATTTAATATACGCACAAGAATATACTCCTTTTGATGCGTCTGAAGGTTATGTGTCGATTAACTTAGAGGAACAATTGTTTTTTCAGCAGGGAGAAACTTTTTGGGTTGTATTGCATATTCCAGCTGGAAATCTTTACCCTTTAGGGCTTGGTTATGAAAATACACCTGAAGGCTCTGATAATTGTTTTATTTCTTTTGACGTAGGACAAACTTGGGGACCGTTGAGCACAGCTCTTGAAAGCAATGATTTTGCGTGGTTCAACATTATAAGTAGCCAAAATAAATATTTAGGAGAATATTTGTCCTTAGATCCTTCTAGTGGCGAAGTAAACGGAAAAGCAAATGAAAAAACAGTTCTTTCTGCCGATGCTTCTAATCTGATAAATGGAACTTATTATGCTAATGCGATTTTAAAATCTAATGACGCAGTTCAAAGAGAGCTTAAAATTCCGGTTACTGTAAATGTATCAGGTCAGCAGCCAATTCTACAAGGACCAGAAAAACTTGATTTCTCAAGTGTTTTTCAGGGAACTTCTAAAGAATTGGAATTTGTAGTAAAAAATACAGGACTGGGTAATTTTAATGATATTGCTCTAAATATCTCTAATCAAAATTTTGAACTTATTGATGCTTATCCAAATCAGCTTGCAGCTGATACTGAAGCGGTACTTAAAGTAAAATATACACCAAGCGCTACAGGAAACGATAATGGATTTTTAACGCTTACATCTTCTAGCAGTTCTAAAACTTTGCGTGTCATTTTATTTGGAGTAAGTTCTGAACCTGCAAAAATAGTGGTTGATCCAATGACTCAACTTATTGATAATGTTGCGTTGGGAGATCAGGTGACGGCTTCAGTTACTGTGAAAAATGAGGGTAAGGCTGCATTAAAATATTTTGTTCCAAAATTTGATCAGTCTGGGACTAGTGATACATGGGAAGGTGGATATCATAAATATGGATATAAATACCGTACAAGCTATGCTTCAGAGACGTCTCCGTTAACGTATGAATACAATGATATTTCAGGAACGGGAACAGACATTACAAGTTATTTTAAAGCAGAATCAAACCGATATTATCCTCTTGAAATGGGATTTGATTTTCCTTACTATGCTAAGAAAATGCAAACGCTGTACATTAGCTACAAAGGTTTTACAGCTTTTGATGATGAAATAAATCCGATTAATGATCCGGTTTTAGATGGGGCGCCTTATTCTCCAAAAGGCCTTATTTCTATTTTAGGAACGTACTTTGAATTAAGCAAAGGAGGTTCAGTTCATTATAAAGTGGAAGCAGATAGAGTTATAGTGCAATATTCTAATTTTGATGATGGGCTTGGAGGAAAGATCAGTGCACAGATGGTTTTATTTGCAGATGGGAATATCCGTTTTTACTATGACAATATTAATTATCTGAATGAAACCCTTGGATATCTAAACGTTCTTATAGAAGATTATGATCAAACAGATGGTATTTTAATCAATAATTATACTAAAATAGCAAACATTTATTCTGGACTTGCTTTAGGTTTTGATTATCCGGGTCCAGATATGATTACCTCTGTAACTAATGCTGGAGGAATTTTATTGCCAGGTGAATCTGCAAAAATGGATGTCGTTATGGAAACGGCAGCATTGAATGAAGGTATGATCAACAGATATTTGAATATCGTTTCTACAGATCCGATAAATGCGCAGGTTAATCCTTTAATACAAATTAATATCACAAGCGGAGGTAAGGCAGAGCTTGCTGTATCTGAAACAAATATTGATTTTGGAAATGTGTTTCAGGGAGCTGTTGCATCCAAAAAGTTCAGTATTAAAAATACGGGAACTACTTCTGTAACATTAACAGGTTTTACTTTAGACAATAATAAATTTCAAGTAACAGGTGAAACAACTGCAACAATAGCACCTGGACTTATTAAAGTTTATGATGTTATTTTACCTACTGATGTTGTAGGTGATTTTGCAGATGTATTGCATATTACCGATAATAAAGGAGGTAATTATACGATTACACTTGCTGGAAAAGTATTAGATCCTCCAGGAATAAAAGTTACAAATTTTGATCTAATTACAGAGACTTTACAACACGGAGAAACCTCTAAATATCCTTTACTTATTGAAAACACAGGTAAAGCTGATCTTGAAGTGGTAGCTACGGGCACAAACTGGCTAACGATGTCTGTACCGACAGCTGCTGCAGAGGCTATTCCAAATTTCACTTATAGTTATGAGCTTTCTAATGATGGAACAAACTATCAATGGATTGATATTCGTAAAACAGGAACTCAATTATCAGTAGGTGATGATCCAACGACTGTTGACGGATATTGGAAGAAAGTAACCATGCCATGGTCTTTTAATTATTATGGTAAAGATTATACAGATATGCATATTGGTATATCTGGATTATTAACTTTTGATCAGCCAGAAGCGCCTGCACCATTTATTGGAAATATGCCAACAGATGAATTAAAAACGGTTATTGCTCCTTATTGGGTATTTGGTGCTTTTGATACGATGACTTATCCAAAAGATGATGTTGGAGTTTTCTATTATGCAGATAATGATAAAGTTATTATCTCATGGGAATACGTTGTAAACTTCTTTGGCGGATTAGGAGATCCAACTTCTGCTCAGGTTATCATTTATAAAAATGGTACTATGAAGTTTCAGTATAAAGTTAATGGAAGTGCAGATTTTACAACAAATTTATCGGTTATAGGTCTTCAAAATGGTGATCAGTCAGATTCTGTTATCATTTCAAATCATGCAAATGTTAATCATGATAAAGGCTTGGCATTTTTGATCAGCCCTGCAAAAAAACATACAATTCCTGCAGGAACGACTTTAAGTGCTCAAATAGATATTGATGCAAGCAATATTTATGCAGGAGAATATAGTGGAAAATTAAAATTGCGTACAAATGTTCCGAATCAGGAATTGTTAGAAAAACCAATCAATCTGACTGTTACAGGAGCACCAATTATTGCATCAAGTTTAGAAGAAATAAATTTCGGTGAAATAATGGTGAACCCAGATGCAATTTATTCACGAGAATTTTTAGTTCAAAATACAGGTGCAGAGAAACTTCAAATCTCTAATATTTCGATAGAAAGTGGTTCTTCAGAATATGCCATTGAAACTTATGCTTTTTTTACAGGCTGGTTCGGCGGAGGCTATTGGAGCTGGACAAATATTAATGATTTAGCTGGTAATTACCCAGTAATATTGCCAGGAGAAAATTCTAAATTTAGAATTACTTATACTCCAACAGCAGCAGGTTCTATTAGTGATCATGTTGTTATTGAAAGTAATGCCACAGTAGCAAAATTCTTAATTCCGATTAAAGCTGAGGTTGTGCTGCCACCAACTTTAGCAGTAAAAACTACTGAAGTTAATAGTGTTGTTAATTATTTAACGGATACAGATACGCAATATGCTGTTTTTGAGAATGGTCAGGGCGGTGGAAATTTAAAGTACGAACTGAGCATTGATTATTTGAGAAAAGCTCCAGAAGGTATTGTTTCAGGTTCACAATCGATGGCCAAAAAAGCAAAAACAGCAAAAGCAGATTCATTATTAAAATCAAATCCAGTGGCTAAAGGTGGCGTTAGTGTTTATGCTGAACCTACTTTTAACAGAGTATTGGCTCACGAAGACAAGACGGCTGCAGATACGAGATTTGGTTATGATGGAGGAGAACCTTTTACAACCGCTACCAGATTTAATGCAGGTAAAGAAGGTTTCACGCTATCGCATTTTCAAACCTTTATGTTTGGTCTTGATAAACCATCAGGAACTATTGTTTACGAGATAAGAGCAGGCGGTTCTTCGGTTGCAGATGCAACAATAATAGATCAGGGTTCTGTTGATTATGTTTACGAAGGCGGTAAAACAGGGGCTTGGGTAACATTGCCTATAAAAGAACCTAAAGGACTTTATCCAAATGAAGATTTCTATGTAGTAATCACATATCCTTATGAATTACCGTATGTACAAGGTTCTATTTCTGGAATTGAAGATACTCCTGGCAGATATACATTAAGCGATGGCGAGAAATGGTATGATTTACAAGAAGCTGATTTATACCCAGGTTATGGATGGATGGTGAGAGCAGGTGAAGAAAAATATACTTCTAATGCATGGGTTTCTATAAATGGACTTTCAGATGGAACGATTACTCCTAGCGAGAAAAAAGATGTCCAGCTTGACTTTATAGCTGCAAATGGAGTTCGCGGAGATCAGCATGCGGTTTTAAACATTAGAACAAACGATCCTATTAACAGTGTCGGAAAGATTCCAGTAAAATTACATATTAATGAAGCTCCGATTTTCTCTAATTTACCAGTAGAAACTATCGTTGTTAATGAAGCTTCAGAAGTAACTGTGAAAATTGGGCTAACTGATCAAGAAGCGAATAAAATTACGGTTCAGTCTTCTAATGCTCCCTCATGGGCCACATTTGAACTGACTGATGGTGAACTTTCAGTAAAACTTGCTCCGGGTTATGAAACTTCGGGAACATATACAATCAATTACACTGCAACAGATGAGCTTGGTGCATCTACAGAAGCAGTATTCGAAGTTAAGGTATTGAAAACTAATCGTGCACCTATAGCAACTAACTCAGAAGAATTAATTTATTCTAAACTGAATTATTTTGATGTGAAAGTATTCAAGGATTATTTTACAGATCCAGACGGCGATGAAATGACTTTTAAAGCAACGACAGCAAATGATAAAATTGTAACTGTAACAGTTGGTCAGGAATTGGGTCAGTTTGTAATTGAAACGCATACTGTAGGAGAAACAATTGTAACCCTAACAGCGACAGATGCTTTTGGATTAAGTACAGAACAGCAGATAACTGTTAAAGTAATAAATAATAGTGCTCCTGTTGCACTTGGCGGAGAGGCAATTATATTCAATAAATTATCTGTACAGGAAGCCTTTAGTTTTGATAAATATTTTACTGATCCTGACGGAGATGAATTGACTTATCAGGCAGTGATAGCAGATCCAGCAATTGCATCATTATCAGCATCAGCAACTGGTTTTACAATTGAAAGTATTTCTAATGGTCAAACCGATTTAGTTTTAACAGCTACAGATATTTACGGAGCAAGTACAGAACAGCATGTAACGGTTATTGTAAACCAGTCAGAAGTTGCTGAACTTAATATATTTCCTAATCCTGTTGTAAATACTGTTAATATCAAGTGGACAAGCCGTTGGGTTGGAGATGTTACTGTTGAGGTTGTAGCTCTTAATGGTTCAATTGTACGCAAATTTAATATTGATGATGTACAGTTGAAACAGTATAGCCAGTTAGATTTGAGCACATTACCGACAGGCGCTTACTTTTTGCATGTTAGCGGAAAAGAAGGAACGTCATCAGTTTTCAAATTTATCAAAAGATCAGGAGAGTAAATAATGAAATGAAGAAATGCGCTGTGATGCAATTTTAATGTTGCATAAGAATTCAATCTGATGTCCGACAATAGATATTGCATCACGGAAGCGCATTGGAATTTCAATCAAAAACAATTAACAGATACACATGAAAAAAATATTTCTATTATTTATACTACTCTTTGGAGTTGGAAATCTACTCGCTCAAGAACAAAATAGGGCAATTGTTACTGCAGTTCCTTTTTTGCAGGTCTCAGCAGATGCGAGAGCATCAGGAATAGGAGATATGGGAGTTGCGACTTCGGCAGATGTCTACTCACAGCAATGGAATGCGGCGAAATATCCTTTTGCAGAAGACAAATTAGGAATAGGGTTGAGTTACACGCCCTATATGTCTTCATTGTCAAATGATACAGGTTTATTGAATTTAAATTTCTATAACAAGATTAATGAAAGAAGTGCATTTGCATTCAGTTTGAGATATTTTGGGATCGGAGAAACCTTATTCAAACAAGATGAAGATGATGCAGGACAAATTGTGAAGCCAAATGAACTTGCATTTGATGGATCTTATTCATTAAAATTAAGTGAAAAATTTGCCATGTCTGTTACAGGAAGATACATTCATTCTAATTTAGAAATTCAGCAGGGAAACTCAAGTGGCCATGCGTCGGGTTCATTCGCTGTAGACATTGCAGGATATTTTCAGACGGAGGAAACTGCTTTCAAAAACTTTAATGGCATCTGGCGAGCAGGATTTAACATTTCAAATCTTGGCCCAAAATTAAAGTATAATGGAGATTCAGGATCTGAAAGCTTTCTGCCAGCTAATTTAAAAGTAGGTGGTGGTTTTGATTTTATTTTTGATCAGGACAACACATTGGCAGCTTCTATGGAACTTAATAAATTATTAGTTCCATCACCACAAAATGACCAAACTAATGCCCAATATCAGGAAACAGGTTTTGTTAAAGGAGCTTTCAGTTCTTTTACTGATGCGCCAGGTGGTTTTAGTGAAGAATTAAAAGAAGTTACTTGGGCTCTTGGATTGGAATATCTATATCAAAAGTCCTTTGCCCTAAGAACAGGTTATTTTCATGAAAGCAGTGAAAAGGGAAACCGCAAATACTTAACCCTTGGAGCTGGATTTAAATACAAGAAAGTTAAATTTGATTTCTCTTATTTAAGCTCTGCGGCAAAACAGAAGTCGCCATTAGATAATATGATAAGATTTTCTCTGTCTTTTAATATTGGTGATAATGCTACGGCTGGGATTGAAGAACAGGAACAGGAAAAACCTGCTAATTAAGAAAAAAGTTTTTCTGATTCTCTGATCTGCATTTTAAATAGCTAGATCCGATTATTTCTTATCTATTGAGATGATATTTAAAAACCTCTAAAATTTAATTTAGAGGTTTTTTTATTTGATTTTCAATAAATTATGGTGTCAGATTTCTTAAAGGCTATTTTTTTTGGCACGTTTCTTGTCTTTTTAAACTGGTATAATAATAAATAAAAGTAAAATCATGAAAACTATCAAATATTTTATTATTGGAGTATTGTTTCTTTCTTTTAATTATTCCAACGCGCAAGTATCGGTAAACGTTAATATTGGAAATCCTCCAGCATGGGGACCGGTGGGCTATACAGACGTTCGATATTATTATCTGCCTGATCTTGAAACGTATTATGATATCAACACATCTAATTATGTTTATTTAAATAACGGAAGATGGATCAGAGCTAGATCTTTGCCATCGGCTTATAGAAATTATGATCTTTACAGCGAGTATAAGGTTGTACTGACAGATTACAGAGGCGAGCGCCCTTATGATAATTTCAAAAATCATAAAGTAAAATATGCTAAAGGTTATAAAGGAAAACCTCAGAAAACAATAGGTCAGAAACCTGGAAATGGTAACAATAAATCTGGAAAAGAAAAAGGACACCATGATAATGGCCATGGCGGAAAATCAAAAGGAAAACATTAATAAATTGTGTAATATTTATATTAATATCGCTTACAAATTAAAACAGCCTTCGAGCTGTTTTTTTTATTTTGATATAGAGTCTTTTTTCAGCTACAATAAAAAAGCTTCAGATTTCTCTGAAGCTTTTTTGTTTTTAGATGATGAAGTAATTTGCGTTCACAAGAAAAACGCTCATTCCACTGGGATATTACCAAATTGTGATTCGATCTTTCTTAGGCAAAAACATTTTGTCTCCCTGTTTTACATCAAATGCTTCGTAAAAAGGAGTAGTATTCATAAGAGGGCCGTTAACACGCCAATTTGGTGGAGAATGTGGATTGTTGTTAATCCACAAGCGTAGGAACTCGTCTTTCATTTTTACTCTCCATATTTTGGCTATAGAAATAAAGAAGCGTTGGTCTGGAGTAAACCCATCGATTTTTGTATTCTCTTGTCCTTGTTGGGTCATTTTAAAAGCATCATAGGCAACTGCTATTCCAGCAATATCTGCCGTATTTTCACCAACTGTCATCGCGCCATTAATGTGTAGATTGTCTAAAACGGTATAGGTACTGTACAAATTAATAACCTGTTGTATTCTTGACTTAAACTGTGCATAATCTTCTTTTGTCCACCAGTTTTTCAGGTTTCCATCTTTATCATATTGAGCACCTTGATCATCAAAAGTATGAGTTATTTCGTGACCTATAACCATTCCAATACCGCCATAGTTAAGAGCATCATCTGCATCATTATCAAAATATGGGGGCTGTAAAATACCTGCAGGAAAAACAATTTCATTTGCAGTAGGATTATTGTATGCTGTAACTGTTGGAACAGTTGTAAACCATTCTGATTTATCGACTGGTTTGCCCAATTTTGCCAATTGAAATTGATACGCAGCTGTAGAGGCCGAAACTACATTCTCAAAATAGGCATTCCTAGCTATCTGTACGTTGCTATAGTCTCTCCATTTATCTGGATATCCTATTTTCTTAGTAATAGCGAACAATTTTTCTTTCGCTTTTTGTTTCGTAATAGGACTCATCCATTCCAATTTATCGATTCTTTTAGCATACGCTTTCTGCAAATTATTTACGAGAATCAACATACGTTTTTTAGCATCTTCTGGAAAATATTTCTTTGCATACAATTCACCCAGAGCTTCGCCTAAGTAATTGTCAATAACATTAGCCATTTTTTCGCCACGTGATTTTTGGACAGCCTGCCCAGAAAGCACTTTGGTATACTCAAATGAAGCATCTACAAAAGGTTTGCTCAAATCGTCTGCATATCTTTCTATAGAATTTGCTTTCAAATAAATTTTCCAATTATTAATAGGGATGGTCTTTAAAAGCTTATTAAGAGCATCATAATAAGCTGGCTGACAAACATTAATTGAATCCGTTTTAGCGCCTAAATTATTTAAAAAAGTAATCCAGTCTATGTTAGGATGTCTTTTTACAAGATCCTTCACAGCCATTTTGTTGTAATTTGCCTGTACATCTCGAAGTTCAACTTTTGTTTTATGCGAAACGGCGATTTGTTTGTCAATATCGTAAACCAAATCGGCATTCTTTTTAGCCTCTTTGGCATCGCTGCCTGTTTGTTGAAATAATGCAGCAACGTATTTTTTGTATGATTTCTGTATGGCAACAGTTGATGAATCTGATTTGAAATAATAGTCCCTGTCAGGCAAACCAATACCCGTTTGATAGATTTCGGCAATGTTCATACTGCTGTTTTTTTGATCAGATGAAACTCCAAAAGCTATAATAGAAGAATTGCCTGCTTTTTCTTCATTAGCTACAAAATTCATTAAGGACGGCAAATCACTAATTGCTTCAATTTTGGCAAGTAAAGGTTTAATAGGCGCATAACCGCGTTTCTCAATGGTTAGAGTATCCATACCAGATGCATAAAAGTCTCCTACCTTTTGTGCTATACTTCCTTCTGGATTCTTGCTTTGCGAAATGCTATCCAATATTCCTTGTAATCGAATTCGTTGCGGGAAATTCATAAACATATAGGCACCTACTCCAGCTTGAGATGCAGGTATTGATACAGAATCGTACCACTTACCATTTACATATTTAAAAAAATCATTACCTGGCCGCAATGTGGAATCTATTCCGCTGATAGCAATATTTTTTTTTCCTTGATGTTTTGAGCATGCTGTAAAAGCTAGTAACGTAATGAAGAACAGAAATGATTTTTTCATAATCTAGATGATTTCTATTAAAATGAACTGAAAAAAGTTTGAAAGCAAGTATTTATGTATATGCCTGACATAGGCAATTTTTAGCAGAACAATATAGGAATTCCGTTTTTAATTTTAAAGTTTTTGTGGGAATTATTACTCGTAAAAATCAGAATTATAAGCAGTTATTTATCGTTAACCTATTGTTTTTCTGTGAAGAATACTCAGTAAATTACTTTAAAGCTTTATATTTAATATTCTGCAATAGACAGTAAATAAAAAAGCAGCCTTTTTAGTCGCTCTTATTCTATATAGATTTAAATGGAAAGAAAATTTTGATTACTTAGTTTTCGTTGGACGGACTTCTATTTTGCTTGGCAGTACATTCGGATTCATTTTTAAGAGGCCTACCACCATTTGGCCTATATCGGATGGCTGAATTTTCCATTCATCATCTTCATTCGGTGTATGGCCGTTAAAGTTTGTGCTAACTGAGCCAGGCATGATGGTGGTGCATTTTACGTCATAATCGCGAAGATCCAGCATGGCAGCCTGCGTAAAGCCAACAAGGCCGAATTTTGATGCATTGTAGGCAGCTCCTTTGGCAAAGAAATTGGTTCCCGCCAACGATGCGATTGAAATATAGTAGCCTTTGTTTGCTTTGAGGTGTTCACAGGTCGCTTTCAGGGTATGGAAAGCCCCAGTTAGATTGGTGTCAATCATCGCGTTCCAGTCCTCTAGGGACATTTCGTCTATGGACGCAAATTTTCCCACACCTGCATTGGCAATGACAATATCGAGTTTTCCGAATTCAGACACAATCTGCTGAACGGCTTTTAGTTCGTCATTGAAATTTCTGACATCAGACTCTATTACAAGTACGTTCTGGTTTCCTAATGTTTGACGTGCCTTTTCAAGCGCATTAGTGTCTCTTCCTGATATCGCCACTTTAACTCCGCTTCGCACTAAAGCTTCTGCAATGCCCAAACCGATGCCTTTAGACGCGCCAGTTATATATGCCACTTTGTTTTCTATGTTTTGCATTTTTATAAGATTAATTGAGGTTTTTTATTTTCATTTCTAAGTTTGATGTTTTCTCTGCACTTTTTTTTAAAGACAGACGGTCTATAAAAATACGATAAATTATAGTATTGAAGGCTCTCTTTTTTATTTTGACAGGTGAGATGAAAGCTGGCTGGAGTGGGGGATTTAAAAAGTAACTATTTAATAGATTCTAAGCTAAACTTTTTAGGTTTTGATCTTTCTAACTTTTTTAGCTATTGAAAACTTTAGGGAAAACAATAAAAAGTTATTCGCGATTATGAAATTATTGTTGTCAATCCGAATAGATCTATAGAAATTAAGAAAAATTTCAAAGCTTTCTATTAATGTATTAGCGTTGAGAAAAGGAATGATTTTAGAAAAAATAATAAAAAAGGTTTCATGTAACAGATTGATAAAGATGGTGTCTAACAAGAATTATCTAATCAATCAAAACTATGAAACAATCAATCACAAGATTTTTCCTTTTTCAAGGATTATTAATTCCATTTATTTTTTGGCTTTCTGTAATTGTTGCAGGAATGCAAAACGAAAATTACAGTCACGTTCGTGACACAATAAGCGCATTAGGCGCAATTGGTGCAAAATCCGAAAATCTTATGGAGATTTCAACCTGGTTATGTTCTTTACTTAGTATCCCTTTTTTAATCGGACTTTTCAATGTTTGCCACCAAGAGAAATTGAAAAAAGCACCACTTTTAGGAATTGTAGGATTTACTGTTATGTTAGGCTGGGCAGCATTTTATCATTCTGGAAATCCAATGCATTCTAAATCTGGGCCAATACTCTTGCTTCTGTTATTAGGACCATTATTGGCAGCTATTTTATGGAAAAGAAAAGGATTGAAAAATCTCAGAATTTTAAGTTTGATCAGTTTCTTTATTATGTTATTTATCTTGATCAGAGCAATTCCCTCAGAAACAATACAAATGAATTATACCGGACTTATTCAACGCTTTGTACATTTTGGTTGGACTGTTTGGTTTATTGCTCTTTCGTTGGGTTTTCTGCGATTGCTTAATATTTCTGCGAAAAAATAGATTTAATTATTGAAATGGCGGTTTTTTAAGGTTTAAATAATTGAAAAACAAGTGTTTGTACTTAGTGTAATTGTTTTAATATATTTTATTTTTGTTTTGAGAATAAAATTGGTTGAAATAACTAATGAAATGATCCTATGGCAACTAATCATACCACATCAATCGAGATTAAACACGGTGCTAATACACAAGGGTATTTTAGTTTTGAAAGCCCAGAGAACCTTATTGTTTTTGTTCATGGATTTGGAGGCAGCGCATTAGGAACATGGAACAACTTCCCCTTAATTTTACTTTTTGATGACCATTTTAAAAATTCCGATATTGTTTTTTATGGTTATGACACTTTTAAGGGACAAGCTGGTGACCATGCGGCGGAATTGTACCATTTTATAAATCTAGCTTTTAAACCTCTTCACAACCAAATTTTGCCTAGTCTTCAAAATTTACCTGAAAGAGACTATAAGCGAATAGTTCTGGTTGCCCATTCTTTAGGAGCAGTTTTAATTAGACAGGCCCAATTGCATGGCCATATTGCAGGAGATGATTGGGTAGAAAAATCTGAACTAGCCTTATATGCTCCAGCTCATCATGGAGCGGAAGTTATTTCCCTTGCGATGCAAGCTTTGCCTGGGTTATCAGGATTATTCGGCTTATTTGTTAAGTTTAGATTTCCAATATTAAATGATTTGGATTCAAAAAATAATGGGATTCTAGATTCAATCAAAAATCAGACTTCAGCTCTACAAAATGGAGGAGAAGGAAATTTTTCAAAAGCTAAATTGGTGGTATATTCTAAAGGAGATAAAATAGTTAGGAATTTCAATTATCTTGAGGATTCTCCGGCCCACGTAATCCCAAATACAACACATATTTCTGTCTGCAAGCCAAAAGACGCCTTCATCACACCTGTTGAGTTGCTAAAGCAGATTATTTAAAACATAGAAAAATGGAGCATAAGGAAAGAAATCTAATGTCATTAAAGGCAGAGTTTCATGATAAAGGAAAAGCTGCCCGCGGATTCAAAAATATAATGAATTTTATTGACCGAAATAAAGAGACAGAACTAAAAAAACTGCTCCGGTTTCATATTCCAGATGGTGTATATGGCCAAGAACTAATAGAGCGCTTTGAAATTGATGCTCTTTTGGAATATTACAATTTGCTATTAGTTGCCATATTTGCCGGTTATGTGCCTGGTAAATTTGATGAGATTTCTTCAAAAGAAATATTAGCAGTTATCAGACACCCTTCTGTTATGCCTTACTACAACGAGTATTATAAGTACAAAATGATTTCTTATACTGCTGAGTTTGCGGAAGAGAATAGGTATTTTGAGCTTGAAGGAAATTCAGTGACAATTTCAGCTTTTAACGAATTTATTTCGCTCAACCGTTTTTTGAAAAGAGATAAGGATGTTGAATTGTTTTTAGGAATGCTTGATTATGTTTGGTACGGCGACAATAAAATTTCAGATGTAATTAAAATATTATCGTCTGAAGAGAAAATAAATTCGGCGTTTATTACTGAAGCCGAAAAGAGAACTAAAGCACAATGTGGAGTTTGGGGCTTTATAAAATATACTATTTTTTTGAGCCAGTTAAAAGATTTGCTGAATTCAATTGATGGCTACCCCTTGCTTCAATCTTCATTCTGGATGTTCCACGGCTATTTCTTTGAGAGAATGAATTCGGAGATGAAAAGTATTTTCCACAAGGCTTTTGAAAATTTGGAAGAATCTTTCAGTAATCCTTTAATCTTTAAAAATTTAATTGAAGAAGTGTACGGTGGTGAAGCGCCTGAAGACTTTAATGAAGTGCAACTCAGTAAATTTGCAGCAAATGCGATAAGACAGTCGCGTGAAGATGTAGATTATGTATTAGATAGAAAGTGGAGCGATCCTTTGAGAGATTATTTTGGACATTGAAATTTATTTGTCTGAATTTGATTGCTAATGGTTTAATTAAAATGAAATTATGTGCGCTCGAGTACTGTTCAAGCTAGTTAACATTTCTCATGAAATTTAGGCTGATAACTTAAAATGGTTCGTTAACTAGGTAAGCTTCAATATAAAGCCATATTATGACATTATTAATCTTTACGAATAACAGCAGCGAAGAGGAGCAATATTTTTTCCATTAAAACAATATCTATTTTCACTTATACTTTAATAGATTCAAAATAAAGCTCAGGTAAAATTATTTTGATTTCCTGCGAAGTTTCTTCCTTAAACCAGTACAATATAAAATTTACATTTACACTTTTTAATTGATAGTGTCTAGACTTCATTATTTCAATTTTCTCGATGAATTGCTTTGAAAATTTCAGTACAGATTGTCCGCTTGAATTTAAGCATTCATAACCTTCAACATGTAGGATTTCTCCACACGTAAGTTTAGAAACCAAAACCTGTCTGTTAATAAAATAGTCTAACCAGATATCTTTGAATGTGGCATGTATCGCAATTTTATCAGGTGCATTGTAAGTTTCAAAATCATCGATTTGTTCAAGATTTTCCGCTACCAATGGATTGAGAAAGCCTGAATTTAAATGCACATATAGATTATATTTTGCTCTTGTCATTGCCACATAAAGTTGGCGCTTAGCATCATCTGTATCTATATTAAAATTCTCAAGCAAAAGGAATACATTGTCAAACTCTTTTCCCTTGGCTTTATGAATAGTTGATACAAAAATTGTTTCGCCATTTTCAGAATAGAAATCCTCCAGTTTAGACTCTCGGATTAAAATTTCTAAATCAGATTTGTACTTTTTATAAGGATTAGTGGTTTCAAAATCTTTGATGATGTTCAGACAAATCTCTAATTTATTGCTATTACGGAAAGTATTGATTAGCTCTCTTTTAGCATTGTCCCAAATCTCATCACTGATTGTGTAAATATCTGTTCCCAGATCGACTTTATCCAATAAAAACCGGACTTCAACTAGATTATACAGATTAAAACCATCATTAGATTGTATCAATTTTGCCTTGATGCCGTTCTTTAAAAGTAACCCCGCAACTTTTATAGCCTCTTCGTTTGTTTTTGTGAGTACGCACGTAGTTCCAGAAAGATCGGTGTTAACTATATCCGTTACAAGAGGTGTAATAAGGTTATTGCTTTGATATCTAATAATCTTGATTTTTCCATTATCAGTTTGATTAGCAATAATCGGTGTTTCTTTTAATCTGTGATGAATTTGTTGGACAAATTGATTTGAGAATGTAACCAGATTACTTTTACTACGGTAATTTTCAACCAATTCATGTTTTATGGTTTTGTTGTCATAAATGAACTGTTCAAGATATTTAGCACTAGCCCCCCTAAACTCATAAATATTCTGGTCATCATCTCCCACAGCAATAACCCTCATTTCTTCATTTTGCTCCATTAATGCATTAATAAGAGCGAACTCATCTGCATTCATATCCTGGGCTTCGTCAATAACTAAAACAGTCTTTGTAATTTTACTAGCCTCAACATCACCATTTTTGATTCTTTGAACCGTAGTGTTTAAAATATCCGTCGATTTTTCTAAAGTGCCAACCTTACCCAAAAGATCAAAACAATAAGAATGGAATGTTTTAATCTCAATAAAGTTAGCGGCATTGCCAATGAGCTTTAGTAAACGCTTTTTAAATTCGGTCGTAGCAGCCCTTGAAAAGGTTAACATTAATAGTTGCTCATGTTTAACATCTTCCATCAAAAGAAGCGAAGCCAGCTTATGGACCAAGACCTTTGTTTTTCCACTGCCTGGACCAGCAGCAACAACGATATGCTGTGTTTCGTTATCATTAATAATTTTCAACTGCGTAGGGGACAACTCCCCGAAGAGTTGTCTGAATTTTGCAGGTGTAATATTCCGTTTAATCTCATTTTGCCTGCTGCCTTTAAAATACTTGTTTAAGAAAGAACTATAATTGAGTTGGAAATAATCTTCCACAAACTGAAGTGCATTCCTGTAATCGGTAATCATCCTTTGAGCATATTCGCCTACAATGTGAATTTGCTGAACTTTACTTTCGTAAAATTGACTAAGCTTTTGATAATCTTCTTTAGTGTATTGCTTTTTATTATTTTGTTCGGTTCGCTCAATGGTTAAACAATTATATACAACAAGAAAACCGCCTTCTATCTTTATTGCCTCAATTCTTGAAAGATAGAACAGCGTATCTTCAATATCATCAATGCTTATTTCTTTTTTGAAAAGACTGAGACTATTATCATAAGTAGCCTTTAGTTCATGTACTGAAAACTCCACTAAAATCTCATCTTTATCTTCCTGATCTTTTATGGCTTCGGCGATGGTTTTATCATAAAAAAAATCAACGATAAATTTTGCGAGCTCATGCCGTTTTTCAAGCCTATCTTTTAGCTGTTCTTTGCTTTGAAGGCAATGTATAGCAATGTGATTTTTAGAATGTTCTAAGTTTTTTCTTTTAATCCAATTTTTAATAGACCAAAAGTTAATTATTGTTTTCAGCTTATTGGTATTTACACCATCGCACCCATTTTTTTCAGCTTCCTCGTTCAATTCTTTTAAATGGAAGATACTTTCTTCTTCTTTGAAAACTGGAAGTAAAAAGTTTTCAATTTTACTGTATATTTCTACAATGGAAAGGGAACGGTTTTTATTGTCTACTTTTTTTATAAATGCGGTCAGGTCCTTTGCATCTGCCAGAATATTCTCCTCACGCAGCAGGTTTATAATATTAATGACCTCTTCTTTTACAATACCCAAATGATCACTAATATAATCTACTCTTGATTCAGCAGTTTCGCTGTTGATCTGCTTTCTGCTTTTACTTGAAAAGAGTTTCTTTATAATACGTACACCTTGCTCTTTTTGCTTTTCTTCAAATTTTCCCGAAATGTTTATTTTATCAATAGCTTCTTGGGCATTTTTAGGTAAAATACTGTTAGCAAATACCCTCGGCATATTCTGCCCACGTTTAAGATATCCGGCATCTTCAAGAGCAGCAATTGCGGTAGTTACACGCGTTTCTATTTCTACAACATTGTCATCCCAACCTGCCTTACGGGCAATCTCTAATGCTGAATTGGATACTTTAGAACGAAATCTTGTAATATCTTTTATTGCTTTCCATACCTGTTGGATTTCTTTTAAAGAAAGCTTGGTCTGATTCAACAGGATAAAGTGCTTACTGAGATCCTCTTCGTTAAACAGTACAAAACAATCAGCTGAAATATTCTCATCCCTGCCAGCGCGTCCTGCTTCTTGAACATAATTTTCAAGGGAATCTGAGATTTCGTAGTGAATTACCAAGCCCACATCTTTTTTGTCTACACCCATACCAAAGGCAGAGGTCGCCACCATAATTTGCGTTTCACCATTTAAAAAGGCATTCTGGTTTTTAGTCTTTTCCTGTTTATCCATTTTGCCATGGTATGGTTTTGCACTAAAACCGTCATTAGCTAACCTTTCAGCTAGCAGATAAGCCTTTCGGGTTCGGGACACATAAATAATAGTAGGGCAGTTTTTTTCTTCGATTAAATCTCGGGTGGCCAAATATTTTTCTTCTTCATTTTGCTTTTCAAATACCTTGTATTGAAGATTAGTTCTTGATGCTTTTGAAGTGAAAATTTCAAGATCCAGTGATAATTTTTCGCTAAAATAATCCCGTATGTCCTCAATCACCTTCTGTTTGGCTGTTGCGGTAAAGCACGACACTGGAATGCCATTCTCAAGGTTTTTCTTTTCTTGAATTAGTTTTATAAAATCCCCGATGTATAGATAGTCTACCCTGAAATCTTGTCCCCATGAGGAAAAACAGTGTGCTTCATCAATTACAAAACGGGCAACTTTCCTGCCTAAAATTAGCTTTTCGATAGTTCTCGATCTTAGTGATTCGGGAGAAATGTATAAGATAGAAGCAGAACCATCTTCAATCCTTTCAAACGATTTGGCTCTTTCAATAGGGTCTAATAATCCGTTAATGGTAACAGCTTGAATTATGCCAATCTTTTCGAGATTATCAACCTGATCTTTCATTAGTGATTGAAGCGGAGAAATTACAATAGTCAATCCTTTTGAATTTTCAGCGTTTATTAAAGCAGGAACCTGAAATGTAATTGATTTTCCTCCGCCTGTTGGAAAAACAGCCAATACTGACTTGTTATTCACAGCTGCCTTAACGGCTTTTTCCTGGAGTGGCTCACCACCATAAGTCCGATATGAATCGAAACCAAAGAATCTTTTTAATCCTTTGTGGATGTCAAGGGCGTTATTACAATAATTACAACCGGTTATGCAAGGTTTATTCCTTAATAATAGCATTATGCGCTCTACATCAGGGAAGTTCTTTAAAACCCAAGGAGGTGTGATAGAATGAACAGTTTTATGGGTTATGAATGAATTAATCAATGCTAGGCAATACGCTAATTCAATAGGGTGTTCAGCAATTATTTTGGTTAAATCTGACTGTTCACAAATTTCATTTCGAAACTTTAATCTAATCTGCGCTTCTGCATTAGAGCTTATACTCCTGTAATTTACAAAACGAAAAAAAGCTCCAAACTCTTTTGTGGAATTTAAGAGAAAGCAGAAGATTTCTTTAAGTGTTTTATCAATTTGCCAAAAAGCAGCAACCTCACTATTGAATAAATCTCGTGCCTTAATGGAATCGTTTAATGGGTTGTTCGTGTCTTCCGTTTGAAGTTTGTCATCCTTCAATAATGCATGGTAGGGCTTTGTCGGAAATAGTAAAGGAGATAGGTATAGTGTATCAATTATGTTTAGAGATTTAATCCCAGCCTCATAAATTGCTTCACCTATATATTTTATATCGTGATTTAAAATGTTATGTCCGCATACATAATCGTCACCTTGGAGAAACTGTACAAAATCCCCTAAAGATGTTTTATGGAATTGATTACCGTTTTGTTTAATTGCACCTATATCAAGGATTTTACCTTTGTTTGGTTCAATTTCGGTATCAATGAATGTTATTGAATAAGTATTTTTCCGTTCATCTAATAGCATTAAATTCAATAAGATTATGGTTTGGTTTATCTATCTAGGCTATAAATTCACAAATATTTAATAGTCAATATGATAGTATGCTAATTTAATAATTTATTTCGTAAATTTTAAAGATATCTTTTAAATCAAAATTATGGTAATTGATAACATCAAAACCATTCGTTAAAGGACTTTGTTGCGTAAGTGCATCACAAAGAGCTTCTGCTTTAAAGAATTCCTGTTCGCTGAAATTTAGTATATTAGAGCTGGAAAACTAAAAGCTGTAAATTTAAATCAAATGCTCATGAATGCATATAAAAAGATTTTTCTAGTAGTGCTTGGTATGTTGTGTGCTACAGCGTGTGGCGATAAGCAAGCAGAAAAAGAAAGCGTATCTCTCGACGCGTACTTAAAAGATACATCTACTGGTATAAAAATGGGAGGTATAAAAGTTATAGAGATAAACACGCCGAAAGGAAAATTTAAGGTCTGGACCAAGCGCATCGGAAATAATCCGAGAATAAAGTTGCTTCTTTTAAATGGAGGGCCTGGAGCTACCCATGAATATTTTGAGTGCATGGAGAGTTTTCTGCCTCAGGAAGGAATCGAATTTATCTATTACGACCAATTAGGCACTGGCAATTCCGATAATCCCAATGATCCGACTTTTTGGGATCTTGGCCGTTATGTAGAAGAAGTGGAGCAGGTGCGACAGGCACTGGATCTGGATCAGAGCAATTTTTATCTCTTAGGTCACTCTTGGGGTGGCATTTTAGCCTCCCAGTATGCATTGAAGTATCAGCAGCATCTAAAAGGGCTTATTATTTCCAATATGATGATGAGCGCTATTGATTATGATAAGTATGCAGATGAAGTGCTGGCAAAACAGATGGATCCGGTTGTGTTGGCAAAGATCAGGGAGATAGAGAAGAATAAAGATTTTGAAAATCCACAGTATATGGAGCTGCTGATGCCAAACTTTTATGCCAAGCACATACTGCGTTTAGATCCAGACAAGTGGCCAGAGCCGGTAAATAGATCTTTTAGTAAAATAAATCAGTCGCTTTACGTAACTATGCAAGGGCCAAGTGAATTTGGACTGTCAGGAAAACTCGAGAAATGGGACATCAAAAAAGAGCTTCCAAAACTGGCTGTGCCAACATTATCTATAGGAGCTCGCTATGACACTATGGATCCCGAACATATGAAATGGATTGCCTCTCAGATAAAAAACGGTACTTATTTGTACTGTCCCAATGGAAGCCACATGAGCATGTATGATGATCAGGACATTTATATGAAGGGCCTTATTAAGTTTTTGAAAGATACCGATGCAGCGGATCAAAACAGAAAATAAGAGAAAAAAGCCAGAAATTAATCTGGCTTTTTCATAGCCTTGCTTGCAGGGTATATTCCGTTTTTTTTTAAGAGTTTTTAAAAAATAACTCTTTAGATGGAAACCAATTTGATCCTGCAGAAAGGTAGGATTATTTTCCGTCTACTAATACCAGTGAGACCCTTCTGTTAAGCGGCCTGTTCTCAGCAGGCGTGTTAGGGACCAGAGGTTCGCTTTCCCCTTTAGAGAAGAGATGCATTCGGCTGGATTCTATTCCTTTATTTTGTAAATAATCAGAAACAGCCTGCGCTCTCTTCATCCCGATTTCAAGATTTCGCTGCTGGGTTCCTATATCGCAGGTGTATCCGGTAATATTGAGCTCTGCATCTTTATCTGCTTTTAGTATCTCGGCGATTTTATCCAGTCTCGAAGCCAGTTCGGGAGTTACTTTTGCGCTTCCGATTTCCTGGAAGGCAAGGGGCTGCTTTTCGATGTAGCTCCTTTCCTCGGCAGTAAGCTCTTTTCTGGCTGGCGCAGCCTGGACAGCTTTCTGCTGTGCGGGAGCCGCCTGCTGAATTGGAGCCGTCTGCGTCTGTGCAGGCGGTTCCGCTTTCGCCTGCACAGGTTCCGGTCTGCCTTTAGCTAAAGAAAAGCCTAATTTCAGCTGGATCCCCGCAGAAAAGTAGCGGCTTTCCTGCACTATTTTTCTGTTTCCGGCCGTGCCGTCTGCCTGAATATTGTCAATTCCGTTCGGACTGTATGCCGCGATATTTGCATTGGGAGTCTCTTTTGCCAGATCAGTCAGGCCATAATCAATATATATGCCTGTGTAAAGCTGTGTCCTTTCTTTTAATCTGAAGGCAAGGCCTGTTTCGGCACTTAATAGAAAAGCAGGGTCTAGGCTTACGGCTGTCTTATCCTGCCAATCGGTTACTTTTCCGAATCCGTGGGAAGGCAGATCGTCAACCAGAAGATTCACGTCAGGATAATAGCCGCTCAGCTGCAGTTCGGATGCCGAAGCTTTTACGGTCTGCTTTCCGGGAAAGAGGATTTTTCCCCCGAATCCAAAATATAATCCTGTCTGTGAGGCAATTGATGTTCTGTACTGCATCATAAGGGGAATCGCAGCAGAAATAAAATGCTGGTCTTCCTTATAATTGGTCGGCGTAACCCGATACTCGAAAGCGGAGGTCTGGTCATCAACCTCATAGCTTGAGATTGTGGTTCCGTTATCCAGTCCAAAGCTGTTCTGGCTGTATGTGACATCAACGCCAGCTGTAATTCCCCAGTGGCCGCTGAAGAAATAGGTGTACCCGACACCTATTCCTCCGCCAAATTTCAGTTTTCCGTCTCCGATGCTGCTGTCATAAAGGATTCCAGAGGGGCCTGCGTTAATCTTAAAATTAAGTTCCTGCGCTTCTATCGAGATATTAAATAGTGCCAATACGGCTATAGTGATTTTAATCTTCATTTCCTGTAAATTTAAATTGGACCCCATTTTTATTTAACCAATAGGTTGATTGTTTTTATCTGCCCGTCGGCCAGCTTAAGGACCACAACATAAATGGCAGCCTGCGCAGGAGCGGTGATCTGGGTGCTTGCCTTTACATTTGAAATGGTCTGCACTAATTTTCCCGTAATGTCAAAAATAGCTATCTCGGCTCCATTTAGCTGGGATTCGCTGAAATCGCACTCTAAGGTAAATTCACCTGCAGGTTTAACCGGGTTTGGAAAAATCTTGATTTTCTTGGTGAAGACTGTTCCGGCTGTCTCAATCGGGCACGATTTGATCGAGTTTCCATTTCTGTCTTTTGCAATCACATGGTAAGTTCCATTCAAAGGCTGAAGTTCGCTATAGTATTGGCGGGTCGCACCGGAAACGGCCGCTCCGTTTCTGTACCATTGCCAGGCCACATAATTGTTTGATCTGTTGTCAAAGAACAGGACATTTGCCCACTGCTGCACAACAAGCCCGGACTGGCTTATTTCGATGGTTTTGACAACGGCCACAGCAGGGTTATGGTTCTGGTCGCCATTCTGCACAGCGGTAATGGTCGTGCTTCCAGCTCCAGCTATATTTAAGGCTGTTCCTGTAACTGCAGCCAATGCAGGGTCTGCACTGGTATAGGAAACCGGCAGTCCGCTGTCTGCTGTGGCAGTCAGGGCTAGAGAATTGGAATCGGAACAGCCAAATTCTAAGGTCTGGTCCCAAGTGATCGTCTGGTCTGCTTTAGTAATTTCAAATTCAGCACCTTCAAAAACAATGATATAATCTGCACCGGCGCTAACTGTTCCCAGTTTAATATTGTATTTTCCTGCATTTTCTCCGGCATCTCTGGACAGCAGTCCAGCAATTACTGACGGAGCGTCTCCGTTGGCAAGACCTAAATATTTATAGCCAAAGACAGGATCGGCAGTTCCATATACTTTTGTCTGTCCTGCGCTGGCAGTTATAGTAAGGGTATATTTTTCTGTAGTGAAGCTGACTTCGTTTCCGTAATTGACAAAACCACTGCTGTTTACCGCATAAGTTCTGACATAATAGGTTCTGTTTCCTCTAAGTCCAGCTAAAGAACCGGTAAATGTTCCTAACGCACTTGCAGCATTTATTTTAGCATCGGCTGTAGTAGGATCTGTATGCAGAGCATATACAAAACCGGCTTCTGTCAGACACTCTCCTGTATCTGCATTTATTCCGTCTGAAGATACAGTGCCGGATAAAGATGCGCCAGCTGCGGTTATTCCAGATACGGCTGAAGTGTTCAAACTGACAGGATTGGCAGGTTCAGCTATTACAACATCTATAGCAGCGGCACAAGAATTGGCATCTGTAACGATTACGCTGTAGGTTCCGGCAGAAAGCCCCGTTGCAATGGCGGATGTTCCTCCAGATGGAGACCATAAGAAGGTGTACGAGCCAGAACCGCCGCTAGGATATACTATAGCTGATCCGTTATTTCCTCCATGGCATGAAACCTGTGTAACGGCCGTAACAAGAGTTAAAGCATCTGGTTCTGCAATTGTAATGGTATTAGCAGTAGAGCATAAGTTTGAATCTGTTACGGTTACGGTGTAGATTCCGGCAGAAAGGCCAGACGCCGTTGCAGCAGTTCCTCCAGACGGTGCCCATAAATAAGTGTAAGTGCCAGTTCCTCCTGTAACGTTTACTGTCGCAGATCCATCATTACCGCCATGACAGGACACATTTGTCTGTGCATATGCTGCCGAAAGAGCCGCAGGTTCTGCTATCTGTACAGTCTGTGCTGTGAAGCATCCATTTGCATCGGTAACGGTGACAGTATAATTTCCAGGAGCAAGACCCGTTGCAGCTGCAGCAGTTCCTCCAGAAGGAGCCCATAAGTATGTATAGGCACCTGTTCCGCCAGTTACGGCAACAGAAGCAGATCCGTCAGATCCTCCATTGCATAAAACATCTGTAACAGCTGCAGTTAATGCTAAAGCATCAGGTTCTGTAATTGTGATAGTTTTATCAGTAGAACATGAGTTTGCATCGGTAACAGTAACAGTATACGTTCCAGCTGAAAGGCCAGCTGCTGTAGGAGCAGTGCCTCCAGAAGGCGACCATAAGTATGTATAAGACCCGGTTCCTCCAGAAACAGCTACTGAAGCTGTACCGTCATTACCGCCATTGCAGGATACATTAATTTGTGAATCTACCGCTAAAAGAACAGCAGGTTCAGTAATCTGAATAGTTTCTGTTATGAAGCATCCATTTGCATCGGTAACGGTGACAGTATAATTTCCAGGAGCAAGACCAGCTGCTGTTGCAGCAGTTCCTCCAGATGGTGACCATGAATAGGTGTAAGGGCCTGTTCCTCCAGAGGCAGTTACTGTAGCCGTGCCATTATCTGCCTGACTGCATAAAACGTCTGTTTTTGTTGTTGAAGCAGTAAGTGCAGCCGGTTCGTCTATGGTTACCGTTTCAGTTGTCTGGCATAAATTGGCATCTGTTACAGTAACAGTATATGTCCCGGCAATAAGGCCAGATGCAGTAGCAGCAGTTCCTCCAGAAGGAGCCCATAGGTAAGTATATGCGCCAGTTCCTCCTGTAACGCTTACTGCTGCAGATCCGTTAGTGCCTCCATTGCAGGAAACATTAGTTTTAGATATTGAAGCAGTAAGCGCAGTAGGTTCATTTATTATAACATTTGCATTAGCTGAACAGGAATTGGCATCTGTAACTGTTACAGTGTAATTTCCAGCAGATAGGCCTGTTGCAGTAGCAGCAGTTCCTCCAGATGGAGCCCAAGAATAGGTATAAGCTCCAGTTCCTCCAGTTACGGCTACAGAAGCAGATCCGTTAGCGCCTGTGCTGCATGAAACATCGGTTGAAGTTGCAGTTAATGCTAAAGCATCAGGTTCAGTAATTGTAATTGTATTAACAGCAGAGCAGGAGTTAGCATCTGTAATGGTTACTGTGTAAGTTCCAGCTGAAAGGCCAGCTGCTGTTGCAGCAGTTCCTCCAGATGGAGCCCATAAATAGGTATAAGCGCCAGTTCCTCCAGTTACGGCTACTGAAGCAGATCCGTCATTACCGCCATTGCAGGAAACATTTGTCTGTGAATCTACAGCAGAGAGAGCGGCAGGTTCAGTAATCTGAACGGTTTGTGCTATGAAGCATCCATTTGCGTCTGTAACTGTTACAGTATAAGTTCCAGGAGAAAGACCCGTTGCAGCTGCAGCAGTTCCTCCAGATGGTGACCATGAATAGGTGTAAGGGCCTGTTCCTCCAGAGGCAGTTACTGTAGCCGTGCCGTTATCTGCCTGACTGCATAAAACGTCTGTTTTTGCTATTGAAGCGGCAAGCAGAGCCGGTTCATCTATAGTTACCGTTTCTGCTGCAGAGCATCCATTTGCATCTGTTATGGTGACAGTGTATGTCCCGGCAGAAAGCCCGGAAGCGGCTGCGGCAGTCCCTCCGGAAGGAGCCCAAGCATATGTGTACGAACCGGTTCCGCCTGAAGCAGCTACAGCAGCAGATCCATTAGCTCCGCCATTGCAGGAAACATCGGTTTTAGATATTGCAGCCGTAATTGCATCAGGTTCTGTTATGGTAAAGCTTTCTGTCTTGGTGCATAAATTGGCATCTGTTATGGTAACGGTATAGGTTCCGGCAGATAGGCCAGTCGCTGTGGCTGCAGTCCCTCCCGATGGAGCCCATGAATAGGTGTAGGCGCCTGTTCCGCCAGTTACGGCTACAGAAGCAGATCCGTTATTTCCCCCATTGCAGGTGACATCTGTCTGCGCCGGAACTGCGCTGATTGCTGAGGGTTCAGTAATTGTAAAAGTCTTGGCAATGGAGCACCCGTTTGAAGAAGTGACCGTTACAGAATAGTTTCCTGCGCTAAGATTCACTGCCGTATCGCTGTTTCCTCCGAAAGGGGACCAGACATAGGTAAATGGCCCTGGAGCTCCGGATGGGATCACTGTTGCGCTTCCGGTTGATGAGCCGCTGCATAGTACGTTGGTTTGAGCGGTGCTGGCAACTAGAGTGTTGGCTGTACCGATTGTGAAGTTTTTGGTAATGGAACATCCGTTTGCATCTGTAATTATACAGATGTAATTACCTGCCGCTTTACCTGTAATGATAGGTGCTGTCTCGCCTCCTGGCGACCAAAGATAGCTATAGCCTGGTGTGCCGCCAAAGGGTGATACACCTGCCTGTCCGCCTGTTGAACAGGTAGCGTTAATTTGGGAAGTGGTAGCGGTTAATGGAGCAGCTGGCTGGGAAATGGTGAAGGATTCCGTCAATTGGCAGCTGTTTGCATCTGCAACAGTTACTGTGTAGGTTCCGGCAGTAAGGCCTGCTGCTGTTGCTGCAGTTCCTCCTGAAGGGGACCATGAATAGGTGTAGTTGCCTGAACCGCCAGAGACAGTGACAGATGCTGTGCCTGTCGCTCCGCCATTGCATAAAACGTCCGTCTGTGATTTTGACGCCGATAGAATAGCAGGCTCTGCAATGGTAAAGCTTTGTGCAGCCTGGCAATTATTGGCGTCAGTAACTGTTACCGTATATGTTCCCGCTTGAAGACCGCTGGCAGTTGCTTTGGACTATTCCAATCATACTTGAATCTCTAAAATATCATTTAAAGAATAAAATCTGTACTTCTTTTCTATTCTATATTTGTTTAGCTACAGTTTTAAAATGCTATATTAAAACTGGATTATTTTGCAGTCTTGCAAAAAATATTTTTGTAAGATTCTGACTTGTAAAATTTATATCTTATTTGTAGCTCGACAATGTCTATCATTATTGATAACTTACTTTGATTATTGTTTTTTTTAGTTAACGTAAAATTTATGTTTGAATAAACTCAGGATAGTATACTTGCGTGTTAAATAACATACAATGAACAGAATATTTATAATGTTTTTACTTTTGACAGTAAATTCATTCGCGCAACAGATAAAATTTGAAAATTTTACAACGAATCAAGGATTATCTAACAATTCTGTAGTGGATATAGAAAGCGATAGAGATGGAGGCTTATGGATTGCTACTTGGGACGGTCTAAATTATTTTGATGGGTATAATTTTAAGGTTTTTAAAAACGATTTTAATAACCCAAAAACAATCTCCAGTAATTATATTACTAAACTTAAAAAAGATATATCTGGGAAAATCTGGATCATGACAAAAGAAGGTCATGTGAACAGCTATCTTGGAAATAATGAATTTGAAGAATTTAAGTTTAAAACTACTCCAAAAAACGTTTATTTATCTCAAAAAGGGAATATTGTAATAGAAACAAATACCGCATATTACGAATATAAAAATAAATCTTTTGTTGAAATAGCTTCAAATAATGTCAAGAGAACGGATACCAGTAATCTAAAAAATATTTTACTTCAAAAATATCCTAAACTTATTATTAATGATGTTCTAAAAGATAAATTGGGAAACATATGGTTTGCTACTCGTGAAAACGGATTGTTCATTATTACAAACGAAAATAAAATAGAACATCTTACAGCAGATTTATATGCGCCATATTCTTTTAAAAATAACGAAATAGAAACACTCCACAATGACGACTTTGGGAATATTTGGTTGGGTCAGAAAGACGGAGGTTTGAGTATGGCATTTACTGGTTCAGAGAAAATAAACTCAATTGTACCGCATCCTTTAAAACAACCGAATCTTCCAGACGAAACAATTAGGGCAATAACCAAAGATACTAAAGGAAAAATCTGGCTGGGTTATTATACACGAGGGCTTTACTGTTATAACGACAGAAATCATTTTTTTGAGAAATTTAAAATAGATAAAGCAAGTTCTAATCCAGACTGGGAACGAATTCGAAGCTTATTTACTTCGAGCGATGGAAGTATTTGGGCGGGAACTTATAAAGGAATTCTCCGTATTTCAGACAATAAAGTTATTAGCTATGAAACTTCCAATATAGAAGAAGTTTCTATCAATAGATGCTATTCTATAATTGAGGATCAAAATAAACAGCTTTGGATGGGATGTTGGGGAGGTTTGGCTAAATTTAACTTGATAACGGAAAAGTTTGAAAATTTTAAAGGGCAGGAGTTATTAAGTAAATATCATATCAGAAATGTCAAAAAAGACAATCAGAATCTTATTATTTCTACCGAGAATAATGGCGTAATTCTGTTTAATTTATCTACTCATTCTTTAAAAAGAATTACTACTCTGGAAGGAATCTTAGGAAACAGTATTTATTCTATTTTTGTAGACAATGAATCTAATAATTATTGGATTGCTTCTTTGGGAGGCGTGAGCATTTTTAATAAAAAAACAGGAATCTTAAAAAACATTACAGAATTAGAAGGATTGCCAAGTCACATGGTTTATGGACTTATTGATACCGGCGATAAGGTTTGGATTAGTACAACAAAGGGAATTGCTTCTATTGATAAAAAAAAGTTTACTGTTACGGCTTATAATCCAGATCACGGATGGCAGGCAACTGAATTTTCTGAAGGAGCATATTATCAAGATCTTAAAAGGAATTTGTTTTTTGGAGGAGTAGAAGGACTTAATTATTTTAATCCAAGTACGATTCATACTAATAACTCGAAAGCAAAAATTAAATTGAAAATCGATGGCGTTGAAAATTCGATGGCTTCAATTGAAAAAAGTTTTAGTAATAATGCATTAGAAATTGAAGTTATACCAATAATTTTCCCAAGAAACAGCAAATATGAGATCTATTATAAAATGGAAGGGAAAGATGAAAATTGGATTCTTTTACCTGCCAACAATAAAATAGAATATTCTAATCTTTCTTCTGGCGATTACAATTTTGTGATTAAGCAAGGACGAAAAGGAAAACCGGAACCGGTATTTTTTTCACTTCATATAGGAAAAGCATTTTACGAATCGATAATGTTTTATATGCTCTTGTCAGGGTTTATACTGCTTATGTCTATTATTGTGGTTTACGTCAAAAACAAAGCGGCTCTTGTTCAGCAAATTTATCTCGAAGAACTTGTTGCCGCTAGAACAGCTGTGATTGAAAACCAGAAAAAAGAAATGGAGCAGGTAAATGAAGAATTGGATGAAAAAAATAGAAAGATTTTAGAACAGAAAGAAAAACTTCTTATTCTTCACAGCAATTTAAAAAAAGAAAATTTTGAAATAGAAAAGTTTAAAACTTTTATGCTGGCAGAATTCCAGGAACCAATATCCAAAATTATCAAAATATCGAGCGCATTTAAAAAAGATACAGAAACGCATCGGGATTTAATAGTACAATCGGGGAAATTGGTGAAACTAATCTCGGAATGGAATTATTTGGAACATGTAAAAGATCTTGGTCCAATAAAAAAATCGCCTGTAGGTTTGTTTCCTGTTTTTAAGAACAATGTCGAAAAATTAAAGAAAGACTTGCAGCTAAATGAAGTCAATTTTAATTGCGAAATAGATAATTCGAATTGTTTTGCTTCGGTAGATGTTTTACGTTTAAAACTTTCTATGCAATATTTTTTTAATGATTTAAGTAAATATTCAGACAGAGACAGTACTTTAAATATTTCAATTACTCACAAAAATAATTTTGTAGAGATTAAAGCAATTTCAGATAGTGTAATTCTAAAAGAGAACTGGTATAATATTTCACATTACAGTCCCTATTTTAAAGCCTTACAGGTTTTACTGCAAGATTTGGAAGGAGAATTAATTTCATCTGAAGAAGAAGATTTTGAAATCACTTTACAAATTCCAATAGAAGTTGTTGATCCTGATGTTAATTTTAAGGAAACTATTTCTTGGAAAAATTTTAATTCGACAGATCAATTTTCTGATGATAAAAAATGTCTTCTAGTTTTTGGAGATTCTTATAACAATCAAGCTGCGAGTCAGGTTTTGGAAAGTGAAAATTTCAATTTGATTTTTGAAAATTCTATTTTCAATCTGAATTCAATAATGAAACAAATTGATATTTCAGCTTTGGTTTTATATCAAACAGAATTCTCTAAAAAGCTAATTGATTTTTTAAAATTGAATAAAGAAAGTTCGAATATTAAAATTCCGATGATTTATATCTCAGAAGACATTAATTACGAACTGAACGAACAATTATTAGAAATTGGCATCGAAACCCACATTCAGCTTCCTGCCAGTGCATCATTCGTCAGAAAAAAAATTGACAGTTTGATTAATCAAAGTACAAAACCTCTTCGAGAGCATAAAATTCAGGAGAAAATTTTTGAAATTCTCACAGGAGATAACGAACACGTTACAGCCAATGACAGACTTTTAAGAAGAGCCTTAGAAATAATAAAAAGACAATTGCATAATCCGTCATTTAATGTAGAAGTGCTTGTAGAAGAATTGGGAATTTCTAGAGTAAAATGCTATCGCGTATTCAAGGAAACTTTAAATCAATCTCCTTCAGATATTTTAATGTCACTTCGATTACAAAAGGCAGAAGTTTTATTAAAAACAAAGAGATTGAACATATCTGAAATAAGTTTTGAATGCGGTTATAATGATCCAAAATACTTTGGACGTTCTTTTAAAAAGTATTTTGGGAAAACTCCTAAAGAATTTAAAGAGTTTAAAGAGTACTCGGTTTAGAATTTTTGTTAGCCCTGTATTTGCGCAAAGTTAGGTCAATGTTAATGTGCAAAATTCCCCTTTTTTACTGTTAATTCTATCCTAATTTGAATTAAAAGTCCTCTTTTGAATAACAAAAATCCTCCCTTTGGAGGTGTCGTTAAGATACTTTTGGCAAAACAAAAAAAGTATTTTAAATGAAAAAAATTTATGCATTATTACTTCTTGCCTTTGGATGTATGTCTTACTCCTATGGGCAGATAAATGTATCAGGAGTCGTGGTTTCTGATGTTGAAAAAGTGCCTGTACCAGGTGTTTCTGTTTATATTAAAGGAGAACCTAAAGGCGCAGTAACAACTGATTTTGATGGGAATTTTAAAATTAAATCTCAACAAAATGACGGTATTTTAGTTTTTTCTTATGTAGGATTTAAAACTAAAGAGGTTTCTTTCTCAGGTACTCAAAAATTAACTGTTTCTCTAGCAGAAGAAGTTAGTACTTTGAATGAAGTAGTAGTTGTTGGTTACGGTTCTCAAAAGAGATCTGATGTAACTGGAGCAATTTCTTCTGTAAAAAGTGAAAGTTTTAACAAAGGAGTAGTGGCCAATGCAGGACAATTGATTCAAGGTAAAGTTGCCGGGGTTAACGTTGTCGCTTCTAGCGGTGAGCCTGGAGCTACTCAAGATATTATTATTCGTGGAGTTGGAAGTTTACGTTCTGGTACAACTCCTCTTTATGTAGTAGATGGATTTGCTTTAGATAACAGTAATACTGGTGTTGCTTCAAATCCTTTAAACTTCATTAACCCACAAGACATTGAAAGTATTGACGTACTTAAAGATGCATCAGCTTCTGCAATTTACGGTTCTAGAGCTGCAAATGGAGTTGTGGTAATTACAACTAAAAAAGGTTCAAAAGGAAGAAGTCAAATCAATCTTTCTATGTCAACTGGTTTTTCTTCATTAGCGAACAAAGTTGATGTTTTTAGTGCTGACGAATTTAGAAGAGCAGTTGCGTCGGTAAATGGAAATTTACAAGACGGAGGAGCAAATACAGATTGGCAAGATGAATTAACAAGAACTGGAGTTTCTCAAAACGTTAATTTATCGATGAGCGGAGGAACAGAAAAATCTACTTATTCTGCATCTGTTGGTATGGATGATCAGGAAGGTGTTCTAAAAAATAGTGATTTAAAGCGTTATTCTGGACGTTTGAATTTAACTCAAAAAGCATTAAATGATAAATTTAATGTGGCTTTCAATTTGACTGGAACAAAACTAGAGAACTCTAGACCAGACGCTAGAACAGTAGTTGGAAATATGCTGACAATGAACCCAACTGATGCGGTTTATGTTAATGGACAACCAAATACTAATTTGAGCAATGATGTTTTGAATCCATTGATCAGTCAAAACATTTACTCAGATATTACGAACAACAATCGTATTTTGGCTAATATCGCACCATCTTATGAATTTATCAAAGGATTAACTTATAAGTTTAATCTAGGTGTAGATTATTCTATGTCTGAAAGAGACATTCAGGTATTGCCTTATTCATCGGCAACAAATACAACTTTGGGTTCTTTGAATAATATCATTACTACAAACAACAATACTTTATACGAGAATACTTTAACGTATAATTTCAATGTAAAAGCACATAGTTTTACGGTTTTAGCTGGTCAATCTTACCAAAAAATTCAAGTAAATCAAAAAAGCTATAATTTATCTGGATTCCCTGATAATGGTGTAGAACCAAAAAATCAGATCGAAACCGCAAGTGAGCGTACAACGCAATCTTCTTCTGCAGTAGAAAATGAACTTCAGTCTTTCTTTGGAAGATTAAATTATGCTTTCGACAACAAATATTTAGTAACAGCAACAATGCGTGCTGACGGTTCTTCTAAATTTGGTAAAAACAATAGATACGGATATTTCCCATCTGTAGCATTAGGTTGGAATATTACGAAAGAAGATTTTTTAAAGGAATCAGAAACACTTAATAATCTTAAATTAAGAGCAAGCTGGGGACAAACTGGTTCTCAAGAGATTCCTTCAAAAATTACAAAAGCAAGTTATACTGAAAGTAACACAGGAAACGATACTTACCCATTAGATCCTTCTGCGACAGATTTGAGCGGATATCCTTATGGTTCAATCTATACACGTTTGGCTAATCCAAATATCCAATGGGAGGTTTCAACACAAGCAAATATTGGATTAGATTTTAGTTTATTCAATAATAGATTATCAGGTACTGTTGATTACTTTAACAAAGTTTCAGAAAATATTTTATTAGAAGTTGCGCCTACAGATCCAATTCAGCCAACATCAAAATATTGGACAAATATTCCTAATATGCAGATCAAAAACAATGGTATTGAGGTGGCTTTAGATTACAGCAGTGATAAAAGCAAAGATTTCTCATATAACATTGGTGGAAATATTTCTTTCACAAACAATAAAGTAGAAAATTCTCCATATAAAATTTTAACTACAGGTGGTGCACAAGGAGGAGGACAATCTGGAGCTACTATCAACGGTGTACTTAACGGACAGCCTATTGGTTCTTTCTACATGCTTGATTTTATAGGAATTGGTACTGATGGTTTAAACCAATTTGCTGATACAAATGGAGATGGACAAATTCTTGATGATGACCGTATCGTTGCAGGAAGCGCTTTACCAGATTACATCTATGCTTTCTATTTAAACTTTAAATACAAGAATTTAGATTTAGGATTTAATTTCAATGGTGCTGGTGGAAACAAAATCTACAACCACGTTGCAATGACTTCATTCAACAGAGGAAGTTTAGCAAACTCTTTTAATACGACTGATAGAGCTACTCAATATTTAAATGAATCATCGACTAACTCGAATACAGTTTCTACAAGATATTTAGAAGATGGTAGTTTCTTAAGATTAAACAATGCTACTCTAGGATATAATTTAAGCCCAAAATTAGTTGGACTTGGCGATGCGATGGATAATATTCGTCTTTCAGTTACAGGACAAAACTTATTTGTAATTACAAAATACAGCGGTTATGATCCTGAAATTAATACAGGAACATCTGTTGGTGATATTCAATCTTTCGGAATTGATTATTTCAGTTACCCAAGAAGCAGAACGATTGTATTTGGCTTAAATGTAGCATTCTAACAAAAAAAACATAACATGAAAAATAAAATAATAGTAGCAGCTCTTGCAATTGGTTTATTATTTACCTGGAGCTGTACAGATTTAGAAGAAAAAGTGCTGGACGAATCCTTGAATGGAGGAGGACAGGCAGACGCGATAAGTGGTGCAATTGCTCCAGCTTACGGTCAGTTAAAAGCAACTTGGATCCATACTAACAATTTTGGTTTACAGTTAATTGCGAGTGACGAAGGAATTTTACCTTACAGAGGAGGAACAGACTGGTACGATGGAGGTAAATATTTAGCAGTTCACGCACATACTACTACACCTACAAATGACTTGGTTACAAGTACTTGGAATGAGCTTACTAAAAATATTTCAAGAACATTATCTGCTATTGAAGTTTTAACTCCGCTTGCAGCAGATGGAAATACTGAAGCACAAGGAGCGCTTTATGAAATGAAAGCTTTAAGAGCATATTTAAATATGATGACTTTAGACAGCTGGGGACTTGTATTCAAAAAAGAATCATCGGCTGCAACTTCAGAAATCCTTAGAGGACAAGACGCTGTTACATACATTGAGAATGAATTATTGTCAGTTGCTGATGTAATTAACACAGATAAAGGACCAGGTAGAATGACTCAATCTGCTGTTTGGGGACTTCTTGCAAGATTGAATTTAAATGCTGCTGTTTACCGTGATCCTTATGGAACACCAAATTTCACATCAGCTGATATGGATAAAGTTATTAAGTACACAGATAACATTATAAACTCAGGAAAATTTACTTTATCTCCTGAATATTTTGACTTATTTGATGATGATAATAACTCTAACAAAGAGTTGATTTTTGCAATTGATCAGCGTGGAGTTTTAAAAGACGAAAACAACCGTTGGGCTTATTGGTCTATTCCAGGATCAATGTTTCCAAGACCTGAATCTATTAATGCTGACGGAACTGACGGACCAGCTATTACTTCAGATTTCTATCAAACTTGGGTTGACGCTTACGGATCTGTAGATCCTGCTGATGCTGATTCAAGATTTTATAAAAACAATGCAAAAGTGCCAGATAACTTAAAAGATCTTACTGGACTTTCTCCTTTAAATGATGAGAATCACTACTACTGTGTAAAAGCAGAAGAGTTTGAAATTGATAGAGGAATTTTGAGAGGTATTCCGTGGGCTGCTAGAAAAGATGCTAATGGAGCATTTTATAAATGTGATACTGGATACAGAATTTACCCAGTTAAACAAATTAAAGGAAACGGACCAGACAAAAATGTGGGTTATGTTAACCTTACTTTGAAAGTTGATTTTACAAACGAAGGAAGTACACACGCTTCTGGATATAGAGTTTCTAAATACCAATTTAGCCATACTTCACCTGACGGAAATTACTACAGTAGTGTAGACATGGTTTTATTGAGATATGCTGAAATTTTCATGATGCGTGCTGAAGCTAAGTTGAGAAAAGGAGATAACGCTGGTGCACTTGCTGATATGAATACAGTAAGAACTTCAAGAACGGCACGAGCTCCAATTCCTGCTGCGCTTGCATCTATCAACTTGAATATTTTATACAGAGAATATGGATTCGAATTTTACTGGGAAGGTTTAAGAAGAAACACTCAAATTCGTTTCAGTCACTTCGAAGATAAATGGACTGAAAAATCAGATACAGATGTAAACAAAAGACTGTTCCCAATTCCTCAAGTAGCAATTGATGGAGCGTCTAACACACCAGGATATTTAGTTCAAAATAAAGGATATTAAGTAGTTGTTTTGTGTTTTATAGGAAGGCTGCCTATTGCTTAAGGCAGTCTCCTTTCGCTTAGTTGTTAAAACAGGGAGATTTTAAAGCTTATAAAACCCCCTGTTTTTAATTTTTTTCTTCAAAAATCCCAAATTCGTTTATAAAAATTTTAAGTTTTAATCTGATTGCCCTTCAGGGAAACGAATTCTTTTTATAATAAATCACCTTTTTTGCCCCTCAAACCTACCGCATTTTTTTACCCAATATTCATTAATTTATTTCAAAATGAAAACATCATTTTTATTCATAAGTTTATTTCTTTCTCTTTTTGGAGCAGGAAATCGACTATATTCTCAGGAGCAAGTTAAAATACATTCGCATAATGATTATAACCAAACCGTTCCTTTTTGGAATGCTTATGCAAATGGGGCATCATCTATCGAAGCTGATATTTTTCTAAAGGACAACAATTTATATGTATCACATGATGAGAAGGGAATTACCTCTTCTAGAACTTTAGAGGATTTGTATTTAAAGCCTTTAGAATCTGCTTTAAAAATGAATTTCAAAAAAGAGAATAAATTAACTCTACTAATAGACATTAAAACAGATGCTGAACCTACTTTGAACAAATTAGTTTCTGTTTTAAGCAAATATGAATCAATTATTACTAATAAGGATATTAAAATAATTGTATCAGGAAACAGACCTGATGCAGAAACGTATGTAAAGTATCCAAATTTTATCTACTTTGATTTTCAAGAATTAGGAAAATCAATTTCAAAAGAAAACTGGTCAAAAGTTGCCATGGTTAGTGCAGATTTTAAAAAGTATTCTGTTTGGAACGGATTAGGAAGACTAACTCATGACGATTATAACCGCATAAGCTCAGTTATTGCTAAAGCTAAAGAAACGAATAAACCATTCCGTTTTTGGGGCGCACCAGATTCAAAAAGTGCATGGAAAGCATTTTTAGAATTAGGAGTAGATATCATCAACACTGATTCTCCATACAATTGTGTTCAATATATTCAAACGCTTCCTAAAAGATTGGTTACAGTAACTAATTCTTCAAAAGTTTATAAACCTACTTATAAAACAGATAAAAAAGAAGAGCCAGTTAAAAACGTAATCCTTTTAATTGGAGATGGAAATGGTTTGTCACAAATATCATCGGCTGTTTTGGCTAATAATGGAGTATTATCTGTTACACAATTGAAAAGTATTGGTTTTATAAAAACACAATCTGCAGATGATTTCACAACAGATTCAGCGGCTGCTGGAACTGCATTGGCAACAGGCCAAAAAACAAATAATAGAGCAATTGGAACAGATAGTTTAAGAAAACCAATTGCAAATATTATGGAAGTTTTGCAAAAAAGAAAATACAGTACAGGTGTTATTACAACAGATGAAATTACTGGCGCAACTCCAGCAGCTTTTTACGCACACACAGAAGAGAGATCTAATACAGAGGAAATTGCTAAAGACTTATTAAAAAGTAAATTGAATTTGTTTATTGGAGGAGGAGCTTCTACTTTTAAAAATATTTCTTTGAGTTCTAAATTTAAATTATTGAATTCTGTTAAAGAATTAGAAACAGTAATAAGCGATACAGTTGGTGTTTTTATTGCTGACGGAAGAGTTCCATCGGTTATGGAAGGAAGAGGAGAATTACTGGCAGATGCTACAAAATATAGTCTTGATTTTTTTAACAAAAAGAAAAAGCCTTTTTTCTTAATGATTGAAGGAGCACAGATTGATAGTTTTGGTCATGTTAATAATGCTGGCGGAATTGTATCTGAAACCATTGATTTTGATACAGCGATAACTCAAGCATTGATTTTTGCAGATAATAATAAAGGAACTTTAGTAATTATTACGGCAGATCACGAAACTTCCGGATTTGCTATTCCGCAAGGAAATGTAAAAAAACATAAAATCGAAGGAGACTTTATAACAAACGATCATACTGCAACGATGGTTCCTATCTTTTCTTATGGACCTCATTCGCAAGATTTTCAAGGAGTTTACGAAAATAATGAAGTGTTCAATAAAATACTTTCATTATTGAAATAAAATCGAATCATCTCAAATTGACTAAATAACAAAAGGCCGTCTCAACGCTTGAAGACGGCCTTTTGTTTAACCTTTTAGACCAATATATGTTTTGAGACATTAAACTTAATTGTTTATCGTTTAGCGTAAGTAGTTAAACTCTAAGTTATTTCTTTTTTATACTAAATGTAGATACCCAATATTTAGTATTGGCTTTGAGAAATAAAAATCTCAGTTAAAACCAGCGCGAAACTCCAAAGGCGAAAGATCTGTTTTAATTTTAAACAATTTACTGAAGGATTGGGGATGTTCAAATCCCATTTCATAAGCAATTTCACTTACCGATAAATTTGTTGTAGATAATTTTTCTTTAGCTACAGCTATTAGCTTGGCGTGTATATGCTGCTGCGTGTTCAGCCCTGTAAGCACTTTTAGTAGAGTGCTCAAATATTTTTTAGAAACATTTAGTTCTTCTGCTAGAAATTGGACAGAAGGTAATCCGTGTTGAGAAATTCGGTGTTCAAAATAGTCATCAAGCAAATCTTCCAGCCGTTCCAGAATTTGATGATTGGCTTTTTCCCTTGTGAGAAACTGACGGTTGTAAAATCGGTCTGAATAGCTTAGCAGGCTTTCTATCTGCGAAATGATAATCTGTTTACTGAAACGATCAATATTTGTATGGTATTCCTGTATAATGTTCTCAATAATACCACTGATTGTTCTCTGTTCTTTTTCTGAAAGAAAAAGTGCTTCGTTTACTGAGTAATCAAAAAAATCATATCGTTTAATAGTTTTGACAAGTGATGTATTCCACAGAAAATCAGGATGTATTAATAGCATCCAACCAGAACGTTTTTCGGCTGGGTCATGAGCTGGCTGGATTCTGAAAACCTGATTTGGCTCCATGAACGCCATAACTCCTTCATCAAAATCAAATTCTTGCTGTCCATAATGCATTTTTCCAATCATTCCCTTTTTCAGTGAAATCATGTAGAAATCAAGAATCCAGTTTATTTCGCCAATGTCAACAGCCTGTTTAATACTGCTATAATCCACTACGCTAATAAGCGGATGCTCGGGTTTAGGCAGACCGCGAAGCTTGTGAAATTCGCTGATTGATTTGATTCTCTGTGTCTGCCTCTGTTCCATAAATGCAAATTTAGTAATGTTTTTGCTGTTCCTGTCTCTTTAGAAATAGTTTTGTTTCATATCGTCCAGTAATCCAATATGTTCAGGTTTCCAGTTTAGAAGTTCCTGCGTTTTTAAGTTTTCTGCTGGACTGTCAAAAGAAATAAAACGGCTCATCCATTCAAAGTGCGAAGCAAGATCATCGCCAGAGAAAGAAGCAGATGGCAGATTTAACTGTTCACTGATTAAGGTTGCAATGCTTTTTATTTCTATACTGTATTCGCCCACAACATTATATAGCGCACCTTTTATACCTTTCTCTGCAGCAAGACGGAAAGCTTTTGCTGCATCTAAACGGTGTACTGCAGTCCAGCGATTTGAGCCATTTTCAGGATAAGCTGAAATACTGTTTTTAAGCGCTTGTGCAATAATAAATGGAACAAAGCCCTTGTCGCCTTTGTCATGAACTGAAGGTGCAAGGCGGATTACAGAAGCATTAATACCTTTTTCAGCCAATGCTAGAGCAGTAGTTTCAGAAGAACGCGGAATGCCAGATGATCTGCTTTCTTCCGTAATGATTCCATTGATGAGTGGTAACCCCAAAGTGCCTGCTGTTACTACCAACGGTTTGTCTGTACCAACTAATGCTTCACCCATTGCGTTAATAGCCTGTTTGTCCATTTCTGCGGCTTTTGCAAATTGTGTAAAATCATGAAAAAAAGCAGTATGGATAACAGCGTCAGCCTGCAGAGCTCCTTTTTTTAATATTTCCAGATCTTCAAGATCTCCTATTAATGCTTCTGCGCCTAAATCTCTTATGATCTGTGCAGATTTTTCTGAACGCGCCAAACCAATTACTTGATGTCCAGCACTGATTAATTCTCTTACTACCGCAGAGCCAATGAAGCCCGAAGCTCCAGTTACAAATATTTTCATTTTAATACTGTTTTTATTTAGGCAAAGATCGGCACAACATGAAGAGTAAATGTTTCCAAAAGTCAGATTCTTGTAGCCAGAATGGAAATGGTATTTTAGTAAGATGAAGTTATTAAGAATGTATTAAACGATTTAAAGTAACAGAAGAAATCTACAATACATGTTATGAAGAAATCGTATAAAACGTGCAATAGCAAAAAGCTTTTAGCTTATTAGCTATTTTTAAGAAGTCTTAGTTTGGTATTCAATCAATTATTTACCATCCGCCTTTTAATCCTTCTTTTAGAGCACTGTTATATTTCTCCAAATCAAAACTATACAAATCTGGTGCTTTATGCGCGCCGCCTCTTCGTGATTCATCTAATTTCGTGAGTATATCGTAACGAAGAATTTTGCGGTAGAAATTTCCTCTATTTAATTTTTTTCCTAAAATACCTTCATATAGTTTTTGAAGTTCTGGCATTGTAAATTTCTCAGGAAGAAGATTATAGCCAATCGGATGATTGTTTAATTGTTCACGAAGTGTTAGCAAGGCTTTATCATAAATACTTCTGTGATCCATCATAAACTCGGGAAGATTGTCTATTAAATGCCATTCAACAGCACTGGAAAATTCATCAATAACCAAATTTACCTGCGAATATTCAGCCAAAGCATAATATCCAATTGAGATAAAACGCTGTTTGTACCAAATGTCATCATCATAGTCTGCAAAAGCATCTTCAGAACGATTGCGATTTCCAAAAGTATGAAACTGATGCAGATAAATATTTTCAGTTCCAGTTCTGTCTTTTAAGATGCGAACTGCAGCTTCATCAACATTTTCAGTCTTTTTTACATATCCGCCAGGTAGTCCCCAAGATTCCATGTCTTTCATTTTTAAAAGTAAAACATGAAGAGAATTTTGATGAAAACTAAAGATCACACTATCAATAGAAAGTGTCGGAATATATTTTTTCCAAGCCTCTTTAGACTCGATTTCGAGAAACTTTTTGAAATCCATGACGGTATAATTAGCTTCAAATTTAAACTTTTTAATAGTTACAAGTCAAATTAGCGCAATTTTTTCTGACAACTTTTTAAACGTCACAAAAAAAATGATAAAAGGTGATAATCTATTTTTTGATCCTCTTTTTTGAATTTGATAAATCAATTATAAATCAAGTCTTTTTTTCAATAATTACAGGACTTTACGCAAACGAGATAGTAAAATTTAAGTGTGAGTTTGACAATTCAGGCATATCTTCTTGTTTGTTGTTTTTATGCAATTTAAGGATAGGTTTTAATGCGATATTAAAAATTATAACATCAATTATTTGTTGATATGAAAAATAGTATTTAATATTGATTCATTATGAAGCAATGAAAAATTCATAATGAAAAACCTAACTTAACTACTCATGAAAAGATTAATTATTGCCACGATTTGTCTGGCATTTTATCCAGCTTCCGAAGCTTTTTCGCAAGAAGATAAAAAACAGCAAGCAACAGATTCGATTAAGAAAAACACCAAAATCGTAGAGACAGATACGAAAGAAGAAAAGAATAGAAACGTAATGCTTAATGCGGCCAACAATACGGGACCACGTGAAGTAAATATTGGTCTTCCTTCATCAGTTGGAGGAATTACGATTCAAGAAAATGATTTGCCAGTTGTTTATTATTTCTGGCCAGAACTTCCAAATCGTACTTGGAGACAAAGTACAAGCTTAGGAAGAACAGGATTATTAAAAGTTGGTGAAGCGGCGATTACTACTGGAGATTTAGGATTTGCTGTAAACTCATACACAAAACTGGGAACAGATAAATTAGAAATAGTTGGAAATCTTTCTGGTTCAAGTTTCGGATGGATGAAAGGAGACTTAAATGTTTCAGGCCCGTTGGCAAAAGGTTGGTCTTATACAATGGGAGCTTATGCCAATTTTGATCCGAATTCTTTTGATTTGAAATTTGCTAAATATTCAGACCGAACTCAAATTTATAGAGCGGGTTTGACTAAGAAGTTCAATAACGGAAAAGGTCAAATTAGCTTTTTATATAAATATGCAAACTCAGCATCCTTAACCAATTACGCAGTTTTTAAATATAAAGAAGGCGGAAAAGTTGAAGAATATAACGATTTTAAAATCGGACGTGATTCGTACATCGTAAATGATGGAATCATGAAATTCAAAGATATCTTGACTGGCGAAACTAAATTTGCCGATATGGGCGGAAGTGATGCAGCATCAACTTCGCATACTTTTGATATCTTAGGAAATTACGATTTGGCAAATGATTGGAAATTTAATTTCTCTACGCGTTTTCGTTATGCTGAAGCTTCTCAGTTAATAGCTATTCCGCTGGGGATTTTTGAAGCAACTGCTGCAGATAACTTCACTTACAAATCGACTGGTAATGCTTATGTTGGAAATGTAAACTCAATGTTGGGATTATACACTGACGGAACTCCGACAAAAACGGCAATGTCAAGATTTGAGCTTACAAAAAATATAGAAAAACACAAATGGAGATTTGGTTTAACCGAATACTATTATCAAGTTGATGACTTTACTTCAAGTAGATCTTTCTTTAATCAAACAGTTAGTGCAAATCCAGATAAATTGGTTCGTAATACGCCTGGAGGAACTTCAAATACAGATTCAGACGGATTTTACAATTACAATGTTGGAGGTGAATATCATAACGGTTTTGAAAATAAATTATCAGGTTATTTCTCTGATAACTGGACGATTTCAGATCGTTTCAGTTTAGCTTATGGAGTGAATTTGAGATACCACAAATTAAAAGGAGATTATTACCTGACGCCAAGAACTCCAGATTTGGTGTTTGATCCAAGTCAGAAAACGTATTTTGATAACAACTGGTTTCATTTAGGAGGTTCTGTAAATGCAGTTTATAAAGTAACAAGAAGTGCAGGAATACTTGCGGATTTTACTTATACAGAAAAAAATGGACAGTTAGAAAGCTACTCTGGAGCCGTAGCGCCAAATAATGCCAAATCAAAAAGTCCAATGGCAGCATTTGGATTATATTTCAATCAGAAAAATTTCAGCATTGTTTCTCAGGCGACTTATTTAACCAGAAATAATTATCTGGCGAGATTAAACTTAGTAAATCCATCAGATGCTACGCAGTCAGAAGTAGCAACGGTTTTCTATGATATTCAAACTTTAGGCTGGACAACAGATATTGTGGCTTCTCCATTCAAAGGATTTGATCTTCATTATTTAATTACGTTTCAAGATCCAGTTTACAAGAATTATGATTTTACTGCTTTTGGAAATAATTATTCATATAACGACAAAAACGTTTTGGAAATCTCTAAAGTATTAATGGAAATTGATCCAAGCTACACATACAAAGATTTCAAGGTTTGGGCAAGTTTCCGTTACTTCAGCAAGCAGTATGCTAACCAGACAAACGCTTTATATTTTGCGCCAAGATGGGAAACTTTCGGAGGTGTAAATTACAAAATCAACGATCATTTTGATATTGGTTTAACTGCTGTAAACTTCTTAAACCAAACGGGAGCAAAAGGAACAATCAACGGAGCAGAATTAATTACAGATGCTTCAGCATATTACGATCAGCTTTTGGTGGGATCTTACATTCGTCCATTTACTTTGGAAGCTTCTCTTAATTTCAGATTCTAAATTTTATTTCGATGAAAAAAATAATTATAACTGCTGGTTTCGCTTTTTTTCTGAGTGTGACAATGCAGGCACAGCAAGCCAATTTTACAATTGTTAAAAATAATAAAGGTGCAGATTTGGGATATTCTCCTGAATCTGGCATCAAGATTTTGACTGTAAATGGTAAAAAGTTTAAAGATTTAAACAAAAACGGAAAGCTTGATAAATATGAAGATTGGCGACTTTCGGCAGATGAACGAGCGAAAGACTTGGCTTCAAAAATGTCTGTTGAACAAATTGCTGGTTTAATGCTTTACAGCCGTCATCAAGCTTTGCCAGCAGGAGTTTCAGGATATAATGCTGGAACTTACAACGGAAAAGTATTTCCAGAAAGTAATGCTAAAGCATATAATTTAACAGACCAGCAGAAAGCATTTTTAAAAGAAGATAATCTGCGTCATGTTTTAATTACAAGTGTTCAATCACCAGAAGTTGCCGCTTTATGGAACAATGAAATGCAAGCTTTTGTAGAAGGAATTGGATTGGGAATCCCAAGTAACACGAGTACAGATCCACGTCATACAGCAAATGTAACATCTGAGTTTAACGCAGGAGCAGGAGGAACAATCTCGATGTGGCCTGATGGTTTAGGAATGGCTTCAACTTTTGATCCGAAAATTGTGGAGCAGTTTGGGCAAATTGCCGCAAAAGAATATCGTGCGCTCGGAATTGCAACGGCTTTATCTCCGCAAATCGATTTAGGTTCTGAGCCAAGATGGTACAGAATTTCGATGACTTTTGGCGAAAGCCCAGCTTTAACCAGAGATATGGGAAGAGCTTATATTGATGGTTTTCAGACTTCATACGGAAAAGACGAAATCAAAGACGGTTGGGGCTACAAAAGTGTAAACGCAATGGTAAAACACTGGCCAAGTGGTGGTGCGGAAGAAGGCGGACGCGACGGTCACTGGGCTTATGGAAAATTTGCGGTTTACCCTGGAAATAATTTACAGCAGCACATTGATCCGTTTATTAATGGTGCTTTCAAATTAAAAGGAAAAACGAGTAAAGCTTCGGCGGTAATGCCTTATTACACGATCACTTTTGATCAAGATAAAAAATACAACGAAAATGTAGCCAACGGTTACAGCAAATATATTATTACCGATTTATTAAGAGACAAATACGGTTACGATGGAGTTGTATGTACAGATTGGCTGGTAACTGCAGAGGAAGGAAAAACACCAAATGTTTTTGCGGGAAAACCTTGGGGAGTTGAGAATCTTTCTATCGATCAAAGACATTACAAAGCAATTATTGCTGGTGTAGATCAATTTGGTGGAAATAATGACAAGAAGCCAGTTTTGGCAGCTTACGAAATGGGAGTTAAAGAATTTGGAGAATCTTTTATGAGAGCCAGATTTGAAAGATCAGCAGTTCGTTTATTGAAAAACATTTTCAGAGTCGGACTTTTTGAAAATCCATATTTGAATGTGGAAGAGACAAAAGCTGTAGTTGGAAATCCGGAGTTTATGAAAGCGGGTTATGATGCACAATTGAAGTCGGTTGTGTTGTTGAAAAACAAAGCGGCAGTTCTTCCTGTAAAAGAAAAGAAAACCGTTTTTATTCCGAAGATATATACGGCTTCAACCAAAGATTGGTGGGGAGTTGCTAGTCAGCCAAAATTAGAATATCCAGTTAATTTAGAATTGGTTAAGAAATATTACAATGTTACCGAAGATCCTTCAAAAGCAGATTTTGCAATTGTTTTTGTGACAAGTCCACAAAGTTTAGAGGGTGGTTACGATTTGAAAGACAGACAAAACGGAAGCAACGGTTATGTGCCAATTTCACTTCAGTACGGAACTTATACTGCAACTGAAGCAAGAACAAAAAGTATTGCAGCTGGCGATCAGGTTATTGATCCAACAATAAAAGACAGAACTTATAAAAACAAAACGGTTACTGCAGCCAATACAATGGATTTGAGAACGATTCTCGATACCAAAGATATGATGAACGGGAAACCAGTTATTGTTTCGGTTACGGCAAATAAACCAATGATTTTTAATGAATTTGAAAAAGAAGTAGACGGAATTGTTTTGAATTTCGGAGTTTCTTCTCAAGCTGTTTTGGATATCATTTCAGGAAAAACAGAACCTTCAGGATTGCTTCCAGTGCAGATGCCTGCGAATATGGAAACGGTTGAAAAACAATTTGAAGATGTTCCGTATGATATGATTCCGCATAAAGATACAGAAGGAAATATTTATGATTTTGCTTTTGGATTGAATTGGAAAGGGGTTATTAAAGATGCCAGAACAGAAACATATAAAAAGCAGTAATTCTTTATAAGATTTTAAACCTAACAGGTTTTAAAAACCTGTCAGGTTTCTACAAAGTAAACACAATCTTGTCATCCTGAGGAACGAAGGATCACACTAGAAACTCGGTAATCTTTGTCGAATATTGGATGTGATCCTTCGTTCCTCAGGATGACAAAACAGGAAAGATTAAAAAAACAGAAAAACCATAAGTAATATGAAAATTAAATATCCAATATTATTAGTGTTTTGTTTGCTTTTAAGCATTTGTTCACAAGCACAATCAACTGCTAAAAACTCTATTTCGAAAGATTTGGTAAATCCCAGAATGCGTGTTATTGTCGACAATGATTTTAGTGGAGATCCAGATGGATTATTTCAATTGGTGCATCAGATTTTATCGCCATCGGCAGAAATTAAAGGCATTATTGGATCGCATTTAAAACCGGGAGATGGTTTTGATTCTTCATCAGAAACTGCTACAAATGCGGTTAAAAAAGTGAAAGAACTTCTGGAAGTCATGAAACTTCAAAGCGCTTTTCCAGTTTATGAAGGTTCCAATTTACAATTGAAAGATTCTAAAACGCCAAATATTTCTGAAGGAGCAAAAGCCATTGTAAAAGAAGCAATGCGTACCGATGTTAAAACGCCGCTTTATGTAGTGTGCGGTGCGGGTCTGACAGAAATTGCAAGTGCTTATTTAATGGAACCTAAAATTGCCGATCGCTTGACTTTGGTTTGGATTGGCGGTCCAGAATATACTGATTTGGCTTCTCCGCCACCAGGATATACTTCATTAGAATATAATCTTGGAATTGATATAAAAGCTGGACAAGTTGTTTTTAATGATTCGGAAATTCCAATCTGGCAAGTGCCGAGAAATGCTTACAGACAAACGCTTTTATCATATTCTGAATTGCTTTTGAAAGTGAAATCAACGGGAAAAACAGGAGAATATCTATCAGAAAAAATAGAAAGTTTAATGAAGAGAGTACAGCAATTCGATCTTCATATTGGCGAAACTTACATTATGGGAGACAGTCCGCTGGTTTTGCTGACTGCTTTACAATCTTCTTTTGAGTCAGATCCGAGTTCGAGTTTTTATGTTCTGAAACCATCTCCTTTAATTAATGCGCAAGGTCTTTACGAAACCAATCCTAACGGAAGAAATATTCGGGTTTACAATCAATTGGATACTCGATTGATGTTTGAAGACTTTTTTGCAAAGCTTCAATTATCAAAAATCTAACTTTTAAAAACTATATATTATGAAACATAAAGTTACAAAAACAGTGAGAGTAACGCTTTTAACGGCGCTTGTACTTTCTAGCTTGTCTTTTAACAAGTTACCTGATAACGAAAATGATCCTGTAATTACAATCAACGGATTTAGTTTTGTTGATTCGAATAAAAATGGAAAATTAGATCCGTGGGAAGATACGCGTCTTTCTGTAAATCAGAGAATTGATGCTATTATCAAAGAAATGACCAATGCAGAAAAAGTGGAATTATTAATCGGAACCGGAATGCCAGGGATTGAAGTTTTGACTGGTCCAGTTGGAGATTCTAAACAAGGTTTGGTACCGGGAGCAGCGGGAGGAACAGCAGCTTTTGAAAGATTCGGAATTCCTGCAACAGTCGTAGCCGATGGTCCTGCGGGATTAAGAATCGCGCCAACAAGAGAAAACGATTCTAAAACCTATTATGCAACAGCATTTCCTGTTGGAACGGCTTTGGCTTCGACTTGGAATAAAGCGCTTTTGGAAGAAGTGGGAAAAGCAATAGGAAATGAAGTTAAAGAATATGGTGTTGATGTTTTATTAGCGCCAGCATTAAACATTCAAAGAAATCCATTAAACGGAAGAAATTTCGAATATTATTCTGAAGATCCTTTAGTTTCTGGAAAAACTGCTGCAGCAATCGTAAACGGAATCCAGTCGCAAGGCGTTGGAACTTCGATCAAACATTTTGCTGTAAATAACGAAGAAACCAATCGTTTGACTGTAAATGCTCATGTTTCTGAAAGAGCGATTAGAGAATTATATTTGAAAGGTTTTGAAATTACCGTTAAAGAATCTGATCCTTGGACGATTATGTCTTCATACAATAAATTGAATGGAATTTATACTTCTGCAAATAAAGATTTATTGACGGAAGTTTTAAGAAATGAATGGGGTTATAAAGGAATTGTAATGACAGATTGGTTTGGTGGTTTCCCAGGTTTTGAATCGATCCAAAAAGGTTCAAATTCTGATGTTGTGCAACAAATGATTGCAGGAAATGATCTTTTAATGCCTGGAATTCCAGTTCAGAAAAAAGCGATGTTAGAAGCTTTAAATTCGGGAAAATTATCTCAGGAAGTTGCGAATACAAATGTTAGAAGAATTTTAGAATATATTTTCCGCACGCCGACTTTCGCAAAATACAAATACAGCGACAAACCAAACTTAGCTCAAAATGCTGCAGTAACTAGAAAAGCGGCGGCTGAAGGAATGGTTTTGCTTAAAAATGAAAAAAACGCGCTACCTTTCGCTGACAAGCAAAAAGAAGTTTCTTTATTTGGTGTGACTTCATACGCTTGGATTACAGGCGGAACAGGATCTGGAAGTGTAAATAACAAACACACAGTTTCTCTTTTAGAAGGTTTGAATGCTGCGGGTTACAAATTAGATAAAGAATTGGTTGATTTGTACACGCCTCACGCTGAGAGAGAAGTTGTTTTTGAAAAAGAAAGAAGAAAAGCAAGAGGTATTTTGGCTTTGCCAGAAAGACTTCCAGAATTAAAAATGGATGATGCATTCATTGCTAAAAAAACAGAAAGTTCTGAAATTGCTTTTGTAACTTTAGGAAGAAATTCTGGAGAAGGCGGAGACAGAGTAGTAGACAACGATTTTAACATGGCAAACGAAGAAATCGAAATGTTGGATAAAATTTCAAAAGCTTTTCATGCAAAAGGCAAAAAAGTAGTTGTGATTTTAAATATTGGAGGTGTAATTGAAACAGCTTCTTGGAAAGATAAAGTAGATGCTATTTTATTAGCTTGGCAACCAGGTCAGGAGGGAGGACATTCTGTTGCTGATGTAGTTTCAGGAAAAATCAATCCATCTGGAAAATTGACTATGACTTTCCCAACGAAATATGCTGATACACCTTCAGCTAAAAACTTTCCAGGATTCCCAATTGATAATCCGACAGAAGTAACTTATGAAGAAGGAGTTTATGTTGGATACCGTTATTTCAATACTTTCAACATTAAACCATCTTACGAATTCGGTTTTGGAAGTTCTTACACCACATTTGAATATTCGGGTATAAAATTAAGCTCTCCAACTTTCAAAGATAAATTGACGGTTTCTGTAACAGTTAAAAATACAGGGAAAGTGGCTGGAAAAGAAGTAGTTCAATTATATCTTTCGGCACCTTCAAAATCAATAGATAAACCGAAAGAAGAATTAAAAGCTTTCGCTAAAACAAAAGAGTTGAAACCAGGTGAGAGCCAGACATTGACGTTGACTTTAGCTCCGAAAGATTTGGCTTCTTTCTTAGAAAATAAAAGTGCATGGGTTGCTGAAGCAGGGGATTATAAAGTACTTGTTGGGGCTTCTTCTTTAAATATTAAACAAACTGCTTCCTTTTCAGTTTCAAAGGAAATTACAGTTGAAAAAGTGAAGAAATCTTTTGAATTAGATTCAAAGTTTACTGAACTTAAACCTTAAAATTTAGTTAGTTATTCCTGAAAACCGTCTTGATTTTTTTCGAGGCGGTTTTCTCGATTTATATATTTTGTTAGTTATGAATACCAAAAACACCTCTAATCAAGCGGTTCCAAATTATACTTTACCGCTTATTACAATAACATTACTATTTTTCATGTGGGGATTTATTACCTGTATGAACGATATTTTGATTCCTTATCTAAAGAAATTATTTGATCTTACTTTTGTAGAATCAATGCTGGTTCAATTCTGTTTTTTCGGCGCTTATTTTCTTGGGTCATTGGCTTATTTTATATTTTCATATTATAAAGGTGATCCAATTAATAAAGTGGGATATAAAAAAGGAATTCTTTCTGGAATTCTTCTTTCTGCTTTAGGCTGTATTTTATTTTATCCTGCAGCTACTTTTTCGGCTTATGGCTTATTTCTGGGTGCTTTATTCGTTCTCGGATTAGGATTTACTATTTTACAGATTACAGCAAATGCTTATGTGTCATTGCTTGGATCAGAAGAAAGCGCTTCAGGACGATTAAATATGACACAGGCTTTTAATGCTTTTGGAACTACTATTGCTCCCGTTCTTGGCGGTTTTCTGATATTTGGCTCAGGAAATGACCACAATATTACAGCAGAGGCGACACGTATTCCGTATCTTGTTTTTGCAGGAATTTTAATTTTGGTAGCTATTTTAATTTATAATGTAAAATTACCATCTTTTCAAACCGAAGAAACAGAACATGGGGGATTGGGAGCTTTGAAATTTCTGCATCTGAGATTAGGAATTTTAGGAATCTTCTGTTACGTTGGAGGAGAAGTAGCAGTAGGAAGTTTTATTATCAGTTTTCTAGAATTGGATAACATTGGAGGGTTAACGGAAGCTGTGAGTAAAAATTATCTTGCGATGTATTGGGGCGGCGCCATGATTGGACGTTTTTTAGGAGCTATTTCGTTAAATCAAAGTATAAATGCTTCTAAAAAAGTCTTATATATGATAATTACTGCTGGATCGGTTTTCGCACTGATTTATTCTATTGTAAATCTTACTTTTAGTCAGATGAGTTTTTTTATTGTCTTTTTGGTTTTGAACTTTTTTGCTTTTATGATTGGAAAATCAGCACCAGCAAGAACGTTGGCAATATTTGCTTCTATAAATATTGTTTTGTTGCTTTTAAGCATTTTTACTTCTGGGAAAATGGCGATGTACAGTATACTCGGAATTGGTATTTTTAACTCGATTATGTTTTCTAATATCTATACTTTGAGTATTGCAGGATTAGGAAAATATACAAGTCAAGGTTCGTCTCTTTTAGTTATGGCAATTTTAGGAGGAGCTTTGATACCGTTAATTCAAGGTGTACTTGCTGATTCTGCTTTTGGAGTGCAGAAGTCATTTATTGTTCCTGTATTCTGCTATTTATATATTCTTTGTTTCGGAGTGTATTGCGCAAAGAATATGAAGTTTGTCGTGCATACCAAAAATGTTTCTGGGCACTAATTTTTTTGATTCTCATTCTTCAATTAAGAAATCATTTAATTAGTAAACTTTTTATCTTATTTGAAAAACTTATATCCACTTTGCGCCTTGAACTTTAGGTGCAAGTGGATATACTTTTAAAAAAATGGGAAGATCCTTTATTTCTAAGTTTGTCAACTTCCGTTTTAAAATGTTCTTCTGGAAATACATTCTTATACAATATTTACTAAGAAGCTTTTTAAAAATTTAGTTACACACTATTTCTTTTCTGAATAATACTCAATTCCTTATTAAAAGAATTTCTATACTTTTTTATATATTCTGAAGGTTTCATTCCAAACAGTTTTACGAACTGCTGACGGAAATAACGCTGATCTTCTATTCCAACTTGAGGACCAACTTGTGCAATGTTGATATTTTCAGTTAGCATAATTACTGCAGCTCTACGGATTCTGATAGATCTAATAAAAACATTTACGGTTTGTCCTGAAATTGCTTTAATCTTTTTATAAAGACTTGAATGGCTCATTCCCATTGCAGCAGAAAAACTCTTTAGGTTAAATTCGCTGTTTTCAAGATTGGCTTCGACAATTTCGATACACTTATCAAGAAATTCTTTGTATTCAAGAGGTACTTTATTCACATTTTCACGAAGTGTAATACTATCCAAGAAATACTTGCGCAATTGCCCTCTGTTTCTAAGAACAGAATCAACTCGCGCCAGAAGTATATCACTATCAAAAGGTTTGGTAACATAATCATCGGCGCCCTCTATAATACTTTGTAAGTGAATGTTATTACTAGTTGTAGCCGTGAGAAGTATTACCGTTATATGACTCAAATCATCATTTTGTTTGATTTTTTTGCATAAATCTAAACCATTCATGCCTTCCATAGAAATGTCACTAAGAATAACATCAGGCATATGTTTTTCTACAAGCTTTAATCCATCGAGACCATTGAAAGCGGAATAAACGATATAGTTTTTAGAAAAAAGCTGCACAAGGTAATGATTCATTTCAGGATTGTCTTCAACAATCAGCAATACTTTTTTCGAGCTAATTAGTTCTTCCTGTAGAGTTTCTGGATGTGATGGCTGGATACTTTTTTCATTTGTAGTTTGATTTGCTACAGGCATTCCTTCAAGAAGTTCACCCACAATTGGAGACATTTGCTGATGATTTTCGTTTATGCTCATTTCTGCAAAATGACTATTTCCTTTTAAAAGTGTTACAATAAACGAAGTTCCCTCTCCAACTTTACTTTTACAAATTAATTCACCATGATGTTTATTCGTAAAATATTTAGCAATATAAAGACCTATTCCAAATCCGTTACTGGTTTTAGTTTGAATTTGCTTGAATTTTTCAAAAATCGTATCAATATCATTTTCATCAATACCGCTTCCAGTATCAGATATAATTATTGAAACATCAGTAATATTCTCAATTATCTCAATAGTTATTGATCCTCCATTTGGAGTAAATTTAAAAGCATTTGAGATTAAATTGAAAAGAGTAATTTCTATTTTTTCATAATCGCCATATATTTCTGTCGGCGCTTTTTCTTCAATAAACTGATATTTCAGACTTTTAGCTACTGCCATTTGTGTAAAACTTTCGTAGATTTCTCTGCAAAGAACATTTAAATTGATCTTTGAAATTTTGAGTTCATCAAGGTCAGTTTCTGCTTTTCTAAACAATAGTAATTGATCTGTAAGACTCAATAATCGTTTAGCATTTTTGTAGGCGAGATTTAGATCAAGATCATCTTCGGAATGTTTTTTTCTTTCAATTACACTTTTTAGAGGATTTATAATTAAGGATAGCGGAGTACGCAATTCATGAGCCATATAAGTAAACATAGAAAACTGCTTCTCGGCATGTTCCTTGTCTTTTGTATGTTCCATTCGGGCAAGTTTTATTTCATAGCGGAGCCTTTCTTTGTTTTTATGATAACCTACGTATGCATAAATAGCACTAATCGCGCCCATTAAATAAAAGATATAGGCCCACCATGTTCTGTACCACGGCGGAAGAATTTTTACAGTTGCCAGCGCCACTTCATTATTCCAATTTCCGAAAATATCGGTTGTCTTAACTTTAAAAACATAAGTTCCTTCGGTCAGTCTAGAATAATTTGCTCTATTATTTTTTGAAGTATAATTCCAGTTTTTGTCCCAACCATCAAGAAAGTATGCAGTGTTGATTTTTTCAGAATTGACATAATCAAGATACACAAAATCAAAACTTAAAGCCGATTTTTCGTAAGGAAGTTCAGCACTGCTGATCATTTCTAGCTTTTTTTCTGTTATGTAAGGGCTGTCTAACTTTAAAGATTGATTGTTCACAAGCAAATCATTCAATAAAAATTTGCCTGTATTTTTTTTATCTTTAATACTGTCAGGATGAAAAACATTGAATCCGTTTATACCTCCAAAAATAAATTCTCCTGTAGACAGTTTCGTACCTGCATTCCAGCTAAACTGATTGCTTTGGACACCATCGGTGACGCCAAAATTTCTAAATCTATTATTTCTGGGACTAAATCTTGAGATTCCATGATAAGTACTCATCCATAAATTTCCTTCTTTGTCTTCTAATAAACGAAGTATTGTATTGCTAGGAAGTCCGTTTTGAGTGGTGTATTTTTTATAAGTTCCTGTTTTTCTATCAAATAAAAGAAGACCGCCTTCGACTGTACCAATCCAAAGATTCTTATTTTGATCTTCAGTGATGCATCTAACAGTATATTCAGAATGATATTTTTTTACCTTTTTTGTTTTTGGTTCTATCTCAAAAAAAGAATTGAATGTTCCTCCCCAGATTTTTCCGTCTTTGGTCTCATATAGGCAGGTAACATCTCGTAAAGTATTACTGTAGCAGGTAAATTTATTTTGTTTTCTATCAAATTGATATAGAGCGCCAGAGTTTGTTATGGCAAGCCACAGCGTATTTTTTGAATCTAAAAAAAGAAGCCATGATTCCTGTTCCGCTTTTTTAGTAAATTGATTGTAAATTGAAAAATTTTGAATTGCCTTTGATTTTGGATCGATGCGGCACACTCCGCCTTTCCACATAGCGACCCAAATGGCATTATCAGAATCTCTGACAATACTTGTAACAAAATCACTTTGAATTTTTCTGCCAGCAGCCGATGTTGTTGAGTAAACATCATAAGTGTTTTGTTTTCTATTCCAATAGCGCATTCCAGCACCATCTGTGCCTATCCAGATATTTTTCTTTTCATCTTCACAAAAAGAAAGCATAAAGTTTGCCGCAGGATCTTCGTCTTCTTTATGAGTTAGTGGGTTCTTACTTTTAAAATGATTAAAATAGAGCGGTTTTTCCCCCATCATACTTACGCCTCCACGAAGGGTTCCAAACCACATTTCTCCAGTTTTGCTTTCAAATATATCGTATAAGGATTTACTATTAAGCAATGGAAGTGGGCCACTTGCTCGATATAAAACAGGAACAATTTGATTTTTTGTTATGGTGAAAATACCAGCTCCATCAGTGGCAATCCAGAGTCTGTTTTTTTGCTGAAAGAAATCGCGCACAACTGTTTTTTCAAGAAAGTAATTTTTAGAATAAGTATTTAAACTTTCATTATATAAATAAGCACCTTCGTCAGAACCAATCCAAAGTCCTTCATTTGTAAATTTAATGCAATTTGCACCCGTAATTGTATTGTTGAGAAGCGTCAGTTTTTTTGATTTAATATCGTATCTACAAAGCCCAATATCAGTTATAAAAACATAGAAGATTTGTTTTTTCTCATTGTAAGCTATTGATCTTGCGATGTAATTTAATTTTCCTTTGAATGGTATTGCAGTTCCAATTTTTTCGCCCTCTTTATAAAGTACAATTGCTTCTTTTGTGGCAACAAGAATAATATGAAGAGAATGTACAGCAATTATTTCGTAAGCAGTAACATTTAAAGTTTTGACTTTGTTGTTGGTATCATAATATTTTAGCGGACTGAAAGAAGACCGTTCAGCATTAAAAATGACTGGTCCTGCAGTTGTTCCTATCCATAAATTATTTTCAAAATCACCTTCAATACAGCTTATAGCATTTCCTTGAATAGAATTTGGATCGGTATGGATATGGCGATAAATTTTAAAATCATTTCCATCATATCGATTAAGTCCGTCAAAAGTTCCAAACCACATATATCCGTTTTGATCCTGATATATTGATGCAACAGAATTATTAGAAAGTCCTGAAGAAATATCAAGATGCTTTATTGGGTAATTCTGCCCAAACACACTTATAGAAAGAAGACTAATAAAAAGAAAAGACTTTAGCTTATTCATTGATTTTTTTTAAAAGCTTGTTACTGTTTGGTACAAGACACCGCGATCATAAAATCGGATTTGATTTTTATATTGATATATGTTAAATCAGTATAATTTACGAAAATAATGATTTATTGTAAAGCGTGTAAAAATAACATTTGTTTTTTGGATTAATTGTTACTGTGATTTAATGTTTTTTGTTAAACATTTAGAATACTGCAATTTTTTGAAGTATATGTTTCTAAAATTTATCAGTTAAAAACTACAGTCTAGTTGATTGTTAAAAACATTGTTATAGAAGGGAAATATTTCTTTTATCGTTTTTTTTAGAGTGAAAAAATGAATAATATGTTTTTATTGGGTGTTATATGCATGCTTTTACGAAATTGTCCCCTTTTATAAATGAATTTTTCCCTGTCTTAAAAACTTCCTGTAGCCTTAATTTGCAGTATGAGTTGATAAGCTATATCGTTTGAACAAAGTTGCTTTGTTTTTTTCTTTAAAGCATATCAATGAATGTAACCTAACTAATTATCTTAACCAAAAAAAACTAACATGACCAACACTCCAATTAAAATTTACGGTAGTAAACCTTCCTTCATTCTAGAAAAATAGAATAGCTTATTTGACAAGCAGATTGTAATCTTTTAGAGATATTTCTATAAAAACATTATTTAAATGCAAATGGAGAATATTTCCTTAAAGGTTATATTTCTGCAATGATTTCGTAATCAAACAAATTAACCAAACTAACTTAAAACCAAACTAATTAAAAGTATGAAAAGAATTAAAACCAAATTTTTACTTTTATTACTCTTACTTCCTTTTTGTGTCTTTGCTCAGAGCACAATAAGTGGTATTGTCTTGGAAAAGGATTCCAAGCAGCCCATACCAGGAGTAAACATTAAAGTGGTAGGTGCAAATATTAGCGCCTCTACTGATTTTGACGGAAAATTTCAATTAACTGGAGTAAAATCAAATAGTCAAATTGCATTTTCCTATACGGGTTATACCAGCCAGACGATTCCAGTTGGCACACAAAAAAACATTACTGTATATCTTGAAGAAGATACCAACCAGCTGAAAGAAGTAGTCGTTCAAGTAGGATACGGAATCGTTAAAAAGAAAGATGCTACAGGATCTGTTACAGCACTTTCTACAAAAGACTTTAACAAAGGAAATAATGTTACGACAGAAAGTCTGTTTAACGGAAGAGTAGCTGGTTTAACAGTAAATTCAACTGGCGCTCCAGGTTCTAGTTCTCAAATTAGAATTAGAGGAGGAAGTTCGCTTTTCGCAAGTAACGACCCTCTTATTGTCATTGACGGATTACCTCTTGATAATACTACAAATACAGGATCTTCTTCTTTTTTAGCGTCGTTAAATCCTGCGACTGTTGAGTCGATAACGGTTTTAAAAGATGCTTCAGCCTCTGCGATATATGGTTCTAGAGCTTCAAATGGTGTAATTATTATAACTACTAAAAAAGGGAGTAAAACATTATCAGTAGATTATAATGTGCAATATGCCGCAGGTTCGCTGACTAAAACGGTTGATGTTTTTAGTGCAGATGAATTTAGAAGTGTTATTGCAGACAGAAGAAGCGATGATCTAAATAAACTTGGAACTGCAAATACAGACTGGCAAAAAGCAATTTACAGAAACACTGGTACGATAGATCAAAGTTTAGCTGTGAGAGGAAATCTATTCAATATTATTCCAACAAGTTTAACTCTTGGAAATACAGATCAGCAGGGATTGCGCTTGACCAATACTTTTAAAAGAAATACGGTTGGTTTAGTAATGAATCCAACGTTTCTTGACAATCATTTAAAACTTAGACTTTCTGCTAATTATACAAACGAAAAAAACAGATTTACAGATGCTGTTGAAGGAGCAGCTATAGGTTTTGATCCGACGCAACCAATAAAAGTTGAAGGTGCACCTTATGGAGGTTATTTTGAATATACTACAGGGATTGATGCCAACGGAAATTATCCGTTAGTTTCAACGGCTGCAAGAAACCCTGTTTCGCAATTAGTAAATACAAATGATAGAGGTACGAATGATCGAATTTTTGGAAATTTTGAAATAGATTATAAATTTCATTTTTTACCTGCTTTAAGAGCTGTTGTAAATGTTGGTTTTGATGAATCGGATGGAGATAGAAGAAGATTAGTTGGTGCCGATGCTGGTTCTGCGCCATCAAACAACAACATTCCGTATGGAACAGATGAATACACAGAAGCAACTAGAAAAAATAAATTATTAGATACTTATTTAGTTTATAACAAAACTTTTAATGCATTAAATTTTGAATTGACTGGTGGTTATTCGTATCAAAAATTTCAAAGTTCAAGATTTGAGACTGGTAATATTCTAAACCCAGATTTGCCATCAACATTTCCTGAAACGACTCTAGATACAGATGTTGTTTTGATAGGATTCTTTGCCAGAACAAATTTGAACTTTAGAGACAAATATTTATTAACGCTATCTTACAGAAGAGATGGTTCTTCAAGATTTGAAGAAGATAATCGTTGGGGGAATTTCCCTTCTGTAGCTTTTGGATGGAAAATCAAAGAAGATTTCTTTAAAGAAAGCACTGTCTTATCAGACTTAAAATTAAGATTAAGTTATGGAATTACAGGACAGCAGGATATTCCTGAGCCAAACGGATACTTGCAAAAATATCAAGTGGGTGGTGGAAACTCTGAGTATTATTTTGGAGATAGTCCAATTCCAGTTGCACTTCCTTCAAAAAGAACAAACGATTTGAAATGGGAAGAAACTACTTCATACAATGCAGGTCTTGATTTCGGATTTTTAGATAATCGCTTAACTGCTGGACTTGATGTTTATTATAAAGAATCTAAAGATTTGTTAGTAAATGCAGCAATATCTGATGGAAGTAATTTTTCGAACCGTGTTTATCAAAATGTGGGAAGCTTTACCACAAAAGGGATCGAGTTTACGATTAATGCGAATGCAATTAAAACAGAAAATTTTAATTGGAATATGAATTTTAATATATCCAAGTTCGAAAGAAGAATCAAAAATCTAGTTGGAGGAACTGATATCTATTTAGGAGACAATATTGCAGGAACAGGAACTCCTGGACAAATTTTTAGAGAAGGCTATACTCCTTATTCTTTCTATGTATACAAACAGTTATATAATAGTGAAGGAAAAACAATCGAAGGAGCTTTTGCAGATTTAAATGGTGATAATATTAAAAATGATTCAGATAAATACATTTATAATAATCCAGATCCAGATTTTACATTAGGGTTTGCTTCTAATATGAATTATAAAAAGTTTGACTTTTCATTTAATTTAAGAGCAAGTATTGGCAACCGAATTTTTAATGCCGTAGACGCAAGTAGAGCGCAATATGATGCTATGGAAAATGGTGGAGTTTTAAGTAATATTCCATCTCAGGTATTAGATACTAATTTCCAGACTACTTCAAATGTTGTATTATCAGATCTTTATATTGAAAATGCTTCGTTTTTAAAATTAGACAACATTACGCTAGGATATACTTTAAATAATTGGGTAAACAGTAAAGCCTCGTTAAGAGTATCAACTGGAGTTCAGAATGTTTTTGTACTTACAAAATACAGTGGTTTAGATCCTGAAATCACAAATAACGGTGTAGACAAAACGATTTATCCAAGACAGCGATCAATCTTATTTGGTCTTAATCTTAAATTTTAATAGCGAAATCATGAAAAAATATATAGTAACAGCAATAGTTGCATTGACTTTGGTTTTTCAGTCGTGTACAGATGATTTAAATGTAGTTTCGGAAGATGATGACGTTCTTTCTTCGGATGTATTATTTTCTACACCTGAAGGATACCAGAAAGCATTTGCCGGAGTGTACGGAAACTTAACTTTAACAGGAGTGCTTGGTCCAGATAATTCTTCGCTTGAAGGTGTAGATGCTGGTACAAGCCAGTTTACAAGATGTTTGTTATACATGCAGGAATTAACTACCGACGAATTGGTTTGGAGTTATGAAAATGACGCAGGGACAGCAGAATTACAGCGTAATATCTGGACTGCTGCAAATCCTATTATTTTAGGAATGTTTAGTAGAACAATGGTTTCTGTTGCTTATGCAAATGAGTTTTTGCGTCAGAGCACACCAGAAAAATTAAGTTCAAGAGGTATTACAGACGCAGCATTTTTGACAGATATCGCTCTTTACCGTCAAGAAGTTCGTGTTTTAAGAGCGTATGCTTATTATAATATGATGGATTTATTTGGAAAAGCGCCAATGTATACGGAGAACGATCCTTTAAATTTTGCGGGACCTGAGTTTAACAGAAAGCAGCTATTTGATTATGTGGAATCAGAATTAAAGGCAGTTTTACCTGATTTAAAAGCACCAAGAACAAATGAATACGGAAGAGTAGATCAATCTATGGCGCGTATGATTTTGGCTAAAATATATTTGAATGCACAAGTTTATATTCAGGAAGATCGTTTTGATGACTGTGTTGCAATGTGTAACGAAATCATTGCTGGCGGTTATACTTTGAAACCGAAATATCTTGACAATTTTAAGGCTGATAATAATACTTCTGAAGAAATCATATTTGGAATCCAATCGGATGGAGCAGTTTCTCAAAACTGGGGAGCAACAACTGTTTTAACAAACGGACAGATTGGTGCTTGGGAAAATAATGGTGCTGATTTTGGAATTGGAGGTTGGACAGGAGCACTTAGAATTAGAAAAGAATTTGTTCAAAAGTTTGATGGAACAAAATTCAGCCAAGACACTAGAAATACGATAGGCAAAGGTGTTCAGGGCGATCCGTCAAAACAAAGATCTATTGATATCGATGATATTGGTGTAAAAACACAAGGTTATATTTTATCTAAATTTTCTAATAAAACTTCAACAGGAGTTAACGGCAGCAGTTCGACTTATGCAGATACTGATTTCCCATTATTCAGATTGGCAGATGTATATTTGATGTATGCAGAAGCTACTTTAAGAGGCGGAAACGGAACAACAGCTCAAGCTTTAGATTATGTAAATGCATTAAGACAAAGAGCCAATTCTAATTCAACTGTTGGAAACATAGCTTTAAGTGAATTAACGCTTGATTTTCTTATTGATGAAAGAGCCCGCGAATTACACTGGGAAGCACACCGAAGACAAGATTTAATCCGTTTTGGTAAATATACTGGAGGATCTTATAACTGGGCATGGAAAGGAAATTCTTCAAAAGGAATTGCTATTCCTACTTACATGAGTATTTTTCCAATTCCAGAAGGATCATTGGGAGCAAATAGAAATTTAACTCAAAACACGGGTTACTAATTTTTTTAACTTAAACGATATACAAAATGAAACTTATATATAAAATATTTATAGCTGTAGTATTGCTTACAGGATTCTGGTCTTGTGAAAACGAAGAAAATTTAATGATTTTAGAACCTCAGGAAGCTGCTTTTACTCTTATAACTCCAGAGAATGGTTCTTCAGTTATTTTAAATAAAGAAATACCAAACAATACAGCTCTGACTTTAACTTGGGAAAAAGTTAGTTACGGGACTCCAACAATTGTTACCTATACAGTACAATTTGCAGCTAGCAATACTGAATTTGCTGCACCGGTAGATATTACAACTGCCACAACCACGCATGCAACTATTTCGGTAGCAGAACTTAATGCAAAAGCTTTGTCTCTTGGACTTGCGCCTGATGTTGAAGGAACAATTGATATCAGAATTAAATCGACGGTTGGAACAACGCTTTCAGAACCAAAATTATCTACGCCAATTACCATTACAGTAACTCCGTTTAGAGGTGAATTCCCTAAAGTTGATTTGTTTTTAGTAGGACCTGGTACATCTGCAGGATGGAGTGTAGATAACAACAATATGCCAATTTTTAGAGATACTAAAGAAAATGCAAAACAATATTATACAGGATATTTTAATGCAGATGGATTTAAACTAATCGAGCAAATTGGTTTTTGGGCTCCAATGTACGGAACAAATGGTGCCGCAGTACAATACAGAGCAACAGAAAGCGATTCTGATCCAGGTGTTTTCCCAACGACAGCTGCAGGTTATTATAGTTTTGAAATAAATCTTGAAGAATTAACCTATAAAATTACACCATATACAGGACCAATGACAACGTATGCTACGATTGGTTTGACTGGATCTGTATTAACAGGTGATGATACTGGTTGGAATACTGAAGTTCCTTTAGTAAAATCTGATTTTGATGGACATATCTGGAAAGTTACTCAAACTTTAAAAGCTGGAAAAATGAAATTCAAAGCAAACAATAGTTGGGATGTTAACTGGGGCGATAATGGTGGAGATATTATTGTTGAGGCTGGAAAATATGATATCTGGTTCAATGACTTAGATGGCCGTTACATGTTCATAACAGTTCCGTAATTGAATTAAAAAATAAGAAGAAGCCTCTCTAAGCTTTTTGAGGCTTCTTCTTTACATTAAAAAGAACTTACTTTTTAAATTCAAAATTTCTTAATTACAATTCATATCATGAAAAAATATATAAAAATTCTTGGGTTATTAGCTATAACTGCAATTCAGTTTTCGTGCTCAAGCAATGATTCAACAGATACAGAAACGGTTGCTCCACCAGATGCGAGTGATACTTTTATCAGAGCCTCAGATGTTTCTTTTCTTCCTCAAATGGAGTCTTTGGGAACTAAATTTTACAGCAACGGCAAAGCCGAAGGAATGCTTACAACGCTAAAAAATGCTGGCTGTAATACAGTTAGAATTCGTTTATGGAAAAATCCTGTAAATGGACGTTCTGGTTTAAGTGAAGTAAAACAGTTAGCTCAAAAAGTAAGACAAGCGGGTTTAAGAGTTTGGCTTACCGTTCATTATTCTGATGATTGGGCTGATCCAGGAATACAGACTACTCCAGAAGAATGGAAAAATTTATCTTTTTCGGAGTTAAAAAAAGCAGTTTCAGATTATACAGCAACAATAATTTCAGAAATCAATCCAGATATTATTCAAATTGGAAATGAAATCAATAGCGGATTATTGTGGCCACAAGGGCATTTAATTAATAACGAAGAACAATGTTTAGCTTTATTAAGTGCCGCAAGTGCAACAGTTCGAAGTAAAGCTCCAAATGCAAAAATAATGATTCATTATGCAGGTGTTGATGGTGGCGCGACAGATTGGTTCTTCAACAAAATGAAAAATGTTGATTACGATTATATCGGACTGTCTTATTATCCGGTTTGGCATGGTAAAGATTTAGAAGTAGTAAAAAATACTATTAATGCTTTAGGAAGTAAATTCAGTAAAAAAGTCTTGATCGCAGAAACGGCTTATCCATTTACTTTATTACATAATGACCAAACGAATAATATTGTAGGGACAAATGATCAGCTAGTGCCTGGATATCCGGCAACTCCAGCGGGACAGAGAACTTTTGTAATGGATATTAAAAATATAGTAAAAACATCAGAATTCGGACAAGGATTTGCGTATTGGGGAGGTGAATGGGTTGCTTTCAAAGGGCCACAATCAACAAGCGGTTCTACATTCGAAAATCAAGCTTTATACAGTTTTGATAACAATGCGTTATCAGTAATGCAAGCCTTCAGTAAAGACTAAAACATGAAAAAATTACTTAAAAATGTTTCCTTATTAATGCTAATTGCCATTTTTTTTGCTTCATGTAAATCTCAAATGGCAACTGAAAAATATTCATTTTCTAAAGGAGCAGATGTAGGCTGGTTACCGCAAATGGAGGCGACTGGCTATAAATTTTACGATACAGACGGTTCTGAGAAAGACTGTCTTCAATTACTAAAAGATCGTGGAATAAATACCATCAGATTACGTGTTTGGGTAAATCCAAATGATGATAAAGCCAGCGGACATTGCAGTCCCGAAGAAACTGTTGTTATGGCAGTTCGAGCACAAAAAATGGGAATGCGAATCATGATCAATTTTCATTACAGCGATTCTTGGGCAGATCCTGCAAAGCAGAATAAACCTGCAGCATGGGCAAAACACTCTTTTCCAGAATTGTTAACTGATGTTTACAACCATACTTATGATGTTCTGAAGCTGTTAAAAAAAGCAGGAGTAACTCCAGAATGGGTTCAAGTTGGAAATGAAATTCCGGGCGGAATGCTTTGGCCAGAAGGAAGCACAGACAATTTTAATCAATTGGCGCAATTGCTTAATAAAGGATATGATGCGACAAAAGCTATAGATTCAAAAATCAAAGTTATTGTTCATTTGGACGAAGGAAATAAAAACGAAAAATTCAGATGGTTTTTTGATAAAGCGACTGAAAATAAAGTGAAGTATGATATAATTGGTCTTTCGTATTATCCTTTTTGGCTAAAAACAGATTATAAAGAAAACATTTCAGATTTAGAAAATAATTTGAAAGATATGGCTTCTCGATACAACAAAGAAGTTATGGTCGTTGAAGTTGGTGGTGATTATACGTTAGAGCAAAACACAAAAGACATGCTTGAAGCTACTATAAAAGCAGTAAAAAGTGTGCCTAACAATAAAGGTTTGGGAGTTATTTATTGGGAACCAGAAGGTGAAAAAACCTGGAGCGGTTATCAGTTAAATGCTTGGCTTCCTAACGGAAAACCATCACCAGCATTAGATGCTTTAAAAAATTAAATAATCAATTAAATTCTACCATTTAAGAAATCAAGAAAGTTCAGTTTAGAGACTTGATTTCTTAATGGCAAGAAAACAAAGAGTAAAATGAAACTAATTTTTAAATCGATATCATTCTTATTTCTAGTGATTTTTTCGTCTGGAAAAGTTATGTCACAATCAAAAACCGTTATTTTAAAAGATAACTGGCTCTTTTCTAAAGAAGTGAAAGGGGATGCTTTTTCGGTAGATTTTGATGCTTCAAAATGGGAAAAAGTAAGTGTGCCTCATGATTGGGCTATTTATGGACCTTTTGATAAAGAATGGGATAAACAGGTTTCGGCAATTGAACAAAACGGAGAAACAGTTCCAACGGAAAAAACAGGACGTACTGGAGCACTTCCACATATTGGCACAGGATGGTATCGAAATATATTTTCAATCCCAGAGTTTAAAAAAGGAAAAAAAGCACTTCTTATTTTTGAAGGCGCTATGAGTGAACCTCAAGTTTTTTTAAATGGAAAAAAAATAGGAGAATGGGGTTATGGATACAGCTATTTTTATATTGATATTACTAACGATCTTTTGGTTGGAAAAGAAAATGTATTGGCAGTAAAATTAACCAATAAGCCATTTTCTTCAAGATGGTATCCAGGAGCAGGTCTTTATAGAAAAGTTAGCATTGTGGTGAATGAAGAGGAAAATTTTGCACGATGGGGCACTTTTATTACAACTCCTGAAATGAAAGGCAATAATGCGAATGTTGACATTAAAGCGGAGTTTAATGGAAGCAACATATCAATGGTAACTGAAATAAAGGACGCTAGTAATAATGTAGTTGCGACACAAAAAAGTACAGAAGCAACAGGTGGAAAATTTCATCAAATAATTGAAGTTGCTAATCCTCATTTGTGGAGTCCAGAAACACCTTATCTGTATACAGCGGTAACTAAATTATATGCAGCTGATGGAACTTTAAAAGACGAACAAAACATAAAGTTTGGCATCCGATTTATTAAATACGAACCCAAAGTAGGATTTAGTCTTAATGGTAAAGTGACCAAATTCAAAGGAGTTTGTCTTCATCATGATTTGGGACCACTTGGTGCGGCTGTAAATAAAGCAGCTCTTCGCAGACAGCTAACAATTTTAAAAGACTTGGGCTGTAACGCGATTAGAAGTTCTCATAATATGCCCTCTTTTGAACAGCTTGAATTGGCTGACGAAATGGGATTTATGTTTCTTGCAGAAAGTTTTGATGAATGGGCAAAGCCAAAAGTACAAAACGGTTATCATCGCTTTTTTGAAGAATATGCAGAAAAAGACATTGTGAATTTAGTAAGAGCCACACGCAATCATCCTTGTATTGTAATGTGGAGTTCCGGAAATGAAGTTCCGGATCAATGGGGAGCTGAAGGGGTGAAACGTGCCAGATGGCTGCAGGACATTTTTCACCGTGAAGATCCTACAAGACCCGTGACTGTTGGTATGGATCAGGTAAAAGCAACTATGGAATCTGGCTTTGGAGCTTTGCTCGATATTCCGGGATTAAATTATAGAGTACATCTTTACGAAGAAGCGTATAAAACATTCCCGCAAGGATTTATATTAGGTTCAGAAACAGCTTCAACAGTGAGTTCAAGAGGAATTTATAAATTTCCTGTTGTGCAGGCAAAGAATAAACAATATGATGATTTTCAGAGTTCGTCGTACGATCTTGAAGCATGCGACTGGTCCAATGTTCCTGATGAAGATTTTGTGCTTCAGGATGATAAACCATGGGTTATTGGAGAATTTGTTTGGACTGGTTTTGATTATTTAGGAGAACCTACGCCTTACGATGAAAAATGGCCGTCAAGAAGTTCATATTTTGGAATTTCAGATTTAGCGGGACTTCCTAAAGACCGTTTTTATCTTTACAGAAGCAGATGGAATACTAAGGAGAAAACGCTTCATATTCTGCCACATTGGAACTGGAAGGGAAGAGAAGGAGAAATTACTCCTGTTTTCGTTTACACTAATTATGACAGCGCTGAGCTTTTCGTAAATGGGAAAAGTATGGGAATTCAGAAAAAAAACAATTCAACTCCGCAAAACCGCTATCGTTTAATGTGGAATGATGTAAAGTATGAGCCAGGAACTGTAAAAGTTGTTGCATTTGATTCAAATGGAAAAATAGCTGCTGAAAGTGAAGTTAAAACAGCCGGAGATCCTTATAAAATTGTTCTCGAAGCAGATCGAAAAACCATTAAAGCGGATGGAGAAGATATCTCTTTTGTAACAGTTTCAGTAGTTGATAAAAATGGAATACCGTGTCCTATAGCAGATAATGAACTTCAATTTAAAGTAACTGGAGCAGGAACTTACAGAGCAGCATGTAATGGTGATGCTACATCATTAGAAATATTTCACCAAAATAAAATGAAGCTTTTTAGTGGTAAACTTGTGGTTCTAGTTAAAGCAATTCAAACTGCAGGCGCAATTCAGCTGGAAGTAACAGGTAAAGGACTTCAAAAAGGTAAAATAAATTTAAAAGCAGAACATTGATGATTAGGCAACTATAAATTTTGAGTTTTTAGAATGTTAGTAATTTCGATGTTGAGGGAGAGTTTTTTTATTTAAACTCTCCCTTACTTTTCACTCGAACTATCAAAAGAGACATACGAGATATTTATCAAATAGAGAAATTGTCTTTTTTTTGATATTAAAAAGGCAATAACTCAGATATCACTTAAACCTTATTTTGTTTTCTTCTTTTAATTATTTTTTTGCCAATAATATAAAGCCCAATGATGGCTAGAAAATGAATTAAATAGGATTTTGGTTCACTGTTTCCAACTACAGAAAAAATACGATTCCATCTCAGTTTATTTAATCCTTTGCCATCTTTTTCCCAGCTGAACCATATAAAAACTGGTTTCCCAATTACATGGTCAAAAGGAACATATCCCCAAAATCTCGCATCTAAAGAGTTCTGGCGATTGTCACCCATCATCCAGTAATAATCCTGTTTAAAAGTGTAAAAATTGCTGACTTTACCATTGATCATAATTTTGTCTCCATTCACAACTAAGGTATTTTTCTCATATTCTTGAATGATTCTCTTATAAAAAGGCAGTGTTTTTAAATCCAATTTTACAGTTGCACCTTTTTTCGGAATGTAAATTGGTCCGAAATTGTCTATATTCCAGCCTAAAGAAGAAACATGAGGAAAAACATCACCGTCTACTCCCTTTGGGGTTAAATATTTTGTGACACTTTTCACCATTGGATTCTTTGCGATCAAGGCAGCTTCTTTATCGGTCAGAGTTAAAAAATATTGCCCTTTATCAGTTTGGGCAAAGAAGCCGTTGTCGTACTTCATACCTTCTCTGGCACCGTACATATTTACAAGAGCTTCTTGACCAATTGTTTGACCTTTTGTATCAACAAAAAAGTTATACTGTGGTTTCGCACTTTCAGGCATTACGCTCAATTTTCCATTAATGTAAATATCGCCATTACGAATTTCTAAAGAGTCGCCAGCTATACCAACACATCTCTTTACTAAATTTGTTTTCTTATCGATAGGCTTATAATAATTTCGATCAGGATGAAAATTATTCATGTCACGTAAGGTATCTGCTGGCTGATTAAATACGACAATGTCGTTGCGTTCTATTTTTTCTATTGCAGGAAACCTAAAGTAAGGTAGTTGAAACTTGTTTAATAATGATGTTTCTTTTTTTGTCTCATCATCATTAAACAGATACGATTTTTTATTTAAAACAGGAATTGTGTCATGAACCATTGGCAATGCGATGGTGGTCATGGGAGTTCTTGGGCCATAATTAATTTTACTTACAAATAAAAAATCCCCAATATATAAGGTCTTTTCTAATGATGAAGACGGAATAGTAAAAGGCTGAATAATATAAGTATGAACGAGAGTAGCGACAATAATAGCAAATAAAAGAGAACTTACTGTATCTGCTCCTTTTGACTTAGAATTAAGATCTCTATTTTCAATGTATACAAGATTTTCTGAGGTATAATTTAAAAAAGTGATGTAGAGTCCTAATGTCAGAACAACTAGTATAGTATCAACCATCGAGTTTTTTCCAAAACTTCTAATTGTTTCTACCCAGACCACAGGAATCATTATAAGATTAATAATAGGTAGAAATAATAGAAAACACCACCATTGTGGGCGGTTGATAATTTTCATTAAAACAATTAAATTATAAATTGGAATAAATGATTCTATAGCCTTTCTGCCAGCCTTTAAATAGAGCTTCCAAGTAGATAGTCCATGAATAATTTGCATAATTAAAATGAAAATAAGCCATTCTGATAAATTCATATTTTGCGTTTTTTGGTGTTTAAATGGAATAAGGATAAAAAATCAACAGGATCTTCAATTGAAATAATTAGTTATATGTAGTCTTTTTCAAAATATGTTACAAAGTAGTTAGGGAATAAATTATTTGGTCGAGTTAAGTTTAGAAGTGTTTAGAAGAATTTTATAATCGCGGGATTTTATGGTTTCACCTCATTAATTTGATTCTAACCTAGAGGATCGCTAAATTTGGGATAAATCCGTAAGATTTATGAAAAGGAAAATTTCGTTTTATGCGCTTCATCTGTGTTTGTGTTTGGCTTTTTTATTTCTGCCTTATGCATTTACATCATCAAAAACCATTTTTACATGGCCAGATTTATATTCAAATGTACACGACCGAATCTATTTTTTTATTTATTTCAGTTTATTGTGTTTCTTCTATTTTAACTACTATTATTTAATTCCCAAATATTATTTTAAAAACAAGCGGTTACTTTATTTTATAATGATTGTTTGTTTTCTTTTATTTTTTCTTTGGATATCAAGATTTCTAGATCATCCGGATCATAATTTTTTAGATTTTAGACCTCATCCAAGAAGTTTTTCTGGTGATCCAAAACCATTTGAAGGAATAAAACCACCGCCAGATTTTCGAGGAATGCCTCCGCATCCAATGCCTCTTGATACAATTGGCGGACCGCCAACACAATACGGACATACAGCGCTTGTGTATTTACTTGGGGTGATTTCAAGTTTGTTATTTGCTATTTCTGGAAGGCTGCAGAATGTAGAAAAAGAAAAAATGAAATCGGAACTTGCTTTTTTGAAAGCGCAGATTAATCCGCATTTTTTGTTTAACACACTTAACAGCATTTATGCGCTGGCTTTAAAAAAAGACGATAGAACTCCAGATGCTGTCATACAGCTTTCTGAACTTATGCGCTATATAATTTCAGAAGCTAATGAGGAAGTAATCGATTTAAGTAAAGAAATCAATTATATAAACAGTTTTATCTCACTCCAAAAAACACGTTTGGGTAATACTGCTAAGGTTGATTATCAAGTTAGCGGAAAGCCATTTGGTAAATCCATAACTCCGCTTATTCTAGTTTCATTTATTGAAAATGCTTTTAAGCACGGTGTAAATCCAGATCAAACTTCTGAGATTGGTATTCATATTGATATTTTAGAAGATATGCTTAAGATGGAAGTATCTAACAAAAAAACATTTTCTGTCAAATCTGAAACGGGCATTGGTCTACAAAATACAATTGAAAGACTAACGTTATTATATCCAAACAGGCACCAGCTGGAAATTGAAAATAGCGCTGATAAGTATATTGTAAAATTAAGTATCAAAGTATGATAAAAGCAATTGCATTGGATGATGAACCTCTGGCATTAGAAATTCTACAGAGTTTATGCGCAGAAATTGATTATATCGATCTGCAGAAAACATTTTCAAAATCTGAAGAGGCTTTTAAATACCTTAAAAAATACCCAGTTGACCTATTATTTTTAGATATAAATATGCCTGCCATTTCAGGATTGGATTTTTATAAAAAACTGCCACATAAAACAATGGTGATTTTTACAACGGCGTATTCACAATATGCTGTTGAGGGATTCACATTAAGTGCTACAGATTATCTTTTAAAACCGATTTCTTTTTCCCGATTTCAGCAGGCTGCCGAGAAAGCTTTGCAGCAATGGAAATATCAGAATCAGAATTTAGAACAGCAGCATCTTTTTATTCGTGCTGATTATAGTTTGGTTAAGATTCTTTTTTCGGATATTCTATACATCGAAGGTTTAGATGATTATCTTAAAATTCATATCCAAAATCAAAAAACGGTTGTGACGCGAATGACTTTGAAAACCATACTTCAAAAATTGCCAGAAACCGAATTTGTTCGTGTGCACCGTTCCTTCATTGTTCCTGTTTCTAAAATAGAAAGAATAAGGAATAAAATCATTTATATAGATCAGGCAGAAATACCAATAAGCGCTAGTTTTGAAACTGCTTTTTTTGAATTTTTAAGCAAAAAACAATAAATTTTTATTGAGCTAATTTTACTACAAAATATTTTTTCCTCTCGGTTTACCTCATAATTATTGCTGATTACCTCAAACTTTTTTCACGATTATAATTTCAGATAATTTTACTTAGAAAATACTGTTCATCATTTAAATGATTCTAACAAAAAAACAAGTGAATATGAAAAGAAAAGATTTTTTAAGAGGTTTAGGTTTAGTAGGAATAGGTTCATTTGCTATTCCAATCCTAAATGCATGCAGTAAAGATGATGATTCTGAAAGCACGTCAACAGATACGGATAGTGGTACAGCTACTGATACAGGATCTAATTCTGGTTCTACAGACTGCTCTGTAACTTCTTCTGAAACGGCTGGTCCATTTCCGACTATTACGCCGTCTTCTTTAGTAAAATCAGATATTATCATGGACAGAACGGGAGTTGCTTTTAAGATCAATATTACAATACAGAACACAAAAGCAAGTTGTGCCGCTTTAAAAGACGCTATTGTAGATATCTGGCACTGCGATAAAGATGGTTATTATTCTGAATATGGAGGAACTTCTATGCAGTCAGTTAACTACACTTCGTCGCATTTTTTAAGAGGAAGACAGACTACAGACGAAAACGGATTAGTGACTTTTACCTCTATATTTCCAGGCTGGTACACAGGTCGTGCAACACATATTCATGTTCATATTTATAATTCTAGCGGAACGTCATTATTAGTAACTCAAATTGCATTTCCTGAAGGATCTGGCAGTGCAGTTGCTCTGGTAAATGCATCAACAGCAAATGGATATACTAAAGGATTATCTGGTTATACATATAACGCTTCTGATAATGTATTTTCTGATTCGGTTGCCAATGAATTAGCTGAAGTTACAGGAAGTGTTTCAGAAGGATTTGTTTTAAAACATACTATTAAAGTTGCGGCTTAAAAATGTTTAAGTTAATTAAGATGATTAAGCAGATTCCAACACAAATATATAAGTCAGAAGCAAGAGGAGTTTTTAAAACAGAAAACCATAATTGCTTTGCCACTTTTAATTTTGCAGATTATCAGGATTTGTCAAGAAAACCATTTGGAACATTACAAATTTTGAATGAAGAAATACTTGGTCCAAATCAGCGTATTAATGTAACTGTTAAGGAGAATACAAATGTTGTTATTTTGCCATTATTTGGAGGAGTAGAATATTCAGATAATTATCTTAAATCGGAATTTTTAAGGGTTGATCAGGTTAAGTTAGTGAAAGTTTCAAGCGAAATGTCTTTTGAAATATTTAACCCGTATGAAAATGAAATCGTAAGTTATCTACAGATTGATTTTCTGCAAGATTTGCAATTTTATCAAAATCACTCTGAGCTTTCTGAAATCGATTTTACTTCTAGAAATAAAATGTTGCCTTTATTCGAAATCGGAAAAAATGCTGGTTTTATAGGTGTTTATGATGCGAGAAAGCATGGTTCTTATACTTTGAGAAATACTAAAAACGGTGTTTTTGTATTTGTGATTAACGGCGCTTTCGAAGTAGAAGACAGACTTTTAGAAGCTAAAGATGGTTTAAGTCTTAAAAAAGTAAGTGCAATAGAATGGGAAGCTCTTTCTGAAAATGCCGTTTTGCTTGTTTTTGAAGTTATCTTAAAACAAATTGGAATATAACACATGGAAATATCAAAAATAAGACTTGCATATCGTGTAATTATTGATAGTTCTTCTACAATATTATGGGATAAATATGTTTTTGAAGATACTTTTAAAGAATATAAAATGCAAAGCCAGCAGTTCAATTCTACTGAAAATCCTAAAAATACTTTCAGGCAATTATTGTCTGAGAATGAAAAAGCTTCACAACTGCATTTTCTTGTCGGAATTGCTGCCGATGGATACGTTCAACAGTTAAAAGGTAATTTTCATAGAGTTTCGGATGTGTTAGGAAATCAGTATTTTCCGTTTATTAATTACAAACTGGACATTATAAATAGTGATATCACAGATCCTTTAAAGCATAAAATAGGAATTACATTTTATTCTCCGCTATTAACTTATTTCGGAATTATTGATGGAAATTATGTAGTATCTAAAAATACGGATAATACAAACGAATATGAGGTAATTATGTTTCCAACAAGACAAAATCTGTCCATTTGTTTTATCCAGAAAGAATAGCATTTCATTTTTTTTTCAGGAACAATTTTAGAATAAAATATAAACAAAGAATCTGTTGCGAAGAATAAACTGCAACAGATTCTTTTGTATTTTTTCTAAACTTTGTGTTTCTATTTTTCTTATCAGAAGAATAAATAAAAGACATTTAAAAATTAATTAAAGTTTTTTCGAAGATCAATAATTGTCTGATTAGGAACATCAAGATTTACAAAACCTCTTCTAGGTCTGTCCAGATCGAGAGTAAAGAGAATTACAAGAGATACAAGAAGACAGAATCCAGTTTCAACTAACCAATCTACTTTTCCTTTTCTAGCGCTTGAATATCCGTTATAGAAAGCGGTAATAGCAGAAAGGAAAAATAACATTATCAGAATGCTTTGCGGAACTTTTGCTTTTTCTCCAGCAAGACGTGATGATGTAACATCGATCATCGTATTCAGAGCGGGAATCATCTGCTGTGTGGCAGCCAAGTTTTTAGGATCTTTAGACAGTTCCGCAGAACGCTTCCATAATCTAGATGAAATTACTTGGGAAAGACTGTCGGCTGCAAGTATCTTTTTTATATTTGGTCCTGCAGCGTAATAGTCTATTCTTGCATCTACATATTCTTTAAAATCCTTACGAAGTAAAGTCCGAACAGAATCTGGGTAAAGGTCGCAGCGAAGTAGTGCGGTACCTATGTCATTGGCTTCTTCAACTACTATTTTTCTTCTCGAATCGTATCGCTCGCTACTCATTCCAAATGTAAAGGCAAGCAGAAAGAAGAGCAGGGCAGTTAGTGCAGAAGTTTCTGAAGTTTTTTCCTCAGAAGCTTTTTCGTTGCGTTTACGGCTTCCAATTGTCTTCCCAATAAAAATAGAAAAAAGCATTACGATAAAAAGTAGAAGAGCGATGAGCCAAGCTTCAGTTTGAAGTAGCATATTAGGTTCCATTATTATACTGTTTTAGTTAAACCAATTTTTATATAAAGATGGAAAAAAAATATGTACAGTATATCAAAATTCCGTTTCAGATTATAATCTGAAACAAGCTTTAGCTATTTTACTTAAGAACGCGGCTTAGATAAATTTCTATCGTACATAACAATAGTTCCAGCCACTGCTACATTTAAACTTTTTTCTGATTTGAATTTTACTAAATGATGGCATTTTTCCATTACTTTTTTGGGCAAACCATGATCTTCTGCTCCTAATATATAGACACAGCGTCTTGGATGTTCAAAGGTTTCCAAGTCGGAAGCCTTATCAGATAATTCAACCCCAACTAATCTTGCTCCTTTTGGTAAATTTTCAAAAAAAGCTTCAAAAGTTTCGTAGTGAAAATAAGGAATTGCTTTTACTGCATCATGAGTATCACAAGCTTGTTTGGCATATCGATTACCAATAGTAAATATAAAAGTAGCGCCTAAATTTTGAGCCGATCGCCATAAGACACCTAAGTTTTCTGGCGTTTTACCGTTTTGTATTCCTATGCCGAAGTATTCATTTATAAAGTTGTCATTCATAAAAGCAAAAGTACAAACTGAATACACATAAATCAATATTTTATTGAGACGAAAAAATGATGTTTTGATTAGACATTTTCTACAAAAGTTGCAGGTTAACGAATCAATTTTTAAATGTTATGAGATTATTAAAAGAAATACTGCTCTAATTTTCCTAGAAATAAGAGAAATCTTTTTATTAAATTTATATAATTAAAAATGTTTTTTCTTTTCTAAAAGCCTTTTGTAAATACCGTTTGACCTTTATAAGCAATTGTAATTATAAAATAACTTGAAAATAGATTTTGTCTATTTTAGAAGTGTTATTTATGATTCGTCCTCATATCTTTCTGTTTCATTAGTTAGTAATTTAGTAAAAAATAAAAAATTTAAAACTATGGATAATCAATCGAATGACATCAGCAAATGCCCTTTTCATAATGGGAGCATGGATAAGCAAGCTGCAGCAGGAACAAAGAATCTTGACTGGTGGCCTAAACAGTTAAAGGTAAACATCCTGAGACAGAATTCATTATTGTCAAATCCGCTGGATAAGGATTTCAATTATGCAGAAGCTTTTAAAAGCCTGGATATTGAGGCTTTAAAGAAAGATCTACATGCTCTTATGACTGATTCGCAAGATTGGTGGCCTGCTGATTTTGGTCACTACGGAGGTCTTTTCATAAGAATGGCTTGGCATAGTGCTGGTACTTATAGAGTTCATGACGGACGAGGAGGTGCTGGAGCGGGACAGCAGCGATTTGCGCCTCTTAATAGCTGGCCTGATAATGTGAGTCTTGATAAAGCGAGAAGGCTGCTTTGGCCAATCAAACAAAAATATGGACAAAAGATTTCGTGGGCCGATTTGTTGATCTTAACAGGAAATGTTGCTCTTGAATCAATGGGTTTCAAAACATTTGGTTTTGCAGGAGGACGCGCCGATGTATGGGAAGCAGATGAATCTGTATATTGGGGATCTGAAACAACATGGTTAGGTGGTGATGAACGTTATAAAGATGGCTCAGAAGGTGTTCCAAAAGATCATGGTGTAGTATCAGCAGATGATGATGCAGATGGCAATATCCATAGTAGAAATCTAGAAAAACCTCTTGCAGCAGTGCAAATGGGACTTATATATGTAAACCCTGAAGGTCCTGATGGAAATCCTGATCCTATTGCTGCAGCAAAAGACATAAGAGATACTTTTGGACGTATGGCGATGGATGATGAAGAAACGGTAGCATTAATTGCGGGAGGACACACTTTTGGTAAAACGCATGGTGCCGCTTCTTCTGATAATGTGGGTAACGAACCTGAAGCTGCTGGTTTAGAATTGCAAGGACTAGGATGGCAGAACAGTTTTGGTTCAGGTAAAGGAGGAGATGCGATAACAAGCGGACTTGAAGTTACATGGACAACAACACCAACTAAATGGAGCAATAACTTTTTCGAAAATTTATTTGGTTTTGAATGGGAGCTTTCTAAAAGCCCAGCAGGTGCGCATCAATGGGTAGCAAAAAATGCTGAAGCAATTATTCCAGATGCTTTTGACGCTAATAAAAAACACCTTCCAACAATGCTTACTACAGATTTATCTTTAAGACTGGATCCTGCTTATGAGAAAATATCACGTAGATTTTTAGAAAATCCTGATGAGTTTGCTGATGCTTTTGCTAGAGCATGGTTTAAATTAACGCATCGTGATATGGGACCAAAAACACTGTATCTTGGATCTGAAGTGCCTTCAGAAGAATTATTATGGCAAGATCCAATTCCAGAAGTAAATCATGTATTAATAAATGATCAGGATGTAGCGCAACTGAAAGAAAAAATATTAAATTCAGGTTTGAGTACGTCTCAGTTGGTTTCAACAGCATGGGCTTCGGCTTCTACTTTTAGAGGATCAGATAAGCGAGGCGGTGCAAATGGTGGTCGTATTAGACTTGCTCCTCAGAAAGATTGGGAAGTAAATAATCCAGCAGCATTAAAAGTGGTTTTGGATAAATTAGAAACTATTCAAAAAGAATTTAATGGTTCACAAAATGATGGTAAAAAAGTGTCATTGGCTGACTTAATTGTTTTAGCTGGTTCGGCAGCTGTTGAGAAAGCGGCTAGAAACGCTGGAACATCAGTAACAGTACCTTTTTCTCCTGGACGTATGGATGCATCTGCAGAACAGACAGATGTTGAATCATTTGGATATCTTGAACCAAAATCGGATGGTTTTAGAAATTATAGAAAAACAAAATCAACTGTTTTAACAGAAGAACTTCTTATAGATAAAGCACATTTATTAACTCTTACTGCGCCAGAATTAACGGTACTTTTAGGAGGACTTCGCGTTTTGGATATTAATGCTGACGGAAGTAAAAATGGTGTCTTTACAACTCGACCTGGTCATTTGACAAATGATTTTTTTGTAAATCTTTTGGATATGAATACACAATGGCAGTCAGTTTCTAATGATAAAGAACTTTATACAGGAAACGACCGAAGCACTGGACAGCCAAAATGGATTGGAACTCGTGCTGATCTTGTTTTTGGTTCAAATTCAGAACTAAGAGCAATAGCTGAAGTATATGCTGCTTCTGATGCACAGGAAAAATTTGTAACTGATTTTGTTGCTGTATGGACTAAAGTAATGAATCTGGACAGATTTGATTTAAGATAATCTAACTGGAAACAGTAACCTTATAAAAGACGCCTTAATTGGCGTCTTTTTGTTTTATGATACTTACAGAAAGCGATCGTTTAAATATTTCCTTTTTTAACTCTTTATTAAAAATTGCTAAGCAATAAATAAATTAACTTTGATTTGTCCAATAAAAATGAATAAATGAAAGTAAAATCTATTCCTGTAAATACAATTCCTTCGGAATTTAAAGAAGGGATTATAATCGGAAAGGGAATATTTAATGGTGTACCTGATTCTAAAGAAGTAGAAAGATCCCATCGAGACGGAGGATACACCTTTATTCTACAGGAAAAAGGCACTACCAATATTGAAATTGATTTTCAAAAACAAGAGATAAAAGAATCATCAGTTATTTTTATTCATCCCGATCAAGTACATCGTCTCATTTCATTTGAAGAAGCGACAGTAACCAGCTGGATAATAACTGTCGAAAATCTCCGTCCTGAATATTTAAAACTGCTTGAAGAACTTTCTCCAGTGAATACATTATCATTAACAGAAGATGCTTTTTCTATTCTAAAAGAAAGTGCCTCATTATGTTTGAAACTTTCAGAAAGGAAACATGAAAAATTGTATGGTTCCATTTTGAAAGAAAGCGTTAATACATTAGTAGCATTAATAATTTCTCAATATGCTGTACAATCAAAATCAACCGATAACTATTCAAGATTTGAAGTTGTTGCTAAGACTTTCAAAGCGGCATTAGAATTAAATTTCGTCAAAATAAAAAGACCAGGTTCGTATGCTGATAAACTGAATATTTCTACTCCTTATCTCAATGAATGTGTGAAAACAGTAACAGGTTATCCACCTTCTTATCATATTCAGCAACGTGTTATTTTGGAAGCAAAACGCCTGCTTCATCATTCGGATAAATCCATCAAGGAAATTGCATCTGAATTAGGCTACGATGACTATTCTTATTTCGCACGTTTGTTTTCTAAAATAGCTTCCATGTCTCCAATAGCATTTCGAAACAAAAACCTCGATTAGTTCTATATCTGCTTCGTTTTGATATTGCTTATGCTTTTGAGACGCGTTTCCTTTGTACCTGAAAAGAATAAGAAGTAAAATGGAAACAATCAAAGGAATAAATCTTTTAGAAAATAAAAAAATAGCAATATTAGGTGCGGGTCCAGGCGGATTGACGCTAGCACGTTTGTTGCAGATGAAGGGTGCAGAAGTTAAAGTTTATGAACGAGACTTTAACCAAAATAGTAGAGTTCAAGGCGCAATAGTTGATCTGCATTTTGATTCGGGTTTAAAAGTGATGAAAGAAGCGGGCTTAATAGAAGCATTCAAAGCCAATTATATGAAAGGCGCTGATCGATATCGAATAGTTGATAAAGAGGCCAATCTTTTTGTCGAGGAAAATACAGGTGAAGATGATTTTGAAAATGAACATTTTAGACCAGAAATTGACAGAGGCGCATTAAGAGATATGCTAATTGAGAATTTGCTGCCAGATACCGTTGTTTGGAACAGTCAATTTTTGAGTATGAATAAAATTGGAAGTTCATGGGAATTGAAATTTCAAAATGGAAGTACAGCTTTTGTAGATATTGTAATTGGAGCAGACGGTTATCGTTCAAAAGTCAGAAGTTATGTAACCGATATAAAAGCATTGTATTCTGGAGCTGCAATTATTCAGGGAGAAATTGAAAATCCTAAAATAGATTGTCCTGATATTTATGAATTAGTAGATAATGCAAATCTTATTGCAATGGACATTGGAAAAACTATTGCTGTACAGCCAATGGGCAGTGGAGGATTGACTTTTTATGCTGCTTCTTTATATCCTGAAAATTGGCTGGAGTCAAACGGAATTGATTTCAATAATGCTGATAAGGTTTATAATTACTTAATTAAGTATTATGAAGACTGGAATCCTTTATTTTTCGAATTGTTCAAATCATGCCGTAGTTTTGTGATGCGTCCGTTAAATTATTTTCCAACTGATCAAAAATGGGAACCAAATGAAAATGTTACTCTTATTGGCGACGCAGCTCATTTAATGCCACCTTCAGGAGAAGGAGTAAATACTGCGATGCTTGATGCTTTAGATTTAAGTGAATGTCTTAGCAATGGTCAATTTAGTGATTTGAAATCTGCAATAGGAGCTTATGAATTAAAGATGAGATCAAGAGCAGAAATTCTTGGCAAAGATGCCATTGATGGTATTCAGGATTTCGCTTCTCCGTCACAGCAATCCATTGATGAATTGGTTGAAATGTTTAAATCTAAATAAAACACGATAAAACTAGTTTAAACGATGATGAAGGATAGTATCGATAAGTTCCACAATATTATCTATGCTATCTTCATTAGTTTCGATTGCTGAGCTGTAATTGTTGTAAGGAGCATATCTTTCCGGATTTGTAATGAACAAACCTAAAACAGGCACTTTTGTTGCACTTGCCAATTGCATAATTCCATTATCGGCACCAATAAATATAGAAGTATTGGCAATAATTGAAGCTGTTTTTCGAATGTCGCTGCTGTAAAATGATTTGGCTTTAAAGCCAATTTGAGAAACTTTTTCTGTGGGAAGAATTTCTATAAGGGCATAAGAAGGAAAACTTCCTCGCACTTTTTGGTAAAATTCCTCCCACCATTCTGCAGAATGACGTTTTTCTCCTTCCTCATAGGTAAAAATGCAGATTGATTTTTTTGCGGCTGGAGCTATTTTGCGAAAAATTCTATTTCCTTCAGACATCTCAGATGAATCAAGTTTTAAATCAAGATTAGGAACTTTATCATTCCATTCAAAAATGCCATCTTTCGATACCGAAAATCGGAAATCATATACAGAAGTTTTGGCCGCATGCTTGTAATCTGAAAAGATTAAAGCCGCAGATTCGCTTAAGGTATCACCGTAAAGTTTAAATCGGGCTCTTGTAAATTTGACAGCAATTCTTCCAAGCCATGATGATTTATCAGCATTAATTACCAGATCGTATTTTGTTCTTCTAAGTTTTCCCCAGCATTTTAAATATTCCAAAGGCTGTTGGAACGATTTTTCAGGAAGTTCAATTACGGTGTCGATGTTGTTGTAGTTTTTGAATATTTCTGTCGCCTTAGAGCCTTTCACAAATAAATCAATGTTTGCAGTAGGATAGGTGTTTGACAGTTCTTTTAAAAGCGGACTCATTAATAAAAGATCTTCAAGTTTAGAACTTGTTCGGCAGATTGCGATTTGTCCAATATTCTTAACAGGACCAATCTTTTTTAAAGAATTGGTGCAACCTGTAAATTGCGTTAAGGTATGCATTGCAAAACTACGCACGTTATTAGTTTTTATTTTAAAATCCATTTTTAAAGTATCTTTTCGAATCTGTTATATATGGCTTTCGCCGAATTCCTAATTTCGATTTAAAAGTAATTATCTATAATTAGATCAGCACATTAAATATACTGGCTAAGGAATTTCATAGACGAATAGTTTAATTTTACAGAATTTTGTTTTCGAGAAAATCTTAAAACTGAACATTTTAAATCAATTTCCAAAAGTGTATCGAATGGTAAGTCCTGAACTAATTGTAGTTAAAGGATATGTAGTTGAAATAACAGGTTTAGAAAATGAATGGTTATAATAAAATATCATAGTTAGGTTTTTGCTTAACGAATAATCTGCAGTTGTCTTTAAAGTCCAAATATTTTGTCCTGCCACTAGCTGATTGTTATCATAATCAAGATAACGCACAATAGTCTGATTGTTTCTGAGCGTCAAATCTGCTTTTATAATGATATCGCTTTTTACTGTATTTGTGGGATTATCAGCTAATCTAGAAGTGAAAACCACATCTTTAATACGATAGCCAACTCCTACAACATATTCTATTCCGTTTACTTCGGTTAAATTATTATTGTCAAAACTCATTGATAAAGACCTGTCTTTGTTGATTTGCGTGAGAAGTCTAAATGAATTCTTCATTTCAAAATCGACTTTTAAAAAAGGATTAAATTGTTCTGTTAAAGTAACATTAGACATAATCGTCTGATTATAATAATTGCCATTATCATCTATTCCGTTCGGATCTTTAGCATAATTATAATTTGAATTAAAGGCATTTACAGTATAAGTTGCCTGATAACTGTGCTGGAGCGAAAATCGTTTAAATGTGTTTTTGAAAAAATTATACCTCATCAAACCATTATATTTTAATGACCAGTTTGGGATAGGGAAGTTTCTAAATATTCCCAAAGCTGCATCGTTAGGATTAGTTCCTGTATACGCAGCAAGAAAAGAAGCCAATAAAACAGATTGATTAGTGCTTCCATATCCTAAAGGGAATCCGTCAGTACCAATATTAGTGCCGTTATTTACGTTTATTCCTCTTCTTTCAGCAAGTCGGTAGGCAATTGTTATTCGGTTTTTTCTAAAATTTTCAAATGCTTCAGAACCATTCTCGTCGCTGGCAGAAAATGCTGTTTTTATCAATGCTGTAGAAATTGAGAAAGTCCCCGAAGTATAAGGAGATCGCGAATTGTATTGTCCGTTGCTTATATCATATTGTTCTGAGAAATTTTGGGAATACGATCTATTCGCTTGCAAATCAATTTTTAAATCTGGAATTAATTCGATATTGGCAGTTCCTTTAAAAATCTTACTCTGAGAAGTAGAATACATTTGATTGAATTCTTGATAATTGGTCAGCCAGCCTTTTTTTGCCGCTTCATCACGAATGTCATGCTGACTTCCAAAAATAAATCCTAACGTAGGTTTAGAAAATCCCATAAACCCAGAAGTCGGAAGATAGCCGGGCAAAATGGTTCCATTATTTTCGCTAAAATTTAAAGTAATGTTTTTTACACTTGTTAATACACCATAGAGACTTTTTACAAATGTGTTTTTGTTTGTATTTTCAACAGTATTTGCTTTTACAATTTTTTCTCCAGGTTTTACAGCAGTGGCTTTCTGTGCAATGTTTTTATTATTTGCAGTTTTCGAAATGCCTAAATACTTGTATAAAGTTTCCATATTGAAAGTAGCATTCAAATTACTTGTATTTGCATTTTGAACAGTATTTCCTAAATTATAAGTAACGCCATCGACTTCAATTTTAGTTAGCGCTTCAGATGATCGTTGCCAGTTATAATCGCCAGTGTAAGTTAAATTAGCTTTTACAAAACTAAAAAGAGGAATTTTACTGATAGGAATTTCATAGTTTACAACCAGTTTTTGAACATGTTTATTTGGTTCTCCAATGTCAAAATAATGATCCGAAATTTTAAAACCATCTATAGGTTGATTGTTATTGTCCAAATAGTTTTTTACAATATTACTGGTCGAAGAGGTAAAGTTTAATTTTAAAGATTTAGTCAAATTAAAAGTAAAACCATACTGTATATTAAACTCAAAATTTCTGCTGTATGAAGGATCTAAAGCGATTCCCTCAACATCAGTCTGTCTAAATTGCTGTTGGTTAAACTGCCTTAAAATATTGGTATTGAAAGTAATATTTGAAGGCATATAATTGAAATTAAAATCGCTTAAAAGTTTCCAATAATTGCTCTTTTTCATGAATTCTGTTTTCTTGAAAGGCTCAACAGTTTTTGTTTCTGTGCTATAATCATAATTCAAAGCTGTATTGCTTCTTTGGTCAACATAGCTTTCCCTTTCGTAATCATGACTTGAAGTTTCATTAAAAGACTGCGAAAATGTAAAGTTTTCTATATCATAAATATGAGCTTTTTGTTCAGGCTTTCTTTCTTTTCTAACGCCAATAAAATTGATACTTGTGGTTTTTGTATAATCAATCGCTCTGTTTTTAATATTTTGTCTTTCTGCTTCACTTTCTGCCGTATTCAGCATAGTTTGAAGTGTAATGTCAGGATTTTCAGGATCGTATTTTGGCGTAATTGTAGCTTCAGATACAGCATAGTTAAATGGCAGGGTAATTCCCCAGTTTTTTGGCATCAATTTTCCAAAATTAACATTCGTCAGTAAGTTATATTGCTGTACATCTTCCTGACTTCTTTCTAAAGAAGTTTGTTCCAAAGATCCAAAACCAATTGTGCTCATTTTTCCTGTCGCCGAAACAGTCGCAAAATCGGCAAGGTTAGAATCGATGTTTACAACCGCAGCCATTCCGCCAGTATTGTCCATTTCTGCCAAACGAAGTTCATTAAACCAAACTTCTCCTTTTATATCCTGATGCTGATCGTTATTTTTAATTCCGATCATTAAGGTTCGCACATATCCCAGATTTGGATTTCCTTTTACTCCCAATCGCAGCTTATTTACTTTGCTGCTTAAAGAGGGATCTAGTTTCTCATTATCTTCGTCTAAATAATAAATTCCGTCAGCGGGAAGATCGGCAGTTGCTATTTTTTTGTATAGCATTTTCAGTTGAGATAATAATGATAAAGACAAATCGATTTCATTGCTTTCTGGCCAAACTACTTCTGGACTCAAATACGAACAGCCTGATGAAAGTGTAACTTTTAATGGAATTTCAATCTGATAAAAATTCTCGGTATAATCATTTCCTAACCGAATGAAAGCACTCATCTGATTATCTGCAAGTGGCGTCTGACCAGTTAATGATTCTGCATGCAAAAACATTTTAAGTTTTTTATACTGTCTCATGTCCATGCTTATGCTTTTGTAAACCGCACGTGAATCGTTTGCTTCCAATCCTTTTCCAGAAACTTTCAGACCAAGCGACTGTTCATTTTGATAGATAACAGTATTACCGCTGTAAGTTTGTTCTCTTTCTACGCCTGGAGGAAGTACATAGTTTACAGGACATTTTCCGTCGTTTTCTTCAATATTAACAGCTAAAACATCCAGCTCTGTATTATCATCTTCTGTATTGGTATCATTGATGTCTAAAGTTTCAGTATAGTTTCTCCAATCGCCTTTTTGAAGATCTAATGATCCAAAACGAAGCGTGACAGGCTCGCTGAAACCTGTCATAAACATACGCATAAAGCGAATTGAAGTAAAATCTGAAATACTTCCAATGGTATTTTCTGGCTGTGAAATAGGAATTTTAAACTGAATCCATCTTGCTTGTGTCGTATTTCCATTTGCCAACGTAACCTGAGTATTTCGAATATCAGTAATATAATTTTGCCCAATTTCCATGTTTGGTTTTATATCAATACTATATTCATAATAAGCATTGATCGTATTCATGGTAAAATCACTGTTTATGTCTTCTACATCTGGTAAAGTTGTAGATCCTCGATTGGCATCGTCTGCACTTACAGCTGAATTTCCCTCGGTTCCGTTATACTTTTTGTATCGTTCTAAAACATCTCCTGTACTGTTAAGATAATAAGTATAATCGTCAGCTGCGGGATCAGATTCTGAGGCATAATTAGTATAAATCTGTGCTTCTTCACTATTTTTTAAACCATCTAAACCTATATCCTGATTGGAACGATTTGCAGTATCGGTATCAAAAGCATAAGTCAACGATTGTGATGCTGGAACATCACCCCAAACTCCGCGAGGCGTTACCATTAATTGATCTGTTCCGAGTCCGTTCTCATATTGTTTTCTTCCATCTTTAAGAATATCTTCGGAGATTTCGCCTAAATTAAAATAGACTTTTCCTGAATTGACATCATTGGTTTTTCCGTTTCCAACATAAGGATCTAAAACCCAAAACTGAATATATTGTACATTTCCCTGTTCGAAATTGGTCGAATTTAAAGATCTCATGATTCCTCCAAAGTTTTCTTTTGGAGAAGCAGAATAATTGAGAGCATTGTTATATGGTCCTCTTTCTGAAGGATAATAGCTTAAATCTAAAGTGCTGACAACAAGAGTTTGTCCCGTTTCGGTTTCGGTGTTTGGATATAACTCTTCTTTATAAATTCTTCTGGTTGAATTAAGAGAAAGATCATCGTTAGAAATGCCTGAAGGTTTAGAAGTGTAAAATACTGGATCAATGCTGTACCATGCCAATTTAGCTCTTTTATAGCCATAACTTAAATCGGTTGCACTTTCGTTAAAATTATAAAGGCTTGTAGTATTATTTGCGGGCGTAGAAGCAAGGCTCCAAGAATAAGCAGAACTTAAATCGATAGTTGTCGCAGCAGTCTCAAAATCATCTACATAAATGGTTGATTCTCCTTCAAAATCGCTTGCTTTTGCAGTATTTGGTTTTAAAAAAGCAACTTCACCTCGAACCGAAAGATTCGACGGAACATCGGTATCAATATTAGGAAGTTTATTGACCAGTCGGGTAAAGAAAGGAACTTCGCTAGAAAAATTGGTATTCAATCCAAAAATGGTATTATCGACAGATTCCTGCCCATAAACCGACTTTTGTGTATAAGGTTTCTCCGTATATTTTAAATAAGTAGCTCCAATGGTAAATTGATCTGATATTTTATGATCGATATTTAAGCCAATGAAATTTTTAGTCTGTTGTCCAAAAACCGAGTTACTTTCTAGTGTCACCGTAATACTAGCATTTGAAGCCAATAATGCAGCATCAAGAATATGTACTTTTCCTAATTGATAATCTACGCTATAATCAATTCCTTCAGTTAACGTTCTTCCATCAGCTGTGACAATTACAGATCCTTTTGCAACGTTGGTTGAACCAATTGAAATTCCATCTGATCCTGACGATTTATATTTTCCCTTTAATAAATACTTGTTTTTATCACTATCCTGAAGAGCGCCAGTTTGCGTATTGTTGTACAAACTTCTAAAAACATACTTTTTCTGATTCGCATTGTATGATGCTGTATTGTTATAATCTTCTGATGAGTTTGTCGCTAGTTTTTTAAAGATCAGTTCGCCAAAAGGTTCTTTTGTGGTAAAAATAATTCGTCCGTTTGAAGCGTCAACTGTAATACCTGATACATAATCAAAAAAGCCATCTCCGCCGTCTTGTGGATCATTAGTTGAATTTAGCCTATCCATATCAAAAACTTTTAATAAAGGAGTTTCAGCAACTTTATTTTCGTCTGATGGATTTGGCGGAAAAGAAGTTACAGGCGTAATATAATTTAGCTGTGAAGGATTTGTATAAAGAATATTGAATTTAAAATCATCTTGCGTTATTTGGTAAGCATTTGGAATTTGGTAAATGTTTTTCATCATCAAATTCCAAACAGGATTTTTTATATTGACCAAACTGCTTTTCAGCATTTTTAAAACCAAACTTTGTGTTGTAATAGTTTGAGAATCTGTTACTACTGTAGCATCGACACCATCATCAGCAAATTCTCCAACTTGATATACCTGATCACCTGAAGTATACTGATAAGCAACGGCAAGAACTTCATCATTAGACAGTTTTTGAGTTAAAGAAATATATCCTAATTGCTTGTTTAAAGTATATTCTGTTGAAGTTAATTTCCTTGCATTTTCAAGTTTCGAATAATCTTGCCCTTCTTTTACAGACACATTAAAACCAGATGCTGAAGTAGCAATTTCACGAATATTACTATTCAGCAAACCACTTCCAGATTTAATCTGAGCAGGATCATAATCATTATTTGAATTATCAGGAGGAGAATCGGCAGCGTTATTAAACATTCCCGTTGAAGGACTCAGCACCACAACTTGATCATCTGAAAGACCAGTCAATTGTGCTTCACCCAAATCCTGAACAGCAACAATATTTCTTAAATTATTGGCAGTTGTACTAACGCGACTTTGCTTATTGGTTACCCAGACTTCAACTCTTGAAATCTGAATACGGCTATCAATTAATGGATAATTTTTTAGAGTAGCATCGTATTTGTTTCTAAAATACTGTGATAAGAAAAAGTGCCTGTTACTGTCATAATCCAAGGCATACAAATTAAATTCTTGAACCGCTCCGCTGCCTTCTGCACTTACAGTTTTCGTTTCTGATTTTTGCTGAGAGAAAACGCCTGTAACTGTTGTTTTTCCAAATTGTAAAGCTGTTTTTACGCCAAATAAGTTTTGCACTCCAGTAATCAAAGTGCTGTTTAAAGGCATACTAACATTTCCCACTTCAACTTTCTGGACAATATCATCTTCATCAGGAGTATATTCTAATTTGAACATATTCTGAAACGCAAATGTAGATTGAGTATCATAATTGACATTTACACTTAACCTTGTACCTATTTTACCCACTAGCCCAAGACTAATTCGCTGGTCAAAATCAAAAGTAAGACTTGATCTATTTCTGGTTGAAATTGCAGGATTATCTTGTTTAGAATACAATAAACCCAAATCCATTTCTACTGATCCTGTTGGTTTTACGTCGATTGTATTGCTTCCAAAAATAGATTCAAAAAAGCTTGAATTGACGTAATATCTGGGTAGCAAATCTTTTTTTGCATTTTCTGTACCCTTTTTTTTGCCATCAACCGCATCCATTTTTTTCCTGAAATAATTTCTTCTAGCTTCTTTCAGCATTAAATCTTCATATTCCGCAGGAGTTAGATAAAGAGGATAATTTATTGAAAAATCATCGACAGAATCGGTATAAACATAAGTATTGGTAAAAGGATCGTAAGTATAAGAAGATAAGATGCTTTTAGGGTTTTCGATTTCAATTTTCCCTATATCAAATCCACTTTTTATGGTGTCTTGCGATACTTGCGCATTTGAAATAAAGGCACAGAAAAATATCAGAAAAAAGAATAATTTTTTAATCATTTACCAGATCCTGATAACCTTTTGCTTATTGTTTTGAATGAATACTAGGTTCAAAAATCCCGATGAAAGTATATGAACACATTCAGGTTTTTGAAAAAGAAATAATTAGGATGTTACCAGAAGTAGTTTTGTTTGATAGGCGTGTAGGGTTAAAGGAGCTTTTTGGTTTTCTCAATTCTTACTCAAAGGAATGATTTCGCTTCGGGATAAAATAATAAAGTAGAAGTATAGAGATTATTACTATACTAAAAAGATAAATTGATCGATGAAAATTTATTGGATGTGGTGTAGATGTGGTGTTTTTTATTAATCAAGACTAATTTATCTACTCTAAGGAGAACAAACTGGCAGATATAGAATATGCTTAAAAACTGAGGAAGGAATTGATGTTGATTTAAATCTTTAATTGATTAGCATTCAATTGTATAATAAAAAAATACCGTACTTATCCTATTTTTTTACATGATTTTTATTGTTAATTTTATCTCAAAATAAACCAAAAACAAACCAATATATGAAGAAAATAATACTTGTTTTAACACTTACTCTTTTTTGTCAGTTTCTATATTCCCAAATTGGTCCTACGCTTGGGGTCGGTTTGGAAAAATTAACCATGAATAAAGGAACAATAGATGTCAAAGTATTAACCGAAATTATAATGCAAAAACAAAGCGAGCTTAAGCAAGAAGCTTTAAAGCGTTTTTTGTTTAAAATGTTTCCAGAATCAGATTATACTACAAAATTCTATGTTCAAAATTGCCTAAACATTTTTTTGAATGAAAAACAGCCTGAAGTAATTGAAAAAGAAATTTTGGAACTAACAACAAATTACGCTTTAGCACTTGGAATAACTCAAGCTTTGATAAAGTCTGAAAGTGATATTTTTCAAAAGCTTAATGATAAATATAATACCAATTTCATTGGTAAAACCAATTTTGATTTAGAATTAGAAAAGATAAACAAAAAAGAAAAACTTAGTTCTCCACGAGCAGCAAGATTAGAAAGTAAAATTGAATTGTACAGTTATTTTATAGAGTACTTAATTCATTGTGAAAATGGCGATTGCTCTCAAGAATCAACTAATATTCCTAGTAAGATAAAAGATGATTATGAAGAAAAGATAGCTGATAAAAAGACAAGTGACGAAATAACTAGTAAATTCATAAAAAGAAAAATAGAATCTTTAAACCGTAAGAAATCTCGTTTGTCTAAAATTAAAATGAAAAATAATATAAAACAAAACTTAGAAATAAATAATGATAAAGAAATAAAAAATGATCAATTAGTGAGTAATAACCAAACAGCAAATAACAATCAAATAACAAATAGTAAATCAGTAATAAAATCTAAACAGGTACAAAACAATGAGCAGGTAGTAAAAACTCAAAAAATAGAGATTAGCGTTCCTTTTGGGATTTTACTAGATGTTGTAAGTTTTACATTGTCAAATAATGAAAACGTTACTAAAAAAGGTTTCTTCAAAAATAAAATAGATTATCATAAAGATGATTATTATGTTGATGTACCATACAAAAATGAGATGGATTCTCTTCCCAAAAAGATTAAAGAAAAAATTGACCTTTACAGTGAGAATTACGATGTTATAAAGGAATTTTTATCAGTTAATTTAGGGAAGACTCCAGCTGATGTAGTAGATCAATTAACAACACAGGGCGTCAATGCTTTTAATTATGATGATAAAATATTTAAAGAAAATGATAGGTTAAGTTTAATTAAGCAAGATGTTGAAAAATTATCAAATTACATTAAAACTAGAGAAGTGGTTAGTGTGCTTGAAAATGCGGATTACACGAGTTTCAAATCAGACACAGGTACTAGTTTAAAGTCAGATTTAGATACTAACAATCTTAATACTTTAATCCTAAGATTAAATCCAACAATTAAAAATTATAATTCAAATATTAATACTTTCAAGCTTCTAGATAAAAATTTAGAAACAATAAATGAATTGGATATTAATAAGTATTATGTATTGAAAGATAATTATAAATTTAATGATTTAGATAAGATCGGTGATAATAATAAAAAAATGGTTCTAGATTTTATTAAAGATAAAAAAGTCGAGAATTATTTAAAAATAAAAACTGAATTAGAAAAAATTAGTGTAACAGATAACACCATAAAGTCTGAGATAGATTCTTTTTTGAATAATATTGTTATAACAAGAACTGACTATGATAAAGAATTTAGCAACATTAATAAAATTATTGATGATTTACAGAAACTAAAAAATTTGTCAACTCTTTTAGATTCATCGATTTTAAAGTATAAAAAAGAAATTACAAAATCGCAGGTCTTTTTTAAGGTGTATTTAGAGCAGATTTTAAAAGATATTGAAGAAGCCACTATGGTAACATCGAATCTAGATACGATTTCAAAAAATAAAATTTCAAGCTGTATCTCGGAACTTCACGCTAAAGTTTATTATTTGACTAAGAATGAAAATATAAAAATTGAAGACTTGAATTTTTTAGAAGAAATGGTTTCTAAAAAAATTATTGAAGTTGCTTATCTAGACAATCAAAATAAAGAAAGATATGTCAAAATACTAGAAAAAGTAAAATTATTAATACCTCTTTTAAAAATTCAAATTCTATCAAAAATTGATCAAAAAATTAGCTATAAGCCTGAAATGGCTTCATTATTTGAATTTATTTCAAACCTAGACAATTTAGATAAGGCACAGACATATGAGAGTATTATTAATTTGCTAAGAGAGTATAGTCATATTGTGGAAGGACAATTGCCTAATAGTAAATTCAAAGAGGGATATATTATTTTCATTAATGGAATGAAAAAATATACTTTAATTAATTCTTCGCCAGAAAACCAATATGTAGAAATTGATATTGTTTCATTTTTGAATGATTTACAGCAGTTTTACAATAGAAATAATCCATCTCGATTTTCATTGTATTTAACTTTAGGACTGAATGAAAATTTCTTCTTTAAAGATTTTACATTCCCAGATGATGGTTCCGAGGCTGAGAATCCAGACAATCCAAAGAAACCAGAAACTATAAAAACGATCGGTTTTGCATCTGAAAAAATAGGTGTTAAATATAAAATATACGATTTCAAAAAGTATAGAGGATATGAAAACGTAATTAAAGATGATGTTTATCTTAATAAAAGAGCTCCTTTTATTAATGAGTTTTATACTATTCTATACGGCTCAGGACTACTTTATACTTTAGCGAATACTTCTACAGATCAAAATTTTGATTTTCCTCATGTAGGAGCAGGAGTGGGATTACGTTTTTACAATGCTTTAGATTTTAATGTTATACTAGGATTTCCATTCGTTAAGGATAGAAATTTTGGAAAAGATGGATTTATAGGTATTGGTCTGGATATTCCTTTAGGTGAATATTTGGAAAAAGTAGGTAATAAAAACTAATAAATTATTGAGTTTATTTACTAATCATAAAATTTTACGTAATAAGTATATCTATTTGTTTTTCAAATAGATATACTTATTTTTTTGTAGTTTTGTACAAAACATATCTTCCTCAATCTGCCAAAGTAAAAACGGTTTCTTAGTTCAACGAGCTTTTCACGGATTTTTAATAAATACAAATAATTATTGTGATGAAACATTACTATTTACTATTTGCAGTTATTTTTGTTTTTGGCTGTAAAAATAAAGACGCAGAAACAGAATCGATAAGAGTTACTTCTCCAAAAGGCTGTTATACGCCAAAGACAACAGATAAAGATTGGTATGCGCTAAATCAAAAAGCACCGAAATTTAAAGGCCTTGACGGAATCGATTTTAAAATTACAACCCATAACAAAGAAGCACAGCAATATTTTAATCAAGGAATGATGTTGGCTTACGGTTTTAATCATGCCGAGGCAGCAAGATCATTTTTTGAAGCTTCTCGGTTAGATCCAAAATGCGCTATGGCATATTGGGGATTTGCTTATGTTCTTGGGCCAAATTACAACGCTGGAATGGAAGAAGACAATTTCCAACGGGCTTATGATGCAGTTCAAAAAGCTAAAAGTCTTTCTGTAAATAGTTCCCCAAAAGAAAAAGCACTTATTGAAGCTTTAACGACAAGATATGCTTCGAAACCACCTGCTGATCGAAGACCTTTAGATATTGCGTATGCTACAGCTATGAAAAAGGTTTATACGCAATTTTCCTCTGATCCTGATATTGGAGCGCTTTATGCAGAATCATTAATGAATCTTCATCCTTGGGATTTGTACGATAAAAACACGGGAGCAATAAAAGAGTGGACTCCAGAAATTGTAAAGGTTTTAGAAGCTTTAATGATTAAAAATCCGAAACATCCTGGAGCACATCATTTTTATATCCATGCAATAGAATCTTCAGCCACTCCAGAAAAAGCGATGAAAAGTGCCAAGTTATTAGAGAGTTTGGTTCCAGGTGCAGGACATTTGATTCATATGCCATCTCATATCTACATTAGAACGGGTGATTATCATCAGGGATCGCTTTCAAATATTGAAGCAGCAAGAATCGACAGTATTTATACTACGACTTGCCATGCACAGGGCGCTTATCCTTTGGCATATTATCCGCATAATTATCATTTTTTAACAGCAACTGCAGCTTTAGAAGGAAATTCAAAATTGGCTTGGAATACCGCAAAAGTACTTCAAGAACATACTTCAGTCGAAATTATGCGTCAGCCTGGATGGGGAACATTACAGCATTATTATACTATTCCGTATTACATTGCAGTAAAATTTGCAATGTGGGATACTATTATTTCACTTCCTAAACCAGATAAAGATCTTATTTATCCTCAGCTTGTTTGGCATTATGCACGTGGTATGGCTTTTCTCGGAAAAAATAATATGACCGAAGCGCAAAATGAACTTTCTGCTCTCAATAAGCTTTCAAAAGATAGTTCTCTAAAAGATATTACGGTTTGGAATATTAATAAAATAACAGATCTTGCTGATATTGCTTCCAAAGTGCTTGCGGGAAACATTGCTTTCAAACAGAATGATCTGCCTAAATCAGTTTCTTTATTGACTGAGGCTGTAGCGCTCGAAGATCGTTTGAATTATAATGAACCGCCAGACTGGTTTTTTTCAATCAGACATTATCTAGGAGCAGTGTTGCTTAAAGCAGAAAAATATGCCGAAGCAGAAAAAATCTACAGAAGAGATCTGCAAATCTGGCCTAAAAATGGCTGGGCGCTTATCGGACTTTATAATTCTTTAACTCAACAGAAAAAAGGAAAAGAAGCTTTGCAAATTAAAAATGCATTTGATGAATCTTGGAAATATGCTGATTTTAAAATTGTTTCATCTTCATCTCTTAACTGATAAAGATCTAAGCATTTTAACTGATTATAGTTAATTTTAACAGTTAAAGGTGTTATTTTCAGATATTTATCATATCTTTAACGCTGTAATGTGGGAATTGTATAATGTTTCTATATAATTTTGCAACATAAAAATAAATGACACCCAAATCGTTTTATTAACTATTAATTAATTGCCTTATATGAGAGTATTTTTTCTGGCGCTGTTTTTTTCTTTATGCTCCTTTACAAACCTACATGTAATGGATGACAAAGATATATTAAGTGAAATTGAAATTGCGAGGCTTGCGGAACATGTAAGTGAAATAAAAGCCTATACTGCGACAAATCATAAGTATAGCAGCAAAATTGCTTTTTTAGTAGACATGAAAATCAAATCTGGTAAAAATCGTTTTTTTGTCTATGATCTTGAACATGATCAAATATTAGATCAAGGATTAGTGGCACATGGCTCAGGATCTGAGACAGGTATAAAAGGAGATATTTTACAGTTTAGCAACAATCCAAATTCAAATTGCACTTCTCTTGGAAGATATTCTGTAGAGAAACCTTATAAAGGAGTTTTCGGAAAAGCTTTTAGACTTGCTGGTTTGGACGAAAGTAATAACAATGCTATGAAACGCGCCATTGTTTTGCATTCTTTCAGAGAAGTCCCTTACGATGAACAAGGTTACTACATTATCAATAGTCATGGCTGTCCAATGGTAAATGACTTATTTTTTAAGAGACTTGAAAAATTTATCGAAGGTTCAAATTCTAAAATTTTGTTGTCTGTTTATTACTAAATCATAAATGTATCTTTATACTGAGTAAAGACATTTTTAAATAACAAAGAAAGAGCCTTAGGGTTCTTTTTTTATGCCAATTTTTAGAAAAACGAAAAATACTTTAAATGATCTAAGATTGAAAATTATCTCTATATTTGCGCATCAAATCAAGGAAATGAAAAACTTAATTAACATCGCTTTTATTATTATCATTATTATCATTCGATAGTAGTGCAGGGATGTTATATAAATAAGTAAGATATACAATTTAAAAACCTCCCATAATATGGGAGGTTTTTTTATTTACATCAGTTATGAAACAAGCAATTCAAAACAATATTATTATTTCTATTATCATTATTCGTATCACATGACGAGTTAGGAATATATTGTCTATACATAAAGCCTTTCTCAGTCAAATGAGAAAGGCTTTTTTTTATCCTTAAAAAGAAGTTCAAATAAAAATCACACAATGAAAAACGAATTTACACTTACTATTTATTCAGAAGAGCAATTGAAATTAATCAATAAACTTGCGGCTATGTTTTTGAGAAAACAAATCAAGATTTTAAGCCTTAATATCTCTGATTGTGAAATTGATAAAATGTACAGACATACCATTGTTGTAAATGAAACGTTGCCTGATGTGATCAATTTATCGACTCAGATAGAGAAAATAATCGAGGTTTATAAATGTTATTATCATTTGAATGAAGAAACTGTTTTCAGGCAGATGGCTTTATTTAAAATTCCAACAGAAGTTTTTATGACAGATCTAAAACTAGAAGTTTTGCTTCGAGAAAATGATCTTAAAATCTCTGAAGTTCATAGAGAGTACACAATAATCCAAGCAATAGGAACAGAGGACGAAATAGCTTTTTTGACTCAAAAATTAAGTTCTTTGGGACTGATTGAATTTGTAAAAAGCTCTAGAATTTCGTTAATAAAATCAAATGAATGCTTTGATGCAGATAGCTTAGAAATGAAGACAAAAAACAATTCACTTGCTTTATAATTCTTTTTTCTTTCTGAAAGGTTTTGTTTCTCTGCTATATTTCTTATTTTTAATAGACTAAGTTGCTAAAATAAAGGAATATGATTTTAGATACTAAACGGTTACTGTCTTTTTTACTGTTAATGATGCTTCTGTTTGTAAAACCATTTCAAGCAGAAGCACAGCTTTTGGGTACTAAAGCCACAACAGAAGAACCTGAAAAAACACCTGATGATTCTCTTGGAAGAAGAACTCCTCAAGGTACAGTCAACGGATTTATCAAGGCAATTGGCGATCAGAATTATCTGCGTGCCAGTCAGTATTTTGTTTTAAGTAAGCGCTCTTATCGCAAAACAGCTGAAAGAATACGTATTGCCAAAACTTTTCAGCAGCTGTTAGATCAAGGCGGGAGTTTTTCGCCATCTTCTATTATTAGCAATAAAGAACTTGGACGAATAGATGATGATCTTACAACTGGTGTAGATCTTGTTGGTAGTATATCTACAAACAAGAATAATATACAGCTTTATGTAGAAAATCAATCAGATGACAGTGAGCCTGCATTATGGCTTTTTTCTTCAGAAACTATCGATGCAATCAATGCTGCTGACGTTAGCGGAGAAAAGACTTTTTTAGATAGAATACTGCCAAAAGTATTAATAGAACGAAAACTGGGAAATGTGCCAATAGGACATTGGGGAGTTGTCGTAATTATGGCTGTTGTAGCTTATCTGCTTTCAAGACTGTTAATCTATATAATTATTTTTCTCATACATAAAATATGGAAACAAGCTGATTCTGAAAAAGGTGAAGCAATTATAGACGCCTTTACATTACCAATCCAGATGTATCTTACAGTGATTTTATTTGTTGTGACGACACAGCGAATGGGGATTTCGATAGTAGTGCGCCAGCGTTTTAGCATTATTATAATTACAATTGGAATTTTAGCTTTTCTGATTCTCCTCTGGAGACTAACTGACTTCGTAAGTATGTTTACCCGAAGCAGAATGAATAGACGTGGGCGTATATCTGCAGTTTCTGTAGTATTATTTTTAAGCCGTACGACAAAAGCAGCTATTGTTGTTATAGGGATTATTGTAATGCTTGGAATTATAGGTGTCGATGTGACAGCAGGACTTGCAGCACTAGGTATTGGAGGTATCGCATTGGCGCTGGGAGCACAAAAAACAATCGAAAATTTTGTGGGAAGTGTAAGTCTTATTGCAGATCAGCCGTTACGTGTTGGAGATTACTGCCGTGTTGATGATATTAAAGGAACAGTAGAATCAATCGGGATGCGTTCGACTACATTGCGTACTTCTGCGCGAACCATTGTAACAATTCCTAATGGTCAGCTATCAGCTAGTAAAATAGAGAATTATGCACATCGTGACCGTTTTATATTTAATCCAATTTTTGGTTTTAGAATGGAAACAACTCCCGATCAGATGCGTTATCTGCTTGTGGAATTAAGATCGTTATTGTATGCGCATCCAGCAGTTTTAAATTCGCCACCAATAGTCCGTTTTACTGGTATTACGGCAGATGCTTTAAAAGTTGAAATCACTGCTTATATAGAGGCTATCAATTTTGAAACATCACAAGAAGTGCAAGAAGATCTTTTATTAAGAATGATGGATATTATTGAAAAAAGCGGAACTTCTTTAGCATATCCATCACAGACACTTTATATGGCAACTGATATTCCTGTCTCAAATGAGAAAGCCGATGAGGTTGCTAAAACAGTTAAGAAATGGAAAAAGAATAACGAATTGCAACTTCCTAAATTTGATCCAAAAAGAGTAGAGGAATTAAAAGGCAGCATTAAATATCCTGATGATGGAAGTTTTGAAATAAAAGAAGAAGAATAAACCAATAAACTAGGATAAACTTAACTTGTCTTAAGTGCTAATGAAGGAAATACAAATATAGAATCAAAAAATCCGTCACACTCTGACGGATTTTTTGGTTTTATTTTACAAGCTCTTATCTTTTAGAATCTGAGGATATTTAATGCTCGTATGTACAATCATTTCGCCAAACAAGGTATTTGCCCAAGCAAACCATTTTCGGGTAAACTTAGCTACATCGTCTTTATGAAAAGATTCATGCATAAATCCTGTATCTGCATTGGTTTTAATTAAAGTACTTATACAAGACTTAATTTCTTTTTCATCAATACTTGTAATAGCTCTTAGAACAATACTCATTGGCCAAATCGTATCTACACCTGTATGCGGTCCGCCAACACCTTCACCAGCTGAACCTTTATAGAAAAACGGATTGTTTTCTGAAAGTACTACTTTACGGGTATTTAAGTATAAAGGATCGTCGGGAGAAATTGCGCCCAAATAAGGAAGCGAAAGAAGAGAAGGAACATTTGCATCATCCATCATATGAAAACTGCCATATCCGTTTACCTCAAAAGCTATGATTTTTCCAAATTTAGGATGATTTATAATTCCATATTCGTTTAAACCTTTCTGAACTTGCGCTTGAAGTTCTTTAGCTTCAGCTGCTAAATCATTGTCTCTTAAAGAAGGACTTGAAAACATTTCTACAAGATAGCCTAGAATTTCTATTGCAAACATATTGCTCGGAATTAGATATCCAAACAAAGTAGAGTCGTCGCTTGGTCTAAAAGTCGAAACAATTAAACCGCATGGTTTTACAGGATATCCGTAACCGTTTAAAGGAACTCCATCTGTTGCCCAAGCTGTTTGTCGCATAAAACTGTATGGTCCGCCTTTTCCATCCATTCTCTGCTGTTCTTTGAAAGTTTTCAGAATCAACTTCATGGCATCTTTCCATTGCTTGTCAAACATGCTGATATCGCCAGTTTCTTTCCAGTAGCCATGAGCCAATCGGACAGGATAGCATAAACTGTCTATTTCCCATTTTCTTTCATGAATTCCTGGTTTCATATCAGTGAGATCATTTTTCCATTCACTTTCTTTATTAAAATCTTTATAAAAAGCATTTGCATACGGATCAAGCAGAATGCATTTTGTTTGACGATTTATAACGCCTTTTACCAATTCGGCAAGTTTAGTATCTTCTTTTACAAAAGGAATATAAGGCCATATTTGCGCTGTACTGTCGCGAAGCCACATTGCATCAATATCTCCAGTTATAACATAAGTATCAGGCTTGCCATCTATAATTTCAAATTCGACCGTAGTGTCTAGTGTATTTGGAAAACAGTTTTCAAAAAGCCAAGCCAATTCTGGATTTGCTATCTGTTTCTTAATTTTTACAATTGCTGCTTCAATTGCTTTACTGGTAAATTTTCTTTCTGCAAGCGGAGGTCTTTTGGTAATAAAATCTTTTAAAGGAAATTCAAAATAATTAGAATTAAATCCAAAAGCATCACTTTGAACAGCCAATAATCCTGCTGAAAAAATTCCTGCATTTTTTATAAATTTTCTACGAGACTGCATATGTTTTTTTAGTTTTAAATAGAATGAGAATAGTTAGATCTGTATAGCATTATAAATAAACGACTTTTTTTTATTATTCTATTGAAATTTAGACCAATGACGTTTGTGATACCTTAAATAGCGGAAAGAATCATTAAAAGTTAATTAATCAAATAGAAATGAAAAATATGTCTATTCTTTTGATTGATTCGTCCATCTTGAATGATAAGAATGTGAGTAATTTTATTTTCGGTTTAAAAGCTAATTGAATTTCAATAGGTTTTAATAAAATTGAAGGTGATTAATTAGTAAATATTTGTTAGTTTTTATTAGTTAGGGAGATTAATGAGAGATTTAATCTCCCTTTTTTTATTCAATTTTTAAGGAAGAGAATTTATTAAATACATGATTATATGAAAAGAGTGAATCTTAAAATTAAAAAAGCTGTACCGGTATTTGTACTGCTGTTTTTTTGTGCCGTAAATGGATATTCCAAAACTAGCGAAGAGACTAAAAGTGCCTTTGCAGTAATAGAACGATTAATTGGGAGCCGTGCCAATGAATTTGAATTGAATATTGTTGAGAATAAAAATCAAGATAAAGATTGGTTTGAAGTTGAAGCAACAAAAAATCTTGTAAAAATTAAAGCTTCAAATAATACGGCGCTTTGTTACGCCGCATATAATTTTCTGAGAGATATTGGTGCAGTTTTAATTAGTTGGGAAGGAAACAGAATCAATTTGCCTAAATCTTGGCCAACATATTCTAAAAAAGGAAATACGCCATTTGAATATAGAGAATATTTAAACGCTTGTACTTTTGGCTATACCACACCTTGGTGGGATTGGAAACGCTGGGAGCAAGAAATCGATTGGATGGCAATGCATGGTATCAATCTTCCAACTGCAATGGAAGGTCAGGAAACGGCGTGGCAGGAATTGTGGAAAGAATATGGTTTAACAAATAGCCAATTAGAAGCGCATTTTGCTGGACCAGCTTTTTTGCCTTGGCAGCGAATGGGGAATATCAATAGTCTAGAAGGGCCTTTGCCACAAGAATGGTTCGTTAAAAAAGAAGAACTTCAGAAGAAAATATTGGAGCGAATGAGAGCTTTGGATATGCATCCTGTAGTTCCTGCATTTAGCGGATATGTTCCTAAGGCTTTCGCCGAAAAACATCCGGAGGCTAAAATTACAGAACTTAAATCTTGGTCTGGCGGAGGTTTTGAAAGTACTTTTCTATTAGATTCTAAAGATCCTCTGTTTAAAAAAATTGGAAAACGCTTTATTGAGATTTATACTAAAATGTACGGAAAATCGAATTTTTATTTGGCTGATTCTTTTAATGAAATTGAACCTCCAGTTTCTGAAGCCAATAAATATGAAGAACTTTCTAATTATGGAAGTGCCATTTATGAAACAATTAATGAAGCGGCTCCAGGCGCAATCTGGGTTATGCAGGGATGGCTTTTTGGTGATAATAAAGAGTTTTGGACAAAGGAAGCTACAAGTGCTTTTTTAAGTAAAGTTCCAAATGACAGATTAATGATTCAGGATTATGCGAATGATAGATATAAAGTATGGGAAAATCAAGAAGCTTTTTACGGTAAACAATGGACTTACGGTTATGTACATAATTATGGAGGATCGAATCCTGTGTATGGGGATTTGAATTTCTATAAAAATGAATTGACAAATTTGTTGAAGAATCCGCATAGAGGTAATGTTGTGGGTTATGGAGCAATGCCAGAAGGTTTAAATAATAATTCAATTGTATACGAATACATTTATGATCTTCCTTGGACTAAAGGCGAACAGCCTGTAAACGATTGGCTGACAAAATATCTGAATGCGAGATACGGACAAACAACTTCTAAATCTGTTTTTCAAGCTTGGGAATTATTATTAGAATCTGTTTATAATGTCAAGTATTGGGAAACGCGTTGGTGGAATGATAGGGCAGGAGCGTATTTACTGTTTAAAAGACCAACAGCAAGTATTACAGAATTTAAAGGAAATCCTGGAGATAAGAAGAAACTAAAAGAAGCTTTAGATATTTTAACCAATGAAGCGAAGAAATACGATAAAAAGAATTTTATCCAATACGATTTAATAGATGCTACAAGACATTATTATTCATTATTTATAGATGAAGATTTAATGGAATGTGTAAAAGCGTATCAGCAGAAAGACATTGTAAAAGGAGATGCTTTATTTAAAAAGATTGAAAAACAAGTTTTGAATATCGATACTGTAATGTCTGGACAGCCTTTGAATAGTTTAGATCAATGGGTAAAATCGGCTTCAGATTATGGAAGTTCTCCAGAGGTCTCTTCATTGTATGTAAAGAATGCTAAAACCTTGATTACGCTTTGGGGAGGAGAAGGCCATCTTAATGATTATGCTTCGAGATCATGGAAAGGAATGTATAAAGGATTTTATTGGCCAAGATGGAAAATGTTTTTAGAAGCCTTAAAAAAATCAGCAGAAAATAATACTCCTTTTGATGAAAATAAAGAAAGAGAATCAATTAAAAATTGGGAAATTAATTGGACAAAAAGCAAATAAAAAAGTACTCAATTAATAAATACTACGTATATAGATAAAATTTAACTAAATATTAAAATCATAACCTTAAAATAACTAAAAAATATGAAATGAAATTTTACGAAATCGATTAATTAATAAGTTTTTAACTATAGAAATTTAGAAAAATAATCTCGCGAAGCCTTACTATCACTGACTTTAAAGAAATTATCCATGTTTATGAATAACTTGTCCATTTGTTAACATTTCTTTAGCACTAATTTCGTCAATACTATTTAACCAATTAACCAATTTCACAATGGAAAAACTTAAACTTTTATTATTAGCCTTCTTCTTTGGCTTATCAATTAATACCTGGGCACAAAAAACAGAAGTGTCTGGTGTGGTATTAGATGAGAAAGGTATTCCTCTACCAGCTGCTAATGTGCTTGAGAAAGGTACGACTAATACTGTAACAACGGATTTTGATGGAAAATTTAAATTTTTGGCATCAAATAAATATGCAATATTAATTGTCTCTTTTATCGGATTTGAGGATCAGACTTTAAAATTAGACGGATCAAAAACTAATTACTCAATTAAACTACTACCTAATACAATGAACTTAGAGCAAGTTGTAGTTGTGGGTTATGGTAAAGGATCTCGTAAAAATCTTACTACTGCAGTATCTTCTGTAAAAGCAGATGATTTAAACAATGGTGTAATTGCTGATGTTGGTCAATTATTGCAAGGTAAGGTTGCTGGTTTGAATGTTTCTTCAAGCGGAGACCCAACAAAAGCTGCATCAGTAGTTTTGCGTGGAGCTTCGACATTAAATAGTTCACAAGGTCCTTTTTATGTTGTTGATGGTATCCCAGGAGTTGATATATCTGTTATTGCTCCAGAAGACATTGTTACTATCGATGTATTGAAAGACGCTGCTGCAACAGCTATTTATGGTAACCGTGCAGCAAACGGAGTTATCATGGTTACTACAAAAAGAGGTTCAAAAGAAAAAAGCCAAATTAGTTATAGCAATTATTTTGGTTTTGAAAAAGTATCGAACCAACTTGATTTGATGAATGCAGATCAATTAAGATCATTCTTGGCAAAAAACAATATGAGTTTTGCTCCTGAAAATGACAAAGGAGCAGATACTAATTGGCAAGATGCAATTTTAAGACCAGGATATGCTAATTCACAAAGCCATAATCTTTCGATGAGCGGTGGTGGTGATCATGGGAATTATTTTGGAAGTATTAGCTACATTGATAAAGAAGGGGTATTGCAAGGGAATAATTTTTCACGTGTAATTGCGCATTTAGCTGTAGAACAACTGGCTTTTGATGATAATTTAAAAATTGGGGTGAATGTTACAAATTCAAACAGTTTATACAACAACGTGCCTCAACGTAACGTGGTGCTTCAGCAATCGATTAATCATCTTCCTGTTTCTCCAGTTACAAATCCTGATGGAAGTTATTTTGAAAATTTCAATCAAACTGGATATTTTAACCCAGTGGCGATGATCAATCATGCTGATGATGATACAAAAACAAATAATTTTGTGGGTAGTTTAACAACAGAACTAAAACTTCCTTGGGGATTTACGTATAACTTAAACTTTTCTTACCAACAATTAAATTCATTGCATGGGGAGTATTATGATAGTTATTATCAGCAATATAACAGCGGTAACTTTTATAATAACCCAGATCCACCATTGGTAAAAACATTGATGAATTTTGGAGTAAATGGATCAGCATTAAGAAATTCTTACCAAACCACCAATACTATCGTCGAGAGCTTCTTAACTTGGGAAAAAACTTTAGGAAATCACAAAATTAAAGCTGTTGGAGGTTATTCATGGCAACAAGATGTTCTTGGTGATGGCTTTCAGGCAACAAACACAAACTTTCCTGTAGATAACATAAGTTATAACAACTTAGCTTTAGGAAATTATGGTTCAGTTTCAGGTTACAAAGTTGATTTTGGAGACAGTAGAGCATATCAGAAAAAACGTCTTATTTCTTATTTTGGACGTTTAAATTACAATTATAAAGACAAATACCTTTTACAAGGATCGATCCGTAAAGACGGAGGATCTGTATTTGGAACAAACAATCAATGGGGATATTTCCCTTCTGTAGGTGGTGCTTGGAGAATTGATAAAGAAGGTTTTATGGCTGACCAGAAAATCTTTACCGACTTAAAACTTCGTGCAAGCTGGGGTAAAACAGGAAACTCTTCTGGTTTCAATGCTTATACTGCACAATTTATTTCAGGAAGTCTTGGAACATTCTATTATAATGGACAACAAGTTGGAGCTTATGGTCCGGTTCAGGCAGCAAATCCTGATTTGAACTGGGAAGTAACGACAACTGGGAATATTGGTGTTGATTTTACAGTATTAAAAGGAATCTTATCTGGATCTGTAGATGTATATAACAAGAAAACTAGTGGAATGATCTACAGTTATTCTGTAAATCCAGTACTTGTACCAGTAGGATCAATTGTAGCTAATGGTGGTGATATGACCAACAAAGGGGTAGAGATTGCGCTTAATAGTACTCCAATTAAAACTAAAAACTTTAGCTGGAGCACAAGTTTGAATTATTCGAATAACAAAAACGAAATTACCAAACTGACAAATCCATATTTCATTGGAGGAGATTCTATCCGTAGAGTACAACCTGACGGCGGTGGACAAACTGGAAGTACCTTACAAATTTTAAAAGAAGGAAAACCATTAGGGCAATTCTTTACGCTTCAATATGCAGGTAAAAATGATCAAGGTGTTTCTCAATATGTTGCCAAAGATGGTAGCTTGACAACAAATCCACAAATTGGTGTTGATTACCATTATGCTGGTAGTGCACAACCAAAATTCTTAATGGGATGGAATAATAATTTCACGTACAAAAAATTTGATTTAAATATCTTCTTCCGCGGAGTATTTGGCAATAAAATATTTAATGCAACCCGTGCAGATTTATTCAGGCCTAGTACAGCCATGTCGAGTAATATTCTTGTAGATGCCGCAAATGAATCGCCAAATGATCTCAATGCTTACAAGTATTCAACGCGTTTTATAGAAGATGGCAGTTATATTCGATTAGACAATATGACTTTAGGATATGACTTTGGTTCGGTTGGTAAATACATTAAAAAGCTTCGTATTTACGAGACGGTAAACAATCTATTTGTTATTACTAAATATACAGGAATTGACCCTGAAGTTGAACAAGGTGGAACAGCACCTGGTGTTGATTCAAATAACTTTTATCCAAAAACTAGAACTTTCTTGTTTGGTCTGAACGTGATATTCTAAAAAATTAAATTGTAAATACTATGAAAAAAATATTCAAATATATAGGACTTCCAGTACTTGCTGCTGGGTTGTTATGGGCTTGCGATGATCTTGAGGTGCCAATTACAACACAACTTACACCAGATGTATTTCCACAGAACTCAACACAATTTATTCAAGCTTCTGGTGCAGTATATACAGCCTTCCGTGGAGATTTTGCATTTTCTTGGTGGTGGTCACAGTCACTAACTACTGATGAAGCTATTTTGCCAGCACGTGGAGGAAACTGGTTTGATAATAGAGGTTATGCTTGTCAGCATTATCATGATTGGACAGCAGACAATGGAGTTGGTCCATGGGATTGGGCAGAAAAAGTTATTGGAACCAGCAATCAGACCATTTCAATTTTAAATACAACTATGCCTGCTGGAGCTGAAAAATCAACAATGATTGCTGAATTAAAAACAATGCGTGCCATTTCTTATTTTATGATGATGGATTCTTATGGAGGTGTTCCGCTTGATACGGTATATGGAGATTTCAGTTCTAAACCGAGATCAAGCCGAATAGAAGTTTTCAATTTTATAGAAAAAGAATTGAAAGCTGCACTTCCTAATTTAAATCCTGCATCTGGAATTACAACTTATGGTCGACCAAATAAACAAACGGCCAATGCTATGCTTGCTAAATTATACTTAAATGCAGAAGTTTATACAGGAACACAGCGAAACGATGATTGTATTGCGGCTTGCGATGAGGTAATTAATTCAGGTTTATATATAATTGAGCCAAGAAGCACTTACCTTCAAATGTTTTATCCAAATAATGGTCCAGCAATGAAAGAATTCATTTTTGCTGTTCCTTATGATCCTTCAGCTATAGCGGTTGGCTACAATGGACAAATGTATCATTCACGTTATGATGTGCCACGTTCTGAAAGAGCAAAGTTTGGTCTTCCGTTTACACCTAGTGCACCTAGAAGTACTTTGCCATCATTCTATGCTTATTTTAATGATGCTAATGATATTCGTAACAAACAATGGCTAACTGGATTGCAATACATGAATGATGGTGTTACTCCTGTAACGGTTACAACAACAAAAAAAGGATACGATCAATTCTATACAGGTTCAGATGGTGGTGCAACTTATACTTATCAGGTAGACTTAACACCAGATATTGTACTTCGTCAGAGTCCAGCTTTATTTGACTGCGGAAATGATGAAATTGCTTGGAATATGGGATACAGAAACATAAAATTTTATCCTGATGCAACATCAACAAGCCGTAACCAAAATAACGACGTTCCTTTTTTACGTTATTCGGATGTTCTTTTAATGAAAGCTGAAGCTATCTTACGTGGAGGAAACGCAACTTTAGGACAAACTGCTGTTTCATTGGTTAATATGGTTCGTTCAAACCGTACAACATCTGCATCATGGACGGGAGTAACATTAGAAGAACTTTACCAAGAAAGATGTCGCGAATTTGCTTGGGAAGCATGGCACAGAAATGATATGATTCGTTTTGGTAAATATGAAGGACAATGGGGATTCAAAACGAATGCAGATACGTATCGCCGTATTTTCCCAGTTCCAACTTATGCTAGAGCGCTAAACCCTGCTTTGGATCAAAATCCTGGTTATTAGGATTAAAATTTAATTAGAACGCAAATCTTAATTTAATATTGATTTATAAAAAGGAGAGGAAGAGCAATATTTCTTCTCCTTTTTTCCTCAAAAAAACTGATTTTTCAGTTGCTCGTGAAAATCAGTTCAGTTTTATTTTTTGTTGAATGAAGACAAAGCTTAATCGAATGCCGATTTGTAAGCCAATGAAAGATTAAGCTTTGTAACATTCATTCCAATCATTTTTTGAGAATAAACAATTCTCACAGAAACCTTTTGCCTAATATTTTCGATTTAGAAATAAATCAATTAAAGCGCAATCCTGTATAAAACAATATTGCCCATCAATAAACAAATAAATGGAACTAAAGAAAATCTATAAAATAGGACGTATAGGAATAAGTTTAACCCTTATTTTTTTAGTGTCATGCAACGCCCAGAAAACAGTTTCATTAAAAGAGAAACAAGTTTCAGATAAGGTATATCCGTTGTTGGACACTGAAAATTCAAGATGGTTTTATTTTTCATCTGCTAGCCGTCCATTTGGCATGGTAAACTTAAATCCCGATACAGAAATTAAAGGCGATTGGGGAGGAGGCTATAAATATACTACAGATACAGTTAAAGGCTTTAGCCATGTTCACGAATGGCAAATGTCAGGAGTCTCTGTAATGCCCGTAACAGTTTCAGCTGAAAATAAATCCAATATTTTTAAAGACTTTTATTCAAAATTCAGTCATCAAAACGAAATAATTACACCAGGATATCATTCCATAAAATTAGACCGATATCAAATAAAAGCAGAATTAACCAGTACGCTAAGAGTTGGTTTTCATAAATATACCTTTCCTGCAAAGGCACAAAAAGCAGTTCTTTTTAATCTAAATACCATTTTAGGACCTTGCGAAAATACTAATGGCAAGCTAGAAAAAAACAATGATTACGAACTTTCAGGATCTTTAGTTTTAAGTACCAATTTCAGACGTCCAAAACCATTGACTGTATTTTTTAAAGTTAAAACAAAACAGCCTATTGCGTCAATAGAAAGAGATGTTGAAACAGGAAATTATTTGATTAATTTTAATGAAAAAGCGACAGAAGTACTAATGAAAGTAGGAATCTCTTATACTTCAATTGAAAACGCAAATAGTAATATTGAAATCGAATTACCACATTGGGATTTTAATAAAACAGTTAAAGATTCTAGAAAAGAGTGGAGCGATTTATTGGGAAGAATAAAAATAGAAGGAGGAACCGAAACGGATCAAAGAAGATTTTATACTGATTTATGGCATGCGCTGCAAGGAAGAAAAATGATTAGTGATGCAAATGGTTCTTATCCTGATAACACGGGAGACACATTTAAAGTAGGACATTTGCCTCTAAATCCAGATGGAAGACCAAAATTCAATCATTATAATTCAGATGCATTTTGGGGAGCGCAATGGACAATAAGCAATCTCTGGGGATTGGTTTATCCTGAAATTATGGAAGAATTTGTTTATTCTTTAATGCAGTATTATAAAGATGGCGGAATTATTCCTCGCGGGCCTTCAGGCGGAAATGATACTTATGTAATGACAGGAGCTTCAGCAACGCCGTTTATTGTTAGCGCTATTCAAAAAGGAATTGTAAAAGATGATTTAGAAGCTATTTATATCGCACTCAAAAAAAATCACATGCCAGGCGGAATCATGGAAAAAGCCGGTTATGAGCATAATACAAATATTGGCGGAGGATTAAAATATTATTTAGAAAAAGGATATGTACCTTACCCGCTTCCAGAAGGCAATTTCGGAAGTCATGAAGATGGAGCAAGCCAGACTTTAGAGTATGCATATCAAGATTGGACTTTGGCACAATTGGCAAAAAAACTTGATCATAAAGAAGATTACGATTATTTCATCAAAAGATCAAAAAACTATAAAAACGTTTTTGATCAATCGATTGGATGGATGCGCCCAAAGAATGTACAAGGAAAATGGAGAGAAAACTATGATCCTTATCAATATGAAAATGGCTTTATAGAATCAAACGGAGCGCAATCAACATGGTTTGTTCCGCATGATATTGAAGGTTTAGCGAATTTGATGGGAGGAAAAGAAAAAGCAATAATGAAATTAAACCAACAATTTGAAACGGCTAAAAAACAAAATTATACTTCTGGTACATCGCACGATGCAGAATTGCATCCAGAATTTAGCCGAATCCCAGTTAATTTTGGAAATCAACCATCTATGCAAACATCAAATATTTTTACCTTGCTAGGAAGACCAGATTTAACGCAATATTGGACAAGAAATGTAGTAAAAACCACTTTTAGCGGATTATCACCCGCAACAGGTTATAATGGAGATGAAGACCAAGGATTAATGGGAAGTTTGAATGTTCTGCTTAAAATTGGTCTATTTCAAATGAATGGAGGAGCAGATAAAGAAGCGGTTTATCAAATAGGAAGTCCAATATTTAATAAAATTTCGATCGCTCTAAATCCGAAATATTATTCAGGTAAAACATTTGTGATTAAAGCCAATAATAATAGTTCTGAAAATGTATATATAAAAGATATCAAATTCAATCAGAAAGCGGTTCCAAATTTCAGTCTTTCACATCAGGAAATTACCAATGGAGGTGAATTGATTTTACAAATGTCAGATCAATCAAATTTAGAAAAACATTAATATAACGTTGGGTTAAAACCCTATTAACGCATAAAAATATATAATTATAGTTATTTGAGAGAGATTAAAAATAATTAAACACACAAACAAAAAACAAAGAAATAACCACAATGAAAATATCATCCAAGTTTATCTTTTTTTTAGGAATATCATTTCTTATTACAATTACAAGCAACGCCCAGAAAACAGTCCATCAATACGTTGATCCAATGATTGGTTCTGAAGGCGTTGGTAGAGTTTTTATCGGACCTTCCTGCCCATACGGAATGGTAAAACCAAGTCCTGATTGTACTTCGAGTCCAAATAGTGGCTGGCTTCCAATACCTAAAGAAGTGACAGGTTTCAGTCAAGTGCATGTGAGCGGAACGGGCGGAGGGCCAAAATACGGCAATATCCAGATAATGCCTTTTTCCGGAGCTTTGGACAAAATGGATCAAACTTCTTTTAGAGCGGAGGAAAATGTAAAATTGGGTTATTACGAAACAGTTTTCAAAGAAAATAATATTAAAACGGAAATCACTACAGGAGAAAAAGTTTCGTTTTATAGAATAACCTATCCAAAAAATGCATCGAAAGAATTAAAAATTGATCCAGGATTTTTCTTAGGAGAAGAAAAAATTCCAGATGCCAGAGAAGCACAGCAGTTTGTGGGTTCTCAAATCGAAATAGTTTCAGATACCGAAGTAAGAGGCTACAGTAGAATAAGAGGCGGCTGGAACAACGGACGTGCTTATACCGTTTATTTCTGGGCAGTTTTCGACCAGCCAATTGCAAAATTTGTCACTTTTAAAGACGGAAAATTTTATAGCAATCAGAAAGCACAGTTTGATTCAGGCAAAAAAACAGCAGCTTTGCTTTCTTTTGGAAACACAGGAAAAGAAGAATTAAATGTCAAAATCGGAATTTCATTTTTAAGTGAATTAAAAGCGAAAAATAATATTGAAGTCGAAATTCCGCATTGGGATTTTAATAAAGTTTTATCCACTTTAGAAAACAAATGGGAAAATTTATTAAGCAGAATTCAGTTATCTCAAGATACTTCAGAAGAGTACAGAAAAATGTTTTATACAGGTTTATATCATACCATGATTATGCCAGTTGACAGAACAGGAGAAAATCCGTTATGGACAAATGACGAACCGTATTACGATGACTTTTATACGATCTGGGATACTTTCAGAACTTCGAGTCCATTAATCACTTTAATAGATTCCAAACGAAAAGTAGATATTATCAACGCGATGCTGAATATTTACAAACGTGAAGGCTATCTGCCTGAAGGAAGAAGCGGTAATGATAATGGAAGAACCCAAGGCGGATCAAATGCTGAGGTTGTGATTGCCGATGCTTTTGTAAAAAACTTAAAGGGAATAGATTATGAACTAGCACTTCAAGCTATGCTAAAAGATGCTACTGTGCCACCTGGAGGAAATGAGGAAAGAGAAGGAAGAGGAGGACTTTTAGATTATCTGAAACTTGGGTACGTTCCATACGGCACAGACCGTGCAGGAAACCGAACTATCGACTACTCCTACAACGATTATAATATTGCAACTGTAGCTAAAGGATTAGGTAAGATGGACCTTTATAATCAGTATATAAAACAGGCAGATAGCTGGCAAAATTTATGGCGTCCTGATTATGAAAATAACGGCGCAAAAGGATTTATTATGCCAAAAGACAAAGACGGAAACTGGCTAGATGATGTCGTTTTCGGCGAATCAAAAATTCAGAAACCAACTTTTAAATATACGCCTGTAATTATCGAATCGCCTTGGTATGTCTGCCATTGGTGCGTGTTTTTCTACGAAGGAACTTCATGGGAATATTCATTTAGCCTTCCGCATGATATTCCAGAATTAGTAAAAAAATCAGGAGGAGAAAAAGCTTTTGAAAAACGATTAGATATTTTCTTTGATAATGATCTATTTAATGTTGCCAATGAACCATCATTTCTTACGCCTTGTTTGTATCACTGGATTGGAAAACCTTATTTGAGCAGCGATCGAATTAGAACGATTATTAAAAAGAATTTCAACACTTCTAGAGAAGGACTTCCCGGCAATGACGATTCAGGAGCTATGTCTTCGTGGCTTGCCTTCCACATGATGGGATTGTACCCAAATGCGGGACAACCTTATTACTTGATTAATACGCCTTTGATTACAGAGACTGTCATGAAATTAGAAAATGGTAAAAGTTTTAAAATCTCGGCTAAAAAAATGAGTGATAAAAACAGATACATCAAAACTGCTTTGTTAAACGGAAAACCATACAATAAAGCTTGGATTACACATGATGATATTAATAATGGAGGAGAATTAGTTTTAGAAATGGATTCAAAACCTTCGGCTTGGGGAACGACAATTTTACCGCCAGCAAAATAAATAAAAGGATAAGCAAGATGAAAAATATACTTTTAATGATTATTTTCTGTACCGTTTATCAAAAAGGAACAGCACAGAATTACATTCCAATCTTAAAAAATAATACGCAGTTGCATTATGTTTGTAAACTGCACGGACAAACTAGAACTTTGCAGCTTACGACTGAAACCTCAAAAGAAGAGTTGGCTTTTAAACTGGAAACAAAAGGCGTAAAAAGTAAAATAGTAATGCTTTCTGAAGCCATAAAAAACGGAAATGCCTTAAGTTTTAATCAAGGAGAATATGCGCCAGTTTTGAACTTAAAACCGAATGAGACTTTTTTTATGATTTCACAGTCAGCTTATCAGAATTTAGTCAAAAACAATTCTTTTGTGTATAATAACACGACTTATATTCTCGACAAAAACGAAGATAAAAACGGAGTTTCTATTGATGGAAAATTAATTGATGCATTGCATGTAAAAGCGAAGATTGACGAAACCGAAATGTGGATTGTAAAAAATCCTGAGTTTCCGTTAATCTGTAAAATAATCAAGAACCCGTTAGGGATTAATCCAACTTTAGTGAAAGTGGTAGATTAATATAATGTTTTCACACAAAGCAGACCTAACAGGTTTTTAATCCCGATGCTTCGGGACTGTTAGGTCTCTATTATAATATCAAATAATAAAATGTCATTCAAAAATACCTTTTGCTCATTGATTGTTCTAGTTCTGATTTCCTGCAAAACAGAACAACATTCTCATGAGAAAAAGATTCAAATTGCTTTTATAGCCGATGCTCATTTACAGGATATTTTTGCAAAATTTGAAGACAATGATTATCAGGGAATAAAAAATCCAGTTACGGGCGAATATGCCAATATTCGAACAATGAATTCCCAGCTGCATTCTACTAGAATTTTCAATGAAAATTATTTTGCCTTTTTACAAGCTTTAAATGACATTGTAAAAAGAGGCATTAAAGAAGTTGTGCTTCCAGGCGATTTTAGCGATGACGGACAACCAGTTCACGTTCGCGGATTACGAAAAATACTCAACGAATATTCTCAAAAACACGGACTTTCTTTTTATGTAACTACAGGAAATCACGATGTTGTGAGACCGTTTTCGCAAGATGCTGTTAAAACTGATTTTTTAGGAAAAGATGGGAAAGAACAGATTATCAGCAGTTCTACATCTAATTTCAATAAAAATAAAACAGAACTCGAACCCATTATAACAGCCGATATAAAAAATTGGGGTTATCAAGAAACCATTCAAGAAATGCGTGATTTTGGTTTTTTTCCAAAAAAGACTGATTTGTATTGGGAAACACCATTTTCTGACTACGCTTATGAGCAATATAATTTCGAAAAAGCTCAAAAAGAATCTGTTTTAGAAAAAAGAACGTATTTAATTAAAAATACCAATTTATTTCTTCCAGATGCAAGTTATTTGGTCGAACCAATAAAAGGCATTTGGCTTTTGGCTATTGATGCCAATGCTTATGTTCCAAACGAGAAATTATCAGGTTTACCGAATAATCCGAATGATTTTTCGGGCGCAAATACAGGATACAATAACGTTCTAATTTATAAAAGCCATTTGATTAATTGGGTGAAAAAAGTTTCCGCGGAAGCGAAACAAAAAGGAAAAATCCTGATCGCTTTTAGTCATTATCCAATGGTAGAATTTAATAATAATGCTTCGCCTGAATTGAAAGAACTTTTTGGCGCTAACAAAATGCAATTACAAAGAGTTCCTAGCGAAGAAGTCGCTCAGCAATTTGCAGATGCTGGAATTCAGGTTCATTTTGGAGGACACATGCACATTAATGATACAGGCGTTCGAAAAACAGCAAACGGAAATACACTTTTTAATATTCAGACACCATCTCTTGCGGCTTATATGCCCGCTTACAAAATATTGACCATTCATTCTAATTCAGAACTTGAAGTAGAAACAATTGTAGTAGGTAAAGTCGCTAATTTCAATAGTCTTTTTCCTTTTTATGAAGAAGAATATGATCACCTAAAAGATATTAAAAGCAAAGAGATTTGGGATAAAGAAATTTTGAAAGCCAAAGATTATGCAGCATTTACCAATTGGCATTTAAAGGAACTCGTTCGTTTAAGGTTTCTACCTGAAGATTTTCCAGCTGATTTTTTAAAGTCGATAGAGAAACTTTCAGGCAGAGAGTTGTTAGAAATAAATAAAAACACGAATGAAGTTGCTAAAGATTTGAAAGATAATTCTCTAACTCTTTCAGATTTTGAATCTTGGACAGGATTTGATATGATTTTCGATTTTTACCGCTTAAAGAACGCTGATGAATTGGCTATTCCAGAAATTGGAAATAAAAGATTAAAGCAATACGGATTGATATGTAGGCAGTTAAAAAAGGCAAATGATCCAAAACTGGTTTTATGGGCCAAAATATTTCTTAAAACCATGCATGGCGAGCCTTCTGATCATTTTAAAATTGATTTGAAAAATAACAAAATTGATAATTTATCTGTTAAATAATTTTAATATTTATTAAATCAAAAAGATTAAATTGCATATATAATTTATTTTCATGAGACAAAAAGCCTTTATATTATTCTTGTTATTTGCCGTTTTTTATCATTCTTATTCACAGAATATAAAATTCGCGCATTATAATGATAATAACGGACTGTCTCATAATTCAGTACGTCATATTGTACAGGACAAAAAGGGATTTATGTGGTTTGGAACTTTCTCTGGATTAAATCGTTTCGACGGTTATCAGTTCAAAAATTACATGAGTTCTACACTTGGGAAAAACAAATTATACAATGACGATATTACGGCTTTAGAACTTGATGAAGATTCCAATCATTTATGGATTGGTACCCGAAAAGGGCTGACTCTTTTCAAAATGGATACGCATGTTTTCACTACTTTTTTTAATAAAAAAGAGGATGCAAACAGCCTTCCAGATGATGAAGTTAGAGCTGTTTATGTAGATAAATTCAAAAGAGTTTGGGTAGGGACAAAAACAAAAGGAATGTATATGTTCTTTTTGAAAGAAAACCGATTTGAGAAAATTCCATTAAAAGGTTTTGATTATGTAAAAGAAATATTTGAAGATAAAAAAGGAAATATCTGGATTGGGAGTTACGAAAAGTCTTCGGTTGCAAAAATAACAATGGATGCAAAGGGAGCGATCGTAAAAATTAACTATTACTCGCTTTCTGTACCCTATTCAAATATCAAAAATCCATACATCAATTTTATATATGAAGATGCGAAATCGGATATTTTTATTGGAACTCGTGAAGGTTTGTATAAATTGGATAAAGCCACTAATGAGTTTGTTAATTTATATATTGACAACAAACAAGTTAGAGGCGCTTTAGGGCCCTATTTTCTTTCAGTTGCAAGAGCTCCAGACGGCAAATATTGGGTCGGGACTTTGGGAGGATTGCTAGTTTGTGATCAACTAGAAGACATTCAGAAAGGAAATTACAAATGGTATTATTCTATTCTTTCTGATGATACTTCGCTTGTCGATAATTTAATTTCGGCACTTTATTTTGATAAATCTGGTGTCTTGTGGATTGGAACTGAAGATGGTTTGGATAAATACGATCCTTATGAAAATCAGTTTACTTTAAACAAAGATATTTCGCGTTCAATTGGCAATCAGGCGCCACGAATAAGAGGTTTTGCTAAAACGTATGACGAAAAAGTAATTGTAGCGACTTATCACAGCGGACTTTTTATTTCTAACATAAAAGGCTCAACGCCTTTGCACAATGTTGGTAAAGACATTGCAAGTATATATTCTGATGATGGAAAGATTTTTTACTGTGGTCTTTGGGATGGAAACATTTTGGTTTACAATTATTTGAGCAAATCTTCTAGAGAAATACATTCGGGATTTGAGAAATCGCCTGTTTTTGCTTTTAGAAAAATTACAAACGATAAAATGATCGTTGGTTCGTTTGGAGAAGGAGCTGTAATTCTAAATACTAAAACACTACAAGTAGAAACCTCGAGTAAACTTTTACCTGATTTTCAGATAAATGCCATTGAAAGGGACGCCAAAGACAATGTGTGGTTTGCTACAGAAACAGGCGTAGTAAAATACAATATCAATTCAGGAAAAATTGAGACTTATTCGTCACTTTTTATAAAGGAAAAAGGCGTGCCTCATGATGAAAATGTGAGTGACGTTTTAGTCGATGTAAAAGGGAAAATATGGGCTTCAACCCGTTTTGGCCTGTGTTTGTACAATCCGAAAAAGAACGAATTTGAGCCTGTAAAAAATCTGAAAGAACTTTCTGGAAAATGGATCACTGATATTTTATCTGATGCTAACGGGAATTTATGGCTGAATATCAACAACAATAATATCGCTTTCGTAAAATCGAATTTGAAGGATATTAGCATTTATCACGTAAATAGTGGTAACCGATTGGACGTTTTTAGTTCAAGCGGATTCTTTTATTTTAATAATTCTAATATTTTTCTAGGCGGTAAAAACGGAATTATTTCTTTTTCTCCACCCGCAATGAAAAGAAATAATTGGTCGCCATTACCAGTGATTTCAGAGTTTAAAATTCAGAATGAAGAAGTGTTTCCTGAAATGGAAATTAATGGAGAAATTCCGCTTTCAAAAGATTTGAATTATGGAAATGAAATTGAATTAAGTTATAAAAACCGAAACTTTTCTCTTCAGTTTTCGGCTCCTTCATTCGCAAACGAAAAACTGAACAAGTTTCAATATATGCTGGAAGGTTTTGATAAGCATTGGATTACAGCCAATAGTACATCTAGAAGCGTACAATATACCAACCTTTATCCAGGAAATTATACTTTTAAAATACGGTCAAGTAATAGTGATGGATATTGGAGTAAAACGGTCTCTTATAAAATAAAAATCCTTCCTCCATTCTGGTTGACACCAACTTCGTTTTTAATGTTTTTCGCTATTCTATTTGGTGTTTTCTATTTCATCAGAAAGGAAATCAAAAACCGAATTCGTTTAAAACAAGAATTGCTTACAGAGAAAGTAAATAGAGAACACGATGTAAAATTGAATAATGAGAAATTACGCTTTTTCACTAACATTTCGCATGAATTAAGAACACCTTTAACGCTAATTTTAGGTCCGGCAAAACAATTGCTGGATGAAAACAGTAACGCAACAGATTATGAAAAAAGCCGATATAATTTAATATATCAGAATGCCAGCCGATTATTGAATTTAGTGAATCAGGTATTGGATTTTAGAAAAGCACAATCGGGCGAACTTAAGTTGAAAGTTACTCAGACGAATATTCTAGCGTACTCAAAAAATATTTTTGATTCGTTTAAGGAAATGGCTTATAACAAGAAAATTAAGCTCAATTTTATTTCTGAAGATGACGAAATAAACGGCTGGTTGGATAATGATAAGTATGATAAAATCTTGTATAATCTCTTATCGAATGCCTTGAAATTTACCAATAAAAACGGAAATGTCGATTTGTACATAAGGCTGAAAGATACGGTTGAAGATATTTTGGTTATTGAAGTAACAGATGACGGAATTGGTATTCCGCTAAAAAGTCAGGAGAAAATTTTCAAACGATTTTATCAAGCAACCAACAGTAAAGCCAATAATACGGGATCGGGAATTGGTTTATCTTTAGTAAAATCTTTAGTAGCAATTCATAAAGGAAGTATTTCTGTAGAAAGTACACAAGGAAAAGGAAGTACTTTTAGGGTGGAGATTCCAATTGATCGGGAGTCTTACGAGCATAAAGAAGTTTTTGAATATGCTCTTAAAAATGACAATCTGAGTATGCTTATTCCAGAAAAAGCAGCTAAGAAAATTATACAGAATACCGATTTAAAAGAGAAAATTTTGGTAATTGAAGATAATAGTGAACTAAGAAAATATCTGGTTGATTATTTGTCTGATTATTATAAAGTTTATGACGCAGAAAATGGAGAAGAAGGCTTGAGAATCTGCAGACAAATTAAACCAATTGTTTGTGTTACAGATGTTATGATGCCTGTTATGGACGGATTAGAATTCTGTCGAGAGCTTAAAAATGACGAATTCATCAGTCACATTCCAGTTGTAATGCTGACGGCGCTTTCTGAAAATATGGATAAGGTAAAAGGTTACGACATGGGAGCTGACGGTTATTTAGTAAAACCTTTTGAGCCATTATTGCTTAAAACGGTTATTGAAAATATGATCAAATCTAGGTTGGAACTCAAACAAAAATTCTCTGGCGAGGTAGAAAGCAAAGTAAGTATGCTGACACATTCTCCTATTGACGAAGAATTTATGGAAAAAGTCACTAGTCTTATCAATGATAATTTAAGCGAAGTAGATCTTTCGACTGATTTTCTGTGTGATAAATTAGGGGTAAGTTCTTCAAAATTATATCGAAAAATTAAAGAACTGACGGATTTGGCTCCAAATGAATTTATTAGAACCATTCGTTTGAAAAAATCGGCAGAACTATTGAAAACGAAAAAGTATAATGTTTCGGAAGTAACGAATTTGGTTGGCTTTAATGATCCGCTGTATTTCAGTAGATGTTTTAAAAAACAGTTTGGTTTTCCTCCTAGTAAAATTATTAATTAGGTTTTTTAGCCACTCCCGATAGTTATCGGGATAAAGGGGATTGTAAAGATTTTTTTTGCCACGAATTCACGAATTTTCACTTATATATAGGGGCTTTTTCTTTGCGTTAAATCGCACAAATTTTATAAATTAATAGATGAAACATAGCCTGTGGTTTCAACCACAGGAACGCAACGTTTATCTACAATGCTTGTCCATAATCTAATTTTTCTCGTAATGTCCCTGTGGTTGAAACCACAGGCTATTTTCTTAAAAACTGATTTGTAAAAATTCGTGCAACTCCCCGCAAAATTTAAAGTCTGTTATGTAAGTGAAAATTTGTGAATTCGTGGCTAACATTAATAACTACCTTATAAAGCATAAAGAAAATGACCAAACAAGAAAATCCACAAAGATTACTCAATTACTTCTCAGAAATCATAATGTTATTTTACCTTAATCAAATAGATAAAAGCCAATATAACGGCTTTTTAAATTAAATTAAATGTAAAAATCCTACAATAATCAAATTTATCCATGTTTTTGATGTATTAATCCATTTTGAACGGAATATGTAATTCTATTTTTGTCTTGTAACTTTTAACTATTTAACATTATGAAAAAGCATATAGACACAGACAATCCGTTGAAAAATTTAGATGAGTGGGAAGATGATTTGTTGATGCGATATCCTGATCCTTCTGAAGAAAATGAAAGCGCAAAAGAAAAGCAGAAAGAAGAATTCAGGAATTATGTCGATTCAGAAAGAGTAGAAACAGTTAAGGAGTTTTATAGAATAAACCACACCTATCAAACTTATGACTTTGTCTGCAGTAAGGAACAAGAATTTTTGCAGTTTAATAGAAAAGAAATGTCAATTTGGGAAGCTGTTGATTTTTTGAACACTCTTGTAGACGACAGCGACCCAGATATTGACTTAGATCAAACACAACACCTTTTACAGACTTCAGAGGCTATCCGCGCAGACGGTCATCCAGATTGGTTTGTGCTTACGGGTTTCATCCATGATTTAGGTAAAGTTTTATGCCTGTTTGGAGAACCGCAATGGGCAGTGGTCGGAGATACATTTCCTGTTGGATGTGCCTATTCAGATAAAATCGTTTATTCTGAGTTTTTTAAAGAAAATCCAGATTTTACAGACGAGAGATTCAATACCAAATTTGGGGTTTACACTGAAAACTGCGGATTAGATAATGTAAAAATGAGTTGGGGGCACGATGAATATTTATATCAAATCATGAAAGATTATCTTCCAGATCCGGCTTTATACATGATTCGTTATCATTCCTTTTATTCTCAGCATAAAGAAAATGCTTACGCACATTTGATGAATGAGAAAGACATCGAAATGTTTGACTGGGTTAGAAAATTCAATCCATATGATTTATATACAAAAGCGCCAGTTAAACCAGACGTAAAAGCATTGCTTCCTTATTACAAAGAATTAGTTGCTAAATATTTGCCAGAAAAATTGAAGTTTTAAAAAGGTTATATAAACACATAGAAACAGATTTTTTTGAGCGAAAAAAAGATTTATTAAAAAAACTAGTTTTTCACACATAGCTATGTGTTTCTGTAATAAGTAAAATGCCTTTTGATACAAAGAAAAACTATGTTTCTATGTGTTAGAAAAATAATTGCCAGCTATCTAAAACCAAAATAATGCATAAAATCAAAACCAAAATACTTTTATTCAGCCTGATTGTACTTTGTTCTACTGTTTCGGCTCAAGAAAAAGACCGTAACGATTGGGAAAACCCTGAAGTATTCCAAATTAACAGAGAACCCGCAAGAGCAGCTTTTCTTCCTTATGCAGATGAAACTTCTGCCATAATTGATAAATATGAAAACTCACCTTGGTATTTTTCTTTAAATGGAAAATGGAAATTTTCTTGGTCACCAACACCAGATGAGCGCCCGAAGGATTTTTACAAAACGGATTTCAGTACTTTACATTGGAAGGAACTTCAAGTGCCTTCGAATTGGGAGCTAAACGGATATGGTGTGCCAATCTATACAAATATCACATATCCTTTCGAAAAAAATCCACCTTTCATTAATCATTGGGATAATCCAGTTGGTTCTTATAAAAGAGATTTTGTGCTGCCAGAAAATTGGAAAAACCGACATGTTTTTCTTCATTTTGAAGCAGGAACAGCAGCTATGTATATTTGGGTAAACGGTGAAAAAGTAGGTTACACAGAAAACACCAAAAGTCCAGCAGAATTTGATATTTCTAAATATTTAAAACCTGGAAAAAATGATCTGGCTGTAGAAGTGTACAGATGGAGCGACGGTTCGTATTTGGAAGATCAGGATATGTGGAGACTTTCAGGAATTGACAGAAATGTGTACTTGTACAGTACAGATAATGTTCGCATTTCAGATTTTTTTGCGAAACCAGATTTAGATGCCAAATATAAAAACGGAAGTTTAAGTGTTGATGTAAGTTTGAAAAACCTGACTTCAACTTCAGTTAACAATCAAAAATTAGTTGCAAAATTAGTTGACGCTTCAGGTAAAAATGTATTTACAAAAGAACTGAATGTCAATTTTGAAGCTTCAAAAATTCAAACAATCAATTTCGCTCAAAATGTTTCAAGTCCGAAATTATGGAGCAGTGAAACACCGAATTTATATACTTTACTTCTGACTTTAAAAAATGCAAAAGGCGATCTTATAGAAACCGTTTCAACGCAAATTGGATTCAGAAAAGTAGAATTAAAAGGCGGAGAGTTATTAGTAAACGGAGTTCGATTGATGGTTCATGGCGTAAATATTCATGAGCATAATCCTTTAACTGGGCATTATCAGGACGAAGCTACAATGATGAAAGACATCAAAATGATGAAACAGCTGAATATTAATTCAGTTCGTTGCAGTCATTATCCGAACAATATTTTATGGGTAAAATTATGTAATAAATACGGTTTGTTTTTGGTAGATGAAGCCAATATCGAAAGCCACGGAATGGGAGTAGAAGGACAGCCTTTAAAATGGATGAATCCAAAAACTAATCCAGGTTATCTTCCAGAATGGAGAGAAGCACATCTGGACAGAATTTATAGTCTTGTTGAAAGAGATAAAAATATGCCATCTGTAATTATCTGGTCATTAGGTAATGAAAGTGCCAACGGACCTGTTTTTCACGAAGCTTACAAATGGATCAAAAAAAGAGATAATTCCCGTTTGGTTCAGTTTGAACAGGCAAAAGAAAATGAAAACACAGATATCGTTTGTCCGATGTACCCAACGATAGAATACATGAAGGAATATGCGGCGCGCAAAGAAGTGACTCGTCCATACATTATGTGTGAGTATTCACATGCAATGGGAAATAGCAGTGGTAATTTTCAGGAATATTGGGATATTATCCGCGGAAGCAAAAACATGCAGGGAGGATTCATTTGGGATTGGGTAGATCAAGGATTTTATGGAATTGATGAAGCTGGTCGTAAATACTGGACTTATGGTGGAGATATGGGAAGCCAGAATTATTTAAATGACGAAAACTTCTGTCACAACGGTTTAGTTTATGCCGATAGAACGCCGCATCCTGGAGCTTTTGAAGTAAAGAAAGTTTATCAGAATATTTTATTTAAAGCGGTGGATATTAAAAATGGTTTAATCGAAATTAATAATGATTTTGGGTTTACAAATTTGAATAAATACGGTTTTAGATATGAAGTTTTAGAAAATGGAAAAGTAATTAAAGAAGGAACTTTTAATGTTGCTTTAGATCCGAAAACAAAAAAGCAGTTTAAAATTGATTTACCAAAATTAGAGTCAAAAGAAGGAACAGAATATTTGTTGAATGTTTTTGCTTACACGAAAATTGGTTCAGAATTATTGCCTCAGAACTTTGAAATTGCTAAAGAACAATTTATAATCGAAGACGGGAAATATTTCGAAAAATCAGAAAAAGCAAATACAGCAAAAGTTCAAGATGAAAAAGATCAGTTTGTCTTGACTTCGGATAATGTTACGGTTAAAATCAGTAAATCGTCTGGATTGATTTCGTACTACAGCTTAAAAGGCGAGGAATATTTTAAACAGTATCCGGAACCTAATTTCTGGAGAGCTCCAACCGATAATGATATCGGAAATAAAATGCAGATTAGAACAAATGTTTGGAGAACGGCTGGAAAAAACACTTCTGTAGAAAGCATTCAGCAGACTGAAGAAAACGGAAAGAAATACATCGTTGCAAAATTAAAATTAAATGATGTTGCTTCTGATTATACCATCAAATATGCATTAGGAAATGATGGCGCTTTAGAGATTCAAGCTTCTTATAAAAAAGGAAATAATCCGCTGCCAGAGTTACCGCGTTTCGGAATGATTTTCACTTTAAAAAACACATTAGAAAATCTGGATTATTATGGAAGAGGTCCCTTAGAAAACTATCCAGATAGAAAAACATCTTCATTTAAAGGAATTTATACCAGTAAAGTTGCAGATCAATATGTGCCTTATACACGCCCACAAGAAAATGGATACAAGACAGATATACGCTGGTTTAAATTATCAAGCAATAAAGGAAATGGCTTGGAAATAAAAGGTCTGCAACCTTTAGGTATGAGTACTTTGAATAATTATCCGAGTGATTTTGACGGAGGAATTTCTAAAAAGAATATTCATTCCAGCGACATTACTCCGAGAAATGAAGTTGTTGTTTGTGTCGATTTAACCCAGCGTGGATTAGGAGGTGACAACAGCTGGGGCGCACCGCCACACGAACAATATACTTTAACCCAAAGCGAATATAGCTACGGATTTGTTATTAAACCAATTTTTTAAAGTTTACAGTCTCAGTCGCAGTTTTCAGTCACAGGTAAGCACTGAAAACTGCGACTGAGACTGAAAACTAAAAAAGTTCACAGTTACAGTTAGAACTGAAAACTGCGACTGCGACTGAAAACTAAAAAAACTATCAACCGACCACTGAATACTTTAAAAAATGAGTAACCCAACAAATGGAAGATTAATTTCTTTAGATGCACTGCGCGGATTTGTTATGTTTTGGATTATGAGCGGCGAACACATTATTCATGCTCTGGCCAAAGCAGCGCCAATTCCTATTTTTATCTGGATGTCATCGCAACTGCATCATGCGGAATGGAATGGTATTACTTTTTATGATATGATTTTTCCTGTTTTCCTGTTTGTTGCAGGAGTTTCGATGCCGTATTCTTTTGAAAAGAAAATGAGTTTGGCGGGAGTACAAACACCGCAGGAATTGCCTTCAAGCGAAAAGCGTAAAATCTATTTGTCAATGCTCAGGAGAACTTGTATTTTACTGGTTTTGGGATTTGTTGTAAACGGATTACTGCGATTTGACGGTTTCGATCAGACACGTTTGGCAAGTGTTCTTGGAAGAATTGGACTAGCTTGGTTTTTTGCTGGAATTATTTATTTGAATTTTGATTTTAAAAAACAGCTGATTTGGTTTTTCGGTATTCTGATTGGTTATTACGCAGCAATGAAATGGATTCCGGTGCCAGATTTTGGAGCGGGAGTTTTAACCAAAGAAGGTTCATTAGAAGGTTACATTGATCGTCTTTTCTTGCCGGGAAGATTGCACAGTACAGTTTACGATCCAGAAGGAATATTTTCGACGCTTCCTGCTATTGGAACCGCTTTATTAGGTGTTTTTATTGGAACGTTTTTAAAAGCAAAATGTGCGTTTTCAATAAAGGTAAAAATGCTTTTAATGGCTTTAACGGCTGTAGTTTTGATTATTATAGGATTGATTTGGGATATTAGTTTTCCAATAAACAAACATTTATGGACGAGTTCTTTTGTCTGTTTTGTTGGCGGATTCAGTATTTTGTTTTTTGTCCTTTTTTATGTGATTATCGATTTGTTTGGTTTTCAAAAATGGGCATTCCCATTGATTTTGATTGGTTCCAATTCTATTTTAATTTATATCGCCGCTGAAGGTTTAGTCGATTTTAAACACACCGCAGATTATGTTTTTGGCGGACTTATAAATTTTACACCGTTTATATGGCAACCTTTTTTTGCTGCTTTATCCGTAACAGTTGTACAGCTCACTTTACTGTACTTTCTATATAAACGAAAATGGTTTCTCAAGATTTGATATCAATCAAATTTTGAAATACATCTTACTATCTAACCACACAATAACCACACAATTATGAATGTATTACAAACCGCAGATTATATTGTTTTCTTTATTTACTTTATCATAGTGACCACCTATGGAATGTATATTTACAGAAGCAAAAAAACTGCAACAACGAGTTCGAACGAATATTTTTTGGCTGAAGGATCACTTACTTGGTGGGCGATAGGAGCTTCTTTGATTGCTTCTAATATCTCAGCAGAGCACTTTATTGGAATGAGCGGTTCTGGTTTTGCTATCGGACTTGCAATTGCTTCTTACGAATGGATGTCTGCTGCCACTTTAATTATTGTAGCAATGTTTATTCTGCCAATTTATTTGAAGAATAAGATATTTACCATGCCACAGTTTTTAGCTAAAAGATATAGCGGTACAGTAAGCGCAATTATGGCAATTATCTGGCTGTTAATCTATGTATTTGTTAATCTTACTTCAATTATTTATTTAGGTGCTTTAGCCATTTCCTCTATAGCTCCTGTAAGTTTTCAGTTTTGTGTCATTGGTTTGAGTTTGTTCTCTGTGATTGTGACTTTAGGCGGAATGAAGGTAATTGGATACACCGATATGTTTCAAGTTATCGTTTTAATTTTGGGTGGATTAGTAACAACTTATTTAGCCTTGACACTACTTTCTGATCAGTTTGGTTTTGGAAAAGATATATTAAAAGGGCTTGCTATAATTGCTAAAGAAGCACCAGATCATTTACACATGATATTAGACGAATCCAATCCGCATTATAATGAATTGCCAGGAATGTCTGTGTTAGTTGGCGGAATGTTAATTAATAATTTGGCATATTGGGGATGTAATCAATATATCGTTCAAAGAGCTTTAGGAGCCGATTTGAAAACAGCGCGTAAAGGAATTTTATTTGCTGCTTTTCTAAAATTATTAGTTCCAGTTATTGCTGTTTTGCCTGGAATCGCCATGTTTGTAATGCATGAAAACGGAATGTTTCAGCAGGAAATGGTAGATGCTGCTGGAGTTTTAAAGCCAGACCACGCTTACCCAACTTTAATGAATTTACTTCCAGCAGGATTAAAAGGTGTGGCTTTAGCTGCTTTGACTGCGGCGATTGTAGCTTCATTAGCAGGAAAAGCCAACAGTATTTCGACGATTTTTTCTTTAGATATTTATAAAAAGTATTTCAATTCTCAAGCATCAGAAAAAAAACTGGTTCGTACAGGAAGATGGTGCGTGGTTGTTTGTATGATTATTGCGGCTTTTGTGGCTCCAGCATTAAAATCATTAGATCAGGCGTATCAATTTATACAAGAATACGTTGGATTCTTTTCACCGGGAGTTTTAGCAATTTTCTTGTTGGGAATGTTCTGGAAAAAAACAACTCCAACAGCTGGATTAGCTGGAGCATTGCTTACAGTGCCAATTGCAGCAGTTTTGAAATTCCTGCCAATGTGGACAGAAGGCGCTTTTCCAGATTATCCTTTCTTAGATAGAATGACTATCGTTTTCTTCATCATTGTATTTATAATGGTTGGAATTAGTATAGCAAAACCAGTTTCTGAAATAGAATCTAAAATGCATGAAATTGAAGTTGATAAATCGATGTTTAAAGTTTCATCAGAGTTTATCGTTGGTTCCTTTATTATCAGTGGAATTTTGGTTGCTCTCTATACTGTTTTCTGGTAATTTTTATTTTGCCGCGAAGACACAAAGGCTCAAAGTTTATTTAAAAAAATAAATTGAAAATCGCTCGCAATCCTGATGGCTATCGGGAGCAGAAACGAAAAGTTTTTTGCCACAGATTTTAGGATTAAAAAAGGATTTTTGTTTCACGCAGATGTGGCAGATTTAGGCAGATTTAATTAGTTTTTTTTTAATAGATATCTGCGGAATCTGCTTAAATCTTTTTTAAATCTGCGTGAAAAATATTTAGCGCCAATGTTGAGATTAAAAACTTAAATACTAACAGATGAAAAGAAATTTTATAATCGTATTGTTTGTTTTTTGTGTTTCCGTAACTATTTCGGCGCAAAAGATATTTGACGTTAAAAAATACGGTGCAGTAGCAGATGGAATAACATTAAATACAAAAGCAATCCAGAAAGCAATTGACGCAGCCAACAAAAACAAAGGAGGAAGAGTTGTTTTTTCTAAAGGAACTTTTCTTTCGGGAAGTATTGTTCTAAAAAATGGAGTGGAATTATTTTTTGAAGACGATGCCGTTTTGCTAGGAAGTACAAATCCTGATGATTATCCGAAATACGAAGGAATTAGAGCTTTGATTTTAGCTTACGAATCCAAAAATATTGCGGTAAACGGAAAAGGAATTATAAACGGGCAAGGAAGAGAATTAGCATTGGCAATTGATAGTTTGCACCATACGGGAGTACGAATTGATCCAAAATACAATTACAGAAGAATGCGTCCTGAAGATGGAAGAGGAAAATTGATTTCGTTTGTAAAATGCGATTCGATTACAATGACTCACATTACTTTGAAAAATAGTCCAGGTTGGACACAATGTTTTAGAGAATGTAAAAATATTGTAATTGATTTTATGAAAGTAGAAAGCAGAGCGTATTGGAACAATGACGGAATTGATCTTGATGGTTGCGAAAATGCCCGAATTACCAATTGTAATGTAAACGCTGCAGATGACGGAATTTGTTTAAAATCGGAAGAACCGGGATTGCAGAACAATAATATTTACATTGGAAATTGTACGATAAGATCAAGTGCAAACGCAGTGAAATTTGGTACAGGTTCTTATGGAAGCTTCAAAAATGTAACAATCGAAAACATCAAAGTTTTTGATACTTTCAGATCGGCAATTGCGATTGAATCTGTGGATGGCGCGGAAATCGAAAATATTAAAGTTTCGAATATTACAGCTGTTAATACTGGAAATGCAATATTGATTAGGCTAGGTCATAGAAATGGAGACAAACCGGGTTATATCAAAAATGTATCGGTTAAAAATGTAAAAGCACAGATTCCCTTTGGCCGTCCAGACATTGATTACGATATGCGCGGACCTGAAGTTGATTATTTCCATAATCCATTTCCGTCTTCAATTGCTGGAATTCCGGGACATTTGATTGAAAACGTAACTTTAGAAAATATTGAAATCGTTTATCCAGGAAAAGCTTCAAAAGGAATGGCTTATCATCCGTTAAGCAGATTAAAAGACGTAAAAGAAAACATAAAAGGTTATCCTGAATTTACCATGTTTGGAGAATTGCCTTCTTGGGGATTTTATGTGCGTCACGTAAACGGAATCGAGATGAAAAACATAAAATTGATTTTGGAAAAAGAAGATTTCCGTCCCGCTTTTGTTTTCGACGATGTAAAAAATCTGACCATGAAAGCTATTGATATTCCTTCGGATAAGATCAATCAGATTGTCTTTAAAGATGTTTCGTCAAGTAATTTGGACAACGAATCTTTAAAAAGAAAAATAGAACCAGAGCAAAATAAATTTGAATTGCCAGCACACTAGTAGTTGGCCACAAAGGCACAAAGACTAGAAGTTTTTTTGCCAATAATTGTAAAATTTGTTTCACGCAGATTTAAAAATATTTAAGCAGATTCAGCAGATTTTTTAAAGAAATCAAATAAAATCTGCCCAAGTCTGCAATATCTGCGTGAAAAAAAACTTAAAGAAAAAAAACTTTGTGCCTTTGAGTCTTTGTGGCATTAAAAAAATAAAAAACATGAAAAAGAAATCTATAATCGCGATACTTATTTTCTGTATTTCCTTAACTGTTTCGGCACAGAAAATCTACGACGTTAAGAAATATGGAGCGAAAGGAGACGGAAAAACAAATGATGCAGCCGCAATTCAGAAAGCAATTGATGAATGCAGCAAAACGGGTGGAAGAGTTTTAATTCCAGCGCCATTTACTTTTCTATCAGGACCAATTGATGTAAAATCAAAAGTCGATTTGCATATCGAAGCAGGAGCTAAATTATTGGCAAGTCCAGATGAAAAACTGTATACAAAAAGCGCTTTCAGAACGAATCCCGGAGAAGGAACAATTTGGATTGGAGGAGAAAATATAGAAGATTTTACCATTAGCGGAAGCGGCAAAATAGACGGAAACGGAATTTCTTTTATGGGAGCAGAGGAAGATGATGCCTATATTTTAAAACCGTTTAATGTATTAGATCCAAGACCGCACGTTTTAACAATTATTGGCGGAAAAAATATAAGAATCAAAGATGTTCATATCGGAAATTCAGCTTATTGGACCGTTCATTTAATTGGCTGTAATGATGTTGTCATCAGTGGAATTACTTTGTTGAACAGTTTAAAAGTGCGTAACAGTGACGGAATCGATTTGGATCATTCAAAAAATGTTAGAATAAGTGATTGTTATATTGAAAGTGGTGACGATTGCATTTGTTTGAAAAACAGAAGAGAATTTGAAGAATTTGGCGCTTGCGAAAATATTACCGTTACAAATTGTACAATGACAAGCAGTAGCTGTGCAATTAAAATTGGTTCAGAAAATATGGACGCGATTAGACAAGTTGTTTTTAATAATTGTATCATTAAAAACAGCAATCGCGCTTTAGGAATCCAGAACAGAGATGAAGGAACGGTAAGCGATGTTATTTTTTCTAATATCATTATAGAAAGTAAATTAAAAACAGATACTTGGTGGGGAAAAGCAGAACCAATTTATGTTACAGCTTTCAGCAGAGCAAAAGGGAATCATAAAGATGCGAACTGGCGTTTTCCAAAGGGAGCTACTGAAGGGAAAGTGGGAGAAATTAGAAATATCTATTTTTCTAATATTCAATGCACAGGAGAAAACGGTGTATTTGTAAGCGGTGAATCTAAAGATAAAATCAAGAATATTGTTTTTGATAATGTGAGCGTTTTTATAGATAAAACAACTTCTTTTTCTGGCGGATTATATGACAGACGCCCAGCAAATGTTGAAGGTTTTGTAAAAGGAAGTACATCAGGTTTTTATTTTGATAACGCTGAAAGTATTAAAGTTCAAAATTGTACTGTTCAATGGGGAAAAAACAAACCAGATTATTTTAAATATGCTGTTGAAAGTAAAAATGTTGATGTTTTAAAAGTGATTAATTTAGATGGAGAATCGGCTTTTCCTGCTAAATTAGAGGCAGTAAAAAAATAACCATCTCATACCAAAATTATGAAAAACAATATCAGAAAATTTACTATTTGCGGTCTATTAATGAGCAGTTTTTATCTAAATGCTCAAAAAGCGACTTTAGAAGTTGATGCTTCAAAAACGATTACTAAAATCCAACCAACAATGTTCGGTTTGTTTTTTGAAGACATCAATTTTGCTGCAGATGGAGGATTATACGCTGAAATGATTAAAAACAGATCTTTTGAATTTGATAAACCTTTAATGGGTTGGGAACAGCCTAACACCAAAAGATCTTCCATGAATAAAGAATCGGGTAGTGCCACGCCAATAAATTTATCGGCTACTAATACCAATTTCTGTCGAGTAGAGATAAACAATGATAAAGGCTATGCTTTAATAAATGAAGGATTTAGAGGAATGGGAGTGAAGAAAGATGCCAAATACAATCTTTCTTTGAAAGCTGCGAATCCAAATGGAGCAATTAAAAAAATTATTGTTCAATTAATAGATAAAGATCAAAAGGTAATTGGAGAAACGAGCATTGTTCCAAAATCAGAGCAATGGACAAATTACAAAGCACAAATTATTGGTACACAAACAGAAGCAAAAGCCAAACTAAAACTGACTTTTGAAGGAACGGGAACGATTGATTTGGATATGATTTCGTTGTTTCCTGAAGATACTTGGAAAGGGAGAAAAAACGGACTTAGAAAAGATCTTGTACAACTTTTGTATGATGTAAAACCTGGATTTTTACGTTTTCCTGGAGGCTGTATTGTTGAAGGAAGAACTTTATCTGATCGTTATCAATGGAAAAAATCGGTTGGAAATGTAGAGGAAAGAAAAACGATGATGAACCGTTGGAATGTCGAATTCAATCACAAGCAAACTCCTGATTATTTTCAAAGTTTCGGATTAGGGTTTTACGAATATTTCCAGCTTTCAGAAGATATTGGAGCAGAACCTTTGCCAATTTTAAGCTGTGGAATGGCTTGTCAATACAACACAGGAGAATTAGCTCCGATGGATGAATTGGATCCATACATTCAAGATGCTTTAGATTTGATCGAATTTGCCAATGGCGCTGTTACGACAACTTGGGGAAAAATCCGTTCGGATATGGGACATCCTAAACCATTTAATTTAAAATATATTGGAGTTGGAAACGAGCAATGGGGACCAGATTATATTGATCGCTACAAAGTTTTTGAAAAAGCAATAAAAGCAAAATACCCAAATATCATCATAGTTTCTGGAAGCGGGCCTTCGCCAAAAGGAGAACATTTTGATTATGCTATGGCTGAACTTAAAAAGCTGAATGCAGAATTGGTAGACGAACATTATTATGAAAGTCCGAAATGGTTTAGAGAAAATGCCGGTCGTTACGATAATTATGATAGAAAAGGGCCAAAAATATTTGCAGGAGAATATGCGGCGCAAAGTGTTTCAGGAGCAAATCCGAATAATAGAAACAATTGGGAATGTGCATTTTCTGAGGCTGCTTTTATGACAGGATTAGAAAGAAATGCAGAAGTAGTTCAATTATCGTCTTACGCACCTTTAATGGCTCATGAAGATGCTTGGCAATGGACACCTGATATGATTTGGTTTAATAATTTAGAATCTTACGGTTCAGCGAATTATTATGTGCAGCAATTATTTTCGACCAATAAAGGAACAGATCTTTTAAATATTACAAAAGACGGAAAAGCGTTAATTGGTCAAAATGATTTGTATGCATCGGCAGTAAAAGACATACATAGCAAAGAAATTATCGTAAAACTGGTTAATACAGCAGCTTCAAGTCAAGAAGTTAGCATTGATTTAAAAGGAGCAAAATTAGGTTCTAAAGGTTCTATTATAAGATTGTCAAGCTCAAATACGCAAGACGAAAATACTTTTGCTGATCCAAAAAAAATCACTCCAAAACAAAGCGAATATAAAATCACAAAAGGAAAACAAGATTTGGATCTTCCTGCTTATTCGATAACAGTTTTAAAATTGAAAATCAATTAATTGTGAATTGTTAATTATAAATTATTAATTAAAATACCATGTTTCATCATTGTCTTAAAAAGGTTTTTGTAATTCTGTTAGTAACTGGATTTTCTGGTTATGCGCAGGATTTGAAATTGCAATACAATCAGCCAGCTGTGGAATGGACAGAAGCGTTGCCAATTGGAAATGGTACTTTGGGTGCAATGGTTTTTGGAAGAGTAGATTCTGAATTAATTCAGTTGAATGAAGCTACTTTATGGAGTGGAGGACCTGTGCAGAAAAACGTAAATCCAGATGCTTTTAAGAATCTTGCTTTAATTAGAGAAGCGCTGAGAAATGAAGATTTCGAGAAGGCATATCAGCTTACTAAAAATATGCAGGGAGCTTATAGTGAGAGTTTTATGCCTTTGGGAGATCTTATTCTGAAACAGGATTTTGGAGGGCAAAAAACGGATTCTTATAATAGAAGTCTAGATTTACAAACAGGATTAGCAACAACAGATTTCAAAGTTGGTGGTGTAAATTATAAAAGAGAAATCTTTGCTTCTGCACCTGCGCAATGCATTGTAATTAAACTTTCTGCAGATCAAGTAAAGAAACTTTCAGTTACACTTGATGTGACGAGTCTTTTGCGAAACGAAAAATCAATAAACGATAAAGCATTGGTTTTAAAAGGAAAAGCGCCTTCTCACTCAGATCCGAATTATATTGACTACAATAAAGAACCAATTGTTTATGAAGATCCATCTGGATGCAGAGGAATGCGTTTTGAACTGATTATTAAACCAGTTATAAAAGATGGAGAAATAAGTGCTGACGGAAATAAACTGGTCATAAAAAATGCTTCAGAAATTTTGCTTTTTGTTTCAGCCGCGACAAGTTTCAACGGATTTGATAAATGTCCAGACAGTCAAGGTAAAAATGAGCATCAATTGGCTGAAAATCCGATTAAGAAAGCGGTTGGCAAAAAGTATGATAATTTATTAAAAGAACATATTGCTGATTTTCAAAAATTATTTAATAGAGTTTCATTAAAATTGAATGAAAACGAAACCAGCAAAGCCAATCTGGCTACAGACATAAGATTAGAGCATTACGCAAAAGGAGAAAAAGATGCAGGATTAGAAGCTTTATTTTTTCAGTTTGGACGTTATTTATTGATTTCGTCTTCACGCACACACAATACTCCTGCAAACTTGCAAGGAATTTGGAACAATAAACTTCGTGCACCTTGGAGCAGTAATTACACCACAAACATTAATTTACAGATGAATTATTGGCCAGTAGAATCTGGAAATTTGTCTGAATTGTTTTTTCCGCTTGACGAATTCATTAAAAATGTTTCTGTGACAGGAGCGGAAACAGCAAAAAGTTATTACCATGCTAATGGTTGGGTTTTGCATCATAATTCAGATATCTGGGCGATGACCAATCCTGTTGGAGATTTTGGTAAAGGAGACCCAATGTGGGCAAACTGGTATATGGGAGCAAACTGGTTAAGCAGACATTTGTGGGAACATTATGAATATACAGGCGATACAGCATATTTAAGAAAAGTATATCCGATTATTAAAGGTGCGGCTGAGTTTAGTTTAGATTGGTTGCAAAAGGATAAAGACGGATATTTGGTAACAATGCCTTCAACTTCACCAGAAAACATGTTTTATTACGACGGAAAAAAGAAAGGAACTGTAACGACGGCTTCTACAATGGATATTGGAATTATTAAAGATTTGTTCGAAAATACAGTGGAAGCTTCAAAAGTTTTAAATATTGATTCAGAATTCAGAAAAAAAGTAGACAAAGCTGGAAGTGAATTACTTCCTTTTCAAATAGGCAGTAAGGGACAATTATTAGAATGGTACAAAGATTTTGAAGAAGAAGATCCGCATCATAGGCACACTTCGCATCTTTATGCTTTGCATCCAGCTAATTTAATTTCGCCATTGAAAACGCCAGAATTGGCCGAGGCAGCTAGAAAAACGCTAGAACTTCGTGGAGATGACGGAACTGGCTGGAGTTTGGCTTGGAAAGTAAATATGTGGGCAAGACTTTTAGACGGAAATCATGCTTATCGATTATTCAAGAACCAGTTGAGATTAACGAAAGAAAATAATACGGAATACAGCAGACATGGAGGATGTTACCCGAATTTGTTTGATGCGCATCCGCCTTTTCAGATTGATGGAAATTTTGCAGGAACAGCAGGAGTTATAGAAATGCTATTGCAAAGTCAGAACAAAGAAATTCATTTGCTTCCAGCTTTACCAGATGCTTGGACAGACGGCGAAATCAAAGGCATTAAAGCCAAAGGCAATTTTACTGTAGATATAAAATGGAATAATGGCAAAATGAGTCAAGCAAAGATTTTGTCTAATAATGGAGGAATTTGCACAATAAGATCTGCAGAGCCTTTTATTATTGAAAAACTCAATATAAAAAGCGAGAAATCGTCTATTGGTTATACCGTGACATTTAACACCAAAAAAGGAACGAATTACAATATTCTGCCTTTATAAAAGTAGCATTTATTTAAATTTTGGTTTGTTTAAGGCCACTCTCTTTTTTGAGAGTGGTCTTTTGTTTTATGGCTTTAAAGAAAAATCTCCCAGTTTCATAAAACAGAAACTGAGAGATAATCAAAAATAAAAAAAACACATCTTTTAGAACGAATATCTTAAGCCAAGCTGACCTTGGAATCTTGAAGCTAATTGATCTACAGTATAAGGTGAAGTACTTGGTTTTTGGAAAGTATAAGTAGGATCGCCTGTTGCAACTCCTCCTAAGTTTCCTGATTTTGTTAAACCAAGACTTGCTGTTGAATTATAAGTGTTAGGAACAAAATAACTTCTTCCCCAATCTTTATTGATAAGGTTTCCGATATTTGCCATGCTGAACGAAATTTGGAAAGTTCCAACTTTAGTAACCTGAATTTCATCCATTAATTTTAAATCGGCTTGAATGTTCCAAGGAGTTGTATCTCCGTTTCTTTCTGTGAAGTTTCCTCTACGGCTTTTTAAATAATCATTTCCGTTAATGAAAGCTTCATAATCTGCTACTTGCTGTGCTGCTGTTGCAGAAGGAACTCCTGCAGAACTCACTCCAATATATTTTGCTGCTTCTGCTGCATCTTTAAAGATATAAGCTAAACCTGCCGCTTGTCCAGTTCCTGCAATTGTTGAGTTAACAAATCCCCATGAAAACGGATTTCCTGATTGTGCATTGAAATATACATTTGCTGATAAAGTGTTGTTTGGAGCAACTTTTACGCCGTAACCTACATTAGAAACAATTCTGTGTTTGATATTAAAGTTAGAAGTTGCCAATTGAGGATTATTTGGAGTTAAAGATTGGTTCATTTGGAAGTTACTTTCCATAGAGTTACGAATTCCATTTGTGATATCTCTAGAATCTCCGTAAGTATAAGCCACCATAAAGTTGAAACCAAAATCGTAAGTTTTAGAAATCATTTCGGTAATACTGTAACGGTATCCTTTATTTGTGTTTGATAACAAATAAGCATTTGAAAAAGCAGAATTTATGTTTGCAGCATAAATTGGCATTTCATGTTTAGTATCGTAAGAAAAATAAGTCGGATTGTCCGTTTTATTTACTTGTTGGAATTCTAAGTCACGAATTACTTTTGTGTACATACCTTCAAGAGTAAATTTGTAACCGTCAATTATTTTATCAAAAGCCAATGAGTTTCTTAAAACAGCTGGCATTTTAAAATTATTATCAACTAAATCGGCTTGAACTTTTGGTGTAGCATTGTGGTAACCATTAAGTCCACCAGTTGCCAAAGGATCTCCCGCCGCCGCAACTTGAGCAGCAGTTAAATTGTTTTTGTCATAACTTCCGTATCCAACACCATCATTATAATAAGCATAACCTAACCACGCAAACGGAATTCTTCCTGTAAATACACCAGATCCACCTCTAATAACAAACGTTTTGTCTTCATCTACATTGTAAGTAAATCCAACTCTTGGCGAAACTAATGCTGAGCTAAAGAAGTTATTTTTTATTTGATTTAATGGCGTATACGTATAAGTTGTTCCATAATTTGGATCTTCAGGAGAATTTTGTACTTGTTCGCTCAATTTAGGTTTGTTTGGTAAATCAGTATAATCTACACGAACACCTGGAACTACTTTTAATTTGTCTCCAATTCTAATTTCGTCTTGAACGTAAGCACTATACATGTTTATTTTGAATTTAGCATACGGATTATTGAAGATTTCGTCTCTTGTTGAACCGTCAAACGGATAAGTTCCACGAACACGAGTAGGCAGTTTATTGAAGAAATCATCAAGAGATTTGTATGAAACTCTTCCGTTAAGCGCATTTACAAAACCATAGTTGATGTCGTAAAATTCATTGTGAGTACCAAATAATAAAGTATGATTTCCTGTTTTATAAGTTAAGTTGTCTGTGATTTCAGCAGTGTTTTGTTTCATGTTGAAAACAGTTGCTTCACGATCATTTCCTAAGAAAATTGTTCCTCCATTGTAACCAATTTCTGTTTGAGGAAACATGATATTACTAGATTTTGGATCACGATAATCTTTTATTGCCGAATAACTTGCAATAAAAGAGTTAGACCATTGGCTGTTGAAATGTGTTTTTAATTCTAAAACCGTACTGATAGCTTGGTTTTTCTGAGTAAAGTCCATACTTGCAAATCTAAAGTTTGCAGCATCACGCTCTAAGTTTGTCGCTTGAGAAATTACGGTATTGTTTCTTAACGAAAGTGAGTTTTTCTCATTGATTTTCCAGTCAATCTTATTGAAGAATTTTTGGCTTTTCGAGAAGTTATTGTATGAACCATAAGTTCCTGGATCAAATCCGTAGTTTGATTTTACGAATTGCGAAATCTGTTCTGCAGTTGCGTTATCAACTAATGAAGTTAATTTTCCGTTAGAATCTGTTTGTCCAGCATTGTAAAAGACAGGATCTGTTCTTTCTGCATATTCCATATTAGTAAAGAAGAACAATTTGTCTTTGATAATTGGCAACCCTAATCTAAAACCTACTTGATAATCTCCAAAAGAACTTGGCATTTTTGAGCCATCACCAGCATTGTTTGGTCCTGTTATAGCTGCACTTCTTCCGTAACTGTAAATAGATCCGCTCACAGTATTTGTACCACTTCTTGTCACAGCATTTACACTTCCTCCTAAAAAGTTTCCTAATTTAATATCATAAGGAGCAATATAAACTTGAATATCTTGAATCGCATCTAAACTGATAGAATTTGAACGTGTACTGCTTCCTGGCATTCCAGAAGTTCCAGATTGTCCTCCTAAAGACGGACTAAATCCGATGGCATCATTATTTATCGAACCGTCAATTGTAACGTTGTTGTATCTAAAATTGGTACCTGCAAAAGAGTTGTTAGAACTTTGAGGAACAAGTTTTGTAACATCCTGAATTCCTCTATTAATTAAAGGAAGTGCGTTTACTTGTTTTTCATTAATACTTGTGCCATTGTTTTTAGAAGAAGGTTTAGAACTTGTAATTACTACTTCTTCTAATACATTATTATCTGCTTTTCCAACTACAATTGTTGGCAGATCATTTTCGCCAAGAGCTAAAAAAATCTGTGCATTTGAGTAATCTTTCGTGTCGTTACTTTTTATTTCTAATTCGTAAGGACCACCCGCATTTAAGTTTTCGAAGCTAAACCTACCTTGTTTGTCTGTTTTTGCTCTGTAAACTGCATTTGTAGGCAAATGTGTTAGGGTAACATCTGCATCGATAACAGCACTTGTTCCATCATTGACTTTTGCAGACAAGGACGAGGTTGTAATCTGGGCAAAAATACTTCCTGCGGTAAGAAGCATCAAAGCCGAAAAAAAGAGTTTTAGTTTTGTCATGTTATTTATTAGTTTTTATCCACGACAAATAAAATCTCTTTGCTTCAATCCGATTTAAGGCTTATGTTAACGAAAAATCAAAAAACAATTCTTTGTTAATTTAAAATGATGAAGATGTTATTTCATGAAAAAATAGCTATCGCTTTATTATCAAGCAGTTTGTCTCAGATCTCATGGAATAAGGCATTAGAGATAGATTTAAACAAGATTAGAGATAGATTAGAGTATTATGTAAATGTTACGAATTGATAAAAAACAGTTTTTCTGACCAAGAAAAGACTTTGTTTTTATTAAAAAAATTAAGGAAATAGGAGAGAGAAAACAGTGCCTTTTTCAAGTTCAGAATCTACTGTTAAAGCGATGTTATGGCGTTTAAGAATTTGCATGGTAATAAAAAGTCCCAATCCTTGCCCTTGGATATGTCTCGTGCGATCACTTCTAAAAAATAAATCAAAAATCGAAGCAATGTCTTTTTCATCAATTCCAGAACCTTGATCTATTATTTTTAAAAGGAGCTTTCCTTGATTTTCAGAAGCAACTACATTGACCTGCAAAGGAAAAGAGAATTTAATGGCATTGTCTATAATATTATACAAAGCAATAAAAAGCATGTGTCTGTTGCCATTTACAGACAATAAATCTTCATTATTGGCAATAGCGTCCAAATTAAGCGTAACTTTTACTTCAGGATATTCGATGTTTTTCTTTTCGATTATATTCCATAAAATTTCATCAATTCTTACCATTTCCATCTGGTCAGGTTCTGAAAGCTCTAGTCCAGACAGAATAAGCAATCCATCTAGAGTTGATTTTAAATGGAAAGTATCTTTTCGAAGTGATTTTAAAACTTCTTCATATTGTGCGTTTGTTCTAGGATGCTGTAGCGAAACATCGATATCTCCAATAATAAAAGTAAGTGGAGTTTTTAGTTCATGAGAAGCATTTTTAAGAAAGTTTTTCTGTATCGCAACACCTTTTTCAAGTCTTTCTAAAAGATAATTAAAAGTTGTAATAAGCTCTTTTATTTCATCTTTTCCGCTAACGGTTGGCATTTCAAGTCTTGAATGAAGATTTTCTGTTGTAATGGTATTTACCTTCGAAATTACATCTGCAAAAGGTCTGAAAGTTTGTCTTGCTAAAAATCTTCCTAAAAGATAATTAAGCGCAATTCCTGCCAGATAAAAACTAAAAAATACAATGGCAAGCATTTCTAACTGCTGATTTCCAACATCATCAATTCCAGAAACAACAATAATAAAATCACCTTGATTGTCTTTGTAATATAATCCGCTAAATTGCCTCTGATTTATTGTAAAATGCAGAATTTGGTCTCGTGAAATAGCTTTTAAGTTTCGATCACTTAATACAACAGGAACATCATCGCGCAAATACAGTTTCTTGGTTTTTGCATTATAAATTCGGATAGATTGATTGGCAATTTTATTGAATTGCGTTTCTATGTCTTTATAACTTACACTGTCCATTTTTCTTATTTCATCTTTTTCAAAATAGAAAAAAGCAGTGATTAAGGCGTTGTCTTCAAGCTTTTCATAATACAAATCTTTTCTGTGGCTTTTAAAAAGCAAAAAAGATCCAATAAGAACAAGGCCTAAGATAAAAGCAAAAAGCAGTGTAGAATTTCTGGCAAGTTTATTTTTAAGATTCATGAACCTTATTTTTAAGCATATATCCAGTACCTTTTACAGTATGAATTAGCGGAAAAGAAAAATTCTTGTCGACTTTATTTCTTAAATAATTAATATAAACATCAACCGTATTTATACTCATATCGAGATCCATATGCCAAACGGCTTCAGCAATAGCAATTCGGGACAAAGCAGTTTCTCTGTTTTTCATAAAAAAGATCAAAAGCTTTAATTCTCGAGAAGAGAGATTTAATTCTTTACCGTCTCTGCTAGCACTTTGCTCTTTCATATTGATTTTGATTCCCGCATAAGACTGGAAATCTAAAACACCAGAACTAAATTCTGTACGACGAAGCTGCGCATTTATTCGCGCCAGAAGTTCTTCAAACAAAAAAGGTTTTGCCAAGTAATCATCGGCTCCAGCTTTTAATCCTCTCACTTTTTCTTGCGGAGTATCGAGTGCGCTTAAAATAAGAATAGGAACGATTATTTTTCGATTTCTTAAAACCTCGCAGACTTCAAAACCAGAAATATCAGAAAGCATAATATCGAGAATGATAATGTCGTAGGTATTTTCCATTACTTCATTAATGGCATCAAAACCTTTGCTGACGTTTTTTACCTGATACAATTGTTCTTCGAGTCCTCTTGTTATAAAAGAAGCAACTCTTGGATCGTCTTCGACTAATAAAACTTTATTCATTACCGATTAATATTGCTGAATGGAAACCCATGATCAATGAGTTTTAAAGTGATAAAAGTAATTAAAAGTTATTCTATTCTCTGAAAAAAATTCTTGAATTAGATTCGTTTAGTTTTTCTATAAATGTCATTCTTTTATGAGCCTTCGGTATAAGGTTCATTCCATAATGAATTAGGTTTTAAGTAGACTTTGTTTTTCTGAAAATCTAAAATGGTATTAAATCTTTTTAAAACTTCGCTACCAAGAATATGAGTTTTAAATCGGGCTGGATTGTCTTTTGTTAGTAATTGTACTGGTACATCATTCAGACATAAATTTCCTAAATAAAGTTTTTCGTTTTTGACTGTCAGAACTGGAACTTCTACGCCTTGACCATTTTTTAAAATCACTTTCTTCAGAACAGGCAAACTCTCTTTCGGGTATTGCTGTTCCTGCATTATCTGCTGATCAAGCATTGCGGTGCGCTGATAGCCATTGTCAAAAAGGAAACGTCCTTTATAAACTACATTTTTTATTTGAAGCTGTCCTTGAATACAAAATAAAGTATGTGTAAATTCCATATCCAATTTTGTGTAATCTTTATTTTGTTTGGACAGTTTAGAATGAATTATAAAAAGCTTTTTATCATAATCAATTTCTACAATTTTACCATCAAATATATTCCAGCCAAAACGTCCCACAGTTCCTTGTCCTGATAATTCTACAGGATAAATTTCCTGATCTTTCCAAATTTGATTTCCTAGTTTAAAACTATGACCTTTTAAATTACTTAATTTTAGCTGATTGAGCATATCGTTCGTTAAAATAAAATCTGTTGTTCCTGAATCAAATTTTAAATCCAGCGTTTCTTTATCGTCTAATTTAACCTTGAAAATGATGTTGTTATACGCTGAAAGCACAAAAGGAATTGTATCGTGTATTTCAGGTTTGAGTTTTGAAAAGTTTTGTAAAGGCGGACATTCAACTCGTGTATAACAGCTGTCGGTATTATTTAAAAGGACTGCAAAATCAAACTTTTTTCCAGGTTTTAATTTTATGATGATGGAATCTTCATTAGTATAAAAAGTTACCGTTTTCTCTTTGGGAGTTTTATTGGTTACGTATAAATCTGGTTTTGCTTTTGAATCTAAATACCATTTCGTTTTTTCTTCATTTTCTTCTTTTATATAACAGATTTTTGAAGAAGCTTTGATTACAGTTTTTTTTATTTGAGCCTGACAAACCGTTACGACAGCCAGCATAAAAATAAGATGGATCTTCATTGTTTATAATTTCTATTTTCTGGATTAAAGCTGTGGCGGAAGCAAATTATCTAAATCTGAAAGTTTATAGAATTTAAGATCATTCAGTTTCATGTATTTGCATATAAATTCTAAAGTTTCGATTTTCACCTGATAATTTTCAGTGATTTCTTTCACGGGTTTATGACCGCATAAAAGTAGAATTTTATTGTTCTTTTTGGCATAATCTAATAACTCCAATACATACGGAATGCTAAAATGAATGTGGCTGTTATCAATATCAAATGCAAATACGATTTTGGAATTATTAAAATAGCTGTCTTGCTTTTCTGGAATTTCGCCTCCAAATGCTCTTCCTCTAATAATTTTAAAAAGAGGAGATAGTGCTTTGTCCAGCGAATCTGATCTTTCGCCGTAAGGATAAGCAAACGAAGTAACGTTGAAAGACTTTTTTTTCATAGAAATAATCATTGGATCGATTTCCTGTTTTAGATATTCTTTGACGCTATATTTTTGCGTGAACTTAACAGCATTGTAATGATGATAGCCATGTCCGGCAATCTCATGACCGTATTTTTGCATTTCGAGCAGTTTTTTAATTTCAGGTGCTCCAATCGAATCAATTCTGCAGACGTTAAAAGTAGCTTTCCAAGAATATTTTCGCAAAACTTGATCAGCTTCCGACCATTCGTCGACATAAGCATCATCAAAAGATAAAATTACACCCGCTTTATAGGCAGGTTTTGCGACTGGTTTAGGTTTTTTATTTTCACAAGAAAATAAGGTTAAGAAAAGTAAAAGCAATACCGTTTTTGTAAAAAATATTTTCATAGATTTTTGCTTTCTGGTGAATATGAATTTAACATATAAATCAAATATAAAGAATATTCTGAATAGAAACTCCTGTAATAGGGTATTTGGTAATTAGATGATTAAATTATTTTTTTATAATAATCCTCTTTTCAAAACGCCCATGATGACTAATTGAAATATCTTGAAGCGCATTGGAAGAAATTTTCAAATACGGAATACCGTTTTCGTCTTTTACAATTTCTTTATTTTCAACTTCAATCACATTATTTATATCTTTAAAATTGGTAACAGCAACTGTATGAATGCTTTCTAACGATAAAATAGTTTTAGTGTGATAAATATTTTTATCGCAAACTACTTTCCCAAATGAATTATTTATATCTAATGAATCTATAAAACAAATAAGCTTTTTGGGACTGAATTCGCGAATTTTGGTTTGACGATTATAGATTTTATATGCAGCCTCTTTCATGCTCCACAAAAGCCAAACGATGACTTCTGGTTCATCATAATTTCTTATAAGCCGTTGTTCATCAGCCGTAAAAAGCTTTTCTATAAAACCTTTCCGTTGCCAATTACTTTCTTTACGTGACTGCGCGAGATCTATAATGTCATTGCCAATCATTTTGCTGCGAGTTTGGTTTCGATGATTTCCAAAGCAGTTTTCACATCAAGCATTCGTTCCATATCGGCATTGTCAATTACGATGTCGAAATTTTCTTCAATATCAAGTACAATATCAACCAAATTAGCAGAGTTTATATTGAGATCTTTAATGAAGTCTGTTTCTTCAGTTAAATTGTCGTAAGCTTCTGTGTTGGTCGCAAAAGGCTTTATAATTACTTTTAATCTTGCGGTAAGTTCTTGTCTGTCCATTTTAATTTTCGAATTTTTTAAATATTACACACGCGTTTACATCGCCAAAACCAAAACTGGCTTTTGCAATTATTTTGGGGTTAGTTTTAATAGTTTCTAAAAGTACTTTTGAAGGATCAATTAATGCAGCAATTTCAGGATGAAGATCAGAGCAGTTTTTATTTCCAAATAAAAAACCTTCATGAAGCTGTAATACCGTAGCAACACTTTCAATACTTCCAGAAGCACTTAAACAATGTCCAGTTAAGCTTTTCAGCGAATTAATAAATGGAAAATCAGAACTGCTTCGGTCTAATGCTTTTGCCCAATTTTCAATTTCCAAACTATCTTTTGTAGTAGCCGTTAAATGTCCGTTGATGGCATCAATTTCGTGTGGATGTATTCCTGCATTTTCTAGAGCATTTTTAATGCATCTTTGAACGGCTGTGTTGTTTGGAGCGGTCATACTTCCGCCATCGCGCTGTCCGCCCGAATTGACATTTCCGCCCAATATTTCGGCATAAATAGTAGCGTTGCGTTCTAAAGCGCTTTCCAAATCTTCAATTACAAAAGCTCCTGCGCCACTTCCAGGAACAAATCCTGCTGCCGAAGCACTCATTGGTCTTGAACCTTCTTCGGGGCTCTCATTAAACTTGGAAGAACAGACACGAAGCGCGTCAAATCCTCCCCAAATATACGGACCACTGTCAGAAGTGCTTCCCGCTAATATCCGTTTTGCTTGTCCAGATCGTATGCGGTCATAAGCCATTAATATGCATTCAGTTCCCGTAGTACAAGCCGATGAATTGGTAGTTACCTGATTTCCCAATCCGATTTTACCTCCAAGATAAGCGCTTACGCCACTGTTCATAGTTTGGGCAACAACGGTGCTTCCTAATCTTCGGACTTGCAGTTCGTCAATTTTATAAATGCTTTCACGAAATTTATCAATTCCAGAAGTTCCAGCTCCAAAGATTGCGCCGCTATCCCAATCTGGATTTTCATTTATTGACAATCCCGCATTGTTCCAAGCTTCCATACCTGCAATGACGCCGTATAAAATCCCTGTGCTGTTAAATCCGCGAAGTTCGAGTTCTGTAAAATACTGTCCTTTCAACTCTTCAGATATTGGCGGCTGACCTACAATCTGACAAGAAAATTGCAATTCTTCCAGCTGAGAATCATGACGAATACCCGAAATGCCATTTTGCAGCGCATGAGTAAACGCAGGAATTCCAACACCATTTGGCGCAACGACTCCAAGACCTGTTATAACAACTCGTTTTTTCATAATCTTTTTGTTATCATTCCTGCCAGAACACCTCTGCAGACTTCTTGTCCAGCTTCATTTTTCATTATCGCATTGCATTTTAATTTTCCAAAACGAAAGAACAATTTTTCCGAAGTTACCGTTACTTTTTCATTTGGATAAACGGGTTTTAAAAACTCCATATCGGCAGATGTGAAGGCAATCACGGTATTTTCTCCCAATTCATTTCCCAGCAGAAATATTCCCAAGCAAACCATTCCAATCTGAGCCATTGTTTCGGTCAAAATAACGCCTGGAGTAACAGGATTGTTTTTGAAATGACCTTTATAAAAATCAAGATTTTCTTTGAAGGTATAAGTTCCAGTTACGCCGTTTTCATCTGCATGAAGCAATTCATCTACAAACAAAAAAGGTTCGCTGTACGGAAGCTGTTTTATAATATCAGTTAATTTCATAAGCTTTCAAATTACCATTGTAATAAAACTCTTTGTGCCGAAAATCCTGGGCCAAAACTCAGCATTAAACCTTTTTCTCCTTTTTTCGGATTTCGATTCATAATGTTTTCTAAAACATATAAAACCGTAGCGCTCGACATATTGCCATATTGTTTGAGAATTTCTTTAGTGTCGTCAATATTTTTCTCTAATCCACCAAAAAGCGATTCAACCGTTGTCACGATTTTTTTTCCACCGGGATGAAAAATCATGTGGTCAATATCTTTTATTTCGAGATTATTCTGCTTTAAAAAAGGATGAATAATGTCACCAAAATGAGAAGCAATAGTATCAGGAACTTCAATATCGAGAACCATTTGCAGTCCGCCATTAGTTAATTTGAAACCCATCATGTGTTCTGCATCATAAAAATGATACATCTGTTCGTCGAGAATTTCAGGACCAGCATCTTCTTCTTTTGAAGACAATAAGCAGCAAGCCGCGCCATCTCCAAAAATAGCAGCGCTTACAATATTCGGCATGGAGAAATCATCGAGCTGAAAAGTCGCCGTTGGAGATTCTACTGCTATTACCGCTGCACGTTTTCCAGGATTCGATTTTAGAAAATTCTTGGCATAAATAATTCCAGAAATTCCTGCTGCACAGCCCATTTCGGTTACAGGAAGACGAACAATATCTTGTCTTAATTTCATTTTATTAATCAGATAAGCGTCAAGCGAAGGAATCATAATTCCGGTACAGCTTACCGTAATAATATAGTCTAAGCTCTGCGGATCCCAGCCTGTTTTTTCTAATGCTTTTTCGAGAACTTGATGTCCGAGAACAATCATTTCGCGGCTATAAATATCATTTTTTTCTTCGAATGAAGTAGCTGTAAAAACTTCCGAAGGATCCATGATGGAATAGCGCTTGTCTACAGAAGCGCCTTCAAATATCTTCTTTACTTTTTTGATAAAACGCTCTTCCTGACCTTCAAGCCATACGTCTATAAACGGAAGTATTTCTTCGGTCGTTCGAGAATATTGCGGAAGCTGTTTAACAGCCGTGATTATCTTTACACTCATATTTTAGTAATTATCCACTGGTAGCGAAAAGCCCATTTCCAGTTTATGGAATAGTTTTTTAAATTTAGTTTTTCGGAGAAATGCTCCAATTCGTTTTTTTTGAATCCCTTTAAAATAGAAATCAAACCATCGTTACGCGACATTGCATTGAGATTGAAAACAACGCTTATTAGCTCAAACAATCGATACGCAATTTTGCTTCTATGAAGATCATTTACGACAATTCCAATTGAAGCATTTTGGTTTAAAATATGGATTAGTTCTGCAATTTGATTGGTTGTAAAATGATGCAGCGTTAATGTGCACAAAACAATGTCATATTTTAACTGATTGAAATCTTCGGTAAAAATATCCATGCAACTATACTCAATATTTGGAAAATCTTTGGAAAGATTCTTCGCATAATCAATGGTAAAAGCATTGGCGTCGATTCCAATTAATTTGAATTTGAGATTTCGCTTTTTTCCATATTTGGCAAGCATTCTCAGCATGTCTCCATTTCCGCATCCAATATCGGCGATGGTAATGGTTTGAGAAGTATCCGTCTTTTTTAAAAGCTCTTTTATGCCGTGAAGCGTCAGTTTATTTCCTCCAAGCAATTGATTAATAGAAGCAATTTGATCTAACGCGCCAATAAGCTCTTCGCTTTGAAGCGAAAAGTCATCCATTATTTCAATTTCTTCTGTTCTATATTTAGTGTTTACACCCATTTATTCAATTGTTATTGGTCGGCCATGCGTTTGTTTTATAATGAACGAAAGTAAAACAGGAATGGATGCTGCAACGGTTGTCATGATATGAGTCAAATTTTTATGTGTCAGCGCTTTGGCTAAAATTCTACCAAAGAATAATCTTTTGCTAAAATGCTTTTTCCATTCTTTAATGTATTTTTTTTCGAATTCATTTCTCGATTCTATTTTTCCATAATAAAAATCAAGCACAAGCTCAGAAGCTATTTTAGCGCTATGAATTGCCATTGCCATTCCGTTGCCGCACATGGGATGAATTAATCCTGCGGTATCTCCAATCATTAAAATGTGATTTTCTACAGGTTCTTTTTTATCGAATGAAATCTGACTGATTGTTAAAGGTTTTTCGAATAGGGAAGTGCTATTTTCAAAAATAGCTTTCAGTTTTTTATTTTTATAAAGCACTGATTTTTGGTACTCTTCGATGTTTTTGTATTTTTTAAAAGTATCAAAATCGGCTAAATAGCAAATATTGATAACGTCGTTTTCAACTTTTGAAACGCCGCAATAACCGCCTTGAAAATTGTACAAAGCAACAAGACTTTCGTCAAAATTTCCTTTGTAATGTCCTTTTACGGCAAGCCAAGGTGATTTTTTAGAAATGAAATTTCTTGACAAAACCTGATCAATATTTGATCTTTTGCCGTAAGCGCCTAAGACTATTTTTGATGAAAGAATTTCTTCAGAAGTAGTGACAGTAAAAATGTCATTTTCAAAAGAAATATGAGAGACGTGATCGGTTATAATGGTACAGCCATTTTTGGTTGCTTTTTCAAACAAGAAATTATCCAATGCATAACGGCTGATTCCGAAACCGCCTAATGGAAGTTTGGTTTTTGCTGTTTTTCCGTTTTGTGCTGTAAATTCAAAATTAGAAATACTGGTTGGGTGAAGTTCCCTAACATCTAAATCCAACCAAAATAAATAAGGTAGGATTTCATTTGAGATATATTCTCCGCAGACTTTATGTTTTGGATACGTATTTTTTTCGATAAGAATTACCTTCAATCCTTTTTTGGATAAGTGTAAAGCGCTTGCCAGACCAGCAAGACCGCCTCCAATAATAAGTACATCGGGATTTGTTCTCATACAACCAATTTAATCATAAAATCTCAAATGTTCTTACTTAATTCTATAAGAAATTAACAAAATTTCAACTTTTATCTTAAAAGATTGGAATGCGTTTTTATTAGAAAAAAAATGATTTAAAAGATAATTTTTACTTTTGCTGAAAAATAGCGGTTAAATAAATGACAATACAAGATTTAGTAGGTACTTATTCCATTTCTGGAAGCAATCAGGACGAAAGTAATGAAATAACATACCAAGGTGTTTTGACGCTGACTTTAGATAAAAACAATCGCATAAAGGCAGATTGGCTTATCAATTCGCATAAACAAAAAGGAACTGGTTTCTTTAAAGATAATATTTTGGTCATTAATTTTAGTTACAAAGGCGATGACAATAAAACCTATAAAGGAGTTGCGGTTTATAGATGTATTACAAAAGATGTTTTAGACGGATTTTGGTCTGAGAAACATGGAAATCCTTTGTATTTAGGAAGTGAACATTGTTTGAGAATGGAAACTACAGAACGGTTAAATTAAGGGAGAATAATTTTTAACACGTATTAAATTGGGAGTCAACTTTGTCAAAGTGGGAGTAAAGAACTTCGAGGAAAGATAAATTATAAAGTTGGTTTTCACATTTTTGTCATTTCGACGAAGGAGAAATCTCCGCGAGAAGCTCGACAAAGATTGGATTTTCGTTGCGGAGCTACTTGTGGAGATTTCTCCTTCGTCGAAATGACAATGATTGTGGTTATTTTATTGAAGATAAAGGTTTGTTGAAGTCAAAGTTTTAAACTTTGACAAAGTTTGGGGTTTAAAGTCTATGCAGGATTTACTACAGTTTTAAATTTTCTGTTATAAAGAATAATAAAACCAACCCATATTACTAATAAAACTACGATTAAAGTAAGTTCTGTTTCATGCAAACCATTACGGAAGAAATTGTTTAGAGAATGCACTCCTGCAACTGCCAATAACGATCCTGTAGAAGTATATACTTTTCCGATTCCCCAAGTTCCAAAGAAAATGATTCCGAAGAAAATCATATTGCTTGGAGTTGTTTCGAAATTTAAATGCCATGCAAACCAAAGTATTGCAATAATCAAGATTGAAGTAAATTTAGGAAGCGATTTTAATTGTTCTTGCAAAAATCCACGCCAACCGATTTCTTCTAAAAGTCCGTAAACTAAAACAGTAAACATAAGTAAAATTGGGAATTTACCGATTGTGAAATAATAAACACCTGCAATTAAAACAGCTGGAAGAATCCAATAAACGGCAAACGGAACAATTGCATTTTTATAAATTCCTTTTAACGACATTGGATTGTTAAGAGAGAATATTTTTATTGCTGCCAAAGCACCCAAAGCTGGACCAACACCGCGAAGTAAAATTACTAAATATGGATTTTCTATTCCAGATAATAAATTAGTTTTAACGGCTGCATATCTGCAGATTACAGCAATTACATAATAAACTATAATAGCGCCAAAGTTGATTTTATTTTTCATCGTTTTAAATTTGTTTGGTTTAGTGAAGCAAACTTAGCGAGTGAAAATGAAAATAAAATTGACTTTGGGTAAGAAATCATTTTTCCATAACTCTTTTTCGAATTCGGCTTAAACTTTCTGCCGTCAATCCCAAATATGAAGCGATGATTTTAAGAGGTGTTCTTTGAAAAATTTCTGGACGTCCTTCTATAAGTTTTAAATAACGTTCTTGCGGAGAAAGCGTCAATAGATTAATTTGTTCTTGCTGTTTACGCACATAAAGTATTTCAGAAATAGCTTTTCCGATTCGTAAACCTGTTTCAGATCTTTGGTACAATTCATTTAGATCTTGAAGCGAAATGGACCAAAGCGTTAAATCTTCTAAAGCTTCTGTTTTAATAACTGATGGCTTCTGATTTAGAAAAGACATATAATCGCTAATAAAACTCTTTTCATAAAGAAGATTGATGCAAATATCTCTTTTACCATCCCAAACAAATAGTCCAGCTGATCCTTTAATTATAATATTGAGATATTTTTCGACGCTATGATAATCTTTTATGATTTCAGATTTGTCAAATTCACGAACTTTAATTTTCTCCGAAAATCCTGCCCAGATATTCATATCGGCAGTAAAATAATTTTCGAAAATTCTCTTTACATCTTCTGGAGAAGGGCTATGTGGCATTTTTTAAAATTATCAGTTTGAAACGCCAATATAAGTTTTATCTTTCAAAATAAAAACAGCTTTCTTATCCTGTTCTTTATATTTTTTGTGAAGATTGTTACGACAACTTTGTCAAAGTTTAAAACTTTGACAAAGTTCAGCACGAAAAACTATGTGAATTATTATATAAGTGAAAATGCCTTTTTTAAGTACCAGAAATTCTATGTTTCTATGTGTTTAAATTTAACTGCAATGATTGTTTAAATTAAAGAATTTGGCTGAAGTTCATTATCATATTTTTCAGGATCAGAAGCTGCATATTCGTTTTCTGGTTCTGGAATAACGTGAATTTTAGAATTGCTTATCGAAATTACAGCCGAACAGACATAAATCCCTACTTTTCCTTCATTGTATTTAAAATCCAATAAAGTTAGTTTTACAATGTCATTTATCGAAAGTTCATAATAATTTCCGTAGCGGATAATTTTGAAGGAAATCTGTTTTTCGTCACTAATTTCGAATTGATTGGTTTGGATGTTTTCAAAGATAAAATTATTCTTGACATCTTTTTCATTAAATCCCCATGCTCTAAATTGCACGAAACCATTCATAAAATCAATCGAAATATAATATCCGGTTCCTTCTTTATCACATTCAATTACAAAGCCTGTTTTTCCCATTCCTTCAACAGACAATGTTCCTTCCCAAACAAAATCGTTTGAAGGTTTTTCGAAGCCATAAATTTCATAACCGCTTCGGCATCCAAATCGCCATTTGTTTTCATTTTCCAAAACAAATTCTGCTGTCGGATTTCCTAAAATAGGTAAGGGGAGAGGCAAATCTTTTTGAAGTATGGTTTTCTGATATAGTTTTTCCCAATAATAATAGCTTTTCAAAAGAAGCCTTCCGCTCTTATCGACATCCAATTCTTTTGGTGGCGGAATCACACGATGCGTATTGACGTTTCCGTCTGCAAAATAGAAATTATAAACCAAAAAGTGTTTTCCGTTTTTTACAACTCTTGCAGCATAGTTTCCTTGAGGCATTAAAACATTATTATGAAAAGCAGAATATTCTCCTCTAAATTCGCCAGAAGACCAATAACGAACTTTTATGTCTTCTCGAATTGATCCCAAAAGATAATGCGTTCCTTTAATTTCAAAAACACAAGGACATTCAACATCATCATAAACATACGGAATGTGAAGCGGTTTTTGCAGTACATAACCTTCTTTTTCTCTTTTTGCTACACCAATACAGCCTCTGCGGTATGTTGGTCCAGAGGCACTTCGGGCGCAGATTAACAAATAATCTTCTCCTTTGTATTGGTATTTAAATGGATCACGAAAACTAATCCATTGTCGTGGATTGTTATTTTGACCTTCATAATGAGGAGCTTCACTTTTAAACGGAAGTCCGTATAGATTTTCTTTTTTCCAAGTAAGCAAATCGGTAGAAATTGCTCTTCCTACTTTTTGTTCGATTCCCTTATCTTGGCGCTTAAGGCCAGTATAATACATTTCATAACCTTCACCATCCGATTTTTTACTGATATGCATCGTCCACAACATATCATCGTCCCATTCTCCGGGATCGCCAACAAATAAAGCGTTTTTTACTCGTTTCCACGAAAGACCATCTTTTGAAACGGCATGAGCAATATAATCGTGATTGGGAATGATTAAATGAAATAAATGATGGATTCCTTTTTCATCTATAAATACATCAACATCTCCAATTTCCCAGTTGCTAAATCCTGAACCTGAATACATTTTATTATTTATTTTAAACTGTTAGTATATTTTTTATTTTTTTAAACAAATAGAAGCATAGTTTTATTTTGAGAAAAAGGGCATTTCATTTAGTTGAAATAAACATAGATCTTTTAACCGTTAAACTTTGTCAAAGTTTTGAACTTTGACAAAGTTGACTTCTCGTTTACTATGTGTTAAAAACTAGTTTCTTTTAATACTCTTTTTTAACTCAAAATATAAAATCTATGTTTCTATGTGTTTAAATTTTCCACCCTCACCGAATGAATTATTTTATGACTTTATAATGTTTTAGACCTTCCAAAATTCCCTCTGAAGCTGAATTTTTAGCAACATAAATACTTTTGGATGTTTCGTAATCGGCAAGTTCAGAACTTCGATTTCCGACAATAATTCCTTTCACTGGCCCTCTAAACATATCAACATCATTTCCAGAATCCCCCGCAGCAATTACATTTCCTAAAGGAATCGACCATTTTCGGCATAAAAACTTAATGGCATTTCCTTTAGAAGCTCTTTTCGGAATAAAATCTAAAAACTGCCCGTGACTCGGAATAATATTGACTTTGTACCAGCCTGTTCCTAAAATTTGAATTAACTCATCATGATTGTAATGTTCTTTATCATAATAATAAGAGATTTTAAAAGGATTTTGCGCTTCTTCTTCCTGGAGTTTAATCCATTTTATGCCTTTCAGTTTATTGACAATTTCTTCTCTTTTCCATCTTCCAGAGAGAAACTTGGCCCAACCTTTATCCAAAATATAATCCGTTCCGTTTGTATAATAGATTTCGGTTCCGACTGAACAAATAATAAAGTCGGGTAAAGGGAATTCTTCTTCGTCAATTACTTTTTTTACGAGTGACAAATTGCGTCCAGAAGCCATTGCAAAAGCCATTTTATCGGTACGATTGGTTAAATGAGCTTTTAATTCTTTCAAACCTGGATTTGCTAGTTTGGGTTCAATTAAAGTTCCGTCAATATCTGAAACCAATAAGTGGTCTATTTTTCTTTTCAATCGGCTTATATTAATATTTGGATAATGCTGTTTTTTGATTCCAGTCGAAGAAACCGATAGATTTTCATTGATTAAATCTACATAATGATTGATGTGGCTTACCCAGCTGTAATGTTTCTGAATATTAATTGCGCCATTATTTGAGTAATATTTCCATTGATTTTCATCAGTTAAAATATTTCGTAGCGCTTTTTTGATCTGACTTTCTTCTTGCGGATTTACCAATTCTCCGTTCTGGCAAACAGGAATAATTTCTGAAGGCCCACCGTTTTTTGTCACCACAACAGGAAGCCCAGAACTAGCTGATTCTATAACGGTCAAGCCGAAGTTTTCATGCAAGGCTAAATTCACAAAAACGCCTCTTTTTTCTGCAGCATAACGATAGATAATCGAAACTTCATTTTCAACATCATGTTTCTTCGGAATTGCCATTTTTCCGTACAAATCGTATTTATCCATCAAAAGAAGCAAATCGGTTAAAACGTTCTTTTCAGATTCGGGCATTTTAGCAATGTCTTTTCGAATACCAGCAAAAATGACCAGATTGGCCATGCTTTGGAGTTCTTTGTCTTTTCCGTAGACTTCAATTAAAGTATTCAAGTTTTTATGACGATCAGGTCGTGAAAGTGCCAGAATAATAGGTTTGTGCGGATTGGTTAAAAATTTAGAAATGCTTTCGGCAACCCAATATTTTCGTTGCGCTTCTTCCATCTGTTTATCCGAATCATTTTCTTGATAATAATATGGAACAAATTTTCTGGTGTCAATTCCTGGAGAGATGGCGTGGTATTTTCCTAGTTCGAAGTTTTTGTAGGCTTTGTAGGTTTCAATTTCCTGTTCGGTAGAAGTAACAATAAATTCTGCGAGTTCTAATGTTCTTTCTTCGGCGGCGATTCTTGCTTTAAACTTAAACTTTTTTTCAAGTTCTTCTTCTGTTTCTCCGTTTTCGATTAATTTCTTCTTTTTGTAGAATCCTAAAGAATGTCCTGTGTGAGCGAAAGGAATATTTAAAACTGCTGATAATTCGGCTGCAGCGTAACCCGCGTCAGCATAATGAGAGTGAATCCAATCTGGGAAAATGTTGTGCTGTTTGATGTGTTGCATCGCGCCGTTCACAAAAGTATCTAGGCCTTCCCAAAGCTGTTCTTTTGCTCGGTACTTTTTTCCCAGAAACGGAATTCGCCTTATGTCCAATTTATCATTGATAATTTCTACAGGTACAGCGTATTCTGGCGAAAGAGCGGGATCATCTATTAATCTTGTAAAAATATGAACGTGTTCTACATCTTCATGTTGCGATAAAAATTCTGCTAATTCGTATATATATTTGGTCTGACCTCCGTTGTCAGCATCTCGACCGATTTCGAGACCAGAACCTTTCAAAAGTCCGTGTATATTGATAAGTGAAATTCGTAGTTTTTTCATCATTCTTCATTAATAATTTTGAAATCACAAGTTACTGCCCCCATATTGATTAAGAAGAAATAATTACATTTTAAATTTACATATTTCCCATGTTTAGAAGGAAAGATGTATGTTTTAACTATAAAAAGGAAATGGTTTTAAATAAAAGCAATTTTTTCAATTGCCTCCAGCTTTAGCTGGAGGTGTTATAGAATATTGGTGACGGCTTTAGCCTAAAAGTATTATTTGGCTAAAGCGTTTTTATAGCAGAAATTTTAACCTCCCAGTTAAAGCTGGAGGCAATTCATAAATATTAACTTTCTATATTTTATAACGAAACCCGACAGGTTTTTAAAACCTGTCGGGTTTGATTATCATATCTAAAGGAATATTAATTTTTATTGATTAAATTCTCAATGTCAAATATTGAAATTTCAGGATTTCCACCTGCGGATCCAGCGACCAAAGCTCCCGTTGCACATGCAAAATTTAAGGCTGCTTGCGGTTCTTTTCCATTTAAAAGAGAAGTAATCAATGCGCCTAAAAATGAATCTCCGGCACCAACGGTATCTTCAACTTTTACCGTATAACCTTCATTTTCATAAAGATGTTTATCCCATAAAAGCAAAGCACCATCTTTTCCTCTCGTAACACAAATTGCTGTGGCATTGGTTAAAGAACAAATGAAATTCATGTTTTCTTCTAAAGTATTGTAAGGAGAATCTAATGCAGCACTTATTTCCATTAGCTCTTCATCATTAAATTTGATGAAATTTGCTGCCTGCATTAAGTGCTGTAGAATTTCGTAATCATAATGTGGTTTTCGAAGATTAACATCAAAAACTTTATAAGTGTGAGTGTTGAGCAATTCGTCCAAAGCTTCTCTAGAAACGTCATCTCTGCAGACCAAACTTCCATAAATTAAAACATCTGAGTTTACGACTAATTCTCTCGCTTCTTCGTTTAGAATAATTTTATCCCAAGCTGAAGGATAAAGAATTTCATAAGTTGCAGATTTACTTTCGTCCAATGTTACGTTTACTAAACCCGTTGGGAAATCATCAGATTTTAGAATGGTTTTTGTTTCTAAGCCTAATTTATTGACTTCATTTATAATTGCTTCTCCATCTGCATCATTTCCTACACAGCTAATCATATTAGAATCAACGCCAAGGGCTTTCATACGAAGCGCTACATTTAAAGGCGCTCCGCCAATTTTTTTCTCATTGTCAAAAATATCCCAAAGTACTTCTCCGAAAGCTACAGCTTTTAGTTTTTTGTCGTTGCTCATTTTAAATTTCTCCTATTTTAAAATATTAAATCGGATGATTAGAGTTTCATCAGATTCCATAAAAATAAAAAACAATAACGGTTTGTGCAACCTATTTTTAAAATGAAATGCATTGATTTACTTGTAAATAGCTAAAAGCCAGTGGTTAAAAAGCGATGAAAATTGCGTTTTAATTTTCTTTATAGAATTACGTTCGATCAAATTGGCTTTGATAATTTAGTTTCAAAATCAGGCTGATCTTGTTTGCTTTTTTCGATTCTTTCAGTGACTTTTTGTATAGTGTGTTTTTTAAATATATTTGTTCAGAAATAACAAAGTTTATTAAAATATCATGTAGGTATTATAAAACAGAATGCAAATGGCATTAAGAAAAAAACGGACTTTAAAAAAAAGTCATTTTAAAGAATATCGAAAAGATTATGCAAAATTTTTAATTGTATTATGCTTTATTGTGTTTATTTTTAGAAAGCCTTTGTTATATCTTTTAATTTTAGATTTATTTAGTACAGAGAAAACAATTGCTTATGTTACGGATGAAAAAAATTATGAACGAAGAGGGCATTTAACGAATGAATTTACATACTCATACAATTTTAGATACGAAAATATTAATTACTCTCAGAATAGTAATATAAAAGGGTTAAAGGTAGGTGATAGTTTGATAATTGAGTTTAATAAATATATTCCGTCTATTAATAGAATAATTAGTTCCCAGTAGCGCGAGTGTCTCGCTCGTGAACGCAATCAAAGTAAACCTCATAGAATGGCTTCTCTAGTTATACCATTGTTTTATATTAAAAAAATGGATTCTTTCTTATAATTCATATGAATTAATTAATATTGTGTGCACGAGCGGGACGCTCGCGCCAGCAGGGGAAAGAAAAGACTAAAGAAATTGTATTGCCAGAAATAGTTATAAAAAAATCTAAATAAATTGAAAATGAAAACACATACGATTATGATATTATTATTTCTTTTTTATTTTTTTTGTTTAACTGGATGTGAAAATAAAAAGAAAACCTATGAACATCAAATGGATGATATTAGGATTGATAAAATAGTTATAAATTATCAAGATTTAGATGTTGAAACTCCAATGAGAATAGATTGTGAAGATTTTGATAGTTACTTTAATAATAGTATTAAAACAAGAGTAATAAATGATTTTGAGGTTACAAATAAATTAGTAAATTATATAAATGAAGCAAAAGAGAATAATAAAAAAGTTCCACAAATAGATGTGCGATTTAAGATGATAATTACATATTCAGACGGAACTATTAAGGAATTTTGTGGTAATGACTTTGCAATTGAAGTGGATAAATCAAATTATCAGATTGACATAAATTTTTTGAATTATATTAAATCTATTATAAAATAATAGTGTTTCAAAGTTAGTGATAAGAGATTTTAGATTTCTATAAATACTCCCCCCACTAGCGCGAGCGTCTCGCTCGTGAACGCAATCAAAATACCAAAGTTTAAAACTAAAAAAGAGACCATAAAAGTCTCTTTTTTTATTCAATTAATATTTTTATAAAGCTTATTTGCTGAGTAATTTTTCAAGTCTAGTCATCATTTCATCTTTTTCTTTCAGCATGCGCTCAAATAAAGCAATTTTTTCTTCGTGTAGTTTTTTGATTTCTTCAATTGGATTAAAGTTGAATGTCGAATTTGGATTTCCAACGCAAGCATTATCCCAAAAGTATTCGCAATCACATTAACGGCTTTTTCTTCATCAAAATTCTGAAAAGCTTCAACTGGGATTTTCAATATTGCTGAAATTTGTTTCAGTAAGCTTTCTTCAATAATATCTTTCTGCTCTAGCATAGAAATTTTCTTCTGATTCCAGTCTTCTCCAAGATCATAAGCTAATGCTTCCTGCTTAATGTTAAGCATTTCTCTGAAGCGTTTTACGTTTCTTCCCTGATGAATTTTCTGTTCCATAAATGAATATTTATTTTTCTATTGGCTCAAAGATAAAGCCTTTTGCATTAAAAAGTCTCAATTTCAAAGATAGAAAAATATCTCATAAAAGATTATTTTGTAAGATATTATATCTAAAAAGAATATTTATTCTTAATTATTTTTTAAGAAAATTTTAATCTTTCTATAAGAAGTCACTTCTCGTTTATATATTTGTAACCAGTCTAAATAAAGATAAATCGCAAATTTTATATGGAAACAATTTTTAAAACACTTAAAAACAATGTTTTATGTCAAGTGTTTACTGCCTTTTTGATTCTTTTCTTCTGTTCAGAAACGGCTTTTTCTCAGTCAACTGTAGGTTCAATTTCTGGTAAAGCTTTGGTTAAAGACGGAAATTATTTACAAGGCGCAACAGTTAAAATTTCAGAATTAAATAAAACTACTACAACGGATTCTGACGGTACTTACCAATTAAAAAATATTCCTTTCGGAACTTATTTGGTTGAAATAAAATTAAATGGTTACGAATCTTCTCCAGTTTCAGTTATCGTTGACCAGAACAATACAGAGGTTATTCTTGATTTTGAAATGACTTATACTTCACAAAAATTAGAAGAAGTAATTGTAAGTTCAGGAGGAAACAGATTTGCAAGAAAAGAAAGTGAAGAGGTTTCTAAAATGAAACTGAAAAACATGGAAAATCCACAGGTTTATACTATTGTAAGTAAGGAATTAATGAAAGAGCAGGTAATTACAGATTATAATAGTGCTTTTAAAAATGTTCCAGGCGCAGGTATCGCTGAAGTAAGAAATCAGGGAAGAACAACTAATATCTCTCGAGGATTTGCAACGCCGCAATTAGTAAGAAACGGAGTTGGAAGTTTTACGTATAACTCAATCGATCCGTCTAATTTAGAGCGTATTGAAGTTATTAAAGGGCCATCGGCAACTTTGTTTGGAAGCACCATTTCTTCTTTTGGCGGATTGTTTAACCGAGTTACCAAAAAGCCTTTTAATTTCTTTAAAGGAGAAGTATCTTATTCGGCTGGTGATTGGGATTTGAATCGTTTTACGGCTGATATTAACACGCCTCTTAACGAAGATAAAACCGCTCTTTTTAGAATTAACACAGCGTTGCACAGCGAAAGAAGTTTTCAGGATGCTGGATTCAACAAAAGCTTTTTTATTGCGCCAAGTTTTTCTTATGAAGTGAGCGAAAGACTGACTTTGCTAATTGATGCAGAATTTAGTGTTTCTAAAGGAACGTCTCCAACGCGATTAACGCCTTATACAAAAGTAGATGCGACAGCTCATAGCATTGAAGAATTAGGAATTCCATATAATCTTTCGTTTGCCAATAATACAGTAAATTATACAGGACAGCAGTACAATATTTTTGCTCAATTGAAATATAAAATTTCAGAAGAATGGACTTCGCAGACAATCGTTTCCCGTACAAGATCTTCATCAGAAGGATATGTTGTGGCTTTGACTATGTTAAGTAATGAAACTCTTAGACAGCAAGTTACAAATCAAGATTATCCTTATTATGGTACTGATATTCAGCAGAATTTCAACGGTGATTTTAAAATAGGAAAATTGCGTAATAGAGTAGTGGCAGGTTTAGATTTTTATAGCCTTCGCGCAACACGTAATGATGCAACAGTAAATATGCCAGCGATTAATTTTAAGAAACCTGGCGATGCTTACAACAATTTTACAATCAATAAAATAGAACCGTTATTTGAAACTGCAACATATACCAATATGGTGTCAAATAACGAGAGAACTTACAGCGCTTATGTTTCTGATGTATTGAATGTTACCGACAAATTATTGGTAATGGCAGGTGTTAGAGCCGATCGTTACATTAATAAAGGAGTGTATTATCCAAGCCGTGATTCTATTGCTGGAAATTACAATCAGACTGCATTTTCTCCTAGATTAGGAGCTGTTTACCAGGTGGTTAAAGACAAAGTTTCTGTCTTTGGAAATTACATGAACGGATTCAATAATGTTGGTGGATCTGATTTTAATGGAAATACTTTTAAGCCAAATCAGGCGAATCAATTAGAAGGTGGTGTTAAATTTGACTTTAATAAAATTAGTGCGACTTTCAGTTATTATGACATAAAAGTTACAAACGTGACGCGCGACGACCCAGATCACGCAAATTTCCAAATTCAAGACGGAACGCAATTGAGTAAAGGTTTTGAAGCTGAATTGATTGCAAATCCTATTAAAGGTTTAAATATTGTGGCTGGTTATACGTACAATGACAGCGAATATACAAAAGCAAATCCGAGTATTAATGGTTTAAGACCTACAACTGCTGGTTCGCCTACAACCGCCAATCTTTGGGCAAGTTATAGATTGACAGAAGGTGCAGCTTCTGGTCTTGGATTTGGTTTTGGAGGGATTTATGGAAGCGAATATTATCAAACGAATACAACGACTTTTAAATTTACTATTCCTTCTTATACCGTTTTGGATGCTTCTGTGTTTTATGACAGGCCAAAATTTAGATTAGGTTTAAAAGTTGACAATCTTACGAATGAAAAATATTGGTCATATCGTCTAGCGGCTCAAAACCCAACGAGAGTTACAGGAAATATTACCTTTAAATTCTAAGGATTACAATTCGTCATTTCAAATGATATTATCTACATTTGGATTTTATTGCAAATTATGACCAAAGGTTTTAAAAATACTATTAGACAAATACATTTGTGGCTCGGTTTAGCATCGGGCCTCATTGTTTTTATAGTGAGCATTACAGGATTTCTGTATGTTTTTGAAGAAGAAATTCGTGATTTTTCGCAGAAAGAATATCTTCATGTTCCCGTTCAGGAAAAGCCATTTATAGGTTTAAAAACTATAATTGAGAATTACGAACGTCTAGAACCTAAACAGAAAATTACGGCTTTAAAAATTGATAAAGCAGAACCTAATGCTGCAGTTCAAATTTCGACCAAAAAGAAAAAGACGTATTATTTCAATCCGTATGATGGAACTTTAATAAATCAGCAAGGTTCAGATTGGTTAAATACTGTACTAGAAATACATCGTACTTTATTATTGGGCGAGTTTGGCGAATTTATTCAAGGCTGGTCGGTTGTGATTTTCATCATTATGCTGATTACAGGATTGATTTTATGGTTTCCAAAACAGAGACGTCAGCTTAAACAATCTTTAAAGATAAAATGGAGCGGTTCTTTTAAAAGAGTCAATTTTGATTTACATCAAGTTCTCGGATTTTACGCTTCTATTTTTTTGCTTTTAATTGCTTTTTCAGGAACGTATTTTAAATATGAAACAGTAAAAAAAGGAGTAAGTTTAGTTACAGGAGCTAAATTAAGAAAAGGTGATGAAGTGATTTCTAATGCAAAAATAGATTCAACGACAATTCCTGTTCGTTATAATAATATCTACGAAAGTGCTAATGCAAAATATCCAGGAGCAACTTCAGTTTCATTTTCGATAAGAAAGACGGGAGAATTGCGATTAAGAATGACGTATCCAAATGATTGGGCAAGAAATCAAAACACGCTTTTCTTTGACGGAAAAACAGGACAGATACTGCGAACCAAATTGTACAAAGACAATAATGCAGCAGATGTTTACGAAGCAAGTAATCACGATTTACACACAGGAGTTTTCTTTGGACTTACTGGCAAAATAATTTGGAGTTTAGTTAGTTTGATTGGAGCTTCTCTTCCTATAACTGGATTTGTTATTTGGTGGAAGAAAGGGAAGAAGTCTAAGAACAAAAAGACTAAAAATTAAAATCTTTTCAAGTAAAATATCTCTTTGTTCCGTAGGAACATTTGATTGGTAGAACTATGTTATTGTCATTGTTTTACGTTTCGGAGGAACGTTGGTTTTTATCATTTTTTATGGTTGCGTATATCAAACGTTCCTACAGAACGTGAATGTGGTTGTCTTTTTTTCTACCAATCAAACATTCCTACGGAATGATAATCCCATTTTAAATCATTTCTTGTTTGGTTATATTTTGAAATATTGAATTCTACTTTTTGCTAGATTTTCCATTAAACTATACGGCAGATTTTATTTCACTACAAATTTTCCTTAACTCATTACAAAATGTAATTTTTCGCCTTTATTTTATAAAAAAAATAAATTTCAATATCCTAAATTTGGTCATAATGCAAAAATCAAGACCATGGAAATCAATTTAATTTCAGATTCATTTTGGGGAAATAAGAAGAAAATTTCTCTCTGGGATAGATTATTTAGAAGAAATAAACCGATAAATAAAGCACTATCTACACCAGAAATGATTAGTAAAAACTGTCGAGGATTACAGCTGGGAAATGAAAACTTAAAATCATTTCTCTTCTCTACAGATATGGCGCTTATTGAAAACAACGATGCTGATGCTATTCTGGCGGTTTATCCTTTTCCACCATCGCCAAAAATAATCAAAACGCTGATTGATTTTGCAGGAAAACCTATTGTGTGCGGTGTTGGAGGCGGAACAACTAAAGGGAAAAAATCCGTAGAAATGGCAATTTATGCAGAACAAGCTGGAGCGTCAGGAATTATTGTAAATATTCCGTTTGAAAATAAAGACATCAAAAAAATAAGAGAAAAAATTGCGATACCAATTATAGCAACTGTTACTTCATCTGATTATAATTTTTTAAAAGGAAAAATTGATGCTGGAGTCAATGTTTTTCATGTTTCTGGAGGAGCACATACAGCTAAAATTGTAAAAGAAATTACGGCTAAATTTCCCGATTTTCCTGTAATGGCAACTGGAGGAAAAAGTCTAAACAATATCGAAGAATCTATTCATTCGGGTTCGAGAGCGATTGTGCTTTCGCCGCCATCAAATAAAGATTTGTTCAAAACAATTATGAATAAATATAGAAGAGCTTTCTAAGAAAAATGCACAAAAATAAACGGGATTGTCACTGAATTTGAGACAATCCAGTTTTTATGTTTGCATAAATTTTTTTGTTCCGTAGGAACATCTGGTCGGTAGAACCGATGTTGTTGTCGTTATTTTACGTTCCATAGGAACGTTTGTTTTATCAATTTTTATAATAATGTACATCAAACGTTCCTACGGAACGTAAAAATGCTTGTCATTTTTTTTCTACCAACGAAACATTCCTACAGAATGATAATCATTTTTTTGCTAAAAGCATGAATTAATTAACCATGTGCTTCAACTGAAACATCATTCCATTTTTCCCAGCTTTCTAATCTTTGATCGTAGCTTTGTTTTACAAAAGGAAATGCTACTTTTCCAAGTAATAAACGTAATGGCGGATTTTCGTTTTCTACTAATTTCACTACTATAGGAGCAGTCGCTTCGACTTTGCCAAATATGTTTTCTCTTTCAGCTAAAGCTTTTTTGATTTCGTCATAATAAGGTAAACTTTCGCTGGTAATTCCAGTATGCCAGATATTAGATTCGTATCCGTTTGGTTCCAATAAAGTAACGTTGATTCCGAATTGTTTTACTTCAGATGCTAAAGTTTCACTTAAACCTTCAATAGCAAATTTAGAAGCACTGTAAAGTCCCATTCCTGTTGGTAAAGTTGCTAATCCTAAAATTGAAGAAACCTGGATAATATGACCGCTTTTTTGCTCTCTCATTATTGGAATAACAGCTTGGGTTAACCATAAAGTTCCAAAGAAATTCGTTTCAAATTGTTCTCTAGCTTCGCTTTCGCTTGCTTCTTCAACTGCGCCTGTAAGTGCGTAACCTGCATTGTTGATCAAAACATCGATAGTTCCAAAATGCTGTTTTACTTTTTGAACCACTTCTAGTGATTCTTGACGGTTATTTACATCTAATTTTAAAGGTAAAATCGCATTTCCGTATTTTTCTTTTAAATCGTTTAAGGTTTCAAGGTTTCTAGCAGTTCCTGCTACATTGTATCCTTTTGCTAAAAAAGCTTCTGCCCAAGCTCTTCCAAATCCTTTTGAAGCTCCTGTAATTAAAATTGTTTTTGACATGGTATTTGTTTTTATAATTATCATTTAAATATGACTGATCGGTCATTTTTATGGTAAAAAAAATTATATCAATTTTTTAGATATAATTTTTTTAAGCGTTTTTTCTATTGTTTTCATGTTATCATTGTTTCCAGACATTCTAGACATCAAATGTCCGCCTTCTAACATAGCAAAAAGTACAGTTGAGAATTCTGCTGCATTCCAGTTTGGATCGAATTCTTTATCAGCGATTCCTTTTTCTATAATAGAAGTTAAAAGCACTTGTCCATGTTTGATTGCGGTATTTACTTTTTCTTTCACAATCGGATTCGTGTCATCAGCTTCCGTTCCAAAATTCAATAATGGACAGCCACCAGTAACTGGCGGATTTATCGGATTACTGAAAAAGTCGATATAGGCGTAAAGTTGTTCTGTAGCACTTTTTCCTTGAGATAATTCTGCCTGAAGTTTACTGCTTAATACTTTCATATTATGATCTACAGCGGCACAAGCCAAAACATCTTTATTTTCAAAATGAACGTACATACTTCCTTTAGACAGTTTGGTTGCTTCCATAATATCGCTCATAGAAGTAGCTGCAATTCCTTTTGTATTAAAAATAGGAGCGGCTTTTTCTATAATAAATTGTCTGGTTTCTTCACCTTTTGTCATGATGGATTGTATTATAACGATACAAATATATGACCGATTGGTCATAAAAACAAATAAATAATGATTTTTTTATGTATTTATTTGTTTTTTAAACAGATAAAACAGCTTTAAACATCTGGAAAGGTTAATGTTTGAAGCTGTTTTGCTTAAATTAAACTTATTCTAAAAAATTAATTCGCTCGATTTCTTTCCTCTTCATTTCCAAAATTTCTTTCTTTAGATTTTATATTTTGGTTTCCAAATTTATAACTCAAAGCAATTCTGAAAGCTCTAGAATCATTGTAATTTTTCATCGTATTTTTAATTCCGTTTGAATAATAAGAAATTAAAGGCTTTTGTGCATTCAATAAATCTTCTCCGGTTAAAGTAATCGAAAGATTCTTTTTTAAAGCTAGAAATTTCACCGAAACATCTAAAATATTTAAAGTCGAAATATTAAAAACCTGATAGCGTCCTGGCAATTGCAAACCATAATTTAAACCCAGAAAAAGAGTTTTAGATTGATTTACTGTAAAATCATTGTTGGTGTATATATAACCGTTGTAACCATCTACAGAAGCAATTAGATTGGTTCTCGATTTTACATTTTGATAGTTTAAATTAAATCCCATAAAGCTGTTCCACCATGAATATTTATTGAAATTGTAATACGTCGAAAGACCGATTTGGTAAGTATCTGCGTAGTTTATTGGCGTGCTTTTCGTGATATTCGTTTCAGGATCGATAATCGCTAATTCTTGTCCGAAATCAGAAACTTGTGAAAAATAAACCGCATTTACCCATTTCTGATTTCTGATATAAGAAAATTCAAAATTGTCGATAATAGAAGGCTTCAAAAACGGATTTCCTTCAGAATAATAAAACGGACTAGTTCTAATCACAAACGGATTCAAATATTCAAAATCTGGTCTGCGGATTCTTCGGCTGTAGTTTAAAGAATAGGAATTGTTATCGTTCGCATTGTAAGTCACATAAGCCGTTGGAAACAATTTAATATAATTGTTTTTATTGGTTTGGTTTAGATTTTCAGAATAACCTTCTGTTTGTGTCGCTTCGGTTCTTAAACCAATTTGAGTTTCCCATTTTTCGCTCAGTTTTTTATTGGCAGAAAAATAGATTGCCTCGTTGTATTCTTTGTAAGTGAATATATTAGAGTAATTTGTATCAAGAATTGGAGTTCCAGTTTCGTTATCAAAAACAGTTAAATTGTTTTTAGTATTCGTATAAAATCCTTTTCCACCAAAGCTAATATTCGCCCAAGAATAAGGAAGTGAAACATCCATTTTTACCGAATAATTTTTCAATTGGTTTAAGTTAGAATTAATTGTTGCGAAATAAGTTTCAGAAATGTTTTCTTTTTGATTGTCCATTTCATTGCCTGAAAAAACTCGAGAATCGTCTTTTTGATAGTTGAAATAATCCAAATCTACTGTGATATTTTTGCCTTCATTATTTAAAACAAAAACGTTATTCCAGTTTAAAGAATTCATTTGTGGTTTGTTTCGTGCATTTACATCAGACAAAATATAAGAATTGATTTCTCCCGAAGTATTATAACGAGTCGTCAACGGATTATTTGCGGAATTTCTGTCATTAAAGCTTCCTAAATATTTTACTCCAGAAGTCCATTTTTCAGTTAATTTATAATCGATACCAAAACCAAGGCTTAATAAATTGGTTTTTGCTTTGGTTGAAATATCTTGTTTCCAAACTTCATTAAGATAATAAATTCGGTTATCTGATGTCGTGCGAAATTGATCTGTTCCTTTATTAATAGAAGCTTGAAGCGAAAGTTTATTGTAATTGTAAATAAACAATCCGTTTATGTTTCCGCTTGCATAACTTCTCTGTACATAAGTAGACCCAAGATTAGCAGTCCATGAATTCGCTTTAGCAGTTTTCAATTTTATATTGATTAAACCGCTGTTTCCTTCCGCTTCATATTTTGCTGGAGGCGTTGTAATTACCTCGATACTTTTTATATTATCAGCAGGAATTGATCTAAGAAATGCAACCAAATCTTCCTGCGTCATTTTATTCAAACGATCGTCAATCATAACCAAAACCTGTCCTTTTCCAACAATAGAAATCGTTTCGTTTTGAACTCTAACTGTTGGCGTAGATTTTAAAGCATCTAAAGCTGTTCCACCAGTTGCAACAACAGAATTTTCGACATTAAAAACCAATCGATCGACTTTTTGTTCTACCAGTTTTTTTCTTGACTTAACGGTTACGCCATCAAGCTGAATCTGTTCTTTTACTTCCAAATTTCCTAAATCAATATTTTGATTTACGATTATTTCTTTGTTGCTAAATTCAGTTCCAAATTGTTCGATGATTAATCTATAATTTCCATTTTCAGCACTTAAAATAAAGTTACCTAAACTATCAGTTGAAGCTTGTTGATATAAAATTTTATCTCTTTTTAATAAAGTTGCCGTTGCAAATTCAAGCGGTGTTTTATTCTGATTGATGATTTTTCCTTTTACTGAAAATTGTTGTCCGAATACGTTAATTTGAAATAGAAATAAGACGGATACTAAAATGATTCTGTTCATGGTTTTGAATTTAATTACAGGGCAAAACTGTTAGAATTAAAACCCAAAAACCACTTTTATCGACAAACCCCTTCGATTAATCTGCAAACCCGTAAAAATGCTTTTTCATGAATGTATATCTTTGTTTTAAAAATATACCGAATGTATAAAGGAACTATTACCAAAAGACTTGAATGTCTAATTCATCTTATTTATTGGATTTTAATTTTTTATTTCTCTTTCTTGAAAAAACCGATTGGAGCACAATTTTCTGTACCTGATCTTTTTCTTTGTACGTACTTTATCGTTTTTATTATTACGTTCTATTTTCATTATTTGATTGTAATGAAAAAGGTTTTTAAAGCTTTTAATTGGAAAAGACTTTTCGCGGGTGTTTTCATTTCGTATCTCGTTTTTACTTTTCTTAGATTTCTTTTGGAACAAATCATAACCAAACTTTTATTTGATAGAGTAAATTATACTGAAGTTAATTTTCTGAATTATATGCTCGATAATTTACATTACAGTAGTTTGGTCATTATTTTGAGTTCGTTTCTTTGGTTTGTTATTTATTCGATTCGTCTTTTGGAATATAACAAGCTTATTCTAGAAGAAAATAAGAATACGGAAATCAAATTCTTAAAAGCACAGATTAATCCGCACTTCGTATTTAATACTTTAAATAACATTTACTCAATGGTTTATTTTCAATCAGATAAGTCATTGATGGCAATTGATAAATTGAGCCAGATTATGCGTTTTACAACTTACGAATCTCAGAAAGAAAAGATTAAACTTTCAGAAGAAGTTGATTATATAAAAGCGTATATTGAACTCGAACAATTGAGACATCAGGAAAGTGTTTTGGTTAATTTTGAGGTTGAAATTAAAAATGAGTTCGAAGAAATTCCGCCATACATTTTGTCCCCTTTAGTCGAAAATGCTTTAAAACACGGAGAAGTTTCAGACTCAGAACCCATAGAAATTCAGTTGAAAGTTTCTTCTGAAAAATTGATTTTTAAAGTGAAGAATAAAATTGGAACACAGAAAAAAGATAGTCTAGGCGGAATTGGTTTAGACAATTTGAAAAAGCGTTTACAGATTCATTATCCTGAAAAACAGCAATTAAAAATCACAAAAGAAGAAAACCATTTTACAGCCGAACTTGAAATAGATTTAAAATGAATAAAAAAATAAACTGCATTATTCTAGACGACGAACCTTTTGCTGTAAAATTAATTGCCGATTACGCTTCTAAAATTTCCAGATTAAATGTTTTATATGCTGATAGTGATGTTTTTAAAGCAATAGAAGTTTTAAATACTGAATCGGTTGATTTGATTTTTATTGATATTCAAATGCCGCAATTAACGGGAATTGAATTGATGCAAATGTTTAATCAGAAATATAATTTTATTATTACGTCGGCATATTCGCAGTATGCTCTGGAAGCTTTTCAATTTCATGTAATTGATTATTTGTTGAAACCTATTACGTTTAATCGATTTTATCAAAGTGTAGAAAAGTTCATTCGTTGGCAGGAAACTTTTCAAGTTCAGGAAAAAGCAGGTGAAGATTATTTATTCGTAAAAGCCGATCGTAAGCATTATAAAATTGCTTTAAACGATATTTTATTTATCGAGGGATTAAGAGATTATATCCGAATTCATACGAATGATGAAAAAATCATGGCATTGGAAAACATGAAAGATATTCTGGGAAAACTTCCTTCGAATCAGTTTATTAGAATCCATCGTTCGTATATTATTCCAAAAGATAAAATTAAAGTTATTGACGGAAATCAGATTGTAATGAAAAGCGGTAATGCTTTGCCAATAGGAGAGACGTATAGAAAGTTGGTTAGTGAATGGTTGAATTAATAAAATAATTAAATGAAAGAAAACAATGAATTAATTGAAGTTCAAAAACAAATTTGCGACAAGTATGGTTTGAAGTTTGAACCTTGCGAATTAGATTTAAAAGTTGGAATATCATTAAATATAATTGAGAAAAACTACGAAATGCCTATTTATGCGTCAAGGCTTCGTGCTGAAAATGGTACAAATGGATGGTATATCTATGCAGGTGACTATTCTGATGCAGATGATTTTTTTAAGCCTTTGCATGCTTCTCACTTAGAGGAATTTTGTCCGTTACTTCTACCTTATTTAGGATTAGCTCCCGGAAGCAAGGTTTTAATTGCAGAAAATGGTAATTATGTTGATGTTTGGGAGGATTTATCTTTGTTGGAAAGTTAATTAAAAAGCGCAAAGTCATATAACCATTTTGCGCTTGCATTAAATTGGTTAGTTAGTTCAAATCCCACCATAACGAAGCGTTGATCCTAAAACCAGCATTGCAACTCCTATTGAAGTAACAGTTAAAATAATTACGGCTATTTTTTTGATATTATTTTCATTGAGATTTGGAATAACATAAAATTGAGCACAAACTGCACAGATAAAAGTACAGAAAAGCAAAATCAATTTTAGTGAAACAACTTTCTCAAATCCACTCTTAAAATGAAAGCAGGTTTCTATGGTTACACCAAAATCATACGCCATCCAGATTCCTGTTACAATCAGTAAAACAAGAGATGACATTCCGAGCGTTTCGAATTTCTTTTCAAAATTTAGAATAATTTTAGGGTCTTTTTTCTTTAATGCTGTTGGCAAATAACAAATAGCTAAAAGTAAATGACCTCCAACCCAAATTGTTGCCGCTAAAAGATGAATTATTAGTATAAAATGATGTAAGGTCATAACATATTCATTTTAAATTTCACTCTCTAAAAATAACTTTTATTTTTGGAGTTGAGAAGTTTTTAAATCTTATTTCTTTATTCGAATGATCTAGTTTTGAAAGAGTTGGAACATTATTCATAAAATGCTGTACATAATAATTTCCTTCAAAATTTTTAGTCTCCAAATATTCGATCATTTTTATAAAATCATTTTCTGAAATTAACGAAGAATGAAAAGTCGTGCGAACCTCAAACGGAATATTCGACTGAATTAAAAGAGAAAGACTTTCTTCAAATTCAGAAAATAAGCCTGATTGCGTTAGTTTTTTAAAGGTATGAGGAAGACTTTTATAATCTAACGCGACATAATCAATTAATTGATCATGAATCAGGCTGTTCAATATTTTTGGATTGGAACCGTTGGTATCTATTTTTACCGCAAATCCCATTGTTTTGATTTCTTTTATAAAATCAATGATATTTTTGTGTAAAGTACATTCGCCACCGCTTAATACTACGCCGTCTAATAATCCTTTTCGGGTTTTTAGGAAAGCAAGAACAGAATCAAAATCTATTTTTCCCTTTCCTAAAACAATATCTGGATTGTAGCAGTATAAACACCGCATGTTACAGCCCGCAAACCACACTATGCAGGCCGTTTTATGCGGATAATCTAATAAAGTAAAAGGCGTGAGGCTAAATATTCCTTTAGTAGATAATGGTTTCTTCGAAATGTGTGCGCTGTTGGTGTTCACCTTTTTTTCCAATATTAAAACTTTCTACAGGTCTGTGATAACCCATTACACGTGTGTAAACCAAGCATTTACTTCTTTCGTTTTTATTCTCTGCTAGAATTTTATGCGTTTTTGTTTTCATAAGCCAAGTGTTTTTGATTGTTTTTATTGAGTAAAATTTCGTCGCATTTTGGACAATATTCATGTTCTCCGTTGAGATATCCGTGAATAGGACAGATGCTAAAAATTGGTGTTACGGTTATATAGGGCAGTTTAAAGTTGGTTAAAACTTTCTTTACAAAGTTTTTACAAGCTTCTGGACTACTTATTTTTTCTCTCATATAAAGATGCAAAACTGTACCGCCAGTATATTTGCATTGCAATTCGTCTTGAAGCAATAAGGCTTCAAAAGGATCATCGGTATGATCAACTGGAATTTGTGAACTATTCGTATAGTAAATATTCTCGTTTTGTCCTGCTTGCAAAATCTCTGGAAAACGCTTTTTGTCTTCTTTTGCAAAACGATACGTTGTTCCTTCGGCTGGCGTTGCTTCGAGATTGTAAAGGTTTCCAGTTTCTTCCTGAAATTCCTTCATTCGCAATCGAATATAATCTAGAATTTCTGTTGCAAAATGAATTCCAGAACTACACGTAATATTTTGCTTTCCTTCAGAGAAATTGATTACCATTTCATTCATTCCGTTTACGCCAATTGTGGAAAAGTGATTTCTGAAATGCTTCAAATAACGTTGCGTGTACGGATAAAGTCCGCGGTCGTACATTGTCTGAATAAAAGTTCTTTTTTTCTCCAAAGTCGATTTTGCAATTTTCAGTAATTCATCTAAATGAGCAAACAAATTGATGATATTTCCTCTGTGCAAATAACCCAAACGTGCCATATTAATCGTAACAACACCAATGCTTCCCGTCATTTCTGCACTTCCAAAAAGACCATTTCCTCGTTTCAATAATTCTCTTAAATCGAGTTGTAATCGGCAGCACATACTTCGAACAGCATTTGGTTTGTACGCCTCAGGGTTTTCAATACGATTTCCTTTTTCATCCAAAATATATTGGCTTCCAATAAAATTCTGGAAATAAGAGGAACCAATTTTAGCTGTGTTTTCAAATAACAAATCTACATTTTCGCCATTCCAATCAAAATCTTCTGTAATATTTACTGTTGGAATCGGGAATGTAAACGGTTGTCCGTTGGCATCTCCTTCGGTCATAATGGTATAATATGCCTTATTGATGAGATTCATTTCGTTTTGAAAATCGGCATATTTTAAATCTATTAGTTTGGATACGCCTCTTTTTTTAGCTTCCAAAATCAGATTTTTATCATTAACCTTTAAAAATAAATGTTCGTCATTTCTAGTCGGAATCTGTTCTTTCAAATCTTCTGGAACATTCCAATCCAAAGTAATATTCGTAAAAGGCGATTGTCCCCAGCGTGCGGGTACATTTAGATTGTATACGAAACTTCTAATTCCTTTTAAAACTTCTTCGTAAGAAAGTTGATCTTTAAAAACATAAGGTGCCAAATAAGTATCAAAAGAACTGAAAGCTTGAGCGCCTGCCCATTCGCTTTGCAGAATTCCTAAGAAATTAGCCATTTGTCCTAATGCTTCTCTAAAATGAGAAGGAGGTCTGCTCTCGACACGGCCGCGCACGCCGTTAAAACCTTCATTTAACAGCACACGCAAGCTCCAACCAGCGCAGTATCCGGTAAGACAATCCAAATCATGGATGTGTATGTCGCCATTCCTATGAGCAGAACCTTCTTCTTTATTATATATTTTATCCAGCCAATAATTGGCAATAACTTTTCCTGCTGTATTACTGACCAAGCCAGCATTTGAATACGAAATATTTGCATTAGCATTAATTCGCCAATCTGACTGGTTAATGTATTCTTCAACAGTTTGTGTACTGTCTATATAAGTGGTGTCATCGTTTAAACCATTAATATGTTCTCGCTGTAATTTTCTCGTATGGCGATAAATTATAAACGAACGCATGGTTTGGAAATACCCGTTTTCAAAAAGCACTCTTTCAATCATGTCCTGAATTTCTTCTACAGGCCACGAATATTTCACCTCCAAACCAGAAAGAACAATTTTAAAAATCTTTTTATCTAAAGGTTTATTGACGCTCTGAAAAGCTTTTTGAATGGCATCCTGAATTTTATAAGCTTCAAAAGGCTTATAATCTCCGTTGCGTTTGATCACATATTTCTCCATGGTTTTGTTTTTAATTAAGACATTTTTTCAAATGTTTTTCAAGCTCAATAGCTTTTGGAAATAAAATATTGTTTTCCAGATGAATATGCTTTTTTAAATCTTTGTCAAATTCTTCCAACATGAGAAAAGCTACTTTATAAGTGTTGCATGAGTCAACAGGAGGAGTATAATTATTGGTTAAAGCAGCAATTCTTTTAAAGCGCTGTCCTTCTGTAATATGATCATCTTTTAAAGTTAAAATTGGAGCTTCAATAGATAAAAAAGGCGGTGTTTCCAGTTCTGTACCTTTACTGTGTGCGGCTTTCATTTTTTTAATAAAAGGAAAAACAACCAACTCTTCTCTTTTCATATGAGCCGTGAGATCCAAATACGTTTTTGAAAAAATAGTATGAATTTCATGAAGCTCGGGATGAATCGCACCGTGAACACCGCATATTTTATTTAAGTACTCCAAAATAACAGGAGATCTTTCTTCTACATATCTATGATGGGTTTTGGTTATATAATCTGCAATCATGTCTGGAGGCCAGCTTTTATAATCAAAAGACTGATTGGCAGAACTGCCTCTTGCTTTTTCAATATGTTCAATAAGAACGCTTTCTTCGATATCTCTTTTTTTGCAGACTTCTTCAATAGTTCGATGTCCTTTGCAGCAAAAGTCAATATGGAATTTTGTAAAAATGGCTGCTGTTTTGAAATCATCTGCTACGATTTCACCAATGGTTGTTTTGCTTGTTAGTTTCATAATGCTTAGGGGTATAGATTAATTTTGGTTTCAGCATATTTTTTGGTCTGCCGCAGCTTTACATTGTTTAACAATTAATAAAGAAGCAGCAATCATGTTCGAAAATTCGATAAAAGGAATCGTAATTTCGTGTGTTTCTGTAAGTGAAACGGCATAATTATGAAGGTCTTTTATTTTTTCAAAAGCTAACTCGGCATCGCGTTCTTCACTGGTGTAAAATGCGGTTACCAGTTTTTGCAATTCTTTTTTAAGTATTTCAAAAGCAAGGTAATCATCGACATTATGTGCCTTTGGAAACTTTGGAATTAGTATTTTGGATGAAAAAATAAATTCGGCAATAGTTCTGTCTACACTTTCTGAAGCCTGATGTGCAAAGACTAAACCTTCGAGAAGTGAATTTGATGCCAGACGGTTTTTACCATGAAGTCCCGTCCTTGCGCATTCCCCGATAGCGTAGAGATTTTTAATAGAAGTAACACCATTTTGATCCACTTTAATTCCGCCACATTGATAATGTGCCGCGGGAACAACTGGAATTAAATCTTTTTCTGGTCTAATACCTAACTCATTGCAATGCGCCGTGATAACAGGAAATTGATTTGAAAAAGCTTTAGGATCCAAATGTCTGCAGTCTAAATAAACATGGTTTTTTCCACTCAATTGAAGTTCTTTACTGATGGCACTTGAGACCATATCGCGTGTTGCCAATTCGCCTCGGATATCATATTTAAATAAAAATCGCTTTCCTTCTCCATTAACGATATGCGCACCAAAGCCCCTAACAGCTTCCGAAATCAAAAACAACGGATTCTCTTTTCCTGTAAATAGCGCTGTTGGATGAAATTGAATGTATTGCATATCCGTAATTTCTGCACCTGCACGAGCTGCAATTGCCAATCCGTCTCCTGTTGCTATTTTCGGATTTGTTGTGTTTTCAAAAAGCTGACCGCATCCGCCTGTACATAAAACAATAGTTCTTGCTCTAATGTATTTAATTCGGTTGTGTTTCTTTTCAAAGAAAAAAGCTCCGGTACAAGTAGTTTTAGCTTTTTTTGTTTCGGTATTTAAATCAATGACCATATGATTTTCTAAGAGCTCAATATTGGGCATTTTCTTGATTATTTTGAGCAGTTTTTGCTCGATTTCTTGTCCGGAGCTATCTTTATGATGTAATATTCGATGCTGTGAATGCCCACCTTCTAGACCTAAATCCCATTGACCCTTTTCATTTTTATCAAAAGATGCACCGATTTCGATTAATTCCTGAAGCCTTTCTGGAGCTTGTTTAATGACCATATTTACAACGTCTTTATCACACAAACCGCCTCCAGAACGAAGCGTATCATGTATGTGTTTATTAAAACTGTCTTTTATAAGGTCTGTCACTACAGCAATACCGCCTTGAGCGAGCTGTGTATTGGTGTTTTTGGCTGTTTCTTTCGTCATTATAACAATAGATAAGTCTGGACGTTTTTTTGCCGTTTTCATTGCAAAAAATAATCCCGAAATACCAGAACCGATGATAAGTATATCTGTTTTAAGCATGTCATTTTGATTTAAGGTTATTGCGTTTTTTATGATAGTTCGAGCATTCTTTTAATAGGCTTTAGGGCTTCTATTCTCAGCTCATCTTTAATTAGCATTTCTGGCCTTTCATTTTTGAGGCACAAATGCAATTTTTCGAGTGTATTCATTTTCATGAAAGCACATTCACTGCAGGCACAGCTGTTGTCTTCTGTGGTAGGAGCCGGAATCAGCGTTTTATCGGGTACAGCTTTTGAAAGCTCATGCAGGATACCGGCTTCTGTGGCCACAATGAAAACGGCAGCAGGATCCGTTTTAATGAAATTAATAATTCCCGAAGTCGAGCCAATGTAATGTGCTGCTTTTAAAATATGGTCTTCAGATTCAGGATGTGCTACAATTTTTGCAGTCGGATTTTTGTTGTATATTTCAATTAGTTTGTCTAATGAAAAGGCTTCATGCACAACACAAGAGCCTTTCCATAAGACCAGTTCGCGTTTGGTTTCTTTTTGAAGATATTTGCCTAAATTTTCATCTGGAGCAAATATGATTTTTTGTTCCGTTGGAATAGATTCGATTATCTTTTTGGCATTCGCCGATGTGCAGACTAAATCGCTCATAGCTTTTATTTGGGCAGAACAATTGATGTAAGTGACCACAATATGATCGGGATGCTGTTCTTTGAATAATTTAAAATCTTCAGGTGGACAGCCGTCAGCAAGCGAACAGCCAGCGTTCCAATCGGGTAATACTACTTTTTTGTTTGGGTTTAAAATTTTTGCTGTTTCTGCCATAAAGTGAACTCCTGCAAAAACAATAATATCTGCATTTGTATTTTGAGCTTTTTTTGCCAGTTCAAGACTATCTCCAATAAAATCTGCTATTTCCTGAATGTCCTCATCTTGATAATAATGAGCCAGGATAACGGCATTTTTTTCCTTTTTCAATCGGATTATTTCCTGTACTAAAAAATTCTTGTTCATTTTATAGTTCTTATTTTTTCGACTTAACTATAAAGGAAAAGCCGTTGATATTTTTTTAAAGCCAGTTTTTAAAATGCATTTAAGCACATAATTTTAATAGGGTAAATGTATTATCAACATTTCTTTCAAAATATGATTCTAATCATACTGTTTTATTTTTATTTGTTTATGTTAAGCGATACAAATTGATTTTTAATGAAAAAGGAATTAGAACAAAATAGAAAAACCTAAAATGCTTATTTTGGAAGTATGATCGTAATCATACTTTATATGTGGTAGGTTTCGGAAATTTGATATTAGTTTTGAAGATGAAAGCGCCGTGAGAAAAGTGCGCTAAAATAAAAAAGTATGAAGACAGATATTAGAGATAGAGATGATATTGTATTCTTGGTAGATGCTTTTTACCAGATAGTAAAAAAAGATCCAACCATTGGATATTTATTTACAGAGGTGGCGTTAGTGAATTGGGAAAAACATCTTCCTATTATGTATGATTTCTGGGACAACATTCTTTTTCATACAGGAAATTTTGAAGGTAATCCGATGGTAAAACACCGAATGCTGGATCAGAAAAGCACTTTGACCGAAACTCATTTTAGGCATTGGACCAAACTTTGGAAAACAACTGTAGATGATTTTTTTGAGGGAGAAAAAGCAAATGAAATAAAAGTAAGAGCCGAGAATATTTCAAAATTAATGATGAATAAAGTTGTTATTTAATACAAAACGGGAACCAAAAAAGTTCCCGTTTTTTACTTATGAAAGATATTAAAGACTGAATTAATAATTTTCCTTTAACCAAAACAAAGGAATAGAAATCTTGTTTAAAGAAATATGATTTCGATCATACTTTGGTAAATCAGTAAAACAGTTTATGATTTATAATTTCAATTTTTTTATTCTTATTCATCATTGATATAGTCCGAATAACAGTTTCAACACGTAAGCCTGTAAAGTCTGCAATTTCTTTTCTCGTATATGGAATTTTCATTTTTCTTGAAGCTTCAATATTATGCTGTTTTTTTAAATTATCTAAAAAATATTGAATTCGATACTCAGGTTTATGATTGATGATATTTTTTGAAAAAACAATTTTATTGTAAATCTTCCATGCAAATAATTTTAATAATTTGGTTTGTATTTCGGGATTTTCTTCAAGGAAAGAAAAGAAATTATTTTTTGATAATTTTAAGATGATACAATCGGTTTGTGCAACGGCTGAAGCAGGGTAGGGCTGATCTATAAAAAGAGGTGGCTCGCCAAAGCTATTTCCTTCATTAAAAATACCAATTGTCAAATCTTTACCGTCTTCGTTGGTGTAGCCTATTTTTACAGTTCCTTCTAAAATTTGGTAATACGAAACTGGCGAATCATTTTCATAAAAAATGATCGAGTTTTTAGGAACTTTTCTAGCTACAGCTCCCCAGGTATAAAGCAAATCGGTATCAATATGCATTCTTTTTCTAATAATACATTATTAAAGGTTTGATTTTTAGTAAGTGGTATTAATTATTTGAACAAAGAAAAGTATTAACGGAGAAAGAAAATATGATAATTGTTAGCTTTTGAAATTGTGTTTAAAAACGAAAGCATGAAAAGAAGTTTCTTTTCATGCTTTTTAAAATTATAGAATTTTAAGATTTATTTTGCGTCAATTAGTGTAAGTGAAACCCTTCTGTTAAGCGGTCTGTTTTCAGCCGGAGTATTAGGGACCAGCGGTTCGCTTTCCCCTTTAGAGAAGAGATGCATTCGGCTGGCTTCAATTCCCCTGTTCTGGAGATAGTCTGAAACTGCCTTGGCTCTCTTCATTCCGATTTCAAGATTTCGCTGCTGGGTTCCTATATCGCAGGTGTATCCGGTAATATTGAGCTCTGCATCTTTATCTGCTTTTAGTATCTCGGCGATTTTATCCAGTCTCGAAGCCAGTTCGGGAGTTACTTTTGCGCTTCCGATTTCCTGGAAGGCAAGGGGCTGCTTTTCGATGTAGCTCCTTTCCTCGGCAGTAAGCTCTTTTCTGGCTGGCGCAGCCTGGACAGCTTTCTGCTGTGCGGGAGCCGCCTGCTGAATTGGAGCCGTCTGCGTCTGTGCAGGCGGTTCCGCTTTCGCCTGCACAGGTTCCGGTCTGCCTTTAGCTAAAGAAAAGCCTAATTTCAGCTGGATCCCCGCAGAAAAGTAGCGGCTTTCCTGCACTATTTTTCTGTTTCCGGCCGTGCCGTCTGCCTGAATATTGTCAATTCCGTTCGGACTGTATGCCGCGATATTTGCATTGGGAGTCTCTTTTGCCAGATCAGTCAGGCCATAATCAATATATATGCCTGTGTAAAGCTGTGTCCTTTCTTTTAATCTGAAGGCAAGGCCTGTTTCGGCACTTAATAGAAAAGCAGGGTCTAGGCTTACGGCTGTCTTATCCTGCCAATCGGTTACTTTTCCGAATCCGTGGGAAGGCAGATCGTCAACCAGAAGATTCACGTCAGGATAATAGCCGCTCAGCTGCAGTTCGGATGCCGAAGCTTTTACGGTCTGCTTTCCGGGAAAGAGGATTTTTCCCCCGAATCCAAAATATAATCCTGTCTGTGAGGCAATTGATGTTCTGTACTGCATCATAAGGGGAATCGCAGCAGAAATAAAATGCTGGTCTTCCTTATAATTGGTCGGCGTAACCCGATACTCGAAAGCGGAGGTCTGGTCATCAACCTCATAGCTTGAGATTGTGGTTCCGTTATCCAGTCCAAAGCTGTTCTGGCTGTATGTGACATCAACGCCAGCTGTAATTCCCCAGTGGCCGCTGAAGAAATAGGTGTACCCGACACCTATTCCTCCGCCAAATTTCAGTTTTCCGTCTCCGATGCTGCTGTCATAAAGGATTCCAGAGGGGCCTGCGTTAATCTTAAAATTAAGTTCCTGCGCTTCTATCGAGATATTAAATAGTGCCAATACGGCTATAGTGATTTTAATCTTCATTTCCTGTAAATTTAAATTGGACCCCATTTTTATTTAACCAATAGGTTGATTGTTTTTATCTGCCCGTCGGCCAGCTTAAGGACCACAACATAAATGGCAGCCTGCGCAGGAGCGGTGATCTGGGTGCTTGCCTTTACATTTGAAATGGTCTGCACTAATTTTCCCGTAATGTCAAAAATAGCTATCTCGGCTCCATTTAGCTGGGATTCGCTGAAATCGCACTCTAAGGTAAATTCACCTGCAGGTTTAACCGGGTTTGGAAAAATCTTGATTTTCTTGGTGAAGACTGTTCCGGCTGTCTCAATCGGGCACGATTTGATCGAGTTTCCATTTCTGTCTTTTGCAATCACATGGTAAGTTCCATTCAAAGGCTGAAGTTCGCTATAGTATTGGCGGGTCGCACCGGAAACGGCCGCTCCGTTTCTGTACCATTGCCAGGCCACATAATTGTTTGATCTGTTGTCAAAGAACAGGACATTTGCCCACTGCTGCACAACAAGCCCGGACTGGCTTATTTCGATGGTTTTGACAACGGCCACAGCAGGGTTATGGTTCTGGTCGCCATTCTGCACAGCGGTAATGGTCGTGCTTCCAGCTCCAGCTATATTTAAGGCTGTTCCTGTAACTGCAGCCAATGCAGGGTCTGCACTGGTATAGGAAACCGGCAGTCCGCTGTCTGCTGTGGCAGTCAGGGCTAGAGAATTGGAATCGGAACAGCCAAATTCTAAGGTCTGGTCCCAAGTGATCGTCTGGTCTGCTTTAGTAATTTCAAATTCAGCACCTTCAAAAACAATGATATAATCTGCACCGGCGCTAACTGTTCCCAGTTTAATATTGTATTTTCCTGCATTTTCTCCGGCATCTCTGGACAGCAGTCCAGCAATTACTGACGGAGCGTCTCCGTTGGCAAGACCTAAATATTTATAGCCAAAGACAGGATCGGCAGTTCCATATACTTTTGTCTGTCCTGCGCTGGCAGTTATAGTAAGGGTATATTTTTCTGTAGTGAAGCTGACTTCGTTTCCGTAATTGACAAAACCACTGCTGTTTACCGCATAAGTTCTGACATAATAGGTTCTGTTTCCTCTAAGTCCAGCTAAAGAACCGGTAAATGTTCCTAACGCACTTGCAGCATTTATTTTAGCATCGGCTGTAGTAGGATCTGTATGCAGAGCATATACAAAACCGGCTTCTGTCAGACACTCTCCTGTATCTGCATTTATTCCGTCTGAAGATACAGTGCCGGATAAAGATGCGCCAGCTGCGGTTATTCCAGATACGGCTGAAGTGTTCAAACTGACAGGATTGGCAGGTTCAGCTATTACAACATCTATAGCAGCGGCACAAGAATTGGCATCTGTAACGATTACGCTGTAGGTTCCGGCAGAAAGCCCCGTTGCAATGGCGGATGTTCCTCCAGATGGAGACCATAAGAAGGTGTACGAGCCAGAACCGCCGCTAGGATATACTATAGCTGATCCGTTATTTCCTCCATGGCATGAAACCTGTGTAACGGCCGTAACAAGAGTTAAAGCATCTGGTTCTGCAATTGTAATGGTATTAGCAGTAGAGCATAAGTTTGAATCTGTTACGGTTACGGTGTAGATTCCGGCAGAAAGGCCAGACGCCGTTGCAGCAGTTCCTCCAGACGGTGCCCATAAATAAGTGTAAGTGCCAGTTCCTCCTGTAACGTTTACTGTCGCAGATCCATCATTACCGCCATGACAGGACACATTTGTCTGTGCATATGCTGCCGAAAGAGCCGCAGGTTCTGCTATCTGTACAGTCTGTGCTGTGAAGCATCCATTTGCATCGGTAACGGTGACAGTATAATTTCCAGGAGCAAGACCCGTTGCAGCTGCAGCAGTTCCTCCAGAAGGAGCCCATAAGTATGTATAGGCACCTGTTCCGCCAGTTACGGCAACAGAAGCAGATCCGTCAGATCCTCCATTGCATAAAACATCTGTAACAGCTGCAGTTAATGCTAAAGCATCAGGTTCTGTAATTGTGATAGTTTTATCAGTAGAACATGAGTTTGCATCGGTAACAGTAACAGTATACGTTCCAGCTGAAAGGCCAGCTGCTGTAGGAGCAGTGCCTCCAGAAGGCGACCATAAGTATGTATAAGACCCGGTTCCTCCAGAAACAGCTACTGAAGCTGTACCGTCATTACCGCCATTGCAGGATACATTAATTTGTGAATCTACCGCTAAAAGAACAGCAGGTTCAGTAATCTGAATAGTTTCTGTTATGAAGCATCCATTTGCATCGGTAACGGTGACAGTATAATTTCCAGGAGCAAGACCAGCTGCTGTTGCAGCAGTTCCTCCAGATGGTGACCATGAATAGGTGTAAGGGCCTGTTCCTCCAGAGGCAGTTACTGTAGCCGTGCCATTATCTGCCTGACTGCATAAAACGTCTGTTTTTGTTGTTGAAGCAGTAAGTGCAGCCGGTTCGTCTATGGTTACCGTTTCAGTTGTCTGGCATAAATTGGCATCTGTTACAGTAACAGTATATGTCCCGGCAATAAGGCCAGATGCAGTAGCAGCAGTTCCTCCAGAAGGAGCCCATAGGTAAGTATATGCGCCAGTTCCTCCTGTAACGCTTACTGCTGCAGATCCGTTAGTGCCTCCATTGCAGGAAACATTAGTTTTAGATATTGAAGCAGTAAGCGCAGTAGGTTCATTTATTATAACATTTGCATTAGCTGAACAGGAATTGGCATCTGTAACTGTTACAGTGTAATTTCCAGCAGATAGGCCTGTTGCAGTAGCAGCAGTTCCTCCAGATGGAGCCCAAGAATAGGTATAAGCTCCAGTTCCTCCAGTTACGGCTACAGAAGCAGATCCGTTAGCGCCTGTGCTGCATGAAACATCGGTTGAAGTTGCAGTTAATGCTAAAGCATCAGGTTCAGTAATTGTAATTGTATTAACAGCAGAGCAGGAGTTAGCATCTGTAATGGTTACTGTGTAAGTTCCAGCTGAAAGGCCAGCTGCTGTTGCAGCAGTTCCTCCAGATGGAGCCCATAAATAGGTATAAGCGCCAGTTCCTCCAGTTACGGCTACTGAAGCAGATCCGTCATTACCGCCATTGCAGGAAACATTTGTCTGTGAATCTACAGCAGAGAGAGCGGCAGGTTCAGTAATCTGAACGGTTTGTGCTATGAAGCATCCATTTGCGTCTGTAACTGTTACAGTATAAGTTCCAGGAGAAAGACCCGTTGCAGCTGCAGCAGTTCCTCCAGATGGTGACCATGAATAGGTGTAAGGGCCTGTTCCTCCAGAGGCAGTTACTGTAGCCGTGCCGTTATCTGCCTGACTGCATAAAACGTCTGTTTTTGCTATTGAAGCGGCAAGCAGAGCCGGTTCATCTATAGTTACCGTTTCTGCTGCAGAGCATCCATTTGCATCTGTTATGGTGACAGTGTATGTCCCGGCAGAAAGCCCGGAAGCGGCTGCGGCAGTCCCTCCGGAAGGAGCCCAAGCATATGTGTACGAACCGGTTCCGCCTGAAGCAGCTACAGCAGCAGATCCATTAGCTCCGCCATTGCAGGAAACATCGGTTTTAGATATTGCAGCCGTAATTGCATCAGGTTCTGTTATGGTAAAGCTTTCTGTCTTGGTGCATAAATTGGCATCTGTTATGGTAACGGTATAGGTTCCGGCAGATAGGCCAGTCGCTGTGGCTGCAGTCCCTCCCGATGGAGCCCATGAATAGGTGTAGGCGCCTGTTCCGCCAGTTACGGCTACAGAAGCAGATCCGTTATTTCCCCCATTGCAGGTGACATCTGTCTGCGCCGGAACTGCGCTGATTGCTGAGGGTTCAGTAATTGTAAAAGTCTTGGCAATGGAGCACCCGTTTGAAGAAGTGACCGTTACAGAATAGTTTCCTGCGCTAAGATTCACTGCCGTATCGCTGTTTCCTCCGAAAGGGGACCAGACATAGGTAAATGGCCCTGGAGCTCCGGATGGGATCACTGTTGCGCTTCCGGTTGATGAGCCGCTGCATAGTACGTTGGTTTGAGCGGTGCTGGCAACTAGAGTGTTGGCTGTACCGATTGTGAAGTTTTTGGTAATGGAACATCCGTTTGCATCTGTAATTATACAGATGTAATTACCTGCCGCTTTACCTGTAATGATAGGTGCTGTCTCGCCTCCTGGCGACCAAAGATAGCTATAGCCTGGTGTGCCGCCAAAGGGTGATACACCTGCCTGTCCGCCTGTTGAACAGGTAGCGTTAATTTGGGAAGTGGTAGCGGTTAATGGAGCAGCTGGCTGGGAAATGGTGAAGGATTCCGTCAATTGGCAGCTGTTTGCATCTGCAACAGTTACTGTGTAGGTTCCGGCAGTAAGGCCTGCTGCTGTTGCTGCAGTTCCTCCTGAAGGGGACCATGAATAGGTGTAGTTGCCTGAACCGCCAGAGACAGTGACAGATGCTGTGCCTGTCGCTCCGCCATTGCATAAAACGTCCGTCTGTGATTTTGACGCCGATAGAATAGCAGGCTCTGCAATGGTAAAGCTTTGTGCAGCCTGGCAATTATTGGCGTCAGTAACTGTTACCGTATATGTTCCCGCTTGAAGACCGCTGGCAGTCGCAGCGTTTCCTCCGGTAGGTGACCAGGAATAGGTATATGCTCCGGTTCCTCCGGAAACAGCTGCCGTAGCCGTGCCATTGGTGCCTCCATTGCAGGAAACATTGGTCTGGCTTGGCGCTATTGTAAGGGCTGATGGTTCAGATATGGTAAAGCTTCTAGTGGCTTGGCATCCGTTCGCATCAGTTACTGTTACCGTATAAGTGCCGGCAGAAAGTCCTGATGCGGTAGCAGTTGTTTGGACAGGAGATGTATTCCAAGAATAAGAATAATTAGGAGTTCCTCCAATTGGCGCAACTGTTGCAGTACCATTAGCTCCTCCGTTGCAGGACACATCTGTTTTGCCTCCTCCAATTGCTGCGTTTAACACTGGAGGCTGATTAATGGTAAAGCTTCTAGTGGTTTGACATGCATTAGCATCGGTTACCGTCACAGTATAAATACCAACAGTAAGTCCTGTTGCTGTAGCAGTTGTTTGGACAGGAGTTGTATCCCAAGAATAAGTATAACCTGGAGTTCCTCCAGTTGGCGCAACTGTTGCAGTTCCATTAGCGCCTCCATTGCAGGACACATCCGTTTTGCCTCCTCCTGATACAGCGCTTAAAGCTGCTGCAGGTTGGTCAATAGTAAAACTTCTAGTGGTTTGACATGCATTAGCATCGGTTACCGTCACAGTATAAGTGCCTGCAGTAAGTCCTGTTGCTGTGGCAGTTGTTTGTACCGGATTTGTATCCCAAGAATAAGTATAACCTGAAGTTCCTCCAGTTGGTGCAACCGTTGCAGTTCCATTAGCGCCTCCATTGCAGGATACATCTGTTTTGCCTCCTCCAGATGCAGCACTTAAAACTTCTGCAGGCTGGCCTACTGTAATATTGCTTACTGTTGCTGTGCAACCATTGTTATCAGTAATAGTAACGGCATATGTGCCTGCGATAAGTGCAGTTCTGTCTTCGGTAGATGCACCTCCCACCCAGTTATAAGTATATGGAGGTTGACCGCCTGTTGGTGTAAGGTTAATGGCTCCATTAGATCCCCCAAAACATGAAACATTGGTTGGTACCGCAGTTCCACCAAGCGCAGAAGCAGGTTGATTAACTGTAAAGCCAGATAATGTTCTTGAACATGAATTAGCATCAGTTACTGTAACTGTATATGTGCCTGCAGTAAGCCCTGTTCTGTCTTCTGTAGTTGGTCCATCACTCCAAGAGTATGTGTAAGGACCGACACCACCGCTAGGAGTAAAGTTTATAGCTCCAGTATTTCCTCCATTGCATGCAATATGTGTTATGGTTCCTAATCCGGTTATTACTGGAGGTTGGGTTACAGGAATATTGCTGACAACTATTTGGCATGAGTTAGCATCTGTAATGGTAACTGAATATATGCCTGCTGTAAGTCCTGTTCTGTCTTCAGTTGTAGTTATTCCATCATTCCATAAGAATGTATAAGGAGTAGTTCCTCCAGTTGGAGTAAGATTAATAGCTCCAGTATTTCCTCCGTTACAAAGCACATTAGTAGGAATTGCTGTTCCGCCAAGTACTGCAGCTGGCTGGCCAACTACTATATTGTTTATTGTCTGGCTACAATTGTTGGAGTCGGTAATGGTAACAGAATATGTACCTGCTGTAAGGTTTGTTCTGTCTTGGGTTGTTATTCCACCTCCCCAATTATAAGTATATGATCCGCCGCCTCCCGTAGGGGTAAGATCTATATAACCATTATTTCCTCCATTGCAGGATACATTACCAATAGTAGTTGATCCTGAGATAGCTGAGTTCTGAGCTATTGTAAAGTTTTTAGATATCGAAGTCCCCTCACTATCTGTTATTAAAACAGAATAATTAGTTGAAGCTAAACCTATTGCTGTTGCTGCTGTAGTACTATTGGACCATGCATATGTATAAGGTGATTTCCCTCCTGAGGGAGTTACTGTTGCTGTTCCATTATTAGTGCCGTTACAAGCAATTGTTTGCGATTGTGTAGCAGATAGGGCAGCATTGGTTGTAAACGAAACAGTATTTCCATATCCAGTTCCAGCTGAATTTGTTGCGTAGGCTCTATAATATATTGTAGTCCCTGAGGGAAGTGAACTTACAGGAATGGTAAAAGCACCAGTTCCCGCAGTTCCTGCTACTTGTGTTACACCTGGACCATTTATTACTGGATTTGTTGTTAATGACCAGACAATACCTCTATTAAGTACTGTATCACCACCATCAGTATTTGAACCACCTAATGTAGCTGTAACTGCACCATAATTTGTTACAGGAGTATTTGTTGTTACTGTTGGAGTAGTAACTCCATTAGCAAATGTAAAATTATCAATAGCAAAATAGTCGTAATTACTGCTTAATTGAATTTCTAATTGATCAATAACTTGGTTAGTATTATTCGAACCGCCTTCAGTGGCAAAATTAACTAATGTAAAACCGTTTCCAGGTAAAGCAAATCCTGTATCTGCACCAGTGGTGTTTCTAACTACAGTAAATACGGTGTTTCCTGCAAGTTTTCCTCTAAAGGTTATACTACCAGCACCTCCGCCATTAGTTACACCAGGATCAACTTCAGCATTTCCTGATACATAGAACCAAAAACTACTCACTTTAAAGGAGCCAGATGCGGCAGTAATAACACCAGTTTGCCCCATTGCGCCAGGAAGTAGCGGATCGGAGACCTGAATAAAATTTGGAGTAGCATTATAACCAAGGCCTGGAAATGAAGCTACTTTAAAATCAAAAGGAGAAGTTAGATTAAAAGTTTTGCCATTGGATGTAAAGTTTGCAACATCGGCAGTGGCGCTTTCAAAAGTTTCGGTAAAAGTTTGCGCGTTTATATGCTGAATAGCAAAAAAAAGCAGCGTTATTAGTAGGTAGAGTTTTTTCATAATTTTCTGATATTTAATTATCTATTTGGTATTGTAACATTATCTTTTTGACTTATATTTCAGACTTAAAAAAGCATTAATAAAGTTTTTTAATATGTATAAACAAGAACTCACGATCATTGTTAAATCTATCATAGACTCAAATACTGTTAGCGAGCAGTTAGAATCTGCTCAACAACTTTCATGTTTTTATAAAAATATTATTAGCTGTACTCATTCAGATGACAATGAAACACTTGTAAATGGAGGTGTAGCTTTATCGAGCTCAGGTGCAGCAGACTGTGTTGATGATTACCTTCGAACAGTTTCTTTTATAAAAGGCATTCATAAGGCCTTAACAAGACTTTTTATTAATTCACCAGAAAAGAGTATTAATATACTTTATGCAGGCTGTGGACCATATGCAACATTAATTCTTCCTTTATTGCCATTATTCGATAAAGGAAGAATTAGCGTTGTTTTAATTGATATTAATCGTTCATCATTAGAATCAGTTCAAAATCTTGTATCTACAATTGGACTTGAAGATTATAATCTTCAAATGATAGAAACCAATGCAATTACTTATAAAATACCAGATGATTTTAAAGTAGATCTTGCTATTTCTGAGACCATGCATTATGCTCTTACAAGAGAACCTCAAATTGCCATAAGCGGGAATATAATTAAACAACTTCCTTGTGAAGCAATATTTATTCCGCAAGAAATTAGAATTGATTTAGCTTATACTTTTTTTGATTATGAGCAAAGCCTTAGAGTAAACGTAAACGAAGTAAAGGGCTACAAAGAAATGCAGCCCTATCCTCATAAGGTATTTGTAGATAGATTATTTACAATAAACAAAGAACATTTTGAGAGAGAAAACAGTAATTCTAGAATAGAAAGTACTTTTTATACCCTGCCAGATATTTTTGAAAATTACCCTGATGTTTGTCTTTTTACCGAAATCAAAATTTTTGAAGATATAGAATTACAGACAGCTGAATCTTATATTACAAATCCTTATTGTCTAGTGTCTATGTACGGTATTAAAGATTATTCAGAGATTAAATTAGTATATGATTTTAGTGAAATACCTAAATGGTCCTATCAATTAAAATAGTGCTACTACATTTTTTCATTAATTTCTTGGAGGGAAAACTCCTTCAACACAAATAATGTAATTGATTGCTAAATAGGGTTGCATGTTATTTACAGGAACATTATTGCCAGTTGGAGCAGTAATAACGTTACTATTTAAATTCACACTTGGTGTTGATGTTGCAAAGCCTAGTGTTGGTGAAAAAGTTCTTGAAACAAGCTGTCCTGGAGTAGCAATTGAAGCACCATCTACTGGTGTAGAATCTGTAGCTTGTGCGCTACTTACAGAAATTTTACTAGCTCCAGTATGTATGTGCGCAGGCAAATTATTTACTAAAAGTGTTGTAGTTGTAGCACCTGCTGTTTCGCCAATAGTATATACTTCACCACTTCTACTGGTTCCTTGCCCAATTGGTACAGTACCTTGCAAATTAGGTAAGGCAAAGTTAGTAGTACCATTTCCACCATAAGTAGTGCCTAGAATTGCAAATAAAGCTTGGTTTTGTGAAATAGCAATTAATTGTCCTGCACAAAACATGTAACCTCTAGGAGCAAAATTTCCCGCAAAAATTTTAATTACTCCAATGTATTCATCTTGCATAGTTTTTAAGATTTAATAGTTAATGTTAGCTTTTTAGTTTTAAATAATTTGACAGATTTTTTTTCATGCATGATTGATCTGACCGTATTTTACTACAAAGCTAAATTACTGTATATAAATTGTTTAAGAATAGGGGTTTTTACGTGTTTTCGTAAAAAGTTCTTTTTTGTAACATTTTTAATACAATATCTTAAAAAACATTCAATTTATGTCAGAGAATATTTTTAGAATTATCCTTTACGTGAAGTCATGTTCTCTTCAAAGTTTAAGCAATAAAAAAGGCGGTAATCACTTACCGCCTTTTTAAATTTTAACTTGAAAAATTCAAACCTTTATTTTTGAAACTAACATAAAGTTCCTGTCGTGCTGAACTTATCGTTTCTTCTGTTCGATATATACTGCACCAGAATTTAATAAGAAGTTTATACTTTCCATCAGAAATTGAACTGTAATAAATTTGAGATGGTTTTTCGTTGTTCACTAGCGGAAGATTTGCCAGTGTTTCATTTACAATTGTATTGATTTCTTCAGGAATTGTTTCTCCGTTAATTTCAAAAGTAACTTCAACTAACTTGAAATTATCTGTATACGTCCAGTTGGTAATATTTTGAGACAATAAATTTCCATTCGGAATAATGATTTCGGCTCCATTTGGAGCATTAATTTTAGTAGTTCGAAGTCCCATCGATTTAATACGGCCAGATTCTGAACTAATTTCTACAACATCGCCAACTTGAATTGGTTTATCAAAAATTAAGATAATACCCGAAACGAAGTTGTTTACAATGTTCTGAAGTCCAAGTCCAACACCGACACCTAATGCCCCTAAAAGAATACTCAATTTATCTAATGGCATTCCAGAAGCTGCAACTGCAAGCAGATAACCACTTATTAAAACAACTAAACGGGTAATAAGTAATTTAGAATGTTGTCTTTTATTGATATTTTCTTCGTTTTCATCATCAATTTCTCCAAAGAAATAAGCAACATATTTCTGTAATAAATGTGCAGCCCATATAATAATAAAGAATAAAACAATATTTCCAAGTGTAAACGTAATGCTTCCAATAGTATTTGGATGACTTAACAACTTAGTTAAAGAACCTCGAAGCGACTCCCAAATATTCAAATTTGATGCAATTACAATTAGCCACATATAACTAATTACAATGATAAAAGGCTTTTTAAGATTGTCTGATAAACTTTCGTAATCAAACATTTTTTCGATTCCTCTTTTTACTCTAGTAGTATAAATTTGAAGTAAAATAATCTCTAGAATAATCTTCAAAAGAACACTTAAAGCAACAATTTGAGTAAGCGAAATAAAAGCTGTAAGACTAAGCATATTAGAAAGCGAAACTCTACCAAATAAATTGTAAAGAATAGACAAACCATTCAATCCGATAAAAAGGATACTTGCCCATTTAAAAAAGCCTTTTATATAAAGTTCTTCTTTAAGTGTTTTAATCTGAACCAAACCATAGCGAATTCCTAAAACATTAATTGCAACGAAAGCAACACGCTGTAATAATCCGATTGTGATAAATAGATCCAAAAAGCAAAGTGCAAAGAACAATCCTAAAAGGTAAAGCCAGTTTCTCATGGCAACTCCAGACCATTGGTTTTTGAAAAGGAAAATTAAAACTCCAAGCAAGAAAAGCTGAATCAATTCTAAAAATAGAGCAGGAGCATATAAATTAGTAACTACAGCAATATTTAAAGCAATGACCAAAACTGGCAATAAAATGCCTCGGTTTAAATATTTAAAGTTTAAAAGCAAAAGGTTTTCAGCATAACCGTTTACCTTAATGTATTTCATATTTCGGGAAATGTACCAAAATAAAAGTCCCATGAAGAAACACAGTGTAATAAGTCCGCCAGCTTTGTAACCAAGATAATATGCAGCAACATTTTCTTCAATGATAATTTTTGCTCCAATGTTATGCGTTACTCTTTTCTTAGCAGCAGAATCATTTATTTGCCATAAAGAAGGATATTCTTTTTTGAAAATACTGATTCCAGATTTCTCCAATTTACTTTCAACAGCAACTAAAGCATTCGAAACCGAAATTTTTCGTTGTACAGTAAGTCTCTTTTTATTGTTTAAAGTAGTCTGATTTTTAGTCATCAAACTATCTGTTGCAACGTATCTTTTTCTAAGATTTCCAAACTCTTTCTTAAACTGCTTACGACGAATAGTATCTTTTATTAAAGTAATTAAAGTTTTGTCTTTACGGAGATCAATAACACGTTTTTTGATGTTTTCAAGATTTAGATTTCGAGCATTAATTGCTTTATTCTGTTCTTCTAATTCTTGTTGGATTTCTTGAAGTACAATGCGGTACATCTGTTGATTTCGCACATTCGGATTAGCGCCTTTTAAACTAGCTAAAATTAAATCTAGTTTGCTTTCTGTACGTTTCATTTCGCCAAAAAGATGATGAGTATCACCTGCAAAATCAATGTCGTTGTAAGCGGATTCTAATACTTCTCCGGCTTTTTCAATTGCCATTAAGTAATCACTGTCTGTGGCTGTAGTGTCGTTGAATAGTCTTCCGCGACTTTCTTTTTTTACTGTTTTTTGCCCTTGAGCATAATTAAACTGAGAGAAAAAAAGAAATAAAACTAAGGGGATAAAATAAAAAGTTCTTTTTTGAAAAATCATAATGTAAATGGCTTATTTAGGGAGTCCAAATTTAATTTTTTTTAAAGAACTTTCGGTTAAGAAAAATTAAATTTAAAAACCTTATAACCTTTCATTTTGTGATTTTATCTGAGCTCTCTAAAAGTAATTTCTTTTTTTATTTCTTTTAATGAATTAGAATTGATAATAATAATTGGAGTTAAGGAAAAGGGAAGGACTATTAAAGGGCCGAAATCCTTCTTGAGGAATAAAATGCTAATAATTAATAGTAGTATAATAGTTAAGACGATTAAAAAAGTGATCAAAACTTTAATAGCTTTCTCGATTTTAATTAATTCTTCATTGGTCATTTCGCTTGGTTTCTTTACTTTCATTTTATATTTTTACTTAAGAATTCTCACAAATTTTAATCAAAAAACAGTTTAAAACAATAAGTCAGATTTTTTTGACTACCTAAAAAAATATGGAAGAAGCAGAAACTTGTCCAGCGCAAAGACTTTTAAAAATGCTTTCAGGAAAATGGAAAGCTGAAATTTTCCGTTTAGCTGTAGAAGCGCCATTGCGATTTAATAGTTTACTAAGACAAATTCAGGGATCAAACAAACAATCTTTAGCAACAGCTTTGAAAGAATTGGAAGAAGAAGGTCTTTTAGAAAAAGTAACGATCAAGTTGAAGCCTCTTCATATCGAATATAATTTGACAGAAAAGGGAAAAGCCTTGATTCCAGTTTTTCAGCATTTGGAAGGGTTGGCATAGATTTTTATTTTTAAAATAGAAAGATCCTCAAATACTATTCAGTGCTACCATAGCCACTGATGTTCTCTGAGAATCATCTCCTACATCCAAAAAATAAAAACGTCAGCTAAAAAAAGCAAGACTGATTAGTCAATAAAGCTGAATTTATCTTCAAAAACTTGTCCCACTAACGGAATTGGTTTCTTTTGTTCGTTAGCGGCATTTATGATTCCGAAAATCCATAAAATAAAAATAACGTATCCGATATAGCTTAAAAAGTAAAGCGCTGGAACGATAGTTACAATAATAGACAAAGCAACATTTACGACTAAAGAAACAAGAAAAATTCCGAATCCTTGTTTTAAATGGTATCTCACCAAATCACTTTTAGGTGTTAAATCTTTACTTTTAACAAAAGCTATAATCCAACCAATAATAGTGACATAGCTAAGAATAGAAAGGGTTTTATTATTCATAGTTTAAGTTATTTATTGGGTCAAAAATAGAAACTAGGAATAGGGCCTGAAATAGTTACTTTGTCTACTGTGCTTTTTGGTTGGTATTGGTTGTATTTAAATCGGTAAGAGGTAAAATGTGTTTTTTAAAAGATTAAATTTCCTCTTTCATTAATTTGAAAAATTGCTCCTTTTTTCCTCGCGAAATGGGCACAACCGATTTGTCATTCATATGAACCATTCCTTCGCGAGAATAACTTATAATGGAATTTACATTGATCAAATGCGACTGATGAATGCGAAAAAACATTGGAGGTTCCAGCAAATCTTCATAATTTTTTAAAGGTTTAGAAACCATAATTTTTCGGCCATCGGTCAAAAAGAAAGTGGTATAAGAACCCGAAGTTTCGCATCTTGTAATTTGTTCTAATTTAACTACATACATAGCCTCTTGAGTGGGCAATATAATGCGGTCGGGAGTTTTGGTAAGGTTATTTTGCAATTCGCTTAATTGCTGTTTTTCTAAAACTCTTTCTTGTAAAAGCGAAATCCTTTCAATTGCAGTTCTAAGTTCGTCTGGATCAATTGGTTTTAGCAGATAATCTATTGCGCTGTATTTGAAAGCATTAATGGCGTGCTGTTCGTAAGCGGTTGTAAAAATAAGATGAAAAGAGTTGAAGGAAATTTGTTTTAGAACATCAAATCCAGTTCCGTTTTGAAGCATAATATCCATAAAAACCAAATCCGGCTGCATGCGGTCAATTAATTTTACAGCTTCTTCGACACTTTCCGCGTAAGCGATAATCTGAATTTCTTCTGGAGCAACCATTTCCAACATAATTGATAAAGCTTCGCGAATGCGCTGTTCGTCTTCTATAATGATAGTTTTGTACATTTTTTTACAATATTGGAATATTAATAATAACAATGCAACCCGTTTCTCCGTTGTCTGCATCGCGTTCTAAAACCTGAAAACCAGCATACGGATGGTCTTTTTGCATTTTTGCTAATCTTTCGTCAGTAATTGTGGTAGAAAGAGATTTATGATTTTCGTTTGTTTTCAATTTTCTCGAAGCTGTAAGTCCGATTCCGTTGTCTTTTATGGTGCAGATCAGATTTTTTTGTTGCGTCTGCTGTGAGAAATTAATTTGCAATAGACCTTTTTCTTCTTTTGGTTTTGGTTTTAATCCGTGTTCAACAGCATTTTCAATAAAAGGCTGAATCAAAAGTGGCGGAATAAGAATGTCATCTTCAACAGATTCGTCACAAACAATAACATATTCGAAACTATTATTAAGACGCAACTGCTGCAATTCGATGTAATTTTTTAAAGTACCAATTTCTTCCTCTAACGAAATGGTTTCCTTTCTTGATTGTTCTAGAATTTGGCGTGTGAGTTTGGCAAATTTATTCAAATAAGAAACCGCAGGAATCGTATCTTTTTGTAAAATCATACTCTGAATATTTCCCAAAGCATTAAAAATAAAATGCGGATCCATTTGAGAACGCAATAATCTTCTTTCCAACGAAAGTCTTGTAGCAAGGTTTTCAATGGTTTCTTTTTCCATTAATTGCAGCTTCAATTCACTGTTGGTTTGTTCTTGCTTTAAAATTTCCTCACGCTTTAAATAATAACGCTGCCTGAAATAGTAGGAACGAAACATAAAAACAAGTCCAAGCAATAGAACTCCAGCAATTCCATAGCCTAAAAGTTTATTTTGCTGTTCCAGTTCATTTTCCAATTCAAGCTGTTTTATACGCTCCATTTTTTTGGAAGACTCAAATCTGGCATCTGCATTTTGCAAAAGCTTCTGAGTGGTTTCATTATATTTTAACTGATTGTATTTCGTAAACAAGGTATCGTAAGCATAATACGCTTCAAAATCATGACGTTTTGCCGAAACTTCTTTTAAGCAATTGTAAAAAGTAGCTAATAAATAATTATCGGTGTAAGGTAGGCTAAGCTGGTATTTTATGCCTTCAATAAAAAGCATTTCCGCTTTTACATAATTTCCTTTTTCGGTATAGTAAAAACCTTGAAGACCTATGGCGCTTCTGTAGATGATTTTAATATTGTATTTTTTGGCAATTGCAGTAGCTTTTTCGAGGTTATCAAACAAGGCAGTTTCATTAATTGGTTTCGGACCTTTAGAATAAAGATCTGCCAGATTGATGTAAGCGATTCCGATATTGCTTTTGCTAATGATATCAAAAGATTCTTTTTCGGCAAGTGCCACTGTAGTTTTTAAAAAATCTAAAGTCTTTTGCCAATCTTTCTCTGTTCCAGATTCGAGTTTATCGGTCAAATAACCTCCGTAAGCCAATCTTGCATACAATTTACTTTCTGGATCTTTTGCTTTATAAGCATGTTCAAGAGCCTCTTGCGCATATTTATGAACCTTTTCTGGCGATGCTGGAGAAAATAGATACGATATATCGGACGCAATTTTAGCACATTGATCATGAGCATCTATTTTTGAGAAAAGCGTATAAGAATGCAATAAATGATCGATGGCCTGAGGTTTGTCATCTATATATGACTTTAAATTTCCCATTGCTAGAGAAGCAAAAGCTTTAACTCTTATTTTGTTGCTTTTTTGAGCTAAAATATAAGCAGTGTCTGCATAGCGAGTAAATTCTTTTAAATGCAATAAACGCCTTTGTGTAAGAGCGAGATACGAATAACAAATAACTTCATCGTCGATATTCTTTTTTTTCTTGGCTAAAGCAAGAGCTTGCTGCTGAATTTTTTTACTGGCAGATGAATCAGAAAAACGTTTAGAATATCCATAGGATGCAATCTTTTCGACTGCCGAAATTTGTGCATTTAAAGTGGTGATGAAAAACAAAATTAGAAACGAGAATAGCCATTTCGTTTCCTTATTTTTTATCTGATTTAAAGTGTTTTTTTCGTGCATATATTGTGGTAATTAAAGCCAAAATACAAATTGAAAATAGACTGACCAAAAAATTCACCCAGCAAATTTTACAAGAAATTCCCTTGTAAAGTCTCTGTGTAGAAGTGGTTAAAGAGCGCTTTTTCTTGATACTGGCATAGAATTACCAAATAAAAATCTAAAGCATCCATTTGCCAATTTCGAATTGTGGCAAGTTGATCTTCGTAGTAATCTTGCTGTTATAAATTATTTTTAAAACTATAAAATCATGAATAAGAATTTTTTTACATTATTAGTGGTAGCTTGCCTTTTTATATCATCATTAAGTTATGGGCAAGAAGACAGACGCATTAAAATAGAAATCGCTTTGAAAGATGGTAACAAAACGACAAAAGCGCTATTGCGATCTGCTACATTTTCTTTTACGAAATCTACTGTTAGCGGAACAGAGTCGGAGGTAAAAAACAATTATTATTTTTCTCTTGATTTTGAAAAACAAGATATTGCCTTACTGGCAGTTTTAATGAAAAATAAAGCAGGAGTTGATGGTCAGATTACTATGACCGATATATTTGGAAAGCTTCCTACGAGAAAATTTGATTTTACAAAAGGAAGAGTAGATTCTTTAAGCGATCAATTAACGGCCGACTATACGAGCGCTTACATCTCACTTCTTTGCGATTCTCTGATTATTGATGGCGTTAAAATTGAGTAGAGAAATGAATGAACTGAAGAAATTCACAAAAGAAGGAAATCTTTATGTCATGAAAAGGCAATACGGCTTTGGACTTATTGTGGTACTCGGAATGATTGCTTTTACTATTGGAGGCATTTATTATAAAAATAATGCAGTAATTGGCATTTTTGGAGTCTTGGCTGTGATATGCTTTATTTCGATTTGGCAGGAAGGATTTAGTATTGATCTCGACAGAAAGGAGTTTAGAATAAAAAACGGATTGGTTAATAAACCCCTTCTGATTCCGATTGCTGATTTTCTCCATTTTGAAGTGGTCAAAGTCAGACATAATTTTATCACAACAAACGTTTGCTTAAATCTTTATTACAGAAAAGATAACAAGGAGAAATGCACTGGAATTGCACAAGGTTTTACAGCTAGATCCATGCAGAATTTGATTAATGAAATTAATGAAATTTTAGATGAACATTCGAGAAAGATATAACATCGAAGAAACGCTTCATTCATTTTCATTAAATCCGCAAAAAACATCAGTAAATCAATCATGGTGGTTTTTGGCTGGAATAACGGCAGGAGTAATAGCTTTACTATTGTTTTTTAATGATCTTGGAGAAGAAATGTGCTGTGTGATTGGCATATTCTTAGTATATTTTTTGATTCATTTTTTATATGATATTCAAATAGCTTCTAAAATTCAGTTTACGTTTGATGCTCGCAATAATGCGGTATATAAAACAAGTCTGTTAATTTCAAAAAAGAAAATAATGAATCTTGATGAAGCTATAATTTTTGTTCAATCAGAAATGGGAAGCTGGTATTATGCTTTAGGAGCAAAGAAAAGCCAGTTTATTAAGAATTATAAAATTAGTGAAGGATTTACTTCAGGGAGAAAAAGCGACGAAAGGCAAGAAGCCTATGAGAACTTTATTTTAGTAAAAATTGGTAAGCTTCAAGAAAATTCAAATTCCAATCGTAGTAATTAATGCAACAAGACGCGACTTTGCTTTCAAGTAGACAAACGGTTATGGTCTTATGCAAATGCTTCAGACACCAAAAATATCAATTCTAAATCTCCAGTTTTAGCTGGAGATAATTTAATAGATACTTTAAATATAGTGTCTTATAACATTGTAAATAAATTAAATAGATTGTCTCAATTGTTTTTATTTATCATAATAACTTCATTTCCAGCAATAGCAAAAATATGATGATCTGATTTTGGTTTTAAAATAAATTTTCCTGTAAACTCTCCAAAAGCTGGCAGAATCATTTGATTCGGTTTTTGAAAAAAACAACGTAATTTTAAACTTTGCAATCCTAATCCACGGAGAATTATTCCAGGATGGATATGTCCAGAAAAATTAAACAAATTGTCTTTTTCTGTTGGATGATGCGTGAAGAAAAAATCTTCTATTTCTAGCATTTCAATAACTATAACGCTAATAGATTTATAGTGTTTTTCATCAATAATATCGTGATTTCCTGTTATCAAATAGGTTTCTTGATTATGATTAGAAAGCCACTTTTCAAACAAATCCCATTCTGCATTTTTTGAACTGTGAAATAAATCACCTAAAAAGATTATTTTTTCAGGTTCAAAATAGTCTAAAACATCTGTGATTTTTCTAAAATTTTCTGAAATTGCATTTTGTGGAATTGCAATTCCGTATTTTCTAAAATGCGTCACTTTTCCTAAATGAACATCAGAAATAATAATGATTTTTTTAGATTCCCAAAAAACAGCTCCACTTGGATGAAGTATAAAGGTTTCGTCTTTTATTTGAATTTTCATAAGCTGTTACTTCATATAAGAAGCGGTCATTTTTTGGATTCTTTCAGCCAAAGTTTCACTCGACAATTTCTCTCGTAATCGATCTGTAATAATTGGAAAACTGAAAGGAGTTGGTTTTAAGCATTGTTTCCAAATAATTTTTTGATTCGCAATTCTTTCTAAAGCTAAAATTAGACGCCCTTCTTCCAATTGATGCTCAAATGTTTCTCGATATGCTTGATGCAATAATAAATTATCAGGTTCAAAATCTCTGAAAACTTCAAATAACAGCTGAGAACCACTTTGCAAATGTTTAGTTTTAACCATTTTTCCTGGAAAACCTGTAAAAACTAATCCCGAAATTACAGCAATATCTCTGAATTTTCTTCTTGCCATTTCGGTCGAATTTAAACTTTTTTGCAAATCATGATGCACATATTCAGTTGAAAATAGATTATTATCTAAAACCGCTTCGATATTAATTTCCTGATCCGATAGCAATTCAAAACCATAATCGTTATAAGCTAAAGAAAAAGTTATGGATTGCAATAAACTAATTCTAAAAGCCAATAAACTTGCCAAAGCTTCGTGTACAAAACGACCTTCAAAAGGATAAAAAATCGCATGAAATCCTTCTCGAGTTTTGAAGGTTTCAATTAAAAATTCATCTGAACTTGGTACAATAGATTCTTTTCGCTGTCTTTTAAATAAAGGCTGTAAAGCTTTTAATTCTGACGAAAGATTATCGGTATTGGCGCGATATAATTCTTTTCGAAGCAATTCGCTCATCTGTGAAGATAGAGCTAATCGGCCACCCATCCAGCTCGCAATTTTAGATTCTTTCTTCGGACTCGCTTTTTTTACCAAAACCTGCATATTTCTGATTTTGAATAATTCCAGTTTTTTTCCTGCAAAAATAAAAGTGTCGCCAGGTTTTAATTTCGAAATAAACCATTCTTCAATAGTTCCGATATAACCGCCGCTTACATATTTCACATTCATTACGGCATCTCCCACAATAGTTCCAATCTGCATTCTATGATGCATGGCAATCATTCTGCTATTGATTTTATAACAGCCGTTTTCGTCAATTTCTACTTTTTTGAATTCGTTATAAGCATGAAGACTTTGACTTCCTTGAGTTATGAAGTTTAAAATCCAATTCCAGTTTTCTGTTGTGATAGTTTGATAACTAAAGGTTCCTTGAATTTCTTTGAAAATCTCATTAGGATAAAATCCGTCAGAAACGGCTAAAGTATTAAGATATTGAACCAAAACATCCCAGCTGTTTAAATAAGGGACACGATCTTCGATTACACTATTTTCAACCGCTTTTTTTAATGCCGAAGCTTCTATCAATTCAATTGCATGTGTGGCTAGAAAATAAATTACGCTTTCTTTCCCTGGCTGATGTCCACTTCGTCCAGCTCGTTGCATAAAACGAGCGACACCTTTTGGACCGCCAACCTGAATAATTGATTCGACAGGAGCAAAGTCAACCCCTAAATCTAGACTAGAAGTGCAGACTACGACTTTTAATTCTTCATTTCGAATGGCATTTTCTACCCAAAGTCTGGTTTCTCTGTCTATACTTCCATGATGCATCGCCATTTCGCCAGCAAATTCAGGATATTTTTCTAATAATCGCTGATACCAGATTTCGCAGGCTGAACGCACATTTGTAAAAATTAAAGTAGTTTTACTGGCTTTGATAATTTTAGCAACTTCATCAATTAAATGCAATCCCATGTGTCCGCGCCACGGATAGGTATCCATTTTCTCTGGAATAATGGAAACTACTTTTATTTTCTTATGAATTACTGCTTTAATTAAAACCGAGTTCTGATAAGCTTCAGACTCAACTCCAAGTAAAACTTCTTGAGCTTGCTGAAGATTTCCAATTGTGGCTGAAATTCCCCAAATACGTAAATTTTTGGCAATCTTTTTTAATCGAGATAAAGCCAATTCTATTTGAACGCCACGTTTTGTTCCAAGTAATTCGTGCCATTCATCAATGACAATCGAACTGCAGTTTTTAAATGTATTGGTGTAGCCTTTTGTAGCCAAAAGCAATTGCAGACTTTCTGGAGTTGTAATCAATAAATCGGGCATTTTATCTTTTTGTTTGGCTCTTTCTGTTGCAGAAGTATCTCCTGAGCGTATTCCAACAGTCATCGGAATATCTAAATCGGTTAAAACTCGTTCTGCTGCTTGTTTGATTTCGACTGATAAAGACCTTAAAGGCGTAATCCAAATCGCTTTTAATCCTGAGTTATGTTTAGTTTTGTAATTCGGATTTTCTTTGATGTAATTTAAAATGATGGGAAGCCAAAGCGCATAGGTTTTTCCACTTCCTGTTGGCGCATTTAATAATCCATTTTTACCTTGCAAAAAAGCAGTCCAAGTCTGGGTTTGAAATGGAAAAGGTTTCCACCCCTGACTTTTAAACCAATTATTGGCGATTGTAAACAACTGCTCTCTGTTCATTTATAAAATCATATTCTTTAAATCTTCAATAGAATTGGCTTCATCTATTTTTTTATCGTGACGCCATCTTAAAATTCGAGGAAAGCGGGTTGCAACTCCACTTTTATGTCTTTTAGAAAGCGCAATGCCTTCAAAACCAATTTCAAAAACTAATTTTGGTGTAACGCTTCTAACAGGACCAAATCGTTCTAAAGTATTTTTCTTAATCCAATCGTCAACCATTCTGAATTCAGCATCAGTTAAGCCCGAATACGCTTTCGCGAAAGTGACGAGTTCGCGTTCCTGATTTTCGTTTTCTTGCCAAAGCGCGAAAGTATAATCAGTAAATAAATTTGATCTTCGTCCGTGACCGCGCATGGCGTAGGTGAGAACCGCATCAATTACTAAAGGTTCAATTTTCCATTTCCACCAATCTCCCTTTTTCCTTCCAACGAGATAAGGAGAATCTTTTCGTTTTAACATCAAACCTTCGCTTTTCATTTCGCGAGATTTTAATCTTTCATTTGTGATTTCTTCCCAAGTAGAAAAATTGATTCTTTCGGAAAGCTGTAACGGAATATTTTTTCCAATTAATGAAGTAAACAATTCTTCTAATAAAATACGACGTTCTTCGAAAGGGAGATTTCGAATATCATTTCCCTGCCATTCGAGCAAATCGTAAGCCTTTATAATAACAGGCGTATTTTTTAAAACAGAAGCCGATACATTTTTTCGTCCAATTCGAGTTTGTAAATCATTAAATGTCCCAATTTGATTGTCTATGAAGGGAAGAATCTCACCATCAATCACAGTTCCATTTGGAATCATTCCGATGAAAGAATTAAATTCGGGATATTTATCGGTCACCAATTCTTCACCACGACTCCAAACGTAAATTTCGTTATCACGAATAATCGTTTGAGAACGAATCCCATCCCATTTATGTTCTGCGCTCCAATCTTCAGGATTTCCTAAACTTTCGAGTTCACCTTCAATCGGATAAGCAAGATAAAAAGGATAAGGTTTAGATAAATAATCACTACTTCTTTCATCCAAAATCAATTCCTGAAATGTAATTGTATTTGGGTTCCAATCGCCCATTAATTTATACGCCAATGTATCTTCATCAATATTTTCTGCTTTAGAAAGTGCTCGCGTCATCAACTTCTGACTTAAACCAATTCTGAAACTACCCGTTATTAACTTCGTGAAAACAAAACGTTCATAATAATTCAAATTAAGCCAGTTAGTTTGCAAATATTCTTTTTTCTCTAAATCATCTTTCTTTTTTAAAGCAATGATTTCTTGAAGAAATTCAGTTAGACTTTTGTCAGAGTGTTCTTTTGTCGTGGGAATAACAAGTGCAATTGTTTCGGCTAAATCTCCCACAATATGATAACTTTCTTCAAATAACCATTGCGGAATTCCAGCCAGTTCATTTGCCCATAAACGCAATAAAGTAGTGTTAACTGGTCGAGGAGGACGGCGATGAGAAAGTATGGCAATCGTCCAGACTTTGTCTTCATCACTTGACTTTAGGAAATAATTTGCCAACGCATCAACTTTTACCGATGTTTTATTAGAACTATCTAAGGTTTTTATAAGCTCGGCAAAGTTTTTCATTTTTTTTGTTGTAAAATGTTAGATGTAAAATGTGAGAAGAGGTTAAATGTGGTCTTTTTACATTTAACTTTTTACATTTTACAATTATTCTTCATCTGTATTATTGGTTTCTCCTTCAAATTGAGTGTTTGCTGTTCTGGCGTCGTAACCTAATTCTCGAAGATATTTTGAAAATATATCAGAATATCCATGTGTGCAGATTACTTTTTCTGCTCCAGTTGCTTTTATGCTTTCTAGTAAACCAGTCCAATCGCAATGATCACTAATTACAAATCCGCGGTCCACTGCACGTCTTCTTCTTGCGCCTCGAAAAGCCATCCAGCCGCTTGCAGTTCCCGTTACAAAAGGTGTCATTTTTCTAATCCAAGTACTTCCGTGTGCGCTTGGCGGTGCGAGAACAATATTCCCTAATAAATCTTCTTTTTTAGTTTCTTGAGTTACTCGAACAGTTGTGGGCAAATCGATTAACTGACGAACAACATTAGTCATATTTTCTATAGCGCCGTGTGTATAAATCGTCCCAATACTTGGGTCAAGATATTTTAGTAATCGCTGTGCTTTTCCTAAAGAATATCCAAAGAGTACAGATGTTTTCCCTTCTGCACGATTTTCTGCCCACCAATTATTAATTTCAGCCATTACATTTTTTTGTGATTCCCAATTAAATGCAGGAAGTCCAAAAGTGCATTCTGTTATAAAAGAATGACATTTTACAACTTCATAAGGAACTGAAATTCCGTCATTTTCTGTTTTATAATCGCCTGTAAAAACCCAGATTTCACCTTTATATTCCACTCTAATTTGTGCTGAACCAATAATATGCCCCGCAGGATGAAAGGAAAACTTTACGCCGTTTATGGTAAAAGTTTCATTCCAGTTTTTGCCAGAAACGTTTATTTCGCCCAAACGATATTTTATAATCGGAATGTTAGAATAATGTGTGATGTAATTTTGATGCCCCCATCGCGCATGATCAGAATGCCCATGAGTAATAATCGCATTTTTTACAGGCCTCCACGGATCAAGATAAACATCCGCCTGTTGGCAGTAAATTCCTTTATCGTTAAATTGTAATAATGGTGGATTCATTTTCAATTAGATAATTTATGTGCTTGCTGCGATAATTAAGTAGGCAATAAGTGATATGCTTAGTACAAACAGCATCATTGTAATAAAGGTAAGCATTGCGGTTGAATATTGATACTTTCCTTTTTTTAATAGTTTGATTGTGTGAATGTAACGTAGATAAGACAGCAGAATTGTCAACGCGCCAGCAATCAATAATCCGATTCCCAGATAAATAGTAAAATTACTTTTTGGCGCAACTGTTTCTGCTAAATATTTAGCGGGAATTTGTTTTAAAAACAATGAAAATTTTACCGCGACAAATCCGAAAACCATTATTCCAATTCCCGTACGAAGCCATGCTAATAAAGTTCTTTCATTAGACAAGTATTCGTTCATAACTTCCTGATCATTTTTTGGCGACATAAATTTTTTAAAGCTTTTTAGTATTCAAAATTTCTATAAGGAGGACAATCGTATCTGTTGTCTTCATTATCTAAGTTATAACTGTCATAAGGATTTGAGTCGTCATAACTTGAAAAAGGAGTATTATCTTCAGCTAAATTTAGTCCACTTTCTATAATTTCATAACAATCATCAGAAGAATGATCACAGTGGTTTTTATAGTTAACATCTTCATTTTGTCCCGAAGTAAATTCTTGATCCATCGCTTCATTTTCATGAGCTGTATCAATATGATCGGGTTTACTGCATTTAAAATCATTCAAATTTGCAGTTTGGCTGTTGACATCTTTTTTCATGGCTGCTATTTTAAATTAGTAAAGTTTTCTAAATTTTGATATATACAAATTTGAAAATAAGCTGCTTAAAAAAATTATAGGATTTACTTTTAATCTTACAAGATTTAATTCTAGATTATTCTTGTCTAATTCTCATTTTGTAAAACTGAAATATAATTCTGTAAAATAAGCACTTACGTATTTTGCAACTTTGTACTATTAATAATTTAAAAAATTATAACATTATGGAAACTTCAAGAAAAGATTCGAAATCTGGAATGAAAGATTCTGGAAAAACTCAAAAATCAACATCTGGTTCTAGAGGAAAAAGCACTACAACAAAATCGAATGATTCAAAAGGTAGAGCTGGTCATTAATTTTTTAGTTTATTAAAAAGACTAAATGATAAAAGCGTGCTGTTTAAATGTAAACAGCACGCTTTTAGGTTTTCATAAGGTTAAAGTTTTATTTCAAAACTTCTTGAATTGTTTTTACAAAGGTTTCAATTGGCTGCGCGCCAGAAACAGCATATTTACGATCAAAGACAAAGAAAGGAACTCCTTGAACACCAATTTCGGCAGCTTCTTTAATATCTGATTCTACTTCTTTAATAAATAAGTTTTCGCTTTCTAGAACTTCTCTAATTTCATTTTCTTCTAATCCAGCTTGGATTCCTAATTTAATTAAGGTTTGTCCGTTGTTTAAATCTTGTCCGTCAGTAAAATAAGCTTTAAAGAAGATTTCTTCCATTCGATCGCCTATATTTTTAGTTTTAGCCAATTGAATGATTCTATGTGCATTTAAAGAATTTGATATAACAGCTTTATCAAAATTATAATCTAAACCAACGCTTTTAGCGCGTTCTGCGACACCTTTGTGCATTTCTTTAGATTGTTCAATTGACATTCCTTTTCTTTCTGCTAAGAACGTGTAAACGTCCATATCAGGCTGAGCGGTAATAGTTGGGTCAAGCTGAAAGCTTTTCCATTCGATTTCAAATTCATCATTTGGAAATACCGCAAGTGCAGTTTCCAGTTGTCTTTTTCCGATATAACAAAACGGACACATGATGTCCGACCAAATTTCTATTTTCATAATTCAAAGATAAGAAAATTGTTGTTTCAAGTTTCGGGTTTTAGGTTTCAAGTTGATATGCTTTGTGTTTTTTAAACCGCAAAGTACGCTAAGGTTTACGCAAAGTTTTTTGTTTAGGATTGTTTTGGAACGCAAAGGGCACAAAGGTTTACGCAAAGTTCGCAAAGTTTTCTTTTCTCTAAGTCTTTATCAAGAAAAAGGACGCAAAGCTTTGTGTTCTTAGCATTCTAAAAAAAAAAATTAAACATAAAACTTAGCGAACTTTGCGTAAACCTTTGTGTTCTTTGCGGTAAAAATTATACGCATAGCATATCAACTTGAAACTTGAAACTCAAAATAACCTAAATAAAAAACCGCAACTCTTTATAGGAATTGCGGTTTCTAGGTATAAAAAATGGTTGGTTAATAGCGATATCTTTTTTTTTACAATGATATATCTTTTATTTAAAACTAAAAAATATCCCTGTAACAGAAAGAAACTTTAATGTTAACTATTTAACATTACAGGCATTACAAGCATAGTAACTGTTTCGCCTTCTTCTAAACCATCAACAGGCGTTAAAATACCAGCTCTGTTTGGTAAAGACATTTCAAGCATGATCATGTCAGACTGCAAGTTTGTTAGCATTTCAGTTAAGAAACGAGAGTTGAAACCAATTTGTAAATCGTCACCTTGATAATCACAAGTCAATCTTTCTTCTGCTTTGTTTGAGTAATCGATGTCTTCTGCAGAAACATTTAATTCTGCTCCAGCAATTTTCAAACGAATTTGGTGTGTAGTTTTATTAGAGAAAATCGCAACACGACGAACAGAACTTAAAAATAAAGAACGGTCAATCATTAATTTATTTGGATTTTCTTTTGGAATTACCGCTTCGTAGTTTGGGTATTTTCCGTCGATTAAACGACACATTAAGATATAATTGTCAAATGAGAAAGTCGCATTTGAATCGTTGTATTCAATTTTTACTTCAGCATCAGAGCTTCCTAAAATACTTTTTAAAATGTTTAAAGGTTTTTTAGGCATAATAAAATCTGCAACTTGAGATGCTTTAACATCTGTACGAGCATATTTTACTAATTTATGAGCATCTGTAGCTACGAAAATTAATCCTTCTGGTGAAAACTGGAAGAATACTCCAGACATTACTGGACGTAAATCATCGTTTCCAGCTGCAAAAATAGTTTTACTTACTGCAGTTGCTAAAACTTCTGCAGGAACAAGTGTTACAGATGGATCTTCAAGACTTACCGCTTTAGGGAATTCTTCTCCTGCAGCATAAGCCAATGCATATTTACCAGAATTAGAGCTAATTTCTACTGTGTTATTATCTTCAACAGTGAAAGTTAACGGCTGCTCTGGGAAAGTTTTTAAAATTTCAAGCAAAAGTTTAGCAGGAACTGCTACGCTTCCTTTACTTGTAGAATCGATCGATAATGTAGCCGACATAGTCGTTTCAAGATCTGAAGCCGAAACGGTCAACTCATTATTGTTTAGTTCAAACAAAAAGTTGTCTAAAATTGGCAACGTATTGTTGCTATTGATTACACTACCTAAAACTTGTAATTGTTTTAATAAGTACGAACTCGATACTATAAATTTCATCTGCTTTATTTTATTTTTTGATAAGCTTTTTATCTAATTTGGGGCTAAATATACGGATTACAAATATATCTTAAACTATCCAAAGTATTACATTTTTTTATTAACATCTATTTGCTGTATTTTCTTTTTCTGATGAAAGTAAATACAAGTCCGAATATCAATAAAATTAGAATTGGAACTCCGATAGTTATGAATTGAGTTAAAGTATAGCTTTCATAAACTTTCTCTTTGTCTAATAGTGGTAACTCAATATCTTTGCTTCTAATGTTAATAAGTCCTGTGTCATCGAGAAGATAATTGATACAATTCATAATGAAGTCTTTGTTGTCGTATAATTGGCCAGTTCTTTGGTCGTAACCTAATTCAACTGGAATTCCATTTTTGTCCAGTTGATTTTTAGCTAAATCTCCATCGGCAACAACAATCATTTTATTTGGTTTTCCTTGTGTGGCAAAAGAATTGTCTTTGAATGGTAAAACTCTATTTTCAAAAGCAGAATGGAATGAGCCTTCTAATAAAACAGCGAGCGGTTTATTTCCTTTGTTAAGGTAATCCTGCGGACTTGTTTTTTCAGTTACCATATTCAAGTTAACTTCTACAGGCGAACCAATTGTTTTAGAATATTGAGAAGATTGCAATAAAACCGTTTTCTTGATTCCGTTTTTCAAAGTATCAATCGGATTTGCGAAATCGAATTTAATTCCACCCAAATTTTTAACGATTGGATGCTGACTTGTTGGATAAACCTGTGGCGCAAATTTCCAGATAAAATCTTGGTATTGCGTTGCACTTCCTTGTTCGCCAGTAGCCAGTTTTATTGGGCTTCCTTGTTCGTCTTTAATCAAATCAGGATTAATTCTAAATCCATATTTGAAAAACATATCGTTTAGGTTTAAGTCTCTTGGATAAGCCAAAGTCGCGCCCATATCATTGTACAAGCTGTCCATGTCCGCAGCAACTTGGTCAATTAGCCAAAGTGTTTTACCGCCATTCATAATAAACTGATCCAGAACTTCTTTTTCTTCGTCAGAGAATTTTTCAGTTGGTTTTGCAATAATGGCTAAATCGTATTTCTTCAATTCATTTAAAGTAGCATTCGGATTTTTGGCAACAGAGTCTAATGTAAAAGGCCCAATTAAATAGCTTTCATGAATTTGCTTCAGCATGCCAGCAATATATCTTTCTTTCAATTCGCCATTTCCTTTAATAATCGCAACTTTTTTCTGTTTAGTTTTTGTTACTTTATTAATAGCATCTGCAATAGAATATTCTAAATGCTGAATTGATCCAATAACTTTTTGCGTAGTCGAAGCGCCCATTATATTTTTCAATAAAGGAATATTGACTTCTTTATTATTGTAAACAGCAACCGCCCAAGGAAAAACCATTGCTTGAGATTGTTTTCCTTTATCGTCAACAGTAATATTTATAGGAGTTAATCCTTTTTGGAAAAGTGATTTTGTTAATTCATCGCTTTCATCTTCATTTGCCAACGGATCAACAAATTCGAAAACAATATTTTTATTATAAGCTTGAAATTCTTCTAATAATTGTTTGGTTTCTTGCTGTAAACGTCTAAAATCTGCTGGAAGATCTCCTTCCATATAAATCTTAATAGAAAGTGGATTTTCAACTTGTTTTAGAATCCCTAATGAAGTCGGAGAAAGGGTATAGCGTTTATCTTTTGTTAAATCAAAACGATGAAAAAAGATTGTTCCAAGTACATTTAAAACAACTAAAATAAAAATAGTGATGCCTAATGTCTTTAAATTATGTTTTGTAGATAGTTTCATTAGGCTTTAAAAGATTTTAATTGGTAAACAGTAAAAGACAAGAAAGCGATTGCAATGCTCAAAAAGTAAATAATGTCGCGAGTATCAATTACGCCACGGCTCATGCTTTTAAAGTGATTTTGCATTCCTAAAGCTGAAATTAATCCGTTTGAACCTGGAATTAGCGAGCTTAAACCATCAAAACCAAAATAAAAGAAAAAGCATAAAAAAACGGCAATAATAAAAGCCACAATCTGATTTTCTGAAAGGGTAGAAGTAAAGATTCCAATTGCTGAATAAGAAGCAATTAAAAACAATAATCCGAAATAAGAACCAATTGTGCTTCCCATATCAAGGTTTCCTTCTGGCGAACCTAAATCTGAAATCACTTTTACATAAATCAAGGTTGGAATTATTGCTAGAATAATTAGCAAAAACGAACCGAAAAACTTACCATTTACGATTTCCCAAATTGATAAAGGTTTAGTCAATAATAACTCTAAAGTTCCTTGTTTTTTTTCGTCAGAGAAACTTCTCATTGTTACGGCTGGAATTAAGAAAATCAAAATCCATGGCGCCAATGTGAAAAACGGAGTTAAATCGGCGTAACCTGTATTTAATATATTATAATCTCCTTCAAAAACCCATAAAAATAGTCCGTTGCTAATTAAGAAAATCGCAATGACTAAATAGCCAATTGGAGAGCCAAAAAAGGATTTTATTTCTCTTAAAATGATTGATTTCATTTGTTATTATTTTGTTTCAAGTTTTTTTGTTTCAGGTTTCAAGTTTTAAGTTCTTGAAATAACTTATAAATTATTTTCCGTGCGTAATTTTTATAATTCGTGAATTTCTAGCATCAATAATTATTAGAAATGTTCCGCCTAAATAATTTTCAGGCAAAGTTCCAGAAATAACCCAGTAATTTTCTAAAAGGTAAATTTCATATGGCCTTTGTTTTTCTATCTTTTCTTTTCCATAGATATCAAATAAAATTGGCTCTGCGATTTCAATTGCAGTAATGCTGTCTTTTATAATTATCTTTTTATTATCGACAACATTATGCTGTGTTTTTTTAGATAAAGCAATTTTTAATTCTTCATTTGCATTTTTTTCCCCTAAAACTAAACGACTATTTTGTGCACAACTGCTAATTGTAATTAGTAAAAGTGATAAGAGAAAATATTTCATAATTTGATTTTTTGTTTTACGTTTCAAGTTGCACGTTAACGTGAAACCTTAAACTTGAAACTAATTTAAACTAACCAATTTATCAACGCTCCAAGCTTCAGGTTTTGCGTTGAATAATTTTTTTGTAAAATCCCAAACAGTATTAAAAAGCTCAGAATTTCTATAATTTTCTAAATCTTCTTCAGTTTCCCAATAACTGTAAGTGAAAAAGATACATTTATCATTTTTGTCCTGATACAATTCTAAAAAACGATTTCCTTCTGCATTTCGTATTTTTTCTTTCACCGATTCAAAATTCTCTAGAAAATCAGGAATTTTTTCTTCATGAAAACTCATTTTTACTATTCGAACAAACATGTATTCAATTTTAGATTTCTGATTTTAGATTTTAGATTGTAAATCTGCTTACAGGTGCGCAAAAGTACCAAAATTGATTGTAATAAAATAAAATTCCAATTTTGAAATTCTAAATTCTAATAAAAATTTAAATTTTAATTATTTAAGACACTCTTTACTTGATTATAATTGAGTTTGTCTTTAAAAAAAGTAAAAGGAGGTCTGCCATTTGGCTGAGTGTTAACGAGTATTTTTTCTTTTATAATTCTTATTATAGTCACGGTTTGACTTTCATAGCTGTAAGAATTATTAGTTCTAAGTTGAATAACTCCATCGCTCCAATTTGTTAATACCCAGCCATTTTTCTCTAATAGTTTTCCTATTTCGAGAGTTGATAAGTCCTTTTTAAAAAGTAATTCTCTAAATTTTCTTTCGCTTTCTATTCTGTAGACTATATATATAAATGAAATAATCCCAACTCCAATTAGATTTAATTCAACATTATTATCAGTAGATTTACCCAATCCAGCATAAATCATTATAAAAGGAAAAAACATGATAAAGTATTTGCCAAGGTAATCTAAGCTTGTAATTGGCCATTTTAAATTTTCGATTATGTATTTTTTAGTTTTCGAAGTCATTTTTAGTTTAACTAAGAAAACTTAATCGTAATTACATCACGGTAATTCAATCCCAATAAACTATTTGCAGAACCCACTTTAGAAGGATTACTTCTAAAAATAGCAATCTCAAGGAATCCAGCTTCATTAAAAATAGCCAGTTTTTCTCCCTCATAAGTTTTAATCGGATATTTATCGGAAGTTGCAATTGCCGAATAATTCGGCAGAATTGTTTTGATGCTTTTTGGTTTCATCACGATTTCATAAGGGCGTCCGCGTGAAATTTCTAAGAATTGTTTTTTAGAAATATTAGTTACCACATTTCCAAAATGATCAATATAAATGATATTACCTTTTATAGAATTTCCGTCATCGGCCACAAGAGCTTGTAATTCGGTAGCTTCTTTAATAGATGAAATCTCTTTTCCAATTACATTCAATAAACCGCCTTTTGATAAATGTGAAGCAACTTGAATGAAAATATCCAAATCTGTAGCTTCAATCGGGAAACGATCGTGAATATTAATAGCAACAATTTTCTGCGGAACAATTTTCTGCGTAAGCATACTCAGGATTCCGTTGTCGGCGCAAATAAAATAGTGATCGTTCCATTGCATAGCAATATGCTGGTTCTCTTTATTACGCTCAATATCGACACCAATAAGATGTACAGTTCCTTTTGGAAAACTCAAATAAGAAGCTCCAATAATGTAACTTGCTTCAGCAGTGTTAAAGGGATCAATGTCGTGAGAAATGTCAATGATTTGAACCTCTGGATTTTCAGAAAGTATTTTACCCTTCAGCGACCCCACAAAGTGATCTTTTAAGCCGTAGTCTGTAGTAAGGGTAATTATTGACATATTTTTGTTTATAACTATTGATAGTATTTAAATCTAATTTTCATTAAATTTGAGAAATGCAAAGCTAATAATAGTAAACACAAATTGAAAGAAAGAAAAGACAAATTGTGTTTTTAAAAGTATTTGCCTGTTACAATATTCAGAAACACTGATTTAAGTTTATTTTGTTAAACTGAGACTGCGACTGAATACTGAAACTAATAAAAAAGACCCGACAACCACTAAATATTAAAAGGAATTATTTTAATTTAAAACTACTTCATTTGAACGAAAGAATAATCGAGCTAGTAGATATTGCTCCAAAAGAGTTTTGGGGCGCACAGGATAGCCATTTAGAAATTATTAAAAAGTATTACCCGAAGCTTAAAATCGTAGCGCGAGGGACAACTTTAAAAGCATTTGGCGAAAAAGAAGTTTTAGACGAATTCGAAAAGAGATTTCAAAGATTAATGCTTCATTTTACGCGTTATAATAATATTGATGACAATGTAATTGAACGTGTAATAATGAGTGATGGTCAAGAAGAAAAAAGATCTTATGATCATGATAAAATCTTAGTTCATGGTGTTGGCGGTAAGATAATCAAAGCAATGACGCCAAATCAGCAATTGCTGGTTGATACTATTAAGAAAAACGATATGGTCTTTGCTATTGGTCCTGCTGGAACCGGAAAAACGTATACCGGTGTTGCTATGGCGGTTAAAATGCTAAAAGATAAAGAAGTAAAAAGGATCATTCTAACACGTCCAGCGGTTGAAGCCGGAGAAAATCTTGGATTTCTTCCTGGGGATATGAAAGAAAAACTTGATCCGTACATGCAGCCGCTCTACGATGCGTTGCGTGATATGCTTCCGAATGAAAAATTAGAAGATTATATTTTGAAAGGAATTATTCAGATTGCGCCACTTGCCTTTATGCGCGGACGTACGCTTGATAATGCCTTTGTAATCCTTGATGAAGCACAGAATACCACGCACTCGCAAATGAAAATGTTTTTGACCCGTATGGGAAAAAACGCCAAATTTATGATTACGGGTGATCCTGGACAGGTCGATTTACCAAGAAGAACTATTTCTGGTCTTAAAGAAGCTATTTTGGTTCTGAAAGATATTGAAGGTATCGGAATTATTTATCTGGATGATAAAGATATCGTACGCCACAGATTGGTTAAAAAGGTAATTGATGCTTACAAACAAATCGAGAATCACGATTAATAATAATTTTAGTCAAATGTTAAATGTAAATCGTGAATTGTGTTTTAACATTTATTAATATTCGTTTTGTACGTTTCTAGTAAAGGTGCAAAACGAATATTTTTTTTATTAAAAAAAAATGAAACAACTAGATGATTTCTACCTAAACCAAGAAGAGCCTATAAAAGGAATATTTTTGGCATTAAAAGAAATCATTTTAAAACAAAATCAAGACATTTCAAACACTTTGAAATATGGAATGCCTTTTTTCTCTTATAAAGGAAAAATGTTCTGTTATTTATGGATTCATAAAAAACTCAAAAAGCCTTATATTGGAATCGTAGAAGGAAAACATTTTGATGAAGATTTTCTCATTCAGGAAAATCGCTCACGGATGAAGATTATGATGTTTGATAGTAATGAAGATTTGCCTTTGCAGCAAATAGAAGCGATAATCCAAAAAGCGATAAATTTATATAAAACGGGAATTGTTAAAGTTTAATTGTTTAAAAAGCAATATTTAACCGAATAGTTAAATAAATAATAAACTTACCTCAATTTTAGCCTTCAGAGCTTGTAATCTTTGTCTAGCCGAGCTTAAAACCGTAAATTTGCACATCATCGAATTTGATAATTAATATGACAAAACTTAAAAATATAAAAGTTGTAGTAAGTGACCTTGACGGAACTTTACTCAACCCACAACACAGAATATCAGAGTATACTAAATCAATTTTTCAAGAACTTCATAATCAAGGTTATTTGATTGTTGTAGCTACAGGACGTCATCACCTTGATGCAATGGCTATTATAGAGACACTTGCAGTGCCAGTTTATCTTGTAAGTTCTAACGGAGGAAGAATTCATTCACCAAATAAAGAAGAACTTTTTGCTTTTAATTTGGACAGCGATGTGGTTAAAGCGGCATTAAATATAGAAATTGATCCAGACGTTACAGTTGTGTTATTTAAAGAAAACGTTTGGCAGACTAATAAATGGAATGAAAGATTAAACTCTTTTCAAGCCGAATTAAAATACCGTCCAGAATTAGTTGATTACAAAACCATAGAAGATTTCAAAGCTATCAAAATTTTCTTTTCATGCGATAATCATGAGAAATTGGTAAAAGTAAGAGATGCTGTTTTAGCCAATTCTTCAGAGCATTTACATCACGCTTTTAGTTTACCAACTTGTTTAGAATTTATGGACAAATCGGTAGATAAAGCGGTCGCCATTGCAAAAGTGCTTGAAAAAGAAGGTTTTACTTTGGATGAAGCTATTTCGTTTGGAGATGGTTTTAATGATTTGCAAATGTTGTCTGCAACCGGTAAAGGATTAATTATGGGAAATGCGCCTTCAATTTTAAAAGATGCTTTACCTGATTTAGAAGTAATTAAAACAAATGCAGAAGACGGAGTAGCAAAATATATCGCATCTAAAATTTTAGATAAAGAATTTGCAACAAGCTAATTTTGAAACATATTAAAATTAAAATCCTTGAATAAATCATTCAGGGATTTTTTTATTTCTGAATCTTAAAATTTCATTGTGTAACTCAGTGAAATAATTTTAAATTTGCATTCATAAAAACAACACAACAAAATGAGTAATACAATCACAACTACAAATTTTAATTTCCCGAATCAGAAATCAGTTTACCGCGGAAAAGTTAGAGAAGTTTATAATATCAATGATGAACTTTTAGTAATGGTGGCAACAGATAGACTTTCGGCTTTTGATGTAGTTTTGCCAAAAGGAATTCCGTACAAAGGGCAAATCCTGAATCAGATTGCAACAAAATTTATGGAATTGACGCAAGATATCGTTCCAAACTGGCTGATTGCAACTCCAGATCCAAACGTTGCTGTTGGACATTTATGTGATCCTTTTAAAGTAGAAATGGTAATTCGTGGTTATTTATCTGGTCACGCTGCCCGCGAATATGCTACTGGTAGAAAACAAATCTGCGGTGTTACCATGGCAGAAGGTTTAAAGGAAAATGATAAATTCCCAGAACCAATTATTACCCCAACGACAAAAGCAGATAATGGTTCTCATGACGAGGATATTTCTCGTGAAGATATTTTGGCAAAAGGAATTGTTTCTGAAGAAGATTATTTAGTTTTAGAAAAATATACTCGCGCTTTATTTCAAAGAGGAACTGAAATCGCAGCAAAACGTGGATTAATTTTAGTAGATACAAAATACGAGTTCGGAAAAACAAAAGATGGTGTAATAGTTTTAATTGATGAAATACATACTCCAGATTCTTCTCGTTATTTCTACGCCGACGGTTATGCTGAAAGACAAGAAAAAGGAGAGGAACAAAAACAATTATCTAAAGAATTTGTTCGCCGTTGGTTGATCGAAAATGGTTTTCAAGGTAAAGATGGACAGCAAATTCCAAATATGACAGATGAATATATTGAATCAGTTTCTGAAAGATATATCGAATTGTACGAGAATATTTTAGGAGATAAATTTGTAAAAGCTGATATTGACAATATTGATCAACGTATTGAAAAAAACGTATTAGATTACCTTTCTTCAAAATAATAATTTTGGGTTTAAACTAACTATTTAAACCATGAAATTTATAACGAAAAAAAATGCCCTGCTATTTGTATGTTTTACAGCAGGGCATTTTCTTTTTGCGCAGATTGATAAAAATGCGACAAAAGAAACCAAAAACTTATATCAGAATCTTAAAACTATTTCCAAAAAGCATATTCTTTTCGGACATCAGCATGCGCTTGAATATGGGCACGGATGGAGTAGTGAGCCTAATCGTTCGGATGTAAAATCGGTTACGGGTTCACATCCAGCAGTTGTTGGAATTGATTTTAGTGATTTTTCAGGACGTTCCAAAGACCAAATTGAAAAAACAAAAGAAGTTCTAAGAAAGAATGTGATTGATACTTATGAAAGAGGTGGAATTACAACTGTTTCATGGCATTTTAATAATCCAGCTTCTGATGGAGGATTTTATTGGAAAGACGGAATTTCAGCCGCTTCAATATCTTTGATAAAGCCTGGCGGATCTCATCATGAAGAATACAAAGAAATTTTAAAAAGCATTGCAGATTTTGCTCATTCTGTAAAAGCAAAAGACGGAAAACTTTCTCCAATGATTTTCAGGCCTTTTCATGAATTTGATGGTGATTGGTTTTGGTGGGGAAAAGCACATACATCTAGAGAAGATTTCATTGCAGTTTGGCAGTTTACGGTTTCTTATTTAAAAGATACTCTAGGCGTTCATAATTTTATTTATGCATTTTCTCCAGATAACCGATTCAATTCAGAAGAAGAATATTTAGAACGTTATCCAGGAGATGAATTTGTTGATTTGTTGGGTATGGATGATTATGGAGATTTTGGAAGAGATGGCAAATACGATCTAGATGCTGGACTAAAAAAGCTTAAAATATTTTCTGATTTGGCTATTAAAAAGAAAAAACTAGCAGCATTTACAGAAACGGGATTAGAATCAATTCCAAATGAAAACTGGTGGACAGAAGTTCTCCTTAAAACGCTGAAGTCTGAAAATTTAGAATTGGCTTATGTTTTAGTATGGCGAAATGACACTACAAGTCCAACGCATTATTATGCTCCTTTTCCAGGACAAGCAAGTGAAAAAGACTTTATAAAATTCTATGATGATCCTTTTACTTTGTTTGAAAAAGATTTAAAAAATATTTACAGCAAAAAGTTTAAGATTTAGTTATCATCAAAACAAGTCAAAAAGCGCAATTCGGATAAATCTGAATTGCGCTTTTTATTTTTTTAGAAATCATGCAACCAAAATGATTTTTATGTCGTCTAAATAGTAAATCATCATCATCAATCATTTAACAAACAATCAATCATGAAAAAAACAGTAATTATTTTAGGAACAATTTTTCTTTTTGGAAATGTTACAATTGCATCAAATTCTGGATTAAGAATTAAAAATCAAATTGAGTTTACATTGTACGGAAAATCTCCATTGCATCTCGCAATTAGTAAAGGTGACATTGAAGCGGTCAAAAAATTTGTAATCTACGGAACGGATATCAATAAAAAGGTTAATAATATGACACCTTTAATGGTTGCGGCGCGATTTAATCAATTTGAAATTATAAATTTTTTACTTCTTCATAATGCAAATCCATCAATAGAAAACTCTCAGGGTTTTACAGCTTTAGATTATGCAGAGTATGCAAAATCAACTGAGTCAATTGCTATCTTGAAGAAAATAAAAGAAGGAAGTCGAAGAAATAGTAAATAAAAAAAGAAAGTGCAATTCAAAAATATGAATTGCACTTTCTTTTTTTATCATTTTAAGATGTTATTCCATTTTATCTTTTAAATTCTCTAAACCTTTCTGTAAGTCATTCCCAATCATTTGGTCCATTTTAAGCATTGGAAGCATGATATTTGTTGGATAAGGAATTACACCGCTGATTCCCCATTTTACTTTGGTCTGGTTTTCAGAAAGTGGTTCGGTAGACATAAATCCGACAGCAGTATCTTCCATCGGTTTTTTAAAACGAAGAGCAAAGTCTAGGCGTCGTCCTTCTGAAATCTTTGTAATTTCTTGTTCACCAACACCAACTTCTTTGACATTGCTTTCCCATGAAGAAATAGAACCAACATTTCCGTCAATGCCTTTGTAATTTATTTTTATTTTAGGATCCATATTGGCCCAAACGCTAAACTCATTTTGGTTTTTGAGTGATCTAACATATTTAAAAATACTATCCGCAGGTTTATTGATTGTAATTTCTCTTTCGACAGCATATTCCTTTGGCATAAAATAAGCAACAATTAAAACAATCGAAATAAGTAAAATTAGAATGATTAGAATTCTTTTAATAAATATCATAGTTTCAGTTTTAAGGTTATTATTCTTAGATATTGCATACGAAAACAAGAGTATTTCTCAGTAAAACAACTACTTCTGTACTTTTTGAATATGTAATCGTATAGTAAATTTAAAAAAAAATGATTCTGTTTTAAAGCTGATATTAAACATTTTGAATAAAAGGTGAAAAAAAAGATCAGATTTATTGTAACATATTTTCTTTTTGGTAGTCTATTATAGTATAATCAATAATTTGATAACGTTTAGGTCTTTCAATTATCGTTTTATTAAGTAACTGTTAAGAATTGGTTAAAACATGGTACTTTGTAATGCATAATACAATAAAATAAATTACTTTTACATCATCAAATTAAAATTATCATCATCAATCATTTAACAAACATCAATCATTATGAAAAAATCAGTTATTTATTTAGGACTAGCCTTGGTAACATTTGGAAATGTAGCAATGGCTTCAAATGGAGTTTCAATTGTAAAAAATCAAGTTGAGCTTAAAAGTTATGTAGGAACTCCTTTAAATGTTGCTATTAGTAAAGGAGATCTTGAAACCGTTAAAAAATTTATTGAATACGGTTCAGATGTAAACCAAATGTCTGAAGACTTTACTCCTTTAATGATCGCCGCACTTTACAATAAACATGAAATCATTAAAGTTTTATTGGCTAATGGAGCAAATCCTAATGTGAAAAATGAAAAAGGTTATACTGCATTAAAATATGCACAAGCATCAAATGCTTCAGAAGCAATTGCGCTTTTGAAAGATTTGAAATAACAGTTTAAAAGTTTTGAGTTAGTAAAAATGACCTTTCTGAGCAAAAGGTCATTTTTTTTGTTTATTAGAGAACTTCATCAAACAAAAAAGCACCATTACGAGAATGATGCTTTTCCTTTTTAAATCCCAACAAATTGATTTAAAACTAAATATTATAAATTATTATTCAATTGGCTCATGTTTTTTTCTGTTGAAAACCCAGAATAATATCGGAAACACAAGTAATGTTAAAACAGTTGCAGTCATTAAACCTCCAATAATTACAATTGCAAGTGGTTTCTGTGACTCTGAACCAATTCCTGTAGAAATAGCTGCAGGCATTAATCCAATTGAAGCCATTAAAGCTGTCATAACTACCGCTCTGGTTCTGGCTTTTACTCCCATAAAAATTGATTCTTCGAGTGAGAACTTAGCCTTCAGATTATGATGAAACTCGGATATTAGAATTACTCCATTTTGAATACAAATTCCGAGAAGCGCTATAAATCCAACTCCAGCAGAGATTCCGAAATTCATTCCAGTAATATGCAAAGCGATAATTCCACCAATAATAGCAAAAGGAACATTTGCCAACACAAGAAGCGAATCTTTAAAGTTTCCGAACAGAATAAATAAAAGAACAAAAATTCCAATTAAACTGATTGGTACTACTTGTGCCAGACGCGCACTCGCACGAACCTGATTTTCAAATTCTCCTGTCCATCCTGTGGTGTAACCAGCAGGAAGTTTAAGCTGATTTACTTTTTGCTGTGCTTCAGCAATTGTACTTCCCAAATCGCGATCACGAACAGAGAATTTAACTCCGATAAAACGTTTGGTGTTATCTCTATAAATAAATGCAGGACCAGTAATAGTTTTAATGTCGCAGATTTCTTTTAAAGGAATTTTGATTCCGCTGATGGTTGGAACTTTAATTTCCTCCAAATCTTTTTCATCTTTTCGGTATTCTTTAGAAAAACGAACACGAACATCAAATTTCTTTTCATCTTCATACTTTTCAGTTGCTGTTTTTCCTCCAAAAGCCAATTCTAAAACTGCTTGAGCATCACTTAAAGTCACTCCGTAAGCCGCCATTTTTTCACGATCTAGAATTACGCTGATTTCAGGCTGGCCGACATTTCTTAAAATACCAACATCTTTTATACCCGGAATATTTTTAATTTGTGCTAAAACTTCATTGGCAAGCTGATCTAATTTGTTCAAATCATCTCCATAAATTTTCACAGCATTTGAAGCTTTAAATCCAGCTACCGATTCTGCAACGTTATCAATTACGGGTTGAGAATAATTGTATGTAATTCCCTGATGAACTTTCAATTTATTATCCATTTCATTAATCAGATCATCCATAGAAATTTTACGTTTCCATTCGGCTTTTGGAAGTAAGTCAACTTGAAGCTGAATAAATCCGAAACCATTAGGATCTGTTCCATCGTTGCTTCGTCCAGTCTGAGACAAAACTTTTTTAACTTCAGGAAAACTTTCTAAGTCTTTTCTAATCATTGCCGCAGTTTTAACACTTTCAGGAAGCGAAGTGCTCATTGGTAATTCCGCAGTAACCCATAGCGCACCTTCATTTAATTGTGGCAAAAATTCTGTTCCTAAGAAACCAGCAGAAAAGAAAACAGCGGCTAATAATCCTATGGATGCAATTAAGGTTTGCACTTTATGTTTAAATGTCCAAGCAAATCCTTTGGAAACAATTCGATCCCAAAAATTCACAAACGGATTGTGTTTTTCTTTTACATTTTTATTTAATAAGATATGTGAAAGAACAGGAACTAAAGTCAAAGTAAAAATTAATGCTCCAAGTAATGCAAAACCTAAAGTAAAGGCTAGGGGAGAGAACATTTTTCCTTCTACTTTCTGGAATGAGAAAATAGGAAGTAAGGCTGTAATAATGATCAATTTTGAGAAGAAAATGGCTTTACCCATTTCAGTTCCTGTTTTTTTGATCAAACTTCCTTTTGCAATTTTATTGAATTTTTCCATTCCTAACTGATGCGCTCGATGATCTAAGACGACAAATAGACCTTCGACCATTACAACAGCACCATCAATGATAATTCCAAAATCGACAGCACCTAAACTTAATAAGTTGGCACTCATTCCCATCATTTTAAGACATAAAAATGCAAATAATAAAGAAAGCGGAATGACAATTGAAACGGTAAAAGTAGTTCTCCAGTCGGCCATAAAAAGAAATACAACAACAGTAACCAGAATAATACCTTCAAATAAGTTATGCATTACGGTTTCGGTCGTGAAATTCATCAAATTATCACGATCATAAAATGTTTCAATTTTAATGTCTTTTGGAAGAACATTATCATTAAGATCTTTGATTTTTGCTTTAATTAATGCCAAAGTTTCCTGCGGGTTTTCGCCTTTTCGCATTACCACAATTCCTTCAACCGCATCATCATTATTTCCAATACCAGTTTGTCCAACTCTTGGCATCGAGCTTTCGTAAACGTCAGCTAAGTTTTTAACCAAAATTGGATTTCCTCCAGCATCATCAACAATAATATTTCCAATATCTTCTTTTGACTTTAACAAACCAACACCGCGTACAACAAAAGCTTGTCCGTTTTTCTCAATAACATCACCACCAACATTTAAGTTTCCAGCATTTACTGCATTGTAAACTTGTAAAGGCGTAATATTGTATTTTGCCAATTTGATTGGATCAACCCCAACTTCATAAGTTTTAGTTTGTCCTCCAAAAACATTTAAATCTGCAACACCAGGAAGAGAACGAAGCTGTTTATCGATAACCCAGTTTTGGTAAGTCAATAATTCTCTGCTGTCTCTACTATTACTTTTTACAATATATCTGAAAATTTCACCTGTAGGACCATAAGGAGGCTGAACGTCTGGTTCTACATCATCTGGAAGCGAAACATTTTTTAATAAATTATTTACCTGAAAACGGGCAAAAGTATCATCAACACCATCGTCAAAAATGATTTTAATGACCGATAACCCAAACATTGTAATACTTCTAACGCTAGTTTTTTTCTGAACAGAATTCATTGAGATTTCGATTGGAGACGTTACAAAACGTTCCACTTCCTCAGCACTTTTTCCGTTCCATTGCGTAATGATAATAATTTGAGTGTTGGTAACATCCGGAAAGGCATCAATAGGCATATTTTTGAATGAAATAAATCCAGCAACAGCCAATAATCCAACCCAAAAGAAGGTGAATGCTTTATTCTTTAAAGAAAAAGCAATGATATTTTTTATGAATTTGTTCATGTCTTAGTTATTTAAAGCACCATAAATAAATAGCTGATTGTTTGTGATCACTTTTTCATTCTCTTTTAATCCGCTTGAGATATATGTTGTATCGCCAACAACTCTATAAACTTCTACTTGTCTAGTTTCGATATTATTACGGTCTTTAAAAACCACAACAAAGTTTTTGCTTTTATCAAAAACAATAGCTTTACTTGGTACGGCTATCATAGACTGATTTTCATTAAAAGATAATTTAATATTAGCATTCATATCAGGTTTAAGCATATAATCAGGATTGTTTAATTTGATTCTTGCTTGCATTGCTTTTGTTTCTGGATCAATTACGTTGTAGATTTTATCAACTTTCCCATTAAAAGTTTTATCTGGATAACTTAAAGTTGTAACTGCAGCGCTGGTTCCTAATTTTACTTTATTAATATCAATTTCATTAATATTGGCCATTGCCCAAACCTCACTAATTTCTGCTATATCAAATATATTTTCTGAACGGTCATTTCTTAAAAGCATATCTTGATTAATGCTTTTTTGAATGATAAAACCACTTATAGGAGCTGTAACTTCATAAATAGATCCAGCTTTGATATTATAGATTTTATACGTTTCCTGAATTTTACTCAATTGAGACTGTGCTTTATTTACTTCTGATTTCGCTTGTAAAACATCGCTTTCAGAATTCAGTTTTCCATCAAATAATTCTTGTGCCACTTTCAAATTGTTTTTAGCAACAAGCAAATCGCTTTTTGCATCGATAGACTGTTTTTCAAAATCGGCAACATCGGTACTTTTTATGGTCGCTAAAACTTGTCCTTTCTTAACATAATCGCCAAGTTCAACATTAACTTTCATTACGTTTCCGCCAACTAAAGGATAAACATCAATCATTTTATTATTGTCAGCAGTGATTTTTCCGTAAAAGCTAAGCTCGTTTTTTAATGGCTGAGTTTCTGCAGTAGCAGTTGTTGTAGTTTTTAACATCGCATCACTTAAAACAAATGAGGTATTTGTTTCTGGATTTTCAACTTCTTTTTTGCAGCTTGTAAGGGATAAACCTGCTAATGCTATTCCGATGAATAATATATGTTTCATTTCTGTAATTTTTTAAAATAAATCTTTGTTAATGGTGCTATTTAATTCTTCGCCTGCTATTACTACTTTTTTCTTTAATTCATTTAACTGAATTATTGCTTGATTGTAGCTTTCCATAAAATCTGTAAATTCTAAAAGACTTACATTTCGTTTTTGGAAATTGGTTAGCATCCCGTTATATACCGCTTCAAAATCTGAATTTACGGTTGGTTTAATCACGCTGTAGTTTTGTCTGGATTCATCCCATTTTGTCCAAGCCGATGTAATTTCCGTTTGCAATTGCAGTTCAAAATTTTGTTTTTCAACTTTAGATTGCTCTAAAATGGTTTGGGCATATTTAATATTTCCTTTGTTTTTATTCCATAAAGGAAGCGGAATCCCTATACTCACATTAGCTTCTTTATTAAAAGCACCACTTCGCTGATCATAATTAGCGCCTAGAGTAATATCTGGAACCGATAATGATTTCTGCCATTTTACATTCAATTCATTCGCATCAATTTCTTTTTGTTTGGCTAAATAATCAGGACGGTTTGCAATAGCTTGTTCTTCGAAGCTTTTAAGATCAAAATCGATTATTTTTAAGTATTTATTCGAATCATCTTTACTAACAACAGGAATTACATTTTCAGTTTCATTTAAAAGAAGTTTTAAATTAGCCTGTTCCTCTATATTGTTGTTAATTACTTCTAATCTTTCGTTTTTGAAATTAAGATATAGTGATTGCAAGCGTACAACATCTTTCAAAGGGATATTCCCTTTTTGCGCTTGAACCGAATATGAATTAATTAAATCCTCGATATGAGCTAACTGCTTATCTGTATTTTCGAGATTTTTGGAGTTATAGTATACAGTGTAGAAACTCTTGCGCAATTGGAATTTTAAAGTACGCAGTAGATCATTAAACTGTAATTCTGCCAATTGCGTATTGGTTTGAGCCAGTTTAACTTCATTACGTTTTTTTCCGCCAAGATAAATAAGCTGTTCGATGCTAAATGCCTTTTGACCTTCTTTACCAATATCAAAAAACTTATCTCTTTCAGGGTTATACGCATTCAATTCAGCAGTTATCGTGGGATTGTCCCAAATACGCGCTTGAATGGTTAAAGCTTTTGAGGCATCAATATTGTATTGGGATGCCAGTAAATATAGATTCTTTTTTAAGAATTGGCTTTCGCAGTCTTGAAGAGTGACTGTTTTCTGAGCCATAACTACCTGATTTAGGAATGCAAGTAGCAAGAATGCATATAGTTTTTTCATTGTATTAAATTTATTTTATACAAATATGCTATCGGTAAACTTTAAGATGCCTTAAAATCTACCTTAAAAATAGCTTAAAATAAATTATCTACGAAAAATAATACAAAATAAATTTATGTTATCACTTGGAATACTGTATGTTATGTGTGAATTGTGAAGATTTAATATTCGATTTACAATTCGAAGGCCTAATCCGAAACCGGTTATTCCTTTTGCATTTTCTCCACGCATAAAAGGCTGAAAAAGATTTTTTTGTTCAGCGTCATTTAATGTTCGGCCAGAATTTGAAATCGATAAAAGCAGTAAATCATTTTCTGTACTGATTTTTACTTTTGCCTGTTTGTTGTCAGAATAAATATATGCGTTCTTTAAAACGTTTGTAATGGCGATTTGCAGAAGATTTTTATTACCATTAATTTCTAAAGCAGTATCCAGATCGTCACTTTCTTCCATTTCAAAAAGTATGACAAAATCTGGGAATGTTTTGTTGATCTTTTCAATCGAAGAAAATAATATTTCATCGATACGCTGTATTTCATGATAATCTGCTTTTCGATTATCAATTTTTGAAAGAATTAAAAGCGAATTAATTAATTCACTTAGATGATTAACATCTCCTAAAATGTTGTTTAGAAAAGATTTCTTTTTCTCTTTTATATCTGGATCGGCAATAGCATTTTCGATCTGAGAAGTCATCCTAGAAAGCGGTGTTCTTAATTCGTGAGATGCGTGAGCAGTAAATTCCTTTTGCTTTTGATATGAAACTTCGATACGATCCATCATAAAATTGAATTCGTCAGCAATTAAATCAATTTCATTTTTAGTGCTTTTAGATTCGATTCTTGTGTCAAGATTGTTCTCGTTGATATTTTTTATTTTCTGATGAAAAGCATTTAGCGGATTCATGGCTTTTCGAACCATAAAAGAAGTTAGCAACCAGCAGATTGTGGTAAAAAATATATAAGAGATAATTAATGTGTATCTTAGGAAAAGCAGTTTTCGATTTCCATAATCGTCTGTTGCAGAAATTAAAGCATAGAAATCTTTGTCATTTGTATCATAAAATACGCCATAGACTTCATAATTTCCTTGTTGTTTAAAAAAGGTTTTATTCTTTTTTAAATACTTTAAATCATTTACAGACCAATTGATTTTTGCATCGTCAATACTGCTATAAATCAGTTTATAATTAGAATCAAAGACTAAAGTTTTTTCGTCGTATAACTTATTAATAGAATTCTGGTCGATTATTTTCAAAAGCTGATTATCAACCTGTTTTACATTAACTAATAATTTGATATTAGATAAAGCTTTCACTTCCAATCGATCACGAAATTCTTCTTTTCTGTAATTAGAATACAAAATGAATATCACTGTAGATGCCAATCCGAAGAGGATGGTAAACAGTAAACTTACTAAAAGTGATATCCGATTTTTTAATGTCATTCCTGATCGCTTAAATAATAGCCGTAACCAACCTTGGTACGAATAAGTTTAGTCTCATGATCTTTATCAATTTTTTTCCTCAAAAAGTTGATATAAACTTCTATTGTGTTCTGATTAGTTTCAATATGATAATCCCAAAGTTTTTCAGCAATAAATTGTTTCGAAAGGACTTTTCCTTTGGCATGAGCCAAAATTAAAATCAGTTTGAATTCTTTTGGTGTGAGTTTAATTTCTTCTCCAGATCGAAAAACTTTCATCTCATCTTCAAGAATTTCCAAATCTTTAACTATAATTTTATTTTCTATCTGCTGCGGAACTTCTTTTCGTCTTAAAAGAGACTGAACTCTTGCATATAGTTCTTCAAAATGAAAAGGTTTTACCAAATAATCATCTGCACCATTATCAAAAGAAGATAATTTATCTTCAATTTCGCTAAAAGCGGTGAGCATGATAATTGGTGTTTTTTTGTCAATTTCTCGAATAGCTTTGCAAACTTCGATTCCATTTGTACCTGGAACATTAATATCAAGAACGATTAAGTCATAATCGTAAGGAAAATATTTTTTCAGCAAAAAAGTTCCATCATAAAAAGGAACGCACTCGAACTCCTTTGAGGTAAAGAATGCTGAGATTTCTTTTGATAAAGTAAAATCGTCTTCGAGTAAAAGTATTTTCATTCTTATAAGAATTTATAAATTCGGCTATTAAGAAACAGCCGAATTTAATATATAGTTTTTAATTGAAATAAGAGAAACTCTCGTTGCTCTCAATTTTCAGCAATGTTTCATAAATCAATTGAATAACATTCTCAACATCATCTCTATGAACCATCTCTACAGTCGTATGCATATAACGCAACGGAAGTGAAATTAATGCAGATGGCACACCGCCATTACTATAAGCAAAAGCATCTGTATCTGTGCCAGTAGCACGAGAAGTTGCATGTCTTTGAAACGGAATTTTATTTTCTTCCGCAGTATCTACAATTAACTCACGTAATTTATTTTGTATCGCAGGAGAATAGCCAATAACAGGACCTTTACCCATTTTAAGATCACCTTCCACCTTTTTGTCAATCATTGGAGTAGTAGTATCGTGGCAAACATCTGTTACAATAGCAACATTTGGTTTTATTCTATGCGCAATCATTTCGGCTCCGCGAAGACCAATTTCCTCTTGGACAGAATTCACAATATATAAACCAAAAGGAAGTGTTTTATTATTTTCTTTTAATAAGCGAGCAACTTCAGCAATCATAAAACCGCCCATTCTATTATCAATCGCACGACAAACAAATTTATTCTCATTCAAAATCATAAATTCATCAGGATAAGTAATTACACATCCAACGTGAACACCTAAAGCCTCAACTTGTTCTTTGTTTTCACATCCTAAATCAATAAATATGTTACTCAGTTTCGGAATCTCTTCCTTATCACGTAAACGAGTATGAATTGCAGGCCATCCAAAAACACCTTTTACGATTCCTTTCTTAGTATGAATATTAACTCTTTTTGAAGGAGCAATTTGATGATCAGAACCACCATTTCTAATTACATATATTAAACCATCTTCAGTAATATAGTTTACATACCATGAAATTTCATCAGCATGCCCTTCAATAACAACTTTATAAGGAGCATCAGGATTGATTACACCAACGGCTGTTCCGTAAGTGTCAGTAATAAAAGTATCAACATAAGGTTTTAAATAATCCATCCAAAGTTTTTGGCCTTCACTTTCGTAACCAGTAGGAGAAGCGTTATTTAGGTAGCTTTCTAAGAATGCTATAGAGGTATCTTTTAAGATAGAATTTGTGCTCATAAAAATATTTTTCTGCTAAAATATAAATTTGGTATTAGAGTTGTGTATAAATATATAATTTTACATTTAAATTATGATTCGATGAGATTAACCACCTTTGTTTTATTTGTACTGTTTGTTTCCTTTTCTTCTAAAGCCCAAGTCACTCCAAAAGAGAATGAACAAATGGGCTATATATTAACTGAAAAAGATTCTATTTTAGGTGACACCATTCAGTTGCCAGAAATAATTATTTCAAAAGGGCAGAAGATGAGCCCAGAAGAAATGAAACAATTTCAAATTCTTCAGAATAGAGTTTATAAAGTATATCCGTATGCAAAACTGGCTTCAGAGAGATTAACAGCTCTGAATAATGGAATGGCACGTTTAAAAACAAATCGCGAAAAAAAGAAATACTTTAAAATCGTTGAAGATTATTTAAATAATGAATTCGAAGAAAGACTTAAAAAACTATCCAGAAAACAAGGGCAGATTTTAGTTAAGTTAATTCATCGCCAAACAGGAATCACAACTTATGAACTAATAAAAACATTAAAAAGTGGATTTAAGGCTTTTGTTTCCAATACAACCGCCAATTTGTTTGATATTAGTTTGAAAGAAGAATACAAACCGTACGAAGTAAATGAAGACTATTTAATAGAAACAATTTTAGTACGAGCATTTGAATCTGGCCGACTCATAAATCAAAAACCAGCAAGTCCTGTAGATTATGACGATCTATCAGAGAAATGGCAACAAAGAGCAAAAGATCTAAGCAAGAAATAATTCTACATATATATTATAGTATAACCCGACAGGTTTTAAAAACCTGTCGGGTTTCTTTTTTATACAATATATATAAGGTATGATTTGAATATTATGGTTTTTAAGGAGCTGTTTCCCGCTATCCGCTTCAATCTTTTTATGGCGAACCCCGCCACAAAAAGGATTTCCGCTCCTATCGGGGCTAGGGCACCGGTTTCCAGAAAGAAAGAAAAGGCTAAACTTTGCGACTTGGCGTCTTTCCGGGATTAAAAAGAGCAGAAAAGAAGGCTTTGCGCCTTAGTGCCTTCGCGGCAAAACAGCAAAAACAATAGCCAAACGCAGAAAAACCCCACAAGAGGATAAAAAACTTTGCGCTGTAAAGAATCCGCTATCAGCGAGTTAAGAAAAAGTTTGGGAAAAGATCAAAAAAAGGCGGACAAAAAGCTTGCGCAAGCGGAAAAAGGTTCTACTTTTGCACCCGCAACAGCGAAAGGCGCTCATCGAAATACTGGCAGGAAAGAAGAATCGGATGAAAAGAAATTTTCTGAAAAAAGATTCGGAAAAGCTTGCGGGATTTGAAAATGCTTTTTATATTTGCACCCCGCAAAACAGGGAAAATTCATTGACAGACTGGGAGGAAAAACGAAAAAATGGGACGAAAAAAAAGTTTCAAATTTTTTTAGGTTTTTCTTGCAGGAGACAAAAAGAATTTTTAGTTTTGCACCCGCTTTGAAACACAGGCGAAGACAAAAAGAAAGATACGTTCGTAGATATATTGAATTGACAGCCGTTTTAAGAGAGGTCTTAAAACAAAAAGAATAAGAGCAGTAGAATCGGAAGATTCGAAAAAGAACCGATAGATTTCGTCGAGATATAATATAAAAATATACGATGAAGAGTTTGATCCTGGCTCAGGATGAACGCTAGCGGCAGGCTTAACACATGCAAGTCGAGGGGTAGAGGCTTTCGGGCCTTGAGACCGGCGCACGGGTGCGTAACGCGTATGCAATCTGCCTTTCACAGAGGGATAGCCCAGAGAAATTTGGATTAATACCTCATAGCATTATGACCCGGCATCGGGATATAATTAAAGTCACAACGGTGAAAGATGAGCATGCGTCCCATTAGCTAGTTGGTAAGGTAACGGCTTACCAAGGCTACGATGGGTAGGGGTCCTGAGAGGGAGATCCCCCACACTGGTACTGAGACACGGACCAGACTCCTACGGGAGGCAGCAGTGAGGAATATTGGTCAATGGGCGCAAGCCTGAACCAGCCATGCCGCGTGCAGGATGACGGTCCTATGGATTGTAAACTGCTTTTGTACGGGAAGAAACACTCCGACGTGTCGGAGCTTGACGGTACCGTAAGAATAAGGATCGGCTAACTCCGTGCCAGCAGCCGCGGTAATACGGAGGATCCAAGCGTTATCCGGAATCATTGGGTTTAAAGGGTCCGTAGGCGGTCTTGTAAGTCAGTGGTGAAAGCCCATCGCTCAACGGTGGAACGGCCATTGATACTGCTGGACTTGAATTACTGGGAAGCAACTAGAATATGTAGTGTAGCGGTGAAATGCTTAGAGATTACATGGAATACCAATTGCGAAGGCAGGTTGCTACCGGTGGATTGACGCTGATGGACGAAAGCGTGGGTAGCGAACAGGATTAGATACCCTGGTAGTCCACGCCGTAAACGATGGATACTAGCTGTTGGGAGCAATCTCAGTGGCTAAGCGAAAGTGATAAGTATCCCACCTGGGGAGTACGTTCGCAAGAATGAAACTCAAAGGAATTGACGGGGGCCCGCACAAGCGGTGGAGCATGTGGTTTAATTCGATGATACGCGAGGAACCTTACCAAGGCTTAAATGCAGACTGACCGATTTGGAAACAGATCTTTCGCAAGACAGTCTACAAGGTGCTGCATGGTTGTCGTCAGCTCGTGCCGTGAGGTGTCAGGTTAAGTCCTATAACGAGCGCAACCCCTGTTGTTAGTTGCCAGCGAGTCATGTCGGGAACTCTAACAAGACTGCCAGTGCAAACTGTGAGGAAGGTGGGGATGACGTCAAATCATCACGGCCCTTACGCCTTGGGCTACACACGTGCTACAATGGCCGGTACAGAGAGCAGCCACTGGGTGACCAGGAGCGAATCTATAAAGCCGGTCACAGTTCGGATCGGAGTCTGCAACTCGACTCCGTGAAGCTGGAATCGCTAGTAATCGGATATCAGCCATGATCCGGTGAATACGTTCCCGGGCCTTGTACACACCGCCCGTCAAGCCATGGAAGCTGGGGGTGCCTGAAGTCGGTGACCGCAAGGAGCTGCCTAGGGTAAAACTGGTAACTAGGGCTAAGTCGTAACAAGGTAGCCGTACCGGAAGGTGCGGCTGGAACACCTCCTTTCTAGAGCCTGAGTGTTAGCCTTATGGCACGCTTGGGAAAATGATGGAATCTGAAGTTCTCGATCCCAGATTGTATTGCTCTTGCTGTTAATTTAAAAAAATGATAAGAAATTAAGTAAAACAGAGTCTCGTAGCTCAGCTGGTTAGAGTACTACACTGATAATGTAGGGGTCGGCAGTTCGAGTCTGCCCGGGACTACTTTTTTAGAGTTATGGATTTATAATTATGAATTATGGGTTCAAAAACAATAAAAAGGACTGAAAAGCTTAAAAAGAAGGAAATTCTAGAGTTGAAAGATTACGGATTACAAAAAATTCATAATTCATAATTCACAATTCATAATTAGATTGGGGGATTAGCTCAGCTGGCTAGAGCGCCTGCCTTGCACGCAGGAGGTCAACGGTTCGACTCCGTTATTCTCCACAAGAAAGTACAAAGATTATAGTGCAAAGTATCAAGACAGCAGTCTTAATGCCTAATGCGAAAATCTTGATACTTATTAAAGTTCATTGACATATTGAGATAAGAAAATAATAAGAAAGTAGAAAGCGTTTTTTATTGAGCATCAGTGCAAAATATAAAAAAACAAACAAAAACGGTCTTGTTTTAAGGAACAAGATTGGTGCAATAAGCAAAATAAGGGCGCATGGGGGATGCCTAGGCTCTCAGAGGCGATGAAGGACGTGATAAGCTGCGAAAAGCTGCGGGGACGGGCACACACCGATCGATCCGCAGGTATCCGAATGGGGCAACCCGCTATATTGAAGATATAGCACACCGATAGGTGGGCAAACCCGCTGAACTGAAACATCTAAGTAGGCGGAGGAGAAGAAAACAAAAGTGATTCCGTAAGTAGTGGCGAGCGAACGCGGATTAGCCCAAACCAGGATTGTTACGGCATTGCTGGGGTTGTAGGACCGCGATATTTCATGCACAAGGAACCGGAAGCTTCTGGAAAGGAGCGCCACAGAGGGTGAGAGCCCCGTATGGGCAACAAGTGTAATGGATAGCGGTATCCTGAGTAGGGCGGGGCACGTGAAACCCTGTCTGAATTTGGCGGGACCATCCGCTAAGGCTAAATACTCCTGAGAGACCGATAGTGAACCAGTACCGTGAGGGAAAGGTGAAAAGAACCGTGAATAACGGAGTGAAATAGATCCTGAAACCATGCGCCTACAAGCGGTCGGAGCCCTTTCGTGGGGTGACGGCGTGCCTTTTGCATAATGAGCCTACGAGTTAACGCTGCTGGCAAGGATAAGTGGTTAAGCCATGGATCCGCAGCGAAAGCGAGTCTGAATAGGGCGCTTTAGTCAGTAGTGTTAGACGCGAAACCGTGTGATCTACCCATGGGCAGGTTGAAGCTGTGGTAACACACAGTGGAGGACCGAACCGGTTGACGTTGAAAAGTCTTCGGATGACCTGTGGGTAGGGGTGAAAGGCCAATCAAACTCGGAAATAGCTCGTACTCCCCGAAATGCATTTAGGTGCAGCGTTATTTTAGTTATATAGAGGTAGAGCTACTGATTGGATGCGGGGGCTTCACCGCCTACCAATTCCTGACAAACTCCGAATGCTATATAATGATTGATAACAGTGAGGGCTTGGGTGCTAAGGTCCAAGTCCGAGAGGGAAAGAACCCAGACCATCAGCTAAGGTCCCCAAATATATGCTAAGTTGAAAGAACGAGGTTTGTCTGCCCAGACAGCTAGGATGTTGGCTTGGAAGCAGCCATTCATTTAAAGAGTGCGTAACAGCTCACTAGTCGAGCGGACGAGCATGGATAATAATCGGGCATAAGCATATTACCGAAGCTATGGATTTGCATGTATTTGCAAGTGGTAGGGGAGCATTCTGACAGGGCTGAAGGTGTATCGTAAGGTATGCTGGACCGGTCAGAAAAGAAAATGTAGGCATAAGTAACGATAATGCGGGCGAGAAACCCGCACACCGAAAAACTAAGGTTTCCACAGCTATGCTAATCAGCTGTGGGTTAGTCTGGACCTAAGGCGAACCCGAAAGGGACAGTCGATGGCCAACGGGTTAATATTCCCGTACTTCTTATTGCTGTGATGGGGTGACGGAGTGATGAAAGCGCCGCGAACTGACGGAATAGTTCGTTAAAGCACCTAGCTATAGGGTCTCTAGGCAAATCCGGAGATCTTGGTGAAATGCGATAGTACTCGGAGTCTTCGGACAAAGAGATAGTGCGCCTAAGGGCTTCCAAGAAAAACCTCTAAACTTCAGGCAGTAAGAACCAGTACCGTAAACCGACACAGGTAGTTGAGGAGAGAATCCTAAGGTGCTCGAGAGATTCATGGCTAAGGAATTAGGCAAAATAGACCTGTAACTTCGGGAGAAAGGTCGCCCCGAGCAATCGGGGCCGCAGTGAAGAGGTCCAGGCGACTGTTTATCAAAAACACAGGGCTCTGCAAAATCGTAAGATGAAGTATAGGGCCTGACACCTGCCCGGTGCTGGAAGGTTAAGAGGAGATGTTATCTTCGGAGAAGCATTGAATTGAAGCCCCAGTAAACGGCGGCCGTAACTATAACGGTCCTAAGGTAGCGAAATTCCTTGTCGGGTAAGTTCCGACCTGCACGAATGGTGTAACGATCTGGACACTGTCTCAGCCATGAGCTCGGTGAAATTGTAGTAACGGTGAAGATGCCGTTTACCCGCAGTGGGACGAAAAGACCCTGTGCACCTTTACTATAGCTTAGTATTGACCTTGGATAAATGATGTGTAGGATAGGTTGGAGACTATGAAGCGGCGTCGCCAGGCGTTGTGGAGTCATTGTTGAAATACAACCCTTTGTTTATCTGAGGCCTAACCCCGTATTGCGGGGGACAGTGCTTGGTGGGTAGTTTGACTGGGGTGGTCGCCTCCAAAAGAGTAACGGAGGCTTCTAAAGGTTCCCTCAGTACGCTTGGTAACCGTGCGTAGAGTGCAATGGCATAAGGGAGCTTGACTGAGAGACATACAGGTCGATCAGGTACGAAAGTAGAGCATAGTGATCCGGTGGTTCCGCATGGAAGGGCCATCGCTCAAAGGATAAAAGGTACGCCGGGGATAACAGGCTGATCTCCCCCAAGAGCTCATATCGACGGGGGGGTTTGGCACCTCGATGTCGGCTCGTCACATCCTGGGGCTGGAGAAGGTCCCAAGGGTTGGGCTGTTCGCCCATTAAAGTGGCACGCGAGCTGGGTTCAGAACGTCGTGAGACAGTTCGGTCTCTATCTACTGCGGGCGTTAGAAATTTGAGTGGATCTGATTCTAGTACGAGAGGACCGAATTGGACTAACCTCTAGTGTATCTGTTGTCCCGCCAGGGGCACCGCAGAGTAGCTACGTTGGGAAGGGATAAGCGCTGAAAGCATATAAGCGCGAAACCCACCACAAGATGAGATTTCTTTTAAGGATCGTGGAAGATGACCACGTTGATAGGCTACAGATGTAAAGGCAGTAATGTCATAGTCGAGTAGTACTAATAATCCGTAAGCTTATGCACAACCTTTTCCCGATCCGCCTTGGCGGATCGGGAGGAAACTTTCTAAATAAAACTTGCTTTTCTTTATCTCAGTATGTTAAAATATTTGCTCGACGCAGAGCAGTTGATGGTTGATAGTTGATAGTTGTTGGAGAAATCCATCAACCGACAGCCAAAAACCAACAACTAACAGCCTTAAGGTGGTTATTGCGGCGGGGCTCACCTCTTCCCATCCCGAACAGAGAAGTTAAGCCCGCCTGCGCAGATGGTACTGCATCATTGTGGGAGAGTATGTCGTCGCCTTTCTTTTGAAAAACCCTGTTATTAAACGGGGTTTTTTATTCTAACTTTTGCTTATAGAAATATAAGCAATATGGTACCTTAGCTCAGATGGTAGAGCAATGGACTGAAAATCCATGTGTCCCTGGTTCGATCCCTGGAGGTACCACATAATGCTCGGATGGTGAAATTGGTAGACACGCTGGACTTAAAATCCAGTGAACAGCAATGTTCGTGCGGGTTCAAGTCCCGCTCTGAGTACTAAAACTTCAATTAGCTTTTGTTAATTGAAGTTTTTTTTGCATAAAATTGAGAGCAGTCACTAAATTTTATATTTTTACTTCACTATTTTATCTCAAATATTTATAAACTATGCAAAATGTTTTTCTTAAAGAAGATTGTGATCAATTTATAAGTAGAATTAACCAGCTTAAATCAGATACACAACCGCTTTGGGGTAAGATGTCAGTTGATCAAATGTTGGCTCATTGTAATGTTACTTATGAAATGGTATATGATGATATTCATCAAAAGCCCAATGTTTTAATGAAACTTCTTCTGAAACTATTGGCTAAAAATAAAGTAGTAAGTGAAACTCCTTATCCAAGAAATCTTAGCACAGCGCCACAATTTATTATTAAAGGAGATCGTGATTTTGAACTAGAAAAAAATAGATTGATTTCTTATATTGAAAGAACACAAAAATTAGGAGAAAATGAGTTTGAAGGAAAAGAATCTCTTTCTTTTGGTAAATTATCTTCTAAAGAATGGAATAATATGTTTGCAAAGCATTTAGACCATCATTTTTCTCAATTTGGCGTTTAAAATTAAATTAGTGGCTATGAAATTTTATATACTTATCTTTTGTATTCTTTTTGGATTATCTTCTAATGCTCAAAAACAAGAAGTTCAAAATTGTATTGAATCTTTTTTTGAAGGATTTCATCAAAGAGATTCTGTAAAGATTAAATTAGTTTGTTCTGATAAAATGATATTGCAGTCTATTAGTGAAAACATTGCTAAAGGGAATAAACTGTCTAATGAGAGCGCAAAGGAATTTTATAAATCTATAGCATCAATTCCTTCAAATATGAAATTTCAGGAAAAAATATTGAGCTATAATATTCAAATTGACGGAACAATGGCTCATGTTTGGGCGCCTTATGAATTTTACATAAATGATAAATTCAGTCATTCAGGTGTAAATACTTTTACTTTATTCAAAGAAAAAGATTCTTGGAAAATTATTTATTTGATTGATACCAGAAGGAAATAACTAATTTTCGAGAATTTCAGTGTTATAATACAAACATATATCATTTAATAGACACTCAAGGCATTTTGGTTTTGGTCTGCAAATTTCACGACCTAGAAATGAGATTGCCATTCCTATTTCTGACCAAATATTTTTAGGCAAAGCCTGCATTAAATCTTTTTCTATTTTATTTCCGTCTTTACTTTCTTTAATAATTCCAATTCTTGGCGCAACACGAATAACGTGTAAATCTGCAATAATTCCTTCGGCTGGTTTGCCTGTTTCTCTTAAAATTACGTTTGCAGATTTTCTTCCGATACCTTTTAATGCAGTTAGTCCTGACATTGTTAAAGGAATTTCATTGTCATTTTGAACTGTTTTTGCAATATCCAGAAGCCATTGTGCTTTAGTTCCATAATTTCGAACCTTAGTTATGTATGGCAAGAAAGTTTCTAAATCGGTTTTTGATAAGCTTTTAAGTGTAGGGAATTTGTCAAATAAAGCTGGTGCAATTGAATTGATATTGGCATCAGAATCCTGAGCTGATAAAACAACCATAACCAATAACTGATATGGATTTTTATAATCTAATGGATGTTTTCGTCCTTTATATTCTTTTAAAATAGGCATTAATTTAGTTTTCCAATCCGTATTTTTTCCAAATAAATCCATTTCAATTTAAATTTAAAACATTGGTAATTAGATTTTTGTGATTATAAATTTACGGATTTTTAATAAAATTTAGAATCTTTTTAATAACGTTATGATTTCCTAAAATTTTTCTGTGACCAAGACCTTCTGTTAGATATAAAGATCCATTTTCAAGATTTTCATTAATATGTATTCCCGCTTTAACTGGGACTTCAGGATCATCTTTGTCATGCATTACTAAAACAGGAATTTTTACTTTTAGAGCTGCTCTGAAAGCTGAAAAATCATCCATTTTAACTTGATATTTAGTTTCAAAAGAATCCTTCAAATGCGCACTAATCTCTTTTTTTAATCCAAGTTTAATAGTAAATTCATCCAAAATATCTTGAACAATATCACCACTTCCAATTATTACTGCTTTTTCTACTTTAAGTCCGTCTTTAATCGCATTTAGAACTGACATTCCGCCTAAAGAATGTCCGATTGCGATCTCAAAAGGTCCAAATTGTTTTTCAATTTCTAAAATTGATGCTATAAACTCAGACATTATTGTTGTTTTTCCTTTTGATTTTCCATGTGCTGGCGCATCAAAACTTACCGTTGAATATCCGTTTTCCAAAAGTTCGTCAGCTATTTTAAAAAGTTGAGTTCCTCTTCCAGACCAGCCATGAACCAACAAAACTTTACGTGGACTTTGTCCATAAGAGTAAGTTACAACGCTTTTATCAATTGCAGGAATAGGAATTAATTCTTGTAAACTTTTACGATCCATTTCTAATTCACGTTTAGGAACTTTATGCTTTATAGGCGTCGTAAATATTTTTGCAGCAAATTTTGTAACTAATTTTGTGGATATAAATTCGCAAATTTTCGCAGAAATTATAATAATCTTAGGAATTTTTAATGATTTAGTAGGATTAATTGCCTTTTTTGCCATTTCAATAAAACTTATTTAAATGAAGAATTATGCTTTTTTTTTGCTAAATTTAAAAAAGCATAAAAGTAACACTTAATTGATTGCTTCTTATAAATAATTATAAATTAATTTCTGGAATGGAAATATTTCATATTAGTGCAGAATGTTATCCTATGGCAAAAGTGGGTGGTTTGGCTGATGTAGTAGGAGCATTACCAAAATATCAGCAATCTGCTGGACATGATGTTAGGGTTGTTGTCCCTTGTTATGACACTAAGTTTAGAAATGAAAATAATTTTGAGTGTGTTCACTGGGGAACAGTTAAATTGGGGAATTTTAATTTTCCATTTAGTGTTCTAAAAGAAACGACAGATAAATTAGGTTATCAATTGTACTTAATAGAAATTAATGAATTATTTAACCGCCCAAATGTTTATGGTTATGAAGATGATATAGAAAGATTTTTGTCATTTCAAATTGCCACACTCGATTGGATTATAGCACGCAATAAAGTTCCTGATATTATTAATTGTCATGATCATCATACAGGCGTTATTCCTTTTTTACTGCAATTTGCTTATAAATATGAGATTTTAAAAGATGTAAAAACAGTTATCACAATTCATAATGGTTTATATCAAGGCTGGTTTGGTTTTGATAAACTGTATTATCTACCTGAGTTTGATTTAAGACATGTTGGATTTTTGGAATGGGGTAATTCTATAAACTCTTTGGCAGTAGGTATAAAATGTGCTAATGCTGTAACTACAGTTTCTCCAAGCTATTTAAATGAAATTAATATTTCAGCAAATGGCTTAGAATCGCTGTTTAATTCTGTTAGAAATAAATCTAGAGGAATTTTAAACGGAATTGACATTGAAGTCTGGAATCCGTTGAAAGATCCTATGATCGAGGAGAATTATTCGATCCAAGATTTTGAAATAGGAAAAAGAAAAAATAAAGAAAAGTTGTGTGAGCAATTTGAATTAGATCCATCAAAACCTTTATTCAGTTTTATTGGCCGACTGTTTGAAGAGAAAGGCGGTGATTTACTTCCTCATGCTTCTGCTTTGGCTTTATCTGAACATTTCGAAGAAATTAATATTTTGATTTTAGGATCAGGAAATTCAGAAATTGAATCGCAGTTAACTCAGCTGCGAAACGATTATAAAGGGAATTATAATGTTTTTATAGGTTATAATGAAGATTTGGCACATTTAATTTATGCAGGTTCAGATTATATTTTAATGCCTTCTAGGGTTGAACCATGCGGATTGAATCAGATGTATGCGATGCGTTACGGAACAATTCCGATTGTTAGAAGAACTGGAGGATTACGAGATACAGTTATTGATTATGGAGATGAAGGAAATGGAGTTTGTCACGATCAAGCTTCGGTGGCTGATATTTGCTATTCAATAAACCGTGCGGTTAGGTTGTATGAGGATAAAATAAATTTCAATAAAGTTTTAAAAAGAGGAATGTCAGCAGATCATTCCTGGGAAAGAGTTTGCCAAGAATATATCGAAATATACAACTTAATAATTCAGCAAAATGAAATTTAAAAAGAAAAATGTAGTTGCCATTATTTTAGGAGGTGGACAAGGTTCACGTTTATTTCCATTGACAGAAACAAGATCGAAACCTGCAGTTCCGATTGGAGGAAAATACCGTTTGGTAGATATTCCGATTTCTAATTGTATCAATTCTGATATTTTTAAAATATTTGTTTTGACGCAATTTAATTCAGCATCGTTAAATGCTCATATCAAAAACACTTTTAATTTTAGTATTTTAAGTCAGTCTTTTGTTGATATTTTGGCGGCTGAACAAACTCCAGATAATCCAACTTGGTTTCAAGGAACGGCAGATGCTGTAAGACAATGTATGTCACATTTTTTAAAACATGATTTCGACCACGCTTTAATTTTATCAGGAGATCAATTGTATCAAATGGATTTCAATGAAATGTTGGAAGCTCATATAGCTGCTGATGCCGAAATTTCTATTGCGACATTGCCAGTAAATGCTAAAGATGCTCCAGAATTTGGAATTCTTAAAACAGATCACGAAAACAATATTCATGCTTTTATAGAAAAACCGCATGCGTCATTATTGCCTGAATGGGAATCTGAGGTTAGTGAACAAATGCAGGAAAAAGGTAAAAAATACCTTGCCTCAATGGGAATTTATATTTTTAATAAATCATTGCTGCAAGAATTAATGGCTGATCCAGAAACAAAAGATTTTGGAAAAGAGATTATTCCGCAAGCCGTTGGAAAACATAAAATACTAAGTTATCAATATGAAGGATATTGGACAGATATTGGAAATATTGAGTCCTTTTTTGAGGCAAATATTGGTTTAACAGATGATATTCCAGAGTTTAATTTATTCGATAATGAAAATAAAATTTTCACGAGACCAAGATTATTGCCTCCTTCAAAGTTTAGAAATTCAATTATTAATCAATCTTTAATTTCGGAAGGCTGTATTATTAATGCGAAGGAAATTAAAAGCTCTGTAATTGGGATTCGTTCAAGAATTGGAGAGGGAACGGTTTTAGAAAACTGTTATGTCATGGGTAATGACTTCTATCAAGATCTTGAGGAAATGAACCATGAAAGCAGTATAAATAAAATTCACGTTGGTATTGGCGAAAATTGTTATATCAAAAATGCTTTGGTCGATAAGAATGTGCGCATTGGAAATAACGTTCATATTAGCGGAGGAAAACATTTAGACAATTTCACAAATGAATTGTACAGTATAAAAGATGGAATTGTTGTTATCAAAAAAGGTGTTACGCTTTCAGATAATTTTAGAATAGAATAAAATTTCAAAAAATCCAATATAAAAGTCCCAAATTCCAAACCCAATTATTCTCTAAACTAATATGAGCAAAGTAATCCCACATTCTCTTTTTACTGACTTTGATATAGATTTATTCAAAGCTGGAAAGCACTTCAAGCTATATGAAAAACTTGGAGCTCATTTAATTGAAGTTAATGGGATAAAAGGTGTTTATTTCGCAGTTTGGGCACCAACAGCTCATTCAGTTTCGGTTGTTGGCGATTTTAATTATTGGACGAAAGGAGAACACTCTTTAAATGTTCGCTGGGATTCTTCTGGAATTTGGGAAGGATTTATTCCGGATATTTCAAAAGGAACACTTTATAAATATAAAATTCAATCTAATATAAATGGTGTAATCACGGAAAAAGCCGATCCTTTTGCACTTTATTGCGAAAAGCCGCCTAAAACAGCTTCTGTTGTTTGGGATTTAGATTATAAATGGAAAGATGAAAATTGGATGCAGAATCGTCAGGATTTTAATGCTTTAGATAAACCTTATTCGGTTTACGAAGTACATTTAGGATCTTGGAAAAGAGCAGATCATAATCGTTTTTTGACTTATCTTGAACTTGCAGATGATTTAGTAAAATATGTAAAAGAAACAGGTTTTACGCATGTCGAATTTATGCCAATTATGGAATATCCTTATGATCCTTCGTGGGGTTATCAATTAACAGGATATTTTGCGCCAACTTCTCGTTTTGGAAAACCGCAGGATTTTATGGTTTTAGTAGATAAGCTTCATCAGGAAGGAATTGGAGTAATTTTAGACTGGGTTCCATCGCATTTTCCCGACGATGCACATGGTTTAGGTTATTTTGACGGTTCGCATTTATACGAACATCCAGATAGAAGGAAAGGCTATCATCCAGATTGGAAAAGTTTAGTTTTTAATTATGGACGAAATGAAGTTCGAGCTTTTCTAATAAGTAATGCTGTTTTTTGGCTTCAAAATTATCACATTGACGGACTTCGTGTTGATGCCGTAGCTTCGATGCTTTATTTGGATTATTCTCGAAAAGATGGCGAGTGGGAAGCTAATATTTTTGGAGGAAGAGAGAATTTGGATTCCATTAGTTTTCTTAAAGAGTTTAATGAAGTAATCTATTCTAATTTTCATGGAGTTCAAACTATTGCAGAAGAAAGCACTTCGTTTCCAATGGTCTCAAGACCAACTTCTGTTGGAGGTTTAGGTTTTGGCATGAAATGGATGATGGGTTGGATGCATGATACTTTAAAGTATTTTCAAAAAGAAACAGTTTATAGAAAATATCATCAGAATGAATTGACTTTTTCGATGACTTATGCCTTTACTGAAAATTTCATGCTTCCGTTTTCTCATGACGAAGTTGTATATGGCAAAAATTCTCTTATTTATAAAATGCCTGGTGACGAATGGCAACGTTTTGCAAATTTGAGATTATTATACGGATATATGTTTACGCATCCAGGAACGAAACTTTTGTTTATGGGAGCGGAGTTCGGACAAACATCTGAATGGAATTTTGAGCAAAGTTTAGATTGGCATTTACTTCAATTTGATTTTCATTCGGGAATAAAAAGATTAATTACAGATTTAAATCAATTGTATAAGTCACAGCCCGCATTGTATGAAAAGCAATTTAGAGGAGATGGTTTTGAATGGATCAATTATTCCGATCATCAAAATGCAGTTTTATCATATATCAGAAAGGGTAATAATCCAGATGAAAATATAATTGTGGTTTGCAACTTTACCCAAGTCGTTCGAGAGAACTACAGAATTGGAATTCCGAAAAAAGGCAAATTAAAAGAGATTTTTAATAGTGATGCCAAAATATATGGCGGAAGCGGAGTTGAGAGTTCGAATTCATTAAATGTTGAATCAATTTCTTATGATGGAAGAGATTTTTCTGCTGAATTAATTTTGCCACCACTTAGTGTAACCGTATATTCTTTGGTTTAATAAAAATCTTACAATCGTTTTTACTAGTAAGATTTTGTTATTATATCGTATTAAAATTATCGATTTATCGATTTTTTGATCAGTAATTTAAGACTCAGTCAGAAAAAACGTTTTCGTGAATAAACCTTTTATTCATAGAGGTTTACGAACTTTTTTTGTATGTTTGAAAGAAAGGCAAAGTTATAAATTAATTCATTCGAGATATGATTACAAACACATCATTAGAATACAAAGGCGATTTATATCCATCAAAAATTGTCTCTTATGAACATGAAGGAGATTCGATTTTCTTTAATACAGATAATAAAGTAATCTTAAAAGTCACCATTCTTCGTGATAGTTTAATTCGTTTTCGTTTTACTACAAAAGGATATTTTAGCAATGACTTTTCTTATGCTATTGATAAAACACAGCTTCATGGTTATAATTTTTTGGAAGTTACAGAAGAAGAAACATACTATCAAATTAGAACTAGCAAGGTAAAATGTAAAATTCAGAAAGCTGATGTACGTCTTTCAATTTACGATTTAAATGATTTTCTAATTCTTGAAGATGAACTTGGTTTTCATTGGGAAGAAAGCTATGAATACGGTGGAAATATCGTAAAAATGAGCAAATATTCTAAAGATGGCGAATGTTATTACGGACTTGGCGATAAAGCCACTCAAATGAATCTTAAAGGTAAAAGACTCGAAAATTTTGCCACAGATCAATATGCTTATCAAAAAGACCAAGATCCTCTTTATAAAGTAGTTCCGTTTTATATTGGCCTTCATAATAAACAATCTTACGGGATTTTCTTCGACAATACATTTAGGACTTTCTTTGACTTTTGTCAGGAAAGAAGAAATGTAACTAGTTTTTGGGCAGAAGGAGGCGAAATGAATTATTATTTCGTTTACGGTCCGCAAATGCAAGATGTTGTAACTACTTACACTGATTTGACAGGAAAACCAGAATTACCACCACTTTGGGTTTTAGGATATCATCAATGTAAATGGAGTTATTATCCTGAAAGTAAGGTAAAAGAAATTACATCAAAATTTAGGGAGCTTCAAATTCCATGCGATGCTATTTATCTGGATATTGATTATATGGAGGGATTTAGATGTTTTACTTGGAATAAAAACTATTTTCCAGATCCGAAAAGAATGGTTGCTGAACTAGCTGAAGATGGTTTTAAAACAGTTGTCATTATAGATCCTGGAATTAAAATTGATAAAGATTATTGGGTTTATAAAGAAGCTCTAGAAAAAGATTATTTCTGTAAAAGAGCCGATGGACCTTATATGAAAGGAAAAGTTTGGCCAGGAGAATGTAATTTTCCTGATTACACAAATCCTGTAGTTAGAGAATGGTGGGCAGGATTATTTAAAGAATTAGTTGCAGATATTGGAGTTAAAGGAGTTTGGAATGATATGAACGAACCTGCAGTAATGGAAGTTCCAAATAAGACTTTCCCGATAGATGTTCGTCATATTTATGATGGAAATCCTTGCAGTCATAGAAAAGCTCATAATATCTACGGAACACAAATGGCAAGAGCAACTTATCATGGTGTTAAGCGATTTGCATATCCAAAACGTCCATTTGTAATTACGAGATCAGCATATTCTGGAGCGCAACGCTATACTTCTTCTTGGACAGGTGATAATGTCGCAACTTGGGAACATCTTTGGCTAGCTAATATTCAGGTACAGAGAATGTCAATTTCAGGAATGGGATTTACAGGTTCTGATATTGGAGGATTTGCAGAACAGCCAACAGGCGAATTATATGCTCGCTGGATTCAGTTAGGTGTTTTTCATCCGTTTTGTAGAACGCATTCATCTGGAGATCACGGAAATCAAGAACCTTGGGCTTTTGATGAAGAAGTAATTAATATCACTAGAAAATTTGTTAGTCTTCGTTATCAATTATTGCCTTATTTATATACAATGTTTTGGCAGTATATTGAAGAAGGAATTCCGATGCTGAAACCTTTGGTTTACTTCGATCAAGATGATACACAAACGCATTATCGTAATGATGAATTCATTTTCGGAAATCAGATTTTAGTTTGCCCAATACTTGAACCTAATGCTGTAGGTAGACGTATGTATATTCCTAGAGGTGAGTGGTATAACTATTGGACAAATGAGCTATTTATAGGTGGAAGAGAAATCTGGGTTGATACCAAATTTGATGAGATTCCAGTCTTTGTAAAAGCAGGTGCAATTATTCCGAAATACCCGGTTCAACAATATGTTGGTGAGTTAGAATTTGATGAATTAACGCTTGATGTTTATTTCAAAAATGGTAAAGAACAGTCAGCAGTTTATGAAGATGCACAAGATGGTTATGATTATAAAAAAGGACGTTACAGCTTCTTGTCATTAAGAAATATCGGAAAAGAAAAAGAATTGATTATCCAGCTCCATAAAGAAGGAAAATACATAACTCCTTATACAAAATACAAAATCAACTTAATTGGTTTGCCATTTAAAGTTTCTGAGATTGAAATCGACAACGAAAAAATTGAATTTGATAAAGTTAGCTTTGAGAAGAATAATTTCTTAATCATTGATAAAGAGTTTAATGAACTTCATATTGTTGGGGAATAGTTTAATTCTGATATTTTTTTTCCTAATTGTATAAAATATTTTATTTTTTTAATTGTATTTTTGATATAAAAATAGCGTGAATTATGAAAAAATATGTGTTTTTAGGAATTTTTGGAGCGCTTGTTATAGCATGTGCAACAAATCCAATTACAGGAAAACAAAATTTGAATTTTGTTTCAAATAGTGAACTATTTCCATCTTCATTCCAGCAATACAGTCAATTTTTATCAGAGAATAAAGTGATAACTGGAACAGCAGATGCAAAACGCGTAGAAACTGTTGGTTATAAAATTAAAGCGGCAGCAGAGAAGTATCTGAATTATTTAGGACAATCTCAATATTTAAAAGATTATCGTTGGGAATATAAACTTGTTGATAATAAAGAAGTAAATGCTTGGTGTCTTCCTGGAGGAAAAATTGTGGTTTATTCTGGTATTTTGCCAATTACGCAAGACGAAGCAGGTTTAGCAACTGTAATGGGACACGAGGTTTCTCACGCACTTGCAAATCATGGCGCACAAAGAATGTCTGCAGCACAATTGCAGCAAATAGGAGGTGTAGCCCTTGATGCAGCAACAAGCAATAAATCCGAATCAACGAGACAAATATTTTCTCAAGCTTACGGAATTGGTTCTGAAGTGGGAGTAATGCTTCCATTTAGCAGAAGTAATGAAAGCGAAGCAGATAAAATAGGTTTAACTCTAATGGCAATTGCAGGATATAATCCAGACGACGCTGTTACTTTCTGGAGTAGGATGGCAGCTAAATCTGGCGGATCTGGAACTCCTGAGTTTATGAGTACGCACCCGTCTGATGCAACAAGAATTGCAAATATTAAAGCTTTAATTCCTGAAGCAAAAGCGATTGCTCTTAAAGTTGGAACAATAAAATAAGACAAACTTATTTTTATATAATGCAAAAAAGCTATTCGATTTCGAGTAGCTTTTTTCTTTCAGGAAGAGTTGATGATTTAATAATGCACGAATTGAATAATTTCTATCCGATTATGATAAAAATTAGATAAATTCGTAGCCTATTAATAAAATCATTTCTATGAAAAAACTTCAAAAAGGAGATAAGAAGCTCTTAAATGCTTGGGCATTTTACGATTGGGCTAACTCAGTTTATACCTTAACAATTGCTTCTGCTGTATTTCCAATTTTCTATGAAGCTTTATTTTCCGATCGTGATCATTATATTGATGTTTTCGGAATGCATCTTAAAAATTCGGCTTTAATTAGTTTTATTACGGCTGCAGCATTTTTAGTTGTTTCATTTATTTCCCCACTATTATCAGGAATCGCCGATTATGTTGGAAATAAAAAATCCTTTATGAAGTTTTTCTGTTACATGGGGGCTTTGTCATGTATGGGATTGTATTGGTTTGATTTGGATAATATTTATGTTGGTTTATTATTTTACTTTTTAGGATTATTAGGTTTCTGGGGAAGCTTAGTTTTTTATAATTCTTATCTTCCTGATATTGCATTTGAAGATCAACAGGATAAAATTAGTGCAAAAGGATATTCTTTAGGATATATAGGAAGTGTGATTTTGCTTATTATAAATTTAGCAATGATCATGAAACCAAAACTTTTTGGTATTACCGGTACAGATGGAGAAGCTGCAATGAAAGCAATGCGTTATTCGTTTGTAATGGTCGGAGTATGGTGGATTCTTTTCAGTCAATATACTTATTACTATTTACCAAACGGAAGTAGAGAAACAACTCAGAAACTAACTAAAAATGTTATCTTTAACGGATTTAAAGAGCTTAAAAAGGTTTGGGGAGCTTTACAGAATATTACACCATTAAAACGTTATTTAGGAGGTTTTTTTGTTTCTAGTATGGCAGTACAAACCGTAATGTTGGTTGCTACATATTTTGGAGCTCAGGAAATTCAATGGTCTTCAAAAGAAGAAAGTACAATTGGTTTAATTATTTGTATTTTACTTATACAATTAGTAGCTGTTTTGGGAGCAATTTTAACTTCCAGAGCTTCTGCAAAATGGGGAAATATTCCAACATTAATTGTTATCAATACTTTATGGGCTGTTTTCTGTGCTTTGGCATTCTTTATTACACTTCCATTGCATTTTTACATTATGGCAACCGTAATTGGTTTAGTAATGGGAGGAATTCAGGCTTTATCAAGATCTACGTATTCGAAATTACTTCCAGAAACAGAAGACACGACTTCATTTTTTAGTTTTTATGATGTTGCTGAAAAAATCGGAATTGTAATTGGAATGTGTGTTTACGGAATTATAGATCAAATTACTGGAAGCCCGCGTGCGGCAATTGTAATTTTAGCAATTTTCTTTATTACAGCAATCTTCCTTCTTAGAAGAGTACATAAAAAAGACGTTTCAAATTAATTGAAACGCCTTTAAAATAGCCAAATTACGAATTGCAATAATTATTACTTGATTGATGATAGTTTTGTAATTCGTGATTTTTTTTTCTTCTATAATTAGCTTTTTGAAATGCTTCCTGATCCTGAAACTTTTACATCTTTCTTCTCAGGATTTCCAATATATCTTATGTTTCCAGAGCCTGAAACTCTTGCAGTTAAACTTTCGTTACAAGAAACTTTACTATTTCCAGAACCTGAAACATTTGCTTCAACAATTTTTGATTTTAAATCTGCAGCATCGATGTCGCCCGAACCAGAAAGTTTTGTCGAAAAATTATCAGCAGTTCCTTTTAAGTGTACATTTCCAGAACCACTTACGTTTAATTCCAAATTATTAGCATCAACTGGTAAAGTAAAATTTCCAGAGCCAGATAATTTCACGACAAATTTGTCATTTTTAATTACGTCTTTTGACTGAATGTTTCCTGAACCAGATAAACTCAATTCAGATATTTTTTCAAAAGGAATTGTAATCTGAATATTTTTAGTTGGTTTTATATTCGTAAATTTTTCAACATAAATTTTTAGCGAATTATCCTCAACTTCAACTTTAATTGCAGATAATAAATTCTCTTCACCTTTTAAAGTTATTTTTCCCTCTTTTCCAGCAACCAAATCCACATCGAAAAAGCCTGAAATTCTAATTCCGTCATAATCTCCAGTTGTTCTGGTTTCTGTTACAACATTTCCGTTTCCTTTTAATTTGTTATTGTCTTGCGCATTAATAGTGCTGTTTATGAAAAGCACCGATAATGCTAATAGTAAAATTGATTTTTTCATTGTTTTGATTTTTAGATGATTAATTTTTTGTTAGCGAAATATTTCCGTAGTTCGAATTAATATTGATTTTATTCTGGCCTTTTTTCTTGTAGAAGCCAGCAATTCTTTTGCTGTTGTTTTTGACTTCAGAAACAGAAATATCTAAAGTATTGTCATGTTTGATATTCGAATATCTTGCAGAAATATCAAAGTCAAAAGCATAATTTGGTACATAGCCAATCGAAATGTCTGTATACCCGGAATTTATGTTGATATTTCCAGCTTTTTCATTCATTGTTTCAATTTTGATTTTACTATAATTAGTATCATAGCTAAAATTGCTTGAGATTTCTCCAATAATAATCGTTAAATAATTTCCTGAACCGCTTAAAGAATTGACTTTATCAAATTTAAGAGTCCCATAATTGCAATCCATTTTGATGTTTTGGCCATCTAAAAGATTAACATCTGTATAATTTGCACTTAGATTTAAATTTCCAGAATCACTAATTTTAAGGCCAGAATATCTAGCATCAACGTTTCCTGTTTTTATGTAATCAATACTTGAATTTTGGCAATATTGAATTGAAACTTGATTGTTAGTTCCATTTAATTTTCCTAAAACAACTTTTCCATATTTGCAGTCAATTTCTGTTGAAGATTCTGCATTTGGAACAAAAATATTACCGTATTTATTGGCCAATTTAACAGATCCATTTTTTGGAATTTTAATAACATAATTAATTTCAAAACTGTTATTGCTTCCTTTACTTTTAAGGTTAGAACTTCCAAGTTTAGTAACTGCAGAAACTAATCCTTTTAGTGCAGTTATATCTACATCAATGCTATTTAATCGTTCGTTAACCCAATTTTCATTTGGTCCGTTCACTTTTATGGTTATATCCAGATCAATTTTATCTTCGTCCCAAGTTGTCACAGTGATATTTCCGTATTTATTATCAACATCGATTCCTGCGTTCGAGTTTACGATATAAGTTTTCTTTATGTTTTTTTGCTTTGTTATAAAAGTATCATCATTTGAAAATCCTAAAAAAGGAATCAAAAGAAATAAGATTAGTAAGTTATAGTGTTTTTTCATTAGAGGTGTTTTTTAGTTTTTCATTGTCTTCAATTCTTTTCAAAACGGTTTGTAAAAAAGAAATACGCGTTTGAAGATTGTTTATCATTGCATAAATAATCTGTTTGTTCTCGCCATTTTTCTGCAATTCATTTATGATTTTTTGATAATCAGCATCAAAAGTTTTCATCTGACTCAAGGCGTCATTAATGATCTGCTCATTTTCGGGCGAACTTTTTTCTTTTAATTTAACCAGTTCGTTATCAATCAAAATATTGAAAATAGAATCGGTACGTTTAGTTTCTTTAGAGGCAAATTTGAATTCTTGTGGTTTTTCATTTTTGTAAAAAAGAGATATTCCAATCATTAATACAATTGAAGCGGCAATAGCCGTTACGAACCAATATTTTTTCTTAGGTTCTTTCTTTTCTAATTTTTGCAGAAAATCCATTTGATGGTCAGGCTTTAATTCCTGAATATCCCATTGGTTTTCAAATCTGTTGAATAATTCGTCTAAATTGTCTTTTTCATTTTTCATAATTCCAATTCATTTTATATCTCTTCCAATTTTTTTCTCAAACTGTCTTTTGCTCTGCTCAAAGTCGTTCTGCAATTTGCATAAGTAATGTTTAAAATTTCGCAGATTTCTTCTTGATCATAACCTTCAATGTAAAAAAGCGTCAACACCATTCTGTAATTGTCTTTTAGCTGTAGAATGGTATCTAAAACCTGTTTTACTTTTAGACTGTTTAAGTCAATATTTTCAGAAATAATTCCGTCATTTTCTTCAATTTTATAAAGCTGTTTACTAATATCTTCTACTTGAAAAGAGTTGTTTTTTTTATAAAAATCGATACTATAATTGATGATTATTTTTTTTAACCATGCTCCAAAAGCCACTTCTTGTTTATAGTCATTGATTTTTGTAAAAGCTTTTAAGAAACCTTCTTGCATGACGTCTTGTGCAAAATGTTCGTCTTTTACAATACGAAAAGCCACATTATACATCGCTTTACAATAGCGATTGTATATTTCAAACTGCGCTTTCTGGTTGTTGTTTTTACAAAGCGCAATTAGATCTTCGATATTTTGGTTTTTTATATTCAAGTAGTGGCTTTTGGTTTTTAATATAGACTTGGCTTTTTTTGGTTTGTTACAGTTTTGATAAAAAAATAAAAAATATTTTTTGATTTTACGTAATGCCGTAAGGTATAATACATTCATTGCTATAATTTCACATAAAATTTTAATACCAAAAACAAATTCAATTATGAGAAAACTAAACAAATGCTTTACTATCCTGTTTGTTATGACAGGATTTATGTTAACTTCATGCAGTAGTGATTCTGGTGAAACGGCTGGCGAATCAACAGGCGATTACTGGCCTTCTAAAGTAGGAAATCAATGGATTTTTGATCAAGATGGATCTGAAAGCACAATAAAAATTCTAAGCTCATCAAATAAAGATGGCAATACATATTATAAATTTAATCAGCTATTTGGAGGAAATGATGAAATTTCTGGTACAGCAGGCGCTTCATTAAAAAAGGTTAAAGGAGATTATTATGTAAGTATTGATGAAGTTACTTATGATGCAGAAGGAATAACTGGTAAAATGACTGGTTATGAATTCATCTTTTTTAAAGATTATCTAGAAGTTAATCAAACTTGGACAGGAAGTTATTCTCAAGAAACAACTTTTAACATAGCTAATTTTCCAGCTATTAAAATGACTGTAAATTATACAGGAACTATTTTAGAAAAAGGAACAAGTATAAAAGTGAAAGAGGTTACTTATGATAATGTTGTTAAATTTAAATTTCATTTGGATGCTTCAATGCAAGGACAAACATCTTCATCTGATTCTTACTATTGGATCGCTAAAGATGTTGGAATCGTTAAATTTGAAACATCAGGAAGTACTTCAGAATTAGTTTCATATTCTGTAAAATAATTCTAAAAAATACATTTTTAAAACCCGAAAATTCTTTTTCGGGTTTTTTATTTTCTAAACTGTACAATCAATTATTTTTCTAAAAATACTTAATTCGAATTATTTGTACTTTAAGTTTGTTTTGGCATAATGATTGTCTATTTTTATGCCCTATCTTGTAATTGAAATACGAAACGTGTTTTCAGTAAAAACTACAATAAGTCATACTCTTTTTACAGATAGTATAAAATTTTTAATGACAAAACGACTTATATTTTATTATGTCAAACCATAAAATACTTACTATTGACAATCTGTCACTTCAAGAATTTGACTCAGAGGCAGAATTAATTCCATTATTGACGCCGGAAGACGAGGAGGAAATGAATAATGAAGAGCTTCCTATTTCGCTTCCAATTTTACCTTTACGCAATACTGTTTTATTTCCTGGGGTTGTAATTCCAATTTCTGCTGGAAGAGATAAATCTATTAAATTGATTAATGATGCAAATGCTGGTGGTAAAATCATTGGTGTTGTATCTCAAATTAATGAAGAAGACGAAGATCCATCAAAAGACGATATTCATAAAATAGGAACTGTAGCACGTATTTTACGTGTTTTAAAAATGCCTGACGGGAATGTAACGGTTATCCTTCAAGGAAAAAAACGCTTCGAAATCGACGAAGTTGTTTTAGAAGAACCTTACATGACAGCAACTATTAAAGAAGTTGCAGAAGAGCGTCCTGAAGAAAATGATTCTGAATTTACCGCTATTTTAGATTCTGTAAAAGAATTAGCGATTCAGATTATAAAAGAAAGTCCAAATATTCCGTCTGAAGCTACATTTGCAATTAAAAACATTGAAAGCCAATCGTTTTTAATCAATTTTGTTTCTTCAAATATGAATTTATCTGTAAAAGAGAAACAAGGACTTTTATCGATAAATGGATTAAAAGAACGCGCTTTAGAAACTTTGCGTTATATGAATGTCGAACTTCAAAAATTAGAATTGAAGAATGATATTCAGTCAAAAGTTCGTTTTGACTTAGACCAGCAACAAAGAGAATATTTCCTTCACCAACAAATGAAAACCATCCAAGAAGAATTGGGTGGCGTTTCTCAGGAAGAGGAAATGGATGAAATGGGTCAGAAAGCGAAAACTAAAAAATGGGACGAAAAAACGCAGAAACATTTCGAGAAAGAATTATCTAAAATGCGCCGTATGAATCCACAATCTCCCGATTTTGGAATTCAGCGCAATTATTTAGAACTGTTTTTAGAATTGCCTTGGGGTGAATATTCTAAAGATAAATTCGATTTGAAACACGCCCAGAAAATATTAGATAAAGATCATTTTGGACTTGATGAAGTTAAGAAAAGAATGATTGAACATTTGGCAGTTTTAAAATTGCGAAATGACATGAAATCACCAATTATATGTTTAACAGGGCCTCCAGGAGTTGGTAAAACTTCTATCGGTCGTTCTGTGGCAGAAGCTTTAGGTCGTGAATATGTTCGTATTTCTTTAGGAGGTTTACGTGACGAAGCAGAAATTCGCGGACATAGAAAAACCTATATTGGAGCAATGCCTGGACGTATTATTCAAAGTTTGAAAAAAGCTGGAACATCAAATCCTGTATTTATTTTAGATGAGATTGATAAATTATCAAATGGTAATAGTGGCGATCCATCTTCAGCTTTATTAGAAGTTTTAGATCCGGAGCAAAACAGTGCTTTTTACGATAATTTCCTTGAAATGGGATATGACTTGTCTAAAGTAATGTTTATTGCGACTTCAAATAATATGGCGGCGATCCAGCCTGCGTTGCGAGACAGAATGGAAGTAATCAAAATGTCAGGCTATACAATTGAAGAAAAAGTTGAAATTGCTAAAAGACATTTATTTCCAAAACAATTAGAAGCTCACGGGTTAACTGCAAAAGATTTGATTATTGGTAAAAAACAATTAGAAAAAATCGTTGAAGGCTATACTAGAGAATCTGGTGTTCGTAATTTAGAAACTAAAATTGCTCAGGTAATTAGAAATGCAGCAAAATCTGTTGCAATGGAGGAGGAGTACAACAAAAAAGTTACAGATGAAGATATTGTAGCTATTTTAGGAGTGCCAAGATTAGAGCGTGATAAATATGAAAATAATGATGTTGCGGGTGTTGTAACTGGTTTGGCTTGGACAAGTGTTGGAGGTGATATTTTATTTATTGAATCTTTGATTTCTGAAGGAAAAGGAGCTTTGACTATTACAGGAAATTTAGGAACTGTAATGAAAGAATCTGCAACTATTGCCTTAGAATATATTAAGGCAAATGCTAAGAAATTAGGCATTAGCACAGATCTTTTCCAAAAATACAATATTCACTTACACGTTCCAGAAGGTGCAACTCCAAAAGATGGACCAAGTGCCGGTATTGCAATGCTGACATCTTTAGTTTCTCTTTTGACTCAAAAGAAAGTTAAGAAAAGCCTTGCTATGACAGGCGAAATCACTCTTAGAGGAAAAGTATTGCCTGTTGGCGGTATTAAAGAGAAAATTTTAGCTGCAAAAAGAGCAGGTATTAAGGAGATTATTTTATGTCATGAAAACAAAAGCGACATCGATGAAATTAAAGAAGAATATTTAGAAGGTTTGACTTTTCATTATGTGAAAGAAATGAGCGAAGTATTGGCGCTAGCTTTGACAGATCAAAAAGTTAAAAACGCTAAAGAACTAAAATAAGTTTTTAAAACTTCAAATTATAAAAATCCAAATTCCAATTTACCGATTGGGATTTGGATTTTTTTTTGTTTTTACATTTAGAATTTTAGTTTTCAAACTTGATATAAATATTAGATTTCATATAGTTATAAAAATTATTTTTTAAGTTATATAATTTTATCTTTGTATTTGCGTTATTCCCATATTGGAGCGCCCAAAACAAAATGCTTAAGAAAGTTATTTTATTTTTTACAATTTTAATTTGTTCGTTTTCTTTCGGACAAGTTGGGGGGCGTTACACCTATCAATTTTTAAATTTAACTACTTCACCAAGGCAGGCGGCGTTAGGAGGGGATATTATTACAATATATGATGAAGATGTTAATCAAGCTATGTCTAATCCAGCACTTATAAACGCAGACATGGACAATCACTTGGCAATGAATTATGGAAGTTATTACGGAGAGGCATCTTACGGTACAGCTTCGTATGCTTATACTTATGACAGGCATTATCAAACTTTTTATGCCGGTGTTACTTATGTGAACTATGGTACATTTGAGGGTTATGATGAAAATGGCCAAGCTACATCAAACTTTAGTGGAAGCGAAGGTGCGCTTTCTTTCGGATATGCCTACAATGTTCCTTATACTAATTTTTTTATTGGTGCTAGCGGTAAGTTAATTACTTCTTCATTAGAAACTTACAATTCAATAGGAGGCGCAGTCGATTTAGGTTTTTTATATCTAATTGAAGAGAAAAATTTAAATTTTGGATTGGTATTTCGCAACATTGGTACGCAGTTTACTACATACTCAGGAATCAAAGAGAATTTACCGTTTGAAATCGTTGCAGGTATTTCTCAAGAATTAGAACACGTGCCTATTCGCTGGCATCTTACATTAGAGAATCTTCAGCAATGGGATATTTCTTTTTCTAACCCCGTTCGTGGCGAAACTAACATTGATGGATCAACAAGTCCAGAGAAAGTTTCTTTTCTAAACAATACTTTAAGACACGTTGCATTTGGTGTGGAACTTTTTCCTAAAAAGGCATTTAATTTTCGAATAGGATATAATTTCAGAAGAGGAGAAGAGTTACGAGTAGATGAACAGCGTAATTTTTCAGGAGTTTCATTAGGTTTCGGTTTAAAATTAAACAAGTTAAGATTTAACTATTCGTATTCGAGATATACTTTGGCGGCCAACACCAGCCTTTTTGGTCTAACATTAAATTTTCAATAAATACATGAAACTATTTTATTTGGTTTTGTTTGTGACTGTAAGTTTTTTTTCTAGTTCAAAACTTGCTTTCAAAGAAGAGGATGATGCTATTTCTACAATAGAAATGGAACGAATTAACAGTAGAATTGCTGATATAAAAAACATGATTAGTATTGATTCTAAATACAATCAAAAGATTGCTTTTCTTATTGACATGAAAGTTCCTTCTGGGAAAAATCGCTTTTTTGTTTACGATTTACAAAAAAATGAAGTTGTAGATCAAGGTCTTGTCGCTCATGGTTCGGGTTCTGAAACAGGTGTGAAGGGAATTCTAAAATTTAGCAATATGCCTAATTCTAATTGCACTGCATTAGGAAGGTATTCAGTAGGCAAAACATACAAAGGTATTTTTGGAAAAGCATACAGATTGGCTGGTTTAGAGGAAACTAATAATAATGCTTTGAAAAGAGCAATTGTACTTCATCATTATTCTACAGTTCCTTATGATGAGCAAGATTATTATATCAGTAATAGTCACGGATGTCCAATGGTTAATGAGCAATTCTTCAAAAGAATAGAAAAAATAATTGATGGCTCAAAATCGAATATCATTATGGATATTTACTATTAAAAAGAACTTCTTAGTTAGAAATAATAAATAAAACTTTTTATTGTCGAAATGATTTATTTTCGATGATAAAAAGTTTTTTTAAGTTCATTAGTTAATGAGAAATTAAATAATATTTCATTATTAATATAGGTGTTCCAAATAAAAATAAAGATGGCTACATTTGTAGAAGTTTTGGCGACGCTTTTGTTATTAATCGAATAAGCGGTCATTAAAAAGAATAAAAATTTAAAAATAAAGAATTGAAAAAAATTACCATTGCAATCGACGGATTTTCATCTACAGGCAAAAGCACTCTTGCAAAACAATTAGCAAAAGAACTGGAATATGTTTATGTAGATACTGGTGCTATGTATCGTGCTGTAGCTTATTTTGCTATGCAGCATAATTTTATAGGAGCTGATTTTTTTGATAAAAATGCTCTTATTGAAAATTTGTCTAAAATTCAGTTAGAATTTAAATTCAATCCCGATTTAGGTTTTGCTGAAATGTATTTAAATGGTGATAATGTTGAAAAACAAATTAGAACTATCGAAGTTTCTAATTTTGTTAGTAAAGTTGCTGCTGTATCAGAGGTTCGTGCTAAATTAGTAGAACAACAGCAAGAAATGGGGAAAAACAAAGCTATTGTTATGGATGGAAGAGATATTGGAACTGTTGTTTTTCCGGATGCAGAACTTAAAATATTCATGACCGCTAGTGCAGAAACTCGAGCTCAAAGACGTTTTGATGAATTACAGCAAAAAGGGGACAATGTTTCTTATGAAGAAGTCTTGAAAAATGTTGTTGAAAGAGATCATATGGATACGCATCGAGAGGATTCTCCTTTAGTAATTGCTGATGATGCAATTGAGATCGATAATTCTTACTTAAATAAAGAAGAACAATTTGCAGCTGTTCTAGAATTAGTGAATGATGTTGTTAAAACAGCGTAATTTTTTGCAGATTTCATTTTAAATGGTAGTTTTACCGCTTCATTTTTACTAAAGACAAATTTATTATATGGGGATTAAAAACAGATTGATCTTAATGAGCTTTCTTCAATTTTTTGTTTGGGGAGCTTGGCTTATAACAATTGGAAATTATTGGTTTGGCACTAAAAACTGGGAAGGAACTCAATTTGGATTGGTTTTTGGAACAATGGGAATCGCTTCTCTTTTTATGCCTACACTTACAGGTATTATCGCCGACAGATGGGTAAATGCCGAAAAGCTTTACGGAGTCCTTCATATTTTATATGCTGCAGTTTTGTTCGGAATTGCGCAAGTTACAACACCAGACACCTTTATTATTGTAATGCTTTTGGCAATGTGCTGTTATATGCCAACAATTGCTTTGAGTAACTCTATTTCTTATACTTCGCTTAAATTAAACAATAAAAACATCGTTAAAGATTTTCCGCCAATTCGAGTTTGGGGAACAATTGGTTTTATTGTTGCAATGTGGATTACTAATTTAAGTGGAAGCAAAGCAACTGAATATCAGTTTTATATTGCTGGAATAGGTGCTTTAATTCTTGGGATTTATGCTTTTACTTTACCAAAATGTGAACCACAGCGCTTGATTAAAGAAAATGCTACTTGGATTGAAACATTTGGATTAGAGTCTTTTAAATTGTTTGCAAATTATAAAATGGCTTTGTTTTTTGTTTTTTCTATGTTTTTAGGAGGGGCGCTTCAGTTGACAAATGCTTATGGAGATGTATTTTTAGATGAATTTAAACATTTTCCAAAATATGCAGATTCATTTGTAATCCAATATTCTACTATTATTATGTCAATTTCTCAGGTTTCTGAAACGCTGTTTATCTTGGCAATTCCGTTTTTCTTAAGACGTTTCGGAATCAAACAAGTTATGTTGATTAGTATGCTGGCTTGGGTTTTACGTTTTGGATTATTTGCTTTTGGAGACCCTATAAGCGGATTGTGGATGATTATCTTGTCTTGTATTGTTTACGGAATGGCATTTGATTTCTTTAATATTTCAGGTTCTTTATTCGTAGAAAGCAATACCGATTCTAAAATTCGTTCTTCCGCACAAGGTTTGTTTATGATGATGACAAATGGAGTAGGAGCTGTTTTAGGAAGTTTAACTTCGGGTTGGGCAATTGATCGTTTCTTTACAAAATCGTTTCATACAACTACAGAATTAGCTGGATTTTTACAAACGGATTCTTCAAATGAGTTAATGGCTAAATTTGTGACAGGCCAAGGAAATTCAATTTCGCCTGAAGGTATTTTTGCAAACCCGGTTTTAATGAAAGATTGGCATACAATCTGGTTGTCATTTGCTATTTATGCCTTGGTGATTGCAATTGCTTTTGCTGTTTTGTTTAAGCATAAACATGATCCGAAGGAGATTGAGAATTTAAGTCATTAATTATCAGGTAATGATTGAAGATAAAAATCAATTAATAAATAAACTTTTTAAATCAAGTGCTGTAAATTCAATTATCCTTGAAAGAAAAGTTTTTGAATCTTTAAGTGAAAGAAAATGGCAAGTATCTCATTCTCCATATTATATTGATTTTGATTCTAAGAAACATCAAGAAATTGATGTTGTTGCTAGTAAGTATTGGAATGTTAAAGATGATTTTAGTTGTAGGGTTAACTTGCTAATAGAATGTAAGTCTTTAAAAGATTATCATATCATTGTTGATAATAAGAGAAACTCTAAGCGTTATGAATTAAAGGATTTTTGGATAGGTAATGATAATATATTTCATTATCAAAAGATTCGAAAATTGTTGAAAAAAGCTAAGATTAGCGAAAATGATATAAATACTATAATTAAAAAACTAGATTTATATTGTTCTCCAGATGGAATTGTTTATAGAAATGCAAATTATATATTTAATGCATTCAAGATTGATGCTTATAATGTTTTTAGAGAAACAAATATTGCTAATACTAAAGATATTGATAATTCTGTAATCTGGAAATGTCAACAAAGTTTGTCAAGTTGTATATCTTCAATTGAAGAGATGTTTTGGGCCGATATTGATTACTCTATTAAAAGAATTAAAAATGATTCATTATTTAATTCAAGTAATTTAGTAGAAGAAATCGTTTGTGATTTAATTGATGATGCAAAACATAAAGAGATTGTACATCCTGTAATTGTTGTTGAGTCAAATCTTTGGGAGTTAAATTCCGATGGGCTAGGTAAACTTAATTATTTTAGATTATGTTTCCAGCAGTTAAGAGATACTGAATTATGGGTAGATATAGTTCATGTTGATCATTTAGATGAATATTTTGAAAATTTAAAAATATATGATGATTTTATAAAAAACATAAAATAGGATCTATAAAGCCCGACAAGTTTTTAAAACCTGTCGGGTTTTCGTTTCTAAAGATCTTATGAAAACTAAAAGTTCTAATCTAGCCCCGATAGAGCGGATATCCTTTTATGGCAGGGTTTGCCATAAAAGATAGGAGCGAAAGCGGGACAAAAAGGTTTGAAAAACCATAAATCTTCTGCTTCTTAACAAAATGACTGATAATCAATACTGAATTATTTTGTAAGTCCAAATATTTGTAGTAATTTTGCAAACCTTTTGGCAGAGAAGAGTTTCCATTAGGTATCAACCATTTATGTAAAACAACTTCTGTATTTTCTATCGCATAGAGAAACTCGAGAAAAACAGAATACAAATTTTTTTATCAGCATGTCTGAACAAACAAAATCACAAGAAGAGTTTTTAGCAAATTTTAACTGGCACAACTTCCAAGAAGGAATCGATGCAGTAGATGAAAAAAACTTACAAGAGTTTGAGGAACTAGTATCAAAAACTTTCATCGCTACAGATCAAGAAGAAGTAGTTGAAGGAGTTGTAGTTAGAATTACAGATAGAGACGTTATCGTTGATATCAATGCTAAATCTGAAGGTGTTATTTCTTTAAACGAATTTCGTTACAACCCTAATTTAAAAGTAGGTGACAAAGTAGAAGTATTAATCGACATCCGTGAGGATAAAACAGGTCAATTAGTATTATCTCACAGAAAAGCACGTACTATCAAATCTTGGGATAGAGTTATTGCAGCTAATGAAACTGGAGAAATCGTTAACGGTTTTGTTAAATGTAGAACTAAAGGAGGTATGATTGTTGACGTATTCGGTATCGAAGCGTTCTTACCTGGATCTCAAATTGACGTTAAGCCAATTAGAGACTACGATGTATATGTAAACAAAATGATGGAATTCAAAGTGGTAAAAATCAACCACGAATTCAAAAACGTAGTTGTATCTCATAAAGCTCTTATCGAGGCTGATATTGAAGTACAGAAAAAAGAGATCATCGGTCAATTACAAAAAGGACAAGTATTAGAAGGTGTTGTTAAAAACATTACTTCTTATGGTGTGTTCATTGACTTAGGTGGTGTTGACGGATTAATTCACATTACTGACCTTTCTTGGAGTAGAATCAACCACCCAAGTGAAGTTCTTGAATTAGACCAAAAATTAAACGTTGTAATCCTTGATTTCGATGATGAGAAAACAAGAATTCAATTAGGATTGAAACAATTAAACGCTCACCCATGGGATGCTTTAGATGCTAACTTAACTGTTGGTGATAAAGTTAAAGGTAAAGTAGTTGTAATCGCTGATTACGGTGCATTTATCGAAGTTGCTGAAGGTGTTGAAGGTTTAATCCACGTTTCTGAAATGTCATGGTCAACTCACTTACGTTCTGCTCAGGACTTCGTGAAAGTTGGAGATGTTGTTGAAGCAGTTATCTTAACTCTTGATAGAGACGATCGTAAGATGTCATTAGGTATCAAACAATTGACTCAAGATCCATGGACTGACATTACTTCTAAATACCCAGTAGGTTCTAAACATACAGGTATCGTTAGAAACTTTACAAACTTTGGTATTTTCGTAGAATTAGAAGAAGGAATTGATGGATTAATCTACATTTCTGACCTTTCTTGGACTAAGAAAATTAAACACCCATCTGAGTTTGTAAACGTTGGTGAAAAACTTGATGTTGTAGTATTAGAATTGGATGTTGAAGGACGTAAATTATCTTTAGGTCACAAACAAACTACTGCTAATCCTTGGGATCAATACGAAGATTCTTTCGCTGTAGGAACTATCCACAACGGTGAGATTTCTGAAATCGTTGACAAAGGAGCTACTGTAGAATTCGGAGATGATATCGTTGCTTTCATTCCTACTCGTCACCTTGAAAAAGAAGACGGAAAGAAATTGAAAAAAGGTGATACTGCTGATTTCAAAGTAATTGAATTCAACAAAGAATTCAAAAGAGTAGTTGCTTCTCACACTGCTATCTTCAGAGAAGAAGAAGAGAAAAACGTGAAAGCTGCTGCTGAAACTACTGCATCTGCATCTACAAACGCACCAGCAGCGACTTTAGGTGATAACAATGATGTATTAGCTGCTTTAAAAGCTAAAATGGAAAAAACTGAGAAAAAATAATTCTTAGATTTTTTATAAATAGAAAGTCCCACAGCAATGTGGGACTTTTTTTATGTTTCAGGTTTCAAGTTTTTCCTCAATTGTCAGTTCGAGCGGAGTCGAGAACTTTTTGAAAACAATATTTACTTAGTATTAATTTGATGCTAACAATTTTGATTCTTCTCCACTAAATTCATCAACTATTGTATAGGTTTCAATATTGGCAACTTTCATTAGATCGAGTATGTTTACTAAATTACCGTAGTTTGATTTTTTACTCGGCTTTATTATTACAATTACACCATTCATTGGTTTTCCTACTGAAATCATATAGTCATGAACTTCTTTCTTTTTACGGAATACTTCTTGGTTGATTTCATTTTTCTCAGATTTAAATTCCTTTGGCGTTTCCATTGGAAATTCTAATATTCCAGAATAAGTTATTATTTTATCGTTGTCGTCTAATAATATGGTATAGACCCGATGAGCTTTGATACATGCATGACTCCATCTGCATACATCTTTTTCAGGTAAAGCGAGATCCATTGCTTTTGATTTCGATAGTTCCCCAACAACCATAAAAAATATAATAAGTAAGAAAGAAACACTAACCATTGCGGTTAAATCTACTCTTGAATTTAACTTTCTGCTTCTAACTTTTTTAGGTAGGTTTTTCATGTATCTTGATTTAAGTTAAAGAATTATTTTGAAGCCAATAATTTTGCTTCTTCTGGCGTAAAATCATTTACAATTGCATATGTACTTATATCTGCAATAGCCATTTCATCCAAAATGTCAACCAGATTTTTAAAGTTGCTTTTTTTGCTTGGTTTAATAATAACAACCATTCCTCTTCCAGGTCTTCCTATTTGAGCAGAATAATTGAGCATCTTTTTATTTTGTTTTAAAAGCTCTTGCCTGATTCCATTTTTTCCATATTCTAACTTTTTCGGAGCAATTTTTGGCACTTCCAATAATCCCATATAGCAGATTAATTTGTTGTCATCTCCAAGTAAAATTGTATAAGATCTATTTTCACCACAGCCACCTGTCCATCCACATGTATAGGCATCATAATCTGGTAAACTTAAATCCATAACTTTAGATTTTCGTAACTCGAGAGCGACCATAAAAAATATAATCAGCAAAAAAGAAACGCTAACCATTGCAGTTAAATCTACTCTTGAATTTAACTTTCTACTTCTAACTTTTTGAGGTAAATTTTTCATATGCTTTTTGATTAAGAAACAATTTATATTAATTAGAGGCTAGCAATTTTGATTCTTCTGCAGTAAAATCATCAACTATTGAATAGGTTTCAATTTTAGCAATTTTCATTTCATCTACTATATTTACTAAACTGCCATAGTTCGAGTGCTTACTCGGCTTTATAATAACAATTACTCCACTCATTGGTTTTCCTTCAGAAATCATATAATCGTGAACTTCTTTCTTTTTGCGGAACACCTCTTGTCTTATCTCATTTTTTTGAAATTTAAACTCTTTTGGTTTCTCCAATGGAAATTCTAATAAACCTGAATAAGTAATCATTTTACCATTTTTATCTAACAATATTGTAAAAAGTTGATCAGCTTTAAAACATCCAATATTCTCTAGACATGCATATTTCTCTGGTAAATACAAATTCATTTTTGGAGGTTTTGATAATTCGTTAACAACCATAAAAAATGAAATAAGTAAAAAAGAAACACTAACCATTGCAGTTAAATCAACTCTTGAATTTGATTTTCTATCTCTAAATTTTTGAGCTAAATTTTTCATAATTGATGTTTTTTGTTTTTAAATTTAACAATAAAATAAATGCAAAAAGTAAATATTTTAGATTTTTTTTGAAGAAATATTAAATTACGTTAATGCCTTGTTTTGCTGGAAATTTAAAAGAAAATCTGCGCTTTTTTACATAAGATTAGTTTCAAGCGAAAACCAAAACAACTTTATCCCCGTAAATGAGCTTATAACTTAAAATCATTAAATATGAAAACTAGAAAATTTTTAGCTCTTGCTGTTTTAGCTTTAGGATTTGCATTTACATCAAATGCTCAAAAATCAGTTATGGTTGGTGGCGCAGCGATGTATCCAAATAAAAACATAATTGAAAACGCCGTTAATTCAAAGGATCATACAACATTGGTTGCTGCAGTAAAAGCAGCTGATTTGGTTGAAACTTTACAAGGAAAAGGACCATTCACCGTTTTTGCCCCAACAAATGCAGCCTTTGATAAATTGCCAAAGGGAACTGTAGAAACATTATTGAAACCAGAAAACAAAAAGAAACTTCAAACGATCTTAACCTATCATGTTGTAAGTGGCAAACTGAATTCGAATAATATTGCAGATGCAATTAAAGAAGGAAAAGGAAAAGCGTCTCTTAAAACGGTTAGTGGCGGAACATTAACCGCATGGATGAAAGGAAAAGATTTATATATCAGTGATGAAAATGGAAACAAAGCAAAAGTTACAATTTCTGATGTAAATCAGTCAAATGGTGTGATACATGTAATTGATGCTGTGCTGCTTCCGAAAAAATAAATAAAATCTCCAGAATAGTTTGCCTACAATAAAAAGTCCTTTAGATTTTCTAGAGGGCTTTTTTATAAAAATCTATCTTTTACTATGTATAAAATTGAAAAGGTATTGATAGCAAACAAAAAGACAAGAACAGATCTATCCATTACCGCACCTTGTGCTAAACAGAAGAAATCTATAACGAAAATTAAAATTATTAAAGTGTATTTTATTTGCTCTTTTAATGTAAGCATGTTTTTTGTGAGAAAGTAGAAAATAGTACTGCAAATCAAAACAAAAATCTCAGAAGCAAATAACAAATAAAGTATAATAGTTAGATTTCTTAAGTCACCAATTCCATCAGTTTTAAGCCAGAATAATAACCAGATTAGAATAGAAATGAAAAATATTCCGTTTGTAACTTTAATGAATTGCAGAAAATTATTTTTCATTTGGGATAGTTATTTTTTCGCGGTTAATGTACTTCCTGCAGAAGCAATTATAACACAAACTACAGCCAAAATTTCGTTGAAATTCAAATTTTCATGAAGGAAAATAAAAGCACAAATAGAAGCGGCAGCAGGTTCTAAGCTCATTAAAATACTAAAAGTACGTGGAGGAAGCTGACCTAAAGCTTTCATCTCTAATGTAAACGGAATTGCACTTGATAACAGCGCAAGAGCAATACCCATTCCGAAAAGTTTTGGAGTAAGATTGGTTAAGCCATTTTCTAGAAAGCCAAATGGTAAAACTAAAAGCGCTGCAAACAACATTCCCGTTGAAACGGCATCACCATCATTCATTATTTGAGAAATCTTTCCGCCTAAAACTATATAAGTACTCCAAAATGCTCCAGCTAAAAGCGCACAGATAATTCCTATCGGATTCAAACTATCATTTGTCCAAGGAGCAATTAGTAAAATTCCTATTGCGGCCAATAAAACCCAGCAATAATCAACTAAACGTTTTGAACCCGCTATTGCTAATAGTAAAGGACCAACAAATTCTAGTGTTACAGCAAGTCCGATTGGGATTTTTTCTATAGCGAAGTAAAAAATCAAATTCATTGCGCCTAGAGACAGGCCATACGGAATTACAATTTTCCATTGTTTTGCTGTTACAGCCTTAAAATTAGGTCTGTAAGCTAATAATAAAATTAATGCAGAAACGCCAATTCGTATAGATGCTGTGTCTGCCGCGCCAATTGCAGGAAATAAAGTTTTTGCAATTGCTGCTCCACATTGCACACTTATAATTGCTAATAATACCGCAGGAACAGGAGGTAGGCTGATTTCTCTGTTTTTCATAAAAAGTAAGACAGAATCATAAAACGCTTAATTTCTGTCGGATAAATAAAAATGTATTCTAAATTAATTGCTTAAAGCTCTTTTAGTGACATAAGCGCGATAACCAATAATAGCCATCTGCCATTTCTTTGCTTTAGAAATATCTAAACCTTGTTTGGTAAAGCTTGGCAAAAGTAGTTTGTTTAGTTTAGCTAATAATTTATACATAGTAGATTTGTTTCGGCAAAGATATAAAAAAGACTTTGTGTTTGAAACAAAGTCTTTTAAGCAGTAAAATGTAAAAAGTATCTAGATTTTTAGAATGAGGTTTTCGTCTCCCTCAGTTTGTCGATTTATAGCATTTTTTGGAGCTTCCATCCAACCTGTTTTATTAATGACAAACTTAAAAAGATGCGTTTTGTCTTTTTCAAACTGTGATTTCGGAATCGATAGTTCAAATGTATTTTTGCTTTTCTGAATCATTTGAAAATCTTTGTCGTTGGGATTCCATTTGTCAAAGGAACCAGCGATTGAGACACTTTTAACTAAATTAGGATCTAAGTTTTTATCATGCTCATAAACAAAGACAACATTATCAGCTATGATTTTATAACCGTAAATTCCAGTTTGCTTTTTGTTTTCACTCAATAAATCATTAGAGAGTCTAACAATTGCCTCGCCTAATGCATTTGCAGTGCTTTCGTCACTTATATTTACAATAATTGAAATTCCTAATTGACGTTCCGGATAAATAACTAGCATATTTTGAGTACCAAATGCACCGCCATGTTTCCAACAGTTTTTACCGTTTTCGTCGACTTGAATATAATCCCAAAAATAACCGTTCCAAGTTGTTGGACTGTTTAATAGATTTCGTTGAGATTCTTGTACAATTTTATTTTTTGTATTTAATTCATAACTAATAAATTTGGTCAAGTCACTTAAAGTAGATTTTAATCTTCCTGCAGCTCCCCAAAGATTATCTGAAATCGTCGGCATTAAAACTCCTTTCAAATCATAGCCATTGGCGATTAAAGTATTAGGACTTAAATTTATGCCGCTTGATTGCATATCCAACTTTGAAAAAATATTTTCCTTTAAAAGTGTTTCGTAACTTTTCTGATAAACATTTTCTAAAATATGTGCTGTCAAATTAAGACTTCCATTGCTGTATTTAAATTTAGTTCCAGGTAAAGTGTCTAATTTAATGGTTTTAAGATCCTCAAAGAAGTTTTTACGAGTGTAATTCTCATCCATTTTTTTGAATGCTAAATAACTGCTGTCATTTCTGTTTTTTCTTAACTCGGAATTATCTGGAAGATCTTTGTCAAAACCAGTTCTAAAAGAAACCAAATCTTTTATTGTAATTGGTGTTCCATTATATTCTAAGTTCGCGTAAGAACCTGTAATATATTTTCTAATATCATCATCGGGATTTAGTTTTCCTTCTAAAACTGCCTGAGCAGCAAGTAATCCAGTAAATAATTTAGTAATAGATGCGACTTCAAAAACCGTATTATTATTGGCTATATTTTCTTTTCCTTTGTCAATTTCTCCGTAATGTCTGGTATATGTTTTTCCATTTCTGACAACGCCAATTGAGATAGAATTCGCTTTTGATTTATTAGAAAGTATTGAAGCAGTTTTATCCATTGCAATAAAAATGCTTTTATCAACGGTATTTTTTTGCGCTAGTATTGAAAAACTTAGACACAAGAATAAAATTGAAATATTTTTTTTCATGCGCGAGATTTTTGTTTTTACTGAAATAATAAATAGAAAAACCAGTGGTTTAAGCACTGGTTTTTCTGTTGAGAATTAAATAATTAAGCTTTTTTATTTTCTTTTTCCCAAGCTTTCATGTCTTTTTCATGCTGTTTCATGTCTTTAGCGTGTTGCTTCATATCTTTAGCATGTTGTTTCATATCTTTTTCGTGCTGTTTCATGTCAAGCTCATATTGCTTCATGTCTTGCTCGTATTCCTTCATGCTATTTTCGTAATCTTGAGAGTTATCTCCAAATTTGAATTTAAAGTCATAATTGAATTTCTCCATGTTAGCACTGAATTTTTCCATAGCGATTTCATATTTCGCCATTTCTTTTTCATAATCAGCTGATCTTTGAGACATGATAGCTTCAATTTGTTTTTCATAAGCGTCCATTTGAGGCTCAAATGATTCCATCTGCTTTTCGAATGCTTCCATTTCTTTTTCAAATTTACTCATCGCTACCTTATCATTTGGATTCTTTGGTGCAACTGGAGGTTTTGGCATTTTTGACATGTCTATTGCTGGAGCAGGAGGCAGTGGTCCTGAAGGAAATGAAGGTGGAGATGGAGGTGTTGGAGGAACAATATCTCCGTTACGAACAATTACTCTCTCATTTCTGATAATTATCGGTGTTCTAAAGTTTTTATCAGTATTGATAACAATAGCTTTTGCTCCATTTTCGTCAGTTCCAATAGCAAGCTCGCAATCTTTTATAGCTTGGTCTCCGTCAATTTTGATCGTTTGTTTTTTACCAGAATCTGATTTTACTTTGATCTGAATTGCAGTTAACTCTTCTTTCGTATTTCTTTTTACATCAGAGATTTCTACATCAAGATTATGATTTGCTTTTAATTTCCCTGGTAATTCGTTTAACTCTTTATCAGTTGTATTTTTTGTTATCTTGATAGTTTCGTCAGAATCTTTAACGGTGTCTCTTTTTATGATTGCGACATCATCTTGTTTTTTTTCTTGAGCAATTGTCTTTATTTGAAATAAAAGAATAAATGCACCAAGAGCAGGAATTACTGCCGAATATTTCCAGTAATTTCTTTTGTTTGATTGATTTTTGTTTAACATAACAATTCGTTTTTTGATTAATGATTGATAAAAATGATTGGTGATTGCAACACAAGTTTCATGTGTTGTTATTTTTAAAAGCGTGTATTGATACGCTTTTTTGTCCGATATTTTCTTCGCAGCTTCACTATCGGCAATAAATTCAAGATTTTGCAAAATAGCTTTTTTGTAAAGCCATACAATTGGGTTAAACCAAAATAGGATACAGAATATTCTAGAAATTAAAACATCAACGGTGTGTTTTTGATCGCTGTGCACTTTTTCATGTTCTAAAATGTTTTCTAATTCTGCAGCCGTGTATAGTGATGAGTTATACACAATGTAATCAAAATAAGAAAAAGGAGCAATATTTTCATTGACGTCAATAAATTTAAAATCATCTTGCTGTTCTACTTTTTTCCCTTTTAAAACAGAGTTTAAACTGTAAAAATCAAGTGCAAATTTGGTCATGAAAGCCAAGAAACCAATTCCGTACGCAAGAGCTAAAACTAAATCCCAATTGATTTCAAAACTTTCTTCTTCAACGACATTTATTGTTGTTGGTTTGTACTGAGGTTCATACGCAATAACATCATGATTTGAAGTTGGAATATTTTCAACAGTATTTCTCACGACAACAGGGTCTGGAGCCAGTGTCGGCGGAGCTTCGACCCAAATTACTTTGGTATAGACTACGAAAGGAAGTACAACAGAAGTAATTAATCCGGCGATTAAAAACCAACGGCTGCTGTTAAAAAAAGTTTCTTTGCGAAGTAACAAAATGTAAGCAAAATAGAACATTGCCAACAACCCGCTTGATTTTAAGATAAAAATGAAAAGTGCTTCCATAATATTTTGATTATTTACCTTCTTTTGGATTTTCTATCATATCTAAGATTTCGCGTAACTCATCTGCTGAAATTTTCTCTTCTTTAGCAAAAAACGAAACCATGCTTTTATAAGAACTATTAAAATAATTGTCTATTGCAGTACTCATAAAGCCTTTTCGATAATCTTCAATGCTTACAGCTGGATAATATTGATGAGTATTTCCATAAGCATTGTGAGCAACATAACCTTTCTCTTCCAGATTACGAACAATGGTTGACAAAGTATTGTAATGCGGCTGATCTTCTAAAATCTCTGCTTGAATTTCTTTTACAAAAGCTTTTTTCAGCTTCCATAAAATATGCATGATTTCTTCTTCTTTGTTGGTTAGTTTTTGCATCCTTTATATTTTAAATGATTACTCACGAGTTTCAATTTCGATAACGCCATTTGCACCAGCTTCGCCAAATTGCGCAATTGCGTCTATCCCCTTATACACGTGCATAGTTTTAATGTCGCGAGGCTTTAAATCTTCTAGTTTGAAAGTGCTTGGCATTACATCTCCATCTACAATAACAAGTTTTTTTCCAGTAAGCTTCACATTATTTGGAGTAGAAATGATAATTTTCGGACCGTTTTCAGTTGTTGTTATTGTGGTAACATTGTTGTCTTTATTTGTCGTTACAACAGTGCTAATATTTGTATTAGTATCACTGTTAGTTTTTGTACTAGTAATAGAATTAGTGTTAACATGGGTTTCTGTATTAGTAGTTATATTTTTGTTTTCTGTTGTTTTTGAAGTAACCTTCGCATTGTCGTTTGAACTTACTTTTTTGCTAACAACAATTTTTTCATCAGAAGTTTGAATGCCAGCTTTTTTGCTTCCATCTTTATCTGTAATAACAACTATTCCAAAATCTTTGATAGTTTTATCTCCAACTTGTATTGATTGCGTTTTCTCACTGCCATTAATTACATCAACTTTAATAGATGTTAATAGATTTTGAGAGTTTCTCTTGATTTCAGAAACTTTAAAATCAATATTGTGAATTGATTTTAAGCTTGCTTTAAGTTCATTTAACTCAGCATCTGTAGAGTTTTTTGTTATTTTGTAAACATTTACAGATTCATTTCCTACCGAAACTGCTTTTACATTCTGCTGTCTTTCTTTTGCAATTACTTCAATTTGAAATAAAAATACAAAAGCCGCTAGAGCAGGAATTACAACATAATACTTCCATGAATTCCTCTTTTTTGATTGATTTTTGTTTAACATGACGATTCGTTTTTTGATTAATGATTGATAAAAATGATTGGTGATTGCAACACAAGTTTCGTGTGTTGTTATTTTTAAAAGCGTATACTGGTAGGCTTTTTTATCTAAAATTTTTTTTGCAGCTTCACTATCAGCAATAAATTCTAAATTTTGCATTATTGCTTTTTTATAAAGCCAAACAATCGGATTGAACCAGAAAATGATGCTGAATGCTCTCGAAATCAGTACATCTATAGTATGATTTTGATCGCTATGTACTTTTTCATGTTCAATAATATTCTCTAATTCTGAAGGCGTGTACAGTGATGAGTTGTAAACGATATATTCAAAATAGGAGAAAGGCGCAATGTTTTCGTTTATATCTATAAATTTAAAATCGGCTTGTTGTTTTACTTTTTTTCCTTTAATAATTGAATTCAAACTGTAGAAATCAATTCCTAATTTTATAAAGAAAACTAAAAATCCGACCGCGTAAAGGCCAAGAATTAGAATCGTCCAATTAAAATCGACTGCTTCTTTTTGCGGATCATTTACTAATGATGTTGCGATATTTGTATTAAAATCGGTTGTAGCATCAATCCATATAACCTTTGTGTAACTTACTAATGGTAAAATAGAAGAAACGATCAAGCCTGATAATAAAAACCACCTGTTGCTGTTAAAAAATGTTTCTTTTCGAAGTAAAAAAAAGTAAACGCAATAAAAAAAAAGCATTAAGCTGCTTGATTTGGCGATATAAATGAAAACTGCTTCCATAAACCAATTATTTTTCTTCGTTTTTATTTTCGATCATAGATAAAATTTCACGCAATTCATCTGCTGAAATTTTTTCTTCTTTGGCAAAAAAGGAAACCATACTTTTATAAGAACTGTTAAAGTAATTATCAATTGCGGTTTTCATAAATCCTTTTCTGTAATCTTCAATTGCTACAACTGGAAAGTATTGATGTGTATTTCCAAAAGCATTATGTCCAACATACCCTTTTTCTTCCAGATTACGAACAATTGTCGATAATGTGTTATAATGAGGCTGGTCTTCTGTGATTTCGGCTTGAATTTCTTTTACAAAAGCTTTTTTAAGCTTCCATAAAATCATCATAATTTCTTCTTCTTTGTTTGTTAACTTCTGCATCTTCTCTAATTTTAATTCAAACCTACAACTATTTTTTTAGTTACACAACTATAAAACTAGTTATTTAACTAAAAATTAAGTTGAATTTGAATTTAGAGCGCAAAAAAGCCATTCAAATTTAATAGTAATAAATTGAATTTTAAGGGTTTAAGAAGTTAAAGTTTTTTTATGAAACTTTCTCGTTTGTTAAAGCATTTTTAATCCAAATGCAACATCCGGTTGCAACCACACCAATACTCGCCATAAAAAACCAGTTGATTTGGTAACCAAATCTGGTAATAATCTCAAAGCCAAGTTTAGAACTCACAATGTGTGCAAGACTGAAACTCATTGTATAAAGCGCCATATATCGACCTTCTTGTCCGCGTGGAGCACGACTTAAGGCAAAAGCATTAGAGAATGGAAAAGTAAGAACTTCACCAATCGAAATACAAACCATACTTACAACCAATATTCCAGCCCAGAAATTAATCAGAAGCAAAAAGAAACTAGAAGCCATTACAAAAGAACCTATAATTATGATTCGAATCTTCGGAAAGGCTTTTCGCTCTAAAAACCCAACTGTTGGCATTTCTAGAGAAAATATTAATAATCCGTTTAAAGTCATTAACAAACCTGTTTGGAATTCGCTTAAGCCAAACTTTTCATTATGATATAAAGGTAGGGTGGTAAATAACTGGAAGAAAATCATAGCTGTAATGAAACTTACAAATAAGAAAACCCAGAATATTTTATCATGAAAAACTGATTTTACATCAGAAGCACTTTCAGTTTTATCGTCGTGAGTTGCCTTTTTCTTTTCTTTTACCAATAAAGCAAAAATCGAGATCGAAATAATGCAAGAAGCTCCGTCAACCCAGAATAACCCTGAATATCCCATTCCCATAATAATCAAACCTCCAAGTGCCGGACCAGCAGCAAAACCTAAATTTACAGCAAGACGGACTAATGTAAGCGCGCGAGTTCTATTTTCTGGTTTAGCATAAGCTCCAAGAGAAACAAACATCGCAGGTCTAAACATATCGGCAATGGTCATAAGAACAAACATTGCGGCACAAAGTGTCCAGAAAGTTGTAATATATTGCACAAAGAAAAGAGAAACTCCACTAGTAAATAAACTAAAAATCATGATTTTATAGAATCCGATTTTATCTGAAAGTTTACCGCCAAGCCAAGAACCCAACATTGATCCAAAACCAAATGCAACCATAATCCAACCAACTTGATTGTATGAAAAATGAAGATCTTCTTTTAAATATTTGGATAAAAAAGGAAGAACCATTGTTCCGGCACGGTTGATAAAAGTGATGATGGCAAGAATCCAAACTTCTCTGGTGAAACCTCGAAAGTTGTTAATGTAGTGGGTTAAAGCAGTTTTAAGCATTTTGTTTGATAAATTATCGTCACAAAGTTAGGAAACTTTGTCTCGTTAAGTGGTTGTTGTTTTGTTACTTTTGAACTATTTTTGCAGAAAATTTCTAAGATGAAAACTATAAACGCCATAGCTTTATTGTTGGTTTTTAATTTTGCTTTTGCCCAAAAAAAGTTTAATAAAGCTGATGTTCAAAAATTCCAAAAGAGAATTAATTCAGAATTTGCTGATCCTAAGGCAAGTCCGTTGATGGCTGACGATTTAAAAACTTTTAAAAGCTTAGATTTTTTTCCTATTTCTGAAACTTATTTTGTGAATGCTACTTTGGTAAAAGCTAAAGGCGGAAAAGTTTTTGAAATGAAAACTTCAGGAAATTATACTCCAAAGTATATTAAGTATGGAACTTTAAACTTTAAAATAAATGGAAAAGCTTTTAAGTTGGCCGTTTACCAAAGTTTAGAACTTATTGTTCAGGAAAAATATAAAAATCATCTCTTTTTACCTTTTTCAGATTTAACAAGTGGAAAACAAAGCTACATTGGAGGCCGTTATATTGATTTAGAAATTCCGAAAGGAAATACAATAGCAATCGATTTTAACCAAGCTTATAATCCTTATTGTGCTTATAATTATAAGTATTCTTGTCCGCTTGTGCCTCAGGAAAATGATTTGAAAATTGAAATTAAAGCAGGAGTAAAAGCTTTTCATTAATGGAATATTTCAATTTTCATACGCATCAATTTACCAATCAGTCTAACGTTTTAGAATTGGTTAATCAGTATCCAAAAGATTTTGATGCTACGATTCCGTTTTATTCTATTGGGATTCATCCTTGGTATATAGACGAAAATCGTATTGATGAAGATTTGAAAATTATAGAAAAAAAATTGCAAACTCAAAATTGTTTGGCAATAGGCGAATGCGGTTTGGATAAAAGAATTGAAGTACCGTTTGATTTACAGATTTCAGTTTTTGAAAAACAGTTAGAATTAGCAGAAAAATTTAAGAAACCCGTAGTTATTCATTGCGTTGCCGCTTTTCAAGAAGTAATGGCAATTAAGAAAAGAATGAAAATAAACGTTCCAATGATTATTCATGGTTTTTCAAAGAATAATCAGTTGGCGGAACAATTAATTTCGGCAGGGTTTTATCTTTCATTTGGAAAATATTTATTGAAAAATCCAGATTTAAAAACGGTTTTTCAAAATGTTCCAAATGATCGTTTTTTCTTAGAAACAGATACAATTGAAGAATCAATTGAAGAAGTTTATGAATTAGCCTCTGAATATAAAGAATTAAATTTAAAAGAGTTGCAAGAAGTTATTTTAAGTAATTATAGAAGTTTGTTCGTATTGTAAAATGTGAACAGTTAAAAGTAAAATGTCATTTGTCAAGCTGAGCGAAGTCGAAGCCTCATTCCAATTAGAGCGCACTTCGACTTCGCTCAGGGCGACAATAAGAAAGAATTTAAAACTTGAAACAAAAAATAAAATAAAGAATATATGGCAGAATGGACAGAAAGAGCAGAGCTTTTGTTTACTAAAGAAGGATTAGAAAATTTACAAAAATCTAATGTTTTAGTCGTTGGACTAGGAGGAGTTGGATCTTTTGCAGCTGAATTTTTAGCAAGAGCAGGAGTAGGAAACATGACAATTGTAGACGGTGATGTTGTGGATATTACCAATATTAACCGTCAATTGCCAGCTTTACATTCAACAGTTGGTCAGCCAAAAATTAAAATTGTAGGCGATCGTTTGATGGATATTAATCCAGAATTAAATTTAACTCGTGTTCAGGAATTTCTTTCTCCAGAACGTGCTTTTGAGATTGTATCTCCAGAATTTGATTATGTTTTGGATTGTATTGACAGTATTACTCCAAAATTAAATCTGATCATTGCTGCAAAACGCAAAAGAGTAAAAATTATCAGCAGTATGGGAGCTGGAGGAAAAATGTTGGCTTCAAAAGTAAAAGTGACAGATATTTCTAAAACAATAAACTGCTATTTTTCTAAAACAATTCGTAAACGTTTAAAAGAAGCAAAAATCAATAAATTGAAAGTGGTTTTCTCTTCTGAAATTCAAGACGAAAAAAGCTTAAAGCTAACAGATGGTAAAAACTTCAAAAAATCATTCTACGGAACAAACAGCTATATGCCAGGATTATTTGGCTTACACGCTGCCGAAACAGTGATTAGACATTTACTTAAAAAGTAAGTTTTTAAGATGCCAAGATTCTAAGTTGCTAAGTTTTTTGTAGCTGTTAGATTGAATCTTAATTTTTTTTGAACCTTATAAATAGAACTCAAAACGAACTTTGTCAAAGTTTTAAACTTTGACAAAGTTAAATACGAAGAGAGAAACCTTAGAATCTTAGTATCTCAAAATCTCAGAAACTTAAAAAAAAATGATTAAAACAGTAATTTTTGATATGGACGGCGTAATTGTTGACACAGAGCCTGTTCATCGTTATGCCTATTATTTACAATTTTCAGAATTGAATATCGAAGTTCCTGAAGAAATGTATACCTCATTTACAGGATTTTCTACTCGAAATACATTCCAAACTTTAAAAAGCTATTTCCCAACTGTAGAGCAGGAAGTAGAAGATTTGATTCAGAGAAAGAGAACTATTTTTAATGATGCTTTTGATACTAAGGAAGATTTGTATCTTTTGGATGGTGTTGAAGATCTAATTAAGGATTTGTACAAGAACGGATTACAATTAATTTTGGCTTCTTCGGCTTCAAAAGTAACCATTGATCGAGTTTTTACAAGATTTAATTTGCATCAGTATTTTACACATATTGTTAGCGGAGAAGATTTTCCGCAATCAAAACCAAATCCAGCGATATTTATTCATGCTGCTTCATTGTCTGTAGCGCCAAAAGAAGAATGTATTATAATCGAAGACAGCACAAATGGTGTAAAAGCCGCAAAAGGTGCAGGAATTTATTGTGTGGGTTATAGAAGCGAACATTCACATCTTCAGGATTTGTCTGAAGCAGACTTGGTTATCGATCATTTTAGCGAATTAAACGCAGAAAAAATATCACAGCTTAAGGCCTGAATTATATAAAATTTAACATTTGTTCCCTGTTTGAATTTGTAAATTTGAAAAAAATTAAACTTAAAATAATGAAGAAACTACTTATTGCTTTAGCCCTGATCTTAGCGCCATTAGCATCAGAAGCACAAGTAAAAACGCCACAAGCAAGTCCGAAAGGATATATTAAGCAAACTGTTGGTTTGACCGATGTTGAAGTTACCTATTCAAGACCGGGAGCGAGAGGGAGAGCTGTGTTCGGGAATTTAGTTCCATTTGGGAAATTATGGAGAACAGGAGCGAATGAAAATACAATTATCAACTTTAGCGATGACGTAATTATTGACGGTAAAACGCTGAAGAAAGGAAAATATGCAATTTATACAGTTCCTAGAATCGAAAGCTGGGATATCATTTTTTATCTTTCTACAGACAACTGGGGATTGCCAGAAAACTGGAGCGATGCTTATGTAGCTTTGAAAACTACTGTAAAAGAGGATGCATTGCCAACGCCAGTTGAAACATTCACAATTGGAATTAATGGTTTAGATCCTAATTTTGGTTATTTAGATCTTGCTTGGGAAAACTCCCATGTTGCTTTAAAATTTGAAGTTCCTACAGCTAAAATTGCTGTGGCAAGTATTGACAAAGCTTTGGCTGGTCCAACTTGGAACGATTATTTTGCTGCGTCTCAATATTTATTTCAATCAAACGGAAATATTGAAACTGCAAGAACTTACGTTGACAAAGCGCTTGATATGAGTTCTGATAAACCATATTATGTATCAAGATTAAAATCTTTGATTCAAGCTAAACAAGGTGATAAAAAAGGAGCAATTGAAACTGCAAAAGCTTCTTTGGCATCTGCTGAAGCCGCAAACAACGCAGATTACGTAAAATTGAATAAAGACAGTATCGCTGAGTGGAGCAGATAAGTTTTTAAATTTTCAAAATATAAATTCCAAATTCCAAAGCCGACGGGTTTTGGAATTTTTTTTGTCCTTTTTTTTAAAACATAGAGCAATAAAGTGAAGATTAATTCACAAACTGTCATTGGAATTTTGAATTTAAAAAATTGAAATTTTAATTCAGACTTGGTGGTTCAGGAATTCTAACCGTTTTTTTGATTTTCTTTATCAGAAGATAGAAAGTAATTCCGCCCAAAATAATAAGCAATGCAATTTGAAGCTGGCCAAGCACATTGTTTCTGCTATACATGGCGTTTGCAACTGCAAGTTTAGCCTTTCCTTCCTCAATCTGAATTTGAGATAATGCTTCGAGTGTTTTTAAAGCTTGTGCGCTAGAATTAGCAATTTGATTCCAGTTTTTATTTTCGACTTGTTTGTTGATTTCTTTACAAGAAAGTAAAAACGCATCGAAATATTGTTTTTCCTTATTTGTTAAAACTGTTTTCGCGTACAAGTCATCGATATCATGAATAATATCAAGTGTATGAATAATTTCATCTTTTTTAATATTGTCGCTTAAATTTAGTTTTTCAGCCTCGGCTTTTATAAAATGAAGTTCTTTTGAATATTGAAAAATATAATGTGCCACAACCAACCTGTCTTTGTAAATGGCGTTGATATTGTCATTTACATTTTTGGAGTTTCGGAGCGTATTAAAATTCCCAAGCAAAATTATAAGCATTACTATTAACAGAATAAAAGCAGCTTTTGTTTTATTACTGTATTTTTTTTGATCTTTCATAAAGCTTATTTTTTTAGGAGTAACTTACTTATTTCAGTTTTATCGATTTGCCGTTTTGTACATCAGCTCAACGTTTTTAATCGAGCTTATTGGGGCGATTTTTATGTGTTTTTGCCCTATTGCAACATAAAAATAATACAAGCTATTTGTGCCGAGAAGACAAACTTCTTGCGGTTCTTCGTCATTAAAATTAATTTTATAATTATAATCTAAAGTTTGCTTGTCGATGCGTCCTGAAGTATAATAGCCGTCGGCGATACCAGTTCCTAAAAAGAAAGACAAAAGCACAACTGCCAATGTTCGTAAAGCAATACTATTGTAATAAGCTGTTTTCTCTTCTAAAGAAAATCCTTCTACAGATTTTAATTCAAACATTCTTTGTACAAAAGGTTCTTGATTATTCTTTAAAAGAAATTTTGGAAGATAATAATGGCTGACGAATAATGAAATTACTGCGAACAAAACTATCGGATTTGAACTCAAATACGCGATCGGACTCATTAAAATATCTGTAATTGTAGAGAATTTCAAGATATTTATTCCTAATTGATAATAGTAAATACAGTCTTTAAGTATTCCCATCATGATAAGAAATACATAGCCTAATGGAAGTAACTTTTCAATATCGCTCGAAATTTTCATTTAATTTCTCCAGTTTTAAATTAGTTAGTGGTCCGTTTTACAACTTACTAAAATAATATTTTTTACTTACAAAAAAGGAGAATTAGTTTTAAGATAGAGAAAAATAAAATTAATTATGATTTTTTTTTTGCTAATAATAGAAATATCCAAAAGGCAAAATTTAAAATAGGAATAAAATTAAAGACAATAAAAATAGGACTTGTATTTAAATCTCTTAAACGTCTTGTAATTACAGCTTGTGTTGGAACAAACGTAATTAATAATATTAGACAAGTATAGAATATATTTAAAATTCGTATATCGTTCAAATTTACATTTTTCCATAATTCAATAGCAAAATAACTAGCAATGATATTAAATGCAAAATAAAGTGCAAACTCTATTCGTCCAGACTTTTCTGTGAAAGAAGAATAAAAGAAAATTAAATTTTTTAATTTCATGTCTTTAATTAATTTACTCCAAAATCACTTCGTTATCATCCGATTTTCCTCTAAAAAATAAAAACTGTAATACAACTGCCAATACAATCGTTAAAATTGCTCCAATGAAATTAAGCCACAAATAACCCAGTTTTTCTTGGCTGTAAATCATAAAATAATAAATGACAAAAATCGTGAGCTGACTTATAATAGCGCTAATGAACATTGGCTTTGCCTGAACTTTTTTAGAATAAAAAGCAACAAGAAAAATTCCTAAAACGGTTCCGTAGAAAATAGAACCAATAATATTTACAAGCTGAATTAAATTTTCAAACAAAGTTCCAACGCAAGCAAAAAGTATCGCTATAACTCCCCAAAAAAGAGTAAAAAACTTAGTAACATGTAAATAGTGTTTCTCTGATTTTTCTTCTTTCTGGTTTCGTTTATAAATATCGATTGCAGTTGTAGAAGCCAATGCAGTAAGCCCAGAAGCCGTTGAAGACATTGCAGCCGAAAGAATAACGGCCAATAACAATCCGATAAGACCTTTTGGTAAATAGTTTAGGATAAAGTGAAAAAACACATAATCTTTATCATTTGTTTCTGTATGACTATCTGCTCTTGAAATAATTTCTTTCGCTTTATCTCGAAGATCTTTTTCTTTATTTGACAAAGCAACCAATTCTTTTCTTAAAATCGGATTGTCATAATCTTGGTTCAACTGATCGATGTACAATAAATTGATTACTTTTTTGTCTTCTGAAAGTTTGACTAACTTTTCCTCTAAAACGTGATATTCATTCTTAAAAGCCGATTTTTCAATCGCAATTTTATTATTTGGATTAAAATTTAAGGGAACTGGATTGAATTGAAAAAATACAAATACCATAACTCCTGTCAAAAGAATAAAGAATTGCATTGGAACTTTTAAAAGTCCGTTCATGATTAATCCCATCTGGCTCTCACGAACCGATTTCCCAGATAAATAACGTCCAACTTGAGATTGATCTGTTCCAAAATAGGCGAGAGCTAAAAAGAAACCTCCAGTTATACCGCTCCAAAAGGTGTATTTTTCTTCGGGATCAAAAGAGAAATCAACAATATTCATTTTATCGTTTGCTCCAGCAATATGAAGCGCACTGTTGAAAGTCATATCATTTGGCAGATAATGCAGAATCAAGAAAAACGTGATAAACATTCCAGACATAATAACAAACATCTGTTGTTTTTGGGTTACGTTTACCGCTTTTGTACCACCAGAAAAAGTATAGATAATTACCATAACTCCGATAATGATATTCATTATAGTTAAGTTCCATCCTAAAAGTGCAGACAAGATGATGGCTGGAGCATAAATGGTTAAACCAGTACCTAGACCTCGTTGAACTAAAAATAAAATTGCAGCAAGTGAACGGGTTTTAACGTCAAATCTTTTTTCTAAAAATTCGTAAGCAGTATAAACTTTACTTTTATGATATAACGGAATAAAAGTCACACAAATCACAATCATGGCAATTGGTAAACCAAAATAGAATTGCACAAAACCCATTCCGTCATGATATGCTTGTCCAGGCGTAGATAAAAATGTAATTGCGCTGGCTTGTGTTGCCATTACAGAAAGTCCTACAGTATACCAAGGTGTTTCATTGTTTCCTAAAATGAAATCTTCGACGTTTTTACTGCCTCGGGTTTTCCAAGAGCCATATCCAACAATGAATAATAATGTGACAATAAGTACGATCCAGTCAAATAGCTGCATAGGTTATGAGTATAATTGCATGATTAAGAAAAAGATAGCAATATAAATTGCATTAGCTACTAAAACGTAAGTGTAGCTTTTTTTCCATTTTTTTGTTTTTTTAGCGTCCATTTTTATTGCTTTAAATCTTGTTTAGGAGCTTCAATTGGCTGTTTTAGAGATATAATATTCGATAATAATCGATATGCTCCAGAAACACCTTCTGGCAATTCTCTAAAGAAACTCAAACCCGTGTAAATATAATATCCTTTTCCGTATGGCGCGACAAGTAAAGCTCCGTCTTTAGCAGATTCACCTTTATCATGCGACGAAATAATAGGAGTGAAGGCAGAGTCATATTCATTTGGATAATACAAACCTTGCTCTTGTGTCCATCCTTGAAAATCTTTTTCCGAAATTTTATTTGGCGTATTTAAAACAGGATGATTTGGCGCCAAGAAAGTAATTTTAGCATTTTCTTCTGTCACACGATCATTTGACAATTTTAACGGATATGGCGCAATTTTATCAGTTACCAATTTTCCATTTGTGTTGTACTGAACAATCATGTTTTTTCCGCTTTTTACAAAATTGAAAAGTATATTTTGTTTGTTTGCCAAAGCATTAACGGTATTGTAAGCACGAATTCCTGTAATAACAGTGCTGAACGAATCTAGCTTTTGAGGTGTAATTTCTTCAGGTTTTAAAATAGTGACTTTGTATCCCATTTGAGTTAAACTTTCAGGGACTTCGTCTCCAGCGCCCATGATATAAGCAATTGCATCGCCAGAAGTTTTTAAATCTATTCTAATACACTTTGATTCAGCTGGTTTTAAAACCATTTGTTTCGTAATATGGCTGAAATCTATAATAGTTTCATCTTTGTCAAAACGTTTATTGTCTACAACGGCAACGCTTTTCGCCATAACTTCTTCTGGATTTACAGGAGGCGTTACTTCAAAATAAAATACCTGTTCATTTCCTTTTTTGTCTAAAGTAAACGGAATTTCTTTAGGAGAAACAGACCAGCTTTTTGGTAATTCTAATTGTAGATTTCCTTTAACATCATCTTTTCCAGCACGAACTTTTACTGGAATCATTTTACTTTTAGTATTAGTAAAAAGTAAAACTCTTTCTAAAATTGAAGTTGTAACTTCTGGCACAATATCAAGGAAATTATACATTTCGCCTTTTACGCCATCATTGTATTTGTAAACAACAGTGCGCTCAAACGGAATTTCAACGTTATTAATTTTTACATTAAAAACAACTTTTGTATCGCGAATAATATCTGGAGTACCAATAATTTCTTGATTAGAAACAGTGTACATTCCAACAGTTGCTTTTTCTTTTAACCAATATGGCTGTGTATATTCTATATCGTTTGGAAGCTGTAACTGTAAATTGATCTTTTGATCGTTATTGTTTTTTAAAACGCTGTTTTGAGTTATCGTTTTATTATCTGGAAGTGTTGTTACACTAACTAACTGCATATCAACAGAACATCTATTGATTGCTTCAAGTGTTAATTTAATTGTGCTTCCCGGAGTTGCTTCCTGTTCATTTGAAACTGCTTCAAGATATAAACCTGAACAAGAGGCGATAATATTTTTTATAGCAGCAAGTTTAATTGTTTTCCAATGTGTATCGTCTAAAGATTCGATCATGGAATAGGCTTTAACTAAATCTGGAATACTTGCAGATGGATTACTGAAGTTATATTTTGAAACAATCGAAGCAATTAAATCTCCAACTGGTTTTCCGTTTTTAACACGATTCCAACTTGTATCGATTCCGTCAAATAAATTATCGCGCTCTCTTGGAGTTTCACCATTAATTAATTCTAAATATTCGGTTTCTTCACCGCGAACACCAGTACTTCCAAAACCTTGAGATTGGTGACGGCTTCGGCTTAAAGCTGCAATTTCCTGATTCGATTTTCCGATTCCTGTGTAGTAAACGCCTGTTTCTAGCTTTGTAAATTTAGATTTATTTGCCGCATCAAATTTTTCCTGGCTTCCGTAAAACCACCAAGACGGATTGAAGAATTGACGTTTTACCTGCCAAGGAGTAAGATATTTTAATTGTTCAGGATAAATTTTTGGATCATTTGTTAGTTTGAAACTTTCAACGCTCAACATAGCAGAAGAAGTATGATGTCCATGGGTTGTTCCTGGAGAACGGTGGTCAAAACGATTGATAATAATATCTGGTTGAAATTTTCTAATAGTCCAAACTACATCAGCTAGAACTTTATCTTTATCCCAAATATCTAAAGTTTCATCAGGATTTTTTGAGAAGCCAAAATCATTTGCTCTTGAAAAGAATTGTTCGCCTCCATCAATCTTTCTAGCTTCAATTAATTCTTGAGTTCGAATAACTCCAAGCAATTCCCGTAATTGCGGACCAATTAAATTCTGACCTCCATCTCCACGTGTAAGTGATAAATAGCCAGTTCTAGCATTCATTTCATTTGCTAAATACGAAATCATTCTAGTATTTTCATCATCTGGATGCGCTGCAACATACAATACAGAACCTAGAAAGTTTAATTTTTTGATTTGATTGTAAATTTCTACTGAATTTGGTTTTTGTGGCTGCTGTGCAAATGAAATTTGAAAACCTATAAAAAATAAAAGAAAGATTTGAACCTGTATTTTTCGCATATTGTGGTTAATTGTTTTTTTGAAAGTGCCTCAAAAGTACTAATTATTTTACGGAACAGTATTTAAATGAAATGTTAATGATTAATAATTTGAGCAATATTTGAATTACAGAAAGCAAAAAAGCTGCCAGAAATAATCTGACAGCTTTTGAAATTATCTTTGCGAATGTGCTCTAAATTATTTCAGTTTGTTTTCTGTATCAACATAATTTCCTGTAATAGTTACGTTGCTTCCTTTAGTAACTTTACCATAAATTGTAATTGAAGAAGTGCTGCCAATAAAATTGATTTTAGCCCCGCTGTTCAATCTTAAATCTCCCCAGATAACAACAGAACCTTCAATATTCAAAACTGATTTATCATTAATAATAAGCTCTGTTGGGTTTGTCTGCTGGTATTTACCTTGAGATAAAGTTCCTCTCATATTAAAAGTTCCTTGGCTATTTAAAGTCAAATTGCTAAGAACTGCAATAGAACCACAATGTGTTAGAACTGCACCAGAATTGATAATTGCCGAATTAATAGCAGTTGCTCCTTGGTATGATTTAATCTCATTAGAATTCAAGATCAAATCTCTACCTTGATTATATAAACCGTAAGTTAAACAGCTTGCAAATGTAGTATTTGGCTTTTCCATTTTAATGATTTTCAAACCACCTGTCCCGCTGGCAACATAAATATAATCACCGCTAGATTTTACATAGTTTGAAGAACCTGCAATTCCAACAGAACCTAATAAAGTTAGCTGTGTTGCAGATTGGTAAACATTAAGTCCAAGAGCTCCATTTGCAACAAAAGCATATCCATCGTTTACAGAAACAGCATTTGTTACATTGTCTTCAGCAGCAGTTGAAATCCCGATAGTTTGCAATTTTGATCCGCTGTTAATATCATAAACACCAAGACCGTTTGGACCTTCAGAAACTAATAATTTTGTTCCGTCAATATCCATTGTTCTTTTTGCACCGCTTACATCTGTAGATGTCGTAAAGCTTTTTTGCAATGCAAGAGTCGATTGATTATAGATATTAACTCCTTTAGTTCCGCTCAAAGTCACAACTTTATCACCAGAAAGAGCAATTGAACGTAAATCGGCCATTGCAGCTTTTCCAGTAATTGCTTTTGTTGAAGTGCTTAATTTGAATAAACTTCCGTTATCTCCCGTAACTGCAAAATAATTAGACGTATTGGCAGCAACATCTGTTGTAACTCTGCTTTCTAAATAATTCGTTTTTAAAGTATTGGTAAGTAATCCAGAACTTAAATCCATATTAAATACAATTGCCGGATTTCCTGCAAGTTGAGAATCTTTATCTACATCTTTTGCAGCTCCGATAATTAAATTCCCATTTGCGTAAGTAAGAGATGTAATATCCGTATTTGGAATTAAAGCAGAAGTAACCAATTTTGGTTTATAAGGATCAGAAACATCAATAACATCAATTGCTCCCGAATAAACATCGCCTCTTGTGATATAAGAAACATAAGCATAATTTCCGTTCACAGTTACATGACTCGCTTGAAGTATTTTTCCATTAGCATCAACTGGAGGTTTTACTTCAGCAATTTGAACTAAAGGAAAAGTAGTGTTAGTTGTTTCTGTCGTTTTTCCTGTAGCAGAAACATTGTCAACCGAGATAACACCAGAATTTGTAAGGTCAAGTCTTTGATTTAAGGCAGTTTGATCTGTAGTAATTGTAATGTTATTTAACGATTGGTTGTCGTTTTTGTCATTATTATCGTCACAACCAATTAGAAGTGACATTGCTAAAAATGAAAGTAAATAAACATTCTTTTTCATAAATTTCTTTTTTGGATTATAAAATTCGGCGCAAAGATAAAGTATAAATAAATTAATGTAAGGCATTTCTGTTGTTAAACTTATTGCCTTACAGTGATTTATACTAAAAATACAACGTTTTAACAAAAGATCCGATTAAACAAATCATAAAAAAAAGAGAGTACCAAATAAATGATACTCTCTTGTGTTGATTGCTAATGATTTAGCATTATCTTCTTCCGTGACCGTGTCCATGATCGTGATCGTCGTGATCATGTTTGTCATGGTGTTTATCATGTTTGTCGTGTTTGTCGTAATGTTTGTAGTCTTTACGATCGTAACGACGGTCATTGTAACCATATACAGGTCTTGGTTTGTATGGTCTTTGTGGAGCTCCGTGATATCCTTTATAATATTTTACTCTGTGACGATCAAAGTAAGTATAAGGAGTTCTTCCGTGGTAATCTGTCAAAACTACTTTATAACCTCCATACAAATCATAGTTTCTATATTGTCTAGGTAAGTAAGTTGTTCTTACCCATCTTCCTCCTCCGAAATAGATGAATTGCGATGCACGAACATCGTAATAAGCTTCAATATCTGGAAGATAGTAATATTCCATTTCGCTATATCCCACTGGTCCCCAAGCTGGTGGAGTTCCAATATTAACGTTAATCGATACTTGGGCTTGCGTGGCATTTGCAACCATTAGAAATAATCCGGCGATTGCTAATTTTATCGTTTTCATCTTTTTTTTATTTTTAAATGTTAATCTTGTATAGGGATATCCATATACTGTGCCAAAAAAATAAACGGGATGTATTTTATCGGATAAAAATGCATTTCAACGAATACGCTACCTATTATAAAGTTCTTAATTTGTTGATATTGAGTATTCTATCGTTTGTTTTGGAATTTAGAAAAAAAATAAAAAAAATTATTTGTAATTGACAACTCTAGGCTTTGCAAGTTCAAAACTTTGAAGTCCATAATCAGTAGTTTCAAATGTATTTGTTTTGAAAACATTATCACCTTGTTGAGGAATACTTGGGTAATAAGAAAGTGATAGTTGAAACGAGCTAAAAACCAAATAATCATTACTTACCAATAAACCAATAGTAAGTTTAGAATACGGTTTGCTTTTAGTCATTGCGATTTCTGGGCTTCCTAAAACTGCAATAGAATAATTAAAGAAAGGATTTAAACGAAAACCCAATAAAGCATGGGGAGAATAAGTTTGCGTCTGTAATGACAAAACGGCTTTACTTGTTCCATACAAATAACTGTTAAATCCTGCTAAACCATTTTCTTCATTTATGTTTAATTGATCTCCAATAATATCATCTCGATTTATTCCAATAATTACTTTAGGATTCACGAATTGTCTGATTTTCCATTTTCCGACACTAAACAATTTTGTAAAATAATTAGATTCAAACAAAAAAGAAGTCTGATAGGTTTTAGATTGATGAAAAAAAGTTCCAGCTTCAAAATTCATACTTAAAAATCCTAATCGATAATAATTTCCAAACGAAAATTGCGCACCAACATAAGGCCTCCAGAAAGTATTTTTGTATTGATAGCCAAAAGTTACGCCATAAATTCGTCCAATCGGAACGTCTTCGGTTTGTCCATTTCTAAAAATATAGCTGTCTTTAATAAACTTTCGTGTATTTAAACCAATTCCGCTTAAAATTAATTTTTCAGAAGAATAAAAATGATTTGGGTCATAAATCTCTGATGGCGATTCGCTGTAATTGACATTCAAAAATCGGGCAGTAGTAATCAAATTTGTTATTGCCCTATTTTCATCTTCAAACATTTTAAAGGCGTGTCCAGCCCAGAGATCCTGAGAAGTATATTTTTTTGGCTGATAAGCAAACTCGTGATTTGGGTCTTGTATTGCTTGTAAAGTATCTTTTCTGAAGCTTTCATCAACGTAAATTCCGCCCGCCCATTTGGTTAATGGAGAGTAGAAGTCTCGCTCAATATCAATACTTTTAATATAATTATTGTCCAAATCCATATTATAATGAAGGACAGTACCTATATAAGTATTCTTAATATTTGGAACTGTATAGGTTACGTCATTTCCATTTTGTCCATCGCTAAATCGATTGGTAAAACGATATTCTAATTGCTGTCCAGAACCAAAAAAATCCTTTTCTTTAAATCCGACAGAAACTTGATTGCTAGAAATAGAAAATCTCGGAATTGTACTCCACGAGTCTAAAACACGAATAGTAACATCAACAGAATCGGATGCGACGCCAACAGTCTGATTTGAAATTCGAACGGCAGTAACATAGCGTTGCGCACGAATTAAACGTTCGGTTTCTAGAACTTTATAAGTATTGTACGGAGTATTTTTCTTAAAAAGCAATAAATTATAAATCGCTATTTTTTTTGTTTTCAAATGAAGTCGGTTACCCATTCTTTCTCCCCAGTTTTTAGGCATTTGTGTGGTATCGGCAACAGAATGCCCAAAAGGATCTAAGGTAATGATGTTTATTTTTCGGATAATCTTTCCATCATAATGAGTAGAATCAATAGGAACTAGCAATTCTTTGTTTTTTTGTGACTTTTTAGATCTAAAAAACAATTTATGCATGGCTTGCGTAAATTTATTTTTCTTAGAATAATTTCGAATTTTGGTATAGATTTCTGTTGTGTCTTTTTGCGTTTTTGGTTCTTTTTTATTTGTATCTACCTGAGAATATCCGCTTTGTAAGCAAAAGCATAACAAAATAAAAAATAGTATTTTTTTGTTTAAAGACATTCGGTAGTTTTTCTGCTAATAGATTTAAGTTTTATGAATATACGTAATATATAGAAGCGTTATAGCATAACGTTCTTTTTAATTTTCTGTTGTAACTTTTCGTGTTCGCCATCTAAATTTCCGAGGAACATGATTTCCCATGAGATAACCCCATGCGGAGAGGGATTCAATTCGGTCAAAAATGATTTTCAAGATTGCCAAAAGCGGAATAGCTAAAAACATTCCAGAAACTCCAGCTGCGGCGCCTCCAACAATAATTCCCATAATCGAAACAAAGGCATTTATTTCTACTTTAGAATTAATAATTAATGGCACAAGAAGGTTATTGTCAATGAATTGTACAATAATATTCACAATCAAAATTCCAAGAATCACAGAAGTTTCGCCTGATCCCGTTAAAGAAGCTAAAATCGTTATAATTCCAGCGATTGTAATTCCAATATAAGGAATAAGGTTCAAGATACCCGTAATTAATCCTAACAATATGAAATATTTAATACCAATAATCCATAGTCCTAAACTTGTTAAGACAGAAACCACAAGCATTTCGATAATTAAACTTACGATATAATTGTTTATAGAAACTTTTATCTGAGAAAGAATATCCATTAAAACGGGATGATTTTCTTTTTTAATTAATTTGGCTAAGAACAGCTTAAAATGTTCTTTATAAATTAAAAACAGAAAGGTATAGACAATAATAATCATACTGTCTAAAAGAACGTCGCTTACAGATATTATAAAAGATCCCAATTTTGCCTGACCGGTCTTTACAGAATCTTTGGTAACCGAATCCAAATATTTTTTTTGATCTCCAATACTTACCTGAAAATTTTCTCTTATAAATTTATGAATTTCGATAATAAAAGAATTAGCATTTTTCTTTATAGTCTCAAAATCATTAGCCATATAAGTGACTTGATAAGAAATGAAAATCAAGATTCCAGCAATAAAAGATAGAAAAATTATCAGACAGGTAATTGCGGCAAGATGCCTTGGGAATTTCAATTTTGTATTGAAAAAAGTAAAAATAGGCAGTAATAAAACGGCAAATAAAAATGCCATTAATACTGGTGTCAAAATATCTTTTCCGATGCAAAAAATAAATGCAAAACAGATTAAAGTGACAAGAATAAAAGAAAGTTTTGCATAAAATGGTAAAGTTACGGGCCGAGTCATTTTTATTTTATTTAGCTGAATTTATAAAACAAAAATTACAATTAATTTGCCTTTTTACGTTCCAGCTTTTCCTGCGCCCGTTATAAAATTCCCATTACAATTTTAATCGAAAAATTCTCTTTCTTCATATTTTGCAGGAATGATCGAAATTCCTTTTTGCAGTAATAAATTGTTCGGAAAAACTATTTTTTCACCTTCTTTCGTTTTTAGACTTACGTGAAATGTATTGATATCTTCAATTTCAGCTTCGATCGGAAAATCTTTATCATGTATTTTGATTGTATCTCCAATTCTAAAAGGAAACGAGAAGAATAAAACCATTCCAGAAGTTATATTGCTCAAAATCGACCATTGAGCAAACATTGCAACACCAATAACGGTTGCTATAGAAGAAATTGTGATAAAAATATCTTCGGTTTGAACTCCCCAAATAACAATTAAACTTGTTACGACAAGAATGTTCATTAAAATGTTAATGTATTTGATAACCAAATTTGTACGGTGTTCAAATAATTGACTTGTATAGGCAAAACGTCTTATTAATTTGGCAATTACCATTCTTAATACAATCAAAACTCCAATAAGAATGATTGTTGCTATTATTTCGCGACTATACTCTTTAAAAGAAAACATAAATAAATTTTTACACTAAAGTAGTCAAAAATTCATAAACTTTGGCTGTTGGAAGTCCCATAACATTTGTATAAGAACCTTCAACTTTTGCAACTGCCATGAAACCAAACCATTCCTGAATTCCGTATGCGCCCGCTTTATCGTAAGGTTTGTAATTTTCGATATAATATAAAATAGCTTCGTCTGATAAATCATTAAAAGTTACTTTGGTAATATCGTGCAATAGAGTAGAAGAGTCCTTAGTTTTAAAGCAAACAGAAGTAATTACATCGTGTGTAGTATTAGACATCGATTTAATCATTTCGAAAGCTTCTTCTGCGCTTTTAGGCTTTCCTAAAGCTTTATTTTGATGCCAAACAATAGTATCGCTCGTAACTAAAATTTCATTTTCGTTCAATTCGCCTTCAAATGCATTGGCTTTTAGTTTGGCAAGGTAATCGGTGATTTCGACCGCTTTTAATTCTGGCGGATAAATTTCTTCGACATCTTTTAAGCGAATTTCAAAATCAAGATCTAAATCCTTAAAAAACTGCTGTCTGCGAGGAGATCCCGAAGCTAAAATGATTTTATATTTTTTTAGTTTTTCTTTAAGCATTGTATTTGATATTTAAGGCAATAACCAGGATTGATAAAATTCCGAAGAATAAAATAAGTTTTAAAATAGTGCTTAAATGTTGGAAATCTTTTTGTGTTTTAGCACTAAATATTTTTACAATAAAGTATAATAAAGGAGCTAATACTGTTGCAAAAGCATAAAAGATAGTTATATAAAGCTTATTCTGCATGAAATAGGTATTGCTATAAAGCGCAAGTAAAATAAACGCAACAATGGCAAAACCTAAAGCAATTTTAGCGGCTCTGTTTACGCCAATTGCAACTGGAAGTGTATTCATTCCCATATTGTAATCGCCATTTACATCTTCAATATCTTTAACAATTTCACGGATAAAATTAATCATGAAAGCAAATAAAGCATAGTCGGTTAAAATTGAGAAAAGACTTGCCATTTGCGCTTGATTTTCATGAGTTGTAGCAGGAAAAAGATCGAAAACCCCAATGATTAAAACACTTACAGCCAAAAGTAATGCTACAATAAAGTTTCCTACAATCATGATTTGTTTTAATGTTGTTGCGTAGAAATACAATAATGAAGCAATTAAAATGAAAAGTGATGCAAAAGTTGGTCTTTGAATAATATTTGATAAAATAAACCCAATTGCAACACCAGAAACGTTTAAACCAATATAAATGTTGTAAGCTGCTGTTTCGCTTATTCCTTTTCCAACAACAACATCATTTGGTTTATTGATACTATCTGTTCCTACATCATAAATATTATTAATAACATAACCTGCTGCAGCGAGTAAAACGGTGCTTAAAACCAACAATCCATATTGCCAGTCAGCTAATGCAAGCGGAACATCTTGTTGTTTTAAAAAAGCATAACGAAAAAGAAGCTGCATAAAAGCAAGCATTAAAAGGTTTTGATAACGTATAAGTTTTAGGAATTTCATTTTTTTTTCTAAGGTTCTAAGATACTAAGATTCTAAGGGGGCTAAGTTTTTTTATTAACTGAAAACTGCGACTGCGACTAAAAACTTAATCGTGCTGTCCGTTAAAATATTCCATCCATTTTCCCTGTACTTTCATTACTTGTTCGATAACGTCTCTTACAGCTCCGCGTCCGCCTTTTACGTGCGAAATATAACGGCAGATTTTTTTTATTTCAGGGCTTGCGTCTTGCGGACAAGTTGGAAGTCCCGTCAATTTCATGACATGAAAATCAGGAATATCATCTCCCATATACAACACATTTTCAGGTTTAATATTATGGCTTTCAATATATTCGTTAAAAGTTTTTACTTTATCAGGAGTTCCTAAATGAATGTCTGAAATACCCAAATTACGAAGACGAATACGAACACCTTCATTGCTTCCTCCAGAAATAATGCACACGTGATAACCGCTTTCAATTGCTGCTTTCATTGCATAACCATCACGAATGTTCATTGTTCTTAACATTTCGCCTTCATTGGTTACTAAAACAGAACCGTCTGTAAGTACGCCATCTACATCAAAAACAAACGTTGTGATGTCATTCATTAATTCTTTATAACTTTTTGCCATTATGCTGTATAGATTGTGTTAGGATTTTATAGATATTTTTTTTGTTTTCGTTTTGTAAAAAAGCCAAATGGGCATTGATTGTATTAGAATCGTGACGTATAGCCGGACCTGTTTGCGCATCAATTGGATCGAGCGTATTGATTTTATCTGCCGTTTCCTGAATCAAAGGTTTTAATATCGCAAAAGGCAACTGATTTTCTTCACAAATTTCGTGTCCCATTTGGTACAAATGATTTGTGAAATTGCTAACAAAAACTGCAGCGACATGAAGCGCTTTTCGCTGTTCAGAACTTATGGAATAAACTGCAGTAGAAACACTTTTTGCAACGGTTTCCAAAATCTTAAAATCGGCTGTATTTTCTGCTTCCAAGCAAAAAGGAACAATTGAAAAGTCGATATTTTTATTCTTAGAAAAAGTCTGCAACGGATAAAAAACACCGCGTCGATTTTTTGGATCCAAAAATTCAATTGAAGATGTTCCAGAAGTATGCACTACAAATTGATTGTTGAAAGGAATTTGTTCTGAGACCTCTCTGATTGCATTATCTGAAACAGAAATAATATATAAATCTGCTGGCTGTAATTCATTAAAATTTGTAATAATCTTTTCAGAATCAATTAAATGAAGTAAAGCTTCTTTCTTTCTAGAAAAAACCTGTTTAATTTCAATAATTTTATTTGCCGTGAAAGCCTTTATTAAATGCTGTGCAACATTGCCGGAACCAATTATTGTTATCTGAATCATAAGAGCAAAATTAGTATTATTTTTTTAATGCAAAGGGTCTGTCAAATTATTGATAATGGTTTTTTGAAGTTTTTATTGTTCTTTATTTTTTGTTTGAATTCTAACACTTTTTTGATAAAAATCATTGTTTAATAAAACTACCTTTGTTTTGTAGGTATAAACTTTCTAAATTATCAATTTGTTTGAAAAATAGTCCTTATTTTTAGTTTTTATTAACAAAAGGCAAAGACTGCTAATCAACATTTTTAAGTACTTTTGTCGCACTTTTATACAATGTAATTCCTAAGAAATGGATAAAAAAATATTCTCTTTTTTGTTTTCTACACGATTAATGGCCGTTCTTTTTTTAACATTCGCAATTGCAATGGGTGTTGGAACTTTTATCGAAAGTAAATACAATACCGATACAGCCAGAATACTAATTTACAATACTTGGTGGTTCGAAGCAATTATGGCCATCTTTATGATTAATTTCTTCGGAAATATCAAAAAATACCAATTGCTTAAAAAAGAAAAATGGGCAACTCTGTTATTACACCTTGCCTTTGTTTTTATCATTTTAGGAGCTTTTATTACTAGATATATCAGTTATGAAGGAATGATGCCTATTCGCGAAGGCGCAGCAGAAAATCAAGTATATTCAGATAAAACCTTTTTGACCGTTTTTGTTGACGGTGAATATAAAGGCGAAATGAAAAGAAGAGTTTTCGAGAAAAACCTATTGCTTTCTCCTGTAACCAACAACGATTTTACAATCTCTGGAAAATTTGACGAGACTCCTTTTGAAGTTTCGTATTCAAACTATATCATGGGAGCTAAAGAAGTGGTTAAGCCAGATCCAAATGGAACTTTATACTTAAAATTAGTTGAAGCTGGAGCGGGCGGAAGAGAAGAACATTACCTAAAAGAAGGTGAAGTTCAGAACATTCATAATGTTTTATTTGCTTTGAATAAACAAACTGACGGTGCAATTAACATCAATACAACTGGAAAAGAATATACAATCCAGACTCCTTTTGAAGGTGAATTTATGCGAATGGCAGATCAGTTTAAAGGAAAAGTTACAAAAGATAACGTTCAGCCTTTAATGATGCGTTCTTTATATAGTATTGGAGATATTAGAATTGTATTTCCAGAACCTCCAATGAAAGGAAAAGTAGATTACGAATCAAATAACGACTACAAAGCAAAATCGCATACGGATGCTGTTGTGGTAAAAGTAAAAGCCGAAGGACAAGAAAAAGAAGTAATGGTTTTTGGTAATAAAGGCCAAGTTGGTGAAGCTAAAACTGTTAAAATAGGTAATATTGAATATTCTATTTTCTTTGGAAGTAAAGCTTACATTTTGCCATTTAAAATTCGTTTAAATGACTTTATTGCGGAGAAATATCCTGGTACAGAAAAAAGTTATTCTTCATACAAAAGTAAAGTTACTGTACAAGATTCTACAGAAACGTTTGATGCAGATATTTTTATGAATCACGTTTTAGATTATAAAGGATTCCGTTTCTTCCAGTCTTCATTTGATCCAGACGAAAAAGGAACTGTTTTATCTGTAAACCATGATTCATGGGGAACTAATATTACTTACTTAGGGTATTTTCTATTATATATTGGTTTAATGGCAATCATGTTTACCAAACATTCTCGTTTTGGGGATTTGAAAAAGAAACTAGAAAATATTCAAAAGAAAAAACAAAAATTAATTTCGATTTTAGTTTTATTGATTGGTTTGAATGGTTTTGCACAGCAAACGCCTCATGTACATTCTCATGATCATGCACATTCTGCAGATCCAAACGATCATGCTAATCACGTTACAGCTCCACCAAGTCAGAAACAACTTGATTCGTTATTGACTATATATAAAGCACCAGAATCTCACGCCGCAAAATTTGGTCGATTAATTATTCAGGATGCTGGAGGAAGAATGAAACCTATTAATACGTTTTCTTCTGAATTACTGAGAAAAGTAAGTCACAATGATACGTATAACGGAATGAATTCTGATCAGGTTTTCTTATCAATGACGCAATATGCGCAGGTTTGGATTCAGATTCCATTGATTTATATTAAATCTGGAAACGATAGCATTCGTAAAATTATCGGAATCGATTCGAAAGATCAATACGCTCCATTCGTAAAATTCTTTGATGAACAAGGAAATTATAAATTATCTCCTTATTTAGATGCGGCTTACAAAGCAGCAAATCCGAATAATTTTGAGAAAGATTTTGTCGAGACAGATAAAAAAGTTAACTTAATGGAATCGGCATTAAGTGGTAGCATTTTAAGAATCTTCCCAATTCCGAATGATCCAAACCACAAATGGGTTTCTTATTTAGAGCGTGAAAGTGCTGGTTTTAAAGGAATGGATTCTACTTATGTAAAGCAAATTCTTCCATTATATTTTAGTGCTTTAAATAACGGTTCTATTGAGAAAAACTTTGATACAGCAGATAATTTGGTTGAAAGTATTAACGGCTTCCAGAAGAAATTTGGAGCTAAAGTAAGACCAAGTGAAGAAAAAATCGACGCTGAGATTGCTTACAACAAATACGATGTTTTCAAAGTATTGCCTTATTGGTACATTACGGTAGCAATTTTGATGCTTATGTTTACGATCTTAAATATTTTCTTTGAGAAAAAATGGCTTCGAATTACCGTAAATATTTTTCATGTCATCGTAGGTTTACTATTTGTTCTTCATACTTTAGGATTAATTGCACGATGGTATATTTCCGGCCACGCACCGTGGAGTAATGCTTACGAATCTATAGTCTATGTTGCTTGGTCGACAATGTTTTTTGGATTGGCTTTCGATAGAAAATCAAAATTAACGATTGCTTCATCAGCATTTGTTACAGCAATGATTTTAATGGCGGCATATATGAACTGGATCGATCCAGAAATTGCAAATTTACAGCCAGTTCTTAACTCTTATTGGTTAATGATTCACGTTGCCGTAATTGTAGCAAGTTATGGTCCAACTGCTTTAGGAATGATTTTAGGTTTTGTTGCTTTATTATTGATTTTCTTTACAAATGATAAAAACAAAGCCAAAATGGATTTACATATCAAAGAAGTAAGTTACATTAACGAAATGGCGTTGACAATTGGTCTTATCATGTTGACGATTGGAAACTTCTTAGGAGGACAATGGGCAAATGAAAGTTGGGGACGTTACTGGGGTTGGGATCCAAAAGAAACTTGGGCTTTAATCTCGATTATGATCTATGCGTTTGTAATTCACGCTCGTTTTGTTCCAGCTTTAAGAGGAAAATGGTTCTTTAACTTAATGAGTATGTATGCTTTTATTTCGATTTTGTTTACCTATTATGGAGTAAACTTCCACTTAGTAGGTTTACACTCTTATGCAAGCGGAGAAGCACATTCATTAAACTGGATTTATTACTGTTTAATTGTTATTTCTTTAATCGGAGCAGTTACTTATCCGAAATACAGAAAATATTACAAGACTAAAAAAGTAAAGAAAAAACAATCTTAAAAGATTATTTTTAGATACAAAAAAGGGTTCAAATTATTGAACCCTTTTTTTATTGTATAGATTTAAACTTTATACTGAGAATCTCCCGCTTATTAAAAGTATAATAGTGAGAATGATAAAGAATGAAATCAAAAATATAATATGACTTAATATAGATAATAAAAAAGCCTTTCCTGTTGATATTTTATTGAAAAACTGAATGTTAGTCCAAAATATTAAAACCAATCCAACGAAATATGTAAATGACGAAAATAGTTGCATATGATCTGTTTTATTTAAATATAGCAGAATTGGAAATGTCAAAATCTGTACAAAAAGCCTTTGGGAAGCTTTAAAAGTATTCAATACAAAAAACTCAATAAAATTGTAGCCTTGGTTTCTAAATACAGCATAAGTCCCAATTGTATATAAAGGAATCGTAGCAATAGTAACCCAAGAAAAATGGGAAGGAACCCATTCGTTTAAATTTTCATAATTCAAATATTCACTAGATTCTCCCTTAAAGTAACTAATATGAAAATAATGAATTAAAAAGCCGTATAAAGTAGCTAAAACGACAACTAGTGATAAAGGCTTGAAATGACGAGCTCGTTTGCCTTCAATAAATTCGCGAACAGAATGTCCTGGTCTTGTAAAAAGCTGTTTTAAAGAATACAAAATTCCTTTGTCAAAATGAAATAAACCATGCTGTATATCGTGCCATAAAAAATGGACATTTATCTTGTGTGTTTCTGCAGTTTGTCCACAGTTATTGCAATAATGTCCCTTAAAAACCTGATGGCAATTTTTACATATTATTTCCATTTTATCTCTTTTTAGCGTTTCTAAATCATTAGTAGATATTGTTCTCATTTATTAATGAAAACAGAATAACTAATAATACTCATAAGTATATTGGTAAACGTGTTTTGAATAATTAGATGAATTTGTTATTTGGACTATTCTTTTATTAGAATCATAAACATAATCTGTTATAAATTTGCCTCCATTTTGAATATCATCATATAGATCTTGTTGCAAAAGATCATCTTTATACAGATGAGAAGTTACATTAAGAAGAACGTTATTCTGAAATTCCTTTTTTTCAATACAAACCCCTTTGTCATATTTATAATTTATAACTTTTTGTTTTTCGACTTCAGTCAATATATTACCAGAAGAATCTAAAGTCTGTACTATTTCACCAGTTCCTATCATGTCAACTTTATAGGTAATATTTATGGTATTTCCAGAATAAGAAAACTTTCTGTCAGAGGTGATTTTATTTCTAGAATCAAAGTATTTTTCATTCAAAGGCCTTAATTTACTATCATAATCTGCTTTAAATGACATATACTTTGGCTCTTTCATTAAATTTTTGAAAGCAAAAGAATTAAACATACTAGTGGTGTCTTGAATCGAAATAATTTCTTTAGCATATTTATAATATTCTTCGTCAGACGTAACTACTGCATAAGCATCATCAATACTAATAGTATCATTTCCGACAATAGTATATTGTATTCCGTTTGCTTTATTTTTTAAATATTGATCATTCTCAATTTGATGATTTTTTTCGTCTTCAGTAAGATAAGAGAAAACTTCTGTTTTATTCTTGAAGTATTTTACCTCCTGACAGCTAAAACCTCTAATTATGTCACCTTGAATTCTTTTTATAATTCTATTCTTTTTATCGTACTTGTAATACTTCACAGAAAATGAATTTTCTTTTAAAAGATAAGGCATTCCAGTTTTATCAAAGAAATGCTCTTCCTTAATGGTATCATTTAATTTTACAATCATTTTTTTTATCCCCTTGTTATTCTTATTTATTGAATTATAAGGATCAACAGAAATATTCTGCGAAAAAATAATTCCGCTAAATAAGAAAGAGACAAAAAGAGCTGTTTTTCGAAAGTGTGGTGTTTTATAATTTTTCATCCTATTTATTATCTCTTAATTTAAATCCATTAGGATACATAATTGCCAATAAAACTATTATCAGAAGAAAATTATACTCAACGCCATTTCTTCCGCCGCCTACAACAAACCAGCCTTCTTTAAAATGCACTAAAGCAATTCCCATTATAAGAACAAAAATGGTAACATAGCCGGCAAGTTTAATGTATTTATTGGCTAATAGAAGAATCGCTGCAACAACATGAGATAATTTAATGCTCCAGGCAAGAAATACGCCATAAGGAGCAAATCCAATTTGGTTGAGAAAGAGATTTCCAAAATCATTTATACCATTATTAAACATTCCAAAAATGGAATGAGTGAGGAGAATAATCGCTATTGCGATTCTCAAAAGTAAGTTTGCATTCATAAATTGGTTTTTGGTCAATTAAAAATAATAAAAAAACGCATATTGCTATGAATATGCGTTTTAACTTTTTATAACAGGGTAATTTTAAACTTTTCCTAAAGTGTAAAGCTGTGTCATTGTTGGAGTAGGGCTTCCGCCAGCTGGTTCCAAAGTGATTCCAAATGCTTCAGCCGAATCTGTTTGACTAACAGCAAAGATTTTTTGCGAATTGCCTTCAAAATTATCCAGTAAACCAATACTTGTTGGCGTAAGAACTGGAGTCAATTTAAGAGACCAAACTTGATAAACCATTCCTTTTGGAGGAGTTGGTAAACCCGCAGCATCAATATAAGTCGTTTTAGTTTCCTTGTTCCAATACACTTTTGCATAAGATCTTGGAGATACAGCTTGACCGCCAAGTGTCACGCCTGTATTTTTAATATCTCTTACAATATTTAAACTTTTCTTGATTTCTTTATTTTCTTGTCCTAAATAAGCATATTCGCGTTGAATCTTATTTTTCTCATTTCCAACAGTAGAAATTGCTTCCTTGGTTTTTGTCAATTCTAAAGTTTGATAGCCTAAACCTAACAATAATAGTATTGCAGCCGCCCAGCCCACATATTGTGACCAGTTTGAAGTGCGTTTCATTTCGACTACTTTCCCATGTTTCAGCTCCAGACGCGCTTTAATTTTCTCAAAATTTTCCACAGAATGGAAAGGAGAGAAGCTAGACGAAAGAGCAATTATGGCTTTTTCTATCGAAATAATTTCCTGATCAACTTCGGGTGCTTTTTTTGCTAGTTCAGCTATTTCTAGATTTTCTTTTTCGCTCAGTAAGCCGTAAACGTACAGCTCTAAAATTCCTGATTCTATATATTCTTGTGCTTCCATTATATTTTCAAATAATTACGTAAATCGTTAATACAGTTTCTGTTTTGTGTTTTGATAGTTCCCAGTGGCAGTGCCAATTCTTCTGAAGCTTCTTGCTGGGTATATCCTTTAAAGAATAACAGATTAATTATTTCGATACATTTTGGTTTCAGTTTTTTTACGAATTCTTGAATTCCAATTGCATCAAGTTTGTGGCTTAATTTATTACTCTCATCTAACAGATTTACGAAATTATCTGAGGAAAGGTTTTTTTGAGTGTTATTATAATCTTTAGAACGAAGTTTATCGATCGATGTATTTCTGGCGATATTAATGATCCAGGTGTAAAAACGACCTTTACTTTCGTTATAAGAATCGATGTTCTTCCAGATTTTGACAAAAACATCTTGCAGAACATCTTCTGCTTCTTCTCGATTTTTAATTAGTACGTGAATGACAGAAAAAAGACTTTTCGAGTACATATCGTACAAATGTGTAAACGCTTTTTCGTCCTTTTTGTAAATTAAAACTAATAGTTCTTCTTGACTCATAGATTGGGATTTTTAAGTTTAAACATTAAAAGCTAAGACATTATATAGGTAACCTATTATAAAGATAAATTATTTTTTTGTGATTTTTCTTATTTTTTTTAGCGCTGTAAACCCTCATGAAATAAGGGTTTCTTAAAAAAAGTCATTTTTTTTTGATTTTTTTTAAAACCAAAAACAATCCAATTACGTAAATGTTTTTATAAACGTCAGAATGATCTTAAAAAATGGTCAAAACAAACTAATTCAGAGAAAAACTGTTGTTATAAAAATTATTTTAAAAAAAAGGCATTATGGATAGCACGATTTTAGTCAAAATATTAATAGTTGGATTAACAACAGTTTTGACGTTGACCATTTTTAATGAAAAGGCTTTTTTAAAAGACGTAATAGAAGTTAGAGTGGAATAAATCTTTTAAGAATTTATAATAGAGAATCGATTATGAAATTTTTAAAATTATTCGTTCTGCTCATTTTCGCACTATTGTTTATACTGCTTTATAAACAGTAGAAATATTGAAATTAATAAAAGAAGATATAAAATAGTTGATGTACTCGGACTTCCAAATTCAAGATTTCTTTAAAGATGTCTAGACGATGATTTAGGAATTAAGATTACAAAATACAAGCCATTTGAAAATATTTTGAAAGTTCGTTCAACATCTGGGGGTTAAAGAAATTTTCGAAACAACCGAGTCATCAACTATAATTTATAAAAGGTTACATAATAGTTAATTCATGGTTTGATTTGTTTGTATGGGGGGAAGCCTAACGTCTGATTAACGTTAGGCTTCATTTTTTATTTAACTTTTGATTGGGAAAATTTAAAGACGGAAAATAGTTTTAATGAAATGGATTTTAGCTAATTTTATAAAAAATTATCAGATGAAAAAAATATTATTTATACTATTTGGAGCAGCTTTATTGTGTGGTGCACAAACAAATGCTCAAACAAGTAAGAACAAATTATCTAAAAAAGATAAAGCCATGACAAAAGAAACAATTTATCAATTTAAAGTAGAAGATTTATCAGGAGACACTTTTGATTTTGCGTCTTTAAAAGGCAAAAAAGTCTTGATTGTCAATACTGCTTCAAAATGCGGTTTAACTCCGCAATACAAAGATTTAGAAGCGGTTTACAAAGAATATAAAGATAAAGGTTTCGTAATTGTTGGATTTCCGGCAAATAATTTTGCTTCACAAGAACCTGGAACGGCTAAAGAAATCGAAACTTTCTGTCAGCAGAATTACGGCGTAACTTTCCCGATGATGAACAAGGTTTCGGTAAAAGGAAGTGATATGTGTGAAGTTTATAAATTCTTAACTGAGAAATCTAGAAACGGTTTACAGGATTCTGAAGTAGAATGGAATTTTCAAAAATACCTAATTAACGAAAAAGGGGAATTAGTTAAAGTAATTAAACCAAAAACTTTAGTAACAGAACCAGAAGTAATTAATTGGATTAAAAGTTAAATTATAACTGTCTAAACCAAAAAATCCGCAAACTTAAATTTTAAGTTTGCGGATTTTTTTTTTAGGTTCAAAGGGACAAAGTTACAAAGGGGCAGAGGTTTTTAAATACTTTGCGAACTTTGCGTAATTCTTTGCTTCCTATGCGGTTAAACCAAAATAAGCTGCATAAAAACCAAATCCAGCCAATGGTCAAATTTGTAGCCCACTTCACGAATAGTGCCTGTTGCTACAAACCCAAATTTTTCGTGAAAAGCAATACTTCCAGCATTATCAGCATCAATCGCACCAATCATAACATGGTAGCCTTGTTCTTTTGCTAAACGAATTAATTCTGTTAAAAGTTTAGAACCAATTCCTTTTCCAATAATATTATCAACCACATAAACAGAATGTTCTACAGTATATTGGTAACCAATTTTTTCTCGAAACTGACCGTAACTTCCAAAACCAACTACTTCGCCATCTAAATCTGCTACAATAACAGGAAGATTTTTAGCAGTTTTATCTTCAAACCACTTTTTCTGAACTTCTAAAGTTTGAGTTTCATAACTGTAGTTTGCTGTTGTATGTAAAATAGAGTGATTTACAATTTCTAGAATTTTTTGCAAATCCTCTGCTGTTGCAGGTCTTAATATAATGCTCATTGGTAATTATTTCGGTTGTTTTGTATTCAATTCAGCTAATAAAACATCTACTTCTTTAGAATTCCAATCCATTTCTTTTGCAATGGCTTTGGCATTTTTAGCATATTCTAAAGCTTTTTTCTTGTCTTTTATCTTGTTATAAAGTTTCGCTTCCAGCAAATTTCCATCATAAGAATCATTTAATTCTAAAGAATGATTGACCCAAAAAATAGCTTTCTTCAAACTTTCAGTATCATTTATATGTTTCAAATATGTATTTCCAATGTCTTTTAGAAAACTTGCATCATTCCAAACTAGTTTCTGAGTGTCTTCAAGCGTAACTTTTTTATAAAAATCCCATTTTTCAGTTCTTTCAGCCAAAGATAAATCGTATTTAAAAACTAAAGAATCTGTCTTTTGCAAACGAATTGATTTTGCAACTTCTCTCTGTTTATAATAGTTTATCGTATCTAAATTATCAACTAAAGGACGAAGCAATTCGTTTACAATACTTTCTATTTTTCGGTCAACACGATTTTGAGAAGCTACAGAAGCAAATTCTTTCTGATGCTTTAAAACATATTGAAATTCTCTCGAATTAATGTCAGTAACGCCGTTTGCAATAACCCTCCAATTTAATTCACTAACCAATTGTGCATCAGATTGCGTATTTAAATACGTATGCGTTGCAGGCGATAATTCTGTTCTGTCTTTTCCTTTTTTTAAAGTATTTAAATAAGTAAAGAATTTATCTGAATTGCTTGGATCAGCAAGAAATTCCTTTTCTAAATAAGGCAATTGCATTTTCGGATTTAAAGCATAACGCAGTTCGTTTTGAAATTCTGCTTTTTTCATTTCGCCTTTTAAAGCATAAATCAACGTTTCATTGCTGTCGATAAATAAAAAAGTCGGAAGTGATTTTGTATTGAATTTGTTCTTTAAAACAATACCTTCATCTTTTTCTATGTTTTTGTAAGTGCAGACAAAATTCTTATTTAAAAAATCAATTACAGCAGGATCGCTCAAAACTTCTGTTTTCATTAGATTACAATGTGGACACCAATCTGCGTAAAGCATCACGAAAAGAGGTTTGTTTTCTTTTTTAGCCGTTTCTAAAGCTGTCTTATAAGGAATATCAACTGGAACAAATTGATTTTGAGAGATTACACTTTGAAAAGTAACAGATAAAAAAAGTATAAATAAGAAACGCATATCAAGTCTGGCTTTTATTGATTATTCGATTTTACAAATATATTTCCTTTTTTGAGAAAGAGCCTTAATATATTCCTAATTATAATATAAATCAACTGCGAAGTTTGTAACTTTGTGAGCACGACGAAGAAAAATCTAGTTGACGATTTTCTTTAAAAAAAATAATATACGACCGGAATGATTTACCCCAAAATAGCGCTTGCACAAAGCATTATCGAAATTTTATCTGCCAAAGGCATTGTTAATATTATAATTTCTCCAGGATCTAGAAATGCGCCGTTAACGATCGGATTTGCTCAAAATCCAAATTTCACCTGTTATAGCATTGCAGACGAGCGTTGCGCCGCTTTTTTTGCTTTAGGAATTGCACAACAGACAAAACAGCCAACTGTAATTGTTTGTACTTCAGGATCAGCTTTGTTAAATTATTATCCCGCTTTCGCGGAAGCGTTTTACAGCCAGATTCCTTTAATTGTAATTTCTGCTGATCGTCCACAAAGTAAAATTGATATTGGTGATGGACAAACCATTCGTCAGGAAAATGTTTTTTCTAATCATTCTGTTTTTAATGCAAATTTGACCGAAGAAGCTTCAGAAGAAAATGATTTGAAAACCAATTTGGCAATTGAAACCGCAATTCAAAAGAAAGGTCCAGTTCATATTAATGCACCTTTTGAAGAACCTTTATATGAAACAACAGAAGAACTTTCTGTGAAGCCAAAAATTACAAATCCAGAGCCAGAAGTTTTTCCATTAACAATAGAAAATAGTGACGAAGTAGTTTCTGTTTGGAATACTGCAAAACGAAAATTAATCTTGGTTGGAGTTAACGAAGCAAATGCAATTGATAAACAAGTTATTGAAAATTTAGCTTCAGATCCGTCAGTTGTAGTGCTTACAGAGACGACTTCAAATCTGCATAATCCTAGTTTTATTAATTCAATTGATACTTTAATTACGCCTTTCGATGATTTTGATTTTAAGAAATTTAACCCTGAAGTTTTAATAACTTTTGGCGGAATGGTTGTTTCAAAAAGAATTAAAGGATTTTTGCGAAAATACAAACCAAAAGAGCATTGGCATATTGATACTTTAAGAGCTTATGATACATTTGGAGCATTGACAAAACATTTTGAAATGCAGCCAAATGATTTCTTTAAAGACCTTCTTTCAAAAACATCTTTTGTAAAAAGTAACTATTTTAATAATGTAGATACCGTTTACCAAACGAGATTAGAAAGAAGAAAAGAATATTTAAGTAAAATTGGATTTTCTGATTTTAAAGTTTTCGAAAAAGTAATCGAATCACTTCCTAAAAATAGTTTATTGCAAATTAGCAATAGTTCTGCAATTCGTTATGCACAATTAATTGATATTAATGATTCTATTGAAGTTTTCTGTAATCGCGGAACAAGCGGTATCGACGGAAGTACTTCTACAGCAATTGGTGCGGCGGTTGGAAACGAAAAGCAAACTGTTTTTGTAACTGGAGACATCGGGTTCTTGTACGATAGCAATGCTTTATGGAATTCATACATTCCGAAAAACTTCAAGATTATTTTAATAAATAATGGAGGAGGAGGAATCTTCAGAATTTTGCCAGGACATGAAGAAAAACCTGTTTTCAATACGTATTTCGAAACCTCTCATAATCTTACAGCCGAGCATTTGGCTAAGATGTATAATTTTAATTATTATACAGCAAAAGACAATGAGTCTTTAGAAAGCGGAATACAATCATTATATAGTTCGGATGAAGCTCCAGCAATTTTGGAAGTCTTTACGCCAACATTTGAGAATGATCAGATTCTGAAACAGTATTTCAAATATCTATATTAATTTTGAAAGAAAATATTTGTTAAAATTGTTGTTTCGTTCTTGCTTTAGCTATAACTTTGGTGTATTATTCACCAATTAATTATATAGTTTATGAGCAAGAGAGAAGAATTAATTAAAAAGTATGCATCAGATTTAAAAGAAAAATGCGGAGTGACTCCAAACATGGATTTGTTAACTAAGGTTACAATTGGTTGTGGACCTGCAATATATAACGATGATGCTTCTGTAGTTGCCGGAACTCAAGAATCGGAATTAGAAACTGTCAAAAAGAACTTTTTAGTTAAAAAGCTTGGTTTAAAAGATAGTCCAGAATTGTTTGGAGCAATTCATGCTGTATTAGAAAAGTACGGAAAATCTAATAAACACAAATACAGAGCTGTTGTGTATTATTTATTGACAATTCACTTTAAAAAAGAAAGTGTTTACAAATAATGTACATTTGACATAACTTAAAATCCCTTTATAGCAATTGCCTTTAAAGGGATTTTTTAATTTTTACCTACAAACTAAGTTTTGTTAAAATTAATTTCATTGTACCACGTCAAACTTCGTACCTTTGCGTCTTAGAAACTTAGCGGTTCTACTGCTTAGAAACATATTAAAATGCTAGAAATAGGAAAATACAATACCCTAACTATATTACGTGATACCAAAGTTGGTTTGTTTTTAGGAGATCCTGAAAATGATCCAGATGGAATTCACGATGTTTTACTTCCAAATAAATACGTTCCAAAAGAATTTGAAATTGGTGAAGAATTAATCGTTTTTGTTTATTTAGATCATGAACAGAGACCAGTTGCAACTACTTTGGCACCTTATATTTTGTTGAATGAATTTGCACTTTTAAGAGTAAACTATATCAATAATGTTGGTGCTTTTATGGATTGGGGAATGGAAAAAGACATTCTTGTTCCATTTAAAGAACAGGCGCGCCCAATGGAAAAAGGAAAACGCTATTTGGTTTACTTGTACATGGACAAACAAACCAATCGTTTAGTTGCCTCAAGTAAAACAAATCAGTTTTTGAATAATGACAATTTAACGGTTGAAAAAGGCGAAGAAGTTGATTTGATTGTTTCTCATATTACAGATATGGGAATCAATGTAATTATAAACGAACGTCACAAAGGTCTTTTGTATAAAGATGAAGTTTATGACGATTCAATAAGAACTGGAGACAGAATGCGCGGTTATATTAAAAACATTCGTCCTGATAATAAAATTGATGTTGCAGTTCAAGTACAAGGTTTTGAAAGTATCGAACCAAATGCAGAGAAGATTTTAAGTGAACTAAGAGCCAGCAGAGGTTTTCTTCGTTTAAACGATAATTCTCATCCAGAAGACATTAAGACTGTTTTGAAAATGAGTAAAAAATCATTCAAAAAAGCAATTGGATCTTTGTACAAAGAAAAAATGATTGAAATAAAAGAAGACGGGATTTATCTGGTAAAAGATTAAAAACCAAAAATTCCAATATTAAAATTCCAAATTCCAATTGATAATTGAAATCTATAATTTTTGGAATTTAAAATTTTGGATTTTATTTTGCGCTAGCAAAATTATTATAACACAAAAGGCTGCTCATTACGAGCAGCCTTTCGCTTTTTATTCTAGTTTTAAAAAAAATTGTAATTAAAAAAAAACAGAAATAAAATAATTCGAATCCATCTCAGAATAACAGCTTTACGAATTTTAGAAATCATTCCATTGATGGGTATGTCTTTTAAATAATCAATGTACCTATCTTAAAAGCAAAAAAAGAATTTCACGGCTTAATCCATTGGTTCTATAAAATAACTTTTAGAAAGTGTGAATTAGTACTTTTTTCCTCTTTTCGTTATCATTTCTATACTAATTATAGATACAATTCTAACATTTAACCTTAGGTGTTACTTTTTTCTTTTTGAAGTTTCGACAAACACATAAATCATTTGCTCTTTTAATTGAGGTTTGTTACTTAAAACCCTAAAAAAATGAGCGACAAATTTTTTAAATTTTCTCAAAAAAATCATTTTTTAGGTTAATAAATCAGTGAAAGAAAATCAATCTGAAACCATTGAAATGAAATGTATCTCATTGATTTCTAGGGTATAAAATTAATTATTATTTTTCTAAACTAATGTTAAAAAATGTTATTTTTTGTAAGTAAATACCAATTGTTAACATTGCAAGTCAATTTCACAAAGACTTAAGGTAAATTGAGTAGGTAAAATAGTAAAAATGCCTTATTTTTACCGTATAATTATTAAACAAATAAATCAAAATGGATTGGATTACAGCCAGAGAATTTGAAGATATAACCTATAAAAAATGCAATGGAGTAGCGAGAATTGCCTTTAACAGACCAAATGTTAGAAATGCTTTCCGTCCTAAAACCACTTCAGAATTATACCAAGCTTTTTACGATGCTCAAGAAGACACTTCAATTGGAGTTGTGTTACTTTCTGCAGAAGGGCCTTCAACAAAAGACGGAGTTTATTCTTTCTGCAGCGGTGGAGATCAAAATGCACGCGGACACCAAGGATATGTTGGAGATGATGGTCAGCACCGTTTAAATATTTTAGAAGTACAGCGTTTAATTCGCTTTATGCCTAAAGTAGTTATCGCAGTAGTTCCAGGTTGGGCTGTAGGTGGCGGACATAGTTTGCACGTAGTTTGCGATATGACGCTTGCAAGTAAAGAACACGCAATTTTTAAACAAACAGATGCAGACGTAACAAGCTTTGATGGAGGTTACGGATCTGCTTATTTGGCTAAAATGGTGGGGCAGAAAAAAGCTCGCGAAATTTTCTTTTTAGGTAGAAATTATTCTGCTCAAGAAGCTTTTGAAATGGGAATGGTAAATGCTGTAATACCGCATGACGAATTAGAAGCGACTGCTTACGAATGGGCGCAGGAAATTCTTCAAAAATCGCCAACATCTATAAAAATGCTGAAATTTGCAATGAACTTAACAGACGACGGAATGGTTGGACAGCAAGTTTTTGCAGGAGAAGCAACTCGTTTAGCTTACATGACCGAAGAAGCTAAAGAAGGTAGAAATGCTTTCTTAGAGAAAAGAAAACCAAACTTCGGCGAAAATAAGTGGTTACCTTAATTTAATAAAATTGTTCCAAGTTTCAAGTTTCATGTTATACGTTCTGCGAAAAACTTGAAACCTGAAACTTTAAACCATATAAACTAAAAAATAGAATGAAACATTGGATTGAAGCCGCAAGACTGCGCACATTACCTTTATCAGTTTCCGGAATTATAGTTGGAAGTATTTATGCTTTGTCAAATCCAACAGAAACTATTAATACTCCAACAGAAGTTTTCAGCTGGAAAGTATTTGGTTTTGCATTATTGACAACATTAGGATTACAGGTTTTATCCAATTTTGCAAATGATTATGGTGACGGAGTAAAAGGTACTGATAATGCAGACAGAATTGGGCCAAAACGTGCTATTCAAAGTGGTGTTATTACACCTCAGGCAATGAAAAAGGCTATTATCATTACATCATTATTGACTTTATTGTCTTCAATTATATTGATTTATTTCGCTTTCGGAAAAGACAATTTTGGGTACTCGATCTTTTTTCTATTGTTAGGAATTGCCGCTATTATTTCTGCAATTCGTTACACAGTTGGTAATTCGGCTTACGGTTACAGAGGATTTGGAGACTTATTTGTTTTCATTTTCTTCGGATTAGTGAGCACGTTAGGAGTAAACTTTCTTTATGCAAAAGAAGTTGATCCGCTTTTAATTCTTCCCGCTGTAGCAATCGGATTATTGAGCGTTGGTGTTTTGAATTTAAATAATATGCGCGATCAAGAATCAGATAAAAAAGCAGGTAAAAACACAATTGTAGTGCAAATGGGAGCTGAAAAAGCTAAAATTTACCATTACACTTTGATTGTTGGCGCAATGCTTTTGGTGGTTATTTTTGCTATTTTAAGTGATTATAACTTCGATCAATATCTATTTGTATTGGCTTATATTCCATTAGCAAAACATCTTATCACGGTTTACAAAAACCAAGATCCAAAATTATTAGATCCAGAATTAAAAAAACTGGCATTAAGTACATTCCTACTTTCGATATTGCTTACAGTTTGTATGATTTCATTGATTTCAGACATTATTGTAAACCTATTTTTAGGAGGAAGATAAAACAACGTTAAACTTAAAACTTAATAAAATGAAAATTACATACTACGGACACGCTTCATTAGGAATTGAAGTAGGAGGAAAACACATTATTGTGGATCCATTTATTACCGGAAATCCACAAGCTGCATCAATCAACCTGAGCACTATCAGAGCCGATTATATTTTACTAACGCATGCACACCCTGATCACGTTTTGGATGTTGAAGCTATTGCTAAAAATACCAATGCAGTTATTGTTTCTAATGCAGAAATTGCAAGTTATTACGCAAAAAAAGGATTCAATTCTCATCCAATGAATCACGGCGGAAGCTGGAAATTTGATTTCGGAAAAGTAAAATATGTAAACGCAATTCACTCAAGCAGTTTTCCTGATGGTACTTATGGAGGAAATCCTGGAGGTTTTGTAATAGAAGGCGAGCACAAAAACATCTACATTGCTGGAGATACGGCATTGACATACGATATGAAGTTGATTCCGCTTCGTACAAAATTAGATTTAGCAATTCTTCCAATCGGAAATAACTTTACTATGGATGTTGAAGATGCTATTATTGCTTCAGATTTTGTAGAATGCGACAAAGTTTTAGGATATCACTTCGACACTTTTGGATATATAGAAATCGATCACGAAGAAGCGATCCGCAAATTTTTCGATAAAGGAAAAGATTTAATGCTTTTACCAATCGGAGATTCTATCGAATTATAATTGTCATCCTGAGCGGAGTCGAAGGAAGGAGCTAATCCCGCTTTCGGCTAAATTCCCGATTAACAAAAACTACGGCTGAAAAAGCCTTGTTTTTCTAAATCGGGAGATACCGCCTCTATCGGGGCTAGGGCACTCAATTCCATAAGAAAGTTATTTGGCATAATCTATGCTAATTGAATTAAAGTTTTAAAAAGTAACAATCATTTTAATCTATAAAATCCGTGGCACTTAAAGCATTATCACGAAATATAACTTTCAAAAAAACAATTCTATCACTATTTATTACAGTTTCCTTTAATGCTTTTGGACAAAAAGACGGTTATTGGGATAAAGAACGTGCTACAACCAAAGAAATTATGGTTCCCGCACGCGATAGAATTTCTATACCAACAGAAGATCTACCAGTTGGAACCACAGAAATTGTATACAGAATCACACTTTTAGATAAAAACCAAGAAATGGCAAATAGCTTGGTTTCTTTATTAAAAGCTATTCCAGACCCAACAGGAGTAAGCCAAGGTTCTGCAGGTGCAGTTTTCCTGATGTCAAAAATTTCGGGAGATGACGAATGCACTTATTCAATTTTTACATCCAACGAAAATGCTAAGAAATATGTTGCAGATGGTAAAATTGATCAGGCATGCTATTCTCAAGCAGAACCGGTTAGCAAAGATGCCAAAAGATTATCTGTCAATAAATCATCTTGTTTAAAAGAAAATATTAGTAATATTTGGTTTGGTTTCGAAAGCAAAAATTGGCTTTTAAGTCAAAAAGTTGTTTTAGAAGTCGTGCCTTGGGTTGATACAAAATTAAGCCGTGGCTGGAATCAAGACAATAAAAACGAAATCATAAGTTTATGTAAAACTTCTACAATAGCACAGAAAATGGCCAATTCAGATGATTTTTGCGTTTGTATTTTAAATAAAATTATGAAACAATATCGTTATGATGAGTTTCAAAAATTATTAGCTGTTGAAAAAACAAAAGTGTACAAAGATTTTGGAAATGCATGTTATAAAGACGCAGATATTTCCAAAAATGTTTTCAACGATTTAAGAACACAAACGGCTTCTTTAATCAAAGCGCAAAAATATAACGAAGCAATTCCGAAATTAAATACAATTGTAAATGAAGGAAAAGCGACTGCATTAGATTACAGTTCGTTGGGATATTGTTACATTTTGACCAAACAATATTCAAAAGCACTAAAAGTGCTTCAAGAAGGCGAAAAATTGGACGATACAGAATTATTAGTCAAATTGAATCTGGCACATACTTATTTGGTAAGTGATGATTACAGTGCCGCCAAAGCCATTTACAAAAAATATCAGACTCAAAATGTAACGGATAGTTTAAGTTGGGTTGCGAAAACTAAATTAGACTTCGCAGCATTTGAGAAAGCAGGTTTACCATCTAAAGATTTTGAAAAAATCTTAAAATTATACAATTAAGATTCTTAGATACGAATTGCTTCTTAAAGTCTTTTTTAACTTAGCATCTCAGCAACTTAGCATCTAAAAAAAATGAACGCATCTTATCATAAATATTTACTAGAATTTAAACGTCCGTCTGGAACTTCCAGAGGAATTATGACTGAGAAAGAAACTTGGTTTATAATCTTGGAAGAAGACGGGAAAAAAGGAATAGGAGAGTGCGGCATACTGCGTGGCTTAAGCGCAGATGATCGCGCAGATTATGAAGAAAGACTAAAATGGGCTTGCGATAATATTCATCTAGGAGAAGCTGTGCTTTGGAACGCCTTATTAGAATTTCCTTCAATCCAATTCGGGATTGAAATGGCTTTTTTATCTCTTAAAAGTGAGAATCCATATATTTTATTCCCTTCAGATTTTACCAATAATTTAAAATCAATTGCGATAAACGGATTGGTTTGGATGGGCGAATCTGCTTTTATGAAACAGCAAATTGAAGAAAAACTAGCAGACGGTTTTAGCTGTATAAAACTTAAAATTGGAGCAATTGATTTTGATAAGGAACTAGAATTATTGGAATTTATTAGAAGTCATTTTTCAGCAGAACAAATCGAAATTAGAGTTGATGCAAACGGTGCTTTTTCTTCAATAGAAGCTTTAGATAAACTGAATCAATTGAATAAATTTCAGCTTCATAGTATAGAACAGCCTATTAAAAAAGGGAATGTTTTAGAAATGGCTGAGTTGTGTAAACAAACACCTTTTCCTATTGCTTTAGACGAAGAATTGATTGGTGTATTTTCATTTGAGGAAAAAGAAAAATTACTTGAAGAAATTAAACCTCAGTACATCATTTTAAAACCAAGTTTTATAGGCGGTTTTAAAGGTACTCAAGAATGGATCACTTTAGCAGAAAAATATAATATAGGCTGGTGGATTACATCAGCGCTAGAAAGTAATATTGGTTTGAATGCCATTGCTCAATGGACATATACATTAAATTCAGATATGCCACAAGGTTTAGGAACTGGAGCATTATATACAAATAATATAGATTGTCCGCTAGAAGTAAAAAATGGACAATTATGGTATAGTAACTCAAAAGGTTGGAAATCATTTTTTTGAGTTAAAAAGTTGCAAAGTTGCAAAGTAACAAAGTAACAAAGGTTCAAAGGTTCAAAGGTATAAGAACGCAAAGCAGAAAACCTCTGTTCCTTTGCAACTCTGTACCTTTGAACCTTTTTTTTTACTCTTTCCCTCCTAAAAGACTATCTTGCCAGTCTTTTAATTCTTTCCATTTTCCTTGATAAGCCATTGATGCTTGTTTAGCCCATGTACTCGGATTATGCATAGCGAAGTTTTCGCCTCCAGCATCCAAGATGGATTGCAGTCTATCAGTTGAAGTCAGAGAAAGTTCGTGCCAAGTTTTTATTCCTGCTTCATTAAACAAAGCTTCGATTTTAGGGCCAATTCCTTCAACTATTTTCAAATCATTTTCTTTTATTTTTTTGCCTAAAACATTTTCAGCCAATGCTGCGTCAAAAGGAATAATTACAGGAGCTGCGGCAGTAAATGATTGTGCTGTTGCTTTAGATTTTGCTGCAAGATCAGCTTCTAATGTAGAGATTCTCGCATTTAGATTTCGTGTATTAGCTTTGCATGCGTCTAAATCGGCTTGAAGCGATGCCGAAAGTGAATCATCATTTCTTGAGTTCATTTTTCCTAGTAAGTAACCCAAAATTCCACAGATTAAGCCAACTAGTATAGGTATTAAGATACAAGGTATATTCATGATCGTATATTTTTGATTAATTATTTGATTGTAATTACTGTTCTTCGGTTTTCTGCTTTTCCTTCTGGAGTACTATTATCACCAATTGGATCGTCCGGACCTTTTGAGTTGGTTTCAATTTTGGTACTATCAATTCCGTTTTTAGAAAGATAATCTTTAGAGAATTCAGCTCTTTTTTGGCCTAGAACAATATTAGAATCACGATTTCCAACATTATCAGAATGACCGACAACTAGAACTACAGCATCTTTTATATTTTCAATATATTTAGCAATATCAGCAACTTTTTGTTTCTCGCTATCGCTTAATGTTTGGCGGGATTGATTTGTATTGAAATGAAGAATCAATGGATCTGCATTAATTTTAGTTTTTAATGCGCTCCATTCATCGTTTGCAGTAGAAGTAGAATCGACAGTTTCAAATGAATAATCTGCAGGGCCAAGAAGAGTATCTGCGTTCATTTTCCATGTGTCTAAAATTTCTCCTTTTGTATTAAACTGACTTTCAGGGATTCCTTTTGAAACAAAATAATTTCTAATATCAATTGCTCTTGCTAAACCTAAATTTTCAAAAGTAGTTGAATTTGTTTCATTAGACGTAGCATAACCAGTAATCGTTAATTTCTGCTTTGGGTTTGCTTGTAAAAACGCTTTTAATTTGTCTATACCAGTTGTAATCGAGTCACTTACAGGCATTATAAGCCTTGCGCTGTTTTTGAGGAACTTGAGATTATCATTTGTACGATATTCAATTCCCGAACCATTTAATACAAACGGAACAAAATTGGGCTCTTGAACAGTAGGGGAAGCTGTTTTTGGAGTATCATCCGTTGTTGTTTTCTCAGAGCAGTTGCAGCAAAATTTCAGATATAAAAAAGTACCTAAAATAATCGTTACAGCAATGCCTAATAGATAAAGTGCTTTTTTAGACATAGATGATGAAATTAAGATTTTATCAAATTTAGTTAAAATAACAATGTGTAACGTGTTAATAATCAGTTATTTTAATATTTTGAATTTGTTCTTAAAATGATCCATTAACATATTTTTGATTTTCTATAATTTTAGCAGCTTGATTAAAATGAGTAACTTGCATAAAAAATAATGCACATTTAAAATGGTCGAAATAGAAAGAAAATTTCTTGTAAAATCTAACGACTTCAAGAATCAAGCTTTTGCTCAAAATAAGATTGCTCAGGGTTATTTAAGTTCTGCTCCTGAGCGTACCGTTAGGGTTAGAATTAAAGGACATAAAGGCTTTATCACAATCAAAGGAATTAGCCATAGCGGCGGTATGTCTCGTTTTGAATGGGAAAATGAAATTCCGCTAGACGAAGCTCAGGAATTATTAAAATTGTGCGAAAAAGGTAAAATTGAAAAAACTCGTTATGAAATAAAATCTGGAGATCACGTATTTGAGGTTGATGAGTTTTATGGAGAAAACGAAGGCTTAGTTATGGCTGAAATCGAATTAAATTCTGAAGATGAGATTTTTGAAAAACCAGAATGGCTTGGCGAAGAAGTTACAAACGACGAGAGATATTACAACGCCTATTTAAGTAAAAATCCCTTTAAAGACTGGCAAAAATAAAATGACAGAAGAAATATATGACCTTATTATTGTAGGCGGCGGACCAATTGGCCTTGCCTGTGCAATAGAAGCTGAAAAGAAAAAATTAAAATATTTAATTATAGAAAAAGGTGCGATCGTAAACAGTATTTTTAATTATCCGCTTTACATGACCTTTTTCTCTACTGCAGAAAGATTGGAAATTGGTGAAATTCCATTTAATTGTTTGGCTCCAAAACCTGGACGTCAAGAAGCTTTGGAATACTATAGAAATATCCATCGTTATTTTAAATTCAATATTAATTTATTTGAAAAAGTAATTGATGTTCAGAAAAATAACGGAGTTTTCAAAATTACTACCAATAAACAAAATTACGAATCTAAGAATGTTATAGTTGCAACAGGTTTTTATGATATCCCAATTGAAATGGGAGTTTTGGGCGAAAATCTTCCAAAAGTTCGTCATTATTACAAAGAAGCACACGAATATGCTTTTAGAAAAGTCTTGATCGTTGGGGCTAATAATTCTTCTGTAGATGCGGCTTTAGAATGTTGGAGAAAAGGAGCAGATGTTACAATGGTAATTCGTAAAAACGAAATTAATAGTCGTGTTAAATATTGGGTAAAACCTGATATTGAAAATCGTATTGCCGAAGGAAGTATTAAAGCTTATTTTCAATCAAATATTACTGAAATTCGAGAAAACGAAGTAGAAATTGAAATGCCAGATGGAAAAATTACTATTGAAAATGATTTTGTTTTAGCCTTAACAGGTTACAAGCCAAACTTAAATTTTCTAGAGCAAATAGGAATCCGCCTTTCTGAGGATGAATTAAAAATTCCTTCTTACAATCCAGAAACGATGGAAACGAATGTTGAAGGTTTATTTCTTGCCGGAGTAGTATGCGGTGGAATGCAGACGCATAAATGGTTTATAGAAAACTCTAGAATTCATGCTAATCTAATTATGGATTATATTAGCTCAAAGTGAAAATATGTCACATTGAGCTAAAAAGCATTTCGACTTCGCTCAATGTGACAAAGCTATAAAAACACGTTTGTCAGTTCGAGCGAAGTCGAGAACCTTTTTAATATTAAGAACTGCAAGACAGCATCGAACAGCCAACTTTTGTTCTAGCCCAATCTGGACGTTTTGCAAACCATTTTTCAGATTCTGGTTGTTCGTTATACGGATTTTTCAAAAGTTGAAATAATTCATCGACTAGAGAATAATCTTCTTTATCTGCAGCATCAATGGCTAATTGTGCCATATAATTTCGCAATACATATTTTGGATTAATCTGATTCATTTTTTCTGAGCGTTCCTCATCTGATAATGATTCAGCATTTAATCTTTTTAAATAAACTGTAAACCATTTTTGCCAAGCGTCTAGAATATTTTCTTTTATTTCTTCAGGAATATAAAATGCATATTCTATTTTTTCGAATGCTTGTTCTACAGAATCATCTTTTTTAATCTTACTAAGATTTCTAAAAAATATTGTCATATCGGTTTCTGATAACTGCAAAATTTCTTCTAAACCTTTAATAATTTTATCATCAGCTTCACTTGAAGTAAATATTCCTAATTTACTTAAAAACATTGTTTTATAATCGTTTTCAAAATCAACAATAAACGTATCCAGAATTTTTTCTAAATGTGCAGCTTCATTAATTAAAGGATAAAGTGCATTTGCCAATTGAAACAAATTCCATTGTGCAACCTGAGGCTGATTTCCGAAACGGTATCTTCTATTTTGACTGTCAGTTGTATTTGGCGTCCAATCTGGATCATAATTTTCGAGCCAGCCATAAGGACCATAATCGATCGTGATTCCGTGAATCGACATATTATCAGTATTCATTACACCATGAACAAATCCAACGCGTTGCCAATGTAAAATCATTTCTCGAGTTGTATCTGCAACTTTTTGGAAGAACTGTAAATATTGCTTTTTTGGTTCGCCTTTAATTTCAGGAAAATAATGCTTAATAGTAAATTCGACAAATTGCTTAAGGTTTTTCAGCTCGTTTCTAGCCGTCAGCATTTCAAAACTTCCAAAACGAATAAATGAAGGAGCGACACGACAAACAATTGCACCTTTTTCATAGGCAGGATTTCCGTTATATAAAATATCTCTTAAAACCTGATCTCCAGAAAGAATGAGCGAAAGTGATCGGGTAGTGGGAACTCCCAAATTATATATGGCTTCAGCACATAAATATTCTCTAATAGAAGAGCGCAAAACAGCTAAACCATCTGCAGTTCTAGAATATGGCGTTTTGCCGGCACCTTTTAATTGAAGTGTATAAAACTGATTATTGTTTTCAACTTCAGTTAAATTTATGGCGCGACCGTCGCCTAATTGTCCTGCCCAATTTCCAAATTGATGGCCAGCATAACACATGGCAAAAGGTTGAGTTTCTGGAAGAATTTCTTTTCCTGAAAAAGTATTTAGAAATTCTTCTGATTGAATTTCATCTTTAGGAATACCAACTAATTCAGCGACTTCTTCAGAAGCATGAATTAGCTTTGGATTTGAAGGTTTAATCGGATTTACGTATGAAAACAGCGTATTTTTAACCTGACGAATTTCATTTGTCAAGTCTGGATCTGCTGGTAATTCTGCTGTAAAGCGATTTTTTATTTTAAGATTTTTCATTTTAGTTTTTCTTTCTTTTTTTAGCCACAGATTAAAAGGATTTTTTTATTCTAATCTTTGTCAGGCTGAGCGAAGTCGAAGCCCAAGTCCAATTGGAACGCCCTTCGACTTCGCTCAGGGTGACAATCTAATTTATAAATTTAATCTGTGGCAAAACTTAAAATTAGCCAATTAGCATATCTGCATACATTTTTCTAAGTTTTTGAATTTTTGGATCAATTACAACTTGGCAATATCCAGCTTCTTGATTCTCATTATAATAGTTTTGATGATAATCTTCTGCTTCATAAAAAACTTCAAAAGGTTTTAATTGCGTTACAATTGGATCTGAATATGCTGGCTGTACTTCTTCAAATACTTTCTCAGCAATTTCTTTCTGCTCATCGTTATGGTACAAAATAATAGAACGATACTGCGTTCCGCTATCGCCACCTTGACGATTTAGAGTTGTTGGATCATGGCTTGTCATGAATATGAAAATTAAGTCATGATATGAAATTATGTCAGGGTTAAATGTCACTTGAATCACTTCTGCATGTCCTGTTCTTCCAGTACAAACTTCGCGATAAGCTGGATTTTTAATAAACCCATCTGAATAACCCGATTTTATTGATTCTACACCTTTTAAACGCTGAATTACAGCTTCAATACACCAAAAACATCCGCCACCAAAAGTAGCAACTGATAAATTTCCCATAAGTAATTACTTTCTATAAGTTTAATGCCTATTAATTCGATAGGATATTATGATAATTTATTAAAAAAAAGTTCTTTTAACTAAAAATACTAAACAGTAATATAGTGTTTGAAGTTTACTATTGATAAATTCGCAATTTTATAAAAAAACTATATATTTGCAATCAAACACAAGGCACAACTAATGAATAGCAAAAATAGTACCATGACACTGGAAACTTATTTTCAGGAATTTAGGCAGAATATTGTCGGAATAAATCAAGAATTTACCTCTCCTTATGGCAGAAAATCAATTATTTACACTGACTGGACTGCCAGCGGAAGATTGTATCGCCCGATTGAAGAGAAACTCTTAAATCAATTTGGACCATTTGTTGCCAATACACATACTGAAACTACTGTCTCTGGTACTGCAATGACAAAAGCATATCATCATGCAAGACATATTATTAAGCGTCATGCAAATGCAAGCAATGATGATGTTTTAATTACGGATGGAACGGGAATGACTGGAGTTATCAATAAATTCCAGCGTATTTTAGGATTGAAAATTCCTGAAAATTTGAAAAGTTTCACCAATGTTCCTGCTGAGAAAAAGCCAATTGTTTTTATTTCGCACATGGAGCACCATTCTAATCAAACTTCTTGGTTAGAAACTATTGCCGATGTAGAGATTATTCCGTCTTGTGAAAAAGGGCTTTTTAATTTAGAAAATCTTGAAGTTTTATTGGAAAAATATAAAGATAGAACCTTGAAAATTGCTTCTATTACAGCTTGTTCTAATGTTACTGGATTAAGAACTCCATTTCATGAAGCAGCAAAATTAATGCATCAATATAATGGTGTTTGTTTTGTTGATTTTGCTTGTTCAGGACCTTATGTTGAAATTGATATGCATCCTGCCGATCCAGAATCTTATTTGGATGCTGTTTTCATGTCGCCTCATAAATTTTTGGGCGGTCCTGGAACTTCTGGAGTTTTGATTTTCAATAAAAAGCTATACAATAATATGATTCCAGATTGCCCAGGTGGAGGAACAGTTAGCTGGACAAATCCTTGGGGAGAACATAAATATATTGATAATATTGAAGATCGTGAAGATGGCGGAACTCCTGGTTTTCTTCAAGTTATAAAAACTGCTCTTGCCATTGAATTGAAAGAAGAAATGGGGATTGAAAACATTATGCAGCGTGAACACGAAATTGTAGATTATGTTTTCTCTGAATTGGATCCAATTGATACTATTAAAATTTTAGCAGGACAGCACAAAGAACGTCTTGGTGTTATTTCGTTTTTTATTGATGATCTTCATTTTAATTTAGGAGTTAAAATCTTAAACGATCGTTTTGGAATCCAGACTAGAGGAGGATGCAGCTGTGCAGGAACTTATGGCCATTACTTATTACATGTTGATCAAGAAACTTCTAATAAATTGGTTAATGAAATTACAATTGGTGATTTGATCAAAAAACCAGGATGGATTAGAATGTCTATTCACCCAACGACTACAGATAAAGAAATTGCTTTTGTTTGTAACAGCATAAAAGAATTGGCGGCAAATCATAAAGAATGGGCTTTGGATTATTCTTATGATAAAAACCGTAATGAGTTTATTCATAAAAACGCGAATTCTTTTGAAGACGAATTAGTTGAGAGCTGGTTTAAGTCTTAACTTTGGGCTATTTTTTAACGCAGAGTTCACAAAGGATTTTCACAGAGTTTGGGAAGTTTTTTGAGCTAAATATTAGTTGCTGTTGAGATCGCAAAGCTAGCTTTTAAAAGATTTTTTTCAAAGTTTAAAGTTTTTACAAAGATAAACTGATCATATTAATCCCAACAGGTTTTCAAAACTTGTCGGGATTGTTTTTATACTATTCGGTTTTATGTTCTTATGAAAAATATACTTCTGATTTAGCCCCGATAGTCCCGAGGCTTCGGGAGGAAATCCTTTTGTGGTGGGGTTCACCACAAAAGATTGAAACGGATAGCGGGACGAGTGTTCTTGAAAACACGAATTGGCCTGCTTCTAAAAAAAATTACATAATCAAACGGACGCCGCCTAGATCTGCAACGCGGTATGAAAATCTATTTCCTGGAGATCCTATGAACATAAAGTTTTTAGGGATTTTCCATTTTTGAGAAAGCTCGTCTATAATTTCTGGGCCAAATGTGCCTTCAATTTCTATATATTCGATATCTAATCCGTCGTAAGCACGGTCTAAAACTTCTAAGTCTTTTTTAAGTGCTTCGTTATTTACAGGACCACTTTTTACGTGAACTATTTTAAGTTTCTTGGTTGTTTCGTTGTCTTCAACGTATTGCAAGACTTTGTTCAAGATAGTGATATCGTCACCTTTTGTGAAGAAGACAAACTCTTGCGAATTGATTTCAGAACTTAAATTTTGAAGATAACGGTTACTTATAATCACCATTTTTCTTAATGGCTGGTAAAAATATTCTAAGGCTTCAATCAACAATCGGATTAAAAACACACGGTTAAGCATAACACCAATGAAAATTAAAGCTGGAATAAGGTATTGCAAAAATGTGTAAAACGAATTGATGTTAAGATGCATGTTTCCAATAAAAGCTGTAATAACAAAAGCTACAGCGAGAACAACGGCAATTCCTCGAGCACGTTCAGGTCTTGGCAGTTTTCTGCGTTTGTATTTCAGAAGTAAATTTCCAATTCCGAAAAGCGCCATTACGGCTAAGAATGAAAAAGTATAAACGCCAGCCAATGATTCTAGATGTCCGTTTGTCGCAAAAAGAACTGAAATACAAAGAATTAAAAAGCTTATAACGATTCTGTAATGAGAACCTCTTTTGTTTTGTTTTAGAAAATAATTTGGCAGAATTCGATCTAATGTCATTCGGTTTAAAAGTCCAGAAACACCAACAAATGAAGTTAAAACAGCTCCACAAAGCACCATTACGGCGTCGATAGAAATTAGCCAAGCAAGCCACGCTCCGCCAGTTGTTTGTCCTAAATAGGCTAAAAGTGATTCTTTATTTTCTCCAACTTCAGTTAACGGAATTACGCTAATTAATAAAATAGCAATTATGGGATTGAAGAAGCTCACAATTCCCCACATGTTTCGGAGTGTTTTAGGGAAAACGCCATGTTCTTGTTCTTCAACAAAATTGGCAGAACTTTCAAAACCAGATATTCCGAGCATTGCTGCGGAGAATCCTAAGAAAAGTGCTGTTCTGATACTTCCAGAAGCTATTGGAGTTTGCCAATTGATATAAAAAATATCTAATCCGTTCATAAGTACAAAACCGATTGAAGTCAAAACCAGTAAAGTCAATGTTCCAATATGGGTTATGAAGATGATAACGGCGACAAAGGCAGATTCTCCAATTCCTAAAATAGCTAATCCGGTAAACAAAATTAAAACGACGACAGTTGCAATTGTAACATTTAGTCCGTCAAATATTCCATGCAAATAGTGCATTCCTTCGGATGCCGAGATTACAGCAGTTGCCATGTATGACAAAACGGTTAAAGTTGCCGCTAAAGAAGCTAAACGTTTTGTAGATGTGTTTAATAAAACATTGTAAGCACCTCCATTTAAAGGAATTGCTCCAACAACTTCACCATAAATTTTTCTGAAAAGAAATAATACAACAGCAACAATTAAAAGTGAAATCCAAGCATACTGACCAGCATATAGTATGGTTAAAGCTGAAACGTATAGACAAGAAGAACTAATATCGTTTCCGCAGATTGCAGTTGCCTGTAATTGATTTAATTTTTTGTGTACGATTTCTTTCATCAGTATTTTGAATTGACACTTTAGTACAAAACAATGAGCAACAAATAATTATAATCGGGCAAAAGGCGGATATTAAATTGTAAACCCTTTTATACTTTAATGTAATTAAGGATTTTCAATTTAAGGATATTATTTGGTTTCTTGAAACTTTTGAAGTGATAACAAAGCCTGCGTCTGTACTTTTTTCTGGAAAAATCCTGTCCAGCCAAGTAAATAACCTGTTGTTCCAAAGGCTTGTTTTGACCATTTCCATACATCAAAATTGTCTGTATGCTTGATAATTAAGCCATCTTGAAAAACAAATTCGGCGCTTATTCTATTGATCACTTTTCTGTTGGTTTTACTAAAATTATAAGTAGCCGTCCAATTTGCAGAACCAGTTGAATCATCTGCTTTTACATTAGAAAATTCAATTTTTAAATTTCCTTTACTTTTTAAAAGCAGCATTTCCCACATTTTTGAAACCTGTTCTTCTTTTAATAAACCAAAAGCGGGATCGATAAAATGAACTTTTGGATGATAACATTCGCTCATCGTTTTTGCATCAGCGTTAGCGAAAGCGGTATAAAACTTTGTGATTAAGGCTTCATTTGCGTTCATAAAAAAATATTTATGTTAAATATAAGATTTATTAGATTAAAAAATCATTATAAAACACTAATTTCTTTTGCTGTATCAAATGTTTTTTTAGACTTATCAAATGCAGTTGAGAAATATTTCACTTTACTGTAAGCTGTAAAATGTCCTGTTAGATTTCCTGAAATATCTGGTCCACCAGCAATTATGAATCTTATCGCATAAATATCAGTCTTTTTAAGCTTCAACCATTCGGCAGGTGTAAAATAATAGTAAGCAGTTGTTTTCCCGTCTGCAGATTCTTTTACATTTTTATCTGTACATGCAATAACATCTGCATTTGTCAAATCGACATAAACGCCACCAGCAATTTTTGCTTTGTCGCTTGCTGTAGAAACGGTTAGTTTTAAAACACCTCCCTTTTCCGTTTTAGCTATTTGAACATTAATTTCCCCAGAGTAAGCATATTTTTCGCAGATAAAAGTATATTCTTGTGTCGCTGGATAAGGAGCTGAACCTTTTACGCTTATAGTTTGCTGTGCTGAAGCAAAAGTTGAAATAAATAATAACAGAAGTAGTGGTAGTTTAAAATTCATATATATAGTATTTATTGATCGGCTAATTTGGCGTCAAATTTTTCATCCCAATCCATTGATTTTATGGCAGAAATGAGATTGTCTTCATTTACAAAAATTCGCAATTCTTTATTGGCAACTTTTTTGCTGTACAATGCGTGGTAGCGGTAAATGACTTCATGTTTGGTTTTGTAAACTCCATCTAATTTTAAATCTATAAAACTTCCGTAATACTGTCTAAATCTTTGGCAGGTTTTGGTTAAACGTTCTTCCGTTGTGTTTTCCATAACCGATTTAGTTACTTCAGTTTCATTAAAAGGTTTAAATTTTGAAGTATTACACGTTTCTAAAACTCTCTTTCCTAAATCGTACGCTTTACGCTGCTGATTTGCATTTACTTCTGCTCCAGAAACTTTTTTTATTTTTAAATCTTCTGTATCTCTACTTACCGTTTTCGATTTACATCCAATTAATAATAACAACAAACATATAATCAATCCTGCTTTCTTCATAACTATTTAAGTAATTTTTAATAATAAGTTAGGATCGGGACAATTTTCAATGTAAAAGTTAAGGTCTTTTGTATTGCAGACACCAGGATAATCTCCCCAATAATCTTCAATTTTATGGATGATTTGAAAATGGACATGGGGCGCATAATCTCCATTGACTGAGGCATTTCCTAAAGTTGCAATCTTTTCACCCTTTTTAAAATGGTCTCCGATTTTTAAGTTCTCTATACTTTCTAACGATAAATGTCCGTATAAAGTATAAAATTTCTCATTATCTACTTCATGTTCTAATATTATAGTTGGGCCATAATCGCCTAAACCAATATTGTTTTTAAAGCTATGTACTTTGCCATCTAATGCGGCAAGAACTATTGTGCCAGCTTCTGCCCATAAATCTAAACCAATATGAATATTTCGTTCAGGTTTTGTAGCATTCAAAAAAATGGGACTTCTTTGGTATAAAAAACGTCCTTCAATATAACCGCCAAAAGCAACTTTGGCGTTGTTCTCTTTTAAATAATTCGAAATATATTTTTCAAAATCTTCTGAAGTATCTAACTTAGAATTCATTAGATCTTGATTTGAAACCGATAGATTTAACGGAGTATATTCTGAAATACTAATTGTTTCATCAATAACTTTAGTAGGTGGTAAGGCGTTTAAGATAGAGGCAAGGGGTTTCATGGAATTTAAGCTACTTTATTTATAATTATTAATTCGTTATGAACTTCAATGCGAGGCAGCATTTTGGTTTTAAACATTTCCGGATTTACTTCAGAAACATATTTTCTGTTTCTGACATTGTGCGCTTCATCTAAAATCATGGTATTAAACAATACAACACCATTATCTTTTAAAAGCGTACATATTCTATCTACAAAAAACTTTTCGAACAAAAAGTTTGGCATATTTGTATCTTCAAAAATATCAATTATTATGAGATCGTACTTATCTTTTGTTTTTAAAACAAATTCAAATGCATCGTCTATAACAACTTTTAATTGTTTAATTTGATTAAGGTTAAAATACTCATTTGCAACCTGAATCATATCTGGATCTATTTCTACACCAGTTATTTTTCCGTTATATTCTATTTCGTTTACCAATGTTTTAACAACGCTTCCGCCGGCAACTCCTAATAATAAAATGTGTTCCATTTCTAAAATTTTGTCGTAACCGATATTTCGAAGTCCGTACCTTAATATACGCTGTAAACTTCCGTATGAATAATTTGTGTTTTCAGTATCCAAAACTAATTCTCCATTTGCCCAAGTGACTTCGATCATTTTACTTCTGGCTGATTTCTTTTTAAATATTTTTATTGGTATTATATAACTGAAAAATTTTTGAATCATTTTGAATGCTTTTACTCAAATTTACCATTAAATCTTTAATTTGCACCAAATATTAAATTTTTAATGAAAAAACTATTGTACAAATTCATATTTTTTAAGCTAATGGGCTGGAAAATAGTAGGAATAGAAAATGCTGAAGTAAAAAAATGTATACTTATGGTGATGCCTCATACAAGTAATCACGATTTTTATATAGGACTTTTTACGCGAGGAATTTCTGGACTACAAATGAATTGGGTAGGAAAGAAAGAATTGTTTCGTTTCCCTTTTGGGTATTATTTTAGAAATGTTGGAGGCGAACCTTTAGATCGTTCCGGCGGATTAAACAAAGTAGATTCTATTGCGGCTATTTTCGATAGAAAAGAAATCTTCCGTTTAGCTGTTGCTCCAGAAGGAACTAGAAAAAAAGTAAAAGAAATTAAAACTGGATTTTATTTTATAGCGCTTAAAGCGAATGTGCCAATTGTTCCCGTAGCTTTTGATTGGAGTAAAAAAGAAGTAAATCTTGGAGCACCATTTTACCCAACCGGAAATTATGAAGCCGATTTTGAAATCTTAAAAAAACATTACGACGGAGTTTTAGGCAAAATTCCTGAAAATGGCGTAAAACTGTGATTTTTTAGAATTTTTCCAAACGCGCGAGAATCGCATATTTGAAAATTTTCTGGACAAAGAGTCAAATACGCGCTAATTTTTGCGTCATGGAGAATAGGCTTTAAAAGTACCATTTTTATAGAAAAACACAATTTTATCAATATCATCGTCTTCTAAACTAAAATTTACATTTTTGGGAAGTGATGATTTTTTTATTTCTCTTTTTTCTTCTTCATTTATTTCTGTAGCAGAAAATAAATCTCCACCAGAATTTTCGTTTGATAGAATAGGAGTTAAGTCTTTTGAATTTTCTCGAATTTCGTCATCACTATTTTTAGGAAAATTTCCTCTTCCAATCAAAATCCAATATAAGTCAACATCAGGAAAAACTTCTAGAATTTTCATTACAAAATCTAAACTTGGTTTGTTTCTTCCTGATAAAAGGTGAGACATACTAGAGCGCTGTACACCAATTTTATCGGCAAATGCAGAGGCATTTAAACCATAATAATCTAGTACAGTTTCAAGTCTTTTTACAAAATCGTCTATGTTTACCATTGTAAATTTTTGTTTTAAAACAGTCTATTTACAAATGTAAACAAAAAGACAATACGATACAATTTTAATGTTTCAATTTTAAGCATAGTATACTTTTATGTTAAATTTATATGCTAAATGATACTTGTTAAAGAATTGAAAAAGAATTACTTAATACATAATTATCTAATTAATTGGTTGTATTGAAATAAGTTATATGCTTAGCTAATAAAATCTTTAAAATATTGTTTACAATTTTAAATTCTTAACTTTTTTAGTAGTTTACAATTGTAAAAATAAAGATGTTTACTTTTGTAAACCAATCGAAAACGCAATGAATTTAGAACAACTTTTTATACAGTACAAAGAAAACTCAATATCTGGCAGATATCTGACTTTAGACCATATTCAGCCTCTTTTAGATAAACTAAATACAGACAACCAAGTACAAGTTATTGGTAAATCTGTTTTAGGCGAACCTATATATAGTTATCAAATTGGTACAGGAAAAACACGCGTATATCTGTGGTCACAAATGCACGGAAATGAAAGTACAACAACAAAAGCTTTATTTGATTTCATTAATTTATTAAATGACAATACAGATTTAGCAAAACAATTACTTAGTACCTTTACATTCTGTGCTATTCCAATTCTAAATCCAGATGGCGCTAGATTATATACTCGTGCTAATGCAAATGAAATTGATTTAAATCGAGATTCTCAAAATTTGACACAGCCAGAAAGTAATGTTTTAAGAGAAGTTTTCGAAACTTTTAAGCCAGATTTTTGCTTCAACCTTCATGATCAGCGCACTATATTTGGAGCTGGAATTACTGGAAAATCGGCAACTGTTTCATTTTTAGCACCATCTTATAATGAAGAAAGAGATGTTAATGATGTGAGACAGAAGGCAATAAACATAATTGCTGGAATAAATGAAGAGCTTCAAAAATACATTCCTGGACAAGTTGGACGTTTTGATGATTCTTTCAATATTAATTGCATTGGAGATACTTTTCAATTTTTAGGAGTTCCTACGATCTTATTTGAAGCTGGACACTATCCAGGGGACTACGAAAGGGAAATCACCCGTAAATACATATTTTTCGCGTTAATTTTAAGCTTTAAACTAATTTCCGAAAACGATTTAGTTGATAATAGATTTGGTGAATATTTGAATATTTCACAAAATAATGTGGTTTTTTATGATTTTATGTATAAAAATGTCAAAATAAATTATGATGGTATCGAAATTATTACGAATTTTGTCGCTCAATACAAAGAAGAATTAATCGAAAATAAGATTCATTTTAACGCTTACATAGTTGAAGTAGGCGAGTTGGAAAATTATTTTGGTCATTATGAATACGACGCAAAAGGTGCAGAATATTCGGACGATTTCCAAAATTTTCCAAAAACGGGTCAGAAAGCAAATTTTTATTTAAATAAAAATGTTAAATTTGTTAACGGATTAATAAAAAGTTAATTTTTATGTGAATTTGTTGTTTTTTATATATAATTTTATACTTTGTAATAGCAATTAGTAATATTAATTAAACAATTATGAGTAAATTTCGTTTAGATGAAGTAGATCACCAGATTTTAGATATGTTAATAGACAATACGAGAGTTCCGTTTACTGACATTGCAAAAAAACTATTGATATCTGCTGGTACAGTACACGTTAGAGTAAAAAAGATGGAGGATGCCGGTATTATCATGGGATCTTCATTAGCCTTAGATTACGATAAATTAGGTTATTCATTTATTGCTTATGTTGGGGTTTTCCTTAATAATACATCTCAAACTAAATTTGTATTAGAAAGAATCAATCAAATTCCATTCGTAACTGTAGCTTCTGTTACTACAGGAAAATTCAACATCTTTTGCAAAATTAGAGCAAAAGATACTAAACACGCGAAAGAAGTTATCTTCATGATCGACGATATTGAAGGTGTTTACAGAACAGAAACAATGATCTCATTAGAGGAAAGTATTAACGATAAGAAGCGTTTGATGCATACTATTTTCAAAAATATGTAAGAACTTTTCTTGAATGCTATATTAAAATATAACCTCAAGTTTATTCTTGGGGTTTTTTTATGACCAATTAACCAACCAACTATAACACGATTTTATGTATACGTTGCCAAAAATTGAACGTTTTAATCAAGACGTTCTTTCAAAATATCACATTTATAATAGTGTTTTCATAACATTGCCTTTTGATTCTATAGATAATACAGGAGTTTTACTTCCTTTATTTACAGAAACTTGCGAAACAGGCTTTAAAAAACAGGAAACACCAAAAGAAATTGTTGATTTTTTCTCAAATAAATTTTTAAATAATACTTCTGAAGCAGAAAAAATCGATCTTATGTTTCGATTTATTCAATATATAGAACGCCAAATCGTATTATTTGACGCCATTGAAGATGCTGCTTTTCCAGAAGTTAATAACATGGAAGGACGCGGATCTTTAAGAGATATCAAGGAAAAATCTGATGCTAAAGAAAAAGATGACGAATTAAGTGAATTTCTAGAAAACTTCAATGTTCGTACGGTTTTAACAGCGCATCCAACTCAATTTTATCCTGGACCTGTATTAGGTATTATAAATGATTTGACAGAAGCGATTCGTCAAAACAATCTACTTCAGATTAAACAATTACTGGCTCAATTAGGAAAAACCCCTTTCATTCAGAAAGAGAAACCAAATCCTTATGATGAAGCGGTGAGTTTGATTTGGTACTTAGAAAATGTATTTTATGCTACAGCCGGAGAAATTGTACATTATCTTCAAAAAAATATTTTAGAAGGAAATCCAATTCAGAATCAATTGATTAAATTAGGTTTCTGGCCTGGAGGTGACCGTGATGGTAATCCTTTTGTAACTACAGATATTACTCTTAAAGTTGCGGACCGTTTGCGTACTTCAATTTTGAAATGTTATTACGTAGAAATGAGAAATCTAAAACGTAAGTTAACCTTCTCAGGCGTAGATACTTTAGTAGCTGAACTTGAAAATAAACTTTACCGTTCTGTGTTTTATTCTAAAGGTGATATTTTCATCACTTTAGAGGAATTATTGACGCAATTAAATAAGATCCGAACTATAATTATTGAAAAACATCAATCTTTATACTTGGATGAATTGGAAGCTTTTTTAGTAAAAATCAACCTATTCGGATTCCATTTTGCGACTTTAGATATTCGCCAAAACAGTAAAATTCATAATGTAGTTTTCAAAGATGTTGTGAATTATTATTTGAATTCTGGTTCAGATGTTTTTCCGAAGAATTATTTCGAATTAACAGAAAATCAAAAAATTGATGTTTTATCGAAAGTAAAAGGGGATTTAAATCCAAGTGATTTCGAAAATGAAATTACAAGATATACTTTAGAATCAATTCAAGCGATTAAAACCATTCAGCAAAACAATGGTGAAGAAGGTGCTAATCGTTATATTATTAGTAATAACGAAAGTGCATTGAACGTGATGGAAACTTTTGCAATGATTCGTTTGAATAATTGGGAAAATCCAACGGTTGATATTATTCCGCTTTTTGAATCTGTAGATGATTTACAAAATGCTCATTCTATTATGGAGCAATTGTATACAAATCCAGAATATTCTAAGCATTTGAAAGCAAGAGGAAACAAACAGACAATTATGCTTGGATTCTCTGATGGAACTAAAGATGGTGGATATTTAATGGCTAACTGGAGCATTTATCAAGCTAAAATTTCGTTGACTAAAATTTCTAGAGAATACGGAATTAAAGCAATCTTCTTTGACGGACGTGGCGGACCTCCAGCTCGTGGTGGTGGAAAAACACATAAATTCTATGCTTCTTTAGGGCCAAAAATTGAAAACAATGAGATTCAGATAACTGTTCAAGGTCAGACTATTAGCTCTAATTTTGGAACTTTAGACTCTTGTCGTTATAATATTGAAAACTTATTGAGTGCTGGTGTTACAAATCAAGTATTTAGTAAAGAGAAAAATGAATTGACAGCTGATGAAACTCAAATCTTAACGGATTTAGCGAATTTAGGTTATGAGAAATACTTAAGCTTCAAGAATCATCCAAAGTTTATTCCGTACTTAGAAAAAATGAGTACGCTGAAATATTACTCAAAAACTAATATTGGAAGCCGACCTTCAAAAAGAAGCAAATCAGAATCTTTAGATTTTGCTGATTTAAGAGCAATTCCATTCGTTGGTTCATGGAGCCAGTTAAAACAAAACGTTCCAGGTTTCTTCGGAGTAGGATCAGCTTTGAAACATTTTGAAGAAACAGGACAATGGGATAAAGTAAGTAATTTGTATCACAATTCTTTGTTTTTCAAAACTTTACTTGAAAACAGTATGATGTCATTAGCTAAATCATTCTTGCCATTGACAGCTTATATGAGAAAAGATCCTGAGTTTGGTGAATTCTGGCAGATTATTTATGACGAGTTTTCAGAAACAAAACGTCTTTTATTAAAAATCGCTGATCACAAAACTTTAATGGAAAATTATCCAGATGGTATTGCTTCGATTCAGATTAGAGAACGTATAGTTTTACCTTTGTTGACTATTCAGCAATATGCATTATTGAGAATCAACGAGTTAAATAAAGAAGAAACTCCAGACGAAGAATTAGTGAAAGTGTACGAGAAAATCGTAACAAGATCTTTATTTGGTAATACGAATGCAAGTAGAAATTCAGCTTAAAAATTAATAAAAATGAGAGCAGCAGAATTATTAGATAATGAATATTCAGGTCACTTTGGCACTTACATCAAAGCAGCTGGTGATGGAATTTTGATTGAAGATTTGGAAATTTCGCTTCATGAATTCATTCGATTTGTTCAAAATATTCCGATGGATAAATTTGATTATCGTTATGCAGAAGGAAAATGGACAATCAAAGATATTATTCAGCACGTAATAGATACTGAGAGAATTTTCGCATATCGTGCTTTGCGTTTTTCAAGAAACGATAAAACACCTTTGCCAAGTTTTGAAGAAAATGATTATGCTGATAATACAGATTCAAACAGTAGAAGTATTCAAGATTTACTTACTGAATTTTCTGCTGTAAGACATTCAACTTTATTATTTTATAAAAGCTTATCTCAAGAACAACTTAAACGTATTGGAACTGCTTCAAATAATCCAATTTCAGTTCGCGCTCTAGGTTTTGTTATGATTGGACATCAAAAACATCATCAGAAAATTTTTGAAGAAAGGTATTTGTAAAAGCTTACATTTTTAAACATAAATAAACCCGACAGATTTTTAAAACCTGTCGGGTTTATTATTTTGACTAAATCCTGTAATTAATGAGAGGGAGAAAATGATAAACTATTTTAAATCAAGTTTTTTTAATCTCGAAGTAATTGCTCCATCATTTCTTCCTAATAAATCAGCAATTTCTTTTACACTTTTCCCTTCATTAAAAAGTTTTGCTAGTTTTATATCTTCTTCTGTATTCCATTTTTTATAAGCTTCACCATGAACTAAACGAATTTCATCAACAGAGTATGCTTTCTCTTTTGTTAAATTATTTCCTTTTCTCTCCAAAAATGCCAAACCAAACCTAATTTTATCATAAGACATTTTTTCTTCAAAATAATCAAAGTAAGGTCTTAACGCATTTGGATTTTCTAATTCTTTATGAGCTTTTTCAATTTGAAGAATTTCATCATCAGAAACAAATTGACTTAAATCTAAATCATGGCCGTCAACGTATAATTTAGCTAAATGCGAAATAATTGTTGTTGGACTCAAATCTCGCTGTTCTGCTATTTCTTCAACTGAAACTCCATTTTGAAATAATTCCAGCGTTTTTTTATAAGTATTGTCTTTTTTTTCCTTTTTGACAACCGATTTATTTCGTTGGAATTCAATAATAGCTTTAATAAATTCAGAGCCATATTTTTCTAATTTAGCTTTACCAACACCTTCAACCGCAAGGAAATCTTCATCGGTCATTGGTCTTAAAACTTCCATTTGTCTTAAAGAAGCATCACTAAAAATTACATAAGCAGGAACTTCTTCTTCCTGTGCAATTTCATAACGTAATTTTCTTAGCGTTTCAAAAAGAGAATTTTTAGTTGCTTTTTGTTTAGTTTCTTTAATCTCGTTTTTATCAATTACCTTTTTAACTACAGTTGTAAGTTTTACTTTTTCTCCTTCAAATAAAACTTTCTTTGCAAAAGGAGTAAGGAGAATTTTATTGTGCTGATGAAAAGCAATTTCACAATAACCTAAATTAATAAGCTGAATAAGATATTGGTTCCAATCGTACCAAGAAACATCATCGCCAATTCCGTACGTTTTTAGCTCTTGATAATTTTTTTCGTAGATATACGCGTTTCTCGAGCCTCGCAAAAAATCTACAATTACAGCCAAAGGTTCAGATTCTTTTAATCGAACAATTGCCGACAATGCTTTTTGCGCGAGAATCGTACCATCGAAAAAAGTTGGAGGATTTTTGCAAATATCACAGTTACCACAATTTTCAGTTACCAATTCTCCGAAATACGATAATAAAATTTTTCTTCGACAACTCACCGCATCAGCATATTGTTTCATACGATCCAATTTTGCAAGCTGAATATCTGAGTTAAGTCCATCAGAAGCAAATTTCTGCAATTGAATTACATCTGCATAACTTTCAAAAAGAACAGTTTCTGCAGGCAAACCATCTCGACCCGCACGTCCAATTTCCTGATAATAACCTTCAATATTTTTTGGAAGATTATAATGAATTACCCAACGAACATTCGATTTGTCAATTCCCATTCCGAATGCAATTGTTGCGCAAACAACCTGACAGTCATCATTTATAAATTGATCCTGAGTTTTAGCACGTGTATCATTATCCAAACCAGCATGATAAGCTTTCGCAGTAATTCCACTTTTCTTCAATTTTTCAGCTAGTTCTTCAGTAGTTTTTCGACTAAGACAATAAATTATTCCCGATTCATTCGGTTTGTTTTCAATAAAATCAATGATTTGCTTTACACGATCTAGAGCTGGGCGGACTTCTAAACTCAAATTTTTACGATCAAAAGATGCAATGAAAGTCTTTGGTTTTCTTAAGTTTAGTTGTTTTGTTATGTCTGTACGAGTTGCTTTGTCGGCCGTAGCAGTTAATGCCAAAATTGGAGTAGAAGGAAAGCGGCTCTTTAGATAACCTAAATTAGTATAAGCCGGCCTGAAATCATGTCCCCACGAAGAAATACAATGCGCTTCATCAATCGCTATTAAGCTAATAGTTAATTCGTTAAACGCAACTTCAAGATAAGAAAGGCTTTCTGGTGCAATATAAACCAACTTAAAATTATTAGATTTTAAATTATCTATATAATATTGCTGCTCCTGCGCTGATTGTGAACTATTTATGTAACAAGCCGAAATTCCGTTAGTTTTTAAACTGTCAACCTGATCTTTCATTAATGCAATAAGGGGAGAGATCACTATAGTAATTCCTGGTAAGATTAAAGCCGGAAGCTGAAAGCAGATCGATTTACCGCCACCAGTTGGCATAATAGCTAAGGCATCTTGTCCAGATAATACTGTATTAATAATAGATTCCTGGTTGGGTCTAAATTTTTCGAAACCAAAATTTTCTTTTAATGTCGTATGTAAAATTTCTGTAGTCATGGGCATAAAATTTCTGCTGTATGAATAAAAATATTCTTACAAATGCAAAAATATAAATTTTGGTTAAACTTTAAATTAAAACATAAAAAAAGGAACCCAAATCGAGTTCCTTTTATTTATTTTAAAGAAAATGAATTAATCTTCATCGTCTTCTTCTTCATCATAATCAGTGTCGGCTTTGTCATCATCGTCATCGTCATCATCGTCATCACCTCCATCGCTATCAGGTTTGTCTAGATTATCATCGTCGTCATCATCGTCGTTGCTAATATCTTCATCTAGATCTATGCCTTTAACTGGTGCAATTGCATCTACATCAACATCTAAATCATCATCTTCATCGTAGTTTTCAATTCTGTCGGCAAGTTTAGTACTAATTTTCACCAAATAAATTGTGTCTTCAGTACGAACTTCAACAGCTTCAACCAATTCGTTTTTAGCATTTCTAAAACGGATTACATCCGAATCATCATAACCATCAGGAAATTTCTCTACCAAAAGGTTTAAAATTTCGTTGGTAAGTTTGGCGTAGTCTACTATAACTCTTTTCATAAATTATTCTATAAATCTAATAAATATGCAAAAATTAACGGAGCAACAATTGTAGCATCCGATTCAATAATAAATTTAGGGGTTTTGATGTCTAATTTACCCCAAGTGATTTTTTCATTTGGAACTGCTCCAGAATAAGAACCATAACTAGTTGTTGAATCTGAAATTTGGCAGAAATAGCTCCAAAATGGAACATCGTGCATTTCCATATCTTGATATAGCATTGGAACTACACAGATAGGGAAGTCACCAGCAATACCACCACCGATTTGGAAGAATCCAATTCCGTTTGAACTGTTTTTAGAATACCAATCCGCAAGGAAAGTCATGTACTCAATTCCAGATTTCATAGTAGATGCTTTCAATTCACCTTTAATCACGTATGAAGCAAAGATGTTACCCATTGTGCTATCTTCCCATCCAGGAACGATAATTGGTAGGTTTTTCTCTGCAGCTGCATACATCCAGCTATCTTTTAAATCAATTTCATAGTACTCTTCTAAAACGCCAGATAACAACATTTTGTACATGAACTCATGTGGAAAATAACGCTCTCCTTTATCATCAGCATCTTTCCAAATTTTGTAAATGTGTTTTTGTAAACGACGGAAAGCTTCATGCTCAGGAATACAAGTGTCAGTAACACGATTTAATCCTCTTTCTAATAAAGCCCACTCATCTTCTGGTGTTAAATCACGATAATTAGGAACTCTTTCGTAGTGAGAATGAGCTACTAAATTCATGATATCTTCTTCTAGATTTGCTCCAGTACATGAAATAATATGTACTTTGTCTTGTCTGATTACTTCGGCAAAAATTTTACCAATTTCTGCTGTACTCATTGCGCCAGCCATACTTACCAGCATTTTTGCACCATCAGCTAATTGCTGCTCGTATGCTTTTGCAGCATCTACTAATGAAGCAGAATTAAAATGCAAATAATGTTTTTCAATAAACTGACTGATTGGTCCTTTCATTTTTTTTTGTTTTTTTTGAATTAAAAAGTTTAACCTTTTTGGATGTTAATGCAAATTAAGAAATTTTTAAGAAAAATTAGAACTTAATCTGCCGTTTTTTTACACCTTTTTTTTGTAGCCTAGAATCTTTAAAACATCGTCAGAAGTTTGCTGTTCTGAGAACACTTCAGTTGCCAGAATTCCGTTTTCGTCACGATCAATTAAAATGTGTTTAGGCTGCGGAATCAAACAGTGGTGAAGACCACCATATCCTCCAATTGTTTCTTGATAAGCGCCAGTATTAAAGAAACCAATATATAAAGGTTTTTCTTTGTTATACTTAGGCAGATAAATGGCGTTCATGTTTTGCTCAGAGTTGTAATAGTCGTCACTATCACAAGTCAGACCTCCCAACAGAACCCGTTCGTAAGTATCATTCCAACGGTTGATAGCCAGCATGATAAAACGTTTGTTTATAGCCCAAGTATCTGGTAAAGTGGTAATGAAAGATGAATCGATCATATTCCATTTTTCTCTATCATTTTGTTGTTTTTGATACAAAATCTGATAGATTGCACCACCGCTTTCACCTACTGTAAATGATCCAAATTCCGTAAAAATATTTGGAACATCTACTTCAGCTTCTTCACAAGCAATTTTAATTTGATTGATAATTTCATCAATCATATATTGATAATCATATTCAAAGGCAAGTGAGTTTTTAATTGGGAAACCACCACCAATGTTAAGGCCGTCTAGAGTAGGACACTCTTTTTTAAGAGCTATGTAAACTTTAATACATTTTACAAGCTCATTCCAGTAGTATGATGTATCGTTAATTCCAGTATTGATAAAGAAGTGAAGCATTTTCAGCTCTAATTTATCATTTTCCTGAATTTGTTTTTTATAGAAAGAAACTATGTTTTTGTAACCAATACCTAATCTAGAAGTATAGAACTCAAATTTAGGCTCTTCTTCGGCAGCAATACGGATTCCAATTTTGAATTTCCCTTTAATTTCTGCTTGAAGCAAATCTAACTCTTCATAGTTATCAATAATTGGAATAGTATTTTTATGTCCGTTATTGATTAACCTACCAATGTTAGTAATGTACTCGTCTCTTTTAAAACCGTTACAAATTACGTACGTGCTTTTGTTGATTTTACCATTTTCCAACAAATTCTCAACAATATTAACATCAAAAGCAGATGATGTCTCTATATGAATGTTATTCTTGAAAGCTTCATTCATAATATATTCAAAATGAGAGCTTTTTGTACAATAACAATAGTAGTATTTTGCGTCGTATTTGTTCTTCTCCATTGCTTTTCTGAACCAAGCTTTTGCTTTATTTATGTTTTCAGAAATCTGAGGCAGATAAGTAAACTTTAACGGTGTACCATATTGTTCAACCAATTTCATCAAATCGATGTTGTGAAACAATAAGTTGTCTTTGTTTAATTTAAATTCCTCTTGTGGAAAGTAGTATGTTTGGTTTATTAGATCAGAATATTTTGTATTCATTTATTTGTCAAAGTTTTAGAGATTGTAATTGTATTTTAAATTTAGTGTTTTTTATGCTAAATCTTAAATTCAAACTCTAATATTGGCAAATATAATCGGCAGTTTTTCGTGCTCGGCTTTTGAACATTGGAAAACATCAAAACAAAACGGACTTTTACTATTATAAAAACGATTCAACATTCTAAGTAAAGAACTGTTGAGGCGGTTTCTATAAGAGCTAAATTGTCTTTGCTGCTTGTTTGTTTTCATGGGGCAAATGTAAAAAATAAAATATACCAAATGCAACGCTTTCGATTAAAAAAAGTTTAAGATTTATAATCTTGAAACGCATCTAGAATCAATTTATTTTCAACGGATTGGTTAATTTTTATCTTTCCGATTCCTTCAATTAATGCAAATTGAATTAAACCGTATTCATTTTTTTTGTCGTGAATTAACAATTCTAAGATCGGATCGATGTCATTTTCTTCAAAAATTATATCCTCATAAATACCTTTAATTATAGTTTTAATTTCTCTGTATTCTTCTTGAGAAATTAAACCTTTTTGAAGAGAAATATAACTTTCTAAGATCATTCCGACTGCAATAGCTTCTCCGTGCAGTAAAGTCGTTTTTTCTTTGCTTTCTAGGAAGTATCCTTCAATAGCGTGGCCTAGCGTATGTCCGAAGTTTAAAGCTTTACGGATATTTTTCTCAGTTGGATCTTGAATAACGATTTCATTTTTAATTTCAACTGAACGATAAATTAATTGATCTAATTCATCGAAAACAATTGATTTTAAATCTGAAAACTGTCTCCAATATGGCGCATCATATATCAAACCATGTTTTAGCATTTCTGCTAAACCTGAACGCATTTCGCTTTGCGGCAAAGTTTCTAAATATTTTGTGTCAATTAGTACCATTTGCGGTACATTGATAACTCCAATCTGATTTTTAAGATTTCCTAAGTCAACACCCGTTTTTCCTCCAACAGATGCATCAACCATAGATAATAAAGTAGTTGGGATATTAATAAAATCTACACCTCTTTTAAAAGTAGAAGCCACAAATCCACCTAAATCAGTAACAACGCCTCCTCCTAAATTAATAATAAGAGATTTTCTATCGGCACCAAGTTCTGTCAAAATATTCCAGATCTCAATACAAGTTTCAATATTCTTATTTGCTTCTCCAGCTTCAAACTCTATGATTTCAATTGCCAAATCAGTTTCAACAAGAGGAATAAATTTAGACAGACAATATTCATTGGTTTGATCGTCTACAATTATAAATATATTAGAATATTTATTTTCTCTTAAATGTTTATTTAAAGCTTCGTAAGCATTCTGGTTGAAATGTACGAGATAATTGTTGGCTTGAATAGATTGCATAATTCTTTAGTTAATTGAAAGCGCAAAAATAAGGCATTTTTAGTTTAATAATATTCAAACTTTAAGGCTAATTTGTTTAAAATACTGATCTATATCCTAATTAAGAATAAAACTAATTTTAAGAATGGGTAAACATTTACTTCATAATTTAATATAAACAGCAGTCTGATTAAAGATATTAAAAAATATGATATCTTTTGATGAATAATATTCAAAACACTCTCTATATTTGCATAAAAAATAAATTTAATGGAAAAGATATTCGATAACACTCAAGTTGCTTTTTCACTTAAAAGTGATACGGAACTTGATAGAGCTTATTTCCTTTTCAAAATGATTGACAGCGAGCCTTTGGTAAGAATTGGAACAGCTGTAACTAATTTTGCAATTAAAGCTCATTTACCAGTAGAAGGATTAATTCGTGCAACTGTTTTTGATCACTTTTGCGGTGGTGTAAACGAAAATGACTGCCTTAGTGTTGTAGACAAAATGTTTACAAAAGGAGTTTCGTCTGTTTTGGATTATTCTGTTGAAGGAAAAGAAGAAGAGGAGCAATTTGACGCTGCTTTGGAAATGACACTAAGAACAGTAGATTTTGCAAAAGAACGTCTTGCAATTCCATTTGCGGTATTTAAGCCAACTGGTTTAGGACGTTTTGAATTATATGAGAAATTAGGAGAAAAACAAGCTTTTACTCCTGCAGAACAAGCAGAATGGGATAGAGTAGTAGCTCGTTTTGATAAAGTTTGTAGTGAAGCTCATAAAAAAGATGTAGCATTATTAATTGATGGTGAAGAAAGCTGGATGCAAGATGCAGCAGATGATTTGGTTACCGATATGATGCGCAAATACAATAAAGAAAAAGCAATTGTATTCAACACTTTACAAATGTACCGTTGGGATCGTTTAGATTATTTGAAAAAACTTCATGAAATTGCAAAAGCAGAAGGTTTCTATATCGGAATGAAATTAGTTCGCGGTGCTTACATGGAAAAAGAACACAAAAGAGCTGAAGAAAAAGGGTATGTTTCTCCAATCTGTGTTTCTAAAGAAGCTACTGATATCAATTATGATAATGCTGTACAATATATGTTAGAGCATATCGATAAAATGGCCATTTTTGCAGGAACTCATAATGAATTGAGCTCTTATAAATTGATGGAAATGATGGAGCAGAGAGGTATCGCTAAAAACGATAATCGAATCTGGTTTGGACAATTATACGGAATGAGTGATAATATTAGCTATAACTTAGCAGAAAACGGGTATAACGTTGCTAAATACTTACCATTTGGACCTGTAAAAGATGTTATGCCATACTTGATTCGACGTGCAGAAGAAAACACTTCTGTTGCTGGTCAAACTAGCCGTGAATTATCTATGATTAAAGCAGAACGTAAACGTAGAAAAGAGAAATAATTTTTAGTTTTCAGTCTCAGTTTCAGTTTACAGTTAAAATAAAAAAAAGCTCCAATTAATATTGGAGCTTTTTTTATGGAATTTGGAATTTAAAAATTGAAATTTCTATTTAAGAATTGCTAAACTGCAAGTTGCTTAAGTTTTTATAAATTCCGTTTTCTAAGTTTATTAGTTCTTGGTGTGTTCCTTCTTCAGAAATTTTTCCGTTATCTAAAACCAAAATTTTATCTGCATTTCTAATTGTAGAAAGCCTGTGCGCAATAATAATACTTGTTCTTCCTTCCATTAAAATTTCTAAAGCTTCTTGAACTAGTTTTTCGCTTTCACTATCTAAAGAAGAAGTTGCTTCGTCTAAGATCAAGATACTTGGATTTTTAAGCAAAGCTCTCGCAATCGCAATACGCTGGCGTTGTCCGCCCGAAAGTTTAACTCCACGCTCTCCAACCAAAGTTTCAAATTTCTCTGGAAAACCATCTACAAAATTGAATGCATTTGCTTGTTTAGCTGCTGCAATGATTTCCTCTTCTGAAGCATTTGGGTTTCCGTAAGCAATGTTTTCTCTAATTGTTCCTCCAAATAAAATTACATCTTGAGGAACAATACTCATATTTCCACGAAGTTCTTCTAAATCATAATCGTGAATACTTTTTCCGTCAACTAGAATTTCTCCAGAAGTTATATCGTAAAAACGTAATAATAAAGATGAAATAGTAGATTTTCCAGCACCACTTGGTCCGACGATTGCTATTTTCTGTCCAAATTCAGCATTGAAATTAACGTCTTTTAAAACCTGAACCTCTTTTCTTGAAGGATAACTAAAAGCTACATTTTTAAAAGCAACATTTCCTTTTATTTTCTCAACAGCTGTAAGTCTAGGCTTAGCATTGATTTCTTCAGGAGTTTCCTCTAATAATTCAAAAACACGCTCAGTTGCACCAACGGCTTTTTGAATCTGCGCATACATCTCGGCAATTCCACCAAATGAAGCTCCGATAAAAGTAGTGTATAATACAAAAGAGATTAAATCACCGACACCTTCAACTTCTCCTTTAATTGTCAATGTTATTCCGTACCAAACTACAGCAACAACACATCCGAAAAGGCATAGAATAATAAATGAAGCAAAATAACCTCTGTATTGACCACCTTTTATGGCGATTTTTACAATTTCTCTAATCTTATTTTTATAACGCTGAATTTCGTACCATTCGTTAGCAAATGCCTTTACATTGCTGATTCCTTGTAATGTTTCTTCAACAATAACTTGGCTTTCGGCTACTTTATCTTGTGTTTTTTTTCCGTATTTACGAATGAATCTTCCAAAGATTACAGCTGCAACCGCCACAACAGGCACAATTGCAAGCATCATGAAAGTTAATTTTGGACTAATGCTTCCTAAAATTACAAAACCTCCAATAATTAAAATAAATTGGCGCAAAAATTCAGCGATTGTTGTGCTAAAAGTATCTTGTAACTGCGAAATATCAGCACTAATTCTACTATTAAGTTCTCCAACACGTTTTTGAGAATAAAATGACATTGGTAATTTTATCAGGTTTTCATACAATGCGAAACGAATATTAGAAAGAGAGTTTTCTGTAAAATTTACAAACAATGAAATTCTAAAAAATGAGAAAATTGCCTGAAGCACCAAAATCCCCATTAAACCAAGCGCAATTTCGTTGGCTTTAGAGAGGTCTTTATTAGTAACACAGTCAACAAGCATTCCCATTAATTTAGGGAAGGCAAGGGCAGTGGCGCTTGTTAGAAATAGAAAAACCAAACCTAGGAAAAATTTCCATTTGTGATTTTTAGAATATTTAAAAATTCTGAGAGCTTTTTGAAGAGAATTAGAGTTTAATTTAGCTTTCGGTAAATCATTTTCTTGAAATCTTGCCATTTGAATATACAATTAAGGTATGCAAAGGTATGACTAAGTCGATTCACTACAAAGTAATATTAAGAATTAGAGCTTTTAATTTGGCTTTTTAACGAAATTATAAGAAAGAGAAAAAAAACTTTATTTTTTAAAGGATTGAAAAATAGCTTTCTAAATAAAAACACGAAAAAATATTTCATTTTTTTTCTAAAAAAGCTTGCAAATACAAAATCTAAGCGTATTTTTGCACCCGCAATCACAAACGATAGCAGCCTAGTAAAATAGGGCGATTAGCTCAGCTGGTTCAGAGCACCTCGTTTACACCGAGGGGGTCGGGGGTTCGAACCCCTCATCGCCCACAAATTTTTTAATAAAAAGGCTTGCAAATACAAATTCTAAGTGTATATTTGCACACGCTATCAGAAACGATAGCAAACCTAGTAAAATAGGGCGATTAGCTCAGCTGGTTCAGAGCACCTCGTTTACACCGAGGGGGTCGGGGGTTCGAACCCCTCATCGCCCACAAAGAAACTCCTTAAATTTATAAGGAGTTTTTTTTTCGATTTTTGAGTGCTTATGAATTAATCAACACTCAAGTTTGGGGAGATACTCAAGCGGCCAACGAGGGCAGACTGTAAATCTGCTGTGTGAACTTCGCAGGTTCGAATCCTGCTCTCCCCACAAAAAACAAAAGCCTGTAAATCTTTCGATTTATAGGCTTTTTGCTTTTTAGTAAGTTTATTTTATTTCTATACTTCCACACTCAATTTCTTTGTCTCTGATTTTATAAAAAAGTTTTTGTCCTTTTAAACTAAGTTTTGTTCGTAAGACACCATATTTGTCTCCACCTCCAATCAACCGAAGTGTTACAACATAAAATCCAGTCGATTCTTTTGGTTTGACAGCTCTTTTTAATGAAGACGGTTTATCAATATTCTTATCCAAAAAAGGTTCTAAATTCGTTAACCCGTAATTAAATAAAGGTATTTTCTGAATTTTCATCGTATCAGACGGAATCAATGTTTTATAATATTTGCCTGGTAAAGCCGGAATTTCATAAGAATCAACAGGAAAGTCAATTTTCAATTCAATCGGATTATCCGTTTCATTAATTATTCGAGTCCAAAATACAGCATAGATATATTTGTGTCCTTTAGGATCAGTATATTTTATTCCGCCTTTTGGAAAGCTGTTTTGTATTGTCAATTTCGCACCTTTAGAGTTAGTATACTCATATTTAGTATAAACACCTTTATCTGTATTGGCAGATTTTTGTTGATCTTTTATCAACTCAAAAGTATCTTCACCACCATTTTCTGGTGTCGATTTACTAGTTTGATTACAAGAAAAAAATCCTACTGACACCAAAATCAAGACTATTATGTTTTTTTTCATAGTTTTCCATTCATTGAACAAAAATCAACTCTTTTACCTTTATACACGCTTATTTAAAACTTAATTTCTTATTGCTAAACAATTCTTTTACAATCAAAATAGTTTTTTAGACTCGAAAATTTGTGTTCGTTTTAACAAGTCGTTTAACGCAATTTAACAACTTCATATTAAAATTATTTTATGTTTACTTCAAATTTAAACTATTATAATTTATGAAAAAAACATTACTAGTTATCTTAATTTTCCTTTCATTTTTATCGGTTAAAGCTCAAAATGAAGCAAACGAAAATCCTTATCAGAAAAACAATGAAATCAAAGTAAATGTACTTGGACCTCTTATGGGAGCATTTCAAGCAACTTACGAAAGACATTTGAATTCAAAATCTTCTTTAGGAATTTCTTATTTTTATGTATTTAATAATACCGAAAACGAGGACTTAAACTATTCTATTTCTCCTTATTACAGAAGATATTTCGGAAAAAAGTATGCCGCAGGTTTTTTCCTAGAAGGATTTACAATGCTAACTTCTATTGACGGAAAGAAAATATACACATCAGAAGATCATTCTACCTTTACTGAAAATCCCGATGTTATAGATCTTGCTACTGGAGTTGGTTTAGGATGGAAATGGGTTTCGAAAGGTGGTTTTGTTTTGGAAGCAAATTTAGGCTATGGATTTTTGTTATTTAATGCCAATAAAACTGACCATAATATCGTAAATAAAATTGGCGTAAGCGCTGGATATAGGTTTTAATATAAAAAGCTCCTTAATTTCTTAAGGAGCTTTTTATTTGAATTAAGTTTTTCAATAATTTCTTTATTATTAATCCTAAAAAAAGATTTTATCCTTACTGTAATTTCATGGCTTTTCGTTAAATTAATAATTAGGAAAAAAGTAATCTAGATACAAAAGGTAAATAAGATGCTATTTTAAATTATACTATTAATCTAGTTTTGATTTTTCAATTTGAAATACGTTTTTAAATTATGAGTGCAAATGCAAAATATAGCTTAAGAGAATTAACCTTGTACTTTTTAAAACTTGGCTCTATTGGTTTTGGAGGCCCAGTGGCATTAGTTGGTTATATGCATAAAGATTTGGTAGAAAATCGAAATTGGATAACCGAAGAGGAATATAAACAAGGTTTAGCATTAGCTCAATTAGCTCCAGGCCCTTTGGCGGCACAGTTAGGAATTTATTTAGGATATGTACATTACGGCATAATAGGCGCTACCTTGATAGGATTTGCATTTATACTTCCTTCTTTTATAATGGTAGTTTTACTCGCAATTATATACCGATTATATGGTAGTTTATCTTGGATACAAGCCGTCTTTTATGGTGTAGGCGCAGCTGTTGTTGGAATTATAGCTATGAGTTCCTATAAGCTTACAGTAAAATCAATTGGTAAGTTCAACATTGCTTCTTTTAAATCAAATTGGCTCTTATGGCTTTATTTTATTTTAGCCATTGCAATAACCTATATTACCGAACAAGAACAAATATTGTTATTTGTTACCGCTGGGATTTTGTATATGATTGCAAAAGCGCCTCCACGTTGGTGGAATTCAAAAGTAGCAAGCTCTATAATTCTTTTTCAAATATCTTTTTGGGATTATGAAAGCACAACCTTAATGAAAATCGCTATTTTCTTTGCTAAAGCTGGCGCTTTTGTTTTTGGAAGCGGATTGGCAATTGTTCCTTTTTTACATTCAGGTGTTGTTGTAGAGAATCAATGGTTAACAGAACAGCAATTTCTAGATTCGGTTGCTGTAGCCATGATTACGCCAGGACCAGTTGTGATAACTGTTGGATTCATAGGATATTTAGTGAACGGATTTTTAGGCGCTTTAGTCGCTGCATTGGCAACATTTTTACCTTGTTATTTTTTTACTATAGCAATGGCACCCTATTTTAAAAAGATTGCCAATAATAAACCTGTTATAGCTTTTGTAGAAGGAATTACTGCGGCGGTTGTAGGCGCTTTAGTCGGTTCTGTTTTTGTTATTGCAAAAAGAAGTATTGTAGATATTCCTACATCAATTATTGCTGTAATTACGGTTTTAACCTTGATTTATATAAAGAAACTTCAAGAGCCTTATATTATTCTAATCGCAGCCGTTTGTGGTTTGTTTTTAAAATTTTATATCCTCTAATTTTTTTATAAATCAGCTTTCTTTAGTCAATCTATCCAATTCTTTCAGCAAAGTCGGAAATCTAAATTCTCCGGCCATGCTTTCCACTTTTTTAAAAGCTTCATCCAAATCAATTCCGATAGAAGTAATGTATAAAGGTTTCTTGCTATCGCCTCTAAATAAAGCTTTTTTATTCTTTTCTATAGAAGCAAAATTTGTTTTGGCAACGCCAATAATTGGAATTTCTTTATTCAGTTTTTCGTATAAGTAACCGCCTAAACCGTATTTCTGTTCATCATCTAAATAAACAAATCCATCAACTACAATAGTTTCAATTGTCGATAGGTCAATTTGTTTTAATAAACTTAAAATGCAAGGTAATTCTCTTTTATAAAACTCACCAGGAATATATTCTTCTACATTGCCAATTATTTCAGAATGAATCTTGAAGTTTTTGTCTTCGTTCCATTCGGCAAATTCAAGACAGATTGTTTTTGCTTTATCATCAAAGTAATAAGTATCAAAAGCTAAGATCATTTGGTATAAAATATTTTAATTTCAGCTAATATAGAAAAACCTTACAAGGAAATCGTCTGATCTTTAGTAATTAATTAAAAACTTTAGGAAATAGTTTTTAGGTACTTCTAAATCAGATTAAAAGATTTTTTAAAATTCAGTTTTTGAAAGCTTCTCAAATAAATGTAGCTTAGCTGATATTTTTAGAAACAAATCCAAAACTACATCAAAATGAAATGGATTACCAGAGAAAGACCAAAAATTGACCGAATCGCTTGTCCTTGGCTTATTAGAAAATTTGTTGACCACGAAGCTGATTTTATTTATGTCCCTTTTGATGATGTAATTTCTAAAGCAAAAGAATTAGACGCAATTCCATTTGATATACCAAATGTAGAGTTTACACATTACAATGAAGAATGCACTTTTGATTATATTGTAAAAAAATATGAAATTAATGATCCTGCTGTTTTAATTATTGCTGGAATTGTCCGTGGCGCAGATACTGACCGACATGAAATTGCAAAAGAATCGGCTGGACTTTGGGCAATTTCGGCTGGATTAGCTTATAACAATAAAGACGATTATGAACTTTTAGAAAAAGGCATGATTCTTTATGACGCTTTGTATAGTTGGGCAACACATTTGTATGAGCAGAATCATTTACAGAATAGTCCGTTTGAGAAATTATTACATGAGGTTTATAACAAGTTTCTAAAAGACAAAAAAACTTCTGGAAAAACGCCTTCTTGGGTTAAAGATTTAAAGAATATCATTCAAGATCAAATAGACGCACAATTTACTTTTGATTTGAAGAAAATTTCAAACGAACTAGATTTGAATCCGTCCTATTTATCCCGAGAATTTTCAAAACATTTTGAAGATTTAAATTTTGGTGAATATGTTAGAAAACTTCGCATCGAGAAAGCAATCAATCTTATTGAGAATTCGTCTCATACATTAACCGAAATAGCTTATATGACGGGGTTTTCAGACCAAAGTCATTTTACTCGAATTTTCAAACTCCATACAGGTAAAAATCCATCTTCTTATAGAAAAAAGGTAAAAAAGTAAACAAGATACAAAAGGTAAACCAGATACTATTTTTTGGTTTTAGAAGCTTCTAATTTTGTTTTTATAACCAAAACTATAAAAACAATGTTTCTTAAGCACGCTTTCTTTATTGCAATATTATTTTCGAGTTTATCAGCTTTCGCGCAATCAGCATATCCTAAAATAACGGGGTATTTTGGTATAATGCATCCAATTGTTACGGTTAATAAAGACGAGACAACTGTCAATTTTAGAGATTATTACGCCGTTGGATTTCCTACTGGAATCAATATCTGGAAAAATGAAAAAATTGGATTTTCTTTCGAAATGGTTCCAAATATAAAAGACGATCAAGGAACGAGCAAAGTAACAGGCTTATTGTTCCATCCTGGAGTTTTAGTCGCTTTAGGAAAGGGGTACACTTTTGCAGGAAGAGCCGCTTTTGAAAGTAACGGCCGATACGGTTTTACGCCAGTTTTCAATAAAACCATAATTAAAAACAACAGCTGCAGTTATTATGTTGCTGTGCCTTTACCGGTTCGCTTTGGTAATGATCATCCTGCTAGTTTTACAGTTGGTTTTCAGTTTGGAATTGCTTTTTAGGACTTCAAAAACAATCATTTACAGATTAATTGATTAACTTAGATAAAAATCAATTAAAGCTAAAGTTTATGAAAACTAAAATGATATGGGGCAATTTGGTTTCTCACGATTTACAAAGAACGATTCAATTTTATACAGATCTGGATTTCAAACAAAACGGACAAGAAACAAAAGAATTGGTAAGTTTTGTTTTTGGAGAAAATGATTTTGTAATTAACTTTTTTGCTCCAAAAAGATTAGAAGATGCTATAAAAGGAAAACTCGTAAATGCCAATAACGAAAATGAGATTATATTTTCTTTGTCGGCAAGCAGTGTAGAAGAAGTGGATCTTTGGTACAAAAAAATAAAAGAAATTGGAGGAACTATTTTCTCAGAACCTGAGAATTTTGAAGTTGGCTACACTTTTGGTTTCTCAGATCCTGACGGACATAAATTTAATTTTTTGTATTGGCCAGGAATGTAATTTAAATCCATTATTCGTCGTCAGACGCACAATATTCATTATAGAAGAAGACCATATCTTTGATATTCTCTTTGGTGAATTTCTTGTTATTGATTCTTTCTACCACTTTTTTACAATCTCCAAAGTATTTTTTTGCTCTTAAATTAAAGCTAAATTCAATATCTATTGCGTAAGGTTCACTTTTACGTTTTACATAAAAAGCTTCAGACATTGTCCAAACTACATCTTCATCAGAAGGTAATTTTCCAATTGGTAAATTTGTATTTCTACCTCTGTAGTGTGCTTTCGCGTATCTATACAGATTTACATTTCCTTCTTCAACAACTTGCAGTAATTTTGGTTTTGAATGTTCAAATTCAACGTATTCAAACTTTTCAGAATATCCATAACCAGAAAAAACTAGACCTTTTGCAAAATCATAACTCCATTTATCTGCTTTGTCTTCTTGTTTAACTTTAAAATAAATGGCATTATCTTTTATTTCAGCAAAGCCTTGAATGGAACTGCTATCATTAAAAATTATCGATGCTTCTCTATAATCCTGACCAAATCCCAGATTAATAAAAAGTATAAATAGAAGCTGTTGAATTAATTTCATTATTTTCTTTTCTGTCTGCTAATATAAATATATCTACAGTATTTTTTTGCCATATGGCAAATTCTCAATAAAAACTTATGATTAACTTTCGTGCATGAAAGAATTAGTAAATTACATATTACAGTTTGGCAATTTAAATCAGCAGCAGATTGATTTAATTTTGACGAAAGCCAAAGAAAAAGAACTCAAAAAAGAAGAATATTTTTCTGAAGCTGGAAAAATCGCCGCCGAAGTTGGATTTATCGTTGACGGAATAATGCGTGTTTGTTACTACAATAACAAAGGCGAAGAAATCACAAAATATTTTATTGACGAAAATAATCTGGTTGTAGATTTAGAAAGCTTTGACAATAATATTTGCTCATCGGCTTATGTTCAAGCTGTGACAGACTGCAAAGTTATCGTGTTTTCTAAAGCCGGTTGGCAGGAATTATTGGATACAATTGTAGGCTGGGACACGATTGTGCATAAAATAATTTCTAAAGCATTGATTCAGAAAGTAGCCAGAAGAAGTCCGTTGGTTTCAGAAGACGCCACAACTCGTTATTTGTCATTTATGGAAATGTTTCCAAAAGTAATCAATCGTGTTCCGCTTTCTTATTTAGCTTCTTATCTCGGAATTACACAATCTTCTTTGAGTAGAATTAGAAAAAACATCCGTTAAATCGCTTTTTGTCATATGGCAAATGTTTTTGTTTTTTATCGGCGGAACTTTGCTTAAGATAATTTAAAAAGATAAAAATGAAAACAGTATTAATTACAGGCGCAAATAGAAGCATTGGTTTAGAAACAGCTAAACAGCTTTCAGAAAAAGGATTATTTGTTTATTTAGGAACTCGCGATCTTGCAAAAGGCGAGGAAGCGGTAAAAGAATTAAGCGAAAAAGGATTTCAAAACATTCAAGCCATTCAAATTGATGTTACAAATGCAGAAAGTGTTTTGGGTGCGAAAGAAATAATAGAGAAGGAGCAAGGCAAATTGGATATTTTAATCAATAATGCGGGGATTTTAGGAGATGTTCCGCAAGATCCTTCTACAACTTCTATAGAAAATATTCAAAAAGTTTTTGATACGAATTTCTTCGGAGTGATTACCGTTACGCAGACTTTTCTTGACTTATTGAAAAAATCAGATAGTCCAAGAATTAGCAATATTACATCAGGCCTAGGTTCGCTGACTCTTCATAGTGATCCCACATGGAAATATTATGCTATAAAAGCGATTTCTTATGTTTCTTCAAAAACAGCTTTAAATGCTTTTACGGTTACTTTGGCTCACGAATTAAAAGATTTACTGTTTAAAGTAAATTCAATCGATCCAGGTTATACCGCAACCGATTTTAATCATCACAGTGGCCCAGGAAGTGTTGAAAGCGCAGCAAGTTTTATTATAAAACATACTTTATTAGACGAAAATGGACCAACTGGAAAGTTCTTCAGTAATGATATTGAAGACGAAAGCGAAGAAAGTCCGTGGTAAAAATTAAATTTGCAGAACTTAAAACCCTCATGACTTTCTTAATTTATGAGGGTTTTAGCATTTAAATAACGCTTTGTTTTAAAGAAAAGAGGTAATTTAGTCCGCAATTCGTTTGAATAGAAATTATTAAAGAAAATAGCATGTCAATAACAACAGAAGCAGAATTAATCGGAATGAAAAAAGCGAGTGAAGCTGTTGCTTTCACTTTAAAAGAAATGAGAAAATTTGCCAAGCCCGGAATGTCTACAAAAGAATTAGACGATTATGGCGGACAAATTCTCAACGATTTAGGAGCTAAATCTGCACCGTATTTGACTTATGGTTTTCCGGGTTGGACTTGTATTAGTGTGGATAACGAATTTTGTCACGGAATTCCGTCTGATAAAAGAATTTTACAAGAAGGAGATTTAATCAACATTGATGTTTCTGCAGAATTAGACGGTTTTTGGTCAGATAACGGAGGTTCTTTTGTTATTGGATCTGATGTAAACGAGCATCAAAAATTGGTTGAAGCTTCAAAAGATATTTTACACAAAGCTATTTATAACATCAAAGGCGGTGTTCGCATTTCAGATATCGGATTTTTAATTGAAACTGAAGCTAAAAAACGCGGCTATAAAGTGATAAAGAATTTAACTGGACATGGAGTAGGGAGAAGTCTTCACGAAGCGCCACACGAAATAGCAAATTATAGAGATCGTTTTAATCAGACAAGATTTAAGAAGAATTCTGTCGTTGCGATTGAAACTTTTATTTCTACAACTTCAACTTATGCAGAAACGTTGCAAGACGGCTGGACAATGGTTGGAAATAAAGGCGGATTTATGGCGCAACACGAACATACAATTGTTGTAACTGAAGGAAAACCAATTATTCTGACCGAAATGAATGAAATTTGGAATTAAGAAAATATATAAAATAAAAGCTCCATTAGAAATATTGGAGCTTTTATGTTTTTAAACCGATTTATTTTGGTTATTAAATTCATTAACTAAATTTTTATTCGCTTCAATTATCTTACTTGGATGTATCATATTTCGATTGAATATAAAATCGTAATTCATGTCTTTTGGTTTGAATTTATTTACTCCAAAAGCGACACTATTTGGCGGAATGTCTTTCGTAATAATAGAACCTGCACCAATAACAGAATTTTCTCCAATTACTATTGGACCCAAAATTTTAGCTCCATCGGCAATTATAACATTTTTAGCAATAATAGGATTTCCAACATTTTCCCATTCATTACTAATTTTATTATACTTCAAATTAGCTCCAATTGAGACGTTTTGAAAAATTACTACATTTTCGCAGATTTTAGAAGCTACAATTGTACACCCGCGCCCGTGATGCGCAAACAAAACACTTTTGTCCATTTCAGCACAATTGATTTCGCAGCAATACAGTTTTTCTAATAAATTAGAAGCAATTTTCCGTAAAAATTTATTCCTTGAATGGCAGTTTATTTCAACCAGTTTATTAAACATATAGAGTAGAGTCTTTTTATTCTTCAATCAACTATCAACTATCAACTATCAACTATCAACAATCAACAATCAACCATTAACTATCAACCATTAACTATCAACCATTAACTATCAACCATTAACTATCAACCATTAACAATCAACCATCAACAATTAACCATTAACAATTAAGCCGGTTCCCAAAGTTCAATTTTATTGCCTTCCGTATCCATTATATGAACAAATTTACCATAATCATACGTTTCAATATCATCTAAAACAGTAACACCATTTGCTTTTAATTGCGCTACAAGTCCTTCGATATTTTGCACACGATAATTGACCATGAAATCCTTTTTAGATGGAGAAAAATATTCATCACCTTTCTTAAAAAGACACCATTGCGTTGATTCAATTTGCTCTGGATTTTCAAGATTTCGAGATTCAAAACTTGCAGAACCCCAATCGTTTATTTCTAATCCTAAATTTTTGGCATACCAATCTTTAGTTTCTTTCGGATTGTCAAGAAAAAAGAAAATCCCACCAATTCCTGTAACTTTTGGCGTAATTTCATTTGAATTATTTTCCATATAATTAGTTATTTAAGATTGTTTAAAGAATGTCATTTTTAAATCTAAGGTATTAAAATATTCATTGCATTTTCCTTTTTTCTTCTTTTGATTTATCTTTACATGAAAGCTTTTATCCTAAAACATAGCATTATGAAAACTGAAAGAATTTATAAAATACTGTTTTCTAGCGTATATCCTTTATACATTCAAAAAGTAGAAAAAAAAGGCCGCACGAAAGAAGAATTAGATATCGTAATTAAATGGTTAACAGGATATACTGACGAACAACTTAAAGATCAAATTGAAAAGAAAGTAGATTTCCAAACGTTCTTTGCAGAAGCTCCAGAACTCAATCCGAATGCTTCTAAAATTACAGGAGTAATTTGTGGTTATCGTGTAGAAGAGATTGAAGATCCATTAATTCAAAAAATGCGATATCTAGACAAATTAATTGATGAAATCGCCAAAGGCAAAAAAATGGAAAAGATTTTAAGAGAATAAAAAAGACCTTCAAAAATATTTGAAGGTCTTTAATTTTTAAACTCTTAACAAACCGCGAAAACCTCTCGCAGCGTAATAAGAATCAGCACCGTTATGATATACAAAAACGGTATTATATCTAAAATCTGAGAATATTGCTCCTCCAAGTTTTCTAATTTCTGGCGGAGTTAAAATCCAACTAGAAGTTTTTGCATCAAATTTTCCTAGCTTTTGAAGTTCTTTATATTGCTCTTCATTCAAAATTTCAATTCCCATTTCCTGAGCCATATTTATAGCGCTGTCAGCAGGTTTGTGCTCTTTTCTTTTTTCAAGCGCTTCGTGATCGTAACAAATGCTTCTGCGCCCTTTGGGACTTTCAGCAGAACAATCTACAAAAAGATATTCATCTGTTTGTTTGTCATAACCAATAACATCTGGTTCACCTTCTGTTCTTTCCATTTCGTCCAAAGACCATAATTTGGATGGATTTGCTTTTAGTTTTGCTTCAACTTTTGACCAATCCAAATTTTCATGACGATTTTTATTTTTCTCAAAACGCTTTTCAAGAATACTTAAAAGTTCCTCTTGCTCGTTTGCTGTCAGTTGTTTTTTCATGATTTTGTGTTTTTAATTAGAACTGCACTTTCTATTTTCAGGTCTGAAATACCAAGAAATTACAGTTAAAACAATTAATAAAATTGGTCCAAAAAGCGCTGAAGCTTCATCTCTTACAGCTAAATGAGAAACTACAGCTCCAGACATTGCAAAGAAAAAACCAGCATAAGCCCATTCTTTCAACAAACCAAACTTCGGAATCAAAATTGCAATTACTCCCAGAAGCTTCCAAACTCCTAAAAGAGTCAAAAAGTAAAGCGGATAGCCTAAATGTTTTATCATTTCTGCTTCTTCTTTTAATGGTATAAGCTGTACAATTCCTGTAGAAGTCATTCCTAAAGCCAGCCAAAGCGTAGCAATCCAATAGATAATTTTATTTCTTTTACTCATAATACGTTATTTTAGTTTAGTTGCAATTTCTTCCAATCTATTATGTGCCATATTTAAGCCTTGGGCAAACGGCAGTTTTAATTGTGTTGTTCTATGCTCGATTGATTTGTAAATAATTTGCATAGTTAATTTACTGGTATCATCTGTTAATTTTTCGAACTCTAAGAATTCTAACTGAGGCGCAAAATTGATGTTATCCATTTCAAAAGTTCGTACTATTTTTTGGTTTGGAACAAAATCATGAAAAACCCCATTTGCTTTAAAAACTACATTTCCATTAGGATCGCTTGTTTCAAACTCCCATCCGCCGTATTTTTTACTTTCAAGTTTTATGACTTTTGTTCCCATCCATTGTGCAACAATTTCAGATTCAGTATGAGCCTTAAATAATAATTCTACAGGCAAATCAAATTCTCTCGTAATCACAAGATCTAGCCTGTCATCTTCCGCATGAATTTTTGTTTTCTTTTCCATGGTTTATTTTTTATAGTTTTTCATAATTGATTCTAATTTATTAAAACGATCATCCCACATTTTTCTAAAAGGCTCGATGAATTTGTCAATTTCTTTCATTTTTTCTGGATTTAAATGATAATAAATTTCTCTTCCGTTTTGTGTCTGATGTAATAGTTCACATTCATTCAAAATCTGAATATGCTTTGAAATCGTCTGTCTAGACGAGTTAAAATTCTCGGCAATTGCCCCAGGAGTCATAGCCTGAATGGCAACTAAACTTAAAATAGCTCTTCGGGTCGGATCAGCTATTGCTTGAAAAACATCTCTTCTAATTTCCATTATGCAGTTATTTGACTGCAAATATAATGAAGTCATTTGACTGCGCAATATTTTTTTTAATTTATTTTTAAAATAAACCCTTCAAACATTTCTATTTGAAGGGTTTATAATTTCATTTTATTTGCTTTTAATCTAATCCAGCGAATTGAAATGGCTTAGTTTCCTTGAAATAACTTAATGAATTTCCAGAATAATTTTCGTTATTAGCCAAACTTAATTTTTTAACTTTTGCTTTTTCGCTAAAGTCAATTTTATTGAATTCCACCCAAATCACATTCGGATTTAAAACATTATCAAAATAATAAACTAGATTTTTTTGATCTGCAACTGTTCGCCAGCGGGTAGAGGAGATGTTTGGTTCGGTTTCTGAAGCAATTCCCAGCGGAACAGAGCAATTTCTAATAACACCAAAGACACTTGCCAGAGCTCGTCTCGTATCATCTGTTTTCGGAATTGCATCTATATAATAAGAAGCTCGCACAAAGCGATCTGCGGCTCTATTGGTACCAGGAAGCATAATAGTTCCGGGAATGCTTTTCCAATAGGTATTTATAGCCAACTGTTCTTCAAAAATTGGAGAATTTGTCATTGTAACATATTTTCGATTGTGATGAATTACCAGTTTGCCATTTATATATTCAAAAATAGCATTATCTCCGCTAGAATCAGAAACAGATAAATGTACCGTTGCAAAAATATTCGTTCCAGGAATATGAGATGAAGCAATAACAAAATCATTCTTTTCTAAAGCAGAAACAGTCTCCGCAACCGAAGAAAAATTGTCTAAAACATATTGAAGCCATAAAGAAACCGCCAAACCTTTTACTTTTCCGTTTTTTTCAAATGCCGGATATTGCGATTCTACAAGCCATAAAAGATTACCAACAAGTCCTTTTTCATTCATTCCGTCAGAAGAAGCTATATCCCAAGAACTTGTAATCACACTGCCATATTTCGATTTCCATTTGATAGAACTAGTTCCAACTTCGCCAGATCGTTCTATACCACGAGGAAAAATCCACAAATTAGCAGGAATTTCTCCACGCCAATCCATTGAACGAGCCGTAATGATTGTTCCATTTAAACCTTCGTAAACAACTCTCGTACAAGGCAAAACAGTTTCAGTTATTAATAAAGTAAAAGCAAGCAGGGCGGAAAAAATTCTGTTTTTTGGTCTCATAAAATTTTAGATTTTAATTAAACGTGCAATTTGAATTTATAAAAAACTTTATTTTTATAACAGATTGAATTTTATCAGTCTTTACTGCAATTTACGGAATTTTAATTTTTTGAATATCAAATTAATACTAAAAGAAAACGCCAAGATAATTCTCAGCGCTAACATTTTTTATTTTACAGCAAAATACTTTTTTCGATATTAATTTGTTCTAAAAACAATTGATCGTGCGAAATCACAAGCAAAGTTCCTTGGTATTCATTGATTGCAGCTGTCAAAATTTCGATATTTTGAATATCCAGATTATTTGTAGGTTCGTCTAAAATTATGACCTCAGGAAATTCATTGCTAATTGTTAGGCAACAGATCATTAAACGCATTCTTTCGCCTCCGCTTAAGGAATTGCAAGGCTTGTCCCAATCATTTCTAGAAAATAAAAAACGATTCAATCTCATTTTGATTTCATGTTCTTCCAAGCCACAATCATTAAAAACCTGGGCTTGTTCATAAATCTTAAGGTCTTGATTTAGCAACGAATAATCCTGATCTATATAAATTGTTTTTTTTGCTAAAGAAGTAACATTTCCTTGCTCTACAGCTAATTTGCCAAGTATAATTTTAATTAAAGTCGTTTTTCCTGATCCATTTTGTCCTTTTATAGCTATGCGATCTCCCGAAAGAATTTCAAAACTTAGATTTTCTTTCCAAAGGAAATGGTCATTGTATTTATAATTTATTTCTAAAGCTTTAAAAATGATTTTTCCTTTATGAAAAGAAGCATTATTAAATCCGAATTTCATCTGATCTATTGCAGGAAGTGAAGAACGTAATTGGCGCAAATCTTCAGAAATACCGCTGATTTTTTCCGCATGAACATCTTTTAATTTCGAACTGCTGTTTTCGGCTTTATTTCGAAGCGTATTCATCATAATTCTGGCAACACCAGATTTCTCCTGCTTCTTTTTACCTTTCGAATCTAATTTGTTTTGGCGTTCAATAGTTTCCCTTTCTTTTTCTTTGGCTTTTTTTAATGCCTTTTCTTTACTCTGAACATCTTGTTCTAAAGCATTATTTTCGATCTTTTTTTGTTCGCTATAAAAACCATAATTTCCGCCGTAGACCGAAATTCCGTTTCTGGACATTTCAAAAGTCTTTTCCAAAATATTCAGAAGTGTTCTGTCGTGACTAACAATAAGTAAAGAACTAGAAGTCGATTTAATAAAATCATAAAGCAACGTTCTTCCTGCAAAATCCAAATGATTACTTGGTTCGTCCAGTAAAACCACATCAGGTTCGTGAATCATAATTCCAGCCAAAAAGACTTTTGTTTTCTGTCCACCGCTTAAAGTTTCCATTTTCTGATTCAGATCTAAGTCGTTAAGTTGCCAGTAAGACAAAGCTTCATTACAACGTTCTTCTATTGTCCAATCGTCATTTAATAATTGCAAATTTTCTTCGGTTACAATGCCTTCAAGTATTTCTTTAAGTGAAGTTAATTTTTCCTTTATTTTTAAAGCCTCGGCAATTGTCAAATCATTAAATTGACCGAATAATTGAGGTACAAAATAAGGTTTTGAGTTTTGATTTATTTGTCCTGAAAATGGTTGTAATTCACCAGAAATGATTTTTAATAATGTAGATTTTCCCACACCATTATTTCCAATTAGTGCGGTTTTATCGTGATTATTTAAGCTAAAACTAATGTTTTGAAACAGCATGTCTTTATTCTCATGCTGATATGAGATATTTTGAAGAATAAGCATAATTCCTTTCTTTTATAGATAAATAATTAAGCAGCCACAAAACTGTGGTTACTTGCTAAATTTTCTGAAAGAAATTATTTTTCACATACCGTAATACTTATTTTAAGAGGAGCAAAGATATTTATTTTAGTTCTAAAAATCAAAAAACCATTCTTAACGATAGAAAAGAATGGTTTTTTAGCATTGAATTACGTTGTAATCCTAATATTTAAATTTTACTAAATGTCAGTTTGGCTTCTTTGGTATCTAGAATTAATTGATCGTCTGTGATAGTACTTTCACAAACATAAGGTGTACCAACTTCATCTTTTATAACGAGTTTTTTACCTTTTTGTGTTAACGCGTAAGTTCCGTCCGTGATTTCACGAAGCAAATATCCGGTAACGTGACCATCTTCAGTAAAAGTAAGCGTTCCGTTGGCTAAAATCGCGTTTTTTGTAGAATCAGAAACAGTTTCTTTGGGTTCTACTGCAGTAACTTTCCATGAATTCACAAGCTTGTCTCTTTTAAGATGGCATGAAACTATTACGACAGCAATTGCAATTACGAGGGTAAATAATTTAAAGTTTTTCATGATTTTGTGATTAAAAGTTAAACAGGAAAAAGTTACAAAAAAAAATGACATTAAAATATTCGTAATCAAATATTTATAAAGATTTTTTTTACTTCTAATTTCAAACTGCCTTTAATCTGAAAAACCTTTGTTTTCGGGAGTTAAACTGATATTCAGTAGATTACAATTATAGTTAAAAAGGTAACTGAATGAGATTTTTGAACTTTTAGAGGTATCTTAATTAAGGGTTAAAGCTCCTAAAATTTCCTCATACATAAACGGCCCTCCAGGGTAAGTTGCTGTGTAATCCAGATTCATCCAAACTTGCCCACGTTCATCTATATGGTAATGAAGTTTTTTACCATAACTCTCTTTTACGAATAATACGTTTTTAATCAGATAATTGACTTTTTCAAGATCAATCATTGAACCAATTAAAATTTCAGGATAAATATGCCCTTTAGTATGAATAAGGCGTGGAGTTCCGCCAATAGAACGAACAGCTGCAGCCATCAAAATAGAGTGATCATCGCAATCGCCTGAGAAATAATCTAAAGATTCACTGGCAGTTGCGATGTAATCACCTTCTTTTGGATCGTTTACATAATTCCATCTGCTGTTGATTTCTTTAAAAACAGCAAAACACTGAATTATAGTGCGATAATCTGAATATCCTCTAATGCCTTTAAAATGTTTCGTTGTTGCCATAATAGCAAAATTTCGCACTTTAGGGTTTTGATATTCTATCGCATTGATAATCTTTGTTTTATTAGGAAACGGAAGTAGTTTTGCTACAATTATATCTTGCGGATATGGATTGTCAGACATGGTGTAAATCATCGAATTATAATCTTCTGAGATTTCACTAAAACCATAATTTCCAATTACAGATCCGTAAAACAGGATTAACAAATAAACTGCAACGCATAAAATAATTATTGTTCTGAGATACATCAGAAGAAAAAATATTGCTGTAAAGACAAATATAAAGATGAATACACGATCTAGATTGAAAGCCCATTCTAAATCGATCAAATTTTGATGCAGTATGATGAAAATCGGAATAGTAATCAAAAGACTCAACAGCGAAATAATAATCCTGTCCCACGGTGATTTCACCTGTAGTTTAGATTTTAACTGCGGAAAGTCAATTTTAGGGAATTTCATCATACGAATCAAAAAAGCAGTATTACAGTGCTTTTACGGTTTCTACAAAAATACTTTTTTTATCAATAATTCCCAGATCAAATAATTGATTTTGAATTTTATTAAAAGACTTTTCGGTTAGGTTTTTCTGTGACCATTGTGTCAATTTCAGCCATTCTTTAATATCCTCAGCTTTTTGATTGAATAGTTTAGACAATTTCTTGTCAATCTCTGGAATTTCTTTAAAATCAACAGTTGTTTTGTTGATGATTTTAAGAATGGTTTCTACCACTTTGGCATTCTTTTTCAAGAACTCGTCGCGTCCTACAATAATAAATGAAGGCCAAGGAGTAGGGCAGTCGTCGATACGTCTAAAAATACCTTTATCTACAAGAGGTTTTGTCATAAAACGTTCCCACATAAAGTAATCGGCTTTTTTGTTTGTTAAAGCATCGACAGCACCGTCAATTGTATTTACTATTTCAAACTGAAGATCGTCCATTTCCCAGCCTTGCTCATTTGCATTCACATAAGCCATTAATTGCGATCCAGAGCCAAGTCTTGAAATAGCTGCTTTTTTGTTTTTTAGATCTTTCAAAGTTTGAAAATCAGATTTTGCGTCAACGTGAATTCCCCAAATTAAAGGAGATTGCACATAAATCTGAACAATTTTGCTCGGATTTCCAGCTGAAATATCTTTCAGAATTCCTTCGGTCAAAATAACAGCTAAATCTGTTTCTCCGTCGCGAAGCATTTGACACATTTTCCCTGTTCCTTCTGGAACATTAGTCCATTGTAAGTCGATGTTCTCTTCTTCAAATTCGCCGTTCTCAATACAGAGATGCCATGGCAAATTGAAGTGTTCCGGAACACCCGCAATTTTGACAGTTTTCATTTATTTTAAGTTTAAGTTAAGTTGCTTGCTTGGTATGCGTATGCGTAATCTTATGATTTAATATGGTTAGCTTTATTTGTTACTCAAAATTATTTAACACATAGAAACATAGCTTTTGCAAATTCTAAAAAAGGCGTTTCACTAATTTCAGTTCATCCCGAAGCTTCGGGACTATGTGTTAAAGCTTGCTTTTTCTATAATCTTTACAGATTCTATAAAAATCTATGTTTCTATGTGTTTAAATAAAATTTTAGTTTTAGTTTTTTAATAAATCTGCTCTGTGTTTTTCTGAAAGGCAAGGCTCAGCAAATTCAATGATATCTTGACTTTCATATTCGTTTAAAAGACTTCTTACTAAAGAATAATCTACATCTTTTGCTATTTCTGCAGCAAAAAAAGTTTCGTTTAAACCTTCCGACAAACAATTTATTGCCTTTAATTTTTCTCGGATAATTTCTTTATCAAAACCTTTTTCCAGAATAGCAATTTGAACAATCGAATTTCCAGAATTCTGAATCGTTTTTCTATGCATGAAACGTTCTTCTGTTTCATCATATTCTGCGTAAAAAATGTCGTCTGTTGCAATTAAAGGGCCAAAAAATGGAATATTATCCAATTTAAAAAGACCTTTTTCTAGATCAATAATTTCTGCCCACATGGTTTCAGATACTACTTCGTCTAAATAATCACTATAGTATTTAAATAATATTTTTTTATGCGTTTCTTGTTCCATTATTCAATTTCACTTATAACAGCTTTTAATGGCGATATAACAATTCTATAACCATCAGGATCCTGAATCATTTTTCCGTTTTCATTCCAAAAAGGATTCAAAGAAGGTATAATTGAAATATTCTGCTGTTTCAATTTGTTTACTAATTTATCGTAATCTGCAATAGTTTTAGGATATAAGACCATAACGTCGTCTTCATCAAAAGTATGTTTTGCCGAAACTTGAGATTGGGTAAATTCAAAATGCCAGTCTAAACCTGGTTTTCCAATAAAAACTCCATCGTAATTATTATGATGCTCGAATCCACCTAATCGTTCAAAACCTAGTATCTCAACATAAAAATTTTCGATCCTTTCTAAGTCGTTAGTATGTCGTGCAACTCGTAAAAACATATCTTTTTGTTTTAAAACTATTTGCTAAAAGCCAATTTATTTAATGTGTAAGCAATTAATTCATCTACAGCTTTATACGGATCTTCACTAAAAGTTCCACTTGCACGATTGGCAATAATAGCATTTAATGATAAAGCATTATGGCCTAAAAGAGCTGATAGTCCGTAAATCGCTGCTGTTTCCATTTCTAAATTAGTAATTTTAGTTTCATTAAAGCTAAAATTATCCATTTTATTATTCAATTCTTCATCTTGAATATTCAATCGCAAAACTCTTCCTTGTGGGCCATAGAATCCGCCAGCAGTTGCTGTGATTCCTTTGAAAATTTGATCTGATTCAATTAGTTTTTCTAATTTCTCAGAACATTGCGTTACATAAGGCTTACCCTTTTTTGAATCCCAATTGGTATGTTTTACAAACGCATCTTCAATTTCTGTGATAGAAACATCATCAATTAAATAGGAGCGAAGCATATTATCTAATCCTAAACCAAATTTTGACATTACAAAACTATCAACTGGAATATCTGCTTGTAAAGAACCCGAAGTTCCAATTCTGATAATATTCAAAGAAGTTAATTCTTCTTTTGGCTGACGCGTTTTTAAATCGATATTTACTAAAGCATCTAATTCATTAAGAACAATATCAATATTATCCGGTCCAATTCCTGTAGAAACGACAGAAATTCTTTTGCCTTTATAAATACCAGTTTGGGTTTTAAATTCTCTTTTTTGAGTTGAATATTCGATAGAATCGAAAAACTGAGTTATTTTTTCTACTCTGTTTTGGTCACCAACAAAAATAATGTCGTGTGCTATATGTTCAGGACGAAGGTTTAAGTGGTAAACACTTCCGTCTGGGTTTAGTATTAATTCTGATGATTGAATCATTTTTTTTTTTAAGTTTCTAAGGTTCTGAGATGCTAAGGTTCTAAGTTTTTTTGTTTAAAGTTTCAAGTTTCATGTTTCATGTTTCATGTTTCATGTTATTTGGAAAACTTGAAACTTTAAACGTGAAACTTTTCTAGCCTCCAACTCTTTTGGTTTTAAATCCTTTTTCTTTTAAGATTGCCATAATTTTATCTCGATAATCGCCTTGAATTATAATTGAATCATCTTTAAAAGTTCCGCCAACACTTAATTTGGTTTTGATTTCTTTGGCTAAGATTTTAAAATCTTCGTCAGAACCTTCATAACCTTCAATAATTGTGGTTGCTTTTCCTTTTCGTTTTTCAAATTTACAGATCATTGGCTCTTTCTGAACGTAAAGAACATGTTCTTGTTCTTCAACTTGTTCTGGCTCATTTGATTCAACATGCTCTGGAAATAAATTCTTTAATTGATCTTTTAAGTCCATAAAACTATTTTAAATTCTAAATATAGTGAGTTTTTAAAAATTAAATTCCAAATCCCAAAAAAATAGTTTTGGAATTTGGAATTTTAAATTATTGAAGATTGAAAAGGTTATTTTTTGATTAAACCTAACTCTACCAAACGCTCATATAAAAACTCGCCAGCAGAAATATCTTCGTATTTTTTCGGATTTTCTTCGTCAATACAATTTTCTAAACAATCCAAACGCATATCGCTTACTGGATGCATGAAAAAAGGAATTGAATAACGAGAAGTTCCCCATAATTCTCTTGGTGGATTTACCACTTGATGAATCGTAGATTTTAATTTATTGTTAGTGTGTCTAGACAACATATCACCAACATTAATTACTAATTCATCATCTTCAGCAATCGCATCAATCCAATCGCCATTATGATTCTGAACTTGCAATCCTTTACCTTGAGCTCCCATTAATAAAGTGATCAAATTGATATCACCGTGAGCTGCTGCACGAATTGCGTTTTCTGGTTCAGAAGTAATCGGAGGGTAGTGGATTGGTCTTAAAATTGAGTTTCCTTCTTTTGCATAATTGTCAAAATAAAACTCATCTAAACCTAAATGTAAAGCTAAAGCTCTTAAAACATAAACTCCAGTTTTTTCTAGTTTTTGATACGCATCTTTACCAACTGCATTAAAACGTGGTAATTCGGTAACTTCAACATTGTCTGGGTATTCTGAAGCCCATCTTGAATCTTTGTCAACGTATTGACCAAAATGCCAAAATTCTTTTAAATCTCCTTCTTTGCGTCCTTTAGCATGTTCTTTTCCAAAAGAAACATAACCTCTTTGTCCACCGATTCCAGGAATTTCATATTTATGCTTAGTTTCTATTGGCAAGGAGAAGAATTTTCTAATTTCTCCATAAAGTTCGTCTACCAATTGATCATCAAGAAAATGACCTTTTAAGGCTACGAAGCCAATGTTTTCAAATGCACTGCCGATTTCATTTACAAATTTTTGTTTACGTTTCGGGTCGTCCGAAAGGAAATCACGTAAGTCTACACTAGGAATGTTTTGCATACTTTACATTTTTTATTTAAAGAAGAAAGGTGTCATAAGCACCTTTCGCTAACAAAGGTAGATAATATTTTAGAAAATAATCTTAAGCCTAGCCCTTAAAAGCAAATTTCTGATTAAAATTTTAATTCAGAATCCAATAAAATTGCCGTAAATTGTTATATTTGAAACACCAAAAAAAGAAAAAAATACATGATTTTTTACCGACAAAACCTTACCAATACTGAATTATTAGATTTATATAAAAAAATATTAAAACCTAGATTGATCGAAGAAAAGATGCTGATCTTGATTCGACAAGGAAAAGTTTCTAAATGGTTTTCTGGAATTGGCCAAGAAGCAATCGCTGTTGGAGTTACAGCCGTTTTAGATCAATCAGAATATATACTTCCAATGCACCGAAATCTTGGTGTTTTTACGACAAGAGAAATTCCTCTTCATCGTTTATTCTCGCAATGGCAAGGAAAAGCAAATGGTTTTACAAAAGGCCGTGATAGAAGTTTTCACTTTGGAACACAAGAATACAATATTATAGGAATGATTTCGCATTTGGGTCCGCAATTAGGAATTGCTGACGGAATTGCTCTTGCGAATAAACTTCAAGACAATAAAAAAATCACAGCTGTTTTTACTGGAGAAGGCGCAACAAGTGAAGGAGATTTTCACGAAGCTTTGAATATTGCAGCGGTTTGGAAACTGCCAGTAATGTTTGTGATTGAAAATAATGGTTACGGACTTTCAACACCAACAAACGAACAATATGCTTGCGAAAACCTTGCAGATAAAGGAATTGGTTACGGAATTGAAAGTTGGATTATTGATGGAAATAACATTGTTGAAGTTTATAACAAATTATCTCAGCTAAAGAAAGAAATGCAAGAGAATCCGCGTCCTGTTTTGTTAGAGTTTAAAACTTTCAGAATGCGCGGGCACGAGGAAGCAAGTGGTACAAAATATGTTCCTCAGGATTTAATGGATCAATGGGAATTGAGAGATCCTGTTACAAATTATAGAAAATATTTGGTTGAAAACGGAATTCTAACTACTGAACAAGACGAGCAATTTCACGCTGAAATAAAAAAAGAAATTGATGAAAATTGGGCAATGGCAAATGCAGAGCCTGAAATCGAACCAACTTACAGTGGAGAATTAGATGATGTTTACAAACCATTTCAATATGAAGAATATACACATAATTCTGATACAAAAAATATTCGATTTATAGATGCCATCCGCAATGGTTTAGAGCAATCTATGTGGCGTCATAGAAATTTAGTAATTATGGGGCAAGATATCGCTGAATATGGCGGAGCCTTTAAAATTACTGATGGTTTTGTTGATGCTTTTGGAAAAGACAGAATACGAAATACGCCAATTTGTGAAAGTGCTGTTATTTCGACTGGAATGGGATTATCAATCAATGGCTATAAAGCAATTGTGGAAATGCAATTTGCTGATTTCGTTTCAACAGGTTTTAATCCAATTGTAAATTTATTGGCTAAATCTCATTACCGCTGGGGCGAAAATGCCGATGTTGTTGTTCGTATGCCTTGTGGCGGAGGAACTCAAGCTGGTCCATTTCATTCTCAGACAAATGAAGCTTGGTTTACTAAAACACCTGGTTTAAAAGTAGTTTATCCAGCATTTCCTTATGACGCAAAAGGATTATTGAATACAGCTGTAAATGATCCAAATCCGGTTTTATTTTTCGAGCATAAATTATTATACAGAAGTATTTATCAAGATGTTCCAACTGATTACTATACCATTCCGTTTGGAAAAGCGGCTTTACTAAAAGAAGGCTCTAAAGTCACAATTGTTGCTTTTGGCGCACCAGTTCACTGGGCTTTAGATACTTTAGCAAAACACCCAGAAATCGATGCTGATTTAATTGATTTAAGATCGTTGCAACCTTTAGATACTGAAACAATCTTCGCTTCAGTTAAGAAAACAGGAAAAGCTATAATCTATCAGGAAGACACAATGTTTGGTGGAATTGCAAGTGATATTTCGGCTTTAATTATGGAAAATTGTTTCGAATATCTTGACGCTCCAGTAAAACGTGTAGCAAGTCTAGATTCTCCAATTCCGTTTACAAAAGCACTTGAAGATCAGTTTTTGCCTAGAGATCGATTTGAGGAAACCTTATTAGAGTTGCTAAGATACTAAGTTTCTGAGATGCTGAGTTGCTAGGATGCTAAGAAAAAACTTAGAATCTTAGAATCTTAGCAACTTAGAACCTTAGAAGCTTTAAATAACAACCACTAATCGCTTTCCATCTGGAACTTCTGCGTTCCACATTTTTTCAATATCTGAAATTTTCACTGTTTCAATATTTATTTTTAATATATTTTTAGAAGCCAAAAGAAACATTTCAGGAAGTATTTCAGAAAATAATAATTTGACTTCATCTTTTGTCCAGCTTCCTAATCCTGAACCAGACAACTGAAGATCAACGCTTCGCAAAATCTGTGCAGATAACTGAATAGTATCTCCAGACATGGAACCGATATTTACAAAACGAGTTTTAGGAGTGAAATTTCCATTTCCTTTTAATACAGAAAGAATAAGTTCTGCAGAAGAACCCCATAAATAATCAATTACAATATCAATTGGAGTATTTTGATGACTTTCTTTTAATTGAGAAAAAATCACTTCATCACTTTGCTTTAGAGAAATAATTTCGTCAGCACCCAATTCTACAAGGTTTTCAAGAGTTTTTTCATTTCTTCCGGTAACGATTATTTTCTTAGCTCCATAATACTTAGCGATTTGAACTGCCAATTGGCCTGTAAAACCAGTTGCTCCGTTTATCAAAACCGTTTCGCCTGGTTTTATTCCAGCCCTAAAACGAAGTGCCATTACAGAGCCTGCAATTGCATTTGGCATCGCTGCGGCTGTTGCATCATCAATTCCGTCAGGCAAAACTACCATTCGGCTTTTCTCTACTAAAGCTTTATCAGCGATTGTTCCTGAGATTCCGCGGGCGTAAACTCTTGTTCCGTTTTCTAAAACGCCAATTCCGTCGCTTCCTACTACAAAACCGTTTTGATTTTCTTTTTCTGAAGAATAATGTTTTCCACTTGCAATTCCTTTATCCAAATTTGTAATAGCTACGGCTTTTACCGAAACTAAAACTCCGTTTTCATTGGATACAATTGGTTCTGGAAATTCTGTATATTTTGGCGATTCGCCTTTTTTGCAAACTACTGCTGCTTTCATAATTATTAAATTTTATGAAGCAAAATTAGAAAGCCGTTTATGGACAAACGATAACATTTGTTATCAAATGAAAAAGGCTATTTATTCTGAAGCAATTTACTTTTAATTCGACTTAAATGCACCGTACTAATACCTAAATAAGACGCAATATAATGCTGTGGAACTCTTTGAACAATTTGAGGTTTTTCTTGAATTAAACTAAGATAACGCTGAGCAGGAGAATCTTTTATGAAAGAAAAAAAGTGTTTCATATAATCAAAAGTTCTTTGAAAAAGCATATCAATCAAACGATCTCTCAACTCCGGAATTTCTTTGATTTCTTCAATTATAATATCAAGATTTTCTTTGTGAATCCACCATAAAACAGAAGGTTCAATTGTTTCAACTACAGCTGGACTTGGAAATTTCTTCATAAAACTTTCGATCGAAGCCACGCTTTGATTTTCAAAAAAGAACTGTGAAGTCAGATCTTTTCCGTTATTATTAAACCAAACTCTTATACAGCCTTTTTCAATTATAAAAAGCTTTTTTGAAATTTCACCTTCTTCTAAAAGCGTTGTTTTAGCAGGAACTTCAATTCGATTAAAATGACCGACATATTCGTTCCATTTTTCTTCTGATAAAGGAAATTTGTTTCGGAATTGCTCAAACATGTTTTCAAATTATAAGTTCCAAAAATAGGTTACAGCTTTTATCAAAATTACTATTCCAATAAAATAGTAAATCGCATAAAATCCAACATCAAGTGAGCTAAATAAAAATATAAAAGATAGATAAGGATAGCTATCAACAAGTATTTTATATATCCTATTTATTTTTAAATCTTTAAATTCATATAGGATAAATTTATTCTTAGCATTGTCAAAATATCTTAGATTTAGAATTGATACAATCATACCAAGAGCGCTAAAACTGTAAAAAGCAATATCATTAAATGACTTAAAAAATAAAGAATATAAAGTCAATATATTTATTAAAAAAAGAATAGATAAAAATCTAGCGGTTGAAGATTCTGCCGAAGTCTTATTTGTTTTCGAAATAATTTCATAAGTACGAAAGTACAGATAATGGTATGCTTTAGTCATTATTGTTATTTAGAATCAGATTCCACTTCAAAAAGTTGCACTTGACTTTTCAATCTTTCAATTAATAAATTCATCATTCGTTTATTTAAATTAGATGAATTTTGAATATAAGTATCATATTCGTCAAGCGTAAAAAGTCCCATTACGATTCCTTTTAGAGAATTTCGGAACTTAATATCTTTCTGAATTGAATTTTCAATAGTTTGTAGTTTCTTCTCAACCGAATAAGAATAAAAATCACGCTTGTTCTTATTGATGTAATTAATAAAAACTGCAACAAACAAATCGTTTTGGAGTTTAAAAATCGGCCTGATTGTTTGGTTTTGAAATAACTCATCTGGTGAAGATTGAGCACTTACAGTTCCTAAAGTTTCGCCTCTGAATTCTTTTAAAAAAGTGTCTCTATCTTCCATGGGGTTTTGTTTTTAGTTTTCTTTAAAGTTAACTAAATATTCCAACAGTAAAAACCTATTTTTGTTTTTATAAAAAATAAATTATGCGATTATTTCTGTTTCTCTGTTTATTATTCGCTTCTTGTAATTCTAAAGAAGACAAAGAAAAATATAACCGTGCTTTATATCGTGCTGTAAATAATAAAGATACAGCTGTTTTAGATATTCATATAAATAACAAACGCTTTTACGGACGCTATGAAATTTCGCATTATGGAACTGGAAAAGATTCTGGGGATGTAAGAGGAGATTTAAGAGGCGATACGCTTCGCGGAGATTATCACTATATTTCTTTTGGCGGAGCATGGAAAAGAGTCCCTTTAGCACTTTTAAAGAAAGACAATAAACTTTATTTGGGAAAAGGAGTAATTGGAACTTATTTTAATCTTCCATGTTATGTTCCCGAAGTTCCAATTGACTATAAAAATCCAGAGTTTCTTTTTGAAAGAATAGAGAAGGAGTAGTTTTGTTTCAAGTTTCAAGTTTCAAGTTGAAGTGGTTTGTGTATATTTTAAACGCAAAGCACGCAAGTTTTTTTATAAGCTGTATTTAGTATAAACGCAAAGTTCGCAAAGCTTTGTGTAAAAACTTTGCGAACTTTACGTTCCCGATAGCTATCGGGATAGCGTTCTTTGCGGTTAAAAAAACTCTATTCTAATTTGCCAATCTGAGAAGGCAATTCAAAAATTTCAAGATCAAAATATCTTACTGATGCCATCACATGATCGAAAATATCGGCCATGATATATTCGTAATTTGCCCAACGTTTATCACTCGAAAAAACATAAATTTCCAAAGGAACTCCATGTGCTGTAGATTGTAATTGTCTGCAAATGATATGCATATTCTTGTTCAATCCAGGATGATCGGTTAAATATTGAATAATGTATTTTCGAAATAAACCTAAATTGGTCATGTTTCGGCCATTTAGCGAAAGCGTTTTATCGATTCCTCTAAGATCATTGTATTTATCAATTTCCGCTTGACGGCTATCAATATAAGATGCTATAAGTTGTACTTTTTTTAATTGATGCAAATCTTCATCATTCAAAAAACGAATTGTACTGCTTTTTATTAAAATGTGTCTTTTAATGCGTCGCCCTTCCGATTTTTGCATACCGCGCCAGTTCTGAAAAGAATCTGAGCTTAAAGCGTAAGTTGGAATTGTGGTTATCGTATTGTCGAAATTTCGAACTTTTACGGTTGTCAAATTAATTTCGATTACATCTCCATCAGCACCAAATTTATCCATTGTAATCCAGTCGCCAATGCGAACCATGTCGTTTATAGCAACCTGAACACTCGAAACAAATCCAAGAATTGTATCTCTGAAAATCAAGATAATAATCGCTGAAAGTGTTCCTAAAATGGTTAATAATTCGCCTTTTTTAATTCCGAATAAAGTCGAAATAATCATAGCAACTCCGAAAATCCAAAGGACAATCATAATAACCTGAACAAAGCTATCAATTGGCTTGTCGCTGTATTCTGGTTTTTGTTTTAAATAATCGCGTAATGAATTAAAAACCGTTCTAACGATCCATAATCCAAGCAATACGATATAGATACCTACAATTTTTCCGAAGATTGATTCCCAGTATTCATATCGATCTAAAATAACGGGAACTGCTTTATAAATAAAGAAAAACGGAATTAGATAAGCTGTATATCTAGTAGTTTTATTCTGAATTAAATAATCATCAAATTTTGTTTTAGTACGTTGAGCGAAAATGGCTGTCAGAGTAACTAAAACGAATTTGGCCGCGTAATAAATGACGTAAGCCAATGCTATTAAAATAGCGATATTAAAAATTAAACTGGTATAAGACGCAACATTACGGCTCATTCCCCAATCTCTAAAAATAGGATATAAAAAATTGAATATTTTCTCCAAAAGCTTATGCATTTTCCAAATACTTTTTCTCTATGTAAAAAGTTCCAAACGGAATAAGGGAAGCAACTAAAATGATTCCGAATGTTTTTAAATCCCAATTCATGGATTTTTTCAATAAAAATGCTAAAAGAATATATCCAATAAATAAAACACCGTGTGTCATTCCTAACGGACGTAATAATGTATGATAAAGTTCAGGATTATTGTTTTTGATAATCAACATATTAGCAAATAATACTAAATAAGAGATTCCTTCTAAAATGGCTGTAACTTTGAAAATCTTGAGCATATTGGTATTTTTTAAGTTTTATGCGGGCAAAATTAAGTAATATCGTTGGTTTTTCGGATATTTATAAAGAAAGTAATTTACTTTTGTAACCTTAAGTTTTGAGAATGAGTAAAAGAGATTTAAAAAAATATTTAGGCGAATTAACCAAAGAGCAATTAGAAGAACAATTGATAGAATTGTATGAGAAATTTGCTCCCGTAAAAGTCTATTATGACTTTGTTTTTAATCCAAAAGAAGATAAATTGCTTCAGGAGGCAAAGGTCAAAATCTCACAAGAATATTTTCCGATCAAAAAACCTGGAGCAAAATGGCGTCCAAAAGCGAAAATGAGAAGGTCGGTTGCACAAAAACTTATTAAGCATTTCATGATGCTTGGAGTAGACCCTTATATAGTGGCAGATATTATGCTTTATAATATTGAGATCGCTCAAACTTATTCTTCGCAAAATTATATTAAACAGGATTTATTCTATAAAAGTATCTTTAATTCTTTTGAACAAGCTGTTAATTTTATCATCTCAAATGGCATTTTTAATGATTTTAAATTACGAATTAACTCAATTTACGAGGAAATTTTACAGCAGAAATGGAAAAATAAGTACGATTTTGAGGTGATTTTGGACAAAATTGACCACTAAAAGGCTTTCTCATAAAAAATCTTTATTTAAAAAAAACATTTATTTTAGGTTAAAATAAGATGAATAACTGTTTTTTAGATGTATTTTTGCAAAAATCCAAAAATAAACAATGTCTCAAAACACTTTAGAAATACAAAGAGAAGAGAAGAAAGAACTGTATGCATACCAAAAAGGCGATATTGACGCTATTTTTGACCGTTTAGACAACGCTCCTCCTAAACACCACTTATTGTATCAGCTTCCAACTGGAGGAGGAAAAACAGTAATATTTTCTGAAATCGTTCGCCGCTATTTATCTCATAATGATAAAAAAGTGGTTGTTTTAACGCACCGTATCGAACTTTGTAAGCAAACTTCAAAAATGTTAACTGGTTTTGGCGTTACAAACAAAATAATCAATAGTAAAGTTAAAGAATTGCCAGATCAAAATGATTTTTCATGTTTCGTGGCAATGGTTGAAACTTTAAAAAACCGTATTAATGATGAAAAACTTCATTTAGATAATATCGGTTTGGTTATTATTGACGAGGCACATTACAACTCATTTAGAAAACTATTAAACTCATTCAAAAATGCTTTTATTCTTGGAGTAACAGCAACGCCTTTGAGTTCAAATATAAAATTACCAATGCACCAAAGCTACCACGAACTTATTGTGGGAGACACTATTGGTTCATTAATCGACAAAGGATTTTTGGCTAAAGCAACAACTTATAGCTATGATGTTGGTTTGACTTCGTTAAAAGTTGGTATCAATGGTGATTATACAGTAAAATCATCAGATGATTTGTATACCAATACATTGATGCAGGAAAAGTTGCTTCACGCGTATACAGAACGTTCTTTAGGAAAGAAAACGCTAATTTTCAATAATGGTATTCATACTTCATTATATGTTTATGAAACTTTTAGAGAAGCAGGTTACGATATCAGACACTTAGACAATACAAGTAGTTCTGAAGAGCGTAAAGACATTTTACAGTGGTTTAAAAAGACTCCAGACGCAATTTTGACTTCTGTTGGGATCTTGACAACTGGTTTTGATGAGCCAACTGTTGAAACTATTATTTTGAACAGAGCAACAAAATCGTTGACTTTATATTTCCAAATGATTGGTCGTGGTTCTCGTAAATTACCTGGAAAAGACGAATTTACAGTTATCGATTTAGGAAATAATGCTGCTCGTTTTGGTTTATGGAGCGATCCTGTAAACTGGCAGCACATTTTTAAATCACCGGAGTTTTATTTAGAAAACTTACGTGATGATCACGAAATTGAGATGTTCTTTAAATACAGCATGCCACCGGAACTACGCGCGAAATTTAGCAAAACAGCTGATGTTAGTTTTGACGTTGATGAAGAACACAAATTAATCATAAAACAAAATCTTCGTTCTAAAGTAGTTTTAGACAAATCTCTTGATCAGCATGCAGGAATGTGTGTAGATAATACAGAAACGCTTCAGGAAGCAAAAATGCTGGCTAAAGAATTAGAAGATGATATCGAAGATCGTATCAAACGTTATTCTAAATGTTTGAGCCAATGCAGTAAAAACTATCGCGAATGGCTGGTTGACGATTACAAACAAAGATTAACTTTATTAATCGGTAAAAAGTATCGTGAGAAAATCATGAACGAACCGGATTGATTTTTGAGTTAAAAAAGTTTAAAGTTTCAGGTTTCATGTTTCAAGTTATTGAAATCTAAAACATTATCATAATTTATAAAAGGAGAAATAGCATTTCAAAGTAAATGTGATTTCTCCTTTCAACTTATTAAGTTTTTGGTGTAACTTGAAACCTGAAAACTTGAAACAAAATTAAAGAACATGTCTAAACCATTCTCAACATTAGGAATTTCGGCTCCAATTTTAAAAGCTTTAAGCGAATTAAACATTGTTGAACCAACAGAAATTCAGCAAAAAGCAATTCCCTTATTTTTGAGCGAAACTCACGATATTGTTGGTTTAGCCAAAACTGGAACAGGAAAAACTGCAGCATTTGGATTGCCATTATTGCAATTGGTAAATTCAGAATCGACAACAGTTCAAGCTGTAATTTTAGTTCCGACAAGAGAGTTAGGACAGCAGATTTTTAGAAACTTAGAAAGTTTTTCAAAACATATTCCAAATATTTCAATTGCGTCAATTAGTGGAGGAACTCCAATAAAACCTCAAATCGAGAGATTAAAAGAAGGCGCTCAAATTGTTGTCGCAACTCCAGGACGTTTAATTGATTTGATTCAGCGAAAAGCAATCGACATCAAAAAAGCTGAATATTTAGTTTTAGACGAAGCTGACGAAATGGTGGCGATTCTTAAAGAAAGCTTAGACGAAATTATCGCTGAATTACCTAAAAAACACCGTACTTTATTATTCTCGGCTACACTTCCTGGAACAATTAAACAATTGATTCAGAATTATTTGAATAAAAATGTAGTTCAAATAAGTGCCAGCATGGAAATTGTTGGAAACGAAGGAATTGATCACGAATATATTGTGGTAGATCCAATTGAAAAGCTTGAAGTTTTAATGCATTTCTTAAATTCAAGAGATGGCGAAAGAGGAATTATTTTCTGTAAAACCAAAGCAGCAGTTAATAAATTAGCTAAAAATCTGGCAATTAATAAATTTTCTTCGGGAGCGCTTCATGGAAGTTTGACTCAAGGAATTCGTGATCGAATTATGGAACAATTTCGTGAAGGACATATTAATATTTTGGTTGCAACCGATTTGGCTGCGAGAGGTATTGATGTAAAAGAAATCTCATATGTGATTAATTATCACTTGCCTGACACTTACGAAAACTACGTTCATAGAAGCGGAAGAACCGCAAGGGCAGGGGCAAAAGGACTTTCTTTAACTGTTTTACAACAGGAAGAAGTTTTTGAAATTGCTGATTTCAAAAGAGAACTAGGAATTAAATTTTCTGAATTCAAAAAACCATCAGCAGCAAGTCTTGAAGAAAACAATATGCTTTTATGGGCAAAACAGATCTTTAAAACAAAACCTAATCATGAACTTTCTGGGGATTTAAAAACGAGAGTAAAAACAGTTTTTCATCATTTAACCAAAGAGGAACTAATCGAGAAATTAATGGCAAGTTATGTCCTACAGAACAAAATCGATATAGTTGATAAAACAGTTAAAAAATTCAAAAAGTAAATAATATGACTTTTGTCATTGTATATTAAAGTTGTACTTTTATAAGGAAATATTCTATAATCCTATTAATTACAACATATATGAAAATAGTCATTATTGGAGGTGGATTTGCGGGAATCAATCTAGCAAAAGAGCTCGTAAATCAACCTCAAATACAAGTAACTCTTGTAGACAAAAATAATTATAACTTTTTCCCACCACTTATATATCAAGTTGCTACAGCATTTTTAGAACCTTCGAGCATTAGTTATCCTTTTAGAAAATTTTTCGCAGGCAAAAAGAATCTTAGTTTTCGTTTAGGCGAATTATTATCTGTTTCTCCTGCAGAAAAGAAAATCACTTTAAGTAACGGAGAATTAGAGTACGATTACTTAGTTTTTGCGACTGGAGCCGAAACAAGTTATTTTGGCATGGAAAACGTAATGAAAAACGCTATTCCGATGAAAACCTTAAATGATGCCATCGTAATGCGTAATACACTGCTTAAAAACCTTGAAAAAGCTGCAATCTGTAAGGATATGCGTAAAAGACGTAAATTACTTACAATTGTTGTAGCAGGAGGGGGGCCGACAGGAGTAGAGGTTTCTGGTATGTTTGCCGAAATGCGTAAAAATATACTTCTAAAAGAATATCCAGAATTAGATACATCAGCAAGCAACGTTTATTTGGTTGATGGTGGCGATGCTTTATTAGCACCAATGAGCAAAGAATCTCAAAAAGATACGTTAGAAGCTTTGACAAAATTAGGCGTTGTAGTAAAATTGAACACCAAAGTTGTTGATTATGTTGATGATACTGTGGTATTTGAAAATGGAGAAACTATAAAAACCAGAAATCTAATCTGGGCTGCGGGAGTTTCTGCTAAAATTTTTGAAGGAATTCCAAAAGAAAGTTACGGTCGAGGAAGACGTATGGCAACAGACGAATTCAATAAAGTAAACGGTGTAGACCATATTTATGCAATTGGTGATACTGCGATTACAGCCGGAGATAAAAATTTCCCAGACGGGCATCCACAGGTTGCTCAAGTTGCGATTCAGCAAGGATTAAACTTGGCTAAGAATTTTAAAGCAATGATAGCAAATAAACCGCTTAAACCTTTCGCTTATAATGACAAAGGTTCTATGGCAATTATCGGAAAAGCAAAAGCTGTTGTAGATCTGCCAAGTCCGAAATGGCATTTCAAAGGTTTCTTTGCATGGATAATCTGGCTGTTCATCCACTTGATTTCTTTGATTACGTATAGAAACAGATTAAATACATTTTGGAACTGGATGGTAGCTTATTTCGCAAAAGATCAATCACTTAGAATGATTATTAGACCAGATAAGAAAACTCAGAATTAAAAAAAAATAAAATTCCAATTTTTTGAAATTCCAAATTCCAAAACCGGAAAACATTAAATATTAAAAAAGCCAAAAACAAATTGTTTTTGGCTTTTTTTATTCTTCAACAAATTGGAATTTTAATCAATTGAAATTTAATTATTTATTCAGCAGTAGTTGGGTCGATTATTCCTGTGACTTGATTAACTGAATTAGCTGGAAAACCTCCTAATTTAGCGTGTTCATAAACCATTTCCTCATTTGGCGCTATATAAATGCAATAAAGTTTATCATTTGTAATATAGCTATTTACCCACTGAATTTGTGTTCCTAGTTGACTGAGTACGCCACAGGAAGCCTGTGAAATACTTTTTAATTGATCATGTGTAAGTTTACCAGCATTTGGGATTTCTCTTTCAATAACATATTTCGGCATAATACTTCGAAATTTATTCCTACTCATGTGGCTTTTCGGTTTCGCCCCGTTTTTAAAATGGTATCTGGATTCCATTCCATTTTATACAATATAAAATTAACGAAATAAAATTGCAAAAACAATCAGTAATATTTGAATTTCAAATACTTACAAACAATCAATGACCAGATGTAAAATTATCTTCTGCAGACAATTCTACTTTTTGTGTAATAAAACGTTTCCCAATATTTAAAACAATAAAGGCAATAATAGTAGTAACCGTCATAATGAAAACCATTGGAGCAACAGAATCTTTTACAAAAATTCCAACAGCAAAAGAAGCCAAAGATCCTAAACCTAGTTGAATAGCACCCATTAAAGCCGAAGCGCTGCCTGCATTTTTTGCAAATGGAGCCATTGTAAGTCCAGCTGTATTTGGGTTTGAAATTCCTAAACAGCCTAAAAACACAAAAAGAATTGCTATAGTTTCATACAATCCTAAAAGGTTGTTTAAAGAAAGTACAAGAAAGACAATGCTAACAATAGATTGCAAAATTAATGCTGCAAAAATCATCTGTTCACTCGAAAATCTCTTTAATAAAACCGAATTTAACTGACTCGAGCCAATAAAACTAACAGACATAAAAGCGAAAATCCAACCATACGTTTTAGCATCAACATGGTAAATATCCATAAAAATTATAGGTGAGGCCGCTACATAAGTAAACAATCCCGAAAATGCAATTGCTCCTGTGAAAGTATAAGTATAAAATTGCGGTTCTTTAAGAACTTTTAAAAAGTTAGAAATAATTGGTTTTGGTTTTAAAGAAATAGAAGTATCAGGTTTATAACTATTTGGCAAACCAATTTGAGAAGCTAATAAAACAGCAATTCCCATACACATTAAAATAAAAAATACCGTGTGCCAACCATAATCTTCTGTAACATAACCGCCAATTGTAGGTGCTAACATTGGCGAAAGTCCAAGTACAAGCATTAAAAGAGAAAATACTTTTGGAATATCTTTTACAGGAAATAAATCACGAACCATTGCTACAGAAGCAACTGTAGCAGCACAGCTTCCGATTGCCTGAATAAAACGTAGTAGTATAAAATCATCAATATCAGTCACATAAACACATCCTAAAGAAGCTAGAATATAAACGAGAAGTCCAATAAACAAAGGTTTTTTACGCCCGAAACGGTCTAATAAAGGTCCATAAAGCAATTGTCCAGCAGAAATTCCGATGAAATAACTGGATAAACTCATAGAAACTTTAGCAACAGTAGTATTTAAATCTTTTGCAATTCCAGAGAAACCAGGCAGATACATATCGATTGAAAAAGGACCGAGAGCGGTTAAAGAACCTAGAATCAGAATCAGCTGAATATATTTTTTTGTTGTCATTATATTAAAAAAGGGCTTATAATTTTTTGCAAAGGTAAAGATTTCATACCTTGTTATAGAACTTGAAGAAGTTTATAACAATAAATTAAAGTAATCGCTAAAATTATTTATCGAAACTAATCTATTAATCTTTAAATTAAGAAGTATGAAAAAGTACATTTTGTTATTAGCAGTTTTATGCACATCAATTTCATTTGCTCAAACTATTACATCAAAACAAGAAGAAGCTAGTGTTGAGCAATATGAGCTTCTAAAGAAAGTAAATCAATATTATCCAGACATTTCATTAAGCAAATCGGTTACAAATTTTTACGCTGACGGAAAAATTATCGATTCGCAACAAGATTTTGATTTAAGAGGAACAAAATTTTCAAGCTACAAATTAGGAATTGAACCAGGAAACAAAAAAGTAAAATTTGATTATACTTCTAGTGAAGCTGGCCACGTATATGGCGACGTTACAATTTTTAACGGAAATGCTCTGCGAACAACTTTTAATGAAAAAACAAATCAAATTGATGTGTCACTAAATGGAAAATCAGTTTATTTGAAAAAGCTATAATTTTTTTCAGATTAAGAAAGCATCATAGATTTATGATGCTTTTTTAATTTATATTTGGTTCAAATTTTTAATAAAACGATTCATAATGAAAAAATTTCTTTTTATAGCATTTTTGATTGCTTTAAAATCATATTCACAGCAAAATAGATTTTCTGGAACTTGGGGAAATGAAAAATGCAAAGACTGTAAAAAAGAATTTATTTTCACCATAACAATAGCGCAGTCAAATTCTAAGATTTTTGGAACTGCAGAAGTTACAAGCGACCATAAAGAACTAAATTCTGGAATTTTAGAAGTTACCGGAGATGTTTATCCACTTGGCGATAAAGCTCAAATTAAATTGAAAGATAAAGACGGAACAAAATCGAGCGCAGTTTTATTTGTAAACGATGCTGTAATCCAGTTTACAAAAAATGGCGGAGGCGATGTTGTGCCAAAAGAGATGATTTTGAAAAAATTATACGAATAACTCTCTTCTCAGAGTTATTCCATTTTGACCTATAATTTATATTATGTAAAATAGAATATTTTAAAAACTGTCCTATAAATGTGCTGTACGGATTTTTGTTTGGGAAATTTTAATTTATGGCAAATTTACCTTCTGCCTCTAAAGATCAATTTTCTGTTAGAATATTTTTTTTCTTAAAACTGAAATCCTTCATAAATACGCTGTATAATTTTTATTTTTAAAAATTCCTGAATATTCAAAATTTAGCTCGCTGGATTATGCAGTTTATTTTTGAATCAAATTATTTTCCTCAAATTCAAATCGCTTATAAATGCGCTGTATGATTTTTATTTTTAAAAAATCCCAAATATTCAAAATTCAGCTTGCTGGATTTCTATACAGTTTATTTTATAATTAAAACATTTTTCTTAAATTCAAATATTCATAAATGCGCTATATGATTTTTGAATTAAAATATTTTCAAATATCGCAGTATTATCGATCTAGTTTGCCAATCATTTTGAAAAGATTAAAACTTTTTGAAGTCTTATTACCATTATCTTTTAACATTTCTTTAAAATAATTAGTTTCTGCTAAAGATACTTTCATTGTAAGACTTTATTTTACTATTTTTACATTCGATACTTTAAAAATAAATTATCACATATATGAATACAGTCGCTGAGCATATTGCAGATTTTTTAAAAGAATACAAACCATTTGATAATTTAACTTTCCAGGAATTATCAGATATTGCCACGAATATTCGTGTAATCAATTTAGAAAAACATGCGGTATTATTTCAAAATAACGATCCGCTTCACGAAAGCTTTTATGTTGTAGCTTCTGGTGTTATCAATCTTACAACCATTGCAGACGCTGAAGAAACCATTATAAATAAATGTCATGAAGGTGATATTTTTGGCTTGCGTCCGTTTTTTGCTAAGAATAACTACATGATGACTGCTAAAGCACGTGAAGAAAGTATTATTTATGCTATTCCAATCGCTGTTTTTAGACCTTTTGTTGCCAATAATTCAGATGTTTTAAACTTTTTATTGGAAAGTTTTGCAGTGAATTCGCGCCATACAAAAGACAGTATGAATTCTAATGGGAAATTGATTTCTGATGCCGATTACCTTGATCAGCAGACAGAAATGCAATACATTCAGTCACTTAACTATAATAATTCGCCATTAACAACTCAAGCTGGTTCTATCATAAAAGATGTTGCAATTTTGATGACAGATTCTATGCTTGACAATATTATAATCTGCGAAAAAAATCATCCAATTGGTATTGTTACCAATGCAGATTTATCGTCTAAAATTGCCACTGGCCGCTATCCTATTACAGAAACAATTGACAAAATCATGTCGTCTCCAGTTGTTACTGTTCTTGAAAATGTTTCTTTAGCAGAAGCACAATTGTTAATGCTAAAACACAATGTGACACACTTATGTGTTACAAAAGATGGAACAAGCAAATCTGTTGTAAAAGGAATTATTTCTGAACACGATCTTATTGTTGCTCAAGCTAGTAACCCTGGCGTTTTAATTAAAGAGATTAAGCGTTCGCAGTTGCCTAAAGACTTAAAACAAATTCGTGATCGTTTATCTGATTTGATTCAGAATTCGATTCAAAAAAATATTCCAATTTCTCACGTTAGTAATATTGCGAGTGAAATTAACTTGGCAATTATCAAAAGGGCAGTTGAATTATCAATTTTAGATTTAGGCTCCCCTCCTGCACGTTTTGCTTGGTTAAGCATTGGAAGTCAAGGGCGTAAGGAGCAGCTCTTACTTACTGATCAAGACAGCATTTTGATTTTTGAAGATGTTACTCCTGAAAAATACAGAGAAGTAAAAGATTATTTCTTAAGATTGGCAAAAAGAACAACTTCTATTTTAGAAAAAGTTGGTTATGACTATTGTCCAAACGGACATATGGGAAGCAATATGCTTTGGTGTAAATCATTGAGTGACTGGACAAAACAATATAATAGCTGGATGAATACTCCAGGTGAAAATAGTAATGATTTGAGCAGTATCTTCTTTGATTATGAAATTGTATTTGGCGAACCAAAAATTGAAGAAGCTATAGAAAATGTAATTTTCAAGAATGCTGTCAACAATACTTTATTCTTCGACTTTTTAGGAAATGATGCTTTAAAGAAAAATTCTCCTTTAAGTTTCTTCAAGAAATTTATAACCGAAGAAGATGGTCCGCACAAAGAGAAATTTGATATTAAAACTCGTGCATTAATGCCGCTGATTGACGGCGCTCGTTTATTGATATTAAATGCAAATATTAAAGGAATTCAAAATACATACCTAAGATTCAAACAATTAGCTATAACAGATTCTAAAAATGCGGAAATTTATTTAAGCTGCGCAGAAGCTTTTTTAACGCTTTCAAAATTTAGAACTGTCGAAGGATTAAAAAATGACGACTCTGGCCAATATATTAATTTAAGAGAAATGTCAAAATCTGACAAAGAGAAATTAAAAAATGCTTTAACCCCAATGAAAGATCTGGAGGAACTGATTAAGAGTAAATTTCAATTGACACAATTCTCATAAAATATGCTAGACTGGCTAAAAAATATCAATAAAGACTATCCAGATTTCTGGAAAGACTATTTAACTAAATTCGAAACTAAACCTAATAAGTTTGTTGTTTTATCAGCAGAAACTTCTGGGCTTAATCCAGATAAGGATGTTATATTGTCTTTGGGTGCATTTTCTGTAATTGATGACAGTATTGTAATAAAGGAAAATTTTGAAACCGTTTTGCTACAATATAAATACCTTCAAGACAACGGACTTTCAAATGAATTTATCATTGAAAGTAAAATGATGAAAATGCCTGAACCTGATGCACTTGAGGCTTTTGTTAATTTTATTGGAAACTCAATTTTAGTTGGGCATCACATCAATTTTGATATTGAAATGCTAAATGCAGCTTTGGAGCGCTTAGATTGTGGCCGATTAAAAAATGAAGCTTTAGATGTTGATGTAATGTATAGAAAACTTACAGATATAAATGACAAGCAGTTTTCTCTAGATGATTTGTGCGAAATTTATAAAATTCCGAAAAGTGATCGAAACTCTTCTTCTGAAGATGCATACAAAATCGGACTTTTATTTTTAAAATTAAAATCTAGATTGGGAATCAAGTAAATTTTTAAAATTTCAAAGTTTTTAAATTCCAATCCCGTATATAGAAAAGCCTCTTAAATTTTTAAGAGGCTTTTCTATTCTTAAAAAAACAAAAATATTTACAAATTTGATTTTTTTAGAATGGTCTGTCCTATTCTATTATTATTTTGTCTTTTAGAGGCTATTATTATCTTTTTTGAGTGAATAGATTTGCTCATAATTTTACAATAAATTATATCTTTAAAATAAAAATAAATCCTTTCTAAAACTTGAATTCTATGAAAAAGCTATTATTTGTTCTGTCATTGCTATTTTTTGTTTCAGCAATTTTTGCACAAAATCAAGATCCTTCGTCTAAGCGTATTCTAGGAAACTGGTATTCTAATACAAACCGAAGTACAAAATGGGTTTTTACCCAAGACGGGAAAGTTTACAATTACAACAATAACCAAATGAAAGTAATGTATAAATATACGGTCTCACACAGCTGTCAAAATTACTCAGATGATACTGCTGAATTTGTAACTCTACGTGACAAGGACGGTAATGAGTTTTGCTTTAAGATAAATGGAATTAATGAAAACAAAAATGGAATTCTGTCGCTTATTAATTTAAGCAATATGCAGCCTCTTGTTTTTGTGAACGATGAAAAATCAAAAATTGTGCAATAATTCCAATCAGTATTATATAAAAAAAATGCCTCTTTTATTAAGAGGCGTTTTCATTTTCTATTTATGTTTAAAATTAAGCAATTCTATCTTTCATAATTTGCTCTACAACTTCTGGATTTAACAAAGTTGACGTATCTCCAAAATTAGAGAAATCTCCTTCTGCAATTTTACGTAAAATTCTACGCATAATTTTTCCTGAACGAGTTTTTGGCAAACCAGAAACGAATTGGATTTTATCTAATTTAGCGATTGGTCCAATGTGATCTGCAATATATTGATTGATCTCTTTAGTTAAGTTTTCTTTATTTCTAACTTCACCAGTTTCTTTCAGAATAACAAATCCATATAATGCATTTCCTTTAATATCATGTGGGAAACCAACAATTGCAGATTCTGCTACAGCTGGGTGCTCGTTGATAGCGTCTTCAATTGGTGCTGTTCCTAAATTATGTCCAGAAACAATTACAACATCATCAACTCTACCTGTAATTCTGTAGTATCCAACTTCGTCTCTTAAAGCTCCGTCTCCTGTAAAATATTTTCCTGGGAAAGCAGAGAAATAAGTTTCTTTATAACGATCATGATTACCCCAGATTGTTCTAGCAATTCCAGGCCATGGGAATTTAATACATAAACTTCCAACTACTTGATTACCTTCAATTTCATTACGTTTTTCATCCATTAAAACTGGCTGAATTCCCGGTAAAGGCAATGTTGCATAAGTTGGTTTTGTTGGCGTAACAAAAGCAATTGGAGAAATCATAATTCCACCAGTTTCAGTTTGCCACCAAGTATCTACAACTGGACATCTCTTATCGCCCACGTGGTCATTAAACCAGTGCCAAGCTTCTTCGTTAATTGGTTCTCCAACAGATCCAATAACTTTAAGTGATTTAAGAGGATATTTTTGAATATAATCTAAACTTTCTTTTGCCAATGAACGAATTGCAGTTGGCGCAGTATAGAATTGTGTAATTTTATGCTTTTCGATAATATCCCAAAAACGGCTAAAATCTGGATAAGAAGGAACTCCTTCAAAAATTACAGTTGTAGCTCCATTCAATAATGGTCCGTATAAAATATAAGAGTGACCTGTGATCCAACCGATATCTGCTGTACACCAGAAAATATCATTGTCTTCGTAATTGAAAACATTTTTGAAAGTATAAGCAGTATAAACCATGTAACCTGCCGTAGTGTGAACCATTCCTTTTGGTTTTCCTGTTGATCCTGAAGTGTATAAAATAAACAAAGGATCTTCGGCATCCATAATTTCAGCAACGCTATTATCTAAAGCCGCATCCAATAATGGCTGTAACCAAATATCACGGCCTTCTTTCATTTTAACATCTGTATTAGTTCTTTTTGCAACTAAAACTTTTGTTACAGAAGGGCAAGTATCTAGAGCTTCATCTACAATTCCTTTTAAATCAATAGTTTTATTTCCTCTATAACCTCCATCAGATGTAATTACCATTTTACATTCGCAATCGTTGATTCTAGCAGAAACAGCAGAAGCAGAAAATCCAGCAAAAACAACAGAGTGAATCGCTCCAATTCTAGCACAAGCTAAAACAGAAACTGCTAATTCTGGAATCATTGGTAAGTAAATACAAACTCTATCTCCTTTACGAACACCTTGCTCGCGAAGAACGTTTGCCATTTTTGAAACTCTCTCGTACAATTCATTATACGAAATATGTAAAGCTTCTTCAGAAGGATCGTTCGGTTCAAAAATAATTGCCGTTTTATCTCCTCTTTTGCTTAAATGTCTATCAATACAATTTTTGGTAATGTTAACTTTAGCGTCTGTAAACCATTTTACTTCAGCTTCAGCCATATTAAAATCAACTACTTTTTCCCATTGTTGGTACCATGTAAAATTTTCTTCAGCTATTTTTCCCCAAAATTTTCTTGGCTCTCTTATTGACTTATTATAATGTTTAAAATATTGTTCTAAATTTTCAATTTTGTAATAGCTCATCGTTTGTTGAATTTTTTTATAAATGTATTAAATCTGAACGTATTCGTGAAATAATTTAATTCATAAATTTTACCAAATAAAAACATTTATTTAATAAAATATGATAATTATTTGTGTTTGTTTTAAAAATTTAAATTTTAAAGCAATTTAGAAAGGGCAAAAAAGGCATAATAAATAGATATTATGCCTTTTTTAATTTAACAAATTTCAATAACAATTAATTTTGTCAACTGCACTGCGAGTTTTCCTCTATTTTGAAAATAGCAGCATCATTATTAATTAACATAGAAATTTCAACAAGTATATTTTTTTAAGTAAAAATATACCCCAATTTTAGGGATTAGCCTCACTTAACTTACTCTCACTGGAAGTTAAGTGAATGCAATATGCATCTATATCTATTATCTTAATAAGTGCTTACTAATTCAAAATATTACAAATCATTGATACAGTGCAAATCCCGCAAAATCGAATTCTGCGGGAATTCCCAATTTTTTAATTATCCAATTTTTTTCATTGCTGTCATAGACTCTCTCAACCAAGCTCCTACTTCTTCGATAGGGTGTTGACGAATTTCTTTGTTTACAGCTATAAGTACCGCATTATCTACTCCGTTTGAAGTTGAAAATGGTTTACCAATAATATTAGTTTCAACTTTTTTCATGAACTCAGTCAATAATGGCTTACAAGCATGGTCAAATAAGTAACATCCGTACTCTGCAGTATCAGAAATTACACGGTTCATTTCGAACAATTTCTTTCTTGCAATTGTGTTTGCAATTAATGGCAATTCGTGTAATGACTCATAGTAAGCTGATTCTTCGATGATTCCAGCTTCAGTCATTGTTTCGAAAGCTAACTCAACACCAGCTTTTACCATTGCAATCATTAATACTCCATTATCAAAATATTCTTGCTCAGAGATTGGAGCTTCTTGTGGAGCTGTTTTTTCGAAGTTAGTTTCTCCTGTTGCAGCTCTCCATTTCAATAAGTTAACATCGTCATTAGCCCAGTCAATCATCATAGTTCTAGAGAATTCTCCAGAAATGATATCGTCTTGGTGTTTTTGGAATAATGGACGCATGATATCTTTCAATTCTTCAGCCAATTCGTAAGCTTCAATTTTTGAAGGATTGTTTAAACGATCCATCATATTTGTAATACCACCGTGTTTTAAAGCTTCAGTAATAGTTTCCCATCCGTATTGGATTAATTTAGAAGCGTAAGCAGCATCGATTCCTTTTTCAACCATTTTATCAAAACATAAAATAGATCCTGTTTGAAGTAAACCACAAAGAATAGTTTGCTCACCCATTAAATCTGATTTTACTTCAGCTACGAAAGATGATCTTAAAACTCCTGCTCTGTGTCCTCCAGTTGCTACAGCGTATGCTTTTGCCTGATCTAAACCAAATCCGTTTGGATCATTTTCTGGGTGAACAGCGATAAGAGTTGGAACTCCAAATCCTCTTTTGTATTCTTCACGTACCTCAGAACCTGGACATTTAGGAGCACACATAATAACAGTGATGTCTTTACGAATCTGCATTCCTTCTTCTACGATGTTGAATCCGTGAGAATAAGACAAAGTAGAACCTTGTTTCATTAATGGCATAATAGCAGTTACCACAGCTGTATGTTGTTTGTCTGGTGTAAGGTTACAAACTAAATCTGCAGTTGGAATCAATTCTTCGTAAGTTCCTACTTTGAAACCATTTTCAGTTGCATTTTTATAAGAAGCTCTTTTTTCTGCAATTGCATCTGCACGCAATGCATAAGAAATGTCTAAACCAGAATCTCTCATGTTTAAACCTTGATTCAAACCTTGTGCTCCACAACCAACAATTACAACTTTTTTTCCAGCTAATGCTGCAATTCCGTCTGCAAATTCTGATTGCTCCATAAATTCGCAAACTCCTAATTGTTCTAATTGTAATCTAAGTGGTAATGTATTGAAATAATTTGCCATTTTTGTTTTAATATTTAATGAAATGAAATTTTAATATTGATTTTTATAACTAAGATTTATTATTTAAAGGTTTCTAATAATGCCGAAATCTCCATTTTTTGTTTAGAAACTGATATTCTTCCCGAACGTACAAACTGCATAATTCCGTATGGTTTGAACTTTTGGTACAATTCTTCAATTTCAGAACGTCTTCCTGATTTTGAAATCACGAAGAAATCACGAGAAACCGTTACAATCGTAGACTGGCTTTCTTTGATAATATTCTGAATCTGTTTCTCATCAAACAACAAACTTGAAGCGATTTTGAATAAAGCATTTTCTAAGAAAATCGTTTCTTCATCTGTATGATAAAATGCTTTTATTACTTCAATTTGTTTTTCAATCTGGCCTACAATATTCTGAACCCATTTTTCTGTCGTATTTACTACGATGATAAATCTTGAAACATTCTCTATTTCTGATTCTGAAACATTTAGACTTAATATATTAATGTGACGCTTTAAGAATATCCCTGATATTCTATTTAATAAACCCACGTTATTTTCTGAGTATACCGATATGGTAAATGTTTTATCTTCCATGTTGTTTTTTAGTTTTATTTGTTTCAAGTTTCAGGTTTCAAGTCTTGCTTAACTTGGAACATGAAACTTGAAACATGAAACTTTTTTCTTAACTTAATCTAATTTCTGATACACAAGCTCCTGTTGGAATCATTGGGAAAACGTTGTTTTCTTTTTCGACTACAACTTCTAAGAAGTATGAATCTTTTGATGCTAGCATCTCAGCGACCGCTGCATCTAAATCTTCACGTTGTGTAACTTTTTTAGATTTGATATAATATCCTTCAGCAATTGCAATGAAATTTGGATTAATCATTTTTGTTGAAGCATATCTGTTATCAAAGAATAATTCTTGCCATTGGCGAACCATTCCTAAGAATTCGTTGTTTAAAATGACAATCTTCACTGGAACCTGAGTTTGGAAAATAGTTCCAAGTTCCTGAATTGTCATTTGGAAGCCTCCATCACCAATAATCGCTACTACTTCACGCTCTGGTTTTCCCATTTTTGCTCCAATTGCAGCAGGCAATGCGAATCCCATAGTACCTAAACCTCCTGAAGTAATGTTACTTTTAGTCGAATTGAATTTAGCATAACGGCAAGCAAACATTTGGTGCTGACCCACATCTGAAACAATGATTGCATCTCCTTTTGAATGTTTGTTGATCATTTCGATAGTTTCTCCCATCGAAATTCCTTTACCGTTTGTTGGATTTAATTCTTCTTTTATTACTGAATCGTATTCAATTTTACTTAACTCTTTAAATTCATTATGCCAAGCATCATGAGATTTTGCATCTAATAATGGTAATAAAGCAGCTAAAGATTCTTTCACATCTCCTAAAACAGCAATTTCTGTTTTAACGTTTTTATCAACCTCTGCAGGATCAATTTCGAAGTGAACTACTTTTGCCTGTTTTGCATAAGTGCTTAATTTACCTGTAACACGATCGTCAAAACGCATTCCGAAAGCAATTAAAACATCGCATTCGTTTGTTAGTAAATTTGGCGCATAGTTTCCGTGCATTCCTAACATACCAACATTTAAAGGATGATCTGTTGGTAAAGCTGATAATCCTAAAATTGTCCAAGCTGCTGGAATTCCAGCTTTTTCAACCACTGCTTTAAACTCAGCTTCTGCCTGACCAAGAATAACTCCTTGTCCAAAAACAATAAAAGGTTTTTTGGCACTATTGATTAAAGCTGCAGCTTCAGCAACTTTATCTAAATTTAATTTTGGAACTGGAACATAACTTCTTATTCCTGTGCATTTTTCATAGCTAAATTCGAACTCATCAAACTGAGCGTTTTTAGTAATATCAACCAATACAGGCCCTGGACGTCCAGAACGAGCAATATAAAATGCTTTTGCAATAATTTCAGGAATTTGAGAAGCTTCAGTTACCTGAAAATTCCATTTTGTAACCGGAGTTGAAATTCCGATAATATCTGTTTCCTGAAATGCATCAGATCCTAATAAATGTCTTCCAACTTGCCCAGTAATACATACTAATGGAGTTGAGTCGATTTGAGCATCTGCAATACCAGTTACTAAATTTGTAGCTCCTGGTCCAGAAGTAGCAATTGCTACCCCTACTTTTCCTGTAGCTCTTGCATAACCTTGAGCTGCATGCGTTGCACCTTGTTCGTGACGTACTAAAACGTGGTGTAACTGATCTTGAAATTTATATAATTCGTCGTAAACTGGCATTATAGCTCCACCTGGGTAACCATAAATTAAATCTACTCCTTCTGCTAATAAACATCTTATAACGGCTTCTGCCCCTGATATTTTCATAGTATATTGTTTTTCAAAAGTCAAACTTCAATTTTAAATTTTTATTGATGTTGAAGTTTGCTTTTTGATTTTGTTATTTTTTTTAATTAATTATCGGTTACACATCCTGTTGATGCACTAGAAACCGATCTAGCGTATTTAAGTAAAACCCCTCTGTCAACTTTTAATTTCGGCTGAACCCAAGCCGCTTTTCTAGCTGCAAATTCTTCGTCAGATATCTTCAGGTCGATTGTATTTTTCACAGCGTCAATAGCGATTAAATCCCCATCTTTTACTAGCGCAATACCACCACCATCATATGCTTCTGGTGTAACGTGACCTACCACGAAACCGTGCGAACCGCCCGAGAATCTACCGTCTGTGATTAGTGCACAACTGCTTCCTAATCCAGCGCCAATAATAGCAGATGTAGGCTTCAGCATTTCAGGCATTCCCGGACCACCTTTTGGCCCACAACCCCTGATGACGACTACATTACCTGGTTTAATCTTTCCGGCTTGAAGACCTGGAATTACTTCAAATTCACCTTCAAATACAACAGCTGGTCCTTCGAAATATTCTCCTTCTTTTCCGCTGATTTTTGCCACAGCACCTTCAGAAGCAAGATTTCCGTATAATACCTGAATATTTCCTGTTGGTTTTAATGCTTTTTGAATTTCATGAATTACTTCTTGTCCGTCTTGTAAATCTGGAGTTGAAGCTAAATTTTCAGCAACTGTTTTTCCTGTTACAGTCAAACAATCTCCGTGAATAAGTCCTACTTTCAGTAAGTATTTCATAACTGCTGGAATACCTCCAACTTCGTGAATGTCTTCCATCATATACTTACCACTTGGTTTCATATCTGCCAATACTGGTGTTCTATCGTTAATCGCCTGGAAATCATCTAAAGTGATTGTAATTCCAACTGAATGCGCCATTGCAATTAAGTGCATAACCGCATTTGTAGAACCACCTAAAACCGCTACGATTGTAATAGCGTTTTCAAAAGCCTTACGAGTCATAATGTCTCTTGGCTTAATATCTTTTTCTAATAATATTTTGATTGCTTTTCCAGCTTCAAGACATTCGTCTCTTTTTTCTTGGCTTAAAGCAGGATTAGAAGAACTATAAGGCAAGCTCATTCCTAATGCTTCAATAGCAGAAGACATAGTATTTGCAGTGTACATACCACCGCAAGCACCAGCTCCCGGACAAGCATTTTGAATAACTCCTTTAAAATCTTCTGGAGTAATTTCGCCTTTTACTTTTTTTCCTAAAGCTTCAAAAGCAGAAACGATGTTTAAAGATTCACCTTTCCATTTTCCAGAGTGAATAGAACCACCGTAAATCATCATTGACGGACGGTTCAATCTTCCCATTGCGATTAATGCTCCTGGCATATTTTTATCGCAACCAGGAATTGCAATAATACTATCATACCATTGCGCTCCCGCAACAGTTTCGATAGAATCTGCAATTACGTCTCTAGAAACCAGTGAGTAACGCATACCTTCAGTTCCGTTAGAAATACCGTCACTGACACCAATGGTATTAAAAATAAGTCCGACAAGATCCGCATTCCAGACACCTTTTTTAACATCTTGTGCTAAATCATTCAGGTGCATGTTGCAAGTGTTACCATCGTAACCCATGCTCACAATACCAACTTGTGCTTTTTTTAAATCTTCCTCAGTTAAACCAATTCCGTACAACATCGCTTGCGCCGCAGGCTGTGTTTGATCTTGTGTGATGGTCTTGCTGTACTTATTTAATTCCATTATTGCTTATTTATTTTTTAATTTTTTGTTCAAAAAAAAACCTTCCAAGTATTTGGAAGGTTTGTAATATAGTCTTTCAATTATATTTATAACATTCCCGATGCAGATGTGTGAATCACATTGACAACAACGACAGAAGTAATAATAATTGAGATTTGCATCCTTTGTTTTTTAGTGTTACAAAAGTAAATAAACTTAAGCAACTAAAAAAACAAAATCTCAACATTTCAAAGACTTCTTGTTATTATCTTCACATTTTAACAAAAAAGATTAAACAATTGTCGATTGCCCAATACTTACATTGTCATTATTAAAATACAGCAAATCATCTTTACTGAAAATAAAATTAGAAACGAACTCTCCTACTTCGTTTGTTCCAAATTTTGAATCTGGTTTCAAATCAACTGTAACTACTTTGTATTCAATTGCTTTTTCTACCGCTTTATAAACTACATGAGCTTCTTTAGTCAATCCAAAATGCTCCAGCAAAAGCGCAGCCGCTAAAATCGAAGCAATCGGATTAGCAATGTTTTTTCCTTTTGCCTGTGGATATGATCCGTGAATTGGCTCAAACAAAGCATTTTTCTCTCCTAAAGACACTGATGGCAATAAACCAATAGATCCTGTAATTACACTAGCTTCATCAGATAAAATATCTCCAAATAAGTTCTCAGTCAAAATCACATCAAACTGTTTTGGATTTAAGATTAACTGCATTGCTGCATTATCCACAAATAAGAAATCTAAAGCTACATCTGAATACTCTTCGCTCACTTTCTGAACTACTTTTCTCCACAATCTAGAAGTTTCCAAAACATTTGCTTTATCAACCAATGTTAGCTTTTTGCGTCTTTTTTGTGCCGATTTAAAAGCTAAATGTGCTATTCTAGTGATTTCTTCTTCTGAATATTCACATAAATCAGAAGCATGTGTTCCTTCTTCATTTAGTGTTTTAGCTCCAAAATAAGCACCACCTGTTAATTCTCTAAAAATGGTAAAATCAGCTCCTTCAATAATTTCTCTCTTTAAAGGAGAAGCTTCAATTAAGGCTTTATAAGGTTTTATAGGACGAATATTAGCAAACAATCCTAATTCTTTTCGCAGTTTTAATAATCCTTGTTCTGGACGAACTTTGGCATTTGGATTGTTATCGTATTTAGGATCTCCAATCGCACCAAGCAAAACTGCATCTGTGTTAAGACAAAGATTCAGAGTTTGCTCCGGTAAAGGATTTCCCGTTTTATCGATAGCAACCGCTCCCATCAGCGCTTCTTCAAAAACAAATTCATGATTATACACTTCGCCAATGGCGTACAAAGCTTTCTTGGCTTGTAAAATTACCTCAGGCCCAATTCCATCTCCTGGTAAAACTGCAATTTTTAAATTCATAATCTCTCGCTCTTTATGTCTTTAAATCCTTATTGTTCCAAATTTATTTTTGAAATATTAACTTCTGATTAATTCGCCTTCTATTTTAGAAGCTTCAATAATCTGATGAATATCTGCGTCTACAACTTCTTTTTTAATGTCAGCGAATTTCAAGAATTCGATATAAACGATATCTAATTGTGTTTTTGTCAATTCGTAACCTACTTTTTTAGCACGGTAAGCCAAAGCAGCTCTTCCGCTTCTTGCTGTTAAAATGATTGAAGATTCATTCACACCCACATCAAGCGGATCCATGATCTCGTAAGTTGCTCTGTTTTTAATTACACCATCTTGGTGAATTCCAGAACTGTGTGCAAAAGCATTTGCTCCTACGATTGCCTTATTTGGCTGAACAATCATTCCCATACTTTCAGAAACTAAACGGCTCATTTCGTTTAATTCTCTTGTATTAATATTTGTATCTAAATTTAAGTAAGGGTGTTGTTTGAAAATCATTACCACTTCTTCAAGTGCAGTATTTCCAGCTCTTTCTCCAATACCATTAATAGTACATTCTATTTGTCTTGCTCCATTGATAGCTCCTGCGATTGAGTTTGCAGTTGCCATTCCTAAATCATTATGACAGTGACATGAAAGGATTACGTTTTCGATTCCTTTTACGTTTTCTTTCAAGTATTTAATTTTTGCTCCGTATTCTTCTGGAAGACAATATCCAGTAGTATCAGGAATATTCAATACAGTTGCTCCAGATTTGATAACTTCTTCGCAAACTTTTGCTAAGAATGCATTATCAGTTCTTCCTGCATCCTCTGCATAGAATTCAACATCTTCTACATACGATTTTGCATGTGCTACAGCGAATTTCGCTCTTGCAATAATATCTTCAGGCGTAGTTTGTAATTTGTGGAGTATGTGAGATTCTGAGGTTCCGATTCCAGTATGGATTCTAGGTTTCTTAGCGTGCTTTAAGGCAGCTGCCGCAACATCAATGTCATTTTTTACGGCTCTTGTTAGTCCGCAGACGGTTGCATTTTCTACAATTTTACAAATCTCAGAGACCGATAAAAAATCGCCCGGACTTGACACAGGAAACCCTGCTTCGATAATGTCAACCCCCATTTTGTCAAGTCGTTCTGCGATAACTAATTTTTGTTTAGTATCTAACTTACATCCTGGGACTTGTTCACCATCTCGCAAAGTGGTGTCAAAAATTTGAACTTTCTCTCTATTCATATTCATTAATTTAATGTAATTTCACATCTTGATAACAAATATATATTGTACTATCGCAGTACGAAATTCGTTTTCATGAAATTATACTGCTCATAAAACGTTTTATATCTTATTAACTAATTTATTATCAATAAGTTACATTATTATTTTTTACAATGGCTAACCATCAAAAAGATTTCTTATTTGTTTTAATCAAATCACTTTCGAAATCAGAAAAAAGACAGTTTAAAATTTTTGCAAGCCGATTAGAGACGAGTTCAAACACAAAATTTATCGAATTATTCAATATTCTCGATAAATCTGAAGTTTATGATGAAAAACTCATTTTAAAAAGTGGCGTCATTCAAAAAGTACAGCTATCTAACTTAAAATCATACTTATACAAGCAAATCTTGGTTAGTATAAGGTTAAATATTCCTAGCCAAAACATTCGTTATCAGCTTCGAGAGCAAATGGATTTTGCTGTTATTCTTTATAATAAAGGATTATATAAGCAGAGTTTAAAAATATTAGACAAAACAAAACAGCAAGCTCTTGAAAATGATGAAAAATATATGGCGTATGAAATTGTAGAATTCGAAAAATTAATCGAATCACAATATATTACCCGAAGTATCCAAGGCCGCGCAGACGAATTGGTTATTCAGGCAAAAGAATTAAACTACAGAAATACAATTTCAAGTAAATTATCAAATTTATCGCTTCAGTTGTATGGAATCATGCTAAAAACTGGATACGTAAAAAGCGATGCTGAATACAAGTATATTGATGATTATTTTAACAGACATATTTCAAAATTAGACGAAAGTAAATTTGGTTTTCGAGAAAAATACTGGTTTTACAATGCCAATTTATGGCGAAGCTTCTTGGTACAGGACTTTTTAGCGAGTTATAAATATGCCTATAAATGGGTTACATTATTTTATGATAATCCGAATATGATCTATCTAAATCCTGTGTTTTTCTTAAAAGGAAATCATTATTTCTTAGAATCACTTTATATGTTAAAATATACATCGAATTTCAAAAGATACCTGAATCTTCTAGAAGAGACTATTGCTGATCCAAAATTCCCTGTAAATGATAACATTGCGTCACTATCATTTCTATATGTTTACAATAACAAGTTAAATCTACATATCTTGGAAGGTACTTTCGCGGAAAGCGAATATTTAATTCCTGAGATTTTAAATAAATTGAAATTACACAGCGAACATCTGGATGAACATCACGAGATGCTGTTTTTCTATAAAATTGCTTCTATTTATTTTGGTAGCGAAAAATACAATGAATGCATTAATTACTTAGATAAAATCATCAACAATAAAAACTTGACAATGCGCGAAGATTTAATGTGCTTTGCAAGATTATTATCTTTAATTGCGCATTATGAGCTCGGAAAAGATTATTATTTAGAAAATCATTTGAAGAGCACGTATAAGTTTTTATTGAAAATGAATGACTTACACGAGGTTCAAAAGGAGATCATAAAATTCCTTAGAAACTTAAACAACTTCTACCCTGCTGATATTAAAAAGGAATTTAAAAAAATGCACACTCGTTTTGTGGAACTGGAAAAGAATACCTACGAAAAAAGAGCTTTTTTATACTTAGATATCATTTCATGGCTTGAAAGCAAAATAGAAAACAGAAAAATTGCTGATATTATTAGGGAAAAAGCGAAATTGAATAATCGATAAGTTTTTAAACTCCAATTCTCTAAATTCCAAATTCCAATAACAAAAGCACTAAAAAAGTAAGTTTTTTTTAGCGCTTTTTTTGTCATCCTGAGGAACGAAGGATCACACTCGTAAATCAACAAAGATTGGAAAATTACTATTCGATAGTTTCTAGTGTGATCCTTCGTTCCTCAGGATGACAAACTTTACACAAAAAACAAACCCGACAGGTTTTAAAGACCTGTCGGGTTTACTAAACGAAAAATCCCAAATTCCTCTTAAATTTAGAATTTTTATATTGGAATTTCTTAAACTTTATTCCACAATATTAGAAGTCGTAACATAGAAGTTTTTATCAACTTCCAGCTTTCTATCCTCACTTGTTGTTTTTATCGATTGCCATTCTGTTGTTGGTTTCAACCAAGTTTCAACTCCGTTTAATGTAACTTTTACCGGCATATCAAATTTCGAAACACAATTTGTCCAATGGTATCCTAAAGTTCCGTTTTTAAACATATATTCAAAAACAGGAATTTTAGTTGTAGTCAAATATTGCGCATAAACTCTATTGAAATTAATTCCCGATTGCTCGTTAATATAATCCTCAATTTGTTTTGAAGTCACAGTTTGATGGTAAAAAGTTTTATTTAAACCTCTTAAAATAGATTTCCATTTAGCATCATCATTAATAATCTGACGAATTGTATGCAACATATTTGCTCCTTTCGGATACATATCGCCAGACCCTTCATTGTTTACATCGTAATGACCAATAATTGGTTTATCATTTTCAATACCATTTCTGCATCCAATCACATATTCAGCCGCCGCTTCTTTACCATAATAATACTCAATAAAAAGGCTTTCAGAATAATTAGTGAAACTCTCATGAATCCACATATCAGCGATGTCTTTATATGTGATGTTATTAGCAAACCATTCGTGCCCTGATTCATGAATAATGATAAAATCAAATTTTAATCCCCATCCAGTTCCACTAAGATCTTTCCCTAAATAACCTTGCTTGTACTGATTTCCATAAGTAACAGAACTTTGATGTTCCATTCCCAAATAAGGCACTTCAACTAATTTATAGCTGTCTTCGTAAAAAGGATAAGGTCCAAACCAATTTTCAAAAGCTTTTAGCATTTTTGGAGCATCTTTAAAATGTTCTTTTGCCAAATCCAGATTATCTCTTAAAACATAATAACTGCAATCTAAGTTTCCTTTTTCTCCTTTGAAAACTTCAGTAAAGTTTACGTAATCACCAATATTAATGTTTACACCATAATTATTGATTGGATTAGAAACATACCAATTGAAGGTTTTTGTGCCGTCTTTTTCTTTTTTAACACTTTTCAATCTTCCGTTAGAAACTTCTGTCAAATCGCCAGGAACATTCACGCTGATTAACATGTTTTCAACTTCATCATACATATGATCTTTACATGGCCACCAAACACTTGCACCTAAACCCTGACAAGATGTAGCAATAAAATCTTTTCCATTTTTATCTTTTTTCCAAGAAAATCCGCCGTCCCAAGGGGCTCTAACTGCTTCTTTCGGTTTCCCTTCATATAAAATTACAATCTCTTTAGTATCTCCAACTTTTTGTTTTTCGCTTAAAGTGATAAAAAAAGCATTTCCATCTCTTTCAAACTTCAACTCTTTTCCGTTTTGAGTTACTTTAGTGATGTTCATTGGCTGCTGCAAATCAATCTGCATTCTGTTGTTTTCTGTTAAAACAGTATAACGAACTGTGTTAGTACCCGAAATAAATTTATCAGACGGCTTTACTTTCACATCCAAATGATAGTATTTTAAATCCCACCAAGCTCTTTCTTTTGTAATACTGCCTCGCAATGTATCCTGATGCGTAAAAACAGTTTCTGACTTGTTTAAAAGTCCTTGTGCATTTGCAGTGAAACCAACCAAAAAGGCGATAAAAACGCCACTAAAGTATTTTTTCATTATTTAAAAATTTGTATGAAATAAAGGAATTAAATCAGTTTATTTTTAACAAATGTAAACATTCAGATCAAGTAATTTAAAAATTTATGATTTTGATGATAAAAAAATACCGCCAGTTTTAATTAATCTTCTCTATTTTAGTGGTTTCAAAATATTAGAATTTAAATATGAGATTTGACACCATACTTTCGTCTTTGGTCGTAATAATAACAGCAGCTGTTAATTCGCAAAATATTCCCATTCCAAAAACAAAGAGCAAAATAAGCATTGATGGCGATTTATCTGATTGGAAAACTCCATTTTTAGGGCCTTTTGTAATTCATGATTCAGAAAAAAAAGCAGTACAGAATACATTTGTTTCACTTTCGTGGGATAAAAAAAATCTCTATTTAGCTTATAAATGCACAGATTCTAATATTATTGGAAAAACACAAGACAAAGATTCTCAAATTTTCTACACCGATGATTTGGTTGAAATTTTTCTAGATCCAGATGGAGACAGCCACAATTATATTGAAGTTGGAGTAAATGCATTTTCTACAAATTATGATTTGCTTTTAAAATGTATTTCGCCAGAATGCGGAGGATGGAATACAGAACTAAATTTTGATATTAAAGGAATAGAAACTGTAAGCAATATAAATTCTGATGGATATACAGCAGAAATAAAAATTCCCTTTTCTAGTCTTGAAAAAATTGAAAATGGTGGTTTTATAAAACCAAAGATTGGAACGAAATGGAAAGGAAATGCTTTTAGAATTGATTACGGTAACACAACTGAATATCTTGCTTTACACCCTTATAAGAGTTCAAAATTTGGATTTCATCAGCCTGAAGAATTTGCTGTTTTTGAGTTTGTAGAATAGTTTTTAATGAATTGAAACTGCTGAAATTCGTTCACTTTATAATATTCGGCTCCATCTACTAAATAAGCAAAAGATGAATTAGTCATTTTCATTTCATAAATTTCAAAAATAGATTTATTTCTAACAAAGTACATATTTGAATAAAACCTGTCACTTAAATTCCCATAGCATTTGTATGTTTCTAAAAACATACAAATGCCTTTTTTTAAAACAGTTGGATTTGTAAAATCTTTTGGAAGGAATATGTCTATAAAAGTGTTATTATCTACATACAATTCACCTGTACTATCATTAATTGGATAATAATTCCCATTTGTTGATTTCTCTAAAAACAAAATTAATCTCTGCCCTGCCCTTAATTGTTTAATTCTAGGATCGCAAATCCATTCTTTCCAAATAGTTACGTTAATTTTCTGACTTGATTTTCCTTTTACAAACTCATTTATCGTAAATTGATAATCATTTTTGAATACTTTAGAAATAGTTCCGTCAACTATTAAAACTGCTTTAGAAATCACGATGGAATATGGCGTGACATTTTTTTTAAAGCCATAGTTTAGAGTCGGAACCAAAAACAAAAACAAGCATACAACTAATCGCATAGGAATATTATTTAATACTAAAATAATATATTTTTTTGTCATTTCGACGAAGGAGAAATCACACTCGTAAATCGACAAAGATTGAAGATATTCTTTGCGGAATTTCTAGTGTGATTTCTCCTTCGTCGAAATGACAAGTTTGTTTTATTTCTGACGTTTCTTTAAAACTTCAATAACATCATTCAATTTAAAACCTTTTGCCTGCAATAAAATCAAATAATGAAATAATAAATCGGCGCTTTCGCTAAGGAACAAATCATCATTACTATCTTTTGCTTCAATAACAACTTCTACAGCTTCTTCGCCTACTTTTTGCGCTATTTTATTGATTCCTTTTTCAAATAAAGAAGCTACATAACTTTTCTCAGAATCAGCATTTTCTCTTCTGGTTTTGATCGTATTTTCTAACTGAGAAATAAACCCATAATTTGCATCATTTGGTTCTTGCCAGCAAGTATCTGCACCTGTGTGGCACGTTGGTCCAACAGGTTTCGCCTGAATTAAAAGCGTATCTCCGTCGCAGTCGTTTTTGATACTTACTAAGTTCAAAAAGTTACCACTTTCCTCGCCTTTTGTCCAAAGTCTTTGTTTTGAACGGCTGAAAAAAGTTACTTTTTGGGTTTCTATTGTTTTTTGAAGCGATTCTTCGTTCATATAACCCAGCATCAAAACATTTTTTGTTTCTGAATCTTGGATTATAGCCGGAATTAATCCGTGTGCGCTTTTGATATCGATGTCCATAATTATTTTAGATTTTTGATTTCAGATTTTAGATTCTCAAAGCTGAAATTGATTTTTTTATTTATTGGTTGGAATTTTAAAATTTGGATTCTTTACAACCTTACTTCAATACCATTGTTTTTTAATTCTTGTTTCAAGGTTTTGATTTCTATTTCTTTAAAGTGAAAAACGCTTGCTGCTAAAGCGGCGTCTGCTTTTCCTTCTTTGAAAGAATCTACAAAATGCTGAATGTTTCCAGCGCCTCCCGAAGCTATAATCGGAATATTTACTAGTTCTGAAAGTTTCGCCAAAGCTTCATTTGCAAAACCGTTTTTAGTTCCGTCATTATCCATCGAAGTAAATAGAATTTCTCCCGCACCACGTTCTGCAACTTCAACTGCCCAATCAAACAGATTCAGTTCTGTTGGTACTTTTCCGCCAACTAAATGTACAATCCATTGTCCTTCGATTTGTTTCGCATCGATTGCAACAACAACACATTGACTTCCAAATTTCTGTGCCAAATCGTTAATCAATTGCGGATTTTTTACTGCCGATGAATTAATAGAAACTTTATCGGCTCCGTTATTAAGCAGAATATCAACATCTTCAATAGATGAAATTCCACCGCCAACCGTAAACGGAATATTGATTTTCTCCGCTACACTTCGCACCATATTTACAAGTGTTTTACGTCTTTCTTCGGTTGCTGAAATATCCAGAAAAACCAATTCATCTGCACCTTCAGCCGAATAAATTTCAGCCAATTCTACAGGATCTCCAGCATCTCGCAAATCAACGAAATTAACACCTTTTACAGTTCTTCCGTTTTTTATATCTAAGCAAGGTATAATTCTTTTTGCTAACATTTTTAATTTGGTTGTTGGTTATTGGTTGATTGTTGTTGGTTAATACTATAAACTATCAACCGACAACTAACAACTATAAACCAATTATATAATTCTCTAACTGTTTCAATGTAATTCTTCCTTCGTAAATCGCTTTTCCAATTATGGTTCCTTCACAGCCTAATTCAGCTAATTTTGGCAATTCGTCGAAAGTTGAAATTCCGCCAGAAGCGATTAATTTTATACCTTTTGCTTCCGCTAAAATTTTACCATACAAATCAAAACTTGGACCTTGAAGCATTCCGTCTTTGGCAATATCTGTACAAATAACGTACTGAATTCCTTTGGTTTGATAATCTTGAATAAACGGAACCAAATCTTCATTTGATTCTTCTAACCAGCCAGAAACCGCAATTTTTTCATCTTTTGCATCAGCTCCTAAAATAATTTTTTCTGAACCATATTCTGAAATCCATTTTTCAAAAATCGCTCTATTTTTTACCGCAATACTTCCACCTGTGATTTGGTTTGCACCGCTTTCAAAAGCAATTTTCAAATCGTCATCCGATTTCAAACCGCCTCCAAAATCAATTTTTAAGCTTGTTTGCGTTGCGATTTGTTCCAAAATCTTATAGTTGACAATTTTGCTTGATTTTGCACCGTCAAGATCTACTAAATGCAAATATTCGATTCCGTGGGCTTCAAATGATTTCGCCACTTCAAGCGGATTTTCATTGTAAATTATTTTCGTATCATAATCACCTTTGGACAAACGAACGCATTTTCCTTCAATGATATCTATGGCTGGTATTATTCGCATTTAATTTTAGATTTTAGATTAACGATTTTAGATTTTTGATCTCCAAAACCGATTAATGTTTTTATTGAATTTTGATATTGAAATTGATTTTTGATATTGAATTTTTACATTTTTAAGAAATTACCTAGAATCTTTTCTCCAACATCTCCGCTTTTTTCTGGGTGAAATTGAGTTCCGTAAAAATTATCTTTTTGTAATGCCGATGCATATTCAACGTCGTAATTCGTTGTAGCAATAGCTTCATCGCAATTTGGCGCATAAAAACTATGAACCAAATACATGAATTCATTCTCAGAAATGCCTTTGAACAAATCGGTTTTTAAATCATAAATCTGATTCCATCCCATTTGTGGCACTTTTACGTTGTTTGAAAATTTCAAAACATCCACATCAAAAATCCCTAAACCTTCTGTATTTCCTTCTTCTGTTTTGTTGCACATCAATTGCATACCAAGACAAATCCCTAAAACAGGCTGTTTCAATTGCGGAATCAAACTTTCTAAACCACTTTCGCGAAGTTTCGTCATTGCTGAACTCGCCTCGCCCACGCCAGGAAAAATCACTTTATCAGCCGATTTAATTTCGTCCGGATTATTACTCAAAACCGCCTTAAAACCCAATCGTTCAATAGCAAACATAATGCTCTGAATATTTCCTGCTCCGTAATTTATAATTACTATTTTCATTTTGTTTTTTGTTTGTTTTGTTTCAAGTTTAAAGTTTCAGGTTTCACGTTCTGTTGAGCAACTTGAAACTTTAAACCTGAAACTTGAAACAAATTTTAAAGCATTCCCTTTGTCGAAGGCAAAATCATTTTTTCTGTATCTCTTTTTACGGCTACTTTTATTGCTTTCGCGAAAGCTTTGAAGATTGCCTCGATTTTGTGATGTTCGTTGATTCCTTCGGCTTTGATATTTAAGTTGGCTTTTGCACCGTCTGTAAATGATTTGAAGAAATGATAGAACATTTCAGTTGGCATTTTTCCAACCATTTCGCGTTTGAATTCCGTTTCCCAGATCAGCCAGTTTCTTCCTCCGAAGTCAATTGCTGCTTGCGCTAAACAATCATCCATTGGAAGGCAGAATCCATAACGCTCAATTCCTAGTTTATTTCCTAGTGCTTTCGCAAAAACTTCTCCTAAAGCAATAGCAGTATCTTCAATCGTATGGTGCTCATCTACTTCTAAATCACCTTTTACAAGGATTTCCAAGTCCATTTGACCGTGACGTGAGATTTGATCTAGCATGTGATCAAAAAACGCAATTCCTGTATCAATTTTACTTTTTCCTGTTCCATCAAGGTTTAGGTTGATATAAATATCTGTTTCGTTCGTTTTACGAGTAATAGAAGCTGAGCGTGCTTCTAATTTTAAGAACTCATAGATTTTCTTCCAATCCATTGATTGTAAAACGATTGTTTCGTTTAATTCCTCACGTTTAGATGAAATTTCATCACTTCCTGCTCCGTCAGTATTGTTCATGAAAATGGCTTTTGCTCCAAGGTTTTTAGCCAATTCAACATCTGTTAAACGATCACCCAAAACAAAAGAATTAGTCAAATCATATTCTGGATTATTCAAATATTTAGTCAGCATTCCAGTTCTTGGTTTGCGTGTTGGTGCATTTTCTTCTGGAAAAGATCTGTCTACAAAGATTTCATCAAAAACAACTCCTTCATTTTCAAATGCTTTTAGAATAAAATTCTGCGTTGGCCAAAACGTATCTTCTGGAAAACTATCTGTTCCTAAGCCGTCTTGGTTGGTTACCATTGCTAGTTCGTAATCTAATTCACTAGCAATTTTAGCCAGATACTGAAACGCTTTTGGATAAAATTCCAGTTTATCTAAGCTGTCTAATTGTAAATTTTCAGGTTCTAAAACGATCGTTCCATCGCGATCGATAAAAAGTACTTTTTTCATATTTTATTTTTTTTCCGCCACGAATTCACGAATTATATTAAATCTCGATGGCAAAATGACTTTGTGTTCTTTGCGTAATTCTTTGCGAACTTTGCGGTTAAATAAATTCCTAACTTAATCGTTTCAATTCTCTAATTACAACAGCATTTTCTTCTTTTGTTCCAATTGTAAAACGAAGACAGTTTTCGCATAAAGGTTGCGTAGTTCTGTTTCTGATAACGATTCCTTTTTCAATTAATTGATCGTACCTTTTATTAGCATCATCAACTTTCGCTAGAATAAAATTAGCTTCTGTTGGATATACTTTTTCTACAAAACTCACTTCAAGCAAAACTTTAAGTAATTCTTCTCTTTGCTCAATAATAGATGCTATTTCTTGCTTTATTTTTTCAGAATCTTTCAAACGTTCTATCGCTCGTTGTTGAGTCAATTCGTTTACGTTATAAGGTGGTTTGATTTTATTTAAAATCGAAATTACAGCATCAGAACCATAACAAATTCCTAAACGAATTCCAGCTAAACCATAAGCTTTAGAAAGTGTTTGCGTAATGACTAAATTTGGATATTCATCAATTTCTGTCAGCCAGCTTTCTTTATCTGAGAAGTCAATATAAGCTTCATCAATTACAACTAAACCGTTAAAGTTTTGAAGTAATTTCACGACACTTTCATCTGAAAATGAATTCCCTGTCGGATTATTTGGTGAACATAAAAAGATGATTTTTGTATTCTCGTCAACCGCTTCTAGAATCTTTTCAACTTGTGGCTGAAAATCTGTCGATAGGAGAATTTCTCTGTTTTCAACAGCATTAATATTCGCTAAAACGCCATACATTCCGTATGTTGGTGGCAACGAAATAATATTGTCTTTATTAGGTTCGCAGAAAGCTCTGAAAAGTAAATCTAAAACTTCATCACTTCCGTTTCCTAGCAAAATCTGATTTTGTTTTACTAAATTATTCTTAGCCAAAATAGCTTTAACCGAATTCTGTTGCGGATCTGGATAACGATTTACGCCATTTTGAAACGGATTTTCATTGGCATCCAGAAAAATCATATCAGCTGTATCAAAATCCTCAAACTCATCTCTTGCAGAAGAATACGGTTTTAAAGATTTCACGTTTTCACGTGTTATAGTATTTATATCGAAGGTACTCATTGTTTTATTTCTTTATTCTAAATCTTTTAATCGAAGTGTTACAGCGTTTTTGTGAGCTTGTAAACCTTCAGCTTCAGCCATTTTTTCAATGGCGCTTCCTATATTCAAAATTCCAGTTTTGGTAATTTTTTGAAATGTCATCGATTTCATAAAACTATCCAGATTTACACCACTATAATTTTTAGCATAACCATTTGTTGGCAATGTATGATTTGTTCCTGAAGCGTAATCTCCAGCACTTTCTGGCGTATAATTTCCGATGAAAACAGAACCAGCATTTACAATTCCGTTACAGTAGAAATCATCATATTCTGAACAGATTATAAAGTGTTCTGGCCCATATTCATTGATTAAATCCAAAGCAATCTGATCATTTTCAACATAAATCAATTTTGAATTTTCGATTGCTTTCTCTGCAATTGCTTTTCTTGGAAGCACTTCTAATTGCGACTGAACTTCTTTTTCAACTTCATCAATTAGTTTTCTTGAAGTCGAAACTAAAATCACTTGACTATCTGTTCCGTGTTCTGCTTGAGATAATAAATCTGAAGCAACAAAAGCAGGAACTGCTGTATCATCAGCTACAATTAATAATTCTGAAGGCCCTGCAGGCATATCAATTGCAACTCCAAATTGCGTTGCCAATTGTTTTGCTACTGTTACAAACTGATTTCCAGGTCCGAAAATTTTATACACTTTAGGAATTGATTGCGTTCCGAAAGTCATTCCAGCAATCGCTTGAATTCCACCAACTTTTAGAATTTTAGTTACACCGCATAAATTTGCTGCATATAAAATAGCTGGATTAATTTTTCCTTTTTTATCTGGCGGAGAACACAATACAACTTCTTTACTGCCCGCAATTTCAGCTGGAACTGCCAACATTAAAACAGTAGAAAATAAGGGAGCTGTTCCTCCTGGAATGTATAACCCAATTTTCTGAATTGGCCTTTTTTCCTGCCAGCAATTTACTCCTTCAATTGTTTCAACTTCGACTCTGTCTGTTTTTTGAGCGTTGTGGAATTTATAAATATTTTCTTTTGCTAATTCAATAGCTTCTTTTAATTCATTAGGAATCAAGCTAATCGCTTCATTAATTTCTTCTTGAGAAACTTCATAATTATCTAAAGAAATTCCGTCAAAAATCGAAGTATATTTAGCTACAGCTTCATCTCCTTTTCTTTGAACTTCCTTGAAGATTTCTTTTACCGTAACTTCGATATCGTCAACAGTTTGAGTTGGTCTTTTTAGTATTTCTGACCAGATCTCTGGTTTTGGATTGTCTATTTTATTCATTTTCTTAAGCTTTAAGCTTTAAGCTGTAGGCTTTAGGCTTTATTAACGTTGTGTTTATTTTTTTTCTTAGGGAGCAAACTTTTCTAAAGCCTAAAGCTTAAAGCCTACTGCCTAAAGCGGGCGAAGCCCTACAGAACCATTTTCTCAATTGGGCAAACCAGAATTCCCTCCGCTCCTACTTCTTTTAACTGGTCGATTACGTCCCAAAAAGTATCTTTATCGATTACAGAGTGAACACTGCTCCAACCTTCTTGCGCTAACGGAAGAACCGTTAAACTTCTCAAAACTGGAAGAATTTTTCCAACAGCATCGATTTTATCGTTTGGAACGTTCATTAGGATATATTTTGAATTTCTAGCTCTTAAAACCGCTTGAATTCTGAATTTTAACGTATCAATGTGTTTTTGGATTTCTGGAGAAACTTTTGGAGAAACTGCTAAAACTGCTTCACTTTTCAAAATAACTTCAACCTCTTTTAAGTTGTTTTTGAATAAAGTGCTTCCACTTGAAACAATATCTACAATTGCATCTGCAAGACCAATATTTGGGGCAATTTCAACAGAACCAGAAATTTGGTGAATGTCGACAGTTAGACCAAATTTACTGAAATATTCGTTAACAGTGTTTGGATATGAAGTCGCAACACGAAGATTGGCTAAATCTTGAACTGAATTGTATTCAAAAGTTTTTGGAACAGCTACAGAAACTTTGCATTTTGAGAATCCCAATTTCTGAACTACTTCAATTCCTTTTCCTTTTTCTACCAAAAGATTGTCACCAACGATTGCTAAATCTACAACTCCATCAATTAAATATTGCGGAATATCAGAATTTCTCAGGTATAAAACTTCAAGAGGAAAATTTGAAGCTTCTGCTTTTAATTGATCGATTCCGTTGTTGATTGAAATACCGCAGTCTTTTAGAATTTGGATACTGTCTTCGTTTAAACGACCAGATTTTTGAATTGCAATTTTTAAAGTACTCATTTTTTAGTTGTTTGTTTGGATTAATAGTTTGAGTACAAAGAGAGTTAGAATTAAAAAACCCGTTTGATGTACTCAAACGGGTTTTAAAATATGATGATTTACATGCATACCATTAACACATCGCTTGAGAGCAATAATGTAAATGATGATGATGTAATTGAATTGAAATCATGATTTGTTTTGTTGTTTACTTCTTTGATTCGGTTGCAAATATACTAGATAAAATAATTAAAAAGCAATTTTTATTTTAACTTAACGGTAGTTTATTGTTAAAAAACGCTTTCAACAGCATTTTGCTTAATGATTTTAGAATTACTTTAACGAATTATTATATTCTTCAAAAACTAGCAATACTCTAGTTCCTTTTCCGATTTCGCTTTCAATTTTAAATTTAATCTGAAGCAAATCTGTCATTCTTTTTACAATAAATAAACCAAGTCCAGTTCCTTTAATTTCAGAATGATTTAACGAATCTGATCTAAAAAACGGATTCAAAATAGACTCTAAATCTTTCTTCGCAATTCCGATTCCTTGATCTGAAATAATACAGTTTATTTTATGATTTTCTCTCGATAATGAAATTTTAACCTCACTGTCAGGTTTTGAGTATTTTATAGCATTTGAAATTATATTTCGAAGAATCGTTACCGCCAAATAATTATCTGAATAAATATAAAACTCCTCTGAAGCATCCAAAATCACATTAATTCTTTCTGATTTAATTTTCTCTATATTTAATTTGAGGACATCTAAAATTACTGCATTTAGATAAACATTTTCTTTAAGAATATTCTGTTTTTGATTCTCAAATCTAGCCATCATAAGCAACTGATCTACGAGAGAATTTAAGTGGTCAACCTCATTAATGCAATAATTGATTTTTTCTTCGTATTCCTTGCTATCCCTAGGTTTACGGATAAGCACTTCAAGTGTTCCTTTAATAACAGTAAGTGGCGTCCTTAACTCATGCGAAGCATCAGAAGTGAACTGTTTTTCACGCTCAATTGCATCTTCAATTCGATTCAATAAATTGTTGATTGTTTTGGAAAGTGTAAACAATTCATCCCTTGTTTTTGGCAACGGAATTCGCGCTTTAAGATTGTCTTTTGTAATAATCTTAGAGGTTTGAATAATGTTATTTATCGGTTTAATACTTCGCCCAGCATAAAATCTCGCAAGAAAAAACAAAATCAACAGAATGATTGGAAAAGTAATCAGCAAAGTATCCATCAGATTATCCAAAACCTTTGAAGAATCAGACAATGACATGGCAATAATTAAATACCCTATTTTTCTTGATTTTATATGTAGTGGAACTTGAATTTGACGAATTTTATTGTCCAATAATTTGGTATCATAAAGCTCAAAATGATCTTTATTGTCATGAAAAACGAGCTTTTCATTCTTTAAATTAGGAGACTTTTCAATGATTTTCTTGTTCAAATCTAAAAACTGAACAAAAACTGGATTTACGTCAACAGAATTGTGTTCTCTTTCCTCCCATTCTTCAGCATCCATAAAAATCACAACACCATTTTCAATTTTTAGTTCTTTTAAATGATCCTGAACTTCTATGTTTAGATTTTCATCGATATGATTGTAAACCGTCAGTTTTACAATAAAATAAATAGCCGAAAAGACTGCTAAAACCAATAGTCCAGTTCCTACAATATAATTTAATGCAATTCTATTTCTAAAGGATAATGATGTCATGTGTTAATCATTGGCAATATAACCTATGCCGCGGATGGTTTTTATGTAATCTTCTTCAATTTTCAGGTTTAGCTTTTTACGAATTGCATTCATAAAAACATCTATAACACCTGTATCATATTCAAAATTGATTTCCCAGACATCTCTCAAAATCTGATTTCTAGTACAAACTTTTCCTTTATTCTGAATCAAATACGCTAATAACTCAAACTCTCGCTGCGTTAACGAAATTTCCTCCTCACCTTTTAAAACAATGTGCTTAGACAAATCCATTGTAATGTTTCCAAGCGTCAAGCTCTCAGTTTGATTTTTATTCCTAAAATGCACCTTAACACGCTCAACCAATTCCTCAAAACTGAAAGGCTTTTTAATATAATCGTTTGCGCCCGCTTTCAATCCTTCAATTGTTTCCTGCACGGTATCTTTTGCTGTTAAAAAAATAATTGGCGTAGTTTGGTCTTTAACTCTAATGGCTTTACACAGATCAAGTCCGTTGATTTTTGGCAGCATCCAATCTAAAAGAATCAGGTCAAACTTTTGTTCTTGAACCAGTTCAAAACCTTTAGAACCGTCACTCGCAGTAGTTATTTGATAGCCTTCTTCTTGTAAACCTTGTTTTAGAAACTGGACAATTCCTAATTCGTCTTCTACTATTAAAATATGCATTTATCGTATTTAATTAAGATTCGCATTCCATTTTACAATTCAAAGATAGAGAATTTCACTCTCAGAAATAGACCTAAATATCAAGAAATAAAGATAATCAGCATCTTAAGCAAACATTAAGTTAATGTTAAGTAAGGTAAAAGTTGAACTTAATCTAGCGTTAATCATTCGAAAGTAATTTTGTAAAAAAATAAAACATATGGATTTTTATAAAAAACTTTCACCTTTTTACAATCTTACAGTATTCTATTTTATTGTGAGTTTCATACTTAGAATAGTTTTACTATTTCATCCAATTACACAAAGTTCGTTTACATTTACTGAAAGCCTGAAAATCTTTTCATTAGGTTTAGTTTCAGACTTTTTTGTTTTTATTTTAGCTTCGGGCTTCCTGTGGCTTTATCTTATTTTTATTTCAAATTCTAAATACAACAAACCTTACGGATACATTATTCTTGGAGGTTTTGTAGCGCTTTTAATTTATACGGCTTCTGGAAAAAGCATTTTTGATGAATACGGTGGCGCTTTACCAAGAATCATTTTGATTTTTGTTTCTATAAAAACACTTTTATTTTCACTTTTTCTTTTCTTGCCAAAACAAAGAGATAAAATTAGATTTTGGCTTTTTGCATTTGTGATCTTTTTATACGTTTTATTAATTCTTCAAAATGGAATAAGCGAATTTTTCTTTTGGAATGAATTTGGTGTAAAATACAATTTCATTGCTGTAAACTATCTGATTTATACTAACGAAGTAATTGGAAACATCATGCAATCTTATCCTGTAGTTCCAATTTTCTCTGCCTTGTTTATTATTACTGGAATTATTACGTTTTTCATTATAAAAAAATCAAGAAACTATATTGACGAAATTCCTAGTTTCAATGAAAAATTAAAAATTACAGCCGTTTACGCCGTTTTATTTGTTTTTTCTTTATTGGCTGTTCCGAGTTTAGCTAAAACGGAAAACTCTAAAAACGTATTTGTGAATGAATTACAATCGAATGGAATTTACAAGTTCTATTTGGCTTTTCAGAACAACAAATTGGATTATTTTAAATTCTACAAAACGATTCCAAACGAAAAAGCCTTTGCGATATTAAAACAAGAAATTCCAACTATTTCAGGAAAAAACACTTTGCGCGAAATAAAAGAAGATTCGCTCGAACAACGCAAAAATGTGGTTTTAATTACGATTGAAAGTTTAAGTGCTGATTTCATGAAAATGTACGGAAACAAACAAAATATTACTCCTTTCTTAGATAGCCTTGCTCAAAAAAGCTTACTGTTTACAAATGTATATGCCGCTGGAAACAGAACTGTACGCGGTCTAGAAGCGGTTACTTTATGCCTTCCGCCTACTGCTGGTGAAAGTGTTGTGAAAAGAGAGGATAACAAAAATAAATTTTCGACTGGATCTGTTTTTCTTCAAAAAGGTTACAATGTAAAATTCATGTACGGCGGCGATGCTTTTTTTGATAATATGCAAGATTTTTATTCTGGAAATGGATATCAAATTATTGACAAATCGAATTTTACTGAAAACGAAGTGACTTTTTCTAATGTCTGGGGAGTTTGTGACGAAGATATGTACAATAAAGCGATCAAAATCATGAATGTTGAAGCAAAGCAAAACAAGCCTTTCTTCAACCATATAATGACAGTTAGTAATCACAGACCTTTTACATATCCTAATAATAAAATTGATATTCCTGGAAACATCAAATCTCGTGACGGAGGTGTAAAATATACCGATTACGCTTTAAGCCAATTCTTTAAACAAGCTGAAAAACAGCCTTGGTTCAAGAATACCGTTTTTGTAATTATTGCAGATCATTGTGCTTCGAGCGCAGGAAAAACGGAGCTTCCTGTAGACAAATATAGAATTCCGGCTTTAATTTATATTCCAAATGCGAAGCCTGAAAAATTTAATAAATTGATGTCTCAAATTGACGTAATGCCAACATTATTTGGATTGCTTAATTTTGATTACGAAAGTAAATTCTTTGGTTGTGATGTCTTTAAATCAGATTATCAACCTAGAGCTTTTATAGCAACTTATCAGGATTTAGGTTTAATAAAAGACAACGTTTTAACGATTCTTTCTCCAAAACAGCAGATAAAACAGTTTCAGTTAAAACTTAATGAAAAATCTGGAATTTCTCCCGAATATCAAATTCATTATGATGAAATTCCACTGAAAGCTGAAAATAAAAATTTAGCTGACGAAACCATTTCATACTATCAGTCAGCTTCTTATGTATTGAAAGAAAAGGAATATCAGTTTAAAGATTTAGCAAATAAGAATAAGAAACTATATGCCAATGTTCATAATTAATTGATTACAATTTATTGAAAAAGGCCTCAAATCTTTACGATTTGAGGCCTTTTTTTAGGTTTCAAAAACTAACTTGAAACGAAAATTTAGTCGTTTTGATTCTTCATTCCGAATAAATTCCCTTTCTGATATAATTTTAAATCTTCTTGCAAGAATTGATAGTTTCTTTGAGTAACAGCTGGCGAATCTAAATCACTTAAATCTGGCTTTCCTGCGTTTACCCAAGCAGTATACCAAAAACTTGCTGTTGCAGCAATTGCTTTTTTCATTTGATTTTCAACCATACCGTTCAATTCTGCATGCAATTTTGCAGCATATTCATCAGTAAATTTAGAGGTATTGTATTTCGTTTTTGCGATTTTACCTTCTGCATCCATTTCAAAAACTTTGTTTTCTGGAGTTGCAGTTCTTAGTTTTTTATCAATATCTAATAAAGGTTGCGCTAAACTGTGAGTATCATTAATCAAGTCCCAAATTGCTTTATGAACATCTGCATAATACTGTGCCTCAGGAACGTTTAATTTGTAATTTTTAACAAATAACTCTGGTAATCTACTTTCCCAAAGTGAATGAATTCCTTTTTGATCAGTCAATTGCCCATCGTGATTTGCAGAAGTATGCAATGGCATGTGTGCATCACCAACATAATGACCTAAATCTGCAGAAAGAAATAAGATTTCAGATCTATTTTTTTCTTTAAAAGCTTTAGTCAACTTTGCCATCATTTCTTCAAGATACCAAGGCAAAATTCCATTATCGCTCAAAAATTTAGCATCGTACTTTTGTTTTGCTTCTTCTAATGTCTTTGGATAACTGTCAGCAGATCCAAAGTTTTCCATATCAAAATAATGTCTTGGACCTTCTTCTTTATAATTTAAAGCATACTTACGGATATCTGGAACCGAAGCTTCTTGAGTAATAAAATCAATGTGATTGTAAAAAAATATCTGCAATTGTTTTGGTAAAGCCATTACAGCTGCTTTGTTAATACGTTCATGGCCAACATTTCCCCATGATAGAGTAATAAAGCCAATAATTAAAACACCGAAAGCGATTAATTTTGGTCTCATTTGGATTTTTTTCATTTGTTTTTTTATTAGAGGGAGCAAATTTAGCTTTAATTAAAGAATACGCAAAAAATACTATCAATAAGATTCTACAATTTTAATTTTTTGAGATTTTAAGCTGTAAAAACAGTACAAGCGTATATTAACACTAATTTTCTTTATACATTTGCTTTACTAACAAAATTCAATTTTATGCGCCAGATTACCTTAAATTTATTTCTATTAATTTCTACTTTTTGCTTTGCACAAGAAACTGATTTACAGCTAAAAAATGTTAGCGATACCATATTAAACCCAAAAAGAATCCTTAAAGTTTCCGATCCGCTAAACGGTGAGAAAACAATGCAAAAACTGTTTCCTGGCAATTTATATCATCTTTCTGACAAAAACACTTTTATAAGCTGGAAATGCAAATCATGCCAACCTTCTCCTTTTCTTGATGTAAATGGCGTAGAAGGCGATCAAATGTTTCCTTATACAGAAGGCGTTGCCACAAGACTTATAGCTAATATCGATTATAGTGATTCAAAAGGGAATCAGTTTAAAATTTTAGCCTTTAATCATTCTGTTCATGACGAAGACGGACTCCAAACAGGACGTTTTTCTGGAGGCTTACTTGGCTTGGCAAAATTTACAAAAAATGGCAATTCTTGGGAAATGCGATCTTTTCAACCTGCAGTTGCTGCATTTGGGGCTTTTGCTCAATGTCCGACTCCTAAATTGGTTGAAATTGGAGAAGATCAATATGCTTTTACTTTGATTCATGCAAATGGTGGTGCTGGCGGCGCTTACGAAGGCTATCTTTACCTCATTGCTGGTTTTGGCGGAAAATATCAGCCCATTCTGGAAGTCAATAATTATCAGTTAACTAACTCTTCTTTTATTGCTTGGAGCGGATCTTACAAAGTAGTCAATGACAATTCTAAGAAACATTTCAGAGATATTATTATTACTACAAAAGGAACTTATAATATAAAAGCAAGAGGTGAAGATGAATTTGACGTTGAATTTCCTGAAGAAATTGCAACAATGACCAAAACCAAAAAAGCATTTGATTTTGAGATTGAAAGACGCTATTCATTCAAAGGAAAATTTTACAAAATGATTGATAAACCAATTGTGAAATTTTCAAACGTAAAATAGATTTAACTTAAATAAAGTATTGACACTAAAGCTAAAACTGCAATAAAAATCCAAAGAAAAATTCCTTGAAGCAAAGGCTTTACTCCTACTGTTTTTAAAGTCGCAAAATTTAAAGTAGCTCCAATTAAAAACAAAGTGATAGTTAAACCAATTTTTGCAATTCCAACAATGTGTGCTGTAAAAATTGCTGTTGATGAAAAATAAGTATTTACTAACATTGCCAGAATAAACAAGCCAATAAAATAAGGAATTTTAATCTTTGTCCCGACGCTTCGGGATTGTCTTTTAAAGAAAAAAGCAGTCAAGATCGAAATAGGAATAATCCATAAAGCCCTTGCTAATTTTACCGTTGTAGCAACTTGTAGCGCTTCTGCACCATATTTATTTGCAGCCCCAACAACTGAACTTGTATCGTGAATTGCAATGGCACACCAAAGACCAAAATCTTTTTGAGACAAATCTAATTGATGTCCGATAAACGGAAAAACAAACAAGGCAATTGAATTTAGTATAAAAATAACCCCTAAAGCAATTGAAGTCTGATTTTCGTTTGATTTGATAACAGGCGAAATAGCTGCAATCGCACTTCCTCCACAAATAGCTGTTCCACAAGAAATTAAATGAGACGTTTTTTTCTCTGTTTTAAGCCATTTCCCCAACAAAAATCCGAAAATTAAAGTCGTGAAGATTGAAAAAACAGTTAGCAAAAAACCTTCTTTTCCAGCTGAAACTGCGCTTGTAGCGTTCATTCCGAATCCCAAACCAACAACTGAAAACTGCAATAAAAATGTAATGGCTTTATGATTGAATTCCACAAATGGATTCCCGAAAAGGTTCACAATTAAAACTCCCAATAAAAGTGCAATTGGCGGAGAAATAATCGAAAATAAGCACAAAAGAATTACGGCAAGAAAAAGTACTTGCTGTAATGATTGATTGATTTCAAATAATTGTGCTGTTGTTTCTTGTTTTGTTTTCAAAATTATGGCAATTGATATTTACTTTGCAAAGTTCTATTGTTTCTATCTAAATCGCCAATCGTAAATTGCAATCGACTATAACTTCAAATTATAATGATTACCTAGATTTTGAATGAATAACTCGGATAAAGAGTCTGATTTTCCTTGTAAGGTTATAATGTAAAAATATCTTTCTATAGATAACTTCTCCACATCTAGAACAATCAATTCATTGTTTTTCAATTCTTTATTTACTGCATGAATAGACATAAAAGCAAAGCAATCTGAGTTCAATAAATATGATTTTATGCTTTCAGTACTTCCTAATTGCATTTCTATTTGCAAATCGTTAAATTTTAAACCCGCTTTTTTCAAAGCAAATTCTATAACTTCAAGTGTTCCAGATCCACGTTCACGCGTAATGAATTTCATTGATTTTAAATCATTTAATGAAATTTCATTTTGTTTTACGAAAGGATTTTTACTGTTGCAAACCAAAACCAATTCGTCTTTTAAAAATGGAATGTATTTTATAGATTGATTTTTAGACTGCCCTTCTACAATTCCGATTTCGATTTCTTTATTGATTAAGGCATTTTCGATTTGTTCTGTATTTCCATTCAACAAATTGACTTTTATATCTTTTTGCTTCTGATGAAAACGCGCCAAAACTGGTGAAATAACATATTGAGAAATGGTTGTACTTGCTCCTAATCGCAACAAACCTTGACGTTCTGCATTGAACGAACTCATTTCAAAATCTATTTCACGGTAGATATCAAAAATACTTTTAGTATATTTTAGAAGGATTTTTCCAGCTGGAGTTAAAGCGATTTTAGAACCGTTTCGTTCAAAAAGTTTGGTCTTATAAGATTCTTCTAACTCTTGAATGTGTTTAGAAACCGCCGGCTGAGTAATATACAATTCCGTTGCCGCTTTAGTAAAATTAAGGCGGAGCGCAACCGTGTAGAAAACTTTTAGCCTGAAGTCCATTTTTATTGTCGTTATTTTTTTGTTTCAGGTTTAAAGTTTCAAGTTTGGAAAACCTTTGAACCTTTGTACCTTAACTACAGTAATCCATTATATTTTCTAACAAACCATTCTGTCGTCAATAAGATTGCAATTAGAATTAAAAGCCAAACCCAGTCAATAATTGGAGTTTTACTAGAAATACTTTTCTCGATCGATTTGTATTCTTTGTTTTCTAAAAGAGTGCTAATCAAGTTATCAGCTTGATTTTCAAAAAAAGCTTTTCCACTAGTTTGTTGTGCTAATTGCTGTAATTTAGTAACATCTGGATTTACAAATTGCTTTTCGATATCAAAATCTAAAATTTCAAAATGGCTTGCGTATGAGGTATTTGAATTTAATTCCTTTACTGTAAAGTTATATTTTCCAGCAGGAAGTCCTTCTAAATTAGCTGAAAAAGAATTACTTCCTTTTAGTAAATCGTAATTTTTAGTTTGTTTTGTCTCTGCATTTACAACACTGATTGTAAGTCTAGCTTTTTCATCAAACTCATAATTTTTATTGAAATACTGTGCATTGATGATAATTTCTTCTCCAGAATTGTAAAAGCTTTCGTGTGTTACCACTAAAGATTTTTTTGAAGCCGATGATGCTAAATATTGAACGATTTTATCAATAAAAACATCATATTTTTCAAATGACTGATTGTCAACATGGCTTTGCAAACGCCATTTCCAACTATTTTCTCCTAAAAGAAAAGCCGTTCTTTTTCCTTGATTTTCGGCGAAAGCCAATAAAGGCGCATTCGTAGAAACGTTTCTAATTTTTGACGAAAGCAAAACAGAGACATTTCCGTTTGTACTTATATTTCCAAATGGATTTTGTAAAGGCGGGAAATTTTCAAAACCAATATCATCAATTGCAAATAGATTAAAATCGGAATGGAATTCGCTAAGGAAATCTTCTCGCTGATTGCTCATTTTAAAAATCAGATTGTTTTGCTGCTGATTTAAAAAATTGAAATCGGTGTTGTTACCAGTTATAATAAAGGTATTTGTTCCTTTTAATTTATTGTTGTCAAATATTGCTTTAAAAGCTGTTGTTGGCTGATATAAAACTAAAACAGAAATATCTTGTAAGTCATTAATTTGGTTTGGCTTAACCAATATCACTTTACGTTGTACATTAACTTCTATCGAACGTTTTAGAGCCGCAATATCTGGATGATTTATAGCCGAAACAATAGCAATTGTAGACTTTTGATCGATAATTTCTACTGCAAAATTTTTAATATTATTATAGTTATTCTTTTCTTTTGCCGAAGATTGAATACTAGCTTTGTAAATCTGCAATCCTACTTTATCTGCTGGAAGAAGCAGATTTATAGAAGCTGTTTTCTTTGATGGCGAAAACGAAAGTTTCTCTTTTGCTACAACAGTATTTCCTTGAGAAATGGTAAATTCTGCATTGGCAGTTTTATCACCAGCATATTGCAGAAAAACTTCAACAGGGAATTTGTTTTTGTGAAAAGCGTATTTATTTACATTTAACTGATTGATTTTTAAATCAAAAAAAGTAGTTGTATCTCCCACAACCAAAGGATAAACTTTATTGACAGGATCAAAACGATATACATAATCGTTTCCTGTAGTTTGATTTCCGTCGGTAATTATAACCGTCGGGAAAATCAGGTTTTTATTGATGCTTTTTAGATTTTTGGCAACTTCGTCTAAATTGGTCTGATTCCCTTTAAAATCAAATTTATCTGAAGTTTTAAAATCATTGTCAAATTGATACGATTGTATATCGAATTTTTCTTTTAAAGCAGGGTTCGAAACCAGTTTCTGATATAATTCAACCGCTTTTTGATCTGATTTTAAAGCCGTTATTGAACTTGAATTATCGACAACAATTGCCAAAGGCGTTTTGGTAATTTCCAAAGAATTTTTAGAAATTATAGGATTGATCAATAAAACCAATAATCCAAAAATGGCCAAAAAACGTAAAAAAGCCAAAAGTATAATCACATTGGATTTACTTTTGGCTTTAAAAAAATATTGAAAATACGACAACCCACCAGCAATTACTAAAGAAAGCAATAATAAAAGAATCGTGTTTGTCGTCATAATTTATTTCGTAATTGGAAGATATTAATAATTCAAAGATTTCAAAAACCTTTGAACCTTTGCAACTTAGTACCTCAGTACCTTAGGTTAGCATTCCTCCACAAACATTAAGAACTTGTCCTGTAATGTATGCACTCATGTCTGAAGCTAAGAATAAACAAGCATTTGCTACGTCTTCTGTAGTTCCTCCGCGTTTCAACGGAATACCTTCTCTCCATCCTTTTACTACGTCTTCGCTTAATTTTGCAGTCATTTCAGTTTCAATAAAACCTGGAGCGATCGCATTGCAACGAATGTTACGAGAACCTAACTCAAGAGCTACAGATTTAGTAAATCCAATTGCACCAGCTTTAGATGCAGCATAATTTGTTTGACCCGCGTTTCCAGAAACTCCAACAACAGAACTAATATTAATGATAGATCCTGCTCTTTGTTTCAAGAAAGTTTTCTGAATCGCTTTAGTCATATTAAAAACTGATTTCAAATTCACATCAATTACTTGGTCGAAATCTGCCTCAGACATACGCATTAACAAATTGTCTTTTGTAATTCCAGCGTTGTTGATCAAAATATCAACAGTTCCAAAATCAGCTAAAACAGCATCAACAAAAGTTTGAGCTTCGTTAAAATCTGCTGCGTTAGATTGGTATCCTTTAGCTTTTACTCCTAAACTATTCAATTCTGCTTCTAAAGCTTCTGCAGAAGCTGCAGATGAACTGTATGTGAAAGCAACGTTTGCTCCATGTTTAGCAAAAACTTCAGCAATTCCTTTTCCAATTCCACGGCTTGCACCAGTAATAATTGCAACTTTTCCTTCTAGTAATTTCATATTAAGGTATTCGTTTTATTTTTTGAGTTACAAATATAGAGTATTTGGGCGTTTAATAAAATTTGTAATCCAAAAAATACCTTAGAAAATTGTTTATTTTAAATATACAATGACTTAGAATTTTATAGCTCTAGACAATGTGAAATTTTCACGAAGAAAATTCAATAAAAAAAGCCTTACTATCTCTAGCAAGGCTTTCTTTTATTGACTATTCTAATTTTAGAATGCTACATTCCATCTAGGTAATTTTGCATTTTCATCTAAGAAATTTTGCAAAACTTGTCCTTCAACAGCAGTTGGAATTGCTTTTACATCTGCCGTAAAAGTTTCATACCAAACAACTTCAAGCTCAGAAATATTTTCTAATTTCATTTGTGCTGGCCAAGAATATTTTCTGCCTGTTTTTGCAAACTGATGCCCGTTTACGATTTTATCGTAAAGTCCGCCATTTTTACTTTTTAGCGTTCCATCATTTTGAACAGTTCCTGTAGAACCTACCATGATCAATTCTTTTGCGTCACCTTCAACAGCATATACAACAAAAATACCTGCACTTCCTTCTGGAGCATTGCAAACCTGTTCTAAACTATCTTCAACTTTAAAAGTAAAACTATTGCTTACTTTAAATTTTTCTAAATCTTTACTCATCTTTCTATTTTTAGCTTCTAAGATACTGAGGTTCTGAGATGCTAAGTTTTTTTCATTTATGCCTCAGCCTTTAAAATGTAAAAAAGTCTCAACTTACAATTGAGACTTTTTTGAAATTTATTATTTCGAAACTTGAAGATTATCCAAGTACTTCTTTTACTTTTTTACCAATTTCAGCTGGTGAATCAACAACGTGAATTCCGTTGTCTCTCATGATTTGTTTTTTAGCAGCAGCAGTATCATCAGAACCACCAACGATTGCACCTGCGTGCCCCATTGTTCTACCAGCAGGAGCAGTTTCTCCAGCGATAAAACCAATAACTGGTTTACGGTTACCATCAGCTTTTACCCATCTTGCAGCATCAGCTTCTAATTGACCACCGATTTCACCAATCATGATGATAGCTTCAGTTTCTGGATCATTCATTAATAATTCAACAGCTTCTTTAGTTGTAGTTCCAATGATTGGATCTCCACCAATACCAATTGCTGTAGTGATACCTAAACCTTGTTTTACAACTTGGTCAGCAGCTTCATAAGTTAAAGTTCCAGATTTAGATACGATACCAACAGTTCCTTTTTTGAAAACGAAACCTGGCATAATACCAACTTTAGCTTCACCTGGAGTGATTACACCTGGACAGTTTGGACCGATTAATCTTGAATTTCTTTCTTTAACATAATTATTTGCTTTAATCATATCTGCTACAGGAATTCCTTCTGTAATAGCAATAATTACTTTAATTCCAGCATCAGCAGCTTCCATAATTGCATCAGCAGCAAAAGCTGGCGGAACAAAAATGATAGAAGTATCAGCACCAGCTTGATCTACAGCATCTTTTACTGTATTAAAAACTGGACGATCTAAATGGCTAGTACCACCTTTTCCTGGAGTAACACCCCCAACAACATTAGTACCGTACTCAATCATTTGAGAAGCGTGGAAAGTACCTTCGCTTCCTGTAAATCCCTGAACAATTATTTTGGAATCTTTATTAACTAAAACACTCATGATATATATTTTATGTAGTTTTTAAATTTGTGTTGCAAAAATAAGGTTTTGTAATGTATTTTGCCTCTTTTATTGTCAAAAAAATATTAAGAAAATTGACTCATTTGATAACCTCTATAAAGTTTATCGTCTTTGATCTGCCAAATTGTTGCAAAATGCGCCAATAACATCTCTTCCCTCGGATTCTCTATTGTTTTTACGAAATGAGAGTAACGTACTGATACTAAATCATCTTCCGCAAGAATATGACTAATTCTCACCTTAGAACGAACGTAAGCCCGACTAAGTTCATTAGCCATTTCAACAATAGAATCATAATCCATCTGAATAAAACCTTTACTGCTGTTCCATTCAAGCGTAACATCAGGATGCAGATATGTTTTTAAAATTTCGCTATCAATTAAGGCATCTGACTTGTAAAATTTCTGAACAAATTCTTTAATAGACATATTACTTCAATTTACTTAATATTTCAGGAATCTTCTTGATATTAGCTAATTGCTTTAATTTTTCTCTTGACTCTTCGATTGGAGTACCAAAATAAGATTTTCCTCCTTCAACTGACTTGGTTACACCAGTCTGTCCCATCACAACCGCTTTTGCTCCAATCGTTATACCACTAGTTGTACCAACTTGCCCCCACAACGTTACTTCATCTTCAATAATCACACAGCCTGCAATACCAGTTTGAGAAGCAATTAAGCATTTTTTACCAATAACAGTGTCGTGTCCAACATGTACTTGGTTATCTAATTTTGTACCTGCACCAATAGTTGTATCTCCCGTAACTCCTTTGTCAATTGTACAAAGTGCACCAATACCAACATTATCTTCAATAACAACTCTTCCGCCGGAAATTAATTGATCAAAACCTTCAGGACGTTTTTTATAATAAAAAGCATCTGCTCCTAAAATGGTTCCTGCATGGATAATTACATTATCTCCAATTACAGTATGATCGTAAATTGAAACATTAGAATGGATTAAACAGTTTTTACCAATTTTAACATTGTTACCAACAAAACTATTTGGCTGAATTACTGTCCCTTCCCCTATCTCTGCAGAAGGCGCAATGGCAACATTAGCAAATTGAAAAGGTTTAAAATGTTTGGTAAGAATATTAAAATCTCTAAATGGATCATCAGAGATTAAAAGGGCTTTTCCTTCTGGACATTCTACTTCTTTGTTTATCAAAACTATCGTAGCTGCCGATTGCAAAGCTTTGTCGTAGTATTTTGGGTGGTCAACAAAAACAATATCACCAGGTTCAACGACATGTATTTCGTTCATACCTAAAACTTGAAAGTTTTTGTCTCCAATAAATTTGCAGTTAAGCAAATTTGCAATTTCTTGTAAAGAATGACTCTTTGGAAATTTCATATATTATAATTAGAAAATTTGTCAATTAGAAAATGAGTCAATTAGAATGTGAATATACAAAATTATGTCGATTCACAAATTATCTAATTGACTCATTGTCAAATTTATCTTAATTAAAAAACTACTCTTTTACACGCTCCATGTAAGAACCTGAAGCTGTATCGATTTTAATTTTATCACCTTCGTTGATGAACAACGGAACGTTAATGTTAGCACCTGTTTCTACTGTAGCATTTTTTGTTGCGTTTGTAGCAGTGTTTCCTTTAACTCCTGGCTCTGCGTAAGTAACTTCAAGAATTACAGATGCTGGCATATCTACTGATAACGGCAAATCTGTTTCTGTATTGATTTGAACCATTACGTTTGTTCCTTCTTTTAACAAATCTGGAGCATCTAAAATGTTTTTGTTCAATGAAATCTGCTCGAAAGTTTCAGCGTTCATGAAGTGAAATTCATCACCTTCAGGATATAAATATTGGAATGTATGCGTTTCAACTCTAATAACATCAATTTTATGACCTGCTGAAAAAGTATTATCTAATACTTTACCTGAAGTTAAGCTTTTTAGTTTTGTTCTTACGAAAGCTGGACCTTTTCCAGGTTTTACGTGAAGAAATTCAATAATTTTATAGATGTCGTGATTAAATTTAATACACAATCCGTTTCTAATATCTGATGTAGATGCCATTTGTTTTTTATTTTAGATTTTAGTCCCGAAGCTTCGGGATAGATTTTAGATTCCTAGATAAAGAATCAATCTTCATTTTTAATTTTATATTTTTCAATTTACAGCTTAGAAATCTAAAATCAGAAATCTAAACTCTAAAATTAATAGTTTCCTGAGTAACCTTTCATAATTCCTCGAGAAGAATTTCTAATAAAATCTAGAATTTCATCTCTTTCAGGAGTTGCTTCCATTTCGGCCTCAATAATACTTAAGGCTTGAGTTGTATTGTAATTCTTTTGATATAAAATTCGGTATATTTCCTGAATTTCTCTAATTTTTTCAGTAGTAAATCCTCTTCTTCTTAAACCAACCGAGTTAATTCCAACGTAAGACAATGGCTCTTTTGCTGCTTTCGTAAATGGAGGAACGTCTTTTCTAACCAAAGATCCACCAGAAATCATTGCATGATCGCCAATATGGATAAATTGATGAATTGCCGCTAAACCACCAATTACAGCGTGATTACCAACAACTACGTGACCTGCCAAAGCAACACCGTTTACAATAATTGCATTATTTCCAATCTCACAGTCGTGTGCAATGTGAGCATAAGCCATTACTAAGCAATTGTTACCAATTACAGTCTGACCAGAAGCAATTGTTCCTCTATTTATAGTTACACATTCTCTAATTGTACAATTATCACCGATAATAGCAAGAGAATCTTCACCTCCGAATTTTAAATCTTGTGGCACTGCAGAAATTACGGCTCCTGGAAAAATGTTGCAATTTTTACCAATTCGAGCACCTTCCATAATGGTCACGTTTGAACCAATCCAAGTACCATCACCAATAACAACATTATTGTGAATTGTTGTAAATGGCTCTATTACAACGTTTTTAGCGATTTTTGCGCCTGGATGAACATATGCTAATGGTTGATTCATCTGTATGTTTTATATTTTTAATTAAAATATTCTAAGTTTGAAGCAACAAACCTAAACAATAAATTTGAGAATTTATTATTGTTTTCTTGCTATTTGTGCCATTAATTCTGCTTCAGTAACTAATTTACCATTTGCATAAGCGTTTGCTTGCATATGGCAAATTCCTCTTCTGATAGGAGAAATTAACTCACATTTAAAGATTAAAGTGTCTCCTGGCAATACTTTATGTTTAAATTTAACATTGTCAATTTTCATAAAGTAAGTTAAATAATTCTCAGGATCCGGAACTGTACTTAAAACTAAAATACCTCCTGTTTGTGCCATTGCTTCTACAATTAATACACCTGGCATAACTGGAGCTTCTGGAAAGTGACCTACAAAGAAATTCTCATTCATAGTAACATTTTTCAATCCTACTACGTGACGATCAGACATTTCGATAATTCGGTCGATCAACAAGAATGGAGGTCTGTGAGGAAGCATTGACATGATTTTATGAATATCCATCAATGGCTCTTGATGTAAATCATAAGTTGGAACATGATTTCTCTGCTCTATTTTGATAATTTTAGCCAGTTTTTTAGCAAATTGAGTATTTACAAAGTGACCTGGTTTATTAGCAATAATTTTTCCTTGAATACGAACTCCAATAAGAGATAAATCTCCAATAACATCAAGCAATTTGTGTCTTGCAGCTTCGTTTGGATAGTGCAAAGTTAAGTTGTCTAAAACTCCGTTTGGTTTTACAGAAATTTCATCTTTACCAAACGCTTTCTTTAAATTAGCCATTGTAGATTCAGAGATTTCTTTATCTACATATACGATTGCGTTGTTTAAATCACCACCTTTAATAAGACCGTGCTCTAACAATGATTCTAATTCATGTAAGAAACTAAAAGTTCTAGAACTTGCAATTTCTTGTTTAAAATCAGATAAGCTTTTAAGCGTAGCATTTTGAGTACCTAATACTTTTGTACCAAAATCTACCATAGTTGTTACTTGATATTCATCGCTTGGCATAACAAGAATTTCGCTTCCTGTTGCTTCATCAGTAAACGAAATAACTTCTTTTACTACATAAACATTTCGGCTAGCGTCTTGCTCTTCAATACCTGCTTTCTCAATAGCTTCAACAAAATATTTTGATGAACCATCCATAATTGGAAGTTCAGAGGCATTCAATTCAATAATAATATTATCCAAATCGCAACCAACTACTGCAGCTAAAACGTGCTCTGGTGTTTGAATTTTCACACCTAGTTTCTCAAGATTTGTTCCTCTTTGAGTATTAACAACATAATTAGCATCAGCCTCAATGACTGGTTGGCCTTGCAAATCTACTCTTACAAAAGTGAAACCATTATTAACGGGAGCAGGTTTAAAAGTCATTGTAACTTCTTTTCCAGTATGTAATCCAACTCCTGTTAGTGAAATTTCATTCTTGATGGTCTTCTGTTTAACCATTATTTCCATTTTTTGGGTTTATTATTTGTGTTTCTTTAATTCATCAACTTCTGCAACAATCTTAGGCAGATTTTTGAAATGTACGTATGATTTATTGTAATCGCTGTATGCAAGCGCTGGAGAGCCTTGTAATACTTCATCATCTTTAATGTTTCTTGCAACTCCTGACTGTGCCTGAAGTCTAACATTATTCCCTATAATTAAGTGGCCAGCAATTCCAACCTGTCCTCCAATCATACAATTTTCGCCAATTTTGGTAGAACCAGCAACACCGCTTTGAGCAGCAATTACAGTGTTTTTACCAATTTCAACATTGTGCGCAATCTGAATCTGATTGTCTAGCTTAACTCCTCTTCTTATTATAGTAGAACCTAAAGTTGCTCTATCTATTGTAGTATTAGCGCCAACATCAACATTGTCTTCGATAATAACATTACCAATTTGTGGCACTTTACTATATTCTCCATCTTCATTAGGTGCAAAACCAAAACCATCAGCTCCTATAATTACACCTGAATGAATCGTACAATTATTTCCAATTACAGTTTCTGAGTAAATTTTTGCTCCCGCGAAAATAAAAACATTATCACCGATCACAACATTATCTCCAATAAAACTATTTGGGTATATTTTCACATTATTACCTAAAACTACATTTTGCCCAATATAACTAAAGCTTCCTAAATATAAATTTTCTCCATATTTAGTCCCTTCAGACATAAAAGACTGAGGTTCGATACCTGTTTTGTTTAATTTTACTTGATTATAAAAATGTAAAAGTTTAGAAAATGCTGCGTAAGCATCTTCCACTTTAATTAGTGTAGTAGTAATATCCTGTTCAGGAATAAAGCTATCATTAACAATTGTTACTGTCGCTTTAGTCGTATATATAAAGTTAATATACTTTGGATTAGCCAAAAAAGTAAGCGATCCTTCGTCTCCTTCTTCGATTTTTGAAAGTTTAGAAACTTCTGCATTGGGATTTCCAACAACTTCTCCTTCTAAAATTCCTGCTATTTGTTCTGCTGTAAATTTCATCGCGACAAAAATATAAAAAATAGGTTTTAAATGTTAATTTTAGATAAGTTGTTTTGGAAAACAGATATAATATTTTGTAACCAATTTAGATAACGATTTCAAATTCAGCTGATCAGAAGCTTCAACAACATCCTCAATTGTCCTATCTTTTTTCAAAATTCTGATAGGTTCTGCTTCTTTGCTATAAGCTTGATTTTTGATTTTTCCTCTAAAAATAAAATATCCAGCCTCTAATTGACTAATATGATGTTTGTTAGCAAATTGCTCTTTTAAAGATTGAGATTCTTCCATTGAAACCTTCTCTGCGCTCATTTTTATTTTAAGCAAATCTCTATTGATAATCATTTTACTCAAAGTGCTTAAAACAAAATCATCTTGTCTTTGCCAAGCTTTCAAAGCACTTATAATATCAAAATCGTCTAATTGCGAAAACAAATCCAATTTTTCGGCATCAAAATCTTCAAGTGTAATTTTATTATGCATAAAATACGAAAGTGGCTCACTACAAGGAAGATCAACGCCTTTCAATACTAATTCTTTTGCTCGTTTTAGAACTTTCATCAAAATTAATTCAGCTACTAAACTGGTTTTGTGAAGATAAGCCTGCCAATACATTAATCTTCGCGAAAGTAGGAATTTTTCAACAGAATAAATTCCTTTTTCTTCAATTACCAAAACATCGTCTTCGACATTCATCATCTGAATCAATCGTTCAGAATTCACATTTCCTTCTGCAACACCAGTGTAAAAACTATCTCGTTTCAAATAATCCATTCTGTCCATATCTAATTGACTTGAAATCAATTGCAACATGAATTTTCTATGATATTCTCCTTTAAAGACCTGAATTGCTAAACTTAGTCTTCCACCAAATTCTTCATTCAGCTGATTCATAAATAATAATGAAATAGCTTCATGATGCACATCTTCAACAATACTTCTTTCCATTGCATGTGAAAATGGCCCATGCCCAATATCATGAAGCAAAATCGCTATTAATAACGCATTTTCTTCTTCTTCAGAAATGACAACATCTTTAAAACGTAGCGTATCAATTGCTTTCTTCATTAAATGCATACACCCTAAAGCGTGATGAAAACGAGTATGGTTAGCTCCTGGATACACCAAATAGGACAATCCCATTTGTGATATACGACGCAGACGCTGAAAATATGGGTGCTGAATTAAGTCGTAAACCAGTTCATTTGGAATCGTAATGAAACCATAGATAGGATCGTTGAATATTTTTAATTTGTTGATCTGAGTCACTACTGAGTTATTTTTTTGGTCAACAAATATAAGTAAATAAGTATAAAGAGTCTGGTGTTTTTTATTTAAAAATCACAGTTGAAATCAACATGATAATCAATAAAATACATTAAAAAATGTTAAAATTCAAAACAAAATCTTGAAGTAACTTTGGTAAATTTATACTATTTTTAATACTTTTTAAGTTCTATAACTCTAAATTGCAGTAAAAATTAAATTGTTTTATGGATAAGATAAAAATACTTTGGGTCGATGATGAAATCGATCTTTTAAAGCCCCATATATTATTTCTAGAAAAAAAGAATTACGAAGTCACGACTTGCAATAATGGCCTTGATGCAATTGCATTATTTGAAGAAGATAACTTTGATATTGTTTTTTTGGATGAAAACATGCCTGGAATGAGCGGATTAGAGACACTTTCTGAAATGAAAGAGAAAAAATCAGCTATTCCGATGATTATGATTACCAAAAGCGAGGAAGAATATATTATGGAAGAAGCCATTGGTTCTAAAATCGCTGATTACCTTATAAAACCGGTAAATCCTAATCAGATTTTATTGAGTTTGAAGAAAAATCTGGATGATTCGAGGTTAATTACCGAAAAAACAACTTTAGACTATCAGAAAGAATTCAGAAAGATTTCGATGGAATTAGCAATGGTTAATTCTTACGAAGATTGGGTTGAATTGTACAAAAAATTGATTTTCTGGGAATTAAAACTAGAAGATATCAACGATACAGCGATGATCGAAATCTTAGAATCTCAGAAAGTTGAAGCGAACTCACAATTCGGAAAATTCATTGAAAGAAACTATGAAGATTGGTTTGCACCAAAAGCAGATAAACCTATTCAATCTAATACATTATTCAAAGAATTAGTTGTTCCAGAAATTAAAAAGAAAGACAAACCAATTCTTTTTGTTGTAATTGACAATCTACGTTATGATCAATGGAAATCTTTTGAAAGTGTAATTTCAAATTATTATAAGTTAGAAAAAGAAGTTCCGTACTACTCTATTCTTCCAACCGCTACACAATATGCCAGAAACTCTATTTTTTCAGGTTTGATGCCTGTAGAAATGGAAAAACAATTTCCTGAGTATTGGAAAAATGATGTTGAAGACGGAGGAAAAAACCTTTACGAAGCAGAATTTCTGTCGGCTCAATTAAAGCGTTTGGGGCTAAATATTAAGGAAGATTATTTCAAAATCACAAACTATTCTGGAGGTAAAAAGCTAGCAGAAAACTTTAAAGCTTTAAAAGGAAATGACTTAGTAACTGTAGTTTACAATTTCGTAGATATGCTTTCGCATGCTAAAACTGAAATGGAAGTTGTAAAAGAATTAGCTTCAGATGATAAAGCGTATCGTTCTCTAACATTAAGCTGGTTTAAAAATTCTCCTTTATTAGAAATCATTCAACAAGCCCAGCTTTTAGGTTTCAAATTGATTTTAACCACAGACCACGGTACAATTAATGTAAAAAATCCGTCGAAAGTTGTGGGAGATAAAAATACAAGTCTAAATTTGCGTTATAAAACTGGACGTAGCTTAACATACGAACAAAAAGACGTTTATGTGGTAAAAGAACCTAAAACAATTGGTTTACCTGCGATAAATATGAGTAGTTCGTTTATTTTTGCCAAAAATGATTTTTTCTTGGCTTATGTAAACAACTACAATCATTATGTGAGCTATTACAAAAACACCTACCAGCACGGAGGGATTTCATTAGAAGAAATGATTATTCCGTTCTTGGTTTTTAATCCTAAATAAAAGAGTTTTCAGTCGCAGTCTCAGTTTTCAGAGAGGACTTGAAACCAGTTTGGAAATATTCTGCCACAGATTAAGGCATTAACACGGATTAAAAAATCCTTTAATCTGTGGCAAAAAAAATAAATTTTGCTTTCGCGAAAAACATTTAAATTAAATTAAAAGTTTTTAGTTTCAATCGCAGTTTACGGCTTCTTACTGAGACTGAAAACTGAGACTGAGACTAAAATAAATAAACAACAAATGAACATCGTTTTTTCATTAGATCAAATTCAAGAAGTTGCAGAGCAGGTTATTGCTTCAAATCCTAAAAAAATCATTCTTTTTAATGGAGAAATGGGAGTTGGAAAAACAACTTTAATTAAGCAATTATGCAAAACTCTAGGAGTTGAAGACGCAACAAGCAGTCCAACTTTCTCTTTAGTAAATGAATATCAAACTTCTAATAATCAAACCGTTTATCATTTTGATTTTTATCGATTAAATAAAGAAACTGAAGCTCTTGATATGGGAGTTGATGATTATTTATATTCTGGAAATTGGTGTTTTATTGAATGGTCTGAAAAAATTGCAAGTTTAATTCCAGAAGAACATTCTACAATTAATATTGAACTGCTTTCAGACGGAAAAAGACAATTGAAATTAATATAGAAACTTTAAGATTTTAAAGTAAATCAAATAAAACCTTTATTTACAGTAAAAATATCTTAACATTCAGCTTGCAGTATTAGCAGAATTTTTGCATTAATTTTAAAACTTTTTACGTAATTTGTACTCTTAATTTTTTGCACTATCCATGTCAATCACATTAACTCCATTTACAAAACAACAATTAATACCACAGGAAGAAAAACTTGAGGTTGGTCGTTTTAAAAGAGAACTTTTTATAGGAATTCCTAAGGAAACTAGTTATCAGGAACGTCGTATCTGTCTTACGCCTGACGCTGTCAATTCCTTAACATATGAAGGCCACCGCGTTATGATCGAATCTGGGGCGGGAGAAAGTTCGAGTTATACTGATAAAGAATATGCAGATGCTGGTGCAGAAATCACAAAAGACACAAAAAGAGTTTTTGGCTGTCCGTTTCTATTAAAGGTAGAACCGCCGACTTTGTCCGAAATACAAATGATAAACCCGGAAACGGTTATTATTTCTGCTATTCAGCTTAAAACTAAAAAGAAGGAATACTTCGAAGCTTTGGCTCAGAAAAAAATCACAGCATTAGCTTTTGAATATATTAAAGATGAAGACGGATCTTATCCTGCGGTAAAATCTCTAAGTGAAATTGCAGGAACTGCTTCAATCCTTATTGCAGCAGAATTAATGATTACTGACGAATTTGGAAAAGGACTTTTGTTTGGAAACATTACAGGCGTTCCTCCTACTGAAGTTGTAATTTTAGGAGCAGGAACAGTTGGTGAATTTGCTGCAAAAACTGCCATTGGACTCGGTGCAAACGTAAAAGTTTTTGATAATTCTATTACTAAACTACGTCGTTTGCAAAACAATTTAAATCAAAGAATTTTTACTTCAACGATACAACAAAAAGGTTTATTAAAAGCCTTAAGGCGCTGTGATGTAGCAATTGGTGCGATGCGCGGAAAAGAACGCTGTCCGATTGTTGTTAATGAAACAATGGTGGAGCACATGAAAAAAGGTGCAGTAATAGTTGATGTCAGCATCGATACTGGAGGTTGCTTTGAAACTTCGGAAGTTACTACTCACGAAAAACCAACATTCATAAAAAGTAATGTTTTACACTATTGTGTACCAAACATCCCTTCACGTTATTCCAAAACTGCTTCATTATCAATTAGTAACATCTTAACTCCATATCTTCATCAGATAGCCGAAGATGGTGGTATTGAAAGTGCAATTCGATGCAACAAAGGTCTTAAAAACGGAATTTATCTTTATCACGGAATTCTAACAAATAAAGCGATTGGCGATTGGTTCGATTTACCAGACAACGATATTAATTTACTTGTATTTTAAGGGAACTTTAATGTACCTTTGCAAAAATTTTATTTCATGAAGTTCGTACACCGTTTTGCATATTATCTGATTGGTCTCGTAATGGGATGTTTTATTGTATCAGGATTTTTTATTGGAAAAGACACTCGCTGTAACTATTTCCCAAATGCAAGAGTTTTAAATAATCTTAGAACAAAACCATTTCAATATTCACCAAAAGCCATTCAGACTTTAAATGAAAAATGGGTTGACACTGCAGACGTCAAAAATACATTAACTTATGGAGATGTTGATTTTGATCAAAGCAATGTTTCGTTCAAGAAAGGAAAACTTTATATCATTGAAGGAAAAACAGTAAAAAATCAAGAGATAATTCTAAAAGTAGTCAATTACGAAAACAAAGCTGTTTTAGAAGAAATTGTAAAAAAATAAAAAGAAACCCAATAACATTAAATCACGTTATTGGGTTTTCTTTTGCAAAATATATTTGTTTTTTTAATCACAAAAACACAAAGTTTTTCCCTTTGTCACTTTGAAACTTTGCAACTAAAAAAAATCACCATTCAATTTCTTTTAATCCTTTAGATTTTAAGAAATCATTTGTTTGGCTAAAATGTTTGTTTCCAAACCAAAATCCCCTATTCGCGCTTAATGGCGAAGGATGTCCAGATTTCAAAATATGATGTTTTGAAGCATCAATTAAAGCAGCTTTCTTTTGAGCGAAACCTCCCCAAAGCAAGAAAACAACATTTTCTTTTTCAGCAGAAATCTGTTTGATAACGGCATCAGTGAATTTTTCCCAGCCTTTTCCTTGGTGGCTTCCTGCTTCAGATTGTCTAACGGTTAAAGTAGCATTTAAAAGAAAAACACCTTGATCTGCCCAACGTTCTAAATTACCCGTATTAGGCATTGGTATATTGAAATCATCTTGAATTTCTTTAAATATATTTTGAAGTGATGGCGGAAACGGAATTCCATCATTCACTGAAAAACACAAACCATTTGCCTGATTTGGACCATGATAAGGGTCTTGTCCAATTATAACCACTTTTACTTCATCAAAATGACAATGATCAAAAGCTGAAAAAATTTGACTCCCTTTTGGGTAACAAACTTTTGTTGCGTATTCTGATTTTACAAATTCAATTAAATCGTTGAAATATGGTTTTTCGAATTCTTCATTTAAAACTGGTTTCCAAGAAGAATGCATTTTTACGTCCATAATTTTTTTTATGCGAATTTCAGAAATTATTGCTTAGAATCATATTTATTAAAAGAAAAATGTTAAAAGTTAAAAGTCAAAAATTAAAACGATAGCAAAGAAAAAAATTTATAATTCATAATTCATAATTCACAATTGATGAATGTTTTCGTACTTTTGCCTTTACTTTCATAAAGAAATTAAATGATCAGTATTACAGAAAAAACGTTACAAGACTTACAATTTCCAACCGTTCTAGAAACCATTTCAGATGGATGCAACACTGATATTGGAAAAGAAAAGGCTTTACAAATAAAACCAATTAGAGACAAAGAAGAATTAATGCAATCTTTGATGCAAACATCAGAGTATGTATCTTCTTTTCAAAATAATAACGCAATTCCGAATCACGGATTTGACGCTATCACGCACGAAATTAAATTCTTAGCAATTGAAGATAGTTTTCTTGAAGTAGGAAGTTTTAGAAAAATTGCTAATCTTTCGGCAACCACAAATGTCTTATTGAATTTCTTAAAAAAATTCGACGATTATTATCCAAATCTAAATGCAAGAGCTTCAAGAGTAGAATTGACAAAAGATATCATAACTGCAATTGACGCAATCGTAGATAAATATGGAGAAATAAAGGACAACGCTTCTCCTGCTTTGGCTGGAATTCGGCAAAATATGAATTTGGTTCGCGGAAAAGTGAATCAAAGTTTTGGTGTGGCTTTAACTCAATATAACGGTTTAGGTTATCTGGACGATATTAAAGAAAGTTTTGTGCAAAATCGTAGAGTTTTAGCGGTTTTAGCCATGTATCGCCGCAAGGTTAAAGGCTCAATTTTAGGAAGTTCAAAAACTGGAAGTATCGCTTATATCGAGCCTGAAGCTACTTTAAAATATTCTAGAGAATTAGCCAATTTAGAATACGAAGAGAAAGAAGAAATCACGAGAATTTTAAAGAATTTATCCAATGTAATTCGTCCTTATCTTCCTTTATTAATTGAATATCAAGACTTTTTAAGTGATATTGATGTAGTTGCTGGAAAGGCAAAATATGCAAATCGTATTAATGGAATTTTACCAACAATTACAGAAGAAAGAAGATTGTTCTTTAGAGAAGCCTATCATCCGATTTTGTATTTAAATAATAAACAAAAGCAAGAAGTTACATATCCGCAAACTATTGAGCTACAACAAGAAAACAGAATTATTGTAATTTCTGGACCAAATGCGGGAGGAAAAACTATTTCCTTAAAAACAGTTGGATTATTGCAATTAATGCTACAATCTGGAATTTTGATTCCGGTTCACGAAAGAAGTGAAACTTTCTTATTTGATAGAATCTTAACTGATATCGGAGATAACCAATCCATTGAAAATCATTTAAGTACATATAGCTACAGATTAAAAAACATGAATTACTTTTTAAAGAAATGTAATAAGAAAACCATGTTTTTAATTGACGAATTTGGTACAGGTTCTGATCCTGAACTTGGTGGAGCTTTGGCTGAAATTTTCTTAGAAGAATTCTACCATCGTGAAGCTTTCGGAATTATTACTACGCATTATTCAAATTTAAAAATTCTTGCAAACGAATTGCCATACGCAACGAATGCGAATATGATGTTTGATGAAAAATCTCTTGAACCAATGTACAAATTGGCTTTGGGTCAGGCAGGAAGTTCGTTTACTTTTGAAGTTGCTCAAAAAAATGGAATTCCGTTTGGATTAATTAATCGAGCGAAAAAGAAAATCGAAGTTGGGAAAGTTCGTTTTGATAAAACCATCGCAACGCTTCAAAAAGAAAGATCAAAACTGGAAAAAACTTCTTTGAATTTAAAAGAGGAAGAAACCAGAGCGCGTGAAGAAAGTAAAAAGATGGAAAACATCAATACTAAAATCCAGCAAAAACTAGAAAGCTATCAAGAATTGTATGATAGTAATCAGAAGATTATATATATAGGACAAAAAATTGACGATATCGCTGAAAAATATTTCAACAACAAAAACAAAAAAGAACTTATTGGTGAATTTTTGAAAATTGTTGAGATCGAAAATTCTAAACGTAAAAAAGCAACTCCGAAAGAAGTAAAAGCAAAAGTTGAAAAACAAAAAGAAATTATTGCTGAAGTACAAGTAAAAGTTGAGGAAATTCGAAAAGAGAAAAAAGAAAAGAAACTTAAACCTGTTGTAGAAAAACCAAAACCAATTTTAAAAGTTGGTGACAGAGTAAGAATGCTCGATGGAAGATCTGTTGGAAGCATTGATTTAATCGAAAAAAATAAAGCGACGGTTAATTACGGAATTTTTACTTCGAAAGTAAGTTTGGATGAATTGGAATTGGTTGAAGCGGTAAAAAAATAAAATTTTCACTCACAGTCGCAATTTTATAGCCTTGAAATTGATTTAAAAAGACCAAAATTAAAATAAATCGATTTAAGGATTTTTTTTTGATTTTACATAAAAGAAGGTCGCTATTTTTTAAAAACTCATTTAAAACAATTTATGAAAGCCGTTTTTAATTAATAAATTTTATCAAAAAATAAAAAACAATAAATAAAACAAATACATAATAAAGAAAGCATTTTAGTAGTTTAAAGTATTATAAAATGTAAAATAAGAAACTCGAAATTAACTTTTAATGGAAAATCTTCCTAAAAATAAAAAAATAGTTCTTTTTGACGGAGTTTGTAATCTCTGCAGTTCTGCGGTTCAATACATTATCAAACACGACAGAAAAGACATTTTCAGATTTGTTGCATTGCAATCTGATTTAGGAATTTCAATTTGCAAACATTTAGGAATCAGCTTTTCTAAGATGGATAGCATTATTTTGTATGATCCAGGAACAGCTTATTTTTATAAATCTTCAGCAGTTATCGAAATAGCTAAAAATTTTGGAGGTTTTTGGAAATTAACTCCTATTTTTAGAGTTATACCAATTTTTATAAGTGACCGAATTTACAATTATGTTGCTAAAAATAGATACAATTGGTACGGCAAAAAAGAAAGCTGCATGATTCCAACTCCAGAATTGAAAGCGAAGTTTCTTTAAGAGAAATTCCAGTTTTTGAAATTCCAAATTCCAATTTTATATACTTCAAGGAGCTTCTTGTGAAGATTTCTCGTTCCTCGAAATGACAAAACTAGACGATAAAATAAAAAATCCCAAATTCACATCAATTGGAATTTGGGATTTTTTTATTGAAATTTTCAGATCTTATTATCTAATCAATTTTCTGTATTTCAAACGTTTCGGAGTTAAATCACCACCAAGGCGTTTCTTTTTGTTTTCTTCATAATCAGAGAAACTTCCTTCAAAGAAATAAACTTCAGAATCTCCTTCGAAAGCTAAAATGTGAGTACAAATTCTATCTAAGAACCATCTGTCGTGAGAAATAATTACAGCACAACCTGCAAAATTCTCTAAACCTTCTTCAAGTGCACGAAGTGTATTTACATCTAAGTCATTCGTAGGCTCATCCAGTAAAAGTACATTTCCTTCTTCTTTTAAAGTCATTGCCAAGTGTAAACGGTTACGTTCTCCACCTGAAAGCATTGAAACTTTTTTGTTTTGCTCTCCACCACCAAAGTTGAAACGTGATAAGTAAGCTCTCGAGTTAACTTGCTTTCCTCCCATCATAATCAATTCCTGACCATCTGCAAAGTTTTCCCAAATAGATTTATTCGGATCAATATTAGAGTGAGACTGATCTACATAAGCAATTTTTACAGTTTCTCCAACTGAAAATTCTCCACTGTCTGTAGCTTGTTCGCCCATAATCATTTTAAAAATAGTAGATTTACCAGCACCGTTTGGTCCAATAATTCCAACTATCCCTGCTTGTGGCAAGGTAAAATTTAAATTATCATATAATAATTTTTCACCAAAAGCTTTTGCAACATTTTTAGCTTCAATAACATTTGTTCCTAAACGTGGACCGTTCGGAATATAGATTTCCAGATTTTCATCTAGTTGTTTTTGGTCTTCATTTAATAATTTGTCGTAGTTCTGCAAACGCGCTTTTTGTTTCGTCTGACGACCTTTTGCTCCTTGACGAACCCACTCCAACTCACGCTCCAAAGTTTTTCTACGTTTAGAAGCTACTTTTTCTTCCTGAGCCATACGGTTTGATTTTTGATCTAACCAAGAAGAATAATTCCCTTTCCAAGGAATACCTTCTCCTCTATCCAACTCAAGAATCCATCCAGCAACATTATCTAAGAAATAACGGTCGTGCGTTACAGCAATAACAGTTCCTGAATATTGCGCTAAATGCTGCTCTAACCATAGAACTGACTCAGCATCAAGGTGGTTGGTTGGCTCATCCAGTAATAATACATCAGGTTGTTGCAATAACAAACGACATAAAGCAACACGACGACGCTCACCTCCTGAAAGGTTTTTGATTGGTGTATCTCCTTCTGGAGTACGCAATGCATCCATTGCGATTTCTAATTTTGTATCGATTTCCCAAGCGCCAAGAGCATCAATTTTGTCTTGTAATGCCGCCTGACGATCCATTAATTTATCCATTTTATCTGGATCCGAGTAGTTTTCTTCAAGGCCAAATAAATCATTAATTTGATTGTATTCTTCTAAAACTGCCATAGTTTCAGCAGCTCCTTCACGAACAATCTCGATAACTGTCTTAGAATCATCAAGAATTGGCTCTTGCTCTAAATATCCTACTGTATATCCAGGCTGAAAAACTACATCACCTTGGTAGTTTTTGTCAACTCCAGCAATAATTTTTAGAAGAGAAGATTTTCCAGAACCATTTAAACCTAAAATACCAATCTTAGCTCCATAAAAGAAACTTAAGTAAATATTTTTAAGTACAGGTTTGTCTGCTCCCTGATAGGTTTTACTCAATTTCTGCATTGAGAAAATTACTTTCTTATCGTCTGACATTTTTTATTTTTATTATAATTATTTATTTTTTTAATGAATTTTGAGATTAAAACTTTCTAAACTCTACCTTTTAAAGCATTGAAAACCCAAGCATTAGCTAAAAAACCAACTCCTACAGCTCCAAATCCCCATCCTGAAACATCGCTATATCTAAAGATTCCAAGACCTATAAGCAACAATCCCATAAGTACCATTATTAAAGTTGCCCATCCTAAAATGGTATTTTTATTCATTCCCATAATTGTGCAATTATTTTAAGTAGTAAAATTTTCAGAAAGGCAAATATCGTGAATTTTAATGGCTTAATTAAATATTTTATACAGCATTTCTTTCAGCAAATCTGATTGAGGTAAAGCATTGGCTCCCACACCTTTACTTTTAACATCAATATCACGTAAAGCCCCAACAATCTGACTTACTTTTCGCATTGGGTAATTTTTTACAGCCAAATCATATTCCTTCAAGAAAAACGGATTCACACCAAGTGCTGACGCTACGTTTTTAGCGCTTTTATCTTTTAATCCGTGGTATTTTAAAAGCTGAACAAAAAATCCAAAAACTAAACCTGTTGTCATAACCAAAGGATATTCCTTCGGATTATGAGCAAAATTATCTGCTATCTTATAAGCTTTCAACTGATTACGTTCACCAATTGCTTTTCGAAGCTCAAATACATTATAATCTTTACTAAAACCAATATTTTCTTCAATATGCTGTGGCGTGATCATAGTTCCTTGAGGCAATATAATTTGTAATTTTTCTAGCTCATTATTGATCTTACTTAAATCTGTACCTAAAAATTCCACCAGCATAGCATTTGCTTTTGGATCAATAGTATACTTTTTACCAGCCAAAACTCTTTTAATCCAGTCTCCTACTTGGTTTTCGTATAATTTTTTACTTTCAAAAACAACTCCTTTCTGACCTAGTGACTTGGTAACTTTTTTACGCTTATCGAGTGTTTTATATTTATAGCAAAAAACTAAAACTGTAGTTTGCATTGGATTATCAACATAAGATTCAATCTTGTCAATTGTTCGAGATAAATCTTGAGCTTCTTTCACAATAACTACTTGACGTTCAGCTATCATAGGATAGCGCTTGGCCGTTGAAATAATATCATCAACAGAAACATCTCTTCCGTACAAAACTGTCTGATTAAAACCTTTTTCTTCTTCAGCTAAAACATTCTGCTCAATATATTCTGACAATTTATCTATATAATAAGGTTCTTCCCCCATTAGAAAATAAATCGGTTTAATATCTCCGGCTTTAATATCGTTAACAATTTTTATTACTTCGTCCATTAAAATAAGTTTTCAGTATTCAGTGTCAGTTTTCAGTGTCAGTTTTCAGTTTAATTCAAAATAAATAATTAGCAAATTTTCAAATTGACTAATTTTCAAATTATATTTGCTTTATGCTTAAACTTAATTTCCCAGCTTACACTTTCCGATTCAAAAATAGCGAAAATAAAGTGTCTATTTTTGATGAAATCAGGAAAAAATTTATAATTCTTACGCCAGAAGAATGGGTTCGTCAGCACGTTGTTCATTTTTTAATGCACGAAAAAAAATACCCCAAATCACTTATTAACGTAGAGAAAGTTTTAACTGTCAATGGATTAAGAAAACGATACGATGTTGTTGTATTCAATCCTGACGGTTCTATACATATATTAGTAGAGTGTAAAGCACCCGAAGTAAAAATTTCTCAGGCAACTTTTGACCAAATTGCTCGTTATAATATGACAATGCAGGCACGGTTTTTGAATGTCACAAACGGACTAAACCATTTTTATTGTCAAATGGATTTTGAAAACGAAAAATATGAGTTTTTAAGAAACCTGCCTGATTATAAAGAAAACCATTAACAAATAAATAATTCAGTACTTTTGGATAAAATAGCTGTTGTCATTTTAAATTGGAACGGAGTAAAATTGCTTGAGCAGTTTTTACCATCTGTCATTCAGTTTTCCGAAGGCGCAACGATTTATGTTGCTGACAATGATTCTACAGATAATTCTGTTGAATTCGTTGCAAAAAATTTCCCAAACATAAAGATTGTAAAGAACTCAGGTAATCATGGTTTTGCAAAAGGCTATAATGATGCTTTACAGCATATTGATGCAGAAATCTATGCTTTAGTCAATTCAGATATTGAAGTAACTGAAAATTGGCTAAAACCAATTCTTGATACTTTTGATAAAGAAAAACAAACTGCAATTATCCAGCCTAAGATTCTTGATTTTAAGAATAAAGAATACTTTGAATATGCTGGTGCCGCAGGTGGTTTTATTGATAAATACGGATTTCCTTTCTGTAGAGGAAGAATATTTGAAACTGTCGAAAAAGACAACGGACAGTATAATGATAATATAGAATTATTCTGGGCTTCAGGCGCTTGCTTTTTTATCAGAAAGAAAGTTTTCGATGAATTAAAAGGTTTTGATGAAAGCTTCTTTGCGCATCAAGAGGAAATAGATCTATGTTGGCGTGCTGCCAATGAAGGACATATAATAAAGTATAATTCTCAATCTGTCGTGTACCACGTTGGAGGCGCAACATTACAACAAGGGAATCCTAAGAAAACCTATTTGAATTTTAGAAATTCATTATTAATGATGGTCAAAAATTTGCCAAAAAGAGGATTGTTTTTTGTGATTTTCTTCCGCATGGTTTTAGACGGAATTGCTGGTATTCGTTTTCTTACACAGGGCAAATTCGGGCATACTTTTGCCATTCTAAAGGCACATTTTTCATTTTATTGCTTATCTTTAAAATATCTAAAAAAACGTAAAGATTTTCAAATACAGCAATACTATACGGTAAAAAGCATCATTTTCCTTTATTATATAAGGAAATTGACCTTATTTAAAGAAATCTTTAACAGTATTCAAAATATTAAAAACTAAATTTGTAATCAAGTCTAATTAAAATTAAATTTATGAGAAAAATAGTTATCGCACTATCAGTATTAATGGCTCTGACTTCATGTGTTTCTAAAAAGAAATATGCTGAGTTAGAAGCTAAAAACAAAGAGACTCAAGATTTGTTAAACTCATGTACTGTAAAATTAAATACGTGCTTAGAAGAGAAAGCTGGATTAGCAGCAACAGCTGAAAGCTACAAACAACATAATCAAGATTTAATCAACAGTTCTAAAGATTTAACTATCTTAACTACTAAAGGTGCTGAAAACCTTGAAAAATCTCTTGAAAGTTTAAAAGAAAAAGATTTGAAAATCTCTAGACTTCAAGACGCTTTAACCAAAAAAGACAGTGTTACTTTAGCATTAGTTACAAGCTTGAAAGGTGCAGTTGGAATTAACGATCCAGATATCGAAGTTAATGTTGAAAAAGGAGTTGTATTTATCTCTATCGCTGATAAATTATTATTTAAAAGCGGAAGTTATGACGTAAGTGACAAAGCTAAATCTGTTTTGGCTAAAGTTGCTAAAGTTGTAAATGACAAACCAGATTTTGAATGTATGGTTGAAGGACACACAGATGACGTTCCTTACAAAAGCAACGGAATTATCTTAGACAACTGGGATTTAAGTGTTAAACGTTCTACTTCAATCGTTCGTGTATTAACAAATGATCTTGGTGTTAACCCAGCTAAATTAATTGCTGCAGGTAGAAGTTCTTATGTACCGTTAGTTGCAAACGATTCTGCTGAGAACAAAGCTCGCAACAGAAGAACTCGTATCGTAGTTATGCCAAAAATCGATCAATTCTATGATATGATTGAAAAAGAAATGAAAAAACAAGCTAAATAATCTTGTTTGACATACTATAAAAACAGAAAAAGCAGGTCAATCGACCTGCTTTTATGTATTCTTAATTTACTATTTAATAAGTAATTAAAGGAGAAATCAAGAATAACATTATCTTTATTAACTAACTAAATTTAACTATAATAAAGTTAGGCATTATTTTTATAAGTTTACACAATTAAAGTATTTATTTACAAAATCAACATTACACTATCTTCTGACGAGACATACTAGTATTTTGAAATCAAATCTGTCTGTCGATTTATAGATACTTTTCAATTTATACCATAATTTAAAGGTACCATTTCTCCTATTTTTTCTTCTGCAATTTTTCCTGTAAAAATAATATCTTCAATATTAGAATTGTTTCCATACTTATATATGTAGAAAGTTTTCACATCAAAAATAACCCTTGATTCTTCTCGATTACCAAATACAAGATCATATGAGGCAACAAATTTTTTGTCGCCGTTTTCTTTTCTTTGACTTATCACTTCAACTTTTGTAAAATTATCTTGTTTAGAAACTTTAAAACAATTCTCAGGAATAACGTCGCTGTTATTTTTAGATATAAAAAACTGATCTTGCCCCCAAGTACCATTGGCTAAATTTCTAAAAAAATTAATTTGTGAACCTTTATACGCTTCTTCTCTTCGTTTTAAAATTAAGTCTGAATTATTGATTTCTTCAAAATGACTGAAACCTGCATAATAACTTTTAATTACATCTCTGGAGTATATGCTTAAACTACCGAATGTAACTTCAAATTTTTGCAAGTCATAGCTTATTTTATAACCTAAGTAAGAATTAATAATCACTAACGGTTTATCCGAATAAGCTTGTAAAACATGGTTTAGTCTATCATATTTAAAGTGAATATCATCTTCATTTTCAATAGTAATTTTAGCACTATTTCTGGTTTCTCCAATAAAATACTCCCTAAATATTTTTAGTCTTTGCTCCCTAGTAAATATATCTTTTTTATTTCCTACAACTATTTCTTTAAGTGTATTTTTGGCAATTTCCATATATACAACAATATCTTTTTTTAGATCAAGATTTGTAATGTATTGATTCTCAAATCCCATATAACTAAACACTAAGGTATTCTTTGCATCAGGGTCGTATTCTATAACAAAATTTCCATTTTCATCGGTACTAGTAGAAATTGTTGTTCCATCTAAAAAAACATTTGCCCCGGACAACGGTACTTTATCATTACTAAATACTTTACCTGCAATCCTTTGGCTGAAACAAGATATAGAAAAAAGTAAAACAAGAAAGAAGAATAAAATTTTCATAATTATACTGTTAATATTCAATACTAATTAACAATATATTATTTAATTTACAGTAAAATCGATGTCTTTTTTTACAAAATATCAATATCGCCTTTTCCTTCTCTTACAATAACAGGTTCATGTTCAGAAAGATCGATAATTGTTGATCCAACATTATCTCCGTAGCCACCATCGATTACCATATCAACGAGATTCTGCCATTTCTCGAAAATTAATTCTGGATCTGTCGTATACTCAATTACATCATCTTCGTCACGAATAGAAGTAGAAACCACTGGATTTCCTAACTGACGAACAATTTCTAAAATTATATTATTATCGGGAACACGAATACCTACAGTTGTTTTCTTTTTAAATTCTTTCGGCAGATTGTTATTTCCTGGTAAAATAAAAGTATACGGACCAGGTAAAGCTCTCTTCAAAATTTTAAAAGTCGACGTATCAATTTGACGAACGTAGTCTGATAAATTACTCAAATCGTGACAAATGAAAGAAAAATTAGCTTTCTCTAGTTTCACTCCTTTAATTTTAGCAATTTTTTCTAAAGCTCTAGAATTGGTAATATCACAACCTAAACCATAAACAGTATCTGTTGGATAAATTACCAAACCGCCATTCTGAAGCACTTTTACCACTTTTGCAATTGCAGCTTCACTAGGTTTATCGGGATATATTTTTATAAATTCAGCCATTTTGTTTTTGTTTCAAGTTTTTTGTTTGTTTCAAATTTTTCAGGCTGAGCGAAGTCGAAGCCCTCATTTGCTAAAAAGCTCTTCGACTTCGCTCAGAGTGACAATAATTTATAGGTTTGAAACAATATTTTTTATCCTACGACATCTAATTTAGCAAATCTTAACAACAATTTCTTAATTCCTCCCACTTCAAATTTAATTTCTGCTTTTCTATCTGCTCCAACTCCTTCAAGATTAATCACTTCTCCTTTTCCAAAACGTTCGTGCATCACAATATTTCCTACCGTCAATTTACTGTCAAATAAATTCGAATTTCCACTGCTTGGAGCATTTCCAGAAACAGGTTTTAATTTTCGAATATTTAAATCTGGTTTCGGATTATTATCTGTAACATGTTTTGGCGGAGTTCCTCCTACAGGTTTTGCTAATCTCAATTTCGATTTATCAACATCTCCAAAAATATCGCCATCAATTGGTGATTTATAACGATAACTTGTTTCAGAAGGGGTTAAATATTCTAGAAACTGCCCATCAATTTCTTCAATAAAACGAGATGGTTCACTGTCTGTTAATTTCCCCCAACGGTAACGAGACTGAGCATAAGTCAAATACGCCTGATGTTCTGCACGTGTCAAAGCTACATAAAACAAACGACGTTCTTCTTCCAATTCGCTTCTAGTACTCATACTCATAGCACTCGGAAACAAATCTTCTTCCATTCCTACCACAAAAACGTGTGGAAACTCCAATCCTTTTGCTAAGTGAATCGTCATTAGCGCCACACGATCTTCGTCATTAGTATCTTTATCTAAATCAGTTGCTAAAGCTACATCTTCCATAAATTCCGAAAGTGCACCTCTTGCTCCGTCAATTTCTCTTTGTCCTTCGGTAAAATCTTTAATACCGTTTAAAAGTTCTTCGATATTCTGAATTTTAGCCATTCCTTCTGGAGTCGCATCTTTCTTTAATTCCTGAACCAAACCAGTTTTTTTAGCAACATGATCTGTTATATAAAACGCGTCTTGATTCTGATCGATAACTTGAAAACTCTGAATCATTGTCACAAAATCCTTCAATTTGTTTTTTGTTCCAGCATTCAGTTTCAAGTCGATTTTATCAATATTCACCATTACTTCCCAAATCGAGCGTTTGTAATGGTTTGCAGCAATAGTCAATTTTTCTACAGTTGTATCCCCAATTCCACGTGCTGGATAATTAATCACACGAATCAAAGCTTCTTCATCTTTCGGATTTAAAACCAAACGCAAATAGCATAAAACGTCTTTAATCTCCTTTCGTTGGTAGAAAGATAAACCTCCATAAATTCTATAGGGAATATCACGTTTTCTCAGTGCATCCTCCATCGCACGCGACTGCGCATTGGTACGATACAAAATAGCAAAAGCTCCATTATGCAACTGATTCTGCATTTTCTGCTCAAAAATCGTACTCGCTACAAAACGACCTTCTTCAGCATCAGTCAAACTTCTGTGGACTTTAATTTTTGGGCCAAATTCATTCGCCGTCCAAACTACTTTATCCAGTTTCGTTTTGTTATGCTCCATAACGGTATTTGCCGCTTCAACAATATTTCGTGTCGAGCGGTAATTCTGCTCTAAACGAAACATTACAACTCCTTCATAATCCTTCTGGAAATTCAAAATATTATTAATGTTCGCACCACGGAAAGCATAAATACTCTGTGCATCATCTCCAACCACACAAATATTCTGAAATCTATCTGATAAAGCCCTAACAATCAAATACTGAGAGTGATTTGTATCTTGGTACTCATCAACCAAAATATAACGAAAACGATCTTGATATTTAGCCAAAACTTCTGGAAAACGTGTCAGTAATTCATTGGTTTTAAGCAATAAATCGTCAAAATCCATTGCACCAGCCTTGAAACAGCGATCAACATACTGCTGATAAATTTCTCCCAATCTTGGTCTTTTTGCCATTGCATCAGCTTCGACCAATTCTGGATTATTAAAGTACGCTTTAACTGTAATCAAGCTGTTTTTATAACTAGATATACGTCCCAAAATTTGTTTTGGTTTGTAAATATCGCGATCCAGCTGCATTTCTTTAATAATAGAAGAAATTAACCTAGCCGAATCCTGAGAATCATAAATAGTAAAATTAGAAGGATAACCTAAATGATCCGATTCTGCACGAAGTATACGGGCAAAAATCGAGTGGAAAGTTCCCATCCAAAGATTTTTTGCCTCACTCGCCCCCACAATATCCGAAATCCTGTGTTTCATCTCGCGGGCTGCTTTATTGGTAAAAGTCAGTGATAAAATATTGAAAGCATCAACACCTTGAGCCATCAAATACGCAATTCTAATTGTTAAAACACGGGTTTTTCCCGAACCTGCACCAGCAATAATAATCATCGGCCCGTCTTTCTTTAAAACAGGTGCCCTCTGTGCTTCGTTGAGCTGGTCAATATATTTCTGCATGTAATTTTCTCCTTTTATGCAAAAATAAGAATTAAAAAAGAAAGTTCCTAAGATGCTACTCAAAGGTTCTGAGATACTAAGGTTCTGAGATACTAAGTTTTTTTTGAAGCCAAAGAATAGGCATTTTTTCAGACATGGGTTCCCGCTTTCGGCTTTATCTCTCCGCTCCGCTACGAGGATATCGCCTCAATCGGGGCTAGATTCAAACATTTTTTTTGAGATGCTAAGCTACTAAGATTCTAAGCTTTTTCTTTAGACAAAAGAGAGAAACTCAGAATCTTAGAACCTTAGCAACTTAGAATCTTATTTAAAAAACACATCGTAAGCAAATCGGATCAAAGTGCCGACAACTACAATCAAAAAGAAAATTCTAATAAATCCATTTCCTTTATTAATTGCCAATTTTGCACCAAGCCAACCTCCAAGACCATTGCTTATTGCCATCGGAACTGCAATTGCCCAAATGATTTTTCCTTTGATCATAAACAGGCAAATCGAACCAAAATTTGTGGCAAGATTTACCATTTTAGCATTCGCGGAAGCGTGAAGAAAATCAAAACCTAGAAGTGCAATAAAAGCCACGACAAAGAAGCTTCCTGTTCCTGGACCAATAAAACCATCATAAAACCCAACTATTACACTAATCACAACTGCATAGATAATTTGAGTTACAGCCGAATGATCTTTAGCAACATGCTGTCCGAAATTTTTCTTGGCATAAGTATAAACAAACAATAAAGACAAAACCACCAATAAAAGCGGTTTCATAAAGTCATTACTGACCATTGTCAAAATAGTTGAACCCAAAAAAGCAGAAGGAACTGCCAAACACATCATTATAATAAGCAGTTTCCATTGAATAATAACTTTTTTCAGATATTGAAAAGCAGCAAAAGCGGTTCCGCTAAAAGCTGGAATTTTCAAAGTTCCAACAACTGTCGAAACAGGAAGATTTGGCAATAAAATCAATCCCATTGGTGTTTGAATTAATCCGCCACCGCCTACAATTGCATCAATAAATCCGGCAGCAAAAGCCGCTAAACAAAGAAAAAATATTATATATGTGTCCATTGCAACTATATTTCGATCAAAGTAAAAAACAAGTTGCAAAAGTACATCTTCCTTTTTGTTTATTACCATAAATTTAAAGTGGATTTCTCATCAAAAAGTATATTTTTGCTAAAAAATTAACCCAATGGATTTTACAAGAATTATAGAATTAGCCAGTTACACTTTACCTGCAATTGTTACTGGATTTGTAGCTTACAGTTTTTTTGAACTGCACATTAAAAACAACGATAAAAAGCGTGCGTTTTTGTTAAACAAACAAGCACATAAAGAATCTCTTCCTATACGTTTACAAGCTTACGAGCGTATGACTTTGTTTTTGGAGCGTATTAATTTGACAAAACTGTTAATTAGAATTACTCCAATTTCTCAAAATAAACACGATTACGAAAACTATGTAATTGATCAAATCGAACAGGAATTTGAGCACAACTTAACACAGCAAATTTACATGTCTGAAGAATGCTGGACTATCATTACAACTGCAAAAAATGCAACAATTCAAATGATTCGTAAAGCTGCAATGAGCGATAAAGTTGAAAATGCAGATAAACTTCGTGAAGTTATCCTGAATGATTTATTAGAAAAACAATCTCCAAGTAATGCCGCATTAGGATTTATAAAATCTGAAGTTGCAGAACTTTGGTATTAAATAGTCTTATAGATTTTAGATTGATTTTAGAACTGTTTGTGTCCAATCTTTATCTGTTTCAGAAATTACAATAACCTTAAAACCATATTTATCACCTTCCATTTGAACTCCTTTTGAATCATCAACATGAAGATCTATATTAAATGAAGGTGGAAATTTTGAGCAATAAATATTTTTATTTAATAAACTTCTTTGGTGTTTCTGCTGGTTTATAATATAATCCACAGAAATACCATATGAATAAAACATCCATTTTATTTTTGAAATGCTTCTGTGAGAAGTAGTATAAATATAAATTTTGTATTTTCTCTTTTTTAATTCTTTGAATAAAATTACTGTCCCTTTTCTTAGTTTCTCAATTCTAAAAATCTTGTGAAACAAATTTCTTTTATCCAAATCAAATTTATTGTTTAATATCAAAGTGTCGTCAAGATCAAAAGAGATTATCATAAAAACTAAACTTTAAAAATCTCAAATCAATATTTTATTATCACTCATTACCTCAGACTTATTCTGAGCATATTCATACCCTTGCTCCCACCATTCTTTCATTACCTCTTTATTAAAAATCAAGGCATTATCTGTTAATTTTATTGGTGTGTAATATAAATTTAATTTTACATTCTTATTGTTTGCCATAAGTTTTCCTATAGCAATATCATGTTTTTCTACTTGGTCTAAAGCGATTCGGAACAAATCGATCATTAACGAAAAAGGATTTTTACCAATAACCATTTTAGAAGTATTAACCTCTGTTTCTAAAATAATAACATCAATTTCTGTAGCACCACGATTGATTGCTTCACGTATTGGAACCAAGCTTGAAAATCCTCCATCACCATATTCACAGTTGTTTTTTTCAACCAAACTCATAAAAGGAACATAATTACTAGATATCCAAGACCATTCGCAAAACTCTTCATAACTACAATCCTTTACCGATTTATATTCAGATTCGTTTTTAGTGAAATTAGTTACCGTAACAATAACATCTGTTTTTAGTTTTTTGAGTTTATTGAAATCTGAAAGAGAAAAATTATTCTGAATATACTTTTTTAGGCCTTTGCTTTCTCCAAAAGTACGTTTCCCCTTAAAAAACTGACGCAGTACATTAAAGTGATTAATTGTCACGATATCAACGCCATCTTTATTTTTCACCACAAACGGACAAATATTAAAAATACTCGACATGGTAACATTGGTATAAACAGAATGGATTTTTTTAATATGACCGAGAGCTAAATGCGGAATCAATAAACTTCCCGTAGAAGTTCCTATAAACAAATCGTATTCATGTTTTTTTTCTTCTATTAAATACTGGGCAACACCGCCGGCAAAAGCGCCTTTACTACCACCTCCTGAAATAACCAATGCTCTCATAAATTGTAATGTAGGTTTTGTTTTTGGATTTTAAGAGGGAAATTTTAGAGATAAAAAGCAAAATAAAAACTTCATAAACTCTTGAAATCTTTTCCCTAACTTCTTTATTTCTTGATTGATCACTCTTTCAACAAGCGATTCAATTGGAATTGCTCATCGGGTGTCAAATTAGGTAAAATTCTATTAAATGAAGCACGCATTTCGGGATTTTTTAACAGAAGCCGAATAGTATCTCGTCCGAACTTTGAAAATTGCCACATATGATGCGTTGTAGCGCCAACTAAATTACTCAAAACCTGATCGTTAATAATTTTAAAAGCAATTAGTTTTTCTAATGCATTTTGTCTTGTTGTGGCTTCATATTTTGTTGATGAAAATGCAATTAATTCATTAATCAAAGAATCTTGGTCATTGCTGTAGTTTGGTGTAGATAAAGCCAAAGAAAGCCATAGCGTTCTTAGATTATAATCGTTAAAACCAACCCAGTCTTTAGATTTATCCAAATAAACCGTTCTCTGATTCGGGAAATTTCTCCATAACAAATAAAGTGCAATTTCTTGTGTCTGATATGATTTATCCTCTAAAAGCGTTTCATAATTTGCTCTAAAATCTTCTGGAATCTTGGTTAACGATCCAGCTAAATTTTGACGAACATTTATATTATTAGTTTGCAATGCTAAAAGCAAAAGCGCTTTTTTGTCTTCGTATTTTTCATTTTCCAACTGATCAACAACAGCTTCTTTTACAGATTGGTAAACATCTGACTCTAAAGTACTTTTTAAAACATCTGCTTTTTCAGCTAAAGGCGTTTTTTTCAATTTATCGATTTCCAATCGTTTTTGGATTGCTTTGTTTTTGCTCAATAAAGCATTTGCAGTCGGCGTATCAAAAGCAGTCGATTCTAGCCAAGTTTTTTGGAATTTATCCAAATCGAAATTGGACACTTTTTTAATTTCATCGAAGAAATTCTTGGTGTTCACCGTTTGATAAGCATACTTATTCAGATAACTTTTAATCGCTTTTTTGAAAGCTTTATCTCCAATTGATTCATGCAAAACAAACAATGTCCACGCACCTTTTTCATAAAAAGTTAAAGAACTTGCTTTTCCATTCAAAACTGGAATAGTATCTGTGCGGGAAGCAAATTTTATCTGCTGTGCCGTATCGTATAACTTAGAATAGAAATAATCTTCGCCATAAATATCTTTTTCCGCAAGCAAAGCAAAATATGTCGCAAATCCTTCTTGAAGCCAGTGATGCGTACTGCTTTCAGCTGTAATCAAATCTCCAAACCAATGATGTGCCAATTCATGAGCATCTACATTAGTATAATTTCGATCACAAAAACCTGTTGAATCTACTACATATCGTGTTGCAAAAAGAGTTGAAGTCGTATTTTCCATTCCAGCATATAAAAAGTCCCTTACTGGAATCTGTCTGTTAATTTTCCAAGGATATTTTACGCCAATTTCTTTTTCAAGGAAATCAAAAATGCGCTTCGAATAACGGTAAGTTGGTTCAAAACGATCTGCATCTTTGGGTTCATAATAATATTCTAATGGAATTTTGCTTTTGGATTTAAATTCTTTTTTATCAAATTTTCCAATTGCCAGCATTAATAAATACGAACTCATTGGTTTTTCCATTTGATATTGCCAATGATTTAGATTTCCGTTTGTTGTTTTTTCTTTTAAAACTCCATTTGAAACTACCTGATAATCTTTATCATAAGAAATCTCTAAATTAAAAATCAATTTTTCATTCACATCGTCAAAACTTGGAAACCAATTGCTCGTGTATCTTCCCTGCCCTTGCGTCCAAATTTGCACTTCTTCGTTTTCCATATCAACAAAATACAGCGCTTGTTTTGGTTTTGTTGAATAATTAAAAGTTAGATGATTTTCTCCTTTTTTAAATGGAAAAACCAATTTTAACTGTTTGGTTGTATTAATGAAAATGATTTCTTTCTCGTTGATTTTCACGTTCGAGAATTCCATGTTTTTAGCGTCAAGCGAAATAGTATCACAATCCTTTAAAACCTCAAATCGAAAATCGACAGCACCTGAAACTGTTTTTTCTTTTGAATTTAAAGATAATTGTCCTGAAACAGATTTAAAATCGACGAATTGAGTTTGCTGTGCAAAAAGAAAACTGGTGAATAATAGAAAAATGTATTTCATTGAAACAAATTTGAAGGCGAAATCCCAAAGTTACAAAGGTTTCCTTTACAAATAGAATGAAATTTGTAAGTTTACAATATAAAACCGCCAAATCGTGTCTACACCTCAAAAAGCCTTATTTAACTGGAGCAGCGGAAAAGATTCTGCACTTGCCTTATACAAAACACTTCAAAATACTGATTTTCAAATAGAATATTTACTGACAAGCGTAAACCAGCAATATCAGCGCATTTCGATGCACGGAATTCGTGTTGAATTATTACATGAGCAAGCGCAAAGTATCGGAATTCCTTTAAAAATTCTAGAAGTTCCTGAAATGCCAACTATGGAAGTTTATGAAAAAGTGATGACGGAAGTTTTAACGGAATTAAAGGAAAATGGAATAACGCATTCTATTTTTGGAGATATTTTCCTAGAAGATTTGCGTCAATATCGTGAAAATCAACTAGCAAAAATTGGCTTAAAAGGCGTTTTTCCAATTTGGAAAATTCCAACTCAAGATTTAATTCAGGAGTTTATTTCATTGGGATTCAAAACAATTGTAGTTTGTGTAAATGAAAAATATTTAGACAAAAGTTTTGTTGGCAGAATTATCGATCAGGATTTTATAAATGATTTACCTGAAAACGTGGATGTTTGCGGTGAAAATGGTGAATTTCATACCTTTACTTTCGACGGCCCAATATTCTCAAAACCAATTGATTTTGAAATTGGCGAAATTGTCTATCGAAAATATGAAAAACCAGAAAAGAAAGATTCTTCAAACACAGCTTGCGATACAAATGATGAAACTGCTTTTGATTTTGGATTTTGGTATTGTGATTTAATTAAAAAATAAATGAAGTTTTTTTATAAATTTATATTTCTAATTCTTGTTTGCTTCTCTTTGCAGAGTTGTTTGGTTAATAGATGTAAAAGGCCTCAAATTACCGGTTATATTTATGATGCCGAAACGAAAAAGCCAATTGAAAACTGTAAAGTTGGTGAAACTTTAAGTCAATCTAATGGTTATTTTTCTTTAGATGAAAAACGGTATAGGCAATTTACATTTTTTGGTTTTGAAGCGCCAACTTTAGCAGTAAATGAGACTGTTAAAAAAGAAGGCTATGAATCTCAGAATATACAATATATACAACCTTTTGGAGGTGGATTGAAGAAAGGGGCTATACATAATGCAGACACTATTTACATCAAAAAAAATATTTTAAAAACTAACTAATATGGCTTTAAAAGAAAAAGATGAAGTAAAAAAAGTAGTTTTATTTTTGAAAGAAATTGGTATTGAAGTTATTGAAAAAGAGCTTGGAGAAACCTTTTTACCTGGTTTAGAATTAGGGCCTGATTGCATTTATATCGATTATAATAAATTATTATATCCTGGCGATATTTTACATGAAGCAGGGCATCTTGCTGTAACAGTTCCTGCAGAAAGAAAATTAGTTGGTACGGCAGAAATTTCTAAAGATTGGCCAACTCAAGGTGACGAAATTGCCGCAATTTTATGGTCATACGCTGCATTGCATCATTTAGAATTTCCTGCTGAGTTTGTTTTTCATCCAAATGGATACAGAGATAGTTCTGAGTGGTTTATTTCAAATTTCGAATCCGAAAATTATATGGGATTGCCTCTTCTGGAATGGATCGGATTGTGCCTTGGAAATGAAAAAGCCGAAAAAGAAAATAAATCTCCTTTTCCGGCTATGCAAAAATGGCTTCGCGATTAATCTTAAGTAGATTCGTCAACCCAAGTTTTTAGAAACCATTTATTATCTTTTAGCTCGAAAATATAATCGACATAAATTCCATTATCAAGTCCGCGCTGTTGGAGAATGGCTTTGTTTTTCTTTACAGAAATTGTTCGTTTTAAATATTTTTCATCCGCTTTATTATTCAAATTAAGGGCTTTATACTTTTCTTTTGTCATGGTATAATCCGTTAATTCAAAATCGTCATTGTTCATTTTATATTTTAAAGGAAAAACCACTCTGCTAATTTGAAATTTCTGATCAGCATTAAATTTCTTAAAAAAAGCATTAAAATCTTCAGAAGCTGATTTTGTATTTTGAGCATAAATAATAGCATTTAAGCTCATTACAAAAACTATAAAAAAGTATTTTTTCATTATTCAGAATACATTTTAAGCAAATTAGTAACGGTATTCCAGTTGCGAATCGTTGCTGTTACATTTAATTTTTTCTCAATATATTTTTGATCAAAACGGGTTTTTCCAGCGCCAACGGCATATTTTATAAAAATTCTATTTTCATCAATACTTGCTTCATCTGGTTTAAACTGACTGATTTTCAAATCGTTTATACTTTCCTTTTTTAAAGCCATTGAAACGAATGCAACATATAGTCTTTTCGTATCAATATCTTTTTCTTTTAAAAACGAATTATTGGCAAAACAAGATTCCAAGTTCTCTTTGGTAATCATAACAATAGGAACTTCGTGTCCAAAAACTTTAAAAATTTCCTGTTTGATGATAAAACCAATTTTTGAAGCTTCTTCTTCACTATCTACAAAGACATTTCCAGATTGCAAATACGTTCGAACATTTTGAAAACCAAGATTCTCCAGCATTGCTTTCAAAGCTTCCATTTTCATTAAATTATGCCCAGAAACGTTGATTCCGCGTAAAAGCGCTAAATGTGTTTTCATTTTTTCTAATTTAAATTCAAAGATAAAAAACTATTCATCATCATCTTCCTTACTGATTTCAATATCAAATTTCACTAAAAAATCATTGAACTTTTGCTTGTACTTTCTTTTTGCTTGTTCTACAATTTCATCTGCTTCTTCATTTGATTCTATAGCATTAAAACCAAATTGCGCTTTAGCCCATTCCTGAAATTCTTCTTTGTTTTCGCTTTCTTCGTAATATTCTTCATCTTTATAAAAATAAGCATAATCAAAGTCAACAGAAATTTCCGTGTCTAAAGTCAGAAGCTGAATCAGTTTACGAGTGTTTTCTGCCACAATGTGAATTCCACCTTCGTCACCAAAAACAACAATCGGGCAATTATTCAAATCTTTATCAATAAGCCAATACGCATACGAACTTCCTGAACCGTTTGCGCCTGCAAATTCGATAAAACTGTTGTAAAATTCTTCTTCTTCAGACCAAGTCTTTATTCCGGTTTTATCGTCGTTAATCGTAAGTCCAAAACATTCTGAATAGGTTTCAACACCATATTCCTGCTCGAATTCGTATAATTTTACTAAATCTTCAGGCAGTTCATAATTGCCAAATTGAGCAGCAAATTCTTCTAAAGAAAAACGACTATCATAATCTGAATATTCTGTTTCTGCATCTTCTTCCTCTTCTTCAACAACTTCAGCTGTCAACATTTCAAAAGTTGCTATTGCAGCATTTTTTACGCAGAAAAGCTCAATTCCTGGAGCATTTTCATCATTTATCCATTGGTATTTTGGATTTCCTTCTTCATCAAGATATTCCAAAATAAGCATAATTTCTTCATCTTCATGACACCATAAAGCACGCATTCTGATACTAAAACCATTCGAAATTTCTTCAGAAATCTGGCTGTATTTCTTTCCTTCATAATCAAAAGGAATAAACAAATAAGTTGTTCCAGAAATATGTCTAACGATTTTTCCGTTTTCTTTCAATTCCTGATTTTCAGACAAAACTTCAACCATATTAATAAACTGATTACGGAAATCAGCATACGAATATCTCTCTTTTTTATCGTAATCTAAAATTGAAAGTCCTTCTTTAAAAATATCTAAATAATTATTGCCTAAGATTTCATTGCCGTAACTTGAAAGTTCTAAAAAGCATCATCTACAATATCAGACAGTTTATGAGTAGAAGGCAAATAATTTTCTACAGTTATAACAGATCCGTCGGTATCTTGAACATTGCTGCAAATTAAAACATCAGGTCTGCCGGCACTTATAATTGCCTGAACATCCGTAAAACGCTCAAAATGAAACAGCATATCATCAGTATAAATCAACCAAGCTGTAAGATCTCCTTTTACAAAAAGTTCACCATGATTGTATTCTCCAGCAAGTGTATCGCATTGCAATCCTCCACCCAAATAATGAACATTTCCGAACAAATTTATATTGACTGTTGTTGTTTTTCCTAAAACAATTAAGGCAGGAGAATTATCAGTATCATAAGAACTGATAAGTTTTGCAACCGTTAGATTTCCTTTAAAAATAAATCCTAAAATGAAAATATTAGGATGTTCTTCTGTGCTGAAATCCATCTCCAATAAATCCATTTCTACATCTTCTTCTGCTAATAAAAATATTGGATTTTCTTCGTAATCAGGAAAACGCCAAGTATCTTCAAAAACATTGTAGATTTTCTGATTATTGAAATCGGTAAGGTTTCCAATAATATTGTGAGCTTCGTGTCGGTTGATTACTTTAAATGTAATGCCTGAAAACACCATTGTCTCAAAAGGAACTTTTTCTTCTTTAATCATAATTTGAGGCTTATAATTTAAATGCTAAAACAAATCTAGCAATTATCTTTTTTTATTAAAATTATACTGACGATAAAAATAAAAAACTCCGTCAAAAAACGGAGCTTTAAAAAAAATTGAATTAGTAAGCATTCAAAAAATTATTTCTTTTTCTCATACACTAGCATTGGGCCGTCGCATATACTCCACGTTCCGTACAAATTTCCAATACTATTAATGATGTATAAATTTTCTTTTATATTTGAAGTGCAAGATGCAATTATATCGCTCTCTGCAGTATAATTTAATTCAAACTGTGTTTGATCTGTCGTTTTTACTACAGAATAAGTTCCTGAAATAGTTGTAGTTTTTCCGTCTTTCTTTCTTGTTTTAGAGAATGTATTATTGGAATTAAAAGTATACGATTCCTCCCATAATAAAACATCAATCGAATTTACTGCGGGATTACCACTGCCCATTCTTGTTAACGTCCATTGTCCAACGTAACTTGCAGATGGTTTGTCGTCGTTATCAGAACAAGAAACAAGAGAAATAAACAATACAATTAAAAGTCCAATTTTTTTCATTTTTTAAGTTTAATAAGGTTATCTATTTATAAGACTTTCCTTTCTTAAAATAGTTGCGTCTGCAATTTCGATTTAACGATAAATTAATATTCAAAGACTTGAAAACTATAATTCATTTTCAAATTTCCTAATTAAAATCTATCTTCGCTTTTTGATAAAATTCCAAAATTTTAAATTTCAAATTCCAATTTTTCAAATCTAAAATCTAAAATCAGAAATCTACAATAATTTAAATGTCTAATAATCTTCTAGAAACTCCAATTGAATACTTAAAAGGTGTTGGTCCGAGCCGTGGCCAGCTTCTTCGTAAGGAATTGGGTATTCATAAATATGGAGATTTAGTTAATCTTTTTCCGAATCGATATATTGACAGAACGCGTTATTATAAGATTAACGAATTACAGAATACGGGTTCTGAAGTTCAGATTATCGGTAAAATCATCAACATCAAAACGGTTGAATTTGCTAAAAACAAAAAGCGTCTTGTGGCTAGTTTTGTTGATGATACAGGGCAAATTGATTTAAACTGGTTTCAAGGACATAAATGGATTCGTGAAAGTTTAAAACTAAATGAGCCTTTGGTAATTTTTGGAAAATGTTCTCTTTACGGAAGCCAATTTAGTATGGCGCACCCCGAAATTGAGTTGTTAAGCGAACACGAAAGAAGCTTACGTTCGGCTATGCAGCCCGTTTACCCTTCGACAGAAGCTTTGGCTAATAAAGGGATTTCAAACCGCACTATTAATAAATTAATGGAACAGCTTTTTCTGGAAACACAAGCATTGTTTACAGAAACTTTTCCTCCTTTTTTAATTGAAGAATTAAAGCTGATTCCAAAACGTGCCGCATTATTCAATATCCATTTTCCGAAAAGTGCTGAAATTTTAGCGAAAGCGCAATTCCGACTGAAATTTGAAGAATTGTTCTTTATTCAGTTGCAATTAATTACAAAAAATCTCATTCGAAAACATAAAATAAAAGGACATCCATTTGACAAAGTGGGCGAACTTTTTAATGAATTTTATAAAAATCATCTTCCTTTTGATTTAACGAATGCTCAAAAAAGAGTGATCAAAGAAATCAGAACAGATATGGGAAGCAACGCCCAAATGAATCGTTTGCTTCAAGGTGATGTGGGTTCTGGAAAAACGATTGTTGCTTTTATGAGTATGCTTTTGGCGATAGACAATGGTTTTCAGGCTTGTTTGATGGCGCCTACTGAAATCTTGGCAAATCAGCATTTTCTTGGTTTGTCTGAATTTGCTAAAACCTTAAATATCAATATCCGAATATTAACAGGTTCAACTAAAACTTCTGAAAGAAAAATTATTCACGAAGAATTAGAAAACGGAGAACTTAAAATTTTAATTGGAACTCATGCTTTATTAGAAGATAAAGTAAAATTCCAGAATTTAGGACTTTCTGTAATTGATGAACAGCATCGTTTTGGCGTGGAGCAAAGATCTAAGTTGTGGAAGAAAAATGATATTCCGCCACACGTTTTAGTAATGACCGCCACTCCTATTCCGAGAACGTTAGCAATGAGTTTGTACGGTGATCTAGATATTTCTGTTATTGACGAATTACCTCCAGGAAGAAAACCCATTCAAACTGTACATCGATATGACACTAATCGTTTGAAAGTCTGGAAGTTTCTTCGTGATGAAATCGCAAAAGGAAGACAGATTTATATTGTTTATCCGCTAATTCAGGAATCGGAAAAAATGGATTATAAGGATTTGATGGACGGTTACGAAAGTATTTCTCGTGATTTCCCTCTTCCTCAATATGCTATTTCGATTCTTCACGGAAAAATGAAACCAGCTGATAAAGATGCTGAGATGAAACGTTTCTCCGAAGGAAAAACCAATATAATGGTTGCCACAACAGTAATTGAAGTTGGTGTAAACGTGCCAAACGCCAGTGTTATGATTATAGAAAGCGCCGAAAGATTTGGGCTTTCGCAATTGCATCAGTTGCGCGGACGTGTGGGGCGTGGCGCTGAACAAAGCTATTGTATCTTAATGACAGGACATAAACTGAGTTCTGACAGTAAAACCAGAATGGAAACCATGGTTCAAACCAATGATGGTTTTGAAATTGCCGAAGTTGACCTTAAACTTCGCGGTCCCGGCGATTTAATGGGAACACAGCAAAGTGGTGTTCTAAATCTTCAAATTGCAGATATTGTAAAAGACAGAGAAATTCTTTCTTTGGCTAGAAATTATGCTATGAAAATTTTAAAAGAAGATTCTGCTCTTCAAAAGCCTGAACATGCTATATTGCGAGCGATTTTCATCGAATTGACTAAAAAGAAAAACATTTGGAATTATATTAGTTAAAGATGCTAAGGTTTCAAACTTCAAAAAAAAAACATATACTTCATTGCATTCTAATAGATTCTGGTGATTTAGATTTGTTGGGGACCAAATTTAAAGTTTGAATAATTTTATAGACACAATGAAGTATATGGAAATTATTTTTTCAGGTCTTTTTTCTTTTCAAAAAGTCCGTTGAATAAGCCTTTGCTTACCTTATTTTTATCATCCTTTCCTGTGGCAATCAGATGATCGATATATTCCATGTATGTTTTCTTTCTTTCTTCAAGAAATCCAACTAAATATTCTTCCGAAGCGTGCATTCCGCTGGTTTCTTCAATTTGTAAAAGTTTCTTATACAGAGGCTCAATAAATTTGACAATAATATCATTTGGAACAGATTTTCGCGTTCCAAAAAAGCCTACAATTTCGCCATCTGTATCTGCTACAATTTTAAAATCGGTTACAACCCAGTAATAACGGCCAGTTTTAGCCATGTTTTTTATAATCACATGAATATTTTCACTTGACTTAATACTGTCCCATAAAAATTTAAAAATAACTTTTGGCATATCTGGATGTCTCACAATGTTATGTGGCTGTCCAACAAGTTCAAATTCGTCATAACCAGAAACATCTATAAAATCTTCATTGGCATATAAAATGGTTCCTTTTTTATCAGTTTTACTAAGCAGTACTTTATTTTTATTCCAATCTACTTCTCTATCAGAAGGTGTTGGGCGGTTTAGTTTGGCATCCATAAATTTTACATTTAAATTAAACTACAGTTCAATTATGAAAAAATAAAACAGGTCTAAAATTTATCTCTTTTTTTTTGAAAACTAATCCCGATTTTCACCGGGATTTCGTTGTTAGTTTCTATTGTTTGTTGATTTAACATGAATATCATTAACCAAATCATCAATTTTCTTGGCACTTTCCCTCATCATTTCCAGATAAGTAAGCAATTTATCATTATCGGTGTGCCCTTTTGAAACATCAATAAGTTTTAAAACTGAATTTACTGGAAGTTTTAAGTCTAAAGTTGTTCTATGAATAAAGTCATTATAGTCTTTTGTGGCAGACATCGAGCTATATTTTGCCGAAGCCAATTTCATGTTTTCTAATTCATATTCATCAGAAATTTTAGAGATATGGTTTTCGCTATGCTCTTTAAAATAATAAGCCCAATAACCATTCATAAGGAATACTACGGCAGCCAAAACCGTATGTATGATTAAAGTTTCAAGATCAAAATTTACTTGAGAAAAATAAACCTGAAGTCCAGTTGCGTCATTGTAGATATAGTTTTGTAGATAAGCTAATCCTGCATGATGAAGAACTACCAATAAAGTCAGCGGAATTTGAAGCCTCCAATTTTGATAAATAATCAAGATTGTACTTGCAATGAATACTGTAAAATGCATTTCGAACATTCCATGCATTTGATAAATGTACTGCGCCATAAAAATGGCTAAAACAACCGACAAAACGTATTGGTAAAATTTAAAGTTTTTCATGAAAAATTTAGCCGAATAATAAGCTAAAAGATTCAATGTCCCAACACCTACACCAATTTCGAAAGTGTCATACTTAAAGGACAATCCAATTCCGAGAAGGAAATAAACTGCAAGAACATAATTAATAATCGTATCCGATTTTTGTGTCATTGTAGACATAAAACTGTGCAAGTAGTCTTGCTCGTTTAAACTAGCTTTTGTTTTCATGGTTTGTTAAGATTTAGGTTTTTGGAAATAGTTATTTAGTACATTTTGGTAATGAACATCCGTATGCCTTAAGGGCTAAAGCAGTAAAAGAAGGATTGTTTTTTCTGCTGAGTAAAGAATCGATAGCCATTTGAGCATAATTACTTTTTTCATCCGTGCAATATCTCGTTTTATTGTAATTGCCTCGATAATACAAATTATGCAATGGATCTAGCAAAACTGCTTGAGGCGTAGAGAAAACACCACATTTCTTAGCTATAGATTCATCAAAATAAACAGGGATTTTGGCATCGAATTTTTGCTGAATTTCATCAATAGTAAAATTCTTTTGTTTGTTTAAAACCACAATTTTAAAATTGACTCTGTCACCATATTTTTTTATCAAACCACTTACATGCGGAACATTGAATCGCGAACAGGGACAATCTGGATTAAAAAAATGTATAAAAACTGGTTTATTATCAAATGCACAGCATGGTCCTAATTCGACTTTGGAACCCATTGCGATGGCATGATAATTTTTTGGAATTGGTGTTGGAAGACTGTATTTAAACTCATTCTGCCAAAATAAATAACCAATCGCAAGAAGTAAAAATGTAAACCATAAGCTTAGAAGTAATTTTTTCTTCATAGATCATTTTTTTAATAGTTTTAAACAACAAAAAATAAACACTTGTTAATATAATTATTTCCTTATATTCTTTAAAAAACTAAAAAACTACTCCTATTCGCACATTTTAACAATAATACTTTCGAATAAAGATTGTATTATCGCATAAATCAATCATTTTGTTTAACGTATCAATGTTACAAATAAAATCGATAAACTGCAAAAAAAATCAGACAAAATGCATTAAAAATATTCAAATTAAGAACTGGTCTAACTTCAGATAATTGTAAAATATCTTCCAGCCTTTTTGTTTATTGGGTTTAAGTTTTTATTCCTCATTAAAAAAATTTAATCTTTTATTAAACCTTTTGATCTCTTTTTAGTCTAACTGCAAACCTTTGTACATACAAATGTTAAATAAAAGCTAACAGCTTCCGATTTCACAACAAAAAGTTAAATTTGTAAGGTTACTAAAAACGCAAAACTAAAATCTATATTCACCTCATTTTTATGAAAGTAAAACACCTCATTTACACTCTTTTAATTATAACAATTGGAGGTTTTATCACCTATAGAATTATATCTAATAAAGGTAAAAACGAAGACTCTAAAAAATTTAATGACAAAGATTCTCCAACAACTGTTAATGGAATTGTAATAAAAACAGCCACTTTTGACAATAATTTGTCTCTTACTGGTTCTATTGAAGCAAATGAACAAGTAGAAATACATAGTGAGGTTTCTGGAATTGTAGAGGGAATATTTTTTAATGAAGGAAGTTACGTTACAAAAGGCCAAGTGCTTTTTAAAGTTAATGATGTTGAATTAAGAGCTCAATTAAGACAAGCTGTAACTAAAGAAGGTTTAGCAGCAGAAAACGAAAGAAGAGCAAAACTATTACTTCAAAAAGAAGCTATTAGCCAAGAAGAAGCTGATGTTGCAAGAGCAGATCATGCTTCGGCTCAAGCACAAAGCCAATTAATTAGAGCACAAATTTCTAAAACATCTGTACGTGCTCCTTTTTCAGGAAAAATCGGATTGCGTTCTATTTCTCCTGGAACTTATATTACGCCAACAGTTTTAGTAGCAAAATTGGTTAATACAGGTAAATTAAAAATTACATTCTCAATTCCAGAAAAATATGCTTCTCAAGTAAAAAATGGATCTACTATAGATTTTACCGTTTCTGGTTCAGACAAAACTTATAATGCTAAGATTTATGCAATAGAGCCAGAAGTTGCTGTTGCGACTCGTACGCTTCAAATTCGTGCGATTGCTGATAACACAGACGGTAAGCTTTTCCCTGGAACTTTTGCCGACATCAAATTGCCTTTAAATATTATTAAAGATGCTATCGTTGTGCCTTCTCAGGCTATTGTTCCTGTTCAAGACGGTAAAAAAGTATTTGTTGCCGATCACGGAAAAGCAAAAGAAGTAATGGTCGATGCCACAACAAGAACTGATTCTTCAATTTTGATTTTATCAGGATTAAAAGCGGGAGACACTTTGATTACAAGCGGTGTTATGTCATTAAAGAATGAATCGCCAATTAAAGTAAAAGTAAAATAATTAAGAGTTATGAGTTTTGGGTTATGAGTTAAAAGCTAAATCTCGCTAAATCTAAAATCCGAATTCTAAAATCTAAAATCTCACATGAGTTTATCAACTACAAGTATAAAAAGGCCTGTTTTAACCATCGTACTGAATTTGTTAATTATACTTTTCGGTTTTATTGGTTATACTTTTTTGGGTGTTCGAGAGTTTCCTTCGATTGACCCTGCGCAGGTTTCCATTCGTACCAATTATACAGGTGCCAATTCTGATATTATTGAGTCACAAATTACAGAACCTCTTGAAAAAGCAGTAAACGCGATCGATGGAATTCGAAATATTACTTCTTCAAGTAACCAAGGAAGCAGTAATATCACCATCGAGTTTAATCTTGATAAAGATTTAGAAGAAGCCGCTAATGATGTTCGTGACAAAGTTTCACAAGCGATTAGAAGTTTACCACAAGATATTGATGCTCCGCCAGTTGTATCAAAAGCAGATGCCGATAGCGAAGCTATTATTTCGATGACGGTTCAAAGTGACACCAGAAGTTCCTTAGAATTAAGTGATTATGCTGAAAACGTTATTTCGCAAAGATTGGAAACAATTCCAGGAGTTAGTGCCGTTCAAATTTGGGGACAAAAACGTTACGCAATGCGTTTATGGATTGATCCTGTAAAATTAGCTGCTTACGGCTGTACCGTTGCAGAAGTTCGTACGGCATTAAATGCACAAAACGTTGAATTGCCGTCAGGAAAACTAACTGGAAACAGCACTGAATTAACAGTAAAAACAGTTGGAAACCTTTCTAAACCAGAAGAATTCAACAATATTATCATTCGTACAGATGGTGATAAAATTATTCGTTTAAGTGATATTGGAGGTGCAGAATTAGGTCCAGAAAATTTAGAAACTAAATTAAGCCAATCTGAACTTCCTTTAATTGGTTTGGCGATTGTACCAATGCCTGGAGCGAATTATTTAGATATTTCAAAAGAATTTTATAAAAAATACGAAGCTTTAAAGAAAGATCTTCCGAAAGATATTAAACTGAATATCGCGCTTGACAATACCATTTTCGTAAAGAAATCAGTACTTGAGGTTGCTGAGACTTTAGGAATTTCGATCATATTGGTAATCATTATTATTTATTTATTCTTTAGAGACTGGGCAATTGCATTTAGACCTTTAATCGATATTCCGGTTTCTTTGATTGCTACATTCTTTATTATGTGGATGTTTGGATTTTCAATTAACGTGTTAACCCTACTTGCAATTGTGTTGGCAACAGGTTTGGTTGTAGACGACGGAATTGTAGTTACCGAAAATATATTCAAAAAAGTTGAAGAAGGAATGTCGCCAATTGAGGCTGCAATTAAAGGTTCAAATGAGATTTTCTACGCTGTAATTTCAATTTCAGTTACTTTGGCAGCGGTATTTTTGCCTGTAATTTTCTTAGAAGGATTCGTTGGAAGATTATTTAGGGAATTTGGTGTCGTAATTGGTTCCGCTGTATTAATTTCTGCTTTTGTGTCTCTGACTTTAACTCCAATGTTGAATGCTTATTTGATGAAAGGTGGAGAACAGAAAAAATCTAAATTCTATATTAAAACAGAACCATTTTTCGAGAAAATGAATAGCAGTTATGCCGAAGCATTAACAAAATTTATGGGCAGAAAATGGATTAGTTTTCCAATTTTGATTGTTTGTTTCGGATTGATTTATCTGTTTTTTACAATTCTTCCAAAAGAAACAGCTCCTTATGACGATAGAAGTTCTGTAACCATGCGTATGACAACTCCTGAGGGTTCTTCGTATGAATACACAGATCGTTTTATGCAAGAAATTTCTAAACTGATTGATGACTCTATTCCAGAGAAAAAAGTAGCTTTAGTGATTACATCTCCAGGATTTAGCTCAAATTCAGTAAACAGTGGATTGGTTCGTTTGACTTTAAAAGATGTCGACGAAAGAGAGAAATCTCAAAAAGACATTGCCGACAAATTAACGAAATGGACTAAACAATATCCAAATGCAAAAACCTCAGTTACGCAACAGCCAACAATTGCTGTAAACAGACGTGGAGGTTTGCCAATTCAATACATTATTCAAGCTCCAAATTTTGATAAATTAAGAGAAAAGATTCCGTTGTTTATGGCTGAAGTTGGAAAAAGCGATGTGTTTTCTACAACAGATGTAAATTTAAAATTTAACAAGCCTGAAATTAACGTAACTATTGATCGTGCAAAAGCAGAAAGTTTAGGAATTTCTATTTTGGATATCGCACAAACTTTACAACTTTCTTTAAGTGGTCAGCGTTTTGGATATTTTATTAAAAACGGAAAACAATATCAAGTAATTGGGCAATTTGACCAAAAAGACAGATCTAAACCTTTGGATTTGACTTCAATGTTTGTAAAAAACAAAAATGGCGAACTGATTCAAATGGATAACGTGGTTAATGTATACGAACAAAGTAACCCACCGCAGTTGTATCACAATAATAGATATATGTCTGCTACAGTTGCTGCTGGTTTAGCTCCCGGAAAAAGTATGGGCGACGGTATTCAGGAAATGGACAGAATTAAAGCAAAAGTCTTAGACGAAAGTTTTACTACTGATTTAGCTGGTGAGTCTCGAGATTTCGTAGAAAGTAGCTCTAATACTTCTTTCGCTTTTGGATTAGCTTTATTGTTAATTTTCTTAATTCTTGCAGCTCAATTTGAAAGTTTTATCGACCCGTTTATTATCATCTTAACAGTTCCAATGGCGGTTGCGGGAGCTTTATTCTCGCTATGGCTATTCAATCAAACTTGGAATATCTTTAGCCAAATTGGTACTGTAATGCTGATTGGTCTGGTTACCAAAAATGGTATTTTGATTGTCGAATTTGCCAATCAATTGCGCGAACAAGGAAAACCTAAATTAGAAGCTATTTTAGAAGCTTCAGAAGCACGTTTACGTCCAATTTTAATGACGAGTTTAGCTATTGCATTAGGAGCGCTTCCAATTGCAATGTCACTTGGAGCTGCATCAACTAGTAGAATTGGTATGGGAGTTGTAATTGTGGGAGGAACTATTTTTTCATTGGCTTTGACACTTTTTGTTATTCCTGCAATTTATTTAATGTGGTCTCGAGCTAGAAAACATTATCCAGAATTTGACCACATTGACGAATACGAAAAAGAAAGCATTAAATAGAAATCAAAAAATGATGTTTTTTGGTTAAAGAAAAAAGATATGAATATCAAAAAAATATATTGTACAGTACTAATTCTGCTTTGCTGCATTTTTCAGACCAAGGCACAGGAAGTTCTTACTATTGAGCAAGCTATGACGATAGCTTTGGAGAATAATTTTGAAATTAAAATTGCAAAAAATAACTCCAAAATAAACGAAACAAACGTTACAATTGGAAATGCAGGAATGCTGCCGACAGCAACGGCAAATATTACCGACAGCAACAGCATTACAAACTCTACACAAGTTAGACAAGATGGAACATCGACTTCGTTGGATAACGCAAAAAACAACAGTTTAAACTATGGTGTTAGCTTAGGATGGACAGTATTTGACGGCATGAAAATGTTTGCTAAACTTGATCAGTTAAAAGAGCTTCAAAAACTAGGCGATGCAGAACTTAAAAGAACTATTTTGCTTAAAATAGCTCAGGTAAATTCTGCTTATTATGATTTAGTTTTACAGCAGCAACAACTTGCAGCTTTGGACACTACAATCGTAATTTCTAACCAGCGTTTAACTTTAGCTAAAAATCGATTCAGTATCGGAAAGGCTTCAAAATTAGAGGTTTTAAACGCACAGGTTGATTTAAATTCAGATCAAGTTGCTTTGTTGCGACAAAAAGAATCTTATGCTAATGGCAAAATTTTATTGAACCAATACTTAGCTCGTGACCCAAAAATTGATTTCAAGGTTACAGACGAAGTAAAAGTAGACAATAAACTGGTTTTGGCAGATTTGATGGATTTAGCGCAAAAACAAAATCCAGGTTTAGAAACGCAAATCATCAATAAACGTATAGCCGAATTACAGCTTAAACAGGTAAAAGCAGATCGATATCCTACTTTAAGATTAACTTCAGGATATAATTTTTCTGAAAGCCAGTCTAGTTTAGGTTTTACCAGTGAAACTTCTTCAAGAGGTTTGAATTATGGTTTTAATGCTTCTATGAACATATTTGATGGCTTTAATCAGCATCGCAATGAAAAAGTAGCCAAATTACAGATTGAAAATTCGCAGATTGCAATAGAACAGCAAAGCACGATTTTAAATACACAGTTAAGCACCGCTTTTCAAACGTATTTAACTAATCTTGAATTAATTGATTTAGAAGAAGATAATGAGGCTATTGCGAGACAGAACTTAGAAATCACATTAGATAAATTTAAAATTGGAACCATCACAACGCTAGATTTTAGAACTGCTCAGCTTAATTATGTGAATGCAAAAGTGCGTTACAGCAATGCACAATATGAAGCAAAATTATCTGAAATCGCCTTAAAAGAATTAGCTGGAAATATCAATTTTTAATTTACTCGCCAGTAAATAATTTCAACACATAGAGACATAGTCTTCGAGCTTTAAAAAAAAGGCGTTTCACTTACTTTAAAAAACATAGCTATATGTATTTATGTAAGTGAAACGCCTTTAAACGTTAACAGAATTATGATTCTATGTATTTAAAATATTTTTATAATTTACTTCCAACAGATTATTTTTTTAATTTAATTTTGTCTCAAAACAAACATAAATGATTTCATATAACACCAAAGATTGGTTTACTTTTATTTTTCATTTTCATAAATCTGATACAGTTCGAAAACTGATCACAATTATGATTGCTATTGGAATCTATTCTGCAATTGTATGTTATTTTGAACTTCATTATTTTAAAGTTACAAAAAACGATTATATCCATAACATTCCAATTATGCACGGAATGCTTGGTTTTGTGATCTCTCTTTTACTTGTTTTTAGAACAAATACAGCTTATGACAGATGGTGGGAAGGCCGTAAACTTTGGGGCGGACTTGTAAATAACAGCCGTAATTTAGCGATAAAACTTTCGGCAATTTTAAAAGATGAAAACGACAGAAAGTTTTTTAGAAAATATATTCCAATGTATGCAGATATACTTCATCAGCATCTTAAAGATGAAGACACGAGCAAACAGCTTTTTGAAGATGTAGATTTAGAAATTGATCACCATAAGCATAAACCTAATCAGTTAAAAAAAATTATGTATCATAAAATCAATGATTTATATGATGCTGGAAAAATATCCGGAGAGCAGTTAATTACTTTAAATGACGAATTAGTTGCTTTTACAGATATCTGTGGTGCTTGCGAACGTATCAAAAACACGCCTATTCCCTACTCTTATAGCGCTTTTATCAAGAAATTCATTTTCTTTTACACTATGACACTTCCTTTTGGATACTCTGTAAGTTTAGGGTATTTGGTTGCTCCAGTTGTTGTTTTTATATTTTATGTATTGGCAAGTTTAGAGCTTATCGCGGAAGAAATTGAAGATCCGTTTGGAAATGACGAAAATGATCTTCCGACCAAAAAAATCTCAGAAAACATCAAAAAACACGTTGAAGAATTGATATAATTAAACGTTAAATCTGCGGTTTATATTCTTATTTTCCTTAAATTTAAAGTCTTCACCAAAAATTTAGATTTAATGAATAGCCAACGATTTTTAGTCAATCCACTTCAATTATCACAAGAAAAATCATTAAAGACGCTTGTTGAAAATAGAACTATTTACAATCTTAGTCATTGTGAATTAAATCTCTTTGAAACTTACGAATCAACGCAAAAAGTTCCGTTAAAATTTAATGATTTGGTGGTGACCAGTATGCTTCGTGGCAAAAAAATCATGCATCTTTTTGATGACCCAGAATTCGTTTATCTTCCAGGTGAAACGGTAATTGTCCCTTCGAATGTTGAAATGAAAATTGATTTTCCTGAAGCTTCCAAAAATAATCCGACACAATGTTTAGCTCTAGCAATAGATCAGGCTAAAATCGCTGAGATTTTAAATTTCTTAAACGAACAATATCCGAAAGAAGGACATAATATGTACTGGCAGTTAAACTATCAGAATTATTTCTTTTACAATAATGTCGAAATGGCCGCAACGATTAATAAACTCATTAAAGAATGCATGAGCACTTCAGTTGCCAAAGATATTTTTGCCGATTTAACTTTAAAAGAATTACTGATAAGAATTATTCAGACGCAAACAGTAAAATCGATTGACGAAGGGAAATTTCTAGACGCCAATAATCCAATAAAAGAAGTTACAGAATACATCAAACAAAATTTAAAGGAAAATATGAGCTTAAAATCGCTTAGCGAAAAAGCGTGTATGAGTACAACATCTTTCTACCGCTTCTTTAAGCGCGAACTCGGAATGAGTCCAATCGAATATATTTTGAATGAAAAAATAAAATGTGCTAAAAATTTATTGAGAAATCCAACACTTCAAATCAACGAAGTTTGTTATTTATCTGGTTTTGAAGATGCAAATTATTTCATCAGATTATTTAAAAAACACGAAGGAATTACACCGAAACAATATCAGTTATTGTATGTGTCCTAAAGTTGCTATCCCGAAGCTTCGGGACTGAGACGCTAAGATACTAAGTTTTTAAAAACTGCAAATAAACTGAAAACTGCGACTGAGACTGAGACTGCGACTGAGACTAAAAAAATTACTCAATCCTAGTCACCGGCTCCAAATTCATCTCTTCTTCGGGAGTAAAAATTCGATATTCGATTTGAAATGTTTTCTTTAAAGGAGTTTCTAACGAAAAACCTCCTACTCCAAATGCATCAATTACGGTCAAAGTAAAATGCGCATGTTTCCAGTATTCAAATAAATCTTTGTCTACCCAAAACTCAACATCTTCAACGGTACCAATACAAACATCTCCAGTTCGCTGATAATAGCCTCCTTTTTCAAAACATTGTGGCTGTGTACCTTCACAGCATCCTCCTGCTTGATAAAACATCAAATCACCGTGTTTTTCTTTTAGAACTTTAATCAGTTCAACTGCTTTTTCTGTGGCATCAATTCGTTTAATCATAACTTAAAAATTAAAACTTGAAAAGCAGTAAACTCTATTACGAAATTTACTGCTTTGACTTAACCAACTATTTATACTTTACTTTCAATCAAACAATAATTTGATTGCATTGGATATTTGCAAATCAAAATTGCCTGGAGGGAGTTTGCTTAATGCCATTAAATTTTCATTTAACGCCCCATACATATCACCAAACAATACTCCAGGATTTTGATAGTTATTCTTTAGAAGAATCCCAATTTCTTTTTGTCATAAGAAATCAGCATATTTTTTGTCTGACGGTATTGGCTCAACATCATTTTGTGATTTTCACGTCCAATTCCAGATTGTTTATAACCCCCAAACGGAGCGCCAGCAGGATAAGAATGATATTGATTAATCCAAACACGACCAGACTGAATCGCTCTTGGAACTTGATAAATTTCATGTGCATCTCTCGTCCAAACTCCTGCACCTAAACCGTACATGGTATCGTTTGCGATTTCGATTGCTTCTTCTGTGGTTTTAAAAGTAGTCACCGCTAAAACAGGTCCGAAAATCTCTTCTTGAAAGATTCTCATTTTATTGTGACCTTTAAACAAAGTTGGCTTGATGTAATAACCGCCTTCTAATTCGCCTCCCAATTTATTTTCATCCCCTCCAGTTAAAACCTCTGCTCCTTCTTCTTTTCCTAATTTAATGTAAGACATGATTTTTTCCTTCTGAACAATCGAAGTCTGAGCCCCAATCATAGTCGATTTATCCAACGGATTTCCCGCTATAATCGCTTCAGTTCTTTCGATAACTTTTTTGATAAACTTGTCGTAAATATCTTCGTGAATTAATAATCTAGAAGGACAAGTACAGATTTCACCTTGATTTAAAGCGAATAAAACTGCGCCTTCAACTGCTTTATCAAAGAAATCATCGTCATGATCAGCTACAGACGGGAAGAAAATATTTGGCGATTTACCTCCTAATTCCAAAGTAACTGGAATAATATTTTCTGTTGCGTATTGCATTACCAAACGTCCTGTAGTGGTAGAACCTGTAAATGCTGCTTTTGATACTTTTTTATTAGTTACTAAAGGTCTTCCCAATTCTGCACCAAAACCGTTTACAATATTCAGAACTCCTGGAGGAAGAATATCTCCAATTAATTCCATTAAAACCATAATAGAAATTGGTGTGCTTTCTGCTGGTTTTAAAACGATTGTATTTCCTGCCGCAAGCGCTGGGGCAATTTTCCATACCGCCATTAAAATTGGGAAATTCCAAGGAATAATCTGTGCAACCACGCCCAAAGGTTCGCTTAATGCAATAGAAACGGTTTGAGAATCCAATTCCGCAATCGAACTTTCTTCGGCTCGAATTACACCTGCAAAATATCTAAAATGGTCAATTGCTAATGGAATATCAGCGGCAAGAGTTTCACGAATTGGTTTTCCGTTATCAATCGTTTCAACCGTTGCAATATATTCTAAATTGTCTTCAATTTTTTGTGCAATCTTATTTAATAAAATACTTCTTTCGGTTACAGAAGTTTTTCCCCACGTTTTAAAAGCTTCATAAGCTGTATCTACCGCCAATTCTAAATCTGCTTTTCCAGAATGTGCGGCTTTTGTAAATACTTTACCATCAATTGGAGAAACAACATCAAAGTATTCTCCTGTAATTGGGGCGGTAAATTTTCCACCAATATAATTATCATATTTTGCCTTAAATTCAGGTCTTTTTGCTGTGGTACTCATAATATTCTTTTTTGATTTACCCAAATTTAGGTTCATAAATAGAAAGAGAGTAGCACTTTTCATTCATCTTGTAGCACAAAAATTACACATTCAATTTTTTTAGCCTTTTATAATATTTATTTAATAAAATTTTAATAGATAAATTATCAAAATCTTAGCACACAGCGTTTTATCGTCAAGAAAAATCAGCAAGAAAAAACCACGTAATTTTTTCTTACTCCAAACCGCAATCCTTATATTTGTAACCTTATTCAAAGAATTAAATAACTACAATGAAAATATCTTACAACTGGTTAAAACAATTTATTAAAACAGATTGGACATCTGAGCAGACTTCTGAATTGCTAACAGATTTAGGTTTAGAAGTAGAAGTTGTCGAAAAATACGAATCAATTAAAGGAGGTTTAGCAGGCGTTGTTGTTGGACACGTCTTGACTTGCGAAAAACATCCTGATGCTGATAGATTGAAAGTTACTACAGTTGATATTGGCTCAGAAGCTCCTGTACAAATTGTATGCGGTGCTGCTAATGTTGCTGCGGGACAAAAAGTACCAGTTGCAACAATCGGAACTATTTTATACGATAAAGATGGTGCTGAGTTTACCATTAAAAAAGGAAAAATCCGTGGACAAGAAAGTCATGGAATGATCTGTGCTGAAGATGAACTAGGTTTAGGAACGAGCCACGACGGAATTATGGTTTTGGCCGAGGATTTAGTTCCTGGAACTCCAGCTTCTGAAGTTTTCCAAATTGCCAATGATGAAGTTTTCGAAATCGGATTGACACCAAACCGTGCCGATGCAATGAGCCATTATGGTACTGCTCGTGATTTAAGAGCAGGAATGTTACAACGCGGTGTAAACGTAGAATTGATCACGCCTTCTGTAAGCAATTTTAGAGTAGACATGCGTACGCTTAAAATTGACGTAAATGTTGAAGATTCTCATTTAGCACCAAGATATTGCGGTGTAACCATTTCTGGAATTTCTGTTCATGAATCTCCAAGCTGGCTACAAGACCGCTTGAAAGCTATTGGCTTAACTCCAAAAAATAATATTGTTGACGTTACAAATTATGTTTTACATGAATTAGGACAGCCTTTACACGCTTTTGATGCTGCAAAAATAAACGGAAAAGTGATTGTAAAAACAGTTGCAGAAGGAACTAAGTTTGTGACTCTTGACGACGTGGAAAGAACGCTTCACAAAGAAGATTTAATGATTTGTGATGAAAAAGGTCCACTTTGTATTGCTGGAGTTTTTGGAGGAAAAAAATCTGGAGTTACAGATGGAACAACTTCTATTTTCTTAGAAAGTGCTTATTTTGATCCAGTTAGCATTCGTAAAACTGCTAAAAGACATCAGTTAAGCACAGATGCTTCTTTTAGATTTGAAAGAGGAATTGACCCAACTATTACAGAATATGCTTTGAAACGTGCAGCGCTTTTAATTCAAGAAGTTGCAGGCGGAAAAATCACTTCTGATGTTGTAGAAGTTTATCCTAAAAAAGTTGAAGATTTCTCTGTTTTGTTGAATTTTAGCCATGTTTCTAAAATTATTGGACAGGAAATTTCAAAAGATACAATTAAAAAAATCTTGGTTTCTTTAGATATTAAAGTAAATAGCGTTTCTGATACTGGTTTAGGCTTAACTATTCCTGCATATCGCGTTGACGTTCAACGTGAAATTGACGTAATCGAAGAAATCTTGAGAGTTTACGGTTATAACAACATTAATTTCTCTAAGAAATTTAATGCTACTGTAGCAAATTCGCCAAGAACAGAAGATTATAAAGTACAAAATGTAATTGCTTCTCAGCTAAATTCTCAAGGTTTCCATGAAATGATGGCAAACTCGCTGACAACTGCAGCATACGCAAAATTATCTGCTTCATTAAAAGAAGAACATAATGTTTCGATGTTGAATCCGTTGAGCAGTGATTTAGCAACGCTACGTCAGTCTTTATTGTTTTCTGGTTTAGAAGCTGTTTCTTATAACATTAATAGAAAAAATTCTGATTTAAAATTATTTGAATTCGGAAAAACATATCATAAATATCTAAACGGATACGAAGAACACAAACATCTTTCTTTATTGATTTCTGGAAACAGAAACAAAGAAAGCTGGACAAATCCTCAAAAAACAACAGATTTCTTCTTGTTGAAAGGATATGTAAAAGCGATTTTATCTCGTTTAGGAATTGAAAAAATTGGTAACGCTCCAGTTCAATCAGATATTTATTCTGAAGGAACTGCGATTACTTACAATAATGATATTTTAGTTGAAATGGGTGTTGTTAAAAAGCCTATTTTGAAGCATTTCGGTATTAAACAAGACGTTTATTATGCAGATTTTAATTGGGATTTGGTTTTAAAAATCATTACAGGAAAAATTAAATATACTGAAATCCCTAAATATCCTGAAGTTCGTAGAGATTTAGCTTTATTAATCGACGAAAAAACAACTTACGAAAGCATTTTCAATTTAGCGAAGCAAACAGAGAAAGCGCTTTTAAAAGATGTCAATTTATTTGATGTTTACCAAGGTGACAAATTACCAGAAGGGAAAAAATCATACGCATTGAGTTTTACTATTCAAGACAATACTAAAACACTAACCGATACTCAGATCGATAAAATCATGTCTAAATTACAACAGACTTTCGAAACTGAACTTGGAGCAACTTTGAGATAGTTTATTCCTTAGTTTAAAATAAAAAACCCGACAGACATAAAAGCTCTTGTCGGGTTTTGTTTTTTTATTCTTTTTTTTGTTTCAAGCTTCAAGTTTCAAGTTGATAAACTTTGAGTATAATTTTACCGCAAAGAAAATCACGCTTTGCATAAACCTTTGTTTTTTCTTTAAGATTAGAACCTTGAAAAATAAAACTACAAACAACCAAAACCATCAACAATTAACCATTAACCATTAACAATCAACCATCAACTATCAACCATTAACAATTAACAATTAACAATTCATAATTATCTAGAATATTTCTGATACGCTCTCATCAACTTTTCATCGTATTTATTGGTTTTGTAAGCTGGTCCGTTATATTTTAAAGCAAATGAAGCCCAGTTTTTGTTTCGTAGCAGTCCAATCAAATTATTCTTTTCTAGAAACAATCCAAAAGCTTTTAGATGTTCACCTTCGCTCTGATTCATTTTTTCTACAAATTCATCAATACTTTTATAGCCAATAGAAGTTGCATTAAAGCCCATAATTTGAAAAAGTCCCCAAGAAGCCGAACTATTCGCTGCATCAATAAATCTTTTATCCTGAGCCAGATTTCTAGCCTTTTCGAGACGTGTATATTCTCCTGCTCCGCCAACATAATACTTTTTAGTATAGTTTTCAAACAAAATATCCTGCGTGTTTGAGTTCTTATATGACCTGGGATTTATTTTTCTCTTCTCTAATTCATCCCAAAAAGCATGTCCTTCAAACAAAATCTTCGGGCGACCATCTATTAAAAAGCCTTTTCCGTTGCTTTCCACTTCGTTTACTGCTTTTACAACTGCCAATTCCAAATTAAACTGTTTCGAAAAGTTGATTAAATCTTGTTCCGACAATAATTTATTATTGGAAGAAAAACCATTTTTGCTTTTTTCTAAAAGAGTTGACCACGTTTTAAGTCCCACTACTCCATCAACAACCAGATTGTTCTTCAATTGAAAATCTCGAATTGATTTATCCGTCTCAGTTCCGAAATAATCGGAAACAATTACTTTATAGTTTAATTTGGTCAAAAGCTCGTTTAAATAATAAACTTCTGGAGATTTTGCACCTGCTTTTATGGTTTTCATTATTTCTTGTTTTAGTGGTTATAGATTTCGATTACATTTTGGAATGTCTGTTTTTGCCCTAAAACTGACAACATAAAATTATAATATTATAAAATATTATATAACAGCACTTTAACCCGAAATTTTAAATAAATTTACCTAAACAAAAAAGGGGGTATTTCCCCTTGTCCGAATTTTCTGTTTCAAATAATTTTGTCTCCAACAACTCAAAAAACTCTTAACTAAATCCTTAACCAATAAATAATAATTAAATCATGAAAAATCCTCCCGCAAAACCGAGTCAATTAATCACTAAAGAATTTGCTAAACAATTAAATGTGAATTACAACAATAAAAGAGCTTCACTTACAGCAAAAAAAGCTCAAAAAGAAGATGCTAATGCTATTTGGTATTCTTTGGAAGAATTAGAAAATTATATTCATTATATTAAAACTAACGGAGCTAATGACGGTTATAATGTAGATGGAATTCGTTTTTATTTTGGAGTTTATCCGGATGATGAAAAACATGGAGAAAAAGCTGGATTGACTACTCTATTTTTAGTTCCAACGGGCAAAAAAGTAGAAAGCAATACTGAAAAAATTCAAAGTTTTGCTTTGGTTCAAGAAGCTTCTTCATCAGACATTCAAAGCTTGGAACCAATGAATTACGGAAACATCGGAAGACCGCCTAGCTTAATATACTAAAAACCTTATGTTTGAATTTTTAAGATCTTATATAGTTTATCTGGCTTTATTATCTGGAATTGTTGGTTTATTTTCGCTACCAAAACTTCCTGATAATAAAGCTAAATTTTTAGTAATTTTAATCTGGTTTTCGATCATAACCGAAATTGTAGGCTATTATTTTACCCAATGGACGGGTTTATTGAATTTTTATGTTTACAATTTCTATATGTTTGCCAGTTTCTCTGCCTATATTTTACTTTTAAGAGCCTTGCTAACCCAAAAAGACCACCGAATTTCGGCTGTTCTTTTTTTGATTTTATTTATCATTTCTTTCTTCTTGAACATTCTATATTTCAAAGAAGATATGAACCGCTCATTTACATACAGTTTTGCGATAGGCGTATTATTAGTTTTAATACTATCTTGTCTCTATCTGGTTGAGATTTTTAATTCTGAAAAAATATTAAATTTTAAAAAGTCAGTGTTTTTCTGGTACATTTTAGGAATTCTTGTTTTCCATGTTCCTTTTACGCCTTTTATGCTGGCAATCAATTGGTTCTTAATTAAACAAGACGAATCTATTTTTAGTTTGGTTTTATTTATTTTAAATTTTCTGGCACATAGCTGCTTTATAATAGGATTTATATGGAGCGAAAAGAAATACAATTATTAGTTATTTCCTTAGGCATTGTTTTCTTCACCTTACTTGTTACTTTGGTGGTCATATTCTTTTATTTTTTAAAGAAGAAAAACAAATTTGTTGTTGAAAAAATGGAATCCGATTTGTATTTCCAATCTGAATTGGTCAAAACCAGAATTGAAATAAAAGATCAGACTTTATCTGAAATTAGTAAAGAATTACACGATAACATCGGACAAATTATCTCGGTAGCAATTATGCAGCTTAATATTTCAATAAGCACTAAAAATATTCAAATTGAAGAACTTAAAGACCTGAAAGCTGTTTTAGCAAAGTCTTTGGATGAATTAAGAATTCTTTCGCGAATCATCAACAAAGATAATTTGCTCCAAGATAATTTTCTAGAAGCGATTCAGCAGGATTTGGAAAGAATTAAAAAACTTAAAAAGATAAAATACAATTTTAATCAAACAGGAACAATTCCGACAATCAATGAAGAACACGAATTAATTATTTACAGAATCTTTCAAGAAGCGCTTCATAACAGCTTAAAACACTCCAGAAGCGATTTATTTGATGTTAATATTGAAACCACCGATTCTGTTTTCAGATTGAAATTGAAAGATTTCGGAATTGGATATGATCTTACAAAATCGGGCTCGGGAATAGGGCTGAATAATATGAAACTGAGAGCCAAACTTATTGGCGCCAAATTGATCCTAAATTCTGATGAAACGGGAGCAAGTGTAACTATTGAATATCCTTTAACTCAAGGCTATGAAAACTAACTCAAAAAGCAAAATAATAATTGTTGATGACCATTTACTTTTTTCACAGTCGTTGGAACTGCTAATTAAGAGTTTTGGCGATTATGAAGTTATAGAACGTTTTGAAAACGGAAAGGTATTTATTGATTACCTGGAAGAAAATCCTTTATCAGAAATCGATCTTATTTTACTTGATGTTAATATGCCTGTTCTAGACGGATTAAGCACTATGAAATGGCTCAAGGAAAATAGACCGGATCTTAAAGTAATTGCTTTATCTGTTAATGACGACGACGAGATTATCATTAAGATGATTACCAATGGCGCAAAAGGTTATTTGCTGAAAGATACTTCTCCTGAAATTTTTAGAGAAGCTATTCACTGCGTCATCGAAAAGGGTTTTTATTTTACTGAATTAGTTTCTGGAATGCTGATCAATAAAGTCAACAGCGACAACAGAAAAATTAGTCTAAAGGAAAAAGAAATTGTTTTTATCAAACACGCCTGTACAGAAATGACCTATAAGGAAATTGCATCAGAAATGTGTTTAAGCCCTAAAACCATTGATGGTTACAGAGAATCTCTTTTTGATAAACTTGAAATAAAAACCCGAATCGGACTTGTACTTTATGCTATTAAGCATAAAATTGTATTCGTTTGACTAATAAGTCAATGCAGCAAATACTGGATATTCTTTGATTTTTTCTCTTCCGTTCAAAAAAGTCAGTTCCATTAAGAAATTACATTGAACAATTTCGCCTCCAAGTTTCTCCACCAATTCGCAAACTGCTTTTGCAGTTCCGCCAGTAGCCAAAACATCGTCGTGAATTAAAACACGATCTCCTTTTTTGATGGCATCTGTGTGCATTTCAAGACTATCAGAACCATATTCAAGTTCGTAAGAAGCTGAAATAGTATCAAAAGGAAGTTTTTTAGGTTTTCTAACAGGAACAAATCCTGCATTTAATTCCTGCGCCAATAACATTCCGAAGAAAAAACCACGTGATTCTGCACCAACAACTTTATCTATTTTTTGATTATTTAAAGACTCAACCAGAATTTTTAAGCAATTTGCTCTCGCTTCGGGGTCAATTAGTAGTGGAGTTATATCTTTAAACAAAATTCCTTCTTTTGGAAATCCTTGAATATCACGTATATAATTTTCAATCTTCATTTTTTTTTAATTTTCTGTTGTTTTTTCCTTGTTTATCTCACATTTATGTCTATCTTTGCACCCGCAATAAGCAATCAACAAAGCTACAAAAAAATAGCTAATTGATAACAAAAAGGCCTCGTGGCGCAACTGAATAGCGCATCTGATTACGGCTCAGAAGGTTACTGGTTTGAATCCAGTCGAGGTCACAAAGCCAAATGGCGCCAATTGAATTCAATTGGCGCCATTTTTTATTTGGTGAGGAGGAATCGAAAGGTATCGAAATTGATTTGAATGGAAATATCACACGATAAGGGAGATACACAGATCAGAATCCCTTCTGATACCATAAACAGCATTATGGCTATTAAATTGAATCTTGAAAAATCTATTCCAAATATTTCAAGTATGGCTTATTTTGACAAATACACGGGTAAACTTTTGAAAATAAGACGTTATGAATCCTTTAGCAATGGCGATAAAATATGACGCTTAATTTACCCAATTCACACAGGAAGTATCTATGGTTATCCAACAAAAATTTTAGCCTTTTTAGTTTGCTTATTTGCGGCAACATTACCCATTACAGGACTTCTTATTTGTTTGTGAAGAAAGAAAAAAGCCGTTAGTATTTTTTCTGAAAGTAAAGATAATTTGTCGTTGTACCTTCATCTCGCAATCTTATCTGAGAATTATTAAATTCAAAAAGCTTCCAGTCAAAATTTAATTTAGAAAGCACTCCTGTACTAAAACTTATCTTTACTTCTGTAACTCCGCTTTGGACTGAACTTTCCCACTGTCCCGTTTCCGAAACTCCATTTTTGGTGGCAACTACAGATTGATCGGTTTTAAATACAAATGTATAATCACTGTAATTTGAAGTCTTAACAGTACCATCATAAAAATAGGGAATTTCCCAAGAATCTTTTGTGATGGTTGTAGAAAAATCTAGTGTCACAAGGTTATTTTCTGGGCAATAATCTATGGCATATTTAATAGCGTTTTCGAAATCCTGATTATTTGAAATCGTTTTTATCTGATTATTGTAATCAGCAATTGTGATAGGATATTTTAAAGATATGTACTGGCTTTCATTTAAATTTTTAATGAAATTAAAAAAGGCCTGGTCACTTACTATCGATTGAGAACTGCCTGCTTGATTCGCGCTGTTGTAGATATTGATAGTGATAGGATAATTGATATTCAATCCGTTGATTTTGGATAAAAGATCTGGGTAAAGATTCCAATAATCTATTAATGCATCAAAATCTGCCTGATTTGGAATAAGTTTTTCGATGTAATTGTAGTATACCATCGTTACAGGAAAATCTATTTTTACAATATCATCATCATAATTGCTTGCGTTGATATTATCCAAAACTTTCTGATAATCGGCTGTGGTATTTACTGCAATCTGTTCATTATTTACTGTAACAGTATATGGGAGTTTTATGGTGCAGTAGCTGGATCCGTCGATCATATTATCTTGTACAGTTCTAACCATAGCAACTCTTTGCAGATAAGTAGTGAGCGGAGAAACAGTAGTAATTGTCCCCTGCGAATTATTGTTTTGTTCGTCTATTTCACTTTGACAAGAAAACAATAACAACAGGAAAACTGCAATTGATAAATATTTTTTCAAAAGGAACATATTTATGTTTTTACAAAGGTAAATAAATTTTAAAAGAAACTATTTTTTAATGAACCAACATCAAAAGGTTCATAATTTTCATCTATACTAAATTATCAAAAACCAATAGCATTTTATTACTCAATAAAACAATCATCTTTACTTTTACCCTACTTAAATTAAAAACAAATACTTTTGCGCTTTACAAACTGAAACTCTAAATGCCAGATAAAAACCAATCTAATACCTGTGATGAAATCATTTTTTCGTCTTTCTTCAAAAGTCATGTAAAAGCACTTCGGAATTTTCTTTTTTACAAATTTGGAAACGCAGAACAAGCAGAAGATGTAACTCAGGAAGCATTTGTAAAGCTTTGGCAGAATTGTGCTTCTGTACCTTTAGAAAAAGCAAAATCATACCTTTATACGATTGCAAACAACAGCAGTCTTAATCAAATTGCACACCAAAAAGTAGTTTTGAAATATGAAAAAAACTTCAGCGGTTTAGACAAAACAAACGAAAATCCAGAATATCTCTTGGAGGAAAAACAATTTCAAGCCAAACTTTTAAAAGCAATCGAAAACTTAAACGAAAAACAGCGCACCGCCTTTTTGATGCACAGAATTGACGGAAAAAAATACAGCGAAATCGCCATAGAGCTCAACATTAGCGTAAAGGCTGTGGAAAAACGCATTCATTTGGCTCTGTTAAGCTTACGTAAAGAAATTGATTTATAAAAAGTAGGGTAAATTTAGTTCTAATTGTTTTAATTAAATAATACGATAAAATGAAAAAAAATCGCTTATTAGCAAAATGGCTCAACGACGATTTGTCTCCGGATGAATTGGCTGAATTTGAGGCAAGCCCCGATTTTGAAAAATACCAAAAGATAAAAAATTATACCGCTCATCTTGAAACAGGTGATTTGGATGAAAATGCTATGCTGTCTAACATTTTAAGCCAGAAAAAAACAGCAACAAAAGTAGTTCCGCTTTACAAAAAATGGGCATTTAAAGCTGCCGCCATATTTGTGCTGGCTCTCGGAATTAGTTTTGCGATAAAAGTTTTTGTCCCTCAAACCGAAACTGCCGATTTTGGAAAAAAGACTGCTTTTTCATTACCCGATAATTCTGAAGTGGTTTTAAATTCAGGTTCTGAAATACATTATAAAAAATGGAATTGGGACAAAAACAGACATCTCGAATTAAAAGGAGAAGCTTATTTTAAAGTCGCAAAAGGCAGAAAATTTGAAGTCCAAACGAATCTTGGAAAAGTAACCGTTTTAGGAACGCAATTTAACGTTAAAGCCAGAAAAAACAGGTTCGACGTTGTGTGTTATGAAGGTCGTGTCAAAGTAAATTATAACAACATTCAAGTTTTATTAACTCACGGACAGAGTGTTCGTTTTGAAAATGGAAAACAGGTTCAAAGAACTGTAAATGCATTACAACCAGAATGGATGAATGATCAGATTTGTTTTTATAAAGAAAATATCAGAAGCCTTCTTGATGAAGTTGAAAGACAATATAATATTAAGATTGAACTAAATACAAAAGATACTATCTCCCTGTTTACAGGAAAATTACCGGCAAAAAATCTAAATACAGCTTTGCAGATTATTAGTACAACGTATCATTTGGAGGCTAAAAAAGTATCTGACAACAAAATAATTTTTGACGAAAAATAAATGTTCCGCCCCAAACAATTTCATTTTTTGTTTTTTCTCTTTTTTCTTGCCCTGAATCTTTTTGCTCAGGACAAAGGAAAAGTGATGCCCATTAAAAAAATAATAATTGATATTGAAGAACAGCATGGTGTAAGCTTTAATTACACAGAAGATAATATTGAAGGTCTCCAATTAAATCCTCCAAAAAAATCACTTTCATTAGAACAAAAACTAGAATATTTAAGAAAAAGAACTCATTTATCTTTTGAAAATATAGGAAACAAGTTCATCAATATCTATAAAAAGAACAATGAAAGTCCTATAATTTGCGGCTATGTTTTTTCCAGCATCGATAAAAAACCTATTGAGAATGCGAATGTTAGTTTAAATAATAAAACTCACATTACAACTGATTCCGAAGGTTATTTTGAATTCAGTAAAGAAGATAAAAACACTTTTATAATTAGTCATGTTGGTTTTGCCTCAAAGAGAATTACGGCAGGAAATCCAGACGCTAAAAATTGTCTTCAAATTGTATTAGAACCTGAAATCACAGAATTGCACGAAATTAAAACCAATGCCATTTTAGCTTCGGGTATTTCTAAAAATACCGATGGATCTCTTGAAATTAAGCCCAAAAAATTTGGAATTCTTCCCGGTCTTATTGAACCCGATGCGTTGCAGACTATGCAGCAGATTCCGGGCGTAAACAGTCTCGATGAAAGTGTCTCAAGTATTAATGTTCGCGGTGGTACGCACGATCAGAATTTATTTTTGTGGAATGGAATACGAATGTTTCAAACGGGACATTTTTTTGGTTTAATATCTGTTTTTAATCCAAATCTTGGGCATACCATTTCTATTTATAAAAACGGTAGTTCTGCCTTTTATGGAGAAAGTGTTTCAAGTGTAGTCGCCATTTCTTCTACTCCAGAAAAAGCAGAAAAAAATTCATTCAGCGCGGGAATCAACATGATTAATGCTGATGTTTATGGAAAGTATAATCTTTCTAAAAAAAGTTATATCGAAATTTCGGCGCGCAAATCGATTACTGATTTTGTAGAAACTCCTACTTATAAAGAATATTTCAATAAAGTATTTCAAAACACTACCATAACAGATTTTTCGCAGAACCAAAATCTTAATTATAAAAGCGATAAAAAATTTGGTTTCTATGATGCTACCATAAAATATGCTCAAAAAATAGGAATTAAAGATCAAATAGTACTGGATTTAATAACCATAAAAGACAACTTGGAAGTTACTAAAAGTGCTGTTTCATACAATATAAATAAAGCACAAAACAATATTTTACGCCAGCAGAATTATGGCGGAAATTTGTCTTGGAAAAGAAACTGGAATAGCTTCAACACCACCAAAATTAATGTTTACAATTCTTCGTATGAACTTCTAGCCGATCAGAAGTCAATTTATGAAAACCAGATTGTTATTCAAGAAAATACAGTCAATAATAATGGCGTGAATCTAGAAAACAATCATATTCTAAACTCTAAATTTAGTTTCAGCGATGGCTATCAATTTAATGAAATTGGCATTACTAATTTAGAGCAGGTAACTAATCCTGATTTTTATCGTAAAGTAAAAGACGTATTAAGAACGCACGCTTTAATTGTAGAAGGAAAATATAACGATACCATTTCACGAGTATATTTTAAGAGTGGAATGCGACTTAATTATATTGAAAAATTTAAAAAATATATTGCGGAACCAAGACTTCAATTGGGTTACGGAATAAGCAAAAGCCTTAATTTAGAATTGCTTGGCGAACTCAAAAGTCAAAACTCTCAGCAAATTATTGATTTGCAGAAAGATTATTTTGGTATTGAAAAAAGACGCTGGATTATCTCCAATAATGGCACAATTCCTATTCAAAAGAGCAGACAGTTATCCTTAAACTTGTTTTATAAAAAAAACGACTGGCTTTTGGATATTGAAAACTTTTATAAAAAAGTAACGGGAATAACTACTTCTAGTCAAGGTTTTCAGAATCAGCTGGAATTTGTTAGAACTACAGGTGGTTATGAAATCTGGGGAATAGAAATGTTGGTTCAGAAAAAAATAAATCACTTTCTTACGTGGTTGAGTTATACTTACAATGAAAACAATTATAATTTTCCGAATTATGAATACTCTCGTTTTCCAAACAACTTTGAGCTGACACACACTTTGTCGTGGGCGGCAATTTATGAGAAAAACAATTTCAAGATTGCCTTAGGAACAAAATGGACTTCTGGAAGACCAAAAACATCTCCAAATTTATCTCAAATTGATCTTTTTGATCCTGTACTGGTTTACAACAAACCAAACGACAGTAATCTGAATATGTTTTCTCAGGTTAATCTTTCGTCAACTTATAAGTGGGAAACCGCAGACGGAATTCAATACAAAATAGGAATCTCAATCCTAAATATTCTTGACAGAAGAAATGAAATCAGCGAATATTATAGAATTAATTCTTTAACCAATTCTATAGAAGAAGTCGATACTTTTTCATTGCAAAGAACTCCAAATCTGAGTTTTAGAGTTTCATTTTAATATCCATTCTACAAGAGTTTTAAAGCTCTCATTCTTCCTTTTTACTTTTTTTTCAAAAAATTACAATTCTTTGGTAGGGTAATCTACGCTAAGGCTGTTTCACTATAGAATCATCATTTGATTTGAGACAGTTTTAAGTATGAATACACAAGAAAATGCAACATCTAAAAAACGTCAGATCAGGTTTGCGTCAAAATACAAATCTGAAATAGTGCCCATTATGGATGCTCTTTACATTATAAACGGAAAATGGAGAATTCCAATAATCCTGACGTTTATGGAAAAGCTATTTTAAAAAAAGCGCTGAATGATTATCACATCAAAAAAAACTAAAAACAAAATTATGAAAAGAAAAAAAATAACAATTGTAACTGCGGTATTACTGTTAATGGTTTCTGCCGGAATCTACTTTTATTATGGAATAATATTTAAAGAAGCCCGAAATATAGCATCTGAAGCGCCAGATTTTAGCATAACGGCAAAAAAACTGCTTGAAGATTATAACGCTGATCCTAAAAAAGCAGATTCAGTATACCTCAATAAAACTATTGAAATAACGGGTAAAGTAACCAAAGAAACCAACTCTACAATTATACTTGAAAATACTGTTTTCTGTCTGTTTAAAGAAAAATTAAAAAATAAAATGATCAACAATAAAATGACGATTAAAGGCAAATGCATTGGTTATGACGAACTATTTATGGAAGTCAAAATAGACCAATGCACTGTCAAATAAACCAAACAAATAATAATTAATTTATGAAGAAAATTCTAGTTCCGTTCTGCCTGTTTTTAGTTACGCTGGCTTACTCACAGGATGATTTATTGAAGAGTCTTGATTCTACACAAACAGAAGAAAGCTATTCTACAGCTACTTTTAAAGCTTTACAGCTGGTAACCTTACAGACCACAAAAATGCCTGCTAAAAAAGAGTTTTATTTTGTGGTTTCGCATCGTTTTGGCACTGTAAAAGATGGTTTTGACAGTTTTTTTGGACTTGACAATGCAACCACAAAACTTGGGGGAATTTATGGTGTTACAGATTGGTTAGCTGTCAGCCTTTCGAGACATACTTTAAATAAAATGTATGAAACTGGATTAAAGTACAGATTAGCAAGACAAAACGATAATTTTCCGCTGGATATTGTTGGCTATAGCGTTGCGGATATCAATACTTTTTTAGAAAAAGACCAATATCCTGGTTTAGAATTTAAGCATCGCATGACGTATGTGCAGCAACTTTTAATATCTAGAAAAGTAAGTGAAAAATTCTCTATTGAATTAGTACCGTCTTTTTTACACAAAAACCTTTACAATCCTGATATTGAAAGAGATAATCAGTTTTCTTTTGGCGGTGGCGGGCGCTATAAAATCACAAAAAGATTATCTGTCAATTTAGAATACATGCACAATTTTGACAAACCTGACTTTTATAAAAATCCATTGTCTGTAGGTCTTGATGTAGAAACTGGCGGACACGTATTTCAATTAATTTTTACCAATTCACAATCTATGAGTGAGAGCGGATACCTTACTAATGCCTCTGGAGACTGGGGCAAAGGAGATTTCTTCTTTGGCTTTAACCTTTACAGAGTATTCTAACAATTAAAAACAATAAATCATGAAAAAAACAATCTTACTTACAATTTTATTGGCTGTATTTGCAAGCTGTAGTGATTCTGACACCTATGAGGATATCGAAACACCACCTACTACACCAACAAATCCAACAAATCCAACAACTGGGGTTACCTACAATAAAGATGTAAAATCTATTATTGACGCCAACTGTGTAAGCTGCCACTCAAGCGGAAGGTCTGCAGCTTTTAGACCGCTGACTACTTTTGCTCAGGTAAAAGCTGCCGTAGAAAGTGCTGGTTTATTAGGGAGAATCCAGCTTCAAAGTGGCCAGCAAGGACTTATGCCTCAAGGCGGAAGAATGGCTCAGGCTAATATTGATCTAATTGTGAAATGGAACACCGATGGTCTAAAAGAAAATTAATTATTATGAAAAAATCATTCATAAATTTCTTTGCATTATTGCTCGTTATAGTTGCAAACACTAGTGGATTTGCACAAAAACTAATTACAAAATCAGGGAATATAAAATTTCAAGCATCAATGCCTTCTTACGAAGAAGTCGCTGCAGAAAGCAAATCAGTATCAGCAGTTCTGGATCAGACAACGGGAGATTTTGCGAGTTTAGTTCTTATAAAAGGTTTTCGATTTAAAGTAGCATTAATGGAGGAGCACTTTAATGAAAATTATATGGAATCTGAAAAGTTTCCCAAAGCAACTTTCAAAGGTAAAATAGAAGATTTTGATAGTTCTAAAATTACAAATTCTCCTAAAAATTTTACACTAAAAGGAGATCTTACTATTCATGGAAAAACAAAAGCAGTCTCAGTGATTGTAAAAATTTCAAAAGCTCCAAACGGTGTCAATGCTATTGGCACGTTTGAAGCAAAACCAGAAGATTTTGATATTGAAATACCAAGTCTTGTGAGAAAGAAAATTGCTGACAAAATAAAGATTAATTACAATTTTTTATTAGCTAAATAATCCTATTTAAGTATCTGATTCATTCAGATTCAAAAGAGTTTTAAACATGACTAATGTTCTAGAGGCCGGTAAATGATTACGCCGGTCTCTTTTTTAAACCTTAAATTATATTAAAATGATCTGTAAAAATTATGTTGTTACCGGAGAAGATGTAAATGATTATATGGTTATGGAAGATACCGCATATATCTCATATACTGTCAGATTGTTATACCAATTTTTGTTTTGCAATGGTTTTTCCAAAGAAAAGCTTAATTACATGCATTTAGGTTTACAGGAAGGAAATCATGAATTAATCATCTATAAAAACCTAATGTTTACAGAACATTTTTTAGTTGAAATGAAGCATTGTTACTTAGCGGATAAAATCAATATTAAAAGCTGTTTTTTTAACTCGAAAAACGAGTGTTGTGCAGAAGTAATAAAAGAAGTAAAATGGTTTGACCCAATCAGTAAAGAAGTTGTTAAAACACCTAAACAAATTCTTAGACATTTTTATCCGAAAATATAAAATCCAACACATCTCCTACATGTATTTGCTTCCAAGTTTTATAATATTACGATAAAAGCCTAATATCTAAAAGATATCAGGCTTTACTTCAAAAAACGAATATTTAAATTGCTGTTAACAAGGCCAATTGCAAAAATTTTGTTTTAACTAACTCATATTTCATTTAAATTTCATAAAAGTTAAATTTTCATTTTTAACATCATTTTTTCAATTCTGGAAAGTGAAATTTCGGGATTCGCTCCAGGAGATTCAGCTACTAATGCACCTACTGCACAGGCAAAATCTATTGAATACTGAGGTTCTTTTCCACTTAACAATGAAGCTATCAAAGCCGCCAGAAATGAATCTCCAGCACCTACGGTGTCAGCAACTTCAACAGGATATCCCTCATTTTCATAAAGTCGGCCTTCCCACATTAGCAAGGCTCCGTGTTTGCCTCTCGTTACACACATTCCCGTTACTTTACTTCGTTCAGCTATAAAATTCATATTGTCCTCCAGACTTGTAAATGGCGAAGCCATAGCTGTAGTAATTTCTAATAATTCCTCATCATTAAACTTTATAAAATCCGCTGACTGCATTAGTCTTTCGAGCATTTCATATGAATAATGTGGTTTTCTTAAATTCACGTCAAAAACCTTATAGACTTTTTTTTGAAGCATTTCTTCAAGTGCCAGTCTTGAAACGTTATCTCGGCAAACTAAACTGCCATAAATTAAAACATCGGCATTAGCAACTGAATTCCTCGCCAAATCATTCAATTCAATTTTATCCCATGCAGACGGATAACTGATTTCATAACTTGCAGATCCCCGCTCATTTAAGGTCACATTGACCAAACCAGTTGGGAAATCTTCAGAAACTACAATTGTATCCGTTTCAAGTCCCAGTTGTTTCACTTGCTCTTTTATTGCTTTCCCGTCTTCGTCATTGCCCACACAGCTTATCATAGCTACTTCGCAACCCAGCGTTTTCATTCGCAAGGCTACATTCAATGGTGCTCCGCCAATCTTTTTTTCATTGGCAAAAACATCCCAAAGTACCTCTCCGTATGCCACCGCCTTAAGGTTTTTTCCGTTATTCATTCTAAAATATTTTATTATTGTTCTTATTCAGGCTGGGTTATCTGAAGATTTGAGATTGTGCTCGTTTGTCCTTCAGCAATTAAACCCCATTTGTTTTTGTCTCTTCCGTAAATGCGGTTGGTGAGCGCTGCTTTTCCGTTTATGTAAACTACGACAACACTTCCTTCAGCAATTATTTCAACATCATATTTTACATTCGTCTGAAATGCAAATGGCAAACGCGTTACTTCCTGTAAAGCCGAATTATAACCGCTTATTTTACTATTAGCAATATCCAAAACCACTTTATAGTAACTTCCTGTATCATTGGTATGAAAAACAAATCCTGTTGTTCCTGAAGCTTTCGCTAAAGTAATTTCTGCTTTTATTTTGACTTTTTTTCCAAAACTTTTAAAAGTAACCATTGCTTTTTCTGTTTCTCCGGATAAAGAATAGGTTCCGTTATTGGCTGTTGCGTTGGCTGAAATCGCATCTACTTCTGCAGTAGCATTCTTTTTCGAAAATAAATCCTTAACCGATTTCGGTGATTGCGTTCCTAAAGTTCCATCTGAATTCTGAGTTAATTCATGAATGACCATATTCCCCGCCCAATCTTTATTTCCTAAATCATTCTCAGGCGTTTTTCTGGCATTCCATCCAAAAACATATCTTTTATTTCCGTCAGAAGCTGTTTTTCCTGCATAAAAATATTCTCCATCAATTCGGTCATTTTCGGGTTTTGCCCACGGTCCATTTATTGATGATGAAATTCTATAATGCGTTCCTTTGTTTCCGCTCCAATTCTCAGAAAAAATTAAATACCAATTGCTTCCCATTTTGAAAATATCCGCACATTCCATCATCAGATAATTATCCTCAGGCGTTGTGGTATAAATTGGAGCTTCAACATCCCATTTTCCTGATGCAGGATCTGCGCTTGTAAAATGCAGCAAAACGGCTTTTCTTCCAGGTTCTGTTTGTGTACTTACTAACATGGAATATTTTTTCAATTCATCATTATAAAACACATGCGGATCTCTGAAATCATAATTGTAGTAGCCCGCTGGAGCCGTAATTTTAAAAGATGGAACTTTTGTCCAGTTTTTCAAATCACTGCTTGTTGCGCACAACACACTTTCTCTGGCATTCGATTGTACAAAAGCCGGAGTTTCATTGTGCCCTGTGTAATAGAAATAATAAAGATTGCCTACTTTAATAACTGATCCCGTACCAATGGCAAAATCTGGTTCTAAAGTTGTACCATACGGAATGGTTTGGCCTTCATAAGTAAAATGTGCCAAATCTGTACTTTGATATTCATGAATATCATGAAATCCTTTTCCGGCAGGTTTATTCTGCGCATCATGCAGAAAGTAAATATGGAATTTTCCGTTATCGAAAAAAGGCATAATATCTCCCGTATAACCCGCACTGTAATATGGGTCGTTTGCGCCCATCCATTGCGCGGGCGGAACAGGAAAAACACTAGTTATTTCAGAATTTCCTCCTGAAATCGAACCTCCAATATACGTTTCATCCTGACTGCATGAAGCCAGTGAAAAGAAAACGAAGGCGATTGTTATTATATTTCTATATTTCATTTTATTAAATTCAAAGTGATTTATTTTGCCGCTAAATAATTGATACTATTTTGTGTCAGCAGTTTTATGTTTGCAATAAACTCATTGGCCTGACTTGGCACACCGCTGCTATTGGTTTCATTGTACCAATCATAAGCTCCCATAGAAATAACAATTACATTTTTATTTGTACTCGTGTTCGGGAATTCTGCAATTGTTACTCTTCCGTTCAGTTCATTATCCCAGGCTTCACTTGCCAGATTGGTTCCTCCTGTCTGATTTCTCCAACCTTCCCCATTACTGTATCCACCCCATTCTGGTAAAAACCACCACGCTGTATGATTTAATCTGAAAGTTCCGCTTTGCAGTAAATTGGCTTTTCCGGATTCAAAAGTGGTTAGGCCTTGAAATATTGGGTGGCCTTCATGACCAACAAATGACATTCCCCATGAATTACCGTCTACAAATCCATTTGGAGGAAAATCACCAAAAACATTATTCGGTCCTTTTCCTGACGGAACAATTCCTAAAGCATCGACATATTGCGAAGCAAAAGAAGTCAAAAGCAAGTTTCCGCCATTTGTTCTGAAATTTTTCAAAGCATTGGTAACCGCAGGATTATAAGCCACAGAAGGTAAATTTTCAGCTGAATCAAAATGCCACCAAATCACATCAATATCACTTAAATCGGCACCGTTTTGTATACTTTCGAAAGAAATGTATTTCGTACCAGGGAAATTATCAAACAACCAGTTCGAAGCTGTAACTTCATCCATGTTTGTAATTCCTGATCTTGTAGCGGCAGTTCCTAAAAACGCCACAGTTAATCCTGTTACCGGAACTCCAACATTTGCTGTATAATTAACGCTTTTTCCGTTTGATGTTATTATAAAAGTAACTGCATTTGTAAAATCAACTGTTGCTCCTGAAGCAGGTGAAATCGTAACACCAGCAGTTGTTTCAATTACTGGTTTTAGCGCTGTCAAATCAGTATTTTCAGGAAGCGTCATATTAATGGTTTTACTAATGTCGTTTACAGTCGCCGCAACACCGTTAATCGTAAAACTCTTAATCGGACTTAAAACGGTTGTGGTTACCGTATAATCTTTATATAAATTCCCATTAACCACTCTGAATTTTACCGGATTTGTAAAATTCATAGCCGAATTTAATTCGGGATTTGATGTAGCCCCTTCTACAAAAACAACTTCCGGTTTTATAGCTGTTATGTCAGATCCGTAAGGCATTACAACAGTAATTTTTCCTGTTGTCTGATCAATGCTTCCTGAAACTCCATTCAATTTAAATGAAAGCACATCTGAAGGCGAACTCACATCGAATCCGCCCGTTTCAAAACTATTTTCGCAGGCCGTAATCATAAAAATCATTGCCAATACTATAGACACTTTGCTCCAATATTTATTTAAAGCTTTTTTCATATTGCTGATTCTTTAAAGATTAATAACCTGGATTTTGTTTGTACAATCCCTGACTGAAATTAATTTGCTTCAACGGAATTGGGCAATATTCTTCTTTGTGTGCATCAAAAAAAGCATCCTGATAATACGTACGTTTTGTTTTTTCTTTTGCGTAAAAATCATTCATCACCTGATCTGTAATTCCCCAACGGACAAGATCGAAGAATCGGCTTCCTTCCATCGCCAATTCTAAACGACGTTCCCAACGCAACGCTTTACGGGCAAAATCTTGTGTCCAGTTACAATTGCTTCCATCCACATACGTATTGATTTTGAAGTTACTCACATACGGCAGTCTTCCCGTACTTTGCGCTGCTCTTTCTCTGATTTCATTAATTAATGGTAAAGCTTCAGATTGTCTTCCTAATTCAATCAAAGCTTCTGCACGCATCAAAATCACATCAGCATAACGAATCTGAATTCTATTTTTAGAATTTCCGTAAAACGGATCAATATTTACGACACAAGTGCAATTTGGAGCAACGTTTTCTTTTAATGAAGCAAAATAACCATACGTTCCCGGAGAACGAACCCAAGCTTCAACATATAAAAATTCAGGATCATATTTATAAGGCAAACCTGGCATCGCAACGGTATGATATAATCTTGGATCAACTGTATTGGCATCAATATTTTTATAATCAAAATCTTCGTTGTTGTACGTGTCAAACTCAGGCAAACCATTTGCTCCTGTTTTAAAAGCATTCACCAAGTTTTGACTTGGTTTATGAAAATCGCAACAACCTAAACCTTGTGGCGTAGAAAGAACATCAGAAAAATTCAATCTTCCGTAAAGCGTTCCATCATTATCAGAAAACTGAATTGAGAAAATAGATTCTGCTCCGTTTTCGTAAGTTCCCGGCAGGAAGTTGTTTGCAAAATCAGGCTCCAAACTTGCTTTTCCAATTACGTTATCTGTTGCCACGATTACTTCCTGCAGATGCTGCTGGTTTATTCCTGTAACTTTGAATGTTTCATCCTGTGTGTACGCTTGGTACAATCTTGTTTTTGCCAAATAAGCATAAGCTGCTTTTTTAGTTGCACGCCCCACTTGTGGCTGTGTATCTGGCAAATTATCGGCTGCAGCCTGAAAATCTTCAGCAATTTTATTCCAAAGTTCTTCGTTTGAAAGTGCTTTGTTTGAAATCGTTTTATAATCTTCAACCGGAACATCTTCGGTAATATAAGGCACATTTCTGAACATGATTTTCAGCATAAAATAGAAATGTCCTCTTAAAAAATGCATTTCTGCCATTCTTGTTTTCTTCAATGGATAATCGGCTTCTGAGATTTGTTCCAAAGCTTTCAACGCTTTATTGGCTCTTGAAACACCCACATAACTGATGTACCAGAAACTGTCCAACTCTCCAAAATCTGGACGGATATTATTTGAAACTTCAAAAAAATGAAAATCTTGGATATCATTTGTACCGCTTCCGCCTTTATAAGCATCATCTGAACGAACATTACCAAACGGCCATAAACTGTAAGGAGAATCGTAATGATCATTGCCTAACTGTGCATAAGCCGCATTCATAAATCCTTCAACCGACTGCGGTGTTACAATATCTTCTTCAGACAACACACCACGCGGATCATTTTCTAAAAAATCGGAACAGGAAGCGAATAAACCCATCACTGCAAATCCTGCTATATATAATATTTTTTTCATTTTTAAATCTTTTATTATAAAGTAAAATTAAGACCTGCCGTAAAAGTTGTTGGCTGTGGATATCCAAAACCTGCATTTTCAGGATCAACTCCTGTGAAGCTTTTCGCATCAAAAATCAATAAATTTTGACCGCTGATATAAAACCTGAAACTTTCCATGCTTAGTTTTTTCAATAAATCTTTTGGCAGACTGTAGCCAAACTGTAAAACTCTAAGTTTAAGATAACTTCCGTTTTCTACATAATATATTGAAAATCTAGATTCCGCATTTCTGTCAACTGTTGTCAGTGCCGGAATAGTTGAATTTGGATTATCCAAAGACCAGGCATTCAGTAAACGAGTTCCTTTATTTGATCCTACGTCATCAACACTCCAAAAATCAGTCTGATATTTTGTGTTGTTAATCACATCAACGTCAGTTGCACCTTCCCAAAAAGTAGTAAAATCAAAGTTTTTATAAGACAAGTTTAAATTGATTCCGTACAACAATCCCGGATTTGGATTTCCGATCCACGTGCGGTCTTTATCTGTAATTGTTCCGTCGCCATTTAAGTCTTTGTAACGAATTCTTCCAAGGCCTTTTCCTTCCTGAATTGCAGAGTTGTCTACCTGATCCTGACTTGTAAACAATCCGTCAGTAACATAACCGTACATCGAATTAATTGGACGTCCTAAAATATTATCATCCAATCCGTCGCCTCCGTAGTTGTTTTTTACTTCATCCGGTAATTGTGTAATCTTATTTTTGTTTGCCGAAATGTTTCCGGAAATATCATATTTCAATCCAAATGAAGTTTCATCATGATAGCCTAAAGAAAACTCCCAACCTTTGTTTTCCATAGAAGCACCGTTTACCCAACGGTTTCCTCCTTCGCCAATAACTCCTAAATAAGGTGGTAATACCAAAATATCATCTGTTTTCTTGATATAATAATCTATAGAGCCGCTTAATTTTTGTTTGAATAAACCAAAGTCCAAACCAATGTTGGTCTGCGTCGTAGTTTCCCATTTCAAATCATCATTTCCGGATTGCGTTGCAATAAAACCAGAAGGAAGCAATCCGTTCCCGTTTCCTGCAATATCGTAAGCTGTTCCAAAAGACGTTGCCCAAGTTGGACTTCCGCCTGCATAACTTGCCAGATAAAGCGAATAAACAGCCGTATTACTGATTTCCTGATTTCCGGTTTGTCCCCATCCTGCCCTTAATTTCAAGTCTGAAAAAACAGGAGCATTATTTTTAATGAAATTTTCGTTGCTGATTCTCCATCCCGCTGAAACTGCCGGGAATGTTCCGAATTGATTGTTTTTTCCAAAACGAGAAGAACCATCACGACGAATTGTAGCCGAAACCAAATAGCGATTATCAAACTCGTAATCTGCTTTTCCAAAATAAGAAAGCAAAGAATATACGGTCGAAGTTCCGCTTGTAAAAGATTCTCCCGTTCCTGCATCCGGATACATATAATCTGGCGTTTCGATCAAAAAGTCATTTTTACGTAATGTATTTGTATCGTAAGTATCTTTATACATCTCCGTTCCCGCCATTAAATTCAGATTGCTTTTTCCAAAGTTTAAGCTGTAAATTGCTGTATTCGTCCAAGTCCATTTATCGCTGATCGATTGGTCGATTGTAACAGACGTTTGATCATTTTGCAGATAACCTGATTTATAGCTTCTTTGTAACGTGCGTTTTTTGTAAAAACCATAATCCATTCCGAAACTGGTTTTGATATGCAGATTTTTAATGATTTCCAAATCCGCGTAAGCGTTACCAAAAAGGCGCAAATAATCGTATTTGTTGTCTTTATTATATTCTAAAAGACGAACCGGATTTTGTCTGTCGTTCATACCTCCAACCGGTCCTCCCCAACCAATTCCGTCAACTGTGTGCACCGGAATAATTGGTAAAGCTCTAAGAGCAGGATCTAAAACGCCCGGATCTGTTACTTCGTTCGTACGGTTTAAACTGAAGTTTTCTCCGATAACTAATTTGCCATCAAAATATTTATAAGAACTGTTCATTCTCGCAGAAATTCTTTCGAAATCTGTTGTTTTTACAACACCTTCATTTCCATAATAACCCAACGAGAAAACATAATTTCCTTTATCAGAAGCATTCGATACAGACAAATCATAAGAATTGGCAACTCCAGTTTGAGAAATTGCATCGTACCAATCTGTATTTGATGCTTTTATGGTTTGTTCTGCATCTAAATATTCCGGAACTAAAACTTTATTCAATTGCGGTTTATTGTTATTAACCGACCAGTCAAACTGATAACGTAAATTATTATTATTCGGATTTAAACCATCATTAATATTTGCCTGCCAAAGGGCCTGCCCAAATTGGTTTGCATTTAGTACATCTAACTTTCTTGAATAATCAGAAAAGGAAGCATAGGTGCTGAAATTGATTCTCATTTTACCTTCTTTTCCTTTTTTGGTTGTAATGATAATGACACCGTTTGAAGCTCGGGAACCGTAAATACTTGCCGAAGAAGCATCTTTCAAAACCTGAATGGTTTCAATATCATTAGGGTTTAATTCATGCATTCCGGATTTTGTCGGCATTCCGTCAATTACATAAAGTGGATCTGTGTTGTTTAAAGTTCCAACACCACGAATCACCACTTTTGTATTTCCACCGCTTGGCGAACCATCCGACGATACTTTTACTCCGGCAATTCTTCCCTGCAAAGCTTTGATCGGGTTTGGCTCTGGCTGTTTCATGACTTCCTTCATGTTTACAACGGCAACTGCGCCTGTGATATCTGTTTTCTTTTGTTTAGAGTATCCTGTTACGACAACTTCATTTAGCTGGTTGTTATCTACTTTTAAAGTTACATTGATCATTTTTTGACCTTTAACAGGAATAGATTGTGGAGCATATCCTATAAAGGAAACTACAAGTACAGCATCTGGAGCAACATTTGGGAAGGAAAAATTCCCATCAAAATCGGTGACCGAACTGGTATTTGTTCCTGAAATAATTACTGTCGCTCCAGGAAGCGGCATTCCGTCATCAGACGAAATTACCGTTCCTTTTATTCCGTTTTCCTGTGCCATCATGAGCATTGGAAAAAAGAAAAATAGAAAATATAAAATCTTATTTCTCATAAATTTTGGTTTGATTAAGGTTATTTTAATAGTTAGTTATGTTTTACTGCCATTCCCTGGCAGTTTTTTATTTTGCAAATAGATGTAACTAGCCTGAAAGAGATTATCCTTCTTACGGTTGTACGATTTGTTTTTGGATTGAATTAGAAAAATTCTATTCGATTTTCTTATTGCTTTTTATTGATGTCCAATACTTGAATAATCCCATTTTTTATTTCTATTTTCTGCTTTGAAGAAATAGTAAGGGCTGAAAATGGTTTGTTTAGGAAAAAGATTTCCGTCATTACTTTTTCGCCATTATTGTAGAATATTTCGATTGACGTTTTATCCAGAATAATTTTAAAAGCGGCACTTTTTTGGCTTCCTTCCAAAAATGCTTTGCTTACTGGTAAAGCAAACTTATCTGAGAAATCAGTTATACCAGCTTTAGAACGATCAATAAATAAGTAATTTTCTTTATTGTTTAAACCAAAACTTAAAGATTCTCCATTTGCATTAGAAAGTGTAAAAGTGTAATCTTCCTGTTTTAAGTTTTTTAAATCTAAACTAACAACTGTCTGAGTTAAATCTACTTTTCCGCTTTCAATTAAATTTAAAGTTCCTTTTCCGGTTTTACTTTTTGTTTTAATGGTTTTAGAAACATAATTATTGATTTCTTTTACCGGCGTGCTAACCAAATTATAATGGTTTTCTTTTTTAACCAATTTCAATTCGCGCGGAATTGTGGTACTGCTTCTCCATGTCGTTGTCGGAACCTGTTGTGCATATTCCCAGTTTGACATCCATCCGATAAATAAGCGTCTTCCGTCTGAAGTTGGAACATTATTCCACGTCACTCCGGCATAATTATCTTTTCCATAATCTGCCCAGACTGCTTTTTCATTATTTACTCTTTCAGCAAAAGTAGTGTCCATTGTAAATGTTTTTCCGTCAAAATCTCCAACAAAATATTGAACTCCGGAACCTCCGTTTGGCCCGCCCGGATTAAGGTTTACAATTAAAACCCATTTTGTTTCTTTTGTTCCTTCTACTTTTATTTCGAAGAAATCAGGACATTCCCAAACACCGCCATGAGCACCAATATTTTTTCCGAATTCAGATGCAAATTCCCAGTTTTTCAAATTCGATGATTTGTAAAAATGAATTCGATCCTGCGCTGCCAAAGCCATAATCCATTGTTTGTGCGTTTCATCCCAAGATACTTTTGGATCTCTAAAATCTCTAATTCCAGGGTTTTTCACGACAGGATTTCCTTCCTCAAATTTCTGCCATGTAAAACCATTATCATTAGAAAAAGCAATATCCTGCTGTTCGACATCAATTTTGCCTGCTTTCTCCTTCGTCATGTCATGCAAAGTATAAATGGCAACAATTGGTGCGATTTTTCCAGTTCCTAAACCAGATGTATTGTGTGTGTCGACAACAGCACTTCCTGAAAAAATATATTTGTCTTTATCTGGGTAAAGCGCAATAGGCAGTTCTTCCCATTTAATTAAATCTTTAGAAATGGCATGTCCCCAATGCATTGGTCCCCATGTATTTCCATCAGGATAATGCTGGTAAAACAAATGATAATACCCATTGGCGAAGAACATTCCGTTAGGATCGTTCATCCAGCCTTTTTTTGGCGTAAAATGAAAATTTGGTCGATACATTTGTTCTTCCGCGGTGTTCGATATAGTTACGGCAGAAGTTTGCGCAGTTGCAGAAGACGGTTTTAATCCTACTATCGACAGTAAGGCAGCACTATAAAGAGCTAACGGCAGATGTTTCTTTGATTTCATTTTTGTGGTTATTTTTTTTAGTTAGTGTTTCGCTTAAAGCTTCTAAAGAGATTCCTTTTGTTTCCGGCATCAGAAAAATTACAAACAACAGTTGCAGTACCATCATCAATGTAAAAATAAGGAATACAACTTCGGGTCCGATTTCTGAAAATAACATTGGAATTAAAGACGGAATAATAGCTGCTAAAACCCAATGCACTGAACTTCCAAATGCTTGTCCAGACGCGCGAATGTGATTCGGAAAAATTTCTGAAATAAAAACCCAAATTACCGCGCCCTGACCAATTGCATGAGAAGCAATAAAAAGGAAAAGGAAAATAGGAACTGATAAGCCTCCCCAATTGTAATAGAAAGAAGCCGATACTAATCCGAGTGAAATAATATACCCAACAGAACCAATGTACATTAACAACTTTCTTCCTAATTTGTCGATTAATGCCACACCAATTAAGGTGAAAATAAGATTTGTAACTCCAATTCCGATACTGCTTAACAACGCTGTATTTTGTCCTAAGCCGGCTTCTTCAAAAATTCTTGGCGCATAATATAGAAATGCATTAATTCCTGAAAACTGATTGAAAAAGGCAATTAAGAAAGCCAGAATCAAAGGAAAGCGGTATTTCTTCATGAAAATGTTTTCGTGTTTGGTAACACCGTTTTCACGGGAATCATCTATCAAGTCTGAAATATTTGCAGATGGATCAATGGTATATAAAACTTTACGAGCTTCTTCATCACGATTTTTAGATAAAAGCCATCTTGGACTTTCTGGAATTGTCAAAATAAAAAGAATATAGACAATAGAAGGAATTGCCTGAACACCAATCATCCATCTCCAGGCATTTTCGCCAATGTCTTTTAAAAAGTAATTAGAGATAAAAGCAATTAAAATTCCTAATACAATATTGAACTGATACAAAGCTACCAATCTTCCTCTTTTGTCTGCCGGAGCAATTTCTGATACATAGGCCGGAGCAGCAATAGTAGAAGCGCCAACCCCTAAACCACCAACAAATCTGAAGGCAGCAAAAACAAACGGATCATTTGCAAAAGCGGCACCAATTGCCGAAACAAAGTATAAAATACCAATCCAGAACAACGTTTTTTTACGTCCTATTTTATTAGTTGGAATTCCTCCAAAGATTGCACCAACTACAGTTCCCCATAATGCCATTGCCATAACAACTGAACCATGAAAGGCATCTGACGAGTGCCACAGAAGCTGTAATTGTTTATCAGCTCCAGAAATAACTACGGTATCAAAACCGAAAAGAAAACCTGCCAGTGCAGCAGTAACAGACCAAATCAATATCTTATTCATTGTACATGTATTAAAAACTTGTTGCTAAGATATCTGCAAAAAAAACAACTTATTTTTAATGATGTTACAATTTATTTCTATAAATATTGACAGTTTAGCATTTTAAACTCAAAACCTTTATTTACAAGGTTTTACGCAAATTAAAAAACTTTTACGAAAACCTTGTAGTTTCGATTTTGTTACATAACCTTCAAAATTGATACTTTAAAAGAAACAATTTTAAAGACAAATTAGCTGGACGTTTTATATTCTTTAGGAGAAATTCCAAATTTATTCTTAAAAGCTGTAGAAAAATAGTTTGGAGAAGAGAAACCTAACGAGTAGGCAATTTCAGAAATATTCATTTCATTTGACTTCAAAAGCTCTGCTGCTTTCTCTAATTTGACATTATTAATATGATCGCTAATATTAATTCCGATAATTGCTTTCACTTTTCTATACAGCTGAACTCTCGAAACGCCCAATTTATCCGCCAAATCTTCAACTGAAAACTTTGGATTCTCGACATTCTTTTTAATAATATCATTCATTTTAGTAATAAAACTCTGTTCCTGATTTCCAAATTTAGATTCAGGTTCAACTCTGTAAATATTGTTGGTGTAATAATAGCGTAGTTTTTCTCTGTTGAAAAGCAAACTCGATAAAGATTGTTTTAGAATTGAAAGGCTAAAAGGTTTTGTCAAATACTGGTCTACTCCACTCTGAAGCCCTTTTAAAACAGATTCTTTATTACTTTGCGCCGTTAGAATTATAATTGGAATGTGTGAAGAACGAAGGTCTTTCTTTAGTTCTTTGCTGATTTCGTAACCATCTTTGTCTACCAAATTAATATCGCAGATAATAACATCCGGAATAATTTCCAACGCTTTTTCAATAGCATCGCTTCCGTCAGAATTATAAACTACATATTCATTAGAAAGTTTTGCTTTTAGAAAATTAACTAAATCTACATTGTCTTCTATAATTAGCAACGAATGTTTTTCAGCATCTGAAATCGTATTGGATTCTTTTAAATCGGGTTCTATGTTTAAATTATCTGTAATTAAATTCGGAATACTGGTTAGGCTTTCTACTTTCTGAATAATTTCACCAGGCTGCAAATGACTATTTCCTTTTAATAAAGTAATCACAAATTCGCTGCCTTGTTTAGATTTTAACTCGATAGTTCCCTGATGCAAAAGCACAAACTCTTTGGATAAATGCAAACCAATTCCGGAGCTGTTTTTATTATTATTTGAAGCCCTGAAAAATGGATCAAAAACATTTGAAAGCTCATCGTCAGGAATTCCTATTCCGGAATCTTTAAAATGAATCTTTACCGTATTGTCCTGATTTTCGACAATTGAAATACTAATTTTACCATTATCCGGCGTAAATTTAAAAGCATTTGATAATAGATTGAAATACACTTTGTCCATTAATCCGCGGTCAATAAACAATTCCAGATTTTTGTTTTTACAGCTTAACTGAAAATCAATATTTCTTCGAGCGGCTTCACCTTTAAAGTTTGCCATGACTTCATTTGTGAAATCGTAAATTTTTGTATTCGAAGTTCTCAGCGTAAATTTTTGCTCTTCAATTTTCCTGAAATCCAATAATTGATTGATCAAACGAAGTAATCTGTTTGAGTTTTTATGAATCAATTTTACTTCATCTATTAATGCAGTTCCTTTAATTTTATCATTTTCGATTAAAGACTCCACGTAACTCATTATTAGAGTAATAGGCGTTTTAAACTCGTGCGAAAGTCCGGTGAAGAAATTCAGTTTTGCTTCATTGCTTTTAGCTGCAATCTGAGCCATTTCCTGAATTTCATTATTCTGGTCAATTACCGTTTGATTGATTCTTTCCAGTTGTTTTTTCTTTCTTGAAATAGAAATAGTCGAATAAATACTGTAAATCGTTAAGCTCAAAATAATTACAAGAAAAAAACTAAGCAATCTTACCAAATTATTCTGCGAAGCATATTCTCTTTCCTGAACTTTAATAGCCCCTTGCTGCGACTCGATTACCAACTGCTGCTGATCGACTTTATCCATTTGGTTTTCGATAATTTCAGCATTGTTTTTATCAATAACAATCGTATTTAGGATGTTGTTTCTGGAAATCGATTCTTTGTTGTACATTTTTAATGCCAGTTTTAAAGCTTCGTTTCCTCCGGTTGGATATAAAATTGTTCCATCAAGCACACCACTTTTTACCAGCTCAATTCCCCCATTTACTGAGTTTAAAGCATCAACACCAATAAACTTTATTTTCTTTTCAAGCCCCAGGGTTTTAGCAGTTTCCCAAGCACTTAAAGCCATTCTGTCGTTATGAGCGAAAATATATTCAACATTCGGATTTTGCAGAAGAATTGCTTTCAAAGGCGCTTTAACGGATTCTTTTTCCCAGTCACCCTGAATGGTGTTGACAATCTTAAAACGCTTATTCTCGTTGATAATCTGATTGAAACCAAGTGTTCTTTCGTAAGCCGGAGATGATCCGCTGGCACCTGTAATTTCTATAACATTACCAGAACCTTTACTGTGCGAGATAATGTAACGGCCGGCGATTCGTCCAATTTCAATATTATCAGCTCCGAGATAAGCTGTGTAGCTTTCTCCTTCAATTTTTCGATCAACAACAAGAACGGGAATTCCAGCTTTAATGGATTTTTCGACAACTGCCGTTAAAGGTTTTGATTGAATTGGCGATACAATAATAACATCTACTCTATTAGAAATAAAACGCTCGATATCTTCGATTTGTTTATCGACATTATTATTGGCGTCTTTGATTGTCAAATCGACTTCAGGTCGCAAAGAAGCTTCAATTTTTATTGAACTGTTCATTTGCTTGCGCCAATCGTCGGTCGTCATCGCCTGTGAGAAACCAACTCTAATTTTGTCTCCCTGTTTTTGTTTACAGGATATTAAACTTAAAGATGCCAAAATGAGCATCAAAATATATTTTACAAATTGATACATGAAATTTTGAGTTATGTAAATAAAAAATAAGCATTTAAAATGCATTCTTTAATCGCGTTTGTCTAAATAATTAGGAAGGATTATTTTTTAAATGACAAACAGGAAAAGGTGTATAGTTTAAAAAGTAAAATTAAACTTTTATTTCACGTACACAAATGAGCAAACAATATATCTGATGCGAAATAATAAAAATACTAATATTCATTTAATCAATTTAGAAATCAAATAGATTTTCCCATGAATCCCGACGGAACATCTAAACCAAATTTACAAAGCCAATGGAAGACAGACATTACATATAGTACGCCAATTTCTTCAAATCATCCAAAAAAGATGTTGTAATTTGTTCTGTCCTTGTCACTACTAAAAAACGCTAAAACTGAAGTTTGTTAGGAATTTTTATTTGTAATCTTTTATTATACATTTACGCAACTGTCACAAAGTGCAAACCGTTAGTTAGAATCCAATAAAAAATCAAAAAAATATGAAATCCATTCAATCAATCACTTTTATTTTATTATTTATAACACAATTAGGCTTTGCACAAAGTAAGAAAGAAAAATTAGAACAACTTTTTGAATTTTACAATCAACAGAATCTATTTAACGGTTCTGTTTTTATTTCTGAAAAAGGAGAAACTTTATTAAGTAAAGGTTATGGATTATCAAATGTAGATTTAAAAAAGGAAAATAACGCTAACAGCATTTTTCAAATATATTCCATTACAAAAACTTTTACAGCAACGGTAATTTTAAAATTAGTAGAAGAAAACAAACTTTCATTACAGGATAAACTTTCAAAGTTCTATCCAGATTATCCCGATGCAAGTACTATTTCAATTGAAAGTTTATTAACCCATACCTCTGGAGTTTATGACTATACCAGAGGAAATGACATGAAAGACCAAACGGAAAAATCATTTATTGAATTTCAAAAAACAAAACCTTTGGATTTTCCAGCTGGAACTGATTGGAGTTATTCTAACTCGGGATATTATTTTCTAGGCTATGTAATTCAAAAAGTTACTGGAATAAGTTACGAAAAAGCAGTTGAAAAATACATATTTAAACCATTGAAAATGAAGCAAAGTGGTTTTGCTTTTAAAAATCTAAAAAGTGAAAATAAAACCATTGGCTATGAGATTTTTTCTGAAAAAGAACAAAAACCATCGATTGTTTATGATCCACCTATGCCTTTTGCAGCTGGTGGAATATACTCAACTGTTGAAGATTTAAACAAATATTATAATGGACTAAAAAATTACAAAATTATCTCCAAACAAAGTTTAGAAAAAGCATACACACCTTTCAAAAAAAATTATGGTTATGGTTGGATTACAATGCCAATGTTTAAAAAAATGACAGTTGGTCATAGTGGTTATGGAGCCGGTTTTTGTAGCAATTTTGTTCAAATTCCCGAAGATGATATCTGCATTATACTGCTTACAAATACAGAAAGAGGTTTAAACACTGCCACTTATGCTATTATGAAAACTTTGTATAATTTATATGATAAAGATTACAAAATTCCAGTTGTAGCCAACGTAAGCTCAGAAACTTTAAAGCAATATGTGGGAGCTTATCAAGTAGAAGACAATTTTGTAGTTTACCTTACAGTTGAAAACAATAAATTAAAATTGCAAAGTGGAAACGGGCCCACAACTATTCTATATCCTGTAAAAGAAAATTTATTTTTTGCTGAAGAATTAATGGGCGATGTAATTTTTGAAAGAAACGAGGCTTCACAAATAGAGTCATTAAGTTTTCATGCAGGAAATCAACTAAAAAAAGCAACAAAAATATTTCCTTCTTGGGGAATTGTAGGAACTGCCACAGAAAAAGGCTGGGATGGTCCTGATACAAAACTTTTTGAAACTGAAACAAAAGGAATTTGGACAATTAAAAATGTGACTTTAAAAACAGGAGAGCTTAAATTTCGTTTTAATGACGATTGGACTTTAAATTTTGGAAAAGATATGAGCGACGGAATAATGCCAAAAGGAGATAGTATGGAAATTTTAACAGGCGTTTATGATATTATTTTGGACATAACTGATTACGAAAAACCAAAATACAAAATTTTAAGGAAAAGTTAAAAAACAGCCTACAACAACTAAGAATAATTATCTTATAAATTCACTTAAAAACAAGCCAATTTCTTTAAATTTTGCATAAAATGATTTGGCTTTTGTAACGTAGACGTCACAAAATTTAAAATCCCATATCTATCGAAATGGGATTTTTTTATGTCTTTTTTTATACTATTAACGTACGTAAAGCTCCTAAAACTCCAACTTCGTCTGGTGTTCCTGCTCTTCCGACAGGTGAAATCTCCAGCATTTTGCGATAGCTTTCACCTCTTGGCCCATTTAATTCATCATTAGCAAGAGGCGTCATAATAATACCCGGACTTATAGTATTTATTCTAGCTCCTCTTTTCCCCCAGCGTACTGCCTCCGCTTTTACTCGCAGTGAATTTCCTCTTTTTGATAATTGATAAGCATACAACGAACCATCTACAGCATCGGACTGTAAAAAAGGAAGAGCTAATAATTCCTCTGTAGGCGTAATTGCCAATGCTTTATCTTGCTCGGGCGTTAAAGACGGAAGACGATGCCCAGATTGTGATGCGATTACTGGAGGCGTTGCAATTGGTCTTTTAATAGGATGGCTTTTTATGAAGGCACATAAATATTTACCCACAAATGCCAATGTTGATATTGTCTTATCGCTTCTTACGCCTTACATCATATACATTGCAGCTGAAGAAGTACATAGTTCTGGTGTTTTAGCGGTGGTAAGCGGTGGTTTGCTTTTATCCAATAACAGACATCGATTTTTGAGCAGCAGATCCCGAATTCAAGGAGTAAATGTATGGGAAAGTCTTTGCTTTATTTTAAACGGATTGGTCTTTATGCTCATTGGATTAGATTTACCTCAAATTACTTCAGGACTAGAAGGTATCAGTATCACAGCAGCAGTTGGATATGGCGTTTTAATTACTTTTGTTTTAATAATAAGCAGGTTATTATCTGCCTACGGCGCTGTCGTCGTCACATTAATTGCCCGTAATTTTATCACGGTTGCTGATACAAGAAATCCCGGATATAAAACTCCTTTTATCCTGGGATGGACTGGCATGAGAGGTGTTGTTTCTCTGGCCGCAGCTTTGTCTATTCCAGTATATTTAGACAATGGGAATGGTTTTCCGCAGCGAAATCTCATCTTGTTTATCACTTTTATAGTGGTCCTTTTGACTTTACTGATTCAAGGGTTAACTCTTCCATATTTTATAAAAAAAATAAATCTGCCTGCAATCTACGATCCCCTTTCTCGCGAAGAAGCTAGCATTATTTTGCGAAAGGATCTTTCTGAATATGCCTTGAATTATTTAAGAACCACTTATCAGGATCAGCTAGAAAGTAATATTTCATTGCAGCAGCTCATTCAAAAATGGGAACACCACAGCAAAGGAATTGATGATGAATCGATAGGAAATGAACTCAAAAGCATTTATCTTGATTTAATAAATCTGCAGAGACAATGGCTTATTGATAAAAACAAAGAAGATCAAAGTATAGATGAATCTATCATTAGAAAACAAATGTATTATTTAGATCTTGAAGAAGAAAAAGTAATTCATTTTTAAGATCATATTACACGCGAATATGATACATTAGATCAATAAGCTTTCCTTTAGCCTATCCGTAGAGATTTTTTATCTCCGACATAACAAAGGTACTTTGGGTACTCCCTATGCTTTCAACTGATCCCAATTTGTTAAACACAAAATCCTGATAATGCTTCATGTCTTTTGCAGAAACTTTCATTAAAAAATCGTAATCTCCTGAGATATTGTAACATTCCACAACTTCTTCTATTTTCATAATATCACTAACAAACTGATTCCCAATATTACGATCGTGCTGTTTAAGTTTGATATTACAGAAAACGATAAATCCCCTGTTTAATTTTTCTGCATCCAACAGGGCTATATATTTCTTAATGTAACCGCTGTTCTCTAATCTTTTAATTCGCTCAAAAACAGGTGATGCCGAAAGATTTACCATCTTTGCCAGTTCTTTCACAGTATATTTAGAATTATCGTGAAGTATATTTAGTAACTGAAGATCAATATCGTCTATTTGTTCCATAGAATATTTTGGTTTAATTTATTTCTAATACAGAATAAAATTCTTCAAATATAACCAAAAACAATACAAAAATCTTATTTTACACAAGTTAAAAACATTACATACTGCAACGTTTATCTTCACAGTTATAAAAATCTAAAAGAATTATTTTATAGCAGGGGCTTTATTTTATTGCCCTTTATCAAAATAAATAAAGGGCAAAGTCATAAAAAAATTACACTTCTTTTCGTCGAGCCATACCCTGAGCAATGATGCTGGCGGCAATCAATTGCAAGGCATGGTAAAGCATGAGCGGCAACAATACGATACCAGTGATAGTACTGTGCTGAAAAAGTACTTTTGACATTACGGTGCCGTGTACCAATGACTTTTTAGACCCGCAGAATAAGACCGTAATACGGTCTTCATCTGAAAAACCAAGCAAGCGGCTGAGTAGTCCGACACAAAAGAATACGGCAAAAAACAACGCCATCATCCCAGCAGCGAGTCCAGCAAGTTCAAGGGCGGTGAAGCCTTCAAAAAGATGTTCGGAAAATGACTTGCAAAACGACGTGTAAATAATCGTTAGAATAACTGTCTGATCGAAATATTTGAGCTGTTTCTTGTATTTTTCGGCAATGGCGCCGAAACGGGAATTGAGGCTTATGCCAATGATGACAGGCAGCAAGACTTGCAGAATCAACTTTATGACGATTTGAGTAACATCAAAATCGCCTGTTGCAGAAGCTATAAACAGCCCAACCCAGAGCGGTGTAACGACTACCCCGATCAAACTGGAAATGCTTGCATTAAAAATGGCTGCCGGAATGTTTCCCTTAGCGATGGAAACCATAACCACCGAAGAGGAAACTGTAGACGGTAATGCTGCCAGAAAAAATACACCTAGCCAAAGCAGCTCGAAGCCATTATTGACAAACAAAGGGCGAAATGCCAAAACAATGAGCGGAAAAAATAAAAAGGTTGTCAACTGGACGACAATGTGCATTTTCCAGTTGGAAAGTCCGGCTTTTAGTTTCTCAACACTCAGTCGCATGCCATAAAACAAGAAAATTAAGGAAACGCCAGCATTGGCAATCTCTTCCAGCGAAACAGGTTCTTTGATCATGCCTGGCTGTGGCAAAAAATAAGCCATCAGAATCATGGTGGCTATCATTAACAGGAAACCATCGAAACCTGCTTTTTTTAATACTTCTAATAATTTATTCAATGTGTTTTTAAATATTATTTTTCCGTGGAGACACGGACTCCATTATTAATATATTGAGACTAAATCCCAAGTTCTTTGCGTATAATTTCTGCTCCTGCGCTTAAGGCACTTAACTTGCCTCTGGCTACGTCCCGAGATAGCGGGGCCATACCGCAGTTTGTCGAAGGATAAAGATTTTCGGCATCTACAAACTCAAGAGCTTTGCGCAGGGTAGCAGCAACTTCTTCTGGTGTTTCGATAGTGTTGGTTGCCACATCAATAGCACCAACCATTACTTTTTTACCGCGAACAAGTTCCATTAAATCTAAAGGTACATTGGAGTTGTGACATTCTAAAGACACTACATCAATTTTAGATTTTTGAATTTTCGGGAAAATTTCTTCGTATTGTCGCCACTCTGAACCTAATGTCTTTTTCCAATCAGTATTTGCCTGTATTCCATAACCATAGCAAATATGAACCGCAGTTTGACAGTGTAAACCTTCAATGGCTCTTTCTAATGCTGCCATTCCCCAATCGTTTACTTCATCAAAGAACACATTAAATGCAGGTTCATCAAACTGGATAATATCTACCCCTGCGTCTTGAAGTTCTCTTGCTTCTTCATTGAGTGCTTTCGCAAATTCCCACGCCAATTTTTCACGGCTTTTATAATGGTCGTCGTACAAGGTGTCTACCATTGTCAACGGGCCTGGCAATGCCCATTTTATAGGCTTATTAGTCTGTTTACGTAAAAATTTAGCATCTTCAACAAAAACTGCTTTTTGACGTGCAACCTCACCTACCACCACTGGAACACTCGCGTCATAACGGTTACGGATTTTTACTGTTTTACGATTTTCAAAATCTACACCGCTTAAATGCTCGATAAAAGTCGTTACAAAATGCTGGCGTGTCTGCTCGCCGTCACAAATGATATCTAGATCTGCCAATTGCTGTTCCTGTAGCGAAATACGCAAAGCATCCTGTTTCCCTTCAATTAACTGATCTCCTTCTAATTTCCATGGTGACCAAAGTTTTTCGGGTGGTGCAAGCCAGGCAGGTTTGGGTAAACTTCCAACAATAGAGGTAGGTAATAATAATTTCTTCATAATAGTATAATTTTAAGGCGTTGTAATCAATTAAAGGGTAAAATTAGCAGACCATTGTTCCAAGAGACTTTTGTAAGGCTTAATGAAATGCTCTTCTGCATATTTACCCTGTTCAACAGCCAAACGGCTGCGCTCTTCGCGGTCATAATCCACGCGGGTAAGTGAATAATCTTCGTGTTTAAGACTAGGTTGATAGATTTTCCCAGCCACTGAATTTGCATTGTAAATTTCAGGGCGATAAATCTTCTGAAAAGTCTCCATCGTGCTGATTGAGCTGATTAATCCAAGATCAGTATAATCAGCAAGTAGATCTCCGGAATGATAAAAAGCCATTGGTGCCACACTGTTCTGAGGCATGAAAAAACGAACTTTTAAGCCCATTTTAGAGAAATATTCATCAGTGATAGAATACTGATCCTGCAGATACTCAAAACCCAGAACCGGATGCTGATACTCAGTGCGGGTATAAGTTTTGTTACTCGATACACTTAGACAAATGATAGGTGACATCTTAAAGTGCTCTTTATAAGTGACTGAATTCACAAAGCACTTATAAAGTTTTCCGTGCAAATCACCAAAATTTTCAGGAATAGAAAAATTAGATTTGTTTTTATTGTACTCAATCAATAAAATACTGAAATCATAATCACGAACATAAGAGGAATAATTATTCCCGGCAACTCCTTCGATTTGCTGGCCAGTCTTACGGTCAATAATATTTGTTTTTAAAACTTCAATCATCGGTAGATCGTTACTACCATTCTTATCATCAATACTCATCGTTACTGTGAGAATTTCAAGTTCCACATGGTAACGATCCCCTTTTGGATTATCCAAATGAGCCAATGCATTGAATCGATTGTTAATCATATTTAAAGCACTGCGTAAGTTTTGCTGACGATTAGCTCCTCTTGCCAAGTTAGCAAAATTGGTTGTCAAACGCGTTTTACTTGAGGGGTGATAATTTTCATCTAAACACGTGCTTTTTAGCGTGAACACAAAATCATTTTGGATTGTATTCTCGTTATTTTCAATATCCTGCTTTTCGCTTATTCTTAAATCTTCTTTTATGTTCGCTTTCATCTGATGACAAGGTTTAGTTTTTTTACCCTGCAAATTTTAAAACAAAAGATTTAATATCCTATTAAACAAAAAAATACAGTTAATTATTCTTTTTTAATACATTTTTAAAGATTATTAATCTTTTTATAAATAAAATATTGAAAGAAAACAGATAATTATTCTTTAGAGAACTAGGATATGACTGATTTGAAGTTTCCCATAGCAATTCAAGCCTCGAAAAACAAAACAAATAAATTTATATTTGCCAAAAATTAAGATAGACATAGCAATGAATTTGATAGAAAATTTAAAATGGCGCTACGCCACAAAAGCTTACAATAACATTAAAGTAACAGAAGAGAAGATCGATCAGATCTTAGAGGCTATAAATCTTTCAGCATCTTCTTGTGGTCTGCAATCTTACCGTGTTTTTGTTGTAAGCAACCCAGAAATCCAAAAAAAATTAGGTGCTGATTCGTATAATAAACAGATTAGCTCTTGCTCTCATTTGTTGGTTTTTGCTGCATTCAATGACATGACTCCGACTTACATTGACAATTACATGGAAATGACAGAAAAGCAAAGAGGTCTTGATGCTGGTGCCTTATCAGGATTTAGAAATGGATTACATTCCTATTTTAGCTCTATTAACGCAGAGCAAAAAGCACTTTGGGCGGCCAAACAGGCTTATATTGCACTAGGAACAGCACTTATTGCCGCGGCAGAATTGAAAGTGGATGCCACTCCTATCGAAGGATTTAATGCTTCTATTATCGATGAGGTTTTGGGTTTGAAAGAGAAAGGGCTACATTCCGCAGTTATCCTTGCTTTAGGATACCGTGATTCGGAAAAAGACTATATGGTAGCTACGAAAAAAGTTCGTTTGCCTATAGATGAAATGATAACGAAAGTCTATTAATATTATTTAGTTTGCTGCCCATAATTTAATTTTTCATTTCATATAATTTATAATTAAATATCTTCCAAATATCAAAAATTAAACTATCCGATTTTTAGAAGATATTTAATGATTTCTTACTGGCTCAATTGTAAAATGTTAAGCGAATGATAATTCTTAAATAAAGAAAACCACTACTAGGTCTCTACGCCAAAAAAGCTTATTTCAACAATATTCTTTCAGTAATAGCTTTATTTGATGAAGCATCAATTCCGGTAACTTCGGCATACTTTACATTTGGCAACCAAAATGAACCTCCTTCAATGCGCACAAATATTTTTTCTACCTGTATTTTTTTCTGATTTACATTTACAAAAACATGATATTTTTGATCTGAATCTATCTTTTTCAAGATTAAGGGCAATTTTTTATACGATACAAATTGAAGTTCAAACTCCTCATTATTCAGGGTTTTACTTTCTATTCCGTATGCAAATTTGCGTTGTATATAATTAAAATCTTTCTTCTCTCCTTTCTCAGCATATCGAATCCAATATGCTTTTATAGGATTGCTTTTGTCTATCCTTCCATTTTCCTGGTAGTTTATGGCATAAATAGCAGTGTTTGTATTTGGGTCTCGCTGAATGTAAAACAGCATATTATCTATGTTTTTAGGTGTTGGAAAATTTAATGGCGATGGATTTTTGGATTGTGCCGATAGATTTTCAGAAACTATATTTACTAAGATCGTTATAACGATTAGTGATTTTGTAAAATGTTTAAATGATAAGTTATTCATGACGAAATATTTATGCACCCGTTGGGTACAATTATTTTAACACACTTCGACTCCGCTCAGTGCAGGCTAGAAACATAGATTTAGAATGCTTAAAAAAGGCGTTTCACTTGTTTAAATAAACATAGCTATGTGTTAAGGAAACTAGTTTCTTTTTTATATTCTTTTTACGCAACTAAAAACTATCCCGAGGCTTCGGGACTATGTGGTAAAAAAATTATATCAACAAGTTTATTTATATTCTAATTTGATTCGATTGCTTTCTGTTCTTTCTTTATTTTAAAAACCCAATATTTTATCAATGGGTAATTAAATCCATAAGAAACAAAACTATCCGTGATTAATCTTCCGATTCTGTAATCGATTTGAAATACCTTTTGCAAAATAAGTGTACCAAATGATTTTAAGGAAATGCTTCCCAACACGACCAACGCAAATTTAAAAAGCTGACTATTGATGCGGCTGCTATATCCCGATTGATTTTTAAATACCCAAAATCTATTGATGCTAAAATTGATAATGGCGCCAATGGTTCCTGAGATGAGAATAGAGAAACTAAAATGCAGTTTAAATATTTCTGTGAATAAAATCATTAAACCATAATCGGTTAAGCCTCCTACAAATGCCGCAACTTGTGCTCTTAGAAAAGTAAAAATAGCTTTTTTCTTGAACATTTCAGCCTTGGTTTTTATCTTTTAGATCGCCCAGCTTTAAAAGTTTCAAGCTGTCTATGGTATTGATTATAAGTAACACAATCGTGATTAAGCCAGTCAAATAGGCAATTGATCCGTGAAATAAAACTTCTAGAATTAAAATTAAAGCAATAATAAATCGAAGCTCTGTTGGACCAACAAAGCCAGAATCTATACTGTATTCATTAGTGATTTTGTAGCGCAACTGACTGATAATAATAGACCAGCCATACAATGCGACAAAAGCAAAGGCTACTATTTGTGTGCCATTTTTAGCATAAATGTAGTAGCCAAAGCCTATAAGTACAATACCGATCCAATCGGCAATAATATCGAGTGCAAAACCATACCAGCGGCGCGGAATATTTCTATAATAAGCCAATCTTCCGTCTAAAGAATCACCTAACCAATTTATACCTAACCCGATAATACCCAAAAGTAAATACCAAGTTTCTACATAAGTTCCTAAAACAAAAGCTAAAAAAACGAATCCCGAACCAAGCGTGCCAATTAAAGTCAGTAAGTTTGGTGAAATGAATTTAGGCACTTTTGGAAGCAAAAATACAATCGTTAACTGTTCTGCTCTTTTTAAAATATTAGTTCGCTTACGGTCAGAAAATGTTCTTTGCGCAATTGCACTATAATCTTCGACCTGTGATTCTTTTCCCATTAGTCCAATATTTGTAAGCCTGATAGTATAGCCAATTCTAGTTTTGCGATTTTTAGTTTGATTTTTCTTTGCTTATTTTTAAAAAAATCTGTGGTACTTTTTAGCTTACCTGATCTAACCAGATAACTAAATGCAATAACAATTAGCATAATTATTTAACAATACCCGCAAAACGTTGATAGAAAACCGTTGGACTGTTTTCATTTTTAGGTGCATATTTTCCTGCTATGATTGGAATATAAATAACCCTTCTTCTGCTTTCTTCGCCACGAACAGATGATTGTGCAACTCTGTGCCACAAACGTCCATCGTGAATGGTTAAATCTCCAGCTTCTGGAATGATAGAAACTTCCTCTGGATCAGCTTGATGATCTAAAAAGTATTTTTTACGGAAAAGCATTTGATAAATACTTTGCTTGTGAGTACCTGGAATAATTTTAAGACCTCCGTTTTCTGGTTTTAAAGTACTTAAGTGAATACCAACATTTAACATTGGGTTTAATTTTCCACCATAAAAAATATCTCTCAAACCATCTGTATGCCAGCCCATTTTAGTAAACTTACTTTCTGGTCCATTGATATAATGATTGAAAACCATTCCGTCTTTTTCTTCAGTTCCTAATCTTGCGCCATCGCCTGCCAATGGCAATAAACCATTAAATCTTGGATCAAGTAAAAGTCCGCTTAAGGCTTGATGATGCTGATTGATAAAAGCAAAACGCTGTACAATAGGAGAACCATCTAAATCTTTTCCGAATTTAATAGGAACACCATTTACTTTTTGAAGATTGTTTTCAATCCAATTTTGCTCCACTTGTTTCGAGGCATCAATGATGGATGAAACTGTTTCTGGATTTATAAATTTTTTGAAATGAATGAAGCCATGTTCGTTAAAAAATGCAATTTGCTCATTAGTTAATTGCTCAGTAAGGGTAAAGGTTTTATAAGAAGATCCCATGATAATATAGATTTAATAAATGAAATAATAGTGTTCGTAATTTTATCTAAAAGACTGCAACAACAGCAACAACAATACATTAGCATGTTTTTGTGCATTCGACCTTTAGGAAAATTAAACATATTTTTTCTTTTATCTGACATACTCTATAGAATTAGTAGAATTTAATACAAACATAATATATATTTTCTCTTTTGCAAAAAATATTTTTTATTTTTTTCGAAAAAAAGATTAGATAAAAGCAAAAATAAGCAAAACGGTTAAAACCGTTACTATACAGTGGTTTATAAAACGTGAGGCAAAATTTGGAAGTGAGTGTCCGACAGGTTTTGAGCTAAAAATGACATGGTTAGGTTACTAAATCATTACTGATTACACCTAAATTGAAAATGATTTAAAAGTCTATATTTCAGTCATTTGCATCGTTTTTCATATTCCCTTGTAACTCAATGAAAGTTAATTTTAAACGTTAAACAATTGAGTTATGGAACAAGAAAAAAGATCCACGTTCAAACTGCTTTTCTACCTAAAGAAGAATGAACCTAAGAAGAACGGGAACGTCCCTATTATGGGGCGTATCACCATTGACGGAACGCCAAAATCCTTTAGTGCCAAATTAGACATCAACCCCAACAACTGGGATTTAAAGCATGGAAGAGTTCTGGGTAAAAGTGCCCAGGCGTTAAGTATCAATCTTAAGTTGGATAATATACGGGTACGTATCAATAAGATTTATGATGATATGCTCAAAGATGAAGGCTTTGCAACCGCACAAAAAGTCAAGCTGTCTTTTTTGGGGGTTGGTGTTATGGAGGATGCCATCCTCAAAGTATTCAAGGACCAAAATGAGGATTTTGAAAGAATGGTCAGTAAAGGAAAGCGTTCTCAAAATACCTACAATAAATACAAGACCGTTTTCAACCATCTATGTGAATTCATCCGTGAAAGGTATCACAGGGATGATTTGGCCTTTAGGGAACTTACCTCAGATTTTATCCGGGAGTTCGACTTCTTTTTGCGTATAGACAAGGAATGCACGCACAATACAGTTTGGGTTTATACAATGCCGGTAATTGCTCTGGCAGACCTGGCTATTAAAAAAGGGCTGATACGTCAAAATCCTTTTGAGGATTATGAAATCAGTATGCAGGAAACCGATCGCAGCTATCTTCTAAAAGAGGATGTAGAGAAGTTGATGCGTTTAAAGCCGTCGAAACCTAAATATGAAATCGTAAAAGACCTCTTCATTTTCAGTTGTTTTACTGGGCTATCCTATATAGATATCCAAAAGTTAAAATGGAGCAATATACAGTCATTCTTTGATGGTCATCAATGGATCATTAGCAGAAGAAAAAAATCGGATGTGGCTTCTAACGTCCGGTTATTGGAAATACCCAAACGTATCATTGAGAAATATAGGGGATTTACCCGTAACGATCACGTATTTCCCGTACCCTCGAACGCAACATGCAATAACCACGTAAAGAAATTAATAGAAGAAGCAGAAATTATTACCGAACAGAAGATAACCTTCCATACTGCACGTCACACATTCGCTACTATGTTTTTAACGGAGGGTGTACCACTTGAAAGTCTTAGCAAAATGATGGGGCATAAAAACATTTCCACCACACAGATTTATGCCAAGATTACCAGTCAAAAGATCAGTAAGGATATGGATATGGTGTCAGATAAATTCAAAGCAATGGAAAGCGGCTTTTTGGAAGTAATATAGATTTCACAAAAAACAAAAGCAGGTCTAGGTCTTGCTTTTGTTTTTTATTATTGTCTTTTTAAAGTCAGAGAAGCAAGTGATTTCCTTACTTTCTGATACCATTCGCATGATTTCTCCTGAAAATTTTCATATTTATTTACTTTCCAAGTAAGATAGAATCTTTATCCCACTTGATTCTCTGTCCGTATTTATAAAGTTCATTATAGATATTAAAAAACTTAGCCTCCTCTTTTTCAGTGAGGGATGTATTTGAGAACATAATTACAGCCACCTCTTTATCTAAATCCGAAAGCATAAATGTCCTAACCCCAGGATCGCTGCCATTATGTCCAATTCGTTTTCCGCCCATCTTTGTAGCCCAAAATATACCTGAATTAAGGTCTTTGGGGTCGATGTTTTCCGGCTTGTTCTTTTCATTAAATTGAAAGGCCAACATCTGCCCGACAGTTTCTTCTTTGAGAATTCTGGTATTTTTATACTTTCCATTATTCAGCAGAGCGATAAAAAACTTGGACAGATCATCTACTGAGGTGTGTACACCACCATCAGGATAGGTCGTCAATCCATATAGCTCGATGTTCTTGACACCAGCATCCTCCTTCACATACAGCTTCGCATGTTTTTTGAGGTTGATTTCTGATAAAAACCAGCCTGTATGATCCATTTTTAATGGCTTGAATATGTAACGTTTACTGTATTCGTTCAATTTCTGTCCGGTGTGCTGTTCCACAATAAAGCCAGCGAGTGCCGTACCTATATTTGAATATTCGCGGAAAGTACCCGCCTTATGATCCAGAAAATTCTCTTTTGAATAATACTTGCCTCCCGCCACGAAATAATTCCTAAGAAAATCGCCCAAAGCCTCCGGGGAGTCTTTCCCATTAATGTAAAGACTATCCGTATAAAACGGATACCTATCTGTTAAGCCCGAAGTATGGGTTGCAAGGTGCCGTAGTGTTACACGATCCTGCGGAAAATATGGATTCACGATCTTAAATGGCAGATACCTGTTGATATCTTCATCAAGTGAAACCTTGCCTTGTTCAACAGCTTTCATCAGGCAAGCCCCCGTCACTGTTTTAGTTATGGATGCAATGTTCATTATTGTAGAGGTAGTAAAAGGTTTATTGTTTTCTCTATCGGCAAAACCAAACCCTTTTTTCCAGACAACTTGCTTGTCTACAATAATTGCAGCGCTCAGGCCAACGATACCGCTCTCGGCCATCTTTTTGTGAAGGATACTATCGATCTGTAAGGAAACATTCACGCCCTTATTTTGCGCAAATAGGTTATTTGTCCAGATCAAAATACATAGAACTACTGTTACTAATTTTAATTGCATTGTCACTTACTTCTAATATTACGAATCATGTTATTTTGGATTTGATATTTTAAATACCATATCGTTGATTGCGTTTTCAATAGCTTTTGGCTGTTCCTGGTTGATATAATGACCACTGTTCGGTACTAAGATTTGTTTGCTGTCTGACGAAAGTAGTAAAAAATCTTTTTGCATTTTATTCCAGGCATTTATCATTTCCATTTTATTTTTTTTTTCTTTTATAACATTCTCATAGCGATTGTCATCTGCTGCTGTCAATATAACAAGAGGAATAGTGCCGAAAGATTTTATTTTAGATGCCTCTATTTTTATCGAGCCCATCTGATCCTGCTCCTCTAACACGGCATCGGCACTTTTGTAAAGCAGAGCGGGCATTATGGAATTTTGATATTCATATTCTTTACCGCTCGGAAACATATCTTTGAACATCAATCTGGCAAGTCCGAAAGTGTTTGCAAACTTTAGAAAACCACTTGGCAGTCCCTGATTTACCATTTTGAAAAGTTCCGGTGAAAGATATTTTTCATCATCAGGGCATTGGCTGTCCACAAATATTACACCTCCAACATCTTTAGGATATTTGTTGACGAAAAACCGGACAAGCGTTCCGCCAAATGAATGCCCAATTAGAATATAAGGTTTAGGCAATCCCGCTTTTTCCAGCAAAAGATGTAATTCTTCCGCCATTTTTACTCCCGACTTTGGATTTTTTCCTCTTTCACTCCACAAAATTCCTGCCCTGTCATAGGAAATACTCGTATAAGAAACTGGTAATTCTTTTTGGATATTGTACCACTGTAGGTGTCCTGCTGGATCAAATGCGGTTTCAAAAACAACGGTAGGTCCGCCGTTTCCTTTTTTGTAATAATGCAGGCGATGATTTTCAACTACTGCAAAGTTTCCGTCAGGATTAATCTTTTCGGCATCATGTCGGGATTTCCTTTCGAAGATAAATCCTGCAATGAGTAACAATATCACAAAGGAGATTAATGCCAAAGCTATCCGTTTTGCCCATCTGAGAATTCTTTTCATTGTTTTTTTATATTAAGACATTTTGGTTTGGATTTTTATTACATCAGTGTATTTTCCTGGGTATCTTTTTTATTTTTTCCATCCAACTTTTTTTCGCCATATAATATAATCCGCGTTTTGATTTTCAATGAATTCAATACTTTCGATGGGAAGGATACTGTCAATCTTTTCTTGCGTAAGCTCTGGCAGATGATTTTTTTTTCTTAGCCCATTGATTTCGTTTTTATTGATAACCGGATAAATTGTGCCATCTGAATTAAGCTGAGTTCCAAATTTCTGTGGCTTCCCTTGAAAAAACTGAATCCTGTCAAATAAAAATGCTAGATGCTTCAAATTAACATCCGCCGAATTTTCCAGCATTAGTTTGTAAGAACTTTTCATAAATTCGGGCTCTGCTATCGAATGTTGAACAATAAGCCAAGCAGCATCACTTGCCTTTTCCCCCACTTTTGAGATGGTTGGAAAACCAATTTCCTTGATTATTTCTTTTAGACGTTGGGCATTTTCTTTATGCAATTTTTCCATTTCAGGATGATATCCGTCAGAAAGTTTGTTTATGGCCAATAACTTTTCCCTCATCAGCAAATCTTTTTCTGCCAATTGTACCAATTCTTCAGAGAATTTATCTTTCATACTTTTAATTTTCTTACCTATTGTTTTCCTGCTTTCATAAAAAATCAGCATTCTCGTAAGAATAAATAACACTCACGATTTTCCATTTGCCTTCGGCTTTTATAAGATACCAATATTCATTTGCCTTTTTCTAGTATAGAATTGAGGAATTTTTTGTATTCACAGGATTTTTTGCCAGTCATTTTTGTTGGATCCTGTTTTTTAGAACACCAATCCATATTACGGGATTTTCATGGAACAGACTATAAAAGGTTGCTGGATCTTTTTTGATGAGACTTTCTTTAAACTGTTGAACAACTTTTCTAATTTCGGCTTTTTCGCTTACAAAATTTTGAGCCATTGTAAAATTGGACAGCAGAATAAAGATGAAAACATGAATTATTCCCATAGGCAGATATCTATTGTTTTGATTTTTTTGAGGTCAATTCGGCAATGTCCTTTACCGCTTGTGTTGGAGAATTACAGTCACAATTGCTAAAACCTACTACGTAAATATCTTCACTTGGTATGTAGACAGCCATCGTCTTAAATCCGAATATACTTCCGCCATGCTCACGCGTTGGCACTTTATCTATGTCCCTGAGATGCCATCCGTAACCGTAGGTAAAATAATCGCCGTTGTTTAGTGTATACTTGCTGAAAGCTTTTTTCGTTTCAATGCTATCAAGGAGAATATTTTGGTTCAGCGCATTTTGCCATTTAAGCATATCGGACAAAGTCGACATTAACGAGCCGGATGAAAATGGAACGCTGAAACTGATTACTGTTTTATTGACATAACCAGATTCCTTCTTATGATATCCATAAGCTCTATTCTTGATAACTTTCCGATCACTGGCATAAGAGGACTGGGACATTCCGGCTTTGTCGAAAATATGTGTACTGATATAATCTTCATATTTTTCGCCGGAAACAAGTTCAATCAAATAGCCCAGCAAAACATATCCCGAATTGTTATAATCGAACTTTTCACCAGGTGCAAAATCAACAGGTTCATTCTTAAAGAAATCAACCATCATTTTGGGAGTCATTTCTTTCTGTGCAATGTCTGATAAAGATTTCATCTTTGTAAAGTCCTTTATCCCCGAAGTGTGGGTTAACAAATGGTGTATGGTTATTTTATCTCCATTCGGGTAATCCGGAATATATTTCGAAATACGGTCTCCAACCTTGAGTTTGTCCTGCTGTTCCAACATCAATATGGCCACTGCGGTAAACTGCTTGGTCATGGAGCCGAGCTCGAATACATTATCTACCGACATATCACTACCTAGTTCCAGGTTTGCCTTTCCAAATGCCTTCTGATACACAGGTTTTCCGTGATGTGCGATCATGAATACACCACCGGGAGCATTCTTATCATTAAAATCTCTTGAGATTAAACTATCGACTGCTTTTTCAATGCTTTGAGCTTTGATGGTAAATGAGCTTAGGGCAAATATCCATAAGAGTAATGATACACTGATATTCTTCATTTTTTTACTTAGTTATTTCTTTAATTAGACGCAGTCAGAATGCGATTGGTTACAGAATATAAAGTTATCATAGTAATTTTTTACCTTTTCTGATCGCCAAATCCTCTGCGGGATATTCTTATATTACAAGCCACACCTGAAAGCAGTTATTTTCTAGATCCATAGATTTTAATATTACTGATAAGCACTTTTGCACCATTTTCATAGGTCCATGGAGCGGTAAAATAAAAGTTTTTGGCAACCGAGGGATTAAAGAAGATTCCTTCCTGTAGTTTTTGCCCGTCCAGATATACGGCCATCCGCTGTCCGTCTACAGCTAAAACTACGTGTAAAGGGCGGTTTAAATAATTAGAAAGGTCAAAAGCGGTATTGATGAATTTTTTAGGGCTGCTGTTGCCAAAATTTACCTGGTCACCATCATAATAATGGAATTCGACATAAGCGCCTGCATTGCTGGTGTATTCCCCTGCGCTGTTGTCTGTGGCAAAACCAAATGACATCGGCGAAATATCCTTTATCTTCTCACCTGTTGCCAGCACATCAAATTCTACGGTAAACTGCCTGGGGTATATTATTGCTTTAGAGAATTTATAAGTCGTTTTATCCTGTAAGGCCAGCCATTTCCCGCTATTCCCCTGTACCGTTTCCACATTAACTGTGCCTTTGAACTTGCTTTGTGCTCCGTTTTTTGTACCTGAGAAATCTTCGGAAAAGATCAGCGAATCTCCTGTTATAAAGTTTCCGGTATCTTTTGCATGATAACCTGTTTTCTTTGCACCACCTTTTTTTTCAATAATTTCCCCGCCTTTATCCTTTGCCTTTTTTAATAATCCATCGAGCTGTGCCTGGGCTTTTATGCCGGAAAATAACATTAACAATACAATCAGGCGAATTGGTGTTTGATATGTTCTCATAATATTTTCGTTTGGTAGATCATTCCCTTAATAAAAATTAAACTCAGTTGAGTTTTATCTTAACAATTTCCCCATCCTGGTTAACCTCTACAAATGCTTCGATCCTGTCCTCATAGTCAACAGAATAGCTCTTTTGCTGATAGTAGTCGGTCTGCCCGCCATAATTGTTATACCCTGATCCGGTATATTCATTATAGGTCCCATTATGCGTATAGCCCAGAAAACCTTGCAGGAAATATTTGCCCGGCTTCATATCGGGAAACGTAAATTCCCCGTCACTGTTGGTAATTGCTTCAAGCCTGTACCTGTAGGCATCTTTGGAAAGATAGACATAACGTCTTTTTCTCAGGTTTTCTTTTTCCTTTCTCAAAGCATACCACGACTCCAGATATGGTGTTACGGGGAATAAGGTAACCTTTATCTGATTGGCATATATGCGTTGCCCGACTTTGAGTCCCCATTTGCTTTTCGCTTTGGTAAAAGCTATTCCCTTGATGGTGGATGTGCCTTTGGCAAGCTTTTGTTTCGCTTGCAATGAATCAAAAGGGACCTGCGGATAAATCGCTTCAATTTTATCTTTTTTCTCCGGCTCCTTATATTGTGCCCTTGCAGGGGATACTGCGTAAAGGGTTATCAGGAACAACAGTACTGATTTGTTTAAGTGCATATAATTATGGATTTATTATGGTCTGATAAGGAAGATTGAATGAACCATCCGTAATACTGATAGCTTTACCGGCCATGTTACGTACGGTACCCGAAAATGTACCTTTAATGTCCTGCTTACCGAGTGCTTCTATCTTTAGGGTAAAAACGTCATTCGCGAAGGATGTATTGTAAAGTAACGTTCCATCGGATGTCTGTACGGCATAGCGTGCGATCATTTTTTCCTCCACCGCGGTAGAATACGTGCCTTCTGCGATATTACCTCCAAGCTTCCATATCTCGAAATCCAATGAAGGCGGAATAGGCTGGCCAGAAGCCGGATAAGAAGTTTCATAACCTCCCACTACAATATGTTCCCAACGATTGTCATTCCCACCGCCCTGAAAATTAACCGTGTGGAAATCTACCTTCCTTCCGTCAATAGCAGCCCTGAAGTAATAATCCGTAGAAACATCATTACCTCCATCTTCATCTTTAGAGCAAGCCGAAAATGCCAGCGGGATAACTACGGTAAACAAACATGCCCATAGTCTTTTGAATCTTACCATATTTTTCATCTTCATTTCTTTCATGGTTAAATGTTTTTTTAAATGGTACTTCAAAGCTAAGGCAAGCATCTGCGTTTTTAAATACCCTGTTTTGATGCTTTTTTTCTACTGGTTTTTCAGTATTTTTTTATCTGCTAAATATCATGGTATAAATCGTATTGATTTTAAGCAGATATTTACAGGGTAATTAAATCCGGTAATAAACTGGATAGTAGCATCTTTAGAATGAGAAAAATATTAGTATTTGTACTAGCTGTACTGGGATCATTTGAAATATATGCACAGCAGCAAATTCCCCTTAACGAGAAACACTATCTGGACAGTCTGCAAAGTATCCTCCGTCAAAGCAGGGCAGATAGTTCAAAGGCAGATGCCAGTTTCCTGCTTGTGGAATACTGGAAGATGAAAGATACCCTCAAAAGTAAATTCTACCTCGCCGCCGGAAAAAAATATGCCAAAAAAAATCCCTATTATACTGCCCTTGGATATTTTTACGAAGGACAGTATTATTTCAGTTGGGATCACCCGAAAGCGTCCCTTGCATTTAAGAAATCGGAAGAGGCACTTGCCCATTTTCAGACGAAGAAAGCCTATACCAAGCGAGCTGCCGCATGGTATAATTATGCGCTGATGAACATGGATGCAAAGGGATACGATTACATTACAAAAATTACGCTTGAAAAAGCAATCCCCAATGCCGAAAAAACTGGCGACCCAAAAGTAGTTGCACACTATTACACTCAGCTCTCGACCATCTTAATGAATAACTACCAGTTTTCAAAGGCAACTACATACAGCCAAAAAGCAATTACATTACTAGAGAAAGGGAACCCTGGATCGACAGAACTTTTATTTGCTTATCTCAGTGCCGTGAGCATCTTTTGTTATGACCATAAACCCGAAATGGCCAAACCTTTATTGCTAAAAGCACAGCGATTATTACAACCTTTTCCCGAATCGTTGAACAACACGTTATATTATTATAACGAGGCTCTTTTCTATACCACCACAAAGCAATATACAAAAGCGCTTGCCAGCATCAATACAGGTATCATCCTGGCTAAAAAATATAACCAGAAACAACTTTACCAGCAGTTCTTCTTTCGCAGGTATGATGTTTATTCGGAACAAAAAGATTTTGCAAAAGCCCGCTCTATTTTACTGGATATAGTTAAGGAGGGTACGCTCATATCCAATATCAATGACAGGGCTGTTATCTATTCAGAAATTGCCAAAACCAGTGAGCGGTTAAAGGACTACAAAGAGGCTTACACTTGGTTGAGCAAATACCGGGATGTGAGTGACAGTATCAATAACGACCAGACCAGGTTAAAAATCAATGAGCTGGAGACCAAATACAGGACTGCACAGAATCAGCAAAAAATCGTTTCCCTTCAGGCCCAGAATAGTCAGGCTCTTTTGAAATCTAAAAACGAACGGCTATATAACTGGTTCCTGGGACTTGGATGCCTATTTCTGCTGGGCACGCTCGCATTCGTTCTTCTTAATGCCCGCAACAGAAGAAAACTACTGGAACAGAAAGAAATAAACTATAAACAACAGCTTTTGGAACTGGAGCAAAAGCAGCAGCTTAAAGTCACTAAAGCAATGCTTGATGGTGAAGAACTGGAAAGGGAAAGGGTTGCAAGGGATCTTCATGACGGTCTTGGCGGGATGCTGGCCGGTGTGAAAATAGGGCTTTCTGGTTGGTCAAACACTAATCCGGTAGTTTCCGGCGATAAAGATCTGAGCCGTATCATAAACCAGTTGGACACCTCCGTGAATGAACTGCGCCGGATCGCAAGAAATATGGTGCCTGAGACCCTAATAAAGTTTGGACTGGAAACAGCTTTGAAAGACCTTTGTGAATTCCATATGCAGGAAAGCCTCAACATTAACTATGAAGCCTTTAATATTGAAAGGGACATTCCACTAAATGTACAGCTCAATATCTATCGCATTGTTCAGGAATTGCTTTCCAATGCCATTAAACATGCGAAGGCAAAAAATATATTAGTACAGTGCAGTCAGAATGTGGATACCATCTTTATTACTGTTGAGGATGATGGTATTGGTTTTGATCTCAATTTACTTGACCAGAATAAAGGAATGGGATTGGAGAACTTAAAAAACCGTATCGCATATTTACAGGGAAAACTTGAAATATTATCTTCTGAAAACGATGGCACGACCGTAAATATTGAACTTAACACTGCTCTGAATGGATAAATTACGTACCGTGATAGTAGACGATCATCCAATAGTGATCGCTGGCCTGAAAACATTGCTTCAGAATGAAGCCAATTTAGATATAGTAACCGAATTTTACTCCGGAAATGATCTTATTTCATACATAAAAATAAATCCCACGGATTTGATCCTTCTTGACATAACCCTGCCCGATATAAATGGAATGGATCTTTGTTTATTGATAAAAAAAATATCGGTACAGACAATCATACTCATACTGAGCAACCATACCGAAAGAAGTATAATCATGCAGACCATCCAAAACGGCGCTAGCGGCTATCTATTAAAAAACAGTTCTCTGGAAGAACTGAGGCATTGTATAGCCCAGGCAATGAAAGGAAACATCTGCTACAGCAGGGAAGTTATAGAGATCATGAGCCGGCCAACAAAAAATCAGCTAAGAACTACCCCTCAGCTGACCAAGCGCGAAAAACAGATATTGGGTCTTCTTGCCCAGGGAAAGACCAGCTTGATTATTGGAGAGGAACTCTTTCTAAGCCCGCTCACCGTCGATACGCACCGCAGGAACCTGCTCCAAAAATTCGAGGTCAAAAATGTTGCGGAACTCATTATGATAGCTACTCAACAACAGGTCTTGTAGGCCTATTTTATTTGTTGAATTAATCGTTAATCTTTATTTTATAGAAACTAATTTCTTATTAAAAAATTCCGGGGAATAGCAGAAAGAATATGTGTTTCAGATGTAGTCAATACGATTAGCATTAAGTATATAGGTGATTTGATTTAGAAAGCGTAATATCAAAATAGAATCCATCCTTTCACATGCTCCGACTATAATTATGAGGCATTAAAATAATTTTTCTGCACAGATTTCTGCCGATATCACAAGCCAAAAAATCAGTAGGGATATGGATTCGGTATCACATGCATTCGCCGGATTGGAAGCTGCATTTATTGAAATGAAAAAAGTGGTTTCGATATAACAGCATTATTATTTACAGCTTGAAGCAGGATTATGTCCTGCTTTTTTTATGCTTATACCTAATCCTTAAAGCACATTTATTTCTCCGGCATACACCCAATGCCATAAAAGAGCTTTAACAGGATGTACTGACAAACCATACAAAAAAAATCTCCCTTCTGTTCCTCAACTACATTTTTTAGTATCGTTTAAGTGGCTTATCAGGCCACCATACTTCAAAACTGTTAAGGGTCTTTAAAAAATTCTGCTTTATCTGAATGCAGATTTTGTAATCACATAGACCATTTCCCAATGCCTTTTCCATAGGCTTCCACAGTGTTTTTTATTCAAGAACCGGTATGCTGGTTTTGTCCCATTTCAAGAGCAAAGGTATGATCGTGTTCTTAACGCAACAGCAAGGTCGTGCCCTCCTGGTTTGCAAAAAAATCTCCACCCAGGGGTAGTATTTTTTTGACAAAACCTTGCTGCTGCTAAACACTAACCTTTTATGCTCGTGAAACGAAACAAAGCATACTCCGGCTCTTTAGACGAATAAAAAAAATGTCAGATATGAAAAAATATAGCATTGGAAATGGAAAAAGTGAAACGAAACTTCAGCACCTCCTCTCATTGCCGAATAAATCTAAAAAATCAAATCAGAACAAATTCAATAACGCAAAAAAGTAGAAATCATGAACATCACAGGAAGACTGACAAGAGATGCGGAAGTACGCACAACGTCACAGGAAAAACAAGTAGTAAACTTTTCAGTAGCAACAAACGACAGCTACCGTAACAGACAGGGCGAACGCATAGAGCAAACGACCTATTTCGACTGCTCATACTGGATAAGCCCCAACGTAGCCAAGATACTCACTAAGGGTACTTTGGTGGAACTCACAGGCAGGGTAAGTGCAAGGGCGTGGACAGGTAATGACGGCGAAGCACACGCAGGGTTGAATTTCCATACCTCAAACATCAAACTGCACGGAGGTGGCAAAAAATCAGAAACTGTACAGGCTACTGCACAAACAGCAAGCACTAATACAGCAGGACAAGGCACAGAGGACGACCTACCATTTTAACAACGAGTATTCAATCATTTTTTAACATCAAAATTTAAGCATCATGGCACATAATATCAATTTCAACGAGAGAACAGGACGTTATTCATTTTTTAGCGTACAACAAAAGGCATGGCACAGTTTGGGGCAAATCGTAGAGCAATACCCAACAAGCGAGGAAGCTATCAAATACGCAGGGTTAGATTACGAAGTCGTAAAATCCCCACTGTTTACCAAAGGTTCGGGCATAATCGAAACAGCTAACGGCATAGAGATAGGCAGTAGCGAATTGGAAGTACCCAACTATTTCGCCAACATCCGCACCGATAACAATGCAGTATTGGGCGTAGTGGGCAAAGATTACCATATCGTACAGAACCGTGAAGCCTTTAATTTCTTTGATGCTATTGTAGGTGGTGGCGAGGGCATTTTATATGAAACCGCAGGAGCATTGGGCAACGGAGAACGCATCTTTATTACAGCCAAACTGCCCGACTATATCCGTGTAGGCAATGGCGATGACGTGACAGAAAAATATATCTTCCTTACGACTTCGCACGATGGTAGCGGAAGTATCACAGCCGCATTTACTCCTATCAGGATTGTATGCCAAAATACGCTGAACGCTTCTTTGCGCAGTATGACCAATGTAGTCCGTATCAAACACACTTCGGGAGCAAAACAACGTATCGAGAACGCCCACAAGATTATGGGACTTGCCAACACTTTGAGCAACCAGTTAGAGGGCATTTTCAACGATTGGGCTAAAGTAAAGGTAACCGACAGCGAGGTAAGAAAGTTAATCCAATTGGCACTTTGCCCGAACAAGGAAACATTTGATTTGCTGAAAAAAGGTGCGGAGGATGAAGTTTCCACCCTGTTCAAAAACACCGTTGACGATGCTTTTACTTATGCGATGATAAGTGACACACAGCAGATGCAAACCACAAAAGGCACTTTGTTCGGAGCGTACAACGCTGTTACAGGCTACTTCCAAAATGTACGCAACTACAAAAACGATGAAGCCAAACTACAGAGCATTGTATTGGGTGGTACTGCCCAACTCAAATCACAGAAAGCATTTGAACTGTGTACCTCCTTTGCAACAGACGGTGCGGAAATCCTAAACCTTAATTAGATAACAACAGGCTACCGCCTTAATCGGTGGTAGCCTACTATAAACAACAGCTATGACAATGGAAACCTACAAAGCAACGCTGAAACACGACACAGGCAAGGTAACGCTGACGGTAGTATCACTAAGCGGAAAACAGGGAGCTGTACAGCAGATAAAAACCGCAGAGGGTTGCCCCGAATGTGCAATTGTGGATATAGTGAAGATTGCCAACACTGTAAAACAGGACGAAATGAAAGCAACAACCATAGAAGAAGCCAAAATTATGGCTAAAGACAAGAGCCTTGAAAAGCAAAACAAAGATGAAGCGATATATATCATCTATTGCAATAGAACCGAGTACTTCTATGTAGATACCAACAGCTTGATACGGCTTTGGGAAAGGCTTGTCGGCTACTATGAAAATGGTATTTACACCGCTGAAAAATCACACTTATAACCTTTAAACAAGAAAAGATTATGGCGAATTGGTGCAGTAATACGGTTGTGTTCGAGGGAGAACCCGAAGCAATCAAACAGATACAACAGCTTTTTCAGACAATGAAAACAAAGGAAGAAAAAGACGAGCAGGGACAATTGCCCGACTTTGTTCCCGACACCGATGGAGGGTATTTCTTTAACATCTATTGGAATGAGGGTGACGCGGGCATATACCAATACGAAACAAAGTGGTCACCCAATGCGGAAGTCTTGAAAAAGATAGCAGAATACTATAAGGTAGATTTTGTACAGGATTATGAGGAAATGGGAAACCTCGTATATGGCAGGACAACTTTTGCTGACAAGGTACTCACAGATATTTATTTGGACAATAAAGAATTTGAGCAATACGAGTTCGATGAAGAAACCGATAACTATCAATTTGAGGGGGAAACTTACGACAGTGATTGCGAGATATTGGAAACCCTTTTGGAACGAAAAATAACCAATCATCAACCTTAAAAGCAGATGCAATGGAAACAACAGTAATAGCCACAAAGTTTGTCCGCCACGATGTACCCGAATTGAAAACCCTGCAAAATGCAAAGGTCTATCAGTTAAGGGAGAAACTGAACAAAGGCGAAAAGATGAGCCGAGAAGAAAAAAACTGGCTTGCCGAAGCCGTAAACCGAAATGCTTTTTTCAAAGGAGCCGTTCCCCTTCGGGGTTATCGCTTCGGTTTTGAAGATGTTCTTAAAACCTATGTGGTAAAGCAGTACGGCAATTGGGCTGAATACAATGCCCCCGATAAGACAAGCCTTAGAAGCATTGTTTTTGGCAGGATTGACCAAATAGCAGAAATCAGTAAGTAACAATTAGAGAGCATACTATGAAAATAACGGATTTACACGGTTGCGAAATTGAAGTGACCGACCTAAAAGAAGCTATCAAAATCGCCAAACGGAATACAGGGTACAGCCACGAGGATAAAAGTTTTTCAGACTTCGACAAAAGGCAAAATGCCTATTGGACGGACATACACGAGAAACTGACAGCAATAAAAAAGCGAACAGATAACAATTAAAATTTAAGAACGATGAATACTAATTTTTTTAATCAGATACAGCAGTTGGACTTTACAGGAGTATTGCAACTGAACATTTCAAAAGGAATAGAAAGCAACCTAATCGTAACGGTTTTGCTGAACAACGAACAATGCGGAGATAACGCCAAAAATGGTATTCCCCCATTGACATTTAACGCCACACCCCAAGAGTTTGACGAGGGATTTTTTGAGCAGATAACTACGCCTATACAAAAGGTATCGGGCTTAATGGTGGATATGGAAAAATTCCTAAAGCAATTGGAAGAAGTCAAAAAGCAATCGGCAATCGAGAAAGAGAAAACAGAGAAAGCTAAAAAGGATAAGGAAGCCAAAGACAAGAAATTTAAAGATGCAATGGCAAAGGCTGACGAACTGGAGGCAGCCGGCAAATTCCGTGAAGCGTGGATGAAAGTTCCCGATATAACAGAGTTTCCCGAAAAAGCGGACGAGATACGCAAACGCAAAACATCATTGTCCGACAAGTTTGGAACACCGAGCCTTTTCGGTGCAATGGAAGAAGCAACACCCGAACCGCCACAAGCGGAAGAAGTTACAGTCGATTATCCTATTGATGAAACAAGCGAGGAAGAATAAACCATTAATCCAAAAATCAGAAAGTTATGTTATTAGCAACGCAATTAGAACGAGTGTTTATACTCAAAGATAAAGGACAGGACATCAGACTGACCGACCCCGAACCACGTTGGAGCGTGGAAGCCGTAATGAATTTTTATGCCAATATGTACCCGATCCTTACAACGGCAAAAGCATCTGCACCTGCTATCAAAGATGATGCAGTAGAGTACAAATTTGAGAGCGTAATGGGTACTAAAGGTTAATCCAAAAATCTAAAACAATGAGTTATGCAACGCAACATCATATCGGGAACTATCAGCACACCCGAACAGAAACGGCAACAGCAATTGCACCGACAGTTGGGCGAGTTCGCCAAGTGGCTACAAAGACCAAAGGATGCAAGCCAGGTGCAGAAAGACAGACAGAAATCCGTTCCAATAGCAATGCTACCAATGGTATTCTAAAATGTACATTTCTGCCCAAACTGAAAACGGCACAATGCGTACAGGCTTGTAAAGAAACAGCAAAAACGGAGAGGGAGTTTTACCAATCCCTTTCCACACTTGCCGAGCATTATAGCATTGAGCCGATGCAGACCAAAGATTTTGGCTTTCCCTACAATATCGCATTAGGTATGTGGGATATGGAAACCAAAGCAAAACGTACCAATGCCAATTGGGATAATTACAAATTGGTACAGGACAGTAAGAAAACCTTTTTCACAAGTGAGGAACGGTACGACACAGGTACAACCTTGTATTATATCCCCATTGTGCCACTCTTTAGAATGTTGCACAACAAAGAACGCAAGCACACTGCCCAACTGCTCGTAGCGGTATGCAGTTACCTGTACCATATTGCCGACATACCGTATTACAGGCAGGAAGACAGCTATCTGTATTGGATGTACGAAATGCACAAAGACTGGGTGGAACAGGACGAAGAAACGGACGAAACAGAAACCTATAAACGTGATTTTGTAGAAGCAGAATATGTTGGCGACAGGATAGAACAAAAGTTATTCAACCGTAATAATCTGACGTTTTTTGAACAGCGTTTGAGCTGTTTTAAAAGCCGTGATACGTTCGACAGGGAATGCCACAAGGTAGCGTGTAATGCGTTTGCCCTTTATACGGAATATCCCACAGCAAGCATTTTTAGAAACGCACCAATGTCCGAACAAGACCCTTATAACGATGATGATTACGATAATGAAACAATCGGAATGGAAAAGTACATTTCATTTATTGCCGACACCAGAGGTTGGCTGTATGAAAGCCTTTCCGACAGTATCAACAACGAGTTTAACGAATACGGAAAAATGGATGAACCGACCATTTGCAAAGCATTTGACGGCAGTAAAATAACACAGGGCAACCTTGATTTTGAAAACCGCCTGTTTGAATTGTTGGACGACCTTTCTTACTTATTGTATAATTATAAAACCACCGAAAAATGAACGATATAACCCAAAATTTCGGAACACTGTACTATCCAAAATCTGCTTTGGTTTTCTATGAAACCGCAGGAACGGAAAGCGATATGTACGTGGAGCATTTTGATATGGACAGCAACGGCAACCCAATAAATGCCCACCCATTGACCGTAAAGGAAGCTAACACATTGGCTAAATCTTTACAGACCGATGAAGAAAAGAGCAAAGCCTTTTTAAAGCCAAAGGGGGTTTTGCCTACAAACATCCTGTATATCAATCCGAGCGAAAAAGGTATGGTGCTGTGGTACACCAAGGCACAGCAAAGGAAACTTTATTTTGTGGATAGTTTGGGCATACCCAACGGAACGGCACAAGTACCGCCAATGCTTTGGCTTGCCAATAAAAACAGCCTTACCGTATTCGCCTTGGCAAATGACAGAAGACCTACAGAAAAAACATCCCTGCATTATGCACCGTTCTTCAATATCTACGAAAAGGGCAATGTATGCATGGGAACGGTAAGCATTGATATTAAAAAATCAGTTTCGGTTGAGGAATTTATACAGGCGTGGGAGCATTATTTTTTCAATTCCTATTTCAGCCATTCACTATGCGAAAACCTAACCAAAAAGAACATTGTAAACCTTTGGAAAGACCTTATCAATACAGATAAACCCTTTCCGAAGGAAGCATTGAAAAAGAATAATAAAACCCTTAAAAATCTATTGTGATGGAAACAACAAAAACAGCAGTCCATTTTACGGACAATTATCTGCTCAATCCGACAAATCCGATTTCGGTAAACCTTATCGGGGCAGGTGGCACAGGCTCAAAAGTATTGACCGCTTTAATGGAAATAAACGAGAGCTTGATTGCGTTGGGACACGCAGGGTTGCAGGTACGAGTTTGGGATGATGATATTATCACAAGTGCCAATTTGGGAAGGCAACGATTTTTTGAATGTGAAACAGGATTGTATAAGTCCGTTGCCTTGATAAATCGTGTCAACCGTTGTATCGGTACAAATTGGAAAGCGGAAACGCAAAAATTTGAAAAAGATAAGTTTGGCAGATTGCCCGAGAAAGCAAAGGCAATCATTACCATTACCTGTGTGGACAATGTACAGGCAAGGTTTGGCGTTGCGGAAATTCTCAAAGGGTTAAGCTATCGCAGAAATTATCAAGACGAACCAAAATATTGGTTGGATTTTGGCAACAGCCAAGATACAGGACAAGTGCTACTATCCACTATCGGAGAGATAAAGCAACCTAATTCAGAGAAATACCAAACGGTGGCAAGTCTGCCATTTGTTACAGAAGAATATGGAGAATTGCTGAAACAATCTGAACAAGAGGACAACACGCCAAGTTGCTCTCTTGCCGAAGCATTGGAACACCAAGATTTGTTTATCAATTCATCATTGACACAAATGGGTTGTTCCCTGTTGTGGAACTTGTTTCGCAGGGGAATGACCGAATACAAGGGATTTTTTCACAATCTGAAAGACTTCCGTACCCACCCGATAAAGGTCACCTGACCCGAAAAGTCGGGCGGCAAAAAGACACTCCCTCCCGATGGTCTGGGCAGTCTTTTTGCATCTAATCGGTACAACCCCTTTGCCGAAATATACCTACACCCACTTCCTTCTGCTATATTTCATCAAACAGGTTGAGACATTATTGCATGGGATATTCGGTATCCCTTTCTTTGTTTTCGGGAACTTCTTTTCTTTTCACACAGCGACCAAAGAAAAGAAGCAAAAGAACGCCGCTTGGTTATGTAAACAAGATTTACAGATACTAATAAACTGTAATAAATTAAATCATTTCAGTAAAAGATTAAACTATAGAACTCTACTAATTACTAAATTTGTATTTTATATATGATATAGCATTGAGAAAAAAATATAACATAAAAGAGTTCCTAGAATATACCAATATTGGCGGCTTCAAGAACAATCATATCCATTTAGTTGAATATCAGAAACAAAAGGATATGCTGAGAAAATCGCTTCCTGTTGAACTTGATTTCTATTTTTTGGCTATTAAGCTGAATTTTGATAAGGACAAGAATTTTGGTCAGACGATTTTTGACCAAGCAGATGCTTTTGTTTACCTTGATTCGCCTGGAGATATTCTTGAATGGGATTTAGATCATCAAATCTCAGGATATCATATTCTTTTAGATACTGGACTCTTTCGAAAAATTGCCAAAGAATACAGCTTTACATATTATAATAACCACGAAGCACTCTTCATAACCAAAGAAGAAGAGAAAACAATTACCGATCTCTTTCAAAAAGCATTAAAAGAATTTGAAAGTAATGATAACGTTTCAAAAGAAATTGTAGTTTCGTACGCTTCACTTATCCTTTCCTACATCCAGAAATTCTACAGTAGGCAATTTAATACAAGGCAAGAATTATATAACAGCACCGTAGCTGATTTTTACAAGAACCTTGACGCATATTTTGACAACCAAAAGAATGTCACCAAAATGCCTTCAGTTTCGCTCTTTTCAGATATGGCCAATTTGTCACCTAATTATTTTGGAGACCTCATTAAGCATTACACAAGTCGTTCGCCACAGGAGCACATCCATCAATTAATCATACAAATCGCAAAGAATAAACTTAGGACAACCTCTTTGAGTATAAGTGAAATAGCTTTCAGCTTGGGGTTTGATTATCCATCCTACTTTGCTACATTTTTCAAGAAGGAAACAGGAATATCTCCGACTGTTTTCAGAAATCAGTAAATAGTTAAAGTATTCAGGTAATTCCTTTAAGTATAAGGATTTTGGATGATATTATCTTTGTAATGTTAAAACAACTTATTAAAGATAAATGAAAATGAAATCAGTAAAATTCAAAAACAGGAATTGGGAAGTCGCAGGCGTTTTGCAGTTCCCGAAAGACTTCGATGAAACTAAAAAATATCCAGCTATTGTATGCGCCCATCCCATTAGCAGTTGCAAAGAACAAACAGCAGGAAACATTTATGGTAAGGCTCTTGCGGAAGCAGGTTTTATAACGTTGGCCTTTGATGCTTCCAATCAAGGAGAAAGCGGTGGTGAACTGAGGTTTTTAGAAGACCCGGCCACCCGGGTTGAAGATTTCCGCTGTGCAGCAGATTTCCTGACAACATTAGATTATGTGGATGAGGAAAAAATAGGCGTTCTAGGTGTTTGCGGCGGAGGCGGCTATGCGGCTAATGCAGCTATGACCGAAAGACGTTTCAAAGCAGTAGTAACAGTTGTAGGCGCAAACTACGGACGCCTTATGCGCGAGGGAGATCTTACGGTAGATTCTGCAATAAAAACTTTAGAGGGAGTTGCAAAACAACGTACAGCACAGGCAAGAGGAGCCGAAGCTGCAATTTCGGTTTACATACCTAAAACACAGGAAGACAGAATTGCTGCCGGAATTACTGATATCGATATTGTGGAAGCAATGGATTACTATTTGACACCAAGAGGACAGCATCCAAACTCACCAAATCAATTACGTGTTGACAGTCTTGATAAAGCAATGGCATTTGATGCCTTCCATTTAGCAGAAAAATTGCTTACCCAGCCTCTACACATTGTAGTTGGAGATATAGTAGGTGCATTTGGTTCCTTAAGAGATGGTTTTGAACTCTTTGATAAAGCTGCATCAAAACAAAAATCTATTCAGGTTGTAGCTGGCACAAGTCATTATGAATTATATGATCAACCAGAACCTACAGGTAAAGCATTAGAGCAAATTGTTCCGTTTTTTCAGAAACATCTTGCATAATATTTCGGAAACAATAAGAGGCAATTTATTTGCCTCTTATTTGTTAATGTATCTTTAGGTTTTATATTAAGATTTAAAAGGCGAACTAGACGACCATATACTCCGCATGCAATCAAGACCTAAAGTTTATTCTTAAGATACTTAAAATCGAATGTTCTTATTCCAGCACTTAAATTTTGTGAATACTCATTAGTGATTAGTGTTAATAAGATTTATCGGAATGTAAATTTTGACAGTATTAGAAGGTACAAGATCTTGCTATGCCAGAGTCTGGCATATGGCCATAATTGTCTTAAACGGAAGACTGCTTCCATTTATCAAAGTCATCGAAAAGTTCCTCGATTCCCTCAAATTCTATAAAGGCTACAAGTTCCATTTTGCACATTTTCTTAAAGCCCCTGAATTTTTCAAAATTCTTTAATGGTATAGCAACCATATCTTCGATGGTATGAACTTCCAATAAATCAAGCAAATTCGATAGCCTTATGCTGAAAGTGAAGGCACTGTCTACCAATTTCTTTTTCAGTATCTCAGGATTTTTTGCAGCCCCTTGCTCTTGAAAATAATCCTCTACAATTGTTAGTATCCCTGCGCTAAAATATTTACCCCCATTATAAATTATGTTTATAGCATTTTTTAGCTCATCAGGATCAGCCCCCTTCAGAATATAGCCATCTGTACCATTTTCCAACATTTTTAAGACATCTTTTCGATCATCGTTTACACTGAATGCCAATATCTTTATCCCCGGATATCTCTCACGTATGTGTCTAACCGTTTCAAATCCATCCATCACAGGCATATTTACATCAACGATACAGATTTGAGGTAAAACAGATGCTGTCTCCAGTCTTTGAAGAGCAACCTGCCCATTTTCAGCATCAAAGATTGTTTCAAAACCATAGCTTTCAAGAAATTGGCATACGCCATTCCTTAATAGGTCATGGTCATCAACCATCGCTAATCGAATTACATTTTTTTCTTCACTCATTTTATAAAGATTTTCATTATACGCTTGAAAAGTCCAACTGATGGGGTAGCAATGTTTTCTTGCCTTACTATTGCCTCATTTTGTACATCTCTCACGCTATGGTCAATTAGCCAATCATAAAATCTCTGAACGTTATCTGGAGTGAAGTGTATAATCTCGCCATTTTTAAGGGATATGATGAACATATCAATACAAACTGCAAATGCCGAAAGATCGGAAGCAGGATATTGTAAGGCTGGATAGGTATTTTTAGCAGTGCCCATATCATCAGTTTTTTAGATTGTGCGGCACTGCCAAATAAAAAGAAGGCGCGGGCCACCACACTTACCGATACTGAGGCACTGGTATACCCGACAACGAATAAGCGAGCGCCCACGCCTATGGCATGAGCGTTCTTCCTTATCGTCCCGTTGTCGTAAAAATTACCAGTTTTCAGTACCGAGACTTAAAGCAAAAACACTTTAAGATTTTTATATATGTTGGTACAAAGATACTAAAGTCAGTCTTGATAGGCAATTATTCTATCAGCTTTAGCAACGAAAAAAGATTCTCATCTTATGGTGTGATTTGACACATAATTACTCTCCAGGACATTAAGAATATCCGACTGTTTGAAAATAATCTTACCACCTATTTGGATATACGGCAATATTTTATCATCCCTGTATTGCTGTAATGTTCTTTTGCTGAGGTGTAATAGCCTGCACACATCTTCGCCCGAAAGGTAAATTTCGCCATTCATTACTGGGCGGTAGTTTTTTAATATCTCTTCCATGCGGTTTCTCAACCGTATCATCATCTCCTGATGAATAATGATTTCTTCGGTTTCATTTGTCAGTAGATGCATTGCCAATTGTATTGTACGGACGTCCGGCTCCGAGTAAAGCCTGTACATCCGATAGTTTATAATAATTCTTGCGGTTCAGTTTGGAATAAGGCAATAGTCCCTTATCTTTATATGTCTGCAAAGTTCTTTTGGTAATGTTCATCATCAGGCACACCTCCTGATTATCGAGCCATTTCTCCTCTTTGAAAATGGGCATGTATTTCCTCGTGGCATTTTCGGTCAGTTCTAAAAGTGCTTTCAGCTCGTTTTTCATTCCCTCTAGTGCAGACTTTTGTATTGCGATAACTTCCATCTTTTGCTCGTTTTTTCTGTGGATGGTCAAGTTAGAAAGGCTTTATAAGGGATTGCACAATGTTGTAGCCTTTGGCACTAAAAGGCAGTATTTGGCAGTTTACTTTTGTCGGAAACAAAAAACGGATTACCTTTTGGGTTATCCGTTTCTTTTAAGCTGTATTTTTATTGATTATCTGCGTTGAACAGGCTGTTCTGTTTTTGTCTCTTGTTTTTCATTTTTCTCATGGTAATAAGCCCAAAAGCATAACAGCCCCCAAATAATCATTGCATAAGCTATCCATTTGCCAACCTTTTCGATCAATTTGATGAAAACCGAACTTTCATAAGATGAAAACCCCTCGGCTCCCATAGGGCCACGCCTGTAAAACTTTCTACGGTTAATCCAATAACGAAGTCCTAGGCCTGCAACTAAAAATATTATCCCTATAACCAATGATGCAATCATAATAAACTACTTTATTCAACCCGTTAAATTTACAAAAAAAACCTATATGTATTTCTTATGAGAAATCAACGGGATTATGATTTTATAATTTCTCAACAAGTTTCTTATGTTTCACAGCCCAAACTTCCAATTGCCGCCACACAGGAATTAACTCTTTTGAAATGTCGGTCAGTTCATAATCAACACGTGGTGGAACTTCTGCGTAAACTGTCCGTTTTACCAAGCCGTCTTTTTCAAGCTCACGTAATTGCAGGGCAAGCATACGCTCGGTTATTTCGGGGATAAGTCTTTTTATCTCACTAAAACGTAATTTGCCGTTTTCGAGTTTGCATAAAATGAGCAATTTCCACCGCCCACCAATTTTGCATACAGCATACATCAACTCACATTCCATAATTACTTTTTCATTCAACATATTGGTTGAATTATCTTTTCTCTTTCCCATGACTTACAAATTTGTTAGTACCTCACAATTAGCCGTGTACTACACAAAAATAGTGATTGAAAACTAATTTTGAGGCTCATTTTAAACGGATTTATTACGATGAAGAAATACGCATACATAGGTTGCCTCGGATTTTTGGCGGTTATAACAACTGAATTTGGCATCATTGGCATTCTGCCACAGATAGCAGAACACTATAAGATAAGTATTGACAAAGCCGGATATCTGCTGAGTGTCTTTGCTTTAGTCATCGCCCTGACAGGTCCTTTTATGACCTTATTGGCATCGGGCTTTGACCGTAAAAAAGTGATGCTCACGGCTATCTTTATTTTTCTGATAACAGGTGTAGTATCTTCCTTTGCACCTCCTTTTTGGCTATTAATGCTGGTCAGGATATTGCCCGCCTTTCTGCAACCTGTTTATATTGCCACGGCTTTGTCGGTTGCTGTTTCTCAGGCAGATAAAAAACGTGAAAACGAATTGATGAGCATCGTATTCAGTGGTGTTGCCATTGCTATGGTTACAACTGTTCCTTTTGCCACCTGGCTGGCAAGTATATGGTCTTGGGAATACTCTTTTGTGATCCAGGCAATCGTGAGTGTTGTAGCTTTAGCTGGAATTTACTTTGTGTTGCCATCAATGCCTGTGAAGGAAAAGAAATCTTTTGGAAGCCAGCTAAAGATATTGGGTAAACCTACTTTTATCATCAGTACCTTCATGAACTTTTTTATGATTACGGCTTGGTTTTCCACCTATAGTTATTTTGCAGAGTACCTAAACAAAACAAAGGCTATGGACAGTACAATGGTCAGCTATATGCTGTTTGTTTTTGGCATTATCGGTGTGTTTTCCAATTGGGTTGCAGGGAAAATGCTGAATAAGAATATTGCTAAAACTACCGCTTTTTTCCTTTCGGGAACTATTCTGGTACCTATACTTCTTCATTTCTCAGGGGGGAATAGCATAGCGACCATTGTTGTGATTGCCATATGGGGTTTCTTGTATTCGCCCAGCTTCCTGAACGCTTCTACCTATATGATTTCATCCGCACCTGATAGTCTGGAATTTGCCAATAGCCTGGCAACTTCATTCGGTAACTTAGGCGTATCCTTAGGAACCACTATTGGAGGGTGGATCATTATTACTAAAGGTGTAGGATATAATCCGTGGATAGGCTTTTTTTTTGGTATTCTGGCTTTCCTGATGATTGGATTGAGAAGTTTTTATGAAGGAAAAACAATATTATAGCTCGTTTTTCTAGAGGATTATTTATCAGCATTCCAGGGCTGCGCTGAAGCCAATTCTTTAGATTGCCATTCCTCAAGAACATCCATCGCTTTTTTATCGGGACAATGAATAAAGTTAATTTTGCGTTCATGGGCGCACTTTCTCAATTCGTCAAATATAAATGTATCATCAAATCCGACTTTAGACGCTTCGGCATTGGTATTTGAATAAAACACTTTACTGATTTTTGCCCAATATATTGCACCTAAACACATTGGACAGGGTTCTAAAGTAGTGTACATCTGGCAGTTTGATAATTGAAGATTTTTTATGTTCGTGCATGCTCGCTCAATGGCAACCATTTCACCATGTGAGGTAGGATTAATGCGTTCAAATATTTCATTATGTCCTTCTCCAATAATTTTTCCGTTTTTAACAATCACGCACCCAATTGGAAGCCCCCTGCCACTCTGGTATGCGATTTCGGAAAGCTCAATTGCTCTCAACATAAATTTAGGATTATAGTCCTGGTCAATTGTCTTAGTCATTGTTACAGAATTTAAATTGCAAATTTATCTAACTAATCCAAATAATTGATATTATAAAGACCATTTTATATTAAAGATGAGATGTATAACCATTTTAGAACAATTAAAAAAAAACGGCCTATCATCTAAGCCGTTTTTTGTTTTTAATCACTATTATTAAACTGAAAAGTTATTTGCTTTTCATTCCCGAAGCTGTCCGAGATCCAAACATCAAAAGATTGCGATACCGCTGACGTTGAGGTGTAATACAATCTGAACTGGGTGGAAGCCAAAGGATATAAATCGTTGGGCAGATAAGACGGTTCACTGTAATACTGCAATGTTCCTGTACCATCGTATTGAAAGTATCGGAGATAATATTGCGTGTTATTATAATTCCCGGTTCGCTGTATCGTTATCCTTATTTCTACTGTCTGCCCATTGGCAACATCTTTAGGTACCGGCATCACGTTTACCTCGAAAGGGAAATTGTTCTGTATTTCGAGTTCATCTTCTTTGCTACAAGATACCAACGTAACCGAAGCTGTGAGGATTGCCAAGAGTACATATATCGGCAGTAATCCCATTCTGAATTTATTAAATATTGTTATCATTGTCTTTACGTTTTAAAAGTTAAACCTTAATCCCACGCCTGCGGACGGTCGGAATTGTTCGAGGTCTGTACCCCAAAGCACTTTTGTACGCCCTTGCAGGACTAACACAAATCGGTCGGACAGATACGTTTCAAATGTGAGTCGTCCGCCAGCTCCGTAGATAAAATTATCCTCGCTCAATATCTTCGATCCGTCATATAGCATTGCTTCACCACGGTTAATGCTCTCGTACCCGACCACACCTGTTACGGCGAAATTCAGCGTGATGTTCTTTCGGGTATCTCCCAACAGGAAGAAGCTGTAACCACCCTCTGCTGAATAGGTTTCTTGTGGTATGTGGAGGTCTTTGTAGTCGTGGTATTGATGCGTATATTCTAGCGCCCAAAGCTGGTAATTACCATTCTTACCATTTATGGTCAATGCTGCACTGATATAGTAATCATTTCCGATCTTGTCATCGGATAATATGCCTGTGCTTATTTCCAGTCCTTTCTGTTTGGGGAGCATTCGTTGTGCCTGTGCCGCTGTGATACTTATTACAACAAGCATCACGGTATAGATATACTTTTTCATTTCTATTCTCTTTTAGTTGTTATTTAAAATTTCAGGTGCATATCGCTAATCAATCGGGCTTTAATCAAATCCGAGTTTTCTACCTGAAGTGTTTGATGCCTGCCACCGTTTTTCTCAAAAATCTCGATCAGCAGTACCTTGTCATCGGCAATGGTAAACTGGTCTAACAGGAAAACATTCTGTTCGGTAGTTTGTCCCGAAATTTCCGCAAGTGGCTTATAGGTACGAAGCGGTATCATCGGGCGTTCCTGGACGACGGTACGTTTGGCCACTTTCTTATCTACTACTTTGAAGTTTACAAAATCAATCTGAAAAGGCACATTGGTACGGTTTCTCAATTCCGTATGGAAATAGTATTTGCCGTTGTGTATGTAAATGCCTTTGAGTATAAACTGTATGCCGAAACTTTTAGCTCCAATATGCTTTACAATGCGTTTGTCCTTTTTGTAAATGGTTTCTAATAGCAAACCTGCCAGTGAGGGAGAATTGTTGCCCAATTCTTCAAAAAGCACATCATTACCGTTGGTCCTGTCAACCGCTTTCTGCATTGTGAGCAGGTCGTAGCTCATTGCCTCCGGGTAAGAACTGTAATATACATTGAAACTGTAAAAACGTCCGTCATTCGTGATTACGGAAAAGTTGGTTTCCTGCTCAAAGTCCCTTACCGATGCCTTTACACGCAACACGTTTTCCGCATCTTCGGCTTTACCAGCAATTAGGTATTCGCTACCTAAGTCCACATAGCGAATGGAGGTCGGGAAAATCAGGTGCGAAGTCTTGTCATAGGTAACTTCCATGCGGTACGGTTCTATCTTGCCCAATGCAAGGGTTGTTCTGATGCTATCCTGTGCATAAGATTGTATGGCAAAGCCGAGTATCAGGGCAAGAGCCCAAAAGGTTTTCAAATGATTTTTCATTGTTTTATTTATTTGAGTTCAACATTATTTTTTAGATACCAAAAAGACCTGATGTCCTGCCTTAAGGGTGACTTTCGGTGTTCTTACCTTTTTGGCGAAGTAGCCTGAAATACCCTGTACCACGCCACGGCTAAGGTCAGCGGCAACCTGCTGTCCGGCATTCTGTGTGAGCATCACGCTTGTTCCGCCTGTCTGGCTCATATTGCCGGCCATTTCGGTAAGGGCGTTCATTTCGGGAGAATATGGAACGTACAAGCCTTGTTGTCCGTCCAGATCGTAAATGGTTATATCCACCGGAATGATGTTGCCCTCTAATTCTATGGAAGTAATTTTTAGCTGTAAACGCCCTCCTTGAAATTTGGCATTGGCAGTCACAACTGTTCCCTGCGGAATAGTGCGGCTCGGAGTTTTGGCAGACTCCAGTAATCGCAATCGTACGCCTGTTTCACCAATAACGGTCTGCGCTTCGTGAACACAGGCTTTGATACTGTTTTTAGGCTGAACCACCTGCTCCACAGAACCAGCGGTATAAAAACCCCTGTTTTTGGTTTGGCTCCAATCGGCGGCAAAGGCACTGTCTGACGGTTCACGGTACAGGGCTGAAACGGTGTTTTTCCTTGCAGGTGTAAACGCTACAAAACTTTCTTTTTGATTTGCTCCAGCACTTGCCGGAGTTGCATCATTCGGAGTTGTGCCATTAGCAGGAGCTCCATTTTCGGTATTGCTATTTTTGGGAAGATACTTTGCAGCCATTTCATAGGACTTCTCCATCAGTTTGAGTTGGTCGTCAACGGTGGCAACAGGTGGCACTTCTTTTTCGGCCAGCTTTGCTTTCATATCATCAAGTTGCTTGCGGAGTTCCATTGTTTCCGAATTGTTGTCCTGATAAAATGAACCCAATGTGTTTTGCGCATTACGGTAGCTGTTCAATGCATGATTACCGTTTCTTCCCGTGCCTCTGCCACCTCCATAACCATTGTTTTCCTCATCTTCGGGAAGCTGCTCACCGGTCGGCTCTTCCTTGGTGTCGGTATTCCAATAGTCTGATAGTGTTGTAAGGGCGTTGCGTTTTTCCTGGTCTTTGCGTTCAAGCATTTCCTGCTCGTATGCCTTACCCTTGTCGGCAGGCATTCCTGCTTCGGTAGCCTGTGGTACGGCATCATTCAGCCCGATATTCTCAACTGCTTTTTTATCTTCAGCAGGTTTAAATATGAGGTACATACAACCCACGAAGACAATTCCCATCAAGCCAAAAATGAGTGGCTTTTTGAGTTTTTCAGCTTTGTTCTGTGTACTGTCCTGCAGCACATCAGCGGTTTCTGCCGGGTTCCCCTCCGTCACCCGAACAACCGTTTTTTTGTTTTCATTTTCTTTCATAAATCTGATTTTTTAGAATTGTTGATAATGTGTCCTGCAATCTTGCAGGGCTTTCATTTTTTTTGAGGACAGGGTTTTCGATATGCTCAATGACCATATCGTTACCGGACTTTGAGGTGTCGTACATCACTTTGCCAATGACCACTACGGTAAGCAGCACATAACCTACAAAGAAGTACAGCGTATATTTGTGCTGTTTGCGCAGGGGCAACGCCCGCCAATGGTCATCCAGCTTGTCAAAGTACCTGTCCATATTTGCTCTTAATTTTTTCATAGCCTTACTGTTTGTGTTGTTATAGCTTGAAACGCTTAGGGCTTTTCTCTGGCTTTTGCTTTTGTTCTTCATTTACCATTGCAATTGCCTCCGAAGCTTTGGGTGCGGATATTACGGACAAGCCTGTCAGTTCCGATTTTTTGAGCAATTGCCCGAAACCGTCTTTTCTGGCTACCTCCATTTTGTCCAAGGAAAATTTACCGTTCAGGTATTTTACCCACATATTGCATTCAACACGTGGTTTGTCTTCTCCCGACCATTGCAGGTAGCCTGTCAGTAACAAATCTTGTTTAGGCAAACTATCTGTACCTTTTTGGCAGCTTTCGAGGTATTCCCCAATGCTTTCTTTTAACTTTCCAGCGTACGCACCCTGCGTATGGAAATAGCCATTATATCCTTTGTCGGTAAGGATTTTCGCAAACGTGTTTAAATCTGATAATGCTTCCATAAAATTGTTTTTAACGTTCGATAACTTCGATGTCCTTGTTTTCTAACACTGCGAACTTTTCGATATTAAATCCTTGCGGATTGTTGTCAGAGCGAACAGAGTTCACGAGATAGCAGGAAGTAATCAGGTTACGCCTGGTCACATTGCTCGAACGGATGATGAATTGTTTGGCATAGGTACGCACCGCGTAAGGATAGTTGTCGAAGTTGCACACTACACTGTCCACCTCTATACGTTGCTGTACGTTTCCTGAGATGATACGGCTGTAATAACCCTTTTCTGACAAGTCTTTGTAATAGTCAAAAGCACTTTTATCGGCAAGGTTGAATGCCCTGCTCATATTGCTTTCGATAGCGTTCTTGTCGGGTGCAAGCGTAAAGAACAGTTCGTGAAAACGTCTAACGTGTTCCCTCGCTTCCACGGGACGATTGATGCTCGCATCCTGCGACAAGGCAAGCATCAGAGATTTGCCATTATCCAGTACATAGATTTTTTGGCGTTGTTCTTCTGCAAAGCGGTAGGAACGCCATACGGCATATCCTACCACGCCAATGCAGAGAACCGCAAACACAATGGCATATAATCTTATCTGCCTAAAGCTGTTTTCGATATTTCTTAGCGTTTTAAATTCCATTTTTTTGAATGATTAATTGTTTATTTATTCATGAGCCTGCCACCGATGTTTCCAACTGTTGAACCAGCTCCGGCTCCTGCAATATTTCCGGTTTTCATTGCCGCTTGGTTTACATTTCGGGTGAAGTTTCCTGCGCCTCCGGCTTGGATTACCCAGCCCGTCACTGTCGGTATTGTGAAGTATCCGATAATGCCGATAATCATAAAAATGATGTACACCGTATTGCTCGTATCGGGTATATAGGTCGGATCAGCCAACATTGCAATATCCCTTTCCAATATCAGGGATTGAATCCTTGCGAGCATGGAGCTGAACAGATCCGAAACAGGAAGCCAGAGATATACACTGACATACCTGGAGAGCCATTGTGTGAGCGTAGATTGAAAGCCATCCCACACGGAGATGGCAAAAGCAATTGGACCGAGAATACTTAAAACAATAAGAAAAAACGTCCGTATGGTGTCAATGACCAATGCCGCCGCCTGAAAGAGTATTTCCAACAGATTGCGAAACCAGTCTTTTATGGCTTTTTCAACCTGATAGGCAGTCCTGTCCATATACATTCCGGCCATTGTTCCAATGTCGGAAGGCGACCAGCCCAATTCGTCCAGTTTTTTATCGAACTCTTCGTCCGATACCATGTAGGCGGTTTCCGGATTTCTGACCATTGCTTCATATTCCAACTGGTCTTTCTGCTGTTGCAGCTTATTCAGGTCAAGCACCTGGTCTTCGAGTATGGAGTGGGTTCCTGTAACTACAGGACTTAATACCGCATTGATGGTTCCCAGCACAATGGTTGGAAAGAACATAATGCAAAGTCCCAAAGCAAAGGGGCGCAAGAGCGGGAACACATCAATAGGTTCGGCACGGCTTAAAGCCTGCCAAACCTTTAATGCCACATAGAACAATGCGCCCAACCCCGCCAGACCTTTAGCCACTGCTGCCATATCACCGGCAAGCGGCATCATATCGTCGTATAGCGAACGTAAGAGTTCGTGAAGATTATCCCATTCCATAGTTTACCAGTATTTTTGGTTAGCAGTTCCATAGAGTTCAAGCACTCTCTTGGCATCATTTTTCTTTTTCGCTCTCAGGTAGCTTACAGATATGTTCTTATTGGTATAGTAGCGTACAAGGCTGTGGTAATCCTTAACCTCTTTGTATACACGATCAATAATATCCATACGTTCCTTGTCGTTCAGCGAAAGGCTTGATGACGTTATAATCTGCTTCAATTCTTTCAGCAGCTCGGTACTTTCATTAAGAAGTGCAGAATAACCATTGCCGATAGCGACCAATTCCTGAGGTGTGAAATTTGGGTCGTTCATCATCTTGCCAAAATTCTGAACGTACATTTCTGATACATCACCTACCAGCAAAACCGTTTGTTGTACTTTGCGGGCATCTTTCACCAGGTTGTTGATAGCTTTCAGCTTGTCGTAATATTCCTTGCCCTGGTCATAGACTTTCTTCACTTCGTTGAAGTTCTTTACAACATTGCTCACAGTCGAAGAAGTCTGTATGATTTCGTTCGCAGAGTTGATAATCCCTGAAGCCAGGTTTGCAGGGTCGGTTACAACCCACTGGGCTTTTGCTGACGGTGCTACGGCGAGCATTATCGCCGTACACACCAGATACAATACTTTTTTCATTGTTTCTGAATTTTAAAATGTTAATGACTATTGATTTGCTTTATCACGCCTCTGCATGGCGATATGCTTGATGGCGAGTTCGACGTTGCCGTCCAGTTCGGAAGCGAGCTGCATCACTTCCATCTTTTCGGTTTCTTCCGTGGTGTATGCGAGATACTCCTCCAAACTAACTTCGGTGGCATAGACTGCCGAGTGCGTACCACCTAAGCCGATCCAAACCTCTTTGTACAATCGGCTTGGGTCGTTATTCATATTGATGGAAAGTACCTGTCCTTTCTCTTTGTCGGTCAATCCGAGCATTGCCTGTATGTCATCGAACTTGTTCATATACTTGCGCTGGTCTAAGAGGATCTTGCAGTCGGAGTTATTGATGATACTTTCTTTCACAATGGGCGACTGGATGATGTCATCAACCTCTTGGGTTACGACTATTGCTTCTCCGAAGAATTTTCTGACAGTTTTGAACAAATATTTTATGTATTCCGCCATACCTTCTTTGGCGATCGCTTTCCAGGCTTCTTCAATTAGTATGAGCTTTCTGATACCTTTTAGCCTGCGCATCTTGTTGATAAACACCTCCATAATGATAATCGTGACTATGGGAAAAAGGATTTTATGATCCTTTATGGCATCAATTTCAAACACAATGAAGCGTTTGGAAAGCAAGTCTAACTGCTTGTTTGAGTTCAGCAGGTAATCGTATTCGCCACCTTTGTAATAGGGTTCGAGTACGTTCAAAAAATTGGCAATGTCGAAGTCTTTTTCCCTGACCTGCTTTTCCTCCAGAACCTTGCGGTAGTCGCCTTTTACATAATCATAGAAGCCATTGAATGACGGGTACACATCTTCCGTCTTGATACGTTCGATATAGCCACTTACCGCATTCGATAATGCCACTTCCTCCGAACGGGTCGGCGGTTCATCATCACGCTTCCATAGTGTGATGATCAGGGTTTTGATGCTTTCCCTTTTTTCGATATCAAATACGCCATCATCGGTATAGAAAGGGTTAAAGGCAATCGGATTGTCTTCGGTGTAGGTGAAGTAAACGCCGTCTTCGCCTTTGGTCTTTCCCTTGATGAGTTCGCATAGTCCCTGATACGAGTTACCTGTATCGACTAGCAGGACGTGTGCGCCTTGCTCATAATACTGCCTTACCATGTGATTTGTGAAGAATGATTTGCCCGAACCCGATGGACCAAGTATAAACTTGTTCCGGTTCGTGATAATCCCACGCTTCATCGGCAGATCGGAAATATCCAGATGAATTGGTTTTCCCGTAAGCCTGTCAGCCATCTTGATACCGAATGGCGAAGGCGAATTGTGGTAATTGGTTTCTTCCGTGAATAAACACAAGGCAGGTTCGATAAACGTATAGAAACTTTCTTCACTCGGAAAATCGCCTGCATTGCCAGGCATTCCTGCCCAGTACAAAGTAGCCACGTCCGTCGTGTTGTGGCGAGGCTTACACTCCATTAATGCCAAGGCACTACCGCAATCATTCTTTAACTGTTTTAGTTCTGCCGGATCTTCCGACCACGCCATGATGTTGAAGTGCGCACGGATGGAAGACAGCCCGAAGCTGTGGGCTTCGTTCAGGTACTTTTCTATCCACTCTTTGTTGATTTGGTTGGCACGGCTGTACCGAGCCAAAGAGTGCATGTTCCTTGCGGACTTCTCAAACTTCTGGAGATTGGCTTCGCTGTTATCCAAAAACAAGTATTGGTTGTAGATATGGTTACAGCTCAGCAACAATCCCACGGGTGCGGCAAATGACAGACGGCAGTCGCTGCGGTCGGTAGACAGTTTTTCAAAACGGGTGTCTGCTGATACCGATGCTGGCAGGTCATCCGTATCGGACAAGGTGTGCAGGCTCAACCTTTTGTTTCCGATACGGACTTCTTCCGCTCCGAGTGCGATATCCTGCATCGGTGTTCCTGCATCTCTCGATAGCGTAAGGTACTGTTCCAATAATCCCTGTTTTTCGTCGGTACCGATAATATCTTCCTCGGTCAAACGTCGCAGGCTTATAAAACCGCTATCGTTCACGATACGCTCAAATTGGGCCACTGCCTCCATAAAGCGGTGTATCGCTTCTTTATCCCTTATTTCTTTGGGTATAAGCGATCCTTTGCAAAGCGAACTGAAGTTGCTTTGCATGCGCATACGCTCTTTACTCGTTTTGGTCAGGAACAGGTAACAGTAGTGGTTTAAGAACGGTCGCTCGTTGAAATGGCGTTGGTAGGATTTAGCCAAAAAACTCTGGTCTTCCTTTGCCAGATCAGGTGCATAACTTTCCTTGATGTACCAGTCCTGTTTGTGGATAACCGTAAAATCGGGTAAGGTCTTGATGGCCTTGTGCCAGGCCGAATGAATGGCTTCATATTCCGCTGAGGCTACTGTGAACAGTTCCGGCAAACGTACTTCAAAACAGGCGGTAATGTCTGCATCTTTGGAAAGGATGCAGTTGTTTTCTACTGCCAGTAAAGGAAACTTGCTTTCCAACGTGGTGGTCTTTGCTACATTTCTCATACGGCATTCTGTTTAGGTGTGAATTTTAAATAGCGGTGTACGGGCTTGCGGCAGATGATATAGCGGGGATGCCTTTTATTGGCTGCTATTTTCATCAATCCGTGTTCGCCATATTTCCTGTTAAGTGAAAAGGTCTGCCACACAATCAGCGAAGCACCGCCTACTCCGAGGAAGAGGCAGATGTAAGAGTTTACACCTGCCATATACAGTATCATCACCAGGATAAGCGTACCGAGTAGTCCGCCAGCGAAGATGAACAGGTATTGTGCTTTCAACCCTTTAAATTCCACCGTTCTTCCGATGCCTTTGTTGATATTGTAATTCATAAGGCGAAAGATTAAAGGAAGAATGAACGAAGGATGGTAGCGGCAACAATCAAGAAGATACACGCACCAAACCACGAAGCCGCAGTCTTGCTTGTGTCAGGGTCGCCGGAGCTGAACTTGTTGTACACCTTAACGCCTCCGATGAGCCCAACCACCGCACCGATTGCGTAGATTAACTGGGTTGCGGGGTCGAAATAACTTGTTACCATTTGGGTAGCCTCGTTGATACCCGCAGAACCGTTTCCCTGTGCGAACGCACCAATTCCTGACAGCATTGCCACTGCTGCCAACAAAACTTTTTTTCTCTGTTTTTCCATAATTGAAACACATTAATTTGTTATTGTTCTCCCGCACCTTACGGGCTTTCGGGACAAAGGTGTTTCGGAAATCAAGGCGTTATAACAAAGTGGCAGTCAGAGGAAGTGTTTGTCTGGCGATGGCTTTTGGAGATACTTTTTTTAACTTTGCATGCAGACATAATAACCATTAGAAATAGTAAAGGATTTACAAAATGATCAGTTATATTGAACCATATGATCCAAAATGGAAAGCAGAATTTGAACAAATAAAAAAGGTCCTTGAAGATGAACTTAAAGACTTAGAAATATGCATAGAACATATTGGGAGCACAGCCGTGCCAGGATTATTTGCAAAACCAATTTTAGATATTGATATTATTATTGGCAGAGAGGGAGTACTAGGGCTGATAACAAGTAGGCTTGAAAAACTTGGCTACCAGACTAAAGGTGAACAAGGAATTGAAGGCCGGTTTGCATTTGGACAAGTTTCTGATCATGTACCTTTCACCAATCCAATACAAAAATCGGTTGCACACCATCTTTATGTTTGTTACTCAGATAGCCTGGCACTTAAAAACCATCTATTATTTAGGGATGCTTTAATTAAAGATGCAAATCTTGTTGTAGAGTATTCTGCACTTAAAAAATTACTGGTTGAGGATTTAAACATATCGAGAGAAGAATATCAAAGAAAAAAAACCGATTTTATCATTTCGGTTCTCAAAGGCGCAGGACTTATGAATACTGAACTAGATCAGATAAAAGGAGCTAATACCTAAATGACACACTTATAATTGTGTATGAATTTACGTTGATAGCCAACACGATCTACGTAAAAAGTGGTATCTAGCACAAATAGTCAGAATAGAAAAAAGGCCTTATTATTCCTATAGGAAACTTGTGAATGAGTTTTGGAATTCGATGCTTTCAGTAATTTGCGGTGCTTCGCCTTGGAGAAATGAAAAAGGCTGTCCAAACGGACAGCCTTGATCTTATTATTTTTTGCTTTAAAATTTCCCTACATGTATTTCACCTTGATATTAATATCAGATGTAGATTTAAGGTCTACCTTAAAATCATTAAAAGCTGGTTTTTTCAGTTTTTCCATATAGAAGTTGGAAAAACCGAATCCTTCTTTTGGCATGCCGATAAGGTTCTTATCAATTTTACCGTTTCCGTTCTCGTCATCTACAAGCGTGATTCCATAAGTACCCTGTGGCAGATCAACCGATATAGTAAGCTCCCCATTACTGATTGCCTTTTTATCAAAGCTGAATGTTTTGAAGGGCTTTTCATCGTTGTACTGCGCATCGTCCTTAAATACATTGAGAATGATTTTTCCCTTAGCCGATTTCATACCGGTAACCTTAACCTTTGTTTCCTGCTGGGCCATGACGCTGGAAGTACCAAGGAGAAAGAGTAGCCCAATCATTAGATTGACCCCAAATGCGATTGTCTTATTCATAAGCATAAATTTATTTTATCACATTAAAATTATGTATGATTTGAAACACTGTCACTTAAAACAAAAGGGAAGCGGACAAAATCGGCCGTGAATGGTTTTTGCACAGACCTTTATACTTGGGAGTTTGGGAAAATCCACCGTGATGCATGCCTTGCTTTTGCCGAGGGTCGGTAGTTTCAGGCAAACGTAATGATGTGAATACAATCTGAAATCCAATCCAAAGGCTATAAGTGCCGTAAGTTAAATTAACAAAGTCAACATTATCGGATTATAGTTTCGGGCCTTTTCTCCCATTATCCTTTTTTTTTGCGTATTCCTTTCCGTGTTCGATCAATAAATGTTTTGCACCAGGCGCAGCCTTTTGTTGATGCTTACCTTCTCTCTCTAAATTCTCTTTGATTTTCTGAGGAACATAGATGTCTTCCCAATCTGCTTTTTTAGCGCCAAAATTCATCTGTAAACCGGTTTCCCTTAGTCCGTCTTTAAGATCAAATCCATGTAGTCTGTTCCATCCAATCGGGTCCATTGCTAACTCGCTTGGTATTTCCACTACTACAAGGTCTTTTGGAATTTTGGTAATGGTTTCATAGTCTATCTCACCTAATTCCTTTTTTTGAGGATTATAGGGAATAATATATTTTTCAGTAGTATCGTTGAAGTAATCTTCAATTTGGGAGAATACAATTCCATTGGATAGAAAATCATCTTTGGGTCTAAGTTTATCCATTCGCAGATCCACATAGAATGTGTGCCCCTCTATTTCAATCGTTGGCAACATTCCCTTATTCACTCTTTTGTCATAAGCCTCCTTTATCATTATATCCAAATCACTATTCTGACGGACTTCTTCAAGAGAACAATTATATTTTCTACTCATACCTTCGGGGTCTATCTCACCCATTCGTGGTACTGTAATAACAGCGAAGCTATGCTTTCCGGTAATGTATGCATCTATACCATACTCTGTTCTATATTGATCCAGACGTTTAGAGTTTCTGTTTAACACAAATTCATAATGTGTACCATAATCTTTCATCTCGTCAAAAAACAGTTTCCTTTCTTCAGGCCTGTCTTTTTCAACTAATGCAAGTTGGTTGATATCGAACACGTATTTCGTTCCATCGATTTCAATTTCAGGTAATTCCTTTTCCATCGTTCAAAAAAATTAAGATTTACATTTTCCGACCTTTCGGTTTATTTTTCTTCGGTGGGCTTTGTTGTTGTTTTTCGGCATCCTTTTGTTGGCTCTTTTCGGTTTTTAGATTACTTTTAATCAAATCAACAAGAAAGGTTTTTTCCCAGGGGATTTGCTTCGCAGCAAACTGTAATTCTAAGCCCTGCTTTACCAGCCCGTGTGTTAATTCAAATCCGTACTGCCTGTTCCATCCAATTCTGTCAAGCAATCTTTCAGAGGGAAACTCAACAGCGATTAAATTTTTGGGAAGCTCTTTAATATTCCGATAATCAGGCTCCTGAAATTCGTGTGTCTTTGGGTTGTAGGGAATGGTATAGGTTCTTTTGTCTTCATCGTAATAGTTCTCGATATCGGAGAGTACAATACCTTTAGAAAGGAAATCATCTTTAGGTCGAAGCATGTCCATTCGGATGTCAACGTAAAAAGTATGACCGGCAATATCTACCGTTGGCAATATACCTTTGTTTACACGCATATCGTACGCTTGCTGATTGACCATCAGCTCAAAATCTGACTTGTCTTTTATCCCGTCTACAGGATGGTTGTATTTATTGGCCATTCCTATCGGATCAAGTATTACAAATTCAGGAATCTTGACCGTTCTACTTTCACGATCAAACAAATCGGGAAGATTTTTATTCTTCAGGCTATACTCAAAAGCATAGCCATCACCAACATTACGCATATCCTCAAATGGAATGGTATTCTTCTGGTCAGATTTTTCCCTAAGTTCCAGCTTGGTTACATCGACTATAAAGTCGGTGCCTTCAATATTAATAGTTGGCAGTTCTCTCTCCATTGTTCATTTTTTTTACATTCTTCGGCCTTTTCTTTTGCTGACTGTACTTTCCTCTAGCTTTGGACTAATGGATGGTTTTTGCTCTGCCTTTACTTCTTGTCCGTTGTTACGCTTTACAGTTTCCGCAAAACGGGTCTGATGCCAGGGAATTGTTTTGGCTTCAAAATGCAGATGTACTCCCATTTTTTTTAGATAGTCCGAAGTATTCAGGTCATTTGTCTTATTCTGCCCAATTGGGTCAAGAATACGTTTGCCGGGAATTTGTACAACAATAAGGTCTTGGGGTATTTCCTTGACATTGAGGCTCACTTCCTGAAAGGTGTGCGTCCTTTGGTTGTAGGGAATGGTAAAGGTGTTGTCTTTGTGCGAATAATAATATTTCAGTTCGGAAAAGATAATGCCACGTGACCAAATATCATCTTTAGGATGTAGTTTGTCATTAAACAAGTCAACATAAAACGTGTGTCCTGCAATATCTATCGTTGGGATAATCCCTTTGTAAGCAATCTTATCAAAGGCATCCTGATTAACCATTAGCTTGAAATCGTCCATTCCCGCCATTCTATCTTCTGCAATGTTATGTTTCTTTGCCATTCCTATTGGGTCAAGTTTTACGAAGTCGGGTATCTCTGCCAATTTTGCTCCCTGCTCAGCATATGTCGTCAAGCCCTTACTGTTTGGGCTGTACCAAAAACTGTAGCCCTGTATTGCTTTCTCATCCATATCGGATATAGAAATCACATTTTTCGGATTGGCTTTTTCACGAAGTTCCAGTTGATTGACGTCAACGATAAATTCTGTTCCGTATATTTTATATGTTGGAAGTAACCTCTCTGTATCGCTGGGTATCCTGTACAGGTTATCCTTTCGCTCATTCACTACATATTCTTCTTTTGGTTGTAGCTGTTCTGCTACGTTAAGTTTTATATGTTCTATCAAATTGGTATCAACCCACGGCAGGGTACGGGCTTCAAAGTGCATTTGCTTCAGATCCTGACCTTTAAGGCTATTGCCATATTTTTTATTCCATCCTACTATATCCAATTCATACTGGCTTGGAAACTGTACTATGATAATATCTGTAGGAAGTTCGGTTATTTTGGAAACATCGTCCTGTTGAAATTCGCGTGTCGTTGGGTTATAGGGAATGACATAAGCCCGTCTATCACGGTCATAGTACTCTTTTATTTCCGTAAAATTTATTCCCTTGGATTTAAAGTCGTCCTTTGGTCTCAGCTTGCCCATTTGTAAATCAACATAAAATGTATGGCCTGCAATATCAAGAGTAGGCAGTATGCCTTTATTCAAACGCAGGTCAAGCAAGCTGCCTGGTTCTATATTAGTGGTAGGTGATAATTCATTTTCCATATTTATTATTTTAAAAGACAATCCTGATCAGGTTTTAATCATAATCGTTGCACTCTTAAATGGAGTAAACATTTATAATCTGCGTCCACGTTTTTGTTTATTGATGACAGGCTTCGTTGATGACTGTTTCATCCGTTCAGTTTCTTTTCGCTTTAGTTGTTCTATATTTTCCTTAATAATTTCCGGTAAATCGGTTTTCTCCCAGGGTATTTGCGGTGCGTTGAACTGCATTTTAAGGTTACTTGTTTTCAATCCGAACTTTACATCCCTGTTGAATATCAGGTTCCAACCAACAGGATCCAGCGTAAAGCTGAATGGTAATCTGATCGCTATAAGGTTTTTGGGAACTTCTGTTATCTTCAAATAATCAAGGTCTGTTATGTCACGTTTTTTAGGATCGTACGCAAATACATTTTCTCCGAGTACTTGATCGTACTGTGCAAAAGAAGGTAATGGTATTCCTTCAGACGCAGGATTATCTTTGGGGATAAGCCTTTCTTTGTCAAGAACCACATAAAATATATCGCCCGCAATATCAATGGTTGGTAACACACCTTTATTCACCCGAAGATCAAATGCCTGTTGGTCTACCATGATCTCAAAATCTGTTTTTCCTTTTAGTTGATCCATCGGTACATTGTACTTTTGGGACATACGAATGGGATCAAGTTCCACCAATGGAGGTATTGTTACCCTTACACTTTCTTCGTCTGTCCAGATATTGCGAATGTTCCTGCTGTCCAGCCCATATTCAAATTCATATCCATCTGAGACATCAGCCATATAGCCAAAAGGGATAAAGTTGTTTTCGTTAGCTTTTTCTTTTAGGATCAGATTTTCTACATCAACAACAAAGGCAGTACCCTGAATATTGATGAGTGGGAGTTCTCTTTCCATAATAGTATGATGTTATTTGTTCGTAAATAAAAAAGGGGAATTGCCTTTCAGACAAACTCCCCAATGTCAAAATCACTCAAATCATTTTTCCGCAAAGTGGAAGAACCGGCTTCCGTTTCAGATGGGAGCGTGCTGTCCAAAAGCTCGGCAATTTTTCGGGAAGCACCCTCTATGGAATTTTCCAGCAGGCTGAATAATTCAGTTCCCTGTAATCTTTGAACTATAGCTATCGCTGTTTCCTTTTGGGATTGTTCCAAATTTTCTTTTTGGAGCAATGCCCCTACGGAGCTTAGTTCGTCAAAGGTAACCCCTTGGGCAAGACTGTCATCGCCACCAGATATTCCGTACCTGTTCCATTCTTCTTCCTCTTCCTCAAAATCAGGCATATTACTGAAAACTTCGTCCAGCTCTTCCTGCGGAATTTGAATGCCAACGTTTTCGTTTTCGTCGTATTCGATGTCTAAATTATCAGGGTTTATCTCTACTTCATCAATTTGGCGTTCATTGGCAGTGTTTGGCACCAAAAGGCTTCTTGCTGGCTTAGGCTGCCCCATAATATCGGGCAAATTCGGATTGACTTTTTCCTGTGTCGGCTTTTGCTCCGACTTTTTTTTAATGACAATCTTGTCCTGTAAAAGCAGGGCAATGACTATCAGCAGGCATATCACAATTACTGTTTCCATAACTATAAAATGGGTTTAAAATGTTCGCTGAAATAATCTTTAATATCGTCCCCGAACTCACTAAAGTGGTGTTCAAGGATATTGTCGATGTATGAGTAGAGCGTTGTTTTTTCTCCCCTGGTTAATTGCACTATTCGGAGTAATCTTTCGTGGTATTCGGGACGTATGTAAACGACCTTGCCGTTACGGCCCGACGGAAACCGATTGGCTAAAAAACGGGCACTATATTGTGCTGTTTTTTTAGATGGTGTCCTTTTCTTAAATAAGTTTTTCATGATCAGATACGTTATAGAATGGGTTTATTATTCTTGTTATACTCTTCGAGAATTTCTTGGGAATGCAACTCAAAATGATGCTTTAAGATATTATCCAGATAGGCATACAATGGAATTTCTCCAGCACCGATAATTTTCACTATCCGGGTAAGCTTTTCGTGGTATTCAGGACGTACATAAATAGATTTATCGCCCCTGCCTTTCAATGTGTTCCTTTTAAGGAATTTAGAAGAATACGTTCTGTTTGTATTCTTCGCCCTGGTTATTTTATGGTTCTTTTCCATATCCCTAATTATTAAATGGGTTTATACTTATCGTTATAGCTCTTGGTAATCTGTTCGCCAAATTCCTGAAAATGGTAATCCAGCAAGTTGTCCAGATAAGCGTAAATAGTAATCTTGTCTCCACCAATGACCTGAATAATACGTGTGAGCTTTTCGTGAAATTCCGGTCGGACGTAGACCGTTTTTCCGTCACGGGCATTAGTATCCGATTTTTTGAAAAAGATATTTTCGTAATCTGCTTCAGCAGTACGCTTTGTCCGGTTCTTATCCCTAACCGCTGGCTTCTCAGGTGGCGGTTCTTTAGGTTTATCTTCTTCCTTTTCAGGACTTGGTTCCGGGGGAAGCCGCAAACCTTCTTTTTTTACGCCATCCACCATAAGGCTCATCATCAGTTCCTCGTTGATATCGGGAGTAATTTTTTTCTTATTTTCTTTTTCCATAATGCTTACAATTGAATGATGTTTAGAAATTCGTTAATAAACAGGTCCAATTGACAGGTTTTCATCAGCCGTTCATCAGGTGGCATCAGCGTTGAACGGAAAACGACTTTACTGTTGGCTTCGCTTTCTTTACGAAAGCGGGTGCTGTTCTTGACCTGGTTCTGCATCAGGCTTATTCCCAATTGATGGATAAGAGTGTTATATACATCATATAATGGCGTACTCTCCCTGCCATCCACCTGGTTCCAGAAGAGGTTAATGGTTTTTATAGAAGTTTTACCTTCTTTCATAATGATATCTTTCATAAGCTGTGTGAAAACGAGCGTACTTTCCATTACTACACGGTCTGCCGTGATCGGAGTAAAAATGTGGTGCATGCCTGCCAGTGCTTTCAAAATGCCCGGCGTATTTACAGTTCCTGGCAGGTCAAAGAATACAGCATCAATTGGAACAGGAGATGCATTTACATATTCCTGAGCTGCTTCCAATACGCTATCTGCCCTGTGCTGAATAATTTCATATGCTTTTTTATTGATGGTCATAAATTGGTTATACGCCTGTTTTTTCAATGCTTCGTTTTCCATTACCATTTTTAAATCGCGATCTTTCATTTTCAACAGGCTGTGCTGCGGGAAATCCGCATCAAATACCGCTACGTTGTAGCCCAACCGGTAGTGCATCGTACTCGCTGCAAGCGTTGTAAACGTGCTTTTGCCAACTCCGCCTTTTTGAGAAGAAAAGGCGATAAATACTGTTTTGTGTTTTACGTTCATCTTTTAATTATTTAATTGTTATATACTCAATCACCTATGTATGTAAGTGCTTATTTCAGTAGCCAGATACTTATGTGCTACAGTAAATAGGTGTGCTGCTCTGTACCCATATACTTCGGCAGATAATTATGCACCTCTATACCAGATTGCTTAAGCACTCATCTGTACACCTATATCGGTATGTAGCTAAGCAGATTTGTACAACCAGGCCTATTTAATTACGTATCTGCATTGGTGTGTACAGAACTACCTTTTCAGGTATCTGAATAGGTAGTTGTTCATGTACCTGTTTCCTTATTTACCTACCTCGATAGTTCTGTACTTAGGTTGTTACCTGAATAACTATCTACGCACTTATATCCTTCTGTTGGTACAAATAAAAAGAGATTGACAAGCGGTTCTATCAAGGTGGCAGTATTTGGCACTCAAAGGCAGTGTTTGTCCGGGTATTGCATTGCAATGCTCTCAAAAGCAGGGCTTTACTTTGTGTAATGAATTTTATTAACGGATTTATGCAAAAGTCTTTTGGCAAAATGGAGGGTAACAGCAACGGCATCGAGCCGTTTTTCCCTGTTGCATTCAATCCGTCCCGCAGGGCGGATTTTTGTGTTCACCGGAACACGGCAAGTTGTGTTTTGAGGCACTCGAAACCGAGTTCGTGCCTCAAAACAACTTGCCCTTTGCAGGGGGCAGAAAACACTCTCCGAAGTCGAGGTTTTGTGTAGATTAAAAATGGATTTGTGATGAACGAGAATAATAACAATAAACAGAACAAGGGCGGACGGACACCTAAAAGTGATCCAAGCATCCACCGCCATGTTTTCCGTCTGACGGACGAAGAAAATGCTAAACTATTATCACTTTTTGAAGCATCGGGAAAGCCCAACAAAGCAAAGTTTATCATTTCCCTGCTGTTCAGCAAGGAAATGAAATCCGTTAAGATTGACAAAGGAACGGTGGATTTTTATATGCGGCTGACATCATTTCATAGCCAGTTTCGTTCCGTTGGTGTGAATTATAACCAGATTGTAAAGCTGTTGTACAAGAATTTTTCCGAGAAAAAGGCGGCAGCATTTCTATACAAATTGGAAAAACAGACAGCTGAAATGGCGATGCTTTGCCAAAAAATCATTCAGCTAACCGAAGAATTTGAAGCAAAATACCTGAAAAAACAGCCTTAGAAATGATAGCGAAAATTGGCAGGAGCGGGAATTTATATGGCGCGTTGGCGTACAATCAGCTTAAAGTGGAACATGAAAACGGAAAGATTTTATTTGCCAATAAGATGATCGAAACAGCAAACGGACATTATTCCGTTGCACAACTGGCACAATCTTTTGCGCCATATCTCATCGCCAACCGCAATACCGAGAAACATACATTGCATATTTCACTCAATCCCGACCCGAATGATAAGGTAAGCGATGATAAGTTCAGGGAAATGGCGGAGCAGTATATGCGTGAAATGGGCTACGGCGATCAGCCTTTTGTGGTGTTCAAACATACAGATATTGACCGCAGTCATATCCATATTGTATCGGTCTGTGTGAATGAACAGGGTAAAAAGATTTCGGACAAATTCGAGAAAATGCAGTCTATGAATGTATGCCGTGAGCTCGAAAAGCAACACGGATTAATACCTGCAACGGATAAGGAGCGCAACCAGAACGACAAGATCTTCCGTCCAGTAGATTACAAAGCTGGAGATGTAAAAAGCCAAATCGCTTCGGTAGTCCGACACTTGCCGAACTACTACAAATACCAAACACTGGGAGAATACAATGCCTTACTTTCCTTATTTAATATCACTGCCGAGAAAGTGGAAGGCGAATTGCACGGAAAGATGAAGCAGGGACTATTGTATATCCCCTTAAATGAAAAGGGCGAAAGAGCCGGACATCCTTTCAAGGCTTCGCTTTTCGGAAAGAATGCTGGGCTTCCGGCTTTGGAACTGCATTTTGCGAAATGCAAAACGGATTTGAAAGACCACCCAACCCAAAAAACTTTACAATCTGCCGTTACCATTGCCCTGCAAACTACAAGTGATGAATTGAACTTTAAAAAGCAGTTAGCCGTACAGGGAATTAATGTAGTGGTAAGGAGGAATGATACAGGTCGTATTTACGGAATGACGTTCATTGACCACAATTCAAAAGCGGTTTGGAACGGCTCACGTTTGGCAAAGGAACTTTCCGCCAGCATCTTTAATGATTATTGGAACAACAATATCAAACCAGAGATTAAAGAGCCTGCCCAATCCCAACCAAAAATATCACGGTCGAATGATACGGAAGATTTGCCCGATGAAAAACCTCATCAGTTATTCGACTTCTTAAATACTGAAAAACACGAAGATGGTTTGATTGAAGCATTGGGCGGTTTGCTTCCAGAAGCACAGGGCGAAGATTACGAAGAACTGGATTTTGCTAACAAAATGAGGAGGAGACGTAAACGTCAGAATAGGTCAAAATAAAGGAACTATCCAAAAAAATAGGGATAGCCCTTTAATTTTTGCAAGTGCTTATACCAAGCCCTTATTCCAATTTTGAGCGACAAATTTATTTAGCTCATCCCTCATGACAATACCACTTGCTTGAGGAAGCCGAATTAACTTCTCAACGTTCTGAAAACTTGCTTTTGTTTTCGGGACCTCGTAGCCGTTTACAAAAGCATTGCAAAAATAAATAACTTCGTAACGTTCTTTTTTATTTACACGTATTCTATCGCGAATAGCTGTATAATTTGGGTTGTCGCCGTCCGTTGTTGTGTTCTCATAATCTCCATTGATAAGATCATTTTCGTCAAATTCTGCCATAAGTTTAGGTTTTAATTTTGAACAAAAATAAATAATTTAGAAAGGCGGGGGATACGGGTTTCCGTAAAAAGATATCTTTTACTGAACATAATAATCCACTGTCGTGCTACCTATAATATTGCAGGGCTAGTCTAATACATAGCATAGGATCGTAAGTAACAAAATCTGCCAATAAAAAGAGAGTGTTTATTGGATTTGGCTTAGGATAAACTGGCATCGATCTTTAATACTGTTTTTTGGAACTTCAATAACTTCATAGCCATAGTGCAAATAAGTTTGTTTCATCATATCGAAGGTATGAATAGCTTCATCCCAGCTCTGCTTTCTTTCATTATCTGTTTTGTATATTTCTTCCCAGGGCGGAAGTATAAATACTCTTCGGTTGTATGGATAATCTGAAATCAACTTGTCTACTTCCGACGGAATAGGAATTTGTTCCATATTCATATAACATAAGGTATCCAATATGCCTCTATCGAAAAATACTTTTTCCGATTGTAGATCTGCGTTTATCCTTTGATATGTTTCAATGGAAGCTTCAAGCATCAATTGTGCATAGAGCGATTTGTTTCGCCATGGCAGACCATCACCTTGAATTACTATCTGTTCCCTAATAATTCTTCTGGCATCTTCTATAGCAATCGAATAACCACACTGAGATAATTCATCTATTACACTTGTTTTACCAACTCCTGGGCCGCCGGTGATTACATAGAAGTTTTGATATTGATTTTTTTTCTGGTACTTCATAGGTGTTGTATTTTATTTCAAATTACTTCTGCATTTCTTTTCTTATTTCACGCATACCTTTCCCAAACCGGCTTTTCATCATTCTGTTAAGATGGCTACTGTCTGTAAATCCTAATTCCAGTGCAATTTCCTGTATAGGACTATCCGTAAATTTTGCCCTTGATTGGGCAATACGTAATTTGGATTTTAATACGTAATCCTGAAATCGTTCCGAGGCGTTCCGCCTAAAATATTCACTAAAGTAAGTTTCAGAAAGATGGAATTTGTTGGCCAAAAATTTGACGGACAACTTTTCGGGAGCAAGAATATTGAAGCTGATGAAGTTGAGTAAATCTACAAACTTTTCGTCATTGAAAGTCCGTTCATTCCATTCCCTTTGCTGAATGTTTCGACAAATGACTGCCAATACAGAAACTAACGTATTTTGAATAATAAATGAAGAGCAGATGTCTTTTCTATTATATTCATACAGTATTATATCTAAAAGCCTTTTAAGCTGTTTTCTATCGTCGGGATCTCCAATCAACTCACCTGACAGGTGGTTATGGTTGCCCATGATGAAGTTCAGCCTGCTGAACCAGCAACTATAATCAACGTGATTTGTACTGGAAACAAAATAACTTCCAGTGAAACGGACAAACAGGAATTTTGTCGGTTTTTTGATAATATATTGATGACATTTCGCTGTTGGTAAGAGAAAAATACCGTTTTCCTCATATGGATAATCTACATAGTTGACACTATGAAAGCCATTACCGTCCAAAATGTAAACCAATTCAAAGAAATTGTTTTTACGGCTTCTATGCTGCCATTCCTCATACTCAGCAATTTCAATTGCAAAAGTGTCATGTAACTGCTCCATAATGCTAAGGTAAAAAAAAATATTACCATTATAGACCTATCCAATCACGATACCGTTTTATCCTGTTTGCTTACGGCGATACCAAAAACAACCAAGCTACCTTTGTGATCATAGTTCTGTATAAATAAAAAGATGAAAGCAGTAGTAATTAAGTGTTTTGGTAAGCCGGAAGACACATTCCAGACAATTGAGCTTCCTATCCCATCGCTAAACGATAATGAGGTGTTGATAAAAGTAAAGGCAACATCCATTAATCCCATTGACTACAAAATAAGAGGCGGGCATTTACCGCATCTTGTTCCTTCGTTTCCTGCAATCCTGCATGGAGATGTTTCGGGTATAGTAGAAAAAACAGGAGCCAATGTCAGGGAGTTTCAAGCTGGGGATCCTGTTTATGGTTGCATAGGAGGTGTAATCGGAATTGACGGTGCTTTGGCTGAATATACAAAAGCCGATTACAGATTATTATCTAAAATGCCGAACGGCATCGACTTTACCGAAGCAGCGGCTATTCCCTTGGTAGGTATCACAGCCTACGAAGCCATTTTTCAGAGAGCCAACATACAGTCCGGTCAAAAAGTACTGATTTACGGAGGTGTTGGAGGTGTTGGACATCTGGGAATTCAATTTGCCAAAGTGTTGGAAGCGGAAGTTTATGCTACTGTTTCCAGCGAACAGCAAGCTGCAATTGTTAAGGAATTAGGAGCTGACTACACGATTGATTATAAAAAAGAAACAGTGCAGGAGTTTGTAAAAAAATACACTGACGGTAAAGGGTTTGATGTTGTTTTTGATACCATAGGAAATCAGCATTTAACAAACAGTTTTGAAGCTGTCAAAAGAAAAGGAACAGTAGTGACAACCGTGTCATTGGACAAGATTGATATATCGCCTATTCACGAAAAAGCACTGACGTTTCATACCGTATATATGATTATTCCTATCCTTTACAATGACGAAGCAGGGAAAAGGGAACACGGCGAGATTTTAAGACACATTACAGAACTGGTGGAGCAGGGAAAAGTAAAGCCACTGATTGACCCCAATGGCTTTAATATAAAACAAATTGCCCAGGCACATTCGTATGCCGAAATCGGGAAAAATATAGGCAAAGTGGTCATTAGCCTATAAACTACATCAATAGATGACAAATAAAAAAAAATATGAAAGCAGTACAATTAGACCAGTTCGGCATTGACCATTTACAAGTAAAGAAAATCCCAAGACCAACTCCCAAACGTGGGCAAGTACTGGTAAGGATAAAAGCCGTATCGTTAAATTATCTGGATGCGCTGCTGGCAGCTGGTAATTTCTACAAAGACCTGCCCGATCTTCCTTATACACCTGTATCAGACGGCGCAGGAATTGTCGAGGCATTGGGAGAAGATGTAAGCGGATGGAAAGTTGGCGATCGTGTTGCGATCCAATATGTGCAGGACTGGATAAAGGGTGATTTTCAAAAAGAATATAACACAAGGGTTGCTTGGCAAACGCAGGGCGTTCTGGCAGAATACGTGTGCCTACCTGAATACGGGATCGTAAAGGCGCCTCGCAATTTAAGCTTTGAGGAAGCTTGTACCTTACCTATTGCAGCCGTAACGGCATGGCATGCTTTGATCAATCAAGCTAACTTGCAATTAGGTCAAAGTGTTCTAACACAAGGCACAGGTGGGGTTTCCATTTTCGCATTGCAATTGGCAAAGGCTGCCGGAGCCAAAGTGATAGCAACTACCAGCACGGAAGCGAAAGCGCAAAAATTGCTGGAGCTTGGAGCGGATGCTGTCATCAATTATACAGCATATCCTGATTGGCATAAAGAAGTAATACGGCTCAATGGCGGACATGGTGTGGATATTACCTTGGATATAGCAGGTACGAAGACGGTAGAGCAATCTTTGCTCTCTCTCAAAGAAAATGGCTTTTTGGCGACTGCCGGATTTATATCAGGGTCGGCATTGCCTATTGACATCCATAAACATGCTATCAATATGTCTTTTATACGCATCCAGGGTTTGGCTACCGGCAGTGCAGAAAGTTTTTTAAAAATGAACCGTGCCATTGAGATAAATAATATTCATCCCGTTATTGATACAGTCTACAAAATTGACCAAGTCAAAGAAGCTTTCAAAAGGTTAGAACAGGGGAACATGGTTGGCAAAATAGTGATTAGTATTGACTAGATTTAAGGATATTTCCATAGGCTACTATAGTTTAGTCCTTAAATTCAAGGTATGCTTTGTAGCATGGAAACCGATAAGGATGTAAAATAACAATATAGTGCTCTTCACCATTGTACAAGAGAATTATGGTAATTCTTTATTCCAGTGAGAGGCATTTTCAATCAAGACTTCATCTTCGGGAATAATCAAAAATGTTTTTTTAATCGGAAGAACCGGGTTAATAAATGACGTAGCGGTACTTACAGTTTCGTCAAAGTACCAATCCATATAAGATCTTGTATAGGATTGAAAATAATGATAAAAAATCCAACATAGTTTATTGCTTTCAGGATTTATTTTTGACATGGTATTTACGATCTTTTCAGTTCTCGCCATTTCAACCTCGGGACCATCAAAAGTTTCCATCCCTATATGAATAATAGAATTGGCATTGGGATTAAATTGCGATATAGCACTGTTTATTTGGCTTCTAACATCACGAGCTTTTGCATTTAGTGCATTTTCGCAATCACAATAACAATGTACACCATATGCTTTTGCAATTTCATTGATATAAAGGTTGTTCGCTTCGCCGTCACCAACATAATAGAAATTACCTAAAAAGCCAGATGTGAACGCAGCATGATCTACTTCTTTTTGAGCTATTAACTCCAAAAATTGTGGCGAGTTGTTTTTTACTAAATACTGTTTTAAGTGGTTTTGAACAAGGTCGATATCCACAAATGAAATTTCGATATCGACAGATCCGTTTGATATGATTTTACCGGGAGTTTTTGTAGTAGGTATAATTTCCTTTAACAAATCAAATAAATAGCTGTCTGGAAGCGAAACCAACTCTACGTGAAATTTTATGTCGAGAAGTATATTATATTGTAGTAGTAGCTTGCTGATTTGTGATATCATTATTTGACGTTTCTTTGTTTCCCTATACGTATAATCAGCGGTTTTCATTTGACGTTTACATTCGACTTGCCACTTTTCTGAACCTTTGACTACTTCAAAATCAGGAGTTTTTACTCCTTTTCCTTCCTCAATTGTCTTCACGTTCCAGCCATTTCTAACCCATAAAAGTGCTGTAAGAACCTCGAAGAGTATCGCATCTGCTTCGGAAGTTCTTTTCTTAAACATATCCCGCATCTTTTTATTTATTCCCTCAATTTTTACAACGAGGCCTATATCCATACCAATCCTTTTAAATATCGGAACTACTCTTGCTCCCTGATGATATTCATATTTATGGGGCTCAAACAAATAAGTATGCACTAGATATAAGTACCACCCAATCTGATCCTTTTGAATTACGAGAAGAGTTCCCTCGCTAATAGGTTCAGAAAATGGAGTACTGGATCTCACAACCGTACTCAAATATTTCTCTATTTCGTTTTTCCTATTTAACCAATCTTTTTCTGAGATAAAAGATCTAAACCAGTTGTATGCATTTTCTATATCGGTATCCTTTACTGGATTTATTGGGAACTGCGAGAGCGGAATTCTTGGGATCATACTGTTTTCTTTTTGAACTTCAATTAGGCATACAAATTACTGTTTATTGTAATTATGGGCAAACGGTATGATTATTTTATACATCTCGCAAAACACTGCCATTAACCGCCACATTCTTACAGCTGCTATTTAGAGCCTTTAAATTCACGCCCGAACATTAAAAATCAAAATAATGTGGGGCGAAAATTACCAAAAACAGGACTTTGCCAATAAGATGAAGAGGAAATGCAAACGCCAAAGAAGTCAGAAAATAACATTTATGTTTACTAAGATGGAATGACAACCGATGTATAAAGACTACAAACTTGCCATCCTAACGATTGATACAGTATTTTGCCTTGTTCTGTTGCTACTAGGAAATTTTTATAAACGTTTTTTGATATTGCAATTTGTTCAAGCTCTGTCATCAAATAAGTTGCCAGACCTTTTCGCTTATGATTTTCCTCCGTTGAAATCCTATCATACACAGCTACATCATCTACAATAATAACACGACCTATTGAAGCCAGTTCCCTGTCTTTAGTCATAATTTTAATCAGGGTTGTTGAATTATAATTTTCAAACTCTACTATGTAGTCATCAGGCAGGCTGATTTGTGGAATACTCATTGGCGAAGCGCAAGACATCAAGTAGCCTTGTGGTTGGATGACCCATTTGCCAGAAATTTTATTTATAACATCTTCAGGAGAAGCGCAGACTTTCAGGAATACCCAAGTTTCGTTAATGGTTTTTGTAAGTTGAATAAAATCGTCATTTAGCTCCGCAAATACATAACGAGCCTTTTGTTTCTCATAACCAACATCAACTTTATAACCTGATTTAAATTTTATTGGTAATGGTAGTTCTCGTGATAATGCCCAAGCACTAAGCCACTTTTCTATAACATCAGATGAAACTCTATTTCCCATTATCTGGATATTTATTAGCAATGTATAAAGATAGAAAATTGTATCATCGCTACCTATTATTCAAAGCCAAACACTGCCACGCAACGCCATTGACTGCCACATTCTTATAGCCATTATTAAGAGCCTTTAAATTCACGCCCGAACATTAAAAATCAAAATAATGCAGGGAGAAGACGATTTAAGAGGGCTGGCCAAGATCATGGCATTTATGAGAGCCGTAAGTATCTTAATAGTGCTGATGCACCTTTACTGGTACTGTTACGGCTTTTTTCTTGAAATAGGATGGACACTGGAAGTCATCAATAAGATATTAGGCAATTTCCAGCGTACGGCGGGTTTGTTTTCGCACACACTTTACACCAAGGTATTTGCTTTGGTATTGCTGGCATTAAGTTGTCTTGGTACAAAAGGGGTTAAAAATGAAAAGATCACCTGGCCCAAGATCTACACCGCTTTGGGCATTGGCTTTGTTCTCTTTTTTCTTAACACAGCTTTGTTGAAGCTGCCTTTGGCCACCGCTACTTTCTTTTATATCCTTACCATTGCCCTGGGTTACATAGCGCTGATGATGGCCGGTGTATGGATCAGTCGTTTGCTGCGCACCAACCTGATGGACGACGTTTTCAATAATGAGAACGAAAGTTTCCAGCAGGAAACCAAATTGATGGAAAACGAATACTCTGTCAATCTGCCCACTAAGTTTTACTACAAAGGAAAATGGAACAACGGCTGGATTAACATTGTCAATCCTTTTCGAGCCTCAATTGTGTTGGGTACTCCGGGTTCAGGAAAATCATATGCCATCGTAAATAATTACATCAAACAGCAGATTGAAAAAGGCTTTAGTATGTACATATATGATTTCAAGTTTGACGACCTTTCTACAATCGCATACAACCACTTATTAAAGCATAGGGATAAGTATAAGGTACAGCCTAAATTCTATGTTATCAATTTTGACGACCCTCGCAAGAGCCACCGCTGCAATCCGTTGAACCCCGATTTTATGACAGATATATCGGATGCCTACGAAGCCGCCTATACCATCATGCTGAACCTCAACCGTAGCTGGATCCAGAAGCAGGGGGATTTCTTCGTAGAGAGCCCGATTATCCTATTGGCAGCAATTATCTGGTATCTTAAAATCTATGAGAACGGTAAGTATTGCACGTTCCCACACGCTATAGAATTGCTGAACAAAAAGTATTCAGACGTGTTCACTATTTTAACTTCATACCCCGATCTGGAAAACTATCTGTCACCGTTCATGGATGCATGGCAAGGCGGAGCACAAGACCAATTACAGGGACAGATTGCATCGGCAAAAATTCCTTTATCAAGAATGATCTCGCCACAGCTTTATTGGGTAATGACAGGCGATGATTTTACGCTCGACATCAACAATCCAAAAGAGCCTAAAATTTTATGTGTCGGCAACAACCCGGATAGGCAAAACATTTATTCCGCTGCATTGGGCTTGTATAATTCGCGTATTGTAAAGCTCATCAACAAAAAAGGCCAACTAAAAAGTTCGGTTATCATAGATGAGCTGCCAACTATTTACTTCAGGGGACTGGATAACCTTATCGCAACTGCGAGAAGTAATAAAGTGGCTGTTTGCCTTGGCTTCCAGGACTACTCGCAATTGATTAGGGATTATGGGGATAAAGAAGCAAAGGTTATCCAGAACACCGTTGGCAATATCTTTTCTGGACAGGTTGTTGGCGAAACAGCAAAAAACCTTTCGGAACGTTTTGGTAAGGTGTTGCAAAAACGCCAGAGCATGACCATCAATCGTAACGATAAATCAACGTCTATCTCCACACAATTGGATAGCCTTATACCAGCATCAAAAATCTCAACCCTAACACAGGGTATGTTTGTAGGTGCTGTTTCAGATAATTTTGATGAACGTATCGAGCAAAAGATATTTCATGCCGAGATTGTAGTGGATAATGAATTGGTCGCCACAGAAACTAAAGCCTACCACAAAATTCCGGATATATTATCCTTTACCGACGAAAACGGAGCAGATAAAATGAAACTGGAAATAGAAGCCAACTATAAGAAGATTAAGCAAGATATTGTGGTGGTAATTGAAAGCGAGCTGGACCGTATTAAGAATGATCCGAATTTGCAGCATCTTGTACAGCAGGGATAAAATAAGAAAGGACTATCCAATTACTGATAGTCCTTTTTTTAAATGGTTCTTATCAGCGTACTATCAATGGCTTTTGCCAATTTTGTATCAACGCTGTATTTCTTGGCATATTCAGTCCATTTATTTACAATATCCAATACCTCTGCAATGATACCTTCCGGATTACGGATAGAATTCTGTTTGGCAATGACCAGCAGATCATCTTTTACAAAATCTTTCCGTTTACCGTTTATCCCCAGATTGTGCTGGCTCACCCAATCACTGTCCGGTCGGTAGGCATGGCATACATCATAAGCGGGAGCCAATTTCCATTTACCGTCCGGTTCCATCAAAAAGGCAAAGTTCTTGGTATGGTCATCGCAGTTTCGGGCAAACACGTTAAATACCATACGGCGGTACATCTGTTCCGCTTCGGCATAGGAGAGTTTCAATAGTCGCATGGTCTGGAACAGTTGTTCATAGCTGTAACTGCTGATCTGGTTAAAATCGTAATGCTGTATGGCACAAAACGTCTGTACATGCAATTTTTGGTTGCCGTTCTTCCTGTCAAAGCGCTTGGTCATAAAATGAGCCCGTCCTTCTTCTTCAATCAATCGACTCTCCATCATATCAATACCTGCATCGGTAGCCATTTTATAGTAGGCCATTTCCACCCGCCCGTAGCCATAGGTTATCCCGAACTGGGTATCTTGGACGCCATCAAATTTGATCAGCCAATGTTCAAAGCCTTTTTCCTGTAAGGTCTGTCCCGAACGGATCATGCCGGTAGCTTCGTTGTAGGCAATAATTGCTTTGGGGCGGGCACCACCTGCGGAGGTTCCCATTTTAAGCACATCGAGCAAAACATCCTGCATGTCATGGTCGGTATGGGCTTCAAAATTTTCCCTGTTCTCCAGTAATTTCATGGTTGTATCTATCAGGCTGGAAAGCTCAATAGAACGTGAACTCCCCGTAGCAGATAAGGTGGTAGGTTCAAACTCCAGTGCACCCATGCCTCTGCTGCCGATAAAGCACAACAGTTCTACAGGATTGAGCGAATTTTCGGGACGCCCGTTTCTGGCCAGCCAGATATTGATCAGCTCGTTACCGTATTTGTCCGGCAGGCTATCTGCCAAAAGCCCCGGAAGACCTTTAAAGGTTGCCGTACTGCGCAGTTCCGGAAAAGAATAGACCCGTGGCGATAACGGCATCTTGACCGGTGCAACTTCCAGCTTACCGGAAACGAACTTTTTGTCATACTCGAAAAATCCAAGTTCCTGTTTCTCGTCCCAGGCTACGGCACCAATTCTTTTGCCCCACAGTTTTACAAAGGCTGTCTTTACCATCCCGTATCATCATTATTTGGTTGAGAATTATTTTTTGATGCCCTTTTACGTTTCTTTTCGTCTTCTTTTGCCAGTTGCAATGGGCTTATCTGCGGTGCTGTCCTGAACTGCTCAAACACGTATAGGGCATCAAGTACACGCAGTATCTTAAGCAGGTTGGCAAGTGCTATATTCTCGCCACGTTCTGCAAGACTAAGGGTTGATCGGCTTATTGCTGCCCGCTCTGCAACCTCATCCTGTGTAAGGTTTTGGTCTATCCGCTTGGATTTGAGGAACTCGCCAATATCACCCAGAATAGCGCTATCGCTATGTGCGGAATTGTATGATATATCATTCATAAATAACAGTATTTATTGTTAATGCGTAAAATATCATTCAAATATACAAATTTTGAAACACTAAACAAATGTAGTGTAAATGTATGATAAATCATTCATTGTTGTTGATTTTTCACCATAATGCATCAGATTTCATTCAAAACTATTGTTGGCGAAATATAAGCTGGGAATTCCTAAACAGTATCATAGATAAAATAAGGGAAATGGATTACGAAAGGGGCAAAAAAATGGTAAAAGTAGTTCCTTGATTTTCTACACTGTGCATTGCTATTTTTCCGTTTAGTTTTTCCAGCGAGTTCTTCAGCGTGTAAAGCCCAAGGCCATTTCCCGGAAGATTTTCGTTGGCCCTAAAGAAAATATTGAAGATCTTATGTTGTTTCTTTTCATTAATGCCTAATCCATTGTCCGCAATTGTTATTACTATTCCGTCAGAAATGCGTTTTACTTCTATTTTTACATACGGTGCTTCACTACCGTTCCGTTTTCTATATTTAATAGCGTTGTCAATTAAATTCTGGAACAGAAAAATCAATACTGTTTTATCAAAGCAATACCCATCAATGTCGGCTATTGCCTTATGAAAATCAACCTCGCCGTAACCATCAATATAAGAAAGCATTTCCTGTACATCGGATACGATTTTATGAAAATCGATCTCTTCAAATGGACGAACGTGCTTTTCCAATTTTACAGACTGTAGCAACATGTTTGTCAGCTCGTCCAATCGCCCAATTTGCCCATGTATAATGCTGAGGTATTCACGAAGTTTGTCAGGATCCTTTTCATTATCTGCCTCAATTATTTCCAACAGACCCAATACGCCTGAAATAGGGCTTCTGATATCATGTGATGATTTATAAACATAGTTTTCCAGCACATTGATCATATTTATCAGGTTGTTAATATTAGAAGCTGAGATACCTACGCCATTACCCACCTTAAAAGCTTTTACCTTAAAGTAGTCTTCGCCGTACCTGCTATCGCCCTTAACGTCATCCAATATGATCGACTTTCCAGTACGTATCACCTCACGAAAGGCCTTGTCCAAACCTCTTTCGGCAGTACTGGAGGATATTTCAGATAAATTTTTACCAATGAACTGAGACCTTTTCATCTGGGGGCTTCTCAGCATTGCCTCATTTACATCAATTATATTCAGATCTTTGTCAACAAGAACGTAAATGGTTTCAGAATTATCAAAATAACTTGCCCTCAGGTACAGTTCTCCAATACTAGAGAGGTACATTTCGGCAAAGTTACTGTTGTCTAGCAGTTGCCTGGATTGATCACTAATTTCAAGTACTTCGGGATGGTACTCCATACATTCTTCTGCAAAATTCTCTGCCAGATGTCTATCCTTAAAAGGATATAAATATGCAATCACCATTCCTACTTTGTCATAGTGTGTGATACAAACAACAAATTGATAACCCTCTGTTGTTAACTGTAATAGATTGTCTATTTTAAAATATTTCATCCCGGCGAATTTTTAATTGTTAGCGTGTTAATTTCAAAGAAGAATATTTGTAAAGATAGTTTCCTGATTATTTTTACAAAACCCAATGATTTAGGAAGCCGAAAACCAGCCAGTACGTGAAGAAAGTAGGGCAAAGAAACTGCCCGCAAAAAGAAGCAGACAGGTTGCCCTCTTTCACTAATCGGCATAAAAAAAGGACGACCCATACCAGGTAATCCTTTTTAACTTGTTACATAAGAACACGAAATTCCTGTATCGTTAATTATTCCTGGCCTTTGGCTTGCTGGAATTTTTCACGTTCCATTCTTAGCAATTCTTCGAACAGCTTGCTAGCCTGTTCAACTGAAAATTGGTGATTGTTTTCAATTCTTACTGAACCAGCTATACCTCCATGCGTTGCTTCAACTTTCTCATAGAAATTGTTGGTATGGTAGAGGACCTGCCCAATATCAAATTTCTTCAAACCCTCTATGCTTACACCAAGCGCAATGGCGACTTTTCCCAAACGTTCATCGTCCACATTTTCGGTTTGTTCCAATTTAGACACCGCCTGTTTGGTCACGCCCATACGGTCTGCCAAATCTTTTTGCGTAATACCTACTAATCTCCTGGCACTACCTATTTTTATACCCATGTGGTTTTTGCCCTCGGAATAGATGATATCTTTTTCTCTTTCCATGATAAATTTAGTTTATGACTGATTTTTTTTGGTTGATGAACAACTCTAGTTTCTCCCTTTCGCTTTGCAACAGGCGTTCATATAATTCTACCACCTTATCCAACGGATGAATATTTTGTGTACTGTTGTCACCATGTTGGATGGTGCTATCTTTATAGCTATTGATATTATAAATTGCCCGTTCAACATCAAATTTCTTTATCAAATCTGGTGTAACACCCAAAACTGTAGCTATTTTTTCCAATAAGGATACTTCGATAACACCTTGCTGCTCTATAATAGAAACCTGGGGTTGAGAAATTCCAAGATCACTTGCCAATACTTCTTGCTTTATTCCAAGATAAATTCGTATACGTTGAAGGTTTCTTCCCTGATGATTTTCCTCAATAGTTTCTGTGCTGCGTGTGTAATCTTTATCGTTCATCTTTTCTTTTACAAATTTTTATGCAGTAAAGATAATAAAAGACAACCAAAAACCAATGAAAGACAACCAGAAATAATTCTTTCAACAAAGGTGCTTTCCGATATTGCATATAATGAATGTGGCAGAAATATACGATAACAGATTTTGCATATTAAGCGAGATAGCTATTTTATCATCCATTTGTCTCACGTGTAAAACCGCTTCCAAAAATAAAGTCTACAATACCACATTTGTTTTTCATATTGAGGCACTGGTGAATTGGAAAGGCCAAAAAGTTCGGTTTCACAAAAACCGGACTTTCCCTTTCCTTGAATTATCCCCTCCCTTTACTGCTGGTGGCCGAAGCCAATTATTATACCAACTGTCTCATAAGTTAACTAACGTTTATATTTCCATAAACCGGGAAGACAAGCCCGTAGTGTTATTCTTCTCTAAAATATTCTTTTTACGTGTTCTCATAAAAGCACCTGTATAGTAAGGTCCGTTGTGCAACGGAGATAAATTTATTTATAAAACCTTTTTTACAGATTAATTATGAGCGTTTCATTACGTAAAGGGATATCTATTCCAAAAACTTGCCACAGTTCAGCACTGGGAACGTGGGGTAAGAACATGGGTATAACCGCAAAGCATATGTTGCTAATGGTTTTTCTCATGTATGCAACCTTATTTCAGCAGAGCCACGCACAAGTGACTTCTGCTAAGGTTGCTAACAGTGTTAAACCTACACCTCTTTCTATTGGCGATAAAATACCCGATGAACTTTGGAACTTGCCTTTGCAGGTAGTAAACCATCCCCAGGGCAAACAGATCATTACACTTGCCGATTACAAAGACAAACTGATTATACTGGATTTTTGGGCTACTTGGTGCCCACCTTGTATTAGTTCCTTATATAAACTGGACACAATTCAAAAGGATTTTAAAGACGATTTCATTGTCATTCCTATCACCAACGAAAATTCGGTGAAAGCGGAAAAATATTTTAAGTCTCGACAATGGAGCTTACCGACAGTTGTAAATGACAAAAATTTGCAGGAGTATTTTCCACATAAATATATCCCTCACTATATCTGGATAAATAAAATAGGAAAAATATCAGCTATTACAGGGTGCGAACCTGTAAATAGAAAAAATATTCAGGTAAAGATTACGGGGAATGAGGTTAAGATGCCCTATAAAAACGACTTAATGACATTCGATCCCCAAAAACCACTCTTCATGGATGGTAATGGAGGTGATGGGAGTTCAATAAAGTACCGCTCACTGTTTTCTGATCCGATTTCTGGGCTTGGGCAAATTACCTCATCAGTTATAGCGGATAAGGAAAAGGAAACATCTCGTATCTACTGTGTCAATTGTCAACTATTAATGTTATATACTCTCGCATTTAGTAAGATTGAAACATTCCCCCAAAATCGTATCGTATTGGACGTTAAAGACCCCTCTAAATTACAGACTTTGGGGAATGAAAATAGCCAAGAAGATTGGCTAAAAAACAATACTTACTGTTATGAGCTTATAACCCCTTTAAGTTCACAAAACAAAGTACGTGAACAGATGGCAGAAGATCTTAACCGCTTCTTCGGTCTAAATGCCCGTTTTGAAAAGCGCATAACAGAATGTTATGTATTAACAGCTCTACCTAGCATTGAAAAATCCTACTCGAAAGGTGGTAAGAGAGAGGATAATTTGTTCGATAAGGATAGTACTCAAAAATATATCAAAAGCAATACTATGGATGCATTATATGGATATCTAAATGAGGTATTGCCCTTAAACGTTGTTGACGAGACAAATTGTTTAAATACTCTTGATTTACAATTCTCTGAGCCAGAGAAAGAAAATATAAAGCCCTTTCAAGATGCACTTCGCAAGCAAGGTATTTCCCTTGAAAAAAGCAGACGAGAGGTTGAGTTTTTCATAATCAGTGATAATTAAGCTATTTAATAAAAAGGTCTTCATGAAACATATAATATTTACAATTTATTTCTTTTATATAACACTTTTCTGTGTTGCACAAAACAATCAGTACAGTCCAATTTCTGTAAAAATTGTCGATGAAACTAATAATCCACTAACCAATAGTAGTGTTAGACTTATTAATGCAAAAGGCAACATTATTTCCAATGGTAACGGCATATTTACAATTTTTCTTACATCTAATTCTGATACACTATGGGTTAGCTATATAGGTTATCGAGATGAAAAAGTGTATATAACACGTGCTGACACTTCTCCTATTGTAATAACACTTAAAACAGCAGAAGCAACACAGCTTCAAGAAGTAGTAGTTAATACTGGATACCAGAGCCTGTCTAAAGAAAGGGCAACGGGTTCTTTTGAAAAAATAGGTGAAGCATTGATTAAACGAAGCGTTAGTACAGATATTCTTAGTCGTTTAGAAGGAGTAAGTAGTTTGAATTTCAACAATAGAGCAAGCGGAAAAAGCTTGTCAATCAGGGGAAGCAGTACAATTATGGGAAATGCAGCCCCATTGATCGTGTTGGATAATTTTCCTTACGATGGAGACATCAACAATATTAATCCGAACGATATTGAAAATATCACTTTTCTTAAAGATGCGGCGGCGGCATCCATTTGGGGAGTTAGGGCAGCTAATGGGGTTATTGTAATTACCTCAAAAAAAGGAAAATATAACAGACCAGCAACTTTAGACTTTTCGGCTAACCTAACCTATGGGAGCAGACCCGACCTTTATTATGCTCCGATTTTAGGTTCGTCAGATTTTATTGAATTGGAACAATTTCTATTTGACAAGGGATACTATAACGCAACATTGAACAATGCCCGAAGACCTGTAGTTTCTCCCGTTATTGAACTTTTAGCTCAACAAAGAAATGGAACTTTATCTTACCAAGTAGTAAATGAGCAAACAGAAAATCTTAAGAAAAATGATGTTCGTAGAGATTTAGATAAGTACTTTTACCAGCCAAGTTTTAATCAGCAATATGCACTAAGTTATAGTGGTGGCTCTAGCAAATACAACTACATTCTATCTGCCGGATGGGATAAAAATAATGAAAACTTAAAGCGTAACGGATTAGAAAGATTAACTCTTCGGTCTGAAAATAACCTTAATCCCTTTAAAGGATTATATCTGCAAGCAGGTATTATTTTTACGCAGATAAACAGGCAGAATAATAATTCAGGTATTCAAACTGTTAGTTCCTCTCCAAAAGGTTTTTATCCTTATGCTTCGTTAACAGATGAAAATGGGAATTCTTTGGCAATCCCATATGAATACCGTTTAGCATATATTGATACTGTAGGTTCAGGGAAGCTTTTGGACTGGAAATATCGACCATTAGATGAACTGAATATGGCAAATAATACTTCCAAACAAACCGACATCCGTTTAAATACAGGAATGCAATATAAACTGGATAATGGATTAGGCGTAGAGATCAGATATCAATATGAACAGCAATCTGGCAACTCTCGAAACGTTTACGATCCAAATAGTTTCACAGCACGGAATTGGGTCAATCTGTTCAGTTATCGAAATGGTTCAACAATGGGGTACCGCGTTCCGATAGGTGGTATTCTAGACCTTGCTAATTCAAGTATGCAATCTCATGTTGGAAGAGGTCAAATAAATTATGATAAATCATGGAAGTCTATACATCGAATATCTGCAATTGCAGGTATGGAGGTAAGAGAAACACATACGACATCCAATAGAAACCGTACTTACGGATATAATGATGACATACTTACTTTCGGAGGTATAAACTATACAGATTTACTTCCCACTTATAACAATCTTAGAGGAACGTTACGCATACCAAATCCCACAGATTTCGGAGATAACCTATTACGCTTTACGTCGTATTATGGAAATGCTGGCTATACCCTGATGGATAGATATACTTTATCAGCAAGTCTAAGGAAAGATGCCTCCAATTTATTTGGTGTATCTGCAAATCAAAAAGGTGTTCCTCTTTGGTCTTCAGGGGTCAGCTGGCAGATAAATAAAGAACCCTTCTATAAACTGGACATATTACCTCTATTAAAACTCCGAATGACCTATGGTTATAATGGAAATGTTGATAATACACTTTCTGCACTAACCACAATACGATATGGAACTAATGCTTACCTTACTGGGCTTGACTATGCTTATGTATTTAGTCCTGGTAATCCTGAATTACGTTGGGAAAAATCAGCTATGTTAAACATAGGACTTGATTTCGGTTTCACAAACAATAGGTTATCGGGAAGTATAGATTACTATTCACGAAGAGGGACAGATTTAATTGGGCAAGCCCCAATAGATCCGACTACAGGTGTTCTATCTCCGGCCAGCGAATTTCTATATAAAGGTAATGTTGCCAATATGAAGGGCAACGGTTTAGATATAATTTTGCATGGAAATATAATACAAGGAAAGTTTAACTGGCAATCAGATGCCATTTTAAATTACACTAAAAATAAGGTAACTAACTATCAGATATCATCATCAGCCACCGCAGCTAATTATGTTGGATATGGACTGCTTGTTTCACCATTTGTAGGCAATCCTGTTTACGGTATTTATAGTTACGATTGGGCTGGTCTTGACCCTGAAAATGGAGATCCACAAGGTTATCTAAATGGCGAAATAAGTAAGGATTACTATTCGATAATTTCAAGCGCTCCTTCAACTTTAGTCTATCATGGATCAGCCGTACCAACCGTATTTGGCTCGATACGTAATACTCTATCCTACTGGAATTTCTCTCTTTCATTTAATTTTATGTATAAAGGAGGATATTACTTCCGTAGGAGTAGTATTGATTATCTGGCGCTTTATGCAAATTGGAGAGGGGGACACGCCGATTACTTACAGCGCTGGCAAAAACCGGGAGATGAACAACGTACAAATGTTCCATCAATGCCTTATCCTGCAAATTCGGGGAGAGACGCCTTTTATAATAATTCAACTGTATTGGTGGGAAAAGGGGACCATATACGATTGCAGGATATTAACTTGTGTTATACATTAAGCAGAAATAAAAAGGGTAAACACATAAAGCAGTTACAAATCTATTCATACATGAACAACCTTGGCATCCTTTGGAGAGCAAACAAAGTTGGACTTGACCCTGACTATTATGCAGGAGGTTTTCCGCTTCCGTTAACTGTTTCTTTAGGCTGTAAGGCTTCATTTTAATTTAGAATAACTAAGAGATATGAAAAGAAAAACATTATCCATATTGTCATTTATTGTCCTATTGATATTAATGGGATGCAAAAAATTCTTAGAAGAAAAACCTGATAAAAAATTAGTCGTACCTTCAACCGTACAGGATGCCCAAGCTTTAATGAATAAAACAGATGTTTTTACAACAATATATCCAGCATCGGGGGAATTTGCCGCGGGGGATTTTTATCTGCTTTCCGAAGATTGGCAGTCTCTTACGGAGCAGTCCCAGCAACAAAGCTATATTTGGGGGGATAATGTATTTAATGAGTATGAACGAAACGATTGGTCGTTACCTTATGTTACGGTTTACAATTCAAATGTAGTTCTCGATGCGATAGCAAAAGGAGATATAAACGGTACGCAAAATCAGATAGATGATATTCGAGGCCAAGCTTTATTCTATCGGTCTTATGCTTTTTATAGTTTATTACAGATTTTTTCAAAAGCATGGGACAGTGCAACCTCAAATACGGACCCCGGAATTCCGCTAAGGCTATCATCCGACTTTAATATACCAACAACGAGATCATCGGTAGCGATATGCTATCAACAGATTATAAATGATGTTAAAGAAGCTGTTGGATTGTTGAATGAAAGCACCACATTGAAGACGAGACCCTCAAAAGCCGCTGCCCATGCTTTTTTATCTAGAGTATTTTTAAATATTGGTCAACACGAACAGGCACTTGCCTCTGCTAACAATGCCCTTTCCTTTAACGACAACCTTATTGACTATAATAGCTTAAATACAACAACAGATTTTCCATTTCAATTATTTAATAATGAAGTTATCTTTCACACACGGCTATGGAACTACCTGCCATACGCCCCTGCACCCAAAGTCGAACCTGATTTATACTCATCATACAATACTTATGATTTAAGGACAATTCTGTTTTTTGTAAGCAATAATGACGGTTCATATAGCTATAAGTCAGGATATAATGGCGATGACGGATTATTTAATGGTTTGGCAACAGATGAATTATATTTAATTCGGGCAGAATGTTATGCACGACTAGGGAATACGTCCCACGCAATGGAAAACCTGAATACATTAATGGAAAAGAGATGGCTGATGGGATATTTTACTCCACTATCTGCAAGCACAGCTGATGAAGCATTGAAAATAATACTGCAAGAAAGAAGAAAGGAATTAGTTTTTAGAGGATTAAGGTGGTCTGACTTAAAAAGGTTAAATAAAGACCCAAGATTTGCTGTAACTTTAAGGAGAACGGTCGAGGGTAATGAATTTGTATTACCCCCCAACGATAATAGATATTCATTTCCAATTCCTTCCGCAGTTATAGAAATGACAGGAATAAGTCAAAACTTACGGTAGAATAAAACAAGGACGGACCGTTATTAATACAATCCGTCTTTGTTTTTACTGCTACTTATCTTGCTTTAAAAGTAATGTTAGTAGCTTGTGAAAGATCAGGTTGTCCACTTCCATTATCGGGAGCTTTAAGAGTGCAACGAACAGTTGAAGTGTTAGGGCAGCTTTCACTACCAGTCGCAGGGATATAGTTTGCTGGATTGCTGTGTCCTGCTGTGGTTGATTGGGTATATTGCCATACCTCCACATCGTCTATTGACGAATTACCGGCACTTTTTTCTGCCATTTTAAACGACATGGTTACCGCTGCAATTGCCACAGCCGCTACCATAAACAGATTTAATTTTAATTTTTTCATTGCTTTAAAATTTTGATGTTAAAGAATACTTTTATTATATAGTCTTTTGGCCGACCCGCCCTCGGCAGTTTCGCTTCCCGCGTTGCTGCCTCGCAATTTGTACCATAAATAAAGTCCTGCTCCGCTGATGAGCAGAAAAAACATGTTGAAAAAGAAATGCTGTAGCCAGGTCATGCCACTGATCACCGAACCACATCCGCAGGGCAATTTTTCCCATGCGCCTAATAATGCGATCCCTACATATCCCGTAAAAGCAACCATCAATAAAGTAGAAAGGACCAATCCGATACCCCTTAATTTTTCAGAAATAAGACAGATTACCGTAGTGCATTCCAAAACGGGCAATGCGTAAATCAGAACATATCCAAAACCGTTGGAAAACGGTTGGTTAAGAATTCCCGTTTTAAATGCAGTAAAGTCGGTCAGCTTATCAATGGTTACAGGTATCCATAATGCCAGTAAAGACAGAATGATCAGTAAAAGTGCGATGCCTTTTTTACCGCTAAAACCCTGATGTGTAAACTTCCATACCATAATTAATTTCTTAATAGCCAAAATGGTAGTAAGTGGCAGTGTTTGGCCGCCATTTGCTTCCTAATACAAAGTTGGGTAGTACTTTTGGATGGCGAAACAGAAAAACGGTAAAAATGATAAGGAAATTCACAGGGAAATCTTACCGGATTTTCCTGTAAGTAGCTGAGAACATAACTACAGCAAGCTGTAGCGAGCTGACAGATGTTTATTTACCGAGTTTTCGAGTGTATTTATTGTAGGCATATCGGAATGAACTTTCATCCGTATATCCAACATCGAAATAAACATCTCTAACAGGTTTGTTCAGTGTATCTATCAAATACCTTGCTTTCTCCATACGAAGCTTGGTATAGTAATCGTGTATTGTGGTATTGAACTCTGTTTTAAACTGGTTTCTCAAAGTGCGTTCGGTAGAATGAAATATATCTGTGAGTTTGGCGGCATTAAGGTCATGCTCGCAGAAATGGTTGTCAATATAATGCTTTACCCTATATATGAGCATTCCTTCCCGTTCATTAACCAACTTGTGGTAATGTTCCAGAGCCAGTGATATATATAGTCTCAACAGCCCATCCAACGCACCCTTGTTCTTTTTATCGAACGAATAAATTTCCTTCAGCCAGCAGTGTATCTTCTTATCCATCCGGCAATGTGGCATAATCTCATATTTCCTTGATAGGTTTTGAAAGTCTTCCACAAATTTCTTCAGGGTATCGAACTCATTTGCCACATTTTTTATCCAATCCGTATCAATGGAAACAAGCAGCCCTATATGCTCTCCCTTGTCGCCACTAACGGTAAGCAAGCCGGGCCTAGTCTGTGATACATAAAAACGGTTTGCCCTCGATGTTGTGACAACAGTTTCTGTTTTATATAGACGCACAGATATGCTTCCATGTAGCATAAAATAAAAGAAAATCTGATCTCCCGTAATTTTCAGGTCAATATTAAAGGGCTCTTCGGCTTTATGCTCAATCAGATCAATGAGGAACGGCTTTAGATTAAGTCGCTGTAGTAATATATTCCCTTTTTTCAATTGATGAAGAACTGCTTCTGTACCTATAGACAATGGGTATCTGCTCCAATAAGGCAAATCATTAAAAACTTTTTGGGTAGATATGGCCTGTTTGCCGAACATAAATATATATGGGTTTTTCATGAGCGTAGGTATAAATTTTAAATGTCATATTATGGTTTAAAATCTATTCACAATAGATTTTAAGATGCAAAGTTTTTAAATTAAAACGAATTTTACGCCCAACTTGGGTACATATTGGGAGGGTTCGCTATAAACCAATACCACTTTTAAGGTTGTCATAGCGGTCGGAACTCACATTATAATTGGGCATCATGCTTACCTTACCCTGTTCATCCTTTTTTTTGTCCGCTTCAGCTTTTTATAACTGTTATAGGTAAGAGTAAAAATTTATTTTTACCAACTATTTAAGTTGATTTGATCATGGGTATAGTAAATATTTTTAGAACGGATGTGGAAACCAAGCGAGAAGCTGAACTAATATTATATATCGTATCAAAAGAGGTTTCTAACTGTAAAGTGAATTTTGATTTGGAGGACTGCGATAATATCTTAAGAGTAGAAAGCGAAAAATGCCTAGATAAAGACATTACAGATTGTATGGTAAAGCTGGGCTATATCTGCGAAAAGCTGGACTAGCCCATACTTAAAAAGTAAATGGATAACTTTTGGATTTCATAACTATATTAATTCATAATATTTCTATACCTGTAATCTAATTTACACTACGGGCAAATAAACAGAGCTTTGTCCTGTTCACCTTCATTTTTGTCCTGCTAGGTTTTTTTAAATTCTCTCCCTTCTTACAAGCTGATACATTTGCTTCAAACTAAAACTTTAAACAATGAAAAAAATACTTTTGATCGGATTTTTATTAATTACGGCACAGACAACATTCGCCCAGGGATTGTTCAAGCGTTTAAGCTTTGGATTAAAAGCTGGAGGAAACTACAGTAATTTTACCGATGCCGGGTTTGATACCGAAGGTCTTGCGGGTTTCCACGGAGGAGCAATTATCAACTTCAGGCTTACCAATAAATGGTCCATCCAAGAAGAGTTTTTATACTCTACCCAAGGAGCAAAAATAAAGGATAAACTATTTGGGGAAACCGACCTGAAACTCTCTTATATGTCCGTTCCAATTCTGTTAAAATATCATTCCAATATCGGGCTATATGCTGAAATTGGCGCTCAGGCCAATATGTTGATTGAAGATGCTAAAAACACCGCATTCGAAGACTTTGCTGATAAAGTTGATGCTGGTGCAGTGGCTGGACTTGGATATCAGTTCAGGGCAGGTCCTGTAAAAGGCCTTGGCGTTGGCGCACGATATTACCACGGATTTATGGAAGTGGGCAAGTTCAAATCTTCCAGTATTAAAGGAGATTTTAAGAATAGTGTGGCCCAGCTTAGTGTGTTCTACATTTTTTAAATCACCTTGGGTATAACCGAACAGCATAGATAGGGTAAGCTAGTTCAAGCAAACCATTTACAACCCTTTCTATTTTTTTTGAAATTGGTTTTTTAATGATATATAACTAAATTATTTTACAAGCATGAAAGTAGCAATTTACAATGGACAAGGGGGAATATCGATAGAGGAAAAAAACATTCCTGAGATTGGGGAAGCCGATGTTCTGGTACGCAATCTGCGTGCGGGTATTTGTGGAACAGATATTAATATCGTAAAGGTAGGTTCGGAAATGGGTATCAGATATGGCTCTGAATTTGGACACGAAATGGTGAGCGAGGTGGTACAGGTTGGTAAAATGGTATCCCCAGATATCAAAGTTGGAATGATAGTAGGCGTTAACCCCATTACCGCCAAAAGGGCTGGCAGATCTTATTCTCTGGAATGTGGTGGTTTTTCACAATATATAGTAATTGAAGATGCCAAACTCGATTACAACCTTTACGAAATGAACCCGGATGTCCCCTTGGAAACAATGGCTTTGATGGAACCAATGAGTGTAGGAAGACATGGGGCTTTCCGTACAAACCCCAAGCCAACGGATAAAATTGTAGTACTGGGTGCTGGTCCAATTGGATTATCGGCTGCCGCCAGTCTAATTGCTGAGGGAATGACAAACGTATGTGTAGTAGATATGGATGAGTGGCGCTTGGAGAAAGCGAGAGAAATTGGTGCGCAATCACTTAACACTTCCAAACACTCCTTAAATGGGGGATTGGCAACTATTTTCGGTGAAATAGATAGTCATGGCAATAAAGTTCCCGATGTGGACATATATATTGATGCAGCGGGAGCTCCAGCACTCTTTATTGAAATAGTGAAATGGGTAAAGCACGGTGCACGGATATCTCTTATAGCAGTTTATAAAAATCAAGTACCACTTAATCTTTCGCAGGTAATGTCAAAGGAAGTAGTCATCTTGGGATCAAGTGGCTATAACCACGAGGATATAAAGGCTGTTGTTGGATATATCAATAATAATGAAACAAAGATTGGGAATACGGTAAGCAAGGTCTATAGGCTTGACAATATACATGAGGCATTTCAAGTGGCCATAGAAGCGAAAAAGGTCATTAAGGTTATCATCGATATGGAATAATAGTGTCTCCCCATCAGTATTGGGAGAGATTTACAAAGATCTAGATTTTACCTGAAGGGATGGAGTTCGTTCTCCATCCCTTAAATTTTCCCCGGTATCTGCCTGCTCTTGCGGTGCAATAGACAACTGTATCTTCCGCTCGACAGCTGCAAGTTCCGTTTTGAGCTCGCTCAATCTACTTTCCTTTGACCATGTTCCGTTAACCACTTCCTGAAGTATAGGCAAGTCTTTTTGCAGTTCGGTAATTTTCTTTTGTTCCTGCTCGATATAGCCAGGCAATTTTTCTAATGCTTTCAAAAAATTCATGGCCGCCGTTTCGGGATCTTTCGCCATAATACCATTGTTGTAGGTATATTTAATATTACCCTCGCCCTGTACCAAAAAGCGGTTTACACGAATATCAACACCCTCTTTTTCGGATATTTCGGTTTTTACCAATAACTGAAACCCATACAGACTACCTATTTCCTGGTATTCACCTCCTGTACGTGCTTTATCTGCAAGCTGATTGAGCTTTGCACCAATCTGTTTTATGTCCGCATTGGACGGTAAACCGTCCAGTAACACAGGATTTGCAATGATGCCGTCCGAATGCTTTTGTATCCGCCCCTGTAAATTCTCCCAATCAAGGTTAAATTTATCAAGCCGTGACTGCGCACTTTCAAGCATTGCGGTAGTATCTTCCAATTTGTATTTAGAACTGAACTTGGAACGGTTAAAAGCCTGCTTTTCGCTTTCCAATCCGGCAACCTGTTTTTCTAATTTGGCTTTATCCAACAGGTCTGTATTCCCTGACAGTATAGCCACGTATTCCGAAAAGTTCATTCCCGATTTTTCATCCATGCTACCTTCATCAATGGTTCGTTTGCCGAGGTTATTCGTTTTTAGCTGGTCTATAAAAAGTTGCTTGTTGTACAACAGGTTGAACTTGTAACTATCCAATGATTTTTCTACGGCATAGATGATCACATTTACTTTGTTATCAGCAAAGAATTTGGCAATCTCATTGCCTTTACGAACGGCTCTGCCGTCCCTTTGAGCTAGGTCGCTTGGTCGCCAAGGTGTATCGAGATGATGGACGGCAACAGCTCTTTTCTGCGCATTTACGCCTGTTCCGAGCATGCTTGTGGAACCGAACAGCACACGGATCTTACCCTCGTTCATATCTTTAATGAGCTCTTTGCGTTGCTTATCATTCTTTGCCTCCTGAATAAAGCGTACTTCGTGTGCAGGTACGCCGTGGTCTTCCACGAGTTTGCGTTTGATTTCGGAGTACACATTCCATTCGCCCGGCTTGTATGTTCCCAAATCGGAGAAAACGAACTGTGTTCCTTTCTGTGCATTGTATTGGTTGTAATATTTGGCAATGTTTTGAGCACAATGCGAAGCTTTATTATCAGGATGGTCTTCATACCGGCCACTTACCATCCGCATATCAAGCGACATCTTACGGGCGTAGTCCGTTGCGATGAGCATCTTTGCTTTTTCCTCACTTTGACTTAACGGAGGCCTGCCCAACAGTTCTGCATTTCCCGTTTTGGCAAACTCCATCAGCTTTTGGATAAATACCGATTGGTCTGGCGTTGGAGGTATGTTATACAATACCTCGTTCTTATTGGGGCGGTCGATACCGATATCTTTTGCCGTTCGGTAATCTGTAATTTCGGAGTAGAATTGTGCCAGCTCAGGGACTTTGATAAAATAGCGGAAACGTTCTTTTGCTACGATATTGTTGGCTACAGAAAATTCATAGTCGGTGGTTTTTCTTGCATAGATTGCTGCCCACGCATCAAAAGAATGGATACCTTGTTTTTCCATTGCTTTTGGTCGCAGGTATTTGAAAAGCAGATACAGTTCCGTTAGCGAATTGCTTATAGTTGTTCCAGAAAGAAAGGTAGCACCCATATCCGCACCCGTACGTTCCTGAATGGTACGGATAGCAAAGAGCAGGTTCATTGCCTTTAAGCTTCCATCAACGTTGCCCAATCCGGCAACCCTTGTATGCCTTGTGTTGAACATCAGATTTTTGAACTGGTGGCTTTCGTCCACAAACAAATGGTCGATGCCCATCATTTTAAAGTCCACCACATCATCCTTGCGGTTCTCAATATCGTGTTCGAGGGTTTTAAGCTTTACTTCGAGGTTTTCCTTGCGCTTAATTACTCCGGCGAGCATACCTCTGGTCACTTCCTTGCCCTGTGATTGCAGGGCGTCGAGGTTACGCTCTACACTGTCCAGTTCTATATGCAGAATTTCCTTCTGTATTTCGGGGGACTGCGGTATCATCCCGAACTGGTCATGCGTGAGTATCACACAATCCCAATCATTATTTTTAATATCGCCAAAAATGCGCAGGCGCTTTTGAGGCGTAAAATCTTCCTTGCCCGGAAACAGGATTTTAGCGTGTGGATAGGCAGTGCGGTAGGCTTCGGCTATTTCGTGGACATTGCTTTTCAGCCCGATAATCATCGGCTTATGGGCTAAGCCCAGACGCTTCATTTCCTGTGCTGCGGTACACATTACCAACGTTTTTCCTGCACCTACTTCGTGGTCGCAGATAGCACCGTTGTTCAGCTTTATCATCCAAACGGTGTCCTTTTGGCTCGAATACAGGTCTTGGATACCCAGTGCCTTGCGATCCAGCCCAGGAAAGTCCTGATGTGTTCCGTCATAATTGGGACGGACAAAGCAGTTAAAGGTATCGTTGTATTGGTCTGTAAGCCTGTTCTTAAACTCATCGTTTTGGGCGTGCAACCATTCGGTAAATGCCGTACGGATTTCGTCAATCTTGGTGTTCGCCATTTGTATAGCTTCCATATCCCGCACTTTTACTTCCTGATCGCCAACCTTTACTTTTTTGGTTATATCAGGCGTAGTATTGACCAATGCGTGTTTAAGCAGTGCAATTCCGTCAAATGTCCGGCTTTCTGCCTTTACAGCGTATTTATCCCAGATATGTACATTCTTCCGGTCACACTTTACGGAAAAATCATCGGCACTTTCGGAGTAATGGATAAGGACATCCGTATCGAACAGGTGCGAAGCAAACCGGGCATAGATGCCGGTGGGGATCCAACGCTCGCCGAGGTTAAAATCCAGCTCTTCAAATTCGATACGTCTTGGTCGGGCTTCTTCCAAAACGGTAAGGCTTGCTTTGGCTTGGTTATCATCGGGATAACCTTCGAGGTAGGTCCGTACCTCTTCCGCTTTCTCCACTACATTGCCCGCAATCCAGCGTTCGGATATTTCATATTCCATTTGCAGAGGATTATAATATATACGAGCATGTAAGGCTTCTTTTAGCGCATCAGCAGTCATACCACTGATTTCGGACATAAAGTCCAAATCCACGCTTCCATACTTGTTCAGCGAAGCCGCTAAAGCTTCTTCCGGATTGTCGGTTGCTATGGTTACGGTAGAAAAACTTACCGGACGGCTGAATATATCCGCCTTATGTACCACGCCACCAACGACACGCTCCAGGTAAGGGATTTCCTTACCGGAACTGTCAGTTTTGATTAGCTTGATATTATCGGTACTGTTGAGGTTGCCATACCTTTTGACAAAAGCATCGTACAAACGGTTTAGGTTTTCCCTTTCTTCTTTGTATTCGGTGTGATGCTGAGCCTCTTTTGTGTAAAGCTGTTGGTAAACATCACGCATCCCGATATACGCTTCCGCTCTTGCTTTCTGCAAGGACGGCAATTGCAATGGATGAAAAACAGCCTTATTGTCTGCTATATTCACATCATGCAGATGGCCGACCCACCCATTATCTACCACAAGGCAATCGCTTCGGTGGAACGATTGGAGTTTGCCACTATATGGTGCAGGCGCAGGAATAGTACTAGTAACAGTAGGTCGAGCAGTTTGGCCATTCTCACCGAAACCTGAAAACAGGTCGCCGACAGCTTCCTGTTTTATACCATTGGTCGCTGCGTTTCCGTTAGTAGTTCTATTGTTAATGGTAGGCGTATAATGTTGCTGCATCGCACTACTGAACAGGTCGGGTTGGCGACCAATTGCACCTCTACTTTTATTTGTGCTTTGCCTTTTTGCCTGTGTGGCTCTCTTTGGCGGGGCAAGAACGGCTACAGGTTCGTCCACATTTTCAAACAGATCGAAAATGCTCAACTGCTTTAATTCCTGTGGGCTTTCCTGATGTGTTGCCGGAACGGGTAAAGGTTGCATTTTTTGCTGAATGATTACTGGTTCGATAACCGGAGGTGTAACTTTCGGTTCAACCGGAATTCGTATCACAGGTTCATCATTCCGTTCGCCTTTGTATAAGTTCAAATTCAGGTGCTTTCCAAAATCTTCGGAAAGCATTTGTCTGAGGTCTTTGGCAATACCATCAACCCCGTTTTTATGGGTGTAGATAAGCGCAGGTTGTCCGTAAGGGTCTGTATCTAATTTATAGTCAGTATGCACAATCCTTGTGCTGTCCTGAAAGAGTGCATTGCCAGGGATATTGTTTTCCGTTGGCTTACTCTGGCAAAAGAGATCTTCTCTTTCGGTCAGGCTTTGCTTTGCAGTATTCTTTTGTAGGATAATCAAATCACTGCCAACCTCCGTACCGGCATATTCTGTAAACAGGTTGTTGGGCAACCGGACAACGGAAACCAAATTATTATTCTGCATTAGCGCTCTGCGTATCGGCTCGTTCTTAGGGCTATTCAAAATACCCTGTGAAGTGATGTAAGCCAATAAGCCTCCCTCACGAACCATATCAGCGCCTTTCAGGAAAAAGTAATTGTGTATACTTCGGGCGGCCTGTACTTTTGCAACATCCTTGCTTCGGGAATAGGAAAGATCAAACACAGAAGTATCGCCAAACGGAATATTGCTAGCAATGACATCATAGCTCTTTTGTTCCCTTTCAGGAATTTCCTCGAAACCGCTCACACGGATATTGCTTTCGGGATAAAGCTGTTTTAAAATTTTGCCAGTGAGCAGATCCTTTTCATAAGCGGTAACGCTGGCCTTTTGATGTTCTGAAAATGACTGTATAAACGAACCAGTACCTGCGGAGGGTTCGAGGAACTTATCAATGCTCAGACCGCTTTCACGCAAGGTTGCAGAAATTGCGTCTATGATCTTTGGCGGGGTATAAAAAGCCGTCAGTACGGAGCTTTTCATACTCTCCACATACCTGCGGTATTCTTTTTCGTCTTCGGAATTATCTTTGAGCAGCTGGTGGAGTTCGCGGGTAATCGGGAAAAGGTCGTGTTCCGTTTTCCGCCAATTATTGATGTCTATTTCATTTGCTATGGGGTTCAGCACGAATTTAAGACCGCCAAATCCGCTGTATTGCATCATTAGCAGTCTTTCACCTACGGTAGCTTGCCGGTTCTCCTTTTCCAGTTTAAAAGCAATTCGCAGGGCATCAATATTCTGTTGGAGATGTTGCTTTTTACTGAAGCCCATTTTCCTCTATCCATATTGCGATGGTTCCGGTCAGTTCGGTATAGAGCAGATCGTACTCTGTGTTGTACGCGAAATCATCGGTTAGCTCATATTGGGCAAATACAGGCTCACTAACGGTGAACATTTTAAGGGCGAACGGTCTTAGTTCCTCGTCTGCCATGATGGTGTCGAACTCATTGCTGACTACCTGAAATATGGTGTCGAATTTGGAGAAGTGCAAGCCATCAAAGAGAATGTAATTGGCTATTTCATTGCATTGCTCAATCGCATTTCCCGAACGGAAAGCACCTTCATAGGCATTGGCTGCCCACGAGGAACGCTGGTCAATAAATTTGTGGTCGTGTGCCTTTTCGGGAAAGCTGGTGTTTAATAATTCTTGTAGTCGTAATCTGAAATACGATAGGTCTTTTTGCTGAGTATCCATACTATAATTTTGTTTAGAATTTCACTTGAAGCCTAAAATTATAGTAGAGGATTAGAGCGTTTGTAGAAGTTGCAGTGTTTGGCTTTAAGAGGTAGGATTTGGCGGAAGGTTGCAAAACTTAATGGTAGAAAGTGTATTTTTGTACACTTTTAATTTTTAATCTATAATCATAATGAACGAGTTAATCGAAAAAATCAATTCTAGCTTTGAGGCATTAAAAGCAGACGCAGAATTACAGGCAGAAAAAGGAAACAAAGCAGCGGGAACAAGGGCTAGAAAAACTTCTTTAGAGTTAGAGAAGCTATTAAAAGAATTTAGAAAAGCATCTTTGGAAGCATCTAAGGCTTAAAAAATAAGCCCTCTGGGTCAGGAGGGCTTATGAAAACAAATCAAGAATTATTCTGTAACTAATTGGCAGATAGTAAATTTATTTTTTTTTGTGACCCTTGTTTTTATCAAACTCAAAAGAGGTTGTACAATCTTCTTTCAATATGATAAACGCATCGAATTTCTTTCCAGCTTTGCTTTTCATTCCCTTTATGAGCGAGGTTTTGCCTTTACTGACAAGGCTTTCAATATCAGCTATGTCGATTTGTACGCCACATACATTACGGAACTGTACCCAATTACAAGCCTCATCAGGACATTTGACAATCTTATCACGAATGATCAGATGTTGCTTTTTGCATTTTGGACAAATGAGTTTAGGCAGGTTGTTTTGAGCTATGGAAGTTTGCAACAGTTCATTTGTAATGGACAACGCATAAGTTTCCATTTGCTTTTGAAATTCTTCCGGATCAGCTTCGCCGTTTTCGATTTTCTGCAATGCGAGTTCCCATTCGGCAGTCATTGCCACATCTGCAATTTTGCGTTCTTTGACCAATCCATATACCTGTAATCCCTTTTCGGTGGGGATCAAAGATTTCTTTTCCCTTTGGATATAATTTCGGGTAAATAGGGTTTCGATGATTGCGGCTCTGGTAGCCGGAGTACCGATACCGATATTTTGCAGGGCTTTCCGTTCGTCTTCATTTTCAATTTCCTTTCCGGCAGTTTCCATTGCGGACAATAAACCAGCCTCGGTATAAAGTACAGGGCGTTTAGTTTTCTTTTCGAGAACGGAGGCTTGTTTTACTTTAAGTTCATCGCCAATTTTCAGTTCTGGCAGATCCTGTATCGCTTCGCCATCATCATCAGAGAAACTGCCTTTAATGGAACGCCAGCCAGGTTCTATAATTTTACAGCCCTTTGCAGTAAAATCGTAATGTAAGACCTGTAATCCTATATCGGTTATCTCTTTAATACAGGCCCCAGAAAGGGCTTCGAGCAAACGTGAGGCAATCATGTCGTAAACCTCGTTTTCCTTAGCATTAAGAGCCGAAGGGATTTTATCTGTAACCAATAATCCGTGATGGTCAGTTACACGCAGATCGTTCACAATACGTTTATTGAAGCGTCCCCATTTCATCTTTAAAACGGCTTGTTTACAGGTTTCCCTATCCTGCAAAGCCCTGACAAGGTTGGGTATTTCCGCCCACATATCTTCAGGAATGTATTTGCTTCCGGTACGTGGATACGTGATAAACTTCTTTTCGTAAAGGCTTTGGGCAATGTTAAGGGTTTCTTCAGCAGAAAGGTTTAGCTTTTTGTTCGCTTCCTTTTGCAGTCCTGTAAGGTCAAAGAGTAAGGGAGGTTGTTCCGTAACGCTTTTGGCTTCAACCGATGTGACTGTTGCCGTTTCGTTTCGCTGAATGTTTTTCAGCGTATCATCTGCAAGTTTCTGGTCTTCCCATTTGGTTTTGGAAAGGCTTTTAAAATCTATCTGTTCTTTGTTATGCGATAACTGTATCTGCCAGTATTTCTTTACCGAGAAATTTTTGTTCTCCAGATAACGTTTGCAAATCAAAGCTAATGTAGGTGTCTGTACTCTGCCGAGCGAATAAATGCCATTGCCTGCGGCTATGGAGAGTGCCTGCGTAGCATTGATGCCTACGAGCCAATCGGCACGGCTTCTGCCTTGTGCGGCCTGATATAATCCATCAAATTCTTTTCCATTTTTAAGGTTATCAAAACCTTGTTTTATGGCTTTTTCGGTAAGCGAACTAATCCAAAGACGTTCAAATGGCTTGTTGGATTTCAGGTATTCATAAATGTACCTGAAAATGAGTTCGCCCTCACGTCCTGCATCGGTAGCAACAATAATACTGTCGCTACGGCCAAAAAGCTGTTCGATAACTTTCAGTTGCTTTAATGCACCTGTATCCGCTGTATAACTTTTGTCTTTTTTTACTTTTCGGACGGTCAGCAAAAACGGGTTGGGCAATATGGGTAATGATGCTTTGTCAAAACCCGTAATCCCATAATCTTCGGGCATTCCCAGTCCTATCAGGTGACCGAATGCCCACGTAACAAAATAGCCGTTACCTGTAAGGTAGCCGTCCTTTTTATCGGATGCTCCCACAAGTCCGGCTATTTCCCTTGCTACGCTTGGTTTTTCTGCAATGATTGTCTTCATATTTTACTACATTTTTCTGCCTTTGGATTTAGCAGGAGCTTGTGGCTTTTCCTGTTGTTCCTGCTGTTGTTTGTTTTTCGGGCTTTGCTGTCCCGATTTCAAAGGTTCGTTGATATTCTTGGTGGCTTCGTTGGTCTTGCCCTCCGAATTGACGGCAGTTTGTGTTTTATGGCTTTCAACAGGTTTTGCCTGTTCCTTCAGCTTGTCAGGGTTTTGAAAAGAGAAATCTGTTTTCCCCGTTTCTTTGTTCAGCGTGATATAGCCCTGATATTTTTGTCCCTTTTTATCAATCAGTCCATCAACGTAAACCGTTTGCCCGGCTTTGAATTTGTTGTATTGCTCGTCGTCCAATTCCTTTCCCCTGAAAGTTTTTGGAGCTTCCTGCGGCTGGCCTTGCTGATTGTTTTGTTCTTTGCTCTGCTGGTTATTCTGCCCGTTGCTTTGTGACTGCTGATTGGGGTTGCTTCTGTCAAAGAGGAACTCTACATAGCGTTTGTCTGCATTGAACTGAACCGTTGCATCGAATTCAGTTCCTTTTTTAGAAATCATTCCTTCTAATTGAAGCGGTTTGCCTTCCATTAACGTTTGCTTTTGGGCATCATCTAGTTTTACGCCCTTTATCTCGTCAGGAATTTTTATGAAATCGGTTCGTAAAGCAATAAGTTCATTGGTAAGCCTGTCCACACTTACAATGGACGGCATCAATTCACCTGTTTTAGTATTCTTTAAATCAACTACACGTCCCATATTGCCTGTATCGAGCAGGTTTTTCTTATCCTCATCTGTGAACTTGTGGCCGAAAAACTCAAAGTTGAGATTAGGTTCTTTTCGGATGCCGTGTATCGCTGCAACAACTTGTCCATCTTCGGTAGGTTGTAAAGACAAACGGGCATCGGTACGAACAATGGCACCGCCCAGGTTTACGCTTACAGGTACTAGCTCGTTGGTTTTATAGCCCCTTAGCAAAGGGTCTAACAGATTCATTTTTTCAAGGCGTTCCTTGCCTAATCCTAGATTGTTCATGGTTTCCCAATCAATCTGCTCCGGCTTGAAGCGGTATTCGCTTTTTTCCGGTGTCGTCTGTGTTGTTTCCATATTATTTTTATTTTCTTGTTTATGTTCCTGTTTTGGTTCTGCCTTTACCTCGTGCTCCTTCATCAGCTTTTCACCTTCGGGAGTTGGCTTATCTACCTGCTTTTGCATTTCATTTGCCGTATCGATAGCTAGAGGTGCAGGCACTTTGAAAAAGCTGAAATTTGTGGGGTTCTTTAACTGGCTGAAAAAGTTGGAAAAGAAGTTGGAAAAGAAATCGCCGGACTTATCTACACGCATAAACTGGTTCTGATTTTTCTTTGTCGGATCAACCGTCTCCATTTTCCCGTTTTCGTCAATGCTCTTTACCGCCTGAATTTTCTTTTTCTCTTTATCCAGTACCAGTAGTATGTCCGATAACTGTTCGGGCATTTCCTGTTTATTTGTGGTTTCTTCACTCATAATCTGAAAATTTTAAAAGTTCACAGCCGAATTTAAAGCAAGCATTCACTGCACTTCCTGAAGTGGCACGCAAAGGCAGTGTTTGTCACTTGTTGGCGTTCAGTTTAGTAGTAGGCGGGTTAAAACTTTCCCTTATAAACTGATGTACATCCGACAGTTTGTAATAAAGTTTTCCGCTGATGGTGTAGTAAGGCAGTTTTCCTATTGAGCGATACCTTTGCAGGGACCGGTTACTTATTTTGAGCATCTGAAGTAGGTCCTGATTATCCAGCAATTCCTCACCATCTATACTGTTACGTTTCTTTTGCAACTCATCTATATTATCGCCCAACATATCGAGGCGACCCATAAGGCGTTCCATCCACGCCAAAAATTCAATTCTATCTATATTCATAGGAACATACTTTTAAGGGTTCATACCTATTTTTTATCTCTATTCAGCTTTCTGCCTTTTTCGATATAACTTTTGCCTTTTGCCATAAGCTCCTCCACAAATTCATCAGTACTTTGTATGGCATTGGCGTTAAGCATATCCTTAATTGATCCTATAGTGTAGAAGTACTGACCATAGATCTTTGAGTAGGCTATTTCGCCTTTGGTACGCATACGCCATAAGGTCTTTTCGCTGATGTGCAGGTATTGGCATACCTCGTGGTTGTTGAGCCATAGGTCATCATAGTTTTTATCTTCCTGTCGTTTCAGATAGTCGGCAATGGCATCGATACGGCTGTTAAGCTGTTGCCAGGCTTCCTCTTCAATGGTTATGATTTTCATTGCACAGTATTTAAAGTTCACTATGCAAAATTGGTAAAGGTGGCAGTGTTTGTCTGCCAAGCCTTGCCAATTGGTTTGCCACTTTTTTGAAAATTTTTACAATTGGCTAAAACCCTTGTTTAATAAGGGTTTTGAGGCATTAGGGATATTTTGTAACAGCATTTTTTGACCATTTGCCAATTGGCAGATATGGGCAAATAAAAAAGCAGCGCTTAATACGCTGCTTAGTAGACTCAAAACAATTAGTCTTTGGAAATTTAATTTTCTATTCCTGTTCGTCCATTTTTTTGATTAGCCCATCCAAAAGAGCATCTATGAACTTTGTCCGGTTGGTTTTTCTGTTTCTTAGTTCTAAAAAAGTATGATAAATATCGCCAAGATCAACATTAAAGGCCCGCTCAAAGGCTTTGGCTATAGATTTAATATCAGTATTGCCATTCTCAAATACAGCTTGGGAATGTAAAGCGTAGATTAATTCTATCAGCGCACTTTTACTGGCTGTCCAATTTAAGTTACTCTTGTTGATCGCCTTATCTTTTGTGGGAGAATATTTTTTAATATTGAAAAGCTGATCCTCTAAATAAACCTGAATAAGATCGTAAGCTATAATCTTGGCAACTTTATAATCGTGGGTAGTGCTAAAGTTTTGATCAGATTCAAAATAATAGGTATCCAGACTTAGCTTAATGTCAAATTTCCCCCTTACAAAATATAGGTTGTCAAGATATGTACTATTTGTTCTGTAATATTTGTAGAATTCAAGATTGTTATCAAAAAAGCGTTTAAGCTTTGTAAGCTCTTGGTTCAAGTATGTTTTTATTATTCGGTCTCCTCCATATGGCTTTTTCATTTCAATTTTATAAACCGAATTGTAATAGATAAGCTTGGAGAGAATTGATGGTTTCAACTTCTTGAAGAAATAAATCTCTTCTTCGGCATTTTCAAAACTCCTTTTCAGTACAAATTCCTTTACATCCCTTAAATAATCCAAAACCAAAGTCACAGCCGTTTCAGCGAGTTGAATAGGACTGGTTAGCTCTATCTCTAAATCTAAAATTTTATCATCTAATTCTTGTAATACCTTGCTACAATAGTTAATCATCTATACTGTATTTCATTCGCCATAAAAAAATGGCATATTAATTTATTTTAAAAAATGTAAATCAGAACTTGTGAAATGAGATGGTCTGCCGATGTTTGCAAATTGAGTGGACATTATAGATGCCCTCTGTAACGATTCACCAATTCGCGCCCAGTTGCAGGAAAGATAGGTTCTTAAACAAAACCCCAAAACTACACTTGGTAATTTTGGGGCCATGTCCTGATTTTTCGCTTATCAATGTTTGCAAACCTTAAACGGGTTTCAAGCACGTTGACCAAACATATTATCGTCAGTAGCAGTTAATATTGAACTTTATGTACTTCCAGATTATTCGATGAGTCCCCCGTAATGTATATGCTATAATTCTTGCCTTCAAGAAGGTCTGGCACATCGAAGGTCCCCAAAAGGTTACCCGACGACAGTCCATAAATCGAAAATGTAAGTGTACCGGGAGGAATATTTTGGTATCCACTGGCAATATTTCGACTGATACTATTCACGATATTGTCACCCGATGCGTCCTTTATCCGAATGTCGGAAGGAGCCCCGTCGCTAAGGTGGATGAACTTGATCCTTGCCCTTCCCGCAGACGGCGTTGAAAGTTTATCTTCAAACATTTTTACACGAGCCTTTGATCCGCTACCGGCAAGATAAACTGTATATCTTTCTCCATTTGCCATCCAAAGCTCTCCATCTGCTACTTCTGCGCCCGTCTGTGCATCTCGAAAAGAACCTACAAGACGATTCCCCGTATAGGTCGAGATATAATCAGAATACTCCGTGTATGCAAGTGCGTCTCCAGTTAATTCTTTATTAACGAGAAAGAAGCGCTGTTCGGCGGAAGTTGACGATGCATTCACCACTTTGAGCTGGGCTGTTCCTGCGTCATCGATATCATTTTTTTCACAGGATGATATTGCAACTGTGGAAAATAGTAAAACAGCAGCAGCCAGCCCTTTACTAAAGATTTTTTTTGATTTAATAACATGATACGTCATAGTCTTGATTTTTTTAGCTTGTAATGAATAGGTTTCTCTAATCCATCCATTTAAGCGGGTTTATATTTTTTTAAGTTTAAAAATCTATTGACCAAAAGTATATGTTATCATGTCTAAATTGTACGAAAATCAAAGGCAACAGGACAAATTTGGAGGCAAACGGACACGCCTTGTCTGCCACCCATTCTTTAGGGACATAGGTCCCCCATAAGTGGTAAGCGACCAAGGCATTGGCTGATGGGTTTAGTCGAGGATTATGATTACAACTGATACAGTTTATTCCTGCATCCACTCCAGTACCTTTTTTCGTTTTTCCTTGCTGACAATAATCTCCTTATGAAATGCAATATTAAGATTGACCTTTAATCTTCGTGGAAAATAATCCAGGATATCAGTGATCGCATTTCTATTGATAATAAATTGTCTGTTCACACGAAAGAAATCTATGCTAACTTTCTTTTCAAGTTCTTCGAGGGTATCTGGAATGATATAATTTTTTCCACTGTGGGTATACAGATGGATAATTTCGTGTTCAATATAAAAAAGAGCAATGCTTTCAAGAGATATGGGCAAAAACCTGTCCCTGTACCTGATCATTAATGTTCCGCTGTCCTTAAGCTGATATTTTGACAGTGCAGTCATAGCTGTTTCATACTGATTGGCCATTTCTCCCATGAGATGTCCCTTCAACTGCTCAAACCTTACGACCGCATCTTCCAGCGATTTTTTACTGAAAGGCTTTAGGATATAGGCAATGCCACTTGCCCTGAAAGCTTCAAGAGCGTACTCATCAAAAGCAGTACAGAATATCACAGGTGCATTGATCTCTATGTGTCTGGAAATTTCAAAAGAAAGCCCATCACCCAATTGGATATCGCTGAATATCAGATCGGGCTGCGAATTGTGATGAAAGTATTCTATGCTCTCTTCCACAGACTCCAGCAAACAATCTATTGTTACATCCGGACGTATTTGTTTCAGCTGGGAAGCGAGATTTTCTGCGACCAGCTTTTCGTCCTCAATTATTACTACCCTCATCTGTTATAATCTTAAAACCCACACAAAAGACCTTACCATCATTTTTTACCGTTATTTCTTCACCTGTCAACAGATAATAACGTTCGGCCAGATTCCCCAGACCACTTTTGGTAGAATTATCTCCGTAGCTTTTAGCCTTGATGGAATTAAAGACCTCTATATAGTCACCATGCTGTCTTATCGTGATCTTCAATGGCTGTCTTGTAGTGAAGCTATTATGCTTTATGGCATTTTCGGCGAGTGATTGAATAGAAAATGTAGGAACATAACCTTGCAGCTTTTCAGTATCTTCAATCTGAATGCTCCATTCCAAAGATTCTGCGAACCTTATCTTTTGCATATTCAAATAGTTTTTACAAACCGTAAGCTCATCTTCAAGTGTGTCCAGCACCTTTCGGTTATTGGATACTGCCACCCTTAAAAAATCGGCTAAATGCAAAAGATATTGATCACCTTTGATCGTATCAGTTGCATACAATACCTTCAGGGTACTCAGAGCATTGAAGAGAAAATGTGGTTGTATCTGCTGTTTTAGTAGCAGGTTTTCCGCTTCGGCATTTCTTGTCTGTAGACGGGCTACTTCAATATCGGACTGAATCTTTACACGCCTGACGATAACAAAATCATGAAGGACAAGTATAACCGTGTTGATCATGAAACCGACAAGCCCATATTTCATCAGATCCTCGAAATTATCCAGAGGCTTCAAACCGGCAATAGGAGCTGCAATATACCAGGAAAAAAGGTAAAGGGATATGCCCATTATATAGCCGATAACGTACCGGTAAAGTCTGAACATAAAGATGTTGTCATAAAACCTTTCTGCACTGTAGCGAAGCATATATTTATGCAGGGAACTGATCGTAAACATATACAATCCGCTCTTGATCGACATCACGATCGTTACTTTTGAATTCTCTGCCAGAACAAGAAAAATCAACGCACAGACAAGGACAAAGAACGTCAACATTACGTTGAGCCTATTTACATCTCTTAAACTATTCTCATTGATAATTCTTTTTAAATTGCTTAGCATCCCGAATTTTGGAACTTTTATTGGTTTATTGGTTGTAAATATACTCATTAAATCTTTTAGCATTTGGATCGGTATGTAAGATATTATGTAACCATACATATCTGGGGGACAATCCAAATTACAACATCAGAAAAATACCTCCATAGATGATGACATGTAAGACGATGATTCCCCAAACTATCAAACGATTTCTTCCTTTTTTCTTCCTGCTGTACTCCTTAAGTTGCGGTATTGACTCGTTTTTTAGCGTACTGAGTCGCTGATTGAAATTATATAGGATATGCTGTAGATTGGGGTATCTTGCATTAATTGGCAAACTTAATGTTTCGATACCTTCGGCTGCCTTTTCAAGACAGATATCAACAAGCTCTATTTCCTCTGCATTGGGATTTACAAAATTCCTGTAGAATTGTGAAAAACCCCCTTTTTTCTTTTTTGCGGATCTTTTTCCTGCCAGTATACTATCTATATGATAATTTGCTGTATCTATTACCTTATCGATATAGCTCTTGATGTTTTCTACGTTTCCGTGAAAAATCAGGCTACGCATTTCCTCTTTGCTCGAGAAAATGCCGATACTGACAATTGGCGTAGAAGATTGATTCTGATTCATGTTTCTATTGTTAAAGGCGATTAATTTAGATTTACTTCTTCCGATTAGCTGTCAGATAAAAAAAACCATATTGCACCTATGCTAGTGATAGCCGGCAATATGGTTTTTTGATTAGTTCTTTTTTCCGAAGACATAGGAAATGCTCACCTGGGCCACACTGTTCTTGAAATCTGGTTTTACACTCGCAGAAGTGAACTTGCCGACTTCCATAAATCCCATGTAGTAACGGGCACTTATACCAAGCCCCCTTACAGGTCCTTTTTGGAACTCATAACCTAAACCTCCGGCAACTCCGGCATCAACTTTGTCAGCGAATTTATCAACTCCAAGATAACCAGCGAAATCTTCATCATCAGTGATCAGCATATTGGCCTGTGGTCCAGCTTCCAAAAATAGACCTCCCGCAGTCTGGTATCTCAAAAGGATCGGAACAGACATATAAGCCAATTCTATATTTTCTTTCTGACCGAATGCCGGATTTTTAAGTTTTGCCCCTTGAGTGGAATACAGGAAATCCTGTTGGATAGAGAATCTTTCGCTCAGTTTGAAATTGATCATACCGCCGACGTGAAATCCGGGAAGTCCTTCGGTTTCAAATGCGGCATCGACAAAGTTACTGTAGTTACCGCCGGCCTTAAGTCCGAACGAAGTACGACTCAGCATCTTACCAAAGAAGCCCTGTTCCTGGCTAAATGCCTGTGTTGAAAGTAAAATAAATGCGAACACTACTAATTTTTTCATGACTCTTAAATTTTTTAAATTGTTTTAATTTTCTCTAATTTGTTTAACTATGCCCCAAAATTACAAAGTGACAGCATTGGTCTTAGCTATTATCAAAGCGAAGAGGATAAATCGGGGGGCGAAAAGGCAAACGCCCGGAAAAATGATATAATATGGAAAGACTTGGCTATAGGTCATTCCCATTTTCTCTTGTCTCAACTCTTAGCCCACATAATAGATACCGGTGTACCGACCAGACGCACTACCGTAACCCGAATGTAACAGAAAAGCAGGCCCCCTTCGGGAAACCTGCTTTCAAGAAAGGGTGGATGATAAAGGTTTATTTTTAATTCTGGGGTATAGCATCCCATAGGGATGCACTCTTCTCTGGATCCAGCCACATATATTCTACGTAATGGCCGAGGTTCTTCGTCTCGTCCAGATAAAGGAATGGGGAGACACTATCGTGGCTTTCAAAGGCTATATGGTGTTTATCGGTATCCAAACAGTTCCTAAAATCGTCCCATTCTTTTCGGTCATTAAATTTACAGCCAAAATGGTGGAACATCTGTGAAAATCCTGAGGAGGGCAATAATGAGCTATAGCATCCGGTTCCGTCCTGCAATGGCTGAATCAGTTCCAGTTGGATCTCTCCTATATTTGCAAATGCCAGTTTTACCTCATAGGTTACCAGCATACTACCTTTTATAACCTCTTTTTTTATTGGTTCTGGTACAACAAGAAATTTTTCAATACCGTAAAACTCCTTGAATATTTTAATGGATTGGTCGAGATCTGTGGTAATATATGCCATCTGGAAAAAGTGTTTATATACGTTTAAACCAGGCTTTAAAATGTCTTTTTTCATTCGATCAGAATTTTTGCTGTTATGATTATGGTCAATATTATCAAATATTGATGCTGTATCCTAATAAAAAAAATGTAAAAAGGACAAAATCGTACCTAAACCGACATTATGTCTCCCTATACACGCTGGGGGATATTCCCATTACACGTTTGAAATATTTCCCAAAGAACGACTGCGAGGCGAAGTTTAGCCTGTCGCTGATCTGCTGGATGGTCAAATCGGTTGATTTTAGCAGAGCTTTTGCTTCCAACATGACATACTCCTCTATCCATTCACTCGCACTCAGGCCACTGTTGTCCTTTATGATCTTGGAAAGGTATCTTGGACTCAGACAAAGTAGATCGGCATAAAAGGCCAAATTTCTATGTGCGATGTAATTTGTCTGGAGGGCATTCAGGAACTTTTCCAATATTTCATCATGCCTAAGATTCTGTTCGTGCTCACAATATTCTTTCAGATGTGCATAATAGCCGAAATGATAGAAATATGCCTTAGTGATATGCTGGATGATTTTTATCCTATACGGATTATCCCTTTCACTTAAAGCCCTCTTTACCTGTTTAAAATATTCCAACAGGTCATGCAACTGATGTTCACCCAGTTCAACATAAGGTTTTTTGTAAAGTGACAGTAATGCAGGTACCCGTTCCTCCATTTTCAGAGATTCGGAAAATCTTTTTGACATCAGTAGAAAAATCGCAGAAAAATCCCCGCTGATAAATTCAAATTCTACAGTCTGCCCGGCCATCAGAATAAGCAGACACGGGGATTCTATTACATGATGCCTCATGTTGAACCTCCCGCTGGATGTCCCTTTTAAACATACAATAGCTACAGTAACTTCAAGTTTAACCGGATGCTTTATAACAGAAGAAATAATTGGCTTTTCGAGGAGTAGCACATCGTCGTTATTAAAATCCGTGTAGGGATTTCGGTGCTCGTTGCTAAATTCAAATGGCAGGTATGTACTTTTCATCCCTTAGTTATTGTTGGATATAACTTAAAAGATTAAATATAGTACTTTTTGACCAATTTTGGATAACAATAGATCTTGAAGCTTCAAGATGTTCGGCATAATTTTACTCTAATAAATTTTTAAAGAATAAAGTTATGGTTGAGAAGAATATTGAAGAAGCAATAAAGGATCGCTTGCGCAACGGTTTTAAAAACTGGAACGAGGGTTACGACGCATGGCTGGAATGGTGCAATACACTTTATGAGCCTGATGCCCATTACAACGTGGATGGCAAGCGCCTGACGCTACAGGAATATAAGGACTATATGGGCGAGTTTTTTAAAGCATATGAAATAGAATTGGGAAATTTCTATAATATGCTGGTTGAAGACAATTGGTGCGGAATTCGTTATTCTGTACAGATAAAGGACAAAAGAACGGGAGAAAAATTCCAGCAGATGTCATTTGAATTTGTACAGTTCAAGAATAATCCAGCACCTATAGGTGCGCGTGTTGTCGAAGGGTGGGCTGTATCGGACCATCCGTTGAACGCATAGTTATGCAACACTTGCTAACTAAATATTTTCAGAAATTTATTTCAAAATTATAGTTATGGATAAAAGTTTTCAGGAGAAAATCAAGAACCGTCTTTATGAGGCATGGGAAGAATGGAAGCCGGATTACGATGACTGGCTGAAATGGTCACGGTCACTTTATTCGCCAGATGCAATTATTTTCGCCATAGGCGAAAAGCCCCAGATCTTTAGTGAATATCAACAAAGCATGAAGGTACAGCGTGATGCTTTCATAATGGATATGGGACCAATAGAGAGCTGTGTTGTACAGGGTAATGTCATAGCGATCAGCTATAATATGTATTTGACTCAGAAGTCAGAGATCATGGGACTATTGCCAACAGGAAAAAAGGCTATGATTCGCGTAGCTGAGTTCAATACATTTGAAGAAATGCCTGGCTTTGACAAACCAATGGTGGTCAAACTTGAGGTCATAGGTGGGGGATTGATGGAACAGTTGGTAGATTACGGACCTGACGGCAGAATTAAAATACAGCAATAAATTCTACTCAAGCCATAAAGTAGTATTGGCCGTCTAAAAAGTGATTTTTAGGCGGTTGTTTTTTTCCTTATCATTTGAGAAGGTCGTAGTACAATGCCTGTGGCATTTCCTTCGGTCAATTTAACCGTGCTCCCATCAGAACCGCCTGGGCAACCTTCCAAAAGATTTATTTCGGGTAAATCTCCCGACCTCCACGCTATTTTATCTATCCAACGTCAAATATGATTCTCTGATAGATTTCAATTGTCGGAACGTTGCCCAAAACCAATTCATGCATTGCCGCCCCATATTCTTACAGATCCAATCCTTTCCAAAATGGCAGTATGGAAAGACCGACCTGGACAAAGGGCACCGGTTTGTGTTTATTGTCAATAAAGTAATCCTTGGGCTTTGAGTTGTTTTCCCGTATCCTGGAGTTTACCATATTGTTCACGCCTCCGCTCACGCTGATTATCACTTTTTTTGTAAGCCTGTATTCTGCCATAAGGCCAGATTTGATTTCCAGTGAGGACAGGGTTAGTTTATCGGTAGGAAGAAGGGATACGGCTTTGTCAAACTCGAAGAATGAATTATTTCCGGCCAGTTCATTAAAGAATGTAAGGGAGGTCTTGGGTGTTATTTCTTTGCGTAATGCAATCCGCGAAGGCAGGTCTACCGTCAGGTCCATGTCCCATTTCCTGAATTTGTGGTAATAATTGATCATCAGAAAGAAGGGTACGGGAGATGCCGGATCCAGCAAGATCGCAGCTCCACCGGAAAGACGGGTATTTTCGGTCCTGATGAAAGGAACGGTCACGATACCGGTAAAGGTAAATTGACTTCTGGACATAGAGGGATTAAAGATGCTTCCGGCAGACGCCGTAATAGTAACTGGCTTTCCAAAAAGGGAATCTGTTCTGATGTATGTAATTGCCGTTGACAGCATTGGCATGTACGTGCTGTGGTCGTAGACCGGATTATTACTGTCAAAATTTGTAATATCGCTAAGCTCGTAGAATTGATGTATGACACCCAGGCTTGCCACTAAAGTATTGTTCCTGCGCTGCAGCACAGGCATATTCATATTGATCCGCGTTCGCGAACTCCGAAAATTGCCCTCGAACACATCATTCCCATTTACCTTAGATCGTATTTTCCCCACCCCATTTTCTTCATGCGTGATGCTGAATTGGCGTATGCGGGGATACAGGAGGGCTGCCTGCTCCGCAGCAGTTTTGCGTATTGAGTCCGCCAGGCGTTCCTGTTCTGCAACAGGAAGCTCCTGTGCACGGATTCCAAAACAAAAAAGTACTAACAGAATTGTCAAACTGGATTTTCTCATATTCCTGGCATTTTTCATATATCTATAATGTAATTTATTTTATTCTACCATGTCAATTCCCTCAAATTATTTAACGGGAGGCATTAAATATCTAAATTTAGATCAATCAAAGGAAGATCGGACACAGTTTGGTTACGAAGCGTTCAAAAAAGATGGTGAGATTGCCATTGGCAAACCTTAAGCGGGGCGCTATTCATTCTGTTGTAGCCATTTCAAGAATTGTGGTGCTTTTTCCCTGCTGATGGTGATGAACTCATCGTTAGGAACCGACACAGAGAGGGACATTTTGCGTGAGAGCAGGCTTGATACATGTATCACTGCTTTCCTGTTGATCAGGTATTGCCGGTTTACGCGAAAAAATTGATCCCCGACCAATTGTTCATGCTCGTCCAGGCTTTTGTTTGAACAATAAGTCTTTTTGTCGAATGTGCACAGATAGGCCGTATTGTTCCTCAGATAGAACATAGCGATATCGATAATTCTTATTGGGATCACCAGGTCTTTTTGGTTTACCAAGATAGAGGTTGATTTGGGCTTGGAGGCTACAGAAAACATATCCTGAAGAAATTCATACTGTCTGATTATTTCTTGCTGGCCCACCCGGGTAAGGTTTTTGTATCGTTGAAGTGCTTCCCTGACAGAATCTTCAGTAAAGGGTTTTAAGATGTAACCGATACCATTTGTGCTGAAAGCATTGAGTGCATATTCGTCATAGGCTGTACAGAAAATAACCGGTACCTGCAATCCCTGAAGTATCTCAAAGCTCAGACCATCTCCAAGGCGGATATCACTGAAAATAAGATCCGGCGTTTCATTTACAGCAAAATATTTTAAGCCTTCCTTGACAGATCGTAAAATGGTGACAACATCCAATGAGGCATCGATCTGCTGCAATGTCTGCTGTAAATCGGCAGCAGTAATTCTTTCATCCTCTATAATTATGACCTTCATCTTTTCAAAATCTTTAGGTAAACCGTAAAAAAACTATCATCAGAACTAATCCTGATATCGCTTTCGCCAAGCAGGCGGTACCTTTCCCTGAGATTATACAGCCCGTTACCCGTGGATCCTTCGGGATTTGGATTTACCTGCAGATTATTCCGGACAGCTATAAAACCGTTTTCTTCGTAAATTCTGATATGTACCGGCCTTTCTTCGGTAAGTTCGTTGTGCTTTAATACATTTTCTATCAAAGGTTGTAACGAGAAATAGGGGATGTTACCGTTATTCAGTACAGGGTCGCTTAGTTGTATATCGTATTCTACTGCGGTTCCGAAACGGATTTTTTGCATCCTGAGATAAATAAGGCAAAAATCTATCTCGCTTCTGACCAATGCTAAATGTTCTTTGGGATTTGATACCGATACCCGCAGAAAATTGGAAAGATGTATTAGATATTCCTCCCCAAGTTTTGTGTCCTGTTTGTAAAGTGATTTGGCGGTGTTCAAAGCATTGAACAAAAAATGTGGCTGTATCTGTTGCCTTAACAGCAAATTCATCGTCTCACTTACATTCGCCTTCAGTTGGAGTTTTTCTATTTCGTTTTGTGCATTGCGATACTGGAATATAAATAGGTACTGGATAATAAGTATAATTGTATTTATGGAGAAGACAGCCACAATAGCCAAAAGGTAGGCGATAACGGTTCCTTCCTCGACCTGTTCTCCTTCCCATTCTTTTCCCGTTGCCGCAGAATAAAGAGTGACTACTAAAAACCAAACCCCCATTGCCCATACATAGCTGTATAGGTACAAGCTCAATGTGGGCAGTTTTCGCTCCTTTTTCCTAAATTTTAGATTCCATGTAAATAACAGGAACATGTTCCCAAAACTCACCAGATTGGTGAAAATAAGAGATTGGAAAATTCTATAGACCGTATCTGTTCCATCATAATTTCTGGCCAATAAAAAGATGGTCATCAGTGCTGAAATTAGTATACTGACGACTAGGTTCAATCTTACAAGTCCTTTAATGGGCAACTGATATGACATGAGAACAAAAGTATGTACTTAACCTGCAAGTCGTGACTCATTTTAAGGCCAAACGGATATTTATGACTATTAACAAGCCAAAACGAAGAGCGAAGCGTACTTGTTAAAAAACAAAAGCCAACAGGAGGCTCAATACCTTCTGTCGGCCTTTAAAGCAGGTCTATCTATTTAATAGCAGAGGTTTGCAGGAATGCCACAACACCACCATCCACAAGAATATCAGAACCACTGAGGAAGTTCCCCGCAGGGCTTATAATAAATTCGACCATTGATGCTATATCCTCAGCGGTACCTACCCGGCCCGCTGGTGTATTATCGATCATGTAACCCATTACAGCGTGTGCCTCCTGTTCCTGTTTTCCCATTGGTGTACTATGCACACCCGGACTGATGGACATTATCCTTGCACCTTTTTTGCCCCATTTTACGGATGCTGCCGCAATCTGTAAACGGTTTGCTTTTTTAGATGCCGGGTAGGCTGTATTGGGGTCAGTCAGTCCCATGGTAGGAACATATTCCAACAGTTCATCTGCCGAAAGCCTTAGTATTTCTTTCTCCTGTTCAGGAGTAAGGTTATTAGAAAGGTAGCTGGAAGAACTGGAAATAAAAACGCCTACCGTTCCAGGTGATAGATGTGGCTCGAACGCTTCAAGCATCCTTGCAGTACCGATCAGGTTAACGGCTAATATCCGTTCTCCAGAAGACATGGTCGGAGACAGCCCTGCTGTATGGATAATTGCCTGTATCTCGCCCAGCTCTACGGCTTTGCTTGCTGCGGCCTCGACCGAAGCTTTGTCGGATACGTCTAATTTAAGCGTGGTGACATCATATCCGCCTATCGTTAATTCCGCGGACACGTTGCTCAGTTGTTGCTCATTAAAGTCGCATAATAGGAGTTTATATCCTGATCCCAGTCTTCGGGCACACGCTATCCCCATACCTCCGATACCTGTTATTATAATCGTTTTTTTCATTTTTTATGATATTTAGTTTAGTCTATTTAATAAAGATTGCTGACTGATCCTGAATATTATGATTAACAGGATACAAACGGCATTCAGCTATTTTGAACAATTAGTTTTACGACAGATTGTACATCTGCAAATAGTATATCTAATTGGTAGAAATATAGCAGGATTAAAATTACGGTAACCGATAGCCCTATAAAAGGTCTAATAGTACAAAAAGTTGGATGAAAGGAATGTTTAACTACTTATTAGATATATCTATTGTTTTCTCCTGTACTGTAGTATTACTCGAGTGGAGATTTTTCCTTTACAAAGAATAAATTTAAAAACTCATGCCTTTGCCTTATTTCTCATTACCACAGTCCTGTTAAACTCGTAATTCATTTGTGCTATATTCAGAACGGAAATGCCTTGGGGGCATTCGACCTCACATGCTTCGGTGTTACTGCAATGCCCGAAGCCTTCGGCATCCATTTGAAACACCATATTGCTGACCCTCTGCATACGCTCTTCTTTGCCCTGTGGAAGCTTGACCAGATGGCTGATTTTTGCTGATGTAAAAAGTGCCGCACTACCATTTTTACAGGTGGCTACACATGCACCGCAGCCAATACAGGCAGCAGAATCAAAAGCTGATTCTGCAATTTCATGGTTAATACGCGTTGAGTTTGCTTCCGGAGCCTGCCCTGTATTTACACTGATATAACCGCCAGCAGCGATGATCCGGTCAAAAGCTGAACGGTCGACCTTCAAATCCTTTTTTATTTTAAACACCTGACTTCCGAATGGCTCCACTACGATGGTATCTCCGTCGCTGAAACTTCTCATGTGCAATTGGCAGGTAGTTATATGCTCCAACATACCATGTGCAATACCGTTGATCATCAAACCACACTGTCCGCAAATTCCCTCACGACAATCATGGTCAAACTCTATTGGTTCTTCTCCTTTCAGTATAAGTTTCTCGTTCAGAAAATCAAGCATTTCGAGGAAAGACATGTGATCGGTTATGTTATCCAAATCGTAATCTACCAGTCTCCCAGTTTCCCTGGAATTTGCCTGTCTCCATATTTTTAGATGTATCTTCATTTTTTTTATTTTTGGGACACTTATTTGTAACTTCTGATGATGGGTCTTATTTCCTCAAAACACAATGGTTCTTTGTTTAAGACCGTTTGACCGGGACCAATATATTCCCAAGCAGATATATAGGAAAAATCCTCGTCGTTTCGCATAGCCTCCCCATCAGGTGTTTGATACTCCTCCCTAAAGTGCGCACCACATGATTCATTTCTTTGAAGCGCATCCCTGCACATCAACTCGGCTATTTCCAGATAATCAAGTACTCTTCCGGCTTTTTCGAGTTCACTGTTCAGCTCCGTGTCTTTTCCAGGGACACGCACTCTTTTAAAAAACTCTTTCCTTAGCACGGTTATATCGGCTATAGCTTGTTTAAGACCTTGTTCATTACGTGCCAGGCCGCACTTGTCGTACAGGATTTTCCCAACAGATTTATGAAAATAATCTACTGTCAGATCTCCGTTTATATGTAAAAGATTGTCAATCTGTGCCTTTACAGCTTTTTCGGCCTGTTCAAAAGCAGGTGTATCCGTATCTATTGGACCACTATGAATTTCTGTGGAAAGATAATTCTGCAAGGTATGAGGTGCTATGAAGTACCCATCTACACACGCCTGCAACAGCGAGTTGGCTCCAAGGCGGTTAGCGCCATGATCTGCAAAATTAGCTTCACCCAATGCAAATAAGCCTGGAATAGTGGTCATCAATTCATAATCTACCCAAAGTCCTCCCATAGAGAAATGCGCAGCAGGTGATATCATCATTGGTTCTTTGTAGGCATCGAAACCGGTGATTTTTTTATACATATCAAATAAATTGCCGTATTTTTCTCTGATCTTTTCAATCCCCTGTTCTTTAATTGCTTTTGAAAAATCTAGATAGACGGCATTTTTTTCCGCCCCAATTCCATATCCTGCATCAATACGTTCTTTGGCAGCCCTTGAGGCAATATCCCGTGGAGCCAGATTACCAAAGGCAGGGTAGCGCCTTTCCAGATAATAGTCTCGCTCTTCCTCGGGGATTTCATTTGAATTTCGCTCGTCTCCTTCTTTTTTCGGCACCCAGATCCTTCCGTCGTTACGAAGAGATTCAGACATCAATGTCAGTTTGGATTGGTAAGCTCCTAATTGTGGTAGGGAAGTTGGATGGATCTGTGTCCAGCTCGGATTAGCCATTAATGCTCCTTTCTTATGTGCCCGCCATATCGCCGAACCATTGCATCCCATGGCCAGCGTAGAGAGATAATAGATTTTTCCAAAACCGCCTGTTGCCAGAATAACCGCATGAGCGCCGTGACGTTCAATGTGCCCATTATCTAAATTTCTTACGATGATACCTCGTGCCTTGCCGTTATCTACAACAAGATCGAGCATTTCATGTCTTGTATACAGGCTTATACCTCCACTGTTGACCTGTCGCATCAATGCCTGATAAGATCCTAATAGCAACTGTTGTCCAGTTTGTCCTCGGGCATAGAAGGTACGACTGACCTGGACACCGCCAAATGAACGATTGTTAAGGTATCCCCCGTATTCCCTTCCGAATGGAACTCCCTGAGCAACCGCTTGATCAATTAAATTAAGTGAACATTCTGCAAGCCTGTAAACATTAGCTTCCCTTGCGCGGAAATCCCCTCCTTTAAGAGTATCTACAAACATCCTATAAACACTGTCTCCATCATTTTTATAATTTTTGGCCGCATTAACACCTCCCTGTGCAGCGACTGAATGCGCCCTCCGTGGAGAATCCTGAAAACAGAAAGACTTGACTTTATAGCCCATTTCAGCTAATGAAGAGGCTGCCGAACTTCCAGCCAAACCAGTCCCTATGACAATAATTGTGATTTTTTTTCGGTTGGCCGGACTTACGAGTTTAGCTTGCCTTTTGTAACGTGTCCATTTTTCTTCTAATGGCCCTTCTGGTATTTTTGATTCAAATTCCATACTATTGCTGTGTTAAATAAACATAAATCGGAATGACCGCAAAGCCAATGGTGATTGCGTAGGTATAAATCAGTCCTATGGTCTTTAAGTAGCCTACATATTTGGGATGAAAAAGTCCCAATGTCCTAACTGCACTATAGACTCCATGTCGCAAATGGTAGCCAAGGGCAACGGCGCTTAAAATGTATGCAGCTACATACCACCCGCTGGAAAAAACTTCCTTCACTACGATGTAGAGATCCTTATTGCCGTTGGAGTCTTCAGGAATTGTTCCGAATTTGTACACGTACCAAAAATTAGCAAGGTGAATGACCAAAAAGATCAGGATTACAGTGCCTAAAAACCCCATGTTCCGGCTTTCCCATTTACTTGCCCTTCCACGATGATCAAGCTGATATTTTCCGCCAGACTTATTGTTTTTTAGGGTTATAATTAGCGCAACAACAGAGTGTCCGATAATACTGAAATACAAAATATAGGAGACAAGTTTAATTAGGATGTTTCCTGAAAGCAGATGGGAGTAGTGGTTGAACTGAAGCTGTGCTTGATGCTCAGGTAAAAGAAGCTGTAGATTTCCAAACAAGTGAACAATGAGAAAAAATGACAGGAAGAGGCCGGTCATTGCCATCATTATTTTTTTTATCAAGGTGATATTTAACATAACTAGAGTGTTTTTGACAAATTAATATATTCCGAGAAGCTTCCACCATGCGAATCCAACACTCATGTAAATAACCATAAGAACAAGACCTAAAATCAACCCCTTGATCCACCATGTTTTTATATCGACATATCCGCTTCCAAAGAATACTGGGGCTGGACCGTGGCCATAATGCGTTAGCGTTCCATATAGCGAACCAGTGAAGCCCAACATAAATGCGAGCAACAACGGCGGAATGCCCACTGATATTCCGACTCCCAACAAGGCGGCATACATTGCCGCGACGTGCGCAGTAGCACTGGCGAACAGGTAATGGCTAAAAAAATAAACTCCAACTATCACAGGGAATGCAACCATCCAGGATAAAGATCCAATCTGAGATTTTATCTGTTCGCTGAACCATGAAATAAATCCAAGTTCATTCAGCGAACTTGCCATCATGACCAATGCTGAGAACCAGATAATAGTATCCCAGGCACCTTTCTCAGCTTTCACGTCTTCCCATGTCAGTACCGAAGTCAGTAGTAATAAAACAAGTCCAATGAATGCAGTGGTAGTAGCATCGATACCAAACAGACTTCCCGTAATCCAGAGTACCAGAAGAATCACAAAGGCCAAAAGCATCAACCATTCATTCCTGCTTATTTTACCCATTTCCTTCAGTTGTGCTACTGCCATTTTTGGTGCATCTCCAGTAGATTTCAATTCCGGAGGATAGATTTTGTACAACACCAGAGGAATAACAAGGAAGGAAACAATTCCAGGTACCAAAGCGGCTAGCATCCATGACATCCAAGTGATTTTGATTCCCATATCAGCTGCAAATTTCTGACACATTGGATTACTCGCAGTTCCGGTAAGGAACATCGATGAAGCAATGAGGTTGATGTTATAGCAGTTCATTGTAAGGAAGGAACCTAACTTGCGATGTGTTTCTGGCTGGTCTGGAGTCGAACCGAAACTTATTGCCATAGATTTCATGATCGGATAGACTATGCCGCCCCCGCGTGCAGTGTTGCTTGGAATAGCAGGTGCTAAAGTTAAATCTGCAAGCCCCAAACCGTAAGCAAGCCCCAATGGTGATTTTCCAAAGATTTTAATGAACATCAATGCAATCCGCTTTCCTAGTCCAGTTTTAATAAATCCTCTGGCGATAAAGAAGGAAATTCCAATCAACCAAATGACTTTATCTCCAAAGCTTTTCAGCGCCAGAGTAATAGATTTTGCCGGATCTCCCGGGGCCAGCACCTGTGTGAGTGCTACTGTGGCAATGGCACACATACACATTGTTCCCATGCTAGCAGCCTTAATAATAATTCCAAGAATGGTGGACAGAAATATTGCCAGCAGATGCCATGCCTGCTCATTGACACCTTTGGGAGGGGGGATAAACCATAGTATGGCGCAGAACCCAACGGTCGCCAATAAACTTCCAAGGTTGATTTCTTTTTTCATTTTTAATATGTGTTAGTTCATGTTCTCAATTTTGGATGTCATCGTTATAGGATTATTCGCCGGCTAAAACCGTGACTGAATCTGCATGATGAATAGCTTGTTGTTGTAAGTTGTGGTGTTGGAAATTTCTTTTTCGTAAAAATCCATCTGAAATCCCAGTTGCAGTCGTGAATTGTAATTTTTCAAAAACTCAAATCCTACCATAGGTAGCACGGTTCGCCTTATATTGGAGTCTCTCTTGAAATTAAGATCCAATTCTTCATACCGGCATGAGATTTCTATGGAATTAAACCGTGGTTTTCCTACATTGTACTTCAAATTTGGCAAAGCGTACCAGCCTCTAACCTGATAATCCTTAAGTTCTACGGTTCGGTCTGCTACAGGGATCAGGAAATATCGGTAATGGTTTGTTCCCTGCTTTGCTTCGGCCTGAAATTCCAGTGAAAATTTTCTGCCCAAATTGAACAGGCCTGAAATATCTATTCCCGCTGCATATACCGGTTCATCAAACACTTTTCCATACCCACCATTTAAGCCTAAATTGAACTGATTTTTTTTGGACAAGGTAATCACCGTACGCCCTGCAAACTGCTTTCCGTTGTCTTTATCATTGTTCTGATTGCGTCCGTTACCGTTAAATACTGTCAGAGCGTACTTAACTGGAAGTGTACTGATGTGGGTAGTACCTATTATTCCGGCACCAATCTGAAAACTTTCCCACCCATTGGATCCAAATTCATAGTATTGGTTAGAGAAATCCATAGATTTTACGATATCCACTGGAAAAGTATTCTCCAAACCAAAAGATGGCCTAAACTGGCCTAATATTACAGCAAAATCCTCGGTAATCTTATATTGTATATAAGCGTTTTCAAGAACTTTGTTTTTGGGATCAGATTTAAAGTCTGCCAAGTTTAAAAGGACATTGACTTCGGCCCATTCGCTGATGGCTACGGCGGTAGAAAAACGAACCCTTTTTACATCAAAAGTGTTGTTTGTGTATTTATCAGTTTCGTGGTGCATTCCATTGACATCTACCTTATCATGCAAGCCTACGATGTAACGGCTTTGAAATAGCCCTTTAACCTTGAATACGGGATATTTGATTTCCTTTGTCGTTGTGCTGTCTGTTGGCTGCTGTCTATCTTGGCTAAACACAGTTACGGGCACCCAAAATGCTATAAAAAGCAATAGATTTAGCTTTTTTTTCATTACAATAACTTTAATTTTTTACAATTTTTGCCAAGTAAACGACTATTTAAAAGTTCTATTTAAGTTTACTTTTTTCGAAGGCTATGGAGAGATTTCATCGGCTTTGAAATTCGACGAAAAGTCTCATACATTTTAAATTATAGAATTAATTATCAACCACTATTTTTAAATACGAACAATCCCTCTTGTTCATGCTCAACACCCTTTAGATCGTTTAAATTAACAAACTTATATGTGTATGATTCATGATCAACTATACTGGAATAAAAGTCACCGGATATAATTACGTAGGCTGCACTTTTCTTACAAGCGGACTGCAAACGGGAGCAGATATTGAGCACATCGCCATGATACGCTATTTCTTTTTTGTAGTCCCCAACGAGTGCGGTAGAAACTTTACCCTGGTGAATGGCACATTTAAAAACGGGACTTAAACCGTATTTATCAAGGTAATATTTTTGTCTTCTCTTCAGACAATCCATATAGGAAAAGTATAGTTCTATACATTTTTCATAGCGGAATTTTCGCGTAACTTTCCAAGTAATGACTGCTTCATCACCTACGAATTGATAAATATCACCTTCATGTTCCAGTACGATATCCGATAGATCGTAAAAACAATCCTGTATATATCTACTGTAGTTCAGATGTCCTATCTTATCAGCGGTTGGTGTTGAATTTTCCATGTCAAGGAACATGAAAACACGTTGTTCTTCTTTGGGAGTATGATAGGTATTGATAACGGTATTCCTAAAATAATTTCTGCCTAGGTCTCTTCGCAAAAGGATCAGTATTCCTACTATGATTTCAGTTAAAAGCATATAGATAAAAATTCCTAACGCATTTGCAAAAAGTATTGGGCTTATGGCTGAGAATCCAGACATAATGAAAAAAATTAAGGAGGACATGGACGTAAAGATGGCTAAACGGACAGCCACATTTACGATAAAACTGCACCTGTGATATAGAACAGGATATAGTGTGGTATATAAAATCCCCATTACAAGACCGAAAGGGAGCGCTACAAAAAATGATATCTTATACAGTTCGATTTTGGATATCTCGATCCCTGCACCGTTTCCGTATATTTCCTGTATAAAGTGTTCAGGAATATCGCTAAACTTTATAAATACATAAAAAAATGTGAGCAATATCCATAACGCCGTTATGTTTAGGATTTCTTTGATGTTATGGGCTGTCTTGTTTTTCATCGGTACATAATATTTAAACCATATCAGTAAAAATTCATAAAAGTAGGTTTGATGATAATTCCCAGGCGTATCATACTGGTTTCTTTTCTGTAGTCCAACAGTCCTTCTGCATAACCATGGTACCATTGCAGGAAAATATACTGATTGGAAGATTTGAAAGGACGGTAAACCATCTGTGTTTGCAAAGCTCCTTTCCAGTCGAGCTTTGAACCCTTTTGGAGCAGAAATTCTGCGTACAGTTTTTTAGGGATTAAAGTATAGCTCACCCCAGCTTCTAAAAAACCCTCATATTCTAGCAGATCAGGGTTGTCACCGGATACAAAGGGAACAAGTATTCTCGTCTTTAAAACAACTCTATTGCTTATCTGTCCCTGCCAGTTGAACGAAAGGAAATTCCAGCTTCTGGATTGTAAGCTGTCACGTCCGTTTGACTCGTGCTCGAACATCAATGAATAATACCCTATGCGATTCTTTTTATCAGTATACGGACGGATCACACCAATAGTGGGGTTAAAATTGATATCTTCAAAAGGACTGGATTTCTCATAGACCTTCCAAAATGATTTTTGTGTATAGGTAATAAAGGAGTAGACATTATCAAAAAGAGGTTTTCGGGATAAAAGATACTTAAAACTGATCTGGTATTTTATATCTGAAGTTTCCTTGGAGAGCTTATCCCGTAAACTGACCCCGGTTATAAAATAGTTGTCCTTGTATGCACTAAAATTTGGTTGGCTAAGGAAAATTTCGGTAGCTGTCTTTTTTCGTATAGAATCACTTTGCTGTTGGGCATAGACACTTGTTACACCAAATAACAGCATAACCAAATAATGTGAGCAACGCAGAAAAAGACATTTTTCATCCATCACTATTTCCTATTATTAATTTTTTTCAACATATTTCTATTTATTCTTCTTTTTAAACAGGTCATCCAGATGCTTTACGTAGGATAACTGCATTGTAATACTTGTTAGGCTGAGTTCATCGCTTTTGATAGGATATACAGATTTGTTACTAATCATGATCACCATAGATAAACCCCAATCTTTTTTATGATAGTTCCCAGAAAAACGAGCTGCGGCAGTAGGATAAATGTCAACTTTCCCATTGCGTGTTTTATGTGTGGCATCACCAAAATTGACACCTGCCTTAGCCATACCCGATAACAGCCAACGATCGTTAAGAACCAATGAATATGCATAGCCGGCATTGATACCTAACTGAACATTTTCAAACGAATTGGCAGATGAAGCTGCATAGTCATCAAAACCTTTAAGTCTGTAATAATATGCCCCTCCGCCAACAAGCCAGCTGCCTGCCGATCGTAACTGTAGCTCATTAAGGTCAAAAGCAGCTTTAGAAGAATATCGTTTTCCGTTGAAAAGATAAGTTGCTTCCGCTCCAAACTGTAGAACGGACATATCTGGAAAAAGCTCTTCTATGCTGCCAGATCTTCTATGACTGTAAAAACCTTTATAATTTTGAAAGAATAAATCTACAATTACATTTCTTCCATAGTGATGTGCCTGAAAATCCATCACCTTGGAATTCCCATATTCTTTCTTGCTCTTTAACGGAATGAAGCCATATCCTAACTGCATACCGAATATGGTATTTTTTACTACAAGCCCGACACCTAAATTCAAAGGGTAATTGGGACTGTAATTTTTGTCTCCTGCATCTATTTCTAAAGATCGTGTTGAAACAAAACTCATAACCTTTAATTTCTCGGGGTATCCTAGAATATACAGCGAATCGGTTTTCTTCACATTTATTCCAAACGAATCTTGCTGACCGTAACATACAAAGGATAGGAAGAAAGATAAAAGTGTAGCACAGGCGACTTTTCTTCTATCCTTTTTCCAAGACTTTTTATTCATAACCGAATATTCTTTAATAGAATACAAATGTATTTATCATCCCTCTTCTTTAAAAGGTCATATGTACTTCATTATTGGACTAAATTTCTTTTTTATGGCGATATACACCATTATTATAAAAATATATTGGATATTTGAACTCATGAAGAAACATGTATTACCATTCAAATGGGAAGAAGGACCGCAAACAACACGGATAAGTACATCAGGAAATGAACTCACCATTATTGATCAACCTGAAGTGCTATCAGTATTTGACTATCCGCTTAAAGTTGATGTAACTATGGCTATTTTCTGTTTCAAAGGAAATGTTAAAATGACAATTAACCTAAAGCCCTATGAAACAGAGGAACCATGCCTAATCATTCTCCTTCCAGGACAAATAGTAGAATGCGAATATGTAAGCAAAAAATTTTCTGCTTTGTTTATAATCATGTCCCATCGTTTCACTGAAAATCTTGAAATAGAGGAACGCTTTCCAGCATTTCTCTCTATTCAAAAAAATCCTTACGTTAAACTAAATAATTCTGAAATGGAGGCATTCGTAGATTATTGTAGAATGATGAAGAATACAGTAGGTAACAACAAGAATCCATATTGCCTACAGATAGCAAAATATCTTACTAAAGCATTTTTTTATGGGTTTGGGTATAACATACATATCCAACAGGAAAATCAAGTAGTAAAAAAGCCGAAACAACATATTTTGGTGGAAAAATTCTTGCAACTGTTACAGAAATATTATACACGACACAGAAGTATTAATTTTTATGCTACTAATCTATCTCTTACGCCAAAATATCTTTCCAAGGTAATCAAAGAAAACAGTGGCATTTCAGCAAGTGGATGGATAGATAATCATGTAATATTGGAAGCAAAAGCTCTGCTAAAATCGACCGACATGACGATACAGCAGATTAGCGATAAGTTGAACTTTCCTTCTCAGTCATTTTTTGGAAAGTATTTTAAACGTGTAGAGAACATGTCGCCAAGCGAATACAGAAAAGGCGGATTGACATCCTAAAATCAAAACGTCAATAAATAAGTCGCCTTATTACAGCCTTTATATTACAATCCAAATTTTGCTACACGTTGTTTTACAATTTCTTCGAAAGCTTAAAGGTCTTGGTCCATATATTCTTCTAAGGATTTCTTAAGCTTATCTAGAAAGGTAGTTCTGGAGCCAGCACGCGTTTTCATGCGATGGAAAGCATGATGCATATCTGTTAGTGGCATGCGGAAAACAACCCGAAAGATTAATGCAATCTGACGAATCCCGACATTTCCGTTTGATATTACTCTTGCTGCATGCAAAGCATAAATAAGTTCTATTAGGGCATTCTTTGAATCGCTCCATAATATATTTTTGGTCTCATCTAGTGTTTGAAAAGTTAGTTCACCTTCACCCTGTGATTTGATCTTAACAACCAGGAAATTGTACAATAGCTCATTTGCTATAATTCGCGCAACCTTATAATCATAATAAGTGGAAAAATTTGGATCTATTTCAAATACAAAACTGTTTAAGCCATCATGATAATCAATTTTCCCTAATCTAAAATATTGCTGGTCCTTATCAGTTCTGCCCGAACGATAATATCTGTAAAAATCCGAATGACAAAAATGTTCAGAATACTCTTCTTTTAGATTACGAAGGTGACTTGCAAAGTATTTCTTATAAACAGTCCCCATTTTAACGGGACAACCTGTCTCTATCCTGCAAACCTTATTATAGAAAATAAGCTTACCTAGTATTTGGGGTTTGATGTGACGGAAGAAATATATTTCCTTGTACTCATCCTTAAATCCATGTTTTACAATATGCGATTTCGCTAAAGCCAATAATTCTTGGAGATAAGATGTCATTTCAAAGGCATCATCAATTGAGATAGAGCTGTTGGGAAATAGTTTGTTTTCTCTTTTCTCAATTTCGAATAAAATATTGTGTAGTGAGAACTCCATAAGCCAAATTTTAGAAAAACCATTTAATAAGGTTATAGTAAAATTGGGACTTATTTACGAAATCATAACCCAACTACAACCCAAGTTGGGTAAGATTTTTTTATATAACTCCTTTCTAGGAATTAGAGCTCTCAGATAATAATTAACCAATGGATAATTGAATTTTGTTTTTTAACTCATTACATCAAGGTTAATTTTTGTATTTTTGTTACCGAGTTACTTGGAAAATTGAACAAAATGACTGCATCTAGCACCATTACTAATTCGTTACTGATAACAATTTACCGTTTCGTAAACCATTCTTTATAAGCTGCTTTAGCTTTTTCTAACGTTTTTTTGAAAAAAAATTAAATTTTGTAAATCCCAGCTGCGGTTTTTTCGATAAAAGCCTTTGGTAGTATACGATTGGCGTACACCGAAATGATATTTGTAAAACCCGGAATAACTTCCGATTTTTTGCTGAACATGGCTTTTACTGCCATTTTTGCCACTTCATCTGGCTGCATATTAAACTTTTCAGCCATTTTGTTTAAAGCACTTAAACCAGCTCTTGCAGCAAAACCAGTATCAACTGGACCTGGACTAAAACAAGTTACTGAAATAGAAGTTTGGGCAAGTTCGAAACGCAACGCACGGGTAAACGATAAAACAAAAGCCTTTGTAGCCGAATAAACAGCTAGCGTAGGTACAGCTTGGTAAGCAGCAGTACTCGATATATTTAAAATGTAAGCTTGTTTTTCTTGTGAAAGTATAGGCGCCAATAAATGGGAAAGTTCTACCACTACATTCATGTTAAGCTGCATCATGCCAAGCTGATCGTTTAGAGCAGACTTACTAAAATCGCCCCATATACCATAACCCGCATTATTAACTAGAATTCCAACTGGATAGTTATTGATTTTTACCCAATCGGTTACTTTTTGCGATGCGCCATTTGTCGAAAGATCAATCGATAAAATAAAAGCATTGATGCCGTATTTATCTTGAAGATCATTAGATAATGCTTTTAATTCCTCCTCACTTCTTGCAACAAGCAATAATGAATAGCCTTGTTTAGCCAATTCATAAGTAATAGATTTTCCAATGCCTTTGCTAGCGCCAGTTATTAACGCATACGGTTTCGTTTTTTCGCTCATTTTATCCATTTAAATTACCCAAATATAAAAATTAATTGTAAACTGTTGGATAGACAATGTACATAATGGCTACCCCTAACCCTATCCGCTCGGACTTATTGCACCAAGTATGCCAACAAGATATACAAACCGATTTCGAATAAATTCAAAAAATCAATCGTACTTAAATCATTGAAAACATTATAGTTAAAAAATATACTATTTTTATAGTAACATATAATTGAAGTTTATGAAATTGGAAGAAGAAAAAAATCAAGAAAAAAATACACTCCAGAAAGCTCAAATAAAGCCTTTTCTCACAGTGAATAACGGATTAAAAGCGGTTAAATTTTACACTGACGCTTTTGGTGCTGTTGAATCTAAAAGATTTGAAGTTGATAATAACAAAATATCTTCTGTATTGCAAATTGAAGGCGCTGAATTTTATCTTAGTGACGAAACACCTTGTGATGGCAGTGAAAATCGAGCTTTTAGCAACCTAATCAGAATAATTTTGGAAACTAAAAATGCAGACAAAATATTTGAAAATGCACTTAAATTTGGTGCAATCCAGATTTGCCCCATGGTAACCGAAGAAGACTGGAGAATTGGAAAGCTAAAAGATCCATTTGGACATATCTGGGAGATTGGCTATGAATTATGAGAAAATAATAGCAATTGAAAAAACTACCGAAAATGAGTTAAAGAAAAGTTATAATTCAAACAACTGCATTTAAATGAATGTTTTTTCATTTAACTTTACTATATGAGACCTTTAGACCCAGATAAAAGAGAGAAAATTTTGAATTCTGCATATGTGCTTACAGGCAGACAGGGATTAGCAAGCGTGACTATCTCTGGCATAAGCAAAACGGCCGGAGTTGCTGCAGGAACCCTATATATCTACTTTAAAAACAAAGAAGAGGTGGTACAATTGGCCTATGCCGCTGTAGAGGATAAAATGACACAGGCCATGTATCGTGACTTTGACATTAATTTACCTGTAAGGCAATCACTTAAGCAGATTTACATTAATATGCTTAACTACAGGCTAAACCATTATGATGAAACCGTATTTATCGACCAGTATCAACAGTCTGGCTACATACAGCTCAATTTCTCCAAACAACTGGCCGAGTATGAAAAACAGAACAAACCTCTTTATGATCTTTTAGAAAAAGGACAGCGGGAAGGAATTATAAAAGCACTAGATGCAATTATACTTATCAGCTTTTTTGATGGCGCGGTACGCTCCTGCTCTACAGGCATCATACAAAAGTTATTTCCATTAAGCCAGCAGCTTATCGATGACTGCTTTGATTTGGTATGGAGAGGCATAAGCTAATAATTTTAAATGAATAATTTTTCAATTAACCTATTTTAATAATATATATCATGAGCATTTTTAAAGACAAAACGATTATCATTACTGGAGCAGCTATGGGGCTCGGACTAGCAGCAAGTAAAGCAGTAGCATTAAAAGGAGCCAATCTATCAATTGTAGATTACAATGCCGAAGCACTAGAAAAAGCAAAAGCAGAAATCCATTCTGTTGCTCCAACTGCAAAAATTATAACTATAGTCGCTGACGTTTCAGACGAACAGGCTGTCAAAAATTATGTAGACAAAACAGTTGAAGAGTTTGGCCGTATCGATGGATTCTACAATAATGCCGGTATCGAAGGAAAACAGGCATCAATAGTGGATTATGACATCAATATATTTAAAAAAGTAATTGACATCAATCTTATGGGGGTCTATTACGGACTAAAATACGTGATCCCGGTAATGCAGAAACACGGCGGAGGAAAAATTGTAAACGTAGCTTCTGTAGGAGGAATCAGAGGGGTTATTAATCAGATGCCTTATGTAGCAAGTAAACATGCCGTTTCAGGTATGACCAAAAATGCAGCAATAGAATATGGTAAAGATGGAATTTACACCAATGCAATCGCGCCTGGCGCTATCCTTACCCCAATGGTGGCAGAAGCTTTCAAACAGGTAAACCCATCCGACCCTAAAGCTGCTGAAACAACATACGCACAAAGAAACCCTACAAGGAGGTTGGGCAAACCTGAAGATGTAGGTAACCTTGTTGCATTTCTCCTTAGCGATGAATGCCAATATGTAAATGGACAGACCATTGCTATTGATGGAGGGGAATCAAACCTGTATGGTAATTCTTAAATCAAGACATTTTTATTTAGAAACGGATTACGGCATAGCCTGTAATCCGTTTTACACCATTCTTATTTAACTCCATTCTGGGAACTGGGTTTTATTTAAATCCAATTTTTCAATCGCTTTCATGTCGGCATCATCAAGCTTGAAATCAAATATATTAAGGTTTTCTACAATATGTGCTTTTTGCGAAGATCTCGGAATACTAACAATACCGCGCTGATAATGCCATCTCAAACTTACTTGTGCTGTAGTCTTGCCGTGCTTCTTGGCAATCTGGGTTAATACTTCATTTGTAAAAAGACCATTACGGCCTTCCGCAAAAGGCGCCCACGCCTCCATCTGGATATTATGCTGTTTTAACACATTATAATCATTGGACTGTTGAAAATAGGCATGAGTTTCAATCTGATTCACTGCAGGTTTTACCTCAGCATAAGATAAAAGATCTTTCAGTTGCTCTGGGCTAAAGTTACTTATGCCAATAGCTTTGATTTTTCCAGCTTTGTAAAGCTCTTCCATTGCTTTCCACGATCCTTTTACATCACCTCTTGGACGGTGTATTAAGTAAAGATCAAGATATTCAAGCCCTAGTTTTGTTAGCGTTTCTTCAAATCCTTTTTTAGCATTTTCATAACCAGCATCATCAACCCAAAGTTTTGAAGTAACAAAAAGCTGCTTTCTATCAATTCCGCTTTGTTTTATTGCTTTCCCTACTTCTACTTCATTTCCGTATACTTTTGCGGTGTCAATAAGGCGGTAACCTGCAGCTATTGCCTCAACTACAGATTTCTGGCATACATCACCGCTGAGTCCGTAGGTTCCAAATCCGAGTATGGGCATTTTTAAACCGTTATTCAGCTTAACATCTGGAATGCCTTTAGCAACTTTATCTGTCAAGACATTTCCAAATAGATCAGGCATGCCAAACATACCAAGATAAATTCCTGCTGCGGCAAGTTTTACGCTACTTTGCAAAAATCTGCGTCGGTTTATTTCATTTTTCTGGTTTTGAGAATTCATGCTTTTTGGTCAAATTAATTAGTAATAGTATATTGTTTTTTGATTATTCTAATTTTACAAATGCTTCATTATCAAATTTTAATGTTAACATTCTAAAAATCCAAGAATAATTTTGGCTGTTAAATATACTAAATTATCAATATCAAATTGCTTTCACTTTATTCGGTTAAAGAATCAACCAGAATCTTTTTCTTGATTTTCTCCACTCCCCTTTCTCTTATTAATTCTACTGCATCGAGCATTTTGGTTAAATGAATATAAGGCGTCATCAAGTCAGGATCTGGATCTGCGGCATGAGGCGACAATGAAAACTCTAGAACTTGATATAGAAATAATTCAAATTCTTGGAGCGTTTTTTCATTAAATGCGTTTTGAAATACTATACAAGGATTATCGTATTCTTCTTTAGTTAGAGAAGAAAGTTGAAAAGCCTTTTCTTGTGGCAAAGATTCTTTTACTTTCCATTTTTTACTTTTCTCTTTTAAACAGTAACAAACTCTAAGGAATGATTTGAGAACCGAATACAAAATAAAAACATCTGAAGGATTCTCCTGTTTGTAGACTTTTGTTTTATAGCAGTAAATTACGGCTTCGCTTAAAATTTGTTTGTAATAATCGAGATGTGCATAGGCAAAAAAGGCATTAATTACCTTAAATGGATTTCCTTCAATATTTCCTGCCCAAAAGCTGGTTTCGAAGGACATTTTATTCTTTTTCATAGTCCAGTAGATTTAATTCATGTAGCGAAATTCTTCCATTTAAAAAGAATAAACTATTCCAAATACAGATATAATATTCTGACAAAAAAGACTCTTTTTTGCAATGTTTTTTTATCTTTGAAACTCATGATTTTTAGCCAAATGGCTTTATCTTTGATCTTTTAGAAAACCAATATTCATTATGGAAAAGAAAATACATCAGGGAAGAAACGTAAAACGTTTTAGAGAAATGCTTAACATAAAGCAGGAAGCTTTAGCTTATGATCTGGGAGAAGACTGGAACCAAAAGAAAATTTCTATGCTGGAGCAGAAAGATGTAATTGAAGACAGTTTGCTAAAACAAATCTCAGCTGTATTGAAAATTCCTGTTGAAGCTTTTCAGAATTTTGATGAAGAGCAAGCGATAAATATTATTTCTAATACTTTTCATGATACTCAAGGCTTAATAAATTATAGCCCAACTTTCAATAATAATCCTATTGATAAATTGATTCAACTTCATGAAGAAAAAATTGCTTTGTATGAAAGGATGCTGAAGGAGAAAGATGAAATGATGGTGAGGTTGGAGAAGTTGATTAATAAGTAAATCATTTAAATATATTTTACAAAAAAAGAGACTTTAAAGTCTCTTTTTTTGTAAAATATTATGAGTACGAAGTCTAGAGATATTTATATTGCTTACCAAAAAAATCTTTGTAAATCACAATACAATATATTAAAATGACTGTTGAGAATTGTTTCTAAACGTTAGAGTACATTCTATTAAATCTATCTCTACTTTCATAATTTTCTTTAAGTTCTACTAGGAAATTATCAAAATCTACTATAATATCTTCTAGCATTTTTTTTGGATTAATTTTAATATCCATTGTACCTTCAAAGTTTATGCTTTCTGGATAAGTATAATTTATAATAATTTTTCCTTGAACCATTCCATTATGAAATAACCCACATCTAGCTTCCGAGTATAAACTTCCTAAATTAATATCTGAAAATTGATTAGGATAAATTCTGTTAAGTGCTGATATAAAAAAAACTCTGCTTTGATGATTACTACTTTCACCTCTTCTGTACTGCTCAACACCTTCTAAGTAAGACATACAAATCATAAGAACTATAAATCCATTGTTTTCCTGAGATATTAAATTTTCAGCACGATTTAAGAACCAATCTTTTACTTGACGTTCATAGATTAATATTTTATCAAATACATCATTTGCGTCTAAATCATTATTTAATCTTTCATCTTTAACAATAGGATTGTATTTTTCATCTAACCATCCCACAATGTCTGGTGCAATTTTAATTGGATCCAGATATCTTAATTTTTTTGACATATGTTCTTCTAATGTTATGTTTTCTGAAATAGTAAATAATACTTTGGTTTACTATGGGTTTGCAACTAAATTAGAATTATTTTCTGATTTGACAAAAAACATCTTTTCATTATTCCGATTGCCCTAATTCATTGTAATAGGTTTTATAGTAAGTTATTTTTTAATCTCTAAGCTTGGAAATTCAAAAAATACATTTCCTTTTTCCTTTTCATATATTTCGATTGTCATTTCACCAATCCTTAATTTTAAATTAGCTAATTTATTATCAAAAAAAACATTTTCTTTTTTTATGGTATCTTGTATACTAGTAATCCAATTCAGAATATCAATACTTTGTTTAACAACCATAATATTATAACCACTTGTGACTTTCCCAAATCCTGGACATAAATATGTTTTCCCATTAATATTCATAAAACCAGATGATAGACCACTTTCCCACATTTTCTCTCTATCCGAAGTCGAGAAATTTTCTTCCACTGGTGGCAAGTCTGGTGCTAAAAATTTTTTCATTATGTGAGAATAATTTTTCTCTAAAATTTCAAGCCACTTTATATCGCTGAATGAATCTTTATGTTTATCAAGTCCAAGAAATACAATATCATTTTCATCAACATAAGCAAATAATAAAAGATTACCTCTTTTTACAAATTTAGTCTTCTTGTCAGGCTCCAATGATAGATGAAAATGAAAAATATTCCACTCATTACTTAAATGATCAATTTGCTTAGATTGAATAATCCTATTTGTTTGGAAACAATTTAGATTTCCTCCATCTTGAGCCAATTGAATAATTGTTTGGATTTCTAATTTCTTGTGGTGTAAACTAATTTGCTTTTCAAAGTCAGGAACTATAAAAACATTTCTCTTTTTTGGTTCTAAAATCTTTGAACTTAAATTAAAAAAATCAATTAATATTTTATTAATATTCTGATCTAAAGAAATCTTTAATCCAGAATCATTCAATATCTTGAAAATTTCGTTTTTTAAATCATTGTAAAAGTCAAAGTCTATCATTTTCTTTGTAATTAGATGGAGAAAAGTCAGAGACATTTGCGCTGCTTTTCAGTTTAACATTTTTGAGAGCTGGGCACACAGAAAGAATTTCCACGCTATCAACAAGCATATCAAAGCTATCACATAAAAGAAAATATTATCACAATATAAACTCTCTTCCAAAATCGGTGAATTCTGCTATTTGACCATCATATTTATTTTGTGTACTTCCTCCTTTTACTATTTCTTCTGTATGAACTACAGATCCAACGCTAATATAAATTGAAAATCCTATATCAGGCATTTCCATGTAATCTTTTTTATTCTCTTGATTAAGTATATAATTATTATAAAAAAGACCTGGATCTTTGTTAATAACAGCTTTACTATACACAGTTATAGACTGACCTTGGCTTTGGGTATTGAAAATGAAATTTTCCAAATAATTGATTGTATAGTCTAGTTCGCCTATAAATTGATTAATGTAAAAGCCCATAAAAATCGGTTTTTCAATTTTATCGTAATATCTGATTTTAAATGCCTTTTCTAATATGTCTAAAAAAACAGGATCAAAATCTTTAGTTACATCACTATTAAGTTTCTCCAGCAAATTTTTAAGCTTCTCGAATTTGTCAAAATGATAATTATACCATTCTTTTTCCTGAAGATTAAAAACAATTACAGCTTTCAAATATTTCTCTACAGCTGTACTTGCAAGAGTTATCCCTTGCACTATGAAATGGTTATTCAGTAAAAATCGCGCTGCAATATAATCTCGATATCCAAGGTCAGCAAATGAATATCCAGTAGTTAGTTTTTCCATGTAATTAATAGCTCTTCCCATAATATTATGTTTTTAAAATTTATAAAATCAATTATGCTTATTAATACCCCAAAACTATTTAAGTAGTACGCAGTGATTCTGCGTAGTTTAAAAATAAATAGTATCATATAATAAAGGCATTGAAAATCAACTACAAGTTGACAATCAATGCCTAAATAATAATATAAAAAGTTATCTATTCTTTCTTTTTAAAAACCTTATAAAACACAAAAAGAATCCCCAACCAAATCGGAATTAATTCTACAGATATTTTCATATTCGTCATCCACATGATGGATAAAATACCCAATAAAAATATGAAACAAATGTAATTGCTTACGGGATAAAATATAGAAGCAAACTTCGTTTTTGTGTTTTCTCTGTCTTTGGCAAGTCTAAATTGTAGATGCGTGTACGAAATCATAACCCAGTTAATCACTAAGCAAGACACTACTAAAGACATTAAAATACTAAAAGCTTCTTCTGGAATTACTTTATTGATTAAAATACAGATCGCAGCAAAACAGGAAGAAATTAAAATGGCATTAACTGGCACTGATTGTTTGTTTAGCTTCTTTAAAAATTGAGGAGCACTTCCTTGATCTGCTAAACCAAATAACATTCGCGAGTTGCTGTAAACACTACTGTTGTATACTGATAAAGCGGCAGTTAATACAATTAAATTAAGTACATTAGCGATAAGGCTTGTAAAAAATATTTTGCGTCCAAAAAGCTCAAATTCCATTCCGTTCAAGTTCTGAAAAACCATCACAAACGGACTGCTGTCTGTCGTAATTTGTCTCCAAGGCGACAAAGCAAATAAAATGACCAATGCGCCAACATAAAATATAAGGATTCTATAAATAACCTGATTGGTTGCTTTTGGAATGTTTTTTTCTGGATTTTCTGCTTCAGCAGCGGTAATTCCAATTAGTTCCAAACCGCCAAAAGAGAACATAATCAAAGCCATTGCAGATAATAAACCTTGAAAATCTCCAGTTGCCGTTTTTTCGAAGAAACCTTTTGGAAAGAAACCTCCATCGTTATACAAATTATGAATTGTAGCGTGCTCTCCTCCTGTTCCGCTTATTAGCAAATAAGCACCAAAAAGAATCATGGCAATAATAGCCACAACTTTTATAATTGAAAACCAAAATTCGGTTTCTCCGTACACTTTTACAGAGGCAAAATTCAAGGCATTAATAACCAGAAAGAAAAATAAACTGGATGCCCAAAGCGGAATTTCGGGCCACCAAAACTGCACATAAACCCCAATGGCTGTAAGTTCGGCCATACTAACGAGAATATACAAAATCCAATAATTCCAGCCTGATGCAAAACCTGCAAATGAACCGCAATATTTATAAGCAAAATAGCTGAAGCTTCCTGAAACAGGTTCTTCAACAACCATTTCGCCAAGTTGCCTCATAATAAAAAAAGCGATAATTCCGGCAATAGCATATCCTAAAATAACAGATGGCCCTGCTAATACGGCCGCTGGACCAATGCCAAGGAAAAGACCTGTTCCTATAGATCCGCCTAAGGCAATTAACTGAATGTGTCGGTTAGTTAGTCCACGTTTAAGCTGATTCTCTTCTACAGCATCATGATTATTTTTCACAGATTATGTTTTAAGGTATTTAAATGTATTCAGAAATGTATAAAAAGCGAAGATAAGTTAAAAAAGGAATCGTACAAAGCTTCTTTCTGTAGCATCTTTCAGAATTAGCTATAAATAGTTAAGTTTTGCCCATTTGCAGCACAATTTTAAAACAGAAAAGTCCATCCGCATGCGAATGAACTTTCCAATAATTTATTAAAACAATAATCTATTTATTATCTCCCTGGGCCTGTACTGCCTCCTATTTTTGTTACCATAGAAGTCAAGGTAAAACTTGAGGATAATGTAGGATTGCTAAAAGTTCCTCCTAAATATAATCCATTAAACTCCGTTGCATTACTAACGCTAGAAACCGTTACCAATTTATAAGTTTTGCCCGAACTGAATGCGCTGCCAGACAATAGTAAAGTCGTAAAACTAGCAGGTGATTTAAATGTCATTACCTCTGCATTATCACTATTGAGTACGCTATATATAGTACCAGAATTTCCACCGTCTAGTATAGCAGAAGCCTGTGTAGATACGCTTGCCGTTGGCGAGCTGGTTGCTCCTCCGGCACCAATTAGCAATCCGCCTGTAATTTTAAATGTATTACTATCGCAATCAAAACCTTCTTCAGGGCTTTTAGCTCCTATTGCAAAGATTTTTCCGCCCGTTACAGTAAGTGTACCATTAGAATCAATTCCGTCATTTGTTGTACTGTATGCAACAATAGTTCCTCCATTAATGTAAATTGCATCTCCAGCATTGATTGCGTCATCAACCGCTTTGATATAGATTTCTCCGTCATTGATTGTCAAGGTACTTTTACTTTCTATTCCTTCTCCTCCTTCACCTGTTGTGGTAACATTAATAGTACCTCCATTAATTACAACATAAGGATCAATTGTATCATCGGTATCGTATGAAGCAACTATTCCGTCATCAGCAACAGTAGCAGTGATTGTTCCAGCATTGATGATAATATGTCCTTCTTCTGCTTCGATACCATCGCTAGACGCATTAATATTCAAAGTACCTCCGTCAATATAAACCGCATCGTTTGCATGAATACCATCTGAAGAAGTTTTTGTTATATTAATCGTACCGCTTTGCACACGTATGTAGTCATCTGATGCAATAGCGTGTTTATTGTTCCCTGCAATATTCAGAGTTCCGCTTCCTGAAAAAATAAGCTGGCCTTCGCTAAAAAAAGTTCCCTTTTGGTCTTCTGTAGAGGTAGCATAAGTTGTTCCATCTTCTAATGTATTTGTTCCGCTAACAACAATAAAAGCGCGTTTACCAGACTGAATATTTATTGCTGGTCCGTCATTATTCTTGATAGAAACGTCACTTAGCGTAAGCTTATATTTTTTATCGCTGTAGATTTTAAGCATTCCATCTGTAGTGCTTCCAATTACTTCATAAGCTACTTCAGCAACTGTAGAAGTAACGGTAACATCTGCACCAGAAATGGCAATTGTAACTCCAGCAACTTCATTTTCTGCCGTTGCACTTGTACCATTAAATATTATTTTTACTGTAGATGAAAACGTAGAATTAGCAAGTATATCGTCCTCGTTTGCTCCAGTTTCTGACGAGCCTTCGGCAGTTCCCTTTGCAGCAGTTGCACTTATTGTAATTGGATCATCTGTTGCAACAGTATCATCATCTGAATCGTTATCTTTTGAACAGGATATAGTAAAAACTCCTAAAAATAGACAGAAATAGAAATAGGTTTTGGCTTTCATGTTATTGGGTATTTATAAAATTAATAATTGTGAAATGAAAATCTAAACAAGAATTATGGTAAAAATTTCCAATGCAGTTTAAGAATCGACAACAATAATAAAGTCTAATATGCTTATTTAGTTATCAGTAACAAAAATCTAAATTAGATTAAATTGGAAATAGGGCGAAATAAAATATATCAATGGAAGTATTCTCTAGACAGATTTAGCAACTATGTCGACTTTAGCTTTATATTCTTTTTAAAAAACAGCAAGACACGTCACTAAATAAAGGCTTTAGAGAAATCTAGAGCTTTTTTCTTTTATAATTTTCTTGGTTTTAAAAGACTAAAAACAAACAACAACTATTTAAAAACCAGTATTTTAACTAGATAAAAAAGGGGAAAATCACCCTTTTCTGGTACCCTTACATTTATCTAATTTAGTCAAATCTTAAAGCCTTGTTTTAAGCATCAGTTTAAAGCACAGTCAGAAGCCCTATTTCAAATTACAATCTTCGCCCTACACCTTATTCCTTTCCATAAAATTTCATTTAGTATTTATAATAAATTTTGTCAAAAGATGATTTTTGAAGTAATACAAATAATTTCAGAACAAGTAAATAACTATCTCGAGGAAGTTGGGTTAGAAAAATCTGTTGTACCAGAAAATATCGCTTTTCTAGAGTCTCGCAATGAAGATTCAGATTCAACCTCTATAAAAGATTCTGTTGTACTTACACTAATCAATTTAGCCGAAGAAGCTACTTTAAAAAACTTCCCAAACCATACTATTGATAATGCAAAAACAATTTATAAAAACGGCATTATCAATTTAAATCTGTATATCCTTTTTAGTGCCAATAGAGATATATACGTAAACTCCCTTATGGACATTTCAAAAATTATTGAATTTTTTCAGGGAAAAAAACTTTTTACCCAAGCTAATACTATTTATAACCGAAACAGCAGTGCTATGAGCAATGTAGACAACTTTAGATTTACAGTTGAACTCTACACGCCCACTTTTGAAGAATTAAATTATATCTGGGGAACACTCGGCGGAAAACAGCTTCCATCGGCTTTATACAAATTAAGCATGATCCAAATTGAACGCAATATTACACAGGCAGAAGGACAGCTTATTGGCGAATTTACAGGAGTAACTAAACGAAAAGAACAGTCATGAGTTATTCTTCTACATACGGATTGTTGTTTCAAGTAACGCTTCTTCATAATTATTTTTTGAATAACGGAGAAGAAACTTTTGCAAGTATGCCAGATGATAAAAAAGAAAAAATGCTGCAACAATTCAGTACAGATGCATTTATAGCCGTAACACCAACTTTAGAAACCAACACTGTACTTAAAAACTACAAAATGGTATTCAAAAAGACCAAAACAGGTTTCGGCGTATATATTAAATTAAAAGATGAATCAGATCCTTTTATAAAAGTCCCTGCCGATTTAAACCTAACGTTTTTAATTAAAATTAATGATTATCAATTTGAAAATTATACTAATCTTGATTTTGCTCTTACTCGAGTATATCTTTTCAGTAATGTAAAACCATTAACTGAACCCGTTTCATTCAAATATCTTCCAAAAATAAACGACAACAAACTTATTTCAAACGCTTATTTAGTATCTGAAAAAACTACTGCCGATTTAATTTCAACGCTGCAGCCGTCGGAACAGCAAAATGTTTTTGGAGTTATTTCGCTTACCGTTAAAGGTGACAACAGCTCAGAAAATATTATAGACGATTCGGATAAAATGTTAAGTCCAAATTTTAAAATTCATTTTGATAATCGAAAAACACTTTGGAAATACATCAACCGTAAAGCAGGAACCGAAATTAAAACCAAAACCGCAAAACCATTAACCCGATCTGGTTTTATAGAGATTGACCCTGTTAACGATTTGGACCCTTCTCAACCTGCAGAAAGTCAATATCCAAATCCATCTGTAAAATCAATAACAAAAATCAATAGTGATTACTATTCAGAAATATTTATTTAATAATTAAAAAACAAATCAATTATGGCAACAACTTACAAAACGCCTGGAGTATATGTTGAGGAAATCGTAAAGTTCCCTCCTTCTGTTGCCCAGGTAGAAACAGCGATTCCAGCTTTTATTGGCTATACTGAAAAAGCCACGAATAAGATTAATGGTGATTTGAAATTGAAACCGACAAGAATAACATCTCTTTTGGAATATGAGCGTTTTTTTGGCTTTGCAAAACCAGAAACAACAATTAGTGTTACCATTAATGATGTAGTTGATAATGGTACGACAACAAGATCTCTTATTGTAAACCAACCGTCTAGCAGACAGCCTTTCTTGATGTATTATTCAATGCAATTGTTCTTTGCAAATGGTGGCGGACCCTGTTACATTATATCCGTAGGCCGTTATGGCGATGATTTAGATGATGCTGATACAAAAGTAACCTCTATAAATGATAGTGGCGAATTAAAAAAAGGTTTGCTAGAATTAGAGAAAGTAGATGAACCTACACTTATTCTTTTTCCAGATGCTACTCAAGTAACTGGCATTAATGCAACTGATTTTTATGGTTTGTATAATGATGCCTTGAACCAATGTAGAAAACTGCAAGATCGATTTACACTCATTGACACACTTAGCTACGATGCTTCTAGCCCAACAGATACAAACATTGATGATTTGAGAGGAGTTATTAGTTCAGAGAAAGATACTTTAAAGTATGGAGCTGCTTATTATCCACATTTAGAGACTATTCTAGATTACAGATACAATGCAAGTGAAATCATGATTAAGCATTTTACCTCACCTACGCCTAATGCAATGTCAACTGTATTGAGCGATTTAGCAGGTTCAAAAAATGCAATTGTGCCATTAATCAACAAATTAAAAACAGTTCCGGGAACAAATGATAATCTAACAGGAAGTATAGCTGAAGTTTTGAAATTTATTGAATCAGCAGCCGGCTTTAATAATGCCGCAGCAACTGCCGCAGCAGAAGCAGTCATTACTGGAGGAGGAACACAAGCAGATGCAGATGCCGCAGCTGCAGCTGCAGGAACTTTTACGGTGGCAAAAAACAATGAGTTTATACTCTTATTCGAAACTTTGAATAAAGATCTCGCCAATCTTATAGGAGAAAAAGAAAAAATTAAAAAAGCAGCATTAGCCGCAATAGCTTCTGATGAAGAAGACCAACCAACCAGAGACGCTATTACGGCAGCTTTAAAAACTCTCACTGATCCTTTTGAATTGGACGATAAAATTGAAAGCGTCAAAACCAATTTGGCTGATTTATTAGCGAAAGCAAAAACAGCAAATAACAAAGTAAAAATAACCGCAAATATTAAAGGAGCGCCAGGTGTTCCGACGGTACTATCTGAAATTTCAAAAATTTTGAATTTCACATCGCCAGCTTCTATTCTTGATTTGCCGGCAGCTATCACTTTTGATGTTGATCTTTTTGCATCTATTGTAGCTAATATTGATACAATTACTGCTGCTGTAACAACCGCAAAACCAAATGATACAAATAACGGTGCCATGAATGGTCGCTTTTTAGCAGATATTACAGAGCTTGATAATGTTACTTACAATAAAATACTTTCCGAAATCTCTAATCTATCCATAACGCTGCCACCAAGTTCTGCCATAGCAGGAATTTATGCAAGAGTTGATAGTGATCGCGGTGTATGGAAAGCACCAGCAAATGTTAGTTTAAACTATGTTATTGCTCCTACGGTAAAAATCACTAATAATATACAAGACGGATTGAATATTGATACAGTTGCAGGTAAATCTATCAACGCTATCAGAACATTTACCGGCAAAGGTACTTTGGTTTGGGGATCAAGAACCTTAGCCGGTAATGATAGCGAATGGCGTTATGTGCCGGTTCGCCGCTTCTTTAACATGGCCGAAGAATCTATCAAAAAAGCAACCGAGCAGTTTGTTTTTGAACCTAACGATGCCAATACTTGGATAAGAGTAAGAGCTATGATTGAGAATTTCTTAATTCTTCAATGGAGAGCTGGAGCTTTGGCAGGAGCCAAACCAGAACAAGCATTCTACGTAAGAATTGGATTGGGACAAACCATGTCTGCTATGGATATTTTAGACGGTAAAATGATAATCGAAATCGGTATGGCAGTAGTTCGTCCAGCTGAGTTTATCATCCTACGTTTCTCTCACAAAATGCAGGAATCTTAATTAAATCATCATTAAAAAATATAGATCATGAGTTATCCGTTACCAAAGTTTCATTTCTCAGTTGACTGGGGAGGAACAAAAATAGGTTTTACAGAAGTTTCCGGATTAGATGTAGAAACCGAAGTTATTGAGTACCGTCAGGGCGCAAGTCCGGAATACAGCAAAATCAAGATGCCGGGCATGCAGAAGTTCTCTAACATTACGATGAAAAGAGGCACTTTTAAAAGCGATAATGAATATTATGCATGGTGGAATACGGTAAAACTAAACACCATCGAAAGAAGGGATATTACCATCAAATTACTTAATGAGGAGCACGAACCCGTGATTACCTGGAAAGTAAAAAATGCATGGCCAACAAAAGTGCAGTCAACTGATTTAAAAGCCGATGGAAACGAAGTAGCTATCGAGTCAATAGAATTGGTTCATGAAGGTTTATCTATTCAAAATGATTAGTCATGTCTAACTATTATCCACCCGTAGGCTTTCATTTTCTGGTTGAATTTGATAAACTGGGCACAAAAGAAAAAGACCATCAATTTCAATCCGTATCAGGACTTTCAGTAGATCTTGAAACGGAAGAAATTGTTGAGGGTGGAGAAAACAGATTCAAACACAAACTTCCTGTAAAAACCAAATATCCCAATTTGGTTTTAAAAAGAGGGATATTGATTGATTCTGACGTAATTGAATGGTGCCGAAAAGCATTAGAAAATTTCGAGTTTAAGCCCGTTGATTTAACTGTAAAGCTCTTGAATCAAGATCGCCAGCCTTTAATGCACTGGAAAGTCATACATGCCTATCCTGTAAAATGGGCAGTGGAAGATTTTAGTGCTTTAGAAAGCAAAATTGTTGTTGAAAGCTTTGAGCTCGCTTATAATTATTTCACGCTTCATAAAAAATAATTTTATCATGCCAATTGAAATCAAAGAGCTTCACATTAAAATAAACGTGAACGAAAGCTCAAATTCGGGTGCGAAACCAGCTTCTTCATTATCTGCTACTGAAAAAGATACTGTGGCAGAATGTGTCGAGCAAGTAATGAAGATTATTGAACGAAAAAAAGAACGTTAATATGGCAGCAACTAAAGGTGAATTAAAAAAACTGAAGATCATTGCCTATAGCGATCCTCAATTCAACAATCCCATTTCGGGTATTGAAAAGTTTATTATTTTGATGAATCCTGAAAAATATACTTTTCATTACAAGATAGAGCAAGATACAACGCATGCCGCTGGAACAAGCAGTCCTGCACCAAGATTTTCAGCAATCGCTCCAGAAGAACTAGAACTGGATTTTGTTTTTGACCGAACTGGGGTTATTGCAGGCAAAGAAAGTACCGAAAATGGGGTTATTGACGACATTGAACATTTTAGAAAAGTAATTTTAGAATATAATGGTACACAGCATAAACCAAACTATTTAAAAATCGCTTGGGGAAGCCTTTTATTTAAAGGATCTCTCACCGAAATGACCATTGAGTATAAACTTTTCAGGCCAGATGGAACGCCCATTAGAGCCATTGCAAAAGGAAAGTTTAAAGGAGTTGTTGAAGATGAATTGAGAGCAAAACAGCAAAACAATCAATCTCCAGATTTAACGCATACCAGAATTGTAAAAGCTGGCGATACGCTTCCTTTAATGTCTTTTAACATCTATGGCGATTCAAAATATTATCTCGAAGTGGCAAAAGCCAACAAGCTTATCAATTTCAGAAAATTAAAAATTGGCCAGAAAATATTCTTCCCTCCTCTATAAAAACAACAATAGATGAACAATAGCGATGTCATACAAACCAGTAAAAGTGCCGATTTAGTAACGCACAAATTGCTTATTGAGGGAACTGAGCTTTCTGGTGTTTACCAAGTAATGAGCATTGTAGTTCATAACGAGGTGAACAGAATACCTATGGCACAGATTATTTTGACCGATGGAGATGCTGCCGCGCGAGATTTTAAATTAAGCAATGAAGATTTGCTTGTTCCAGGAAAAAAGATAGAAATCAAAGCTGGCTATCATAGTGACGAAGAAACTATTTACAAAGGAATAGTCGTAAAACATTCCATAAAAATAAAAGACAAATCGTCCCTTTTGATTGTAGAATGCAAGGACGAAGCAGTAAAACTGACTATTGGCAGAAAGAGCAAATATTTCTATGACGTAAAAGACAGTGATGCTTTTGAAGACATTATAGGCACTTACGGATTACAAAAAGATGTAGAAAGCACTAATTATAGCCACAAAGAGTTAGTGCAATACAATACTTCCGATTGGGATTTTATTGTCTCTCGTGCACAAGCCAACGGAAAATTATGTTTTGTTGAAAATGGAAAAGTCTCGGTTAAAAAGCCAGATCTAACTTCAGAATCAGTTGAAACGGTTGCTTTTGGCGCTACTATGCTAGATTTTGATGCCGAAATTGATGCTCGAAATCAGTTTGCAAAAGTTTCATCCTACAGCTGGAATGCATCCAATCAGGAATTATTAGAAATTGAAGCTAAAGATCCTAGTGTAAATCTGAACGGAAATTTATCTGCTTCTGACTTATCAGACATTGTAAAACTGGAAAATTTAGAATTGCGTCACGGCGGTAATGTAACCGACACCGAATTGCAAGATTGGGCCGATGCTAAATTATTATTTCAGCAGCTGTCAAAAGTTCGCGGAAGAGTAAAATTCCAAGGAATTCCCGCCGTAAAACCCAATACCATTATCACACTTGAAGGCGTTGGAGATCGTTTTAATGGCAAAGCTTACATTACTGGAGTTTTCCATGAGATTGCAAATGGTAACTGGACTGTAAATGTGCAGTTTGGATTAAATCCTGAATGGTTTTCTGAAACTTATGATGTCAATACACCGTCGGCTTCAGGAATAATTCCATCCATAAAAGGACTGCATATTGGTATTGTAACTCAGCTTCAGGACGATCCTGACGGTGAAGACAGAATTTTGGTAAAAATTCCAATTATCAATAACGAGGAACAGGGCATTTGGTGCAGAGTCGCAGCTTTAGACGCAGGTGACAACAGAGGCACGTTTTTTAGGCCAGAAATTGAAGACGAAGTAATTATTGGCTTCATCAACCAAGATCCAAATGATGCCATTGTTTTAGGAATGCTCCACAGCAGCGCAAAACCCGCTCCTTTAAAAGCATCTGACGATAACCATCAAAAAGGAATTTTTACAAGAAGCGAAATGAAAGTGCTCTTTGATGATGATAAAAAATCAATAGCCATCGAAACTCCCGCAGGAAAAAAAATAACACTGGACGAAGACAAAGGATCTATCGTTGTTGAAGATGAAAATTCGAATGTGATTACGATTGACAGCGCAGGAATAAAAATGGAAAGTGCAGGCGATATTTCAATAAAAGCAACAGGCGATGTAAAAATTGAAGGTACGAATGTAAACCTAAAAGCAACTGCTCAATTTAAAGCAGAAGGAAGTGCTGGAGCAGAAATGTCATCGGCCGCGGTGGCAATTGTAAAAGGTAGCATAGTACAGATTAACTAGCTTATTTTATGCATTTTACTATTCAATACTTAAATAAAAAAATTAAATATAAAATAAGTAATTATGGGAGCACCAGCCGCAAGAATTAACGATATGCATGTTTGCCCAATGGTAACAGGAACTGTCCCTCATGTTGGCGGACCAATATTACCGCCAGGTTCGCCTACAGTATTAATAGGTGGCCAGCCTGCTGCCTGTTTAGGAGATATGATTGTTTGTACAGGTCCTCCGGATAGCATTATTGCGGGATCAGCTACTGTGCTGATTGGAGGAAAACCAGCTGCAAGAATGGGAGATTCAACTGCACATGGCGGCACCATAATATTAGGATGCCCAACGGTTTTAATAGGTTAATTATGGAAAATAAAGAAGCTTTTTTAGGTACTGGATGGAGTTTTCCGCCAGAGTTCAAAAAGAACAGCAAAGCGGTCGTAATGACGTCTGATGAGGCAGACATTAAAAGCAGTCTGGAGATATTGCTTTCTACCAAAATCGGCGAACGCATTATGCTGCCAAAATATGGTTGTAATATAGACGAATTGCTTTTTGAATCATTAGACAGAACACTAAAAACGTATGTTACTGAACTCATAAAAACAGCGATTTTATATTATGAACCCCGAATTGATGTTGAAAAAATTGACATCACACAAGGCGATGATTTAGAAGGGGAATTATTGGTCATAATCGATTACAGAATAAGAAGTACAAACTCAAGAAGCAATCTTGTTTATCCTTTTTACAAAGAAGAAGGCACTAATGTTTAAAAGTTTATAAGCTATGAGCACCAACGGCAGCCAAATAGACAATGTTATTTTTAAAAGAAATGGAGTTAATCAGGAAGAACGCTTTAGTGACGCATTAGAGCCTAGCAACCTGAAACTTCATGATTTTACTATTGAAGACTGGCTGTTATTTGCTTATAATTTTGCCAAAGAAGTCAACTTTTTCGACACAAATAACGATAAAAAAACAGAAGGCAACTGGCAGGAGTTTTTCAACTATTTCGGCTTTACAAAAGACACTCTTCCAAAAAGAACAGAGAAAGAATATGCCACTTTAAAAGAAGACATCGCCAGAACATTATCGGTTGCCAATATAAATCAAGACCTTACTCCTCACCTGACCTTGTTTGTGTGTTTCTTGAAATTATTAGAATTATCTCAAAACAAACTTAATCTTATTACCAAAAAACATTTAGATTTTTTCTATAAAGACATACTTCAAATTGAAAAATTGCCTGCAAAAGCAGATAAAGTCAATATCATTTTTGAATTGGCAAAAAAAATAGCCGAGGAAAAAATCGATGCCAATACAGAACTTGATGCAGGAAAAGATCCTGATGGCAAAAAGTTAATTTACAAAACCACAGAAGAGTTTATTGCCAATAAAGCCAATATAGCGTATTTAAAAAGTGTGTATAATGACGTTGATTTGGGTGAAATTAAATGCAGCGAAATCGCCAATTCTCTAGATGGAAAAGGCGAACCTCTAAAAGAAGACGCTCCCTATTGGTTTCCTTTTGGATATAATTCAGATGAAAAAAAGTATCCAAAATTAAGCGATGCCAAATTAGGTTTTGCAATAGCTTCAGAATTATTTAATCTTAAAGAAGGTGACAGAAGTATTGACATCACAATAACTTTTAATGAGCCTTTAGCTTTTCTTCATCTAATCAATACAGATGATCTTTTGGAAAATATCAGCATCCTTTATAGTGGAAAAAAAGGATGGATTGGAAATTTTAAACTGGACACAGCCATTGCTTTTAAAAATGTAAATCAATCTTCAAACATTGACAGCAATCAATTAAGATTGGTTTTTCAGATACCAAAAGATAATCCGGCAATTGTTAACTACGATCAGACAGTTTTAGGCGAATTTTTCTCGACAGAACTTCCTGTAATTCGATTCTTAATTAATACGCAAGATAAAAAAGGACATACTCTTTTTAGAAGTCTAGTTACAAAACCAATAAAAAGCATTAAAGCAAAAGTTGAGGTTAAGGACGTAAAATCTTTAATATTAGAAAGTGACACTGGCTTGCTCAATGCTACGAAACCCTTTTATCCTTTTACAACTCAACCCGAAAAAAACAGCGCATTTATAATAAATTATCCTGAAATTTTTTCTAAAAATTGGACAGATGCAGCTATTAACATAAAATGGAAAAATACTCCCTCATCATTTGTAACTCATTATGCAGCTTATAAAAAAAGTTTTCTTGAGACCATAAGCATAGATATTTTTGACAGCGCAATATTCCACGATATTAGCCGTGAAGCCAAAATGAAGGCCAATCAGCCTGAAGATGAAAAAGTCGTTCCAGAAATAAAGGCTGTTTCAGAAACTAAAAATTTAAGAGTTTTAAATAAAAAAAATGCCATTGTTACAAAGGACTATTTTAAAGCAACATTATCTGTTTTAAACAAAGAAGTTTGGGATGAACAAAATAACGCTGTCAATTTATTTGATGATCCGGATAATGATAAAGTATTTGAAACTAATGTCAATGTAAAAGGCACTTATGAGCTTGGCAAAAGCGGCCCAATTCGATTGACTTTAAATCAATCCTTTTTGCATTCGTTATTTCCAAAAATATATACTTTGGCTATAATGAATGTGGCGAAAGATGTATTAACACCCATTCCAAATGAGCCTTACACTCCAATTGTAGAAAGCATAAGCTTGAATTATTCTGCTGAAGAAACTACTGAGTTTAATGCTTCAACCTACGAATCTAACCGAATAAAATTGTTTCATGAAGCTCCTTTTGGCCAGCAGGAAGAGCATTCTTATTTGAAACAGCAAGCTATTGATAAAGAAATTTTAGACCCTTCCACTTCAATTGCTAATTGTTTGGTTCCAGATTATTGTAATGGAGGCGAATTTTATGTTGGTCTTCAAGATGCCGAAATATCTCAGCAAATTTCATTATTATTTCAAATATTGGAAGGGAGCGAAAATATTAACGTTCCCACTTTTACAGCAAAGCAAAAAGTAGAATGGTATATACTGTGTGATAATTACTGGAAAAATCTTGATAAGGATATTTTCGCAAATGGCATCGATAACTTTTTAAAATCGGGTATTGTAAAATTTAGCATTCCAAAACAGGCAACTAATGACAATACGCTGTTTCCAGCCAATACCATTTGGATAAAAGCAAAAATGCACAAAAAATATGATGCCGTTTGCAAAGTGATCGATGTAAAAACTCAGGTTGTTACAGCCCAGTTTTTTGACAACAACAATAATTTAGTGCATTTAGACGGCACATTACCTGCAAAAACAATATCTAAATTAATTACTAGAGTTCCGCAGATTAAAAGCATTGAACAGCCATTTAATTCGTTTGATGGAAAACCATTAGAATCTGACCCCTCCTATTATCTGCGTGTAAGCGAACGCTTGCGCCACAAAAACAGAGCTATAACGCTATGGGATTATGAGCATCTTATTTTACAGGAATTTCCATCTGTTTTTAGAGTAAAATGCCTTAACCATACATTTATTTCGGGTACAGAAACCTCGTTTTTATCTCCGGGAAAAGTAACATTGGTCGTAATTCCAGATATCGTTGACAAAAATGTATTTGATATTTATGAGCCGAGAGTAAGCACAGCCACTTTAAACAGTATTGAGAGTTTTATTAATTCTAAAAATTCAATGCTAGTGTCTGCAAAAGTGATTAATCCTGATTATGAAAAAGTTATAATAAAACTAAATGTAAAGTTTTATGCAGAATACGATGAGATTTTTTATAAAAAACAGCTTAACGAAGATCTTATAAAATTTTTATCTCCTTGGGCGTTTGACACCTCAAAGCAAATCATATTCGGAGTGGAACTGCAGCGCAGTATTGTTATCGAATATATCGAGAATTTATATTATGTAGATTTTTTATCTACACTGGAAATGGCCATCTATATCGACAAGCAACATCCTGAAACATTAAAAGATACAGAAAGTAATGATGCTAATGTACATCTTTTAGATTTTCAAAACACGTTGTCACCATCTAGTCCAAAAAACATTTTAGTCTCTGTTAAAAACCATATTATCAGTACCAAAATAGACACTTGCAAAGAAATAACCCCACAAGAAACTGAAAAATGTCGCTACTAAACCCACATATCACCATTCCTAAAAAATCAGCATCAGAAGACGATTTAGATTTCTTTTATTTAAGAAAAAAAGGAATCGAGTATATCGAGTCTTTTGGCAGTAAATTTTGGACAGATTTTAACGAGCATGATCCAGGTATAACCATGCTAGAAATGATTTCCTATGCCATTTCAGATCTTGGTATGAGACTCAATCTTCCAATAGAAAATATATTAGCGTCTGATGACATTAATAAAGACATTCCAAAACAGTTTTTTAAAGCTTCAGAAGTATTGTCTTCTAGTCCTGTCACACAAAATGATTACCGAAAACTTTTTATAGACATAGAAGGAGTTCGAAACTGCTGGCTCGCCAAACACGAGAAAAAAGCGTATGTGGACTGCAAGAAAAATCAGCTTTCTTATGATTTTAAGGATTATAAAGATCTACCAGAAAACTTAAGAAAATCGTTTGATCTCAACGGTTTATATGATCTTTATGTAGATTTTGATAGCTCAAAACCTTCAGATATAGAGATGGTTAAAGAAAAGATAAGAAAGCAGTATCATGCAAACAGAAATCTTTGCGAAGATCTTGTCGATATCAAAAAAGTGGTAGACTATCCTATCAAAATATGCGCAGATATTGAAGTAAATACGGAAGCCGATGAAGAACTGGTTCATGCCAATGTCATGGATGCTCTAGAAAGTTACTTATCTACAACAGTCAATTTTTATTCGCTAAAACAAATGATTGGCAAAGGATATTCAACTCTTGAAATTTTTGATGGCCCTTCTTTAAAGAGAGGTTTTATTGATACAAAAGAATTGCTTAAAGCCGATTTGAGAAATGAAGTCCGTCTTTCAGACATTATGAGAATAATCATGTCGGTGCCAGATGTTGTGCTAATTAAAGATATTTCTTTAGGAAATTGTGGTGGTGATGATCTGGAAAACAAATGGCTTATCTGTCTTAAACCTTACCAAAAACCAGTTATTTGTGCCAAAAGTGTTTTCAATTACAACAAAGGATTACTGCCTCTGAATATCAATCAGGCTCGAGTAAAATTTTATTCAGATGCTATAAAACTTGAAAAAGATAAAGCTACAACCAACGCCAGTCAGGATAAAGAATTAGAAATACCAAATGGCGAATATCTTAACACTGATTTTTATACCACCATACAAAATGATTTTCCTGAAACCTATGGTATTGGTGAAGTTGGGCTTCCTACCCTAGCGTCTGTTGAACGTAAATCTAAAGCAAAACAATTAAAAGGATATCTTTTGTTTTTTGATCAGATATTAGGAAGTTATTTTAAGCAATTAGGTCAGGTAAGCGAATTGCTATCCGTAAGCGGTAATTTAACCAGAACCCTTTTTACTCAAGTCGTTAAAGACATTGAGGGCGCTAATGACATTGTAGACGGATATGAAAATTACACTGATGATAGCATTACAGAACTTCTTTTTGATCAGCAGGACAATAATATTGAACGCAGAAACAAAATTTTAGACCACCTCTTGTCTCGTTTTGCTGAGAATTTCTCCGAATATGTTTTTGTCAATAAAACCATTTACGGCAATACTACTGATCAAGTCGTATTGCGAGACAAAGAAAACTTTCTGAAAGATTATAAAGTCGTAAGTAAAGAACGTGGCAATGCTTTTGATTACTACAAACAGCCTATTACCAATTTATGGAATACGAATAATGTTTCGGGAGCCGAAAAGAGGATTTCGAGACTTATTGGTATTAAAGATTATAGCCGCAGAAACCTTTCTAATTCGTTTGTCCAGATGTACAATTTTATTGATACAGACAATCAATCCGTGTATAGATGGCGTATTGTCGACACGAATAATGAGATTGTGCTTTCTTCAACAGCAGAATACTTTGACACTTCTGCAGCAAATAAAGAGCTTTATTTTGCTGTATTACAGATTATTCAGACTCGAGAATATAAAATAAAAGAGGCTTTTAAAAACGGTACAGTAAAAGACTTAGCTATTATCGACAATATTCTGATTCAGCAGTCAGATGCTGGAAAATATTCTTATGATATTATCAATCCAGCCATCCCAGACAAGAAAAATTCAGACCGCATTATTGCCCGAAGATTTGAATATTATACTAATCTGCAAGATTTAGAAAAATCGATTCTGGATTTAATTCAATTCATGAAAGAAGATTTTACCGAAGAAGGAATGTTTTTGGTAGAACACATGATGTTGCGCCCAGATGTAAACCAGACAACAGTAAATCCAGATACTTTCATGCCAATCTGCGCCGAAGAGTGCGGTGATTGCGAACCAATAGATCCTTACTCCTATCGCGTGAGCGTAGTGTTGCCAGGATATACATTGCGATTTGCCAATACCGATTTTAGAAATTATATAGAAAAAATAATCAAAGAAGAATTGCCTGCTCACGTTCTAGCAAAAGTATGTTGGATTGGATATCGAGAAAAAGATGTAAAAGACCCCGCAGAAAACCAGCTTGTTCAATTTGAAAAAACATACAAAGAATACTTAATCGCCAAAACCGATTTAAATCAAGAACAGCTAGAACCACAATTAATCAGCTTTATTAAGGCTTTAACCACTCTAGACAATGTTTACCCAACAGGACGACTATTTGACTGCAGTGATGAAAACGAGCGATTGTCAGATAAAATTATACTAGGAAAAACGAATTTAGGATCACTATAAAAACTATTGCCATGTCAGCAAAACTTTCAACAATAACAACACAATACCGACGATTTACAAAAAATCAGGTACTTACAGAAGGAAACCTTAATGAGGTTGTAGATTTTTTTGACGACCAGGATCGCCTATCGCGCATTTACCTGAGTGGCGTTGGTATAGTTTGCGGACTTTATCCAAGTTATGATGAGGCTCAAAAAACCATTTCAATAACGCAGGGAACTGGTGTAACTACAGATGGTGATCTTTTTAAGTTATATCAGGCAGATGTATTGGGAAATAAAAAAATCGATTTTGATTCCAAAACCTATACGCACTGCAAAGTCTATGATAATACAAAAGCGGCTTATAAACCTTTTTTTTATGATGGATCAAACAAACAATTGCCTCTTTTTGAACTCTTAACCGAAGAACAGCAAAAAAAAGAAAAAGATCCTAATTTTCCTTTAACTCAATTTACAGCAAATACAGAATTTGATTTCAAAGAAGCTGTAATTCTTTTGTATCTGGAGTCTTATGAAAAAGAATCTGACCTTTGCGTAAGCCTTTCTTGTGACAATCAGGGATTAGAAATTGTCGGCAATTATAAAGTTTTAATTGTCAGCAAAGCCGTTGCCATACAAATAATGAATTATGACAGCATGATTGGTAAAGTCAATTTTGTTAATTTATACCATACATTACCAGATCTGAAATCGAACAGAATTGTACTAAAAAAAGAAGATTTCGCTCATCTTGAGGCTATAAAACAAACTTTTACAAAAGGAATTTTCAAAAACAATGCTGTTAAAAATTTACAGGAAGGTTACAGCCAGCTACTGACAGGCTTAAATATGCCAATTGTTTTAGATGCTATTCAAAAAAAAATAACCGAACTATTTAATTTTGAAGGAGATCCAGTACTTCCGTCAGATTTTCAATATCGATATGATCTGCTTAACGATCTTGTGGATACTTACAACGAAATCAGAGCACTTTTAGTCGACATAGAGGATAGTTATTGTTATCCTGATATTAATGCGTTTCCAAAACATTTAATGCTGGGCGAACTAATAAAAACGGAACCTTGTTTTGAATTTCGTCATGCCTTATACAAATCGCCTTTGCTTACAGGAGAAAGTCTTAACACTTGTAATGACTGCCTTGCAGAGGATACAGATTCTGAAGAAAAAGATATAACATCAGAAGAAATAAAAATATGCTATGGCGAAAACACAGCCAGACAAAGAATCTACAGTCTTATTCTGAGAAGTGCACAATTATTAGAAAACTACAACTCAGCATTTGATTTTATAAAAATCACGCCCTCTTTAGAAATGGGTAAATTGGGCAAAAAGGCCATTCCTTTTTACAACAACATAAACGATTCGCTTATTAAGTCTTGGGATTTTGATAAAACCATTTTAGGGTTAGAAAAAAACAATGTGAGTTACCATGATGACTTATTAAATACTAAAAATCCGCTCGAAATACATCTTGATAGTGATTTTTATAGAATTGAAGGTCATCAGGGGCGCAATTACAAAGAAGCACTTAAAGCTATACAGCAAATTAGGTTAGAAAATGGCTTAGGATTCAATATAATGATTCTAGCTGTAAACGCTAATGAACTGGATAAAACCATCCAGTATTTCACCAAATATTACCTTAACAAAAATCATGGCTACGAGCATAAAGCAGGTGTAATTCCCGGAGGAACTTTTATAATGATCTATCTGGAAGAAAAGGTGCCTTATTATAAAAACCGCAGATTATCTTTAACCGGTGACTTTGAAAAATTTACTGAAGGCATACCCATTTTAAACCCAATTGTTGCTGATTTTTCGATACCATATTTATGTTGTGACGAAAACAATATAGGGCTTAGTTTACCAGTAGATAAAATTTGTTTTGACAGCAAAACACCTCCTCTACCGTTTAAAGTCTCTCCTGTGGGAGGATTTGTAAAAGCTAATGTTAGATCTGATCAAAACGGAGGAATAAAAGTAAATGAATTTGGCGCTCTTGTTTTTGATCCAAACGCAGTCAGTAAAGAGCTGATTGGTCAGCCTATAACCTTTACAGTCAATAATTTTGATACGGACTGTAATATCACCATTTTTGAAAAACCAAAATTCGATTTTGTTGCAGTTCCTTCAAAACCTTCTGGAACTGACGAAACCGAAGTTACTTTTACCATAACTGGAGAAAATATTGAAGGCAATAAATATACTTGGGATTTTGGAGACAAAACCGATCCGGTAACAGATGATAAAACCGAAATAAAACACATCTACAATTATAATAGTGAATCGCAAAAGAAATTCACTTTTGATGTTATACTTTATGCAGACAATGGCAATTGCGACTTTAAAGTCACTCATCCTGTTAGTTTTGAAATTGAAGATCCAAAAGTGCTGGTAGATGGTAAATTAGTAAACGAAATATCCTTTTGCCGAAACGATAAACCTGTGTCGCTTACTCTGCAACCCGATGTAAAAGGGGTGGAAATTTTAGGAGAAGGAGTTCAAGTAACATTCGGAGAAAAATATATGTTTGCTCCAGGGGAGGTATCTAAAGATGTCAAAACCGTAACCATTTTTATAGACGACAAACCATCCAATCTTACCATTACACTTTTAGAGCTTCCTACTGCTAGTTTTAGCTTTAATATTGATGGAGCGGGAATTCTGACCTTAACCAACAATTCTTTAAATGCCAAAACATATACTTGGAAAATTGATAAGGAAATAATAGTAACAGATAAAAAAGATCCAATAACACGACAAACTTCGATGTATAATGAATCTTCTATTTCTGTTTTATTAACTGCTGAAGGCAACTGTGGTTCAGTAAATGATGGTCCAAGATTTATTGAGATTAGAAAACCCGTTGAAGTAAATACATGTCTTGACAATGCTGATTTATTTGTAAAAAACTCACTTGAAACGATTTCCAAATTAAAAGAAATTTCAATTTCTAATAAATTCAATAGAGAAACTAATCGCTTAATTTCTGAAACAGAAAACAGATTGGTTGAAGTTCAAAAAGACCTTGAGAGTTACATCAATGGTAAATCAAATGTTAAATTATCTGAATTATTCACACAGGAAAATTTCAATTTAATATCTGCAGTTGTTGCCGCCGCCATTAAACTGGAAAATCCAGATCTGATTGCTGCAGTACAAACACTTATATCGCTAAATACAACATTATTTTATACCATTTTGAGATGTCAGGATACAGAAATACTTAAAGCATCAGAAAAACAAATTATACCAATAGAATTACTTTTCACTAATTTATTTAAAAGTTTCGTCGAAATAAAATTCAACACAGATACTGACGGATCCTTGAAAAAGTTCTTATCCAGCATGCTAAAAGTATTTCCAAAAATCGATTTTATTATATCCTCTTTAAACGTACAAATAGAAGCTCTTACAGCCAGTGCAAAACTTAAATAAACATATTATCAATAAAGTTTTCCTTGAGATAAATACCAATTCTAAAGAAAAAGGATATTATCTCAAGGACAATATTGATGCTTTTTTGCAAAAGGAAGTGTTTGCGCTTTTAGAAAATTATTTTAATGAAGTAGATTCTAAAAATCCTTTATACAGCTTACAACTGGACAAACTCAACCTTGATATTTCTATAAATCAAAATTTAGATTTCGAAAATTTCAAAGAGCAAATCCTAAAAAAAATCACTAAACAAGTTGAAGAAGTTTTTGAAAAGGAAGATACAAATGTCGAAGGCTATAAACTTGTCAAACCGCAAGAAAAAGAAATAGAACGTTTTTTTTATTTTCTGGAAACAGGCACAAATACTTGGTGGATAACTTTAGATAATAACTTTAAAATATTTGAGGCTAAAACATTTATAAAAATATTAAACGATGAAACTTTTTCTTTTAAATGGATCAATGCAGTCCAAAAGCCAATAGTAAGAACACGATTTATCAAACAATTTAGTGACAGCCAAATTATAGCCATTATCAAAAAAGGAATATTGCTTAAAAAAAACAGCACCGACAGCAGTGCTAAAATAATCGGTATTGAAGCCATAAAAAAACACATTAAAGCTAGTATTTCAAAAAATCAATTGATTCCGAATCAAAGGTTTTTAATGTGGGAAATAGTCATCTTAAACCTTTTGGAGACAAGCGATACAATTATGAAACAAAAGCTTTTCAGATTGATTTGCAATGTATTTGAATTTCATAAAAAGAGCATCTTTTTAGAACACAAAGATTTTTTTCTAAAAGAAATTGAAAATCAGATAGAAAGCCAAAACGAACTGGAATTACTGGCTAATCTTGATGCAATTATTTCAGTTATCGAAAAAAAACTAAATCATGTTATTTCAAAAGAAAAAGAAATAGAAACTGTTCCAAACGATCAAGAGACGATAAAAACTGAAACAGAGGCAAAAAACGCAATAGAAATAAAAAATGAAGTGAGAGTTGAAAATGAGACAGAAATAAGAAATATAAAAGAATTAGAAAATCAGAAAGAAGTAAAAAACGAAACGAAAATAGAAACAGAAAGAATTCAAGAAAACAATGAAAATCCATTGCCCGACACGAATTTGATTTTGGTTAAAAGCAAAGATGCGACTATTAGCAACGATGATAAAAATATCAAAACCCTATCAAACCACTCAGAAGAAGAAACTCCAAATAATAACAAAGAAGTAATCGATAAAAAAGAGCCTTCTTTTAAAATAAAAGAAAAAGAACAAGAAATATTAGGTACAGATATTAGCGAATTATATCTCGACAATGCGGGTTTAGTATTGATTCATCCTTTTTTGAAATCTCTTTTTGAGAATTGCAAACTGCTCAATAAAGACAATACTATAAATAATCCTGAAGTTGCCGCACACCTATTGCATTATATAGCCACGGGAAAAGAACAGGATTATGAAAACGCTATGCTCTTCGAAAAGTTTTTATGCAATATTCCAATAGCAGAACCCATTGAAAGAAACATTGTGCTCTCTGAAGAAATGAAAAAAGAAGCTTCCACAATGCTACAAGCCGTGTTAAGCAATTGGGAGATAATGAAAACATCATCGGCAGAATTGCTTCAAAATGAATTCTTGCAGCGACCTGGAAAACTTAATAGTAATGGAGACGAAAGTCCTGTAATTACAATGGAGCGAAAAACACAAGATGTTTTATTAGATAAACTAAGCTGGAATTTAAGCATCGTAAAATTGGCGTGGAAAAAACGAATCATATATGTTAACTGGTAAAAATTAAAAGTATGAATGCTGATAACACTTCCTTTCTAGAATACGATAAAAAAAATATTCTTATAGAACAGCAAAAAGCACTTGGATTTGTATTCGATAATCTTGATTTGTCGAAAATCGCCTTTTGCGGAGGAGTAGCAGATTATTTGAACCTTCGTCAATACTATCAAATGCGCGTAAATGATTTGGATATATTGTATGAAAACGAAGAAGATTTAAATCCAATTAAGAATAAAGTTGACATAAAGAGATATACCTCTAAATTTTACAAAACCAGAAACGGAGAAACATTGGTTTATAAATTCAAAATTAATGGCAAGGAAATAAATGTAGATAATTTTCCAAATGATTTTTCGAGATTAACCCTTACGCAATCACCTCTTTTGGGCAAAATGGTATGGCATTCCTCATTTAATGAAATGAAAAAATATCACAACAGTGAGATACATCTAAAAACCTCAGAAATAGCAGGAGTAAATTACGAATGGAAACGATTATATAAACACAGCCGAAAAGCTTCTTTGTACAACAATGTGACTTTCTTAGAAGAGAAAAACTTAATTCATACTATTAAAAAGAACATTTTATGAGGGAAGAGCCTAGAATAATTTACAGCTTAGATGCATTCCCTGTTAGCAATAATCGATGGAATCAAGGCAATAAATTTAAAGAAACAATTTATTCGACTGCATTAAGTATACTATACAGCCATTTATGGTATCAGGATATCGAGCTTTATGCTGATGACACTGCGTATAAGTTTCTTTATATGCTTCCCATCAGAGTTACTGAAATTAGCAGCAATAAAGACACTGTCATTTGGATGAAATCAAAAATTGATGTTATCGAAAAACAAACAAAACCTTTTGTGCATCTTGACAATGATGTCTTTATAAAGAAAAAAATAAATTTTGATTTTGAGAAAGTGATTGTTGAACAAAATGATTACGAATTATATGGCATGTACCAATATCGTTTAGATTTTTTTAATCAATACACGCAAAATTTAGACTATTGGAAACCAGATTTGGGATATGCATATAATTGCGGAGTATTAGGTTTTAGAGACTTTAAACTTCGAGATCAGTTCTTAAAAGCTTTTTATGATTTAGAAGAAATCTTTATAAAAAATCATAATCCCAAAATAGCAAAAGTAGAACCTTGCATTGTTTTAGAACAATATAATCTTGCGGCATTATTGCATCATCATAATATTAAACCAACATTATTACTGTGGAAAAAAAACTTATTCGAAAATTTTCAGCTGGCAGATAGAATTGGTTATTCACACATTGTAGGTCAAAAGAAATACAGAATGGACATTGTTGAGGAAATAGAAAACAGGCTTTTTAAACTCTTTCCGTATTGGTACAAAGAAGTAAAGAATGCCTTAGAGAAAGAAGGAATCGCTTAAAACAAAACGATATGAAACAACGACACAAGATGATTTACAGCCTTGATGTGCTTCCCATAATACATAACAGATGGAATATGGGAGACAAACTAAAGGAAACGATCTACATGACCGCTCTAAGTGTATTATATAGCCATTTGTGGTATAATGACATTGAGCTTTATGTAGACGAAATAGGCTTTAAGTTCCTGTATATGCTTCCTTGTGCCGTTACCAAAGTGCAAAACGACAATAGAATTGAACTTTGGATGAAATCGAAAATTAATGCTATGGAACTACAAACAGAACCATTTGTTCACATCGACACCGACATATTCATTAAGAAAAAAATAGATTTCCTTTTTGATGATGTTATAGTAGAACGCAAAGAAGATACTTATGAAATCCATTATAAAAAACAAGTAGAGTTTTTTAATAAATACACCAAGAATCTGCCTTACTGGCATAGCAATTTGGGCTATTCTTATAACTGTGGCATATTTGGTTTTAATGATCTCAAGCTCCGAGATGAATTCATAAAAAGCTATTATGACTTGGAGAAAATATATATCGAAAACCAAGAAAACTTTACTGAATTAAAACAAGAAGGTTATGAAACCTGCATTTTAATAGAACAATATACTCTTGCATCGCTATTGAATTATAAAAACAATAATCCAACAATGCTTTTAAAAGGAGACAACATTACAGAGCATGGAAAACATGCCGATGCGATTGGGTATTCTCATTTTTTTGGAATGAAAAAATATAACAAATATGTTGTTGATGAAATTGAACTTCGGCTCTCTAAAATATTTCCGTATTGGTACAAGCAAATAAAAAATGCATTAGAGAAAGAAGGTGTTATCGCAAATAATCTGCAGTTTGTTTAGTGAAACAAATTAGTATTTCAAAATGGTAAAATACATAGATCATGAGAGAATTTGAACAAAAGAAAATAGCTAATCACTCCCCTTCTACTTTTTTTGGACCAAAAGTCCAAAAGAAACTAACTACGGGCGCTGTAGGAGATAAATATGAAGTAGAAGCCGATAATGTTGCTGATAAAGTAGTAAACAAACGTAAAACTGGAGGTTTACTGCAATCCAGAAGCGAAGAAGCTGTACAGCAAAAACCTATTGCAGAAACCGTTTCAACAGTTCAAAAACAAGACTTGGCACAAGAACAGCCTCTGCAAAAAAAGGGAGAAAAAGAAGAAGACAAAAAAGTTCAAAAGAAATCGGATAAGGAAGAGGACAAAAAAGTACAGAAAAAAGGAGAAAAAGAAGAAGACAAGAAAGTGCAAAAGAAATCGGATAAGGAAGAAGATAAAAAAGTACAGAAAAAGGGAGAAAAAGAAGAAGACAAAAAGGTACAAAAGAAATCAGATAAGGAAGAAGACAAAAAAGTACAGAAAAAATGTGCCAATTGCGAGAACGAAGACAAAAAGACTCAGAAAAAAGAAGAAAAATCAGTTCAAGCAAAACTAAAGGAATCGAACTCGGTAGATGAAAACGTCGAAAGTAATCTCAACAGCTCTAAAGGCGGTGGCAATGCCATGGATAAAAACACAAAGCGTGAAATGGAATCAGGTTTTGGAGCCGATTTTAGCAGTGTAAACATCCATACAGACAGTAAAGCTGTTAAAATGAGCGAAGAGCTAGGCGCACAAGCTTTTACGCATGGCAATGATGTCTATTTTAATAAAGGAAAATACAATCCAGACTCCAAAGAAGGCAAACATTTGCTGGCACATGAGCTCACGCATACGATTCAGCAAACTGGAGCCAAACAAAAGTCAGGAACAATACAAAAATCATCTGTAGAAAACCATTCTGAAGATTTACAAGCTGGAAACAATTTGAATAAAACTGATAGTAAAGTCAGACCAGAAACTACGGCAGCTCTGAACAACAAGTTACAAAAACAAAAGCAAAAAGAAAAAGGAAAAGGAAAAGGCGGTCGCGATTGTTGTTCAGGTGAATATGGATTACCTAAAGAGAATTTCCCTTTTAACATAGATGATTCTGTTATGACTGGGGCAACTTTTTGTGCAAAGGGCAATTTTAAAATATCCTCAACTGCAAAATGGGCTAAAAAGCATACTGAAAAACATTACCATATACGATTAACAGCTATACAGTTCGGAGAAATAAAAAAAACTACAAGAAGATATAATGTTGGCGAAACAGAAACACAATCATTTGAAGTAACAACCAAAGACTGTATCTACTTTAAAGTAGTGGTCGAAGTAATTAATCCTAAGAATAGCCCAAATTTGAAAGGAAGTTTTAGCGTAACTTATTAGAGAGAGATGCCGGCATTAAAGCAAATATCAAAATCAAATTCTCCGCACTCCGCGTCACATCATGACAAGGGGAAGGAATCTTTTTTTGGTGTTCAGGCAAAATTGAATATAGGAAAATCTAACGATAAATTTGAAGTAGAAGCCGATAGAGTCGCAGACCAAGTAGTAGCGAATAAACAAACGGCAAAAACAGACTCTTTCTTTTCGCCATCGCCAGTAATGCAAAAGAAACTGGCTCGCGATGTTCAAAAACAAGAAGAGAAAAATAAAGAAGTACAGCGAAAAACTGCTGCCCAAACCATAACACCTGTTGTACAGCTTAAAGAAGAATTAATCCAAAACAAACTCGATTCTAGAATACCAGAAAAACGAGAAATCAATCCAGCTTTTTCTTCAAAAACCTTAATTCAGCATAAGCTGGAAGAGAAAACTCAGAAAAAAGAAGAGACAGTTCCGAATAAAAAAGAAATCAAAAAACCTGAAACTGTTTCAAAAAGTACCCTATCAATCAAACCTTTAATTCAAAATAAAGGAGAAGAAGAAAACGTACAGCAGAAAAAAGAGGAAGAGAAACAAAACTCAGACGAAGAAAAAGCACTGCAAAAAAGTGCTGCTAGCGATGCCAATCCTAGCGATAACTCTAATATCGAGTCCAAGTTAAACAGCAGTAAAGGCGGTGGTTCTCCTCTATCTGGAAAAGTAAAAACCGAAATGGAATCTGGTATTGGAGCCGATTTCAGTAATGTGCGCATACATAATGACTCTAATGCTGTTCAAATGAATAAGCAATTGGGCGCGCAGGCTTTTGCTACTGGAAACAATATTTATTTTAACGAAGGAAAATACAATCCGAATTCCAAAGATGGCAAACATTTACTCGCCCACGAATTAACACATACTGTACAACAAGGAGCGGCGATTAGAAAAAAACCAGAACCAATCTCCCCTGCTCCCGAAATGATTCAGGGTTCATTACTATCCAGCCTGATTCCTGGTTATATCAAAAATAATGTCAGACATATTCCCGGTTATACACTGCTTACGGTCGTAGCAGGTTACGACCCTCTAAATGATGTAAATGTTGAGAGAAATGCTATCAATCTTATAGAAGGATTTATGGGACTAGTTCCTTTTGGGACCGCAATATTCGATAAATTACAAGAATATGGCATCATAGACCGTGTATTTAATTGGGTCAAAGGACGATTGAGCGAATTGGGCTTAACGTTGGATTCATTGCTTAAATTAGTAAAAGATGCCTGGGATGAATCCTCACTTACCACTTTTATCGATGTAGTTACTTCCAAATTTAATACAGTTGTTGCTAATGTCCGTACGTTTGCCACTTCTCTTGTCGATCAGGTTATTACCTGGATAAAAGAAGCCTTGATTGGTGTTGCTGAACCTCTATTGGCAGAAAACAAAGCATGGTCATTAATCAAAAAAATAATCAAATTCGATCCGTTACGCAATGTAGCTGTGAATTCAACAACGGTCGAAATATTAGAAGATTTCTTAATACTGATAGACAAGCAGACAGAGCTTGAACAAATGCGTGAAAAAGGCACGCTCAAAAAAACTGCCGACTGGCTTGATACTCAGGTTGGAACTTTCAATTCGTTGTTGGGCCTACTTCGCGGACTTATAACTGCAGCCTGGAATGCTATTCAACCTGCAAATCTGGCAAACATTGCTGATAATCTCTCTGCACTTGCCTCTCAGGCGGGAACATTCCTGCAAAAGGTTTGGGATTTTGCCTCAGGAGTAGCAAGAAAAGTATTAGAACTTGTTAAAGATTCACTTTTAGGATGGCTATCTTCTCAGGCCGCTACGGTAAGAGGTTATTCGCTTGTGAAAGTAATTATCGGAAAAGATCCTTTTACAAAAGAAGTTGTACCTCGCACAATTCCAAATCTAATACGAGGTTTTATGAGCCTCATGGATGGCGGAGAAGAACAATATAAACAAATGGTTGAATCTGGTGCAATAGCCAGAATCGCAGGCGAAGTTGAAGCTGCAGTAACAGCGCTCAACATGACGCCACAGTCTATAATTCAGCTCTTTACTGATATTTGGGATTCTATGACGATCAATGATCTTATTCATCCTTTAGATGCTTTCACGAGAATCATTGCTAAGTTTGGAGAACCTATTGGCCGACTAATCGCTTTTGTGGCAGAAATTGTCAGAATTGTAATTATTGCCATTCTCGAAATCATGAATTTCCCATTCGATCTCATCGGAAATATTATTACAAGAGCATTAGAAGCGATTGAAGACATCAAGAAAGATCCAATTGGCTTCTTAAAAAATATACTAAAAGCGCTTAAACAAGGATTCATACAGTTTTTTGACAATATTGTAACCCATTTAATAAACGGTGTAACCGGCTGGCTGATGAGCGAGCTCAAAGATGCCAATATTCCGGTACTTACTGATTTCTCTTTACGCGGAGTTATTACTTGGGTATTACAAGTGCTGAATATCTCGATGGAAAAAATCTGGGAAAAACTTGCCGCACATCCTAGAATTGGACCTGCAAGAGTTGCCAGAATCCGTAGTGTGATAAATACGCTTGAAGGGATCTGGACATTTATTAAAGACGTTCAAGAACGTGGTATGGCTGCTATTTGGGACAAAATACAAGAACAGCTTAGCAATTTATGGAATACCGTTCTCGATGCCGTGAAAAACTTTGTCATGGAACGTATTGTCAATAGAATTACAGCCAAACTTCTAAGTATGTTAGACCCGACTGGAATCATGGCAGTAATAAACGGTGCTATGGCATTTTTTAATGCGATACAAAGTTTTATCAAATACTTGCGAGAAATGCTCGAAGTTGTCAATTCATTTGTCAATGGTGTAGCAGATCTTGCTCGAGGCAATGTCGCCACAGCAGCCAATTATCTAGAAAGAACTATGGGACAAGCAATGCCTGTCGTGATTGGTTTCTTAGCAAATCAAGTTGGTTTAACTGGTATTGGCGCAAGAATTGGCGAAATGATTATTTCCGTACAACAAATGGTTGATGAGGCGCTGACTTGGTTAGTGAATAAAGCTGTTGACACGGGAATGAATATGCTGGACAGACTTATGGGAAGAAGTCAACCAGAAGCAGCAACACCTTCTGGAGCTGTGGCAGGAGCATTAGCAGAAATTGATACTGAAAGTGAAAAAGAAATCGACGAAGGAGAAATAACCCTAGAAGAAGCAGAAGGAATTAAAAATAAAGTTAATACAGATCATTCTTCTGTAATTAATATTTCCTCCGTTACCGATGGAGGAGAAAATTGGGATTTCAACTATATTCAAATGAATAAAAAAAGTGAACCAAAGAAACCTGCTCCAAAAACGGAGATTAAGCCTACCGTTATGGATCAAGGAAGACCAAAAAAAGTTGTTGCAAATCCATTAACAAAAAAACAACCTGATGGTGGAGCTGGAGAAAGTAGAGTAGATAGAACTGTTATGACAGGAAATAACTTTATAGATGCCTTTGTAGATAAAAATTCAGGTAATCAATCTGAAACAAAAGGCGTTCATATTTTATCTGCTGCTTTGTTTGGAAAAGCAACTAACGAAAATTTAGCTTTTGGTACACAATCTTTAAACACAAAAATGGCTAATGGCCCAGAGCAATTTGCAAAGAATAATAAATCAAAAACTTTAAAATATTCTATGACTGTTAATTATTATCAAAGTTCTAAAAATGATTCAACTTTTGCGTTACCATCCCCTAGTAATGCACAGTTAACTTTAGCACTTGGTTTTTATATAGCGCAATCTATAACTGCCAAAATTGATGAGATAGACGGAACTAAAACTAAATCAGTCTATTCGCAAATTTTAACAGGTAATTTTCCAAATATTGTAGGAACAGCGGCTACTCCACCAGAGCAATTAATAACAGATTTATTAAAAAGTAATAAAGTTTCAGGACAGTTTAGAGAAAATGGAAAAGTTTATAAAAAAACACGCTTTACAGGATATAGAGAAATAGCTAGAGAGCTTTCCAGAACAGATAGAGTAATAAGAGATGCAATCAATAATTTAACAGATGATGTAATTATTAAACCAGATAATAACTATTATGTAAGATGAAAAAGAAATATTCAGAAGAAGTAGAAAAATTATTCAAATTTGGAAAAACTAATTTGTCTAAGGATTGGCCAGATTATGCTCAAGTATTGAACATTGGAAAAAAAAATGCAGACGAGCTAATCGACATTGTAAAAACTCATAATTTAAGTCATGCAGTTTCAGGATTTAAAATAGAAGATTTTGCTCCGAGGCATGCATGGAGAGCTTTAGGTCAATTAAAAATTACAGAATCAGTCCCTGTTTTATTGGATGCATTACTTGACGAAAAAAATGAAGAGGCTTTTGAATTTCATTCTGAATTGCCAAAAGTTCTTGTACTGATGGGATTCGAAATAATTCCAGATTTAGAAAAATTTATTAAAAACCCAAAAATTGATTGGGATTTCAAAGTTATTATATTTAAGGTATTGGTTCAATTTGCTTTACAGAGTTCGAAATATAGAGATTACGTTGTAATCATTTTTAACGAATTATTTATTAAATATCACAAGGAACCCATTTTTATTTCAAGACTTTTAAATGAGTTATTTAAACTTGATCCCATTGAGTATGAAGTAATAAAAGAAATAATTAAAAAAGACCAATATGATTATGGCAGTATTGATAAGGAAAGTCTAATACATTTTATAAAACTATCTAAATTATATTAAAGAGAGTATCATTTTTTTCTTTTTCACTAATGCTAATTTATAACTCAAAAAACATCTAAAACACTAAAGTCATGCAAAAAACATTCTACCAAAAAGAGCTGCTTATTAAAGCAACACAACAAAGAAATGGAGCAAATAACAACAAGAAAGACGTCGAAAAAATTCAATCTTGGCTTAATTTATTTGCTATGCAGAATCCTGGTTCGGGAACGGCAACAGGTATTGATGGAGATTTTGGTCCTGGAACTGAAAAGGCTGTTTTGAATTATCAAAAATTCAATGGTTTGCCTCAAAACGGAAATGTAGATCAAAGCTTGTTTGATAAACTTGTATCGCCGCTCAAAAAAGCTTTTGAAAGTCCAATATCGGGAAGTAATCTGAGAGAATTAATTCTGAATGCAGCCAAAAATCATCTTAAAAATCAACCTCTGGAGCTTGTCATAAATAACCAAAGCAATACTGGTCCGTGGGTTCGAAGCTATATGGATGCACACGAAGGAACCGAATGGTTTTGGTGTATGGGGTTTGTTCAGGCTATTATTGATCAGGCGGCTTCTATTCAGGGAAAAAACTTTAAAACCCTAATGCCACTTACTTACAGCTGTGATACTGTGGGTACAACTGGTCTTCAGAAAAATATATTGACACGTTATCAAAAAGCCAGAACTAATTCAGATTTGATAAAACCAGGCGATATATTTCTTCTTCAAAAAACACCAAACGACTGGATTCATACTGGAATTGTAACTGCTGTTCATGCCGATACCATAGAAACGATTGAAGGCAACACTAATTCTGGCGGTTCTAATAACGGAAACGCTGTGATGGACAAAATCAGAAATTATAAACAGTCTAAACTTGATTTTTTCTCAATCGAATCTTTAGTATAGAAAATGGAAAATGTATTTACATATCTCAAAAACCAATTCGCATTTCAGCTTGATACTCTTTTTCAGGTCGAAAATCCAACGGAAAAACCTGTCTTGAATCAGCTTGATGCGAATGGTTTTATTGATGAATTTATTATCGAAAATAATCTCTCAGAAATTGATATTCTTATTTTGGTACTCGCTCTTGTCCCTCATGTGAAACCAGATTTTTTGAGTTCGATTATTGCGGAATATTTACCCAATGGCGGTGAACTGCCAGAATTTGGCGGAATGAAAACAAAAAATCATCGCGGAATTCTACCAACGGGCGAAACAGCTCAGTTTTTAATTGCGGGAAATGATCTCGAAAACCGAATTTCATTCTATAATTATCTGCACAATCAATCTTTTTTATATAAAAAGGGAATTGTCAAAGTAGAATCTGTTCCAAATGGCGAACCTAAATTGAGTGGTTTATTAATTTTAGAAGATGAATACATCGAAAAATTTATAACTGGAAAAATTCTAAAACCACAGCTGAGCAGTATTTTCCCTGCGCAATTAATAGAAACGGAATTAGATTGGGACGATTTGGTATTGAATTCCAATACTTTAAATCAGATAAAAGAAATAGAAACTTGGCTTAAATTCAACGATATTTTACTTCATGAATGGAATATGAAAGCCAAAATAAAACCCGGTTTTAGAGTTATGTTTTACGGCGCGCCAGGAACAGGAAAAACGCTTACGGCTTCACTTTTAGGAAAATATACTCAAAGAGATGTTTATAGAATTGACTTATCTATGGTGATTTCGAAATACATTGGCGAAACCGAAAAAAACCTTTCTTCTCTTTTTGACAAAGCAACAGACAAAGACTGGATTCTATTTTTTGATGAAGCTGATGCTGTTTTCGGAAAAAGAACCAATGTTAGAGATGCACACGATAAATATGCCAATCAGGAAGTTTCGTATTTGCTGCAGCGCATAGAAAATCATACTGGATTAGTGATTCTGGCCTCCAATTTTAAAACCAATATTGATGCTGCTTTTACCCGCAGATTTCAATCTATAATTGAGTTTGAAGTACCTTCTTATGGTGAACGTTTAAGATTGTGGCAAAATAATCTGCCAAAAGGAATCAAAATTGCTGAAGACGTAAACCTTCAAGAACTTTCAAAAAAATACGACATTACGGGCGCTAATATTGTCAATATCATTCAATATGCTTGCTTGAGAACCTTAGAAGATCAAAATAAAAGCATCAACCTAAATCATTTGCTTCAGGGAATTAAAAAAGAATATGCAAAAGAAGGAAAAATGATGTAGTTGTCATTCCATAGTAGTGTACTCTTTAGCCATAACTACTTTGCCATTGACTACTTTTTCATAATTATTCTTATAATGTGAAGTCGAATCGTCTTCGCTAAGGTCGATTCTGGTTATGATTTCAGAGTATTTTAAGGTGCCGTTTTTATTAAAATAATGCTTTTTTCTAATCTCATTATCAATAGTAAATGAACTTGTAGAGAGTATTCTATTAATGCTATCCTTTTCTTCTATCGCATTGTCTGACAGCTCTTCTGAAAATTCAAATGATTTTGTCTTTTTATTAAACACGAATATATTTATCATATCAGTCATTGCAGAACTTCCGCTGCTTGTGATCAGAAAATCTTTAAAACCATCAAAATTTAAGTCCTGAAAATGTTCATTAAAATAATCTTGTTCATTAAAATCATTTTCAGATTTAAAATAATCTGAATGCGTTAATAAAATTCGCTGTGTTTTATAATCTCTTAATTCTAATGTTGTTGCACCCGAAATAGAATCAATTTGTTTCCAGATACATTTTATATCATTGAGAAGAAAAGGCTGACTTATTTTTACAGGGATAATTATCTTAGTTTGAGAAACTTCTTTTCCAGAAACCCTATCTTTAAGGTCTTTTTTTACAGAAACATTATCTGTTGCATTTCTACAATTCGTTAAAAGTAGAATAATAAATATCGAAATAAGATTTTTCATTTATCTATCAAAACCAATTGTTCCCCTTTTTGGGACATATAACAATTTTAAATCTGAATAATATTGATCAAATTCATCTTTTGAAATTACTTCCACATTTAGCAACCATCTCAAATCATTTACCTGAGTTGCATAATCTAAATTTGGATCTAAACTTAAATATCGTTCACGCAAATAATTATCTCTCTCTAAAAACAAAGTTGTTATGAATTCGTCTACTAAATTTTTATTAGGGTGCTTTTTAAATAAAAGAAGCTGTCCGTTATTATAAGTTCTAATTTTCCATGAATTTTCATTCATAAAAAAATAAATAGTAAATAAAACAATAGCTATAAATGCAAAAGCAATCCAGGCATCGGGATCAGAATCTTTATCATTACGGAAATAAAAAGAAATTCCTGTTATTCCAAAAATAAAAAGTGAAAGTAGTAATATAATATTATTAGAAGTTTTATACGTCGTTTTCTCTTTTGACAAATTTTCAAAGGCAATCATTCCTTCACTTTCACCTCCTACATAAGATGTTTTATAATTCACTTTATTATCAAGAATATTATATTCTCTTTTTGTAAATAATCTTCTCTGCTTTATCGTCTGCATTTATTTTCTTTAAAAAATTAGGCCTTAAGCGTGCTAGATCGAGAATGCGAAAGACTTGAAATCAATTCTAAAGGTTCTACATAATGTGGATTTTTGCTGATCTTTCCATCCTTGATCACATAAGGATGTGTAAGCAATATATCTGTAAGTGTATTTTGGCTGAAACTGCTAATATCGTACATACAAATTAGTGAAACGGAATGTTGTGGAGTAAGAAGATTCAGTCTAGCTTCATACTCTAAAAGTTCATCAGTTCCTGGCAGGTTCTTAAGAGCCCAAACCATATCTCCGCAAGCTCTGACACTTTCATAACCAGCTCTTGAAGCCGATAATAAAGTCTGTTCGAGCATTTTGTACATTTTTTCGGCAGCAAACTCGCCATCCTTGATATAAGTGTTTTCAGAAGCTAGCACTTCCAATTGACCACTCGAAAGTTTTTCGGTAATAGAGATTCCATTATCAGCCAGACAGCGACAATGTTCACCATGACGACTTCCTTCAAGAATGTTGATTACTTTATCATTGGCTTCCAAACCCTCTAAAATATAGGGAATAATTACCTCATATTGCTGTTCTCTCGAATCGAAAAAACCGCAAATGTGCATTGGAGCCGATAATGATTCTCCGCATACCGAAAATGGAGTTTGTTTATTCATACATCAAATATACGCATTTAGTTTCTTCACACACTTGCTGTATAAAAAAATCAGGTTTCATCAACTTTTCTTTAAATAAACAATTTTGGTTTTTCCTATTTTTCCATTAAATGAAAATGGAGCTTGATCAAAATAGTCTAAAGAAACGGGAGAATTTAAATCAGTTATCAAAAACAAAAACTCCTTCTGCTTAGGAGTTTTTGTTTTTCATGAAAGGTTTTAAGAATCATATTTTTAATTCACAATTCACCATTTACAATTAATAATTATTTTAAGTCAATCTCGACCTTATCAATAATTCCAGTAAACTTAAATGGAGCTTTATAGGATTTTGCAACAGGAGATCCTGAATCTTCACCAATTCCGAAAGTATCGATTCCGAAACGAGCAGCGACGGTTTTATCAATTCGTCCTTCGCCAACTAATTTATCATTGATATAAAGTTTTCCTGTTCCGCCTTTTCCAGTTCCTCCTCCATCATAAGCAAAATCAAATCGTACGGTACTTTTTCCAATCGGAAGTGATTCTTTTGAAGTAATGACGTAACGAGCATCATCAAAATAATTATAATGATAAACCGGTTTTCCATTCTGTACATACAGTGCAAATCCAGCCGAACTTCCTCCAGAAGCTACAATAATACCGCTGTCTGATTTTGATTTCAGCTCAATTTCGGCTGTAATACTGTGTGATTTATTTTTAGTATTTGGGGAAGCTGTTTCTGCCAGTCTTGTTGCTCCTGCATAAAAAGTAAAGTGTTTGCGTTTAGGATCTGATGGAGTTGGTTTTGGCGAAATTAAACGACCTGTACCTCTGTCATCTAATGGATAAACATTATACTTTTTCGCTTCTTCATCAAAAATCGCTTGCAGTTCCTTAAGCTTTTCAGGATATTTTTTAGCCAAATCAACCGATTCGCTATAATCTTCATCAATATTATAAAGCTCCCATTTGTCTTTATCCCAGTTTCCTGGTGCAAAATCCTGTCTCCACGGGAAAGTATGCTGTGTCGCGGCAACCCAGCCATTATCATAAATTGCACGATTACTAAAAATTTCAAAATATTGTCTTGTTCTTACAGGTTTTGCATTTTTATCTGTAAAAGTGGACAAGAATGAAACTCCATCCATAGGTTTCTGTTCAACACCATCAACCGTTTTTGGCGCTGGCAAATGAGATGCATCTAAAACTGTTGGAAGCACATCGATCAAATGCACAAATTGGCTGCGCATACCGCCTTTATCTTTTATTACTTTTGGCCAGCTAACCACCATAGGATTTCGGCTTCCGCCAAAGTGAGAAGCGACTTGTTTCACCCATTGGAAAGGAGCATTTCCAGCCCAAGCCCAACCAACAGGATAATGCGGTTCTGTATTAGGACCTCCAATTTCATCAAGATGTTTTAAATTATCAGCCAAGGGAGTCGAAATTCCGCTTAATGCTTTTATTTCATTTACTGTTCCTTCCATTCCTCCTTCAGAACTTGCTCCATTATCTCCAACAATATAAAATATCAAAGTATTATCTGCATCTGGCAATTTACTGATGGCTTCTAAAAGTCGTCCTGTTTCATGATCGGCAAACGAAAGATATCCAGCATAGTTTTCCATCAAACGAGCAAAAAGCTTTTTCTGATCTGCTGAAAGCTTATCCCAAGGTGTAACCCAATCAGGTCGTGGAGTTAGTTTTGTTCCTTTTGGAATAATTCCCATTTTCAGCTGACGCTCGTAGGTTTCTTGTCTTACTACATCCCAGCCTTTATCAAACTGTCCTTTAAATTTATCACGCCATTCTTTTGGTGCATGATGGGGTGCGTGCGCTGCTCCAGGAGCAAAATACATCATTACTGGTTTTTGAGGCGCTACCGATTTACTATATTCCAACCAATTGATTGCTCTATCAGTCATATCAGTCATAAAATGGTAGCCTTGTTCTGGAGATTTGTCTGGCTCTACGGCTTTTGTATTTTCAAAAAGAACTGGATAATATTGATGAGTTTCTCCAGCATTAAATCCATAAAAGTAATCAAACCCTAAACCCGTAGGCCAGCGATCAAAAGGACCAGTAACAGACGTTTCCCAGTCTGGCGTATTATGATTTTTTCCAAACCAACTTGTACTGTATCCGTTTCCTTTTAAAATCCTACCTGATGTTGCGGTAGTTTTTGGAATCATACAGTTGTAACTCGGATATCCTGTTGCCCATTCGGCCAAAAAGCCAGAACCTGCATTGTGATGATTTCTTCCTGTTAACAAAGCAGCACGCGAAGGCCCGCAGATTGCCGTCGTATGAAATCGGTTATATTTTAAGCCGTTTGCAGCAAGTTTATCTAACTCTGGTGTAGGTACAGGTCCTCCGAAAGTGCTAACCTGCCCAAAACCAACATCATCTAAAAGAATAATAATTACGTTTGGCGCTCCTTGTGGAGGCGTAACCAGTTTGGGCCATTCTTCTTTTGAATCTTTGTATGTTTTTCCAATTTTTCCGCCAAATGGAGGTTCTGGAATTGGAAGTGTGGTTCGGTCTAGTTCTCCAGAATCTGTTTTTTCGGTTACAGTATTAGTTTTCTGAGATTGATTGCAGCTAAATAGAAATACAGCTAAAAATAAGAGCAGTTTTGGGCTAATAAACGGTTTCATATTACGAGATTTTGTTATTTGTAATAAATTTACAAACATGGGTTTTACAAAATCTTTTAATGATGTTGCAGATTATAATTTGCAACAAACTTTTAGTAAAATCTATAACTGTTTAATTGAAAAATCGTCAATATAAATTCACGTGAAATATTTTCTTCTCGTTTTTTAGAATATCTACTTCATTACCCTAACAAATTAGCAATAACCGATATTCTCCTTCATTTTCTACAGGTGCTCTATGAATACAAGGCAATACTTCTTGTTTTGGATGATCTACAGCCAATCGCCAAAGATGTCCTAAACCTAAATTAACAGGTTCTGCATCTGCATGTAGCTGATAGTGCAAATCAAAATAATTTTCCTTTAAAAAGTTTTCAAACTCCTCTTCTGCTCCATCGTGAAGCTCGTTTAGTTTTGCTCGGATTTCTGGAATTAGAATTTTTTGCTCTGCTTGCGAATTAGAAACAATATCACTTGCCGCTCCGTGATAGGTACATAAAAATGTATCGGTTGCAATGGGCGAACGATCAACATGAAACGAATACACATCAGTCGATATGAAATCAAATTCGTCATCACGTTCGTAACACTTCAATAAATTTAGAGATGGCGAAGCTCCAAAATCGGTTAATAATTGTAAATCATTTAAGATTATTTCTCTTGCTATATTTCCTTTTTCTGAGAGTTGGAGTGCGATTAAATCTTTAGAAGAGACTTCTGTTATATTTTCTTTTAGAGATAGCTTTTCTACGATTTCCTTAAAATCTCCATCCAAACTTCTGTGCCAGCATAGCGCATTTGTTTCTCCTTGGAAATTGGTATTAACAAGCTCGAAGAAAGTAGATACTACACCAATTTGGTTGTTGGCAGAAAATGTATTATTCATATAATATTTTAGAAGCTAGTTACTTCTTGCTTTACAAAATTATATAATAGTAGCCAGTTGGAATAAATTTATTACTATAAACTTTTGGAGCTACCAACTGTAAATAATTACAAATATCTACTTCTATCTTATTAAAAAAATAATTAACTAAGTAAAAATTTTTATATAATTCCTAATAAGTCTTTTACTTTTTTCTTGTAAGTTTCACCAATTGGCAGTCTTTGCTTGCCAATAACAATTTTACCTTTTTCAAGATAATCAATACAATTAAAGTTTACAATAAACGACCTATGAATACGTAAAAAATGCTCTTCAGGTAATAATATTTCCATATTTTTCATTCTCTCAAGCGTTATAACTTTTCCAGATGTAGAAAAAAAGATTAAATAATCACCTAAAGCTTCAATATACAGTATAGAAGAAAGATCCATTTTATGAAGTCTGTGTTCTGTTTTTAACATTAGATGACCTGAACAAATATTTGAATCAGTACGAATTCTTTCTTTAGCCTTGTCTACCGCTATAAGAAAACGGTCAAAAGTAATTGGTTTAAGCAAATAATCAATTACATCATGATTAAAACCGTCTAAAGCATACTCTGAATAAGCAGAAGTTATAATTATCTTTGTTGGCAACTGCTTTTCTTTTATGAATTCCATTATTTCTATTCCTTTAATTTCCGGCATTTGAATATCAAGAAAAAGAAGATAAGCATTTCCATCCGAAATAATTTTTATTACTTCAGCTGGTGTTGTGGTCTTTAAAACAAGTATAAGATTTGAATTACCAGCTATATAAGATGCTAGCAAACGTATTGCAGGGTGTTCATCATCAAGAACAATGCATTTTATAAGTCTACTATTTATCATTTTTAATCATCATTTTTACAACAAACCATTCATCTTTTCTTTCAGTTATTAATGTATGCTTATTTGGATAAATCAAATCAAGCCTTTTTTTTACATTTTCTATTCCAATTCCTCCTGTTTCATCTTTATTTTTTATTGCTATCAGGTTTGAACATTCAAAAGACAATTGTTTACTATCGCTTTGCAACATTATTTTTAACCATACCTCTGTTGATTTCACCATTCCATGTTTAAATGCATTTTCAATAAAAGGGACCAATATTAAAGGAGGCAGTAAAAATTGTTCATTCTTCATGTCTATTTTAAAATCAACAGCAAAAGGGTCTTCAAATCGCAGCTGCTGTAAGTAAATAAACTTGTTTAAATATTCAACTTCTTTCTCCAATGCAATTTCTTCTTCTGCACTATACAACATATATCGCAACAAGTCTGCAAGATTTGCAATTGCAGGAAGCGCATGGCTATTGTTTTCATGAACAAGTGAATAGATATTGTTCAGGTTATTAAACAAAAAATGAGGATTGATCTGCGAACGTAAGAATGATAATTCCGTTTGTCTGCTCTGTAACTGTAATCTCATGTTCTGTATATCGCGAAACTGTGAATATTGTATGAAATAAAATACGGCCCCGAATGCAATATTAATAACTGCAGTAAACGAAATAAGGTGAAAATGGTTGCGAATTCTTAAAACTGAATTTTCTGCAAACGATGTCCAAAAGAAGCTAAGGAAAAAAAAAGAAACAGAAAGTAATAGTAAGAAGAAAAAAATAGCCCATATTTTCTTTAGAGGATAGAATTGGTACAAAATTAAGTATGAACCATACGATAAAGCATAATACAGCAGCATATCAACCAAAAAACGAATCCAGGTTTTTAAAGATTGGCTTCCAACTGGAAAGCTAAAATGACCATGAACAAGATCTGGTAACTGACGCATTCCAAACGACAGCATATAAAAAGCAAAAAATGCAAGGATAAATAAAAAAAATCTTATTTTCATAACACAAATTTATACTATTATGAGCTCCATTTTTTGATTTTATAAACCTGTCTATCGATGTTTTTTCCGTGTTCAACGAAAAATAAAAAACAATGCTGCTTTAAAATGTTTCTTTGATACTTAATCAATTAAACAAAAATATGAAAACTATTATTATTTATTTCATGGTTGCCTTAGCTTCTCTTATTATGAATTGTTATGGGCAAAGTAAAACTGATAATTTCAAAAACTATTTTGATTTAATATCAAGTCAGCACAACGGAAACATTCTTGTTTCGCAAAACGGAAAAACTATTGCGCAACTTTCTTCTGGATATTCCAATATTCCCAAAAAGCAAACCTGCAATATAAATTCTAGTTTTAATTTAGCATCAATTTCAAAAGTAATTACATCAACCGCAGTTTTACAACTTAGAGACAAAGGAAAATTCAAGCTCGATGATCCTTTAACGAACTATCTTAAAGAATTTCCTTTTAAAGATGTTACAATCAGACATCTCTTAACCCATACATCTGGTTTACCTGACTTAGAGTTGTTTGAAGAATTGGTTAAACATTTTCCAGACACAATTATAACTAATCGGAATATAATCCCTGAACTTCAAAAATGGAAACATGGACTATACTTCAAGCCTGGTGATGAATTCAGGTATTGTAATACAGAATACAACTTATTGGCGCTTCTTATTGAAAAAACTAGTGGTCTCAAATTCAATACTTATCTAGAGAAAAATATATTCCGTAAAGCTGGAATGCATCATACTTATTTAAGTATTTATCCTGATTTTGATTCAAAAGACAAACTAGCAGTAATACCGCATGGCAAGGAGCATCCAGGTTATGATAGCACTTATACTGCAGCAGATTCTATACCAAGATATAAATATCTAAATTACAATAACAAAGGTACTGTTGGACAAGGCGGTGTAATGTCAACAACTACAGATCTTTTACTATTCGATCGTGCATTTTTTAATGGCAAATTATTAAAAATGACCTCTTTACAAGAAGCATTGACGCCGTTAACACTCAACAACGGAAGCACTTATTATCAAGATAGAATGGACACTCTTGACGGTGAAGGAAAAATGACATACGGATTGGGTTGGGAAATTTTTGAACAACCCGATTATGGAAAATCAGTAGGACATGGAGGCTATAAAATTGGTCTCGCTACATTTTATTGGCACAATATTGCTAAAGATCAGGTTCTCATTGGTTTTGATAATACTGCTAGCAGTGAATTTGGTCGGTTTCTAACATCTTCTATAGCAATTCTAAACGATAAATCACCATTAGCCATACGCACCTCAAAATCACTTGTCACATTATATGGAACTGCTTTAGTTAATAGGGGAATCGATTATGCTGCTTCAGTTTTAAATTCAAATAAGAGCAAAGAAACATACTATTTAAGTGAATGGGAAATGAATGAATTGGGATATAACCTTTATTATATGTCAAAATTTAAAGGTCATGAAGAACTAGCACTTGAAACTTTTAAGCTTGCAACTTTATTATTTCAAGACAGTTTTAATACGTACGACAGTTATGCACAATTGCTTATGGAGTCAGGTAAAAATGAAGAAGCTGTCATGATGTACTCAAAATCGATTATTATGAATCCAGACAATGAGCAAGGAAAACAAAAACTTGCACAATTGCTTAATGAAAAATAAATTATACATTTCGTTGAATCATAAAATTAAAAACTCTAAATCATTGATTTAGAGTTTTTTTTCATTCTTTAATCAGGCGAAAAAGGTTTTCCTTTTTAGGTCCTATTGCATTAAACAATCCTATCAATAGCATTCGAACAAATCAAGTTTCAATAGAGCGCAAAATCATTGGCAAAAGTCTAACAATAAATTGTTATATTTAATCACTTTAATTATTTCGGTACATGAAATTAATACAGTGTATTTTAAAAAGTAGTTTAAAAATAACTCATTTTGCACTTTTAATGAGTTTTATCAATTTTGTATTCTTTCATTATCCTTTCTTCAAATTTGTAGTTAATAACCTTGATTATAGTAGCTTTAACGGAATAATCATTATCATCAGTTTAGTTATTGCTATGCTTGTAGCAAACTTTTTTGCTTTTTACTTGATCTTGTTTTTATCACGCTATTTTGGAAAATTTCTGCTAGTACTCTTTTTCAATATTAATGCATTGGCTATTTACTTTATTAATACGTACAGCATTATAATTGACGAAAGTATGGTGGGTAATATTCTCAATACTAATTATGGTGAGTCCAGCAGTTTTTTCTCTTTTAGATTAATCGTTTATATCATTTTTCTAGGCATTTTGCCTAGTATTTATATTATCAAAACTAAAATTATAAGTGTATCGCTAAAGAAGTTTTTAACGACTTTTTCGCTTACGCTTTTGTTTCTTATTGTTTTAATATTTGTAAATGCTGGAAACTGGCTGTGGATTGATAAAAATTCAAAAACTTTAGGAGGACTTGCAATGCCTTGGTCCTATTCCGTAAATACTTCGCTTTTTTATATTCACAAATACAAAAAAAACGAGAAAGAAATTCTGCTTCCCAAAGCTGTCATTAAAGACAACAAAAAGTCTGTTGTTGTTTTGGTAATTGGCGAATCAGCAAGAAGCCAAAATTTCTCTTTGTATGGCTACAAAAAAAATACAAATCCCTATCTTTCAAAAACAGACAACCTTTACCATTTCAACGCTATAGCCTCCGCAACTTATACTACAGGAGGAGTAAAATCGATTTTAGATTATAAAAAAACAGATGCTTTGTATGAAATTCTGCCCAATTATTTGTATCGAAATCATGTAGAAGTTATCTGGAGAACGTCCAACTGGGGAGAGCCTCCTGTTCATATCAAAAATTATCAAAAAAAAGATGCTTTGCTGCCATATTGCAAAGGTGAACAATGCAATTATGACGAAATTCTTTTGACCAGATTAAAAGAACAGATATTGTCTAGCAAGAAAAATAAAATATTGATAATCTTGCACACGAGCACCAGTCACGGACCGACATATAGCAAAAAATATCTTCCAAAATTTGAAGTGTTCAAACCGGTTTGCAATAGTGTAGAATTAGGAAATTGTTCTCAAACTGAATTAATAAATGCCTATGACAATACAATCGTATATACAGATTACATTTTACACAACATTATTGAAGACTTAAAGCAATTAAAAAACTACAACAGTGCAATGATTTTTGTCTCAGATCACGGAGAATCCTTAGGTGAGAAAAACCTCTATATGCATGGTTTACCATTAAGTATTGCTCCCAAAGAGCAGTATGAAATTCCTTTTATTGTCTGGGTATCTGACCCAAAAAAACAAATTAAACCGAATAAAGTAGTATCTCAGAATTATGTATTTCATAGTGTTTTAAAATTTTTAAATATTGAAAGTCCGATTTATAATGAAGATCTGAATATTTTTAAATAGATATATGTCTTTTCCTTTTGAAAAGTTTTTTATCTAATTGATTTACAATCTAGTTTTAGTTTTCTTTAAAACTAGAAATCAACTACTTATAATTTATTCCTCATACTACTTTTACGTTTTGCTAAAATTTTCAGCTAAAAACAGAAAATTTAACGTAAGCTGGATTTTTGTGTACGTAAAAACGCACTTAATTACCCCTCATACATCTGAATATTAATCAATTTTACATAGTTTTTATTTTCCGATCAATTGATTTTGATTGAGAGAAAAATTCTCAGTTTCAATATCAAATGATATAACCACTATCAATTATTTACTAACTATTTATTCACTAACCTTAACACTTTAAAAAATGAAGAAAATCTTAAAATTAACTAGTTTACTGTTTATTACAGTATTAGTATTTAATTCCTGTGAAAAAGAGCAAGACTTAAATACGCAGCAGGAATCTACAACAAAAGATGAGCTGAAAATCGTTGATAACGACATCTCGGCTAAAACCTTAGCTACGGAAGGAATTGCCGCATTAGCTGCTGGTAGTGCTGGCGCAAGAACTATCACATTACAAACCAATACATTATCGTGTCCTGGAGGTCTGTGCACATCGTATGGAGTTTGGTCAACAGGACTTTACACTGTTTGGTTTACAATGAAATTTAATTCAGGGTTTTATTGGAGTCGAGGTGGCAAATGCGGATATGGTATCCTAATTGGCGACCAGAATACGGGTGGCGATCCAGGTTGGGACGGAAATGGCGGTAGCGCCAGATTTATGTGGTATTGCCCAAATGGGTCAAATACTGCTAAAGGAAGCGGAGCTTATCTTCAGCCTTATGTTTATTATAAAGATCAGCCTGGACAATATGGTAATGACTTTGGAAAAAAATATTATATTCAAGAAGGAGTTACATACAACTGTCAAATATCTGTTAAGCTCAATACCGGATCAAATACCGACGGATACGTAAAATATTATGTAAATGGCACAGAGATATTGAATCAAAAAATACGTTGGGTAACAAACGATTCTAAGCGAAATGTAAATGCAGTAAGTCTTCACACTTTCCGTGGCGGTAGTCAAGATTATTGGACGGCTCCTGTAACAAGTTCTATTTATTATCCAAGTGCATCTTGGGATGCTTTGTAATTTATAAACTTTAAATAAAATTGATCAAAAAAATAAAAACCAAAACTTCGATGCTGTTTATTAAAAGAACAGCATTGAAGTTAATAGTGAATTAAAGTTTCGCGGATATTAATTTTCATGTTTTTCCAACTCCTTTTTAAAACAAATGCTACTTTCTATTCCTGCATATTGTCCATAGTTTTCAATAATGATGTAATCACTTTTAGCATACAATGCTACTGCTTCTACCTGCACATTACTGGTTTCTAAAACAGTCGATACATAATTTAATTCCGAAGCCCATTTTTCAAGCTCCTTTAAAATTTTATGTGCGATTCCTCTTCCTCTATACTCTTCCAATACAAACATGCGTTTTACTTCTGCAGATTCGCTATCAAATTGTTTTATCGCACCACAACCCACTGCTGTACCATTAATATAAGCAATAACAACATGCTTAATCGCATCGACCTTATTAAATTGATTGAAGTATTCTTGCATGTCACCATTTCGGCTTGCTAAGTTCTCGTCTAGTTTTACAATTAAATTTGAAAAATCTGCATTTTGAGAAGTTGTTCTTACGAGTTCAAGATTTTCTGTATATCCGTATATTTTCATATCAATTAAGTCTTGTTCTCTCTTTCTATAATCTTTCTTCAAAAGTCCTTCATATACAAATCCAGAACTTTCGGCGACTTTAATACTGGCTGTGTTTTCTTCAGCGATTTTCATAAAAAGTCTATTAAACTTCTTATTTGCAAAACACCAATTTTTGAATGCCGTTAATGCTTCAGAGGCGTAATTATTACCGTTATGTTTCTTGAAAATAAAATAGGCAAGTTCGCCTTTAGGAATTCTCCAATCAATTTCTCTAATAGATATATGACCAATAAACTCATGATTTTCTTTTGAAAATATACCGCAAGCATAGCTTTTATTTTCCTGCCATTCTAGATCTTTCTGCTCCAGATATTTTTTTGTTGACTCCACGCTATCATTGATTTTTATCATGTTAGCAAAGTAATCATACAAATATTCACGATTATCAGTTATACCCTTAAAAAAGCATTCTGAGTCTTCGAGTTTATAAGGTCTTATTACAAGGTTCTTGGTCGTTATCATTTTGCAGTAGTTTGTAGTTGTATTTTTCGAGGAATAAAACTAGATAAAAAACTTATGCGTAAAAATGCTATTTTTTTATTAGTTAATGCGTTTTCTGCATTACAATTGTTTGTTTAATTAGAAAATGAATTTATGCATGATTTATAGAAAGTTGAATTTTCATGTTTTTATTATTTAGCATCCACCGTCTTTTATCCCACAATTCTTGAACTGTGTGTTAAGAAAACTATTTTTTTTCATAAAAAATAATAATGCTAAAAAGTAGTTATAACTACTAATAAACAAGCCTTTACATATTTTAATCAAAATATGCAACATTAAATATTCCTCAACAAATGTTAAATATCAGGAAATTCAGTGTTTACTTGAATTAATTTTGTTAAATTTGTTAAGACACTACAGGAAATAGACTTCTGAATATTTTTAATTGTTAAAATTATCCAAGTCGATTCTCGAAGATCAAAATCAGCTGTTTTGAATAATTCTTCGTTCCAAAGGTGTCAAAAAATGTATAATAATTTAATAGCCCCCAAGACTATGAAAAAAATTACTCTACTAATTTGTTTACTGCTGACAGCTGCCGGCGTAAACGCGCAACAAGAAAAAGGAATTATTGGATACACTAACTGGTTAGACAACTGGACAGAATTCAAACCTCAAAAAGCTGATTCGAAAGAACCGAATCAAATTTTAGCTGGAAACATCAAGGAAAACACAAAACTTTTGAAAAGAAATGTATACGTTCTTCAAGGAAATGTATATGTAACTAATAATGCTGTTCTAACTATTGAACCTGGTACAGTAATTATTGGAGATGCTGAATCAAAAGGGACACTAGTTATTACAAAAGGAGCTCAGATTATAGCACAAGGTCTAGAAACAGATCCTATTGTATTTACTTCAAATCGCAGCATGAAAAAAGCTGGCGACTGGGGAGGTGTAGTAGTTCTTGGAGATGCTCCTATCAATAAATTTGGAAGCGTTGGTTCTTACAACATGGATCTTGATCCTGCTCTTACTGTATACGGAGGAAATAATGCGGCAGGAAATTCAGGAATTTTAAAATTTGTTAGAATTGAATTTGCTGGTAAAAAAGTAAAAGGTGCAGACACTTTTAACGGATTAACTATTGCAGGAGTTGGAAACAAAACAATTTTAGAGAATGTAATGGTAAGCTACTCTGGTGGTGATTCATTTGCTTTCTACGGTGGAGATGTTAATGCTTCTCAATTGGTTTCATACAAATCAATTAACGATGACTTTAAATTCACTCAAGGCGTACAATGTCGTTTATATAACTCTTTAGCTGTTAGATCTTCTTACTTATCAAGTAATAAAGATGGTTCTAGATGTTTAGAGGTTAAATCATTCGAAAAGAAAAGTGATACTGACTTTACTAAAAAATCTACTTTAGTTGCAGCTACAAATATTACTATGCTAAATGATAGTGAAAACATTAAAGCTGACATGCAAGCTGGTTTAGTAAAAGAAGCTATTTATGTTGCAGAAAGCGCTTCTTTAGAATTAAAAAGAAGTGTAGTTTCAGGTTTTAATCCTGCTGTATTAATAGACAGTCAAACTGAAATCAATTCAGAAAATTTAAAGAAAATTAAATTTGAAGAAATGTTTTTCAACCAATGCAGCGGTAACATTTTTACAGAAAATAAAACCGACAATTCAGATTTAGAAAACTGGTATGGAAACAGTGTTTTCTTCAATGTTTATTCAAATACTGATAACAAAGAAACTTTTGTTGACGTTTACAATCAAAGAAGACCTGACTTCAGACTTCAATTAGGAAAAATCACTGCTTCTAGCGGTAAATAATAAAAGTCTTTTTATAGAGACAATAAAAAGGAAACAGATACTAACTGTTTCCTTTTTTTATTTCCAAATTTCAGATTTAAAAAGATAAAAAACTATAAAGTTTAAACTTCTGTAATTTAAATACAACCTTCCGTAATCTACAAACTTACAACCATCCCCTTTCTTTCGAAATTTGTATTTCAAATAAAACTATTAAAAATGAAACAAATTAAATTAGGAAATCAAGGATTAATCATTCCTCCAATTGGCTTGGGATGTATGGGAATGACAGGTTTTGAAGAAGCAAATATGTATGGAGAAGCAGATGAAAAGGAAGCAATCTATACAATTCATCGCTCGCTTGAAATGGGAGGCAATTTTCTGGACACAGCAGATTTATATGGTCCTTTAAAAAACGAACAGCTAATAGCTAAAGCTATTGGAAATGAACGCGACAAATATATTTTAGCTACAAAATTTGGCTGGGAAATCGACGACAGCGGAAAAGTAACTTGGGCTATCAATGGAAGCAAAAAGTATATTAAAAAAGCTGTTGAACGTTCTCTTAAAAATTTGAATACGGATTATATTGATCTTTATTATATGCATCGTCTGGATAAAAATACTCCGATAGAAGAAACAGTTGATACTATGAGCGATCTTGTTAAGGAAGGAAAAGTGAAATATATTGGATTATCTGAAGTATCTTCTGAAACGATAAAAAAAGCCCATAATATTCATCCTATAACAGCTATTCAAAGTGAGTATTCTTTGTTTGAAAGAACTGTAGAAGAAAGAGGCATATTAAAAACGCTGAAAGAACTTGAAATCGGTTTTGTTGCTTATTCTCCTTTAGGGCGCGGTTTTTTATCAGGTCAAATCCGTTCAATTGATGATCTTCCCGAAAATGATTTCCGCAGAGGTATTCCACGCTTTCAAGAAAATTATTTCCATAAAAATATTGAGCTTGTAAAAGCGGTTGAAAAAATGGCTGAAGAGAAAAACGCAACCTCATCTCAGCTGGCTCTCGCGTGGATTATGAGTAAAGGAATTATTCCTATTCCAGGAACTAAACGCAGAAAATATCTTGAACAAAATATAGCTTCTGCGAATATCGAATTGAGTTCGAATGATATTCTAAAACTAGAAAGTATTGTACCTTTGGGAACAGATACTGGCGCTCCGTATGATGAATTTAGCATGGGACTTCTGGACTAAACTTTAAAAAACACTGTTATGAACACTATTGCATCTGTATCAGCTTTTCATCGTTTGCTTTCTCTTCCAGAACCTAAACATCCGATGGTAAGCGTTATAAATTTATCCGAAAGTATTTTTTTGGAAGATGAAATCTGGAAAGGATTCGTCAATAAATTTTACTGCGTTGCTTTAAAAAGAGATGTTAAAGGAAAAATTAGATACGGCCAAGGGCATTATGATTATGACAAAGGCGTTTTAAGTTTTACTGCACCTAATCAGGTGCAGTATTTGGATTTTCATCAAATGGAATGCGGAGCAGGTTACTTGCTAATATTTCATGAAGATTTTATTTTAAAACACCCACTAGCGCAAAGAATATTTGATTTTGGTTTTTTCTCGTACGCTGCAAATGAAGCACTCCATTTATCATCACAGGAAGAAAAATATCTAATTGAGATTATGGAGCGAATTGACAAAGAATGCCAGCATATTGATCGTCATACGCAGGAAATCATATTATCACAGATTGATTTGTTATTAAACTATTCAAGCCGTTTCTATGAAAGACAGTTCATAACACGTAAAAACAATAGCCACACACTACTTGCAAAATTCGAAAAGTTTATCAATGATTATTATGCTGATAGCGCTGCAGAAAAAGGCCTTTTAACTGTTGGACTAATTGCAGAAGCTATGAATCTTTCACCAAATTACCTCAGTGATTTTCTGAAAATACATACGGGCAGAAATACCAAACAGCATATCTATGAAAAACTAATCAATAAAGCCAAAGAAAAACTATCAGCAACTGAACTTTCTGTAAGCGAAATTGCTTATGATCTTGGTTTTGAACATCCTCAATCATTTAGTACATTGTTTAAAAAAAGAACGCAAATGGCTCCTTTAGAATTTCGTGAAAAAATCAGGAATAATTGATATTGTAACTGATAAATATATCATTCTTTAAATCAACAGCTTAATACTTCATTTTATAAATTTCAGTTAAAATTTGGTCTAAAACTTATTTTTTATTTATTTTTGTACCAATCATTACAAAATTAAAAATGCGAGGAAGACCAACCATCTACGAAGATTCAAATATTATAAAAAAAGCTCAGGAAGTTTTTTGGCAGAAAGGTTACAGCGCAACCTCATTAAGCGATTTACAAAAAGCTACTGGCGCAGGCGCTGGAAGTTTTTACAACACTTTTAAAGGTGGCAAAAAAGAAGTTTTCCAGAAAGCGGTTCAAGAACGCAGACTGGCATTTGATAATTTTAAAAATGAACTTACTAAAAGTGATTCGCCATTAGAATTAATTAAAGATTTTTTTAGAAGTATTGCGCAGGCAGATGCAAACGAGCATTTAAAAGGTTGCATCATTGCCAATACTGTCGTTGAAATGACTTTTATTGATGAAGATCTTGAAAATAGTGCTGTACAAATTTTGAAGGAAGTGGAGCAAATGTTCACTGAAGTTATAAAAGAGGAACAGCTAAAAGGAAATATAAAAACACAGACTTCTCCCGAAATTTTAGGGAAATACCTCATCACATTTTGGTGCGGACTCAATACATTACGAAGAATGTATCCTGATAAAAATGTCTTAAAAGATCAAATCGAAATGCAATTAGCTGTTATCAGCTAATTTTTTTGATTATTTATGTATCGATCATTACAAAAATAAATATAATAAAAAATGGATTTAAAATTAGAAGGAAAAAAAGCTTTTATAAGCGGTTCAACACAGGGAATTGGTTTTGCTATTGCACAACAATTATTGGCTGAAAAAGCAGAAGTTGTTATTAATGGAAGAAATGAAGAAAAAACAAAAACGGCAGTTCAAAAATTACAAGCTGAATTCCCAAACGCCAAAGTTTCCGGAATTAATGCTGATTTTGGAAAGAAAGATGAAATAGATGCGTTGCTAAATAAATTAACTAACATTGATATTTTGATTAATAATGTTGGAGTTTTTGATTTGAAAAACTTTGAAGATTTAACAGATGAAGATTGGTACAAAATTTTTGAAATCAATGTCATGAGTTCGATCCGACTTTCGAAGAAACTTTTGCCAAAAATGCTAGAGAAAAAAACAGGACGAATCATTTTTATAAGCAGTGAATCAGGAGTAAACATTCCAGGAAATATGATTCATTACGGAATGACTAAAGCCGCGATGACAGCTGTAAGCAATGGCTTATCTAAACTAACAATTGGAACTGAAGTTACTGTAAATACAATCTTAGGCGGGCCAACGTATTCTGATGGTGTCGCATCTGCAATCGAACAGATTGCTGCAATGCAAAATTTAGAAGTTGAACAAATGAAAAGCATAATTGTACAACAAACAAATCCGCATTCTTTGTTACAGCGTTTTATCGAACCATCTGAGATTGCTTCATTGGTAGCTTATCTTTCAAGTCCTCTTTCTTTAGCTACAAATGGAGCTTCATTAAGAGCAGACGGAGGTGTTTTAAAAACTATTTAATACAATTTAAAAAGCCAGAAATAATTTCTGGCTTTTTAAAACTTTTGTAATAAGTCAAAACTTATTCTTTTTGATCCACGAAAACATATAGTTTCTGTACTTTTCCATTTTCAATTACAAACAAGTCCATTCCACTTACGACAGAAGGTTTTTCTTTTGAACCAAACTGCCAGTACAATCGAACTATATTATGACTGGTTTCAACTGATTTTGGAGTAAACTTAAAATCAGGATTTTTAGTCTGTAATTCTACAATAAACTTACTAATATCCTCAATTCCTTCAGCAATAAAATGACGATCAACCATTTCAACATTAGACGCATAAACTTGATTTAATAAAGCTTTACGTTTTGTTTCATCTTTTTCATTCCAAATTTTAAGATGATTTTCAACTATTAAAGTATTCTTTTTAGCATCTAAATCATCAGCAGAAACTTTTTTAGCTTCTGTATTTTTTGGAGACCATAATATTGTTTTTGGATGTGCTTTTTCATATCCTTTTCCGTTTGGATAAGAAACCAATTCCATTTTAGAACCCCAAGGTGTTTCAAAATAAACCCATGATTCACCCGCTGTATCTCCAGAAGGCATTGTAAAAGGTTCTCCTATTATTTTGACATCTTTACTTTTCAAATATTTTACCGCTGCATGAATATCATTCACATAAAAAGCAATATGTGATGCTCCAATATCATCGGTATTTGGATGTGTTTTACTTCCTTTATTGTCTGCATATTCAAATACTTCTATACTTGCTCCGTTTCCTGCGTTTATCATTTTGATAGTAACGGCTCCTGTTTCAGGATTAATATGATTTAATTTTTTCCATTCGGCGTCAAGCGGAATTGGCCCTAATTGTGTTACTGGTGTAAAACCGAGTACATCATTAAAAAATGTAACTGCTTTTTTTAGATCTGGAACATTAATTCCAACATGATCGATTCCAACAATTCCCGCGCTAGTTTGTGCGACTGTTTTTTCTGAAGCTGAAAAGAGTATTAATACGTTAAGCATTGCTGCTGCTGAAGTCTGTAATTTTTTGTTTGATTTTTTATGAGTTGTTTTCATGATTATATAAATGTTTAATAGATTCTTTAACACATAGAAACATAGATTTTGTAAACTTAAAAAAGGCGTTTTACTAGTTTAAATGCACATAGCGCACTATGTGGAAGAAAAATTTTTCTCTTTGCCTTCTTTTTTTAGATAAAGTACCTATGTTTCTATGTGTTAAAACTTAAATTTTGTTCAATTACGAATGTGTTTAAAAAAGAAAATTAATTTGTGTAAGCAGCTACCCATTTTGCTTTAATGTTAGCACGCGCTTCAATAAATTCCTTATCAGTTCCTTGAGCAATGGCGTCAAGCGGAAAACGAAGTGGTCTCTCCCCTTTCTTCATACTTACCAATTCCAAAATACCATCAGCAATAGTTTGCGGATTCATATCAAACTGAGCCATTTTCCCGAATAATGCTGTTCCTAATGCATTGAATTTTTCTGTTGCTGATTCTCCATATTCTCCTATAATTTCTGCTTTATCAGCATGAATGCCTGCCTTAGATCCGTTGTTCATTTCTGTTGGATAAACTCCCGGCTGAATACTTACGTTTTCAATTCCGTAATCTGCAAGTTCATCTTGCAATCCTTCTGTAAAACTTTCAACTACTAATTTTGATGCGATGTATGGAACCATAAAAGGAAGTGTGTGTCCGCTTGCTCCTGTTGTAATGTTGATCACAAGTCCGTTTCTTTCTTTTCTCATAGAAGGAAGTACTGCTTGGTACATACGCAATACACTGTATACGTTAACGTCGAACATTTTACGAACTTGATCAATCGAATAACCTTCAAGAAGACCAAAACCGCTTACGGCTGCATTGTTAATCAATACATCAATTTTTCCGTATTTAGTGATTACTTTTTCGATTGCTTTATTAACTGATGCATCATCTGTAACATCGATATCTACTACTTCAATATTTTCTATTTCTCCAAGTTCTTTCGCTGCTGCGGCATTTTTATCATTTGTGTTGCGCATTCCTGCGATTACTGAATGGCCTGCGTTAGCTAATGTTACAGCTGTTAGTTTTCCAAAGCCTGTACTTGTTCCTGTAATGAAAATTGTTTTTGACATGATTTCTAAATTTTAAATGTTTATAATGTTTGTTTCTTTTGAACATTACAAAGTTGCGACGAATGCAAAACCTGTACATTGATTATAAATAAGTAAAAACTTGATATAGATCAAGAGTTTGAAGAAGGCATAAAAAAAGGAGCTTTAAAAGCTCCTAGTATATTTATTTCTTTGCCGTTTGTTTTCGAATACGGCTTAGTGTTTCTGGTGTCATGCCTAAATATGAGGCAATCATAGTCTGAGGAATTCGAGAAGCAAATCCTGGATATTTATTTACAAAGTTCAAATACTTTTCTTCTGCGGTTAAAGTTAATGAAGCTTGTATTCTATTTTGTGCGGCTATAAAACTTCTTTGCAAAATAGTATTAACCATATTATTGAAAGCTGGAATTTCTTTGCAAAGCAATTCAAAATTTTCATGGGTAAAAAGTACAAGCTCTGTATCTTCAATAGCATCGATATTAAAACGCGACGGTTGTTGCATCATCAAGCTTTCCCGATCTCCCGTCCACCAATTTTCAATACTGAAACTGTTTACATGCTCACTTCCCTTTTCATCAACAGTATAAGTGCGAACACAACCTTGTGTGATAAAAGCATCGTATTTCCAAACATCTCCTTCTTGAAGAAGATATTGTCTTTTACGAAGTTTTTTAATAATGGCAAATGATTGTATACGTTCTGATTCTGCTTGGGTCAGTTCCGTTTTTTCTTCTAGATACTTTTGGAATATTTCATACATAGAATGTAAAATTATATAAAAGGTATTTGATCGACAAATAAATATTAAGCAGTCGTTCGTTAAAGAATATTATAAGAGTTTGTCTTTTATTTCCTTGTATTTACTTCGGCCAATTGGTAATAACTCTCCGCTTTTTAGTTGTATGCTATATTTTCCTCCTGCTTCCACAACAATTTTATCTGCGCGATCCCAACAAAGAATATAAGATTTATGTATTCTTTCAAATGTTTCTGGAAGCAGTTTTTCTAATGCTTCAAGCGATTTATCATGCAGTTCTATTTTACCATTTGACAAATGCAATTCTGTATAAATTCCTGCTCCTTTTATATATATAATTTCATTAATTGGCACGAGTCTGAAAGTCTTTGCTTTCCTTACTGCTAAAAACCGTAAATTATTTCCAGATTGTTTTCCAGATGTGGCATAACGTGTAAAAGCCTGCGCCAATCTGTTTTGATCGAAAGGCTTTGGCACAAAATCCAGAACGCCATAATTAAACGCTGTAATAGCTTTATCTGTATAAGCAGAAATAATAATGGTCTGGAATGGGCCAGCTACAAAAGTTTGCAGAATCTCAAAACCATCTTCTCCGTTTAGATTTAGATCTAAGAGCAGGAGATCAATTGAATTCTGTTCGATAGCCAAAAGTCCATTTTCAAGTGAATCACAAAGCAGAATCTGAACCTCTTTATCAAAGAAATCACGAGTCATTCTTTCAATTCTTTTGGCAATACGCGCTTCGTCTTCAATTATTAGTATCTTCATCAATCAAAAATTTTAATGGTTGTCTCCCACCCTTTTTCTACAGAATGAGAATCGAAAGACCAATTTGTTCCATAACTTTCGGTTAATCTGGCTTCAATATATTTAAAACCTGTTCCTATTCGCTTTTCTTTTTTGGCTTGTCTGTTTTTGGCAAAAGTCAGTAAGGTATATTCCTTAAACTGTTTTTCTTTGGTAAATTTTAAATAGAAAATAATACAACCCTCATTTGGAGGAAAACTGTGCGTAATTCCATTTTCTATAATTGTATGAAAAATTGCTGGCGGAATTGTTTCATTTTCATCAATCCCTTCTTCTTGCCATTCATAACAAATCTCTTTACGAAAAGACATCACTTCCAAATGTCTTCGGCATAAATCAATTTCTTGTCTGATTGGGATAAGCGTATCTTCTGCAATATCATTCATTATATCAAATTCTTCGGCAAGAGCCCGAATAAAAACAACGCCTTCTTTTGGGGATTCTTCAATCCAATCTATTAATGAAGTTAAAGTATTTCGAAGAAAATGCGGTTGAATATTTTTTTTGATTAATTCCAATTGCAACCTTGAAGAAAGCAGCAATGATGCATTATGAGCTTCTTCCATTGCTTTTGCTCGAATGGTATGAAGATAAAGCATACAAAGCACTAAAATGGTAAAAGCAATAAACAATCCGAAATCATAAAACATAAAATAATTAACAACCACGCCTGCCAGCAAACCCGCTGCGACAATAAGTCCGCCTTTTGTTTTCCTGATTGCGGCATCAATAGCAATTACGATAGAAAAAAAACGGGCTGTAATAGTGAAATAAGCTGCAGAAATATCAAAATGCCCATAATACCCAATATAAACTGCTAAAAGAACAATAAACAAAAGAGCTAGAAACAGTTTCTTTCTTTTAAATTCAAACTGCAGCATAAAATACCACGGCACAAGCATTGAAATAGCAAAAGTGAGCCAGCCAATAATCTTTAAACGGGTATAAAACTGATTATAAGGAATATCTAAATAATACTTGACATATTCGATAATTAGCAGAAAGAAGAAAAGAAGACAAATGATTCCGAAAAGGAAAACTGCTAGTTCTTTTCGAGCACTATTTATATACAAAAAGAAATAATAAATAGCTGCGATCAAGAAAGCGCCAGCCATAAGATTCATAAAAGACACTACGATAAGTGGCGAACGATGAAGCTGAAGATAACTTTTAAGTTTTACATCAATACCACGTTTTGCTTCTTTGTTGTAAGTCTGTGTACCAATTAAAGTTACAGTATGTTTTCCAAGATTAGATAATTTCTTTGGTATTTGGTAGTATGATGTTTCTGTTCCAGGTATTTCAGACTGACCCGATTTTGCCATTTGACCATTCTTTCCAACTAAAACTCCGTCCCAATACACATCAAAAGCACCAAAAGCATTAATCTGAAGCCCTAAAGATTCAGAATGATTTTTACGTTTCTGTATCACAACTTCTGTTTGAAATTTAAAACTGGAACTATCGGGCATATGCCAATCATTCAGTTCATGATCATAGTCAACATCGTAGGTCACATCAGTTGTAACGTATTCTTTGTAATACTTACACGAGGTAAACATTAGAAGAAACAAAACTGCAAAAAAGTAGGATTTATACATGAGATAAAGATAAAATAAATATCTAATCGAAAAATGCATTTGAGAAGCTTATAGAGCCGTTTGAATGTTTTCAAGAATGGCATTTTGTTTTATCTGTTAATCTTGTACTACAAAATCAATCAACATGAAACGCTTAATAATCAGTTTTTTACTTTTATTTATTCCTTTTCTAGGAATTGCTCAGCAAACCATAATTTCAGGCAAGGTTCAGGATAATATAACAAAAGAAGCATTGCAATATGTAACCGTCGCAATACAAGATAGTACCTCAAAAATAGTAATGACAGGTGTGACCAATGAGCATGGTGTTTTTACTTTGGAAGGCGTTTTAACAGGGAAACTGAATATTTCATTTAGTTATATTGGCTATCAAAATTATACACATGCATTAGAAATTATATCTGGAAAACCTAGAATTGAATTAGGAACAATTGGTTTAAATGCCGATGCTGTTCAATTAAAATCGGTTGAAATAAATGGGCAAAAATCCAATATTAGTTTAAAGCTCGATAAAAAGGTTTTTGAAGTTGGGAAAGATGTCTTGTCGCAAAATGGCTCTGCTCATGATGTACTTAATGGCGTTCCATCAGTCGCTGTCGATCCATCTGGAACAATAAGCCTTAGAGGAAATAGCAATGTTTTGATACTAATTAATGGGAGACAATCTGGTCTTACCCAAAGTAATGCACTTGACCAAATTGCAGCCGATCAAATTGAAAGAATAGAAGTTATTACCAATCCTTCGTCAAGATATGATGCTGCGGGTTCTGCGGGAATTATTAATATCATATTAAAAAAGAATAAAAAAAGCGGTTTTAGCGGTCAAGTCCGATTGGTAGGTGGTTCGCCAAATGATAGTCGTCTTAATCCGAGCATTAATTATAAATCAAATAAAATCAATGTTTTTTCCAATTTTAGCATACGTTCTAGCGATTATGAAGGTTTATACACTACAAATCAGTTAACTAATAGTACAACTTCTCCAAATTACATGAATCGTGTACAAAATGAAGACCGTCACGACGATGGAAAATTGCTTTATATAGGCGCTGATTATTTTATTAATGAACATCAGACTATAACAACTGCTTTTTTAAAGAATGCAACACATGATAATGATAAAACCAATTTGCAATACAATTATGATAACGATTTAGGAAATACAACGCCTGACAGCCTTTTGACAAGACATGGAAAATCATTGGAAAAACGTGATTATAGTCAGTTTGAATTTAATTATACTCGGACATTCAAACAGAAAGCAAAAAAATGGACGATTGATATACAATACGATTGGTGGAACAGTGATAAAAAATGGGATCTTTCGACACAAAAGCTGCTTCCTGAAGCAATGGCTCTTCCTGGCATTAGAACAAGCTCAGTAGGAAACAGCAAAGATTTCCTTGCTAAAACTGATTTTATACAGCCTATTGACAGTATTTCGGTTTTAGAATTCGGAATAAAAACTGAAATTCGGACTGTTTCTAGTGATTATCTTGCAGAAGAACAAAAGGACAATAATTGGGTCATTTATCAGAATATTGATAATGACTTAAATTATGATGAAACCATAACAGGCGCTTACACGCAATTTAGCAGCAAAATCAAGAAATTTAGCTATATGCTTGGACTGAGAACAGAGTTTACAGCTATTTCGATTAAAGATTTCGAAAACACTTATAACGATAAAAAAAACTATAATAAACTCTTTCCGACTGTCAATCTAAATTATAAGTTTGATGCTTCGACTTTACAATTAAACTACAGCAAACGCATTAGACGTCCGTCTTTATATGCTTTATATCCATTCAATGAAGTCACAGATTTAAATGCACAATATATTGGAAATCCTGACTTAAACCCTTCTTATACAGATGCATTTGAAATGGCGTTTCTTAAAACATGGAAAACATTCACTTTAAATCCTTCAATTTATTATCAATATGAAAAAGGTTATATTCAGGATTTTACTTATCGCCAAGATGATATTTTTATAACAACGCCCATAAATATTGATTACGAAATAAGGAGCGGAATTGAATTATCGATATTATATAATCCTTTAAAATGGCTTCAGATTAATGCTGAAATGAATTACTATCACTTCAAGCAAAAAGGAAATTATATGCAGGAGAATCTTGATTACGACAGTGATAACTTTACTGCACGTTTAAGTACACAAATCAAACTTCCATCTAAATTTAGTTTTCAAGGACGTTATAATTTTCGTAGCGAAAAGCGCAATGCACAAACTACAAACGAAGCATTACAATCCATTGATTTCGGATTAAGTAAATTACTGCTGAAAGATAAAGCTACTATTGTTTTTGATGTAACAAATGCTTTTAATCTTCGCCAGAACAAAAGCGTCACAACTGGAACTGATTATATTGTTAAAGAAAATAGTATTCCAAATGCCGCAAGATATCGCTTGAGTTTTGTCTATCGTTTTAATTTAACCGACCCAAAAGTAATTAGACAGGCAAATGATGCTAATAGAAATTGAGATGTTAATTCTCTTATTATGAAAAAGCATTGCATTAATACATTTTATTGATTTCCTTTTTTGGTTTTTGCAGTTAAATACTTTATTGTATTTTTGACAATAAGCTACTTATCAATCTATTGCAGATTTAAAAAGTAAAATTCCATAATTAATCAACAAAGTATCATATTATGAATTATACGCTTTTTCAACCATTTACAATAGGCCGAAAATTACTTTTCCTCTTACTATTTTGTAGCTTAAACTTCTACGCACAGTATAATAAAAGTGGTTACACTGATATTGCAAAACAAAGGCTATTAGTTCATATTACTTCAGATTATCTCCATACAATTAGCCAAGGACAAATTGACAAAGACAGCGCTGTTAGAGCTTCATGCCGACTTTATAATTTGAGTATTTTAATTCCCAATAATGAAAGTTATAGCAATGGCACAAGTATTCCTGCAATTAAACTTCTTGAAGAAGATAAAGTAAATCAAGCCAAAAATTTACTTCCAAAACTAAAAGGAGAAAACCGTTTTTTAATGCTTCTTGAACTGAGCAATTATTTCATTTTTAAATCTGGTGCGCAAAAAACAGATCTTGACAAAGCCGAAAAATATCTAGAAGAAATTTTACAGCAGAAAAAATGGGATAAATGGAAAATTGGAGCCTTGATGTTAAAAGCCAATTTGCTTAATCAAAGAGGAAATACAGATGCAAGTCAAAAATTATATGCAGAAATTGAAAAACACTGCAAACAATCTGAAAATAATCTGGATCTAGCCAGAGCACTTTTAGAAGCTGGAAAAACTTTACAATATGGCAATCCAAAGAGACTGGTTTATTTTCAAAAAGCACTTTCTATATTTCAGAATCTGAAGGAAAAAGAAAAGGAAATCGAAACCTTGTCTCAAATAAACATCGAATATTTTATTGCCAGACGTTATGATGACTCGCAGAAACTGATTTATAAAATATTACAACTTCAAAAAGAAATAAAATACTATCACAATCAATATGCTTTTGATGTACTCTCCTATTTATCTTATCGAAAAGGAGATTTGGTTAAGGCCTTGTATTATTCCAACAAAAGCATTGAAAGCATGCATTCCAAAGAAGATTCTATTTTCAAAGGTCTGTTTTTCTTGAGAAGAGGACAACTATATCAGCACAACGGAAAGAGCCAGGAAGCGCTCTTTTGGTACACTAAAGCTTCGGAAAATAAAACCCGAGAAACCAAACTTTATTGGTACAAAGCATTTCTTTCTAAAGCTTGGGTCTTCAATAAACTGCATCGAAGTAATGAGGCCTTGACTCTACTTAAAAAAACAGAAAGCGAATTCCCTCCTGTTACTGATTTTGAGAAAATGCACTTTGCCTTCATATTAGGAGAAACCTATGCAAGTTTAAAAAAGATGGACTTAGCAGAAAAAAACTATTCTATCTTTCAAAATATAGCCAAGAATTATCCACTTCAATATGTTCATGATGAATTTCCTGCCGCCTTTTTTCAAATCGCTTCTTTTTACCAAAATATAGGAAAAACCTATAAAGCCAGACAACTTTTAAAAAATGGAATTTCGCATACTTTTGAAATAGGTGTTGCAGAAAAAAGCGAGTATTACTACAACCTTTTTAAAATTGATTCTGTTGAAAAAAAATACAATGATGCCATTAAAAATCTGCTTTTAAGCCAGAAATATAAAGACTCCTCTTTTAATGAAGAACAGAAAAAAAAGTTTGCCGAATTATTAATTAAATATGAAACTGATAAGAAAGACAAAAACATTAAATTATTAAATACCCAAAATCAGTTGCAGCTTGTTCAATCTCGGGAAACTGAAAGAGAAAAGAACATTCTTTTAGTTGGCGCCTTATTATTAATTGTGATTGTCTGTCTTCTCCTTTACAGCTATATCATCAAACAAAAAAACAATCGCAAGCTCAAAGCTAATCAACTTGAATTAGATCAAAAAAATAGCTTTTTAGAAAACCTAAATGATGAACAGCAAAAGTTATTAAAAGAAAAAGAATGGCTTATTAAAGAAGTGCATCATCGAGTTAAAAATAACCTGCAAATGGTTACAAGTCTGCTGAATTCACAATCTGCTTATCTGAAAGACAGCGATGCTAAAATGGCCGTTAAAGATAGTCTTCGAAGAATGCAAGCCGTGTCCATGATTCATCAGAAATTGTATCATGACGATAATATTTCGACTATTGCCATGCCTCAGTACATTGACGAACTCGTTCATTATTTACATGAAAGTTTTGACAATGAAAATCAGATCACTTTTAAAAAGAACATCCAAGCAATCAATCTTCACGTTTCACAAGCGATTCCACTGGGATTGATCATTACCGAAAGTGTCGTAAATGCTATAAAATATGCCTTTTTAGAAAAGCAAAATGGAATTATAGAAATCAGTTTGTTTCAAGAAGATAATGATTCTATTGTCCTTAAAATATCAGACAACGGAATAGGTCTGCCTGCTTTTACGAATAAAAATGACACTAATTCTCTGGGAATTAACCTTATAAAAGGTCTTACCAAACAATTAAAAGGCAGTTTTAGCATCGAAAATAATAACGGCGTACATATAATAATTAAATTTATATATCTAAATACTTGATTTACAATGGGCAGCAAAGTTTTAATTGTAGAAGATGAATTTATAGTCGCAAATGACTTGCAGCTTATATTAAAACAAGCGGGTTATATTGTGACTGGAATTGCTGTTTCGGCTGAGGAAGCTAATGAACATATTGCAAAAAACAAACCTGATCTTGTGTTATTAGATATTTATTTGGAAGGAAAACAATCAGGAATTGATCTAGCAAAAAAATTAAAAGCCGAAAACATTGCTTTTGTTTATCTTTCTGCCAACTCCAATCAAACCATACTTGAAGAAGCAAAACGAACAGATCCTTATGGTTTTCTTGTAAAACCATTCAGAGAAAAAGATTTACTTATTACTTTAGAAATTGCTTCTTACAGACATAAAAACAGTATAGAATCTCGTTTGAGACAAGAAGAGCTTTTGCAAAAGAAGTTAAATTCGATAAGTCTTCAAACGCTTCAATTTGAAGAGTATCTTCAAGAAACTGCTCGTATTTTACAAGCATTTATTCCATACGATTTGATTGTATTCGAAATAAAAAAAACAGATCTAAACAAACGCAAAAGCGCTGCTTATATGCGTATAGGTTTTGACGAGTATCAATACATTGGTGAAAAAGAATTGAGAAACATTATCAATTCAAAAAGTAATTCTTCTTTTACTGAAATCAATTATTTAGAAAATGAAACTGTTATTTATGAAAATAACACTGAACATTTTAATCCAAATTTATCATTTATAAAAGATCATTTTAGAGCAGAATCTTTTCTTGTATTTCCTTTTTCATTAGATAATGAATTAACCATTCAATATATATTCTGCAGTCAAAAGAAAAACAATTATTCGCAACATCACATTGATTTATTGACGAGTGCAAAAAAGGATTTTACAAATCTTATGAATGGAGTTACAAATCAGCAAAAGTTGGTTGACTCAAAAAAGAATGAAAACTTTAAAGAAACTATTTCTCCTCAATTTATTGATATTATTGGAAAACATCCTCTTTTATTAAATACTCTTGATCTTATTGTACAAGTTGCGCCTTACAATACATCGGTTCTTATACTTGGAGAAAGTGGAACTGGAAAAGAAAAAGCAGCTCAGTCTATTCATAATTTATCCATGCGAAAAAATGGTCCTTTTGTAAAAGTGAACTGCGCTGCCATATCGCCAACTTTAATAGAATCTGAATTATTTGGTTATGAAAAAGGCGCATTTACGGGCGCTATAGAAAGTAGAAAAGGAAAATTTGAACTGGCCGATGGAGGAACTATTTTTCTGGATGAAATTGGCGAATTATCGAATGAAATGCAGATTCGATTACTACGCGTTTTACAAGAAAAAGAAATTGATTCCGTCGGCGGAAATACAGCACGAAAAGTTGATATACGAATTGTAGCGGCAACAAACCGAAATCTCGAAAAAGAAGTTGCTCTAGGGAATTTCAGAATGGATCTTTACTACCGTCTAAATGTGTTTCCTATAACTATGCCTACCTTGCGAGAACGCAAATCCGATATTCCAGAATTAGCCAATTATTTCGCAGAAAAATTCTGTAAGGAAGTCAACAAAAATTTTAATGGCATAAATCCAAAAATGTTGCAACAAATGAATGAATACTACTGGCCGGGAAATATTCGTGAATTAGAAAATTTTATCGAAAGGTCGGTTATATTAAATAACGGAAAATCTGAATTAGATTTTAAGCTGAGTTCTTCTCATTCGGAATCATTTAGTACAGAAAATGTTCAGACTTTAGAAGATGTAAAAAATGCGCAGCAGCAAATTGAACGCGATTACATCATTTCAATTTTAAAAAAAGCAAATGGCAGAATACGCGGAACAGCTGGTGCCGCTTCTATATTAAATATCAAGCCTACAACATTAGAATCTAAAATGAACAAACTTGCCATTAAAAAAGACGATTACGCAAAGTCGTAATCTATTTTAGATTACTCCATTTTTTTCGTAACTATTTTTCTTTTCTCCGAAATTTTAGTAGAAATATAAAGTTTTGATTTTCTGATATTTAAAAAACTAAAACTAAAAACAACAGTAATAACAGTAGTTAAGATTCTATTTCTGCACATTTTTCTGTTTCATAAAATTATTGGCATGTTCTTAGTCTTTTTTCACAGCATATTGATATCTAAATACTTATTCACAAAAATGATGTATTATCTATGGATCAGCTGCGAAATCATATTGAAGAAATCACTCCTGTAAGCGATGAAGAATTTGCTTATATCAAAACTTTCTTTACCAAAAAGAAAATAAAAAAGCATCAGTATTTAATTCAAAGCGGAGACAAAGTTCAATGCGAATATTGGATTTTAAAAGGTACTCTCAGAGCGTTTTACATTAATAAAGACGGCAAAGAACATATTCTTCAGTTTGCCATAAAAAATTGGTGGATTTCAGATTATAACGCCTATTTCAATCAAACAGAATCTACTATAAATATTGTCTGCATGGAAGATGCCGAAATATTATGTCTGACACTTTACGCAAGAGAAAAACTAGCTTCTGAACTTCATAAAATGGAGCATTTTTTTAGAATGAAATTAACCCTGCTCTATTCTTCCCAACAAAAAAGAATTATTTCTTTACTATCAGACAATCCAAAAGAGCGTTATGAAAAATTTGCAAGTTATTACCCAAGCATCTTGCAGAAAATACCCAAAAAATACATCGCAGAATATCTCGGAGTCTGTCGAGAAACGCTTAGCAGACTTTATCTCAATAACTAGCTCTGGAAGAGCGTAAGATTTATAGATACAAATTAATCCTCGAAATTAAAAGCTTCGGAGAAGCGACATATTTATAGACACAAATAAATCACGTAGACTAAAAAGCTCCAGCGGAGCGACATATTTCGCTCCGCTGGAGCTCTTCTCCAAATCACGGATTATTTCTATAAATATTTCGTCCCGCTGGGACTTCGTAACAATATTAAGAAGTTAATCAATTTCACAATTCACAATTCACAATTCACAATTCACAATTCACAATTCATAATTCATAATTCATAATTCATAATTAAAAAAATCCATTCTTAACCAAAGTCAATGATTTGGAAAGAATGACCGATATACTTTTGTCCTGTTTTTAAATACAATGTGATCATAATCACTCTTTTAAAGTGATTTAAATCAACTTCTAACGAATATTCAAAATGGAAATTTGTCTAAGAGATAACTGAAAATTTAAAATGAAAAAATATGAAAACAATACCATATAATTCAATTACCCAAAAAGTCTTAATAGTCGCATTCTGTATGTCTATGACTGTTATAGCCAGTGTTAAAGCTAAAAATTCTGAAAACATGAAAAAGAAAATTTTGTTCGTGGTCACCAATCATGAAAAAAAGGGAAATACGGGAGAGAAAACAGGATTTTATCTTTCTGAAGTAACACATCCTTGGGATGTACTAACAAGTGCCGGATACGAAGTTGATTTTGTCAGTCCAAAAGGAGGCAAAGCACCCGTGGAAGGATTCAATTTAAGTGATTCGACAAACAAGAAATTTTGGCTAGATACAAAATACAGACAAAAAATAGAAAACACGCTGAACCCCGAAAGCATTAATCCTGAAGAATATGCTGCTATACATTTTGCTGGCGGTCACGGCGCGATGTGGGATTTGCCAAATAATAAACAGCTGATTGCAATAGCGTCTAAAATATATGAAAATAACGGAATCATCAGTGCGGTATCACATGGTTCTGCTGGACTTTTAAATATTAAGCTTGATGATAAATATCTTGTAGATGGCAAAAAAATTAATGCCTTTACAAATGAAGAAGAAACTGCTGTAAAACTGGATAAAGCCGCGCCTTTTTTATTAGAATCTAAACTAATAGAAAGAGGAGCCATTTTTGAAAAATCAGGTTTATGGCAGATACATGTTACGGTTGACCAGCGATTGGTTACGGGACAGAATCCACAATCGGCAAAGGCAGTTGGCGAAGCACTTTTGCAACAGTTAACGGCTTCTGAAACCATTGCGAAATTAACGATGTATGAAGTTCCAGAGAATGTTTCAGAATCATTTAGAAAAGCATTAAAAGATTATGTAACCGCTTCTCTTTCATCCAAAGAAAATATTATGGCTGAAGCTTTTTACGAACAAGACAAAACCAATATTTTATGGCTGATTGAAAGATGGAACGGAAAAAAACAATTAGATGATTTCAGTAAAAAAACACAGGCAAAAGCCTTACAATCTTTAACTGAAAAATCCTTAAAAACTTCGCCCAAAATCTATTACGTAAAAGATCTGGAACCTTTAACCAAAGAACAGTGGCGAAAAACTTCCAAAAAAGAAGACAATCAGCTTGTGATTATGCTGTTTGTTGACGGAAAAAAAGGAACAGAACAGCAGTTTAAAGATACTTATCATATCGCGATGCCACAATTTCGCAGTGAGCCTGGAGTCGTAACGTATCAGCTTTCTGAAATTGAAGGAGATGAAACACAGTTTGTAACCTACGAGAAATTTAGAAGCAACGATGCTTTTCAGTATCACCTAAACTTCCCTCCAATTAAACCCGTAATCGAATATTTGGAAACCAGCATTAAAAAACCTCCTTTTCAAAACGGACTGCACAATCTAATAGAATTTGCTCCGCTGACAAGAGAATAAAATACTTTGAGTAAAATTATTTTTAAACACATAGAAACATAGTTTTTGCAGACGCAAAAAAGGCGTTTCACTTGTTTAAATGCACATAGTAAACTATGTGGAAGAAATATTTTTCTCTTTGCCGCCTTTATTAGACATAGAATCTATGTTTCTATGTGTTGGTAAAATTTCATTAACAACTTAAGAAAATCAGTAGTAATAGTTAAAATAAAAAATCATGAAAAAATTAAGACAAATTATGACAGCAAGTTTATTAAGCGCCGTTGCATTATCAGATGCACAAGCACAAGATATCGATCATAAATTAGATGTGATCAACCAATTGACAACACCGTCTCATGTTTCTGTAATGCCTGTTTCTTCGCTGTTAAATGCGCCTGGAAACGAAGCTTTAAGAGCTTTCTTTTTTAATCCTGTAAAAGACAAAACAGTTTTAAAAGGAAAAAAAATCGCAGTACTTGCTGCAGACGGTTTTGAAGAAATAGAATTGACAGGCCCTGTGTGGTATTTTAGAGAATTGGGCGCACAAGTTGATATTGTGTCGCCAAAATACAATCCTGCTCCAGCAAGATACGGATTAAGCAGTCCAGAAATGGCAAAAACGCACGTTATGGCCATTCAATATTTACAGCCCGTTGGATGGATAAAATTTGACCGAACAGCAGATCAGATTAAAGTAAGCGATTACGATGCTGTATTTATTCCGGGAGGCGCGTGGAATCCTGATAATCTTCGTTACGACAAAGACGTTATAAAATTCATTCAGGATTTTAATAAATCGGGGAAATTGATTGCTGCCATTTGTCACGCACCGGTTGTATTGGCTTCGGCTGATATTTTAAAAGGAAGAAAATTGACGGGATATTGGAACATTCAAATCGATCTTAAAAATGCAGGCGGAATTGTTTCTGATCAGCCCGTGGTAGTTGATGCCAACATTATAACAAGCAGACATCCGATTGATGTAGCTGATTTTTCGAAAGCAGTTGAAAGCTGGTTAGTTAAGAAAAAGTAATTCGATACATTACTGCTGAATTAAATATAACGGGAGATAAAATTTTGTCTTCCGTTATCATTTATTTTAACGAATCACTTGCCAATCATTCGTTTACGAAGTCTGCTTAGAGATTCTGGTTTTATGCCAATGTAAGATGAAAGCTGATTCTGCGAAACCATCTGAAAAAGATAAGGTTCTTTTTTTAAAATGGTTTTATATCGTTCTTCGGGAGTTTGAAAATGAAGCATTTCCTCTCTTTCTATAATGATTAAATAAGCATATTCGGCTATTAGCCTTCCAAATTTTGACCAGTTAGGAGAACTATGATATAAGTTTTCTACCTGTTCATATTCTAAAGCAATTACTTTCGAATCTTCCATCGCTCTGCAATAGTATTGAGCTGTTCTTTGCGTAATGAAACTAGCGAAATCTACCAGAAAATCATCTGGTTTTGCAAATCGGCAATTGATTTCGTTTCCTTTATAATCTACATAAAACATTCTAAAAAAACCACTTTCTATAAAGTATATATGACGGCAGATTTCTCCCTGCTGTAAAAGGTCGGTATCTTTTGCCACTTCCCTCCTTTCGATAATCGGAAGCATCAAATTATACTCTTCATCAGACATCGGAACAAATGATGTTATAACAGTTTTAAGTGCATCCATAGCATTAAGTTAAGAGAAATAACTTCTCTAAAATTAGATTTTATTCTGCTAAATACAAAATGCTTTCTTTTTAAAATCTAAATGATTAGTTCTTAACCAAAGTCAACGATGTTCCTCAAGTACCCGCTCTACCTTTGTCATGTAAATAAATTGAAAATCAAATAATTAAAAAACATTTCATTTAAAATAATCTATTACTAATCATTAAAAAAACTTAATCATGAAAACTAAATTTAACATCGACGCTAAAGCACACAATCCAAAATTAGGATTCAAAATTCACTTTCTTGTTTTCCTATTGGCAACTCCAATAATCTTCCTTATTTGGTATTTAACAGATACTACTTATCCTTGGCCACTTTGGTCTACTTCTGCATGGGCAGTTGGAGTTCTTTTTCATTATTTGGGTGTATTTGTGTTCAGAAAAAATAAAATCTAATCTCAATAATCATGGAAACAAACAACACAACATTCAGACGTATCGTAACAGGACATAATGCAGAAGGAAAAGCAATTATAGTTTCTGACGAAGTTCCAACGAGAACTTTTATGATTGGCGGACCAAATGGAGCCAAATTTCATGAGGTTTGGAATACGAAACAAACTCCTGCGCTAATCGACAGCATTTCTAAAGATCCTGAAGAAAACGGACTTATTCTTGGTCCTCCAAAACAAGGAACAAGAATACGAGTGATCGATTTTCCGCCAGAAGGTGATGAAATACGCAATCTTACTCAAGAACAAGCTTTTGAACATTTTAAAACGATGAGCGGAGAACATGCTTCAAAAGCTGGTGGAAATGCGCCTCATCCTTTAATGCATAAAACCGAAACTATTGATTACGGAATTGTTCTAGAAGGCGAACTAACTTTGATTGTGGACGAAGGTGAAACAACGGCAAAAGCAGGAGATATTATTGTACAACGAGGCACTAATCATGCTTGGAGCAATCGATCTGGAAAAGTCTGTCGTGTTGTTTTCATTTTAATCGATGGACAATTTGAAGAAAATCTTCGCTAAATCTAAATAACTACTATCATGCGAGTAAATCCCATACAACCAGAAACAATGAACGCAGAAGTGCGCTATGTACACGACGAAGTTGTAAAACTTATTACCACAAGCCAAGGGCCAGTATCAATGCTGAATAACGAAGGTGCTTTAACAGGTCCATTTCCGCCAATGCTTGGATTTCCTCAGTTTGGAATTCCTGCTTTAAGTTTTGTCCGTTCATTAGACAATCATGCAACACTTTCTAAAAAAGTACGAGAAGTGGCTATTCTCACTATTGGTGCAGCATTTGGTTCGCGTTTCGAACTTTATGCCCACGAAATTATGGCTAAACATTTTGGCTTTTCAGCCCAAGCAGTTGCATCGTTGGCATCGGGAATTCGTCCAAATGAATTAAATCAAGAAGAAACTATGGCGTATGAAATTGCTTCTGTGTTAGCCAAAGGAAGAATTGTTCCTGATTCATCTTATAATCTTGCCAAAGAAATATTAGGACAAAATGGAGTTGCCGAACTTATCTTTTTAGTTGGCGCTTACACCCTACTTGCAACTGTTTTAAATGGTTTTGATGTTCTTTCCTAACTTAAAAAACATCCAATTTTAATAAAAAATAATACAATGAAAATTTTAAAAACAATGAAAAAATCGAAAATGAATTCGCAACCCTTAAAAACAATATCAAAACTTTTTCTGCTGTTGTTTACTACAATCTCAAGTGCATCATGTACAAATGATGATAATGCAAATATTAAAAAATCTCCAGTTGTATTGGTACACGGCGCGTGGCAGGCATCATACGTATGGGATCAAACCGAGAAAGACTTAAAAGCTGCTGGTTATAATATTACTGTGGTAAAATTGCCTGGACACGGAGACGATACAACTCCTGCCTATCAGGTTTCGTTTCAGGCTTATGTTGATGAAGTGAAGAAAGCGGTTAATGCTTATAACGAGCCTGTAATTTTAATTGGTCATAGTTTAGGAGGAGCTGTAATTACTAAAACTGCTGCAGAAGTTCCTCAAAAAATCAAAAAACTGATTTATATTGCTGGTTTTATTCCGCAAAGTGGAAAAAGTGTTTTAGATTATTCTCAAATGGATACGGCTTCACTTTTACCTCCATCATTAAAATTGTCTGATGATCAAACTTTGGCCGGAATCGTTAATCCAGAAGTGAATCTTCCTAAAATATTTGCTCAAGATGCAACAGATGCCCAAAAACAATTTCTTGTTTCTAAGTACAAAGCAGAGCCGACAATTCCGCTTGGAACACCTTTAACTTATAAAACAGAAGATTATAATTTGGGAGGGAAAAAATATTACATCTTCACAACCGCTGATAATACTATTACCTACAATTTTCAGCAAAAAATGGCAAAAGAAGCAGGAATTACAAATACTTATACTATAAATTCTGGGCATAGTCCGTTTATATCAAAATCGGCTGAGCTGACTAAACTTATAAAAGAAATTATAACAAAGTAATTTCTTGGCAAACTTTTAAGCAATAAGGATTTTAAATTTAAAACTCTAAATCAATGATTTAGAGTTTTTTTTTATTGCTTTTTCTAGCATCTCACTCGGCATCTTTTTCTGTAAAAACTCTATATGCAAATTCATCCGGACCACCCATAATATAAAAAGTGGTTTATTTTGAATATACCACAAGATAGTACATTTGGCTATAGCTAATGTATATCAACGATTTTACAAGATTAAAAATGAACAAACAAATACGACACGATTGGAGCAAAGAAGAAATTCAGGCTATTTATGACCAGCCTTTATTAGAATTGGTTTATCAGGCTGCGACTGTACACCGTGAATGGCATAAAGCATCAGAAATACAGGTATGCACATTACTTTCTGTAAAAACAGGCGGTTGTCCCGAAGACTGTTCTTATTGCGGGCAAGCGGCACGTTATCATACCAATATCAAAGTTCAGGCTCTTTTACCAACTGAAACAGTAATTGAACATGCCCAAAAAGCAAAGGAAAATGGTTCTTCTCGTTTCTGCATGGCTGCTGCTTGGCGAGAAGTTCGAAATAACAAAGATTTTGATCGTGTAATTGAAATGGTAAAAGGTGTTAACGATCTCGGATTGGAAGTGTGCTGCACTCTAGGAATGCTAACCGAAGAACAGGCGCTACGTCTTCAAGATGCAGGTTTGTATGCTTATAATCATAATTTAGATACTTCTGAGAGCTATTACGATGAGATAATCAGTACGCGTAAATTTGATCAGCGTTTGGACACGATTAATAACGTTAGAAAAGCTGGAATCACGGTATGCTCTGGCGGTATCATAGGTTTGGGAGAAAGTAATGCGGATCGTGTTTCTATGCTGTTAACTTTAGCTACGATGTCTGTTCATCCTGAATCTGTTCCAGTAAATGCATTGGCTCGAGTAAAAGGAACACCTTTAGAAAACAATCCAAAAGTACCTATTTGGGATATGGTTCGAATGATCGCTACAGCGCGTATTATTATGCCAGCTTCTATTGTCCGCTTAAGCGCAGGACGAATTGAAATGACCGAAGAAGAACAAGCATGGTGCTTTATGGCTGGAGCCAATTCTATTTTTACTGGCGAACGCGAAACTTTATTAGTAACGCCAAATCCAGGAGTATCTGAAGATATGCAGATGTTTCAAAATCTCGGGCTTAAACCTTTAAAGAAAGAAAATAAAAGCAGTTGTTCTGTTATCTAAAAAACATAAAAAAAGCCCTCATTTTCAAATCAGAGGGCTTTTATTTATTGCTTATTTCCAACCTAAAGCTGGAGCAACATGTTCCAGAATAGAAGATAATACATGTACGTTATAGTCAACGCCCAAAGTATTTGGGATAGTGAGTAATATCGTATCTGCTTCCTGAAGAGCTTCGTCCTGAGCCAATTCTTCAATTAATTTGTCAGGTTCGGCTGCATAACTTTTTCCAAAGATGGCTCTTTTATCTTGTTCGATATAACCAAAACTATCATTGGCTTTAGCTTGTCCGCCAAAATAATATCTATCTTGATCGTTGACTATTGCAAAAATCGAACGGCTTACAGAAACTCTTGCTTCACGCTGATGTCCTGCTTTTTTCCAAGCTTCTTTATACAATCTTATTTGTTCTGCCTGCTGAACATGGAAAGGTTTGCCGTTTTCGTCATATTTAAGAGTCGAACTTTGCAAGTGCATTCCATTTTCTGCTGCCCAAATAGCAGTAGCATTAGATGCAGCTCCCCACCAGATACGTTCTCTCAATCCTTCAGAATGTGGCTCAACGCGCAATAAGCCCGGCGGATTTGGAAACATAGGATACGGATTTGGTTCTGCAAATCCTTCGCCTTTTAATCCTTCCAAAAAATCCAATGCTTTTTTGCGGCCCATATCAGCATCGGTTTCACCATTTTCAGGTTCGTAACCAAAGTAACTCCAGCCATCAATAACTTGTTCTGGCGATCCTCTACTTATTCCTAATTGCAATCTTCCTCCAGATATTAGGTCAGCTGATCCAGCATCTTCCAGCATATATAGCGGATTTTCGTATCGCATATCGATAACACCAGTTCCAATCTCAATTTTACTCGTTTTAGCACCAATTGCCGAAAGCAAAGGAAAAGGCGATGCTAATTGCTGTGCAAAATGATGCACACGAAAATAAGCTCCATCTAAACCAATTTCTTCTGAAGCTACCGCTAAATCAATAGATTGAAGCAGAGTATCTGCTGCATTACGAGTCTTATATGCCGGATTATTAGACCAATGTCCAAAAGATAAAAATCCTATTTTCTTCATAAATGACTCCTTTTTTTAGTATTTCAAATATACGCATCAAAAAGTGAGTAGCTATTACTTTCTAAGTAAATTAACTGTAATTTATATCTGATTATAGATTCTGAATCATAATTTCTTCTTTGATAAGCTTTAATTGCCTAAATCCATAAAATAAAGTCTTATTTTCTTAATGTTCTTCAAATCTCTTTTTCAAAATTACGAAACAAATAACATTAATAGATTGAGTTTTTTCTTTCAAAAGTTAATTTTATTATTATATTAGTAGCAAAAATCTTATAACTATGAAAAAAAACTATTTCTTAAAAGGCATATGCCTTTTTGTACTATTCTTTATTATTTCCTGTTCAAAGGACAGCGAATCGGATGTCACGAGCATCAATAGTAAAAATGAAAATTTTATTCAGTTGGCAATGGCCAAAGAAATTGCGGGATCAGTTTCTTTCGATAAAAACAATGGTGCTGCCTCAAAAAGCACTGGTTTTGCTGAACAAATAAAAAAAACTATCAAGACCATCAATGAAGTAAAAAACGAAAGTGGTAACACCTCATTTTACGTAATAAACTACAATGAAGGTGGATTTATCATCCTTTCCGCAGATAATAGAACAGAACCTATCTTAGCATTTTCTGAAGAAGGCCAATTTACCGTTAATGAAGCTGCTTATCCGTTAGGCCTTAAATATTGGATGACCGATGCTAAAAAACAAATCAACGATATTCAGCATTCAAATTCTAAACAAACCGCATTAACGAAACAAATGTGGAAAAAAATAAAGCTGACATCTAGAGCAACAGATCAAAATACATCTAGAGAAACAAATGCAAATAAAACCGCAAGCGTCCCAATTGAAGAATGCTATGAACATACAGAAACTACTACTATTGGCCCTTTATTAAATACTAAATGGTACCAATATGATGGTTTCAACTCTTCACTAGGATATATAAACTGTAGCGGAAGCAATTTTCAGGTTTATGCAGGGTGTGTTCCAATTGCTATGGCGCAAGTAATGAAATATTACAGCTATCCTACTAGATATAATTGGTCAGCAATGCCAACAAATTATGCAACTACAACGACAGCAAATTTAATTTTAGACATTCATAATTCTATAAATTCGGCATTTCCTCCTGGAAGAGGTATAACTTATAATTGTGATGGAACTGGTGTTAGTTCTGATTACAATATGGGTTTTGTATTAAAAAATTACTTTGGTTACACTCGTGCAGACTGGGCAAATTACGATCAAGAAACAGTTAAAAACAATCTTAATTATGGAAGACCAGTAATATTAAGCGGAAGCGGTGCAAGTGGCCATATGTGGGTTTGTGATGGTTATCTTGCAACTAATTTTTACTTTGATGATTGCACAGGAGTTGGAACACTGATGCTTAGAATGAACTGGGGCTGGTATGGAGGATATAATAACGGATGGTACGCATTCGATAATTTTAATCCAGGTGGCTCGACTTACAATAACAACAGAAAAATGATCTATAATATTACTCCTTAAAGTATAAAAATCATAAAAACCTAAAAGCTCATTTCTTTGTAAATGAGCTTTTTTTATAAAAACATTTTAAAAACAACAAACCCGCTTGACAATTCAAACGGGTTTTCATTTTATTTCTGTATTGAATTTCTCAAATCCATTATGAGTATTTCACAAAATTAATAATATGTTTTGAAGTCAATTCTGGAAATTGATGTTGAGGCGCATGTCCAGTTGCGGCATAAACAACCATTTGAGCATTTGTCATCTGATTAAAAATAGTGTACCAATTTTCGACAGCAAAACTTATATCATGATCTCCTGAAATAATCAAAATTGGTGTTTTTGTTTTTTTAATCTGTTCTCTAAAATTTAAATCATCTTCTCTAAAACCATCTCCTCCTCCAAAATATAATTGAAAAACATCCATTGTAGAAGGAATTTTTTCCACTTCAATTTTTTTATGGATTCTGTCGTGTGAAGCTTTCGCAGCCAATTTACTAGATTCTGATTTTGGTTCGAAGAACAAAACTATCTCGTCTTCAAAATCATTTAATGGTTTCAAAGCTGCATCATAAAAAGCTTGCTCAATCGGAACCTCATTTTTTCCTGGAGGATTTGTTCCAACCAATATTGCATGCGTTACAAGATTAGGATATAGCAAAGTAGCAGCCTGCGCCACTAATCCGCCATAAGACCAGCCTAAAACAGCAATAGAATCTAATTTCAAAATATCAGCAAGATCTTTAATGTCCTTTGCAACAACGGTTATATCTGGTGTCAAAGTACCTGTAGAGGAGCCAATTCCTGTATAATCAAATACAATAACATTAAATTTTTTAGCCAACAATGCAATAAATAGCGGATCCCAAGTATCGAGAATTCCTCTAAAACGGTTCACAAAAAATATCGCTTTCCCTTTACCATAAGAGCGATAAGCAATTTTACGATCGCCAGCATCGGCATAACGTGTCTCTGCATCATAAATTTTTTTCATAATTATAATTTAAAGATTGGTTTCAAAATAATTCTTTTGCATTTGCGACAGTCAAAGATTAAACCAAAACACAAAACCTATTGAATACAAAGGCTTTACATTTTTATACTGTATTAAAAATCATGATATTTCAATACTTAATCTTCTTTTTAACGATATATAATAATTCTAAAAATGTCTTCAGTTAAGAATACTCTTATAATCAACACTTTACCAAAAAAGGCATTGCTTTTGTTCCTGTAAATCAAATTGTTCTGCATTCAAAAAAATAATCTAATTAAGCTGATATGTATTTATCTAATAAAAAAACGATTATGTTTATTACAGGAGCATTTGTAAATCATTCCTGCTGGAAAGAATGGATTATTTTTTTTGAAAGTAAAGGTTATAAAACCGTAGCGCCGCCTTGGCCACACAAAAATGAATCTTCAAGTGTTTTAAGACAAACACATCCGCATTCAAAAATTGCTACAATTCGTCTCAATAATTTATTGGATTATTACACCGAAATCATTGAAAAATTGCCTGAAAAACCAATTCTAATTGGGCATTCTTATGGAGGTCTTTTGACACAATTATTAATTCAGAAAGATTTAGGATATGCCGGAATTTGCATACATCCTTTTCCTCCTGGCAAAATGCTATATTTCAATTTTTCCTTTTATAAAATCATTCCGCGTTTTTCAGATTGTTTTATTTCGAAACAAAAAACCTATTTATTGTCTTTAAAAAATTGGAAGCATTTTTTCAGCAATCAAATGTCTTTTGAAGAACAGAAAAACAGTTATGAAAAATTAGTTATTCCTGAATCCAAATTAGTTTTGGGCGATATATTTTCTAAATCGGCAAATATAAATTTCAAAAACAGACACAATCCTATTTTATTTTTGGCAAGTTCTGAAGACCATTTTATTCCGCCATCAATAATTTATTCCAATTTTAAAAAATATAAAAACATACATTCTATCACCTGTTACAAAGAATTTCGAGATACCGATCATCTAGTTTTAGTCGATCGAAATTGGGAAACTGTTGCTGAATTTATCGCAAATTGGCTAGAAAAAATTGCTTAGCTAATTTCTTTTTTAATTTCCAGTTTCTTTATTTTAGAATTTAAAGTTGAAGGATGAATATCTAGAATTTCTGCTGCACCGCCAGCTCCCGAAATTTTTCCATTGCATTTTTTTAGAATATATAAAATATAATCTCTTTCGTTTTCTAAAATAGTCTTTATCGAAAATGGCTCAGAAACCTGTTCTGGATGCATTTTAGAAGACGTCGAAAGCTCTATTTCTTTTATCGTATTTCCTTCTGTCAATAAAATGGCGCGTTGCATTACATGTTCAAGCTCTCTGATATTTCCTGGCCAATTGTAATTCATAATTTGCTGCAAAGCAAAATCGGAAAGATTTGGAGCTTTTCTGCCCATTTTTTCGCTGTAGACTTTTATAAAATGATTGGCAAGATCTGGAATATCTTCTTTTCGCTTTTTTAGAGAAGGAACAATAATCGGGAAAACGTGAAGACGATAATACAAGTCCATTCTAAATCTTCCAGCAGCTACTTCTTCTTCCAAATTTTTATTTGTGGCCGCAATAATTCTAACATCAATTTTTAAAGATGACGTTCCGCCAACGCGTTCAATTTCTCTTTCTTGCAAAACACGCAATAATTTCACCTGAAGCTCGAGCGACATCTCTCCTATTTCATCAAGAAAAACAGTTCCGCCATCTGCCAGTTCAAATTTTCCAATTCTTCGATCTACAGCTCCCGTAAAAGCGCCTTTTTCGTGTCCAAAAAGCAAAGATTCTGCAAGGTTTTCAGGAATCGCTCCACAATTGATTATAACTAGCGGCTTCTCTTTTCTATCAGATAAAGCATGAATACTTTGTGCAATTTTCTCTTTTCCAGTACCGCTTTCGCCTAAAACTAAAACGGAAGTATCTGAAGGAGCCACTTTTCGGATATAATTAAAAACGGAAATCATTTGCGAACTATTACCAATAATTCCTTCAAAACCGACAGCAGTTGTTTCTGGTTTTTCTTTTTTTATTTCCTTTTTTTGAAGTGGTAAACTCGTTTCTTGTGTCGAATAAATTTTAGCAATAAACTGAGAAAAAGTATGCTCGAGTGCTTTCAAAAGCTTTAAACTTTCCTGAGAATAAACATTTAGGTTTCGGCTGTAAAAAGTAAAATGATAGCTCTGGATCGCGGCAATTGAGATAGGAAAAATCAAATACGATTTTATTCTAAAATTATGAGTTATAAGAGCTTTTATTGGCGCTTCCTGCAAATTATTAATTAATGATTCTTCACTATAAATAATGGCTTCTTTATCAATTTTTGACTTTTTGTAAGTCTCATCAATTTCTTTCAGAGATAAATCTGTTATTTGAGAAAGCTTTTTAGAATCGACAATTTGATAGAGATCAATATTTTTGCGAATGATTCCTAGATTATCGTAATGTGTTGTTGTGACAAATCCTGTTTCTAAATAATCAAACGGAATAAAAGTCTGGATAATTTTAGCGAAAGCCAGAAGCGCGTCGTCTTTCTTTACATTTGAATTTATAATCTCTGTAATTTCTTTTTGAAGCTGAAACTGCTGCATTAACTGCGATTCTAAACTATATTGCTGACGAAAAAATGCTATTTCTAAAGTTGTCAAAACATCCTGATCTCGAAAAGGTTTTACAATAAATCCGTAAGGATGAGTTGTTTTAGCCTGATCTAAAATACCTTTACTCGAATTCGCCGAAATAAATATAAATCCGATATATTTTTCTTTAAGATAATGAGCCAGTTCTATTCCGTTTCTGCTCCCTTTTAACATGATATCCAGAATAACTAAATCTGGTTTTTCGATCTGAATCTGATCCAAAGCCTGCTCAACCGACCGTGCAATTCCTGTTACTTCATAATTTGCTTTTTCGAGAATTAATTGCAAATCGTGCGCTTCAATAAATTGATCTTCTACAATTAAAATTCGTTTTTTCAAACCTGAAGAAACAGCTTCATATCCGTTATCGGGAGACTTTTTCATAAGTGAGTAAATTTTGTCTTATATTGCACTTAATTAATTGATACAAAAATAGTTAATTATACTAATTAAAATTAGTCGTTTCCAAATTTAGATAAATAAAAATCACAATTAACCGTAATTTTCATATTATTTTTTAAAAAATCAGAAATTGTTTCTGTTTATATTTGTTAATCAAAAACTTACTAAAATTTAATTTTAATAAATCATGAAGCTACTTTACTCGTTTTGTCTGCTGTTTTTTATTGCAATTAATTCTGACGCGCAAAACCATCCTGCAACAGCAAATTATGACTTAAAAAAGAAGCGTTTATTAATACAGACTTGTTCTATTTATTTATACAATTCTAATCAAGGATCAATCGATGCTGACAGTTCTGTAGTTTTAACGTGCAAAGCCTACAAACTCCCTGTTTCTTTAGCTTATGACGAAGGTTTTAATGACGGTTCTTATTTAATTGGAAATGATTTAATTGGAAATGATTTAATTGGAAAAGGAAATATTGACGCTGCCAAAAAACTTTTTTTAAAATCAAAAAACGTAGACAAAATAAAACTGGCTTTACAATTGGGAAATCATTATTTGTTCCTGCCTTTTACAAAACCAGATGATTTAAAAAATGCTAATTTTTATATAACTGAAGCACTAAAAATCAGTAATCAGTTAAAAATCCAAAAATGGCAGCATCAGAGTTTAATGCTGCAAGGAAAGTTCTATTTTCAAGTTAATAATTATCCTGAAAGCAAAAAATGCTTTTTGCAAGTTGTAAACGAATGCCGAAAGCAAAATGATAAAGTGGTTCTAGCAGATGCATTGCTTAATCAGGCAACCTATCAATACGATTTAGATCCTGAAAAAGAAAAAATCTTAAAAGAAGCCGAAACTTTGTATAAAGCTTTAGGTTTTGAAGAAAAAGTAATTGAAACAAAAATAAAACTCTGTACGATTTATTTCTGGCACGGAAAAATTAATGATGCTAAGAAAATCCTGTATCAAAATATTGCTGCAATGCGAAAAATTGGCTTTAAGCAACAGCAATACGGAGAAACGACAATTGCCTATATAGAAAGTGTTCAATATAACATGAAAGCCGCTTTATATTATGCTCAAAAAAGCGTAGAAACAATGGAATCTACAAAAGATTACACTTTTGCAGACATTTTTTATATGCGTCTCGGGTTAGTGTATTTGCAGATGGGACATAACGATGAAGCCATAAAAATGTCTGAGAAAAGTATTAAGTACGGACAAAATGTTTATAGCAGTGGTAGCTGGTATAAAAGCTTCATCACAGCCACTGCATCACTCTCTATGAAAGGAAAAAACAAAGAGGCGATTGAATACATGAATTCTATTACGAACAATTATCCGCCTCCAAATGACATTGACAATATGCTGATGAATTTTGCCTACGCAAATTGCTATTGGCGAATTAAAAATTATGGCACTGCCGAAAAGTATTTTATAAAGTCTGGAGAAGCAGCAGATCGTTTAAATTCACCACAAACTTATAGAGATGTTTGCAATACTTATGCGTCTATTGCTTTGTTTTATGGAAATCGAAACAATCTTCAGAAAACAAAATTATATGTTGATAAAATTGAAGCTATTTCAAAGAAATACAGCAAGAACTACAATTCAGAAGCATTACAAATGTCTTTATACAAAATAGATTCGCTAAATGGTGATTTTAAAGCGGCTTTAGTGCATCATAAATTGTATAAAAAAATGAGTGATTCTCTTTTAGATTATTCGAAAAACAAACAAATTGAAGAACTTAAAATTCAGTATGAAACGGAAAATAAAGAACAAAAAATCAAGCAATTAGATAAAGAAACGAATCTGCAGGAAGCGGCATTAAAAAAATCCAAATTATTAAATACGCTTTCTATTTGGAGTTTGGTTTTATTGCTTCTTACTGTCGTTTTGCTGTACAACCGATATCGTCTGAAGCAAAAAAGCAACGCCGAATTAGCGCTTAAAGAAAAAGAAATCAATCTAAAAAACATTAATCTTAGACATTTGTTGGATGAAAAAGAATGGCTTTTAAAAGAAATTCATCATCGTGTAAAAAACAATCTTCAAACTGTAATTAGTCTGCTTAATTCGCAATCGGCCTATTTGGAAAATGATATGGCATTGTCAGCAATTAAAAACAGCCAGCATCGTATTCATTCCATGTCTTTGATTCACCAGAAATTGTATAATTCAGAGAATATTTCGACGATAAATATGCCCAATTATATCAGAGAATTGGTCGAATATCTTAGAGAATCTTTTTCGCTAGGACAGCGCGTTCGTTTTGAACTAAAAATTGATCCGCTGGAATTAGATGTTGCGCAGGCAGTTCCGTTGGGACTTATTTTAAATGAATCCATTACAAACTCAATTAAATACGCTTTTCCAGATAGTCAAACCGGAATGATTTATGTCACGCTCGAAGCTACTTCCGAAGACAAATACCTGCTTACAATTGCAGATAATGGAGTTGGTTTTGATGCGAATATGAGCTTTACAAAAATCAATTCTTTTGGTTTGAGTTTGATAAAAGGCTTAAGCGACGATTTGGACGCGGTTTTTTCTATGGAAAATAATAACGGAACGGTTCTTAAAATTGAGTTTTTAAAAGAATTCCCAATTAATGAAAAAAGAAGATAATTTGACTAATTAAACTTTAATTTCTCTTATAGCGAAATCTCACTAATCTAAATTTGTTTAACGAAATATAGCATTTTTTAATCTTATAAAAAGTGCTAAAACCTCCTATTTACAGGCATTTTATTGGCATGGCATATAAATTGGTTTTCTGGGGAAATTAACCCTTAAAACCATTTATTATGAAAAGATTAATATTGCTAATAATCATTCTATTTCTAAATTTTAGCAGTGCAAAAGCCTGCGATAAATGCAGTACTTACAATAACAGTGATTTTAAAATAAAATCGGCTACAATTACCCATAAAGCAGATTTAGGTCTTACTGTTTGGGATATTAAAGTAGAAGGAACTGCAGGAAAAACAATGCCTAAACCAGTTGGCCAGCTAAATGGCGCTCCAGTTTTAGCTTATGTTTTCCCGACTACATTAAAATCTTCAGATATTGGTTTCGGTCAAGCCGAAGGAATTGTAGCACTTGCTCTTACCTCCCATCCTGATTTTGAAGACACTCCGCTTTGGGATGAAAATCTGGACGGAAATTATCTAAATGATGGATTAGTCTGGCACGCACACTGGGTTTTATTAGTTGAAGACAAACGCATTGCTGGAGGACTTTCGGTTAAAGAATTTACAAAAGGAGATCCAAATGTGGTGCTGCCTCCAACAAACCCTGGAATGGCAATGTATATGGATAGTCCAGGCTTTAATATTGTAGCAAAAGGAAATTCCATAAAAGTAATTGTTCCCAATTTTAGAATCAACAACAAAACCAATTTCAAATTTGATGCGGTCAGCTGTTATATGGAAGTCAGCACAGGTGCTGGCGGTTCTCATGATTCCGAAGGTTCAAAACCAATGCTTGGAGTATACAAAGTCTACACTGTTGCCAGCGGAAACCTTTCATTACCTTATTCTGTAAAATAAAAAGTAAATCTAAAGTTTAAACATTATGAAAAAATCAAGCATCTTAAAAATGATATTTATTCCTTATATAATTCTAACAACTATGACAACAAAAAGCAATGCCCAAGTAGATTATGCGTCAGATCCGCATTTAACTCCTGCAGTTAAAGCATTTTTAAAACCTTTAAATTCTGGAGGAGCACCTTTAGAATCACTTCCTGTTGCCGATGCACGAAATGTATTGGTTGGCGCTCAAAATGCTTTCAAAGTTGATTTATCTGGAATCGAAGAATCTGAAAAAGAAATCACTGCAGACGGTTACAAAATCAAATTAAATATTGTTCGTCCTGCTGGGGCAAAAGGAAAATTGCCTGTTTTTATGTTCATTCACGGCGGCGGCTGGGTTTTGGGCGACTATCCAACTCACAAAAGAATGGTTAGAGATTTGAGTGTTCTAACAGGTTATGCTGGTGTTTTTGTCAATTATTCGCTTTCTCCAGAACATAAATATCCGCAACCTGTAAATGAGGTTTATGCCGTCGCAAAATGGATTGCAGCGCATGGAAATGACATCAATGTTGACGGAAGCAAATTAGGAATTGTTGGCAATAGCGCTGGCGGAAATCTTGCTACAGCGAGCGCGTTAATGGCAAAAGAAAAAGGAACTCCGCTGTATAAAGTACAAATTCTTTTCTGGCCAGTTGCAGATGCCAATTTTGAAACAGAATCTTATAAACTTTATGGAAAACAGCGTTTTTTAACTTCTTCTCTAATGCAATGGATGTGGGATCAGTATGTTGAGCCTTCTAAGAGAAAAGAAATTTATGCATCGCCATTGCAAGCGAGTCTTGATCAGTTGAAAGGTCTGCCTCCAACTTTAATTCAAGTAGCTGAAAATGACATTTTAAGAGACGAGGGCGAGGCTTACGGACGTAAATTAAGTGATGCTGGAGTTGTAGTTACAACAGTTCGTTACAACGACGTAATCCATGATTTTGGCTTATTAAATGGTCTTGCTGAGATTCCGCAAACTAAAGCTTTATTTCTTCAGGCTGCCACAGAGCTAAAAAAATATCTGAAATAAGAGTTTTTTAGATAAAAAAAACACATAACAATCTGTATTTAAATATTTTACATACATAAAATTTGTAAATTTAATTTCTTAAATAATCAAAGAGTTATGCTTGTGAAAGAAAACACTGGATTGCTGTTAATTGATGTTCAAGGAAAACTGGCTAGAATTGTGCACAACAATGAAAAGCTTACATCAAACCTAGAAAAACTTATTCGAGGCTGTCAAATACTTTCTATTCCGATAATTTGGGCAGAACAAAACCCAAAAGGACTTGGTTCTACGATACCTGAATTGGAAAAATTATTGCATCATCAAAAACCAATTGAAAAATATACTTTTAATGCTTTTGATAATGACGTTTTCAAACAGGCAATTATCGATTCTGGAAGAAAACAATGGTTGGTTTGCGGTATAGAAGCTCATATTTGCGTTTATCAAACGGCGATGGGATTATTATCAAACAATTTTGAAGTAGAAATTGTAGCAGATTGTGTTTCTTCTAGATCTCAAGAAAGTATTGAAATGGCTTTGAAAAAACTGGAAAGTAAAGGAGCATCATTAACCAATATTGAAATGTGTCTTTATGAGCTTGTTAAAGACTCTCGAAGAGAATTCTTCAAAGAAATTCTAACATTAATCAAATAAAAAAATCATGTCAAAATCAAAAACTATTGTACTTATTCATGGAAATTTTGTTAACGACAAAACTTGGACGGAATGGAAACAGTACTATGAACAAAAAGGATATACAGTTTACGCACCAGCAAATCCAGGGCATGAAGGAAATCCTACTGAATTAAGAGCAAAAGTTCATCCAGATCTCACTAAAACTGGATTTATAGATGTTGTTACTAATATTAGTAAATTGATAGATACTTTGCCTGAAAAGCCTTTAATAATAGGACATTCAATGGCTGGTATGGCAGTATTGAAACTAATAGAACTAGGAAAAGCAGTGGCTGGTGCCAATATTGATGGAGCACCACCAAAGAATGTTTTTCCGCCATTTCAAACTTTAAAAACAGTAATACCTGCTTTTGGTTTCTTTTCTTCTAAAAAATATTTTATGGGAAGCCGAGAATGGTACGATTATGCTTTTTTTAATACTATAACGGAAAATGAAAAAAAGAAAGCATTTGAGAAATTCGCAGTGCCTGAAAGTTATAAAGTGAGTCGCGAATTGGTTTTAAATTCGTATTCAAATATTAATTTCAAAAAACCACATGAACCTATTCTCTTTATTGGCGGCGGAAGTGATCATATCTTTCCGCCTAGTTTAACACAAACAATTGCAAGCAGATATAAAGAAAATGCTGGTCGTGTAGATCTCAAAATATTTGATGGAAAAAGCCATTTTATCTGTGGAGAACCTGGCTGGGAAAGTGTCGCCGATTATATTATAAATTGGTATGAAGCACTATAGAAATTGTATATTTTAGAACTTAAAGAATATATAAAAATGCTAAACCTAAAAGATTTAGCATTTTTTATTTTTCTTTCAAAATAATCGTTTCATGAAGAATATTGTTCTCTTTTTATTTCTTCAATTCCATTTCTATAGCTTGTAACAACAAAATCTGGAAAATGCTTTCTAAATTTTGAATCATCAAAAACGTTGGCGTGCTCATATCTTGGAAGAAGCTCTTGCAGTTCTTTTGCTTGTTTATTGAAAAGTGCTCCTATTGTAAATACAAACTTTGGCATAACCTTATATTTTAAATCTCTGCCATATATTTCAGAAGCCAACATTATGAATTCTTTATAATTAAGATGGCTTTCATCGACAGGCAAATGCCACGTTTGTCCAAAAGCATCTGGAGTATTCCCTATTAATGCTGTGGCACGACTTGCATCTGGTGTCCAGATCAGGCTTCGCTTTTTAGCATCGCTCAAAGGCACTTTTAATTTTTTATTTCCTTTTATTGCATTAAAAATTAAAGTATTGGTAATACTCTGTGTTTTAGCGGGACCATAAAATTCTGGTGCGCGACATATTACAGCTTCCAATTGTCCTGATTTTATTTCATTTAAAACCATTTCAGCCATTTCTTTCCTGATTTTTCCCTTTCTTCCCACGGGTTCAAAAGCGGTTTCCTCTGTAAGAACTCTGCTGTCTTGCGGATACATATACGTATTATCAAAAAATACAAGTTTGGTTTTGTTGATTTTACAGGCTTCAATAACATTTCTTGTTATCAGCAGAAATTGTTTTTCCCATAAATCAGAGTCCATAGGAAGTCCTAAAGTAAAATAGGCAATTTCACTTCCTTTCACCGCTTCTATTGCTTTTTCTTTATTGGTCAAATCTGCCGAAAAAACAGTATCTGTATCGTTTATTTTTTGTGCTTTACGGCTTACAATTCTTATATCTGAAGTATAATTTCTTTTCAGTTCTCTTGCCAATTCTTCTCCTATCTGTCCATTAGCCCCTAATATAGTCTGCATCTTATTTTTATTTTATTTGACATTCTGTCTAAATTATAGAAAATTTGCAATACATTCTAAAATTAAATTATAATGTTCTCTTAATAAAAAAAGCCGTACCAAGTTGGTACGGCTTCTATTAAAATTAGTGATTGTTAAGATTTTTTCTTATTTCACATCAAACCAAAGTTTTGTTGTCAATAAATCTTTTCCTTGATCTGCCACTGCAGCTTGGTAGCTTACTCCATTCAACGATTGTTCTGTACCTGGATAGAAGAAACGTGAAGGAATCTGTCCGTCCAAAACTGTCGCAGGACCAGCTGTTAATACTGGATAATCAAGTCTTCTCCATTCTGTAAAAGCATCTAAACCTTGCCCGAAGAAGGCAATCCATTTTTGTGTACCAATCGATTTAGCGTAATTTGATGAATCATATTTCACGCTTGTCTGATTCAGATAATCTGAAATAGCAGTTGCATTGGTAATTCCAAATTGATTGAACGATGCCGTAATTGCATTTTTATAATACTGTTCTGCATCTCCAGAAATATATCCGCGCGCTGCAGCTTCAGCAAGATTAAATAATGTTTCTGAATAAGAAGCAATTACAGCTGGTGATGCCGAAGTCAAGAAATAAGTTCCAGGTTTTGATGTTTTAGCAAAACCTTGGCTGTTAGCATCACTATTTGATAATCCGTTAGCACCTCCAACATATTTCCCTACACTTGCATCTGATGGCAATTGTGCAAAAACTGGCAAACGCGGATCTGACAATTCATATAATTTATCAACCATAGTTTTTGAAATACGGAAATCATCACGAGTTTCAAACCATGCCGAAGCTGGGTTTTGCTGAGGCGAACTAGTATAAGTAAACTTAAATGTTTCGCTTTCGCTGCTAATTACTCCAGCTGCATCGCTTGTTGCGTCAATTGCAGCTTGTTTAGCTAATGTAGGTTCTTTATCAGAAATTCTTAATGCGATTCTCAAACGAAGCGAATTCACAAATTTTTTCCATTTCGATATATCTCCTTTATAAACCAAATCTCCAGTAACAGAACCATTTGTTGCGTTAAGCAAAGATTGAGCTTGTTTCAAATCTTCAAGTAATCCTGTATAAACTTCTTTTTGAGTATTATATGCTGGCGTTACTTTTAAACCTGCTTCTTTGTACGGAATGCTTCCGTAAGCATCGGTTAACAATAAAAATGTCCAAGAACGTAAAGTCAATGCGATACCTTTATAATTTGAATTTGCCTGTGCATCTGGAAAGTTCAAAATTGTATTCAAATCGGTGATTAAAGTTGCATAGCCTGTATTCCACAATGTTGTGAAAGAGGTATTAGATACATCATATCGATCTGGTTCTGTATATTGGATTTTAGCCCAATGCTGAACAAACAATAATGATGAATTAAAGTTATTTACATCTCCCCAGTACAAATCTGCACCTTGTTTTAACGTTCCCGTCAATAAGTACGGTGCCAATGGAGTTTCAGTTGCATTTGGATTTTTATTAATATCGTCCAAAGTATCACTGCAAGAGCTCAGTGTCAATGCAAACAGTATTGTATATGATAGTTTTTTTAGCATGATTCCGAGTTTTTAAAATTTAACATTAAGATTAAGACTGAAATTTCTTGTTGTTGGCAATGCCAAACTTTCCAATCCTTGTGCATTTCCTGTATTAAAAGCGGTTTCAGGATCAATATTTGGAACCTCTTTGTAAATAAAGAATAGGTTACGTCCTGCAGCAGTAATACTTGCTCCTTCCAGACCTAGTTTTTTAACTAGTTTCTTATCAAAGTTGTAACTAAGTTTTATCTCTCTCATTTTCACAAAAGTTGAACTATAGATATAAGCTTCACTAATATTGTATGATGCTTTGTAATATTCCTGTGCACTAATCACTTTATTATTTGCAGTTCCATCTGCATAAACACCATTAAAGATCATTCCATCATCATAAACTGTTACACCGCTTGGAGCAGCTCCGCCTACTACCAAAGTTTTCGGATTAGCAGTATTATCTCCTGGGTAATAGTAGCTTAATCCTCCATGTTCTGCATCACGACCTGTCATAGTTTGAGCTAAAACCCCTGTATAATTTCCTGTTCTGTTTGTTCCTGAGAAAAGTTCCCCTCCTACACTAGCATCAACTAAGAATGATAATTCAAGATTTTTATAAGTCAAAGTATTTGTAATACCTGCCAAATAATCTGGAGTATAATGTCCTAAAACTCTTTTTGTTGGATCTGCTTTAGGAAGACCATTCGCTCCCACTACAATATTTCCACTTGCATCACGCTCATACGCAGTTCCATAAAGTGCTCCATAAGCTTGTCCTACAGATGCTAATACATCTACACCTCCAGAAGTACCAATTGTGTAATTTTTAATATCTCCCGCATAATCCAAAATTTCTACTTTACTCTTATTTTTTGAATAATTTAAAGCCACATTCCATTTGAAGTTCTCAGTTTGAATAGGATTTCCATCCAATTGAACCTCTATACCTTGGTTATTAATTTTACCTGCATTGATTAACTGTGAATTATAACCGCTTGATGCTGTAGTTTTTATCTCCAAAATCTGATCGAAACTATTTGTGTTATAATAAGCAACATCAAAATGAAGTCTGTTTTTCCAGAAAGAAGCTTCAAGACCTACTTCAGTAGAACGTGTTGTTTCTGGTTTCAAATTTTCATTAAGTTTTCTTTGTGAAGAAGTTTGAATTGGATTTCCGTCAAATGCCGTTTGGAAATTGTAAACCGTAGACAATTGATATGGATCTGCATCGTTACCTACTTCAGACCATCCACCGCGAACTTTTAAGAAATCTAAAGTACTACTCTTAATATTTAATGCGTCTGTTAAAACTACACTACCATTAATCGATGGATAAAAGTAAGAACGGTTACTGCTTGGTAATGTTGATGACCAGTCATTACGAGCCGTAACGTTTAAGAAAGCATAGTTTCTAAACCCTAGCTGAGCCGAAGCATAAGCGCTGTAAACTCTTAATCTAGACAATGAATTTGAAGACGTTAAAAGATCTCTCGAATTCGTTAATGTATATAAATCTGGTACAGCCAAACGTGGCGCTTTTTGATAATTGTTTGCGTCGCTATGGTTACGGATATTAAATCCGGCAAGTGCATCTAAACTAAAATCATCATTAAGCTTTTTTGTATATTGGAAAATACCTTCTGTATTTTGCTCATTTACAGTGTAAGCATCTTCGGCATAAGAACCATAAGGCGTTCCGTTTGTACCGTATTTAATGGTGTATTTTCTACGGTCGTTATAGTAATCAACTCCTGTACGGAATCTAAAATTAAGTCCGTCTGCAAGCTTCGCTTCTAAATGGACATCTCCAATAAAACGATTACGCTGTTGACTAGTTGTATTGTAATATGCATTCCAGTATGGATTACTGTAGTAGCTGTTGTTCCAATTTGTGTTCCAATCTTTATTAAGCTGATTCACATCTACCTGACGTCCGAACCAAAGAAACTGCAACATAACACCCGCAGCACGACCTCCTGATGGTCCTCCAGGTAAAGCTGGAGCATTGGTAACAATATAATTTCCTGTTACTCCTACTTTTACGTTTTCAGAGATTTTGTAATTAGCATTAACAGAGAAGTTTGTTTTGTTTATTTCACTGTTAGGCACTGTTCCAAGCTGTTTCTGATTATTAGCTCCTAAACGGAAATCTGATTTTTCATCAGCTTTAGCAACAGAAATACTATTATCGTAAGTAATACCATTATTAAAAAAGTCTCTTACATTATTAGGATGAGCTACAAAAGGAACAGCTTCTCCATTTGAATAAAATTGAGGAATAAGACGTCCGTCCAATTTAGGTCCCCAGCTTTCATCAACTCCATCATTAACTCCGCCTCCTTTACCATCTACGTAGCTGAATTTTCCGTTTGATCCTTGTCCAAATGAATTTTGAAAAGAAGGTAAAGTTGCTACTTGAGAAATCGTGATACCTGTATTGAAAGTTACTCCAAATCCTTTTTGATTTCTACCTGATTTTGTAGTAATCAAAACCACACCATGCGCAGCGCGAGATCCGTAAAGAGCTGCGGCGTTAGGACCTTTTAAAACTGTTAATGTTTCAATATCCTGCGGATTTAAATCGGCAATTGCGTTTCTAAAATCACGAGTTGCACCACCAAAATTTAATTGTGAATTATCCACTGGAACACCATCAACTACGAACAGTGGCTGGTTGTTTCCTGCAATAGACGTTTCCCCACGAATAATAATACGTGACGATCCCATGTCACCTTGTGAATTCGTAATACGTACACCAGCTACTTTACCAGAAAGGCTGTTTAAAAAGTTAGTTTCTTTTGTTTCAGCCAACTCTTTTCCTTTAACTGCCTGAGTCGTATATCCTAAAGATTTCTTTTCTTTTGAAATTCCAAGAGCAGTTACAACTACTTCAGATAATGCATTCTGTTCTTCAGTAAGCTCGATTACGATTGCATTTTTATTGACTACAACTTCTTCTTTTTTATATCCCAAATAACTAACAATAAGTGTATAAGGGAATTTTTGGCCTGTCTGGAAATAAAAATTTCCGTCAGTATCTGTTACAACTCCATGTGTTGTTCCTTTAATGTTTATAGAAGCTCCAATAATAGGCTCTTTTGTAACAGCATCGACTACTGTTCCTTCCAGTTTAGACTGGATTAACGGCTTAGTCTCTTGTGATTTAACTCCTATGGAAATCAACAAAATACATAGCCAAGCATATCTTTCTAATTTTTTTTTCATTACTTTGTTTTAGTTTAATAAATTAGGTAAGCCAAGAACCGGTTAGTACATTCTAGCTTCCCTTTTAGAGATAATAATTTCTTTAAGCTTCACCATTTCTGTTCCCGCAGAGATGGTTTTTCTTTTTTTTATCTGCAACACATTCGTTTTTTCATTTTCACTGATTTTAGATTACTACTATTTAAATTGGCCTATACAATATTTCAACCCTATACAGGATTGTATTTATTAAAATTTACAATGAATTAAAAAGAGAGGAATTTTAACCGTGGTAACTCGTAAGACTTAAACTGCCTTTGTGGTTCTCGCTTGTTCAAAAATGAAAATGGAATATGGTCTTTAATCTCTGGCTTTTAACTTATTCTTTTAAACTCTACTAATTTGATAGAACAAAAGTATATTAAAAATTTTAGTTCCCAAATTTTAATTGAATTTTTTGCAAAAAAAATGTTAAGCAAATTAATTCTATCCATTTAAAGCATTAAAAACAAGAAAGTTAGCTTTTGAAGTAATTTTAACTATTTTATAAGAATTATACTAAAACCGTAAAGTTTAGAAGCGATTTTAGCCTTTTTAAAAGAATTGTACAAAAGAATGCACAACGGAAAGAAGTGTATGAATTTTGTTTGAAATGATTTGAGAATAGTCTCGAAAGTTTATTTCAAAAAAAAAACTCCAAAGTCTAAGACTTTGGAGTTTGTAATTTTTATGTTTGAGATTCTTATAAATCGTTGAATTCGTGTAAAGATTTCAAAGTGTTTTCGTAGAATAAAATTGCAGCGATAAGATTTCCTTTATCTGAATAAGGCATCATTTTTCTTTGGAAATCTACTGTAGTATCTAAGAAAATTGTTGTACCCTCTGCTTGTCCATCTAAAAACTTTTTGTTTTCACTAGTATCAGGAATACCTAAATCTGCCATTGTAACACCAGGTTTAGTAACCAAAGCAATATAAGGAAGTGTTTTTACTAAAACCTTAATACGCTCAATGTACAATTCTAAAAGCTCTCCTTTTTGCATACCACTTAATTCTTTTTGATCATGGTATTTACGGATTAACGCTGTTGTACTAATAATACTTCTTGGTGCATTTTTTGCCTGTGCAGAAACAGCAGCAGTCGTCAAGAAGAAAAGGACACTTAATAAAAAAATCTTACTCTTCATTTGTTATATAGATTTGGTTCTTGAATAAAAACAAAAATATATAAATTAACTTAAATTGCAACTTTTATAGTTTGTTTTTCCTAAAAATATGATAATCTCTTAATCTGAATAAGTAAAATAGTACAGCGAATGCCCAATAAATAAGTGTTTTCAGGGCTTTGCAAGCTTTTATTTGATCTTTCCTTAAGATTTAATTATTCTAAAACGTCCAGGATATTTGATCCAAATGCTTTTTTTGTTTCCATAATAATCCATAAAATCTTCGCAAACAAAAACGGCATGAGCTTTTGACCATGCTACAACGCCACAATATTCACTTCCAGATTGTCTTTTTAATTTTTGAATTTGCTTGCCTAATTTGAATCCTAAGTATTTATAGATTGTTGGAGTATATACGGTGCCTTCTTCCAATTCTTCTAAAGCTTTCTCAAAAGTTGGTTCCTTATCGATAATCTGCATGTATTTTGCCATTACAGCATAAGTCAACACGGCATAATCTCTAATTCTTTCACTGTCGCAATTATCTTTAATATAAACAAAACCTGCTGATTTTCTGGCCTTAACAATTTCAGTGCTATCCAAATTAAAGGTTGCATCATTTTTTAGCTTAATCTTATAAGAATCATTGTTTAATTTCTCGCTTTCAAAAAGATTATCTAATCCGTATACATTTAAAGAAGCTTTAATGAAAGCAATTGATGAACAGTTTGTGCGTTCTCCTTGTTTAAAACTTTCAAATATTTTATCTGAACTCAGCTGTGAGTAAGAATTGGAATAGACAAACAATAAAAGTAAAAAAAATGAGGTAACCGATTTCATGCCTTGTATTATATATTATTACTCAATTATTATTTGAGAAACTGTATTAGATTTTTACAAATCTATAAAAATCCAATCATATTTTTTACTTCTTCGCTTTCATCTCATAAAAAAAGTGGTTTTTGACGAGAAAAAGCAAATAAAAAACGCCTCAAAAATTAACTTGAGACGTTTCGGTTTTATTTTTTTTCTTCATTATTTAATTGATCATCGAAATCGGGTTCTTTTCCTTTGAACTTTTTAGTGTCTGCATCGTAGTTTTCATCATTTGTTAAAACTTCGTCATGATCTTTATATTGATGTTTTCTAGTATCGCTTCGATGATCTCCCACATTCTGATTGGAATTAGGGTTGTTCTGAGTTTGATTCTTTGATTCCATAATTTTAAGTTTTTAAATGTTTTATAAAATTAGTCCAAATCCTTTCTGCAGACTTACATAATCATTTTCGAAAATTATAAAATAAAACTGCCCTTCTCTATCTCGCTAATTTACTGTATTTCGAAAATTCGTTAAATATCGCAACTTTCTGGTTTTCAATACTTGCCAAATAGCAATCAATATAGTACAAAAGCTTATTGGCATATTATTAGCATACAACAACTTAACTTAAAAATTAAAATCATGAGCTTATATCAACTTCAAAAAACCGCAATCGTCATTATTGATCCATTTAATGATTTTCTTTCTGAAGGAGGAAAATTATATCCTGTAACAAAAGAAACAGTTGAAGGAAATAAAGTGGTTGCTAACATCAAAAAGCTATTAACTGCTGCAAGAGAAAAGAAAATTCAAATTATTTATGCACCGCATCGCCATACACAAATAAGAGATTATATAAACTGGAAGTTTATGGCTCCGTCGCATTTAGGAAGTAAAAATATTACTCTTTTTGAAAAAGGTTCTTGGGGTGCAGAATTTCATCCTGATCTTATTATGCAAGAAGGCGATCTTATTGCACAAAATCATTGGACTGCGAGCGGATTTGCTAATACCGATTTAGATTTTCTTTTGCGCCAGCATGATATTGACCAAATAGTTCTTGCGGGTATGAGAGCCAATACTTGTATCGATTCTACAGCAAGATTTGGTGTCGAACTAGGTTATCATGTCACATTAATTAAAGATGGAATAGGCGCTTTTAATTGGGAAGAAATCAAAGCTACAGTCGAAACTAATTTTCCGAATTATGGGCATGTTCTTTCTTCTACAGACGAATTCATAAATAATATCAATTCTTAAATTATGGATTCTTTTACAGAAAGTACTGCAACAGATATAATTAATGCGCCTTTGGAAACTATTAATTTGACTGAATGGCTTTTTACATTAAAAGATCAGGAATACCAAGAATGTTCTTCTTCTCATATCGCTGCTGGAAATTCATTAACAGAAGATGGTCTAAGAATGTCTATAAATGTAGAGCAGATTGCTGGAAATATGCTAATCCAACATTATATAGAAGATATTTCCAAAAGAGAACATTGCGCTGTTAATTCAGTTTCTGATTCTCTATCTCCTCTTGGTCACACCACTTTGATTATTAAGTGGGAATTGAAAGTTAAGAAACTATCCGATTCTTCTTGCGAACTTTCCAATCATGTCGTGATTTCGCTTACAGAACATTTTATTCAACTGCTTGCAGCAGCTGGCGTTTCAGATTTAGAGACCATCCGTATTGGTATGAAAGATAATTTGGAAGCACATAATAAAGAAGAAACGCCTTTGTTTGCCAAAAACATTCAGAAAAAAGCTTTGTCTGGTATTTGGAACTAAGGCAAACGGAATCAGAAACAATTATAAAACTTTAATTTTAGTACAATGGAAAAAGAAAATACTTTGGTGAAGGCAGATCAATCTGAAACTAAATTTGCTTCAATTCAAGATTATAAAATAGCTTATAGATCAATTGGCAAAGGATTGCCAATTATTCTCTGTAACAGATTTCGTGGTAATCTAGACGATTGGGATCCTGCTTTTTTAGATGCATTAGCACAAAAATACCAAGTTATCATTTTTAACTACAAAGGATTAGCTACTTCTACTGGAACGCCACATGAAACTATTTTAGGTTTTGGAAAAGATGCCATTGACTTAGCCGATGCTTTAAAAATTGACAAATTTATATTGGGCGGATGGTCATTAGGCGGGTGGGCGGCACAAGTAGCTACAACAGAATTCTCAAACCGAATTACCCATACAATCTTAATTGGAACCAAACCTCCCGGAAAAGTAAATCATCCTCTAGAAGAAATTTTCATTAAAACAGCTTATATTCCAGAATATACCCTAGAACATGAAACCATATTATTTTTTGAACCTGCGTCTGAAGCGAGCCGAAATGCAGCCGCAGAAAGCCACAAGAGAATAAATAAAAGAGAAAATAAAGACCAAAAAGTAAAACCTGAACTTTGGGAATATTACGGCAAATCGCACGATGATTATTGGAATGATCCATATAATGCAAGAGAAAAATTAATGCAGATAAATATTCCAATATTAATTATTTCTGCTAATCATGAAGTTTGTTTTCCTCCAGAAAACTGGTTCGAACTTAACCAAAAACTCCCTACAGCAACTCTCATCACGATTGCTCAAACAGGACATGGTCCGCATCATCAATATCCTGAAATGGTTACTCGTTATATTGACAATTTCATAGAATCGAATTAAAAATCAAATAAATAAAACATAAATTATTGACTTTCAAAAACTTATAATTTTATCACAAAATATGCTTTAGCTTTGAAAATCAGTAGTTTAAATGCTATAGTTGACGTAACTTTGCAACCTCTATTCTATAAAGAAAGTTATACAGCAAAATATGTGGACTATATGCCATGAATGCCAGGGACAGGGCAAAATAAATCGCGGACTCAGTAAAAAAGCGCAACGTCGCTATAAGACGGAATTGGCTTTATATGAGAATAAACAAAGCAATACAGCTCCGATACGTCCTAAGGCGCATCTGCATTTGTGCACAAATTGTTCTGGGTCTGGATTAATGCAATCTGAAAAATTTCTTGAACCCGATCTCACTAAACCGCATGTTGCCATTATTGGTGCCGGCATTGGTGGTGTCGCTTTAGCTGTTGCTTGTTTACACCGCGGAATTCCATTTACGATTTATGAACGCGATAACCATTTCGAAGCCAGATCTCAAGGCTACGGACTTACTTTACAGCAAGCAAGCAAAGCCATGAAAGGATTAGGAATTACATCTTTAGACGGCGTAATTTCAACAAAACATATAGTTCATAACACCGAAGGAAAAATATTGGGTGAATGGGGAACTAGAAAATGGTTGGAGTCTGAAAATAAAACACTAGCAAAACGTACCAACATACATATTGCGCGGCAATCTCTTCGCTTAGCTCTTCTTGAACAACTTGGCGGAAATAATACAATACAATGGGGACATCAGCTTATAAATCTTGAAGAAACTGAAGAAGGTGCAGAATTAACTTTTCAGGTAAATGGAGAAACAAAAACTTCAAAAGCCGATCTTGTTGTAGGTGCTGATGGCATTCGAAGTGCTGTTCGAAAGCTAATAATTGGTGAAGACCAAACGCCTTTGCGTTATTTAGATTGTATTGTTATATTAGGAATTTGTCCTTTAAGTGCTTTAGAAGGTCATGATAGTTCGCTTTTAGATTCTGCAACAGTTTTTCAAACTGCTAATGGAAACGAACGAATTTACATAATGCCTTATACTTCAGATTCTGTAATGTGGCAGTTAAGCTTTCCAATGTCTGAAGAAGAAGCTAAAGAATTAAGTTCAAAAGGACCAAAAGCTCTAAAAGAAGAAGCTTGCCGAAGAACACAATGGCACAATCCAATTCCGCAGATTTTAAGTGCTACAGACGAAAACTTAATTTCTGGATATCCAGTTTACGACCGTGAATTATTAAGTTTGAACTTACTGGCAAAAAATAAAAACATTACTTTGATTGGAGATGCGGCACACCCGATGAGTCCTTTTAAAGGTCAAGGTGCCAATCAAGCATTGCTCGATGCTTTAAAATTGGCTAGAAAAATTTCTAAAGGCTGTAATACTCGATCAAAATGGAGACAAATTGGATTGAGAGAAAGCGTTTTAAATGAATTTGAAGAAGAAATGATAGAACGCAGTGCTGTAAAAGTAAAAGGCTCTGCAGATGCTGTTCAGTTTCTGCATTCCGAAATCATACTTCAAGAAGGTGATGAACCTCGAGGAAGATGTTTGAATAAAAAACAGACAATTCAGAAGTAAAATGCTAAACCTATTTTTATTTAGCATTTTTTTTTATAAAACTCAATTTCAACAACATAAGTGTGAATTAAATAACATTTGGATCTTAAAATATAACAAAGTAAGGCTGCTCTTTTTTTAGATTTGTAGCCTCAAATCATTAAAATGATCACGCCATGAAAAATATAGATATAAATTTCAGCGAATTCCATGAAACTTTTACAAACCGAACTATGGCTTGTAACGAAGATAATGATGAATTAATTTTTCGTAAAACTTATGTCGGAGATTGGGGAGATTGGGACGAAAAACCAGAGGATATTGCAAAAGATCAGCATCTTTTTCTGGATCAAAATATAAGTTTTACAACTGCAGTTTAAGCTTCACTGCAATTTTAAGCACTACAATTCTACAATTATGCTAGAACACTAATTGTATTGCTTAAATTTTCTTTGTTTATAAAATCCAGAATAAATTCTTTTACTTCATTACGTGCTTCATTTCTAGTTGCAAACGAGTTGATGTAAAATTCATCATCCTTGTCACTAATATGGATAATTTCTGTATAGCCTTTTGTAATTAAACTCCCTTTCAGTTTAATAATATTTACTTCTTGCTTTCCGTCTAGTTCTTTGCGAACCTGTAGTTTTATAGCTCTTTCCATATTCAAATATTTTTTAAATAGTTAACTATCATATAATTATAAATTTAAAACATTTAATCTATCGAAATCAGATTTTAACACTACTCACAACGCATTATTTATCAACACTTTATAAACATTTTTACCTTTAGAAAAAGAATCGGAAAAGCTAGAAAAATCAAGCCTTTCCAAATTAATTTCCTATAAATTGCTGATCGCTCAAGGTTTTCATAAATGCAATCAGGTTCTCTTTTTCCTGCTCTGTAAGCGGAATTCTGTTACCATTATTCTTAAAAATAGGATCCAAATTCTCTGCTTTCAGGACGCCACTATCAAAATAATCCAAAACAGATTTTAGCGTCGCAAACTGACCAAAACTTCCATACGGAGCTGTATATTCAATATTTCTTAAAGTCGGAACTCGGAAACTCATAAAATCAGCAGCAATTCCAGTAACTCTTCCTCTACCCGCTTCATTGGTATTTGTATTTAAAGGAAAACCGATATTTCTAAAACTTTGATCCGTAAACAATTCTGTGCCATGACAACTTGCGCATTTTTGCTGAAACGTTGCATAACCGGCCGCTTCACTTTCTGTAAAAGATGGTCCTTCTTTACGTTTTACTTTATCATATTTGCTATTGGCCGAAATTAAGGTATATTCAAATTGTGCAATACTTTTATAAATTCTGTCTGGCGTAATTTCCTCATCTCCAAATGTCTTTTTAAACAAATCTTTATAAGACGCATCATCTTTGATTTTTTCAATAACTTCCAAAATTGAAGAATCCATTTCTTCGTGCGTAATAATAGGAACTAAAGGTTGCGTTTCTAACTGCAGTTTGCTTCCATCCCAATTAAAAAACTTTAAAAACATTAAATTTTGAAGTGATGGCGCATTTCGAAGACCAACTCTTCCTTCAATTCCAATAGCTTGCGGGTTATGATCTGCGAATGCATTCGCCTGAATATGACAGCTTGAACAAGAAATAGTATTGTCTGCACTAAATCTTTTTTCAGTAAAAAGCTTTTCACCCAGCTCAACACCATATTTAGTAGGTTTATTTAAACTCACATACGTATTCAGTTCCGGAAAATCGGCAGGAATATTTAAAGAAAGTTCAGGATTATCGTAAGAAATCATTTCAGAATCGTTATTACATGAAATGAATAACAATGCAATGAATATGAAACCAGCTATTTTTTTCATTCTAAATGAATTTTAAAATAGAGCCGTCTTTTTAAATTCAGACGGCTCTTAAATATATTTTTAGTTTTCTACACTCGTCACAGAAAACATTCCTGTAATATCGCTAGATCCGTTTCCGCCTAGATTATCAACAAATTTTACCATTTGCGCCGCAGTATGAACATTTGGAGTAGCATTATCGCTCATTCCAGTTCCAGTTGATAGCGTAATGGTGTTAGTTGCTCCGCTCAAAAGTTTATCAAAATCTGCTTTAATTTTGATTTTTGGAGCTTTACTTCCAACAACTGCATTTGTAGTAAGATTTAAAGTGATATCTCTATAAGCATTTACACCTTGAGTATAAGCGCCTTCAGTTCCTTCAACAGTGCTTCCTGTATGAATAGACATTGCTTTATTATCAGTATCATAGAAACCTTCTACTTTTGTAAAACGGTATCCTGTTCCCCATTCCCACATCATAGCCGTATCATTAGCGCCTGCTGCTGCATAAAACTTAGGAAATCTTACTTGATCTAAAGTGTTTTGTTCTGTTTTGATACCTAAACCAAATTTAATCTGCTTGTAAGTTGCAGATGGCACATTGCTCAAAACATAACTTAAAGATTCTGCTTTTGCCTGATCAATTACAGTTGCACCTTTATCTAAGTCATTTACATTATAAGGCACTTCAGTTCCATCATCTTTAATAAGACGGATATTACTGATTACATATTTTACTTCAGAAAAATGATGAACTTGTCCAGCTGCTGAAGTATTTGTAGTAGCAGAAGCTGAAGTCGCATCTCCTAAAACAATTGTAGTGTTCTTAAATGTATTATTGAATTCTAACGTTACATTGTTTGCTGCTGGATTATCATCACTGTCTGAACATGATACAAATGCCAAAGCAACTGCTGATAATAAAAGGTATTTTTTTATAGTTTCCATTATATGATTTTAATTTTTGTATTGTATTCTATTTTAATTAATTGACAAGGAATAATTATAAAATAGGCGGCGGTACAAAAATTTCAAGACATGGTTCTAATAAACCTGATTCTTTATAAATTGAGGCTCTATTAGAGTTAATCTCTTTCGAAATAAAAACAGCAAATTCGATATTTGAAATTAAAGCCATATCAATCTTTTTACCAATACTTCTTAATTCCAAATCAGAGTTTTTTTCATTCTCCTGCAATTCTTTCTTTAAATGACATTTACCATGGCATTGCAGTTCTGGCTTGGCTTTATTTTCACAAAATTCTTTTTCTATGGCATTCTGATTCAGTTTAAAGTGCACAACGATAAGCGCCTGCTGGAAAGAAACCAGCAAGAACAAAATAGTCATCGCGATACTAAAAACTTTTTTCATTTTTTTTCTTTACCTAATTGGCATAATTATTTTTAACACATAGAAACATAGCTTTTAGGAATTTATAAAAGGCGTTTCACTTCTAATAATAATCATAGAACTATGTGTTAGAAACTAGTTTCTTTCTTTTTTCTTTTCAACATCAAGAAAACTATGTTTCTACGTGTTTAAATTTAATTTTTATGAATTTTAGATTAGAAATTCAATTTTAAAGACGTGAAAATATTACGTCCCATTCTTGGAATATTTCCCCAGTCTGCATAAGTGCTGTAATATTCATTTAATAAATTCTCTGCTCCAACTTGAATTGTACTTCTTACTTTATTGATTTTAAAAGAATAATCAGCAGAAATATTCCAAATGGTATAAGCTCCTGTTAGATCTTCACCATATTCTGGACTATAATTAATCTGTTCAAAATCACCATTTACAGAAGTCTGGATTCCAAAATTCTTATACATATAATGAAGTGAAGTCAAATAACTCAACGGACGAATAAAAGGCAGGTTTCCTCCTTTATCATCCATTCCACGTGCATAAGTTAGCGTTCCTTTCCAATGCAAATGTTCTAAAATATCGTAACTCACATTCGCCGACATATTTAAAAGCGTAGCATAATCTAATGAAGTATAACCTTTTACACCAACCGATTGATAATTCATCGGACTTCCCATACTTAAGATTCTACCAATAATATAATTCTGAATGTAGAAATAGTTTATTTTTCCTTGAATGCTAAATTTTTCGTTTTTAAAACCTGCACTTGCATTTCCTTCATACGAAATTTCATTTTTAAGATTTGGATCTCCAATGTAATCGTAACGATCAAAACTATTATAAATGTAATAACCGTAACCCTCAGAAACAGAAGGCGCTCTATGGCCATAACCAGTTCCAACAGAAAAATTAAAATGATCAATATTTAAGTTATAGCCAGCATTGATACTTGGTAAAAATCTCGTTTTTTCCTGAGGCGCGCCAGGATGAAAAATCCAGTTGAATTCTACATATTTAGAATAATTATAATTCACTCCCAAAGAACCTCCCAAATTCAACTGACTTTTATCTGAAAGATCCCAAGAATTATTCATAGAAAGTCCAGCAAAACGAGTCGTAACCCAAGGCCAGCTGTACGCAAACATGGTTCTTTCGCTACGATCTTGCGGATACATACGCATTTCTGCGATAGACAAATTATCGTAAGCATTTAATTGAATTTCAGATGAATAATTATTTCTTTTCAGATTCGCTTTGGAAACCAATCCGTAAGTTGTACTCCAGCCCGGCATATCCATGTGAACTAAATTTTCTGGACGAGTCGTGTCGTCCATATAATGTTCAATTGCATTGAAATAAATTTTAGTATCGACAACTCTAACCAAACCTTCTTCAAACAATTGTTTATAGGAAGCCGAAGTAATTAGCGCTCTCGAAAGCCACAAATCCATAGGTAATGCAGGGAAACCAACATCTTTTGCCATATCAAAAATAGCATCTAATCTAACTGATGATAAATCACTGGTTTTATAAGCTAAACCAAGCGAAGTATTGAATTTATTGTATTGCGAATGCTTTACTTCATCGTTATTTCCGTCATGATAATTATCTGCTGTTCGATACGAAATGCTTCCATCGGCAACAAATTTAGTTCCCGAATAAGAAATATTTCCTAAGTTGAAAAACTGTTTATTATTGAATTCAAAACCTGTTTGATATGCGCCATTCCATTTTTTCTGAAGACCAAACGGCGTGCTTTTTCTTCGCAAATCAATACTTCCCGCAACGGTCGCGCCATGAAGACTTCCTTCTTGCCCCGATTTAATATCAATTGCTGCTAGATTATTACTTTCAACATAAGACGTAATTGGATCCATTTTATCTGTACAAGCGCCAAAAACGTGCATTCCGTCAATTGTAACCGTCGAACGTTCTGTACTCATATTATTTAATAAAGGTTCCCAAGCATAAGCGCCACGTTTTATAAAACTAATATTATCAGAAGATGATAGAAATTCATCAACAGAAACAGCCATTTTCATTTCTGTTTCAATTTTCTTTTTGGTTGCGTTTTTTACTGTAACTTCTTCTAAGTTTTTGATGCTGTCGTGATGTGCATGCGGATTTTGAGCCATTACAGACATTCCCAAAAAAAGCAGCATTATAATATATTTCATGCTATTAGAATAAAGTATCAATATAAAGTTCACTTTTAACGCCTTCAACTCCAGGCGTAAAATCCGTTGGAACAACTGTTCCTTTTAAGATTAACCCATTTTGATTCATCATAATTAAATTCAATGTCCAGTTTCCTGTCATTGTATAATTGACAACACCATGATACAAACCATCATCTTGCTGCGTTAAATCTTTATTATTTGGCGAAGAATGATTTCCCATTGATGCCTCTGGCATTCTAGGATCTAACTTTAAAGTATATCCAGCAACTTCTGAATAAGAAAATTGAGAAGGATCTGGAAAAGCGCCAGCAGGAGTTGTTGGTTTATTGTATTTATAAACTCCCGCAACTAATGGATTTTCAGAAACCGTTGGCTTTTGAGGTGAAATCAAGGCAATAATATACTGTTCATCATCTTTTCCTGTAAAAGCAGTCATATTCAGATTTTTGTTGCTTTGTTTTTCAACAGAAATATCTTTATTTATTTCGTATGCCTGATTATCAACTGTAAAACTGATGTACAACTTCCAGCTCGCAGTAGTTGTGCTTTCGCCAGTAAAAACCGAATATCCGCTATAATATTTATTGGCAGAATCGTACGCAACATTATACTCATGCGGACATGAACTTTTACTTCCGTCAGCATTACTCATTATAGGTAAAAAAGTTACGGCAGAAGTACTTATTTCCTGATTGTTTTGTGTATTTACAATTTTTAGATGAAGCTCATTATATCCTTTATAAAATGTTCCGTTTAAGGCATCTATACTTATTTTATAATTACCGCTAGTAAACGAAACTGCTTCTTTAAATTCATAATTATCAGGAACTTCAGAACCAATTTCAGCGTTGTAATCTGTTTTATCAATTGTGCAGGAAGTAACCACAAACAATGCGATTATCCCATAAATAAGAGATTTCATTTTGATGAATGTTATAAGAAAAATTTAAAATTTAGTGTTTAGCTATAATTTTTTGAATAACAAAAAAGCTAAAGTACTGTGAAATAGCCAAGAAAATGGCAACGTAAATAAAGGTGCAATATAGAAGCCTCTTCAATTACAAAAGATGATCAAAATCAGTTTCAGAAAAAATTACGCAATTCTTTTTAAAACTTGGAATTTAAATCCGAGCTAAGACATCAAACAAAATCGTATGGAATTTTGAATTTCAAAAAATTGGAATTTTATAAAGAAATAGAATTTAACCTCTAAACTGCGTAGAGAGGAGGATGAAAAGTAAGATTAGAAGCCCCTATTGGTTTCTTTTCAAATAAAATGGAAGAATTATCTTTTGATTCGATAACTGGAATTACACTAAAATTAATTTCAGTAGCATTTTGAACATAAACAAGCTCTAATTTATCTTTTAAGCTGTCTTGCATTTTTCGTTCGTTATCAGAATATTTTTTGATGCTTTTTTGAAGTTCACATCGACCATTACAACTGTTAAAAGCTTGTTTACGCTGAACGCAAATCGTTTTAGCAATTTCTTTCTGGTTGATTTTGAATGAAGCATAAACAAACAGACTGCCAAAAGAGGGCGACAGAATTAAAATAGAAAGCGCTATTATGATTAACCTTTTCAACTGTTTGTTTAAATATTCGCCCACAAAAGTACATACAATTTTGTATTTATTTTAACGAAACAGGATTTTTTATTTAATAAAAGATAAAAATATCTTATTTATAAAAAACGAATCGATCATAAAATAACGATATATCGTAGATTTAAAAAACTTCAAAAATCGACAATTCCTTTAAAACAAAGGCCTTAAAGATAAAGGCACGTTAATTGGCTAATGTTTGGCATCACATATTAATTTAAAATGCGAAGCATGAATACAATCCAAATATTTCCACTTGCACGTGCACCAGTAATCAAAATCTATAAAAAAATCACTTCTTAATCTAGATTAATCGATGCAGATTTCATTCCGTAATATATTTGCATCATAATCAAACAAAATAAAACACAAAACAAGTTATAAGTTTAAATTTTAAACTTAAAAGCCAATTTAAATTAAAAATATAAAACAAATTAATATTAAAAATCAAAAACCATGAGCACATTTACAGTAAAAGACGGAACACAGATTTATTACAAAGACTGGGGAACAGGACAACCAATCGTTTTCCACCACGGATGGCCTTTATCAAGCGATGATTGGGACGCACAAATGATGTTTTTTCTTCAAAAAGGATACAGAGTAATTGCACACGATCGCCGCGGACACGGACGTTCTGGACAAGCTTCTGAAGGAAACAACATGGAAACTTACGCATCTGATATTGCTGAACTAACTGAGGCATTAGATTTAAAAGATGCAATCCACGTTGGTCATTCAACTGGAGGCGGTGAAGTAATTCGCTACGCTGCAAAATACGGAAAAGGACGTGTTGCAAAAGCAGTAATCATTAGCGCTGTAACTCCTATTATGATTCAAAACGAATCTAATCCAGAAGGTGTTCCATTGTCTGTTTTTGATGAAATCAGAAAAGGAACTGGATTCAACAGAGCACAATATTTTTACGACTTCCCTATTCCATTTTACGGATGGAACCGCGATGAGCAAACTGTTCAAGAAGGCATCAAACAAAACTGGTGGCGTCAAGGAATGATGGGTTCTGTTTTATCTCACTACGAAGGAATTAAAGCTTTCTCTGAATCAGATTTTACAGAAGATTTGAAAAGTTTAGATATTCCGGTTTTGGTTTTACACGGAGAAGATGACCAAATAGTTCCTTATGCACAAGCGCCTAGAGCTGCAAAACTGTTGAAAAACGGGAAATTAATTTCTTATCCTGGTTTTCCTCACGGAATGCCTACTACAGAAGCAGAAACTATCAACAACGATATTTTAGATTTCATCAAATAAATCAATAATCACTGCCTGTAAAGGTTCAATTTACAGGCAGTTTAATCTTCTCAAATTATGAGTTTTTTTCAACAACCCTCTTTTGATACCGTTACAGAAGCTTTGCAATGGCTGAGCACACAAGGTTATACAGAAAACTTTAATCTGGATACCAATTGCATTCGCTATAATAATAACACACAAAGTATGTCGCCAGAAGAATTCAAGATTGAATATTTATTCCGATTTGAAGGCGATACCGATCCTGGAGACGAAGATATTGTGTATGGAATTAAATCTGAAATCTACAATTTAAAAGGTGTTTTAACCAGCGCCTTTGGAATTTATGCTGATTCTGTTTCTGCAGAAATGATTAAAAAGCTTTCAACGCATTAACATAAAAAGGCATATCGGTTTAACAAAATTACGATATATCGTAAAATATTTTTCCCTATTAAAAATACAATACCTTATTCAACAACAAATTAAGAGTTTGGCACCTCGTTGGCTTAACTAATTATAAATCTAAACAAATAAATATCATGAAACCATCAGTTAACTTATTATCACCAGACAATCACGCTTTAGTATTAATCGATTTTGAAGGTCAAATGGCTTTCGCTACAAGTAATATTCCAGTAAGCGAATTACGTACCAATGTAGCAATCGTTGCTGGAGCATCTAAAATTTTTAATGTAGCAACAGTTGTAACAACAGTTGCAGAAGAAAGTTTTTCTGGGCCAGTTTTTCCAGAACTTGAAGAATTTTACCCAATTGCAACTTCTGGATATATTGACAGAACTACAATGAACACTTGGGAAGACGAAAACGCTTATAAAGCTATCGTAGCAAAAAACAAAAAGAAGATTGTACTTGCTGGACTATGGACAGGTGTTTGCATTGTAGGCCCTGCATTATCAGCAATCGAAGAAGGTTATGAAGTTTATGTTATTACAGATGCTTGTGGCGATGTAAGCAACGAAGCTCACGAACGTGCAGTACAGAGAATGGTACAAGCGGGAGTAATTCCAATCACTTCTATTCAATACTTATTAGAACTTCAAAGAGACTGGGCTCGTGAAGAAACTTATGGTCCAGTTACAACATTAATGAAAAAATATGGTGGTTCTTACGGAATTGGAATTCACTACGCACATAACATGTTGAAACACTAATTTCGACTAATTCAAATTTATTATAAATCTCTTACGCTTCATTATGTTGGAATCATCAAAATCCATATCGCCAAATAAATTCGTCTGGATCATTATTTTATCTTTTCTTTTAATGGGAAAAACCGCTTCTGCTCAAAGTTTTAAGCTTTTGCGTTACGATGAAAATTATGAATTCTTAAAAGATTCAAGCAGAAACTTTTATGAAAGATTAAAATTCATTCCGTTAAATCAGCAGAAAGATATTTATATGTCACTTGGAGGCGAAGCAAGATATGAATATGTTGATTTCAACAATGAAGATTGGGGAAGATTAAATATTGGCCATAATAATTTTTTGCTGCAGCGATACGATCTTCATGCTGATATTCATTTAGGAAAAACCTTTAGAATATTTGCGCAATTAAGAAGTGCCTTGGAAGACGGCCGTGTAAACGGAGCACGAGGCATCGACGAAGATCAGCTAAATGTTCAGAATTTATTTTTGGATGTAAATGTCTGGCAGCAAAAAGACAAAAAAATAACCGTTCGCGCTGGAAGACAAGAATTAGATTATGGTTCTGGAAGATTGATTTCTGTAAGAGAAGGTCCAAATGCTAGACTTTATTTTACAGGAGGAAAAGTAATGTACACGTCTTCAAGAGTATCGGTTGACGCCTTTGCAATGATGGCAGATACCATTTACACAGGAGTTTTCGATAATAAAATGTCTAAACAATTGAATCTCTGGGGAGCTTATTCTAAAATAATTTTTCCGAAAGCAGGAAATCTCGATGTATATTATCTCGGAATAAGAAGAGATTTATCGCTTTTTGAAGAAGGAATTGCTCCAGAAAGAAGACATACTGTTGGAACAAGATTATGGAAATACGGCGGCGGATTCATTTACAATTTGGAAGCAGCTTATCAATTTGGAACTTTTGGATCTGGAGATATAAATGCTTGGACAGGATCTATTGATATTGGATATATGTTTGAAAACACAAAATTCAAACCCACGATAAATCTTCGAAATGATTATATATCAGGAGATAAAAATCAAGGAAATGGAAACCTTCAGACATTTAATCCGCTTTATCCAAAAGGAGGTTATTTTGGTTTCAGTCCGCAAGTTGGACCAGTAAACCTTATCGATATTCATCCTTACGCAACGATGGATTTACTTTCAAATTTAAAGATGCAGGTCGATGTGGTTTTAAACTGGAGATATTCAACTCAAGACGGAGTTTACAGACCAAGCGGAATGCTTAACCTTCGCGGAAGCGATTCTGACGAAAGATATATTGGAACTGCTTATTTGGCCAATTTCACATACAACGTAAACAAATATATTTCGGTAGTCAGCGGTATTCAATATTTTAAAACGGGTGCTTTTATCAATGACATTATTCCGAATTCAAAAGACGGGGTTTTCTTTAACGCCCGACTTGGATTCAAATTTTAATTAAACATATAAATTAATTTTTAACACATAGAAATATAGCTTTTTGGAACGTATAAAAGGCGTTTCACTTATATAAATGCACATAGCTGTGTCAACTTTGTCAAAGTTTAAAACTTTGACAAAGTTCTCGCAAAACGTTCATAGAGCTATGTGTAGAAACAAGTTTCTTTCTTTCCTCTTTTTTTAAAGTAAAGAAAATCTATGTTTCTATGTGTTTAAAAACTATAAACCTAAACTATATAAACAATGAAAACAAACACTTCAAAATACAGATTTAGATATTCACATCTGATTCTTTTAATTCTAACATTTTCCTTTAATGGTTTTGCACAAACAGCTTCAATCGGTTCTACTACAACATGGGGAAAAGTTGATGGAGTTGCGGTAAACGGATTGGTGCAAGGGCCATCTGCAGCAGAAGCTGATTTACAAGTTGCATGTGTATTTGAATATACAGAAGGTGATATTTTTAACCCTCCTGCCCTTCCAGCAAATCTAAACGGAATGGTACATTTAGATGATGCTTTAAAAGGCATTATTACAGAGTTACGCAAAAGCGGAAAATTTACAGGTCATGCTCTTGAAACTTTATTGATTACACCTCCAAAAGGTACTTTAGCATCCAAACAATTATTATTAATCGGATTGGGTGACCGCAACAAATTTACTCCCGATTTAATGATCAGCGTTGGAAGCACTGCCATGCGCGAGGCTTTACGTTTAGGTGTTTCTAACTACTCTTTTGCAAGTGATATTAAAGATGCAGGAATCGATTCTCCAACGGCTTTGGTTGCTACAAATGTAGTCTTAGGTTCGTTTGAAGCTTATAGAACGCAATCTTATTTAAAAGAAAAAAAATTAGCTGAATATAAGCCTTTAACGAAAGTTATTCTGCTTGCTGGACCAGCTTTTTACACTGTTGCTGGCGAAGGAATTAAAGATGCAATTACAAAGTTGAACTCTAAATAATCGAACCATGAAAGCAGATTTAATTTTATTCAACGGAAAAATTCATAGCTTCAATGCTGAAACACCAAACGTTACCGCTGTTGCTATTAAAGACGGAAAATTTATTGCCGTTGGAAATGACAGCGACATCATGACTTTTGCTTCTGAAGAAACCAAAATAATTGATCTTCAAAATAAAAGAGTTGTCCCAGGAATTAACGATTCGCATATTCATCTTATTCGTGGCGGTTTAAATTACAACTTAGAATTGAGATGGGATGGCGTTCCTTCTTTGGCAGATGCGCTTCGAATGTTGAAAGAACAAGTAGATCGTACACCAAATCCGCAATGGGTTCGTGTAGTTGGCGGTTGGTCAGAATTTCAATTTGCTGAACGCAGAATGCCGACTTTAGAAGAAATCAACGCGATTGCTCCTGATACTCCTGTTTTTATTTTGCATTTGTACGACAGAGCAATTATGAACAGAGCGGCGCTGAGAGCCGTTGGTTACAACAAAAATACGCCCGCACCTCCTGGAGGACATATTGAACGCGATTCAAACGGAGAACCAACAGGACTTATTATTGCGACTCCAAATGCGATGATTTTATATTCGACTTTGGCTAAAGGCCCAACACTTTCTTACGAACATCAAATCAATTCAACTCGCCATTTTATGAAAGAATTGAACCGTTTCGGAATTACGAGTGTTATTGATGCTGGCGGCGGATTTCAGAACTTTCCAGATGATTATAAAGTCGTTAACGAATTGAATGAAAAGAAACAATTGACCGTTAGAATCGCTTACAATCTTTTCACTCAAAAACCAAAACACGAATTTGAAGATTTCTCAGATTGGATTGATAATGTAAAATTATATCAAGGAAACGATATGTACCGCCACAACGGAGCTGGTGAAATGTTAGTTTTTTCTGCTGCCGATTTTGAAGATTTCCTTCAGCCACGACCAGATCTTCCTGAAAACATGGAAGCGGAACTAGAAAAAGTAGTTCGCCTGTTAGTAGAAAACCGTTGGCCATTCAGACTTCATGCCACTTACAACGAAAGCATTACAAGATTTTTGAATGTTTTCGAAAAGATAAATCAAGATGTTCCTTTCAACGGGCTTCCGTGGATTTTTGATCACGCTGAAACGATTGACGAAAGAAACATTGAACGTGTAAAAGCTTTGGGCGGCGGAATCGCTGTACAAAGCAGAATGGCGTATCAAGGTGAATATTTTACAGATCGTTACGGAGCAAAAGCTGCTGAAAACACACCTCCAATCAAAAAAATGATTGAAATGGAAGTTCCTGTTGGCGCAGGTTCAGACGCTACACGTGTGAGCAGTTACAATCCGTGGGTTTCTATGTATTGGATGACAGTTGGGAAAACAGTTGGAGGTTTACAATTGTACACAGAAACGAGATTGAACAGACAAACCGCTTTAGAATTGTACACTAGAGGAAGCGCTTGGTTTTCGCAAGAACAAACTAAAAAAGGAGATATTAAAGTGGGAATGTTCGCCGATTTAGTGGTTTTAGATCGCGATTATTTTACAATTGACGATGAAGACATCAAAAAAATTGAAGCTGATTTGACCATTGTAGACGGAAAAATTGTGTATGCTAATGGCGATTTTTCTTCATTCTCTCCCCCTCATATTCCAATTTTGCCAGATTGGTCGCCAACGAATATTTACAACGGTTATCCAGTGAGAAGCGGTTTGCAAAGTGCGATTGAAAAAAATGCAAAAGCAGATGCAAAACCAAAACTAACAGCACAAATTCACAGCTGCGGCGGAAGTTGCGATGTTCACGCACATAATCACGATGTTGCCCGAATGAGCAATGTCCCTGTTAACAATTATAATGCATTCTGGGGCGCTTTGGGTTGCTCTTGTTTTGCTTTTTAAATTCTAAAGAAATGATTGAAATTATAAAACAAATCCTGTATTCCGATTTAGGAACAGCATTCAACAATGCAGCACTTTTAGTATTTAGAATTCTGCTTGCGGTTGAACTTTTCAGAGTACACGGAATGAAAAAATTCAGAGTTGAAAACGGACAGAAAGAACACGTTCCAAATCCGTTGCATTTGCCTGAAAAACTAAACGGATTGATGGCAACTTTTTCGGATACTATAATTCCGTTTTTCATCATTTTCGGACTCGGAACACGTCTTGCTGTTCTTCCAACAATTGGCGTAACTGCAATTGGATACTTTGTGGTTCATAAAAATGATTCACTCGAAGTACGCGACGTTCCTTACATGTACACTTTATCTCTATTATTACTTCTTGCCTTAGGCGCAGGAACTTATTCACTTGATTATTATTTATTAAACCTACTTTAAAATGAAAGCAAACATCGGAATTAAACAAGAAAGCATCTCAACAGTTGTAGAAGTATTAACCAAAATTCTAGCTGACGAATTTGTACTTTATACCAAAACAAAAAGAGCACACTGGAACGTTGAAGGGCCAGATTTTTACAACAAGCATCTTTTCTTCGAACAACAATATGATAACATTGACGAAATCGTAGATACTGTTGCAGAGAGAATCAGATCTTTAGGTCATTATACGCCTGCAACGTTAAAAGACTTTTTAGCATTGACACATTTAACAGAAGAATTAAAAGAGAAAAACGACAGCAATGGTTTTATCAAAGAATTGCTTCTAGACCATGAGAGTATTATCATTTACTTACGCGAAAACATAAATAGTATTGCTAACGAATTGCAAGATGCTGGAACAAGCGATTTTATTACTGGACTTGTAGAAAATCACGAAAAAATGGCTTGGATGCTTCGTGCACATTTGAACTAAAAATTATGGAAATACAACAAAAAAATATTTGGTACGTAACCCTGCTTCTAACTATGATTGCAGGGTATTGCGATACCGTAACTTTTGTCGCAGCCGATTCGATTTTCTCGGCACACGTTACGGGAAACTTTATTGTCTTTGCTTATCAAATCATAAAAGGCTCAGACATACACGCTTGGGTTAAACTTCTAACCTTTCCTGTTTTTATTATTGCAGTAATTACAGGCGGAAGAATTGCTTTAAAAAGTACTAATCGCTATACAATTCTATTTTGGGAAGGCATAATATTGGTTTTAAGCGGAATTGCTTCTTACGTTTTTGGCTATTTACAAAATTTTGAAGAATGGACAATGTATGCAGTAGCTATGACAACCGTATTTGCAATGGGACTTCAAAATGCTTTTGGAAAGCTTTACGCGAAAGAAACTCACGGTCCAACTACAATGATGACTGGAAACGTGACTCAAGCTTCTCTTGACTTAGGAAACTTATTGAAAAACGGATTGAAAGACGTAGATGTAGTATTAAGTTTTAAGAAACAATTAGTTACCATAATCGGATTTCTTGCAGGTTGTTTTTTAGGAGCAGTAGCAGGAAAGTTTTTCGGATTAGGAACATTAATTCTACCAGGAGCTTCTATGATAATTTGTTATTTATACCATCGAGAAAACTAGACAAACAAGGACTTTCGGATTGCAGATTTCTGATAATATAGTATCTTTAAAAAATGAATTTCAGCCCTATTATTTCTGTCAAAAACCACGTACACGCCTTACTTACAGTAATTTTATTTTTACTTGTAAATATTGGCATTAACGCGCAATCCAAAGAAGATCCTAATGTTCTAAAAAATAAAATTGCCAAGGCTGAAAGTAATCCGCAAAAAGTAGAATTACTTTTGGCTTTAAGCAATTATTATCTCACTAAAACTGGCGAAGAAAAATCAGATTTAGACAATGCAGATCTCATCAATACGCAAGCAAGATTGCTGAGTGATCGTTTAAAATATAAACTTGGAAAAGGAAAATCTATTCTTCTGGGAGCTCAGATTTATAGAGAAAAAGGCGATAGCGAAAATGCTTTAGAAAAAACAAAAAACGCCATCACCTATTCTAAAAATAATAACTTAACAGAATTAGAAGGAAGCAGTTATGCTGAGCTTTCGATTTACGATGCCGAAATTGATCAGAAAGCAAAGTATAAACAAACGGCAATTCAGCTGTTTAAAAAATCTGGCGCAAAAGAAAAACAAGCAACAACCTTAAAAGAACTTGGCGAATTATACAGCATAAATGAAAATCCAGATAAAGCAGAGCCTTATTTGAAAGAATCTCTTGAAGTTTATAAATCCATTAAATATCCACATTTACAAGGCGTTTACAATCTTCTTTCAGAGATTTACACTCAAAAAGGAAATTATCCTGAATCTTTGAAATATGCCCTTTTAGCCGAAAAAACTGCAATTGCAGTTCATGATAATTCGCTGCAATTAAGCTCTATTTACAATCATGTTGGATTGGTTTATTATTATTTACGCCAAAATGATGATGCAGAAGAATATTGGTACAAAGCATTTGAAGTTGCGAAAAATTATAACGACACAGAATACGTAAGAACAATTGGAGAAAATCTATGTTCATTGCTTATTAGACAGAAAAAAGAAAAAGCAGCTTTAGAACTTATCAAGGAAATGCAGCAAAAATTTCCTAGTTCTAATATTGAACGAATAATGAAAGAGAATTATCTGTTATTCAATATTTATCGAATTTTAAAAAACAATGCAAAGGCTGGTGTTTTTTACAAAAAACTAGCTGATTATTATGGCGAAAATGCTGATAGAAACGGAAACAGTATTGCCGTTTTAAGAAGTTTTGCTTCTTATAATTATCAGATAAAAAAGTTTGACGAATTCTATAGAAACGTACAGCGCTTAGATTCACTTGCAGCGGGTGCAGGAAATAATTTAATTCGATCTGAAAGTTATTTGATTTGGTTTAAAGCTGATTCATCACGAGGTGATTATATCAGCGCGATAAAACATTATCAGCTTTATAAAAGCCTTTCTGATTCTGTTTTTAAAGGAGAAAAAAGCAAACAGATTAACACGCTTCAAATCGAATTTGAAAGCGAGAAAAAAGATAAAAATATCAATTTGCTTCAGCAACAGGCAAAAGTACAGCAAATTCAAATTCAGAAAGATACGGTTGTAAAATATGTTTTTATTGGAAGTGTTGTGGTTCTGATTCTTTTCTTGTTGGTTTTATACAACAGTTTTAGATTAAAAAAGAAAAAAAACGAAGAATTAGAAATTCAGCGTCAGCAGATTAACGAACAAAACGAACTTAACAAAAAAATGCTGATTGAAAAAGAATGGCTTCTGAAAGAAATTCACCATCGTGTAAAAAATAACCTTCAGATTGTCATTAGTTTATTAAATACACAATCGGCATATTTGGATAATGAAGATGCGCTGATGGCGATACAAAACAGCCAACACAGAATGCATGCTATGTCGCTGATTCATCAGAAATTGTATCAATCTGATAATCTGGCAAATATCGACATGTCGTGGTATATTCATGAATTGATCAATTATATGAAAGAATGTTTTGATACAGATAAAAACATCCATTTTGTTTTAGAAGTAGAAAAAACGTATCTTGATGTTGCTCAAGCTGTTCCGATGGGATTAATTATAAATGAAGCCGTCAATAATGCCATAAAATATGCTTTTCCTGAAGACAGAAAAGGAGAAGTACGAATCGTTCTTAAAAATACTGGAGAAAATAATTATAAACTGCAAATTACAGATAACGGAGTCGGACTTCCAGAAGATTTTGAAGAAACAGACAGAGATTCGCTTGGTATGAATTTAATGATAGGATTAAGCGATCAGATTGACGGAGTTTTCGAAATGAAAAATGATAACGGATTAAAAATCACTATTACATTCACAAGAAATACAGAATTTGAAGTTACTGCCGAAAATTCTTAAATGATATAAACAGCATAAATGAAGGAGAAAATTCTAATTGTTGAAGATGAATTTATAGTAGCAAATGATTTAAAAATCATGCTGCAAAAAGCAGGTTACCAAGTTGTTGGTATTGCTTCTTCTGTGGTTCAAGCCCGAAAATTAATCGAAGATAAAAGTCCCGATTGGGTTTTGCTTGACATCATGTTAAAAGGCACTCTAACTGGAATTGATCTGGCTTGGGAACTGCGCGAAATGAATCTGCCTTTTCTTTACATTTCTGCAAATACCAATCAAAGTACGCTTGAAGCCGTAAAAGCAACACATCCTTATGGATTTATGGTGAAGCCTTTTCGTGAGAAAGATTTAATCGTGATGCTGGATATTGCGAGATATCGTTATGATCAAGAAAAAGGAACTTTAGTAGAGAATCCTATTCAAGCCGAAACTCAAGAAATTGAAGGAATCGTTGGTCAAAGTCCACTTTTACAAGAAGTTATTGAAAAAATAAAAATCGTAGCTCCAGCCGAAACTTCTGTTTTAATTTTGGGCGAAAGCGGTACAGGAAAAGAAAGAGTCGCACATTCTATACACGCTCTTTCTTCAAACAAATCAAATCCGATTGTGATTGTGAATTGTGCAGCTTTACCGCAATCTTTAATTGAAAGTGAACTATTTGGTCATGAAAAAGGCGCTTTTACAGGAGCAAATGCTTTACGAATTGGAAAATTTGAACAAGCCAATAATGGTACTATTTTTTTGGATGAAATTGGAGAATTACCGCTTGATTCTCAAGTAAAATTGCTTCGTGTTTTACAGGAAAAAGAAATACAAAGACTTGGTGGCAATAAAACTATAAAAATCAATGTTCGTATTGTAGCGGCAACCAACAGATCTTTAGAAAAAGAAGTTGCAGAAGGCCGTTTCAGATTGGATTTGTACTATCGCTTGAATGTATTTCCAATCCAACTGCCAACTTTAAAAGAACGTAAAGAAGATATCGAAGCATTGGCATATCATTTCTTGAAAAAGTACGCTACAAGTTCCAAACGAAACATTACAAGCATTAGTCAAACTGCTTTAGAACAATTAAAAAATTACGATTGGCCGGGAAATATTCGCGAATTAGAACATTTAATAGAACGAAATGTGTTGCTTGCCAAAACTACTGAAATTGAAAAATTTGATCTTCCATCCAATACTATTTCAGATCCTTTAGAGATCAATATAGGAAAAATAAAATCGATGGAAGAAATGGAAAAAGATCACATTATGAATGCATTACAACTTTGTGACGGAAAAGTTTCTGGTCCAGGTGGCGCGGCAGAATTATTGAAAATGCAACCGCAGACTTTGTATTCAAAAATGAAAAAATTAGGTATAAAACAAGGATATAATTAATCTACATTAAGCAGACTTAACTGCTAGTTTAACGAACTTTGTGGTTCTAAACCAAGACATAAAAAAATAAACATGGAAACAATAAAATTAGAATTAGACGAAAAAAAACACGGCGCTTTTAATCTCTATGTTGATGATAAAAAACTAGGAGAAATGACAGTTAGCATCAAACCCGATTTACTGACAGTTTACCACACAGGAGTTGAACCAGAAGCAGAAGGAAAAGGCTATGCAAAGAAACTTTTAGAAGAAATGGTTTCTTATGTACGCGCCAATAATATGAAAGTTTTACCGCTTTGTCCTTATGTACACGCACAATTCAAGAGACATCCAGATGAATATGAAGATATTTGGAAAAAGTAGTTTCAAGTTTTCAAATAAATAAAATTATTGCCACAGATTAAAAGATTAAAAATCTGCTTAAATCTGCGTGAAAAAACTTTATACAATATTCAAAAAAATCTATTATGAACACAAATATATTAACTGACGGCATTCCTTTAAACGAAGCTAAAAAAGCTTTAATCCTAATTCACGGCCGTGGCGCTGGAGCTCATGATATTCTTTCGATTGCGAGACATCTTAATGTTCAGGATTTTGCATTAATTGCGCCAGAAGCAGAAAACAGAACTTGGTATCCGTATTCGTTTTTAGCTCCTCTTGATCAAAACGAACCGTCGTTTTCAAAATCATTAGAAGCGATTCATCAGGTTGTTGTGGCGATTCAGCAAAATGGAATCGAAAAAGAGAATATTTATTTCTTAGGTTTTTCTCAAGGAGCTTGTCTGGCTTTGGAATTTACAACAAGAAATGCAGCAAAATATGGTGGTGTCGTAGCTTTTACAGGCGGATTAATTGGCGATCAGGTTTATGAAAATCATTATTCAGGAAACTTCGAAAATACGCCAGTTTTTATCGGAACAAGCGATCCTGACTTTCACGTTCCTGTGGAAAGAGTAAATGATACTGAAGCACTTATGCTTAAAATGGGCGCTGATGTTACTAAAAAAATCTATCCTAATATGGGACACACCATCAGTCAGGACGAAATAAATTGTGCAAACGCATTGATTTTCCACAAAAAATAATGATTACGATAACGCGAGTTTATAGCGATGCCAACGGAGAAAGTCATTTTGAAGATTTTGAAGTTCCGTTGAAAAACAATGGCGACATCGGATTTTTATCTGATGATGAACCTGTCAAATCTATCGTTTTTAGAGAAGTCAGTCCTTCTTATGATTACGATTTTCATAATGCGCCAGACCGTCAATATATTGTTTTACTGGAAGGCGGCGTAGAAATCGAAACTTCATTGGGAGAAAAAAGAACATTCAATACAGGTTCGATTCTGTTGGTTGAAGACACTACCGGAAAAGGACACAAAACAAAAAATATTGAGCCAAAACTTCGAAAATCAATATTTATAAAATTAATCTAAACACATAGAAACATAGTCTTCTGAATCAGTAAAAATTTTAACGCAAAGTTCGCAAAGTTTTTTTTATTCGTTTTTTAAAAGGAAAAGACAAACTTCGCAAAGAAAGCTTTGTCTAAAACTTTGCGAACCTTGCGTAAATCCTTGCGAACTTTGCGGTTAAAATAATTATGTTACTCAAATAAAATTAGTAGATGGAAAAAGAAACCGTAAGAATAGAGGGCTTCAGTGATGCCGTATTTGCCATCGCGATCACGCTTTTGGTTTTAGATCTTCATGCGCCAGATGTTACTGTTGTAAAAAATGGTGCAGAATTATTGTCTTACCTAAAAAACGAATGGACTGCATATCTTGCATTTACGCTTTCTTTTTTCAGTATTTTTATCATGTGGGTCAATCATCACAAGATTTTTAAACAGATTTACAGCCGAAATACGGCAATCATGTTTTCAAACGGATTGATTCTTTTTTTAGTTACGGCGGTTTCTTATCCAACGGCTTTACTAGCTCGTTTTTTTGAAGGAGAAGCATCAAATATCGCTGTAGCGATTTATACTGGAATATTTGTATTAATCAACATTTCATACAATTTGCTGTGGTTTATTGCGAGTAACAATAAAAAGCTTTTACGTCCTGGAATTACTGATTTGGCCATTAAAAAAATCAGAAATAATTATTTATACGGATTTCCTACGTATTTAATCGCTTTCGGAATTTCATTTCAATATCCAGCTGCAGCATTAGCAATCAGTATGCTTTTATTGATTTATTGGGCAGTTTCTTCTGGAAAAATAAATATGATTGAAGAATAAATCAATCGAAAAAATGTTCTTTTTTAATGCCTAGCTTTTTCATTCTAGAACTCAATGTTGTAGACGGCAAACCGAGTAAAACCGCCGCGCCCTGCGGACCCGAAATTCGTCCGTTGCATTTTTTTATGACTTTTAGAATATGCTCCTTCTCTACTTCTTGAAGCGTTTTAGTATAAAATTCATTTACTAAAGCATTTGAACTAGCAATTGCAATTTCGGGAAAAATCATTTCTTTGATCTTTTCATCTTTGGCAAACAAAATGCTTCTTTCTACCATATTTTCTAGTTCGCGTACATTTCCAGGCCATGCATTAGCCATCATGCTATTGAGTACTTTTTTAGAAAAACGTTTTACGTTTCTGCCCATTTTTGCAGCATGCTTTTCTAAGAAAAAATGTCCTAAAATAGGAATATCTTCCTTACGATCGCGTAAAGCAGGAAGCTTGATAGGATAAACATTTAATCTAAAATATAAATCACTTCTAAAACGCTCGCCATAAACTTCTTTTTCAAGTGATTTATTTGTTGCAGCAATTACTCTAGCATTTACTTTTATGCTTTTATTTCCGCCAACTCGTTCTATTTCTTTTTCCTGTAATACACGAAGCAGCTTTCCCTGTAATTCTAAAGGCAACTCTCCTATTTCATCCAGAAAAATCGTGCTGTTTTCTGCTTGTTCAAATTTCCCAATTCTTTGTTCTGTAGCGCCTGTAAAAGCGCCTTTTTCATGTCCGAATAATTCGCTTTCAATCAAATTTTCAGGAATCGAAGCACAATTTACCTTAACCATTTTGTTGTTTGAAACTGACGATAAATCATGGATCGCGCTTGCTACAAGTTCTTTTCCTGTTCCAGTTTCACCAAAAATTAAAACAGTCGTATTAGAAGCTGCAACTTGCGAAATCAATTCGTAAACTTCTTTCATCTTATCACTTTTTCCAATGATTCCATGAAAACCTTCATTTTTTTCAGAAATTATATCTCTTTTTTCAGAAACATTTCTTTTCAAAATTTCTAGTTCTACAAGATTATTTTCAAATTGTTCTCTCAAACTGATATTTCTAATCGTAATAGAAAGCTGCATGGCAATTCCGCGCAAAATACGATTTGATTCTCTGCTAAAAGTTTTGGCATTTTTAAAGAAAAGAAAAAGCACATTTCGTTTTCCTTTACTGTACGGAAGACAAATTCCTATTCCGTTTTTGAAACCTTTTTTATAATTGTTTTGAATGTAATCTGGATTTTTTTGATCTGATTCTAAGTCAAAAATAACAGTATCGGCAGAATCTGTGCAACGGTCAAAAAAGTCATCATTTAAAAGATAGCTTTTAACTTCTTGATTTTTATTCGAAAAGGAATAGAAAAGTTCATACTCTGTTTCATTTTCATTGGAAGAAGCCAAAATGAAATCATCAAACTGAAAGTTTTCTTTTAATATACCGTTTACAACATCATTAAATTCTTCTTTATTTAAAGCCCGAGAAAGCGAATTACAAATAGATAAAATCAGCATTTGTTCTTTTTCTCTTTCCTGCAGTCGGTTTATCAGGATTGCAGTTTTCTCTGTAGGCTTTTCCATGTGGTATTTCTTGGCGGTTAAAAGGTAAATTTAATAAATAGCCTTTATTAAATAACTATGGATTTTCTAAATATGCCTTTTTTACTTCATAAAATTACGATATATCGTATAACACAAAAACTGAAATTCTGCAAAAAAGCCTGTATTTCAACACCTTGTAATAATCGGAATGTTATTTGGTTATAAGAAGAAAGTTCGAAAAAACTACGGCATTTTATTTCTTAATCTAGGTTAATCGATGCGCAACCATAACGGACGTAAATTTGTAAAAGAAAATCAAACAACAATTTAATATTCAAATACCATGGAAAATAAAATTTTAGGTTTACACCATATTACTGCAATCGCAGGTGACGCTAAACGCAATTTTGACTTTTATTCAAAAGTTTTAGGATTAAGATTCATCAAAAAAACAGTGAATTTTGACGATCCAGGAACATATCACTTTTACTTTGGTGACGAAGTAGGAAGCGCTGGAACTATTTTGACTTTTTTCCCTTGGGGAGAAGGAATTCAGCAAGGAAGAAAAGGTTCTGGAATGGCAACTGAAATTGGTTATTCTGTTCCAAAAGGAAGTCTTGATTTCTGGCAAAAACGTTTTGATCAATACAATGTGATTTATAATAAACCAGCTGAAAAGTTTGGTGAAAAATATTTGACTTTCTTAGATCCAGACGGATTGAAATTAGAGTTAATCGAATCAAAAACAGACGATAACAGAAAAGCTTGGGAAACTGACGAAGTAAAAGCTGACGTAGCTACAAAAGGTTTTCATAACATTACTTTGACTTTAAATAGCATTAAAGCAACTGCTGCCGTTTTAACTGAAATATTTGGTTACAAATTGATTGATCAAGATGTAAACCGTTACCGTTATGCAACTGATGCCGTTGAAAATGCTGCTATTGTTGACTTGGTAGAATTGCCAGAAGAAAAACGCGGTTTAAATGCCAACGGAACTGTACACCACGTTGCTTTCCGTGTGCAAAACGATGAAATTTTAATGAAATTCAGAGAAAAAATCGAAGAATACGGTTTGCAGATTACGCCACAAATTGACAGACAATATTTCCATTCTCTTTATTTCAGAGAACCAGGTGGAGTTTTGTTCGAAATCGCTACTGACAATCCTGGATTTACAGTAGACGAAAGCTTAGAAGAATTAGGTCAAAACTTAAAACTTCCTGCACAATACGAACCACAAAGAGCAGCTATCGAAGCTCATTTGGTTAAAATTAATTAATTTAGAAGTTTAATTTTATATTTGAAAAACGCCTTAAAAACATTTTTGAGGCGTTTTTTCTTTTTTATTAAGTTTATTATTTTCTATCAAATCCACGTTAAAACCTAAGTCTTTTGCAGTTCTAACGGTTGGATCATTAGACATATCATTCATCATTCCAACAATAGTAAGATTCTCAATTTGATTGCTTTTTAAGTATTCTAGCAAACCTGTTTCAATAAAGCTATTAGGATTATTTTTTGTGATTATCATTTCTCCTTCAATTGGTGCAACTTCATCGTATATTTCAGCTCCTTTTGTACCGGCAATAAAATGAGAAGCGTTTTTGTTTATCGAGATATGCTGAATATGAACAACTATTTTTCTTTTCTTTCTAAAAGCATCCAAAGTACGTTTTGCAATCGAAGCAACTTCATAACTTTCTTCAAACTCCATTTTGCCTTTGTAGAAGTAATCATTTTGTATTTCAATAAGCAACAATGCTGATTTAGTATATTTTCTTTTCATACGCATTACAATTACATAAGTTGTTTTTATTGAAAACTACTGGTTTCAGTTGCTCAGTTCAATCCATTTTATCTATACCATAAATCAAATATACTCCGGACCCCTCTGGAGTATGCTTATTGCCCGATTGATAATCGCATAAAATGTATTAATGGATAAACTTTACAACTTCTTGGTGAAACCAGCAGTCCAACAAAAAATAGTCCTAAAAACAAAAATTAAACTTTTCTTTGCTAAAAATTCGAGCGCGAAACTAGTCATTTGAAAGAGGTAAAAATGGCCTGTTTCTTTACCAATTACGCAATAGATAAAACATTTACAATAAAGCAAAAAACATAAACAATTATTGATCAACAAATTACAAACAAAACATTATGATCAATAAATTTTTTAATTAAAGTCAACCAAATATCATTTTACCTTTGAGAAGTGTGTTTTTACTCACAATTAATGAACGTTATTGCACATATAAATTTAATGTTGTTAAGAAAGCGTAACATAAACCACATTTTGAAAAATATTAACTACATTACCCTCTTCTAAAAAACAAATCATAATCGGTTAAATTATAAATAGTACAGATCGATTTAATTTATAACCAATATTATATGCATTTTAAAACTACTCTGCTACTTTATATATTTTTCCTTTCTTCACATTTGAGCTATTCTCAAAAAACTTTTGATGCTATTTATGCTGAAACTTATCAGGTTTTGCTCAGTTCAAATCCTAAAAAAGCTTTAAAAAATACCGATTATCTTTATACTATTGCGAAGAATAATTTGGAACGAATAAATACGCGTATGCTAAGAGCGCATATTTTATATCAATACGGAGTTCATAATGAAGCAATCGCAACTTTAAAACAAGCTGATAGTTTAGCTACAGTAGATAAAAATTATGCCGCGCAGGCCAAAATTTATGGTTTTCTTGCTTCGGTTTATCGCGAAAATGAAATCTATAACTTAGGGAAAATATATCTTAATAAGGCGGTTAACGTTAGTAAAAAAATCAAAGATAAAGGCGAAATGTATCGCTTTCAAGGAAATTTATCCCAAGAATTGGCTTGTTATGAATTGCATGATTCTAATTATGCAAAAGCAATTTTACATCTTGAAAAAGGAATTCAGCTGTTTGAAAAAGCGGCTAAAACAAGCGATAAAAATTATCAAATTGCGATTAATGATGAGCTTATTGCCCAAAATTATTTGGAGATGAACAAAACAGATTCTGCTTTATTTCATTATGAAAAAGCTGAAAAAGAACTCAAAGAATCCTTGTCTTATGATAGTCCGCTGAGAGGTTTTATTTATAACGGTTTAGGAGATGTGTATACTTCTAAAAAAGACTATAAAAAAGCTTTATCAAATTATGGAAAAGCAGAAGAAATTGCCGATAAATCAGATTATTCGGCACTAAAACAAGAGGTTTACAACTCTTTGATGGAATTTTACAAGAAAACGGACAGCAAAAAATACATTGTTTACAATGAAAAGAATCTAAAATTAAGCCAAGCAGAAAACGCAAACAAAAAAGTCATTGCAGATGAACTGATAAAATCACTTCAGCAAAGTCATTTACAAAGCCAATCGCAATACAAAAAAAACAAACTGATTATTATTGGCATCTGCATTTTTGCTGTTCTAATTACAATTGCCCTTTATATTTTTAAAAGAAAACAAGACTATAAAAAAATTAGGGCTTTTATCAATAACAATAAACCAATTGAAAGTTCTGAAGTTCAAATAGAATATAAAAAAGACACATCAAAAGAATATATGTCTGAGGCTACTGAAAATAGTATCTTAGAAAGCATTAAAGAGTTTGAAAAGTCAAATTTATTTCTCAATAAAACATTGTCTATCAATTCGGTTGCGGCAGAATTAAATGTAAATCATCGCTATTTATCTTATGTCATCAACAAACACAAATCTAAAGATTTTGCTGGATATATCAATGAATTGCGAATAAACTATATTGTGGATCGCTTAAAAAATGATCCTTCTTATTTAAAATACAAAATCAGTTATCTGGCAGATCAAACTGGCTTTGCATCGCATAGCCGATTTACAATTACATTCAAAAAAGTAACCGGAGTTTCGCCTTTAAGCTTTATCACTTACCTTCAAAATAATAAAGAAGAAGAGCTGGTTTAAGGCAAAAGCAACGAAATATCGTTGGTAATCAATTTCATTATATTTTGAACTTAGAGGCATAATTATCAATACCTTCGTATTGCCAGTTTAATTGTACTAAAGATGTTCTCTAACCAAATTAAAGTTTCTCTTTTTCTCCTTGTTTTATTTACAATTGGAGACACTTATGCATTGGCTTCTTTTAAGAGCAAAAATCAAATTGAAAATGCAGAAAAAAAACTGCCTAACCCCGAAAATGATATTTATAGCGAAGCTATTTATACTGAAAAACTGGTAATTAAAGCTGAAAAGCTATTAGATGGTTTGCCTGGAAATATCGATAAAATCAGAATTTTATTGAAATTAAGCGATTGGTATCAAGAATCATATAATAGTCCTAAAGCGTTAGAAATGGCTTTTATATATGCCGAAGACGCCCTTTCTCTCAGCAAATCTCTTCATTCCAACGTTTATGCGGGTAGATCTCTTCTTCAGCTTTCAATGCTCTATCAGTTGCGAAACGATAATACGATGATAGAAGTTTGTGCTAAAAAAGCAATAGAATTTTTATCTAAAACAAGTGAAGTAGATGATTTAGCAGAATCTTGGGTAATGGTTTGGTCAGCAAAAATGCGCACCAGAGCCCCAATGAAAGAAATATTGCATCCAATTTTCAAAGCTAAAGCCTTATTCCAAAAGTCAAAAAACAATGCAAGAATTGGTGACTGTTACAGAGAAATTAGTGAATTATATTTTTCATGTTCTGATTTTGAAAGCTCTTTATATTTTCTAAAAAAAGCAGCATTTTTTTATAAAGCTGCAAATATGAGACAGGAAGATACCTATCATTTATCAGCCAGATTGAATATCATTTACGAGACTGAAAGAAGAAACAAGGATATGATTCGCCTTAGAAATAAGACGCTTCTGCAGCAGGTTAAACTTAAAAATGAGATATTCTTACGCAATTCGATGGTCATTTTTGTGATACTACTGCTTATTATTCTTGGATTGCTTTACAAAAGTTTTATGTTTAAAAAGAAAACAAATAAAGTACTTGAAACACAGCAAAATGAAATCAATAAAAAAAATAATACGCTGCAAAATCTGGTAACCGAAAAAGAATGGCTGTTGCGGGAAATTCACCATAGAGTAAAAAATAATCTGCACATGGTTGTTGGTTTACTAGCGAGCCAAGCTGAATATTTAAAGAATGAAGAAGCCATTCAAGCCATTAATAATAGTCAGAATAGAATTCAGGCAATGACTTTAATTCATCAAAAGTTATATCAATCTGAAAATTTATCGATAATTGATATGCCTTCATACATTTTTGAACTGACTGAATATTTAAAAGATTCATTCGAAATACAAAACAATATCCGATTTATACTGGACATAGACAGCTTTAATCTCCCGTTATCTCATTCTATTCCAATTGGGCTCATTTTTAACGAAGCCGTTACGAATGCCATAAAATATGCTTTTCCAAATCATCAAAATGGCATCATTAATATCGCACTTAAAAAAAATGAACATAACGACTATATCTTAATTATTCATGATAATGGCATCGGGCTTCCACCCGATTTTGATCCTTATAACAATCCTTCTTTAGGTATAAAATTAATGCACGGCTTAGCTGCAGATATCGAAGGAAAGTTTTTAATAACGAATACAAAAGGCACCAAAATAACTTTGGAATTTACTATTAACGAAAGTAATCTTGATTAATTTAATTCTATAAAATGGCAAAACCACTAAAGATTCTCATTGTTGAAGATCAGTTTGTAGAAGCAAATCATTTGCGATTAATGCTGAAAAAAGCAGGGCATTCTATTATTGGAATGGCACGATCCGTTTCTGACGCTAAATATTACATTGCTCAAGAAAGGCCTGAATTGGTTCTTTTAGATATTTTCCTTTCGGGAAAAGAAACTGGTATTGACCTTGCCGAAATACTCAAAGAAAACAATATTCCTTTTATTTATCTTTCTGCAAATTCTAACGAAGAAGTGCTCAATAAAGCAAAATTGACACATCCGTATGGATTTTTGGTTAAACCTTTTCGTGAAAAAGATTTATTGGTTACAATTGAAATCGCCGAATACCATCAGCAACACGGAATCGAATCTTCGATTAGAAAAGAACTTTTGTTTCAAAAACAACTCAAAACAATTGTCAAAAAAAGTGGTACTTGGGACGATCGTGTTTTAAACATTATTACTTCCTTACAATCGCTCATTTCTTTTGATCTTGTAATGGCTATTTTTTATATCGATAGTAAATTATCTAATCGTGTTCTGGGATACTCAAGAACAGGTTTGCACGAATATCAAAAAATAGGAATCGAGGAATTGCAAAATATTACTGCTTTAAAAGAATCGGAAATCAATGATTTACGAAATAAAAGCAAAGTTGAAACAGACGCAACATTCTATAACGATCAGGATTTTGTGAAAATTTGCGATAAAACGCCAATAAAAAAAATGATTGCCAACTCAATGAACATGAAGTCAAATCTGATGCTTCCTGTTCCTTTATCACTTCATGAAAATGGCGGTCTCTATTTATCTTTTTTCAGCCGACAAGCTACAAATTACAATAAAAATCATCTTACGCTTTGTGAGAGACTTCAGGAACCTTTAATTTTTGCTATCGAAAATTTAATTCTTGCAGATCAAAAATTAGATCAAAAAAGTTCTCCTGTAAATCAGAAAACAGGAAAAAATACAAAAGTATCAGGATTTGAAACAATTGTTGGAAAAAGCCCAATATTACTAAAATTGTTCGATCATATCATACAAGTTGCTCCAGCAGACACAACTGTTTTAATTACAGGCGAAAGCGGAACAGGAAAGGAAAGCATTGCGAATAGCATTCGGCAATTATCGGGCAGAAAAAATGGTCCGTTTGTAAAAATAAATTGCTCTGCTTTACCGCCAAGTTTAATAGAATCTGAATTATTTGGACATGAAAAAGGTTCTTTTACAGGCGCAACAGAAAAGCGAATCGGTAAATTTGAACAAGCCCATAATGGAACGCTATTTTTAGATGAAATTGGTGATATGCCTCTGGAAATGCAGGCGAAATTACTGCGTGCAATTCAGGAAAAAGAAATTGAACGCGTGGGCGGAAGTAATTCTGTTAAAGTTAATGTCAGAATAATTGCTGCGACTAATTGCAATCTAGAAAAAGAAGTCGCAGATGGCCGTTTCAGACTTGATTTATATTATCGTTTAAATGTATTTCCAATTCAACTTCCGCCGTTACGGGAACGTAAAGAAGATATTGGACTTCTTGCCCGACATTTTATTGCTATTTATAGTGCCAAAATTGGAAAAAATGTAACTGAAATATCCGAAACGGCTTTAAAAAGTCTTTTAGCATATCAATGGCCAGGAAACATACGTGAACTCGAAAATCTTATCGAAAGAAGCATTCTTTTGGCTAAAACAGATACTATAGAACATATTCCGCTTCCATCTTTGGATGAAATTAAAATAAACAATACGTCCAATGAGTGGTATTTTAAAACCATTCAGGAAAACGAAAGAGAGCATATTATTAATGTTTTGGAAAAATGCAACGGAAGAATCAGAGGCACCGGCGGAGCATCAGAAATACTTGGCTTGCCTCCTACTACTTTAGCTTCGCGAATGCAAAAATTAGGCATAAAGAGAAATCACTTTTGATAATTTTAGATTGTAGATTGCAGATTTTAGATTGCTGATTTAGATTGGGTAACTACGAGAAAAATCTAAAATCTAAAATCTGCAATCTAAAATCTAAAATCTAAAATAAACTCCGACGATATTAAGTTGACTCTTTTTCGTTTTTTAACGAAATATAGTTTGGCACGATTTCTTAAAAACATTTAATTAACTAATAATCAATGAATTAAAAAATAGGATCGGTTTTAGGTTATAGTTTGGCATAACATTAAAACGTGTATTATGCTAACCGAAAACCCTACTACTATTCTATTTATTACTGGCGCTTTTGTCAGTAATAAATGTTGGGACGAATGGAAACTATTTTTTGAGAGCAAAGGATTTAAAACCCTCGCTCCGGCATGGCCTTACAAAGATGCTCCTGCTGCTGTTTTACGCGATCGTCATCCAGATCCGCAGATTGCTAGTTTACGATTATCTCAATTAATCGAATATTTTGAAAATATTGCTAAAAATCTGCCTCAAAAACCTATTCTCGTTGGGCACTCTATTGGCGGACTTATAGCACAAATATTACTGCAGCGCAATCTGGCAACAGCTGCAATTGCAATACATTCTGTTCCTCCTCAAGGAATAATGACGTTTAAATTTTCTTTCTTAAAAGCAGGTTGGGGACCTCTTGGCTTTTTCACTTCTACAAAGAAAACTTTCTTAATGAGTTTTCCGCAATGGCAATACGCTTTCACAAATGGAATGCCCGAAGAATGGCAAGACAAAGCTTATTGCGAATCGGCAATTCCTGAATCTAAATTAATTGTTCGCGATACGATAACTTCTGTTGCAAAAGTAGATTTTAAAGCACCACATAAACCGCTTTTGCTAATTGCAGGATCAATCGATCATACCATTCCCGAATCATTGAATTTTTCGAATTACAAAAAATACTCAGACAAAGATTCTATCACCGATTTTAAGGTTTTCCCAAATCGAAATCACTTTGTATTAAATCAGCCTGGATGGCAGGAAATTGCAGTTTACATACACGAATGGATTGCAAAACTGCCTCAGCAAAATTCATAATAACCCATTATTTAATAACCACTTCTAAAATTTTTTAATCATGAAAACAAATTTATTAAACACTACTTTTTTCAATTTTAAAACAAAAGCTGTGCAGTTTCTCACTGCCATTATTTTAATATTGACTTTAATCTCTTGCAATAAAAAAGCTGAAGAAACGCCTGTTACAGAGACAAAACCTGCTGCAACAGAAACAGCTGAAGTTGCTCCAGCAAATCCACCTGCAAATTTCAAACATGCAATAGCAACTGTAAACGGAATCAAAATTCACTACGTTATTGGCGGACAAGGAGATCCGTTAGTTTTAGTTCACGGTTTTGGGCAAAACTGGTACATGTGGAACCGACTTTTACCAGAACTTTCTAAACATTTTACTGTAATCGCACCAGATTTAAGAGGTGTGGGAGAATCAGACAAACCAGAAAGCGGTTACGACAAAAAAACGATGGCGTCTGACATTCATGAATTAGTGAATCAGCTTGGGTATAAAAAAATCAATTTGGCTGGACACGACATCGGACTTATGGTAGCTTATGCTTATGCTGCTCAATATGGTGATAATGTAACCAAAATAGCTTTGATGGACGCACTCTTACCTGGAGTTGAGCCAGTTTGGTCAAATGTAAAAGCATCTGCTTGGTGGTTTGGTTTCTTCGGATGGCCAGCTTCTGGAGATATTGTAAAAGGAAAAGAAAAAGAATTCTTAACTAATTTTTGGCCAGTTGTTGGACACGTAAAAGATCCATTTACGCCAGAAGAATCAGCTGAATTTATTAGAGCTTATGCTGTTGAAGGTGGTACAACTGCTGCTTTTAAATGGTTTGGAGCATTTGATCAAGACGGAAAAGACAATGTTATTTTCATGAAGAAAAAACTAAAAATGCCATTATTAGCTATGGGCGGAGAATATTTCGCAGCAGCTTTCCTTAAAGATCACTCAAAATTAGTTGCTGAAAATGTTACCGAATCTAAAATTGCTGGTTCAGGACATTGGTTAGTGCAAGAAAACACAGCGCAAGTACAAAAAGATTTACTAGCCTTCTTTTTGGCTAAATAAATAGCCCTTTGGGTGTAATTCATGCTTTTTATTCAACACATAGAAACATAGCTTTTATTTATAAAAAAGTTCTTAAAAAGAAACTAGTTTCTAACACATAGCCAACTATGTTTATTTTAAACAAGTGAAACGTCTTTTTTAACTTTCAAAAACTATGTCTCTATGTGTTGAAAATAATTACCCCGAACGAATTAAATAACAAAAATCATGAAAAAATTATTATTAATTCTATTGCTTTCTGCGGGCTTGTTAACTCAAGCCCAGCAAAAAGCTGATCTAATTATTTACAACGGAAAAATTGCAACGATGCAGAAACAAAACGAATTTGTTCAAGCAATTGCAATGAAAGACGGAATCATTTTAGACGTAGGAACTGAGAAAAACATTCTTTCTTCTTATAAATCTTCAACAACAAAATTAATTGATGCCAAAGGAAAAACGGTAATTCCTGGACTGAATGACAGCCACATGCACGTCATTCGTGAAGGTTTGAATTATAATTCAGAATTGCGTTGGGACGGTGTAAAAACCTTAAAACGCGCTATGGAAATGCTGAAAGAACAAGCAGCAAGAACTCCAGACGGCGTTTGGATTAAAGTTATTGGTGGCTGGAACGAATTTCAATTTGAAGAAAAAAGACAGCCTACAATTGAAGAAATCAATGCTGCTGTTCCTGATAAACCTGTATTTATCACTTATTTGTATGGAAAGGCTTTTCTAAACAAAAAAGGAATTGAAGTTTTGGGTTACAACAAAAATACTAAATATGAAGGAAGCCTTTTGGAACAAGACGCTAACGGAAATCTAACTGGTTTAATGTATGCCAAAGAAACTCCAAAAGCGATTTACATGACGATGGGATTGACTACAAAATTAAATCCTGAAGAACGAATTAATAGTTCCATTCAGTTTAATCATGAATTGAATCGTTTTGGATTGACAAGTGTCATTGACGCTGCTGGAGGAAGTCAAAACTTTCCTGCCGATTATGTTACTTCTTTGGATTTAGCCAAACAAAACAAGTTGAGTCTTCGTATTTCTTATTATTTGTTTGCACAGCAAAAAGGCAAAGAATTGCAAGATTATGAAAAATGGGTTGCAGAAACTCAAATCAATAAAAATGATAATCTGATTGTGGCAAATGGTTATGTTGAAGAAGGCGCTGGAGAAAACATTGTGGCTTCGGCTGCTGATTTTGAGAATTTCTTAGAACCAAGAATTGTTTTGTCTGATGAAATGGAAACTGATTTAGAGCCAATTATAAGGCTTTTGGCAAAAAACAGATGGCCTTTTAGACTTCATGCCACTTATGGCGAATCTATTGACAGAATGCTGAATGTTTTCGAAAAAGTAAACAAAGAAATTCCGTTTAACGGTTTGCGTTGGTTTTTTGATCACGCTGAAACTATTACACCTTCTGAATTAGAGCGTGTTAAAAAATTGGGTGGCGGTATCGCGGTTCAATTTAGAATGTATTATCAAGGCGAATTGTATAACAAATTGTATGGTGCTCCAAAAACACAACTGCCTCCAATTAAAAAGATGCTTGAATTGGGAATTCCTGTTGGAATGGGAACAGATGCAACAAGAATTTCAACTTATAATCCTTGGATGTCATTGCATTGGCTTTTGACTGGAAAAACAATTGGAGGAATGCAGTTTTGGCCAAAAGATCAGGTCTTGGATAAATTCACCGCTTTGCAATTGTACACTTCTGGAAGCGCTTGGTTTTCTGGCGAAGAAAAAGAAAAAGGAAAATTAATAAAAGGAATGTATGCCGATATGGCGATTTTATCAGATGATTATTTTGCTGCCAAAACGGATGATGTTCGAAAAATCGAATCGGTTTTGACGATTGTAAATGGCAAAATTGTTTACGCTTCCGCGGAATATAAAGCGTTAAATCCTGAAATTCCTGCAGTAATTCCAGATTGGTCGCCTGTGAAATATTTTGGAGGTTACCAAAAATAAAAACGTAACGAAATGAGAATTTCACGCAGATAATGCAGATTTGAGCAGATGTAAAAAGGATTTTATTTTATGAGATGATTCCAAAAAAGCGATTTCTCTCCCTTTAGCCCTGATCGAAGCGGCATCCTTTGCTTTTTTTCTTTAAAAAAGCAAAGATATAGCGGAGAGCAGGAACCATGAATCCAAAAATGCCAAATGTTTTGGCTTCTAATAAAAATTAAACATTGACAAAAATATTCAAAAATGAAAAATTATAAATCTATATTGATTACAGTACTTTTTGTGGTCGCATTTTTTTCGGCGCAAAATACGTATGCACAATTTCCATTGCCACCCGAAGTTCCAATTTGGGATGCGAATAAAGTGACATTGCAATTGCATAAAATCTCGGATAATGTTTATGCCGTTTCGCCATCAACAACAGAAACAGAAACTACAAAAGGGATTCCGCAAGCCACTTCTGCGGGATTTATTGTGGGCGAAAAAGGCGTTTTATTAATCGAAACCATGTTGAGCAAAAGATTATACGATCAATTATATAAATTGATTCGTTCTGTTACGCCAAAACCAATTATTTATGCCGTAAACACAAGTGATCACGGCGATCATTGTTTTGGGAATTATTTGCTTCCTAAGGAAACTATTTTGATACAAAATGAATTTTGCAAAGAAAACCTTTCTAAGAATTACGAAGGAATCAAAAGTTTTATGATCATGCTTTTTGGAAAAGATCGCGGGATCGAACAAAGTGTATATCGTCCCGCAGATCTTACAATTGCAGTAAATCAAAGCATAAAATTGGATTTGGGAGGAAATAAAATTGTAGAAATCATTAATGTCGGAACAGCTCAATCTCCAGCCGATTTGTTTGTTTTTTTGAAAGATTCGGACAAAAATGTTTTGTGGGCAGGAAATCCGTTTATTGCTGAAAGTCCGACGATTCCTTGGTTATTTGATGGTTATTTTCTGGAGCCTGTTCGCAATCTTCAAAAAATCTATGACATGATTGGAGATAATGATGTTGTTGTTCCTGGTCACGGCCGAATTACCAATAAAAATGGAATCAAATACACTATTGATTATGTAAATGCTTTGAAGAAGAATGTTGAAGATGCGGTGAAAAAAGGCGAAACTTTAGAACAGGTAAAAGCATCTGTAACGATGAAGGAATTTGATAAGGGATATGTACTTTTTAACTGGCTGCATTACAATTTCAATATTCCAAACGCTTATAACGATATTAAGAAAAACAGTTTAGGCAAATAAGCCATGAAAAAAATCATTCTATTATTTCTTATTTGTATACAACTTCATTCACAGTCTTATCCAGATTTTAAACCGTTGCGATTTGACGAAAATTATGAGGTTTTACAAAAAGATACCGTTAAAAAAAACTGGTACAAAACCATGAAATATCTGCCTCTCTCCTCTTCGGGGGAAACTTATCTGAGTTTTGGAGGAGAAGTCAGGTATCAATATTTCTATGCCAAAAATGAAAAATGGGGAGATGATCCTCAAGATCCTGATGGCTACATTTTAAACCGATTTTTGCTTCACGCCGATTTTCATTCGAGTAAATATTTCCGAGCTTTTATTCAGCTTCAAAGCAGTAATGCAAATGGAAGAATCGATCCGAGTCCAGTTGATAGCAATCCGCTTGAAGTACATCAGGGATTTGTTGATATTAATGTGATTTCAGAAAAAAATAAACAGTTGATTTTTCGAGCTGGAAGGCAGGAATTAAGTTATGGATCACAGCGTTTGGTTGCCGTTCGGGACGGACCAAATAATCGCCAGTCATTTGACGCAGCAAAAGCAATTTTTGGTTACCATAATTTTCGTTCTGATTTATTCTACAGCCATTATGTAGTGGCTCAAGATGGCATTTTTGATGATTATTCGAATAAAAAAAGACAATTCTGGGGAAGTTATTTTGTACTCAATAAAATTCCGGCAATCAAGAATATTGATCTTTATTATTTAGGTTATGAAAGAGCAAATGCCAATTTTGATGATGCTAGCGGAAAAGAATTACGTCATTCTGTTGGAACACGCATTTGGGGAAAATATGACGAATGGCGCTACGATGCCGAAGCTGTTTATCAGTTTGGAGATATTGATTCTAAAGACATAAAAGCTTGGACGGTTTCTTTGAATACTGGATATCAATTTACATCAGTTGTTTTAAAACCTGAATTTGGATTTAAAGTGGAGTTAATCAGCGGAGATAAAACCAATGGTGATAATGCCTTAAATACTTTTAATCCGTTGTTTCCAAGAGGCGCTTACTTTGGACTGGCTTCTGTTATTGGCCCATCAAATCTTGTTGATTTTCATCCATCTTTAAGCTTAGAATTGGCAAAAAATATCGATTGGGTTATTGATTATGATATGTTTTGGAGATATAGCAGCGAAGACGGAATTTATGGTCCGAATACGATTATGATTTATCCAGGAAATGCAACCGATGCTAAAGAAATTGGAAAGCAGTTAGAAAGTGAAATTATATACACTCCTAATCAATATTTATATTTCCGTGTTGAGGCAACTTGGTTTAAAGCTGGGGATTTTTTAAAAGCTGCTGGAACTGGAAAAAATATGTTTTTTACAGGCGTTACGATGCAGCTTAAATTTTAAGTTGTTTTATTGGCGGATTTCTTAACACATAGAAACATAGACTTTTGCATTTTAGTAAAGAATATTGAAAGAAACTAGTTTCTAACACATAGCTATGTGTTAGAAACTAAGTGAAACGCCTTTTTCGAAAAAGCATAACTATGTTTCTATGTGTAAAAAACTTACAGCTAAAGAAAATGATAATTTCTAAATATCAAAAAATGACAACAAGAAGAAATTTTATAAAAATGGCGGGTTTAACAGGCGCTGCAGTAATTACAAATCCTGTTGATACATTTTCAAACTCTATAAAACAAGAAAAAATGGATGCTGAGACACAAAATAAATGGTTAGACGGATCAAGATTGGTGGTTTCGGTTTCTATGCAATTTGAAGCTGGCGGACAGCCTGAAAATGCAGAAAGTCCATTTCCTCAAAACATGCAGAAAGGTTATCGTGATTTCCCTGCTGAAACTTGGTATCAATATGGTTATAAAGAGGGAATTCCGAGAATGCTGGACAATTGGGACAAACATGGAATAAAAGTTACTTCGCACATGGTTGGTTCTGCAGTTTTAAAAAATCCTGCGCTTGCTAAAGAAATTGTACAGCGCGGACATGAAGCTGCTGCGCATGGCATGAACTGGAGTTCAGAATATGCGATGTCTTACGACGAAGAAAAAAAGTTTATAAAAGACGGCGTTGATGCCATAAAAAATGTAACTGGTTTTACCGCTGTTGGATATAACGCTAATTGGCTCAGACGTGGTGAAAACACAATCAAAATTCTGCAAGAACTAGGTTTTATCTATCATATAGATGATTTAAGCCGAGATGAACCTTTTATAATTCAAGCGAATAAAAAGGATTTTGTGGTTGTTCCATACACCATTCGATGTAATGATATTGTTTTAATTGAAGGAAAAAACTTTTCATCTGACCAATTCTTCAATCAAGTAAAAGCCGAATTTGACCAGCTTTATGCGGAAAGCGAATTTAAACGCCGACAAATGTCTATTAGCTTTCATGACAGAATTGGGGGAACTCCGCAAATGGTTAAAACTGTTTCAGAATTAATCAATTATATGAAAAAACACAATGGCGTAACTTTTAAAAGAAAAGATGAAATTGCAAAAATGACTCTTGAAGATAAAACGTCAATTCGTGAGTTTTAAAATTTTAATTAAGCTTTAAAAGTCTATATTTTTAAAGCTTAATTAATAATGTTTAGTCTTTCCTTATATTTGGATAAACTAAATCTCCTAAAGTTTCTCAGAAATGAGCAAAATCAGCACTTACTCACTCGAACATCATAAAAGTCTGTTTACCAATATAAACGACCAAAAAGATTATTTCTATGTCCAGATTGAGGATCATCCGTATATTGATATTCCGTATCGTGCTGAAAGTTATGCGATAGAATTTCTCAAAAAGGGAAGCATTGTAATGCAGACGCGACTGGATAAAATTGTTATTGAAGCACCTGCAATTCTAGCGCTTGGTCCAAATGTAATTAGAAGTTTTACGAAAAACAGTGAAGAGATTTTAATGGATATTATCTTTTTCAAACCTGATTTTTTTCTGGAAAATCAAGCCAATATCTTCTTTCTTTCGCAATATGATTTTTTCGAAAACAGTGATTTACATGTATTTTCTTTAGAGAAAAATACAAAGCCAAAATTTGAACAGCTTTTTTCTTTAATTCAGGAAACGTTAAGTGCAGATCATTTTCATCAAGCTTCCATTCTGAGAAGTTATTTGTACATTTTGATATTCGAATTGGATTCAATCAAACAAAATCTTCCGAATAAAGAAATTCAAAATCCTTTGTTTGAAAAATTTAAAGAACTTTTGGTAAAAGATTTTATAAAACATCGCTCGCCATCTTATTATGCAGATAATTTGAATGTTACCAGAAAATATCTTTCGGAAGTAATAAAAAACAACAGCGGCAAAACAACCCGCGAATGGATTGATGAAATGGTAATTTTGGAAGCCAAAGTTTTACTTCAAAATAAATCTTTAACTATTAGTCAGATTAGCGATACTTTACACTTTTCGAACCAATCTGTTTTTGGAAAATTCTTTAAAAACTACACTGGATTTTCTCCGTTAGATTTTAGAAATCATCCATAAATAAAACCGCCTTTCTGACCAACATTTCAGACTTCTGTCCCTTTATTCTTTAAACAAATAAATAGAGTTTTGCTTTTGATAATTCAAATCTAAAAACATGTCAAAAGCAGCACAATTTGTCGTCATTATAATGGATACCGCAACTTGGATGGAAAATCAGGCGAAAAAATTCTATTCCAATTTATTTTCATCCGAAGCAATTGGAGAAAAATATGTTTCTGAAACACTTTCTATTTCAGAACTTTTTAAAGTGCAAAATGATTTTAATATTGAAGTTTTAATGGTTCATGAAAATGAAATTCCATCTTCTTTTCTCCAATTAAATTCTTCTCGAATTTTTAATGAAAAGATTGAAGCTTCAAAACCAATTTGCATTAACCACATCGTTTATTTTAATACTGAAGAAATTCAAGTACTTTTTAATCGTACGGAAGTAATTGCCAAACAAAGAAAACACGATTTGGTTTGGGTAAAACTCTTTGAATCTGATGCTATTTTGAAAGAGACTTTACTTTCTATGAATTATTCATTTTTTGATTTTGAAGAAAACGCAACAGAAAATCTTCCTGAAAAACAGATTTTTCTAAAAAAGGAAATCATTTAAAATTTGGTGAGACGTTAACAAGACCGAAATATAGTTTTGAAAAAGCTGTCTAGAATTTAGACAGCTTTTTTTATAATCGTTTCATCAGATAATTCTTTTTGGGAGCAATAAATTATCTTTAAAAATGTTTTCTAAACACTTTTAAATCCCTTAGTTTTACTCCTCCAAACATTCCTAAACATGAAAAAAGTAATTTTCTTACTTTTACTAATTTTCTTTACCACAACCACTTTTAGCCAAAATGAAACCAATAAACTTAAGCTTCAGAAAGATAGATTGATGCTGCATAATGTGGCTATTTATCTTCGCAATGTTAATCAAGGTTCTATAGATATTGACAGCGCGATGATTTTAGCTTGCAAAGCTCACAAGTTACCTTACACACTTGCCAACGATGAAGGTTTTAACGACGGATCAAACTTTCCGGGAAATAATTTAATTACCAATAATTATGCTCGCGGAGCAGAATTGTTATTGCCAAGACTAAATACAATCGATCAAATTAAACTGTCATTGCAAATTGGGAGTTTTTATCTTTTTAAAGCTGGTGCAAAAAAAAATGATCTGGAAAATGCGCTTTTGTATATTAATAAAGCTCAAAAACTGGCAGAAAAATCCCAAATTCAAAAATGGTTATTTCAATCTAAATCTCTTCTAGCAAAATATTATTATCAAGCAGGCAAACAGCAATTGAGCAGTACTATTTTTTCGCAATTAGTCAATGCGGCGAGAAAAACAAAAAACGATAAATTACTAGCCGAAGCCATTGATAACAGAGGCACTTTTATGCCAAATAGTAATAAGGAAAAAGCGGTTATTCTATCCGAAGCTTTGGCTATTTATAAAAAAACAGGCAACAAGGAAAAGGAAATTGAAACCTATATGAAAATAATTCCTGTGCATTTTTGGACAGGCGACATGAAATTGGCTAAAGAAGAACTTCTGACAAGTCTTAGTCTTCAGAAAAAAATAGGTTTTCTATATACGCAGTATACTGAAACGGCCATTTCATATATCGAATTATTCCATAACAATTATAAAGATGCACTTTATTATGCCTTGGAAAGTGTTAGCTCAATGGAAAGAACAAAAGATTATGCTTTTGCAGATAGCTTTTATATACGCTTAGGTAATGTTTATAACAACACAGGCTATTATGACGATGCTATTAAATTTTACCAGAAAGGAATTGAGTATAATCAAAGGGAACTTAATGCGGGAACTTGGTATAAAAGCTTTTTTGGAGCTTTACGATCGCTAATGGATGCTTCTAAATATACCGAAGCTTTACAATATCTAGAAAATACTTCCAAAAAATATCCGCCAAAAAACGATTTGGATAATATGATCCTAAATCAGCTTAAGGCTTGCTGTTATGACCAATTAGGAAGGCTAAAAGAAGCTGAGGCCTGTTATGAAAAAGTTGATTTTTATGCTAAAAAATTAAATTCAGCAGAAACACTCAAAGATGTCGCGACTTGTTCTTCAATTATGGCGCTGTTTTATATCAAAATTAACAAACCTCAAAAAGCAGAAGAAATTACCAATCGTATTCTTGCTATCCCTCATAACACAGAAGGTTTTAGCCGTCATGTTTTAGAACTTACCCTATATAAAATTGATTCCCTTAAAGGAAATTATCTTTCTGCGATCGAACACATGAAAAGCTATAACCGAATTCAGGATTCGATGAACAACATTAGTAAGAATCGGGATTATGAAAATTTAAAATTCAAATTTGAGACTAATGCCAAAGAATTAAATATAAAATCTTTAAAACAGCAGACCAAACTTCAAAAAAACGAACTGCATTCGTCCAGACTTCTAAACACAATTTCTACCAGCAGTTTATTTTTATTGCTGATAATCATTATTTTATTATACAACAGGGCAAAAATTAAACAGCGCAATACTAGCCGACTAGAATTAAAAGAAAAAGAAATCAAGCTCAAAAATGTAAAATTAGAACGTTTGCTTGAAGAAAAAGAATGGCTTTTGAAAGAAATTCATCATCGTGTAAAAAACAATCTTCAAACTGTAATTAGTCTGCTGAACTCTCAGTCTTCTTATTTAAAAGATGATTTGGCAATTTCTACAATAAAAAACAGTCAAAACAGAATTTATGCGATGTCACTAATCCATCAAAGATTGTATCGTGAAGACAATGTTTCTATGATTGATATGCCTGAATATTGCAACGAATTGGTCGAATATCTAAAAGAGTCTTTCAATGCAGAATACATTCATTTTGAAGTAAAAATTGATCCGATCGAATTAGATATTTCGCAAGCAATTGCATTAGGATTAATTATCAACGAAGTCATTACCAATTCAATAAAATACGCTTTTAAGGATAACGCAAACTGCATTATTAATCTATCACTGTCTGAGATTTCAGAAAACTGCTATAAGCTTCTTATTTCTGATAACGGAATTGGCATATTGGATATCACAGAACTGCAAAATAGTGATTCATTCGGAATGACGCTTATCAACGGTTTAAGCAATACTCTTGAGGGAGATTTATTTATTGAAAATGAAAATGGCGTTAGTTTTCAGTTAATATTTAAAAGGATTTTAGATAAAGATTAAAATACTGAAAAGGAATCTCGTAAAGACGTGGAGTCGCTAAGTTTTTTTGCTATGATTTTTTGCCACGAAGACGCTAAGACGCTAAGTTTTTAAAAGAATAAAGGAATTAAAAAAGGATATGTTATAAACGTTGCGATAAAACTTTAATTAAAAAAACTTCGCGCCCTAGCGCCTTTGTGGCAAAACAAAAAATCTTAGAGCCTTAGCAACTTTCTTATCTATCCATCCACTGTTTAAAGAAAGGCGTTTTTTCACGACTAATTATCACCTCTCGTTCAGGATCAAGTTTTAATTGGATTTTAAGTTTTGCGTTGAAGTAATTCGCAATAGCTTTGATGCTTTCTGCACGAATGAAAAACTGGCGATTAGCACGAAAAAAGATATTCGGATCTAATTCCTGCTCCAGTTCTTCCATAGTATGTGGAATAGAGACCATTACACCAGATTTAAGAAACAAATTACTGGTTTTGAATTCTGAATATATAAAGTCGATATCGGAAACATCTATACTTTTATAACCGTCGCGATAGGTTACTAAAAAGCGCATTCTAAACACAGGTTTTTCAATCAGTTCTTTTAGAATTCCAGCAATATTGGTAACGCTAGTTTCATTTTTATTTAAAGAGTTGAATTTGGTTAAAGCAAACTCCAATTCGTTTTTTTCGATAGGTTTCATCAAATAATCGATGCTGTTCACTTTAAAGGCACGAATCGCATATTCATCATAAGCTGTGGTAAAAATTACAGGACAAGTGATGTTGATTTCATCAAAAATAGCAAAACTCAATCCGTCTGCTAAACGAATGTCCATTGTAATTAAATCGGGAGTTGGATTCGATTTCAGCCATGCAACTGTATCCACAACAGTGTCAATAATGCCTAAAATTTCACAGTTGGGTTCTAGTTCTTCCAGCAATCTTTTCAATCGGCTGGCGTTGATGCTTTCATCTTCTACAATTAAAATTTTCATAACTCTTAAATTAATGGCAGACGTACTTCATAATAGCCGTTTGATTCACTGAAAGTTGGCATTCTCTGAGATAAAATTTTATAGCGGAATTCAATGTTTTTATTTCCAATTCCTGTTGAAGCCAAACTTTTCCCCGCAGTTCTCTGCAAGTTATTTCGAACAATAATATCGCCAGAATCAGAAAAAACAGTAATAGTAAGCGGATTAGCCAAAGTTGCCATGTTGTGTTTTACAGCATTTTCTACCAATAACTGCAAGGTTAATGGTGGTAAATGAAGTGCAAACGAAGCAGCATCAACTTCAATATTCAAATCAATTTTGTCTCCGAGTCTTTTCTTTAGTAAATAAAAATAGGCATTCAGGAATTCGATTTCCTCTTTTACCGTAATGGTATCTTTATTTGAATTTGAAATCATGTAACGATATACTCTCGTTATATTTTCTAAAAACGAAGCCGCTTCTTTCTGATCTTCATAAATCAATTCGGTCAAAGTGCTGAAATTATTGAACACAAAATGCGGATCTAATTGCATTTTTAAAGATTCTAATTTTGAACGTGTAACTGCTTCCTGAAGTTCTGAAGCTTTAACTTTTAATTCAGCCGTTTCGATTGCATTTAAACGCCATCTGTTCAGCAAAAATATTCCAGTATGAATGGCACTTATGAACAGCGAAATAATGGCTGCCATAATTTTTGACTGCCAAATGGTAACTAAGTCATTTTCTTGTAAAGCGGTACATGGATATAAATAATCCCAAAGACAAGAGAAAAAATAATTAAGAAGAATGTTTCCAGCAATAAGACAAATAAATTGTGCGATTGCCCGAAAAGCTGGATTTTGTTCCCAGCGAATATAATTATTTAATTTTCGACCAACAAACAAGGTCAGTTCTGTAAGTATGGCGCAATACAATAAAATAATGAAGATATCGAAGGTTTGATCTAAATCGAGCAAACCTTCTTCTTCAAAATTTCTATACGGATTCAGAAAATAATAAGATGAAAGATAAACCAGAAAAACGGCTGGAATTACTATAACCCTGTAGTATTTATAGAAAAAATTCTTGCCCGATTTTTTATTCTTATTCTTTCCCTTCATTTATTCCCTTAACTATTAAAATCGATATTTTAGTGTTCCACTAAAATATTCTCTTCTACATTATCTGCTTTTACCGATCGAAAGGTTTTCTTCTCGCGCATTACGCCCCATTTTAAGCACGTTGCACCCCAAGAAAATCCTGCTCCAAAAGTAGTAATCAATACATTTTGACCTTCTTTAAAATCAGCCGCAAAATCCCATAAACATAATGGAACTGTTGCAGAAGTTGTATTCCCGTAACGATCGATATTAACTTTTACTTTTTCAAAATCAATTCCTAAGCTTTCGCCTACAGCAGTAATAATTCTCAAATTAGCTTGGTGTGGAACCACCCAGTCAATTTGGTCTGCTTCTAATTCATTTTTTGCCAAAGCATCTTGCGAAACCTGGCTCATTGCAGCAACGGCTCTTTTAAATACAAAAGCTCCGTCTTGTTTTAAATAATGTGTTCTGTGTAAAAGACTTTGCATTGAAGTTGGATTTCTAGAACCTCCAGCCGGTACAGCCAAAGAAGAAACACCGCTTCCGTCTGTTTTAAGAATCGTTTTCATTAAACCTGCATCAGATTCTGTTTTTTCTAACAAAACCGCTCCTGCTCCATCTCCAAAAAGAATACAAGTATTACGATCTTCATAATCTACGATCGAGCTCATTTTATCTGCTCCAACGATGATTAATTTCTTGTAGCGTCCACTTTCGATCATGTTTGCACCCATTTCCAGCGCATACAAAAATCCGCTGCAAGCTGCATTCATATCAATTCCAAAAGCATTTGTAAGTCCGCTTTTATCGCAAACGATACTTGCTGTTGGAGCTAAAATGTGATCTGGAGTTGCTGTTGCTACAAGCAAAGCTTCAATTTCACTACGATCTACATTATAATTTTCGATAAGATTTTCAATCGCTGCTGCAGCAAGATCAGATGTTGCCGTATCGTCATCTGCGATTCTACGTTCTCTAATTCCAGTTCTTTTGATGATCCATTCCTCCGATGTATCAACTGTTTCTGAAATCTTTTTATTGGTAAGGATTGATGATGGTACGAAACCACCTATTGCTGTAATTACTGCGCCCATTGTTTTTGTTTTTGTTTTAAGCTTTGTACTCTTAGAACCCAATGCTTACTACTTTTTCTCTTCTTTTCAGCTCATTTAGAACTGACACAGGAAGCCAAACAGCATCCTTAAAAGCCGATTAAATCTGTTGACTACAGCTGTTTTGAGAAATTAGTGTTTTAAAAAAACCGAACAAACTAAAAACATTCTACAAAATCCAATTAAAATAAATTAAAAATCTACACCAAGTATTCTCTCGGTAGTGCTTGGTATAAAATCTTTAATTTATCTTATTTTTAAAATCATACAATGCTGTTTCAGTTTGTAGATCATTTCCAATTTTAGCTATTGCCAAACTGATAAAAAACCTATCTGCATTAAGTTTTTAGAGTGCTACAAAATTAATTTAAAAATATCTGAAACAAGCAGGTAATTAAGAATAATTAACAAAACTGCCTGAAATGTTAAAATATAATTTTGAAATTCGGCAACAAGCGCTAAAAATTATAAAATCCCTAAAATCAAAAAAAATCTGTTAAAATTTATTTTGATAAAATTTCTTCAAAAAAACCTCTTAATTTTTATATCATTATTTTTAAATCAAATTAATCTTTAATAATTTGGAAACGACAATAATGGGATATCAAGCCCCGCTGCCAAAATTCTAGTTTTGCTTCTGTGAACCAAAGAATCCCAAAAACCGTATTTTTGAGGCACCATAATCAACAAATCGGCCTCATAATTTTTAATTTCTTTTCTAATTTCGTTGATTACAGCGTTTGATCTTACGGTTTTATATAAATATTTTACGTCTTCAAATTCTTTTTCGATATTCGAATTCATCAAAATTCTGTGTTGTTCTTCTTTCAAATCATCCAACTTTTCATCTACGCTAAAAAATTCGATTTCTGCACCAAAATCTCCTAAAGTACTTTTAATCCAGCTGAACTTTTTAATAGCCGAAAAACTTAAACTGTCACAAGCATAAAGCACTTTTTTTATACTTTGAAAACGTGCATTTTCAGGAACTGCTAAAACTGGAATATGAAGATTCTTGATCGCTGTTGTAGTTGAATTTCCAAGTAATTCTTGTTCAAAAGAACGTTCTGCCATTCCCATAACAACAGCATCTGCATTAGTCTGCTCAATTATTCGTGGAAGTTCGTCTTCTAAAAAGGAATAAGTACAAATTGAATCAACTTCAATTTTAAACACATCGGCTGTTTCTTTAGCCAGATTTTCTAATCTTGAAATTGCTCTATCAATTTGCTTCTGCATCGCATCGGCCGTTATATGCGAATTGGCGCTGTGAACACTCAGAGAAAATGAATTAAATAAAACAAGCTTTGCGCCAGTTGCTTTTGCAAGTCCAGCTGCATAAGTAACAGCATTATTGGCAATCGTAGAAAAATTAGTAGCGGCGATTATAGTAAGAGGTGAAATCATAAAATAAAATTAGGCGTGATATTTTCTAGTAAAATTGCCTAATTATTTACTTCTGCATGAAATTTAGTAACCCAACTATCATTTTTTGAAGCTCAACCGTAAAATTTCATTCCTGAAAAAACAGACTTTCCTTTTTTGTTTCTTACTTTAAAAACGATAAAAAATAATAAGCTCTGACCGTTTTAATATTTATTACTTTTACTTTTATTAAAACTTCAGCGATGGATGCCAAATCTTTATTAAAAGACCATGTTTCTAAAATTGTCACCTTAACAGACGAACAGTTTGATTATTTCTTTTCGCATTTTAAAACAGAAACTTTTAAGAAAGGGCAAACTATTATTAGTGAAAGTCAGGACGTTGACAAAGAGTATTTTGTAATTTCAGGTTGTTTAAAGTCCTTTTATGTCAATGATGACGTAAAAATGTACATCCTACAGTTTGCTATGCCAACTTGGTGGGCTTCTGATTATGCGGCGCTTTACAACAAAACTAAAGCTACTATTAATGTAGATTGTGTGTCGGATGTTGAAATTCTTTCTCTTTCAAATCAGGATCGAGAGAAAATCTGTAGCGAAATACATGAAATAGAACATTTTTTTAGATGGAGAACCAATCGCGGTTACGTGGCTTCTCAGAAAAGATTGCTTTCTTTTATGAATAATGACACCAAAACGAGATACGAAGAATTGCTTTCGCTCTATCCTGCCTTATACAACACCGTACCTAAACATTTAATTGCCGCTTATCTTGGTGTATCCAGAGAAACTTTAAGCCGATTGTACAACGCTTCTAAACCACATTGACGAATGTGATCTACATCACGTAATCTATTTGGAATACCGCCATTACTTTGTACTATAAATTAATAACAATTTAAAATACAGAATAATGGAAACTAAAAATTTTAAAATTTCGAATACTGAAAGTCAAGTAAACTGGATAGGAAAAAAAGTTACTGGACAACACAATGGAACAATTAATATCGAGAATGGTAATTTTACTTTTTCTAATGATGAACTTACTGGCGGAAATGTCGTTATAGACACTACTTCTATCTTAATTCTTGATGTTACCGACTCTGCAACAAATCAGCAGTTTGCAGGACATTTGGCTTCTGACGATTTCTTTTCTACAGACAAATTCAAAACTGCATCTTTAGACATTACGGCTGTTTCTAAACAATCTTCTTCAGCTTATTTTATCGAAGGCAATCTTACTATTAAAGCCATTACACATCCAATTGGTTTCAATTTGGAAGTGAAAAAAAATGAAAACGATTTGAAAGCTTCTGGTAAAATCATCATTGACCGTACCAAATATGATATGAAATTCCGTTCTGGAAATTTCTTCACCAATCTTGGAGATACTTTGATTTACAACGAATTTGAATTGGATGTTAATCTAACAGCAAAACTTGCTTAATACTTAGAAATCATGCCATATGTAAAAATTGAAGTAACTCGTGAAGGTGTTACAAGAGAACAAAAACAGCAGCTCATTTCTGGCATTACCCAATTAATAACAGATGTTTTGGACAAAGATCCGAGCCTTACACACATCGTGATTCAAGAAATAGAATTAGACGATTGGGGATTTGCAGGCGAACAGGTTTCTGTCTTGCGCGAAAGAGGCATTACGGCTCAAAAGAAATAATCACTTAAAATCAGGAAAAAATGAAAACAATTATAGTAACCGGTGCCTCAACAGGTATCGGTAAATCAATAGCTCAATTATTTTTAGAAAAAGGCTACAATGTAGTGATCAATTCTGCCAATTTGCAGAATCTTAAAACTACTTTTAAAGAATTAGGACATGCGAATCAGCTGGCAATGGTACAAGGTGATGTAAGCCGTATTGCAACCGGAAAAGAATTAGTTGAAACTGCTTTAGAACGTTTCGGAAGTGTTGATGTATTGGTAAACAATGCAGGGATATTTCAGCCACAATCTTTCTTAGATGTTGAAGAACAAGACTTAGATCGTTTTTTAAACATTAATTTAAAAGGAACTTATTTTACAAGCCAAGCGGCCGTAAAACAAATGCTGCAACAAGGTGAAGGATCAATTATTAATATCGGAACCGTTTTGGTAGATCATGCCATCGATGGATTTCCTGCAACTGCGCCTATTTCTAGCAAAGGCGGCGTTCATGCCTTTACAAGACAACTTGCTGCAGAATTCGGAAAAAACAATATTAGAGTAAATGCGATTGCTCCAGGGATTATTAGAAGTCCGCTTCAAGCTAAAACTGGCGTAGACAATGCTGATAGTTTGGCTGGATTACATTTATTGAAACGCATTGGAGAAACCCATGATGTGGCGCAATTGGCTCTTTATTTAGCCGAAAGCAATTTTGTAACTGGCGAAATCATTAATTTAGATGGCGGTCACGTTGCTGGACACAGCATCTGATAACTTCAAAAATTAAAATCATGGAAAATTTTGGCACAAATGCAGCTCTAATTACAGCTGTGCTTATGAATTATTTTAACGGAATTTATACAGGCGATGTTCCTTTATTGCGAAGTGTTTTTCATCAAGAGGCAATTGTTGGTTTTGATATTAATGGGGAAACTCATTTTAAAACCGTAAATCAATATCTAGAAGGAGTAAAAAACCGTAAAAGTCCACAGGAATTGGGAGAAGAATTCAAAATGAAAATTCTATCTTTAGAAATCATCAATAATACCGCTGTCGCGAAAGTTCAAGTTCCGATATTCGAGTATAATTATTATGACCTTTTAAGCCTTATCGTTGTTGATGGCAAATGGGTTATCAGTAACAAATTAGCAACTAAAGTAAATTAAAATTCAATGTGGAATTCAACCAAAATAACACAATTACTAGGTATTGAGTATCCAATTTTACAAGGTCCGATGGGCGGTGTTTTTTCAACTACCGCTCTATTGGCTTCTGTAAGCAATGCTGGCGGATTAGGCAGTTATGGCGCCTATACACTTACACCAGAAGAAATACATGAAGTTGGAAAAGAAATCAAGCTTGTTACTTCTAAACCTTACAATATCAATTTGTGGGTTAATGATGTTGACAAAGAACTTCTAAATTACCCTCCAGAAAAACTGGAAAAGATAAAACAGAATTTTAAACCGTATTTTGATGAATTAGGGATTCCGCTTCCTGATTTATCTTCTGATATTCCTTCTAAATTTGAAAAACAAGTAGAAGTTGTATTCGAACTGAAACCCCCTGTTTTTAGCTTTATTTTTGGAATTCCGTCAAAAGAAATACTGAAAGAAAGCCAAAAACTAGGCATAAAAACCATTGGCGCGGCAACGACTTTAGAAGAAGCGCTTGCTCTAGAAGATGCAGAAGTAGATGCAATTATCGCTGCAGGATTTGAAGCAGGCGGACACAGACCTTCTTTCTTAAAACCGGCACAAGATTCTTTTACAGGATTATTCAGTCTTGTACAGCAATTAAAAGCAAAAACTAAAACACCAATCATTGCCGCAGGCGGAATCATAGATGCAAAAGGAATAAAAGCCGCAATGGCTTTAGGTGCCGATGCTGTACAATTAGGAACTGCTTTTATGGTCACAGATGAATCGGGTGCGACGCCTGTTCATAAAGAAATGCTTTTTACTAATCCGAATATTCCAACTACGGTTTCAAAATCGCTTACAGGAAGAATGGGCCGAATGATTAGCAATAAAATCTCCGATGCTATTCCTTTTGAAACTGAAGTACTTCCTTTTCCTCTTCAAACCAAATTAATCACACCTTTAAAAGTAGCCGCACTCGCCCAAGGAAGAACCGACATGATTAGTTTTTGGTCAGGGCAAAATACAAGCAATTTAAAATACCATAAAGCAAGCGAATTGATGCAGTATTTAATTGCTGAAATGTCGGTGTAGTTTTTTAACGCAAAGTTCGCTAAGTTTTTTTTGCTTTAGATTGTGTTTTTAAGTTCGCAAAGCGTTGTCTTTTATAATCTCGCAAAGTCGCAAAGGATTTTATTTTTAAAGCCATTGATTATTAGGATTAAAAGGATTTTGTTTCACGCAGATTTTGCAGATTTAATTTTTATTTTTAAAAAATCTGCACAGATCTGCTTTAATCATTTCAAATCTGCGTGAAATAAAACTCCGCAACTCTGCGACTTTGCGAGATTAAAAACCACAATATTTGCACAACTTTGCGAACTTAAAACGCAATCTAGAGAAAAAACCTTAGCGCACTTTGCGGTAAAAAACACCAAGTCACTCCCTGTCCATTTCACCCTAAAGTTTGTCCGTTTCAACATAATTCCGATTTCATTTTTAAGGCTTTCAACGCACATTTGTACCGTTAAATAACTTTAAATATCAAAATCATGAACTCAAAAACAACAAAAATTATCTATTGGACAGGCGCAGTATTAACTTCTTTATGGTTTGGCGCAAGCGGTTTCTTCGAATTAACAAACAATCCATTGGTTTGGGGAATTACACAACAATTAGGTTATCCAGCGCATTTTATTTATATCCTTGGCGTTTTTAAAGTGGCTGGAGTCATTACACTTTTAATTCCAAACAAATTATTACGATTGAAAGAATGGGTTTTCGCAGGAGTCTTTTTCGATATCATTTTCGCCTTCTTTTCAAAAATAGCTGTTTTAGGTTTTGGCGCAGCAACTGATGCTATTATTGCCTTTGTAATGGTAAGCGTAACTTATGCAATGTACAGAAAATTATATACGGCTACTTATAGTGCGTCTATCGAAAACTTTTAATAGAGATAGTAAAAACAAGAGGCTTTCTCAAAAGGAAAGTTCTTTTGTGTTTGACTGAATATTAAAAACATTTTATAAATAGAAACCCCAGCGGGGTAAAATATTTATAGAATTTCAATTAGACACACGAAAAAAGCTCCAGCGGAGCGACATATATTATAGTTTAAAAAATATGTCACTCCTCTGGAGCTTTATATTGTAACCGTATACTTTTGTCTATAAACATTTCGCTTCTCCGAAGCTTACAGAAAGATGCTATCTTTTGTAATAGTCTACCTCTTACTAATTTTTAATTTAATTATTTCCAATGAAAAAGATTATTCTAATTCTCTGTTTTATACTTTCAGCTTTGTTTTTTATAAGCTGTTTTATGTTTCCAGGATTATAAAATCAAGCCAATTAGTTTATCTAAAAAACGATAAATTAATTGGTTTTATCGGTTTTCTAACCAGCTCAAAAATGCGGTGGCTTTTTCTTTTCCCACTAATATTTTTTCTTCTGTTGGAACACTTAATTTCACGATTATTTTACGCGAAAAATAATGTTCTGCTTCGCGAATTGCCGAAAAATTAACCAAATATTGTCTATTGATTCTAAAGAACTGAATTGGCGATAAAAGCTTATGAATTTCATCTAAAGACTGCGTTAACGGGTATTCGTTTTTGTCTAAAGTCATAATTGTCGGCGTTTCGTTTTTGATGAAGAAAAAAGCAATATTCTCGGTTAAAACAGTCTGATATTTATTGTTTTTAAAAACCAAAAAACTGCTTTTGCCTTTGTTTTCGCCATTTCGCGTAAGCAAATAATCAAAATCGGGCATTGCTTTTTTATTTCTCTGAAAGAAATTTTTCAGTTCTCCTGCTTTCTTCAAAGCTTGCGAAATGCTATCTCTTGAAAAAGGTTTTAGAACATAATCAATTCCGTTTGATTTGAATGCTTCGATGGCATAATCATCAAAAGCGGTACAGAAAATTACAGGCGACAAAACCTCAACATTCTTAAAAATCTCAAAACATTGGCCGTCTGCCAGCTGAATATCCATAAAAATAAGATCTGGTTGATCATTTTCCAAAAGATAATCTACTGCGCCGTCAATGCTTTGTATATAAGACAAAATCTGAACATCGGGTCTGATGCTCAGAATTAATTGGCCAAGTGCTTTAGCCGTTTTTACTTCATCTTCAATTATTATGATAGTCATAATTTAGGGGTATTTTTACTTTAAAGGTAGTTTCGTCTTTATCAATTTCGATTTCTTTGTGAATCAGGTGCATAAAACGCTGATTGATATTATCTAAACCAACACCTGTAGACACGGCGCCTCTTTTAAGCTGAATTTTATTTTCAACTACTAAAAACTCATTTTCTGTATAAAGCTTTATTTTGAGAGGTTTATCTAAAGAAACAACATTGTGTTTGATGCAGTTTTCGATTAATAATTGCAAAGTAAAAGGCGGAATTGCCGAATCGTACTGCTTTGGATCAATTTCGTTTTCTAAAACAAATCCGTCTTCAAAACGCGCTTTCAGCAGATATACGTACGAATCTAAAATCTGAAGCTCTTCGCTAAGCGGAATCAAATCCATTTTTCGGCTTTCTAAAGTAAAACGGTAAAAATCGGATAATTTCAAGATGAAATCCGAACTCTGCGGATCTTGGATATCGACCATCGATTTTAGCGTATTCAAACTATTAAACAAAAAATGCGGATTTACCTGCTGTTTCAATAATTCGTATTGAGCACCTAGATTTACGGCTTTTGTGCGTTCTAACTCGACTCCCATTTGCTGTGTCTGATAATTTTGAAAAAGTAGATGCAGAAACATATACACAATCAAGTTGATCAAAACTCCGCGTAGTTCGAACATGATTGGCGCATCCATTTTTGAAACTTGAAACAGTTCTTGATGTGCGATTACTAAAATCACCATTAAGACAATCCCTAGAATAACACTCAGTAAAAGTTTCCAGTTAAAGAGGCTTTTATTGGCATGATTAGCAGAGAATTTTGGTAAACTGTAAATGTTGTAATACCATATAAAAAGGGAAAAAAGCAGTGTAATTGAGGAGTTTATAATAAGATCACCAGGTGTAGAATCGGCATCAAATAATTTAGGTATTGAAGCCATAACTGCCAATGCAACCGAACTCCCCCAAATGACTTTGAGCGAAACCTGAAAACGTTTTGTTTTTTCCATATTGTAATTGGTTTGTTATGATCAAAGATAAGTTTATTTGAAAAAGATTTCACGCAGATTTAAAGTGATTTTAGCAGATCTATACAGATTTTTTTTATTACAGTTTCCTTACACGTTTTGTCATTTCGAGGAACGAGACTCGAGCGATAGCGAACAGGCGAAGCAAATCTCACTCAAGATTCGACAAAGATTGGCGAAAATCTGTGCGGAATTTCTAGTGAGATTTCTCGTTCCTCGAAATGACAAAAAATGAGAATAAAAAACTTTGCGTCTCTGTGACTTTGCGAGATTAAAAACAAACTGAAATTATCTGCTAAAATCACTTTAAATCTGCGTGAAACAAAAAAATCTAAGCCTTCTTAACTCCCAAAATAGCACCTGAATTCATATCTTGAACAAATCCAATAATTTCGAAATCCTGTGCACTATAATTTTTAGGAAGATGAATCGCTGCTGTTCCTTTTTTGGCTTTGTTTAAATCTACAGATTCCAGATTACGAACAATTTGATAATGCGATAGAACCCGATGCGCATTCTCGCCTCTTTTTACATTACTTTTGGCTTCTTTCTGAACAACTGCAAGCAATAAACGGCTATTTTTTGAAGTGCCTTCAACATTATAATTTACAGAAAGCAAATTAGCATTTTGGCTTGCCTCTAAACTTAAACTCGCCGAAACTGGCTTTAAAAGTGCCGATTTAATTCCGTTTCGTAAACTCGTTTCCTGAGAACCGATATAATCTGTTTTTCCGTTAATGATTACTTGAGGCGTATAGATTGGTTCTTTTCCCATAAATTGAGCGTAATCGTATTGTCTTTTTGTAAAATCAGCATTACTGAAAATGTCTTTCCAGCCTTGTTTATCCCAATAATCTACATGATAAGCCAATACATAAACGTTTTTATCACGGTATTCATTCTGAATTTTCCCCAGCAATTCATCCGCTGGCGGACAACTCGAACAGCCTTCTGAAGTATATAATTCCAATAGCGCAAAACCTTTTTTATCTGATTTCTGACTAAAAACGCTATTTCCAATTAAAAGAAACAGCATTATAAATCCACTTAAAATTTTTATCTTTTTCATAATTAAATTTATTAAACCTGACAGGTTTTAAAATCCTGTCAGGTTTGTTGAGAGCTGAGTTATCGCATCAACTCATAACTTAAAACCATTAAAGAATATTAATCTCAACGTTTATATTCCCTCTTGTCGCTTTAGAATACGGACAAGTCTGATGCGCTTGCGTTGCCAAAGCTTCTGCTGTTGAAGTGTCAATTCCTGGAAGGCTGATATTTAATCTTGCCTGAAGAGAATATTCGCCTTCTGTTACGCACAAATCTACTTCGGCGTCTACAGCAGTTTCGGCTGGAAGTCTAACTCCAAGTTTAGAAGCCGCAATTCCTAAAGCTCCAATAAAACAAGCCGACCATCCCGCAGCAAATAACTGCTCTGGATTTGTTCCCGGACGCGAAGATCCTGGTGCACTTAATTTGATATTCAATTGTTCATCTGAACTTTGAGAAGCTCCTTCTCTACCGCCTGTTGTGTGTGTTTTTCCTGTGTATAAAACTTTTGTTTCCATGTTATTAATTGTAAATTGTGAATTGTTAATTGTAAATTTTTATATGCTTAATGTTGCTGTTTTGTGGAATGTAAAAGTGAAATGCGAGAGAATAATTAACCATTCACCATTATTTAGATACGTCAATTATCGCTTGTGCAAACGCCTTTGGATCTTCTTGCGGAACGTTATGTCCGATTCCTTTTAAAACTCTGTGTTCGTATTTTCCTGTGAATTTGTTTGCGTAAACTTTTCCATCCGCAAAAGCGCCGTCAAAATCACTTCCTATTGTAATGGTTGGAACTTTAATTTCTGGTTTTGTCGCCAAACGTTTCTCTAAAGAATCGTATTTAGCTTCACCTGCTTCCAGAGATTGTCTCCATCTGTAATTGTGAATCACAATCGCTACATGATCTGGATTATCAAAAGATTGAGCTGTTTGATCGTAAGTTGCTTTATCGAAATTCCATAGCGGAGAAGCGATTTTCCAGATTAGTTTATTGAAATCGTAAGTGTTTTGTGTGTAACCTTGTTTTCCTCTTTCGGTTGCGAAATAATATTGGTACCACCATCCTAATTCGGCTGTTGGAGGAAGCGGTTTTAAGTTTGCTTCTAGATTCACCACCAAGTAACCACTTACTGAAACCAAACCTTTTACACGTTCTGGCCAAAGTGCAGATACTACAACTGCTGTTCTAGCGCCCCAATCGAAACCGCCAATTACGGCTTTGTCAATTTTTAGTGCATCCATAAAAGCGATAATATCACTTGCTAAAGCTGCTTGCTGACCGTTTCTGAAAGTATCTTTCGAAAGAAAAGTCGTTGTTCCGAATCCACGTAAATAAGGTGTGAAAACGTGGTATCCTTTTGCAACCAAAATCGGAACGACTTCGTTGTAACTGTGAATATCATAAGGCCAACCGTGAAGTAATATTACTGGAGTTCCGTTTGACGGACCTGCTTCAGTATAACCTACGTTTAATAATCCGGCATTGATTTGTTTTAAAGTTCCAAGTGAACTGTTTACTTCAATTGTTTTTTGTTTTGAAGTCTGTGCTTGAGTGAAAGTTGCATTCATAAAAAGAATAGCGATTAGAATATTTGATAGTGTTTTCATAATTTTTATTTTTTGATTAGTTGATTATCAGTTAATTTCTTTGTCAAAGGTATCTTGACGTTGTTTGTTTTAAAAGGCAAAAAAAGGTGAAGTGGACAAGGTTACGGTTGAAGTGGACAGGGAGAGATTTTGCCACAAAGACACGAAGGCACTAAGTTTTTTTAAAGAATAATTATTATTAAGGTATTTATAATAAAAATCTTTGTAGACTTTGTGGTAAAAAAAATCTTTGCGTCTTTGAGCCTTCGCGGCAAGAACCTTAAACTTGAAACTATTTTTTCATTACAAGTATCGGTTTTCCTTTTTCCACAATATAAGTCGCCAGTTCTGATGCTTTCGCATTTGTATTATTTTTAGCCGAATGCACTACGCCTGCTGGAATAAAAAGTACTTCACCCGCCTTTAAAGTCACTGGCTTTTCATCTTCTATTTGATATTCAAGCGAACCTTCAACCACATAAATCACTTCTTCACCTGGATGAGAATGTTTCACAAAAGCAGAATGTCCGTCAAAATCGATTCGTGCCTGAACCATTTCTTTTCCTGGAGTACTTAGATCATGTTTTTGTAAATCGATGCGTTTTACTCCCTGCGCCGCAATCTGATTTGGAACTAAAAAGGCAATAATTCCTAAAACAATAATTGCGATGATAACCCATGTTTTTTGTTTTTTCGTTTCCATAACTTCTGATTTAAATTATTTGTTTTTCGTTAATTTCTTCGTCAAAAGTATTTCGATAACCCTTCATACGAAATCAGAAAATAGGTGGAATGGACAAACTTCAGGGTGAAATGGACAGTGTGTGAGTTGTGATATGTGAGAGGTAAAATGTTTGAGGTTTAACCGCAAAAGACGCAAGGATTTACGCAATCCCGATAGCTATTGGAAGCAAAGTTTTTTTTAATCTCGCAAAGACGCGATCCCGAGACTTCGGGGGCAAAGTTTTGCCTTTATTTTTTGCCACAGATTAAAAGGATTAAAAGGATTTTTGTTTCATGCAGATCCAGCAGATTTTAGCAGATTTAATTTTTAAGATTTTAGAAAATAATTTGCCTTTATCTGCTTAAATTATTTAAAATCTGCGTGAAATAAACCTTTTCGATTAAAATAAGAATTCGCAAAACTTTAAAAAGAAAACTTAGCGCCCTAGCGCCTTTGTGGCAAAAAAAACGAGCACAAAAAAAATCAGGATTAGTATTTTACCACCATCCTGATTTCTTTGAATTAATTAACCTTTACTTTTTATCTTCTTCCTCTAAAACCTCCTCCGCCTCTGAAACCGCCACCGCCGAGGCCGCCTCCATTAAATCCGCCTCCGCTTCTTTGGATGTTTTGGAAATTTCGGGTTTGCATTTCACCACGGTCTCTTGAAATAGCCGAACGATCAAGATCATTTGTAATATCTGGACGTCCAGCTTCTCCAAGTGGTTTATTTGGCTGTCCGAGTGTTTGATTTGCCTTAGGGAAATTATCTCTCTGAATTCCGTCTCCTATTCGAGTTTCGCCTCCTAGGTTCTGATTAGCTTTTGGCAAATTATCGCGCTGAATTCTTTCGCCTGCGCCATTTGCTCCAAGACCTTCATTAGGTCTGTCGCGCTGAATCCTTCCTCCTGCTCCATTTGCCCCAAGTCCTTGATTCGCTCTATTCTGAATTCCTTCACCAGCTTTTTTAGACGAACCCAAAGTTCCTGCTTGTGTCCAGCCACCGTTTCCATTATTATAATGACTCCAGTTTCCGTTGGCGTCTCTTTTATAAACATGTCCGTCGTGGCCTGCGTAAACATTATTATTGGTATGAATTGTTGTTCCTCCACCTCTTCTGTGGGTAATTACACCTTTATTTCCGCCTGAAGTTTCATAACCAATCGCAGTTCCGCGTCGGGTTGTAATATGTCCTGTCTGTGCCCACTGATTTCCATTTGTAGCAGCCGAATGTCCCCATTGCGCATACGCATTATGCCCTTGATTCGTTCTCGCATAATTTCCCGTCCACGGATTATATGTACTTGCAGCCGTACGTCCGCCATACCATCCTTGTACGCTTGCAGAACGACCGTATCTTCCCGTTGCAGGATTATACCAAGCCGAAGTTCCAGCTGCACCATAAGGCCCGTAAACGCGTCTTCCTGCGGCATAACCTCCCGTCCACGGATTGTAAACTGCTCCTCCTCCATACGCATAAGGCCACGGACGATAAATTGGATACAGTCCACCGTAATATACATAAGGCGGATAATACCATCCTGTGCCATAAGTCAAGATAGCGCCAAACGTAGCACCAATTATAAAAGCACCTAAATAACCCGCAGTAGAACTGCTTTCAACCGTTGTATCAGTTGTGGTTTGCGTTACATACGTAACATTATATACTGGCGAACTTGGCGGAATAGTATAAATTTCTTTCGGAACAGAATCACATGTTTTCCAAGGTCCGTTCGGACTAGTCGACATAAACCAAACTGCTTGAAAACACAAATAATACAAATCGCCCACTTTTATAATCTTTTCTTGCGTATTGCTTGCATATTGCATTTTCGTTCCGTCAATAGGTTTAAACTGAGGCGTTCCTCCATCATACGATACTTTTACTTTTGCCTCAGCATCCGATTTCTTTAAAATAGCCGTTGTTAGAACTTGCGATAACATTACGGCATCATTCGCTTCCTGCGTTCCAGGCACAGATGACAATACATTGGCACGCGGAGAATCTTTCGGAATCTTAGCAAAATCAGCTGGAAGACTATTACTGGCATAACTCCACGGTCCAGTTAGTTCTTTAGACTTAAACCATCTTCCAGACAATAATACATAATACTGACCCTTGTTTTCATCGGCAAAAACATCATTCTCGGTATTGTCAATGTATAACAATTTAGTTCCTGGAATTTTAACGAATTTCGGACTTCCGTTTATCGCAATCAATTCTGCAGGTTTATTACTGTAGAAAACTTCAGGAGCTGCTCCAGAAGAAGGCGGCGGAATCATTTTCTTAACATCATCAAAATTCTGTCCCGAAGGCAGATTGCTCAAACCCGCAGGCAATTGGGTTGTTTTTGTCCATTTGCCCGCGACATTTTTCGAAGTCAGCCAGATATTCTCTACCAATAGATAATAATCTTTTGTGGTTTTATCAAAAAACAAATCCCAATTGGTATTTACCACATATTGAATATCCGATTTTTCTACAGGCACCAAAACCGGTTCGCCTTGCACAATAAGCAAAATCGACGGATTCGTACTGTAAAAAATGGCTGGAGGATCGTTTTTAGCCGCAATTCCCTTTGGCGGACTTTTGGTATGACTTAAATCTGCCAAAATACGATCTACCGAAATAGGATCTCCGCTCTGAGGCAACGTTTCTTTAAAAAGCTTTTCCATTTCAGGAACTTTCTTTTCGTCCAGAGCTGGAAACCGGATATCGGTTACCTGAAGATTTTTAATAAAAGCGCTTCGGTTGTCTTTGTCTACCAAAGTTTCTGCTTTCAAAGAAGCCACACCCAAAACCTGCTTTCCGTCTTTTGGAGTCAGCGAAAAAGCTACTCTCGCTGTAAGTTCCTTAAAATCTTTCCAGTCGTCTACCTGAGGCTGATAATAAACCAGTTTTGTCCCGTTATTTTCGGCTTCGCGAGGCCAGCCACGATCTGCAATTAATGTAGAGTCGGCAGTTTCAGACTTTCCAGTTTCAGAACTTGACTGCTCAGTATCTTTATCTTTTTTGCAGGAGAACAAAATTGAACTCAAACAAACTCCAATTATTAGAAAAGCATTTCTCATAAATTTAAAAGTTAGATTATTCATTGAAAACTTATTTTCTCGATCATCGTATAAAAATGATTCGTATAAAATTAAATTCGCCACATAAATAAAACTACAAATCGGCCGCTTACTTTGTTTCACATTATAATTTGAAACCAAATAAGTGTCTAAATGCTCTTTCTTTTCTCAAACCAAAATTTTTAATCTGCTCCTATAAGTTAGGCTAAAATGAAGCATTGATATTGATTAGGAGCTGTTTCCCGCTATCCGCTATATCTTTTCCTTGCTAAAGAAGCAAGAAAAAGGATGCCGCTACTATCGGGGCTAGGGCACTCATTTTCAAAAGACCGTTTTCGAAAATTATTATTTAAAGTCTTTTTTGTTCTAACCTCCATCTAATCAATTATTATAAATTATTTTTATAACTATAAAAAATTATTAATTTGATTAATAAACACCTTCCCTATACCTTTGTCTCATCAAAATCAAAGAAATGATTTGAACATCTTAAAAAATAACTTAAAAAATAGAAATCATGAAATTTACAAGAAGAGCAAACGCAAACTGGAAAGGTACAGGAATGGAAGGAAAAGGAACCATCAGTACACAAAGCACCACTTTAGACAATGCGCAATTATCATTTAAAACTCGTTTTGAACAAGGTGTTGGAACCAATCCTGAAGAATTAATCGCAGCGGCACATTCTGGGTGTTTTACTATGCAGTTAAGCTTTTTATTATCTGAAGCTGGTTTCGTTCCAGAAGATTTAGATACAACAGCGAAAGTAACTTTTGAAGACGGAACTATTACTTTAATTCAGTTAGAATTGACTGGAAAAGTACCTGGAATTTCTACAGAAGAGTTTCAGCAAACCGCTCAAAAAGCAAAAGAAATTTGTCCAATTTCTAAATTGCTGAATACTGAAATTACTTTACAAGTAACACTTAATTAAATACCAATATTTGAAATTGCTTCGCCAGTTCGCTATCGCTCGGGTCCAAATTCCAAAGCTTTGCGCAAAGCTTTGTCTTCCTGAGCGAAGTCGAAGGACACGCCAGAAATTCCACAAAGAATATCACCAATCTTTGTAGAGTTCTTCGCGGAGATTCCTCGTTCCTCGGAATGACAAAACTGTGGGAAAACGGAATTTCAACAAATAATCAACAATCTAAAATTTTATAAAAATGAAAACAATATTTAAAAGCTTTTTAGCATTCGCAATACTAATTTTTAGTCTGGCAACAGCAAACGTAAACGCACAAACTAATCCTAAAATTAAAAATGTCGTATTAGTTCACGGTGCATTTGCAGATGGCTCTGGATGGCAAGGTTTATACAAAGTTTTGACTAAAAAAGGTTATAATGTAACCATCGTTCAGAATCCGTTGAGTTCTTTGGAAGATGACGTTAAAGCCACAAATTTAGCTTTAGACAAACAAGACGGACCAACTATTTTGGTTGGACATTCTTGGGGAGGAACAGTAATTACAGAAGCTGGAAATCACCCTAAAGTTGCGGCTTTGGTTTACGTAGCGGCTTTACAGCCTGATAATGGCGAAAATTCTGTTCAATGGTTGCAAACTGCTCCTCCAGCTCCTGAAAATGGTGTGTTGCCTCCAGATGAAAAAGGAATTGCGTATTATGACAAAGCTAAATTCCACGCTGGTTTTGCAGGAGATTTGAGCAAAGAACAAGCCGATTTTATGTATGCTTCGCAAGGTGCTTTTCATGCGCAAGGTTTTTTAACACCGATAACTAAAGCCGCTTGGAGAACTAAACCTTCTTACGGAATCGTAGCAACTGAAGATAAAAGTATTGTTCCGAGTATTCAGTACGCAATGTACAAACGTTCTAACACCAAAATCACTGAAATTAAAGGTAGCCACGTGGTTTTTATTTCTCAGCCAGAGAAAGTGGCGAATGTGATTATTGAAGCATCTAAATAATTGTGAATGGTTAATGGTTAATTATAAATTCATACATAAGCTTGTCATTTCGAGGAACGAGACCCGAGCGATAGCGAACAGGCGAAGCAAATCACACTAGAAATTCTACAAAGATTGGCGACAAACATTGCGCAAACCCGCGTGTGATTTCTCCTTCGTCGAAATGACAAAAACATAACTAAATTCCAAATTCCAAGCTACACAGTAATTGGAATTTGGAATTTTTATTTTGTAATTTAAGTCAACTTACTTATTGCTTTAACAAAATAAGGCGAATCGTTCCAACGGATTTTTTTATAATTGAAATCTTTTTTAAGCGATTCGGGAAGGCAGTTCCAGATTGCTTCATTCATTTTCTCGAGTAATAATTTCTTGGAGAAGGAATCGGAAACTACTAGACTTATTTCTCTTACGGGAACAGGTTCCTTGAAAGGCTTAAAAAGTCCGCCTGATTCGTTTAAGGTGGAAAGTTTAGGAATAATCGCAAATCCTAAATGGGCTCGAACCAGATTTTTTAAGGTTTCTATCGAATTAATATCGTACGTAAATTGTTCCTTTATTTTATCGGATGTTTTTAGTCCGCAGATGTCTAGTAATTGTGCGTTGTAGCAATATTCGTGATGCAATAATAACAATTCGGTTTTGTCGCCGGGCTGCATTTCGTAAAATTCATCATTCGCCATCGGATGCGTCTGATTTAAATAGGCAACAAATGGTTCTTTAAAAACAACATGTTCTATTAAATTCGGGTTTCCCGTTGGCGTAGCCATAATCGCAACGTCTATTACACCTGTTTCTAAATCGCGCATTAAATGTCCCGTATAACCTTCTTTGATAATAAAATGTACTTTTGGCGCCACTTCTTTCATTGCCTGAATAAACAGCGGAATCAGATAAGGCGATAAAGTGGAAATAATGCCAAGTTTCAGCTCTCCTTCCAGCAGATTTTTTTCATTGATCACAAAATCACGAATTTCATCTACTTCACGAAGTATCTTTTTGGCTTTATTAATAATTTCAATTCCTAAAACAGTTGGTGTCAACGGCACTTTATTTCGATCAAAAATCTTAATTCCGATTTCTTCTTCTAGATTTTTTAACTGAATGGTAAGTCCGGGCTGCGTTACCATACAAACTTCGGCAGCTCTTGCAAAATGCCGTTCTTCGTCTAAAGCGACTATATATTTTAACTGCTGAATGGTCATGTCTTCTAGTTTCTAAGATACAGAGATGCTAAGGTACTGAGTTGCTCTTTTTTATTTTTAGTTTTTTAAGAAAACTTTGTGTTTGTTACATATAAATAAAATTTAAGAATTATACTACTTTTTATACTATTAAACCAACTTCTTTTTTAATATATTTGCGCTTCCTAAATTACAGAATTATGATACTTAAAAAACTTCTTGCCCATGTGGTATGGTGGCGGCATTGGAAACAACCGTAACGCTTCTGTAAGCGTAGGACACCTTAGCTACATGGGTTTTATATTTCCTAAATTACAGAGTTATGAGTACCAAAACCCTTTCAAAAGAAGCCGAAATCGGTCTAATGAATTTCTTCAACAACAGAATTGACCCACTCGATATGGCAAGAGCCATAAGACAGGTAAATCTAACCCTCGCTTTGGGCGTTCTAAACGATCAAGAAAACATTCAGTTGAATGCTGCCAAACTTGGAGATAGCTTCTATTGGCTCAATGAACTAGCCGAAATTTTAGATCCTTATCTGGATTTGGAGTAAGGTTTATTCTTTTTGAAAAAATTAAAACCCTTGGTCTTTGAAAGAAGATTGAGGGTTTGTTACAGAAAGAATACATGGATTAAATATTTAACTTAAGTCATTTGCATTATTTTTTGAATACCAGTTTTCTGGATGGATCCTATATAAGACAACCTCAAATTTACCACATGCTGGACATTCGATAAATCTTTCTCCTCCCTTATCTATTTCATTATCATCAAAAGCGACATCTTTAGTTATTAAATATCCTTTATCACAATGTGGGCATTTTATACTAGTATTGATATCAATTCTAAATTTTTCAACTGCGTTTAACCATTTATTTCTTTCATCCATACTTATTCAAATAAATTAAATGTTTTTTCAGTAGAATTTAAAGTTTCTGAATTTTAATTCTTTTAAAATCAACCCGATAGTGCGGATTTGAAATCCGTGTCCACAATAGCAAGACATAAAACAAATCATTAAAACAAAAGTAACATAGATTAAAATGCCTTTATATATTTACTTTTTATTTAACTATAACCTTTATTGCGACAATATTCTTTAAATTTAATTTGATACTCTTCCATTTCTTCTTTTGTAGCTAATCGTAAATTATTAGTTAAGAGAGAAGTCATTTCAACTTCGTTATTCTCCTCAAATGTCCATAACTCAACTAGAAAATAATCCGGATAAAAATCTTCGATAATAATAGCAAACTGCCCATTCCATTCCTTCTTTAAGTGTTCTACAACAATACACAAATCATATAATTTCATAATATTTCTATTTAGCAAATCCAGCAAATGGGGTTGAAAGAATTAATTCCCCTCTGGTGAGCTTTTTTTATCTCAAGCCAAAAATTTACTACATTAACAAAACATTCAGTAGAAGACTAATAATTGCTTTCTTTTTTAACTATAACCTTAGCTACGATTACAATATTCTTTAAATTTAATTTGATATTCCTCAATTTCTTCTTTAGTTGCGAGGCGAAGATATACCTTATTTAAATAATTAATATCCGCCCCATCTAATTTCTCAAAATTCCATAATTCCAAATGATAATCATCTCCCTCGTCCATATCAAGAATGAAAGCATAGGTTCCTTCTTCATAAACTAGTACATTCTGTTTTAAAATACATAAATCAAATCTTTCCATAATTATTTAATTTCTTTTACAAAAGGAGAAGATAAAACTATTTCACTAATCTTACCCTATAGCGCTGATTTGCAATCCGTGCCTGCAACAGTGAACTACGAAACAAATCATTGAAACAAAAGTTATACTACTTAATGTGCTTTTAAGATTAACAAAGGGAACAAACCAATCTTTACGGGCACGGATTGCAAATCCGCGCAATCGGGTTTTACTTTTATTATATTGCCCCTATACTCATTTCGTTTATCAAGCTTGCCCAAGCTCCTTTTTCAGCAGCTTCTTTATCTATATCAAATATCATTTCCTTCAATAAACTAGCATATTTTTCGTAGTTACAATTTTCATAATATGCTCCAAATGATTCCGATAATATTAAACGACGAATAACAAAATCATAAATAAAAGAACATAATAATAACTTGTCTAAATTTGAATTAATAATAGAATAAAAGCTATTTTCTCTATATCCCCCGTATGTAATTATTCTATTAGTCCTTAGTTCAATCCCAAATTTCATATCTGATAGATGAGTAGCCTCACCAAAACAAAAAATTGATTCTTCAATAATTGGATCTATAAAATTAATTTTAGAATAAACTATTTTTTTTGGCAATCCAATATTTTCAATAATATAAATTAAACTTTTATCTAACTGATTTTTTATTTTTCCAGTTAGTTTTATTTTATGCGTTTCAACATTAAACTCATTCATAAGTAAATTATTTAAGTAAATTTATAAGAGCTTCAAATCTCTGATTTAATGATTCTCTTCTTTTCGCAATAATTTCTGCTGGAGCAGTGCTGTTCCCTGGATAATCATATGAAAATGATTTTTGCGCAGAAAAGAAATTCTTCTCTAACATTATTTTACAGTTTGATGTCTCAAGCGAACATGGTTCCAGTTCACTATAAATTCTTTTCACACTATTATTAGAAATACCATTTTTCTCAAACCAATTTTTAGCAATCTGTTCAGCATGAGTTCCTATTCCTATTTCAGTAGTAAAAGCTTTTTTTATTAAAACACCATTTGTATCTAAATATTCAAATACAGCAACATTCCCTCTATGGTTTGGCTCACTTAATGTTTTTCTAAATTGCACTGCAAATTGACTTAAATCGTCGCTTCCTAGAGCTACTTTTTTTAACGTATTCGCTATAACATTCCCTTCAACTCCATACTTCTCAGGATGAGCCTGCAAATCCTCTAAAGCATCTTCAACCTGTTTTGCAGTATATTTTCCACGCCAGGCAGAAAACTTACTTATGCCAAAAGTAACTACTTTTTGAACTACAATATTTAAAATTCCCTGCTTTATTCCGTTTAAGGTGCTTTGGCTTACTTCTACATCTGACAAGCTTTTTCCGCTTTTCATCTGCTTTAAAACATCATCGCTAAAGCCTACCGCAAAACCACTTGCGCCAGCACAGGCAGTTCCACATTTATTTACTAAAGCAGCAGTTGCACAGCTTGTCACAGCACTAGGTATAGAAACCTCTTTCATTAGCTGTTTTACAGTGAAATTTTCATTCAGGAATCTTTTTACAATAGCATTAATTCCCATTTGAAAACCAACATCAAGCGTAAATCCTGAAATGCATTCTGTTGCTTTTATGCTTCCTAGAGCTTCAACCGATCCTAGTCCTAATGCTCCGTAAAATACCATTTGCTCCATTGTGTCTGCAAATTGGGCTTGCGTAGAAATACCTTTTGCAATACTTGCGTTTTGTTTGCAGTACTCTTCAGCCTGATCTGGCACAGGGTCTTTAAAATATATAACTACATCTACTCCTGCAGCATTTCCATCCACATTATTAGGAGCATAACTAAGCCAAAACTTTGTAATTTTCTGTTTATTTAATTCTGGGTCTTTAGTTTCAATCAGGAATAAATTCTGTACAGGATTACTAATACTCCAGCCTTTATAATGTGTTATTCTTAAATTACCGTTTTCTTCATCATAAATTGAAAGGGCGTATGTTTTATCTTTTCCGGTATTTTTTGAAACTTCGCTTGCTGCCAGCTTCAAATAATTCACTTTTTCAGTGGCTAAAAAGGCGGCTATATTTTTTAAAGCATCATTGCATTCGTCGCTGAGCAGTTTATCTAGTTCATTGTACTTTTCATTTATTTTTGTTAAGTTTTCTTTGGTTTGATCGCCCGCTGTGGTATAATTATTAGAAGCCAGTTCGACAAAAACAGGGTTTAAATCTGCTAATTTTTTCTTAAGTTCATCTGAAACATTATAAGATTCGACTAAGGCTTTATACTGCTCATTTGCTTTTTCTAAATTTTCATAGATTTCTTTCCAGTCTTTATTGTATTTTTCTTCTTCAACTGCTCCCGAAATTTTTTGATTTTCTAACTCATTCGCTTTATCTAATAGTCCAGTAATCTGATTTAATAACCCTTTGAAATCTGTTGCTAATTCTTTTGCATCAGCAACATTATCCCATTTTGAATTATATGCCGTTTCTACAACACCGCTTATTAGCTGATAGTCGGTATTAATTAAAATGTCTTTAAATTCAACAGCAATTTTAGTGTCAGCCAGATATGGCACAATAATGTATCCTTTTCCTGTATAAGGGCTATGCTCTTTTCCCAATTCCAAAACAGTAACCGGAAAATCGCCTGCTGTAAAGGTTTCGCTTTGTATTAGGTTGTTGAGTGGGGTTTTATTAGCAATGCTCAGATTAGGCTTTATACCACAATTATAGCTTGCAATTGCATTTTCTTTTTTAGGTATTGCAAACGTGTTGGTATTCGAGTATGTAAAACTCTGAATTCCATCTGCTTCTGTCGTACAGCTGGAACCTACTCTAAACTCATATTCTGTTTCTGGCTCCAGATTGGTCAATAAAACCTGATTGTTAAGGCTGTAAGAAGTGAACCATTCAAAAGTTTTTTCAGTTGTTTTTCCTCTTTTGTTGGTTTCTGCAATGGCTTTTTTTCTGTACTGAACCTGATATTTGGTATGGTCTGGAGTTCCCTGCCATGTTATTTTTACGGTGCTTGGGCTAACAATTTCAGATAGCGTAAAAGTTGGCGCATTGCACCTTTGGGTATATTTAAACCAATAGATTTCGCTATAGCCGTCATTTTTAAAAATTGCATTTTCTGAAAGTCCGGTTGTTGATACTGCACGAACGCGCCAGGCATAGCGCATTTCAGGCGTTAGGACTGGCATGCTTAAATTATAAAGCAGCGCTGTTCCAAAAAGTGTTTCTTCGTATAAAACAGGTGACATTTGAAACGCAAACTGTGGATCGAGTGTTGGATCTAAAAGCTGTTTTAATTCAAATTTATAGGAAACATTTGTTGCGTTTATCTGGCGCGGTGTCCAGGTAAACATAATATTTGGAAAATCGCTTTCTGCTATCTGTTCGTTTTTCTGCGGTGTATTTAAAAGTGGAGGATCGTTTAAAATTAAATACAGACTGGCACAGCTCTTCTGGGATATTCTTTGATTGGTAATGTAATCATACATTTCAAAACAAAAATTATACATTCCTTCTGGCAGTCCATTTGCATATTGTGAAGGGTTAATTCCCTGCAGGTTTTCTAATCTGAATAAGGCAGAAATATCGGTATTGGTGAGAGTTAGAAGTTCTCCGCCGTTTATAAAAATCGGTTTCTGTCCCTGTACATAATCGCTGGTTTGTATATTAAGTCCATTACCTTGTATGTAAAGTTTCAAACGAACCCGTCGGTTGTTTATCGAAATGTCGGTTGGATTAATCAGCAGCTGCATTTTAGTATCCATACTGCCAGCATAATCTGAGATTTTAACGCTATATGGACTTTTGAATACTGCTGTTAATTGAACAGGATAAAGTTGTGCATTACTATAAAAATTTGTAGTAATAAATAGAACTAACGCAATGTATCTTTTGATTTTATTTTTCATTCTCTACAGGTAATGGTTTTAGGTTAGCTTGTTTTACCTGATTAAAAAATCCTACAAAACAATCAACGAACATAATCCTGCAAAAAATTAAAAACCTCCTCAATAGGACATTAAAATAGCATAATAAGCCAATAATGAATTATTTCTAGAAAAAATGCAATTGGAAAATTCTGAAAACATCTTTCTATTTTCTTTTTAATGAGTTGTTTTAAATAACATAATTAAAATAAAAAGAGCTTGATATGAATTACACTCTATCAAGCTCTTGTCTTACATTAAAAAATTCACCCCAAACTCATCCCTCCATCCATAATAACATCCGCTCCAGTCATAAACACCGCAGCATCACTACTCAAATGCGAAACCATTTTAGCCACATCTTCTGCCTTTCCCATTTGTTTTAGCGGGACCTTTTCTACTACGACATCCATAATGCCTTTTACGGTGGTTTCGTCTAGGCCAACTTTGTTCATGACTTCGGTTTGAGTTGGTCCTGGGCTAACCGAATTGACACGAATCTTTCTTGGCGCTAATTCTAAAGCCGCCGATCTCATAAATGAATTCAAAGCGGTTTTACTCGCCGAATAAACCGAAGATCCCGGACCCGGCATACTCGCAGTATTCGAAGAAAGAAATACCACTGAAGCGCCATCTTTCAAGTTCGGGATAAATTTGCTTAAAGTAAAAAAAGCACCTTTTAGATTCACATTCATAATATTGTCGTACAATTCTTCTGTGGTTTGTTCGATCATTCCTAAACCCGCGATTCCTGCATTGATAAACAAAATATCAACCGAACCAAAATCAGCTTTTACTTGAGCTGCCAGTTTTTCGATATCCAAAATATTCGATTGGTCTGCTGTGATGGCGTTAACACCAAGTTCTAAAGCTGCTTTTTCTATGGCTTCTTTTCTTCTTCCTGTAATAATTACGTTTGCGCCTTGCTCTTTTAATTGTTTGGCTGTTGCGTAACCTATTCCGCTGTTTCCGCCTGTTATCACTGCCACTTTATTTTTTAAATTGTCCATTTTATATGTGTTTTAAATTAATGAGACAAAGGTAAATTCAAAATGGTATAACTTTGTAACCAGTATCACCGAGTATACCAGAAGTACATTTTAACATTAAAATAGTAATGAAAATAAGTTTAAGTGAAAAATCTAATTTTCATGTTAAATATTGAATCTACATTCTTTACTTTTTTGGTTAAAATTCTTCGATTTATTTAGATTTTTAAATCAATTCTCTTAATTTTTTTTTAAAACTTCATTAAACGCCTGTTAAATCTTAACAAGAATTCATTGAAAATTCTGTAAAAAAAGGTATATTTGAGTAATACAGAAATTTATTATCGTGCAAGAAAAAACAAAATCACATAGTTTTATATTTCCAAAAACTCCTACTGGAGTCGATGGATTGGATGAGATTACAGAAGGTGGATTTCCGCAAGGACGACCAACTTTAATCTGCGGTGGTGCGGGATGCGGTAAGACTTTATTGTCTATGCAGTTCCTTATAAAAGGAATTACAGAGCATAACGAACCAGGAGTTTTCATGTCTTTTGAAGAACCTTCTGACGACTTGACTCTAAATGTTAAATCATTAGGCTTTGACCTTGAACAGCTTAAAAAAGATAAAAAGCTTGTTGTAGATCATGTTCGCGTTGAAAGATCAGAAATTGAGGAAGCAGGCGAATACGATCTTGACGGCTTATTCATTCGTTTAGGACACGCTATCGATTCTATAAAAGCCACTCGTGTTGTATTGGACACCATCGAATCGCTGTTTGCTGGTCTGGACAATCAAGCCATTTTACGAGCTGAATTACGAAGGTTGTTTCATTGGTTAAAAACAAAAGGCGTAACAGCAATCATCACTGGAGAACGCGGCGAGGCCACACTAACCCGTCAAGGTCTGGAAGAATATGTTTCGGACTGCGTAATTGTTCTCGATCATCGTGTAATTGAACAGGTTTCGACCAGAAGACTTCGAATTGTAAAATACAGAGGTTCAACACATGGAACGAATGAGTATCCGTTTTTAATTGATGAAGAAGGAATTTCAGTTCTTCCAATCACTTCTCTAAAATTGGATAACGAAGTTTCCTCAGATATTATTTCTACAGGTGTTCCTGGATTAAATGAAATGTTTCATGGCGGCGGTTTCTACAGAGGAAGCAATATTTTGGTTTCGGGAACTGCGGGAACGGCTAAAACGACAGTTGCCTGTTATTTTGCTAATGAACAATGCGAAAAGAACGAAAAAACGATTTACTTCGCCTTTGAGGAATCACCGCATCAATTGGTTCGCAACATGAAATCAATTGGAGTAGATCTGGAAAAACACATCAAAAAAGGCATTTTACAAATACATTCTTCCCGTCCGTCATTAAATGGTTTGGAGTTGCATTTGCTTACGCTTAGAAAGCTAATCAAAGAGTTTGAGCCTACTACAATTATTATTGACCCGATCAGTAATCTTATTTCGGTAGGAAGCGAACACGAAGTGCGCTCCATGCTCGTTCGATTGATTGATATGCTAAAAGCCAATAATATTACCGCCATGTTCACGTCATTAAACAAACAAAACGACACTTTTAGACCTGATCTGGCAGAAGAATCGGTTTCGTCATTGGTGGATACCTGGATTACAGTCCGCGATATGGAAGGTGTTGGCGAAAGAAACCGCGGTATTTTTATCATCAAAGCGCGCGGAATGGGACATTCTAACCAAGTTAGAGAATTTGTAATTACAAGTAAAGGAATTGAATTACTAGATGTTGAGTTAGGTCCGCAGGGAATTTTGACGGGAGCGGCAAGACAATCTTATCAATTCAAAAAAACCATGTCGGATATTAAGCTTCAAAACGAAATTAGCCGAAAAGACAGAGAAATTGCGCGTAAACGCAAAGTACTTGAAGCTAATATTGAAGCATTGAGAACAGAATTTGAATCGGCTGAAGAAGAACTAAGCATTCTTAAAGCAACAGAAGAATTGCAGGAAAAACTGTCTTCTAAGAAAAAATAAATCAAATGAAAAAAGAAGTAGCCGAATGGCAATTATTGCTTTATATAGCAGGGCAAACGCCAAAATCGATCAAGGCGCTGGAAAACATAAAGAAGTATGCCGAGGAACATTTAAAAGGAAAATACAGCATCGAGATTATCGATTTGCTGAAGAATCCGCAATTGGCAGAAGGCGATCAGATTTTGGCCGTACCTACTTTGGTGCGTAAATTTCCAGAGCCAATTCGTAAAATTATAGGTGACCTTTCTAATGAAGAAAGAGTGCTTGTAGGACTTAATATCAAACCTATAAACTCTTAATCATGGAAGATTCATCTGATGGCACTAGTACAACCAAACATAAGTTTACACTTTTTGTTTCAGGTATGTCTGTTAAATCAGGACATGCAATCGAAAATATACGCAAAATCTGCGATACCTATCTCACCAACAATTATGAATTAGAAATTGTTGATATCAGCCGTGATAAAGAACAGGCTGTGATTCATCAAATTGTAGCAATTCCTACCTTGATCAAAACACAGCCAGAACCTAAAAGAATCATTTTAGGAGATTTATCAGATAAAGAAAAAGTATTATACATACTTAATATAAGCGAATAGTTTGAAGGAAGATAAAAAAAATATAGCCGATTTATTAGCAGAAATTGAATCACTGAAGGAAGAGCTTTATGAATCAAATAGTATTATTAATGCTATAAAACAAGGAGATGTAGATGCGCTTGTGGTAAGCAGTAATGGAGTTCCAGAACTATATTCTCTAGAAACTGCCGATTACACCTATCGTCTTCTTATAGAGAAATTCGGTCAGGGCGCGCTGAGTATTTCAAGAAATGGATTGATACTCTACTGCAATGAGCAATTTTCAAAATTAGTCGGTCTTCCATCAGAAAAAATAACGGGAACGTACATTTATGAATATTTTACAAACCAAACGCAGTTTATTTCTCTTATAGAAGCACTGAGATATGGAATTACTAAACATGAAATAATTCTAAAATCGGAGAATGAAAAGACTTTTCCAGCTTATATCGCTTTAACCGATCTGGAACCCGCTGTAGAAGCCATTGGAATTGTAATTACCGATTTGACCGAAAAGAAAAAGCATGAAGAAGCTTTAATTCGCCATCAGAAAGAATTAGAAGAAAAAATAAACGAACTGAATAAAATCAATCGTAATCTAGAAGAATTTATTCATGTAATATCACACGATTTAAAAGAACCGTTGCGGAAAATTGTCATGAATACCAGCAGAATTGACGGAAGCTACTTTAAAGACGCCGATACAAAAGCTGTAAATGTCATGAAATTATCGGCTTTAAGATTAAATTCGCTTGTAGATGATTTAGTGCAATATTCTTCGCATACCGCGCAGGAAGAACGAACAGAAATAGATTTAAGAACCATAATTTCGGAAGTTATTGAGGATTTTGAAATTATAATTTCTGATAAAAAAGCCATTATAAAAATAGGAAAACTTCCTATTATTAAAGCTTCTCGAGTGCAAATGAGACAGCTTTTCTCTAATCTTATTTCAAACGCCATTAAATATAGTAAAACAGATATCGCTCCTGTAATAGAAATTTCGCAGGAAGAAAATTTAGATACTGAAATACCAAATCAAAATGCTAAATTTGTAAAGGTTCAGATAAAAGACAACGGTATTGGAATGGAAGAAAGCCATTTGCTTAAAATATTTGTCATTTTTCAGCGCCTGCATGCCAGAAATGAATACTCAGGAAACGGTATTGGCCTCGCAATCTGTAAAAAGATAATGGAAAACCATTCTGGAAATATTACCGTTGAAAGCATATTGAACAAAGGAACAATATTTAACCTTTACTTCCCAATCTTATAAAATGCCGGAAAAATATAATTTACATATCGTAATTGCTGAAGATGACATGGATGATGCAGATGTTATTACAGAGACTTTTAACAATAATCCAAATTTTAGCAAAGTCAGTCTTGTTGCCAATGGCGAGGAACTGCTCAATTATCTAAAAAGCGATCAGAACGAAAATCCCGACGTTATTCTTACCGATATCAATATGCCTATTATTGACGGTATTGAAGCTTTGCAAGAAATCCTTAGCAATGATGAATTAAAAAATATTCCGTGTTTTGTTTATTCAACAAGCATTAATCCTTCTTACAAAGAAAAATGCGATGATATGGGCGTAAAAGCCTACTTAATTAAACCGTATTCTTTTGAAGCTTTCGCTGAAATTCCGAAAACTATTTTAAGCATTATTGAAGCTTAAATTTCGTTTAATCTTAAACTGTTTTTTTTTCATTATTTTAGATTTTTGGTATAACTTTGTAACCAATTAATTTTCTAAGCTAATGCTGTTTTGTTATGGAAAGAAATCAGAAAGAAGAAGTACAGGCGCTTCAAGATACTTTACATGTTTTGGGCGGTAAATGGCGTTTGCCGATCATCAATTCGATCTGCAACGGAAATCATCGTTTTAGGGAAATTGAACGCAGTATTCCAGGAATTACAACACGTATGCTTTCTAGAGAACTCAAAGAAATGGAGATCAATATGCTGATCAAAAGAACCGAAGACCGTGATGCCGAAATTCAGGTCAAATACGAATCGACGCCTTATTGCAAATCATTTGCTCCTGTAATCGAAGAAATGATTAAATGGGGAAAATCGCATCGAAAGGAAATCATTAGAAACTCTTAATTGGCATTGCCAGTATTACAACGATATAGTTGATAAACAGATATAATAAGCGTAATTTTTACACATAAAAAGTATCACAATAAAGCCTTAAAGACAATAATTTCTCGCATACTTTTTCAGCATTTTTGCCTAACTTAGCGCTCTGCATTTTGAAATGTAAAAATTAAAATAACCATTGTTTTTCTGCAAAACATTGAACGAAAAAACATTACTGTGCTTTTTCGTTCGTTTTTCTGCAAAAAACAGCTTTCTAATAATTTAGTTAATTGAAAACTATGAACAAATTTGATTTTGGAATTGTAGGACTTGGTGTAATGGGCCGTAACCTACTTTTAAATATCGCTAGCCACAACTTCGCGGCTGCAGGTTTAGACTTAGACATCGAAAAAGTCAATTCTCTTCAACAAGAAGCTGATTCTGATCATACAATCGAAGCTACTACAGATGTAAAACATTTTGTAGAACTTATTCAACAGCCAAGAGCGATTATGTTATTGGTTCCTGCGGGAAAACCAGTTGACAGCGCTATTGCTAGTTTACTTCCTCACTTAGATAAAGGAGATATCATCATCGACGGTGGAAACACTTATTTTACAGATACGGACAGAAGATTTATTGAATTATCTGAAAAAGGAATCCACTTCTTCGGAATGGGAATTTCGGGCGGTGAAAAAGGCGCTCGTTTCGGTCCTGCTATGATGCCTGGTGGAGATCAAAAAGCATACGAAAGATTACGTCCTATTTTTGAAGCGATTGCTGCTAAAGTAGATGGCGAACCTTGTGTAGAATATTTAGGAAACGGTTCTGCTGGAAACTATGTAAAAATGGTTCACAACGGAATTGAATACGGAATCATGCAGTTGATTTCTGAGATTTATGACTTAATGAAAAGAGGTTATAACTTGGATGATGAAACGATTCAGAAAACTTTTGCTGAATGGAATCAGACTGATGATTTAAGATCGTATTTGATTGAAATTACTGGAAACATCTTAAAACAAAAAGATGAAGACGGAACGCAATTAATCAACAAAATCTCAGATTGGGCAAGATCTAAAGGTACAGGAAAATGGACTTCGCAAAACGCAATGGATTTACAAGTTCCAGTTCCAACAATCGATGCAGCGGTTAACATGCGCGATATGTCTAAAACAAAACCAGAAAGAATTGAAGCGGCTAAAAAATTAGTTTGGAACGCCGATAAAACAAATGTTTCTCAAAGCGAAGCAATTGCAGCTTTAAAATCGGCTTTGTATTTTTCTATCGTGGTGACTTACGCTCAAGGTTTAGCACAGCTTCACACGGCTTCTAAAGAATACAACTACGGATTAAATCTAGAAACAGTTGCTAAAATCTGGCGTGGCGGATGTATCATTCGTGCTACAATTTTAGAAGATTTCAGAAAAGCATATGTTGCAAAATCAGATTTGCCAAACTTACTTTTAGATGGCGGAATTGCTTCAAAATTAGTAGAAAACCAATCAGGAATGAGAGCTGTGATTCAGTTTGCGGTTCAAAAAGGATTGCCTGTTTCAGGATTAATGAACTCATTGTCTTATTTTGATGCTTATAGATCTGCTAATCTTCCAACTAATTTAATTCAGGCACAGCGTGATTATTTTGGAGCGCATACTTACGAGCGTATCGATAAAGAAGGCGTTTTCCATACACAATGGGCTGAATAAACAATTAAAGCAACACAACTACACACAATGACTAAAAATAAACTAAAGAATCCAACAATCATTGTTATTTTTGGAGGAACTGGAGATCTAGCAAAGAGAAAGCTCTTCCCCGCTTTTCAAAATCTGTACCTTGACGGACGTATGTCTGAAAAGTTTCAGATTATTGCTCTTGGAAGAGCTGAAAAAACCAATGAAGATTTTCGCGCTTATGTAGCAGAAAATCTAAATTTATTCTCAAGAAAAAAAGGAATTGATGATCCAGAAACAGAAAAATTTCTTTCGCACATCACTTACCACAGTCTTGATATCGATAAAGAAGAATCGTATATTGGATTAAATGAAAAAATCAACAATTTTGATCTGACATTTGGCGAACGCGCTAATCGTCTTTTCTATCTTTCAATTACGCCTTCTTTCATTTCAACGATTTCTAACAATATCAAGAAAATTGGACTTGCTGCAAATCCGAAACAAGATCGTATTATTATCGAAAAACCTTTTGGTTACGATAAAGCTTCTGCAATCGAGTTGAATGAAATGCTTTCGCAGACTTTCAAAGAAGAGCAGATTTACAGAATCGATCATTATTTAGGAAAAGAAACCGTTCAGAATATTTTGGCTTTCCGTTTCGGAAATTCAATGTTTGAGCCATTATGGAGCCGTAATTTTATTGATTTCGTGCAGATTACCGTTGCAGAAGAAGTTGGCGTTGAAGAACGCGGCGGGTTCTACGAGGGTGTTGGTGCATTGAAAGACATGATTCAGAACCACTTGTTTCAGATTTTATGCATGACGGCTATGGAAGCGCCTGCTTCTTTAAATGCTGATGATATTCGTAATCGAAAAGCAGATGTTTTAAAATCTATCCGTCGTATTAAACCAGAAGAAGTTGATCATTATATCGTAAGAGGTCAATATGATGCGGGTGAAATAAAAGGTGTTCCAGTCCCGGGTTACCGTCAAGATAAAGGCATTGCACCAGATTCTAATACAGAAACTTATGTAGCAATGAAAATCTATTTGGACAACTGGAGATGGCAGGGAATTCCGTTCTATTTGCGTTCAGGAAAAAGAATGGAAGAAAAACAATCTTCGATCATTATTCAGTTTAAACCTGTGCCGCATTCTTCGTTTTCTTATGGAAAAGAAGGAATGACACCAAACAGATTGATTATCAATATTCAGCCTTCAATGGACATTAAACTGCAGTTTATGACCAAAAAACCAGGTTTATCAATGTCTTTAAGACCTGCTGAAATGGTTTTTGATTATTTTGCTTGTTCAACAATGTCGCCAGAAGCTTATGAAACCTTAATTGCAGATGCATTATTGGGAGATCCTACTCTATTTATGCGTTGGGATCAGGTGGAAGAAGCTTGGGATGCGATTGAAACGATTCAGCAAGTTTGGAAAACAACATCTCCAAAGAATTTCCCAAATTACAAAGCAGGAAGCTGGGGACCTGAAGAAGCTGATGAATTGTTAGCGCGCCAAGGACACAAATGGATTCCGAATACACAAACAAAAAAAGAAGAAGAAGTTTTAAATGATACAGATTTACAATAACACAGAAGAAATCAATACAGTTGCTGCAGATTTATTCGTAGAATCGGCTCAGAAAGCAATTGCTGCAAATGGCAAATTTACAGCTGTTCTTACAGGAGGATCTTCTCCTGCTGGAATTTACAGATTATTAGCTTCTGATGCATACAAAAACAAAATAGACTGGAGTAAGGTTTATATTTTTTGGGGAGATGAAAGATGGGTTCCGTTAAACGATGATTTGAGTAATGCTAAAATGTCTTATTCAACTTTATTGAGCCACGTTCCTATTCCGCAAGAAAACATTTTTGAAATGTACAAAGATGGCGTAACTCCTGAAGAATATGCGGCTATTTATGAGCAGTCTGTAAGAACAGTTTTAGGCGAAGAAGGAAAATTTGACCTGATTCTTTTAGGAATGGGTGATGACGGACATACAGCTTCTCTTTTTCCAGGTGAAGCAGTTCTAGAAGAGCAAACCAAATGGGTTGATGCTTATTATTTAGCTCCGCAAAAAATGTATCGCATCACGCTTACGGCTCCAATAATCAATAAAGCAGAAAAAATCGTAGTGGTGGCTTTTGGAGAAAAGAAAACACACGCTTTAAAAGAAGTTACAAGTGGAGAATACAATCCGACTCTTTATCCAATGCAATTGATTAAACCAGTTTCTGGTGAATTATTGTTTTTGGTAGATAAAGCTGCTGCTGGAACGAATTAAGAAATTGTTTTTACAACTATAAAAATTAAGGTTTATACTTTTTCAGTATAAACCTTTTTTAATTTTATGCATTTTAAAGAACTCATTCCGTAGGAATGTCTAGTCGGCAGAATTAATTTTACCAACGAAATATTCCTACGGAATATTAAATTATAATTTCTATCTGTTGTTGTGATGAAATTTGGAGTGATTTTTAATACCCAATACAAAAAACAGTTTCCCCTTTATTCACTGGCGGAGTTCCAATTTTATACAAAATAACTCCAGTTGCTGGAGATTTAATTTCAATTAGAACTTTTCCAAATTCATCAGAAACAGATCCAATTTTATCTCCTTTTTTAATGTAATCGCCACTTTTTAAAGTGCTATGGAAAATTCCGCTAAATTCTGCTTTTACATATTCCTGATTGTTCAAATAAACCGCCGAAGGATTTTTAACTGGAGAAGTTCCAACGGCATACATATTCATGTAATGAAGCATATTGTAAACGGCCTTTTTTATCAAAGCAACCGATTCTGTCTGAACATTTCCTAATTTCCCTGCTTCGATACTCAAAGCCGTTTTTCCGTCTTGAGAAGCCTGTTTAAAAGCATATTTTGCCGGTTCAGTTTTGATAATTGTGTATGGATAAGAAACAATATGATTAATTCCTGAAATCTCCGAAAGTTTACTGCTTAATAGGCTTTTCTTTTCCTCTAATATATTATTGTAATAACAAACAAAAGGCAGTAAATCTTCATTAGCATCTCCCGCATGAATATCCAGAAAAACATCTGAATTTGGAATAATCTGTTTTGTTATATAATTGGCAATTTGTTCTGTAATCGTTCCCGTTTCTGAACCTGGAAAGGCATTATTTAGATTTTTTCCGTCAAGCGGATTTACAAATGGTGTTCTCCTATAAAATGAACCAACATTAGCAATTGGAACCACAATTAAAGTTCCTTTTAACTTTTTCGGATCTATTTCTTTAATTAATTCCTGAACCGCTGCAATTGGCGGATATTCAAAACCATGTATTCCTGCAATGATGGTAAAAACAGGGCCTTTTTCTTTACCTGAAAATATCGTTACAGGCATATAATTATAAGGCGAATCGGTTTTAAATTGGATCAAAGTATCTATCCTTTTTCCGATGTTTTCTTTTATTGATTTTTCTAGATTTTGTCCATAACTAATTACAGTTATAATTAGCATTAATTTTGTTCCAAAAAGCTTTAAGTAATTCACGTGGTATTCTTTTTATTATAGGAAACAATGTTTGTCTCCTTATATTCTTATAACGCAAAGATAAAGAAGTTTACTCTTTTTCTAAATTCTCAAAATCCGATCGATACTAACTTATTAATAAGGAACGCAGTAAAAAATCAAAACCTTAAAAACGAACTTCAAATATTATCAAATTTTTAAATCTCACGGTTTTTAGAAAAATTTTAAGAAACCTTACTTTTCAAATTGCTATATTTGGCGCACTTTAAGCAAGTATACGCCTTCTTTTAAGAAACAAAAACAACTCCTGATTGCTGTAAATGAAACCTGTAAAGTTCATATATATCGTTTTACTTTCGTTGCTCTCTTTTTTTAGAGGCACCGAGACGTATCAGCCGATTTATAACATCAGCAGCTGTATTACCTTAGATAGCGTTGCGGCAGATGACACGCAGATTTTCTCTAGTGATTTTTCTTCTTCTAAAAATCTAGAAGTTCATTATAAGCTCAAAAAGAAAATGAAATGCAGAGCGACTACTTTAGAACAAAGTACGATCAAAGCTCCGTATCTCAGTAATTTATTTAACTTCAAGCTTTATAAAAAGAGTTTAATATATGGTATAGCTTCAATATACCACATTGAAAGACATCCTCATCTTCACTTATACCAACTTTTCTAGGCAGCAAAATTTCGTCGTTTTTATATTCTAGTATTCTGGAACAATACCTCATTTACATATGTAATTGAGCTGCTATTGCTATAAAAACATTTCTAAAATGGAACTTTTCTAAAAAGAAAAGCATCCTAAAGTATTTTCATTTTTAAAATCCAAATTCATCCTCCCTGCATCCAAATAGCAAGGGAGAGTATCTATTTATTCAAAAATTTAAACCTAATGATGAGCATTTATAAAAATCCATTCCTTTTATGCACCTTGGCTTTATTCGTTTTAGTCTCGTGCGGAGATAAATCAAAGAAAGATTCTAAAAACATTAAAACATTTCCTGTTTATAAAGTTTCCCTAAAAGACACCATAGTTTCGAGCAAATTTGTTGCCGATGTACATGCAAAAAACAATGTAGAAATCCACGTTCGTATTCCTGGTTTATTAGAAAAAGTGTACGTTAGCGAAGGGCAAAAAGTAAAAAAAGGGCAAATTCTTTTTAAAATAAGCGATGTTGAACTTCAGATTCAGCTTCTAAAAGCCGAAGCCGTTTATAAAAGTGCTAAAGCCGATTTAAGAATTGCAACTGTAGAATTGGAACAGGCTCAAACCCTTTTCAATAAAAAAGTAATTGCAGACAAAGAATTAGAATTATCTAAAGCAAAATATGAAGCCGCTTCCGCGAAATTGGCTCACGCTGCTGCAGAAAGAAAAGCAATCAATCAGCAGATTAGTTTTACCACAATCCGTGCGCCATTTGACGGAACAGTTGATCGTATTCCGTTTAAAGAAGGAAGTTTAGTAGAAAACGGTTCATTATTGACTACTGTTTCTCAATTGGATGATGTTTACGCCTATTTCTCAATTCCTGAGAATACCTATTTCCAAATGATGGAAGACAAAACTTTAAACACGCAGGGCGATATTAAATTGGTTTTGCCAAACGGACAGGTTTACGATCAAAAAGGAGAATTAAGAACTGCCGACGGAGAAATCGACAGACAGACTGGTTCTATTCAATACAAAGCAAAATTTCACAATCCGCAAGGATTTATCAAACACGGAACTTCTGGAAAACTGATTATTTCAGAGCCAAAAACCAATGCAATTTTAATTCCGCAGAAAGCTGTTTTTTCTATTCAGGACAAACAATACGTTTTCCGCGTGAACAAAGATGGTGTAGTTAAAATGACGAATGTTACAATCGAAACCACTCTAGATGATGTTTATATCTTGAACGAAGGTCTAAAAAGCGACGACCTAATTGTGCAAGAAGGTACGCAATCATTGAGAGACGGCGATAAAATCAACATGAAACAAATGTAGATTATCAACCTGTAAAACAGTTATTTAATTATTTATCTAAAACATTTAAAATGATAGAGTTATTTATCAGGAGGAAAATATTGTCATTAATCATCTCGGTTATGATAGTCCTTCTGGGATTGCTGGCATTGTTTCAGCTTCCTATTACCCAATTCCCAGATATTGTACCACCGTCTGTAACCGTTACAGCAAAATATACAGGAGCAAACGCAGAGGTTTCGGCCAATGCCGTCGCTCTTCCGTTAGAAAGAGCCATCAATGGTGTGCCTGGAATGACGTATATGTCGACCGTAACTTCCAACGATGGTTTGACTTTAATCCAAGTTTTCTTTGAAGTAGGAACCGATCCCGATCTAGCTGCCGTAAACGTTCAAAATAGGGTTACCACGATTCTAGATGAACTTCCAGAAGAGGTAATTCGTGCTGGGGTTACAACCGAAAAAGAGGTAAACAGTATGCTGATGTACTTGAACATTACAAGTACCGATAAAACTCAGGACGAGCAGTTTATCTTCAACTTTACCGATATTAATATTCTTCAGGAATTAAAACGTATTGATGGTGTCGGACGTGCCGAAATCATGGGTCAGAAAGAATATTCGATGCGTGTTTGGTTAGATCCAGAAAAGATGCTTTCGTATAATATTTCGGCAAATGAAGTTATTAATTCACTTCAAAAACAAAACATTTCTGCTGCACCGGGTAAAGTCGGTGAAGGTTCAGGACAAATGAACAATCAATTACAATATGTAATTAAGTATGGTGGAAAATTCTTCGAGCCAAAACAATATGAAGAAATTCCGCTAAGGGCCAATTCAGACGGAACTATCTTAAGATTAAAAGACATTTCGAAAATCGAATTTGGTGCGATGAGTTACGGAATGGTTTCTAAAACCGACGGAAAACCTTCGGCATCAATCATGCTAAAACAGCGTCCAGGTTCAAATGCTTCTGAAGTTATTGCGAGCGTAAAAGAAAAAATGGCAGAATTGAAAGTGTCGTCTTTCCCTCCTGGAATGGAATTCAATATTGCCTATGACGTATCTCGTTTCCTTGACGCTTCGATTCATGAAGTATTAAGAACTTTGGTTGAAGCTTTTATTTTGGTGGCATTTGTCGTTTTCCTTTTCCTTCAGGATTGGAGATCGACTTTGATTCCTGTATTAGCAGTTCCTGTGGCACTTATTGGTTCGTTTACTTTTATGTCTATGATGGGCTTCTCGATCAACTTATTAACGCTTTTCGCTTTAGTGCTTTCGATCGGAATTGTAGTCGATAATGCGATTGTCGTCGTCGAAGCCGTTCACGTAAAAATCTCCGAAGAACATATGTCGCCAATGGAAGCAACCATTAGCGCGATGAAAGAAATTACAGGTGCCGTTATTGCAATTACGATTGTAATGGCCGCGGTATTTATTCCCGTTGCTTTCTTGAGCGGTCCTGTTGGGGTTTTCTATAGGCAGTTCTCATTGACAATGGCCATTAGTATTGTGATTTCGGGTATTAATGCCCTAACCCTTACTCCTGCCCTTTGTGCAATTATGTTAAAAGCGCACGATCCAAATAAAGAGAAAAAATCGCTTTTAAATCGTTTCTTCCACAGATTCAACCATTGGTTTGATAATATCACTTCAAAATACATCAAAGTATTAGTAAAATTTGCTGATCGCAGCACTGTAACTATTGGGTTATTAGTATTGTTCTGCATATTAACATGGGGAACAACGAAGTTTTTAGCGTCAGGATTTATTCCAACTGAAGATCAGGGAATGGTTTACGTAAGTGTTACAACACCACAAGGAGCAACCGTAGAACGTACTGAAAAAGCTTTGGATGAAGTAACTAAAATTGCCCAAGGAATTAAAGGTGTCGACAACGTAACTACTCTTGCGGGATACAGTATTGTAACCGAAATCGCTGGAGCTTCATACGGAATGGGAATGATCAACTTAAAAGACTGGAGCGAACGTGATATTTCGGTAACAGAATTCATGGCAGAACTTACAGAAAAAACCAAAAACATTACCGATGCACAAATCGAGATTTTTGCACCGCCAACCGTTCCTGGTTTTGGTAACACGAGTGGTTTTGAGCTTCGTTTGCTGGATAAATCTGGAGGAAGTATCACCAATACCGATAAAGTAACCAAAGAATTCATCAAAGAACTAAATGCTTCGCCAGAAATCCAGAACTCATTTTCGAGTTTTGATGCCACTTTCCCGCAGTATTTAATTCATATTGATTATGATTTGGCGGCCAAAAAAGGAATTTCGGTAGACAATGCCATGTCGACTTTACAAACTATGTTAGGTTCATTTTATGCAACCAACTTTATCCGTTTTTCTCAAATGTATAAAGTAATGGTACAGGCAAGTCCGCAATTCCGTCAAAATCCAGAAAGTATTTTGGATATGTATCTGAAGAATGAAGCTGGCGAAATGGTTCCATTTTCTACTTTCATCAAATTAGAACGAGTTTACGGTCCAGAGGTTTTAACTCGTTACAATATGTATATGTCGGCTATGATTAACGGTGAACCTGCTGAAGGTTACAGCTCTGGAGATGCCATTGCTGCTGTTGAAAAAATTGCTGCAGAAAAATTGCCAAGCCGTTTCGAACTAGAATGGTCTGGTATGACGCGTGAAGAGATTTTATCAGGAAACCAGACAATCTATATTTTTGCGCTTTGTATACTATTTGTATACTTATTGCTTGCGGCACAATACGAAAGTTTATTGCTTCCGTTCCCTGTATTATTGAGTTTGCCTGTGGGAGTTTTCGGTTCTTACATCGCGCTTGTAATGGTGGGATTGGACAATAATATTTATGCTCAAGTAGCACTCGTCATGCTGATTGGTCTACTCGCCAAGAACGCCATTCTGATTGTAGAGTTTGCGATGGCGCAAAACAAACTCGGACGTGATATTGTCGAAGCAGCAATTGAAGGAGCAAGACTTCGTTTCAGACCAATTTTGATGACCTCTTTTGCTTTTATTTCAGGATTGATTCCGTTGTGTATCGCTTCTGGAGCGGGTGCAATTGGTAACCGTTCGATTGGTACGGCCGCTGCGGGCGGAATGTTAATTGGAACTGTGTTTGGTCTTTTAATTATTCCTGGACTTTACATACTGTTTGCAAAATTGGAAAAACGAATAAGCAAGTCAAACAATTAATTCGTTGATCAAAATAGATTAAATAAATCTATTTTGATCTGCAACAATCTTTTTAAAATCTGCGTGAAATATTTTTTTACGCATAGATTTTTTCACGCAGATTAATCTAAGCTAATGAATACGATTAAAAAATGCTTGGCAGATAGAACAAATAAAATTAAATAATGAAAGAGATATTAAATCAATATAAAAATACTGATGTGATAAGGACAACCAAAAGCGCCGTTGTAATAACTGGAGTTTTACTTTTAACGGCTTGTTCGGCACCAAAAGTCAGTAACAAACTAGACGCAGCAAAGCTTCCAGAAAATTTTGATGCACAAAGAAAAGAAGCATCAAGCGAGCCTTTTATTCCATTAAAAACAGAAACCTTTTTTAAAGACCCAAAATTAGAAGCTTTATTAAAGAAAGCCATTGCCAAGAATCCTGACTATTTAATCATGCAGGAAAGAATCCTGATTGCCAATTCGCATTTAAAAGTGGCAAAACTAGCACTTCTTCCCTCTTTAGATCTTGTGGCCGATGCTTCTGGAACACATTACGGAAAATATACAATGGATGGAGTTGGTAACTTTGATACCAATTTTTCTCAAAATATTAGCGACAAACAAAGAATCAACGAAGATGTTACTCCTAACCTATTTTTGGGAGCCAAAGTTTCTTGGGAAGCTGATATCTGGGGAAAATTAAGCAATCGAAAAAAAGCAGCTCAACAACGATTTTTTGCTTCTCAGCAAGGAATGCGTTTGCTGCAAACGCGTCTTTTAGGAGATGTTGCCGACTTGTATTTCAAACTGATCGCTTTAGACAAACAAGCCGCGATTTACGATAATAACTTGAAAACGCAGGAAAAAGCGCTTGATATTGTTTCGGCACAAAGATCGGTTGGAAAAGCTACAGAATTGGCCGTACAGCAGTTTAATGCACAAAACAATAACATTCACGCCGAAGCATCAGAATTAAAATTAAGCATTGATCAGACCGAAAAAGCGCTATTAACGCTTTTAGGCGAATATGGCGGAAAAATTGACAGAAGCAGCGATTTCTTATCTGGACATTTGGAGGTTTTAAACCAAAAAATCAGCGTGGATTCTATCATTCACAAAAGACCCGATGTATCAGAAGCTTACTTCGAATTATTAGCCAGTAATGCAGATGCCAAATCGGCTCGTGCCGCTTTTTTCCCAACTGTAAATTTGGGCGGATATGCAGGATTCAATTCGTTTTCGTTCAATACTTTCTTTGATGCAGGTTCTTTCGCTTGGCAGATATTGGGCGGACTGACAGCTCCCGTTTTCAACAAAGGACAGATCAAACAAGAGTTTTATGTTTCCAACAGAAGACAGGAAATTTCATTTCTGCAATATCAAAATACGGTTACAACAGCTTTCAACGAGTTAAGTGCTCTATTGCATAGAAATCAAGCTTATGAAGATGTTTTAAAATATAAATTAAACGAAATTGATCATCTCGAAATTGCCGTAAATGTCTCCAACGATTTGTATTTGAGCGGTTATGCTAATTATCTGGAAATCATCAATGCACAAAAAAACAAATTGCAGGCAGAATTGGATTTTGTCGATATCCAACTTCGAAATGCAAACTCACAAGTATTGCTTTATAAGGCTTTAGGCGGAGGAATAAATTAGTTTATATGTTGGTCAAAAATGGCTTCTGTTTATAATAGCTCATCGCAGAGGTTGTTTTATATCCCATTTCTTTTGAAATGGGATTTTTTTATTAAAGTAACTTATTTTGCCGTTTTACTTTTTACCTTTATTCTAAAATACTAAAATTCCGTTGATGGATATTTCTAAAATTCTCGATCACATACACCAACTTCCCGAGCAGTCTAAACTTGCTCTGCAAAACAATGTTACAGAAATAGCATCTTCTAAAGGGCACATTTTGCTAAAAGCTAATAAAGTAGAACCAAATATTTATTTTATAAAAAAAGGATTGGTGCGAGCTTATGTAGAAAGAGATAACGAAGTTACTTTTTGGTTTGGAAAAGAAGGCGAAACCATCATTTCAATGAAAAGTTATGTTGAAGATCAGCCGGGTTATGAAACCATTGAACTTTTGGAAGACTGCGAATTGTACGAACTTAAAACAGAAAACCTAAGAAAACTCTTTAATGAAGATGTTCACATAGCCAATTGGGGACGAAAATTTGCCGAAAAAGAATTGATAAAAACCGAAGAACGTTTGATTTCTAAACAATTCAAAAATGCTTCTGAACGCTATTTGGAATTAATGAAAGATCATCCTGAACTCCTTCAAAGAGTTCAACTAGGACATATTGCTTCTTATTTAGGAATTACACAAGTCAGTTTAAGCAGAATACGTGCAGAATTAAAATAACCTTTTAGGAGATTTTTTTTTAAACTCTTCATTTAAATCTGGACAAATCTGCTTTAATCTGTGTAAATCTGCGTGAAAAAATCATATGCAAAAGTATTTCACGCAGATTATAAAAGATTTTAGCAGATCAAATTAGATTTTAATTCTTGAGCAGAACAGATTAAAATAACTTCATTTTTTATCATTTGTTAATTTTTTTCTGATTTCGATAAAAGAACTTTGCATCACAAAATTTTAACTATATGAACTGGATTATTTTAATCATCGCGGGTCTATTTGAAGTAGCCTTCGCGTCATGTCTTGGAAAAGCAAAAGCAACTACTGGAACCGAAATGTACTATTGGTATATTGGCTTCTTTATATCTTTAACAATTAGTATGGTTTTATTAATGAAAGCTACCGAAACGCTTCCACTAGGAACTGCTTATGCTGTCTGGACAGGAATTGGTGCCGTGGGAACGGTTCTGGTTGGTATTTTTATTTTTAAAGAACCGGCAGCATTCTGGAGATTGTTTTTCTTGGCAACATTGGTTGGTTCTATTGTTGGTTTAAAGGCGGTTTCTCACTAAAAATATATTACACGAATTAGATACAACTTTGTCAAAGTTTGAGACTTTGACAAAGTTTTTTTGTTTTAAACACATAGGAATTCTCCAATCTTGTCATTCCGAGGAACGAGGAATCACACTAGAAACTCCGCACAGAATGTCTACTATCTTTGTCGAATCTCGAGTGTGATTCCTCGTTCCTCGGAATGACAAACTGTTGCCTGAACTTTGTCAAAGTTTAAAACTTTGACAAAGTTTTCATCTTGGAATTTTGGACCCGAGCGATAGCGAACAGGCGAAGCAATTTAAAACTTGGAATTTAAAAGAATTAATGCATTTCCAGCATCACATGATAAAAAAATAGCATTTTATATCATTACTCAGGCTTTTATCTTTGTCAAAAATTAAAGCTTAAAATAAAAAATGACATTCAGCCATTCCATTAAATCTTTTGACGAATTAACCAATCATGAATTGTATGATATGCTTCGGTTAAGAAGCGATGTTTTTGTAGTCGAACAAAACTGCCCTTATCTCGATTTGGATAATAAAGACCAGAAAGGTTTTCATTTATTGTATTATGTCGATAACGAATTGGCAGGTGTTACGCGCTTACTTCCAAAAGGAGTATCGTATGATGAAGTTTCGATCGGAAGAGTTGTCATTGCAAGATCGCATCGCGGATTAGGTTTAGGAGTAAAACTAATGGAAGCTTCGATTGCGGGCTGTGAAGAAAAGTTTGGAAAAGGTCCAATTAAAATCAGTGCGCAATACCATTTATCCAAGTTTTATCAATCTTTGGGATTTGTAGAACAAGGTGAAGTGTATGATGAAGACGGAATTCCGCATATCGGAATGCTAAGAGCTTAAAGGTTTACGGAATAATCAATTTTAAAACATTGGAAAGCACAGGATTATGATCTTCAGTTCTCCAATTGACATATAAATCGGTTTCTAACGGTAATTTGATAAATCGGATTCCTGGAATTTCATGAAAGACATACGAATCGGGTAAAATCGCGATTCCGAGTCCTTTTCGAACCAAAGCAATTATAGAAGAACCAAATTCAGACTGAAGATAAGCTTCTGGCGCGTTATCCAAAGAATTGAATAATCTCTGAATAAGGTCACTGTAACTGCTTCCTTCGTCGTTGGTTGGCAAAATAAACTTTTGAGACGCAAGAGTTTCTTTAGTAAAATCCTCAGGCGTTTGATATGGATGATCTTCTGGAACAACAACTGCTAAGTGATCGGTATAGATTTTTTGAGATTGAATATCTTTTGCATTATTAATATCTCTGGTAATCGCCAGATCAATTTTATAATTTCGCAGAAAATCCTGCTGATTCTCATAAAGAACCTGAACCAGTTTGATTTTTAGTTTTGGAAAAGCTTCTGAAATACGCGACAAAATTTCGGGCATAAGAGAAGCCGAAATAGAATCGGGATGAGAAATGGTAATCGTACCGCTCTCCCCTAACTGAATCTGGCGGGCAGATTGATGAATAAATTCCAGTTTACTCAATTCGACCTCCCATTTTTCTTTTAAGAACTGGCCAGCGGCAGTAAGTTTGACATTACGTTTGTTACGCTCAAACAGCTGCACACCAAGCTGATTCTCCAGAGACTGAATCTGGCGGCTAAGTGCTGATTGTGTAATATTCATTTTTCCGGCAGTATTCCAGAAATGAAGTTCGCGAGCCAAAGCCAAAAAATATTTAATTTGCTGTAAGTCCATTGATGCAATTTACGCATTTATTAAAAACAAAAAACAGCTTTTAACGCATTAAAGAAATAAAAATGAATACGCTAAAAATAACCAAAGCCACAACTGATGACATTTTAAAGCTTCAAGCAGTTGGCAGACAAACCTTTTCTGAAACCTTCGCCGATGTAAACAGCGAAGAAAACATGAAAAAATATCTGGGTGAAAGTTTCGCTACAGCAAAATTAACTGCTGAATTGAGCAACCCTTCATCTTATTTCTATTTAGCTGTTTTAGATGAAAAAATAGTCGGTTACTTAAAATTGAATACAGCCAATGCCCAAACCGAAAAAGAAGATCTAAACGCCTTAGAAATAGAACGTATTTATGTAGCAAAGGAATTTCATGGCAAAAAAGTCGCACAGGCATTATATGCTAAAGCAGAAGAAATTGCCGAAGAAATAAAAGCGACTTACATGTGGCTGGGCGTTTGGGAAAAGAATTTCAGAGCCGTAAGTTTCTATACTAAAAACGGTTTTGTGCAATTTGATACACACATTTTTAGATTAGGCGATGACGAACAAACAGATTTAATGATGAAAAAAATCTTGATTTAAAATACGATTTCAAAATGGAAAGAAGACAGCTTTTATTGTTTTTATTAATTCTTGGCACTGCCTTTTGGGGAGTTTCTTACTCCGTTACCAAAATGGCAATTGGCCACTATTCGCTAAACGTATTTTTATTTTATCGTTTCCTGTTGGCTGTTGTGGTATTGAGTATTATTTTTTGGAAATATGTTAAAGACATCAATCGAGAAGCTATTAAAACAGGTTTTATTTTAGCTGTTCCAATGTTTTTAGGCATTCAGTTGCAAACTGTCGGACTTAAATATACAGATGCTTCTCAATGCTCTTTTATTGCAGGATTAACCGTAATTATTATTCCGTTATTAAAACTAGCAATTTATAAAACCAACGCTTCACTAAAAATCTGGATTGCTGCTTTGACGGCTTTAACTGGGTTATTTATTATTGCCATTCAGGATAAGTTTACCATAAACTTTGGAGATTTATTTACAATTGCTGGAGCCTTTGCCTTTGCGGTTTATTTAATTGCTGTTGAAAAACATTCTGCCACCAAAAACCTCTTGTATTCTATTGTGCCAATGTTTGCATTTTGTGCGCTTTTTACTTTTTTAATAGCGTTAACAGACGGTTCATCAGAATGGCTTCCACAAAACAATACGTTCTGGATGGGCGTAATTTATTGTGCTTTGTTTTCTACCGCTTTTATGTATACGGTTTCAAACATTTCTCAACGTTATTTATCAGCAGAACGCGTAGCGGTTATTTATTTGTTTGAACCTGTTTTCGGGGCAATTGGTGCGTTTTTTATTTTAGGAGAAAATCTATCATGGCGTTTACTTTTAGGCGGTACTTTGATTTTTTCTGCGACCATTATTTCTGAAGTCAATTTTAAAAGTGAAAGATTAAAGGTGTTGATTAGACGAAATTAATCTTTTAAAATATTTCACGCAGATTTAAAAAGATTTAAGCAGATCAACGCAGATTTTTATTTTAATAAATCTTTTTAAATCTGTAAAAATCTGCTGAATCTGCGTGAAAAAATCTAAACTGTTTTTTAAGTAGATCAGCATAAACTTTGTCAAAGTTTCGTCATTGTTTGTCATTCCGAGGAACGAGGAATCTCCGTTAAAAGCTCGACAAAGATTGGAATTTCGGTACGGAGTTACTTGTGGAGATTTCTCCTTCGTCGAAATGACAAAAATGCGCAAACTAACTTTAGAGTATATCTATCAATCTTCAATCAAGCTAATCTCAAAAATTGTTTTGCCATTTTCGCTTTTATGCGAAATATAACCGCCATGTGCTTCAATAATATTTTTAGATAAAGTCAAACCAATTCCTGCGCCTTCGGTTCGGGTGGTGAAAAACGGCAGAAATATTTTGTCTTCAATTTCTTTTTCGATTCCTTTTCCTGGGTCTGAAACTTTTATAAAAATGCGATTGTTTTTGGCTTCCGCCGTAATCGAAATTTGCTTCGTATTGCTATTTTCTAAAGCATTAATCGAATTTGTCAATAAATTAATCAATACCTGTTCTAACTGCTGCGAATCGACATCGATTAGATAGTTTTGGATAACGGCATTTTTGACTTCAATATTACTTTTCCTAAACAACGGATTCATAACTTGAATACAGTTTTCAACGAGTTGCTGCAATGCTGCTTTTTCTTTTTTGGGTGAAGGAAGCATTGCCAGTTTTCGATACCCTTCAACAAATTTCTGCAAATGATCGCTTCGTCTCAGCATCGTCTGCACGCTGTTTTTTATGTCTTCTAAATCTTCTGTCGAAAGCGAATCTTGTTCTACTAAATCCTCCAAATTCTGGCAGATTGAGCGAATTGGCGTTATCGAGTTTAATAATTCATGCGATATCACTTTCATCAAATTAATCCATGCATCTTTTTCTTTTTTCTCAACCACATTTTGAATCGAATCCAACAGAACAATAAAATAATCCTGCCCAAAAATTTCGGTTCGTGAAGCCTGCAAAACAAACGTCTGTTTGCTTTGTTCGTTTATGCTAAGCTCAATTGAAGTTTTTATTTCATGAAAATCATCTTCTTCGATAATTTCACACAAAGATGGCAGCTGATTTTTAAGATATTTCCATTTTGAAACTTTCGGAACATTAAAATGGCTCGAAAAATAATCGTTCATCAAAAAAATACTCCAATCGCTTTCTTGCCTCTGCAAAATAATAACACCCGATTCTATATTGTTTAAAATCGAACGGTAAATAATATCTCTCGTAACTTGCTCATTTTGCTTACTTTTTAAGGTTTCATACAAAGTAAAAAGCTCATTATAAGTACTATTGAATTTATGTTTAGAAAAATCGGAACTAAAATCGTCCTGCAATATCGAAGAAATGGTTTTATTATAAATCAAGACCATATTTCTAACATAAAAATACATTTCTCTACCCAGCAGAAAAACCATGCAAAGGCCAAAAATTCCTGTAAAAAGTAAACCAATTCTAAAGAAATACAGCGACAATTCGATTCCGATCACGATAAAAATTAATCGCAGAAAAAGGAGTTTGTAAGTTTGTAAAGTCCTTAGCATAATTAGTCGATATTGATATTAAATTTCTCCAAACGTCGGTACAGCGCGCCTCTTGACAAACCCAGTTCTTCGGCAGTTTTACTGATATTATTGTTGTTTTTAAGAAGTGCTTTTTCAACTGTAGCTTTTTCAACCGAAGAAAGCTGAATATCATCTGAATTTTCCTCGTAAGGCGTTATCGTTTCTAAGTCCAGATCAGAAACCGTGATGGTATTATTCTCGCAAAGAATAACAGCACGTTCAATCTTATTTTCCATTTCGCGAATGTTTCCATTCCAAGCATGTTTTTCAATCTGTTCTAAGACTTTTTTATCAAAAGTGATTTCGTCTCGGTTATATTTTTCAATCATTTTATCCAAAAGATATTCGGCTAGCGGAATCTTATCTTCGTGACGTTCTCTTAGCGGAGGCAAAACAATTTCCATCGTATTTATGCGATAATACAAGTCTTCTCGGAAGTTTTTGTCGGTAACTTCTAGTTTTAAGTTCAAATTTGTTGCTGTGATAATTCGAACATTTAAAGGTCTTGCTTTGGTTTCGCCCAATCTTGTTACGGTTTTCGTCTGAATCACTTGAAGCAATTTAGATTGTAAATGAAGCGGTACATTTCCTATTTCATCCAAAAAAATGGTTCCGTTTTGCGCCATTTCAAAACGCCCTGCTGTGTCCGTTTTAGCATCGGTAAAAGCACCTTTGGCATAGCCGAACAATTCGCTTTCAAAAATATTCGAATTTAAAGAACCTAAGTCAACCGCAATAAACGGCTGATTTTTTCTTTCAGATTGTGTATGAATATGATGTGCCAGAACAAACTTTCCAGTTCCGTTTTCGCCTAGAATCAGAACATTCGCATCGGTTTTTGCGACTTTATCTGCTAGAGAATAAGCCTTTTTTATAATTTCAGAACTGCCAACAAAAAAATCCTGTTTTATCTCAACGTCTTTGTTTTTCTTCTGTTCTTTTCGGGCTTTATCTACAGCTTGTTTTACCGATTCTAAAAGCTTTTTATTTTCCCAAGGTTTTAGAATATAATCAAAAGCGCCCGATTTTAAGCCTTCAACGGCAGTTTCTACTTTTCCAAAAGCGGTCATTAAAATCACAACCGTTTTTGGCGAAAGCGTTTTTATTTCTTTTAGCAAATACAAACCTTCCCTTCCATCTTCAAAACCTAATCTATAATTCATATCTAATAAAACGACATCAATAGCATTTTTCGACAACAATTCGACAATATTTTTCGGATTATTGAGTGTAAAAATGTTCTCGAAATACTTTTTCAGATAAACTTTTGATGCAAAAAGGATGTCTTCTTGATCGTCGATGATTAAAATAGATGCGTTGGTCTTTTTCATTGTTGTTCAGTTTTGGACGAAAGGTGTCCACTAATGGACAGTTTGGTTTTTTATCAAAAAATAAAACATTAAAAATAAAGTAGTTACAAGGTTTAATTTCTTGGCATGAAAATCACATTAGAACTTGTAAATCATTAATTATTAACGCCTTTCAGGAGTACAAATAACAAATAAATAGTGATAATTTGAAAATAAATTATCTTATTTTTCAGACTTGTTTCTATCATTTCTGAAGGCATAAAATTTTAAAAGAAAATCAATCAAAATCCAAAACAGTCAATTATGATTAACATTACAAAACTTTCAAAAGTATTTAGAACTGAGGAATTAGAAACCAAAGCATTAAGCGAAATTTCGTTAACGATCAATCAAGGCGATTTTATTTCGATTATGGGACCATCAGGAAGCGGAAAATCAACTTTATTAAACATCATCGGACTTTTAGACAGTGCTTCAGACGGAAGTTATAAGCTTCTTGGTCAGGAAATGGTGGGTTTGAAGGAAAAACAAAAGTCGCAAGCAAGAAAAGAAAACATCGGATTCATTTTCCAGAACTTCAATTTAATTGATGAATTATCTGTTTTTGATAATATAGAATTGCCTTTAATTTATGCCAATGTTCCTTCTTCGGAAAGAAAATCTCGAGTAAATGAAATAGCAAAAATATTAGGAATCTCGCATCGTTTGAAACACTTTCCGCAGCAGCTTTCTGGCGGGCAACAGCAGCGTGTAGCCGTTGCAAGAGCTTTAATCAATAATCCGAAAATTATTTTGGCCGATGAGCCAACTGGAAACTTAGACAGTAAAAACGGAAATGAAGTAATGGAATTACTAACCGATCTCCATGCCAGCGGATCGACAATTCTAATGGTGACACACTCCGATTATGATGCATCTTTTTCGCAGAGAACTATTTTAATGAAAGATGGCGTAATCCTTTCGGAAAAAGTAAATCATAGAAATGTAGATGTTTTAGTAACTGCTAACAACTAGTTTATGCTTCAAAATTGGATCAATACATTTATTTATCATTTAAAGCATAACAAGCTTTTTACGGCTCTGAACATTCTTGATCTGAGTATTGGAATTGCGGGTTTGATTTTTTCGATTTTGTATTGGAATGAAGAACAAAGCTATAACGACTGGAATCCTAATAAAGAAGTGGTTTTTCAATCCATTAGTAAAGTTAGTCCAACCAATACGTGGGGAACTAATGTTCTAACCTTCGAAAGTTATTTTAAAAACGACTTTAAGGAAATTGAAAGTTATTGCTACTTAGACACTTGGTATGCCGAAAAAACAATTCAATACCATAACAAAAAAGGAGTTTTTAATACTATTAATGCCCAAAAAACTTTCTTTGAGATGTTTCCTTTTGCTTTTATAATGGGAAATAGTAAAACGGCTTTAAAAGACGAAAATTGTTTAGCAATTTCTAAGAAAACAGCTCTAAATCTATTTGGAAGTGTTAATGTACTTGGCAAAACTGTAAACTATTATGATAAAAAACTTGTTGTAACGGGAGTTTATACCATTCCTGGAAAATCTTCTTTGGAGCCAGATGCAATTACCAATTTTACAGCAGAAAGAATGCGGGAAAACAAGGACAACTGGGGGAGTTTTGATATGGGATTGCTCTTAAAATTAAAAAATCCTGCCGACAAAGACAAAGTGATTGCTAAAATGAACAATCTATTTTACAAAAATCGTTCATTAAAATGGGCAAAAGATGAAGGCATTTCAATTGCTGAATGGTCTAAAAAAAATAGTGAATTTGAAGTAAAAGTTTCTTTAGAATCTTTAAAAGATGCAAGATTGCACTCTCAAATTGATGGTTATGCAGAAGGTCAGGGTAATTTTCAATTCTTGCTGATTATGATGGCTTTATCATTCTTAATTTTGATTTTGTCATTGTTCAATTACATCAATTTTGCAACTGCAAATGCCATAAAAAGAGCAAAAGAAGTTGGTATTAGAAAAGTTCTTGGCGCATCTAAAGGTAATATTGTATTACAGTTTATTTTTGAAACTTTTATTATTACTACTTTTTCTATTCTATTATCTCTCGTTATTGTCGAACTGTCCTTGCCTTTTTATAATAACTTCTTAAACAAAAATTTATCAATTTCTGGATTTCAGTTTTCATTTGAACTTATCGTCATTTTTATTATAACTATAATTGCGGCTGGAATATTTCCCGCTATTTATATTTCAAATTTTGAAAGCCTAAAAGTATTGAAAGGAAATTTCAGCAGAAGTAAAAGTGGTGTCTGGCTTCGCAATGGAATACTGATTCTACAATTCGCAATTGCTTCTTTTTTCATGATTGGATCATATATTGTGTACCTGCAAGTCAATTTTTTAAACAAGCGAGATTTAGGTTTTAAAGGAAATCAGGTTTTAGAAATCAAATATGAAAAACCCTTTTTTGATCTCAATGACCCCAAAGTCGATGAAAAATTGTTTGCAAGATACGAGACTATTAAACAGGAAATTTCCAAAATTAAAGGCGTTTCACAAGTCAGTACTGGCGTTATCTCTTTTGCCTCAGGAAATAGTCTTTCATCAACTTTTAATTATAATGACAAAACCATTTTGGCACAAAATATAGGTGTTGATTACGGCATGCTTGAAATGATGAAAATTAAACTTAGTCAAGGGCGCTATTTAGACTCTTCAATTGCATCAGATAGTATTGATGCTATACTAATTAATGAAAAGGCTTTACAATTAATGAACGAAAAAAATCCGGTTGGGAAAGTTGTAACCTTGAATGATCAGAAACTTAAAATAATTGGAGTTGTAAAAGATTTTAATCTTTGGGGACCAAAAGCCGAAATTCCTCCAATGGTCTTTTTTCATCTCAAAACAATAGACTGGACGAATCTTAACGTAAATCATTTATTTGTGAAAGTGAATCAAAATGAGATCACCAATACGATTGCTGATCTTGAAACGTTTTGGAAGAAAAATGTAGATGTAGATTCTCCTTTTCATTACGATTTTGTGGATAAGGCTTATGCGAGAAATTATCAAGAATACATCAATCAAAGCAATCTTTTTTCACTCTTAAATTTCGTTGTTATTCTCATTGCTCTGTTTGGACTTTTTGCTTTAGCTTCTTATTCTGTTCAAAGCAGAATGAAAGAGATTGCTATTCGAAAAACGCTGGGCGCTGAAACCAATGTTTTGCTAAAAGAGCTTTCTAAACAATATATTATCTTTTGTTTTGTTGGATTTCTAATTGCCCTATTTCCAGCATATTATTTACTAAATAAATGGCTTGAAGATTTTGTCTTTAGAATTGAAATTTCTGCTTATCCATTTTTATTTGGATTCTTAGCATTATTATCCTTAACCTTAATTGTAGTGCTGTCTAGAACATATCAAGCTACAAAAGTAGATGTTTTAAAATACTTAAAATACGAGTAACATGCTGAAAAATTATATCAACATATTTATATACCACATCAAAAGCAACAAACTGTTTTCGATTCTGAATATTTTAGGATTATCCATAGGAATAGCAACTTTAATCTTTGCCATTCTTTTTTGGAATGATGAACATTCATATGATCAATGGAATCCTGAAAAAGGCAAAATATATTCTGTTTTAAATAATATTGGCAATAATAACATCTGGACGTCAAACCCTGCTACAAATGGGCCTATGCTAAAGTCTGTTTCTTCAGATTTAGAAAGTTATTGCTATTTCTATGCTGATTATGCAAGAGATATTATTTCGTACAATGGTAAAAAAGAAATGATCAACAAAATATTTACTGCTCAAAGTAATTTTTTCTCTTTTTTTCCTTTTCCGTTTGTTTATGGAAATGCAAAAACAGCACTTCAAGACAGAAACAGCATTGCTTTATCTGAGGAAACGGCAGAACGTTTGTTCGGGAACGAAAATCCGTTAGAAAAACTGGTAAAATACGAAGGACAGATTTTTACCGTGAGAGGCGTCTATAAACTATCACAGAAATCTTCAGTAATGCCTGAAGCCGTTACCACTATAATTGAAGATGATTTAAAAAGAACAAAAGATCAATGGACTTATCATTATGGGCTTATTCTTAAAATTAAAAAACCAAAAGCAGTTCCGAGAGTTGTAAAAACACTCGATCAGATTTTCTTTGATAATTGCACAAAAGTGTATGCAAAACAAGAAGGTTTGACCGTTGCTGAGTTTGTAAAAAAATATGGCGATCCCGTAAAATCAAGTTTATTACCGTTGCCCGAAGCGCGATTGTATAAAGGAAATTTTCCTTTTCCAGAAGAAGGCGGAAAGCTGCAATACATTTTAGTTTTAATGGGATTATCAATTTTAATTCTATTACTTTCTATTGTAAATTACGTTAATCTGGCAACTGCAAACGCTATTAAAAGAGCAAAAGAAATTGGTGTTAGAAAAATTACCGGCGCTACAAAAGGACAAATTGTTGCCCAATTCATTTTTGAAACTGCCATAACCACCATTTTCTCTGTTTTATTGGCTTTGGTGATTGTTGAAATTTCACTGCCTGTTTACAATTCATTTCTTGATAAAGATTTGGTTTTAATTGGTTCTCAATTCTATATACAGCTTATTTTAATCACTTTATTGGTTATTATTTTTTCTGGAGTTTTACCTGCTGTCTATGTTTCTAATTTTGAAGCTCTAAAAGTTTTAAAGGGTAATTTTTCTAGAAGTAAAAGAGGAATCTGGCTTAGAAACGGAATGCTGGTTTTACAATTTGCTGTTGCAGCATTTTTTATAATCGGATCTTTTATTGTGTATAAACAAGTCAACTTTATGGCTGAGAAAGATTTAGGTTTTAAAGGGGCTCAGGTTTTAGACATTGCTTTTAAACCTAAAACAGATAAAAGTCAGTATGAGCGTTATAAATTAATTAAGCAGGAAGCAAGCAAAATAAAAGGTGTTGAAGCAGTTTCTACTGCATTATTTTCAATGGGATCTTTAGAAAACTCTTGGTCAACGGCGAGTTACAAAGACAATACTCCTTTCATGATACAAGAAATGGGAATGGATTTTGAAATGCTCGACATACTAGATGTCAAACTTTTAAAAGGAAGAAAATTAGACACCAGATTCTCTTCTGATACTATTTCATCTGTTTTGTTGAATGAAAATGCTGCGAAATTAATTCCGGAAAAAGATGTTTTGAATAAAACACTTTCATGGAGAGATCAAAAGGTAAAAGTGGTTGGGATTGTAAACGATTTTAATTACTTTGGAATGGAAAGCCAAATTTCTCCAATGATGTTTTTTTACGTTACAAAAATCAACGGAGTTAAAGATGATATCCGCCATATCTTTATCAAAATTTCGCCTGATGATATGCAGGAAACTATTGCAGCAATTAATAAATTCTGGGTGCAAAAAGTAGATTCAGAATATCCGTTTGAATATAATTTTGTTGACAAAAACTATGCAAAAACGTACAAAAGATATGAAAATCAGAGAGATTTATTTGCTTTACTGAATATAATTGTAATCCTAATTGCTGTATTTGGATTGTTTTCTTTAGCCTCTTTTTCGATGGAAAGAAGACTTCGCGAAATTGCAATTAGAAAAACTCTTGGTGCAGATACTGATGTATTATTAAAAGAATTATCCAAACAATATATAGTTTTCTGTATAATTGGTTTTCTGATCGGAATTGCTCCTGCCTATTTCTTATTGGGAAAATGGCTCGAAAACTTCGCTTTCCGAATTGATATTCCCCTACTACCCTTTGTCCTAGCCTTTATATCGTTATTATTCTTAACCTTGACGATTGTTCTCGCAAAAGCCTATCAAGCAACAAAAGTGGATGTTTTACGCTATTTAAAATACGAATAAGATGCTAAGAAACTGGATCAATATATTTATATATCAAATAAAGAACAGTAAACTTTTTACTGCTCTCAATATTCTCGGATTATCAATTGGAATTTCGGGTCTAATTTTCGCGCTTTTGTATTGGAACGACGAACATAGTTACAATGCCTGGAATCCCGAAAAAGATAATGTCTATCAAGTTTTGGTTCAACTGGGCGATATGCCGGCTGTTGCCGAAAACTCGGTTCGATTAAAAGCCTATTTAGAAAATGATTCTAATGTCGAAACTATCGTTTATGCAGACGATTGGTATCAGAAAGACAAAATAATCTATAAAGGGAAAAAAGAATTTACAGATAAAATTATCAATGTCGAAAATGGCTTCTTTTCTCTTTTTCCGTTTAAAATAATTCAAGGCAATAGCTTTTCGGCTCTAAAAGATGGTTCGGGTGCAGCAATTTCACAAGATATTGCAAAAAGAGTATTTGGCTCAGAAAATCCCATTGGAAAACAGATAAATTTTCTGTCTCAAACCTTCACCGTTCAAGCGGTTTACAGCATTCCAGGAAATTCTTCTATCGCTCCGACCGTTATCGTTAACAAGATGAAAGATTTAGTCGATTTGAGCAAAAACCAAGGTTTATTTGTTTTAAAGATACTTTTAAAAGTAAAAGATCCTTCTAAAATTGATGCTACCAAGAGAATGCTCGAAAAAGTATATTATGACGAAATCATTATAAAAAGTTCCAAAGAAGCCGGAATGTCTCCTGCCGAAATGGAAAAAAAGATTGGCCATTTTAAAATCTTTATGGAACCGCTTTCAAAATCCAGACTGCATTCTATTTTAAACGGTTACCCAGAAGGAAGAGGCAACTATCAGTTTTTATTAATAATGACAGGATTGTCTATTTTAATCCTCATTTTATCTATTGTCAATTATATCAATATGGCAACAGCAAACGCCATTAAGCGAGCCAAAGAAGTCGGAATACGAAAAATTCTTGGAGCCTCAAAAAGCAAAATTGTGATGCAGTTTATTTTTGAAACGGCTTTAATTACTTGTTTTTCAATTTTATTAGCCTTGGTAATTGTAGAATTAACGCTTCCTTATTACAACAATTTTCTTGGCAAAAATCTAACAATAGCAAATGCAGAATTCTACTTGCAGCTTATTCTTATTTTTATTGTCACAATTTTGGCAGCGGGCTTATTTCCTGCACTTTATGTTTCTAATTTTGAAACTGTAAAAGTATTAAAAGGTAATTTTGAAAGAAGCAAAAATGGCATTTGGCTGCGTAACGGAATGCTAATTTTTCAGTTTTCGATTGCTGCGTTTTTTATCATTGGTTCCAATATCGTTTATGAACAAATAAAATATTTAAGCAATAAAGATTTAGGTTTTAAAGGAGATCAGGTAATTGCCGTTTCGTTAAATTTTCCATCTTCTTATTATGAAGGAGAACAAAGCACTCAGAAAATCTATGATCGATATAATACGATAAAGAAAGAATTATCAAAGCTAAACGGGATTTCTAAAGTTTCGACAGGATTGATTGCCTTTGACGGAAATGACGATTCTTTGTGGCCAATCTGGTACAAAGATGAACTCTTTAAACAAAAAGCAATTGGAGTAGATTATGGAATGCTGGATCTCATGAACATTAAAATTGAGCAAGGACGCGACTTTGATACAAAACTAGCTTCGGATACTGTAAATTCTGTTTTAATAAATGAAACAGCATTAAAACTGATGAATATTAAAAATCCGATTAACCGCGAAATTAGAATTGGAAATCAGCCCATGAAAATTATTGGGGTCGTAAAAGATTTTAATTTACTAAGTCCAGAATCCAGCATTGTGCCAATGACTTTCTATCATATAAAATCTTTGGATATGGCTGGCGATATGAATGTTATTTACATAAAACTAAAGCCTGAAAACATACAAAGCACAATTGCTGGCATAGAAACCTTTTGGAAAGCAAAAGTTGATTCCGAAAATCCTTTTCATTATGATTTTGTCGATAAACAATACGCCAGAACTTATGAATCGTATGTAAAACAAAACAACTTGTTTTCGCTACTAAACATTGTAGTAATTCTTATCGCTCTGTTTGGTTTGTTTGCTTTGGCATCTTATTCCATTCAAAGAAGAATGAAAGAAATTGCGATTCGAAAAACTTTGGGCGCAGAAACCAATATTTTATTGAAAGAACTTTCTAAACAATATGTCGTTTATTGTGCAATAGGTTTTCTTATTTCCGTATTTCCTGCCTATGTTTTATTGCAGAAATGGCTCAATAATTTTGCCTTTAGAATCGAAATTCCGATACTGCCTTTTCTGTTTTCATTTCTGTTTTTATTGTTTCTAACGCTATGCATAGTTTTAGCAAAAGCGTATCAGGCAACAAAAGTTGATGTTTTAAAATATTTAAAATACGAGTAATTAGTTTGAGTTTTTTTATTTCACGCAGATTCTGCAGATTTGAGCAGATTAAAACTTAAAAAAAACTTTGCGTCTAAGCGTCTTTGCGAGCAATTTTTCAAAGTATGGAAAAAATACTTAAAATAGAATCTCGCAGAGTCGCTAAGGCGTAAAGTTATTTATATTCATTCTTAAACCGATTTTGACATTCGTCAATGTTTTTTTCCTCGATTAACTTTACTTTTGATAATGATTAATTTTTGAGAAATGATGAGTGAACTTGAGGCTTTAATTGAGAGCAGATTACAACTGGAAAATGATGAACTTAACACCATTCTCTCTTGCTTTAAATTAATACAAGTAAAGAAAAATGAGCAATTGCTGCAAAGCGGAACGGTGGCTGATAAAATCTATTTTATAAAAAAAGGCTGTCTGCGCTTGTATTACAGTACCGAAGATCACAATATTACCACTCGTTTTATGGCTTTTGAAGGCACATTTTTAACTTCAATCGTTAGTTTTATTTCTAGAGAACCAAGCTCGGAATATATCGAAGCCGTAGAAAACTCAGATCTTTTTGCAATTTCTTACGAAGATTTTTTTCGTCTTCGCAACACAATTCCGCAATGGGATAAAATGTATATCTACATTCTCGAATATGGTTTAACTGTCATTACCTCAAAACTCAGCAGTTTATTGACCCAAAATGCTGCAGAAAGATATCGCAATCTTCTTAAAAACAACCCAGAACTTATTCAGAGATTGTCCAATGCCAATCTTGCATCATACCTTAATATTTCGCCAGAAACATTAAGCAGAATAAAATCACAGATCTAACTTTCTGTCAAAAAACAAAAAAACAACATTAAAAAACATTTTCTATCATGAGAAGTGATGAAGTAAAAAAAGGTGTTCAGCGAACTCCTCACAGATCCTTATTGCGAGCTACGGGCTTAAAAAACGAAGATTTCGGAAAACCATTTATTGGAGTTGCGAATTCATTTATTGAAATTATTCCGGGACACTTTTTCTTAAATAAAGTTTCTGAAATTATCAAAGAAGAAATTCGTGCTAATGGCTGTGTTCCGTTTGAATTCAATACAATCGGAATCGATGATGGAATAGCAATGGGACATGACGGAATGTTATATTCGCTTCCAAGCCGTGAAATTATCGCAAACTCCATAGAAAGTGTCATGAATGCTCATAAATTGGACGCCATGATTGCAATTCCAAACTGTGACAAAATTGTTCCAGGAATGATTATGGGAGCTTTGAGAGTGGATGTTCCAACCATTTTTGTAAGCGGTGGACCAATGTCTAAAGGTTACACCAAAAACGGAACTGCAATTGACTTAGCTTCTGCATTTGAAGCAGTTGGAAAACACGAAGCTGGAAAAATAACCGACGAAGAATTATATGATATCGAGTGTAACGCCTGTCCAAGCGGTGGAAGCTGTTCTGGAATGTTTACGGCTAATTCTATGAATACTTTAATGGAAGCGATGGGAATTGCTCTTTCTGGAAACGGAACAATTCTAGCGCAAACTCCTGAACGCGAACAGTTGTATCGTGAAGCTGCGAGACGAATTTGTGATATTGCGAAAGATCAGCAAGCTATTGAGAAATTCAAATTGAAAAATATTTTGAATGAAAATGCTGTTCGTAATGCTTTTGCTGTAGATATGGCAATGGGCGGAAGTACCAATACTGTTCTTCATATGCTCGCAATCGCAAATGAAGCTAATGTCGATTTTAAACTTCAGGATATTAATACCATTTCTGGAAATGTTGCGCATATTGCTAAGATTTCGCCGAGTTTGAGTACCGTTCACATGGAAGACATTAACAGAGCTGGCGGCGTAAATGCGGTTATGAAAGAAATAAACAAAAGAGGTTCTGGGGTTTTAATTGATAATCTTACCATTAGCGGTGAAACTTTATTGGAGAAAATCGCCAATGCTGAAATTAAAGACACAACAATTATTCATACCATTGATAATCCGTATAGTAAAGTTGGCGGATTGGCTATTTTATACGGAAATCTTGCAGAACAAGGCGCTGTAATTAAAACAGCTGGTTTAACTGGAGATCGTGTATTTACGGGTAGCGCAGTTTGTTTTGATGGCCAAGCCGAAGCAATTGCGGGAATTATGATGGGAAAAGTAAAAGCTGGAAATGTCGTAGTTATTCGTTACGAAGGACCAAAAGGCGGGCCTGGAATGCAAGAAATGCTTTCTCCAACCAGTTTAATTATGGGAATGGGACTTGGAAGTTCTGTAGCTTTAATTACCGACGGAAGATTCAGCGGTGCAACTAGAGGCGCTTCAATTGGTCACGTTTCTCCCGAAGCTGCTGAAGGCGGAATGATTGGTTTGGTTAAAGATGGCGACGAAATTCACATTGATGTTGATCAATATATTTTATCAGTTAATTTGAGTGATGAAGAAATTGCGGCAAGAAAAGCCGCTTTCAAACCTTTAAAAAAACCTTTAAATTCAAGATGGCTTTCTCAATATAGAGCGTTGGTTACAAATGCAAGTACGGGCGCTGTTCTAAAAACAGATCTAGATTAAAACATACTTTTTCAAACACTTACAAAAAAAAGCTAAATCAAAAATTGATTTAGCTTTTTTTATTTTATTTTAATATCTTTAATAAAAGTATACTCAAAACTATCAACCTAAAACTGTTACAAAATGGAAAAGATAACCAATAAAAAAACGTTATTTTTACTCTCGATTGGAATTTTCATTATCGCAGCATCTGTTATTCTTCCGAATTTTTTTAAAATTTCTGATTTTTCCAGAGGTTTGTTAGTCGGAACAGGAATTGGCTTTATAATAAAATCAGATCTCTTCTCTATTTTTTAGTAAATCCTTTTCTTGTCATTTCGCCCCAGCCTTTGGTTCCCATAACTTTTTCTTTATACCCAACTAAAGCGGCATAAACCGTAAGCGGATGAAAATAGAAAGGCTCAATAAACGCTGCCATTAACAATTTGAAAAAATCGGCCTGTTTGGGATATTTATGGTATGTTTTTTCTTCGCTGTACAAAGCAATGACCGAAAATAAAACGGCAAAAGAATACACAAAAAGCAATAGCAAGAAGAAAAAGTGCCAGTTCAGCAATCCAAAAATTATAAATACAGCTGTTATAACAAGTCCAATGAATTCTATCGCTGGAGCTAAGAATTCAAACAATGTCCAATATGGCACACTCAGTAATCCTAATAATTTATATCTCGGATTTAAGAACATTACTTTATGAAAACTTAAAGTTTCAATTGTTCCTCTCATCCATCGGCTGCGCTGTTTTTTAAATATTTTGAAATCTTCTGGAGCTTCGGTCCAGCAAAGCGGATCTGGAATATAACTTACCGAATAAGGCAGTTTATTTTCAAGCATATAACGGCGCATTCTCACGATTAGTTCCATATCTTCTCCAACAGTTTTAGTACTGTATCCGCCAGAAAGTATGGCAATTTCTTTATCAAATGCACCAAAAGCGCCACTAATTAGCAATAATCCGTCCAGTTTTCCCCAAGCCATTCTTCCTAAAAGAAATGCTCTCAGATATTCTAAAACCTGAATTCGAGACAACATCACATCTGGAATATTCACTTCAACCAAACGTCCGTTTTTAATCACACATTGATTGGCAATTCTCACCACGCCTCCTGTTGCAATAATTCGCTTTCCGTGAGATTCCAAAAATGGTTTTGCTAGTTTTAAAAGCGAATCTTTATCTAAAATACAATCCACATCAATACAAACCACATACGGATTTTGTGCAATGTTTAATCCAACATTCAAAGCATCTGCTTTACCTCCATTTTCTTTATCAACCACAATTAGTTTTTTGAAAGCTGCATTTCTTGAAGTGTAAATTCCTTTAATTTTTTTAGTTTCAATTTTTGGATGAAAATCCAATTCTGTCAAAACCAAATCGTAAGTTTTGGTCAGGATTTCCATTGAATTATCTTTACTTCCGTCATTTACCACAATAACTTGATAATTATTGTAGTTTAACGAAAGAAGCGATTTTACATTTTCTTCAATAGTCATTCCTTCATTATAAGCAGGTGCGATCAGCGAAAGTTTAGGAGCAAATTCGCTTGTAAGCAACACTTCATAATCAACAAAACTATTTCTTTTAAGATACCTTCTAAGCTCTTTTGTCGAAATATAAGCCAGCATCAAATAAGAAGACATAATTAATATGGCGTAACCAAGAATCAGGAGTATATAAATATCCAAAAACCATTCTATTTCAGTATTAAAAAAAGTCATTTTCTTATAAAATTAAACGGTTAATGCCTGCAAAATGCTTTGCGCTTCGTATTTTATAACTGTATTTGAAGCTTGGGCCGCCAATTGCGCCACATGCGGAACTTTCTGCGTCAGCTTAAGTTCTTTTATAAGTTTCAGACCAAGCGTAACGACAGTTGTGTTTTGTGATTCTAACAAAAACTCAATTCCTTCTGTATCACCAACATCGTGTTTCTTAAAAGCATTAATAATATTCAACTGCATCCAATCGTCTATCGGGTCTGAATGTTCTACTAAATATGCTATACTTTGCGTACCTCCAAGTTTAATACAAGCATTTATCGCAGTAATTTTCAGTGTTTTATTTCTAGCTTTAGATAAGGCAATAATCAAATCAAATGCTTCATTTATATTAAATTCTGCCAATTCTGTAATTGCTCTGCATTTTACTTCCCATTTTAGACTTTTCAGCCTTCTGTATGAATCTTTTATTAATCTAGAATCTTTATAAAATTGCTCCAGTTTCTTGGCATAAATCCCTTCATAATTTTTATGAAGATTGATAAGAGATTCTGTCAAAACTTCTCTAAAAAAAGAAGTGTCAAAAAGCACTAAAAAATTTTTATCTTCTTTTATTGTTGAAAATGATGCATCTTCAAAAATAACAGATGCCATTATTTTTTCAATTAAGCTACTGTATTCGTTTCTAAGCCTTTCTTTTTTAATTTTATTGCTTCGGCTAGCCACAATAATAAGATACATAATGAACGAACCTAATACAAACAGATAGATTGAAAAAGTAAGAAAAGGCACTTCCCACTGACCGGCTTTATATAGTTCCCAGATTTCTGTCATATTAAAAGCGTTTTGTTACGATTAACTGAACATTGAACCTATTTCTATATTCTCCAGGTATATATTCTTCACGCTCATAAAGGAAAATAGGACGCACAAAAAACGAATCGCCAAAACGATGCTGGTATTGAATTCCTGCACGATATGCCTTTAATGGCTGTGTAAAACTGTTGTAGAGATACAAATACGGAACGTTTCCATATTGCAATTCCAATCTTATGATACGCTCTTTTTCTTCGTTTACGCGCTGAACACTTAAAACATGAGAAAATAATTCGTTAGAAATATCATAATAAGGTCGGTAACCAAAACTGTAAATTCCTGCATTATACACTACTTGCCCTGTAAGCAAGGTAATATCGTCTGAATCAAAATGCATAAATCTTGCTCCAAGCGAAAAATCAAACTTTTTTTGCGGGGCAAAATAATATTCTAAACCTCCTTTAGCTACTGGAAATATAGTCTCGCCAGTTGAAACTCCAGCATTTGCATACAAATAACTTTTGTTTGAAAAAGTTTGGTAAAAATCGGTTTCAAATAACATTTGTGTATCACCGCTGATGTTTCCAATGTTCGCTCTTCCAACAATAGCTGATTTACTGAATTTATGCGAGTATTCCACATATCCATAATGAAATGGAGACTGTCCTGGCTCTGAAGTAGAGACATTTAAATAAGAAGCTGAAACTGCATTTTTTGCTTTTCGCCCAATAAGCGTTCTGATTCCTCTGAAAGCCTGAGTACTATTATCAATATAAGCTGATTTTTGAATTAAATCTAATGCTTCCTCGTCACGGTTCAATTTCTCTAGACAAGTAGCTTTGGTTTTTAATACATCAACTGATTTTGGATCAATAGCTAAATATTTATCGCAATACGAAATACATTTTTCATAATCTTCTGTCCAAAAGTAAACGTTTATAAGTGCTTGTAAAGCTTCTGGATTTGGATTATTTCTGTCTGCCAATGGAGACAAGACTTTTATAGCTGTTTTGTAGTCTTTTTTCCAGCTGTAAATTCGTCCTGTATAGGTTTGTATGTCTTCGTCGTTTGGAAATTTGGCGCGTAACGGATCCATCAGCGTTAATGCTTTGTCGTAGTTTTGTTTTTCAACTTCACGTTTCACATTCGCTAATGTCTCATCAACATTTATTTCTTGTCCAATTGCGATGGAAGAAATAAACAAAAGGCAGATAGAATAATATACAAATTTCATTAGGCACGTATGTTTAGTAATTTATTGATTCTCACTAAAAGCACAGCCGGACTGACTGGCTTGGCAATAAATTCATTAGCGCCAATATCAAAAGAATCCAATTCTGTTTGTTCGACACCCGAAGAAGTCAATATAATTACAGGAACATCTGATTTGAGGCTTTGTCTAATATATTGCGTAATCTCCATACCGCTTACGCCAGGCATGTTAATGTCTGTCAATACTAAATCATAATTTTCTTTTTGGATTGCTTCAAGTGCTTCTTTACCATCAGAAAATTGGTCAACACTAAATCCTTTAGACTCTAAGAAAAAAGATAATGATTTGCGTAGGATATCATTATCTTCGGCTAAAATAATTCTCATTTTTTTAATTTTTATCTTGGGGACACCTTTATTTTATAACATCAATATTGTAAAGCTATTGCATATTTCCCTTATTTCATAGCTCTTTTAAAATTTTTATGACTTCATCAATTCCACAGCTAAAAATATTTACTTTATCCAAAGTTTCAGCAGTAAATTCGCCAGTTGTGGCTTCTTCTTCAATAATCGAAAGGCAATTACTCAAATCCTGCAGCATAAAAATATCCATGCTTGACTTCATATTATGCGCCAATTTCTTTACGCTGTCATGATCTGTATTATGAAATGCTTCCTCCATCTCCTTGGCCTGACTCGGAATTTTTTCTACAAAAAGATTTATCATCTCTTTTTTAAATTCAGTATCTCCACAAGCCATTTCGTCTAAGAAAGTCATATCTACAATTCTTCTATGATTCGCTTCACTGTCCTGATTCATTACTGTTTTTATTGCTTTTAAAAGAACAGGCTGTTTAAACGGTTTTGGCACATAAGCATTCATTCCTACTTTATAGCATTTTTCTTGTTCTCCTACTAAAGAATGCGCAGTCATGGCAATAATTGGAATAGTAGAATTCATTTCTTTACGAATGTATTCTGTCGTTTGGTATCCGTCTTTAACAGGCATTTGCAAATCCATTAATACCAAATCATATTTGTTTTGAGAAAGAAGTTCGATACCTTCTTCGCCGTTTTGTGCAATATCCAAATCAAATCCAAAATTATTAATTACGCTTTTTGCGAGCTTTTGGTTTAAAACATTGTCTTCGCAAAGAAGAATTTTAAGATTTCCTAGATTATTTTTAGAAACAGATTTTTCTTTTATTTCAACAACATCTACTTTTTTATAAGTCAATTGAACCCAAAATTCTGAACCACGATTTGGCGTACTTTTTACATCTACTTCGCCTTTTTGCAGTTCAACTAATTGTTTTACAATATTAAGTCCAAGTCCAGTACCGCCATAAGTTCTTGTTGTACTTTCTTCACCTTGCGTAAATCGTTCAAAAATAGTTTTAAGCTTATCTTTAGGAATTCCAATTCCAGTATCTTTCACAGAAAATTTAAGCGAATAATCATCCTCTGTTTCATCAATCTTTTTTACAGAAACTGTCACTTCGCCTTCATTGGTAAATTTAAGTGAGTTTCCTATAAGATTCACCAATATCTGATTAAGCCTTCCTTGATCGCCAATCACCATATCGGGCATTTCTGCATCAAGAAAAAGATTAAATTCGACATCTTTCTGCACTTTTACCTTCAATAAATTATAGACATGTTTCAGTGTCTTCTTTAAATTGAACGGTTCAGATTCGATTACTAAATTTCCAGATTCAATTTTAGAAATATCCAGTACGTCATTGACAATTAGCAATAAATTTTCTCCAGCAATTTGAACACTTTCAATATAATCACGCTGAACATCATTCAATTCAGTTTGCGCAAGAAGATCAGTAAAACCAATAATTGAGTTTAAAGGAGTTCTAATTTCATGGCTCATATTGGCCAAAAAAGTATCTCTTGCCAATACAGCACGTTCAGCAATTTTTCTCTGATGCTGTAATTGGATATTCTTGGTTCCTAATTCTAACTGCGCCATAACGTGCTTGGCAACAATTGAGAGCGCATTTCGCTGATTGTCATTCAGTTCTTTTACAACATGATCAACCGCGCACAAAGTTCCAATATTATAACCGTCTGGAGTTGTTAGCGGAATGCCGGCGTAAAATCTAACATTAAATCCGCCTGTAACATTTGGATCATCTTTGAATGTATCATTTACATGCGTATCATTGATTTCTACAATTTTTGTATCTAAAATAGTGTAATTGCAAAAAGAAATTTCTCGAGGAACTTCGGACACTCCTACTCCAATCTCAGATTTAAACCATTGTCTGTTTTCATCAATAAAAGAAATATGAGCAATTGGCACACCGCAGATATAAGAAACAAGCCTTGTCGCATCGTCAAAAGCATCATCTGGAAGTGTGTCGAGTATATTGTAACGTTTTAAAGCAGCTAAACGTTGTAGTTCGTTATCTGGAATGGGGTAATCTTTATTCATTTTATTATAGTGGTAAAGTGCATAAAGATAAGGGAATTTAATCTAAAAACCCTTGCATTAACTTGACTTTCTTAAAAAAAGCTGTTAGATATACGTCAAATTTTATCCGTCAAATCCTCCTTTTTTTATTTCATTACAAATTTTTTCTAGGTCATTACAAAATTGAATGTCACCTATTTCATGAACGCCAATTTTGTCATAAAATTGCTCAGATTTTATAAACTAATCTCTTCAAAAAGCCATTTTCCTTTCTTTTTTTAAGAAATAATGCGCTTGAATGAGTAAAATTTAAAGTAAATGAAAAATTTAAGAAACAGTATTTTTTACGTTGGAATTATTGGAGGCTTCTCTCTTCTGATGTATTGGATTATTCTATTAGGTGTAAAACTGGAAACAGGCCGAAATCTTAAAATCCCTACTTCAGATAAAAGTCAATGGGGCGAATTTCTTGATTCTCTTATTAAAAACTTGCATCATCCGTTAGCCCTATTATTGGCGCAGATCGTTACAATCATTTTTGTTGCCCGTATTTTTGGATGGATTTGCATCAAAATAAAACAACCCGCTGTAATTGGAGAAATGATCGCCGGGATTGTAATGGGACCTTCATTAATTGGAATGTATTTCCCCGAATTTTCAGCAGCATTATTCCCAGCTGAATCACTTGGAAATCTTCAATTCTTAAGCCAGATTGGTTTGATTCTTTTCATGTATATCGTGGGAATGGAAATCGACATGAAAATTCTAAGAAACAAAGCCCACGATGCTGTAGTTATTAGCCACGCAAGTATCATCATTCCGTTTGTTTTAGGAATGGGATTGGCGTACTTTATATATGACGAGTTTGCCCCTGCAGATGTACAATTTACATCTTTTGGTTTGTTTGCCGGAATTGCGATGAGCATCACAGCATTTCCGGTACTTGCCAGAATTGTGCAGGAACGCGGCATTCATAAAACTAAATTAGGAACAATCGTAATTACTTGTGCCGCAGCCGATGACATCACGGCTTGGTGTATTCTAGCAGTTGTAATTGCGATTGTAAAAGCAGGTTCTTTTGGAAGCGCTTTGTACACGGTTCTTTTAGCTTTAGGTTACGTCTTTTTAATGATCAGAGTAGTTCGTCCGTTCCTTAAAAGAATCGGAGATTTATATGCTACAAGCGACAAATTAAGCAAACCAATTGTTGCAATATTCTTTTTAACTCTTGTAGTTTCATCTTATTTGACAGAAGTTATCGGAATCCACGCTTTATTTGGAGCTTTTATTGCTGGTGCAATTATGCCTGAAAACATTAGATTTAGAAATCTTTTTATCGAAAAAGTCGAAGATGTTGCACTTGTACTTTTATTGCCATTATTCTTCGTATTTACTGGATTAAGAACACAAATTGGTTTATTGAATGAACCTTATTTATGGAAAATCGCTGGATTAATCTTCTCAGTAGCAGTTATAGGTAAGTTTGTCAGCAGTGCGCTTGCAGCAAAATTCGTAGGCCAGAACTGGAAAGACAGTTTGTCGATCGGAGCATTAATGAATACAAGAGGTTTAACCGAATTGGTTGCTTTAAATATTGGTTACGATCTTGGAGTTTTAAGTCCAGAGTTGTTCTCTATGTTCGTAATTATGGCGCTTGCCACTACATTTATGACAGGTCCAACTTTAGATTTTATTAATTGGATTTTCAAATCGAGTAAAACAGAAACTGAAGAAGATGTCAGTCTGAAAAATAAATACCGCATTTTATTATCTTTTGACAGACCAGAATCTGGAAGAGCTTTGCTTAAAGTAGCTGATGGATTAACGAATAAAAGAGCTGAAAGTTCTGAAATTACAGCAATGCATTTTCTACCAACTGAAGAATTGCACCATTACAATACAGAAGTTTACGAAACAGAAAAATTTAAAGGTGTTGTTGAAGAATCTGTAACGCTTAACAGAAATATCACAACGATGTTTAAAGCGTCTTCTGATATTGATAACGAAATTGTAAATGTTGCCAACAAAAGCAAACACGATTTACTATTAGTTGGAATTGGACAATCTATTTATGAAGGAAGTTTGTTAGGAAGAGTCCTTGGCTTTACAACCCGAATGATTAATCCTGAGAAAATATTAAACACCGTTACTGGAAAAGAAAACATCTTAGAATCAGCTCCTTTTGATGACGGAACGAGGCAGATTATTGCTAAATCTCATATTCCAGTCGGAATTTTAATTGATAAAGATTTAACTGAAATCGCACATATTTTTATTCCGCTATTCAATGCCAAAGATTGGGATTTGATACAAAATTATGTTCAAAAATTTATTCAGAATACTGATGCCAGAATTGAAATTTTGGATGTAGAAGGAAAAATCATGTCAGATTTAGACACAAAAGAAAAAATTAGATTAATGGAACAAGCTGCTTCAAGTCAGCTTTCGCTAAGAAAAGAGCATTCAATCGAGAAAGATTATTTAAATCAGCAAGATCTTATGCTCATCTCAATTGACGGATGGAAACATTTAGTAGAAACCAAGAGCCCGTGGTTAACTAATATTCCGTCAACATTAATTATCTCTGAAGATAAAAAATAGAATTTGTTTTGGATTTACAAAGAAAAAGCGCCTCTTTCAATAAGAAGGCGCTTTTTTGATTTAAATAATATTTACTGTGTGAAAAATATTTAAATTTGTAAGAAAAAACATTTATTTAACACGGAGAGCTATGAAAAAATATACTTATAATAGCAGTATAAATATGTACGAAATAGATCCAAGATTTTTGGAAGAAGGAATATTAAAAGCGCAGAAAAAATCTTTTGATTCAATTCGTATTAAAGCTTTTGCAGATGATTGTGATTTTAAATGCCATTTAGACCTATTGCCTTTAAAAGATAAAAAATTTATAAAAAAACTAATAATTGATGATTCTTTTAAACTTCAAAGCGTTAAGAATATTGAAGCCATATATTCTCTGCAAGAACTAATAGATTTTACAATCGCATTACCAATAAATATTGATTTTAAAGAATTAACTCAATTAGAAAAATTATATCTTAATAATGAAAGCTATCAAAACTTAAGCTCTCTAATAAATTTAAAAGAGCTTTATTTTTCAAGATATTCTAAAGAAAATTGTTGTGAGTTATCTAAATTAAAAGAATTAACTTTTTTAAGATTAGATAACTCTAAAAATTTAATTTCACTTGATGGCATTGAAGAATTAGCAAATTTAAAATGGATTTGGCTAATGAGAAATTCTAATCTATATAATGCCAATAATCTAGCACAATTAAAAAAATTAGAAAGATTAGACATTGAAGGAAGTAAGAAATTAATTGATTATTCCTTCTTGAATAATAATCAAAGCATAAAAAAAACATTAATCTCTGATTTAGATTCTTTAGATTTTGTTCGAAATATGAATGCGTTAGAAAATATTAATTTTTGGAATTGTGAAACTGGAGATTTATCACCATTGTTAGAGTGTCCTACTTTAAAAGAGGTTTCTTTTCATCCACAAAAAAAATATTATTCACATAAAAAAGATGAGATCAATAATATATTAATCGAAAGGAATAAAATTTAAATTTTCAAAATATTACCAAGCTCCAAAGTAAATTTTCCTGTAGAAAATTCTTTCGGTGCTTTTAATAATTTAGTAGCTAAGAATGCCGTTGTAATTGGTTTTAAATTCTTAAAAAGTCCAATTGCATTGAATACTTTAATAATATTTATCGAAATCTTTTCTCCCAAACGATCTGAATTTTCACGAATCAGCGGTCCTGGTCTAAAAATAAGATACTGAGAAAAATGAAGTTCATCTATATATTCTTCCAGTTTTCCTTTCATCATCGAGTAAAATACACTGCTTTTTGAAGAAGCTCCATAAGAAGAAACCAAAACCAAGGAATTAACATTATTTTGCTTTGCAGCAGAAGCAAATTCGGCTGGAATGTCAAAATCAATTTTCCATTGCTTTTCTTTTGAACCTGCAACTTTTAAAGTTGTTCCAAGACATGAAAACAGAACATCTCCAGTAATTAAACCCTGAAAAGAATTTACATTTGAAAAATCAACAATATGTTCTCTCAATTTTGAATGTGATTTTCCTGTAGCACGTCTCACAAAAATTGAAACCGATTCATAATCATTACTTTCCAAAAGCAAATTAACAAGTTCTTTTCCTGTTGCACCTGTCGCTCCAATTACCAATGCTTTCATAAATAAAGGGTTTAGAAAGTAAATATAATGTTTTATTCTATTTTAATCATGATTTACCATTTGACGAAAAAGCATTAATTTCCCCTTACTGTCTCTTTTCCAAATATTTATACTTTTTCCTTTTACATTTCCATTACTATCACCATCGCGCCAATCCACATTGTAAAAACCAAATTCTACAATTGCTTTTCCTGCATTTATAATTCCAGAAGTCTTGATTGAGATTTGCTCAATTTTCAATGTTCCAGGCTTTTCATGTTCTGTAAAATAAGCTGTAATGTCTTTTTCGCCAGAAAGAATTGGCGTATAATACGTTAAATACATCGCGTCGGGCATAAACATTTTGGCATGTTCCGCTCCTTGCCTATTCTGAACCAATCTTTTAATGGTATTATTTCTTTCTTTAACTTCTAAAGTCAACTTATCTGACGAAATATATTCTTGAGTTTGAGAAACATCCGAATCGTCTATTTGAGGAATATTTTTATCATCAAAATAACTCGCCGAACCCCAGATTTCTGCAACAATAGTGAGAAGCTGTTTCTTTTTCTGCCATAAAACAGCATATTTTCCAGAATAAGAATAAGGATCTTGTCCTTTTAAGATCAGATTTTCAGTAAAATTTCCAATTTCAAGAACATAATTTCCAAAATCCTGTAGTTCCAAAATTGCTCTTTGGTATGAAGTAATTTTCGCCTGAGAAAGCCATTGTTCGTAGAACGCAGAAATTGACTTTTTACCCGTTCTTTGCCTGCTGTGTTCGGGCATAAAAACAGATTGATCTGTATATGCTTTTATTAATGCACTTTGATTTCCTTTAGTAAAAGCGGTTTCAAAAGCAGTATTATGCGCTTCAATTTGTTTTCTAATTTCGGGATCAATTTTATTTTCTTGCGCAAAAAGACCAAATGCTAAGAAAAAAAAGGTAAAACTAAATTTAATCATAGCCGATAATTTTTAATTGAAAAACAAATATAACATATTAACAAACAGTATTTTATAATTAAAAACTTAAATATTCCTTTTTAGTTTTTTATACAAATTTTTCTATTTCTTCTATCAGATTTCTAATAATAATTTCGGTCGAAACATCACTGTAACTATTTATAGATTGCCCTGCCCAAATGCTTACAAAATCAGTGTTTTTCTCCAGTTTAGCTGTTTTTCTCAACTCTGCAGTTAGTTTATTTTGATACGGATACGGAAGAATAAATTCAGAATTTTCAATTTCTTCTATAAAAGCATTTCTAATTCCGCGAGCGTATCTTCCTGAATAACTTTTAGTTAAAACAATTTCATTTTCTTTTAAATTTCTAAGTCGGTGCTTTTCAAAATCATGTAAAGCACTTTCAACAGAACCCAAAAACAAACTTCCAATCTGAAAACCGTCTGCTCCTAAAGTTTTGGACGCCAATAAAGTCTTAGCATTATAAATTCCACCAGCATAAATAATTGGTACGTTTACATGTTCTGTTACTTGCGAAAGCAACGACAATCCACCAATTTGCGGAATTGTTTCTTCTAGAAAACTTCCGCGATGTCCTCCCGCTTCAATTCCTTGTACGCAAATAATATCAATACCACTTTGCTCCAAAACAATAGCTTCATGAACAGAAGTGCATGTTCCAATTAAAAGCACTTTATTTTCCTTTAAAGCGGCAATGCTTTCTGCATCTAAATTTCCAAAAGTAAAACTTACAATATTGCAATTTTCCAGCTGAATTGCCTCAATTTGATCGTGATAATCAGTAAGTTTAATTTCATTTATATTCGGAAAATCTACATCAATTCCTGATTTTTCTGCCAACTTTTGAAGATGTTTCCTTGTTTTTAAATATTCAGATTCCAATTTTGGCGTAATGGGATCTATTTTATGCACAAAAATATTTACTGCAAAAGGTTTATCAGTTAATTTTCTTGTTGCTCTTATCAATTCGATACATTTTTCAGCAGGAAGATCTCCTAATGCGAGCGATCCTAAAACTCCTGCATTGCTTGCCGATGCCGTCATTTCTGGGGTTGTAACGCAAGCATTGGCGCTTGTATGATGGGGTAATCAATTTTGAATAAGTCGGTTAAAACATTTTTCCATTCCATGATTTCTGTCTTTTAAATATTCAATGAAATTTCTTTAAAAAGTCTTCATTTTAGGGACTTCAAGTTAGCGAAAAGATGTAGTTCTTCCGTTTATTAAGAAGTTAATTTTTCTACAAATAATTATAACAAGACAATAATTGGTTTCATAAAATGTTTATATATAAAAGATTATGATGCATCTAATCTTTTCAAAATAATACCACACAAGATTAATATTTATAAAAACATGAAAAGAATATTTTTAATAATTGCCTTTGCTTCTTTTTCTCTGCACAGCTTTGCCCAAGAACTCAATAATAAATTCAAGACGATTCCGGCAAAAGATCCTGCCGTAAAAGAAGTTATTCCGCCCAAAGAAGTTGCTCCAAAAGAAAATCCGCCGTCGCCTGTAGAAAAACCTGCGCCATTACAGGTTAATCCAGACGAACTATTTAAAGACAGAAACGTTTACAAACAAGACGCAAATGTTGAAGGGATTTTTTATAGAAGAAATCAATTTTTAGGAAATATCAATACCACTTCAGCTACTTCTACAATTATGTACCGTGATGCAGCTTTTGTAGACGGCGATAAAGTAAAAGTATATTTGAACGATAAAGTAATTGAACCTGAAGTTTTCTTAAATGGCGAATTTAAAAGCGTAAAAATCGACTTGGTTAAAGGAATCAATAAAATTGATATTGAAGCACTTAACGAAGGTTTTGCTTCTCCAAACACAGCCGAATTTAAAGTTTATGACGATAAAGGTCAAGTTATTTCGTCAAGCGAATGGAATGTTGGCACAGGTTATAAAGCCGTTATTGTATTAGTTAAAGAATAAAATCTTATAAAAAGAAATCGTTTGAAATCATAAAAAACACTTAAAACTGCTGACTTCAGCAGTTTTTTTGTTGCATATATGTAGCTAACTACGTAGTTTTGTACATATATTTAATTTACAAGACAAATGCGCATTCAACCAATACAAAATAAGTACGAAAATGAAATCGTTGATTTGATTTTAAACATTCAGCAAAAAGAATTTAATGTTCCTGTTACTTTAGAAGATCAGCCAGATTTACTGGACATTGAAAACTTTTACTATAACCCAGGCGGAATATTTCTTGGCGCTTTTATAGACGAGAAATTAGTTGGAACAATCGCTTTGGTTAAATTTAATGCTGAAGCTGGAGCGATCAGAAAAATGTTCGTTAAGAAGGAATACAGAGGAAAAGAATTTCAAATTGCCCAACAATTATTAGAACAGTTAATTGCATACAGCAAAGAAAACGGAATTAAAGACTTATATTTAGGAACGGTTACGCTCTTGCAAGCTGCTTTACGTTTTTATGAAAAAAATAATTTTGTAACAATCCCAAAAGAAGCACTTCCAACTGATTTTCCGTTAATGAAACCTGATAATGTTTTTTGTCATTTAAATCTAAATCAATAGAAATGAATATCATTGATGAAATTGGTATTTTGGCCATATCTACTCGATTGCAACGTCTGAGCGAACAACTTCGCAAAGACGGGGCTTTAATTTATAAGTCTTTCGATATTGATTTTGAACCAAAATGGTTTCCTGTAATTTACACTTTGCACATCAAAGAAATGCTGAGTGTTGTTGAAATTGCTGCCGAAATTGGCTATAGCCACCCTTCTACTATAAGTTTATTGAAGGAATTGGAAAAGCAGAAAATCATCAGTTCTAAAAAAGATAAATTGGACGAACGCAAAAGATTGATTGTTCTTACAGCAAAAGGAAAAGATCTTGTTGTAAAAATGCAGCCCGTTTGGACCATTATGAAAAATGCTTTAAACGAAATCACTGACAATCAAAACAATCTTTTGAAAGCTATTGAAGAAACAGAACAAAAACTAGCTTCTCAGGGATTTTTTCAGAGAATTTCAGAACTCAAAAGCTGATTTACTCTTTCCCTGTGATCTTTTTTCTGTGATTATGACCCCATTTTGCTAAAGAATCGATTACTTCTTTTAATGTATGTCCGTATTCTGTAAGCTGATATTCTACAGTTATGGGCTGTGTATTCAAAACAGTTCTAGTAACTAATTGATTTTCTTCGAGATTTTTTAATTCTCTGCTTAACATTTTTCCTGAAATTCCTTCGACTTCGCGCAATAAATCGGTAAATCTTAAAGTATTAAAGCAAAGTGATGCAATAATAGAGATTTTCCATCTTCCGTTTAAAATATACATTGCGTCATGCACTGCCATAATATGTTGTGTGCATTTTTTAGGATCGTGTTTTAGTTCTTTCAGCATGTTCTATTGTATGTTACCTCGATGTTACAGTTACTTTTGGTAATCGGATGACAAAAATACACTTAAAGTGTTTACATTTGAATACAATTTTTAATTACTAAAGAAAAATGGCCTTAATAGATGCACTAAAGTGGCGTTACGCTACAAAAAAAATGAACGGACAAGCTGTTCCGCAAGAAAAAGTAGATTATATTCTTGAAGCTGCAAAACTTGCTCCATCTTCTTCTGGATTACAGCCTTACAAGATTTTTGTTATTACAAACAAAGAATTAAAAGACAAAATTAGAACTGTAAGTTTTGATCAAAGTCAAGTTACAGATGCTTCTCACGTTTTGGTTTGGGCTGCTTGGGATGGTTATAGTTTAGAAAAAATTTCTGCTGTTTTTGACAGAACAATTGCTGAAAGAGGAATTCCTGCTAATGCAATGGATGAGTACAAACAAAGACTTTGGGGAATGTATGAGCCTCTTGGACAAGAATGGCACGCTAACCACGCTGCAAAACAAGCTTACATTTCTTTTGGCGTAGCAATCGCTGCTGCTGCTGAACAGCAAGTAGATGCAACTCCAATGGAAGGTTTTATTCCTGCTGAAGTTGACAAACTTTTAGGTTTAAGCGAACTTGGACTAAAAAGCGTTTTGGTTTTACCTATAGGATATAGAGATGATGCAAACGACTGGTTGGTAAATTTGAAAAAAGTGAGAACTCCACAAGACGAATTTATAACAGAAATCAAGTAAAAAATTATTTTTTGCTTAAATAAAGAATGCTTCTGGAAAAGCCTCGCTGGCTTTTTTAGAAGCATTTTCAGTTTAAATATTTCATTTTCAAAACAAAATCAATTGTAATGTAAAACAGAAGAAAACACAATTTGATTAAAAGAATGTTATTTTTAATGTTTATACAAAAAAAGGTATTCAAAGCGGATAAATAAATAATATCGTATAGCTAATTTTGCTTCATCCAAAACAATTCATTCTTATTACAACAAATTAAAATTCTAACATTATGTCTGATTTTTTAACGCAATTTGGGGAAGACCTAAAAAAGAACGTCCCAGGTTTCATTGCAGTTTCTGTAGCTGAAATCGCAAGCGGTATGTCATACTATTCACACTCTGCTGTTGCAGATTTTGATCCAGAATTGGCATCTGCTTACAACCTTGAAGTAGTTAAAGCAAAAATGAACGCTATTAAAGCTTTAAATTTACATGGTCAGGTTATTGATAATATTATGATTACGCTAAGTTCTCAAATTCACATTATCGACGTTTCTGACAATCAAGATTACTTTATTTACCTAGCTGTAGATTCTACAAAAGCTAATTTAGGTATGACAAAATCTATCTTAAATAAATACAAAAAAGAAATCGTAGCTAAATTATAACTCAATTTTGCCCCTTATAAAAAGGAATATTCTGCTAAGAGTATTCCTTTTTATTTTTTTAGTCGGAAACAAAACTCAAGATCTAATTTTAGTAAACACGTAAAAAAATTTCTTTGCGTTCAAATTAAATATGTCGCTCCGCTGGAGCTTTTTACTATCGGTATTGTTTTTTCTATAAATATTGAGCTCCTCTGGAGCTATTTAAAATTATTAAAAAATTCCCAGAGGAACTATTTAAAGTCATTAGAAAAGTCCCAGAGGGACGAAATATTTATAGAAAAAAAAATCGACAATCTTTAAAAAAAAGCTCCAGCGGAGCGACATATATTATTACACAAACCATCCTATTTAGCCCATAGTTCAAGGCTTCAAACTTGAAAAACGGGTAGAAAAATCCTCTATCTTTTCTATTTGTCAAAAGCATTGTTTATGCTTTTATAGTCCATAATATTAAAAAACAGTTTTTTTATACAAATTTCTTTTCATTTCTATAAATTATTCTATATTTCGAAAAGTAAATGAGGAATTATATAAATGGAATTACGTGCCTATTTTGAAAAATATCCTGACGAAGCAACTTGTATTGAAGAACTAAAAAACAAGCGCTTAGAAAATGGTCTTTTATGCAGGAAATGTGGGCATAATGCACACTCTTTCCGACAGAATGATTTTAAATTTCAATGTCGAAAATGTGGCAACCGAATCAGTCTTCGATCTGGAACCGTGATGGAGAATTCTAATCTTCCCGTTAGATATTGGATGATTTGCATCGAATTAATGACGCTTTCTCATCGAAAAATATCAATTCTTAAAATTCAATATCTTTTAGGTCATAAACGTTACGAACCAATTTGGTTAATGGTTCAAAAAATACGCTTGGTCATGAAAATTAGAGATGAAAAATACCGATTAAGGGCTTATTCTGAATTTGATCCTGAATTTCTTCAGAAGATTGATAAACTTGCTTTGCAAAAGAAAACAAAAGAAAACAAAAGATGAGAATGGTTGATTGTTAATGGTTGATTGTTAATGGTTAATGGTTAATGGTTAATTGTTGATGGTTAATTGTTGATGGTTAATTGTTGATGGTTGAGATTGAAAAGTCTATACGAATAAAAAAGCCACAGATTATAGAGTAAAATGATTTTAGAAATCAATACTAATCTATAATCTGTGGCTTTTTTATTCTATTGTTATGACTGCTTTGGAAAAATTCACAATTCACCATTAACCATTAACAATTAAAAACTATTTTTTCTTATTTTTCTTTGCTTTAGATCTTTTTGCTTTATTTTTTGCGATTTTTTTCGCTTTAGCTTTATCCTTTGCTTTTTTTGCTTTTGCTTTCTTTTTCGCTTGAGCTTTTAGTTTTGCTTTTTTAGCTTTTTCCTTCTTTTTGTCTTTCGCTTTTTCTTTTTTCTTAGCTACTTTTTTCTTTTTCTCTTTTTTCTTTTTCTCTTTTTTCTCTTTTTCTTTCATCTTTTTATTCTTTTTAGATTTCGATTCGTTTTCGTTTTCTTCTGATGTTTCTTCTTCAACTTCAGATGTAACTCCTTCTTGCTTTGGTTCTTCTGTAATCTCCTCTGCAATGGCAACTTCTTTTTCTGTTGCTTTTTTTGGAGCTCTTTTAGGTTTTGGTTTTACTTCTGTAGTTTCGTTTACCGATTCTGTTTCTGAAGTCGGAGCATCTTTCTGCTCGTTTTCATCACTTGAGATAACTGGAGCAACTTCTACTTCCTGATCGATTTCATTAGTAAGCACTTCTTTTGCCATTATTCTGTTAATTTTAAGAAATTGATTAAATTTATTTTGGTTTAAACTAATTTTCAATGTTATTAAATCATTAAATTAACATCAAAAAATAATAAACAAAGATAGATTGAAAAAGGTATTCGCCAATGTTAAGTTTTTCATAGCTAAAAAAACTCACTACAAACCATTTAAAACCAACAACTTACCCAATGTTAAGTTTTTCATGACGGTTTTTAGCGAATTAGAAACCTTAATATAAGCGTTCTAAGCATGATTTGATTTTATAGAAGTGAATTGTAATTTGCATAATTTCGCTTAAAAATTTGATCGATGTACAACGATTTAGAATACAAATCAATAAAACCCAGCAAAAACCTATCGGATTTTGTGGATAGTTTTTGGTGCATGGAGAATAAATCGGACCAAACGCTAGAAACAATTGGACTTCCCGATGGACGAATTGACTTATCATTAATAAAAACAACAGAAAATTCTTTTCAAATTAGACTTTTAGGTTTAGGAACTCAGCAATATGAAAAAGGTAAAATTCCAGCCAATAGTCTAACCTTTGTAATCAGCTTTAAACTTCCTGCCGCTGAATATGTTTTTAACGAAAGTATTGCAGACCTTATAAATTCAGGAAAAATACTCGAAAGCAACTTTTGGGATTTCAACGAAAATGATTTAAAAAATTTTGAATTGTTCTGTAAAAAAGCTTCGGCAAAAATTGATTCTTTACTAATAAAGGAAATCGATGTGCGAAAACAAAAACTCTTTAAACTCATCTATGAAAGCAACGGCGCAATGTCAGTCAAAGAATTATCCGAACAATCTCATTGGAGTAGCCGTCAAATAAATCGCTATTTTAATCAGTATTTTGGCCTTTCGCTGAAAGCATATTGTTCAATTCTTCGTTTTCGAGCTTCGTTGGAACATATTGCAAAAGGAAAACTTTTTCCTGAAGAGAATTTTTCAGATCAAACACATTTCATTAAAGAGATCAAGAAAATTTCGGGTTCACTTCCAAAAGAACTATTTCAAAACAAAAACAACCGATTTATACTATTATCTGCTCTTTCCTCTAAATAATTTTGCAACATAGATTTTAAACACAAAACTATGTTACTACAAAATAAACAAGTTGCCATTATTGGCGGCGGAATGGGCGGTTTAATCTTAGCGCGCCTTTTGCAACTTCAAAATGTAAATGTAAAAGTTTATGAAAGAGATTTAAATTCAGAAGTCCGCGTTCAAGGTTCTCCTTTAGATTTACATGAAGATTCTGGTTTAAAAGCCATGAAACAAGCAAATTTATTGACTGAGTTTTATGAAAATATTCGGCCAACTGCGAGTAAAGCTCGAATTGTCAATCAAAATTTTGAATTGAAATTTGATGAACATAACATTCAGAAAACTGCTTTTGAAGAAATTTCGAATAACCATACAAATTCTCTAGAGAACATTTCAAAACCTCGACCAGAAATAGATCGTTCGGAGCTTCGAGCTATTTTATTAGAATCGCTTTTGCCTGAAACTGTTGTTTGGAACAGTCAGTTTCTTTCGATGGAAAAAGAAAATCAAGGCTGGCGTTTGTATTTTAAAAACAGAAAAACTATTTATGCTGATTTGGTAATTGCTGCTGACGGTGCCAATTCGAAAGTCCGTTCTTATTTAAGTACAGAGAAACCCATTTATTCTGGAATTACTATGATTGAAGGAACGATTTATAACGCAAAAGAAAATGCTCCCAATCTTTTTGAGTTTTCGAAAGGCGGAAAAGTTCTTGCTTTAGGAAATGGACAAAACATTATGTACGGTACAAAAAGAGACGGTTCGCTGATGTTTTTGCTTAGTACTAAAATACCCGAAAATTGGCTTGTAGAAAGCGATTTGGATTTTAAAGACAATCAGAAAATTTTTGAATGGTTTAAAGAAGTTTATCAAGATTGGAGTTCTGAATGGCACGAACTTTTTCTGAGCAATGAATTGTATTTTATTCCGCGTCCGCAGTATTATTTCCCTTTAGATCAATCTTGGAAAACTCAGGAAAATCTAAGTCTAATTGGAGATGCAGCGCATAGAATGCCTCCGTTTGCTGGAAAAGGTGCTAATCTTGCTATGCTAGACGCTCTTGAACTTTCAGAATGTTTAACCAATAATCATTTTTCAGATTTGAAAACTGCTATTTCTTATTTTGAAAAACGAATGCTGGAACGAGCTGCTGAAGCGACAAAAGATACTTTAAGAAATGGAGAACAATTGCATTCAAAAGATGCTTTAGAAAATCTTCTTTCGATATTCAGCAAAACAAAATCATATTAATCATTTTAATTTCAATTAGTTATATTTTTTATTTAAATTTACAAATACCCAAAAAGCATTTCTTAAGTATCTACATTCCCATATAAGTTTCATTAAAATAAATTTATACTATGAGGCATTTTTTACTCCTATTCTTTTTTGCAGGTTTTATCTATTCTTCTTTTGGACAAAAAACTACTGATTCTATTTCGAAAAAAGAAAAGAAAATCGAATTGAGAGTAATGCCTTATCTAAGTTACAATCGAAATTTAGACTTTATGTTTGGAGTAATTCCGATGACGATGTACAAAGTCAATCAAGCTGATACTATTTCGCCAAAATCTTTATCAGGAATGTCGGCAATTTACACTACCAATAAATCCTATTTTATAGCGCTTTTTAATAAATGGTATTTGAATGAAGACAAATGGCGATTAAAACTTTTCTTTTTTACTGGAAATCAGAATTCACAATTTTATGTGGATGATATTGATCAGCCAGATTTTTATGATTATGGAACTAAAACAACTGTTTTAAGTGTTGGCGGTCAGCATAAAATTATTGGAAAGTTCTACGGCGGACTTTCTTATACGTATGCACATTACAATACAGTTTATGAAGATGATATTTCTCCTAAATCGGTTTCACATAGCAATGCTTTGGTTGTAAACTTATTATATGATACTAGAGATGCTGTCTATTATCCGACCAAAGGTTATAAAATCAGAATGGATTGGTCGACTTATCCAAAGTTTTTAGATAATGAATTAGCATCGAATCGAATATCTTTTCAAGCCAATAAATACTTTCCCTATCGAGAAGGAAAAGATGTTATTGCCGTTCGTTTTTACAGCAAGTTTGGTTTAGGAAATGTAGCATTTGAACAGCAGAGTACAATTGGAGGAACTGATATTCGAGGTTATTCCGAAGGGAAATATCGCGGTTCAGGATTAATGGATATTCAGGGAGAATATCGTTATAACTTTGCTAAGAAAATGGGATTAGTTGGCTTTTTTGGTATTGCCACTATTTATGGTTCTGATACTCCAAGCTTTGATTGGAAATTATATCCTGGCGGTGGAGTTGGCTATCGATACAATCCTTTCAAAAAATCAAAATTTAATGTAGGCATAGACGGTGCCGTTGGTAAAGGAGACTGGGGAATTTACTTTAGAATCGGCGAAGCTTTTTAATTAAGAAAAAACATATAATTAAACTTCAACTTATTACGACTTGAAGTTTTTTCGTATAAATAATACTACTTTTCAATTGTTGCAATACAGGTTTTCTTGTTTCATTTTATAATATGGAACATACAAAAAAATATCTCAAGGTGATCTTTTGCTAAATTTGATTATTCCCAAAAACACACACTTCACGACCTAATTACAAATTAATGCTCAACACAATTTATTAATTTAAGGTGGGCCTGACTTCTCTGTATCTGCCTTTAAATACTTTGATTGCTTATGGCACAATTTTACGTTCCCTCCATTTTTACTAATTATTCTAAAAAACTTTTACTAGTTTTTATTCTATTAGTATGTGCTACTATTAAGGTAAATTCACAAAATTGCACTGTAAATGCCGGAGTACTGAATGTTACTATTTGTGAAACCGATGCATTGGTTTTGACTGGAAATACTCCAACTCCAATTATTGGCACAGTCAAATGGACACAAATCTCGGGTCCTGCAGTAACGATCAATTCGCCAAATAGCTCAAGTACAACAGTTTCAGGCTATACTGGAGGCAATACTTATGTTTTTAGATATAGTGCAACCTGTAGTGACGGGATATTGTCTTATCAAGACAAAGTGATTAATGTTAAACCAATAACAAAAGCAAATGCTGGTGCAAATATTGCGAGCTGTCCTAATAATAACGGTACGTTGGCAATTATTGCAAATACTCCGCAAAACACAGGAGAAGCAGGATATTGGGAAATCGTAGGAGCCAATAATGCAGGAGTTGTAATTAATTTTCCAAATTTAGCCACCTCAACAATCAGTTTGCCTGAAACAAGCTGTGGTGTTACAACACTTCAGTGGGTTATCGAAGGACCAGAATATGCTCCTGGACAAAGATGTAGAACTACTTCTCAAATAACAGTTACTAATTATGGAGGCGTAAAACCTATTTCTGCAGGTCCAGATCAAACTTTAAGCAATTGTTACACTACTACACAGTCAACTAACTTAAATGGTACTTATGGTGGTTGCGGACTTAACGGACAAAATGGTCAATGGTCATTTGTCAGCGGACCAAATACTCCAACTATTAGCAATCCGAATTCTAATGGAACTGGTATTTCAAATCTGGTTGAAGGAACTTATACTTTTAGATGGACCGTTGCTGGGCCTTGTGCCTCAGGAAATGATACCGTTGTAATCACGGTGCCACCCGCAACTCAGGATGTAACGCAACTGCCAGGTGGAGACGAAAATATATTTTTTTGTGACAACACTATAAATCAGGTTACTCTTGTTGCGCAAACTCCTTTATACGCTGGTGAAACCGTAGCTTGGTCGCAAGTCTCTGGAGGTGCTGGTGCCGTAATTGTTTCACCAACAAATCCAACAACTTTGGTTACGAATATCTCCTCTGCAGGTGCTCCTTATAGATTTCGATATACTCTAACAAATAACAACACGGGATGTATTTTTACCAAAGATTACATCGTACAATACAATGGCCCTACCAGAACAATTGTCGCAAATAATGGAAATGATATTGTTGGAAGCTGTAATGCAACTGTATTTACAATTCCGCTGGCTGTAACAGGAACAGGTTCCAATCAATACCGAATTTTGAGTGGCCCTGCCCTCTCTCCTTTGGCTCCTTTTCCTACTGCTTTACAAGATGTTGGAAATTCGCTTACTTTAACTCTTACTGCGCCAGGAGATTATACAGTAGAATTTATCCGAAAACAAACGGGAGCTTTAACTGTAGAATGTGATTATGGTTTTGACACCTTAAACGTTTTGGTTTCTGGCGATCCTACTCCATCTAATGCTGGAACCGATGTGAGTTTGCCCTGTGGTGACACAACTACAGTTCTCTCTGGTGTAAGTACAGATGACGGAATGCATTTTTGGAGTCAGCTCAGCGGTCCAAACACTGCAACAATTGCCGACAATTTTGCAATTGACACACCTGTAAGTAATCTTATTTCGGGTACTTATGTTTTTCAGTATATTACAAAAGGCGGTGGCGCCACGTGCGGATTTTCAGTAGCAACAGTTACCGTTTATGTTTCAGACACAACAATAGACAATGTAGATGCTGGAATAGATCAGGTGGTTTGTGCAAGTTCGCAAGTACCTCTTAGTGCCGCGCCTCCCGAAGCTGGCGAAATGGGAACTTGGAGTCAAGTTTCGGGTCCTGATACTATCACTTTTTCTGATGCAAACAATCCCAACGCCATTGCAAGTGGTTTTTTGACACCAAATTCATCCTATGAATTGCAATGGACAGTTTCCTATTCGCATCCAGGCCCTTCCTGTGGTGCATCTATCTCTGATAATGTAGTTATTAATACGAATAACAGTATCGCACCCACCTCATCAAATGCAGGACCAAACGCCTGTTATACCTCGGGTACAACAACTTTTAACCTTAGCGGAAATACTCCTGCGATTGGCGAAATTGGCATTTGGACTGTAACGCCTTCAACTGGAGTCGTTTTTGCGGATGATACTGATCCAAATACAATGGTTACCGTTCCAGGAAACGGAACTTATGTTTTTACATGGTCTATTTCTCCAAGATTGAGAGTATGTTTTCCTAGCCAAAGCAGTGTATCAATTACGGTTGCAGAGACTCCGCCAGCCGCTGACGCAGGCCCAGATCAGCAAATTTGTGGCAATACTATAACAATGGCAGCAACACAAAGCGGAGGATCAATTGGAACATGGACTAGAATTTCGGGTGTTGGAAATTATACTATAAGCGATATTCATGATCCAAATGCGGTTTTTACATTTACGTATAGCGGTTACTACATTTTTAGATGGACAGTTGATGCTGATATCTGTGGGCAGGCATTTGATGATATCAACCTTACCATCGGGATTCCGCCTCATGCTGCAGCTGCTGGACCAGATCAAAATATCTGCAACAATAGCAGTGTAACAATGGCCGGAAGCACTTATGACAGCTTTTTCGAATTAGGACAATGGTCTGTTCTTACTGGCGCTCCTAATCAGCCATTAATAGTTGATCCTTCTAATCCAAACACAGTAATTACTGGACTTGTTGCTGGAACTTACACTTTTAGATGGACAATAACTGCAAAAAGTATCTTTTTATGCACAGGCAGTTTTGACGATATGGTAGTTGTAGTCGATCCTGCAGCAAATGCTGGCCCAGATCAAACACATTGCGATGTTACCAGTGTGCAGCTTATAGCCAATGAAAACTCAACAGGAACATGGACGCTGACCAGTACAACTGGAAATATAGCTGATGTTGTAATTATCCAGTCACCAACGAACAGTTATATTGCTAATGCAACTGTAGTTCCTGGAAACGATTATGTTTTTACATATACCACAAGCACAAATACATTTCCTAACGGTGATATCTGTGTTGGAACCTCAGATTCTGTAAATGTTACAATTTTTAATGGCGCGAGTATTGATCCAAATGCTGGGCCAGATCAAACTTTATGTATTAATGATGTTGCAGGTGTTGCCACAATGAGTGGAAATGTTCCGCCCCCAGATGTTACTGTATTCGAATGGAGGTTTGTTTATCAGCCATCAGGAAGTGTGGCAGTTATTGACACTCCTACTGCACCACTGACGACTGTTTCAAATTTAACCGTTCCTGGGCTTTATATCCTTGAATGGGTATTTCAAAGCAATAATTGCCGAACTCTTTCTGATATTGTTAGAATAGAAATGAATGCTCCCCCAAGCCCTGCCAACGCAGGACCTGATGATACTGTTGCCTGTCAAACGACTTACAAAACTGCTGCTGTTCCTCCCGCTGTTGGAATAGGAACATGGACATTTTTTTCGCAACCTCCTGGAGGAAATGCTGTAATTGACAATCCAAATAGTCCAGTAACTACTTTATCAAATATTAATGTTTTAGGCACTTACGTCTTAACATGGACTGTTACTAATGGTTCATTTACCAGTCCCTCATCATGTGCACCTACTTCAGATCAAGTTTCCATAACCTTTAATGATGTACCTCCATCTATTGCTGATGCAGGGCCAGATCAAGAACTCTGTAATTTAACAAGCGCTACAATGAATGCTGTAACAGTAACATCGGGCGTAGGAACATGGACACAGGTTTCTGGTCCAAATACTGCCAATATTGCATCATTAAACAATGAAAATTCTTTAATATTTGGATTGATACCCGGTGTTTACGAATTTAAATGGACTGTTACTACTGCTGCTTCAACTAGTTGTATTTCTGAAGATACAGTTGTTGTAACTATATATGCGAATCCTTCAACTGCCGATGCAGGACCAAATCAAATTGTGCCTCAATTTTCTGCTATCAATATGAATGCAGTTGTTCCAACAATTGGTACTGGAAGCTGGACGCAAATTTCTGGTCCAAGTACAATCGGTTTTACAGATGCTTCTAGTCCAACAACGGCTGTTACTGGAACTGTTCCAGGCGTCTATACACTCCAATGGAATGTGACCAATGGAAATTGTGCCGCTTCATCAGACACCATGACGCTTACAATACTTGCTATTGCTGATTTAGAATTGACTAAAACTGTTACTCCCACAACAGGAAGTGTTGGTGATGTAGTTACTTTCAATATAAATGTTTTTAACAATAACGCTCAAGGCGGATCTGCTACTGCTACCAATGTTGCCATACGCGATTATATTCCGCTTGGTTTTGCTATTGTTCCAGGATCTGTAACTTCATCGGGAGTATACAATGTTGGTGACAATACAATTACTTGGAGCGGTTTAACAATTTCGAGTGGCACTATTATACCGCTACAGTTTAAAGCTACTATCCTGTCAACACCTTCTTATGTAAATACAGCAGAGGTAATCCGTTCAGATCAATTCGATCCAGACAGTACGCCAGACAATAAAAACCCTGCCGAAGATGATCAAAGCAGCGCTTCAATAGTTCTTGATGTTGCCGATTTATCACTCAATAAATCTGTTTCGCCTGCCACTGTAAGCATAAATGACAATGTTATTTTTACTATTTCTATAAGCAATAGCGGCCCCAATAACGCAACTGGAATTACAGTTTCAGATCAATTACCATCCGGTTATACTTATGTAAGTGATAACGGTGGAGGAAAATACAACAGAACTACAGGAATATGGAATGTTGGAAATCTAAATAATGGAAATGCAATAACTCTTCAAATAACGGCAAAAGTAAATGTAGCCTCAGCAACAAATTATGTAAATGTAGCCGAAATACAAACAGCCAAACAATTTGATCCTGACAGCACACCTGGAAATGGCTTGCCAGAAGACGATATGAGCAGTGCTACGGTTAATTTAAAACAAGCCGATTTAGAACTGACTAAAACAGTTTCTCCAACTTCTGCCGCCGCAGGAGATCAAGTTTCATTTACCCTTCATCTTATTAATAATGGCCCTGGAAATGCTACAGGAGTTGCTGTAAAAGATGTTATTCCTGAAGGTTTTACAATAATTCCGGGTTCGGTTTCAAATAATGGATTTTATAATATTGCAAATGGGAATCTTACATGGCAGAATTTAACTCTCCAAACTGGCGCTTCCTTAGATTTAACCTTTAGAGCAACTGTAAATTCATCCGGTCCATACCTGAACATTGCCGAGGTAACGGCCAGTGATCTTCCTGATCCTGATTCAACTCCTAATAATGATGATGGAGACCAAAGTGAAGATGATGAAGCCAATGCTCCTTTTACATTTATAGCCCCAACAGCAGATCTTGAATTGACCAAAGAAGTAGTTGGCGGAAACACAAGCCCTGTAATAGGAAGCCAAGTTTCTTTTCAGCTTATTATTACAAACAAAGGACCAAATGATGCTGATGGCGTTTTAGTAAGGGATCTTCTTCCTAGTGGTTATGAATTTGTAAATTATAGTATTAGCGACGGACTCTATGATTATACTACAGGAATTTGGAATGTAGCTACTATTAATGCAGGAGCTTCAGAATCTCTTATTATAGATGCGAAAGTTCTTCCAACAGGAGATTATCTAAATATTACAGAAGTTATCGCGAGCAGTCTGCCGGATCCTGACAGTGCGCCTAACAATGATGATGGGGATCAAAGCGAAGATGATGAAGATAATGCTGTGATAACTCCTATACCTCCATCAGCAGATTTATCATTAACAAAAACGGTAAGTAACGCTACTCCTTTGGTAGGCTCTATCGTAACATTCACTATTATTACTACAAACAGCGGCCCACAAGATGCTGCTCAAGTTCAGGTAACCGATTTACTACCTTCTGGATATACTTTCGCTACTTTTAATGCAACAAGTGGAACTTATGACAGTGCAACTGGTTTATGGACGCTAGATATATTGGAAAGCAGTGAGTCTGAAACATTACAGATAAATGCAATAGTCAACCCAACGGGAGATTATACGAATATTGCAGAGGTTACAAATAGTGATACTCCTGATACAGATTCAACACCAAATAACGGAATACCAACAGAAGACGATTATGGAACGGCAACGACTACTCCTATTCAGCAGTCTTCAGATTTATCTTTGGTTAAAACTGTTAATAATACGACACCACTTGTAGGTTCACTAGTTACCTTTGAAGTGGTTGTAACCAATAACGGCCCTCAAGACAATTTTGGTGTACAAGTAACAGATGTACTTCCGTCTGGATATACTTTTACTGGATTTACAGTTTCTACCGGAACTTATGACACTACCACAGGAATATGGACAGTAGGTAATTTGGTTGCTGGTGATGCAGAAACGCTTCAACTTGTAGCAAGGGTAAATTCAACTGGCAATTACACTAATACTGCCGAAGTAACAGCAGCAAATCTTGCTGATCCTGATTCTACTCCAAATAACGGAATTACAACAGAAGATGATTATGCAGAAGCAACTACGGTTCCTGTTCCGACATCAGCAGATTTGTCATTAACTAAAACCGTAAGTAACGCTACACCGCTTGTTGGTTCGCAAGTAACCTTCAGTATTCAGATAACCAATTCTGGACCACAGGAAGCAAATTCTGTTGCTGTGACAGATTTACTGCCTTCTGGATATACCTACGTATCGTATAGTGCCACAACAGGAAGTTATAATCCTGTAACAGGAGTTTGGACAGTTGGAAACATGCCAATTTCAGATTCGTATACTTTACAAATAACTGCCACAGTGAATGCCACAGGAAATTATACTAACAGTGCAGAAATCACAGCAAGCAGCCAGCCTGATCCTGATTCTACACCAAATAATGGCATTACGACAGAAGATGATTATACAGAGGTAATAACGGTTCCGATTCCAATATCAGCCGATTTATCATTGAATAAAACAGTCAATAGCACAACTCCTCTTGTAGGTTCTCAAGTAACTTTCAATCTTCAGATAAACAATGCTGGACCACAAGCCGCCGATGGTGTTGTCGTTACCGATTTACTACCTTCTGGATATACTTATGCGTCATATAGTGCAACAGCTGGAAGTTATGATGCAACAACAGGTGTATGGACAGTTGGAAATATAGGAATTAGCGCTACTCATACGCTACAAATAACAGCGGTAGTGAATGCTACAGGAAATTATACCAATACTGCCGAAATCACAGCAAGCAATCAGCCTGATCCTGATTCTACTCCAAATAACGGAGTGACAACAGAAGATGATTATGCAACAGTAACAACTACACCAACAGCTCTTTCTTCTGATTTGTCTTTAACCAAAACTGTTAGTGATTCATCTCCAATTGTTGATACAGAAATTACATTTGAAATAATTGTTACCAATATTGGTCCACAGGATAATACAAGTGTTCGGGTAACTGATTTACTGCCTGCAGCATTTACGTTTACCAGATATACCGTTTCAAGAGGAACTTATGATCCTGCAACAGGTATATGGAATATTGGAAACTTACCAAAAAATCAATCCGAAACATTGCAAATTGCAGCAATGGCAAGTGCGATTGGAAATTTTGTTAATAGAGCAGAAATAACCGCGGCAGATCTTCCTGATCCCGATTCCACTCCAAATAATGGAGCAATATTGGAGGATGATTATGCATTTGCTCTCGTAGGAGTAAGAGCAGACACGCCACCACCTCCACCAGTTTCTGACTTATCATTGACTAAAACTGTAAATAACTCAACGCCATTAGTAGGTTCTCAAATTACTTTTGAAGTTATCATTACCAATAGCGGAAAAGATGCTAATGAAGGAGTTCAAGTTACAGATTTGCTTCCTTCCGGATATACGCTTACTGGATATACTATTTCTACGGGAACCTATACACCAGCAACAGGTTTATGGAATATTGGTAATATGATAAATGGAAAATCTGAAACTTTACAGATTACAGCAACCGTAAATGCAACTGGAAATTACACCAACATTGCAGAAATAACTGCCGCAGACGTTGATGACCCTGACTCAACTCCAAATAACGGAGTTACTACAGAAGATGATTATGCAACCGCTACAACAACTCCAAATGCACAATCAGCAGATTTATCTTTAACTAAAACCGTTAACAATACTGTTCCATTGGTAGGATCATCTGTTATTTTTGAAATAATTGCAACCAATAATGGCCCTCAGAATACGACCGGTGTTGAAGTTACCGATTTATTGCCCTCTGGTTATACTTTTGCCAATTATAACGCTACAAAAGGAACTTATAATCCTGCAACTGGAAAATGGACAATCGGTTCATTTTTAAGCGGAGATTCGCAAGTATTACGTATAACCGCTGTTGTAAATCCGACAGGAAATTATGTGAACATTGCAGAAGTAACCGCAAGTGACCTGTCTGATCCTAATTCTACTCCTGGCAACAGCGTTCCAACTGAAAATGATTATGGAACAGCAACTACTTCTCCTTTAGGACAAGCAGCAGATTTATCTTTAACTAAAACCGTTAACAATGCTACGCCATTAATTGGAACTCCAGTAACTTTTGAAATAGTCATAACCAATCAAGGACCGCAGGACGCTACAGGTGTCGAAGTAACCGATTTATTGCCTTCTGGTTATACTTTCAGCAATTTTACGGCAACAAAAGGAACATATACTAGCACAAACGGAAAATGGATTATTGGTTCTTTACCAAGAGGAGATGCACAAACATTGCAATTAACAGCTATTGTAAATGCAACGGGTAATTATTTAAATACAACAGAAGTTACTGCCAGCAGTCTTCCTGACCCAGATTCGACTCCGAATAACGGAATCACGGCAGAAGATGATTATGCTGAAATAGTAACTGTTCCTGTAGTTCCAATGGCCGATTTATCACTTACAAAATCTATAATTGGCGGTAATCTAAGTCCGATATTTGGTGCAACTGTTACTTTTGAAATAACGGTAAAAAACAGCGGGCCACAAACTGCAACTGGTGTTCAGGTAAAAGATATGCTGCCAAGCGGTTACGAATATGTAGTGTACAGTTCGACAGCTGGTCAATATTATAATACAACTGGAATTTGGGAAATTGGAAACATCTCAAACGGAGCTTCAGAAACTTTATTAATTGGAGCTAGAGTAAATACTACAGGCGTTTACCAAAACATTGCCGAAGTTTACGCTTCAAATGAACTGGATCCAGATTCAACTCCAAATAATGGAGTTACTACAGAAGACGACATCAACTCTGTATTATTAACCCCAGTTCCTGCTGTAGCCGATCTTTCTATTGAGAAAAAAGTAATCAATAACATACTTACCCCTCCAGTAGGATCGCAGATTTCATTCTCGATTACAGTAACCAATTCGGGCCCAAGCAATGCTACAGGCGTTACCATAAAAGATGTATTACCTTCTGGATACGATTATATTTTCTATAATTCGACTTCGGGAGCTTATAATCCTACAACTGGTGAATGGTCTCCTGGAATTATACTACCTGGAAATAGCCATACTTTGATTTTAAATGTTTTTGTAAAAAGTCCAACTGGCACTCCTGATGAATACTTAAATACAGCCGAAATTATGACCGCAGATCAGCATGATCCGGACAGTACGCCTGGCAATGGCGTTACGACTGAGGATGATTACGATAGTATTTCTGTTACGCCAGTAATTGTAATGGCAGATTTGTCCATAAAAAAAACAGCTCTTAATCAAGATGCATTCCACGAAGTAGGTTCAACGGTTATTTTCACTGTGACCGTTACCAACGATGGACCTGCAGATGCATCTGGTGTAAGAGTCAAAGATTTACTGCCTTCTGGATTTACCTATCAAACAAGTAGTCCTACAAGCGGTTTATACAACTATGTTACGGGTATTTGGAATGTCGGAAATATTCCAACCGGAACCGATCAGTCATTGGATATTTATACAACAGTGAATAAACCATCGGGTGTAGCAGGCGAATACACAAATACAACCGAGGTTATTGCCAGTAATCTTCCTGATCCTGATTCAACACCAAATAATGGGGTCACAACAGAAGACGATTATGACAGTTTACAAATCAAAGTTGCCGTTGCCGATTTAAGTCTAGAAAAAACAGCCAGCAACAAAAATGCAAATGTAGACGAAGTTGTAACATTCACTATCCAGCTTAATAATGAAGGTCCGAGTATTGCAACCGGAGTTGCTGTTGAAGACTTAATACCGCTTGGATTCAAAAATATTTCGAATATCAATAATGGAGGTATATTCAGCAAGGATATCATAAAATGGGTGAATCTAACCGTTCCTGTTGGAGGAATTACTTTGACTTATCAGGCTACAATTGCTAATCCGTTAGGCTTAGAAATTTCTGATTATGTGAATATAGCACAAGTTACAGCCAGCGATCAATTTGATCCTGACAGTACTCCAAATAACGATAACGGAGATCAAAGCGAAGACGATGAAGGTTCTGAATCCATTAACGTCCCTTCTACCGACATTGCAATCAACAAAGAAGTCGATAAAACAGATGTTCCTATGAATACTCAGGTAACCTTTACTATCACGGCTGAAAACTTAGGCAATTTAACCGCAACAAATGTGGAAGTTCAAGATGCATTGCCTAAAGGATATTCCTTAATAAATTCAACGGCAAGTTCAGGAACCTATGATCCAAAAACAGGTATTTGGAGCATCCCTTCAATTAGCACTGGAGCATTACAAACATTAACACTCACTGTTAAGGTTATCGATTTTAATGACTATTTAAACAATGCTCATTTGATTAAACTGGATCAGATAGATACCAATTCAGCAAACAACCAGGATAGCGCTACTGTTTCGCCAAACTGTCTGAAAATCTATAATGAGTTTTCACCAAATGATGATGGCCAAAACGATTTCTTTTATATCGATTGTATTGAAAGATATCCAGATAATCAGCTAGAGATTTTTAACCGCTGGGGGAATTTGGTTTACTACCAAAAAGGCTATAAAAACACTTGGGACGGAAAAGAAGAAGGCTCTGCCAAAACGCTTCCTGAAGGTACCTATTTCTATATTTTGGATTTAGGAGACGGATCTAAAAAAACCTCTGGATGGGTTTACCTCAAATAAGACCATTTAGAAAAGGCAATTTAAGAATAGGATTAACCAAAATAAAATTGGCTATGATTAAAAATATAAAAAAGGTTTTCGCGATAATAACTCTATTCTCGGCATATGGAGCCTTTGCACAGCAAGACCCACAATACACGCAATATATGTACAATACACTCACTGTAAACTCGGCTTATGCCGGTTCTCTGGGACATTTAGCTATAACAGGAATTTATCGAACACAATGGGTTGGTCTTGAAGGTGCTCCAAATACTCAAAGTTTTTCTCTGGATACACCTGTCGCAAAAAATGTAGGTCTCGGAATTTCAGTCGTAAATGAAGAAATCGGACCAACAGACGAGCAGTATTTGGATGCCAATTTCTCTTATACCATTAAATCTGGCGAATCACATAAACTCTCTTTTGGAATAAAAGGTGGTGGACGCGTAATTAATATCGATTGGTCTAAAGGAAGCTACAAAGATCCAGATGTACAATTTCGTGAAAACATTACCAATAAATTCCTGCCCGTTGTTGGAGCTGGATTGTATTGGCATGGAGAAAGAGATTATGTTGGAATTTCAATTCCGAATTTTATGACCAGAGAACGTTATACTTATGACGATATCAGCGAAGATTTAGTTAATCAGAGAATTCACCTGTATCTGATTGGAGGTATTGTTTTTGACCTTTCTGCTCATACCAAATTCAAACCAGCTGTTTTGGTCAAATATGTGGCTGGAGCACCTTTAATTGCAGATATATCAGCCAATTTTATGTTTAATAATGCTCTAACACTTGGTGTTTCTTATCGTACATCAGATTCTGTAAGCGGTCTAGTCGGAATCCAGATCACACCAATGATTATGGCAGGTTACGCCTACGATTATACTACAACCGCTTTGCAGAATTATAACAGCGGTACGCACGAAATTATGCTTCGCTTTGAACTGGTTTCACGCAAAAAAGGACTAAAATCACCAAGATTCTTTTAATACGGATAGTCTATGAAAAGAACAATTACTATACTCGCATTATTGGTTATACAGCTGATTTATTCGCAAACCAAAAACAAAACTGCCGATGCTCTTTTTGATAAGATGTATTATGTGGAAGCCGCAAAATCGTATGAACTTTCAATAAATAACGGTGATGCTTCTAAAGAAACGCTTCAGCGGCTTGGAGATGCTTATTATTTCAATACCAGAATGTCAAGCGCATCAAAATGGTACGGAAAACTGATTGCTGATTATCCTAATGAAGTTTCGGCCGAATATCTATTCCGTTATGCACAGTCGCTGCAAGGAATTCAGAATTATGATCTGGCAAAAAAATGGATGAAAAATTTCGCCGAAAAACAAAAATCAACCGATGCCAGAGCTAACAACTTTTCTCTTAAAAATGTCACACTAGAGGATATTGAAAATATAAAACCGTCTTTTATACTGGAGAATTTAGACATTAATTCCGCTTATTCAGACTTCGGACCAATGTATTACAAAGGCGATTTAGTTTATTCAACAACTGTCGATTCTTCGTATTGGAAAACAGACAAATACGGATGGAACGATCAACCGTATCTTAATATGCAGCTAGGAAAAATAAATGAAACACAATCTAATGTTACTTTCAAAGAACGATTCGGAAAAGACATCACAACCAAATATCATGAAGCCTGTATTGCTTTTTCTCCAGATGAAAAAACCATTTACTTTACCCGAAATAACTATAACGGAAAACTAAAACGTGACAGCAAAGGCATTAATAATTTAAAAATTTACTCCGCAACAGCTGTAGAAAACCAAAACGGAACTACACAATGGACCGATATTAAAGAGTTGCCTTTTAACAGCGACAATTATTCAGTTGGGCATCCTTCTGTAAGCAAAGACGGGAAAAAGCTGTATTTCGTTTCAGATATGCCAGGAACAATTGGTTCTACTGATATTTTTGTAGTTGATATTTTAGGCAATAATAAATTTTCTGAACCCAAAAATTTAGGCGAAAAAATAAATACAACAGGACGAGAAATGTTTCCTTACATCACCGATCAGGCACTTTATTTTTCTTCTGATGGCTTCTTAGGTTTAGGAGGTTTAGACGTATTCGAAAGCAGAATAAACGACGGTGTTTTTGATACACCAGCCAATCTTGGTGCGCCATTAAACAGTAATCGAGACGATTTTGGCTATATCGTTAACGAAGCAACCAACAAAGGTTTTGTCTGTTCTAACAGAAAAACAGGAAAAGGAGATGATGATATTTACTCTTTTGAAAGATCATGCAATCAAGCTATAAGCGGATATATTTTTGATGCCATTTCAAACAACAGAATCGGCGGCGCGATGGTTACGCTTAAAAATACAAACGGAATAAAAGTGGCTGAAACCGTTTCTCAGCTTGACGGAAAATACGACTTTAATAACAATATAAATTGCAACACTTCGTATACTATTGAGGTCACAAAAGACAATTATAACACCAATAATAAAGCGATCGTTACAGCAAATAGTTCTGGAAAAACAGAAGTTCCAGTAGGTTTAGATCCAGCTTTAATTGTTCGCGAAAATGGCGTTTTAAAAATAAAAATCGGAATCATTTTCTTTGATTTAGACAAATCAGAAATTCGCTATGATGCTGCAATAGAATTAAATAAAATGGTTCTCTTAATGCATCAGTATAACTCAGTAGTAATAAAAATTGAATCGCATACCGATTCTCGTGCCGATGATCAATACAATCTTGAGCTCTCAGATCGAAGAGCAAAAGCCACAAGAGATTATCTCATTTCTCAAGGAGTTGCCCCCGAAAGAATAGAAAGCGCTATAGGCTACGGAGAAACTCAGTTAATCAACAATTGCTCCAACGGAGTTCCGTGTACAGAAGCTCAGCATCAAATCAATCGACGAAGCGAATTCATCATTACCAAAATGTAAAAAGCGTCCTAGACTATTCTAGGACGCTTTTATTTTCTATACAAATTCTAGCTTTTATTCTTTTACTGAAGCTTCACACACATCCATTCACCTTTCATAATCAATTTATCTTCATCAAAAGCTTCTCCATATTGTTTAATGATTTTTTCACTTGTGCGAATGTTTTTCACTACAAATTTAACCAGTTTATTAAACTCAACACCAGCAAAAAACTCAACATTATCCATACTTACTAACCCAAAAACGCCGTCTGCGATTCCTAAAAGCTTTATTCCTGCGCCTCCACATTGCGCCATTGCTTCGATTAAAATAGTTCCTGGAACAAAATTAAAATCTGGAAAACTACCCTGGAGCCAAGCATCTTTATCTGTAAATGTCTTTAAACCAATGATTGTTTCTGTAGTATAAGAAATAATTTCATCGACAAAAAGAAACGGTGCACGATGCGGAATTAAATCTTCTATTTTTTTAGTCATGTTTGTGTAATTTTTACCAATGTACGAATCTGGTATGAAATAACCAACGTTTTAAATTATATCTCTGTTAAATACTTATTTTATCGCTATATTTCTTAAACAAAAAAGAGATGCCAAAGCATCTCTTTTCCCGTTATCAACTCTAAAATCAATCGTTTTACTCTTGCAATAAGACAAAACTTTTAGCATTTGCTTTGATTTTATTTCCTTCAAAATCAATATCGATAATTCCTGCCTTTCTTGGCGAAACCCCGCTATTGCTTAAATGCGTATGCAGAACATATTTCATTTTTCCGTCTTTATCATAAAAAACATCTCCATGGCCAACTCCATTTATTCCAACGTCTTTACGGCTTATTATTGAACTTTCCGCAGCTTTTTTCCAAGGTCCATACGGACTTTTTGCTGTTGCATACCCTACAGCATAATCAGGATTTCTAAAATCATTTGCAGAATAAATCATATAATACAAACCGTTGTGTTTTAAGACCGTTGGACCTTCTGTGACTGGCCAAGATACATTTTGTGTATTTACCCAAGGAAGAACCCCAGAAATGCATTCTTTCAGCGTTTCTTCTTTAATTCCCGACAGGTCTTCTTTTAATTCTGCAACAAAAATTCTGTTCCCGTTAGTCAAACGCACGTGATAAAGGTATTTTTTACCATCCTCATCAACAAAAACAAACGGATCGATCTGTTTGCCCAAATTAAACATTGGAGCCTTAGAATCGCTTTTAAATGGCCCAATCGGACTATCACTACTTGCGATAGCGATATTCTCATCGGCTGTGTAAATAATTTGATATTTTCCATTGAATTTAAAAATCTGAGGAGCCCAAAAACCTTTCGTTCCAAAAGCATCACCTTTTTTTAAAGCCAAACCATTTTGTGCGCCAGATGGACCATTCCATTTTTTTAAATCTGAAGAAGTGTACACTTGAAAACCTTCTCCGTTAGGAAAATCTCCAGTTGTTGTTCCGTACAAATAATAAACTCCATTTTCGTAAAAAATGGTCGGATCTGCCAGCAAGATTGATTTGTCTTTTGAAGCCGTTTTTTTAGCCGTTTCTTTCTCTTGAGAACAACAAATAAAGACACAAAACAAACTCAGCAGACTAAAATATCTCTTAACATTCATTATTAAACTTTTTATTTAGTTAAATATAATTTTAAATCTAAAAATCAAATAGTTAAATACTTAGTATAGAAAAAACCTATAGTAGAAATTGCGCCATTTTTTAAATAAATCACAACAAAATCTTGATTACTTTTTTGTTTTTAAAACTGTATTTTTAATTCGATTTTTAGGGTATCGAAATCGTGGAAATAATTGCGAAAAACATTATTTTGTGATCGAAAATTTATACAAAGAAACTGTATGATACTTCTCTCCTGCTTTTAAAGTAATCGGAGCAAACTTTGGCTGATTCGGAGCATCTGGAAAGTGCTGTGTTTCTAAAGCAAAAGCAGTTCTAAAATCATCTTTAGCACCTGATTTAAAGGTATTTTTACTTTGCATAAAGTTTCCGCTATAAAACTGTAGTCCAGGTTCTTTTGTATAAATATCTAAAGTAATACCTGAAACATCGCCTTTAATCGTTGCGGCTTGAACAAAACCATCTTTTTTGTCTGTATTCAGCACATAATTGTGGTCATAACCTTTTCCAAATTTCAGCTGTTCGTCTTTAGTTTCGATTCTTTCGCCAATAGTATGTTTAGAAGTAAAATCAAATGGTGTATTTTTTACTGATTTTAATTCGCCACTCGGAATTAAACCTTCATCAACAGGTGTAAATTTATCTCCGTAAATCTGTAATTCATGATTTAAAATCGTTCCGCTTCCCTCTCCATTTAAATTGAAAAAAGCATGATTGGTTAGATTTACAATTGTCGTTTTATCCGTTGTCGCTTCATATTCCATTTTCACTGAATTATCATCTGTAAGCGTATAAGTTACTTTTACATTCAGATTTCCTGGAAAACCTTGTTCGCCATCTGGAGAAACATAAGTAAAAACCAAAGTCTTTTCATCTGTTTTTTCCGCATTCCAAACTACATCTTGAAAGCCCTTTACACCACCGTGTAAAGCATTTTTTCCATTATTTAACGGAATCTGATATTGCTTGCCTTCAAGCGTAAACTTGCCTAATGCAACTCTGTTGCCAACTCTTCCAATCGTAGCCCCAAAATAAGGTTCAGTCGAGTTTTTAAAACCTTTTACGCTGTTCATTCCAACTACAACATCGGTTTGTTTTCCGTTTTTATCTGCAATCCACAAACCTACTAATCGCCCGCCATAATTGGTAAAAGCAGCTTTTATACCTTTGTTTTCGATCCAATACAAACTGACTTTTTTGCCATCGATTATCGTGTCGAAGTTTTTAGTTTCTAAAACCGTTTTTACGGAATCTAATTTGATTTCGGTATTTTCTTTTAAAGCCGAATCGTCTTTTTTGCTGTTTCTACAATTGAATTGAAAAAACGCAAGCAACAAAACTGCAGCTATTTGAATGTTTTTCATTTTTATGTCATTACGAGGAACGAAGCAATCTCATTCTCTGGTTTAAAATCTTTTCTAATTATTTTGATGGAATAGCTAATAGCGTTCCTTCACTCACAGGCTCGCCCAAAACTGGAAATCCGTTTGCATCCCAATTAATTTTCTGCATTCTTGGAGATCTTTTATTCCCACAGCCCTCACCCGGATTTGAATTGGCATGATATAGAATCCAATCTTCTTTTCCGTCAGGTGATTTAAAAAACGAATTATGCCCTGGAGCGTAAACTTTATCTTTCTCTGATTGCTTGAAAATTGGTTCTGGAGCTTTCTCCCAAGCCGAAGCATCTAACAAATTATCTCCGCCTTTGAATTTCAATAATCCTAAAGCATAGAAATCTGTCCAACAGCCACTGGCAGAAAAAACAATGAAGATTTTGCCATTTCTTTCCAAAAATTGCGGCCCTTCATTCACATTAACTTGCGGCGGATTTACATCGTCGTGTAACGCACCGTGCGTTTCCCAATCATTTGTTGGCGCAGAAATCATAACACGATCGCCGTCAATTTCTAGTGGATTTTTCATTTTAGCTATGTAAATATTCTGCTGACCGTTTTTGTCGCCTGCCCAGCCTGCCCAAATCATGTACAATTGCTTTTTATATTCGAAAACATTTCCATCAATTGCCCATTTATCGGTTTTTGCAGCGATTTTGCCTTTAAACTCAAAATTCCCTTTAAACGGATCTGATGATTTATTTTCTAAAACATACATTCTGTGATTGTTGTTATCTCCATTATCAGCCGCGAAATAGCAATACCATTTCCCATTGATGATATGAAACTCTGGCGCCCAGATTTCAGCTGAGTAATCAGTTCCTTTTGGTGGCATCCAAATGACTTTGCTTTTTGCATTTTTGATATCCGAAAGATCTTTTGTTTTCCACAAAACCAATTTGTTTCCAAGTGTGTTCGTGTAGTAATAATAGCCTTTGTAATACGTGCTATAAGGATCTGCTCCCGATGGAAGGATTGGGTTGGTGAATGTTTTTTGCTGTGCGAAACTTATTGTTGTGAACAGAAAAAGGATTAGATATTTTTTCATTTTTTATTGATTTTAGGCTCTTAGTTTTTTTTAACGCAAAGGCGCGAAGGTTTTTCGCAAAGCTCGCAAAGGTTTTTCTCAGTTTTGTCACTTCAGAAGAAGACGAAGAACACAAAGCTGTTCGGCATCTTTTTGTCATTCCGAGGAACGAGGAATCACACTAGGTATTCGATAAAAATTGGTGACATACTGTGCGGAGTTTCTTGTGTGATCTCTCCTTCGTCGAGATGACAAACCAAACGCCTATGTGTTTAAAAATTATTTAACATTCAAAGCATTAATAACCTCCGTGTTTATCTTGTTGACAGCTTTAAAATCCATTTTATCCACTTTCCTGTCGTAAGTCATAAAACCGTTTACTTCTCCTTCAACATCTGTTGTCTGAGTATAGACCGCAGCCGAGAATCCCGTTTTAACGTATTTTCGAAGCATTTCAGCGTACTTTATGTATTCGGCGGTAACTTCACTTGCATTTTTAAATTTAATGTAACCCCAGTTGTCATTTGCTCTCCACAAATGTCCTTCAAGCGGAAGACCGATTCCGCCATATTCTCCTAAAACGGTAACTCGTCTTGCATCATAAAGATACATTTCTGGGCCAGGATAGTTATGCAGATCTAAAATATCTCCCGTTTGGAAGTGATTTCCTCCACTTGCAGAGTTCGTTAAACGGCTCGAATCGTAGTTTTTCGTCCATTCTGTAATTTCAACGGTTTTAAATTGTCCCCAAGCTTCATTAAACGGAACCCAAACGACAATACTTGGATAAGAATACAAATGATCCATAATTTCTTTCCATTCTTTTCTGTAGATTTCTTCTGATTTTGCCGAACGCTGTAATTCTGTTCCTTCAAAGTATTTTCTATTTTGCCAAATCGGCTGATCGTCTCCGCTTGGCATATCTTGCCAAACCAAAATTCCCATTTGGTCGCAATGCGTATACCAGCGCTCTGGTTCTACTTTTACGTGTTTACGAATCATATTAAAACCTAATTCTTTCGTTTTAACGATATCGTATTTCAAAGCTTCATCAGTTGGCGCCGTGTACAGTCCATCTGGCCACCAGCCTTGATCTAAAGGTCCGAATTGGAAATAATCTTTGTTATTCAATTGCATTCTCATAATACCGTTTTCATCTCTTTTAGACGAGATTTTACGCATAGCAAAATAACTTTTCACCTCATCAACGACTTTATTTTTGCTGATTAAGCGAATTTTTGTCTGATACAAAAATGGACTTTCTGGTGACCATAATTTCAGATTATTCAAAACAATATCATTGCTTTCGCCCACAACCGACTTTTGATTGGCAATTTCTTTTCCATTGTCTAAAACTGAAATTTCTACTAAATCGCCTTTTTCTGCTCCATTTACCTCAGCTTTAATACTGATGGTATTTTGATCAATATTTGGCGTTGTTTTTAATTCTGTAATATTTTTAGCATTTACAGGTTCAATCCAAACGGTTTGCCAGATTCCTGTAACGGGAGTGTACCAAATTCCTTCAGGGTTTTTAACTTGTTTTCCTCTTGGCTGCGGCCCGTCATTTGAAGGATCCCAAACTTTTACAACCAATTTTTGATTTTTACCTTTTTGGATGAATGGCGTAATGTCAAATGAAAACGGCGTATATCCGCCAGTATGAGAACCCACTTTTATGTCGTTGATAAAAACTTCAGTTTTCCAATCGACAGCACCAAAATGCAACAGAATGTTTTTGCCATTCCAGCCAGATTCAATTGAAAAATTAGTTTCGTACCAAAGTTCATTTTTAGAACCAACTTCTTTCATTACGCCAGACAAACTAGATTCTGCCGCAAACGGAACCAGAATTTGTCCGTCGTATTTTGAAGGCGCTGCTTTTCCGAATTCTTGAATGCTGTAATTCCACAAGCCGTTTAAATTTTTCCATTGGCCACGCTCCATAATCGGACGCGGATATTCAGGCAATGGTTTCTTTGGATCGACTTGCTCTGCCCATTTTGTTTTAATTTTATCTCCTTGAGGTTTCCATTGTGCATTTGCTGCAAAGACCGAAAACAAGGCTAAAAAAAGGATACTTTTTCTCTTCATGCTTTATATTTATTAGGCATTAATTGTTGAATGAATGCCGTGATGTTTTTTCTAAATCAAAATGAATTACCGGGCTCATCTCCACATAAGCCCGATAATTACTGAACTAAACTAACTTAACTAACCAAGTTTTTAGTAGCATTAAGATTTTTGTATTAAGTATTAAGATTTTTTCCTAAGCACTCCTCACTTGCTCTTAATACTTAAAACTTCCATCTTAATTCTTCTTTCCGAATTTCTTCACTAAACTGTCGTATTCTTTTTTAGAGATTGTAATCATACAGCCGTGGCGCACTTTTTCTGGGAGACTGTATTTGTCCCAATCTGAGAAAAAAGTGTAGCCTGAGGCTTGAAACCAAGGTCCGTTTAGGTTATCTGCTATTGATAATCCGTACGAAACTCCTGGATATTGTTCGTAATACATGTACCATATTTTGTCATCTGGAGAAGGAATTAACATTGGCGCTTCCCTGAAGTTTGGACTGATAGATTGCTGAGGCAAAGAATAAGGTCCTAAAAGGGATTTTGATTTGGCAATTCGGATGGTTTTTCCGGTTGTCCAATACAAAGTTGGATACGTTTCATCTTTAATCACGGCGTAGTAGGAATCGCCAACTTTACGAATAAAAACATCAATTGTTCCCATATCCCAATCGAATAAGCGTTTTGGCGTTCCTTCGAAAGTTTTTAGATCTTTAGACAAAACATACAAAGTACGCTGACTTGCCCAATAACGTTCGCCATCTTCCTTTGTTCCTTCCAAATGCGGCGTATGCCACGTCATGATGAACTTTTCAGAAGGTGCATCGTAATATAATTTTGGCGCACCAATTCGCTGTAAAGCGTTTGAATAATCTGGTGTGCTTTTTAAATCTGGTGTATAATCGGAATGTTTTTTCCAAGTAATTAAATCATCTGAAACCCAAATATTGATACTTTTCGCATCATCTCCAGTATTTCCAGCGATATAATATTTTCCGTCCGGTCCTTTGCAGATATCTGGATGACCTTTGTAATCTTCAAAAACGCGTTTTCCGTTATTCAGGTTTTCCCAATGAAGTCCATCCAAACTAACAGAATAATATAATCTGCCGTAATCGTTATGCGTCATGTGCGCAAAAAGATAGGCTTCGTTTTTCGGTTTTTCATTTCCCTTCACTTGTCCAGGCGGATCTGGCTGTTGCGCTTTCGCTGAAAAGCCGACAATAATTACCATCGACAAAAGGAGCTGTTTTATTTTGTGTATTTTCATTGTCATTAGGTTTTATTTTTTTTGCCACGAATTCCACTAATTTTCACTAATTCTATTTTTTGCCACAGATTTCACAGATTAAAATGATTAAATCTGTTATTGAAAATTAAACACATAGAAACATAGATTTTTAATTACTCTTTGTTAAGATTAGAGAAAAAGCTAGCTTTCACACATAGCTATGTGCATTGAAATAAGTGAAACGCCTTTTTTAGACAAAGCAAAACTATGTTTCTATGTGTTTTAAAAATCTGTACAATCTGTAGCAAAAACAATTATCTAATCATCAAATTGACACATTGTCTAATTTTTCTTATTCGCCTCAGATGTCAGTTTCTTAATCAAATCAGTTTCTGCTTTTATGTATGGAGTTCCGTCTGTATGCAATACTTCGTGAAACCAGACTTTTGGTTCTGCTGTGTATGTTTTTGTCCAACTGTCCCAAGCGTATTTCGTTTGTGTTTTTCCGTCAACAAATCCCCAGTTGATCATACCAACATTGTATTTTCTCGCAATTGGCAAGAATCCTTCGAAAGTGCTTCCATTTGGTCTTGCCATATATTCTGTACACAATAATGGTTTTCCGTAACGTTGCAATTCTTTGATTACTTTTTCGAAATCCTGAGGCGTGTTGTAATTATGGAAAGAAACAATATCAGACTGCTCGATTTGCATTTTGTGCATTGGTTTCATTTTAGCTTCGTCGCTCCAATCTCCAACCCAAACTCCTGAAGTTAATGGCTGAGATGGATTGCTTGATCTCGCCCAAACAAAAATGTCTTTTAAAAGAGGCAGAATTAAATCGGCTTTGTTTTTAATTTCTACTTTTTCATAAGACGGTCCAGTCATATTATCTGGTTCGTTCCAAAGATCCCAACCCAAAATACGATTGTCATCTTTGAATTTTCCTACCGTTTCTTTTACGTATTTCTCTAAACGAGGATATTGTGTTTTATCCTGTAATGCTTTTTGCCCTGGAGCCTGAACCCAACCAGAATTATGCGTATGCGGTTTTGGCGCGCGTTGTTTTCCTAAAGCAGGAAACGGATCCCAGCAAGAATCAAACAAAACAAAAAGAATTTTGATGTGGTGTTTATCTGCAATTCCTAAAAAAGTGTCCATTCTTTTGTAAAGACCTTCGGCATCTTGCTGATGTAATAAATCGTGCAAATACACGCGCATTACATTCATTCCAAGACCTTCTGCCCAACCCAATTCTTGATCAATTCTTTTTGGATCAAAAGTATCTTCCTGCCACATCTCTAACTGATTTATAGCTGTGCTAGGAGAATAATTTGCTCCAACCAACCAAGATTGCGCTGCGTACCATTTATTGGCCTGATCTTTTGTCCAGATTTCTCTTTTTTCTACTGAAGTGGTTTCGCTTTTCTTTTCTTCAGGATTACTTTTTTTGTTGTTGCAGCTAAGCAATACTAGTCCTGCTAACATAAATGTCAGACACAATTTTACTTTCTTCATTCTAAATGTTATTTATTTTGAACAATTGTTCTTTATGATAAGGGAATCAGATTTTGTATTTCTGATTCCCTCAAAAAATCAGTTTTAATTCATTGAGTGATTTTTTCTATTCTTCAGGCTTAATTTAAATCTCTCTAAATCTGCTTTAATCTGTATAAATCTGCGTGAAAAATGGATGCAAAAAAGTATTTCACGCAGATTTTAAAAGATTTTAGCAGATCAAATTAGATTTTACTTGTTGAATGAAATTATCTTTGTTTCCATCCAATCCGTAATTTAATATCCAGAGTTTTGCTCCAGATTTGGATTATTATCTACATCTGATTGTGGAATTGGCAATCTGTGATTTTTTCCAACTGTAAAGTTTTTGAAATCAGGATCACGAACCGCAATCTTATCAACAGAAGCCTGAGTATCTAAATCTCCCCAACGTTTTAAATCTTCCCAACGAACACTCTCGCCAGCCAATTCTAAAACCCTTTCCATTTTTAGACGCTCTAAGAATTTATCATGATCGTTCCCAATTTCTGGATGCGCTGTTGCCAACGTATTCATGTTTGCACGAGCTCTTACTAAATCAACATATTGATATGCTTCAGCAGTACTTCCTAATTCGTTTAAAACTTCTGCATAACGCAATAAAACATCAGCATAACGAACCAATCTGTAGTTTACTTGGCTGTAATAATCTTCATTATTTCTGTAGTAATCACGGCTTCCTTTTCTGAACCAAGCTTCGTTATTATTCCATTCCCAGTCTTTTCCGTATGTTTTATCTCCAAAATCTGCTAATAATTGAGGATAATATAAAGTCCATCTTAATCTTTCGTCCAGTTTTCCGTCTTTGGTGTTTTCTTGCTTAAAAGCATCTACCAACCAAATACGAGCCTGACCATCTGACCATCCAATTCCTCTTGGAGCAAAAAATTGACTGCGATTGCTAGAAACAGCAGCATTTTGATCTTCTCCTGTTCCTCCTTTTCTCTGATCTCCAAATTGGATTTCAAAAACAGATTCGCTGTTATTTTCATTTACATCCGTAAAGTTGTCTCGGTAATTTGACACTAAACTATATTTAGCACCTGCACCAGAAATTAAATACTCTAAAGCGCCTTTTGCTTCAGTCCATTTGTGCTGCTGCATATATACTTTTGCTAGAAAAGCTTTTACAGCACCTTTATCAGGTCTACCTGTTTGATCATCTGCCCAATCATTTGGTAAATCTTCATAAGCTTCATTCAAATCTTTTTCGATTTGAGTCCACACTTCGGCTAGTTTTCTTTGCTGTGGCAAGTCTGATGGCAACGATGGCTCTAAAACCAATGGAATATCTTCCCAAAGAATTGCTGCATAGTAATAGTGTAATGCTCTAAAGAATTTAGCTTGCGCTAAAATTTTCTTTTTATCGTCTTCATTTTGAAACGTAATATTTGGAACATTTGCTAAAACCTGATTACATCTAAAAACCGCTTTGTAGGTATCTCTCCAAGTTACAGCGTTTCCTTCCCAGAAATTGTAATTGATATAATTGAATCTTGTCCAGTCTGCTAATTCTGTCCACGGACTAACGCTATAACCTTCGTCTGAAGTTAAATCTAAACGAAAATACATCCATCTTGCCCATAAACCATCTTTATAAAACATGGCATAAATAGAGTTAACACCAGCTTGTGCATCGCTCTCAGTTTTCCAATATTGACTTACTTGTATTTCATTAGGGCTGTCGAAATCAAGTTCTTTTTCACATGCCGTAAAAAAAAGACCTAGAGAAACTACGGCTATTATTGCTATTTTTTTCATTATGCTATTTTTTTAAAATTAAAAGCTAAACTCAACACCAAATGAATACGTCTGTAAATTTGGGAAAGCTCCGTTATCAACACCTCTTTCAAAAATATTTCCATTACTAAACTCAGGATCTAAACCTTTATATTTTGTAATTGTAATAACGTTTTGAGCTGATAATGTTAATCTTGCTCTTGTAATACCCGATTTATCTAAAACACTTTGCGGGATATTATATCCAAACCCAATGTACTTAAGACGGATAAAATCACCGTTTTCTAAGAATCTGTCGCTGTCTCCTCTTGAGTTTAATGTTGAACCTTTTGTAATTCTAGGGAAATCAGTATTTGGGTTTTCAGGTGTCCAAGGCTGGATTCCTTTTCTGTAGTTACTATTGTCATCAAAACGATCTACAACACTTCTAAATCCGTCATAAACAGTAGCTCCATGAGAAGCAATCCAGTTCATAGAAAAATCAAAACCTTTATATTCTGCTCCAGCATTCAGTCCCATTTCAAATTCTGGCCAAGGACTGCCCACAACCGCTTTATCTTCGTTAGTAATTTGTCCGTCTCCATTATTATCTTTAAAACGAATATCACCAGGAACAGCATTTGGCATAATTACTTTTCCATCAGCATTTTTATAATTGTCAATTTCCTGCTGATTTTGGAACAATCCATCAGTTTCCAAAACATACCACATTCCTACTGGCATACCCGCTCTTGTAACGGTATTTCCGGAGTAGTTTTCATTTTGTCCATTACCTAATGAAACCAGTTTGTTATTTACTTTGGTGAAATTTACAGAAGCATTGAAAGACAATTCATTGATTTTTTTGCTGTAAGCCAATTCAAATTCAAAACCTTTGTTTTCAACCGTTGCAGCATTAGAAATTGGGTTTCCTCCATCGTTTCCTGTAGTTAATAAAATTGGGAAACCAAATAATACGTCTTCTGTACGAGCAATAAAATAATCTGCCGTTAAACGTAAATCATTATTTAAAACACCAAGATCTAATCCCAAGTTGGTTTGTTTCAATTTTTCCCAACGAAGTTCAGGATTTGCTAATTTAACCTGTGTTGCTGAATTGTATGTATTTTGTCCATTACCTAAAACAATCAATCCATTTGTATTAACGAAGCTTTTGTATTCGTAATTTCCAATATTTCCTGAACCTAATTCTCCATAACTTCCTCTTAATTTTAAATCTTTAATAAAATCTGATTTAAAGAAAGATTCGTTGCTAATTCTCCATCCTGCAGAAACAGAAGGGAAATTTGACCATTTGTTTTCATCACTAAATCTTGATGATCCGTCACGTCTGATAACTGCATTAAATAAATAGCGATTATCATAGTTGTATTCTAATCTTCCTAAATATGACGCTAAAGCTGCTTCAGATATACTTCCTCCAACTACAGGATCAGTTCCTAAATCTAAAACCTCAAAATATTGCCCTGTTGCTGAATTTATTGGAAGGTTTCTTTTTTGACCATAAATAATATCATATTTGTCTTTTTGATAAGTCTGTCCTACTAAAACAGTTACATCATGTTTGCCAAATTCTTTTTTGAAAGTCAATGTATTTTCAAACAACATCATTTCTGATCTCGCTTTATTTTGATCTGTCAAAGCTGGATCTTGCGGCTGATTTAAAGTCCAGCTTCCCACCTTTCTCAAAAATTTATATGAATCAAAACTAGTTTCATAACCAAAATTGAAACGGTATTTCAACCAAGGAGCAAATTTTAATTCTGACCAGATATTTCCTCTAATTCTAAAATTTTGATTAATAACATTTGCAAAATCAGCAATTGCTAAAGGGTTAGTACCAAAAGTATCTGCAACTCCTTGTTTTCCGTATCCATATCCTCCCCAATTAGTTGGGTCATAAAGCGGAATTGTTGGTGTCATTCTATAAACATCAATAATTGGATTTCCAGACATTTCATCTGTTTTAGAATTACTGATTGCTAAGTTTTCTCCAATACTAAAAATTCCTTTTGTACCGCTTGAATTTACGCGGAATGAAATTCTGTCAAAATCGGTTCCTATAACAGTTCCTTCATTTCCAAAATAATTTCCAGACATAAAAAATGTTGAGTTTTCATTTCCTCCAGAAAAACTAGCATTATAATCTTGCATCATTCCTGTTTGAAAAGTTGCATCTTGCCAGTCTGTATTTACAGCCATGTTAAGATTCTGTCTTGGCAATCCGGCATTATCATAAGCCATGTTGTTGTATTTTGCAAACTCATCGGTCTCCATCAAATCATAACGTGGCATAGTTGTAAAACTGGTTTTTGCAGATACTTCAACCTGAAGCGGACCTTTTTTACCTTTTTTAGTCGTAATAATGATTACACCATTTGCTGCACGAGAACCATAGATTGCTGCTGCAGATGCATCTTTTAAAACCTGAATGCTTTCAATATCATTAGGATTAAAATCTCTGTTTGCAGAAGTTACTAAACCATCAATTACATATAATGGATTAGAACTTTGAAGATTTTTTAATCCACGGATTTCAACACTTGCTTCTTGTCCTGGGCGTCCGCCACCACGAACTTTAACTCCCGTTACTAAACCTTGTAATCCGTCAGCAACTGTAGTGATTTGTCGTTTCTGGATTTCTTCTGGTTTTACTAAAGCAACTGCTCCTGTAAGATCTTTTTTCTGTTGCGATCCGTAACCTACTACAACTATCTCATCGAGTTTCATTGCATCTTCTTCTAAAATAACACTTATAGAAGTTCGGTTGTTGATTGCAATTTCTGTTGTTTTATAGCCTTGCGAACTAAAAACTAATGTTTGGTTTCCGCCGACAGCAATTTTATAACTCCCGTCAAAATCGGTCACCGCGCCATTTTGGGTTCCTTTTATTAAAACATTCGCAAAAGGAATCGATTCCCCATTGGCGGCTGTAACTTTTCCCGTCACAGTAATCTGTTGGGCAAAAGCGGACTGCAGTAATAAACTAAAGAAAACCAAGAGGTAATATCTCTTTGTTAAAAAGTGAGTGAACGTTGTTTTCATTGATTTTTGCATTTTAGATAGTTTTATTTCTTTTTGTGGTTTGGTTTAATGAAATATTGAATTGTTTAATCGTCCGGAATACGAACAAAAAAAGAATTAATATTATCTGGTAATAATAAATTGTTCATTTTGTTTCAAAATTATTAATGGTTTAATTTTTCAAACTTAATTTTATTGATAGCGCATTTTTAGACTTAAAAAATTATCAATATCATTTATTTGATTTTTCAAAGTAGGCACTTTTTATTCAAAATAAAATGCTTCATTTGTGTCAATATCTATCTCAAATGATTCAAATTGTATTAAAAACAGCCCGTTTTCATTCAGCTGCAACATTTTGTAGAACATTGAGACGATTTGCAGAAAATTAGATTTTAGCTTAAAAAACAGCACTATGCGTAAATTCTTTCTTTTTTTATGTTTCAGCATTTTTTCGATAAATTTTTCGAATGCGCAAGAGTATTATTTTAAACATTTTCAGGTTGAAGAAGGACTTTCAAACAACACCGTTTTGACCTCAATACAAGATAATGACGGTTTTATGTGGTTTGGAACCAAAGATGGATTAAACCGATTTGATGGTTATCGTTTTAAAACCTATAGAAGCAGCGGAGATCCTATTCATAGTTTAGGAAGCAATTATATTCAATCACTTCACGAACATAATGGCACTATTTGGGTTGGAACTGATAAAGGTTTGTATCATTATGATAAAAAACAGGATCGTTTCACCATTTTGAATGAAGCCATAAATGATCGTATAAATGACATCAATCACGACCAAAAAGACAACATTTGGTTTGTTTCTGGCAACATTTTGTATAAGTATGCACCAAAAAAGCAGCAAACAACCACTTTCAATCCAAACAAATATTTCATTACGACTTCGATTACGAAAGATTATAAAGGCGAAATCTGGGCTTCTTCTTTAAATAAAATCTATCATTATTCTGAAGAAAACCTTTCTTTTGAAAATATTCCGCTTAATCCGCCAGCGAATAAAGCTAATTTTAGAATTACAGTTATTTATGCCGTAGATCAGGAAAATATTGTAATTGGGACACAAGACAACGGCGTACTCCTATATAATAGAAAAGACAAAACGACAAGCGAGCTGAAATTTGGCATTAAAGAACCTGTTTTTGTGCGTCAGTTCAGAAAGAAAGGAAACGACGAACTCTGGATTGCGAGCGAATCTGGAGTTTATGTTTATAATTTGAAAACTAAAACCGCTATAAATCTTAAAAAAAATTACAACGATCCGTATGCGATTTCAGACAATGCGGCCTACTCTATTACTATTGATAAAGAAAACGGAATCTGGATTGGAACGTATTTTGGCGGTGTCAATTACCATCAAAAACAATACACACAGTTTAAAAAGTATTTTCCACAGAACAATCAAAACTCCATTAGCGGAAGCGCAGTAAGAGAAATTCATAAAGACGATCACGGAGATTTATGGATTGGAACGGAAGATGCGGGCGTGAATCGTTTTGACCCGAAAACACAAAAATTCACTTCTTATAATGTTTCTTATTATAATATTCATGCTTTAATGCCAAGAAAAGATAAAATCTGGGTCGGAACTTTTGAGCATGGTTTGGATGTTTTAGACCGAAATTCGGGTGCGATTCTAAAGCATTACAGCGCAAATGACGGACGAAGCAGATTACATAGCAACTTTATTTTTTCTTTTTATGAAATGAAGAATAACGACCTGATTGTAGTGACAACATCGGGACTTTACCGTTATAACGAACAAGCAGATAATTTTGAAATACTGAAATTCTTCCCAGAAACGTATCATTATACCAATATGAAGGAAGACAGCGACGGCAATCTCTGGGCAGGAAGTTACCGCGACGGATTGTTGTTTTATAATCCAAAAACGAAGAAAAAAGAGGTTTTTACGTATGATTATAAAAATCCAAAAGGAATTAGCAATAATACCATCAATGCCATTTTTGAAGATTCTTCGAGAAACTTATGGATTGCAACAGAAAATGGTTTAAATCTGGTAAACAGAAAAAATCACACTTTTACCAAATTCACAACCAAAAACGGAATGCCAAGCAACGTTTTCTATTCTATTTTAGAAGATGATTCTAAAAATCTTTGGTTAACGACTTCTAAAGGTTTGGTGAAATTTGGCCCAGATCATAAAACGATCAAGATTTTTACCACCGCAAACGGATTACTGAGCGATCAGTTCAATTACAATTCGGCTTTTAAAGATGCAAATGGCGATATGTATTTTGGAAACTTGAACGGAATGATCAGTTTTAATCCGAAGCATTTCAGTAAAAACAAATACACTCCTTTTATTTACATTACCAATCTTCAGATCAATAATAAGGACATAGAAGTAAATAGCCCCGACTCGCCTATTTCGCAATCTATTTCTTTTCTTGACGAATTGGAATTGAACAATAGCCAATCGTCTTTCAATCTCGAATTTGCGTCTTTAAATTACACCGCACCAGAATTGACCGAATATTGGTTTCAATTGGAGAATGTAAATAATGATTGGGTTTATTTGGGAAGAAACAACAAAGTTTTCTTTACCGAACTTGCTCCTGGCGATTATATTTTTAAAGTAAAATCATTGAATAGTTTTGGCGTTTGGAGCAAAGAAGTAAAACTCAAAATCAGAATTCTTCCACCATTTTATGCGAGCATTTATGCTTATTTGCTTTATTTCTTATTAATCTGCGCTGGTTTTTATTATATCATTCGTTATTCTCAAAATCTCACACAGATTAAGAATAACCGTAAAATAAAACATTTGAATGATGAAAAAGAGAAAGAAATCTATCAGGCAAAAATTGACTTTTTTACGAATGTAGCACACGAAATCAGAACACCTCTGACTTTGATTAAAGGACCTTTGGAAAAGCTTTTAGGAATGAAATACGAATCGGAAGATGTGCCACAGCATCTTTCGATTATGAAGAAAAACACTTCTCGTTTATTGAAATTGGTAAATGAATTGCTTGATTTTAGAAAATCGGAAATTGGCGGTTTGAAATTGACTTTCGTCGAAGCGAATATTTCTTCGATGGTTCGAAATTTTCATTTAAGATTCAGTCAGCTAATTGAAGAACGCGAACTTGAATTTTATTTGGAATTGGGAGAAAAAGACATTCATGCTTTTGTAGATAAAGAAGCCTTCAAGAAGATTCTCAGCAATTTGATCAATAATGCGATTAAATATTCGAATAAAAAAGTTTCCATTTCTTTATTTAGAGATGAAAAGAAACTGACTTTAATCGTAAAAAATGATGGAAGTGTAATTCCGATTCATTTAAAAGACAAGATTTTTGAGCCGTTTTTTAGAGTTGATGATAGCAGTACGGCTTCAGGAACTGGAATTGGACTTTCGCTGGCACATTCGCTGGCACAATTGCACAATGGAAGTTTAGAATTGGTTGCAGATTCTCAATACAATATTTTCGAATTGGTCGTTCCATTGCATCAAGAAGAAGAATTTATGCTTTATGCTGATTCTGAAAAAGAGCAAACAGAAAACGAAATGCCAAAAGAACCAGTTGAAATTAAAAACGAAAAAGCGCAGATTTTAGTTGTAGAAGACAATGAAGATCTTTTGAGTTTTATTACAACGGAATTGGCAGGAACTTACGTTATTTTAAAAGCAGAAAATGGTGAAGAAGCATTGAAAATCATTCATAATGAAAACATTCAACTCGTAATTTCTGATGTCACAATGCCAATTATGGATGGAATTACGATGTGCAAAAAGATCAAAACAAATCTAGAAACGAGTCATATCCCTGTGATTTTATTGACGGCGAAAAACTCATTAAAATCACAAATCGACGGACTTGAAGTTGGTGCAGATGCTTACGTTGCAAAACCTTTTTCGATGGATTATTTGAAAGTTCAAGCCCATAATTTGATCGAAAACCGAAGACAGATCATGAATTATTATGCGAGTTCTCCGCTTTCGCACATTAAAAGCATTGCGCACAACAAAACAGACGAAAAATTCCTCAAAAAACTAGACGACGAAATCCTTAAAAACATCACCGATCAGGATTTAAGTGTAGAATCACTAGCCGAAATCATGAATATGAGCCGCTCGACTTTATACCGAAAAATCAAAGACATTACAAATCTGAGTCCGAACGAATTAATCAATATTGTCCGTCTCAAAAGAGCAGCAGAATTGTTATTGAATGAAAACTATAAAATGTACGAAATTGCAGAAATGGTAGGCTACAAATCGCAAACGAGTTTTGGTCGAAATTTCCAAAAACATTTTAATATGTCACCAACGGATTATATCAATGCGAATAGATAATTAGAAAATGTGTCAATTAGATAATGAGATAATGCAAGTAATTGACTAATCATCTAATTGGCACATTGCCTCATTTTTTAATTCCTAAAAGAGAATACAATTCATCCTTTTTATTTAGAGCGGCAGAAATAGTTTTTCCATCAATCAATTCAACGATATTTCCGTTTAAGCTTCTCACCGCTTCCAGATTTAGAATAAAAGAACGCTGAACACGAAAGAACATGGGGAGTTTCAGCACTTCTTCCATCGCTTTTAGAGTGCCTAGAGTGGTGTAAGATCCACCATTGATTACAAATTTCAAATAATCGCCTTGCGCTTCGACATAAAGAATTTCATTCAGCAGAATCTTAATCAGTTTTCCTTCTGATTTTATAAAAATACGATCCGAATTGATTTGGTGAACCGAAGTTGTTTTCTTTAGCGAAAGATACTCTTTGGCTCGATTTACGGCTTTCAGGAAACGATCAAAACGAACGGGTTTTAAAAGATAATCTGCGGCACCAGTATCAAATCCTTCCAAAGCAAAATTGCGATGCGCCGTGATGAAAATAATAACTGGAGCGTTGGTAAGCGATTGCGCTAATTCTAAACCATTAAATTTAGGCATTTCGATGTCGCTGAAAACAATATCTGCTTCATTTTCTTGCAGAAATAACAGCGCTTTAGAAGCTTCTCCAAATGAAGCTTGCAATTCCAAAAACGGTATTTCAGCAATAAAAGATTCGATAATATCTCTTGCAATTGGTTCGTCGTCAACGATTATGCATTTCAACTTTTCCATTATTTTCTTAAAACTATTTTTAAATCGACTTTAAACGAATTTTCAAGTCTTTTAATTTCTAATTCATATTGATTCGGATACAGCAATTCTAGACGTTTACGAGTGTTCTCTACTCCTATTCCGCTAAAATTAGAATCGTTTATTGTTTCCTCCGAATCGTTTTCTAAACTAAACCAAAAAGTATTCTTTTCGATCTTGATGTCAAGTTTTATAAAAGCGCTTTTGCTTTTCAAACCGTATTTAAAAGCATTTTCTATAAAAGTAAAAGTCAAAAGCGGTGCAAGAAAAAGTCCTGCGGTTTGTCCTTCAATAGTAACTTTAATATCCGTTTCATCGTCATAACGCATTTTTTCTAAAGCGATATAATTTTGGATGAAATCCAATTCTTTCTCCAAACGCACAATTTCAGTATTCGATTCATACAAAGTATAACTCATAATATCTGAAAGATTCAGTATTATTTCTGGAGCTAAATTGTCTTTTCGAACGGTCAAACCATATAGATTATTCAAAGTATTGAACAAAAAATGCGGATTCAGCTGTGCTTTCAAAAAGTCTTTTTCAATTTGAATATTCTGAATTTCTAAGGCTGTTTTTTCTCTTTCAATCTGGAATTTTTTGTTGTACAGTTTCGCGATTTCAACCAAGATTTTAGCAAAACAAAAGGGAGAAAGCAGTGAAATAATTATAATCGTCTGTGAAAGCATTCTTTTTGGAGAAACGGCTTCTAGAAAAGTCTGTTGCGCACTCATTTTAATTACACCTTTTAATTCTCCAAAAGTAATTTCAAGACCTAAATTGTAATATATCAATGAAATAAAGTACGTTGCGGCCATCCAAACAAAAATCAAAATTGGAAAAAGCAATAACAACAGGATTATAATTCTAGTTTTACTTCCTGAAAATATATTTGGCAACAAAAAATAGAATAGCATATAAAACACCATCATGTTGACCAAAGCCATTCTTATCGTTAGTAAAACGGCATCAAAATAGACTAATTTATAGCCAATTACATAGCTCAAAAACAGCAAAATAGAAAAGCTTAACCACATGAGAATGTGCAGTAAAATTCGATTTCTTGTGGTGAAAAAATGATCAAAATTTAGCGGTGTCATTTTATCTAAAAAATATCCCGAAGTAGATGTGGTATTTGGCATGTAGTTGAATTGTAAAGCAGTTTCAAATATAATTTATTTTTTTCCAGTGAATACGGAAATATATTAACACATAGAAACATAGATTTTCTTTGCGTTTAGAGACGTTTGAAAAAGTTTATATCTATGTGTGAGAAACTAGTTTCTTTCTCTTTTCTTTTTCGAAATAAAAAAATCTACGTTTCTATGTGTTTAAAAATCAATTGCAGATTGAGTTTATTTTTTATAAAATTCTAATAACCGCATTGATCAAATTAATCGTGTTATGCCCCAGAATAGAATAAATTAGATTTCCTGAAAAATTTCTCAAAATACCTACACTAAATGAAGAGATTACGGTCAGATAAACCATTGTTATAAGATCAAATTTCAGATGCAAATCTTGATCTAAAACAGCGCCATGAGAAACTCCAAATAAAACAGTTACAATGATAAATGCCCAGCCAAATTTTACTCCGTGATACTTCCGTGTTGGTGCAAAAGCTTTCTCTAAAAGCCATAAAGAGATTCCTCTAAAAAGGATTTCTTCTGTTAATCCGGGCATTGTAGCCTGAAAAAGAAAGGTTTCTAAATCGAAATTTCCTCCTTTTGGAAATAAAATCAGTTTGAAGATAATATCGAAAAAAGTAAATCCGAAGAAAACCATTAATCCGAATTTTAAATTGTTTTTGGAGTTGGTTTCAGAAGTAAATCCGATTTTAATTCTTTCTTCTTTTGAAACTGAAAAAATGATAATCAATCCTAAAATTAAACTCAAGATTTTTCCAGCCCAATTGAATTTTAAATCTAAATCAATTAATTGTTTTCCTGAAGCCTGCAAAAACACATCAGCAAAAAAATATAAAATGAAAAATACCAAATATTTCAAATTAGATTTTTCAGTTTTTAAATGTGCAATAACAATAAGCGGTGCAATTAATACTATCCAAAGAAGTGGCGTAAATAGTGACATAATTTTGATTTTTAAGGTTTTAATTTGAATCAAAAGTATTTACGCCATTTAAAGTTTTCAAGTGTATTCGGTAGAACACAGAGTTTAGTCCGTGAAAATGTCTTTTTATCCGATAAGACAATTCGGCAATGTGTCAATTAGATAATGAGGCAATGCAAGTAATTAACTAATTTTCTCAGGGTTATATAGCATTGCAGTACACAAACAGTTTTTTCTTTCTTTGCTTAATAAAATTGGGCAATTGATACAGCTTTTGCAGTTTTCCCAAAAAAGTTCATCGTTTGGCAATTCAGAATAAGTAACAGGTTCAAAACCGAGTTCGTGATTCATTTTCATAACGGCAAGACCTGTCGTCAGGCTAAATATTATTGCTTTTGGGTATTTTTGACGGCTAAGTTCAAAAATCTTTCTTTTAATTTTTTTGGCTAATCCCGTATTTCTAAACTCTGGCGCAACAATTAATCCAGAATTAGAAACATATTTTCCGTTTTCCCATGAAGATATAAAAGCAAAACCCGCCCATTTTCCTTTTGATGTAAAAGCGATAATAGCTTCACCTTCTATCATCTTTTTTGCAAGCAATTCGGGAGGTCGACCTGAAATACCAGTTCCGCGAGCTTTGGCCGATGATAGCGTTTCTTCACAAATCTGATTTATATAATGAATATGTTCTAGTTTAGCTTCTTCTATAATGAAATCATAAGGTTCAATATTTTCTTCATTAGAAGAAAAAATAGCTGTATCGCTTTTATACTGAATGGTTTTCATAATATGCACTAAACTATTTTAGCGATTAGCATAACAGTAATAAAAAGAACTACAGTAAACACCATCAAGTTGACGAATCGATCTTTATTTCGTCTAGATTTATTTGAAGTATATATTTTTGTGATTTCCTTACTTCTACTTCTATTTGTTTTCATGCTTTTTAATGTTTTTTAGGTTAAGAAAATGGAGTTGATAAAATAACCTCCATCGTTAACTGGAAAAAACAAAAGCTATGCCACGGCAACTCAAAACAACATAAACCACTAATTATAAATCAAATAACAAAAAATCAGCTTTGGTCAATTTATAAAAGCTTATCAAAATGATAAAATCTTATTCAAAATGAAAGGGATAAAAAACAAAAAAGCTCTAAATCGAAATTTAGAGCTTTCTATAATTATATAGACTTGTAAATTAGTCCCATTGATTGTTTTTAGAAAGTGCAAATTTTCCAGCACCTGTAAAAAACAAAGCTACAGCACCAAAAAGGTAAAGCATTAATAATTCTAAAGCATAACCTCCGTGTTCACTGATTGAGAAAATATCTTGAGCGTGAGCTGTTGCAATCGCTACTATACAAGTAAAAGCCAAAAGACCTGCAGCAATTCTAGTTCTGAATCCTAATAAAATAGCAATCGGAGCTAAAACTTCACCAATATAAACCGCATATCCAAATGCACCCATGTTTTCTACAAGAAATGAAATTCCGTGAATCAGTTTAGAAACACCGTGAAAAAGCATTAATCCACCAGTACTGATACGCAATAGCAATAATCCAAGGTCTGTGTTTTTTGAAATCATAAATAATTTTGTTTAGGTTAAAATTTAAATACAAATTGGGCTTGTAAGCGACTAAAATACATAAATTTTATGATTCCAAAACTATATTATTTAAAATTATTCTAAATAACTATTTTAAGCTAACACAGACTAGATTTTTAACTCTTAAAACTTCACGGCAATCTTTCCGATTGTTCTTCCAGACTCTAAAAGTTCGTGGGCTTTTTTCAAATTTTCAGCTGTAAGTCCGTTTAAAGTCGTGTTTAAAGTAGTTTTCAAAATACCATCATCTAACAAGTCTGCTACAATATTTAAAATATTGTGCTGTTCTACCATGTCTTCTGTTTGGTACATAGAACGCGTGTACATCAATTCCCAAGAGAAAGAGACACTTTTGCTTTTCAATTTGGTTAATGCAACAGGATCGCTGCTTCCTGTAATCGATGCAATATGTCCTTGCGGTTTAATCAACTCGACCATTGTGTCCCAATAAGCATTCGTGTCAACGAAATCCAAAATAAAATCAACATACTCAAAACCTGCTTCACGAACAGTAGAAACCAAATCTTTATGATCTACTACAAAATCAGCTCCTTGTTTTTTACACCAATCAATTGTTTCAGGACGAGACGCTGTTGCAATAACAGTCAAACCTGCGATTTTCTTAGCCAATTGAATCGCAATTGAACCAACTCCTCCTGCTCCACCAATAATCAAAATTGATTTTCCTTTGTCTTTCTCAGCACTTATTCTTATTCTATCAAACAAAATTTCCCACGCTGTCAAAGCTGTTAACGGAATTACAGCAGCTTCTTCAATACTTAATGATTTTGGTTTTCTGCCAACAATTCTTTCGTCAATAATTTGATATTCAGCATTGCTTCCTTGTTTGGTAATATCTCCAGCATAATAAACGGGATCTCCTACTTCAAACAAAGTTACATCTTGACCAACGGCCTGAACGATTCCGACAGCATCCCAACCAATAATTTTTGGTGTTTCTAAAACAGTATCTTTCGCACTATTTTGGCGAATTTTAAAATCGACTGGATTTACTGAAATCGCATCAATTTTAACTAATAAATCGTGTGGCCCTGGAATTGGTTTTACTGCTTCAAATTCGATAAAACTTTCTGGGTTTTCTATGGCTAATGATGTTTTAAATCCTATTGCTTTCATTTCTTTTTAATGTTAAATTAAAATATAGTACAAATATAAGCTGAGTTGAAATCTTGTAATTGGTATATATTGAGTGTATATTGGTACATATTAAGCAAAGTATATTTTTGTTTCACGCAGATTTAGCAGATTATTGCAGATTTTTTATTTAGAATCTGCTTAAATCTTTTTAATCCCGAAGCTATCGGAGCGTGAAATAATTATAAAGCCTAAATTTGCTAAAAAGCACTTCAAAATGAATATCAGAAAAGCCGAAAAATCAGACTCAAAATATATCGCTCCTATATTATTATTAGCAATGGAAGATATCATTTATAAATTTATAGCAAAAAAAGATTACGCTTCCGCAAAAGGCTTTCTGCAATACTTCATTGAAAGAGAAAACAATCAATACTCTTATCAAAATTGTTTTGTTGCTGAAGAAAACAATGAAATCATTGGCGCTATCAATATATATAAAGGTGGAGACATTGAAGAATTAAGAAATCCAATAATTGAATACGTCAGAAAACACCATAATCCAGAATTTGATCCAGAATTTGAAACGCGTGAAGGAGAATATTATATTGACTCTTTAGGCGTGAATCCGAAATTTCAAGGAAAAGGAATTGGTTCGAAACTGCTTCGTTTTTTAATTGATCAATATGTTCACGAAAACAGCGAGACTTTAGGGTTATTGGTTGAAGAAGATAATCCGTTGGCAAAAAACCTCTATTTAAAATTAGGATTTAAGGTGGTTGGCGAAAAAACTCTGGTTGGAAAAAAACTGGAACATCTTCAAATACAACTTAAATAAACGCCTGTATTCTCATTTTTGTGCATTTTATCGCTTATTTCAAACAATTTGACGATCATTCTGTCGTTATTACAAAATAACCAGCTGACTTTTCTTTAATTATCAAAAAGAAAATAGTTCAATTACACTGAAATAAAAATTAATTTATAGAATGAAAAACATAACAATATTAGAAGCAGGTCTAATTTTAAGAATAGTTTTAGGAATCACAATGCTTTCAGCGGTTGCTGATCGATTTGGAATTTGGGGAGCGCCAGGCTCAAACGCAGTTGCTTGGGGAAATTGGGAAAACTTCGTTATTTATACACAAACTCTAAATCCTTATGCAAACAGAGATATTGCAGAAATTCTAGGCGGAATTGCCACTTTCTTTGAAGTTTTACTGAGTTTATTATTGTTATTTGGTTTCAAAACCAGAATTGCCGCTTTAGGAACTGCATTTTTAATGTTCTTTTTTGCATTTGCAATGTCAGTTTCGGTTTCCGTAAAAGCGCCACTTGATTATTCCGTTTGGACAAGCTGTGCTGCCGCTTTATTGTTGGCTAATATTGGCAAAACATCTTTTGCGGTAGACAATAGAATTTAAACAACTAAATCACTAACTATAAAAGCGTTACAGTTCTTAACTGTAGCGCTTTTTCATTTTTAAGGTTTTATTAAGCCCCTAATTTTTCCTTGAACAAATTTGTATTCGTAAATTAGCCAATACAAAAACACAATTTAAATGACAATACTTACCTTCACACTGATCATGATTCTGGGTGCTTTTCTAGCAGGTTTTATCGGTTCATTATCAGGTTTGGGAGGCGGCATCATTATTATTCCGCTTCTTACTATTATTCTTGGTGTCGATATTCATTATGCAATTGGAGCCGCTTTGGTTTCTGTTATCGCCACTTCTTCAGGCTCTGCCGCAGCTTATGTTAAAGAAGGAATTACCAATATGCGAATGGGAATTTTTCTCGAAATCGCTACCACAATCGGAGCTGTTTGCGGTGCATTACTTTCAACCGTTGCTCCTACTTCTTTTATTGCCGTTTTATTCGGCTTGACTTTGATTTTCTCTGCTATCAATTCGCTTCGAAAAAAAGAAGAACATATTGTATTAGAATCTAGTCCGATGGCTAAAAAGCTAAAATTAGACGGAACTTATCCTTCTCACGACGGCGAAGTCATCAAGTACGGAACTAAAAACGTTCTTGGCGGTTTCAGTATGATGGGAGTTGCTGGAATGATGTCTGGACTTCTCGGAATTGGTTCTGGTGCTTTTAAAGTAATCGCAATGGATAACATTATGCGTGTTCCTTTTAAAGTTTCAACAACAACGAGTAATTTTATGATGGGAGTTACAGCAATGGCGAGTTCTGTTATATACATTCAGAAAGGATATATCGAACCTGGAATTTGTATGCCAGTTGTAATTGGCGTTTTGTTTGGAGCAATGGCTGGAGCCAAAATATTAGTGCGAACAAATCCTAAGAAATTGAGAATCTTTTTTGCCTGCCTAATTTTTGTTTTGGCAATCAACATGATTTATAACGGACTAAATGGAAAAATCTAATATGGTACAAGAAGAAAAATTTGGAGAAAAAGATTTTCAAACAATTATAGGAAACTTACTTCGCTACGGGGTTTGGATTTCGTTATCAGTAGCTTTTATTGGCGGTATTGTGTATTTACTTCATAATGGAAATCAAATTGAAGATTATTCTGTTTTTAAAGAAAACGACCGAAATATATTTGAAGTAATCGCAGCTGTTTACAATGGAGCGATTCAAGGAAACGGAGAATCTCTAATATTTACAGGAATTATTTTGCTGTTTTTAACGCCAGTTTTACGTGTTTTGCTTTCGCTGTTTTCTTTTTTATTAGAGAAAGATTACTTGTACGTTGGCATTACTTTAATTGTAATTCTGATTATTATAATTAGTATTTCATTCGGTTTCTCACATTAAAAAAAATGTAGATTTTAGATTTAAGATTGTAGATTTTGGAATTTAATTATTGAATTTGAAATTTAAAAACATGGAAATAGGAATAGACAGTTTTGCTTCGGCAATGTATGGCGATAACAACACTTTGAGCAGTGTTGATGCAATGGAACAATTACTGCAAAGAATTGAATTTGCAGATCAAGTTGGTCTTGACGTTTTCGGAATTGGAGAACATCATAAAAAAGAGTTTTTAGATTCTGCTACGGCTGTAATTTTGAGTGCGGCGGCGGCAAGAACGAAAAATATACGTTTAGCAAGTGCCGTTTCGGTTTTGAGTGCGGCAGATCCTGTTCGAGTGTATCAAAGTTTTGCGACTTTAGATTTGATTTCCAAAGGAAGAGCAGAAATCGTCGTAGGTCGCGGTTCTTCTATTGAAGCTTATCCCCTTTTCGGATTTAATCTTAATGATTATGATAAGCTTTTCAGCGAAAAATTAGATTTGCTTTTGCAGATTCGTGACAATGAATTTGTAAGCTGGGAAGGAAAATTTCGTCCTGCTATAAACAATCTTCCTGTGTATCCGAGAGCTTTACAAAAAAAAATGCCAATTTGGCTTGGAGTTGGTGGAACACCAGAATCTTTCATAAGAGCAGGTTCGCTTGGACTTCCGTTAATGGTTGCCGTTATTGGCGGACAAACGCATCGTTTTAAACCTTTAATTGATTTATATAGAGAAGCCGGAAAAGCAGCAGGTTATAAACCTGAAGAACTAAAAGTTGGCTTGCATTCACCTGGTTATGTTGGCGCAACGACAGAAAGCGCCGTTGCAGATTATTATCCAGGTTATTCCGAATTATGGACCAAATTAGGATACGAAAGAGGCTGGCCGCCTGTAACAAAAGGCAAATTCGATGGTTTGATTGATGATTTAGGCGTTTTAATTGTCGGTAGTCCAGAAAGAGCTGCTGAGAAAATCCTTCGTCACAGAGAAGCTTTAGGAGGAGTTGACCGATTTACTTTTCAAATGGATAATGCTGGATTGACTCACAAACAATTAATGGGTGCTATAGAATTAATTGGAACAAAACTAATTCCGTTGATTAAGAAGGGATAATTTTTTTGCCACTCCCGATAGCTATCGGGATAAAAGATTAAGGATTTTTTTCTGATTTTTGAATAGCGTCCAGCTTTAGCTGGATGAGAATATAGAACAAATATTAAAGGCTTTAGCCAAACTAATGAAGTTTGGCTAAAGCCTTTTTTTTAAATCCATGATTTTTAACCTCCAGTTAAAAACTGGAGGCAATTCATGAAACTTTTGAACCTAAGTACCTCTGAGCCTCTGCACCTTTAAAAGAAAAAAGCATCGCCAATTAAGAACGATGCTTTTTGTTGTGATTTGTAATTTTTCAACGAAAACAAACCAGTTTAGAATTTGTAGGTAACACCAACTCTAAAGTTTCTAGGTGCTTCTGTCTGCCAGTAATAAGCATTTAAGTAACTGTAGAATGACCCACTATATAGATATTTATCTAAGATGTTGAATACGTTTGCTGTAACTTTAAATTTACCTGTTTCATAAGATAAACCTCCGTCAAGTTTAAAATAAGATGGTAATCTTTCTAAACCTGCGCTCCAAGTATCTGTTTGACGTCCGTCAAGGAAAGTTCCTCCAATAGAAGCACCAAATCCTTTTAATGTACCATGCTGAAGCGTGTAGTTTAACCATGCATTTGCTGTATGTTTAGCATAACCTGGCACAATATCACCTTTTTTAATTCCAGTTGCAGCAGAAACTGCAGGATCAACTTCGTTTACAATAGACTCTGTAAAAGCATAATTTGCAATAAGATTAAGCCCTTCAAAGATTCTTCCTCTCAAATCAAACTCCAAACCTTGTGCTCTTTTTTCTCCTAATACAACACTAAATTGCTGTCCAGGAGTATTTGCAGGATCTGATGTTAATTCGTTTTTCTTTAAAATGCTATAAGCAGACAAAGTAGTGCTCCAAGAACCATCAAACCAGTCTCTCTTAATACCAATTTCTGTATTATTTCCAGTAAGTGGTTTTACTTTATCTCCATTTTTAATTACACCCGACTGCGGAGTAAATGCCTGATCGTATAATCCGTAAACAGAAGTATTTTCATCAATCGAAACACTTAAACCAGCACGAGGCGTAATGTGGCTGTCAGAAATTGGAGCTCCACCCCAGCTTGCTTGACTAATCCATGTATATCTTCCAGCAAGTGTTAATCTCACTTTATTTTCAAAGAAACCAATTTCATCTTGTACATATCCAGCAGCATATTCTGAACTCATTAAACCACCAATTGCTTTTGCTCTTACAGAAAGCGGTGTTGTGTGATCAAATTCAGGAAAACCGTTTGATGGCGTACCATAATTTGGATTATATACATTAAACGGATTGTCAACTGTATCTAAATCATGCGATTGTCCCCAATCTGCCATATAATCTTTGCTTCCTAAATCTACACCAGCCAATATTTTATGAGAAACATTTCCAGTATTGAATTTTCCGTTTACAAATATCTGTCCTAAGTACATATTGCTTTCTGCATCCCAAATACCTACATTTCTGATGATTTCTCCTTTCGCAAGAGTTCCATCTGTATTAGGTCCAACTGCACTAGGCCAAGAGCTATATCCTTGTTGAATGTACTTAAAATAAGATGTCTGAGCTGAAAGCTTCCAGTTTTCATCAAATTTATGTTCAAACTGAAGATATCCGCTGTGATCCTGAATATTAGTATCTGGAAGACCTGGCTGTGTCATTGTAAAATTACGAGGCAAAGTAGCATATCCATCAGATGCAGGTCCGAAAACATAGTAAGAACCAACTTCCGTCATATTAGCATACTGAAAGTTGTATTCAGCTGTAATTTTTGTTTTATCGTCAATTTGGTACGAAAGTACTGGAGCAATTACATAACGGTCATTGTGCTCAAACGGACGGTGAGAACCTTTATTCTGCGCTGCTCCGTTAAATCTGTACAATAATTTTCCTTTTTTATCCAATTTCCCATCAAGGTCAACACTTACTCTGTAAAAATCATAGCTTCCGCCAAGTACACTAACCTCTCCTTTTGTATTTCCTGTTGGTTTTTTAGTCACAACATTATATAATCCGCTTGGGTCTCCGCTTGAAAGCATAAATCCAGCTGGTCCTTTTACAAACTCAATATGATCTACAAAACTCATATCTTCTGTTAAAGGCCCCCAGAAAGAAGAAACAACGTTAAATCCATTTCTAAAAGCCTGAATTTGAGAACCTCTCATTGTAATATTTGTATATAAATCTCCCCAATGCTCCAAACGAACCGCTCCACTCACATTACGAATTACTCCGTCGCTCATGCTGATAATCTGCTGATCTTTTAATGTTTGAGCACTTACGATTTGAATATTTTGAGGAATTTCTAAAACTGGTGTTTGAAGACGCAATGATAACGAAGGCTTATCTTGCTTGTATTTATTCTTTGTAATGACAACTTCTTCAAGATCTTCCTGACTTTCAGAAAGAGTAAAATTCTTAGTCAAATTTTGTTTTGCGCTTATTACAATCTGATCTTCAACAGCCTTAATTCCTACACCTTTTAAGATAATTGTATAAGTTCCTGGTTTTATATTTTTAATTTCATAATGTCCTGAAACACTAGTAACATCTGAATATTTTGTTCCTTTTAAGACTACAGCAATATTTTCTGCAGGGTTATTTCCGCTCAAAGAAACTTTTCCATTTATATTTCCAAGCTGTTGTTGCGCGATCATATTTAATGAGCCCAAAAGCAGCACAAAAAAATAAACTTTTACATTAAAAATTATTTTCATTGGTTTTGATTTTAAATTGAGCGACAAAAGTATATGCTAATCTTAACTTTTCCAAATTATTTTTACTCATTCTAAATAAATATAACTTTTTGCAATGAATTTGAAGAAAAACTCGTTTTGAAAGTCTTATTTTTAAGTTATTTCATCATAAATATTAATCTACATTAAGTCTGAATCCGAATTCTATTTTTATCTTTATACTTCCAAATTTCAAAAAGAACCTAATAAAATAAAATCCTGATTATGAAATCAAACACAATAAGAAAAGTAGCCATTGTGGGTTATAACAGAATTCCTTTTGCAAGAGCAAACACTGCATATTCTAATGTGGGAAATAAAGAAATGATGATCGCAGCACTTGATGGTCTTATTGATAAATACAATTTAAAAGGAAAATTATTGGGTGAAGTTGCCGGAGGTGCAGTAATCAAACATACTTATGACAATAATCTGATTCGTGAATGTGTTATGAAAACCAGCCTCGACCCTGCAACTCCTGCCTGCGACTTACAGCAAGCTTGCAATACAGGAATTGAAAGCGCGGTTTATATTGCCAACAAAATTGCACTTGGACAAATTGATTCTGGAATTGCTGGCGGTGTAGATTCTATCAGTGATATGCCAATTGCAGTAAGCGAAAAACTTCGAAAAATATTATTAGAAGCTAGACAAGCAAAATCATTGGGCGGAAAAATTAAAACTTTTTTAAAACTTAGCCCCAAAGATTTTAGTCCGTTAGTACCTCGAAATGAGGAATCTCAAACGGGACTTTCTATGGGAGGACATACCGAAATCACAGCAAAATATTATAAAATCTCAAGAGAAGAGCAAGATCAATTTGCTTTGAAAAGCCATTTAAACATGGCGAAAGCTTATGATGAAGGATTTTTTGATGATATGATCACGCCTTTCAACGGATTAGAAAAAGACAATAATCTAAGAAGAGACAGTACAATTGAAAAATTAGCCAAATTAAACCCAGCTTTTGATAAAGTAAATGGTACTTTGACTGCAGGAAACTCAACTCCTTTAACAGATGGAGCTTCTTGCATTCTTTTGGCTAGCGAAGAATGGGCAAAAGAACAAGGGCTTCCAATTTTAGCTTACATTACTTTTGCCGAAATTGCGGCAATTGAATACGTTAAAAATCAGCAGAATCTTTTGTTAGCACCTTTATTTGCTGCTTCGAGAATGCTGGAAAAAGCCGAATTAAATCTTCAGGATTTTGATTATTATGAAATTCATGAAGCTTTTGCTGCTCAGACTTTGGCAACTTTAAAAATTTGGGAAAGTCCTGAACTAAGTGCCCAAATTGGTTTGAAAAAACCTCTTGGAGCAATTGACCGAAATAAACTAAATGTAAAAGGAAGCAGTTTAGCGGCCGCTCACCCATTTGCCGCAACTGGCGGAAGAATTATTGGTGTAATGGCAAAATTATTAAACGAAAAAGGCTCAGGAAAAGGATTAATTTCTATTTGTGCCGCAGGCGGACAAGGGGTTACAATGATAATTGAGAAATAACTTTTTCTATTTTTTTAAGAACATTTATAAATGAGCTAAACCCGACAGGTTTTAAAAACCTGTCGGGTTTCATTATATGCAATAAAAAAGAATTTCTTATTTCTTAAAAAGCAAATTCTTCAACCGAAGACAACGCTTTTGGCAACGCATTTTCTGCAAAATCAGGAATTGCAGTTCCTTCTACTCGAAATGTTGTTACATCGGTCATTCCTAAAAAGGCAAAAACTGTTCGTAAATACGATTCAGAGAAATCATAACTTTTGTATGGACCTTCAGAAAATATTGCTCCTGATGCAATCGATAAATACACTTTTTTATTATTTACCAATCCTTTTGGCGATCCGTCAGCATAACTGAAAGTCTTCCCTGCTCTAGCAATCTGATCGATCCAGCCTTTTAAAACAGCTGGAATTCCAAAATTATATAAAGGAACTCCAATCACAATAACATCAGAATCCAATAAGTTTTCGATTGCATCATCTGAATATTTTAAGGCTGATTTTTGTTCTTCCGAATGTGTTTCAGCAGGCGCATAAACGGCACTAATATGAGAACCTGTTAAATATGGTAAAGGTGTTTTAGAAAGATCAAGTGTTTGTACAGTACTATTTGGATTTACTGCTTTCAGCTTTTCGATAACAGCACTAGATAATTGATTACTAAATGAATTTTCTCCATTAGTACTAGTTAGTATTTGTAGAATTTTTTGGCTCATAATTGTATATCATTTGTTTTACAATACAAACTTATTTACATTTACTATCTCTTTTATAGTACTATCCTTGAGGATAGCGCTATCCTCGAAGATAGTAAAGCAAAAAACATGGAAACAACAACAGATATCATTAGCGAAATAGTAGAAAAAGACTGTAAACCACAAGAATGCATGGCGGCATTACTTCCTGTAAGAGATGCATTAGAAGTCTTGAGCGGCAGATGGAAACTTCCTATTTTAATTGCACTTTCTGATCGTCCAAAACGATTTAAAGAAATTTCAAAAGACATTAACGGAATCACCGATAAAATGCTTTCTAAAGAATTGAAAGACTTGGAAATTAATAAACTTGTTATAAGAACGGTTTATGATACTTTCCCGCCAACTGTAGAATACTCGAGAACGGAACACAGCAAATCGCTTACAAATGTGATTATGGCATTAAAAGACTGGGGAACTTTGCATCGAAAAGAGATTATCGGAAATCGAAATGAGTAATCGCATTTCTATCCAAATCATAAAAAACAATATAAAATACTTACTTTCTTAAACTGTAAATCAATAATTTATAGTAAATTAGGACTTCCTTACAATTTAGTTTCTTTTTAAAATTTTGTTGCACTTTATTTTAAACCACTAAAATTATGGAGTCAAAAATACCCGAAGGTCCTCTTGCTGATAAATGGAGTCTTTACAAGGCTAAAGCCAAATTGGTTAATCCAGCAAACCGAAAAAAGCTAAACATTATAGTAGTCGGAACCGGTCTTGCGGGCGCTTCTTGTGCAGCTTCTCTTGCTGAACAAGGCTATAATATAAAATCTTTTTGCTTTCAGGATTCTCCAAGACGTGCGCATTCTGTTGCCGCTCAAGGCGGAGTAAATGCTGCCAAAAACTACAAAAACGATGGCGACAGTACTTTCAGAATGTTTTATGACACCATTAAAGGTGGTGATTTTAGATCTCGAGAAGCCAATGTTTATCGTTTAGCCGAATGTTCTGCTCATCTTATTGATCATGCAGTTGCTCAAGGCGTTCCTTTCGCTAGAGAATATGCGGGTTACCTTAATAATAGATCTTTTGGAGGCGTTCAAGTTTCTCGAACTTTCTACGCTAGAGGACAAACTGGCCAACAGCTTTTATTAGGCGCTTATCAAGCTCTTGAACGTCAGTCTGCTTTGGGAAAAGTCGATTTATACACACGCCACGAAATGCTTGAACTCGTAGTTATTGATGGCAAAGCCAAAGGAATAATTGCACGAAATCTTGAAACTGGGGTTTTAGAGCGTCATGCAGCTGATGCGGTTGTGCTAGCTTCAGGCGGTTACGGAAAAGTATATTATTTGTCTACTTTGGCAATGGGCTGTAACAGTTCTGCCATTTGGCGCGCACATAAAAAAGGCGCTTTTATGGCTGGTGTAAGTTGGATTCAGTTTCACCCTACTTCACTTCCGCAACATGGCGAAAACCAATCTAAACTGACCTTAATGTCTGAATCTCTTCGAAATGATGGTCGAATCTGGGTTCCTAAAAAAGCAGAAGACGCTCGAAATGCAAATGCCATTCCTGAAGAAGAACGCGATTATTACTTAGAACGCCGATATCCTTCTTTTGGAAATCTAGCGCCAAGAGATATTTCGTCACGAGCTGCAAAAGAAAGAATCGATGCTGGTCATGGCGTCGGGCCAATGAAAAATGCTATCTATCTCGATTTCTCGGATGCCATAAAAGCCCAAGGAAAAGATAAAATCGAAGCTAAATACAGCAATCTTTTTGCTATGTATGAAAAGATTACGGGCATAAACGCTTATAAAGAACCCATGTTAATTTCGCCTTCAGCGCATTTTACAATGGGCGGACTTTGGGTCGATTATGAACTTATGACTACAATTCCTGGTTTATTTGCTTTAGGAGAAGCTAATTTTGCCGATCATGGCGCAAACCGTCTTGGAGCAAATTCGTTACTTCAAGCTTGTGTAGATGGCTATTTTATTGCGCCTTATACTATTCCTAATTACTTGGCAGGCGAATTAAATTTACCTAAAACAGATATTTCGCATCCTGCATTTGAAGAAGCAGAAAAAGCCGTTAGAAGGCAATTGGATCGTTTTTTACACACCAACGGAACACTTTCAGCTGATTATTTTCATAAGAAAATAGGACGTCTTCTTTATGAAAAATGCGGTCTTTCTCGAAGCAGAAAAAAACTGGAAGAAGCGATTATCGAAATTCGGGAACTTAAAACTTCTTTTGAAAAAGATCTCAGAATTACTGGCGATAATACTTTAAATAGCGAATTAGAAAAAGCGGGCAGAATTGCCGATTACATTGAATTAGCTGAATTAATGTGTTATGATGCCTTACAGCGCGAAGAATCCTGCGGTGCACATTTTAGAGAAGAATATCAAACCGCTGATGGTGAAGCTGTTCGCAATGACAATGAATTCTGTTATGTCTCGGCTTGGGAATGGAAAGGACCAAATAAAGAACCTGAACTGCACAAAGAACCTTTAACCTTTGAATCTGTAGAACTTGCTGTAAGAAGCTATAAATAAATGGTGAATTGTTAATGGTTGATTGTTAATTATTAATTATGAGTGAAGAAGTGAAATTGAACTTAATTTTCGACTTACTATTTATAGTAAAACTATTAAACATAAACTCAATATAGTAAAGCAAATAATTAATAATTAGCATTAAATATTTCACAATCAGCATTCACAATCAACAATCAACAATCAACCATTAACCATTAACCATTAACCATCAACCATCAACCATCAACAATTAACAATTAACAATCAACAATCAACAATCAACAATTAACCATCAACAATTAACAATTATCATGAAACTTTATCTTAAAATATGGAGGCAATTTAATTCTTCTACAAAAGGAGAAATGACAGATTATGAAATTGATGAAGTATCAGAGCATATGTCGTTTCTGGAAATGTTGGATCTTTTGAACGAATCGCTTATTCGGAAAGGAGAACGTGTTATCGAATTTGATCATGACTGTCGAGAGGGAATCTGCGGTCAATGCGGTGTAATGATCAATGGACGAGCTCATGGACCTTTAAAAAATACTACAACTTGCCAACTTCATATGAGAAGTTTTAAAGATGGCGACACCATATATATAGAACCATTTCGGGCAAAGGCTTTTCCTGTTTTAAGAGATTTAAAAATTGATCGAAAAGCATTTGATTCGATAATAGCCGCAGGAGGTTTTATTGGAGCTTCAACAGGTCAAGCGCCTGAAGCAAATAGCATTCCCATTTCGTACGAAACCGCCGAAGCTGCTTTTGATGCGGCTGCCTGCATTGGATGCGGAGCTTGTGTTGCTTCCTGCAAAAATGCGAGCGCAGCTTTGTTTGTTGGTGCCAAAATAACGCATTTGGCTTTGCTTCCACAAGGAAAAATTGAAGCTTCTAAAAGAGCGATTTCGATGGTAAAACAAATGGATGAAGAAGGTTTTGGAAATTGCTCTGATACTAGAGCTTGTGAAATCGAATGTCCGCAGGGAATTTCTGTGCTTTCGATTGCTAAGATGAATTTAGAATATATGAAGGCTCTGACTTTTAGAAAGTAATATGAAAGCTTGTAATACGAAGAGAATTTCTCGCAAAGACGCAGAGTCGCTAAGTTTTTTAAGTTTTAAGACTTCGCGACTCTGCGAGATTAGAAAAATACTTCAAATACAGTACGTTTATCTTTCTCCCGAAGTTTCGGGATCGCTCAGGAAGACAAACGGTAGAAACCTTTTTTCAATAAAAAAACTTAGCGACTCTACGACTTTGCGAGATTAAAAAATATTTTGTGCCTTCGAGTCTTTGTGGCAAAAAAACTTAAACAGTAAAATACGGCGTCAAAATATCTTCAAAATTATAAAGGCCTTTTTCTTTCTCTTTCAAATTTTCGGCAACAAAAATAACTCCGTTTCCAAATGCTTCCCTAGAAATCGATTCGTGGATTAAACGTACGGTTTGAAAAGGAAAACCAAAAATCACTTCGTGTTTTCCAACTATTCCTCCTGCCCTAACTACATTAATATTTTCTTTATCAACATCAAGAGCTTCTGCAATTTTTACAGCCGTTCCAGAAGTTCCTTCTTTTGCTTTAAAGTGTTCTTCATTTACTTCAATATCAACCCACGGCGCAATTTTCTTTAAAAATTTAGCGGCAAACAATAAATAATTTACTCCCAAAGTAATATTTGGCGACCAGAAAACAGTTGTTTTATCTGCCAGTTTCTTCAATAATTTTAGTTCTTTTTCCTTGTAATGCGAAATTGCTGAAATGATTTTCACTTTGTATTTCGCTGCTGTTTCTCCATACGTATAAATTCCTTCGCTAGAAGAAAAATCGATAATGGCATCTACTGGATGTTTTTCTAATAATTCTTCTACAGAAGTATGAGAACTTGAATAGATTAAGCCGGGTTCATCTGACTGGATTCCAAAAAACTCGGGAACTGATCTGTGTTCCAAAACATTACTTTGTCTTAAAACCCATTCAAGGCTGAATTTTTTATTTTCTAATAGTATTGAAGCTACTGATTTTCCAGTTTTTCCGAATCCGATTAATCCTATTTTCATAAGCATTTGTTTTTTTGTGGACGAAGCTTTGTCCGATTGAAAAATATTGATATTGTAAAGCGTTCAATATCAATCCTAATTTAAATTTTTAAAACAGTTTTAGAACTGCTTGTTCATAAAAATAGAAAAATCATAACAGAATTACTAAGTAAAAGTGAATTTTATAACAACAAACAAACTTCTTAATACGATTTTTTCTGTTAATACAATTTTCTTTTGTCAAAATTTTAAAGCAGATTGATTTTATAAACTATTCCATTTATAATGTTAAAAAATGTCTTTAAAAAAAGGATTTCATAATATACAAGTAAACATATTTTGACTAGATTTATCACCTGATACCCCAAATAAATATCAGTAAGTAATGGCCTACAACAACAATGAACTGCTTCGTTTTTTAGATGCTCAGAATAAATTGTATTTAACAGCTCTGGACGAAATTAAAAATGGTAAAAAAGAATCTCCTTGGATGTGGTTTATATTTCCTCAAATAAAAGGGATGGGTTCTAGTGATACTTCTAAATTTTATGAAATCAAAAATGCCGATGAAGCAATTGCTTTTTTAGAGCATCCAATCTTAGGGAAACATCTTCTAGAAATTACATCTGAATTAATAAAAAAAGAAGAAACAGTAAGCGATATTTTTGGAAGTCCCGATATAGAAAAACTAAAATCGTGTATGACATTGTTTGCTAGTGTTCAAAACAGCGAACCTATTTTTCAGGAAGTCCTTCATAAATATTTCGATGGCTCATCTGATTTTCATACTATTCAGCTCCTGTACAGCAATCTTTAGAGTTTTAAAACTATATCCTTTTATAGTTCTGTAATAAAATTATATTAAGTCCGTGAAATCTTTTTGTAATAACATAAGGCTTTACGGACTTTGTTCTTTTATGAAATTCATGAAAAAAAACTTAACAAACTTTAATGCAAAATAAATTCTCATTTTACTATTTTTGGCGAAATCTTTGAAGAAATCTCAACAAAATAATATTTGCACAAATTATAATTAATGAAAAAACTACTTTTAATAAGCATATTAGCAGTCTTGGTAATTTATGTTTTTAGAGAAACGGTTTATAAACCTTATCTCTGGAAGAAAACAATGGAAACTCCTGAACACAAACTACAGCTTGGAAGTTATATTTTTAGCAAACAAAGAGGAGTAAATGGCAGCCAGAGCACAGAAAAAAAATACTTCGTTTTTAAAGTAACTGAAATAAATGGAGATTATGTGCGTCTTTCTGTAATTCGACAATTATCGAAAAAAGGAAATCCAAAATCTTCGGATTTTTCGATGACAAGAGAAACGTATAGAAGTTTAAAACGCAATATTAAAAAAACTAAGGTAACAGGAATTCTTCGCGAAGATTTAACTAAAGAAGGAGAAGCTTATACTGTAAACGATTATCTTTTGAACAAATACCCTTCATTAAAAGAATCGCAATTCTATTACGAAGAAATTCCAAAAGCTGAAATAAATAGGAATACTCCAAAAGATTATTTTAATCTTATTTACTCCAAAGAGAAAATTATTGAGAAACGAAAACTCATTCCGTATACGATTTTAGACAACGATGTGCCTCAATTAGCAAGGCAATTGTCTCAGAGAGTGTGTCTAATTCTAAATTAAAATCTAAACTCCCAATAATAAATTGGGAGTTTTTTTATTGAAAATTTCTTTAAAAGAAGATCTTTCTAAACCTATTCTGAATAATTTTTTTGAAAACATTCAATAATTCTATTTTATTTAGAATTAATATAAATAAACTTTTATATTTGCCGCTTTCTGAGCAAAACGGAGTAGTTTTTAAAATTTACTTAATATTGCTTTTCCAAAACATAAACTTATTAAATGAACAATAATGCCAGTTTCGAATTAGATCTTTTCCATTCTTTTAAGGATGGCGACGAAACAGCCTTTAAGTTTTTTTATGATAAGTATTTTAGAAGAATCCAATCTTTCAGCGTTCAGTTTATTTATGACCAAGATGAAGCTGAAAATCTTGCTCAGGAAGCCTTACTACACCTATGGCAAAACAGAGAAAATGTAGAATCTCTTAACGGAATTCAAGCTTTCTTGTTTACTTATGCCAAATCAAAATGTTTGAATTTAATTCGACACAATAAAGTGAAGGATAAATTCAAAAATGACCTCTTAAACCATAAGGAAAGAGAATTGGATATCGAAGTTTTAAACTCGATTCAGTTCGACACTTTAGAATTAACCGAATTAGAACGAATTATTCAGGAATCTATCAGCGATCTGCCGCCAAAAACCAGAGAAATTTTTATTAAAAAACGCTTTGAGAATAAAAAAAATGCAGAAATCGCCGAAGAATTAGGAATTTCTTTAAAAGCCGTTGAAGCCCATATGACAAAGGCTTTGAAGATTTTAAAAACGAAATTATCTGATTATTTGTTCTTAATTTTTATCCTTATTTATAATAATTAAGAATAAAAGATAGGGTATTTTAATTCTGAGGTGTACTAACTATAGCGAGAAGTTTTAAAACGCAGATATGACATCGGAAATAATAAATAAATACCTTTCTAACGAAGCTTCAGAACAAGAAGTTCAGGCACTTTTTGATTGGATCGAAGCATCGGAAGAAAATAAAAAACAATTCATAAACGCTAAGAAAATTTGGGTATTAACCACACTTTCTTCTGATTTATCAATTGAAGCTGTACCTGTAATTCAAATGAAGCCAAAAAACAGTGTTAGACAATATTTACAATATGCGGCGGTGTTTTTAGTGTCTTTGGGTTTAGGAACTTCTGTTTACTTATTTAATAATACATCTGAAACTCCAAAAGAGATTGTTCTGGAATTGGGCGACGGCCGTTTAGAATATCTTTCAGGAAAAAATCAGACTACGTTATTAAATGACAAAGGCGATTTGGTTGCCAAAAAATTCCCGAATGAAATTATCTATTTTGGCAAAGTTCAAAATCACGAAGTTATTTATAATACGCTTAATGTTCCGTACGGAAAACGTTTCAAACTTAGACTTTCAGATGGTACAGTTGTGAGTTTAAATTCGGGAACTATTTTGCGTTATCCAGAGCAATTTAGTGTAAACGGAAATCGAAATGTATATTTAACTGGTGAGGCATTTTTTGAAGTTGCCAAAGACAAAACACATCCGTTTATTGTACACGCGAATCAGACTGATATTGAAGTTCTTGGGACTAAGTTTAATGTGAGCGCTTATCCTGAAAACCCTACAGTTAATAGTACATTAATTGAAGGAAGCATTCAAATGTCTCAAGCTGTTAATCCATCTAATGTTATTCTGTTAGAGCCAAACCAAATGGCGACTTGGCAGAATAATTCTAAAAAAATTATCTTAAAAGAAGTTGATCCTGCCTTTTATACTGCCTGGACAAAAGGCGAACTTGCTTTTAAAGATACTCCATTTTCTATTATCGCTAAGATTATTCAGCGTACGTATGACGTTGAAATTGTCAATGAAAATTCTGATTTGGCCAAACAGAATTTTACAGGCACAATAAAAATCAGCGATTCTAGTGTCGAAAACATCTTAGATCTGCTAAAACGCGACACGCCTTTTAATTATTCTATTAAACAAAAAACCATTACCATTACCAATCCTCGATAATTAAACAAACATGACATTTAAGATACAACCCGTTTTAAGAAAAATTCTGTTTTTCTTAGCCATACTCATATCTGGTTTTAAAGGATTTTCACAGAATAAATTGATTACAATACATACTAAGAATAAACCTATAAGCTTAATTATCAAAACGATTGAAGAACAAAGTGATTTTAGGATTATTTATAACGCAAGAAAAATAGATGCCGAACAATTAGCCGATTTAAATGTAGATAATGTCTCTTTAGAAACCGCTTTAACGCAGTTATTAAAAGACAAAAACATATCCTTTTACATTCAGAAAAAACAGGTTTTATTGACAAGCTCTGCTCCTACTGATTCTTCGACTGGAACTGCACAGGAGACGGAAAGATTTATTAGCGGAACTGTTTATAATGTAAAAGACAAACAGCCACTTCCAGGAGCTACAATTCGTATAAAAGGAACTGGAATGGGCGCTATAACTGATTTTAACGGAAAATTTGTTTATCAGTTAAAAGGAAATAATATTCCAAATCTTGTGCTTGAAGCTGGCTTTTTAGGAATGGAATCTCAATCTCAAAAAGCAGATCAGAAAAAAGATTTTGTTTTTTATCTTCAAGAAGCTGCAGACGAATTAAATCCGGTTGTTATAACTTCATCTTACGGAACTACAAAATTAAAAGAAGAAATTGTTGGTAGTATTTCGACTTTAAATGCAAAAGATATTGCTGTAGAACAAGCTTCTGAATCTATTGATAAAATGATTACAGGTCAGATCGCCGGAGTTATGGTCGAAAATACTTCTGGAGTTGGAGGTCCTGTAAAAATAAATATTCGTGGTCAGGGAACTTTACCATCATTAACGGGAGCAAAAACTGGAACTTCGACGCAGCCGCTAATTATTATCGATGGAGTTATTATGGGTGAAGAATATGGAATTGATAGTTCATATTTTAGCGGAAATGGCGATTTTACAGAAAGTTTCGGAAATCCGTTAATGAAAATTGCACCCGAAAATATTGAAACGATTTCTGTCCTTAAAGACGCTGCGGCTGTTGGTATTTATGGTGCTGACGGAGCAAATGGTGTAATTTTGATTACTACTAAAAAAGGAAAAAAGGGAAAAACTCAGTTTGGTTTCTCTAATCAGCTTGGGGTTTCGTCTGCTATTAATCAGATTAAATATTTAAACGGAGAACAATATACAGAACTTCGAAATGAATATTTAAAAAATACTTCTCCAGGATCTGCGCTTCTTGAATACAACGGAGTTAACACTGACTGGTTTAAACTATTAAATAGAACTGGAGTTTACAATAAATATAATTTTAATGTTTCTGGTTCTACTACAAAATTCACTTATCGAACAAATATCAGTTATTTAAAAATTGATGAACCGCAATTAGGCAATTCAACCAAACAATTAAATGCTGGAATTAATTTGGGCTATAGTTCTAATAAACTGGATATTAACTTAATGCTTAATCCGAGTTTTATTCAGAAAGATGCGCCAAATATCTTTTATTCTTTTGCTTACTTGCCTACTCTTTCTCCTTATAACGAAGACGGCTCTTACTCTACGCTTGGCGTGAGTGGTATGACGCGAGGAAATCCGCTTGCCGCAATCGAGCAAAATAAAAACGAAGCACAGACTTATGGCCTTTTTGGAAGTTTAAGCCTTTCTTATAAACTAAGTAATGCTATCAAATTTTCTACGCTTTTTGGTATGGATTATACGGATAAAGATCAAGATCGCTATTTCTCAGCTCAGAACGAAAGCGGACAGTTTGCTGGGACTTTCACTTTAGATAATATAACATATCCCAGATGGGGACGCCGACTTATCAATGAAAGAAATGCTAAAAAATGGAACTGGCAAGGACAAGCTTTATTTGACAAACAGCTTACAGAAAATCATGCCGTTGACGGTGTTGTTGGTTTCGAACTTTCTCAAGATAAAACGGATTTCCGTTACCAATCTGGTGTCGGATTTGTTAATCCGTATGTTATTAATCCTGTTTCTAATGCCATTAGAGATGACAATCCAGCAACTGAAGCAGACGAAACTAATAGCAATCAGACCATTGGAAGTGAGATTAGTTATAATTCAAGAGTTTCATTGTTTTCTCAGGTAAATTACAATTATAAAAAGCGTTATTACTTTTTGGCCAATTTCCGTCGTGACCAAAGTTCTGTTTTTGGCGACGATTCTGATGTTGCTAATAACGGCGGTGCTGGAGCAAGCTGGATCATTAGTAATGAATCCTTTTTTAATCGTAATTCTTGGGTCAATTTCTTAAAACTGAAAACAAGTTATGGTACAACAGGAAATTCTAGAATTGGTTCTTACAGATCAAAAGGTTTGTACAATATAGCTCAAAACAATTATAACGGAGGATCTGGCGCAACTACAGGAACAGCTCCCAACGGAGATCTAAGTTGGGAAAAGAATACAAAATTTAACGCAGGAATTGATTTCAATATTTTTGATCGTGTTGAATTGAGTTTAGAATATTACTATGATAACAAAAGTGATTTAATCACTACACGAGATATTCCTACTGAAACAGGTTATTCTTCAATGCAGCTGAACGCAGCAAGTATGTACAACAAAGGTTTTGAACTTTCTACACGAATTAAATGGATAAAAAGCAATGCTTTTAAATGGACAACGGCATTCAATATTTCAACTGTTGATAGCAAAGTAACTGATTTAAAAGGTTTAGGAAGCGATTATTCTTTGGCAGAACTTGCATTGGCTCAAAAAATCGGTTACAGCACCACTACAATATGGGGAATAAAATGGGTTGGAGTTGATCCTGCAACAGGAAGAGATTTGGTTACTAAAAACGGTCAGATTTACGATCTTGTTACCTACAGAACTTTATTTAGTGCAGCAGATTGGGAACCAATTGGAGACACACAAGCAAAAGCGTATGGAGGTTTTTACAACAATTTTACTTTCTATAATAATTTAGTTTTATCCGTTAGAGGAGATTTTCAAGTAGGCGGTGATTTCTTTGCTTCAGACGTTTTGATCGACAAATATTCAAATACGTCTAACCGAAATCTTTCTGTAAATGCAGATGATCATTGGAGAAATCCTGGAGATATCGTTTCTCAATCGGCAGTTGCTGGATCGCCAGTTACTTCAAATTTAAGCAAATACGTTTACGATGCTACTTATTTGAGAATAAGCAACATCAATCTTAGCTATAATGTTCCTATCAAAAATATTTTCTTGGATACACTTTCTGTTTTTGCAGATGCAACAAATGTGCTGTATTGGTACAAAGAAAAAAGTCCGAAGGGAATGAACGGAATTCGTGAGTTTAGTTTTACCTATCCTCAGGCAAGAACAATTTCACTTGGTGTTAATGCAAAATTTTAAAACGATGAATTATTTAAAATATATAACAATAGTAATCCTGATTTTTTCATTGCAAAGCTGCAGTGATTTTCTGGAACAAGAACCTGGAACGCAAACCTCTATAGACGAACTTCTTCAAGATAAAGCTGGGGTTTTAACAGCTTTAAAAGGTCTTTACAAAGAAGTCGAAGCTAATGTGAGAGGAGAACGTTTTGCGGTATATGCAGATTTACAAGGCGGAAATATTAAGTTTACGCCAGCTTCTTCAGGAAATAGTAAAGGGCAAATTACTGCTGCACTCAATATTAAAGAAGTATATTCTTTTGAAGATGCAGCCGAATCCAGTAATTTTAAGTCTTTCTATGATGGCAGTTACGACATTATCAATCAGGCTAATTTAATATTAGAGTACACTCCTGCCCTAACCGATGCAACTGACATAGAGAAAAAACAAATAATGGCAGAAGCTTTGACCATTAGAGCATACACCCATTTTCTTTTATCTCAGGTTTACAGTCAGGATTATGGTTATACTCCAGATGCATCACATTTAGGCGTTGTATACAATACCGAATCTATAAAATCAGGACTTAAATATCCTAAAAGAGAAACATTGGCTGTTACTTATTCTTTAATTATAAATGATTTAAAAACGGCTATTGAGAGTTATTCAGATCAACCAGCAATGGAAGGTTCAGCTTTATCTTATTTTGGAAAAAATAGCACAAAAGCTTTACTAGCAAGAGTATATCTTTTTCAAAAAGACTGGACAAATGCTTATGCAATGGCAAATGATGTCATTACAAATTCAGGAGTTGCATTAGTAAATTCATCAGATTTAATAGCACAATGGGCTCAGCCGGATTTACCTATTTCTGAGGCTTTATTAGAATTTTCAATTCCTAAAGATTCAGAAGGAAACGTTTCTTCTTCAATGGCTTCTTACTTTGGATATAACGAAACTAGTTATGCGAATTACGTTGCATCTAACGATTTAATTGATCTTTACGAAAATAACGATTTAAGAAAACAGCTGTTTCTTAATGTTGATCTTTCGACTTTAGTCAACGGAGTATTAACGCCAGTTCAATACAGTTTTACTCGAAAATTTCAAGATAATGCAGGTTATGTCGCTTTCAGATTAAGTGAAATGTATTTAATACGTGCCGAAGCTGCTTTAGAAAACAATCAATCTGACGTTGCTATGGCCGATGTTAATATTATTCGTGCTCGCGCCAATGCAACTTTGCTGACTTCTACAGATAATTTAAAAGAAAAAATTCTTTTAGAAAGAAGAAAAGAACTTTGTTTTGAAGGACAATTATTCTTTGATCTTGCACGCAATCACAAAGGAGTTTCAAGAATTGACGGATGTATTTCGACCAATTGCACTATGTCTTATCCATCATTAAAATACGTGTTACCAATACCGACTTATAATATTAATCTTAATGCAAACTTACAACAAAATGAATCCTATTAAGATATTTCGCATATTAGCTCTAGCCTTGCTTTTGGCTTCTTGTTCCAAAGACGATTATAAATTAGGTTCTGAAATAGATCCCTATTTAAGATTTAATTTTCAAGTTAGCAGTAGCAATGTACCTTTGGAATACCCAACGGTTAACGGAAATTTAGTTCCTGTGGCGACTTACACAAACAGCTCTGTAAAAACATTGAAAGTTCCAGTAGCTTTAACAACACGCTCTTTAAAAAGTGCTGTTACTGCAAATTTTAGCGCTGTTTCATCAACTGACGATAGCGAAAGTTTTACGGTAAATCCAATCAATGAATTGGTTTTTCAAGGCAGTAAATTGACCGATACGATTTTTGTTTCTTTTGATAAAAGATGGAAAGAAAATCAAAGCATCAGTTTAAAATTAGAAACCGTTTCAGATCCTGAAATTCACATTGGAAGCCTTAATTCTGAATATCCAAACGATACTTTCAAAATTGATTTAGGAGCAATCACAACCAATTATACTTTTCCTGTAACACAGTATATTGTAAAAGGAGAAGCTGGAGAAACAATTGATTTTAAAGTGAATTTTCCAAACGGATTTTTCCCTTCAGAAATAGAAAATCTACAAATATTCAAGTTCTTAAACGGATTTAGTTATTCCCTGACTCACGATGATTTTGGAGATAACCGAAATTCAATTACGTATCATTTAACTCTTTTGGATGATATTCAGAATGATGATGTTTATTATGAATCTTCGCTTACTTTAATTAATGCCGGCGATTATACTGCAACTGGAAATACAATTCTACAGATTGTAAAACCAATAAAATCGACAAGAGATATCAATGCAAATCCAGCTTCTAATTTTTACGATTTGAGCAATCAGTATTATTTAACTTATGGCGAAACTTGGTTTGACAAAAGCGGTGTTTGTGCATGGCAAACCTACAATGCATTTACATATCCTGTTGTCGTAACAAAAGATAATCAAAATGCTATTTTATACAGTGATAAAGGCACTGCAAATCCAGATGACGATGTTTACCACGATGCATTCAAAATTGGATTTAATGTTGCAACTGGAACAAACACAACCAATTCATTCAATTTAAAAAGATGGTTTTCTAACGAAAGTACAACTGCAGCAAACTCGCCTGGATTTAATATCACGTCTGCACTAGAATTTTTCCCAGCAGACGGAAATAGCAAAACAGAAGGAAATGTATTGGTAATTCCGCAATATATTACCATTACAGGATCCAACAAAAATAGCTACAGCATTGCGATTTCGGGAGAAGGAACATACAAAGAAATAAGTACAGGTTTATTCGAAATTTCTTTTGAGTTGAAACTAACTAACGATGAACTGTTTGGAGGAACAGTTTCTACACAATATAGAATGTACAACAATAAAACGTATCCAAAACCAGCAGCATTAAGCATTGACTGTCCTAAAGAAGTTACGCTTTAATTTAATTGTTAATGGTTAATTATTAATGGTTAATGGGCTTTGTCAAAGTTTTAGACTTTGACAAAGCTTTTGGAGGCTAAAAACGTTTCAGGTTTCAAGTTTCGCAACAACTTGAAACCTGAAACTTGAAACATAAAACAAATCAAAAAAAAAACGAAAACAAAATTGAAAAAACTAATCTTCCCTATTCTTTTCCTTGTTGGCTTAACGGCTTACAAAGGCGTCGAAAATCCTGATTATATTGATATTCAAGAATTACGAAAATTGTATTCCAGCGGAGATTCTTCGAAATGGCCCGCAGCAGAATTACATGAAATCGTAGATAAATCTAAATTTAAGGATATTGGCGTTTTGCCTGCTGTTCCTTATCCTGCTTATAATCCATATTCTAAGGAAAAAGAAAGTTTGGGAAAGATTTTGTTTTTTGATCCAAGATTATCAAAAAGCGGTCAAATTGCTTGCGCTTCCTGCCATAATCCAGAATTGGGCTGGACAGATAACTTGACACGTTCTTTTGGTCACGATCGCCAAACTGGAAAGCGCAATTCGATGACGATTTTAAATTCGGCGTATGCCACATCTCTATTTTGGGACGGAAGAGCGAAAAGCTTGGAAGATCAAGCACAATTTCCCGTTCAAGATCCTTTGGAAATGAACGAAAAGCTGACAATTGCAGTTGATAGAATTGCTAAAATTAAAGGCTATAATTCTTTATTTACGGAGGCTTTTGGAGATAAAAAAGTGACTTTAGAAAGAATTCAATATGCAATTGCCACTTTCGAAAGATCGATCAATAGTCCGAAAAGTAAATTTGATCAGTTTGTAAGCGGAAAATCAGATATTTATACCGATCAGCAAGTAAAAGGAATGCATTTATTTAGAACCAAAGCACAATGCATCAACTGTCATAATACGCCTTATTTCAGCGACAATCAGTTTCATAATGACGGCCAGACTTTATTTGGAACAAAAAATGAAGATTTTGGGCGTTATAATGTTACGAAAGATGTAAAAGATATTGGCAAATTCAGAACACCGACACTTCGCGAAGTCGTAAATACTAGACCGTGGATGCATCACGGACATTTTCCAACTTTATTGGATGTTGTAGAATTATACAATTTAGGAAATCCGTCTCCAGTACAGAAAAAATATCTAGGAACAGCGAGAGATTCTCTAATTCCAAAAGCAGATCCGATGCTTAGAAAATTGGATTTAAACAAAGAAGAAATCACTGATTTATTGGCTTTTATTGAAACTTTGAGTACGCCAACAAGAAGAATTATAATTCCCGAAATGCCAAAATAAGTTAGTTGATGATTTGCTTTTTGCCCCACAATCTGCAAATTACAAAGCCCATTTCTTAATGAAATGGGCTTTTTTTTAGCTATCTCCTTTATATTTAACCATTTTCTTTTCTACTTAATTTTTAACAAGGCTAAGATATAAACATTCTATCTCCAAAGACAGCTTTTTTGCTCGACGAAATATTTATAAAATTTAATTTATCTGTAAAACCCCAGCGGGGTAAAATATTTATAGAATTACAATAAGAGACATAAAAAAAGCTCCAGAGGAGCGACATGTATTTAGATTGCAGAAAAAATATGTCGCTCCTCTGGAGCTTTATGTTGTAAACATTTATCCTTTGCTATAAATATTTCGCTTCTCCGAAGCTTACAAAAAAAGGACTCATTTGAAACAACCAGTTTTTATTTAAATGGAGAGATTACAAGATGAAAATTTTTCGATAATCTTGCTACAATGACAGTTTGTCTTTTTGTAACTTTAATAAAATATTTAAAGATGCGATTTAACTTCAACCAATAATTATTTACTATCCTTTCATTGACGCATAAAATAGCGCTGCATCCCTGATATCGGGGGCATTTTTTAAATTTGTCTGTCACCCAAAAGAAGCTTTTTCTTTTATAAAAAAATTACAGCCATGAGAATAGATCAGATACAAATTAAAACAAACGATATTCAAAAAACGAAAGCATTTTATCAGAACCTTTTTGGACTTTTTATTCTGGAAAATGACCAAAAATCAATAACATTTCAGGCTGGAAGTTCTATTTTAAAATTTATTGAAGATCCTGAATTTAATTCCATATATCATTTTGCTTTTAATATTCCCGAAAATCAGCTTGAAGAAGCCATTCAATGGTGTGACAACAAAGTTGATTTAATTGTTTTGGACGATAAAAGTGTAGTAACTAATTTCGAAAACTGGAATGCGCATTCTATTTATTTCTTCGATCACAATGGAAATTTACTTGAATTCATTGCTAGACATGATCTTAATAATGAACAGGTTGGCGAATTCAACTCTGCTTCCATTTTAAGCATAAGCGAAATCGGAATTGTTACGGAAAGTCCATTAAAATTAGGAAATCAATTAATAGAAGAACACGGATTGCATTTCTTTTCTCAAAATACAAATACAGAAAAATTTGCTGCAATTGGTGATCATGAAGGTTTATTGATTCTGGTGCAACCCAATCGAAATTGGTATCCAACTCAAATTCCTTCTGAAAGTAATCCCGTTAAAATATCCCTAGAAAACAATGAAAATTTAATTGAAATACATTTATAAATAATTTTATAACAAATAGATAAAAATATAATTTGTATTTTCATCACAGCAAAAAAATATTTATAATATAGTTTTTAAAGTGTATGAAAAGATACTTCTTCCTCACCTTATTATTTTGGAGCTTTTACGTTTCTAACGCGCAAACCAATCTCGCATACGAAAAATTAATCGCAGAAGCTTCTTTACTTCATCTTCAAAAAGATTATAAAAACGCTATTATAAAACTGGAAAAAGCTTTTTTGCTTAAAGAACCTGATGCGCTAAATGCTTATAAAGCTTCGGGAATGTATTCGTTAGCTCAAAATGAAGCAGAAGCTTTTAAATATTTAAATATAGCTCTAGATAAAGGATGGACTGAAGCAGAGCAACTTTCCATAGATCCGTATTTTGATTTTTTACGTGCTAAATATCCATATAAGTGGGAAACGATTAAACAAAAAGCACAATTGAAAGAGCAGGAATATGAAAAAAAATTAAAACTTCCAGAATTGCGTAAACAAATCAATGCAATGGGAATTGCAGATCAGAAAATTAGATATTGGAAAATACAAACTTCAGATCCTGTTCTATTGAATGAATTACAGCAGAAAATTAATGACTTAGATTTTAAAAATCTTTCGACAGCAAAAGAGATTCTGAAAACCAACGGTTGGCCAAAAATATCAGAAATAGGAATAGATGGTGCCCATAATTTCTGGCTAATTGTACAGCACGCAGATCAGGATATTTTATTCCAAAAAGCAGCTTTACATGAAATGGATAAATTAAAAGGGACGAAAGAATTGGATATGGAAAACTATGCTTTTTTGTATGACCGAGTGCAATGCAATCTCAATTATAAACAAGTTTACGGAACGCAGGTAAATTGGACACAAAATGGTGAAGCTTCAAGTTTTAGAGGTATAATTAAAGAAAATGAAGCTGATAAAAGAAGAAAAGAATTTGGACTTCTTCCTTTAAAAATTTATGCTTTAAATTATGGTTTTAAATACACAATTCCAACAGCTGAAGAAGCTTCAAAAAAAGATAAAGAAGATACTGAAAGTACATTAAAGCTAATAAACGAAGCTAAAAAGTATTACGAGACAAAAGAGTTTCAGAAAGTGTATGATAATTATAATAATGCGTCCATGATTTTGGGCGGAATGACAAGTGAGCAAAATTTTGAAGCTTCTGAACTGTTTGCAAAAATTTACAATCAAACTCATGACGAACAGTACAGAAGCATTTCTTTAGATTTTTTAAGTTTGAATTACCTAAGAGGAGATTTAGACAAAAAAGTACTCTTATCAAATAAAGAATTTGAAACGTTTTATTCTGAAAATAGATGGAAAGATATTGTTGATTCTTTATAAGGCTCACAATTAAAAGAGCCTAGATTTTATTTTTTATGTCCTTTAAATCAGTTTTTTTTATAGAAACATTGTAGACCTTTTCACGAATATTTTCTATAGTTTTTAAATACTCTTTTTCCTTGGTTTTCTTTAGATTAAAAATGTATTTATCTAATAAATCTAATGATTTTCTTCTATACTTTATTGAGCTTTCAAAACTATGATACTTGCTAACATCACAGTATAAATCTTTATTATAATTAATAATTATATCTTTAGTTATTTTGGGATTATCTTCTTCCAAATCTTTTAAACTACTAATTGTAGATTCAATTTTGAATCTAATCTCTCTTTCACATAAAAATTTTAAACATGAAACCAGATTTTCTTTTATAAAATATTCTTCTAAAGGTTTTGTAAACTCCTCATAACTAAACCATCCGCCGTGAGCACATGAAATAAGTTCTTTATATTTTTTTTCTGCTATCCATTTTTTTACAACTACATCTCTTATCTCATCATATCTTTTTAAATGCAATTCTTGTTCTTCTTTTGTCGTTGTTAAAGCATTATAATAAAATGACATATTGTTTTGTTTATAATACTTCTCAATTTCTTTGTTTAGTTTGGTATAACTCATTTCTCTTATCATTTTTTGTTGAAAAACATTTTAAGAATTTCTACAAATTTACTTATTCGCAATACCTTCAATACCTCATTAAATTTAAAAACATATCATAATAAGACATAATTTTATCCAGTTAAAACTTCATTCTCTGAATCCTCACGGCATTCAAAATCGCTAAAAGTGCCACTCCAACATCTGCAAAAACTGCTTCCCACATTGTTGCTAGTCCGCCCGCGCCGAGAATTAACACAAAAGCTTTTACAGCAAAAGCCAGTGTAATATTCTGCCAGACAATCTTTTTAGTTTGTTTCCCAATATTGATTGCCATTGCGATTTTACTTGGTTTATCATCTTGAATTACAATATCGGCAGTTTCAATTGAGGCGTCGCTTCCTAAACCCCCCATTGCAATTCCAACAGTACTTAAAGCGATTACAGGCGCATCGTTTACTCCATCGCCCACAAAAGCAACAGTTTCGTTTTTATCTTTAATTTTGTTGACTTTATTGACTTTATCTTCTGGCAACAAATCACCAAAGGCTTTTGCAATTCCGACCTTATGTGCCACAAATTGCACCACATTCGATTTATCTCCGCTCAGCATTGTTAGTTTTACTCCTAAAGATTTTAGTTTCGAAACGGTTTCTTTCGCATCTTCCTTAATTTCATCAGCAATGGTTAAATAGCCCGCAAATTTATTTTCGTATGCAATTGCAATCGTGGTATAAACGATTGAAGATGGATCAATATCATACGAAATAGAATATTTGTCTAACATTTTAAAATTTCCAACATACAATTCTTTTCCATTGTGAGTTGCTTTTAATCCATGTCCAGAAATTTCTTCAATATCTTTTAATTCAATCGAAGAATCAATTGGGCCAACATGATTATGGATAGCCGTTGCAACAGGATGCGAACTTTTATTTTCTAAAACATTGACCAGTTTTAAGATTTCATCTTTATTAAATTCGGGTTTTATAATGACTTCCTGGACTTTAAAAACACCTTCAGTCATAGTTCCTGTTTTGTCTACCACAACGTTTTGAATCTTTGAAATACTGTCGAGAAAATTACTTCCTTTAAACAGAATTCCGTTTTTACTTGCAGCGCCAATTCCACCAAAATATCCCAACGGAATACTGATAACCAATGCACAAGGACAAGAGATAACCAAAAATACTAAAGCGCGATACAGCCAATCAGTAAAAACATAATTATCTACAAAAAGCATTGGAAGCAAACAAATTGCAATTGCCAAATACACTACAATTGGCGTATAGATTTTAGCAAACTTTCTGATAAACAATTCCGCAGGTGCTTTTTTTGCCGTAGCATTTTGCACCAATTCTAAAATTTTAGACAATTTACTGTCGCTATAAGCTGTTGTAACTTTTACTTCGACAATGGTGTTTCCGTTTATCATTCCTGCTAAAACAGTATCTCCTTTCTTTTTAGTCGCTGGTTTGCTTTCGCCTGTCAAAGCAGCCGTATTTACGAAAGCAGAATCTGATAATAATTCGCCATCCAAGCCTAATTTTTCCCCTGCTTTTAGTTGAATAATCGCTCCAATTTGAACGTCTTTGGCTTTGACTTTTACTGCAATATTATTTTCTAAAACATGCACCTCATCTGGACGCTGATCCAGCAGACTTTTAATGCTCGTTTTTGCTCTTTTAACTGCCATTCCTTGGAAAGTTTCTCCAATGGTATAAAAAAGCATTACAGCAACACCCTCAGGATATTCACCAATTGCAAAAGCGCCGATTGTGGCAATACACATTAAGAAAAACTCTGAGAAAACATCTCCTTTTACAATGCTTTCGTAAGCTTCTCGTAAAACAGGAATTCCAACTGGAAGATAGGCAATTGCATACCAAACGATTCTAACATATCCTGTAAACCATTCTTGCGGAAAATAGTTGTCAAAACCAATTCCGATTAGCAGTAAAACAAAGGATATAATTGATGGCAAAAACAATTGAAAAAGACTGCCGTTTGCACTATGTTCATGATCATGACCTTCGTGATCGTGCCCATTATTTTCGGAATGCACAGGCTCGTCATGTGAACAGCAGCAGGAAGGTTTAACTTTATTTTTTGCGGTTTTTACTTCTTTATCTTGATGTATCATTTTTTGAGTTTCAGGTTTCAGGTTTCGTGTTTTAAATGCCTGAAATTTTTGTTTAAAATAATGTCCTAAATTTAAGCAATTTGTGGTAAAGTTTATTGCCACAAAGGCACTAAGGCACAAAGTTTTTTTTTTAAGTCTGATTGAGTTAATCTCGCAAAGACGCCAAGTCCAATTGAGTTGCCTCCAGCTTTAGCTGGAGGTTATTTGAATCTAGTTTGAAGGCTTTAGCCTAAAATCGTAAGTTTGGCTAAAGCCCATTACAATCTTATTAATCACCTCCAGCTAAAGCTGGAGGCAACTCAAATTGATCTCTTAAATCTGCTTAAAAATCTCCGCTAGAAACTCTACAAAGATTGAATTCTAGGAACGGAGCTACTTGTGGAGATTTCTCCTTCGTCGAAATGACAAATAATACGTTTATTCTCCATGTAAAAAACTTTGCGGCTCTGCAACTTTGCGAGCAAATTCTACTCCAACAAAAAAACTTAGTCCCTTAGTATCTTAGCAACTTAGCATCTTTAAAAAAAACTAGTGCGTATGCTCTCCTCCGCCCTTCATTGCAGAAAGCAGATAAAAAGCGCCTTTCGTTACAATCTTAGCATTGGAAGGAATATCATTCACAAACTTAACTTCTGTAAAACCTAAATCGGTTGTTCCTGGAATTACTTCTATCGCTTTAAAATGAATTTCTTCTTCATGAGCTTCTTCTTTTTCATCTGCTGCGTGTTCGTGTTTTTCTTCAGCATGATTTTCTTCTTGAATGAAAACATAGAATTTATCTGCATTTTTCACCACTGCATCTTTTGGCAAGGCTGGAACTGTAGCATTCGTAATATTAATGTTTGCCGAAACATACATTCCTGGAATCAAACCTTTTGCATCAGCGGGATCAATTTTAGCGTGGACGGCAACGGTTTTACTTTCGTTAGAAAAAGATTTATTGATTCCGAAAATCTTTCCTTTAATCGATTTATTCGACTGATTTGTTAATACGAAATCAATTACCTGACCAACCGAAATTGAACCTAAATCTTTTTCATACACATTCAAATCCAAATGCATCTGACTATTGTCAACGACTTCAAAAAGCGAAACTCCTGTATTCGCAAAAGCGCCTTTAGCAATATTGATTTTTCCAACATAGCCATTTATCGGAGAAACAATTGGCACGACTGATGTTGTTCCTTTTGTATTCACATGTAAAGCATCTAATTTGTTTTTTGCTGCCTGTGCGCGAGCCCTTTCAGCTGCTAATTTGGCTTTTACTTCCTGAAAAGTTTTTCTCGGATTCACATTTTCATCACTCAACGTTTTCTGGCGATTGTATTCTAATTGCAGATATTCCACATTCGCCACAGCCGACTGGTAATCTTCCTGCATTCCTATAACTTCCAGATTTTGAATTGTTGCCAAAACTTTTCCTTTGTTTACGAATGTTCCTTCCAAAACAAAAATATCTTTTATCGTTCCGCCAATCAAAGTCGAAACCTCAGCAGAATTTTGCGGTGGAACTGTTGTATAACCATTTGCTTTGATGACTTTATTAAGATTGCGGTCTTCGACAAATCCCGTTTCAATTCCAACTGTTTTGTATTGAGAAGCTGTTAAAGCTACTTCTGTACTTGATTTTTCTTCTTCCTGTGGTTCTTCAGCTTTCTTTTCATTGCAGGAATTTAACATTCCGCTATAAGCAATAAGCAGTAAGCTATAGGCAACCCATCTTTGCGAACTTTGCGAGAAAATCTTTGTGACCTTTGCGGTTAAATAATTCAATATATTTTTCATTTTAATTGTTTTTGATAGTTGGAAATTGAAGTTCGATAGCACTTTGATTATAACTGTGCGTTGCCTCAGCAAATTGTTTTTTAATATCAATTGCCTGATTTAAAAAGCTGATATAAGACCAATAACTCATATCGCCATTTGCATAGCTTTTCTGGGCAGTTTCAATAATTTGATTGGCATATAACAATCCTTCATTTTGGAAATACGCTAAGTTTTTCTGCTGTTTTTGAAAGTTATTTTGCAATTCTTCCCTTTGCAGATTCAGCATCATTTTGTTTTTGTCTAAAGCCAATTGCGACTGCGAAATACTGATTTCTGCCGCTTTTACTTTGGTTGTATTGACGCCTCCAAACAATGGAATCTGCAATCCTGCCGTAAAACCCTGAAACAAAGATTCTGTATTAATAGTTTGTGCAAAATATCCTAATCCAACTTTTGGCGTACGCAAAGCTTTAAAAGTTCCGGCTTCTTTTTGATAAACGGAAATCTGCTGTTGGTAAAAATCGGTCATCAAAGTCTCGGCTTTTGTGTTTTGCTGATTTTCGATAAAAGTGTATTGCAAAGCTGTATTTTGGTCAGGAACAATATTTTCATCTGTCTGAATAAAAAATTGCAATTGCTTCTGATAAATTGCCAAATCGTATTCTAACTGCTCTTTCTGCGTTTCAATTTCTTTTACTTTCGCTTTGGCGCTGATTACTTCGATATTCCCGCTTTCTCCTGTTTTAAAACGCAATTCGGCGTTCTTTAGAAACTTCGTATAAATATCATTTAATTCTGAATTAAGCTTCTGAATCGAAATTCCATACAAATATTGATAATACGCCAAAGTCACGGCTTTTTCCAATTCATAAGACGATAATGCTTTTCGTTTTTCAGCCAGTTTGGCGAGTTCTTCCTGTAATTGTCTATTGGCTTTTGTAACATTTCCCAGTGGAAAAAACTGCTGTACCGAAACATTATGATCAAAATCAACGCTGTTAAACTGTCCGCCCTGATACTGCACCTGCAATGGATCCGGCTGAAAAGCAGTTTTCTTTAAAATGTTTTGTCGTTCGATTTCTTTATCAGCAATTTTTAAATCGATGTTGTTTGATTTGGCCAGTTCTATTGCTTTTTCTAAAGAAATTTTAGTTTGTGCGTGCGATAAGATTGTGAAAAATAGAAACGCACTTAACCGCAAAGTTCGCAAAGGAATTTTCGCAAAGTTCGCGGAGATTTTTCTATAAGTATATTGTGTCTTTTTCATTTTAAAAATTTTCTTTGTGTTCTTTGCGTAAATCTTAGCGCTCTTTGCGGTTAAACCCACACTCCAATAATAAATACAAAATCGGTAAAACGATTAAGGTTAATAAAGTAGCTGAGATTAATCCGCCGATTACTACGGTTGCTAATGGTTTTTGGACTTCTGCCCCGCCGCTTGTGGATAATGCCATTGGCAAAAATCCTAATGAAGCTACGGCCGCAGTCATTAAAACAGGACGCAAACGCGTTTTGGTTCCGATAAGGATTCGTTGAAACGGATCTGTAATACCTTCTGATTTTAATTGATTGAAATACGAAATCAATACAATTCCGTTTAAAACAGCAATTCCGAATAAGGCGATAAAACCAATTCCAGCAGAAATACTAAACGGCATTCCTCTCAGCGAAAGCGCAAAAACTCCTCCGATAGCCGATAACGGAATTGCACTAAAAATCAGCAACGCTTGTTTGACACTTTTGAAAGTGAAATACAGCAAGACTAAAATTAGTCCCAAAGCAATTGGCAAAGCAACCGAAAGTCTTTGTGAGGCTTCGATTAAATTTTGAAATTGTCCGCCATAAGTTATGTAATAACCAGCAGGAAGTTTGAAGCTTTTATCCAGTTTCTCCTGAATTTCTTCGACTACACTTTGAATATCTCTTCCGCGGACATTTAATCCAACCGTAATTCTTCGTTTTCCGTCTTCGCGGATTACTTGCACAGGTCCTTGTTCGTACTCAACAGAAGCAACCTGAGAAAGCGGTACTTGCTGGCCATTTGGAAGCGGAATAAACAAATTGCTTACATCAGTAATATCGCCTCGATTGTTTTCGTCCATTCTCACCACAACATCAAATCTTTTGCTTTCGTCATAAATCTTTCCGGCAACTTCTCCAGCAAAAGAAGAACGGATGATTTGGTTGATATCTGAAATATTCAATCCGTAAAGGGCAATTTTATCGTAATCGTATTTGATAGTAATCTGAGGCAATCCAGTAACTTTATCAGCTTTTAAATCGCCGATTCCTTCAATTCCTTTTATTTTCGAAATCAATTCTGTTGCTTTAGCATCAAGAATCTCCAAATCATCACCAAAAATTTTAATAGCAATATCAGATCGGCTTCCTGTCATTAACTCGTTAAAACGCATCTGAATGGGTTGCGAAATCTCGATATTGGTTCCAGGAATAATTTCCATTTCTTTTTTCATGGCATTGGCAATTTCTTCCCAATTACGGTATTTGCCTTTCCATTCTTTTTTGTCTTTTAAAACAATAATCAAATCCCCGCTTTCAATCGGCATTGGGTCAGTCGGAATTTCTCCGCTTCCAATTTTGGTCACGATAGTCTTAATTTCGGGGAATTTGGCTTTCAGAATCTGTTCGTATTTAGTCGCTGTTTCAACCATCTGCGTAAGCGAACTTCCTGTCATAATAGTAGCATTGATCGCCAAATCGCCTTCTTCGATTGTCGGGATAAATTCTCCACCCATATTTTGAAAAACGATAAAGGCAAAAGCGAATAATCCAACCGCAACAGAAAGCACTACTTTTTTAAATTCTAAAGCTTTTTTCAATAATGGCGTATAACGGTTTTCTAACCAAGCAATCATGCGGTCGCTGAAATTCTCTTTGTGTTCTGTTTTTTTCGAAAGAAACAAAGCACTCATCATTGGAATATAAGTAAGCGAAAGAATAAATGCTCCAATAATCGCAAAACCAACTGTCATAGCCATCGGTTTAAACATTTTTCCTTCGGTTCCAATTAAAGCCAGAATGGGCAAATAAACGATTAAGATGATAATTTCTCCAAAAGCAGCACTGTTCCTAATTTTTGACGCCGAATTATAGACTTCTTCGTCCATTTCTTCCTGCGTTAATTCTTTTTTATTTTTGAATTTCTGGAGATGATGCATCGTAGCTTCGACAATAATCACGGCACCGTCGACTATAATTCCGAAATCTATGGCTCCGAGACTCATTAAATTTCCGCTTACGCCAAAGGCATTCATCAAAATCACAGCGAATAACATCGCTAACGGAATAACGGAAGCAACAATTAATCCTGCACGTAGGTTTCCTAAGAACAAAATCAAGACGAAAATCACGATTAAAGCTCCTTCTAATAAATTCTTAGCAACTGTTTTAATGGAATTATCCACAAGCTTTCCTCTATCAATAAAGGCTTCGGCAACAACTCCCTCGGGAAGACTTTTGTTAATCTGCGCCATTTTTTCGTGAACACGATTTACAACTGCACTCGAATTTTCTCCTTTTAGCATCAAAACTAATCCTGAAACGATTTCTCCTTTTCCGTCTTTTGTGGATGCTCCGTAACGTAACGCAATACCCTCACGAACCTGCGCTACATTTCGAACCAAAACTGGAGAACCATTTCGGTTTTTTACAACAACATTTTCGAGATCTTTTATCCCTTTTGCCATTCCGACACCACGGATGAAATATGTGTATTGATCTTTTTCAATATAAGCGCCTCCCGTGTTTTGATTGTTTTTTTCTAAAGCATCAAAAATTTCGGTAATTGTAACGCCCAAACTATTGAGCATGTTTGGGTTTACTGCAATTTCGAATTGTTTTAGTTTTCCGCCCCAAGAACTAACTTCGGCAACACCTTTAATTCCCTGCAATTGCGGAATAATAATCCAATCTTGAATGGTTCTTAGCTCAACTGCGCTGTATTTGTTTTCATACCCTTTTTTGGCATAAACATCATATTGGTAAATTTCTCCCAAGCCTGTAGAAATTGGCGCTAATTCTGGAGAATTTACATAATCTGGAATGTTTTCTTCGGCTTGTTTTAAGCGTTGAAATATTTGTTCTCGTGCCCAGTAAATATCTACGTCGTCTTCAAAAACAACGGTTACAACCGATAATCCGAAACGCGAAATACTGCGAAGTTCTATCACATGTGGAACTGTTTTTACAGCTCTTTCTAATGGATAAGTAATTAATTGTTCGACTTCTTGACTTGCCAATGTTGGCGCTGTGGTAATAATCTGAACCTGATTATTGGTTACATCTGGCAGGGCATCGAGCGGTAAATTTTTAAGCGAATAGCTTCCCCAAGCAATAAGCACAAGGGTAAATAATAGTATTACGAATTTGTTTCGTATACTAAATTGAATGATTTTATCTAACATTTGAATATATAATGACGTGAGAAATTAGACAATTAAATTGCCTGTAAACGTGTGGAAAGACCACAGCTCTCTCGCCCATTTTCAAAACATTGAAATGGGCATAATCATTATGCTATTTGAGGGGGTTGCCAAATACTTCCGTAGAAATCGGAAATAAAAACAGAATTATAACTAGGTAAAGAAATTGAAATTTGAGTAAAAGTCTTTGGAAACTCAAAACTTTCTGTAGAATGGTAGCTTAAAACCTGTGCACCGCAGCAGTTGCAGGCGCAAAACGGAGAACATAAATCATTGCTTTTATCATGTGAATGATTTTCTTCTGAAGCAAATTGTGCCGTTTTATGCATAGCGCTATTTATTTCCATATCAGCACATGGCATATTAGAAAGTGCCAGTAGGTAAACTGATAATATAATTGCTATCCATTTCACAGTTGTAAAAATACCACTTTTTTTTAAATTATTCAGAACTACATAATAATGCTGATTATAAAAGAGAAAGACACACTAATCATCTGAAAATTATTTTAATAGCTTTTTTTATTTTCTGCAAAAATTTTGTCGGAGGTAAGAAAATTTCGTTAACTTTAACAATAATTAACAATTTTTTAGTCCCAAATTTTAAGCCAAAAAAACTTTTTCTATAAGCCAAAAAAATAAACAGAGATTTCTTTAAGCACAAATTAGTACAATTTATTTTTCACAGTTTAATTAATTTTAAATACTCTAATCAATGAAATGTAAGACACTAATATCAGCCTCTTTATTATTTTTCAGCATCCAAATTTTCGGTCAAGTTTATACCGATAAAATCGTAGGAGAAAAAAATCAAACGTTAAAAGACAGTCTTAAAACAGAAGAATACCCGTATGCCCTTCCTATTTGGGGAGAAAAAGTAGCGCAGAAAGGATATAAACTTCCCTATTCTGCAGGAGTTTCAGTTAATTATTTCTGGCAAGAATCTGAAATTGTTATTAATGATTTAAATATTGGTTTTAATCATGGGCCTCAATATAACCTAGATGAAATTGTACGATTTGACAAATCAACAGTTGAAGCTGGTGCGCTCACTATCAGACCTGATATATGGCTGCTTCCCTTTTTAAATATTTATGGAATTTTCGGAAAAGCCAAAACGGCAACTAAAATTAATGCTGGTATTTGGGTTCCAGACGCAGATAACAATTGGTCTGAAGTTGCAAATTTTAGTACCAAAGCAAATTTTGACGCTACGACTTTTGGTCTTGGTATGACACCAACAATTGGTATTGGCGGAGGCTGGCTAGCTCTGGATATGAACATGGCTTGGACTGATATTAGTTCGCTGGATAAACCTGCTTTTTCATATGTTTTTGGTCCGAGATTAGGAAAAACATTTAAATTCAATAAACCAGACACAAATATAGCGGTTTGGGTTGGAGGTTTCAGAGTTCATATTTCTGGAGATACTAATGGAGATTTGCCTTTATCTGATTTTATTGATCTAAGCAGCGCTCAGGCTAAGGTAGACAGCGGTCTTCAAAAAATATCTGACAATCAGATAAAAGTAGATAATTGGTGGGATGGCTTAACACCTGCTGAACAAAAAAATCCAGTTAATATAGCCAAACATAATACTGCCGACAGAGCACTAGAAAGAGCAGGAACATTCCTCGCGACTCTGGACGGAGCATTGAGCACAGCCTCAGATTCATCTGTTCAATATTCCCTTCAAAAAAGACCAAAGGATATGTGGAACTTTATCATTGGGTCGCAATATCAATTCAGTAAACATGTAATGTTTCGTGCAGAATGTGGTTTCTTAGGCACTCGTACACAAGTATTAGGCAGTCTTCAGTACCGTTTTGGACTTTAATTTAGAAATCGTATGAAAAAAGGTTTTCTAATCCTTATCTCTTTCTTTTGTATTACCTCTGCACAATCCCAAGTCTTGATTTCCTTAATATTTGGAGACAAACTCAATTCGGAGTTTTTAGAATTTGGTCTAGAAGGCGGTGTTAATTTTTCGACCATTTCAAATATGGGATCTTCTGCCACAAATCCTGGATTCAATCTTGGGTTTTATTTCGACATTAGATCTAAGAAAAATCCAGCCTGGATGATCAATACTGGTGTTATTGTAAAATCGCCAATGGGGGCTCAGGATATTCCTGTTTATTCTCTAAACGATGAAAATTTGGATAATACTTTTGCGGGCGGAAGTGTAAATCGTGAAATTCGTTATTTTAATGTTCCTATATTGATTAAATACCAATTCAAAAATAATATTTATCTCAAAACAGGACCTCAATTTGGTCTTCTTGCTAAGGCTTTTGATGAGTTTAAAAACGAAATCAATAAAGATGATGTTATTTACAAAAAAAATATTCGAGATCAGATTCACGTAATTGATGCCGGACTTGCATTTGGAGCCGGATATCATCTAAATGTTGGAAATGGCTTAAATTTTACGGTTCAATATTACTACGGATTAGTAACTGTCATGAAAGGCGATGGTCCAAATAACCAATACAACAGATCTTGGTACATTACTGCGGGGATTCCTATTGGTAAAGGAAAAGCAGCGCAAAAAAGAGCCGAAAAAGAAGCTGAATTGAATAAAGTGGTTCTTCCAGAAGATGAGAAATAATAGTTTTTTTTGCAAAAAATATATTTTGCTCCGCTGGAGCTTTTGATTGTGCGTATAATTATTTGCTATAAATATTTCGTCCCTCCGGGACTGATTCTCAATTATTTTACAAAAAGCTTCGGAGAAGCTAAATATTTATAGCATAATTTATCGACATCTAAATAGCCCCAGAGGGGCGACATTCCATATCAACAAACCGCTTATTCCTGATTTATTTCTTTTATAAATTCAAGAATCTCCTCTGTTTTTAAAACAAAATCAGGAGTTGTGTGCAGAATAGCATTATTAGGCATATAGGGCATATCTGCAGAAAGCGGGTTCTGTACCACACTTATTCCGCCAGCTGCTTGAATCGCCTTTAATCCAACTGTTCCGTCCGAATTGGAACCAGAAAGCAGAATTCCGATCAAATGATTTGTATATATTTCAGCAGCAGACTCAAATGAGACGTCAATACTGGGTCTGCTATAATTTATTTTTTCTGAGGTGTCTAAAGATAAAGTTTCATTTTTTTCAAACAATAAATGATAATTGGAAGGCGCAATGTAAATGAATCCAGCTTCGAGTTTTACTTTATCTTCTACTTCTTTTACTTTTAATTTCGCTTTTAAAGCAATCAAATCTTCTAAGGTTTGTTCGTCTGTGTTTTTTCTGTGAACGACAATTACAATAGCAAAAGAAATTGTTTTTTCTACAAATGGCAAAATCTGTAATAATGCCTGCAAACTTCCTGCAGAACCTCCAATTATAACTACTTTACAATCTTTTATTCTTTTATTTTCCTCCATATTTTCTCTTTAGCAAATTGTTTGTATTTGGTTTGAGATATAGAATACTTTATAGTTTCTTTTGTTCCGAGAGCTAAAAATCCTAGAACAGCCAAGCTATCATCAAATAAATTAATCACTCTTTTTTGCAAATTATTATCAAAATAAATTAAAACGTTTCGGCATAAAATCAGGTCAAACTCATTGAAAGAAGTATCTGAAACCAGATTATGCTGTGAGAAAACCATTTTCTCTGAAAGATTGTCATTAAACTTTGCAAAACCATAATTCGCAATATAATAATCTGAAAAATCTTGCTGTCCGCCCGAATCGCGATAATTATCTGCGTAATCTTTTATCATTCGCAACGGAAAAATACCGCTTTTTGCTGTTTCTAAAACCGATGCATTTATATCAGTTGCATATAATATTGATTTATGAAGCAAACCCGCTTCTTTGAGCATAATTGCCATAGAATATACCTCTTCTCCAGTAGAACATCCTGCGTGCCAAATTCTTATAAAAGGTTTTGTTCCTAATAGCGGAAGGATTTCTTTTCGTAGCGTAAGATAAAAAGAGGGATCACGAAACATCTCGGTTACATTTACTGTAATTTCGTCAATCATTCTCTTGCAATATTCTGGATCTGTGCGGACTTTAGACAAAAAATCATGAAAATGCTTAAATCCATCTAAATAAAAAACCCTGCTTACGCGTCTTTTAAGTGAAGCTCTGGAATAACTTCCAAAATCAAAACCATAATATTCGTAAACATCATTTATAAGAGTTTCTAATTCAATATCTTCAATCATAATTCATTTAAATTTCTTCCAGAATCTGAAGTAATTTGTCCACATCTACTGGTTTTGAGATGTAGGCATCTGCTCCAGCTTCTAAACATTTTTCTTTATCTCCCGCCATCGCCTGCGCAGTCACAGCAACCACCAAAGTAGATTGTTGCGACGGAATCTCTTTTATAAGCGGAATCGCCTCATAACCATCCATTTCAGGCATCATCATATCTATTAAAACGGCATCGATTGATGCGTCTTCTTTCAATATTCCTAAGGCTTCTTCGGCACTTAAACAAGATACACAATCGTACGATTTTGCTTTTAATGTATTAACTAAAGCAAAAATATTTCTGGAATCATCATCTACAATCAAAACGCGTTTCTTTCCCATTTACAGCAATTTAAAAGGTTAGATTTTATCATAAAGCCAAACTCGCAGTAACGATAACAGCTGGTCAACATCGACAGGTTTTGTGATATAGTCTGAAGCCCCTGCTTTAATACATTTTTCTCGATCTCCAGTCATGGCTTTTGCTGTGACAGCTATTACAGCTAAGTTAAGAAATTTAGGGTTACTTCTTATCTTTTCTGCCGTTTCGTAACCATCCATATTTGGCATCATCATATCTAATAATACAACATCTGTGTCTGGATTTTCATCTAAAATCTTAATCGCTTCTTTTCCGTCAAAAGCTGTAATCACAGTCATTCTAAAGGCTTCTAAAGCTTTAGAAAGCGAATAAATATTACGAACATCATCATCTACAATTAGTACTTTTTTCTCAAACAAAATATTGTTTAACGAATTCAGTTTCTTATGGGTTTCTTTTTTATTGTCTCCATTCTTCTTTTCTTCAACTAAATGAAGGAAAAGCGAAACCTCATCGAGCATTCTTTGGTAAGAATGTGCCGTTTTTACAATAATAGAATCAGCATATTTTCTAATTTTTAATTCTTCTTTTATAGACAAACTTTTTCCTGTAAAGACAATAACTGGCAGATTTTCTAATCCTGGACTTTTTTTCACGCCGTCCAGAATTTCATATGCCTGTTTGTCTGGAATTCCCATATCTAGAATCACACAGTCTACTTCTTCTTTACCTAAAGCTGATAAACCTGCCGAAACCTCACTTTTAATCTCAGAATTGATATTGTACGATTCTAAGAAATAAGCAAGCGCCTTAGCGTGTTTCGGGTTATCTTCGATAATTAAAACCTTTTGCGATTCTTTATTGATAATATGCTCAATTCTTGTAAAAACTTCTGGAATTTTGTCGAAAGCAACTGGTTTGTCTAAGAAATCTACTGCTCCTTTCAGCAAACTTTCTTGTTTTAATTTGTGCGAAGACATGATATGAACCGAAATATGTTTGGTTTGAGAATTATTTTTTAATTCCTCCAAAACTTCCCAGCCACTTTTAATAGGAAGTTCGATATCCAATAAAATTCCGATTGGTTTATAGATCAAAGCAAAATTTAAAGCATAATCTCCTCTCACCGCAACTATTCCTTTGTATCCTTTTTTCTGCGTAAAAGCCAATAATGATTTAGCAAAACTAATATCGTCTTCAACAATCAAGATCACTTTATCACCTTCAACGATTGAATCTCTATCATCTTCAATTTCTGCAGGAATAACATCGCTGATGTATCTTGGTCTTGCATCTGTTTTTTCTGTTTCTTCTTCAACAGTTTCTTCTTCATCAATTCTATTAACTGAAATTTTATTCAAAGCGATTCCTAGAACTGGAAGGCATAAAGTAAAACTACTTCCTTCATTTACTTTACTATGCAAAATGATTTCTCCTCTAAGTAATTTTGCCAATTCACGACTGATCGACAATCCTAACCCAGTTCCTCCATATTTACGTTTCGTCGAACCGTCTGCTTGCTGGAAAGCTTCAAAAATTAATGGCTGTTTTGCCAAAGGAATTCCAATTCCGGTATCTTTTACAATAAAACAGATCTCTTTATCATCGTCATCATTTATTTTAATTTCAAGGCTTACCGTTCCTTTTTCAGTAAATTTAATGGCATTCGAAATCAGATTTTTTAAGATTTGCTCCAAACGCATTTTATCAGTTTTGATTACGATTGGTGCTTCTTTAGTGATAATTTCAAATTTAATGTTCTTTTCTTTCGCAACAATATGGAATAAATTGTACATATTATCGGTGATTTCTTTTGTAGAAACATCCAAGAATTCCAACTCCATTTTTCCTGCTTCAATCTTAGATAAATCAAGGATTTCATCAATTAATCCTAACAAACTGTTTCCAGAACTTTGAATTACTTTTGCAAATTCAATTTCTTCATTATTCATCGTTTGATTATTGTTTTCAGACAATAAACGGCTTAATAATAAAATGGAATTCAGCGGAGTTCTTAATTCGTGAGACATATTAGCCAAAAACTCTGATTTATAGCGAGTACTCAGCTCTAAAGCTTCCGATTTCTTCTGAATTTCTGTGTTTTTTTCTTCCAATAAAACACTTCTTTCCGATAATTCTTCATTGGTTTGTTCCAATTCTTCCTGCTGTACGCGAAGTTCTTCTTCCGAAGCTTGGAGTTTTTCGGTTTGTGCTTCTAATTCTGCATTTATTGCTTCTAATTCGCTATGCTGAATTTGTAATTCTTCCGACTGAGATTTTGTTTCTTCCAATAATTCTAAAACTCTTTTACGGTTTTGAGTCGCTTTTAAAGCAATTCCGATATTATTAGCAACGATGTTCAAAAATTCCAACTGAAGCATTGAGAAACCATAAATACTGGCTAATTCTACCGCACCTTCTACTTTATAATCCATCAGCGGAAGCGCCACAATATGTGTTGGTTTAATTTCGCCTAAAGCATAATTGATCTGAATATCATCTGGCGAAAGTGTTTTCAGTTCCAGCATTTTACCCGAAACAATTGCTTGACCTATTAAGCCTTCCCCTTTTTTAATTCTTTCTCTATTTTTACTTGGAATATAGCTGTAACCTCCAGAAATTGTCATTTCTTCTCCATCTAAAACATACAAAACTCCAGCGCTACTGTTGGTGTATTGGCACAAAAATTCAATCACATCTTTAGATAATTTCTGAATGGTTTTCTCACCCAGCATTTTATCATTTAGAGTTGCAACTCCTGACTGCAACCATTCTTTTTGAGATAATAATTCGAAAGAACTTTTTAAAGAATCTTTCATTTCATGAATAGATGCTCCAAGATCTCCCAAAGTATCTGCTTTTCTATCATCGATCTGAACATCATAATTTCCTTTAGCAATTTGGGTCGCAATTCCGCTAATTACTATCAATCTTTCGGCAATTTCTTTATCTTTTTTCTCTAATTCCTTCTGTAATAAAGACCTTTCATTGTAATCTTTTAGAACTCTCATCATAAAAACAATAGAAATAAGGGCTGCTATAAAGAAAGCAATAACAATTAAAGCCAAACTATAATTGCCATAACGCTCTGAATTTGAGTTGCGCTCTTCTAAAAGTTTTTGCTCCGTATTTTCAACTTTTTTGATGATCGCCCGAATCTCGTTCATCATATTTCTTCCCTCATTCAAATCGAAAATTAGGGTTTGCTTGCTCAAGCGTTTTTTTACAATTTGATTGTTTAGATATTTGAAGAAACCAGAACGTTTGTCAGCAAGTTCTTCCAGTAATTTTTTCTGTGAAGGATTATCAGCTGTTAATCCTTCCAATTTTTCAAAATAAGCATTTGCTTTGTTTTCAGAATCATTAAATCGATCTACAAACTGTTCGTCTCCTGTAAGCAAATATCCTCTCATGCTTGTTTGGGCTTCAGTAATAATCGATGAACCTTCGTTTAGGTTATAGATTACGTCCTGAGTGTGATTTACCCAAAAGTTACTGTTTAAAAGACTTTTGATACTTATAAACGAAGCAACCGAACTTATTGTAAGTACAAACAATGAAACTAGCGAACCAATTAATAAATTCCTTTTAAAATTGCCATTCATATATTTCTAAGTTATTTTAATTCGTATTTCAAAGGAAGCACAATAATAAAACTTGCACCCTCACCTGGTTTACTTTTAGCAGTAATTAATCCGTTGTGTTTTTCTATGATTTTTTTTGCAATTGCCAGCCCAATTCCTGTTCCTTCGTAGGTTTGACGGTCATTTAAACTTTGAAAGATAATAAAAATTCGATCCAGATAAATCTCGTCAAAACCAATTCCGTTATCTTTTACCATAATTCTGCAAAAATTACCTTCTGGAGAAGTTGGACTTTCGATTGATTTTTCTAAAATGATTTCTGAAGTAATTTCTATTGCTGGTTTTCCTTCATGTCCAGAAAATTTCAATGCATTTCCAATTAGATTTTGGAAAACCTGACGCATCTGACTCGGAATACTATCAATAGTAGGAAGTTCGTTGGTTTTAATAATGGCATTTTTTCGTTCAATCAAATAATCAAAATCACCTAAAACCTCTTGCAAAACAACATTTAAGTCTGTTCTTTCAGGCTTAACCTGCGCCGAAAGTCTAGAATAAGCCAAAAGATCAGTAATTAAAGTCTGCATTCTTTCAGCCGATTTTATCGTTCGATCTACATAATCGATAGCTTTATCATCGGCTTTTAAATAAAGATCTTTTATAATTTTTATGAAAATTTGAATCTTTCTGATGGGTTCATTTAAATCATGAGAAACCACCCATGAAAATTGCTGTAATTCATGATTTCGCAGTTCCAATTCTTCGTTTTTGTGAACTAATTCTTTTGTTCTTTCCGCGATTTTGATTTCAAGATTATCCTGCGCTTCTTTTCTAATTTTAATTTCTTTAGAAAGAAGATCTTTTATGGCTTTAAGTTCATTTTGCTGTTCGTAGATTTTAATGAAAGTTTTTACTTTCAGTATCAGCAAATCGCTATCGACAGGTTTTGTAATATATTCAACAGCACCTGTTTCGTAGCCTTTAAAAATATATTTTTTCTCTGTATTAAGTGCAGAAAGAAAGATAACGGGAATATCTTTAGTGCGTTTATTTCCTGATAGAATTTTCACTACTTCAAAGCCGTCGAGCCCTGGCATTTGAACGTCCATAATAATCAGACAGTAATCTGTTTTTAAGATTTTTTTGAGAGCTTCTTCTCCAGATTCGGCACTATCAACATCAATATTATGTAGTTCCAATGTTTTCTTTAGGGCAATAATATTGGCCCTTATATCGTCTACAATTAATACCATGTCGGGAAGCTAAATCGTTTGTAAATCAAAACACTTGAATTTAAATAAATATAAAAATTTTCTTATTTTTTTAATGAAATGCAAAATGCGTCTCGATAAAATGATGCGGAAATTCTCAAATGTATAAAAAAAATAACGGGCAGGTTTTTTATTTAAATCGGAAATAGTTACAAAATTCCCATCTTTAGTTATATCTTCTACATTTCTGTATAATTTCTAACTTTTTAGAAATCACTTCTTTTCTAAACCTTTTTAAAAAATTGAATGTATTTTCATACATAAAAAAGTATTTTATTTTGATTGAGGCAAACAAAATTTCTTTTAAGACAAGCAAAATTTGATCGAAAAGCTAATTTTAAGCAGCATACAAATGCTTCAAAAAAGAAAAAAATCATGAAAAAGAAACAAACATTTCCTGAGCAAAAACAAAATCTTCCTGGCAATGAATACATGATGAATCCTGAACCAGAAATTATAAGAGAAAATTATGTTGGAAGCGGAAAACTGTTAGGCAAAACAGCTTTTATCACAGGCGGTGACAGTGGTATCGGTCGAAGCGTTGCCGTGCATTTTGCCAGAGAAGGCGCAAATATTGCTATTGTTTATTTAAAAGAAGACAAAGATGCTTTAGAAACTAAAGCAATGATTGAAAAAGAAGGTCAGCAATGTCTTCTCATAAGTGGTGATTTAAAGGACGAGAAATTCTGTCGAACGGCCATAAAAAAATGCCATACCACTTTTAAAAACATTAATATTGTGGTAAATAATGCTGCTGTGCATTTTCCTCAAAATGAATTGGAAAACATAACAAATACTCAGCTGCATAAAACTTTTGAAACAAATATTTATCCTTTCTTTTATATCACGAAAGCTGCGTTAGCTTTTCTAACAGAAGGCGATGTTATCATCAATACGACTTCAGTAACTGCTTTTCGCGGAAGCGAACATTTAGCTGATTATGCAAGTACAAAAGGTGCGATTGTTAGTTTTACCAGATCGCTTTCTAGTATGTTGGCCAAAAAGAAAATACGTGTCAATGGCGTTGCGCCCGGCCCAATCTGGACGCCTTTAATCGTAGCGAGTTTCGATAATTTATCTGATTTCGGAAAAGATAATCCGATGGAAAGAGCTGGACAGCCTTCTGAAGTAGCGCCAGCTTATGTGTTTTTAGCTTCTGAAGATAGTAGTTATATTACAGGGCAGTTTATTCATGTAAATGGAGGGGAATTGGTAGGTTAAAAAAAGATTCTAAGATGCTGAGATACTAAGGTTCTAAGTTTTTTTTGTAATCTACTTAATGAGCATAATAACAAAACCAACAAATACCTTAGAACCTTTGCATCTCTGTACCTTAAAAAAAACAAAATGAATTATATAGACATCATCGGACTTTTTGCGGGAGCGTGTATAACAATATCTACAATTCCGCAAATTATAAAGGTTTGGAAAACCAAAAAAGTGAAGCAGATTTCCCTTAAAATGTTCGGCATTCTAACTTTCGGAATTGCAGTTTGGATTGTTTATGGAATTTTGAAAAATGATTTGCCAATTATAATTACCAACAGTATTTCGCTGATTTTAAATCTTACAATGGTTTATTTTATTCTTTCTTATGAAAAGGAATAAATTATAAACGAAAAAAAAACAGCTCTATCAAAGCTGTTTTTTTTGAAAGTGAAGAATATGGTATGCTTACTAGCTAGCTAATTTTTGATTGAAAGGTTTTAATTCCAATTGGTATTTTCGAGGTTGCAAGTTTCGTTTTAAAAACTGTACAGGCGCTGTCAAGTTTAAATAAGAAAGCTTTTTAATTTCGCTTAATTGTTTAACTGCAAAATTCAAAATTGGAACAAATGGAGTTAAATAATTATAACTATGCTGCGCTATCTCTAGTTCTAAAACTTCGCGAAGAATACTTTTCATTAATATATAACGAATTGCTCCTTGATTTGGAATTCTTTTAAGCTCCTGAAATTTCTCTCCAATTTTGTCATTTTCATCGCCTATATAAATGTAATTTCCAGAATTGTTTGTAAATATTTTTCTGACTTGAGAAACAAAGTCATTTTCTTTATTTTCGATTGTTGTTGGCATTCCGATTATTGAGAATTGAATCTGCTGATGGCTTTGAAAATACAATACGCTATTAATAGTAGAAGAATTACTCATAATACCTGATTGTTGTTTTTTAAGACAATTAGTAGCGCCATCGGCACCAAAACTATGCAAAACATTTCCCTTCTCGCAATAAGCAAAAAATACAGGCGTAAAAGGATTAGATTCGATACTTAAACTAATTTCTTGATTAAAAATTAAATCAAAATTGAGATATGACATTTCTTTTTCAAAACGAACTCCAGAAATGGTTCCATTTGCCCATTTTGATTTAATTGTCAATTTATATTCTTTGGCTGTAACTGATAATTCGCCACCAAAACTATCTTTAAGGTTATTAAAAACAGCATCAAATCCTCCAGTATTTATGTAAAGTTTTTTCATTATTATGGTTTGGTTTTAATAAAAGCGGTTAGTTCTTATTTACGAACAAAAACTAACCTTAGTTTTTACTTCATTTCTATAATCCAAATTTCGTTTATATTAACCTTCAATTATTTATACAATTTTTGGAAGATATTTCATAATTATTATTTTAAGGTTCTGAGATGCTAAGAGACTAAGATTCTAAGTTTCTGAAACTCTAAGCGAAAAGAGCAAAAAACCTTAGTATTTCAGAAACTTAGTCCCTTAGAATCTCGTTAAAAAAAAAAAGCAGCTGCTCCAAATAAATTTGGAACAACTGCTCATCAGCAAAATAAAAATACCAATCTATTTTTATTCTTTTAAGTCAGTTCGTTTATGTCAGCATTTTTAGAATAGTTCGCTTTCGGAATATCTTTAAAAAATTCAGCTTCTTCCAAATCGGCCATTGGGCCATATCCTAACAAATGGGTTCCTTTTCCACCGTCTTTAGTTTCAATTATATATAAAATCGACATATCATCAGGATCGCTCATTCCTTCATATCGATGATGTGCGACAATAAAAACATCTTCTGGTTTATAGGCAACTTTGCTTTCTGAATCTATTAAATGGTCATTTTCGAATAAATAATTTACTGTATATCCTTCTTCTTGATATCTTTTTATATTGTCAGTTTCGTGTTTTGAATCTTCTCTTTTCATGGCTTCAGTTTTAATCTGTTTATCAAATTTCCGTATTGAAACCAGATAAAATTAACTCAATTGATTTTAATCTTACCTCATTCAAAAATCGGCCTCAATAGAATATTTATTTTTCACTAAATTTAACAAAGCCAATATTTAGCATAAAAAAAACAGCTTGAAATTAGCTGTTTATAATTACAATAATACACCTAATCTTAATGAATAAAAACCGTGATTTTCTAGCAAATGGAGGAGAAATGGGGCAACTTACCCGTGACAAGGATTGGAGCAAAACGTCTGTTGGATCTATAGAATTTTGGCCTCAAAGCCTTCGTACCACTTTAGGAATTGTTTTAAACTCCAAATTCCCCATGTTTCTATTTTGGGGACCAGATCATATTTGTTTTTATAATGATGCTTATCGTCCGAGTTTAGGAAATAACGGCAAACATCCGTCGATTTTGGGAGAAAAAGGTGCAGAATATTGGTCTGAAATCTGGGATTTTATTAAACCTTTAATCGATCAAGTTCTTCAAAAAGGCGAAGCTACATGGCACGAAGATCAACTGTTGCCGATTTATAGAAACGGACAAATGGAAGATGTTTACTGGACTTTTAGCTATAGTCCCGTAAATGATGAAAACGGAAAACCAAACGGTGTTTTAGTGGTTTGCAATGAAACTACAGACCAAATAATTACTCGTAAAAAATTAGAAGAAAGCGAGAAACGTTTTAGAAACACAATCAAACAATTACCACTAGGAATTTGTGTTTTAAAAGGAGCCGATCTAATTGTTGAAACGGCTAACACAACTTATCTCCATATCATTGACAAAGAAGAAAATGCTATTTTAGATAAGCCTATTTTTGACTCTGTTCCCGAAACAAGAGAAACAGCGTATCCTATTTTAAAAAATGTTTTTGAAACTGGTATCTCCTATTATGCTGATGAATTTGCTGTTACTTTAAATCGCTACAACAAGCAAGATTTAGCCTATTTTAATCTCGTTTTTTATCCTATAAAAGAAGAAAATGATGTTATAACTGGCGTTATTGTAGTGGCGTACGAAGTTACAGAAGAAGTAAAAGCTAGACATTTGTTGGCAGAGCGCGAAAAAGCCTTTAGAAATATTGTAATGGAATCTCCAATTGCAATGGCGATCTTTAGAGGAAAAGACTTCATCATCGAAATGGCAAATTTAACGATGATGCATAATATCTGGCAAAAGAAAGAAAAAGATTGTATTGGTAAGCCTCTATTAGAAGTTTTTCCAGAATTAGAAAATCAAAAATATCCTGGATTATTGCATGAAGTTTTGAATAATGGAAAAACAATTCGGGAGAATGAAGCAGTTGCTTATGTAGACATTCACGGAAAACTCAAAAAATTCTACCTTGATTTCGAGTACACGCCACTCTACGAAAAAAATGGAAATGCATCTGGAATTATGTGTACTGTTTTTGATGTAACTTCTAAAGTTAAAGCTCGAAAAAAAGTCGAAACTGCCGAAGAAAGAGTTCGATTAGCTGCTGAAATTGGAGAAATTGCGATGTGGGATTTAAATCTTAAAAATAAAGAATTAGTCTACAGCGACACTATTCTAGATATTTTCGGTTTTGATAAAAACAGAAAAATTATCCATCAGGATATTCGAAGCCGTATTCTTCCAGAAGATGAACATATTGTAGTAGACGCATTCGCGAAAGCACTAAAAACGGGAATTTATAAATATGAAGCACGAATTTTAAAATTAGATAATTCGATTGCATGGATTAAAGTACACGGAAAAATCTTTTTTGATGATGATCAGAATCCTTCAAAAATGATTGGAACTGTAATGGATTTTACAATTGAAAAAGAAAGTCAGCAGGTATTGATGAAGAGTGAAAAAAAATTCAGACTCCTCGCCGACTCTATGCCTCAGCTTATTTGGACAAGTGATGCTTTGGGAAATCTAAATTATTTTAATCAAACCGTTTACAATTATTCTGGCATATCTGCAGAAGAAATTGAAAAAAATGGCTGGCTTCAAATTGTTCATCCAGATGATCGCGAAGAAAACTTAAAACTCTGGATGGAAGCTGTAAAAACGGGTAACGATTTCCTATTCATTCATCGATTCAAACGCTATGATGGCGAATACAGATGGCAGCTTAGTCGTGCAATTGCGCAACTAGACGAATTTGGAAAAGTGCAAATGTGGGTCGGTACAAGTACAGATATTGAAGACCAAAAGAATTTTACTAATCAACTCGAAGACCAAATTTTTGAACGGACAACACAGCTTGAGCTCAAAAATAGAGATTTGGTCAATATGAATATTGAACTGCAGTCGTTTGCTTATATCTCAAGTCACGATCTTCAGGAACCTTTACGAAAAATTCAAACCTTTGCTAGCCGATTGTCCGATTTAGATGAACAGAACATTTCTGCTGCTGCCAAAATATATTTAACTAGAATTGAGTTTTCTGCCAAAAAAATGCAGGATCTCATACAAGATTTATTAGCCTATTCGCGTGCCAACTCTGCAGATCGAATTTTTACAACAGTTAAAATTGATGAAATTGTTGAAGAAGTTATAAGTGATTTTTCAGATCGGATTGAAGAAAAAAAAGCGGTTGTGGAATACGATAATTTAGGAGAAGCAATACTTATTCAATTTCAGTTCAGACAATTGCTTCATAATTTAGTCGAAAATGCTTTGAAATTTTCTCGACCTGGAATTCCTCCAATTGTAAAAATCGCTGTAACGCAAGTTGACGGAAAATCGCTTCAAAATGCCGAATTTAAAGATAAAACCTATTATCATCTTCAAGTTTCAGATAACGGAATTGGTTTTGAGCTTGTTTATAAAGAAAAAATCTTCGAAGTTTTTCAGCGTTTAAATACTGAAAGTGAATATCGAGGAACTGGAATTGGTCTTGCGATTGTGAAAAAAATCGTCGAAAACCACAAAGGATTTATTGATGTTACAAGTGAAAAAGGCAAAGGGTCTGTTTTTAATATTTACTTTCCCGATTTATCTGAAATCAGTATCTAAAAACAAAATTTGCTTGCGTTGGAATAAATTTATTCCAGTCAATTTGAATGGCGTGTTCGATTGATTTTATTATATCGCTCATTAAAACGGGTTTTGTAATAAAACAATTGGCACCAAGATTACGGCATTTTTCAATAATACCAGGTTCGCTCGAAGTAGAATAAATCACAACTGGTATATCTTTTTTATAGTCTGAAGTACGAAGTTCTTCTAAAACATCAAATCCATTTTTTCCAGGCATATTTAAATCTAAAAAAACCACATAAGGTGTTGCTGGCAGATCCGAAATCGCATTTAAGAAATTTTGACCTCCTGAATATGTCTGAAGTTTGATATTCTGCGGTATAGATTCTACGGCGTCAGCAAAAATACTTAAATCATCTTCGTCATCATCGGTATAGAAAATAGTAAAATCTGTCATCGTATTTTTTGGCTGAGAATTATAATATTTCAAAGATAATGTAATTTTATGTAACAAATAAATATTGAATCGATTTCTCTTAAATACAGCAAATTGAAATCTCATAATTTCTAAGTTTAATTATATAATCTAAAAAAGAACAAAAAACGCCAACTTTACTTTAAGCTTTTTACAAGCGATATTAGTTTGTTTGTCAAACAGTTGAATTAGATATATAACTTTAAAATATAGTATTATGGGCGATCATAAAGACCTTACAGATGAATTTGCAGTAGATAAAATAAAAGATCTAGCTGAACATATTAAAACTTGCATGTTTTGTACATATAACGAATACAGACTGCAATCACGACCAATGTCTGTTCAAAAAATTGACGATTTAGGTCAGCTTTGGTTTTTATCTGACCGAAACAGTGGTCAGAATGCTGAAATTACTTTAAATCCGATGGTAGAAATTTTCTTTTCCGAACCACATGATAAGTTTTTAACGCTTCATGGAACGGCGAGTATTTCGTACGATCGAGAAACAATTGAAAAATTATGGAATCCAGTCGTAAAAATTTGGATGCCAGGTGGTATCGATGATCCGAATTTGAGTGTGATTAAAGTAATTCCGGAAGATGGTTATTATTGGAACAACAAAAACGGAAAAATGGTCGCGATTGCAAAAATGACGGCTGCTTTCGTTACAGGAAAAACAATGGATGACGGAATTGAAGGAAGTTTGAAATTGTAGTTTTCTGTTTAACCGCAAAGTTTTTTTTAAACCGCAAAGAGCGCAAAGTAAACGCAAAGTTCACAAAGAAAATTATCTTTTACACTTTGCGTTTACTTTGCTCTTTGTGGTTATTTTTTTTGCCATAGATTAAAAGATTAGCAGGATTAAAATCTGCTTAAATCTGTAAAATCTACATAAAAAAAATATTCAGCAAGTAAATTATGCTCAAAGCTTTGCGATCTCTCTCAAGGCTTCAATTAAAGCTTCAAAATAAAAAACCTTAGCGTACTTTGCGTTTAAAAAACACGCACGAAAAAATTAAACAGTCATTCTTTTTAACTCTAAAGCATTCAGAATTCCTGCTTCGCTTGCAGTATTATTGAAATATACAAATCCTTTTTGGGAATCAATCTGGTTGTTTACATGTTTTAATTCTTCTGTAGAATAACTGGAATGAAATAATTTCGGAATTCCATGAAACCGAATATAAAGCAATGGAAAATCCTTAAAAATAGTTTGCGGAAGATTTGGATGACTTACACTGCAAAACGTAATGTTATTGTCTTTAAAAACATTCCAAACCTCATCATTCCACCAGCTTTCGTGACGAAATTCGATCACATTTTTAAAATTATAATCCAGAATATTGATTATAGTTTCTAACTTTTCTTGGCTAAAAGTGTAACTCGGCGGAAATTGAAATAAAACTGCCGCAAGTTTTTCTTTCATTCCTTCATTACAAATTTCATAAAAGTCATTTAATAGACTTTCACAATCCTTCAGTTTTTTGATATGCGTGATTTCTTTCGGCACTTTGACTGAAAACAAAAAAGATTCAGGCGCTTTATTGTACCAGTTTTGAAAAACACGCACAGTCGGAAATTTATAAAAACTTCCATTGAACTCATAAGTATCAAAATGATGGCAATAAAACTCGAACCATTGCTTTGAAGGCAGATTTTGAGGATAAAAAATATTTTTCCAGAAACTGTTATAAAAGCTTGAACATCCTATTATTATTTGATTTTTCATTTGTATAGTTGTTGACAATTCGGGCAGAAAAAACTTCTGCGTTTTCGTTCTCCGGTCTGTTTTTTTTGAAACGGAAGATTGCATCTCAAACAAACATTTTTAGTATAAGCTTCCCAATGCTGTTTCAATTCAAATTTCTTTTTCCAATATAAAAACTCAAAGCTGTAAATAGAACATTCTGCTATTAACTGACTTGTTATGTGAAACGGAATTTTTCCCACAATCGATTCTGGATGAACATAACATCGATACAAAACTTCATTTTTAATGATATTACCCACTCCCGAAAAAATATCTTGATCTAAAATGACGTCACAAATCATTTTTTCTGGTATTTTTTCTAATCTTAAATGTGCTTTCTTCGGATTCCAATTTTCGTTCATAACATCAACACTCCAATCATAATGAGAATTGATATCCCCTTCAAGAATTTTAACTGAACAAGTATAAAAGTTAAGTTCGCCGTTTTCAAAAACCAAACTTAGTCGAGGTTTAGAAACCTTGCGTTCATTTATTCGGTAGGTTCCAAACATAAGCAAGTGAATTTTTACTGTAAAAGAATCAAAACAGATTAAAAAATGTTTTCCCCAGGTTTTAAACGCAAGTATGGTTTTATCCTTTAGACGTGAAATATCAATATTGGCACTTCCAGAAACAGAAATCACTTTCTTTCCTGCAAATTGCTGTACTTCTTCTTTTAAGATTACTATTGACGGACCTTCGGGCATATACTATATTTTTATTTAATTAAAAAGTGCAGTCCGAAAACTGCACTTTAATTACATTTCTAAATGTTTTATTCTATTTCTGCAGCTTCAAGATTAACTGCATTAACAGCAACTTCAGTGAGTGTTTTATCGGCACCTTTTTCTTCATCAAGTGTTTGTTCCAATAAAGTGGCCGCTTCTGGCAAACCAAGAGTCTCTGCAAATTGTCTTAAGGTACCGTAAGTAGCAATTTCATAATGCTCAATTTTCTGACTCGCTGCAATAATTCCAGCATCTCGCACTACTCCTATTTCAGTTTCTTCCAGCATTCCTTTCGCTTCTTCAATCAAACCTTCCATCGCATCGCATTTTTTGGCTGTTGGTTTTTGTCCAATAATTTTAAAAACTTGCTCTAGACGAGTGATTTGCTGTTCCGTTTCTGTTAAATGGTTGTCAATTGCGTCTTTCAATTCAACCGAAGTTGCATTTTTAACCATTACTGGCAGTGCTTTGGTCAAAGCTTTTTCTGCCCAATAAATATCTTTCAAGGCTTCTTCAAATAATTCAGTTAATCCTGATGCCGCGTTCGATTTTGGCTTTGTAACTCCTCTTGGAATAGTCTCTTTTGCAGACGTTTTAGTTTTACTATCAGTAGTTTTCATGGTAATAATTTTTTATAATTAATATGATTGTAAAATTACAGTCTCACCAAATAGACTGGTTATATGATTCCAACTTAAAATTCCATTCTAAACACCTGTTAATTATACAATTAGACTTTGTTATTCTATAATAGATTCCTATCTCTTCATGCTAGCTTTGTATATATAATTATAAAAAATAGCGATCATGAATACTATAGATAAAAACAACAGCACAAATAAGGATTTTAAAAATCACTTTTCTGATGACAGAAATCTGGCAGAAGATCTTAAAGATGATGCTAGAAAACCCGACAATGATAATCGTGAAATTGCTGAACGAGGATACACGGTCAGAAATGGCCACAATCCCAATCGACCTAATCCAGATCAGGAAGATTTTTCGGATGATGATTTGGACGATTTAAATGATGATTTTCATAAGGACAGGGATTTAGAAGACAATAACGATGATATTTATGAAGTTGAATTGGAAGACGATTTCGAAGAAAACGACGAGTTTGATAATCCTTCAGATTTAACCGAAGAGGAATACGATTTTAATGAAACAGAAGATGTATTGGAAGATCTTGATGAAGATGAAGATGAAGATGAAGACGATGAAGAAGATGATGAAGACGATGAAGACGATGAAGATGAGTACATAGAAGAAGATATTGACGACGACGATAATGATTACATCGAAGATGATGTACAAGAAGATAACGATGATGAAGAATATCCTGAAAATGATCCTCGCCGATTCTAAATTTCTTATTTCAAAAATAAAAAACCGTCTCGTTATTTACCGAGACGGTTTTTTTGAGTTTAAAATTCAACTATTTAATCTATAATAATTCTTAACAGAAATATCAATTTCGAATTATTAAAACCAGAAACGACACATTACAAATGAATGTGCCGTTTTATTTGTTGTTTATTTAACTGATATTCTTATACTCTCGATCTTCCGCTAATTAATGAAATAACGAATAAAACTAAAAATATAAAGAATAAAATTTTTGCAATACTAGCAGCTCCAGCGGCAATTCCGCCAAAACCAAATATTCCCGCCACAATGGCTAGAATAATAAAAGTGACTGTCCAACGTAACATAATAATAGTTTTTTAGTTAATACTGATTTTGTTTGTATTCAAACTTTATGCTTTTGGAGAGATGCATTAACTCTTTTATGAACATGATGAATCTAAATTGATTTCATAATTCTGAATCAACTCAGAAAATGCGATTTCTGATTTTGTAAAATATTTTCTTGTGCTTCGGCTTTTTTGCGCCAAATCGAAATATTTTTGAATGGAACCATCTTCATAAGTCGAAATCAAAAGCGGATGAACATAATAGTCTTTGCAGACTTTTCTTGTGTTTCCGAGCGCTTCTGCTGTTAAATCAAAAGCTGCAATTATATTCTGCTTGATTTCTTTTTCGTCTGAAGTGATTCCCATTTCCATTAAACTTTCAAAGAAAATAATTGAAGCTGCCCAAGTTCTAAAGTCTTTCGCACTGAAATATTCGCCAGAAATATTATGGAGATATTCATTTACAGCGTGACTATCTAAAACTTTTTTTTCGCCGTTTTTATCATAATATTTAAAAACTTCATAACCTGGAATTTCTTCGCAACGGCTTACCAATTTTATTAGTTGTTTGTTTCGGGTTGTAATGGTATGCTGTTTTCCTTTTTTGCCAATAAATTCAAATCGAAGCGAATTTCTATTGATATTAATATGACGTTTTCTAAGAGTCGAAAGTCCGTACGATTTGTTGTCTTTGGCGTACTTCTCATTTCCAATTCTGATATGCGTTTCTTCCATCAATCGAATGACCAAAGCGGTTACTTTCTCTTTAGACCATTCTTTCTGTTCCAAATCAAGATCTACTTGTTTTCTTATGGATGGTAGTTTTGCACCAAATTCTGCTATTTTATAAAACTTCGTTTGATTCCGAATCAGATTCCATTTTGGATGATAACGGTATTGTTTTCTATTTTTTACATCTGTCCCAACCGCTTGTAAATGTCCGTTTGTAATAGCTGTTATTCGAACATTTTCCCATGCTGGCGGAAGTACTAAACTATTAATGCGTTTAATTTCATGTTTGCTTTTTACATTTTTTCCGTTCTTTTTATAAACGAAATTTTCTCCTTCGCGGCAGCGTATAATTGTTAATTGGTGATCATTGATGTATTCCAAATCTAGTTTTTCAATTACTAAATGTGGCGATTTAATCAGCTGATTCATTAGGATTTCCTTTTTGGCTGCGGTATTCATGTTATTTAAATTTTTATCACATTAATAATTTGTTTTAAATTTTAGTTATTTCTTAAAGATTCAATTAAGGCTTTTTTATTCATATAAGATCTTCCTTTTATCCCCACTCTACTGGCTTGTTTTAGAAGTTCTTCTTTTGTCCATTCATCATAAGGCTTAGCTTTTCCTCCCTTCTTTCCTGCATCTGGCGTGTTGGCAATACGAGCCGATTTTTCTTTGCTGTATCCTTTTTTTACCAATGCTTCATATTGCTCTTCATTCTTAATTCTTGGATCTGGCATGGCTTTAATTTTTAATTATTTCTAAAAATCTATAAGCCAAAGTTCTTCAAAAAGTTAAGTGAAACTGTTATAGAATTTTGACTGGATATTTCAAATTTGTAGGATGGGAATTGTGTAAGTAGGAATGTAAAATGTTTTTTTCACGAAAGGGAAAGGTGAAAAATGTTACAGATAAAAAAATCCCAACTTTTTTTGAGTTGGGATTTTAATCAAAAAAACTATAAATTTAATTTTTGCAATTTTATATTTATCCAAATAAATGTAAAAATTGTTCCTATTTGAATAATTAGATTTACTAAATAATTCAATAACCATGAATTGGATAAAATCATTGGAATTAAACTACATAACCAATAAAAAAATTGACCTAATCCCAAAAAAATAGTAACTAATAAAAGGGTAATCGCTACTCTTTGAGAAATTGTGGATACTTTATCAATAAATAACATTAAAAATATCATTGCAATTCCTAATATAATATATACTCCAGATGCCGTAAAATAAAACCAAAAATCATTTGGTGTATTTATATCTTCTAATGACTTAACTGATTTCGAAGTATTATCTGTCTTTGTTTCTTTTCTAAAAGATAATTTACTAAAGTAATCATATGAATATTCTAAAATACTTTTCCTTAAAAAAATTTCTTCTCTAATTTTTTTAGCTGATTTAATAGTAACATCATCTGATGCAGGATTTGAAATTATCAAATTTAATTTTTGAATTTGCTCAATTTTATTATTGATGACATAATTACTAGAAATTCCTAGAACATTATTTATGAGTAACACTCCAAATAGAACTAGGATTATAATAGCAGCCTTTGATGAAATTTTTTTTCTTTCATCAAAAACAAAATCGAAAAATTTGTCAAAAAAATTCATTAATTTAAAAAATTTAAGAGTTAAATATTTTAGGTGTTATTAATTGTTACTTTTAGTATTTATTTGTCTAAACAATGAAAACTAATCACATTTAATCTTCTTATAATCCTGTGTTTTTTCGTCATATTCTAAACAAGTTTTTTTTACTAAAACCATTTTATTATTGACTACTTTATATTCGGCTTTTTCAATGCTTCTTCCTGCACAGCATTGATTGTGCTCGTAAATTCTTTTGGTTTTACTATCAAATTCTAGAGAAGTTCCGCTGAAACTGCTTTCAAAGTATTTTCCCGTTTTCGGATTGTACAGAAAATATATTCTTGAAGTATTTGGTCCAGCATAACTAGATTCAAAAACGGAGAATTCTTCAAATCCATCAAAATTGTAATCACCAATATTTACATTATACAATCCCCAAAGTTGACATGCGACATCGACTTTCTGAATTAATTTATCGGTCTTTTTTTCAATGATTTTTATTCCCGAAACCCCAGAAGAACCGCCTTTTTCTTTCGAAACAATCAATTTAAAATACTTGTCTTTTAAAGAAACTGGCTGTAAAATCTCTCTTTCTGACCATTCTTCGCCATTATTATTGAGATCAAATTCTTTCTCCAAACTGATTTTAAGCTCTTTTCCTGAATTTAAATCTTTCCAAATTCCGTTTAATTGATCACTTTCTGCACTATAATTTTCGAAACTTAATTTTGCGGTTTCTTTATCATTTTTATCTTTTTCAGTGAAAACTAAAGTAGTCCCTTTCAGCTTTGCATTTAAAACAATCGGAGTATCATAATTAGAATAAGCATAAATTGCCGTTCCTTGCCCGTCAGAATAAACGTCAGTTACAAACTCGATTGGATATTTGTCAATAAGACCTTTATAATTGATTTGGGCTGATGCAAAAGCTGTGGCTGCCAAAAAAAATAATGAGAATAGTTTTTGCTTCATAAGATTACAATAACATAAATCTGTTTTAGCCATTATGGCAATGATTCATTATAAATAATTTGAATTGAATCATCTTTTTTTGCAGCATCCCAGTAAACAAATGGTTCTGCTTTTTTAATTCCGTCAAGATCTTTTTCAAAATTATTATTATAAACAACCATTGTTTTGATTTCTTTCGCAGATTGTTTAAAAGCATTTTCATTAAATCTTATATTTCCAATATATGAGATCTCTCCTTTGTTTACTTTAAAAGGAATTGAAAATCCATTTACATTATCATTTTTCTGAAGAAACGCAAGACCACTATTGGTAAAAAGTCTAATATTTGTAATTTCATATTCGCCTTCTGGCTTTTCAACTGCAAAAAGGTAGGTCAATCCGTTATCTAAATCTCCTTTATGTCTCATTCTTGTAATCTGAGCAGGAATAAAACGTACTTCTTTTGAATATTTTCTAGAAATTTTAGGATCAGTTGATTTGTAACTTATCAGTAAAAAATATCCGTTAAAACGGGCTTTTTCTTCTGGAAAAGTCATCGACCCGAAAATCAAACCATTGTCTGTTTTCTTTGGGTTAAAAGTCATTTTCTGAGCCGTCAGTTTAGATACAGTTAAACACAAGACAAAAACGGATAAGAATAAAATACGAGATCGAGATTTAATTTTTGCGGTAATTTTCATTTAGTGATTATTTAAAATGATTTGTTTTTGATACTTCGAAAATATAAAATATTATCGTACAAAAATTAATTGTCTAAAAATTACAAATTGACTCTTTTTTAGCTAAAGAAAGTTTAATTAAAGGTAAATGCGTTTCTTCATATCAACATCTTAATCCTATAACAATCCATAAAAATCCTGTAAAATTTTCTTACAGCTTCTCTATAATTTTACATCATAACATTTAAACTATTAAAATCATGAAAAAGTTATTATTAGCCGGAAAAGCCATTTTAGGAGCAGGACTTATCATTATATTTCTTCAATCTTGTAAAAACGAAACCAAACAAGAAGATCCAAAAGAAGTTGCAGAAGATGCAAACGAAGCAAAATTCGATTCTATTGACAGCAAAGAAGATGATTCTGAATTTTTAGTAGATCAAGCCGAAATTAATTTAGCTGAAATCGAAATTGGTAAACTGGCTCAAACAAAAAGTACAAACGCTGAAGTGAAAAAATTTGGTAAAATGCTTGTTGATGAGCACACTAAATCGGCTTCTGAAGTGAGTGCTTTAGCAAAAGCGAAAAACTTTACTCTACCAACTTCTCTAACTGAAGAAGGTCAAGAGGAATACAATAAATTAAACGAAAAATCGGGTGTTGATTTTGATAAAAAATTCGCCGATATGATGATTGATGGTCACGAAAAAGCGATCAAAAAACTTCAAGACGCAACAAAAGATGCCGTTGACGAGGATGTAAAAACTTGGGCTTCTAATAATATTGCAGGTTTAACAGCGCACTTAGAACACGCTAAATTGCTGAAACAAAACCTAGACAAAAAGTAAAATAAATTTAATTGGTTATTATTTATTTTTAGACGCTAAGATTCTGAGATTCTAAGGTTCTAAGTAATGGAGCATCTAAGAACCTCAAATCTTTGCTAAAAAACCCCTCAAGAGTTGAATTGCTTGAGGGGTTTGTTTTTTTAAGATGCTGAGATTCTAAGTTGCTAAGATTCTAAGTTTTCTCTTAGTTGCTTAGTAACTTAGAATCTCAGAGACTTAGATACTTATTTCCCAGCTATCTTCTGCAGATGCTCTGGATATCTTGAGCCTTCTATTGTTATTTTTGATGCGGCATCGTTGATTTCTGAAAGATCGTTAGCGGAAAGCACTAAATCTAATGCGCCAAGGTTTTCTTCTAAACGATGTAATTTTGTAGTTCCTGGAATTGGTGCAATCCAAGATTTTTGAGCCAAAATCCATGCAAGCGCTACTTGTGCGTTTGTTGCTCCTTTTTCAGAAGCAATTTTAGATAATAAATCTACTAAAGCTTGATTTACTTTTCTGGCTTCTGGTGTGAAACGCGGTAATGTATTTCTAAAATCAGTACTATCAAATTGCGTGTTTTCATCAATTTTAGCGGTTAAAAAACCTCTTCCCAACGGACTAAAAGGCACGAAACCAATTCCTAATTCTTCTAATACTGGAAAAATTTCTTCTTCTGGAGTTCTCCACCAAAGTGAATATTCACTTTGCAATGCCGTTACAGGCTGAACTGCGTGCGCACGACGAATGCTTTCTACGCCTGCTTCTGAAAGTCCAAAATGTTTTACTTTTCCTTCCTGAATTAAATCTTTTATAGTTCCTGCAACGTCTTCCATAGGAACATTTGGATCAACGCGATGCTGATAATACAAATCGATTACATCTGTGTTTAATCTTTTTAATGAACCTTCAACGCTTTTTCTAATCCATTCTGGACGGCTGTCTAATCCTTTTTTAGAATCGCCTTCCAAAAAGCCAAATTTTGTCGCAATTACAACTTTATCGCGAAAAGGTGCTAATGCTTCTCCCAATAACTCTTCATTCAAAAACGGTCCATAACATTCTGCCGTATCAAAAAAAGTAATTCCTTTTTCATACGCCGAACGAAGCAGACTGATCATTTCGTTTTTGTCATGAGCTGGCCCATAGCCAAAACTCATTCCCATGCAGCCAAGTCCCAACGCTGAGACTTCTAAACCGCTATTTCCTAGTTTACGTGTATGCATTTTTTTTTAAGTTTCTAAGATGCTAAGATTCTGAGATTCTAAGTTTTTTTCTTGGTTTCCCTCGTCTGAATATCTTAAATTTTTATTTAATTAATAGTTGCTAAGATTTTAAGTGTTTCGCAGAGAAACTTAGAATCTTAGCAACTCCTTAGAATCTTATTTCAAAGAAGCCATATCAATCACAAAACGATATTTGATATCTCCTTTTAATAATCTTTCGTAAGCATTATTTACGTCGTTTACGCCAATTAATTCGATGTCTGCTGTAATGTTGTGTTCTGCACAAAAATCAAGCATTTCTTGAGTTTCTGCGATTCCGCCAATTGCAGATCCTGCAAAGCTTCTTCTTCCTAATAAAAGGCTGAAAGAAGTTACGGGAAGTGGTTCCATTGGAGCTCCAACAAGCGTTAAAGTTCCGTCTACTTTAAGTAGATTTAAGTACGAATCGATATTGTGTTCAGCTGAAACGCAGTCTAAAATAAAGTTCAAGCTTTTAGCATGTTTTGCCATTTGCTCTTGATCTGTAGATAAAACTACTTCGTCAGCTCCAAGACTTTTTGCTGCATCAAATTTAGATACCGATGTAGTAAAAACTACCACATGGGCTCCCATAGCTTTTGCTAATTTGATTCCCATGTGACCTAAACCACCAATACCAACGATTCCTACTTTTTGCCCAGGGCCAACTTTCCAATGTTTTAACGGTGAATAAGTTGTAATTCCAGCACAAAGTAATGGTGCAACTCCAGCAAGATCTAGTTTATCAGAAATATGTAATACATAATTTTCATCTACAACAATACTTTGAGAATATCCTCCAAAAGTATGTCCTCCTAAATGTTTATCTGGAGAATTGAATGTCAATATGTTCCCTTCGTCACAGTATTGTTCTAAATCATTTTTGCAATGCTCACATTCTCTGCAAGAATCGACCATACAACCAACTCCAGCCAGTTCTCCAACTTTAAAGTTTTTTACATGATCCCCAATTTTTACAATTCTTCCCACGATTTCGTGACCAGGAACAATTGGATACATTGTTCCATGCCATTCATTTCTAGCTGAGTGTAAATCTGAGTGACAGATTCCGCAATACAAAATTTCGATTTCTACGTCGTGTGCCTGTACTACTCTTCTTTTAATATCTAGGGTCTTCAATGGTGCTTCGGCAGCTTCAGTACCAAAGGCTTTAATGCTTTTTGTTTCCATAATTTATTGTTGTTTTTTGTTTCAAGTTTAAAGTTTCAGGTTTCAAACCGTTCTGAAATTGCAATAGAAATCTAGCTGATTCATACTGATTTACAAATAGTTATATAAATTTCGATTATTTTTACCTAATCAAAAAATATAATCTGCTATAAATCAGTAAAATCTGCGCAAAAACTTAGAATCTCAGAACCTTAGTATCTTAGAACCTTAGCATCTTTCAAAAGAATAATATTCTTCATCAGTAACGTTTTCCAGCCAAGTTCCATGACCTTTGTCTATTTCTGTAACAATGGTAATATGAGAATATTTTGTCGTTGGTGTTGCTCCGTACCAATGCTCAATTCCAGGTAAAACTGTAATTACTTTCCCTTTTTCGATAAGATTAATTTGTCCGCCTCTTTCTTGGTAATATCCAACTCCATCCGTTACAATGATTAGTTGCAAACTTGCATTACTGTGCCAATTACTTCTTGCTCCGGGTTCAAAAGAAATATCTTTGATAACAGTATTTTCAGGATGAATTTCGCTTGTTTGCTTTTTATATGACACTTCGCCTGTCATATAAGTATTTGGGATTTTACCTTCTTCGATTACAGCAGTGAAATGTGTCGACATAATTTCGTTGTTTTTAGGTTAATAATTAATTTAAAAGTCGTTATAAGCTTATTTAAGTGAAATAATCAGTACATCGAACCTCTTTCTAGAAAGAGATTTTGATTTTAGCAATGTTTTAAAAATGTATATATTTTTCTATTATCAAAAATTTAAAACTAAATATAAAGCTGGACATCGCTTTTGTGAAGTGTTATTTAGCCGTTTAAAAACTGATACAAAGATTCGTTGTTTATTTCAGGGCAAATGTAGAACAATACTACAATGCTGAAATAACAATATTCAAACAAAAAATTAAGAATTTGAAACAATTTACATTCGAAGCGATTTCGGAACCGTTCCTGTAAGTCTTTTGAAGTAATTATTAAAATAACTCGGATATTCAAATCCAAGCGAGTAACCAATATCCGAAATGCTCCAATCTGTGTGCTGCAATAAAGCTTTTGCTTCGTTGATGACTCTTTCTGTAATATGTGCCGTAGTTGGTTTTCCTGTAACTTCTTTCACAGAACGGTTTAAATGATTTACGTGTACAGAAAGACTTTGCGCATAATCTTGAGGCGTTTTTAAAGCTAAAGGCTGGTTTTTGGTCTCGATTGGAAATTGTCTTTCTAATAATTCTAAAAACAAAGAAGTAATTCTTGAAGAAGCATTTTTATGTTTAAAGAAATTCTCCGATGGCTGCATTTTCATCGATTCATGAATAATCAAATTGACATAACTACGCATCAAATCGTCTTTGAATGCATAATCGGTTTCATATTCTTCAATCATTTTCTGGAATAACGAATCAATAAACACCTTTTGTTCAGGAGTTAAAGAAAAAATTGGAGTTCCCCCTATTTTAAACAAAGGAGATTCATGAAGAGTTTCTGATCTGTCTTTGGTTTTAAAAAACTCTTCAGTAAAAACGCAAGCATAACCTTCATATCCTTCAGAAAGCGTTTCCCAAGAATATGGAATAATCGGATTACCGAAAAACAAAATCGTTCCATCGGTTTCTATTCCGCGGTCAGCATACTGTATAATGCTTTTGCTCGTGTTTATACAGATTTTATAAAAGTCTCTTCGGCTATAAACGGGAACTTTACTGAAATCTCCATTTATAGGATAAACCTTAAAACCTTTCATCTTCAAATCTGAAGTGAAATCGCAATTCTGTGTTTCTGTTTGATTATTCATTTTGCAAAGTTATGAAAATCAAACATTATTCTTTTGTTATTTTTTTGTTTCAGGTTTAAAGTTTCAGGTTTGCGAGGTTAACCGCAAAGAGCGCGAAGAATTACGCAAAGTTCGCTAAGTTTTTTTTGAGATAGAAATGCTCGCAAATTCGCTAAGGCGCAAAGTTTTTTCTCAATTTATGTCCTCCTGAGCGAAGTCGAAGGACACGTAAGTAGCTCCGCATAGGATATAAAATGCGCATATCCTTCGACTTCGCTCAGGAAGACAAATGTGAATCTCTAAATTTAACTGAAAATTCCTTTGCGAACCTTGCGTAATTCTTCGCGTTCTTTGCGGTTAAAAAAACTAATTCTTTAAACTCGTTGCTCGCAATCCTTTCGCGGAAGCTGACAAAACTACTTCCTTCGCATTTTCATCTTTCTGAATAATGATTTGAGCATAACCATTAAACAGCTTTCTTTTCCAAGATTCTGCTGGTGTTATTACTTGAATAATTCCTGGATCTGTATTCATAACATCCCAGTCTTTTATTTTTTGTAAAGGTGTTGCTGCAATATGAATGGTATTTTTTCCTTGTTTTAAAATAGCCGAATTCAAAACATATTTTTGAAAATCTTCTTTGCTTGGTTCAACTTTATTTCCGTTCACAAAAACTACTGTTTCAACTCCTATTTTTTTGTAAAAGAAGCTTACCACATTTGAAGTTGAGTTGTTCTTTAAATCAAATTCTCCTTTATAAATGTATGACGGAGCTTGTTTTTTGTAATCACGATTTTTAAAAGCTTCTGTCCATTCGTTTTCTGAATAATTGCGTAATTGCTGAGGCAGAGATGCAGTTGTTTCTTTTTGTTCCATAAAATTACTTATAGCAACTAAAGCAATATCATCAATAAACTGATCGCTTTCTAACGAAGTTGGATCACCGTTTCCTACTCCCAAAATTTTACCGCCTTTTATAGAAAACATAATTTCATCATTTGCTGTCGGAATGTGTAAGCCATTTTTATCTGTAGTTTCAACCGTTACAACAGAAACATTTCCTTTCAATACATTTTCTTTATCTAAAGAAAGTTTAATATTTTCTGGTTTTCCAGTAGTTTTCCGAATGTCTGATAAAACTTTTTTACCGTTTTTATATCCAACAGCTTCCAAAGTTCCTGGAGTATAATTTACTTTCCATTCTAAATGGCTGTTTTGCTCCATTTTCTTTTTTCCGAGGCTTTTTTTGTTGAGAAAAAGTTCTACTTCATCACAGTTTGAATACGCCCAAACATCAATTTCTTTGCCTTCCATTCCACTCCAATTCCAATGTGGCAGTAAATGCAAAACGGGTTCTTTTCCCCACCAAGATTTTAAATAGAAAACATTGTCTTTCGGAAAACCGCAAACGTCCATCATTCCGAAATAAGAAGTTACAGAAGGCCAGCCATAAGGAGTTGGTTCTCCACGATAATCAAAGCCCGTCCAAATGAACATTCCTGCTAAATAAGGCCTTTCGGCGTAGAATTTCCAGCCTTCTTCAATACTATAAAAAGTTGGTCTCGGTTTTTTATCATAAGCACTTTGGTAATGTTTCGCATCATCTGTAAAATAGATGCCTCGGGTTGCAAATGTAGAACCTTCTTCGGTTCCCATTCCTGGCTGTTGCTTAAACTGATTTCTGTGTGCATCAATATCTCCGTTTCCTAAATAATTATATCCCATAATTTCCACAACAGAAGAAATTCCGCTTTTAAATCCGCTACTGATTCCTACTGTTACAGGTCTTGTCGGGTCGATACTTTTGCTGAAATCCTGCATTGTATTGGTAATTCTTTCGCCAGTAATTCCGCCTTCAATCTGCCATTCTTCATTTCCAACTGACCAGCAAAAAATACTTGGATGATTGCGATCTCGTTCCATCATTCGTTGTAAATCATTCAAATGATAATCGTTGATTCCCATTAAGCGCGTTTCATCAATAACCAACATTCCAAGTTTATCGCAAGCATCCAATAATTCTGGTGTTGGCGGATGATGTGAACAACGATAGGCATTTGAACCCATTGCTTTCAGTTTTGCAATTCTATAATACTGAATTTCATCTGGAAGCGCTGTTCCAATTCCTGCGTGATCCTGATGATTGTTAGTTCCTTTCAGTTTTACATGTTTTCCGTTAAGAAAAAAACCATTTTCTGGATCAAACTTTATTGTTCTGATTCCAAATGAAGTTTTATACTGATCAATTACTTTTCCCTCGCTTTTAATTTCGGTAACTAACTGATATAAATTAGGTGAATCAATATCCCACAAAAGCGGATTTTTGACATTCAATTTTGATGAAAAGGTATTTGTTTTATAAAATTCTGGTGCTGTAACATTTTCAGAATTTGTTGCGACTTGCTTTCCTGAAGCATCTAAAACGGTTTGGTTTATTTCGACATTTCCTTTAAAATGCCCTTTGTTCAGCAATTTTACTTCTGCTGTAATTAAAGCATTATCATTTGTAATTTCTGATGTAACATAAGTTCCGTTTTGTGCCACATGAAGTGGATTTGTTTTCTGAAGATAAACATGTCTATAAATTCCTGCTCCTTCATAAAACCAGCCTTCTTCCATCGAAGCATCAACACGGACAACTATTGTATTTTCGCCTCCATAATTTACGTAAGCCGTTACATCATACTCAAAACCGTTATAACCGCTTTCTTCGGTTCCTAAATAGAATCCGTTGAAAAAGACTTTTGAATTCCTAAAAACGCCATCAAATTTTAGAGAAATAATTTTCCCTAAATCTTCATTCGGAATATTGATCTTTTTTCTGTACCAGCCAATACTTTTCTCTGGGAAATTTTTCCCTGCCGATTTGAATCCGTGGCTGAAACTTGCGTTTTCGCTAAAAGGCTGTTCAACTGCCCAGTCGTGTGGTAAATTCAATTTTCTCCAAGCACGATCGTCAAATCCTGAAGCTGCTGGTCCGTCACCAAATCCGGTTTTAGTTAAATAGGAAAAATAACCTTCTGCATGGCCAAAATCCTTTTTTGTATCGTATAAATGCCCGAATGAAAACCGCCAATCTTTATCAATTAAAAAAAGTTCTCTTCCTGATTTATTTTGCGCTAATAAATGGAATGAACATAGAAGAAAAAAGTAAAAAATCGATTTTTGGGTAAAAGTGGTTTTCATGGGTTTGGTTGTTAGTAAATCAAATAGCGATAAAAATAAGGCTTTTAGTAAAGAAACATTAATAGTATTTTATCAAAATGTGATAATCCATTCATACAATGCTTTAGAATGCATTTCAAAATTTAGAATGAATCTAATGGCTTCAGATTCAAAAATGATTTTCTTTTGATGTAATTTTATATTCAAATCTTAAAAAGCAATTATACGATGAGTACTATTATTAACGAAAATAGACTTCAAAGTACTTTTAAAAACCTTGATCATAAGATTAATAAACTTAATGATCAAAAGATTATGGCTTTTTTCGAATCTTTAGGATTATTAGAAAGAAAAGATGTTCCTAGAGACTTTTTGAATTGGGAAAACATATTAATTGTTGTTCCAAATCGACATGTTTCGCACGAACTGAAATATTATAAATACACGATTTCACGAATTTCATTTTTAACAAATCCTTACGCAGATCAAATTCATATTTATGATCTCAAAGATTGGAAAAGCGCATCGGGAAACAAAACACAGTTTCAGATTAGAGAAATGCTGAAAACGAGTTTTGGAGGTGTAAAGAAAGTTATTAAAGAGTCTTAAGAAAAGAATTAAAAATTAAAAGCCCAATATTATCGATTGGGCTTTTTGTTTTTTAACGCCTATCTAGCGAAAGTAAAATTTGACTCATTTTATGTCTTCCTGAGCGAAGTCAAAGGACACGTGTGTTATTCCACAACAATACTTTACGCATATCCTTCGACTTCGCTCAGGAGGACAAACTGAAGTCATTAATGAGGTAGAAGAAAATCTTACTGAACCTCTAAAAGTTCTTTAATTTTAGCTTCTAAAGCCTGTCCGTGAATGTTTTTTGCTAAAATGATTCCGTTTTTATCAATTAAAAAGTTTAATGGAACAGATTGTAGCATATAATCTCCTACAACTGGAGATTGCCAGTATTTTAAATCACTAACATTTGTCCAAGGCAATTTTGCTTTTGCGATTGCTCCCGTCCATAATGGCTTTTTTGTATCCATCGAAACTCCGTAAATCGATAATTTATCTGGATAAGCATTATTCAGTTTTATTAATAAGGGCTGTTCTTTAATGCAAGGCCCGCACCAAGAAGCCCAAAAGTCAACTAAAACTAAAGTTCCTCTTAAAGAAGAAAGTGCAACTTTTTCTCCTTTTGTATCTGGCAGATCGATTTCTGGAGCAATATCTCCAACATCTACGCCTACAACTTGAGCTTTAGAACTGGTAATTACACAACATAAAAATGCTGCAATAAGTAAAGTTTTTTTCATAATGGATTAAGTTTAATTTGGATTTGGGTTGTTTTTTAATCATGTTATTGCCTCAACATTTGTCATTTCGACGAAGGAGAAATCTCCACAAGTAACTCCGCAACGAGAATCCAATCTTTGTCGAGCTTCTCGCGGAGATTTCTCCTTCGTCGAAATGACATACAATGAGAGTAAAAATATTGTGTATTCCTAAGAAACATTAAACAACAAATATAAATTTTCTTTACCAAATTCTCCATCATTTCCTCTCCTCCATCATAAAATTATCCTAAATATTTTTCTTCAAATCCATATATCGGGAAAAGTCGATATATTTGCATCATGGAAACGATAGAAATTTTTAAAGCATTATCCAACAAGTCCAGATTACAAATGCTGGAATGGCTAAAAGAACCCGAAATTAACTTTCCGGGACAGCTTGAACATGCCGGATTTGAGCATGGTGTCTGCGTTGGACAGATTCAAGCCAAAGCTGGTTTGACTCAATCCACAGTATCCGAATACCTGTCTATTTTACAGCGTGCTGGTTTTATTGAAGCCAAGCGTGTTGGACAATGGACTTATTATAAACGTAACGAAGGTGCCTTTGAAGCACTTAGTAAATTAATTCAATCTAATTTGTAAAATTACTATGAGTACAAACAACCTCTTTTCTGAATTTAACTTAAAATCGTTAAATCTGAAAAACCGAATCGTAATGGCGCCAATGACGCGCTCTTTTTCTCCGAACGGAGTTCCAACAGATGAAGTCGCAGCTTATTACCAAAAAAGAGCTGAAGGCGAAGTTGGATTAATTTTATCTGAAGGAACCGTTATTGACAGAAAATCTTCTTCTAATGATGCTAATGTTCCTCACTTTTATGGCGATGCAGCTTTAAATGGATGGAAAAAAGTTATTGACGAAGTTCATGCTGCGGGTGGAAAAATGGCACCGCAAATCTGGCACATGGGAATTATGGACAACCACCATTCTGGATGGGTTCCGCCAGTTCCATTTGAAGGTCCGTCTGGATTAAACCGACCTGATTTTAGAAATGGTGTTACTATGTCTGAAAAAGATATTGAAGATACTATTCTTGCTTTTGGGAAAGCTGCTGCTGATGCGAAAAGATTAGGCTTTGACACTGTTGAAATTCACGGTGCACACGGTTATTTAATTGACCAATTTTTTAGAGCTGAAACGAATTTACGTGAAGATATTTATGGAGGAAAAACACTTCCTGAGCGTAACCGTTTTGCTATTGAAGTCGTAAAAGAAGTGAGAAAGCAAGTTGGAAATGATTTTGCTGTAATTATGAGATTTTCTCAATTCAAACCTTCTGATTACAATTATAAATTGGCTAAAAATCCACAGGAATTAGAAGCTTGGCTTACTCCTCTTGTTGATGCAGGTGTTGATATTATTCACGCTTCACAACGTCGTTTCTGGGAACCAGAATTTGAAGATTCTGATTTGAATTTTGCTGGATGGGCTAAAAAAGTAACTGGAGCTCCAACTATTACCGTTGGTTCTGTGGGACTTTCTGGTGATTTCTTCGGCGCGTTTGCTGGAGAAAGTTCGCAACCGACTTCCTTAGAAGAATTAAACAGACGTTTCGATAGAGGCGATTTTGATTTGGTTGCCGTTGGAAGACCTCTTTTATCAGATCCAAATTGGGTTGCTAAAATCAAAGCTGGAAAAACTGATGAATTAAAAGGTTTTAGTAAAGAAGCTTTAGGACAATTGGTTTTAGAATAAGTTTTAAAGATGCTAAGGTTCTGAGATTCTAAGATGCTAAGTTTTTTTCTTTTGTTGCTTCTTACTGAAAATCGAACTATACTCAAATAAGAAAGGGATGAAGTTTAAAGCTTCATCCCTTTTTGAATATCTATAACTAACAAAATTTAGAAATTCAATTTTTTAAAAGACGCTAAGAAACTAAGATCCTAAGTGACTAAGTTTTATCTTAGAATCCTTTTTGACCAATCTTTATTATCTTAGAACCTTAGCTACTTAGAACCTCAGAACCTTTTTTTCTCTGAAATTTATTTACAAGCCAATTTCTTACTGGTTCATCGTATAGTTTTAAACATACAAAAGCTAGAATGATACTTACGATTAATACGCCGATTCCTTCCAAATAGCCATTTTCCATCGAAACTTTATTATCTACAACCCATGCTGTAAACCAATAAATTAAGGGATAATGTGTAATATAAATTGGGTATGAAATATCTCCGAGAAGTTTGCAAATCTTAAGTGAAAACTCATTTTTAATTTCTCCTCCCGCTCCAATTGCCACAATAATTGGGAAAATAAAAATAATACAGATTGATTCGTATAATCCATTGATCCAAAGACTGTTTTCGTCTCCAAATCTTGGCAATGCTAAAACAATTGTGATTAAAATGCTGCAAACCCAAAAAGCATTTTTTACATGAATTAATTTTCCTAAACGGCATAATAAAACTCCAGCAAAAAACGGATATAACAATCTTGTAAAACCAACATTCATTTGTTCCAAATTCAGCGACCATCCTCCGATTACATCACCTTTTGGACCGAAAACAGTATAATTAATTAACAGTCCGGCAAATATCAGCACAAAAACTGATAGCACTTTATTCGAAAACTTACGAAAGATTAGGGCGTACAAGATATTTGCAATATATTCGAAAAAAAGTGACCACGCCGGACCGTTTAAAGGATGCATTTCTCCCCAACCTCTAATTTCTAATGAAGGTGAAATTGGTAATAATGTAAATCCTATTACCATCGTCAAAATAACTTTCCAAGCTTCCATTCCCCCAATCATTGGAAACAATATATCTGAAGCTTGAAAGTAGTAAAATATTGCACCAATAATCATTCCTAAAATAACCATTGGCTGCAAACGAATTAATCGGCGTTTGTAAAATTCCCATTGTCCCATTTTTCCCCAGCGATCGTCATACGCGTAAGCGACAACAAATCCAGACAAAAGGAAAAAGAAATCTACTGCAAGATATCCGTGATTTATAATTTGTACAAAACGATTTCCTCCAGCAAAAGCTTCAAAAATATGAAAGGCAACCACTAAAATGGCAGCAACTCCACGCAATCCGTCCAGAATTTCGTAATGTTTTTTTGGTTTTATATCAGATGAAATTGAACTCATATAAAAATGGTTAATTATTAATGGTTAATGGTTAATTGAATTAATAATTGATAATTTACAATTAACAATTATTATTGATGGTTTTTAAGCCATTCTGCTCTTCTTTGATCTGGTAAATGTTTTACGGAGAAGTTTTCGAATTTCGCTTCAAAACCTTTTCCGTCTGGAGAAGCAGCCATTAAACCAACCATAACTGGCGTGTTGTCTTGTAAAGGCGCGTTTCTGGTCATGATATAGTTTTTATCATCAAAAGAATAGAATATCTCAACGGCATCTAATCTTCTAACGGCTTTAATCCAAATAAAAGGCGGTACTTTATCGAGAGTCGTTACACTCCAATCGCTTTTATCGTGTGTTACAACTGTGCTTACATTGAATTTTCCGTCAACAAACTCCACACCTGTTTTGATATAATTTTTTTCGTCAATACGAATCATTAATCCCATTTGGTCAAAACGAGCAATGTAATTTCCAGTCAATTTAACTTTTGCCTCAAATTCACCACCATAATTAGCATAATAAAAAGGCGCATCATCAACCGTAAATCCGTAATGAGAAATTCTCCAATAATCGCTATTCGCGGTTACATTCATAATTAAAGCATTGTTTTTAATTTCCCATTTTTCAGGTTCATTAAACCATTGCATTTTATTCAGTGTCTGTGCTGAAATATTTTGGCACAAAACAAGTCCAATTGTAAAAAATAATATTCGTTTCATTTTATTTGATTCTTAATTTTTCAAAAGGTAAAACTTCTAACGTTTTACTTTTAACCTCTAACTTTTTAAGACAAAAGCAAAGCTGCAAATTTTGACACTTGCAGCTTTACAAACCAACCAATTTTTAGAAATAAAAAAACTTATTTAAGTGAGAAGTTCACTTTAGATTTTATATCTGTAGATGAAGCTCCAATAATCGCTTCAAAATCACCAGGTTCAGCAACCCATTCATGTTTTTTATCGTCGAAGAAACTTAAAGCCGTTTTATCAATTGTAAACGTTACTGTTTTTTCTTCTCCCGCTTTCAGAGCCACTTTCTCAAAACCTTTTAATTCTTTGATCGGACGAACTAAAGAAGATTTAACATCGGTAATGTACAATTGCACCACTTCAGATCCTTCTCTGCTTCCTGTATTTTTTACATTAACTGAAAATGTGATTTTATCTTCAGCGTTAATTTGTTTTTTATCAGCAGTTACTTTTCCGTAAGCAAAAGTTGTGTAGCTTAAACCATGTCCAAAAGGGAACAATGGTTTGATTTTGTTTTTGTCAACCCAACGGTATCCAACAAAAATTCCTTCGTTGTATTTTACTTCATCTCCACCTGGGAATTCACCTAAAGCGTGAGCTCCGTTGTCAGACAATTTTACTGGGAAAGTGAAAGATAATTTTCCAGAAGGATTCACATCTCCAACCAAAACATTAGCTAAAGCATTTCCAGCTTCAGTTCCTAAAAACCATCCTTGAACAACTCCTGGAACTTCTTTAATCCAAGGCATTGCAACAGCATTTCCAGAAATATTTACGAAAACAATGTTTTTGTTTACTTTCGCTAATTCGTTGATTAATTTATCTTGACCATAAGGCAATTCTAATTGTTTACGATCGTGACCTTCGTCATCTTGATTTTCACTTTTATTTAAACCTCCAATGAAAAGAACGATATCTGCATCTTTAGCAACTTTTAAAGCCTCAGCAGTTAGTTCAGCTTGAGGACGTTTTTCTTCTAAACTAACTTTAGCAATAACGCCATTGTAATTACTTGTAGGATCTCCTACGTAACCTCTTGCGTATACAATTTCAGCTTGGTTTCCGATTCTTTTCTTTAAACCTTCAAGCGGCGTGATTTCGTATCTTGCTTTAAGCGAAGAACTTCCTCCACCAACTGTCATCATTTTAATAGCATTTTCTCCAATTACAGCAATCTTTTTAGTTTTAGAAAGATTGATTGGTAGAATATTATTGTTGTTTTGCAATAAAACAATTCCTTCTTCAGCAATTTTACGACCCGCTAAAGCGTGTTCTTCAGTTCCGAAAGATCCAAAAGGACGATTTCTATCCATTGTAGTCAAGAAAGATAAACGTAAAATACGACGTACTTTTTCATCTAATTCTTTTGTTCCGATTTCTCCTTTTCTGATCATTTCAGAATATGGTTTTGCTAAGTAATAATTGTCATAAGCATTACTTGTTCCCCAAGAAAGACCATTTGTCCAAGAACCAAATTCCATATCCAAACCATTGTGAATTGCTTGTTTAGTGTCGTTAACTCCACCCCAATCTGAAACTACAACTCCTTTGAAACCCCATTCTCCACGAAGAATATCGTTTAATAAATATTCGTTGTGGCAGCATTGCTGTCCTTTATATTTGTTGTAAGATCCCATGATCGACCAAACATCACCTTCTTGAACTGCAGCTTTAAAAGCAGGAAGATAAATTTCGTATAACGCACGATCGTCAACGATTACATTAACTGAGTTACGATTTGTTTCTTGATTATTTAAAGCGAAGTGTTTAACGCAGGCAGCAACTCCATTTGACTGAACTCCTTTAATATAAGGAACAACCATTTTTGCTGCTAAAAACGGATCTTCTCCCATATATTCGAAGTTACGACCATTTAATGGACTTCTGTAAATGTTTACACCAGGCCCTAATAATACGTTTTTGTTACGGTAACGTGCTTCTTCTCCAATAGATTTACCATATAAGGAAGCCAATTCTTTGTTCCAAGTTGATGAAAGTGCGGTAAGCGCTGGAAAAGCGATACAAGAATCATTTGTCCATCCTGCTTGATCCCATTCGTCCCATTTTACCTCTGTACGAATTCCGTGTGGCCCATCAGTCATCCAGTTTTCTGGAATTCCAAGACGTTTTACACCTGGAGAACTAAATTTAGACTGCGCATGAATTATGGCAATTTTCTCCTCGGTAGTCATTCGCTTAAGCGCATCTTCTACGCGCTCTTCAATCGGTTTTTTATCGTCTAGATAAACTGGAACTTTGTTCTGGGCATTCACCCCCAAAGAACTTAGTAAAAGTAAAACAACAATTGTTTTAACGTTTTTCAACATAACAGTAATTATTAAAGCATTAGTTTATAAGTGGGAATGTCTTCCTAAGAAAACACTTTTTTATCATATTGTAAAACTAAAACGTTATAGTACAAGTTACATTTTTAAACCAAAAAAAGTAGTGAATTAAAAAATTAAAATATTGATTTACAATTATTTAACACTTTTAAAACCTTGAAAAAAGTAGTGGATTTAAAATAAATATTTATACTTTCAAAGACATTGAACCAATTTTCATGACCATTTCTTCGAAATCATTTCGCGAAACTGCAGCCTTATTTCGCGCTCTTGTACGATAGTTGTAAATTGTGCTTAAAGAATATCGTAAAAATGCAGCTATTTTAACACTGTCAGTAATTCCGAGTCTGATTAAAGCGAAAATTCGAAGTTCAGTATTTAGCAATTCATTTTGCTTTAAAACGATTTGTTCTTCTGGAATTAATAAAGCATTAAAATCTTTAACGAATGTTGGATATAAATTCAGAAAAATAATATCAAAATTCTTGTATAATTCTTCTAACTCATTATCAACTAAAGTAGTTGACTTTAATATTTTATAAATTTCGTCGAATTGCTTTGCGGTCGCTTTTTTGTTTAAGATAATACGGTAATTCTCCAGCTTATTAATGTAAGTTGAACAAAGATTGAAGAAATGGGCAATATATTCTTCTTTAACTAAATTAGATTCAGACAATTGTAAATTACTTTCTTGCAACTGACTATTTGTTTCGGTAATATCTTTGTTTAATTCTGCTAATTTCTGACTGGTTTCATAAAGTTCTGTTCGAATTCTCGACACTTTTTTCATTTGCTTGTAAACATAGATTATTGCAACAAGCAAAAACAGAGAAAGCAAACTGATACAAAGCAAATAAATCTGTAATTCGCTTTTTCGTTGTGCTTCGCGTTCTTGATAAACCGTGTTAATGATCGAATATACTTCTGACATTAATAAGGTTCTAAATTGAACATTACAATACAAAGCATCTTCAATTGCCGATTGTGTCAATTTATACGCCATATCTACATCTCCAATTTCATAAAAAACCAAAGCCAATTCCTGCAATGAAGCATTGTCTTTATTGGCATTTTTAATATCCGAAGTGGCAGAAAGTGCGTAGTATTTTTTTCTGGATTCTAAATCATGAGTAACTTCTGCAATTTTCCCAAGCAAATAAGTAATCATGGCATATTGCGGACTTTCTTCATTCGTTTTATTTAATAAAGCTAATAATTGCTTTTTGGGATCATTGTACTTCTTATCAATAAAAATATCTTGCTGAATTCTATTAATTTTAAAATCTAACGTATTCGGATTTAAAATACTTAATAATGAATCTCGGTATTTACCAATTTGTTTTCTGTATTCTGGACTATAACTATTAGCCGCATAATGTTCAAAAAACTCACGATACGAAATATAATAGTTTGGGAGTAATGAAGTGGCTAAACTTTTTTTATCAATGCTTTTTAAAAGAGCTTCAGATTCACGGTATTTTCCTGACGAAGAATAAAGTGTTACCAATTGTAATTGCGCTAAATTAAAAAGCTCTTTATTCTGAAGTTCTTCGGCAATTTTGAGATTCTTTTTTACATATTGAATAGCCGAATCTGAATTTAGTTTTTGATATTCGAGATATAAAGTTTTATTGTAATTGTACTCCTGCTCTTTAGTAAGATTCTCCGATTTTATCTTCTTGAAGTTTTGAATTCGCTCTTCTTTAATCTTTACATAATGCTGCTTATTTTTAATCGCCTCATTTAATTTTTTTAGAATAACATCTGTACCCTCCGATGCAAAAACTGGAAAGTGTACTATGATAAGAAACAGAAATAGGCAATATTTTTTCAAGTCGATTTAATATAAAGGAATTACAAATATAACAAAGCGAAAATATAAAAAACGAATTATTTAACTATGGTTAAAATGTACTAAAAAATGATGATTCTTTTATTAGTGATATAAATAGGATAATCACAAAGTGCTTTATATATAAATAAAATGATTTCGTTTTGATTTTATCAAACTCGAAATCATTTATTTACGAATATATTTTCAAAACTAAATGTGCGCCACAATTGGTGCAAATAAACAGCTTTCTGGAATATCAAAAGCATTTACAAGAGCCACAGCATCTGGGCGAATATCCCAACAAAGCTGATTTACGATTTTACGAACTGCTTTGGTTTTCACTGCTTCCATATAACCGTCTTCTAAATACCAAGCTTTATTTTTTTCGATTTGTGAAAGTGCATACAATTGATTCAATTTCGTTAAAATTGCTTTTGATGATTCATCTTCAACCGCTTTTATTGCAAGTTGAAATTTCTCTAAAACTATTCTTTCTAAATACGCTTGCGCCACATCAATCATTTGGTGCTGAACCACATTAAAAGCATCATAAGGTTCTAATCCGCCATCGATTAATTTCTTGATACGTCGCGCTGCAGAAGCCAAAATTGTTTTTTCTCTGTGAACAAATGCCTGAAGATGAAATTCCCCGTCTAATAAATGTTCGTCATCTGTCCTTCTCGTTGCAATTGGATTCTTTTCTGCAATGGCTGTTTTTGCATTTTCATACACATAATTGATAATTCCCAACGAACCCATTTCTCCAAATGTTTTTCTGAATTCTGCTAGACGGTTTTTAGCCACTAATTGCATTAAAACAGTATTATCTCCTTCAAAAGTCGTATAGATTTCTGTATCATTTTTTAGTGCATCGATTCGGTTTTCGGATAAATAACCTTTTCCGCCGCACGCTTCTCTACATTCTTGCAAAATATCTCTTGTACTCCAAGTTGAATACGATTTCATTCCCGCCGCCAAAGCTTCAATTTCCTGCATTTCGGTTTCGGTTCTATTTAAAAATCTACTCGTCAAGTATTGAAGAGCAAAATGAACGGCATACGTTTTAGCCAAATGTGGCAATAATCTGCGTTGATGCATTCTGTAATTTAAAATCGGAACTTCAGATCCGCCTTCTGGTCCAAATTGTCTTCTTTGATCGCTGTAGCGAATAGCAATTGTCAATCCAGATTTTGCTGCCGCCAAAGCCGAACGCGGAATTCCGATTCTTCCTCCAACCAAAGTGCCTAACATGGTAAAAAATCGTCTGTTGTCACTTGGAATCGGACTTTCGAATTCGCCTTTATCATTTACAGAAGCAAAACGATCCAACATATTTTCTTTTGGAATTACGACGTTGTCAAAACTAATTGTTCCGTTATCAACTCCGTTTAATCCCATTTTATGACCGCAATCTCCAATTGTTACTCCGTTTAACACATTTCCGTTTGGATCACGTAAAGGAACCACAAAAGCATTTACGCCATAATCATGATCGTCAATAATTAATTTAGCAAAAACAGTTGCCATTTGTCCATGAACAGCAGCATTTCCGATATACTCTTTTTGAGCATTTTTATTTGGCGTATGAATCGTAAAAGTTTGATTGTTATGATTGTAAGTCGCTCTAGTTTCTAGACCTTTTACATTCGATCCGTGATGCGTTTCAGTCATTGCAAAACAACCTGGAAGTTTAAGCGAACCAATGTCTTTTAAATATTTAGCATAATGTTTTTCGGTTCCTAATGATTGAACACTCATTCCCCAAAGTCCAAACTGAACTCCGAATTTAATTACCAAACTTAAATCATGATAACTCAACGTTTCCATAATGGCAAAATAATCTTCTACATTCCCTCCTCCTCCGTATTCTTTTGGGTACGCCATACTTCCGAGGTTTTCATCGGCTAGAATTTTACACCATTTGTAAACGGTTTGTCTAAAAACATTAATATCGGTAGAAGTTTCATAAGCAAATTCAGGTCTTGAAATCACCGATTTTACTCTTTTGATTATTGCTGCTTCTTTTCCATCTAAAATTTGAGTAATTTTTTGAATATCAAAACTAGCATTGGTATGAGAATCTGCCGTAAAAGAACCTGCTTTGGTTTTGAAGTTCTGAAGTGCTTCTTCTCCCAAAATTCCTAAATCATTTTCTAGTTTTTTAAAATCAGGTTCAATTAGCGTTAAATCTAAATCTTGGTCTGAAAGTGCTTTTGCAATATCAAAAATCGACTTGATCGAAGATTTATCCTGAATACTTTTTTCAATATCCAATTTCCATTGTGTGAGTTCATTTCGCGAAGGCGGATTTGAAATATCTACTTTAGAAAGCAAATACTCTTTTTCTTCTTCAGATAAAACATTTAAGGAATTTATAAAGTCTTTTAAAGTTGTAAATTCTTTTTGTGTCAATAAATCATCTGACCACACTAAATAAAATAACGGAGTAAAGGCTTGAAGTTTGGTATTTTTCATATCAATAGGTTCGGTTTGTATTAGATTTTTTATAGCCACGAATTCACGAATTATTTAAAAAAATTAAATTCAAAAAATTCGTGAATTCGTGGCTATCCTTTTTTCGCATTATCGCATAAAAAAACAGGAATGAAAAATAGTCATTCCTGTTTAAACATCCTGTTAAGATTCTGGTAATTTTCGATTTTAAACCAATAAAAAATATGAAAACTAAGAATTAAGAACCTTTGGATATTGAGGTCATTTTTTGCTTCATCGCAAAAATATGATGTGAATTAAAAACTAACACTGCGGCAAAAATAATTCCGTATGCTGTTATTTGTAAAGGTGAAATATTTTCTTTAAAAACAAAGGCTGCCAACCCAAACGCAATCATCGGATTGATGTTTAATAACATTCCAACTGTTGAAGAATTGATTCCGGAAAGTACGTACAAATTCAGGAAAAGCGGTACAATTGTAAATAAGATTGCAATTGTTTCAATACAGAAATAGAATTTAAATTCCGTTGGAACTGGTCCTCCATAACTTGGATAAAATGGCAATAAACACAATGCAGCCAATGTGATATGAAAAGTCAGAACAATAAACTTGTCAAAACCTTTATTGGCACGCTGACTCACTAAATAAGCAGCATAAGTTAAACCAATTATGACACTAAAAAACATATCCATTATATCGCTGTATGAAAGCAACATACAGCCCGAAATACTTAGTCCGACAGAAAGCCATTGTGTTTTTAGCAGTTTTTCTTTCAGTATAAAATAAGCCAACAAAGTCGTTAAAATTGGGCAAACCAAGTATGCCAAAGAAGCTGCTTTTACGCTAACGTGATTCACTACATAAATAAAAGTAAACCAATTTGCCATCAAAAATGCGCTTCCGCCAATATTCAGCAGAATTGATTTTCTTTTTTCTGATTTTGGTAAAGCTTTGAAAATTTCAATGGTTTCTTTTATTTGTTTTCTTTTGAATAAAAAAGCAATCAAAAGCATTAAAATACCACAGCTGAAAACACGAAAAAACAAAATATCCAATGACGGATATTCATGAATTGGCTTTAAAACCAAACTGAAAAGTCCCCATGTAATAAAGGCTGAAATCGCCGCGATATAATACTTTGTTGTTTTCACAAAATTGCTTTTTTGAATTGTTTTCTTTTGATGAGGCAAATTTCTTAAAAATAAAACAGCAATACAGATACAGTTTTTGTAAATTGCAGCATAACAGTTTTATTTTTTATGAAAAATTCAAATTACTTATATCTTCAATTTGCTGACCTAATCGAGAAACAGATTAAATCGGGCGTTTTAAATGTTGGCGATAAATTGCCTTCTATAAGAGAAGTCTGCGCCGAAACGGGTTACAGCATGAGCACCGTAAGTAAAGCTTATTATGAAATTGAAAGCCGTTCACTAATTGAAGCGCGACCGCAATCTGGTTATTATGTGAGTAATATTTCTGCACGAGTTATTCCAGAACCGTCGGCAAGTAAACCGCTTTTAACTCTAGAAAATATTGAACGCGAGGATTTAGTAGATTTGGTTTATGGCGATATGCGAAAAAAAGATATTACAATGCTTTCGCTTGGTTTCCCGTCCAATGAATTGCTTCCAATTGCAAAACTCAATAAAGGAATGGTTCAGGCAATGCGCCAATTACCCAACAGCGGAACGAGTTATGAGGAAATTGAAGGAAATAGTAATTTAAGAAAAGAAATTGCACGCTGGTCTTTTACTTGGGGCGGTTCTCTTACTGAAGATGATATTATAACAACTCCAGGCTGTATTTCGGCAATTTCAGATTGTTTGTTAACGCTGACAAAGCCGGGAGATACTATTATTACGGAAAGTCCGGTTTACTTTGGAATTCTGCAATTGGCCAGATCATTAGGTTTGTATGTAATGGAACTTCCTACCAATATGACAACAGGAATTGAATTGGAAGCGGTCAAAAAAACACTTGCTACAAATAAGGTAAAAGCTTGCGTTTTGATGAGCAATTTTAGTAATCCGTCTGGAAGTATGCTGCCGAACGAGCATAAAAAAGAGATTGTGAGATTAATGGATTTCTATAATGTTCCGTTAATTGAAGACGATATTCACGGCGATTTGTACTTTGGCACAAGCCGACCAACTAATTGCAAAACCTATGACGAAAGCGGAATTGTTTTATGCTGCAGTTCTGTTTCTAAAACTTTGGCACCTGGTTATCGTGTAGGTTGGGTTTCGCCAGGAAAATTTAAGAAAGAAGTTTTGAGAACGAAATTATATCACACCATTTCCAATACCACTATTACACATGAAGTGGTTGGAGATTTCTTGAAAAATGGCCGTTATGAAAACCATCTTAGAAAAATTCGTCAGATTTTGAATCGAAATTGTACTAATTACATCAATACCGTTTTGGAATCTTTTCCTGCAGGAACAAAAGTGAGCCAGCCTCAAGGTGGATTTTTCCTTTGGGTAGAATTGGATAAAAAAATTGATACAGCGGCTTTTTATCATTTAGCACTCAAACATAATATTAGTATTGCGCCAGGGAGGATTTTCTCATTTCAAAATCAATTTTCAAACTGTATGCGATTGAGTTTTGGATTGCCTTGGTCTAATGAGTTGAGAACTGCTATTCAGACATTGGGGAGATTGGCGAAACAGTTGTAATCGCTTTTTTTTTGTCATTGCGAGGAACGAAGCAATCCCATTTGCTAAATCAAACTTTGCGCATTATTGTTAGTGTGATTGCTTCGTTCCTCGCAATGACAAAAAAAGTTGGACAGCGCAACTACTCACTGTCCAACCAACAATTAAAAGAAGACCAAAATTAAATAGTTATAAGACAAAATAAGCGTTCTTTTCGACTTTCTTAGGTTCGTCTTTTAAGTCAAATTCATTCAGAATATCAAATTCACTTTGATATTCGTTAAGCATTTGCTTGATATTTTTTTCAATTGTATTTGCAATTGTTGTGACTGGTGTATCTGTAGGTCTGTTTTCAAACGGATCTTGCAAATGAATTGCCATTCTTTCAATCAAAAAGAAAGCTGCACCAATTGCAGTAATCAGCGGAATTGCAAACCAGCTTAAGACACTTGTTAATCCGAAAGGCAATACAAAAATGAACAGACACAAAGTCAATCTGATATACATACTGTATGTTGTTGGAAAAATGGTGTTTTTAATACGTTCACATTTTCCCATTTCATCACATAATCTTGACAATGTATTATCAATTTCAACTTGCTGATAAACGTTAAGTCTTTTTTCGTTTTTTGCATTTCGTAAATCTCTTGCATGCAACATTAAAATCGCATTTGGAACGTTTTGATGGTTCTTGATGTATTTAATTTCTTCTTCATTCATTAAACCTTCAAGCGGTTTTATTGCATCTCTATTTCTAAGCGACTGCCCAAGGCTATAACACCATGCAATTTGTCTTTTTGCAAAATTTTCTTTGAATTCACTTGCTTCGACAGAAAAATCTGGATCTTCGTAAAATGTCAAAACCTGACGAATCAATGTTCTGGAATCGTTTACAACAGCGCCCCAAACAATTCGTGCTTCCCACCATCTGTCATAAGCCTGATTCGATTTAAAGGCTAATAATAAGGAAATAATAGTTCCAATCATGGTTGGAATGGCAATTGGAATATCTACGGGAAGGTTAATAAAATAATGATGGAAAATTTCAAATAGTATGGTATAAGCCAATACTAGAGCGATTTCTACTTTAATTTTCCCGAGAACGTACTTCATTGGTATTCTTTTCTTTAATAACATATTTTCGGTTTTAAATTAATTTTTTTTTTAAGAGGCTAAGATTCTAAGCTTCTAAGATGCTAAGAATTAAAATTAAAAAGCTTAGAGGCTTAGAAACTTAGAATCTCAGACTCTTAAACCATCTCTTCGTACAATGAAAGAACTGGAAGTCCTAGTTTTTCATTGACATTTTCTTTTTTGGCTTTTTTAAATTTGATTTTTTCGCCTTTTCTGGTTTCTACCAACATATCGATGTTGTGTTTTGAAATGGCTTCTGATAAAAATGGAGCAACATTTTCGTAGTTGTCTTCAAAACTAGCTGTTTGGCTTACAATTTCGAAAGAGAAATTAGCACTCAAAAATTCCTGTACATCTTTTACATGAATATTTCGGCTTGAATTTTCTACATAAAGTGCTTTATTAAAGACTTCTTTATTAATTTCTGTACTTAAATGCAGAATTGGACATTTTTGATTTCCAGCCAATTGAATCAAATATTGATGAATTCTTTTGGTTTCCTGTTTATAAGAATGTGTAAGAATGATCAATTTTACTGAGAAAGCCTCAATAAGACGTTTAAAAAGAGGCGCTGAAAGTCCGTATTGATTGTGGACTTTTAGTTTAGTATTTGGAGTGTGGTCGATAATATAACGACAGGTTTCTAGAACTTCTTCCTGACTTTTTGTAAGTCCAGATCTCATTTCACGCAAAAAACTAGAAGATGAAAATGTATCTGGCGCTTCTGAAACTAATACTAAAATAATTTCTGATTCAGTATTTTTTGACTGATTCACCGCAGATTTTACAGCCGAAATTGTATCATCTTTTAAAGTCGTTGGTATAAGAAAGTTTTTCATAAGTATAATCGTTTAGTTTATACTTACAAATTAACTATCAACAACTTAGAGAGACATTAATCTAAAATTAGAATTTTCTAAAATTAAACATTAGATTTTTTAATGTTGAGTTTTTTGAAGATTATGGTAACGATTGTACCTTTATTTTGTTCCGATTGCACTTGTAGTTCACCATCATGCATTCTAATGATTTTAGATGCTAAAGGAAGTCCTAAACCATAACCAATATATTTGGCCGCAATTTTTCCTCTAAAAAAAGGTTCATACAAATGCGGAATATCTTCTGGTGGAATTCCGATTCCAATATCATTAATCGAGATTTTGATCATTTCGCGATTAGCCGAAAGATTCACAAACACTTCGTTGTTATCAGAATACTTTACTCCGTTGGTAATAATATTATTGATTGCCAATTCTAAAAGCGGTTTATTACATGGCAACAACAGCAAATTAGAATCTTCTGGAGCAAAATTAAGTTTAATGCTCACGCGATTATCTGGATAAATTTTATCTAAATCTGATTTTACATCCAAAAGCAATTCGTCCATTCGAGCAATATCAGATACTTGTTTTTGTCCGTCATAACCAGTTTGAGTTAATTTCAGCAAACTTTCTGTTAGATTTCCTAATCTTGAAGCCTGACTATAAATATTCTGTAGAGATTCTACATATTCATGTTGCTGTCTTTCTTTAAGCAGCATGATTTCTGCTTCGGCAATAATGGTTGTAATTGGCGTTTTTAATTCGTGAGAAGCATTATTAATAAAGTTTGCTTGAATCTCGAATGAAGTTTCCAAACGATCCAGCATATTATTAAAAGTATTGGTCAAATCTGAAATTTCATCAGAATTTTTAACTTCAGGCAGACGATTATGAAGATTTGAAGCGCTAATTCTCTTCACTTCTTTTGTAATTCTTGCTACAGGATCGATAACGCGTTTTGCCAAAAATCTTCCCAATAGAAATGCCAGAATCACAAAACCGATTCCGCCAAAAAGCATGATTTTTACAATATAAACGGTCGTATCTTTTCCTTTGCGATCTCTCGCGCCAACAATTACAATATATCTTTGGCTATTTTCCTGAAAAATTTGCCCTAAATAATATTTATTATCTCTTTCGTAAGAATCTTTTCCAGTACTTAAAATATTGGTGTAGAATGAATTCGGGAGGTTTAAATTCGTATTATAATCAAAACTATTGTGGCTGTTGATTTTCAATACATATTCTTCTTCTTCGATCAATTCTTCAAGACCATTTTTTTTAAGTTTTTGGTAGTATTTAATCTTTTCTGGATCTTTTTGAAAATGAATAGAAGAAACAATTTTTGCTCTATCATCCAGACGCTTTAAAAAATGATATCGATTGTTTTCTCTAAATAAGAAAAACACGATGATACACAATAGAGAAGTACTAAAGGTAGAAAGGGCAACGTAATTAAAAGTAATTTTTTTTCTAATATCCATTTTATAGCTTAATAACATAGCCCAAACCTTTCATGGTATGAATAAGTTTGGTTGAATAAGGCTTATCTATCTTTCTTCTTAAGTACGTAATATATACATCGACAACGTTGGTATTCATATCAAAATTAATATCCCAAACATTATCTAAAATTTGATCTCGAGAAACAATTCGGCCTGTATTTTTTGCCAAATAATATAAAAGTTTAAATTCTTTTGCCGTTAAAATGATGTTTTCTCCCTCTCTTTTAACCGTTTTTGCGCGTCCGTTTATTTCTAAATCACCAATTGTAATTGCGTCAATTTTCTCTGTTTCCTGTTGCGATCTTCTGTACAAAGCATTTACCCTGGCATCTAATTCGCCAAATTTAAAAGGCTTAACCAAATAATCATCGGCACCAGCATTAAGTCCAGTGACAATGTTTTCTGATGTTCCTAAAGCCGTTAAAAGCAAAATTGGCACAAAATTTTTAGCTGCGCGAAGTCTTCTGCAAATTTCGATTCCGTTAACATCAGGAAGCATTACATCTAAAATTACTACATCGAAAGTATAATTATGAATCATCTCCATGGCAGTTTTACCGTCCATTGCAACGCTTACTTCATTATTATTTTCTGCAAATCCTTTTCTTAATATCGATAATAGATTTGGTTCGTCTTCAACTATCAGTAATTTCATCTTAAGAAGTTTGTATATACAACAAAAATAAGAATTGAAATTAACATAATTCAGTACATTTTTACAAATTATGATTTAATTATGAAGAATAAAAAAAGCAGACCTAATAGCCTGCTTTTTAATATTATTTTTAACTCTAATCTTTTTATTTTTAATTAATACAAATTTTGAAACTAGAAAGTCTCCCCTGCATTCAGGTAAAAACCTTTAGAATTATTACCCCACGCATAATCTAAAATTAGATTTGTTTTGGAAGCTTTGTCAATTAAAATTCTTAAACCAGCACCAATAGAAGGCTGAATCGATTTGAATAATTTAAGATCGGTATCTGAATTACTAGCCGTTACAAAATTGGTAAAGACAGTACCGCTCAACAATTGATTGCAGGTAATAGGAAAACGAAATTCTGTAGATAAATAAACTAAACCGTTTCCTCTAAACAATCCCTGCGTATAACCTTCTCCACTCCTACTGCGCTGATCCCAGCCAATTGCAGGCAGATTTAAATAAGGTACTTTTCCTCTAGTTACAAATTGTCCGTAAGTCCAAATCGCTAAAACATAACGTGGATTTTTAGGAGAAACAGGTATAAAATGGCGATATTCTGCAAAGAGCACATTACTATAATCCTGATTATTAAACAGAACTGGATTAAATCTGTAGTTAATATTGGCAAACCACCCTTTTGATGCATTAACCTGATTATCTCGCGAATCATGAACCAGATTCAAACTTACTCCATTTAAGAAATATTCATAATTATCAAACCCGTATTTCTGGCTGTAATTGTAGTGATATGTATATTTTCCATTTGCGATATCCAATTCTTTATCCTGAATACTAGAGTACCAGTCAATATTAATTCCTCCTCCAACATAATAGTTCTCCTTAACCTCAAAAGAAATTGTCTGATGGAATTTCAAATAATTATAATCCATATCCTGAGCAAGAGAATCAACACTAAAGCTATCAGGTTGGTCACGTCTAGGCGGAATTATATCGGTTCCTAAACCATAATTAGGCTGTGAAAACAAATACAAACGATAATCGCCACTCAAAAAGATTTTATTATTATTCAGTAGAATATTGTTTTTGATATTAACCAGCCATTGATTTTTTAGCGTATAGGTAATCCCAACATTGGCAATCGAATATTTATCTTTTTCTTCTTTTCCTTTAAAAGTATATTGAGCAACGGCACCAAAAAAGAATCCTGTAGCGGGCTGAGATCCAATAGCAGGAATTAATAAAAAGAAATTGTTTTTTGTTGGTTTAACCACTAAAGCATCGTCTTCTTTTTTAAAAAGATCAAATACTGTTTTGGGAGGACAAATTTTTGGAGATTCAATTTCAGAGTTTTTAATTTCCTCTTGAGCGAATAGATTAAAAGAAAAAAGAAGTAATAATCCTAAGATTTTAGACTTGTACTTATAGGCATTATTTTTAAAAAAAATCACCATTTGCAAAGTTTAGTTTTGGAGATAAGAATCAATCCCTATGTAAATATAGTTCTTATTTTCAACATCTTACGAACTAAACAGAAATAAAATTAAAATTATTTTAACAAAAAAGCCGTCAAAATAAAATTGACGGCTTTCAGTTATATCATGGAAAAATTATTTAGTGATAAACTTCGGATGGATTAAGTTTTCTAAAGAATAAATTTCGTCCCATTTTTCCTGTGTGATCAATTTTCTTTCTAAAACCGCAATTTGATGAACGCTTTTTCCCGTTTTTAAAGCCTCTCCCGCAATACTAGCGCTTTCTTCATAACCAATAATTGGATTCAATTGTGTCACGATTCCAATGCTATTCATAACCATATTATAGCAATGATCTACGTTTGCTGTAATTCCGTTAATACATTTATCGATTAAAGTCTGAATAGCATTTGAAAGATAATCTAATGAAGTAAACATAGCAAAAGCAATAACAGGCTCCATTACGTTTAACTGTAATTGTCCTGCTTCTGCCGCCATTGTAACGGTTAAATCCTGACCGATAACATAAAAACAAGTCTGATTTACCACTTCTGGAATTACCGGATTTACTTTCCCTGGCATAATAGATGAACCTGGCTGACGTGCAGGAAGATTGATTTCATTTAAACCTGTTCTTGGCCCAGAACTTAATAAACGTAAATCGTTGCAGATTTTAGAAATTTTAACCGCAGAACGTTTTAAAGTTCCCATAATCTGAACATAAGCTCCTGTATCTACAGTGGCTTCAATTAAATCTGGAGAAAGCGTTAACGGAATTCCAACCTCATCTGCCAAATATTTTACGCAAATTTCTGGATAACCTTCAGGTGCATTTACTTTTGTTCCAATGGCTGTTGCGCCCATATTGATTTCCAACAATAATTCCTGCGCATTTTTCAAACGCTGGATATCTTCGCCAATTGTCGTCGCATAAGCTTTAAATTCCTGTCCTAAAGTCATTGGCACAGCATCTTGTAATTGCGTTCTTCCCATTTTCAAAACTTCTTTAAACTCCTCTCCTTTTTTAGCAAAAGCAACTTCTAAACCAGCGAAAGTTTTAATAAAGCTTTCCATTTTTAAATACAAAGCAATTCTAAATGCTGATGGATAAGCATCATTTGTAGACTGAGAACAGTTTACATGATTATTTGGATGAAGAAAATTGTATTCGCCTTTTTTGTGACCTAAATATTCCAATCCGATATTGGCAATAACTTCGTTTGCATTCATGTTTACAGAAGTTCCTGCACCGCCTTGAATTAAATCGCTCACAAATTCTTGATCAAATTTACCAGCAATTACCTGATCGCTTCCGTAACAGATCGCTTCGGCAATTTTTGGATCGATTGCATTACAATCTTTATTGGCTAAAGCGGCAGCCTTTTTTACATAACCTAACGCTTTGATAAACAAAGGCTCTTTTGAAATCGGAATTCCTGTAATATTAAAATTTTCTACCGCTCTAAAAGTCTGGATTCCGTAGTATAAATGGTTTGGAATTTCTAATTCTCCTAGAAAATCATGTTCTTTTCTTGTTGATTCCATATCGTAAAATTGATAAATTTTGACTTAAAAAATAAGTGTAAAGCTACAGCATTTTATGGATTAAAAATGTGAATGAAATCAAAATCATTTATAATTTGTTCCCATTATTTTATGGTAAATTATTACCTTTTCACCTTAAAATAATTATAGAAAAGAGTTGAAAAAGGAAAGCGAATATTTTCTTGATAAAGAATACAATACGATTATTTATGCCAAAGATGACTTAAATTTTAAGGACTTCGAATGTTGTGTTTTTAATAATTGTAACTTTTCTGCCTGCACTTTTCTCGCTGTTACTTTTATCGATTGCGTTTTTAATGACTGTGTTTTTTCTGAAGCTAAAATTAATTATGTAGCATTTAGAACCGCTACTTTTAATCGCTGCGAAATTAAAGAAGTGAATTTTGCAATGTGTGACAAACTAATTTTTGAAGTTCATTTTAACGATTGCATTCTAGACTTTTCAAAATTTTACACTTTAAAATTAAAAGGAACTCCATTTACCAATTGCAGTTTAATCGCCGTAGATTTTATGGCTGCAGATTTAACAAGCGTTGTTTTTGACAACTGCGATTTGTATCGATCAGAATTCAACAAAGCCATTGCCAATAAAGCCGATTTTAAAACAAGCTACAATTATACTATTGATCCGTCTAAAACTAAATTGAAGAAAGCTATTTTTTCTTTAAAAGAAGTGAAAGGGTTATTATTTAAACATGATTTGATTGTGAGCTAAAAAGTAACTTTTAACTTATTATGTTATTTTTCTGTCTTTTTGTTGCTATTTGCAATTAGGTATTCAAAATACCTTTGCAAAAATATTTAAGTATTATTATTCAACTGATTACTAAAAACTTAAAAAAGAAAAAAGCAATAAAATCATGAAAAACAATTTTAAATTTACATTACCTGATTTTCCAAACAATAATTTCGAATTTGAAAACAATATCTTTTCTGGAAAATCAACATTAAAACAAAATGGAGTACTTGTTGAGCAAAGTAAAGAAAAAGGAAAACCATTTTTAATTAAAAGAGCTAATGACGAAATAGTTAAGGCTTTTCCAAAGGCTAACATACCAGATATATCTTCACAAGCCTTAAACATTGATGGCAAAAAATATCCAATGGCAAATAAATTAAAATGGTATGAATATATCGTTGGTGCATTACCAATTGGGCTCGTATTTAGTGGTGGAGCAGTTGGTGGAGCAATCGGTGGAGCGGCAACAGTAATTAATTATACTTTTTTTAGAGAAGAAACTTCTAATGCTAATAAATATCTTAAAGTTTTAGGTATTAATGCATTATGTGTCTTTATTTATCTTTTTGCAGCAAGTTTTATTTATAATTTAATTCGTTAATTATCTGCATTATAAAAAAAAGCAGGTCTTTGAAAATCAAGTTTCAAAGACCTGCTTTTTTTTTTATAATGTAAGAGAACTATATCTTCTTCCCCATAACATAATCTTCCATCAAATATCCATTTCCAATTTCAATATCAACTGTTTCTTTAATTTCGAAACCAAGTTTTTTGTAGAAATTTAAAGCGGTATTAAAGCGATTTACGTTTAATAAAAGTTCCTTTGACTTATTTTCTAAAGCCAATTCCTCAATTGAATTAAAAACTATTTTACCATAACCCTTTCCCTGAGTTTCTGGCAAAAGGTAAATTTTATGGATTTTGGTAATCGCTTCGTTTTTATAATTGTGTTCGATTCCGATAAAACCAATTACAGATTCTAAATCTGAAACCAAATAAAACAACTGTTCTTTATTCTGAATTTGTTTAGAAAGCGCTTCATCAGAATAAATGAGATCCAACATATAATCTAACTGCGCTGCCGTTAGAATTTCACCATAGGTTATTGGCCAAGTTATGTGTGCGATTTCTTGAATTTTAGCAATATCTTCAACAAATGCTTCGGTAATTTTAATCATATTTATTTTGTAAAAACCTGATTTTCTTGTTCGCTTACGCGGATGAAAGTCGTTCGTTTAGTCAATTCTTTTAATCTTGAAGCTCCTACATAAGTACAAGTGCTTCTAATTCCGCCTAATATATCTAAAACAGTGTGAATCACGTCTCCTTTAAACGGAACCTGAACTGTTTTTCCTTCGCTTGCTCTGTATTCTGCAACGCCTCCAGAATGTTTGTCCATTGCAGTTTTAGAACTCATTCCGTAAAATTGTTTGAATTTTTCTCCTTTTAGTTCTATTAGTTCTCCACCGCTTTCTGTGTGTCCTGCAAGCATTCCGCCTAACATTACAAAATCGGCTCCGGCGCCAAAAGCTTTGGCAACATCGCCTGGAGTTGTGCAACCGCCGTCGCTGATAATATGTCCACCTAATCCATGCGCGGCATCGGCACATTCGATAATTGCAGATAATTGCGGATAACCAACGCCTGTTTTAACACGAGTTGTACAAACAGAACCAGGACCAATTCCGACTTTTACGATATCAGCACCAGCTAATAATAGTTCTTCGGTCATTTCGCCTGTAACGACGTTTCCAGCAATAATGATTTTGTCTGGATATTGTTTTCTGGTTTTCTTTAAAAACTGAACAAAATGTTCCGAATAACCATTAGCAACATCAATGCAGATAAATTTCAGTAATGGATTTGCAGTGATTATTTTTTCAATCTTCTCAAAATCTTCTTTTCCTGTTCCTGTACTTACAGCAATATAATCGTAAAAATCTGGAGATACGTTCTTAAGAAATGCGTTCCATTCTTCTAGAGTATAATGTTTATGAATCGCTGTAAACAACTTTTCTTTTGCCAAGACCTGAGCCATTTCAAAAGTCCCAACCGTATCCATATTAGCACCCATAATCGGAATTCCTGTCCAACTTGAAGTACTGTGCAAAAACTTGAAATTTTGTTCTAGGGAAACTTCAGATCTGCTTTTAAGTGTTGATCTTTTAGGTCTAAACATTACATCTTTAAATCCTAGTTTCAGGTCCATTTCTATTCTCATAGTTCGAGATTTTGGTTACTCTCAAATGTAAGGAATTTTAGAATTTAGATTGTAGATTTTAGATTAACAAAAACTTGAACTTGTGAACAATTACTAACATGCGTTTACAAAAGCGCTTTTTAATTCCACTAAGATTCACAAAGTTTCTAATTGGAGAGCGTTTCGACTTCGCTCAACGTGACAAACGTAAAAACTGAAAACTGCGACTGCGACTGAAAACTCAAAAAACTGAACACTGAACACTAAAATAAACTACCCATGAATCGTTTCTCCTTTTCCGTAATTGGTAATGATAGATTCTTCAAATTCTAACCATTCTCTCCAGCGTTTTTCAACGTCGATTCCTTTTCCGTATTTACGAGCGTATGTAATGAATGTTGTGTAATGTCCAGCTTCGCTTTCCATTAACTCTCTGTAGAAAATAGCTAATTCTTCATCTTTTATGTTTTCTGAAAGTACTTTAAAACGTTCACAGCTTCTGGCTTCAATCATTGCTGAGAATAATAATCTTTCAACAAGTCCTGAAACACGGCTTCCGTCACCGCTTCTTTTCATATATTGGTAAAGTTCGTTAACGTAATCGTCTTTACGCTCGCGTCCTAATTTTAATCCTCTTTTGATGATAATATTGTGAACTTGTTCAAAGTGATCGATTTCTTCTTTGGCTAAAGCCAATAAATCTTTTACTAAATCCTGATGTTCAGAATTATTTGTAATGATCGTAATCGCATTTGTTGCTGCTTTCTGCTCGCACCAAGCGTGATCCGTTAGAATTTCTTCAATGTTTTTCTCAACAATATTTACCCATCTTGGGTCAGTTGGCAATTGTAATCTTAATACGCCCATGTCTAAAATTATGAGTTATGAGTTAAAAGTTATGAGTTATAAAAAGCAAAAAATCGAAAGTCAAAAATAAGACTTTTGACTTTCGACTTTAAAAACTTTAAGACTTATCTTAATTAATACGCAAAAATTGGTCTTTCGCTCATTAATTCGTTTACTTCTTCAGCAACTTCTTCGATAAGATCTTCGTTTGTGTGATCTGCAAGAACTTTATCGATTAAAGCTACGATAGTTTCCATATCTTTTTCAACTAAACCACGAGTTGTGATTGCAGCTGTTCCAACACGGATTCCAGAAGTGATAAATGGTGATTTATCGTCAAAAGGAACCATGTTTTTGTTTACTGTAATTTCAGCTTTTACTAATGCGTTTTCAGCTTCTTTACCAGAAATATTTTTATTTCTTAAGTCAATAAGCATCATGTGATTGTCAGTTCCGCCAGAGATAATGTTGTAACCTCTTTTTACGAAAGCATCAGCCATTGCATTTGCATTTTTTTGCAATTGCATTGCATAAGTAAAGAATTCATCTTTTAATGCTTCACCAAAAGCAACCGCTTTAGCTGCAATAATGTGCATTAATGGTCCACCTTGATTTCCTGGGAAAACAGCTAAATCCAATAATGAAGACATCATTCTGATTTCTCCTTTAGGAGTTGTTAATCCTTGTGGATTTGGAAAATCTTTCCCCATTAAAATAAGACCTCCACGTGGTCCTCTTAATGTTTTGTGAGTTGTTGTAGAAACAATATGACAATGTGGAATTGGATCGTTTAATAATCCTTTTGCAATAAGACCTGCTGGGTGAGAAATATCAGCAAATAAGATTGCTCCTACGCTGTCAGCAATTTGTCTGAAACGAGCAAAATCCATATCACGAGAATAAGCCGAAGCTCCAGCGATAATTAATTTTGGCTGTTCTTTAGTTGCGATTTCTTGAATTTTATCATAATCTAAACGACCAGTTTCGGCATCTACACCGTAAAAAACTGGACGGTATAAACGTCCTGAGAAGTTTACTGGAGAACCGTGAGTTAAGTGACCTCCATGAGATAAGTCGAAACCTAAAATAGTATCACCAGGATTTAAACAAGCGTGATAAACAGCTGTGTTTGCTTGAGAACCTGAGTGAGGCTGTACGTTTGCATATTCAGCACCAAATAATTCTTTAGCTCTGTCAATCGCAATTTGCTCAATAACGTCAACTACTTCACAACCGCCGTAGTATCTTTTACCAGGATAACCCTCTGCATATTTATTAGTTAAAACAGACCCTGCTGCTGCCATTACTTCATCACTTACAAAATTCTCTGAAGCGATAAGCTCTAGTCCGTGAATTTGTCTTTCTTTCTCCTCTTGGATAAGATCAAAAATTTGTTCGTCGCGTTGCATTTTTTTGTTTTTCGTTAATTTCACGCAAAAATACAAAAAAACGTTTGTCAAACTGCTAGATTATGATATATTTGACAAGTAATTTTTCAACAAATAATTAACATTAAACATGCCAATAACTGCCAACGATACCAGTAGAAAATCATGGTTAGAAGTGCCAGAAAATAGCGACTTCCCCATCCAGAATATTCCTTTCGGTGTATTTCTTACTAAAGAAAATGTCGTTACCGTAGGAACGCGAATTGGCGATTACGCCATAGATTTAGGGGCTTTACAGCAATTGAACTATTTTGAAGGAATCGAATTAACCGATGATATGTTTATGCAGGATACGCTAAATGATTTTATTTCTGACGGAAAAAAAACATGGCGTCTGGTTCGAAATCGTATCGCAGATATTTTTGACGAGAACAACCCGCAATTAAGAGATTCAACAAAACACCGAGATATTGTTATATTTAAAATCGAAGATGTAGAGATGCAATTGCCAGTTTTAATTGGTGATTATACTGACTTCTATTCGAGTAGAGAACACGCGACAAACGTAGGTAAAATGTTCCGTGATCCAGAAAATGCTTTATTGCCAAACTGGCTTCATATTCCAGTTGGATATCACGGAAGAAGTTCGACAATTGTGCCTTCAGGAATTCCAGTTCACAGACCAATGGGACAAACTTTACCTGCTGGACACGATACGCCTGTTTTCGGAGCTTCTCGTTTAGTAGATTTTGAATTAGAAACTGCTTTTATTACAACAGATGTTAACGTAATGGGTGAAAATATTCCAACTTACGAAGCAGAAGACTATATTTTCGGAATGGTTTTATTGAATGACTGGAGCGCGCGTGATATTCAGAAATGGGAATATGTGCCTCTTGGACCATTCTTAGCTAAAAACTTTGCAACTTCAATTTCTCCGTGGATTGTGACTATGGATGCTTTGGAGCCTTTTAGAACTAAAGGACCTAAACAAGATCCGTCTCCGCTTCCTTATTTACAAACTAAAGGAAAAAAAGCTTTTGACATTCATTTAGAAGTTTCAATACAACCTGAAAATCAAGAGGAAACTGTTGTTTCGAAATCAAACTTTAAATATTTATATTGGTCAATGTGTCAGCAATTGGCTCATCATACTTCAAACGGATGTCGTGTAAATTCTGGTGACATGATGGGTTCTGGAACTATTTCTGGTCCAACGCCTGATAGTTTTGGTTCAATGCTTGAATTAACTTGGGGCGGAAAAAATCCGTTAACATTAAAAGATGGAAGCGAACGTAAATTTATTGAAGATAATGATACGGTTATTATTCGTGGATTCTGTGAAAATACTGAAGTAAGAATTGGTTTTGGAGAAGTTTCTAGCCAATTGTTACCTCCTTTCATTAAACAATGAAGAACGGATCCAGAATCTGAAGAAATATAGAAAATTACAAAACCTTGGCTCTCACCAAGGTTTTTTTATGCTTTTTCTTTGCCACAGATTAAGAAGATTAGAAATGATTTTTGTCATTTCACTTTTAAGTTTGGCTTATTCCAAATGTTTTGAATCTTTGTGTCTTCGTGGCAAAAACTTAAGCAGGAATCTGCTGGCTTAAACAGTGCAATGTTCCGAATCCCCAAATGAAATCAATACAGCTTATTCCGATTACTTCTCTGTCAGGGAAACATTCAGAAAGTATATTTAAAGCTACGCGATCGTTGCTATCATTAAATGTTGGTACTAAAACGCAATTATTCAAAATCAAGAAATTAGCATAACTTGCTGGTAAACGTAAATCTTCAAAATCAACTCGTTTTGGCATCGGTAATGCTACAATTACCGGAGATTTTCCGTTTTCTAATTTTGCGTTTTGCAAACGTTTCAAATTATCTTGCAAAGGCTTATAATTTGAATCATTTTTATCAGTTTCGACAATCGTCACAATAGTATCTTCATTTACAAATCGGCACAAATCGTCGATATGACCGTGAGTATCGTCGCCTTCTATCCCATCTCCTAACCAAATTACATTTGTAACTCCAAGATATTCTTTAAAAACTGCTTCGTAATCTTCTTTTGTAAAACCAGCGTTACGAACCTGAATTGTAGGATGCATTAAACATTCTTCAGATGTCAATAAAGTTCCTTTTCCGTTTACGTCAATCGCTCCTCCCTCAACAATTACTGGTTTTCCTTTATACATTACCTGAGTCAGAGGAACATCAATAAAATCAGCTACTTTCCCAGGAACGAATTTGTCTAATTGATAGTTTTTATATTTTGCCCAGCCGTTGAAATTAAAATTCAACGCTTCTCTTTTCGAACCATTTTTTACAATAATTGGTCCTGAATCACGCATCCAGCTTCTGTTGGTTTTATGAATAATACAGGAAACATTATCAAGGTTTACACGAGCTCTTTCAAGCATATCGGCAACTTTCTCTTTTAGTTTTTCATCGGCTACGACCAAAAAAACAGTTTCAAAAGTGGCTACTTTTTTAATAAATTCTACAAAAGCCCATTGAACGGCCTCATATTTTCCAGGCCAATCGTTACCATTATGCGGAAAACACAATACAATTCCTTGCTGTTTTTCCCATTCTGCTGGAAATCTTCTATTATTTGTTGACATAAAGAGGTTCTAATTTAGAAAGTGCAAAGATAAGCATTCGTTAGGATTATAAAACATTTGATTGAAATTCGTCTATAATTTCACAATAAATATCCTGCAAAAATTAAGTTAAAGATTAAATAATACATACTTAATATTCAACAGAAAGCTCAGAATTACTTTTGCAAAAACTAAAAACTAACACATGAAAAATTTATCTATCTCGTTATTTGCAGCGCTTTTTATTTTGGCGAGCTGTAATAATGACGAAAACTCAAACAACGAACCTGAAGTTGTTGTAAACGAGAACCCAGCAACTTTTAAAGAAATTGGTTCTATTACGATTGGCGGAGAAGCTGCAGCTGAAATTTCTGCTTATTGCGAAAAAACAAAAAGACTTTTTACAGTAAATAACAGCGGAGTTAATCAAATTGATGTTATTGATATTACTGACCCGACAAAACCAACTAAAATTGGAAAAATTGATTTAGCAACTTACGAAGGTGCTGCAAACAGTGTTTCTGTATTTGACGGAAAATTAGCTGTTGCTTTAGAATCTACCGCAAACAAACAAGGAAACGGAAAAGTAGTTGTTTTCAATACTTCAGATTATAGTTTAATCAAACAAGTTACGGTTGGTGCATTACCAGATATGATTACTTTTTCTCCTGACGGAAAATTCATTATGACTGCTAACGAAGGAGAACCAAATACAGATTATTCACAAGATCCAAACGGAACGGTTTCTATTATTGAAACTAGCACTTACTCGGTTACTACTTTAGATTTCAGTTCTTTCAGTAGTCAAGCTACAACATTGGCAAAAGACGGATTCAGAATTTCTAAATTTGCTGATAGCTTTGCTCAGGATATTGAACCAGAATACATTACTATTTCTGATGATTCAAAAACGGCTTGGGTAACTTTACAAGAAAATAACGGGGTGGCAAAAGTTGATTTAACTTCTAAAACAATCACTGCAATTTATCCTTTAGGTTTAAAAGACTACAATACTGCAGAAAATGCAATTGATGTGAGTGATAAAGACGATAAAGACGATAAAGTAGCTTTTAATCCTTGGAAAGTAAAAGGACTTTATATGCCAGATGCAATTAGTCATTTTACAGTAAATAATACTCCTTATTTTGTTACTGCAAATGAAGGAGATGCTAGAGAATATGATGCTTATTCTGATGTTAAGCGTATGAAAGACATGACATTGGACGCAACTGCTTTTCCTGATGCAACAACTTTAAAATTAGAAACAAACTTAGGAAGACTTAATCTTATTACTGACATGGGAGATACTGACGGTGACGGAGATTTAGACCAAATGGTAAGTTTTGGAGGAAGATCTTTTTCAATCTGGAACGGAAATACTGGAAAAATAGTTTTTGACAGTAAAAATGATGTTGACAAAAAAACTAACGAATTAGGAACTTACGACGATAAAAGAAGTGATGATAAAGGTTCTGAGCCAGAAGCTGTAGTAGCTGCTAAAATGGGAGATCAAAACATTTTATTCGTTGGTTTAGAAAGATCTGATGCATTTATGGTTTATGATGCTACAAACCCAACTTCGCCACAATATTTACAAACAGTAAAAACTGGCGACGCTCCAGAAGGAATTTTGTTTATTCCAGCTTCAAAAAGTCCTACTAAAAGAAGCTTATTAGTAGTAAGCAGCGAAGGAGATGGATCTGTTAAAATTTATCAGCCAGATTTGAAATAATAAATATATTTTCAGGATAGAAAAGGACAAAATGTGAATTTTGTCCTTTTTTTTATGCTTTCTATTAGGCTAATTTTAACGGATTTACATAATTAAAAGCCAAAATATGGAAATTATGTAAGTGTATATACAACACATTCTAAAATTCGACCTCTAATTTTGTTCATGAGTTTAATAATAAAAACAATTTAATTTTTGATATCATGAAAAAGAAATTAGTATCAGCCTCTCTATTATTACTATCATTCGCCGCAGGCGCACAAAATATGGCTACCACTTCTACAAAACCTATTGTAGATCAAGAATACAACAAATGGTCATTAGAACTTAATGGCGGAGTTAATAAACCTACCAGAGCAATGACTCCAGGTTATACAACAGAATCTTTAAACTTTTTTCACGGAGATTTAGGTGTAAGATATATGTTTAATCCAAAGTTTGGTGTAAAATTAGATGTTGGTTACGACCAATTTAAAGAGAAAAAAGACACACCAGATTTTGAAAGTCGATATGTTAGAGCAAGTTTGCAAGGGGTTGTCAACGTAGGACGTGCTTTAAATTTCGAAACTTGGACAAATACAATTGGACTTTTAGCTCACGGAGGTTTTGGAGTTTCGCAAATTAGTACTGAAACTGGTTTTGGAGGGCAAGATTACATGGCTCACGGAATCGCTGGTTTGACAGGTCAAATCAAATTGAGCAATAGAGTTGCATTGACTGGAGATCTTACGGGAATTATTAACGGAAGACAAAACTGGAACTTTGATGGAATGGGCAACACAACTACAGATTCTTTTGATGGAATTCTATTAAACGCTTCTGTTGGTTTAACTTTTTACTTAGGTAAAAACGAAAGACACGCTGACTGGGTTGGTGAAGAAGATAGAATTGGTGAATTGGAAAAAAGAGTTGACTTGATCGAAACTGGTCTTTTGGACACAGACAAAGATGGAGTTGCCGATTTATATGATTTAGAACCAAATAGTATCGCTGGAGTTGCTGTTAACACAAAAGGGCAATCTATTGACAACAATCAAAATGGTGTGCCTGATGAGTTAGAAAGCTATTTAGACAAAACTTACGAAAAGAAAGGCGCTGGAACTGCTACAAACAATACTGTTGAAGAATTAATCAATGGAGGTTATGTAAATGTTTATTTCGATTTCAATTCGTCTAAACCAACAAACGCTTCTTTATCTGGCGTAGATTTCTTAGTGAAATACTTGAAAAACAATCCAGGAAAATCAGCTGATATTATTGGATATGCTGACGAAATTGGAAACACTAACTACAACACAGAATTGTCTAGAAAAAGAGCTGAAGCTGTGAAAAAAGTAGCTATAAATGCAGGAATTGATGCATCAAGATTGAATGTAATTGCTAACGGAGAAGATACTTCTGTTAACAAAAATTCTAAAGAGGCACGTCAAATCGTGAGAAGAGTTACTTTCCAAGTGAAGTAATACATATAAAGCTAAAAACAAGAAAAGGAGCTATTCAAATGAATAGCTCCTTTTTGTTATAAAAATAGAGTTAAAAAAAACTAGATTTTGAATCCTTATTTAAAGCTTCGGAGAAGCTAAATATTTATAGTACTTCGATAAGACAAATGAAAAGCTCCAGCGGAGCGACATATATAGATTGTGAAAAAAATATGTCGCTCCGCTGGAGCTTTATCTTGTAAAACATTTATTCTTTGCTATAAATATTTCGCTTCTCCGAAGCTTACAAAAAAAGGACAAAATATACATTTTGTCCTTTTTTTATATTTGAGATAAATCTAATTATTTATCGATTGCTCTTTTTACAATATCTCCAAAAGCATCAATTCTTCTATCTCTGAAGAATGGCCAGTTTTGACGAACATTTTCTTGTAAATCTAAATCAACTTCAGCAATTAAGATCTCTTCTTTATCGTGAGACGCTTGAGCTAAAATTTCTCCCTGTGGTCCAGCGATGAAAGAAGCTCCCCAGAATTGAATTCCTTCTGTTCCTTCGATATATTTTTCTAAACCAATTCTATTTGCCGCCGCAACGAAAACACCATTAGCAACTGCGTGGCCTTTCATTACGTTCATCCAAGCACCATACTGATTTTCTCCATATTGTTCTTTTTCTTTAGGATGCCATCCAATAGCTGTTGGATAAAATAAAACCTCAGCACCTTTAAGGGCTGTAATACGAGCCGCTTCTGGGTACCATTGATCCCAGCAGATCAAAGTTCCAACAGTTCCTTTTTTAGTTTCGATAGCTTGGAAACCTAAATCACCTGGCGTGAAATAGAATTTTTCATAGAAATGAGGGTCGTCTGGAATATGCATTTTACGATACAAACCAGCTTCTGTTCCATCTGTATCAATGATGTAAGCACTGTTATGATAAATTCCAGCCATTCTTTTTTCGAAGAAAGGAACAATAATAACTACTCCTAATTCTTTAGCCAATTCGCTGAATGCAATAAAAGAAGTGCTGTAAAGTGGTTCTGCTAATGCAAAATTTTCTACATCTTCGCTTTGGCAGAAATAATGACTGCTATATAATTCAGGAAGTAAGATTACCTCTGCTCCTTGGCTTGCAGCATCTCTTACCCAGCTGATACATTTCTTAAGATTATTTTCGGCAACATCATTCAGATTTAACTGAATAACCGATATTTTATATTTTCTTTTCGGCATGACATAAAATTTAGAGTGCAAAAATAGTAAATTTTAGAGGAATGGCAAAGTGATGAATTTCATCTTGCAACCAAAAAAGTTTACTTAAAACTACTAAATTCTTCTAATTGCAAATTAACTTTTTCAATAAGCTCTTGAATATTATAAAATTCTGTTTTAAAAATAAAACTCAAATGATAAACCACATTTTCCTGATCAAGCTGGTATTGAAAATTGATTTTAGAAAATTCATTATTTTGAGTATTTCTGTACCATTTATCAAATAATTTTTGTCTAAAATCTTGTTTAAAATCGACGCTATCACAAACATAATTTAACATTATCTCTGGATTGCTTTTAAAATAGTCATTTATAATGTTAGTAATTGTAATTTCTATTAAAGGATCATTAAAGAACTTTTGATTATTAGCTTCATAAAAATCAACTGAATGTAATTTTTGAAAAAAAATATTATCAAAATCCATTTTCTGAAAACTAACAAAATATTCTAACCCATGCTTGGTTTTAAAATAAAAAAGAGGGTACAAACCCTCTTCTAAAATATATTGATACATAAAGAAATACTATTTTTTCTTTAATCTTGCTATAACTTCTTTTCGATGTTCTTCTTTTAAATCGACCATTTTTTTAAGAACAGAAACTGTCTTAGCATTTGGCTTTATGATTATTGTTTTTTCCATAATTGTTTCTGAATTATGATACAAATGTAAGAAAAAAAAAATCATATCTCTTTCAAATCAATTAAATTACCTCTCTATTTACGAATTGATAATTCTTACATTTTATCAAAAATCAAAAAACCATCTTACATCAGCTTAAAAATAAACTTCTGTAAAATGGCTTTCAACCTAAAAAAATATCAACTAAACTAGTTGTTATTCAATCACAACTTTTTGAGTAAGGAATTCAGTTTCTGATTTTTTGAATTTGATCTCTACAGTTCCTTTTGCAGTTGGTTTAATTTTGTAAACTGTTTTCTTTGGTTCTGGAACTTGTTGTGTACAAACTGCTGCTGGGTATTTAGCAATTACTTGTAATCCTTTTACTGATCCGATTGTAACTTCAGAGATTTTATCGAATTCTGCGCAAGAATTATCTACTACATAAGTTACTTCATAACTTAATTCGTCATTTACTTTTCCAGTTGCTGGTCCTTTGATTTCTGTTACTAAAGCAGCCTTTGTAGTTGGAACTGGTGTTTTATCGTTATCATCATCGTTACTGCATGAAACAAATGCAATTGATAAAAATAATACTACTAAAACAGATTTTAATCTAAAACTTTTCATATAAAATAATAATTAATTGTTAATTACTATGAAGATGTGGCATAATTAAAAAGGTTGCTTTGATGAAATGTTATTTTTTTTCAGAAAACGATTAATCATTTGTAAATCAAAAACTTATTCATCAAAAAAAATTAATGAATTTGTCTCATTTTCTTATAAAAAAGCAAAAAATCTCGCTTGGTACCGATAGAATTTGAGCTGAAAATGTTTTATTTCTACACCAAAAAAAACACCAATCTTTCGACTGGTGTTTCTTTTAAATATATGCTTACAGCTAAATTATGCTGCTTTCTTTTGGAATATTTTTTTGAAAAGATTTACAATTCCTAAAATAATAAAGCCAATTATCAGCCCGATTGCGAACTCTTTTATGATTGAAGGAAAGTTTGGCAACAAATGGTGAAAGAATTCAATATTATGGACAAATAATCCTCCAGCCACTAAAATCAAAGCAATTGTTCCAATTACGGTTAATGCTTTAATTACTTTTGGAAGCGCTTGAACTAATATATTCCCAACACTTTTTAAAAGACTTTTTTCTTTTTTACTATGCTGAATCATTTTGAAACCAACTTCATCCATACGAACAATAAGCGCTACGATTCCGTAAACTCCAACCGTAGCAATAATTGCAATAATAGAAACAGTAATGATTTGTGATAATAATGGTTTTCCGATCACCGTTCCTAAAGCGATAATCACAATTTCGACTGAAAGAATAAAATCGGTTACAATTGCCGATTTAACTTTGTCTTTTTCAATTACTAAAATTTCTTCTTCCGTAAGTACTTCATCAGTTATTCCTTCCGATTCTTCGTGTGCGTGAGGAACTATAAATTCGTAGATTTTCTCAGCTCCTTCATAAGCTAAAAATAATCCTCCCAATACTAAAATTACTATAATAGCAATTGGAAAAAATGCGCTTAATAAAAATGCAATTGGAAGAATGATGATTTTGTTTAATAACGAACCTTTACTAATTGCCCACAAAACAGGAAGTTCTCTTGATGAAGCAAATCCAGAAGCTTTTTCGGCATTTACTGCTAAATCATCACCAAGAATTCCGGCTGTTTTTTTTGCTGCAACTTTGCTCATTACTGCAACGTCATCCATAATTGCTGCGATATCATCTAATAGTGCGAAAAAACCTGAACCCATTTTTTAATTTATTTTTAGTGATGCGAATCTAGACATTTTGGCTTAATCTGCCCAATAATATTACATCTAAATTTGTATTTTTTATTCCTAATTTTCTGTATTGCGGTTTTAGTTACATTGCCCTAATAAGACCCACAGAATAATAAAAACTATAATAGTTCCAAAGCACCCTCCGCCTAGTTTTTTAGCGCCGTATCCTGCTAATAATCCTCTAAATAAATTGTTCATAATCTTCTGTTTTTAAATTAATAATTTGCTGATTTTATATCATTTAAATTTGAACATTTTTCAAAAATGAACTGTTATAAGAATTGCGTAAAAAGTTTCAGAATTAAGGGCAAAAAAAAAAGCATCAGTAAAACTGATGCTTTTTAAGAGTAACAAAAATGAAAAAAAATTAGTTAGCTGTCTGGTTTCTAAAAACCAATTTGCCATCGAAAGCATCTAATAAAATAATGCTGTCTGTTGTTATATTTCCTGCCAAAATCTCTTTTGACAATTGATTTAAAACTTCTCTTTGCACTACACGTTTAACAGGTCTCGCTCCAAATTGCGGATCATATCCTTTGTCTGACAAGTAAGCGATAGCTTCTGGAGTTGCATCCATTGTAATGCCCTGCTGAGCCAGCATTTTTGTAACCCCTTTCAATTGTAAGCTTACAATTCTTGAAATATTATCTACTGTAAGAGGCGTAAACATTACAATTTCGTCTATACGGTTAATAAACTCTGGACGCACAGTTTGTTTCAATAATCCTAAAACTTCGTTTTTAGCAGCTTCTGTTGCTGCTTCTACTCCGCCTTTTAGATTTTCGAATTTTTCCTGAATAATCTGGCTTCCCATATTAGAAGTCATGATGATAATTGTGTTTTTAAAATCGGCCAAACGTCCTTTGTTATCTGTCAATCGACCTTCATCTAAAACTTGCAATAAAATATTGAAAGTATCTGGATGGGCTTTTTCGATCTCGTCTAACAAAATTACAGAATAGGGTTTTCTACGAACCGCTTCTGTCAATTGTCCACCTTCATCATAACCTACATATCCTGGAGGCGCACCAACTAAACGGCTCACACTGTGACGTTCTTGATACTCACTCATATCAATACGCGTCATCGCATTTTCGTCATCAAAAAGATATTCTGCTAAAGCTTTTGCTAATTCGGTTTTACCCACTCCGGTTGTTCCTAAGAATAAGAATGTTCCAACAGGTTTCTTCATATCCTGTAAACCAGCACGGCTTCTACGAACTGCATCACTCACCGCTTCTATCGCTTCTTCCTGACCTACTACACGTTTGTGCAATTCGTCTTCCAAATGCAATAGTTTTTCTCTTTCTGTTTGAAGCATTTTTGTAACTGGAATTCCAGTCCATTTTGCTACAACCTCTGCAATATCTTCTCTGGTAACTTCTTCTTTAATTAAAGAATTTCCAGATTGGAATTCTTGCAGTTGTTTTTGCAATGTTTCTTGGCGTTCCTGAGCTTCTTTAATTTTTCCGTAACGAATTTCAGCTACTTTTCCGTAATCACCTTCACGTTCTGCACGCTCTGCTTCATATTTAAAGTCTTCGATTTCGTGTTTTACAGCCTGAATTCCGTCAACGATATCTTTTTCTTGTTTCCATTTTGCATAGATTTCGTTGCGTTCTTCTTTCAGGTTGGCTAATTCCATACCTAAAATCTTCAGTTTGCTTTCTTCTTTTTCACGTTTAATGGCTTCAATCTCAATCTCTAATTGCATGATTTTACGATCCAAAACGTCTAATTCTTCAGGTTTTGAATTGATTTCCATACGCAGTTTAGAAGCTGCCTCGTCCATTAAATCGATCGCTTTATCTGGTAAAAAACGATTCGTAATATATCTTTGCGAAAGTTCAACTGCTGCAATAATTGCTTCATCTTTAATTTGAACTTTATGATGCGTTTCATATTTTTCTTTGATTCCACGAAGAATTGAAACCGCACTTTCAGTATCTGGTTCATCAATTAATACCTTTTGGAAACGTCTTTCAAGCGCTTTATCTTTCTCAAAATATTTTTGATATTCATCTAAAGTCGTTGCTCCAATTGCTCTCAATTCTCCACGAGCCAAAGCTGGTTTCAATATGTTCGCCGCGTCCATTGCGCCTTCGCCTCCACCCGCGCCTACAAGTGTATGAATCTCATCAATAAATAAAACGATATCACCTTCTGCGGCTGTAACTTCTTTTACCACCGATTTTAAACGTTCTTCGAATTCTCCTTTATATTTCGCCCCAGCGATCAAAGCCCCCATATCTAATGAGAAAACGATCTTTTCTTTTAAGTTTTCTGGAACATCACCATCCACAATTCTATGCGCTAGACCTTCTGCAATAGCCGTTTTACCAACTCCAGGTTCTCCAATAAGCATTGGGTTGTTTTTAGTTCTACGAGTCAGAATCTGCAATACGCGGCGAATTTCTTCGTCACGTCCTATTACTGGATCCAGCTTTCCTGTACGGGCTAATTCGTTTAAGTTTTTAGCATATTTATTTAACGAATTATAGGTTTCTTCAGCTGAAGCAGAAGTTACTCTTTCGCCTTTACGTAATTCTTCAATCGCCGCTTTCAGACCTTTACCAGTAACTCCTTGATCTTTTAAAATCTGAGAAACTCTACTTTTAGAGTCAAAAATGGCTAAAATTAAATGCTCGATCGAAACGTATTCGTCGTTCATTTTTTGTGCAATGATTTCAGCTTCATTCAAAGCCTTATTAGCATCTCTTGAAAGCATAATTTCGCCTCCAGAAACTTTTGGAAAACTCTGAATTGTACTGTCTAAAATTTGTAAAAACAACGGCACATTTACATTTAGTTTTTTCAAAATAAATGGCGCCACGTTTTCATCAACTTCAAAAATAGCTTTGAAAATGTGTTCATTTTCAATTTGCTGTTGGCCATTTCGTTGCGCTAATTGCTGAGACAACTGAATGGCTTCCTGCGATTTAATAGTAAACTTATTTATATTCATATTTTTACGATTTGATTGATTTTAAATGTTTGAAATTTATAAGATTAAAGTTACGATTTATTGAGGTATGTTATTAACTCAAAATAATTTAACTTTGTAATCCAATAGACAAATTATATTCCACAGTAAAAAAACAGACAAAATGACGTTAAAAATCATATTTTACCGATTTTAACGCGTCAAAAAGTCATAAAACAAGCCAAATATGAGTTTTTTTAATTCAATCTTCGGAAGTTCAGAGAACTCAGAAGCTTCAAAAAGTAAAGTAAACTGGACAGAATTAACAGATATGCTTCAATTAATGGAAATCGAAGCCATTTCTAACGAAAAACCAGTTGTCATTTTTAAACATAGTACAAGATGCAGTATCAGCCGAATGGCTTTAAAACAATTTGAAAGAGAATTTGATCTTGAAGAGACAGTTGATCCGTACTTTTTAGATTTGATTGCCAATAGAGATATTTCAAACGAAATTGCAAGCCGATTTGGCGTTTATCACGAATCTCCTCAATTGATTTTAATTAAAAACGGAAAAGCAATTTACAATGTTTCTCACAGCGATATTGACGCTGAAGCATTGAAAAGCAAGATCTAAGTTTTGAATTATGAATTATGAATTATGAGTTGAGCGTTCAAATTGAATTCAAATTAGAGTTAAAGTAAAGAAAGAAAAATCCTGAAATTGCATTTGACAATTTCAGGATTTCTTATTTTTATATTTCTCTATAGTCTAAGCTGAGTGATTAATTACAAAATTCATAATTCATAATTCATAATTCATAATTCATAATTCATAATTCATAATTCATAATTCATAACTCACAATTAACTTAAAAGCTTCCTCCCGCTCCGCCTCCGCTGAAACCTCCATCTCCAAATTCCATAGGAGAAACTGTTTTTACTTCTGGCTTCATTCCGAAAGTTGAAGCTACTACTAAAGCTTCTGCATTTAAAAGAGAATCTGAATGATTGATTCTATCTGGCTTGAACGTTAATCCGCTTTCTTTTTCTTTTAATTTTTTAATTGAAAAATAAGCTATTGCGAATAAAACTACTCCGCCCAGAGTTAGTGCCACTTCAATTGGCAAAAGAGAGTGATAAAATCGAATGGTATAAATTGAAAATGCAATAGCTAAAAAGCTCATCCAGAGCATTATTCGATCTTTTCTTTTTAATGCCTGTACTAAATAAACTATCGGAACAATGAAAGTAAATGCGTAGAAGAAAAAAGCAAACGGAATATCTGTTCCAGGCTTAACTTCGACACCTAAAAGCTCTGCAGAAAGCTCTCTTACAACTAAGTAATTACAAGAAAGATAAAACAAAACCAAACAAAAGCTATTTGCTAATAAAAGTCCGTTGTAATAATAACTTTCCTTTAAATCATTAATTAGTTTTTTAGTTAAGAAATAAAAAGCTCCTGCAAAAATCATTGCTGTAAATGGTAAAATAGCTTTTCCAATATCTCCAAACTCAAACATTCCGAAAAACAAAAAAGCAGTTACAGCCAAACAAAACACCAACATTGAAAGTACATGCAAATACCTTAAAAACATATACAACGCGGCAATTGAAACAAAAAGTGCAACGATTATTTCGTAACCATCTGTTGTAATTCCCAAAGCACAGCCAACATTTAAAATTGTTCCTAACATAAACGCATCATCTAAACCATGTGAATGAAAATGCTGTCTTCCCAATAATTCAGATCCTCCAAAACCAATAGTCGCAAAAATGTAAAAACAAATTTGGAAATAAATATGCTCAGAATTTATGCCAAACAAAGAAACCATTCCACAAATAGAACCATACAGCATGCTTCCCAATAAAAAAAAACCAATTCTAACTAAAATATTATTTTGACTCTTTAAAACTGGCAATTCTTTTTCTATAAACTTCTTTTGGTCTTTACTAATAAAACCTCCTTTGAATAAAGCATCTGCTTCATCTACTAAAGCTTCATTTTGCAATACTTGTTTATCGTATACTATCATTCTGTTATTTCTTTATGGAAGTTTTTAATTAGCTTAATAAATATTACAATTGAACCAACAAAATAAGCTGGAAGTAAGAAAACAAACAATTCCCAAATACCAGAAAAGTCAACATCTTCAAAAATTCTAAACAAAAATATGTTTCCGCCGATATAGGCATAAACAATCATAAATACATACAAAGACATTGCTTTATAATCATAACTCTCTTTATAAAAATAATAAGTCGAACCAGCTAAAACAAGCGCAAATATTAACCATGTAATTGTATCAAAATTCGTTAAGTTAGCAATTGAAGCAATACTGATAATATGCAAAGCAAAAGTTAGAAAAACCAAACCAAAGTGTGTTTTAAGAGAAATTCGACGGCTGTAAATTGTCCACAAAATCAGTAACACACCAAGCATTACTGCTGAATAACTCAAATTTTGACTGGCATAAAAATCATTATTACTTAGCAAATCCTGTGGTGTTACTGAAAGACCAACATAAGCTGCCAAACCTGTAATCGCGATTGTCAAGACACTCCTGTTATCAAAATAATAAGCACAGAAGAAACTCACTATTGTTGGGACTAAAGTTGCCAATCCGTAATGTTCTCCAAAAGGTTTATATTGAAATTGAAGATATCCAATAAAAATACAAGTCAATATGTTACCCGCTAAAACAAGATATTCTAAAACAGGATGCTCAAAAGTGGTTTCTTCTTTTTGAAATCCTTTAGAATGTTTGAAACAGTAGAAAAAGCAAACCAAAATAACAATTAAAAGTATCGCAAGAATCGCAATATGACCTATTGAATCAATGTTTTCATAAATCAAAATTCCTATTCCTGAAGTAAATAGCAGTACTGATAAATACAGAAAAAGCTTTAATTCTGCGTTTAACGAAAACATACCTAAATTTCGGTAAGCTTTAATTTCTTCAAACTGATTTTCTGTAATTAATCCTTTCTCAAAAAGATCAAGAGTTGACTTTTCTTTAAATTTTTCCATCGTACAATTTAAACTGATGTATCAAATATATATAATTAGCATGAATTTTCTTCTTTAGGTTCAAAAAACCTTTTATTATCTGGAAGCACAAAGTATTATTACTCTTGTAATCAAAATCTTAAAACATAAAATATTTGACAATTTAATTCAAAATTATTTTTATTCTTTTAAATTTGTGCAATCGATTACATCAAACATAAAACCACAAAAAAACCACGCTTAAAATGAAAACAAAACTTATTTTATTGGCATTGCTTCTGCCTTGCTCCTTTCTGTTTGCTCAAAACTATTATATGAGTGCTCCAGAAGGATTTGGAGCTTCTGCAACTGGAGGCGGAAGTGCTACTCCTGTAACAGTGTCTACTTTAACCGATTTAACAGCTAAATTAAAATTAACTACTCCACAAGTTATTTTAGTTTCAGGAACCATCAATTGCACCTATACAAGTCTTCAAGTAAATGACAAAACCATAATTGGTCTTCCAGGCGCTCGTTTAGTCAATTTGGATCAAACCGCCACAGGTTCAGGAATTTTAAGTTTAAAACCAGGATCTAACAATATCATTATTAGAAATTTAATTTTTGAAGGACCTGGCGCGTACGATGTTGACGGACGTGATAATCTGACTTCAGAAGCTACTAATCTTTGGGTTGATCATTGCGAATTTCAAGACGGAATGGATGGGAACTTCGATAATAAAGGTACTGCTGATAACGTAACTGTTTCTTGGTGCAAATTTATTTATTTGAAAGCTCCAAAAGCTGGAGGTTCTGGCGGAACTGATGATCACCGTTTTTCTGACTTGGTAGGCTCTTCTAAAACAGATGCTCCTTCAGACGGACATTATAGCATTACTTTTAAAAATTGTTATTGGGCTGAAGGCTGTAGAGAGAGAATGCCAAGAGCTAGAAATGCGGAACTACATATTTTAAACTGCTATTACAACACTTCTGTTTCGAGCTCATTAGCCATTGGTTTAGGAGGCGGAAGCAACAATACAACTTGTTATGTTGAAGGAACTGATTTTGCTAAAATTGGAACTGCTTTTAAAAGTTATGTAAGCACTGACGGCGGTACAATTGGAATTAGTTTTAACAATTGTCTAAATGCACCTGCAAATTCAGGAACTACTGTAACAAAGCCTTCTTATAATTACACTGTTTTATCAACTTCAAATGTTGCAGAATATATTTCGAACGCGACTTGCGGAGCTGGAGCAACGCTACAAGTTAACGAACAAGGCGCTATGTCTACAAGCTGTAACAATTTAGGATTAAACGATAATGTCAATAACTTGGATTTGAAATATTATCCTTCAGTTATCAATCGTCTTTTAAATATTGATTTTTCAAGTTCTGATAATGGTTTAGCTGAAATTAATTTATTTGCATCAAATGGATCAAAAGTATATTCTCAGTCAAAAAATATTTCTCCAGATGAAAGACTTGAACTAAATGTTGGGAATCTTTCTAAAGGGATTTACATCTGCAAAGTTCAAATCGAAAACCGAAGCAAAACTTTTAAACTGGTAAAAAACTAAAAATTACTCCATAAAAAAAGGTCATTGATTTGTTTCAATGACCTTTTTTACTTTTTACTGCTTACTTTTCACATCTAACAAGATATTAAAAAGCTACTTTCATTTTATCTTTAATCGCATCAAGACATAAATTATTAATACTGCCTTCGTGCGTGTGTTTCGTCTCTTTTGGAGATTTGTACGTTCCCGCTTCTAATTGTTCGGCAACAGCTTTATAAGCATCTCTAAATGGCATTCCTGCTACAACCATTTCATTTAAAGTATCAACCGTAAATAAATAATCGTATTTTTTATCTTCTAAAATATGATCTTTAACCGTAATATCTTTAATTGAAAATATAGCAATATCCAAACAAGATTTTAAAGTTTGGATTGCTGGAAACAAACCTTCTTTTAAAAGTTGTAAATCTCTGTGATATCCGCTTGGAAGATTATTGGTAATTAAAGTGATTTCGTATGGAAGCGCCTGAATCTTATTGCATTTTCCTCTAATTAATTCAAAAACATCCGGATTCTTTTTATGAGGCATAATGCTCGAACCCGTTGTAAGATGCGCTGGCAACCCGATAAAATCGAAATTTTGGCTCATGTACAAACAAACGTCCATAGCAAATTTTGATAATGTTCCTGCAACGCTTGTCATCGCAAAAGCAACTGTTTTTTCAGCTTTTCCACGGCTCATTTGCGCAGCAACGGCATTAAATTTTAAAGTTTCGAAACCTAATTCTTTTGTTGTAAAAGTTCTATTGATTGGAAACGAACTTCCGTAACCTGCAGCTGAACCTAACGGATTCTGATCTACAATTTTAGAAGCGGCGTTCAACATTGTAATATCATCAATCAAACTTTCGGCATAAGCAGAAAACCACATTCCGAATGATGATGGCATGGCGATTTGTAAATGCGTATAACCTGGCAATAATACATTTTGATGTTTTTCTGCCGATTCCATCAGCAAATCAAACAAGGTTTTTACCTGTTCTTTTATAGCTTTTAATTCGTCTTTTAAATACAAATGAACGTCTACCAAAACCTGATCATTACGAGAACGCGCGGTGTGTATTTTCTTTCCTGCATCGCCTAGTTTTACGGTTAGAAGATATTCGATTTTAGAATGTACGTCTTCGAAACTGTCTTCGATTTCGAAATTTCCAACTACAATATCAGCGATGATTTCATTTAATGCATCAACTAAAGAAGTTGTTTCTACTTCAGTTAACAAACCAATCTGACCCAACATTTTCGCATGTGCGATTGAACCTAAAGCATCGTATTTTGCTAAAACCAAATCCAGTTCACGATCGTTTCCAACGGTGAATTGCTCGATTTGTTTATCTGTTGGTATTCCTTTTTCCCAAAGTTTCATAGGTTATGTTTTTTTTCGCCACGAATTCACGAATTATTTTTTTCAAATCTTTACGATTAATTCTTTCGAATTAATTCGCATTAATATCTCGTTTAGATAGTAAAAAATTAATTCGTGAATTCGTGGCGGTTTTTCTTTTTCTTATAATTTAAAGAAATCGGTTAGTATTTTGATATACAAGTCGACTCCTTCTTCAATTTCATTTACAAAAATAAATTCGTCTGCTGAATGCGAACGCAACGTTTCTCCTGGCCCTAATTTTAAAGACTGACAGCTTAAAACCGATTGATCTGAAAGTGTTGGCGAACCATAAGTTGTTCTTCCTAAAGCAATTCCTGCTTGAACCAAACCATGCCCAACTGGAATTGAAGATGCATTTAAATGCATAGATCTTGGCGTTACTTCGGCATTTACATTTGCTTTCACAACTTCTAAGATTTCTGCGTTTGTATAACGGTCTGTTACACGAATATCTACAACCAAATCACATTCTGAAGGCACAACATTATGCTGTTTTCCTGCATTAATCTGCGTTACGGTCATTTTTACTGGCCCTAAAACGTCTGAGATTTTATCGAATTTATAGTTTTTAAACCATTCCATCACTGGAATTGATTTGTATAAAGCATTATCGTCGTTTTGATGCGCGGCGTGGCTTGCGGTTCCTTTTACTTTTACGTCTAAAACTAATAAACCTTTTTCCGCAACTGCTAATTGCATTAAAGTTGGTTCTCCAACAATAGCGCAATCTAATTCTGGTAAACTTTTTAAAACACTATTTAAACCATTTTTCCCACTGCTTTCTTCTTCAGCGGAAGCCACAATTACAATATTATGTGATAGGTTTTGGTTTTCGTAGAAATGAACAAAAGTTGCTAATAATGAAACCAGACATCCTCCTGCATCATTACTTCCTAAACCAAATAATTTTCCGTCTTTTTCTATTGCCTTAAACGGATCGTTTGTATATGCCTGATTGGGACGTACCGTATCGTGATGTGAGTTAAGTAAAAGTGTTGGTTTGTTTTCGTCGAAATATTTGTTGAAAGCCCACACATTGTTGTTTTCTCTTTTGAAAGGAATTTCATTCTGATTGAACCAATTTTCTATTAAAAGTGCCGTCTGGTCTTCTTCACTGGAAAATGAAGGGGTTTCGATTAGGCTTTTTAATAAACTAATTGCTTCTTGGGTAAGCGTATCTATACTTTTCATAAGTTTGGTTTCTTTGCCACAAAGGCGCGAAGTCACAAAGTTTTTTAATTTAAATCTGTGACATTTTTGATTGGCGCAAATTTCTAAAATTAAATTCTAAAAGCACTGCCCAGCTCCGTTTTTTTGCCACTAAATGCATGAATTTTCACAAATTATTTTTTTGTCACAGAATTAAAATCAAAATAAACTTTTTCATGTACGTCTAAAATTATTTTCTCTTCAAACAGAAAAAATTAGAGTCAATTCGTGGCAACATCTTTTATAATGTAATCGTTGTATGCGGAACATCTGAATTTTGAAGCATTTTGTGATGCCCAATTTTGATTTTCTGCACGCCTCTTGATAAACTATTGAAGCAGTTATCCAATTTTGGAATCATACCAGAATGGATTACTTTTTCTTCTTTTAGTTTATTATATAATGCTTCGTTGATTTCTGTTATTACAGAGGAATCATCTTCTGAATCCATTAAAACGCCTTGTTTTTCAAAACAGTAAGTCAGCGTAACATCAAAAACTTCAGATAATGCAATTGATAATTCGCTTGCAATGGTATCTGCATTTGTGTTTAATAATTGTCCGTTTTTATCGTGTGTGATGGCACAGAAAACAGGAACAACGCCAGCTTCTAATAAAGTTGCCAGTAATTTGGTGTTGACTTGTTTTACATCGCCTACAAATCCGTAATCGATTGTTGGATGATTTCTTTTTGTTGATTGAATTAAATTTCCGTCAGCACCCGAAAAACCAATCGCATTATTGTCTTTGGCTTGTAATTGCGCTACAATATGTTTGTTGATTTGTCCGGCGTAAATCATTACCACAACATCAAGCATTGGAGCATCTGTAATTCGGCGTCCCTCAATCATTTGCGGAACTAATCCAATACTTTGCGCCATTTTCGTAGCCGATTTTCCACCGCCGTGAACTAAAACTTTATAGCCTTCAATTTTAGAAAAATCAATTAAAAATTGTTCTAACTCTGCTGGATTATCAATGATGTTTCCACCTATTTTGATTACGGTAACTTTATTCATAAGATTCTAAGGTTCTGAGATTCTAAGATACTAAGTTTTTTTGTGCGCAAAGTTTCTTAGCATCTTAGTAGCTTAGAATCTTAGCAACTCTAAAAAAATTACAATTTCTTCAAAATCTTCTGTAAAACTAATTGTGCTGAATACGTTCTGTTATTTGCCTGTTCAATTACGATTGAATTTTCTCCGTCTAAAACTTCGTCGCTTACAATTACGTTACGACGAACCGGAAGACAGTGCATGAATTTTCCGTTGTTGGTTAAAGCCATTTTTTCAGCCGTTACTGTCCAATTTGGATCGCTGTTGGTTACTTTTCCGTAATCGTTGAAATTACTCCAGTTTTTTACGTAAACGAAATCAGCATTTTCGAAAGCTTTGTTTTGATCGTATTCGATTGTACAGTCTTTTGTGATTTCTGGACTTAATTCGTAACCTTCTGGGTGCGTGATTACAAAATCCATATCTTTTTGCATTTGCATCATTTCTACAAATGAATTCGCAACTGCCTGAGGCAAAGCTTTTGGATGCGGTGCCCAAGAAAGTACTACTTTTGGTTTGTGTTTTGTTTTGAATTCTTCCATTGTAATCGCATCTGCCAAAGATTGTAACGGGTGACGAACAGCACTTTCCATATTTACAATTGGCACTGTAGCATATTTCAAAAATCCTGAAATTACAGTTTCCTGATAATCTTTTTCTTTGTCAACTAAACCTGCAAAAGCACGAATTGCGATAATATCACAATATTGAGAAACCACTTCTGCTGCTTCTTTGATATGTTCTGAAGCGCCAGAATTCATAACGGCTCCGTCTTCGAATTCTAATGTCCAGCCTTCGTTGGTAAAATTCATTACCATAACGTTCATTCCTAAGTTCATAGCCGCTTTTTGAGTGCTCAAACGCGTTCTTAAACTCGGATTGAAGAATAACATTCCAAGAGTTTTATTTTTTCCTAAACTTTGATTTTTAAGCGGATTCTTTTTGATTTTAATCGCTTGTTTTACCCATTTTGATAATGAGTTAATTTCTTTTATTGAGATGTAGTTCATTGTTTTTTATTGTTTAATCGGTTAATCGTTGATTTGTTTAATCGTTTTACTGCTTAAACAAATCTAACTTTTATCCATTTTTGTTTTTTTATGTTCTTTTACTAATCGATTAACCGAATTAACGATTAAACAATTAAACCTTTTTACACAATCCTAGTAAAAGGAATTTCGTCTTTTAATGCCTTCAAAATAAAATTATCATTTAATCCATTTACGATCCAAGTTTCTATATTGGCTGCTTTTGAAATTGCGGCCGCTTCAATTTTAGATTGCATTCCTCCTGTTCCGTGTGATGATTTTGAATCTCCGATTTCTTTCTCGAGCGATTTTAAATCACTTACCAATTTTATAGTTTCTGGATTTTCATCGTGAATAGATTCTTTCGTATAAATTCCGTTTGTATTGGTGGCAATTATGAGAATATCAACATTTAAAAGAACTGCTGTTAAAGCCGCTAATTTATCATTATCTCCAAACCTAATCTCATCTGTGGCAACGGTATCATTTTCATTGATAATCGGGATATAATTGTTTTTAACCAATACATTAATCGTATTTACAATATTCTTTTTGGTCTGTTCTTTTTCGAAATCAGAATAAGAAAGTAAACACTGCGAGGTATTTAATCCTAGATCTTTGAAATTTTCATTGTAAATCCGCATTAAATGAGGCTGTCCTATGGAAGCTAAAGCTTGTTTTACAAAAACATCTTTATCTTGATTGTCAAGCTTTACAAACTGCTTTGCCGCCGCAATTGCTCCCGAACTCACTATGATAAATTCATACTCGTCGTTTAAAGCTGCAATCTGTATTCCGAGGTCTTCAATCTTTCCCCGCGAAATATGATTGGTTTCCTTAGTTAAAGTATTACTTCCTATTTTTAATAAAATCCGTTTTTTTGCCATGTTTTTTGTTTTTGCCACGAAGGCGCTAAAGCACTAAGTTATTTTAACGCAAAGGGCGCAAGGTTTTTTGCATTCTTTGTGTTTACAAACGCTAAGTTCGCAAAGCTTTATCTATAGTTAAATTCCAATTTTTATCCCGAAGCCTCGGGACCAAATTCCAATAAATCTGAAATTAAAAATCGTTAATCATCAATCTAAAATCTGAACTCTAAAATCTACAATTATCGTATTTGTCCTTCTCCGTAAACGTACCATTTATTGGTTACTAAATGCTGTAAACCAATTGGTCCTCTTTGATGCAGTTTATCAGTACTTATTGCTAATTCGCCACCAAGTCCAAATTGTCCGCCGTCTGTAAAACGGGTTGAGGCATTTTGGTATACTGCTGCAGCATCTATTGCTTCCATAAATTGTTGTGCCGTTTCGTCGTCTCTTGTAATAATTGCTGCAGAATGTCCTCCACAGTATTTATTAATCATATCGATTGCATGATCCTGAGAATCGATGGTTCCAATTACAATTTTATAATCTAAAAACTCTTCGTACCAAATATCTTCGTTTTGAAGTGTTTTCGTATTTTCGAAATTCTCTAATGATTTATCTACAATAACTTCCACTTTTGCTTCTATTAAAGCCTCAATCAGCATTGCTGTGAAACCTTCAAAATTAGGCAGTTTAGAATCTATTAAAACTTTATCTAAAGCATTACAAGCTGAAATTTTAGCAGTTTTAGCGTTTAAAATTACTTTCAAAGCCAAATCAGTATCTGCTTTTTCATGAACGTAAACAAAATTATTCCCGCGTCCGCTTACAATAACAGGACAAGTTGCATGTGCTTTTACAAACTCAATTAGTTTTTCTCCTCCTCTTGGAACAATTAAATCAACTTTTTGAGTTGGCTTTTCTAAGAATGCCTGAGTTTCTGTTCTGTTATAATTCAGATATTCCACCCAATCTTTTGAAACTCCGTTTTCTTCTAAGGCTTTATGCCAAAGACTTACAATTTTCAGATTTGATTTTAAAGACTCTTTTCCTCCTTTTAATAAAATCTTATTTCCAGATTTAAAAGCAATTCCACCTGCTTCGATTGTAACGTCTGGGCGAGATTCATAAATGATTAAAATCGTTCCGAAAGCTGCGGTTTTATTCACCACTTTTATTCCATTATCATGAGTAAAATGAAAACGCTCAACGCCAACTGGATCTTCTTGAGATGCTAATTGGTTTAATGATAAAATCATTTCGTCAACTTTTTTATCATCTACTTTTAAGCGTTCTTCCATCGCTAAATCTGAGCCGTCGTAATCAGCAAGATCTTCTTGATTGGTCAAGATAATCTGATTCCGTTCCTGCTCGACCAGCTTTGCCATAGTCCGCAAAACCGCATTACGTTTTTCAATTGATAATGGATTCATAATTTCTAGTTGCTTGGTTGTTTTTTGGTTGTTTCTTTTTACGAAACTTTATTCATCCTAACAGGTTTTAAAAACCTGTTAGGTTTGCTCCTTGAATATTTCCAAGTTTAGTTTTTACATACCTAACAGGTTTTGGAAACCTGTTAGGATATCGTGAGTTTTAGCTTTTTAATTCTTCTAAACTTTCTTTTAAAGCTTTTACAAACGTATCGATATCAGATTTTTTTACTGTTAATGGCGGTAAAATTCTTAATAGATTTTTATTGTTCGCACTTCCTGTAAAAATGTGTTTTTCAATGATTAATTTCTTTCTTAAAGCTGCAACATCAAAATCAAACTCTACTCCAAGCATTAAGCCTTTTCCTTTTACTTGTTTGATTCCGTCAACTTCTTTGATTTTTTCTAGGAAATATTCATAAACTTCGTTTACATTTTTTTGCAAATCTAGTTTTTCGATTACATCTAAAACTGCAATTCCAGCTGCACAAGATAAATGGCTTCCACCGAAAGTTGTTCCTAATAATCCGAAACTTGCTTCAAATTTTGGAGAAATTAAAATGGCTCCAACTGGAAATCCGTTCCCCATTCCTTTTGCAACGGAGATAATATCTGCGTTGATTCCGTGATGCTGGAAAGCGAAGAATTTTCCGCTTCTACCGTATCCTGATTGCACTTCATCTAAAATTAAAACAACATCGTGTTTTTTACATGCTTTTTCTAAAGCCTGAAAAAACTCAGTTGTTCCTTGATCTAAACCTCCAACTCCTTGAATTCCTTCAATAATTACTGCTGTAACATCACCTTTAGCCAATTCAGCTTCAACCAATTCAATTTGGTTTAGAGGTAAAAAAGTAACAACTTGCTGTGCGTTAATCGGCGCAACAATTTTCTTATTATCAGTAACAGCAACCGCTGCAGAAGTTCTGCCATGGAAAGAATTATCAAAAGCGACAACTCTAGATTTTCCGTTATGGAAAGAAGCTAATTTTAAAGCATTTTCATTGGCTTCAGCTCCAGAACTGCATAAAAACAATTCGTAATCTTCAAGACCAGAAAGTTTTCCTAATTTCTGAGCCAGTTCCACCTGTAAAGGATTCTGAATGGCATTCGAATAAAATCCTAAATGATCTAATTGATTCTTCAATTTTGCTACATAATCTGGCTGTGTGTGTCCGATAGAAATCACACCGTGTCCGCTGTATAAATCTAAATATTCTACTCCTTTGTCGTCAATAATTGTACAATCTACTGCTTTTACTGGAGTTATGTCGTATAATGGGTAAACGTTGAATAAGTTCATGTGTTTTTTGTTTATTTTGTTTCAGGTTTCATGTTTCAAGTTAACTTGCAACATGAAACTTTAAACTTGAAACTATTATTAAAATCCGCTTGGTTTCAAATGTAAACCTGTGGTTTCTTCTAAACCGAACATTAAATTCATGTTTTGAATCGCTTGTCCTGAAGCACCTTTGGTTAAGTTATCTATAATCGATGTTATTAAAACCCGGTTTCCTTTTTTCAATAAACTGATGATACATTTATTCGTTTGCACCACTTGCTTCATGTTGATGTTTGTTGTGGTAACGGTTACAAAAGGTTCATCTTTATAGAAATCTTCGTATTTCGCAACTAATTGTTCCAAACTATCATCACATAATGTATAAAGCGTGGCAAAAATTCCTCTTGGAAAATCTCCTCTATTCGGAATAAAAAGCAATTCACTGTCAAAATCGTCTTGTAACTGTACTAAACTTTCTCCGATTTCTCCTAAATGTTGATGTTCAAAAGCTTTATAATGCGACATATTGTTGTTTCTCCAACTGAAATGAGAAGTTTCTGAAAGACTTACTCCTGCTCCTGTACTTCCAGTTGTTGCATTAATATGAACATCATTATTCAATAAATTATGTTCAGCTAAAGGCAATAAAGCCAATTGAATAGCTGTTGCAAAACAACCTGGATTTGCGATATAATTTGCTTTTTTGATTTCGGCTTTATTGATTTCAGGCAATCCGTAAATAAAATCTTTTCCTTCAAAATGAGCGTCTTTATTTAATCTGAAATCATTTCCTAAATCGATGATTTTAGTATGACTTGCAAACTGATTTTCTTTCAAAAATGAAATCGATTTTCCGTGACCTAAACACAAGAAAACAACATTCACATTTGGATTGATTTCAGCTGTGAAATTCATTTCAATATCGCCCATCAAATCGTGGTGCGCCACAGAAAGCGGTTTTCCAGCGTTTGTTGTACTGTAAACAAAATCGATGTTTACGTTGGGGTGATACATTAAAATTCTGATGAGTTCTCCAGCCGTGTAGCCTGAACCACCAATTATTCCGACATTAATCATAGTTTTATTTTTTTTAAGATTCTGTAAAAAATCTTTGATTTTTATAAATCCGCAAGAACGAATTCAGCGGATAAAAATTTTATTGATTTAATAGTTCCTAATGTTGGATTTAATGCAGTTTCAACATCATAACTAGCGGTATAAAAGGAATTTGCTCCAATTTTATCATAAGGGTCGTCGTTAGGTGCTCTTCTGATAGGAGTTAAAATAAGTCCATCAGCGTTATATGTTATCTTATAATTTCCTTTTACAGCAACATTATTAGGATTAGTAAACTTTATCTCATAGCGTAGCCTAGATGTATTGTTACCAGTATCTGGTGTATATTCAAATAATAAAACTTCATAAGTAATTGCCTTCAAAGTTTCTTTTTCTGGCTTCGCATCATTATCATTTGAACATCCAAAAAACATTAAGAAAAATGGAAGTAAAAAAAATACCTTTGTTTTCAAATTAATTTTATTTTTGAATAATTCATCACAATTAATCATGATCTAATTGATTTACAGATGAGAATATGTTTTGTGCATTTCCAAGAATTTTAATAAATCCTTTTGCATCGTCAGATGTCCAAGCATTGTTCATTTCTCCGTATTGACCAAAACCTGTGTTCATCAAATCGTTTTCAGATTCGATTCCGTCAAGTGAGAAATGGTATGGTTTTAATGAAACTGTAACCGTTCCGTTTACTGTTTTTTGTGTGTCTTGCAAGAAAGTTTCAATGTTTCTCATAACTGGATCTAAGAATTGACCTTCGTGAAATAACATTCCGTACCAGTTTCCTAATTGTTCTTTCCAGTATTGTTGCCATTTTCCAAGAGTGTGTTTCTCTAACAAATGGTGTGCTTTGATGATAATTAATGGTGCAGCAGCTTCAAAACCAACTCTTCCCTTAATTCCAATAATAGTATCTCCAACGTGAATATCTCTACCAATTGCGTAAGCACTTGCCAGTTTTTCAAGAGCTACAATATTGTTTGATGGTTTATCCGTTTTTCCGTTTAAACCAACTAATTCTCCTTGCTCAAAATGAAGTGTTACTTTTTCTTCACCTTCTTTTTGCAATTGTGAAGGATAAGCTTCACTTGGCAATGGCTGACTTGAAGTTAAAGTTTCTTTTCCTCCAACACTTGTTCCCCAAAGTCCTTTATTGATAGAATATTGTGCTTTTTCCCAAGAATAGTGAACTCCGTTTTGAGCTAAATAATCAACTTCTTCTTGTCTTGATAATTTTAAATCTCTAATTGGAGTAATGATTTCGATTTCAGGAGCAATAGTCTGGAAAATTAAATCGAAACGAATTTGGTCGTTTCCTGCACCAGTACTTCCGTGAGCGATTGCTGTTGCTCCTACTTTTTTTGCATATTTTATAGCTTCAATTGCCTGAAAAACACGCTCTGCACTTACTGATAATGGGTAAGTATTATTTTTTAATACGTTTCCGAAAATCAAGTATTTGATAGCTTTATCGTAATATTTATCTAAAATTGTTAAGTTAGCGTGTTGTGCACTTCCTAATTCGTAAGCTCTTTTTTCAATAGCTGTTAATTCTTCAGCAGAAAATCCTCCTGTGTCAACAAGAACAGTGTGAACTTCGTATCCTTTTTCATTTTTTAAATATTTCAAACAATACGAGGTATCTAATCCTCCGCTATAAGCTAATACTACTTTTTTCATTTTTTATAATTTTGGCTAATACTTTCGTATTTAGCAGTTTGAGATTTTTTCTAATTAATTTGACTTAGACAAATAATGACAAGATTTTATTTAAGAATAAAGCTTGTTTAATTTTTTTAAGTCTGTTTAAAACAGCCTCGTTAAAAGGATGTCTTGGTGGTGTTTTTTGTTTTTCTTTTGGATCGTATAACATTCCTGTACAAAGGCACATTTTGTTTTCTTTGCTTTGTAAAATCGGGAAGTTCGTACAGGTTTTACAGCCTGCCCAAAAACTTGGATCGGTTGTTAATTCTGAGAACGGAACTGGTTTATAACCTAATTCAGAGTTAATTTTCATAACTGCCAAACCAGTTGTAATACCAAAGATTTTAGCATCTGGAAATCTCTTCAAAGAATAATCAAAAACTTTCGATTTTATTTTTTTTGCCAAACCATGACTTCTATAATCTGGATGTACAATTAATCCAGAATGAGCAACAAATTTTCCGTGCTGCCAGCTTTCTATATAGCAAAAACCTGCAAATTTTCCGTCTGCCAAAGCAATCATTGCATCACCATTTGCCATTTTTTTCTGAATGTACTCAGGAGTTCTTTTAGCAATCCCCGTACCTCTTAATAAGGCAGATGATTCTATGGTATCGCAGATTTCCTGCGCATACTTAAAATGTTCTTCTTGAGTTACAACAATAGAGATCTTCATTTCAATTATTGAAGTTAGAGTTAAAAATTAAAGCATATTGATTCGCTTGAAATCCAGAATTGAATCCAATAAAATTAAGCATAAAAGAAGTAACATTCTCAAAATCAAAACATTGATTAAGAAAATCTACAAAATAATAAATACTTTTAGGATGTGTTTGTCCAGTGGACAAATTATGTGATTTCAAAATGAAAAATGGATATGAATAAATATACGGCTATAAAACTCAGTGAACACTATAGAGATAGTGTCCGTACTTCGGGAGAAGTAATCGGTGAGTTTGTCCGTGACAAAGAAGTTATATGTAAACTTATTTTATTCATCGGTGCAAAAGTACATTATTTTTTTATTTACAAAACAAAAAATTAAAATTCTAACATTTTTTTTACGTTTTGTGAATATACAGAAAAACAAAACCCGATAATTATTTCTAATTATCGGGTTTTAAATATATTATGTTTTTAAAATTTTACTTTTTCGTAAACGGAATTACTTGTCCATTATCTATAAGTATCATATCGAAACCAGTTTTTGCTTCGTTAAACTTAAATTTTAATCCAGCTCTAGCCGATTCGAATGTATCTTTTTCGTTTGCAACAGGACTTAAAGTAAATTTTGGATAATTTGGAAGTTCTGCATTTAAAGTGCTATTTTTTTCTGTCAATTCAACCGTTAAAGGAGATCTTGCATTAATATAACTACCTAAATACGCATCTAAAACAAGATCTTTTTCAACCTTTCCTTTTCCCGCTGTCCAAACATTATTTGACTCATTATTATCAGGGAAAACATGATCTGGATCTAAAGTGATACTTTCAATTTCTTCAGTAGAATTGTGTTTGAAAGACCAAAAATTATTTCTTTGCCAGATTTCTACAGGTAAATTAACTCTTGATACTTTTCCGCTTTTTGTTTTAACATCTAAAACAATCGGCATTGGCATTTTATCAAAATTTTCAACTGTGATTACCACTCCTTTTGCAGGATCATTTTTCACATATTTAATTGAATTAATTCCTTGATCAAAACGCCAGTTGTTTACGTACCAGCTTCTCCAGAACCAGCTTAAATCTTCTCCCGCAACGTTTTCTATAGTTCTGAAGAAATCGTCTGGCTGTGGATGTTTGTAAGCCCAACGCTCAATGTAAGTTCTAAAAGCAATATCAAAACGCTCTTTCCCTAAAATCTGTTCTCTTAAGATTACTAAACCTGCACTTGGTTTGAAATAACACAACATACCAATGTTGGCTTCTTTCATATTATCAGGCGAGCTCATAATAGTTTCTAAATCAGGTCGTGTAAATGCTTCAGCTTGATGATGCAAATCTGTTGGATCTTCTTTGTATTCGCCATTATTGAATGCTGCTGTGCTTAATGAGTTGATAAAAGTGTTAAAACCTTCATCCATCCATCCAAATAATCTTTCATTAGAACCAACAATCATTGGGAACCAAATGTGCCCAAATTCGTGATCTGTAACACCCCATAAATCTTGTCCTTTAGATTCCCATCCGCAGAAAACAATTCCTGGATATTCCATACCTCCTTCATTTCCTGCAACGTTTGTAGCTGCTGGGTAAGGATATTCAAACCATTGTTTAGAATAATGCTCAATTGATGCTTTTACATATTCTGTCGAACGTCCGTAACCATCACGACCATCACTTTCAACTGGATAAGCAGATAATGCTAAAGATTTTTTACCGCTTGGAAGATTAATTTTTGCTCCATCTAAGATGAAAGCTGAAGATGATGCCCAAGAGAAATCACGTGCATTTTTGATTTTATAATGCCATGTTTTTTCAGTTCCTGCATTAGCACTTGCTGTTGCTGCAACTTCAGAAGCTGTACGAATCATAACTGTTTTATCACTGTTAGATGCTTCTTTATATCTTTTTAATTGTTCAGCAGAAAATACTTCCTGACCGTTTAATAATTCTCCAGAAGCTACAACATAATGATTTCCTGGCACTGTAAGTTTAACATCAAAATCTCCATATTCTAAATAAAACTCAGAAGCACCTAAATAAGGAGGAGTATTCCAACCTCTCACGTCATCATACACACACATACGCGGATACCATTGTGCAATAGTAAAGATTTTTCCGTTTTTAGTTTCCAGAACTCCCATTCTGTCAGATCCTTCAAAAGGTGCAGTGAAAGAGAATTCGATTTTTACTTTTACTGAACCTCCTTTTGCAGCCAATTCCTGAGGAAGGAAAATCTGCATTCTAGTATCTGTAACAATATATTTTGCATTAACTTCTGTTTTGCCAGAAACTACTTTTACAGATTTTATTTTGTTACCGCCATCAAAAACCTGTCCTTGAGCTCCATTACGGCTTCCTGTTAAAGGTACAAGAGCATTTCCTCTAGAATCGTCTTTAAATAAGTTCTGGTCTAAATTCAGCCAAAGGAATGATAATTTATCTGGACTATTATTAGTATAGGTAATTTCGTCTGTACCAACAATTTCATTTGTAGTTCCATTTAATTTTGCCGTAATTTGATAATCGGCTCTGTTCTGCCAGTATTCTACTCCTGGCTGACCACTTGCAGTACGAGTTGAAGTTCCGTTTTTTGTGTAAAAATGAGGACCAAAGGCGTCATGGTAATTATAGTTATTTACTGGATTAGTTGCTGTTGCTGACGGAGTTTGCTGCGCCCAAACAGAAGAAATCCCAAAAAATAAAGCCGCGGTTAAAAAGGCTTTTGCAGATTGCTTTTTCATATTTTTTAGCTGTTTATGTAGCAAATTAATGAAAAAAAAAGCTATTCGCAGAGAAATTTCAAAACATAAATTCAATTTTAGCAAAATTTTATCAATAAAATAATTTCAGTCTTTTTCTTAAAAAACTAAATTTTATAAAATATATTTACATCTCTATAAAAGACATCCACTTTACATTTTACAACTGTGACGACAACAATCTCAAATTCAACATTAAAAGCTTCCATAAAACATGCTGGAGCAGAATTATTTTCTATAAAAGACAATCAAAACAATGAATATATCTGGGAAGGAAATCCTGATTTTTGGGGCAAACACTCCCCTGTTCTTTTTCCAATTGTAGGAACTTTGAAAAACAATACTTATAGAATTAATGGAAAAGAATATCATTTGCCACGTCACGGTTTTGCTCGTGATATGGAATTTGATTTGATTGAAAAAACAGAAAACAAAGCGATTTTCTCTCTTAAATCTTCTGAAGAAACATTGCAGAAATATCCTTTTGAATTTGAATTACAGCTTATTTATACTCTAAATGAAAGTTCATTAGACTTAGAATATAAAGTGATTAATAAAGGAAAAGAGAAAATGCCTTTTTCAATTGGTGCACATCCGGCAATTGCAGTTCCAGGTAATTTTGAAGATTATGCTTTTAAATTCGAAAAAGAAGAAAATTTAAAGTATTATCTTCTTGAAAATGATTTGATTTCGTCTAAGACTAAAATCTTAGAGACAAAAGATAATTTAGTTCCTTTAAATTATGAGTTATTTAAAAATGATGCTTTGATTTTTAAAGCTTTAGAATCAAAATCTTTGACAATTCTTAAAGATTTAAAACCTTATGTAAAAGTTGATTATAAAGATTTTCCAAGTTTAGGAATCTGGACAAAAGAAAACGCACCGTTTGTCTGTATAGAGCCTTGGCTAGGTTATTCCGATACTGATGAAAATTCAGGTGATTTATATGAAAAAGAAGGGATTTTAACTTTAGAAGAAAATAAAGACTTTCAAGCAAAATTTAGTATTACTATATTATAAATTTAAGACATAATGTTGGATTTCAATTTTTCTCCGTTTCCGATAATAGAAACAGAACGCTTAATTTTAGACAGAATTTCAGAAAAAGATGTAAATGAAGTTTTTGAACTTCGTTCTAATCCTGAAACGATGAAATATATTCCGAGGCCTTTAGTAAAAAATTACGAAGATGCTTTGGAACATATTAATATGATTAATGAAAAAATTGAAAACAATACTGGTATAAATTGGGGAGTTAGACTTAAAGGCAATCCCAAATTACTAGGAATTATGGGTTTTTATAGAATGCAACCTGAAAATTATCGTGCTGAAATAGGCTATATGCTTTCTCCTGATTTTCATGGAAAAGGAATTATTCCAGAAGCTGTAAAGGAACTTATCAAATATGGCTTTGGAGATCTAAAATTGCATTCGATTGAGGCTGTAATTGATCCAGAAAATTATGCCTCAGAAAAAGTATTACAAAAATGCGGATTTGTAAAAGAAGCTCATTTAAGAGAAGCAGAATTTTGGGAAGGAAAATTTCTTGACAAGGTAATTTATTCATTATTAGAAAAGTAAGATTTTATTCCTGTTAAATAATCTTACAGGCAATAGATATAAAGCATTATACGTTATATTTGCGCTCAAAATCAGCTAAAAAGCTGTTTTGAATCCAAAACATTTTTATGAAAAAAATACCCGCCTTAATTGTTCTTTTATTCTGTCTACAATTACAAAGTCAGACTTTTGTAAAATTTAATGGTGCTACAGCCTTATTTTTAGTTCCAAATATCGGAATTGAAACAAGCATTGGAGAAAAAACTACCTTTAGCGCCGATGTGATGGCTTCTTTCTGGGAATCTTTCAATGGTCATAGTCCTATGAAATTTGTTACTGTAACTCCAGAAGTTCGTTACCATTTTAAAGAAAAATATAATGGTTTTTATGCTGGAGCACATGTAGGTGCAGATAAGTACGAATTACAAAAATGGAATTATTGGGACAGCAACCGCTATGAAGATGGTTTCGGTTACAGAATTGGAGCTACAGTTGGTTACAACTTAAAATTAAACGATAAATTTTTACTTGACTTTTTTGTAGGTGGCGGATGGCATCAAGGATTTTATCACGGATATTATAATGACGGAACTCCAGGCAGATATGAAAAAGCAGTTCACTGGAACAAAAGTGGTGAATGGCTTCCTTATCGTGGAGGCGTTATGATATCTTATAAATTATAAGATCAATTAAGCTTAGGAAGTGTTTTAATATAAAGTTCTTCTACTTTTTTACGAGCCCAATCTGTTTTTCTTAAAAAAGTAAGACTTGATTTCACACTCGGATTTGAAATAAAACATTTAACTGGAATTAATTCTCCTAAAGTATCAAAGCCATAATAATCGACTAAAATTTCGACAATTTTTTGAAGTGTGATTCCGTGAAGAGGATCTTTAGATTGATTTTGCATTTTATACTTTTTAAATAATAATCAAAAAGACCGTACTATGAAAAGTACGGTCTTTTCTTTTTGTAAAATTACTAAATTGAATTTTACGATAATCAAATCAAAGAATAAATTAGAATACGAATTTAAATCCAACAGAAATAGGAGAAGTCAAATTTGGGTTACTTCCCGCTAAAGCGGTATTATAAAACGGATCTACATTTGCAACGTGTGCTAAACCAAAATTGGTAACTGTAGTTTTGTCTCCAGTTTTAGGATCGATAGTTGTTGATGTAAAGTTTGCCAAATCATAAGAGAACTCTACAGAGAAATTTTTTGTTACAAAATAGTCCAATCCACCAGATAAAGACACCCCAACTTGGTTTACTTTTAATTCACTTTCTTTCTCCTTACCTGTAATAATTGGCACAGCTACTTGTCCAAAGAAATAAAGCGAACTTGCAATATTCCAATATTTTCTCACTAAAGGCTGAGCAACAATTAAATCTGTTTTAGCCGCCGTTCCTGCATCAGAATCAGCTTTAATATTAATATACCCAACTGCTGCACCTACTGCAACTGAAGGCGTAACAAACGTTCCAACAATTGGCAATACTGATAAAGTGGTGTTTTTAGCGTCTGCTGTTTTAGTCTGCTGATATCCAAATTGAGATGTTACAAACCAAGCTCCTTTTAGTCCTTGAGTTGAATCCTGGGCTTTAGCGGTTAAGCCCATAATTACAACGCCGACTAGCGTTACAATTTTTTTCATTATTAAATTTGTTTTTGAAATTATGAGACAAACTTAGAAGTAAGCTTTTCTGTTGGAACTGATTAAAATCATAGATTAAAAAAAAACTTTAATTATCTTAGCCATCATAAAATTTTTCAATTTTGTCTTACATTTGCAGCTATGATAAAATCAGTCAATATACTTAACAAAAGAGCGCGATTCGATTACGAAATAATCGATACATACACTGCTGGAATTGTTTTAGCAGGCACCGAAATAAAATCTATACGTTTAGGAAAAGCGAATATCACAGAAAGCTTTTGTGAATTTAGCGGCATGGAACTTTTTGCCATCAACACTTACATTGAAGAATATTCATTTGGAAATCAGTTCAATCATAAATCTAGAAGCGAACGAAAACTTCTTCTTAATAAGAAAGAATTAAAAACACTTCATAAAAGTGTTCAAGCTAAAGGATTGACTATTATTCCTTTGAAATTGTTTACAAATGAGAAAGGATTAGCCAAATTACAGATTGGTCTTTGTAAAGGAAAGAAAAACTACGATAAACGCGAATCTCTAAAAGAACAAGATACTAAACGAGATTTAGACCGTATTAAAAAAGCTTTTAATTAAAAAAGCTTTTTTAATTTTTACCTAAACCTCTATTTATTAATATTTTATAGTTATTTTTACTTGTAACCAATTTAACTGTAAAATATGAAAAAGTACTTCGTTTTGTTTTTCGCTATTGCAGCGTTATCAAGTTGTGGCAGTAATACTTCTATTGTAAACAGCTGGAGAGATCCTGACGTTACTATTACTCAGGAACATTTTAAAAAAGTTTTGGTTGTTGCTTTAGTCAAAGATGAAGCCTCAAGAAGAATTACCGAGAACAGAATTGCTGCGAGTAATCCAGTATTCAAAACTTCTTATCAATATCTTAATGCAACTTCACAATTAACACAAGAACAAAAACTAAAAATTTTACAAGACGAGAACTTTGACGGCGTTGTTAGTATGCGCTTAGTCAGCAAAGAAAAAGAAGTTAATTACGTTCCTGGCACCTATACAGGAATGTACTACGGCGGATTTGACGGAATGTATACAGGAATGTACGGATATGGATTTGGGAACTGGTACGGAATGTACTCTCCTGCCTTCTATGATCCAGGGTATTACCAAGAAACTACATCTTATATGGTAGAAACCAATGTGTTTTCTTTAAAACAAAACAAATTAATCTGGACTGGAACAACAGAATCTCAATACGTTACCGATTTAGGCCAAACTGTCGATGCAATTATGCAGGCGGTTGTAAAAGAGATGAGAAAGGATGGTTCGCTTCCGCCAAACTAAAATATCAAAAAAGCAGTATTCTAAAATGCTGCTTTTCTTTTGTTTAAAAAATTGACTATTTTTGTCAAGACTAAATTTTTCATTAAATGAAATCGCTTTTAAAAAATGCTAGAGAACAAAAAGGATTAAAAACTCGTGAGTTAGCACAGCTTGCCAGTATTGATCAGGCTTTGATTAGCAAATTTGAATCTGGCACTCGAAAACCAACAAAAGATCAGATAATCAAACTTTCTCAACTACTAGAAATTGATTACGAAACATTAATGATTGCATGGCTCAAAGAAAAGATTTTTTATGAAATTGGTGATGAAGAATTTGCTCTAAAGGCCCTTCTTTTAGCCGAACAGGAAATTCAAAACAACAGAAAAGAGATCAACTCAGCAATAATATCTTCCAATCAAATTATTTTAGATGAAATTGAAACATTAAAAAATAAAATTCAATCTTTCAATCATTTACAATTACGTCAAATCCATAAGACTTTAGAATTAGATTTCATTTACAAAAGTATCTACTTAAATGGAAATTCTCTAACACAAGAAGAAACTAAATCTGTTATTAATGACGGAAGCACTGTTTTAGGGAAAAGCATGGAAGAACATCTTGAAGCTATTAACTTTCAAGAGGCAACTTTGCATATAAAAGATTTAAGCCAAAAGAAAATGGCATTTAGTGAAAAGGAATTGCTTTTTCTTCACAATTTAATCTTTAAGGGAATAGATAAAAACTCAGGAAAATATAAAAATGATTCTTTGATTATCAAGGAAATGAACTTGTTTTTTAATTGGTATGAAACACAAAAAAACAATCTTCACCCCATAATCCTTGCATCAGAAGCGCATTTAAAAATAATTACAATAAATCCTTTTGAAAATGGAAATATTCAAATAGCTAATTTGGTTCTAAATATGATTTTACTACTAAACAATTATGTTTACGTTGTGGCAGAAGGAAATATCAAGAGTAAAAATGAATATTTATTTTCAATAGAAGAAAGTCAAAACAAAAATGACAAATCGATTTTTATTAATTATGTTCTAAAAATTGAAAAACAAAATTTAGATAAAGCAATAGAATTGACTTCATAAAAAAAGCCCGCTTAAAAACGGGCTTTCTTATTAATTTTTATCTTCTAATAAAGGAACAAATCTAAATTCTCCAAATTCATGTTTTTCGAATTGAGTTTCGTTTTTCCTGATTAATAAAGTCATAATCTGAACATCTTCTCCAAGCGGAATAACAAGTCTTCCTCCTATTTTTAATTGAGCCATTAACGGCTGCGGAATAAATGGCGCGCCCGCCGTAACTATAATACTGTCAAACGGAGCAAAATTTGGCAATCCTTTGTAGCCATCTCCAAAAGAAACGTGCTTTGGACGGATATTTAATTTTGGAAACAAATTAGATGTTGTTTTAAATAATTCACTTTGTCTTTCGACCGTAAATACTTTAGCGCCTAGCATAAATAAAACAGCGGTCTGATAACCAGAACCTGTCCCGATTTCTAAAACTTTGTGATCTTTCTTAATTTCAAGCAATTGCGACTGAAAAGCCACTGTATAAGGCTGAGAAATGGTTTGTCCCGCACCAATAGGAAATGCTTTATCTTGATAGGCAAAATCTTCAAAACTTGAATTCAAAAAAAGGTGTCTTGGAATTTTTTTTATCGCATCCAAAACCGCTCTATCAGTAATTCCTTTTTGCTCTAAAGTCGTTACTAATTGATTACGAAGTCCTTGATGTTTAGCTGTATCTTTCAAAATGGGTAGGTTTTATTTTCGCAAAAATAAGAAAACAAATTATCAAAAGTCAACTACTTTTTTATGATTTAATTTCTATTTTTGATTTATGTACTAACCTAAATGAAATCTAATCTTTTATGAAGAAAACTATACTTGCCTTATCTCTACTTTTTTCACTAATGGGGATTTTAAAATCCTTTTTTTTTGTTTTTTATGATTTTGAAGATGTTACGGAATTTTTAAATTTTATACTATTAGACATTCAGCCATATGGCTTTGCAGGAATGGACATTTATATACCTAGATACGTAATTCATGGCACACCAGGTGGCACTATTTCCCTAGGACTTGTAAATTTGTTTTTTATTTTAACTTTCCTTTTGGGTACTTTAATTTATTATTTTTCAAAATACAAAGAAACCAAACTATTAGCTTTCAATTATTGTTTAGTATTTTTAGATTCTATAACAAAAATAGTCTCTTTTATTCTTCTTTTTAATTTGGAAAAACTAAATATTTACAGTGTTTCTTATATCACAATAACGCTATTGTACATTTTCATCTCCTACCAATTCCTAACCAAAGAGCTAAATCACAAAGTAATTGAAGATGATATTCAAATAACCGAAAGCGCCCTTGAAAACGCATCAAACACAAAACGCTTTTTAAATTTATTCATCGATTCTTTCATCATACTTGTAATTGTTTTTGGATATATCGAATACGCAGATCGACGTAACGACATAATGACTTTTTTCAGCTATTTCAAAAGTGCTTTTGGTGAACAATTTGCTAGCATAGTATTCTTTTGGGCCGTTAAATTTATATATTATCTATTATTTGAATCTATTTTCAAAACTACTCCTGCAAAATTTATGACATCATGTTATATAACAGATGAAGAAGGAAATTCACCAAGTTTTCAAATGATTCTGAAACGAACATTACTTCGATTTTTTCCGTTTGAAAGTTTCTCTTTTCTAATGGGGAAAAATTTACACGACGATTATTCAGACACTTATGTTGTCAATAAAAAAACAAACCGCAAAATTGAAGATCTATATACGCAATTTTTAGCAATCTCATTCGGAATACTTTTAGTTGTCTACTTCACTATGTTTAACAGAGATTTTTATTAATTAATAAAAACATAAGTGAGATTAATTTAAATTATCAAATCACTAAATCTTTGTAGCTTTCATTTTCACGTTCAACAAATAAATTATATTTTTGTTTAAAATACATTCTCATGTTAAAAGTAGGAGTTTTAGGTGCTGGTCATCTTGGTAAAATACATTTACGCTTATTACAACAATCTGACAAATACGAATTAGTTGGATTTTACGACGAAAATCAAGAAAATGCCGAAAGAATCTCAAAAGAGTTTGGCTATAAAAACTTCAGCACAATTGCAAAACTTATTCACGCTGTCGACGTGATTGATATTGTAACTCCAACACTTTCACACTACAAATGTGCAAAGGTTGCGATCAAATCTGGAAAACATATCTTTATCGAAAAACCAATTGCCAACACTGTAGAAGAAGCCGAAGAAATTATTGCTTTAGCAAAAGAATACAATGTAAAAGGACAAGTTGGTCACGTAGAGCGCTTTAATCCCGCTTTTATTGCTACAAAAAACATGATCGAAAATCCGATGTTTATAGAAACACATCGTTTGGCAGAATTTAACCCGCGTGGTACAGATGTTCCTGTGGTTTTAGATTTAATGATTCATGATATTGACGCTATTTTAAGTGTCGTTAATTCAAAAGTAAAAGATATTCACGCCAGTGGTGTATCTGTAATTAGTGATACTCCAGATATTGCCAATGCCAGAATCGAATTCGAAAATGGCTGTGTTGCCAATTTAACGGCAAGCAGAATTTCGTTGAAAAATATGCGTAAATCTCGTTTCTTTCAAAAAGACGCTTACATTTCTGTTGACTTTTTAGAAAAGAAATGCGAAGTGGTTCGTATGAAAGATGCGCCAGAAGTTCCTGGAGATTTTGATATGATTCTTCAAAATGCTGAAGGTGTAAAAAAACAAATCTATTTCACTAATCCTGATGTTGAGCAAAATAATGCTATTTTGGACGAATTAGAATCTTTTGCAAATGCAATTAATACAGATACTACGCCAGTTGTAACACTTGAGCAAGCTACAGATGCTTTGCGTGTGGCTTATCAAATTATTGATTGTTTCGATAAATAATTTAAAGAATTTTAAAAATAAAATTAGCCACGAAATTCGCGATAAAATTGTGAATTCGTGGCTAAATTGTAAAATATAATATACTAAAAGTAATATGAAAACAATAGCTGTAATTGGAGCAGGAACAATGGGGAATGGAATTGCGCATACTTTTGCACAAAGCGGATTTACTGTAAAATTAATCGATGTTTCTGAAAAATCATTAGATAAAGGAATGGCAACTATTGCGGCAAACTTAGATCGTATGTTGTCTAAAGGAACAATTACTCAGGAAGATGTTGCTAAAACAATCACTAATATTATCACGTATACTGACTTAAAAGACGGAGTTGTTGGAGTAGATTTAGTAGTTGAAGCTGCAACTGAAAATGTTGAATTAAAACTAAACATCTTCAAACAATTAAACGAATATTGCTCACATAATACCATTTTAGCAACCAATACTTCTTCAATTTCAATTACACAAATTGGAGCTGTTGTAGCACATCCAGAACGCGTTATCGGAATGCACTTTATGAATCCGGTGCCAATTATGAAATTGGTCGAAATCATCCGCGGATACAATACAAGTGATGAAGTAACTAAAATTATCATGACTTTATCTGAAAAATTAGGTAAAGTTCCTGTTGAAGTAAATGATTATCCTGGTTTCGTAGCAAATAGAATTTTAATGCCAATGCTAAACGAAGCAATCGAAACGTTATACAACAAAGTTGCAGGAGTTTACGAAATTGACACCGTAATGAAATTAGGAATGGGACACCCAATGGGACCTCTTCAATTAGCTGATTTTATTGGTCTTGACGTTTGTCTAGCAATCTTAAATGTAATGTACGACGGATTCAAAAATCCAAAATATGCTCCTTGCCCACTTTTAGTTAATATGGTTAGAGCTGGAAAACTAGGAGTGAAATCTGGTGAAGGTTTTTACGATTACAGCGAAAGTAAAAAAGCAGAGAAAATCTCGAAGCAGTTTATTCTTTCATAAATAAAGAAAACATCATGTCGATTCAATCGAATTTAAATACAATTAAAACTTCATTACCTGAACACGTAACTCTCGTTGCTGTTTCAAAAACAAAACCTGTTTCAGACTTGATGCAGGCTTATGAAGCAGGTCAGCGCATTTTTGGAGAAAACAAAATTCAGGAAATGACTGAAAAATGGGAAGAAATGCCAAAAGATATCCAATGGCATATGATTGGTCATGTTCAGTCGAATAAAGTCAAATTTATGGCACCGTATATCACTTTGATTCATGGTGTTGACAGTTTGAAATTATTACAAGAAATAAATAAACAGGCTTTAAAAAACAATAGAATTATAGATTGTCTTCTTCAAATATACATTGCAGAAGAAGAATCTAAATTTGGTTTGGACGAAAATGAACTAAATGAACTTTTAACTTCTACAGAGTTCACAGAATTGAAAAATATTCGTATCTTAGGTTTAATGGGAATGGCTACTTTTACCGAAGACCAAAACCAAATAAAGAAAGAATTCACACATTTAAAATCTATTTTTGATTCTATCCAAAAACTGCAAATTGTTGATTTAAAAACAATTTCAATGGGAATGTCTGGTGATTATCAATTGGCCATAGAATGCGGAAGCACAATGGTTAGAATTGGAAGCAGCATTTTTGGAGGAAGATAATTACCATAGATTTTAACTGATTACTAAAAACTGAGACTGAATACTGAATTTGTACGCAATACTAGACATAGAAACCACTGGGGGACAATTTAATGAAGAGGGAATTACCGAAATTGCTATCTACAAATTTGATGGGCATGAAGTAGTTGATCAATTCATCAGCCTTGTTAATCCTGAAATTCCGATTCAGCCCTTTGTAGTAAAACTGACTGGAATAAATAATGCAATGTTGCGTTCTGCTCCAAAGTTTTACGAAATCGCCAAACGCATTATAGAAATTACTTCAGACTGCGTAATTGTGGCCCATAATGCTTCTTTTGATTACAGAATCCTTAGAACAGAATTTCGCCGTTTAGGCTACGATTTCGAAGCTAAAACACTTTGTACTGTAGAATTAGCAAAAAAATTAATTCCAGAACAACCTTCATACAGTTTAGGAAAACTAGTTCGTGCACTCGGAATTCCAATGGCAGACAGACATCGTGCGAGCGGAGACGCTATGGCAACGACAAAGCTGTTTAAAATGCTTTTGGAGAAAGACACAGAGAAAACGATCGTAAAAGATTTTATAAAACTCGAAGTCGAAAAAGGAATTTCTCCAAAATTCTTGGACATTTTAAGCCAAATGCCAACCAAAACTGGCGTTTATTATATTTACAATGAAGGTGGAACTTTGATTTATATTGGCAAAAGCCAAAATATCAAAAAAAGAGTCAATCAGCATTTTACTGGAATTACAACCAAAAGCAAAAGAATTCAGGCTGAAGTTTTCACCATAACATACGATGAAACTGGAAGCGAACTAATTGCGCTTTTAAAAGAAAGTCAAGAGGTAAAAATCAATCGTCCTAGATATAATCGTTCGCAAAAGAAAACCGTTTTTCCTTTCGCATTATATGCTGAAAAAGATACAAACGGATATATCAATTTAAAACTGGAAAAAGCAGACGGACGTAAAAAAGAAATTACATCTTTTGCTTCTTTACAGGAAGGCAAAAATGCACTTTTTAGATTTACAACAAAGTATCATTTGTGCCAAAAATTAACCGGTTTATATCAAACCAAAAAAGAGTGCTTTCAATATAAAATCAAAGAATGCGACGGCGCTTGTATTGGCGAAGTTACATCAGAAGTTTACAATTTAAGAGTACAGCAGTTTATCTCAGAAAACAGTTTCGAAAATAAAAGCATGATCTTAATCGACAGAGGCCGAAATATAAATGAAAGAAGTGCGATTTTAATCGAAAACGGAACTTACAAAGGTTATGCTTATTACGATTTAAATTATCAAATCACAAATATTGATATACTCAAAAACATTCTGATCCCAATGCAGCACAACAGAGATGTAAAGAACATTATTCAAAGCTACATCCGCAAAAGCAAGTCATTAAAGATTCTTAATTTTTAAAATATAATCTTTCATCATCTTATTAGATATGAAAAACAAAAAATCAAAATACGAGCACTTCAGAGAAAAAATCAAAATCATCCTTTATGGCACCGACACCATCTTAGGACGAATGTTCGATTTAATTCTTTTGGGCTTGATTTTGCTGAGTGTTCTTTTAATAATGCTTGATACTGTTCAAGGAATCAGTTCTAAATATCACGACCAATTACTGATTTGCGAATGGATAATTACGATATTTTTCACTATTGAATATATTCTGAGAATTATCTCCATTCAAAAACCAATAAAATACATTTTCAGCTTCTACGGAATCATCGATTTATTAGCCGTATTACCAATGTATTTATCGATCTTTTTTCCTGGTGCAAGTATTTTATCAATCGTAAGAGCATTACGTTTTCTTCGATTGTTCAAAATTTTACATATTCCGCAAATCAATCATCAATCTTTACAATTAAAAGAAGCCATTGATGCAAGTAAAGAAAAAATTCTAGTTTTTATTTACTTCGTTTTAATCAGCACCATAATTATAGGCTCAATAATGTATTTGGTTGAAGGAAAAGAATCAGGATTTACAAGTATTCCAATGGGAATTTATTGGACAATTGTTACTTTGACAACAGTTGGTTATGGAGATATTTCTCCGCAAACTCCTTTAGGACAATTTATTGCAGCATTTGTAATGATTTTAGGTTACGGAATAATTGCTGTTCCAACAGGAATTGTCACAGCCGAATTTGCAAAAAGCAGTCTAAAAAACAATGCTGTAAACAGTAAAAAAACATGCAGAAAATGCCAGTCTCAAGTCCATTTTGATAACGCAAAATATTGTTATCAATGCGGAACAGAATTGCCAAATAATTAAAATAAGAAGCTAATCCAGCTGTACATTGCAACTCCTCCTTATCTTTGTTGTTTTTTTAAAGTCATAAAAGGAGCTTCCGCTGGTCGCTCTTTTATTCCAAAAAAAACAAACAAATATAAGTCCGGGGTTTCCATTTCCATCTGGGCTAAAAAATATGAAGTACCTAATCACCATTGTCGGACCAACAGCTATCGGTAAAACCGCCTTAAGCATTGCTTTGGCACAACATTTTAAATGCGAAATTATTTCTTGCGACAGCCGTCAGTTTTTTAAAGAAATGACTATTGGAACCGCCGTTCCAAGTCAGGAAGAATTAAACGCAGCGAAACATCATTTTATTCAAAACAAATCCATTTTTGAAAATTATACCGTTGGCGATTACGAAAAAGAAGCACTTTCAAAACTCGAAGAATTATATCAAAATGATGATTTTGCAATTTTAATTGGTGGTTCTGGTTTATATGTTGACGCTATTTTAAAAGGCTTTGATGAATTTCCAGAAATAAATCCAGAAGTTCGATCTGAAGTAAATTCAAATTACGAAAAACTTGGAATCGAATATCTTCAAGAGCAATTACAAAATTTAGATCCAGATTATTATCAAAAAATAACAATAGAAAATCCGCAGACATTACAAAACCCTCAACGAATGATGCGTTTTGTAGAAGTTTGCATAGGATCACAAAAACCATATTCTTCATTTCTAAATTTGAAGAAAAACAACAGAAACTTCACTCCTATTTTAATTGGCTTAGACGCCGACAGAGAAATTATTTATAGCAGAATCAACCAACGCGTCGATATCATGATCAATATGGGATTACTGGAAGAAGCCAAATCACTTTATCCCAACAAAGAGTTAAATGCTTTACAAACGGTCGGTTATAGAGAATTATTTAGTTATTTTGACGGAGAATTCACTTTGCCATTCGCAATTGAAGAAATAAAAAAGAACACACGCCGATTTTCTAAAAGACAGTTAACGTGGTTCAAACGAAATGAAAACACCAAATGGTTTGATTATTCGACCGACAGAAATGAGATTATTCATTGCATCGAAGAAAATCTAAAATCATCAATCTAAAATCTAAAATTAGCAATGCCTATATCACCAAATTTCACATCAGTTTTGAGTAAAGACTGGGAAATTAATTTTACACAATGTACGCCAAACGGCTACTTAAAATACACCGATTTATGCAATCTTTTACAGCTTACCGCTGCTGCGCATTCAGAAGTTGGCGGAATCAGCTTTACAGACATGCAGGAATTTGATCAGGCTTGGGTTTTAAGCAGAATGCGTGTAGAAATAACTGCTTTACCAAAATGGCAGGATGTTGTAACGGTAAAAACTTGGATTAATAGTCTTGAAAATTCACGTTCGGTTCGTGCGCTTGAAATGTATGTAAACGGAAAAAAGATTGTTGGTAGTGAAACTTATTGGGCTGTTTTTAATACCAAAGCACGACGTCCAGAAGCTTTAGCTTTGCCTTATGAACATTTCGAACTTTACCCAGATAACAGAGCAACTGTTGAAGGTTTTTCTAGAATTAACATTAATCCTGATAAAGAATCAGTTTTTGAAAAAACGGTTTATTTATCTGATTTAGATATTGTAAATCATGCGAATAATGTAAAATATCTGGAATGGTGTTTAGATCATGTCGATGCCAAAAGAATTCTAAAACAAGAAGTTAAAAGCTTCGAAATGAATTTCCTAAAAGAACTTTCTCTAAACGATCAGGTTGTAATCCACGAAAATGAAAATGAAGATCATTCAGCAACAACATTCAGCATTACAAAAGGTGATAAAAATTGTTTTGCATTAGAATTACACTGGAAATAAAATTTCTTTAATCTAACAATATCCCCACAGTCTTGTCATTTCGACGAAGGAGAAATCTTCGCAAGTGACTCCATAAAGATTGGACTCTCATTGCGGAGCTACTCGTGGAGATTTCTCCTTCGTCGAAATGACAAACTTTGCGTACACCCAATCAAAATAAACAAAAAACGATGCGAAGTTGCATCGTTTTTCGTTAATCAAAATCATTTCGCTTTCTTTTTAGCACTTTTCTTTTTTTCTTTAGGTTTCTTCTTTTCCAACAAATCTACTTTATCTTTAATTCGCTTTTCTACTTCACTAATTCCAGAATCATAATCATGCTGAATAGAATATAATTTTGCTTGCTTAATTTCTTTCAAAGCTTCTTTAAATTTATGCTGCACTTCTAACAAAACAGCTTTCTTTACAAAAATCATTGATTTATTTATTCCTTTAATAGTCAAAGCAAAGTCAATCAATTTTTGAGCTTCTTCGAAATCTTCATTCACAATTAAAGTCTGCAAATAATACGGATAAACTTCAAGAGCATGAATATTAATCGCTAAAGCTTCCTGAAAATAAGATTTCGCTTCTTCATAATTCATTAATTGCTCTGCCTGAATTCTTCCGTATAAACACAAAACCATTGTATTTTTATTATCATAAGAAAAAGCATAATCCAAAGATTCTATAGTTTCTTCAAGTGAATAAGGGTAATTATCCAATGCTTGAAAAAGGTATTTATCAATTGTTTTCATTTTATGTGTCGATATTTATTGTTTTTTTTGGTCACATATAATTCGCATATCATCATCGTTTATTGCGACCAACTTTTAATTATGCTCATTCCGCAAATCGTTCTTCAATTTTTGACGAGTTCCTTTGTAACTTTTCTCCACTTTATTCTTTTTAAAATCACTTCCAGTAAAAACTCTCACAGGATTTCCTCGCTGTATATTAAGCTGATTTTCCCATTGTTTTCCCACATGATTTTTAAGCTGAAGTAATTTCTCGTCTTCTAGTTTTTTAATTAATCTTTCTGTTGCCAGTTTTTTGTTTTGATGCTGTGAACGGCTGTCCATTGAAACTACTGCAATTCCTGTCGGAATATGAGTTGCCCGAATCGCAGAACTTACTTTATTTACATGCTGTCCTCCTGCTCCCGAGCTTCGCATTGCCTGATATTGAATATCGTTTTCAGAAAACAAGTTATTTTTCTGTTGTTCGATTTCAAAAATTCCAATAAACCAGTTTTTGCGCTTGTGCATTTTCCTAAACTGACTATGACCAATCCATTGAACTGTTCCTATCCAAGAATTCACAAACTGATCTGCATTTTTTCCTCTTATAGCGATCGAAGCAGTTTCTACAGTTCCATTTTCAATTCCAGCTTCTCTTTGCAGTAAAACCGTTTCCAATTGCTGTTCTTGTGCTTCTTCCAAAACTTTTTTAAGCACTTGGGCAACCACCCAAGTGCATTCTGCAGGTCCGCGACCCGCTGTTATCTGAATTATTCTTTCCATTTCTTTAAAATTTTGAGCAGCTTTTCTCTATTTTTTGCTGCTTTTACAAATTGCGGTAAACGAGCCACCAAACTTGATGTGTAATTTGCTTTTGAATTGCGTTCTCTTAAATCAGCACCAATATATTTTTCCAAATAATCAATATGATCAAGGTTATACGCCCAAAAGATTTTCCCATCAAATTCTTTTTGAAACCAAAGCGGTAAATCATACCACATTTCTCTCACTAAACCATTGTCGAGTTTTGATTCTTCTCTAACTCTATATGTTTTCGTTTTCCATTCCTCTTGAAAATTGCAATGAGGACATTTCGTTTTGTACGTTAAAGGTTTCTCTTTTAATGGTTGTGAATGATATTCAAATTTTTCGTAGCAATTATTACAATATTCTTTGCCAAAAGCGATGTATTGATACACAGCTTCTTTTATTTTATAAAAGCATTTTTTGCATTCAAAAACCATGCTGTGGCATTTTCCACATTCACATTTTTCCTTTAATTCTTCTTTGACAGCTGCTTTCGATTCGCATTTTGGACACTTAACCAAAATCTCATTATAAAAGCTTCCCAGCCATTTATTTTCGTCTTGAAATCTTTCCATAATTTTTTAATTTTTAGCGATCCATTCTAACAATTTTAGGCGTAAATGTTCCTAAAACTTCAACTAAATCTGTTTGGTTTGCCATCACTTTTGTAATGTCTTTGTATGCCATTGGAGCTTCGTCAATATTACCGCCAATCAAAGTCACATCGTGTTTCTTCAATTCTTTATTAATCTGACTTTGCGTAAAACTGCTTTTACATTTAGCCCTAGAAAACAAACGTCCAGCGCCATGCGAAGCTGAGTTCAAACTCTCCAGATTTCCTTTTCCTTTCACAATAAAACCTGGTGCTGTCATCGAACCAGGAATAATCCCCAACTGACCTTCACCTGCAGGTGTCGCTCCTTTTCTATGCACAATACATTCCTGACCGTTTACCATTTCTTTCCAAGCAAAATTGTGGTGATTTTCTATAGTTACCACTACTCTTTTCCCGATCGCTTTGGCAATTCTTCTATGAATATCATCGTGACAAGCTTTTGCATACTCTCCAGCTAAATTCATAGCCAGCCAATATTCCTGACCGTCATGTGTATTCAAATCCAGCCAAGCTAAATGCTGCACATTTTTCGGCAACGGACATTGCTTAGTCGCTAAATACGTGTAATGTTTTGCAATATTAGCGCCCAATCCGCGAGAACCACTGTGGGATAAAACAGCAAAATATTCTCCTTTTTCCAATTTCCATTCATTCTCCGGATTATCAATTTTTGCAATTCCGAACTCTACGAAATGGTTTCCTCCACCTGAGCTTCCCAATTGTTTGTAAGCTTTTGGCAAAAGATTTTTTAACAACGGAATATCTTGAAATTCGCTCTTATGAAAAACTTCATGATCGACTCTTGAAGATTGCACTTCATTCATTCCGAACTTGGTATTATCTCTTAAAATTGCTTCTAATTGATGTTCTCTTCCTTTGAAATGAGAAGCTGGCAAATCAAAAATCGAAAGACTCATTCTGCATCCGATATCAACTCCAACACCGTACGGAATAACCGCATTATCAGTCGCCAACACTCCCCCAATTGGTAATCCGTAACCCGAATGCGCATCTGGCATTAAAGCTCCAGCAACCGAAATTGGCAGTTTCAATGAATCATACAATTGAAATTTAGCTTGCTGATCAATTTCGTTTTCGCCAAAAATCGAAAAAGGTGCTCTCGTTGTTTTTAACTGATGCATTCTTACTTGAACAGGCTTGATTAAACCTTCAGCAACTTTTCCCCACGTTCCGTTTCCTTCATATTTTTCAGGATTTAACAATACGTCTTTTGCTTCTGTTAGAATAGATTCCTTTTTTTCTCTTTTTCTATATCTGTTTATTTGCCCTAAAGCTATATTTATTGAATTGTTCTTTGGAAAACCTAATTTAATCAGGTCTTTTCCAGATAATTTATTTCCCATGATTTTATATCATTTCATCTACATATTGCTGATACAATAGGTGTAGACTTTTATTTTTTATTGGACTTATCTCTCTTGGGTTTTCACTTTGAAAATACCCCCAATTATAAGACAGCCCCTTTACTAATCTGTTTATTTTTCCTCTAAGATTATAATTTGAAGTATAATTTAAAATAAGCTGAATTTCACTTTCTAAATCAGAATCCAACATTCTTTTGTGCGTAATCATGTAAGGTTTTACCTGAAGTACATAGCGCCAAGGCTCGTTAAACACATAATGAATTCTATATCTCTCAAAAACTTTACTCCAACGTTCTTGCTTGCTAAAATGTACTTTTTCTCTTTCTGACAATTCCAATTTCGGGCTGTTCCATTCACTTTCAGTAAATTCTTTTAGCTTTTGAATTTGCACAGAAGAAGCATTTTTTCTCTTTTTACTTTTCCTTTTTTTAAAGGTTTTATCCGAAGAAAATTGCCAAGTATTTATCTTTTCCAACAGAGTTTTGTAAAATTCTGCTTCACTTGATCTTACAACATCATCTCTTAATTTAAAATGACGTTGCCATCCTTTTTGATAAGGCTCATCAAGCAGGATCCAAGGCAAGTTATTACGCTGTTTCCAAAGTTTTTTTTCAAGATTGTCCAGTTGGATTAATTGTCTTTCAAAATCTTCTTTTACTAATCTTTTCTTTCTTCTTTTACTTTTAAAACGAGTACATAAAGCATACTCATCTACCGTATAATTTTCCATAAAAAAATTATCGTGCATTAAATTAACAGCCAAAAAGGCTTAACCTTTTATCCTCAAGGATAAATTCTAAAAATCGATTTTCGGGAAAATTTTGAAGTGTCTAGAATAAAAAAAGCCCGAAACTTATAGTCTTCGGGCTTTTTTATATATCTAAAAATGTATTTCTAAGATTGAAATAAGCCACGAAGAATCACTTCACCAAAACCATTTGGTGTAAAGCTCTGAGATGTCGATGTAAGTACAAACACTATTTCTTCGTTTTAAAGGGTTATTATTTTTTTCGTTTGCAAATATTCAGAATTGTTTTTTGATTTTCCAAATTTATTTTAAAGAAAATTCGTGTCAAAAATAAATCACACATTTTATTCACTTTAAAAACACACATTATCTATTTGAAAATCAAAATTATAAACACAATAAATTCAACTTAAAATATTCAATAAAAAAATCCAAATTCTAATTATTTTTAGCTTTGTCTGTCAATTCGACGAAGGAAGTTACACAATCGTAATTCGATAAAGATGATGATTCACTTTGTGTAGACGCAATACAGTGCATCTCTACGATTTACATTATCTATAAACTAATGGCAATTGGTGACATTGGATGCTAAATTTCATTCCTAAACACAAAAAAAGCCCTGATTTCTCAGGGCTTATACTATTTATAGTGAATTTGTTATTCAGTAACTTTGCTTTTTACAACTAATCTGAATCCTTCTCCGTGAATGTTTAAGATTTCAACATCTTCATCTGCTTTTAGATATTTTCTCAATTTCGCGATGTAAACATCCATACTTCTTGAAGTAAAGTAGTTGTCGTCTCTCCAGATTTTAGTTAAAGCTAATTCTCTCGGCATTAAATCATTTTCGTGAAGAATCAACATTTTAAGCAATTCATTTTCTTTTGGAGATAATTTGATTGGCTCTTCATCTTGGTAAGTCAAGAATCTAAGTTTTGAATTTAAATGGAATTTACCAATATTAAATTCAAACTGCACTTGTTCAGCTTTTGTATCAGCAGATTTTCTTTGAATGATTGCTTTAATTTTCATTAAAAGAACTTCTGAATCAAAAGGTTTATTTAAATAGTCATCAGCACCAGCTTTGTAACCTTTTAACACATCTTCTTTCATAGATTTTGCTGTTAAAAAGATAATTGGCACTTCACTGTTCTTTTCTCTAATTTCTTTGGCTAAAGTATAACCATCTTTATAAGGCATCATGACATCAAGAATACATAAATCATATACATCTTTCTTGAATTTTTCGAAACCTTCCATACCGTTTTTAGCTAAAGTAACTTCAAAGTCATTTAACATTAGATAATCTTTAAGAACCGCCCCAAAATTTAGGTCATCTTCTACTAAAAGTATTCTTTTGTTAGTATTTTCCATATTTTAATTTATTAATGGTATTTTTATTATAAAGGTGCTACCCTTTCCTTTTTCGCTTTCTACATATACTTGACCATTGTGATCCTCTACTATTCTCTTTACGTAAGCAAGTCCTAACCCATGTCCTTTCACATTATGAAGATCTCCAGTATGTTCTCTGTAAAACTTCTCAAATACTCGTTTTTGAGCTATCTTACTCATTCCTAATCCATGATCTCTCACTTTTATCAAAATCATATCTTTAATGTTCTCAGTAAAGATTTCGATTTCTGGTTCATCAGGTGAATATTTAATGGCATTTTCCAAAATATTAACCAACACATTTGTAAAGTGAACTTCATTTATTAAACAGGTTGTTCTTGCTGCATTATAATGCTTTACTACAGTACCTTTTCTGTCTTCTAGAATTAAGTTTACGTGTTCTATCGCATCGTCAATTACATCTGTAACCACAGTTGGTTCTTTTGTAATATCCAACTCTCTCTTTTCTAGTTTAGAAATACGCAGTACATTTTCAACCTGAGCGTGCATTCTTTTATTCTCATCCCTAATCATTTGAAGATAACGATAAACCTTTTCTTTATCTTCAATAACTTTTGGACTTCTGATAGCATCTAATGCTAAATTTATGGTTGCAATTGGAGTTTTAAACTCATGCGTCATATTATTAATAAAATCGGTTTTGATTTCAGAAATATGTTTTTGACGCAATAATTGATTTAACGCACTTGTGTATGCAACTATTATAATTAATGTAAAAACTATCGATAAAATAGTTATACTTAACAATTCAGATAATAAAAATTTCTTTTTATGCGGGAAAGTAACCGATAATTCATACCTACTATTTCCTTCATTATCCGTATAAATAGGAATACTATAAGTTGCCTCTTTATCTAAAGAATGAAATCCATCAGATTTAATCTTTGTTGGAATTCCACTACTATATATCCCGAATTCGAACTTCGTTTTAACCTCATATTCTTCAAGTTCTTTCTTCAATAATTTATAAAGCTTGTCTTTTGTAATCCTCCCTTCGATTGGAGTTAAAGCGGCAATGTCTTTATATTGAATTTGCTGTTGAACTTTATTTAAAATATCTAAACTTCCAGATTTTTCTGTTCTAATATCCGGAATAATACTTTGCCCTAAATTATTATTATCAATACCGTTGTTGTTGTTATAAACTTCAGTTACTCTTCTTGAACTAAAATTTTTAAAACGCTCACTACTGAATTTTTTATCAAAAACCGATCCATTAATATCATAATCTTCCGATGTTAAAGTACTCGAATAGACAATTGTTTTATTTGTTTTTGGGTTTCTTTGCACATAAAGTACTTCCAGTAAATCTTCTTTTTTTGGAATTTTCCCCGTACTGTCTTTTATACGGTTGTATTTGTCGTAGAAACTGTACTCTTCTTGTTGTTCCAGTTTGTCTGCAACATTTCCAATTACTTGAGTAACGTGGTATTTAAATTGCTCTTCATTATTTTTGAACGAAGAATTGAACCAAAACACTTGCACTAGAATTATCCCTATCAAGGACAGACTCATCAGTAAAACAAGTATTCTAAAAAATAATTTATTCATCGAAACAAAATTAATATTTTAACAATATACTAAATAATACATTAACCAAATATTAACATTTAAGACTGTTTTTGTTTTATATTTAAAATTTTAAGAATTTTAACAACTTCTTCTTTAGCTTTTTTAAGATTATTGTTATTAATCACGAAATTGCTCTCAGAAATTCGTTTTTCGTCATTCCACTGCATTTTCATTCTGCTTAAAACTTGTTCCCTAGTAGTTTTATCTCTCTTTATAACACGTTCTATCCTTACTTCTTCTGGAGCTGTAACGGTTATAATTACATCACAATCTTTATAACGTCCGCTTTCAAATAAAATGGCTGCTTCGTACATAACATAATCATGATTTTCATGCTTTTTCATCCAAGACTCAAAATCACTTTTTACAGCTGGATGCACAATTGCATTTAATTTTGCTAATTGTTCTTTATCATTAAAAACGATCTGAGCTAATTTTGCTCTATCTAAAACTTCTCCATCAAAAATACTGCCACCAAAAGCAGATTTCACTTCTGCGAGAATATTTTTTGATTGCATTACTCTTTTGGCACCATCATCAGCAATATAAACAGGAACGCCCATTTCTTCAAAATAGTTCGCAATAGTTGTTTTACCACTGCCAATTCCTCCTGTAAGACCAATAACTTTTGTCATTCTTATAATTTAAAAAACATACGCGGAAAAGCTTCTTGTGGTTTTTTCTTTAACAAAATCACTTTAATATATGATTTAAGAAATCCTGTTCCATAACCAAAAAATTGTTTCCACACTGCAATTAAAGATAGATATCCAATCTTAATACTTTTATTTTGAATACTAGCTGTAAGAAAAATTATAACGAAATATACGAAATATAATTGTAATAAAATATCAATATTGAAAATTAACAATAAAAAAGCTAATAATAATCCTAGAATAAACAAGGTAGGAAAGAAAAAAGTTAGTTTATTATGTTCTGGATACCAGCTATTTAAAATTGGTCTAGCAATTCCAAATTTATTAACCTGAATAGAAAATTTTTCCCAATCAATTCTTCTTTTGTGGTACACATAAGCTTCTTTAAACAGTCTTGTTTCGAAACCTAAATTCCATAAACGAATCGATAAATCAGGATCTTCTCCTGGATGGATGTTTCCAAAACCTTTTGATGCTTCAAAAGCTTTTTTAGAAATTCCCATATTGAAACTACGCGGCTGAAATTTGTTTATCTTCTCAGAACCACCTCTAATTCCACCAGTTGTCAAAAAGGAAGTCATAGCAAAATTAATAGCTTTCTGAATATCAGAAAAGCTGTCTAGAGCTTTGTCTGGACCTCCAAAACAATCTACATAATTACTATCTAATTCTTTTCGAACTTCTGTCAAATATTGCGACGGAATAATACAATCTGAATCAAAAATGATAAAATAATCGCCTCTTGCTCTCTCCATCCCAAAATTTCTAGAATCTCCCGGTCCTGAATTCTCTTTAAAATAATATGATATATTTAATTTTCCTTGATAATTCATCACCACATCTCGACATGGAATTGAAGATCCATCTTCGACAAGAACAATTTCAAAAGCTTCATTATAATCAGATTTTGAGAGACTTTCTAAAAGCTCATCAACTTCATCCGGACGATTATACACGGGTATAATTAAAGAAAAAATCATAGCAGAATGCGCGTTATTAAAGGGTATATTTTTAATGTTGTAAAATTTTAACAAAGATATGGTATATTAACAAAAAAACCATCAACTTTTGGCTGATGGTTTTTCGTTTTACTTAGTAAAATATTGTTATTTGATACTTTCAATCTCAACAACTTCGTTTGTGTCTGCATTATAATCAACACCAGGCACTTCAAATCCGAATAGATTTAAGAAATCACTTCTATAACCAGCTAAATCACCAATTTCTGGCAATGTTTCTGTAGTTGCTTCTAACCATAATTTAGCCACTTTTTCTTGAACGTCCTCACGCATTTCCCAGTCATCAATTCTGATTCTTCCTTTTTCATCAACAGGAACTTCAGAACCATTGTATAATCTGTCTTGGAATAAACGCTGAATTTGCTCAATACATCCTTCGTGAATTCCTTCTTCTTTCATGATTTTATATAAAAGAGAAATATATAATGGAATTACTGGAATTGCAGAACTTGCTTGAGTAACTAAAGCTTTATTTACAGAAACATAAGCTTTTCCTCCAATAGATTTTAAAGAATCTTCGATAGTAAATGCAGTAGCTTCTAAGTGATCTTTTGCACGACCGATTGTTCCTTTTCTGTAAACTGCTTCAGTTAATGATGGTCCAATATAAGAATAAGCAACTGTTACAGCTCCTTCAGCTAATAAATTTTCAGCTTTCAAAGCATCAATCCACATTGCCCAGTCTTCACCTCCCATAACTGCTACAGTATTTTCAATATCTTCCTCGTTTGCAGGAGCGATAGAAACATCTGAAACTTTTCCTGTGTGAAAATCAACAGTTTTATTTGTAAATGTTTGTCCAATAGGTTTTAAAACTGAACGGTGCGTAACACCTGTATTTGGATTTGTACGTACTGGTGAAGCTAAACTATAAATTACAAGATCAACTTGTCCTAAATCAGCTTTGATTAAGTCTAGCGTTTCTCTTTTGATTTCGTTTGAGAAAGCATCCCCGTTAATACTTTTTGCATATAAACCTGCTTTATTAGCTTCTTTTTCGAATGCTGCAGAATTATACCATCCTGGAGAAGCTGTTTTTCCTTCAACTGGTGGTTTTTCAAAAAACACACCAATTGTTGATGCACCAGAACCAAAAGCACTAGTAATTCTTGAAGCCAATCCGAAACCTGTAGAAGCACCAATAACTAAAACTTTTTTAGCACCAGCGATTTCTCCTTTAGATTTTACGTATTCGATTTGATTTTTTACATTTTGCTCAGCTCCCGTTGGGTGGGCAGTCAAACAAATAAATCCTCTCATTCTAGGTTCTATAATCATCTTGCAATTATTTTTTTTGTATTATTTCAATTTCAGTTTTAATTTTTCAAAAATAGACATTTTATCCTTAACCCTTTTCATATTAGCGCTCATATTGTCAATAAAATTTGGGTTTAATGCATTTTTCTTCGCTTCTTTATAAAAGTTGTAAGCGTCGGTATATTGGTTTTCGTACTCCGCCATTCTACCTAATTCACTGTTATAAGAAGAGTTATCAGCATTTTCTAAATTTGCTTTAGTAAAATCAATATGCTTTTTTGCTTCTTCATATCTTCCAATATCAATTAGCAAATAAGTATAATTTAAATATGGCGCAGGATATTTAGGATCAAATTTCATGGCCAATTTATAGTGGTAAATTCCTTTTTCGAAATCGCTTAGCTTATTGTAATAAATCCATCCTAAATGATTGTGTGCTTTTCCAAAATCAGGATACTGAGATAGTATTTCTTCCAGCAATTCTTTGGCATCTGCTGAGTTTCCCTCAGAAATTAACGAATCTGCTTTTATAAACTGATTTTCGTAAAAACTTAGACTTTCCATTGTGGTATTTTAATTCAATAATTGTTTTGCATGATTTAAAGCCGAATCTGAAATATTTGCTCCAGATAACATTTGAGCAATTTCGATAATTCGATCTTCTTGTGATAAAAGTTTCAACTCCGACTGCGTATCGTCTCCAATTGTAGATTTAGAAACTTTGAAGTGAGAATCTCCTTTTGCTGCAATCTGCGGTAAATGCGTGATCGCAAATATCTGCATTGTTGAGCTCATTTCTTTCATAATCTCCCCCATTCTGATTGCAATTTCTCCAGAAACTCCAGTATCAATTTCGTCAAAAATCAATGTTGGCAATTTGGAATATTTAGCCAAAATTGCTTTGACAGCCAACATAATACGAGACATTTCTCCACCAGAAGCTACTTTTTTCAATAAACCAAAATCGGTTCCTTTATTGGCAGAAAACAAGAATTGCAATTCATCTTTTCCATTTTGGAAATAAGTTTCTGAAGGAAGGAGCTCCATATTAAAACGAGCATTCGGCATTCCTAATGTTTCTAAAATTGAAATTAACTGTTCTGATAATTTCGGAATTGCATTTACTCTATTTGCATGTATTTTAGATGCATAATCATCTAGTTCAGAAGCTTTTTCTTCGATAATTTTAGATAAAGAAGCTATTTCTTCGTCCATATTATCCAGCTCCAATAAAGAATTTCCTAAATCAGACTGAATTTGAAGCAAATCATCTACAGAACTTACCTGATGTTTTTTCTGCAAATTATAAATCAATTGCAATTTTTGACTTACTAACTCCAATTGTACTGGATCATTCAATAATTTTTCTGAACAGTTTACTAATTCCTTAGAAATATCATCAAATTCAATAGTTAAACTTGTTATTCTTTCAAACAAATTCTGATATTCTACAGAAAAAGGAGCTACTTTTTGCAATGCATTTTTAATTTCATTTAAATTATGAAAAACACCAAACTGCTCTTCATTTGCAATTGCTAAAGATCTATCTAGAGATTCTTTAATTATCTCAACGTTATTTAGCTTTTCGTAGTCAGCTTCTAATTCTTCTTGCTCACCAGATTTTAATTGAGCAGCAACCAATTCATTCAATAAAAATGTATGGTATTCTTGCTCTTTTCCAGCATCGCTTTGTTTTTTAAGCAAAGCGTTCAATTTCGATTTATCTGATTTATAAGATTTAAGCAGTTTTTGATATTCAGCAATTATTTCTACATTATTTGCAATGGCATCAATAATTTTAAACTGAACATTTTCTTCTGATAATTCCTGAGTTTGCTGTTGCGAATGAATATCGATTAAATACAAACTCAAATCTTGCAATTCTTGAAGATTTACAGGACTGTCATTTATAAAAGCACGAGATTTACCTGAAGGCAAAATTTCTCTTCTAATAATGGTTTCATCTTCATAATCTAAATCATTAGCTTCAAAAAACTCTTTTAAATTGTATTTTCCAATTTCAAATTGTGCTTCAATGACACATTTTTCTTCTTTATTTTTTAACGAAGTAAGATCAGCTCTCTTTCCTAAAACAAGACCTATCGCTCCTAAAATAATAGATTTCCCTGCCCCTGTCTCACCTGTAATTATAGAAAAACCTTTAGAAAAATCTATAGCTAGCTTTTCAATAAGAGCATAATTTTTAATTGACAGCGATGTAATCATAGGGCAATTATATAAAAATAAAAATTAGAGAAGATTATAAATTTGAAAACAGATTTTAATATTTAATCTGTGACCATTTGGTAGAATTTAACGGAGATACTTTATTTAAAACATCTGTTAAATCGGTAATTGTAATACTTGGCCCGCCAGAAAAAATAGAAACAATTTCATCTGATTTTGCATCAAAGAAAACTCGGGTTATAAAAGCATTTGGCTTAACCGAATTCAATTTACCAATAAGCATTAATGAAGATTTTATTTTTTCTTTAGAAGCTTTTAAGTCAACGGTCATTCCGTCTAAACCATTATGATAAGCAAACATTACTTGACGTAAATCACTGTACGTTGGCGCAATCATATCGTTAATCAGGTAATAACGATTCTGAATTCCGTCTGCCTGACTCCAGCCTTTAAATCCGCCTTGTTGTGCTACATTGGCAATATTTTGCGCTGTTTGAAGATACTGATTTCCGGCTCCCATCTGGAAAGTATCAGCATCCATTCCTAAAATTAAATAGCAATAATAAGATATAACAGAAACCAAATTTGACTCATAAGTAGTTGGATTAAACAAAAGTGGTTCGTACTCTGTATATCTGAAATTGAAATCTTTATCGTTGTAATTTAAAACTGGAGAAGAATAAGTAGAATTAAAAATCAATCTAGAAGATTGAACTTGAATTGTTCCTGTAAATTGATCAGAACTGTTTGATGACAAAGTAATATACATCGAACAGTTAATTCTTTCATTCTGTTTAAGAGTTGCTCCAGTCCAATCGGTTTTATTTACAAATTCAGACAAAGAAGTCTGAAGCGTTTTAAAAACCTGATTATTTGGGTTCGTTAGACGTTCTGTATTAATAGTTACTGTACAGTTTAGCTGCTGAGCCTGTACAAAACCAAAACTTAAAAATACTAATAGTGTAACTATTTTATTCATAATCGTCTATATATTTAATTTTACAAACATAAGTTGTTTCCAAATTATGCTTTCGGCGTGTATTTTAAATTTATGATTTTGAAAAATGCAGAATAACTTTATTCAAAATATCAGCCGCAACAGATTCTTTTGATTTTAATTCCATTGGTTCAATTTCAAAATTTTTATCAATAAACGTTACTTTATTGGTTTCTTTTTTAAAACCGGCACCTTTATCTTGTAAGGAATTTAAAACAATCAAATCTAAGTTTTTTTTCTGAATTTTCAACTTAGCATTTTCAATTTCATTTTCAGTTTCTAATGCAAACCCAATCAAAAACTGATTCTTTTTGATCGCTCCTAAAGAAGATAAAATATCTTTTGTCTTTTCAAGTTCAATCGAAAATTCCTCTGTGTTTTTCTTAATCTTTTGATCTGCAACAAATTTTGGTCTATAATCTGCAACAGCCGCAGCCGCAATCGTAACATCAACTTCATTAAAATATAGATGACAAGCATCATACATTTCTTGAGCAGAAACCACATCAACGACTTTTATCAAACTGCTTTTAGCCTTATAATGTGTAGGGCCAGCAATTAAAAATACTTCTGCACCTAAACTTGCCGCTTCATTGGCAATATCAAATCCCATTTTTCCAGAAGAATGATTTCCTATAAAACGTACGGGATCTATTGCTTCGTATGTTGGACCTGCAGTAATCAGTATTTTTTTTCCTTTTAAAGGCAATTTACTTTCTAAATCAGCTTCTAAAAAGGCGATAATATTTTCAGGTTCAGCCATTCGCCCTTCACCAGACAAACCACTTGCCAATTCTCCACTTTCAGCAGGAATCATAACATTTCCATACTGTTTTAATGCAGCAAAGCTCGATAAAGTTGAGGGATGTTTGTACATATCCAAATCCATTGCAGGCGCAAAATAAACTGGACATTTTGCTGATAAATAGACAGCAATTAAAAGATTGTCACAGTTTCCTGTAGCCATTTTAGATAATGTATTTGCAGTAGCAGGCGCAACCAGCATTAAATCGGCCCAAAGACCTAATTCAACATGGTTGTTCCAAACTTCGCCTTCATCATCCTGATTAAAGAAACTTGAATGTACTGGATTTTTTGATAAAGTAGATAATGTAAGTGGGGTTACAAAATCCTTAGAAGCAGGTGTCATGATCACTTGGACATGTGCACCTGCTTTTATAAAAAGTCGTACTAAAGTGGCTGTTTTATACGCTGCAATTCCACCGGAAACACCCAGTAAAATCTTTTTCCCGTTTAAAACTGACATTGTACTATTATTTGTTTGAACTTCTGTGGTAAGTTTTACCGTCTAACCATTCTTGAACAGCTAAAGCGTGTGGTTTTGGTAATTTTTCGTAAAATTTAGAAACTTCAATTTGTTCTTTATTTTCAAAAACTTCTTCTAGACTATCATTATAAGTTGCAAACTCTTCTAATTTTTCAGTCAATTCTTTTTTAATCTCTGAATTAATTTGATTTGCTCTTTTAGCCATAATGGTAATTGCCTCATACACATTTCCTGTTGGCTCTTCAATAACTGTTTTATTGTAAGTTATTGTGTTTACAGGAGCATTCGTCTTTTTTAAATCCATGACTTTATTTTATTTAGTAAATTTTTGTAAATCTGTTTCAACTCTGGCATTCATTTCGTCTGCCTGTTTTTTGTATTTTGTATCGCTTTTAAACTTCATCAAATTAGCATAAGCAGCCTGTGCTACATGCAAACGTTCTTCCATTTTCTGAGGAATACTGTTTATTGCTAATTGGTATGCAGAATCATATTTATAAAACAATGCGTCTTCTTTAAAAGGAGTTCCAGGGAAATCAGCAATAAAATTATCAAAAGCTACTAATGCTGATTTATAATCTGAAATTGTGTTATAGCCTTTAGCATTTTCGTATGCTTTTTTCTCCAGTTTTCCATTCAGTTTCTGTACCGTTTCGTTTGCCTGCGCAACATACTCTGAATTTGGGTAATTATCAATAAAAGCTTGTAATTTCTCTAATGCTTTTACAGTATCTGTCTGATCTAAACTATAAACGGGAGCCAATTTTGAATAGCTATACGCACCTAAAAACGCGGCTTCCTGTACTTTTTCACTTCGTGGATAACCTGAAACAAATGCTTCAAACTGATATCCAGCTAAATAATATTGTTTTGTTTTATAATACGATTGTGAAAACATGTAAAATAGCTTTTCCGCCTGAGGTTTTCCTCGGTAAGAACTGGCCAGCTGTTCAAAAAGGCGAATTGCCTTTGAATATTTACCAGCATCATACATTTTTGTTGCCATGTCAAATTTTGCTGCAACATCTTCATTTTTCAAAGCTTTTTGATACTCACTACAAGAACAAAAAAGGGCAACAACAATTAATAGCGATACTATTTTTTTCATTTTCTTACTGTTATTATGATTTCTTAGGACAATTATGCCAAAACAAAATCACACCGAAGTTTCGGTGGCAAATTTAGTTATTAATTTAGCGACTGCAAAATAATTTTTTAGTATCTTAAAATACTAATACTTTAACAATTATTTAATGCTGTTTTTTACAAACTCATTCAGTCTTGTGGCAAGAGAATCATCTACTGAAACCAATGGAAGACGAACTGTATTATCAGCAATTCCTAAGGCTTGGAAGATTTGTTTGATTCCTGCTGGATTTCCCTGTTCAAAAATCATATCAATACTATCAGACAAAAAGTAATGCGTTTTGAATGCATCTGCAGCTTTTTTATTCAATCCTAAACGAATCATTTCTGAAAATTCTTTAGGAAAACCTTGACCAATCACAGAAATAACTCCTGCTCCACCCGCTAAAACGATTGGCAACGCAAGCATATCATCTCCAGAAATCACTAAGAAATCTTTTGGAGCATTTTTAATAATCTGCATTGCTTGAGCCATATCTCCTGCTGCTTCTTTTATTGCAACTACATTTTTAAAATCATTAGCCAAACGAACAACTGTTGCAGGCAACATATTACTTGCAGTTCTTCCTGGAACATTATATAAGATTACTGGAACTGGAGAAGCTTCAGCAATTGCTTTAAAATGCTGATAAATTCCTTCTTGAGTAGGTTTATTATAATATGGTGAAACAGATAATATCGCTTCAAAAGCAGAAAAATCTCTTGTTTTTAATTCTTCAACAATCTGCATAGTATTATTTCCTCCAACTCCTAAAACTAGAGGCAATCTTCCTTTATTTACATCGATTACAGTCTTTATAACCAATTCTTTCTCTTCTGCTGTAAGGGTTGCATTTTCTGCAGTTGTCCCCATCACAACAAGATACTCTACTCCGCCATCTATAGAAAAGTTTACAATTCGTTGTAAAGCTTCAATGTCAACTGAAAAATCTTTTTTAAATGGCGTTACAAGCGCAACACCAGTTCCTATTAATGATTGCATATTTTAATTATAATTTATTTTATATTTTTTAAATACCTAAACAATTCTGAAACGAACAGTTTATAATTTCCTAATTCTGTATTAATCATCCAACGGTTTAAACTTTGATCTGCTGCAAAAAATCCGACTTTAAATTTAGCTTTCGATTCGCTTGTTATGAGTTTCAAAATAATGTTTTCCACATCATAATAACTCAACAAAAGATCAAACTCTGAATTCATAAATTCATTCAAAAAATCTTCCGTAATTTTCCCCCTCCAATTGACATGCTTTTTACCAAAAGTTGGTCGAGAATAGGTCTCTTTTTCTTTGAATTTTTCTCTGTATGCAAGAACTTTTACGTTTTCTAAAGCAATTCCATGAAGCGTTAACTCTTTTATCAATTCTTCTGAATGTTCGAAATTGCTTTCATCTATCAATAAACCAATAGATTGAATGTTTTTAGTAAATACTTCGCTTTTTTCTTTATTTAAATTAATATTTAATGATTTTTTTACAAAAAATTCCTTTGTATAATTTAAAAACATAGTACTTTTACTAGATTACAAAATTAATTATTTAAGTTGCATTTAAAATGGTAAAACTAAAAAAGTATAACGGATTTTTAAAACTTTTTGTTATATTCTTAACACTTTTTTTTATATTTTCCTGTAGTCCGAAAAACTACAATTTAACTAAGATCGAAGGAAAGCAGATTCCTGTTACTGAAAAGACTGCTGAAACTCCTGAAATCGAAAACTTCATTAAACCTTATCGCGATCATATTAATCAAGATTTAGATAATGTTTTGGCTTATTGCCCTGAAACACTTGACAAAAGTACTGGAAAATGGCAAACAAGTATTGGAAGCTTACTGGCTGATGTTTGTTTACAAAGAGGCAATATTGTTTTTAAAACCCGCGAAAATAAAAGCATCGATTTATGCCTTTTAAATCATGGTGGTATTCGTGCCATTCTTCCTAAGGGAAATGTTACGACAAGAACAGCGTTTGAAATTATGCCTTTCGAGAATAATCTTGTTGTGATTGGTTTAAAAGGAGAACAAATTCAAGATATTGCCGCTTATATTATAAAGGAGAAAAAACCACAGCCTTTGTCTGGGATGACGTTTACGATCACAAAAGAAAATACTGCTAAAAATATTATGATTCAAGGAAAACCACTTGATCTGAGCAAGATTTATTATGTTGCTACAAATGATTATTTAGCAAATGGTGGCGACAGCATGACTTTCTTTGCAAAAGGTGTTCAAACATTTGACTTAAATTATAAGCTTAGAAATGTGCTGATTGATTATTTTAAAGAAGTAGATACTGTTCTGGCTCCAAAAGATATCAGAATTACCGAAGAATAAAAATTAAAGAAGAACACAAGCATTTTCTGCAAAAAAAATATAAAATGAAAAGAAGAGAGTTTATCGAAAAAACAGCAGCAAGTACTGCCCTATTAAGTTTAGGATTGTCTTTGAGCAGTTTTGAAACTAACGATATTAAGCATTTAACAGTTTTACATACTAATGATGTGCACAGTCACATTGATCCTTTTCCTGCTGATGATCCGCGTAATGCTAACAAAGGTGGTGTGTCTCGTCGTGCTGCATTGATTGAAACGATTCGTAGAGAAAATCCGAATGTACTTTTATTGGATGCTGGAGATATTTTTCAGGGAACGCCATACTTTAATTATTATGGTGGAGAATTAGAATTCAAATTGATGAGCATGATGAAGTATGATGCTTCAACAATTGGTAATCATGATTTTGATAATGGTCTTGACGGATTATACGCGCAACTTCCTCACGCAACTTTCGACTTTATCAATTCTAATTATGATTTTAAAAACACGGTTATGGACGGTCATGTGAAACCGTACAAAATCTTCAATAAAAACGGAATTAAAGTTGGTGTTTTTGGTGTTGGAATTGAACTTCAAGGTTTAGTAGATAAAAAATTATATCTAGAAACAGTTTACAACAATCCTGTTGAAGTTGCTCAGGATATGACAAAACTTTTAAAACAAGAACAAAAATGTGATTTGGTAATTTGCCTTTCGCATTTAGGTTACAAATATAAAGACGATCCAACTAAAATTAGCGATTTGACATTTGCTGAACAAACTCAAGATATTGACTTAATTATTGGCGGGCATACTCATACTTTCTTAGACAAACCGACAATTGTAAAAAATAAAGCTGGTAAAGATGTGCTGGTAAATCAAGTTGGATGTTACGGAATTAATTTAGGCCGAATTGATTTCTATTTAGACAAAGACAAAGCGCATACTAATCAAAGTGCAACTATTGTTGTATAGGTTTTTGAATTCTAGCTTTTTCTAAAAAGTATTCTACCATAAAGAAATAAGCTAGAATTTGAGTTATATCTCGTATTAAGACTAAAACGACTGAATACGAGAAATACTCATTAAAAATATAAAAGATATCTGAAAAGATATAGCTTATTGCCATTAACGACATCAGTAAAGCAATATGCGTTCCTTTTGTGATGTAACTTACAAAACAGAAATAGCTTAATACACTCAAAACGATTCCGTAAACGGTGTAAATCATATTGAATTTTTTCATGTTGTCGAGCTGTAAACTTAAAACAGAAATTAGGAGATAAACAATAAAAACGACCACAATCGAAATAGGGAGAATATCACGTTTGGTTAGTTTTATTCTTTCGTGTTCCCGAATAAATATGGATACAATTAAGAGGTAAACGATTAAAAAACTGATTACCCCTCCAATTTCAGAACTTTCAATATCCATCAGATCGTAAACTTGTCCAACGAAACAAAAAAAGAAAATCAATCCTTCTGTTTTTCTGATCCTAAACTCACTGCTAATTAAATAATAAATAAAAATAGCAGGAAGAACAATTGCTTTGGCGTAAGTCCCAAAAAAATCCTGCTCTGTCCAATCAAAAATGATTGTACACAACAGTGCCATAAAAAACAAAATTAATGATGGTTTATTCGGTTTCATTCAATTTGTTTATAAAATCGTCTTCTGATAATATTGGGATATTTAATTTAGTTGCTTTTTCTAATTTTGCTGGCCCCATATTATCTCCTGCAACAACAAAATCTGTTTTTGCAGAAATTGAGCTTCCTACTTTTCCTCCATTGTCTTCAATGGTTTTCTTCAATTCGTCTCTTGAAAATTGACTGAATACTCCAGAAACTACAAATGTTTTTCCTACAAATTTTTCTGTAGCATTTGGATTAATCCTTTCTTCAATTTCAAATTGTATTCCGTAACTTTTTAAGCGTTCAATAATTTTTTGGTTTTCTTCGTTTTCGAAAAATTCAATTACACTTTGTGCAATTCTTTCTCCAATTTCATCAACCAAAACCAAATCCATTAATGAGGCTTTGCTTAAAGCATCAATATTTTTATAATGTTTTGCTAGTTTTTTTGCCACAGTTTCTCCCACAAAACGGATTCCAAGCGCAAACAAAACACTTTCAAAAGGAATTTCTTTTGATTTCTGAACTCCGTTTACCAAGTTTTCTGCCGATTTTTGTGCCATCCTTTCCAAATGCAGAATGTCTTCAACTTTCAATTCATACAAATCGGCATAATTATGCACTAAGTCATTCTTGAAAAGCAGTGCTACTGTTTCTCCTCCAAGTCCTTCAATATCCATTGCTTTTCTTGAAATGTAGTGCTGAATTCTTCCTATAATTTGTGGAGGGCATCCGTAGAAATTTGGACAATAATGATTGGCTTCTCCTTCGTTTCTAACCAATTCTGTTTCACATTCAGGGCAATGTGTGATGTAATTTGTTTTTTCTGAATTCTCTGGGCGCTTCTCTAAATCTACTGCAATAATTTTTGGGATAATTTCTCCTCCTTTTTCGACAAAAACAGTATCGTTTATTCTAATATCTAATTTTTCAATTTGATCTGCATTGTGAAGAGAAGCTCTTTTAACAATAGTTCCTGCAAGCTGTACAGGCTCTAAATTAGCAACTGGCGTAATTGCACCAGTTCGTCCAACTTGATAAGAAATTGATTTTAATTTGGTAGAAACCTGTTCTGACTTGAATTTGTAAGCAATTGCCCAGCGAGGCGATTTTGCAGTATAACCTAATTCTTCTTGATGCTGAATGCTGTTTACTTTTACAACAACTCCATCTGTTTCGTAAGGTAAATTATGGCGGTGAACATCCCAATAATCAATAAAGTCGAAAACTTCGTTCATGCTGTTCACCAGTTTTGCTTCTTTTGGCACTTTGAATCCCCAGCTTCTAGCCGATTCTAAACCTTCAAATTGAGAAGCAAACGGCAGATTATTTCCTGTAACAAAATATAAAAGACATTCTAATGGGCGTTTTGCAACCTCAGCACTATCTTGTAATTTCAAACTTCCCGAAGCCGTATTTCTTGGGTTTGAATATGGCGTTTCTCCAATTTCAATTAATTCTTGGTTCATTTTTTCAAAACCAGCAAATGGCAGAATAATTTCACCGCGAATATCAAATTTATCCGGATAATTCCCTTTTAAGTGTAAAGGAATTGATTTTATTGTTTTAATATTGTTTGTTACCTCATCACCTTGAAAACCGTCTCCACGCGTTAATGCCTGAACTAATTTTCCGTTTTCATAAGTAATGCTGATTGAAGCTCCATCGTATTTTAATTCGCAGGTATATTGCAAATCAACATTTCCTAAAACTCTCTGAATACGATTTTCCCAGTCTAAAAGATCTTCTTTAGAATAAGAATTATCCAAAGAATACATTCTATATTGGTGCGCTATAGTTTTGAAATTTTTGGTAACAGTTCCTCCCACTCTTTGTGTTGGCGAGTTTTCATCAAAAAATTCTGGATGTTTATTTTCTAGATCTTGAAGTTCTTTGAGCTTAATATCAAAATCATAATCTGAAATCGTAGCATTGTCTAACACATAATAGTTGTAATTGTGTTGATTAAGTTCATTTCGTAGTGTTTGAATGGTCTCTTGAATGCTCATAGATAATTTTAAAATATTGCAGATTATGGTAATAAATAACTTATTATCAAAATTAGAATTTATTTTTGTTCAAATGCATAAAAAATGAAAGTTTTAAAAAATCAAAAATCAGACTGCAAGTTCATGCAGTCTGATTTTCTCCTTGTCCATTATTCTTAAAAAAGAATTAAAAAAACCAACTTCCAAATGGTTTTGACGTTTTATATTTTTCACTGATAATCAACATTTTACAGTGCAAATATAGAACTATTTTTGAATAATGATAAAGTCTGAACGTCTATTTAATAAATGCTCTTCTTCGGTGCATTTCACACCATTTTTACATTTGTTAATTAGTCGCGTTTCACCGTAGCCAATTGCGCTTTCAATTCGAGAAGCTTCTATGCCTTGCGAAAGGATATAATCTCTTGTTGATTTTGCTCTATTGTCTGAAAGTTTTAAGTTATAAGCATCTTTTCCGCGTGAATCAGTGTGAGATTCAATCTTGATTCTGATGTTTGGAAATTTCTGCATAATGAACACAACTTTTGTCAACTCTTCTACAGCTTTTGGTGTAATGTCGTATTTGTCATAATCGAAATAAATTGGATTTACGTCAACTTTTTCAACACCTTGCTTCTTTACAACTAAGTCGTCGTAATTGCTTAATTCGAAGTTTACATTTGTGATTTCGCCACCATTTTCCTTCGTTGTTTCTACCGTTTTATCATCACTGCTGTAATTTGGTTTTGCAGCAATCATTTTAACGATTTTGTTGCAAGGGACTTCAATAGCATATTTCCCATCAAAATTGGTTTTGGTTTCGCCCAAGACTTCACTAAAAGAGTTGTAAGCCATTATAGTAACATCAGATAATGGTGCTTTCGTTTTACGATCTACAGCTATTCCAGAAATACTTTGATTGCAAACTGGTTTTCCTTTTTCAAAAGAGTAAATGTCATCATCTCCTTTTCCTTCCGCTCTATTTGAGGAAAAATAACCGTAAGAATCTGTTTTATCAATTATAAAAGAAAAATCATCTTTGTTACTGTTGATTGGCGCACCAAGATTTTTTGGCGTAGTAAAACTTCCGTCTGCCAAAAATTTACTTTCATAAACATCTAAATCTCCCCAGCCGTAATGCCCATCAGATGAAAAGTATAAGACTCCGTTTTGATAAAATGGAAACACTTCGTTACCAATAGTATTAATACTTGGTCCTAAATTTTGAGGTGAACTCATCGTACCGTCGGCAGCAATTTTTACGACATACAAATCTGTTTCTCCATATCCGCCTGGCATATCTGAAGCAAAGAAAAGCCATTGTCCATCTTCGCTTAATGCTGGATGACCTACAGAATAATCATCACTGTCAAAAAATACTTTCTGCGGATTCTCTAACTTATTATTGACGATTGATCCTTTAATTATTTGAAAATTATTGACTTTTGCGTCATCAATAACCAATTTGTTTTTCTTTACAATATTGGTTGAATAATAAATTGTTTTTCCTTGGCTATCAAAACTTGCAGTTGCTTCATGATATTTGGTCATTACATTTGGAAGAAATACAGTTTCGTTGAATAAACTTCCATCTGCTGGATTTCTTTCTGCAAAATAAAGATTTAGAAAAGGCTGATTATTCCAAGTATATAATTTCTCACTGAACTTGGTTGTATCACGAGCCGAAGTAAACACTATGTTATCATTAAAAAACGTAGCTCCAAAATCTGATTTACTGGTATTGATATCTAAATTTTTAATGGTATAAAGAGGTTTTGCTTTTGCTACGCTATCCATATATTTCTTTTGGGCAACATAACGATTAGCTTCTACTTTATCTCCTTTTTTATCTAGATATTCCTTCGTGATTTTATCTGCTTCATCATAATCCATAACTGCTTTCATAGATTGAATGTAACGCAGATAGTAAATATCAGTAAGATTGTTTCCTTGAACTTCATACAATTTTCTATACCATTTAAGCGCATTTCTAGAATCAGAAATAAAATAGTATGAATCTGCTGCGTTTTTCAAAGTCTGTGCCGATGGATTTTTTATGTTTTGCAAACATTCTTCATAAGCTTTAGAAGCATCCAAATAAGAATAGTTTTTAAACAAAGCATCAGCTTTCTTCAAATTGGTTTTTTGAGCGAAACTAAACGTAACGCTCAAAATTAAACATAGGATATATAGTTTTCTCATAAGTTTTATTTTTAGAAGAATCGAGGAGATTTAATTTTGCTTTGGTTTTTCACAAATTGATAACGCAAGATGATTTCGTGTGAACCATCGTTGTATTTGTTCAATTGGCTTACAGTGTAATCAAAGGCATATCCAAGATAAAAACTTGGTGATATTTGAAAACCTGCTAGTATACTCACAGAATCATCTGTTCGATACGCTCCTCCTATGACAAACTTTTCCTGAATCATGAAATTTGCTGACACGTCTGCTGTAAGTGGTGCTCCGCTTACCGCTTTTACTAAAAATGCAGGTTTAAATTTCAAATTTGGATTTAAATCAAAAACATAACCTCCCATTAAATAGTAGTGCAGACGATCATAATCTACAGATTCTCTAACATCGTCATAGTAATCATTCTGAATAAAACTTGGAATTGAGAATCCTAAATACCATTTATTGGTATAATAATAAACCCCTGCTCCAACTGCTAGTTTCATCTGATTGTTGATGTTCTGATTTAACAAAACATCGTCATCATCGTAATATCTTCCTTTAGACCAATCGACGTTTAACATTCTCGTACCTGCTTTCAAACCAAAAGCAAGTCTTTTTTCATACCCAAGAGGTATTGAATAAGAGAAATTTCCATCAAGATATAGTTCATTAGAAGGGCCAATTTTATCATTTACAATACTTAAACCTAGACCTAATTTTTCATTTCGTAAAGGAGAATGAATTGAAAAGGACTGTGTTTCTGGTGCTCCGGAAATTCCGACCCATTGAGAACGATATAAAAGTGCTGCTTCTATGGTTCCGGTAGATCCAGCATAAGCTGGATTTACCGCCATAGTATTATACATATACTGTGTATATTCGGGATCTTGCTGCGCTGTGGCGCAAACCGTGATAAAAGAACATATTAAAATGAAATACGTTTCTAATGATTTTATATATAGTTTCATAACGATACTTATTTAGTTTAATTAATTAGATGATTAATAGAAGTGGATTATCTCATAATAGACAACCAGCCTTTTTTAACCGTTCCATCTCCAATGGTTATCACATAAAAATAAGTACCTGTTGGCAACATATCTCCTCTATTAACAACTCCGGAAACATTTGCTGTTCCGTTCCAATCATTTTCATAATGTGCTTTACTATACACTAACGCTCCATATCTGTTAAATACTTTCAACTCGTTGTTTGGATAAGATTCGATACAGTCAATTCTGAACAAATCATTTTTACCATCATTATTTGGTGTAAACTCATTGTAAACAGTCAAACAAATTGGTTCTATTGTAACCGAAGCTGAGTTATTTGAAGCATCAACATCTAACGGTGTTGAGATTTCAACCGTTGCAACACTTGTGTAATTACCGCTTGGCAATACTTCTGCAACAATTGTCAATGTTACACTTTGCCCTGCGTTTAGTGCTGGTATTGTCCAAATCTGAGTTGCTGGATCGAATGTTCCTGTCGATGCAGATGAACTTACTAATTGTAAACCACTAGGAAGCAAATCACTAACAATCGTATTTATGAAATCACCCTCGCCCACATTGTTTACTGTTACTGTAAATGTTACTTGGTCACCAAAATTAGGCGTTGGATTATCAACAGTATTAGTAATTGTTATATCTGAACAACTTGCTATAGTAACATTTAAAGTTTTAACTGTTCTTTCGTTACAATTGTTAGTATAAGCAACTGTTACTGTTCCAGGACCAATGTCTGACCAAGAAACTGTTACAGAACCATCATTTGATGTACCTCCAGAAACGATTGTTCCTCCAGTAATTGTCCATACATAATCAGATTTTCCGTTTGCAATTGAATAGGTTACTCCTTTGAAGACACATGGAGTATCATCTGTGGTTGTAAGTTGAACTGCTGCATCATCTTCAAATGCAATTGTAATTCCTAATCTTGGTCCGTTATTACAACCATTTGTTGTATTACTCAAAGCAGCTGCATAATAAGTTGTTGCAGTAAGTGGAGTATTTGCAGCTAATGGTGTTCCTCCTGTAGCACTAGTATAGAAAACTACATTTGCTTCGTTTACTAAAATATTAGCTAAAGTTGGTAAAGCTGATAAACAGAATGTCTGATTTGTTCTTGGCGTTGTAATTACACCTGGTGAATTAACACTTACCGTTACTGCCAATCTAGCTGGATTTTCGCAACCAACTGCGCTAGAAACTGCTCCATAATATACTCCTGTTGCAAGAGCTGTTGTTGCAGGAAGCGCCGTTCCTCCTGTAGCTGTACTATACCACACAACATTTGCTTCATTTACTTGAATGTCGGCAACTGTTGGTGAATTTAATGTACAGAAGTCTTGAGTTGTATCGTTAGTAGTTGGTGTCGCACTTGGATCAACTACTGTAACAGTAACTTGTAATCGAGTTGAACTTTCACATCCAGTAGCAGCATCAACAATGTTTCCGAAATAAATTCCAGAAGTTAATGGTGTTCCAGATGGAATTGCTGTTCCGCCTGTAGCAGATGCAAACCATGTTACATTGCTTTCATTCACCTGAATACTTGCAAGTGTTGGTGCACTTGTTGAACAGAAACTTTGAGAGGCATTGTTAGTAGTTGGATTTATTGTATTTCCAACTGTAACCGCTACTTGTAATCTTGTACTGCTTTCGCATCCTGTTGCTGGATCTTTTATAGCTCCAAAATAAGTTGTTCCAGTTGTCAAAGCAGTTGTAGAAGCTAAAGCTGTTCCGCCTGTTTGCGCTGTGTACCAAACTACATTGCTTTCATTTACTTGAATATTAGCAACTGTTGGATTTGTTCCTGAACAGAAAGTTTGTGTTGCATCATTAGTCGTTGGTGTAGCTGGATCAGTCACACTGATTGTTACTGCCAATCTAACTGAGCTTTCACAGCCTGTAGCTGCATCAGCTAATGCTGCATAATAAGTTCCGCTTGTTAATGCCGTTGCTGCTGGAATCGCTGTTCCACCAGTTGAAGCGCTATACCATACCACATTGGTTTCATTTGTCTGAATGCTCGCAAATGTCGGTGCATTTACAAGACAGAAATCCTGTGTTGTATCTGTAGTAGTTGGTGTTACAGGATCTGTAACTGTAATTGCTACAGCCAATCTTACTGCGCTTTCACATCCTGTAGCTGCATCCGCTAAAGCTGCGTAATATGTGCCGCTTGTTAATGCTGTCGTTACTGGAATCGCTGTTCCACCTGTTGAAGCATTATACCACACTACATTGGTTTCGTTTGTCTGAATGCTCGCAAATGTCGGTGCGTTTACCAGACAGAAATCCTGTGTTGTGTCTGTAGTCGTAGGCGTTCCTGGGTCAGTTACGCTGATCGTTACAGCCAATCTAACTGAACTTTCACAGCCTGTAGTCGCATCAGCTAATACTGCATAATAGGTGCCGCTTGTTAATGCTGTTGCTGCTGGAATTGCTATTCCGCCTGTTGAAGCGCTGTACCATATAACATTTGCTTCATTTGTCTGAATGCTCGCAAATGTCGGTGCATTTACAAGACAGAAACCCTGTGTTGTGTCTGTAGTAGTCGGTGTAGCAGGATCTGTAACGGTAACGGTAACTGCAAGCCTCACTGAGCTTTCACAGCCTGTAGCCGCATCAGCTAATGCTGCATAATAAGTGCCGCTAGTTAAAGCAGTTGCTGCTGGAATTGCTGTTCCGCCAGTTGAAGCATTATACCATACAACATTTGTTTCGTTTGTCTGAATGCTCGCAAATGTTGGTGCATTTACCAGACAGAAATCCTGTGTAGTATCTGTAGTAGTCGGTGTTGCAGGATCTGTAACTGTAATTGCTACAGCCAATCTTACTGCGCTTTCACATCCTGTAGCTGCATCAGCTAAAGCTGCGTAATACGTGCCGCTTGTTAAAGCTGTCGCTGCTGGAATTGCTGTTCCGCCAGTTAAAGCATTATACCACACTACATTTGTTTCGTTTGTCTGAATGCTAGCAAATGTAGGTGCATTTACCAGACAGAAATCCTGTGTTGTGTCTGTAGCTGTAGGCGTTCCTGGGTCAGTTACGCTGATCGTTACAGCCAATCTAATTGAGCTTTCACAGCCTGTAGTTGCATCTAACAAAGCTGCATAATAGGTGCCGCTTGTTAAGGCTGTCGCTGCTGGAATTGCTGTTCCGCCAGTTAAAGCATTATACCACACTACATTTGTTTCGTTTGTCTGAATGCTAGCAAATGTAGGTGCATTTACAAGACAGAAATCCTGTGTTGTATCTGTAGTAGTTGGTGTTGCAGGATCTGTAACGGTAACGGTAACTGCAAGTCTCACTGAACTTTCACAGCCTGTAGTCGCATCAGCTAATGCTGCATAATATGTGCCGCTTGTTAAGGCCGTTACTGCTGGAATTGCTATTCCGCCTGTTGAAGCGTTATACCATACAACATTTGTTTCATTTGTCTGAATGCTTGCAAATGTCGGTGCATTTACCAGACAGAAATCCTGTGTTGTGTCTGTAGTAGTTGGTGTTGCAGGATCTGTAACTGTCACAGTAACTGCCAGTCTCACTGAACTTTCACAGCCTGTAACTGCATCTGTTGCAGCTCCATAATAGATTCTGCTTACTAAAGCCGTTGTTGAGGCGATTACATTTCCTCCTGTTGGCGCATCATACCAAATAACATTGCTTTCATTCACTTGAATATTAGCAACAGTAGAAGCAGTAGATAAACAAAAATCTTGAGTATTATCTGTCGTTGTCGGTGTATTTGGATCACTAATCATAATAACGGCATCTTGTAATGTTCCTGCAAGATTTTCGCAAGTATTAGTACTTGAAACCGCAACATAATAAGTTATCGGGCTTACTGCTTTTGTCAGCCCAACTGCTGTTAATACACCCGCAGCATCTATTGAATAAGTTATTCCGCTTATAGTTGCACCATTTGTAATTGGCTGTGTTTTGGCAGTATCTAAATACCACGTAAATACAGGGCTTGTTAATGTTGGTGCAGTTGGTGTTAATGATGCAGGTAAACTATGACAAACCGTTATATCATCAATTAAAATATCATTTACAGTTGAAGGAGGTAAAATCGTAAATGTAATTTGTTTTCGATCTGCAGCTGCAGTTTCACAAAATTCATCTGAAGTTACTCCAACATAATAAGTATAAGTTCCGGGTGTCAAATTATTAACCACTAATTGAGCAGTTGTCTCTCCTGGAATTATTTGGCTAGTTGTTCCATTAAAACTATACCAAGAATAAACTGGGTTTGTTAAAACAGGTGTTCCACTTAAACTAGTTTGTAAAGTAACTGTACCAGAAACTGAACAAACTGAAGTCGCTGTTCCTCCATTTAAAGTAATATCTGTTAAAGCATTTACTGGAGCAGAAGCTTTTACTTCAACAGTTACTTCTCCTCTTGCAAAAGTTTCACAGCCATATCGTACTGGCTGAACATAATATTTATAAATTCCCGCTGCTAGAGTAGCTGGTACGGTAAAAGTAGGTCCATTACCAACAACATTCCCTCCCGTTTCTGCGTCATACCAAATGTAAGTAGAACAAGCTTCTTCAGGAATTTGGAGGGCAATATCGGATCCTGGACAGACCGTAATTTTATTTTGAGGATCTGCTCCAATAATGGTTGTATTAGCAGTTCTTTCTACTGTATGAACTCTTAAAAAATCTAATACTCCAACAACACCTCCTAAACGTATTCTTACTCTATCATAAATTTCTGTTGGTGAAGATACCAATACCATTGCCAAAGAATTTCCTGGCAATAATTTTATACTTAACAAAGTACTTGTGTTTTGAATTGGAGCACCCACAGCAACATTTCCTAAATAGCGCTGAATAGTAAATCCAGTTAATAGATTAACGTTTAAAAGTGTTCCTGGTTTAGAAACCACAATTCTTAAAGTATCACTAAGAACAGAAGGAGTTTTAAATTGTACTGTTAGATCAGCTGCTGCTAAAGCACCTACTCCGCTATACATAGTTGCAAACGTAGTTATATCATTATCTGCAATATTCCAAGCATCGCTTACACCAACTGCTGCTGTTACAGCTCCAATTGGAAGGCCTAAATCTGTTGCACCATAAAAAATATCTTGAATATCTCCTGGAGTACATGTTACAGCAGAAACCTGTCTGTTATAATGTGCATCAAATACTTTTGTGTTTTGAGCAAGACTTAAAACTGAGGCAGACTGAATTCTAATTCCATCATAATCTTGTGGTCCAGATGCATCTGAAGGAACAAAAGTAAACTCATAGGTATTATCTCCTGAAATTAAGTTTAGTAACGAACCAGATACTGACTGCATTGATCCAATATCAACCCCACCAATTGTTCCGATCACTGAAAGGTTTTGTCCTACTGCTAGCAAACTATATTCAGAACCTAATTTAACGGTTACTGGAGTTCCTTTAGCTATAGGTGCTGGCCAAGTTAAATCTTGCCAAGTTGTACCCACTCCTAAAAGACCTAGACCTGTAGTAATAGTTGAATACGTCTGTGGATTTCCATCAACAGCATTTGCACCATCAGAAACAGTTCCAGTAATTATTGAACCAGAAGTTTGAGCTGTTGCATATACTCTTTCTGCCAATGATTGACAATTGCTAAGATCTATAACGTTAATTACTTTTGTTGCTGTAGTAGTACAAGTTCCATCGCTAGCAACAGCTGTATAAGTGTAAACTCCCGGTGTATTTAATACTCCTGTTGTAAAAGGAGGGCCAGCAATTGGATTTCCTTGAGGTCCAAACCATGTAATTGTTCCTGTAGAAACCGCACTTAATGTAACATTGCTTCCAATATTTACAGATTCTTGAGGATTTGTTACTACCAAACTTGGCAAAGCGTTAATTGTTACCGTTACAGATTGTCTAACAGATGGACAAGTAGCAGTATTACTTTGTGCTTCTATAGAATAAACACCTCCTGTAGTAATATTAGCAGCTGCATCAGCGGTTATTACATTATTTAAAGGATCATAAAAAGTATAAGTAGTACTTCCTGATGAATCAAAATTAGTAATTGCATTTCTTAGATTGGCACTTCCACAACCTATCAATGTAGAATTTACAGTCAATACAGTTGTTGAAGGGAAATTAACTGTTACTTGTTTTAATGTTCCGTTTACATTTTCGCAAGTACCTCCGTTAACCGCTGAAATATAATAATTGTAAGGAGTTCCAGCAGTACTTAATCCTGTTAATGAAAGAGCACCTGTACCTGCATCTTTTGCAAAGGTTACTCCGCCAATTACACTTCCATCTACAATTTCAGTAGTTTTAGCTTGATCCGTATAATATTTAAATTGAACTCCTGCTATTGGAGAAGATGGCGTCAAAACTGCCTCTCCTGCACAAGTAGCTTCAACTGGAGTTGTAATTACAATATCAGCTGCTGTTGGAATTGGTAAAACTGTAACCGTAACCGCTTGACGCAAACTGTTCTCACAACCAACTCTTGTTCCTTGTAAATAATAAGTAGTTGAAGCAGTTAAAGATGCTGTTGGGTTTACTGTTACAATATTTCCTCCTGTCGGAGAATCGTACCATGTAAAAGTTTCGCTTCCTGTTGATGAAGCTGTTAAAGAAGCTGTTTGTCCCGCACAAATTGGTGTTGCAGCCCCCGTAATTGTAGCATTTGGAAATCTATACGCTGCTTGATAGATGTACACATTGCTTAATAAAGTTGCTGTTCCTCCTAATCTTACTTCAACACGATCAAATGGTGCAGTCGCAGTAATACTAGCTTTAAATTTATTTCCAGATAATAATTGAATAGTCAATAAATTATTATTGATTGCAGTTCTATCATTATTATAAGTTGCTCCATTATAAGTTGCTAGCGTAATATTAGATAATAAACTTATGTCTAAAAGTCCTCCTGGAACTTCCAAATCAACATCGATAACATCTCCTATTTGGCCTGGATTAGCAAAAATTAATTGCTGCTGAATATATCCTCCTACACCAATTGGCACCGTTAATTGTCCATATGTAGTAATATCACCGTCAACAGAGTCATTTGGATTGGTCACAGTACATAAAGCACATAATACTCCATCTGTAGATGTTATTTGACTTGAAGCCTGTAGACAAGTACTTGCAGCAGCAATCACAGTTACAGTAACAGCTCCTCTAGCAGAATTAGCACAATCAGTCGCAATATTTGTAGCTTCTACATAATAAGTTTGATTAGCTGATAATGCAGGAGTAGTATATGATGAAACGTTAGTTGCTAAAAGTGTTCCGCCTGATGCAGCATTATACCAATTGTATCTTACTCCTGCAACTGGGTTTGCAACTGCCAATGTAGCGCTTTGACCAGATTGAATAATTACATTAGATGATACAAAAGTTGGCGTTGCTGGTATCGGACTAACAATTAAATTTACTGGAGTACGAGTTGGTGTCGTACAATCTCCAATTGCCGCTTCTACAAAATAATCTGTATTTACTGTTAAGGCAGGTGTTATAAATGAAGTGCCTGTAAATACTAAATTACCTCCTGTCGCAGCATCATACCAATTGTAGGTTGTACCTGCAACTGGAGCCTGAACAGTTAAAGTAGCAGTTTGTCCGCTACAAATTGTTGTTGGTAATGAATTAATTGTAGGCAAAACAGGATTAGTGATTAATACCTGAACTGGAGTTCTTTCACTATTTACACAACCATTTCTAGTCACTTCAATATAATAAGTGGCAGGCGCTGTTAAAGTAGGTGTTGTAAATGCAGCAGTAGAAGATAATAACGTTCCACCTGTAACCGCATCATACCAATTAACAGTTTCTCCAACTGCAAGTGCTGCTGTTAGAGTTGTTGTTTGTCCGCTACAAATTGTAGTATTACCAGAAATAGCTGGTACTTTATATCTATAAGTTGCTTGATAAATATCTACACTTGTTAATACTGTTGCCAAACCTCCTAATCGAATTTCAACACGATCAAAATTTGCTCCAGCTGTAACACTTGCTCTAAATCTATTCCCGCTTAATAATTGTAAAGTGATAAGCGGATTATTAATTGCAATTCTATCATTATTATAAGTTGCTCCATTATAAGTTGCTAAACTAACTGCACTTAATAATTGAACATCAGCTAAACCGCCAGGCAATTCCATTTCGACATCTACGATATCACCAGCTTTACCTGGATTACTGAATTGTAAGGTTTGTTGAATATAACCGTTTATTAAACCAACCGGAACAGTAAGTCTTGTTGCTGTTGCTGTATTTCCATCAACAGAATTATTCGGATTTGTGGAACTACACAATAAACATAAACCATTTTGAACTATCTGCTGGCTTCCTGCTTCCAAACACCCAACCAAAGAAGCTGGCTGAACTGTTACCAATACAGGCACTCTCGCTGCACTCACACAATTTCCATTCGGACTTTGTGCTTCAACATAATAAGTTTTTGTAGCTGTTAAAATCGGTGTTGTAAATGAAGAAGTATTTGTTGCTACCGCTGTTCCGCCTGTAGCAGTTTCATACCAGTTTAATTGCACTCCAGGTTCTGAAGTTGTTGCTGTCAAAGTCGCATTTTGACCTGACTGAATAGTAACACTCTGGGTTAAAACTGTAGGTGTTGCAGGAACTGCTGTAGAAACAACTGTAACTGGTGTTCGAGTAGGACTAATACAACTTCCAATAGAAGCTTCTACAGAAAATTGAGTAGATCCCAAAGGCACTGTTGGTGAATAACTGGTTCCTGTTGACAAAACTGTACCTCCAGCAGAATACCAAGTATAAGTTGTTCCTGGCACAGCATTTACAACCGATAAAGTTGTCTGTTGTGTTGCACCTGTCGAACAAACTGTAGTTCCTACATTACTAATTGCTGGTGCAACTGGATTAGAAACATTCAAAACAACAGGTACGCGAACATTTCCTTCGCAACCTGCAACTCTAGTTATTCCTATATAATAGGTTGTATTTGCAGTTAAAGCAGGAGTAGTATAAGTATTACCAACTGCTAAAGCTGTTGTAGAAGAAGCTGAACTATACCATGCAAGACTTGTCCCTGCAGCTGGTGTAGCAGTTAGAGTCGTAAGAGATCCAGCACAAACGGTTTGTGTTAAACCTCCTGCTACTGTAGGCTGTGCAAATTCTAGTCTAACATCATAAATTCTTAAACTCACTAATAGACTTACAAGTCCTCCTACCTGAATTTGTATTTGATTAGTGTCACCTGTCACGTTAAATTTTGCAACTGCAACAGTATTACCATTTAACAAATTTAAATTCAAAAGCGGACTGTTTAAGCTCACACTAGAACCTACATTCGCTCCAGAGTTTTTAGCTTGAAGCGAAGCATTAGATAATAAACTTAAATCTAGCAAACCGTTACCCGTGCCAAAATAAATGGCAATTTGGTCACCGGCTCGAGCCGTTTGATTTAAGGTTAATGTCTCTTCGACAAAACATCCAACTCCAACGGCGTTCGTTAAAGTTGCGTAAGTCGTTAAACCAGCGCTGTCATAAGCATTGGCAGGACTGTCAACATTTAATCCTACACACAATAATCCGCCCTGACTGTTAGTTTGAGACACGGGTCTACAAATAGTTTGGGACAATGCATTAGTGCATATAAAAAATAAAGTTAAAAGTCCTAATAATCTCTTTTGAAGTTTGAGATTACAAAAAGTAAAATTCTTTTTCATAATTTGGAAGATTAGAAAATGGACAATAAAACACCTCTCGCAGTAAGTGCAAGCACCTACGCAATTAAACAATCAATTAAAAATCAAATAGTTAAAACAAAATTTAAAAACTTAACGATAAGCCTTTAAACTATGTTTTATAAAAAAATTATGTTGAATTCGGTATATCAAAATATACCAGAGAACACAATCTATCTCGAAGAGATAAAAGATGTCTCGCTTTTTGTAAGGAAAAATGATTGTAGTCAATTTTCCTCGAGGAGTGATTTGTTGCAGGCCTAATTTTCATAAATGAAAATTTTAGTTTGAGGGTAGAATTGGGATTCTCTTTATATAATGAAATTCAATATTTTAAAGAAAGCTGATTAATCATTCTTTAAATTACTCAGTCAAAAAAAGCTAAGATTGAATTGTTATATCAATGGAAAATTTGCTTTCTCATAAATAACCCTCCGAAAGGGAAATTTGAAAGACAGCAAATTAAAATGCAAAGTTTTGGGTAAAGAGCTAAATTTAGATATCTCGTAACGATTAAATTCATCGTTGAAACGAAATAAGCTTAGCACAAGGCTAAATAAAGCTAAAATAAAATGAACAACTAAAGTAAACTTGATAAAGAAAGTAATTGTCAACTCCATACACAGACTTATTAAGTTATTATATAATTTTCAATTTTAATCTTAACAATGTTAAGATTAAAAAAACTCTTTTTTTAAGAGTTTAATTTTCTTCTGTTGGTCATGTTTTGAAAAAAGTTTCCGTGGAGAAACTTTGTTTAACTTTTGGTATTCTAAAATTAGAAAAAACAAAAACAGAAAACAAGCATAAATTTCTTATAATTTTATCTTAAATGTCAAATCAGGAAATTTTAACTGTTTAAAAACATCAGAAAAATCAACCACTTTAACAGAATTGTTATGTTATTCTTTTCTTAAACAAAAAATCGACGAAAATATGTTAAAAACCAAAAAACAAAGTAAAAACCTACAAATGTAACTTTTTGTAACCAAAATTTATCCGTAATCAATACCATAATGATCGACGAACTACACAAGTCGCTCTCGTATTGTAAAACTTTGAAGAATTAAAAATAAATACGTAGAAATACCTGCTTTAAAAGCATAAAAAAATTAAACAAAAGTTAAAAAGCAAAAAAAAAGGTAAACATTTAAAACTAAATGTTTGCCTTTTTAAAATTATGAAAATCGAATTATGACTCGATTATTGAATTAATTTGGCTAAATAACTGTCCATCGCTTAAAAAAGCACCTTGTTTAATCAGTTCAAAAATCGAAGAATTTCTTTCATCAGTAAATACTTTTTTACCAACTTTCATTTCGATATTTTCCGTAAACATATTATCACTTAACCATTGAAGTCCTTCTTTGGTTAAAAAATCAGTTTCTGGAGAAAGCGATTTTAAAACAATAGATTTTATATCAGTATCAAAACACTGAAATAAGAAAATATGATTTTTAGAAAAATGTTCTAAATATTCTGCTCTTCCTAGTACACCTTCCCAAATTAAATCTGAAAAAACATCTAGTTCCTGTTCTGCAACTTCTGGTTTGTTAATTTTTAGTTCTTCCCACTCTTTTCTATCGATTGCTTGTGTTGCCAAAAAACTTGCAAATTCAGCATGAAGTTCATCAAACTGTTCTTTTGTTAATCTTGCGTATTTCATTTCTTTTTAGGCTTTATGCTTTACGCTGTAAGCTCTAAGCCACCAGCCATAAGTCCAATTATTAATATTCATCTTGTCTTAAACAAAAAAATCCCGATTTACATCGGGATTTTTGTATAGATTTAAAAACTATTACTTTTCAGCAACAATTTCGTAAGCTAATTCAACGATTACATCTCTGTGTAAACGAACAGTAGCATTGTATTTACCTAAACGTTTTACAACACCGCTAGTGATGAATTTTCTATCGATAGCATTACCAGATTTCTCTAAAGCTTCAGCGATATCGATGTTAGTGATAGAACCAAAAAGTTTCTCTCCACCAGCTTTTGCAGTAAGTTTAATTTCAAGAGCTTTTAAAGTTTCAGCTAATGCTTTAGCATCAGCAACAACTTTAGCTTCTTTGTGTGCTCTTTGTTTTAGGTTTTCAGCTAAAACTTTTTTAGCAGAAGGAGTTGCTAAAGTAGCAAAACCTTGAGGAATTAAAAAGTTACGACCGTAACCAGGTTTTACAGATACTACATCATCTTTAAACCCTAGGTTTTGTACGTCTTGTTTTAAAATAATTTCCATGTTGTTGTCCTTATATTTTAGAAGTTAGGTTCTGATTCAACAGAAACCAGCGACTAGATTTTTTTTATACTATTTTAATAAATCGGCCACGTATGGCATTAAAGCTAAGTGACGAGCTCTTTTTACAGCTACAGAAACTTTTCTTTGGTATTTTAATGAAGTTCCAGTTAAACGACGTGGAAGAATTTTTCCTTGCTCGTTAACGAATTTCAATAAGAAATCAGCATCTTTATAATCGATATATTTGATTCCTGATTTTTTGAAACGGCAATACTTTTTAGTTTTGTTAGTTTCAATGTTTAAAGGCGTTAAATATCTGATATCTCCGTCTTTTTTTCCTTTTGCAGATTGCTCAATTGTAGACATAATAATTACGCTTTAGTAGATTTTAATTTTGCTCTTCTTCTTTCTGCCCATGAAATAGCATGTTTATCTAAACTTACAGTTAAGAAACGCATAACTCTTTCATCACGTCTGAATTCAGTTTCAAAAGCAATTAGAACTTCTCCAGCTACTTTGAATTCGAATAAGTGATAAAAACCACTTTTTTTGTTTTGGATTTCGTAAGCCATTTTTTTAAGCCCCCAATCCTCTTTCGATACCATTTCAGCTCCTCTACTAGTAAGAAATTCTTCAAATTTCGTTACTGTTTCCTTCACCTGAACCTCAGATAAAACGGGATTTAAAATGAAAACAGTTTCATAATGATTCATAAATAATAAAATTTATTTGTTAAAATTGGGTGCAAAAGTAATCATTAAATTTAAATATCCAACATTTTTTTCCTTTTATTCGTCATAATGCAAAAAATATACGTTCACTTTAGTTTTTTTCTATAAAAAGCAATACATTTACTACTGCTATCCTGAATTTATTCTAAATTTGAATGTTATGAAACTAAACTGTGTTGTTGTAGATGATAGTTCTATACAAAGGACAATTATTGCCAAACTGGTGAATAACCATCCAGGCTTGCATTTAATTGGAGATTTTTCGAATGCAATTGAGGCAAAAAGCTGTATCTCTTTGAATAATATCGATTTAATTTTTCTTGATATTGAAATGCCAGTAATAAATGGCTTTGACTTTCTGGACGGATTAAAATCAAAACCGCAAATTATTTTCATCACTTCTAAAGCTGAATATGCTTTAAAAGCGTTTGATTATGATGCAACAGATTACCTTCAGAAACCAATCGCGGTTGACCGTTTCAATGCCTCTGTAAAAAGAGCAATTGACATGCATCTGCTTAAAAAAGATATCAAAGAAGAAGAAGGCGAACATATTTTCATAAAAAGTAATCTTAAAAAACTTAAAATATTCACTTCAAAAATCAAATGGATTGAAGCTTTTGGAGATTACGTAAGAGTAGTTACAGAAGACGATAGTAATCTGGTTCTCTCTACTATGAAATCTTTTGAAAATGATTTATCAAAAGACAAATTTATTCGCGTTCACAAATCATACATTATTAATATAGATAAAGTTGAGCGTTTTAACAGCAAATTTGCTGAAATAGGAATTACTAAAATACCTTTGAGCCGTAATAAAAAAGAAGATCTTGTAAAAGCACTTTCTACTTCTTCTTAAAGCTCTAGTAAAAATCTACATTAATCACAACTTTTATAGCTCTATATTGAGCAACAGCTTCAAAACTATTCAGCATTTTCTGAATAGTTTTTTTTGTATTCCCCAAATGCAAATTTTGCGGAATCTTAATTAAAATAGTTCTAATGTATTCATTTCGTATTCTGCTTATTGCAGGTTCTTCTGGCCCCAAAACAGGCATTCCCAGATTTTGACTTAAAACCTGATATAACCACATAGATCCTTCTTTTAATTTATCAAAATCTTTATGCTTTAAGGTCAGTTTTATAATTCTAAAATAAGGCGGATATCTATAGATTTGTCTATCATATAGTTGTTCCTTATACATACCTATATAATTATGATCTGTAACCTGCTGAATGGTATTATGGTTTGGATTGTAAGTTTGAATAACAACTTTCCCTTGTTTTTCTGATCTTCCCGCTCTTCCCGCAACTTGTGTCATCATTTGAAAACTACGTTCAAAAGCTCTAAAATCAGGATGATGAAGCATATTATCAGCATTCATAATTCCGACCAAACTAACATTATCAAAATCCAAACCTTTGGCAAGCATTTGCGTACCAACCAAAATGTCGATTTCACGATTTTTAAACCTATCGATTATCTTTTCAAAACCAAATTTACCGCGAGTCGTATCTTGATCCATTCTCGCTGTTTTAGCTTTAGGAAAAAGTGTTGCCAACTCCTGCTCTATTTGCTCTGTTCCAAAACCTTTTGTCGTTAAATCTATACTCGAACAACTATGACAATTTGTAGGTTTTGCTATAGAATATCCACAATAATGACAACGAAGCTGATTTTTATGTTTATGAAAAGTCAAACTAACATCGCACTGCTGGCAATGCGGAACATGTCCGCAAGTCAGACATTCTATTATAGGCGAATATCCTCTTCTATTTTGAAACAAAATTACTTGCTCCCCTAAAGATAAAGCTTCGGCAATTTCTTCGATTAAAAGATCGCTAAAATGCCCCGTCATTCTTTTCCTGAAATGCTTGTCTTTCAAATCGACCAAAAACACTTCTGGCAAACGAACATTTTTATAACGTTCAGAAAGAGTTACCAATCCATATTTATTATTCTGCGTATTAAAATAAGTTTCAATACTAGGTGTTGCTGAACCTAACAATACTTTAGCCTTATGAAAATTAGCCAAAACAATTGCAGCGTCTCGAGCATGATATCTTGGCGCTGGATCAGTCTGTTTAAAAGTCTGTTCGTGCTCTTCGTCAACAATCAATAATCCTAAATCATTAAAAGGTAAAAACAAGGCCGATCTTGCTCCTATTATAATTTGTGCTTTTGGCGAATTTTCAAGCGTCTGTCTCCAAACCTCAACTCTTTCATTATTACTGTATTTTGAATGAAAAACTGCCACTTTATCTCCAAAATGAAGACGCAAACGAGTTACCAACTGAGTTGTAAGTGCAATTTCAGGAAGCAAATACAAAACTTGTCTACCTGTATGCAAATATTCTTCAATTAATTTGATGTATATTTCTGTTTTTCCGCTGGAAGTTACGCCATGTAACAGACAAACTTCTTTCTCAGAAAAACTATCTTTAATTGCTGTAAAAGCATTTTCTTGCGCTTCACTTAATTGGAGTTCTTTTTCTGATTTTTCTCCATTAAATGTAATACGATCATGTTGCAAATAATATTCTTCGAAAATCTCTTTCTCCACTAATGATTTTACCGCTGCTGAACCCGCATTCGAAATTTCAGTAAGTTTTTTTACCGTAATAGGCTTTTTCTCCGAAGCACTAAGCTGAAAATAAGTCAGGACAATTTCTTTTTGCTTATTAGCATTTTTCAATACTTCTAGCAATTCCTGCAAACCATTATCAGACTCGTACTTTGAATGTAATTTTACATATCTAACTAGTTTTGGCTTGTAGCTTTCTTTTATTTCTTCATCTAAAAATATAATATCTTTTGCTATTAATTTTTGAAGAATTGGAAGTATGTTTTTTCGATTTAAAATAGAAGAGATTTCCTGAACTTTTAAAGAACTCTGATGATGCAAAGCTTCGTAAATCAAAAACTCGTCATCAGAAAGTTCGCTGTCATTTACTACAATATCAGGTTTATGCGAAATAATAGTTTCACTTTCTAACAATAATCCGCTTGGAAACGCACCACGATACACATCTCCAATACCACACATATAATAATTTGCAACCCAAAGCCAATGTTTAATTTGGATTTCGGTTGCAATTGGTTTTTCGTCTAAAATCTGATGAATTTCTTTGGCTTCATACAATGTTGGAGCGTTTTCATGAACATCTAGAACAAGCGCCGTATATATTTTACTTTTACCAAAAGGTACCGCCACTCGCATTCCTTTTTTAATGAAATGATATTCGGCCTCAGAAATACTATATGTAAAAGTTTTTGCTAAGGAAAGTGGTAAAATAACTTCGATAAAAAACATGTAACTCCTTTATATGATTTGGAAAAATTACTTCTTCCCAGTTGATTTAGCCAAATATTCGTCGACTAATTTTAAAGTATGATTTAAAGATTCAATATTAGTCCAGTCGTCATGTCCGGGAATAATATATTTTGGATTTTTACATTTCAATTGAACCTTTGCAATTGATTTTTTCCATTCGCTAACATCAGCATCTCCTAAATAACCAAGATCATTCGCTTCGGCACTTTTCACAAAACAGCCTCCGTAAAGAATTTTCTCTTTTCCGAACCACGTAACGATATTATCTGGCGCGTGCCCTTTTCCTGGATAAAAGACTTCAAATTTATATTTTCCAACAGTAAATACAGTATCATTCGAAATTAAAAATTCGGCTCTTTTTTCGTTTTTCTTTTTAAGAATTTCATCTGTTAATTTACCCGAATACGTTTTAATTCCTTTATCTCTGTAAAAACCTAATCCGCCAGCACGATCGTCATGCGAATGCGTTGCAAAAACCATTATTACATCTTTATTATGTTTCGCTTTTATGCTATCTAATAAAGGTTGAAACTGTGTTTTATCCCAAGGCGCATCAAAAAGAACAACACCTTTATCTGTAACCAGATACATGGCATTGGCAGAAATCTTTACTCCTTTATAATCGTTAAAAGTTCTATAAACATAAAAGTCACCCGTAAGATGACTTATTTGTAATGGCGAATTCTTAGATTGTCCAAAGGTGTTTGAAACTATAACTAAGAATAAAATTATCGAAGCTAATTTTCGCATTAGATTTTAATTAGTTTTTTACTCTCGTCCAATATTGCGTTCTTCCCATTATAGAAACTCCCACATATCCACGAAGTTTTAATTTATCAGCAGATTCTAAAGTAATATAGCATTTATACTTTTTACCGCTTCCTGGATCTAAAATCGTTCCTCCATTATATTCTGAACCATCTTTTTTAAGACCATTCATAATTACCATTCCTAAAATTGGTTTGTTTTTTTCGGCTCCGTCACATTTTGCGCAAAGATCTTTTTTGTGACTATCACGAAGAATGTCTATTACTTTACCATAAATTTTTCCTGATTTCTCGTAAATCTCTACGATAGATTTAGCTTCTCCTGTTTCATCATCAATTGTTTTCCATTTTCCAATTACACTTTGGCTTTGCATGGTCAGCGCAAAGAAAAAAACTCCGATAGTTAGCATCCAATTTTTCATACTATTTATTTTTTTTTTGTTTTAATTTTCTGATTGAAGCGTTCAATTCGAACCCTAAAAGCAGAATCATACAGTTTATCCAAATGTAAAACATTAGAATTAATAATGTCCCAATTGAGCCATAAAGTTCATTATATTTTGAAAATTTTATAACCCAAATCCCAAAAAAGAACGAAGATATAACAATTAAGATCGTTGTAAAAACAGAACCAATACTTATAAAAGGTACTTTATTGTACTGTTTTGTACCATAACGCAATAATATTGAAGATGTTATCAAAATCATTAAAACAACAAACAAATATCGACCCAAAATGATCAATGGAATTCGATCGCTTAACACATCTTGAATGATTGTTTTTTGAATAAAGACCTCAAAAACGACAATTGTCGCTACTGTCACAAACAGAATAACTGTCATTACCATAGAAATTGCCAATGCAACTAGATATTGCCTGAAAAAACCACGTTTATCAAAAACATGTTTAGAAGATTCAAAACCACTCAAGATCCCATTAATTCCGTTCGCCATTAAAAAAATAGAAAGCAAAAATCCTGATGATAATAAACCAGAGTGACTATTATTTAAAATATCGCTGATAATTTTACTAATAGCATCAAAAGTATTTGGAGGTACACTCTGCTGAACAAACTGCAGAAAATCTTCCTGAAAATTATCTATCGGAATAAACGGGATTAAGTTTAAGATAAATAGCGCAAAAGGAAAAAGTGCCATAAAAAAGCTAAAAGAGACCGCACTGGCATGATATGAAAAAGCACCTTCAAGAATTCCTAAAGTGTACATTTCCAGCAAATCATACATTGAAAACCCCTCTAACCAAGGCAATTTTATTCTTTTAAAAAGCCGGGCTAAAGAACGCACCACAGGTATTTTCTCAATCCTTGCTTCTATCTCTTGGGACATATTTTTTGATTTTAGATTTTAGAGTTATGATTTTTTAGATAAAAACAAATAGCTTTTAAAATCAAACTCATACTTATAACTCAAAACTAATAACTTCCTTAAAAGGCTTTCAAACTCAAATCCATGTTATGAACCGAATGCGTTAAAGCTCCTGACGAAATATAATTTACACCGCATAAAGCATATTCGCGGATGGTTTTTTCGCTAATATTACCTGAAGATTCCGTCTGGCATTTTGTTCCAATTAATTCAACAGCCGTTTTAGTGTCTTCATAATTAAAATTGTCTATCAAGATTCTATGAACACCATCGCTTAACAAAATCTCCCTGATTTCGTCTAAGTTACGAGCTTCAACAATAATCTTCAAATCAAGATTATTTTCTATTAAATATTCTTTTGTTTTTGCAATAGCGCGCGTAATTCCTCCTGCAAAATCAATATGATTGTCTTTTAACATAATCATATCATACAAAGCATAACGATGGTTCTCGCCTCCTCCAATTTTTACAGCCCATTTTTCTGCAACTCTAAAATTTGGCGTTGTTTTACGTGTGTCTAAAATTTTTGCATTTGTTCCTTCCATAAGCTTCATTAAAAAGCTTGTTTTTGTTGCAATTGCAGACATACGCTGCATAGTGTTCAAAACAACTCTTTCGGCCTTTAAAATAGATTGTGAACTTCCTGAAACTTCAAAAACAACTTCTCCATATTCTACATGAGTTCCGTCTTCAATAAAAGTTTTCACTTTCAGTTTTGGATCCACGTGTTCAAATATCAATTTAGCAAGTTCAACACCAGCAATTATTCCCTGATCTTTTACCAATAATTTCGCCTGACCGTGAGCTGAATCTGGAATACAAGCCAATGAACTGTAATCGCCTGGTCCAACATCTTCTCTAATAGCATTAGTAATTAAAAGTTGTAATTCTGCTTGAAATTGAGCTTCGCTTATCATTTTTCTATTTTTAATAATAATGCTAAATTAGAATATATTTTATGGATTTGAAAGTTCCGACAACATGAAAAATTACACAAAACATTAAATATCTCTTTTTTAACCATTAAGACACTCAGAAAAATAAAGTTACAATTCTTAACAAAACTTAATCTTTCAATAAGCGTTCAATTAAATATCTTTGAGGTTCAATCAAGCAAAAATTATGGGATTAATTAAAGATATTTACTCGGTTTCTTTTTACGAAAAATTTGGTCAGGCTGTCGCCGAAGTGAATCCTTCATTCAACAAAAAGAAATTCATTGAAGCTATTTACGAAGGTGATTTTGCTCAAAAAGAATGGAAAGAAAGAATGAAGCACACAACGGTGGTTTTACATCAGTTTATGCCTCAAAATTTTCCCGAAGCCGTTTCTCTAATTGATAAAATCATCGAAAACTTAAAGAAAAATAGTTTTACTGATGGCAATTTGGCTTTCATTTTCTTTGCCGATTATATTGAAAATTACGGCTTAGACGATTTTGAAACATCTGTAAAAGCCTTTGTTTCGATCACACAATTTATAAGCTGCGAATTTGCTGTTCGTCCTTTCATTTTAAAATATAAAGAAAGAATGATTGACGAAATGATCAAATGGTCTTTACACGAAAATCATCATGTTCGCAGATTGGCAAGTGAAGGATCAAGGCCAAGATTGCCTTGGGCAATGGCAATTCCGTTTCTGAAAAAAGATCCCTCTTCTATTCTTCCTATTTTAGAAAATCTAAAAAATGATCCTTCAGAATATGTTCGCAGAAGTGTTGCCAACAATTTGAATGATATTGTAAAAGATAATCCTGAAATTGTTCTTGAAATCGCTTCAAGATGGAAAGGTCACAGCAAAGAAACGGACGGAATTATTAAACATGGATGTAGAACTTTACTAAAACAAGGACATCCGGACATTTTAAGCCATTATGGTTTAGAAAGTACAGATATTGAACTTTCGTCTTTCGAAATCAAAACGCCAACTGTGAAAATTGGAGATTATCTTCAGTTTCATTTTCACTTGAATAATAAAAACGAAAAGCCAAAAACAGTTCGTTTAGAATATGCTGTTCATTATAAAAAAGCAAAAGGACATTTGGCGAAAAAAGTTTTCAAAATCAGTGAAAAAATCTATCATCCGAATCAATTAACAAAAATTGAAAGAAATCAGTCTTTTAAATTGATTACGACACGTGTTTTTCATGCGGGAACTCATCAATTGTCCATTATAATTAATGGAACGGAGAGTGACTCCCTAAGTTTCGACCTAATTGAATAATGTCCTATTTTAATGCTCCAGCGGAGCAGAATATTTATAGCTAATATTATCGTATTCCACAAAAAAAGCTCCAGCGGAGCGACATATTTATTTCGCCCCGCTGGGGCTTAGTCGTTGTGGCAACCTTATTATTCTACAAATATTTCGTTCCTCTGGGACTTTTTGAAACTAAATTTAATCATCAACTAAAAACTTAACCAACGTTTTTCCTTATTTTTATAATTCAAAAAAAAACAAAAACAAGTTTTCTTAATCTAAATTAAGTTACAGACTAGCATCACAACTGTAATTTTGTTTTCAAATCAAATAATACCACATGTCAAATATCAGTTTAATTATCGAAGAACGTGCTGCCAACATTGGCAATTTTATGGTTGGCAGATTATTGCCTTTCCGCGAAAAAAGAGCTGTCGGACCATTTGTATTTATCGATCATATGGGACCTGCGCATTTAAGTGATCATGAAAATATGGATGTTCCTCCGCACCCGCATATCGGACTTTCTACGCTAACTTTTTTGTTTGAAGGAAGCATTATGCACCGCGACAGTTTAGGAACAGAATTAGAAATAAAACCCGGCGCTGTAAACTGGATGACAGCAGGAAAAGGAATAGTTCATTCTGAAAGAACTCCAGAATATTTAAGACATTCTGATAAAATGCTTCACGGATTACAGATTTGGGTTGCGCTTCCGAAAGAATTAGAGCAAATGGATCCAAATTTCACGCACGTTGAAGCAGACGATATTCCAGCTTGGGAAGAAGACGGTGTTTCATATAAATTAATTGCAGGTGAAGCTTTTGGCAAAAAATCGCCAGTTCCTGTTTATAGTCCGCTTTATTTTATTGAAATAAAAAGCAAAGAAGCGAAGAAAATCAATATTGGTAAGCATTTATTCGGCGAAAGCGGTTTGTATATTTTAGAAGGAAGTATTAAAAATGGCGAACATGTTTATGATCCGAGACAAATTTTAATTACAACTGAAGCTTCTCTTTGTGAATTTGAAATTTCCGAAAATTCAACGGTTTATATCTTTGGCGGACAACCATTTCCTGAAGAACATTTTATCTTTTGGAATTTCGTTTCATCTGATAAAGAATTAATCGAAAAAGCTAAAACTGACTGGACAAACCAAACTTTCCCAAAAGTTCCAGGCGAAACCGAATTTGTGCCATTACCTGAACCAAGAATCAAATAATTATGGATACAGTATCAGCAAAAATAGATACGCGTTTGTATCGCACGGAAATCACTTCTGCAAGCGGAAATGTTTTAATTTCAGACGAACCTCAGCAATTAGGCGGAAAAAATTTAGGTTTAAATCCGACCGAGCTTTTGGCGTCATCATTGGCTTCTTGCACATTAATTACATTACGAATGTACATTAATCGTAAACAATGGAACGTCGAAGAAATCAATATCAAAATTGATTTTGAAAGAGATTCAGAGAGAAATTGTACCTCATTCACCCGAAGAATCGAAGTAATCGGTGAAGTTAACGAAGAGCAAAGACAAAGATTAGAAACGATTGCAAACAGCTGTCCAATTCATAAAACACTGACACATTCAATCGAAATTAAAACGACATTAATATAATTACAATGGAAATTCAACAAATAAACGATACAAGAAAAGGCTATTTTGAAGCAATTGAAGACGGAAAAGAAGCTGGAAAAATGACTTATACTTGGGCAGGAGATTCTAAATTCATCATTGATCACACTGAAGTAAGCCCCGATTTTAACGGAAAAGGTGTCGGCAAAAAACTAGTTATGGCTGCGGTAGATTATGCAAGAGCAAACAACTTAAAAATTATTCCGCTTTGTCCTTTCGCGAAAAGCGTTTTTGATAAGGTTGAAGAAATTCGTGATGTACTTTTTTCTTGAGGTTCAAAGTTGCAAAGGGATAAAGGCACAGAGGTTTTCTATCTTTGTCTAAAGTTTTATTGTAGAGACGCACTGTTGTGCGTCTTTCGCATTTTATAAACGTCCTGTTTGTCATTTCGACGAAGGAGAAATCTCCACGAGTAACTCCGCAACGAAAATCCAATCTTTATCGAGCTTCTTGCCAAAATTTCTCCTTCGTCGAAATGACAAAAATTGCGAAAGACCACAATCTACTTAAAAAAAACTTTGCCCCTTTGAACCTCTGCTCCTTCGTCCCTCCAAAAACAAAATTTTCAAATCTCCTTGGAAACTCGTATATTTGCATGTAATTTAAACTTAGAGTATGACAAGGATAATTACGCTTTTCTGTATTTTTATAACACAAATCGGCTTTTCTCAATCAGCTGAGAGTTATTTAGAAAAAATCAGAAATAATGAAGCTCTCTTAACAGCTTTTTTTCAACAAATGCCTAAAGGAGGCGATTTACACCACCATTTTTCAGGATCAGTTTATGCCGAACCGCTTTTAGAAAGAGCAATTGCCGAAGATTTTTATTTGAATCTAGAAACTATGGCGGTTTCAAAAACAAAACCTTCAAACGGAAACTGGGAAAACTTTTCATCTCTTGCAAACAAAGGAAAATTAGATTATTACGAACAACAAATCATGCAGACTTGGTCTGTAAAAGATTATAATGGTTCTGTGCCTTCTGACGATCAGTTTTTTGATTCTTTCATGAAATTCGAACCTACAATTCAAGGTCATTTTGCGGAAGGAATGCTTGAGTTGAAAAAGCGTTCCATTGCAGAAAATGTTTCTTATATCGAAACTCAATTATCAACAATTCCATGTGATATGAATGTTTCTGATTTAGCAGATTTCAATACAAAACTTCGCCAGGCGGCAGATCAAAAAGACGAAAAAGCAGTTCTGAAACTTTTGGACGAATTATACAAATCACTTCAGAAAAAAGAGGCTAAAAAATATGCTGAAGATTTCAACAATAATTTCGTTGCAAAACTGCATAAAGATTTAAAAATAGATGACGAAAAATTTACCATGCGTTATCAGAACTTTGTGCTTCGTTTTATGGAACCTGTAGATTTGTTTAAAAATCTGGTTATTGCTTTTATTTCGTCAAGCGAAAGTAAACTGACTGCAGGTGTAAATATCGTTTCTCCAGAACACGGACAAACATCTATGAAAGATTATTGGCTACACATGGTAATGTTTAAATACTGCCACTCTAAATTTCCAGATGTAAAATACACACTACACGCAGGCGAATTGACTTTAGGTTTGGTTCAGCCAGAAGAATTGACTTGGCATATTAATGATGCAATTTACGTTGCAGGAGCAAACAGAATTGGTCACGGAGTAGATATTGCTTACGAAGCCAATTCGTACGATTTGTTGAAATATATGGCTCAAAAAAATATTCCAATCGAGATTAATTTAGTGAGTAACGAATTCATTTTGAAAGTAAAAGAAAACAGACATCCGTTTACACTTTACAAAGAATTTAATGTGCCAATTGTAATTAGTACTGATGACGCAGGAATTTTAAGAAGCAATATGACAGAACAATATGTTTTATTAGCGAAAAGATATCCTGATGTGAATTATGAAACGATCAAAAAATACGTTTACAACAGCATCAATTACAGTTTTATTCAGGACGCATCAGTTAAAAAACAATTAATTAAAGATTTAGATAATCGTTTTAAAACTTTTGAATCGAAATTTTCTAAAAACTAATATTTAATTTCACGCAGATTTTACAGATTTAAGCTGATTTGTCCAGATTTTTATCTAAAAAATTAAATCTGCTCAAATCTGTAAAATCTGCGTGCAAAAAAATAAAATTATGATCCTAGAAGCAGCATTTCTTTATGTAAAACCAGAATTAGCCAATCAATTTGAAGCTGATTTTTCGAAAGCAAGTCAATATATTTCATCAATAGATGGTTATTTAGGACATCGTTTAGAAAAGTGTCTTGAAGTAGAAAATAAATATCTTTTATTAGTTGACTGGAATACGCTTGAAGATCATACAGTAGGTTTTAGAACTTCTGAAGCGTATTTAGAATGGAAAAAGATCTTGCATCACTATTACGAACCATTTCCGATTGTAGAACATTTTGAAACGGTTTTTGAGAATAAAAAACAATAAATTGCTTTGCGTAAACAATTAAACACATAGAAACATAGGCATAATTGTTTCCGTTTAAGATTACAGAAAAAGCAAGCTTTAACACATAGCTATGTGTATTGCGGTTAGTGAAACGCCTTTTACAGACAAAGAAAAACTATGTCTCTATGTGTTTAAATTACCGCAATTCGTGGCAAAAACTTAGCAAATGAACATCAAACTTATCGCAATAGGTAAAACAGATAACAAATCGCTTCAAACGTTGATTGACGATTACACCAAACGTTTGTCTTTTTATATCAAATTTGAATTGGAGATTATTCCAGACATCAAAAACGTAAAAAACTTATCTGAAAGCCAGCAAAAAGAAAAAGAAGGCGAATTGATTCTTTCAAAACTTTCTGCCACCGATCAATTAATTTTATTGGACGAAAACGGAAAAACTTTCTCAAGCGTTGGTTTTTCTGAAGAATTGCAAAAGAAAATGAATTCTGGTGTAAAAACACTGGTTTTTGTTATTGGTGGACCTTACGGATTTTCTGAAACCGTTTATAAAAAAGCGCAGGGAAAAGTTTCGCTTTCGCTAATGACATTTTCACATCAAATGGTTCGTTTATTTTTTATCGAACAACTGTACCGCGGATTTACCATTTTACGAAATGAACCTTATCATCATCAATAAGTTTATTTTAAGTTTTAGATTTCAAATTTTTAATTTAAAAATTTATTGCCTCCAAAAACCATAAAAATTTAATAATCAATATTTTAAACCATAAAACAAAATTAAAATCGTAAATTTACAGTGCTTTATTATCTCTTAAAAGATTTAATAATTATAGTTTTTTAACCTTTTTTCTAATTTAAAAAAAACATAATTATGAAAGCTCTAATTAAATTTTCAGCATTTTTATTTCTGCTCTTTATTGGAACTTCATGTTCTAATAGTGATGACAACAATTCACCTGTTATGGTAACTTTCTCAGCTGCCTTAACTCCTCCAACTGGTGTTACTTCTACAGCTTCTGGCACTGCTGCGCTCACATTAAATAAAACGGCAAAAACATTCGAAATCAAAGTTACTTATTCGGGGTTAACACCAACACACGGTCATATACATGCCGCAGATGGTGCAATAGTTATCCCGTTTTCTGATGAAAGTGTAGCAACTTCTCCATTTACTGTGTCTGGCAGCGTGACAGATGCACAAATTACAGAACTTATGGCCAATCATTATTATGTAAATTTACATACCACAGCATATCCTAATGGCGAAATTAGTGGTACTTTAATGAAAACTGGCACTTCCGGAGGTGGCGGAGGTGGTGGCGGTTATTAACCTTACAATTAAAAAAAGCCTTTCTGATTCTAGAAAGGCTTTTTAATTCTTGTTTTTCTTGCTCTTAATTCCTTTAGAAAATAAGTTCTACTGGGAGTTTATCAAGATTGTAAGTCACATCTTTTTGCAGTAAAATTTTATATTGAATATACTCTCCGTAACTCATATCCTTATCGAATAAAAACACCAAATCTGGGACTCTATCAAACTTTATGCTATAAAAATACTTTAATATTTCGGAAATTTTTATTTCCTTATTTCCCATGAAAACCTGTTTTTTTCCTTTTTTAAAATAAACAACAAAACTTCCTGCGGTAGGTTTTTCCATTTTATAAAACACTTTCGTAAAAGGAATAAAAGCTAAATTCTTTCCAATAGAATCTGCATAAGAATAATAGTTTTCAGATTCTTCATTCTGATGCATTTTCTCGTTACGCTTTTTTTCTTGCATTTTTATTACCTGCGGCATAACCGATTTTAAAGGCAAGCGTTTGTCTATATTAAAAATCCAATTGGTTGATATAATGGCACTTTTTCTATTCAAATCGGCAATTGTATCTTTTCCATCAACTTTGAAAAAGATGTAAATCGGCGAATGATCTTGTACGTCTTTTACAATTGAAACATTTGATTTTGGTAATAAAACGTCTTCTTTTTTTCCGCAGGAGAAAAGTAGGAAAGCTATAATTAGGGTAAAGTATTTCATTTTATTTATTTTTTACACAAAGAATTAATACAACGTTTTGTCATTCCGAGGAACGAGGAATCACACTCGAAACTCAACAAAGATTGGCGACATACTTTGAGGAAATACTAGTGTGATTCCTCGTTCCTCGGAATGACAAATCTATCGTTTAAATAGTATTCAAACTCATTTTACCAAACAAAGTAACACATTCCACCGCTTCTTTCACATCATGAACACGAAGAATTTTAGCGCCTTTTGTCAAAGCTATTGTATTCAAGAAAGTAGTTCCGTTTAAGGCTTCTTGTGGAGTGATATCAAGTGTTTTATAAATCATCGATTTTCTAGAAATTCCTGCTAAAACTGGTAATTCTAAAATATTAAAAAGTTCCATTTTCTGCATTACTTCATAATTCTGATCGGTTGTTTTAGCAAAACCGAAACCAGGATCTAAAATCAAATCGTTGATTCCTAGACTACGTGCTTTTTTTACTTTTTCTGAAAAATAGAAAAGCATTTCTTTTATAATATCATCGTATTGCGTCAAACTCTGCATAGTCTGCGGATTGCCTCGCATGTGCATCATGATATACGGAACGTTATAATGCGCAATTACATCAAACATTTTATCGTCTAATTCGCCAGCAGCAATATCGTTTATAATTGCCGCGCCACTTTCTATACTTGCTTTTGCAACTTCGGCTCTAAAAGTATCAATAGATAATAAAGTCTTTGGAAAGTGTTTTAAAATCAATTCGATTGCTGGAACAATTCTGTCGATTTCTTCTTGTTCTGTTACAAATTCAGCGCTTGGTTTACTAGAATACGCTCCAATATCGATGAATGTTGCGCCTTCAGAAAGCATTTTATCTACTTGCGAAATAATTTCGTCTTCGTTTTTATATTTTCCTCCGTCAAAGAAAGAATTTGGAGTAACATTAAGAATTCCCATTACTCTCGGAATTGACAAATCGATAAGTTCTCCTTTGCAGTTAATAAACATTTTGTTTCACGTTTTTATTTGTTTAACGTTTCAAGTTGATGCAGATTGCGTAAGTTCGAGAACTTTAAACTTGAAACATATTTTAGTTTCAAGTTATCGCCATTAACACTTTGTTTAGAAAAAACTTGAAACAAAGCGAACCTTAAACTTGAAACTCTTAAAAAATTATCCTTATTTTTGAAGAAATTTTAGCAAATATACAGCATATAAATGAAGAATACTTCCCAAGAGTTTGATAATGTTATCGCGGTTTGCCGAACATTGTTTATCAATAAAATGAAAGATTACGGCAGTGCGTGGAGAATTTTAAGACTGCCATCGCTGACAGATCAAATTTTTATAAAAGCGCAACGAATTAGAAGTTTACAGGAAAACGAGGTTCGTAAAGTAGATGAAGACGAAAAAGGAGAATTTATCGGAATCATCAATTATTCTATCATGGCTTTGATTCAGTTAGAATTGGGCGTTGTAGATCAGCCAGATCTTGACGTAGAAAAAGCAACTGAATTATACGATGCTAAAGTAAAATTAACCAAAGATTTAATGGAAGCCAAAAATCACGATTACGGCGAAGCTTGGCGCGATATGCGTGTAAGTTCATTAACCGATTTGATTTTGCAGAAACTCCTTCGCGTTAAGCAAATTGAAGATAATAAAGGAAAAACAATAGTGTCTGAAGGAATCGATGCTAATTATCAGGATATGATTAATTATTCTGTTTTTGCTTTAATCCTAAATCCTATTACTAAATAAAATTTCAAATTTTAAATCCCAAATTCCAATGCTAAACTTGGAATTTGAATTTTTAAATATTCATTATGAAAAACATCATTACCCAATTCTCCCGATTATTTGTCGGTGTCCTATTTATTATTTCCGGATTAATCAAACTAAACGATCCTGTTGGATTCTCTTATAAACTGGCTGAATATTTCAGTGAACCTGTTTTCAATATGCCATTTTTAGAGCCATTAGCTTTAGGATTAGCGATCTTTTTAGTGATTTTAGAAGTAGTTTTAGGTGTAATGCTGTTGGTTGGCTATAAATCAAAACTAACGATTTGGGCTTTACTCTTATTGATTGTTTTCTTTACATTCCTTACTTTCTATTCAGCATATTTTGATGTAGTAAAAGATTGCGGATGTTTCGGAGACGCTTTACACTTAACGCCTTGGCAATCATTCACAAAAGATGTTGTTTTACTATTCTTTATCCTGATTTTATTTATCAACAAAAAATTAGTAAAACCTTTATTTTCTAAATTGGTAACTAACATTATCACTTTAATCAGCATTGTTTTATGCGTTTTTATGGCGGTTTGGGTTATCAATCATAATCCAATTAAAGATTTCCGTCCGTATAAAGTAGGAACAAACATCGAAAAAGGAATGGAAATTCCAGAAGGCGCTCCAAAATCTGTTGTAGAAATGATTTTTATCTACAAAGTAAATGGCGTTGAAAAAGAATTTACAGAGAAAGATTTAATGAATATTCCAGAAGGTGCTGTTTTTGTGGATCGTAAAGACAAAGTAATTACTGAAGGCTACATTCCTCCTATTCACGATTTTTCTATGACAAAAGATGATTCTGACTATAAAGAAGAATTATTAAAAGAGCCAAAATTACTAATCTTCGTAACTTACGATTTGAATTTATCAAATCCTGAAGGAATGAAAAAATTAGCAAAAGTTACTGCTGATGCAAAAGCAAAAGGTTACAAAGTAATTGGAATGACTGCTTCTGGAGCTGACGAAATTGCTAAAGCGAAGAAAAACTACGCTTTAGATATTGATTTCTATTTTTGCGATGGAACTGCTTTAAAAACAGTTGAAAGAGCAAATCCAAGTATTGTGGTTGTACATGACGGAACTATCGCTCAAAAAGTACACTACAATGATACTGATGATTTGAAATTATAATATTTCAAAAAAATATAAATTTTAAAGACGCCAATATTTCTTTTTTAGATTTATTGGCGTTTTTTTGAATAAACAATTTACCAGTAAGAAATATGAGTTCAAAACTAAAAAATGAATTAACTAGCACGTTTTCTAAATATCTTTACCTTTTTTCATTTCTATTCTTTTTAATTCTTTATGCCATCTGTGATTTTAATTTTTACGAAACTGATGGTATACATTTGCTTCCTCTTCATATTCTAGCATTAATAGCAGGTATTATTTTTGAAAGCAAAAGAATTACAAAAACCTGGAAAACAGCTGTTTTAATATCAATTATTTCTTTTATTGCTACTTTTTCTTTAGGCCTTTATTTATATCACATCTCGCCTAATACAAAATTTGATTTGACCCAAATTTTAAATCTAAGTATTTTAGCTTGGCCTATTGTTTTCTTTATTTTATATGTTACTTTTTCACTAATATTTAATCGGAGAAGAATTGCTCCTCAATTGACAGAAGGTATAACCTTAATGCTTTCGATATCCATGATTTATTGGGTTGTAGATACTGGTTTGGTAAGATTTGATAATATCATCTTACGAACATTTATTATTATTGTAATTTCTCTTTCCTTATTTTCTTTTTATAATGCTTTTAGTAAAGTTTATTTATCTGATACTAAAAAACTTATCCTAAGCATCTGGAGTTCGATAATTATGATGTTTTTTGCTATCGATAATTTATCTGGTTTTTTTCATAGTGGAAACATTGTAAGCACTAATGAATTAATACAAGGAACTTATATTGCAATTCAATATTTTCTTTTAGGTATTTCAAGTATTTACATGATTCAGAATTTTATGATGCTTATTGGTTTTCTGCCTAGTTGGAAAATATTCTTCTTTATAGAGTATTCTGACACCATAAGCGAACTCAAAAATCAACACATCGATAGATATTCAGATACACAGGTAAGCAAATCAGACTCTAAGTTCTGTATTCTTTTTGTTAGTACTATTTTCTTTTTAAATTATTGTTTTGACATCGTTTCCAGACAATTTATAATCTGGCTAACTTTTGTAACATTCCCATTCCTTTTAATGACGTATAATCATTTTCTAAATAAGAAAAAATAAACTCATTTCTTGTTTTTGCGACAGCTTTAAAAACAGTTGAAAAAGCAGATCCAAGCATTGTGATTTTGCAAAATGGAACTATTCTCCAGAAAGTTCATTACAATGATACTAATGATTTGAAATATAATATTGCATTTAAAATATTATTTTCTATTAAAGTTAACGTTTAGATTACATATAAAAATCCTACATTTGGTTAAACCAAAAACTTATAGTAATCAATGAAAAAACTACCAATAATTTCACTTCTTCTTGTTTTAATTTTTACAGCAGGATGTGGATCTGATCAACTTTGTTCTACAGGACCAGCAGTTCTTACTTTTGAATTAATTGATAAAGATTCGAGAGAAAACTTATTCGAAAATGGCACTTTTGATCCAAAAAAAGAAGTAACTATAATCGATTTAAATCAAAACAAAACAATTCAATCTGATTTTGTGGATAGCTTAAACCGTTTGTCTTTAAGCTTTGGTTGGGAATCTAATTCACTTAAGTACGCAATCAATATTGAAGGAAAAAATGTTTGCGAAATATATGTTGTAACGCAAAAGCGAAAAAGTGAATGCACCTCGATAGTAATAAAATCTGTTGAAGTTAAAAATGCAGTTTTAGAACAAGATAACACAACTGGGATAAGTAAAATTTTACTTGACACAAAAAACTAAATTAATTTCATCCTTTTTCTATCAATTAATCCATGAAAAAAATCTTTAAAACCCTTATTTACTCATTCTCCATCTTATTTAGCATTGTAAGTTTTAGCCAGACAAAAAATGAAAATCAACGTTACATTTTCTTTTTTCATAATAAATTTGTTGAAGACAGTCCGTTAAATGTACCTCATCCCGAATATGGAAAAGCAGAATACAACGAAATTTTAGAATCTTTTAGAAAAGACAACTTTATTGTTTTTAGTGAAAAAAGAAAGAAAAACACAAACGCCGCTGATTATGCCCAAAAGATTACTAAACAGGTAAAAGCATTAATTAAAAAAGGTGTTCCGCCAAATCATATTACGGTAATTGGAACTTCAAAAGGCGGTTACATTGCCCAATTTGTTTCAACTTATCTCTCCAATCCAGATGTGAATTTTGTTTTCATTGGGTGTTTTAGAGATGTTGATATTCAGGAAATTCCAGATATTAATTTCTGCGGTAATATTTTAACCATTTATGAAAAATCAGATATTTATGGAGTTTCTGCGATAAAGCGAAAAGAAACTTCTAAATGCAAAATAGAGCATTTTAAAGAAATTGAATTAAATACAAATTTGAAACACGGCTTTTTATATAAAGCATTAGATGAATGGATTGCTCCAAGCAAAAAATGGGCAAATGGAAATTATGAACTGAATTAAGATTCAAAAAAATATAAAAAGCCTTCAATAAAATTAAAATTATTGAAGGCTTTTTTATTGAAATCTGACGTTTTTTTGGATTAAAATCTTCTTCAAAAAATAAAATTTCAATCTCATTTTTAATTCTAAAAAACCTCAGCGTAAAAAATATCTGATTTTTGACCTCTACTATTACGATTTCATTCCACTTTTTCTAACCCAAAACCGCAGTTTTGTTACAGAATAAACGACTCTTCAAATTTTGTTAATGTACAATTGGCATTCCATTTGTTTGTTTAACTTTGTGAATTCAGTACCCCTAATAAAAAATAATTTTAGTAAAATATGAAACAATTAGTCCTAGCCGTAATTGCATTTATTTCTTTTTCTTGCACACAAGCTCAGAAAACAGCTTTTTCTAAAGAAGCTTTATCTGAGAAATTACTAGCCACTGACGGAAGTCAAGTTACTTTCAAAAACATCTTAAAAAAATACAAAGGAAAAACTTTGGTAATCGAAGTTTGGGCTTCTTGGTGTGGTGACTGCGTAAAAGCAATGCCAAAATTAAAAGAATTACAAGCTAATAATCCTGAGGTTTCTTACTTATTCATTTCGGCTGATAAAACTGCTGAAAAATGGAAAGCAGGAATTGAAAAACACGAATTAAATAAAGGAGATCATTACATGATGAATGACGGAATGAAAGGTCTTTTTGGAAAAGCTATCGATTTAGATTGGATTCCGCGTTACATTATCGTGGATAAAACTGGGAAAATCGCTTTATACCGCGCTATTGAAACTGATTTCGAAAAAATCAATTCTACTTTACAATCATTGAAATAATTTTTCAAGACAAAATTCAAACAAAAAACAAAAAAATAATATAAAACTACCAAAATGAGAAAATCGATTGTTGCAGGAAACTGGAAAATGCATAAAAATGCTGCACAAACTGAAGAATTATTAAACGAGTTAATTGCTAAAATTCCAGCAAAAACAAATGCACAAGTAATTGTAGCGCCAACTTTTGTAAACTTACAAGCAGCGGCTGCAAAATTAAAAAACACAACTATTGGAGTTTCTGCTCAAAATGTTCACCAAGCTGAAGGCGGTGCTTTTACAGGAGAAATTTCTGCAGATATGTTAACAAGCATTGGAGTTAATACTGTAATCTTAGGTCACTCTGAGCGCAGAGCTATTTTCCACGAAACTGATGCTTTAATTGCTAACAAAGTTGACACAGCTTTAAAACACGGCATGACAGTTATTTTCTGTTTTGGTGAAGAATTAAAAGATCGTCAATCTGGAAATCACTTTAATATTGTTGAAAATCAATTACGTGATGGTGTTTTCCATATTGCTAAAGAATCTTGGTCTAAAATTGTTTTAGCTTACGAGCCAGTTTGGGCTATTGGAACTGGAGAAACTGCTTCGCCAGAACAAGCACAAGAAATGCACGAATTCATCAGAGAAACTATCCGTAAGGCTTTTGGAGCTGAAATCGCTGATGAAGTTTCTATTTTATACGGTGGTTCTGTAAAACCAGAAAACGCTAAAGAAATCTTCTCTAAACCAGACGTAGATGGTGGTTTAATTGGAGGTGCAGCTTTAAAAGCTGACGATTTCTTAGCTATTGTTACTGCTATCTAATTTTTAGATTTATATAAATGAAAAGCGTTCATAATTATGAACGCTTTTTTTGTTTCTTTAATTTATAAATTCTCTCAACAACGGACAATTATACTTCTTAAATGTTTCGGTAGATTTATAAACGGAATAGAAATTAATTAGCTCTTGAATTCCTTTAAAATTTCGATCATCATTGTATGGATAAAAGTATTCATAAAAAAGTGGATATCTATATTGCATATTTGATACAGGAAAATAATTCATTTCATAAGAATTAAAACCGGTAGATTTATATTTAGCATATTTACATTTAAAAATCATCAAACTAGCTAAGGCTTTTTCATTTTTGTCCTGAGACATTTTTAAAGCTTTTTCATAATAACTTTCTGCTATTGTTAAGCAATAGTAATTATCTTTTTGATATTTTTTTTCGTTTTCGTTTTTACTTTCATATCCAAAACCCTGAGACCAATAATAACTTACCATCATCCAGGAATTACCATAAAAAGAAACATTAAAATAAGCATGCCCAAGCAATAAATTGTTTTTCGCTGTATTTTGTTTTTTTAATTCGATAAGACTAGACAGAAATTCTGCTTTATTAAAATGATAATCATATTTACGGTCTTTAGTTTTTTGCAAAACCTTAGGTATAAATGGATCTTCGTTTAAATGATCTTTAAATACATATTTTTTGTCCCAAAAATCTTTAGGAATACTAGCAAAAGTATTATAAGCTAATTCTAAATTATTATTTCTAAAAGCGATTGTTCCTTTAACATCTTTTAAAAGATTAATATCTTCTGGCATAGCACTGGAACAAATAAACTTTTCAAAAGATGTTTTATTTTTCTTTTGTTTTAATTGAATTATACGCTCCATATCATTTACTGTAGCATTACGATCAAAATAATCAATGACATCAAAGTTATAAGGAAACTCATCTTCATTTTTTACATGCGATTTTAATGAAAACAAACCTCCATAGACAGCATCTCCACGTTTAAGGAATTCTTCACTTGCAATTAAGTACAAGCTGTACATGCATTTATCTAGGCTATTATCCTTTTTTGCTAAATTTTCCACTGAATTAAAGTACACAGCAAGCTGATCTTGTACGTCTTTGCTCTTCAAATTATCTTCTCTAAGAGATAGCAATGCCAGCTGTATATTTTTTTGCATTTGTATTGAACTATTTGCATTACTAGAAATCATATTAGTATATTTTTTTCCTAAGTCAACTCGATCATCCATAAACGAAAGATGTGCAATTGCAGATGCGATATAATCTTTTTGTTCTCCAGATGTCTTATTATAAATACCAATTAAAAAACTTCGCAATTCTCTCAAATATGAAATATCCTTTTTGTCATTTTCTTTTTTTGACTGCTCGTAATTTTCCCAATCTATTTCACGTCCATACCTCATAGTCGAATCTTAACCCGTATATTTAGGCGTATAAATCCAATCTTCCAACTTATTTATTTCTCTGCCAACTAAAAATCCTAAAAACAGATTGTTGGGACTCAATTTTGCTATCTGCATAATTTCATTTAAACATGGAGCTGGATTTCGTAAATTTTCAATCGCCAGAATTACACTTCTTTCATCATCACTTTTTGCTAGAGCTAATGTTTCCTCAATTAAATCCCATCTATAATTTTGTAAAATTATATACGTTTTATATTTAGCAGTGCTTAAAGTTTTACTTATCAAATAATTTGTATAAGCCCTATTTTTAAAATAAGAAGATCTATAATTAAAAGCCCATATATTTAAAATTGTATTTGTGTTTTTTTCAAAATAAGTATTGTATAAATGAATAACTTCTTTAGAATTATCACCATAAAAATAATTTCTCAAAAGTAAAAATGCATATCGTTCTTTTAAAAATCTGTCATTTACATTCAGTAGTTTTTGTTTATTGTTTTCTATCTCTAATTTGTATTTGATCCCTAAATTCCAAGAACGATTATTGTATTCTATTTTTTTTGAAAATAAAATATAATCTAGAAATGCTTTATATCTTGATTGTGTCAATATATTGACAAATGTGTTATTTTTAAAGACATTTCTTAACGAATTACTTTCATAAGCATCTATAAATTCTTTGGCTTTTGTTTTATACAAAATCAAATAAATATCTTCTACCTTTATTTGGTTATTTAGTTTTTTCTGCCATTCAACGCAATTTAATTTCTTGTCAGCTCCATAATCGTAATTATTTATATAATCTTCTTCAGAATACAAATAAAATCGATCCGCCGAATAACGAAAAGGCATAAGGCTAAAAAAACCATTCCGTTGTGCTTCAAAAACTGCCACTCTGGTATGCTCTGATGCATTAGGTCCTTCTATGCAGGCAAAACAAAACTGAAATGTCAGTACTAAAATTAAACTACTAAAAACGCGCATAATATTTTGATATATTTTGAATTTTATAATTGTTTATATATTTCTGATCAAATGAGAAAAAAGATATTTTTGTTTGATTATCGATCTCAATTTTATTCTTTACAATAGAGATCATTTTTTCAAGCTCTTCTTCCGAAATTTTTTCTATTCTAATTAAATCTCCATTTCTGAGATATGTTTTTCCTATCAAAATGTCTTCTTTTAATAAATACTTATTTGGCGCTATCTCTCTTCCTTTTGTCTTGCCATTTATCAATTGCTCATAATCGGAAATAATTCCTTTATATTGATTTCCTCTAAAGACAACTGCCCAGCTATACAACGGTAAAGCGACATCAAGCTTGAGTTTATATTTACTATGTGTTATGTATTGTGACAATTCTCGGCTGGTACCAATAGAATTTTCTGTATTAAGATCATTGGGTTTGGTAATGTTATAGCACATTAATAAACCTTTATCAATTGGTGGAGTTCCTGCTTTAGTTGCGTATTTATATTGCCAAAGTCTTATCGTTGCAGAAAGTTTTGTTTTTATAAAGCTCTTTTTAATTTGTTTCAACAAATAGAAATAGTTTTCACGTGATTTCGGCGACCAATCACAATCAATTAAGATTTCTTGAAAATCATTTTTTGGAAGTATTTCTTCTCTTATTGATATTTGATTTATGCGCTTTACAATTCGTAAAGCCAGTGTATCCAATTGCCCTTTATTTGTTTTTAGAAAAACTTCATTAGTAATAAAAACACTTGGTGTAATTTCAATCTGACTTTTATTAAGTTTGACATTTCTAATATCAGCAACTGGCACAGGTTCATTATCCTGAGAACTCCAATCGACATCAAAAAAACGGATGTACAAGTGCTTTACTTTTAATTCCTTAATGATAGAATCATCTTTTTTATCAAAATTCAAATCGGTTTTCCAATAACAAAATGATCTGATTGTTTCATGCTTTTTATCACATGAAACAATCAGAATAATAAGAATTAATAAAAGCAAAGACTTTTTCATAAACGTGAAGCAAATATAAAGTTATTTCTTACAAATTTAATGCCGAAATTTCATATTGAATCGATCAATTAATCTTATTATTTTTTAGCACAATTTTATATTTCGGATTCTTACCTTTGCAAAAATTTTTATTTATGTCAAACATCTATTTAGGATATCATTTTACGATTGAGCCGAAAGAATTGGGTTCTGAAATTTTAGTGGCTGAATTGGGCGAAAAAGCGTTTGAAAGTTTTACAGAAACTGAGAACGGTATTTCGGCTTTTGTGAAGAAAGATTTATGGGACGAAAATATCCTAGATGATATTTATATTTTGCAATCTGAAGAGTTTAAAATTGAATATACCATTGAAGAAATCGATCAGGTAAACTGGAACGAAGAATGGGAAAAAAATTTCGAGCCAATTGATGTTGACGGAAAATGCCATGTTCGTGCTCCTTTTCATGAAAAAACAGATGCTGAGTTTGATATTGTAATTGAACCAAAAATGAGTTTTGGAACTGGACATCATGAGACCACTCACATGATGATTCAGCATTTACTAGAAATGGATGTAAAAGGTTTAAAAACGCTTGATATGGGCTGCGGAACTGCCATTTTAGCTATTCTAGCAGAAATGAAAGGCGCAGAACCTATTGATGCCATTGATATTGATAATTGGTGTTATTTAAATTCAATCGAAAATGCCGAACGCAATAATTGCAAACATATCAGCGTTTATGAGGGCGATGCCGCTTTATTAGCAGGTAAAAAATACGATTTAATCATTGCCAATATCAACAGAAATATTTTGTTGAACGATATGCAGTCTTATGTTGATGCTTTAAACCCAAAAGGAATCATTCTTTTTAGCGGTTTTTATGAAGAAGATATTCCATTTATTGATGCTTCATGCGTTGAAAAGGGTTTAACTTATGTTAAAAAGCTTCAAAGAAACAACTGGGTATCTTTAAAATATGTAAATTAGATACTGATAATCAATTCAGTACAAAACCTATAAGACATGAGTACTAAAGAAAAAGTAAGAGAAAGAGTTCGCGAAAAGGAAGCCATTGCTTTTAATAACGAGATCATTGTGTATAATGATGATGTAAACACTTTTGATCACGTAATCGATACTCTTATGCGTGTTTGCGACCACACAGCTGAACAAGCTGAACAATGCTCTTTGATTGTTCATTACAACGGAAAATGCACTGTAAAAACAGGTCCGATTGAAAAACTTAAACCTCAATGCACACAACTTTTGGAAGCTGGACTTAGCGCCGAAATTGTTTAGTTGAAAATAATTTAAAAAAGCATTCTATTTTATTCTATACTGGAATTAAATAGAGTGCATTTTTTTTGAGATTACTTCCTTTATTTCTCGTATCAAAAAGTAAGTTAAAACATTAAAGAAACTTTCCTGTTTATTTGTTTTAAATCAAAATATGACATTAAAAATCGTTTAATTTAACGATAATATAAAATGCATTCTATTTTATTATATATTTGACTGAAATAGAATGCTTTTTTTATGGAGGAATATGGAAAGATATTGATTATTGCAATGCCCATTTTTTTGACTTTAATTATCATTGAAAAAATATACGGCATTTATGTAAAAAACGATACAGCGCCACTAATAGACAGTGTATCGAGTATTAGTTCTGGAATAACCAATTCTGTAAAAGATGTTTTAGGACTTAGTATCACTTTTCTTTCCTACGAATGGCTTGTTTCTAAGATCGCATTACAGCATTTAGAAGCCAACGTTCTATCCTACTTCATTGCTTTTTTTGTTATTGATTTCTACGGATATTGGAGTCATCGACTGGCGCATCAAATTAATTTTCTTTGGAACAAACATGCTATTCATCACAGCAGTGAAGAATTTAATCTTGCCTGTGCGCTTCGCCAACCAATTGCGAGTTTGGTTAATTTATTTACCTTTTTGCTGATTCCTGCAGCATTGCTTGGCGTACCAGCTTCTGTAATTGCGATAACGCTACCAATACATTTGTTTTTACAATTTTGGTATCATACCAAACACATTAAAAAAATGGGCTTTTTAGAACATATTTTAGTGACTCCTTCACATCATCGTGTGCACCATGCCATTAATCCTGAATATTTAGACAAAAACCATTCGCAGATTTTTATTTTTTGGGATAAACTTTTTGGAACTTTTCAAGAAGAATTAGACGACGTACCTCCTGTTTTCGGAATTACAAGACCAGCAAATACTTGGAATCCAGTTAAAATAAATTTTCAGCATTTGAGTTTATTAATTAAAGATGCCTGGCGCGCTCCTAAATGGAAAGACAAATTGACCATTTGGTTCAAACCAACAGGCTGGCGTCCAGAAAACTTTGAAGAGAAATACCCTGTAAACAAAATTGAAAATGTTTTTGATTTTGAAAAATACGGTACACAAAATTCTCAAAAGCTAATATACTGGTCTGTCTCACAAATGCTAATTACGTTATTGTTTGTAAGTTATTTATTTGACAACATTGCTAAAATCGGTCTTCCGAATATCTTTATCTATGGATTTTTTATTTTTGTGACCATCTATAGTTATACGGAGTTAATGGACAAAAATCGATTTGCTCTTTTATGGGAAGGTCTTAGATTGGGGCTTGTAATTTGTATTATAGGTTATTATGGAGATTGGTTTGGCTTAAATCATGTTATTCCAATTAGTAATTATATTATTTTTACGTACCTGATCTTATCCTTTTTAACAACACTTTATTTTGTTAATTTTGAATTTAAAACCAACCAAACCAATATATAAATTCATAACCCCCTATTATGAGAAATTCTTCTTTTTTTAAACTTTACGTTGCGTTCAGCATAGTCTATTTGGCTATTCTGGTCTCGGGCTACGAGCGTTTTGATCTTTTTCTCAAACCCATTTTAATTCCAATTATTGGGTTCGGAGCTTATTTCTACAGAAAATTTCCAACTCAGAATACTTTATTGATCGCTTTAGTATTTTCTTGGATTGGAGATGTCATTCTGCTTTTTACTGAGCTTGGCGAAATTTACTTTATCTTAGGACTTGTCAGTTTCTTAACAGCGCATATTATTTATTGCGTTCTCTTTAACAAACAAAATAGAATTAGAAAAAAACAGAATAAACCGTTTTTCATATTTGGAAGTGTTTTAATCGCCATTTATTTAATCGGGATGGTTTCTTTTTTAATGCCATATTTAGGAGAACTGCAAATTCCAGTTTCGGTTTATGCATCTGTTATTTCGATAATGCTTCTTTTTGCTTTTAACGGATTTTTAGTATGGGAAAAGCCTGGTAATGGGCTTGTTTTTTTAGGCGCTCTTTTATTTGTTATTTCCGATAGTATTTTGGCTGTAAACAAATTTTATGCTCCAATTCCGAAAAGTTCATTTTTTATCATGCTGACTTATCTTCTGGCACAATATCTGATTGTAGTTGGTATTTTAAAATTAAATCCAAAAAAAATACAGCAACCAGTTTAACTTTCGCAACAACCTCAACTCATGAAAAAAATAGCTCTTTTTATTGTCTTATTAATCACTGCTTCTTCGTGCATAAGTACAAAGTCAACTTTGAAAAATGTCGACAATAATGCCCCAGATTTGATTTTAAAGAAAGACAATACTTTTTCCATTACACAGTTTGCTAAAGACAAAAAATACGGTTACGATCCAGATTATCCAGTTAATATCTTTTTTCAAAATACCAATAACGAAACTTTAAACGAATCTCGTTTTTTAAATGCTTTGGCTGGCCCAAATGGAGAAGTTATTACTTACACAAGATTAGAAACCTGTTGTCCGTTTCCAACCAAAAGAAGTAATATGGGAGCTGGATTCCTGAATGTTTATGAACTAAAATGGGAAGGACAAAAGAAACCAGTTAAACTGTATTTGAATATTTATGAAAAAGGAATTTTAATGGTTCCTGTGGGATTGAGGTTGAAATAAACATAATCGATTCTTGAGATATGCTTGAATTGCTCCATTTAATATTACTCCTTCTTCCTATCTTGTTTCAATTAATAGTAGGCACTAAAACAATCTATAAGCCTGCTTCAGCTAAATTTAGTTCGGTATTTTGAACTAGTTTTATCTTTTATGATTGTAAAACTTTAGAACATGATAAATGTCATGCATTAGTTTCTTTTCATGATTTAATATTGCCTCGGAAAAAGCATTTAATCATTCTAGAGAAATTTTAGCAATTCGTTAATTCTACTAAGCTCCTAGTCAATTATTCGACTTCTTAAAATAATCTTAAATCTTCATCTGCTATTCATAAATCATGACTACCTTTGCAGTGCAAAAAAATAATTTTATGAACATACAACATATTCCACAAATTAAGCATACTGACAGCGGGAATTTCTTTTTATTATCAGGGCCTTGCGCTATCGAAGGAGAAGAAATGGCGTTGAGAATTGCTGAAAAATTAGTTGGCATTACCGACAAACTTCAGATTCCTTACGTATTTAAAGGATCTTTCAAAAAAGCAAACCGTTCTAGAATTGACAGTTTTTCTGGAATTGGTGACGAAAAAGCATTAAAAATCTTAAGAAAAGTTTCAGAAACTTTTCATGTTCCAACTGTAACAGACATCCATACTAACGAAGATGCAGATATGGCTGCTCAATACGTTGATGTATTGCAGATCCCAGCTTTCTTAGTTCGTCAGACTGATCTTGTTGTAGCTGCGGCTAATACAGGAAAAACAGTAAACTTGAAAAAAGGACAATTTATGAGTCCAGAAAGCATGAAACATGCTGTTCAAAAAGTATTAGACTGCAATAATGAGAATGTTATGGTTACAGATCGTGGTACTATGTTTGGCTATCAAGACATGATTGTTGATTTTAGAGGAATTCCTACTATGCAGCAATATGCTTCTACGGTTCTAGACGTTACTCACTCTTTACAACAGCCAAATCAGACTGCTGGTGTTACTGGCGGAAGACCTGACATGATTGAAACAGTAGCAAAAGCGGGTATCGCTGTTGGTGTTGACGGTATTTTTATCGAAACGCATTTTGATCCTGCAAATGCAAAAAGTGATGGTGCCAATATGCTTCATTTAGACTATTTTGAAGGTTTAATGAACAAGTTGGTAGCTATTAGAAAAACTGTAAATGCCTTTTAATAATTTATAACACTTAAGTTCTTTGAAAACAAAAATTTTATTTTTCTTACTGGCTTGTGTTTCATTAAACACATTTGCTCAGGAAGAAATACCTGTACAAAAATATGCCGCTCACAACAAAGGAAAATTCTTTGTTATGTGGGGTGGTAACAGAGAAAGTTACTCAAAATCTGATGTAAACTTTAGAGGTAAGGATTACAACTTTACTGTTGAGAATATGGCGGCTCATGACAAACCAAAAGGATGGCATGTAGACTACGTTAATCCAGTGAATATGACTATTCCGCAAACCAATTTGAGATTAGGTTATTTTTTTAGTGATCATTATAGCGTTACACTTGGTGTTGACCACATGAAATATGTAATGACACAAAATCAAATTGCAAACGTAAACGGATACATCAATTTACCTGAAAATGATCCAGGTTCAATTTACAATGGTGAGTACAATAACAGACCAGTAGATATGTCTCAAGGTGGTGCTCAAGAAGGTGGTTTTGATAAAGGTGAAACTCAGGTAGGCGGTCCTGCTTTTTTAATGTACGAACATACAGATGGTTTAAACTACATTAATACTGAGGTTTCTAGATTTGATGATATTTCGAAATTGTTCAGACTTCCAAACATTGATAAAGTTCAGATTAACTTAACTGAAGGATTAGGAGCTGGTCTTTTGTATCCAAAAACAAATGCTACAGTTTTAGGTAAAGAACGTCATGATGATTTTCACGTTTCTGGTTATGGTGTTTCTGCAAAAGCAGGTATCAACGTTACTTTTTTCAAACATTTCTATGTTCAGGGAGAATTAAAAGGTGGTTACATCAATATGCAGGATATTAGAACTACTGTTAGCAACGAAGACAAAGCTTCTCAAGATTTCTTCTTCTTCCAGCGTATTATTGCTGTAGGAGGTATTTTTAGAATCTAATATTTCGTAAAATATATTTTATAAAAATAGCTGTCATTTTATTTGGCAGCTATTTTTTTTATTATTTACTTTGCAACTCAAAGTACTTTAAATTATACTTTATGAAAATCAAAAAATATCTGTTTCCGATAATCACTTTTGTTCTAAGTTTTGGATGCGCTTTATTTGTTGCCATAAAAGTTTTTCCTAATAATCCTTTTACTGGACCTAAGGCAGAAAAAGCCATTGTGAGCAAATTCAAAGATGGCGATATTATTTTCCAAACTTCAGAATCTAAACAATGTGAAGCAGTTCGTATTGCAACTAATTCTAAGTTTTCTCACTGCGGAATTATTTACGACATTAATGGAAAATGGTTTGTTTTTGAAGCTGTACAGCCTGTAAAACTTACACCGCTTGAAGATTGGATAAAACATGGAAAAGGCAGTAAATATGTGGTTAAACGATTGAAAAATGACAGCGTTTTAAAACCAGAAGTTCTTCAAAAAATGAAAGATTACAGTCAGCAATTTGATGGAAAAGATTATGATGCTTATTTTGAATGGACTGACAACAGAATTTATTGTTCTGAATTGATTTGGAAAATCTATAAAAATGCCACAGGAATTGAATTATCGAAACTTCGAGAATTGAAAGATTTTAATTTATCTGATCCAAGAGTTCAGAAAATACTAAAAGAACTATACGGAAATGATATTCCATTAGAAGAAAAAGTGGTTGCTCCTTCTGACCTTTCTGATTCTAATTTATTGAAAACTGTTATAGACACTTATTAATATTATTCTAAAAAGCTAGTTGACTTATTATTTCTAGCTTTTTTATTTAGCTATTTACTTTGAATTTCAAAGAACTTTAAAAAAACCAGATTTATGAGAGATTATTGGATCGAAAAACTGTATGAATGTTCTAAAAAACCGTATCAAAAATATTTCAAGAAGAATGAGCCTTGGAATATTGATAAAACTAAATTAATGGATTATCCTGAGGAAAGTCTTGGATTTGGTTTAGGAAGTTTTCTATATCAAAATCATTTCGATATTCAGGAAAAACTAGAGGATCATGACGTTATTCATGTTTTGACAAATACAGGGGTTTCAGTTTACGAAGAAATCGGAATGCAGTATTATTTGCTTGGAAATGGGAAGAAAAGCTTGTATTTGTTCATGGTTATTTTAAGCGGAACTATTTTTTATCCAAAGAGAATCAAATATTTTATTCAACAATACCAAAGAGGAAAAAAAGCACATGCATTTTATTATCTCGATTTTTCAAAAATGCTTTTTATGTCTGTTCAAACTATTCAGCAATCATTTAAAATTTAAAAAATCATGAAAACAATTCATAAACCTTTTGAGGAAAAACAATCTATAGAATTAGCGATTGGCACATTTATAATAAGTACGCTTTTATTTATACCTTACATTCTTTCAAATGGAAATGCAATGGTTTTGGTTATTGCTTGGCCTTTTGCTTTGGCTGGCATTATTGTCAATACCATCATGTTTTTCCATTTAATGGAAAAGTTTATTCATTTACCGCAACAGCGAAAAGATATTGGTATGAAGATTTTAATCTTGCTTTCTAACATTCCTATTATCTTTTTTTATTATTTGATTGTGATGAAATCTTGATTTCAAAAATTTTTACGGAATTCAAACAAAAAAAGCCACAAGTAAAACTTATGGCTTTTCATTTTTTATTATTGAATCTTAATTTGCTTTTTTCGTTTCGATTCCGTTTTGATCTAATAAATACATTAATGTAGTCATTGTTGCTGCACCAAGCTCTAATTCCCTTTTATTGATTGCATCAAAAGTATCGTTTGCTGCGTGGTGGTAATCGAAATAACGTTGTGAATCTGGTTTCAATCCTGCTTTCACAATCGCTTGAGAAGTTAAATGGCTAATATCTGAACCTGCGTGTCCAATTGTAAAACTATGTACTAAATAAGGTTCAAAAAGATCTTTGTATCCTTGAATTTTTTTCAAATTAGCATCGTCAGCTTCGATTGAGAAACCTCTTGGCGAGAATCCGCCTGAATCACTTTCTAAAGCAAAAATATGGTTTTCTTTCTTTTCTTTTGAAACTTCTTCATATTTAGCACCGCCTTTTCCGCCATTCTCTTCATTCATAAACAATACTACACGAATAGTATTTTTAGGTTTGTAGTTTAGATTTTTCAAAATACGAATAACTTCCATACTTTGTACTACTCCTGCTCCATCATCATGAGAACCATCTGCTAAATCCCAAGAATCTAAGTGTCCTCCAACTACCATAATATTTTCTGGACTAACAGTTCCTGTCAATTCTCCAATTACATTATAAGACAATACGTCTGGTAAAGTTTCGCAAGATTGTTTGAAATAAAACTTCAAAGCTGGATTTACTTTTAAAGATTTACTCAACAATTCTGCTCCATTTGTACTGATCGCAGCTGTTGGAATGTATTGTTCTTTTGGCAAATCACCATAACTTTGAGCTCCTGTATGAGGAAAATCGTCTAAACGTAAATTCATAGAACGAACAATTGTTCCAACTGCTCCTAATTTTGCTGCTTCTTTTGCTCCTGCATATCTTTGGTCAACACAAGCTCCGTAAGAAGTAAAAGTTTCAATGTTTTCAGGATTCATTGGTCTGTTATAAAACACAATTTTTCCTTTTACTTTATCAGCTCCTAATTCAGCTAATTCTTTAATTCCTTGCACTTCAATAATTTCCGCAGTAATTCCAGTTTTTGGAGTCGCAACAGAGCCTCCTAAAGCACAAATTGGCACAACCGTTTTTACTTTTCCGTCTAAGATATAAGCAGTTTCCTTTTCACCTCTAACCCAATGCGGAACCATAACTTCCTGCAAATAAACTTTATCAAGTCCTAAAGCTTCTAATTGTCTTTTTGTATAATCAACAGCTTGTTCTGCTCCTTTAGAGCCAGATAAACGAGCTCCGATATCGTTAGACAAATATTCTAGCCAAGTGTAGCATTTTGCTTCTGTCAAGGCTTTTTTATAAAATAATTTGATGTTTTTTTCGTCATTTGACTGACCAAATGATAGCAATCCGTTTAAAACTAAAGCAGTTAAAAGAATCGTTTTTTTCATAGTTTTTATAGTAATTTGGAGTTTATAGTGCTTTTGACACGTTCACAAAGGAACAAAATTCCTGACAGTTAGAATGCTTTTTCTTCAACCTTTTCTCAAAAAAAAACTCCAATTACAAATTCTTCAATTTGCAATCGGAGCTTTTACAGATTCAATAAATAAAAATTATTTTACTTCAATAATCTTATTTTTTGTTCCAATTCCGTTTTCATTAAAAGGTTCAATAGTGAAATAATATTTTGTTCCTTTATCCAAACCTCTAAAATCATACGTATTATCGCCATAAACCATAATACTGTTATATAGCTTATCTGGAGTAATTCCGTAATAAATGTTATATCCAACAGCATCCTCTTGTTTTTTCCAAGAAATCATAGCATTTCTAGAATCTGTTTTGTTTCTATCTACTTTGAAAGAAGCGACAGCTTTTGGTTTTGCTGCCAATCCATTTCCAAAAACTCTGAAATCTGAAACGGCAAATAGACCAGATGCATTATGAATGTTTTCCATTTTAATGTAACGCGCTTTAATTGATTTTGTAAGTTCTACATAATCATGAGGTGCATCTTTATCGTTTTTAGATTTATCTACAACTAAAGTCCAGTTTTGAGCATCATCAGACATATAGATTTTATACTGATAATAGATATCCATTGCTTTATTAAACTGAGTAGCTTTATGATCTGCATAATTAATTTGAAGAGCATTAATTTCCATTTGTCTTCCTAAATCCATTTGAAGCCATTCTCCTAGATTGCTAGTTTTTGCAGACCAATACGTTTGAATATTTTCATCGGTAAGATTTTCTGGCCCGTAACAGAATTTTTCATACACTTTTTTTCCGCCATTATCCATTCTATGTGTCTCAACTTCCATACATTCTTCAGAAGAAGAAACGGTAACTGGCTTTTTATATGAAAGCAACATCCAGCCAGAAGAAGCTCCTTTTGTCTGATCGCGCTCGCTTGTTGGAAGCACAATCGGAAAATCTCCATAAGCTGTAATAGAATACATTACATCATCTTTATCAAATCCGGCAGGAAACATATCGATACGACGCTCGAAACGGTCTTTTATAGAAATTTTACACGTTCCTGTATTCCAGTAATTTCCATAATTATCTGCAAAAGTATTTCCGTGTCCAGCACCAATTACAAATCCGCCTGGTTTATAAGACATCGGATTGTGTTTTTGATACGTAAAAGGCCCTAACGGATTATCTCCAACATGAACACCATTTGCATATCCTTTAAATTCAGTTGCTGGCGCTCCGTATTGCATATAATATTTTCCGTTATGTTTAGTCATCCAAGCTCCTTCGATAAAATTTCCCCAAGGCGCAGGCTCCATATCGTTATTTGGTCCAAAACGCTCCCATCCGTGAGCTGAAGGATCAAGAATTGCAACTTCTTTTATTTGTCCGTAAGGCTTTTGAATATCTTCAACTTCTGTAGCTTTGTATAATGTTGCGTAATCTGCTTGATTTCCTTTTGGAAGCCAAGTTTTATAATCAACCTCAACGCCTACAAGCGGTAATTTTCCACTTGAACCGTAGTACATATATACTTTTTTATCGTCATCTTGAAAAATAGCTGGATCCCAAGTTGGCAACATAGCTTTGTCTACGTGACGTGTCCATCTTCCAGATTTTGGATCTGCTGTTTTCCAGATTGGATGATCTCTTTTCCAAGTTGAACCAACATAAAATAAAGTATCATTAACAACCCAAGCTGCAGGAGCGCATTGATCATCATCGCCTGGTTGTCTTTGGAAACTTCCATAAACAAAATTCCAATCAGACATATCTTTACTCCAAAAGAAACCTGCCTGATTCGTTGCAAATAAATAATATTCACCTTTATAAGTAATAATTACTGGATCAGCACTTGAGCGGCGAGATTCTGGAATTCCGTTGTGATTGTGTGTTGTATAATTGTAGCCAATATTAATCGGATTACAATAAGTGGTCGCAGGTTTATTAGGATCAAACCATTCTGTTTTACCTAATTTTTGTGCCGAAAGATTATTTACGAAAAGCATCGCAAACAATAGTATTGGCATCGTAAGTTGTTTATATATTTTTTTCATGGTTAGATTTTAAGTTTATAAGCCTAAAAGATTATTTTTTTGCCTGTAATCTTTCAGTTAGAAGTTCGGGTTCGTTTGTCGTAATGTAATTGAATTTATGATCGATAATCCAATCCATATCTTTTGCCTCATTTACTGTCCAAGCATTCAGAAGAATTTTATTGTCTTTTGCCTCTTGAATCCATTCAGGATGTTTTTGAAAAACAGAATAATGATAATCAACGCCGTTAATTTTATCAGCCTTTACCTCTTTTGGAGATTTATTCCCTTCTAAATATTGCAGAGAAGTTTTAGGATCCATTGCTCTAATTTTTTTTAGAATATCATAATCAAAACTGATGTAGCAGGTATTTTTATTGGCTTTTAATTTTTTAATGGTTTCGACTGCTGCTACACCCGTTTTTTGTCCTCTTTCTTTACTAATTTCTGATGGTTTGATTTCGCAAACCAAAAGTGTATGTTTATTATTCCGCATTCCTTCCGAAATGTATTCGTACAAGGTTGGAAGCTTTTCTCCATTAGAAAGCTTAAACTTTATCAAATCAGCATAATTTGTTTCTTCGATAAGCAGTTTATTGTAATGTGCATCGTGATTGATTACAAGAGAATCATCGGCTGTTCTCCAGACATCAAATTCTGAACCTGGCAATTTTAAATCAATTGCATGTCTCAATGATGCAATCGAATTTTCGGGAAGATTGTTTCTTTTCCAAGCTCCTCTGTGTGCAACTATTGCATTCTTTTGAGCATTGCAATATGAAAAAGCAATTAGACATACTGCACTAAATATTTTAAAAGTATTCATAATTACGTAGTTAAAAAATTACAAAAAAGGTTCTTCAGCTTAGAAAAAAAGCCCTCCAAACGAAGGGCTTTTCACTAATCAAATAAACCAACTATTTAGTTAACTCAAAACTAACTTTCTTATCGGCGTTTGAATTTCCTCCAACGAAAATATCAAACTGACCAGGCTCTGCTACAAATTGTAAATCAGAGTTATAGAATTTTAAATCTTCTGCGGTGATATCAAAACTTACTGTTTGTTTTACACCTTTTTTAAGTGCTATTTTTTGGAAACCTTTCAATTCTCTAACTGGTCTTGTAACTGAACCAACTAAATCTCTAATGTATAATTGAACCGTTTCTTTTCCGTCAAAATTTCCAGTGTTTGTTACATCAACAGTTACTTTCAATTTTCCAGATGGATTCATTTTATCAGAAGAAATTTTCAAGTTTGAATAATCAAAAGTGGTGTAGCTTAAACCAAATCCGAATGGGAATAAAGGCTCGTTTCTTTCGTCAATATAATTTGATCTGAATTTCTCGAATTTACCTTCTGTATTAGAAAGTGGTCTTCCTGTATTTTTGTGTGCGTAGTAAATTGGCAATTGTCCAACGCTTCTTGGGAAAGTTGAAGTTAATTTTCCTGAAGGATTTACATCTCCAAATAACACATCAGCAATAGCATAACCAGCTTCTGTACCAGCAAACCAAACGTTTAAGATAGCAGGAACTGTTTTTTCTTCGTCAGTAATTACTAACGGACGCCCATCAAATAAAACTAAAACAACTGGTTTTCCTGTTTTTAATAAAGCGTTTAATAAATCTTTTTGCGCTTGTGGAATTTCTAAATTCGTACGGCTGCTAGATTCACCGCTCATTTCAGCAGATTCTCCCAAAGCAGCAACAATTACATCAGATTGTTCAGCTACTTTTAAAGCTTCAGCTAATAAATCTTCTTTTGAACGTGAATCACGGTGTAATGTTTTTCCAAACATTGTTGCATTAGTTTCAAAAGTTTCATCGTAATCTAAATTGCTTCCTTTTGCATATAAAACTTTGGTTCCAGCTCCAGCAACTTCTTGAATACCTCTCAATAATGAAACAGCATTTTCCATTTTTGTAGCCACACTCCAAGTTCCTGGCATATTTTCTTTAGCGTCAGCTAATGGTCCGATTAAACCAATTGTACCTGATTTTTTAAGTGGTAAAAGCTGGTTTTGGTTTTTTAATAATACTAAAGATTGAGCTGCAATATCTCGTGCTTCTTTTCTGCTATCTGTTGTAAAGATTTCAGTTTTAGCTCTTTTTTCATCACAGTATTTGTATGGATCTTGGAATAAACCTAAATCATATTTTGCCTCTAAAATAAGTTTTACAGCATTATCGATAGTTTCGATTTTTACTTTTCCTTCGTCTAAAGATTTTTTCAAAGTTCCTAAGAAACCTTCTCCAACCATATCCATTTCAACACCAGCATTCATAGCTAATGCAGACACATCTTGAAGATTTCCCATTCCGTGTTCGATCATTTCAGGAATTCCTGTAAAATCTGTTACTACAAATCCTTTGAAACCCCATTGTTTTCTCAAAACATCTGTCATTAACCATTTGTTTCCAGTTGCTGGAATTCCGTCAACTTCGTTGAAAGAAGCCATTACAGAACCTACACCTGCATCAACTGCTGCTTTGTAAGGAGGAAAATAATCGTTAAACATTCTGATATGGCTCATATCTACCGTGTTATAATCACGACCAGCTTCTGGAGCTCCATATAATGCGAAGTGTTTAACACAAGCTAAAATTGAGTTATTCTTAGAAAGATCATGTTGTTGGTATCCGTTTACCATTGCTTTTGCAATTTGTCCACCTAAGTATGGATCTTCTCCTGAACCTTCAGAAACTCTACCCCATCTTGGATCACGAGAAATATCAACCATTGGTGAAAACGTCCAGTTAATTCCATCAGCACTTGCTTCTTTAGCAGCAATTTGCGCGCTTCTTTCGATAAGATTCATATCCCAAGTACAAGACAATCCTAACGGAATTGGGAATGTTGTTTCGTAACCGTGAATAACGTCCATACCAAAAAGCAATGGAATTTTTAAACGGCTTTTCTCAACAGCAATTTTCTGTACTTCTTTAATTTTTTGTACTGATTTAATGTTGAACAAACCTCCTACTTTGCCTTCAGCAATATTTTTTGCCACATTTGAGCTGTTTGCCTGCCCTGTGGTAATATCACCAGATGTTGGCAAGTTTAACTGACCCAATTTCTCGTCTAAAGTCATTTTTGACATTAATTCCGCCACAAATTCAGACTTTGGTTTAATTTTCACTGTATTTTTAGCTGGCTTTTTTTGAGCATAACCCAAAACAGCGCATCCTAAAAAAAGTAAGACTAATTTGTTTTTCATTCTATTCTATTTATTTGTTTGTATTCGTTTTTCTTTGCTGAAACATCCAGTCGTAGATTTCTTTGTTATCATAAACTCTTGTCCAGCTGTCATGATTTGCATCATCAAAAATGGTCAGCTTAACATCTTTTGCGTTGCATTTTTTCAATTCATTATAAATTGTAATTGCATAATTCACATTTACCACATTATCCTGTAATCCGTGAAAAATTCTGGTTGGAATATTGGCTATTTCACAAGCATGTTCTAACTGAATTAAATCTACAAAACCAGCAACAGGTACGTTTGCGGCAAATAGATCTGGATGTGCAAAAGCCAAATTCCAAGAAGCCCAGCCTCCTGAGCTCAAACCAGTAACATATATTCTTTCTGAATCGATTTTATTCTCTTTCTGAATTTTTACGATCAGCTGATAAATTGATTCTATATCCCAATTTTCGTCTTCCTTACATTGTGGAGCCAATACATAAGCGTCTAATTGGTTCGTTTTTAAATATTTTAAAGGACCATTAATTTTTACTTTTTCTAGATCAGTTCCTTTTTCTCCATCTCCTGAAATAAAAACAATTAATGGCTTTTTCTCCTTAACATTCGCTGGACGATGCAAAACATATCCCAGCTCATATTTAGACATTATAACTGTATTAATTTTTCCTGTTGTTTCACTCTGCCCAAAAACAACTATAGAAAATAACAGTGATATAAATGCTAATGTATTCTTCATAGAATTTTAAATTCCGTATTTCCCAGATTTAAATCCAAGTTTTGTTAAACCTTGTTTTACTTCTGGTGCGTTCATAAATAATTTCCACAATAAACCTGTACGGTAATTTTCTATCATTACTACTTCAGGACCTTGATCAATTGCTAAATAACGTTTTGCAACCCATTTATTACCTAAGCTTAGAGCATCATAAAAACCTGCATCTCCCCAAGTTTCTTCTTTATGGTTTTCATACAAATTGCGAATAAATGTCATTGATTCCTTTGGTGTATAAACAATTGAACTGATTGCTGCAGTTGGCGAAATCACACCTTGATCATTACTTGGCATGTGTGCATTATATCCAATAGAACCATCAGGATTTCTAGAATATGATGCTGTTAGTCCCCAATATTCTGGACCATATCCAGCGATTTTCTTTGGATTTTCTACGCAGTATTGATAATTGATTTTGGTCTGATTTACATTTAAATCCCAATAATTAGCGTATTTATCGCTTAATTGATTTGGATCTAAACCTACATAAGAATAATGAGCCCAGAATAATGGACCGCCAAATTCTTCTGCACCATTGTGCTTTAAAATAAGTGGGATATTATATTTTGTTTTTGAAGAAACTATGCCACCGCTTCTTGCCCAACCTTCGTGATATGCTTTCGCATCGATTGTATGTGTTGGCGAAGACGCTGCCATTACGTAAGTAATAAGGCATTCGTTATATCCTTGTAGTGGGAAATTCATCTCCCAAGCATAGCTCGGAGACCAGTGCCAATATAGTACATTTTTTTGATTTGTATACCATTGCCAGTCAACACCTTTCCAAAGTGCATCGTATTTTTGAGCAACTGCTTTTTCTTTTTCAGAACCATCTTTAAGATATTCACGAACTGTAATCATTCCTGCAACCAAAAATGAAGTTTCGACCAAATCGCCACCATTATCCTTGGTTCCAAAAGGTTTTACTTTTCCTGTATTTCCATCGATCCAATGCGACCATGCTCCGTGAAAACGATCAGCTTTACCTAAAAAATCTGCTATTTTGTTAAGTCTCTCTACACCTTTTTCTTTAGTAATGTAACCTTGTGACATTCCTGAAACAATCGCCATTAATCCAAAACCTGAACCACCTGTTGTAACGATATTCGAATCATTTTCAGGATAAACTCCGTCAGGATGATAACGTTCTCTAGCTAACCCAGAATTTGGTTCTGCGTAATCCCAGAAATATTTAAAGGTTTGTTTTTGAACAGTATCTAAAAGCTGCTCATCTGTTAATGCAGCAACACCAGAAGTATTTTCTTCCGCATTTTCTTTCGACTTATCGGCATTTGATCCACAGCTAAAAAAAGTAAAAGCTAAAAATAAAACTGAAATTCTAATCATTATAAAAATTTAAGATTTTAATAAAATAATCACTTCCTTCAGCAAAGTGAAGGAAGTGATATATAGTGGTATTAATTGTAACCTGGATTTTGTTGAGACATTCCGTCTGCCTGCAAAATGAAGTTAGCAGGAATTGGGAATAATTCATTTTTACCTACAGTAAATACTTTTCCGTCTGCAGCAAAAGCACTTTCAGCTTGACCAGTTCTAACTAAATCAAAGAATCTATCAAACTCAAAAGCTAACTCAACTCTTCTTTCTTTCCAGATTGCAGTTCTAACTGCTGCTTGAGTAGTTGCTGGAGTATCTCCTAGTTGAGCTCTGTGTCTAATTTGGTTCAATAACCCTATAGCTTCAGAAGTTTGACCTAATTCGTTTAATGCTTCAGCTTTCATTAAAAGCACTTCACCATATCTTAAATATTTAATATTTGCATCCGTTTCCCATGCGTCAGTATATGAAGAAGAATATGCTTTAAAATTATACATTGGATTTTCTACCGTTTCTGGCACAACTCTTCCATCATATAATGTAGAATTTCTAAAGATAATTGTAGCATCTTTTCTAACGTCTCCTGCCTCATATGCATTTAACAAACTTTGTGATGGAACATTGAATCCCCATCCCCATCCACCGGCACCACGAGCACCTTGTGTGTTTGAGTAACCTGAGATACCTTTAGTTGGTACTGCACCGTTTCCGTTTATTTCGAAAATTGATTCAACATCATTTTCACCTTCTAATCTAAACATTTTAGCATAGCTTGGATTAAGACTGTAACCTGTAATTAGGTCACAGTTATCTACAACTTGCTGCCATTTCTTTTGATACAAACTTACTTTTGCTAATAAAGCATAAGCTGCTCCTTTTGAAGCTCTCGCTTTTTCATCTGCAGCATAAGCACTTCTGTTTGGTAAAACTGCAATTGCTTCTGCTAGATCTTTTTCAATAAAAGCATATACTTCTTCTACAGATTTACGAGTCAGCAACATTTTTTTATCTTCCTCAGAAGTTGGGCTTTGTAAACGATCAACAATTGGAACACCTCCGTAGCATTTTACTAATGTAAAATACATGAAAGCTCTTAAAAATTTTGCTTCACCCATTAATCTTTGTCTTAATGTAGCATCAGCTTTATCCAATTTTGGGATCATATCTAAAGCTTGGTTACATCTGTTAATTCCATCGTATTGAGCAATAAAAGTACTTTCTGCAGATGGGTTTGAAGCATTATATGTTAAGGCATCCAAAACGTCTTTATCTGTTCCTGTATCACCAGGAGAAGATCCTTTATCAGCATCATCAGAAGTGATACTTGCTAAACCAATCCATCCAAATGAACTCATATCCCAATCAAGGAATTTACTGTAAATTGAAGTTACAAATGTTTTTGCACCACTATCGCTATTGTATTGATCAACATCTGTCGTTGGTACAGCTTGTGTTGAATCAACATCTAAAAAGTCATCTGCACACCCTGTAAAGAATAATGCTGATAGAGCTAACATTGATATATATATCTTTTTCATAATATTAAAATTTTAAATTAGCACCTATAACGAAAGATCTTAATGTTGGATAAGCATCTAGCTCAATCCCTTGAGTTCCGTAAGGATTACCGTCTCCATTTAATTCAGGAGAAAAACCTGAGAATTTTTGAGTAATAAATGGGTTAATAGCATTTACATAAAGTCTGCAATAGTTGATAAAACTTGTCTCATTTAAAGGAAGTTTGTATCCTAAAGTGATGTTGTTAATTCTAAAGAAATCTCCTGATTCCATATAGTATGTTGAAGCAACTGGCACTTCATTAAACGGTGCAGGATTTGATGCTGTTGTATTTGATGCTGTCCAGAAATCGCTTGTTAAAGAAGCTTCAACATTTTCACCTGTAAAACGTTGTGCTTTTTTACCATTGTAAACTTTAGCACCACCAGTACCATAACCGTCAACAGAGAAATCAATGTTTTTGTAGTTTAATCCTAAAGTAACACCGTAGTTGTTTTTAGGTAAAATAGAACCAACATATTTTTTGTCTTTTGTAGCGTCAAGTAAGTTTTGAGTTACTTTATCACCAGCTGCATTATAGTATAACATTTTACCATTAGCTGGGTCAATACCTGCATACTCATATAAGTAGAAGCTTCCCAATGGTTGGCCAATTGAAGTTTTGTTCAACATTTTAGTATTTTGACCATTACCTAAATTACCTCCAATTACTGGCGAAATATCAAAATCTTTTATAGAAGCAAGTTCGTTTTGATTGTGAGAGAAGTTTCCTCCAACCCAATAGCTTAAGTTATCGTTAATCTTATCATCCCAACGTAAAGAAACCTCATAACCTTTGTTAGAAATCTCACCAACGTGTGCAGGAGTTGCGATTGTCAAACCTGATGGCATGTATGGAATTGTATTTAAAATAACATTGTTTGTATTTTTATCATACCAATCAAAAGATCCTTTTAATCTGCTGTCTAAGAATTCAAAATCAACACCCACAGAAGTTTCCTCTGTAACCTCCCAAGATAAACTCGGATCAATTTGAGAGTTAATTGTTGTTCCTTGATATAAAAGTGAACCTCCTAAATAAGCATTAAGTCCAGAAGCATATGCTTGAGTATTTAAAGGAACATTTTGATTTCCTAATTTACCCCAACCTCCTCTTAATTTAATTAAATCAACACCTTTAACACCAGCTAAGAAACTTTCTTTTGTCATAACCCAACCAAGACCGAAAGATGGGAAAGTTCCCCAACGGTAATCTTTACCAAAGTTTGAAGATCCATCACGTCTAATAGTTCCAGTAAATAAATATCTGTCCATTAATTTATATTGGAATCTTCCAAAGTATGAAGCTAATCTGCTTTCATTATATTTAATATCATATAAACTAGTAACATCACCAACATATTGAACACCTGTTGCGTCTTTTGCATTATACAAAGACCAATAGTCTGAATTTTCACTTACATTTTTTCTTGCAATAGTCAAAGTTTCTCTTGGCCCTTTTACAGAAGCCTCGATACCTGCAGTAAGTTCAACGTCGTGAATATTTGCAAAAACTTTGTTGTAAGTTAAGTAGTTAGATAAATTCCAGTTAAAGTATTCTTCTCTACCTCTTGTCAATAAATTTACTGGATCTGATGCGTGAGTAGCTACGTAGTCTGCTTCTGTTGTGTTAGGGTTTGCAGCCATCCAGATACCTTGCTTATCTTCAAAATTGTATTGGTTCCAATTATAGTACTCACCATTAAACTGAGAAGTAAATTTTAATTCTTTTAAAATTTCCCAATCTAATTTTAAACCTCCTTGAAGCGTAATGCTTTTTTGTTGTTCATTATAGAAATCTAACTGAGCAACTGGATTTCCAACATTATTAAATGATGAACCAATTGGAGCAGCTACACCATTAGCATCTACACGAGAAACACCATATTGACCGTCAGCAAAACGTACTGGTACTATAGGAGATTGTTTATAAGCATTTGTAAAAGCTCCTAATGGTTTTGGTGAAGATTTAGCTGATGTAAAACTGAAATTTTGATTTAACGTTACTTTCTTAGACAGTTTAAATTCATTGTTGTTTCTGAATGTAGTACGCCCGTAATCAAGACCATTTAAAATACCTTTCTCTTCATAGTTTCCTAAACTAAAGAAATATTTAATATTTTCAGAAGCTCCAGAAACCGAAACGTTATTTTGGGTATAAGATCCTGTTCTTGTAATTTCATCTAACCAATCTGTATTAACTGGCTGATTAGCAGCAAATGTGTTTGTTCCTAATGCCGCGTTTGAGTAAGCTGCATATTGGTTTCCGTTTGCCATTTTCACTTTTTTCAATGGAGATCTAACACCACCAAAACTTTCAATCTCTACAGATACTTTATCACCTTTACCTTTTTTAGTTGTAATAATGATAACCCCGTTTGCAGCTCTTGTTCCATAAATAGCTAACGCAGAAGCATCTTTTAAGATTTCATAAGAAGTAATATCGTTTGTATTAATGTTATTGATATTTTCCGTTGGCATACCATCAACAATATATAAAGGACTTCTACCTCCTAATGCTGTACCTAAACCTCTAATAACTACAGAAGGTGTGCTTCCAGGAACGTCTGAAGAAGTTACTTGAACACCCGCAGCTTTACCTTGAATAGCTTGTGATGCATTTAAAACTTTTGTTTTAGTAACATCTTCTGCTTTTAATGAAGCCACGGCAGTAGTATTATCAATTTTCTTTCTGGTACCGTAACCAATTACAACCACCTCTTTTAAGGCTGTATCACCAGCTTCTTTTAAAGTGATTGACATACCTGCAGCTGCTGGAACAGAAACTGCATCGAAACCAAGCATTGAGATTTTTAAAATTTCTCCTGGTTTTGCATTAATGGTGAAATTACCATCGAAGTCAGCATCAGCAGAAGTTCTGGATTCTGAAGCACTAATAATTGCTCCTGGAACTCCCATTCCGCTACTGTCTACTACTTTTCCTTTAATTGCTTGTGCTTGCCCCATCATATATGTAGGCAGCAACAAGAGAGCTAAAAAGCTAAAAATAAAATTTTTCATACAGTACGTAATCGTTTAAGTTAGTAGAGCCAAATTAAGCAATTACAACGTTGTAGTACATCAAATACCACTACAACATAGCTACATCATTATGTTAAAATTTTACCTTACAACAATGATTATCAACACTATAAATGTTAAAGAAATTCGTTTAACATAACATTATGATGTAGTAATGATGTATCACAATTATATAAAAAATGATATGGAAAAATATAAATTCTGTAAAAAACAAAACCAAATCTTACAGAGTTAATAAAAACTTTGACAGGTTTTCGTCCTGAGTAAGGTTTAGCTTCTTTCTAAGACGATATCTATGCAATTCTACACCTCTAAAAGAGATATTCATCATAGGAGCAATTTCTTTAGAAGAAAGGTTCATTTTTAGATAAACACACAGTTTTATATCCTTTGGAGTTAGTTGTGGATATTTTTTAGAAAGGTTTATAATAAACTCGTTGTGAATTTGATTCAGATTGGTCTCAAATATTTCCCATTCGTGTTTATTTACTTCATTAATCTTAATCGCTTTTTTAATTTCGTTTTTAAGCTTGCCAAAATCTTTTTCTGTTTCTAAAATACCTTGAATTTTATCAATCATTTCTGTTTGCTTCGCAATAGATAAAGATTTCCCAGCTACCTCAGAAGATTTTGCTTGTAATTCTAATTCTAAAATATGTTTCTCATATTCCTGAATATTGAGCTCGTTTTCTTTTTTCAATTCCATTTCTAGAATTTCTCGCTGATGCTTTAATTCTTCTCCCTGCAATTTTAGTTTTTGCATATAACGAAGTTTATTCCATTTATAATAGAAAAATAGAACTACGCCAACAACCAGTAAATAAAGCAGAATCATCCAGAAAGAAAAATACCAAGGTTCTGCTACTTTAAATTTATAGGAAGAAACTTTGTCATAAGTTGCGCCATCGTGTTTAAATATTTCAACAGAATGATAACCGCTTATTAAATTATTCAAAACAATTAATCCGTCAGAAATTGGGACAAAATCTTTTTCCTTGTCTAGTTTATAAAATAGATTTGGTTTACTAGCTCCGTAAATTCCAGAAATGACATTTATCTTTAATTCTGTATTGAACTTTATTTTCTCATCGTTTGGAATTAAAACATCATTACTAAACGCTTCGATTTCAACTTTTGAATTTTGTTTGTTTTCATATTCAAGCTTAAGCGAGATAAATCCGTCATCTAGATTAAACAAATAATAATTGTCTTTTTTGAAGATCCTTAAATTTTCGTTTATCAGCTTTCCTTTATAATATTTCTCCTGAATTATATTCCAGATAAATTTATTTCCTTGAGCATAAATGTGATATAAGATTCCGTTTTGCAAAACCATAAAATGGTCTTCATCAATAGACACAACATCTGTTACATTCTTGAAACTTGCATTAAACAAGTCATTTTGCTCCAGTTTATTAGCAATTGAATTATAGGTATACCAAGAATTATTAATTAGAAAAAGTATTTCTTTTCTAAACTCAAAAATCTTAATTCCAAAATCATTCTTTATTTTACTTTGCTGAGTGACATTTTCTACTTTTAAAGTATTGTAATTATCATCTAACAAAACACGATATAAACCTCGATAATTGTCGGCAGCCCAAATTTCATTTTTCTTGTTTTGAGCAACATATTTTATTGGTTTGGCAAGATCCTTTATTATTTTATAATGAGATAAATTCGTAGGATCATCATAAACTAAAATACCGCTGTATGTCGATTGAAAATAAGTATTATTAATACTGCTTTTAGACATATTCCAACCGCCGCTTATTCCGTTTATTTTTGTCAAAGCATTGTTTTCGTATGAAAAAGTACCGTCATTATGTCCTATAATATATTTTCCGTCAATAAAAGAAATATTCCAACCCTGTCCTTGTGTATTAGGCATCATATTGAATTTCCCTGAACTATACTCGAAAATTCCATGATTTGAAGCAATCAAATATCCTTTATTAATTGCAGCCACAGCATAAACTGATCCTAAAAGACCTGAATTATCATAAAAGAAAGAAATAGGCGAATTAACCTCAACATGCGCAATACCATTATCCAAACCTACCCATAAGTCGTTTTCTTTGTCAAATCCTAAACTTAAGACCGAATTATTCATTAAAACATTGTCACGTTCAATATTTTTATAGGAATTGTTCTTTAAATCCAAAAGGTAAATCCCCCTGTTTCCAGTCCCAATAATTAGCTTTTCGTCGTTGATAAATTTTGCCACATTTATTGTAGCCGATTTTAAAGTTTCATTTATCGGATTATCCCAACTTTTTAAACCATTTTTTTCTACAATAAAAACCCCTTTTTTCTGTGTAAATATGTAAGTCTTGTTTTGATGTTTTTCTATGGCATGGACAACAGTGTTTTTTAAAATATTCCATCCTTTAGGATTGGCAATATGGTTACCATTCATTTTAAAAATCCCATCCTGTACAGAAGCTACATATAAATTCTGATCTACTCCAAAACAATACGAAATCAGAAACGGAAACTTAATTTTCTTAATTGTTTTTCCGTTGTAAATGAAAACATCGTTGAAGGATTGAAAATAAAGTGATCCGTTGAATCTAAAAATCTTCCAGATTTCTTCGTTATCTCTTTCATCAAATAATCTAAGGTTTTTGGTAATTGAAACATAATGCATTGTTCCATCTTTTCTATACCAATAACCAAATTCTTTATAAGAGCCAGAATAAATTTTATCACCTTCAATCAAAATTGATCGGATAATCGTTTTATTTGGAAGTGTATATTTTTCCCATTTTACGCCATCATAACGCAATAAGTAATGATTATTGGCAAAATACATGGCATCATCATTTCCTTGTGCAACATTCCAGATTTGATTATCACCCTGATAATCTGATTTACTGTAATTTTCGACAAATGGAAGTAATTCTTGTGCTTGAAGTTGTAAAGCGATGAAAAAGAAGAAAACTGATTTAAAAAGTATCGATTTCAAGATATTCGTTTTTAAATTCAAAGATACTCACAAATATTTAATTTTTAGAGCTAAAAAAAACTCCTCGAATCGAGGAGTTCTTTCTAATATTCTTTCAAATCTAATTCTCTAGTAAGTTAAAAACCTGATTTGCAATTTCATACTCTTCATCTGTTGGAACGACTAAAACCTTTACAATAGATTTTTCTGAATTTATTTCACGCAATTCTTTAGAACGAATTTGATTCTTTTCTTTGTCAATTTCAATTCCAAAATAATTCATATCTGTACAAATTAAATTACGCATATATGATGAGTTTTCTCCAATTCCAGCCGTAAAAACAATCGCATCTAGTCCGTTTAAAGCTGCGACATAAGCGCCAATTGTTTTTCTAATTCTGTACGCATTCATTTGCAAAGCCAGTTGACAATCTTTATTTCCTTTCTCTGCTTCTGCTTCAATATCACGCAAATCGCTGTAACCTGTAAGTCCAAGCATACCGCTTTGCTTCAATAAAACTGCATTTACTTCGTCTGGAGTATATCCTAAATTTTTAATCATATAAAATACAACCGACTGGTCAATATCTCCAGCGCGCGTTCCCATTATTAAACCATTTGAAGGAGAAAATCCCATTGAAGTATCAATACATTTTCCGTTTTTAATAGCTGCCATACTACAACCGTTTCCTAAATGAATGGTAATTATTTTTGAATTGTCCTGTAAATAATTAATCGCTTTTTCAGAAACATATTTATGGCTAGTTCCATGAAAACCGTAAACTCGCACTTTATTTTCGGTCAAAAGGTAATTCGGAATAGCATATTTATAAGCTACTTCAGGCATTGTTTGATGAAAAGCCGTATCAAAAACCGCAATTTGCTCAGCCGAACTGAAAATTTCTTCTGCCACATTAATTCCTTCTAAATTAGCAGGATTGTGTAATGGAGCCAATTCAAAAAGCTGTTTAATTTTTGCTTTTACTTTTTCATCAATTTTTACTGTAGCGCTAAAATCGCTTCCGCCATGCACAACGCGATGTCCAACAGCAGCAATCTCTGAAGTTGATTTAATAACGCCTTTTTCAGCATCCAAAAGCATATTAGCTACTTTTTGCAAACCAACTTTATGATTTGGAATTGGTAGCGTTTCTTCACGTGAAGCTGTCGCAGTTTTAAAAGTAACATTTGAAGTTTCTAAGCCAATTCGGTCAATCATTCCAGAACAAATTACTTCATTTTCTGGCATTACCATTAATTGGTATTTAATTGAAGAACTTCCTGAGTTTATTATAAGTATTTTCATTTTTTAAGGTACTAAGATGCTAAGTTTCTAAGGTGCTGAGTTTTTTTAGAAGACTCAAAACTTTTTATTTTATATTTTTAATATCACGAATTCACATTAAAATAAAGGTGATTTTTAAGGTAAAGTATAATTCATAATTTACCATTAACAATTCACAATTATTTACATTCCCTGCGCTTGAATCGCTGTAATCACAACTGTATTAATAATATCGTCTACAGTACAACCACGGCTCAAATCGTTTACTGGCTTGTTTAAACCTTGTAACATTGGCCCAATTGCCAAAGCTCCAGTTTCTCTTTGAACGGCTTTGTAAGTATTATTTCCAGTATTTAAATCAGGGAAAATAAGCACACTCGCCTGGCCTGCCACTTCTGAATCTGGCATTTTGCTTTTTCCAACACTTAAATCAACCGCTGCATCGTACTGAATTGGCCCTTCAATCTTTAAATCAGGTCTTTTTTCTTTTACGATTGCCGTAGCAGCTCTTACTTTATCAACTTCATCACCTTTTCCTGATGATCCAGAAGAATAAGAAAGCATAGCTATTTTTGGTTCAATTCCGAATGCTAAACTTGATTCTGCAGAAGAAATTGCAATTTCTGCCAATTGCTCAGCCGTTGGATTAGGATTGATGGCACAATCTCCAAAAACTGAAACTCGATCTTCTAAACACATGAAAAATACAGAAGAAACTACAGAAGAATTTGGTTTTGTTTTAATGAATTGCAATGCTGGCAAAATAGTATGTTGTGTAGTATGTGCCGCTCCAGAAACCATTCCGTCTGCGTGTCCTTTGTACACCATCATTGTTCCGAAATACGAAACATCTTCCATTAAATCTCTTGCCATTGTGATACTTACGTTTTTCGCTTTTCTAAGCTCATAATAAGTATTAGCATAATCCTCATACATTTCAGATTCGATCGGATTGATGATGTTTACTTTAGAAAAATCAAATGTAAGTCCAAGTTCTGCAACTTTGCTTTCAATTTGCTTTTTGTCTCCAATAATAGAAATATCAACCACATCCATATCTAATAATCTTGAAGCTGCAGCAATAATTCGGTCATCATTTCCTTCCGGCAAAACAATATGTTTTCTGTGCTGTTTAGCTCTTTTAACCATGTTGTATTGAAACATTTTTGGCGTCATGCCTTCAGGTTGGAAAGTAATTACTCTTTGTGATAGAGCTTCAATCTCAACGTATTTTTCAAAAGTATTAATTGACGTTTCAATTTTGTGTGTATTATTAGCGTAAATCTCCGATTTTATAGAACCAATTTTATTAGTAATATGATAAGTTCCTCCATCAACAGCGATAATCGGAACAATAGCAGAAAGTCCTTCAATAAGCTTCAAAATACTCTCTTCTGGAACAATATTTCCAGTCAGGATAATTCCTGAAATGGTTGGATAATTAGCCGATTCATTTGCTTGCAAAGCCCCTAAAATAATATCCGAACGATCTCCAGGAGTAATTACTAAGGCATTATTATGCAAATGCACTAAATAATTATGCAATTGCATCGCACCAACGCTGTAATGTCCAATTTCATTGTTTAAATAGTTTTCTCCAAATAATACCTTAGCATTCAATTCGTTTACAATTTCCTGCATAGTTGGATTATTCAGACTAGAAACAAGCGGAATTGTATTGATTAATACGTTTGATGGCAGACTTTTTTGTAAACTATTCGTAACCAATTCGATATTTTCTGGCTGTACTTTATTAGCAAAAACAGATAAAACCTCAACCTCTTTTACTTTAAAAGAATCGTAAACCAAATACAAACTATCTAAAAGTTCTTCTAAAGTTTTACCAACTCCTGAACCGACAATTATGGTTGGAATTCCAAGATTTTTAGCAATTAAAACGTTCAAATCTAATTCGATCGAAGTTCCTTCGCCAGTAAAACTCGTTCCCTCTACCAAAACAAAATCGAAACGTTCTTCTAGTTTTTTATACTTTTCAATAATTAAATCAAGAACCTCTCCTATTTTACCTTTATTCTTTTTCTTAATTAATCTGCTTTTAGTAATAGCGTACGCATCTTCAAACGCAATATCAAGGTTAAAATACGACAAAACGGTCTCGATATGATTATCTACCTCACCATCAACAAAATCTTCGATTATAGGTCTAAAATACCCTACTTTGGCTGTTTTACCAATTAAGATACTCATCAAACCGAGTGTGATAATTGATTTACCACTATTATGATCGCTAGTGGCTATATATATTGCTTTACTCATAATTATTTATATTTATTCTAAATAACAAATTTATATAAAATCACATTCTTCCAAAACAGAACAAACGTTAAAACCAGCGTCGTTTCTTAAAATAAATGATTAGGGCTAATACCAACAAAAACATTACGCCCATCACTACAAAATAGCCATTTTGCATTTTGAGTTCTGGCATATTTTCAAAGTTCATTCCGTACACTCCCACAATAAAAGTAAGCGGAATAAATATAGCTGAAATGATGGTCAGCGTTTTCATGATTTCGTTCATTTTTCGGCTTTGTTCCGAAAAATAAAAGTTCGAGGCACTTTCTAAAGAACTCATATCTGATTCTATTTGATCCAAAAGCTCCAAACTTTTTTGATGCAGTCTAATAAAGAAATTGAAAGTGTCTTTCTGAATTAAACCATTATCTTCATCGTCGTCTTTTTTCGTTTTCAAATAATAAAGCGAATCTCGAAGCGGTACTATAGAACGCTTTAGAAAATTCAAGTTATCTCTGTGATTTTCAATTTTTTCTAAAATAACAGGTTTCGCTTCTTTTTTTGTCAAATTGATTAATTCTTCAATCTTATCTTCTTCGTCTTCCAATGTGATGTAGAAATTCTCCATTACAGCGTCTAAAAGTAAATACAAGAGGTAATCAACCTTTTTAGTTCTAACTATTCCTGCATGCGTACGCAAACGCTCGCGAATGTGTGTAAAGAAATCGCTTCTCTTTTCTTGAAAAGAAATTAAGATTCCGTCTTTTAATATAAAACTTAACTGTTCTACACTAATATTATCTGAATATTCAGAAGGAAGGAGCGATTTTATATTAAAGAACAAAATATCTTGCTGTTCTTCTAATTTGGTTCTCTTAGTAGTATTTAAAATATCGGCAAGTAGGAAATCATCAATTTTGAAATGCGCACCAATTGTTTTTATAAGATTGATATCATTTAAACCGTGAATATTGAGCCAATTGTTTTTGGTGTAATCAAAACAAGAATTTAAAGCTAAAACTGTAAACTTATCGTATTCTATAACATCTGCGTCATTATATACAAAAAGCTGCATTTCTGTTTCGTGCTCTTTATGCGTGCCAGTATACTCTAAAGTAATGTGTTGCAGCTTACGTCCTTTCTTGTATTTGATCTTTCTCATCCATGAAATTTTACAATAGTAATATTACGAAAAAGAATCTGAACAGGAAATGACATTTATCAGTTTGTGCAAAACCTAGACTTAGACGCACTGCAGTGCGTCTCTACAGTAATTCATACCCATAAAAAAACCGAGTCATTTCTGACTCGGTTTTATATCTTAATACTTTGCACTAATTACTTAGTACTAAAGAATTACTTAACCTCTTCGAATTCAACGTCTTCAACATTGTCTCCAGATTGCTCTTGTTGTGGAGCAGCTTGTTGAGCGTCACCACCTTGAGCGTACATTGCTTCTGTAGCTGTTTTCCATGCTGCATTTACATTGTCTAATCCTTTTTGGATTGCCTCAAGATCTTGAGATTGGTGAGCGAATCTTAATTCAGTTAAAGCAAATTCGATAGCTGTTTTTTGATCGTCTGTCAATTTATCTCCTAACTCTTTCAATTGAGATTCAGTTTGGAAGATAGTACTGTCAGCTTCGTTCAATTTCTCAGCTCTTTCTTTTGCAATTCTGTCAGCATCAGCATTAGCTTCAGCATCTTTTTTCATTTTTTCGATTTCTTCAGCTGTTAATCCAGAAGAAGCTTCGATACGGATATCGTGAGATTTTCCTGTTCCTTTATCAGTTGCAGAAACTTTGATGATACCATTAGCATCGATATCGAAAGTTACTTCGATTTGAGGAACTCCTCTTGGTGCTGGTGGAATACCATCTAAGTGGAAACGACCGATAGTTTTGTTATCAGCAGCCATAGCTCTTTCTCCTTGTAATACGTGGATTTCAACAGATGGTTGAGAATCAGCAGCAGTAGAGAATACTTGAGATTTTTTAGTTGGAATAGTTGTGTTAGACTCGATTAATTTAGTCAATACACCACCCATAGTTTCGATACCTAAAGAAAGAGGCGTTACGTCAAGTAACAATACATCTTTTACATCTCCAGATAAAACTCCACCTTGAATAGCAGCTCCAATAGCAACAACCTCATCAGGGTTAACGCCTTTAGAAGCTTTTTTACCGAAGAATTTTTCAACTTCATCAGCGATTCTTGGCATACGAGTAGAACCTCCTACAAGGATTACTTCGTCGATATCAGATGTAGATAAACCTGCATCTTTTAATGCTTTAGCAACTGGCTCCATAGAACGTTTTACTAAAGAATCAGATAATTGCTCAAATTTAGCTCTAGATAATTTTTTCACTAAGTGTTTTGGTCCAGAAGCAGTAGCAGTTACGTATGGTAAGTTGATTTCTGTTTCAGCAGAAGATGATAATTCAATCTTAGCTTTCTCAGCAGCTTCTTTTAAACGTTGTAATGACATTGGATCTAAACGTAAATCAATACCTTCTTCAGATTTGAATTCGTCAGCTAACCAGTCAATAATAACTTGGTCAAAATCATCACCACCTAAGTGAGTATCACCATTTGTAGATAATACTTCAAATACACCATCTCCTAATTCAAGAACAGAGATATCAAAAGTACCTCCACCTAAATCGTAAACAGCAATTTTTTGATCATTTCCTTTTTTATCTAATCCGTAAGCAAGTGCAGCAGCAGTTGGCTCGTTGATGATACGCATAACTTTAAGACCAGCGATTTCACCAGCTTCTTTAGTAGCTTGACGTTGCGCATCGTTAAAGTAAGCAGGAACTGTAATAACTGCCTCAGTTACTGTTTGACCTAAATAGTCTTCAGCAGTTTTTTTCATTTTTTGAAGTGTCATTGCAGACAATTCTTGAGCAGTGTATAAACGACCGTCAATATCCACACGTGGAGTATTGTTGTCACCTTTTACAACACTGTAAGGAACTCTTTTTGCCTCTTCTTGAGTTTCAGCAAAAGTGTGTCCCATAAAACGTTTAATAGAAGCAATCGTTTTTGTAGGATTCGTTACTGCTTGTCTTTTTGCAGGATCACCTACTTTAATTTCTCCACCTTCAACAAAAGCGATGATAGATGGTGTAGTTCTTTTTCCTTCTGCGTTAGGGATAACAACTGCTTCGTTACCTTCCATTACAGAAACACAAGAGTTCGTCGTACCTAAGTCAATTCCGATTATTTTACCCATTTTTTATATATTTAATTTTTGATTTAATTTTATTAACTCAGGTGGCATAAGTCAATCTTTGTGCCAATATAAAAAACCAAATAAAATTGTCAGTTTTCATATTGGCAGAGGAAAAACCATCTGACAACATGACATTTTTCAAGACTGACAGATATGGCAAACCACTATTTTTCATGTCATTATTAGAGAAAGTGTCTCATAATATTTTTTCAATAATGACTCTTCAAAAACAAAATTTCATATAAATCAAAAAAACACAATATTTGAAAAACGTTCTTTTATCATATAAATAATTTATATTTGAAATAAGCAAAACCTGATTAAAACGTAAAAAAATGAAGTTAACTCAGTTTATTTTAATACTACTGTTCTCCTCCTTCGCTATTGGTCAGGGAAAAAAGAACGAAATAAAAATCACAGGAAAAATCACAGGAAAAATTCCGGATATCATTGAATATACTTTACCAATTCACGGAATCGATTATTTTGGATTTACAGATTCTGCTCAAATCGATTCGTCTGGCAATTTTCAAATCACTATTCCTTTAGAAAAACCTTCTTTTATTGATTTATCAAACAGTTATAAATCTTACGGAACTTTAATTATAGAACCTGGAATGACTTATAAAGTCAGCATCAATACTGAAGCTTCTGAAAACAAATTTGTAGTGGAATCTCCGAACCAAAAAGGCCAAATACTTTACAACCAGATTCCAAATCGAAGCATGATTGTAGGCGGTCATTTTGAATTGGAAACAAAAAAATATACACAAGACAGTGTTCCTTCAGAAATAAAACAAAAAATAGAACAAAGCAAAGAAGCTGAAATGGCTGGGTTTAAAAAGCTTCTGAAAGAAAAAGTAATCTCAAAAGATTTTTACAATCTCGTAGAAACAGACCGAGATTATTTTAATAAAGGAATCCAAGGAGGTCTCGCATTTATTAATTATTTGCTTGTCGCACAAAATAAAAATAAACTTTCCAAGGAACAATTTAGTGAAATGTGGAAAGAGATTTTTCAGTCAAATCCTGTTACAAATCCTAAGCTTTTAAGTTCGCCGTGGTTTTATTTTTATATCGAAAATTATCTCCGTTACAACGAATTAATTCTTGAAAAAGTAGACACTAAAATAATAGCTGAATTTCAGAAAAAAGGTCAGATTCATACTCATAATATAGACAACGCAAAAAAATATTTATCTGGACTTCAGCTAGAATATTATTTCGCCGCTTATGTTTATTATGAAGCGATAAATAATAATTACGAAAAAGAATTGATTACACTTTTTGAGCAATTTAAAAAAGAATATCCTTCAAGTCCATATAAACACTTTTTGGAGCCTGTAATTATGCCAATTATTGCCTTTCATAAAAAACAAGCGGGGCCATTAAACGAAAAAATTAATTTTATAGCTAATTCTTCCAATCTTAATTCTGTAAATGATGTTTTAAAAAGTTTGAATGGAAAACAATATTATGTTGACATTTGGGCAACATGGTGCAGTCCGTGTAAAGCCGAATTTAAAGACAATGCTAAACTTTATGAATTATTAAAATCAAAAAACATTACTATGGTTTATATTTCTATCGACAAAGAAAGCAGAGAAAAGCAATGGAAAGAAATGATTCATTTTTATAATTTAGAAGGATATCATATCAGGGTAAACGAAAAATTAGATGCCAATTTAAGAAGCTTATACGGCAATCAGTCTATGGGAATTCCGTGGCATTTTTTGACTGATGAAAACGGAAATATTGTAAAGAAAAATGTTAGCGGACCTTCTGAAATTGAAAATTTAGAAAAACAATTAAGTAATAATTAATGCCCGAATGGAGAATTACACCATCATCATTTTCATATTAGCCATCGTTATTGGTTTATCAGCATTTGCAGAAAAGTCAAAACTACCTTATCCTATTCTTTTAGTTATTGTGGGAATCCTGATTGGTTTTGTTCCAACAATGCAGGAAATCGAAATCAATCCGGAAATTATTTTCTTGATATTTCTTCCGCCATTGTTATATGATGCTTCTTTCAATATTTCACCCAAACATTTTAAAACGAATCTTAGCACTATTAGTACATTGGCAATTCCGCTTGTATTTCTTACTACATTTTGGATTGCAGTTGTTTCTCACTACATGATTCCAGGCATGACATGGCCTTTGGCTTTTGTTCTAGGCGCTATTCTCTCAGCTACAGACGCTGTTGCAGCAGTAAACATTACAAAAGGTCTTGGTTTACCCGAAAAAACACTTACAATATTAGAAGGCGAAAGTCTTATAAATGATGCCTCTGCTCTTGTTGCTTATCGCTTTGCCGTTGCGACCGCAATGGGTTCTGCCTTTATTATTTGGAAAGCAGCCCTAAACTTTGCTTTATTGCTTGGAGGAGGTTTTTTGGTTGGTTTTGTAATGAGTAAAATCCTTGCTTTTATTCTTGGAAAAGTTCGCAAAAACATAAATGTAACGGTTAGCTTTATGCTTTTAATGCCATTTGTTACCTATCTAGTTGCTGAACATTTGCATGTTTCTGGAGTAATTGCAGTTGTTATTCTAGGTTTAGCAATGGCGCGTTTGAGCAATAAAATCTTTCCCGAAAATTTAAAAAACAATTCGAAAAGCCTTTGGGATGTTATTATTTTTTTACTCAACGGATTGATTTTCATTTTAATCGGACTCAATTTTCGATATATTTTAAAAGACATTGACGATGGTATGATTTTACCCTATATTGGTTATGCCGTAATCATTACAATCGTTGCATTATTAACTAGAATGACAAGAGTTTTTTTTCAAAAGAAAAACCTGCAAAAGGCCTTTTTAAACAATAAAAAAGGAAAACGAAAAGTCAGTGAGCATGCGCTACTCGATTTTGGCAATAGCTTAATTATAAGCTGGTCTGGTATGCGCGGCATTGTATCATTGGCAATCGCAATCGGACTTCCTAAATTCCTAGAAGACGGAACTCCTTTTCCTCATCGAAATGCTATTATTTTTATTTCGGTCGCAGTTGTATTATTGACTTTAATTGGACAAGGGCTAACACTGCCGTGGATTGTCAAAAAAATAAAAGAAATAGAAGAAAAAAAACAGCTAAACCAACAAATTCCCAAAACACATAATAACTAATTAAAACCAAAAAAAACATGGAACAAGAATTAAAAGGCCAATTTGATGAATTTGAAAAACCAGACATAATAAGACGCAAATTACTTCCGTGGTGGATAAAAGTCTTCTGCTGGATTTTTATGCTAATGGGCATAGGTGCCATTGGATCGCTAATTACAAATCTTTTTGTTCCAAATGTAAACTTATCTCTTTACGGTTTCTCTAGCGATACCGCTTATTCAGGAACAGGCCTTTTTATTATCGCTGTCATGCTTCTAAAAGCTTTTGCTGCATTTTCACTTTGGTTCGAAAAACCAAATGCAATTATGATTGCTAAAATAGATGCCGTCGTAGGTATTGCAATATGTATCGCTTCCTTATTTATACTTCCTTTCAGTACTACTAATGGACACTTTTCTTTGCGTTTAGAAATTTTACTTCTAATTCCATATTACATGAAAGTAAATAAAATAGAATACGAATGGGATAATCTTGAAACTATTTAACCCCAAAACACATGAAAAACATTTTAATAATTCTCGCGCTCTCAATTAGCTTGATTTCCTGCAATAAAACAGCAAAAGCAGCATCAGAAAATGAAAAACTTGTAAGACAGTATTTTGATCTTTTCAATAAACATCAATGGAAGGAAATGTCCGATATGTATATTGAAAATGCTGAATTTAAAGATCCTACTTTTGGAATTGGCGTTAGAAGACAATCTAAGCAGGAAATTATAGAAAAATACGCTGGACTTGGAGCTTATTTCCCTAATATTGAAGATAAAATATTGCAAATTTATCCTTCAGGCGAAAAGAACGTTATTGTCGAATTTATTTCAACTGGAACTGGAATTGACAAATCAAAATTCACTTTACAAATCTGTACAATTTTCACTATCGAAAATGGAAAAATCACTCAAGATTTTACTTACTACGATAATTTTGAAAAAACAGCTGAATAATTGATTTATAAAAATAAACGTAACTTTATCATACCGCATTTTCGTTTAATTTAAAACTTTTCAGAAATGACTTTAGAGATTCTTTCCACAACGCCAGATTCAGAAATCGTGACCACACGAATTTTGAATTTCCCGCAAGAACTTGTTTTCAAAGCATGGAGCACGCCTGAACATTTGAAAAATTGGTGGGGACCAAAAGGTTTTACCAATACTTTTCATGAGTTTAATTTTTGCGAAGGCGGTAAATGGAGTTTTATTATGCATGGTCCAGAAGTGGGAAATTATGCCAACGAATGCGAATTCATCAAAATTGACAAACCTAATCTTATTGCATGGAAACGCCATTCTAAACCGCTTTTTCAAATCTTGACAACATTTGAAACTGTTGCCGAAAATCAAACCAAAGTAGTTTTTAAAATGCTTTTTGAAACCGAAGAAGAATGCCAGAAATTAAAGCCTTATGTTGTCGATAAAAATGAGGAGAACTTTGATAAACTGGAAGTTGAATTAGCAAAAATGAAATCATGAAAACTTAATTCCATATTTTTACAAATAATCATCAATCATTAAACAATCAAAAATCAATCACATGAAAAAAGTTCTTTTACTAGCAATTTTTCTAATTGCTCAATCATTTTATGCGCAAAACCAAATCGCGAAAAAACCTGAAACCGTTATTATTATTAACAACGAAATTGCCACAATGGATCAAGTTATGAAATATGGCAATGAGGGTTATGTCAAATCAATGAATAAAGGCGTTAGTGAAGAAAAGCGAAATGAACTAGCAAAAAAATTTGGCGATAAAATTGGCGATAGAGAGTTTATAGTGGTCGTAGAGGTTTTTACTGAGCAAGAAAAAATCGAAAACGATAAAAAGCTTAAAACCGATGTCGCAGAACAACAAACTCCAGCAAAACAAGAGCAATTTCTCTTAAATGTAAACGATAAAGCCAAAGACTTTACTTTAAAACTTGTTGACGGAAAAGAGGTAAAACTTTCTGATTTAAAAGGAAAAGTGGTACTTGTTAATTTTTGGGCTACTTGGTGCGCACCGTGCTTACAAGAGTTTTACGATATTCCATCAAAAATTCTAGAACCTTTCAAAAATGATAATTTTGTCTTTTTAGCCATTTCAAGCGGGGAAACTGAAACTGCAGTGGCTAAAAAAGTAGTGAAATTAAAAAAAGATGGTCTAGATTTTAATTTCGGTATTGATCCAAAGGAAATAATATGGAATCAATATGCAACGAATTCAATTCCTAAAAACTTTGTAATTGATCAAAACGGAATTATACAATATGTAGCAGTAGGAAATGCTGAAGGAAACCTAGACAAAATAGCAAGCGAAATCAAAAAACTACTTTCAAAATAGATTTATTGATAACCCATTTACAATCTGACAAGAAAAAAAATATATGCACGCATAGTAATTTTGTGCTATTCGTTTATATTTTATTCGTAATTTCGGTTCTTCAATAAAATACAATATTAAAAATGGCTTCATTTACAAAAGAAATATCTTTTCGCTGGTCAGATCTTGATCCAAATTTTCACGTTCGCCACAGCGCTTATTACGACTTTGGTGCGCAACATCGTATCGAAATTTTAGAAGAATTGGGTTTAACATTAAAAGTAATGCAAACGCAAGGTTTTGGTCCTGTTTTGTTCAGAGAAGAATGTGTTTTCAGAAAAGAATTAAAACTTTCAGACAAAATATTCATTCATACCAAAACTTCAAAAATGAAAGCCGATGCTTCTCGCTGGTCAATCATTCATGAATTTAGAAGAGAAGACGACACGCTTTGTGCGACAATTACTGTTGACGGCGCATGGATGGATACAAAGTTGAGAAAATTAGCTTCTCCAACGCCAGAAATTGCGATTCAAGCCTTGAGTATTTTCCCAAAAAGTGATGATTTTGTTGGTTTGTAAAAACGAATAATGATCTTAAATCAGAAAATCCCAAAAGCAATTTTAAATATTGTTTTTGGGATTTCTTCTTTCAAATCAAAAATTTATCTAGGCATATTATTCAAACTTTAATCCAAAATTCACTTTTTCAAAAGTTGTACTGCATGAAATTGCAAATCGCCCGATATTCAAAGTGCCGAAGATCCCTCCTACTGAATGTCCAGAATAAAATCCTCCAGCCGAAAATCGGTTAATCTGATATTTTAAAGCGATATCATTTACTCTTGAACTCAGCTGTCCAAAAGCAATTACATGCGGAATAATTTCATAGCTTCCAAAGGCTTTTGGAACCAGCTTTTGATAATAATCGAAACTTTCATCGGTTTCATAATCAATACTTGTCGAATGCAGATTTTCGAGATTTCCACCAATATAAGTGTTCTCAGAAAAATGCCAGGAAATACTAAAACCTGTAAAAGTTCCTTCGTAACCGCTCCTAGATTCGAGATAACCAATACCAATTGTGGCTCTGAATTTTTCGCAAATTTTTCCGATGTAACCAACATACGTTCGGTCAATTTCCGACTTATCAATTCCAGCACCTACAATAATATCGTCATCACACATATTAAAAGCATACTGAAAATAAGCCGAATATTGATCTTCATTTGCCGCGACAACGCTTCGGCCTTTATCAAGATCGATATTTGGTGAAATTAAGGTTGAGTTTATAACGGCGAAATCAAAAGTATTGAGTTCTTGGGCAAATGTGGGGACTGTGAGCAGGAATAAAAGTATCGTTTTTTTCATAATACTATTTTTTAGGCTTACAACATTCTTATATTAAAATTACGCACTATTTCACTATTAATGAAAGAATTTCCCTTAAGTGCCACATTACTCGTCAAAATGCATTATTTTCATAATCAATATCATTTAATCGATAAAACTTCAATAAATCATCGATTATTGACATCAAAAACAATGAAACCATTTTGAATGCTTTTTTTTGGATAACTTTAAGATTTTAGGTTTTGTTTTGAAAATGGATCGGTTTAACTTTATAAATCATAAAAAAACAAAAGTCCATCAAATGAAAATCCTGAAATTTTTACTGCTTTTCGTTCCTTTTTTCGCTTTATCTCAAGAAGGAAAAATTAAGTCTTTAGATATCAATTTAACAAATTATGAATATCCATTTCCCATGCACTTTTTAGAGTTAAGCAATCAGCGCCAAGCGTTTAAAATGGCTTACATGGATATTAAACCCGATAATTACAACAATAAAAATGTTGTTTTGCTTCACGGAAAAAATTTCAATGGCGCTTATTGGGAAACCACTATTAAAGCCTTAACAAAAGAGGGGTTTCGTGTCATTGTTCCAGATCAAATTGGTTTTGGAAAATCTACAAAACCTAACAATTTCCAATATACTTTTCAGCAATTAGCCGAAAATACCAAAAGGCTTTTAGATCATTTAGGAATTCAAAAAACAACAATTTTAGGTCATTCTATGGGCGGAATGCTGGCGACACGTTTTGCTTTGATGTATCCTGAAACTACAGAAAAATTAGTTTTAGAAAACCCTATTGGCTTGGAAGATTGGAAATTGATTGTTCCTTACAAACCTGTTGATTGGTGGTACGAATCGGAATTGAAACAGAATTACGAAGGCATTAAAAAATACCAAATGGCGAATTATTATGACGGAAAATGGAATCCCGATTATCAAAAATGGGCTGAACTTGGTGCTGGATGGACAACTGCACCAGATTACGATCGTGTAGCTTGGAATTCTGCTCTTTTGTACGATATGATTTTTACGCAACCTGTTTTGTATGAATTCAAAAACATCAAAAGTCCGACACTTTTAATTATTGGAACGAGAGATAAAACGGCTTTAGGAAAACCTTTAGTTTCAGCTGAAATTCAAAAAACAATGGGTAATTATGCCGAATTGGGTAAAAAGACACAAAAGGCAATTCCGAACTCAAAATTGGCGGAAATTCCAAACACAGGACATTTGCCACATATTGAATCTTTTGATGCGTTTATAAAATCATTAATTGTATTTTTGAAATAAAAACTTTTTTGTTTGCCACGAATTATACTAATTCATGGCAAAATCTAAAATCTAAAATCAACAATCTAAAATTAAAAATATGTTTACAATAGAACAGATAAAAGAAGCACATTCAAAAGTAAAATCAGGCGCAGATTTTCCAAATTACATTCAGGATTTAATCATTTTAGGCGTAAAAGGATATGATACTTATGTGCATGACGGAAGCACTGTTTACTTCGGATTAAACAATTATACCGCTGCCGCTGAAGAAAAATATCCAGAAATTAAAGTAGCAGATTTTGCTAACAAAGAACTTTTTATCGAAAATTTGGTAAAACATCAGCACGGAGAAACCGATTATATGACTTTCTGCAATCATTGTGCGCAAGCTGGAATTGCAAAATGGCGCGTTGATATTGTTGAAATGACTTGTACTTATTTTGACAAATCGGAACATGAAATTTTAATCGAAAAAATTCCTGTTTAACCATTCACTATTCATGACTATTTTCAACCAAAACCACCAAACCACCTTTAAGAAAAGCATTTTACTTTTAGCTTTAATTGTTTCTTTCTTTGGCTTTTCCCAAAACAAAAAAGAACATTCAAAATTTAAAGCCATTGCTTTTTATACCGCAAAAAACGATCAGGCGCATATTAGTTTTGTGCATGAAGCCAATAAATACTTTCCGAAATTAGCGGCAGAAAATCATTTTCAGTACGATTCGACCAGCAATTGGGATAATTTAAATGCAAAGTTTTTGGCGAAATATCAAGTTGTTTTGTTTTTAGACACAAGACCTGAGAAAAAAGAACAGCGAGAAGCTTTTCAAAAATATATGGAAAACGGTGGCGGTTTCATTGGATTTCATTTTTCGGCATTTGCTTTAAATGATTCGAGTTATCCGCAAGATTGGAATTGGTATCACAACACTTTCTTGGGTTCTGGCGAATATGGAAGCAATACTTGGAAACCAACTTCGGCAGTTTTGAGAGTAGAAAATCAGCATTCTGTAACCAAAAATCTGCCTACAAAGTTTACTTCAGCTCCAAATGAATGGTACAGATGGTCGAATGATTTAACCAAAAATCCAGACATTGAAATTTTATTGGCTATTGATGAATCTAGTTTTCCATTAGGAACTGGTCCAAAAGCCCACGAAATCTGGCATAGCGGCTATTATCCAGTTGTTTGGATAAACAAAAAATATAAAATGCTGTACGTAAATATGGGACACAATGATATTGATTATGAAGGCGGAACAAACAAAACCTTATCATACACTTTTGAAAATAAAACACAAAGTCAGTTAATTTTAAATGCCTTGCTTTGGCTTGGAAATTCGAAGAAAAAATAAAAAATGTCTACTATTTCTCCATTAATTACGGCTCAAGAATTAATCGAATTAAATGCCACTTCAAAAATCATTTTAATTGATGCTCGAGCTGGTGCAAACACTTTTGAATCTTATCAAAACGAACATTTAAATGGCGCACGTTTTGTCGATTTAAATCGTGATTTGGCCAATATTCCAGAAAATCCAGCAAATGGAGGAAGACATCCTTTGCCTTCTCATGAAGAATTTTCAGAAACACTTTCTTCATTAGGAATTTCGCCTTCAGATCATGTTGTGGTTTACGATGATAAAAACGGCTCTAATTTTGCCGCACGATTCTGGTGGATGATGCGTGCAATTGGACACGAAAAAATTCAGGTTTTAAATGGTGGTTATCAAACTGCGATTCAAGCTGGTTTTCAGACAAATTCTGAAAATGAGACTTTTGAAAAAACATTATATCCTTCGCAAGAATGGAAATTAGCTTTAGCAGATATAGAAGAAGTCGAAAAAGCTCGTAAAAACGATCAAAATATAGTAATCGATGTTCGTGATAAAAACCGTTACGATGGTTTAACAGAACCTTTGGATTTAGTTGCAGGACATATTCCTGGAGCGATCAACGTTCCATTAACTGAAAATTTAGACGAAAACGGATTGTTTAAATCTACCAATGAATTGTCCGAAAAATACAAAGCAATTCTTGGAAATAAAAAGACAGAAAATACAATTGTACATTGCGGTTCTGGCGTTACAGCTTGTCACACATTATTAGCAATGGATTACGCCGGACTTCCAATTCCTAAATTATATGTGGGTTCATGGAGCGAATGGTCGAGAAACGATCGCGAAATGGCGTTAAAAGAGAATAAATAATATTAAAAAATTACAATGCAACATTGGGATATACTTTTATCGAATCAGGTAAATAAAAAAGCTTTTATAGACAATATATTAAACGGAGAAGCCAAAGGAGAATTAGCCGTTTTTAATAATCAAAAAGGAATTCTTTTCTCTGATATTTCAATTGAAAAATTTATTGAAAAAGAGTTTCAATACGACAGCGTTGAAGCTTCAACAACTTCAAATAGACAATTGCGAACTTTTTCTTCTGGAGAACGCAAAAAAGAGTTTTTACGTTATTGCATTGACCAAAAACCAGATTTTATCATTTTCGACAATCCGTTTGATCATTTAGATCAGGCTTCTAGAGTTGTTTTGGCTAACTCTCTTGAAAAACTAACCGATTCTATTGCGATTATTCAATTATTGAATCGCAATGTCGACGTATTAGATTTTGTTCCGAATAAAGCTTTAATTAAAGACAACTCGTTCGAATTACATCCTTTTGTAAAAAACGAAAATCATTTTAAAACGCTAAATACAGCTTCAATTCCAAAAGCGACAGAAACACATTCTTTTCAAGATAATGTATTAATAAAACTGGAAGATGTTTCTGTAAGCTACGAAGAAAGAAAAATCATAAACAATATTTCTTGGACAGTAAAACAAGGCGAATTTTGGCAATTAATTGGTCCGAATGGTTCTGGAAAAAGTACTATTCTATCTTTAATTACAGGAGATAATCCGAAAGGTTTTGGACAGAATTTATTTTTGTTTGGAAGAAAAAAAGGAACTGGAGAAAGTGTTTGGGAAATCAAGAAACAAATTGGAATTTTCACAACTTCTATGACCGATTTATTTCAAAAAGGCCATACGTTGGAACAAATGATTTTATCAGGTTTCTTTGATTCTATTGGACTTTATACTGAACCAACAACACATCAAAAACAAATTGTAAATCAATGGCTTGAAGTGATCGAAATGACGCATTTAAGAAAAAAGCGTTTTATAGATCTTTCCATCGGACAACAACGTGTTGCATTAATTGTTCGTGCCGTTTTAAAACATCCGCCATTATTAATTTTAGACGAACCAGTTGAAGGTTTAGACGACGAAAATGTAGATTTAGTTATTCAATTAATTAACACTATCAAACAAGAAACAAATGTGAGTATTATTTATGTTTCGCACCGAATTGAACAAGGCCTTGCTCCCACTTCTGTTTTCGAACTTTTGCCTTCAGAAACAGGATCAATCGGAAAAATAAAATATCACTCAGAATTGAATTAGAATGAGTTAATTAGGTAATAGGTCAATTAGATAATTTATCGACAGAACGCAAAGCATATCTGTAGAGACGCACTGCAGTGCGTCTCCGCAACGAATATCCACAATACGTTAGACGTACAGCAATGCACCCCTACGCAATACCGGAACGACACCAAATTATGATAAAGCAAATAAGCATTACATTTATTTTTTTACTGATTTTAAGTTCGTGTTCAAGCACGATATCGACTTCTAAAAAAGAATACATCTTACAGCATTCAAAAGAACTAAAATCAGACTGGACAATCAATTCTAAAGAATGGGTTTTAAAAAATGATACCCTCACAGGAAACGGTTCCCTTTCACCTTGGGGAGTTTTGGTTTCAAAAAAAGAGCTTCCAAAGAATTATGAAATTGATTTTAAAGTCAACATGACAAATGCATCTTTATTCGAAATTATGCTCAATTTAGACAAAGGAAAATACATTCGAACCTACTTGTATCAAATTGATCAAAACATTGTAATTGGCGACGGAATGTATAATAAAAAAGATGATTCGTATGGAAAAAGAGGCGGAAAAACATTGTTTAGAAAACCAATGGAATTACAAAACAATAAATGGTATGCTGTGAAAATTAAAGTTTTAAATAATCAATTATTCTTTTCTGTAGACAACAAAACTTCTTTAGAATGTTCTCTAGAAAAAAGCAATCTAAACCAAAAAGGAAAACTTGGTTTCATAACCAACGGAGAAGTCAAAATAACTGGTTTAACAATTAAAACTTTCTAAAAAGATTCGCTGCGAATGGAAAAATACGAGATAATGCAAAATGGTGATAACGAAATGACTATTTCATTTTATTTCAATAAAAAATCACTAATTATTCCTTGGATAATTTTCTTTTCAATATTACTATTAATCATCTGCAAGTTAAAACCTGAACTATTAGCTGAAACATTTATCTCAATAATCATTGCAATGTCAGCACTCGCATATGTACTATTTAATGATTACTTTGAATGGTACAGAAACAAATTTCATGTGCTTAGTATTAGAAATGAAGATTTGTACATCAATAATAAATTTCATTGCAAATTATTTAAATTACAATCTGTAAATGTTATTTATCTAAACGGAAAATATAGTTTAGGCTGGATGGTCTATTTGGATGTCTTTCCTATTTCTTCTAATGACTACATTATAAAAAAACAATTAAAAGAAAAAGATGCGCATGAAATAGCAGAAAAAATCTCAATATTTCTTGATCGAAATGTCAAAATAGAATCATAAAAAAAAAGCTCCAAAAATGGAGCTTTTTCAATTTTATTCAAGTAATGAAAGAAATTCTCTAATTGACAAATTCTCTAATTTTCTAATTACGATTCATCCTCAACATTATGCGACTTCACATAATTTTGCCATTTCTCGATACAATCCTTAAAATCTTGAGGCAGTTCTGTATCAAAACGCATCATTTCGCCAGTAGTTGGATGAACAAATCCAAGCGTTTTTGCATGCAGCGCTTGACGTGGTAAAGCTTTAAAACAGTTCTCTATAAATTGCTTATATTTTGTAAAAGTCGTTCCTTTCAAAATCAAATGCCCGCCATAACGCTCATCATTAAATAACGGATGACCGATATGTTTCATGTGCGCACGAATCTGGTGCGTTCTACCCGTTTCTAATTTACAAGAAATCAAAGTTACATAACCAAAACGCTCCAAAACTTTATAATGCGTAATAGCAGGTTTACCAATTTCTGGATCATCAAAAACTGCCATTTGCATACGATCTTTCAAATGTCTCGCAAGATTCCCTTCAATTGTACCGCTATCTGCCACAACATTTCCCCAAACTAGAGCAATATACTCGCGCTCGGTAGTTTTAGCCTCAAATTGCTTTGCTAAATGCGTCATTGCAGCTTCTGTTTTAGCCACAACCAAAAGACCAGAAGTATCCTTGTCAATTCTATGAACCAAACCTGGGCGTTCGCTGCTATTCATTGGCAAATTATCAAAATGATGCGCCAAAGCATTTACCAAAGTTCCAGTATAATTTCCGTGACCAGGATGCACAACCATTCCAGGCTCTTTATTAATCAATAAAAGAGCATCGTCTTCATAAACAATATTCAGCGGAATATCTTCAGGAAGAATATGATTTTCAAACGGAGGATGCGACAACATAACCGTTATCACATCAAAAGGTTTTACTTTATAATTTGATTTTACTGGAATTTCATTCACAAAAATGTTTCCATTAGTTGCCGCATTCTGAATTTTATTTCGCGTGGCATTCGGAATCAAATACATTAAATATTTGTCAATACGCAAAAACGCTTGACCTTTTGGGACTTCAAATCTGTAATGTTCGAATAATTCGTCTTCTAGATCTAAATTTTCTTCAATATTATTGTTCATCAGCTGGGGTTTCTACAGGCACTGCAGTACTGTCTGCCTGACTATCATCAACATAACTTGCTTTTCCGTCTCCTAAAACCAAATCAATTTTAGAAGCTTTAAGCACGCGATCTCCTACTTTTAAGTTTCTTCCTTTTAAACGCATTTCCAAAACCATATCTTTTCCAAGATTCGGAATATACGTAATCGTTCCTGGCTCCAAACCTAACGCTTTTAAAGTTGGCACAGCTTCACGATATGTTTTTTCGATCAAATCTGGAATTTTCACAGAAGAAAAACCAGAAGCATTAATCTTAATATAAATTTTTCTACCCACTTTTACCTTTGTTCCAGGCAATGGATCTTGTTCAACAACACTATATTTTGGGAATTCACTTCTGTAATCAACACTATCCAATAGCACATAATCTAAATCTAGTTCATCCAATTTTTCTTCAACTTGTTCTTCAGTCAATTTAGACAAATTCGGAACAGCAATTTCGTGTCCGTGATCAGTTGTAAAAGTCAACCAATGCATAAATAAATAACCAATAAGCGCAATAATTGCTGCCGAAGCAAGCAATTGCAAGAAAAAAACTCGGCTTGTTAAATACTGACGTAAACTCATAAATTTATTTTTAATAGCGACAAAGATAAAGTATTTCGTTTCAAAAAAAATGATAATTTTGTTTAAAACAAGAAAGTGCCATGATTGTCATCCTGAGCAAAGTCGAAGGATAATTTTCAGGAGCTGTTTCCTGCTATCCGCTGTATTCCCGATAAACAAAAACTACGGCTAAAAAGCCTTGTTTTTCTAAATCGGGAGATGCCGCTTCTATCAGGGCTAGGGCACTTGGTTACATAAGAACGTTATTTATTAAAAAATCATATATCAAATTAAAGTTTCAAAACAGATTTAAACGATTTACGGCAAAACCTGAAACTTGAAACAAATTAAAACCTGAAACAAAAACATGAAAAACATTGCCATCATCATGGGCGGCTATTCCAGCGAATACAAAATATCTTTAATCAGCGGGAATGTCGTGTATCAATATCTTGACAAAACAAAATACAACGGATTCCGTATTCACATTTTCAAAGAAAAATGGGTGTACGTTGACCAAAACGATGCCGAATTTCCAATTGATAGAAATGATTTTTCAGTTACAGTAAAAGGTGAGAAAATCACATTTGACTGTGTTTTCAACGCCATTCACGGAACTCCAGGCGAGGACGGATTAATGCAAGCTTATTTCGAATTAATTGGTCTGCCACAATCTTCTTGCGATTATTACCAATCGGCTTTAACATTCAACAAAAGAGATTTATTATCTGTTTTAAAGCCATACGGAATCAAAACAGCGATTTCTTATTACTTGAACAAAGGAGACGAAATTAATACAGCAGAAATCGTTAAAAAAGTTGGACTTCCTTGTTTCGTAAAACCAAACAAAGCAGGTTCAAGTTTCGGAATCTCAAAAGTAAAAACTGAAGCTGAACTTCCAATTGCGATTGAAGTAGCATATAAAGAAGACAACGAAATCATTATTGAAAGTTTCCTTGACGGAACAGAAGTTTCTGTTGGAGTAATCAATTACAAAGGCGAAATTAAAGTTCTTCCAATCACAGAAATCGTATCAGAAAATGATTTCTTCGATTATGAAGCAAAATACGAAGGAAAATCACAAGAAATAACACCAGCGAGAATCTCTGACGAAATGACTAGAAAAGTTGGAGAAACAGCAAAACGTGCTTACGAAGTTTTAAAAATGAAAGGTTTCTCAAGAAGCGAATTCATCATCGTAAACGACGAGCCACACATGCTGGAAATGAACACAATTCCAGGTTTAACAACAGAAAGTTTAATTCCGCAACAAGCAAAAGCAGCAGGAATTTCTCTAGAAGATCTGTTTACAAATGCAATTGAGTTAGCTTTAAAATAGATGCTAAGATACTAAGGCGCTAAGATTCTAAGATTTTAGTGCCTTAATTTTTCGATAGTCAAGCTGAGCGAAGTCGAAGCCATTTAACTTTAAACCTTTGTCACTTTGTACCTTTAAACCTAAGAAAATTAGTCCCTTAGAATCTCAGAACTTTAGCACCTTAAAAAAATGAAAGAAATCTTCGAATGGAATAGACTATTTTTTAATGAATTGCCAGAAGTCTTTCTTTTGGAAGTAATATTTCGTTCGACAGTAATGTTTACTATTTTGCTGCTAACGTTAAAATTGGCTGGTAAACGAGGTGTAAAACAATTATCAATTTTCGAAACCGTAATTATTATTGCATTAGGCTCTGCTGCTGGCGACCCAATGTTTTATGAAGATGTTGGCATCGTTCCTGCGGCAATTGTATTTTTGGTAATTATTGTTTTGTATCGTTCTGTGACATGGCTTACTGGAAAAAGCAAAAAATTCGAAGAATTTATAGAAGGGAAAACCGAGTGTTTAATCAATGATGGGAAATTTTCTGTATCGAGTTTTAAAAAAGAAACTTTGGCACAAGACGAATTTTTCTCAGAACTTCGTGTAAAATCAATAGAACATTTAGGACAGGTAAAACATGCTTTTATAGAACCAAGTGGCGAAATAAGTGTGTTCTTTTATCCAGATGAAAAAGTAAAATACGGATTGCCTATTTTGCCTTCTTTGTTTAATGCTAAGAGCAAATTCATTCCAACCGACGGAATCTATGCTTGTTCGTTCTGCGGACACACACAAGAAGTTAAAAAAGGAACTGCAAAATGTGATATCTGTAAAAGAGAAGAATGGGTCGAAGCGATAAAAACTCTTAGAATAACTTAAAATAAATTCCAAAAAAGAAAAATTCCAAATTCCAAAACAAAGAAAAACTAAGATTCAGCACCATCCAAATAAAACTTAGAATCTTAGCATCTCAGAACCTTAGAAACTTAAAGAAATGCGAAAAGCCATATTCCCAGGATCGTTTGACCCTATTACACTCGGACATGAAGATATTATCAAAAGAGGACTTCCTTTATTTGATGAAATTGTAATTGCAATTGGGGTTAATGCCGAAAAAAAATATATGTTTTCATTAGAAGAAAGAAAACGCTTTATTGAAGAAACCTTCAAAGACGAACCAAAAATTTCTGTTATTACTTATGAAGGTTTAACAATCGATCTGGCAAAAAAACTAAAAGCCAATTTCATCCTAAGAGGTTTGCGTAACCCAGCCGACTTCGAATTTGAAAAAGCTATCGCGCATACCAATAGAAAATTATCAAAAATAGAAACCGTTTTCTTGCTTACAGCTGCAAGTACTTCATTCATCAGTTCGAGCATTGTGCGCGATGTATTGCGTCATGGTGGCGAATATGAAATGTTGGTTCCTGAGGCTGTTAGGGTTACAAAATAAAAACTCCTTAAAAGCCATAGACTTGAAACAGATTTCAAAAGCAGATTTTAATCCGTCAACATCAAGTAATAATATTTGCCAGCGAAGCAAATTATAAGTAATTTCGCATTTTTAAAACAAACAATAAATAATGAGCATCGAAAGAGAATTAAGCAAACGAAGCGGATCTAAATGTGAACTTTGTGGCGCCGAAGAAAATTTAAAAGTTTATCAAGTCCTGCCAACTAAAAAAGGCGGAATTGACGAAGCTATATTAGCCTGTAATACTTGTATTGACCAAATTGAAAATCCAGACAACGTAGATTTAAATCACTGGAGATGCCTGAACGACAGTATGTGGAACGAAAATATTCCAGTACAAGTTGTTGCTTGGAGAATGTTAAGCCGTTTGCGCGCTGCAGGATGGCCACAAGAATTACTAGATATGATGTATCTTGATGAAGATACGCTAGAATGGGCAAAAGCAACTGGAGAAGGCGAAGATGACGAAAATAAATTAGTTCACCGTGACAGTAACGGCGTAGTGCTACAACACGGAGATTCTGTAGTTTTAATCAAAGATCTTAAGGTAAAAGGTTCTAGCATGGTTGCTAAACAAGGAACTGCTGTTAGAAACATCCGTTTAGACCACGAAAACGCTGAATACATTGAAGGAAAAGTCGATGGCCAGCAGATTGTGATTATTACGCAGTACGTTAAAAAGATTTAAAAAAGTTGCTAAGGTTCTGAGATACTAAGATTCTAAGTTTTAGAATACTGCATAATTTAACCGCAAAGCACACAAAGTATACGCAAAGTTCGCAAAGTTTTATTCTCAAAGCTTTGCGAACTTTGCGCTTTTAAAAGCCTTTAAGTAAAAAAACTTAGCGTGCTTTGCGTTAAAATTAAAGACAAAGTTTATCAAGCTGAAAATGAAACATTTACACAAAGTTTTATTCACAAAGCTTTGCGAACTTTGCGCTTTTAAAAGCCTTTAAGTAAAAAAACTTAGCGTGCTTTGCGTTTAAATTAAAGGCAAAGTTTATCAAATTGAAACTTGAAACATTTACGCAAAGTTTTATTCACAAAGCTTTGCGAACTTTGTGCTTTTAAAAGCCTTTAAGTAACAAAACTTAGCGTACTTTGCGTTAAAATCAAAGACAAAGTTTATCAAACTGAAACTTGAAACTAAAAAAAAGCCGTTCAAATTGAACGGCTTTTTATACATATATCGAAAATTATTTTTGAAATAATTTACTGATTTGATCTTTTACGAATGGCTCAGAAACGTTGTTTGTTGCTGCGTCTCTTTCTTTTCCAGAAACCATAAACTGAACTGTAGCTTTGTCTGGAACCACATTACCTGTGTAATGTAACCAAATGTAGTTGTTAGGTAACTCTAATTTGATATCATACAACGGAGAAGCTGTAAATCCGCCCATGATAATGTTGTATAAAGAGTTATAAGCATTATCTATGTTCTTGAATGAAAATTTTCTCAAAGTCGAATCATCATCACTTTGAACGATAGTGTAATACACAGTGTATTCGTCACCAATTTTCTGAATGTAGTTGTTGTTTACTTTTCCTAATTTTTCTACAGGAACTGTTTCTAGAACCTTAACCTGTGCAAACGAAACAAAACTAAAAAACAATGCGGCAAGAGTAATAATCTTTTTCATATAGTATTTGGGGTTTACAATTTTACGAACACAAAAAAACATAGAAATATTGAAAAAACCCCTATCAATTCATTATTTTTTTAACATAAAATTGTAAAAGTTAGTTACACAAAAATAAAACACTGAAAAACAATAAGATAAAAACTAAAATTTCATGATACAAAATCCATTTTTGTACTAAAAATCATTTAATTTAAACTAATATTTTCCTCTTTTCTCCTCTTCTACTTTCTTGATGACATTACGGGCAACTTCGATTTTAAACTTCTTTCCTTTCATTTTTTCATCTCTGATGTTTTTTAGCAGATCTTTTACTTTATTGTACTTTACTGCTGCAAACGAAACAAAATCTTTAACTTCAATTAATCCTAAATCTTCTTTCTCTAATTTTCCTTTTTGAGAAAAGAACCCAACAATGTCAAATTTGTTCAGTTTAGTCTTTTTTCCGCCACTGATATAAATAGTTTGAAATTGAGGCGGATTTGGAAGCGAAACTTTTCCTTCAACGTCCAAAACCTCCATTTCATAATCAATGTAGTCTAATTGTTTTTCACTTTCGTGAATAATAACATACGCCGTTCCTGTTGCTTGCATACGCGCTGTACGGCCATTTCTATGCGTAAATTCGTCTTCTTTTAATGGGAGATGATAATGAATAACGTGTTTCATTTCTGGAATATCCAACCCTCTTGCAGCCAAATCTGTGGTTACAAGATAAGTTACACTTCCATTTCTAAACTGAATTAAAGCACGCTCACGTTCTTCCTGATCCATTCCGCCATGATAATACACAGAATAAATTCCTTTTTCGTTTAAAGTATCGCTAATACGTTCTGCGGCATCACGATGATTACAGAAAATAATTGCTGATTCTGACTTTAAAGAACATATCAAATTGAATAAACTTTGCAATTTATCTTTTGCTGGCGAAATCACCATTTTCATCGAAAGATTTGCTTTTTCTTCTTCCTCTGGAATAAAATCCAAAACAACCGGATTGACAACTCGTGTGTATTTCGGAATTTCGATATCTGAAGTTGCCGAAACCAAAACGCGTTTGTTTACTCTAGATAATCTTCCAATTATAAACGACATTTGTTCGTGAAAACCTAATTGCAGCGATTTATCAAACTCGTCTAAAATTAAAGTCTGAATTTTATCTGTTCTAAAAGTTTCTCTTTCTATATGATCAGCAATTCTTCCAGGCGTTCCTATTAAAACCGCCGGCGGATTGCTTAAGTTTTTGATTTCAGTTTCAATTGAATGTCCGCCATAACAAATATTGACTTTGTATTGCGTTCCCATTTTTTTCCAAACCTGTTCGATTTGAAGTCCAAGTTCGCGTGACGGAACCAAAATCAAACACTGAACAGACAATACTTCTGGCTGTAACAATTCTAAAATAGGAAGCAAGAAAGCCAATGTTTTTCCAGATCCTGTTGGAGAAAGTAATAAAGTATTGTTTTCGTTTAAAATAGCATCGTGTGCCATTTCCTGCATTTCGTTCAGACTCTGAATCCCTAAATTCGAAAGTATATCGTTGGAATGGTGTTTTTTATTCATTTTGCAAAAGTAGGTAAAAAAGTTGTTTCTAGTTTTTCTTGTTTCATGTTTCAAGTTTATTTAGCTGCAAAGTGTGTAAAGATTCTGTTTCACGCAGATTTTGCAGATTCGGGCAGATCAAAAAAAGATTTTTTAATTAAAAATAAAATCTGCTTAAATCTGTAAAATCTGCGTGAAACCATTAACCACAAGCATATCAACCTGAAACCTGAAACTTGAAACAAATAAAACTATTATATTTGATCATCAAAAAACCAAACCCATGAAACTTTTTACATTTCTCTTTTCACTTCTCACTATAACCATTACTGCTCAAAACAACAAAAAATACGATACGTTTTTTGAGAAAGGAAACGGAAATCAATCGGCTTCTTATCAAGAAACTATCGCTTATTTTAAAATGCTTGCCGCTGATTTCCCAACGATTCAAATGAAAGAAATGGGACTGACAGATTCTGGCGAACCTTTGCACATGATTACTTTTAATCCTGACAAGGAATTTGATTTTGACAAAATCCAGAAAACTAAAGCCGTTTTGTTTGTCAATAACGGAATCCACGCTGGAGAACCTGACGGAATCGACGCTACAATGCAATTCTACAGAGATTTGGCAACAGGAAAAATGAAAGCACCAAAAAACACCGTTTTGGTTACGATTCCAGTTTATAATATTGGCGGAGCTTTAAACCGAAATTCGACAACTCGTGCGAATCAAGATGGGCCTGAGATTTATGGTTTTAGAGGAAATGCCAGAAACTATGATTTGAATCGTGATTTAATGAAATCGGATACTCGAAATACGAAGAGTTTTGTGGAGGTTTTCCAAAAAATAAATGCCGATGTTTTTATCGATAATCACGTAAGTAATGGTTCTGATTATCAATACAAACTGACGTACATCATGACACAGCACAACAAACTGGGAAAAGTTTTAGGTGATTTTATGAATGATGAAATGATGCCAGCTTTGGTAAAAGATCTTCAGAAAAAGAAAATCGAAACTACGCCTTATGTCGATTCGTTTAAAGATACGCCAGACAAAGGTTTTGGACAATTTGTTGATAGTCCGCGATATACAACGGGTTATACTTCATTGTTTAATACGATTGGTTTTGTGGTGGAAACGCACATGCTGAAAAAATATGCAGAACGCGTAAAAATGACGTACGAATACATGAAATCGACTATGGATTTTACCGATGCGAATTATCAAAAAATAAAAGATTTACGAGTAAAAAATTTAGAACAATATCTGCCAAAGAAATCATACACTTTAAAATGGGAATTGGACAGCACAAAAGCGACAACTTTTTCGTTTTTAGGTTATGAAGCAGGTTACAAAAAAAGTGAGGCTACAACTGGAAATCGTTTGTATTACGACCGAAGCAAACCGTACAAAAAAGATGTTCCGTATATAAAAGAATTCAAATCGCAAAAAGAAGTTGCTATTCCATCTGCTTATATCATTCCGCGTGGTTATTGGAATATTATTGACCTTTTGAAAAACAATAACATTTCGTTTAAACAAATTAAAAACGATACAATTATTGAAGTCGAAAGCTACAAAATTGCCGATTTTAAAACCGTTCCTTCTGCTTACGAAGGGCATTATTTACATAGAAATACAACGGTAACATCTAAAATCGTTAAAATGGCTTTCGCCAAAGGGGATTATATTGTTCCAACAAACCAAAAAGGTGTAAAATATCTTCTAGAAGCTTTTGAACCAGAAGGCGTAGATTCGTTCTTTAATTGGAATTTCTTTGATGCCATTTTACAGCAAAAAGAACATTACTCAGAATATATTTTTGAAGATACTGCTGGACAGCTTTTAAAAGAAAATCCGTCACTAAAAGCAGAATTAGAAACTAAAAAACAAAACGACCACGAGTTTGCTAAAAACGCCCAAGCGCAATTGGATTGGATTTACAAGCATTCTGTTTATTATGAAAAAGCGCATATGCAGTATCCTGTTTATCGTGTTTTGTAGATTTTTTTTGCCTGTTTTTTTAACGCAAAGTGCGCTAAGATTTTTTTGATTTCCATTAGTTTTTGTTTGCGATAAGAACGCAAAGCTTTGGGTTAGAACTTTGTCAAAGTTGTATTATGGTTTTCCGTAAAAACATTTTATTTTAAAATTTTACATTTGAAATTCTAAATTTTAAATCTAAGTAGCAATGAATATTAAACACAAAGAGATAATTATCGAAACTGAAAATCCATTTGCAAATTGTAAATTGGACAGAAAAAAGTATTCAGAAGTTTTAACTGGAATTATTGAGGCTTATTCTGAAGGTTTTGTTCTTGCTATAAATAATAAATGGGGAACTGGAAAAACAACATTTATTAGAATGTGGGAACAAGATTTAAAAAATAATGGCTTTCAAACGGTATATTTTAACGCTTGGGAAAATGATTTCGAAAATAATCCTCTAGTAGCTCTCATGGGAGAATTAAAAACTTTAACAAATAAACCTACTGATCCAGCGTTTCAAAGAATATTAAAAAAAGCTTCTATTTTATCAAAACATATAATACCTATTGTAGCACAGTCAGTTGTTGATAAATATATAGACACTAAAGGAGTTAAAGATGCCATTGTAGAAGCATCTAAAGGTGTTGCAGATTTATTTGAAAATGATGTAAACCAATATTCGAACAAAAAGAAAAGTATTCAAGAATTTAGAACTGAATTATCACATTACATAGCCAATACTAATAATGGAAAACCATTAATATTTATAATTGATGAATTAGACAGATGTAGACCAAATTATTCAGTTTCAATTTTAGAACAAATAAAACATTTCTTTTCAATTCCCGATATTGTATTTATACTATCAATCGATAAAGAACAGCTCGGAAATGCAGTTCGTGGAGTTTACGGAAGTGATAGAATCGATTCTAATGAATATTTAAAACGTTTTATTGATATCGAATATTCAATTCCAGAACCCGATAAAGATATTTTTTATAAATATCTTTATTCTTACTTTGACTTTGATGATTTTTTAGAAAATAGCGTAAGAAAAAAACATTCAGAACTAGCATCAGATAAAAGATCTTTTTTAGAATTTTCAGCCATTTTATTTTCAAGTGATTCTGTCACTCTTCGACATCAAGAAAAAATATTTGCGCATTGTCGCTTGGCACTGAGAGCATTTGGAGAGAATATGTATCTAATTCCAGAAGTATTTCTATTTCTAATCCACACAAAAGTTCTTAATGAAGAATATTACAACAATATTAAATTCAAAAAATTATCAATTTCTGACCTACAAGGAAAATTTTATCAAATTATTAAAAACAAACTAAATGAAGACACTGAAAGATTACTTATGTGGCTTGAAGCATATCTAATATTATTCTATTCTAATTATATAAATAAGTTTGGCAGAATGAATAATATATACAAATATGATTCTGACCAACGAAAAAACATTTTATTAGTTGATTCAATTATAAATAATTCAAATAAGGATAGATTTTTGGATATTTTTGAAAATATTGAGCGATCGAGAAATGGCGGAAGTCTTGATTTAAGTCACTTTATAAAAAGAATTGATTTAACAGAATCTATAATCAACTAAATAAATCTCAAAAAAAAACAATAACAAAAAACTATGGTTATTTTTGTTTTAATAAAATTTATTTATAAATTTGATTATTATTAAGTTAAAAAATATATTAATCATGGATTCTGAACTAAAAGATATTATTTACGAACTTACATCAGAAGTAAGGAAATTAAGAGATGAAGTAAAAGAGCTAAAAGAAACAACTAAAGAAGTAAGTTCAAAACTTTATATAACGAATGAACATCTTAGCACTCTTAATTAAAAAGATGGTAAAAACAAAAAGATAAAAGCCTAATAAAAACAATTTTTATTAGGCTTTTCTATATTCCAAAAAGAACAAAAACTTATTTATCCTTCAATATTTTTTCTAAATACTCCACTTTATCTTTTTCAGCTTGAACCAAACGTTCGTAAAGCTTTTTATTTTCTTCGTAAGCTTCAATCAATTTCTCTAAAGGATTAAAAGTAAGATTATTGCAAGAGTTATTTAATATTTGTCCTTGTGCGCTATTATCGTAGAAATTATTGAAATAATTAATCGCCGCTTCCTCTGAAAAGTTTTTCAGCGCTTCAACATTTACTCCCAAAGCTTTTGCAATCTGTTTTAGCTTTTCATCATCTATCGTTTCACTATTTTCTAAAGCAGAAATCGCTTGTTGGTTTGTTCCTAAAGCCTGAGCCAAAGCTTCTTGCTTCATGTCACGAAGTTCACGAATTCGGCTTATTTTTCTTCCTATATGGCTTGGTTTTGATAGTGTGCTCATAATTCAATAATATTAGGGTAATAACAAGCAATGTATTTTGTTATTGCATCTTGAACAAAAATACAATAAATATTGATGAATTATTGTAATTAATCATTTTCCTACTTATTTTTAAAATTATATATTTGAAATCAATAATTTCATAAACAATAAAAGCCTCAAGAAATGGGAATATTCGATAATCTCTTCAAAAAGAAAGAAGAAAAAACAGCTTCATCAAGTACTCAAAACAATCAAACTATCAGTTTTACTTCTGAAAATAATTTTTTAGAGAAATTTGGAGCTCTTGCCTTAGAAAAACAGAGAAATCTATACAATGTAACAGGAGGACTTTCTTGGAATGTCAATATGGACGCAGAAGAAATTACTTTTGGAGATGATCTTACTTTTCCAATGCAGGTTTTGGGTTCATTTTCGCATTCGTCAGAAACTTGGCTTTGGCTTTGGGACAATAAAGCGGGCGGTTATGCAGAATCTGTTATGCAACAAGCGCTTTCATTAAAAAAATACGGAGAAGAAAATAATATTGATTTATTAAGCGTTGGAAAATTTGACGCTGTTCCAAACGATTTACATCTTATTGGGATGATTGCTACTACAATGTTTAATTTGAGCGGTTATTATCTTGGAAATTATGGTCAGGGAACAATGGTTGTTACCCTTAAAGATGATTCGATTGACAATACTGAAAGTGAGGAATTCTCAAGAATTTTGACCGTTTTTCCAGAATTGATTTCGACTTTTGAAATTCAAAATCATAAAAATGCTTTTACCAATTATCTTTCTAAAAAAGGTTTTGAATTGAGTTTGAACGGAAATGAAATTAAAGCGGAAAAGAATGGAAATGTTATTAATGCAGTTTTTAATGACAATAATCTTTTGACAAGCTTAAATGGTAATTCTTAAACTTAGAATACTTAATAATCTATAAAGATCTTCTGAAACCGAATGCCCGCGTGAGGGATAGAAGCAAGCTACCGAAGTAGCGCGGATAGCCCGACAGCAATAAAAAAAAGACCCAATGAACACAAAGTTGATTGGGTCTTTTCTTTTATTGGTGGCACGTCTAAAATAATTAAATTTTAAAATTACTATTTCTAATACAAGCAAAAGTTTGAAAAATAATTTCGAAGTTTGAAATTTTAAAAAAATATATTAATCATAAATTTCAACTATTGGATTTACTTTAATAAATTCTGTTCTATCATTCTTTTTTCTAACTAAATAAACTGTAGCATTACTAAAAAAGTTCACCAATTCAGCATTGTTTAATTTATTCTTTTTGTTTTTATTGTAATATTTTGAATCTCTTACAAAATCTTTTAGGCACAGTATTTCTTTAGGCCGTAAATCATTTAAAACTTCAACCCCTTTAAAATAAAACTCTTCATCTTCATTTTTATCTTTTAACAAAAACTTATTTGGTTTAGTCTTGGATTCTTTAATATATGAATCATCTAATTTAAAAAATAATGTGCCATTGAATTTTTCTTGAGCATATAAGCTGAATCCAAATAAAAATATAGCTAATATATATATATGTTTTTTCATAACTCGATTTAAAAAATAGGTAATTGAACTTAGGTAACTAATATACAAAAAGTATTGCTATTAATACATTTTACGGACAAGGAACTGTTTTGCCTAAAATAGGCACTCTGTTTGCCAATGAATTAATAGATGCTTTTTTATCTGGTGTCAAATCTGCCCAAGCTTTTACATTACTATCTTTTAAACCTCCCCACGCCAGAGCTTCATAGAAAGCATCACTTGGAACTTCACCATAATAATTCACATAGTTGTTATAATCCGTACTTAATACTGTTTTATGAAACGCTTTTAAAGCATCTTTCATACTACTAAGGTAAACTTGCGCCATTGCATTGTGCTGGTTTTCATATGTTTCAAAAACTTTTTTAAAATCACTTGCATCAATATCTTTAGAATTTGTTGTATTTAGCTTTCGATACATATCTGCATGTATATATTCGTGCAAGATTATTCTAGCACATTCCAAAGCCGCAAGTCCGTCCAATCTACTTGTACTTATTTCTATCGTCATAAGACTATTCACCTTATCAAATCCTGTAGTCCCGTTTACTTCTTGGTTAGTTGATGAATAAACCTTCGGAAGTGAGACAATTTCAATATTGAATTCTGATTTTCCGGTAAATTGATTAAATATATTTTGGACAAAATTATTTCCATTAGTACTCAAAAGACCATTTATACATTTAGCTTTTCCTGTTAGATTGTCTATAATTTTCATAACTGGTGCTGAGGGCGTACTTCCACTATTACCGCCGCCTCCCCCATAACTAGGCATTGTTGGTTCCTCTGTACTTCCTCCTGCTTCACAATATACCAAACTTATTGGTTCAAAATGTCCATCCTCATACCAATAGCCATACCAAACACAATCTAGAGCTTCTTCTCTCATTTTAGAAGTAAGCGATGGTTTAAGTACATCGCCTTTTTGAAACTTCAGTTTGGAAATGTTTTTTTTAGCTAAATCTTGAACAAAAACTTTACCATTAAAATCATTTTGAATTTTATAAAAATTAAAATCTTTATCTATAAAGTTTGCATTTATTTCATCTGTAAAAATTTGGACATAATAAATTTTAAACTCACTTTCACCTTCTTTAATAAACATCAATCTATGATGGTCATTATGCAAGTTAGCTTTCTCATTTGATGTACTTAAATCATCTACTAAAGTAAACGGTACTTCTACTACCTTCCCATCAATCCCGTCTGAAATAATTGCGTCCTCCCATTTTAGGTTTTCAATATATTTTAAAATGGGTGAATTGTAATCTTCTTTGTGGTTCGCATACCAAATTTTAGCTTCATTGGTCGACTGAATATTTGATGTCTCGTCCGCTTCATTTGTGACACAATTCGTCATTAAAAGTAAAAAACTCAAAAGCAAAACACTTTTAAGCAGTTTTGCAATTTTTATCATATTAGTGTAATTTATTTTATGAACGAAAATACATCTAATAAATATAAGTCTAATACGGGATTCCGTAATGAAATAAAAAAACATTTTACTACATCATTAGAAAAACACCTACTAGAAAATTACTTAAGTAACAATATTTTAGACCTTAGAAATGAAATACACAACCATATCAACGAAATCGGAATTGAAAAAGAATCAAAAATTGAAATCCTAGCCAATTAAACAAAGTTGATTGTTTTTTTAATTGGTTGGCACGTCAAAAAGATAACCAACAGGATGGATTAATCTCGATGATTTAAACCTATTTTAAAAAAAAAGACCCAATGAACGCAAAGTTGATTGGGTCTTTTCTTTTATTGGTGGCACGTCCTAATCTAAGATTCTGAGATGCTAAGGTTCTAAGTTTTTAAGATTCTAAATTTTCTTTTTTTGCTTTTAAATCTGCTGGAACTTTTTTGTCTTCTTCAAACAATAATTTAATGTTTTCGTATGAATTTTTAAGTGCTTCTTTGATTTGTTCTGGGTTTAACCAAGCAACTTTTTCGATTCCTTCTTCAAGTTGTCCGTGTGGTGTACCTTCAAAATCAGACTGCATTTCGAACCAATGCGTGATTTTGAGTTTGTATTTTCCGTTGCGCTTAAAGATATGATAGGTTTTTTGGAGTTTATTCGTAATACGAAGCTGGTTTACTCCTGTCTCCTCTTCTACCTCACGCATAGCCGTCGCTTCAATGTCTTCCCCTTTCTCGATTCCGCCTTTTGGCAAGTCCCATTTTCCGTTTCTAAAGATAAACAAGACTTCGCCTTTCTTATTGTAGACAAAGCCTCCGCCAGCTTTATTAACCGGAATTTTGGCTTTTAGGGTTTTCATCATCTCACTTTCGTCGGGATGATATAGAATGGCTTTTTGAATTTTATTTTGAAAAATTTTTATAATAAGCTGTTCGATATCAATACTCTCCAACAAGAACAATTGGAAATCTGTTTCCTTTGAGATTTCATTTGTCAAAAAAAGTGGTTTGTCGTTTACAAAAACTTTATACATTTGTACTATGATTTTTAATAAAGATACTGCCGAAAAAACAGCCGAATTGCTTTTGCAAATAAATGCAATTAAATTGAATCCCGAAAATCCTTTTACATGGGCTTCTGGTTGGAAATCTCCTATTTACTGCGATAATAGGTTAATTCTTTCATTTCCGAGCATCAGAAACTATGTTCGTGATGAGTTTGCTAAAAACATCGAAAAACAATTTGGAAAACCTGATGTGATTGCTGGTGTTGCTACTGGAGCTATTGGAGTTGGAATTTTGGTTGCCGAAAGTTTAGGTCTTCCTTTCGTATATGTGCGTCCGGAACCAAAAAAACACGGTAGACAAAACCAAGTGGAAGGTTTTTTACAAAAAGGACAAAATGTTGTGGTTGTCGAGGACTTAATTAGTACTGGAAAAAGCAGTTTAATGGCTGTTGAAGCTTTGAGAAGCGAAGGTGCTAACATAAAAGGTATGGCGGCTATCTTCACATACGGTTTTGGTGTTGCCGAAGAAAATTTCAAAGAAGCTAATATTGATTTATTCACTTTAAGCAACTACGAAAACCTTCTTAGTTTAGCAGTTCAAAAACAATATATAACAGAAGATCAGCAATCGACTTTGTTGGAATGGAGCGAAAGCCCTTCTACTTGGGGACAGGAATAAGATTTTAGATTTTAGATTTTAGATTTTAGATTTTAGATTTTAGATTTTAGATTTTAGATTTTAGATTTTAGATTTTAGATTTTAGATTTTAGATTTTAGATTTTAGATTTTAGATTTTAGATTTTCTAAAAAATCGCTTCGCTCTTTTTTTTAATTTCAGCTTTGCGAACTTAAATAAAGTCATAGTAAAGAAAAAAAAACCTTGCGTTCTTTGCGTTAAAAAAACAAAAACAAAACAAAAAACACTATATGAACTTAGAAAGTCCAAAAGTTACAGTTCAGAAATCAGCTCAGGATTTATTTGATCAACTGACTGACGTAAAGAATTTCGAAAAATTAATGCCAGACAATATCGCTAAATTTGAAGTGACTGGCGAAGACGCTTTTATTTTTGGATTGAAAGGGATGCCTGAAATCAAATTGAAAATGAAAGATAAAGTAGCGCCAAACAAAATTGTTTTGGGCGCTGCAAGTGATAAACTTCCGTTTACACTTACTTCAAACATTGACACTGTTTCTGATTCAGAAAGTGCTGTTCAATTGTTCTTTGAAGGTGAATTCAACGCTATGATGGCGATGATGGTTAAAGGTCCAATCAGCAAGTTTATTGAAACTTTAGCAAACAATATGAACAAGTTATAATGGTGAATTGTAAATTGTGAATTATAAATGAAAAGTCCAATCTAACGATTGGACTTTTTTATTTTTTGTAATTTATCATTCTTGAAGGTGATAAACTATGTGGTAACTTTGCGTTAGACGCACTGCAGTGCGTCTCTACGGAAAAATTCTTTATCAAAAATCTTAGAATCTTAGTAACTCAGAACCTTAGCACCTTAGTTAGACGCACTACAGTGCATCTCTACGAAAAACCTTTGCCACTTTGTCCCTCTGTCCCTTTGCAACTTTCAATAAAGCATTTTCACTTCTTTAATCTCAAATTCCACAACAGAATCATCTTCTAATAAAACCTGTAGTTTACCAATTGGAGAAACTCCTTGAATGATTCCCATAAAATCCTGGTTGTTGTTGTCTCTAAATGCTGTCGGAACTCCTTTTTTAAATAAAAAATTAAAATAATCTTTCCAAAAATTTTCCGAATCGGTTTTCCAGAACTGAATTTTTTCTTTTAGTTTTTCAACGATTAAAATTGCTAATTCTTGCTTATCAAAAGGTTTTCCCGAAATCACTGCTATTGAAGAAGCATTTGGCAATTCGTCAAAATCGGTTTGATTGACATTAATTCCGATTCCGACAACTGACACAATTCTGCCATCGCTTTTTAAGGTGTTTTCGATTAATATGCCAACTAACTTCTTATTGTATGACAGAATGTCGTTTGGCCATTTTATGCATATATTAGGAATATTTATCGATTTTAAAGTTTCTGCAACAGCCAAAGAAACAGCTACGCTAAGATTAAAAACTTGCTCGTTATCAAAGAGAAAATCTTTTACCAAAATGCTCATAGTTAAGTTCTTACCAGCTTGAGTCTTCCATACACCACCAACTTGTCCTTTCCCTTTTGTCTGATTTTCAGCTGTTACGACCGTAAAATTCTCCAGTTCTTCTTTGCTGGACAATGATTTTAAGAAATCATTTGTCGAATCTATGGCATCGAGTTTGATTAGTTTCATTAAATAATTTAAATATCTTAATTTAATATTTTGTTAAGGTTCAAAAATAATCACAAAATTTGGTAACTTTACAAATTCATATAAAATAATTCATGGCGAAAAAGACTATTAATAATGATGTTCTACTGGCGAACATAATCAAAGGGATTGAGGAAGTAAAAGGAAATGATATCGATATTCTTGACTTAAGAGAAATAGATACGGCAGTATGCGACTATTTTGTAATTTGCAATGGTAGCTCAAACACCCAAGTTAACGCCATCGTAAACTCAATTCAAAAAACAGTATCAAAAGACTTAAAAGATAAACCTTGGCACGTAGAAGGAACCGATAATGCAGAATGGGTTTTAATGGACTATGTACACATTGTAGTACACGTTTTCCAGAAACATATTCGCGAATATTACAACATCGAAAGCCTTTGGGGCGACGCCAAGATCACTACAATCGAGAACAAATACTAAAGAAACTTTCACTAAATGGCTAAAGATAATAATCCAAATCCGAATAAATTTAAAATAAGTCCTTGGTTAATATATACCGCAATACTTTTAGTTTTTTTATTCATAAGTTTTGCCACAGGAGGATCAAGCTTAAGCGAACCTGCTCAATTAACTTCTTCTAAATTCAACACCCTTCTAGAAAAAGGCCAAATTGAAAAAGTAATTGTTTACAACAAAGCAGAAGCTGAAGTGTATTTAAATGCTGCGGCTCTTAAAGACCCAGCAAATAAAAAAGTAGCTGAAGATATTTTCAAACAACCAAACAAAGGTCCACATTACACTTTGGAAATTGGTAATGATCAAATCTTTCAGACTAAATTAGAAAAAGCAGTTACTGAGGGTAAACTGAAAGATTTCAATTTCCTTCAAAAAAATAACTGGAGCGATATTTTAATCAGCTTACTTCCTATCATCATTATTGTTGGTGTATGGATCTTCATTATGCGCAAAATGTCTGGTGGAGGCGCTGGAGGTGGCGGACAGATTTTCAATATCGGAAAATCTAAAGCTAAACTTTTTGACGAAAAAACAGATATCAAAACTACGTTTAAAGATGTTGCTGGTTTAGAAGGTGCTAAAGAAGAAATTCAAGAAATTGTTGAATTCCTTAAAAACCCAGAAAAATACACAAACCTTGGAGGTAAAATCCCAAAAGGCGCTTTACTTGTAGGACCTCCGGGAACTGGTAAAACTTTATTGGCAAAAGCTGTTGCTGGTGAAGCACAGGTACCTTTCTTCTCTTTATCAGGTTCTGATTTCGTAGAGATGTTCGTTGGAGTTGGTGCTTCACGTGTACGTGACTTATTCAAACAAGCAAAAGAAAAATCTCCTGCTATTATCTTCATCGACGAGATTGATGCTGTTGGTAGAGCAAGAGGAAAAAGCAATATGTCTGGCGGAAACGACGAAAGAGAAAACACTTTGAACCAATTACTAACAGAAATGGATGGTTTTGGTACAAACTCTAACGTAATTGTTCTTGCTGCGACAAATAGAGCTGACGTTCTTGATAAAGCTTTAATGCGTGCTGGACGTTTTGACAGACAAATTTTTGTTGACTTACCAGACATTCGCGAAAGAGCCGAAATCTTCAAAGTACACTTAGCTCCTATCAAAAAAGTTGAAGGTTTAGATCTTGATTTCTTAGCAAAACAAACTCCAGGTTTCTCTGGTGCTGATATCGCTAACGTTTGTAACGAAGCTGCATTAATTGCCGCAAGAAACAACAAAGCTGCAGTTGACAAACAAGATTTCCTTGATGCTGTTGACAGAATTATTGGTGGTTTAGAAAAGAAAAACAAAATCATTACTCCAGAAGAAAAAAGAGCAATTGCAATTCACGAAGCTGGTCACGCAACTGTAAGCTGGATGTTAGAGCACGCTGCGCCACTTATTAAAGTAACTATCGTTCCTCGTGGACAAAGTTTAGGTGCTGCTTGGTACTTACCAGAAGAAAGACAAATCGTAAGAACAGATCAAATGTTAGACGAAATGTGTGCTACTATGGGAGGAAGAGCTGCTGAAAAAGTAACTTTTGACAGAATTTCTACAGGCGCTTTAAGTGACTTAGAAAAAGTAACGCGTCAGGCTCGTGCTATGGTAACGATTTATGGATTAAATGACAAAATCGGAAACGTTACTTATTACGATTCAACTGGACAAAGCGAATATAATTTCTCTAAACCATATTCTGATGAAACTGCAAAAATCATTGATGCAGAAATTTCAGAATTAATCGAAGGTCAATACAAAAGAGCTATTCAGATATTAGAAGAAAACAAAGATAAATTAAATCAACTTGCTGATATTCTGATCGAAAAAGAAGTTATTTTCAAAGATGACTTAGAAAACATTTTCGGAAAACGTACTTTTGATAAAAATTTAGAAGAAGTAGTTTCATAAGTTAATTACGAAATACGCAATAATTTTTTAAAATCTTAATTCAAAATACCCTTTTGAATTAAGATTTTTTTATCTTTGAACGTTTTCAATTAACATGTAAAGCATTTCATATAAAAAAATGAATTTTTTCAAAAAAATATTTGGCTCAAGCGAAGCCGCTTCTGATGAAGAGCACGAAAGCGAATATGCGGGCACACCTGCTCAGAATAGTCATTTATCTTTAGATGAACAGTTTATTTTCAACTTCAAAAAGAATGGAGGTAAATTTTTATACTGTGAAAACACTCTAGAAGTTGCTGAACAATTTGAAAACATTTTAGAAGAAAATGATTGGTTCGAAAATGAAGTTTTATGCTACGAACCGGCACTTTTTGGTTTACTGGAAGAAAACAAATTATTTTATATTGCTCCAACAAAACCAAGATTCTTATTAGCAAGCTGTGAAAACCTTATAGCCGATGAAGGTTCGATTTTATTTTCATCGAAACAAATCAGACAAAACAAACCAAACGAATTACCTGCTAATATTGTTATTATTGCAACCACAAGCCAAATCCTTCCAATGAAAAGCGACGGATTGAGCGCTATAAAACGCAAATACGAACGAGACTATCCTACTAATATCACTACAATAAAATATTTCGAAAAAGCGAAAGAAGAAGATTTTACACAATACGGAAGTGTTGCGAAAAACCTATATTTACTGCTTCTAGAAGATCTTTAAGATGAACGAAACACTGAAGAGAACCATTTCTGGTGCTGTTTATATCGCTTTATTATTAGCTTCGATATTGTTTTCCACAGAGAGCTTTATTACTCTTTTTGGTATTTTCTTGATTATTACGATATACGAATTTTCTAATATCGTAAAATTGAACAAAGTGTTTTCTATATTTTTCGGAATCTTAGTCTATGCAGCAATTATCCTTGTTAGTCATTACAATAAAGAAACGAGCCTATTTTTAAATGATTCGTTTAATTCTAATATAAGCTTAGAAACAAACATTAAACAGCTCGATTTAGTCTTGCTGGCAGTTACTATTGTTGTTTCCATTAAATGCATCATATTCTTATTTTATGATTCTGTACAAAATGTAAGCACCTCTTCAAAATATTTATATCTACTAGGATATATTACACTTCCATTTGTATTTATTGTCAAAATCTCTTTTGGAACAAATGATTATAATCCGAAAATTATTTTAGGTTTATTTGTCTTGATTTGGACCAATGATACTTTTGCGTATTTAGTTGGAAAATCAATGGGAAAACACAAATTATTTGAACGTGTTTCGCCTAAAAAAACAATTGAAGGTTTTATTGGCGGTGTTGTTTTTGCTGCATTTGCAGGTTTTTTGATCTCTAAGCTTTACATTCAGCCAAAACCTGAGTTTAGCAGTAAATCGATTTTAATCTGGACTGTTATCGCATTAATAGTAAGTATTTTTGGAACTATTGGAGATTTAATAGAATCCAAATTTAAACGAATTGCAGGAATAAAAGACAGCGGTTCGATAATGCCTGGTCACGGAGGTATTTTAGATCGATTAGATAGTGTTATATTTGTAGCACCAATTATATTTTTATTTTATCAAATTTTATATTATGTTTCATAAAGAGGGAGGCCCGTCCATTTTATTAGGTACTGTATTTACTGTAGCTGTACTTTTACTTGCTGATAAATTCATTGATATTGCTTGGCTGAGAATGCTTGTTCAATTTGCAGCGCTTGTAATTTTGATTATTATTTTACAATTCTTCAGAAATCCGAAGAGAATTGCAGTTAGAAACAGTGATCATATCCTTGCTCCAGTAGATGGAAAAGTGGTGGTTATTGAAGAAGTTTATGAAGGAGAATATTTTAAAGATAATCGTTTACAGGTTTCTATTTTTATGTCGCCAATCAATGTGCACGTTACTCGTTACGCAATGGATGGTATCATCAAATTTAGCAAATATCATCCTGGAAAATTCTTAGTTGCTTGGCATCCAAAAGCAAGTGAAGAAAACGAAAGAACTACAGTAGTTATCGAAAATGAAACTTTCGGCGCTATTTTATATAGACAAATCGCTGGAGCATTGGCTCGTAGAATTGTAAATTACGCTAAAGAAGGAATGCAAGTGATTCAAGGAACTGACGCTGGTTTCATTAAATTTGGATCGAGAGTAGATTTATTTTTACCTTTAGGTACACCAATCAATGTTGAGTTAAATCAGAAAGCGATTGGAGGAAAAACAATTATTGCTACAAAGGCATAAATGGCTGATAAAGATTTAGATATTCGCTTTGCTAAAGCTGTAGAAGTTGCGATGACAATGACTCAGGCTTCACTGCCGCAAGATGTGCAGTTGAGACTTTACGCTTTTTACAAACAGGCCACTTTTGGTACAGCAGTTTACAATCAATCTGAAAATTTTGATTTAAGAGATGCTTTTAAAACCAATGCTTGGATGCAAATTAGCCATATGTCGATTGATGAAGCTAAAGAAAATTATATCGAGATCATCAATTCATTAACATCAAAATAAATAACATTATGAAGAAAAACGTTGTTCTTTTTAGCACTTTAGCTTCATTTTTACTATTGTTTTCTTGTAAAGAAGATAAGCTGACAGAAGTTGTTGAGGTTCCTCTGCCAACAAAAGAGGAAAAAATAACTATTGGTTCGCCAAATGATGTTAAAGCTGATGCCGGTTCTTTTGAAATGACGAAACTGCCATTTAATTATGATGCCCTTTCGCCAGACATTAGAACTTTAACTTTAGAAACTCATTATTCTAAGCATTATTTATCGTTCACAAATAATTTCAATAAAGAAATTCTTTCGACTGAATTTGAAAATATGCCTATTGAAGACATTTTAAAAAAAATGCCTCTTACTAATTTAAAACTTCGTCAGAATGCTGGCGGATATTACAACCATACGCTTTATTTTAATACCTTGACTCCAAAAGAGCAGACTCCAAAAGATACGCTTGCAGGTTCAATTAATAAAGAATTTGGTTCGTTTAATAATCTAACCAATCAATTTAAAGCGCAATCAGAAAAGCAGTTTGGTTCTGGATGGGTTTGGCTGGTTGTAGACCGATATGGTAAATTACAAATTACTGCAACTGACAATCAAGATAATCCGTTAATGAAAAATGCTTTGATTCCTGGAACACCAATTATGGGAATTGATCTTTGGGAACATGCTTATTATTTAGATTACCAAAACCGAAAAGGGAGTTATATTGATGCCTTTTTCAAACATATTAATTGGGAAAAAGTAAACGAATATTACGTTGAAGCACTCAAAAAGGTTAAAAAAGTATAGAAAAAAAGCTGATGCAATTAAGTATCAGCTTTTTTTTATACCTTTTAGGTACTTAAACGAAGATCATGAAAGACATTGCCAATCGTTTTATAGAAAACCCTTTATTATCACCATCAGATTTACCACCAAGCAGAGAAGGATTAGAAATTACCTGTTTGCTGAATCCTGGCGTGTTTCAATTTCAAAATAAAATCTGGCTTGCAGTGCGAGTTGCAGAAAGACCAAAACAAAGCGAAAATATCATTTCGTTTCCTGTTCTTAATGACGCTGGCGCCATTCAAATTATTGAAATTTTAAAAGATCATCCGGAACTTATTGCAACAGATGCACGAGTAATAAACTATCAAGGAATTGATTATTTAACTACTCTATCTCACATTCGTTTATTATGCAGCACAGATGGGAAACATTTTTACGAGCCAGAAGATTACCCTTATTTGGTTGGTGAAGGTATTTTGGAAACTTTCGGAATTGAAGATTGCCGTGTTTCTTTAATTGAAGGAAAATATTACCTCACTTTCACTTCAGTTTCTGGAAATGGCGTTGGTGTAGGTTTAAGAACCACAACGGATTGGAAGAATTTTCAAAAACACGGAATAATATTTCCTCCTCACAATAAAGATTGCGCTATTTTCGAAGAAAAAATAAACGGATTATTTTATGCTTTACATCGTCCGAGTAGTGTGGATATTGGCGGAAATTATATTTGGATTGCTTCTTCTCCAGATGGAATTCATTGGGGAAATCATAAATGCATCATCAAAACCAGAAAAGGCAATTGGGACAGTAAAAGAGTTGGCGCTGGCGCTGCACCAATTAAAACCGAATTGGGCTGGCTCGAAATTTATCACGGAGCAAACGAATTTCATCAATATTGTTTGGGCGCATTTTTAATGGATTTAGAAAATCCTTCAAAAGTAATTTCAAGAACTGAAACTCCAATTATGTTTCCTAAAACAAGTTATGAATTAAGTGGTTTCTTCGGAAATGTCGTATTCACAAATGGCCACATTATTGATCCTGATGGCGATACATTAACGGTTTATTATGGCGCTTCGGATGAATTTGTGTGTGGCGCGCAATTTTCAATTAGAGAAATCCTTTCGTTACTTAAAAAGGTTTAAAAACAAAGAAACTTGTCTAGAGAATTACTAGACAAGTTTCTTTTTTAAACCTTTTTTTCTTTTTATTAATTCACTTCATAAATAAATGATTCAGAAGGCTTTATTTTAACTCTTGCGGAACCTTCTCCATTTTTAACTGTAAAATAAGTTTTACTTGCTGAATATATTTTATCTACAAGCACATAAGAACCATCTTTCAGCTTCCACTTTGAAATAATAGATGAAGGAATTTTCAAATCAAATTCGCTTTCTTTTTCTGATGAGAAATTAGCTATTACAATTAATTTTTGGCTCTCTGACCAACGAACATAGCTATATAATAACGCATCATAATTTGAATTTCCTTGACGATTTACGGATTGAATTTCCTCAAAACTTCCCATTAAAGCACTGCTTTTGATTGTGAAATTCAACAAACGTTTGTAAAAATCACGAAGTTCTTTTTCTGAATTAGAAAGCTGTCCGCCATCAAATTTACCATCATTCATCCAACGCTGATGATTTGGAACTCCGATATAATCAAAAATGGATGTTCTCGAGCGTTTTCCAAAACCGGCATCTTCGTTTCCTGATTCCCCTACTTCTTGCCCGAAATAAATCATTGTTGGCGAAGTACTAATCGTTGCCGAAATTACCATCAAAGGTTTTCCTCTTTCTGGCGTTCCTGCAAATTCTGGACTTGCTAAACGCTGTTCATCGTGATTATCTAGAAAATGAAGCATATGATGTTCGATATCCGACATTCCGTTTTGGATTTTTGTTAATTCGTCAGGCGAAGATTTTCCACGAATAACATCTTTCAACTTATCGTAAGTTTCTACTTTATCATACAAATAATCCATTTTTCCTAAACGAATATAATTTCGGTATTCATTAGGGTTATAAACTTCTGCCAATAAAAATGCTTTTGGATTTTTCATTTTTATAGAAGAGTTCATATAACTCCAAAATTCGTAAGGAACCATTTCTGCCATATCATAACGGAATCCGTCAACTCCTTTTGCGATCCAATACAATGCAATATCTCTAAATTTCTTCCAAGAATTTGGAACATCTTTATCTTGCCAAAAAGCAAAATGCTCTTGATATGATTTTTGGTCAAAACCAGCAGGAAGTTCAGGAAAATCTTTAGTTCCGCCTGGGCGAACTCCATAATTTACTTTTACCGTTTCATACCAGTCATTTTGGTCTGGTTTGAATTTTCTTGAACCATTTCCGGTCCATTTCGCAGGATTTTCGTCAAACTTTCCATCAATCAATGGATTCTTTTCTCCATTTAAAGGAACATCTCCATCTGGAATTTCGAAATGCTCATTTGGAATATAATAGAAATTATTATCTCGTTTGTATTCAACCGTTACATCATCATCTGCACCAAAATCATTTATGCCCGCAGGATTTGATTTTCCTTCGTATTTACGAGCAATATGATTAGGAACAATATCAATAATTACTTTTAAACCCGCATTGTGAGTCCGTTTTATTAAAGCTTCAAATTCTTCTAAACGCTTTGCAGGATTAACAGCCAAATCCGGATTTACATTATAATAATCTTTCACAGCATAAGGCGAACCTGCGCGTCCTTTTACTACTTCTGGATCATCATTTGAGATTCCGTATGCTGTATAATCGCGCACTAAAGCATGATGAGGCACTCCAGTGTACCAAATATAAGTAACACCTAAATCTTTTATTTCATGAAGCGCTTTATCTGTAAAATCATTAAACTTTCCAACACCGTTTTCCTCGATAGTTCCCCAAGGTTTATTTGTTGTATTTTTATTTCCGAAAAGGCGTGTAAAAACTTGATAAACTACAACTTTCTTTTCTGTTGCAGTTTGTTCTTTTGCTGTACTCATTTTTAAATCTTTTGTTTTACAGGCTGAAAATAGTACAGTTAACGTAATTCCGGCTGCAATTATTTTTTTACTTATCATATCTTTTTTGGCTATTCTTAACTTGTCTTATAATTTAAATACCACAAAAGGCATTAAAACTAATCTCTAAATGTAATTCATTTTTTAAAATTCAGAACATCATCTTTTTAAAATGCTCTGTTTTAAGTCTAAAATACCACAACTACAACGTGAGAGTTCTTTGTTTTGTTGAAAAAATAAATGATGTTCAACTTCTTAATTAAGGTATTGATGACGAATTATAAATTAATGCTAATATCAGCCACAGGTTCTAACCTTTTTTATAAATTTGACAAAAATTTAATCAGTTGAATAAATCACTCTTTTTCATATTTTGTTGTTTGTTTCTTAGTGCACAATTTATTTCTGCGCAAGCAAAAAAAACTGCACAAACTCCTAAAACTATCGTCATCGAAAATGCTGACTTTTCTGATGTTGATCAGGTCAACGTACCAGATGCACTTTTACTTACCGGAAATGTAAAAGTAAATCATGATGGTGTTGTATTAACTTGCAATAAAGCCTATTTTTTTCAGAAAGAAAATTATTTAAAAGCATTTGGAAATGTACAATTAGTACAAGGAGACACTTTGTTCTTGAATAGTAAATATGCTGAATATAGTGGAAATGAAAAGAAAGCTTTTGCGACAGGAAATGCAGTTTTAACTTCTCCTGATGCTACTTTACAGACCGATACGATTAATTTTGATAGAAATATTCAGGAAGCTTTTTATAACACAAAAGGAACTATCATAAACAAAGACAATACTTTAGTAAGTAAATCTGGAAGATATTTTGTTAAAGAAAAGAAATTCCAGTTTTTAACTGAAGTTACAATTACGAATCCAAAATATGTGATTAAATCAAATCATTTGGATTATTACAGTAATTCTGGGCACACTTACCTTCTTGGTCCTTCGACTATTACAAGTAAAGCCAATTACATTTATACAGAAAAAGGTTTTTATGATACGAAGAAAAACTTAGCTCATTTTCTGCGAAGATCGTATATCAAATATGACGATCGGCTTATAGAGGGCGATAGTTTATACTATGATCGAAATATAGAATTTGCGTCAGCAACACGAAATGTAAAAATTACTGATTCTATAAACAAAGGAATCGTAAAAGGCCATTACGCAGAGCTTTACAAACTTAAAGATTCGATGTTTGTAACCAAAAGAGCTGTTGCAGTTAATCTAGTTGAAAATGACTCTGTTTATATTCATGGACAGAAATTAATGGTGACTGGAAAAGAAGGGGAAAGAATTTTGAGAGCTTATAAAAATGTTCGTTTCTATAAAACAGATATGAGCGGTAAATGCGATTCGATACATTCTGATTCTAAAACTGCCTTGACAAAACTAATTGGAAATCCGATTCTTTGGAATGGCGACAATCAGATTACTGGAGATATAATGCATTTAATTGGTGACAATAAAACGAGAAAAATCGACTCTTTAAAAGTTTTAAACAATACTTTCGTCCTATCCAAAGACACGCTCGGAACCGGTTTTAATCAAGTCAAGGGACTGAATCTGTTTGGAAAATTTCGGGACGGAAAACTTCATGATGTTGATGTCATTAAAAACACCGAGGTGATTTATTACATGCGAAATGATACCAAAGAATTGATTGGAATCAATAAAAATGTCAGCAGTAAAATCAACATGATATTGGAGAATAATGCTATTGAAACCATTACTTTCTACAATAAAGTAGATGGAGATATTTATCCCGAAGACGAACTTCCTGAAAATGCCCGTAAACTGCGAGGTATGAATTGGAGAGGCGATGAAAGAATAAAGTCGAAAGACGATATTTTTACCGATGAAGACAATGAAATGAATGAAAAGCTGATTAAAGAAGGAAAAGAACAGGAAGAAAAAGGTAAAAATGTCCCAATGAAAGTCAGGAAAGAGACTTTGAATTACGACAAGAAAAACCCAACTACTAAAACGGAACCAAAGCCTAAAAGTAAATAGTTTTTAGTCGCGGTCGCAGTTTACAGTGCCTTGCGATTGTTTAAACCACAAAGTTTAAGCGTAATTGGAAAGTTTTCAGTCGCAGTCACAGTTTACAGTGCTTTGAGAATAATTAGTTCAAAAAGTTAACCTAAGCGTAAAATAAAAAAAACTTAGAATCTTAGTACCTTTGCAACTTTGAATTTTAAAAGTTTACAGTCTCAGTTTACAATAAAAAACTTAGAAGCTCAGAATCTTAGCCTCTTAGCAACTTAAAAAAAATGAATCCAGATTTTATAAAATACCAAGCGCAAACTTCTCCTTACCCACTCGGAATGGAAGTTTCACACGCCATTGGCTCTTACATATACGACACAAACGATAAAAAATATTTAGATTTTGTTGCCGGAGTTTCGGCTTGTACTTTAGGACATCAGCATCCAAGAGTAAATCAGGCGATAAAAGATCAGTTGGATAAATATTCGCACGTAATGGTTTACGGAGAATACTCACAGAGTCCAGCCGTTCAATATTGCAAATTAATGGCCTCTCTGCTTCCAGAATCTTTAAATAAAACCTATTTGGTCAATTCTGGTACAGAAGCGATTGAAGGCTCGTTAAAATTAGCCAAACGAGTTACAGGACGTAGTCAGCTTATTTCATGTCATAATGCGTATCATGGAAACACAATGGGTTCTATGAGCGTTATGGGATTTGAAGAAAGAAAACAAGCTTTTAGACCTTTGCTTCCAGATGTTGACTTTATTACTTTCAATAACGAAGAAGATCTGCAAAAAATAACTACGAGAACAGCAGCCATTCTTTTAGAAACCATTCAGGGAGGTGCTGGTTTTATTCAGCCAGAAAACAATTTCCTTCAAAAAGTCCGCAAACGCTGTGATGAGGTTGGAGCCTTAATGATTGTTGATGAAATTCAACCAGGTTTCGGAAGAACTGGAAAGCTTTTTGGTTTCCAAAATTATGATGTTGTTCCAGATATTGTGGTTATGGGTAAAGGAATGGGCGGCGGAATGCCGGTTGGAGCCTTTACTGCTTCTGCTGAAAAAATGGATCTTTTAACAGAAAATCCAAAATTAGGGCATATTACCACTTTTGGAGGCCACCCTGTCATTGCGTCAGCTTGTTTAGCTACTTTGCAAGAATTAACTGAAACAAATTTAATGGCAGAAACGCTAGAGAAGGAAAAACTCTTCAGATCGCTTTTGGTACATCCTTTGATTACAGAAGTTAGAGGAAAAGGATTAATGCTTGCCGCTATGACAGAATCGGCAGATATTACAAACGAAGTTATTTTAACCTGTCAAGACAGAGGACTTATTTTATTCTGGCTTTTATTTGAAGGATGCGCAATAAGAATTACACCTCCTTTGACCATTTCTGAAGACGAAATTAGAGAAGGCTGTGCAATTATTCTAGACGTTATGGACGAAATAATGAAGAAGAAGAACAATTAAAATACAAAATTATTTGAGCGCTATTTTAATAAAACTGACAGAAATGAACGCTCAATTTCTATTTCAAAAAAGTCTTCCAACACAAATAAAAAAATGACAATACCGAAGCTAATCCCTTAATAATAAAGGAGATTTCTTCCCAAAATAGAATAAAAAACGCCATATATTGTTAATTAAATTGTTCAAAACAATTAATTTCTTATCCTTACAGCGATTATATGGTTGCCTAAATTTATAACAGGCTAATTTCAAATATACGAAGTATGCAATTAAGCAACGAAGAAGAAGATTATAACCTATCCCTATCCAAATTTGAGTCAATGTTAAAAACTAACAAAGTACTCTTTTTTGATTCTGAAGAATTCGAAGAAATCATTCTTCATTATTTAGACATAGGCAAGGCTAATTTAGCAAAAAAAGCCTTGAAACTTGCATTAGACCAGCACCCAAAATCTACAGGCTTAAAGTTAGTACAAGTAGAAATGTTGGTTTATGATGACAAACTCGACATTGCTGAAAAGCTTTTGAATGAGTTATACGCAATTGAACCTAACAACGAGGAAATCTATATCCAAAAAGCCAATATCTGCTCAAAAAGAGATCAGCACGAAAAAGCAGTCGAACTGTTAAAAATCGCGCTTCAATACACTGATGATTATGCCGATGTGTACAATTTGATTGGTATGGAATATCTTTTTATGGATAACCTTGAGATGGCAAAGGAGAGTTTTATCAAATGCCTTGAAGAAGACTTAGAGGATCAATCTGCTCTTTATAACGTAGTGTATTGTTTTGAATTTTTAGATCAAAATCAAGAAGCTATTGTCTATCTAAACGAATACATCAACAGAAATCCGTACAGCGAAATTGCGTGGCATCAGCTTGGACGTCTTCATTATGGCGTAAAAGAGTATGAAAATGCTATTCGCGCATTTGATTACGCAACACTGATTGATGATGAATTTTTAGGCGCTTTTATGGAAAAAGCAAAAGCTTATGAGCGTCTAAAAAAATACAATGAAGCAATCGAAAGCTATAACAGAACCATCGAATTAGACGATGCAACCTCGTATGCACTTCTTCGAATTGGAAAATGTTATGAAAAACTTGGAAATTTAGCGAAAGCGATCCAATACTATAACCAAACTGTTCACGAGGATCCGCTTTTAGACAAAGGCTGGATTGCAATAACAGATTTTCATCTTCGCCAGAAAAACTATCAAAAAGCATTATTTTTTGTGAATAAAGCTTTAGCAATCGACAATCAAAATCGTTTGTACTGGAAAAGATATGCCACAATCAATAAACAAATGAATTTCTTTGAAGAAGCCGAATTTGGTTTCAGAAAAGCAGTTGAATTTGGAGATTATGCATTAGACACTTGGTTGTATTGGGTTGATATTCTTCAGTTTTTAGGAGAATTTGAAACAGCAATTCAGACTTTATTGCAAGCTTCAGAATATTTTCCTGAAGAAAATGAAATTGAATATCGTTTGGCTGGATTGTATTTTATGATTCAAGACACCACAAAAGCTAAATTCCACTTAAGCAATGGCTTACGTCTAAACTTTGAGAATTATATCTTAATTGAAGATTTGTTTCCTGTAGTTTGGGCAAAAAAAACAGTAAAAAATTATATAGAGAAACATCGTAAATAAGAATGGTTGATATTTTATTAAGAAGACGTTTTGGATTGTTAGGTCGCAACATAAGCTACTCTTTTTCAAAAGGTTATTTTACAGAGAAATTTAATAATGAAGTTTTTGCTGGAAACAGCTACGAGAATTTTGACATTTCAGAAATTAATTATTTTACAGAATTAATTAAAAACAATCCTGATCTAAAAGGATTAAATGTTACTATTCCGTACAAAGAACAAGTTATTCCTTTCTTGGATAAACTATCAAAAAAAGCCTCTTTAATTGGCGCTGTTAATACTATTAAATTCACCAAAAACGGCAAACTAAAAGGCTACAACACCGATTATTACGGATTTAAAAAATCTCTAAAACCATTATTGGAGCCACATCATAAAAAAGCTCTTATTCTAGGAACAGGCGGAGCTTCTAAAGGTGTTGCTTTTGCTTTGGATGAACTTGACATTCCGTACACTTTTGTTTCTAGAGAAGCAAAGGAAAACATAATCGATTATGACTTGATCAATGCTACTACTTTTGATAATTTCCAAATCATAATCAATTGCACGCCAGTTGGAACAAGCCCAAATATTGAAGCTTATCCAAATTTACCTTATGAGTTTTTTACCGAAAAACATATTGCTTACGACCTGATCTACAATCCAGCAGAAACTACTTTTTTACGAAAAGCAAAAGAAAAAGGTGCCGTAACCAAAAATGGACTCGATATGCTTATTTTTCAAGCTGAAAAAGCATGGAAAATCTGGAATAAATAAATAAGTATCAAAAAATAAAATGTTAACGTATTTTTCGTATTTTTAAACCACTAATTAACAGGTGGTTATGAAGAAAATACAATTACTTAGCATTTTATTTTTTTTATTTAACAATCTACTTTCGGCTCAAAATACAGACACCATACAAAGTCCGCTATCTGAGCCTCGATACCATTATTTTCTAAAAACAATTCTGTTTTATAATGAGTATCTTGATACAGACAAAGGTTCTTTTAATACAACCCAAGTTCGTTTTTTGGTACCAATTGGCAACAAAGCCTGGAATTTACGTTTTGATCTTCCACTGGTTTCTACTAATACAAATTCTACCAATAAAACAGCTATTGGTGATGTTGGAGGCGGAATAAGTTTTATTCCTTACTTAAGGAACAATAATGGAGTTGCGGTAAGAACTCGTATTTATTCTAACACCGCTGAAGATCCAAATTTTGGAACTGGAAAATGGGTTGTCATGCCTGCAGCAGTTTATGGAAGATATTTTAATCAAAAAAAGTTTTTATCATTAACAACACTGGAATATCAGCAGAGTTTTGCAGGGAAAAGTGATCGTGATGACATCAGTATAATTCTTTTCGAAAATCTCTTAATGCATTTTTTTGGAAAAAACTGGGTTTCTGGCGATGTTGCTTTTCGCTATAATGCAGTTTTAGAAGGATTTCAAAATAATGCTTTTGTCGAATTCGGACGAAAAATAACGCCTTCAAATCTAGTTTACATACATCCCAGCGCTGGATTTGGACCAAATAGAACCTACAATTGGGGTATGGAAGTTGGAGTATTAATCCTTTTTTAATTGAGAAGAATAACAATAGAAGCTTTATAAATTTGATTATTAAGCAATTTATATAAAAAACAATAGTGATTTCGGATTTACATATACTTCAGTATTTCAATTAAAATAGATTCAACCTAGATAGCAAATACTTGTAAAGAATATGAATTTCGTCGTAAAATACCGTATAAACAAGCGATTTATTTTGTAGTTAGAAACACCTTTACTATCTTTCGCATTGTTTAAAATAAAAACCTTATACATTTTAAAGATGTTAGAAGAAAAGAATGATAACCTGCATGAAGCAGACGGAAAATCAGGAATCGAAATAAATGATTCTGTAGCAAATGATGCAATTGAAACATCAGATTCTGAAACTGTAATTCAAAATTCAGATCCAGAAACTGAAAATGAATTAGTTAACCAAGAAAATGCTCATCAAGAAGCATTAGATGTCATTACAAATTCAAATGCTGCTGAAAGCGAAGACGAAACTTTAAAAGATCGTCACGCTATTCCTATGCAAGATTACAATACATTTTCTTTAGATGCTCTTGTTGATGAACTTAAAAAACTGGTAAATACAGATAAAGTAATGTCTGTAAAAGACCATATTGAAGAAATCAAAAAGGCTTTCTTACTACAATATCACCATCTCCTAGAGGAAAAAAAAGAAGAATTTCTTGCTTCTAATCCTGATCCTAACGAAGAATTCGAATATCATTTACCTTTAAAATCAAAATTCGAGGAATATTATAATGTTTTCAGAGATAAGAGAAATGTCCATTTTAAACATTTACAGACTAATTTAAAAAGCAATTTAGAAAACCGTCTGGCAATTGTCGAAGAACTAAAAGAGCTAATTAATCCGCAGGAAAATATAAAAGATACTCTTAAACATTTTAATGAATTAAGAGAAAGATGGAAAAACGCTGGTGCTATTCCAAAAGACAAATACAATCACGTTTGGAATAATTACCATTTCCACGTAGAAAACTTTTACGATTATCTTCACTTAGACCGTGAAGCGAGAGATTTAGATTTTAAACACAACCTAGAATTAAAACAAAAAATAATCGCTCGTGTTGAAGAATTAGTAAATGACGCAGATGTAAATAAATCTTTCCGTGAATTACAGGATTTACACAGAATTTGGAAAGAAGAAATTGGACCTGTTTCTAAAGAATACCGTGACGTTATCTGGAATCAATTTAGCGAATTAACTAAAAAAATCCACGATAAGAGAGAACTTTTATTTGAAAACCAAAGAGCAAACGAGCACAAAAATCTTGAAGTTAAAAAAGAAATTATAGCTAAAATAGAAGCTCTTGGAAGTGAAAAAGTAAATTCTCATTCGCAATGGCTTGTTCAAATTCAAAAAGTAGAAGATTTAAGAAATGAATTTTTCTCAGCTGGAAAAGTACCATCTGAAGTAAATGAAGAAACATGGGCAGCATTTAAAACTGCTGTTAGAAACTTCAATGCTTTTAAAAACTCTTTCTACAAGGATATTAAAAAAGATCAAAACGACAATCTAAATAAAAAACTGGCTCTTGTTGCTAAAGCAAAAGAATTACAGGAAAGCACCGATTTTACTGCTACAACGCCTGTAATGAAACAAATCCAGGAAGAATGGAAACAAATTGGCCACGTTCCTAAAAAATATTCAGATAAAATCTGGAAAGAATTTAAGGATGCCTGCAACCATTATTTCGATAAATTAAAAGAACATAAATCAGAGGAAAACAGCGAAGAAGTAGCCGCTTTTGACAATAAAAAGGCATATTTAGATACTTTAAGAGCTTTTCAATTAACTGGCGACCACAAAACTGATTTAGATGCTATAAAAGCACATATTGAAACTTGGAAAGGATTTGGAAAAGTTCCTTTTTCAAGAAGACATATCGAAGGAAAGTTCAATAAAATTCTAGATGCTCTTTTTGAAAAATTAAGTCTTAGCAAAAAAGAATCTGAAATGATGCGTTTTGCAAACCGCATTGATTCATTATCTGACAGCAACGACACGCGTAAATTAGACAATGAAAAAATCTTTATTATGCGTAAAATTGAAGAAGTTCAAAATGAAATTTTCCAATTAGAAAATAACATTCAATTCTTTACCAATACAAAAAATGCAAAAAAAGAGAATTCAATAGTTACTGAAGTACGCAAAAACATTGCTATCCATAAGGAAAGTCTTGATGTATGGAAAGATAAATTGAAACAATTAAGAAACTTAGGACAAGAATAGACTTAAGTTTATAAAAAATTAAAAAGGTGTAATGAGTTTCATTGCGCCTTTTTTTGTGCTTATTTTTTTAACGCAAAGCTTTGCGAACTTTGCGTAAACCTTTGTGTCTTTGCGTTTAAATCAAAACGATAAGCCCAAAACTTAACAATACAATTAAATTTCATAAAACTATTCTGCAAAATATTGATTATATTTGAGTTACCACTATTAACTGGCAATCAAACAAATAACATTTAACACTAATTTTTAAAATAAGAAAACTATGAAATTTACAAGAAAAGCACACGCCAACTGGAAAGGAACTGGCATGGAAGGAAAAGGAACTATTAGTACACAAAGTACAACTTTAGATAACGCTCAACTGTCTTTCAAAACTAGATTTGCTGATGGTGTAGGAACCAATCCTGAAGAACTAGTTGCTGCGGCTCATTCTGGCTGTTTTACAATGCAATTAAGCTTTTTATTGAACGAAGCTGGTTTTACTGCAGATGATTTAACCACAGAAGCTACAGTAACATTTGAAGATGGCTCAATAACTTTAATCCATTTAGATTTAAAAGGAAAAGTTCCATCAATTTCTGCAGAAGAATTTGCTTCAACCGCAGCTAAAGCAAAAGAAATCTGTCCGATTTCCAAATTATTAAATACAACTATTACTTTATCTGCTGAGTTAATAAGTTAGAAAATTAGACATAAAAAAACCATCCTTAACGGATGGTTTTTTTATTTACAAGAATACTCTAATTACATTTTTGCTTTTAAAGCTTTTGCTTCTGCAGTCATTTCAAGAGCGCTGTAAACTCCTAATAATGTTTTAGAAACATCTTCGTTTTTAGGATCTAATTCGTTTGCTTTTTTAAGGTAAGGAATTACACCTTTGAAAACACTTTCTCTTTGCGCTTTTAAAACATCGTAACGTTTCATGTCTTTAGCAGAAGTACCTAGTTTATTCATTTCATCAATGATTGGTTTCTCTGCTTCTAACTTTAATGCCGCAAGGTTTAAGTAAGCATTTGTATAGTTAGGATTGATTTCGATAGCTCTTAAATAATATTTTTCTGCGTCAGCATTATTTTTAGCGCCAGCACTAATTACTCCTAAATTGAACACTAAATCAGCATTGTTTGGATCTTTCTGCAAAGCTTCACCAACTAATTTTTTGTACATCTCAAAGTCTTTAGTCTCTAAATATAAATTAGCCTCTGTTAAGATTAAAGAAGTATCATCTGGATTTGCTTTTCTAGCATCAGCGATTGCTTTTTTAGCATCTTCTGTACGTCCTTTTTGAACTAAGATTAATGCTAAGTTTTTGTAGATTTCACCTCTTTTAGAAGGAATTGCTTCTGTTTTAGGTTTTTCGTGAGTACCTAATTTAACAGCCATATCTCTTTCTTTAGCATTGGCAAAACTATCATCATTTCCAGAAGCTTTGTTTACAGCTGTATACATTGTTCCTTTTCCAGAATAGTTTAGTTTTTTCAACTCTTCATACATTGGTAAAGCAAGATCAAAATCTTGTGCATTTACAGCTGTAGAAGCTGCATAGTACAAGTTGATTGTATCTTTCTTGTCTAAAGCATAAGCATCATATAATTTCTTAGCTCCTTCAACATTTTTGTTTGATTGAGTATCGGCAATTGCAGAGTTAATCAATAAACCTTTAATGCTAGTAATTGATGCAGCAGCTTGAGTTGAATATTTTTGTTTTCCTGAAGTTTTTTCAACTTCAATTAATTTTTTATAGCTCTCAGCAGCAGCAGATAAGTTTTTGCTTTCTTCAACTTTTTTATTTGCAAGCTCTAATAGAGCATTTCCTTGCACGAAATAAAATTGTGCTTGCTCAGTATCTTTAGCATTTACAATTAAGTTCTCTGCATCTTTTAATTGAGCAAGAGCACCTTGTGCATCTCCACCCTTTAATGCCTTTTCAGCATTCTTAATTTGATCTTTTTGAGCAAACGTAGCTACAGAGATCAGTAATGCTGATGCAAGTATTACATATTTACTTTTCATAATGATATTTGTTTGTATTTAATTTTTTGTTTTTTAATTATTCTTCAGACTCCTCGTCTTCTGCGTCCTCCGCTTCATCTTCTACTTCATCGTCAGAATCATCTTCATCTTCAGCAGTTCCATCATCTTCTAAAACTTCCAGGTCAGGTTTAATTCTTTCGATTGTAGACTCGATTACATTTCCGTCTTCGTCTAATACTACTTCTTCTGCATCGTCTTTCATTACAGTTGTAACAGCAGCAATAGAATCTTTACCTTTAAGATTAATCAATCTAACACCTTGAGTTGCACGTCCCATAACACGTAAATCTTCGATCGCCATTCTAATTGTCAATCCAGATTTATTAATAATCATTAAGTCGTCTGCATCAGTAACAGCGTTGATCGAGATCAATTTACCTGTTTTGTCCGTAATATTAAGTGTTTTAACACCTTTACCTCCACGGTTTGTAATTCTGTACACATCTTCTCCGTCGTCGTCAACTAATTTTGTACGTTTTCCGTATCCATTTTCTGTTACAACAAGAATTTGCGATGTAGAAATATCGTTTTTATCTACAGTAACCATTCCGATTACTTCATCAGTTTCGTCTTTTAAAGTAATACCACGAACTCCAGAAGCCGTTCTTCCCATCGGACGTGTTTTAGTTTCTTCAAAACGAACTAATTTTCCAGATTTAACTGCTAAAATGATTTGGCTTTCTCCATTTGTTAATTGAGCTCCAATTAATTCATCTCCTTCTTTAATTGTAATTGCAGCAACTCCATTTGCTCTTGGTTTAGAATATTTCTCTAAAGAAGTTTTCTTCACCTGACCTTTTTTCGTCACCATTACAAGATTATGCGTATTGATATAATCTTTATCTTTTAAATCTTGCGTACAAATGAAAGCTTTTACTTTATCGTCACTTTCAATATTCACCAAGTTCTGAATTGCTCTACCTTTTGCAGTTTTGCTTCCTTCCGGAATTTCATAAACGCGCATCCAGAAACATTTTCCTTTTTGCGTAAAGAACATCATATACTGGTGATTTGTTGCAACAAACATGTGTTCCAAGAAATCTTGATCTCTTGTTCCAGCGCTCTTCTGTCCAACTCCACCTCTATTTTGTGTTTTGTATTCTGTAAGGTTTGTACGTTTAATGTAACCTGCATGCGAAATTGTAATCACTACATTCTCATCAGCAATTAAATCTTCGATACTTACATCTCCTCCAGAATATTCAATTTGAGAACGACGATCATCACCATATTTATCGCGAATTTCAGTCAGCTCTTCTTTAATTAAATCTGTTCTTAAATTAATATCTGCCAATAATGCTTTCAAATGCTCAATTAACTTCATTAATTCGTCAAACTCAGCTCTCAATTTATCTTGTTCCAGACCTGTTAACTGACGTAAACGCATCTCAACAATAGCACGAGCTTGAATATCAGATAATTTAAATCTCTCGATTAATTTCTCTCTAGCTTCATCTGTGTTTTTAGAACCTCTAATTAACGCAATAACTTCATCAATATTATCAGAAGCAATGATTAACCCTTCTAAGATATGAGCTCTTTCTTCTGCTTTACGCAATTCAAACTGCGTTCTTCTAACCACTACTTCGTGACGGTGCTCGATAAAATAATGAATCATATCTTTCAGATTCAACATTTGCGGGCGACCTTTTACTAATGCAATATTATTTACACTAAAAGAAGATTGTAATGAAGTATACTTATATAAGGTATTTAAAACTACGTTTGGCGTAGCGTCACGTTTTAAGATATAAACGATACGCATACCGTTTCTATCCGACTCGTCACGGATATTGGCAATACCTTCAATTTTTTTCTCGTTAACTAAATCAGCCGTACGTTTGATCATTTCGGCTTTGTTAACTTGATATGGAATCTCAGTAACGATGATGCATTCTCTTCCGTCAACTTCTTCAAAACCAACTTTAGCACGCATTACAATACGTCCTCTACCAGTTTTAAAAGCTTCACGAACACCTTCATAACCATATATTACACCACCAGTTGGAAAATCTGGTGCTTTAATATGCGTCATTAATTCATCAACTTCAATATCATTATTATCTAAGTACGCTAGAGTACCATTGATCACTTCAGTTAAATTGTGTGGTGGCATATTGGTTGCCATACCAACTGCAATACCTGTAGCTCCGTTTACTAATAAAGTAGGAACTTTTGTAGGCATTACTTTTGGTTCATATAATGTATCGTCAAAGTTCAATTGAAAATCAACTGTTTCTTTTTCAATATCCGCCATAATTTCTTCAGAAATTTTGCGCATTCTAGCCTCAGTATAACGCATTGCTGCAGGACTGTCACCATCGACAGAACCAAAGTTACCTTGACCATCAACTAATAAATAACGCATACTCCACTCCTGCGCCATACGCACCATTGCGTCATAAACAGAGGTGTCTCCATGCGGGTGATACTTACCCAGAACCTCCCCTACAATTCTCGCAGACTTTTTGTGGGCAGATCTTGATGTTACACCTAAATCATACATTCCGTAAAGAACTCTTCGATGTACTGGTTTCAAGCCATCTCTAACATCAGGAAGTGCTCTCGATACAATTACTGACATCGAATAATCGATGTAAGCTGACTTCATTTCATCCTCTATGTTAATAGGAATTAACTTTTCTCCTTCAGACATAAGTTGTTATATTAAAAAATTATATTAGTTTCAAAGCGTGCCAAGATACGTTTTTTTAAAATTTTTTCAGCTATTTCCTTACACTTATTTAAATGATTTATTAACAACTTTATTTTGGTTTTTAGTTAATAAATTAAGCGTTTTTTAACGCTTTTATTGTCTTTTTTTTCGTCTATTAGCTGACAGTAGTTCTTGAAGGTACGGTTTTTGTTTTTAAAACAGTAATTCACTAAATTTACAATACCAATTATATATTATGGATGATAATTTTTCACCAAGAGTAAAAGATGTAATTACGTACAGTAAGGAAGAGGCTCTTAGATTAGGCCACGACTTTATTGGTACAGAGCATCTTATGCTAGGTATTTTAAGAGATGGTAACGGAAAAGCTATTCATATACTTAATAACCTAGCTGTCGATTTAGATCATTTACGCAGAAAAGTAGAAGTACTTAGCCCTGCTAACCTGAGCGTTGAAGTAAATGCAGAAAAGAAAAACCTTCATCTTACCCGACAGGCCGAAAGAGCCCTGAAGACCACTTTTCTTGAAGCAAAAGTATTTCAAAGTTCATCAATTAGCACCGCTCACCTGCTGTTATGTATCTTGAGAAACGAAAACGATCCAACAACCAAGCTATTGAATAAACTAAAAATAGATTATGACGTAGCTAAAGAACAGTATTTAAATATGACTCCAAACGAAGAAGAATTCTTAGAAAACTTGCCAAGAAACGAATCATACAATGATGATTCAGGACAAGATGACAGTCTGAAAGAAAGCAGCTTTAATAATCCCGCCAATAAGTCAAACAAGAAATCTAAAACCCCAGTTTTAGATAATTTTGGGAGAGATTTAACAGAAATGGCTGAAGAAGGGAAATTAGACCCAGTTGTAGGACGAGAAAAAGAAATTGAGCGTGTATCGCAAATTTTAAGCCGTAGAAAAAAGAACAATCCGCTTCTTATTGGAGAGCCTGGAGTTGGTAAATCTGCTATTGCAGAAGGACTTGCTCTACGTATTATCCAAAAGAAAGTATCGCGTATTCTTTTCCACAAACGTGTTGTAACTCTTGATCTTGCAAGTTTAGTTGCAGGAACAAAATACAGAGGACAATTTGAAGAAAGAATGAAAGCCGTAATGAACGAGCTTGAGAAAAACGACGATATTATTCTTTTTATTGACGAAATCCACACTATTGTAGGCGCTGGTGGAGCAACAGGTTCGCTTGATGCTTCAAATATGTTCAAACCTGCTTTAGCTAGAGGAGAAATTCAATGTATTGGTGCCACTACTCTTGATGAGTACAGACAATATATTGAAAAAGATGGTGCTTTAGAAAGACGTTTTCAAAAAGTAATTGTTGAGCCAACTTCTGTTGAAGAAACAATTGCGATTTTGAACAACGTAAAAGATAAATACGAAGATCACCACAACGTAACTTATACTCAAGAAGCTATCGAAGCTTGTGTTAAGCTAACAAACAGATATATGTCTGAGCGTTTCTTACCAGACAAAGCAATCGATGCAATGGACGAAGCGGGTTCACGTGTACACATCACTAACATCGATGTTCCAAAACAAATTTTGGATCTAGAACGTCAGTTAGAAGAAGTTCGCGAAATGAAAAATATGGTTGTTAAAAAACAAAAATATGAAGAAGCAGCCAAACTTCGCGATGATGAAAAACGCATTGAAAAAGATCTTGCTCTTGCACAAGAACAATGGGAAGAAGATTCTAAAAACAACAGAATTGAAGTTACAGAAGATAACGTAGCTGATGTTGTTTCTATGATGACTGGAATTCCTGTAAACAGAATTGCACAAACAGAAAGCAACAAACTAGCTCAATTGCCTGAATTGATTCAGAACAAAGTAATTGGTCAAAATGAAGCTGTTTTAAAAATCGCTCGTTCTATTCAACGTAACAGAGCTGGACTTAAAGATCCGAACAAACCAATTGGTTCATTCATTTTCTTAGGTCAAACTGGGGTTGGTAAAACGCAGTTGGCTAAAGTATTAGCTAAAGAATTATTCGATTCAGAAGATGCATTAGTTCGTATCGACATGAGTGAATACATGGAGAAATTTGCGATTTCTCGTTTAGTTGGAGCGCCTCCAGGATACGTTGGATACGAAGAAGGTGGTCAATTGACTGAAAAAGTTCGTAGAAAACCATACTGTGTAGTTCTTTTAGATGAGATCGAAAAAGCACATCCAGATGTATTCAATATGATGCTTCAAGTTTTAGATGATGGATATTTGACTGATAGTTTAGGTCGCAAAATCGACTTTAAAAACACAATCATCATCATGACATCTAACGTTGGTGCTCGTCAGTTGAAAGATTTCGGACAAGGTGTTGGATTCGGAACTGCAGCAAGAACAGCTCAGGCAGATGAAAACTCAAAAAGCATTATCGAGAACGCTTTGAAGAAAACTTTTGCTCCTGAATTCTTAAACAGAATTGATGATGTAATTGTATTTAATGCATTAGAAAAAGCTGATATCGATTTGATTATCGAAATCGAATTGAAAAAACTTTACTCTCGTATTGCAGAGTTAGGTTATAAATTAAGCTTGACTGATAAAGCAAAAGCATTTATCGCTGAAAAAGGTTTTGACAAACAATTTGGAGCAAGACCGCTTAAGAGAGCAATTCAAAAATATGTTGAAGATTTATTAGCAGAAGAAATCATCACTTCGAAAATTCATTCAGGCGATGAAATCATGATGGATCTAAAAGACGATTCACAAGAATTGTCAGTAGAAATACATAAAGCTGAAGAGCCGACTAATCAATAAATTAGTTAAAAAATTATAACACACATAATATGCCCGTTACGTTTTCATAACATAACGGGTATTTTTTTTATTAAAAATCACTATCTTTAGTAAAAGCAAATAGCTATTTTTGAATTTAAATTCATAACAAAAAAACAATTTATGCTTCAAAACAAAGTCATTTTAGGCAGCGAAGAATGGTGCTCATTTCCAGAACTAGGAATCCCAACAATCAAGGCTCGTGTGGATTCTGGCGCTAAAACTTCGGCAATGCACGCTATAAACATAGCTCCTTTTATAAAAAATGATGCTAATTGGGTTAAATTCGACATTAATCCAATTCAGAATAATATTAAAACTGTTATTCACTGCGAAGCACCACTTGTCGACAAAAGAATTGTAAAGAGTTCAAGTGGTTTTAGAGAACACCGTTATGTCATTCAAACCAGCTTAAAAATTGGTGAAGCAAAATGGCCAATCGAAATGACTTTGACTAATCGCGATTCTATGGGATTTAGAATGCTTTTAGGACGTGAAGCTATGAGCGGAAGGGTTCTAGTTGACCCAGAACAAAAATATCTTTTAGGACAACCTACAGCCGAATCTTTAAAAGAATTATACCAAAATTCAGAAAAAGCAAAAACAGGTTTACGGATTGGTCTTTTAGCCAGTAATCCAGAATTGTATAGCAATAAAAGAATCATGGAAGCCGGCGAAATGCGCGGGCACGAAATGCATTTCCTGAACATCAAGGAGTGCTACATGAAACTGGACGCCAAAAAACCTGAAATTCATTATAGAGGTGGAAAAATCCTAAACGAATTTGACGCTATTATTCCGAGAATTAGACCAAGCATTACTTTTTACGGTTGTGCTTTAACGCGTCAGTTTGAGGCTTTGAAGGTTTTTGTTTTAAATTCGGCAACAGCCATTACACAATCTAGAGATAAACTATATTCATTACAACTTCTTTTGAACAGTGGAATTGACATTCCAACTACAGGATTTGCCAATTCTCCGCTTGATACAGACAATCTTATCAAAATGGTAGGTGGTTCTCCCCTAATTGTAAAATTATTAGAAGGAACACAAGGAAAAGGAGTTGTTTTGGCCGAAACTAAAAAAGCAGCTGAAAGTGTAATCAATGCTTTTAAAAGTTTAAATGCCAACATCTTAGTTCAAGAATTCATTAAAGAAGCTAACGGAAAAGATATTCGTTGTTTTGTAATTGACGGAAAAGTAGTTGCCGCAATTCAGCGTGAAGCGATGCCAGGAGAATTTAGAGCTAATATTCACCTTGGCGGAACTGCATCAGTTATAAAAGTAACGCCTGAAGAGAAAAAGATCGCGATTAAAGCAGCAAAAGCAATGGATTTGAAAGTAGCTGGTGTTGATATTATTCGTTCTTCAAAAGGCCCGTTATTACTGGAAGTAAATTCATCTCCAGGTCTTGAAGGAATTGAAGGTGCTACAAATAAAGATGTTGCTGGAGAAATGATTAAAGCTATTGAAAAGAATTTCAAATTGAGTTAAGTTCATTTTAACTTAATATCGTATAAATAATTTAGCAGCTTTGTCAAAGTTTACAACTTTGGCAAAGCTTTTTTATTTAACTTTAAAATAAAAAACATGCATTTTCCTTATTTAGATATTATCATACGAAGTGTTGCTGTCTATTTTTTCATGACAATCGCTTTACGTATTTTCGGTAAAAAAGAACTTTCCCAATTAAACACAGCCGATATAATCCTGATTTTATTAATCAGCAACTCTGTTCAAAATGCAATGGTTGGACCAGATACTAGTCTTTTAGGCGGTTTGGTCGCAGCTTTAGTTTTGTTTGTAATTAATTTCATAATTAAAAAACTAACACGCCGATACAAAACTCTTGGCAATATATTACTTGATAAACCCGAAGTGTTAATTCACGATGGAAAATTAGATTTTAAAGCTTTAAGCAAATTGGATATTTCCGACGAAGAATTAAAAGAAGCCATGCGCGAACACGGAATTGAATTCTTCAAAAATGTAAAACTGGCAATGCTTGAAATTGACGGAACAATAAGTATTATTTCTGAAGATCAAAAAAACTTAAAGCAAACGCATTATAAGCGTAAGCATAATCATAAGAATTTGCAGAAGTTTTAATTCTTATTTTTAAACGAAACTTTTGATTTTCCATAAAATGACAGAAGCAAATCTTCATCTGCAAATTTTCCATCAAGATCATATTTTGAAGGTGTTTTTACTAAAAGAGTGGTAAAATTTCCTTCAACATCAATATAAATCTTTTTCATATTATATCTTTCCGATGTTAAAAGACAATGATTAATTGCAAACAACAATTTTCTCCGTGAAGTTTTTTCAATCCCTATCATATCAGTAACTTTTGTGATTACCAAAATAGTATCATTTCTTTCTACCGAATAATATTTTAATTTATCTGTATCAATACCATTTAAAGACCTACTAACCGATTCTTTTATAAAGCATGAAATTACATCTGACTCTTCGTTTGGATTGCTCGTTACTTTCTTTTGATCTACTTTTAAGCGAATCCTTCTTACATCATCTTCTTGGCAAGAAAACAATGAGAAAAAAATAAGTGAGAAAAATAGTTGTGAAACTATCTTATTTTTGAATTTGTACATCACTTTGGGGTTAGCTGTTTTTCAAAATCATTTCAAACTTTTTTTCTCACTTTGTCATTTACTAAAACTGATAAACAATCATGCAAATGTCCATCTAAAAAATAGCATGAATAGCTACTAAAAATTTAAAAAATATCATTTAAAGACATATATAAAACAGAAAACAAAAAGCCGATTTTAAGTAAAATCGGCTTTGTAAAACTATTTCACAGCACTAATCTTAATCGGAGGATTAGCCATTCTTTTAAACATCCATAGTAAACAACATACTGTCAAAACTACCGTGATAATTAAAAACGGATAGAAGCCTATTACTTCAGCTACTTTTTCAAAAATATAAACATACCACTTTATAATCCTTGTACGAGTTATTACACGCGTCTCCATATATTTAGCATACCAAGTGAAAATTCCTCCCATAACGGCAACAAAAGCCGCAACAGATCCAGGAATAACAGCAGCACTAAGAGCTGATATTTGCTTTTCTTCTCGCTTAAAGCCTAATTGTTTAAATTTTTCACTAATTGATTTCTCTGCTTTTCTTGTAGTTTCAGAATCTTTAAAATCAATAGTTTTATAAGTTACAGAATCTGCATTTCTCACTTCAAACATAATGTGTGAATCATTTTCAGGTTCAAATTCATATTCAAAGATTTCATTAATATTTATTATCGATTCAAATTCAGATGAATTAAAAACGTTTTTCTCTATTCTTTCAATACTTAAATCAGCATTTTCTTTTGTAATATTTCCAATTATATGATCTCCATAAATTAGAACTACATTTCCTTCTTCGCCTTCAAGAATTATCGGTTTTTCAAAAATCATTGCCATTCGCTTTTAAATTAATTAGTAAAATCCTCAATAAATAATTTTGCAAAGGTCTTTACATAGAATTCAATTAATAGCTCTTAAAAGTTTTTAAACTATCATTTTAAGACATTTAATTTTTCATTTTAAAACATAAAAAAAGCCGATTTCATATTTGAAATCGGCTTTTTAAAATTATTTTGTAGCCTTAATTTTAAAAGGAGGATTAAACATTTTTTTAATTAGCCAAAACAAACATAAAATAGTTAAAACAGCTGTAAGAACTAAAAAAGGAAGATATCCTATAGCTCTCGATATTTCATCAAACAATTTTACATACCATTTAATTCTTCTGCGTGTTGACTCATAATTATCAACATTATAGGCAAACCAAGTAAGTATTGCTCCACCTCCGGCAACTCCAAGCATAGTTATAGCTGGAGAAACAGCAGCTTGCAATGGTGTTAATTGAATTTCTTCTCGTTTAAAACCCAATTGTTTAAATTCTTTTTCAATTGACAATTCAGCTTCTTTCGCAACATCTACATTTTGAAAATTAATAGTCTGGAAAGAAGTGTCATTATTTTTAGATATTTCAAACTTTAAAAAAGAATCATTTCCTATAATAAATTCATATCCTACAATATCATTTATAAAGATAATTGAGTCAAATTCTGATTCAGCAAGGGAGTTGTTTTTAATTTTCTCAATACTTATATCTGCATCCTCTTTTGTAATATTACCAATAACATATTGTCCGTAAATTAATACTACATTTCCACCTTGACCATTATGAATTATCGGTTTTTCAAAAATCATTGCCATTTGCTTTTAAATTATAATTTGTAAAATCCTTATTAAATAATTTTGCAAAGGTCTTTACATAGAATTCAATGAATAGCTCTTAAAAGTTTTTAAACTATCATTTTAAGACATTTATTTTTTCATTTTAACCCATAAAAAAAAGCCGATTTCAAATATGAAATCGGCTTTTTTTTATGTTTACAAAATGTGATTTACGTCTCACATTTCACAATAATCAATTTACTAAATAAATACGCTTAGTATAAAATAAACCAAACCTGCTAATATAGCTGAAATTGGAATAGTTAGAATCCAAGCCCAGATTAAGCTTACGGTAACTCCCCAGCGAACTGCAGATACACGTTTTGTTAATCCAACCCCAATAATAGAACCTGTAATGGTGTGCGTTGTACTTACAGGAATTTTTAAATGCTCTGTAAAATATAGCGTCAAAGCTCCTGCTGTTTCAGCTGCTACACCTTCAAACGAACTTACTTTTGTGATTTTAGATCCCATTGTTTTCACAATTTTCCATCCACCGCTTAAAGTTCCTGCTGCAATTGCAGAATAACACGCTAACGGAATCCAAGGCGGCATTTTAAAAGCACCATCTTCAGAAGGAAGAGCTACATCTAACCATGAATCCATATGAACACCAGGATTTGTATTAATATAAACAACAACTGCTGCTGCAATGATACCCATTACTTTTTGCGAATCATTTCCACCGTGCCCTAAACTAAAAGCTGCAGAAGATAGTAGTTGCATTTTCTTTAAAGCAGCATCTGCCTGATGAAGATTTAAACTGCTAAAAATTAAACAAAAACCGCTTACTGTTAATACGATAAACGCAACTAAAAACCATTTTATATTATGAGGTTCAAATGCAACGCTCCAAAAAACAGAAGAAGCAAAACGGGGTTTATGTCCATCTTTTATAATTTCCTCGTAAGGAATCATTTGTACGTAAACAAACCAAATAGTTGCAATCATTAAAGCTACTGTAAATATTTTTGGACCAATACTTTTACGAGAAGCATTTAATAACCAAATCGAAATTAAATAGGAAGCTAAAGCTCCTAATAGTGGTGCTAGAACAATAAAAGCAATAATAATAAGAACTCCTGACGGCATTGCACCATCTTTTCCAGCCTTATACCAACTCACTATATCATACCAGTGATGTGTTGTTCCGTCTGCTCCAACATAAGCTGAAAAACCATGAACTGCAATAGCATGCGCTACCGCCGCACCAGCAAAACCACCGATAAGAGTATGCGAAGAACTTGAAGGAATACCTAACCACCAAGTCAATAAATTCCAGCATATTGCAGCAATTACACCTGCTAAAATTACCACTAGGTCAATTTGCATTGTATCCGCTGTTTTAGCAACAGTATCCGCAACACCAAATCCGAAAACCCAATAAGCTAGAAAGTTGAAAAATGCTGCCCAAAGAACCGCCTGAAAAGGCGTTAAAACCTTTGTCGCAACAACTGTCGCTATAGCATTTGCCGCATCATGAAAACCATTGATGTAATCAAAAATTAAGGCAAGCACTATAATTAATATAAGTATAGTCATAAAATTATAACTTCAGATTGAAAAATTGAATTAAGAATGTTTTACAGAAATAGATTCTAGTATGTTTGCAACACTCTTACATTTGTCTGTTGCTGATTCTAAAACAGATAACACTTCTTTATATTTAATGATATTTTTAGCGTCTGTTTCGTTTTCAAAAATTTCAAAAACTGCTTTGTTATATACGTTATCAGACTTGTTCTCTAGTTTGTTAATTCTAGCACAAGCATCTTTAATAACTTTAAAATTCTGTAAGTTTCTCAACTCTTTTACTGCACTGTCAATGTTTTGACAAGCTTCAAGGTTGATTTCTGTCATCTTTCTGATAGATTTTGTAATCTTATCAACTTGATACAATCTCATACGGCTAGATGCACCATGCAGGTAATCTGCAACGTTGTCAATTGAAGTAATTAACGTGTGAATATCTTCTCTATCAAATGGAGTAATAAAGTTTCTGCTTAACTCAAGGTTAGTCTGACGTGTGATGTCTTCTCCTTTTTGTTCTAATTCGTCAATCTTTTGAAAAAGAATTTCTCTTTCTTTTAATGGTAAATTTACAGCTTCGTGTAAGTTAGAAGCTAATTCAATTAAATTGCTAGAAGCCTCTTCAAAAAGTGGAAAGAATTTTTTGTCTTTCGGCACTAAAAATTGGAAAATACTGTTTATTGACATTGTTTTATTTTTGATAGTGCAAAATTACTTCAATAATATTTTGCAATGTTAAGCCATTGTTAACAAATCGTTTTCTATTTGGAAACTCTCAAGGAATAACACCGTGTTTTCTATGTCATTATGTAAGATTCTGTCTTCTTTTACCAAAGGCACAACTTCTCTATAGCTACTCAAGAACATTTCGATAAAATCGCTTGATTTTAGTGGCTCTCTGTAAGCAATTGCCTGAGATGCATTCAATAATTCGATCGCTAAAATACGCTCCAAATTGTCTAAAATTCGTAAGGCTTTTGTAGCGCCGTTTGCTCCCATGCTCACGTGGTCTTCCTGACCGTTGCTAGAAACAATGCTATCAATACTCGCTGGAGTTGCCAATTGTTTGTTCTGGCTTGCAATACTTGCAGCAGTATATTGCGGAATCATAAACCCTGAATTCAACCCTGGATTATCTACCAAAAATGCCGGAAGATTTCGCAATCCAGAAATTAACTGATACGTTCTTCTTTCAGAAATACTTCCTAATTCTGCCAAAGCAATCGCCATAAAGTCTAGAGCTAATGCCAAAGGCTGTCCGTGGAAATTTCCGCCCGAAATAATCTGATCGGCTTCAATAAATATATTAGGATTATCCGTTACCGAATTAATTTCTGTCTTGAATACTTTTCTAACATAATCGATCGCATCTTTTGAAGCTCCGTGAACCTGTGGCATACAACGGAAAGAATATGGATCTTGAACGTGTTTCTTTTCCTGAGTGATAATTTCGCTTCCTTCTAAGAATTCAGTAATGCGTTGTGCGGTTACGATTTGTCCTTTGTGCGGACGTATATAATGTATCAATTCGTTGAATGGCTCGATTCTTCCATCAAAACCTTCTAAAGAAATAGTTCCGATTAAATCTGCTAAATACGAATATTTATAAGCTTTAATTAAAATATGAGCTCCGTAAGCACTCATAAACTGCGTTCCGTTCAATAAAGCCAAACCTTCTTTTGACTGTAAAACGATTGGTTCCCAATTAAAATGTTTTAAAACTTCAGCAGAAGCGGTTTTCTTTCCTTCAAAAAGAACAACTCCTTCGCCAATTAAAGGCAAAGATAAATGCGCTAATGGTGCTAAATCTCCTGAAGCTCCAAGTGAACCTTGTGTATAAATAATTGGCAGAATATCATTATTATAGAAATCAACCAAACGCTGCAATGTGATTAACTGAATTCCAGAATGTCCATAGCTTAAAGACTGGATTTTAAGTAAAAGCATCATTTTCACAATTTCGGCAGGAACTTCCTCTCCTGTTCCGCAAGCGTGCGATTTTACTAAGTTTTCCTGAAGCTTAGATAAATTTTCGTTAGAGATTTTTACACTATATAAAGACCCGAAACCTGTGTTGATTCCGTAAATTGGTGCCGTATGCGTTGCCATCTTTTTATCTAAATAGTCACGGCATTTTTGAACATTTACTTTAGCCTCTTCAGACAATTCAAGAATTTTATTGTTGGATAAAATTTCGTGTAAAGTTTCTAAAGTTATTGTTTCAGTACTTATATAATGGATCTCTCTCATGATGTTTTTCAATTTTAAGACGTCAAAATTCAACAAATCAACATTAAAAAGCAACATTTTATCACAATAATTAAAATTTCAATCTCAATTGATCTCTGTCTTTATTTGTTTTTAAAAGCGAAACATCATGTGTTTTACTGCTTTTTAGCCAATTTTCGAGTTAAAAATCAGCCCTTTGAATGGGTTTGATTTATAAAAATGCTATTCTAAAATCTATCAAAACCTCAGTTTAGAATATTGAATTTTAACAAATACTCAATATTGAATTAATCCAATTTGAATTATTAAAATATTCGCAAAAAGACTTTTAGAGTTTTTAATACTTCTAAAAAACTGTACTTTTGAAAAATCAAAAATGAAAAGTAACAGCATAAAATATCAATCTACAATTATTACAGCTCAAACAAGAGTTGCAATTGCTGCTACCATTATTTCTACTACAACTACTACTACCCCTTAGGGGTATACATTTTTACATATAATCCTAGGTTATCTATACTTTTTTCTTGAAAGAAGAGAGTCATTGGATACATAAAAAACATTTACAAAGAAAAAAAGTCGCAGTTTTCAGTTTCAGTTCACAGTTGATAACCTTTGAACCTTTGTCACTCAAAACCTTTGCACCTTATTAAAAAATATCATAAAATGAAAGTATTAAAATTTGGCGGAACTTCGGTTGCCAATGCTCAAAATATAAAACTCGTTCTCGAAATTGTAAACCAAAAAGCAAAACAGGATCAACTTGTTGTTGTAGTTTCAGCGCTAAGCAAAGTGACAGATTTATTGCAATTGGCTGCGGCAAAAGCAGCAGCAAACGACGAAAGCTTCAGAGAAGTTGTGGGCGAAATCGAGAAAAAACACCTTGATACACTTAAAGAACTAATTCCAGTAAGCGAACAAAGCAGTCTTTTAAGCCATGTAAAAAGAATCATCAACCATTTAGAAACTTTATTAGACGGATGTTTCTTGCTTGGCGAATTGTCTCCAAGAACTGCCGATACTATTTTAAGTTTTGGAGAATTACTTTCTTCATTCATCATCGCTCAGGCGTATCAGCAAATCAGCAAAGATGCGGTTTACAAAGACAGCCGAGAATTAATTAAAACAGATAATAACTTCGGAAAAGCGGTTGTTAACTTTGAAGTTTCGAATAAATTAATTCAAGAATATTTTGCTTCGAATGAATCAAAAATCAATATTCTTCCTGGTTTTATTGCGCAGACTTTAGACGGAATCACTTCGACTTTAGGACGTGGCGGATCTGATTACACTGCAGCCATTATCGCTGGAGCAATCGATGCGGAACAATTGGAAATCTGGACTGACGTAAACGGAATGTTTACTGCAAATCCGAAAATCGTAAAACAAGCACAGCCAATTGCTAATATATCTTATCAGGAAGCAATGGAATTGTCGCATTTTGGTGCAAAAGTTTTGTATCCGCCAACAATTCAGCCTGTTTTAAGAAAAAATATTCCTATTTTAATCAAAAATACTTTTGAGCCAGAAGCTGAGGGAACTTTAATTTCGAGTCAGGTTTCATCAAAAGATACTGTTGTAAAAGGAATTAGTCATATCGATCATATTTCGCTTTTAACTCTTGAAGGTCCAGGAATGATTGGAGTTGCGGGTTCTTCTAGACGTTTGTTTGAAGTATTATCTCAAGAAAAAATCAACGTTATTTTTATTACTCAAGCTTCTTCTGAGCATTCAATTTGTATCGGAATTCTAAATTCAGATGCTGATAATGCCGAAGCTGCGATTAACAGAGCATTTGAAATCGAAATTTCGCAAAACAAAATCGATCCTTGTTATGTAGAAAAAGACCTTTGCATTATTGCTTTGGTGGGTGAAAACATGAAAAATCACCAAGGTCTGAGCGGAAGAATGTTCAGCACTTTAGGAAAAAACAACGTGAACATTCGTGCCATTGCGCAAGGTGCTTCTGAAAGAAATATTTCGACTGTAATTAACGAAAGAGACGTTAAAAAAGCGTTGAATACTTTACACGAGAATTTCTTCGAAGAAAACACAAAACAGCTGAATTTATTTGTAATGGGAGTTGGAAATGTGGGAGAGAAATTCATCGAACAGATTCACAGCCAAAAGAAATTCTTAAAAGATGTTTTAAAAATTAATGTTCGTGTTATCGCTTTATCTAATTCAAGAAAAATGATTTTTGATGAAGACGGAATTTCTCTAAAAAGTTGGGATTCCGCTTTAAGCGAAGGCGAACCAGCAAGCATTGAAGAATTCATCAAAAAAGCAAAAGAACTGAATTTACGTAACAGCATTTTCGTAGACATCACTGCAAATGCAACGGTTTCTGAAGCTTACGAGAAATTCTTAAAAGAAAGTATTGCCGTTGTAACTTGTAATAAAATTGCTTGTTCTTCTGCTTATGATAATTATAAAAAACTAAAAAGCTTATCTCGTCAATACAACGCTCCATTTTTATTTGAAACGAATGTTGGTGCAGGATTACCAATTATCGATACGGTAAAAAATCTGATTGCATCTGGAGATAAAGTGCATAAAATTCAGGCGGTTTTATCTGGAAGTTTGAACTTTATTTTCAACAATTTTGACGAAAACAATTCTTTCCATGATGTGGTAAAAGAAGCTGGAGTTCAAGGTTTCACAGAACCAGATCCGAAAATTGACTTAAGCGGAATCGATGTGGCTCGTAAAATCCTGATTCTTATTCGCGAAAGCGGTTACGAAATGGATATTGACGCCATTGCAAACGAATCATTTTTACCTGCTGAATGTTTAGCAACAACAAACAACGAAGATTTCTTCGCATCGTTAATCAAACACGCTGCTCATTTTGAAGGTATTTATAAAGAAGCTTTAGCCAAAGATTCAAGATTGAAATACGTAGCGCAATTCGAAAACGGAAAAGCAAGCGTAGGTCTGCAATTCATTCCAAAAGATCATCCTTTTTACAATTTAGAAGGAAAAGACAATATCGTATTGTTCTACACAGATCGTTACGTAGATCAGCCTTTATTGATCAAAGGAGCTGGAGCTGGAGCAGCAGTAACAGCATCAGGAATTTTTGCGGATGTAATTAGAATAGGAAACGTGTAAAAGATACTAAGATGCTGAGTAGCTAAGATTCTAAGTTTTTTTCTTAACTAAACTTAAAATCTCAAACTCTCATTCACTTAGAATCTTAAAAATAAAGTTGCAAAGAAATCTTAGAAACTTAGAATCTTAGCATCTTAGAAACTTTAAAAAAAAAATGGAAATAAAATTATTCTGTCCCGCTACAATTGCAAACCTCTCATGCGGATTTGACGTATTGGGACTTTGCTTAGACAATGCGGGCGATGAAATGATTGTTCGAAAAGTCGATCAAAAAGGAGTTCGAATCACTAAAATTGTGGGTGCCGATTTGCCTTTGGAAACCGAGAAAAATGTTTCTGGAGTTGCGGCTTTGGCTATGCTAGAAACTTTAGACGAATTAGACTTCGGATTCGAAATCGAAATTTATAAAAACATAAAAGCCGGAAGCGGCATCGGAAGCAGTGCTGCAAGTTCTGCCGGAGCGGTTTTCGGAATTAATGAATTATTAGGAAGACCTTATTCTCGTAAAGATTTAGTTCAGTTTGCGATGCAGGGCGAGAAATTGGCCAGCGGAAACGCGCATGCCGACAACGTTGCTCCTGCCCTTTTAGGCGGATTTACTTTGGTAAGAAGTTATGCTCCGCTTGATATTATCAGAATTGATAGTCCAGAGGAATTGTATGCAACAGTAGTTCACCCACAAATTGAGTTAAAAACATCTGACGCCCGTTCGGTTTTAAAACAAAACGTTTCCCTAAAAAGCGCCATTATGCAATGGGGAAATGTAGGCGGATTAGTAGCAGGTCTTTATACTAAAGATTACGAATTAATCGGACGTTCGCTTCATGACGAAATCGTTGAGCCTTTAAGAAGTGTTTTAATTCCAGGTTTCGATCAAATCAAACAAACGGCTTACGAAAACGGCGCTTTAGGTTCTGGAATTTCAGGTTCTGGCCCGTCAATTTTCGCTTTAAGCAGAGGAAAAGAAACCGCCGACCAAATCGCAAAAGCCATGAGCGAAGTTTACGAAAAAATGAATTTACCGTATGAAATTCACGTTTCGAAGATAAACCCTGATGGAGTAAGAATTTTGTAGAAGAGTATTAAGTACGAAGAATTAAGAATTAAGACAAAGTTTGTCAGGCTAAGCGTCCCGAGGCTTCGGGAGAAGCCCGCGCAAAGTATAACCGCACAGTTTGTCATAACCATACAGTTTGTCATCCTGAGGAACGAAGGATCACACAAGAAGCTCGACAAAGATTGGATTAACGTTGCGGAGTTACTTGCGAAGATTTCTCCTTACGTCGAAATGACAAACAGTACGTTTATACTTTATGTCTATACATTGCGCGGGCTTCGACTCCGCTCAGCCTGACAGAAATAATACATCATTGAAAATATAAATTATTGAAATAAAAAAATATAACCACAAAGCTTTGCGAACTCTGCGTTTTCAAAAGAAACCAATTCCTTGCGCTCTTTGCGGTTAAAAACACAAACCATTGGAATTTGGAATTTTAGCATTGGAATTTACTCTCCAAAAAATCTAAAATCTAAAATCTAAAATCTAAAATCTAAAATATCAAAATGAAATACTATAGTTTAAACCATAATGCCCCAAAAGTTTCTTTCCAAGAAGCTGTTATACAAGGATTAGCAACTGACAAAGGATTATATTTCCCAGAAAGCATCACACCGCTTGATCCTTCTTTTTTTGACAAAATCGAAAATTTAAGCCACGAAGAAATTGCTTTTGAAGCGATTAAACAATTTGTTGGCGATGAAATACCTGCAGACAAATTAAAAGAAATCATTGCCGAAACTCTAGTTTTTGATTTTCCGGTTGTGAAAGTCGAAAACGGAATCTATTCGTTAGAATTATTTCACGGTCCTACAATGGCATTTAAAGACGTTGGAGCGCGTTTTATGTCACGTTGTTTGGGCTATTTCAACAAAGACAAAAAAGACGCTAAAAACACCGTTTTAGTAGCGACTTCTGGAGATACAGGCGGAGCCGTTGCCAGCGGATTTCTTGGCGTTGACGGCGTTGATGTTGTCATTTTATATCCGTCAGGAAAAGTGAGCGATATTCAGGAAAAACAATTGACTACTTTAGGGCAAAACATAAAAGCTCTTGAAGTTGACGGTGTTTTTGACGATTGTCAGGACATGGTGAAAAAAGCGTTTTTAGATGAAACTTTGTCTCACAAAAACCTGACTTCTGCAAATTCTATTAATATTGCGCGCTGGTTGCCACAAATGTTTTATTTCTTCTTTGCTTACAAAGCCTTGAAAAGCCAAAACAAACCTTTAGTTTTCTCTTGCCCAAGCGGAAACTTCGGGAATATTTGCGCCGGAATTATGGCAAAGAAATTAGGTTTGCCAATTGAACATTTTGTAGCTTCTACAAACGTAAACGACACGGTACCAAGATTCTTAGAAAACGGAAAATACGACCCGAAACCTTCTAAAGCAACAATCTCTAACGCAATGGACGTTGGAAACCCAAGTAACTTTATTAGAATTCAGGAATTATACAATAATGACTTAAAAGCGTTCGAAAAAGACTTTTCTTCTTATAGTTATACTGATGAAGAAACTCTTGAAGCTCTAAAGAAAATTTATAACACAGACGGTTATATCGCAGAACCGCACGGTGCTGTTGGTTATTTAGGCTTGAAAAAAGAGCTTGAAAAACACCCTAACGCCATTGGTATTTTCTTAGAAACGGCTCACCCTATTAAGTTCTTAGATGTTGTTGAACCTGCTTTAGGAATTACACTTCCTATTCCTGCTCAAATTGAGAGTGTTATTAATGAGGAGAAAGTTAGTGTGAAGATTGGGACTTACGAGGAGTTGAAGGCTTTCTTGGGATAATTTTTTTATATAAAATAAAAAGCCAAGAACTATTGAACATAATTCTTGGCTTTTTTTATGAAAAGACTAAAGAAAATTAAGCATCTCTATCTTTAATTTCTTTTATTAATTCTTCCGATTCTCCAATTAATTCCTTAACTAAAAGATGAATTAGAGTGCAAGGATTATGAATCGCATAATTTTCACAAGTATGTGTTGCGATCAACTTTTCAGCCCATTTTATCGCTTGAGTTTGATTACCATATTTTTCTAAAATATTATACATTTCTGTACTATTCTTTTTGTACTCAAACTTTTTTGGCTTTTTACTTTTTGATTCTTTCGCGATTCTATCATTTATCTCATCTTCAATCGCTTTTTTATAATCTTCTCTTGACATTGAAGTATTTCGATATTGAAAATGTAATAAATACCAAAGTTCAAAAGCTTCATTAGACCACCCAACATTAATATCTTGACTATTTGCCAAATGGATCGCTCCATTAAAATTATCAGGATTAAAACTATCCCTATCAAAAACAGCCCAAACCCTGTCATATTTCTGACTTGAGTTATCTCTTGCCTTAATAGTTCTTTTTACTAAATCCTTGGTATTAGAACCTTCTCCTAAAGTATCAATTGTATAAACAAATGATTTTACATTTGATTTAAATGATTTAAAGTAATTAGGTTCAGTTTTTTCTCCCTCACAAACTATCAAAAAATAAACTCTTACTTCTTTAGTATTTTGTTTTCGTTTTTTTTCAGTTCTTTTTTGTCTTTTAAGAACAGCATTATCAATTTTAATAATATTTGCCATAAGATTAAATCTCTTGAAAGTTTGAAATATAAGGAATTGCTCCGTAGCGCCCCATTATATAATCTTTTTCAAAACTTCTATCTTTTCTAACTGTATTTCCATCTTCATCTTTAAACTCTAATAAAGAATACAAATCACTAGCTTCACAATTATCTTTTTCTGTAAACCAAATTTGATCTCTCCTAAAAAGCTTAGCTCCTAGCAAATTAGTATCATGAGTAGTAAAAATTAATTGAGCATTTTTAGGATTAGTTTCCGGATTATTAAACAATTTAATTATCTCCTGAGTTAATATTGGATGCAGTTTTGCATCTAATTCATCTATAAATAATTGCAATCCAAGATGAAGTGTAAAAGCAATATGACCCGAAATATCGAAAACCTTATTTGTTCCCGAAGATTCATGATCAACTAATTTAAACTCTTTCTCTCCAACTTTATTTCCTTTGTCATCAAAAACATTATGAATAGTATTAATTCTTTTTTTAAAACTTATATCTGAATCTGATTCGATTAAAAATGATTTAAATCCTAAATTAAGTCTACTAATGAATTTTTCAACTATAGCATCATAACTTTCATCTTGATGAACAAGATAAGTCATATTAATCGATTTCTCATGTTCTACTCCAGATTGTATAAAAATATATGCGAAATTTCGCATTATTTTTTTTGCTACTTCAATATTCAATTGATCCAGTAATGGCAAAAACAAACCATTATCTCTTGTGTTTTCAACAAAAGCTTTAGCTTCTTCGAAGTTATCCGCAACCCCAATTCCATCGAGGTTTCTGATAAAAAACAAAACTTCTTTTTTAGAGTTTCTATCTAAAACATATAGCCATTCTTCATGAATTTTTTCATTATCTAATACAAAACCATATCTAAATCGATCTCCATATCTTGTAAATAATATTTCAAAATAACTAGGAGAACGTTCAGTTTTGTTATTAAGAAGAAAAGGTTTGACGTTAAGTATATCCGTTGAGTTAATTTTAGACGAATTTCGAACAGTGGTAACCATAAAATCTAATGCTTTGATAAAATTACTTTTACCACTTGAATTAGCGCCATAGATAACTGCCGAACGAAGCACTTTAAATCTACCATCTTTAACGTAATTGTCTTTATATTCAGTAATAGATCCAGCTTCTAAACTAAATGTTTTTTTCTCTTTAAATGACAAAAAATTCCCAACTGTGAATTCTAACAACATACCTATAGTTTTAATTTGAGAAAATTTCTCAATTTCAAAACAAATGTAATTAATATGATTTAATTACAAACTTATTTTAACAAAACATTCTTCCCTCGCTAGCGTTAGCAATTAAACATAAAAAAAAGACCTTAATTAGATCTTTTTCTTTTTTTAATATATCTTCAAAAACGTTTATTTCCCATTCAATAATTTCTCTAAATACTCAACTTTATCTTTTTCAGCTTGCACCAAACGTTCGTAAAGTTCTACAACTTTATCTAAAGGATTAAAAGTACAACCGTAATTACCTGTAGTAATAGCACCGTGATCTTGAAAAGTATTTCCAATAATATTAAAAACCGCTTCTTCTGAAAAGTTTTTAATTGCTTCAACAGAAACACCAAGAGCTTTTGCAATCTCAATTAGTTTTTGTTCGTCAACCGTTTCGCTGTTTTCAATAGCCGAAATCGCCTGCTGATTTGTTCCTATAGCCTGTGCCAGTGCTTCCTGTTTCATATCTTTAAGCTCTCTGATACGGCTTATATTTCTGCCGATATGTTTTGGTTTTGTTGCTGTACTCATAATTCAAAGATATTTAAAATTCTTAAACGAAAATAAATTTCCGTAAAAAACAAAGCTGTTTTTGTAAGATACTTTTTTCATAATTTATATATTCGCAAGCTCGAGAGTAATTACCAATTATTAATCTTATCGTAAAATGGCAGTTTGGCAATATCTTTTAATCGTAGTTCCTGAAGATTCTATTGATAGTAATTACGAATGTATTTTTAAAAATAACAAAACAGAATTTCTCCCAGAGACTGATGTTTTTTGGGAAAATTTTGATGGTAACATTCCTTCAATCATTTCCGAACTTGATCAAATTATCCCTAAAGCTAATTGGGGAAATGAGACTTATTTAAACTGGAAAGGAAGTGGACAAAATGAAGAAGATAATGATGCTTGTATTTGTTTAAGCGATGATAAATCAAAAATTGAAAGTTTTCAATTTCGAATTGATTTAAGAAAAGCTTCCAATATTACTGACGTTTTGCAATCTATTTTAAATCTTTGCAAAAAAAATCACTTCATTTTAATTGATTTAAAGGGAGAAATTTTTCAACCAAATTTAGAGGATATTTTCAAAAGCATTAAAGCCTCAAATGCAACAAGATTTTTAAATGATCCAATACAATTTTTTGAAGATTTAAGCAAAAAAAGTTCAGATGAAACCAGAGCATAAACTTATCCTTGAATTACTAGAATCTTATTTAGAAAAGAATCCAAGTCAGAGATTTGGACAGGCATTGTTCAATCTCAATATTAATGAATTTCAGAAAACTACAGACCCAAGAAATCCGAATTATAATATAAGAGATATTCATGGCGACAATGATTTAGATATTATTGAACGAATCAAAAATCGTTTAGATTTGATTGAATCACAGAAAAATAATTAGTTCTCTCGCATTAGCAAATGCGCACAATATTAAAATCAATTGCCTCCAGTTTTAACTGGAGGTTTTGTTTTGCACAATAAAAGGCTTTAGCCAAAAATGCACGAAACATTAGGCTAAAGCCATTTTCTAATATACTTTACTCCTACAGCTAAAGCTGCAGTCAATTCATTTTTTAGTTCCCAACAAATACAAAATCTTTGCAGGTCCAGATTTTACTTTTCCAACTTCCCAATTAAAACTGTCTTTGTTATCTAATTTAGAAATCAATTCGTTCATTTCTTCAACAGAATAGGTTCTTAAAGACGAAACTACGCCATCCCATAAAACCAAAATGGGTACAATTGGAATTAGATACGTGAATATAATTCTGCCAACTTTAAAAGGTCTGATAAAAGGCGTTGTCAGTAAAACGGAAATCGGCGACAATATCATCGCTACAATACTTGAAACGCTTCTCTCCTGCCCTTCAAAAATCGCAATCGAACTATTGCTATCAATCGCATTTTTCAGAATCTGCTGTGCATCTTTGGGTTTGAAATGATGAAAAGACAAAAATTGTGTTCGAAGTCCTTTTAAGTTTTCAGGAACATTTTTAGCATCAATAGAAGTTTTTACAAAATCGAAATTGTCGGCTTGTTTTTGAGTATGTTCGAATGTGGGAATATTAGGAAAATAATCGGTCAATAGAATTTTTAAATCGGGATTATTTTTTCGCAATTCGTTGTTGAGCCAAATCAGTCCGCCACCGCCACCTGATGCGAGATCAATAATTTGATTGGTTTGGGTTTCTTTTAAAGCTTTTTCAATTACAGGAACAATTCCTTTATACATAGCTGTTTTATTCGAAAGAAACTGTAAAAAATCAGTCATATAATTTCTAATAAACTCTGGAAGCCATTGTTGATCTTCAAATTCAAACAAGTGTATTCTGCTCATACTTATTGATTTTGTGTTCTATACAAATTTCAATATTTTTATTTAAATATTTACTTACATAAATCAAAAAACTTCTTTTCATTTCACATCAAATTGTAATTTTACATTTCACATTTCACAACAATATATGATTACAAAAGCAACAATCGAAGATATTCCAGCATTAACCATCTTAATTAACTCCGCTTACAGAGGCGAAACTTCCAAAAAAGGCTGGACAACCGAAGCGCATTTACTAGAAGGAAAAAGAACCGACGAACCCGAAATGACCGAAATCTTTCTGGATCCAAAAAATACAATTCTGAAATTTACAGAGAATGACAAAATAATTGGTTCGGTTTTATTGGTTGAAAAAGGACATCAATTGTATTTAGGAATGCTAACCGTTTCGCCAGAACTTCAAAACAGCGGAATCGGAAAAAAGCTTTTGGCTGAAGCCGAAAATCATGCAAAATCTTTGGGATTAACGAGTATTATTATGACGGTAATTTCAGTTCGTGAAGAGCTTGTAGCGTGGTACAAACGTCATGGTTATGTAGATACAGGAAAACGTGAGGCTTTCCCTGAAAGTGAAATTCATGTTACAGTTTCTGAAGAGCCTTTGGAATTTATATATTTAGAGAAAAGTATTTAAGTTTTTCTTTTGCCACGAAGGCTCGAAGACACGAAGTTTTTTTAATCTCGCAATCCCTATAGCTATCGGGAGTAAAGTCGCAAAGTTTTTTCTTTGTCGAGCTACTTGTGATCCTTCTCCCGAAGCCTCGGGATCGCTCAGGAGGACAAAAAATGAGAATAAAATCATTAAAATATTCAATAAATGAACATACAGCTTCTCTCTAAAAAAAATACTAACCCCTCTATTTGGAGTGGCGGATTGACGTATGAATATATGATCTATCCAAAAACCGCAATTTATGCCGATAGAGATTTTGTGTTTAGAATAAGTAGTGCTACAATAGAGCAAACACCTTCAGAATTTACCAAATTTAAAGGCTATTACAGATACTTGGTTATGCTTGATAACAGTTTACAGATTGAGGTAAACAAAGAAAAAAAGGTATATGAGAAGTATGAAATCATGGAATTTCATTCGGATGATGATGTAACTTCTTTCACAAAAGGCATTGATTTTAATTGGATGGTTTCTGAAAAAATATCCCATCATAAACTGGAAATAGTAAATCGTAATCAGAATTGTAATGCTGACGTAGTAATTTTATTTTCTTTACATGCAACGGTTATTACAATTAATGAAAAGCAACACCATTTAGAACCTTATGATTTATTGGTTATTGAAAATCCAAAAAAGGAAAATGTAATACTTCATTTTTCTACTGAATGTCTGTTTGGGATATTGGATTTTTAATTCTTTGTTTTAAGTCGTTTTGCCGCGAAGACACAAAGGCACGAAGATTTTTTAATCTCGCAAAGTCGCAGAGATTTTTCACGCAGATTTAAAAAAATTTAAGCAGATTTAAAATAGATCATTTATTAAATTAAATCTGCCTTAATCTACAAAATCTGCGTGAAACAAAAATCATTTTAATCTCTTTAATCTGTGGCAAATACCTAGACGCACCGCAGTGCGCCTCTACAGAAAAACCTTTGTCACTTTGTCACTCTGTACCTTTGAATCTCTAAATCAAGAAACCGTTCTTTTTATCTTCGAAAGAAACTCGTGCGAAACGCCCAAATACGACGAAAGATTCTTATTATTTATCGAACTCACCTTTTGCGGATAACGCTCTTTAAAATCCAAATAACGCTGTTTTGAGGTTTTATTGAGAACATCTAAAAGTCGCTGTTGAATCGCAACGTTGGCACGTTCGATCATGAGAACATGAAACTTAATAAGTTTCGGAATTACGGCAAATAAATAAGCTTTTTGCATTTTATTGATTACTACTATTTCACTGTCTTCGATAGCTTTAATGTTGTATGTGGTTGGTTTTTGGTGATAAAAACTTTCCAGATCACACATCCATTCGTTTTCGAATGAGAAGAAAATGACAGTTTCAGTTCCGTTTTCGTTTAAAATGTAGGTTTTGAACGATCCTTTTAAAATAAACCCTTCATAACTGTTGTTCGAATTTTGAATTTGTAGGAATTGATTCTTTTTAAGTTTAATGAGTTCTGCTTTTGAGACAATAATGTCCCATTCTTCATCAGTGAGCGGAATCTTTCGCTCAATGTTTTTTCTTAGTAGGTTGTACATTCTTGTGGTTTTTGTTTAAGGAATAAGTTTGTTTATCCATTCATCATTAATTAGGGGCTTAATCAATGTAATCGATTACGTAAAAATACGCTATTTGTGCATTTTTGTAAATTAACAAGTGTTAAAAAAAGACATTTCGTAGAATTTTTTCCGAAAGTTTGAACTTGTTCAACTTTTTTCCTACAGATAATTCTGAGTTTTGCGCTGTTAAACTTTTATAAATAACCAAACTTATTATGAACTTAAAATCAAAACTTTCAATGTTCGCAGCAACATTGCTTTTCGGATTTACAGCATGTAATTCTGAAGAAATTGCTTCAAACACAGAAGCAGGTGTCCAAACAAACGAAACAACAGTTGAAACTCCTGCAACTAACCCGACTGCTAAAATCGGAAACTGCGCTGAGGTTCCAGGTTGGGCTTCGCAAAACGGCGGAACAACCGGCGGTGGCTCTGCCGCTGAGACAACAGTTACAACTTATGCGCAACTGAAATCGGCTATTGAGAACACTTCTGTAAAAGTGATTAAAGTCTCTGGAACCATCACGGTTACTACAAGATTGTCATTTCAGGATCAAACCGGAAAAACGATTTACGGAGCAAGCGGCGCAAAACTGGTTTCAACAAATCAGACAAAAGATGCTTCTGGAATTATTAACATCAAAAGATGTAAAAACATTATCATCAGAAACTTGATTTTTGAAGGCCCTGGAGCTTATGATACTGATGGATGGGATAATGCCATTCTAGATGAATGTACAAATGTTTGGGTGGATCACTGCGAATTTAGAGATGGTGTGGACGGAAATTTCGACATCAAAAACAAATCTGATTATATTTCAGTTACCTATTCTAAATTCCACTATTTAAAACCTCCAAAAGCAGGTGGTTCTGGAGGATCAGATGATCATAGATATTCAAATTTAATTGGTTCAAGCGATGGTGCAACTGCTGACCGTGGCAAATTAAGAATCACTTTTGCAAGATGCTGGTGGGCTCCAGGCTGTAAAGAAAGAATGCCAAGAGTTCGTTTTGGACAAGTGCATATTGTAAACAGTTTCTTTAACAGTACAGTAAGCAACAAATGTATTGCAGCAGGATTTGAAGCAAATATTCGCGTAGAAAGCAACGTTTTTGAAGGTGTGAAAAATCCAATCGATTTAATGACTGGTTATACTGCAGTTACTGCTACAGATAATGTTTTTACAAGTGTAACGGGAACTCAAGTAGGAAGCGGAACTGCTTTTACTCCGCCTTATTCTATTGTAAAATTGGCTAAAACTGCTGTTAAAGCTGATATTTCTGCAAATGCAGGACCTACTTTAGGCGGAAATGTTTGCGGATCTTTTTAATTGAATTAGTATAAAAAGTAAGTTAGTTTTTAGTTAGAACCACGGATTGCAGCGATGCAGTTCGTGGTTTTTTATTTATTTGCCACGAAGACACAAAGACGCTAAGTTTTTTTTAATCTCGCAAAGTCGCAGAGTCGCAAAGTTTTTTTTCTCTTTACCATATAAGTTATATAAGATAATCTAAGCTATACCTAAAATGAATTTATATTACCTACATGGTTAAATTACTTTGCGACTTCACGCCTTTACGAGATTTTTTTACGCAATGTCAAACGCACTGTCCGTCTCTACAGAAAACCTTAGAACCTTAACATCTTAGAACCTCAGTACCTTTTTTAAAGCACTAACTCCTCAAACAAACGTTGAATCGTTTTTTCCAAATCCTGACACAAACCTGGATGCGGTCTTGAGGTTTGAATTGCCGAACTTCTTATAGCTGTTAACCATCGAAAACGTTCCGGAATCTCAAATTCGGCGATTGGACCACCGTCTTTGGCTCCTTTGGCGATTTTTTCTAATGAAGTTAAATTACATTCTAATTGCTCGATGTCGAAATCGGCAGAAAGGGCTTGTATTTTTTCTTTATTTAAATGAAAAAGAACCTTTATAAATTTGGCTTTTTTGCAAAACAAAATGATTCCGATATTCAGGAATTCTTCGCGCTCTACCCTTGGCACCACGCGAATCACAGCATATTCGTATAAGTGATTATCTTGCATTTTGAGCCTGATTTACAAATATTTCTGAATTCTCTAATCTTGTTTTTAAAAACTGCAAATAAACGTTTCGCAATCCTTCTGGAGTTTCGTCTGCGTCTTCCCATTGCAGCCAATCTAATGGAATTGTATTGACAATTTCTTCTAAAATTTCTGGCGTTAAAATCGCTTTAAATTCGGCATCGACTTCTTTTAAAAGTGAAGCTTGTGGCAATAAAACATGATCTTTTATCAACGCAAACGGACTTTTGGCGTGCTGTTCCCAATTGTTCCAAGAATGATGGAAATACAAACAAGCGCCGTGATCGATCAGCCATAATTCTTTATGCCAAATCAGCATATTGGTGTTTTTGAAAGTTCGGTCAACATTGGTAATATATGCATCTAGCCAAACAATCTGAGAAGCTAATTTTGCATCTACAGTTGTTACAACAGGATCGAAAGTTATGGCGCCAGATAAAAAGTGAAGCGCCAAGTTTAATCCCTGACTTCCTTGCAATAAATCTTGAATTTCTTCGTCGCCTTCGGTTCTTCCGAAAGCTTCGTCAAGGTTTGCGAATACTAATTCTGGCAATTGTAATTTTAATGCTTTTGCTATTTGTCCGCCTACTAATTCGGCGATTAGGGCTTTTACGCCGTGTCCGGCACCTCTAAATTTTAATACGTATTTAAAATCGTCATCGGCTTCTGCCAAAGCGGGTAAAGAACCGCCTTCGCGCAGTGGCGCTATATATCGCATGACGTTTACTGTTCTTAAGTCGAAATTTTTCATATTACAAACTTAATGATTTTTGATTTTAGATTGTAGAGAGTATATTTTAGATTTTTTTTCTAACTGAGAAGTTTTTTTGTAGCGCAAAGTTCACGGAGGTTTTACGCAAAGAGCGCTGAGTTTTTTTGAGTTTGCTTTGCTTTTTTTAAGGTCACAAAGTTTTATTGCAGAATAAAACATTTGACTTGTCATCCTGAGGAACGAAGGATCACACTAGGAGCTCGACAAAGATTGGCGAATTACTTTGTGGTTACTGTGTGGAGTTTCTTTTGTGACCCTTCGTTCCTCAGGGTGACAAAACGTAAAACTAATTATCTAATTGACACATTCTCTAATTCTCTAATTCTCTAATTCTAAAAAAGCTTTTCCAAGATACTTAATAATAGTAGAAGCTGTAAAAGACTCATAGCCTGTTTTAGGCAAAGCTAAATCTGCTGTTAAGCCGTGGAGGTAGACTCCTATTTTTGAGGCGTATTTGGGTTCGTAACCTTGTGCTAAAAGACTTGTGAGGATTCCAGTTAAGGTATCTCCGCTTCCTGCGGTTGCGAGTGCGGCGTTTCCAGTTGTGTTTTCGTAGACCGAAGTTCTATTTATAATGAATGTCGGAGCGCCCTTCATGACAATAATAACTTTGTATTTTTCTGAAAAAGCGATTGTTTTTTGAAATTTTTCGGCTTCTGAATTCCATTTTCCAATCAAGCGTTCTAATTCTTTTGGATGTGGTGTTAGAATCGTGTCTTCGGGAACTAATTCCAGCCAGGATAAATTTTCAGAAATGATGTTTAAGGCATCGGCATCTAGAACTAAAGGCGCTTTGTTGACTCTTAAAAATTCAAATAAGGCTTTTTGTGTTCCAAGTTCCTTCCCTATTCCGGGTCCAATTCCAACTGCTTGCGGGATTAATGGCAAATGAATATTGGTAATGAAATTTGTGTTTTCATCGGTTACAGTCATTACTTCTGGAATGGAGATTTGAAGGATTTGATAACCGCATTTTGGTATAAAAGTTGTTACGAGCCCGCAGCCTGATTTGAGACAAGATTTTGAAGCCAAAACTGCTGCTCCTATTTTGCCATAACTTCCGGCTATAATCACCGCATGACCTTGTGTTCCTTTGTGTGCTTTGGAATCTATTGGTTTGTATAATTTCAGAATCTCTTCTTTTGTAATTAAATGCGATGATTTCATTCGAATGCTTTTATATAATAAAATTACGTAAAAAATTGAGAAGATGATTTTTCTTTTTGAAACTGTCAGCCCTAGCCCTGATAGAAGCGGCATCTCCCGATTTAGAAAAACAAGGCTCTTTAGCCGTAGTTTTTGTTTATCGGGAATATAGCGGATAGCAGGAAATAGCTCCTGATTATTGCGAAATTTATAATTTAAGGCATTCTAATTCGATATTTTTTGAATAGATTTGCAGAACAATTTTATATAACAACACAATGAAAAATACTGCGCTTACGCACATACATGAGGGTTTGGGAGCGAAAATGCTGCCTTTTGCAGGTTATAACATGCCTATTACATACGAAGGAGTTAATGCTGAACATGAAACAGTTCGTAATGGTGTGGGTGTTTTTGACGTTTCGCATATGGGTGAATTTTTGTTGACAGGTCCAAATGCTTTGGCTTTAATTCAGAAAGTGACTTCAAATGATGCATCGACTTTGACAATTGGAAGAGCGCAATATTCTTGTCTACCAAATAATGAAGGCGGAATTGTTGACGATTTGATTATTTATAAAATGAAAGAGGAAGAGTATTTGCTAGTTGTAAATGCTTCTAATATTGAAAAAGACTGGAACTGGATTACTTCTCACAATGATTTGGGAGTTGATATGAAGAATCTTTCTGATGAATATTCTTTATTGGCAATTCAAGGTCCAAAAGCGGTTGAAGCTATGCAGTCTTTAACTTCTGTTGATTTGTCTGCGATTACATATTACCATTTTGAAGTGGGTGATTTTGCAGGTTTTAGTGATGTAATTATTTCTGCAACTGGGTATACTGGTTCTGGAGGTTTTGAAATTTATTGCAAAAATGCTGATGCTGAAGCAATTTGGAACAAGGTTTTTGAAGCTGGAGCTGCTTTCGGAATTCAACCGATTGGTCTTGCTGCACGCGATACTTTACGTTTAGAAATGGGATTCTGCCTTTACGGAAACGATATTAATGATACTACTTCTCCTCTTGAAGCTGGTTTAGGATGGATTACTAAATTCACTAAGGATTTTACAAATTCTGAAGCACTTAAAAAGCAAAAAGAAGCTGGTGTTACAAGAAAATTAGTTGCTTTTGAAATGCAAGAGCGCGCAGTGCCAAGACACGATTATGAAATTGTTGACGGCTCTGGAACGGTAATTGGAATTGTAACTTCTGGAACTATGTCTCCTTCTATGAATAAAGGAATTGGTTTAGGATATGTTACTGTTGCAAACAGTGCTGTTGACAGTGATATTTTTATTAGAATTAGAAAAAATGATGTTCCTGCTAAAGTGGTAAAATTACCTTTTTACAAGAAATAATTTAAACCTATAATTTGAAGAATGCATTACGTTTGTAATGCATTTTTTTTTGTCTCAAAATGAAAAAAATCGGGTTAATTCTTTTCTTAATCTGTTCGTTTAACGGTTAAAAACTTTTTGTCGTCGATATTTCAATAAAAATACTACAATTTGTAAAAAAATTAGTGTAACTTTAATCATGAACCCACGAATTTCCATTTATGAAAAAGATTTCACTACTCCTTTTTTTGCTGACATCAACTGTCTTTTTTGGTCAGAACAGCGCAGAAACTTGTGAAATATTAAACAAAATAAATGCGCTTATTCAAAAAGAGCATCTTAGACCTAAACCTGTTGATGACAGCTTATCTGTGTTCGTTTTTGACAATCTCATTAACGATCTGGATCCTTCGCGCAATATCTTTTTTAAGAGCGAATACGATGAATTGGCTCAAAAATACCGTTACAATCTTGATGATTTAATTTTAAAGAATGACTGCAGTTTTCTTAGTGAAATTAAAGCGAAATATGTCGATGGCCTTATACGAACTAAAAAAGTTTTAGAAAAAATTCAGACTCTGCCTATTGATTACAATAAAAAAGATACGATTCGTTTTTATAAAAAGTCTTTTGCCTTTTATCTTAAAAAAGAAGACATCGAAAAGGTTTGGGTAAAAAAACTGCGTTATCAAATTTTAGACGATATTGCTGAAACAAGTGAAGATTTAGATTCCATAAAAGCTAATTTTAAGACCATTGAACAAGCTTCAAAAAATAGAATTGTCTCAAATGAAATTTGCCGTTTTACGACTTTATTAGAAAGCAATGCTAAACAGGAAGAAAAGTTATACAATTTCTTTTGTACTTATTTTGATCCTCATACGGCTTATTTTAGTGATGATTCTAAAACTAGTTTTGTGGCTTCGTTATCAAAAGAACATTTATCGCTTGGAATGACGGTTAATTTGAATGAGAAAAACGAAATTATCATTGATGAAGTAGATCCAAATGGTCCTGCATATCAAACTGGACAAATAAAAAAAGGCGATCAGATTATTTCGATTTCAAATCAAAAAGAAACCCTTCAAGTTTCTTGTGCTTCGCTAGAGTCTATTTCTACCATGATTTTATCTGAAAACAACAAACATATTACACTTACTTTAAAACGTAATTCGGGTAAAAGTTTTGATGTTTACATCGAAAAGCAAATGATGAAAGATGAAGATAATTCTGTTTTCAGTTTCATTATTGGCAAGGACAATAAAATTGGCTACATAAAAATTCCAAGTTTCTATGCAGATTTAGATGGAAACAGCAGAAAAGGCTGTGCTGATGATGTCGCACGCGAAGTTATAAAACTCCAAAGAGATAATATTAAAGGTCTTGTAATTGATCTTATTGACAACGGCGGCGGTTCTATGGAAGAAGCTATAAAACTTGCCGGAATGTTTGTAGATTACGGTCCGCTTTCTATTGTAATTGATAATAAAAAAGAGAAATCGGTTATAAATGACCCTTTTAGAGGTGTTATTTATAGAGGTCCAATTGTCGTTTTGGTTAACAGCAATACGGCTTCGGCAAGCGAATTCTTTTCTTCTATAATGCAGGATTATAATCGTGCTTTATTGTTAGGAAGCAATACACTTGGGAAAGCGACAATGCAGACTATTCTTCCGCTTGACGAAGAGAAAAATACGGATTTCTTAAAAATTACGATTAATAAATTTTATAGAATTACAGGAAAAAGCCATCAGTATTTTGGTGTAAAACCAGATGTTGTCCTTCCTGAATTTTATGAGGATATTTATCAGAAAGAAAGTGATTTTCCGACTGCTATTAAAAACGATAGTATAGAGCCTTTCTTAAAATATAAAACGTATGTAAAGCGAAATTTGATTGATAAAATTGCCAAAAACAGTTCAGATAGACTTGCAGATAATTACTTTTTTAACAATATCAAAAAGATCAACCTTAAAATAGATCAGATTGTAAATACTCCAAAGTCTGAAATTCCGATGACATTAGATGCGGTTTTCAAACAGAAAAAAACGCTTAATGCTCTTTGGACAGAGATTAATACTTTTAATGACGAGAATAATCCACTGGATGTTTATAATTCGAGTATTAATCAGTTTTTACTTGGCGCTTCAAATGAAAAAGCGATTAACCAATATCAAATGGATAATCTCAAAACCAATCCATACCTGAACGAAGCCGTAAATATTATAAACGAGTTTAATGGGATGAGTAAATAAGGGATTTGTTTCAGGTTTCAGGTTTCAGGTTTCAGGTTTCAGGTTTAACTGTATGAGAAGTTTTTTTACCGCAAAGTGCGCAAAGGTTTACGCAAAGAAATTTTTAAGTTAATTTACAAAATAAACGAGCTCGCAAAGCTTTATCCATTTAGCTTTGCGAGCTTTGTGTTTATAAGCGTAATCTTAAATAAAAAAACTTTGCGAACTTTGCGGTTAAATTCAACACAAACCAAGTAACTTGAAACCTGAAACTTTAAACCTTAAAACTGAAACAAAAAAGAACAATTTTGTTTTTGGAAAAATAAGGAATAACCGTATTTTTGCATCACAAAACTAAAAATTAGAAATGGGAAGAGCATTCGAATTTAGAAAAGGAAGAAAAATGAAACGTTGGTCTGCAATGGCCAAAACATTTACCAGAATTGGTAAAGATATCGTAATGGCTGTTAAAGAAGGTGGTCCTAACCCAGATGCCAATTCTAGATTAAGAGCTGTTATACAAAACGCGAAAGCTGCTAACATGCCTAAGGACAATGTGGAGCGCGCGATTAAAAATGCTAGTAATAAAGATACTGCTAACTATAAAGAGATTTTGTTTGAAGGATACGCTCCTCACGGAATCGCTATCTTGATCGAAACTGCTTCTGACAACAATAACAGGACTGTAGCAAACATTCGTAGTTATTTTAACAAATGTAACGGAACAATGGGAACTCAAGGTTCTGTTGAGTTTATGTTTGATCACACTTGTAATTTCAGAATTGCAAATAATGGTCTTGATGCTGAAGAATTAGAATTAGAACTTATTGATTTTGGTGCTGAGGAAGTTTTTGAAGATGAAGACGGAATCTTAATCTATGCTCCTTTTGGAAGTTTTGGTGCTTTACAGAAAGAATTAGAAAACAGAGGTCTTGAAATTTTATCTTCTGGTTTTGAGCGCATCCCGCAAATCACAAAAGAATTAACCGAAGCTCAAATCGCTGACGTTGAAAAATTAATCGAGAAAATCGAAGAAGATGATGACGTTATGAACGTTTATCATACAATGAAAGAGGAATAGTCTTTCTGTAAAAACATATTTTAAAAAAGCTCTGGATTTTTTCTAGGGCTTTTTTTTATTGATACTAATTTATTTGAAATCATTTTAAACTAAGGTGAAATATAGCTAAAGATAACATTTCGATTATATTTGCAACACCTCAAATAAAAATAAAAAAAAATGCAGACATCAAAATTTACCAAAATCGCAGTAATTGTGCTAGTACTTGTGTTCCTAGTATTAAGTGTAATCAGTTGTAGTACACACACGCATACACACACTCACACAACTTCAGGTAAAAAAATACCACCAGGACAAGCCAAAAAAATGAATGGAGACAAAAGTGCTAAAGCTTATGCTCCAGGACAGCAAAAAAAGAGATAAATAATTTATAAGCCTTCTGAGTTTCAGAAGGCTTTTTTTATACTATTAGTTTATTTTTTCTTCAGAATGTGGAAAACCGTAAGGATTTATATAACTAAATATATACTTTTGGGAAAATTTTAATAGTCTATTACGTTTTAAACCAAATCAGATTCTATGGAAATAACTTTACATTCTTAAATATTGCTACTCTAAAGATTAGAATTCCCAAAATTTTAACTTTTTTAGCAATTCTTCTTTAATAGCCCCAATCTCAAAATACATAACCAAACCTACTATAAATTGAAAAAAATTACTTCAAAGTTTCCTTCTTTTGTATTAAGTGTCGTTTTATTTCTTGTAAGTTTTAATAGTTTTTCTAATACTTATATAGATACATTAAGTAATCCTAAAAAACTTGTACCTTCAAAAAACATTATTTTAAATAATGTTGCCAATTCTTCAAACTCTTTTAACTATCATCAAAATTCTGAAAGTGAATTTACAAATGGTTATTTAAAAAAGAATTTCCCTATAGCACAGGAAACCAATGAGGATTTAAAACTGGCAAAAGCTACTTTTGAAGAAATAGAAAAAAGCAGCAATGTTACTGATTTTCTTGAGCCTCAAAAATTATCTATGCTTCCCCTTGGAATCAAAAAGACAATTGGAGGAGTTCAATATATGCTTGGGATTAGCAGTGCTAAGTTTACACCAAAATATACTGAATTAACTGCTTTTGTTAGAATTATCATTCCTCAAGCTGATTCTACCGGTAGAAGAAAAGAATTGTTCTTTGGAGCAAACAATATTAAATTATCTCATAAAGGAGGATTAACAGGCGATACTAATTTAGTTTTACTTGGTGATGTTCCTATTCCTATTTTAGGGAGTAAAGCTATTTTGATTTTGAAAGGTGGTATGAATATGACCACTGGAAAAATTGACAATAAAACCTATGTAACTATTGATTGTAACGGTTTTAAAGAGCTTGGTATTACAGCAGATGTACAGTTTTCACAAAAAATAATTGTTCCTGTAGATGCCGATAATAAAATCATTAAAGACAAACCCGTAATTGGGACTTTTAATACGAAGGCAACGAATTGGAATGATATTTTGATTGAAATGTCACTTCCAAAATTTCAAATTACAAATTTTTCTGGTCTTTGCTTTCAGGTAAAAGATGCTAAGATAGATTTAAGTGACCTTAGAAATTCCGATAAAATAGTCTGGCCAACCAATTATCAAAAAGACTATCTAGTTCCAGGAAACGAATCTTTATGGAGAGGTTTTTATGCTAAAACCGTAGAGATCACATTACCCGAGGAATTCAAAATAAAATCAGGACAGAAAAGGGTTGCTTTTTCTGCCACTGATTTACTTATTGACGGAATGGGTGTTTCCGGAACATTTGCGGCTAATAACATTTTAGATATTAATGCTGGAAGTGCTGGCGGATGGTCATTTTCTGTAAAAAGCATCAATTTAGGATTTAAAGCCAATACTTTGGTTGCAGGTGGATTTGGAGGATCTTTTGTACTTCCGATAACGAATACTGGAGCAAAATGTAAAGATGGTGCTGTAGTTGAACTTGCGTATAATGCAATCATAAACCCAATTGATAATTCCTATCTTTTAAAAGCAGAAATAGCCAAAAACTTGTGTTTTTCAGCTTTTAAGGCAACTGCAAATATTGAAAAGGGTTCTTACATTGAATTAAAAGTAAAGGAAGGCAAGTTTTTACCTAAAGCATTATTAAATGGTAACCTGACCATTAAAACTGCTATTTTAGAAAAAAGTGAAGCAAAAGACGGAACTGAAACTAAAAAAGTCCTAAATGAAACCTTTGATCCTGAAGACATAAAAAGTGGTATTAAGTATCGCACAGAAACCACTAATGCAAAGGGTGAAATTGAAAAAGGAGCAATAGATAAGGATGGTAACCAAATAGAGCTAGATCCAACTACAGGAAAAGCAGTTACCACACCTGATGGAACTCCTAAGTTAGTAGACGGTGAAGTTCCTGAATCTAAAAAAATTATTCTTTTTGAAGGAATCATATTCCAGAACCTTCAGCTTCAAACTGTAACACCTATTCTTAAAACTGATTATTTTGGTTATAAAGATAATTACGATGATGAGCTAGGATCTTCAAAAGTTGCAAACTTTCCAATTACGATTCATGAAATAGCGCTTATTGCTGATGATAATTCAGCAAGATTACGACTTGATCTTTCTGTTAACATGATGAAAGATCAATTTAATGGCCGTACCAAATTTGATCTTATTGGGAAATTTAAAGAAAATGAGGGAATTCAGAAATGGAAATTCGACAGCGTTAAATTTGAAGAAATAAAAATAGCCGCCGATCTTGGAGGTGTAAAATTTAAAGGAAGTATTACCATCCTAGATGATGATCCTATTTATGGAAATGGTTTTAAAGGAATGCTTGGTGCCGATTTTACTGGTGGTATTTCTGTTGAAGCAAATGCAATATTTGGCTGTAAAGGATTTAGATATTGGTACGTTGATGCCATGGTTGACAATCTAAATATTCCTGCAGGTGCCATCACTTTTAAAGGTTTTGGCGGTGGTGCTTACTACAAAATGAGAAAGGACGGATTTAGCAGCAGCTTTGTCGCGTCGGGTTCAAATTATGTTCCAGATATAGATTCTGGTCTTGGTGTAAAAGCGATGATCAAATTTGCTGGAACAGCAACTGCAGATGCCTTTTGGGGTGGTGCAGGATTTGAAATTGCATTTAATACTCACGGTGGTATTAATAGAATCAGTCTTTATGGTGAAGGACACGTAATGCAAACATTCGAAATACCTGGAGCATCTGAATTAACAGAAGCTTTAAAAACCGTAACTGAAAATGAATCTTTAATGTCATCAGTTGCATTAGAAGCTTTAAAAACTTCAAATCTTTCTAAAGCAGCCGAGCAGCTATATCCTACAGATGTTAAAGCGCGAATGGGAATTAATGCTTTCGCAGCAATTGAATATGATTTTAGATCTAAAACTTTACACGGAACTTTTGATTTATATATCGACACTCCTGGAGGTTTCATCAAAGGTCGTGCTTCTGGCAATAGAGCTGGTTGGGCGGTACTGCATTTTGCACCAGATAAGTGGTACATTAGAATGGGTACACCAACAGATCGTTTAGGAATAAAACTAGCAATTGGTTCTTTTGAAGTAGAAGCTGGAGGTTACTTTATGATTGGAGACGATATTCCTGCCAGCCCTCCTCCACCAGACATTGTTGCTCAAATATTAGGTGTTAGTGTTGAATCTCTAGATTATATGAGAGATGAAAACAGTATTGGAAATGGTAAAGGTTTTGCTTTTGGATCTGATTTTAGTTTAAAAACTGGTGATTTAACCTTCTTGATATTTTATGCCAATTTCCAATGTGGATTTGGATTTGATATTATGGTTAAAGATTATGGCGAAGCACAATGTAAAGGTTCTGGACAAATTGGTCTTAATGGATGGTATGCTAACGGGCAATCCTATGCTTATCTGCAGGGAGAACTCGGAATCAACATCAAATTATTCATGATTAGAAAGAAAATATCTATCATAAAAGGTGGTGGAGCAGTTCTTTTACAGGCCAAACTGCCTAATCCCGTCTGGATTCGAGGTTATCTCGGAGGTTATTTTAACTTACTCGGCGGTGCCATTAAAGGAAGTTTTAGGTTTAAATTGGAATTTGGAAAACAATGTGAGTTTGTCAATGACGCACCATTAGGCGGATTAAAAACAATTGCTGACATTACGCCAGGTGAAGGCGCAAAAGATGTAAGCGTTTTTGCAGTACCTCAGGTAGGTTTTAATGTACCAGTAGATAAAAGTTTCACATTAGAAGAAGATTCAGGCGTTAAAACATATAGACTTAAATTGGAAGAATACACGATTAAAAAAGATGGTGTTGTGATTCCAGGAGAAATAACATGGAATCAAACTAAAGATTTATTAAGCTTTACTCCTTTTGATGTATTTCCTCCAAACTCAAATCTTATCAGTACGGTAAAAGTAAGTTTTCAGGAATTTACTAATGGAGCATGGAAAACGGTTTTAGACAAAGGTCAGGTTGCTACTGAAACTGAGGTTCGAAATTTCGCTACAGGACTTGCGCCAAACAATATTCCTGTAACCAATATTGCGTATTGTTATCCTGTAATTGATCAGAAATATGTTTACCAAAATGAATCTAAACAAGCATATGTAGTGCTAAAACAAGGACAGCCTTATTTGTTTGAATTAAAACAAGGACAGTCTCAAAAAGCATTCTACAAAACTGGAACAGCTTCAAGTACTGGGGCAATAACTTATAATAGTACTCTGAAAAAAGTAAGTATAGATTTACCAGCGTTACAAACATCTAAAACTTATAATATTTCTTTAATGACACTTGAAACAAAAAGTGATGCCAACAGCAATTTGAAAGAAAGTTATACGAACCAAGATTTGGGTGAAAATGCAAATGTTGAAATAAAAGACAGTAAACTGGCAGAAGTTGTAACTGGTGGTGACGGCGTAGAATTATTGCAATATAATTTCAATACAAGCCAATATAACAGCTTCTCAGAAAAAATGGCGGCAAAGAAACCGAAACAGACTTTGGTAGAAATTATCTACTCTGATGTTCATGCTTTACAGTCATTAAACAGTTCAACTGAACCATTTGATGAAATCGAAATTATTGGTAATGCAAAAACAATGTTTGTTCCATTGGTAAATGTAGAAGCGATTCTGGATGATAGCTATTATAAGAACGAGATTTTCCCATTGATTTATCAAGGATATCCTTTAGAAGCAGATCTTCAATTTGACAGAAATGCATCAACTCTTGGAGTTCCGCCAACAAAAGGTGTAGAAACATTGGCTTGGTATCAAGATTATTTAATTAATAATCCAACAAGTTTTATGCTTAAAGAATATTTGCCATACAGATATAATATGCCATACTACTATAAAACAGATTTTGTTAATCTAAGATATAAAGTGGTAAATAAGTACATAAACTCTCTTAATCAGCAAATGATTACGAAGTATGATTATATCATTAATGGGAAATTCCCATATATCAAACAAGGAAACTATAACATAAAACTGAATTACACTCTTCCTGGAGGACAATTAGGAAGCAGTTCTGTATTCACATTCAATAAATCAATTTAATAATGAAGTTCAAATTTTTCTTTATCCTTTCTTTAATTTTCACTTTTTCTGGAATTGCGCAAAACAATTCTAAAGAAAATAATGACATAGAAAAAAAGAACGAAATCCAAGTAATTGCAAGGGTTCAAAAAGATCGTATTTTACTGCGTTGGGCAGTAAACACTCCAATTGCTTGGAAAAAATTAAATACTTATGGTTATTTAATCGAAAGATTCACCGTTACAAGAGACAATAAAACACTGACAAAACCAGAACGTGTTGTTTTAGCTGAAGCGTTTAAACCAGAACCTGTAGAAACCTGGGAAAAATTAATTGATGGAAATGATAATGCAGCCATCATGGCACAAGCAATTTTTGGAGAAAGTTTTAGCGTAGCTGGAGGTGATAATTTAGAATCTATTGTAAACCTTTCTGAGGAAGCAGAACAGCGTTTTACATTTGCATTATATACTGCCGACAAAGATTTTGAAATTGCAAAAAAAGCAGGTTTAGGTTTTGAAGATAAAAATGTCAAACAAAATGAAAAATATGCCTATCGCATTTCCTCAAATGTTCCTGAAAAGGAATTAGGTATTGTTTATGGAGGTGTTTTCGTAAGTTTAAAAGAATATGAGCCTTTACCAAAACCTATGGATCTTACGGCTCATTTTACAGACAACAATACTATGTTAAGCTGGAATTTTAAAATTCTTGCACATGTTTATGGAAGTTATTATGTAGAAAGATCAACAGATAAGGTTAACAACTATAAAAGAATTACAGAAAAACCATATACTAGTTTAAGTCAGGAAAATTCAAACAACAATAGAATTTTTTATGTAGATTCTATTTCTAATAATACTTCTTATAGTTATCGTATTCAGGGTATTTCTCCTTTTGGTGAGTTAGGCCCTTATTCTGATGTCGTTTCTGGTAAAGGGAAATCTTTACTAAAATATGTACCTCATTTGACCGTAAAGGAGTTCAAAGATGATTCTACTGTTACTTTAACTTGGGAATTTCCTGAAGAAGGGAATCCAGAAATTTCTAGTTTCGAACTAAATCGTTCTGATTATGATGACGACAAATACGTTAAAGTTCTTAAAAATATTCCACCTAAAGATCGTTCGGTAACTTATAATAAACTTGCTGGCACAAATTATTTTACCATAACAGCAATTGGAAAAAACGGAAGCAGCAGAACCTCTTTCCCTATGCTTGTTCAGCCTGTAGATTCTATTCCGCCAGCAAAGCCTCTTGGTTTAAAAGCTACTATTGATAGTTTAGGAGTTGTAAAATTATCTTGGACACCAAATAAAGAAAAAGATCTTTTAGGATATCGTATATATAGAGGAAATATTGCTGGAGAAGAATTTAGTCAGTTGACTGTTAGTCCACACGAAAAAAATACTTATGAGGACAAAGTGGTTATTAAAAGTTTGAATGATAAGGTATATTACAAAATTATAGCTGTCGATTATCGCTATAATATGTCTCCATTTTCAGAAACTTTAATTGTTAAAAAACCAGACGTGATTCCTCCTACTTCTCCAATTTTTACTAAATATGAAATTGTAGATGGAGTAGTCAATTTAGAATGGATAAATAGCCAAAGCCAAGATGCAAAATCACATCAGCTTTATCGAAAAGAAAATGACCAAGCGCAATGGGAATTAATCTGGAATGGCACAGATAAAATTGAAACTTATCAGGATAAAAAGACAAAAGAAGGCAATACCTATAGATATGCAATTTTTGCGAAAGATGAAAGCGGATTAGTTTCTAATGCTTCACCAGAAGTTGCATTGTTTGTGCCAAATTATACTGTAAAACAAGCTGTAAAAGGATTTTTCGCGCAAGCCAATGTCAATACTAAAAGCATTGATTTGTCTTGGAATTATGATGAAAGCAATGTAGAAAGTTTTGAAATCTACAAAGCAACCAATGCAGAGCCATTACAGCTTATTCAAGTTGTAAAATCAGAAACGAGAAAATTATCAGATCCAACACTAACAATTAACACAACTTATAAATACGGAATACGAGCATTATTTAAAGATGGAAGAACGTCTAAAATGGATTTCTATACTGTCAAATTTTAATTTATAAATCTAGTTTTTTAAACCCCAAGTTTAATACCAGCATGAGGAAACTCTACTTACTATTTTTTCTGTTTACTAATGCATTTTGCTATTGTCAAACTTATGATTTTGATGTAGTAGATGGTGTATTATGTAATACTTGCTGGGAAGGTGCACAGGGACCTACTTATAATACTTTTGAAGCAACACAGTTTTCTTGGTCTGTGAAACAAAATAGCACAATTACGGTAGCTTCAGGCAGTAAAAATGGTTATGTTCCAAATGCCAAAAATACAACAAGCTATACAAACAAAGTCTTTTCAATAGGAAGTACATTTTTAATCTCAATCAATTCTACAGGAAGTGTCCATTATGAAAGCGGTAATAGCGGATCTTGCAATACAAACACTTCTGTGACTAGCACACTTGATAATTTAATAGTAAATGGCTTTGCTGGATTTAGTGATTCTCCTTGCGGAATTACAGCGCGCATTTCGAAGTTCAAGCCAAGTAATTTTGTTATTACCAATTTAAATCTTGAAAATCCAAATAACGTATGTGCTGGCGAAATGCTAAATTTATCTGTAAATGGTGCTGGACTTTATCCTGACGTAGCATTTCATTGGCAGTATTCTGTCGATAATACAACTTGGATTGACTTGCCAATTGCTAAAAATAATAGAGCTATTACTGAATTTTCTATACAAGAAATTTTAGGTAATTCGCATATTAATTATTTTAAAAAACCTCTTTATTTTAGGCTTGGTTACATCGGAAGACCTTTTTCTGAAACATTTACTATTACTTATTCACCTTGTGCTCCAGTAGCAGAAAGAATTTTTTATCAAGGCCCTAAGTGCAATGGAGATAATATTCAGGCAATTGATGTCTTTTTTGATCGCAATCTTACACAAAATGAAGATATCAGTGTTATGTATGTCATAAATAGCGTTACATCAGCTATATCTCTTCAAAATACAGCTGTAATAAAATCTCTTGTATTTGATTCGGTAGCTCAAAAATATAAATACTCTTTTTCAAATTTAGGAACATTAGAAAATGGCCAAACCTACAATATCAAATACCAAACAAGATTAAATGAACAGAATACTGGAGCTTTAGAAAGCACCAATACTCCATTCAAATATATAGATCCTGAAAAATTAAGTTTTAATACTAAAGGCGAACTTCCTTCTTGTGCAGGAGGGAATGATGGTTTTATTGAAATCACAATTACTAGCGGTACTTCGCCTTTTCATTTTTATAAGAATCAAGAAGAAGTTACTCCAGAATTGAGCGGTGGAAAATATTACATAAGAAATTTAAGCCAAGGGGATTACAATATAGTAGTTACTGATACCAGTAACTGCATAGATAAAAACGCTTATGACTAAAAAGATGAAAACAAAATTACTCGTTGTATTATTTCTCTTTTTGGGGCTAATAACTGAAATATCACCTTTGATTTTTCAACTTATTAGAACTGATTCACAATGTTGTGATCAAAATGGTTCTGTAAGAATTGAAGCTTCAGAAAGAACAGCGTCTTATTACCATAAAATAGATTCAAGAAGTGAAGTTGAACTCACTTCTGCAACACAATATATAAAGGTTATAATCAAAAATAATTGCATTGATTTAGGTGCGAACGATAGTATATGAAGAAACTTTACTTTATTTTTCTTATTATAGTGACGAGTCCAATATTCTCTCAGACGGGCCTTAATTATTCTGTTGATGTGGAATACTATAGAGGATCTTTTGGCTGTAACAATACCAACGTCCCTGCGCAAACAAGAAAAACTTGTGATGCTAATACTACTATGTGGGCTTTAAAAAATGGAGCAACAACTCTGATAAGCGAAAATATTACTAGTACCGCATCTACAATTAAAACTTATAGCATTCCCGTTTCTACAACTTATAATTTCTCTGCGCAGGTATTTTGCAGCTGTAGCGGAGGTGTGCCATCTATACCTTACTATGTCTGCAGTGAAATTGCAAATCAAGTAATTACAAATACTGGTTATACATACAACGGAACGACTAATGCATCATTGGGAGTTATACAATCATTGACTGGTGGCGGAAATGCCGGTGGTTTTTCTATAAACCCAAGTACCCAGGTCTGTATAGGAACTGTTATGTTAAAAAATTTCAGACCAAACGGAATCGTCATAAGCAAACCTGGTTACAATTTATATCCCAATGGAACATTTACACCTCCTGAATATATTTCAGGGGAAATGATAGATTTAATTGCAACAGCTGGAAGTGGTCCTATACCATTTCCTTCTGAGGTATATCATTGGCAATATTCCATAGACAATAAAGCAACATGGATTGATGTCCCTGTCGTAGCTGGAAAAGTCACTATTAATACTCCAACCCCATCATTTACTATAGAAGATATTTTAGGAGCTGATCATGTAAATCATTTTGGTCCAATTGATTTCCGACTTGGCTATGGTGTTCGAGCATTTACAGATTCTTATCGTATTATATACACTGCAGGCGCACCAGTATTAAAAAAAGTTGCCTACCAGGGGCCAAAGTGTGCTGGTGATAATATTCAGTCTCTAATTGTTTATTTTGATCGTGACTTATATCTAAATGAAGATATTGCACCGCTTTATGTTCAAAAAACAACTTTGTCTACACCTACTCCACTTCAAGCACAGCCAGTTGTTGAAAAACTCACATATGATGATGCCACAGGTTTTTATAAATATTCTTTTGTAGATCTCGGAAATCTTGAAAATAATGCGGAATATAAAATTAATTATCAAGCAAGAATGAGCACTGTACCAAGAGGTACATTAACCTCATCTAGTCAAACATTTACTTATAAAGAACCTCAAATTTTAAGTTTTCAAATAACAGATCAGCAAAAACCATCATGTGTAGACGGAAATGATGGATTTATAGAAGTTACGATTACAAGCGGAACTTCTCCCTTTCATTTTTACAAAAATAGTACCGAGGTTACTCCTGAGGTTAGTAATGGCAAATATTACATTCGAAATCTAACTGAAGGCAATTACGATATAATAGTTACTGATCTCAGTGGCTGCATAGATAAAAACGCTAATGATTAAGAAAATGAGAACAAAATTACTTTCTGTATTATTTCTCTTTTTTGGATTAATACAATTTTCAAATGCACAGGCAACCAAATATGGTATGCTCGTAAGAACAACATTAGACCCTTTTCAAGGCTGGAATGGAAGTCACGCAGGGAATTTAAGTATAACAATAGGTTCTAAATCTGTAACTGAAGGCAGTAATACCACAGATGATGTCGTTGTTGCATATACTTTCTTTTACATAACTGATAATCCAACAAAAATTGTATGTAGCAGTCGTACAGCAGGAAACAAGGATGGTAGCGATTGTACTTTAAGTAAAACTATTGCATACGATCCAAATACCTTTGATTCTGATTTTTTCGGAGGATGTATTGGAGATGCTGATATGATGGGAATCTATCTCCCACAACCTGTAAATACCAATTATTGCAAAAATGACATGATAACATTAACCAGAGGATGGAACTGGCAATATCGTTATGATAGTGGAGCTTGGACTGATTTTCCGAGCACTTATCAAGCTAAAAGATCAATCTCTTTTAATATGGCAACTTTAGGAGGCTCTGATGGAAAAAACAAACTCCAAATCAGAACAGGTTATGGTACAAGTTTCACTGACGAGATTATTTATGACATTATTCCGTGTCCTCCTGGATTAGTTGGGCTTCCAGACACAAAAGCTACGACTTGCATTAATAAGAATGATGGCCAGTTAGTTTTAACTTATGACAGAGATTTAGTAGCCAATGAAAAATTTCTTTTTACTTTTTTCAAACAGCCAGGGAATATAACTGTTGGATTTTCTGATTATTCAATTGATGCTGTAAATCGAAAATTAAGTTTTACAGATGTCCCCGCGGGTGATTATTCTTTTAAATATCAAACTTTTATTGGAGCTCAGGAAACTAGTACAAATCCATCTCCTGATCCAACGTTTAAAATTCCTCTCCCAGAAGCCTTAACATTTCAAGTAACTGATTTACAACCACTATGCAATAATGAACAAGGAAAAATAATAATAACCGCATCTGGAGGCACAGGAACATATTTTTACAAAATAGATTCAGGTTCGGAAGTTCAATTTACTTCTTCTACAGGAGAAATAAATGTATCTGCTGGTGAACATTCAATTAAAGTAAGAGATACAAATTCTTGTATCGATTTAAGTGCTAATCAATAATATGAAGAAACTCTACTATACTTTTTTCATTATTTTATTTTCTGTCGGAAGTCTTTCCGCACAGACTACCTATATTATCAATAGTAATACTAGTTCGTATAGTTACACAACATCTTTTTTTCCGAGTGGTGATTATTATTATCAATACTGGATTAAAAAAGCTGATGGAAATTTACTTGTTGCAATAAAAAATGTTGGAGACTATTTGATTTTTAATGAAAAACCTACTCAATTCTATTTTTATGCATATAGACCAGAAACTTATCATTGTAGCGGTCCTTGCGGAGAAGATTGGGATTCATCATTTACTGCTACTGATTTCAATGCTAACTGTTTTAATGGAGTTGGTGGTTCTGGAGGTCGAGCAGGTGCCGAAATCGTTCCAGAATTTAGCATAATTAGTAATCAAGTATTGGTAAATCCAAATCCACAAAACGGACAAGAAACAAATTTCTGCGATAAAGTAAATCTGCAAGCAGTTGGATGCACCGGAACACAACGCTTCTTTTGGGAGTATCGAATCGAAGGAGGAAGTTTTCAGTCAACTAATATAAGCACTGCTTTTAATGAAACATTTCAATTCAATAGATCGAACTATTTGTCTACAACATATATTGGAAATATTGATTTTCGTGTTCTAATAGATTCAGATACTTCAGTAACAGGAGAAGAAGTTTACTCTAATATTATTTCTTACAGCGTAATTCCTTGTCCGCCATTTTTAAATAAAAATCCTGAACCAGAAACGACTAGTTGTGTGTACAATAATGATGGAAAAGTGGTTTTAACATTTGATAGAGCATTAATTACAAATGAACGATTTGAGTTTAATTTTTATACCGCAGATAATGCGCTTATACCAACTCCTGCTCTTTCTGTAGATAGTACAAATAAAGTATATACTTTTTCTGGTTTAGCTCTAGGACAATATTATATAAAGTATCAATCTTTTATAGGTTCGCAACAGACCAGCGTAAATAAAGAGCCATATCCAGCCTTTACAATTGGTCCTCCAAGTGAGTTTACATTTGAAATTATTGAAACTCAACCTGCATGTCATAACGAACCAGGCAAAATACAATTAAAAGCTTCAGGAGGGGAAAGTCCTTATTATTATACGGTTGATAATGGTACTGAAGTCGAGTTTACTGCTATTTCAAATGTATTTACCCTTACAGAAGGAAATCATTATATAAAAGTGAGAGATAAAAAAAACTGTTTAAGCGTGACCGCCAATGATGTGCAAATATAAAGCTTCAGGTAAGGCATTGCCTTAAGCTCAAATTCAAAAATTGAATAAATCAAAGATAGATTTGGTGGTAATCGATTCGAGATTACTTATTAAAGTTAGAAATACAAATAACTGCATGATACAGATGCAAAAGACTATAAATATGAAGAAAATTATACTATTTTTTCTATTACTTACTAATTTCATTGCGCACTCTCAAGCTCCAACTGGTGTTAAAAGAGTAACGATAGGTAATCCCGCTGTGATTGTTATTACTGCAACCGAAAAAGCTGCCTCAGGAAAAGGTCTGGCAAATGGTTCTATAACTTTATTTCCAATAACTGGCGGAATAACTAATGGCGTAGGACCTTACACTTATTCTTGGACAAAAATTGGAGATGGTACTTTTTCATCTACAGCAAAAGATATCACTGGATTAAAAGCTGGAGATTACGAAGTAACTGTAACTGAAAATGAAAAATGTACCCAAAAAGCAACATTTAAAGTTGGCGAGCCTCTAAAAGAGCTAACAGTATCTTATAATGAAACTGTAATCAACAACTGTTTTGGAGGAACCAGTACCCTTAAGGCAACTGCTGATGGAGGAACTTTAACAACTAACGGATCATATACTTATTCTTGGACGATAACTTATGAAGATAATTCAACAGAAACTAAATCTACCAGCAGTGTAACTGGTAAGGCTGGTGTCTATGCATTAACAGTATTTGATAATGCTACACCACCAAATTATGCTTACGAAACTATAACTGTAAAACATAATCCTGAAATTAAAGTTACACCAACTACTGTAGGTGCTAAATGTTTTAACGAAGCTTCTGGAAAAATAACATTTAACATTACTGGCGGAACAGAATTAACGACTGGCGGTTATACAGTTGTTGTTAGTACTGACTATAGCCAAAACAATGTAGTAGCAGACCCAACACAATTAAAAAAAGGGCTATATTACTTTACGGTTACTGATAAATTAGGCTGTAAATATTCTCCAAATCCAATTCCTTTTGAGATAGAAGGACCTACATCACCAGTATCAATTGGATCAAATATACAACAAACCCAACCTTCAAGTTCGTCAGCACTTGACGGAAAGATTAAAATATCTGCAACTGGAGGAACTCCTGGTTATACCTACACTTGGTATAAAGGCACAACATTAATAAATCCAGATTCAGACCAAAATGGCGAAGCAACTGGTCTTGACAATGGAACTTATTCTGTTATTGTAACAGATGCTAATGGCTGTACTGCTACTAAAGAAAATTTGGAACTTAAGGCATTAGATGTCGCAATTGAAGACCATACTGATGTTAAGTGTTTTGGGGAATCAACAGGTAGTATAACAGCTAAAGCTGTAGGAGGTTTAGGTTCTGGATATACATACAAATGGTATAAAATTGAAGGTCAAAACTTAATCCCTCAATTACCTGAACAAGCACAAATCAACAATATCCCGTTTGGTACCTACAGGGTCGTAGTAAATGAAGGTCAAACTCCTTCAGTTTCTGCGGAGTATACGCTTATACAACCAAACCAACCTTTACAAGCAAGTGTAAGTACTACTAAAACAATCTGCTATGGAGAAGCAAATGGAACTGCAACACTTACTGTCTCTGGCGGAACAGTGGGAACTGGTTATACTTACTTGTGGAGTAACGGAAGTACGGCTAAAAATCAGAATTCTTTAGTTAAAGGAACATATTGGGTAACTGTAACAGATGCAAACAACTGTTCAGTAACAATAAACAATATTTTAATTGATCAGCCAAATCTTATAATTATCCCTACTCCAACCATTAAAAAAGTCTTAATTAATGGACAAAGCACCGGAGAAATTTCTCTTGCTGATGCAACTGAAGGCACTGGCACACTTGAGTATAGCTGGGTTTCTACTAATGTTACTCCTGCATTCAGCTCAAATAGCAAAAACATTAGCGGACTTAAAGCTGGAGATTATACTTTAACAGTAAAAGATGGGAATTCTTGCACTGTAAGTGCAACTTTTACAGTTGAAGAGAATCCGAAATTAGTTGTTTCCTTGGCAGAAACGTCAAGCATTAAATGTTTTGGCAATACAACTGGAGAAATAACAGCTACAGTAACTGGAGGATCTTCAATCTATACATACGAATGGTCTAAATTAAATGGCAGTACTTACGATCCAATTTCGAGCGCTCCGAGCATAATTTCGAATCAAGGTTTTGGAAAATATAAATTGACTATAACAGATAATGTCGGTGCAGTTGAAAGTGCAGAAATTGATCTTGGACAGCCAGATCAACTTACCGTTTCATTAGCTTCTAATGTTGTAAATGTTTTATGCTATGGAAATCAAACGGGAGCAATATCAATTAATATTTCTGGAGGAATCACGCCATATACATATCAATGGATAAATAGTGAAGATGCAACTTTTTATAAAACTTCAAAAGATCTATCAGGAATTTTCGCAGGAACTTATAGTGTTTTAATTACAGACGATAATAATTGTACTATTGAGCTAAAAGACATTATAGTAAGCCAGCCAACGGCTCCATTGGCAATTAATGATCTTCAAGTTAAAAATTTAACTGGTTTTGAAACCAAAAATGGTATTCTAGAAGTAAATGTTACTGGCGGAACTCAAGCATACACTTATGAATGGAGAGTAAAAGGAACATCTCCTATTATCGGAAGCACTAATAAAATTGATCAGCTTACAATTGGAACTTATGTTCTTACCGTTACAGATCAAAACAATTGTACCATTGAGAAAGAATATACATTAACACAACCGCCTAGACTTGATATTACAGGTATCGACATGACGCCAAATACAGAAATAAAATGTTATGGCGACACTACTGCAGAATTGACTGCAACAATTACCGGAGGTGTACCAGCATATATCTATAAGTGGTATAATGCTTTAGATTCAGATATAACATTATCAAATACAAATCAAGTTTCTAATTTAGGAGCTGGAAAATATATTGTTGAGGTAACAGACCAAGAAAATAATATTTTATATGGAATAAACGAATATACGATTACACAGCCAGATCCATTAGCAATTACTTTTACTAAAACAGAAGTTTCTTGTAAAAATGGAAATGATGGAACAATAAACTTGACTATTACTGGAGGTTCTTCGGACTATAATATTGTTTGGAATTACGATTCAGCAAATAACAATGGGAAAACCAATATTACAGATTTACCATACGGTACATACACCGTAACAGTATCTGATAATAATGCTGTAAATTGTTCGATAACAGAAACAATTAATATTACGGAACCAGCAAATGAATTAGCTATTAGCGAAAATATTCTACCAGCTTCAGGATATGGTTTAAGCAACGGAAAAATTACAGTTCAAATTTCTGGAGGAACTCCAACATACACTTACAAATGGTTTAAGGATGATACCGAAATTGCTGATCAAACTACCGAAGTTTTAGACAATCAGCCAGCGGGATCTTACAAACTTGTTGTAACCGATAGCAAAAACTGTACTTTAGAACAAACTTTTACAATTACAGAACCTTTAGAACTTAAAGTAAATGTTTCTATCGCAAAAGTAATTGATTGTTTTGACGGTACAGGTATTTTGAAAGCTGCAGCAGTTACAGGAACTGGTGTGCCAGATGCACAAGGATTTTATACTTATAAATGGTACAACGAAAGCGGTACTTTAATCAATACTATTTTAAATACTGAAGGAACTACAGGAAATATTACAAAAGGTAAATATTATGTAATTGTAATTGATTCAAACAACAATCAAACAACTTCTGACCTATTCGAAATTACACAGCCAACTCAAATTATTGTTACAACAACAAACAAACAAGATGTAACATGTTATGACGGAAATGATGGAATTGTTGAAATTGATGTTATTGGAGGAACTCCTGATATTGTCGCTGGAGCACCAGTTTACACTTATTTATGGAGTAACGGAAGCACAGATAAAAACCAATATTCTTTAAGAAAAGGTACTTACTCGGTTAGTGCTTATGACGGAAATCTATGTGTTGGAACTTTAAGCAACATTGTAATAGATCAGCCTCAGGATTTCGGATTTGATTTGGACAAAATTGTACCAACTATTCCAACCGCAGGCAATAATGACGGTTCATTACATATTGAAATTGTTGGTGGAGTCGCACCTTACAGATATGTATGTCAAGACAGCAACGGAAACATAATTAAAGACGTAACAAATTCAAACTTAAAACAAGTCGATTTTACAAATCTAGCTTCAAGCATTTTTACAATTTCTGCAACAGATGCAACTGGATGTACAAAATCTACAGAATTTGATTTCAATAATAATGTATTAGAAATTAACATTGCTCAATCGGCAGAAATTACATGTAACAATGGTAAAAATGCTTCTATAACTGCTGTTGTAAAAGGTGGTTTTGGTATTAGAACTATTACTTGGTATAAGAATAATGTAAAAATTCCAAACGAATCAAATGCATTACTAAGCAACCTAGAAATAGGAACTTACTATGCCATTGTAAAAGATTTTAATAAAGTAGAAGTCACTAGCAACTCAATCGTAATTACCCAACCTGATCCAATTGTTGTTACCAATACACAAAAAGATGCAAGCTGTTTAGGTTATAATGATGGAGCAATTTATCTTACAGCTGCAGGCGGAAGCAATAATTTCCAATACCGTTACAAATCGCAAGATTCAGGATACGGCAATTGGATTGCATTTAATAATTTATCTGCTACCATTTCAAATCTAAAAGCAAATGTTTACGACATACAAGTGCAAGACAGTAAAGGATGTAATTATACTTCAATAGTAAATGTTCAGATCTCAGAACCAAAACAACTTGTAATAACTCAAAAAACAATTACTCCAACAACAGGTTTTGGACTTTCTAATGGAAGCATCAATATTACTGTTCAAGGCGGAACTCCTACATACAATTACAAATGGTTTACAAGTGCAAATGCTGCCGTAAACGGAACAACAGCAACAGCTTCAAATCTTTCGGCAGGTAAATATTATGCAATTGTGACAGATGCAAAAGGCTGTTCTGTGACTTCTGAACTTTACGAAGTAAAACAGCCAGATTTATTAGTGGCAACTATTACCAAAATAAATTCTGTTTTATGTAACGGAGATAAAAATGCAAGCCTTAGAGCAAATGTAACAGGAGGTATCTCAGGTTATACATACAAATGGTATTCTGTTCCAGAAACTGGAGTTTTAGGAACTAACATAACTTTAGGAAATCTAGGAATCGGAACTTATTATGTTGAGGTAACTGACAGCAAAAACAACATTTCAAAAAGTGATTTGTTTACGATTGACCAACCTCAACAACTAGACAATACACTTTCTTCAGATTACACACTTTGTGGTGATGGAAAAGACTGGACAATTACACCAGCTGTTACAGGCGGAACAAAACCATACAATTATTTATGGAATACTGGAGCTAAGACTGAAATTTTAAAGAATGTTTCTCCTGGTACATACACTGTGACGGTAACAGATTTTAATGGATGTACGATCTCAAAATCTATTACTGTAAAAGCGCCATTGCATTTGGATGCTACTGGAGTAATCAAAATTCCAACTTGTTATGGAGGATCTGATGCTACAATTACCATGACAACTTTTGGCGGACAAGCACCTTATCAATATTTATGGAATACAGGCGAAAAATCTAGTGTTTTAAGCAATGCTTCAGCTGGAGATTATACGCTGAAAATTACAGACAATAAAGGCTGTGTGATGAATTATGATTTTACAATCGAAAATCCTCCAAAAGATGTGATTTATCTTGGCGAAGACGTTACGCTATGTTACGATCAAAGCTTGACAATCAATGCAACGATTGATGATGATAAAGCAACTTACTTATGGACTTCTGATAAAGGATTCAAAAGCACAAATGCAATGATCACCGTTTCTCAAGCTGCAAATTATACTGTTGTTGTAACCAACAAATTAGGATGTCAGGCAACAGATACAATTAATATTTCGAGTCAAGATTCGGCTATCAGTTCTGAGTTTGCAATGTCTTCTCAAGTATTCGTCAATGAGAAATTTATCATTGTAGATATCAGTAATCCAAAAGCAGATAGAATCGAATGGAAATTACCTCCAGAAGCAATTGTAACAACAAATAATGGAGATTATGCCGAAATGAGTTTTACAAAAGCGGGGGAATATGATATTACATTAAATACTGAAAAAGGAAGATGTACGTCTTATCAAACCAAAACCATTTTGGTAACCGAGGGCGAATATGTTGATCCGGATGAAACAGATTTACAGAAAAAATTTGATATAAAGGTTTATCCGAATCCTTCTAATGGAATATTTACTGTCGATGCAACATTAGACAAAGTAATGCCGGCAAGTGTAAAAGTTTATAACCTAAATAATAATGTGGTTATTGATTCTAAAAGCGGAAATGGACAAGATACGTATTCGTTCAATTTTAGTTTAAACGGACTTCCATCGGGGATCTATTTTGTATTGTTTGAATCTCAGCAGGGAACAAAACTGAGAAAACTGATTATACAATAAACCATGATCATTTGATCGAAAAGTCAATTTTAATAAAAATAGTTCGAAATATAAGGCCAGCCCTTCCCTATTTCATGCCCTGAATATATTATAATGAATTTAAAAAGAATATCATTTTTTAGCATACTATTGTTTACATCCTTGGGATTTGCACAAAATTTCAATGTTGAAGAACTAGGAAAAGCCAAATTAATAAATGTCTCTGGTGGCGCTTCTGCCAGCGGAGTATTCTATTCTGGAAATGCTGCCAGAGAACCTTTTACCTATTTCTTAAACGGAAATATCAATGTGAATGTCGCAGGATTATATAATATACCTTTTTCATTTTCGTACACCAATCAAAGTTTTGGTTACAATAGACCAGTTCTAATGAATCGTTTAAGCATCCATCCATCTTATAAATGGATAACTGGACATATTGGAGATGTTAGCATGACTTTTTCTCCATACACCTTAAGCGGACATCAATTTACTGGTTTGGGTGTTGATTTAACTCCGCAAGGCAAATTTAAAATCAGCGCCATGTACGGACGTTTGGTTAAAAGTAGCGAATATGATGCAATCAATAGCGAATTGGTTCCAACGTATAAAAGATTTGGTTACGGTTTTAAAACACAGTACGCCTTAGAAAAAGTAAATCTTGGACTTACCTTTTTTAGAGCAAAAGATGAGATTAACTCACTTTCTATTCCAGTTCCTTACGAATTGGGAGTTGTTCCAAAAGAAAATGCTGCAATCAGTTTTGAAACCTCTTTTAAACTATTCAAAAAATTACAGGTTTTAACTGAATTTGCAAACAGTGCAATAACAGAAGATACAAGAGATGAAGGAAATACAAAGGCAAAAAATGTTGCTTCATTATTTGTAAATTCTAACTCGACTACGACAAGCTATAAAGCAATGAAAGGGCAATTGGTTTATCCAGCCGGAAAAGGAACATTAGGTTTAGGTTACGAACGTATCGATCCGAATTACAGAACATTGGGAGGTTATTATTTCAATAATGACTTAGAAAATGTTACTGTTAATGCTTCTCAAACTTTATACAAAGACAAATTGAGCTTAAACTTGAATTTAGGTTTGCAAAAAGACAATCTGGACAAACAGAAACAAAGCCAGATGAAAAGATTGGTTTCATCTATTAGTGCCGATTTCAGAGCAAATCAGAAATTAAATTTCAATGTAAATTATTCTAATTTTCAATCATTTACCAATAGCAGAAATCAGTTTGATTACATCAATCAGACTTCTCAATATGAATATTTAGACACTTTAAATTACAGACAGGTCAATCAAAATGCAGCGCTTACAGTTAATTATCTTTTGAAAAATGATAAAAGACAGAAACAAGCTTTCAATGCAACTTTTAGTATGCAAGATGCCGTAAATCAGCAAGAAGGAAAAACAATTGCTGGCGGTGCGAGCACTTATTATAACACAGGACTTTCATACATTATTGGATATCCACAGAAAGATCTAAATCTGACGGCTTCATTCAACAGTACAATAGGAAAACTAGATACTAGTGATAATTTAATTTTAGGACCAACGGTTGGCGCTACTAAATTATTTTATGACAAAAAACTAAATACTTCCTTTTCTACCAGTTATAACACCAGTTTCAATAATGGTGATAAAGTCAACGACATTATTAATATCCGTTTAAACGGTTCATACATTTATTTGCAAAAGCATAATTTCAGTTTAAACTGTATTACGCTTTTCAGCAGTTCGCAAACCGTTCGCAATAATGATTTGACAGCAACTTTATCCTATGCTTATTCATTTGACAAAATCAAACTTCGCCCAAAACGTGTAGAAGAAAAAACAGAAGTTACAGCAAAAGAAACCCCAGAAAGCACTCTGAAAATCTCTTCGAAAGATGTGACATTAGAAGGAACAAAAGCTGAAATTATTGCCAATCTTGAACAGCTTCAAAACAACCTAAAACCAGTGCCAGAAGAAGAAACTGAAAAGTTAAATAAACTTTTAAATGGTGCAAGAATGGAATTGGATGACAAAAAATTCAAAGAAAAAACACTCGATTATCTTGATCAATATAATTCAGATAAAGAAATTATTTCGAAATACAACTCTGTCCTTTTTGATATCGCACAGAAACTAAACAGTGAAATATCTGCCAAAGATGAAAATATCGAAAAAGTTTATGTAGCCGCAATTAGCCGTGTCAATACAGACAAAATGCACGGAGTTACAAGCGAAGAAGCAAAAGACAAAGCCGCTTACAACAAGTATTTGAAATTGGTTGAAAGAAGCAAACAAAGCGAAAAACAGCTAATTAACCATAGATGGATGATGAGAGAATTTGCAATGCTTGCCAAACTGCCCAAAAATGAACTTCAGAATAATGAATCAATGGCGGCTTTCAGCAAACAAGAAGTCAATACATTTTTTGATTTAAATCAAGATAAAAAACCTGCTGAAGAAATCAGTGCACAATTAGAAGAGAAGATGATTCCATTTTACCATCAATTGGCGATAGAAAAAGCAGCAAATGATCCTATCGAATTAAAACATTAAGAGAAAAAGATTTTAAAGTATAATAGTTATAAAAACACCCAAATGCTAAAAAAACTACAATATCAACTATTTCTAACCCTTGGGTTTTGGCTTTCTGCAATGGTTTCTGGTATAGCACAAACTTATCCAGTAACAATAAGCACGCAAATTTCGCAACCATCGCCAATCTATTTAAGCAATTATGCCGATGCGACTACCATAAATAGTCCAATCAAAGTGCAGATTTCTTTAAACGATTTAACGATTTCTAATCGCCAGATTCGATTAAAATGTTATTTCCAAGGACAATCTATTTCATTAACAACAAACGATTTTGTGGTTGGAGCACGTGATCTTTATCTAGAAGGCGGTGTGCCCCTTCAGTTAACCAATGTAGATTTAGCACCATACTTTGAATATCAAAATCTCCTTGGAATCAATCCAAACCAATACGCTCAGGCACTTCCTGAAGGTATTTATAATTTTTCTGTTGAGGTTTATGATTTTGCGACCAACAAAAAGCTTTCTAAGAAAACCAGTGTAACGACAATTATTTTCCAAAATGATCCGCCGTTTCTAAATCTTCCTCTGAATAATGCTTCTATAATGCAGCAGAATATTCAGAACATTATTTTCAGTTGGACGCCACGACAAATCAATGTCAGCAACGTTGAATATGAATTTTCTTTGGTAGAAATCTGGGATAAATATACTCCAGTTCAAAATGCATTTTTATACTCACCTCCTCTTTTTACAACTACAACACGTTCGACTACGTTACAATATGGCGTTTCAGAACCGCAATTACTTCCTGGTAAAAAATATGCTTGGAGAATAAAAGCAAAAGCCCTTCAAGGAGCCGAAGAAATTGGTGTTTTTAAGAATAATGGATATAGTGAAATCTTCTCATTCGATTACGAAACCTATTGTACAGCACCACTTGCCATAAACGTTGACGGAATAAGCGAAAATCAAGCTAAAGTTTCTTGGTCAGGAAGTATCGATAACTTCGATTATCAGGTAAACTACCGTGAAAAAAATGCAGATTCGGAATGGTATAAAGTGGTAACTCCAAGAGAAAACCTTACTATTACCAATCTTAAACCTAATACTACTTACGAATATACTGTAGGTGCATCTTGTGAAGTTGGCAAATACACTCATAGTACAGTTAAAGAATTTAATACTCTAGTAAGAGATGAAATTGCTTTTCAAGGCTGTGGCTTAAAACCAGATCCAGCAGATTTAGCAAACACTACTCCGCTGAAAGAACTTTTGCCTAATGATGTTATCGCAGCGGGAGATTTCCCTATTGTGGTTTTACATGCAACTGGAAGCAACGGAACTTTTTCTGGTGATGGTTATGTAACGCTTCCTTTTATCGAAAAATTTAGACAGCTTATTGATGCAGCTGACACACTTATTGCACAAAGCGCAGAAGATAAAGAAGAAAACGAAAAAAGTGCTAAAGTAAATATAAGTGAAAACACTCGTATCAGGATTACATTCAACAGTATTGGTTTAAATACTGATTTTAAACTGATTTCTGGAGAGATTATAGCAGCCTATGATCCGAATTGGAGCAGTATGGCTGATCTTGATGGCGTGTTTAAAGATGTATTTGGAAGCGATGGAAAACCAGTTGAAGGCAAGCTTGATTATGTAATAGAATCAGTAACATTAAATCCTGACGGAAGTACTACAATAAAAGGAACTAATGGCGCTGTCACTGTTCTTCCAAAATCTTCTTACGATCAAGTTTATACTGATAAAGACGGAAAAACTGTTACGATACCAGCTGAAGCTAAAGGTGAACCTACTGTTTCAAATCCAGCTGAAGGCGGAAAAGCAACCGCTGCAAATACCAATGGTATATCTAGCAGTGGTGAAGTTGTTCAAATATCTTCTTCAGATGTTAAAATTACTTTTTCAAATGGAACTAATGCCAAATACGCTTTTGATCCACAGCCAAAAGATGGGCCTAAAAAGCTTTTAGAATCTTATGAAACCATCCCTACTAAAACGGGAGGCACATATAAGGTAAGTTATAAAGCAATATCTGACTTAAGTGATGATTTTGATTTCATTATTGCAGAGGCTGAATTTAAAAATGGTAAAACATTAGATGATGTTGTTTTTAAAACTAATGCTGGTGAAGAAGTCGCTACACAAAAAATCAGTGATACGAAAGTAGAAATAAAGATTAGTAAGAAATTTAATTTTGCTAAACATAGTATCATTGCTACAGTAAAAGGAGCACAAGAAAAAGATCCAAATGATCCTAGTAAAACTATTGCTGGTAAATCTGATATTGCTGGTAAAATAAACCTTTGGGATCTAACTCAAAAACCTTCAATTAATATAACTATTTTAAGTGTCAACGGAGCAAATGCACCAAGTACTGCAGATGCGGAAAAATTCCTTAATGACGTTTATAATAAAGCAGGAATTAAGTTCAATGTAACTTCACAAAATGTCAATATAACGACTCTACCTAACATAGTTCCTTGTGGAGACAGCGGAATTATGAATGTGTATACTGATGGACAAATTAATATAATAAATCAGATTGAAGCGAGTAATCTTAAATATGATGATGAAACATATTACATCATTTACACTGGTAGACCAGGGCAAGATGGATATAAAGGTTTTATGCCACTTGGAGGTCAATATGCTTTTGTATTTGACAATAATTTAAAAACTGCTGCTCACGAGCTTGGGCATGGTGTTTTTGGTCTTAAACATCCTTTCTCTACTGATACTGAATCAGGAAAAACGGATCTCTTAATGGATTATGGGAATGGTACTGTATTATCACATAACGATTGGGATATTATTCATAGCGGTGGATGGAAATTCTATGGTTTCCAGAAAAGTTCTTCTGGGGCTGATCGTCAAGCTAATGAACTTGATTTACTTGGAAATATTTTTAAAGTAACTGAAAATGAAGCTGCTAGTGGAAATATATTAGTAGCTCAGCTTTCTGAAAAAGTTCCTTTTCTAATTACAGGTTTTAATTTACACCAAACTGAAACTAAAAAATTACTTGCAACTTTTATTGGAAAAGTGTCAGGAAAAGAAGTAGTATATGAGCTATCTTATAGAGATAATGATTATAACCGCGTTACAAATATCGGGGATAAAATGCCATATCCTATTTCTTTAGAGAGTAACGGCGATGCAGTCATTAAAATTTTGAATGACCAATGTTCTTACAGTAGAAAAACAATTTATGGCTGGAAAAAACCTGAAAACGCAACTACTGAAAATGTAATTGAACAAATCAAAAAGTATCTTCAAAAGGATAATAATTTTATTACCGTAGCATTATATTCTGCCGATCCTTCATGTACTGTAGTTAATTCGTTAGTAGATTTAATTAACAATGACAAAAATAAATGTCAGCCCAATATTGTTGAAGCGGACGAGAAAAAACTTACTACGCTATTTGCAAAATCAAGTTTTACAAATACAGAACTAGTCGATTTAATTGTAAACCAGCAAGTTTGTATTTCTGCCTTAAGAAAAGTAAGCTGGGAAAATATAAAGAAGGCATTTAAACAATTAAGCTTATCTCCTGAAATTAAAAATGATCAAGAAATTGCCCTTTTAAGGGTAATGGTTGCTATAAACTCAAAAAATGTACCTGATTTCTACAATTTATTGTCTGCTAATAATCATGAGATTCTTATCAATTTAAACAAAGAATTACATGATCATTCTATTAATCCATATGATAATGAGAACTATACATCTTTCTATCAAGGATTAATGGCTATGTTTTCTATCAATAACCTTGATCTTGATAGATTAATTCCTAAAGATGATTCAGCTGCATACAATTTCATTAAAAATCTTGTCCCTGAATCTGTTACTGGTTTTGATGAAAGCTATTATTATGAATATGTAACAAACCAGTCCGTAAGTGATAAATTTAAAATGATTCCTGTTTTCTGGAAAAGCATATCTAATGAAACAAGAAAAAATCTGATTGATTTAGCAATCAACAATAATTCAATGTTTGATAAATCTGAGGAAATTCTTCTAAATCTCTTCATTCATGTAAATGATCGTTATGGAATAACTGAAGAATTACAAAAAAATAATTATAGCTTATTATGGAGCGTTTATAAAATATTGGATGGAAAAGAGAGAAAATTTTTCGTTCAAGACATTTTCTACAAAACATTAGTTTACAATAAAATTCCAAATGGTTATGCAAATAACTTAGCATTAGAAGTTAGTAACAAATACAATACGATTCCTCCTTTAACAGAAGTTCGAAAAGAGCCATACTTCATGTTCTATGATCAAGGACTTTTTAACGTGGTTTCAAATAATGGTGCTGTACTAGAATATCATTTGCTTTCTACTAAATTATTGAGTAACCCAAGTCGAATTCTATTTAATTGTAGTTATCAAGTAATAAATTCAAAAGACCCAAAAAATCCAATACAACATCTTTTTGATCTCGCCCCATATGATTATGTTGTCTTAGAGATTCCCAAAGATTTTACAGTAGATGGTAGACAATTCAAAAAAGGGCTTTTAGCCGTTCCTGCAATTTATGCTTACTGGATGATTAATGCTGTAGAAGACCATAATGATGCAATCTTATTTAGATTAGTAGCTGATGGGGTTGCTATAGCTTTAGCTCCATTTACAAGTGGTGGATCATTATTAACACTAGAATTAACAATGGTTTCCGCAGACATACTTATAACAGCAACTAATTATAATAATCCAGGTGCTATAAGTCCAAAATATAATGCCATCTGGGATGCTGTATATGCAATCTATAATTTACCAAAAGCCGTTTCTGGATTAACAAATTTAACACGAGGAGTTTTTCAATTTGCGGTTAGAGAAGGAAAATATATTGAAACTGTAAGAGTAATGCGAAGCAGCATTAAAAATTTGGTTGCAGATTTTCAAAATTTAAATGAAACGGAAAGACTAGCACATTTAAACGCACTTGATAACTTAGTAGAAACAATGTCTACTGCAATGAACGGAGGAACTCTTAACCCCGATGAAGTGAGAGTCGTTAAAAAAATGTATGATCTAGTTACTGAAGCTAGACTAAAATGTCAAAACATTGATCAAAGTCTTTCTTCAATTATAGATATAACAGTTGATAATGGAACTATTTTATTAAACAATGGAAAAGTAGCAAGTCCGGCAGTTGCAGAAGTTACGATTTCAAAAAATATAGTCAATTTAAAAAATATAAAATGGCAACCAACTAATGTTCAAAATGTAGAAATTGTAAGCACATTTGATAAACTATCATATATAGATAAAGCAGGGCAAACGACAACAGGGGCACTGAGCATTGTAGAAGACTTAAATAATAGAGGATACTTTTATGCTACCCCAAAATTATTAGGACCTGCAACATTATCATCTAGACTAGAATCATCTCAATTTGCATTATTAAAAAGTGAAGTAAATGCATTAGATTCAACTCTAAAAACTAAGTTCTTTGAAGATTTTGCACTTGCAAATGATGCTATTTTAAAAGAATTAGATGATATAGTTCATTACAATGACGACTACATTGCATTCAAAGAACTATGGAAAAACTCAAAAACGACTGATGTAAAAAATTATGCCGGAGATATAGATAAATTCAAATCTTGGTGGTATCCAAATAAAGCAAAAGTTAATAATGAATTTTTTATTAATCAAAAAGCATTTGAAAAAGCTTTAAATAAAGATTACATTGAGAAATTAAACCTAGAAAAAATTCCAAGTACAGTTAGGGGTCAATATTGGAATAATTATAAGCAAAGCCAATGGGAAAAACTCGAAGCCTTAGCAAAAGAATATAATATAAATTTTGACTCTAAAAATAATGCTTTATGGCCACCCGCAAATGGCGGATATGGAGCACTAATTAAAAGGGTACCAAACAAAAATGAAGTATTTGACAGATATAGTGGTTCTTTTGAAGACCTTCCTGACGGGACACCAAATTTAGGAGGAGCTTACACAAGTCCTATGTTCAATGGAAAACCTTATGACTTTGATAGTAGAGCATTAAATATGGAAAGAAACGAATATGATTTTTATTATCAAATTATAATTAAAGATCCATCAAAATTTGAAATAGAAACTAACAGAGCAATTCCTTGGTTTGGAAAAGTTGGAAAAGGTGAACAATCACGATTCATAATAAAAGACATTGATCCTATAACTGGTTATCCAAAAACATGGTCTCAATTAGCACTAGAAGGATCTGTTGAAGTAATTGTTATGGAATCGCCAAGTGGTAAATATGCAACATGGGTTGGAAAAGGAAGAACAATATCTAAAACTATAGCTAGTGGCGCAGATACTTTAAGTGAATTTAAAGCATTAGGATTTACAGATGATGTAGCAGCTAAAATTGTTGCCAAGAATAAATCATTAAATTTGCCTGAAACAGAAGTGAAAACATTGATGCAAGATTTAAAAAGTAACTCTACTTTAATGAAAGCTGTTAGTAAAAATCCTGATAATGGCATTGATGCTTGGAAGATATTTAGTGATAATAAGAAACCTTTTTGCGATTAGGAAATGATGCAACTAACAAAAATTGAAAAGTTATATAAATTTGAAAATGTAAACAAAAAAATAAAATTTGTTTATGCTGGATGGGAAGAACCTAACAGAGGTCAAGAACTTGTATACTATACTTTATTAATTAACGGGGTAGATAAAACGCAAGAATTGTTTTCAGAAAAAAAGATCCAGTGTTTTATCGATGAAAAGATTGAAACAGAACATCCTATTAAAAATTTTGCATTTATTCCTTGCAGAGATTTATTTTTATTAGATATGGAAAATTTTAGCAAAGTAAGTTTGAAGGTTTATTTTAGAGAAGATGGTAAGACAGTACAAGACAGTTTAGTTGGCAGTTTTTTTTATGAAAAAAATCATCTATTGATTAATAAAAGAAGCCTAATTATAACAGACCTTTCAACTTTACAAAATATCAAAGTAAAGTTTGAAAAAGACATTGCGATCGAATGGGCATTTTTTATTAATACAACACAAATACAAATTGTTCAATCATTTTCTAATACCTGTTTTGTATACGATTTGATAGAACAGAAAATTATCGATAAAAAAAAGATTATTAACGAATTGCTTTATCCTGATATATTTCGATGGATCTACAGAGGGCAAGAATATAATTCAAATCAATTACAAATGGAGCTACTCCAAAAAAAAGAAAGCCAATTTATAAGTACTTATTTTAAAATAGAATAAATGAAAAATATATTAAAAAGATTCCTTTTTTGTTTAATACTATTAGTTCAATTTATTTCATATGCTCAAGGTGAAGACAATATATGTCCTGTATTAGCTCTAGCAAATGATCTATCAACAGCTAATGCAGAATTCAAAACTTCAATTAAAGATCCAGAAATTTTTAATGCTTGGAATCTATTAAGCAAAGAATCTCCTGCCTTAAGAACTAACATTGAAGAGTTAAAATTAGTTTCTAAAAATTTAACTGAAATTAATAAAGCTGGCGGATATTTAAAGTGGAAAAATACATTCCGAAATGTAATAAAGTTACCCTTAGACACTGGTGATTTAGGAAAAATGGCAATGAGTTACAGAAAGTCCAATAATTTTTGGCACGATGGAAATATTGCTGTTTTTGAATATTTAGATCTAAATGGAAATACAAAAACACTTGTTCAAACAACTATTCCTAATAATGGAAGGCACGCAGAAAGATTAGCCCTTGAAACATTAGAAGCACAAAATATTCCACCAAAAAATATTAAGAGAATATATTCTGAATTAGAAGTATGTGAACTAGAAAGTGGAGGCGTCGGCCAAGGCTGTACAAAAATGCTTTTGGACAAAATAGGACGTGATTTAGAAATAATTTATAGCTATCCTTATCCAGGAAAAGGCTCCGATCTCGACGCAAAAGCAATAAGACAAGCATCTTTAAATCAAAGAGCCATTGATTTTAATAATTTTAAATAACTAGAAATGATAATTGAAAATAAAGTAATCGAACATTTCGGTTCTAATTTGATTATTAGAGCAATTGAATTTAGTTTAAGTCAAAAATTAACTAAAGAAGAAGAATTAATTATTTCAAGCATTGGATTACCTAGTAATATTTTGAACTTTGAATTTGTTGATAACATTTCTTTATTATCAGAATCTGAAATCATTATTGGCAAAACATCTTATAATTCTAATATTATTTTAAATTTAAAATCAAGGGTAATAACTAGAGATAATGAAATTTTTATTTCGAAATCTCTTAAAAATTTGGTATTACAACTTTATACGTACGATCATTTATGGACAATTGATATACCCGAAAAAAAATTTGGTAATTACAGGGAAGATTCTAATCATAAAAAATATGCAAAATATCTAGAAATAGAATTATTGAAAATAGATTCAGATTTATTTAAAAATGATAATGGATATTTATGGGGTTCATTAGTAGAAGATATAGAATTTGGTATAGTAGGATAATATATTATTTAAACATGCCCTTAATAATCTTAATAATAAATAGCGCATATCATTAAATTTATAAACTACTTTAAAAAAGCCTTCTGAAAATCTCAGAAGGCTTTTTTATTATATTAAAAACAAATAAGAACTTTACTTTTTCGCGTTCGTATTGATAACCTTAATCAAATAAGTACCTTCAGGTAAATCGCCAATATTAGACGCATTAGCACTCATGATTTGTTTTCCTTGCGAGAAGACCTCGATTATTTTACCATTCTTAGTAGTTTCTGCTGAAGAAGCAGCAGGCGCCGAAGCTTTTGCTGGTGATCCAACAGATCTCGCTGATGAATTAGAAGCTGATGCTAATACAGCAACTTGATTATTCGCTGGAGCAGCTTTCGAACTGTTATAGGCTTCTAAAACCTGTTCGTCTGTCATGGCCACACTGTATAATCTTATATCATCAATATCAGCATTGATACTGGTTGAAGTATTTAATTTTCCTAAATTTAAAATATAACCTTTCGCTGAACGCTGAATTCCATCAGCCGCTTTTAATAATACACCGTTTCGGTAAATTTTTGATACATTACCATCGTAAGTAACACTGTACATATACCAGGTCTCTTTTGCAAGAGGAACAGAAGCGATAACATTGTTGCTATCTCCCCACCCTACTAGACTTACATCCGCATTTCCTCCAGTTACTGGCTGCTGAACTAAACCAAAATACTGTCCATTTACTGCTGCACCATAACCTAAAATATAGTTAGGAATATTTACAGCATTAAATTTTACCCAAACCGAAATTGTTTTGGGTTTATTATCTTGCGGAAGCTCACCAACAACAGCTTGCAAAGATTTATTAGTTAATCTTAAAGCTCCTCGCGGCGCACCCATTCTGTCATTTACATAAATTGGAGTTCCAACAAATGAAATGCTGTTATCGGCGCTGTTTAGATTACCATTGAAATTAAATTCCTGCACCGGATTTTGTGCATTGGCAGTTAAAAAATTTACAAACATGAATGTGAGTAATATTTTTTTCATAGTCATAGTAGTTTTTTTTCAGAATGTTTTGGAGTTACGGTAAATATCTTTAACTCTAAAATTTGATTGCTCAAACCTTACAATTAAATTTTCAGTTATTATTTTTACAAATTTTGTTAAAACTATGATTTTTATTCAGCATCACCAAACAATTCCTACACACAAATAAATAATTCTCACAAAAATGATGTTTTTACCTCAAAAAGAATATCGCAAGATCTGTTTAAAGCTTTATAAGGCCGATTTAGGAAATTCAATACCATCATTAAAAAACACCAATACAATTTATCTTAACTGTCAATAGGATTTTTTCAGGATTCTGTCCTACATTTCTTTTTTATTTCTAACTTTAACATTAAAAGCTGATAATCAAATAAATAAAACTCCGTATGAAGAAAATTTTGCTTTTGTTTTTTCTTTTATTTTTCTTCAATATCAATGCACAAATCTGTGATACTTTAGTATTGAAAAACAACGATATTATTGTTGGTGAAATAAAAACAATGAACAAAGGTATCTTACAGATCGAAACCGATTACAGCAAAGACGATTTTAAAGTCGAATGGAAATATGTAAAAAGCATCGGTTCAGAAAGAGTTCATATTATCAATCTTTCCAATGGTAATTTATTAAACGGAAAAATTACTAAAATCAAAACTCCCAACAAATGCGAAATCACCAATATCGAAACACAGACCAAAAGCATTATTGATCTTAGTGATATTGTACGAATAAAACCCGTTGATGACAGTTTCTGGGACAGACTCGATGCTAGTTTCGACGCCGGAATCAAATTGACTAAAGCGCAAAGTTTACAGCAATTAACTGTAAACGTAAATTTAGGATACACTGCAAAAAAGTGGTACGGAACGGCAATGTACAAACAAATCCAATCCATACAAGATGACAGCGAACCGATTCGCAGGATTGACACCGATTTGAGTTATGTCCATTTATTGCCAAGAGATTATTTTATTCCGCTCTCTATTGTTACTTTAAAAAATACAGAACAAGATATTGATTTGCGTGTGGTGTCAAAAGCTGGTTACGGAAAATATCTCATGCACAGCAATAAAAAATATTGGGGCCTTGCCGCAGGATTGTCTTTTAACCATGAACGTTTTACAGAGACAACTGAGCCCAATAAAAGTTTGGAAATGTTCTTAGGCAGTGATCTTAATTTATATGATATTGGAGATTTTAGCATTCAGTCAAAAGTGAATGTTTTTCCAAGTTTAACAGAAAGCAAAAGGGTTCGTACCGATTTTTCAGTAGACACCAAATACGATTTGCCACTTGATTTTTTTATCAAACTTTCTTTTGTCTATAATTACGACAATAAACCAAAAGAAGGAGCTTCAAAAGATGATTATGTATTTCAGACCACTTTCGGATGGAAATTAGACTAAAAAAAGCCCTCTGGATTACAGAAGGCTTTTTCTTTTACTAGTTCAAAAATGTTATTGCCGAAGCAACGTAAGAAACTAAACTAACATTAAAAAAACAAATGAAAACCTTTATTTTGAAGTGATTTTTTTAGCTGGAGCATTGGTGATTTTTAATAAATAGGTTCCTTCTGGAAGACTGCTGATATTTGTTGCATTACTTCCTTCAATTTTTTGTCCTTGAGAATAAATCTCAACACTTTTTGTAATTCCGCTAACATCACTTGAAGTTAATATTGTAGCATTATTTTGCTGTTTAACCACTTTTCCTTTCACTACAGTTGCTGATGTGGCTTTAGATTTTTCTACAGTTGAAGCGATCGAAACAACAGGTTTTTCACTTTCATATAATTCTTTAACCTGATCTGCAGTCAACGCTACATCATAAATTTTCAAATCGTCTACATCAGCATTAATACCAATTGTAGTATTAATTTCTCCTAATCTAAACACAGTACCATTCGTAGAACGTGTCATTCCTTCTAAAAACTTTATTAGTTTTCCGTCTCTATATATTTTAGAAGTTGCTCCTTCGTATGTAATGGTATAGTTATACCAAACATACTTTTCAAGTGGTGTAGGAACAATTACGTCATTTGAAGCTCCCCAAGCAGCTAGACTCAAATCGGAATTTGAATTCGTAGTTCCTTGATGTAATAATCCGAAATATTGCGCATTATAAGGATTTCCATAACCCCAAATATAATTAGCAGCAGCAATATCATTGAATTTTACCCAGATACTAACTGTTCTGGCATTTTTTCCTTGTGGTAGATTGTCGATTACGGCTTCTAGGGCTTTATTATTTAATCGTTGGGCTCCTTTTATAACTCCCGCCCTATCTGTGACGAAATTATCGGTTCCCATAAATGAGATTGTGTTTGCGGTATTGTTTAGAGTACCATTAAAGTTAAATTCTTGAATTGGTGTTTGTGCATTAGCATTCAAATAACATACAAACAAAACTGTAAGTAGTAATTTTTTCATAATAGTGAGATTTTGGGATTAAACAACTCATGTCATTTTAACACTGCTAAACTAGACCATTATGAATTTGGACGAAAATATTTCCGACAACCTACCAAAATACTCGTTAAAATAACGAATATTAGTCATTTTATACGACTAAACGCGTTTATGAACTTGCAAAAAATAGTATTAAAATTATCCATTTAATTCAATCATCTTAATAATTTCTTACGTATAAATACGGTATTTTTAAAAATAAGAGATTTAAAATATTTCAAAACAAAAGAAAAACACCTTTCAAAAAGCGTTTAAATCAAAAAAAAACTCCATTCATAAGAATGGAGTTTTATATATTAAAAGTAAATTCTCTTTACTTTACAAATTCAATTTTTTGAACTTCTTCTTCATTAACACTGTCAAAGAAACCTTGTTCGTTCATCCAGTCATCACTAAATACTTTACTCATGTAACGAGAACCGTGATCTGGAAAAATTGCAATGATATTACTGTCTTTTGTAAATTCTCCTTCTTCTGCATATTGTTTAATAGCTTGCATTACTGCTCCAGAAGTATATCCAACAAATAAACCTTCTTTACGAGTGATTTCTCTAGCAGAGTGAGCACTTTCTTCGTCGGTTACTTTCATGAATTTATCAATAATATCAAAATCTGTTGCCGATGGGATTAAGTTTTTACCTAAACCTTCAATACGATATGGGTAAATTTCTTTGTTATCGAATTCTCTTGTTTCGTGGTATTTTTTCAATACAGATCCAAAAGCATCAACTCCTAGGATTCTAATATTCGGATTCTTTTCTTTTAAGAATTTTGCAGTTCCAGAGATAGTTCCTCCTGTTCCACTGCACGCAATTAAGTGCGTAATTTGTCCTTTTGTTTGTTCCCAAATCTCTGGACCTGTAGTGTTGTAGTGGGCATCAATATTCAATTGGTTAAAATATTGATTAATGTAGACTGATCCTTTAGTTTCTTCGTGTAAACGTTTTGCTACATTATAATATGATCTTTCATCATCAGCAGAAACGTGAGCCGGACAGACATAAACTTTGGCGCCTAAACTTCTCAACATGTCAATTTTATCTTTCGATGATTTTGAGCTTACGGCTAAAATACAATTGTAACCTTTAATAATGCTTACCATTGCTAAACTAAATCCTGTATTACCAGATGTGGTTTCGATAATGGTATCTCCCGGAGAAAGAATTCCTTTTTTCTCGGCTTCTTCAATAATATATAACGCTATTCTATCTTTTGAGGAATGACCTGGGTTGAAAGCTTCTACCTTTGCGTAGAAATTTCCTTCTAACTCTTCGGTGATTTTATTTAGTTTAATAAGGGGGGTGTTACCTATTAACTCTAAAACATTATTATAAGCGGTTATTTCTTCTTTCATAAAAAAATAGTTAATCAAAGGCCTTTTTAAATTAACCTTGATAGGTTGCAAATTTAACAAAAAATTTCTAATTAGCTTTTAATTTTTTCTAAATCTAATAAAAAACTAAATTCTTTTGCTAAGTCTTTTAAAGCCTCAAAACGTCCCGAAGCCCCGCCATGACCTGCATCCATGTTAGTATCTAAAAACAAAAGATTATTATTTGTTTTTAAATCTCTTAATTTAGCAACCCATTTGGCTGGCTCCCAATATTGTACCTGAGAATCGTGCAATCCAGTAGATACATACATATTAGGATATTCCTGCGCTTTTACATTATCATAAGGTGAATATGATAACATATAATCATAATATTCTTTTTTGTTTGGGTTTCCCCATTCGTCATACTCTCCAGTTGTAAGCGGAATACTGTCGTCTAGCATCGTCGTAATTACGTCTACAAAAGGCACCTGAGCGATAACGCCGTTATACAATTCAGGAGCTTCATTTACGATCACTCCCATTAAAAGTCCGCCAGCAGATCCTCCCTCTGCATAAAGATGTTCGGGAGAAGTATACTTTTGGTCTATTACAAATTTAGAGCAATCGATGAAATCTGTAAAGGTATTTTTCTTTTTTAACAGTTTTCCGTCTTCATACCATTGTCTTCCTAAGTCCTCGCCTCCTCTAATATGCGCAATAGCATAAACAAATCCGCGGTCTAAAAGTGACAATCTTGTTGACGAAAAATACGTATCCATTGTGATTCCATATGAACCGTATGCGTAAAGCAACAACGGATTTTTACCATTTTTCTCTAATCCTTTTCTATAAACCATCGAAATAGGCACTTTTACACCATCTCTGGCTTCTGCCCAAACTCGTTCTTCTATATAATTGTTCTTATCAAATTTCCCACCTAAAACCTCTTGTTCTTTAAGAATTTCTTTGGTTTTAGTCTTCATATTAAAATCTATTACAGAAGACGGAGTTGCCAATGATTGATAACTGTAACGCAAAATATCAGTATCAAAATCAACATTTGTTGTTGTGTATGCATTATACGTTTCACTGCCAAAGGGAAGATAATAATCTGGCTCATCGCCCCAAGGCATAATTCTAATATGATTTAATCCGTTAGAACGTTCTTCTACAACTAAATAATTTTTAAAGATTTCAATATCTTCCAACAAAACATCTTCTCTGTGCGGAATAAGATCTACCCAGTTTTTCTTTCCTGTTTTGTCTTCTGGCGTTTTCATTAACTTGAAATTCGTCGCCTTATCTTTATTGGTTAGAACATAAAAAGAATCTTCATAATGAGAAATACTGTATTCTAACCCACGTACACGAGGCTGAAAAACTGTAAACTCTCCATCTGGATCACTTGAATTCAGAATTCTATATTCAGTCGTCAAAGTACTTCCAGAACCAATAACAATATATTTTCTTGATTTTTCTTTGCTGATTGAGACATTAAAAGTATCATCAATTTCATCAAAAACTAAAACATCCTTTTCAGATGCTGTATTTAATTTATGTCTGAAAACCTTATCGGCTCTCAGCGTAACTTGATCTTGTCTCACATAAAAAATAGTATTGTTGTCATTTGCCCAAACTGAAGCGCCAGTAACATTTTCTATTTTATCTGCTAAGATTTCACCAGTCTCTAAGTTTTTTACTTGAATCGTATAAATTCTTCTTCCAACAATATCTACTCCAAAACTAGCAAATTTGTTATCTGGACTAATACTTAAACCTCCTAATTTGAAATAAGCATGTCCTTTTGCCATTTCGTTACAATTAAAAAGAATTTCTTCTTCGGCAGAAAGGCTTCCTTTTTTTCTAGCAAAAATTGGATAATCCTGCCCTGTTTCGAAACGTGTAATATAAAAATATCCGTTGTAAAAATAAGGAACAGAAGAGTCGTCTTCTTTAATCCTTGCTTTCATTTCTTCAAACAGGCTATCTCTTAAATTTTGGGTATGAGAAGTCATGCTTTCATAATAAGCATTCTCCTTATTTAGGTAATCAATTACTTCTGAATCCTCTCTGTCATTAAGCCAGAAATAGTTATCAATCCTAGATTCTTTATGTTTTTTTAATGTCTTTGGAATTATTTTAGCCTTTGGGGCTGATATATCATTTTGCATTTATTAAGCATTAATTTTTAAATATGAAGACGCAAAAATAGCACAAACCCAACAGAACAGAATTAATTTTTTCTTAAATTATTCTATTGAATTCACACAGCAATATACTAATTTTGTCTGAAATAATTTAAAAAATCAACAAAAATGGATTTAATGGTAATGATGGGTAAACTTAAAGAAACCCAACAAAAAATTGAAGATACTAAAAAGCGTTTAGATACTGTTTTGATTGATGAACAAAGCGCTGACGGATTATTAAAAGTTACTATCACTGCAAGTAGAAAAATAAAATCACTTTCTATTGATGATTCTTTACTAGAAGACAAAGAACAGCTAGAAGATTACTTAATTGTAACTTTAAATAAAGCTATAGAAAAAGCAACAAGTGTAAACGAAAGAGAATTAGATGCCGTTGCTAGAATGGATATGCCTTCTATTCCTGGAATGGATAATTTGTTTAAATAAGATTCTAAGAAACTAAGATTCTAAGTTTCTAAGTTTTCGACAGAAGAAAAACTCAGAAACTTAGAATCTTAGCGACTTAGTAACTTCCCCTAAAACTTCGAAAGTGTATCAATTACATAAGTATGCATTACTTCTTTATAATCTAAATGTGTTACAATACGAAGTTTATTATGTCCTAAAGAACTTATCAATATATTTTTCTGTTTTAATTTTTCAATTAACAATTGGTCGCTGTAACCTTCTGCAAGCGAAAAAATTAAAATATTTGTTTCAACGGGTTCAATAGATGCAATCCAAGGTTTTGTGCTTAAGACCTTTGCAATTTCTTTCGCTCTGCGATGATCTTCAGCCAATCTTTCGATATTATGAGCCAAAGCATATAATCCTGCTGCTGCCAAATAACCAACTTGACGCATCCCTCCACCTAATATCTTTCTGATTCTCAACGCTCTGTGAATATCAGCTTTACTTCCAAGCAGTACAGAACCAATTGGAGCGCCTAATCCTTTAGACAAACAAACTGAAATAGTATCGAAAATAGCTCCAAATTCTTTAGGATTCTGTCTTTTAGCTACTAACGCATTCCAAATTCGAGCGCCATCTAAGTGAAACTTTAAATTATTAGCATCACAGACCTTTTTTATTTCTCTTAAATCTTCTAATTCATAACAAGCTCCACCACCTTTATTGGTTGTATTTTCTACACAAACCAAACTCGTTAGCGGACTATGATAAAACTCTGGATCATTTATCGCAGCAGCAACTTGCGGAGCTGTAATCATTCCGCGGTTTCCATCTAATAAACAGCAAGAAACACCGCTGTTAAAAGAAACTCCTCCTCCTTCATAATGATAAACGTGAGCATATTTATCTGCAATTAATTGTTCTCCAGGCTGCGTGTGCAGTTTAATTGCAGTCTGGTTTGCCATAGTTCCAGACGGAAAAAAAAGCCCAGCTTCCATACCAAAAAACTCCGCTGTTCTATTTTCTAATTCAATCACCGTTGGGTCCTGTTTGTATACATCATCGCCGACATGAGCGTTAAACATATACTGAAGCATCTCATAAGTAGGCTTTGTTATGGTATCGCTGATTAAATTTATTTCCATATTCTAAAAACTATATCTTATTTTTGTAGACAAAATTACGTATTACAAATAGTTATTCTTGGCAAGTTTAATAAAATTTAACTCGCTCGTTTCTATAGACCAAATTAACGTAATAATTCTAAAAAACATATAAAAACCTATTAATTAATTTATGACAACAGCCGAACAAGTAAAAGGTATTGTGGAGCGCCTTGGTGCGTTGAGGAGGTATCTTTGACGTCGATGCTAAACTAATCGAAATTGCAAACGAAGAAGAAAAAACTTTCGCTCCTGATTTTTGGAACAATCCAAAAGAAGCAGAAATCCTTGTAAAAAATCTTCGAAACAAGAAAAAATGGATTGAAGATTATGACAAAGCCGTATCACTTACAGAAGAATTACAGCTAGCTTATGATTTTTACAAAGAAGGAGAACTTTCTGTTGATGAATTAGATGAACAATATGAAGTTGCACAAGCACATATCGAAAATATCGAATTCAAAAACATGCTTTCTGATGAAGGCGACAGTTTAAGTGCAGTAGTACAAATCACTGCTGGAGCTGGAGGAACAGAAAGTTGCGACTGGGCAGGAATGCTGATGCGTATGTATATGATGTGGGGAGAAAGTTATGGCTATAAAATTAAAGAGCTTAACTTTCAAGAAGGCGACGTTGCCGGAATTAAAACCGTAACTTTAGAATTCGAAGGAGATTACTCATTCGGATATTTAAAAGGGGAAAACGGAGTTCACCGTTTGGTTCGTATTTCGCCTTTTGATAGTAATGCAAAACGTCATACTTCATTCGTATCGGTTTACGTTTATCCATTAGTTGATGATAGTATCGAAATCGACATTAATCCTGCCGATATCGAAATCACAACTTCTCGTTCGAGTGGTGCGGGTGGACAGAACGTAAACAAAGTTGAAACTAAAGTTCAGTTAGTTCACAAACCAACTGGAATTCAGATTCAATGTTCTGAAACGAGATCTCAGCAAGACAACAGACAGCGTGCTATGCAAATGCTTCGTTCTCAATTGTATGAAATCGAATTAAAGAAACAACAAGCGCAACGTGCTGATATTGAAGCTGGAAAAATGAAAATTGAATGGGGTTCGCAGATTCGTAATTACGTAATGCAACCTTATAAATTAGTAAAAGACGTTCGTACAGGTTACGAAACCAGCGATGTTGACGGCGTAATGAACGGAAATATCGATCCTTTCTTAAAAGCCTATCTAATGATGATGGGACAGAAGGAAGAGGAATAAAGTTTTCAGTCGCAGTCACAGTTTTCAGTTTAAATTAGCTAAAACTGTGACTGGAAACTGAGACTGAAAACTGCGACTGAAAACTTAAAAAAAAATGTTATGATAAAATGGGCAGATGTAATTCATTTTACAAATAAAGGAAATCCAGCTCCAGATAAAAGAGTGGAGAAAACGGAAGAAGAATGGAAACAAATTCTAACTCCAGAAGAATTTCAGGTTACACGATTAAAAGGAACCGAAAGATCTTTTAGCTCTGAATTATGTAGTTTATTTGATCCTGGAATTTACGAATGTAAATGTTGTGGTACTTTATTGTTTGATGCCAGCGAAAAGTTCGAATCTGGAACAGGATGGCCATCTTTTACACAACCTGTAAAAGAAAATGCAATTGGATATCACGCTGACAGATCTCACGGAATGATCCGTGTTGAAGTAACTTGTAATGTCTGCGATTCGCATTTAGGTCACATTTTTCCTGATGGTCCACCTCCAAGTGGTTTACGTTATTGCATTAACGCAGTTTCTTTATCAAAAATTAAAGAATAACACATAAAAAAAGCGGTTCATTAAAATGAATCGTTTTTTTTTTAATCCCTCACTATAAATGATTTAACAAAACAAATGTAAGCTATAACCTAACAATTAAATTATTTATTTTCCCTACTCAATTTTCAATTATTCCAGACAAAATACCCAAGCCACTGTTACTCAGTTTATTGAAAAACTTTCATTAAATTAATATACTGAATGTTAATTTTGTAAAAATCACCATCTTATTTTAAACATTTATTAAGAAACATAAAAATATAATTAGGTAATTAAAATCTAATTCATTTTATTTGGCAAAAAATAACCCTTAAGTCGATTAAAATTTGTCAATGAGATCCTATTCAATTCAAGAAATTAGCGAAGTTATTAATGGCGTAATTTACGGCAGTACTTCACAAAGCATAACTGCCACAGAACAATTAGAAAAAGCAACAACTTCGGAAATCTCATTTATCGGAAATAAAAAATACGAAAAATACTGGTCGACGTCTAATGCTTCAATTGCAGTTGTAAACGAAGATATTTCAATAGAACCTGGAGAGAATCGCGCTTTTATAAAAGTAAAAAATGCCGATTTGGCAATGTCACAAATCCTTGCCCTTTTTGCTCCCCCTGCCCCAATCTTTCATAACAATATTCATAAAACAGCAACTATAGACGAAACCGCTATAATTGGTGAAGGCACTAAAATTGGTGCTGGCTGTTACATTGGCCCAAAAGTTGAAATTGGAGCTAACACAGTAATTTATCCGAATGTGACCATTCTTGACGAATGCACAATCGGAAGAAACACGATTATCTGGTCTGGAACTGTTGTTCGCGAACGCTGTCATATTGGAAGCGAATGCATCATTCACCCAAATGCGACAATTGGCGCAGATGGTTTCGGATTTCGCGCTTGCACTGAAAAAGGTCTCGTAAAAATTCCCCAAATTGGAAATGTAATTATTGGCAACGGTGTAGAAATTGGAGCAAATTCATGTGTTGATCGCGGAAAATTCAGCTCTACAATTCTTGGCGATGGCTGTAAAATAGACAACTTAGTTCAGATTGGCCATAACAGCAAATTAGGCAAGTTCTGCATTATGGCTGGAAACAGTGGTTTAGCAGGTTCTGTAACCTTAGGAAACGGAGTTATTATTGGCGGAAGCGCTTCTATAAAAGACCACACAACAATTGGTGATGGTGCAATAATTGGTGCTGGATCTGGCGTTACCGGAGATGTTCCTGCTGGAAAAACTATGTTAGGATATCCTGCTGTCGAAGCTCGAGATGCCTTAAAACAGTGGGCTTTATTAAAACAAATGGTTTGCGGTCCTAAAAAATAATTTTAATTCAAACTCCAAAAATAGAAACATCCACTAAACGGATGTTTTTTTTATTTAATACCATTTCTTAATTCATAAAGGAACTCTTTTATTTCAATTGATTTTGTAAATTAGCCAACACTATTTTATCAAATCAATACTACATTATGGATTTAAACTTCAATAAAAACGAAGATCACAATAAATTACTTCTTTCTGAACTAAAACAAAAATTCGCAAAAGTAAAATTGGGCGGAGGCGAAAAAAGAATCGAGAAATTGCATTCTGAAGGAAAAATGACGGCTCGCGAAAGAATTGCTTATTTATTGGATGAAAATTCAAAAAGTATTGAAATCGGAGGTTTTGCTGGCGAAGGAATGTACCCAGAACACGGTGGCTGTCCTTCAGGAGGTGTTGTTGTAAAAATTGGTTACATCAAAGGCAAACAATGCATTGTTGTTGCCAATGACGCTACAGTAAAAGCGGGAGCTTGGTTTCCAATTACAGGAAAGAAAAATCTTCGTGCGCAGGAAATTGCGATGGAAAACCGACTTCCTATTATTTATCTTGTGGACAGCGCAGGAGTTTATCTGCCAATGCAAGATGAAATTTTTCCAGATAAAGAACATTTCGGACGCATTTTTAGAAACAATGCTCAAATGAGCAGTATGGGAATTACCCAAATCGCTGCTGTTATGGGAAGCTGTGTTGCTGGCGGAGCTTATCTGCCAATTATGAGTGACGAAGCTCTAATCGTCGATAAAACTGGAAGTATTTTCCTTGCCGGAAGCTATTTAGTAAAAGCTGCTATTGGAGAAACAATCGATAATGAAACTTTAGGTGGTGCAACAACACATTGTGAAATTTCAGGCGTGACCGATTATAAAGCTAAAGATGATAAAGACGCTTTAGATAAAATAAAAAATATTGTAGATAAAATTGGAGATTTTGATAAAGCTGGCTACAGCCGAATCAAAGCTGAAAAACCGGTTTTAGAGCCAAATGATATTTACGGAATTCTTCCAAAAGCTAGAACCGAACAATACGATATGATGGAGATCATCAAACGTCTGGTTGATAATTCAGAATTTGAAGCTTACAAAGAAGGTTACGGACAATCTTTAATTACAGGTTACGCCAGAATTGATGGCTGGGCCGTGGGAATTATTGCCAATCAAAGAAAAGTGGTAAAAACCAAAAAGGGCGAAATGCAGTTTGGAGGCGTTATATATTCTGATAGCGCCGATAAAGCCACTCGTTTTATTGCCAATTGCAATCAGAAAAAAATTCCGTTGGTGTTTTTACAAGACGTTACAGGTTTTATGGTTGGTTCAAAATCAGAACATGGCGGAATTATTAAAGACGGTGCCAAAATGGTAAATGCGGTAAGTAACTCGGTGGTTCCTAAATTTACTGTTATTGTCGGAAATTCATACGGAGCAGGAAATTATGCCATGTGTGGAAAAGCTTATGATCCTCGATTAATCTTTGCTTGGCCAAGTGCCGAACTTGCTGTAATGGGTGGAACTCAAGCTGCAAAAGTTTTGGCGCAAATTGAAGCTTCTTCGCTTAAAGCGAAAGGAGAAAAAGTCGATGAAGCAAAAGAAACTGAGCTATTCAATAAAATAAAAGCACGTTACGACGAGCAAACTTCACCATACTATGCAGCATCAAGACTTTGGACAGATGCGATCATCGATCCTTTAGAAACTCGCAATTGGATTTCTATGGGAATCGAAGCTGCGAACCACGCTCCTATACAAAAACCATTCAATTTAGGAGTAATTCAAGTTTAATGATTAAAGAATTCTCAATAATGCGTTAAATAAAAAGTAAAAAACTTATTTTAGATTCGTTAAAAATACATATATCACTAAAAATTAGTAACTTAGTAATATAATTTTTAATCACACAACATCATGGAAAATGTAAAAAGTTTGAATAAATGGGCAAATTCGCACACTTATTTACCAGTTGATTTAGTACGTATTGTTTTGGGTGGATTCTTATTTATGAAAGGTGTCTCTTTCGTCACCAATGTTCAATACCTGCATGATTTGATTTCCCCTATCGATAAATATGGCGGAGGTATGTTTATGCTGCATTACATTGCTCCGGCCCACATGATTGGTGGTATAATGATTATTTTCGGACTATTAACCAGATGGGCAATCGCTGCTCAATTACCAATCTTATTTGGTGCTGTTCTCGTAAACTCTATGGGAAAAATGCACTCTGAAAGTTTGCTTCTGGCTGTAGTTGTATTATTGGTCTGCACCTTCTTCCTATTTTATGGAAGTGGCAAACATTCTGCAGATTACTACTTTAAAATGCAACAATAACCTCATAAATCCTCAGTTTTTCACGAAAAAAGACTGAGGATATTTTTTGAGTGTTAATTAATTCTATAAAATTTCTTTTATTGTGTTTTATGACTTAAATTCGCCGACATGAATTGGATTCGTAAAACCGTTATTTTCATTGTACTTTTACTTGCAGGTCTATTTGCTTATCAAGCAGATCAGTCTTCTGTACACGTAATTGAAACAAAATCGGATACGAATTTCTGTAAAGACTTTGCAGATTCATCTGCATTTATTCAGCCACAAGGAAGTTATCAATTTGCGGCAAACATCAAAACAAATTCAACTGGAATAATCAAATGTTTTGATTCACTTTTACCGCTGGTACCACAGCATCAGACCGTTACATCTATTACAGCATATACTAAACTCTTTACTACTCAGAGTAAAAAGGTTTTAGTCATACTCTATGCTTTCCATTTTTTCTGGTAAATAAATATCTGATCTCTTTTTGAAGATTTATTCTTCATTTACAAGTAAACTGTTTTCTAACTGAAGACTGTTTCGCATATCATTTTATTTATTTCATTAAAAAACATTATGGAAACTACAACCACAATAATGGGTATTGTGATTTTAATTATTGTTGCTATCCCAATATATTTTTCTGCGCGCTCGTCGGCAGCTAGTAAATCAAGAATTTTAAACATTAAGAAACGATTCAATCCAACAAATCCTGAGAGTTTTGACTTGACTGAATCTATCAATAATAAGACCTTAACGATTGATCAGAAAAATAATAAATTCATTTTAATGAATTTCAATCCAAATCAGCAAGAGTCAATATATGTTGATTTGAACACAATTGCTTCATGTAAACTTGTTCCGACAACTGATTCAAATTCAGATACAATTATTAAAATTGATTTTGAATTTCAAGAAAAAGGAACATCTAAAAAAATAATAATTCCATTCTATGATTTTGACGATGACCGCATCAAACAGATTAGCGTTTATCAAGATCATCAGTTTGCGAAAAAATGGCTTAAAATCATCCAAGATTCTATATCACGTTAGTTATTTAATTCAATAAGGAGACTCAAATTTTGGGTCTCTTTTTTTTTTTACAGTTTTCATGATATTTGTCATTTTATGTCACTGCTTGAAGTTTTAATTTTGATGTAAACTAAATCCGTCGTTATGAAAATTTCTTTGACTCAAAAATACAATGTCCCAGGTCCAAGATATACAAGTTATCCGACAGTTCCGTACTGGAATGAAGCAGATTTTACTGCAGAAAAATGGATCACAACTTTACAGAAATCATTTTCAGAAAGTAATTCGAAGAACGGAATCAGTTTATATATTCATTTGCCTTTTTGCGAAAGCATGTGCACATTTTGCGGATGCAATAAGCGAATTACAAAAAATCACTCCGTAGAAGAAAAATACATTCAAGCAGTTTTAAAAGAATGGAGCTTATATTGCGAATTTCTTCCTGAAAAACCTGTCATTAAAGAAATTCATTTAGGTGGAGGAACTCCAACATTTTTTTCAAAAGAGAATTTAGAAAGCCTTATTAACGGAATTTTTGTTCATGCTGTAAAAGCAGAAAATCACGAATTTAGTTTTGAAGGACATCCTAATAATACCACTTACGAGCAGCTTAAAAAATTATATGATTTAGGCTTTCGCCGAGTAAGTTTTGGAGTTCAAGATTACTCCTCTACAGTTCAAAAAGCAATAAATAGAATCCAGCCTTTTCATAATGTCGCTAAAGTAACTTTTTGGGCAAAAGAAATTGGTTATACTTCAATTGGACACGATATTATTTTTGGACTTCCCTTTCAAACTATTGAAGATGTAATTGATACGGTTGAAAAAACTAATTCATTAAAACCAGACAGATTAGCATTTTACAGCTATGCACATGTACCTTGGATAAAAGGAAACGGGCAACGTGGATTTAATGAAGAAAATTTACCAAAGGATGCCGAGAAAAGAAAATTATACGAAATTGGAAAAAAACTTTTAATTCAAAATGGCTATCATGAAATTGGCATGGATCATTTTGCTTTAACTGACGACAGTTTGTACAAAGCTGCTCATAATGGAAAACTGCACAGAAATTTTATGGGCTACAGCGCTTCTAAAACACAAGTTATGATAGGACTTGGTGTTTCTTCAATAAGCGATAGCTGGTACAGTTTTGCTCAAAACACAAAAAGTCTTGAGGAATATTATGAGATTTTAGAATCTGATAAACTTCCTGTTGTAAAAGGTCATATTTTAAATGACGAAGATCTTATTATTAGAAAACACATCCTAAATTTAACCTGCGAATTGGAAACTTCTTGGACAGCAGAGTCTCTAAATTTTGCTGAACTTCCAGAAGTTTTAATTGCTTTGAAAGAAATCGAAAACGACAATTTAATTGTTATTGAAAGTAATAAAATAAAAATTACAGAAGAAGGCAGACCTTTTGTTCGTAATATCTGCATGGCATTCGATTTACATCTAAAAAGAAAGTCACCGGAAACAAATCTGTTTTCGATGACTGTATAAAATTATTTTTTAAAAAATATCCTTTTTAGTGGCAATTTGGAGTCTGCTGTACAAATAAACTCATGTTAGAAGGAGAAATATAAGGAATTCCTAACCCTAATCCGCGAAGGATAAATAAAACCCCAATTACAACCGCTACATACGGAATTGCTTTCTGAATTTTATTTCGAAATGGTAATCTCAATAACGTGTTTACATAAACTACAATTGTCATTAACGGAATACTTCCTATTCCGAATAAAAGCATATAAAGAACTCCGTAGCCAGCACTTTGCATAGCAATTGCTCCAAATAACGCAACATAAACCATTCCGCAGGGAAGAAAACCATTCAAAAGACCAATTGTAAAAAGAGATTTATAGCTTTTATTTTTAAATTGACTTCCAAGGTTGGTTTTTATTTTTGAAATGATTCGATAAACAGGTTTAGAAAAATTGTATTGAGCAAATTTCTTCTCTGGAATTAAAACCACAATAATCATTATTACACCAATAATAATTGACATTTTCTGTTGTAATCCTGCCAGGAAAAAACCTCTTCCGAGTAATCCAAAAATTAACCCGATTGAAGCATAAGCTGTTAAACGACCAAAATGATACGTCATAATTTGCGTTACCTTTTTAGCTTCATTTTGCCTATCTACAGGAAGCATCATGGCAATTGGCCCACACATTCCAACACAATGCAGGCTACTGATCAAACCCAAAAAGAAAGCTGAAAATAACATTTTGATTTAGTTTACGTAAATAACTTCTTTAGTGAGATATTTTTTTCCTTCATATTGCCATTCCATATTCACATCCCAACGGCCTTTTATTAGTTTTTTCTGCGGAATCAATATTGATGAATTGCTTAAAGCAATTTGAGTATTAAAATCAAATTTCTTATTTGAAGGTCTATACAACAAGATATTTCCTTTCACCTTATCACTTTCAAATCCTGCAGGAAATGTTACTGCTACACCATCCTCAGTATATTTAATTGATGGTTTGTGCTGTAAGTCATGAGCATTTTGAATTCTCGCCATTTCTTCCTGAAAATGCGTGTCGTGTTTGTAATATTCTTCAACAACCAAATCGTTATCGTATTTAGAATTTGATTGCACTTCAAAAACAAAATATAAAATAAATGTCATAAACAATGCAAATGCAATGACAATGCCGGTACCCCAATTAAATTTCATAATGTAAATATTTTAATTAAAACTTCGTGGTCCTAAGAAATTTGTAGTTGTTGTTTCTAGGAGTTGAGAACCATTATAAACTCCAATTTTTACTTTTGTTTTGTCACTTTCTAATAAAACTTCATCAATTTCGATAAACAAAGTTCCTTGAGAAATTCCTTCTTTCGCAACTTTAAAATGTTCTTTGCCAACATTCTTAATTTCTCCTTTTTGATCAATCAATTCGAAATGAATATCATTGTAATCTTTCATTGTCTTGTTTACAATTTTATAGGTGTAAACATTACTGATTTTTTCCCCATTATGCTGAAACAACTGACCTGGTAAACGTAAAACTACCGCTTGTACATCTGTTCTTAAAAACAGCATTCCAACAAAAATACTCAATAAAATAAAGAGAACAGCTGTGTATCCTTTCATTCTTGAGGTAAATTTGAAAGGTTCTTTTTTGGCAATTTCATCTTCAGAAGCATAACGAATAAGACCTTTTGGCAACCCTACAGATTCCATAATATGATCGCATTCATCTATACAGGCAGTACAGTTTGTACATTCTAACTGCGTTCCGTTTCTAATGTCAATTCCCATTGGACAGACATGAACGCATTGAAGACAATCAATACAATCTCCTTTTCCAGTTAATGCTCTATCTTCATTTTTTTTGAATTTTGCACGGCCTTCTTCTTTTTCACCGCGAACAAAATCGTAGGCAACATTTATAGATTTATTATCTAAAAGAACACCTTGCAATCTTCCGTATGGGCAAGCAATAATACAAACCTGTTCACGAAACCAAACAAAAACAAAATAGAAAACGCCTGTAAATATTAGAAGTGCAATAAAATTACTAGCCTGCGCGATTGGACCTTGCTCAATCATTAAAAATAAAGCATCACTCCCTACCAAATAAGCCAAGAATATATTTGCAATAAGAAAAGAAATTAGAAAGAAAATAGTCCATTTGGTTAGTCTTTTTCTAATTTTTTCTCCATTCCATTCTTGTTTTGCTAAACGAGTTTGTGCGCCACGGTCTCCATCAATCCAATATTCAATTCGACGGAAAACTAATTCAAGGAAAATAGTCTGCGGGCAAATCCACCCACAAAATATTCGTCCAAAAACGACAGTAAATAAGAGTATAAATACAACGCCGATCAGCATTGAAATTACGAAGAGATAAAAATCCTGTGGCCAAAAAGGGAATCCAAAGATATTAAAACGACGTTCGATAATATTGAACATCATAAACTGATTCCCATTTACTTTAATAAACGGATTTATGAATAAAATTGCCAATAAAACATAGCTGACAATTTTTCTATAATCGTAAAATTTACCAGACGGTTTTTTAGGAAAAATAAATTTCCGTTTACCACCTTCATCTATTGTTCCAATGGTATTTCTAAAAGCTTCGTCTGGTAAATTTGACATGATATTCTAATTATTTTTTAACTTCAGTGGTATCTTTTGGTGCAGTCGCCGCATCAGTTTTAGGAGCGCTATCGTCTACCCAAACCTCTCCTTCTGCTTCTTTCGGATCTTTAGGATTACTTCCTTGTAGAGACAGAATATAACTAGCGACTTTTTGTATTTCTTTTGGCTTAAGAGTTCCTTTCCAGGCAATCATCCCTTTACCATCTCTACCTCCATTTGTAATGGTGTGGAAAAGATTTTTAATTCCTCCTCCTAAAATCCATTTATCATCTGTAAGGTTTGGTCCAATTTGTCCTCCTGCATCCGCACGGTGGCACGCAGCACAATTGGTTGTAAAAATTTCTTTTCCTGCGGCTAAACTTGGTTCGTCAGTAAGTAAAACAACCGTTTTTTCATCCATTAAATCTGGTGCAGTTTTCATGTATTCTTCAACATCAATTTTTGCCTGCGCCATTTCTTTTTTCAACTCCATTTCTTGGTTGTCAGCACCTAAAACATCATAACGAACGACATAGATTACTCCAAAAAGAATACAGATGTAGAATAAATACACCCACCAAGGCGGTAAATTATTATCCAACTCTTTGATTCCGTCATAATCATGATCCATCAATAAATCGGCTTCTTTTTCAATTGGCTCCGTTTTAGTCAATTTGTGCATTAAGTTTTTGAACCAAGTGCTCTCTTTGAAACTTAAACTTTCTTCAAGTTCTTTTTGTGCTTTCTCTTCTGGTGATAATAATTGATACATCACTCTATTTACAGCGCTAAGCGTAATTTCGATAGCAATCAGAATAAACAAAAAGACAAATAAAAAGAGCGAAACCATTGGGAATTTTATAAAAGCTGGTTTATCGCCTGAATCTATAAAATATTCCATCAAAGCAAATACGATGAAGAAAATCAACGGTACTCTAATATATACTGGGAAAAACTTTTTCATTTTTATCTATCTTTTGTAGTTACACTAAGTCCTTCATCTAAAGGTATATTACTCATTTCTTGAATTTTTTCTTTTCTATAAGAGAACACCCAAACGCCTAATCCTACAAAGAAGAAGAAGAAAATCAAGAGGGAAATAATCGGGTATAATTCTACACCCGATATTGTTTCCATATTGTGTTTTATTTGTTCAAACATAATGCTGTTATTTTGAAGTTTCTTTTACTTTAATATCAGTACCAAGTCTTTGAATATAAGCGATCAAAGCAACGATTTCTCTTTCGTTCATCGGAATGAATTTCTCGCCTTTTGCAGCAGCTTTTTTGCGGCTGTCTTCGTAACTCTTCACGAAATCAGGATCACTTTCTAAGCTTTTTTCTATTTTAACTGCTTGTTCTCTTAAAGTTCTTTGTGCATTTGCAACATCTTCTGGAGAATATGGCACACCTAATGAAATCATTGCCTGCATTTTCTTTTGTGTCAATGAAATGTCCATTGGTTCATTATCAAATAACCATTTATAACCTGGCATAATTGATCCTGCAGATGTACTTTGCGGATTCCACATGTGGTTAAAATGCCAGTTGTCATTGTACTTACCACCTACTCTTAATAAGTCTGGTCCAGTACGTTTTGATCCCCATAAAAATGGATGGTCGTAAACAAACTCTCCAGCTTTTGATTGAACTCCATAACGTTCTACTTCACTTCTAAACGGACGAACTGATTGAGAGTGACATCCAACGCAACCTTCTCTAATGTATAAATCGCGTCCTTCAAGCTCTAACGGTGTATATGGTTTTACACTTGAAATTGTTGGAATATTTGATTTTACCATAATCGTTGGCACAATCTGAATAATACCTCCAATTAAAATTGCGATTGTAGCTAAAATGGTTAACTGAATTGGTTTTCTTTCTAACCATGAGTGGAATTTCTCTCCACTTAATCTACTACTTTTTATTGTTTGTAAAGCTGGAGCTTGAGCTAATTCATCTTCAATTGTCTGACCTGCTCTTACAGTCATAATAATATTGTAAACCAATGTCAGCATACCTATTAAGTACAACGTACCTCCGATAGCTCTCATCCAATACATTGGCATAATAGCCGTTACCGTTTCAAGGAAATTTCCATAAGTTAAAGTCCCATCTGGATTAAATTGTTTCCACATAGAAGCTTGTTGAAAACCAGCTACATATAAAGGAATTGTATATACAATAATACCTAAAGTACCAATCCAGAAATGGAAGTTTGCCAATTTCTTAGAGAATAATTCTGACTTTGTCATTCTTGGAATTAACCAATAAATAATAGCAAATGACATAAAACCATTCCACGCTAAAGCTCCTACGTGCACGTGCGCTACGATCCAGTCTGTATAGTGCGCGATAGCATTTACATTTTTTAAAGATAACATCGGGCCTTCAAAAGTTGCCATACCGTAACCTGTAATCGCTACTACGAAGAATTTTAAAACTGGTTCTTCACGAACTTTATCCCAAGCTCCTCTTAATGTAAGAAGACCATTGATCATACCTCCCCAAGATGGTGCAATTAACATTACTGAGAATGCAACTCCTAAATTCTGAGCCCAGTTTGGCAATGCAGAATACAATAAGTGGTGTGGTCCAGCCCAAATATATATAAAGATTAAAGACCAAAAGTGAATAATAGATAATCTATATGAATAAACAGGTCTGTTTGCAATTTTTGGAACGAAATAGTACATTAATCCCAAAAACGGGGTTGTCAAGAAGAATGCTACCGCATTGTGCCCGTACCACCATTGTACAAGTGCATCTTGAACACCAGCATAAACAGAGTAACTTTTTAAGCCTGAAACCGGAATTTCAATGTTGTTAAAAATGTGCAGTACCGCTACCGTTACAAATGTTGCTAAATAGAACCAAATTGCAACATATAGGTGACGCTCTCTACGACGCAGCATGGTTCCTATCATATTGATTCCCATTACTACCCAAATTAAAGCGATAGCAATATCAATTGGCCACTCTAATTCTGCATATTCTTTAGAAGAAGTATAACCTAACGGAAGTGTAATTGCTGCAGCGACAATAATTAGCTGCCATCCCCAGAAATGAAGGTTACTTAAAAAATCACTAAACATTCTGGCTTTTAGCAATCTTTGTAGTGAGTAGTACATACCGGCAAAGAAAGCATTACCCACAAAGGCAAAAATAACTGCATTGGTGTGTAACGGTCTTAAACGGCCGTAACTAAGCCACGAAATCCCATCTGTCATGTTGGGAAAAAGGTACATTACCGCAAGGGTAAGTCCCACTAACATACCCACAACACCAAAGAGTATTGTGGCGTAAATGAATTTTTTTACAATTTTGTTGTCGTAATAAAACTGTTCCATTTCCATAATTATACTTGTTTTTCTTCGATTGGTGAATTATTATTTTGGGAATTAATTTTGGTTTCGTCATCAAAAAGAATCCTGACTGAAGGCGTATAATCATCATCGTACTGTCCAGATTTGACAGCGATAATAAAGGCAATAAAGAAACAGATTGCCACAAAAATACTTACTGAAATTAATAGATAAATAACACTCATACCTTAGATTTATATTAACAAAATTACTTCGTTAAAGGCGCATAAAATATGATAATTATCATAAACAAAAAGATTGTTAAATTTATAAAAAAAATCTTATGTTACAATTTATAATCATTATAAATTTCTGTTACTGAAATAGTTAGACATAAAAGTCACAAAGCTTACAATCGTAATTGTGCTTAACGGCATGATGATAGCTGCAACCAATGGAAGCAGATTTCCTGTAACCGCAAATGCAAGTCCAACAACGTTGTACAGCAATGATAAAGTAAAACTCATTTTGATAATTGAAATCGCTTTATGAGATAGCTTTAAAAAGTAGTTTAAACGTGAAAATTCTGATGCATCTAAAATCGCATCACATGCAGGTGAAAAGACATTCACATTCTCTGAAATAGAAATCCCGACATTGCTTTGTGCCAGCGCTCCAGCATCATTTAGTCCGTCACCAACCATCATTACATTTTGCCCTTTTTCTTGAAGTTTCTTTATGTATTCGAGTTTTTGCTCTGGTTTCTGATTAAAAATCAGCTCAGTTCCTTTTGGAAGAATCGCTTCTAAATTAGCTCTCTCACCATCATTATCTCCAGAAAGCACTTTTATTTTATAAGCTTTACTCAGATCTTCAAAAAGTTTTTCTAAACCTTCTCGATATTGATTTTGAAAAGTAAATTTTCCAAAATAAACCTCTCCTATTTTGATATGCAATGCTGTTTTTTCAATTTCTGAACCATCTGCAACTATATCATTTACAAATTGACCTGAACCAATTTTAATTTCTTTTTCCTCAATAGTTGCCAAAATTCCTTTTCCCGTAATCTCTTGAAACTCTTCTACGGCGATACGTTTAGCTTCTGGCAGAAAATCATAAAGCATTCGGCTTAATGGATGGTTTGAACCTCGTAATACATTTTTAATCAATACAATGTCTGAATCTGAAATAGGATTTCCTTCATATAGTATATTCGATTTTTTGTTAGTTGTAATTGTCCCTGTTTTATCAAAAACAATCGTATCAACTTTAGCTAGCTGTTCAATTACAATCGCATTTTTCAAATAAAATTTCTTTTTTCCTAAAATTCGTAATATATTTCCAAAAGTGAACGGAGCGGTAAGAGCCAAAGCACAAGGGCAGGCCACAATTAAAACCGCTGTAAAAACATTAAAAGCAGTATTGGCATCAATAAAAATCCAATATCCAAAACCAGCAAATGCAATTAGCAATAAAATAGGGGTAAAATATCGACTTATTGCATCTGTTATGGTTTTGTGTTTCTGGTCTACTTTTTTCTGAAAAATTTCGTTACTCCATAACTGAGTCAAATAACTTTGAGAAACAGAATGCAATACCTCCATTTCTATCACTTTTCCAATCTGTTTTCCTCCTGCAAATACTTTATCACCAGACTTTTTAGTAATTGGTACTGCTTCTCCTGTCACAAAACTATAATCTATTTCCGCGCTTTCGCTAATTAAAATCCCATCAACTGGTATAAGCTCTTGATTTCGAATCAATAATCGATCTCCTTTTAAAACATCATAAATAGCGACATTATCTTCGGTAGCATCTTTATTAATTTTAGTAACAGCAATCGGGAAATAGGATTTAAAATCTCTTTCGAAGCTTAAAAAACTATACGTTTTAATTTGGAACATTTTACCAAGAAGCATAAAAAATACTAAACTGGCTAAACTGTCAAAAAATCCCGGACCGTGATCCATTAGCATATCATATGTACTGCGAATAAACATCACGATAATACCTAAAGCAATCGGAATATCAATGTTAAGCATTCTGGTTCTAATGCTATGATAAGCAGAAACATAATATCCGCTTGCTGAGTACAAGAAACTTGGCAACGCTAAAATGAAAATCAGTAATCTGAAAAACGGCTTATAACTATCCAACCAGAATTCCTTCATTTCGAAATATTCTGGAAATGAAAGCAACATAATATTTCCAAAACAAAAGAATGCAACACCCAATTTATAGGTTAGACTTCTGTCTACTTTAGCTTTTGCTGTTCCGTAATTTTCTAGACTTATATAAGGTTCGTAACCAATAGAACTTAACAGATAAACAATTTCTTTTAAAGAAACAACATCTGAATTAAACGTAATTCGAACTCTTTTTTCATGAAAATTAACTTGTGAAGTGCTAATTCCTGCTTGAAGACGATTTAGATTCTCCAAAATCCAAATACAAGAACTGCAGTGAATGTGCGGAATATTTAAAGAAACGATTGCTGTGTTTCCTTCCTGAAATTCTAAAACTTTAGAAAGTATAGCTTCGTTTTCTAAAAAATCATATTTGCCTTTGATGTCTTGTGGTGTGGCACCAGGCGATTTCTCGAAGTCGTAATAAGAGGTTAAATCGTTAATGCTGAAAATTTCGTAAACCGTTTTACAGCCTGTACAACAAAACTTCTTATCATCAAACTCAATTTCTTCATTTTGTTCAATAGATAAACCACAATGAAAACAACTTTGCTCCCTCATAAACTTGTTTTTATTTGTCGCAAATTTCCAATTAAAGCACAATTATTAAGATGATAATTGTCATGTTATATTGAAATTGAATTCTAATTTAATAAAATAAAAGAGTCCAAATTAAGATGTACCTTATTTTATTATAATTTTACCGCGTAATGCTGCTTCAAAACCTTAAATATCCTTATTTTTGCAGCAAATAACTATTGTCATGAACAAATGTGATCAATGTATTGTACGCCAGCTAAGCTCATTAAAAGCCCTTAACAAAGAAGAAGTTATAAAATTAGCCAGCAGTAAAACTACTTACAAAATTAAAAAAGGTGAAGCCATTTTTGAAGAGGGCGAAGTGACCAATGGAGTTTTTTGTGTGAAAGATGGCGTTGGTAAACTTTCAAAATTGAGTGCAAACGGGAAAGACCAAATTGTAAAATTGGTAAAATCTGGTGAACTTCTTGGACAGCGTTCTATGATTAGTAACGAACCAGCAAACTTGACTGCAAAAGCGATTGCCGACATGGAGGTTTGTTTTATACCTAAAACCGAAATCATCAATTTCTTTAATACTAACAATCAATTTTCTTTAAATATGATGCAGTCTGTCTGCGAAGATTTAAAGGAATCTGAAAATGAGAAAATTGCTTTAGTTCAAAAAACAGTTAAACAGAGACTTGCCGAAACTTTACTTCATCTGCATGATGCTTTTGGCGAAGACACTGATAAAACACTTAAAGTTCAATTAACTAGAGAAGAACTGGCAGGAATTATTGGTACGGCAACTGAAAGCTGTATTCGTCTCCTTTCTGATTTTAATAAATTAGGATTGATTGAATTAGTAGGTAAAAAAATCCTGCTTAAAGATGTTCGTGCTTTAAAGAAATTAGCTGATAATTAAAGCTTTTTGGCTTCATTCCAGAAAACATCCATTTCTGTAAGCGTCATATCCATTAACGGTTTTCCTAATTCGTTTGCTTTGCTTTCTAAGTATTGAAAACGTTTAATGAATTTTTTATTGGTTCGTTCTAAAGCATCTTCTGGGTTTACATTTAAGAATCTTGCGTAGTTAATCATTGAAAATAAGACATCTCCAAATTCGTCTTCGATTTTATCTTGATTTCCAGATTTTACTTCTTCTTGAAGTTCTTGTAATTCTTCCTGTACTTTATCCCAAACTTGGTGTGGTTGTTCCCAGTCAAAACCTACACCTTTTACTTTATCTTGAATTCTACTTGCTTTAACCAAAGCTGGAAGACTTCTTGGAACTCCTTCCAAAACAGATTTTTTGCCTTCTTTTAGTTTTAGTTTTTCCCAGTTTTGTTTTACTTCTTCTTCATTTTCCACTTTAACATCACCATATATATGAGGATGACGGTGAATTAGTTTATCGCAGATCTCATTGCAAACATCAGCAATATCAAAATCATTCGTTTCACTACCTATTTTAGCATAAAACACAATATGAAGCAGTAAATCTCCTAATTCTTTTTTAACTTCATTTAAATCATTATCCAAAATAGCATCGCCCAATTCATACGTTTCTTCGATTGTTAAATGTCTCAATGTCTGAAGGGTTTGTTTTTTATCCCACGGACATTGTTCACGAAGTTCATCCATGATATTTAATAATCTCTCAAATGCTTTTAACTGGTTTTCTCTATTCATCTTGAAGTTCTTTAGATTTAAACTCGATATTGTAAAATTAAAAAATCCTGTCAAGAAAACATCTTAACAGGATATTATATATTCAAAAAGAATTGTTTTTATTCTTCTTCTTTTTTAGCTTTTGCTTTTTTTGCTGCTGGAGCTTTTTTTGGTTTTTCTGCAGCAACTGGAGCTTCTTCTTTTGGCTCTTCAACTGCTGGAGCTAAATCTGTAACTAAACCTTTTGCCTGAAGTGTATTGTACCAGTTTAATACTTTTTTGATATCTGATGGATAAACTCTTTCTTCGTCATAATCTGGAAGAATTTGTTTGAAATAAGCAGACAAAGTAGCGTTATCTTCTTTATGAGAAATAGCTTGTCCTTTATTTTCTTTAACGGCAATCTGCTGCATTACTTCAGTTAACGGTTTTTCACCTTCATAAGTATAAATCGAAATTTCAGACAATAAACTTACATTGCTTTTTAGATTTACAGTAATCTTCTTCCCATCAATTAATGATTCCGCCACAAAACCAGTACGAGTTTGTACTTTTAATTCGTATAAACCTGGTTTTCCTGAAATGGCTAAAATTTTCGTTAAATTCATTTTTATTAAAATTAGTATTAAGAATTTTATTTATTTTTTGTTTCTAAGTATTTAGAAAACTTATCTTCCTTTTTTTGCTCCAAAGAACTTCATTCTATATTCCTGAAACGTTTTCCCTTCAGAAATATTTTTCAATTTCTTTTGTATTAAACGTTTTTTAAGAGATGAAATTTTATCTGTAAATAAAATTCCTTCAATGTGGTCATATTCATGCTGAATAACTCTCGCGATTAATCCGTCGAATACTTCCGTTTTCATTACGAAATCTTCTTCACAATATTCGATTGTAACAGTTGGTTTTCTGTACACGTCTTCACGTACATCTGGAATACTCAAACAACCTTCGTTAAATCCCCACTCTTCTCCTTCTTCCTTAACGATTTTAGCATTTATAAAAGTCTTTTTGAAACCTTTCAAATCTTTTTGTTCTTCTGAAGGAAGATCCTCATCATCACTAAAAGGCGTTGTATCTATAACAAACAAACGAATAGGCAGTCCAACCTGCGGTGCTGCAAGTCCAACTCCATACGCATTGTACATCGTCTCGTACATATTTGCGATCGTTTCTTTTAGATTTGGATATTCAGGTGTAACATCTTGCCCTACTTTTCTCAAAACAGGATCACCGTATCCTACAATTGGTAAAATCATTTGTTTTTGTTTATATTTTTAAGCTGTAAAAACAGAACCAAAGTTCTGATATTTCAGCTGGCAAAAATAGTAAAAAATAGTCAATGAATAATTCTATTGGTCTATTATATCATATTTTTTCCCCAGCCGTTAAAAATCTCAGCTATAATTATGCCAAAATCACTCGTACAATTCTTACCTTTGCTAGTAAACCTCTCTTTATGATTGATAAAATTTCAAAATTTACAAACAGCACTTCCTTTCTCAATGCTTCTAAAGTAACTATTGCATCTGTTGTTCCTGTTTTAGTTTTAAATTTTTTGGGTCATTTTGAAATTGGTTTTACTATTGCATTGGGAGCTTTTTATACTTATCCCAGTGACATTCCAAGTTCTTTAAGCCATAAGATCAAAGGATTAATCGCGGCTTCTTTCATTGTTTCAGGAGTAAATCTTTTGGTCAATCTTGTTTATCCGTATCCTTTTCTATTTTATATCTTTTTAGGGTTTCTATTGTTTTTATGCTCTATGATTTCGGTTTACGGGCAGCGAGCAACTTTAATTTCGTTTTCTGCTTTATTATCGATTTCACTTTCATTTGGACATTTGCACGAAGGCTGGGCAGCTTTTGAATATTCTGGTTTTATCTTTATTGGTGGAATTCTGTATTTAATAGTATCGCTTGTATTTCATTTTGTACAGCCTTATAAATATGTAGAATTGCAAATTGCCGAAGGAATAAAACTTACCGCCAAATATCTTAAATTAAGAGGTGATTTATGGAGTCCTGAAGCCAACAGAGAAGCTATTATTGAAAAACAATTGGCAATTCAGGTAGAATTAAATCTAATTCATGAAGATCTAAGAAAAATGCTGATTGGAAACCAGAATGCTTCTGGAACTACAAGCCAGAATAGAAAAATGCTTTTGGTTTTTATTACATTAGTTGAAATTCAAGAACTTGCTCTGTATACTTCATTTGATCACGAGAAACTTCACGAGAAATTTGCTAAACATCCTGATGTTTTAAGAACGTATCAAAATGTTGCTTACAAATTAGCCTCTACTTTAAAAAAACTTTCAAAAAATGTAAGCCACATTAGTGTTTATGTTGACAAGCATGATTTGAAAAACGAATTAGACGCTCTTGAGTTTGCCATTTTTGATTACGAAAAAACATTAGGAAAAGAAGAAGCTGCAGAAGGTGTTCTAATGCTGACGAATATGCTGAAATATGCCAAAAATCAAGTTGGAAAAATTAAAACTATCCAGCGCGCACTTTCTTTGGCAATGCAGTCTTATAAATTAAAAGACAAAGATAAAGAGCTTGAAAAATTCCTAACGCCACAATATTATCCAATTCGGACTTTGATTGAGAATTTAAGTTATTCTTCTTCTATTTTCAGACATTCAATAAGATTAACTATTACAATTCTAATTGGATTTTTCCTCGGACAAGTTCTGCCTTTTCAAAATGTATATTGGATTCTGCTGACGATTGTTGTTATTATGCGTCCTGGTTACGGATTAACAAAAGAACGATCGTACAATAGAATGTTCGGAACTGTTTTAGGAGGATTTTTAGCTTTCGGAATTGTATCGATTATTCAGAATCACGTAGCATTAAGCATTTTCTCTATTGTATGTATGCTTTTGGGAATTTCCTTTACCCAAATTAACTATAAAGTCAGCGCAACATTTGTTACAATGTATGTGGTTTTTATTTACGGAATTCTTACACCAAATATCAATGAAGTAATTCAATACAGAATTTTAGATTCACTTGCAGGAGCGATTTTAGCTTTTATAGCCAATCAATTTTTGTGGCCTGCTTGGGAATTTATCAATACCCCAATTCATATTGAAAATTCGATTCGGGCCAACCGAAATTATTTAAAAGAAATTGCAGACTTTTATAATAAAAAAGGAGAAGTTCCAACTTCTTATCGATTGGCAAGAAAAAATGCTTTTGTTGAAATAGGAAATTTAATGACCTCTTTTCAGCGCATGATGCAGGAGCCAAAATCAAAACAGAAAACAATGCCTTTGGTTAATAAATTGGTGGTTTTAAATCATTCTTTATTATCTGCTTTAGCGTCACTTTCGACTTATATTCAATCACACCAAACAACTTCTGCTTCTGACTCTTTTAATTATATCATCAAGACTATTTTGGCCAATTTAGATCATTCAATTTCTGTTTTAAGAAATGAAGTCATAATACAAGATACTTTTTTTGAAAAAGAAGATGTGACTTTACAATTTGAAGAATTAAAACGTAGGCATTTTACACGTTTGGCCGAAGATGATGATTTAGACAAAGAAACGCGTCAAGCCAAAATGCAGGAAGCACAAATGGTAATTGAACAATTGATCTGGATGAGTAATCTGGCTGAAAAAATCCTAAAAAACACAACCGACCTAAAAGCAACAAATCCAGATTAATTCATCTGGATTTGTTTTTTATTCTAATATTTAAAGACCAAAACTTAATTTAGTTTTAAAACATCTGCTGTATGTTTTCTAAGCTCTGCTAAAAGCTCGGGTTTGTCATTTAAAGTTTGTCCGTAAGAAGGAATCATTGTTTTTAATTTAGCTTGCCACTCTGGTGTTTTAATTTGATTTGTAAAACATCTGCTAACTAGATCAACCATAATTGCTACAGCTGTAGAAGCACCTGGGGAAGCACCTAGTAAAACTGCTAGAGTTCCGTCATGCGTATTAATTACTTCTGTACCAAATTCCAGAATCCCACCTTCTTTTTCATCTTTTTTAATCACTTGAACACGTTGTCCTGCTTTTTCTAATTTCCAATCTTTTGAACGTGCTGTTGGAAGATATTCGCGTAAAGCTTTCATTCTGTCTTTTGGAGACTGACGAACCTGCTCAATTAAATATTTCGTTAATGGAATATTGTGATATCCTGCAGCCAGCATCGGAATTAAATTGTTACGTTTAATAGACAAAGGCAAATCTAAATAAGAACCATTTTTTAAGAAACGAGTCGAGAATCCTGCGAAAGGTCCAAAAAGAAGTGCTTTTTCACCATCAATTACACGAGTATCGATGTGAGGAACTGACATTGGAGGTGCTCCAACACTCGCTTTCCCGTACACTTTTGCTGCGTGTTTTGCAATTACCTCAGGATTTGTACATTTTAGCCATTGTCCGCTTACTGGGAAACCGCCATATCCATGTCCTTCTGGTACATTTGCTTTTTCTAATAAAGGCAATGAACCTCCACCTGCTCCAATAAATACAAATTTAGTATATGCTTTGCGAGTATTTCCAGTAGACAAATCTTTAATTTTAATTCTCCAAGATTTATCCTCGCGCTGTCTTAGTTTTTTAACTTCATGATTGAAGAACAAAGAAACACCATCAAGTTTTTCTAAGTAATTGAACATACTTCTTGTTAAAGCACCAAAATTCACATCGGTACCAATTTCCATATGCGTTGCTGCTAATTTTTCATCAGCATTTCTTCCTTCCATTACCAATGGCATCCATTTTTGAAGCTGCTCAAAATCGGTACTGAAAGTCATTTCAGAGAAAATCGGGTTGCTTTGAAGCGCTTCGAATCTCTTTTTTAAATAATCTACATTTTTATCTCCCCACACAAAACTCATATGAGGCACGCTTTTGATAAAATTATCCGGAGAAGGCACTTTGTTTTGCTGTACTAAATAAGACCAAAATTGGCGAGAAATCTCAAATGATTCTGCAATGCTAATTGCTTTTTTAGGATCGATACTGCCGTCTGCCTTTTCTGGAGTATAATTTAGTTCACAAAAAGCAGAATGTCCGGTTCCTGCATTATTCCAAGCATCAGAACTTTCAGCTGCGGCAACATCTAATCTTTCGTAAATTTCAATTTTTATATCTGGTTGTAATTCTTTCAAAATTACTCCGAGAGTGGCACTCATTATTCCAGCGCCAATGAGTACTACATCACTATTTGAACGTATGGTTTCGTCAGGCATAACAGTATTTTTATTTAAAGTGCAAAGGTACTTTTTTAATTGCAAAAAAAAACTAATTTTTACAGGATAAAAGTTAGGATTTTCTAAAAACCATTAAATTATAAATAAAAAATTCGGCGAACAGCGTTATTTTTTTGCGGAAAGATAATCTTGAAGCAGAATTGTAGCAGAAATTTCGTCTATTAACCCTTTATTCTGACGTTGCTTTTTGCTTAAACCGCTGTCGATCATAGTTTGAAATGCCATTTTCGAAGTAAAACGCTCATCAACTCTAATCACTTTCATGTCTGGAAAAATATTTGAGAAATGAGTTGCAAAGCCATTAATTACAGAAGCACTTTCTGAAGGCTGTCCGTTCATCTGTTTTGGTTCACCAATTAAAACCGCCTCGACTTTTTCTTTAGCAAAATAATCTTTCAAAAAGTCAATCAAAGTATGAGTAGGAATCGTTGTTAGACCTGAAGCAATAATCTGCATTTCGTCTGTAACAGCAATTCCTGTACGTTTTTGTCCGTAATCTATTGAGAGGATTCTTGGCATATTTTGAAATTTTTATAAAAGATTTAGAAAGTAAAATTATAATCTTTAAAGAGAGTCTTTATATTTTATAAAACCGAAAATGAAAACAATGTCTTTATCGGTATCAACTTCATAAACAGAAACGTAACCTTTAAAAACATAATCCCTAATATTTTCATCATCAAAATATCTTGATTTTTTAAAGAGAAAAGGATGTTTTAAATCTTTTTTAATATTTCTAAGCAAATCTTTCCTAAACTTTAGTGCTGCTCCAGGTTTATCTTTATAAATATAATGAACTTGTTCTTTTAATAATTTTAAAAATTCATTCGAAATTTTAATTGTCATATTCCGAAAATGTATTGTCTAAAATTGAATCAGCTTCATCTATTGAATACAACTTTTCATTACCACTTTTTAATTTAGCATAAGCTGCATGCACTTTTTTTTTATCATTTTCAAAATCAGAATCTTCTTCAATAATTGTCAATTCACTAGGAGAAAACTCACTTAATAACTTAAGTACTTTCTCTCTAATTTCTGGCTGAAATTCTAATCTAATCGCTTCCATAATACTTTCGTTTTCCTTACAAATATAAACCTTTTTAAATTCATGTTTTTTAAATTAAACTTAAAAACAAAAAAATCCGCCCTGAAAATTCAAGACGGACTTTTATCCAAATATTCAAACCTAAAAAATAACTCAATTTATCTTCCGAACAATCGTCCGAAAAAACCTTTATGTTCTTCTTCACCTGCATCTTCTTCCTCATTATAATTCGCGAACTTAGATTGTGATTTTTCATGTTCGTAAATCAGTTCCTTAATATATTCAACGTAAGTTCTCTTTTTTTCTTCTAAGAATCCTATTAGGTACTTTTCACTAAATTCAACTCCACTTGCTGCTTCGATCTGTAATAATTTTTTATACAAAGGTTCAATATGCATCGCAATTACTTCTTGCGGTACTGCTTGTCTTCTTCCAAAATAATTTACAATAACGTCGTTTTCGTCGCGGGCAATTTCAAAATCGGTAATTACCCAATAGTATCTTCCAGACTTTGCAAGGTTTTTTACAATAGCGTGAAAGTTTTTCCCGTTTTTAAGATTTTCCCAAAGCACTTTAAAAATAACTTTTGGCATATCTGGATGGCGTATGATATTATGAGGCTGCCCCATTAATTCATAGTCTTCGTAACCACAAACATCTACAAACACTTCGTTTGCATATTCGATAATACCGAAAGCGTTTGTTTTACTCATAATAACCTGAGTTTTATCCCAGCTTACTTCTTTATCAATGATTACTCTGTTTTGAAGGTGATTTTCTTGATTCATATTTTACTGCTTATATGATTATTTTATGGAATGGAATGTTGATCAACACTGCGAAATTAAAGCGAAGAAAAAACACAAAGCCTGACTTTTGTCATATTTTGACATAAAAAAAACTTTTAGGAGTAATTAAATACATTTAAAACCGAATGGCTTTTTTAAAGTTTTACAAATAAGAAACAAAAAGTTAAACCTGTAACATTTTCGATCCGTTTTGCTTTTTTGCATTTCTACAAATACGCTATCTTTGCCAAAAATTTAAACGTATGAATTCTTTACAGACTATAATTGAACAAGCTTGGGAAAACAGAGCTTTATTACAAGAAAAAACTACAACTGATGCCATTAGAGAAGTTATCGAATTGGTAGACGCAGGAAAATTACGTGTTGCAGAACCAGTTGGTGACAAATGGCAAGTAAACGAATGGGTTAAGAAAGCGGTTGTAATGTACTTCCCAATTCAAAAAATGGAAACATGGGAATCTGGTATTTTTGAATACCACGATAAAATGTTGCTAAAAAGAAATTATGCTGAAAAAGGAATCCGTGTAGTACCAAATGCTGTTGCTCGTTATGGAGCTTACATCTCAAGCGGTGTTATCTTGATGCCAAGTTACGTAAACATTGGTGCTTATGTTGACGAAGGAACAATGGTTGACACTTGGGCAACTGTAGGAAGCTGTGCTCAAATTGGTAAAAATGTTCACTTAAGTGGTGGTGTTGGTATTGGTGGAGTTCTTGAGCCATTACAAGCTGCTCCAGTTATTATCGAAGACGGTGCTTTTATTGGTTCTCGTTGTATTGTTGTTGAAGGTGTTCACGTTGGCAAAGAAGCGGTTCTTGGAGCTAATGTATGTTTAACAGCATCGACTAAAATTATTGATGTTACAGGCGATGAGCCAGTTGAAATGAAAGGTTTCGTTCCTGCTCGTTCTGTTGTTATTCCTGGAAGCTATACTAAGAAATTTGCTGCTGGAGAATACCAAGTTCCTTGTGCATTAATTATTGGAACTCGTAAACCATCTACAGATTTAAAAACTTCTTTAAACAATGCACTTCGTGAATACGATGTTGCTGTATAGATTTAAAAAATTATAATATTATGAGGGCGGTAAAAACCGCCCTTTTTTTATACCTTTTCTAAATAATTAAATAAAAATCTTACAAATAATAAAAAGTAAGAAAATTGTTCTAAATTTGCATTTTTAAAAAATCTTCTAAAGACAAGAAGATGATTTATTTACATGCCTTTTTAATGAAAAACTATACATTTAGCTTAAAGTTATTCCTTTATCGATATTTCATAATTTTTTTAATTTATCAAATTTGCAATATCTTTTTTTATGTTTTGAATACTAAATATTTTGACCACATAACAGCTCAAAATATTTTAGGAAGTGTTTTGTTTGACCTTTCAGCGATTTCATATATAACTTTTATTTTCTTAATAGCACATGCAATTCCAGGAAACTTTAAGTATCGCGAAACCTATCAAACCGTATTAAAAATTTCTTTCTATTTAATCAATCTTCTGTTCATAGCAGCGAATCTAATTGATATTATATATTTCCGATTTACGGGGAGAAGAAGCACTTTTAGCATGATTACTGCGAAAGGAATGGAAAAAGAAGCTTTAGGCCTGCTTCTTTCTTTTATAAAAGAATTTTGGTATATCCCATTATTATTTACAATTCTTAGCATTCTTTTTTGGAAATCAATCCCAAATTTTAAGAACAAAAACGAGATAAAAAGTTTCACAAAAGAAAAGTTCCTAAAACAATCTTTTTATTTTTTAACCTCAGTTTTTCTATTGCTAATAGTCGGTCGTGGAGGATTTCAAAAAAAAACTCTTCGAATTGTAGATGCAGCCAAATATAGTTCTCTCAATAATGCTCCGCTTATCTTAAATACACCTTTCTGTATATTAAAAACAATATCTCAAAAAGAAGATATTGACAAAGTAAATTATTTTGACAAAAAACATCTTGACTCGATCTACAAACCAATCTTATCTTTTAAAGGCACAGAAACGGTAAACAAAAAAAATGTTGTAATCATTATTCTGGAAAGTTTTGGCCATGAAAATATCAGCAAAAAACAAACTCCTTTTTTAGATTCGCTGATAACAAAATCTTATTATTTTAAAAATGGTTTTGCCAACGGAAAAGTATCTATAGACGCTGTTCCTTCAATTATTTCGAGCATACCTAGTTTAATGAATAATTCTTTTATCATTTCTAGCTATTCTTTGGACAAAACGAATAGTTTGCCCAAGATTCTAAAAAAAGAAGGCTATGAAACTTCTTTTTTCCACGGTGCTTTTAACGGAAGCCAAAATTTTGATCAATATGCAAAAGCTGCAGGATTTGAAAAATACTTTGGCAAAGACGAATATATCGGTACCGAAGCTTTTGATGGAAAATGGGGAATTTTTGATGAAGAATTTTTACAGTTTTTTGCTGGTAAATTATCTAGTTTTAAAGAACCTTTCTTTAGCACTATTTTTACCATTTCTTCTCATAATCCATACAAAATACCAGAGCGATACAAAGATAAATTTCCTAAAGGAACAACAGTCGTTCAGGAAAGTATAGCGTATACTGATTACTCTCTAAAACTTTTTTTTGAAAACGCTAAAAAACAAAAATGGTATAACAATACATTATTTGTAATTTCTGCCGATCATACTTCCTCTAGTGGAGAATCAGAAATAGATAAAACAATCATTGGTAAATTTCACATTCCAATTTTATTTTTTGACCCAAGCAATCCAAATTTTTCTGGTGTAGACGAAAAGAACTTTCAACAGATCGATATTATGCCAAGTATAATAGACTATCTCGGCATAAAAACAGATCTAATTTGTTTTGGAAAAAGTTTTAAAAGCAACCTAAATTTTGCCGTCTTCTATTTACAGGGAATTTATCATTGCGTTCAAGACGATTATTATCTGGCCTTTGCAAACAATCAGGTCATAGGACTATATAATTGGAAAAAGGATCCTTTACTAAAAACTAATTTACAAAATCAAAATACATTCAAGACAATAGAAATTTCAAATTTTTTGAAAGCCTATATTCAAAACTTTAACGAAAGAGTTATTGATAATAAACTTAGCTTTTAAAATGCTTATTTCTTTTTTTGCAGTTTTATAAGCTTCGCATATTTCATATAAGAGAAAAAAGCTTGAATCATTGCAATTGACAATCCGTCAAGTCCATTAAAAATTCCTTTTTTAAAGAAATAGCAACGAACAAAAGCTACAGTTCCGTTAAGAACAGGTTTAAAAGCATTTATTCTTTTTCCTTGATCATATAATTGTTGGGCATGCCATCCAGAATATTGATTCTTTTTAGCAATAATCTGATCAAAAGAATCCCATCCGTAATGCAAAATATGAACTGCAACTTTTTTCTCATTTTGAGCTACAATTTTTTGGTGCACTTTAGATTCTGAAGGATGAGCCGTTTGTTTATTAAAAAAACGAACTTTATGATCTGGATACCAACCTGAGAAGTCAATTAATTTATCAGCTAAAAAGTTTTTCACTCTAAAACTTAAAGCATCATGATTTCCTTCTAGATATTTTTTCTTTAGAATAAAATCTTCAGCATCTTTGTCTAGAAATTCATCTGCATCAAGGTTTAAAATCCAGTCATTTTTACAAAAGGGCAATCCGTGCGTACGCTGCGGACCATCTCCTAAAAATGCCTGTTGAATAACTTGTGCTCCTTTTTCTTTAGCTATTTCTACCGTACGATCTTTACTGAAAGAATCTACAATAATAACTTCGTCACAAACTTTAAACAAGGCATCTATACATTTTCCAATGTTTTTTTCTTCATTGAAAGTAATAACCAAACCGCTAATTCCCATTATAAATTTTAATTTGTTGAGCACAAAAATATAACTTTTTAATTTAGTTTAATCTTATTAATACCATCGCTTGTGCACTTCATAAAATAGTTTGTATTTTAGCCTTTTAATTGAACAAAAATACACATGAGAATATTAGTCATTCAGCAAAAAAGAATTGGAGACGTCTTAACGAGTACAATTATTTGTAACAATCTTAAAGCCAAGTTTCCTGACTCTACAATTGACTATATGTGTTACCCTAATTCTGTAGATGTTCTTATAGAAAACCCGAATATTAATAACATTATTCCGGTGACTAATAAAATCAGAAAATCGACTTTTGGGTTTATTAAATTCATTTTTGAGATTCGAAGAAAAAAATATGACGCTGTAATAGATGTCTACAGCAAATTAGGAACTAACTTAATTACGTTTTTTTCTGGAGCAAAATATAAAGTTTCGTACCATAAATGGTATTCTAACATCTTTTACAATTACAGCTACGAGCGTTTTGATGCTATAAAATCAGAATACGGTTTGGCAATTGAAAACAGATTATTGCTTCTGAAGCCTTTTTTCTCTGAAAAAATAACCAATGTAAAACCGAAAATCTTTTTAAAAGAATCTGAGATTGCCGAAGCAAAAAATCTCTTGAATAGCTATAATATCGATCCTGAAAAGCCATTAATTATGTTTGGTATTTTAGGAAGTGAGCACTATAAAACGTATCCGCTTGAAGGAATGGCGAAAATTATTGATTTCACAGTAGCCAAAACAAACGCTACTATTCTCTTTAATTACATTCCAAACCAGAAAGAGCAAGCTTTGGAGGTTTATAATCATTGTTCTGAAGAAACTAAAAAACATATCATTTTTGATTTATATGCTACCGATTTACGTCAGTTTTTAGCAATACTTTCTCAATGTGAGATGTTGATAGGAAACGAAGGCGGCGCTGTAAATATGGCAAAAGCACTTGAAATTCCAACATTTTCAATCTTTACTCCTTCTGTTAGAAAAGAAACATGGCAGTTGTTTGAAAATGAGGCTAAAAACGCTTCAATTCACCTAAAAGACTTAAAACCTGAAATTTACGAAAAGCATACAGAACAATATATCAAAGAACATACTTTTGAATATTATGCAGAATATCCGTTAGAACTTATGCTCGAAAAATTAGAAGCTTATTTTCAAGAGTATAAAAACTGAAAAAGCAAAAGCATCGTCAATGAATAACGAAAAGCAAAAATTATCTGTTCTGATTATTACGCTTAACGAAGAACAGCATATACAATCCCTTCTTGAAGATATTGATTTTGCTGATGAAATTATTGTTGTAGATTCTTATAGCACCGATAAAACGGTAAGCATTGTGGAGTCTTTTAAAAACGTAAAATTAATTCAGAATCATTTCGTTGATTACACTTCTCAACGAAATTTTGCTTTGGATCAAGCTAAAAACTCATGGATTCTATTTGTTGATGCAGATGAAAGATTAACTCCAGAATTAAAATCTGAAATTGTTACTGCTATTAATACTGAAAATAAAGCAAGTGCTTATTTTATCTACCGTATTTTTATGTTCAAAAAAAGCAGACTGCATTTCAGCGGGTGGCAAACTGATAAAATTTTTAGGCTTTTTAATAAATCAAAGTGCCGATATAATGAAGAAAGAAAGGTTCATGAAAAACTAATTGTAAATGGCTCTATTTCTACTTTAAAAAACAAAATCATACATTATTCTTATTCTTCGTACGAAGATTATAAATCAAAAATGTATAATTATGGAATTCTTAAGGCCAATGAAAAATTCAAACGAGGAGTAAAACCTTATTTTTTATTGCTTTTACTCCACCCTTTGTATACTTTCTTGTACCAGTTTATAATCCGTTTTGGTTTTTTGGACGGAAGCAAAGGCGCAATAATATGCTATTTAAATGCATACAGCGTTTTTATTCGCTATAAAGAATTGAGAAGAATTACTTCTTCCAGAATTTAAGTTTCTTTTTCAGGCGTTTTTTTCTGTAAAATTTCTCTTGAAAATCCGAAGTATATTTCCACAAAGTATCAAAAATCTTCTCTTCAGATTCTCCATAAAATTTAGCATATTCGTTACTCATTACAGCCACCATATCCTTTAGCGGAGTTAGTCTGCATAAGTTTTTCATACGCATTTCAAAAGACATTGAATCATGAAATTCCATTCTATTCAAATCTACCAGAAAGAAATCATAATTTCCGCTGGCATTCTTTTTTATTAAGGTATTTCCAGGCGAATGATCCAAAAATTCAATTCCCTTTTCGTGAAGATTAAAACTAAATTTAGTAAACTGCCTTAAAATATTCTCGCGGTCTGGAAAATCAGGTATTTCTACAAGTTCTCTATAAGTAAGATCACATTCTAACTGTTCGCTTACATAAAAACTTTTCTCTAAACCAATTATCGACGAAAATTCGGCAAAAGCTATAGGTTCTGGAGTTCCAACGCCTAGTTCCAACAATTTATTAGCAAACTCAAAAGAACGTTTTGCTTTTGATTTTCTGAAGTATTTATAAGCGATTTTATTGATAAAGTGCGGAACTTTAAACGATTTTATGTTTATTTTTTTATCGTCTAAATCAAAAAGTTTTATCTGATTGCGCTGGCCAATTACAAAGTCCTCTCCTTTTGTATTGAAAAAACGAATGTATTCAAGAAGAATATTTTCAAATTTTTCATATCCGCGATTTAATCTTAAAATCATAAAAATTGTTTCAGCAAATTTAGCTAGTTTTACCAACTAATAAAAACTATTTCGAAGATAATGCATATTACTCTTATAAGTTTAGACAACTGGGGGCTCAACAAACATATAGCTACTGACTTAGAAAAACAAGGGCACACTGTTCGCCACATTGATTTTAATACTTTCAAATATAAATATCCTTCTATATTCCATAAAGTATACAATGTTGTATTAAAAGCGTTCTTTAAAACAAACTTAAAACATCAGCATTACGGAAAAGAAATCATCAAGGAACTAAAGAAAAATGACCAGATTCAAGATGTGATTTTAACTATAAAAGGAGATTTTATTACTCCTAAAAGCATTTTAGAATTTAAAAATTACACTAAAAAATCGATCGGATTTTTTAATGATAACATCTATCGTTGTCCAAAAATCAAACGAGTTTTGCATTGTTTTGATGAAGTTTTTTCGTTCGAAAAAGAAGACTGCGCAGAATACAATTTAAAATTTGCATCAAATTGGATTTACAACTCAGAAAATGCAGTAAATACAGATCAATTTGAATACGATGTTTTCAATATCAGCTCAATTGATAAAAGGCTTCCAATTTTAAAAAAAATTGCTTCTAATTTAGCTTCGCAGCATTCAAAATTTAAATTCATTGTTTACGATAAAAAACAAAAAGACAATGATGAAAACATTACATACATAAGAAGTCATATGCCTTTGAGTGAAGTGAATGATTACATTAATCGCTCAAAAGTACTTTTAGATATTAACCGACTGGGCCAGAGCGGACTTACTTTTAGAGTTTTTGAAAGTTTGGGCTTAGAAAAAAAGCTTATAACCACAAATGCGGACATTAAAAACTACGATTTTTACAACCCAAATAACATTTTAGTTATTGACGAAAAAAATCCAATTATACCTGTAGCTTTTTTCGAAAATAAATATGAAAATATTCCAGACTCCATTTACAATAAGTACACTTTAAAAGGCTGGACTGAGAATGTTATTTTCAAAAATAATTAGTTAGAGCCTTAAAACCCAAAGGATAATTTTTTGTTATTCATTTTTAAACAAATTGTTAGTCAATCTTGTAGGTATTTAATTCTTATTTAAGATATTTTTAACCTTAAAATTTTTGCATGTAGTACTTGTTTAGTACTTTTGCGCAAATTTGGAATTTGTAAAAAATATCTCAACAAAAAATTATTTCCTCAAAAATGACATTAAATTTCTGCGTTTATTTAATACCTATATTATTTGTTCTCATTATTTCTGTATTATTTACAAATAAGTTAGTAAAGATAGAAGTGCTCGACGTACGCTATCCTGAAATTGATGGTTTAAGAGGTTATTTGGCTTTTTTTGTTTTCCTACATCATAGTTATATTTGGAGAATTTTCCTTAAAGATGGTGAATGGAAAGAACCCGAATCTAATTTGTTTAATCACTTTGGGCAAACGACTGTTGCTTTCTTCTTTGTTATTACCGCTTTTTTATTCACTCTAAAATTGATCAATAGTAAAAGTAAAAACAAAGAAATAAACTAGACAGCTTATATCAAGGCTCGTTGGTACAGGCTTTTCCCGATGTATCTTTTTTCTGTTTCTATTATTTTTATAATTGCAGGTTATTTAACAGATTTCAAATCTAAAATTACCTTTTTCTGAAAATGCAGAAGCTACACTTTCATGGATATTTTTCAATGTAAAAAAAGGATTAAATATCAACGGCTTAGAAGATAGCTTCTTATTAAACGCTGGTATAACTTGGACATTACCGTATGAATGGGTCTTCTATCTTTTACTCCCTCTAATTACATTATTTTTTAAGATCAAAGTAAATCTGAAAACGTTACTGATTTTTAGTTCAATTGCCGCTGTTGTAATGATGATAAATGGATCCTCATTAAGACATTTTTCGCCTTTTATTGGCGGAATTATTAGCGCATTGGTAGTTAGCAGTAAAAAATTTGAAAACATTTTAAAACAAAAAAAAATATACTTTCTTAGCTATTTTACTATTAGCTTGCTCTATATATTTTTTCAATAGCGGAAGAAAACCCATTCCTGTCATTATCACGTCAATTGTATTTATAATGATTGCTTCTGGAAATAGTTTTTTTGGACTTTTGTCAAACACTTTTTCTCGCAAATTTGGACAAATAACCTATAGTATATATTTATTGCATGGAACATTATTGTTTGTTGTCTTTTATTTTTTTATCGGATTTGAAAAGGCTAAAAATTTAACCGATTTTGAATTTTGGTCAATTATTACTTTATCCGTTTTTCCGTTAATTTTTATTAGTCAATTAACATTCAAATACATCGAACGCCCTTTAATGGAATTAGCAAAGACAAAATTTGAATCTTCTCCAATAAAATCATAAGTAGTTTGCGATTAGAAAGTCTTCTCAAAAACTAAAAACTCTGCCATTTTTAAAAACTCTAAAAAGCTTTTACAAGTAAAATTTATAACTTTGTAATCTTAATTGAGTATATATAATTGTAAAATGAACGAGGAAATCATCAACGCATACGAAGTAATAAAAGAAGGCGGTATAATTTTATATCCAACAGATACTGTTTGGGGAATTGGGTGCGATGCTACAAACCCAGATGCCGTTGCTAAAATTTATAAATTAAAACAGCGTGCAGAAACACAAAGCATGATCGTTTTAATGAATGACGAAAAGATGATTTACAATGTTTTCAAAAACATTCCTGAAGTTGCGTGGCAAATCTGGGATTTATCAGATAAACCAACGACTTTAATTCTTGATGATGCTCGAAACGTTGCCCCAAATATCATTGCTGCTGACAAATCTTTAGGAGTTAGACTGGTAAAAGAGCCTTTTTGCTATAAATTAATGGAAAGAATGAAAAAACCTTTGGTTTCAACTTCTGCAAATATTTCAGGTCAGCCTACTCCAATTGCCTTCAAAGACATTAGTCCAGAAATTATTAATGGGGTTGATTACGTTGTAAAATTAAACCAAGACAAAATAAACGGAAAGTCTTCTACGATAATCAAATTAACAAACGATTCGCAGGTAAAAGTAATCCGTAAATAATGTTGAATTGTCAATGGTTAATTGTGAATTCAATTTAAATCTAAAAAACTTAGAATCTTAGCAACTTAGACAGTTTTCAAACTCTCAATCAACCAATCTATATCTTCTTTGGTATTATAATGACTGAATGATATTCGGAGATTTGGTAATTTTAAATCGGTCTCCGAAAGCATTTCGTTTAAAACGTGTGAAGGTTTTATACTTCCAGATTGGCACGCACTTCCTCTCGAAACCGCAATTCCTTTCATATCTAAACTAAAAAGCAGCATCGAAGTTTTATCTGATGAAAATGGCAGAATAATATTGATGATATTGTAGAAATCATCTTTATTCCCATTAATTCTAAAATCAGGAAAATGAATTTCCATTTGTTCAATCAGATAATTCTTGATTCCTAAAATATACGCTCTTTCTTCATCTAATTTTTCGTAAGAAATAGACAGAGCCTTTGCCATTCCAGCAATTTGATGTACGGCTTCAGTTCCAGCGCGAAGACCTTTTTCTTGTTCGCCTCCAAAAAGTAATGGTTGCAAACCCGAATTTTTTCGAACAAAAGCAAATCCGATCCCTTTTGGTCCATGAAATTTATGCGCGCTTGCTAAAATGAAGTCAATTGGAGTCTTTTGAAGATCGATTTCCGTTTTCCCGATTGACTGAACTGTGTCTGAATGAAACAATGCATTATATTGCTTGCAAATCAAACTAACACGATCCAGATCTAAAATAGTTCCCGTTTCGTTATTAACATGCATTAAGCTGACTAATGTTTTCTTTTCATCAGACAATAAATTAGATAAATGCGTTAGATTTAAGCTTCCATCAGCATTTACATTTACATAATCGACCTGAATATTATATTCCTCTTTAAGCGCCCAAACCGTATGTAAAACAGCATGGTGCTCGATTTTTGAAGTAATAATTCTTTCTACTTTTAAATCTTCAACAGCAGAACGCAAAATCCAGTTATCAGCTTCAGTTCCACCAGAAGTAAAAATTATTTCCTGAGCAGTGCAATTTAAATGTTTTGCAATGCTTTTTCTAGAAAGTTCTAAAATCGTTTTACCATTTCGCCCAAAACTATGCGTAGACGAAGGATTTCCATAATCCTCCAGCATAACTTTTGTCATTTCCTGAATTACTTCAGGACGCATTGCTGTTGTTGAGGCATTATCAAGATATACTTTTTTCATCGCTGCAAAGTTACAAAATATCAATTGTGAAAACTTAAACATAATCTGGCATTTTTTTCACTATTTTTGACGCAAATAAATTTTTACGATGAAAAAATACGCTGCCCTTTTATTATTTGCCCTTTTTCTAAATGGATGCGATGATGGGGATTTAACTGTAGACACTATCGATTTTGTAGACGCAGATTCTCAAGCTTGTGATCCGGAAACAAACACTTTAATCTATAAATTAAAAACTCAGGAAGCCCTTTTATTACAAATGCCTGAAGGTAAAATTGTTAATGATCCTGGAACTTATTCTTACCCAATCGATTCAAAAGGTACTGGGTCTTATCGTGTTGTTTATAGAGCTTATGATGGAACTGTAGCAACTGCAAACATTTGCGGTACAATTCCTCCTAGCACGCCAAAAGTAACAGAAGAATGGATTGCAACTGATGGAGTAATTGAGATTACAACTAGTCAAGATGAAAGAGATATTTCAACTAATCCTGATGACGGAAGTAGAATACATGGTTATAATCACACTATTATTTTTAGAAATATAACATTTAATAAACCAGCTGGAGATCAAACAGAAGAAAAATTTGATTTTGGAACCTATACAACTTCGATTACACCAGCCGATTTAACTTTCAAAACCAATCCAAACGGCTCGGCTTATGAGTGCGATGAAGTTAGTAGAGTTTACAACTACAATAACTCATTTTACATATCGATTGATGATATAGATCCTGCTTTAATTGTCAACACACCTACTAACGGCGTGCCACGTACAAGTTTGATAACAGCTACTCAAAATAAAGTATATTATAAAACTGCGAAAGCAGAAACGGGATCGATTACTCCGGCTTTTATTTGTTCAAAAGTACAGCCGGCTTCTCCAGCAATTGAGGAAACATGGACAGGTCAACTTGGTGTAGCAGCTACGAGTGGAATTATTGAAGTAACCACTACTTTAACTGGACAAGTTTATGAGCATACTATTGTTCTTAAAAATGTAATTTTAGAAAAAGATAATAGTCATTTCAGATTAGGAAGCAGTTTTGTTCTAGGGAAAATTGACAGAGTTGCCACTAACTAAAACACATTGATATTTAGAAGAAATCAATAAAAATAATTCTTACAAAAAACGTCTGTTTTTCAAAGCTGATTTTAAACCTAAATCAGATGAAAAACAGACGTTTTTTTATGCTTAAATAAAGCGTTCTAAAACTTCAAAAAAGCGATTTTATTTATTGCTTTGTCTAATATAAACTTCGGTTGCACCAAGTCCGTATTTTTGATAATTGGCATCTTGAAAATCAATTCCGTCGTAACGGCCTAATAAAAAATCAAGTTCTGCTTTTAAAATTCCTTCACCAACACCGTGAATAAAAACGATTTTCGGAATGCGGTTTCTTATCGCAAATTCGATATGCCTTTTTGCCGTTTCGGTCTGTAATGTCAAAATATCATAGTTTGACATTCCGCGTTTATTTGGAACCAATTTTTCGATGTGTAAATCAAATTCTGGAACGCCAAAATCACGTTTATCTTTCTTTTCTTTGACAAAACTTCTCGGTTTTGGCTCTGTTTTCTCTTTTGAAACTTCATCTAAATCAATTCTTTTAATAGAATTCATTAAATTACTGGTTTCTTGAACTTTAATTAATTCGTTGACTAAAAATGTCATCATAAATCCATCCGTAGTTTCAATTAAAACTTCGTTGTTTTTAACCGAAACTACTGTTCCGTTTATGGCTTCATCGAGTACTGAAACCTTATCTCCTTTTGCCAGCATCCTACTCTTCTTTATCGTTATGTTTACTTGGCGTTTTTGCGCTCAACTGCATCATTCCAAACATGAAAACTACAATTGCAATAATCATGATATAGATATTTTTTTCTTCAGAAACCTGCTCATATAACGCAACCGAAATCGCAAGAATCATTATTAAAATTTTAAAAGCTTTCATTAATTCAAAGTTTAAGATTTCAAAAGTATAAAACTTTCATATAGTACTCCTATTCTACTTCAAACGTTTGTCATATTTTTTTAGTAAAATTGCAAAAAAGATTCACCATGAGTTTAGAGAAATATATGATTCCGTGTATGTTCAAAACGATCTTCGGTTTTGACTGTTTAGGATGCGGATTTCAGCGTTCTTTATTCCTACTTTTTCAGGGCGAATTTTTAGCTGCTTTTAAAATGTATCCGGCCATATATTCTTGCCTTTTACTATTTGTTTTTATCGCTTTTCATTTCTTAGATAAATCTCGAAATTATAAAAAGCTTGTTTGGAGAATGGCGATTATAAATCTGTTTTTTATGATTGGCGGATATTATTTCAAACACTTTTATTTTTAGATTTTAGATTTTAGATTTTAGATTTTAGATTTTAGATCCCTCCGATTCTTCTTTCCTGCCGGTATTTCGATGAGCGCCTTTCGCTGTTGCGGGTGCAAAAGTAGAACCTTTTTCCGCTTGCGCAAGCTTTTTATCCGCTTTTTTTGATCTTTTTCTAAACTTTTTCCTAACTCGCTGATAGCGGATTCTTTACAATCCGTATTTTCCTGAAGAATTATAGGTTTTTTCTGTACTGCAATAAAGCTTCTTCATTTTGAGGGCTTTTTTTGGATGGGATTTTGACAGTTTTCTGCTCTTCATGTCTGGTTTTTGAAGAAAAATCAAAGTTCAGGGGTTAAGCTTCTGCCGTTTTTAATCCCGCAATGGCGCCAAGGCGCAAAGTTCTGCCTTCCCTTTCTTCTGGAAACCGATGCCCTAGCCCCGATAGGAGCGGAAATCCTTTTGCTTTTTTCTTTAAAAAGCAAAAGATTGAAGCGGATAGCGGGAAACAGCTCCTTAAAAACCATAATATTCAAATCATACATATTATATATGTACACAAAAAACAAACCCGACAGGCTTTTAAAACCTGTCGGGTTATTTATTGATTAGATTTTGTTTTAATCGAAACGAATCGCTTTTACTGGAGATATTTTCGTTATTATATAAGACGGTATTAATAAAACTAGAAAACAAATGCCTACCGTAAGCAAATTCAACAATAATATATAAATCCAATTTAAATAAACTGGAGCTTGATTTACGTAATAATTTTCAGGATTTAACTGGATCACTCCAAATTGCTGCTGGATCAACAACAATGAAATTCCAATTAGATTTCCCCAAAAAAGTCCGCGAAGGATTAAATAGAAGGCATTATATAAAAATATTTTACGAACTGACCAGTTATTAGCTCCCATAGACTTTAAAATCCCAATCATTTGGGTTCTTTCTAAAATAAGAACTAACAAAGCTACGACCATATTAATTGTAGCCACAAGAATCATAACCGCTAAAATGATTATGATATTAAAATCAAACAGCTGGAGCCAGTCAAAAATGTAACTGTATTTTTCGACAATGGTTTTTGTATCGAGATTTGAAGACGTTTGTTCGTAAACTTTATTTCCTACTTCTTTAATTGTATTAAAATCTTTGACAAAAATCTCAAATGACCCGATTTGGTCTTCGTTCCACTTATTGATTCTTTGAATATGTCGAATATCACCAATAATATATGTGGCATCAAAATCCTGAAATCCTGAATTAAATATTCCAGCAATTTTAAATCGGCGACTGTTTGGAAGCTTTCCTTGTTCTTCCTTTATAAAAAAAGTATTGAATTGATCTCCGACTTTCAAGTTTAGACGATCTGCAAGAAATCTAGAGATAATTACATCTTCATTTAATGCTTTTGTAAAATCAGGCAGTTTACCTTCTACAATATATTCTTTTATATTATTCCAATCGTAATCGGCTCCAACTCCTTTAAATATAATTCCTTCAAATGCATTTTCTGTTCGTATAATTCCTGCTTTACTAGCCACTGCTTGGATATGACTGACTTCTGGAACTGATTTAAAATTTGGATAGAAATCTTGCTTCTTTGAAATTGGAACTGTTGTAACTTCAGAATTATTATTATCATAGTTCGAAATTATAATCTGACCATTAAAAGCAGAAACTTTATCACGAATTTTTTTCTGAAGACCAATTCCTGTTGCCACAGAAACAATCATCATAATCATTCCGATTGCGATCGCAGAAATAGCAATTTTTATAATAGGTGCCGAAATACTGCTTTTATAATCTTTTGCAGTAATAAGTCTTTTGGCTATGAAATATTCTAAATTCAAATTATGAGTTTTCTTTATGTTCTTTAATTATTCCTTTCTCAAAAATACATCTTAAAAAAGGAAATCAAGATATTATTAGAAACAATTACCAGTTTTTAGTTATAGTGGCAGTTTCTTTTTCATTTCTTCTACAATATTAAATGCTGCTGGGCAAATTTCAACATTTTTCAAAGTTAGATTTGAAATCTGATAAAATTTATTTCGGTCTGTATGTGGAAATTCTCTGCAGGCCTTTGGACGAACATCATAAATCATACAATAATTTTCATTATCCAAAAAAGTACACGGAACGCTTTTCAAAACATAATCTTTGTCCTCATCAATTCGAAGATATTGTTCGATAAATTGCTGTGGCTTTTGTCTAAAATGTTTCGAAATTCGTTCAATATCTGCCAATGTAAATAGCGGACCCGTTGTTTTACAGCAATTAGCGCATTTTAAACAGTCAGTTCTTTTAAATTCTGCATTGTGCAAATCCTGCATAATGTAATCTAAATTCTTTGGCTGTTTCTTTTTAAGCTTATCGAAATACTTTTTATTCTCGTTATGCTTATCTTTGGCTAACTTACTTAAGTTATTTAAAATCTGTTTCAAGTTTAAAATTTAAAGTTGATCTGCAAAATTAAACAACTTTGAACTTGAAACCTTAAACTTTACACTAAAACAATGAAAGATCTTTTTGGGAAAGCGATATTTGATTTTTACACCAAAAATTCGCCCGAGGATATTATTACCGAAACTTCAATTTCTGAAGAAGACGAAATGAGCGTTGAATATCTTTTTCGCAATTATAATGAAATGCCAAAAATTGAACAAAAGGCTTTACAATTGGCAAAAGGAAAAATATTAGACGTAGGATGCGGAGCCGGAAGTCATGCTCTTTCCTTGCAAAATGAACGTAGTTTGGATATAACTGCTATTGATATTTCAGAAAAAGCAATCGAAACTTGCCTGCTACGAGGAATAAAAAATGCTAAAGTTGAAAATATTCTAGATTTCGAAGGAGAAAAATTCGATACTATTTTACTTTTAATGAACGGAACTGGTATTTTTGGCCAATTAAAAAACTGCAATACCTATTTAACTAAATTAAAATCGCTTTTAAATCCTGGCGGACAAATTTTAATTGACAGTTCTGATATCATTTATATGTTTGATGAAGATGAAGACGGCGGAAAATGGATTCCGTCTGAAAATGATTATTATGGAGAACTTGTTTTTAATATTAGTTATAAAGGAGAAAAAGAAGAGCCTTTTGATTGGTTGTATTTAGATTACAATACGCTTCAAAATGCAGCAATTTCGAATGGTTTTAATTGCGAACTTGTTCTTGAAGGCGATCATTATGATTATTTAGCGAAACTTTCCATTTAAAACAAACCATAAGAAAACCTATGAAAGAATTAGATTTAGAAAAATTAAAATATCCCATCGGAAAATTTATTGCTCCAGAAAATTATTCAACGGAGTATCTTTCTGAAAGAATTAAAGAAATTGAAGCTCTTCCAGAAAAATTAGCAAAAGAAACAATTCATTTAACTGATGAGCAATTGGACACTCCATATCGTCCAGATGGATGGACCGTTAGACAGGTTATTCACCATTGCGCTGAAAGTCACATGAATTGTTACATCAGAATTAAATGGGCTTTAACAGAAAATAATCCTGTTATTAAAGCTTATGATGAAGTTCTTTGGTCTGAATTAAATGATAATTTAACTATGCCTATTCAACCGACTTTAGATTTACTGAAAGGTCTTCATTTTAGATTAGGTTATATTATGAGAAATTTATCTGAATCTGATTTAGAAAAAACTTTTATTCATCCTTCCGATAATTCAGAAAACAAACTAAAGAAGATTATAGGATCTTACGCTTGGCACGGTAATCATCATTTAGCTCACATTACAACTTTAAAAAATTATAAAAACTGGAAATAATTGATTGTCTATTTTTTATACAGTGTATACTCATAATAGACAAAAAATCTCTTCGCTTGAAGAGATTTTTTTGTTTTATGGAATATTAAGATACTTATGTGTTTGTAATGAAACCCTCCATTTTGGATTATTCATAACATAATCGACAATCAATGGGGTCATTTCTTCTTTTTTGCTCCATTCAGGCTGAAGGAATAAAATTGCATTATCGTTTACTAATTCTGCCTGTTCTTCGGCAAAAATAAAATCGTGTTTGTTGTAAATGATCACTTTTAGTTCGTGAGCATTGTCATAAACCGTTTGTGTAGGTAATTTATTTTTTTTCGGAGAAAGACAAATCCAATCCCAAGTTCCTGATAACGGAAAAGCACCAGAAGTTTCAATATGAACTTTTAAATTTCTTTCTTTTAAACGTTTTGTTAGAAGAGTCATATCCCAAGACAATGGCTCTCCACCAGTTACAACAACTGTGTCAGCGTACTTCGCCGCGTTATCCACAATTAAATCAATACTTGTTGGCGGATGAAGTTCTGCATTCCAGCTTTCTTTAACATCGCACCAATGACATCCTACATCACATCCTCCAATTCTAATAAAATAAGCAGCTCTTCCTGTATGCGAACCTTCCCCTTGAATGGTATAGAATTCTTCCATCAAAGGAAGCATAGCTCCTTTATTTACTTCTAATTGTATTTCTTTTGGTAACATTCTAATATTTTAAGAGTGCAAAGATAGTCAATAATATACATAACAAAAAAAACCGATAGCTTTTGAACTATCGGTTTTTCATTTATTTCAAAAATCTAAATTATTTTAAAGATTTTAAAGATTGTGTAGCATAAGCATTTGCTGGATCCAACACTAAAGTTTTGTTGAAGTACTCGATAGCTTTTGCTTTGTCAGTATTAGCGTAACTAGCAGCTATATTGTTGTAAGCTTCAATAAATTTAGTTTTTACTGCTGGTTTAGCTAACTCATCAGCACCTTTAGCAGTAATTTTAGTTACATAATCTTCGTAGTTTTTAGTCATTGCATCATCTTTCTCTAACAATCTGTTGATTCTTGCTTTGTATAAGTAAGCCTCATCGTAATTTGGAGATGCAACTAAAATTTTATCGAAAGTAGCTTCTGCTTTTGCTAAAGCTGCAGCATCTGGAGCTCCTGTAGATTTATTTACGTTTGCATAATAAACAGAGATACCGTAGTAAACACTGTCATCTAAATAGTTTTTAGATTCTGAGTTGCCAGCTCCAAGTTCAAAAATAGAAGCAGCTTGTAAATATTGTTTTTTACCAAATAAAGCTTTTCCAAAATCAGCTAATTCTTCAACTACTAAAGGCTCCATTTCTACCGCTTTTTTAATATCTGCAAGACCTGCATCAAAAGCAGTTTGCTCTACATTTCCAGCTGCATCAGTTCCTTTTTTAATTTTAGAAAGACCTAAGTATAAATAATCTCTTCCAATTACTTTATTTGATGGAGTTTTGATATAATCTTCGATAGATTTAATAGCTACATCAACATTTCCGTTTTCGTATGCTGCGTAACCTAAATATCTAAAGATTCTAGGATTAACTTTATCTTGAGCAATCATTTTGTTAGCAACAACTTCTAAGTTTTTGTAATCTTTTACTAAAACTAAGAAATCTGCGTGACGCATTTTAGAATCAAGAGAATAATCTGTTAAACTTAAATACTTCTCGTAGTTTGTAATTGCATTTTGTAAATTAACTTTAGAAGTAGAAGGTTTATTTCTAGCCCATTTGTAATATGTTTCAGCAAGTTCTCTGTAAACTGGTCCGTAATTAGCATCTAATGCAATAACTTCATTGAAAGATTTAATAGCTTCATCATACGATTTAGCACCTTTTAATAAAACTCCTAATTGCATTTTAGCTCTTAACAAAGTATTGTCAGCTGTAAAAGCATCACGGTATGCTTTATAAGCATCATTTTGATTGTTTGCTCCGTAGTAAGCATCACCAATAGCCAAAAGAGCTTGAGCATTTTGAGGATCAACTAATAGAGCACGTTTTAAAACATCAGTAGCATTTTTATAATCTGGATTTTCAGAGTTCATGTAAGCTCTAGCGATATAAATAAACTCATTTACATCTTTTTTCTTCATGTCTTTAGTAGCTAAAGCGAAATTTGCTTGAGCTGCCGCTGTATTTTTGGCATCAAGATCTAATTGACCTAAACCAATATAGTTTAAGTTTTTCTTATCAGAAGCTTGTAATCCATTATTGTAATAGATTTTAGCAGAATCTACAACAGATTGATTTAAATAAACGTTTCCTAAAACAAAATTTGCCTCACCATCAGATGGTTTAGATTTGATGATTGATTTAAGCATTGTTTTAGCTTTATCAAATTGCTCTGCATCAATTGCCTTTTTTGCTTGGTTGATATCTTGCGCTTTTGCCGCCGTAGCAGAGGCAACTAGTGCAAGACCTAAAATTTTAAATTTATTCATCTTTTTATCGTAATTAATTTATTCTTTATCTTTTATAATTTCACTTCTAATTTTAAGCTTTCGTCCAGGAGTTTTGTATGGCAATAAACCTGATTTCAAAACTATACGCTGACCGATGTCTCCTGCGATGAATGAAGCAAACCCCATTCCTAGCCCAGAATAGCCTTGACAATTGATAATAAACAAATCACGTGCCAAAGGATATTTCTCTTCTCCCAGGTCGTTTTGTGTAGGACTATAGTATCCAGTACCATTTAATCCCTTTACACTCAAAACATTTATTTTTTTAATCGTTTCTGTCATATCTGGTGTTGGTTGATATAACCAATTTACACCAACAACTCCAATCATTCCATCATTTTCAGAAACAAACTTTATTACTTCATTGTTTGTTTTAAAAGAGAAAACTCCATTCGTTGGAATAGCATTAACCTTTGCTAATTCTTTCATGTAACGTACGGTACTAGAATTAGGATTATCAAAAACTAACCCTTTAATTTTAGGATCTGGCTTACCTTGCATAAAATCGATTACACTTTTCAACGCAATAAGTGTATCATTATTGTTCTTGTTTGAAATAAATGCAATTGCATCTTGAGCGAAAGGTGTTACTCTTGGATTGATTTTACTTTTATCAAAACGAGCTAATTCTTCTTTTGTTAAATTCCGTGTGGTAATTACAACTTTAGCCTTTTGATTTAATAAATCATTAATTACTTCGGCTTCAGATTTTGGTTTAACCGTAATTTTTGCATCATAGTAAGTACCCTCAAAAACTGCAACCTGATCGTCTACGATTTGTTTTACCGTTTCATCGACAGTAATATCAAGTGATCCTTTTAAAATTGTTTCTTTTTCAGTTTCACTTTTGCTTTTTTGGTTGCACATGGCAAACAAAAAGACAAAAACTATCAAACCTAAAGCCTTACTATATTTCAACATAATTATTCTTCTTTTGAATTAATTAATCTTAAAAATCTTATTCCCGAATATACAATTAGTAATCCACCAAAAGCATATCTATATTTTGGTTCCATATTTAATGGTAGTTTTTCCCAAAACATAATCATTAAACCGAGTACAAGATAAATTAAAAAAAACAGTATTCCTAAAACAAGAAGAAATCGCTCTTTGAGCGATTTCTTCTGAATATTATTAAGCATATCTTTTAACATTATTCTGCAGATTGAATAGTAATAGGCAGAGAGTAAAGTACTCTAACTTTTTTACCATTTTGCTCGCCGGGAGTCCATTTTGGACATTTTTTAAGAACACGAATTGCTTCTGCTCCTGTACCGTAACCGATATCTCTTAAAACTTTAATATCTGTTAACGACCCGTCTTTTTCAACTACAAACGTAACGTAAACTTTACCTTTTAAACCTTCTTCTTCTGGAGTTTTGTAATTGTTTCCTACGAATTTGTAGAATTTATCAATTCCTCCTGGGAAATCTGGTTTTACCTCGATACCAGCTGTGTTATAAACGTTGTTATCTTCTTCTACTACTTGAGAAACAGGTCCTGTTCCTACTGGTTCATCTACAGTTAATACTGCATCTGGATCTCCTTTAATAGTTTCGGCTCCAACTTTTTTGTCTTTCAAATCCACAATTTTTGGCGGATCCTCAGTAACTTCCTCAGCTTTCGCTACCACAGGTTTTACGAATTTTACCTGATCCACTTTTGGTGGTGGTGGTGGCGGTGGTGGAGTGTTTGGTTTAATTTCCTCTTTTTTAGGAGGTAATTTAACCGTTGCAATCTTGATATCTTTATTCACATCTTCTTCCGTAGAATCTGGTAAAAAACTTGCAATAAGAGGAGCAGCCACAGCAGCGCTAAAGATAAGTGAACCGATAACAAGTGCTTTCACAGTTGTTTTTCCGTTCGATTTTCTCAGCTCATATGCACCATATATCTTATTACGTCCTTCGAATACGATATCAAGCCACTGATTTTTTATAATATCTAATTTCATATCTCTTGATTTTTAATTTGATAAAAAAGATTATTCAGCTTTTTTATCTATTAATTTCGTTTCCTCTGGTGTAAACTCAGGAACAATCGCGTAAGTTTCAACTCCAGTAATAGCCATCTCGTCTAAGATATCAACCAAATTACGGTAATTTGATTTCTTCGTTGGTTTGATGATTACAATGATTCCGTTTTTAGGTTTCCCTAAAGCTGTAGAATAAGCTAAAACATTTTTCTTTTGTTTTAACAGTTCTTTACGGATACCATCTTTACCATATGCAATATCCTTTGGCCCAACTTTTGGTGTCGCTAATAACCCCATATAGAAAACCATCTTATTATCAGCCCCTAACATTACAGTCATGGTACGATTCTCATCTACCTTCGTGTCCACGTTTGGTTTATTAGGATCCTCATCTTTATTTGGCAATGATAAATCCATCGATTGAGGTTTTGACAACGAAGTAGTTAACATAAAGAATGTGATCAATAAGAATGCCAAATCCACCATTGCCGTTAAATCGACTTTCGAATTCTGCTTCTTGCTTCTTACTTTACCACCTTTACCACCACCGCCGTCGCCGGTATTTAATTCAGCCATTTTAGTGTATTTTTTTTAATTAAAAGTCTTTCCCTCTCGTACCTGTAACTAAGTTAAAGGAATTGATTTTCTGATCTTGTAAGATATCCATAATTTTTTTAATTTTTGGATATTCTTCCTTAGCATCTCCTTTAATTGCAATTTGCAATTCTTTGTCATCAAGGTCAATTGTAGCTCTTCGAGAAATTAGAAGCCATTCTTTTAATTGATTGTCTAAAGAGTCTAAAGGAATCCCAGGTTGATTTGCCTTGGTTCTGTCCGCCGCTTTCATATCAATGATTTGCTTTAAACCTGTAATTGGCACACCAAAATCATCCATAAGAGCAAATTTGGTTTTATCTTCTTCTGAAAATTCAATACCATATTTTGCACCCATTCCTTCAAGAGTTCTTTTACGAACCTCTCTTCCTTTGATGTCAAAAAATACTTTTCCTTTTCCTACTGTAATAATCGCCAAATCTGTATCTGGCAATTTAGTTTGTACAGTAGATGCAGGAGTATCTACAGGTAGTGCCTCTGGCACTTTAGCAGTCGCGGTTAAGATAAAGAACGTAAGCAAAAGGAACGCTACGTCACACATCGCAGTCATATCTGTCGATGTAGACTTCTTTTTCATTTTTATTTTAGCCATTATCTTTTATTTTATTTTTTTGATATAAAATCAAAAATTAATTATTGTCTTAAACTTCCTCTGAATTTTCTGTAAGTATTAACGATTGTAGTACCAGCCTCATCGATAGAGTAAGTTAAATCGTCAATTTTAGCAGTAAAGAAGTTGTAAGAAACAATTGCTAAGATAGAAGTAGAGATACCTGTTGCAGTGTTGATAAGTGCCTCAGAGATACCTGTTGCAAGAGCAGCTTGGTCAGGAGTACCAGCAGAAGCTAACGCACCAAACGCTTTAATCATACCAGATACAGTTCCTAATAATCCTCCTAATGTACCTAAAGATACTAAAGTAGAGATAATAGTCATGTTTTTCTCTAGCATTGGCATTTCTAATGAAGTTGCCTCTTCAATTTCTTTGTGGATTACTTCTGAAGCTTCTTCGCTATTGAATCCTTCTTTTTTAACATCTTGGTATTTTACCAAAGCAGATTTAATTGCATTTGCAACTGAACCTTGTTGTTTGTCGCAAGAAGCGATAGCAGCTTCGATGTTTCCTTCTTTAATACTACCTTGAACACTTTTCATGAATTTGTCAAGGTTAGTTTTTCCAGCAGCTTTACCGATAACAATAAATCTTTCGATAGAAAAAACAACAACCATTAAAAACATACCTAATAATACAGGTACAATGAAACCTCCTTTATAAACTTGTCCTAATGTATTGATTGGATGTCCAGTTTCTGGATTACCTCCTTCGAAGTTCGCAGAGTCCCCCATGATTACTTTCCAAATAAACACCCCTACTAAGATACACGCAACAATAATGATTCCAGTAATCATTCCTCCCCCATTTGAAGTGCTTTCTTTTTTAACTTTAACGTTTGCCATTTTTTTTAATTTTAATAGTTTTAAATAATTTTTATTTTTTAGTTATATTTAACTTGTAGAGGAGCAAATTTATACGTTTAGTTTAAATAAAAAAACTTTTTTTAATTTAATTGACCGAAATTTAACTTCAATTTAAAAAATATCTCATTAAATTGCCGGCATCATTTTTTAGATAAACCAAAAAAAAGGACTATAATTGGAAAAATTACAACGTTTTAGTAAATATTCAAAGATTCCTTTGATATCTTCTTAAAAAGCTGAGAATTTTTTTTTTATTAAATTTTCAATCAAAAAAAGCTTTTTCTTACTAAAAAAAACTATAATAAAAATGCCCAAACACACAGCAATACTCATATAACCAACTAAATTACAAATAAAAACATGAATAAAAAAGACAATTTTATTGCAGATATAAATACAGGGTATTCTTCTAAAGGTGACAGCATCATTCTAGGAGGCGCAATACTTGATGGTGAGCCACTTGCAGAAGCACATGTCAAAATTCCGCTGAAAACTTTAAATCGTCATGGCTTAATTGCTGGAGCAACAGGAACAGGAAAAACGAAAACAATTCAGGTCTTTTCTGAACAGCTTTCTAATGCTGGAATTCCTGTTTTAATGATGGATATTAAAGGAGATTTTAGTGGTATTGCTAAAGAAGGTAAAGAAGAAGGTTTCATTACAGAACGTCATGCAAAAATAAATATACCTTATAATGTATCATCATTTCCTGTTGAGCTGATGTCTTTATCTAAACAGGATGGAGTTAGACTGCGCGCCACAGTTTCTGAGTTTGGACCTGTCTTGTTTTCCAGAATCCTGGATTTAAATGACACTCAGGCTGGTGTTGTGGCTGTTATCTTTAAATACTGCGATGATAACCAAATGCCTTTGCTTGATTTAAAAGACATTAAAAAAGTAATCAATTATATTACTGAGGAAGGCAAGGATGAAATTGCTGCGAGTTACGGAAAAATTTCAACAGCAACAACTGGAACAATTCTTAGAAAAATTATTGAATTGGAACAGCAAGGCGGTGATTTGTTTTTTGGCGAATTATCATTTGAAACTGATGATTTGATGCGAATCGACGAAAACGGGAAAGGCTACGTAAATATCATCCGCTTGACGGATATTCAGGATAAGCCAAAATTATTCTCGACTTTCATGTTAAGTCTTTTGGCAGAAATTTATCAGAAAATGCCAGAAAAAGGAGATGCGGAACAACCTGAATTGGTAATTTTTATTGACGAAGCGCATTTAATTTTTAATGAGGCAAGCAAAGCTTTATTGGAACAAATTGAAACAATAGTAAAACTGATTCGTTCAAAAGGTGTTGGTATTTATTTTGTAACCCAAAACCCAATGGACGTTCCAAGCGGTGTTTTAGCTCAGCTTGGATTGAAAATTCAGCACGCGCTTAGAGCTTTTACAGCAAATGACCGTCAGGCAATTAAGAAAACTGCCGACAATTATCCTACTTCTCCATATTATAAAACAGACGAATTACTAACGAGTTTAGGAATTGGAGAAGCTTTGGTTACCGCGCTTAACGAAAAAGGTATTCCAACTCCGCTTGTTGCTACAATGATGCGTGCACCAATGAGCCGAATGGACATTTTATCTGCACAAGAAATTGAGGAAATAAATGGAAAATCAAAATTGGTTAAGAAATACGAAGAAGAAATTGACCGCGAAAGTGCTTTCGAAATCTTAAATAAAAAATTAGCTCAAGCAGCTGAAGTTGCAGCACAGCAAGAAGAACAAGCTCCAGCAAAATCGTCAAAATCAGAACCAAGTACTACAGAGGTTGTTACAAAATCTGTTTTGAAAGTTGTTACAAGCGCTACCTTTATAAGAGGCGTTTTTGGAGTTTTATCTAAATTTCTAAAGAAGTAAAAAACTTATTTAAACCATATTAAGTAATATTAGTTCATTTAATTTTACAAATACAAAACCCGACAGATTTTTAAAACCTGTCGGGTTTATTTTGCGCACAGTATTATATTTACTTATTGGTTTAAAAATTTTATCTTTTTTCTAGTAATTCCAGAATCTTATTTTCAACTTCTGGTGTATTCCAGATGTTTTCGACATTTTCCATTCGAAGCACTTCTTCCATAATTCCGTTTTGATAATCTCCAATTGCCAAGGCTTCGGCATACGGGCGATCACTAAAAGTAACACGGCTATAAAGCGGAATCCATTTATCTGGATGTTTGTCTGAAAAGACTTTTTCTATTTTTTTCTGCAATAAGAATTTTTCATCTGCAGTCTTGGTACTCATTTCCAAGAAATTTCGATACGAAAGTTCAGCAATTGCATCTGCATTTGGTTTTCTAGAAATTTGATATTCTGCGAAGATCTTTTTCCAATCATCTCCGTACTTTTCAATCATTTCGTTCAAAACCGTAATATCTTCAAAACCAGCATTCATACCTTGTCCGTAAAAAGGAACAATTGCATGGCAGGCATCTCCAATTAAGGCAATTTTATTTTCGTAAGTCCAAGGAAAACATTTCATTGTAACCAATGTACTTGTTGGGTTTTTAAAGAAATCGTTTGCCAATTCTGGAATCACTTCAATTGAATCTGGGAAATTTTTCTCGAAGAAATCTTCGACCATTTTTCGATCTACAAGCGATTCAAAAGAATTTTCTCCTTCAAAAGGCATAAATAAGGTACAAGTAAAACTTCCGTCTAGGTTAGGAAGTGCAATTAGCATGTACTCGCCTCTCGGCCAAATATGAAATGAATTTTTATCTAACTTATGTGTTCCATCAGGGTTTGCTGGAATATTCAATTCTTTGTAACCCATATTTAAAAATTCCTGAGAATAATTAAACATACTCTGACGCTGCATTCTATGACGAATTCTAGAAAAAGCTCCATCGGCACCAAAAACCATGTCGAACTTTCTTTCTTCCCATTCCCCTCTTTCGCTTTCGCCAATATGAAGTGTTGCATCGTTTAAAGTAACATCCCAAACTTTTTGTTCAAAATGAAATTCAGCTCCAGCTTCTTCAGCCAAATCGATCATTCTTCTGTTTAGTTTTCCTCTTGAAATAGAATAAATCGATTCGCCTTCTTGTCCATAATTCTGAAAATTCAATTTATCGACCAAATGAATTGCACGTTTATCCATCGGAATTGCAATTTCTCGAACCGAATCGCCAACGCCAACAGCATCCAAAGCCTTCCAGCCACGATTAGACATTGCTAAATTAATAGAACGGCCAGAGAAATTTATTTTTCGGATATCTGGGCTACGATCATAAACATGAACGGTGTGACCAGCTTTTTTAAGATAAATTGCCAGAAGCGACCCTACAAGTCCGGAACCAACAACAGCAATTTTTAATGAAGTTTGCATCGAGGAAAATCTAATATTGGGTCGTAAAAATAACTAATAATTATACATGAGCCGTAAAATAAATGAACAAATTGTGTGTAAATAGTGATTCAGAAAGATTAGTCTGTTTTATATCTTTTTAAAAATATAACAAATTGTTGTTTTATTTGATTTGTTTAAAGAAATCAAACAATTACTTTCGCTCTTCATTACTTCATTAGATAAAATAAAAATTCATGAACAGCGAAATAGTACAATCAGACATTATTTTAGAAAATGAGAAAGTGCTTTTAATTCCATTTGAAAACGAAAGGAATATAGAATTGAAAGAAATCATTTTTGATGACGAAATTTGGAAATATATGGAAATGTATGTTCGCAACGATCAAGATTTCGAAAACTATATAAAAAGTACATTTAAACAAAAAACAGACGGCATTTGTTATCCTTTTTTAATAATTGACAAAGCGACTAACAAAGTTGCTGGAAGTACGCGTTATGGCTATTTAAATCACGCCAGTCAAAAATGTGAAATTGGCTGGACTTGGTACGGAAAAGCATTTCAGGGAACTGGATTAAATCAGGCCTGCAAATTTGAACTGCTTAATTTTGGTTTCGAAAAAATTCAATTTAGAAGAATACAATTCAGCGCAGATCTTGAAAATATAAGATCACAAAAAGCCATTGAAAAATTGGGCGCTGTAAAAGAAGGCGTTTTCAGAAACAATTATGTTGATTCTGAAGGAAAAAGTAAATCTGATGTTTATTTCAGTATTATTTTGGAAGAATGGGAAAATACTAAAAAAGAATATTTTTCGGAATTTGTTTGAGACTTTTGAAATAAAAAACAACCCAGTTTTTAAGCTGGGTTGTTTTTGAGTCAATTAACCTTCTCGATATCATTCAGCTTCCAAGATTGATCGAACAATGCTGGAGTTGGTCCATAGAATCTTGCTAGTATTTCGAAATCGCCTTTTGGATCTGTCGGAACCCAATTACTTTCTCCTTCTGGCGGTGGTTTTGGCCCAAAGTACAAAGTAACTGTTCCGTCGGAATTCTTTTTAATTCCAGGTGTTTGAGAAGAACGCGCTGCCCATTTTAAATCTCGAATAAAAGTATGTGTATCACGGTTGTAAGCCGTCATTGACCAATATTGTTTTACCGGAACATTTGCAGGAACTATCACTTTATAAGAGGAGCTTCCTTTCAATATATTACCTTCTTTATCTTTTATCGCCATAAGATAATATTGAGATTCTCCTAGATGTTTTGCACTAAAAAAAGCTATCATATAACAAATGCCTCTATTATCAATTGGGTAAATTTCTTTTATACCAAAAGAACTCTTTACACTCTTTATATTCTCTTCATCTGCCGGAAAAAACCAATTAGCACTTCCGTAAAAAGGTTTTATATTTTCGTAATTATAAATAAGCCAGTCCCTCGCTTCATTAACAGCAGCTTTAAAAATTTCTTTAGTTCTTGCATCAGGACTAAAGTTTTGTCCCCTATTTATCCCAATTGTTCTTAGAGGATCAATCATTACTCTATCACGCTCAAGAAAAGGTTCTTGCTGAACTATTTCATTTAATGTTTGATAAAAACTTTCATCATATTTAATAGCGGAATCATAAACTGCTTTTGAAGCATCTACAAATGTTGTTTTTGGCGAATTTGAAGCTTCAGAATAAGGATATAATTTTACTCTTTTGCTATAATCAATAGCGGTTTTGACATCTGAGGGGCTACCGCTTTTTAGAACCGAACGCAAAAGTGCATAACCACGATACGTATCAGACTGCATTACAAAATAACCAGACGGAATTTTACTTTTATCATAACCAGGAGGCAGAATAAGATATTTTCCGCCTTTTCCTTTATCCATTCCTCCAGGCCCAACGTCTTCAATAGCTGCTTGCCAGTAATTCATCACGCTTCCGTTAAAAACGCCATTGTCTGCAGGAGGAATTTCTAAAACTACTGGCCCTTTTTCAGTATTGAAAAAAGGCATTAAATATATAACATCTGGATTTGGAGTAAGAGTTTGATTTTTCCAATTTAATAAACCCGGCCAATACACAATTTGATTGTAAGAACCGTTAAGTTTTTCCATCTCTTTATACATAAGCTGAAAATTTACTGCTGGTATTCCCCAAATAGCCGCTTCGACAGCTCTGTTGTAGAGTATTTTTTCTTTTATATTTTCAGGCTGAAAACTGGTTTGAGGAGTTTTTTCATTCTGATTAACTGCTGTTTCTTTATTTTCTTTTTTACAAGCTGTAATAAAGCACATTAACAAAAATATACTAGGAATAATTTTTTTCATCGCTTCTGAGTTAATTTGTTAGACAGGAATTTCCAATCAAATGTAAAGCATGCAAGGAAAATAAAATTATTCTCACAGTTCTATTCGGTTTCACTTTATAAAATGAAACCATTTTTTTGGCTTAAATTTGAAACAGAATAGGAGTTTTTAATTCAGAAAAATAAATGCAGTTATATTCAGAACATTATGTAAGTCCGAAAACCGAGAGATTCGTCAATAAAATTTGGTGTTTGAATAACAGCATTGGCGAAAGCCTGATAGAAAATAAACTCGTTTTACCAAATGGCTGTTTTAATTTGGCCGTTGTGAGCGGCAATGCAATTGAAGTCCATACGAGTAAAAACAAATGCGAAATGAACGAAGGCATTTATTTCTGTTCTCAAATGACTAATAAAGTGCTCGTTAATATTCAGCCGAAAACAAAAGTTACGATTATTCAATTGCATACATGGACACTTTCAATGTTTCCAAAATACGATTTGAACAATTTTACAGATTCGATTATTAAAATTAATTCAGCTGAATTGCCTTTTAAACTTGAGATTCAATCTGATATTGAAAAAGTATTAAAAACAATAAATACTTATTTTGAAGCATTAGCAGATTCAAATCAAAATACAATTGAAAAAATCTGTGAAATTATAAGACTTCATGAAGATGAAATTTCAGTTTCAGAAATAGGAAAATTGTTGAATTCTTCGCAGCGATTACTTCAAATAAAATTTAAAACGGCGACTGGGCTTACGATTAAAAAATACATTCAGATTTTAAAATTCAGAAAATCGGTTGATCAAATGCTGAATGCCGATTTAGAGAAAATGAGTTTAACCGAAATTGCGCTTTACAATAAATATTTCGATCAATCGCACTTTATCAGAAAGTTTAAAGACGTGACTAAAATAACTCCAAAAATGTTTAATCCAGAAATGTATTTTCTTTCGCAAAAAAGATAAGATTTCGCATTTGTACAATTTTGTTAATCTTGATTGATTTATTTTTGTAAAATCATCAATCAATCAACAAAATGAAAATCATCCATCACATTCATTTTCAATTAAAAACCTTCTTAATTGGAATTTTAGCTTTCTCTTTTCAAACCGTTTTTTCGCAAGAAGAAAAAAACTCCGAATTGTACAAAACCATCATGTCGCTCGACAGTTTGCTTTTTGATGTCGGTTTTAATACCTGCGACATTTCTGTATCTGAAAGCCTTTGTAGCGATCAATTAGAATTTTACCATGATAAAAACGGACTTTCGAATAAAGCGGATTTTGTAAAAACGATGAAAAGCGGTTTATGCGCTTCTCCAACAACGTATCAATCTAGAAGAGAACTAGTTGATGAAAGCACTAAAATTTATCCGTTATATAAAAACGGAGTTTTGTATGCTGCTTTACAAACTGGAATTCATTATTTCTATGAAAACAAGACAAACAAAGGCGAACCGTTCTTAAAGAAAAACGAAAAATTAGTTGGAAAAGCAAGGTTTTCACATCTTTGGGTTCTAGAAAACAACGTTTGGAAATTGAAACGAATTTTAAGTTACGATCATCAACCCACTAATTCGATAGAAGAAAAAAACAGTCTTTTTGACAATGATGCAGAAACTGAAAAATGGCTAAAAGAAAATAATGTTCCGACTTTAGGACTTGGAATTATTTCTGACGGAAAACTAAAACAGGTAAAAGTTTTTGGCAATCTTAAAAGAGGCGTTGCTGCGCCATATAATACGATTTGGAATGTCGCTTCGTTGACCAAACCTGTTACGGCAATTGTAACTTTAAAACTAGTTTCGCAAGGAAAATGGGATTTAGACGAACCGCTTGATAAATATTGGATTGATCCAGATATTGCTAAAGATCCGAATCATAAATTATTGACTACAAGAATTATTTTAAGCCATCAAACTGGTTTTCCGAATTGGAGGTATTTGAACGAATCTAAAAAACTGGATTTCAAGTTCAAACCCGGAACACAATATCAATATTCTGGAGAAGGCATGGAATATTTGCGAAAAGCTTTAGAAAAGAAATTCCATAAAACTTTAGATCAATTGGCTTCAGAATTAGTTTTTGATCCTTTGAAAATGGCCGATTCTCAATTGATCTGGAATGATAAAATTGATCTTTCGAGATATGCAACTAATTATGATAAAGACGGAAATGCTTATGAACCAACTAAAAATAAAACGGCAAGCGCCGCAGACGATCTTTTGACTACAGTTGAAGATTATGGCAAATTTTTATCAAGCGTAATGAACAGCGAAGGCTTAAGCCAAAAGGTTTTTGACGAAATGGTTTCGCATCAAGTCCAAACAAAAAAAAACAAATATTTTGGTTTGGGTTTTGAAATCTATGATTTAGGAAACGAAAATTACGCGCTTTCTCATGGCGGAGCTGATAAAGGTGTTCAGACTATCGTTTTTATGCTTCCAAAAACAAAGCAAGGTTTAATCATTTTTACGAATGTTGACGATGGCTACAAAGTTTATGAAAATATCCTCGTTCATTATCTAGGAGAAAACGGCAGAAAAATAATCGATATCGAAACCAAATAATTTCTATCACAATCAGATATTAACCTTAATCTGAGTAACATGCTAAAATTATTTATCCTTTTATTATTATATATAAGTAAAGTTTTAACTACTTAATATTCTTGAAAATATTTGTTAGTTATGAGCATAGGCCAGCTTTTAAAGTTACTTTGGTCTGTGCTCTACTTTTTTATATTTTGAAAAAAAATAAAAAAAATGGATTAATCTTGAAACCAATTCGCAAAATGATCGTCTAAACTTTTATCAGCATTAATTTTATTCAAGTAAAAATCGTAATTTCGATTTAACCTATTGAATATCTTTTCATTACGAAGTTTCAATCATCAATCAAAAACGAATCAATCATTAATCTAAACCATAATCAATCCATTATGAAAAAATCAATCAAACTTATTGCGCTCTTTGTCGCTTTTCAACTCTCAATGGTGAGCATTTTTGCTCAAAATAAAGCACAGCAAATCGAACAGCTTTTAAGCAAATACAACGAATACGGACAATTTAATGGTTCTGCATTGGTAGCTGAAAACGGAAAAGTGATATTCAAAAAAGGTTTTGGTTCTGCTAACATGGAATGGAATATTCCAAATCAGCCTGATACGAAATTTAGATTGGGTTCTATCAGTAAACAATTTACTGCGCTTTTAATTGTAAAATTAGCAGAAGAAGGAAAAATAAAACTGGATGTTCCAATTACTACTTACCTTCCAGATTATCCAAAAGAAAATGGCGATAAAATCACGATTCATCATTTATTGACGCATACTTCAGGAATTCCGAATTATACCAATGCACCAAATTTCTTTAAAGATAAAGCTAGAAATCCTTACACTCCAGCAGAATTTGTAAAAACGTTCTCAAGTTTGCCACTTGAATTTGCACCAGGCGAAAAATTCAATTACAGCAATTCTGGTTATTTCTTATTAGGATATATTATCGAAAAAATTACAGGTAAAACCTATGAGCAATATTTACAGGAAACTATTTTCACACCTTTAAAAATGGTTAATTCCGGATACGATCACAGCGATGTAATTTTAAAAAACAGAGCTGCTGGTTATGAAAGAAAAGGAAAATTAATTAGCAATGCACCTTATGTTGATATGAGTATTCCGTATGCTGCAGGATCTTTATACTCAACAGTAGAAGATTTATATTTATGGGATCAGGCACTTTATACCAATAAATTGCTTTCAGAAAAATCAATGGAATCTTTATTCAAACCTTACATAAAAGTTGGAGACGCCTCTTATGGTTATGGATGGTTTGTGGATGAATTTGACAATGGAGATAAAGGCAAACTGAAGATGGTTGGTCATGGCGGTGGAATAAATGGCTTTAATACCATCATTTCACGCATTTTTACAGATAAAAACTTGGTAGTTTTATTAAACAATACTGGTGGAACTGTTTTAGGTGAAATGACCGATGCAATTCAAGCTATACTGTACAACAAACCATTTGAGCAACCAAAAAAATCATTGGCGCTTGAATTATTAGATGTTTATACAGAAAAAGGTGCTGTTGCAGGAACTGAGACTTTTAAAAAGCTAAAAAATGATCCGTCTTATGCTATTAAGGAAGATGATATGAACAGAGTTGGATATCAGTTACTGCAAACTGGGAAAAAGAAAGAAGCTATTGAAATTTTCAAAATCAATGTAGAAACTTTCCCTAAATCTGGAAATGTTTATGATAGTTTAGGCGAAGCTTATTTAGCTGATGGTGATAAAAAATTAGCGATTTCAAATTATAAAAAATCCGTTGAATTAGATCCAACAAATGAAAACGGTAAAAAAGTTCTAGACGAGCTTTTAAAAAATAAAGCCAAGTAATTTTTTAGAAAATAATTTAAAAAAAAGCTCCGATAAATAAGATTTTATAGGAGCTTTTTTTGTTACAACTTGTAACAGTGAAATTTGAAGATTTATTTTAAAAAAGTACTATTTTCGCCTTTCCCAAAACAATTGAAAACCTATGAAAAATCTAAAAAACTACAGTTTTCTAGCTGTATTATTATGCCTTTTTATTTCTGCAAAATCTTTCTCTCAAAATAATCATCCGCTGATGCCAACGCAGCAAAACAAAATCATAATTGACAAAATTGTTGAAGCTGCCAATTATAAAAACTATGTTATTGATTTCTGTCTGGCAAAAATAAATGAAGCTTCCGCGAAAGAAGGCTGGAATGAACAAAAAGCAATGGAAATTACGGGAAGCATTAACTACAAAAATTTCAGAGATGCGATTTACAACAGTTTTGTTGTTTTTGATGAAGTTGAACTGGAAATTTTATTAAAAGCATATGAAAAAGACCCAGCTTATCAAAAACAAAATGTTATGACTAACAATAAGGTTCTAATTAATAATCTGAACATTTTTGCAAATGATATTGTTTTGGGGAAGTATATTTCTAAATAAGGCGTCAAGGTTCTGAGATGCTAAGTTTCTAAGCTTTTTAACCTTTGTCAAAGTTTAAAACTTTGACAAAGATTGTAACTTGAAACTTGAAACCTGACTCGAGAGCTTCAGTTCGAACAGGCGAAGCAAACAAAAACTATTTCGTTGGTTTCAGAACCAGTTTGGTCGAAGTTTTTATAATCTCTTCTTTGTTCAATTTCATTTTTCTGAACTTTCCTGCGTTGTACATTTCGGCTTGATCGTCGTAATGTTTGCTGAAAGGATTTCCAGATTGTCCTGTTGGTAAAATGCTCCAACTGTTTTCTACATCAGCAAAATCGACAATTCTTCTTGTTGAAGGTCCGCCTTTAGTGTAATATTTTCCTTCATCATTAAATCCGAAAAATAAATTATTAATCACTTCATTTGAACCTGGAGAATTAAAAGGTCCAACATTAAATAATCCGCGAAGTGCTGCAACTTTTCCAAGCGGATGTTCGTGTTCTACAGTATGTACTTTGCCCCAATTCCATTCTGAAACATTTTCTCCTAATTGATTTTGCAAAGCAATAACCGCATCGTGAAATGATTTTGAAACAATATCTGTTCTGGTTTCTTTTACATTTTTGGTTTTAATATTATCCCACCAAACCGAATTTTCATTTTTTATCTGATTTGCAATAACTTGTTTTCCAGTAGAAATTCCCAAAAATAAATTGAAATTGTCTTTACCCATTTCATCTTCAAATGTATTTTTCAGATACAAATAAATCCATTTATTGTAAATCGTTGGCGCAACATCTTCTAAGTTTGTTGTTCCTTTCCAAGATTTTAAAACTTTTAAAACTTCTTTTTCATTATTCGAAAGCAGCTTATTATCTAAACTTGCCATTAAATTTTTAGAAACCTCAACTGCAACATCCGAAGTATTATCGTAAATCATTTTACTGATCGCTTCTTTATCCCAATCTGATTTTGCATTTAGAATTCCCGAAATTCTTTTCGCACGATCTTCTGGCAAATAATACCCTGGATATAAATAACCATTATCAATAGCTTCTGGCTGATTGTTTGCAGAATAAACATATCCCCATTCTGGATTTTCCGCCGACGGATTTTGTTCGAAATCTAAAAATTTAGTGATATCCTCTTTTCCGCTTGAACCGTCTAAAATCAAATGTGTATTAACGCCTTCATTGTGCCTGTACAATTTCCCGCTCGCCCACCAAGCCACATTTCCTTTTGCATCTCCATACATTACGTTTAATCCAGGAGCAGCAATTAAAGAAACTGCTTTTTTAAAATCAGTTGTATTTTTAGCATGCGAAAGTCCGTATGCTGCATCCAAAATCTGAATTGGTTCTCTCGTGTAAGTCCACGACATTGCGATTGGATTTTTCTTTTCCAAACGTTCCATCAAATCGTTCATAATTGGACCGTGACGCGTTATTTTAAACGTCATCACAACATCTGAAGAATCTTTTACTTTTATCGTTTTTTTTCTGATTTCATATTTACTGAAACCCGTTGGAGTTTGATATTGAGAAGCATCGTTTGCTTTATTTTTTTCTTGGTAAAAATCGATATCATCATTTTCAAACATCGTTAATCCATAAGCATAATCTCTGTTGTGCGCTAAAAGCGGAAACGGAGTTCCTGCCAAATAACAGCCGTATAATTCATGTTGTGGCGTTACCAAATGTGCTTCGTACCAAGTTGCAGGTTGCGAAAACCCAATGTGCGGATCATTCGCAAAAATAACTTTTCCAGTTTTCGTTTTATGTGGCCCAACAACCCAGCTGTTACTTCCAACAAACGGCGGAATCGGAGATTGATCCAACATTGCAGTTATAGATTTTGAAATCTCGGTATATTCTTCTGTTTTTTCTTTTGAAATTTTAATTCTTGTGTTATTGAATTCTCCTTCAATCCCTAAATCTTTCAAATATGCAACGCCATATTTATTTTTAACATCCGTCAATAATGGATCTGTTTTCTGCGCCATCGCAAAACTGAAAGACATATATCCGAAAATATTATAAACATCTTTTATTGTGAATTTTTGTTTTTTGACACCAACCAAAGTGAATTCTATTGGCGTAACTCCTTCATCCAAATATTGGTTAATCCCGTCCAAATAGGCCTGAGTCAGTTTATAGCTTTCGCTGTTTTTATCCAATCTAGCAATGGCTTTCGCCGAAGCTTCTTCGATTCCAATTCCAGCAAAAAACTTATCGTTTTTAAGCGCAACCGTGCCGAAAATTTCAGACAAACGCCCTGGAGCAATTCGGCGTAATAATTCCATTTGCCACAATCTTTCTTGTGCATGTACATAACCAAGTGCGGTCATGGCATCTTTTTCAGAATCTGCATAAATATGGGGAACTCCAAAATCATCAAAATAAACCGTAGTTTCTTTTTCGAGATTTTTTAATTGAAGTGAACCTTCATATTTTGGTTTCAAATGAAAAATATAAGCGCACAAACCAATCGCAAGCACTGCAATCAAAACCAATAAAACAAGCAGGATTTTTTTAATTATTCTCATATTCTAAAAAAAGTAAAATGGATCAAAATTCGTAATGATGTAACTTTTCTATAAAATTTTATAAGAAACAACATTTTTTAAAGTCTAAATTTATGTATTTAAAATTAATACTATAAATGTCAATATATAAAAAAATAGCGATTGGACTAATTTCTCTATTTATCATTGTGATTTTGGCCAACGTTGGTTTGAATTACTGGATAAAAAAGCAACTTCCTATTATTATTCACGAAAAAAACAAAACGGCATATAATATTAATTATGAAAAAATTGAAGTCTCCCTTTTTTCTCGAAATATCTACGCACAAACATTATTGGTAAGTCCGAAAAACGAACCAAAAGACAGCAAAAATGGACTTTTTTCTAAAATAGAATCTATTACCATAAAACATTTCAATATTTGGGATTTGGCTTTTCGCGATATTATTCAGGCAGAAAGTATTATCATCAATAAACCTCGAATCATTTTATATAAAAAAGGAGAAAAATTAATTAATAATCACAAAAGCATTGAAAAAGAAATTATCGATCCGTTCCGAAAAATTGTTGCCGTTTCGAATATTTATTTGAACGAAGGAGTAATCGATGTTGTTTCTTTAGATACAGAAAAACCTATTTTCAGTATTAAAAAAATCCTTTTAAAACTGGAAGGAATTTTAATTACTGATGCAACTTTAAAAGAAAAAATTCCGCTTCAATATAAAAGTTATGCTTTAGTAATTGACAGTTTGTTTTATAGACCAAATGGTTTTTATTATATCAATATTGGAAAAATAAGCACCGAAAAGAATTTCTTAAAAATCAATAATTTCTCTACTCTGCCTCAATTTGAGCGAAATGATTTTCTAAAACGCCTTGAAAAAGAAAAGGATATTTACAACTTAAAGTTCGACTCGGCTCAAGTCGAAAAAATGGATTGGGGTTTTAAAAATGACCGTTTTTATTTCAAAGCAAATTCGCTAGTGATTAATCATTTTGATGCCAATATTTACCGCGGAAAAATGCTGAAAGACGATTTGAGCAAGAAATATCTATACAATCATTTACTGAGAAATCTAAAATTCCCGCTTCAAATTGATACGCTTCAGGTTTTAAAATCGAAACTGGTCTATGAAGAAGAACTTGATTTTGCCAAAGGGCCAGGAGTGCTAACTTTTGACAAATTCAATTTACAAGCAACCAATCTGCGAAGTGGTTTTGGTTTGAAAAAAATGGATGATGTGAAGATCAAAGTCAAATGTATTTTTATGAAAAATTCTCCTTTAGATGTCGATTGGAATTTTAATGTTCTAGACAAAAGCGACGGATTTCATATTCAAGGCGTGATTTCAAATTTTGATGTTGCGGCAATGACGCGTTTCAGCAAACCTTACATTGGCACAACTTTTACTGGAACTTTTAATAAATACCGTTTCAATTTTTACGGAAATGATAACGGCTCAAAAGGAAATGCTTCTTTAGATTATGATGATCTAAAAGTGAAATTATACAAAAAGAAAAACCCTGAAAAAGAAGCCAAACTTAAAACGGCTGTTGCCAATTTATTCGTAAAAAATGATTCAAAAGATAAAGCGAAAACGGCTGAAGTTGAAGTAGAACGGCTTCAAGATAGATCGTTTTACAACCTTTTATGGAGAAGCATTGCAGAATCTTTGAAGAAGATTTTGATATAGTTTTTTTCCGCCACGAATTGTTTTAAATTAAATTCGTGAATTCGTGGCGGAAAAACTTTCTCAACAATTTACAAACCTGACAATTATCAGGTTTTAGGATGAAATATTTTTCTTCATTTGTCTCTATTTTAATCCGAATACAAATGACAAAAAAAAATCTGCATACTTTTCATATTCCAGTAATGGGATTGGCTTATACGATAGACAGTCCGATTCGAGTGGCGCAGTATGGAATTTCATCTGTTATAGCTTTAGCCGACGATGATTTGATTGAAAAGATGCGTAATTTTTACAGCACAAAATTCAACTTCCCTTACGAAGAAATCAGTCAAAAATTTCACGATTACCGCGCAGAGCGAATTACTTCTTATTTAAATTTAGTCGATAAAATTGTCAAAGAGAAATTTGAAAATTTTAAAACTGAATTGGCCGAAAGCAAAACGGCTCTTGATAACTTTATGTCGATGTTACCCAACACTTCTGACATTAAGAAAGGATTTCAAAACTTACTAGATGATGGAATTTCCTTTAAAGAAAACATTCAAAATTATATTGAAACGCATCTCTTTCCTGGAGAAATCGATGTTAACATTATGACGAAACTAGATAAAGATAACTTTATCAAAAATGAACAATTACCAATTGAATTTAACGATGCGCATGCCGCTTTAAGAGGTTTTGCAAATAGTAATTTAGAATCTTCTGTTGTACTTTCCGCTGGAATGAACCCAAGATTGTTTGGTTATTTCGAAAACTTCAAAGATTTTTTTCCGAATGAAAATAACGAACTGAAAAAGAAAATCGTCTTAAAAGTAAGCGATTTTAGATCGGCGATGATTCAGGGAAATTTCTTGGCTAAAAAAGGACTTTGGGTTTCAGAATATCGAATTGAATCGGGATTAAACTGCGGCGGTCACGCCTTTGCAACCGATGGACTCTTATTAGGTGCCATTTTAGAAGAATTCAAGCAGAAAAAAGAACAATTGGTACAATCTGCCCACGATTTAATGATTAAAGCTTTACAGGCAAAAAATCAGCATTTTCCAGAAAACCCTTTAGAATTAAAAATTACAGTTCAAGGCGGTGTTGGAACTTCTCAAGAACATGAGTTTTTATTAGACGAATATCACGTAGATTCTATTGGCTGGGGTTCTCCATTTTTATTAGTTCCAGAAGCAACATCTGTAGATCAAGAAACTCGCAATTTATTGATGAATGCCAAAGAAGATGATTTCTATTTAAGTAACATTTCGCCTTTGGGAGTTCCATTCAACACTTTGAAAGGAACAACTAATGAATTTTTAAAACAGAAAAGAATTCAAGAAAATAAAGCTGGAAGTTCTTGTCCAAAGAAATTCTTAGCATTAAGTAAAGAATATGACCCACACGGAATTTGTACGGCTTCAAAAAAATATCAGGATATTAAACTGGAAGAATTAGAAGCAAGAAAAGATTCTTTATCTGCTGATGAATTTGAAAAAAGCAAAATCAAAATAACCGAAAAATCATGTTTGTGCGTTGGTTTAGCAAATGCATCTTATTTAGAAAATGACATAAAAGTTAAAGGCCAGGCTCAAGGTGTAGTAATTTGCCCAGGTCCGAATTTGGCTTATTTTGATCAAGAAGTTTCTTTGAAAGAAATGCTGCATCATATTTATCATGGAAAATCAGTTATCAGAACTGAGCGTCCTAACTTATTTATTAAAGAGCTTAAAATGTACATAACGTATTTTAGAAATGAAATTCAGTCTCTTTCTGGAGAACTTACAACAGCTCAGCTTAAAAAATGGAATTCTTTTAAATCTAATCTGTTAGATGGAATTGAGTATTATAAAAATTTATTTGAATCGACGAAAGTCTTTAAAGGTGACCTTGATCAACTCGATTCTTGTAAATCAGAATTAGTTGGTATTAAAATTCCCGTTTCAGAGTTGGTTTAAAATTGAAACCCCAAATTAAAAGTAATTTGGGGTTTGTTTTTCCACATTTTTTCTTTAAAAATGATTTAAAAAATTAAAAAATTCAATTCAATTTTTTATAAACTAGAATTAAATATCATTCAGATTTCAACATATAAATTTAGCTTGAAATTATTATATTGATAAAACATCAAGAACCATGTTTAAAAAAACTATAGCCACTAGTTTAACATTTGTATTATTCTCTCTGATGAATTGTTTTGCTAAAGAAAATTTAAAGATTAAAGATTTTTGTAAAATTAACATTGGAACAAAACGTGCTGATATAGAAAAATTTATTGGCAAACCGCAAGAAAAATTAAAATCAAATTTTATCTACAATTTAGATTATGAATGCAAAATGAAACTAATCTACAAAAACAACAAACTCATTAAAATGTTTTTTATAGATCCTTGCAAAAGAGAATATCAATTAAAATCAAATCTAACTTCTATTTCGTCTACAGCAAAAATAGGAATCCTTCATAGTGGGCCAAATCAAAAAAACAGAACAATATCTATAAATGACTTCTGTAAAGTAAAAGAAGGAATGACATATAACAAAGTAGTAAATTTAATTGGCTCTAATACAGGTTCGATAGGTTTTGGAATGGTATGGGATGTTTATGAATTCCCTGATGGCTCTTATATGAAATTGTGGTATAACAATAACAATTTAGCTTTTTTAAATTTTGTTGATTGTTGCAATAGGGAATATGCATCAGTAAATTAAAACATTAAAGTTCTTTAATAAACTAAAAATGGCAAACAAATAAATTGTTTGCCATTTTTTTATATCAAGTTATCCAAATGATTATTATTATTCTTTTTTCTTATTCTTACTGTCAATAACAGCTCCAGTTCCAGTTCCTACTGCAGCTCCAGCTAGACCTCCAATAATTGCACCTTCACCTTTTTTCTTACTGACAATGGCTCCAGTTGCGGCACCAACGCCAGCACCAATAACAGCGCCTTTAGCAGTTGCACTCCAACCTTTCTTTTTAGCAGTTGTGGCATTTGTTCCATCTTGTTGATGCACAACAACGACTTTCTCTTTTTGAGCTTCGATCTTTTCCTCGTTTAATTTAGCCATTTCTGTCTTCATCGAATCGATAACACGCTGTTTGTTAATCTCAACTTTCATTGAATCAATGCTGGCTTGCTTGGCTTTATTTATATCTTCTTTGCTTTGTTGCTGACAAGAAGTTAAAAATATCACGGTTAATAATATATATAAGCCTTTCATGACTATAAGTTTTAAAATTATGCATTACAAAGTACTTAATATTTGTTTTAATACTTATTACAGGATTTTTTAGAAAGTTTATAAGATTTGAAGATTTCGCCGTATTTCTGGCTGAATTATTTTTTTTTAAGCTGTATGATTTAATCTCGCAAAGTCGCGAAGACGCAAAGTTTTATCTTTTAAGTACAATAGCTTCCTGCTTTAGCTGGATGAAAAATTGGTTAAAAGAAAAAGCTTTAACCAAACTATGCCGTTTGGCTAAAGCCTTCTTAAGTTTTATTTTTAATACCTCCAGTTAAAATTGGAGGCAATTCAAAAAAATCTTTTTAATCCTATTAATCTGTGGCTTTAAACAAAAAATGCTATTCAGCTCCCCGATGGCTATCGGGATTGCGAGATTAATTTTTACTTCCCTAAAATTCCTTTTTTCAGAATTTGTCCGAAATCATACATATCTTCATAAGAGCAGTACAAAGGAACCGGTGCCAAACGAATTACGTTTGGTTCACGCCAATCTGTGATTACGCCATTTTTCATTAAATAATCAAATAATGCTCTTCCTTCTCCGTGAAGGAAAACAGACAATTGTGAAGCTCTTTCACTTGGGTTTGAAGGCGTAATAATTTCAAAAGTGCTTTCTACTTCTTTATCAATTTCGTGTAGAATAAATTCCAAATAAGAAGTAATATGATCACGTTTTTTAATTAAGGCATCCATTCCAACCTCAGCAAACATTTCTACCGAAGCCAAATATGGCGCTAAAGATAAAACTGGAAGATTACTAATCTGCCATCCGTCTGCGCCGTGAACGGGATCAAAGTTTGGTTCCATTTTAAAACGACGTTCTTTGTTGTGTCCCCACCATCCAGCAAATCTTGGTAAATCTGAATTATGATGTTTTTCGTGAACAAAACACCCCGAAGCATTTCCAGGTCCTGAATTCATATATTTATAACTGCACCAAGCTGCGAAATCTACATTCCAGTTATGAAGTTCTAATTTGATATTTCCAGCAGCATGAGCCAAGTCCCAACCTACTTTTGCTCCAGCTTTTTGTCCAGCAGCAGTTATGGTTTTGATGTCAAAAACTTGTCCTGTATAATAGTTTACTCCGCCAATTAAAACCAAAGCAAGTTCATCTCCGACTTCTTCAATTTTTGCTAAGACATCTTCAAGACGAATATTGTGTTCTCCTTCTCGACGTTTAATTTCTACAATCGCATCTTCAGGCTTGTATCCATGAAAGTTAACTTGACTTTGAAACATATATTGATCTGATGGAAAAGCTTTTTCTTCGCAGATAATCTTATAACGTTTGCCTTTTGGCTGATAAAAAGAAACCATCAATAGATGAAGATTAACAGTCAAAGTATTCATAACCGTAACTTCTGATGGAAGCGCGCCTACAATTTTACTCAAGGGTTCTGCAAATCTTTCTTGATAATCCCACCAAGGTTTTTCAGCATAAAAATGACCTTCAACTGCCAATTCTGCCCAATCGTTCATTACTTCATCAATATAAGCTTTGGTGCGTTTTGGCTGTAATCCTAATGAGTTTCCAGTAAAATAAATTACTCTTTTGTCGTTTACTTTAGGAAAAATGAATTGGTCTTGGTAATGTTTTAATGCGTCTTTCGAATCTAGCTCTCGTGCAAATTCGCGTGTATTTTGAAAAGTCATTGTGTTTTTGTTTTGTCTGCTAAAATAACAAATTTTGTTTGTTTTGTTTCAGGTTTAAGGTTTCAAGTTGAAATGCTTTGTATTTTTTAACCGCAAAGTTCGCAAGGATTTTTTATCAAGGTTAACGTTTACAAACGCTAAGTTCGCAAAGCTTTGCGTTCTTTTATATTTGGCAAACACAAACTAAGTAAAAAATCCTTGCTAACTTTGCGGTTAAACTTGAAACCTGAAACTTGAAACAAAACTATTAAAAACAAAAAACCCGACAGGTTCTAAAAACTTGTCGGGTCTTTTTTATAATATAAAAACTCTAATTAAAGAATTAACATCGCGTCTCCGTAAGAATAGAATTTGTATCCTTCTTTGATCGCTTCTTCGTATGCTTTTTTCATTAAATCGTGTCCACAAAAAGCAGAAATCATCATTAACAATGTTGATTTTGGAGTGTGGAAGTTTGTGATCATACAGTTTGCAATACTAAAATCGTGAGGAGGGAAAATAAATTTATTTGTCCATCCTTCGTAAGGATTCAAAGTATTTGCAGAAGAAACAGAACTTTCGATTGCACGCATAGAAGTTGTTCCTACAGCACAGATACGTTTTTTCTTTGCTTTTCCTTCGTTTACGATATCACAAGCTTTTTGATTTATAATTAATTCCTCAGAATCCATTTTGTGTTTAGATAAATCCTCAACCTCAACTGGGTTAAAAGTTCCTAAACCAACGTGTAAAGTTACCTCAGCAAAGTTCACTCCTTTGATTTCTAATTTTTTCAAAAGGTGTTTTGAGAAGTGTAAACCAGCAGTTGGTGCCGCTACAGCTCCTTCTTCTTTTGCGTAGATTGTTTGGTATCTTTCAGCATCTTCAGCAGTTACTTCTCTGTTGATGTATTTAGGAATTGGAGTTTCTCCAAGTTCTGTCAATTTGTTTCTGAATTCTTCGTATGATCCATCGTATAAGAAACGTAAAGTTCTACCACGAGATGTTGTATTGTCGATTACCTCAGCAACTAATGAATCGTCATCACCAAAATAAAGTTTGTTACCAATACGGATTTTTCTAGCAGGATCTACTAAAACGTCCCATAAACGTTGCTCAGAGTTTAATTCTCTTAATAAGAAAACCTCAATTCTAGCTCCCGTCTTTTCTTTGTTTCCATACAAACGCGCAGGGAAAACTTTTGTATTGTTAAGAATTAAAACGTCTCCGTCATCAAAATAGTTGATAACGTCTTTAAACATTTTATGTTCGATTGTGTTTTTTTTACGGTCAATTACCATTAAACGAGATTCATCTCTGTTTTCTGCTGGAAATTCAGCCAAAAGTTCTTTCGGTAAATTGAAATTGAAGTGTGATAATTTCATATTTGAAGTTAGATTTTAAAATATCAATCTTAGATTTTTTTATCTAAAATTTTAAATCGACTGCAAATATACGATTGTGAAATAGGCGTTGTCAAGTGTTTTGGCTATTATTTTCAAAAGTCCTTGATTTACTGAGCTTTCAGATTGACTTAGAAAGCTATTCTTTAAGTCAATTTTAACTTTTTTGATTCATACATATAAAAAAACCTCTGGTTGAAACCAGAGGCTAAGTTTTATTGAGTTTTATTTAAATGAACTTATATATCATATATGGTCCAAAAAAAATTACATTTCTGAGATTTGGAAATTTAATGCTTTTAAATCATTCCAGAAATCTGGGTATGATTTTGAAACAACTTCTGCGTCATCAATAATAATTGGCACATTGATAGCTAAAGGCGCAAATGCCATTGCCATACGGTGATCGTTGTATGTTGCAATATGTACATCGTGTTTTATATTATCAGATTTAACTAAAGTTAAACTGTCATTAGTCACCGAAATATTAGCGCCTAATTTTGTCAACTCCGTTTTTAAAGCTTCCAAACGGTCCGTTTCTTTAATTTTTAAAGTATGAAGACCTGTTAAATGACATCCTATTCCTAAACCTAAACAAGTAACTACAATCGTTTGTGCGATATCTGGCGTATTATTCAAATCGAAATTTACATCTTGATAATTAAAACCAGCCACTTTTTCCAAAGTCATTTTATTGTTTTGAAAAGTCGTTTTCACGCCCATTTTTTGGTAAAGAGAAACTAATTCTGAATCTCCTTGAAGGCTATTTTCTTTATAACTGCTCAAAGTAATTTTTGCAGCATCAGATAAAGCAACAAGACTAAAGAAATAAGAAGCAGAACTCCAATCTGATTCTACAACCATTTCTTTTGTTTCAACTGATTCTTTAGGAAAAACTTTAATTACATTTCCTTCAAAACTAGTTTTAATATCCAAATCATTAAGCAAAGCTAAAGTCATTTTGATATATGGAATTGAAGTAATTTCTCCTTCCAAAGTCAATTCTAAACCATTATCTAATTTTGAAGCCACTAATAAAAGTGCCGAAATATATTGGCTGCTCACATTTGCCGCCAGAGTTACTTTTGAAGCTGTAACTTTTTTTCCTTTAATTCTAATTGGCGGATATCCTACTTCTTTCTCGTATGAAATCTCAACACCTAATTGTGCCAAAGCTTCAACAAGAATTTTAATCGGACGTTCTTGCATTCTGCTAGAACCTGTCAAAACCACTTCTCTTCCTTCGTTAACCGAAAAATAAGCAGTTAAGAAACGCATTGCAGTTCCTGCGTGGTGTATATCTACAATTTCGTCATTTCCAGCTAAAGCTTTTTGCATTACTTCGCTGTCGTCGGAATTTGAAGTATTGGCTAAAGTGATATTTGGAAATAACGCTTTTAGTAACAATAAACGGTTAGTTTCGCTTTTTGATCCTGTAATATTTAATTGCGAATCATCAATGGTGAATGGTGAATTCGTGCTTAGTTTTAAATTCATTTTTTTTATTGTAAGTTGTGAATTATGAATTATGACTGATTAGATACATAATTCAGCCCCGCAATTTACCACTCCCCATTCATAATTCAAAATCCAAAACTCATAATTCAAAACTTATGAGTGATATTTCACAATTATTTCAATTTATCATTGTTTTTATGACGGTCTTTATCTCTAACCGATTTCAAATCCATTTTTTTATCAAAAGCCGCTTGTAAATCAATTCCTGTTTGATTGGCTAAACATAACACAACAAAAACAACATCTGCCAATTCTTCGCCAAGATCTTTATTTTTATCGCTTTCTTTCTCAGATTGTTCTCCATATCTGCGAGCAATGATTCTTGCTACTTCTCCAACTTCTTCTGTTAGCTGCGCCATATTGGTTAATTCGTTGAAATAACGAACACCGTGCTCCTTTATCCAAGTATCAACATCTAACTGTGCATTTTTTAAATCCATTTCTTAAGCTTTTTTTAGAACAATTTTTTCATTTTGGCTTACGATAATCTTTTGAAAAAACTCTTTAAGCATTTCGTAATCCTCAGCTGCAAAAATACTATTGTTAATTTCTTTTATGCTCACAATTTGAATTTTGTTTTCTACAACTGAAAAATTTAAGAGAAATGACATTTGCTTGTCTTCTGAAGTAATTCTTACTGGTTTCGGAACTGATTCTATGGCGTAACCGTCTGGAATTTCAATGCTAAGACTAAACTTTTCCGAATTTTTATAGCCGAAATAAACAGGCATTTGTCTCTTTTCTTGATTAAATGGATTTTTACTTTTTGTAAAAAACAATAATGGGTTTACAAAAATTTTCCCTCCAATGATTTCTGTCTGTCCATTTGAAACAAAAGAAAAAGTCTCGACAATGGGCTGTTCAACATTTGATTTCTTATTTTCTATTCTATAATTTGAAATTGTCAAACCTCCAAGTTCTTCCTCAAATTTCTCTAAATAATTGTCCTCCGATTTTGCATTATTTTCTACTCTAAATCGATATGCATCGTAATCTGTTCGCTGAATTCTTGCACTACCATCCATTTTCCCTTCTGGGCTAATTTTAACCATCAAATTAAAATTTTCTTTAGATGCTAAGGCCGGATCTAATTCTATTTCTTGCGAAGTCCCATCTTTTCTTACCAATCTTCCCTTCCAATTTAAGGTGTTTAATGGCAAAATATTAGGAGAGGTAAATTTGTGCGTTGCATCTAGCAAAGTTAATTTCCCATCAATTTCGGCAGCCGCAACGATATAATTAAATCCTGCTCGTGTAGGGTAAACTGGCAATCCGTTTTCAACTGTGCTGACTAAAACTGGATTTGCAGTAACTCCAGCCATTCGAAGCATATTTATTAGAATAAAATTGATTTCGGCAACATTTCCCGTTTGATCTTGATAGGCTTTTTTGACACCTTTGTCAGTGTAACAGCCATAGGTTTCATTCCAATTCATTCGATTCTGAACATAGGTAAAAATAAGTTTTAATCGTTCATTTTGGGATTCTACATTAGCCAATAATTTTTTTAAATCTTCAGCAAAGAAAAGTGTTTCGTTTAATTGTTTTCCAAAATCATCATCTTTAAAGATTGTTTTTGCAACACCTTCCCAGGTTACACTGTAATCTTTAACGGGCTGTTCTGGAAGACGAACTCTTTCAAGTTCTTGCTGAATACTTCCGCGGTAATTTTCTAAATTATTTACATAAGGCTCATCTTTCAATGCAGGAACATCTTTTCCTGTATAGTATGATTCGATTTGTTTGTAAGTAAATGAATTTGTCTGGTTGAAATTGTTATCGTAACTCTGTGATCCGTTTGTTAATTTTGCTTCTGTTTCAAGCGGAATTCCTCCAATTAAAATAGGTTTATAAATATAGAATTCAGGAATTTGAGTTTTATAATAAAAATAATTAACTGGGATTTTGAACTGAATATCAAAATCAGGAAACTTTACCAGATTTTCAGATTTCAAAACATATTTATATTCTATAATAGAGCCCACTTTTACATTTGGTAAAGTGATTGTTTTCTCTTTCCAGTATTTATTAATTTTATTTTTAAATTCTCCTTGATTTTCAAGTTTCGTTTTTACAATGTTCCCATTTTCTAAGTTATAAGTTACTGCTTCTGAGAACTCTAAACAGTCGTCATTTAGATTTTCATATCCAATATAAAAGCGCACTTTTTGATCGGCCCAACTGAGGCCTTCTTTTTTATAAATTTTGATTTTTACCTCGCAAATATGATTTGCAATAAAACCTGTATTTCGGTCGTATGTAAAATATGTTCTTCCCTTTTTAAACAAGATAGCAGCTGGTGCGCTGCTATCTTTAGGATGAACATTTTCTTTAAGTTCTGCTATTGTTACTTTTCCAAGCTCATAATTTTGAGCTTGTGTATTTGTAATGTTCCAAAAGAAAGCAATGCAAATTAGAAATGATCTTATAAACATATTAAATGCGTTTTAAAACAATTTTTTCGGTTTCTTTCGCAACCATTCCTTTGTAATACTCTTTCAGCATTTCATATTGTTCTGTATTAATAATTGCCTCATTGATCTGATTGACAATCATCAATTGTAAAACATCGCCATTTGCAGCAATATTAAATTTAAAACTTCCCAGATTGTTTTCCATACTATAAGCAACAGCAGTTGGCAATGTTTCTACTGCAAAACCTTCTGGAATTTTAATTGTGATATTGTATTTATCCATAAACGGATAACCAAAATCTACTGGATACTCACGAGATTCTTGTTTAAATGGATTCTTGTCTTGACTAAAGAATAACATTGGACTAACATAAATCTTACCACCGATAATTTCGCATAAATCGTTTCCTGTAAATGAATAAGTCTCAAGTGTTGGAGAAAGCAACTCTTTTTCGTTTGTTCTTGAATATTCGCTTACCTCAATTTTTCCATTGTTATTTTCTAATTTTTCAAGATATTCTTCTTCTTTTAGTTTTTCGAAGTTTTCTCTGGCGATCATAGCGTTATAATCTGTGCATTGTCTTCTTGCTTTTCCAGTAACTTTTCCTTCAGCATTGATGTCATAATTCATGAAAACAAAATCATTTGATGTCTTTTTAGGCATTAAATCTATTTCTTGTGAAGAGCCATCTTTTCTGATTAATCTTCCAAGCCAATTTAATGTTCTAAAAGGAAGAACATTTGGAATCGAATATTTATCAGTTGCATCCAATAAAATATATCCGTCTGGTGTTTCAATTGCAGCAATTACATAATTAAAAGCATTTCTATTTGGGAACAATGCAATTCCATTAGAACGTGTACTAACTAAAACTGGATTTGCTGTTAAACCCGAAGAACGAAGCATTGCAGTAAGCATTAAATTGATATCTGCAATATTTCCTGTTTTTTCTTTATATGCTTTTTTAACTCCGCTATCACAGCTGTAACCTGTATAGCCATTCCATTTTATGGTTGCTTTCACATAATTGAAAATGGCCCAAATTCTTTCATCCTGCCCATTTAATCCAGTCAGAACTTTTTTCAAATCCTCTTCAAAATATCCTGTTTTGTTTAATTCTGGACCAAAATCATCATATTCGTAGATCGTTCTTACCACTGAATTCCAATCTGTAGAGTATTCTTTTATTGGACTATTTGGAAAGTGAGTCAGCGACAATTCGTGCTGAACACTTGCTGTATAATTATCAATATTATTCACAAAACTTTCATCTTTCAACGCTGGAAAATCTTGTGCTACATACGTTACTTCAGTTTCTAAATAATCAATTTTATCTGAAGAGAAACTAGTTCCAGACACCAGTCCTACGTTTCTTTCTTTACTATTGATCGTTATAGATTTGGGATTTTTTAATGTTGTAGCTTTTGGAAATAAATATCCTTTTTGCAAGGGTTTAAAGACATAATATTCTGGATAAGCGACTTTAAGTTCTGAATAGTTTACAGGAATTGACGTTTGAAAATCCCAATCGCGAATGATTCCTTCGTTAGGACATTTTATAGTATAACGAAATTCGATTACAGATCCTTCTTTTACATTTGGCATAGTAATCTTTTTTTGCCCTGTGTATTTAGAAATGACTTCATCAAAAGATCCGTCGCTTTTTAATTTTGTTTTCTCTATTTTACCATTCACTAAATTATAAGTATTTGCATCTGTAAAAAACACACGTTCTTTTAAGTTAGTAGTGTTGTAATACCAAACTTGCTGGTTGGCCCATTCATAGCCTTCTTTTTTATAAATTTTGATACGGGTTTCTACTTCGGTCATCATGTAAAAACCATCATTTTGATCGAACTCCATTCTTGAAACTCCTTTTTTGTAAAGAACTGCTGCTACTGCTGAAGTATCTTTTGGATGGACTTTCTGTTCCAATTCTGCAACAGAAACCTTTCCTAATTTGAATTCCTGAGAAATCGCTTTGGGAGCAATTAATAGAATCACAGAGAGGCTAAATAGTTTAATAATTTTCATTGGTAATTCTTGGTTTATATTGGTTATAATTGGTTTAATTTTTTGTCAATATTATTTTGGCATTATCGTTTCTAGAGACCTGCTCCATAAACAAACGGTATTCGTCATATTCTTTATTCGAATATTTACCTTTGTTAAGGAACATTGACCTTTTATACGTTAGTTTGTTATTTTCTTTTTTTATGATTTCGGTTTTATATTCACCAAATTTTCCTTTTAACTCATAATTTGAAGGAAGAAATTCGATACTGTAACCTGCAGGAAGGCTAATTTCGATTTCGTCTGTATCCAAATATCCGCGCTGGATTTGAAATGGATTTTTACGATTTCTCATTCGTTTTATATTTCCCGTATATTGATTAAATGCATCAACTACAAAAATCATTTTATTGCCTGAAAGTGTTCCGTAATTTGAAGCACTTATTTGAATATCTTCTGTAAAACGAACATTTTCTTTATCGTTGATAAAAGTTATTTTACCTAATTTTAAGTTATTGATATTATCCCAGTAATCTTTGTAGTGCTCTTCTTTTTCGTTGGGTTGCATGGTTTCTACTCGAGATTTAGAAGCGTATTGACTTCCTTGTGAAGCTATTTTTAGAATTCCCGAAAAATTCCCCGTTTCATCAATGGTATAAGTTCCTTTTCCATCTTGAGTATTTCCTTTGTCATCGTAGATTTTAGTTCGGACAATTTCTCCGCCTTCGGGTTTTACAACCAAAACATCGCGATCATCTGTAAAAACACCTTGATATCCAAATGGATCATCTTGACTTGTACATTCTAACCAGATATAATTATTCGCGTTTGGAACCGCTAAAATCATGTGGTTTCCTTGCATCGAAACAAAATCAGATTGAATATCTGACTTGTAGCGATCTCCATATAAAATAGTATTATAAGACGGAACATCTACAACCTCCAAAAGTGCTTTTGTATAATTTGATAATGCTTTACAATCACCATAACCTAAACGATCTACATCGCTTGCCAACATTGGTTTCCATCCGCCAATTCCAACGGCAATATTTACATATCTGGATTTCTTTTGAACATAATCATAAATAATCTTTGCTTTCTTAACTGGATCTTTTTCGTTCCCAACCAAAGCTTTGATTTTTGCTTTTGTTTCTTCTGGCAAAATGGTAGTTCCTGTTAGGATTTTTTCTCCATACCATTTACCAAATGCTTCCCATGTTGTAGCTTTTCCATCAACTCCTTCTAAATGGAAATTCTCTAATCCCATCATTACTTTGGGAAAAAGGTCTGATGGATTAGGGCTAAGGTCTTCTTGTTTTTGAGCAACAAGATTGGTAGCTAAATAACTTAGTTTGGTATCTGTTTCTTCGGTCTTTTTAATATTAAAACCGTTAAAACGGAATTCTTTCTTTTTAAAGCCCAAGTCTTTAGGAAAAGTAACATTCAAAATACATTTTTCTACACTTAAATAATACCCCCCTAAAAAATACCATTGCGGTATAAATGCTGTATTCGAAGTTTCAACTTCGCAGGTATAGACAATAGTAAAAGGATATGAAATTGGAGTATAATCTAAGTAAAGCACACGGTTATCTGAAAAAAGAGTACTGCCACTTACCGCGCTTTGATCTTTAAAATCTTTTCGTTTGATTTTTTTTATTTCGTTTCCGAATGCATCATAAACAATTGCTTCAATATTTTTGATTGAAGTTGTTTTATCATAATGACTAAAGGCGTCAATATCATTTAGTCCTTTATCATTTAAAACAGAAACTACTCTTTGAGTTTTGATGTTCATGCTTCTTTGCGAAGCAATAAGGATATCCATCTGGTCTAATCGAAGGACAGCATTGGCATTTTGCTTAAGACTATCGGGTATTGATAGTATAGAATAATCGCTCTTTTGAGCAGAAGAATTAACAAGAAATAAGAAAAAAAAGAATGCGCAAAAGAGTTTTTTCATTAGTAAGTATTTTCGTCAAATATATATTTTTTTGCGAAATCCTTAACAAATGTTTAATAATATTTTACTCCTTGTTTTTGCTGTCTACTACAATAGTTACAGGCCCATCATTTAGAAGATTTACTTTCATATCTGCGCCAAAAATTCCAGTTTGTACTTTCTTGCCAAACTCTTTTTCCAGAGATTTTACAAAGTTCTCATAAGTTGGAATTGCAAAATCTGGCTTTGAAGCTTTTATATAAGAAGGGCGATTTCCTTTTTTGGTTGATGCATGAAGCGTAAACTGACTCACGACAATAATATCGCCGTCGATATCCTGAACCGAACAGTTCATAACATCATTTTCATCTCCAAAAATTCTCATTTTTATGATTTTCCCAACAAGCCAATCTATGTCTTCCTGTGTATCGGCATCTTCTATTCCGACTAAAACCAATAAACCTTTTTTAATATCTGCAACAATATTAGAATCGACAGTTACAGATGCTTGAGAAACTCTTTGAACGACTACTTTCATAGAAAATTGTGAATTGTGGCTCTATGCCACAGATTAAAGGATTTAACAGATTTTAAATTCTAGTGTTAGATGCACTGCAGTGCATCTCTACAATGCAAACTTTTCGTGTTTCAATTGGAATTCACAATTTACCATTCACAATTCACAATTACTTACGTGTTTCATCACTCGCCGCACGATCTTCGCCATAGGTATCGGTACGGTAATGCTCTTCGTCACCTTCAAGGATTTTAAGATAACTATTGTAACGTGACCACGCAATTTCGTCTTTTTCTAAAGCTGTTTTAATTGCACAATGCGGTTCTTCTTTATGTAAACAGTTGTTAAACTTACATTGATCTTTGAGTTTGAAGAACTCTGGAAAGTATCCGCTGATTTCTGATGGCTCCATATCTACAATTCCAAAACCTTTAATTCCCGGTGTATCGATAATTCGGGCATCAAAAGACAAATCATACATTTCAGCAAAAGTAGTTGTGTGCTGACCTTGCTTGCTTTGTTCTGAAATTACTGAAGTTTTTAAATGAAGACTTGGTTCCATTGCATTTACCAAAGTTGATTTTCCTACTCCAGAATGCCCAGAAAACATACTTACTTTTCCAACCATCATTTCTTTCAACTTGTCAACTCCTTTATTTTCAGTTGATGAAATTCGAAGACATTTATATCCAATTTCAGAATAAATATGTTGCAGATAAAGCTGATCGTCTAAAGTCTGATCATTTAAAGTATCTATTTTATTAAAAATCAAGATTGCTTCAATTCCGTAAGCTTCGGCAGTAACCAAAAAACGATCAATAAAACTTGTCGTTGTTGGCGGATTATCAATTGTAATCAACAAGAAAACTTGGTCGATATTGGAAGCAATAATGTGAATCTGCTTAGACAAGTTAACCGATTTACGAACGATATAATTTTTTCGTTCATGAATATTATGAATCGTTCCCGTTACAGCATCTGAAGTTTCGTCTAATTCATAATCGACAATATCGCCTACAGCAATAGGATTGGTACTTTTTATACCTTTAATTCTGAATTTCCCTTTCATACGGCATTCCACAAAATCTCCATTTTCAGATTTTACGGTGTACCAGCTTCCTGTAGATTTATATACGGTTCCTGTCATTCTTTAATTTTAGATTGCTGATTTTAGATTTTCGATTACGCTTTAAAACCTAAAAAATAAAAGGCAAAATTACGTTTTTAGAATGGAACAACGCAATTTCACCTTTTAAATTTGAAAGACATATCCTTAATTTGCAGACTTTACCAAACTATTTCGGCTAAAGTTTCATTTTCCTTTACCTTTCCTAACTGAATTGTTTTTAAAGTTCGAGATACTTTACCAGCTTTAGTGGTATAAATTTCCAACATTACGGTTGCAGGACCATTTTCTGTTAATGTGCTTTCGCCAAAATAATTGGTTTTGATTTGATATTTTCCTTTCACCGCATTTCTAACCAAATATTGTTCTGGCCCATAACCTTGCGTAAAATCTTTTGAAAATCTTCCGCCAATTTCAGTGTTCTTATGGCTGTAGTAACATTCTTCTCCAGTTGGTTCAATTACATGTAAATCTAAATCGACATCCATTTGATTCCAGTTCATTATAATTCTGATATCTACAGGCATTTTTTCAAGATATTTTTTATCTAGTTTACCTGTTTTTAATCCTGGATGTTCACTCATCAAACGGTTAATATCCATTAAAATAATATCTTCTACACCTTCATATTGTCCACTCATTTCTCCATAATAATTTACTTCTAGAGATTTTACCAATTCGTCAAAAGCTGCCTGATATTTTCCTGCATCTTCAAGAGCCAATGCATAATCCCTTAAACTTTGTGGTTCATGCGCTCTCCATTTTGCCACTTGTTTTGCCGTAAATACTGCATCATCATAATCTTTCCATTGACGTAAAGTATAAGTAAGTGTTTTATAAAGCTGATGATTTTCTAAACCTAAATCGGCAATATTGCTAATTACTTGTAACGCTTTTTTCACGTCACCTTGATTATAGAAAAAATGTGCTACATCAAAATAAAAGCTCGGATTTCGTTCTTGTGATTTTCTAAGTTCAAAATACAAATCATATTGTTTTTCTTTTGGTGCTGAGGCTAAAGCTTTTAAATACAATCTGTCTGGATTCCAGATTTTATCTTTGTTTTTAGAATCAAAAGTTAGTGTATCAGTAACAGAATAATTTAAGGATGATACTGTCTCATTTCTTGTGTCAACTGCAACTCCCGCAACTCTTCCTTGCAATTTTTGCTGTACATCTCCATCCCTTGCAATAATTTGGCTAGAATTTGTGGTCATCCTCGCATATCCTACATAGACTACTTCTTCACTGGCTACTTTTTTATCTTTTATCTCTTCAATTTTTGGAGCATTATATACCGCATTATCTTCTTCCACAACACTCATTGCTGGAGCAGAGCCTACTGGTTCATCTATTGTTAAAACGGCATCAGGATCTCCTTTGATCGTTTCATTCGCTTTTTGCTTTTTGTATTTCGCTAAAGCTGCTGGGCTAGTTGTAACATTATTTTTCCACCAAGCATTAATACCTTTAAAATAGCTTTCAATACTTCCCCAATTATTTTTTTGTTGTGCCAATGCTCTATCTTGATCTTGTTTCTTAATTAGGTCAAAGTCAGCACGCAATTCTGCAGGTGGCAAAATATCATACATAATATAATCGCGGACCGTTTCCAGAACAATCAAAGAAGTATTTTTGGTTACGATTCCGAATTTCTTTCCGAGAAGCTCAATTTCATCAGCATTTTTAGCATATTCTAATTCAAGATTGGCGATTTTTTTCTGTGCCCAAAGTTTCTCAACATTAATATCAGTTGTGTTTTGAGTTGCTGCATCTAAAGTTATTTTTCGCTCTAAAACAACATCATTTCCATAACCAAAAAGCAAGGTGATTTCATTTTTTGGATTCAGAGAAATTCCTGAAAAACTAAAATTTCCAGAAACCGAAGTTCCTTCCATCGGAAATAAATCAGTCAAAGTTAGATTTTCTTTTATGCCTAAAAATTTCAAATTAACATTTGTCAATTTATCCAAAGCCGTTTCAGCATTTATCTGATTCAAATTGATCAGATTTCCACCTGTTTTCATTGAAGAAAAATTCAAAAAAGCAAAATCCGCAGAAACTGAAGATGTAATGGCATAAACAGGTTTTTTAGTTTTTGGAAGAAGATTTTCACTCAAAGAAGATAATCCGTCAGAGAAAAATAAAAATTCGTCCTGATTTTCAAAACTGATTTGTGAAAAACGAGTTCCGCCATCGTATTTTGTGTTTTGTAAAATTGATTTTAATTCAGCCCAATTTCCGTTCGAAATCACAAATTCTTTTTGTTTCTCAAAAGTATAATTCAAAAAGTATAAAGTCACTTTTGTATTTTTTATCTTCTGAAAATAAGCGTCCAACAAATCCAATTCCTTTTTCAAATCTCGATTTTTGCAACTCAATGAATTATCCCAAATCAAACCAATTGAAGCTGGACTTTTTTTAAACATTTTATTTCCTTCAACAAAAGTGTTCCCATAAAAATAATACTGCCCGCCAACATTTTGGGTCACAACACTTGGAACATTTTGCTGTACTGGAATTTTAAATACTATTTTTTCAGAAGGCTGATAATTTTCTTTTTTTATAGAAGCATTAAAAGACTGATTCCATTTCGAAAAAACAATTTCCTTTTCAGAATCTCCATTTACAGCCGGCTCCGCAGACGCTCCTAAAACCGAAACATTAATTTCAAATTGATCTAGTTTTTTAGGATAGCGACTCAACAATTGATACACCAGATTGTCTTTATCGAAAGCTGAAAGTTCTTCTTCATAACCAATAACAACAATTCGTTCTCCATTTGGCATCAATGGATAAATTCTCGTTTTAAAGTTGTTCCCATCTACTTTTTCCAACAATCCGGGGTCAACACGTCGATGTTCAATTGCTTCAAAAACTTGTTTCCCTTTGTTTTTATTTACTGGAACAGCTTCGCGAAGTTTTCCGTTAATATCAATTGCATATCTAGAAACGGAAACATTTTCAGGCAATGGAAAAATAAGTTCGGCTTCCATTTGGCGTGTTCCAGAATTAAAAAAATGCATTTCAGAAGTGGTATAAGCAATATTGCCAACGACTTTTACATTGACTTTTAACTGACTCATTCTTACTTTCTCGGCATCATCACCTTTAACTGTCAATTCTGGACTTTGTGCAAAAGTTTTTGTTCCGATAAACAACAGAAAACAAAGTGATAAATAAAACTTTATTTGCGAAAACATCAACATTGAAAAAAGCGATTTTGATTTCATGGCATAGAAATTTAAAGTTGTATAAAAGTATAGAGAACAAAAAACTTAAAAAGGTTGGGAAAGATAAAAATATTTATACAAAAAAAATCCCCATCACTTCTTTCAAAGTAATAGGGATTCTTAAAAAACAATCTATTTTTAATTAATGCTATAAGAAAATTTAGAGATTCATTTTGCTTAAACTTAAATTATCTTATATCACTTATAGGATTTAAAGAAAATTATGCGTTGAAAATTTTCTCTTGGTGACCAATACTTTCTTGGTGAATTGCTTTGAACATTCTCAAAACGAACTCTTCTGTAAGACCTTTTTTCTCACCTTCCAAAATCATTTTTCCTAAAATTTCGTTCCAACGGTTGTTTTGAAGAATTGCAACGTTTGCATCTTTTTTCACTTGACCAATTTCGTCAGCAACTTTCATACGTTTTCCTAATAACTCTAATAAGTTAGCATCCAAAACGTCGATATTTGCTCTTAGTTTAGTCATTTTTTGGCTGTACTCGTCTGTAGTATCATCCGTTTTTCTGATAGTCAAATCTTTGATGATTTGTTTCAAAGCATCTGGAGTAACTTGTTGTGCAGCATCAGACCAAGCGTTGTCTGGATCAAAGTGTGTTTCGATGATCATACCATCGTAATTCAAGTCTAAAGCTTCTTGAGTTACTTCGAAAATCATTTTACGATCTCCAGTAATGTGAGATGGATCGATGATTAATGGTAAATCAGGGAATTTATTTTGTAATTCGATAGCAATTTGCCATTCTGGAATGTTTCTGTATTTTGTTTTTTCGTAAGTAGAGAAACCTCTGTGGATAACACCTAATTTCTCGATACCTGCCATGTGTAAACGCTCAACACCACCTAACCATAAAGCTAAATCTGGGTTTACAGGGTTTTTAACCAAAACGATTTTATCAGTTCCTTTCAATGTATCAGCAATTTCTTGAACTGCGAATGGGTTTGCAGTTGTACGTGCACCAACCCATAATACGTCGATATCGTGTTCTAAAGCTAGTTTACAGTGAGCTGCAGTTGCCACTTCAGTTCCCATTAATAAACCAGTTTCAGCTTTAGCTTTCTGTAACCATTTTAATCCAATTTCACCAACACCTTCAAATCCTCCTGGACGAGTTCTTGGTTTCCAGATTCCAGCTCTGAATACGCTTACTTTTGAATCTTTTAATTCGTGAGCAATTTTCAAAACCTGATCTTCAGTTTCTGCACTACAAGGTCCAGCTATCACAAGTGGGTGATTTAAATTGAAATCCTCTAACCACTTTCTCATTTCTTTCTTATTTTCCATCTTTTTTATAGTTTACTTTTTTATAGTTATTCCGTTTAATATTTCTCTAATTTTATTTACACCTTCCATTTCTTCAAAAATGGCACTGTAATTATCGTCTGCCAGCAAATCTCTAAACTGAGTTAAATTTGCAATATAACCTTCTAAGGTTTCCAGAACGTATTCTTTGTTTTGTTTAAAAATTGGTGTCCACATTGCAGGTGAACTTTTTGCCAGACGAACGGTGCTTTCAAATCCACTACCCGCCATATCAAAAATATCTTGTTCGTCTTTTTCTTTGATCATTACTGTTTTCCCGAGCATAAACGAACTAATGTGCGATAAATGCGAAACGTAAGCAATGTGTTTGTCGTGCGAAACGGGATCCATATATCGAATTCTCATTCCAATTTCTGCGAAAAGATTTAATGCCTTTTCTTGCAGTTTAAAAGTGGTTTTTTCCACTTCACAAATAATGTTTGTTTTTCCTTTAAACAAACCTTTTATCGCTGCTGAAGGTCCGGAAAACTCTGTTCCTGCAATTGGATGTGTGGCAATAAAATTTCTTCTTTTCGGATGATTTGCAACCGCATCGCAGATTGGCTTTTTTGTCGATCCTACTTCAAAGACAATGGTCTTATCTCCAACGGCATCCAGAACTTTCGGCAAAACTGTCAGCGCAACATCTACCGGAACCGAAACGATTACAAAATCTGCTTTTTGCAAATCTTCAAAGCTTCCCGCTTCGTCAATAACCCCAAGATCAAGTGCTTCTTGCAAATGTTTTTCGTTATTGTCAATTCCGAAAATAGTCGCATTCGGATGCTTCTCTTTGATGTCCAACACCATTGAGCCGCCTATTAATCCTATTCCTATTACGTATACTTTCATATTTATTTTAAATTCCAAGTTTTAAAATTGCTTCGCCTGTTCGCTATCGCTCGAGTCCAAATCCAAATCTTGCTTTTCAATTTGTCACCCTGAGCGATCCCGAGGCTTCGGGAGAAGGGCGTTCCAATTGGCACGGGCTTCGACTCCGCTCAGCCTGACAATCTGGATAAAAATCTTAATACTTAATTCTAAAGTCTTAATACTTAAAACCTATCAATGGCTTCTTGTACTTTTTCTTCTTTTACACACAATGAGAATCTGATATACCCTTCACCGTTGCTTCCGAAAATGGTTCCTGGTGTAATGAAAATATGTTTCTCATATAATATTTCGTCAATGAACTTTTCTGCTGATTCAATTCCTTCTGGCAATTTTGCCCAAACAAAAAGCCCAACTCCTTCTTTATAAACTTTGCAATTTAATTTTTCTGCTAGTTTTTCAGTCAATTCTCTACGGCGTCTGTAAATTTTATTTTGGTCTTCGAACCAAGATTTATCACATTTTAAAGCTGCAATTGCACCTTTCTGAATTCCGTAGAACATTCCGCTGTCCATGTTACTTTTTACTTTTAGAACCGCATCAATAATTTCAGGATTTCCTAAAACCATTCCGACTCTCCAGCCTGCCATGTTGAATGTTTTACTTAAAGAGTTTAATTCTAAAGCCACATCTTTCGCACCTTCAACTTGAAGTAAACTCATTGGATTATCATTCAAAACAAAACTATACGGATTGTCGTTGATCAATAATATATTGTGTTTTTTTGCAAAAGCAACCAATTTTTCAAATAACGCTAAACTTCCTCTAGCTCCTGTTGGCATGTGCGGATATCCCAGCCACATTATTTTTACTTTCTCCAGCTCTAATTTTTCTAAAGCTTCGAAGTCTGGTTCCCATGCATTTTCTTCTTTCAAATCATAATAAACTGGAACTGCTTCAACCAAATTGGTTACCGAAGTATAAGTTGGATAACCTGGATTCGGAATTAAAACGTGATCGCCTGGATTTAAAAATGCAAGCGAAATATGCATTATTCCTTCTTTTGAACCCATAAGAGGTAAAATCTCATTATTCGGATTCACTTCAACACCAAACTGATCACGATAAAAATCTGCCATCGCCTGCCTCATTTCTGGTAATCCCTGATAGCTTTGATAGCCATGTCCGTTTTCGTCTTGAATTGCCGCAGCGACTGCTTCAATTACTGCTTTTGACGGACTCAAATCAGGGCTTCCAATTCCCATGTTGATGATCGATTTTCCTTCAGACATCAACTGACGAACTTCTCTTAGTTTTGATGAGAAGTAGTATTCTTCAACTGTGTCTAATCGTTTTGCTGTTGTAATCATTGTTTTTAATTTTTGCTATATGCTTTAAGCTTTACGCTGTATGCTTTTCTCTTCTTTACTTTAAGACTTTCAACTTTAATACTTAAGGTCTGGTATTTTTATATTCTCCCAACACTTTAAAATATTCTGCCATAATATTTAATAATGCTTTGGCTTTTGCAAAATCTTCGTATTTCTCGAATGTCACGTCTACGAAGAATGAATATTTCCAAGGTGTTTCGATTTTTGGAAGCGACTGGATTTTTGTCAAATTCAGTTTGCAGTCACTCATTACATTCAAAACCGCAGCTAAACTTCCTCTTTTATGATCTAATTCAAATTTTACAGATGCTCTATTAATTTCGCTTTCTGGCAAAAATGAATTTTGCTTTTTGATGATTACGAAACGCGTCATATTGTTTTTAATCGTTTGAATCGATGGTGCAATAATATCTAGATCGTACATTTCAGCAGCCGTAACACTTGCAATTGCTGCAATTCCAGTCAATTGTTTTTCCTGAATTCTTCTTGCCGTTTCTGCTGTATCTTTATCCTCAACCAATTTGATATTTGGATATTGTTTCAAGAAATCCATACACTGCAAAAGTGCCATTGGGTGCGAATGAACTTCTCTAATATCTTCAATTTTCTGACCTTTTAAAGCCATTAAATTTTGCTGAATATTTAAATAATGCTCTCCAATAATGTGCAAATTATTCTTGTCGATCAATGCATAATTTGGAATAATTGGCCCCGCAATCGAGTTTTCGATCGCCATTACGGCCTGATTTGATTTTCCGGCAATAAGGCTGTCGATCAATTCTTCAAAAGACAAACATTCATCAATATCCACACTTTCAGAGAAATACTCTTTCACAACCTGATGATGAAATGATCCTTTAATACCTTGTATTGCAATTTTCGTTGTCATATAGTCAAAAAAAAATCCTGATTTGCATCAGGATTGTATATTAGTTTTATTTGTCTTAAAATTTTATCTCAAATAACCATAGCACAATCCTGACTTCTACTAAAGAAGAAATAAAAGTTGTTGCTAAAATAAAAACGGTTACTTGCCATTTTGTTTGTGTTATTTTGTAAATTCTCTGCGAATGTATAAATTATTTTTAGTGCACCAAAAAAAAGATTGCATTTTATGAAACAAAAAGGGATTTCTTAACAAATTTAGCAGGTTTTGTATGATAATATAAAAATATGGGCTTAAAATGAGAATATTAAAATGAGTTTCTGAGGTTCAAAGTTGCTGAGAGTCTAAGATTTTTTTGCCACGAATTCACGAATTAGCGCAAATCTTTGTGTTTATTTAATTCAATTTCTCGAATAAAATATGTGATTGTGATTCCGGCAAAAAATGAATCTTTATAAGTTTTCAATATTACCAAGAATAGATTGCATTATTTTTATTTTTTATTCTCTAAGTTTTCATTATAACTTTTCCATTTATCCCTTATTAATTTAGAAGAAAAAGGAATTCCTGAATTTAATCTTTGTTCTTTCGACAAACAATCTTTGCTCTTGTTTTTATGTTTATATTTTTTTGGTAATTCTCCCAAACTTGCCTTAGTTAATTTCCAATCAAATTTACTAAGAGCCAAAAACAATTGTCGATCAATATAAAAATCAAGTTCTTCAGAATATTTATATAAGTTAGTATAGATAAATGATGATATCCAACCATCATGAATATTAATTAGTTTTTTCAAAAGTGAAAAAACAGTATAATCCACTTTACCATTACAAACATCTCTAATTTTCGATTTTAATCTATCAAAATTTGCTATAGATGGATAAATTTGCTTGCCATCAAAAGTTACTGAAAGGAAAGTCAAAAAATCAACATCAATCTTTAGGATTTTAGTTTTTTCTCCTTCCTCTAAACTATGAATATCTAATTTTAACTCTTTTAAAATTTTGCAACAATCCTCATAAGCTTTCTCACATTCTTCTTTAGTTTTACAAAGAATTACAAAATCATCCGCATAACGAACTAATTTATAATCTCTTTCAATAAGAAATTGATCAAAAGGCGAAAGAAATATATTAGAAAACAAAGGCGACAAAGGACTACCTTGTGGAATACCTTTATCTACATCTTTAAAATTAGATCTTTTTTCAACATCAAAATCATCTAATCCTCCTAATTCCTGATTAAGTGCTTTATCCAATAACTTATTAATAGAATCATCTTGAAGCTTTGGATAAATATAATTATTCAATAAATCCTCCTTATTAACCTTTCCAAAAAAATTTATTAAATCTGCTTCTAAAGAATATATGTAACCATTTTTATAATGCTCGATGATTTTGAAAATGGCATCTTTCGTTCCAAGACCTTTTTGATAGGCAAAACTAAAACCGTTGCTTTTTTCTAGCAATTCTTTAAATACTTCTTCAAGTTCTATAGCAATAGATTTTAATACAACCCTATCTGAGATCTCAGGAATTTGTAATGGTCTAAATTTTCCATTATTTTTCGGAATTAATACAGCTCTGTTGGGTGAGAAAAAGTATTTTCCTTTTAATAAGAGAGATGATATTGAAGTAATTTTATCATCTTTGTTTTTTTCAAAATCTTCTATTGTTTCTTTAGAAATACCATGAGAAGATTTATTAGTTTTATCTAAATTATCCCAAGCTTTTTTTAAAGATTCGACTGAAGATATTTTTTCTAATAATGTTTTTGACATGTAGTAATATGATTGTAAAGACCCTTAGAATAACAATTTGTTAGTATGACAGACTCCACAAAATGAGCGCAGAACCCTTTAATGAAATGAATAGCCAAACAACTAATGAAGTTCGAACTAACACTTTGGAAAGGTGTTCTTGGGCAATCCTGACGAAAGATTGAAGAGCCAATCTTAAGTCAAACGCTAACTTAAATCGAAATCTTAGTTGAAACTCTTGGGCGTTATAGACCGCGTTTTTTTGGTGTGCTGGGTTTTCTCCAGTTTCGAGCTTGATAGTTTAGTCATAGCATTCAAAATTAAGGTTTTTTCTGACATACGAAAGTTTTTCCAAAATTTCGCATGTTTTTTTTAAATCCGCAGCTTTCTGCCTGTCCGCCTCACTAAATAAATAGCTTGGTGCCAATGTTTCTATAGGTTTCTGTCTGTCATACACAGTGGCATCAAACGAGATAGACACAGAACCCTTTAATGAAATGAATAGCCAAACAACTAATGAAGTTCGAACTAACACTTTGGAAAGGTGTTCTTGGGCAATCCTGACGAAAGATTGAAGAGCCAATCTTAAGTCAACCAAATTAATTCAAAGAACTAAATTTTAAATTAGTTAAGTTTTTCTCACTTAATATTGAAAAGAAAAACTTAACTATATACTTATAAGAAATAATTAACTTCCACACATTTCACAATCCTCAGGATCTGCAGCTTGTGCTTTTAAAAGCATTGCTTTGTAATCCTCAACGCTAATAGATTCTGTTTCTGCAACTAATGTTGGAGCGGTTTCCTCTTTTTTATCGTTGTTTAATGTGAATTTAATCGCATCTACAGCCGCTTTTGTTCTTAGGTAATACATTCCTGTTTTTAAACCAGACTGCCAAGCGTAGAAGTGCATTGAAGTTAGTTTAGAATAGTTGGCATCCTGCATGAACAAGTTCAACGATTGAGACTGGTCAATAAAATAACCTCTTTGACGAGACATATCGATAATATCTTTCATCGACATTTCCCAAACTGTTTTATAAAGATCTTTTAAGTCTTGCGGAATCTTATCGATATTTTGAACAGATCCGTTATGACGCATAATTTCTTGCTTCAAATCTTCGTTCCATAAACCTAATTTTACTAAGTCTTCTAGTAAATGTTTGTTTACTACGATGAACTCTCCAGACAATACACGACGCGTGTAAATGTTAGATGTATATGGTTCGAAAGCTTCGTTGTTTCCAAGAATTTGTGAAGTCGATGCGGTTGGCATTGGCGCTACTAACAATGAGTTACGAACTCCGTGCTCTACAACTTCTTTTCTTAATGAAGCCCAGTCCCAACGACCTGATAATTCTTCATCTTTCATTCCCCACATATTGTGTTGGAATTCTCCTTGTGACATTGGCGAACCTTCAAAAGTTGAATATGGCCCTTCTTCTTTTGCCATTTCCATAGAAGCGGTTACAGCAGCGAAATATAATGTCTCGAAAATTTCTTGGTTTAATTTTTTAGCTTCATCGCTTGTAAACGGCATACGCAACATGATGAAAGCATCTGCTAAACCTTGCACACCTAAACCAACTGGACGGTGACGCATGTTAGAGTTTTCCGCTTCTTTTACTGGATAATAGTTTCTATCGATTACTTTGTTCAAATTACGAGTTACACGTTTTGTAACATTGTAAAGCGCTTGGTGATCAAATTGTCCATTATCAATAAACATTGGTAAAGAGATTGAAGCCAAGTTACAAACTGCAATTTCATCTTTAGAAGTAAACTCCATAATCTCTGTACACAAGTTAGAAGAACGAATAGTTCCTAAATTCTTGTGGTTCGATTTACGGTTTGCCGCATCTTTATACAACATATATGGTGTTCCAGTCTCGATTTGAGATTCTAGGATTTTTTCCCATAACTCACGAGCGCGGATTGTTTTTCTTCCTTTTCCTCTAAATTCATAATCTGTATATAATGCTTCGAATTCATCTCCGTAAACATCATATAATCCTGGACATTCGTTCGGGCACATTAAAGTCCACGTTGAATCTTCCTGAACACGTTTCATGAATAAATCTGAAGTCCACATTGCGAAAAATAAATCTCTCGCACGCATTTCTTCTTTTCCTGTGTTTTTCTTTAAATCTAAGAAATCAAAGATATCAGCATGCCAAGTTTCGATGTAAATCGCAAAACTTCCTTTACGTTTTCCTCCACCTTGATCTACATAACGCGCTGTATCGTTGAAAACTCTCAACATCGGAACAATTCCGTTTGAAGTTCCATTTGTACCACGAATATAAGATCCTGTTGCACGAACGTTATGAATAGAAAGTCCAATTCCTCCCGCTGATTGCGAGATTTTTGCTGTTTGTTTTAATGTATCGTAAATTCCGTCAATACTATCGTCTTGCATTGCCAAAAGGAAACAAGAAGACATTTGTGGTTTTGGAGTTCCAGCATTGAACAACGTTGGCGTTGCATGCGTAAAGAACTTTTTAGACATTAAATCGTAAGTTTCAATTACTGATTTTAAATCATCTAAGTGAATACCAACAGAAACACGCATTAACATGTGCTGCGGACGCTCAACGATTTTTCCGTTTATTTTAAGAAGATAAGAACGTTCTAAGGTTTTGAAACCAAAGTAATCGTAATTAAAATCTCTTGTATAAATAATATGAGAATCTAAAAAAGCAGCATTTTCCTGAATCACTTTAAATACGTCATCAGCAATTAACGGTGCATCTTGACCATTTCTTGGATTAACGTAGTGATACATATCTTTCATCGTCTCTGAGAAAGATTTTTTAGTATTTGAATGCAGGTTAGAAATTGCTACACGAGCTGCCAATTGAGCATAATCTGGATGCGCAATTGTCATAGAAGCCGCTGTTTCTGCTGCAAGATTATCAAGTTCAGAAGTCGAAACCCCATCATACAATCCTTCGATAACTCTCATCGCTACCTTTACTGGATCTACGAGCTCATTCAAGCCGTAACACAATTTTTTGATTCTTTCTGTAATCTTATCAAACATTACGGGCTCTCTGTGGCCATCTCTTTTTACTACATACATAAGCTTACCTTTTATAGTTATTGAAAAAATGAAAGTACCTAGAGAACGAACTCCAGCACTTAAACATTGCGTGTTTTTAAATTATTTTTTGAGAATTACCGAATTCTCAATAGCTACTTGTTTCAAATTCGAATTTCGAATTTAAATGCGTCAAAAATTGCTATTGAATCTGCGACTTGGGGAAAGAGATTCAACCTTAAAATATTTTTTTGTAATCTTTTTTTTAGTATCTCTAGAAGATAGACACTAAAAGTATTTTTGTTGTCTAAAAATCTGCATCAAATGAAATTTTTTGAGCGTCACTATCTGTGTTCATCACACCTGACTTTTGATACTCTGCAACACGTTTTTCAAAGAAATTAGTTTTTCCTTGAAGAGAAATCATGTCCATGAAATCGAACGGATTCGCTGATCCATATACGCGCTCGCAACCTAATTCTACTAATAATCTATCGGCTACGAACTCTAAATATTGTGTCATTAAAGTAGCGTTCATACCAATCAAACTTACCGGAAGAGATTCAGTTACAAACTGTCTTTCGATATCTAAGGCATCGACAATAATTTCTTTAATTCTTTCTTTTGGAACTTTGTTTACCAAATGGTGATTATGCAAGTGAACCGCAAAATCACAATGTACGCCTTCGTCGCGAGAAATCAACTCGTTTGAAAATGTTAAACCTGGCATTAAACCACGTTTTTTCAACCAATAAATTGAACAGAAAGCTCCTGAGAAAAAGATTCCTTCAACAGCAGCAAAAGCAATTAGTCTTTCAGCAAATGAATCAGACTCGATCCATTTTAAAGCCCATTCTCCTTTTTTGGCAATTGCAGGGAATACTTCTAAAGCGTTAAACAATTCTGTTTTTTCTGCTTCGTCTTTAACGTAAGTGTCAATCAATAATGAATAAGTTTCACTATGGATATTCTCCATCATGATTTGAAATCCGTAGAAAAATTTCGCTTCAGCATATTGTACTTCATTTACAAAATTTTCAGCAAGGTTTTCGTTTACGATTCCATCAGAAGCCGCAAAGAATGCTAAAATATGTTTAATGAAATATCTTTCGTCGTCATTCAACTTATTATTCCAGTCTGTCAAATCTTGGTGCAAGTCGATTTCTTCTGCAGTCCAAAAACTTGCTTCCATCTTCTTATACCATTCCCAAATATCATGATGTTTAATCGGAAAAATAACGAAGCGGTTTTTATTTTCTTGTAATATTGGTTCGATTTGTGACATGACAGATTCTGTTAATTTTTTTATTGAATTTTTACTCATTCAGTAGACTACAAAGATTGTCAATTAACGTCAAAAATAAAAGCCAAACTTATTCACAATCGGACGTAGTTTTTAACAAAGGCCTAAATTTGAAAAATTTTTCAGACAATAATTAATTTACTGCTAATGAGTCGGTTAAAAATGTTTTCTATTCGTTAAAGCCCGTAAAATATAGACTTTTTCGAATAAAAAGCAAGAAATTTTAAATAGTTTTAAAAAGTTTTTTTTGAGTCAAAACTTTATTTTTTCGAGTCAAAAGATGTAGTCAAAAAGACTATATTTTTCAGTGTGGATTTTATGAATTTTTATGCTCTTCAGCAACCTTTTCAAGTTCCAAATACCAGTCTTCGCCAAAACGTCTAATTAACGCTTCTTTTACAAATTTGTAAACTGGAACTTCTAATGCTGCACCCAATGAGCAAGCATCATCGCAAATATCCCATTTGTCATAATTGACTGCCGCAAATTCCGTGAAGTCTTTCACACGAATTGGATATAAATGACAAGAAACTGGTTTTTTCCAATCAACGATTCCTTGATTATAAGCTTGCTCGATTCCGCAAAGAGCCGTTTTTCCGTCAAAAATTACGTAAGCACAATCTTTATTATCGATAAGCGGAGTTTCGAGATCTCCATCGGTTCCTTTTACCCAGGTACCCTGAGCTTCGATTGCTTCGATTCCTTCTTTTCTTAAAAAAGGTTTTACTTTAGGATAGATTTCTTCTAAGATTTTAGTTTCAGCCTCAATTAAAGGCGCGCCCGCATCTCCATCAACACAACAAGCTCCTTTACAAGCAGACAAGTTGCACACAAATTCTTTTTCCAGAATGTCTTCTGAAATAATAGTTTTACCTAACTGAAACATGATATTTAATACTGTAATTTATAAAGTGCAAAGATAGTCAAAGAAAGCAGATAATTTTTTATTCTTTTTTCACGCAGATTTGGCAGATATAAGCAGATAAAGAGATTGATTTTATTTGGTAAATCTTAAAAACGATGAAAATGATTTAAGAAAATTGAAAATCTGCTCATATCTGCTAAATCTGCGTGAAATTTTTTTATACTATCCAAAAAAAATCTTCAGAGTTGTCTTTGATTTAGCAATCTAAACCACACAATTGTTACAAATATCACTTTTTTAGCTAATAAAACATGTTTTTATAACAAAAATACATTGTAACGAAAAATCACCTAACTTTATTAACTACTTTTGCAGCAGTTTTTTAAACCCTAAAAATCAAAGCGATATGTTAGAAATCGATTTTAAAGAAATCATTACCGTTAGTATGGTACTTTTTGCCGTAATTGATATTGTTGGATCAATTCCGATTATTGTGAATTTAAGAGCTAAGGTCGGACACATCGAATCTGAGAAAGCTTCTATTGTTGCCGGAGCCATTATGATTGTTTTTCTTTTTGTTGGAGAAGGTTTACTAAACTTAATTGGTATTGATGTTCATTCATTTGCCGTTGCGGGATCTTTTGTATTATTTTTTCTTGCTTTGGAAATGATTTTAGGAATCAGAATTTATCGTGACGAAGAACCTGGATCTGCATCCATTGTACCTTTGGCTTTTCCTTTAATTGCTGGAGCAGGAACAATGACCACTTTATTATCACTTCGATCGCAATTTCACACCATTAATATTATCATCGCAATTTTGCTAAATATTATCTTGGTTTACGTCGTTTTAAAGTCCTCGAAAAAAATCGAAAATTTGTTAGGAGAAAACGGACTTGGAGTGGTTCGCAAGACATTTGGAGTAATACTTTTAGCGATTGCTGTTAAATTATTCGCTGCTAATGTTAAAGGTTTGTTCGTCTAAAATTAATTTTTATACATTTACCCCGTAAATTATTCTAAAAATAAAACTCTTAATCATTTTTCTAGAGTTCTACTTTATTATTTTAGACAAACAAAAACAATCTTATGAAAATTTTCACTTCAATCTTAGTGCTTTTGGCATTAGCTTTAATTGTTTTTAATATTACGCTATTAGACTTTAAAAACCCTTTTCAAGGAGATAGTATGGTAGCTTTTATTGGAATCGCCGCTTCATTTTGCGCTGTTTTGATTCTTTTGATTTTTAGAATTTCGAAAAGAATTGAAGAAAAAATGAATGACAACAGATAATATGTTTGATGTTTTAATTATTGGCGGAGGAGTATCTGGAATGTCTTGTGCTCTTGTCTTAGGATCCGCAAAAAACAAAACTTTTGTTACTGACAAAAAAATCGGAATTTTTACTCATCAGAAAAATTCTTCTTTACAAGAGGCAATATTCTATAACGCTTACGGAATTACTCCAGGAAAATTAGGTTCTGAGCTTTTAACTGAAAGCACACAGGATTTAGCAAGCACTTACCCGCATATTACTCAGATTCCAAATGAAAAGGTAATGAAAATTGAGGGCAGTTATCCTGAATTTACCGTAGTAACCAACAAGAATTCATACAAAACAAAAAATATCGTGGTCGGAATTGGTTCTGCTAATACTTTCGACATTGAAGGTTTAATGCAATTTGTTGAGCCTCATAAAAAAGCACTTCCTGAAAAACAACGTATTCAGCTTAAAAACGAAGATCATAAAGTTGCTGACGGAATCTATGCAATTGGGACTTTAGCAGGTTGGAGAAGTCAATTGGCAATTGCTGCGGGGAGCGGCGCTGCTGTAGCAACAGATATTCTTACTTTATGGAATAACGGCGTACAGACTCACGCACACGATAGCATTCGGTAATTTTTTTTTACCATTAAGAGATTAAGAAAAATTAAGTTTTATTCTTACGCAAACTTAATTATCAAGTTACATTAAGAAAAAAACTCAAAACATAAAACCATTAAGAGATTAAGAAAATAAGCCATACAGCTTAATAAACTTAATCTCTTAATGGGTTTTAAAGTAATTTTATGTTTCTGTTATTTCACCGAAACGATCTCTGTTACTTTAATATGGTTTTCATCATCGGTTTTCCATTTTTCTCCTTTTACAGAAACTACATCTCCAATTTTTAATTGTTTATAGTTTTGAGGCCCGCCAACGTTTACGATACTAATTGTTGCAAAATATACTTCTTTAGCATCTGTAGTAATTTTTGCTGTGTAACCATCTTTTCCAGCTTCAATAGAATCTACTTTTCCTGAAACTGCTGCATTAGCATCGTTTTTCATAGTGGTGCATGAGATTACAAAAGTCATTAGAAGCACTAAGAAACTTATTCTTTTTAGATTTTTCATATAATTTAATTTAACCGCGAAGTTCGCCAATGTTTATGCTAATTTCAGCGGATTTATTTTAAGTTAATATTATTTTTCCAGCTTCAAACTTTATGCCAGCTGAACGCAGCTTCCTGCGATAACTTTTAAATTTTTACCCGATTTTTTCCAAACTCTAATATATTTGAAAACCCCATTTATTGGATTATTATCATAAGCTCCTTTTAATGAAACTGTAACAGCAACCACAGCCGAATCATCAATTATATTGACAATTTGATCTGAAGCTTCTAAAAAATCTATTTTCATTTTTCCCGAACGATACGATTGCAGATCAAAATCTTTAGTTATCGTTTGTCCGTCTGGCATATTGAATAATAAATCGTCATGAAGAATTGTTTCTAAAGCCAAAATATCCGATTTCTTAATAGCAGTTAAAAGTTCGATTTCTGCATTAATAACGGTTTCTACTTTCATGATATAAAGATTGAAGTTATTTCTTCGGATTCAGAATTGTTTTTATCATCGCATCTTCTTTCAAGATCACATCATAATAATACAATTCTCCATAAAGCTGGCGTGCAAATTCTGCCGTAATATATCTATTTACAAGCGCTTTGGTTTTGTCAAGTTTTAGATCTAAACCTGTCATCAGAATATAATTCTTGAATTTCTTGAAATAAACATCTGAGCTTTTCATTTTAGCTAAAAAATCAGCAAAGCTATCGCCTGCAAAAGCATTTCTGTTTTTATCCAATTCTTCAAAAACAAAATGACCAACAATTCCGGTTTGCAGTAAATAAGCAACGTTTTCATTTCCATGCTCAGCTTCCATCGGAACAAAAACATCTGGAACAATTCCGCCGCCACCATAAACTATTTTCCCTTTTGGCGTTTTGAATTTTAAAGAATCGGCCACTTTTATACTATCTTTTGCATAAAGTTCACCAGTAGCAATTCTTGATTCAGATTCTTTAAAATATTCTTCGTTTCCTTTCTTATAAGGTTTCTGAATCGATCTTCCTGTCGGAGTATAATAGCGCGCTACAGTTAATCTTACTGCAGATCCGTCGTTAAAATCCATTTCTCTTTGAACCAGACCTTTTCCGAAAGAACGTCTTCCAACAATAGTTCCGCGGTCATTATCTTGTATTGCTCCTGCTAAAATTTCGCTCGCAGAAGCGCTATTTTCATTAATTAAAACATACACCTTTCCCGTTTCAAAACTTCCTGCTTTTGTCGCGTATGTTTTTTCGGTTGAGCCGTTTTTACTTTTCGTGAAAACGATTAATTGTTTGTCTTTTAAAAACTCATCGGCAATGGCGATCGCCTCTTCCATATAACCGCCTCCATTATCACGAAGGTCAATTACAAGCGACTGAATTCCTTTTTGTTTTAATCTCGCTAAGCCAGTCTTAAATTCATTGAAAGTGGTTTCTGCAAAACGATTTATTTTAATGTAACCAATATTATTTCCAATCATTAAAGAAGCATCAACGCTCTTAATTGGAATAATATCTCTTTTTACTTTAAACTTCAGCTTCTTTTGTTCTGATTTTCTAAAAACAGTCAGTTCGATTTCAGAACCTTGCAATCCTTTTAATTTCGAAAACAAACTATCAGAAGGCAGTCTTCTACCGTATAATTTGGTTTTTCCTGCAAATAAAATTCGGTCTCCAGATTTTAATCCCGCTTTCGCTGAAGGGCCATTTTCTACTGGTTTTATAATTGCAACTGAATCTTTATACATATAAAAATTGATTCCGATTCCAACGAAATCACCTTTCATGCTTTCGGCAACTTCTGCTTGTTCGCTTGGCGGAATATAAACAGAATGCGGATCTAATTTGGAAAGGATATTATCGACTGTTAGATTTACAATCGAATCGGTATTGACGCTATCAACATATTCTGTATTGATAAAATCAATTAGTTTATTCAATTTGGTTTTAGAGTAATTTTTAGCCAAAAGCTGATCGCTTGCGGGAGCATTCATAAGGCTTCCGACAATTGTTCCAAGAGCAAAAGTTGCTCCTATTACTATTGGTAAATATTTCGAATTAAATTTCATTACTCTTCTAAAACAGGAATATGTTCTACTTCGACACCCGCTTTTATTAAAAATTGAATTCCGGAATCATCGCGATATCCATCTTTATACACCACTCTTTTTATTCCCGACTGATGAATTAATTTACTGCATTCTTTACAAGGCGAAAGTGTAATGTATAATGTGGCACCTTCGCAAGACTGCGTTGATCTTGCTACTTTTAGGATTGCATTTGCTTCGGCATGTAAAACATCCCAGCGCGTTAATCCTTCTTCATCTTCGCAGCAATTTTCAAATCCAGATGGTGTCCCGTTGTAACCGTCTGAAATGATCATTCTGTCTTTTACGATAATTGCCCCGACTTGTTTACGTTTACAGTAAGAAAGCTGGCTCCACTCTTTTGCAATTCGCAGATATGCTTTATCGTATTTATTCAGTTTTTTTATTTCCATTTAATTTATCTGTTCCAAATTGGGCTTTCAATAATCATCGGAATTACAACTCCAATAACGAAAGCCGACATTACAAGTGCCCAGTCACGTTTTGAAAAACGAAAAACAGTCTGCACTATATATGAAATTACCAGAACAACAAAGACTACTATTAACTGAGCAGCTTCTATTCCTAAGGCAAACTCTCCCAAAGGTAACAATTTTGAGGTTGCTGAACCTCCTAAAATTGTTTTGAAATAATTAGAAAAACCTAAACCATGAATAATTCCAAAGAATAAAGTTATGAAAAATACCAGATTTATACTATCATTTTTAGAAGTCTTACCTGCCGTAAACAAATGATAAAGAGCGGTTATCAGAATTGTAATCGGAATCAGGAATTCTACAGTATTCACTTTTATTGCAATAATTCCATAAACCGAAAGAATTAAAGCCAAAGTGTGACCAACTGTAAAAATAGAAACCAAAAGAAAAATTCTTTTCCAGTCTTTAAACAAATACGGAACCGTTAAGGCGATTAAAAAAAGAACGTGATCGTAAGCATTGATATCTAAAACGTGTTTTAATCCTATTTGAAAATAAATCCAAAATTGTGACATAGGTATAATGTAATTAAATAATTAGGGGTTGTAAACTTACGATTAATTTTCAGAATTAAAGATTCATGTTTCCAATTCCTTCAATAAAAATAAGTTAAATTTTATGAGAAATTTAAAATTGTTAATGTAAAATAAAAATTATATTTGTGTTTTAAAAATTTAAATAATTATGTCATTTTCAGAATTATTCGATAGCGAATTTAAACAAAGAAACAAAGGACACTTTTCTGCTATTGTTCGTGTAGCATTGGCTGACGGTGTTGTATACCCAGAAGAAAAAGAGTTCTTAGACAAATTGGCTTCTCGTTTAGAAATAACAGAGTCAGAATACGAAGAAATTCTTAGTGATCCTTTAAAATATCCTATTAATCCGCCATACTCTTATGTACAGCGTTTGGAGCGTTTGTATGATTTAACAAGAATGGTACATGTTGATCATCATCTTGAAGACAAACAAGAAGTATTATTGAAAAAAATAAGTGTTGCGCTAGGATTCACACCAAGCAACGTAGATTATATCATTGCAAAAGCATTGTCATTAGTTGACAATAAAGTTGACGCAGATACTTTTATCTACGAAATGCAGCACATGCATAAATAATAGTTTTCAGTTTTCGGTCACAGTTTACAGCTTATAGTGATATTGGAAATTTGAAACTTCTAAAAGATAAAAACCCGACAGATTTTTGATAATCTGTCGGTTTTTTTATTTTCAATTGATTCTGAATTTTATTGAGGTTATTCCATTACGATTTTACCGTTTAATGCACCTTTAAAATTTACTTTTTTATTGTTTATTCCATCGTAAACTTCTGGAGAAACAAATTCAAAATTAAAATTAGAATCACCATTATCCGTTATTTTGAGAGAATATCCACTAATATAATATCTTTTATCTGGAGCATAAAACTCAACCATTGCCAATAATTCATCAGCCGTTCCAATTCCAAATGAATATTCGCCAGTCAAACTTTTCTGAGTTGCAGGAAACGAAATATCAATATATAAGAATTCTTGCATTCCTTCATTGCTAATTACAAACCGAACTCTTTTCTGAGATTCAAAACTTGCCGGCTGATAAGAGTAAACTGCTTTATTGGGTTTAAAGGTTATTCCATCAATAACAATTGATGAATTCACTCCCGATTTACCGTCTTCATCAGATGAACACCCAACTGCAAAACCTAGCACTAGAAAAAGAATTAAAGTAATATTTTTCATATAATAATTTTAATCAAATATATGTAAAAGACTGAAATACGAGTAGTTTTTATTTTGTTTTTTAATTGATTAAAAAACAAAACCCGACAAGTTTTAAAAACCTGTCGGGTTTGCTATTTTATAGTCCAGACTGAAAACTGCGACTGAGACTGAAAACTTATTCAGCCGCCATAAATTCCTCTGCTTTTTCTACCATATCAAGGCTTCCGCAGAAAAAAGGAACTCTTTGATGCAGTTCGGTTGGCTGAATTTCCAAGATTCTATTGAACCCGTCTGTAGCTTTTCCTCCCGCCTGTTCTGCAATAAAGGCCATCGGATTACATTCGTACAACAAACGTAATTTCCCTTTTGGCGCTTTTGAACTTGTTGGATAAATATAAATTCCGCCTTTAATCATATTTCGATGAAAATCGGCTACTAAACTTCCGATATATCGAGAAGTATAAGGTCTGTCTTCTTCTTCCTTCTGGCAATATTTAATGTAATTTTTTACGCCCTGCGGAAAATGAACATAATTCCCTTCGTTTACCGAATAGATATTTCCGATTTTTGGAAATTTCATATTCGGGTGTGAAAGGTAAAATGTACCAATCGCCGGATTTAACGTAAAACCATTTACACCATATCCAGTGGTATAAACAAGCATTGTCGAAGTTCCATAAATTACATAGCCTGCTGCAACTTGATTGATTCCCGGTTGTAAAAAATCCTCGCTAGTTACCGGAGTTCCAATTGGTGTAATTCTTCTGAAAACAGAAAAAATAGTTCCAACAGAAACATTAACATCAATGTTTGAAGATCCGTCAAGCGGATCCATTAAGATCACGTACTTATTATTATGACAGTTGTCGCTCCCCTGAACTGTAATAAAATCGTCGTTTTCTTCAGAAGCAATACCACAGACAATCTCACGGTTTATTAACGTCTGGATAAATACTTCGTTTGCATAGACATCTAATTTTTGCTGATCTTCTCCTTGAATATTCTGTTCGCCCGCGGCGCCAATAATATCCACTAAACCTGCTTGATTAACTTTATGATTGACAACCTTGGCTGCCAAACGAATAGAGTTGATAATTCGCGAGAGTTCTCCCGACGAATACTGAAATGCTTTTTGGTTCTCAATAATAAACTCTCCCAGTGTTTTATTGCGTTCTTCCATTGCTAAATCGTTATAGTTTTATTTTTAAGTCACAAATATCGTCTATTTTGTGAGAATGATTTAAAAATTATTTTGTTAGTTTGTTACTATTGTATATTTGCTAATAATCTTCAAAAAGCAACCTTTAAAACGCTGCTTTTTTAGATAATAAATACTTAAAAATACGAATACATGAATATTAGAAAAGGAAATCCTGAAGACATGAAATCGGTGCTGGGGCTTATTCAGGAGCTGGCTATATTCGAAAAAGAACCTGAAGCAGTCGTTATTACGGAGGAAGATTTAGTGCGTGACGGTTTTGGCGAAAAACCATTATTTCACGTTTTTGTGGCAGAGATTGAAAACGAAGAAAAACAAAAAGAAATTGTTGGAATTGCTTTGTACTATTACCGCTATTCTACTTGGAAAGGAAAGACAATTCATCTTGAAGATTTAATTGTAAAAGAAAAGATGCGTGGGACAGGTTTGGGCTCTGCACTTTATGCTGAAATCATGAAACAAGGTAAAAAAGACAATGTTAGAAGAGTGGAATGGAATGTTTTGGCATGGAATACTCCAGCAGTAAATTTCTACAAGAATTCTGGCGCAAGAATTCTGGAAGACTGGCAAGTTGTTCAAATGGATGAAACGGGACTTAATTCGTTCTTAGAAAAATTATAAAAAAATAGTTTTGCTACTCCCGATAGTTATTGAGAGTGGCAAAAAATCAAAAAATACTAGATTTCCTCAAATCTAAAATCTAAAATCTAAAAAATCTAAAATTAAAAATGAGAGTATTTAAATTTGGTGGTGCGTCGGTGAAAGATGCAGATGGAATTAAAAACGTATACGACGTTTTACAAAAAGTAGGTTACGAAGACGTAATTCTTGTAGTTTCGGCTATGGGAAAAACAACAAATGCTCTTGAAGTTGTAATCAAGAATTACTTTGAAAAATCGACAGAATTAAATTCTTCTGTTCAGGAAATTAAAAAATATCACAATCAAATCTTATTGGATTTGTTTGAAGACGAAAATCATGAAGTTTTTGCAGCTGTAAATGCACAGTTTACTGAATTGGAATACTTTTTAGCTCATAATAAATCTCCAAATTACAATTTCGTTTACGATCAAGTTGTAAGTTTTGGAGAGTTGATTTCGACTAATATTTTAAGTCATTTTATGAATTTCATGGGAATTCAAACACAATGGCTTGACGTTCGTAATTTCATTAAAACGAATGCAAACTATAGAGATGCAGAAGTTGATTGGGAAACAACTCAACAAAACATCAGTAAAAATGTTCCAAGAAAACAATTAAATATCACACAAGGATTTTTAGGTGCTGATGAAAATAACTTTACAACAACACTAGGCCGTGAAGGTTCTGATTATACTGCGGGAATTTTTGCTTATTGCTTAAATGCTGAAAGTGTAACGATCTGGAAAGACGTTCCTGGAGTTATGAATGCCGATCCGCGTTATTTTGAAAATGCAAGTTTGTTAAACCAAATTTCATATCGTGAGGCGATCGAATTAGCATTTTACGGTGCAACGGTTATTCACCCAAAAACATTACAGCCTTTACAGAAAAAAGAAATTCCTTTATATGTAAAATCATTCGTGAATCCTTTGTTGAAAGGAACTTGTGTTTCTAAAGGTGTTGATTTAGAACCACAATATCCATGTTTTATCGTAAAAAGAGAACAGCTTTTAATTTCGCTTTCTTCAATTGATTTCTCTTTCATTATGGAAGAAAACATCAGTGAGATTTTCGGATTATTCCACGAATTTAAAATCAAAGTAAACTTGATTCAGAACTCTGCAATTAGTTTTTCTGTTTGCGTGGAAGATAAATTTGGAAATTTCTCAGAATTGAATGCGATTCTTTCTAAAAAATTCAAAGTAGAATACAGCGAAAATGTAACTTTATATACAATCCGTCACTTTACAGAAGAAGCTGCTCAGACAGTTGAAGCTAATAAAGAAGTTTTATTGAAACAAGTTAGCCGTGAAACCATGCAGATTGTAACTAAAGAATTAAATTAATATCATTTAAAAAAAAGGTAATTATTCAATTCAAATTATAGAAAAAGGGCTTCATTTAATTATGGAGCCCTTTTTAATTACCTCGCCCTATTATTTTCCGACTGTTCAATTTCTGCTTTTTTATAAGTGGTCTTTTTCGAATTTCCAAAATTGTAGGTTGCGATCAATTTAAAATAATTACTCGTATAAGTTCGGTGATAATAAATTTGGGTTTGTCCAACATTGTAATCTCCCGAAACCATAAACTTGTGAAAAATATCATTAGCTGAAAAATTGAGTTTTAAAGCATCTCTGAAAAAGTTTCTTTCAATTCCTAAAGTTACTGTCGAACGGCTGTTATCGCTTCCTAAACCATAACTTCTATCACTTAAATACCAAGCCAAAAGCTGCAATTTAAAAAGCTTTGGAATCGTAAATGTATTATTCGAATACAAATAAAATTGTGGTTTTACTGGACTAAACTCAAATGCATAAAAATTGTCGACAGATTTCTGCCAAGTCACACTCATTGAATTCGTAGAATTCCACCATTTGAGGTTGAAAGATCTTGAAATCGAAGTAAAAAATGTATGCCCTTTTTCGAGATTTAAAGCTCTTAAAATATAACTGTTTGGCGTATCTCCACGCAAAGCTGCCGCAGAAATTGGATCAATCTTATAAGTATATCCAATTTTAAAATCAACCTTTTTATACATCGTGCCAATTTCAAAAGCGTGTGTTTTTTCTGGAAGCAAGTTCGGATTTCCTTCTATTGTAGTAAATGGATCTTGATAAATCACATAAGGATTTAAAGCCTGATACCTTGGTCTTGATATTCTCGAAACATACGAAAAATGACCTTTCCAATCTTCTGAAAGATTAAAATTTAAAAGTACGTTTGGGAAAAAATTGCCGTATGATTTTTCAAATTTCTGAGTTCCATTGGCATTTGTAAATAAATTATAACTTGTTTTTTCTGCTCTTGCGCCAAGCGAAAAATTGACTTTTTCACTCAATTCTCCGATATAATTAAAATAGGCAGCAACAATTTTTTCATTGTATTCAAAATCACTCGAAAGCTCATCGTCCAATTCAAAATCCATATCTTCGGGATCGGCAATCAGGAAATCAGTTCCTGATTTTATGGTGGCGTGACTGAACTTCGCTCCTATTTCCAGTTTTGTCGTTTCATTTATTTTCTTCGAATAATCGGCTTGAATTGCAATAATATTAATTCGGCTTCCGACATTATTTTTTAAATATCTTTTATCATCGGTTTCGTCGACAAAACTATTTTCTTCAATAAAATCTCCAATTGTCTGATTGTAATTGGAATATTGCGACCCAATAAATAGTGCTGAACCTTTTTCATCGGTTTTCATATTATAATTTAAATTCACAAACTGATTCAGCAAAACATCATTTCGATCAACATCTGTGGCATAAAAACTACTTCCAGAATTATTAGTTATAGTATTTCTGCTTTCTGTAATTCCTCCTAAATCATTAACATTTCCGCTGTAAGCAAGGGAAATATAATTATCAGGAGAAAAACTATATTGAAGTCCAATTCCGAAATTAGAATAATTATTAAATCTTCTTTTCCAGTCGGTTGTCAATTCAGATTTCATGTATTCCTCAGGATTCGGACGCGTTCTTGTGGTGTACAATAATTCTCGGTTTCTGCCCAATTGCAAACCATAATTGGTGATAAAAGAGAATTTTCCTTTAGAATAACTAAAATCAAGAAGCGTATAATAACTCGTTCCGCCAAATTTAGAAACCGATACATGCTGATTGGCAGTTCCCATAATACCGCTTTCGATATTTTTTTTGGTAATAATATTGATTACTGCTTTTCCTTCAGCATCATATTTGGAAGATGGATTAGAAATGACTTCGATTTTCTGAATCTGCGAAACTGGAATTGCCGCAAATCGTTCGTAATTGATTAAAATCCCGTTGAGATAAATAATTGCTTCGCCTTTTCCGAGAACGCTGATTTCTCCATCAGTAACCACAACATTTGGAACTCTTGACAATAATTCGTTTACCGAACTGCTTGTAGCCAAAACGGTTCCGTTAACATTCACATCTATATTTCCGTTTGCACCGTATTTTAATAATGAAGCTTGGCTTTTTACCACGACTTCATTCAATTGATTTTGATTTTCTGCTACGATAATTGCTCCTAAATCTACATTTTCTTTTCCGTCAAAACTGATACGCAAATAACGATCAGCAAATTCAGTTGAAGTTAATTTTACCAAAACTTCTTTCTGATTAATATCTGAAATCTGAAAAGCGCCATCTAAAAAATCCTGATATTTTATTATCGTTGAATCTTTAATAGATAATGTAGAAGCTGTCCCCATCATCAATTCGTTATTTGAATTGATGACTTTTCCAGAAATTTTCTGAATTGATTGTGCTTTAGATTGTGTTACATTTAGAAGAAAACAATAAACGTAAAGGAAAATTAGAATTAAAAACCTCATAAAATTTAGCGATTAAGTTTGACTTTGATGAAACAAAAGTCAGTTCTTAATTGCGTTACAAGGTCGTCGAAAGCGAAATCAGGAGTACGGATTTATAAATTCACACTAAGTTTTAAGATTGTAAAGCCTGAATTTGGTAATTAAGAGGCGTTGTTCCTGTATGTTTTTTGAATGCCGCAAAGAATGTTGATTTGGAATTAAAACCAACATCGTAACCAACAGATTCTAAAGTCAGTTTATCGTTTGAAGTAATTATTTCGCAGGCTTCATCAATTCGAAATTCATTTACAAAGCTGGTAAAATTCTTTCCTAGATTATTATTTAAAAACTGTGATAATTTATGGCTTGAGATATTAATTTCCTGAGACAAATCACTTAAACTTAAATTCGGATTTTTATATAATGCTTTTTCAAACATTATCTTTTTCAGTTTTTGAGATAAAATTTCGACTTCTTTTTTGTTTAATTTTTTCTCTTTTTGAATATTAATCACAAATAAATCATTCGTTTGTTTTCTGTGCAGAAGAACCAGAATAATCAGGTATAAAATAAAAGTAAAAGCAATTGCTCCAATTATGCAAGAAACAAAAGGCACTCGAGAAAACCCAAGAAAATAAGACAGAAAAACCAAAGTATTTCCTAGGAAAATTGCGCCAAACCATTTTTCTGACGGACTTGAATTTTGATAATCCTTAGTTATTTTTTGAAGCACAAATCTGCTTTCAAAACCAGAAAGAAAACTATATGTAAACCATTGAAAGAAAACGGCAGCTACAAAATAATCGTTCCATAAAATAAGATATTTTTCATAAGGAAATAACAGTCCGATTAATACAATTGCGATAAACCAACTTATTAGATGCAATTTCCACTTTACCGCACTAACATTAAACTTCTCCATTCCTGATTTTAAAGTATAATATAGAAATGGCCCAATTAACAAACAAGCTGAAAGGCCAATTTGAAGATAAATTTTAGGCAAATCTAGATTAAAATACACAAAAACAGTTACCACAATTCTTATGCTTAATGCGAACAGCATTGCACCCAAAAAATAATTGGTCAAATATTTTTTCTTTGTGAAGAAGAAAAAATAGAGACTTAAAACAAATCCGTTGAAAGCGCCTAAAGCACCGAAAAAGAACAATATTTCTTTTCCAATATTCATATTATGATTGTAAAGCCTGAATTTGGTAATTGAGAGGCGTTGTTCCTGTATGTTTTTTGAATGCCGCGAAAAAAGTTGATTTGGAATTAAAACCAACATCGTAGCCAACAGATTCTAGAGTCAATTTATCATTTGAAGTGATAATTTTACAAGCTTCATTAATTCTAAATTCATTTACAAAACTGGTAAAATTCTTTCCTAAATTATTATTTAAAAGTTGCGACAATTGATGGCTCGAAATATTGATTTCCTGCGATAAATCTTGAAGTGTCAAATTTGGATTTTTGTATAATCCTTTATCATACATCGCATTTTCTAACTTTTCAGACCATATTTTTGCTTCTGCCGAATCTATTTTTTTATTAGAAATCTTCCCGTTCAATAAAAATAAATCGTCTGTCTTTTTTCGGTACAAAAGAATTGAAATTCCTAAATATAAAATGAACGAAAAAACAACCGCGCCACTTATATAAGTTGCACCGGACGCTCCCATAATCGCTAAAAAATAAAATAGAAATAAGAGAAAAGTTCCAAAATAGAGCATCGAGAACCACATTTCGGCTGGAGTAGCTTTTTCTTTTCTGCTCAGGATTTTTTTCAAAACATTGCGAAGTTCAAAACCAGCAAATACAATATAAATAAACCATTGAAAATAAATGATTCTTATAAAATAACCTCCCCAAAGTTCTGGATATACTTCGTACGGATATAAAACGCCGACTGCTACAATTAAAGTTCCCCAAAATGCCAATATAAACTTCCAAGATTTAGGCATTATCTGAACTTCATCGACTGCAGATTTTACGAAATAATATAAACAAGGTCCAATGAAAAAACAAGCTGTAAGCCCAAACTGGAGATACATTTTTGGCAATTCGGGATGAAAATAAACAAATACAGATTTCCCAATTCGGATACTTAGTGCAAACAAAAGCGCACCCAGAAAATAATTCGTCAGATGCCTTTTCTTGGTAAAAAAGAAGAAATAAACTCCGAGAATAATTCCGTTGAAAGCTCCTAAAGCACTAAAAAAGAATAAAAGTTCTTTGCTAGTATCCATAATGTAAGTTCGTTATATCCAAAACAAAGCTAAAAAAAAGATTTACTAATTATGAGAATTCTACTTCAATTATTTTTTATTCTAAAATTTAAAAAGCAGACAATCAGCACCAAAGCATTTCATTTTTCAATAAATAAAAGCGTCGTAATTTCTTGATTATAAATACTACTTTTGACATTTTAGAGTTAAAGTATTTATGTTGAAAAAATTACTGTTTTTGACTGTTTTCTTTTGTTTTTCTGTGCTTCAGGCTCAGGACACTGAAACGCTGTATAAAACCAAAAAAGTAATCGCTTCAAAAGATACCATCCGATTAGAAAAAGTCGCTATTAACTCTGGATTTTTTCAGATTCTAAATACCAAAAATGAACCTATCGATTCGACTTTTTACAAAGTTGATTTTCAAAAAGGCTTTTTACTTTTTAATGAAAAATTCCAATCGGTTTCTGATACTTTAATTGTCAATTATCTTCAATATCCCGATTTCTTAACCAAAGAATACAGCCTTTACAAAGCAGATCAGATGGTCAGCAGCGATGTGGGAACCGAAAAACTCTATCGAATAGATAATAATGCCAACGCTAAAAAAGCAGCTCCTTTTGATGGTTTAAATACTTCTGGAAGCATTACTCGCGGAATTACTGTCGGGAATAATCAAAGTACAGTTTTAAACTCCAATTTAGATCTTCAAATTACGGGAAAAATTTCAGACAAAGTTAGTTTGAGAGCCTCACTTCAGGATAGCAATATTCCGCTTCAGGATGGGGGTTATTCCCAAAAATTGGATCAGTTTGATAATATTTTCATGGAACTTTTCAGCGATGATTGGAACATTCGCGCCGGCGATGTCTTTTTAGAAAATAGAAAAACGCAATTTTTAAGTTTCAATAAAAAGGTTCAGGGGCTTTCTGCAAGTTTTGATTTTGACAATGAAAAAAGTAAAACCAATGTTTTTGCTTCGGTGGCTTTTGTAAAAGGCCAATATGCCAAAAGTACTTTTACTGGACAAGAAGGAAATCAAGGTCCGTATAAATTAAAAGGTCAAAACGGCGAATTGTATGTGCTTGTTATTTCGGGTTCTGAACGTGTTTATGTAAATGGAGTTTTGCTGAAACGCGGTGAAAACAACGATTATGTTATTGATTATAATGCGGGAGAAATTGTTTTTACTTCGCTTTTTACAATTACTTCCGAAATGCGTATTAATGTTGAATATCAATATTCTGAACGAAATTATAACCGACTGGTTACCTACGCGGGCGCAACGCACGAGAGTAAAAAATGGAGTTTTGGCAGCTATATTTATTCTGAAAACGACATGAAAAACCAGCCTTTACAGCAAAATCTTTCTACAGAACAAGTTGAGATTTTAAGTCAGGCGGGTGATGATACAAATTTAATGAAAGCGCCTTCTGCTTACGAAGATACTTATGCCGACAATAAAATTTTGTACAAGAAAACAATTATCAATTCAGTTGAAATTTATGAATATTCAAATAATTCGGCTGATGTTTTATATAATGTAAAATTTAGTCTGGTTGGTGCAAATGCTGGAAATTATATCATTCAAAATAATAATTCTGTTGAACGTATTTATCAATATGTTGAACCTATAAATGGCGTTTTACAAGGAAATTACGAACCAATTGTACAGCTTGTTCCGCCGATTAAACTTCAGGTCGCGACATTTTTAGGAAAATATAATCCAGACGAAAAAACTTTAGCAGATTTTGAATTGGCTGTAAGCAATAATGATCAAAACTTATTTTCTGGAATCGATGATGCAAATAATACAGGAATTGCTTTTAAAACCAATCTTAAAAAAAGGCTCTTTTCCAGAAGTTGGAATTTGGACGCTTTCGCGAATTACCAATTTGTACAAGAGAATTTTCAATCGGTTGAACGTTTGTATAATATCGAATTTAACCGCGATTGGAATTTAACCGGTACACTTTTAGGAAATCAAAGTCTTTTGGTAACGGGTTTAAATTTTGATTTATTCGCTCAGAAAAAAAACGCTAATATTGGTTTATTGACCTATCAATTCGAGAAATTAGATTATAGCGAAAGTTATTCTGGTTCAAGACATACCACAAATGCTTTGTTTAAAATTAAAAATTGGACAATAGAAAACAACGGAAGTTTCTTGAATTCTGATGCCACAGCTTCGACTTCAAAATTCATTAGGAATCAAACCAGAACAAAATATCATTTTGGCAAAAATTGGGTTGGTGGGACTTTTCAATTGGAAGACAATCAGGAAAAAGATAAAGTTACCAATGAGTTTTCGGCTTTAAGCCAAAGATTCTCAGAATATGGTGTATTTACTGGACGAGGCGATAGTACGAAAGTTTTTGTTGAAGTTGGTTTTCTGCAAAGACGAAATGATAGTTTACAAAACGGATTATTGCAACACGTTAATAATTCTCAGACGTATTATTTAAAGTCGAAATTAATTCAAACCAAAAAGACCGATTTAGCTGTTTACGCGAGCTATCGGAATCTTGATTTTACGGACACTTCCAGACAAAATGAACCTTCGTTAAACTCCAGGGTTTTATACAACGATCGCTTTTTTAATCAGTTCATGCAGATTGGAACAACTTACGAAACCAGTTCAGGAACTATTGCGCAACAAGAATTTACATACGTTGAAGTGCCAACTGGACAAGGAGTTTACACTTGGAACGATTATAATGGAAACGGCATTCAGGAATTGGAAGAATTTGAAGTTGCTGTTTATCAAGATCAAGCAAGATATGTAAGGGTCTTTTTGCCGAATCAGGTTTACATTAAAACGAACCAAAATAAGTTTTCGCAATCTTTAACTTTGAATCCATTGCAATGGCAAAATGAAAAAGGTTTCAAAAAACTGTTGTCTTATTTTTATAATCAGACTTCTTTTATAATGGATCGAAAGGTAAAAAGTGAAGGCGAAAAACTAGAACTGAATCCGTTTGATTCATCCGAAGAGAATATTTTAGGATTAAATTCGAGTTTCAGAAACAGCTTATTTTTCAATCGAGGCAAACAAATACATTCTGTTACTTATTCTTATTTGGTAAATAAAGGAAAAAGTCTGCTTTCTGTTGGTTCACAACATGTACAGAATTATTCGCATCAAATTCAATATACCCATTTATATCAAAAAAGCTGGCTGTTTAATTTCTTTACCAAAACCATAAAAACGGATTTGGTTTCAGAAGATTTTGTGGAGAAAAATTATGATATAAAAGGATGGCAAATTGCACCGAAAGTCAGTTATTTATTTTCAAAAAACACTAAATTGGATTTCTTTTACGAGCTTCAAAATAAGAAAAACAAAATAGGGAATCTTGAAACTTTAGATCAGAACAGAATCGGGGTTTCTTTTTCTTATGCGGGAGAAAAGAAAGTAACGATAAATGGAGAATTTTCTTTTTATGAAAATAAATTTAGCGGAAACGAATTTTCTTCAGTAGGTTTTCAAATGTTAGAAGGACTTCAGGCTGGATCAAATTTGGTTTGGAAACTGCTTCTGCAAAAGAACATTACGTCTTTTTTGGATGTTAATTTAAATTACCAAGGCCGTAAAAGCGAAACAGGATCAACCATTCATACAGGAAATGTTCAACTTCGTGCATATTTTTAATGCGCTCCGAAAAAGATGACAATAAATTGTTTAATTTTAATTGAAATTTAAACATATGACCCTATGAAAAAATTAGTATTGTTCTGTTTAATGGTTGCTTTCTCTTCTAATTTTTACGCTCAGGAAACAACTGCAAAAACTGCGAAAAGCAAAACAGAAACTTCGGCAAAAAAAGCTAAAGCAAGCGCAGACAAAGCTTCGGCAGATGCTAAAAAAGAAGCAACGAAATCTAAAAAAGCAGCAGATGACGCAAAAACAGCTTCGTCTAAAGCAAAAAAAGAATCTGCAGACGCAGCAAAAAAAACTGCTGACAAAGAAGCTGCAAAAGCAAAAAGCGAAGCAAAAAAAGCAACAGCAGAATCTGACAAAGCTAAAAAAACAGCAGACAAAGCAAAAGCTGATGCAAAGAAAACTACCGCAAAAGCTGATGACGTAAAAGCTGACGCTACTAAAACGAAAGCAAAAGCTGATGCTACCAAGAAAGATGCAACTGCTGCTAAAAAATCGGCTACAAAGACTTTAAAAGAAACTAACGAAAAAGCGCCAGCTGTACCAGATAAAGTTACTGGAGAATACAATGGTAAAAAAGTGTATACTGGACCAAGAGGCGGTAAATACTACATTAATAAAAATGGTAATAAAACGTATATTCAGGATTAAGACTCTGAGATGCTAAGTTTCTGAGAGACTAAGGTTTTGAGCTTTATCACACCAATTTAAAAAGGGGCTGTTTTTAAAAACAGCTCCTTTTTTGCTTCAGAGAAGCGAAGTATTTATAGAAAATAATCGCCATCAAGAATGTAAAGCTCCAGAGGAGCGACATAAAATTGTGAAAAAATATGTCGCTCCTCTGGAGCTTTTTCATTTGTATTATTAAAATCCTATAAATATTTTACCCCGCTGGGGTTTTAGCAGAATATCTTTTTATAAATATTCGCATTCAGTCAAATGAATTATTCTTTTCAGACAAATCTTACTTGATATATTGTAGCTAAACTTATAAATTTCCTTATTAAGGTCATTTCGAAAACTCAAAATCACTTAACATAGAGATAATCTTATTAGAAAAAACTTATTCCTTTTTAATATACCCCCTGAAATTCCAAGAGTTTTTTAAAATATAGAGTTAATAATTTAGTAATGCCCTCGAAATAACATAGAAAACATATTTCTTTATCTTCGTTTTTAAAACGTGTTAAAAAATGAGCATAGATTATTCTGCGAATAAAACTATTTTAGTAGCTCCATTAAATTGGGGACTTGGACATGCTACTCGATGTATTCCTATTATCAAAGCGCTTCAGGAGAATAATTACATTCCCATTATTGCTTCTGATGGAGTTGCATTAGCTTTATTGCGAAAAGAATTTCCTTATATACAAACTTTAGAATTGCCTTCTTATCATATTGAATATGCAAAGAATGGTAAAAATTTTAAATGGAAACTGATTAAAAATCTTCCTAAAATGATTACGGCCATTTTGGATGAGAAAAAAATGATCAATAATTGGATCAAAAAACATGGAATTGATGGTATCATTTCAGATAACAGATTGGGGGTTTTTAGCAAAAAAGTGCCTTCTGTTTTCATGACGCATCAATTGAATGTTATGACAGGAAATACTACTTGGTTTACAAGTAAATGTCATCAGTATTTCATTAAAAAATACAATGAATGCTGGGTTCCTGATACTGCCGAAACAGTAAATCTTACAGGAGATTTAGGTCATTTAAAATCCAACGAACTAAATTTGAAATACATTGGTCCGTTGAGTCGTATGAAGAAAAAGGATACTCCAAAAATATATGATCTGATGATTATATTGTCTGGACCTGAACCTCAGCGTACTTTTTTAGATGAAAAATTACAAAAAGAAACAGCAAATTATCATGGAAAAGTTGTTTTTGTTCAAGGTGTTGTAGAAAAAACACAAACCAAAAAAGAGGTTGGAAATGTAACCTATTATAATTTCATGAACTCCAAACAGCTGGAACAGACTTTTAACGAAAGTGAATTTGTTCTTTGCCGTTCAGGTTATACTACTGTAATGGATTTGGCAAAATTGGGAAAGAAAGCTTTTTTTATTCCGACACCGGGTCAATACGAACAAGAATATTTAGCGATAAAACTTCAGGAAGAAAATCTTGTGCCTTATGCAATGCAAGACGACTTTACTATTGAAGATTTATCAAAAGTAAAATCGTTTAAAGGATTATCCCAATTTGAAAATAACATTGACTGGGATTCGTTATTTAAGGTTTTTGAAGACAAAATAGCATAATTTCACGCTGATAAAGCGGATCAAACAATACATTTCAAAATGATAAGGCTTTAACTAAACTAGTTTGGCTAAAGCCTTATTTATACAATAAAAAACCTCCAACTAAAGCTGGAGGCAATTCAAATTTTATATAAAAATCAGTTTAATCTGTGTCTTTTTAGAAGTTAAACTGTGCTTGCAATCTTAGTACATTTCCTTGTTGTCTGTTAATTGGAAGCGCACTATCTTCAAAAGTTCTGTCTGCTACTACGTATTCTGCTGTAAGTTCGAATGCTTTAATTGGCTGCCATTCGATACCAAATTCGTAATCTCTAACAACGTAACTTCTTGCATCTTTTTCGTATTTTTTACCTCCGTCATAATATTGAAATTTGGCGAAAGGATAAATACGTTGTTTTTTAATATCCCATTTATAATTTAATAAAACATAACCTCCGTTCAAATCAGTTTGGTCAATTGTATTCGTTAGCGTATTGTATCGAGGCCCAGTTCCGATGTTGTATTCCGTTTGGATTCCGAATGGTCTTGGGTATAATACAAAAGTTGCTCCAACTCTCTGATCTTTTACATATTGAGGATCATTAACAATTACTCCTGAAGAAACTTCTCCAGTAAAAGCCCATTTTCCTGTATAAGCCTGAATTCCTGGTTCGATGATTTGGCTTCCAATAACAAATGGATAAGTAACTCTCGCCACAACATTTAAATCTCTATTTCCGTCTAACTTATTTGCAATCTGACCGTTGTAAACCCCTAAAGCGAAAACTCCAAAATCGCCAGAACCTTTGTAACCGTCTTTAACTAACATTTCAAAACGCTGTCTAATTTCGGCTGGAGCCCAGTAAAAGAATATTCCTAAATCACGTTCATTTAAGATTGAAGAGTTGATTGCATCGGCGCGGTCTAAAGTTAAACGCTGTGAACTTGATTGCATATTTTCAAATCCGTACGGAATTTTACTTTGTCCAATACGAACGCGGTATTCTTTTTTCTTATCAAAAGAAAGATCAAAATACAAGTCACGTATCTGCACAAAATTATTAATTCCACTTGCTGGTGAGCTCGCAAAATCGGGTTGAAAATAGAAGAATACATTTGGATGCACTTGTCCAGAAAACACTAAACGTGCACGGCGAATAAAAAGTCCGTTGTTTGCTTGTGCATCTGGAGCTGTAGAAGTTGTTCCCCAAGATCTATCACATTGTTCACAAGAAACTTTATCATTTGTAGAAAACAAACCATTATATCTGATTTGGGCATAACCTCTAAGAGAGATTCTATCGTACCAATGTTCTTCAACTCCTCCTCCAGATTTTGTCTCTGGAAGTTTAGCTTTGTTTATAGAATCTAAAATACGCATTACTTCGTTTTTCACATCCTGTTTATTCAGTTCTTGCTTATTTGTTTCCTGTGCATTGGCAGCACAAGCTAGCAGTAATAAAACGGCTAAAAGTTTTCTTTTTATCATTAGTTCTGTAATTCCCTTAATTTCAGGATGCAAAGATGGAGCACCTATGTTAAGAAATCATTAACCAGATGTTACTATAATAAAAATTTAATGTTATGACCTAAATCGAAATGTTTATTTATCGTTAAACACCTTTGTTTTAGGGCTTTCAGCAAAACTGGCGTTACAATTTTTTAACGTCGATTTTTGTTGCTTTATTTGCTTTTTCGAGTGTAAAAGAGAATTCAGAGCCAATTCCGAACTCACTTTCTACATAAACTTTCTCTTTATGTGCTTCAATAATATGCTTTACAATCGCTAATCCTAAACCAGAACCTCCTTCAGAACGAGTTCCGCTTTTATCCACTCGGTAAAAACGTTCAAAAAGTCTTGGAATGTTTTGTTTTTCAACACCTTCTCCGTTATCACTAATACGTATTAAGACTTTTTTCTTGGTTAAGTTTACTACGCCAACTTCAGTCAGACCGCCTTCTTTTCCGTACTTAATAGAGTTTACAATCAGGTTTTCTAAAACTTGCTGAATTCTGTCCTGATCTCCTCTAATTATTACAGATTGAACATTTTTACTTTCAAAAGCTAGTTTAATTTTCTTTTTATCGGCCTTCATTTCAAGCAGTTCGAATACATTCTGAATTAATTCGACAATATCAAAATCAGTCATATTTAAATCTAAATCGCCTGATTCTAATTTGGTAATCATATCCAAATCTTCTACTATATAAATAAGGCGCTCTACTCCTTTTTCGGCACGTTTTAAATATTTTTTTCTGATATTTTTATCATCCATTGCCCCGTCAAGCAAAGTTGAGACATAGCCTTGAACAGTAAATAAAGGTGTTTTTAGTTCGTGTGAAACGTTTCCTAAAAATTCTCTTCTATATTGTTCGCGAATTTCGAGCATTTCGATTTCGAGCTTTTTATCTGTCGCAAACTTTTTCACTTCACGCGAAAGCGTTTCCATGTCTGTATTAATCGGTTGATTGATTAATGTTGTTGATTCTAACAACGAAACCTCATCGTAAATTTTCTTCACTCTTCGGTAAATAAAACGTTCTACACGATATTGCAAAACCAGAAAAGAGAAAATATAGATTGCGATAATGAAAATTATTCCAAACGCAACTTGGTGTTTTAATTGATTTTTATAAAATAATGACATTAACATCAGTACAAATCCTGTTGTAAAGAGACTGATATACAATGCCGATTTTATAGCAAATTTGTATGTTTTTTTAAAATTAATCTTCATTGAAAAATTGAACCATTAAGAAATTAAGAAAATTAAATTTTGTTTTTAAGCTGTCTTCTTCTGAGTAAATCAAAAAACAAAAAAGGAATAACTCAAAAACCATATAAGAAAATGAAGATTATACAGCTTCAATTCTTATATGGTTTAAATGTATTGAATATTTTTAAAAGAATTTGAAAGGGTTTAAATCTTTACCAAAATTCTAAAATCACTTAGAACCTTAGCATCTTAAAAATCTAAACTTCAAATTTATAGCCTACTCCTTTTATGGTTTTAAAAAGATCTTCGCCTATTTTTTCGCGCAGTTTTCTAATGTGAACATCAATTGTTCTTCCTCCAACCACAACTTCGTTACCCCAAACTTTATCCAGGATTTCGTCTCTTTTAAAAACTTTTCCTGGTTTTGAAGCCAACAGATAAAATAATTCGAATTCTTTTCTTGGCAAAGCAATTTCTACATTGCCTTTTATGATTTTGTATTCCTCACGGTTAATCTCGATTCCGCCTACATTTAGAGTATCTGTAACAACTTCTTGTTCTTTTAACCTTCTTAACAACGCCTTTACTTTAGAGACCAATAATTTTGGTTTAATTGGCTTCGTAATATAATCATCAGCACCGGCATCAAAACCAGCTACTTGAGAATAATCTTCACTTCTTGCTGTAAGGAATGTTATGATAACATTATTTAATTCTGGAATTTTTCTAATATGCTCGCAAGCCTCCATTCCGTCCATTTCTGCCATCATCACGTCCATAATGATTAGTTCTGGCAGCTCTTTCTGTGCTTTTGCTATAGCATCTTTTCCGTTAGAAGCTGTAACAATCTGATAGCCTTCCTGAGCGAGGTTATAGCCAACGATTTCTAAGATATCTGGTTCGTCGTCAACTAATAAAATCTTAGTTTGAGTTTTTTTCATAAATAGCAAAAATTGAGATTTTTATATCGAAACTTTTTCATTAGATATTCGATATTTCTTATTTCACAGGGTAAATATACTAACAAAAGAACCTTTAAAAAATGGTGTTAACCGTAATTTAATCTCGTAACAATTTGATAATCTTAACAACACAAAAACATAACAAGTCGGTAACATGGACTTCACAGAGCGGTTCTTTCTTTGCACCAAAATATTAAGACACAAACACAACACTGAAAAAAAATGAAATTTAATTTAAGATTTCTCTTTATTGCATTATTTATCTGTACGATTTCGATCGCGCAAAACAAAGGTACGATTTCTGGAGTTCTGACTGATAAGGAAATGAACAACGACGCTCTGCCATTTGCTAATGTATTAGTTAAAGGTACAAATATTAGCGTAAATACCGACGTTGACGGAAAATATTCGTTAAGCGTAAATCCTGGAAATTATACTTTGATCTTTAGTTTCCTAGGATATGAATCTGTAGAAGCTCCAGTTGTCGTAAAAGCAAACGAAACTGTAGTGGTTAATCAAGCTCTTTCTTCTGGAAGTTATACACTGAAAGATGTCGTTGTAAAATCGGCGGCAGTAAACAAACAAAAAGAATCAGCATTATTATTGGATCAAAAAAATGCAGTTCAATTTAAAGCTGCTATTGGTGCTGAAGAAATTGCAAGAAAAGGAGTTAACGACGCTGCAAACGCTGTTGCTAAAGTAAGCGGTGTTTCTAAGCAAGATGATTCTGGAAATGTCTTCGTAAGAGGATTAGGCGACCGCTACAATGTAACTACTTTAAATGGTCTTCCGTTACCATCAAACAATCCAGCAAACAAAAATATTCTTTTAGAAATTTTCTCTACAAACATTGTAGACAACATCGGAATTAGCAAAACTTTTGAATCTCAAAACTATGCAGATTTTGGAGGAGCTAATATCGATATTAGTGCAAAAAAATTCAGCGGAAAACCTTTTGTTACTTTTTCAATTGGTACTGGTGCAAATACAAATGTTTTAGGACAAGATCATTTCTATCTTCAAGACGGACCAAGTTATACAGGATTTAAAAAAGTTGGAGTTCCTGATTCTCCATTGTTGCCATATAGCTATGCAACAAGCTGGGATAGACAAGATAATAAGAATGTATTAAATGCTTTCTACACATTATCTGGAGGAAAGAGATTTACTATAAACGACGAAAGTTCGATTGGTACTTTTGTTACAGGTTCGTTTAGCGCAAAAAACAAATATACTCAAGGTTACAGCAGAGGAGGAATTACTTCTGATGGAGATATTTTTTCTGACTTTATCAGAACGGCTTACAAACATAGCACTACTACAACTGTTATGGGTACAGCTGATTATAAAATCAATAACAAAAACTCGATCTTCTTTACTTCTTTATTCTTAAATTCAAGTGATCAAGATTATAGCGAGTACGAAGGAACAAATCAGAATTTTGACGGTGGTGGAGACGCTCAACAACAAATTAGCGGTTTTATCAAACGTGGAACTTTCGAAAGAACTCAATTAATTGTAAACCAATTAACAGGAAAAAACAAATTCAACGATCAGTGGAATTTGAATTGGGGAGTAGGATACAGTATGTCTAATAGTGCTGTTCCAGATCGTATGCAAAACTCTTTTGTATACGCTCCAAATGCTATTGACTATACATTTTTCACTAATTCAAACATCAATAATCACAGATTTTTTCAAGACTTAAAAGAAAATGAAATTGCAGCAAATGTTGCTCTTTCTTATAACTTCAAAAAAGGCAGTGATGACACTTATAGAGGAAAATTAACTGTTGGTTATTCAGGAAAATTCAAAGATGTGGATTATGATATGCAACAATATTCATTCTTCCCAGACAGAACTACAATTTCTTTCCCTAAAGAAGACATACACAATGTAGACAATTACTTAGATCCTGCACATTGGGGTTCATCTTACTCAAATAGAATTCACCAAATGTATACTGGAAATTTAGATATTAATGCTGGATTCCTTAATGTACAATATTCTTTAACTGAAAGATTGAGTGTAATATTAGGTGCTAGACTAGAACAGTTGACTCAGAATGTTTTCTTTGTAACAACAACAGTTCCAGGTGGAGGAAATTCTAATGATTCGAAGTTTAACATTTTACCAAGTTTAATTTCAAAGTATACGTTGAATGACAAACAGAATTTAAAATTCTCTGCAAGTAAAACTTACACACTTCCTCAGTTTAAAGAAAAAGTGCCAATTATTTACGAAGATGTTGCACAAGCATACGAAGGAAACCCGAACTTATATGCATCAACAAATTACAACTTTGATTTAGGATGGGAATTTTTCCCGAAAGCGAGTGAATTAATTTCTGTAACTGCGTTTGGAAAAATTATTCAAAACCCAATCAACGAAATGTTCTTGAACTCTTCATCAAATGATATTTCTTATGCAAATACAGGAGACAAAGGAACAGTAGCAGGAGTTGAAGTAGAATATAGAAAAGATCTTTTTGAAATTGAAAAAAGTGACAATCTAAAAACAAAACTTTCTTTTGACGCAAACGGATCATATTTATATACAAAACAAGATTTAAGCAACGAAAAAGTAAACAATGAAAATGATTTTGGAGCTAACTTTACTTTTACATCAAGTAAATTAACTGGAGCTTCTAATTTCCTTGCCAATGCGAACTTATCATTCTTAAACGAGTTTTCAGAAAACAAAGATATTTCAGCAACAGTATCTTATTCTTATTTCTCAGATAAATTAGCTGTTATTGGAACTTCAAGAGTTGGAAACATGGTAGATAAAGCAGTAAACAAACTAGACTTTATTGTAAACTCTAGCTTGACTAAAAACTTAAAAATTGGTCTTATTTACAACAACATTTTAAATCCAACTTTTAAACGTGTTCAAGAACAAGGAGAAGTACCAGGAAAAGAGTCTGTAGGTGATATTACTGTAACTTCATATAAAGCAGGTTCAGATCTTAGACTTACATTAAACTATACATTCTAAAAAAGATTTTTCTACAAGCATAAAAAGGTGATTAGCAGCTTGCTAATCACCTTTTTTATTTGACGCAAGTCTAATGTAAATTTTATATTAAGACAAGGCGTTTTCATCACTATATACTTAATGCATTGTTAATATCGTCTTAACTCAGCAAAAACATATGTTCGTTTACTTTGCCTTGAATAAATAAAACAATAAAACACAACAAAAATGAAAAAAAGTTTATTTGCAATGGCTGCAATATTAGGACTTGCTTTAACAAGCTGTAGTTCTGATGATAATAACAACACGAACAATAGTTCTTTTGTTTTAAAAGTTGACGATTTAAAAGGAGAAATTAAAGACGGTACAGTAACTTTAGATCCTACTCAAACTTATACTCTAACAGGAGGTCTTATTGTTAAAGGTGGAGCTACTTTAGTTATTCCTGCTGGAACTGTAATCAAAAGTTCTGCTACTGCAGAATCAACTTCTTTATATATCGCTGTAGAGAGAAATGCTAAAATCAATATCAATGGTACTGCTGCTAAACCAGTTGTTATGACATCTGGAAAAGCAAGTCCAGCTCAAAGTGACTGGGGTGGATTAATCATCGCTGGTAACGCTAAAGTTAACACTGGAGACAATGGTACTTCTGAAGTAGGTTCATTAAGCTATGGAGGTAATGATAATGCAGATTCTTCTGGAAACATCAACTTCTTGAAAATTTCTTACACAGGTTCTAAATATACTTCTGAAAAAGAATACAATGGAGTTTCTTTCTTCGGAGTAGGTTCTGGAACAATCGTATCTGATATCTACACTTTCGAAAGTGGTGATGACGGAATTGAGTTCTTCGGAGGAGCAGTAAACGCTACTAACTTAGTAATCGTAAACTCTTATGATGATTCTCTAGATTTCGCTGACGGATGGCAAGGTACTGCTACAAACGTTTACATTAAAGGTGTTACTAAAGCAGGTGTTGAAGGATCTACTAACGCAAAAGATCCAAGTGGAGCTACTCCAATGACAAATGCTAAAATCAACAACATCTCTATCATTAAAGGTGATGCTGCTTTCTTAGCTGACGAAAAAGCAATCAACTACAAAGAAGGTGGTGGAAAACAAGCTTACACAAACTTATATGTTGCTGACGGAATGCCTGCTGCTTTAGCTAAATTATCTACAGATGCTGGTGCAACTGCAAATATCGCTGCTGGTAACTTTACTATCACAAACTATACTTTCGGAGCTTCTATAACTGATTTTACAGGTCCTAAATTATCAGGAACAACTACTGGTGCAACTGGTGCTGGTGCTGGTGCTGATTTACCAACTTGGGCTAACTGGACTAAATAATTAAAGTTCTAATACCAAATAGAAAAGCTGTCTGAAATATTTCAGACAGCTTTTTCATTTTAATCTATTTTAGGAAAGAAATAATATACTCTGATTATAGATGTTTAAAGAACAACTATCTAATAACTTCGAACACATAATGTTAAAAACATCCTAAATATTTAGGATGTTTTTTTTTGGCGTGCTTTTTGTAATTTTTTTTGTATATTTACAATAATCAAATACACGCGATGGCAAAAAACTACTTTTATATTACTTTCTTATTGGCATTTTTCTTCACTGTAAGCGTATCAGCGCAAGACAGCAAGCAATTACCAAAAACTCAAGAATCTACTTCTATAGAGGGACTTAGCTTGTATCCTAACCCAGTGACTAATGGAAAAGTCTATATATCATCTAAAAACGATTTAGAGAAGGAAATTATTGTGTTTGATATTTTAGGTAAAAAAGTATTGCAGGCACATTTAGCCTCAAGAGAATTAAGTGTCTCAGAATTACCTCCAGGTGTTTACATCATCAAAATAAGCGAACTAAATGCATCGGCAACCCGAAAACTCATTATAAGATAAAAGCTCCTTTGGAGCTTTTTTTAGTTTTCAGTCGCAGTCGCAGTTTTCAGTTTATATACTTTGTCAAACACTGAGACGGAAAACTTTGACTGAACACTTTTTTAGTTTACAGTCACAGCCTGAGTTTTCAGTTTATAAACTTATCGAATACTGTGACTGAAAACTGAGACTGAAAACTAAAAAAAAGTATCTTTGCAAAAAAAAGTTTTGATCACAGCCCAAGATATATTTACCATTTCGAGTCAGAAACAATTTGAAAAAATAGCACTAAAAGTGTTTCGTTTTCAGCACGAGAACAACAAGGTTTATCGCGATTTCTGTGATTTTTTAAACGTTAATCCGCAACAAGTAAAATCGCTACAGCAAATTCCTTTTTTACCCATTCAGTTTTTCAAAAGTCACGAAGTAGTTTCTAATACAGAACCTGCTCAAGTAACTTTTACGAGCAGCGGTACAACTGGAATGATTACCAGCCGACATTTAGTGACCGATGTTTCCCTATATGAGGAAAGTTACCGCAAAGGTTTTTCTCAGTTTTATGGCAATATTGAAGATTATGTTGTTTTAGCCCTTTTACCCTCCTATTTAGAACGCGAAGGCTCTTCGTTAATTTATATGGTAGAAGATTTAATAAAACTCTCTAATCAGCCTGAAAGTGGGTTTTATTTGCATAATCACGACGACCTAATCAAAAAACTCCTTGAATTAGATGAAGCAGGTCAAAATGTAATCTTAATTGGCGTTACTTATGCTTTATTAGATTTAATCGAGAAACATCAATTCAACCTTCAAAACACCATTATTATGGAAACTGGAGGAATGAAAGGAAAACGCAAAGAAATGATTCGAGAAGAATTGCATGAAATTTTATGCAAAGGTTTTGGCGTTTCATCCATTCATTCAGAATACGGAATGACAGAGCTTTTAGCGCAAGCTTATTCTTTAGGCGAAGGTATTTTCGAATGTCCTTCTTGGATGCATATCTTAGTTCGCGACCCAGAAGATGCTTTAACTTACGTTAAAGATGGAAAAACGGGCGGAATTAATGTGATCGATTTAGCAAATATCAATTCGTGTTCTTTTATCGCTACGCAGGATTTAGGCAAAAAATATCCCAACAACTCTTTCGAGGTATTGGGACGTTTTGATAATTCTGATATTCGTGGCTGTAACTTGATGGTTCTTTAAATTGGTTAATCGTTGATTTGTGTAATCGTTTAATCGCAAAAAATCGATTAAACAGCTAAACAATTAACCGATTAAACAAAAAGAAAAATCAATTTTCCTCTGTTACACCTATACTTTCAATTCCTTCTATTTTTTGAAGCGCTTTTTCTTTTTCTCCTTTACTTTCTAGTAGTTTATAAACTCCATAACAAGCTAAAGCACCGCAAAGCACAAAAAGTATATTCCAACCTGGATTAGTAAAGCTGTTGTCATCTACACTATCGACACCGCCAATCAAAACAGCCAAAAGTCCGGTGGCAAAACCTGCAACAAGAGTACCTCCATAATAAGCTATTATTCCGATAGCGAAATAACCCCATTTGTTCTTGTCATATTCAAGAGCCAAATTGGTATATCCTTTCCAAATCCAGTAAATAAGTAAAATTCCAATCATATTAGTTTTGTTAGTTTTTAGGGAATAAACTTAATAAAAAAAGGATTACATTTTCAAAAAGAAATCAAATAGATTCAATATTCCGTAGGGATACCTTTTTTATGGAAAAAAATTACATCTGCCGAATTAATCAAACGTTCCTACGGAACGTATAACCGCAAACCAAATTTTAGTTCTACCGATGAGACATTCCTACGGAATGATTTTTTTTAAATAAAAAATCCCAGCTTTCTTAGAAAGCTGGGATTTATATATTCAATTTAAAAGATCCTGATTCGATTAAACAATTAACCGATTAAACAGTTAAACCCTTTTAAACCACTCTAATCACAAAATAATTTTTCTTTCCGCTTTGTAATAAAACGAATTGATTATTAATTAAATCATTTGCAGTTAAAACGAAATCTTCTTTTATTTTTTCTCTGTTTACAGAAATTGAATTTGCTGTTAAAGCTCTTCTCGCCTCTCCGTTTGATTTAAAGAAACCCGTTTTCTCGTTTAAAACAGTGATAATATCCAAACCGTTTTCTAAATCAGCTTTTGCGATTTCGGCTTGTGGAACACCGTCAAAAACTTCTAAGAAAGTCGCTTCATCCAATTTTTTCAAATCTTCTGCAGTTGAATTTCCAAACAAAATATTTGAAGCCTGAATTGCTTTCTCTAATTCTTCACGATTGTGAACAAAAACAGTAATTTCTTCTGCCAATTTCTTTTGTAAAACTCTTAAATGCGGAGCTGTTTTATGCTCTTCGATTAATGCATCGATTGTTTCTTTATCTAAGAAAGTAAAGATTTTAATGTATTTTTCAGCATCTACATCTGTTGTGTTTACCCAAAATTGGTAGAATTTGTACACAGAAGTTTTATCTGCATCCAACCAAACATTTCCTCCCTCAGATTTTCCAAATTTAGATCCGTCTGCTTTTGTAATCAAAGGAGTTGTTAAAGCATACGCTTTGGCATTCTCGCCTCCCATTCTGCGCACTAATTCTGTACCTGTGGTAATATTACCCCATTGGTCAGAACCTCCCATTTGCAGAATACAGTTGTTGTTTTTATATAAATGATAGAAATCGTAACCTTGAATTAATTGATATGTAAACTCTGTAAAAGACATTCCCTCACCTTCTCCACTAAATCTCTTTTTTACAGAATCTTTAGCCATCATATAGTTTACGGTAATTCTTTTTCCAACTTCACGTGCAAAATCGATAAAAGAGAATTCTTTCATCCAATCGTAGTTATTCACCATTACAGGTGCATTTGCTTCGGTTGAATTAAAATCTAAGAAACGAGACAAGACACTTTTGATTCCAGCTACGTTTTTAGCCAAAGCTTCTTCGTCAAGCAAGTTTCTTTCATCAGATTTACCAGAAGGATCTCCAATCATTCCCGTTGCTCCACCAACTAAAGCGATCGGTCTGTGACCAAAATTCTTTAGGTGAACCAATAAAATAATCTGAACCATACTTCCGATGTGCAGTGAATCTGCTGTTGGATCAAAACCGATATAGGCAGTGGTAGCTTCTTTTAGCAATTGTTCTTCCGTTCCAGGCATACTATCATGGTATAACCCGCGCCATTTTAATTCTTCAACTAGATTCTTCATTTTTTTAAATAATTTGCGCAAATGTAATCAATGTCAATGGTAATGACAAAAAAGTATGCCACGAAGACACTAAGACACAAAGCTTTTTATTTATATAACATTTACGCCTTAACTCTTTGTGGCAAAATTCAAAAAAACTATTTGATTAATTTTACAACCTAATTTACACTTTTAAATTCCCAATATTCCATGTCTTATCATACCAATCTTTATTGCTATTAATTCCCAATTCAAAATTATCTTGATCGACATTCAATTCCGAAACAATCTTTTCAAAAGCCAAATTTCCAAATTTGACAAGAGTTGGATACCATCGAGAAGGTACAGAATCATGATTAAATTCCTCAAAAGATTCTAACTCAAAATCTGCTGGATTACAAAATCTATCGCTTTCGTTTGGTTTAAACATTTCTGCCATCTTAAAATCGCCTTCAGATGTATATTTTTCGTAATACCTTTCGTTATATATATTTGACTTATCTATATTTTGCAACGAATTACTTTTACTATCAAAACTTATAGCACTAACTTTAGCCAAACGGTCTGTCCAAATACTTGCAGTATAGATTACAAAATTTGGGTTTTCAATCTTCATTCGCTTTATAGCATTTTCGAGCATTTTATCTAATTCACGTATATAAGTATTTTGCTTTTCCATAATTTACAATTCCGCAACTTAATAATTGCAAAGATATTGATAGAGGTCTTTGTTTTATAAAAAATAATAATATTCTTACTTTTTAGAATCGTTAAAAACTATACTTTCTAAATCTATAAAATGAACTTGTGTATCTGAATTCAAAATCCTCCACAACTTTGTCCCTCTGCAACTTTGCACCTTTACAACAAAAACTTATCTTTACAACATGATATTAGTAACTGGAGGAACTGGTTTAGTCGGCGCACATTTATTGCTTCATTTAATTGAAAATGGAGAAAATGTTCGGGCAATTTACAGAAGCAAAAATAAGATTGAGAAAACAAAGGCGGTTTTTGATTTTTATAAAAAACCCAATTTGTTTGAAAAAATCAATTGGCTTGAAGCCGATATTCTCGACGTACCTTCACTCGAAACTGCCTTTATTGATATCAAACAAGTTTATCACTGCGCTGCTTTTATATCATTTGAACCAAGAGACGAAGAAATCCTTAGAAAAACCAATATCGAAGGAACTGCCAATATGGTCAATTTTGCAATTGCCAAAGAGGTAGAAAAATTCTGCTATATCAGTTCGATTGCCGCTTTAGGAGATATCGCTCCGCACGAAACCCATATTACAGAAGAAACAGACTGGAATCCAGAAAAGCCACACAGTGATTATGCTATTTCTAAATATGGAGCCGAAATGGAAGTGTGGCGCGGACAACAAGAAGGCTTAAATGTTATTGTTGTAAATCCTGGAGTCATTTTAGGTCCTCCACAAATGATGCATATTTTTGACGAAGGCAGTAGCGAAATCTACAGAAAAGTTTCTAACGGATTACCATTTTACACATTAGGAAGTACAGGATTTATTACCGTTGACAATGTCGTAAAAACTAGTTTTGAATTGATGAAAAGCGAAGTTAAAAACGAACGCTTTACGCTTATCTCAGATAATATCGTTTTTAAGGATCTTTTGAATACAGTTGCCGACACTTTAAAAGTAAAAAGACCTCGTTTTCATGCCAAGCCTTTTTTAATGAATGCGTTGTGGATTACAGATGGAATATTTTCGACTTTATTTTTCAGAAAAAGAAGCATTACCAAAGCAACGGCAAAAGCTTCTTATTCGAAGAATTTATATAGTAATGAAAAAATAAAAACCGCTCTAGGAACGGTTTTTACTGATATTCATAAATATATTTTAGAAAGCTCTAAACTATAAGTTTCTTCTGTGCTTTCTTTGTGCCATTTTTATAGAATCGATATTAATCTTCGGAATTGTTTTTTTAACTGAATCTTTTGAAGCTTCTTTTGATTCTTTTGGCTTATTTTTATTCTTCTTAGCTGCTTTTTTCTCGTCAATTTTAGCCAGAGAATCAGCCGCTCTTTGATTTACGGCTATTCTTTTGTTCACTTGAGCAAACATAGCTGCATAGTTTTCATAATCTGAAGCATAATACATATTGTTCTGCGCAAACTGAAGACTATCCACTTTATATTTCTTTAAAATAAACTTAGTTGCATCACTGTCTATAGAATCTAAAGACAATGGTTTTTGATATCTCATTGCTTCTAGAATAGACAAATCGTACATAATATCAACCATTTTTTCTTTCTCAATAAGCTTTGCAGGCTGTTTTACCAGCTCTTTTTTACAGCTTATAGAAAGAAACAAAACCAATATTATTACTATAAAATTCTTCATAGCTGTTTTTTATCTGTCAAACAATAATCTTTTTCCTGCTCTGGTATCTTTTACTTTAAAGTTATTGTATACCAATTCTCCGTTTACAAAAGTATGCGTAATTCTAGATTTAAAAGTAAATCCTTCAAAAGGAGACCATCCGCATTTGTATAAAATATTTTCTGGTTTCACGCTCCAAGGCAAACTTGGATTTACGATTACTAAATCGGCGTGATAGCCTTCTCTAATAAAACCTCTTTTTTCGATTTTGAAAATCTTAGCTGGATTGTGGCACATTTTCTCCACGATTTTTTCCACACTAATTTTCCCTTGATGATGTGCTTCGAACATTGCTACAACTGCATGCTGTACCAACGGACCTCCAGAAGGCGCATTCAAATAAGATTGCTGTTTTTCTTCTTTTGTATGAGGAGCGTGATCTGTTGCAATTACATCAATTCTTCCGTCATTTAATGCTTTCCAAAGTTCTGCACGATCTTCAGCAGTTTTAACAGCCGGATTCCATTTTATGAAATTTCCTTTTGTTTTATAATCTTCATCTGTAAACCAAAGATGATGTACACAAACCTCAGCAGTGATTTTTTTATCTTCTAAAGGAATTTTGTTCGTGAACAATTCCATTTCTTTCGCAGTTGAAAGATGGAAGATATGCAATCTCGCTCCAGTACGTTTTGCTAAAGCCACTGCTTTTGAAGAAGAAATATAACAAGCCTCAGCACTTCTAATTAAATTGTGAGCTGTTACAGGAACATCGTCTCCGTATTGCTCTTTAAAAGCGGCAAGATTATTTTTAATCGTAGTTTCATCTTCGCAGTGAACCGCAATTAACATTGGCGTGCTTGAGAATATTTTTTCTAAAACCGCTTCATTATCAACCAGCATATTTCCAGTTGATGAACCTAAGAAAATTTTAATTCCCGCAACATTTTTTGGATTTGTTTTTAAAACTTCTTCCAAATTATCGTTTGTTGCTCCCATCATAAACGAATAATTCGCAAATGATTTTTGAGATGCAATTTGATATTTATCTTCTAAGATTTCCTGAGTAACCGCATTTGGAACTGTATTAGGCTGTTCGATAAAAGAAGTAATCCCTCCTGCAACAGCTGCACGAGATTCCGATTCGATATCTCCTTTATGCGTTAATCCAGGTTCTCTAAAATGCACTTGATCGTCTATCGCGCCAGGCATTAAATAATTTCCTTCAGCATCGATTACGATACAATCTGAAGTTTTTAATGAAATGCTGTCTGCAATTTCAACAATCAAATCGTTTTCAATTAAAACATCACCTTCAAAAATTGTCCCTTCGTTTACAATTTTGGCATTTTTTATTAAAATCCTGTTCATTTCGGTTGGTTTATAATGAATTGACTAGTTTTCTTAATTTAAGGGAAATCACTCCAAGTATAGCTTCTTTAATAATAGCATTGCTCATTTTAGAAACTCCTTTTGTTCTATCTGTAAAAATAATTGGGACTTCGGTAATTTGAAATTTAGCACAGTAAGTTCTGTACTTCATCTCGATTTGAAACGCATACCCAACAAATTTTATTTTATTCAAATTGATTTTTTCTAAAACTTCTCGTTTATAGCAAACAAAACCGGCAGTTGCGTCGTGAATTTTCATTCCGGTGATAAATTTCACATAAACAGATGCAAAATAAGACATCAAAACTCGGCTTAAAGGCCAGTTTACTACATTTACCCCAGTTACATAACGAGATCCAATTGCAAGATCTGCTCCGCCAAAATGACAAGCATCATACAATTTTTCTAAATCATTTGGATTATGTGAAAAGTCGGCATCCATCTCAAAAATAAATTGATAGTCACGCTCCAAAGCCCATTTGAAGCCATGAACATACGCCGTTCCCAAGCCAGATTTTTTTGCTCTTTGTTCTAAAAAAAGTTTCCCTAGAAATTCTTCCTGCAATGCAATTACTTTTTTAGCAGTGTGATCGGGAGAATTATCATCAATAATCAGCAGATGAAAAGGTTTGTGCTGCGAAAGTACAGCCCTTACTATACTTTCTACGTTTTCAATTTCGTTATATGTGGGAATTATGACAATACTATCATTCATTTTTTTACGGTAATTTCACCGCAAAAGTAAACTTTTTATAGCATTTGATTCATAATAAATATATAATAAAAGTATTGCATCAAAAAATTACTAATTTTGTAACGCTATGATTGAACAATTACATCCTCGAATTCTTGAAAACAAAGACTGGGCAACACTTTTATTTGTGCTCACCTTTGCTGTTGTTGCGATGACAAAATCGGCTTACGAAACACGATTCAGTGAATTTAGTAAACTTATTTTTTCTGACAAATACGCCAAAATTTATCGCGATAACAACCACATGAAAAGCAGCTTTACGGTTGGTTTATTTTTTGTACAAGTTGTATCGTTTGCATTTTTCATTTTGCTTACGATGAATATTTTTGGTTACGCCTCAAAAACCGACTGGATTTTGTTTATTCAAATCGCCACTTTTCTTCTTTATTTTATTTTAGGAAAGTATTTAATCGAAAAAATTGTAGCAACTTCTTTCAACATCGACGAATTTGTAGAGCTTTTTAACTTGCAAAAAGTTACTTACAGAACATATATTGGCGTTTTGATCCTTCCAATCAACGCAGTTCTGTTTTATTACAACAATATTCCGCAAATCGTACCCCTTGTAATCATAGGTATTTCGCTGTGTATTAGTGTATACTCCTACTTTATTTCAATTAAAACGTATCAAAACGCAATAATCGGCAAGTTATTTTATTTTATTTTATATCTTTGCGCTCTTGAAATAGCCCCTTATTATTTTCTTTATTATTGGATAACAAAAGGGAGTGCTTAGAAAATGTTTATAATATGAAAGTGAAAACAATTTTGGTGTCACAGCCTGAACCTAAAGTGGAGAATTCTCCTTACTTTGAGCTCCAACAAAAACACAAAATAAAAATTGATTTCAGACCATTTATTCATGTGGAAGGGGTTAGCGCAAAAGAGATTCGATTACAAAAAATCGATCTTAATCATTACACTGCGATCATTTTAACAAGTAGAAATGCTGTAGATCATTTTTTTAGAGTTGCTGATGAAATGCGTTACAAAGTTCCAGAAGGATTGAAGTATTTCTGTCAATCTGAGGCTGTTGCGTTTTACCTTCAAAAGTATGTTGTGTACAGAAAACGTAAAATTTACGTTGGAGCAAAAGATTTTGCAGATTTATCTCCGCTAATTAAGAAGTACAAAGACGAAAAGTTCTTACTTCCAGCATCTGACCAATTAAATGCAGATGCTCCTGTAACATTAAACAGTCTAAAAGTAGATTGGGCACAAGCTATTTTCTACAGAACTGTAATGAGTGATTTATCTGATTTAGCAGACGTTTATTACGACGTTCTTGCATTTTTCAGTCCAACTGGAATCAAATCTTTGTTTAAGAATTTCCCAGATTTTAAACAAAATGACACCAGAATTGCCGTATTCGGAAGCACAACTCAAAAAGAAGCTTTAGATCATGGTTTAAGAATTGACATTCTTGCTCCAACTCCTGAAACTCCTTCTATGACAATGGCTCTAGAAAAATACGTTGCCGAGGCAAACAAAGGAAAATAAACCTGACCAAGAAAAAATATTTAGAATCCAAATTCCAACTTAACCACTGGAATTTGGATTTTTTGTTTTTATTAATCTTCATCATCGTTGGCTTCCAGTGTTGAAACCACGGGCTATATTCAAAATACTCAAATTTGGAATTTAATTTTTGGGATTTTCTTTTGTACAGCATTTTAACTACATTTGGTTTCTATTCTAAACCCAAATCACTAAAAAAAGTTTCAAATTGTAAGTTATGAAAATCAACTCCCTTTTAATTGAAATTGACGGAATCGACAAGGAAATCCTTCGTTACTTAATGGATGATGCCCGAAAACCGATTTTGCAAATCGCTAATAAAATTGGCATTTCTGGAGCCGCAATTCACCAGAGATTAAAAAAACTCGAACAATCGGGAGTTATTTCCGGGTCTAAATTTACTGTTAATCCAAAAGTTTTAGGTTATAATACAATGGCTTTTGTTGGAGTTTATTTAGACAAAGCTTCAAGAAATTCAGAAGCTGTAAAAGATTTGAAGAAAATCCCAGAAGTTTTAGAATGTCATTATACTACGGGAAACTGGTCGGTTTTAATTAAAATTATCTGTCGTGACAACGAACATTTGATGCAGCTTCTTAACACAAAAATCCAAGCTATTGAAGGAGTTTCAAGAACCGAAACTTTTATTTCTCTTGATCAGCAGATTGATAGGCAGATTCAACTTTAATTAGAAAATGTGTCAATTTTACAATTAGATAATTCTACTCTAGCTGTCACCTTGAGCGAAGTCGAAGGGCTTAATTACCTATTAGGGCTTCGACTTCGCTCAGCCAGACAAACTTGATAAAACACAAAACCCGACAGGTTTTAAAAACCTGTCGGGTTTGCTATAAATTATCTAATTGACTAATTATCTCAATTCACGAATTAATTCCTTCTGCTTCCAGAATATATCGAGATATAGTATAACAACGTTGCAATCGAACCAATAGCAGCTACTACATAAGTTCTTGCTGCCCATTTTAGAGCATCTTTTGCTCCTGCTTGTTCTTCTTGCGTTAGCATATGTTTGTTTTCTAACCAAGCCAAAGCACGGTTACTTGCATCATATTCGACTGGAAGTGTAATAATCGAGAACAAAGTTGTTGCCGCAAAAATGATGATTCCTACTAACAACAATCCAGGAAAAACTTTAATCATAAGAATTCCTGCAATCAAAATCCATTGTACAAAATTTGAAGCTACACTTACAATCGGGACTAATTTAGAACGCATCGTAAGCCATTCATAACCAATTGCATGCTGAACTGCGTGACCGCATTCGTGCGCTGCAACTGCCGCCGCTGCCGCATTGCGATGGTTATAAACTGCCTCACTTAAATTTACTGTTTTATCTGAAGGATTATAATGATCTGTTAACTGACCTGGCACTGAAATAACACGAACATCTGTAATTCCGTTATCAGAAAGCATTTTTTCAGCTATTTCACGACCGCTCATTCCGTTTCTCAATTGTAATTTCGAATATAACTCAAACTTACTCTTCAGCTGAGAGCTTACCAGCCAGCTGAACAACATTATAGCTCCAGCAATAATTAAATATCCTGATCCCATTTTTTTCTGTTTTTAGATTGATTTTTAAATTTACAAAACAAACATCAAATTATGAACCATTTTAACAAAATGCCATTTTGACATTTTTAAACCATTTTTGACTTAATTCAACATATTATTCTTCAATAAAAAAGCAATCAATTCTGCTACATTCTTCATCTTATATTTTTGAAGAATATTTCGTCGGTGTGTTTGAACGGTTAAAAAACTCAGAAACAAATCATCGGCAATTTCTTGAGTTGATTTTCCTTGCGAAAGCAATAATGCAATATCGCGTTCTCTTCGGCTCAATCCTGGAATTTTTTCTAAATCTTCAGACAATGGCTGACTAATTATTGTTTTTACTTCTTCGCTAAAAACAATTTCGCCATCAATAGCTTTATAAATACATTCTTTAAATTCATCAAAAGAGGCATTTTTAAGAATATAGCCGTTTCCGCCGTTCTGAATAAACTGCATTACCAAACTTCTTTCAGATTGGCTGCTCATACCGATAATTACAATTTTAGGATACTTTTGCTTAATTGTTTTACACAAATCAACTCCATTTATTACGGGCAGAAAAATATCCATTAAAATCAGATCTACTTTATTGTCTTCGATATAATCTAAAAGTGCAATTCCTGATTCGAATTTTTCTACAATTTCTATATTATCTAACTCTGATAACAAACCTGCAATTCCCGAAATCACAATCGGATGATCGTCTACTATTACTGTTTTATATTTCATAATCATGATTTGGATTGTATTTTAATTCAATATAAGTCGAAGTTCCTTTACCCGAAATAGAATCGATTTCTAATTTTCCATTTAAAAAAGCAACACGGTTTTTAATATTTCGAAGTCCCATTCCATCTCTTTTTTCCGCATATTCAACATTAAAACCAATTCCATTATCTTCAACCGTAATAAAAAATACATCTTTATTTTGCGAACAAGAAACTAGAATTTGAGAGGCTTTGGCATATTTTAATGCATTATTCAAAAGCTCCTGAATGATTCTGAAAATCATAATTTTAAAATGCTGTGGCAAAGTTGTTTTTTTAATCAAATACTGAAATTCGATTGTGGTTTCGACAGTTGAATGTGAAGCGCATAAATCTCGAAGAGCATGTTCGAGTCCTAATTTCATCAAACTTTCAGGCATTAAATTCTGAGAAATATTGCGAAGCTCTTTTATCGAATCATTGAGCATTCCGTTTATATTTGGAGCGTTTTCATTGTTTTCTCGATCCGCAAGATTCAAATGAATTTTTAGCCCAGAAAGCATACTTCCCAGTCCGTCATGCAAATCTCTTGCTATTCTTTTTCTCTCGATTTCTTCACCTTCAATCAAAGCGTTGGAAACAGATAATTTCTGCTGATTTTCTAATGCTTCAAGTTCTTGTTTATGATTGACTTCTTTTTGAAAACTTATTTTTTTCTGATAATTATTCCAGCTCCACAAAAACAATACAATCAGAAACAATACAAATGAAAGCACCGCAAAAAGCATCATATTCAAGCGATTATTATTGACCTGCAAAACTGCTTTTTCATTCTCAGATTGCAGCAGGCCAATTTTCTTTTCACTTTCTGCTTTCTTATATTTTGCTTCAAGTTCAATAATTTCACTTTTCAGTTTCGCATCGTTAAGACTGTCGTTTATTACATTGTATTTGTTCGAATAATAATAAGCCTTCGGATATTCTTTTGTCGCATTATAAACTTTAGATAACTCTTTGTAATAATTCTTTTTATCTACTATAAAAGGCGTTTTTTCGATTAGGTATTCTAAATTGCTTTTCGCTTTATCGTAATTTTTCAGTTTAAAAAGCACGACATATTCGGCAAACTTCAATCTGTTTACTGCCACAGCATTCTGATGGCTTTCTGCCGATTTAATCCCTTTTTCAAAACTTACTAACGCTTCGTCGTGTTTATTCTGTTTAGAATAGTAAAGCCCTTCCGAATAAAAATAAGAATCATTTAGATTTGATTCTGGATACTTTTCTAAAATTGCATAAGCTTTGTCTAGAATTTCTTTGGCGTCATAAAAATGTTTTAACTCAACTAAATTCTCTGCGTTTATAATATAAGTCTCCATCTTAGATTCTGCTAAGGTTGGAGATTTTTTAGTGGTGTTTTCAATGTATTTTTGTGCTTGATCCAGATATTCTGCCGCTTTTTCGCGTTCATCATTATTCATAAAAATAATGGCAACAGCTTTGTTTAATGCACTAATTAATTCATAATCGCCACTTTTTTTAGCAATAGGAATAGCTTCATTTACCAGCAATTTCATATAAGCGTTTTCGTTATTCTTACGCTGTTGCATTATACCGTAATTCTGAAGTATCACGGCACGAAGTTTATAAGCTTCTTTATTTCGATATTTTTTAAGTTTAGTATTTGCTTCGAGCAAAGCTTTTTCAAAACCTTCCAAATCTCCTTTTTCTATAAAACTGTACGAATTATAAAAAACAGAAGCATCTCTTAAAAAAGGAAATTTAGTTTTTAGCCGATTTGCTTGTTCCAAATATTCTTTAGACTTTTTTGCATCCTGAACCATTAAAAACAATTTGGATAATCTAAAACTGTTCAAACTTTTAATACTGTCCGATTTTTCAGTTTTTGTGACTTTTACAATACTGTCAATATAAACCGTATCGTCATCTAATGAAAGGATTACTTGTGAATGGGAAATTGCAGAAAAAAATAAAAAAATAAAAAAGGCGTAGAGTTTCTTCATAAATGTGGCATTTACTCAAAGTTATTAAAGCTTAATGACTTTCAAAAAGAAATATGGCGCTTTTACCTGATATCAGGTAATAAAAAATACATTTTATCAGGTATTGCCGTCCCGTAAGTAAGGGTCTAATTTTGTTGTAAATCTTACTATTAATTAAATAATATACTATGAAATCAATTTTGAAAACTTTAGCAATTGTTTTGACTCTTGCTTTTACTGCAGTTTCTTGCAGCAGCGACAATGATGATAATGGAGGAGCGTCTTCAAGAGATATAAAGTATGAAGTTTCTGGAAATTACGCTGGTACTCTTAGCGCTACTTATATTGAATCTGGTAATGGAGGACAAAACGTAGATATTACTTCATTGCCTTGGAGCAAAGAATTTACTGCTTCTGCAGATACTTATGGAGCTGGAATAACAGTAAGTGGATATGGCGGAACTCAAGGCCAAACTTTAACTGTCAAAATTATTGTTGGCGGAAAAGTAGAAAAAGAAACTACTGCAACAGCAACTAATGATGGAATTATCGTAGCCGCTCCAGGCTCTTTTGTCTTCGGACAATAATTTATAAAAATTTAGAATTTAAATTTTTTTGTTTTTGGTAAAAGAAAAAGCTTCGTGTTTACGAAGCTTTTCTTTAATTTATGACTCTAATTGATGATTGACTTCTTCAAACTTTTCAATAAGACCATTTATTTTATCCTGCTGTTTTTTAATTTGTTTTGGACGAATGTAAAACCAATTGAACATCATCCAAAGTAAAGTTATTCCATAAGTTAAACTTGCTCCTAAAACGCTCATTCTGCTTGCGTATTCATACATGTATAAACAAATTCCAATTGTTAAAAATACAAAGTAAAAACTCATCATTTTGGTTTGCATAAATTGCTGTTTCTTTTTTATAAAAATCAACTTTTGAAGATATTCTTGATTCGTTGCTGTTGCATCGATATTTTTATAACTGCGTAATAGTTTATTGTACACAAATAAATAAATCACCATAGCAAGAATCGTTAAAACAATTCCGATTTTTGTCGAAATAAATTGCGGCTGATAGTAAATCCAAATAAAAACTATAAACGCACTAGTTAAACAAAGCAGAATATTACTAATCCATAAACTGCGTAAAGCTGCTTTTTTAAATTTCCCAACTCTCGCCAGTAAATCCTGAATATCGGGCTGACTTACGGATTGTTTTTTCCATAAATCTTTAAAATCTATATTATTATCGTTGTTCATTTTCTTTAAATTTTTGAGTCAGTTTTTCTTTTATTCTGTGAATTTTCACTCTAACATTGGCTTCAGAAAGTCCGACGATCTTAGCAATTTCATTTTGTTTGATGTCTTCCAATTCTAATGAAATAATGATACGATCTGTTTCTGGAAGCTCTGCAATACATTTGTATAAAAACTGAATTTGAGGTTCTAATGATGTTTGTTTTTCTTCTGAAAGATGTACCGGAAGTTCTGATTTAGGGAAACGTTTTTGTTTTTCAATTTGTCTCAAACAATTATTAGAAGCAATTCTAAAAATCCAAGTCCCAATTGCAGACTCGTTTCTAAAAGTTTCCAACTTCTGCCAGACAATTATAAAAGTTTCCTGAGCCAAATCCTGAGCGGCGTCGTAATCGTTTACGAAACCCATGCAAAGCCTGAAAATTCGATCCCAATACGTCTTGTAAATTTGTTCAAATTCCATTTTTACTATTTTAAAAAAATACTTAATTGTTCTAAATACCAAGCTGTATCATCATACATAATAAAATGCAAACCATTTGTAGCATATTGAAAATTAGCAGTTTTTAAATTTTTATACTGATCTTCGATAGTCGGTTTTAAATTTATAAAATAAGATTCTAATAAAATTAAAGCTGGACATTTTATCTGTGCGATTCTGTTTCTTAAATCGACATTATAGAAATCGCAAAACATCTGTCCAAAAGTTGCTCTGTCTGATTTCACACTCCAATCTACAACCATTTCCAATTTTGATTTATCTTCTAAAAGTCTTGGCATCGTTTGTTTTTGCATTTCGTAAAACTGAGTTTCATTCATTGCGGTCATTTGAGCAACCATTGGCGAACAATCATTATTTTCTTTTGATTTAAAAGCAGGATCAGTCATCGCCGCCAGACAAGGAAGCGCATCCACAATTACAATTTTCCCAATCAAATCTGGGTAATCTGCAGCGATGGCAAGTGCTAGTCCGCCGCCCATACTGTGACCTATTATGATTGGTTTTTCAATTTTATTTTCTTTGATATAATTGGCAATTCCTGTTTTCCAATTTTCAAATGAAGCATTCGGTTGTGGTTTGCTTCCCGCAAAACCTGCCATTGTAAGTGTATAACAGGTAAATTTATTTTCGAATGTAGCTCTGGTTTCATTCCAAACATCTCCAGAAGATGCAAAACCCGGAATAAATATAATAGATTGATCTCCATTTCCAGTTTTTAAAACTTCAAACGGAAATTGTTTTGTTTGTCCGAAAACATTTAAACATAATGCTGAGAATAAGAATGCGATAATTAAGATGATATACTTTTTCATTTTTAATAGTTTTAAGTTGTTAAAATTCTAATAGCAATAAATTGTTAATTAAATCGGATCCATGCTTTTGATACGGCAACTATTAAAATGTTACAAAAGTTTTTAAAATTTTAATTATTAAATTTCAAATTCCAATATTGGTGCGGGTTTTTAACCGCAAAGGACGCAAAGGTTTACGCAAAGAACGCGAGTTTTTTTGCTCGCAAAGACGCGAAGTCGCGAAGTTTTTTTCCCAATCTTGTCATCCTGAGGAACGAAGGATCACACAAGATACTCCGTAAACTGAATCGCCAATCTTTGTCGAGTTTCGCGTGCGATCCTTCGTTCCTCAGGATGACAAACTCTACGCATTGTCAGTCTGAGCGAAGTCGAAGACCACGCAAGAAGCTCCGCAATCAAAATCGCCAATCTTTGGAGAGTTACTTACGTGGTCTTCGACTTCGCTCAGACTGACAAAACAAGACGAAAAAAAAATCCCAAACCCCAATCGTAAAATTGGAATTTGGAATTTTTATATTGGAATTTATTTGGCTATCCTACCAAATTGATAATTTTCCCAGGAACAATAATCACTTTATTTGGCGTTTTTCCGTCTAAGTGTTTTTGTGTTCTTTCGTCTTTCATAACGATTTCTTCGATTTGTTCTTTGGTTAAATCCAAAGGCAATTCGATTGTGAAACGCATTTTTCCATTGAAAGAAACTGGATATTCTTTATTTGTTTCAATTAAATGTTTTTCATCAAAAATTGGGAATGCCACTTCAGAAATTGAAGTTGTATGTCCTAATTGTGACCATAATTCTTCTGCGATATGCGGTGCGTAAGGCGAAACTAAAATTGCTAATGGCTCTAAAATTGCTCTTGAATGACAGTTTTGAGAAGACAATTCATTTACACAAATCATAAATTGAGAAACCGAAGTATTGAAAGAGAAATTCTCGATATCTTCTGCTACTTTTTTGATTGTTTTATGTAACGATTTTAAGTTGTCTTTTGTTGGTTCGTCGTTGTTTACGATTAAACCATTATCATCAAAATACAATCTCCATAATTTTTTCAAGAAACCAAAAACTCCCGAAATTCCAGCACTATTCCATGGCTTTGCCTGCTCTAATGGCCCTAAGAACATTTCGTATAAACGTAAGGTATCGGCACCGTATTCTGCGCAGATATCATCTGGAGTTACAACATTGTATTTCGATTTTGACATTTTTTCGACTTCACGACCTACAACATATTTATTATTCTCATAAATAACATCTGCATCTATAAAATGAGAATACCTATAATCTGAAAAAAATCTGGAAAAATCTAAAACATCGTTTTTCGCATCAACTAAATCTATATCAACATTAATTTTATTATAAGGCAAGTATTCAGAAATTTTGATCGAATTTCTATCTATTGAATCAAGCTTGAAAAGTTCTTTATATCTTTCTAAATCTGATTCAGTTAAATTATTTTTAACAAATTCTTCAATGATTTTATGTAATTTCTCATTTCTAACACTTGGAACAAGTCCCTCATCACTAACTTCAAAAGTTTTGAAGATATCATAACTAATCAAATATGTTTTTTTCCTAATGTGCTCTGGTAATGATGTAAAATGTCCCAAATAATCTAGTGAACTTGGAACAACTCTATAAACAAAAGCACTTGTACCCAAAATCATTCCCTGATTGATCAGTTTTTTGAATGGTTCTTCCGTTGGCGCGAAACCTTTGTCTTTTAAGAATTTGTTCCAGAAACGAGAATACAATAAGTGACCTGTTGCGTGTTCGCTTCCACCAATGTATAAATCTACATTTTCCCAGTAAGCTAAAGCTTCTTTGCTTGCAAATTCATTTTCGTTGTGCGCATCCATATAACGCATCCAATACCATGAACTTCCCGCCCATCCTGGCATTGTATTCAATTCTAAAGGAAAAATCGAAACATTGTCAACTAAATCTGTATTAACAACTTTATTTTGCTTTGTATCCCAAGCCCAAACTGCTGCATTTCCTAATGGAGGCAAACCGTCTTCTGTTGGTAAATATTTCTCAACTTCTGGCAAAATAATTGGCAAATGCTGCGCATCAATCATTTTTGGAAGTCCATTCACGTAATAAACTGGGAATGGTTCTCCCCAATAACGCTGACGAGAGAAAACAGCATCACGCAAACGGTAATTTGTTTTACCTTTTCCTTGTCCGATTTCTTCTAACTTATAAATCGCTTTTGCTGTCGCGTCTTTGTAATTTAATCCGTTTAAGAAATCAGAAGCTGCGATTTCAACATTGTCTTTTGATCCATAAGCAGCTTCAGAAATATCAATATTAGCGAAGATATTTTTGATTTCCTGCATTCCGTTCTGACCTTTAAAGAAATTAGCGAAAGCATAATCTCTTTCGTCTCCGCAAGGAACCGCCATTACAGCACCAGTTCCGTAACCAGCCAAAACATAATCACCAATCCAAACTGGAATAGCTTCTTTGGTAAAAGGATGTTCAGCATAAGCTCCTGTAAATACTCCAGAAATGGTTTTTACATCGGCCATACGCTCACGCTCCGAACGTTTTGCTGTTTTTTCGATATACGCTTCAACAGCTTCTTTTTGTTCTGGAGTCGTAATTTTAGCTACCAAATCATGTTCTGGTGCCAAAGTCATAAAAGTAACTCCAAAAATAGTATCAGGACGTGTGGTGAAAACCTCGATTACTTCATCATAATTTTTCACATTAAAAGTTACCAAAGCACCAACCGATTTCCCGATCCAGTTTCTTTGAGATTCTTTAATTGATTCACTCCAATCGATATCATTTAAACCTTGAAGCAAGCGTTCGGCATAAGCAGAAATTCGCATACTCCATTGTGTCATTTTTTTTCTTATAACAGGAAAGCCTCCACGTTCCGAAACTCCGTTTACAATTTCGTCATTTGCCAAAACAGTTCCTAAGCCTGGACACCAGTTTACTTCTGTTTCTGCCAAATACGTCATTCTGTATTGCAACAAGATTTTTTCTTTTTGATCTTCAGAATATGAATTCCATTCATCAGCAGTAAAAATCGCAACGTTGTCGTCGCAAACTGCTTCAACCAATGCATTTCCGCTTTCTTCAAAAACAGTTACAAGCTCTGAAATATCAAAAGCCTGACCTTGTTTTCTGCAATACCAAGAGTTGAACAATTGGATAAAAATCCATTGTGTATGTTTGTAATAATCAGGATTTGATGTACGCACTTCACGCGCCCAGTCAAATGAGAATCCGATTTTATCTAATTGTTTTCTGTAACCAGCAATTTGTTTTCCCTCTTTGTCTACTCCACCGTCAATATTTACACGCGTTGTATCTTCAGGACGTTGTCCTGTCTGAATCGCGTATTGTTCTGCCGGCAATCCGAAACTGTCGTAACCCATTGGGTGCAAAACATTGAAACCTTGATGTCTTTTGAAACGAGAATACACATCTGAAGCTATATAACCTAGCGGGTGTCCAACGTGCAGTCCTGCTCCAGATGGATAAGGAAACATATCGAGAACATAATGTTTCGGTTTTTCAGAGTTATTTTTTGCTGCAAAAGTTTGATTTTCTGCCCAATATTTTTGCCATTTGGCTTCAATTTCGTTTGGATTGTACTTCATTTCTAAGTGACTAAGATTCTAAGTTACTAAGGTTCTAAGCTTTTCACTAAATTAATTTAGCCGCAAATTTACATTTATTGCGCATTGTACCAAAGCTATTTCATTGACAAACATATAAAATAACAAATTACTTATTTTTAATTAAGTAAAAATACGTATTATTGCAATTGTAAATACGTATTTAAATCTTCTGATATGCCTGAAAACAAGAAATACAATATCGAAGTCCGAGTTTGGATTGAAGAAACTGAAGGCGCTTTCTTGGGAATTGGAAAAATCTGGCTTCTTGAAAATATCAGGAAAACGGGATCGATTACCAATGCTGCGAAAGAAATGAAAATGGCGTATCGTCAGGCTTGGCAATTGGTTGAAGAAATGAATCAGCGCGCAGAAAAACCATTAGTAGAAAAATTGCTTGGCGGAAAAGGCGGTGGCGGCGCTAAATTGACCGAAGCTGGAGAAAAAGCTATTGCTGTTTTTTATGAAATCGAAAAACGTATCAAAGAGTTTGCTCAGAAAGAAACTCAGAATTTGAAGTTTTAAAAATATATTTAAACACATAGCAAATCTATGTTTTAGAAACTGGTTTCTTTTTCATCATCTTTTTTAGAGTGAAAATCTATGTTTCTATGTGTTTAAAAAAATAAACATTTAAACCAAAACCATTTTTTTTAATCATCAGTATTCATTTCAAAACATACTGAATTTAACAGCCAAAAACCATGAACCAAAAACTGTATTTATTATTTGTTTTTATAAGCCTCAAAAGTTTTTCTCAAATCCAAAATTCGAAAACCCGAGATAGCATTAAAAAAGAAGAATTGAACGAAATTGTCATTACAGCATCACGTCGTTCTGAAAAATTAATGCATTCTCCCATAAGCATTGAGCAATTAAAATCGGCGGAAGCCAAAGCAATGGGATCGCCAAGTATTTACGAAGCGCTCGAAAATGTGAAAGGTGTACAGATCATTACACCGAGTTTAGGTTTTAAAGTAATAAATACGAGAGGTTTTGCTAATTCTACCAACGTCAGATTTGCACAATTGGTAGATGGAATCGACAATCAGGCTCCGCATTTGGGCGCGCCAATTGCAAACGCTTTAGGCGCAAATGATTTGGATATTGATAAAATCGAAATTATTCCAGGAACGGCAGCTGCTTTGTACGGAATGAACGCTATTAATGGTTTGGCAAATATTCAGACCAAAAATCCTTTTGAATATCAGGGAATTGCGATTCAGCAATTAACTGGAGTGAATCATGTCGGGAATATTGATCGGTTTTCACCATATTCTCAGTTTAATTTAAGAATCGCAAAAGCTTTCAATGAAAAATTGGCTTTCAAAATAAATGCTTCAACAACGGGCGGAACAGATTGGGTTGCCGATGATAGAACTGATCTTGCTCCAAACGCAAATGCTTCAACTGGTTTGCTTGGCGCAGATAATCCAGCTTATGACGAAGTAAACGGTTACGGAAATGAATCGGCTAACAGAAAAACTTTAAACTTAAATGGCAAAAATTATGTGGTTGCCAGAACGGGTTATCGAGAAACAGATATTTCTGATTATAACATTAAAAACTACAAAGCTGATTTCGGATTGTATTTTCGACCAAAGAAAGATCACGAATTGGCAGTAACTTATAAAACTGCTCTTATCAATACAATTTACCAGCGTTCCAACCGATTTAGATTAGACAATTATACTTTAAATCAATTTGCGGCAGATTATCACACACCCATTTTTCAGGTAAAAGCTTATGCAACAACCGAAAATACTGGCGATTCATACAACATGCGTTCGTTGGCAGAAAATATGGATCGTGCCTATAAATCGGATGATAAATGGTTTGCCGATTATAGTACGGCTTATAAAAATGCTGTTGCAGGCGGAGCAAGCGTTGCCGACGCACACAGAATTGCCAGAACACAATCTGATGCAGGAAGATTTTTGCCGGGAACCGAAGCTTACGAACAAAAGAAAAACGAATTGATCGATATTAATAATTGGGATATTGGCGCAGCTCTGAGAGTAAAATCAACTTTGGTTCATGGTGAAGGGTTGATAAATTGGGACAAAGCTTTTGCTTCTTTTTTCGAAAAAATTGATGCGAAACTTTTGAGCGGTGTCGATTATAGAAATTACATTATTGTTCCCGACGGAAATTATTTTATCAATCCAGTTCATGCTGACGAAAATCTGACGTATCAAAAAACTGGTGCTTTTACACAAGTCACAAAAGATTTTTTCTCTGATAAATTAAGATTGGGCGCAACTGTCAGAATGGACAAGGCTGATTATTTTGACGCGAAATTTACGCCTCAGTTTACAGCCGTCTATTCGCCAAAAGAAAGCCTAAATTTTAGAGCTTCTTACCAAAACGGCTATCGTTTCCCGAGTATTTTTGAAGGATTTTCGAATGTAAACTCAGGCGGTGTAAAACGTGTTGGCGGATTGCGAATTATGTCTGATGGGATTTTCGAAAATTCATATACAAAAGCTTCGATTGATAAATTTCAAGCGCAGGTAAATACCGATGTGAATACAAATGGTCTCACTCAAGCGCAGGCGATCGAAAAAAACAAAAATACGATTCAGAAAAATCCTTATACGTATTTAGAACCCGAATTTGTAAAATCATTTGAAGTTGGTTTTAGAGGAATTGCTTTAAATAGAAATCTTTTTATTGATGCCGATTTTTATTACAACTCATATAAAAATTTCATTGCGCAAGTCGAAGCCAGCATTCCAAATACGACAGATCCAAATTTGATTCCGACTGCTTTATATTCCAAAAACACTCAAAATCGTTACAGACTTTGGACCAATTCTAAAAGTAAAATTTACAATTATGGAGGAAGTTTAGGTTTGAAATACCGTTTTGATAATACTTTCAGCGCTCTTACCAATTTAACTTATACCAAATTGGATAGGACAGATGATAAAGATGGTTTGGAAGACGGTTTCAACACGCCAGAATTTAATGTAAACGGAACTTTGATTGCTCAAAATATTTGGAAAAATCTTGGCGCAAGCGTAACGGCGCGTTATCAAAACAACTTTGATTATGTTTCTTTCTTAGTCAGCGGAACTGTTCCTGCTTATTGGACAATGGATGCGCAGGTAAATTATGCTTTCAAAAAAGGCATTTCGGCTAAACTAGGCGGAACCAATATTTTGAATAAACCTTACACTTCTATTCTCGGCGGACCATCAATTGGCGGATTATATTATTTGTCGCTTGTTTGGGAAACCAGTAAAATTTAAAACACAACTTTTATGAAAACTCAAAATTACATTCTCATTTTGCTGATTGCATTTTCGTGCTCAATGTGCAATTCTTCCAAAAAAGAAGAAAAAAAATCAACTGAAAAAACTTCTGAAACTAAAAATCATAAACATGATGCTCTTTCGGCAAAAGACAGCTTAAAATTAGTAAATCATCAAATCCAAGTAAAAGGCGAGGTTGAATTTCCATTGCAATTGACTGTTGATTCATTAAAAAAAATGAAAGTTGTTACAATTGATAATCTAAAAATAACTGGCAAAAACGGAGAAGTCAAAAGAGAAGTTAAAGTTTGCAAAGGTGTTCTTTTGAAAGATATTTTAGAAAAAGCCAAAATCAAACAGGAAGATCATAAAGACCGAAACTTCTATATTGTTGCAAGAGCTTCGGACAATTATAAAGCGACTTTTTCATGGGCAGAACTTTTCAATAATCCAACGGGAGAAAATACTTTTATTCTTTTTGAAGAAAATGGAAAACCAGTTAAAAATGGCGAAATGATTGCAATCTGCAAAAATGATATTAAAACTGGACCGCGTCATGTTTATTGGCTAAAAAGCATCGAAGTTTATAAGGTTAAGTAAAAGTTCTGAGATGTTAAGATTCTAAGTTACTAAGTTTTTTTTGCTCCCAAAGTCGCGGAGTCGCAAAGTTTTTGTTCAATTAATTTTAAATATCTGCTTGTCAAATATAGCCCGTGGTTTCAACCACGGGAACCGTATTTGCATATTCTGCGTGCCATGATTGTGTACCCGTGGTTGAAACCACGGGCTATATTTAAATACCATACGTACAAAACTCAAAGCTTTAATTTTTTTGCCACAGATTACAAGGATTTACGGAGATTTAAAAAATCATTTTAATCTTTTTAATCTGTGGCTATATTTTTTATTTTGCGAACCTTGTGAAAGGCTTTGCGTTCTTTGCGGTTAATTTTTCACACGAAGCTTTACGGTTAAATAAAAACTTTATTCAAGATTTAAATCGTACTTTTAAGTATAAAAGTTTGTTATTAACTTTAAATAAAGAAATTCTTTATTATTTTTACCACATAATTTAAGCAGACTATGAGTTCTAACTTTGATAAATTTCAAAAGCGCAGGTTAATTTCCTCTTATTTTTCGGTAGTATTAAGTGTATTCTTGGTTTTATTCCTTTTGGGAGTACTAGGATTATTCATTATTAATTCAAAACAATTGGCAGACGATTTTAAAGAAAAAATCGCAATGACGGTTTTCTTTAAAAATGAAGCAAACGATAGTATTATTAAAGCATTTAATACTGAACTTAAAAGAGCGCCTTTTGCTAAATCTTTTGTTTATGTATCCAAAGAAAAAGCAGCAAAAGAGCATACTGATATTATCGGAGAAGATTTCTTAACGTTTTTAGGAGAAAATCCTTTATTGAATTCATACGACATTCACTTAAAAGCAGATTATGTTGAAAGAGACAGTATCGTGAAAATCGAAAACCGTTTCCGCAAAAATGCTATGATTTCTGATATTGTTTACGACAAACAATTGGTAAATCTGGTAAATGACAACATCAGAAAAGTAAGTATGTGGATTTTGATTATCAGCGGTTTCTTGACTGTAATTGCTGTTTTATTAATCAACAGTTCACTGCGTTTATCGATACATTCAAATCGTTTTATTATCAAAACCATGCAAATGGTTGGCGCAACAAAAGCGTTTATCCGTAAACCATTTGTAATGCGAAGCGTAAAACTTGGAATGCTTGGCGCAGGTTTGGCTATTATTGCTTTAATCGCACTTTTACTATATGTAGATACTAATTTCCCAGGTTTAGGAATTCTAGAAGACAAAGTTTTAACTGGTTTAGTTTTGGTTGCCGTTTTCGGATTAGGAGTTCTAATTACTTGGGTAAGTACGCATTTTGCAACACAACGTTTCTTGAATTTAAGAACTGACGATCTTTATTAATTTTTGATTGCAGATTTTAGATTGCAGATTTTAGATTGCAGATTTTAGATTTAAAAAAAATGCCTTCGACTTCGCTCAGGCTGACAAACACATAAAAATGAAAAACAACAATAATAAAGAAGAACAACAAGTTCAAAAACAGGAATTCCTTTTTGACAGCATCAATTATAAAATCCTATTAATCGGAATTGCGGTTATAGCACTTGGATTTGTCTTAATGTCTGGCGGAGGAAGCACAGATCCTAATGTATTCAACGAAGACATTTTCAGTTTTAGACGTATTCGTTTAGCACCAACAACTGTTTTAATCGGTTTTGGAATCACGATTTATTCTATTTTCAAAAAATCTAAATAGACTTTCTTAGACAGCTTAGACTTCTTAGATCTTTAGATTATTAAATTAATCTTTTTAAATCTAAAAAGTCTAAGAAGTCTAAAAATCTAATAATCTAAATTAAATGAACACATTACAAGCTATTGTTCTTGCCATTATTGAAGGAATTACAGAGTTTTTACCTGTTTCTTCAACTGGACACATGATTATTGCTTCTTCTTTTTTTGGAATAGCAAAAGATGATTTTACTAAACTTTTTACCATTGTAATTCAGCTTGGCGCGATACTTTCGGTTGTAATTTTATACTTCAAACGTTTCTTTCAAACTTTTGATTTTTACTTTAAACTTCTTGTTGCTTTTATTCCTGCGGTTGTTTTAGGATTATTATTAAGTGATATTATCGACGGTTTATTAGAAAATCCAGTAACTGTTGCTGTTTCTCTTTTAATTGGTGGAATTATTTTATTGAAAGTTGATGAATGGTTCAACAAACCAAATGATCCAGAAGTTTCAACTGAAATCACTTATGCCAAAGCTTTAAAAATTGGATTATTCCAATGTCTTGCTATGATTCCTGGAGTTTCTCGAAGCGGCGCAAGTATTGTTGGAGGTATGGCTCAAAAACTGACTAGAACTTCTGCTGCAGAATTTTCATTTTTCTTAGCCGTTCCAACTATGTTGGGCGCAACTGCAAAAAAATGCTACGATTATTACAAAGCTGGTTTTGAATTATCTCACGATCAAGTAAACATGCTGGTTATTGGGAACATTGTTGCTTTTGCTGTAGCACTTTTAGCAATTAAAACTTTCATCGGATTTTTGACTAAAAACGGTTTTAAAGTTTTTGGTTATTACCGAATCATTGCTGGAATCATTTTATTATTGATTCACTTTTTCATTCATCCGCTTACGATTATATAATGACACCTGAAGAATATTTAGAAGGACAAGTTTTATTGATTGACAAACCATTAAAATGGAGTTCATTTCAAGCTGTCAATAAATTAAAATACCTTTTAATTAATAAAGTTGGACTTCCGAAAAAGTTCAAAATTGGTCATGCAGGAACTTTAGATCCTTTAGCGACTGGACTTTTATTAATCTGCACAGGAAAATTCACTAAAAGAATCTCCGAACTTCAAGGTCAGGCAAAAGAATATACAGGAACATTTTATATTGGAGCCACTACTCCATCATACGATTTAGAAACTGAAATCGATCAGACTTTTCCAACTGAACATATTGATGAAGCTTTGATTCATGAAACGGTAAAACAATTTTTAGGCGAAATCGATCAAAAACCGCCTATTTTTTCTGCAATTAAAAAAGACGGAGTTCGTTTGTACGAACATGCACGTGCAGGAGAATCTATTGAAATTGAAAGCAGAAAAACTACGATTCACGAATTTGAAATCACTAGAATCGAATTACCTGAAATAGATTTTAGAGTCGTTTGCTCTAAAGGAACTTACATTCGTTCCCTAGCTTATGATTTTGGAAAAGCAATGAATTCAGGTTCGCATTTAACTGTTTTACGCCGAACTAAAATTGGCGATTACGACGTGAAAAATGCGATTGATATTACCTTATTCGAAGAAAATCTATAACATTAGTTATATTTCCTTTTTTGTATTTTAGAGGCGTGCTTTTAAAATTCGAAAAAATGAGAAATTTCTTTTTAGCATTATTTTTGATTTTCATCAAATCATCTTATTGTCAGACAGCAAACCAGAAATTTGTCTCTACAGATATTGAAAATTTTTGGAATGCATACGACAAAATCATTTCTACAAATGACAGTATTTCGCAACTGCGATTTTTAAATGAATTTTATTTAGAAAAAGCTTCTCCAGGTTTGAAAAGCTTGATTGAAGTCCGTCATTATACACCTAAAGAATTTCTTGGCGCTATTACTAAATATCCTAAATTTTGGAATTCCTTAAAGCCGAACACTACAAATCTCAATTCGATTTATTCAGAAATCGAAACAGATATTAGCAAATTAAAAGAAGCTTATCCTGAATTGAAACCTTCTACGATTTACTTTTCTATTGGCGCTTTTAGAACAAACGGCACAATTCAAAACGATCGAATTTTAATTGGTTCTGAATTGTCTTTAGCAGACGAAAATACTTTTATTGACGAACTTCCAGAATGGAGAAAAGCATTTTATAAAGAATACAATCCGAGAAAAAATATTGCTTTGCTGTGTACGCACGAATATATTCATACGCAGCAGAAAGAATTTTCAGAAAACCTGCTTTTAATGTGTCTTTACGAAGGAGTTGCAGAATTTGTATCTTGTAAAGTAACGGGCAAAAAATCGAGCAGTCCAGCAATTGAATTCGGAAAAAACAATGAGAAAAAAGTAATCGATCAATTTGTTTCAGACTTGTATATTATGAGCAATAATTACAATTGGCTTTGGGGCGAAAATAGAAATGATTTAAAAGTTCGAGATTTAGGATATTATATTGGTTATGAAATCTGCGAACGTTATTACAATGCTTCTAAAAACAAATCGGAAGCCATAAAAAAATTAATTCAGCTAGATTTTGCTAATGACAAAGAAGTTGAAAAAATTGTAGATGCTTCAAAATTACTTCCCAAAAGTTTAAACCAGCTTGAAAGTGATTACGAAAAACAACGTCCAAAAGTTACTGCAATAGCTCCTTTTAAAAATGGAGATCAAAAAGTAAAATCTGGCGTAACAGAATTTACCATTACTTTTTCTGAACCTTTAAACGGATATAATACCGGATTAGATTTTGGACCATTAGGCGAAGAATCTTGTCCTAAAATAAAACCAGAAAGAAATTGGTCATCTGATAAAAAATCGTGGACTTTTAAAGCCGATTTAGAACCTAACAAAAAGTATCAGATCTTAATCACAAATAATTTTAGGAAACAAAATGGTGTTAGATTAAAACCTTATCTAATAGAATTTCAAACCGAAAAATAAAATTGAAGCATAATAAAAAAGCACATTACTTTTTTTATTCAGTAATGTGCCAGGCTCTTTCTTAAATAAGTAATCCTATTTCATACTTACTTAAATTCAATAGTGAGGCACATTTTTTCCTCCGAATAAAAATTGAGAGAAGAAATCATAAAACCTTTCGAATAACTTTTTCATAATAGTGCACTTTTAATTGTTAAACATTTAAATAAACACCAATAAAAAGAGTAAATCAGAAAGTTATAATAGACGTGGGTTAGCATCACTAAGATACAAAATTCTATTGAAGTCAAAAAGACTTTAAGATAATTTTATCAACAAATCATCTGTTTATCAACACATTAATCCGATTAAAGACGATTATATTTGATGTTTTCCATAATTTCGACCAATTCTTCCTGAACCGAAATTCCTTTATCTGCCAAATACCACAACTGAAGATCAGTTTTTATTTTTTCGTCAATAGCACCAACTTCTCTTTTATGTTTTGCCATTAATTCGGTAGCACCTTTTGGTCTTGGTCCCCAATCGGCACGAACAATTCCAGCTTCTTTACAAATTACAATTACTTTCGGAATTCCTCTTCCGCCGTTAGTTAGATAGTGGCTCATTAAATCATCATTTTCATCGCGAAATGCAATTTTTAGTTCGATTTTCTTGTTTGAAGCCAAAGCCATTTTATTTAAAATTGGAAGAATCTGCGCCGCATCTCCGCACCATCCTTCTGAAAGAACCAGCCAAATATAATGATTGTCTAAGTTTTGAAGTTTAGCCACAATGTTATCAGAAATGGTAATCGTTTTCTCCAAACGGTTCATTCTTGCTTCATTCAATTTTGAATAATTGGTCAAACTTTCTGATTGTTCGTTTCCTGTTGATTTTCCTTCAGACAATAAATCGGTTACTATTTTTCTATATTCAACATAAGGATGACTATTGAATAATGATTTGGCTACGATGCTTTTCATATTTATTTCATTTTTAGGATACAATAAAAATACGAAATTTAGGAAGACGAGGGAAATGACATTTATCACATCTCCGAATTGAAAATTTCATCATATATATTTCCTGTTTCAAGAGAATTCCAATTCTCGCCATACTTCTCAGCAATCTGAACTAAACCTAGAAGAGATAAGGGATTAAAAGCAGAAACTGATATGTCATTATTTTTTGCTATCCAAAAAAGTATTTCGTCTTTTGAATGATTCATTTCCAACGATACTTCAAATCCTTTATATTTAATTGCAAATAATGCAATATCATAAGTGTTCATGGCCTCTGTTATCTTCATTACTGATTAAATTAAAATTAGACAATTATAAATATTCTTTTGATTCCTCTATACTTTTAAAGAAATAATTATTCAAAATAAAAATCCTACAAATTTAAACATTCTAATTAATGCAACGATTCTAAAATAATTTTGCAAACATTATTTTTAAAAATCAGAATATGTCTATATTTGCACAAATTAACGCGACACACACATGAAATATAAAAGAATTCTTCTAAAACTTAGCGGCGAAGCGCTGATGGGTGATTTACAATACGGTATTGACCCAAAAAGATTAGCCGAGTATGCAGATGAAATTAAGCAAATTCACAACAAAGGAGTAGAAATTGCAATTGTTATTGGAGGAGGAAATATATTTAGAGGCGTTGCAGGAGCAAGCTCAGGAATGGACAGAGTTCAAGGCGATTACATGGGAATGCTTGCAACTGTAATTAACGGAATGGCATTACAAGGCGCTCTTGAAGATAAAGGAATGAAAACTCGTCTTCAAACTGCTCTAAAAATGGAATCTATTGCAGAACCTTATATCAAGAGAAGAGCTGACCGCCACCTTGAAAAAGGAAGAATCGTAATTTTTGGTGCTGGAACCGGAAATCCATATTTCACAACTGATACTGCTGCCGTTTTAAGAGGTATCGAAATCAATGCTGATGTTATTCTTAAAGGTACTCGCGTTGATGGTGTTTACGATTCTGACCCAGAAAAAAATGCTTCTGCAGTAAAATTTGATTTTATTTCGTTTGACGATGTAATCAAAAAAGGATTAAATGTAATGGATACTACTGCATTTACCTTAAGCCAAGAAAACAAATTGCCTATCGTAGTTTTTGATATGAACAAAATTGGAAACTTATTGAAAATCTGCGACGGAGAAAATATAGGAACTGTAGTAAACATATAGACTGCTTAGATTATTAGAATTTTAGATTTTCTAAATTCTTCGCAACCTTAAGGCAATCAAAAAAAACAAAATAACATTAGTTCGTAAATTAGAAGAAATTATTTTTATAGTCTAAAAATGAAATCTTCTATCCCGAAGCTTCGGGACTAAAAATCTAAACAAAATGACTGAAGAAATAGATTTTATTTTAGAAAGTACTGAGGAATCAATGAATGGTACTATTGCACACTTAGAGAAAGAATTTCTTAATATTCGTGCAGGAAAAGCTTCTCCAGCTATGCTTGGAGGTGTGTTTGTAGATTATTACGGATCTGCAACTCCTCTTTCTCAAGTATCTAAAATCAGTGTTCCAGATGCTAGAACAATTACATTACAGCCATTTGAAAAAAATATGCTGCAAGCAATTGAAAAAGCAATCTTAATTGCAAACATTGGTTTCAACCCAATGAACAATGGAGATATGATTATCATTAGTGTTCCGCCATTAACAGAAGAGCGTCGTCGCGATTTAGCAAAACAAGCAAAATCTGAAGCTGAAGATGCTAAAATTGGTATTCGTAACTCTCGTAAAGATGCTAATACTGATATCAAAAAATTAGAAAAAGAAGGAACTTCTGAAGACATCTGTAAATCAGCTGAAGAAGAAGTTCAAAACTTAACAAACTCTTTTATCAAAAAAATCGATGAATTATTGGCAGCGAAAGAAGCTGAAATCATGAAAGTATAAGGTTGATATTTGATATAAAATAAAAATCCGTCTGGTTTAGCGCCAGACGGATTTTTTTATTACTATTTTTGCATACGAAAATTAAATTCTTTTCGTTTTTGAAACTATATCATTCTGTATGAAGCTATTTTGTTTTTTGACTTTGTTTTTTACGCTTACACTTCAAGCGCAAATTCAAATAAACGGAATCGTAACCGATTCAAACAACAAACCTCTTCCGTTTGCTACAATTACGACTTCAGAAAACAATAACACAATTACAGATGTTGATGGTAAATTTATTTTCAAAATTAGCTCATCTGCAACTTCACTTACCGTTTCTTATATCGGTTTTCAAACCAAAACAGTAGCTTTAATAAGTAACAAAACTTTTTATGCGGTTTCGCTTTCGCAGAAGACAGACGACTTGCAAGAAGTTGTAGTTTCTAATGAAAATCCAGCTTTAACAATCATTAAAAAAGTTATTGCCAATAAATCGCTGAATGATCCGCAGAAAAAACTCAGCAGTTTTGAGTACAAAACCTATAATAAACTTATTGTAACTGCAAATCCTGACTCGATTGACGGACGTATTGATACTTCGGCAACGTATAAAGATTTAAACAAAAAAATCATCATTGATTCTTCCGATTACAAGTTTAAAGAAATTGTAAGCAAACAGCATTTGTTTCAAACCGAGAAAGTATCGCAATATCAATTTGCAAACAGTAAATTAAAAGAAACAGTTTTAGGAACTAAAATAGCAGGTTTCAAACAGCCTATTTATGAAGTTCTAGCTTTCAACCTTCAGTCGATTTCTATTTATGATTCGAATTACGAATTATTTGAAACCAGATATGAAAATCCTATTTCGAAAAACGCTCCTTCGACCTATAATTATAAATTGCTGGATACCGTAAGCATTCGAGGTCGTGACACGTATATGATTTATTTTAAAAATAAGTCAAACCATAAAACATCTGGATTAGAAGGCGTTTTATATATCGACAGGGAGAATTTTGCTGTCGCGAAAGCAGTAATGCGAATTAAAGGTGTTTTGGACATTAGCGGTATTCACGAATTTGAATATATTCCGAAAGAAAAAATATGGTTTCAAAGCAATACGACTTTTAAAATTGTAAAAGGAAAAAACGACGACGATATTAGAATTTTAGGCGGAACTATTCAATTTGACGGAGACGTTGAAGATAATTTCGAACCTAGAAAAAAAGTGGCTTCAGATTTTACTTATCTCCTTTCTGAGAGTAATAGCTTTGACATTCGCGTTAATACTAACAATCCCATTAAAAACCCTTCGCTTTACATCGAAATTAAAGACGATGCGGCCAAAAAACCTGAAAGTTTCTGGGAAGCTTACCGAAAGGAAAATCTTGACTTAAAAAGCCAAAAAACCTATTTATTACTTGATAGCCTTTCTGTTCGCAACAGAATTGAAAAACGTCTTGGAATTGGCCGAAAAATAATCAATGGATTTTATCCAATTGGCCCAATCGATTTGGACTTGAAAAAAATCATAAGTTATAATAATTACGAAGGTTTCCGTCTTGGTGTGGGCGGAATTACAAACGATCGTTTGTCAAAAAACTTTCGTCTTGAAGGTTATACCGCTTACGGAACAAAAGATGGTGTTTTTAAATACAGCGTTGGAGCTGGAGTTTTATTAGACAAACATACCAATACTTGGTTTAATGGATATTATGCTGATGATGTTCGAGAAATTGCAAGTACTGTCTTTTCGGTTGATAAACGTGTTTTCAAAATTTACGACCCACGTCCAATCAACATTAGTACTTTCTATGAATACACGGGATGGCGAGGGAATATTCAAACCAAATTTATTCCGAAAACTGAAGCTGTTTTAGAACTTTCAAGAAATTATATCGAGCCAAAATTTGATTATCTTTTTAATCTAAATGGAAAATTGTATTCGAGTTATATTATGACTACGGCAATGCTTTCTATTGTTTGGGCACCTTTTAGCGATTTTATGCAAACTCCAACCGGAAGAAATGAAAGCGATAAAAGATTTCCGAGATTTACTCTTCAATACACGCAGTCTTTACCAAATGTATTTGATAATGATTTTACTTTTAGCAAAATAGATTTTAAAGCCGAATACGAAAAGCAATATTTAAATCGTCAGAAAACGAGTTTGCTTTTGCAAGCAGGTTATGCAATGGGAGATGTTCCAATTACGCATTTATACAATACTTCTCCGAATAATTTAACTAAAGAAACCGTTATTCAGCGTATCACTTTTTCAGGAAGAAATGCTTTTGAAACCATGTTTTTCAATGAGTTTTTCTCAAGTCAATATTTAATGTTCCAAATAAAACATGGTTTTGACCGAATTACACTTTTCAAAAAAGTTAGACCTTCTTTGGTTTTAGTAACGAGAATGGCTTGGGGAAATATGGAAAAACCCGAACAGCATGTTGGTCCAGATTACAAAACACTTGACAAAGGTTACTTTGAATCGGGAATTGAATTAAACAGAATCTTTAAAGGTTTTGGTTTGGGAGGATTCTATCGTTATGGTCCAAATCAGCTAATGAAATTTGAAGATAACGTTGCTGTTAAGATTTCTTATGTTCTTGATCTTGGACTTTAAAAGTTAAATTCCAATCTTGAAAACTGGAAAATTCTAAATTTCAGAGCTCGTTTGTCATCCTGAGGAACGAAGGATCACACTCGCAACTAAACAAAGACTGGTGATTTTCTTTGTAGAATAACCTTAAGGAATTTCTAATGCGATTCTTCGTTCCTCAGAATGACAAACTAGATGAATAGTAAAAAGTAAAAATCCCAAACTCCAACAAGAATTGGAATTTGGGATTTTAAAATTTTGAAATTTCTAACCCTTATGGTTTAAGAATCAAAACAGAAGGTGAATTATTCAGCCAGATACTTTGTGATTCTATTAATTTTTTCCAGCTATCAAGACTAATAATCATTAAATCCTGACTTTCTAAAAACTCTTTTTTCAATGTTCTGTCATTCATAATCATGATATGATTTGGCGCAATCTGTTCGATAGAACGAATTGTTTCCTGAATTTCACGTGTACTTCTAACTTCGCCACTCGCATCTAAAACCGTAATTTGTGAACCATTATTATTGATTAATTTCTTAGCATAATCAATCAAGAAAGCATCTTCTTTACTAAATACGGGCATAAAAATCTGGTTTACTTCTTCTAGATCTTTATCAATAAAAATTCCAACTGGCATTTTTGTTTTAGTAATAATGTGACGCGTTCTTTCATCAAACGGATTATTTTCAAACAAACCTTCTTTTCCCGTAAACTTATCAATCAAACGATCTGGATTTACAATTCGAGTTGTGAAACCAAGTATTTTACCTAATAAAGTTCCATCAAAAATAGATTGTCCTAAACCAACCAAAAGCAAATCGTATTCTCCGTGATTTGCCGTATCAATAATATCCGAATCAATATCATTAGAAACTTTAAATAAACTAACCATGTTTTGATTCAGCAACTGTGATTCTTCAACCACTGGGCCAATCATTTTACGTTCATGCTCTTTCACATCAAACGAATGTATTTCTGTACTTAAAGAAATATGCATCGCCGTTACAACCGAATTATCTGCTTGTTTTTTGACAAGGCTGTTAGCAATTTTAAGCAACTTTTTTCCTTTTTCTGGAGTTGCAAACGAAAGCAGAATCTTGAATTTGATTTTACTTCCAATCTCTTGCTGAACGGCAGTAATATTATCTTTAAAAATAAATCCGATAAAGTCTAATGCTGGACCCGTCATAAAAGTAGTCAGTAACGCCATAATTACCATCATGGTAAAAATTTCAGTTGATAAAACTCCCAGATCATAACCAATATTTAGTACTACCAGTTCCATTAAACCGCGTGTATTCATTAAGGCGCCAATAGACAAACTGTCTTTCCAGTTTTGACCCATAAATTTGGCTGCCAAAGCACTTCCGAAGAATTTACCAACTACCGCAACCAAAATAATCAAACCTGTAATTTTCCATAATTCAGGATCGTTTAACAATCCTATTTGTGTGCGCAAACCTGTAAACACAAAGAATAATGGCAATAAAACGATTATCGAAACGTCTTCAACTTTTTCGATAAATATATTTCTGAATTTATTGTTTTCAGGCATAATAGCTCCAGCTAAAAAAGCCCCGAACAAAGCATGAATTCCAATTAATTCTGATGCATAAGAAGAGATTAAAAGTGTAATAAAGAAAATGGCAACAACTGGTTTATTTAAACTCTCGCGCGTTGCATTCAAATCTCCTACTCTTTTTAAGAACGGACGAACGATTTTCAACATGATAATCACGTACAAAATCGCCATTCCGATTACATAAAGCGAACTAGAAAGCGAACCTGCTTTAACAATCGCAATTACAACTGCCAAAATACACCAAGCCGTAATATCATCTGCCGCAGCGCAAGTAATCGCAATAGTTCCTAGTTTTGTTTTTTGCATGCCGCGTTCCTGAACAATTCTAGCCAAAACTGGGAAAGCTGTAATACTCATCGCAATACCCATAAACAAACCGAATGAAGAAAATTCAACTCCCAGCGGAGCATACGTTTCATAAATAAAATAAGCCAATGATAAACCTAAAGCAAACGGAATTACAATACTAGCATGACTAATTACGACTGCATCATGAGCTTTGTTTTTTAGCACTTTCAAATCCAATTCCATCCCAATTACAAACATGAAAAGGATTAAACCAATCTGGCTTAAAAATTGTAAGTTCCCTAAAGATTCTTTTGGAAATAAAGCTGCAGAAAATTCCGGAAAATACATTCCGACTAAAGAGGGTCCAAGTACGATTCCGGCGATCATTTCGCCAATTACCGAAGGCTGCCCAATTTTTCTAAAAAACCATCCAAACAAACGAGCAACTAAAATGATGGTAACTATTTGTGCCAGTAAAATTGCCAATGGATGCTGTAAATTGTCTACCATCGAGTGCAAAAAATCTTTCCAATGATTACTTTCAACACTTTTCTTTACAATATTACGCCCTACTTCTAACGAGGCACCTTTTGAAATTACCCAGTATATCAGTGCTGTAAAACCACCAATGATTGTAACATAGAATAAGGAATTCCTAATGTTATTCATAAACTCGTTCTTTAGATTATTGCGCAAATATCCGCACTGTGAATTTAGTGAAAAAGAAATTCAGTTGTTAATTTTTATTGCATGTAACAAGTCGGGAAAAAATTGTAATAAGTTTTAGATCTTAACTTTCTTTAAGAAATCAGCGCGGTAAGTTTCGCTTAAAATTAGCGTTACGTTTTTATTGTTTTCTTCTACGTGATGCAGAACAATTTCGTTATGATTAAAGAATTTTATTGCTTTTACGGCTACTATTTCTTTTTTATTTATTCGGCAAAAATCAGCATCTGGCAATTCGTTTAAAAGAGTATCAAATTTTACATTTTTCAAATTCAGATAACTTCCATCAGTAAGTAAAACAGCTTTATCACGACTGTCACTCAGAGCCGTTTTTATATATTGGATTTTATTAAAATACAAAAGCGTTTTTCCTTTGTCTGTATTCAGCTGAATAAATTTTTTAGCTGAATTTGATTTTTCAAAACGTTCAGATGCTTTCGTAATTGCTTTTTGCAAACGTTCCAACTTCACAGGTTTTGTGATATAATCAACCGCATCAATATTAAAAGCCTCGGCAGCATATTCTTTATACGCCGTGCAAAAAATCACCAATTTGTCCTGCAGTTTTTCGGCAAGATGAAGACCATCGATTCCAGGCATTTCTATATCCGAAATCAACAAATCAAAATCAAGGTTCGAAAAATCAGACAGCAATTTCTCAGGATCGTTGCACGTTTTTACAATTTCCAATTCAGGAATTTGTTCGCAAAGCATTTTTAGGTACGTTAATCCTGGAAGTTCATCGTCCAGAAGCAAGCATTTCAGTTTTGTATTCAAGTAAATCAATTTTTAGATGAGCAATATAAACATCGTTTTCTACAAACTTATCGAGTTTGAAATTATTCTTATAAATAATGCGAAGACGATGTTCGAGTGTGGCGTGGCCAAAACCACTTCTTTCTTTTTTCAAAACCTTTTTGTCTGAGATTTTATTCGAAACCGTCATAAAAAAAGCATTGTCTTTAAATTCAAAAACAACCGAAATAAAAGCATCAGCACTTTGAAGATCAGCGTGTTTAAAGGCATTTTCAATTAAATCAATAGAAATTAAAGGCGCCAGCAAAGGCTGATCGTACAATTTATCTTCTTTGTTAATGTTCGTTTTGATCTTTAACTCAAACAGCGGACTAATCTTGATTTTATTGATTTCGATTAAATTCAAAGCAAAATCAATTTCTTCTTTAGCAGTTACAAATTTCTTTTTGCTTTCGTATAAAATATAATCGAGAACATTCGCCAGTTTATCCAAAGCAAAATAAGTTTGGTAAGCGTGCGACTGAATCGAGTTTAAAATATTCTTAAACAAATGCGGATTCAGTTTTGATTCCAGATTTTCCAGCTGTAAGTCATTTACTTTTGATTCTAAAGCATAAAAGCTTTTCTCTGCATCATCTTTCGCTTTTTTGGTTTGCATTAATTGGTAAACCATAAAACAAATGATGACGATTAACAGCAACAGAATTGCCAGAAAAATAAAAGTTGTTGTATTGTTTTGTTGCATTTAGCTTGTTTTGAATTGTATTAATCAATTGTAAATTCACTACAAATATGGGAAAAGCTACTGGTTCTATAACAAAAAACAAGAAAATTATCACAAACCTAAAGCTGGCAAATTTGTGTTAACATTAAGTAAAATACAAACGATTGTTTATGATTTCGAGCACTTTTCACTACATTTGCAACCATTTTTAAAGAATTTATGAAAAACACTATTCAAGTTGGATTTTGGGAGAAGTTGGCCCGAATTATACTTAAAAACAGAATAACAATTCTGGTTATCCTATCTGCCTTAACTATTTTCCTTGGTTACCAATGGAAGAATCTTTCTATGACGTATACCGAAGCAAACCTGCTTCCTAAAGATCATATTGCGAATAAAGAATACCAAAAATTCTTAGATAAATTTGGTGAAGAAGGAAACCTTGTGGTTATTGGTTTTCAGGATAAAAACTTTTTTACGCCTAAGAATTATGCCGCTTGGAATGAGTTGATGACAGGTTTAAAAAAGTCTAAAGAAGTTGATTTAGTAGTTTCTTTAAATGATTTAAAAAAACTGGAAAAAGATACGATTAACGAAAAATTCGTTTTAACTCCATTTATCGATCAAAGCAAAGTTTTAGATCCAGCATATTTAAAAAGCGTTCAGCACGAATTATTCAACAACCTGCCATTTTACGAAGGATTATTGTTTAACAAAGAAAGCGGAAGTGTCCGTTCTGCGATTTATATCAATAAAGCTTTAGTAAATACGCCACAAAGAAAGGCTTTCATACTTGAAAATTTAGTTCCGAAAATCGATAAATTCGAAAAAACAACAGGAATCGATCTTAAAGTTTCTGGAATGCCATACATTAGAACGATTAATGCTGCCGATATGAAAGGCGAAATCGGACTTTTCATTGGCGCGGCTTTATTGACCGTTTCTCTGATTTTCTTTTTTTTTTTCCGTTCGTTTAGAGCGACATTTATTTCAATTTGTATTTTAATAGTCGGCGTAATCTGGTCATTTGGAACGTTGGGATTATTTGGTTATAAAATCACGATTTTAACAGCTATTATTCCACCGCTGATTATTGTAATCGGAATTACAAACTGTATTTTCTTAATCAATAAATACCAGCAGGAAATCAAATTGCATAATAATCAGGCAAAAGCTTTACAGCGTGTTATTTCTAAAATTGGAGTTTCGACTTTAATGACAAATTTAACTACCGCGATTGGTTTTGCAACATTCATGATTACAGGAAACGATCTTCTTTTCGAATTCGGAATGGTAACTTCAATCAACGTGATTTCTGTTTACTTATTGACGCTTTTCATCGTGCCAATTATTTACAGTTTCATGCCTTTGCCAAAAGAAAAACACTTATACCATTTAACAAAAACATACATTTCGACTTTATTGAATGTTGTAGAAGACTTGGTAAAATCAAAACGTAAAGTTGTTTATATTGTTTATGGTTTGCTTTTGGTTTTCAGCGTAATTGGAGTTTCACAAATGAAAGTTTCAGGAAGTTTGATTGGCGAAATGCCGAAAAGTGCTTCTTTCTTTAAAGATATTTTATTTTACGAAAAAGAATTTAACGGAGTTATGCCGTTGGAAATTATGATTGACACCAAAAAGAAAAAAGGTGTTATGAAGGCTTCTACAATTCGTAAAATGGATGAATTGCAAAATACTATTGCTGAAATTCCAGAATTGGCAAAACCAGTTTCGGTTGTGAATTTGGTTAAATATTCGAAACAAGCTTTCTACAACGGAAATCCAGAATATTATCAATTGCCAACTTCACAAGAGCAGACTTTTATTTTAAGTTATGCCAAAAATGCTACGAAAAACAGCAAAGAAAATCTAATGAAAGCTTATGTTGATTCAACTGGACAATATGCCAGAATCACGACTTTCATGAAAGATATTGGAACAGATGAAATGGCAAAAGTGGAGAAAAAATTACATTCAAAAATTGATGAAATTTTCCCAAAAGACCGTTTTGAAGTTACCGTTACCGGAAAAGCATTGGTTTTTCAGAAAGGAACATCATACTTAGTTGACAACTTAATCGAATCTTTGATTTTCGCAATTTTGACAATTGCAGTTTTAATTTTGTACTTATTCCGTTCTTTCAAAATGGTAATGGCATCAGTAATTACAAATATTTTACCGCTTTGTATTACGTCTGGATTAATGGGTTATTTCGGAATTCCGTTGAAACCTTCTACGATTTTGGTATTCAGTATCGCCTTCGGAATTTCGGTTGACAATGCGATTCAGTTTATGGCAAAATACAGACACGATTTGCTTCAAAGTGGCGGAAAAGTGAAAAAATCGGTTTTCAGTGCATTAAGAGAAACTGGAATTAGTACTTTCTATACTTCTGTAGTTTTGATTTTAGGTTTTGCGACTTTTACTTTATCAAGCTTCAGCGGAACCATTGCGCTTGGTGGATTAATTTCTTGTACTTTGGCTTTTGCGATGTTTGCGAATTTGGTTGTATTACCTTCGTTGGTTTTGACTTTTGAAAAGAAGAAAACTAAGAAAGAGGAATTGGAGAATTTGGAAAAATAAAACATTAAATATGCTAGGTTTATTTACAGCAGTAATACCAATTGTCTTTGGAATAATTTTAAAATCCTCAAACAGAGAAGATTTAAAATCTCTAAAAAAATATTGGCTATTTTTAATTATTGCGGGAAGCATATTATTTATTTTAAGATTATATGATTTCTTAAAATAACTATTTCACAATATTGTCATTTCGACGAAGGAGAAATCACACTCGAAGCTCGACAACTTTGTAGACTTTCTTTGCGGAATTACTAGTGTGATTCCTCGTTCCTCGGAATGACAAAAAAGAAAAACAATTTGGTTATCTTGAAAACGAATGCCCTAGCCCTGATCGAAGCGGCATCCTTTCTATTTTTTCTTTAAAAATAGAAAGATACAGCGGAGAGCAGGAAACAGCTTCAAAAATTAATTATTATCGTTTATATTTGCAATTCGATATAAAAAACACTGGTTTTATTTTGATATAAAATCAGCAATCTATAAATCTAAAATTAAAATGAGACACACAAAGGTTAAAGACTTATTAAACAGTACGACGACGCTACAGGAAGTGAATGCAAAAGGATGGGTGAGAACTTTTAGAAATAATCAGTTCATCGCGCTTAATGACGGTTCTACAATTAATAATATTCAATGTGTTGTTGATTTTGAAAATACACCAGAAGAGACTTTAAAAAGAATCACGACTGGAGCTGCGGTTTCTGTAATTGGAACTTTGGTTGAAAGTAAAGGTGCGGGTCAGAAATATGAAATTCAGGTTACAAAACTTGAAATTCTTGGAGATTCAGACGCGGAGAAATTCCCAATGCAGCCTAAAAAACACTCTTTAGAATTTTTACGTGAAAACGCTCACTTGCGTGTACGTACAAATGCTTTTGGTGCAATTATGCGTGTGCGTTCGGTATTGTCTTATGCGGTTCACAGCTATTTCCAGCAAAAAGGTTTCGTGTATGTAAACACGCCAATTATCACTGGAGCTGATGCTGAAGGTGCTGGAGAAATGTTCCAAGTTACTTCTTTACCATTGGATAATCTTCCAAAAAATGAAGAAGGAAACATTGATTTCAAAAAAGATTTCTTCGGAAAACATACGAACTTGACCGTTTCTGGACAATTAGAAGGGGAAACTTTCGCAATGGCTTTGGGTCAGATTTATACTTTTGGACCAACGTTTAGAGCAGAGAATTCAAACACTTCTCGTCACTTAGCAGAATTCTGGATGATCGAGCCGGAAGTTGCTTTCAACGACTTGGATGACAACATGGATTTGGCTGAAGATTTTATTCAGTATGTAATTAAATATGCTTTAGACAACTGTCAGGATGATTTGAAGTTCTTGGAAGGAAGACTTTTAGAAGAAGAAAAATCAAAACCACAAGCTGAAAGAAGCGAAATGGCTTTGTTAGAGAAATTGAACTTCGTGTTAGAAAACAACTTCAAACGTGTTTCTTATACAGAAGCAATTGACATTTTAAGAGATTCAACTCCAAATAAAAAGAAGAAATTCCAATACTTAATCAACGAATGGGGAGCTGATTTACAATCAGAACACGAGCGTTTCTTGGTTGAAAAACACTTTAAATGTCCGGTAATTTTATACGATTACCCAGCAAACATCAAAGCATTTTACATGCGTTTGAATGACAACACAGAACCTGGAAGAGAAACTGTTCGCGCTATGGACATCCTTTTCCCTGGAATTGGAGAAATCGTTGGTGGTTCTGAAAGAGAAGAGCGTTACGATGTTTTGGTTGAGAAAATGGAAAAACTTGGAATTGACAAAGAAGAATTATACTGGTACTTAGACACCAGAAGATTTGGATCGGCAACTCACGCAGGTTTCGGTTTAGGATTTGAGCGTTTAGTATTGTTTGTAACTGGAATGACAAACATTAGAGACGTAATTCCTTTCCCAAGAACTCCTGGAAGTGCAGAGTTCTAAGAAATAAAGTTTTTGCCACAAAGGCACAAAGACGCTAAGTTTATTTTTAAATTAACTGAATTAAAGACTCGAAAAAAATTAAAATAATACCACGAAGACACAAATTCACAAGTATTATTTTAATTTTTTAGTGAAGATTTAAAAACTTAAAAAAACTTTGTGCCTTCGCGCCTTCGTGGCAAAACCCTTAAAAAAATATGCTCTCTGAAAGAACGGAAGAAATTGGAAAAATAATTGTAAACTCAGCATTTAAGGTTCATAAACAACTTGGACCTGGATTATTAGAAAGAGTTTATGAAGTTTGTTTAGCTCACGAAATTGCTAAAACTGGTCTTGATGTAAGACGCCAAGTTGATATTCCCATCTTTTATGACGGAATTGAATTTAGCGAAGGATTAAGATTAGATTTACTAATTGAAGATTCTATAATAGTAGAAATAAAAGCAGTTGAACAAATAAATCCAGTTTGGGAAGCACAAATCATAAGTCAATTAAAACTATTGAATAAAGATTTAGGCTTTTTAATTAATTTCAACGTACCACTAATCAAAAGTGGTATTAGACGATTTATAAATACAAAAAGAGCATTTTAAAAAAAATCAAATAAAAGCCTTATAGGCAAATAAAAATAAAAACTTTGCGCCTTCGCGTCTTAGTGGCTAAAAAAAAGTAGTGCCTTATCATGCTAAAGCAATTTTTAAATTTAAAATTATCCCAAAAATTATCTCCACAGCAAATTCAGCTGATGAAGTTAATTCAATTGCCTACGCAAGCTTTTGAACAACGTTTATTGGAAGAAATGAACGAAAATCCAGCACTTGAAGCTGGAAAAGAAGACGATTACGAAGCTGATGAATACGCTAATGAAGACTACGACGATTATGATGATGCAGAATCAGACAGAATCGAAGCAGACGACATTAATATTGACGAATACTTAAGCGACGACGATACGCCTGATTACAAAACTCAGGTAAACAATTATAGTGACGACGAAGAACGTGAAACGCCTTTTGCGGCTCCGATAAGTTTTCATCAGGATTTAATCAATCAGCTGAATACTTTTATTTTGAATGATGAAGAGCGCGAAATCGCTGAGTTCTTAGTAGGAAGTATTGATGATATGGGTTACATCCGCAGAAGCATTCCTGATATTGTTGACGACATGGCTTTTACTCAGGGAATTTATACTGATGAAGCAATGGTCGAAAAAATGATGACCGTGATTCACGAATTGGAACCTTCGGGAGTTGGAGCGCGTGATTTGCAGGAATGTTTGTTGCTTCAATTAAAACACAAAACACCAACTGAATATGTTGATTTAGCGATTGACATTATCGAAAATCAGTTTGATGCTTTTACGAAGAAACATTACGATAAATTATTACAGAAATACAGCATTTCAAACGAACAGCTTAAAAAAGCGATTCACGAAATTGAAAGACTGAACCCAAAACCAGGCGGTTCTTTTACTGGAAATAATAAAGTTACAGAAAATGTGGTTCCAGACTTTGCGATCAGAATTGTTGACGGCGAATTGGAATTGACTTTAAACGGACGTAATGCTCCTTCTCTGCACGTTTCTAAAGATTATCAAGAAATGATGCAAACGTATAAAGAATCTCGTGATAAATCAACTGCTCAGAAAGATGCGGTTCAGTTTATCAAACAAAAACTGGATTCTGCAAAATGGTTTATCGATGCGATTAGACAGCGTCAGGAAACACTTTTTGTAACGATGAATGCAATTATGCATTATCAAGAAGAATATTTCTTAGACGGTGACGAAACCAAACTAAAACCAATGATCTTAAAAGACATTGCCGATATGGTTGGTTTGGATATTTCGACGATTTCACGTGTTGCCAACAGCAAATATGTTGAAACGCCATACGGAACGAAACTGATTAAAGAATTCTTCTCTGAAGCAATGAAAAATGATCAGGGAGAAGATGTTTCTACTCTTGAAATCAAAAAAATTCTTCAAAACACAATTGAGGAAGAAGATAAAAGAAAACCGCTTCCAGACGATCAATTGGCTGAAATCTTAAAAGAAAAAGGCTATCCAATTGCTAGAAGAACAATTGCTAAATACCGCGAACAACTTGATATTCCGGTGGCGAGAATGAGAAAGAAGATTTAAACTTTCTCTAACCATATCAGAAATATAAGTTCATTTAAATAGCAAACCCGACAGATTTTAAAAACTTGTCGGGTTTTGTTTTTATCAATTAGCTCATCTCAAATATTAGAATTTGTTATTCCGTAGGAATATCTCGTTGGTAGAAAAAAATAGTAACGGCATTTCGGTTGGGTCCTGTAAGGACACTTGTTTTAACCAATGAATATTTTTGAAACGCAATCAAACGTTCCTACGGAACGTATATCTGGTGAACCAAATTAAAAAATTCTACCGACCAAACATTCCTACGGAATGTATAATATCAATAAACAACAAACCCGACAGGTTTTAAAAAACTATCGGGTTTAATTCTAATATCAATAGAGTCTTTATTTATACTGATCTGGCAAAATCTTTACATCAAATAAAAACACTTTCTTTTTATCGCTGTAATGATAAATCAACGTATAATCATTATCTCTAAAAACCTGAAGTCCAGGATTTGCTTTTGCAGTGCTGATAAGACTTTTTTCAATTTCTTCTTGAATTACATTCACTTCTGCAGTTTCTTTTGCAACATTCAACAATGTCAAATTATATTGAACTTCTCTTTCTTCACCCAAAGTCACACTATCCAATCGGATGCCTTCCTGAATATTTAACGGACAGTTTTTATTATATTTTTCAACTAATTCTGTGATTTCTGTTTTTACTTCGGTAGCATTTTCAGAAAGATAAAACTGAAAAAAAACAGCCAAAGCCACTGCGATTCCAATTATAACTAATAATAAAATATTTTGTTTTCTCATACTTTGTATTGTTTATTAAGGCCTATAAATGGAATATAAAAATCTATTTTTCCTGATTCTTTTTCATTGCATTAAAATACGCTGCACGACTAAGTGGCTCGTATTCTTCGGTTTCGCCAAGCATTACTAATTTATCATTAGCGGTTTTTCTAAAACTATAATTGGCTAAATTTCCAGTTCGTGTACAAACAGCATGAACTTTTGTTACATATTCAGCAGTTGCCATAAGTCCAGGCATTGGTCCAAACGGATTTCCTTTAAAATCCATATCCAATCCAGCCACAATTACACGAATTCCTTGATTTGCTAAATCATTGCAAACGGTAATAATTTCATCATCAAAAAACTGCGCTTCGTCAATACCAATCACATCACAGCCTTGTGCCAAAATCAAGATATTAGCCGCTGCAGGAACTGGTGTAGAACGAATTTCGTTGGCATCGTGAGACACTACCATTTCGTCATGATAACGGGTATCAATAGCGGGTTTAAAAATTTCGACTTTTTGTTTGGCAAATTGAGCACGCTTTAATCTTCGGATCAGCTCTTCGGTTTTACCCGAAAACATTGATCCACAAATAACTTCAATCCAACCAAATTGTTCTTTGTGATTTACTGTATTTTCGAGAAACATTTTGTATTTTTCTACCTTTAAAAATGAATAGTTTTTATTACTTTGTACTGGCAATAAATTAATGTAAAAATGTACTGTTTTACATTTTTTCAAAAGTAGAAAATTTTTACCAAACCTTAGATTCGCGAAAGCGTATTAACAGAAATAAAAAATTATCTTTTGAATTTCCTTGAGAATAGAGACATTCAGACATCAAATACACTAAAATACCTTATTCACTATAATTTTCAACAGTTATGAAAAAAAAATTGGAAGCTGATTTAATCAGCATTGCACATCGAATTTTGAAACTTAAAAACAAATCCGATATCAATCAATTGTACCTTGAAACTCAGAAATTATATGAGAAATTAGCCGTATTAAAATTTGTTGACGAAAATTTCGACACCTTAAAACCAACAATCGGACAGACAGAAATCAATGCTGAATTGGAAATTATTTTCGACAAAGAAGAAAGTGCAATTCCAGCTTTAATCGAAAATGAAGCTCCAACTGCAGAAAAAGTAATCGCACTTGAAGAATCTTACGAACCTGAAATTTCAGAAGAACAACCAGTAGAAATTATTGAAACTGCTGAACCAATTGCTGAAGAAGTTAAAGAAACTGTTCAACCTGTTGCAGAAATTGAAGAACCAGTTATTGAAGAAACAATTGAACCAATTGTTGCTGAAATTATAGAACCTGAAGCTGAAAAAGAAATTGAAAAGGTAGAAGAATCTAAAAATGATGAACTTTCATTTACAACTGTAAACGATTTAAAACCAATTTCTGATTTCAAACCTGCTTTCGAATTAGAAGTAGAAGAAATCAAAGATGAAGTTAAAGAAGAACCAAAAGCTCCAACTTCTTCAATTCCGACAATACAGTTTGAAGATTTTGGCGTGAATTATGCCGATGCGCAATTTGTAAAAGTAGATAGTTTTGAAGCTGTTCCGCCTGTAAAAACTCCTTCGATTAATGATTTTAAAGAAGAAAAAAAGGAAGAGAAAAAAATCGAAACAGCAATTCTTGAAACTCCTGCACAACCAAAAGCAGTAAGTTTAAATGAAAAACTGTCTAGAGGATTTCATATTGATTTGAATGATCGAATCGCTTTTACTAAAAATCTTTTTGGAAACAGCACCGAAGATTACAGCCGTGTTTTAAACCAATTAATGACTTTTGATTCTTATAGCGAAGCTAAAGATTTTATCGAAAACATGGTCAAACCAGATTATAATAACTGGGATGGAAAAGAAGATTATACCGAGCGTTTTATGGGAATTATCGAGAAAAAATTCGCTTAAAAACAAAACACAAATTTCACAGATTAACACGAATTTATAGTTAGTGCAATTTTTCGAAAGATTAGAATCTGTGACAATTTGTACAATCCGTGTTAAATATTAAAATAGAATATGTCAAAATTATATATCGTTCCAACGCCAATTGGCAATCTTGAAGACATGACTTTTAGAGCCATTAGGGTTTTAAAAGAAGTCGATTTGATTTTGGCGGAAGACACCCGAACAAGCGGAAAACTCCTAAAGCATTTTGAAATTGGCACGCACATGCATAGCCATCACATGCACAACGAGCATAAAACTACTGAAAACTTAATTGCACGTTTGAAAGCGGGCGAAACCATCGCTTTGATTTCAGATGCTGGAACTCCAGCCATTTCAGATCCTGGTTTTTTATTGACTCGTGCTTGTGTCGAAAATAAAATTGAAGTTGAATGTCTTCCTGGCGCAACTGCTTTTGTTCCCGCTTTAGTAAACAGCGGATTACCAAATGACAAATTTATTTTTGAAGGTTTTCTGCCTGATAAAAAAGGACGTCAAACTCGCTTTTTGGCTTTAGCAGAAGAAACTCGAACGATGATTTTATACGTTTCTCCGCATAAACTCGTTAAAACTTTAGCTGAATTTGTACAATATTTTGGAGAAGAACGACAAGTTTGCGTTTCGAGAGAATTATCAAAATTACACGAAGAAAATGTACGCGGAACTGCAAAAGAAGTTTTAGCGCATTTTGAAAAAACAGCACCACGCGGCGAAATTGTCGTTGTCGTTGCTGGAAAAACAATAACAAAAGAACCTAAGAAAAGTAAATTTTCTAAGGATGACGAAGAATAAAAAATAATGTTAGTTCAATTCCATTTGTCACATCGAGCGGAGTCGAGATGCAGATTTAGTTCTCGACTCCGCTCGAACTGACAATATGAACCAAAAAATATAAATAAAGAATAAATCATGAGCATACAAGCCTTTTTAGAAAAAGTAAAACAAACTCCGACACAAATCACATTTCCAGAAACTATTGCAGTAATTGAAGAAAACTACAACTTTACTCCAACAGCTTTTCAAAACGGAACACAACATAATGCAGCTGGTGAAAATTCTGGTTCTTGCAAATTATTTTCTTTCGCGAAATTGCAGAATTTAAGCAAAGAAGAAACATTAGCTTGTTTTGGAGCATTTTATTTTGAAGAAGTTTTAGGCGATCCAAACGGAACAAATCACCAAAATATTAGAAATTTCATCAACTTAGGCTGGGATGGAATTAAGTTCGAAGGAAATGCTTTAGAAGCGAAATAATATTTTAGATTTTAGAGTGTAGATTTTAGATTTCTGAAATCTATACTCTAAAAAACTTTGTCAAAGTTTGAAACTTTGACAAAGTTAAAAAGTGAATATGTCCTACTACAGATTAAAAATCCTTTTAATCTTTTATCTCGATAGCTATCGGGAATGGCAAAAAAAATTACCAATCAGATTAAACGATTTCAAAAATCTGAAGTCTAAAATCTAAAATTTAAAATCAACCCATGCGTTGGACCTTAAAACCAAAACCTTCTGAAGAAAAAGTCAAACTTTTGGCACAAGCTCTAAATGTAGAAGATTTTGTAGCAACACTTTTGATTCAGCGAGGAATTGAAACTTTTGATGAAGCGAAGAATTTCTTTCGTCCGTCATTAGAACATCTTCATGATCCGTATTTGATGAAAGATATGGATAAAGCCGTTGCGAGAATCGAACAAGCCATCGAAAATGGAGAAAACATCTTAGTTTTTGGCGATTACGATGTCGACGGAACAACAGCAGTTTCTTTGGTTTCTTCGTATTTAAAATCGCATTATCCAAATATTGCAACTTACATTCCAGATCGTTATGACGAAGGTTATGGAGTTTCCTATAAAGGAATTGATTATGCCGACGACAACGGAATTTCTTTAATTATAGCTCTCGACTGCGGAATCAAATCGATTGATCATATCGCTTACGCGAAAGCAAAAAACATTGACTTTATTGTTTGTGATCACCACCGTCCTGGAGAAATTCTTCCAGATGCCATTGCCGTTTTAGATCCAAAAAGAGAAGACTGCTCCTACCCTTACGATGAATTGTGCGGTTGCGGAGTTGGTTTTAAATTGATTCAGGCTTTGGGCCAAAATCGAAATGAAACTATTGAAGATTTAGTTCCATACCTTGATTTGGTTGCTACTGCAATTGCTGCCGATATTGTTCCGATTACAGGAGAAAATCGTGTTTTAGCTCATTTCGGGTTGAAAGTCATTAACAGCGAACCAAGACCAGGAATTAAAGCTTTAACGCATCAAGTAAAAAAGAAAGTTCTTGATATTACCGATGTTGTTTTTATAATTTCACCAAGAATTAATGCGGCGGGAAGAATCAAACATGGAAATCATGCAGTTGAATTATTAACGGAATTCAACTTTGAACAAGCACAGCAATTTGCTTCAGAAATTGAACAATACAACGCCGACCGAAAAGATTTAGATAAAAAAATTACGAAAGAAGCGTTTAAGCAGATTATCGAAAATAATGAAGAAGAACGTTTTTCGACTGTAGTTTTTCAGGAAGATTGGCACAAAGGCGTAATCGGAATTGTAGCTTCAAGATTAATTGAAACCTATTATCGTCCAACTTTGGTTTTTACTAAAAGTGGTGACAAATATGCTGCTTCTGCCCGATCTGTAAAAGGTTTTGATGTTTATAATGCATTAGACGCCTGCGCTGAACATTTGGAACAATTTGGAGGCCACATGTACGCTGCTGGAATGACTTTAAAAGCAGAAAACTATCAAAACTTTAAAGAGGCTTTTGAAAAACAAGTTGCGGAAACCATTTTACCTGAAATGCGAACTCCAGAAATCGAAATCGATGCTGAAATCAATTTCTCTGATATAACGCCAAAACTCATTCGGATTTTAAAACAATTTGAACCTTTTGGTCCGCAAAATATGACACCCGTTTTTATGACTTCTGATGCAATAGACACCGGTTATGCCAAAACTTTAGGCGCAGAAGAAGAGCATTTAAGGCTTTTTGCCAAACAATCCCGAAGCCTCGGGACTGACGGAATCGCCGCAATTGGCTTTGGACTCGGAAAAAAATTAAACATTGTACAAAATCAAAATCCGTTTCAATTGGCGTACTGCATTGCAGAAAACGAATGGAACGGAACTATTTCAACACAGCTTATGCTGAAAGACATTAGAACAAATGGAAGAAATTAAATCAAATAAGCCAGATCCTTATCAGGCACTTCGATATAGAGAATTCAACGTATTTTTATTATTGCGTTTTGCAATGGTTTTTGCCTGGTCAATGCAATTTATTGTAATTGAATGGGAAGTTTACAGTTTAACCAAAAACCCGCTTTCTTTAGGAATTATTGGTTTAATGGAAATTATTCCTGCTGTTTCAATGTCTTTGTTTGCAGGACATATTGTAGATCAAAGAGAAAAGAAAAGCTTATTGGTAAAATGTATTTTAGGATTTTCTGTAATTAGTTTTGGGCTTTTCTTGTTGACTTGGCCAAAAGTAATTGGAGGCTGGTCTACGTATCTTATTTTGTATTCCATTTACGCTTTAGTATTTTTTGGAGGAATCGTTCGTTCTTTTATGGGACCAACTATCTTCTCGCTTTTATCATTGATTATTCCTAAAAAAGTATATCCAAATGCTGCAACTTGGAGCAGTTCGGTTTGGCAAATTGGAGCCGTTATGGGCCCAGCATTGGCAGGTTTCTCAATTAACTGGATTGGGGTTCACTGGTCAATGTGTTTGGTTTTTGGATTTTCAATTCTTTCGTTAGTTGCCCTATCACAAATCAGCCAAAAACCGATCGTAAATCCAAAAATGGGAGAATCTATAAAAGACAGTCTTATGGAAGGCTTGACATTTGTTTTTAAAAACAAAATTGTTCTTGGCGCATTATCACTCGATATGATTGCAGTACTTTTTGGAGGTGCCGTAGCATTATTGCCCGTTTTTGCCCAAGACATCTTGAAAGTTGGTTCTGAAGGTTTCGGAATTTTAAGAGCCGCACCTGCTGTTGGTGCTTTTATCACAATGCTAGTTTCGGCTTATGTTCCTTTGTATGAAAATGCAGGAAAGAAACTTTTAATTGCCATTTTTGTTTTTGGTTTATCCATCATTCTCTTCGGATTATCGACTTATTTCTGGCTTTCTGTTTTTGCCTTATTTTTAAGCGGATTAGCTGATGGAATTTCAGTAGTGATACGTCAGACTATTTTACAGCTAAAAACTCCAGATCATATGCGCGGACGCGTTGGTGCCGTAAACTCGATTTTTGTTGGATCTTCAAATGAATTAGGCGCTTTTGAAAGTGGTGCAACTGCCAAATTGATGGGAGCAGTTACTTCTGTAGTTTTTGGAGGAAGTATTACGCTTTTAACTGTAGTTTTCACTGCATTGAAATCTCCAACTTTTAGAAATTTAGATTTGAAAAAAGATATGGATGATCATCATAAATTAGAATAGATGAAATCCTTTTTTCTTTCTTTGTTTTTTATATTTTCCTTTTTTGCAAATGGACAAAATCTTTATATCAAAACCTACGGAAACGAAAAGAATAAAACCATAATTTTCATTCACGGCGGGCCAAGCGGCAATGCAACTTTGTTTGAAGGAACAACAGCTCAAAAACTGGCTGATTTAGGTTTTTATGTTATTGCTTATGACCGAAGAGGCGAAGGAAGATCTTCAGATCCAAATGCAAAATTTACTTACGAAGAAGCTTTTCAGGATTTAAATTCGATTTATGCAACATACCATTTAAAAAAAGCTATTTTGCTTGGCCATAGTTTTGGCGGTTTAGTCGCAACACTTTATACCGATAAATATCCACAAAATGTGAGCGCTTTGGTTTTGGCTGGCGCTTTATTTTCACAGCAAGAAACTTATGATCACATTTTAAATGCGCTGAAGAAAAAATACAATAGCAATTCTGAACAATTGAAAAAAATCAGCATTGTAGAAAATTTAGATAAAAACTCTGCCGAATATAGAAAAGGCTGTTACGAACTTGCAGGAGAAAATGGCTTTTTTAAAATGCCAAATCCGACCCCAGAATCTAAAAAACTTTACGCCGATTACGAAGCTGGAGATTTTTATAAAACTAATATTCGAAATAAAAATGCGCCGTTAGTTTTTTATCAAAACGAAAAACAAAACAACATCGACAGCAGGCCTTATTTAAAGAAAATCAAATCTGCTGGAGTTCCTATTTATGGAATTTACGGAAAAGATGACGGCATTTTTTCATCTGCTCAAATTAATTCTATGAAAGCTATAACTGGAGAAAAACACTTCGCTTTTCTGGACAATTGCTCACATTATTTATTTGTTGACCAACAGGCAGCATTTCTTTCCAAACTAAAATATTGGCTGAAATAATCCATCTAAAAACCGAATTATAAACAACTCAAAATCAAATACTAATAAGATTTTTTAGCTTTTTTTTATGCTTTTATTAATCAAGTATTAATACAAACAGAGTGTATCTTTGTGGCCTAAAAAATTTGTCATGAAAGACATCGAGCAGATATACCGAAACGATTTTGGAATTTCATTTTATTGGAAAGAAGGCAACGAAGTTATATCAGATAAAATTCAGCTGCTTTTTAAACAAATGGGATTTTATTTTTCAGTTCAAGAATTAAATGAATTTCACGATTTAATTGAAGACTGCGTAACAGACCATAACGATTATGATACACGTGGTGTAAAACGTGCCTTCGATAATTTTTTATTGAAAACACCCTATGTTGCGATAGATTTAGAAATATCACCAATTGAATTAACTTCCATAAAAGACTTGGTTGAAGGTTCTTTATTTCGACTTAATCTCAATGAATATATTCATGGCGCGGGCATGAATTAAAACTTTCTTCGATTGTAACTCTTTATAAATAGCTGTAAAAGAGTTTATTTTCAAATGTTAAAAATTGAATAAAAGAGTATTCAATTTTAATCTTATTTCATTTCTTTATTCTAAAAATCAAGCAAATGAAATATACCGCATTTTTATTTTCTGTTATTTTTACATCTACTATTTTCGCTCAAGAATCTGCTATTTCAGGTAAACTGAAAAATACGCAAAACAACGAAGATCTCGATTATGTAAATATCGGAATCGCTAATAAAAATGTCGGAACTGTTTCAAATTCTAAAGGGATTTTCAAATTAAAATTAAATGAAAAAGTAAATCCTAACGATACAATTGTCTTTTCTCATATTGGTTTTGAAACCAAAAAATTACTGGTCAATCAACTGAAATCTGACCATAATGTTATTGAAATGATTCCTTCTGAAAATTCTTTGAAGGAAGTTGTGGTCTCTTTCAAAAAACCTAAACCAAAACAATTTGGCAGAAGCTCAAAAGGACTTGGTCTTATGCATTTCAATTTTTTTACTGCTTTAGACAAAACCGTTGATGATTATTTAAGCCGTGAAAGAGGAATGGAATTTCAAATCAAAAAAGACTGCAAAGCAGAAAATTTTAATTTCAACATTACTTCAAACGAATTTAAATCGGTTAAATTTAGATTGAACTTTTATAAAGTTGAAAACGGTCTTCCTTCCAAAATCTTAATTGAAAAAGACATAATTTTTGAAGTAAAAGACAACAAACTTGGATTGTTTACGGTCGATTTAAAACCTTACGACATTTATCTGGATAAAGAAATGGGAGATATTGCTGTGACAATTCAATGGATTGAAAGCATAAAAACCAATGAAAAAAGCAAATTCTTCTCTATTTCTACAGCCGCATCCGTAACCGAAAATAGTTTTTACAGAGAAAAAAATATGGCCAATTGGTTTAAAAGCGGACAAAGCTTGACTTTTTACCTCAACATGATGTGTCAGTAAAAGTTTTACTCTTTTTTATGATTCTTTTATTTAGAATTAATATAAATAATATTTATATTTGTTGAAATTAAAGGATTTACGATGAGAGAAATTGAACAAATATATCATAATAACTTTGGCATAGCTTTTTACTGGAAAGATCATAACACTACAATTTCAGACAAAGTGCAATTAGTTTTTAAAGAAACTGGCTTTTATTTTACAGTTCAGGAATTGAATCAATTTTGCGATTTGATTGAAGATAGTATGATTGAAAACTCTTGTTGTGAAGCTTGTGAAATGAAATATTCTTGCCATAAGTTTTTATTGAAAACACCATGCAATTCGATAGATTTGGCTGTAAATATGACTGAATTAAAATCGATTAAAGATTTGGTCGAAGGCTCTTTATTCAAAATTGAACTGGATGAATATGTTTACGGAGTTGGCATGAATTAAGAAGCATTCTAAATATTTTAACAACATTTTTTCATTATTGAAATATATTTTGATTCAATTCAAAAAAAAGTATATTTACAGCAATGAAAAAAGCTGTATTTCTACTTACTACTATTCTTGCGACAATTTTCATTGTCAGCTGCAACAATAAATCTGAAGAATATATCGATCCGCGTGGAACTGATTATGCAGGTTCTGAAAGCTGTGTGCAATGCCATAAAGTGCAATCAGAAATGGTTTTTAACAGTTCACATTTTAAAGCGACAGCTCCAGCTATTTTAGGAAATGTTTCTGGAGATTTTGATTCTAAAAACCATACTTTCATTTATGATAAAGATACCAAACTGGTGATGGAAAAACAGGGAGACAGTTTGTATCAGGTTTTGTATAAAAATGGAAAAGAAACTGATAGATATAAATTCGAAATTGTATTTGGAACAAAACACGCACAGACATCTGTCTATTGGAAAAATAATAATACTTACGAATTACCGCTTTCTTTTTATCACTCAATAAACAATTGGGCAACAAGTCCAGGATTTCCAGCTGATAAACCATATTTTGACCGTATGGTCGTTAAAGATTGCTACGCTTGTCACAGTTCAAATATCAGTTCTCGAACTGTTGATCAGAGTTCTGCAGAAAAAAACTTCATGTCGATGGATATCGAAGATGTAATCAATAAAAAAACTATTGTTTACGGAATTGATTGCGAACGCTGTCACGGACCCGCAAAAAAACATGCCGAATTTCATTTGAAAAACCCAAATGTAAAAGTTGCCAATAGCATTACAAGTTTCAAAACTCTTACCAGACAGCAAAAATTAGATGCTTGTGCATTGTGTCATGCAGGAAATGACGGAATGAAATTAAAATCTCGTTTTGAGTTTAAACCTGGAGATAATTTATCGGAATTCTTTCGTGAAACGAGAAGCATTACAGATACCGCAAAATTTGATGTTCACGGAAATCAATTTCGTTTAATGGCGCAAAGCAAATGTTTTGTGAACAGCGAAAAAATGGATTGTATTACTTGTCATAATCCGCATGAAAATGCTTCTAAGAATATGGCTTCTTATTCTAAAATCTGCATGAGCTGTCATCAAGGTTTAAAACACAATCAAACGACGCTTAAAACAATGCCTGAAAAATTATTAGCCGATAATTGTGTAGAATGCCACATGCCTAAAAAAGCTTCAAACGCCATTAGTTTTCAGCTTTCAAACAGCAAACAATTATCAAATTATATTTTAAGAACCCACAAAATTGGAATTTATCCAGCGAGTGCTAAATAAAAATTTTGTTTTAAAATTTCGGTTGCGACTTTGGACTTTCGACTTTGGACTAACTTTAAACTATTTTTCGAATTTTTTAAGTTCAAAATTTTCTCCATCAAAAACTCCATACGTAAAGTAGCCAATCCAGTCGCCTAGATTAACATATTTAGAATCTTCGCCAATAGGAATTATCATTGGTAAATGACGGTGTCCGAAAATGAAATAATTATAATGTTTCGTTTCTAGTTTTCGTTTCGCATATAAAACTAGCCACTCATTTTCTTCGCCTAAAAACTTTACATCATCAGCGCCAGAAATCAATTTGTTTTTGACTGATAAATATTGGGCTAAACTAACGCCAACATCAGGATGCAACCAACGGAAAAGCCATTTTGAAAACGGATTTGTAAATACCTTTTTCATTCTTTTATAACCTTTATCACCAGGACCTTTTCCGTCGCCGTGACCAATTAAAAAAGTCTTTCCGTTAAACGTAAATTCTTTATTATCGTGATAAACCGGAATGTTCAATTCAGTTTCAAAATAATCATCCATCCAAAGATCATGATTTCCAACGAAAAAATAAATAGGAATTCCGCTGTCGCGAATTTCGGCCATTTTTCCTAAAATTCGAACAAAACCTTTTGGAACAACTGTTTTGTATTCAAACCAAAAATCAAATAAATCTCCAAGTAAAAAAATCGCTTCTGCATCTTCTTTTACCTCATCTAACCAAGCCACAAATTTTTTCTCACGCGGAAGACTCAATCCTGGAGTTGGCGCACCAAAATGCTGATCTGAAGCAAAATATATTTTTTTCATTTAATATGAGATGTGAATTGTGAGATGTAAGATGTGAAATGAAAAAGCATTTTTCAATTTACTTTTCACATTTCACTTTTAACTATTTTACAGATTATCTGAAGCGTACCATTCTGCAAAAGAAGATTCAGTTTCCTGAAGTTTTAATGAGAAAAGAGAAATTCCAGCAGGCAGACGGTTTTTAATTCTTTCTGCAAAATCAACCACCATATTTTCACTAGTTGGCTGATAATCTACTAAAATAACGTGATGTCCGCGATTTTTTAATTCAGCAGCTAATTCAACATGCGGAGTTGTCTGATTAAAAACAGTTGCATGATCAAATTGATCGACGATTTCTTCTTTTACAATTTTCTTTAGGTCAGAAAAGTCAATAACCATTCCGAACTTCACATTCGATCGGTCTGTAATTGGCGAGCCAATAACCGTTACCGATAATTTATAACTGTGTCCGTGAACGTTCTTGCATTTTCCGTCGTAACCGTACAAAGCGTGACCGGTTTCGAAACTAAATTGTTTTGTAATTCTGATATTACTCATCGAAGTTTAATTTTAAGCTTGCAAATTTACAAATTAATAACCGTTTTTGTCTCTTTTTTTAGCACGGTTATACATCCACAAAGCAATTCCGCCCAAAATCAGAAACGGAATAAACGATCCAATTACAACACCAATTTGATAACCACTGTCTGGAGCATCTTTTATTTTCTCTGCAATGTCAACTTTTTGTAGCAACGAAATGATAGTCATGTTCAATAATTTATATAGTGAAAATTTGATTTTAAAACATTTTCCAAAACTATGTTTCTGTTTATTTAAAATTAATGACTTATATCATATCTATTTTTTAAACTGAAGCAATGCATTTCTTGTAAAATCGGATAATACCAATCTTCCTGTAATCGCTGCACGTTCAAAAAGAAGTGATTCCCAGGTTTCTGTTCCTTCCCAGATAATCTTTTTCATTTCGTATAAAGCTTCAGGATTGTACGAACTTAACTTTTTAGCAAAATCATCTACTTTTTCATCTAGATTTTCAGCATCGCATAAAACGGAAAAAAGTCCTTTTTGAAGCGCCCATTCTGCCGATTTCCATTCATGTCCGGTCAAAGTCATTTCAGTCATTGCTGTTTTACCAATTTTACGAGAAACCGCCGGTTCTATAACAAATGGCCCAATTCCGATTGCTAATTCAGATAATTTAATTTCGCTTTGTGGAGTTCCAAAAACATAATCGCAAGCCGAAATAATTCCAACTCCGCCGCCAACCGCTTTTCCCTGAACACGGCCAATAATTAGTTTATTGCAATTTCGCATTGCATTTAGCAAATGTGCAAAACCAGAAAAGAATTCTAAACCTTGTTCTTCATTTTCTACTTTTAAAAGTTCATCAAAAGAAGCTCCAGAACAAAAGGTTTTAGTCCCTTCACTTTTCAAGATAATAACTGAAACTTTTTCATTTCTGCTTAAAGAATTAATTTCAGAAGTCAGGCGATCTAACAATTGACGCGGAAAAGAATTACTTGCTGGATGACCAAATTGTAGTGTCGCAATTGTATTTTGAAAGGCAGTTTCTAAACTTCCGTTAGCATTTTCTAGACTCATAAAATTAGATTTAAAGGTAAAGTTACGCTTTTGAAAAATAATTCACTCGGACTTCTTGAAATTTGTTTTTTGAGAATTAATTGACTTTATTTGTTTAACACATTGGGGGATTAGCTCATTTGGCTAGAGTGTCCCGATGAAAAATCGGGAAGGCGACGGTTCGAATGCAAAACCCAAAACAACTAGGGGGATTAGCTCATTTGGCTAGAGTGTCCCGATGAAAAATCGGGAAGGCGACGGTTCGAATGCAAAACCCAAAATAACTAGGGGGATTAGCTCATTTGGCTAGAGTGTCCCGATGAAAAATCGGGAAGGCGACGGTTCGAATGCAAAACCCAAAACAACTAGGGGGATTAGCTCATTTGGCTAGAGCGCTACGCTGGCAGCGTAGAGGCGACCGGTTCGAATCCGGTATTCTCCACTATAAACCGTATTGCTTTTGTGATACGGTTTTTTTATTTCAAAAATACCCTAAACTATTACAATTAAACCTTATTGAGGCAAAGCAACAAAACTTTCAATCCCATCTTTGCAAAAAAATAAAGATGATGAAAAAGTTATTAGCATTATTATGTGTAGTTTTTATGTATGCGTGCACATCTGAAGATCAAGATATTGTTGACAGCAACGGAAAGAAAGCCCAAACAAGCATTAACCCACCAGCATGGATTCGTGGATCTTGGAGCGATAGTAAAGGAAAAATAATTGAATTCACAAAAAATGATATTATTATTGATCCAAATGGAAATTCTTATTCAGCAAAAGGTGAAATTACCTATTTTATAATAAAAGGTGAAGATCCAGAAATTGTTGAGACAGCAACAGATAGTACTTATAACCTGCAATTTAACGAAATTGGTTCTGCTAAAAGAAATCTTAAGTTTGTTAAAATTTCTGATAGTCAAATAGAATCAAAAGGCAGTTATAAAGGAATTTACACTAAAAAATAAGTCTTAGTTTTTTTAGTGCAATACAATATAAAACCGTTTTTAGGATAACTAAAAACGGTTTTATATTATTATTCTTTATTTCTCATTAGCAGAATCATCTGCATCAACTCTATCTTTCTCAGCTTTTTTAAAATCGTTGTTCAGCAAATTTTCAAGTTTCTTTTTTTCACGCTGATTTTTTCTGATTGTTAGCACAACAAGGATAATTACCAATATTGCTACAATCGCTATTATACTCCAATTAATATCCATGATTAAATTTTTAATTAAAAATAAATAATTAAAACCATCTTTCATGTTATCAAAGAGTTAAGTGTTTTACTTCTGAATCAAAACTTACTCTGACACAACTAAATCTTTTGAAAGATATTTCTTTAATAAACGTTTTATATTTTTGTATGAAATGCCAATAATCCTTAACCAAATGGAACAAACTTATCCAAACAAAACATTTCAATTACTCAAAAAATATACTTTAATCGGATTTGTTCTTTTCATTTTTACATTCTTACATTCACTAAAAAATTATACCACACGATATGGAACAAATAAAAACACGCCTTTCTGTTTGTGAACTTGAATATGATGAAATAAAAGAAGCAACTCCAGCAACAGAGGAAGAAATAGATAGATTAGCTTCTCATTTTTCGCAACCCATTCCAGAACAATTAAAAGCATTTTACAAAACGATTGGCGGCATCGAATCCGAAGAAATTTTCAGTATTTTTTCTCCTCAAAGCCTTCTCTCTAATATTGAAAGACGATCTGGATTTGTACATAAATCTACTGGAATTATCGATATGATTGTGGCTTTTTGGGGAAATGACAGACCCGAATTTCAGGAATTTGAACTGCTTACAAAAGAACAAACTGCAAAAATCAATGAAGCTTTTCCTTGTATCGGCTGGATCATGGCTGAAGAAGACGGATGCGAGAGCGGCGAATACATAATTTTCGACCAAAATGGAAATTTCATGAATTTATATTCTCATCAAGATGATCTTGGAAAAACTGCAAATCAATTACTTAAGATGTTAGAAACGGGAATTCCTGAAAGAACACTAAAAAGTGTATTGCAAGAACTTTTTGAAAGAGCTGAAGGAAATTTAAGTCGATGGGATTAAACTGTTATAAAAAAAATAATAGCCAATATTTCGTTGTAATCAAAACAACAAATAACAAACGTTAAAAATCATGTGCGAATTAAGCTCATTATAATGAGAGAAACATAACAATAACTATATCGAATTATTAAAGAAATAAATTGCCTCCAGCTTTAGCTGGAGGTCAAAAAATATTGCCTTCAAATAGGCTTTAGCCAAAATATTCTATTAATTTGGCTAAAGCCCATTTGCTTAAATTAAAAACCTCCAGCTAAAGCTGGAGGCAATTGAAAAAATATCTTACTAGACTTATTATTCAAGCAAAAGTAGCGTCCTATTTATTAATTCATTTTTATACTTCAAAACATCATCTACATTACTTAATAAATACTCATTATTTTCAATAGCGATTTTCAATTTTGCATCAGTAAAAACCAATTTGCAAATAACTTTTTTAGGATGATCATCAATACTAATGTTAAAAAAGCTCTTAAAATCTTTAAAGAAAATTCTCTGACTTGGAATTTTCTTATTTTGTATTAACAAAGTTCTTATCGTATGATAAGCCTGAATTTCTGTTTCAGTTGTAATAATTCCACCAGTATTTGAATTTGATTCTGCAAGAACTTTTTTATCATATAAAGATTTCAACAAAGCAGAATTAATCATTGTAATCATTTTACCTTGCGTTTCATCATTGAATTTGGTCTTAAAGTTCATATTCCTGTGAATAATTTTCAACAAATCTTTTGAAGGCACTATAAACTCCTTTAACAAACCTGCTTCAAAATCTTCCGCAAAAACACAATCTTGCGCAGTTTTAATTATCTCACTAATTACCACATATCTTTTATCAAACTTAATAAGAGTTTCTAGATCTTTATCAGAATAATTAGACAAATTGAATATAAAAAAAGGTTTAGTGTCAATTACATTTGGTAATAAAATATCTGAATAGAATCTATATTCAATTCCATTAGTTAAAATTGCAATTCTTGAACTTTTTGTATTACTAAAATACCCGTTAAGCTGACCCGCTTCTTTATCACTTAGTTTACTATTATATTTTTTTGCCTCTATAAGAATGGTTTCCTTCTTATTAAGAAATATAGCGTAATCAATTTTCTGACTTACACGTTCTCCAAAATCCGCATTGAATTCTGGAATCAAATCATTAGAAATATAGTTTAAAAGTTGAAAAAATGGTTCAATCAAAAATTTACGAGTTTGGGCTTCATTGGTGCAAAGCTCTATTGCCTCGTTAATTTTAAAATTTTCAAGAGTTTTTCTTAGCTGATTAATGGATTGCTTAGGTATGTTTGTGGTCATTTTCTGGTTGATGGTTAGTTAGACAAACTGTAAAATCAGAACTAAACTAATAAAAATAAATCAATTACTAAGATTTTAAAAATCATTAGCTTACACAAACAAATATCAAATTTTATTTACAATAAATTTTACGGAAAACCATATTCGTTTTATTGTGTTGTAAAACATCAAACTTCCTCTTTGATATATTTAAAATAGTACTTTAAAAAATATATAGGAAAAAAAGCTAATGCAATAGGAAGATACATTCCCAAAAAAGCATCATTAAAATTTAATATCATCTTTTCTATCACCATTAAAAAAACAAATCCAAGGACGGTAAATATCCAGTAACTTCTTTTTTCGTTTCCTTTATCAAAATAAATGAATACAGACGAAATAAATTGAAAGAGATAGAAAATCAAATTCATCAAAAAGATCAGAATTGTACCTTTATTAAAATCTTCAAAATGACAATAAGTAAAGAAAACGGACAAAATAAGTCCCGCTATTAAATCTGAAATCAAAAATGTTCCCCATCTAATACAAGCAAAAGTAAAAATGGCTAAGAAAACGAAGAAGACAATATATCCAATCATATTGATTTAAATTTTACTCAAAAAATTACCTAATTAAAAACCCCGTCCTTATTACCTCAAAAACAACCTCAAGCTAAAACAGTTTAATTTGAAAATGACTTTTAATCCAATTCAGCCCATTGATAAAATCCACTTTCTCAAACAAACCATTATTCTTTCAACTTCATCCAAATCATATTCTTTATTTGCAATGACATGATATATTTCGTTAAGTAATATAGTTTCATCTAGATCATACAAACAAGAAATAAACTTGGCTAGATTTCTGTCTGAGAAATATTCGTAAAATAAATAGATCATATTTTTATAATCTATATCATCTAAATTGATTGAACTATTTTTTACTAACGCTAAAGATTTTTCTAACCAGATTTCCATAACTTTTTTTAAATTTTATTCCGAAAAAATCTTAGTGTCTTTGTGCCTTTGTGGCAAGAATACTTAACGCAACAAAAACCCCATCCTTATAGACCCATAAAAATATCCAGAATTAGTATCAATTCCTGGATCATTCAATTCTCTTCCGCGGTATAGGAAAGAATACGAGATATTGAAATTATTGTGACGATATTTTAAACCAGCTTCGGCATTGAAACGAAGTGGCTCCAATTCAAAAGTAATTGGACTTGTGTCGTTAAACATGCTTCCCTCAATTGTAGCATCATAAAACTGATAATTGACACTTGGCGCTGCGTAGAAATAAAATTCTCTAATATTTGGCTGATCATGCGCACTTACCGAAGCATCATACATATTAGAATCGTAAATTGGAAGCAGTTTTTTAAACCCAAATCGAGCCATAAATCCTGTTGAAACACCTGAAAAAATGGTTCCCAAATTACCTTCTGACTGCCAATGAAGATCTACAAAATCATTATGTTTTGAAGGAAACATTTTTTTAGAATAAATAGCATGGGCCTGAACGCCGAAAGCATTATGCAACTGGTTTTCCCAACCGTAAACTTTTTTGTAACCTATAATATTATGAAAACCAACCTGAGTTTCTTCTCCCAAAGCATTTGGCCCCATAAAACCCAATTGAAAATCGGTTTTTAATACCGATTCGCTTTCATAAAAAAAACTTCTACCAGCTTCTGCAAAAAGATAAGCTGTAAACGGTCGGTCGTTTACTGTAACTGCTTCTTTGTTTAAAAATCGCGGATTGTAAATATATTGCCCTATTCTAAATTCGGTAATTTTTTTATTGATTTTTGGATTATCGTTTTTTGATAAAAACCTATAAAAAAGCTCTAGACCATTAGTATAATACATATCATATTTAGACGATGTGTATAAATCGTTATCAGATATAAAACCTATTTCTGCAGTTTTTCCTTGTCCAAAAGTGAGCGTTACGGTCAATATCAGAAAAGCAAAAAGTGTTTTTTTACTTCTTCTCTTCTTTACCATTATAATATATTTTTCCAACGTAACGCATCTCACGAACAATTCGTTCTTTTCTTCTACTGATATAACTTGAAGAACCTGTAGCTTTAAATTTTCTTGGATTTGGAAGAATTGCCGCAATTCCCGCTGCCTGCATTGGCGTTAAACTAGAAGCATCACGTCTGTACCAATGTTCAGTTGCTGCATAAGCTCCGTAAACTCCGTCTCCCATTTCGATACTGTTCAGATAAACTTCCATGATACGTTCTTTCCCCCAAATCAATTCAATTAGAACTGTAAAATAAGCTTCTAGACCTTTACGGAAATAGCTTTTTCCTTGCCATAAAAAGACGTTTTTAGCGGTTTGCTGCGAAATGGTGCTTCCGCCACGAATTCTACGTCCGCGTTCGTTGCTTTTATATGCTTTTTGAAGTGCTTTAAAATCGAAACCGTTATGCGTTAAAAATGTTGCATCTTCGCTCGCGATAACTGCTTTTTGAAGATTCATTGATATTTTTTCGATCGGTTCCCAATCGTGGTCAAAATATACTTCTTTTCCTGCCATTTTATTTTCGATAGCACGAATAATCATTAAAGGAGTAAATGGCACTGGAACGTATTTAAAAAATATAACCGATCCAATTGATATTCCAAAAAACCATAAAGCAGCTTTGATAAAAAACCATTTTATTTTTTCACCCAAAGAACGATTTCCTTTTTTTGAAGACGTTTTTGGTTTAGGTTTAGTTGCTGTTGTTTTTTTTGGTGCTGGTTTTTTGGTTGCTGCCATTATATTAAATCTGCTAAATCTGTTCCTATTAAACTTCCTATTGCCACTCCCATTCCGCCTAAACGCACTCCGCAGAACACATTTTCAGAAAGTTGAGTAACGACAGGATTCTTACTATTTCCGATTCCCATAATGCCGCTCCATCGGTGCGCAATCTGAAAATCCTGATTTGGTAAAATTACATTTTTCAGTAAATCTTCCAATTTATTTTGAATAATTTTCGTCTGTCCAAATTCGATTGTAGTTTCACCTTCAAAATCAAGATTTCGTCCTCCGCCTAATAAAATTCGGTCTCCAATATTTCTGAAATAATAATACCCGCGATCTAAATGAAACGTTCCTTTGACATCTAAATTGTGAATAGGCTCTGTAATAAGCACTTGCGCTCTTGCTGGCTTTACCGCTCCATTGGTTAAAGATCCTGCAAAACCATTGGTTGCAAAAAACAATTTTTGAGTTTTAAAACTAAAATCATTTAAAACTACTTCGACATGATTTCCTGCATCAACATAAGAAGTCACCGTCTGCTGATTTAAAATTAAAATATCTGCCGAAACTGCTTGTTTCAATAATTCCTGCATCATATTTCCAGTATCAATTTGTGCTTCAAACGGATTAAAAATCAAATAATCTTGAATATTCTGAAATCCAAAACGGTCTACTTCTTTCGAAAAAACATCGGCTTTAAAAAGTGATTTCAGAATTTCATTGATAAACGGAATTTTAGCAACACATTCATTAAATCCAAAATCATCTTCTTTCAAAAATAATTCATATCCGCCGTGAGGCTTAAAATCAATTGCCGAATCTCCTAATCTTTTTCGAAGTAATTGAAGCCCTTTCCAACGTTTCTCAATCAAATGCACTACGTCCTCTTCTGAATGCGTTTTCAAATCTTCTAGAATTTCAGAAATACTTCCGAAACAAGCAAAACCGGCATTTTTGGTACTTGCGCCTTGTGGCAGCATTCCACGTTCTAAAACCAGAATTTTAGCAGCAGGAAATCTTTCGCGCAAGCGTAATGCTGTATGCAAGCCAACGATTCCACTGCCAACAATTGTGTAATCGACATTCGTAAACCAATTTTTAAGTTCCCAATAGCTTAGTTCCATCTTTGTGTTGAATTAAATTCCAAATTCCAATCTTGGGTTAAATTACAATTTTTTAAATTTCGAAACCCTCAACGATTTCATTTTTTTGTATGATGAACGTCCCGAGACTTTTGGAGAAGCCTCTCAACTATGCGCCCTTCGACTTCGCTTAGGGTGACAAGACGAAAACTTGAAATTGCTTTTTTGATAATGTTTAAGAATAAAAATTCGTGAATTAGTGGCGAATAAAAATTTAAAGACAGCGTTTTTGAAATTTTAACAATAATTGGGATTTGGAATTTTAAAGTTTGGGATTTTAAATTCGTATTTTTAGCGCCACAAAAAATAGAATTTTTATTATGAAAAAAGTAGTATTAACAACCTTAATAATGATGAGTTTAAACGCTATCGGACAAAATGTAATGTCTCCAGAATTGTTATGGAAATTAGGAAGAGTAACGCCTCTTGGCATTTCTAAAGATGCTAAAAATGTTGTTTTTAAAGTTTCTACGCCTTCTGTAGAAGAAAATAAATCGGCTTCTAAAATTTATACAATTCCCGTAAATGGCGGAAATGCAACTGAAATTAAAGACACCAAAGATATTTTGGCAGACAAAAACATTTCGCCTGACGGAAAATTTTTGGTTTACAATGAAGAAGTAAAAATTGACAAAGTTTTAGGAAAAGATTTTTATCCAAGTCTAACAAAATCGGATGCTCAAATTTATGACGGATTAGATTATCGCCATTGGGACACTTGGAACGAAGGAAAATTTAATCACGTTTTTTATAAAGAAAACAAAGACGGTGCAAAAGGAATTGACATCTTGAAAGGTGAAACTTTCGATTCTCCGCAAAAACCTTTTGGTGGTGACGAAGATTATATCTGGTCGCCAGACAGCAAAAGCATTTTTTACGTTTGCAAGAAAAAAGCAGGAACGGCTTATGCTATTTCTACAAACACAGATATTTATGAGTACAATCTAGAAACTCAAAAAACAACTAATAAAACCGAAGGTAATTTAGGTTACGATACCGCTCCACAATTTTCTCCAACAGGAAATTTATCTTGGTTGCAAATGAAACGTGACGGTTACGAGTCTGATAAAAATGACATTATTGTTGAGTTTAAAGGAATCAAAACCAACTTAACAGCAAATTGGGATGGAACTGTCGATAATTTCATCTGGAGCAAAGATGGAAAAACGGTATTTTTTGTTGCGCCAATTGATGGAACAAAACAACTTTTCTCGGTTAATTTTCCTGGTTTAACTAAAATCGCGATCAACGTTCGTCAATTGACAAATGGAGATTTTGATGTAAATGATTTAGTTGGTTTTTCTGGAGACGATATCATCGTAACAAGAACTGATATGAATCATGCAGGAGAAATTTATTCTTTCAACTTGAAGAAAAATACTTGGAAACAGCTTTCAAATGTCAACACAGAAACGTACAAAACTTTGGCGTTAAGCAAAACAGAAAAACGTTACGTTACAACAACTGACGGTAAAAAAATGCTAGTTTGGGTAATTCTTCCTCCAAATTTTGATGCTTCTAAAAAATATCCAACTTTGTTATTCTGCCAAGGCGGACCTCAAAGTGCGCTAACACAATCGTATTCTTTCCGTTGGAACTTCTCTTTAATGGCTGCTAAAGGTTATGTAGTTGTGGCTCCAAACCGTCGTGGAATGCCAGGACATGGAGTTGAATGGAACGAACAAATCAGTAAAGATTGGGGCGGACAAGTTATGGACGATTACCTTTCTGCAATTGATGATGTGGCAAAAGAAAGTTATGTTGACAAAAGCCGTTTAGGTTGCGTTGGAGCTAGTTATGGAGGATATTCTGTATTTTATTTAGCTGGAATTCATAAAAATCGTTTCAAAACTTTTATCGCTCATGATGGTGTTTTCAATACCGTTTCAATGTTAGGAACAACTGAAGAAGTTTTCTTTAACAACTGGGATTTCGGCGGACCATATTGGGAAAAAGATAATGTTGTAGCACAAAAAGCTTATACCACATTTAATCCTGCAACTTTGGTTCAAAACTGGAACAAGCCAATTTTGATTTTCCAAGGAGGTAAAGATTTCCGTGTGCCAATTGGACAGGGACAAGAAGCTTTTCAGGCGGCTCAGTTAAGAGGACTTAAGAGTAGATTTGTTTATTTCCCAGACGAAAATCACTGGGTTTTAAAACCACAGAACGCTCAAGTTTGGCAAGGTGAATTCTTCAAATGGTTAGATGAGACTTTGTAATTCATAAAACAACATTTTTTGACAGCCGTAGATTTACATAATCTACGGCTGTTTTTGTTTGTTCACCTTACAATTATATAACATATTGGGTACATTTACTATTCCGAAAACAGATTTTTTTAGATAAATTGCAAAGGTTTATAATATCCCAAATTCCCAATACCTTTCAGCAAAATATGGAGAGCAAAAAAAGTTACACCGCAATCAAAGTTTTATTCAGCTATGTTGCATTATTGGCTTTGGTTGTAACCGTTGGATGGTTTCTATATTCTGAAAATGTCGTTTACAACAAACTGGAAGATAAAATTGCTTTAGAAAAAACCAAAATTCTTAGAGTCAGCAGATTGTATTCTAATGTTTATAAAACCGAAAGTTTAGCAAGGCAAACCATTCAAAATAACTCCGAAAAAGATTTTAAAAATTATCTGATCGAAACCGATTCTCTTCGTAAACGTATCGATACTTTAAAACAAATTGTTACTACTGAATATCAGAAAACGCTTTTAGATAGTGTGAATTATTTTTTGGCTGAAAAGACAGAAAACATCAAACAATTAAGAGAAATCAAGAATAAAGCAGACGACGAAACTTCGGTAAATACAGCGATTGATGAAATCACGAAAATGGAGTTTAATCTTAGAAAACTCGAACTTCAGGATTTCACCAAAAACCCAAATCAGTTGGGAAGTTACCAGCGAAGTGTTTTACAGCAATATGTCGATTATTTAAACTCGAATATTCCTGACGACAGCACCAACACATTAAGCAAAAAAGCCTCTGATTCGATTTTGGCCAATTCTAAAAAGCTTTTGAGTTCTGTAAAATTAAAAGCCGAAAAAAAGAAAGAATCTCTGAATTTTGAAGAAAACAAACTGCTTCAAAATGAAATTGCAATTTCGGATCAGCTTCGAAAAATACTTCGAATTATCGAGCGAGAAATCATCATCAATTCGATAAAAAACAATTCATTAAAAGAAAAATCATTAAAAAGAGTCAACGAAATTGTCACAGCATCTGCCGTAATTGGTTTATTGCTGACGATCTTTTTCTCGATTCTAATAGTAAGCGATTATTCGAAATCTCAATTGTATAAAAAACAGTTGGAAATCGCCAATTTCAAAACAAAGAATCTGCTAAAAAGCCGTGAACAATTAATTTCGACCGTAAGTCACGATTTGAAAACGCCTTTGAGTACGATTGTCGGATATTCTGAACTTTTAGGAAATTCAGATATTAATACCAAGCAATCGTATTTCATTAAAAACATAAAAAATTCGTCTGAATATATTACGCAACTAGTTCAAGATTTATTGGATTTTTCACAAATCGAAGCAGGGAAAATTTCGATCGAAAAAGTTCCGTTTTCATTGCCAGAAATCATTGAAGATGTTGCGAGAAATATCCAAACCGTTTACAAACAAAAAGATATTGCTCTTATAATTAATGTTGATGAAAAATTTCAGAAACGTATTGTTGGAGATCCATTTCGTTTAAAACAAATATTGACAAATATTGTTGGTAACGCATATAAATTCACTGAAGAAGGTCATATTCGAATTGCCGCTTACGCGAATGAAGACCAGTTCTTTACAATTTCGATTCAAGACACTGGAATTGGAATTGAAAAAGGGAATCAGAAATTGGTTTTCGAAGAATTTGCACAAGCGAATGAAAACATTGAAAAGAAATATGGCGGTACTGGTTTAGGATTATCAATCTGCCAAAAGATTATTTCTATTTTGGGCGGAAGCTTAAGTTTGGACAGTATTTTTGGAAAAGGAAGTACATTCACCATTCAATTACCGTTATTGTTTGATAACAGTCAGACTGCACCAATTGTTTCAAATAAGGTTAAAAACAAACTTTCAAAAAACACTAAGAAACAAACTTTCATTGTAGTTGATGACGATATTAACCTTCTGAATCTGACCACTGGAGTTTTAAAACAAGAACAACATCAAGTATTTTCGTTTACGAATCCTGCAAAGGCTTTAGAAACGATTAAAAACACGCGTTTTGATTTCGTTATTACTGATATTCAAATGCCGGAAATTGATGGTTTCTTGTTTTTAGAAAAACTTCGCGAACTTCCAGAAACTATCTTTAAAAATCAGCCTGTAATTGCACTTACTGGCCGCACAGATCTGGATCTTTCGGTTTATAAAAATGCTGGTTTTACAACAGTTGTAAAGAAACCATATTCTCCAAAAATTTTATTGGAAACGATTCAGCATATTTTGGATCACGAAGAAGTTCCCGCAACCGAATTTAAAGAAACTGAAAACAATCATTCTTCTCAAATGTATTCTTTAGATACTTTGAAAGATTTTCTTGGACAAGACGAATTGGCTTTAAAAGAAGTTTTAAACTCTTTCATAGATACATCTATAGAAAATTTAGGCTTTTTAAAAACAGCTGTTCAAGAGAAAAATCATGAAGAAATAAAATCAATCGCGCATCGCATTGCGCCAATGTTTAAGCAAATTCAGGCAAATGAAATTGGTGAGCTTCTTAAAAACTTAGAGAAAGAAGATCTAAATACGATTGACGTAGAAAGTACGTTCTCAGATTTAAAAGAAAAAGTAGACGTTCTTTTTGAAGGACTAAAACAAGAGATTTAAAAAAAAGCAGTCTAAAATGACTGCTTTTTTATTGAATATTATATTGCTTCAACTTATTATAAAGTGTTTTTCTGGTAATTTTCAGAAGTTTTGCCGCTTCCGATTTATTGTTCTGTGCTTTTGACAAAGCATGAATAATAGCTTCTTTTTCATTTTCAGATAAAGAGAAACTGCCGTTTCCTCCTGATTGTTTTTGGATTTGGAAAAATTCCGCAGGAAGTACGTCTGCTTCAATAAAATCTCCACGTGTTAAAAGCGTTGCTCGTTTTACGCAATTTTGCAATTCACGTAAATTTCCTGGCCAGTTATAATTCTGAAAAATAGAAACTACTTCTGGAGAAAATCCAATAATTTCTTTATTTAACTGTTGATTGGCTTTTTCAAGGAAATAATCAGCAAAAACCATTAAATCTTCTCCACGATCTTTTAAAGATGGTGACTGAATCGAAAATTCATTGATTCTATGGTATAAATCTTCTCTAAAATCGCCGTTTTTTACTGCCTCGCGCAAATCTTCGTTTGTAGCTGTAATGATGCGTATATCGACGTTTATTTCTTTATTGCTTCCAACAGGTTTAATTTTTCTTTCCTGAAGCGCTCTCAATAACTGAATTTGATTTTCGTATGAAAGATTTCCGATTTCATCCAAAAATAAAGTTCCACCGTTTGCTGCTTCAAAATAACCTTTTTTATCGCTAATTGCTCCTGTGAAGGATCCTTTTAAATGACCAAAAAATTCGCTTGCTGCCAATTCTTTTGGTATGGCTCCGCAGTCAACAGCAATAAAATTGTTGTCTTTTCTTTGACTTTGCTGATGAATGCTTTTAGCTATGATTTCTTTTCCTGTTCCGCTTTCGCCAATAATCAAAACCGACATATCTGTTGGACTTACCAATTGAATATGATCCAGTAGTTTTTTTGATGCAACTGAAATTCCTTTTACAAATTCATTTTCGCCCGAAGTTTGTTTTTTAGGCGCTTTTTTTTCTTTTACGGGAGCTTCTTCCTTTACCTGTGGAGTTTGCAATGCATTTGTAATAACAATCAAAACCTCATCAGGATTGAAAGGTTTTGAAATATAATCTGATGCACCGTTCTTGATTGCCTTTACAGCAGTATTTACATCAGAGTAACCCGTCATTAAAATAATTGGAATATGCGGGTGCGAATTTTTAAATTCAGACATAAGTCCAATACCGTCAGAATCAGGCAAACGAAGGTCTGTCAAAATCAAATCAAACGATTCGTTTTTAACCGCTTCTCGTGCTTCTGCTGCAGAGAAAGCTATCGCTACATCATACGCTTTTTTGATTAGAAATTTTTCTAATAATTTACAAAACGCGATGTCATCTTCTATCAGTAATATCTTTGACATTTGTTTTTAGTGACTTTTTTGCTAAAATAATATTATTAAACTTGTTATTTCATAAAATTATGTAAAATATGTAAAAAAAAAGAGATTGCATGACGCAATCTCTTTTTCACCAAAAACATAAATCTAAATTCACCTAATTATATCTTCAACCAGTTACCATTGACATCTGAGTAAACAGTAGCCTTCTGGTCTCCAACTGATATTTCTAGTTTGTATTCTTTTTTTTCGTTTACAAATGCTTTTTCCAGTTTTGCTCCTGGATAAGCTGTCTGCAAGGCTGTTTTTACAGCTGCAGGCACAGCATCTGCAGTAACTTCTGTATATTCTGATTGAATAATTACAGTTGTTTTAGTTTCTTGTGGAACTGGCAATACATTTGCTTGAATTGACATTGTTCCAAAAAGAACTACTGCTGATAAGATTAGTTTTTTCATGATGCTGATTTTTTAATTATTTCTTGATGATATTACCAGAAGCATCTGTAAAAATAGTATACTTCTTTTCTCCACTTGAAATTTCAAGTTTGTACTCGTTTTTCTCGTTTTTATAAGCCTTTTCAAGCTTAGTATTTGGGAAAGATTTTTCAACTGTAGATTTCACAGCTGCTGGAACAGCGTCTGCTGTTATTTCAGTAAATTCATCTTGAATAAGTACTGATTGAGTAATCGAAATTGCTGGAAGGACTGCAGCACTTACTGACAGACTTCCTAAAACAATCGCTGCTGATAAGATTAACTTTTTCATAATATTTAGTGGTTTAAATTATTTTTTAAGAATGTTACCAGAAGCATCTGTATAAACGATCGATTTTTCTCCTCGAACGGTTATCTCAATTTTGTACTCCTTTTTATCATTTACCCATGCTTTTTCAAGCACTACACCAGGATAAGCTTCGTCTAAAGACTTTTTAATAGCTGCTGGAACTCCATCTACTTCTTTATATCCATCCTGATCATTAACTGTTTGTACCAATGGGCTTGCTACAACAGCGGTTTCTGCATGCATCGACAAACTGCCTAAGACAATTGCTGCCGATAGAATCAACTTTTTCATAGTAATAGCTTTTTAGGGTTAGATTTAAATTATTTTTTAATCCAGGTTCCGTCTGCGTTTGCAAAAAGATTTCCTGTTTTATCTCCAACAGTTACTTCTAACTTATATTCAGATTTAGTGTTTTTAAATGCTTTAGAAAGCACTGCATCTGGATATGCTTTTTTAAGTGCGTCTGTTATAGCTGATGGAACTTCTTCCAATTTAATTTCTGTATAATCATCTTGGATAGAGATTGTTTTTACGATTGTATTTGAAATTGGCGAAGTTGAAGCAAATGATGTTAAACCTCCCAAAACGATTGCGGCTGATAAAAATAAATTTTTCATGATAGTTGTTTTTTAATATAGTTAATTTGATCTTAGTATTCTTGATCTGGATTTTCACAATACCTTAGATTAGATTATTGTTTGATCCAAGTTCCATCTGCATTAGCAAATAGGTTACCTACTTTGTCACCAACAGTAACATCAAGTTTATACTGTGCTTTTTCGTTTTTATATGCTTTTGTAATTACCGCTTCTGGGTAAGCTTTTTTAAGAGCTTCTGTAATTGCAGAAGGTAATTCTTCTAATTTGATCTCAGTATATTCGTCTGCAATAGAAATCACCTTTGCGTTTATGTTTACTACTGGTGAAGTTGAAGCGAATGAAGTTAAACTTCCTAAAACAATTGCGGCTGATAAAAATAATCTTTTCATAACGTATATATTTAAATTAATAGTTGTTTACGCTTTAGATAATGAAATTATTATGCCGTAAAAGAAAAGAACTATGCTAAATAGCCTAAAAGCCTATTTTTAAAGGTTTTAAATCAATATGCCAATAAAAGACAAATTTCAAAAAGTGTGTAAAAGATAAAAAAAGTGTGTAATAAGTAAACACTTAAAGTGTAACCTTTGAAGGAAATTTCAAATTCCAAAATCTAGATTAAAGTTTCAAGTTCCAAGTTTAAGGTTTCAATATTGGAATTTGGAATTTTCTTTTTTTTGGAATTTTAATAAAGGCTTATAAAGAAAAAAGGCTGTCAATAAATTGACAGCCTTTATAATTATTCTGGATTATTCATTTTAAATGTATCCATAAATGCAGTTGTATAATCTCCTGCAATATATTTTGGATCATCCATTAATTGTCTGTGGAAAGGTATTGTAGTTTTCACACCTTCAATTACGAACTCATCTAAAGCTCTACGCATTTTGCTGATAGCTTCTTCACGAGATTGCGCTGTTGTAATTAACTTGGCAATCATAGAATCGTAGTTTGGCGGAATGCTGTAACCTGAATATACGTGAGTATCTAAACGTACTCCGTGTCCTCCTGGCATATGAAGCGTAGTAATTTTTCCTGGTGAAGGGCGAAAATCGTTATAAGGATCTTCAGCATTAATACGACATTCGATAGCATGTAATTCTGGAAGGTAGTTTTTTCCAGAAATCGGAATTCCAGCAGCCACCATAATCTGCTCACGGATCAAATCATAATCAATAACTTGTTCTGTAATTGGGTGCTCTACTTGGATACGAGTATTCATTTCCATGAAATAGAAGTTTCTGTGTTTGTCCACTAAAAACTCTACAGTTCCAGCTCCTTCATATTTAATGAATTCAGCAGCTTTTACAGCAGCCTCTCCCATTCTTGTACGAAGTTCGTCTGTCATGAAAGGTGAAGGTGTTTCTTCAGTTAATTTTTGGTGACGACGTTGTACTGAACAATCTCTTTCAGAAAGGTGACATGCTTTTCCGTAAGCATCTCCAACAACCTGAATTTCGATATGACGTGGTTCTTCAATAAGTTTCTCCATGTACATTCCGTCATTTCCAAACGCTGCAGCAGCTTCTTGACGCGCACTTTCCCAAGCTTTTAAAAGCTCTTCTTCTTTCCAGATTGCACGCATTCCTTTTCCACCACCACCAGCAGTAGCTTTCATCATAACTGGATAACCAATTTCTTTAGCTGTTTTTTGTGCATGTTCGTAAGATTCTAATAATCCGTCTGAACCTGGTACACAAGGAACTCCTGCCGCTTTCATTGTAGCTTTTGCAGAAGCTTTATCTCCCATACGGTCGATCATTTCTGGAGCAGCACCGATAAATTTAATTCCGTGCTCTTGACAGATTTTTGAGAATTTAGCATTCTCAGAAAGAAATCCATAACCTGGATGTATTGCGTCTGCATTTGTAATTTCTGCAGCTGCAATGATATTTGACATTTTCAAATACGATAAGTTACTCGGAGGAGGGCCAATACAAACCGCTTCGTCAGCAAATTTAACGTGTAAACTTTCTGCGTCGGCTGTAGAGTAAACTGCAACAGTTTTGATTCCCATTTCCTTACATGTACGAATTACACGTAGTGCAATTTCTCCTCTATTCGCAATTAATATTTTTTTAAACATCTTACTTTAATTAGATAATTAGACAATTTGATAATTAGATAATTTTAGATGATTAACAAAACTTTTTTCGAATCCTTCTAAAATCTAAAATCTAAAATCTAAATTTATTTATGATGGATCTACTAAGAATAAAGGTTGGTCAAATTCTACTGGAGACATATCGTCAACTAGAATTTTCACAATTTTACCAGAAACTTCAGATTCGATTTCGTTGAATAATTTCATTGCTTCAATTACACAAAGAACATCTCCTTTAGATACAGTGCTTCCAACTTCTGTAAAAACTGGTTTGTCTGGAGATGGTTTTCTATAGAATGTTCCAATGATTGGAGATTTTATAGTAATATATTTAGAATCGTTAGCAGCTGGTGCTTCTGGAGTTACACTTACAACTGTTGGAGCTGTAACTTGTGGAACTGCCGCTTGAGGTAAAGCTGCCTGAGCTGGCAATTGTTGTACATAAGTTGCCTCAGTTACATTTGTTTCTAAAGTTGTTCTGATCGTGATTTTTACATCATCCATTTCTAACTTAACTTCTGCAACGCCCGAATTTGCAACAAATTTGATTAGGTTTTGAATTTCTTTTAAATCCATAATGATTCGTTTTTAGTTTTAATTTATTTCTTATCGTAAGCCCATTTTAAATAGATAGATCCCCAAGTGAATCCTCCACCAAAAGCGGCAAAGATAATATTATCTCCTTTTTTAAGCTTATCTTCAAAATCAGCTAATACTAATGGTAAAGTTCCAGAAGTAGTATTACCGTATCTTTCGATGTTTACCAGAACTTTAGATTCGTCTAATTCTAATCTTCCAGCCGTAGCATCAATAATACGTTTATTAGCTTGGTGTGGCACTAACCAGTCAACATCTTGATTTGTCAAATTATTTCTTTGCAAAATCAATTCGCTGGCATCTGCCATATTTGTAACAGCATATTTGAAAACAGTTTTCCCGTCTTGCATAATATTGTGCTGTCTGTTTTTTACAGTGTCTTCTGAAGGTGGAATCAAAGAACCTCCAGCAGGAATTTTAAGGAAATCACGACCAACACCGTCACTTCTTAAATATTCATCCTGCAAACCTAAGCCTTCATAATTTGGTTCGAAAAGAACTGCACCAGCTCCATCACCAAAAATAATACAAGTTGCTCTATCTGTATAATCTACAATTGATGACATTTTATCTGCACCAATTAAAAGTACTTTTTTGTAACGTCCAGACTGTACATAAGCCGCAGCAGTTGACATTCCGTATAAGAAACTTGAACATGCAGCTTGCAAATCGTATGCAAATGCATTTGTTGCTCCAATTTCTGTTGCAACAAAAACTCCTGTAGAAGCCACCATCATATCTGGTGTTGCAGTTGCCATTATAATCATATCAATCTCAAGCGGATCAATATTTGCTTTTGCAATCAAATCCTTTGCTGCTTGTATAGCAAGGTAAGATGTACCTTTATCAGCATCTTTCAGGATTCTTCTTTCTTTAATTCCTGTTCGAGCGGTAATCCACTCATCATTGGTATCAACCATTGTTTCTAGTACTTGGTTCGAAAGAACGAAGTCAGGAACATAAGCTCCAACAGCGGTAATTGCGGCTGTGATTGTATTCATTATATTCTATTATTTTCTTTTCAAATTATGATTAATTTGAAAAATTTTTAAAAGACTTGAAAATTACAAAAAAAAACGTAACGAATTTGTCTATATTTTCCTAAAAAACGAAAATTATAACCAACAAAAAAAACTCTCACTATGTGAGAGTTCTAGTATAATTTACAAAAACGTATTAAGCAACCGCTTCAGATTTATCGATAACAACTTGCCCTCTGTAGTACATTTTACCTTCATGCCAGTAAGCTCTGTGGTATAAATGCGCCTCACCTGTAATAGGACATGTAGCGATTTGAGCTACAGTAGCTTTGTAATGTGTTCTTCTCTTATCTCTTCTTGTTTTCGAGGTTTTTCTCTTAGGATGTGCCATTTTACTATATTATTTATCCGTTAATAGTTTCTTTAATTTTTCCCAACGCGGGTCAATATCTTCTTCTTGTTTACTCTCTTCCTTTTGTTCTTTTACACTCAGCTCATTCAGTTTTGTTAAAGCTTCTGTTTGCAAACTTCCATCTTTAACTCCTGGATGAATTCTCTTTTGAGGTACAGAAAGCGCGATCATTTCATAAATATACTGCGCAACATCTATCTCAAATTCACCATGCGGCAAAATCAACAGCTCTTCATTATCATTGTTAAATTCATCTCCAAAGCGAACAATCAACTTCATTTTCCCTTTTATAGGTAAATCAAAATCTTCGCCTGTTAGATCACAAGGCACATTTACTGTTCCTTTGTGTTTGAATTCTAACTCTAACATAGTACTTTTCTTTTCGAAAAGTAAATTGACTTTAATATCCGAACTTTGAAACTCATCGTATTCAAAATTCTTAAAGAACTCGTTATTTATTTGATACTCAAAATGGTGTTTTCCTAGTTTTAATCCTACGAAAGGAATTAAAAATTCTTTTGTTTTGCTCATTTCAACATCAATTTGATCAATTCGATTCTAAAACTAGATATCTGAATTGGGGTGCAAAGATATAAAATTATTACAAATCTAATAATCTTATTCACCTTTTTTTGTTTATAACTGTTTTTCTTTTATTTTAAGAGGTTTTTGGCTAATCTCCTCATACTGATTACGCGAGCGAAAAATATCAATCGCAAGATATACTGCTTCTTTAAAAGAATTGTAATCTGCCATGTCTTTCCCAGCAATATCATAGGCTGTACCATGATCTGGAGAAGTTCTAACTCTGTTTAAACCTGCTGAATAATTAACTCCTTTTCCAAAAGACAATGTCTTGAACGGAATTAATCCTTGATCGTGATACATTGCTACAATAGCATCATATTTTTCATAATGACCGCTTCCAAAAAAACCATCTGCTGGAAATGGACCAAAAACCATTGTTCCAGAATCAAATATTTTCTTTAAAGTTGGCTTTAAAACCAAATCGTCTTCTTTTCCAATTACACCACCATCACCAGCGTGCGGATTTAATCCTAAAACTGCAATTTTCGGCTTTACAATACTAAAATCTTGAACTAGAGATTTTCTAATAGTTTCAATTTTTTTAGTAATTAATTCTTCTGTTAAATGAGAAGCGACTTCATTTAAAGGCACATGATCTGTAATTAAACCTACTCGAAGATTATCTTGAACCATCATCATAAGCGCATTGCCTTCTAATTCTTGATCTAGATAATCCGTATGTCCTGGAAATTTAAAATCTTCAGACTGTATATTGTATTTATTAATTGGTGCTGTAACCAGAACATCAATTTCACCCTCTTTCAAAGCTTTAGTTGCCGCTGTAAATGATTTTATTGCGTATTCACCTATCTTAGGATCGTTTACACCAAAGTTTATATCAACACCTTCTCTCCAAAGATTTAAAACATTTACTTTTCCTGGTATAACTTGATCTAATTTATCAACTCCGTGAAATTGAATCGTAGATGTAAAACTTTTTCTAACGAAAGAAAGAATTTTAGCATTTGCAAAAATAACCGGCGTACACAATTCCAACATACGAGAATCCTCGAATGTTTTCAGTATAACTTCGCTTCCAATACCGTTTAAATCTCCAACAGAAATTCCAACAATTATATTTTCTGCTTTTTTATTCATGAGCTCAGTTTATTTATTACTAATTTTGATGTGCAAATTTAGTAAAATAAAACCACAATGTTCACAGGAATTATAGAAACACTCGGCAGGATTCATGAAATTCAAAAAGACCAAAACAATCTTCACATAACAGTTGACTCATCCATAACTCACGAATTGAAAATAGACCAAAGTGTTTCGCACAACGGAATATGCCTTACTGTTGTTGCCATTAAAGATTCTCTTTATACGGTTACTGCAATTGATGAAACCATTTTAAAGACCAATATTGGCGACTGGAAAACAGGCGATATTGTAAATTTAGAAAGAGGAATGAAGCTTGGAGACCGTTTGGACGGACATATTGTTCAAGGTCACGTAGATCAAACTGGAACTTGCATCAAAATTGAAGAAGCCAACGGAAGCTGGAATTATACTTTTGAGTATGATAAAACCCTAAACAACATCACAATCGAAAAAGGTTCGATTACTGTAAACGGAGTAAGTCTTACGGTTGTAAACTCTAAAACAAATGAATTTAGCGTTTCAATTATTCCGTATACTTATGAGCATACTAACTTTAAAGATTTCAAAGTTGGAACAAAAATCAACCTTGAGTTTGATGTAGTAGGAAAATACATTTCTAGACTTTATTCGATCAACAAATAAAATCTAACACTTTTCCATAAAAAAAGCTTCAATTTATATTGAAGCTTTTTTTGTTTGATTTTTATATATCACGGTTGCACCTAATGCTAAACCGCCAATTACTAGAAAAACAATATTTTGGTCTATTGGAAACGTAGGATTACAACCAAAATCTTCACATTCATCGTCAAGTGTACCTGCGGTACCATTCGTAGTGGCCACTTTTGCTGTAGGAGCAGGTGGATTTGACGATCCGGCCAACATGAATGAGACATTTAATAATATTAAAGTAACTGCTAAAAAAGGGGCTTTTAGATTTTTCATAAATTCAAGCTGTTAAAAACAGCAAGTCTGTAATTATTAACAAATATTCTTTAATAGAAATTTCGCACAAGACATTTCTGCCTGCAAAATCTTGGACAAAAGTATAAGTTTTTTGCACAAAAGCAACTTTTAAAACGAAAAACATGGAAACAAATTTTAACAGTTTCCGTTTTTAAAGACCTAATACCTTTTCTGAAAACGTTATAGAACATAAAAACCTCATTTTCATCATCCTTTGCAAAATTCTCAAGCTTATAAGAATTTCCTGATTTTAACAAAAGTACATAAATGTCCGTTTTTCAAAAAATTTAATTTATCAGAATTTACGTAAAATTAAAACGATTGGTTTTTCACTTTTATTATTTACTGTTAAAACTTTTTTTCGAAATAAATATCTTTGCAAAATAATACCTTTAAAAAGGAGTCTTTTTCTATTTTTACTTTTAAAGAGACCCATTTCAAAAACTGAAACTTATTTTAATCCAAAACAAATGAAAAACAAATATACCGTAGGAAGTCTATATGCTGGTGTTGGCGGTATTTGTTTAGGTTTTGAAAATGCGGGATTCAAATTAGAATGGGCAAACGAATTTGACAAAAAAGCCTGTGTTACGTACAGAAACAATTTTGAACATACTCTCATCGAAGGTGATGTAATGCAAATTGACGTAAAAGAACTTAACAAAATAGATATTCTTACTGCTGGATTTCCGTGTCAACCTTTTTCTTTGGCTGGACATAGAAAAGGCTTTAAAGACAGTCGCGGAAATCATTTCTTTAAAATTTTAGATTTTATTGACGAAATGAGACCAAAAGTCGTATTTCTTGAAAATGTCAAAAACCTAAAAGGACACGACAAAGGAAATACGATGAAAGTTATTCAGCGTGAGATTAAAAAACGCAATTACACTTTTGACAGCGCAATTTTAAACACCAAAGATTTTGGAAATATTCCGCATAATCGAGAGCGAATTTTTATGATTGCTTTTGATAAAGACTTCGTTAAAAAAGGCTTCAAATTCAGTTTTCCTGAAAAAGAAGAATTAACAAAAAAGGTAACCGATTTAATTACCAAAGAACAAGTCGAAAAGAAATTCTATTATACTGAAGACAAATATATGTACAATATGCTAAAAGAGGCTGTTGTACGCGAAGACCGAATTTATCAGTTTAGAAGACAATATGTACGAGAAAACAAAAAAGAAGTTTGCCCGACTCTTACAGCAAACATGGGAACTGGCGGCCACAATGTTCCAATTATTACAACAGAATTTGGTTTTAGAAAATTAACTCCGAGAGAATGTTTTCGTTTTCAGGGATTTCCAGACAGTTATAAATTACCAAAAATTTCAAATTCTAATCTTTACAAACAAGCTGGAAATTCAGTAAGTATGCCGGTTATTGAAAGATTGGCTTCTGAAATTTTCAAATGCATTGAAAAAATCGAAACTAAAAAAGCAAAAGCAGAAAAAGTTTAAATACTCAAAAGCATTATTGTTCCTTCAATTCTGGCTAAACAAACTTCAAGATTTTTTTCAATTTCTTTACTCCAAAATCGCAGAACCGTCCAGTTTTCAGAAATTAAAAACGCATTTACTTCTTCGTCTCGCTGTATGTTTCTTTCAATTTTTGGAATCCAATATTCCCGATTCGATTTGATTCTAAGTTGTTGCGTTTCCCAATCTTTTCCATGAAAAAACTCGCTATCGACAAAAATGGCAATTTTATATTTGGCAAAAGTAAGATCAGGTCTTCCAAATATCTTTTTATTATTTTTTCGATATCTGTGACCCAATTTCCATAATGCTTTAGCAAGCCTTACTTCGCCTTTTGTTGCAGTACTTTTTATCGCCTGCATCGTTTTACTCCTCTGTTCGGGAGTTAATCTATCCATCTGAAGATTAAATTTGTTTCGGATGGATAAAGTTAAGGGATTTTAGGAAAAGAAACTTTTAATTTTTGTTTTGAAAAATTTCAATTTTCACATTTATAAAAACGTCTAAAACAAAAAAGCCTCTACATTTCTGTAAAGGCATTGTGAATAAGAAATATTCCTAAATTATTTATCGATTAGCTTTTCAAGCCTTTGCATCATTTCATCTTTCTCTTTCAGCATACGCTCGTACAAAGCAATTTTTTCTTCATGTATTTGTACAATTTTATCAATCGGATTAAAAGTACAATTGATATATCCAGAATTGTTAGCAACTGCTCCTTCATGAAATGTGTTAGCAATAATGTTCACAGCGTGCTCTTCATCAAAATTCTGAAAAGCTTCAACAGGAATTTTTAATACAGCAGAGATTTGTTTCAGCAAATTATCTTCGATTACATCTTTCTGCTCCAACATAGAAATCTTCTTTTGATTCCAGTCTTCTCCTAAATCATAAGCCAATGCCTCCTGCTTTATATTAAGCATTTCTCTGAAACGTTTTACGTTTCTTCCCTGATGTATTTTTTGTTCCATAATGAGTATTAATTTTTCTAAAGCCCTAAATATAAAGCCTCACGAATTAAAAATCTGATTTTCAAAGATAGAAAAATATCCTTTAAAACATTCTTTTGTCAGATATTATCGATGTTTTGAGAAGACCTTTCTTTTAAAGAATTGAGGTAGATGCACATAAATCTTTTGCCGTAAGAAAACAAAAAAGCCTCTACATTTCTGTAAAGGCTTTCCGTTTCTAAAGAAGTGGTCCCACCTGGGCTCGAACCAGGGACCACCTGATTATGAGTCAGGTGCTCTAACCAGCTGAGCTATAGGACCGGTTTAGAGGATGCAATATTACTACTATTTTTCATTCACTCCAAATATTTTAAGACATCATTTGAATTTAATTTTAAATCTTTCTTCGAATCTCAAAAACGAAATTGATTTTCAATACCTTATTCAAAAATAAAAATGATATTTTTTTATTTAATTTCCTGACAAAGCTCTACTAAAACGCCATTTGTGTTCTTTGGATGCAGGAAAACAACCAATTTATTGTCGGCTCCTTTCTTCGGAACTTCATTAATAAGAACAAAACCTTCATTTTTTAAACGGGCAATTTCAGCTTCGATATCATCAACGTCAAAAGCAATGTGATGAATTCCTTCTCCTTTTTTCTCCAAGAATTTAGCAATCGGACTTTCTGGATTTGTTGCCACCAAAAGTTCAATTTTATTATTTCCTGTTTGAAAAAATGAAGTTAAAACGCCTTCACTTTCTACCGCTTCCATTTTATAAGACGGAACGCCAAGCATTTTTTCGAACAAAACATTTGCGTCGTCCATATTTTTTACTGCAATTCCAATATGTTCTATTTTGTTTACCATAGTTTTAATTTTATTGGTTCACATAAGTACTAAAATAACCGCATTCTGCAATTACATCCTGATAATATTTCGTATCCGAATAATCTTTTCTTAAAGTCTTGAATGCGTTCCAAGCAATAAAATTAACTTTATCCTCGCGAATTTCCCAATAGTTATTTACGTCGCTGTATTTTTTATTGTAATAATCGTTTCGTTCGCATTTCGAAATCAAATACAAGCATTTTGCTTTTTGATCTTTAGTAGAAGCCGCTTCAAAAGCTTTTTGGTAATACATTTTCGAAACCGAATTGTCTGTAATCATATCTTTCATCGAATTTCTAAATGAATACGGACTTGAACCGTAACCTATAATGGTGATTTCATAGAAAGTTCTTCCGTTTCCAAAATGAGAAATATTATAAAATGCATTTCCTAACAAAAGACTATTCGTGTAAACATCTTCTTTTTGAGCCAATTTCTCTTGCATAGATTTTATCGTAGTCAAGAAATCCATATAAGTATATTTTCTTTTCTGATACGCCGCGTGTTCGCAATCATGACAATCTTTGATATTTCCGTTAAACGGATTTCCTAAGAATTTATAATATTGAACAGAATCCGTTTGTTGCATAAACGCAATTGCTTCTGGAATTTTGTTTTTGAAAGTCGCCTGAACTGCTTGGAAATTATTGATATCTTTCAGTTTCAAACTATAAATTCCTGCACCAATTTTCTCGATTTCTGACTTATTGGATTTTTCCAAAAAGCTTTTAATTGCCAACAAATCCTTTTCATTATCGTAATATGAATTTCCGTCGTTCCAATAACTGTAACGTGATTCGCCAAAAATCTCAGCCATAACTTGATTTCCTTTTTCTTTGTAAAGGTGAGACAAATAGCTTCTGCTCCATGAAGAAGCATTTTGATAACGAAACTCCTGCCCTTTATAAGTTTTAGGAAGTTCATAATACAGCCAATTCAAATCGGCTAGAATTGTTTTTTCGTTTTTATCGGTCAGTTTATCAATCTTATTTAAATTATTTACAAAACGCAATAAACGAAGCTGCATTCCAGCCAGTTCTGTTTTCGGAAGCGTTTTTTCAGCTTTGCTGTAATTTTTATCTGCATTAGCATAATCTCCTTTTAAAGTCTGAAGATATCCAATCGCAATATCCCACAAATAGGGTTTCTCGGTATTTCCAGCAGCAGAAATTTTCGAAATCAAATCAACTGCGCTGTTGTCTACTTTTGCTTTGTTTTCTGTTTTATTTTCTGCAACGGTTTGTTGTTTCGGTGGCTGATTTTCTCCTTGTCCAGTTAGTTGAAACGAGTTATTTATAGATTGTTCTAATCTATTTACCAATCGCGTTGCCAGATAATTCAAATGTTCGCTTTTCGGATTTAGCTCATAAATTTTCTCAATCGCCTGTTTTTCATCTTTATAATATCCGTGAATTGCCCAAAGTGCGGCTTTCTCATCATTATTTTTTGCCATCGCCAAAGCCTTTGTCCAATCTGATTCATTTTTTGGACGGAAACTATACGCCGTTACAACTCTTAATTCTGGACATTTATCAAAAACCTGCGCGTACAAATAATTGGAAACAGCATATTTTTTCTGTTTGAAATTGATTCCAGCAACATAAGCCAAGGCACGATAATACAAAGTATTTTTTGGAACAGAACTTTCTGTTTTATTAAAAAAGTCGATTGCTTTTTGTTTGTCATTACTATAAAAACGCGCTTTCATGGTCAAAAACCAATATCTGTTTTTCAAAAACGGATCTGATAAAGTATTGTAAACGTTCTCTATCGACTGAATCATTTTGGCATCATTAAAAGTCTTTGCCACAACTGGATCGTAACTCCAATAATCTTCGCCAATCGAAACGGTTTCTATTTTTTGAGCCAAATACAAAAATTCGACAAAGTTTTTGACTTTATCATCTTTTAAATTAAGCTTTTTGCCCCATTTCTGAGAACCTTTATTTTCCTTTTTTGTTTTATAAAAAACATGTAAGTCTTCTATTTCTTCTTTGTTTTTGATGGCGTTTTTTTCATCAGAATAGTATCTTGGCTTTTCATCTCCAATCAAAAAATAATTTACTGTTGTTGTATCTACTTTTCCTTTTAAATAAGTAGCCCAATCTGATTTGATATTAGAATTGAAACGAGAATTGTGCTGCGTATCAAAACCAATTCCGTAGAAAATTCCGCCAGACAAAAACAAAGGCGAATACGATTTGTCGGCAAAAGTTTCAGGAGTAAAATTTGAATTATAGCCAAAGAAATCCCAATCGTCTCCTCCGGCGCAGGCATATATAATTCCGTATGCAGAAAGCAAAACGGCACTAGAAACAAGAAATAATCTGCTCAAAAGTGTTTTTTTCATAATTGTTTAAATTGAATTCGTCTAAATCGTAAAATATAATTTCGTTTGGCTTTTCGATAAGATTACCCTGCAAATCTTCTGCCATTTCTTTTAAATCGTCTTTTGTAATTTCTTCTATTTTCAAAAGATCATTTTCTTCATAAAAAACCCCATTTTTATAATTGGATTGTTTCGCTCTGAAAAAAATCGGGCTTGTTTTTTCAAAATTTGAATCTTCTTCCAATTCTTTCCTATTCATTTTCGAACGAAGTCCGATTACTTTATTATTTCTAATATGAACTCCCCAAGAATAAATTGGAAATGCAAAATCCAGATGAAGCGGATATTTCTTTAAACTCTTAAGATATCGTTCGGCCACTTTCTGATCGTAAATCGAATTGAGAGAATCGGGCGCGATTGATCCCATGTTGTAATACATTAAAACTCCAGAATCGACGCTTGGAATTTTTGTTTTCTTGAAATATTTCACTTGATGCAATCGAATTGTTGCCGAAAGTTTTTTCCTCGAAAGCTTCTTAAAACTCTTTATAAACTTGAGATAATTTTCTTTGCTTTCTAAAGACCAATCGCAATCAATCTGAATTTCTTGAGAAACGATTTTATTTTTAGAATTGATCTGTTCGATAAAATCAAAAGTTTTTTGAGCCAAATCTTCAACATCAAGATTCTTTTGCAGCATTACTTTGTTCTGAATAAAAACAACTGGAACAATCGTATATCCGCTCGGATTTATTTCAAAACGAATTGGACTTATCGGAATTGGGAATTTAGATTCAGGATGAAGCCCTATATCAAAATATCGAACATAAAGCTTGCTGACGTTGTTTTCTTCTAAAACTTCTTTTTCAATTTTAGAAAATTTGAAGATCGTTTTCCAGTAATAAAAAGAGATAACTGGTTTTTCGTTTTTAGTGCATGAGAACATTAAAAAGAGAAACAAAACTGAAAAAATTCGCTTTAACAAAACTTAGAAAATTACATTTTTATCCAAAAGTAAGAAATTATGTCTTTTTAAAATATTCAAACAATAAAAAACTGAAGAATCGCAAAAGTTTGAAATCCTAATAAATGGCCAAAAAATTTCAATTAAAGCAAATATAATTGTTATTTTGTGCAATCAAATTGAAAAACCGTTATGTTGAAAGACACCTTAAAATACATTGCATTTATAATTCTAATCTCAATGATAAGCTGCGCGAAAAGAGGCAGCATTACCGGCGGTTTAAAAGATACGTTACCTCCTGTTTTAACATCTAGTTTTCCTAAAAATTTCAGCACTGATTTTAAAGGAAATACGATCACTTTAAATTTTGACGAATATGTCAAACTTAAAAACACAAACAAACAGCTGATTATTTCTCCTCCATTAAAGTACGAACCTTTAATTACGCCATCTACAGCCAGCAAATTTATAAAGATCGAAATTCGTGATACTTTACAGCCAAACACAACTTATAGTTTCAATTTTGGACAAGCTATTACGGACAATAATGAAGGAAATGCTTTAAACCAATTCAAATATATTTTTTCGACAGGACCTTATATTGATTCTTTAAAATTGAGTGGAAGAATTAAAGACGCACGCGAGAAATATGTAGATAATTTTGTTTCTGTAATGTTATACGAAGTGAATGACAAATTCAAAGATTCTACTATTTACAAAGAATTTCCTCGTTACATTACAAATACTTTAGATAGTATGAGAACTTTCCAGTTTGAAAATTTGAAAGCAGGAAAATATCTTTTGATTGCACTAAAAGACAAAGGTTCAAACAATAAATTCAATCCGAAAGACGATAAAATCGGATTTTTGAAAAACTACATTACAATTCCAACAGATACGGTTTACGAGTTAGAATTGTTTAAGGAAGTTTTGCCTTTAAAGACTTTCAAACCTATTCAAGCTTCTGGAAACAGATTATTGCTTCCGTATGAAGGAAAACAGAATTTCAAGAATTCGAAACCAAAAATTGCACTTAAAAATGGCAATGAAGTTCTAGAAACTATCATTACACAATTCCCGAAAAAAGATTCGCTTCAAGTTTGGTATAAACCCCTAAAAGTCGATTCTTTATCAATGGAAGTATCAAAAGGAGATTATAACAAAAAGTTTACTTTTAAGATTAAAGCCCTTAAAAAAGACACTTTAGCGATCAAACCCGTACAAAATGGGCAAATTAATTTTAGAGAACGTTTTACTTTAGAAACCGAAACTCCTTTGGTCAAATTTGATGAAACTAAAATCAAATTGATAAACAAAGATTCTGTTGCTGTTCCTTACACAACCGAATATGACGAATTTGACCAAAAACTATATATTGATTTTAAGAAAGAGCCTTTAGAAAAGTATCAAATGACATTTTTCCCTGGCGCTTTGACTGATTTTTACGAAAAAAGCAACGATACTTTATCGTATAAGCTCGCAACAAAAGAATTAGAAGATTACGGTAATCTGGTATTGAACTTAAAAAATGTAAAACGTTTTCCAATTATTGTAGAAATTACCAACAAAAAGGGAGATAATGTGCTCGCCAGCGAATATTCTGAAGGAGCAACCAAAATCTCATTTAATTTAATGGTTCCAGAGGAATTTACGATTCGAGTTATTTATGATGACAACAAAAATAAAGTTTACGATACTGGAAATTTCTTAAATAAAACCTATTCTGAGGAAGTATTTTATTATCAAAAAGGTGTCGATGTCCGCTCTAACTGGGACGTAGATGAAACAATCGATTTAAGCGTTCCTTTTAATCCTGAAGTCGAGAAAAAACAAGACGATAAAAAGAAAAAAGAAGCAGAAAAGAAACGGAAAGCGTTCTAGATTTTAATTTCGAAAGTATCCTGGTCACCTAGGAAATTTAGTTTTCTTCGGGTTTCCAACATTATATCTTTATCCAATTCAGCCACAAAAACACCTTCTGTTTCTTGTGGCTTTATTATATAATTTCCCCAATAATCAATTAATTGAGTATGTCCATTATGCTCAAAATTATTATCGTCAAAACCAATTCTGTTTACGCCGGCAACATAACTCAAGTTTTCTATCGCGCGAGCATTTAGTAAAGTATCCCAAGCGCTTGTTCGAACTTTTGGCCAATTGGCAACATACAAAAGAAGGTCGTAGTTTTCGACATTTCGCGCAAAAACAGGAAAACGTAAATCGTAACAAATCTGAAGGCAGATTTTCCAGCCTAAATATTCTACAATTACTTTTTGAGTTCCTGGAATATAAAATTCATTTTCTCCCGCAAGCGAAAACAAATGTCTCTTGTCATAATATTGAAAATCTCCTGACGGAAAAACAAACAGCATTCGGTTATAATATTCGCCGTTTTCAGTAATTACAAGACTTCCTGTAATTGCTGCATTTTTTTCTCTTGCTTTTAATTTCATCCATTCGATAGTTTCACCTTGCATCGTTTCTGCAACTTCAGAAGCATTCATGGTAAACCCAGTCGAAAACATTTCAGGAAGTACAATTAAGTTTATTTCTGAATCCAATTCATTTATCTGGTCATCAAATTTTTCTCGGTTTGCAGCAGCATTTTCCCAAATAAGATCGGTTTGAATTAAAGCAATTTTCATCTCGTTTATTTTTTATATAAAGGTAGAAAATAATGATTGATTAGATCACAACCAAACTTGGAACGGCACTTTTGTACTTCTGTAATTTTTCGTGATTCGGTTCTTCTTCGGTAATAACATAATTCACTTCAGACAAACTAGCAATTTTCATTTTAAGAACTGTATTTAGTTTCTCTGTAATAGTTAAAACCGCTGTTTTCTTAGAAGCCTGAATCATTGCTTTTTTTACCTGAACAGTTTCCCAATCAGAATCAGAATAACCGCCGTCTACGTCTAAAGCATTTGTTCCTAAAACCAAAAGATCTGCTTTTATATTGGCTAATTGATGAAAAGCTTCTCCGCTCACACACATTTGACTATAAGAAGAAATGCTTCCGCCAATCATAATCGTTTTGATATTTGGTTTATCCAAAAGCTGAACCGCTGTTAAAGCTGTAATTGTAAAAACAGTCAAATTAAGATCGTTTGGAATTAATCTGATGAACTCTCGAATGGTAGTTCCACCATCAACAATTAAAACCATACCGTCATGAAGAAGACCAACGGCTTTTTGCGCAATAACTTGTTTGGCTTCGACAGCATAAGTCTGGTTCGATGAAGAATAGTGATATCCTTTTGTCATGGCGCCACCTTTCACTTTAATTAAAAGTGCGTCAGCGTCAAGTTCATTAATATCCCGACGAACAGTATCTTCGGAAACACCAAGTTTAGCCGAAAGAGTTTCAAAACTCACACGCGTGTGCAGGTTGATCTCTTTTAGAATATGATTTTTACGTTCTTCTTTACTGTAATTTAAAACTTCATTTTCAGTGCTCATGCCGATCGATTTTTTGTAATTACAAAAATAAACATTTCATTAAATAATTCATCGAAACCAAAAGCCGTATTGGCAATAAAAATTTTCAATAAATTAGTTTTTAAAAGCATTTCGATATCTTTAAAACTGTTTTTAATAAAAATCTAAAGTTTTTCTCCCATGAAAAAATTCCTTTTTTTATTTTTTGTTCTTTCTTTTTTAAACGGAAAAGCACAAAACTCTCAACAAAACATTTCTATTATTCCCGCTCCAAATTTTTATAAATTGACTGGAGACAGTATTCGGATAAATGGAAAAGTTCAGGTTATTTTTAAAAACAAAAATTATAGCGAAAAGGAATTAAAATCGGCTAAAATTTTAGAATCAGCTTTTAATGCGAAAGCCAATTCGAAAAAATCTAATCTTAAAATTGAATTTGATTCAAGCAAAAATCTTTCATCAAAAGAAGAATATAAAATTGAAATTACTTCAAATAAAATTACAATTATTGCTCAAGAAGAAGGCCTTTTTTATGCAGTTCAATCTTTAATGCAACTTCTTCCGAACAAAATTTCTAGCGAAATAAAATTGCCGTGCGTAATTATCGAAGATTCACCTCGATATTCTTACCGAGGCTTGCATTTAGACGTCTGCCGTCATTTCTTCTCTGTTGCTGTTATAAAAGATTTTATTGCACAAATGGCCAGTTATAAATTAAATAATTTTCATTGGCATTTAACCGACGATCAAGGTTGGAGAATTGAGATTAAAAAATATCCAAAACTAACTGAAATTGGATCGAAAAGAAATCAGACTTTAGTTGGAAATAAATTCGAAAGAACTCCATTCTTTTTTGACGGAAATCCATACGGTGGATTTTATACTCAGGAAGAAATCAAAGAAGTTGTAAAATTTGCTGAAGAAAATTATGTGAATGTAATTCCAGAAATCGAAATGCCTGGACATGCTTCTGCGGCTGTAACAGCTTATCCAAATTTGGCTTGTTTTCCAGATCGAAATTATAAAGTGGTAGAATCTTGGGGAGTTTTTGAAGATGTTTTTTGTGCAGGAAAAGACGAAACTTTTACTTTTTTAGAAGATGTTTTAACAGAAGTTATGGCATTATTTCCAAGTAAAAACATTCATGTTGGCGGAGACGAATGTCCAAAAACAAGATGGAAAGTTTGTCCAAATTGTCAAAAACGAATCAAAGATCTAGGTTTGAAAGACGAACATGAATTGCAGAGTTATTTCATTAAAAGAATTGAAAAATTCTTGAATGCAAATGGAAGACAGATTTTTGGTTGGGATGAAATTTTAGAAGGCGGGATCGCACCAAACGCAGCCGTTATGTCTTGGCGCGGAGAATCGGGCGGAATTCACGCAGCAAAACTGAAACATCCAGTCGTAATGACGCCAGAAGGAACGGTTTATTTTGATTACAATCAAGGTTATTCACCAAATGAACCGCTTACGGTTGGTAGATTGAGCACTTTGGATAAAGTGTATCATTACAATCCAACTCCAGTTGACAGTTTATCAGTTGAAGAACAAAAATATATTATTGGAGTTCAAGCCAATCTTTGGTCGGAATATTTGACAAGTCATGCAAAATTAAATTATATGCTTTATCCACGTGTTTTTGCTTTAGCAGAAATCGCTTGGACAGAACCTCAAAACAAAAATTACGATCATTTTCTTCAAAATCAACTGCCTTATCATTTAGAAAAACTGGAACTGCAAAATCGATTGTATAAAGTTCCAACGCCTTTTGGTGCTGATGAAACGGCTTTAATTGCATCAAAATATATTTTAGATTTAAAACCAACCATCAAAAACGGGAAGATATTTTATACGATTGATGGTTACAATCCTGATGAAACAGCAAACCTTTATCAAAATCCTGTTACGATAAATATCCCAAAAGGAGAATATAGAATCATTAAAACAATTCAAATCAGCGAAAGCGGTAAAAGAAGCTCTATTAATAAAATCATTGTTCGAAATCCTGATTTAAAATCTGCTTTGGCAATTCAACCCAAAAAGAGTGGTTTGAAGTATGAATATTTTACTGGAAATTTTTCACAGGTTCAAGATTTAGAACTTTCAAAACCTGTTTCTTCAGGAATTTTAGAGGGCAAAATTAGTGCTGAAAAATGGAAAACGAAATTAGAGCGCTATATCGGTTTAAAATTCGACGGATATATCTTTATTCCAGAAACTGGAAATTATACTTTTTCGACACTTTCAGACGACGGATCGAAGCTTTTTATAGATAATGAACTCATTGTAAATAATGACAACATTCATTGGGCAAATGAAGCTGATGGCGCTGTTAAACTGGAGAAAGGTTTTCACAAACTCAACATCAGTTATTTTGACTTAACTGGCGGCACAATTTTAAACTGTTTTATAAAACAGGAAGGAAAAGAAAAACAAGAAATAAGCGCTTCGCAATTGTATTATGAATAAAAACAAAAAACGCATCAAACTAAATTGATGCGTTTTTTTATTATTTCAAAAACTATTTACTAATTGCTTTACTCAAATCTTTAAAGTCATTGTCTTTTAAATTATAAGCAAAACCTGCTCCGTAAAAATAGTAAACACCGTCTCCTGTTTTAGCATTTACAACTTGCAAATATTTGTTTCCGTTCATACTTACATATCGTAAATAGTAGATTTCTTCATTGTTAAGAATCTTTCTTTTAAGATCCTCATCTCTAATAAACTGATATTTGTATTTATAATCTTCTACAAGTTTTTTAAGATCTTTTTCGTCTCTTAATTTTTCAGTCCCTTTCCACGGGTTATATTCCATCAAGTAAGCTTCAGGAATATATAGTGTATTATCTTTAAGTTTTTTCACCTCAGGTTTTACAAAATCATCATAAAGTCCAATATGTTCTCCAGCATTGATCAACTGATTGATAAGCTGAAAATAGTTTTTTAGCATTCCAAGGTTTGTATTGGTAAAACTATTTTCTGTATACATTTTATCATAAAGAACTGAGATTTTCTCATCTGACGTAGCTGCCATTGCTTCTCCTAAGAATGCATTATTAACGCAAAGTGGAACCCTTGCAACATACTTCATATTCTCATTCAAAAGATTATTCAATTTTCTATTATATTTTTTATCATCTGGTTTAAGCTTAGCTAAACCCTTATCAAATTTTTCTTTATCCAAAACTCGTATTGCAAAATTGGTATGAATATAAACAGTTCCTTTGCTTGTTTCCACTCTATCTCCAATGAATTTTGCAATAGAATATGTTCCATCAATATAATCCAAGATATTAAAATCTTTATATTCTACTACTTTAAATGGAGTAACAGTCCATGTTTCTTTTAAAATTTTCTCATAATCTTCTTTAGAGTTTACTTGAGGAAGCACAAAAACTGTAGTCGTAGATTTAAATTTCTCTAATTCCCCTTTTTCAAATTCATCGTTTGCTCCACGATCAGAAGAGGTAATGGCAACCTGAGCAAAATTTTGAATGCTTAGGGCAAGCATTGCAAATAGTAAAATTCTTTTCATTAATTTAATTTGTTTTTGGTTATTATTTATGGAATAAAAGTAGTACAAAAAAAACGCATTCAAACTAATGAATGCGTTTTTTTAAATATACTAAATTGTATTCTTTATCCTTTCAAGCTTGCAGCTAAATACTCACGGTTCATACGTGCGATATTTTCAAGCGAAATTCCTTTTGGACATTCGATTTCGCAAGCTCCTGTATTTGTACAGTTACCAAAACCTTCTAAATCCATTTGGTGAACCATGTTCAATACACGGTCAGTTGCTTCAACTTTACCTTGTGGCAATAATGCATATTGAGAAACTTTTGCAGAAACGAATAACATTGCTGAAGAGTTTTTACAAGTTGCAACACAAGCTCCACAACCAATACAAGCAGCAGCATCAAATGATTTGTCTGCATCGTCTTTTGGAACTGGAATAGTATTCGCATCAATTGTGTTTCCTGAAGTATTAACAGAAATAAATCCTCCAGCGTGTTGAATTCTGTCAAAAGAACTTCTGTCAACAACTAAGTCTTTAATTACTGGGAAAGCTTTTGCTCTAAATGGCTCGATAAAAATTGTATCGCCATCTTTAAACATACGCATGTGCAACTGACAAGTTGTAACACCTCTGTCTGGTCCGTGCGCTTCACCGTTAATGAATAAAGAACACATTCCGCAGATTCCTTCACGACAATCGTGATCGAATGCTACAGGCTCTTCTCCTTTGTTGATTAAACCTTCGTTAAGAACGTCTAACATTTCAAGGAAAGACATATCTGGTTCGATTCCATCGATAGGATATTCTACAATCCCTCCTTTATCTTGAGCGTTTTTTTGACGCCATATTTTTAATGTAAGTTTCATTTTGTATCAGTATTAAGTATTAAGAAAAAAGTATTAAGACTTTTCTAAATACTATTTATAGCTTCTTTGAACTAATTTAATGTTTTCGTAATTAAGAGGTTCTTTGTGTAATACTGCATCACTTGGTTTTCCTTTGTATTCCCAAGCTGCAACGTATGCAAAGTTATCATCATCACGAAGTGCTTCTCCTTCTTCTGTTTGGTATTCCTCACGGAAGTGACCACCACAAGATTCGTTACGGTGTAAAGCATCTTTCGCGAACAATTCTCCTAATTCTAAGAAATCGGCAACACGAGTCGCTTTTTCTAATTCCTGATTAAATTCGTAAGCGCTTCCTGGTACTTTTACATCTTTATAAAACTCTTCACGTAAAGCAGCAATTTCTTCAATAGCTTCAGTTAAACCTTTAGCATTACGAGCCATACCTACTTTATCCCACATGATTTTTCCTAATTTCTTGTGGAAATAATCTACAGAATGTTTACCGTTGTTATTGATGAATTTATTGATTTGATCAACAACCGCTTTCTCAGCTTCAACGAATTCTGGTAAGTCTGTAGAAATTTCTCCCATCTTAATATCTGGAGCTAAATAATCTCCGATAGTATAAGGAAGTACGAAATATCCATCAGCTAAACCTTGCATTAAAGCAGAAGCTCCTAGTCTGTTTGCACCGTGATCAGAGAAGTTAGACTCTCCAATTGAGAAACATCCAGGAATTGTAGTCATTAAGTTATAATCAACCCAAGTTCCACCCATTGTGTAGTGAACTGCTGGGTAAATCATCATTGGCGTTACATAAGGATCTTCGTCAACAATTTTCAAGTACATTTGGAATAAGTTTCCGTATTTACTTTTCACGATTGCTGTTCCTAATTTAGTCACTAATGCAGAATCGTTAGCATCTAAACCTTTTACATAAGCTTCTTCAGTTCCGTAACGTTTGATAGCAGCTGCGAAATCTAAGTAAACTGCTTCACCCGTTTTGTTAACTCCAAAACCAGCGTCACATCTTTCTTTAGCTGCACGAGACGCAACGTCACGAGGAACTAAGTTACCAAATGCAGGGTATCTTCTTTCTAAGAAATAATCTCTTTCTTCTTCAGATAAATCTGTTGCTTTTTTCTTTCCTTCACGGATTGCTTTTGCATCCTCAAGGTTTTTTGGAACCCAAATACGACCGTCATTACGTAAAGATTCAGACATCAAAGTCAATTTAGACTGGTGATCTCCTGAAACCGGAATACATGTTGGGTGAATTTGTGTATAACAAGGATTTGCGAAAAACGCTCCTTTTTTATGAATTTTCCAAGCTGCTGTTGCGTTACTTCCCATAGCATTTGTTGAAAGGAAAAATACGTTTCCATATCCTCCAGAACCAATTACTACCGCGTGAGCAGAATGTCTTTCTATTTCTCCTGTAATTAAGTTACGAGCGATAATACCTCTCGCTTTTCCGTTCACGATTACAATGTCAAGCATTTCGTGACGGTTGTACATTTTGATTTTTCCACGACCAATTTGACGGTTCATTGCAGAATAAGCTCCTAACAATAATTGTTGTCCAGTTTGTCCTTGTGCGTAGAATGTACGAGAAACCAAAGTTCCTCCAAAAGAACGGTTATCTAAAAGTCCGCCATATTCACGAGCCAATGGTACACCTTGAGCCACACATTGGTCAATAATATTTGCAGAAACTTCAGCCAAACGGTGAACGTTTGCCTCACGTGCACGGTAGTCACCACCTTTTACAGTATCGTAGAACAATCTGTAAACTGAGTCACCATCACCTTTATAATTTTTTGCTGCATTGATACCTCCTTGTGCCGCGATTGAGTGCGCACGACGTGGAGAATCTTGGAAGCAGAATGCTTTTACGTTATATCCTAACTCAGCCAAAGTAGCAGCAGCCGAACCTCCAGCTAAACCTGTACCAACTACAATAATATCTAAATTACGTTTGTTAGCAGGGTTTACTAAATTAATATGATCTTTATAATTTGTCCATTTGTCCGCTATAGGACCATTTGGAATTTTTGAATCTAATGCCATTATAATTGATATTAATTATTGAAATGATGAAATAATGCGATAATTACGAAAAGTGCTGGAACTACAACTGCAAAACCATAACCTACTTTACTTAAAAATCTTGAGTATTTGTTGTGCATTCCCATTGATTGAAGAGAAGATGCAAACCCGTGCCATAAGTGGAATCCTAAAAGGATAAATGACACACAGTATAATCCTGTACGGATTGGGTCATGAAATTTGTGAACTAACTCACCATAATATCTTGTAGCATCTGGTGCTGTACCCGCTATGTATTTGTAGCTAACTTCAGGAAACCAGAAATCATAAAAATGCAATCCTAAGAAAGCTAAAATAACCAATCCAGAAATAATCATATTTCTAGAACTCCAAGAAGCGTTTGCAGCTCCGTTGTATTTAGCGTAAGCAATTGGTCTTGCCGCGCTGTTTTGTGCCGTAAGTACAAATCCCATTACAAAGTGGAAAATTACTCCAAATGCCAAAACTGGCTGCATTACATACTGAATCAGCGGATTGTATCCCATAAAGTGAGAAGCTTCATTGAAAACGTCTTCACTAAGAATAGAAATAAAATTTAAGGAAACATGCAGCGCTAAAAACGTGATTAAGAATATTCCCGAAAGAGCCATAGCGACTTTCTTTAAGATGGAAGCATTCAACTGTGCAGATTGTGCCATAAGTGTTAAGTAGTTTGTTTTAAAAAATTACACAAAAATAATTCAATTACAAAAGAACTACAACCATTTCGCTGTTATTTATAATGATTTTAAAATAGCCTATATCTACGTATTTTTACGTACAAAAATTAAGCTGCTAAAAAATAATTCACTATAGGAAACTTCAAAACACTGCTTTTTAAGCTTTAAAGAAAAATTTGAGCTCTAAGTAGATTACTAAAAATTTATCATATTGTTATTTTATTCAAACTTTTGATTTATTTTCTTCAAAAGTGCTCTTCGGCAGAAATTTTGTCTAAGTAAAAAATTGTCATTCCACAACATAGTTTTACCTTTAGCGGCTCAAAAAATTAAGAATGAAAACAGGAATTGATGCTATCTCATTTGATGTAGCAAACATACATTTACCCATAAAAACTTTGGCAATTGCCAGAAACATTGAACCAGAAAAATTAGAAAAAGGTCTTGGATTACTAAAAATGACCTTTCCAGATGTTCATCAGGACGCTGTAGTTTTTGGAGCAAATGCTTTGACTAAACTTATCATTGATAATAAAATCAACCTAAACGAAATTAGCAGAATCTATGTTGGTACTGAAAGCGGTATCGACAGTTCTAAACCAATTGCTTCTTATTTAATTAGTTTAATGGAGCAGAAATTTGGCGAAGATTCTTTAGCAGAATGTGATGTTGTAGATTTCACTTTCGCTTGTATTGGCGGAGTTGACGCTTTACAAAACTGCCTTGATTTTGTAAAATTAAATCCAACTAAAAAAGCAATTGTAGTTACTTCTGATTTTGCCAAATATGATTTAAATTCTGGAGGAGAATACACTCAAGGTGCTGGAGCTGTGGCAATGTTGATCACAGCAAACCCAAAAATCATTGCTTTTGATGAAAATTGGGCAACGAGCACAAAAGGTGTTTTCGATTTCTTTAAACCATACAGAACGATTTCTAAAGAAGAAATTACTCAAAACACTAACAACGATTCTTGGTTTGATAATTTAGAAGCTGAAATTGAAATCCACAAAGATCAACCGGTTTTTGACGGACAATATTCGAACCAATGTTATATGGATCGTACGCGAAACGCTTACTTTTCATTTAAAAAACTAAAAAACGCAACCGAAACTTTATACAATACTTGGCATAGTATCGTGATGCATTTACCATATTCTTTCCAAGGAAGAAGAATGTTATCTGAAATCTACGCTTTAGACAGTGCCGAAAAAATTATTGCTGATGATATCGCACCAGCTGATTATCAGACAAAAATTAAAGAAGTAGCAAAATCTGAAGATTACAAAACATTTGTAACGGAGAAATTACAGCCTGCAGAATTAGCGTCTTCTTTAATTGGAAACCTTTATACAGGTTCTATTTTCATGGGATTATTATCGACTTTGGCTCATTTTTATGACACGAACAAAGAAGTTGCAGGAACTAAATTCGGTTTCTTAGCTTACGGAAGCGGATCGAAATCAAAAGTTTTTGAAGGAACAATTCAACCAGAATGGAAATCGGCTTTAGAAAATGTGAAGCTTTTTGAAAATTTAGCGGAAAGTGTAGAAATTGATTTCAGCACTTATGAAAGTCTTCATAAAAAAGAACAAAAACAAAGCGTAAGAACTCCGAAAAACGAATGGGTTTTAGACAGAATTGAAAAAGAAATTCCTGTTTTGATTGGGGCGCGTTATTATAAATGGATTGATTAAATTTCAATAAAGAAATTCCAATAAAAAACCGAAGCAAATTGCTTCGGTTTTTTTGTTTTACACGCAGTTTGTCATTTCGACTGAAAGGAGAAATCACACTCGAAACTCTACAAAGATTAGCGATTTTGCATGTCGAATTACTAGTGTGATTTCTCCTTTCAGTCGAAATGACAAGATTGCGCAAAAACCTTTGTCAAAGTTCAAAACTTTGACAAAGGTCGCATCAAATAGAAAGCATTCTCTAATTATCGCATTGACATATTCTCTAATTAAAAAATCAATCCTTTTTATGCTGTTCAGTATAATTTTGATTTCCTTTAATTCGGATATCTTCACTCTGCATTCCGTTTGCCATTCCTAGCATAAAGGCTGTAATTACGATTATAAATTTTCTTTTTATCCAATGAAGAAGCGGTCGTTTAGATTGCTCCAAACGAGAATTTTTATTTTGTTTATACATTTTGAAAATGATAAATGATTAGACATTATTAAATCATCTATGCTCAGAAATAATTTCTTAAGCGCTGTATAAACTTTTATCGAAGTGTTTTGAAGTGATTATTTCATTTATAAAAACAGATTGATTTATAAATGAAGTTAGTTTTTGATGAAGCAGATTTTGCAGTTTCAACAATTTCTTGATTTGAAAAGTAAAGATGTTTTCGGTTTTAAGAAAATTCAAAACAATCGAAAATCCTATTTTTTCAGAAGAAACAGCTTGTCCGAATTTATATAAACGAGAACCTTTAAGATTTAATTCTCTTCTTAAAACTACAAACGAAGATTGGTAATATTCTGCCGATTTAGATTGAGAATATAAAGTACCATCGCCCGCAATCACGACAAAAGCCAGAAAGAGTGCAATTAGGTATTTTATATGTTTTTTCAATCTTTATGTTTTAGATTATGAAACGAAAATACAACTTTTATTTGTTCAGCATTGTTTCGGCTTCATTTTTATAAAGAAGCAATCCCAATCCTAAAACAAAAACCGCACAACTCAAAACCATCAAAATTCCATTTTTCAAAGCAAAAAAGGAAAATCCCACACCAACCGAACCAACAATTACCATCAAAGACTTTAAGGTTTCTGTTTTCATAAAAGCAAGTGCATGCAATGCCAAACCCAGAAAAAGCAAAGACGGACCAACAGCCACAAATGGATAAAAAATCAATGGCGAATTGCCGATGTGCTGGCTTAGCTGTTCTTTTGCAATTTCATTATTTCCATAACTCGACATGATAAAATCGATTGTACAAAGTCCGATATGCGCAATAACGCCTAAAGTTGTCAAAACTGAAGCTACTTTATTTGTCTTTGTTTTAGGAAATGCATCATTAAAAGACAACAAAAAACAGGCGCCAATTAAATTGAACCAATGCGCAAAATCTACTGAATCGCTTAAACTTGGCAAAAGTTTAGAAAAAAATAAATAACTGACTAGAAAAAAGACTAACCCGATCAAGCAACGTTGTTTTGTATTCATAGTTTGTTTTCTCAACTTTTATAATTTATAAATCGTAAACTTATTATGACTCAAAGTAAAACCGAGATTTTCATAAATAGCTACGTTTTCTATTCGTTTTTTGTTTGTAGTTACTTCTATGCTTTTTAGATTATTTTGTTCTGAATATTTTAAAATTTCATCAACCAATTTCCTCCCAACGCCTTGACCACGGTATTTTTGATGAATAAAAAACTCCTGAATTTCACCAACCAATCCGCAATGATGGAGAAGATTTTGGGTATGAAAGCTAATAAAACCTAAACCTTCATTTTCGTTTTCAGCAATCAGATAAAGATTTTTTGGGTTTGAAATGTTTTCATTGAATATTATTTCGAACATTTTAAAATCTAAAACTTCATTTTCAAGTTCGCAGATTGCTTTGTAGACGAAGTCTAAATCGTAATTTTCTACTTTTCTGATGTTTACTTTTAGATTCATAACTCTAACTAATATCAGTCAGTTTTACAATTTTATCGTCCAAGAATTGAAAAATCGATTTTCCTTTCATATTTAATTCTTGACCAGCTTTTAATCCGTTTGGGAAATCTATTGCTAGAACAGCATAATAATCAATGTCAATTATTGCTGTAATTTCATCTTGCTTAATTGATGTAATAGTTTGTTTTCGTGCTGAGAAATATTCTTTTCCTTTTTCGGCTTGGGCAGAAAATTCTTTTATTCCATTCAAAGTCAGGTTGATTTCGCCATTTTGAATGTTTTCAAAAATAACCGATTCGTCAAAATCAGCAATCATTTTGTCAATATCAAATTGATTGTATCCTTCAATATAATTTTGGATTATTTTTTCCTTCTCAATCATAATATATTGTTTTATAAATGTTCATTCAACCCAAGTCGTTCAAATTTCTGTTTATACTTTTGAACATAATTATTCCATGTTTCTTTAAAAGCTTCATTATCATAAACTAAAGCAGCATAACCTACTGTTTCTTGGCTAAAATGATTTCCAAAAATATTGTCCAAATATTCAATTCCTGAATCGATTACTTTTTTTAGAATTTGTAATTTATCAATTCCACTTCCTTTGCAGGCTTTATCCAGCCATAATCCTTTTCCAATTTTCACATATTCTACAAGAAGGTTTTCTGTTATAAATTGAGAAGGAACATCGTTTATATCAGGTTCATGTTTTCCATTTTTAAAAACTAATAATATTAGTTCTTCTGAATAATATGCTGACGGAATTAATCTCAGCATTGTACCGCTTTCAGCCGCTTTGAAACAAAGGTCTTTTGTGATAAACTCATCAGGAATTACCTGAATTGCAAAACCATCTTTTTTCACCAGTTTTTCGCAAAGTTCTGGCGTAATAAATTCTTCGTTTACATAGGGCAAAGCATGAAATGTATTTTCTAATGCCATTTCGCACAATTCTTTGGTTTTATACTGAGACGGAACCAATTTCAAATCTCTATAATTCGCTTTTACTCTTAATTCCCAATAAGCATAGGTTTTTGGAGCTGGATTGCTTTGCTTTAAAACAAATTCGCCTCTTGCCAAATCCCGTTCCAATTCTTCAAAAGTTTCAATTAACGGATTATCTAACAACTTCCTGAGTTCGTTCGAAATAATTTCATCGCCCGTTTCATCGTCATATTCGCATTCATTTTTAGGATCAATTTCATCTCTATCGTTATAATAAAACAGCTCATTTTTCCTTTCTGCAAATGTTGTATTGTGATCTGTTACAATAAAAACAGGAGCTTCAATTAAACCTGTGCAATTAAAATTACCATGATTATAATACGTCATTACAACTTCTTTTGCTGTAACATTCCCGTTTATTTCCACATACGAACCGCCTAAAAGTAAACTTTTGCAGAAAACATTTCCGTTTATAAAAACATACGGACCATAATCTCCTTCAGCATTAATAATAGAACCGCTAATGAAAGCATTTCCGTCAATTAAAATTCCTTCAATTCTAAATTCATCAATGCTTTTAAAGGGAAGATTAAAAATATTGAGATACCATTTCTTTATTTTATCCTCATAAATATCCAAATGAAAATTAGAATCAAAAAGCACATCTTTATCTGCTACAAGAAAAAAATCTTCATCGTCCCATTCATCGAAATAATCAAATCCTTCTCGATCAAGTAAAAAGGGATATTTAGATTTTACTTCTTTTATAGTAACTAATTTAAAAGCTGAATTGTGCATTTTTTATTCTTATTAAACCAAATTTGTCTGGCATTTATTTTATATCAAGATTACACAATTCTAAATTCAAAACCAATTCGATAGTCAGAAAAATTGTATTTTTACCCACGAAAAGATTTACAATTTGTATCTCACAAATAAAATCTTGTTTCCTACATAGACCAAAAAAGGTAAAAGAATTTTAAATATCTTTGAATCATGAGCACAGTAAAACCAAAACATATAGGCAGAAACATAAGCCGAATTAGAGAACTGAGAGATATGAAGCAGGAAGCGCTTGCTATTGCAATTGGCACAAACCAGCAATCTATCTCGATTATTGAAGGAAGTGAAAGTGTTGATGAAGAAAAACTAAAGAAAATTGCTCAAGCCTTAGGAGTTCCTGTTGAAGTAATTAGAAACTTTTCTGAAGAAGCTGTTTTTAACATTATGGGGAATACATATGATAATGGTTCTTCTTCTGTAAATCATGGTTGCACATTTAATCCCTTAGATAAACTTATTGAATCGTATGAAGAGAATAAAAAACTTTACCAACAGTTAATTCAAGCTGAAAAAGAGAAAGTGGCTCTTTTGGAAAAGTTACTTGATAAGAAATAGAAAATTATTTTTATAAAAGAAAAAACCGAAGTTTTGAAATTTCAAAGCTTCGGTTTTTTTTATGCTCATGTTTTTTTGTCATTCTGAGGAACGAAGACACGAGCGATAGCAAACTGGCGAAGTAATCACACTAGAAATTCTACAATCAAAATCGCCAATCTTTATCGAGTTCCGAGTGTGATTCTTCGTTCCTCAGAATGACAAACTTTGTGTTTATCAATCTTTGTAGAGTTACTTGCGGAGATTTCTCCTTCGTCGAAATGACAAGATTGTGGTTAATTACAAATTTGAAAAGAAAAAATCTACAGAATCTGCTAAATCCGCGTGAAACAAAACCGCTAATTTTTGTGGAATTTCGAGTGTGATCTCTCTTCGTCGAGATGACAAAACTGTGTGTATACAAATCTTTGTAGAGTTACTTATGGAGATTTCTCGTTCCTCGAAATGACAAGATTGGGTAAATACTTTGCGCTTAGCTACTTTGTAAGATTATTTCGTTACTGTTTAAAGAAATACTTTGTGCAGATCCTTCGACTTCGCTCAGGAAGACAAAACAGAACTTAAACTTTGTGTTCTTTGCAACAAAAAAAATTTGCAACTTCGCGTCTTTGCGAGCAAAAATCTCCTGTGCACTTTGCGTAAACCTTAGCGTTATTTGCGGTTAAAAAAACTTCGCGCCTTAGCGCCTTCGTGGCAAAAACAATAAATAAGAAAACTTTAATAAATCTGCTATACGCCACTAATTCAAAAATTAGTAATTTTGAAAATCGAAGTTCAAAAACGAAATAATTATGAAATATCATCAAATAAACAGCGCTCTTTTTGTAAAAAACCGCAGAAAGTTCATGGCTGAAATGAAACCTAATTCTGTTGCAGTATTCAACTCAAATGACATTTATCCAGTTAGTGCTGATAGTACTTTGCCGTTTGCACAGCATAGAGATATTTTTTATCTAAGCGGTGTAGATCAGGAAGAAAGTATTTTGCTTTTGTTTCCAGATGCGCCTTATGAAAGCCAAAGAGAAATTCTTTTTTTGAGAGAAACCAACGATCATATCGCAGTTTGGGAAGGTGAAAAATTGACTAAAGAACGTGCTTTTCAGGTTTCAGGGATTAGAACGGTTTATTGGTTACAGGATTTTCATAAAGTTTTGAACGAAATGATGACGTATGCCGATACGATGTACATCAACACAAACGAACATTACCGTGCGACTGTTGAAACAGAAACACGTGAGGCTCGTTTTGTAAAATGGTGGAAAGAGCGTTATCCAGCGCACAATGTTGCAAAAAGCAACCCAATTTTACAAAGACTTCGTTCTGTAAAAGAAAGCGAAGAAATCGATTTGATTCAGCATGCTTGTGATATTACAGAAAAAGGTTTCCGCAGATTATTAGGATTCGTAAAACCAAATGTTACAGAATATGAAATCGAAGCTGAGTTAGCGCACGAATTTATCCGTAACCGTTCTAAAGGTTTTGCTTATACGCCAATTATTGCTTCTGGAAACAATGCAAATGTTTTACATTACATCGAAAACAATCAGCAATGTAAAGACGGAGATTTGATTTTGTTAGATGTTGCAGCTGAATATGCAAATTATTCAAGCGACATGACGAGAACAATTCCAGTTTCTGGACGTTTTACAGATCGTCAGAAAGCGGTTTATAATGCTGTTTTAAGAGTGAAAAACGAAGCGGCAAAAATGCTTACGCCTGGAACGCTTTGGAAACAATATCATATTGAAGTGGGTAAAATCATGACTTCTGAATTACTTGGTTTAGGTTTAATAGACAAAGCCGATGTTCAGAACGAAAATCCAGAATGGCCTGCTTACAAAAAATATTTCATGCATGGAACTTCTCACCACTTAGGACTTGACACGCACGATTACGGATTGCTTCACGAACCAATGAAAGCGAATATGGTTTTCACGGTTGAGCCAGGAATTTACATTCCAGCAGAAAAATTCGGAATCCGTTTAGAAGACAACGTTGTGATTCAAGAAAAAGGAGAACCTTTCAACTTAATGCGCAACATTCCTGTTGAAGTCGATGAGATTGAGACTTTGATGAATGAATAGATAAACAAGAGGCTGTCCAATATTTTTCGGACAGCCTCTTCTCTTTTAATTTTATTAAGCCCCAGCGGGGCAAAATATTTATAGACATTCAATCATATTGATATAAAAAAGCTCCAGCGGATCAAAATATAATAACATGGAAAAAAATCATATGTCGCTCCGCTGGAGCTTTTATGTCGGCAATACATAAAATTTCTATAGATATTTCGCTTCTCCGAAGCTGATCTTCCGAAACAAAAGAAACTGAAATTCTATGAACTTTGGAAAGTGATATCTTAAACCAATAAAAAAGCCCTTAATATAAAATATTAAGGGCTTTTTAAATTATAATAAATCGGTTAATTATCCGATTTTTGAGATTTGTACATCCAATTGGAATTTACCGTCAGCTTCATTTCCGTTGATTAGATCAAAAAGTTCTAAAGCTCTTCTCGCGTTTTTCTCTTCTTCTCTTTGCTCAGCTACATACCACATCATAAAATCTTCTGTAGCGTAGTCATTTTCAGCTCTACATTTTGCAATTACTTTATTAATTGCTTGAGTAACTGCAATTTCATTTTGCAAAGCAATTTCAAATACTTCTTTAAAAGAAGCAAATTCTTGCTGCACTTCTGGAACAGATGGCGTAATTGCAATCCCTCCCATATCTGTAATGAATTTGAAAATTTTCAGAAAATGCTCTCTTTCTTCTTCAGCTTGCTTATACAAATACGATGCTGTATTAGCATAACCATTTCTATCCAACCATGCAGCCATAGCTAAATATTTGTTAGAAGCGTCACTTTCTAATTTTGCTTGTAAATTCAATATATTTTCTACACCTTCAACTAATGAAGTACGTGTTCTTAGTAAATCTTTCATGGCCTTTAATTTTTATACGTGTAAAATTACAAAAATTAAAGAAGCCGATCGTAACCCCTTGAAAATTTGGATTTAATCTAAGTAAGAATCTAAATAAGCTCTACGTTTACCATATTGCAAAGCATAGAATGCAAGTTGAGGGTAAATTTTGTTCCGTTTAATAAATCTCTTAACTGAACGATTTCGCAGATCGTAAGATTTCTGGAAAAATTTCTTTTGGTAGTTTCAATCAGCTGTGCATCTGATTGGTCAGATAAGTCATAAAGCATATCAAGAATATCAACGCTATTAACCTTTCTTTGAAAAATCAAAAAATCATGAATTTTATAACTTGACACAGTATCAATAAAATTGATAATTATACTATTGGTCAAATCACATTGGTAACTATATCCTTTTTCGGTTTCAAATAATACTTTGGTGGTCAAATCGCTAACTAATGCCATTCTGATAAAAATTATTACGGTGCAAAAATATATAATTTGAAACAATTAAACACATAATTAAGACTAATTTAAAATAACAAAATGATATAATGTTCTTAAAAACAGCTCAAGTCTATCAAAACTGTAACATTCTACAACATTATTAGTCTAATTTTAAAAACAAATAACTAAGAAATCATGCAAGCACACGAAATAGATTATCAGATTTTTGGAGAAGAAATGCAGTATGTGGAAATAGAATTGGATCCACAGGAAATTGTAATTGCCGAAGCTGGCAGCTTTATGATGATGGAAAACAATATCCAGATGGAAACTATATTTGGAGACGGTTCGCAACAACAAGGTTCAGGTTTGTTTGGCAAACTTTTAAATGCAGGTAAAAGAGTTCTTACTGGCGAAAGCTTGTTTATGACTGCATTTTTAAACCAAGGCAATACTAAAAGCAAAGTTTCATTTGCATCACCTTATCCTGGAAAAATTCTTCCAATTGATTTAACTCAATTTCAAGGTAAATTTATCTGTCAAAAAAGTTCTTTTTTATGCGCTGCCAAAGGTGTTTCTGTTGGAATTGAATTTTCTCAGAAACTAGGTCGCGGTTTATTTGGCGGTGAAGGTTTTATCATGCAGAAAATTGAAGGAGATGGAATGGCATTTGTACATTCTGGAGGAACAATGGCTAAAAAAGAGTTAGCTCCTGGCGAAGTCCTAAAAGTAGATACTGGATGCATTATTGGTTTTACCAAAGATGTCGATTATGATATTGAATTTATTGGCGGTATTAAGAATTCCATTTTTGGTGGCGAAGGTTTATTTTATGCCACTTTAAAAGGTCCGGGAACAGTTTTTATACAATCGTTACCTTTTTCTAGATTAGCAGATCGCATTATTGCATCGGCACCAAGGTCTGGCGGAAACAGTCGTGACGAAGGAAGTCTGCTTGGCGGATTAGGAAATCTTTTAGATGGCGATAATCGATTTTAATTTATAGAAATGGCTTTCAGAAATGGAAGCCATTTTTTATTATTTCACAAAGCAAACAATGTTATAAATAATTTTATGACTGTTTTAAAGATTTCCCAATTAAATCAAGACATCGCGATATTTTACTTCAGCTTTCTTAACTTTGCATTTCAAAACAAAAATCTTTCATTTTGAAAACGCTTTTATATAAAAATACCAAAATATCATACTCCGATTCGGGAACTGGAAACGCAATTGTTTTGCTTCACGGCTTTTTGGAAAACAAAAAAATGTGGAAAGAATATGTTGATTTTTTTGCAGAAAAATATCGTGTCATAACAATCGATTTATTAGGTCACGGCGAAACAGATTGTTTGGGTTATGTTCATAAAATGGAAGATAATGCCGATGTAGTGAACGAGGTTTTGGAACATTTAAAAATTGGAAAAGCCATAATTCTTGGACATTCAATGGGCGGTTATGTTGGTTTGGCTTTCGCTGAATTATACCCAGAAAAAATTCAAAAGTTAGTTTTACTGAATTCAACTTCTAAAGAAGACAGCGAAGAGAAAAAATTAAATAGAACTCGTGCAATTAAAGCGGTAAAACAAAACTATGTAAGCTTTGTAAGTTTAGCAATTGCAAATTTGTTTAGCGAAAACAACAGAACTCGATTGGCAGAAGAAATCGAAAAAGTAAAAGCCGAAGCTTTAAAAACACCTTTACAAGGAATCGTCGCTTCTTTGGAAGGAATGAAAATCAGAAAAGACAGAGAAGAATTGGTGCGCAAGAATTTATTTCCAATTCTTTTGATTCTAGGAAAAAAAGATCCTGTTTTAAACTACGAAGAAAGTCTTTCGCAAATCGAAGACACAACCGCAGAACTGGTTTCTTTTGAGGACGGCCATATGAGCCAAATCGAAAACAAAGAAGCTTTAAAAACAATTTTACTAGACTTCTTCGAATAAAATCCAAATACTATAAGATCAAAAAAGGCCATTTCTAACCGAGGTTGAAATAGCCTTTTTCTCATTCTTGGGGGCAAAATATCATTATAACTTTGAAGTAATATCTTTTTTGTATTTAGATAAAGTCGCTCTTGTTAAACCAAGATTTGCCTTTGTAGAGTCTACAGCTAAGTAGATAAAGTATCTTCCATCTTCAGAAACATCAATAATATGAATCTGATCTGTAAGAGTAATTAAAATATCATTAATTTTTTGATTTAATCCTAAAGCTCTAAGTGCGTTTAATTTAGCTTTTACAACTTCTAAATTATAAGCCGAAGCCAATTCTGGATCAAAATCAGATTTTACTGTTAGAGAGCAGTAAGACATTCCTGTTTCAACTTCTGTAACCGAAACAGCGATAAATCCGTTAACATTCTCTTTTAAATCGTTTTGAAAATTTTGTAAAAAATCTGACATGTGTATTAAATTTTTGGTTTTAAATTAGTTGTTAAAAATAGAATCCATCTTTCTCAGCAATAGACCCATTTTGCTTAAATCTTTAGAAAGCAACGCGATGCAATTATCATCTTGATTTTTGCTTGCCACAACAATTCCGTCATTGTTCTTAATCATTACTTGTTTAAGATCTCCGTTGTTAACGTCTTCCGACATTTCAAGGCACATCTTTAAGATCATTCCGATCATTGCTGCAACATTCCCGTCGTATTCTAAATTAACAGACTCGTTTAAGATTCCATCAATATTAAAACTAAGTCCAGACTCTGCGCCAGTCTCTTCTACTAGTGTTTGTAAATCAATCATATACTTTTCTTTGTCATGTTTTTGGAAGCGTCAAAGATATTTCAATATTGGCAATTGTGCGATAAACACTTGTTAAAAAAAAGTGTAGTATAACGTACTGACTCACTTTTGTTTATCACTTAATTAATCCTATTTTTTTGCGTAAAATGTTTAAAAAAAAATAACATAAAAAACATATTATATTAAAATCATAACATTTCGATTGATAAAATTCATTTCTAAGGCTAACGTTTACAAATTGTTGTATTAGGCAAAAGTTTTTCTATAGATTTGCAAAAAATTTATTCAAATGAAAACTGTTGACGAATTACGCTTTGACTTAAATGTAAAACTGGAAAAGTTTAGAAGATTTCGTATTGAAAACGGACACATTAATAATACGGCTTCTGGAGAAAAATCTAAAAAAGGTTTCTTCAAAAAAATATTCAGCTAAAAGCACCTTAAAAAATAGCCGAACTTCTTCAAAAAAGTTCGGCTATATTATTATAGATCTCTAGCGTTTTTCGCAACTAAAAAGCACATTTTGTTTATCAATAGAGAATTAAAACTATCTCAAAATTCAAAAAGAAATCCAGAAGAAATTCGTTTTAAAAGAGATACTGAATTGATTTAAAATCGTGATTATACTTTTTCCTCAAAGGGAATGTTTACATCAAAAATTTCGCCCAGCAAATTGGCGATTTCTTCTAAATAAGAATTCAAAATTTGAGATGTTACAATTACATCTAAATCTTTTTCTTCTTTAAAACCAAAAGGTAAAAATCCTGATTTTAAATTTTTGAATGAAATAATGCCAACTTCCATAGGAAGTCCTCCTGCTTCTTTTTCAAACATGAAAGCATACGCCAAAACCTGAATGATTTTATCATTTTTAAGCTCTTGCGTTAACCCATTCCATGTTTTCAATACCACATTCGCCTTTTCTACTTTTCCTGTCTTATAATCAATAATTCGGATTTTACCATCTCGTCGTTCAATACGATCGACATTTCCTTTAATTAAAACAGGAAATGGCAATTTTGGATGAACAAATTCTCGCTCAAAAGTTTGCTCCAAAGCAATAATCTGAATCGCTTCATTATTTCGAACCGACTCCAATTCCATTTTCAGAAAATTCGAGACATTTCTTTTTGCAACTTCAAAAGCCAAAAGGTTTCGTCCTTTTTTGATTTCACCTTCTTTATAAACCAATTTAAATTGCTTCAGAACTTCATCGTCCAGCAATTTAAAACAATTTAAAAGATCGTTTTCTGAAATAAATTTCCCGATAAAAGGATCATAAAGCGCTTTAAGCGTTTCGTGAATAATAGTTCCCAAAGTATTCAAAGCAATATTTTCTTCTACTTCTTCCACTTCACGAATTCTCAATATTTTCTGAAAATAAAATTCAATCGGATTCCGAATATAACTCGTCAAAGCAGAAGGCGAAAAACCAACTGTCGCGATTTCCTTTAAACGTTCCATCACCAATTCAGATTTAGGGACAGAAATTGGTTCGTATGCTGTATTAGGAAGCTCTGGATTGTAAATATCGAAAGTAATATTATGTCTTATTTTTTTCTCAACTTCCAACTGAGTTATAAAACGGCTTCTTTCGCCTGCATCGAGTCCGTCATTTTCAGTATTGTAAATTAAGTATATGTTTTTTGCTCTTTGAAGCAGATGATAAAAGTGATAAGTATAAATCGCATCTTTTTCCTTGAAAGTTGGAAGCCCTAACTCGCGTTTTACATCATAAGGAATAAATGAATTCTGAGATTTTCCAGCAGGAAATTTCCCTTCATTCATAGAAGTTATTATAACTGTTTCGAAATCCAAAACACGGCTTTCCAAAACTCCCATAATCTGCAAACCTCTTAAAGGCTCTCCTTCAAAAGAAACTTCAGCTAAATCTATAATTTGCTTATAAATCGCATGAAGCGTATCAATATTATCGATGTGATGATGTTTGGAATAGTAATTTATAAGTTTATTGATTACTTTAAAAACACCATAAACAAAAGCTTTTGCAATTTTTTCTTCTTCATTATCATTACTAAAATGCTCTTTAATAGTGATTAATAAAGTAGAAATATTTTTTAAAACCGCAACCGAACCGTTTTCCCACTTCTCAAATAACAGATTAAAAAACGGAGAAGGTTCTGGATGAAGTTCCAAAATTTTATTGTGAGTGATAAACGTATAATTATTCTCTTTAATAATTTTTACAAGTTTTTGCGCATTCGCGTAAGGCTCAACTAATGGATGCGTTAAAATATCAAGCACATCTTTATAATAAAAAACATAGCTTCCGCCTTTTCGAGAAAGTGCATTCGTATGCATTTTGAACAACTTAGCAACAAAAATTTGCGACGGATTATTCTTTCCTGAATATCCCATCGTAATATTTAAAGCTCCAACCGAGGAAGGAAGCGAATATAAAACCGGAACCAATAAATTCTCCTCACCAAGAACTACCGCAACTTTATCTAGAGAAGCATTAGGGTTTTGATCAATTAAATCTTCAATAATGCTTCCTGCTAGTTTTGCTTGTCCGATTGTTTTTGGGGTTCCAATAATTTGAATATTCTTTGACTGCGAAAAATCATCAACAATCCACTCAAAAGTATTTGCTTTATAATGTTTCCAACTTTCTTTAAAACGTCTTAAAAAAAGTCCCGCATCATGATACGGATCATTTAAAAAAGCCTGGTCAGCATCCCAATAAATTTTAGCCTGATCAAGAGCAAGCAAATGCTGAACGATTTTTTCTTCTGCTGCATTCAAAGCATTGAATCCTGCAAAAATGAAAGTGCGTTTTTTAATCGTATTTGAAAAATGATTCAAGTTGTTTACTGCCTCTCTATAAATTAAACCTTGGTAACCAATTGATTTAAACAACAAATGATTATATAATGATTCATAATACAGAGGAAGTAATTTCCAGAAATCAATATAATTTTCCAGAAGTTTTGTTTTCTGATCAACTTCAAGTCCCCATCTTTTTATGTCTTCTATATCTTTCAAATAAGATAAAACATGTGATGGATCTAAAAGATACCTGTCAATTTCATTAAAGTCCTGTAAAAGAGTTTTAGCCCAATTTGCAAATAGTTCAAAAGACTGCTGATTCTTTTTTTCTGTAATCGATAAATAAACTTCATAGAATTCGAACAAAAGTTCGATAGAATCTATTGAACGAATTGAAGCAACATCCTGAACAAAATCTTCAATACTTGTAATCTCAGGCGCAATAATAGTTTTTGAAGTCTCTTTTTTAAGAGCTTCAATTAAAAAGACTTTTGCCCTTTTATTAGGAAGTATTATTGTTATTTCAGAAAGTTTATCTGCAAAATCCTGAATTACAACAGAAGCAATTTTTTGAAGAAAAGAAGTATTTACCATATGATAAAAATAAAAAAAGCCATTCAATTAAGAATGGCTTTTCATATTTATTTAAAAACTGAATTATAGTTTTCCTTGGTATTTAGAACCAATGTGTCTAATTTCAGTTCTTCTGTTTTGAGCTTTACCTGCAGCAGTTTTGTTACTTGCAACTGGTTGGCTAGAACCAAATCCTTTAGACTCTAAGTTCTCTGGGTTTACACCTCTTTGAACTAATGCATCCAATACAGCTTTAGCTCTATCTTCAGAAAGTTTTTGGTTTACTTTAGCAGAACCTGTACTATCTGTGTGTCCTTCGATAGAGAATTTCGCGTTTGGATAGTTTTTAAGGATTTCTTTAATAGCATCTAATCTAGCTTGAGTTTCTTTATCTCCTGTTTTGAAAGTAGCTTTTCCTGAGTTAAAGTATACCGCTCTAGCTTGAACTTTAAGATCTTCTAACGCCTCAGAAGTTACTTCTGGACATCCTCTGTTACTAGCAGGACCAGCAACTGTAGGACAGTCGTCATCTTTGTCAGCAACACCGTCTTTATCAGCATCTAAGAATGGGCAACCACCGTTTTCTTTAGGACCAGCAACTGTAGGACATTTATCGTCTTTATCAGCAATTCCGTCTCCGTCAGTATCAGGACAACCTTTTAAAGCAGCTAAACCAGCAACATCTGGACAAGCATCATCTTTATCAGCAATTCCGTCTCCATCAGTATCAGGACATCCGTTTAATGCAGCTAAACCAAATACATCTGGACAAGCGTCAGAAGCATCAACGATTCCGTCACCGTCAGTATCAGGACATCCGTTGAATTGTTTTAAACCAGCAACATCTGGACAAGCATCATCTTTGTCATAGATTCCGTCTCCGTCAGTATCTTTACCTCCGAATTTGAAAACTAAACCTGCAGTGTGTTGGAAGTGAGATGGAGCATCTGGAGCACCATTTGCATCTTCTCTATCTCCACTAACTGACCATTTGTATCTTGTAGCAAGCTCAAGACCAATAGCATCTGTAAACCAGAAAGTAACACCAGCACCTGGGTTAACAGTTCCGTAGCTGCTATCTCCGAAGAAAGTGTAACCTCCACCAACAGATAACGAAGGATCAACTACTTTAGATTTGATCAATTCTTGGAAGCTATATTTTACCGTAGCATCAATTCCGTAGTACATTAAGTCCCCAGGATTTGTTACGATCATACCTCTTCCATCATGACCTGCTGCATTTGGTGCAAAAACAACATATTTGTCGATTTTGTTTACAGATCCTTGTAAACCTACAGAGAAACCATGCCCTACATATCTAGATACTCCAATGTAAGATAAAGAAGGAAGAATATTCCAGTTATCCTTTACAGCGAATGGCTGAGAAAAGTGTGCAGGAAAAAAGTCAACATGTTCTGGACTTGCACTAGTCCTTGTATCCACAGCATTAACCCCGAAAGAGATCGCCCATGGATTGTTACTGTCTTGCGCGTGAGAACTTAAACCCATCGCCATCAATACAGCAACTAAAAGTTTGTTAAGATGTTTCATACTTAATTTTTTTAATTACAATTTAGTTAATTACAAGCAAAAGTAACACCAAATTTTTTAAATACAAAATGAAATGTTAAAAAAAACCTACAAAAATTTAACCAAAGTGGTAATTATATAACTTTTAACATTTTACCGACAACTGAGAAGGCATTTATTGCCTTGTCAAGGTGCTCTTTTTCATGCGCTGCAGACAGCTGGACACGAATTCTTGCCTTTTCTTTTGGAACTACTGGGAAGAAAAAGCCAATAACATAAATTCCTTGCTTCAAAAGTTCGTTTGCCATAGTTTGAGATAATTTGGCATCATATAACATAACAGGAACAATTGCAGAATCTCCATCAATAATATCAAAACCTGCTTTTTTCATTCCTTCTTTAAAGTAATTAGTATTCCATTCTAATTTATCTCGAAGTGTTGTATCTTTTTCTAATAGCTCAAAAACCTTTATTGAAGCTCCAACAATTGCAGGTGCTAATGAATTTGAAAACAAATAAGGTCTAGATCTTTGGCGTAATAATTCAATTATTTCTTTTTTTGCAGTAGTATATCCTCCCATTGCGCCACCTAAAGCTTTACCAAGGGTCCCTGTAATAATATCTACTCTTCCCATAACTTTTTTCGCTTCAAGAGTTCCTTTTCCTGTTGCGCCAATAAAACCAGCAGCATGGCATTCGTCTACCATAACCATTGCATCATATTTATCAGCTAAGTCACAAATTTTGTCTAATGGCGCTACAAGTCCATCCATTGAAAAAACACCATCGGTTACAATCAATTTAAAACGTGCCCCAGCTTCATTTGCTTTAATCAACTGCTGTTCAAGGTCTTCCATATTATTGTTCTCATAACGATAACGAGCCGCTTTACACAAACGAACTCCATCAATAATAGAAGCGTGATTTAAACTATCTGAAATAATTGCATCATTCTCACCAAGCAAAGGTTCAAAAACACCTCCGTTAGCATCAAAAGCTGCAGCATATAATATAGTGTCTTCTGTACCATAAAAATCTGCAATCTTTTTTTCTAATGTTTTATGAATATCTTGTGTTCCACAGATGAAACGAACTGATGACATTCCGAAACCATGTGTATCCATTGCGTCTTTAGCCGCCTGCACCACTTCTGGATGTGACGAAAGTCCTAAATAATTATTAGCACAAAAATTCAAAACTGTTTCTCCAGTTGAAATTGTAATTTCTGCACCTTGAGGAGAAGTAATGATACGCTCCTTTTTAAAAATTCCATTTTCTTCGATTGTCTGCAGCTCACTTTGCAGATACTCCTTAATTTTACCGTACATTTTTTTATTTATTTAAAACGTTAAAAATTAACAACTTAACAAAAATAAAGCTTCGTTATTTCTTTAACATCTGATTAATTTTTTCACAAATTTACCACTTCAATTTCTGCTCCAATATACACCAATGCTTTTTTTAACACTTTGTATCCTAAATCTTCAATTGCATCTTGATATTCCTGAATTTGCTGTTGGTATTTAGCATTTACAGCTCCTGTTTTATAATCCAGCAAATAAGCTTGTTTATTTTCTAAAAACACAACTCGGTCTGGTTTTAAAATTCTTCCTTCCTTCTGAACAATTGTTTGCTCATTTAGAACAGTATCTTTCCCATTAAAACAGACATCCAATTCTGGATGATTTACTATTTCCCTTAAAGTCTGAAGCACCTGCTCTACTTGATCAAAAGTTATTAATCCATTTTCAAGTGATTTTGTTACTGCTAAATCGATATCCGATTTATCTTTAACAAAAGCCAAAATCTCATGCACAATATTTCCGTACGAAATTGCTTCCTGCTGATGAGTTCCCCACATTAAAGCTTCGCGCTGTGCTATTTTAATATTCTTTGGATTCAAAACTTCTCTCACAATCGGAATTGATTTGACTAAATTGACTGTTTCAGAAAGTTTCGAAAGTCTCATTTTATTTCCAAATTCGTAGTTTAATTTTTCTTCTTCATAAACCCCTTCATTAATTAAAAATTTAATAAAAAAGGAAGCCATATTATTTGGATATTCTCCATCATTTTTTGCTTTTAATGATTGAGAAATCACATAAAGTTGCTCTTCTGCACGAGTCAAAGCCACATATAACACATTTATATTATCTAAAAGCTCTTCTTGCTTTTTCAAATTAAAAACTGCCGAGGCATTTTCGCCAAATCCTTCAACTGCGCTACTATTATCTACCAGTGCTTTTGGAATTCCTAAATCAATTTCTTCTGTATCGAGCCAAAGTTTATCTTTTGGCTTCCTATTATAATCTTCGTCAGCAAAAGGCATAATTACAACTGGAAATTCTAATCCTTTTGATTTATGAATAGTCATAATTCGAACTGCATTGTTTCCTTCTGGTGACGGAATACTAAATTTCTCTGCATTTTTATCCCAGAAAACTAGAAAGTCTGCAACTCCAGATTGATTTCGGATATCTCTTTCTAAAACAATATCTAGAAAAAACTGAACATAAGCATTTCCTTCAGACGGAAGAATAAACTTAGAAATGACAACTTCTACCGCTTCATACAATGATTTTTTTCTAACATCTTCAAAAGAAAAAGAAACATCAAAAGTCAGAAGCCATTCTTCAAAATCTTTTTCAAATCTATGATTCATTCCCATTGCAATGAAATCATGAATAGGCATTGCCAAATCTTTGCTCGATGCTAGGAAATGTAAAAAATGTGCTTTCGATTCTAAATCTGCACTATTATTTAAGTATCTAAGAAGATGAACGATCAAACGAACTTCTGATGCATTTTGAATCATTAATGTTTCCGAAGACAAAAGAGGGATTCCTTGCTCGGTCAAATAATTAGCAATTGCAATTCCCTGATCTCTTTTTCTGGTAAGAATTACAATATCTTTATATTCAAAACCTTGTTTCACAACTTCCTGAATTGTGTTTAAAGTTGCTAAAACATACAAATCAGATTTTTCAACAACTTCTTCTTCATCTACAAATTCATTTTTATCTACGATTGGAAGAAATGATATATTTACATAACCACCTTTCTTCGAATTTGTGTTCTGAAAACTATGATTCTCATATAAGTCTTTATAATCTTCATTTGAAAATTCAGCCGAAATCAGTTTAAAAAAAGCATTATTAAACTCAATAACTTCGCTATAACTTCGATAATTAGTGTTTAAATGTTTGATTTGTTTGTCCGGATTATTAAACGGATTCACATCTTTACTCAATTCAATAAATTGTTCCGCTTTACCTCCGCGCCAGCGATAAATAGATTGTTTAGGATCGCCAACAATCATTAAAGTTCCTTTATTTCCTAAATCATCTAAACCCGAAAGTGAGTTATCTATTAAAGGAATCAAATTTTGCCATTGCATTTCTGAAGTATCCTGAAATTCATCAATGAAAAAATTACGATAACGCTCGCCCAAACGTTCATAAATAAAAGGCGCTGGCTGATTCTGAATTTCGCGATGAATAATCGCGTTGAATTCTGAGATGGATAAAATATTTTGTTCCGATTGAATTTTTGCAAGTTCATTACTTACTGTATTCAACAAAGAAAGTGGTGTAATATTTTTCAAAAAGGCTTTATAAAAATCTCTTTTTTCAAAGTTTTGATAAACCTCTTTTAATATTTGAAGTAATTCTGGAATAATATTTTCAATTAACGCGCGGTCTTTTACCGTTTTGTTAATCGCAATATCATCGAATTCATGAAATGTTTTATTTTTCGGATTGAATTTTCCGCTTCGAATACTTTCTAAATGATTTGGAAAAGTTCCTCTTGAAAATGATTTTGGATCAATTCCGTTTTTATCAATCAATTCAATCGCTTTGGATGCAAAACCCTCATTGGTTTCTTCAAGCCCTTTACAAAGCGCTTGCATTTTTGTTTTAATTTCCACAAACTCTCCGATAGTTTTGTCTTGAAAATGTAGAATTTCGTTTCGATTATTTTCATTAAAAACCAATCTTCCCGTGTCTAGAATTTCACGCGAAATATCCCAACTTTTGTCATCATCGGTTTTTTCCATAGTAAAATCGATGAGCAGTTTGGTCAATGTTTCATCTTCTCCAGCTTGCGCAATAATTGCATCAACAGCTTCGACCAATAAATTTTCGGTATCCAGAGTGACTTCAAAAGTCATTGGAAGATTTAAATCGTGTGCAAAAGCACGAATAACTTTGTGGGTAAATTTATCAATTGTCGAAATATCAAAAGCAGCGTAATTATGAATTAAGTGCTTAATAATCTGCTGTGATTTGGTTTTGATTTTAATAATAGAAAGCCCAGTATCTCGCGAAAGGCCTTCCATTAAATCAGCCGCTTTTGGAGACGGATCATCTTTTGCGAATTCAGACAAATTTCCAACAATACGGCTTTTCATTTCATGAACTGCTTTGTTGGTAAAAGTGATTGCTAAGATATTTCGATATGCATCGTTTTTTGGAGAAGAAAGAATAATTTTTAAATATTCTTTTACCAATGTATATGTCTTTCCTGATCCTGCAGAAGCATCATAAATGGAGAAAGACGGACTTTGCATAGTTTGATTTTTTGTATCGTAAAAATAACACAAAATATTCAACCCTCAATAATGAAAAATTCCAAATTCCAATATCTGTCTGTTGCGAATGCCTTAAATATTGGAATTTGGAATTTTGAAAATTTTGGATTTTTTAAATTTATCCGTGTTTTGGAAAAGCTCTTTTATTAAAAACCAAAAGTATTCCTACTCCTGTAGAGATTGCTACATCGGCAACATTAAAGATAGCATTGAAAAAAGCAAAATGTTTTCCGCCAACCATTGGAAGCCATTCCGGAAGATTTCCTTCCCATATTGGAAAATAAAACATATCTACCACCAAACCATGAAACCAAGTTCCATAAGGCGCAGGTGAAAAAAGAGTTGCTAAGTTATGTGTGCTGTCATCAAAAATAACTCCGTAAAAAACAGAGTCAATAATATTTCCTGCCGCTCCTGCAAAGATTAATGCAATTGCTACAACTAAATAAGTCGAGTGACGCTTTTTTATAGAATCAGAAAGCCACCAGCCAATTCCGAAAACAGCAAAAATTCTAAATACAGTCAAAATTAATTTTCCGTATTCGCCTGGTATTTTTGTTCCCCAAGCCATTCCTTCATTTTCAATAAAATGAATTCTAAACCAATCAAAAATTACCACTTCTTCACCTAGAATGAAATTTGTTTTGACATAGATTTTAGAAAGTTGATCAACAATTAAAACTAAGAATATAAGGAAATACGCTTTTCGTAATGACATTTTATGATTTTTTGATGGGCAAAAATAACAATTTAATCAAAAAAAACGCTCCTTAAGGAGCGTTAATTGTTTTCTAATAAACTAAAGAAGGTCGAAATGCTAATCTAAACCCGATAAAGTTTATTTTTTTACAGGAGCATTCGCTGGTGTTTTTGGACTGTCGGAGAAAAAATCTGAAAGAGACTTAAATATTCCTTTGCTCTCTTTTCCGGCAGCCAATTTCTTTGCTTCGCCCTTCTTTACATCTGCTTTAAACTTAACACGCAGTTTTTCAAATTCTTTCATTCTGCGCTCTACGTCAGAGTTTATTTCTTTGAATTTCAGTACTTTAGCCATAATGTAAGTTTTTTATAGTAAATAATTTAAATTATTAATGATTTGGTACTACAATGATACATAATTTAATTTATATTTGTTAATAAAAATTAACACTTGTTTAGGATCATTGTCGTTAATTTTTATTTAAACCAAACACCAAAAACTAAATTTAATATTCCTCCCTAAATCCTACAAATCATGAATGAAATTACAACTACCTTAAACGACTTTCTTGTCAGCACCAAATCTACAGCTGCATTAATCTTGAACGGAAAAGGAAAACTTATAACTTCCTTAAACCTAGACTATGGCGATAGTATCGCCGCAATGAGCGCAGCTATTTTATCTATGAGCGAAAAATTTTTAATTGATTTAGAAAAAGGCTCATTAAAACAATTATACCTTAAAAGTGCCGAAGGCGTTATTGTTGGAAACAAAATTAGCGGTTCTAATTTTATCGTTGCTTTTTCTAAAGAAGGCAGCAATCTAGCACTACTGATGCGTTCAACAGAAGAAGTTTCTGCTGAACTAAGCAAGAATTCCCTATTAAAATAACATAAATCTATCTATTAACAACAAACCGAACGTACTATGAGCAATGATTTTTTAAACGTGTTTTTAAACGAAATGAAAACTAACGTAAACGGCTTTATCGCTGTGGCTGTAACAGAAATTGAATCTGGATTAAGTTTTGGAAATTTAACTATTGATCCAAGTTTTGACCCAGAACTTGCCGCAGCTTATAACTTAGAAGTTGTAAAAGCTAAATTGAGTGCTGTAAAAGCATTAAACTTAAACCAGGACATCGAAGATATTTTGATTACACTTTCTAATCAAATTCACATTATCGATATTTCTCCAAACAAAAAATTTATGATCTACCTAGCTGCAGATGCTTCAAAAGCTAATTTAGGTATGACCAGAGCCATTTTGAGAAAACATAAAGCTGAAGTTGAAAAAAATCTAGCTTAATCATTTCTTTTGATTTCAAAATAAAAACCGTCTTTCTCAAGACGGTTTTTTTATTGTATTTAATTATTAACCTGCAATTTATCTATCGAATAAGTTCTTACAAAAACAAGCATCCATTAACTATGTTTATTTTGATCAATTATAAATAATTTCTTTCAAACCATAAATCCAACAATAGCGCTAGATAAAGTTAAACATTAAACAAAAAAAGCGCCCCTTAAAGGAGCGCTTTTTTTACATTTCTGTAGTTTATCGTTGCAAGTTTTTAGCTTCGATACTCATTGTTGCATGAGGAACGATTTTAAGCCTTTCTTTGCTAATTAATTTACCTGTTACTTTGCAGATACCGTAAGTTTTGTTTTCTACACGGAATAAAGCATTTTTTAAATCGCGAATGAATTTCTCTTGTCTGATAGCCAACTGAGAGTTTGCTTCTTTAGACATAGTCTCACTTCCTTCTTCAAAAGCTTTAAAAGTTGGAGAAGTATCGTCAGTACCATTATTCAAATCGTTCATATAGGCACTTTTGATCAAATCAAGATCTTCTTGTGCTTTTTTAATTTTTGCTTGGATTATTTCTTTGAACTCTGCTAAATCTGCGTCAGAGTATCTTGTAATTTCATCTATCATTTTCTAACTATTTTGAAATTAATATAATGGTTCTAATATCATCAAACTCAATTTCTGTGCCGTTTTCTAACGTGTCAGCAAAAACCAGTTCGTCTGTTAATGTTTCAGACTTAATATAGTCTTCGTTTTTTGAAACTGCATCTTCTAAAATGCCGTTTCTTTTTATTTGAACTTTAATCTTATCCGTAACCTCAAATCCTGAATCTTTACGAATGTTTTGTATTCTATTTACTAATTCTCTAGCGATACCTTCACTTTTTAATTCTTCGGTAAGAGTAATATCAAGCGCAACTGTTATTCCGTTTGAATTAGCAACTAACCATCCTTCGATATCTTGTGATGTAATTTCCACATCTTCTAGTGATAAAGTTACACTATTTCCTGCAATAACAATATCTAGCGTTCCTTGCTTGTCTAATTGATTAATCTGATCTGCAGAAAAACCTTGTATCTCCTTAGAAATCAAGCCCATATCTTTCCCGAAACGTGGTCCAAGAGCCTTAAAATTAGGCTTAATTTGTTTTACCAAAATACCTGAAGCATCGTCTAAAAGCTCAATTTCTTTAACGTTCACCTCAGCTTTTACAAGGTCAGAAATCGCTTCGATTTCAGCACGCTGATTGTCGTCAAGTACTGGAATCATTACCTTTTGCAGAGGTTGACGAACTTTAATCATCTCTTTTTTACGTAGTGATAAAACCAAAGATGAGATGGTTTGCGCCTTCTGCATTTTGCTCTCTAACGTTTTATTAACAAAGTTTTCGACAAATTTTGGAAACTCAGCCAAGTGAACACTAGCAAAATCCTCGGTTCCCGTAGAAGCTGTCAAATCTCTGTATAATTTATCCATAAAAAATGGAGCTACCGGAGCGCTTAGTTTACTAATTGTAAGCAAACAAGTATAAAGCGTTTGGTAAGCTGCAATTTTATCTTTTGCATATTCTCCTTTCCAGAAACGACGACGGCATAAACGAACGTACCAGTTACTTAAATTCTCCTGAACGAAGTCAGAAATGGCTCTTGTCGCTTTTGTTGGTTCATAATCTTCGTAGCATTCGTCAACAAATTTGATTAACGAATGTAATTCAGAAATAATCCATTGATCGATTTCAGGTCTTTCGTTTAACGGAATTTCAGCTTCGGCATATTTAAATCCGTCGATGTTAGCATATAACGAGAAGAATGAATAGGTATTGTAAAGTGTTCCGAAGAATTTACGTTTAACCTCAGCAATTCCCTCAAGGTCAAACTTCAAGTTATCCCACGGATTTGCATTCATAATCATATACCAACGTGTAGCATCTGGACCGTTTTCTGCAATGGTTTTAAATGGGTCTATAGTATTTCCTTTACTCTTAGACATTTTAATTCCATTTTTATCCAAAACCAAACCGTTAGAAACTACGTTTTTATACGCTACTTTATCAAAAACCAAAGTTCCAATAGCGTGTAAAGTATAGAACCATCCACGAGTCTGGTCTACTCCTTCAGCAATGAAATTCGCTGGAAAATCTTTGTTTCCGTCAATTTTATCTTTGTTCTCAAAAGGATAATGCCATTGTGCATAAGGCATTGCTCCAGAATCGAACCAAACGTCGATTAGATCACTTTCGCGCTTCATTGGTTTTCCGGAAGCGGAAACTAAAGTAATGGCATCAACAACATTTTTGTGCAAGTCAATTAAATCATAATTTGACTCAGACATATTTCCGATTTCAAATCCTTTAAATGGATTTTCTTTTTGGAAACCTGCTTCGATCGATTTTTCGATTGCATTGTACAATTCTTCAACAGAACCGATAATAACTTCTTCCGTTTTATCTTCTGTTCTCCAAATTGGCAAAGGAATACCCCAATATCTAGAACGAGATAAGTTCCAGTCGTTAGCATTTTTAAGCCAATTTCCAAAACGTCCTTCACCAGTAGATTTAGGTTTCCAATTGATAGTTTCGTTCAGGTCGAACATTCTATCTTTTACGTCGGTTACTTTAATAAACCACGAATCTAACGGATAGTATAATAACGGCTCATCTGTTCTCCAGCTATGCGGATAACTGTGCACGTATTTTTCAACTTTAAAAGCTTTATTTTCTTCTTTAAGACGAATAGCGATTTCAACATCAACAGATTTCTCTGGAGCTTGTCCTGCATCGTAATATTCGTTTTTAACATATTTACCGGCCAAATCACCTACATGAGAAGTGAATCTTCCTTGTAAATCAACTAAAGGAACTGCTGTTCCGTTTTCGTCAAGAACCAACATTGGCGGAACTTCTGGTTTTGCTTCTTTAGCGACTTTAGCATCATCTGCACCAAAAGTCGGAGCTGTATGCACAATTCCTGTTCCATCTTCTGTTGTAACGAAATCTCCAGAAATTACTCTAAATGCATTTTCAGCATTTTGATATGGCAATACGTAAGGCAATAATTGCTCATAACGGATTTCTACTAAATCTGCTCCTTTTGCTTCAGTTAAGATTTTGTACGGAAGTTTTTTATCTCCGTTTTTAACGTTATCAAAATCAGCATCGTCTTCACTTAAGAAAAATCCTTTTCCGAATTGTTTTCCAACTAAGTTTTTAGCCAAAATCACATTGATTGGCTCAAAAGTATATTGATTGAAAGTTTTAACTAAAACATAATCGATTTTTGGACCAACTGTCAAAGCTGTATTTGACGGAAGTGTCCAAGGAGTTGTCGTCCAAGCTAAAATGTGAACATCTCCAAAACCTTGTAAAAAGCTTGGAAGCGTTTCTGGCAAAGTTTTGAACTGCGCTACAATTGTAGTATCGGTAACATCACGGTAAGCTCCAGGCTGATTTACTTCATGAGAAGACAATCCAGTTCCTGCTTTTGGAGAATATGGCTGAATAGTATAACCTTTGTACAACAAACCTTTATCGTAGATTTGTTTCAAAAGCCACCAAACAGACTCCATATATTTTGGTTTATAAGTCACATATGGATCTTCCATATCTACCCAATACCCCATTTTTTCGGTCAAATCATTCCATACGTCAGTATAACGCATAACGGTTTTTTTACACGCTTCGTTATATTCTTCGATTGAAATTGTTTTACCAATATCTTCTTTTGTAATTCCTAATTCTTTTTCGGTACCCAATTCTACAGGCAAACCGTGAGTATCCCATCCGGCTTTTCTTTTAACCTGAAAACCTTTTTGAGTTTTATATCTGCAAAAAATATCTTTAATCGCACGTGCCATTACGTGGTGAATTCCAGGTAATCCGTTTGCTGAAGGCGGACCTTCAAAAAATACGAAAGGCTCAGCACCTTCGCGAGTTGTTACACTCTTTTCAAATATATTTTCTTTCTTCCAAAAATCAAGAACTTCAGACGCTACGGTTGGTAAGTCAAGTCCTTTGTATTCAGTAAATTTTGTACTCATTTTATCCTTTTCTTAAACGAGGTGCGAAAGTAAGGAATTTTGAGGAAAATAGATAAAAGATAACGGAAAAAAGACCGATTTCAGGAAATTTCGAGTAGATTCCGCAACAAATATTGCCGTTTTAACTGATTTAAGAGAAAACTTCTTTTAAAATCTCCAAAGATTTAGGTTTTTTGAATCCTTCAAGATGAAGACTGTAATAATCAATTATAATTTTTAGAAGGATTTGTCTTTCCAAAACATGAAAGATTTTTTGATCGTTATCGAATTTTAAATCAAGTAATTTTTTAAATAGATTGGTTTCGTGTTCAGACAAAACATTTCCATTTTGAAAAAGCGTAAAAACACCTTCATTCATTTCAAAAAAAGGAAGATTATTTTCTGAAAGATCCGGGTAAAAGCCAAGATATTTTGTGATTTCTAAAAGCAGGATTAAATGAAAATTAGAAATTTCATCGTGATGATCGAGCCAAGTCAGTGCAGTTTCTAAAAACAAGAAAAGCTGTTCGTTTTTTTCCTCTTCTTGAATCGAATGATGAAGCATTTCTGAAAGAAACATTACCATCGTACTTTTCACAATATCAGTATGAATACTTTGAAACGGGACAGCACTTTTTATTTCTTTAAAATTTTCTAAAGTGCCTTTATTTTTGTGAACCGCTTCAATTTCTAAAATCGAAAATGGCTGAAAATAAGCAATCTTCTGACTTGCTTTCCGACTTGAAAAAGCGTCACGCACAAAATAAGATTTCAGTCCGCTTGAAAGTGTAAAGCATTTTACAATCAAGCTTTTTTCCTGAAATTTTAAAGAGGAGATTACTATGGCTTTGGTTTTGACAAGCAAAATTTTTGTTTTTTTGTTTCAAGTTTAAGGTTTCAGGTTTTGAACTGAAAACTGAGACTGCGATTGGATACTATCGAATAATCATCACTTTTTTCACTTTAGTTTCTCCTCCGTCTTGCGCGGAAATAAAAACCATATAAACCCCAGAAGCGACTTTATATTTTCCAAAAGCTGTTGTGTCCCATTCGATTGTCCCGCCTGAAGATGTTATTTCGAAGACTAAATTCCCTTCAATATCAGTGATTTTGACATTTGCTTTATCAATTAATCCAGCAACTTTAACGGTTCCTGTATAAGTTGGACGAACTGGATTTGGATACACATATACATTACTCAAATCATCGTTTGCATCTGTTGAAATTCCATTAAAAGAAACTAAACCTTTATTGGTTGCAATAAAAACCTCTCCAGTTTTACCATTTATTTTAATATCATTAATATAATTGCTTGGCAACGGAGAATTATTTATGGTAAAATGATATTTCGTTTCCTGTCCATTTGATGAAACCATAAAAACACCCGAATCTGCTGTTCCAATCCATTTATTGTTTGCCCCATCGACTGCAATAGAAGTTACAAATTGTTCATACATTAATTCTTGCGCCAAATTATCCTCAGTAATAATAATTGCATTTGCTTTTAATTGGCTTTCCGATTGAAAATTGCTAACATTCGATAAAACTCTCAATCCTTTTGTTGTTCCTATCCAAAGCTGATTTTTTGTATCTATTGCCAACGTTCTAACATCTTCTACTGGTAAGTTTCCTTCATCGGTACCAGAAGTCATTTTCTTATATGTATTGGTACTTTCATTAAAACCAACTACTCCATCTCTATTGGTTCCAATCCATTTTACATTGTTCTTATCTACAACTATACTAGAATAACTGCTAGATTCTGGATTGATCAAAATAGAAGTCATTGCATAACTGCCCCATTGTCCATTTGTTTTTAAAACTTTTAGACCATTTTTAATTCGGCTATTAGTGACCCAAAGATTTCCTGTTTTATCAAAAGCAGTTGCATTAATACGAACATCAATATAATCTGGACCTTCTGTTGTAATAGATTCCAATCCGCTGTTTGTCGCATTATATAAAAAGTTCGGAACATCATCTTCAACTTTCAGCAAACCAGAAAAGAACGAACTTGCATAAACTTGCTTTTCGTTGTTTGGGTTTACAAGAATTCTTGTAATTGATTTTGCATCATAAACTTCAGAATAAGGAATATTCAACCAACCCGAAGTATTGTATTTACTAATTCCATAACTATCCAAACTATAAGGATTATAAGAAGCATCGTAATCACCATAAACTGCCCACAAAACATTGGCAGTTGCATCTAATGAAAAGATATTATTGCGATCAGGTCCTGCTGGCGTTGTGCTTGCAAATGTCGAAGCTGTACTTAATGTAGAAACAAACAGTCCGTTTTCTTTTGTTCCAATAAAAAGCTGATCTCCAATTGCCGTTGCACACGAAAAACTCAGCGTATTATTTAAAACTTGTGTATTTGTAATTTGTCTATTCAAAACCATCTGATTATTATAGACATAAACAGTGCTGGCCGTTGTAATGAATAAATTATGATTTTTAGCTCTCATGTCAACAGAAGCCTGAGGCAATTGAGAAAAACCCACAAATGTACTTGAGTTAAATCGATGAATATAGCCAGAATCGTTTACAGCAATAAGTTCTGTATCTAAAGCTTCTACACTAGACCAACTTCCTGTATTTACTACCGACCATTGATTATAATCTATTAGATTAGGATTGGTGCTATCTGCTTTTCTTATGCCACTTGTAGTTGCTGCGAAAATAAATCCGTTAAAAAAAGTAGTTTGTTTTACACTGATTTCAGCTCCATTGTCGCCAATAAAATAAGTATCGCCAAATTGAGAAGTAGTTAAATTGAATTGTACAATTCCAAAATCGCAAGAAACATAAATCAAACCATTATATTCCATAAAATGATTGATCTTTTTTGTATTTGCTGGGAGCTGTTTATTAATTATATCTACAACTTTTAATATGCTTCCATCAGTTTCATTAATTAAAATCATCAAACCATTCTCATAACCGATAATTGTTTTTTTGAAAGCTTCACTATAATAAACCGCTGAAATAGTTTGTCCTGATAATCCATCAACTGTAGTTATTGTTTTTAGAACGTTAGTTGAAATATTTTTAGAAAACAAAGCATTCTCTGATGCTGCAAAAACGCTAGTAGAAGATTCTGAAACATCTTTTATTTCATTAAACGAAAAATATCCCTGCCAAGACAATTTACCCTGAGCTTGGCAAAATTGAATTAGAACTAAAAATAAACCGCAGAAGAATGTTTTTTTCATTATTAATGTATTCGGATAGACAAATATACTACAAACGAGAATTATTTAATTTTTGATATAAATAAAAAATGCCTTCGAGATATCTTAATAAAGATAGCTGAAGGCATTTTTATAATTACAACTAAGTTTTAAACTACACCTTGTGCAAGCATAGCATCGGCAACTTTTACAAATCCAGCGATGTTTGCTCCTTTTACGTAGTTTACATATCCGTCTTCTTCTGCACCGTATTTTTTACATTGGTTATGAATTCCGATCATGATTTCTTTCAATCTTAAATCTACTTCTTCACTAGTCCAGTTTAAACGAATAGAGTTTTGAGTCATTTCTAATCCAGAGGCAGCAACACCACCAGCGTTAGCCGCTTTTCCTGGAGCAAATAATACTTTATTATCTAAGAAAAGTTTAATCGCATCTAAAGTAGAAGGCATATTAGCCGCTTCAGTAACGCAAAGAACTCCATTGTCAATTAATTTCTTAGCATCATCTCCATTCAATTCATTTTGAGTTGCACATGGAATTGCGATATCTACTTTTACTTCCCAAGGACTTTTTCCTTTATGGAATATTGCGTTTGGATATTTCTCAAGATATCTTTCTGCTCTATTATCTCCTGTTGCTCTCATTTCAAGCATGTGGTCTATTTTTTCTCCAAAAATTCCTTCTTCATCATAAATATAACCATCAGGTCCAGAAATTGTAACTACTTTACCTCCAAGTTCATTTACTTTCAAGGCAACTCCCCAAGCTACATTTCCAAATCCAGAAATAGCAACTCTTTTTCCTTTAATTTCATGACCAATAGTGCGAAGCATTTGATCAGTGAAATAAACTACTCCATATCCTGTAGCTTCTGGTCTGATTAATGAACCACCGTAAGCCAAACCTTTTCCAGTTAAAACTCCAGTAAATTCATTTCTAATTCTTTTATATTGTCCGAATAAATATCCAATTTCACGAGCACCAACACCAATATCTCCAGCAGGAACGTCAAGGTCTGGACCAATGTGACGGCATAATTCTGTCATAAATGATTGGCAGAAACGCATAATTTCTCCATCTGATTTTCCTTCTGGATCAAAATCAGAACCACCTTTACCTCCACCCATTGGAAGAGTTGTTAAACTATTTTTAAATACTTGTTCGAAAGCAAGGAATTTTAAAACTGATAAATTTACTGTATGGTGAAATCTAATTCCTCCCTTATAAGGTCCAATTGCAGAGTTCATCTGGATTCTAAAACCTCTATTTACAATAATTTCTCCCTTATCGTCTACCCACGGAACTCTAAATATAATTGATCTCTCTGGTTCAGCGATTCTTAGAAGTATATTCTTTCCATCGTATTTTTTACGCTCAGATATAAAAGGAATTACAGTTTCTGCAAATTCTCTAACAGCTTGAAGAAATTCTGGTTCATTTGGGTTTTTTGACTCAATTAGAGCCATAAATTCATTTATTTTTTGTTCCATTTTGAAATAAATTTTTCAGATAATTTGATTTAATTCCTATTCTTATAAATAAGAAATCATGTTTAAGAAAACGTTTTCGTTTTAACACACAAAGATATATCAAATAATGATTCGATGTTATATTTTTCACTTTTTTGGAGCGATTTGTGTTTTTTTCAAATATTACAAAAAAACACATTTTACATGTAGGTGTTTACATATAAATCACCTTTTAAAAGTTAGGAAATTAAGTATTTTGATACTTATTTTTCAATACAGCAATTTAATATTTTGAATCGATTAGGTTTTTTATATATTTGCCGAGATTTGTAAGCCCCTAGAAAATGCCTAAACACCTATTTATCACATTATTTGCCATCTTTGGTATATCAACCGTAGCATCAGCGCAGTCGGACCTAGCTCAAGAGATAGGAATATTTGCAGGACCAGTTACATTACAGTCAGATTTTGGTGAAAGACATAACGTTGACACCAATGTTGGGAATACTGGTTTTGGAGTTGGAATTATGCATTTCATCAACTTTTCTGCAGCCAACAATAGAGAGAGCTTCTTTACAGAGCACTTTAAAGTTAGGTCAGAATTGTCTTTTAGTAAAACAACTTTGAAGCACTTTGGACAATGGGTTGAAAGAAAGCCTGACGGAGTATTTGCTCAACAATTAAAGAACATGCATGCAAGTTCTTCTGTAGTAAATCTTGGTGCTCAATTGGAGTTTTCGCCTTTCATGAAAATTCATGATTTCGAAAACACAATTGGTAGCTTCAGTCCGTACGGAAGTTTAGGATTTCAAATAAGTTATTATTCAACTAAAGTTGGATCTAATTTAGGAGATATCACTCTTCCAAATGTTACTCCAGGAAAATACTTAACTCCATCTGACGGACGTGCGCATGGATTTTCTACAGAAACTGGTGTAGCTTTATCTGCAACAGCTGCTGTCGGGGTTCATTATAAATTAACTGAAATGAGCGATTTAATGTTTGAAACTCGTTTCCAAATGTACAACTCAGATTGGATTGACGGTTTAAATCCTAATAAAGATATTTATAAAGAAAACAAATCTAACGACTGGCAGGTTTGGTTTAACTTTGGATACATCTACTATTTAGAATTTTAATTTTAAATAAGTTACAAAATAAAAAATCCCAAATTCCAAAAAGTAAAATTGGAATTTAGGATTTTTTTATTGCTTATTTTTAAGATAAAGCTTGTTCTAAATCTGCAATTAAATCTTCTGCATCTTCAATACCAACACTTAATCGAACCAAATCATCAGTAATACCAACCTCAGCTCTTTTATCTGCAGGAATTGATGCGTGTGTCATTAAAGCAGGATGATTTGCTAATGATTCAACTCCGCCAAGAGATTCTGCCAATGTAAATACTTTCAGTTTTTCTAAAAATGCGATTGAATCTTCTTTTTTGCCTGATTTAAAATCAAAAGAAACCATTCCTCCAAAAGCTTTCATTTGTTTTTTTGCAATTTCATGAAATGGATGATTTTTTAAACCTGGATAATAAACCGTTTTAATTTTAGGATGATTACTTAAGTATTCTACCACTTTCTCTCCATTCTCACAATGCCTTTGAACTCTTAAAGCCAAAGTTTTGATTCCTCTTAAAACCAAGAAACTATCCATTGGTCCAAGAGTTGCTCCTGTTGCAAATTGCTGAAAATGCAATTGTTCGCCAAGTGCTGTATCTTTTACAATTAATGCTCCCGCGATAACATCAGAGTGTCCTCCTAAATATTTTGTTGCTGAGTGCATTACTATATCTGCTCCTAAATCTAAAGGTTTCTGTAAATAAGGAGTTGCGAAAGTATTATCTACAGCAAGAAGAATTTTTTTCTCTCGCGTAATTTTTGCTATTTCCTGAATGTCCGCTAATTTCATCAACGGATTTGTTGGTGTTTCTACCCAGATTAACTTCGTGTTTTCGTTGATTAAACTTTTCAATTTTTCGATATTCGTCATATCAACAAAATGAAATTTAATGCCTGAATCTTTATAAACACGAGAAAACATTCTATACGTTCCGCCGTACAAATCATCCATCGCAATGATTTCGTCTCCAGCTTTAAAAGATCTCAAAACGCAGTCTGTCGCTGCAAGACCAGATGAAAATGCTAGTCCGCGAGTTCCATTTTCTATACTTGCCAGCGCCTCTTCTAAAGCAGTACGCGTAGGATTTGAAGCCCTGCTGTATTCATAATCTGCCAAAGGTTTACCTGGGCTTGTTTGCACAAATGTTGAAGTTTGATATACTGGTGGCATAACTGCCCCTGTACTTGGATCATGATGCTGTCCTCCGTGTATTACTTTTGTATTGAATTTCATATAGTTATAAATTTTAATTCCTTATTTCTTGTACAAATTTACCGCTTAATTTATTTTATCCTGATACAACTTCTTACCTTTGTAGATAATTAACACTTTTTGATATGAAAAATTACATATTTACAATCTTATTGTGTTTGATTTTTACAAGTTGCAAAAAAGAGCTTTCGTTTGAAAATGAAACCTTTGAAGAAAAATCTACTATTCCGTGCAAAAATGACTGCCCGAAAATCACAATAGAAGTTCCAATTGCTAAAAATATTAAAGTAACATCAGACAGCATCAATAAAAAAGTATTTGCTGTTATTAAAGAAATTGTATTTTTTGGCGAAGATTCGACAAAAGTCAATGATTACAAATCATTGGCAAAATCGTTTATTGCTTCATACGAAGAAATGCACCAAAAATTTCCAAATGATACTTTTGGCTGGGAAGCGAAAATAACAGGAAATGTCGAATTTGAATCTGATCAAGTTTTAAATCTTAAAATTGATCATTACACTTTTACTGGCGGTGCCCACGGATATCAAGGTTATCGTTCCTTATTATTTAATAAAAAGACAGGAAAAACGATTTTCAATAATCAGTTATTTAAAAACGAAAATGAGTTTAAGGCTTTCGCCGAAAAAAACTTTAGAGCAAAGTACAAAATCCCAGAAAAAGCTAATATAAATGCTACAGGATTAATGTTTGAAAACGACAAATTTCAACTGTCTCAAAACATTTTTTATACTTCTTCGGGTTTACTTTTATATTATAATTCTTATGAAGCTGCTTCTTACGCAGACGGCCCAAAAGAACTTTTATTTTCTTATGATGAAGTGAAAAAGTATTTGAATTTTCAATAAAACTAAACTGAATCTTTACCAATATACTGGATGTAGACGCACTGCAGTGAGCCTCTACAGAAAAAACTTAGAACCTTAGTATCTCAGCAACTCAAAACCTTAGATTACTGAACATCATACTTCATCTTGCGCAAAACCCTCAAAGCTTCTTTAAAAGAAGAATAGACATTTTTATAAGGTTTGAGAAGCATTTTTGCGTCAATTAATTTTTGTCGGGCATCTTCAAAACCATTCAAATAGCAAATCATGAAAGTAGAAGGCAGATTTTCTAAATCTTTCATTTCTCGCTCAGACAAATTGATTTCTTTTTGAAGTTTGGCCAATAAAGCCATATTTGCATTATAAATATGGTACAGCATTTTTCGGTTAAACTCAGGCGGCTGAAAAAGCATTTGACGGTCAATTTTATAATAACCGTTATCAAAGAAATGGATAGTTTGTTCTTCTAACGGATAATAACTTGTTTTGTCATTTAATCCCAACGGAACATATTCTGTAATAGTAAAAGTATCATCGTTAAATTCGATAGTCACAACATCTTGTGCCGAATAAAAAAGCTTGATTTGTTCGTTGATCAATTCAATATCTACGCGAGACAAATAAGTTTTATCACGCATTTTTTTGGGAACTCCAGCCCAGCAAATCACAAATAATTCTTTAAAAACGCGATATTTTGGAGACATATCTTTATGCCTGAAATTCATAAAATCGATAACACCGTCTAAAGTATACTGAATGCTATTTCGAGAACTATTTTCGATTCCGATTACCGTTTCGGTATTTTGATTGTTTTTTTCGATTACTTCATGTTCTTCTAGAGGAATCGAATTACTGCCACGTCTCACAAAAACGCTGTTGGCAAGAATGGTATGAATTCCTTTTTTAAAGTACGAGATTTTGTTTTTTGGTTTTATGGTAACCAAACCGATTACTTTGTCTTTTGGAAGATTTGGAAATGGGACGTTTTCGTATTGAATTTTTGGCGGATTTTCTAAAAAAGCATTTACCAGATTCTGAATTCGGCTGTCGTCGAAGAAATCATCGCCTACAATTTCGTTATCTTGATCTTCTACCCCAACAACGATATAAGAATTATTATTCGGATTGGAATTGGACAAAGCGCAAATGTGTTTTAAGAACTTTCCTTTTCCTTCCCGCGAATGAAGATTCAACTGCCTTTTCTTATCATAAAAACTGCTCTCGTCATTATGAGCGAGAAGATTTTTTATTAAAAGGCGCTTATTAATCATTATTCTAGATTATTAGACTGACTTAGATTTTTAGACTTCTTAGAGTTATGATTTTCAGATTCCTAAGATAATCTAAAGATCTAACTTTCTAAGAAGTCTAATCATCTATTTTTAAATATTTTTCTTGACAATTGTCGAAGACGCCTGCGCCGTACTCATAACAACCAAATCTGCAATATTTACATGATAAGGTCTAGAAACGACAAAGTGAATGATATCGGCAATATCTTCTGCTTGTAATGGATCAAATCCTTTATAAACATTGGCAGCTCTTTCGACATCGCCTTTAAAACGAACTTCGCTAAATTCTGTCGCCACCATTCCTGGATGAATTCCACCAACTCTAATTCCAAACGGATTTAAATCGATTCGCATTCCTGCGGTAATTGCATCAACTGCATGTTTAGAGCCGCAGTATACATTCCCGTTCGGATAAACTTCTTTTGCAGCAGTTGAACCAATATTAATAATATGTCCAGATTGTCTTTCAACCATTTGAGGAATTATTGCTTTTGAAACATATAAAAGTCCTTTCACATTAATATCGATCATGGCATCCCAATCGTCTAAATCTCCATTCTGAATTGGATCTAAACCGTGAGCGTTTCCTGCGTTATTTATTAAAACGTCAATTGTAGCAAAATCATTGGGTAAAGAACCTATTTTTTTCAAAACATCTTCTTTATCGCGAACATCAAATGCTAAAGAATGTACTTCTGTAAAAGCAGAAAGTTCTTTTTGAAGTTCTTCTAAACGGTCTGTACGTCTTCCACAGAGAACAACCTTATAATTGTTTTTCGCTAAAATCTGAGCGGTTGCTTTTCCAATTCCGCTCGTAGCACCAGTAATTAAAACTGTTTTTTTCATTGTTTTTTCTTTAAAAAAGATTTTTTGCCACAGATTAAAGAATTAAAATGATTTTTTTGAAATCTGTGAAAATCTTTTAATCTATGGCAAATATTTAGCATCGTAAACTGAAAACTGTCACTGCGACTGAAAACTTAAAAATTAAGGCACATCATCGCCCATACTTTCTGTCCAGATTGCGAACCAGTCTTCTTTATCCATTTGCAATTCGATTGCTTTTGATAAAGATTGAATTCTGGCAATATTTACAGTTCCAGCGATCGGAATTACTTTTGCTGGATGTTTTAAAATCCATGCTAATAAAAGTGTATCTGCACCTAAATGATATTTCTCCAATAAAGTGGAGAACAGTTTTTTCAAACGGCGAGTCTGTTTGGTGTCTTCTCTAAAAACAGTTCCAAGAGGGTTCCATGATAACGGACGAATTCCGTGTGTCTGCATATAATCAAGACTTCCATCTAACATTGCGTCATAATGGGTTGCAGAAAATTGCACTTGATTATAACTAACTTCTGTTTTCTGACGAATTAATTCGGTTTGAGAACTTGTAAAGTTTGAAAGTCCAAAATCAATGATTTTTCCTTCTCCTTTTAATTTTTCAACTGCTTCTGCAATTTCATCGGCTTGCATTAACGGACTTGGTCTGTGCAATAAAAAAACATCAACATAATCTGTTTTCAAATTTTTCAAAGATCCTTCCACAGACTTAATGATATAATCTTTAGAGTAATCGTAATGTTTAATTTTGTTTTCAGGGCGTTTATCAGCAATCATCTGAATGCCGCACTTTGTAATTAATTGTAATTTTTCACGATTAATTTTACTTGCGTGAAAGGCTTTTCCAAAATCGGCTTCGGTCGTATACGAACCGTAAATATCCGCGTGATCAAAAGTCGTAATTTTGTTTTCGATACACATTTGTATCATGTTTTCCATTTCTTTAGTTGTAAGGTTTTTATCCCAAACTCCCCAATTCATAGTGCCCGAAATTATAGGCGATAAGACTGTTTTGCTCATAATAGTTATGCGTTATTTTTGGTAATAATTATGCTTTCGTAAAACATAATCATCAAAGTTCTTAAAAATATAAAAATAGATTCACAATTAGTCCTTAAAATTAGGTTGTTGGTCGAAGTTTTAACCATTCTTTAACATCTTACTTCTCAAAAAATATTCAATTTGCACTCTCAAAAATTAGGCGTAAAAATCAAGGTTTTAAAAATATTTATATGGAAGAAAATACAACGACTTTAGACATTAGAGCGATAAATGAAAAAATTGAAAGAGAAAGTGCTTTTATAGACCTTCTTACAATGGAAATGAACAAAGTTATTGTGGGTCAGAAACATATGGTCGAGCGTCTATTGATCGGATTACTTGGACAAGGGCATATTTTATTGGAAGGAGTTCCTGGGCTGGCAAAAACTTTAGCCATCAATACGCTTTCACAAGCGGTTCAAGGATCTTTCAGCCGTATCCAGTTTACGCCAGATTTACTGCCTGCCGATGTTATCGGAACCATGATTTACAACATTAAAGCAAACGAGTTCTCTATTAAAAAAGGACCAATTTTCGCCAATTTCGTACTTGCCGATGAGATTAACCGTGCTCCAGCAAAGGTTCAATCAGCACTTTTAGAGGCGATGCAGGAGAAACAAGTTACTATTGGTGATTCTACTTTCAAATTAGATCGTCCATTTTTAGTATTAGCAACTCAAAACCCTGTTGAACAAGAAGGAACTTATGCGCTTCCTGAAGCACAGGTTGACCGTTTTATGTTGAAAACTGTTATTGATTATCCAAAAATTGATGAAGAGCGTTTTGTAATTCGTCAAAACTTAAAAGGGACTTACGAAAAAGTAAATCCAGTAGTTTCTGTAGATCAGATTTTACGTGCTCAGGAAGCTGTTCGTGAAGTTTATATGGACGAAAAAATTGAGAAATACATCTTAGATATTATTTTCGCTACGCGTTACCCAGAAAAATACAAATTAGCCGATTTAAAACCACTTATCAGTTTTGGAGCTTCTCCTCGTGGAAGTATCAACTTGGCTAATGCTGCTAAATGTTATGCTTTCATCAAACGTCGTGGTTATGTAATTCCAGAAGACGTTCGTGCAGTTGTTCACGATGTTTTACGTCACAGAGTTGGAATCACTTACGAAGCAGAAGCAGAAAACATTACTTCTGTAGACATTATCAACAAAATCGTTAACGAGATTGAAGTACCTTAAAAAGTTGATGGTTGATAGTTTTTTGTTGATGGTACATTCGCCATCAACCAACAACCCTAAACCATAAACCAAACAAAAAATGGATACAAAAGAGCTTTTAAAAAAAGTACGGAAAATAGAAATCAAAACGAAAAGACTGAGTAATCATATCTTTTCGGGAGAATACCACTCTTCATTTAAAGGACGAGGAATGACGTTTAGCGAGGTGCGTCAATACCAATACGGAGATGATATTCGTAACATCGATTGGAATGTAACCGCACGCTACAACGAAGCTCATGTTAAGGTATTTGAAGAAGAACGCGAATTAACCATGGTTTTAATGGTCGATATTTCGGGTTCGGAATCTTTTGGTTCTAAAAATCAATTCAAGAAAGACATCGTAACCGAAATTGCGGCAACGATGGCTTTTTCGGCTACACAAAATAATGATAAAATTGGTTTAATCTTATTTTCTGATACTGTAGAATTATATATTCCGCCAAAAAAAGGACGTTCGCACGTGCTTCGCATCATTCGTGAATTAATCGAATTTGAACCAAAAAGTCACAAAACAGACATTGCACAAGCTTTAAAGTTTTTGTCTGGAACTCAAAAAAAGAAAGCCATAATTTTTATGATTTCAGATTTTATGTCTGATTCTTACGAGCAAACTTTAAAAATTGCTTCTAAAAAACATGATATTACTGGAGTTCGCGTTTACGATATGCGTGAAGAAAAAATTCCAAATTTAGGAATGGTTTCTATGCTGGATTCGGAAACAGGAAAAATACAATTGGTTGACACAAGTTCTAAAACAGTTCGTCTGAATTACGAGAAACATTATCAAGAAAAATTGAATTATTTTAAAGATACATTCCGTAAATCTGGAGCAGGAATTGTCAACACCAGAGTTGACGAAAATTATGTAACTAAACTATTAGGCTATTTCAAATCACGATAAAAATCTGGCAATTTTGATTAACAAATCAAAAATCGTTAATCTAAAATCAACAATCGTTAATCAAATGAAATTTAAACTTTATATATTTTTATTGCTTTTTTCTACTATGATTTTTGCTCAGCAGAAACAAGTAGAAACGAGTATTGACACCACCAAAAATAAGATTGGTGCTGAGTTCAAACTGACCCTTAAAACAGTTGTGACTTCAACAGCAAAAGTTGAATTTCCAAAACTTAAAAACATTGGCCCGTTAGAAGTTATCCAGTCTTATCCAATTGACACGGTTAAGAAAGATGCCACTAATTACGAACTTATAAAAAAATATGGTCTAACTCAATTTGATTCTGGCCGATATACAATTCCGAGCATCAAAATTTTAATTGATAAAAAACCTTTTTACTCTGATTCTATTAAAGTTGAAGTTGCCGCTGTGAAAGTCGATACTTTACAGCAGAAAATGTACGACATCAAAGATATTTCTTCTGTTGATGAAGGAATGGGAAATTGGTGGATTTACGTTTTAATTGCTTTAGTTATTATCGGAATTGGCGCTTTTGTTTATTGGTACGTTAAAAAACGTCAATTGAAAAAGATTGAAGAAGAGGTTTATAAAACTCCAATCGAAAAAGCCACAAGTTTATTAAACAACTTAGAGAAAAAAGAACTAGTTCAAAAAGGTGAAATCAAAGAATATTATAGTGAATTAACCGATATAGCCAGAAATTATATCGAAGAAGCAATTCATATTCCGGCGATGGAAAGTACGACTTCTGAGTTAATTGCTGCAATTAGAGACGCTTCTACTAAAAAGAAAATGACGCTTACACCAGAAACCGTTGAAAATCTGGAACGCGTTTTACGTCAGGCCGATTTAGTAAAATTTGCAAAATCTAAACCGCTTGATTTTGAAATTAAAGAAGATAAAAATAAAATTCAAAAAGTAATTTTAACTCTTGACAATGCTATCCCAACTGAAGTTCCAGAAGACATTGAAGATCAGTTATTGAACGAAGCGCAAAGACAAAAGCAAATTCAGGCACAACTAAAAAAACAGCGTAATGCAAGAATTGGTTATTCTGTTGCAGCTATCATACTTTTATTGTTTGCTACAACAACTTTCTTTGTTGTTACCAAAGGTTTCAATTACGTAAAAGACAATATTATTGGTCATCCGTCTAAAGAATTATTAGAAGGCGAATGGGTAAAAAGTGCTTACGGAAATCCAGCTGTTCTTATAGAAACACCAAAAGTTTTAAAAAGAATGGATGCAGAAAAAGTACTCCCAAAACAAACTATGGCATTAATTAAAGAAATGCAGCTGTTTGCATACGGAAGTATGATTGATAATTTCTACATTACGGTTTCTACAACTAAATTTAAACAGCCAACTGATATAGATTTAGCTAAAGCTCTTGAAGGATCTTTAAAAGTAATGGAAGCTCAAGGGGCACAAAATATAATTGTAAAACAAGAAGATTTTCAAACTAATGAAGGTATTCAGGGTGTAAAAGGTTACGGAACAATGTCTATTTTGAACCCAGCGACTAAAACGAGCACGAAAGCATATTATGAATTACTTCTTTTCAAACAAGATCAAGGTTTACAGCAAATCCTGATTTTACATGAAGAAGGTGACACTTATGCAAATGACATCACAACCCGAGTATTAAATTCTGTTGAACTTCAAAGAGCAGGCAACTAATGAGCAAGATCAGTTTTTTAAATCCAGAATTTCTTTGGTTGTTTCTATTAATTCCGATTGCGATAATCTGGTTTTTCTGGAAACGCAACCAGCAGTCGGCTACCTTAAAAATGAGTTCGACAACAGGGTTCCAAAATAGCGAATCGTTTTGGACAAAGTTCAAACCTGCTCTATACGTTTTCAGAGTTCTTGCTTTGTGTTCGTTGATTATAGCATTGGCAAGGCCAAGAACAGTTGATATTAGCAACCAAACTAAAACTACAAAAGGAATTGATATCGTTATGGCAATTGACGTTTCTGGATCTATGCTGGCAAAAGATTTAAAGCCAAATCGTATGGAAGCTCTGAAAAGAGTTGCTGCAGATTTCGTTGAAGAAAGACCAAACGATAGAATTGGGTTAGTTTTATATGCTTCTGAAGCCTATACAAAAACTCCCGTTACTAGCGATAAAGCAATTATTTTAGAAGCTATAAAAGGAATCAAATACGATAACGTTTTACAAGATGGAACTGGAATTGGAATGGGATTGGCAACTGCTGTAAATCGTTTGAAAGACAGTAAAGCAAAAAGCCGCGTTATCATTCTGCTTACCGATGGTGTAAATAATGCTGGATTTATCGAGCCAGAAACCGCTGCTGACATTGCAAAACAATACGGCATAAAAGTTTACACAATTGGTCTTGGAACAAACGGAATGGCAGAATCTCCATACGCATATGCTCCAAACGGAGGTTTTTTATTCAAAATGCAAAAAGTTGAAATCGATGAAAGACTGATGAAAAGTATTGCCCGCAAAACAGACGGAACATACTTTAGAGCCACAAGCAACGATAAATTAGCAGAAATATACAACTCGATTAATAAACTGGAAACAACAGAAATTCAAGAATTGAAATTCTACGATTATGATGAAAAGTACAGAGCTTTTGTTTTATTTGCAGGCTTTTTGCTGTTATTAGAAGTTGGATTAAGAAATACGGTTTATAGAAGCTTTATTTAATATTTTAGTCGCAGTCACATTTACAGTTAACAACCGAAAACTGAGACTGAGAACCGCGACTGAGAACTAGAATTAAAAAATGGAATTAGACGAAAAAAAATATTTATATCTCTTACTACTTGTCCCGATTGTGGTGTGTATTTTTCTTTTCAATATGTATTGGAAAAGAAGAACGCAACGCGAGTTTGGTGATTTGGAAATGGTAAAAAGGCTGAGTCCTGAGAAATCAGTTTTTAAACCTGTTTTAAAAATCGTAGTAATTCTTTTGGCACTTATCTGCTTGATTATCGGTTTGGTAAATCCAAAGATTGGAACTAAAATGGAAACCGTAAAACGAGAAGGTATTGATATTGTTTTTGCTGTCGACGTTTCTAAAAGTATGCTTGCAGAAGACGTTGCTCCTAGCCGTCTGGACAAAAGTAAACAGTTGGTTTCTCAGATCATTAACAATTTAGGAAGCGATAGAATTGGAATTGTAGCTTATGCAGGAAGTGCTTTTCCCGTTTTACCTATTACATCAGATTATAGCGTTGCTAAAATGTTCTTGCAAAGCATGAGTCCAGGAATGGTTTCATCTCAGGGAACATCTTTGGATGAAGCGATTAGATTGTCTTCGACTTATTTTGATGAAAAAAGTAAAACTAGCAAATTATTAATTCTAATTTCTGATGGAGAAGATCATTCTGAAGGTGCAGCTGCTGCGGCAGAAGAAGCTAATAAATTAGGAATGAAGATTATTACAATTGGTGTTGGAACAGAAAAAGGGGGAACAATTCCGTTAAAGGAAAATGGCGTTGTAAGAGGATATCAAAAAGATCAAAACGGAGAAACGGTAATCACCAAATTAAATCAAGAAGATTTAAAAACGATTGCCAAAGCAACAAAAGGCGGTTACGTTTACGGCGGAAGCACTAAAGAAGTTTTAGAATATGTAAAAAATGCTTTAAACAATATTCAAAAAACAGAGTTTGAAGCTACACAAATGGCCGAATTCCAATCGCAGTTTCAATGGTTTATTGGGTTTGCCTTTTTATTACTGTTCCTAGATATTTTCTTATTAGAGAGAAAAACAAATTGGATCAAAGAGTTGGATTTATTTAACGAAAAGAAATAAATGTTCAGATTAAAATTCGGGACAGAAAACAAAATTAGAATGAAAAATTTACTTCTTTATATTTTACTAACGGTTTCTTTTGCAGTTTCTGCGCAAGAAAAAGACAAAACATTGCCCGCTGGTAATGAAGAATATAAACAGAATAAATTTGTTGATGCTGAGGCAAACTATAGAATTTCGGAATCAAAATTTCCTAAACGATCAACAGCGCCATATAATTTAGGAAATACTATTTATAGACAAAATCAAGTTTCGGAAGCGAAATACGCTTACGCGAAAGCGATAAAAAATGCCAAAACAAGACCTGAAAAACACAAAGCTTTTCACAATCTTGGAAACGTTTTCATGAAAGAGAAAGATTATACGCAAGCAGTTGAAGCTTACAAACAGGCATTACGTAATGATCCAACCGATGATGAAACGCGTTACAACTATGCTTACGCAAAACAAAAATTAAAAGAAAATCCTCCGAAAAACGACCAAAATAAAGACAAGAATAAGGATAAGGACAAAGACAAGGATAAAAATAAAGACAAAAACAAAGATCAAAATAAAGACAAGGATAAGGATAAAGATAAAAAAGACGACAAAGGCGATAAAGACAAGGATAAAAAAGATGGTAAAAACGATCCTAAAAAAGACGACAAGTCTGATAACCAAGGAGAGCCAAAACCACAGCCTGGAGGAATATCAAAAGAACGTGTTCAGAATTTGTTAGATGCGGTTAACAATGAAGAAAAGAAAATTCAGGACAAAGTAAACGCTCAAAAAGTAAAAGGTAATCCTAAAAAAACAGAAAAAGACTGGTAAAATAATTTGAATCGTTTAATCGTTAATTTGTTTATTAGAAGAAATATTCAAAAGACGATTAAACGATTAAACAGTTAAATAACAACGATTAAACATTAAATGAAAAGATATTTAATTCTATTTCTACTCACTTTTCAAGGACTTATGGCTCAAGTACAATTTGAAGCCAGAGTCAGCAAAAACACGCTTGGAGTAAACGAAAGACTTCGCATAGATTTCATCATGAACGTTGACGGAGACAATTTCGAACAACCTTCTTTTGAAGGTTTCAAACTTGTTGCAGGGCCAAGTCAGCAGATTAGTCAGTCTTGGATAAATGGACGAAGCTCTTTTCAAAAAATCTATTCGTATATCTTACAGCCTGAAAAAAAAGGTGCTATCACTATTAAACAGGCGGCAATAGAATTCAATGGTCAAGTTTACAAAACAAACCCAATAAAAGTTACGGTAACTAATGCCGTGGCTCAAGAAAGAGATCCAAACGACAGACCTCCAGGATCTGGAAATGAGTTATTGACTCTTGTTGCTGAAATTTCAAAAACAAATCCGTACCTAAACGAACCAATTACGGTTGTCTACAAATTGTATTTTAATAATATTGGAGTAACTGGTTTTAAAGAACTGGCAAAACCAAAATACAATGATTTTTGGAATCAAAACATTGAGATCAAACAGCTTGCAATTGAGGAAGGTAATTTCCAAGGACAAAGATGTTATTATGTGATCTTGAAAAAAGCGATTTTATATCCGCAAAAATCTGGAAAACTAACAATTGAACCTCTTTCACTCGATATTGGGGTGCAATTACCAACAAATCGTCGCGACATGTTCGGCCAGATGATTACTGTTGAAGACAATAAAGTAGTTTCTGCTGGAGCAAAAACGATCAATGTAAGACCACTTCCTGAGAGCACAAAACCAGAAGGATTTACTGGCGCTGTCGGCAGACTTAATTTTACAGTTACACCTTCGAAAACAACACTAAAAAATGGCGAAAGTCTGGATTTAATTGTTAGTGCTCAAGGAACAGGAAATATGAAGTTATTTACGCTTCCAAAACCTGTTGTGCCAAATGCGCTTGAAATGTATGATCCAGTTCATGACGAAAATGTAACAACGTCATTGAGTGGAATGTCTGGAAGAATTACAGATAAATACACGATCATTCCGCAATACAGAGGAAAATATGCAATAAAACCAATGCAGTTTTCTTATTTCGATTTGAGTACAGGTACTTATAAAACCATTACTTCTAAGGAAATTATGGTTGATGTTTTAGACGGACCAACACCTGCAGAAGCAAATACGGGAGAGAAAGCTTCTAAAAATGCAATTGCAAAAACAGATCAGTTTAGACACATCAGAACTAGAACGGCTTTAATTCCTCTTGCAAAAAACGATTTCTATGGCTCGAATTTGTATTTAGGTTTACTGCTTGCTCCATTTGTTATCATTCCGCTAATTATTTTAGCTAGAAAAAGAAAAGAAGCTATTGATAGTGATGTTACTGGAAATAGAATTAGAATGAACAATAAGCTGGCGAAGAAATACTTATCGCAAGCGAAGAAACATCTTAACAATAAAGAGCCTTTCTATATCGCACTGGAGAAAGCAATGCATAATTTCTTGAAAGCAAAACTGCATATTGAAACTTCAGAAATGAGTAAAGACAATATTAGAGAATTGCTGTTATCTAGAAAAGCTAATACAGAAACCGTTCAGAATTTTATTGCCCTAACTGAAAACTGCGAGTTTGCACGTTATGCACCAGCATCAAGCGCTTCGATTCAGCAGGATTATGATAAAGCGGTTATGATTATTTCTGAATTAGAAAAACAGATTGCTTAATTTTTTTTACCGCAAAGTTCGCTAAGAAAATTGATTTAGATTGAGTCGAATTTAAGTTCGCAAAGTTTATAATCTTATTATAATAGAAAATGAAAAACATATTATATCTCTTTTTATTAATTTCGCAGGTTTTCTTTGCGCAAGGGCGCTTTGAATCGGCTAATGCGTTGTACCAAAAGGGACAATATAAAGAAGCTGCGCAGGTTTATGAAAACATTATAACAGAAGACAAATTACATTCTGCTGAAGTGTATTTTAATTTGGGTAACTGTTATTACAAACTAAATCAGGTTGCGCCTTCGATTTATAATTATGAAAAAGCTTTGGTTCTTAAACCAAATGACCCAGAAACTTTAAACAATTTAAAATTTGCTAAAAAGCTAACGATTGACGAGATAAAAGAAGTTCCTAAAGTGGGGTTTGCAAAACTAATTCAAAACTTTACTTCTATTTTTGATTACAATACTTGGGCTAAAATTTCTATTGCGCTTGGTTTTGTATTCTTATTGAGTTTTATTGGTTATTATTTTTCAAACGCTACACTTGCAAAAAGAATTTATTTTGTTGGGATGTTTATTGTTTTAGTTGCTTTTGCTTTAAGCATTTCAGCTGGAATGTCTGAAAAAAACCATTTTGATAATGATCGTGTTGCTATCGTTTTTTCTGAATTAAGCCAAGTTCGACATGAACCTCAAAAATCTTCAAATGGAATTATTTTATTGCACGAAGGAGCAAAAGTTTATGTATTGGAAAGTGTTGCAGGTTGGAAAAAAATCGAATTAACAGATGGAACTCAAGGCTGGATAGAATCTTCGACAATCAAAGAAGTAAAATAAAGTTTTAAAATATTTAAATATAGAAATCCCAAATTCCAATCTTACTTTGGAATTTGGGATTTTTTCATTTTTGAAATTTGAATTAATTTACGGCATCAACCAATCTTACAAACTCAGATCTATATCCTTCTTCGTCATTCGACAAACCAGATTTTGCTAATCTTTTGATATCCGAACTTGAACTGTTTGCTATATATTTTGATTCACGTAATTTTAATCCGAACCAAGAAACAGCAGTTGTAAATTTGAAATCTTGAGAACTATTTTCTAAGTCCGTTTTCTTATCTGCAATAATATTTACAATTTCAATACTTTTGTTGCCATCAGGTTTTTTATATCTAAATTTTACTGTAGCTAATTCATCACTATGATTTCCAGCCACTTTCTCCGTTTTAGTATATTTTAAATCTGAAGGAACATAATCACTCTCTACACCAATCGGAACAATCTCGTACAAAGCCGTAACCGAATGTCCGCTGCCCAATTCTCCTGCATCAATTTTATCATTTTTAAAATCTTCTGCATTTAATTTTCGGTTTTCATAACCGATCAATCGATAAGCTTGAACATGATTCGGATTAAATTCGATTTGGATTTTTACATCTTTCGCGATAGCAAACATTGATCCTTTAAATTCTTTTCCAAGAAAACGATTTGCTTCTTGAATGTTATCGATGTAAGCATAATTCCCATTTCCTTTATCAGCAAGAATTTCCATTTTACTGTCTTTGTAATTCCCCATTCCAAAACCTAGAACAGTTAAGAAAACACCCGATTCTCTTTTTTGTTCAATCAATTTCAGCATATCATCATCAGAAGAAGCTCCAACATTAAAATCACCGTCAGTAGCTATCACTACTCTATTGTTTCCTTCTTTGATAAAATTCTGCTGTGCTAGTTTGTATGCTAGTTCAATTCCTTCTCCTCCTGCAGTGCTTCCGCCTGCGTGTAAATCATCAAAAGCATCCATAATTTCGTCTTTATTATCACCAGAAGTTGGTTCCAAAACTACTCCCGCAGATCCTGCATAAACCACAATCGAAACTTTATCAATGCTTCTAAGTTCTTTTACCAAAACTTTCATCGATTCTTTCAGCAACGGCAATTTATTCTGTTCATCCATCGAACCAGAAACGTCAACTAAAAAAACCAGATTAGAAGCCGGCAAATTTGCCATTGGAATGTTTTTTCCCTGCAAACCGATCTTTAACAATCGGCTGTTTTTATTCCAAGGACAATCACTGTATTCTGTGTTAATGGAAAACGGATGCTCACCATCTGGCTGTGGATATTTGTATTTAAAGAAGTTGATCATTTCTTCAACACGAACTGCGTCTTTTGGAACTTTCTGTCCTTCGTTTATAAATCGGCGGATATTGGTATACGATGCATTATCAACATCGATAGAAAAAGTAGATAAAGGTTCTTTTAGCGGAGATTCAAACGGATTCTCTTCTAATTCTGCGTAGCTTTCTGTATTGGCCTCTGGAATGTAATTTTCCTCTTCGACTAAATCTGTTGTTACTGCAACCGCAGTAGAATCTGCAGTCTCCACTGCAGAGTAATCAGCTTTCTTACAGCCGAAAATAGTAAATACGAGGAATGCCATCATAAAGAAATTAAGATTTCTCATAAAGTAAGTTTTTAAAAAATTAATAAAAGGTTATAGGCTTCAAATAAGGACTAGCATTCCGGATTTACTAGAGGCGATTATTTGCATTTTGTCGAGTATCAAAATCGTGCCAAATTTTTTACAAATATTTTTCTTACCTGAAAATAAAATGAGAAACCCTTATTTTAAAGGTGTTTCTAGCTGAAAATATTTTTTTGATTTCTGTAAAATGAGAAATGTGAGAAGTGAAATGTAATCCTATCTTTTTGTCCATACAGAATTGTAGAGACGCACCGCAGTGCGTCTACGTCCAGCATATCCACAACGATTGTATTAGATGTACTGAAATGAATATTTATTTTTTGCCACAGATTTTAAGGATTAATCATTTGGAATCTTTTTAATCTTTGGTATTGTTTTTTACATCCAATTAATCGGCAAACGTTGTGTTAGACGCACTGCGGTGCGTCTCTACAGTCTCTACAGTAAAATGAGGTGTAAAAAAAATGTGTTTTTTTGCAGTTAAATTAAAACTGATAAATCTTCTCTGGCGTAACGCAATAATCCAATTTGATATCAGATTCAAAAACATCATCAATCTGGTTTACCGCTTCAAAGAATGAAAGTCCAATTTTGATAGTTTCAGGTTTGCATTCGGCAAGGAATTTATCATAAAAACCTTTTCCGTAACCAATTCGGTTTCCGTGAATATCAAAAGCTAAAAGCGGTGCAAAAACCACTTCCACTTTAGACGAAGGAACTTCAATTCCGTCAACTGGTTCAGGAATATTGTATTCGTTTTTTCTGATTTTAGTATTATCCGTTAAAAGAAAATGCGTCATTTTTCTGGTTTCGAAATCACTTTTAGAAACTAAGATTTCTTTATCTTTTCCAGAAAGCAAATGCAGAACAAATTCTGTATTGACTTCTTTATGCTCTTCGATAGGAAGAAAAACATGGTAATAAATTTTATTCCAAATGGGCATTTGGATTAATTGGTTTGCAATTGCCAAACTCTTTTCTTCTACTTCATCAAAAGAAAGAGCTTTACGGAAATTTTTATATTCTATTCGAAGTTCTTTTTTACTCGTCGGCATTGTCTGGGACTTTAGATAAATGATAAATTGCATCGCCTTCGTAAACAATTGGCGAATGATTGGCATTAATTACAAAACCATCATGTGGAGCTTTGACTTTTTGCTCAAATTTCCCAAACGGATCTGTAATAATAGCCAAGATAGTCCCTTTGGTTACATATTTTCCAACCAAATTAAAATCGTGCAGCAATCCCGAACATTTTGCGCGAAGCCAAACCGATTGTTTAATGTAAATTGTAGGAGTTAAGGCAGGTTCCATAATTTGTTTAGAATCGAGCATTCCTAAATAATCAAGCAAACGTTTAGTTCCCAAAACGCCTTGATTTGCAATTTCGTTATTGATATCTAAAGATTTTCCCCCTTCAAAAAGCAGCATATTCACGTTGGCACTTTCAGAAGTTTTTCTAAAAGACCCATTTATGTTTTTAGAATAAAGCGTAAAAGGCGCATTAAAAATATCAGCCAGAACTTTCAGTTCAGGATTATTTTCGGTGATTCTGATTTGCGGCGCGTTAAAACGGCTTGCGCCACCGGCATGAAAATCGACAGCATAATCTAAAATTGGCAGAATTTCTTCTACAATATGATACGCAAATCGACTGGCAAGCGAACCTTTTTTACTTCCTGGAAAAACACGATTCAAGTCGCGTCCGTCTGGAAACTCGCGAGATTTATTCACAAAACCGTACATATTGATCACAGGAATGCAGATTATTGTACCGCGAGCTGGTCTATTTATTTTTTTACTGATTATCTGACGGACAATTTCAACACCATTAATTTCATCACCGTGAATTCCCGCAGAAAATAAAACAGTTGGGCCTTCATGCTTGGAACGGCGTACAATAACAGGAATATTTAGTTTTGTTGTAGTATGAAGCCGAGCAATTTCGACGTTTATGGTTCTGTGTTCTCCCGGCAAAATCGATTCGCCGAAAATAACCAATGGAGCACTATTTTTCATGTAGAATTATAAAATCTAAATATAGAAATTATTCTTTTGATTTTGTAAATTTGAAACTAATTCAATGTTAAGCTTCTTTTAGAAATCGGAATGGTTTTTGAAAAAAGCTTTTCGAGTATCTTCAGACATAAAAAAAGAATGCAAAAACCAGCCTTAGATCTTCAAATTTTAACTTTACCAGATAATCCTGGCGTCTATCAATATTATGATAAAGACGGGAAAATCTTGTATGTGGGAAAAGCTAAAAATTTAAAAAAAAGGGTTTCTTCTTATTTCAATAAAATTCATGATACTGCCAAAACTAATGTATTGGTAAAAAAAATCGTGACTATAAAACACATCGTAGTCCCAACAGAAACCGATGCGCTTTTATTAGAAAATAATTTAATTAAAACACTTCAGCCGAGATACAATGTTTTGCTGCGCGATGATAAAACGTATCCATGGATTTGTATCAAAAAAGAACCTTTTTCTAGAATATTTTCAACTCGAAGAATGGTCAAAGACGGCTCGGAATATTTTGGCCCGTACACCAATTTCAAAACGGTACATACGATTTTAGATTTAATCAAAGAATTATATCCGCTTCGAACTTGTAATTTCGACTTGAGTCAATCGAATATTAATTCAGGAAAATTTAAAGTTTGTCTGGAATATCATATTGGCAATTGCAAAGGTCCTTGTGAAGGTTTAGAACCTTTGGAGGAATACCAAAGACAAGTCAATGCGATTCGCGAAATCCTGAAAGGAAATTTCAAAGAAAGTTTAAAGGATTTCAAAAAATTGATGAACAATTATGCGCAGAATCTTCAGTTTGAAGAAGCGCAAAAAATAAAAGAAAAGATTGAGGTTTTAGAAAACTACCAATCCAAATCGACGATCATTAATCCGAAGATTACCAATGTTGATGTTTTCTCGATCGTTTCTGATGAAAGTGCGGCTTTTGTCAACTTTCTTCAGATTTCGCACGGTTCGATTATTCGTTCGCACACTTTAGAAATGAAGAAAAAGCTGGACGAAAGTGACGAAGAATTATTAGAATTGGCAATTGTAGAACTTCGTGAGCGTTTTCAATTATTATCAAAAGAAATTATCGTACCTTTTGAAATGGATTTGGGAGAAAATATCAAAACCACAGTTCCTCAGCTTGGAGACAAAAAGCAGATTTTAGATTTATCGATTCGAAATGCCAAATTTTATCGAATAGAACAATTGAAGCAATTGCAAATTGTAGATCCAGATCGTCATGTTAATAGAATTATGGCTCAGATGCAGAAAGATTTACGTCTTCCTTCTGAACCTCGACATATTGAATGTTTTGATAACTCAAATATTCAAGGAACAAATCCTGTTGCGGCTTGTGTAGTTTTTAAAGACGGAAAACCAAGTAAAAAAGATTACCGTCATTTTAATGTCAAAACCGTTGAAGGTCCGAACGATTTTGCTTCGATGACCGAAATTGTTTATCGCCGTTACAAAAGATTGCTGGACGAAAATGAACCTCTTCCGCAATTGATTATTATCGACGGAGGAAAAGGACAACTTTCAGCGGCACTAAAAAGTATCGATGATTTAGGATTACGAGGAAAAGTTGCCATCATCGGAATCGCAAAACGTCTCGAAGAGCTTTTCTATCCTGGAGATTCAATTCCGTTATATTTGGATAAAAAATCAGAAACTTTAAAAGTAATTCAGCATTTAAGAAACGAAGCGCACCGATTTGGGATCACTTTTCATAGAGATAAACGAAGTAAATCGGCGCTTAATTCCTCGGTAGAAAGCATTCCTGGAATTGGCGAAAAAACCATGACAACATTAATACAACATTTCAAAAGTGTTAAAAGATTAAAATTAGCCACAGAAAAAGAAATTTCAGACGTTATAGGTGTTTCTAAAGCCAAAAAAATTGTCGATTTTTACAAAACCAATTAAAAATTGTATGCGCCCATTCCAGCTGTCCATTTCAAATACTCGGTCAAAAGGATTTTTTTCTAAGTCCAAAAAAGGAGCTTCTTGGGTCGCTCTTTTTTGGCAAGAAAAAATATCCTTTTGTCTCTCGCAGTTTTCCATTTCCATCTGGGGCGTGACAACACTCTTTTTTGTAATGACCTTTTTGTTTTCGCAAAAATCATTTTCTCAGGAAATAAAAAAAGACAGTGTCAAAAGACCTAAAATTGGATTAGTTTTAAGTGGCGGCGGCGCCAAAGGTTTTGCGCACATTGGAGTTTTAAAAGTTTTGGAAGAAGCCGGAATCAAAATTGACTACATTGGCGGAACCAGCATGGGATCAGTAATCGGCGGACTTTATGCTTCTGGTTACAATGCTTCGCAAATTGATTCCATTTTCAAACAAACCAATTTCGACGAATTAATAAACGATTATATTCCGCGTTCTTCTAAGAATTTTTATGGCAAAAAGAACGACGAATTATATGCTGTCGTTTTGCCTTTTAGTAATTTCAGAGTAGGCATTCCAGAAGCACTTTCAAAAGGAATGTACAATTATAATTTATTGAGCAGTTTAACTAGAAATGTGCGTCATGTTCGCGATTTCAATAAACTGCCAATTCCCTTTTTATGTATCGGAACTAATATTGAAACGGGCGAAGAAGTTTTATTGAATAAAGGAAATCTCGTTCAGGCCATGATGGCGAGTGCCGCTTTTCCTTCCCTATTTACTCCTGTAGAAATTGATGGAAATTTGGTAGTTGATGGTGGTGTGGTAAACAATTATCCAATACAAGAAGTTCGAAATCTTGGTGCTGATATAATTATTGGTGTGGATGTTCAGGATGATTTGATGAAAAGAAAAAACCTGAAAAATGCTACGAGAATTTTGGTTCAGATTACCAATCTGCAGTCTATTGAAAAAATGAAAAGCAAAATAAAAGACACAGATATTTACATTAGACCCGATATTCGTGATTTTGGAGTAATTTCATTTGATAGAGGTGAAGAAATCATCCGAAAAGGAGAAGAAGCTGCTTTTGCTGTTTATGAAAAAATCAAATCATTGACAGATGAAAATAATTTTTATAAAAAACCGAAACTGAAAATTAGCACAGATACTCTTCAAATCCAGAATATTAATACAGATAAATTAGAAAATTATACCAAAGAATATATTCGCGGAAAACTTCGTTTTAAGCCTGGAAGCACTATAACTTACGATGGTCTTAAAACCGGAATCAATAACTTAAATGCTACGCAAAACTTTAGCACTATTTCATATTGTCTTCAGCCAAACGGAGACAAAGATGATCTTGATTTGGTTCTAAGAGAAAATCCGACACAAACTTATTTAAAACTGGGACTTCATTATGATGGTCTTTACAAAAGTGCCGTTTTATTAAATCTTACCCATAAAAAGACTTTCTTAAAAAACGATGTTACCTCTCTGGATATCATTTTAGGTGATAATTTTAGATATGATTTTAATTATTATGTTGAAAATGGTTTTAATATCAGTTTTGGTTTCCGTTCTAGATTGAATCAATTTAATCGAAATGTAACTACTAGTTTGAGTGGCGTTCTTAAAGAGAATCCAAACGTCAACCTTATTAATGTTGACTTTATGGATGTGACCAATCAGGCTTATTTCCAGACTATTTTTGTGCAGAAATTTTTAATGGGCGGTGGATTAGAATATAAGTATCTAAAAATTAGTTCGCCAACCCTTACCAACGAAGACAACATAATTGAAAAAAGCAATTATGTTAGTGCCTTTGCCTATTTAAAATACGATTCGCTAGATGAAAAATATTACCCAAGTTCTGGATTATATTTCTCTACAGATTTGCAAACTTATATGGCATCATCAGATTATACTCAGCAATTTAAACCTTTTTCGATTGCGAAAGCCGAAATATCAGTTGTTAGACCACTATTTAGAAAAGCAACTATAAAATTTGGAGCCGATGCTGGATTTAACATTGGCAGTGACAGTGTTCCGTTCTTTGATTTTATACTTGGAGGTTATGGCTACAACAAAATAAATAATTTTAATTATTTCTACGGATATGATTTTCTAAGTATTGCTGGCAACAGTTATATTAAAACTGATATTAATATTGATTACGAAATCTTAAAAAAAAATCACATCAATTTATCTGCTAATTTTGCCAACTTAGGAGATGATATTTTTTCTTCTGTCGATTGGGTCTCTATGCCAAAATATACAGGATATGCAATTGGTTATGGTTTAGAAACCATCATTGGTCCTATAGAAGTAAAACAATCTTGGTCTCCAGAAATGTCAAAAAGTTTTACGTGGTTTAGTATCGGATTTCAATTTTAGTATTAAAATCGAGAATACTTCAATAAAATCTTCTTATTTTTTTACTTCATAAAATTTATATCAAAAAAACTAAGTTATTTTATAGTTATAAATAATATAATTTTTATTTTTACTTCGAAAAAATTACGACATTTGTTATAATGAAAACAAATTGGACAGGTTTATTAGAGTATCTTCAATTCCTCATCAAGAGAAATCCTGAGTAATGGCTCTATCGAATTGAAATAATCAGTCAATTGCAAAAATTGAACTGGTTATTATCTCTGCAATTCAAATTTTCGAATTATCTAATTTACTAATTATCTAATTGAAAAGCCATGCCACTATATCATAAACTTGGGGATTTTCCTCAAAAGCGACACACCCAATTTGAAAAACCAAATGGAGGTTTTTATTACGAACAATTGTTTGGAACCGAAGGTTTTCACGGACATTCGTCGCTATCTTATCACGTACACAGACCAACACAGGTCAAAGAAATTTTAAACTCTTATTCCGTTGAACCAAAAATTGCAATCGGAAAAAATATAAAATCACTTCTTTTTAAAGGTTTTGAATTAAAACCTGAAAATGATTTTCTGGACAGCCGAAAAGCAATGCTTGTCAACAAAGACTGCATTATTGGTTTGGCCGCGCCAAAAGAATCGCTTCGAAATTATTTCTACAAAAATGCCGATGCCGATGAAATGCTTTTCATCCATAGAGGAAAAGGGAAATTAAGAACCATGTTAGGAAATATTCCGTTTGAATATGGCGATTATTTAATAATTCCGCGCGGTATCATTTACCAGATTGATTTCGAAACAGAAGACAACCGATTATTTTATGTAGAATCGTATTCTCCTTTTTATACTCCAAAACGTTATAAAAACCAATCTGGACAGCATTTAGAGCATTCTCCATTTTGCGAGCGAGATTTTATTCTGCCAAACGAATTGGAAACGCATGACGAAAAAGGTGATTTTTTAATTAAAATCAAAAAAGAAGGAATGCTTCACGAAGTGGTTTACGCCACACATCCGTTTGATGTTGTAGGCTGGGACGGCTACAATTTTCCGTACGGATTTTCAATTCACAATTTCGAACCTATAACGGGGCGTGTTCATCAACCGCCTCCAGTACATCAAACTTTTGAAACGGCAGCTTTTGTCGTTTGTTCATTCTGCCCAAGACTTTACGATTATCACCCGAAAGCAATTCCGGCGCCATACAATCACAGCAATATAGATTCTGACGAAGTTCTGTATTATGTAGATGGCGATTTTATGAGCCGTAATAATATTGAGCAAGGTCATATCACTTTACATCCAAAAGGAATTCCGCATGGTCCCGCGCCAGGCGCAATGGAACGTAGCATTGGTCACAAAGAAACTCAGGAATTAGCCGTTATGGTTGATACTTTCAGACCTCTTATGGTTACGGAAGAAGCTATGAGTCTTGATGATGGGAAATATTATAAATCTTGGACGGAATAATTTCAATTTTCTAACGCATTTTTAACGCAAAGTTCGCAGAGGATTTTTCGCAAAGTTTGCAAAGATTTTTGATGGCGTTTTACTCAAATGAGTTCACAAAGCTTTGCGTTCTTCGCGATTTATAAAATCTTACTAATAAAAATCTTTGCGCTCTTTGCGGTAAAAAACAAATTTTAAACACAACATTTCGGAAATATCAGTTATACGATTAACCGATTAAACAAATAAACATCATGAGCAAAGAAGTAAAATCAGTAGAATACGGATTAGAAAAAATATTTGAAGGAGCACAAGATTTCCTTCCGTTATTAGGAACAGATTATGTAGAGTTTTATGTGGGGAATGCAAAACAATCTGCGCATTATTATAAATCTGCATTCGGATATCAATCATTGGCTTATGCTGGATTGGAAACTGGAGTAAGAGACAGAGCATCTTATGTTTTAAAGCAAGACAAAATTAGAATTGTTTTAACTACGCCTTTAACGGCTGATTCTCCAATAAACGAACATTTGAAAAAACATGGTGACGGAGTAAAAGTTGCAGCGCTTTGGGTTGAAGATGCTACAAAATCTTACGAAGAAACGATGAAACGCGGCGCACGTTCTTTCATGGAACCAACTGTTGAAGAAGATGAATTTGGTCAAGTTATCCGTTCGGGAATTTACACTTACGGAGAAACGGTTCACATTTTTGTAGAAAGAAAAAACTATAATGGTGTTTTCTTGCCAGGATATAAAGAATGGAAATCAGACTATAATCCAGAACCAACGGGATTAAAATATATTGATCACATGGTTGGAAATGTGGGCTGGAACGAAATGAATACTTGGGTAAAATTTTACGAAGACGTAATGGGATTCGTGAATTTCTTGTCTTTTGATGACAAACAAATTACTACAGAATATTCTGCATTGATGAGTAAAGTTATGTCAAACGGAAATGGAAGAATTAAATTCCCTATCAACGAACCAGCTGAAGGGAAGAAAAAATCTCAGATTGAAGAATATTTGGATTTCTATGGCGGACCTGGAATTCAACACATTGCCATTGCAACAGATGATATTATTAAAACAGTATCGCAACTAAGAGCACGCGGCGTTGAATTTTTATCAGCTCCTCCTCATACTTATTACCAAGCAATTCCAGAAAGATTGGGTGTTCATATGGACATGATGAAAGAAGATTTAAATGAAATTGAAAAATTAGCTATCATGGTTGATGCTGATGAAGACGGTTACCTTTTACAAATTTTTACGAAGCCAGTTCAGGACAGACCGACACTTTTCTTCGAAATTATTCAAAGAATGGGTGCAAAAGGGTTTGGTGCAGGTAACTTTAAAGCGCTTTTTGAGTCAATTGAAAGAGAGCAAGAATTGCGAGGAACACTGTAAACTGTTAATTTTCATATACAAAACAGTATAATTCTCTAAAAAACGATGCTTTTTTTGCAAATGTTATGTTAAACTTGACTTTGGCTATTTGTTTTTTGAACTTTCTATCTATCTTTGCACTCGCAAATCAGGAAGGGGTGGTTTCCTTCCGAATTGATATAAATTTCATAATTTATAGTTTTTTGGTTAGTTAATAGCATAAAAACTCAGTCATCTTTGACTGAGTTTTTTTGTTTTGGTACATTTGGAATAGAATTTGCATTTATTTACCTTTATAATAAAACGTAAAGATTATACTATGAAAAAGTTCATCCTCATTATATTAGCACTAACAATACTCTCTTTTGCGCCTCAAAAAGAAGATGCTTTCGATACTGGAGAATATTTCAAATTTAGAATACATTACGGAATCGTGAATGCTGGCTACGCAACTCTTGAAGTTAAAGATGCTACCATAAATAATAAAAAAGTATTTCATTCTGTTGGAAAAGGTTTTACAACTGGTATGTCTAAGTTTTTCTTTAAAGTAGAAGATTTATACGAAAGTTATTTTGACAAAGAAACGGGGAAGCCTTATCGTTATGTTAGAAAAATTGACGAAGGCGGTTATACCAAAAATCAAGAAGGCTTTTTTAATCAAAATGAAAATCGAGTTTTAGTAAAAGACTATAAACGTAAATCCGAAAAAACGATTCTAGTATCAGAAGAAGTACAAGACATTGTATCGGCGTTTTACTTTTTGAGAAACCATCCAAATATTGATAAACTAAAATCTGGAGAAGCCATTACAATCGATATGTTTTTTGATGAAGAAATCACAAAATTTAAGTTAAAATTTGTAGGCCGTCAAGATATTACGACTAAATTTGGCACGGTTTCTACTATGGTCTTCAAACCTCTGGTACAGACAGGTAGAGTATTTAAAGAAAAGGAGAGCTTAACACTCTGGATAACAGATGACGTAAACAAAGTTCCTATTAGAATTAAAGCAGATTTAGCTGTAGGTTCACTTAAGGCTGATCTCGATGAATATAAAGGATTAAAAAGTCCACTTAAAGTAAAAAAATAATGAACCCTACAGATAATTCTGAAGCAATTTTAAAAGAAATTGATCTTAAATTTCAAGCCATAAATCAAAAAACTGATGTTCAATTGGAAGGATTGCTTTGGGCTAAACCAATTACATATTGGGATTATATTCAAACTGATGCACTTTTAAATTTACAAATACAACGCACCACACTTCCTGACGAAATGGTTTTTATCATGTATCATCAGGTAAACGAATTAATTTTCAAAATGATTCTGTGGGAAATTGACCAAATTGCAGAAACAGAAAACATCCAAGTAGATTTTTTCAGCGAAAGATTATCAAGAATCACTAGATATTTTGATATGCTTACCAATTCGTTCAGCATAATGGAAAACGGAATGGAAGTAGATCAATACATGAAATTCAGAAATACACTTACTCCTGCAAGTGGTTTTCAGAGTGCACAATATAGAATGATCGAATTTGCTTCGACTGATGTTATCAATTTAACCGACAGAAGATACAAAGCTAACTTTGACGAAAACACTGATTTAGAAACTAGTTTCGAACATCTTTATTGGCAAGCAGCCGGAAAAGATTATCATACAGGTGAAAAATCATACTTGTTAAATGAGTTTGAGAAAAAATATAAAGGGCAATTTTTAAGACAAATGGCTTCGTTTAAAACGAAAAATATTTGGCAAAAATTCACGCAATTACCAATTGAAGATCAACAAAATACAGCATTAATCGCAGCAATGCGTCATTACGATCAAACGGTAAATATTACTTGGGTAATGCAACACCTAAATACTGCTAGAAAATACATTTTAGAAAGCGGAAAAGGAAATGGTGAAGCAACTGGAGGAAGCGACTGGCAAAAATATATGCATCCAAAATACCAAAGACGCATCTTTTTTCCTAAATTGTGGACCGAAGAAGAATTGTCCAATTGGGGGAATGAAAACGAAGAATAATTTCTCCACCAAAAAATCATAAAGTTTGAAAAAAGCAGTCGTAATTTTAATTGTCTTGTTTTCTATTTTTTCTTGTAAAAAAGAAGAAGAAAAAGTAGAAGCCAAAATCACTAAACCAGCAACCAAAAAAATAGAATTCGGTTTTAATTACGCAGATTTTAATGTTGTAAATGATACTATTTCGAAAGGAGATTCTTTCGGTTCGATCATTCAAAGTCAAAATATTGGAGACAAAAAAGTTTTTGATATTGTAGAACAAGTTAAAGATTCTTTTAATGTAAGAAGTATTCGTTACGGCAAGCCTTTTACTTTACTTCGTTCAAAAAACAAAACTAATGATTTACAGGTTTTTATTTATCAGCCAGATGCTTTAAGCTATTATGTTATTGATTTAAGAGATAGCATTGCAAAAGCTTACAAAAAAGTAAAACCGGTTACCTTAAAAAGAAAAATTATTGGAGGCGTTTTAAAAACTTCATTATCTGAAACTTTAGGAGGTGAAGATGTTGAAACAGCATTGGCTGGCAGAATTACAAAAGTATTTTCATGGTCTATTGACTTCTTTAAACTTAAAAAAGGAGATCGCTACGGATTAATTTTTACTGAAAGATTCATCAACGGAAAAACGTATGATGGTGTTGAAGATCTTGAAGCTGCATTTTTTGAATATAAAGGTAAAATCGTTTATGCTTTTCCTTTTGAAAAAGACACTACTTCAGGAAAGATTGAATACTATGATGACGAAGGAAAAACACTTAAAAACTTCTTCTTAAAAACTCCAATCAAATTTAGCCGAATCACTTCAAGATTCACGATGAATAGATTCCATCCTGTACAACATACTTGGAAAGCACATAAAGGAACCGATTATGCAGCGCCAACAGGAACGCCAATTTCTACAACCGCTTCTGGAGTTGTTGAAACTACTGGATATACTGCAGGTAACGGAAATTTCGTAAAAGTAAAACACAACGGAACCTACTCTACTCAATATTTACACATGTCTAAAATCTTGGTTCGCCGCGGGCAGCGCGTTACTCAAGGACAGACAATTGGTTTAGTTGGAAGTACAGGTCTTGCTTCTGGTCCGCATGTTTGTTACCGTTTTTGGAAAAATGGAGTTCAGGTTGATGCTCTTAGACTGAATCTTCCAACAGGAGAATCTTTGACAGGAGGCGACAGGACTCGTTTTATGAAACAGATCGAACCTTTGAAAAGAGAGTTGGATAGTATTGGGAATTTGTAAGAATAAATCTTTATTTTAGCAAAATAAAAATAAAACCAACAACCAATTCTATATGAAATTTAAAAACTTACTTCTGCTTCTTACTTTGGCAGTAAATTTTTCTTTTGCCCAAAACAACATTATAGTAACTAACAATTACGGAAGTAAGAATAGTGAAATTCAGAATTTACTTGATTTTGAAAAAATATATTTTGAGCAGTTCAATTTTGAAGGAAAAGATTTAAAAGGAAAACAATACGTTATTAATCTACAAGAATTTTCAGATGGCAAACTTGTAAATACATCTTTACTTTTTGACGGCAGAGAAACCGATTATTTCAAAATAAAATCGAATAAAGAATCGCTTACTTTTCTATTTAAGATAGCTGATGGAAAATTAAAAACTTATATCAGAGGTGTGAGATTTGGAAGTAAAAAATCGTACTTTAACCTAAAAAGTGATTCTGACGATTATACCTTAAAAGATTTTTTTGGAAATAAAAGAGAATTGAATATTGACGCCAATCAAGAAACACCAATCCTTGCTATTATTACTCCAACCAAACATGCAGATGGAAGTACTTCTTACTGCGAAGTAGTTCAGTCAAACGTTAAACCAGAAAATCTTGGAACACATTTTAGTATTCCGCATTATTTCTTAGTTACAATTCAATTCAAATAAGAAACAGTCATGAAAAATGCGCGTCTTAAAACCATTTACCATGAAACTTTTTCTGGTTTAAAATTATTTTACAGAGACACTACCCTTTCTGAAAATTTGATTTCAAACTATAAAATTGGACAAATAATTCAAGAAAAAGGTTTTACCGATATGACTTCTATGAGCGGCGGTCTTTCGGGAAACTTCAGATATTTGATTGCAAGCGCACATGCTAAAGATTTATCAAAGTTTAATCCTGATTCGGCAAAAATTGGTCATTTTCTTTTAGATTCAATTGCCTATTTTAAAGTATTGGACATGCAGAAAATTGGCGATAAAACACAAATTTTTCTTTTAAATATTCCAGACAACTCGATTTCACTTTTCAAAAATTCATCTTCAAACTTAGAAGAAGAAATTACTGAAAAAGCTCAAAAACGCTTTCGCGAAAAGATCGATGCTGTTTTAATTCCTGAATTACAAACTGAAAATTGGAAAGAAAGAACCAAACTTCCTCTCGGGATGGACGAAAACGGAATTCTATTTTTTGATGATTCTAAAATTAAAATAGAATATCCAAAAAGAATTGATATTGACGTAGCTAAAAAAACTATAGCAATTAACAAGAAACCTTGGTGGAAATTTTGGTAAAACTTAATGAAACAAATTTTATTACTATCTCTCTCGGCAATTACAATTGGATGTTCTAAACCAAAAACTTTTCTCTTAAATGATACTGGGAAAAACAAAAATTATGTTTCAGAATTCGTAAATAATGCTTTTGAACAAAATGAAATAGGCGCTTCACCTATAATTGTAATTAACGGAAAACCTTTAATTTACGATAAAAGCAAAGACACCATAATAGTACCTTTAAAGAAAACAGACATATCTAGTTTAGAGTTTTTAAACAAAAATAGCAGCCGCATAATATATAATGAAAAAGAAAATGATGGCGCAATAATCATAACCAGTAAAATTCAACCTTAGAATCTATAAAACGTTTTCGTAACTAATTGTTATATAATCGCAAACCGTTCTCCTTTTAAAAGTTATTTCAGTATTTTTGTGTTTCAAAAAACAAACTCAATTATAGATCAAATGGCTTTAAACACAACAAACCCAACTGGGACTGAAGCGTGGAAAAATCTACAAAACCACTATAACGCAATTCATAAAACTACAATACAAGAATTGTTTCAACAAGATAGTGCTCGTGCTGAAAAATTCAATTTACAATGGAATGACTTTTTAGTAGATTATTCGAAAAATAATATCAGTCAAGAAACTATTTCTCTTTTATTAGAATTAGCAAATTCAATAGGAGTAAAAGATGCTATCGCACAATATTTTGGAGGAGAATTAATCAACCAAACTGAAAATCGTGCTGTTTTACATACTGCTTTACGTGCTCCAGAATCGGCAGTGATTAAAGTTGATGGAGAAAACGTAATTCCAGAAGTATACGAAGTAAAAAATAAAATTAAAAATTTCACTGACGAAGTAATTTCTGGTCAGAGAAAAGGTTACACAGGAAAAGCTTTTACTGATGTTGTAAATATCGGAATTGGAGGTTCTGACCTTGGTCCTGTTATGGCTGTTGAAGCTTTACAATTTTACAAAAATCATTTAAATCTTCATTTCGTTTCAAACGTTGATGGTGATCACGTAAATGAGGTTATCAAAAGACTAAATCCTGAAACTACTTTATTTGTAATTGTTTCTAAAACTTTTACTACTCAAGAAACACTTTCGAATTCAGAAACTATTAAAGAATGGTTTTTGAAATCAGCAACTCAGGAAGATATCGCAAAACACTTTGCAGCGGTTTCTACAAACATTAAAAATGTAACAGAATTCGGAATTAATCCAGACAACGTTTTTCCAATGTGGGACTGGGTTGGAGGAAGATTTTCTCTTTGGAGCGCAGTTGGTTTGAGCATCGCTTTAGCAATTGGTTTTGAGAATTACAACCAATTATTAGTTGGAGCAAATGAAATGGACGAACATTTCAAATCGGCAGAATTTGACAAAAACATTCCAGTAACTTTAGCTTTATTAAGTGTTTGGTACAACAATTTTTATGGCGCTGAAAGTGAAGCTTTAATCCCATACACTCAATATTTATCAAAACTAGCTCCGTATTTGCAGCAAGCTACAATGGAAAGTAACGGAAAGAGTGTTGGACGTGACGGAAAACCTGTTAATTACCAAACTGGAACAATTATTTGGGGAGAGCCAGGAACAAATTCGCAACACGCTTTCTTTCAATTAATTCACCAAGGAACAAAATTAATTCCAACAGATTTTATTGGATTCGTAAAACCACTTTACGGAAACGAAGATCATCATGATAAATTAATGTCGAACTTCTTTGCACAAACGGAAGCATTAATGAATGGAAAAACAGAAGCACAAGTTCAGGCTGAATTTGACAAACAAGGACTTTCTGCAGAAAAAGCATCTTATTTAAGACCTTTTAAAGTTTTTACAGGGAACAAGCCTACTAACACTATTTTAATTCAAAAACTTACACCAAAAAGTTTAGGTTCTTTGATTGCATTATACGAACATAAAATTTTCGTTCAAGGAGTAATTTGGAACATCTTTAGTTTTGACCAATGGGGAGTTGAATTAGGAAAACAATTGGCTAATTCTATTTTAGATGAAATCAATTCTAAGACTGTTAAAAATCATGACAGTTCAACTTCCTTTTTGCTGAATCATTTCTTGAAAAACAAATAAAAAACAGAAAATTAAATTTTTCATAACATTCTGAAACGCCTTGATTTAACTCAAATTAAGGCGTTTTTTTTACTAAAATACCGACAAAAAGCATAAAAAAACCGCTTAATTGCACGTTTTAGCTTACAAGATAATTAGAAAAATTATATTTTTAACAAAAAACAGCCGAATAAATTTAATAAAACGACATTTTATTTAAAGAAAAAAGAATAATTCATTTTAATACGCAACACAAAAGACAAAACTTTGTTTTCTTAACATTTCGATAACATTATCTGAGTTATTTGTTATAATTTTGCCAAAAACAATTAACTCAATAACAAAATGAAGAAAATGAAAAATTGGTTACTGACCGGACTATTTTTTATGATAGTTTCAACCGTATTTTCTCAAGGAAAAGTTACTGGTACTATTACCGACGGAACAGGTTCATTACCAGGAGCAAATGTAGTGATCAAAGGATCTACTACAGCAACTTCAACAGATTTTGATGGAAAATTTACTCTTAATTCTACATCAAGCACAGGAGAGATCGTTGTATCTTTCTTAGGTTATGACAACCAAACTGTAAAATTTACAGTGTCAAATGGTGCAACTACAAACTTAGGAACTATTACTTTAGTAGCTTCAAATTCTAACGAATTAAGCGAAGTTGTAGTTACAAGTAGCGTTATTGACGTAGCTAAAGACAGAAAAACTCCTGTTGCAGTTTCGACAATTAAAGCAGCTGAAATTCAATCAAAATTAGGATCTCAAGAGTTCCCTGAAATCTTAAAAAGTACTCCATCTGTATATGCTTCAAAAGCAGGAGGTGGATATGGAGATTCAAGAATTGCGATTCGTGGATTTGACCAAAAAAATATTGCAGTTATGATCAATGGAGTTCCAATCAATGATATGGAAAATAGCTCTGTTTACTGGAGTAACTGGGCAGGTATCTCTGATGTAACATCTGCTATGCAGGTTCAAAGAGGTCTTGGAGCTTCTAAATTAGCTATTTCTTCTGTTGGAGGTACAATCAACATTGTAACTAAAACATCTGATATGAAAGAAGGAGGATCTGTTTCTTCAAGCTTTGGTAACAATAATTACTTAAAAACACAAGCTTCTTACAACACAGGAGTTATGAAAAACGGACTTTCAGCTTCTGTTTTATTTAGTAGAACAGCTGGAGACGGATACGTTGATGCTACTGAATTTGAAGGATACAATTATTTCATTGCTTTAGGTTACAAAGCTAGCGATAAGCATAACTTCCAATTTACATTCACAGGAGCACCTCAATGGCACGACCAAAGATCTACATCTCCACTTTTAAGTGATTACATTAAATACGGTAATGGTACTGATCCAAACATCAAATACAACTCTGATTGGGGAATGAGAAATGGTGAAGAATATAATTTAAAAACAAATTATTACCACAAACCAGTAATGTCTCTTAACTGGGATTACGATATCAACTCAACTACAAAATTATCTACAGTAGCTTATGCTTCATGGGGACGTGGAGGAGGTACTACTACAAATGGTGGTATTAGAGGAAACAACGCTTACTCAACAAACAACTCATTAAGAACACCTGATGGTCTTGTGAATTTTGATTTAATCGAAAACTGGAACTCAGGACAAGCTACAACTTTAGGAACAAGAGTTCCAGTAAACGGACAATACGAAAACAGTGCTGATACAGGTAGTAACAGAGTAAATGGTGCAACAGTTATCAATAATACAGCAGGTATTTCTCAAATTGCTTCTGTAAACTCTCACAACTGGTATGGTACAGTAATCAATTTAGACAAAAAATTCTCTGAAAACCTTACATTCGATTTTGGAGTTGAAGGAAGAATGTATCAAGGTATTCACTTTCAAAACTTAATTGATTTACTTGGAGCTGATGTTTACAAAAACACTGCTGACGTAAATAACAATCCTGGTTATTTTAGCACTACTTATGCTCCAAGACCAAATGGAAATCCATTTATTAGTACAGACTACCAAGATAGAATTAACTACTGGAATGACAGTAAAGTTAATTACTATGGAGCTTTTACACAATTGGAATATACTACTGGTAACTTGACGGCTTTCCTTCAAGGAGCTATATCTCAACAAGCTTACCAAAGAATTGACCACTTCAAGTATGCTTATGATAATCCTCTTGCTAAAACAGGTTTCAAAACTATTACTGGTGGAGATATTAAAGCTGGAGCTAATTATAACATTGACGAACACCATAATGTATTTGTAAATGGAGGTATATACTCAAAACAACCGTTTTTCAATGCAGTATACCCTAACAATGCTTCAATTGTTAACCCGAACCTTACAAACGAGAAAATCAAAGCAATCGAACTTGGTTACGGTTTCCGTTCTGGAATCTTTAATGCTAACTTAAATGCTTATTATACTACTTGGGATGACAGATTTACAACTGCAACTGACCAAGCAGCGACTAACCCTAGCGGATATTATACTTTCCAAGGTGTTAATGAAATACATAAAGGTGTTGAGTTAGATGTTACAGCTAAACCAATTGACAAGTTAAAATTAAACGGAATGATCTCTATTGGTGACTGGAAATATAGCGGTAATGCTACAAGTAGCCGTTTTGATGTTGCTAATAACCCAATTGATGGAGACCAACCTTTATACTTGGATGGAGTTAAAGTTGGAAACAATGCTCAAACAACAATGGCACTTGGTGCGGCTTATGAGATCTTAAACGGTCTTAATGTTGATGCAAACCTTAACTACTCAGAAAAATTATACGGAAATATCGATGTAGCTAAATTCTCTGCTGTTGATAACAAAGGCGCTATGGAATTACCAGGTTTCGCAACTACAGATGCTGGTGTATCTTACAAATGGAACATTGCTCCTAAGTTAGGTTCATTAAACTTCAGATTAAATGTAAACAACGTTTTTGATAAAGTTTTCATCAACGAATCATTTACAAACATCTTTGCTGATGACAACATAAGCACTTCAAACCCAGCTTTAGGAACTTATGCTTCTAACGGTCAGCTTTACAACGGAGTTGCTACTGCAAACAAAGTTTACTTTGGTTACGGAAGAACTTGGAACTTAAGCGTTCGTTACGATTTCTAAGAATTTAGAATCTAAATAAATAATAAAAACGGCATTGACTTTTAAGTTTGATGCCGTTTTTTTATAGCCTTTTTTGCTATATTTGTTTTTAAACAAAAAACAAAGTTTATGTATAATTTTCTACAAAAATTCCACTCTGGTTGGGCGTACTTAGCATTGCTTCTTTTACTTGTTGCAGTGGTTAACGCAATTCTCGGAGTAACATCAAAAAAAGAGTTTACTGCTAAAGATCGTAAAATCGCTTTATTTGCCTTAATTGGAACTCATACTCAGTTATTAATTGGTTTAATCTTATATTTTGTTTCTCCTCTTGGAAAAGCCGCTTTTGGACAAATGTCTAATGCAGAATTAAGATTAACATCATTAGAACACCCTCTAATTAATATTATCGCTATCGTCCTAATTACAATTGGATGGTCTAAACATAAAAAACTAATCAATAGTGAAGCTAAATTTAAAACCTTTGCTATTTTTTACGGATTAGGATTACTGCTTATTTTAAGTAGAATTCCTTGGAACCTTTGGTTCTAAAAAAATACCAATTAAAGCCCTCCTACAGGGCTTTTTTTATCTCGGCATATTATTTGTACAAACTCCCCCCAAGTCTGAAAAAGAATAACCCATGAGAAATAAAAAAACCATTTTATTCGCCACAATTGCTCTAACGTTACTTAGCGGCTTTACCTATGTGATAAGCCAAACCAAACCTACAACAGAACCTAAAATTGTTCAAGACACTGTTAAAAATGTAAAACCAACTATTGTTCCCTTACCAGAGGACTCAGTTTTTACAGATAAAGGTTTAAAACTTAGACCATACAAGAAAAACGCTCATGCATCCTACTACGCAGATCGTTTTAACGGAAAAAGAACCGCTAACGGAAGCAGATTCAACAACAACAGTTACACTGCTGCCCACAAAAAACTTCCTTTTGGAACTAGGGTAAAAGTAACAAATGAAGCCAATGGCAAATTCGTTATCGTAAAAATTACAGATCGCGGACCTTTTGTAAAAACCCGCGAAATCGATTTGTCTAAAAGAGCTTTTATGGACATCACAAAAAGCAAAGGTGCCGGAGCAATGAAGGTTACCATTGAAACCATAGTAGAATAAAAAAATCCCGCTTAAAGCGGGATTTTTATTTTAAACCAATTTTCTTAGCGCCATTGCGATTCCGCTATGAAGTCCTTCATGATAATTATTAAAATCTAAAGCACCTTGGACATGACGAAGCGTGAATCCGATGCTTGTAGTATATTCATGGTAATCAACAAAAAGACCACTTTCAAAATCATTTTTTGTTTTTTCTAATGTTGTCGAAAGCAATGTTCTAATTTCGTCGACCTCAGCCTGAGAAACATCTCCTTCAGGTTTGGTTCCCTTTCTGTATTTGTTAATGAAATCTTCAGAAACCATTGTTGGAAGACCTGATAATTTATAAACCAAAACCTGTTGCGAAGAAATACAATGGCCTATATTCCAAATAATATTATTGTTAAAACCATCTGGAATTTTGTTTAATTGTTCTAATGAATGACCATCTAAAATTTTCAAAAGAATTTCTCTAATCGTTTTTTGTACATCAAAAACTGAACTCATAATTTTATTTTTTTTCTAAAATTAGGCATTTTTAAGTTTCAAATGAATTTTCTTTGTATTCTAATAAAATTCAAAAATCATGAACAAAATATATTATTTATCATCTTGCGATACTTGCAGAAAAATCATTAAAAGTTTACCCGAAAACAATTTAGTTTTTCAAGACATAAGACAAGATCCTATTACAGAAGATCAGCTTGAAGAAATGTACAACCTTTCAGGAAGTTATGAAGCGTTATTCAGTAAAAAAGCTCAATTATACAAATCAATGGACTTAAAAAACAAGTCTTTAACTGAGGCTGATTTTAAAAAATATATTTTAGAACATTATACTTTCTTAAGTCGCCCAGTTTTTATCATTGACGGAAAAATTTACATTGGCAACAGCCAAAAAAATGTAGCAGAAGTCATAAATGCTCTAACGTAAGAATAACCGTAAATTTTGACCTACAAAACTGATTCACAATTTACAACACAAGGCATCAAACTTTTAATTATCTTTGCGCCTTTATACTCAATTATATGATACAATCTATGACAGGGTTTGGCAAAGCTTCTTTGCAATTGCCTACAAAAAAAATTACCGTTGAAGTAAAATCCCTAAACAGTAAAGGTTTAGATTTGAATGTAAGAATGCCATCGCTTTATCGCGAAATGGAACTTGGATTACGAACTCAGATTTCGACTAAATTAGAAAGAGGAAAAATTGATTTTGCGATTTACATCGAAAATACCGCAGAACAAACTTCAACTAAAGTAAATGTGCCTGTCGTAAAATATTATATCACACAGTTAAAAGAAGTTAATCCTGATGCAGATGAAACTGAATTAATGAAAATGGCGGTTCGTATGCCAGATACATTAAAAACAGAACGTGAAGAAATTGACGAAGATGACTGGGATCAAATTCAGGTTATTATAGATGAAGCGCTTCAAAACATCTTAAGTTTTAGAAAAGACGAAGGCGAATCTCTTGAAAAAGAATTCAATTTACGAATTGGAAATATTCGCCAATTTATGAACGATACGCTGGCGTTAGATCCAGAACGTGTTCAAGCTATTAAAGATCGTTTGCAAACGGCAATTTCAGAACTGCAAGTTAATGTAGACGAAAACCGTTTTGAACAAGAATTAATCTATTATTTAGAAAAATTAGATATCACAGAAGAAAAAGTGCGTTTAGGAAATCATTTAGATTACTTTTTAGAAACTTTAAATGGTTCTGAAGCTAACGGACGAAAACTTGGCTTTATCACTCAAGAAATGGGACGTGAAATCAATACAATGGGATCTAAATCGAACCATGCTCAAATGCAGAAATTGGTCGTAATGATGAAAGATGAATTGGAGAAGATTAAGGAACAAGTATTGAACGTTCTTTAAATTAAAAAATCCTTTATTGATCTTTTTAAGCATGAAAACTATTTTTAAAATCATAGAGAAAGTTTTCCTGCTAATTTGCATAACGATTCTCGCAGATCGCTCTAACTTCCCTCCTAAAGAATTTACTCTTATAGGAAAATGGAAAGAAATAGAATCAAGTGGTAGTGATGTAAACAAGCTGTTTCAAATCAGTATAGAAGATGGAAATGAAATAACTTTTGAGAAAGGAAATATTGCAATAGATAAATTAAAGAATAAAGGCACTTATGAAACTTTTGGAGATAATCTTCATATCTCCTTTCCAAAAGAAGAATACTATTACATCATCAATCGTCATAAAACTGACCCTGAAAAAATGTATTTAACACCAGCAGATGAATATTATAGCATTCTTTGTGATGAAGGTTGCGCTTTTTTATACAAAAAAATACAATAAACAATTTCAATATAAATAAAATATTGAGTTAAGGCTTAAGCTCAAAAGCCTAAAATAAAAGCACATATAATGAACAAAGGAAAATTAATTGTTTTTTCGGCACCTTCAGGCTCAGGAAAAACAACTATCGTAAAACATTTATTAGGACAAGAAGATTTAAATCTTGAATTTTCTATTTCGGCAGCATCGCGCGCACCACGAGGTGAAGAAGTACACGGAAAAGATTATTATTTCATTTCGTTGGAAGAATTCAAAAAGCACATTAAAGCAGAAGATTTCTTAGAATGGGAAGAAGTTTACCGTGATAACTTCTACGGTACTTTAAAATCGGAAATTGAAAGAATCTGGGCTTTAGGGAAAAATGTCATTTTTGACATTGACGTAGTTGGTGGTCTTCGTATTAAACATAAATTTCCAGAAGAAACTCTTGCTGTTTTTGTTAAACCTCCAAGTGTTGACGAATTAAAACGCCGATTAAAACAACGTTCTACAGAAAGCGAAGACAAAATCAATATGCGTATTGCAAAAGCTTCTGTAGAATTGGCAACTGCTCCTCAATTTGACGTAATCATCAAAAACTATGATTTACCAGTTGCCCTTGAAGAAGCGCATCAACTGGTTAAGGATTTTATTTCTAAAAAGTGATTAGTGAATAGTAATTAGTCATTAGCTTAAAAAACAAGTATGATAAAGTCTTATAAAGATTTACTGGTTTGGCAAAAAGGAGTTAAAATAGTTTCTTTAGTTTACCAGTTAGTAAAATCATTTCCTCAAGAAGAATTATATGCTTTAACAAGTCAGTTAAAAAGAGCTTCCGTTTCAATTCCCTCAAATATAGCAGAAGGTTATGGCAGGAATACAGATAAATCTTTTAGCCATTTTTTAAACATATCAAGAGGTTCTTTGTTCGAAATCGAGACTCAATTATTAATTGCTAATGACCTTGGTTTTATAACCAATCAAACTCTTTATGCAGAAATTTTAAATCAAATTGAGGAAGAATCAAAAATGATTAATGCCTTTTCAAAAACACTAAAAGACTAATCACTCTTTACTAATCACTAGTTACTACAACTATGAAAATAGGTCTTTATTTCGGAACATATAATCCTATACACGTTGGTCATTTAATCATTGCCAATCATATGGCAGAATATGCTGGTTTAGATCAGATTTGGATGGTTGTTACACCTCATAATCCGTTAAAAAAGAAAGCGACTTTATTAGACGACCAACAGCGCTTGCAAATGGTTTTTCTGGCAACAGAAGATTATCCGAAAATAAAACCGTCTGACATTGAATTTAAATTACCTCAGCCGAGTTATACCGTTATCACACTCGCTCATTTACAAGAGAAATATCCAAATCATGAGTTTTCATTGATTATGGGCGAAGACAACTTGAAAACGCTTCATAAATGGAGGAACTATGAAGTAATCCTCGAAAATCATGATATTTATGTGTATCCAAGAATTTCTGACGAACCAGAAAATGTCGAATTAAAATCGCATCCAAAAATTCATGTAATCGATGCGCCAATTGTAGAAATCTCTTCGACTTTTATTCGAAATAATATTAAAGAAGGTAAAAATATTCAGCCTTTATTGCCTCCAAAGGTTTGGGAATATATTGATCATAATAATTTTTATAAGAAGTAAATGCTTTTTTCTGCTTCGATTTTTATTCCTGAAAAAACTAAATTCTTCAATTTAACCCTATCAGAGAAATTATCTTATTTTTCTCTAGGAGCAATGATGTTTTATGCTTTAACACTTGTAATAATTGAATATTTTGTTGGTTATCAACTATCTCAATATTTCTACTATCCATTACCTGTGATTTTACTACCACATCTTGCGGGATTATTCATTAGATTTACAGAATTCGAAAATCTAAATGGCTGTTTTGAAGGAACAATTTCATTACAGGAAGATTTCTTAATGATAAATGAAATTGAATATAAATATACAGAATTAGAGAATTTAGTAATTTATGGAAACTCATTTTCTGGAGAAAAAACACAAAACTATAGATTCGGTCCAATGTATGGGAATGGCATCCAAAATCTAATTTCATTTACTCATAACGGAATTAAAATTGAAAAACATTTTCAATTAAATTCAGAACGCCATCTTGATGAATTGCAAAATGCTTTAATTCATATTATTACTGAGGAAAAAATTCCTTTCAAAAAAGAATATCTAAATTTTATCAATGAAGAACATCGTTCCTATATTCTTTTCGAATTTTTAATTGGAAAATTAATACGAGAAAAGCAAATTAGCAACAAAGAAGGTCTTAGTTTAATAAAATTTAATTCAAACAAAGATGCTCAGGAATTTAAAGCAAAATATTGCAGTTAAATTTTTGAATTGCCTCCAGTTTTAACTGGAGGTTTTTTATTTTCAACAATACATGGCTTTAGCCAAAATACAATGTTTGGCTAAAGCCGATATTGGGATATTTCTTTTAACCTCCAGTTAAAACTGGAGGCAATTCATTCCAACCATACACAATCTTGTCATTTCGACGAAGGAGAAATCTTCGTTAGAAACTCTACAAAGATTGATTTACTATATGGAGTTACTTGTGAAGATTTCTCCTTCGTCGAAATGACAAACAGAACGTAAAAAAATCAAATCACAAAAAAAGCCTGAATTTTAAATTCAGGCTTTCATTTTATAACTAAACTTCAACGCTTACTTCGCTTTTTACTCTTGTTCTGATTTCACTCAGCGATTGATCAACCAAAAGTTTTCCATCTCTGAAAACTTCTTTCAATTCACCTTGTTTTTCTTCTTCCCAAGAAACATTATCAGTTAAATGATACTTGCCATCGATTAAATCGATTTTCATTAATCCTTTAGCCGATTTTTTAGTTCCGTCATCTGTAATTGGATCTTTGAAGATCGCTCTTCCTTCTCCGTTTACTTCTCCGTAAGTTGCTTTCATCGCAAATCCGAACGTATCTCTCGTGTTATATTGATAAGTGAAAGATCCTATTCCTAAAACAACATTGGTAGAAGCAAATCCTTTTTCTTTTAATCTTTCGCAGATTTGAGTTGCTCTTGCTACCGTAATACTATCTCCGTAAATAGCTCCAATTTGCGGAACTAATTCTTTGAAACCTTTAGTATTTGTAGTTCCTCCAAAAACATCCCAAAGCAATTCGATAACACCTTTTTTCTCTTGTTCCGTTTTTCCGTTTGGATTTCCGCAGATAATATCTACTGGGTCACCGCTATCAGGACGAATTACGACTTTACCTTCTCTTGAAACAATTTCTTCTTTTAATCTCGGAAGATAATCTGTTAAAACTTTCCATAAATCCCAAGTATCAGAAACGATAGAAACAATTCCTTTTGGATACACTTCTGTGATTAATCTTTTGAAAGTTTCGTACTCGCCTTCTGTTGTTCCCATACACATAACAGAATGTTCTGTTGCTGCTACTGAACCTGCAACAAGTTCCTGATCTGAATTGGCATTGTAATATTCTTCTAAGAAATCAATTGCAGGAATTGTGTCAGATCCTGTAAAACTCAATAAATGTCCAGCTGCAGAAGTTAGAGCCGCTTCTATTCCGCCCATTCCTCTCATTGAGAAATCGTGTGCTTGCCAGTCTACAAATTCTGGAACAGAAGACGTTTCTACTGCATATTTGTCTAATACTTTTCTATATTCTTTTGCAATTGTAGCTGAATTACAAGGCAACCAAACTACTGCAGAAAGTAACGTTTCGAAATAATTCGTCAACCAGAAAAACTCTGGAATTGTATTGTACATCGTAAACATTGGAACTCGCAACGGAACACTCGCACCTTCTGGCAAAGCTTTAAATACCATCGGAATATATCCTAAATCGTGCAAATCTTCGATATGTTTAATTCCAACTTGGTTTTCGCCCAAATAATTATTGATTCTGCGAGCGTATTTTTTAACTACTTCTTCTTTTGATTTTTTGAAAAAATACTCTTCGAAGTCATGAATAATATATTTTTTGATGAAGTACTGCAATCCGAAAAAGATCACTTCATCAACTGTTTCAATTCTTGATTTTCTTGGTGTCCAGTTAGAATATACAATTGTCGTTCCGTCTGGGTATTGTCTTCTGTGGTCAACTTTGTAACCGTCGGTTAATAGTAATGGGTTCATATTTTTTTTATTTATATTTAATAGACAATCGATCTGTCAAATCTTTTATATCTTTTACTCTAGCTAAATTATTAATCCATTTTTGAGGGATATTTTCAAGTCCGAAATAAATTCCTGACAATCCTCCCGCAATTGCACCTGTTGTATCTGTGTCTTGCCCTAAATTGACTGCTTTTAAAACAGTTTCTTTATAAGAATCCGTATTCAGAAAACACCAAAAGCTTGCTTCTAAACTATGAAGCACATAACCCGAAGAATGTATTTCGTTTTCATTATACTTAGAAATATCATTTTTTAAAATTCTATCAAACAATCCTATTTCAACAGAATTAAAACTTTTATCTTTCAAAAACTGAGAAAGAACGAACTGCATATCTTTATAAGCTTCGAATTTATCTTTGTCTTTAAGAATTTCCAAACAATATATTACGTAAATAAAACAAGCAAATACCAATCTGAAATGTGCGTGCGTAATAGACGAAACTTCTTTTACTTTTTGGTAAATAACTTCAATATCATTTTCTTTTTGAAGATAAAAAACCAATGGCAAAATACGCATTAATGAACCATTTCCGTTATCGCTTTCAGAAAATCCTCCACATAAATCAGGCTGATGTCCTTTAGCAATATTAAGAATTGCATTTCTAGTTGCGATTCCAATATCAAAAACTTGTCCGTGTGGTGTCCACAAATCTGCAGAATACCATTTTACAAAATTCTTAGCAATATCATTTAAATCATAACCTGCACACAAACTTTCTGCTAAACAAAAAGCAAGAGAACTATCGTCGCTCCAGGTTCCTATTGGCTGATGATGTGTTCCAAAACCAAACATTTCAGTAACTGGATTTTCTTTTAAATAAGCTCTGGATTGAAATTCGACTGGAACGCCCAATGCATCACCAACCGCTAATCCAAATAAACCAGATTCTATTGTGTTTTTCATTTTTTACTTATTTCTTCCTTTTTCGTTAGGATAAAATGTCTGTACGACATCGCTCTGCCAAAATTCTTTCGTTTCAACTTCTATGCAGGTTAATTTTCCATAAAAACCTGCTCCAGTATCAATATTCCAAACATTACATCCTTGCATCGGGATTTCGACATCATAATGAAGTGTCGGTGTGTGACCGATATAAATTTCATTAAAAAGCAGTAATCGTTTTGGATAAGAAAGCGAATCTTTCTGAATTCTTTTATCCATCGTCAAAGCCATTTCCCACAATGTTCTATCCCATGAATAATTGGTTTTGTAATGTTCTTTGTCTGGACCGTGCATCGATGAAAAACCAGCGTGAATGAACAAATTGTTATTTTCGTCTACAAAATAATCTTTCATCGAGCTAAAAAAAAGACGATGCTTTTCTTTTTCTGAAAGATCAATATTGGCATAACTTTCAATAGTCGATTTTCCTCCGTGCAAGAACCAAATATCATTTATAACATCCTTTTCTAACCATTCTTGACACCAGGCATCATGGTTTCCTTTTATAAAAATGCATTCTTGTTTTTGGGATAATTCAATAAGAAAATCAATTAATTGTTTCGATTCGCTCCAGCCATCAACATAATCTCCCAGAAAAACAAATCGGTCATTTTCTGAACAATCAATTCTTTCTAATAACTGAATTAAAGCTTTTAATCCGCCGTGAATATCTCCAAAAACTAAGGTTCTTTTCATGATTAACTAAACTTGTTATTCAGAGCTACATCCAGTTTTATGAGAAAATCTTTTCCGAATTTATCATTTTCCAACTCTTCATATAGAAACAAAGGCAATGTCTTCTCACAATTTTGCTTCTGACTTAAAATTGCCATAGACAATGCTGCAACTGTATCAGTGTCTCCACCATAACTAATTCCTGTTTTTAAGCAATCTTTCATAGAAACAACTTCAGAAACCATTTTAATTACAGCTTGCGTGGTTGGATATCCATGCATATCAATTGGAGAAGTAATTCTATAATTTTCATTCTCCCTTAAAGCCTCGTTTAAAAAATCTATCAAAGTAGATCCATCACCAAGATTATATTTAAAATAATGAACTGCCAGCGCAATACGTTTAGCACAGCTTATTCCTTCAACTGTATTATGTGAAGTTTTCGCCTGAATCTCACAGAACTCGAGTATTTGTTTGATATCTTTAAGATGTCCAATTGAATATGCTCTCATGGCAGAGCCATTTCCACTGCTTCCATTATCGATTATTTTGATAAAATCGGAGCCATTTTTACTGGCATCTAAAGCATTGTAAACTCGGTCTGAATAACCGCGTCTTTTATCTCTATGAAATACCTCAACAAACTTATCTGCTACTTTAATCTCATTCCAATTATCATCTTCTAAAAGCAATTCTGAAATCGCAATTGCCATTTGAGTATCATCGGTATATTTTTTGTAAATCTCTGTATACATTCCGTGTTTATCATACTGAGTCAGATTGTTGTTTTTAGAAATAAAATCTAAATCTCTAAATTCAAAACCCGCACCGTATGCATCGCCTATTGCTGCTTCTAAAATCATAATTGTTACTTTTGATTATTTAAGATTTGAATTCGATATACTTTGCTGGAACTTCATCTGTAAGCCAAACATTGTTTTCAGACAAATAAAATTTAAATCCGTCTCTGTGCATTGCTCCGCTTCTAACGGTTAAAATTTGCGGAACACCTCTTCTACTTCCCACTTTTGTTGCGGTTTCTTTGTCTTTGGAAAGATGTACATGCTGACGGCTCATTTTTTTCAAGCCCTCTTTCTGAATGTTTTCCATGAATTTTCCAACAGTTCCGTGATACAGATATTCTAAAGGTTCTGTTTCTGCTAAATTCAATTCAACTGAAATCGAATGTCCCTGACTTGCACGGATTCTGGTTTTATCTTCGTTATAAGCAAAACGCTTTTTATCGTTATTTTCTACTACGTAATCTAAAAGTTCAGCATCGAGACGATTCCCTTTTTTAGTACATTTTTCTATTAATTCGTCAACATCTGCCCAACCATTTTCGTCTAGTTTTAATCCGATTTTTTCTGGCGAATGTCTGAGCACCAAGCTCAAAAACTTGCTGACACTCTTTGCTATTTGTTCATTCATTACCTATGATATGTTCCTATTGAACATCTTTTTTTTTATAATTTCTAATTATTTTAATTCATCCCGAACTTCCATCAAAGCAAAACCTAAAAGATTCAATCCTTTCCAAGCTTTCGGATTTAAAACATCTTTGTGGTCACTTGCCATTCCGATTCCCCAAATTGGATCTACGGGACTTGCCTCAACAATAACTCGTTCTTTAGTGTTTAGTAAGAAAGTTTTCAAATCAGCATTTTGACTGAATTTGTGATAGTTTCCTTCTTTTACGATTTCATATCGGTTTTCTAACCAGACTTTGTCATCATAATTTCTCACTTCACGACCTAGTTTCTTAGCTTCTGCAGGAGAATCGGCTTCAAGGATTTTTTCTAAAATTTCCTGATCTTGAAACAATTCTGCTTTTTTGGCCATCATCCAGTGTTCGGCAGTTTTATAAGTAACTTTATCTACTTTAAAAGAACTTAACCACCACTGACTGAAACAGGTTTTGGTAATTTTTCCGCTTTTATCGGGTTGATGTCCCCAGAAAAATAAAAACTTACTTTCCGGAACTACATCTCCTATATTGTATTTCATATTAATTGATCTAATTTGATTTGAACAACGCTTTGGTCTTCAAAATCTTTTACTGAATTGGTTGTGAAAATTTTATCGAAACAATCTAAAACTTCAAAACCTTTATTGAAAATTCCGTGGCTTACCGCTAAGTATAATTTGCCTGCATTTTTATTTTTTAATTCTTCAGCTAATCCTACGAAAGTTCCTCCTCCGTCGCAGATATCATCTACAATTAAACAATCCATTCCTTCCAAATCATCTTCGTAAACTTTAAAACCAGATAATTTTCCCGTTTTTACATCACGACTTTTACTGCATTCTACCACTTCAACACCGCCTAAAAACTCAGAAACTTTGTAGATTTTTTTCAAAGCCCCGCCATCTGGAGAAATTAGTTTTACATTATTTCCGATATTTTCTAGAACTTCTTTGATAAAAGTATAGTTCGGAATCACAGTACTATTATTCAATAAAGCTGGAGTAACTTCTGAATGCGCATCAAAAACAAAAACTTTTTTCAATTGCATTGCATTAATAATATCTGCATACACTTTTACAGATAAAGGCTCGCCAGGAATCATAACACGATCTTGTCTTGCAGCTGGAAAATACGGAATAAAAAGATCGATGATTTTAACATCCATTCTGCGTAAAGCATCAACTGTAATGCACAATAATCCTAAATCGTTGAATGAATTTAATCTATGCGTAATTGTTATTTTCTGATTACGATCAAAATCTGGATTGATTTTAATGTGTGGTTCTCCTCCAGAGAAAGTAAAACTTTGAAATTTAATTTCTTCCTGATTTTGAAATGGAGTGAATTTTGGGTCGAGATTTAGTATCATAGTTTTTTAGTTTGCGTTAATTATACGCAAATGTAGAATTTAATTTTAAATAAACAATTTATTTTGTGTAAAAATTACGCAAACTTTATTTCGAAGTGAAAGCCTTTTTTAATTAACTCGTTATATTTCAACTTATTAAACTTAAAAAGTTTTGCCGGACGGCCCGTTTTTATTGGTGAAAATTTTTCTGTTTCTTCTAAAATACCATAACTAAGTATTTTCTTTCTGAAGTTTCTTCGATCAATTTCTTTTTCTAAAAGGGTGCAATAAAGGTTTTCAAGATCTGAAAATAAAAACTCTTCTGGAAGTAAATCAAAACCAATTGGTTCGTAAGTCAATTTTGCTTTTAATCTCTCAATACCTTTTTCTAAAATCAAATTATGATCGAATGCCAGAGGCGGAATTTCATCTATTTTAAACCATTGTACTCTTTCTGCATCTGTGTCGGCTTTGATTTCTAAATTTGAAGCATCGACCAAAGCATAATACGCAACCGAAATAACTCGGTTTCTAGAATCTCTGTGAATATCATCTCCAAAAGTGTACAATTGTTCCATAAAAGTTAATTGCACATTGGTTTCTTCATGCAATTCACGAATAACGGCATCGTTTAATGATTCTTCATCTTTAACCAAACCGCCTGGCAAAGCCCAATATTTTTCGGAAGAGCCAAATTGCTGTTCAATCAATAAAACACACAAACCACTGCTTTTGTAACCAAAAACAATAGCATCTACAGCAATTCTAATATTTTGCAATTTTTCCATATTTAAAAATCCTATCAAACAAATATAAAGAAAGAGAGCCAATTTTGTGATCAAATGCACAAGCATAAATCACATAATTGACTCTCTGATATTTTTTTTCTTTCTGTTCTTCTCTACTCTATTGTAACAGTTCGTTTTGGGCTTGAAGTACATTCTGATCCATCTTTTTTAATTGTTACTTCGGCTGTTGCTGTGTATTCTCCAGCAGCTGCATAAGTATGAGTAACCGTTGTTCCTGTTCCTGTTGTTCCGTCACCAAAATTCCATTTTACAGAACTTAGAGTTCCTGTTCCAGAATATTCAACAGAATAATTCATCAATTTCGGGTTTGTAGCATCTGTAGAATTATGCAATTTGATATAAACTGCTTCGGCCAAACAATCTACCACATCTTCAGCATCACTCTTGCTACACGAATTACCAGTAAATAAGGTTGTAAATAAGATTAAAAACATTGCAATTCTTTTCATAACTGATATTTTTAAATTAACACCTTAAATATATAGAATTTTTACTACAATCTATTACCGAAAAACAGTTTTAATTCTTTTGAAATCGTCTCAAAAAACGAGTTCGTATTGCTATTTTTTGCAGTCAATAAATACACAAATTGTTCTGGTACATGAAAACTATTCCATACCAATTGCAGTTTATTCTCTTTTATCAATTTTCTTGCATTACAATTCCAAGTTATCGCTACTCCTTCATTCTTAGACAATAATCTCAGCATTTCAGATTCTGAAGGAATAATATAATTTGGCACCATAGATGGTCTTTTTTTATTAAAGGCATGAAGCCAGAATAATTTTATATGCGGAATTCGTGCATCATGGCTATACCATTTTTGCTCATTCAGCCATTGTTCGATTTCTGTATAATTGTCTGCTTTTAATTTGTGACGGAAATCGGTAATATCTAAACTAGTTGGCGCAACCATTATCAGTTTGATTTTTCCAACCACTTCATATTTGGTATCGAAAGTTTCATAACCTTTCGTGACAATTGCAAAATCAAGTTTTTTAGAATCTACTAATTCAAATAAAGCGTCGTTTTCGGCGAAAGTAAAATCGATCAATTCGAACTTTGAAATCAAAAGATTACCAATACAACTAAAAAGATGCTGCGAAACACCAACAGAAATTAATCGATTTGCATCTTCTGCTTTAGTTCTAAAACTAGTTTCTACATTTTCAAGTCTTTCTAACGCATCTATTATCAGATTATTCAGTAACTTAGCGTATTCGGTCGGCTCTACTCCTTTGGATTTCCGATTAAACAATTTATTTCCCACGTGTGCTTCAAGCATTGATATCTGCTGACTAACCGCAGGCTGGCTCATAAATAATTCCTTCGCAGCCACTGAAAAATTACCGTTTTTGTAAACTGCCTTAAAAGTTCTGTACCATTCTAGATTTACCATGTCATAAATTTATTTATAACAAACATAGTTTATTTTATTTTTACTGATATCACTTTAGCCGTAAATTTGTTCAAAATTTAAAATTATGAAAAAAATAGCACTATTCGCAATAACTGCATTTACAGCTGTAAGCATTTCTGCTGAAGCTCAAAAATCTAACAAAAAGAGTATGAAAAAGGTATTATTTGTTGTTACCAGTAATGATAAACTGGGCAATACAGGAGAAAAAACAGGATTTTGGTCAGAAGAATTTGCTGCACCTTACTATGAATTATTAGATCAAGGCGTTGAAATTACAATTGCATCTCCGCTTGGAGGTCAGCCGCCAATTGATCCAAAAAGTGCCGATCCAGCTTCAGCTACTGAAGACACAAAACGTTTTGACGCTGATAAGGTTTTACAGGAAAAGCTAAAAAATACTTTGAAGCTTTCTACAGTTAACCAAAAAGATTACGACGCTGTATTTTATCCAGGAGGTCACGGTCCGCTTTGGGATTTAGTTGAAGATAAAAGTTCAATCGCTTTAATCGAATCTTTTTACACGCACAATAAACCAGTAGCTTTTGTTTGTCACGCACCTGCTGTTTTGAAAAACGTAAAAGTAAAAGGGGAATATTTAGTAAAAGGTAAAAAAGTAACTGGTTTTACAAATGAAGAAGAAGAAGCAGTTGGTTTAACTAAAGTAGTTCCATTTTTATTGGAAGATGCTTTGGCATCAAATGGAGGAATTTTTTCTAAAGGTCCAAACTGGCAACCGTATGCAGTTGAAGACGGACTTTTAATTACAGGACAAAATCCAGCTTCATCTAAATTGGTAGCTGGCAAGTTGTTACTAGAGCTTAATGGTAAAAAATAATTATAGTTTATTTTGAAAGAAACTAAAGTACAATACTACAATCAATTTAAGAAAACATTAGAAGATTGTGAATCTGAATTTTTAATAAATGAAGAATCTTCATTATTTAAGATGTTGGATTTATATGAAAAACTTCATGAAACAAATTATCATGACCTTTCTGATAGTATAGAGCTTTGGATTTCCGAATATCCTAAAAAAACATTATTGGAATATATTAGATTGAAACAATATCCAAATTACGTAAGAATAATCGAAATCTTGGAAAACAATAATCTATGATTCTTTCAATATTATAGATCATCAAAATTAATATAAACAAATGCTGAGATTCTAAGATCAAGTTAAAAAAACTTAATCTCTTAGAATCTTAGCATCTTAGAAACTCTAAAAAAAATCATGCTCAACTTTGAATTATACAATCCGACTAATTTAGTTTTCGGAAAAGGACAAATTGAAAAACTTTCGACTTTAGTTCCAAAAGACGCAAAAGTGCTTTTGGCTTATGGAGGCGGAAGTATATTTAAAAACGGAATTTACGATCAAGTAATCAATAATCTTAAAGGTTTTGAAATTGTAGAATTTGGCGGAATTGAACCAAATCCGAGATTTGAAACTTTAATGAAAGCTGTTGATGTGATCAAAGCTGAAAAAATCGACTTTATTTTGGCTGTTGGTGGCGGATCTGTAATTGATGGCGTGAAATTTATTTCGGGCGCTGTTCATTATGAAGGAAATCCGATTGACATTTTGCAGAAACGTATTTTGATTAAAGAAAATGCAATGCCATTTGGAACTGTTTTAACGCTACCGGCAACAGGAAGTGAAATGAATTCTGGATATGTGGTAACAATTGAAGCAACTCAAGAAAAATTATCTTCTGGCGGAAGCGCTTTATTTCCTCAATTTTCAATCTGTGATCCGACAGTAATTTCGTCTTTACCAAAAAGACAAATCGAAAATGGTGTTGTAGATGCTTACACACACGTTATGGAACAATATTTAACGTATCCAACTGATGCTTTTCTTCAAGATAGAATTGCCGAAGGTGTTCTTCAGACTTTAATTGAAGTTGGTCCTGGAATCGTAGAAAACCCAACTGATTACACTTTGGCTTCTAATTTTATGTGGAGCTGTACAATGGCTTTAAACGGATTAATCCAAAAAGGTGTTCCAAGTGATTGGGCAACTCACATGATTGGTCACGAATTGACAGCGCTTTACGAAATTGATCACGCAAGAACTTTGGCGATTATTGGCCCAAGTTTATACCATGTAATGTTTGAAACTAAAAAAGCAAAACTAGCGCAATACGGAAGAAGAATCTTTAACTTAACTGGTTCTGACGAAGAAGTGGCGAAAGAAGCGATCAACAAAACCGTAGAATTTTTCCATAAAATGGGAATGGACACGAAACTTTCTCAATATACAAAGGAATATTCAAATACAGCAGATTTTATCGTAAATCGTTTTGAAGAAAGAGGCTGGAAAGGTTTAGGAGAAAATCAATTAGTGACTTTAGATAAAGTAAGATCAATTGTTGAACTTTCATATTAATCGGAGTATTCAGCGACATTACCGTTTTGCATATAACTGAAAACTGGCACTGTGACTGAAAACTAAAAATAAAAAAGGCGTTCTTAATAAATTTAGGAACGCCTTTTCAAAATACTAAAACAAAACTAACTAACTCAATTTTTTCTAAATTCATTAAAATTCTAATTTATAAAATGTTATAACGCACAACGATTTATTTTATTGTACAGCATTTAAAAAAACATTTTTAAACTTAAACATCTTGAAAGTCATTGCTATTAAAGTGTCTTTTCAAAATTTCTTAAATCAGGTTTTGCTTTATTAGCACATTATTAAGTACTTTTGTTTTAAATTATTAAAATAATGAGCGAAAATTTAAAATTTGCAGTGATTGGTGGTGGAAGCTGGGCAACGGCAATTGCAAAAATGTTATGTGTAAATCTTTCTGAAATTTCGTGGTACATGCGCAATGATGCCGCTATCGAGCATATCGAGAAATTCAAACACAATCCGAACTACTTAAGTTCTGTTGAATTTGATACCAAAAAACTCAAATTAACCAACAATATAAACGAAGCGATAGAATATGCAGATTATATCATTTTTGCAATTCCATCTGCTTTCTTAGATGCCGAATTAAAAAACATGACGGTTTCTTTATCAGATAAAATTATTTTTTCTGCTATTAAAGGAATTGTTCCTGAAACTAGTTTAATTGTTGGAGAACATTTCCATATTCAATACGACATTCCATATTACAATATTGGAGTAATTACAGGTCCGTGCCATGCAGAAGAAGTTGCCTTAGAAAGACTTTCCTACTTGACAATTGCTTGCGGTGATCCTGATAAAGCTAAAACTGTAGCTAAAACACTTTCTGGAAATTATATCAAAGCCAAAATCTCAGACGATATTATCGGTACTGAATATGCTGCAATGCTAAAAAACATTTACTCTATCGCTGCCGGAATTGCTCATGGTTTAGGTTATGGCGACAACTTCCAATCCGTTTTAATGAGTAACGCGATTCGTGAAATGAAGAAATTCATTCGAAAAGTGCATAAAATGAAACGTAACATCAATGATTCAGCTTATTTGGGCGATTTATTGGTTACTGGATATTCTGTTTTCTCTAGAAATAGAATGTTCGGAAATATGATTGGAAAAGGTTACACCGTAAAAAGTGCCATGATGGAAATGAGTATGGTTGCCGAAGGTTATTACGCAACAAAAAGTGCCTATAAACTAAATCAAGGTTACGGAGCGAAAACGCCAATTATAGACGCTGTTTATGCTGTTTTATACGAAGGAAAAGATGCTAAAACGGTTTTCAAGAAATTGACTGAATCTTTGGATTAAGTATTCAGTGGTCAGTTTTTAGTGATCAGTTACAATAAAATAAAAAGTCCGAAAAAATATTTTTTCGGACTTTTTTATTTTAACGCTTAATTTCAATTTTAAACTGAATACTGCGACTGCGACTGAAAACTATTTCACCATAATTCCTTCAACAAACAAAATCGGCACTTCTTCCGTTTTATTTTCGTCAAGAGAATTGGCTTTAAAAATGAACTTCTTATCGTACAAAGTATTTCCAATGAAGAAAGTCACCATGAATTCGTTGTTAAGTGCTAAAAGGCTTTTTTCTACCAATTCTATTTTTACAACAGAGACAGAAGGAACCTCAACAAAAGCATGACGCAGAATTGACGTTTTTTTCATTTCGCCGTCAATAGTTCCAAAAGCTTTCGAAACCACCATTACGCTGTCTAAATTAAAATCGCTGTCATTAACTAAATAAGCGTACCATACTTTTTCCATAAAATCGTCGCTCCATTCCTGCACTGCGGCAAGAAATACGTTTTCGACTTCTGGAATTATTATATCTTTTTTCATAATCTAGTAATTAGTAAAAAGTAAATAGTGATTAGAAAGAAAACTTCTCACTAATCACTATTTACTAATAACTTTATTTTTAAATATTTGCTTTGAACTGCTCTAAGAAACGAACATCGTTTTCATAGAACATACGGATATCGCCAATTTGGTATAAAAGCATTGCAATTCGCTCTACTCCCATTCCGAAAGCGAAACCATTATACTCTTCAGGATTGATGTCGCAGTTTTTAAGAACATTTGGATCTACCATTCCGCAGCCACCAATTTCTAACCAACCTGTTCCTTTTGTGATACGGTAATCAGTTTCTGTTTTTAATCCCCAATAGATATCAATCTCAGCACTTGGTTCTGTAAATGGGAAATATGATGGACGAAGACGAATCTTAGATTTTCCAAACATTTCTTTAGTGAAATAAAGCAAAGTCTGTTTTAAATCGGCAAAAGAAACATCTTTATCAATGTATAATCCTTCCACTTGATGGAAAATACAGTGCGAACGAGATGAAATCGCTTCGTTACGGAAAACACGTCCTGGAGAAATCGTACGGATTGGCGGTTTATGATTTTCCATATAACGCACCTGAACCGATGATGTATGCGTACGCAATAAAACATCTGGATTTGTCTGAATAAAAAATGTATCCTGCATATCACGCGCTGGGTGATATTCTGGTAAATTCAATGCCGTAAAGTTATGCCAGTCGTCTTCGATTTCTGGACCTTCAGATACGTTGAATCCGATATTAGCAAAAATATCTATAATCTGATTTTTAACGATAGAAATAGGATGGCGAGAACCAATAATTACTGGTTCTGCTGAACGTGTTAAATCACCAAAAACGCCTTTAGATTCCTCTTTGCTTTCAAGTTCTTCCTGAATAACTCTTACTTTCTCTTCAGCAACGGCTTTTAAAGTATTGATTACTTGTCCAAAATCCTTTTTTTGGTCGTTTGGAATATTTTTAAATTCGGTAAAAAGTTCTTTCAACAAACCTTTACTTCCTAAATATTTAATACGGAATTGTTCTAACGATTCTTTATTTTTCTCATTAAAGGCTTTAGCTTCCTCTATATGCTGTTTAATCTTATCTATCATTTTCCTTCGATAATTGAGAGTACAAATTTAGTGTTTTTAGTTGAAAGTGTGCGGTCACCGTCGCAGTTTTAGGTTTTCTGTAAATTATTTTATCAGATTTAACTTTTCTTCAACTTGTTTAATCTTTACATGCCAATAATCTAAACCTTTCTGATTGGTTACTATTTCCTTTTTGTAATTAGAAGAAATACTGCTTAGTTTATTCCAATTTTTATTTAAATCCCGTTCTTTTTCTTGTTTATTCGTTGGTTCGATTCTAGTGCGCCAAAAGCCCATATTTTCAAGATATCTTTTTTTTATCCCTTCAAAATATTCCACTAATTTTTCTTTAGAATTCGGAATATAGCCTGGCCCACTGCAACTGCAGGAGTGAAATGTAATACCTACAGAAAACAAACTTTTAATATGTTCCCACTTTTTGACATCGTCTTTTTTAGGTGATTCAAAATCTAGTCCCATATTTGCCATAAATTCTCCGCATTGCGGGCATTTGGCTTCAAAAACCGATGTTTCTCCTTTTTTCACATCAACCATCAATCTTCTTTTAAAGGTCTTTCGACAATTAAAACAAGCATAATGAGGCTTATAAGATATCATTGCGTATCTGCACATTTTCTTTAGTTTTCAGTATTCAGTCGCAGTCGCAGTCCAAACTGTAAACTGAGACTTCGACTGTAAACTAGACTCTAATCGATAAGTTTTCGTTCTAAAAAATAATTTACAATCGCTTCTTTCATTAAAACCGATTGTTCACCAGCTTTTAGCGGTGGCAAATTTTCTTTTACTTTGTAATGAGGCCAGCCTTCATCGTCGAAATATTCGAATTCGTAAAATCCGTATGGTTCTAGCAACCGGCAGATTGCAATGTGCATTAAATTCAGTTTTTCGTCTTTCTTGTATTCACGGTGCACTTTTCCGTATTCCTGAACTCCGATTAGGTAAATTATGGCATCCAAATCTAAGTCTTCGCCTTGCGAAAACTGATTGGAAAGTATATCAACGAGCTTTTCCCATCGCTCTTTTAATTGTGTATCTCTAGACATTTAATTTATGTTTTTTGATTGTAGATCTTAGATTGCTGATTTAAAAATCTATTCTGAAGGGGGCAGAATCGCAATCTATACTCTAAATTTTGATTTGCAAAGATACATAGTTCAATACATTGCACCTAAAAAAATAAACGTATACCAAAGAGCATTACAAAAAACCTCTGAACCTTCGCCTCTCTGAACCTCTGAACCTAAAAAAAATCTATATTTGCGCCTCATTAAACACCAAAACAAAACATGAGTTTTTTTGATATTATCGTAGGTGCACTTTTGTGTTACAGTTTATACAAAGGCATTAAAAACGGACTTTTTGTAGAAGTTGCTTCTTTCATTTCATTGTTATTAGGAATTTATCTTGCGATAAAATTTTCTTCATTAATGACCGAAATGATTTCAAAGCATGTTTCTTGGAATCCTACAAATATTCAAATAACGGCTTTTATCTTAACTTTTATTCTAGTTGTGATAGGCGTATATTTCTTAGCCAAAATTCTAACAGGAATTGCCGATTTTGCCATGTTAGGCTGGATAAACAAACTCGGTGGTGGCTTCTTTAGGATTTTAAAAACCATTCTAATTCTGAGTATTTTTATTGCTTTGTTCGAAAAGATAAACTTCAATAATACATTCGCAAAAAAAGAAACTTTAGACAATTACATTTTTTATAATCCGGTAAAAAAAGTTGCTGCTTTTGTGTATCCTTCCATCGAAAAATGGTACGAGACTTTTAAAAAAGAACATTCTGAGAAACCAGAAGAAGAACAAACTGCAGACAAGGAATAATTCATTTTGTCAGGCTGAGCGAAGTCGAAGCCTCTTGTTTTCAAATCAACAAACCCGACAGGTTTTTGAAACCTGTCGGGTTTGTTATTAAAAAGCCTCAGCGAGGCGATATATTTATAGAAATTAAAAAGTACGATCCCAAAGCGAGCTCCAGCGGAGCGACATATATTTCGCTCCGCTGGAGCTTTATATTGTAAATGTTCATTATTTCCTATAAATATTTCGCTTCTCCGAAGCTTGCCTAAAAACACAAAACCCGAGAGGTTATAAAAACCTGACGGGTTTACTATTCGTTTGTCAGGCTGAGCGAAGTCGAAGCCCTTATATGCAAAATGAGCCTTCGACTACGCTCAGGATGACATTCATTTTCATAATTATTTAGAACTTTACTTCTAATTTTTCTCCTTTTTTCAAAACAATCTCTTGTTTTTTATCGCCAAAAATCAAAGTTGTTTTCCCTCCATTTTTAGAAGAAACAATTACTTTTTCTGTTTTTTTATTATTCCACGTCATTTCAATTTCAAATCCGCCGCGAGCGCAAATTCCTTTCACTGAACCTTCTGCCCAGGCATCTGGCAAAGCAGGTAATAATCGAATTTCATTTTCATCTGACTGAACTAACATTTCTGCAACCGCAGCTGCGCCTCCAAAATTACCATCAATTTGAAATGGCGGATGCGCATCAAATAAATTCGGATACGTTCCTCCTCCTCTTCTTGGTTTGTCTGTTTTCTTTCCGTCAGGATCTACGTAGCGCAGTAATTCACGATACATTTTATAAGAGCGATTTCCGTCCCAAAGTCTCGCCCAAAGATTGATTCTCCATCCTTTTGACCAACCAGTGGTTTCGTCGCCTTTTATTTCTAATGTCTTCTTTGAAGCTTCCGCTAAATCAGGAGTTTTTAAAGGTGTAATATGATCACCAGGGAAAAGTCCGAATAAATGTGATTGATGACGGTGTTTTGGATCATTATCTTCCCAATCAAAATACCATTCCTGTAAATTTCCTTTTTTACCAATTTGATACGGATGCAGTTTTAAAAGTGCTGTTTCCAATTCTTTTCTGAAACCAGCATCCGTATTCAGCACTTTTGAAGCTTTTATGGTTTTATCAAAACATTCGCGAATCATGGCTAAATCGGCAGTTCCACCATAAAGTGTTGCGCCCACAAAACCATCTGCCAGTTTATATTGATTTTCTGGTGAAGTCGATGGCGAAGTGATTAGGTTTCCGTTTTTATCCGCGACAAGCCAGCCTAAACAAAATTCGGCTGCGCCTTTCATTAACGGATAACCTTCTTTTTTCAAATAAGCTAAATCTTGTGTAAAAGTATAATGTTCCCAAATATGTGTACTCAACCACGCTTGCGCCATTGGCCAGCACGCCCACATAGGATCTTCTTTTCCGAATTGTCCAACCGGATTAGTCATTGCCCAAATATCTGAATTATGAGCCGCCGCCCAGCCTTTATCTACTCCGTAAAAAGTTTTGGCTGTAACTTTTCCTGTTACCGAAAGGTTTTTAATAAAACTCAAAAGTGACGAATGCATTTCGGAAAGATTGGTGTTTTCTGCCAGCCAGTAATTTTCTTCCAGATTGATATTCATCGTATAATTACTGCTCCAAGGCGGACTTAAATGCGGATTCCAAAGTCCTTGTAAATTGGCAGGAACGCCCAAAGTTCTTGACGAACTGATTAATAAATAGCGTCCGAAATTGAAATATAGAATTTCGAGATTTTTATCTTCGCTTCCATCTGCGTAACGTAATAAACGTTCGTCTGTTGGCAAATCTGGAGCGGTTGTTTTTCCTAAATCTAAATTGACACGATTGAAGAATTTTTGATAATCGGTAATGTGAGATTCTTTTAATTTATCGAATGCTTTTGCGTAGGCGTTATTCAGATTCTGCAAAGCAATTGAAACATCGTCTAAACCTTCTGATGCTGGATTTTTGTCAAAACCATTAAAGCTTGTTGCGACAGAAACAAAGATTATCGCTTCTGTAGCATCTTTTAAAGTCAACGTTTCTCTAGAACTTGTAATCGTCCCATCAGTTTTTTTAATTTGGACTAAACCAGTAAATTTCGTTCCTCTATCTTTTAAATTCAGATATTTTGGCAAAACATTATATCCTGCATTTTCATGAATTGGTGCAGAACCTCTCAATATCAAAATATTGTTTCGGACTTCGACATTTGATTGTAAAAGGCTTTTCAAATTGATATCAAAGTTTAAAGCTCCTTTTTGATCGGCTGTTAATTTGATAATCATAACCTTATCTGGAGCCGACACAAAATATTCTCGTGTATATTTTATTCCCGCCATTTCGTAGCTTAATTTTGAAATAGCGTTCGAAAGATCCAATTCACGATGGTAATTTACTGCTTTTCCCTTTTCAGAATTATTGATTTCTAATGTTCCTAAAGGCGCATACGATTCGGAATTTTTCCCCTGAACTTTTTTATTCAGTTCTTCTGCCAGTTTGTAATTTTCATTCTGCAAAGCTTCGCGAATTGCTGGGATGTTTTTATAAGCGTCTGGGCTCATATTAGCATTTACGGGTTCACCTGACCAAAGCGTAATGTCATTCAAATAAATTTTATCTGAATTGGCGCCTCCAAAAACGGTTGCTCCCATTTTTCCGTTTCCTAAAACTAAGCTTTCTTCAAAGAATTCTGCGGGTTGTTTGTACCATAAAACATTCTTGGATTGCGCCGAAATGTTTGTGTAGCAAGACGTGAGAAGTAAGAGGAGAAATGTTTTTTTAATCATATTTGGTTATATTATCCTAACAGGTTTCCAAAACCTGTTAGGTATTTATTTTTTATCTAAACTAATAAAAAAATCTAGTGATACCTAACAGGTTTTGGAAACCTGTTAGGATAAAAACCTATAATCAATCAGATGTTCCTATGGAACATTATTATGGGACGTTTATTTTTTCATCAACGGATTTCATCCGTTGCTACCGATGAAATGTTCCTAGCGGAACATATATCGTTGCGAATTATTTAGCTATTTACTGGGGACTGAGGACTAATCACTAACGACTAATAACTATTTACTCACTTTATATTTCTCATTCGCCGTCAGCATTTCCCAATTATCAGTTCTAAATGGCGATGCTGGAAATTTTTCTTTATTAAAAAGATTAATTGTTGTATCGTCGTCTGCCCAGCCGTAATGCACTGCAACGGGATTTTGAACATTATCGCTTGAAACGATTATTTTGTTGTCTTTAATGATCGCTTTCGCGGAATGAAAAACTTTGTCTGCACCAGCGATCTCGAAACCTTTTAATTCTTCATTATCTGAAGTTGATAATCCGCTGCCGATGTTATCGAAAGTAAGGATAATTTGGTTTCCTTTTATTTGTTGAGATTTATAAGTTGGTCCGCTGTGAACTTGTTTTTTGCCGTAAATATTATTCATCGCAATCGCTGCCAGACGCAAACCAATGTCTTGTTTGTTGGTTGGGTGAATGTCTTTTGCATTTCCAATATCGGTTGTTACGGCCATTCCAGTATTTGGCAATTTTAAAGTTTCAGATTGTGCTTCGCGAAGTTCTGCCCAACGGCTTCCTTTTTGGCTGTTTCCTCCAAATTCATCGAAAGTGGATAATTGAACAAAATAAAAAGGGAAATTACCTTGTTTGAATTTTGTTCTCCAATCGTTTATCATTAATGGAAATGACTTTTTGTATTCTGCCGCTCTCCAAACATTGGCTTCTCCTTGATACCATAAAACTCCCTGCATCGCATAAGGCACTAATGGATTTACCATCGCATTGTACAACAAGGAAGGATAACTGTTTGGCGAAACTTCAATTCTCACTTTTACTACGTTGAATTTCCAAAGTCCTTCTAACGGAAGACTCGAATCTTTAAAGTCGATTTTTAAATCTTGCGGATCGCCGTAAATTCCGCCGCCGCCGCTGTAATCTGTAATTCTTACTGCGATTACGTTTGTTCCTTCTTTAAGAACATTTGCTGGAATTTTGTAAATTCTTTTGGCATCCCAAAGATTGTTTGTTCCAATTTCTACTCCGTTTACAAAGGTTTTGTCTTCGTCGTCAACTTTTGCTAAATGTAAAGTAGCTTCTTTTTTGGCTTGTTCTGCTGTTAAAACAATGGTTTTTCGCATCCAGACAATTCCGTCGATATTGCTGATTTGCTGATTTTCCCAAAGTGAAGGCACTTTTATTTCTGGCCAGTTTTTATCTTGGTAATTTGCGTTTTTAAATTGATCTTCGTTTTCCATTGAAACATCAAAACCTTGTACCTTTTTCAGATTGTCTAAAACTGATTTTTTATAGGTTTCAAAAATGGCATTGATATCTACGGTTGGAACATCAGCAATCATGGCTTTAAAATCAGGACTATTTTCAAAAGCTTCACGGCTTGTCCAAGTTTCAACATTGGTTCCGCCCCAAGAAGTATTGATAATTCCGATTGGGATTTTTAATTCTGAATACAATTTTCTAGCGAAATAATATCCAACTGCTGTAAAGTTGCCTACATTTTCTTTATTTGCTACTTCCCATTTCCCTTGTTTTAAATCGTCTTTTGGAGTTCCGCTTAAATCTTGCGCAACGCCAAAATGACGAATCATTGGATAATCTGCACTGCTAATTTCTTTTTCAGAATTCATGGTTTTGAAAACCTGAAATTCCATATTCGATTGTCCGCTGCAAATCCAAACTTCGCCAACCAAAACATTTTTGATCGTGATTTTATTTTTTCCGATAATGAGTAATTCGAAAGGTCCACCGGCTTTTTCTGGACTTAAATTTACCGTCCATTTTCCGTTTTTATCGGCCGCTGTTTTCTTAATTTGTTTATTAAAATGAATTTCTATACTTTCATTTGCATCGGCAAAACCCCAAATCGGAATTTGCTTGTCTCTTTGCAAAACCATTCCGTCAGAGAATATTAAAGGCATCCTTACATTAGCGCTAGATATCGCACTAAATATCAATAAAATAAAAACTATTGATTTTTTCATATTTTCTAATTTAAATATTTTTGAACCACATAAGTGATATAAGAGATTTTAAGTTTTAAATTTATTCATTTCTAAAATTTACTTATATCACTTGCATGATTTAAAGACTTATTTCTATTGTAAACCTTCGATTAAAGCATTTAAAGCCTGTGTATCGAAGACGGTATTATTGCTTCTATTTATAATTCCAAAACCGTTATTTCCTGTACTTCCTTCGTCCCAATAAAAAGGTAATAATCCGTTTGCTTTTGCTGTTTTGACTACCGTTTTTAAATAATATGCTCTCGAATTTAAATGTAAAGTCAAAGCATCTCCTGTCAAAGTTGTTCTTCGAATTGCTCCAAATTCTCCTAAAAGAACTGGAATTCCTTTGTCTACAAATTGGGTTTTCATCAATTTGAAACTTTTCTCTAAATCAGCTTCTTCACCCCAACTTGCATTTCGTTCTGTATCTGTTGTTGAGTGAAAACCAACTCCCCAATAATAGAACATTTTACCCCAAGATTCGTCTTTGGTTAAACCAGCAAAATTCCACGGAGAATAATAATGTACTTCGACCATCATTCTGCCTGTAACTTTATCTACTGGCAATGTAGTCATTAATTTGTTTGTTTTTTCAATATCTGTAGTTGGACCTTGAACTACTAAAACACGAGTAGCGTTTTTCCCTCCTGTTGAACGAACGGCATCAATAAATGTTTGGTGATATGAAGTTAAAACTGCCATTTGTGCTGCATCTTCAACCGCTGGTTCGTTGGCGCTTGCAAAAAGTAAATGCTCATCGAAACCTCTTAAATGCGTTGCGATTTGTTCCCAAAAAGCTTTTTGTTTCGCATTATTTTCATCTTTTTTAGCTTCGGTAATATTGTTTTCCAGCCAGCCTCCATCCCAGTGAATATTGACCACAACATACATATCATTGTCAACACAATATTGTACCACTTCTTTTACTCTATCCAGCCATTCAGTTTTGATTTTTGCTGTTGCTGCATTTTCAAGATTCTGATTCCAAGAACACGGAATTCTGATCGCATTAAATCCGTTTGCTTTTACAGCATCAATTAAGGCTTTTGTCACTTTTGGATTTCCCCAAGCGGTTTCGCCTCCAGTTGCTTCTAAAGTATTTCCGATATTCCAACCTAATTTAATTTTTGCTGCCAATTCAACTGCAGAACTTCCCATTCCTGATGCATCGGCTGCAATTGGATTAGTGTTATAACTTGGATATAAACTTCCTGCTGCTTGAGAAACTGAAATTGCCTCAGAAGCAAGTTCACCGCCACTTAGTGTAATAACTGCATTTCGCAGAGCCGTAGTCGTATTTTCTAAAGCAGTAATTTTTACTACTGTTTGTCCCGATGTTCCAGTAGTCTGACTTAATTTTATCCAACTGGCAGAATTACTCAAAGTCCAAGTGACGCCATTAGAATTAATCGTTATTTCAATTGTATTTTCTTTGCTTTCAAAATCAATTTTGCTTGTAGTAGAAGAAAGCGTTTTTATAGTTGGAGGAGTCTCTTCTTTATCTGAACTGCAAGCTAAAACTCCTAAAAAAGCAAAGCACAGTATAAAGCTCAAGACATAATCTTTGATTGTTTTTTTCATTTGGTTTGGTTTAAGTTAAGTGTAAGTCTTTAAAATCAACGCCAGCTTTTTATGGGCTGGCGTTGAGAGTTTGGTTATTTTATAGCAACAACAATTTATTTAACTGTTACCTGAATTTCTTTTTTGATGTCTCTAGAAGAAGTTCCTACTTTAATAGTATATTTTCCTGGCTCAACTGTCCATTTTTTAGCAGCAACATCGTAATATGCTAATTCTTTTACTGGAACTTTAATGGTTACATTTTCTGAACCTCCAGCTTTAACAGCAACTTTTTTGAAACCTTTTAATTCTTGTGCTGCACGTGTAATTTTAGAATCTGATTTCGCAGTATATAATTGAACTACTTCTTTTCCGTCTACTTTTCCAGTATTTTTAACTTCAACAGAAACTTCAATTACATCAGTTTGAGCATATGAATCTTTATTCGATTTTGCATTATCAAGCGCGAAAGTCGTGTATGATAATCCGTAACCGAAAGGATATAATGGCGCTACGTTTTTAGTATCAAACCAACGGTATCCAATCAAAAGTCCTTCAGCGTAATTTACTGTTTTATCTCCAGGGAAACTGTTTGTTGCGTGTGCAGGAGAATCTTTTAATTGTTTAGGCATTGTCCAAGGTAATTTTCCTGACGGATTTACTTTTCCTAAAATAACATCTGCCAAAGCATTTCCTCCTTCAGATCCGTTAAACCAACTCCACACTAAAGCTGAAGTTTTTTGGCTCACTTCATTAATATCAAATGGAGCACCAGCAACCATAACTACAATAGTTTTTGGATTAACAGCCAATACTTGTTTGATTAATTCTTCTTGTCCAAATGGCAAGTGTAAATCTCTACGGTCTGAAGCTTCTGTTTCGTAATCACGGTTTGAACCCGCAAAAATAATCGCCACATCAGAGTTTTTAGCTGCTTCTACTGCTTCTTTAACTTTTGCTGGATCTAGTTCATCGATTGTAACCGGTCCATTAGCCGTAATATTTCCTAAATTTCCTCTGTTCTTCTTATCGTAACGCTCTAAATATCCTTCAGCATAATTAATTTTAATTGATGCAGGAAGTCTGTTTTTAAGACCTTCAAGAGGTGTAACTTCTCTTTTTGTTTTTACTCCAGCTCCAAATCCGCCAAGAGCATTTTTCTTTGTCGCATTGTTTCCAATCACTGCAATAGATTTTACTCCATCCAATTTTAACGGTAATGCATTGTTTTCGTTTTTCAACAATACAATTGCTTCAGCGGCAATTTTGTAGGCATCTTGGTAATGTGCTTCGGTTGCAATGCTTCCTTTTGCACGCTCGCCTCCGCCCATTGCTTTCACTTGGAATAAAACTCTTAAAATACGTTTTACATGCAAATCAATTTCTTTCTCAGAAACTTCTCCAGATTTAACTGCAGCGATTAATTTATCGGCCAAGAAAAATTCATTGAAAGGTTTTGGTGTTCCCATTTCAATATCTAAACCACTTTTCAAAGTTTTTGCTGTAGAATGAACCGCAGCCCAGTCTGAAACTACAACGCCTTTAAATCCCCATTCGTCACGAAGGATTTTATTCAGCATATAATCATTTTCACATAAATATTCCCCTCTGAATTTATTGTAAGCACCCATAATACTGTATGCTTTTGCTTCTTTAACCGAAGCTTCAAAAGCTGGAAGATAAATTTCGCGAAGTGTACGTTCATCAATTTGTACATCTACAAAATCGCGATTCGTTTCCTGATTGTTTGCTGCATAATGTTTTACACACGCCATTACATCTTTTTCTTGTAGACCTACAATCAAAGGCACCGCGATTTTTTTATTCAAAAATGGGTCTTCAGACATATATTCGTACGTTCTTCCTCCAAGCGGTGTTCTTACCATATTGATAGCTGGCGAAAGCAACATGTCTTTGTCTCTTGCACGTAATTCTTCTCCTAAACTGGTTCCGAAAGTATGCGCCATTTCAGCATTCCAAGTTGCTGCCAAAGCACCTCCCGCTGGATAATAGGTTGCAAAATCGTTTGTCCATCCGGCTGGAGCCCAATTATCTCTTGAGATTTCTTCACGAACTCCCAACGGACCGTCGGCCATTTTTAATTCTGGAATTCCTAAACGTTTTACACCTGCATTGGCAAACATGCTGTTTCCGTGAAGCATTCCAATTTTTTCTTCTAATGTCATTTGCGAAATCAATTTGTCGATTTCGGCATCGTGATCTGTGCTTATTTCTTTTCCAACGTATTCTTCGGTTTGCGCCGAATTTGAAGCTAAAGTTTGCGCATCATTTTTACAAGAAGTAAACAATGCAAAAACCAAAGCCGATGAAAGGAATATCATTTTGTTTTTCATAGATAGTTAGGTGTTTTTTGATTTAAAGATTTTTGATTCCTCACAAATCATCTTTAAATACCGTTAATACTATTTTTATGTTTGTGGTTTTCTCTTTATTATTGTTTAATTAAATTCAGCATTACAACATCATTTTCGTTGATTTTAAATTCTCTGCTGAAAGTTCCTTTTGCGTCAATTGTAATTTTTTCTGTTGAAATTGGCGCGCCGTTATTTTTTTCTTTTATGGAATTGACTTGCTCACGTGTTAACTGACTTGGTTTTTTCATCGACAGATAATCTGCGTAAGCGTCGTTTACTTTATAACCAACTTTGTAAATTTCTAAAAGATATTTTCCTTTCTGTATTCCGTCAATCTCCACTTTTACTTTTCCTTTTTCTTTTGATGGAAGATCCTGAATGTAATAAGTTTGGTTCCAAACTTTATCGCCGGGATGTGTATTCGTAAAATCCCATAATAAAACTTGTACATCGCCTTTTGCATTTTTGGAAGTCCAAGAAGCTTTATCACTGTTTTGAAGTTCTGTTTCTCCTAATTTATTCATTAAATAATAAGAGAAATATGCTGGCTTTTTAATTCCCTGCGTATTCAACAATCCGAAACCGCCGTGAAAAGGCGTGAATCTTGGTCCTGGTTCTTCAAAAACATCGGTAAAAACCCAATATGACATGGAGTTTGCCGCATTTCCAACTTGCTTGAGTTTTTGCAGAATGTAAGCTGCCGAATGATAACTGTCGTGAATTGGATCTGCTGGTGTATAAGAAGAACTCCACTCTGTGTAATGCAATTCTAAATTTGGTTTAGCCGAATTGGTAATCTGCTTACGCGAATTTATAACATCTCCGTTTACACTGTTTACATCTGGACTCAAAACTGTTCCAGAAGTTCCGAATTCATCCAAATATCCTTGGTTTACACCATAAGTATGTGTTGAGATAAAATCTAGGGGCACATTATTTTTAAAACAAAAATCAATTGTTTCCGGAACCCATCCAGCGCCTGCCGTTGCGGGTCCGCCGACTTTATATAATGGATTCACGGCTTTTACACCGCGAGCTGCATAATCATATAATTTGAAATAATCTTCCTGAGTTCCTGTCCAAAATCCTGGAGATAAATTCGGTTCGTTCCAAACTTCAAAGTACCATGTTTTTACTTCTTCGTCTCCGTAACGTTCCTTAAAATGTGCGGTTAGGTTTTTCACTAAATCTTCCCATTTTTTATAATCTTTCGGAGGCGTAACATTGCCGCGCCACCAAAAAATAGTTTCTTTTCCGCTTGCCAAAGCATTCGGCATAAAACCTAATTCAACAAACGGTTTCATTTTTAGACTCACAATATAATCGAACAAAACGTCTACATATTGGTAATTGTATTCTGGATTCCCTTTATTGTCTTCACGATAAACCGCCATATCATCCGACAATAAACCATGAAAACGGATGTATTTAAAATCACATTCTTTTTTCACCAATGCCAATTGCTGTTGCCAATCTGCACGAAGTCCTTCGTTTGCTCTTCCCGCACCGATGCATTCTTTGAACATGGTATTTAATTTTCCTGCTTCTTTTTTGAAATCTACTTTTATAATTCTGTTTTGAGAATCAGCGTTTGTTGTTTGTGCAAATGATTTAAAACTTGCCAAACCAACAAAAACAAATAGTATAATTAGACTTTTTTTCATGTTTAAGTTTTATTCTTTTACAATTATTTAGCTGAAATTTTCTTTTTCAGAAGTATGTTATCTGAAGAATTTCCTATCTGGATTTCGATTGTGTTTTTTTCAAGTTCGAACACTTGTTTAGCTGTATTCCAATATTCTAAATCTTTTGCTTTTACAATCAAATCAACATTTTTGGTTTCTCCAGCTTTAAAGAAAACTCTCTTAAATGCTTTCAATTCTTTTTCTGGCCGTTCCACTTTCGATTCTAATTGTTTTACGTAAAGCTGAACTACTTCGTCACCATCTTTATTTCCTGTATTTGTGATGGAAACTGTAACTTTTAATTCTTCATTTTTCGAAATAGTTTCAGAACTCGTTTCAATCGAATTGTATTTGAAAGTCGTATAACTTAATCCGTGACCAAAAGCATATAATGGTTTCTTTTTAAAATACATATAGGTTCTTCCATTTCGAATGTTATAATCCAATAATTCCGGAAGATCGGTAATATCTCTTACCCAAGTTTGCGTTAAACGTCCTGCAGGATTATAATCTCCAAATAAAACATCTGCCAATGCCGTTCCTGTTTCCTGACTATTCTGAGCCATGTGTACAATTGCTGGAACATTTTCCTGAGTCCAATTGATTGCATAAGGAAAACTGCTGATTAATGCGACCACCGTTTTCGGATTTGCCTGATAAACTACCTTGATCAAATCTTCTTGTTCTAAAGTTAGAGACTGGCGGTCAACCGCTTCTTTTCCTTCACTTGGAACTGGACAATTTGCCCATCCAGCATTACAAACAGGGTGATTTCCAACAATGACAATTACAAAATCTGCTTTTTTTGCTATTGTTGCTGCTTTTCCGTCAATGTTATTTTTTGCGACTAAAACTTCGACATTATTCCCCAGCTTCTTTTTTATTCCTTCCAAAGGTGTAATAACATAAGGAGGCGTTCCGCTGTACCAGTCTAAAAGCACTTCATCAGCCCGAGGTCCAATAACGGCAACTGTTTTTATTTTTTCCTTTTGCAAGGGCAAAAATCCCTTTTCATTTTTCAATAAAACAATAGATTTTTGAGTTGCCTCTAAAGCGATTTTCTTGTGCGCTTCTGTTTTCCAAGGATCGATTGTATCTTTATCTTTTCCGATTTTCGAATATGGATTTTCTTCTGAAGCATCAAGCATTCCAAGTTTTATCATTACTCGGTAATTTCCACGCAAAACTTCATCAAGATCTTTTTCTTTCAAATATCCATTAGAAAGAGCACCATAAATACCATCTATAAATTCATCCAAAAATTGGTTAATACCCGCTTTTACAACTGCAGCCGCTCCTAAATATTTATCTGCATAATATTTATGATCTGAAAGAAGCAATTTAAAAGCACCTCCATCGGTACAAATAATACCATTTTGGCCCCATTCTTTCTGCGTAATATTTTTAAGCATCGGATGTACCATTGCTGGAATTCCATTTACTTTGTTATACGCCGCCATATAAGCACGTGAGCCTCCTTCCACAACTCCCATTTGAAAAGGAAGTGCGTAATATTCTCTCCAGAGTCTTTCATCAAAATCAGATGATGTATAGATTCTTCCGTCTTCATTGCTGTTTGCCAAAAAATGCTTCATCAACGAAGCCGTTTGCCAGTATTTGGAGTTATTTCCTTGTAAGCCTTTTACAAAAGCAACTGTCATAATTCCGTTAAAAAAAGCATCTTCTCCGTAACTTTCTTCAGTACGTCCCCAGCGCGGATCTCTTGCAATATCTGCATTTGGAGCACGAACTACTAGTCCACCTCGATTGTATTTTTGCAAAGCAAAACGGGTTTCATAGCCTTCAACATTTGCAACTTTTTGAAGAAGTTCAACATCCCAAGTTTCTCCTAAACCATACGCTTGAGGGAAAGTGGTTGTTGTTAATGGCTTTTTATTTTTTCCTCCCCATTCACCTGGTCCGCCCAAAGCCAATCCATGTAATCCCTCTACATGACCTGTACCAATAAGTCCTAATCTTTTTACTGACGGATTTGTGCTTAGAGCCTGAACTTTTTCATCCAGCGTCATCAAAGACAGCAAATTGTCAATACGCTTTTCAGTATCTAAACTCGGATCCTGAAAAGGATATTGCTTTTGCTGTGATAACATCAAATTAGCAGATAAAAGAAAAAAGATATAAAGAATACTGTTTTTCATTTTTTGGAAGAAGGACTAATTTTTTTGGGTTGTGTTTTATAATACCTAACAGGTTTTAAAAACCTGTTAGAATATTCAAATCTCATCGTTGCGTAACGAAACCCGACAGGTTTTAAAAACCTGTCGGATTTTAGAAATTAATAATTACAATTTTTTAAATCTCACTGCTCCACCACCAGCTCCGCCTAATTTCAATTGTAATTTATCTGAAGCTTTTACTGTTTTCTTAGAAATTGCCACTGCTTCTGGATTATGCGTTTGATCTGTTCCTTCAGCATCTACATAAATCTGAGCTTCATAGGTTGCATTTGGATCTAAGAATGATAATGAAACCTCAACATTTCTTGGTTTTTCGTTGGTCAAAGTTCCTAAATACCAATCAGCGCTGTTTCTGTCTTTTCTTGCTGTTGTGATGTACTCGCCAATTTTTCCTTCTAAGATTTTAGTGTCTTCCCAATCTGTTGGAACGTCTTTTAAGAATTGTAAAGCTGGTTTTCCTTCATAATTTTCTGGAAGATCGGCTAACATTTGAATTGGAGAATAAATTGTAACATACAATGCCAATTGCTGTCCAACTGTTCCCTGAATTCTTTTTCCTGGATAGCCCTGTTTTACCTCAACATCAAAAATTCCAGGTGTAAAATCCATTGGTCCAGAAAGCAATCTTGTAAACGGAATAATACTTAAATGGTTTGGCGGATTTCCTTCGCTCCAAGCGTTATATTCTTGTCCACGCGCTGCTTCTCTCGAAACCATGTTTGGGAAAGTTCTTCTTTCTCCAGTATCTTTTATTGATTCGTGGTATAAAACCGCTAAATCGTATTGTGCTGCCTTTTCTAAAATGTATCTGAAATAATTTACTCCAAACTGTCCGAAGTGCATTTGTTTCATATTCAATTTAGAACCTACGTGACCGATTTTTACGGTATGGATTCCCAATTTTTTGTATAAAGCAAAACCTTCGTCAACTTCTTTTAAGTAGTTAATTAAGTTTGAACCTGTTTCGTGATATCCGATTAATTCCATGTTCTTTTTCTTTCCGTATTCAACCACTTTTTCTAAGTCGAAATTGTCTGCACTTTTTGTGAAACTGAACATGTGCATACGGTTTTCATACCAACCCGGTGTCCAGCCTTTATTCCAGCCTTCAATCAATAAATGGTTGAAACCTTCTTTTGCTGTAAAGTCGATATATGTTTCAGCATTTTTAGTTGTTGCGCCTTGTTTGTCGCTTTCCCAGAAAGTATATTTTCCAATGTGCATTCCCCACCAGATTCCTAAATACTTGTATGGTTTAAAATAGCTGTTTGTATTTTTTAATTTGTTTGGTTCATTTAAATTTAAAACCAAATAAGAAGTAATCAATTCACCTGGATTTTCTCCAATTTGAAGTGTTCTCCAAGAAGAAGTGAAAGTATCTTTTACACGAACTTTAACTCCGTCAGGCCAAGGCACCAAATCCGATTTTAGTTCTGTTCCTTTATTATTCACTAAAGTCATACTTGCAAAATCGATCAAGTTTGCTTCGTGAAAACTTAAAGCCAATCCGCTTTTGCTTTCAATTGTTAATGGCGTTAAAACGGTATCCAAAGTACTTACTGGCGCATCTTTAAAAAGATATTCGTCACGGTTTTCTCTGTTTGCGGGAATCCACCAAGCTTTTCCGTCTTCTTTTAAGTTAAAAGTTGTTTTTTCATCCATGATGAAAATACTGTCTTTTACATTTTGTTTTGGATACACATATCTAAAAGCAACTCCATCATCAAAAGCACGAAACTGAATTTGTAATTTTCTTTTGTTTCCTGTTTTTTGCTGTAAATCGACTACCAATTGATTGTAGTGATTTCTGATATTTTTCTTTTCTCCCCAAACTTGTTCCCAAGTTTCGTCAAACGTAGAAGTTTTTGCTCCTTTAATTTCAAAATTTGAACTTAAGTCTTCGTTTCCTTTCAATACAAATCCCATATCTGACGGAGAAATTACTTCAGTTTTTCCGTGAGAAACTGCATATTTTGGAGCATTTTTTACTAACTCAAATTTGATTTTGTTTTTTCCGTCTGGCGATGCCAATTCGTAAGCGTTTTTCGTTTTTTGACTGTAGCCTATTGCTATTGAAAACAATACGGCTGGGAGAATTAGATAGTTTTTCATGTTTTTTGGTATTATTTTTTTTGCCACAGATTAAAAGGATTTTTTTGTTTGCGGATTTTTTTCTCGCAGATTTGGCAGATTTTTGCAGATTTATTTTAATCTTTTTAATCCTTTAATCTGTGGCTTAAACTTTTTTAAACACATAGAATCATAACTCATTGGAAACTTAAAAAAAGGCGTTTCACTTGTTTAAACAAACATAGTTTCTATGTGTGAGAAACTAGTTTCTTTCCATTTTCCTTTTATTCACAAACAAAAACCTATGTTTCTATGTGTTTAAATATTTATTTTTTGCCACGAATTGCACCAATTATCACCAATTCAATTCGTGGAAATTCGTGTAATTAGTGGCTAACTTTTTTATTTTGCCCACTCGGTTTTAAAAGTGGTTTTTCCGTTTAATGGATTTGCAACTACATCGAAATTATTTCCATTTTTAGTAACTTTTATTTCTTGTACTGCGTCACCTTCTGGTAAAAATACTTTGGCTGTTGCCGAAGTAGTTTTATCGCTTGCGTAAACTTTCAAAGTCAATTTACTCCAATCCATATCTTTTGTAGACTGCGCTAAACCGATGTGTGGAATTGCAGTTCCATCTTTAATTAAAACGATAATTGGCACCTCGCCCGCTTTGATTTTATGCCAGCCTGACTGATACACTTTTTTAGTTTGATAATCGATCCAAGTTCCTTCTGGAAGATAAACGTCTCTTTCTTCAACCTCTTCAAAAAGCGGTGCAACCAACATACTCGAACCAAATAAATATTGATTATCTACTAACCAAGCTCCCGGATCGTTTGGATATTCTACAAAAAGAGCGCGCATCATTGGCAATCCTTTTTGAGAACTTTCTTTTGCTTGTGCGTAGATATATGGCATTAATTCGTAACGCATATTATCTGCTTTTCTAAATCCTTCTAAGAATTCTTTGCTGTACAACCAAGGTTCGCGAGGTGGTTCTCCGTGGCTTCTTACGTGCGAAGTAAACATTCCAAATGGTGTCCATCTTCTGTAAATATTCTCAGGAGATTTTGTTGCGAAACCTCCAACATCATGACTCCAGAAACTGAATCCGCTTAAACCTAATGAAAGTCCGCCGCGTAATTCTGCTGACATTGCTCCGTTTGAAGTTTCAGAATCTCCTCCCCAATGTAAAGGGTAACGCTGTGATCCTGCCCAAGTACTTCTTGCCCAAATTAAAGTGTATCCTTTTTCTTTTTGAGTGATTTCTGCAACAGCTTTATTGTAACGTAACGGATATAAATTGTGCTCATAGAAACCAGTTCTTCCAGAATGGTAAATTCCGTCTGGCGGTGCCGCTTCTCCAAAATCTACTTTGAAAACTGCAACGCCTTCATCAAATAATTTTTTCAATTTTCCTTGGTACCAAGTTACCGTTTCTGGATTTGAGAAATCTAAAACAGCGTCTTCGTACGGAAGATTTCCTTTTCTATCTCTTACCGCTAAGTTTTTATCCATGATTTCTGGGAACAAAGTATTCTTTGGCGTGAAATAAGGTAATTGCCATAAACAAACTTGGAAACCGTCTTTCTTTAAATCAGACATCATTTTTGTGGCATCTGGGAAACGAGATTTTGCAAACTCATAATTGCTTCTCCAATCTACATCAAACCAGCCTGTATCGAAGTGAATTACGTCTGTTGGGATTTTATATTTACGTAAATCTCTTGCTACTTCTCTTCCTTCTTTTTCAGAGAAATAAGTGATTCTACTCATCCAGAAACCGAAAGACCAAAGTGGCGGCATTGCAGCTTTTCCAGTCAAATTCGTGTATTGGTCTAAGATATCTTTTGGTTCTCCAATAAAGAAAAATAAATCTGCTTCGTCATCTCCAATGTACATTTCGTTGGCACTTGAAAAGTATTTCCCGAAGTCCACTGTAATTGGTGTTGAATGGTGCATGAAAACTCCGTAACCACGGCTGCTCATGTAAAACGGAATCGGTTTGTACATCGTTTCGTTTTGGATTCCATTTGCGTCATCCGTCCATAAAACTACTTTTTGTCCGCGTTTGTTGAATTGGGTAAATGATTCACCACAACCAAATATTTTTTCGTCTGGTTCTAAGCTGAAAGCTGCACCCATACTTCTTGAATAATCGCTGTTTCTGCGAACATAAGAAAACGGAAGTGTCGGCGTGTATGTATTTTTAAAATCGGTATCGTGAAGTGTGCTTGTCAGCAATTTTCCTTTTTCATCGTAGATTTTTACGTGCCAAGGTTTTGTCAAAATTTCAACTCTTCCGTGTTTACTTGTATAACTGTGACCGCCTTCAATTTTAGCATATTTCCATAATTCAGGATGATTTGGCGCAACGCCGTCAACCAACATTAAAGATGTTGCCTGTGGATGAAATTGCGGTCCAGAAGTCGTTTTGATTCTAACTGTTCTGTCTGAAACAAACTGAATTTCGAATGGCAAAACAGGAGATTCTGCATATTCTGTTGTTGGAAATTCGTTTGCTTTTTCAACATCTGGTTTCATCATCATGTTGTTGAAAGCCTGACGTGTTTTATAATTGTATCTCAAATATTTGATGGTTCCTTTTCCCGTTGCAGGATCAAAAGAAGCCAATTCGTCGGCAAAATAAAAAGTGTTCAGATAGTTCTGAAAATCTTTACTGATATCTATTGGAGCATTTAATACATCTGCATTTTGAATTTGAGCATTAGCATTTGGAACTGCTAAAAATCCAAACATAAGAGCAGAAAATAATGCGGTTAGTTTTGAGTTTTTCATTGGTTAATAATCTAGATGTTAGTTTATCCTAACAGGTTTCCAAAACCTGTTAGGTATTTATTTTTTTTAATATCTTAATTAAATATATTGATACCTAACAGGTTTTGGAAACCTGTTAGGATAGCGCAACTTATTATTCGGTTGTAATTACAATTGTGGATTGTTTCAATCCGTTTGCACTTGCGGTTAATTCCAATCTTCCTGATTTATCTCCAGATTGTACAATAACCAAGCATTTTCCAGCCAAAGCCGTATGTTTATTTCCTTTATACGATTCGTGACTAACTGGATCTCCACTGCAAACGCCTACGATTTTTCCGTTTCCTTTTAAAGAGAAGTTGATTTCGTTATTGGCATTTGGCGCTATCGTTCCATTAGCATCTAAAATATCTACAGTTACAAAAGACAAATCATTTTTGTCTGCTTTGATTGTACTTCTGTCTGCTGTCAGTTTTAATTGTGAAGGATTTCCAGCCGTTTTGATCTCTTTTTCTAAAACTACTTTTCCGTCTTTACGAGAAATGGCTTTTAAAGTTCCAGCTTCAAAAGGAATTCTCCACATTACGTGCAAATCGTCTCCTTTTTTACTTCTTTTTCCAACTGATTTTCCGTTTACGAAAAGTTCCACCTCATCGGCTTTATTGTAATATGCCCAAACATCAACAGTTTGTCCAGCTTTCCAATTCCAATGCGGGAAAATATGAAGAACGGTTTTATCTGTCCATTCGCTTTGGTACATATAATAAACATCTTTTGGGAAACCAGCTAAATCTACAATTCCAAAATACGAACTTACAGATGGCCATTCGTACGGAGTTGGTTCTCCGATATAATCGAAACCTGTCCAAACGTACATTCCTGCCAAGAAATCATATTTTTTGATGACTTTCCAAGTTGCTTCGTGTGTAGAACCCCAAGGTGTCTGTACTTGGTCATAAGCTGAAACCGTATTTCCAGGATTTCCTCCTTCAAATTTTTTATCCCAACTAACCGGCCATTTTTTGATGGTGTCTGAAACCGCATCGTAATAACCTCTTGTCTGTAAGCCTGAAGTGGTTTCAGTTGCGATAAAAGGTGTATTTGGGAAGTTCTTCAGATGATGTTCGAATGTCTGGTGCGCATAATTGTATCCAATTAAATCTAAAACTCCAGATCCAGCAAGCGGATTAATTGAAACATTCTTTTTCTCAAACTGCAAAGTCACTGCATCAATATTCATATTTACTGGCGGATTCATTCCCGCAGTAATTGGTCTTGTTTTATCATATTGACGTGTAATTGCCGCCAATTCTTTTGCAATTTCAATACCTGTTTCGTTCCACTGCTCTGGAATTTCATTACCAATACTCCACATAAAAATACTAGCATGATTTCGGTCGCGTAACAACTGATCGATTAGATCTTGTTTGTGCCATTTGTCCCAATCGTTAGCATAATCGTATTTAGTTTTGTTTTGTTTCCACATATCAAAAGCTTCATCCATGACAATGAAACCCATTTTGTCGCAAAGCTGTAAAAGTTCTGGAGCAGGCGGATTGTGAGAGGTTCTGATTCCGTTTACCCCCATTTCTTTCAAGATTTCTAACTGGCGTTCGATTGCACGCGTGTTGATTGCAGAACCCAACGGGCCTAAATCGTGATGCATACAAACTCCTTTTATTTTGACTTGTTTTCCATTCAAAATAAACCCTTTATTCAAATCGAATTTAAAATCTCTGATTCCGAAAGTGGTTTTGTATTGATCAATGATTTTATCGTCAAGCGAAATTTCGGTAACTGCTGTGTACAATTCAGGTTTTTCATCTGACCATAATGCAGGATTTTCAACTTCAGCTGATTGCTTTACAATTTGATTTCCATTTGCATTGATTGTTATATCTTGAGTAACCGATGTTACTTTGGTATCTTCTTTAAAAATAGTTGTCGTTACTTTTGCTTTTTTACCTTCTTTGTATTGATTTTTAATTGTTGTTTCAATACTTACAGAAGCTTTTTCAGCCGTAACTTTTGGAGTTGTAATATAAGTTCCCCATTGTCCAACGTGAAGTTTGTCTGTTGTTTCGATCCAGACATTTCTAAAAATTCCTGAACCCGAATACCAGCGTGAATTGGGTTGTTTTGAATTGTCAACCTTAACAATTATTTCGTTGTTTTTGTCTCCGTAGTTTAAGTACGGCGTAATTTCATATTGAAAACCAATGTATCCGTTTGGACGTTTTCCTAAATAATGCCCGTTTACCCAAACTTCGCTGTTTCTGTAAACACCGTCAAAAGTGATTGAAGTTATTTTTGTGCTGTCTTCTGCAGCAACTTTAAATGTTTTTTTGTACCAGCCTAAACCTCCGTTAAGAGATCCTCCGCCATAACCTGCAGGACTTTTTTCATCAAATTTCCCTTCGATGCTCCAATCATGCGGAACGTCTAAAGTTCTCCATTTTGTAGAAGTTCCAATAGTATCTTTATCTACAATACTATCATTTAGATGAAAGCTCCAATCTGCATTAAAAGAAACTTTTCGGTTTATAAATGCATCCTCCTTTTTTGAACAAGAATTCAAGAAAAAAACTCCAGCTGCAACTGCCCATAAACTTATGTTTTTTATGTTTTTTTTAATTTGCATAGGTACTTTTTTTGTTTTTGGAATTTGAAGATAGAAATAAAAATTGATTTCATTTATTTCTTAATAAAATAATTTAAGTCTCAGTCTTAAAGAACATTACAAAATGTTTTTAGGACTGAGACTTCAAAACTAACTAACTTACGATTTTGGCTTGTAATGGAATACAATTAAACAAACTCCTTCACCAGTTCTACTTTGATCTCTTACTACTGCTAATCTTAAAGATGTTTTAGTAATCTCAACCAATTTTACACTATACCAGTTACTGCAGTCTCCATAATAGTCTCCACCGTAAAGCATTTCGACACCACCATTAAAAACTAATTTATTATTTGCTATATCAAATGTGTATGTTCCAGTTTTAGTTGTTTGATTGTTGTTTGCAATCGCTGTTTGAGTAACAGATGTATTGTAATTTCCATTTAAATCAAAATACATTTCTCCCCAATTTTTATTTGGCATAACCCAAGAATTACTTGCGTAATCTGGAAACCAGTTCCAATAATCGCTTCCTGTTGGGTTGTAAGGATAGTCTAAACCAGCCCAGCCAATAGGATCAACAAAATCTAAAACCCATGTTTTTCCGTCAACTCCATTCGTCAACATTTCCCATTTAGGATCTTTAAAGTAAGTGTCATCATTTTCAGCGATATCAACCACAGTAGGAGCAGCTTCTACAGAACCTCCTCTTGTATAAGCCGTGAAATAAATAGTATATTTTCCAGCAAAAGGTAAAGTTACCTGATCACTACTTTTATTTGAGTGTCCTAATTCATTTCCAGCAGCGTCTACATATTTCCAATATGGAATAACTGTAGGGTCTTCGCTTTTAAGAATTACAATATTTTTGTTTGTTGCATCTTGAGTCACAGAATATTCAAGTGTTTCTGGTGTCAAGGTAACTGCTGGAAGGCTTTCGCGATCTTCGATAGCCTCGCAAGAAGCTAAACCTGAACTTATCGTTGCAGCAGTTAATAAAATATATAATATACGTTTCATAGTCATTTTGTTTTAAATTAATTCCAACCTGGATTTTGAGTTATAGAACCATTTGAAAGAATGATCTGAGATTGAGGTAATGGGAACCAACCTTGAGTCTCTGTTCTGAAAGTCACATTAAATTGAGAATCTCCCGTATTGTTGTCAATAGCAGATTTCATTGTAGTCATACCTTGTCTGATTAAATCAAAATAACGTAATCCTTCTAACGCCAATTCTAATTGACGCTCTTTCATGATATTCTCCTGAGTTGCAGTAATTCTATGAGACGTATTTTTAAAAGCACGATCACGTACTCTATCAAAATCTGCTTGTGCTACAGCTGGGCTCGATTGTAAATTCAATTCAGCAGCCATTAATAAAACATCTGAGTAACGAATAATAGCGTAATCTTGGTAGTTGTCAATTTGGAAGTTTCCTCCATTTGCTTCTACAACAGCTGTTCCTGCTTCGTTTGTAATTGGACAATATTTTTTCCAAGAATATCCAGTGTACTGACGTTGCTCTCTAGCTTGCGCATCAAAGTTTAATCCTTCACCAGCATAATCAATAAATGAAGCTGCTTTTCTAGTATCGCCTGCTTCATACAAGCTTACCAATTTAGGGTTTACAGTTGCTCCACCCCATCCAGTTGCATATCTTCCAATTGCTCCTCCACGTGGTGCGATGTTTACTTGGAAACGGTTTCCTTCGTGAAGATCCCAGTTTCCTTTTCCTGAACCATTAAAACGAACAGCCCAAACCATTTCTGTATTATCTTCTCCAGCAAAATTTTCAAGAGAAGCCGCTAACCAAAGATTAGCAAAATCAGAAACTAATGCGTGACCGCTGTTGTTTACAACATCATTAATATAAGTTGTTGCTTCCGCTTTTGTTACTACACCAGCTAAATCCGTTTTATTGTAAGTTCCTGTGTAAAACAAGAATGTTCTAGCTAAGTAAGCTTCTGCAGCCCATTTTGTAATACGACCGTAGTTTGCATTTCCTGCTTGTGAATAATTTTCGTTACCTAAATTATCAGCAGCAAATTTTAAATCGCTTGCAATTAAAGCGTAAGTAACTTCTGGAGCTTGTCTTGGCAATTCAAATTCTGTTGTTGAAACTGTATGATCCAATGGAATAATATCTCCAAACATTTTAGCAGCTGTAAAATGGAAATGCGCTCTTAAGAAACGTGCTTCAGCTTCGTAGCGCGTTTTCAAAGCCGTATCAGAACCCCAGTTTACATTGTCTAAATTTTCTAATAAAATATTAGCTCTGTAAATTCCTAAATAAGCGTTAGACCAAACATCTTTGTTCATGTCTTTATCTGAAACATATAAGAAACGATCCCATTCGATATCGGCTTGACCGTCAGCAATACCATAACCTCCAAAGCAGTTATCAGAAGCTTGTTCACTAATCAATAAAGGTCCGCCGTAAGCCTCGCGCTGTAAAACATCGTAAACCGCTACAAGACCTTCAAATGCATCAGAAGGTGTTTTATAAAAATTCTCAGTTACCTTATCTGTGTATGGTTCGTTTTCTAAAAAATCCTGCGAACAAGCACCTAAAACAAGTAAGCTTGAAAGGGCAAATAATTTTATATATCTTTTCATGGTTTTCAAAATTTAAAAGTTAACATTTAGACCCATCATGTAGGTTCTTGGCTGAGGATAGTATCCAACATCAATTCCTTTAGCCCAAGATTGATTTACGTTTCCGAAACCAATTTCCGGATCCATTCCTTTGTATTTAGTGAATGTGTAAATGTTATTTCCTGCCACATACAATCTAAATTTAGTGAAGAAGTTAAGCTTTGTTGTAAGCTTCGTTAAGTCACATCCAATTGTAGCATTTTTAATTCTGAAGAAATCTGAATCTTGAACATATAAATCAGAGAATTTAGTGTAATTCCCGTTTGCATCTGTTCCGTAAGTTACTCTTGGAACTCTGTTAGAAGATCCTTCAGTTGTCCATCTGTTCAACACGTCTGTTGTGTTGTTTGTGTAAGCACGAGTGTAGTCGTGAACTCCAAATACGTTTTGTCCTCCAGCGATACCGTAAGTATTAATAGAGAAATCAAAAGCTTTGTATGATAATTCTAAATTGATACCGTAGTTAATATCTGGATTTGGATTACCTACTTGCGTTTTATCGTTAGCATCGATTTGTCCGTCACCATTTAAATCTACAAAACGAACGTCTCCTGGCTGTGCATTTGGCTGAACACCCGCTGCAACTTCAGCCGCATTTTGAAAAATTCCGTCTGTTTTTAATCCGTAGAAATAACCCATTGGTTTACCAACTTCAACACGGTTCATCTCGTCTAAACCTTGGAATAAAACGTTTGTTTCTCCATGAATGATTCCTTCGTTGTTAGCAATTCTTAACACTTCGTTTTGGTTACGAGAAAGGTTTGCGTTGATTGCAAAATTCCAGTCTTTTCCAAAGTGTGTACGGTAAGCTAATCCAATTTCAAAACCTTTATTGCTTACGTCTCCACCATTAATGTAAGGTGCAGTTGCTCCAGCATAAGTTGGGATAGATGCCAATACTAACCAGTCTTTAGTTTTCTTGTCGTAGTAATCGAAAGTTAATGTAAAGTTATTGAACAATGTAGCATCAAAACCTAAATCTAACTGCTCAGAAGTTTCCCATTTCAAGTTACGGTTTGCTAATTGGTCAGGGCTTGAACCTACTAATAAAGTTTCGTCACCAGTTCCAAAGTGATATGTTTTATCTGTTGAGTTTACAGTTGACAAGTACGCAAATCTTCTACCAAATTGGTCGTTACCATTTTGTCCCCAGCTTGCTCTTAATTTGAAAGTATTTAAAACTTTGTTTTCTTTGAAAAAAGCTTCTTTATCTAAATTCCAACCCGCAGAGAACGATGGGAAAATAGCATATTTGTTATCTGGACCAAATTCTGATGAACCGTCACGACGAACTGTTGCAGAGAATAAGTATTTATTGTTGTAATCGTACAATAAACGTCCGAAGTAAGATTGAATAGAATAATCTTTACGATTTCCTTTTACCACATTTGATGTTGGATCTTTTGCGTTATCTAAATAAGCGTGTTCGAAATCATCAAAAATCAAATTTCTTCCTTGACCTTCCATATAATCTGCAGTATTCTGTTTTGCAGAAGTACCTACTAACACATCAAAATTATGAGAAGCAGCAATGTTGAATTTGTATTGAAGTGTGTTTTCAAAAATCCATCCTACAGATTTTGTTGAACTTTGAGTTACGCTAGAAACTGTATTATTATCATTTGAAGAAAGAGAATAAACAGGTCTGAAAGAACGGTAGTCACTATCTGTCATATCAACACCATAACTTGTTCTGAAAGTAAAGTTTTTTGCAAATTTTAATTCAGCAAAAATGTTACCTACATAACGATTTGTTTTCGTTTGGTTGAAGTTGTTATAGTATAAAGATCCAACTGGGTTGCTGATATCTTGAGAAATAATTGAATGAGCAAAATCGCCATTTTCATCATAAGCCTGATCAATTGGAGCTGCATTTAAGAAGCTTCTAATTGCGTTGCTATAAATACCATCATCTGCAACACCGCTTGATTTGATGTTTGATAAAGTAAAGTTTTCACCAATTTTCAAATGATCTTTAATTACTTCAGAAGTAGAGTTTACTGTAAAAGTAACACGATCATATTGAGACTGATTATTAGATCCTCCAATCATACCTTCTTGCCCGTAGTAAGATAAACCAGTCGCAATTGTAGATTTTTGGTCACCACCAGTAATCAAAAGAGAGTGGTTTTGTTTCATTGCACCTTCATTGAACAAATCATCTTGCCAATCGTGGTTTGGAAATGAAGCGATTTGAGCTTTAGTATATAATGGAGCATATCCAGAATTTACACGAGCTTCGTTCATAATTGTTGTATATTCCTGTGTATTCATCAAATCCAGTTTTTTAGCAATTTGCTGAAAACCTGTATAAGAGTTGAAAGACACATTCATTTTACCATCTTTACCTTTTTTAGTTGTAACCAAGATAACTCCATTTGCCGCTCTTGCTCCGTAGATAGAAGCTGCTGAAGCATCTTTCAAAACGTCTACCCTTTCAATAACAGATGGATCAAGGTATCCAATTCCGTTATCAACCACTACACCATCAACTACATAAAGAGGATCGCTATTTCCTGCTGTACCTGCACCACGAATATTTACCACCATATTCGCTCCAGGCTGACCAGAAGAAGAAGTTACAGAAACCCCTGAAGCCTGACCTTGTAAAGCATTTACAACATCAAGTGACGCTACTTGCTGAATGTCTTTTCCAGACACTAAAGAAGTCGCCGCAGTATTTACTTTCTTCTTTTGAGTACCGTAACCGATTACTACAATTTCTTTAAGTTCTGCAGTTTCTGGATGCAAAACCACATTCACTGTTTTTTGAGTTCCAACCGTAATATTTTGTGCTTTGAAACCCACAAAAGTAATTACTAAAACATCTCCTGTTTTAGCCTCCACTTTATATTTTCCATCAAAATCGGTAACTGTACTCGATTTTGTTCCCTGTACTTGTACAGTTGCTCCTGGAACTCCAAATCCGTCTTCGGAAGAGGTAATTGTCCCACTTACAGTTTTGGATTCTTGTGCAAATCCAAACTGCATCATAAATACGCTAAGCAGCACCGCCATTAAAAATGGAAGCTTTGTTGTTTTAATACAATTTTTGCTTTTCATAATAAGAATTGATTAAGTTTAAGTTATAGTTAGTAATTTCTACCCTAAGAGAAACTCCGGAAAACTTCCCAAGCAGGTCATGCCAAAAATGAGGGCCTGAATCTCATTTCTAACATTTAGTACTTGTCTGACTATAAGATGATGTTTTGAACATCAAAATCGACTCGAAAATCAATTTTTAAAAAAACATTTGTGGTAAGTTTAAGTTAAGTTGTAATTTCGCCTTTTTAAACTTATAGTCAATTTGAATTTATCTTATGGTAAATTTGACTACAAGTGTAAAACAAATTTTCTATATTAACAAAATATTAGGGTTATTTTTTTTCGATTCTAATAAATACTAATTCATTTTTATCAATGTTGTAAAATCTGAATTGAAATCGAAATAAAAAATATAGAAAAATCAACGTTTTATAAAATTGACAATCAGACGTTTAAGACTCACTTAAAACAAATACCATTTTCTGATGATTTTTAAACAGCTGATTCTCACAATTTTATTTCGTTAAAAAAAATATAAAGCTTTCAAGAAGGCTAATAATCATTTTATTTATTTAATTTGTCAAAATTTATCTCGAATATGGTTGAAAATGTAGATGACAAAACTGCTCCAAAAAATGAAAACAGTGCGATGAATGCCATCACAATTGACTGTGTTATTTTTGGTTTTGATAAGGGCAGCCTTGAAGTACTTTTGGTGCAGCATGGCGAAGGTATCAGCAAAGGAAAATGGGGTCTTCCTGGGGGATGGATTTATAAAAAAGAAAGCACAGACGATGCCGCTCATCGTTTATTGAATGAGCTTACGGGTCTTGACAACATATATTTGGAACAGCTAAAAGCATTTGGAGATCCAGATCGTTTTCCGTTGCGACGTGTTATCACAATTGGATATTATGCTCTCGTAAAAAGAGAAGACTATAATATTAAAGCAGGTTTCACGGCATCTGATGCTAAGTGGTATAAAATCAATAACATTCCAGATCTGATTTACGATCACAACGAAATTCTATCTTACAGTTTAAAAAACTTGCAAAACAGAGTTCGTCAAGCGCCAATTGGATTTAATCTGCTTCCTGAAAAATTCACTTTATTACAATTAATGCAGTTGTACGAAGAAATTTTAGGAATCGAAATGGACAAACCAAACTTTAGAAGAAAAATTCTTCACATGAAACTTTTGGCCGCTTTAGATGAAAAACAGCAGGATGTATCGCATAGAGCAGCGCAACTGTATAAATTTGATCCAGAAATCTATAAAAAACTAACCGAAAAAGGATTCAATTTTGAATTCTGATTTTCAGGTAAAATGAATTAAAAAAACCTTTTCGCATTTCGAAACACCATAATAAATTGACAGAAATAACTACTCATCATCAAAAACCAGCCGTAGACGGGATCACAATTGACTGTGTTTTTTTCGGATTTAACAAAGAGAGTCTCGAAGTTCTCTTAGTGCAGCACGCTCAAGGCGAAAGTAAAGGTAAATGGGGACTTCTAGGCGGATGGCTTCAATTGAACGAAAGTGCAGATGATGCTGCTCAGCGTATTTTACAAGAACTTACTGGACTTGAAGATATTTATTTGGAACAGCTAAAAGCCTTCACAAACCCGAAACGTGTTCTAGAAAGACGAGTTGTAACAATTGGTTATTACACTTTAGTCAATAGAGAAGATTATAATATTAAAGCCAGTTTACGAGTAATCGAAGCAAAATGGTATAAAATAAAAGATATCCCTGAACTGATTTTTGACCACAACGAAATTCTAGATTTCAGTTTAGCGCAATTAAGAAACCGCGTTCGTCAGGCTCCAATTGGTTTTAACCTTCTTCCAGAAAAATTTACTTTACTACAATTAATGCATTTGTACGAAGAAATTTTAGGAATCGAATTGGATAAATCTAATTTTAGACGAAAAGTGCTTCACATGAAATTACTCACAGCATTGGATGAAAAGCAAAAAGACGTTTCGCACAGAGCGGCCAAACTTTACAAATTTGACCCTGAAATGTACAAGAAATTAACAGAAAAAGGATTCAATTTTGAATTTTAATCCCGTTTTTAATTCTTTACGCTCAACTATCCTACATCAAGATTCCAGAATCCAAAACTTTGCGCTATCTTTGCGCCTTAATAACATGCTTTAAAGCAATTGCTTTAGGCCGTTTTACACCCAAAAAATACTAAAACTCGTTATAGAGAACTGATATATAAAATGAAGAAGATACGTAACTTTTGCATTATTGCACACATTGACCACGGTAAAAGTACATTGGCGGACAGATTACTAGGCGCAACACAAACCGTTACAGCTCGTGAAGAAAAAGCACAATTGCTTGACAACATGGATCTGGAGCGTGAGCGTGGAATTACCATTAAGAGTCATGCCATTCAGATGGAATATACTTATAAAGGTGAAGAATACATTCTGAACTTGATTGATACTCCTGGCCACGTAGATTTTTCATACGAAGTTTCAAGATCTATCGCTGCTTGTGAAGGAGCGTTACTGATCGTTGATGCTGCACAAAGTATTCAGGCACAAACGATTTCAAATTTATACTTAGCTCTAGAAAACGACTTGGAAATTATTCCGGTTTTAAATAAAGTTGATTTACCAAGTGCGAACCCAGAAGAAGTTAGTGATGATATTATCGATTTATTAGGATGTAAATTAGAAGATATTATTCATGCTTCGGGGAAAACTGGTTTTGGTGTGGAAAATATTCTCGCTGCCATTATCGAAAAAATTCCTGCTCCTAAAGGAAATCCGGAAGAACCATTACAAGCTTTAATTTTTGACTCGGTTTACAATCCGTTCCGCGGAATTGAGGTAATCTTTAGAGTTGTAAATGGGGAAATCAAAAAAGGCCAGAAAATTAAATTCATGGCTACGGATAATGAATATTTTGCGGACGAAATTGGAACTTTAAAATTAAATCAGGTTCCTAAAAATGTAGTTTCTGCTGGAGATGTTGGTTATTTGATTTCTGGAATTAAAGAAGCACGCGAAGTAAAAGTGGGTGATACAATTACGGATGCAAAAGTACCGACAACTAATATGATTACTGGTTTTGAGGATGTAAAACCAATGGTATTTGCTGGTATTTATCCTGTTGATACAGAAGACTACGAAGATTTACGTTCTTCTATGGAAAAACTGCAGTTAAATGATGCATCATTAGTTTTTACTCCTGAGAGTTCTGCTGCCTTAGGATTTGGTTTCCGCTGCGGTTTCTTAGGAATGCTTCACATGGAAATTATTCAAGAACGTTTAGAGCGTGAGTTTGACATGACTGTAATCACAACAGTTCCTAACGTTTCGTATTTGGCTTATACTAAAAAAGAGCCTGAAAAAGCATTAATTGTAAACAACCCTTCAGACTTACCTGAGCCTTCAAAGCTAGACAGAGTTGAGGAGCCCTATATTAAAGCAACAATCATTACAAAATCTGATTTCGTTGGAAACGTAATGAGTTTATGTATCGAAAAACGTGGTTTAATTACAAATCAAACATATTTAACAACTGAAAGAGTTGAATTGAATTTTGATATGCCTTTGGCGGAAATTGTATTCGATTTTTACGATCGTTTAAAAACAGTTTCTAAAGGTTACGCTTCTTTCGATTACTCTCCTATTGGAATGAGAACTTCGAAATTAGTTAAACTTGACGTTCTTTTAAATGCTCAAACAGTTGATGCACTTTCTGCATTGATCCACGAAGACAACGCTTACAACATCGGTAAAAAAATGACCGAAAAATTACGCGAGTTGATTCCAAGACAACAATTTGATATTCCGATTCAAGCAGCAATTGGAGCAAAAATTATCGCTCGTGAAACTATTAAGGCTCTTCGTAAAGACGTTACCGCAAAATGTTACGGTGGAGATATTTCGCGTAAGCGTAAACTTCTTGAAAAACAGAAAAAAGGTAAAAAACGTATGCGTCAGGTAGGAAACGTAGAGATTCCGCAAGAAGCATTTATGGCTGTTTTGAAATTGAATGACTAAATTTTAGTATTAAGATTTTAGTACTAAGTATTAAGATAGAACCCAATGACGAAAGTTGTTGGGTTTTTTATTTGTTTTTTATCTACCAAATTACAAAGTCATTACTTACAAAAACATTCAAATATTAACTCTAAAAATCGTTTTTTAACCCATTCGAGCAAACGCAAAGCCATTTTATAACAGAAAATGTATTTTTAATCTTACAACTTTAACATGTACGAACTATGAAAACCAAATTTTCTGTTATTTTAGCACTATTCGCATTCTGCTTTGCAAACGCTCAACAAGACCAAGTTGATGCAGAAATGAATTCTGCGAAAGGTGTCACTTTTCAAAAAGGTGATATGTTTTTAGAAGGATCTATCAAAATTAGTACAGGCGGAGACGCAGACTATTATGGCTTTAGCCCAAAGTTTGGCTATTTGCTAAATGATAAATTTGCCGTTGGAGCTAAACTAAATTACTCAAGTAACAAAGTGGAAACAACTCAAGTAAAAACTAATGTTTTTGGAATTGGAGCTTTTGCTCGTTACTATTTCTTAGAATTAGATAAAAAACGTTTTAAAACTTATGCCGAACTTGGTTTAGGTTACGGACAAAACAAAACTGAAATACCGCAAGTTGGCAGTGACACAGATAATAGCTTAACAGCTGATATTAATGTTGGTTTAAATTACTTTGTAACCAAAAACATTGCCGTTACTTTTGTTCTTGCGAATGTTTTGGCTTACAATAGCGTTTCTCCAGAAAATGGTCCATCGTCTGATACTTTTCAATTAAATATCAACTTATTTGAAAACATTTTCAATCAACCTCAATTTGGAGTTTTATATAGATTTTAATTTTTTTTTTTGCGATTTAATAATCGAAAGCTGTTTCAATTTGGAACAGCTTTTTTATTTGACAAGTAATTCTATTCGTTTTGGAATTTTCTTATGACAGAAGTGTTCCGCATATTCCTAATCCAATAAGCAAATATAATGCTCCAATAATAAAACAAACCTTTGCTCCATTGGGATGGTTTTTCTTAATTGCAAAACCAATAATTGCCATTAAAATTGGTGGTCCAACCATAATCGCTATAAAAAATGCGATCAAACCACCTAAATTACCTACTTCTAACGCTGTCATATTCTTTATATGTTAGTTCTTAATTCCTCTAATCTTTTTACTTTATCATCTCTGTAAAACAAATTCATGGTTTCAAAAGGAATTATTTTATTATCCTTATTGACAATATGAACACATGATTTTTTTATTGCTCTCACATCAAAATTATAAGCATCAATAAACTGCATTATAATAATTCGAAACAAATTGTCATAACCTAGTTCTGGCGCATCAATATTAGGAAGACAGCATAATATCGATTTCAAGTTTTCTTGCGCTACTTCTACAGAATTTCCTGTACTAAACAAATCTATCATTTTACCTCGAAGCACTTCATCCTGCTCATAAATAATAGTGTTTTTACTATTGTCCAATAAATCATTTGGATTAATATATCGCGTTAACGGAAAAACTTCGTCTCCTAATTTCAACGCATAACCCATTACTAGAGCGTCAGGATTACAAGGAACAGGAAGTAAATCATCTGAATTGAAAACTGTGGTTTGCTCCAGAATTTTTCTTCTTACTTCTGTTAATGTCATGCGATCGGTTTCTAAATTAAAGTTCTCCAATCTACCCGCTATTTGAGTCGGCTGAAATGTAACCCCTCGAACGCATTTTTGCTTTAGTGCAAACTCAACAATTTTACCTATTTCATGATCATTTAATCCTTTTTGAAGCGTAACAACCAAAGTTGTAGACAAATTAACTTCATTTAGATTTTCTAAAGCCTGTTTTCGTATTTCACTTAAATCGGCTCCACGCAATTCTTGCAATACACTATCTTCAAAAGAATCAAACTGAAGATAGATTTCAAAATCTGGAGCATAGCTTTTTAGCTTCTGAACGAATTCTCTGTCTTTTGCAATTTTAATTCCGTTTGTGTTTAACATTAAATGCTTTATCGGAATTGATTTCGCATAATCCAAAATTTCAAAAAATTCAGGATGTATGGTTGGTTCTCCTCCACTAATCTGCACTACATCTGGTTCTTTTTCGTTTTTAACAACCGTATCGAGCATTGCTTTTATTTCTTCGAGAGTTCTGTGTCTACCATAACTAGGCAATGAACCAGCATAACAAGTCGGACATGTTAGATTACAGCGATCTGTAACCTCAACAACTGTCAAGCAAGAATGCTGTTCATGGTCTGGACATAAACCACAATCGTATGGACAACCATAATGCGTTTTTGTATTAAAAGTATACGGCATCTCAGATGGTTTATTGTAGTTTCGGATATTCTTATAATACTGAATATCGTCAGCAATCAAAACCTTAGAACTTCCGTGTTCCGGACATCTTTTAAGCATGTAGACATTCTCGTCTTCAAAAACAATTTTAGCATCAATTCTCTTTAAGCATTCTGGACAAAGGCTTAATGTAAAATCATAATAAGTATATTTTCTAACTGGCATTTTTTACAAATAAATTTAAAATTGTTTTGTTATAATAAAGCAGACAAATCAAACATAAAATCTGAATTGAACTTATTTCGAAAATTAGGAAATAATTGGGTTTCAGAAATTCTACGAAAAAGCGAAATGTAAAATAGGCAATCATAAAATACTGAAATAGCAATCCGTTTTTTAATTTTTTGGTTTTCAATTTCTTCAAAAGAAAAAACAGAAAAATCAGAAAAATTAATTCGTATAAGGCAATTGGATGTCTTTTAATACTATCTCCAAGATTCATACCCATAAAAAAGGTCGTTTGTTTTCCATACGTAAACTCATTTGTGCCAGATAAAAAACAGCCAATTCTCCCGATAAAAATTCCTAAAACAATCGGAAAGGTAAACAAATCACCCGATGACTCTTTTTCTCCTATAATCTTCTTAGCAATTTCAACACCCAAAAGTCCGCCAAACAATCCTCCCATAATGGTCTTCGCATTGAAAAGGTCTAAAATTGATCTCGCATCAAGATGAAAAATAGGATTTTCTAGAAAGCCCATAATTCTAGAGCCTAAAAAAGCTCCAATTGCAGCTCCCAATATGATTGATAATCTATTGGAAGAAACAATAGTATCATTCGTTCTTTTTCTCAAAAAAACGTAATAACGATATCCTAAAAAAAATGCCAGATATTCTAAAACTAAATGGATATTGATTTCATAACCAAAAATAACTGGCTCAAAAGGAAACTTCATTTTTTACGCTAAGATTTAATACTATAATTCTGTAAAGATGCAAAAAAATGTTTAAATTCATTTGACTTATAAAGTAAAAGCTGTTCTAGTTTAGAACAGCTTTTTTTATTCTCTTTACTTTTTACATTTGTATCTTTGAATTAGCAAAAGACTTAGAATCTTAGCAACTCAGAACCTTAGAATCTTAAAAAAAATGCTTGACGAAACTCCAAAACGATTTGACCGAATTGTAGCTATTCTTATTCAATTGCAATCTAAAAAAATTGTGAAAGCACAAGAATTGGCCGATCGTTTTGAGTGCAGTTTGAGGACGATTTATAGAGATATTAGAACTTTGGAAGCATCTGGAGTTCCTATTTACAGCGAAGCTGGAGTTGGTTATGCGCTAATGGACGGATATCGGCTCCCGCCAGTTATGTTTACTCGCGAAGAAGTAAGCAGTTTTATCGCGGCGGAAAAACTAATGCAAAAGTTTACCGATCCTTCTTTGGGAACACATTATGCATCGGCGATGTACAAACTGAAATCGGTTTTAAGAAGTAACGACAAAGATTATCTTTCGAACATCGAATCGAGAATTGTAATGCAGGATGCGGAACCGATGTTTAATGATAATTCGCCCAATACTTTGGCCGTTCTTTTTGAAGGAATTGCAGAGAAAAAACAAATTCTTTTAACCTATAAAACTTTTGAAAAAGACGAAACCACTGAACGCAATCTTGAGCCTGTAGGAGTTTTTCATGACAATAATAATTGGTACTTTCTTGGATATTGTCATCTTCGAAAAGATTACCGTCAGTTTAGAACAGACAGAATTCAGGGAATTAAAAAAACAGATGCTGATTTTACGATCGAACACAATGCTCTAGAAACCTATTTAACCAAAACTGAAACCTGCCCCACAACAAAAGTTCGTATTTTAATTGACCGCAAAATAGCGAGATATTTAGCAACCGAGAGAAAATATCATGGCTTTATTTCGCAAAAAGATGTAGGTGAAAAAATCGAAATGACTTTTATGTCAAGAGATATTAATAATGCTTTTCCGAGATGGTTTCTTATGTATGGAGATTACGCAGAAATTCTCGAACCTGAAATATTAAAAACCAATGTCTTGGAATTATTGGAAATCAACAGAAAGAGACTTTTATAAAAAAACTCCTGAGAGTTGTATCTCAGGAGTTTTTTTCATTTATTTCTGTTTTACAACATTATAAAAATTGTAATCGGTGTTTGAAGCGTCTGTAATTCCGACATTTCGTCCCATGGTTACAATCTGGCCGCGATGATATGTTCCATGATTGATAACTTGGATTAAATATTCAGAAATTGGCAATTCACACTCAAACCACGGATTTACTATTTTAACTTCTTTCATTAAATCTTCTTCAGATAATGAGTTAATAAGATGTTTCAATTTTGTAGACGAATTTAATAATCCGGTAAATATTTCCTCTTTTGATAAATCGCTTTCTGCTTTCTTTTCTGATAATGAAGATTCGGAAATGACAGAAAACCAATATTCTTCAGTAGACCAGATATGATCGAGTGTTTTCATAATGGTAGAAAAACTCGAAGGCACTTCTGCATAAAGCAATTCATCTGACTTCGGCGAAAGCCAATTCACAAATTGTTGATTTACCCATAAATTATAATCTGCATAATTGGATATTATCTTCTTTAAACTCATAGTCTTAGTTTTAGATTTCAGATATTAAGTTAGTAAAAAATTATCAATTATCTCTCCCAGAAAAATGGCGGTTCGATATTTAAAGCTCTTAAATAAACATAAGCTTGTCCACGGTGATGCACTTCATTATCGATAAAATATAAGATATTCTGAATTACAGGAAATTCATATTGTCCAAAAAGATTAAAGGTTTCGCTAAAATCTTCAATCGATAATTGTTCCCAATATTTGTTGATTTCTGCTGTAGCCTCATCCCATTTTTCAAGATATTGTGCTTTAAAAATTAGTTTTTCAGCTCCTTCTGAGAATGGTGCAGTTTCTTTCGTTACAATTCCTTTTAAACCTGGAACTGCAATAGCCAAAAGCTCATCTACTAATTTTGAGAAAGGTCTCATTCCACCAATTGAAAATTCGAAGAAATCTTTCTCTGGAAAAATCTCAATTAAACGACGTGTAAGTGCTCTGTGTCCTTGCCAGTGTTTTAATAAATCTTCTGAAGTAATAACTTGTGCTTCTAATGTTTTCATGGTTTTAAAGTTTAAATATTTTTAATACTTCAAAAGTAAAATGGGCCGGTGACAACAGTTTGTCAGCAGCAAAAAAAAATAAATGAAATTTTTTTTTTTTTGCTGACAAACGTAGAGACGCACTGCAGTGCGTATACACACAGTATGTCTTAAACAATGAGTATATACAGGACGTAAGACGCACTGCGGTGCGTCTCTACAGAATAAAAAAACTTAGAACCTTAGCATCACAGAATCTTAGCATCTTTAAAAAAAACCTTTGTACCTTTGCACCTTAATAACTTTGGAACTTAACAGAAATGATAGAAGATAAAAATCAGCAGAGAACTAGTATAGCGCAATTAGGCGAATTCGGTTTAATTGACCATTTAACCAAAAACTTTGACGTTACTCAGGAATCTACTTTAAAAAGTATTGGCGATGATGCTGCTGTTCTTGATTTTAAAGACAAAAAAGTAGTAGTTTCAACCGATTTATTAATTGAAGGAGTTCATTTTGATTTGGCTTATATGCCGTTGAAACATTTAGGTTACAAAGCGGTTGTGGTAAATGTTTCTGATATTTGCGCAATGAATGCAAAGCCGACACAAATTACGGTTTCTGTTGCCGTTTCAAATCGTTTTCCACTTGAAGCTTTGGAAGAATTGTTTGCAGGAATTACACACGCAGCAAAAGAATACAAAGTTGATGTTATTGGCGGAGACACAACCTCATCTCAAAAAGGTTTAATTATTAGCATCACTGCAATTGGAGAAGCTGACGAAAATGAAATAGTTTATAGAAACGGAGCCAAACAAACTGATTTATTAGTTGTAACGGGAGATCTTGGTGCTGCTTATATGGGATTACAGGTTTTGGAACGCGAAAAACAAGTTTTCCAAGTTAATCCAAACAATCAGCCCGATTTAGATCCTTATACTTATTTGGTAGAACGCCAATTGAAACCTGAAGCACGAAAAGATGTTCGTACTTTGCTTCATGCTTTAGAAATTAAACCAACGGCAATGATTGATATTTCAGACGGATTATCTTCTGAAATTATTCATATCTGTAAACAATCTAAAGTAGGTTGTAATTTATATGAAGATAAACTTCCTTTAGATCCGCAGTTTATTTCTACTTGCGAAGAATTTAATATCGACAGCACGACGGTTGCCATAAATGGCGGTGAAGATTACGAGCTTTTATTTACAATCGATATTAATGATTTTGATAAAATAAAAGGAAATCCGAATTTCTCTGTTATCGGACATATGGCGGAAGAAAATGAAGGAATCCATCTTATAACTCGCGCCAACACAAAAATTGCTTTAAAAGCGCGCGGATGGGACGCTTTGACAGAATAGTTTGAGTTTTCAGTCACGGTCGCAGTGCGCAGCGGCAACATAAATTAAAAATCCTATCAGATTTTAAGAACCTGATAGGATTTTTTATTGCTAAATTTTGTTCTATAAATCTGAAATCTGAAATTTTAAAACAGCCCTTTACTTTTTGCTTCTTTGATCAAATCTTCATCAGAATCGTTTTTAATCTTTAGCAATTCCTTTAAATGTTTTTTTCGTTTCTCTACCGCATTTAAAGAAATCGGAATATTTTGCAGCATTTCATCTATGGTAGATCCTTTAGCTAAATGAATTAAAATCTGTTTGTCGTACTGATCAATTTCAATTGCATTGTGAGTAGATTGATTCAACATTTTCACAACCGATTGGCTATAGTATTTTTCGTTTTTCATTACTTTATCAAAAGCCAAAAGTAATTCATCAAAAGTAAGGTCATTTTTTATAATCAGACCATTTGGCTGAATTGTTCTAATAATCGTTTTTATTTTCAGCAATTCTGTATACATGGTCAAAAGAATAATCTTGCAAGAAGGCATTTTTTTCAAAAGCAATTTTGCCAAATCTTCACCAGAAAAAATCTCTCTTTCTTCGTAAGGCGGCATGCTGATATCTAAAAAAGCAATATCAAACGTAGGCGTGTTATCACTTTCAATTATATCATAACCAGACTGACAATCATGTCCTTGCGAAATTAAAAATTCATATTTCTTTGGATTATAACGTGTTATGGCATTTTTATATCCTTCAATAATAAATGGATGATCATCTACTATTAAGATATTCTTCTTAACTAATTGTGGAACTGAAGATGTTAAATCAAATGTCATTATTATGCAGGTTATGGTTTGGATCTATTGGGATTTTTATGGTGAGAATTGTTCCTTCACCCTTGGCAGATTTTATGGTAACTGTACCCTTACCTTCTGTTGCTCGATATTCTATGTTATGCAAACCTATTCCGTTTTTGGTCTTCTTGGTATTAAAACCAATTCCATCATCTTCTATAGTTAAAACCAAAATTTCATTTTCATTTCTAAGTTCTACTTTTATAATATCTGCTTTAGCATATTTATTACAATTTTGAAGTCCTTCCTGAATTATTCGGTACAAATTGATTTTCAAAGTATTACTTATCAATTCCCATTTTATATTAGGATCAAAAGTTGTAATTAGTTTAGAACTATATGTATTTCGCTGATCTTCAAATAGTTTACCTAGAATAGCAACAAAATTATTAATTAATTCGGATTTTTCTCTATTTAAATCGTGAGAAATTTCGCGAATGTCTTGCTCAATATTTTTCAGTTCGTTAAGATATTTTTTTCTCTTAGCAACTGCTTCTGTTTCATTAACCTTATCCAAACTGTCCAAACTAATTCTAATTCCAAACATACGGCCTAAAACTCCATCGTGCAGTTCCTGTGCAACTTTTTTCTTTTCTTTTATTCTCGCTAGCTCAATTTCGTTTTGCTGCGAAATCATCAAATTATAAATATTTTCATTTGCAATCTGCTGTTCCTGTTTAAAAAGCAGCTCACGGTTTTTAGCCTGCTGCGTTTTGTAAACATAAAAAAACAATCCGAGCAATGTACAAATACTAAAGACATAAACCAAAGTTTTATTTTTTTCCTGAAGATTCGAATTTTGGTCTTTTATTTCGTTGGTTTCATATTCGATTCGAGAGAATTTTTCTCCCATTTTGCGCTCTGTTTTCTGAAGTTTCTCATTGATTTGAATATACTCTTTAGAATATATTGAAGCATTTTTCGGATCAACTTGGGCAATTTGCTTTAAAGATTCCAATAAACTTGAAGGAGATTCACTAGAACGTGACAATTCTACTGCTTCTTTTGAAAATTTCAAAGCCTTAACCGAATCTTGTTTAAATGCAAAATATTTGGACAAATGTATTTTGTTCAAAATGACACCAGAGGTTAATCCAAGACTATCCCTAATTTTTAGGGCTTGGTAAAATTGTTCAGGAAGCCCGTCAGATTCTCGCATTCCAAGTTTTGCATAAGCCAGATTATCTAAAAGCATAGCATACAACTTTGTGTCGCCATGATACAAATTATCCTGTATTAATCCTTCATGAAAATAATATTTGGCTTTTCTGTAATTTTTCATTCCTAAGTAGACAAAACCTATATTATTAAGAGAAGTTGCTTCTAATTGTAGTTCTGCAGGAATCGATTTATCTTTTAATATTTCCAGTGCCTTATTATGAAACTCTAAAGCTTTATTGTACTCTTCTCTATCATTATAAAGTATTCCCAAAGTGTTATAACAATCGTACAATTGGTTACTTACATTTTTTAGTTTTTTTAAAATTTTTAAAGCCTTAAAAATTGTAACTTCACTTTCGAAAAGAGCACCTTCCTGATATTGAAGATTTGCTTTATTAGAATACGTTTTTGCAAGATTCAATTCATCATTAATACGAACATAAATCTTCTCAGCTGCATAATAGTTCATATATGCACTATCTGAAACAGACTTTAATAGATAATAATCTCCTAAATAAGTATATGCTTTTGCTAAATTAACCGAATCCTTACTCTTTTCTGATCTATCCAAAATCAGATATGAAGTGCTCTTATAGGAATCCCAGTCACTCATATTATAATATCTGTTGGCAATTTTAAAAAGATTTACTTTATTAAGAGAGTCATCTTTTTGGCCAATAATAATATTCAAAGCTTTTTTATTATATAACTGTTTTTCGTTATAAGAAAGGTTAACATCATTTGCCAACGAAAGGTATATAGATAGACTATCTGTTTGAACAGCATCACTATCATCAACACTCTTTTTTTTGGAACATCCAAAAAGAAGAATAAAAATTGAAGTAAGTATTAAGCATTTATTTTTCAATAGTCCTTTTGAATTTAATCAAAAGTACAAAACTAAAAGACATAAAAAAAGCTGCCAGAATTGACAGCTTATATTTTTTATTTAAACTATTTAATCAAGTTTAATATTTTTTCCAAATGATTGTCTATCAGAATTGAAAGATTTAGTTTCGTTAAAATCAGCATTGCTTGTTCCATAAACATCTAATTTCCTTCCATCTTGACTAGTTTTCTGACCGCCCTTACCATCTACTGGTAAAATTTTAATAGAATCGTTAGCCGCCAAATATGTTGGAACTTCTGTTGATGCAAAAGAAGTTGCTACTGCTACTAAAGAAAATAATCCGATTGTCAAAGCTGTTTTTTTCATGACCTGAGGTTTTAAGTGTTTGTTTAAATTTTTGGAGAATGACCGCTGTTTGCTAGCGAATCAGAGTGTAAAACTAACACCAAGGTCGAAAAGAATTTATACGAAAAAATGAGTTTGTGGTAAATCATACCCAATTGATAGTCAATGGATAGCAATTTTGTGTAAACGTCTAGTTTTTAGATTTCTAAGTAATTTCCAGTAGAAAAATCGGCAATAATCTGCTCGACATTTGCTTTATAAGTTTTAGAGAAAGGAATCTTTTTGCTGGAATTTTTAATGTAACAGATTGAGTTCCCGCTATGAATTCTTGAAATATAATTCCGATTAATTACATAGCTATTGTGAATACGAATAAACGGATAAGTCAAAACGCTTTCAAAATGCTTTAACGTTTTAAATGCTGTAATCATTTCACCGGTATTCAAATAAATATCTGTCGAGTTATTATCGGCTTGAAAATAGCAAATATCTTCAGCGTTGAGATATCGATAATCGCCATACGATTTTATACAAATCATTAATGGTTTTTCAATATTTTGAGGAATCGTAACGTTATTTACATTATCGATTACAATAGAAGTTGGTTCTTCTGTAAATGGAGCGGTTTTAGATTCTAAATGAGCTTTTTTAAGCTTCAAAATCGTTTTTAGAAGATCAATGTGCGCAACGGGTTTCAAAACATAATCAAAGACGCCATATTGAATTGCGTCGAAAGCCTTTTCTTTATGTTTAGTAGTGATAATGATTTTTGGGATTTCTTGAAAAAACCGATGCAGTTCGCTTATAAAAGCCAGCGATAAATGACTTGATACATCTTTAGGTTCAATTTCGAGAAAAATTAAAGCAGGTTTATGTTCTAAAACCAAATTTAAACCATCTTGAAAATTTGAAGCCGATGCTGCAAAAGCTAATTCTGAAAAACCTGAAGCGGTTGTTTTGGTTTTCAAAATACTCTCAGCGTCATCATCAATTATAATATAGGAATACTTTTTCAATTTTTGGTTTTGTTGCTTTTCTCACTTTGCAATCATAATCAAAAAATAATTTTAATTTGACTTATGGGTGAAAAAAATTGGTTTCGGTATTAATCCGATTTTAAAAATACGGATTTATAAATTTTAAACACTTCATTGTTAACACATTACAATAAAATGTTGATACAAAATGATGAAATGCAAAAAACATCGACAAAATGCGTGTTTTCTAAAATCAAAAATCCCAAACTCCTTTACGGAATTTGGGATCCTTATCTTAAATAGTAAAGATTACATTTTCATTAACCAGTTCTTCATCGAAACTTCGTTTTCGATAATACCTTTTAATTCCGTAATTTTTACACGATCTTGTTTCATTGTATCTCTATGACGAATTGTTACTGTTTCGTCTTCAAGTGTTTGATGATCTACTGTAATACAAAATGGCGTTCCTAAAGCATCTTGTCTTCTGTAACGACGTCCTACAGCATCTTTTTCATCATAAGCAACATTGAAATCCCATTTCAAATCTTCAATGATTTTTCTTGAAACTTCTGGTAAACCATCTTTTTTAACTAATGGTAAAACCGCCGCTTTAGTTGGTGCTAAAACTGCTGGCAATTTTAAAACTGTTCTTGTAGAACCGTCTTCTAATGTTTCTTCTTTTAATGAAGTTGCAAAAACTGCTAAGAACATACGATCTAAACCTACAGAAGTTTCTACTACATAAGGAACATAGTTTTCGTTTAATTCAGGATCAAAATATTGTAATTTTCTTCCAGAATATTCTTCGTGGGCTTTTAAATCGAAATCTGTACGAGAGTGAATTCCTTCCAATTCTTTAAATCCGAATGGGAAATTAAATTCGATATCAGCAGCTGCATTTGCGTAGTGAGCTAATTTTTCGTGATCGTGAAAACGGTAATTTTCTTTTCCTAATCCTAAAGATAAATGCCATTTTAAACGCGTTTCTTTCCAATATTCGTATGATTTCATTTCTTCTCCTGGACGCACAAAAAATTGCATTTCCATTTGTTCGAACTCACGCATACGGAAAATAAATTGTCTTGCAACAATCTCATTTCTGAATGCTTTACCCGTTTGAGCAATTCCAAAAGGAACTTTCATACGACCAGATTTTTGAACATTAAGGAAGTTTACAAAAATACCTTGAGCCGTTTCTGGACGAAGGTATAAATCCATTGCGTTTTCTGCTGAAGCTCCTAATTTTGTTCCGAACATCAAGTTAAATTGTTTTACCTCAGTCCAGTTTTTCGAACCTGTTTCAGGATCAGCAATTTCTAGTTCTTCGATCAAAGCTTTAACATCAGCTAAATCTCCGTTTCCTAAAGAACGTCCTAAACGCTCTCTAATTTCTTTTTCTTTAGCTAAATATTCAACTACACGAGCATTTGTAGTTACAAATTCTTGTTCGTTGAATGCATCGCCAAAACGAGCTTTTGCTTTGTCAATTTCCTTTTGTGCTTTTTGATGAATTTTTTCAGCATGGTCTTCAACCAAAACGTCAGCTCTATATCTTTTTTTAGAATCTTTATTATCAATTAATGGATCATTGAATGCATCAACGTGGCCTGAAGCTTTCCAAGTTGTTGGATGCATTAATATTGCCGCATCAAGGCCGACAATATTTTCATTCATCTGAACCATTGATTTCCACCAATATTCACGGATATTCTTTTTTAATTCGACACCGTTTTGTGCGTAATCGTATACAGCACTTAAACCATCGTAAACTTCGCTTGACGGAAAAATAAATCCGTACTCTTTTGCGTGCGAAACCACATTCTTAAATAAATCTTCTTGTTTTGCCATAGTGATGCAAAAATATAAAAAGTACCTTTAAAAAAAAGAAAAATAATAAAGTTTGAAGCATTGATTTTGTTATTTTTGTAAATAAAATCTTTCTTTTAGTGATTAATTATCTAATAAACCTATTTTTTCCAAAAGTCTGTGATGGTTGTCGTGGAATTTTACTTCAAAATGAAAATATTTTCTGTACAATCTGTCGACACGAAATGCCTCTTACTCAATATCATTTGAACCCAAAAAATGAAGCAATAAAAAAGTTTTACGGCAAGGTTGATATTCAATTTGCTTCGGCATTTTTGTATTTTAATAAAAAAGGAATGGTTCAGGAGCTCATTCACAACTTAAAATACAAAGGCCATCAGGAAATTGGAACTGTTTTAGGGCAATGGTATGTTGAAGATTTAAAAGAACTCCAAATGGAAGTGCCTTTTGATGCTGTAATTCCTGTTCCACTTCATAAAAAGAAATTTAAAGAACGAGGTTATAACCAAGTAACCACTTTTGGAAAAGCACTTGCATCGGGTTTTGAAATTCCTTTTGATGAAAACTTATTAATTCGAAAAGTATATTCTAAAACACAATCTAAAAAGAATCTTTTAGGTAGATCAGAAAATATCGAAAACATTTTTGATGTCGAATTTAATGAAACCAATCACAATAAACATTTCTTAATTGTTGATGATGTACTTACAACAGGTGCCACTATTGAGGCTTGCTCACGAGCTTTATTAAAAATCCCAGGAGTTAAAATCAGTGTAATTTGTATGGCAATGGCAAACTCTTAAAATGAAATTTTAAATAAAAAAAATCCAAATCCCAACTAGGTCTTGGAATTTGGATTTTAAATATTGATTTTTAAAAATCGTTAATTGATAATTATTTTTTTGACTGTTCTTCTTTCTCCATCTGCTACAGTAACTAGATAAACTCCAGCTGGTACATTTACTAATTGAATATCTTGAATAAAATATCCTGCACCTGAAAAAGTATTGCTGTAAACATATTTTCCTAAAATATCATGCACATACACTTTAATTTCTTTTAATGTATCTCTCTTGCATTGAATTGTAAATAAACCTTTGTTTGGATTTGGGTATAAAGCAAAATCCATGTTTTCGAAATCTGTGTCTCCTAGTGTAAATGTTTTATTGCAAATATTTACTGAAGCCGAATTTATAGTTCCAAACATACCTACAACAGCATCGCGAACTCTAAATGTCCAATTTCCTTGAGGATCTTCTCCATTAAAAGCACTTAAAGCGCTAGCAGGAATTACAATTTGGCTTGTTGTTGTACTGCAATTTAAAGCATTTCCGCTGTCATCAAATTGAAGTGTTAGAGTCGAATTTGTACTTCCACAACTTTTATTAAATAAAGAAACTACTGTTCCGCTTGGGCTTACAATCTGCATTTCAAGATCTTGAAATCTTTCGTGAGTAACATTAACCGAAACATTTACATCTGAAATAGTTCCTGTTGAAGCTGGCACTGTAACTGTTTTGGTAACATAAGATGAGCTTGTGCCAATTGAATAACCTCCATCAAAATTATAAGTCGAACAGCTAGTTGAAACAGAATATCCTACAGCAAAAGGTAAACGATTAAGAGCATAATAAATATTATTTACGGGCTGTATCATAAGTCTGCAATTTGTAGAAGCATCAATACCTGTTGGAACCAATACTGTTTCAGAACCATCATTTGGTGTATTAGCAGCTAAAGTGACAGGAAATGTTAAACCTCCGTCCAATGACAATTTTATATTAACCTCTGAAGATCCTTGCAATGTATTTGTATTATTTACACTCCAAGTAACAGTTTGCGTCGATCCTTTTGCCCAGCCAATATTTTCGACATTTTGTGAAGTCACAGCAAATGGTCCTGCAGCCGCACTTACCGTTACAACCATTGCATCTGTACTCGTTTGTGGTCCTTCCGCAGCGTTATCTCTTCCTGTCAAAGTAAAATTCATTGTCTTTGCAATTGAAGATACCGATTCCCAAGTTGTTGTTAATTGATTGTTTAGCACAGAACTTAATGCTGGCATATAACGAACTGGCGAAGTTGTTGGTGCAAAAGATCTAAACATTGGTCCGTCTGGCTTTGTTGGATAGGCAATACTATTTGCTCCAAAAGCTGTTGTTGCACTGTCAAATTGTTCCCAAGTATAAGTAATATCATTATTCTCAGGATCCGATCCTGTTCCTGTTAAAATAAAAGGTGTACTAATTGGAATCGTATAATTTTCTCCTGCACTAATCGAAGGAGGATTATTAGCAATTGCAGTTGTTACCGGACAGGTTTTTCCAGCTAAATTATTTTGTATTTGATTGATACTTCCATAAGAAAAATAATCGTCTGAGTTACTTTGCACATCATAATTTCGTGTAACACCAGCATATCCCATAATTGTTGAACCACTTCCTGGCTCATATTGCGTTCCTGTTCCTTCGCCTGAATGAGAAAATGTATGAGTTCCTCCAAGCTGATGGCCCATTTCGTGCGCAACAAAATCAATATCAAATGTATCGCCCTGAGGTATTGCATCTGCTGGTGAAGTATAAGCGCTTCCTTTTGCCAAAGGTTCATTTGAAGTTGGGTTTTCGCAAACACAGCCTATACAATTTGCATTTCCGCCGCCGCCAGAACCTCCAAATAAATGCCCAATATCATAATTAGCATTTCCAATTACGTTCGTTAAAGTTGTTTGAACTTCTTGTCCCCAAGTTCCTCCTGGGTCTGCTGTTCCAACTGCAGGACTAGAATACGGATCTGTCGCTGCATCTATATAAATAATCGCATCATTATTAGCAATTAAAACTAATTTTACAGAAAGGTCTCTATCAAAAACTCCATTTACTCTAGTTAATGTTGCGTTCATTCCTGCCAATGCAGCAGCTTTTGTCCCTCCAAAAAATGCTGCATATTGGTGAGTACAAGATAGAGCTAAACGAAATGTTTTTAATTGTTTAGTATTTGAAGCGGTTTTTGCAGTAGAAGAAGATTTTTTTTCTGAAACTAAATTGGATGTTTTACAATCTAAAAGCATTTTTGATCCTGCATTGTCTGCCGATTTAAACAAAACATACTCCGATTTGTCTTCTTGATTTTGTTCAATATATTCTGTTGGTTTAGCAACGCGAAATACCATTGTCTGCATTCCAATTGGCGCAACACTAAAATATATTTTAGCATTTTTATCATCTATCCCTCTTCCTTCATACGCTCTAATTTCAGGATATTTTGCTTGCAATTCTGGATCAAAATTTGAAGATTCCCAAACCGAAAAACGCTCCAAATTTCCATCAGTATTAGGAATAGTAATTTCTGATGTGGTACTTTTTGCCGTTTTACTTGATGCCGAAGCCAATTTTGAACTAAGAAGATCGGCATTTAATTTATAATATAATTTACCCGAATCAGAAGTGTTGGCTTTTCGCGAAAGCGAAGAAGAAGTAACTTTCTGCCACAAGATATCGCTTTGAGCATTAGCGCTCAGACAGCAAAAAACAAAAGATATATAAAGTAAAATTTTTTTCATTTTTCTGGGATATAATATCAAAATTAATTCAATTAATTTAAAATCATAACATATATACGACAATTAATACTTTTTCATCGACGAGTCATGTTATTTTTGCAAAAAGAAATTATACTACGAGTAAAATTCGATTTAGTATAGTATTAAATTTAAAAGAGAATAGTATAAATTTGCAGCATCTTAAATAATTTGTTTTGAAGCTCTTTCATTCTATAAACGATTTTCAGTCGACCAAGAAAACAATTTTAACTCTTGGCACTTTTGACGGCGTGCATATTGGTCACAAAAAAATTCTGGAACGAATTACACAAAATACTGAAAACGGAAAATACGAAAGTTTGGTTCTTACTTTTTTTCCGCATCCAAGAATGGTTCTTCAAGAAAAATCTGAAATAAGATTACTGAATACTATTGATGAAAAAGTAAAACTTTTGGAAGCTACTGGGATTGAAAACTTAATTGTTCATCCTTTTAACGAAAGTTTCTCAAGACTTACTGCCGAAGAATTTGTGCGTACTATTTTGGTAGAAAAATTTCAGATTCAAAAAATTATTATTGGGCATGATCATCGTTTTGGCCGTAATCGAACTGCAAATATTGACGATTTAATTGCTTTTGGAATTGAATATGGTTTTGAAGTAGAACAAATCTCAGCCGAAGAAATTCAAGATGTTTCTGTTAGTTCTACCAAAATCAGAAAAGCTTTGAATGATGGCAACATGGCTTTGGCAAACGAATATTTAGGATACACTTATTTCTTGAACGGAAGTGTGGTAAAAGGAAAACAACTTGGAAGAACAATTGGTTTTCCTACTGCTAATATTCACATTGAAGAAGATTACAAATTGATACCGAAAATTGGTGTTTATGTTGTAAAAGCAATTGTAAATCAAGAAACGGCTTATGGTATGATGAATATTGGTTTTAATCCAACTGTTAGCGGTGAAAAGCAAACCATTGAAGTTCATCTTTTTAATTTTGACAAAGATATTTACGATCAAAGTATTGAGGTTTCGCTTCTGCACTATATTCGTGAAGAACAAAAATTTAATTCATTAGATGCTTTAAAAGCTCAGCTTAACCAAGATCAAACTGAATCTTTGGCTTTTATAAATTCTTCTTTAAAAAATCTGACCGCATAGTTTTTACTGTTTTTAAATCATCGTAGTTATTTTTTTAGTAAATTTGATAGAACACTGTTTTTCAAATATTTACTATTAACTTCTTAAAAAATAACCACTATGAAACTACCTAAAGAAATTACCAACGGGTTTTTGATTTTTCTCGGAATTGGCATTTATTTTTTATTGATGAATGTATTAGGTTTAGCAGATTTGTTTTATTTAAGAGTACTCAACGTTTTCTTTATATTCTATGGTGTTAACAGGACAATGCAGATGAACATTCATGAAGGAGAAACCAATTTTGTATCTAATGCTGTTTCTGCCATGACTACTTCTGTAGTTGGTGTATGTATGAGTGTATTTGGCCTTTTGGTTTATAGCTATGCTCGAGGCGGAGATGCCTATGTAAAAACTTTATCTGAAACATTTTTGTTTGGAGGAAATCCATCAGTACCAACTTGCTGTATTTGTTTATTGTTTGAAGGAATCGCTTCATCAGTAATTGTTACTTTGATGATGATGCTTTATTGGAATAATAAATTGGCTGCAGATTGATATTTTGAAATTCTCAGATTAACTCTTTTTAAATTCGATTACATCAAAATTTTAGCTAAAAGAGTTCATTAATCTCATTAAATATTTTTAAATTGCTTATAACATACAGAGTTATAAGCAATTTTTTTTTAGTAAAATGAAGTTAAATCAAATTGAAAGGGTGAAAAAAATCTCAAAAGCTGATTTTGTTTCCCAATATGTAAAAAAACAAATTCCTGTTGTTATCGAAGAATTGACCGAAGACTGGCCAGCTTACAGCAAATGGAAATTATCTTATATGAAAGAAATCGCAGGAGATTTGGTCGTTCCATTGTATGACGACAGGCCTGTAAATCACGAAGACGGATTTAATGAGGCTCATACCACAATGAAAATGAGCGATTATATCGAATTGCTGGAAGAAAAGCCAACCAACTACCGTATTTTTCTTTATAATTTAATGAAAGAAGTTCCATCATTAAAAGACGACTTTTTATGGCCAGATATTGGCTTAAAACTAGTGAAGCAAATGCCAATGTTGTTTTTTGGCGGAGAAAATTCGAAGGTTTTTATGCATTATGATATTGACTATTCGAACATTCTTCATTTCCATTTTCATGGAGAAAAACAATGTATGATTTTTGCTCCTAGTCAGTCAAAATTTATGTATAAAGTACCTCACGCTTTGATTTCGCGAGAAGACATCGATTTTGATAATCCTGATTACGAAAAATTCCCCGCACTTAAAAATATAGAAGGCTACATCACTAATCTGAAGCATGGAGAAATGCTTTATATGCCAGAAGGTTATTGGCATTACATGAAATATTTAACGCCGGGATTTTCAATGAGTTTGCGTTCGTTTCCAAAAAACATTGTCAATTTATCAAAAGCCGCCTATAATGTTTTCATTATGCGTCACTTTGATATTATGATGCGAAAAATTCAAGGTCAAAAATGGATTGACTATAAAAATGAAAAAGCGATTACAAATACGCATGAAAATTTGCAACGCTCATTTTAATTAAATAAAAAAGCGGTTGAGTTTTAAAATTCTCAACCGCTTTTTATTATTGGAAAATTATCTTTTTCGAGACGGTCTTCCCATCTTCCGTAGTTATTTTTAAGAGCAAGACCTGAGGTCCCGATTGGAAATTTGTAATTGTCCATTCCCTATTATTAATGCCTTTCTTTTGATATAACAATTTTCCTCCAGCATCATAAATAGCAGTTTCTTGGAGATTTTCTTGATCTAAAGTAGACTGTAATTTTATATTTTTATCTCTTACAGAAACTATAATTCTGTTATCAGAACCTTCAAAATCATCATTCCCTAAAACAATTTCAGGGTTAATATATCGCAACATAAAACGATCAGGAAAAACTCCTGTAGTTGTCGAAAATGTGTAGCCACCAGATCTAAGATTATGTATAATATTTGCTGTCTTATCTTCAAGATAGATGTCTTGGGTACTCAAATTATCGTCGCTATTGTGTATTGCAATTGTGAAATCTCCTTGAATCGCCGATCTATATCCTAAAGTTACAGTGTCTGTTACAACAAAAGGAAGTGCACGACCTTGAATTACAAGTTTTTTACCTTCATTAATACTGTAAAAATCTAGGTAAGGATTTGCATCCATAGATAATGCATCGAAATTATTATCCCAAGAATTTGTTGCTCCAGCGGCATAACCTATTAGCAATTGTTTAAAAGCGCCTTGTGTATTGGTCATATTTAACCACACACGATGTCTTTCGATTGCCGTTACAGCCGAAGATTTATAAAATTGAGTATTACGACCCGGGACACGCATTGAGTTTGTAAAAACAACGCTTTGATTGGTTCTTGCTTTTGCAAAAAATCCTTGTCCAGCCGCTATGTAACCCGAAGGTGCTTCTTGATTTCCAGGAGTGGTTGCGCCTACACCTGTTAATCCGCCAACTGTTGTTTCTCCTGAAAGATTATAAATCGCAAAATCATCATTGCTATAAGAATAAACGTTAGATCCTGGACTTGCACTAGGAGGTGTATTATGTGTCCAAAAATATAAAGTCCCATAGATATTAGCTGCGTTATCATGTATAAACTGATCAGCATAAATTGCTGATGGATATGGATTTCCAAATAAATTAGATTTTTCTGCTACAGCAGCTGGCCCAGAAATAGTTCCATTATTAGGGACTCCAACAAATTCAGCTGTATAGATTTGAGTTGAATTTATATCATAAATTTGAGGAGCTCTAACATTGTATCCATTTCCTTTAACCATCTCTTGAGTTCCATTATAATTTATTATCCATCTTGCTACTGGATCATATTTATAAAATTTGTCATAAAGTGTATTTGGTGACAAATCATGTAAAGTAAACGCTGGCACACGAGTTATCGGAGAAGACCAATAGGTAAGATCATAACGTCTAACTGGTTTTGTATTTCTTCTATAGGTAATATTTCCAGTATTTACTGCATCTGAAATTTGAACTAAACTAGAATTGTTTTCAAAAATAAAAACTCCGTTTCCTACTACATTTACTTCATTTGTTACTGTAAGTGTGTTGGTGCTTTCTACTACTAAATAACCATTATTCTCAATAGTTATTCTATTAGCAAAAAAAGTTCCATCTGTTCCAGAAATAATTGGATTGGTTGCTACATCTGGAATTTCAACACAGTCTGAAGCAAGAGGAACTCCAGCTGGAGTCCAGTTTGCGGCATTTCCCCAACTGGCATCTACATTTCCATTCCAAACTTTACTAATTAATGGATTAATAACAATTGGAGTGGACGGCGATTCGCAACCTGATGCATTATTTTTCACTTTTACCGTATAAGAACCCGCCGCTAAACCTGTAAATATTCCCGAAGTATTACTAAAATCTACTCCATCAATACTATAAGAATAACCTGTTCCAGATGCTGGTGATGTCACGGTTATTATACCAAAATTATTCTGGCAACTTGGCTGTTGTGTTGCTGAAGCCGTTGGCGCAGCAGAAACAGCATTTACAGTTAAAGAAACTGCTTGATTTGCTGGACATCCATTTGCGGTTACAATTGTCATAACGCCATTATAAGTTCCAGCTGGCGTATTTGCCGGAACATTTACATTTACAATGTTTCCTGATCCTGAGCTAAAAACGAAAGGTGTAGTTCCTTGATCTGTTAAAGCAATCCAATCAATCGAATAACTTATTGGCGAATTAGTTGTTGCAGTATAAGCTAAAGAAGTTGTTTGAGCTGATGAACTTTGACAGACTGGAGTAAACGTTCCTGATGTTGTTATAGTTGGAACAGCATTGATTGTTAAAGAAACCGCTTGTGTTGCCAAACATCCATTTACTGTCGAAATTGTCATTACACCACTATAAGTTCCGGCAGGTGTATTTGCAGGTATATTTATATTATTTATACTGCCTGCCCCAGAAGTAAATGCAAAAGTTGTTGCTCCTTGGTCGGCTATAGTTGCCCAATCAATTGAGTAACTGTTTGGTGATCCAGTTGTCGCTGAATATACTAAAGAGGTAGTTTGTGCCGATGTACTTTGACAAGATACGGTCAAAGCGCCCGACGTTGTAATAGTCGGAAGAGGATTAACTACAATTGTAAATGTATTGACTGCTGAAACACATCCATTAGCATTTCGAACCGTTAAATTTCCTGTATATGTGCCTGCCGTTGTTCCTGCTGGAACTGCAATACTTATTGGACTTGCTGATAAAACTGCATTGGTAACGGCTGCAAAACTATTAGTAGGACTTGCATTCCATGTAATACTGTAAGTTGTTGGCGAATTTGTGGTAGCGCTATAACTAAGATTTGTTGTTTGTGCAGAAGCATTTTGACAAACTGCTCCTGCCGTTCCAAGTGTAATAGTCGGTAGTGGATTGACTGTAACCGTAAAATTATTAACTGTAGAGACGCATACATTTGCATTTTTTACTGTTAAGGTTCCTGTATACGTTCCTGCTGCTGTCCCTGCCGGAACTGCAATACTAATCGGACTTGCTGTTAATGCCGCATCTGTAACTGCTACAAAACTATTCGTCGGACTTGCATTCCAAGTAATGCTATAAGAAGTTGGAGAATTTGTGGTAGCGCTGTAAGTTAAATTTGTAGTTTGTGCAGAAGCATTTTGACAAACTGCTCCTGCCGCACCCAACGTAATTGTCGGTAGCGGATTGACGGTAACTGTAAAACTATTTCCAGCAGATACACATCCGCTTGCATTTTTTACTGTTAATGTTCCTGTGTAAGTTCCTGAAGCGGTATTGGCAGGTACAGAAATACTGATCGGACTTGCTGTTAATGTCGCATCTGTAACGGCTGCAAAACTATTTGTCGGACTTGCATTCCAAACAATACTGTATGTTGTTGGCGAATTCGTTGTCGCACTGTAAGTCAGATTTGTTGTTTGTGCCGAAGTGCTTAAACAAACTGCGCCAGCCGTACCCAATGTAATAGTCGGTGGCGGGTTGACCGTAACTGTAAAATTATTGATTGTAGAGACACATCCATTTGCATTACGGACAGTTAAGTTTCCTGAATAAGTTCCTGCTGCTGTTCCTGCCGGAACTGCAATACTAATCGGACTTGCTGTTAATGTTGCATTAGTAACCGCTGCAAAAGTGTTCGTTGGACTCGCATTCCAAGTAATGCTATAAGTCGTTGGTGAATTTGTCGTAGCACTATAAGTCAGATTTGTTGTTTGTGCAGAGCTATTAAAACAAACTGCTCCCGCTGTCCCTAATGTAATAGTTGGCAAAGGATTAACAGTTACTGTAAAACTATTTCCTGCAGATACACATCCATTGGCATTTTTTACAGTTAATGTTCCCGTATAAGTCCCCGCAGCTGTATTAGCCGGTACAGAAATACTGATTGGACTTGCTGGTAACGCAACGTCTGTAACGGCTGCAAAACTATTTGTCGGACTTGCATTCCAAACAATACTGTATGTAGTAGGCGAATTTGTTGTCGCACTGTAAGTCAAATTTGTTGTTTGTGCCGAAGTGCTTAAACAGACTGCTCCAGCCGTACCCAATGTAATAGTCGGTGGCGGATTAACTGTAACTGTAAAATTATTGACTGTAGAGACACATCCATTTGCATTACGGACAGTTAAGTTTCCTGTATAAGTTCCTGCTGCTGTGCCTGCTGGAACTGCAATACTAATCGGACTTGCTGTTAATGCTGCATTAGTAACCGCTGCAAAAGTGTTCGTTGGACTCGCATTCCAAGTAATGCTGTACGTAGTAGGCGTATTTGTCGTAGCACTATAAGTCAGATTTGTTGTTTGTGCAGAGCTATTAAAACAAACTGCTCCCGCTGTTCCTAATGTAATAGTTGGAAGCGGATTAACTGTCACTGTAAAACTATTTCCTGCAGATACACATCCATTGGCATTTTTTACGGTTAATGTTCCTGTATAAGTCCCCGCAGCTGTATTAGCAGGTACAGAAATACTGATTGGACTTGCTGGTAACGCAACGTCTGTAACTGCTGCAAAACTATTTGTCGGACTTGCATTCCAAACAATGCTGTATGTTGTTGGTGAATTTGTTGTAGCACTATAAGTCAGATTTGTAGTTTGAGCTGAAGTGCTAGAACAGACTGCTCCCGTTGTTCCAAGCGTAATTGTTGGCAAGGCATTGACTGTAACAGTAAAACTATTGGTTGCAGATACACAGCCATTTGCATTTCTAACCGTCAATGATCCTGTATATGTTCCTACTGGCGTTGCGGCAGGAACGGCAATACTGATCGGGCTAGAGGTTAACGTTGCATTCGTGACTGCTACAAAACTATTAGCAGGAGATGCATTCCACGTTATGCTATAAGTTGTAGGCGTATTTGTAGTTGCACTATAACTCAAATTAGCCGTTTGTGCTGATGCATTAAAACAAACCGCTGCCGTTCCCAAAGTAATAGTAGGAAGCGGGTTAACTGTTACTGTAAAATTATTAACTGCAGATACACATCCATTTGCGTTTCGTACTGTTAAGCTTCCTGTGTAGGTGCCAGCTACCGTTCCCGCTGGAATTGGAATATTGATTGGGCTTGACGGTAACGCTGCATTTGTAACAGCTGCAAAAGTATTTGTCGGCGATGCATTCCATGTAATGCTATAAGTTGTCGGCGAATTTGTCGTTGCGCTATAAGGCAATGTTGTACTTTGTGCACTTGCACTTGTACATACGGCAGTAGTAGCACCTAACGTTATTGTGGGTAAAGGATTTACAACAACAGTAAAATTATTTACCGTAGATACGCATGCTACATTGCTTACAGTAAGCGATCCTGTATAAGTTCCCGCAGCAGTTCCTGCAGGAATAGCAATATTGATCGGACTCGATGGTAAAGTTGCATTAGTAACAGCTGCAAAACTATTGGCTGGACTTGCATTCCAAGTAATGCTATAGTTTGTTGGCGCATTAGTAACCGCACTATACGGTAATGTTGTACTTTGTGCACTAGTACTCGCACATACCGCCGTAGTAGCACTTAAAGTAATTGTTGGCTGTGCTGATATTGCAATTTGAGTTGACATACCTATTGAAGAGGTACAATCTACTGATGTTAAAGTATTCACTACAATAGTACTATTCCCTGTATTGGTAAATCCTGTCGCAGTAAAACTTCCAGATCCTGCTGTTGTTACGACCATCGTCGCTGTTAAATTATTAGCAGAAGGGCTGCTTCTATGATAGCTTACCGTATATGTCCCAACTGGTAAACCAGCGGCTGTACTTGTCAATTGCACTTGAGAACTAGTTCCTATAGCCGTACAAACATTTGTAGCTGATAGTGATGTTATGCTGTAGGTTTTACAGGTATAAGTAACATTAACAGAACCTCTTGCACCACTTCCCCCAATCTGTGAAACATTAGCACTTACCGCTCCGCCTCCGCCTCCGCCGCTAGCTGCACCACTAGTTCCTGCTAAATCTGTTAATATTACGGTTGATTGCGCAACTCCTCCAGCTCCTCCTCCTGAACCAAAATTAGCTCCGTTTCCACCAGCACCCGACGTAAGAAGTAAGCTTAATGCTGCACTATTTCCATTTGTACCATTTGCTCCTGCGGCTGTTGCTAGATTTCCAATAGCTCCAGTACCTCCAGCTCCACCAGTTGGAGTAGAAGTCGTTGTGGTATTACCATTTCCTCCCGACCCCCCTGGCGCATTAAAAACCCCTGTAAATCCTGTTATATAAGACGGTCCTCCTGAAACCCCATTACCGCTTCCTCCTGAGGTAGCTGGTGCAACTACAACATCCAAACTTGAAAGTCCTGTTGTCGTAATAGTTCCTCTTGCGTAAGATCCTCCACCGCCTCCACCACCGCTTCGTCCTACTAAGGGTGTCACATTTGCTCCACCTCCAGCACCTCCAGCGCCCCAAGCTTCAACAGTAACGACATCCATACCTGCAGGAAGAGGAAGAGATCCGCTAGCTGTTAATGGGTGAGCAATTTGCGCGTTGGAAGTAGTATAAAAAATTGAGAAAAATAAAATTAGAAGAAATTTAAACTTCCAACTGGAATTTAATGTTTTCCCAATGTAAGTTCTTAAAGTTGAAATGCTGAAGAAATTCAGTGTAGTAAGTAAATCTTTTTTCATCTTGTGGCATTTTAGTAATTGAAAAATAAATTCAAACTCAAACAAGATTAATTGCTCACTCAGAAGGATTAAGGTTTTTTATAGAATTAAAGAATCCCTCCAATATTAGAATTAAACTTAGGCAGATAAAAAAACAGTATTAAAACTGCTATTGTAGAAGAAAAAAAATAGTATAAAACGGCTTGTACAAGTAAACATTTAATCGACATAAATTACTTTTAATCGACAAAATATCATAACAAGGTACGATTTTATTTACATTGAAATTCATCTTGTAGTATTAAACATATAATTTTAACACTCAAAACTTGAAATTCACAAAAAATAAGAAAAAACTGTTAATTTGAATTTTTAACAACAATAATTGCTTAATTATCAATATTTTACGCAATAAATACTGAATTTACAAAAACCTTTCACAAAATTTTGCGAAAGGCTTTAATGCGAACTTGTTCTATGGTTTAAAAAATCACTTTTTTTGAAGTTGAACTTCCATTTTCAAAAAAAACTTTAACTAATAAAACCTGATGAGAAGAAAACAGATTTTGAATAGAAAATTTATTTGTTTCGAGATTTTCTTTTCTATACAATTGGTTTCCCGAAATGTCAAATATTGCAATTTCCTTAAAATTCTCTTTGAAAGATTCAATCTGAATGGTTCTATTTTTAACTGAAAGTATTAGATCATTCAAATTCTTTTCAGGAGCTTTATTTCCTAAAGTATTATTGGCATAAATGATTAAAAAGCGACTATTAAAAGTTCCTATATCAGAGTCAAATTGATAAGCGCTTTCGCTAAGGTTATGAAGTTTATTTAAAGTTTTATCTACTAAAAATATAATTATTCCATTAAAGAATTCGTCTTCATGATCAAGCTCTAGTTTCAAACTGCCTTTAACGGTGCTTTTATACCCCAAAACAATAGAATCGTTTTCTGTAAATGGCCAAGCCTTGCCTTGAATGACCAATCTTTTATCATCAACAATACTATAAAAATCAACAACCTGATCTGAGCTTAAATAATTTGCATCATAATTTAAATCCAAACCATTTGAAGCGCCTTTTGCATAGCCAAGTAATATTTGCTTAAATGCCATTTCATCATTTTTTAGGTTCAGCCAAAAACGCTGTTTACTAGCTTCATCCTCAATTTTTGAATTTTTAGAAGGCTTAAAAAAAGCTCCATTGCGACCAGAAATTCTCATGCTATTATTAAACTCAACAAAACCAAGCATATTATTCTGCACAAAGAATGCCTGTCCCGAAGCTATCGTGCCATCTGGAGCATCGTTACTAACACCAGAATTCAAAGCCGGAGTTGTGCCAACACCACCTAAAAGGCTATATACTGCAAAATCATCTCTTGAATAATGATAATTTGCTGGTGGAGTATTGTGTGTCCAAAAATATAATCCTCCCTTAATTTTCTGAGAATTTTGCTTCAAGAATTCATCTGCACTAATCGCAGATGGATAGGGATTTCCAATTAAATAAGCTCCATTTTCTTTTATAAATTCAACTTCTACTTTGCCATTATTTGGAACTCCTTTAAACACTCCTTCAAATATTTCTCTTTCTGTTATCGAAAAATTCTGAGGAGCTCTTATGTTATATCCTTGTCCCGGAGCCATAACCATTGTCCCATTATAATTTATGTTCCAACGCGTATAGGGATCATACCAATAGAACTTATCTACAAGTGTATTGGGTGAGAAATCTATCATTTTTTGATTGTTTACTGGAGAAGACCAATAAGTGAGATCATAACGTATAACAGGTTTTGTTTTTCTTTTTAAATGAATAATTCCATTATTTACCATATCATCATCTGACTGATATAAACTAGCAGAATCTTCCAAAACCAGAGTACCAAAACCTGTGTAAGCAAATTCAATTCCTAAAGTATTTTTTTCTAACAATGTTACTGTTTTACCTTGGTCAATATTGCAACCGCAAACGGTAGTTGTAGTTAAATTAGGAAAGTTCTCTTTAAAATATACATCTTTTCCAGCAGAAGGAAATCCATTTGACCAAGAAGTTCCGTTCCAAATTGTCGTATTTACGCAAAGTTTTAAACGAGCAATTCTATGCTTTGAAATTCCATTAACTGAATTAAAATTTCCGCCAATTATCAATCTATAATCCTCAGAAAATTTCATTGCAAAAAGTGTATTGTTCAAAGGTGCGGTAAATGATTCATCACAAATTCCCGACGGAAGTAATCGCATCAATTTTGAACATTTGACATTTTTATAAGTTCCCGAAAATGCACCTCCAAGTAATATTCTATCATCAGGCTGTATCAAAATAGTGCGCACATCTCCTTTGGAAAAACCCGAACCTGAATCGAATGTTGTATCAAGGCTTCCGTTACTATTTAACCGAGTAATTCTCTTTTGCGAAACACCATCAAAAGTTAAAAACGAGCCTCCAACAATAATCTTTTGATCCGATTGTAAAGCAATGGCATAAACATACTTATCAAAACCGTTTCCGATATTAAACCTCTGATCAATACTTCCATCGTAATTTAGACGGACTAATCCCGCAAATGGCAATCCGTTAAAAAATTTAAAGTGACCGCCTAAAAGAATTTTTCCATCAGCCTGTACAACCGCTGTTTCAATAATATCATCGGCACCAGAACCAATATTAAACTGTAAATCTTTTGATCCATCGGGAAGGAGTCTTACAATTTTATTTGCATTTTCTTTTGATCCATTATACTTTGCAAATTTCCCTGCTACAATTATTTTTTGATCAGGCTGTATGGCTATTGTATAAACCTGCTCATCAAATCCTTCGCCAGCTCTGAAAGAATCATCGATTTGTCCATCTGCAAAAATCCTAACGATTCTATTATGAATCATATCATTGTACTTTTTAAATTTTCCTCCAATAATTATCTTTCCATCATCTTGCAATGCGGCTGCTTTCACCAAATTATCTGCACCTGAATTTCCAACATTAAAAGATGCATCTAAAGAACCGTCTTCTAAAAGACAAGTTATTTTTGAAACTGGCGCATCATTAAACTTATTAAAATTTCCTCCAATGATTATTTTCTTATTTGGAAGTGGTAAAATGCTAAGTACAGAATTATCAAAACCAATTCCTGAAGATAAGTAAGCAATATCATGTTCTCCATCATTACCAATTTTAGCTAATCTGCCCTGATTTTGTCCATTAAAAACAGAAAAAGATCCTCCAATGAACCAATTCCCTTCTTCGTCAAATTCTAGGCTCAAAACAGAAGCGGAACCTGGTCCTGAACCAATATCAAAATCTGATTTTAAAGTGCCATCTGCATTAAGAAAAACCAATCTATTAACTTCAGCACTATTATAAAAACCAGTGAAAGAACCTCCGACCATTAAGTCGCCATTTGAATTAATTTTTATTACCTGAACCCCTGCTTTACTAAAACCTGATCCTGATAAAAAGCTTTCATCTTTTGTTCCGTCGGCGTTTAAACGAATAATTCGATTGGCTGGACTACCATTAAAACTTGTAAAATTTCCACCTAGAATAATTTTATTATCCGATTGCAAAACAATAGCATTAACGTCATCGTCAAATCCGCTTCCAATATTAAAACTAGCGTCAAAACTTCCATTAGGATTCAAACGTATGATTCTATTTGTCGGAGTTCCATTAAAGGAAACAAAGTTGCCAGTAAGAATTATTTTTTCATCAGAAGTAATCTTTGCATGTGTAATATTTAATAGCGATCCATTGCCTGTAGAAAATGAAGAATCGAGTGTTCCATTTGGAAATAAACGTGCCACTCTATTTACAGTAACATTTGTGTATTTTGTAAAGCTTCCAACGATAATTATCTTTCCGTCAGATTGCAATGCAATATCATAAATGATTCCAGTTGTAGCTCCGATTGAGGTATTGAAAGTAGGATCATAAGTTCCATCTGGATTTAATCGAATTATTCTTCCTGCGTTTATTCCATTATAACTCGTAAAGTTTCCAGCTAAAATAATTTTACCGTCTTCCTGCAAATAGGAGGCATAAATTTTACCATTAAAACCAGTGCCTGTATTAAAAGTATCATCTATTGATCCGTCGGGAAATAAACGGGTAATATAAGAGACCGGATGCCCGTTTAAACTTGAATAATCACCGCCAACAATTAAATTACCATCTTTCTGTAAAAGAAGAGTTCTAACGGGATCACTGAAACCATCTCCATTTTGTCCATCATCAATCACATTAAAAGTATTATCTAGCTTTCCTTGCTGCGCTAATATCTGATTGCTCGCTAATAAAGGAAGTAGAATTAGAAAGCTGAGTAACTTTTTAATCAAAACAATATAATTAAAGTTAATATTTGTAAGAATTAAACTAAAATTAAAAAGTCTTAATAGTTTACACAATACCAAGATTTAGGGATATTTCAACCATAAAAAAGCCCATTCTAAAAAAGAATGGGCTTCAAAAAATATATTTAAAATTTATTATTTCAAGTTCGAAAAAATAGCTTTTTTAGTAAATGTATATCCATTTTCTAAAGTCACTTTTACTAAGATTACTTGATCAGTAGAATGTAAATTTGTAATCTGTAATTCTGATGCGTTCACTTTGTTTTTGCTGTATAACAATTGTGCTCCAATATTATAGACATTTACTTCTTTTATTGTTTCTTGAGAAGAAGTGATTTTTACTACTTGATTTTTTACAGAAACTAAAACACTGTTTTCAAGATTCTCAAACTCTTCATTCCCTAAAGTTTTATTGGTGTACTTAAGCGTAAAACGATCCGTGAAGGTTCCAATAGCTGTATTGAAAGTATAATTTCCGGCACGAAGATCGGTTACCGTTCCCGCTGTCTTATCTTCCAGATAAACTTCCTGGGTGTCAAAGAATCCGTCCGCCTGGTCAATTGCGATTGTCATATCGCCCGCAATGGCTGATTTATATCCCAGCGGAATCACTTCCGTATTGTCAAAAGGAAGCGCGCGTCCTTGGATAGTCAGTTTCTTTGTTCCGTTGATGGTGTAGAAGTCAACATAAGAATTTGATCCCATCGTTGCCGCATCGTAGTTGACGTCAATATCGTTTGTCGCTCCCTGCGCATAGCCAAGCAGAACCTGTTTGTAGGCCCCTTCGGTATTGCTCAGAGTCATCCAAAGGCGGCTCTTCTCCACACTCTCTGTTTTTGCAGTTTTGTAGAACTGCGTGTTATTGCCGTCCACACGCATTACATTGGTGAAGTTCAGAGTCGCAGTGGTCGGCTTGCAGATGAATCCCTGTCCCGCCGCTATGTATCCCTGGAACTGCTGCCCGTCAAGCTCTGCGCCTCCAGCACCCCCCAAAAGGTTGAAGACTGCAAAATCTGCACTGGCATAAGTGTATACATTGCTTCCGGCCTGTTTTGTAGGAGTCGAGTTATGCGTCCATAAATACAGCGCGCCTAAATCGGTATTGGCGTTTATTAAAGCCACTGCATCCACAGCAGAAGGATATGGATTGCCCACAAGGTTCCATTTTCCCTGAGAAACCGGCGCAGGTATGTCTCCGTTGTTTGGAATACCTGTAAACTCTCCTGTGAAAACTGACGGACTGTTGATGTCAAAAGTCTGAGGGGCTCTTATGCTGAATCCTCTTCCTATTGCCATATCCATTTTTCCGTTGTAATCGATCACCCATTTTAGATCGGAATCATAATAGTAGTATTTGTCATAAAGGGTGTTTGGCGAAAAATCGTGCAGGGTGAAGTTTGATTTCGTAACTGGGGTTGACCAGTATGTAAGATCATATCGACGCACTGATGTCTCTCTTTTGTAGACAATCTCTCCGGTGTTGACCGCATTGGTAGTCTGGATCAGACTTGAGTTATGTTCAAATATCAGCTGTCCGTTTGTTGTTACAGCATTTGTAATTCTTAAGGTTAATCCAGTTGGAACTGTAACTATTACTCCTGGATCAATTGTCAATGAACAACCATTTACAACTGGCGTAACAGTTGAGAAAGGCTGATTAGGAGTAACTGATGCAATTACAATACTTTTAGTGCTATCTGGATCTCCTTTAGACCAAGTATTACCATTCCAAACAGTTGAAGAGTTGTCTCCTATTACTACTGATCCCGTTGGGTTTGATACACAAGTAGTACTTGTTTCAACTGTAAAAGTATACGTTCCCTCGATTAATCCTGTAATAGTATAAGATGATCCAGAATTATTAATAGTTCCATTTACTGTTCCAGATTGATTGATTTTCCATGTTCCTGAAGGAAGACCGCTTAAAACTACAGTGCCTAAATTTGAACAATTTACTGCTGTGATTGTTCCAACTGTTGGAGTAGTTTCGATTTCGTTTATTGACATATTGATAGCATTCGATGTAGCTGGACTTCCTGTCAAACATGGTGATGCATTTGAGGTCATTACAACTGTAATTGAATTGCCATTTGCTAATGTTGTACTCGTATAAGTTGAGTTTGTAGCTCCAGAAATAGCTGTTGCACCATTATACCATTGGTATGTTGGAGTAGTTCCGCCATTGGTTGGTGTGGCTGTAAATGTTACTGAAGTTCCCGCACAGATCGCTCCGCTTGGTGAAGCTGCAATGCTTACGCTTGCTGGAATATTTGGATTTACTGTCATATTAATGGCATTCGATGTAGCTGGACTTCCTGTCAAACACGGTGATGCGTTTGAAGTCATTCTAACTGTAATTGAATTGCCATTTGCTAATGTTGTGCTTGTATAAGTTGAATTTGTAGCTCCAGAAATAGCTGTTGCACCATTATACCATTGGTATGTTGGAGTAGTTCCGCCATTGGTTGGTGTGGCTGTAAATGTAACTGAAGTTCCTGTACAAATCGCCCCGCTTGGTGAAGCTGCAATGCTTACGCTTGCCGGAAGATTTGGGTTAACAGTCATATTAATGGCATTAGATGTAGCTGGACTTCCTGTCAAACACGGTGATGCGTTTGAAGTCATTACAACTGTAATTGAATTGCCATTTGCTAATGTTGTGCTTGTATAAGTTGAATTTGTAGCTCCAGAAATAGCTGTTGCACCATTATACCATTGGTATGTTGGAGTAGTTCCGCCATTGGTTGGTGTGGCTGTAAATGTTACTGAAGTTCCCGCACAGATCGCTCCGCTTGGTGAAGCTGCAATGCTTACGCTTGCTGGAAGATTTGGATTAACAACTACAGTTATGGTAGTACCAAAGCTCGTACAACTTGCACTACTAACACTAAATGCCGCCGTATATGTTCCTGCAGCAACATTCGCAGGTACATTAATAGCGTTAGAAATTGAACCTGCTCCACCTCCAGAAGTAAAGCCTGGACTAGGCACAACATTCGTTTTATTTGCAAATCCAGCAGAAATTGCTGCAGCATCCCAAGCTATACTGTAATTTACAGGACTTCCAGTAGTTGCTGAATAACCAATTGCTACATTAGTGATAGCAGAAGGTTGACACATAGTAGAACTAAGTGTAGCTGGTGTAACTGTAACAGAAGTTGTATTATTTATTACGACTGGAGTTCCACAAGCAGTCTCTCCACATGCATTTTTATATTTAACATAATAAGTAGTATTCGCCGTCGGAGTTACTGTAAATGAACCGTTAGCCAGTGTTGATCTTCCGACCAAAGTACCGTTACAACTTCCTGAAGTCCATTCTGCATACCCTCCTGTATTTGTTCCCATATTACCTCCATTCACAGTTAATGTAATTGGTGTACCCGCACAAATAGTACTGGCAGTTGTTGATGCCGAAGTTGGAGCTGATATTTCTGCTAAAGTATTGGTAACTACAATAACAATAGTCTCATCCGAATAAATTCCAGATGTAACAGTTCTTCTATAAAAAGTTTTTTGATTAACTACTCCTGTAATGGTATAATCTTTTCCATTATTTACACCAGGAGCGGCAGTATATCCAGTAAGTGCACTAGTCGTACTTACTTCCCATAAATAGCTATAAGACCCATTACCTCCTGTTGGTGTAGATCCTGTAATAGTCCCAGGATTTGTTCCTGCACAAATAGGAGTAGAATAAGTTGCAACAACATAATATTTCTTTTCAATTCCATAACAAGGATCTCCAAATGTTGCATTATAAGAACCTGATGAAGGAATTGTTGCAGATGTATTACCCAATAAATCAGTAGTTACAGAACGGCTATTATATGCGTGACATGAACCAATAGTAAAATTTGGTGCTGTTCCATTTGGAAGACCATAACTTGCAAATTTCACATTGATAAAAATACTTCCAATAGGAGCACTTAAAGTTAATAATCCCTCATACTCACCTTTTACACCCGTTACTTGTCCAGTAGTACCATAAGATGCATAATTATTATCAATTGCTGGATATGGTGGTGTACCTGAAACTGTTATTCTACCTGTATTTCCTGTAGAGAAAAAAGTATCATTTGTATTTACAGCAGTTGGGTTTGAAGAAGTACTTCCCCATGTAGAAGTTAAAGGTCCAACACCAGCTAACGTCAATACTCCTGCAGTATGTGAATAAGATCCCAAAGCTGCTTTTGCACCTTTAGAAACAGACCAAAGTCCTGCCACATTCGTTGCCGCAGTAAAAGTTAATGTTCCTGAACCAGAGATTGCTAAATTATAAAAGCTAGTAACATTTGTTGATTGGTTTGTTCCGTTGAAAGTTACTGTTCCTGCTGTTCCAGGAGTAAATGTTCCGTTATTTGTAAAATTCCCGCTTACATTTAATAAAGCACTTGTACTATTAGCCATCGTTAGTGTTGCACCACTATTGATCGTTAAATTTCTAGTCAAAGCTGTTGTTGATGCAGCAATTGTAGGTTGATATGTTGTTCCTGATGGAATAACTACATCTGTTGTTGCCGTTGGTATTGTATTTCCACACCAGTTTGACGCTGTATTCCAATCTGTACTGGTAGCACCAGTCCAATAACCAGCTGTACAACTCGCTGTATTTACATTTAATATCCCAGTTGCACTCGTACCAAAGTAGGTACTATTTTTAAAAGTTGCTGCACTAACTGTACTTCCGTATGAGCCATTATTTTGCCCTGTTCCATTAAGTGTTAACGTTCCTGCAGTATGTCCTGTATTTGTATTTAAGTTGGCCAAAGTTCCAGAAGCAATTGAAAGATTGCCTGAAATTGCAACCGCTGAAGTAGGGAAAGTTTTTGTTCCTCCTCCTGAGAATACAAGATTATAAAAGTTAGTAACATTGAAAGATTGGTTTACACCATCCAAAGTAACAGTTGCTGTTCCAGGTGTAAAAGTTCCTGCATTTGTAAAATTCCCATCAATTACCAAGTTATTAGATCCTGCTGTAAGACCTCCTCCTGTAATAGATAAATTTCCATTTATTGTCAATCCAGTTCCTAATGTCGTTGTTCCCGAACTTACCGTTAGATTATTGAATGTTGTAAATATTGTTGTTGGTAAGACATATGTTCCTGTTAATTGCACTGTACCTGCTCCTGAATTAAAAGTATTACTTCCTCCATTTGCAACATAAAGACCTCCAGCAATTAAAGTTCCACCACTGGTCATAGTTATAGTTCCTCTACGATTATTATTACCAGCTCTACCAATAGTTACTAAATTTGTAACCGTTAACTGAGAACCACTATTAAATTGTAATAAAGCTATACCATTTCCATTTCCTACTTGAAGTGTGCTTGCAACTGCATTACTTACATTTACAGTAACTGTAACACCATCGCTTATGATAACATCATCTGCAGCAGTTGGAATAGGATTATTACCCCAAGTTGCCGTACTACTCCAATTACCGCTTGAAGTTGCAGTTCGCGTTGCCGCATTAGCAAAAGAAAACACAAAAAACATCATCAGGCAAAATAGCCCTAAACTTGGCGTATATGATCTTTGGGGAAAAGATCTTGAAAAATGGGACAATAAAAACGAGTAAAGTAGTTTTCTCATCATATGAAGTAGGTATTTGTATTAAATTTGTTTTTGGGTTGCTTAAAAAGCAGAAAATGGCATTTCTTCATCTCAAAAGAGAAGTACAACTTCTAATTTTAAACCTGAATCAGAATGTTAAAATGTTGACTTTTAGGCCAATCTGAAACTGTTAAAATCACATACAAAAATATTTAAATTAGCCTAACACGCAAGGTTATAATTTATTTCTTTTGTTTATTTCTTAACAAATTTTAGAATTATTTTACAACTAATTGACAATTACTACAATTAAACGTTAAAACACATGAAAAAACCGACGAATAACACTTTTACTCCCAAAGAAGCGCTACAAAAACTTGAACATTTTTGTGCCTACCAAGAACGATGTCATGAAGAAGTTATTGCAAAATTATATAGCTTAAAAATGACGCCGGATGAGATTGAAAGTATTGTCGTACAACTGATCGAGGGAAATTTTCTAAATGAAACTCGTTTTGCCTGCAGCTTTGCAAGAGGCAAACACAGAATCAAAAGTTGGGGAAAAATTAGAATTACAAACGAACTTAAAGCAAGGAACATTTCCTCGACGAACATCACTTTGGCTTTAAAGGAAATTACCTCTGAAGAATATTTTGAAACCTTTGAAAATCTTGCTGAAAGATGCTGGAATAATTTATCAGAAAGTGATACTCTAAAAAAGCGTAAAAAGTTCTGTGACTACATGCTACGTAGGGGTTTTGAAAGCAATTTGGTTTATGAAAAAGTGAAAGAATTGGAAGAAAATTAGCTTTCATTCTTATTTTTAAAAAGCTTCTCTACTAACTCTTTTAAAATCAAATATATCGATCTTGAAAATTATAATAAAATCTACTATTTCCTAAAACAACTTTTGGTTATAAATTATTCCCATTTTGCAGAATTTATAGCAAATCTGACGTTTTTTAGTCTAAAATCTCAAAAAACAGTCTAAAAAAACATCTTTTCTTGCGATTATTCTTATAATATTTTTTAACATTTTATAAGAAATATTGACTAATATTAAATTTTTCAATGTAGTTCATCGAGTTTTTTAACAATTCATCGATTATATATAGGTTATCAAAACCCTAACTATTCCCTGCTCGTAGATGTATCTATCTTTGCGACGGCTAAAAAATCTTATGCCAGCATAACAAACTGATAGAAAACATTTAACATGAAGAGAACTCTACTTTTATTTTTTTTATTGCCTTTTTTCGCGTTAGCTCAAAATGTTGATTTAGTAAAGTGGGATCAACCTAGTGGCTTTGCTCCAAACGTCTTAGTTTCGAACATTACTTCAGCTAATATGTCTGGAACCCATTTGACTACGCTTAACTATGCTGGTTTTACTGGAACAAACTGGCCTGTTGGAAATTTTATTAGTTCATCCGAATACATTCAAATTTCTGTTACAGCAAATGCTGGTTACAAAATAGATTTAGCCACTTTAAAATATGCATATAACACTTATGACGGAAGTAGCGGGCCAAGAAAATATCAAGTAAGATATTCTAAAGACAGCTCATTTCCTTCAAACGGAACATTATTGCTAGACGATCAAAGTCCAGTGCTTTCATCAAAAACCAACGTAACATTGTCATTCCCAACAGGAGTTGTTGTTCTACCTGGTGAAACAATGTACATTCGTTTTTATGGGTACGACCGAGGAAATACAGGGTGGAGTGATGCTAGATGGGCATTAATGAGTTCACATACAGACATTAATTCTGGAGGTACATATACAGTGCCAACAATAAATGGGAAAGTAAGCGCCTACGTTCCTACGTTGCAAGCTTATAACGATACTGCTACAACTATTCAAAACAATTTTACTTTTATTAATGTTTTGGCTAATGACATTCAGGCTAACAGCCCGATATCATCAGTAGCAATTGCAACTCAGTCAGCAAACGGAACTGCTGTTGTAAATTCAGATAATACAATAAAGTTTACACCAGCAACTGGTTTTACTGGATCAACTTCTTTTACTTACACGATTGGCGACGGAACAAACACTTCTACAGCCACAGTAAATGTAACGGTTACAGCGCCTGTAATATCTGATTTGGTTAAATGGGAAGGCACGACAACAACTACACCAACCATTTATGCATCTACAGATGCAGTGAGCGCAGAAAATTTAACGGGTGGCTCAGGTATAACTTTACAAGCTTTAAATGATGAAGGGTTTAAGGGAACTTCATGGCCAACTCAATTTAGCATTGACGAAAGCAAATATTTCCAATTAACAGCATCTGCTAAAACAGGCTATAAAGTTAAGCTAGCAAAATTTAATTTTACGTATAATGGCGACAGCAATCTTTACGTTCAGAGATATCAAGTGCGTTATTCTAAAGACAATTTTGCTACAAGTAATTTACTTATTGACGAAGCAACTAGCAGTGGTAAAGTGACTAAATCTTTAGATTTATCTAATATCACATTGTACGCTGGCGAAAAATTGACATTGCGTGTTTATGGCTATAAATTGAAATCTAATACAGATAATGGTTCTCCAATATTTTTAGCAAATACAAATACAAAAAGCACTGGTACTGTTCCTACAATTACGGGAACTGTTTTAAAATATGACACAACTGATTTAAATGCAAATGACGATATTGTTACTACACAAGAAAAAAGAGCTATTTCATTTAATCCATTAACGAATGACACGAATACAGCTGGCGCAACTATAACTTTCACACAGCCTTCGACGGCTGCTGGAACTGTTACTAGAAATAATAACATTTTCACTTTTACACCTGCAACAGCTTTCACAGGAACTACTTCATTTACGTACACTTTAACAAACGGAACTAAAACTGCCACTGCAACTGTTGTAGTATATGTTACTGAACTTAGTCCAAAATTAATTATTTGGAATGGTGCGTTGCAACAGCCTAAAGCTGTAGTTACAGATTCTAATATAATTGGAAATGATCTTACCATAACTGGCACAAACTGGAGTATGGGTATTTATAGCAATTACTTTAATTTAAGTGGATTGCAAAATAATGGCTCAACAGCAATTGATTACAACAGATATGTCCAGATGAGTGTTACGCCTAAAGCGAATTACAAACTGACACTTACACAATTCAAATTCATCTATTTCTCTCCTGCAGGAAACGGGAATGGGAATGGAAACGGGAACGGAAATGGCGCGAACAATGAAGGAGCATCTATGATCCAAGTGCGTTATTCTACAGACCCAACTTTCGCTGACAATGGTACAGTTTTATTAGGCGCAACAGCAACGGTAAAAGGAACCGATACAACAGTAACTCTAAACTTCCCTACTGGAACAACTGTTTCAAGTAGCACTAATCAAACATTTTACATCAGAATCTATCCATATGCAGTATCAAATCTTTATAATGGATATTTCAATATAAAAAATGATTATGGCGGAGAAGTTGGACCAACTCTTAGCGGTGTTGTAGAACCTTCGAACTTAATAACTGCTAATCCAGATACGGCATCTACAAATTCGAACACAGCTATTAATATTCCGATTTTATCAAATGACGAAAATTACACTCCGTTAGCATCAATTACAGCAACACAGCCAACAACTGGAGGAACTGTACAAGTTAATGGAACAACTAATATTACATTTACGCCAACACCTGGTTTTACAGGAACTGCTACATTTGAATATACAATTTCAAATGGTACAAATTACTCAACTACAACTGTAACGGTTAATGTGACTACTCCGCCATGTGCGCCGACTGGAGATCAAGTTGCTTTTGGAGCAAATCTTTGGAATGGATATGTTTATAAAATAGTAGATAATGCCGCTTTACCGCCAAGTATTACTTTCCCTGATTTACCAAGCAGCAGTATTGCCACTTATATTGGAACTGTAACTGAAAGTAAAAACTTTGATAGAAATAATGGAAGTGGCGCTATTTCGGGTGTAACTACAAATTTTGCCTGCGATACTGCTCCTTCAGATAGATTTTTTGTGCGATACAAAATGACTGCAACAATAACCGAAGCAGGTTTATATGGTTTTAACTTAGGAAGTGATGATGGTATTAGACTGTATATCGATGGTGTGCAAGTTTTTGCAAGATGGAATGGACACGGTTATGTAAATGACTATTTCACATCAAATTTAAGTGTTGGTGATCATCAATTTGTGCTTGAATACTATGAAGACGGAGGCGATTCAAGAACTACTTTTTACTTTGGTTTACCAAAAGGTGACCCAACTCAATACGGGGATAAAGTTTGGAATGTATATGGCTATGTTGGTAATGATTTAACTTTGACAAATGTTAGATATGCTGGAAATTATGTTGATCCGCATTTAAACATTTACTCAACTGCTTATTGGACAAGAGATAAATCTCCTTCATCTGCAACAATTTGGGAAGGAGCTCAAGTACCAAATGACAACTTTACAACGGTTTACAAACGTAAAGGTTTTGTTTGCGGACAATATCAAATAGAACATAGCAATCATGATGATGCTGTTGAAATTTATATCGATGATGTTTTGATATTTTCTCAAGACGGATGGAATAACGCTTCATTCTTAGTAAATTCTGGACAGCTTTATGCTTTAAACAGTAATTCAAGAGTAGAAATTCGTTTGAGAGAAGATGGTGGTGATGCTAATCTTGGATTTAACTTTATAAAAACTGATGCTGTTTATAACGGAACAGGAACTATTCCAAGCGGAAGTACTCTGGTAATTAACGGAAATACCACACTAAGTTCAGACATTTCAGTTTGTTCTTGTACTGTTAATGCAGGATATACGCTAACAGTTCCAACTGATGTAACATTGACTGTTGATGAGGATATCATTGTTGGAACAGGCGCAAAACTACTTATACAGAGTGGCGGAGCACTTCTTCAGACTTCTACAAGTAAAACTATGTTTAGTGGAGAAGCAACTGCTTTTGAATATCAAAGAACTATAAATGTAACTCGTTATGATTTGACTTATTGGTCATCACCAGTAGACAATCCAAGTTTTACATTGCATGATTTCTCACCAAACACCCTGTATGACAAATATTACTATTGGGATTCTAAATGGATTACCAATTACAACGGAACCATGGTTATGGGTGTTGGAGAAGGTTATAGTGTAAGAGCACCACAGACTTTTGATATCAATACACCAGCTGATTTTACAGGACAATTCTATGGAACCCCTAATAATGGAGATATTTCTGTTAATCTAGCAGCTGGAAAATCGAGCTTTATTGGAAATCCATACCCATCTGCAATAAATGCTTACGATTTAATTTCGAATAATGATGGTCTAGGAGCATTATACTTCTGGACACACAATACACCACCATCAAAAGCAGAAGGAAGTAATGTGTATACTTACGATAGTGCCGATTTCGCAACCTATAGCAAAATGGGTGGAGTTCAAGCAAATTCGGGAGGTGCTACACCAACAGGATATATTGCAGCTGGCCAAGGATTCTTTGTAAAACCAACGATAAGTTCTGTGTTATTTACAAACGACTTACGTCTTAAAGCAAATAATAAAACATTCTTTAAAACTACTGAAAGCTCTGAAAGAAATCGTTTATGGCTAAATTTAAAAAATAGCGAAAGTGCTTTTAAACAAACTTTAATAGGATATGCAGAAGGCGCAACAAACGGATGGGATATTGATTATGATGCAGCGACTTTAAACAGTAATACTTACGTTGATTTTTATAGTATTAATGAATCTAAAAAATTGACAATTCAAGGACGCGCGCTTCCATTTGACAATACAGAAGTAATTCCGTTAGGATATAAAACAACTATTGCTGGCGAATTTACAATTGCTATTGATCACGCTGATGGATTTTTTGACACACAAGCTGTTTATTTGGAAGACAAAACAACTGGAATCATAACTGATTTGCGTAGTTCAAATTATACTTTCACTACGGCTACAGGAACTTTTACAGATCGTTTTACTCTTAAATACACGAATAAAACTTTAGGCACTGATGATTTTGAAAATCTTGAAAACAGTGTTTTAGTCTCTGTAAAATCAAAAGTTGTAAAAGTAACCTCTTCTGAAAATATAGAAGAAGTACAGATTTATAACATTGGAGGTCAGTTGTTATACAACAAAAGTAAAATCGATTCAAACGAATTGCAGATAAGCAATTTACAATCGAGCAATCAAGTTTTATTAGTAAAAGTTATTTTAGAAAATGGCCATACTGTCACGAAAAAAGTAATTTTCAACTAATGAGATTATAATCATAATCAAAAATCCGACAATTAATCACTGTCGGATTTTTACATATCAAAACAATAATAATTAAAAAAAAGCTTACCAAAAAGAGACCCTTTATCAACTAATCTTAACCAACTTCATGAGCACAAAAAAGCCATCGAATTCTCGTTCTTTATTATTAAAAAAAATTAGTATTCTCGTTTTTCTGATATCTTTAAAAGTAACTAGTCAAAGTAACACGATCACCAGAATTCATACTGACTGGAATAAAAGTGGAACCAATTACTGGACTTCCAATGCAGCAACAGGAGTAGGAAACCGTCCTGATAATGTTAATAATTTACTAGCGTTTGAGTGGAGAGGAAAAACCTTTTCAACTGGTGTAGATGATAGCAAATTAACTGCTAACGCTGTTACTTTTGAAGCACAAAATTTTAGAGCCTTAAAAATTCAAACTTTAGGAGCAACTACAAATACATATTTTCTCCAAGGTTCAATGATAGATGGATCGGCAACTGCAACTGTGCTGACTCCTCCACTAGCAGGAACTGTACCTACTGGAAGCGAAAGAGCGTCAAGACTTACAGATGGCAATAATGGATTAAGCCTTGGAACAGGAATCGCAAATATTCCAAGTGGTTCTTCCGAATTTAAAATTGGAACAAACAATTTAAATTTAGTTGGAATAAATGATAATATTCCAGATATAATTGTTACTCAGGTTGCAGACACGGGAGGATCAGCAGACATTTTTAAATTTGTTGATGCTTCTGGCAATACTGTTGGTAATCAAATATCTGTTAATTTTAGTTCTGTTTCGGTTATTGGAACTTACAGTTTAGATTTATTTAGAGCAACTGATGGTGCAGTGTCTTTTACACCTGCAGCAACAAGAGATATTAGAATGCTGGGAATCGAAACGAGTGCGTTTGGTATTACTTCAGCAAATGCAGCACAAGTTGATCGTTTTGTAGTTGTCTTTTCAGGAAGTTCTGATTGCGCTTTTATTGCTTTCAATACAAGTTCACTTAAAATTGCTGATTTAAGTATGGTAAAAAAAGCTACATTATCATCATGCGGTAAAGCTGGCGATCAAATAACTTACAGTTTCGATATAAAAAATACTGGACAAGTTCCAATTACTAATATCAGTGTTTCAGATCCACTGCCCGGAATTGTATTTTCGAGTAATTTAATTTCTTCTCTAGCAGTTGGTCAAACAGCAACAATAACTGCAACTTACACCATTACTGCAGCAGATGTTGCAGCAGGAAGAATTATTAATTCGGCAACAGTTACTGGAACTGATCCCTCTTTAAATACCGTTACAGATATTTCGGGAGATGATTACAACAATAATAATGCGACTATAACTATTTTACTTGCACCTCCTACTGTAAGTGCTACTCATAATGTAACCTGTCCTAGTGCAGGAAGCGTTGATTTAACTAATCTTCCGGCTTTAGGAACTTGGCAGATAACACAAACTGGAACTGCTTCTGCAACTTATAATGGTAGCGGAACCACGTTTACAGTTCCAAATTTAGCTGTTGGATCTTATGCGTTTAGAGTGAGTGTTGGCGGTTGTAATTCTCCAACTACATCTAGCGTAACAATAAGCAATGAATCTACAACTACTTGGAACGGATCAGCATGGTCAAGTGGTGCTCCAGATTTAACCAAAAGAGCTATTATTGCATCAACAACACCAAATCAACCTTTTACAGCAAGCACTTCTATGTGTGCCTTAACTGTTAATTCTGGTGCTATTGTTACAATTCATACAGGCGTAACTTTAAGAATTACAAATGCTGTAACAACAAACGGACAGCTGATATTTGAAAACAACTCAAGTCTGATCCAGACTACCAATGCAGTCAATACTGGAGAGATTATCTACAAAAGAGAAACATCAGTTCGCCGATATGATCTTACATACTGGTCAACCCCAGTTACGAAATCAAACTTCACCCTGCACGATTTTTCGCCAAACACCCTTTATGACAAATACTACTATTATGATTCTGATCTAAAATGGGTGATCGATTACAACGGGAAAATGGATATGGCAATAGGAAGAGGATTCAGCATAAGAGCCCCTCAGACTTTTGACATCAACAGTCCTTCAGTTTTCACAGGGCAGTTTACAGGTATTCCAAACAATGGAGATATACCTGCGCCGGTTTCTCAAGGGAAATGGAATCTTGTGGGCAATCCATATCCTTCTGCTGTGGATGCAGTGGCTTTAATAAATGCCAATACCGATTTAGGCGCGCTATATTTATGGACGCATAACTCGACTCCGACAAAACAGGCAGGAAGCAATGTGTACACTTACGCCAGTGCAGATTTTGCAGTCTTCAACCTTTTGGGAGGTGCCGGAGGCGCAGAGCTTGACGGGCAGCAGTTCCAGGGATACATTGCGGCGGGACAGGGATTCATCTGCAAGCCGACCACTGCGACTCTGAACTTCACCAATGTAATGCGTGTGGACGGCAATAACACGCAATTCTACAAAACTGCAAAAACAGAGAGTGTGGAGAAGAACCGCCTGTGGATGACTCTGAGCAATACCGAAGGTGCCTACAAACAGGTTCTGCTTGGCTATGCGCAGGGAGCGACAAACGATATCGACGTAAACTACGATGCGGCAACGATGGGATCAAATTCTTATGTAGATTTCTACACCATCAATGGAACAAAGAAATTGACTATTCAGGGACGCGCGCTTCCATTTGACAATACGGAAGTGATTCCGCTGGGATATAAATCAGCCATTGCGGGCGATATGACAATTGCAATTGACCAGGCGGACGGATTCTTTGACACTCAGGAAGTCTATCTGGAAGACAAGACAGCGGGAACGGTAACCGATCTTCGTGCCGGAAATTATACTTTCAATACAGCTATTGGAACCTTCACAGATCGCTTTACCCTTAAGTACACCAATAAAACTTTAGGGAATGAAGAGTTTGAGAATCTTTCTGATGGAATAACAGTTTCTGTAAAAAACAAAGTAATCAAAGTTTCTTCATCAAAAGAATCGATTAATGATGTGGTGATTTACAATGTTCTTGGTCAAGAAATCTTTAGCAAAAAGAAAATCAACAGTACCGAATTACAGATTTCTAATTTACAAACAGGAAATCAGGTTTTATTTGTAAAAGCCAATCTCCAGAATGGCTACGTTTCTAAAAAGAAAATTATACTTCATTAATATTTTTAGCTATAAAAAAACCCATCTTAATGATGGGTTTTTCTTTTTTATTCTTCTTTCAATTCGTCAATTACTTTTTTTATTTCTTTGGCATATTTTCCATAAAACTTTTGAACCCACCATTCTAAAGAAATTCCCATAGATAGCACTGTAAAAACAACAATCGCAAAGAAACCTATTAATTGTCCATTAGAAAATTCAAAATTTGATAAACCCGAAGTCTTAGAGAGACCGTAAAAATAAAATCCTAATAGATAAATAACCAAAAAGGGAGTTAGCGAAAACCCAAATGTTTTATACAATTCCATATTTAGTCTAATATCAAAATAAGTCTCATACAAACTGTCTTTTGTTTTCAAAGTTGTTGCATTTAACCGTTTAAAAAAGAAATATAATTTTACTAAATAATAAACGCAAACCGCCAAAAACAAACTATAAATCAAATAATACAAAAAAAACATTTGTGCATTAAAATGACAAATCAGCGGAATAGTCCCCAAAAAAAACATAGATATTATTTGATAAACAAATTCATTTTTAAGATTTCTTCTGATTTTATCCAATGGCATATTGGCCGATTGAATCTTTTCTAAATTTTTTGGTAGAATAACGTTTTCTGGCTTTTCGTTATTCCATGCATTTTGTATATCGTTAAAATCCATATCCCTGATTTTTTATAATTTCTTTTAATTTTTCCTTGGCTCTATTAAGTTTTACTCTCGCATTTCCTTCAGAAATTCCTAAGTTCTCTCCTATTTCTTTATGAGAGAAACCTTCTAACTGATAAAAAATTATGGCCTTATCTATTTTTTCGAGTTTCTGTACCGCTTTGTAAAAATGATCCAACTGACTTTCTTTTATATGAGAATCACCTTCATCATCTTTAACATTCTCCGAAGTAATTTCATATTTATCTACTTTCCGTTTTTCTTTTTTCAGAAAGACAATTGCTGTATTTACTGCCACTCTGTACATCCAAGTCGAAAACTGGCTTTCATTTCGAAAAGACTCATAAGATTTCCAGAGCTGGCATACAATTTCCTGAAACAAATCCTGCTGGTCATCAGAATTATCCATATACATCTTAGAAACTTTATACAAAATTCCTTTATGGCTTTCTATCCGATTTAAAAACTCTTGTTCTTTCTCTCTCAAAACAGATTTAATTCATTACAGGTTTTACAGTATATCCTTCTTTTCTCAATAAATTAATAACTCCATACTCACCTCCTAAATGCGCCGCTCCAACTGCTATAAAAACACTATTTTGCTTTGTTAACTCCGGTATTTGTTTTACCCAGTTTAGATTTCTGTTATCAAGAATCTGCTTTTTAGTTTTTTCACTTGTAAATCGTTTATCTGTACTAACTGCATACATGGCTTCGATATTTTCATTTTTATAAGCATCGACCAATTCAACTGTTTCATCAGGAGTTGATTCTTCTAAAAGCGCCAGCATTTCATCATTAGAATAAGCATTTTCAAAAATTTCAAATTGAGATTTAACAGATTCTAATCCCGCAATAGAAACATTTCTTTTTTTGGCTGCATCCGAGAATTCCATTTCATAAAACTTTAAATCTGTACAGCCAAAACTCTTAATAGAAATCAAACTCAAAACAGTCAAAAGGCTAAAACTATCTACTTGCTGAACCGACATTCCTGTACTCTTTTTCAAAATTGAATCTAGTTTAGCCAGCTGTTCTGGAGTTAGCTTTTTGCTCAACGGCTCTTTTCCCATCGCCAATTGCTGCATTTGGCTCATTTCGTTCGGGTCTGTAAAGTTGATTTCTAAAAACAATTTATCCGATTTTTCAAAAGCGTTTTTGGCTTTTTCAGATAAAAAATAATCTTTTGAACAGATCATATGAATTGTTCCGTACAAATAAGAAGATTTTTGAAGTCCTTTTCCCGAAACCTCCCAAAGAAGAGAATTTTCAAGTTTTGGAGTTTTTGTTTGGGCTGAAATAACACAAACAAAGAAGAATGCAAGTACTGTAACTATAAATTGAAATCTGGTTTTCATGATTTAATGTGGTTTATTTGATTACAGCTTGTAAGTAATCGAATAAACGAAACGTTACAAAAAACTTTACTCTTTTTTCAAATTAAAGTTTTGGAAAAATCAGAATTTAAAAAAACAAAGTCTCTAACTAATTCTAAAACCTGATTAATTTCTTCCTGAGAATTATAACTGTGGATACAAAAACGAAGACGCTCCTGGCCCTCTGGAACAATTGGCGAAAGAATCGCCTGCACATCGAATCCTTTATCTTGAAGTTCCTGCGCTAACTTTTTTACGTTTTCATTTCCTGGAACTATAGCAGAATGTATTGGAGATTTACTATGAACGAACATTGGTTTTAAACCCAGCAAATTTTTCTGCTGATTAAAAAACACAATATTCTGACGCAGCTTTTCTCTTGTTTCTTTTTCAATTTCTAATTGCTGATAAGCTGTAAAAATTGTTGCGACAGAATGTGGAGATAAACCTGTACTGAAAATAAAGCTTCTTGCAAAATTCACAAGATATTCTTTTAGTTCTACAGATCCTAAAACAGCCGCGCCTTGACATCCTAAACCTTTACCAAAAGTCACTATTCGAGCAAAAAAACGATCGTGCAATTGTAAATACTGCGTCATGCCTTCTCCTTTTTCTCCAAAAACGCCTAATGCATGGGCTTCATCAACAACCAAATAACAATGGTACTTTTCTGAAAGCTGAATCAGTTCTTCTAAATTCGGACTATCACCGTCCATCGAAAAAACAGTTTCTGTTACAATGTAAATATTGGTAGTTGGGAATTTAAGAATAAGACGTTCCAAATCTTCAATATCATTATGGATAAAATGGTGCGATTGAGCGTTCGACATTGCAATTCCATCTTTTATTGAAGCATGACATAATTCATCATACAAAACAACATCATTTTCTTGCGGTACGGCGCTAAAAAAACCTAAATTGGCATTGTGTCCCGAATTAAAAATTAAAGTAGCTTCTGCATCATGAAATTGCGCTATATAATTTTCTGCAATTTGATATAGAGAGTGGTTTCCTGTAATCAATCTTGAACCTGTTGCTCCATTTTGCAGCATTTCATTTTCTAGTAAATAGGCATGAGTGTGCTTGAAAATAATTTCTGATTTAGAAAATCCGATATAATCATTTGAAGAAAAATCTACCAGATTAGTAAAAACAGGCAGTTTCCTAAAAAGGTTATTCACCTTTCTATTTTCGATTTTCTGGTTAAGATTTTCAGGTATTTTCATAAAACAAAGTTATGCAATTGAAATTACAACAAAATAAAACAGCGGATACTATTAAGATCCGCTGTATAAATTTAAGATTTAAATTGCACTAATAAAAGGTGATTGTCTGATATAATGTGATTCGATCATCTCTTTCACTATGAACCTCGAAATATCAAAAGCTGAAATCTTTTCTCCCAAACAATCTTCCAAGTTTACAGAGATTTGAGCAGTTTCATCTGAAAAAATGATTAACGGAACTCGAACTTGCGTCCAATCTATTTTACTTTCAACCAAAAGATCATAAGTTAATTGTCGGTCTTTTTGGATTTCAGGAAAATTCGTTTTCATCCAATCAGTCGCCATAATTGTTTTCGGACTTTTTTTATCAAATGGCGTATCAATATTCAGTCCTGCCAGCAAAACATATCTTTGAATATCATATTTGTCCATCGCTTTCAGAATATTTTTCGTCGCCTGGCTTGCCACCATTGGCTCTCCAGGCCTTTGTCCAATTGTACTCAATACGGCCTGACAATCCTTAAGCAATACATTTATAGATTCTTCATCAATAGCATCACCTTTTATAATTTCTATTTTTGAATTTTGAATAGTAAAGTCGTCTGGATTTCTTAATAGCAGTTTTACACTAAATCCGTTTTCTAATAACTGGTTTACAAGATATTTTCCAGTTCTTCCGCCGCCGCCAAGAACAGCAACTTTTGATATATTTTTCATATATATTCTTTATAAAATTTGACATAAAAAATTATGCTTCATTTTCTAATCATGAAGCAAAACTGTAAAAGCTTACTGAGCTCTTACTATTGACCAAATATTTTATAAAGAGATTTTAATACTTCAAAAGTAATAAAATAAAAAAGCCAAACAAAACGTCTGACTTTCAATTTATTGTGTTTTTTCTTTTTCTACCCATTTAAAGTTTCCTTTCTCAGTAGCATCTAGTAAATTAACCTGCAAACCATCTGCTATTTTTAATGCATAACTAAATGCAGATTTCAAATCTAAATGAACAGAGATCGACTTTTTCTTTGTTTCAGATAACCATATATATATTTCAAAGTCGCGATCTGAATGATTTTTATATACCGATATGTATTGTACATTTTTAAAAACAGAATCTTTACATAATGGAATCTTAAACAGAGTAAAATTAAATCTAACTGTCTTCAGTTTGGAACTTGTATAAACTCTTTTTGTAAAAGTCAGTCCTGCCGCACAGATTAACATAAAAAATGTTGCCAAAACAAATTTCAGTACTTCAATTATTTTTCCTGACGAAAAGAGATCCAAGGTTTTAAAAATCATTGAAATTGAAAAATAATATAATGGCAATGCAATCAGAAAATGCCAAAAAGGTCTTTTCGAAACATAAATCAATTGATCAAATTCTAGTTCTTCCATTTGCCAAAAATAAAAAAAGCCAGACTTTAAAATCTGGCTTAAAATATATTTACTTAACTAAATTTTAAACAATTTAATTAATCGTATAAGTCACCGTATTACTTGTTGTGCTATTAATAGTATATTGAGTGGTAGCAGGATAGCCACGTTTCGCAATATCGCGCTCAACTGCAGTAAGTGGTGACTCACAGCAGATCCCTAACCAAGGTGCAGTATAAGTTGGACCAAATTCAACATTTACAGCTTCTGCTGAAATCTTAATAATACTAGTAGAACTCGAAGCAAAAGACATTGTTCCAAATCCTAGTGCTAACAATAGCATTCCTAAAAAAACTCTTTTCATAATAAGTGGTTTAAATGTTAATAGAGCTACAAATATATATTATATTAAATAATTTCTTACTTATTTTTCAAAGTATATTATTTATATTACAAAATACATAAATCTCTATGGCAAAAAATAGTATTACAGTATCCACTTTCTTAAGTTCACAAAAATAAAAAGCCAGACAATACTGTCTGGCTTTTTAGCTTATTTTGAAATTGTTTTAGTCAACTAATACAATTATCTTATTGTTTTTCATTTCGATTGTTCCTGACTTAATCTCTAAAGTATAAGTTTGGTCATTAACTCTCGTGAATTTATCAGCAGCCTCTTTAGAAAAATTGAAGCTTGGAGCTGCAATTTTAATAGTTCCTTCTTCTAAGATAGAAACAATTGGCGCGTGATGATTTAAAATCTGAAAGCTTCCATTAACTCCTGGTAAGCTAACCGAAGTTACCTCTCCTGAAAATAATTTCGCTTCTGGTGATACTATTTCTAAAATCATTTTTTTTGAGTTATGAGTTATAAGTTATGAGTTATAAGTGAGTAGAAACTCATAATTTATAACTCATAATTCATAATTTATATTAAGCTTCAGCCAACATTTTCTCTCCAGCTTCGATTGCATCTTGAATAGAACCTTTCAAGTTGAAAGCAGCTTCTGGAAGGTGATCTAACTCACCATCGATAATCATGTTGAATCCTTTGATAGTATCTTTAATATCAACTAATACACCTGGGATACCTGTAAATTGCTCTGCTACGTGGAATGGCTGAGACAAGAAACGTTGTACACGACGTGCTCTAGATACTGCAAGTTTATCTTCTTCAGATAACTCCTCCATACCTAAGATCGCGATGATATCTTGTAATTGTTTGTATTTTTGAAGAATTTCTTTTACTCTTTGCGCACAATCGTAGTGCTCGTTTCCTAAAATTTGAGGAGTCAAAATTCTTGAAGTTGAATCTAATGGGTCAACCGCAGGATAAATACCTAACTCAGCAATTTTACGTGACAATACAGTTGTTGCATCTAAGTGCGCGAAAGTTGTAGCTGGCGCCGGGTCAGTTAAGTCATCCGCAGGAACGTAAACCGCTTGTACAGATGTAATAGATCCTTTGTTTGTAGATGTAATACGCTCTTGCATAGCACCCATCTCAGTTGCTAATGTTGGTTGGTAACCTACCGCAGATGGCATACGCCCTAAAAGTGCTGATACCTCAGAACCTGCTTGTGTAAAACGGAAGATGTTATCAACGAAGAATAATACGTCTTTTCCTTGGTCTGATCCAGCTCCATCACGGAAGTACTCAGCGATAGATAATCCTGAAAGTGCCACACGTGCACGAGCTCCAGGTGGCTCATTCATTTGTCCGAAAACGAAAGTAGCTTTAGACTCTCTCATTCCTGGCATATCTACTTTAGATAAATCCCATCCTCCATTTTCCATAGAGTGCATGAAATCATCACCGTATTTAATAATTCCTGACTCTAACATCTCACGAAGCAAGTCATTTCCTTCACGTGTTCTTTCACCTACTCCTGCGAATACTGAAAGTCCACCGTGACCTTTTGCGATATTGTTGATCAACTCCTGAATCAATACTGTTTTACCAACACCTGCACCACCAAACAATCCAATTTTTCCTCCTTTTGCATAAGGCTCGATCAAATCGATTACTTTGATACCTGTAAATAAAACTTCAGATGAAGTTGATAATTCTTCAAATTTTGGTGCTGGTCTGTGAATTGGCAGACCGTTCTCTCCAGTTTTTGGCAATTCGCCTAAACCGTCAATGGCATCTCCAACAACATTAAATAATCTTCCATATACATCTGGACCGATTGGCATTTGGATTGGATTTCCAGTTCCAACTACTTCATATCCTCTACTTAAACCGTCTGTTGAATCCATAGAAATGGTACGAACAGTGTTTTCACCAATATGAGATTGTACTTCTAGAACTAAAATAGTTCCGTCTTTTTTAGTGATTTCTAGTGAATCATAAATTTTTGGAAGTTCAACATCTTTACCGTTGAAAACTACGTCTACTACTGGTCCAATGATTTGAGCAACTTTTCCTATTACTTTTGACATTACTTATGTATTTATTAAATAGCTATTTAGGTTTATCGAAAATACCTCTTTTTTCAGAGCGCAAAGATAATTTTTTAAAATATAAAATCAATTTTTTTTTCATAAAAAATACCATGATTTTGTTTGATTCATAAAACTTGCCTAAAAAATAACAAAAACAGCATTTTTTTTACTAAAAGAAAAAACCGCTGCATCTTAAAAATGAGCGGTTTTTAAAGTTAAAAAAATAGCTTTAATTATAATGTAGCAGGAAATAAAACCGGATAATTACCAATATTAACTCCTTTTAAGTTCGAACCATATTTCGCATTAATTGCTTCTATAAATTTATTAGCAATAAAAGCATACCCCCTTGGAGAAGGGTGAACTCCATCTAAAGAAAACATACCTCCAGTAACAAATGTTGATTTTAATGTAAAATTGTTTGCCGTAATTCCGTTTGACGAATTTAATTGATCCATAAGTGTTTTAGCATCAACAAAAGCCAAACCATTTGCTTCTGCCGCTGCCTCAATTACCAAATTGTAAGCTATTGTAGCCGCTTCTATCTCATCTACTTCAGAAGGCAATAAAACATATCTGTCTGGCAAAGGGAAAGTAATTCCTAATTGTGACAAAGAAGGAGAAGGAGAAGCAATTCCGTCTGCTGGCACGCTCGGAGCTTTACCTATTCTAGAAGAAGCACCTAAACAAATTAAATCTGTAGATACCGCTTGTCTTGCTTTTCCAAAAATCTGTCCCATTACTGTAGCAGTTGTAGCATCTAATCCACCGCCCATTAATACCGCTTTTAGATTTGCAGAAAGATCTGGCAAGTTTTCATCAACAATTAATAACGGATTATTTTCTGTTGTAGACAAAAGCTTAATTCTATCTCCTTGCCCTAAATAGGCTAACGCATTATGCAAAGGACCATATAATTGAGCATTTAAAGCCGCAACCATATTAACTCCTTCAACCGTTAAATTTGCTTGAGTAAGCTGATTATATACAATTACATGAAAATGAGGAAGAGTTGTTATATTCGGAAGATTAGCAATAACTCCTTTTCTTCCGCCAGCAACAAGCTGAGCAACCAAGCCTTTATATGCCGCTTCAAAAGTTGCAGGAGGCGTTAAAGGATTCACAGCAGGATCTCCACCAGCAGTTGCATAACCTAACTCATCGTTTCCTCCAATCCAAAGCGAGAAAAAAGTAGGATTCTGACTTAAAGCATCTGCCAAAACAGTTGTTGTTGCACTCGACGCAAAACGAGCAAAATATGGATTTGCCTTTCCTAAAGCAACTCCAGCAACATCGCCATAACCAGGAGCTAGCAAATGAAAACTTTTAGCTCCAGGAACCCCTAAGTTATTAAATGTTCCCGATAAATGTGCTGTAACCTCAGTCGTTGGCACTCCTTCAACTGGAACTGGCGTACCGTTAAGATACAGACGTGGTCCACTTATAACATTTCCTCCCAATAATAATCCTCCAATATTATCATTTGCAAAAGGCGTTTTAAACTCACCCCCTCCCACTAAAGCAAACTGCTGCGCCAAAATATTTGGATACGCTCCCTCTTGTCCTTTTATAAACAGAGCATTATCACTAAAACCTGCAGCAAAAGAATCACCTAAAGCAACATACTTTGAAAAATCAGCACTACCCGCAGTCAAAGGTTTACCATCAGACGACTCGACAACAGGAGCTACATCGTCATCACTATTACAAGCCATAAAGGTTAACGAAACCAATAAAAGCCATTTGAAATTTTTTATCATAACTTAATATTTTTATAATTACCTGTTTCCAAATTTTATATTAAGAAACATCAATAATGAATTTGACTTAGAATTAATAATTATGGGTTAATAGTCCAAGAAGCAAAATATTGCTGTCCGATTAATCCAGCTCCAATAACTTGGTAGTATTCTTTACCGCCAATATTAGCCGCTCCTAATTTTACAACAGATTTCAACTTTGGAATTCCATAGTTTATCTGAGCATCAATTACCGTAGCAGATTTAATTATACCATCAGCAAAACCAGCCTGCCATAAATATTCACTGTTCCATCTTCCGCTAACATTAAATCCGAAATTTTTAAACAGCTTATCATTTCCAACTGACATTTTAATTCTATGTTTTGGCGTATTAAATCCAGGCTCAAAACTTGGATCTTTTGCTTGATCAAAATCAAATTGAGCATAGTTGTAATTCACCCCTAATTCAAAGTCGGCAATTATTTTTCTAGAAAGCCCAACTCCAAATCCTAATGAATGTATTTCTACATCTGAATTTGTATACAATTGATACGCTCTATATTCTCCGTTTTGAAGCGCTCTAATTGACTGAACACCTGGATCGGAAACACCTGCCGCTATATTCGGATTATCCTGAGCAGTTCCATAGAAAGGAGAAACTACATTTAAATTACCAATAAAGTCGTTGTAAATATTATAGTATCCATTAAGATCTATTGATGTACCTTCAAAAATAGAACGATAACCCAATTCAAAAGCTTTTACTTCTTCAGGTTTTACATAATTAGCTCTAGATTTTTTCAACAACGCCGCAGCTGCAACTGGGTCTGTTCCCGCCATTGCTGAAAATGCAGTTACCGAACTTGCTATATAAGAATTCCCATAAGCATCGTTACCATTCATAACTTTTGTTGGACTTCCTACATATGCCTGCCCTTCTGCGCTAAGAGTAAAAGTTTCATTGAATCTAACCAAGTTATCTGGAGCAGAACCAAGCAGTACTGCATTTCCAATATTAAAACCTATATACTGATCTTGAGTTGTTGGATTTCTAAAACCTGTTTGAAAAGACCCTCTGAAATTGTGATTTCTTTTTTCTCCAGCAGAATATACAAGAGATAAACGTGGAGAATAATTACCATCAAAGTTTTTAGATTTATCATAACGAAGAGATCCTGTAAACTTCAATCTGTCGTCCATAAATTTTTTCATCAATTGTGCATACGCTCCATACTCATTATAGTTAATTGGGCTATCAGCATCAGTATAAATTCTTCCGTGTGAGTTAAGTTCGTATGCTCTGAAAGAACCTCCAACTTGAATTTCAGCAAATTTTATAATATCTCTAAAATTATAATTTGCATCAGAATGATACATTTTAGAATTATCTACCAATCTTGATCCGCTAAGAACATCTGGATCACTTATAACTTGATTAAACGCATTTTTAAATTCAGGTGTTCCTGGCAAGAAACGACCAGTATCTGCTGTAGCTCTAGCAGTTGCATGAGCCTGTTGCGGTGTCATACCTGCCAAAGTTCCTTGAATATAAGCTCCAGCATATTGACCAAACCAAGTATTATCATCTTTCCATTTTCTGTTTACGTTAATACCTGTAAAAACCATATCATAAGAATGTCCTCCATCTTCTGCAGTCATATACCCTCTTACGAAAAAGTTTTTCCCTTTAAATTCTAATTTATGCTGTTGCATAAAAAAGTCATTTAAATAATATCTGTTTGCACCTTGATAAACGGCATTACCTGTACCAAATTTACTTTGCCAGATAATTTCCAATCTTTCGTCTCCAAAAGGCCTTCCATGCAAAGAGAAATCTACCTTCTTATTCGCAGCTTTATTATCTGTTAAATCAATCTCATTATACCCCGTTCTACTAACAGTTGAATTTGGCAAAAGGTTAGATGCACCAGCTGGAATCAACCCCATTGCCTCTAGCTTTAAACCAACACCTTTAATGTTTGTAGAAGCCTCATCACCATATACGTTTATACCATCATAACTAGGATCTGTTCTATCGAGACCGCCTCTTGTTTTATCGTTATAATTTGTTGCGTACCAATCTGTAGCCTGCATATAGGTAAAGTTCGCTTTTGCAGCAAAGTATTTATTGAAAGCATGAGCCAATCGAATACCAAAATCATAATACCCATTTGTACCTGCCGCCTCTTGCGAAGTTGCTCCATATTTAAAATAAGTTGAAATACCTGGATTTGTAAACGGACTTTTACTTGTCATAAATAAAATTCCATTGAAAGCATTTGCTCCATATAAAGCAGATGATGCCCCAGGAAGCAATTCCACGCTTTGAACATCAACTTCCGAAACCCCAATCATATTTCCTAAAACAAAGTTCAACAAAGGAGACGAGTTATCCATTCCGTCTACCAACTGCATGAAACGAGTATTCGCAACAGTTGCAAATCCTCTAGTGTTGATTGACTTGAATGACATACTACTAGTGTTCATCTGCACCTCTTTCATATTTTCTAAACCATCATAAAAAGAAGGCGAAGCTGTTTTTTTGATTTCCTGAACCCCCATTCTTTCAATTGTTACTGGAGATTCCAGAACTCTCTCTGGTGTTCTAGATGCAGAAACTACAATTTCATCTAATTTGTTTTCTTCATCTGTTAAAATAACACTTAACTTCTGATTTGTTGATGTCACACTAATTGTTTTAGACACAAATCCTACTGCCGAAACTTTTATTGAAAAAGGCAGTTTAGAATTGGTCGTCAATTTAAATGAACCATCAAAATCAGTGGAAGTACCACTATTTTCTCCAACAACGACAACATTAGCTCCTGGAATAGATTGTTTGGTACCATCTGTAACCGAACCTGTAATTGTATTCTGCGCAAAAGATATTCCGCTGAATAACAACATAATTAGCAAGTAGACTCTCATTTGGGTAGTTTTTTCGTTAGTATATGTAGCCAAAATACATAAATATTTTAATATGCATAAAAAAACGTTAAATAAAATTGATATTTTTCATCAATTTGTACAATATTTTAACTATTCATCAATTCAATTTATTAAAATAAAAACAAAGAAATACAAAAGAAAAATCAATATACTATGCATACATATAATTTTTTATCAAATTTTTGAAAATTTCATAAAAATACATATCCAGAAAAAAATTTCTGATAATAAAAAAAAGCGAGACCTAAATCTCGCTATTTTAACATTTTTAAACTTTTAAACTTACTTAGAGTTTAGTTTAAGAGTTTAGTTTAGTTTAACTTTATTTGGTCGTTTTTATAAATTTTATAATTAACATAAATCATAAGACATAAAAAAAAGCGAGACCTAAATCTCGCTTTTTAAAACTATTATATCTGGATAAATAAATTTATTCTACAGTAACCGACTTCGCTAAGTTACGAGGCTGATCAACATTACAACCTCTCATTACAGCAATGTAATAAGAAAGTAATTGCAACGGAATAGTAGTAACCAATGGCGATAATGCATCTGAAGTTTCTGGAATTTCAATTACATAATCTGCCAATTCGCGTACTTGAGTATCTCCTTTTGTAACAACTGCAATGATTTTACCGCTTCTTGATTTAATTTCCTGAATGTTACTTACAATCTTGTCATAGTGCCCTTGTTTAGGAGCAATAACAATAACTGGCATAAATTCGTCAATTAAAGCAATTGGGCCGTGTTTCATTTCGGCAGCTGGATATCCTTCTGCGTGTATATAAGAGATCTCTTTTAATTTTAAAGCTCCTTCTAAAGCAACTGGAAAATTATATCCTCTACCTAAATAAAGACAGTTTGGAGAGTCTTTAAAAGCAGCAGCAATTTCTTTTGCTTTATCATTCGTTTCTAATGCCTCAGATACTTTCTCAGGAATGATTTCTAATTCTTGAAGGTAAGTATGGAAATCTGTATTTGATAAAGTTCCTTTAGCTTTTCCTAATCTCAAAGCAATCATGGTTAAAACAGTGATTTGAGTAGTAAAAGCTTTAGTAGAAGCTACTCCAATTTCTGGCCCTGCGTGCGTATAAGCACCTGCATGACTTTCTCTAGAAATAGAAGATCCAACTACGTTACAAACTCCAAATACAAACGCTCCGTTTTCTTTAGCCAATTTAATTGCAGCCATAGTATCTGCAGTTTCACCAGATTGTGAAATCGCGATTACTACGTCATCTTTATTGATAATTGGATTTCTGTATCTAAATTCAGAAGCATATTCTACTTCAACAGGAATACGCGTAAACTCTTCAAAAATATATTCTGCCACTAGACCTGCGTGCCAAGAAGTTCCGCAAGCCACAATTAGAATACGTTTTGCATTTAAGAATTTCTCCAGATTGTCTTCGACACCAGCCATCTGAACAATTCCTTCATTTGCATGAAGTCTTCCTCTGTATGTATCTTTAATTACACTTGGCTGCTCGTAGATTTCTTTAAGCATGAAGTGATCATAACCACCTTTTTCAATCTGCTCCAAATTCATTTGAAGTTCTTGAATGTAAGGATCAACTAAAGAATCATCGTGGATTTTTCTAATTTTAATCGGTTTATGTAATCTGATATTAGCCATTTCACCATCTTCTAAATAAACTGCATTAGAAGTATATTCAATAAATGGTGATGCATCAGATGCTACAAAATACTCGCCTTCTCCAACTCCAATTGCCAACGGACTTCCTAATCTAGCCGCAACAAGTTCGTTTGGATTTTTTTTATCAAAAACAGCAATAGCATAAGCTCCAACTACTTGGTTTAATGCAATCTGAACCGCTTTTCCTAATTTAATATTTTCTTTCTTCTGAACTTCTTCTATTAAATTAACTAAAACCTCAGTATCTGTATCCGATTTAAAAGAGTAACCTCTTTTGATCAGCTCCTCTTTTAGAGGCGCATAATTTTCAATAATTCCGTTATGGATGATAACTAAATCTCCTGAATTTGAAAGATGAGGATGCGAATTCACATCATTTGGAACTCCGTGTGTTGCCCAACGCGTGTGCCCAATTCCGATACTTCCATTTGTTGTAAAACCTTCACTCGCTTTAGCTTCCAGATCAGAAACTTTGCCTTTTGTTTTACAAAGTTTGATACCTGCCTCTTCGTCATATAACATAACGCCGGCACTATCATATCCTCTGTACTCGAGTCGCTTTAATCCCTTAATAACAATGGGATAGGCCTCTCTATGACCGATATATCCAACAATTCCACACATATATATTTATTAATTTGGTTTCGTGTAGTAAACCTCAAGTCGCACTCTTTTATCTTCTGCAACAGATGCTTTTGAACCATATAAGATTGTGCCTAGAGGACTCATCACCGATGCTCTCGGTGCTTGTGAAATAGTTTCGTTTTTAAGTTTCAATACATTTGAAGCACTTACGTTAATGCTTTGAGAAACCACTAATCCTAAATCAACATTTTTTGCTGTCGCGTCTTTAATAAGATTACGAACATGATCTGTAATTCTAATTTTATACGTTTTTCCTCGTTTATTAGAATCCAGATTAATTATACCTCCGAAAACATATTTCGAAAGTCCTGGCTGAAGAGTATTAGATGTTCCGTCAGAATAATAATCTACTAAAGGAGTATTATTTGTTAAATCATAAAGATAAACTCTATTAGGCTCTACTAATCCAGTCATTTTATCAGCATCAATAGTAAAAACTAAATTTGCTTCATTTACTTTCCAATTACTAGCTCTAATTGTTTCCAATTGAGAAGCAAAATCTGTAAGACGAATAACAGATAAAGATCCCTGACCTCCTTTTAAGTAAAGTCTTTCGTCTCCTTCTGTTTTATTTACATTTGTTGTTATTGCACTTTCATAATCTGGTTTTCGAACCGTTTGAAGAAAACTTGCTGTACTTGCTACACCCGTACTATAACCGCTCTTTAGCAGTAAAGTAATTGTTTTATCCTCAGTAGTGCTATCAGCATCTGTCGTAATAGCTGTTTTAGCTTTGTATTTGATAATAATTTTACCTCCAGAAAAATCAATTAATGCCATATTAGCAGGACTGCTTCCAGATCTTTCAACATTAAAATACAACCCTCTAAAATATTCCTGAAAAATATCTTCTGTAGATAGTTTTGAAGCAACTGCATCTAATATTTTATCTTGAAAAAAATCTTTGTCAAGACTTAAAGTCATCGCTGGAACACTTCTATCAACTGTTTCTACTTTAGTATCAGGATCAGTAGTTTTTACGGTGATTTCTTCTGAACTAAAAAAGAATTCATCATTTTCTAGTGCGCCTCCATTATTTAATCTCTTAGGGTTGGGTCCCATCGCATTAAAAAAATCAGTACTTTGGTCTGTATAATAGAACTGAGGCAATTGAGATCCATTATTAAAATAACTGTTTCTCATCTGCATCTTAGACTCATAAATACTTAATTTTAATTTCCCGTTTTTATCTCCATAAATAGAATCTAATTCATAAGTATGGCTTCCATCAGTATTAGTCGTTTTTAACGTATTAAAATAAGGAATACTAAGAGTAACACTTTCAATTACTGGAGATTCCCCAATAGTTGGTGCATAAGTTTCAAGTCCTATTTGAGTTACAAAGTTTGCAGTTGTAGTTCCAAAAACTGGGTCATCATAAATACCCAACGCATTGGTAGCCAAATTATTTGACTGAATAGGAGTTACTTCTTGATTAAAAGCCACAACATCATATTTTTCAGACTCAAGTCCAAAATGATCATCACCAACTAAACCATCACCAAGCGCATTAAAATCTTTGTCGCAAGAATATAAAAAAACAGCAATTACAGCTAAAAAGATTTTTTTAACAAAAGAAGTATTATACATGTTTTATAATAAAGTTAAAAATTTAAAGTCCAAAAGTTCTATAGAAATCTGTATAAGCGTCAGCAAATGCATCTTTCGTGGCGAAAGGTAAAAAAGGTTTTCCTGAAGATTCTATAAATTTTGTTAAACTTGGCGAAACATTTTCTGACGCAATGATAACACCGTCCGAATGTAAAATACTAGCTTTTAACACATTCTCGTAATTTGGAACTTCTAAATCTGATACAGCATCATGAGGAACACCATCAAATTTAACTTTATTAATCATTTCCAAATCTAAATTTTCATCAAACGACTGTCCGTAAACAGAAGTAATAATTTTAGTTTCAGAAAACAATGCTTCATGTTTGTAATAATGTTTCATGTAAATTGGTAACATTGCCGCCAGCCATCCGTGAACATGTATAATGTCCGGAACCCAGTTTAACTTTTTTACAGTTTCGACAACACCTTTTGCAAAGAAAATTGCTCTTTCGTCATTATCAGGATATAAAACACCCTCTTCATCCGCGAAGGTTGCTTTACGTTTAAAGTATTCATCATTATCAATAAAGTAAACCTGAATTCTTTCTTTCGGAATTGAAGCTACTTTAATAATCAACGGCATATCTAAATCATTCACTACCAAATTCATCCCTGAAAGTCTGATCACTTCGTGTAACTGGTGTCTTCTCTCGTTGATATTTCCATATCTTGGCATGAAAATTCTTATCTGACCGCCTTGATCATTAATCATTTTCGGAACGTCATAAGACATTAAAGAAACCTCATTTTCAGCCAAATAAGGCACGACTTCAGATGATACATATAATATCCTCTTATCTTTCATAATAGTATTTTACTTAATTTTGGTAATAAAAACGTCGCAAAATTACAAAAATTTATGCAGTTTATAACTAATATATTATGTTTGCATAAATTTTAATAATACCTCAATGCATATTTTCTACAGTAAAGCAGCTTTGATAGCCTATCTTAAAACTATCAAAACCGCAAATTCAACTATCGGATTTGTACCAACAATGGGCGCTTTACACCAAGGACATTTGGCTTTAATGCAACGTTCGCTAAAAGAAAACAACGACACAGTAGTTAGCATTTTTGTCAATCCAACGCAATTTAATAATCCAGAAGATTTAGCAAAATATCCTAGGACGCTAGAAGAAGATGTTAAGAAAATGCGTACATTAAGTGATAAAATTATTTTATACGCTCCTTCTGTCGATGATATTTATGAGGGAAATACCGTTTCTCAAACTTTTGATTTTGACGGATTGGAAAATCAGATGGAAGGAAAGTTCAGACCTGGACATTTTAATGGAGTCGGAACAATCGTGAAACGTCTATTCGAGATCGTAACTCCAACTAATGCTTATTTTGGAGAAAAAGATTTCCAACAGCTTCAAATTGTTAAAAAACTGGTCGAAAAAACACATTTACCAGTAAATATTGTGGGCTGTCCTATTTTTAGAGAAGAAAATCAGCTTGCAATGAGTTCACGCAATGAACGTCTTACTGCAGATGAACGCAAAGAAGCTGCAATTATTTATAAAATTTTGACCGAAGCAAAAGACTTTTTTCAAAATCATAGTCCGCAAGAAACTGTCGAATTCGTAGAAAATTCTTTCAAAGACAACCAAGAATTTGAACTTGAATATTTTGTTATTGCTGACGAATCCACACTTTTATCTATCGATCAGAAAGAGAATGACAAAAATTACCGAGCATTTATAGCGGTATTTGTTAATTCTATAAGACTGATTGACACCATTTCATTAAATTAATCTAACTTTGCAGCATGCAAATTCAAGTTATAAAATCAAAAATTCATCGTGTTAAAGTAACGGGAGCCGATTTAAATTATATTGGCAGCATTACTATTGATGAAACTCTACTAGAAGCTTCAAACATCATTGAAGGCGAAAAGGTATCTATTGTTAACATTAATAATGGCGAGCGTTTTGAAACTTACGCTATTAAAGGTGAAAAAAATTCAGGCGAAATCACTTTGAATGGTCCTGCAGCAAGAAAAGTACAAAAAGATGATATCATCATTATCATTTCTTATGCGACCTTAGATTTTGAAGAGGCTAAAACCTTCAAACCTTGGATTATTTTCCCTAACGAAAATGACAATTCTTTAACCTAAGATTTTCTTTTTCTTACCGAATTACCCTACTTTGTCAAAAGCTAATTTTGAACAAAAAAACTCTTCTTTTGTCTCAATCCAAAATGATTAAGACGATAAAACACTGTGCTTCAATTTTTAATCTACTTAACAAAGAAGCAAATAAAATAGTATATTGCCACACTATTTTCAATACTTTTTAATTCACTGAAATGCCACAAATCATGAAAAAAGTTTACCTGCTAATTTTATTAATTTCAATTTCGTCGTTTGCACAAAAAACGTTCGACAACATTAAATCAGAAAAACTAGGAGAAGAACGAAGAATCACAATCGGACTTCCTGCTTCTTACGAAGCAAACAAAGACAAAAAATATCCAGTTCTTTATTTATTGGATGGCGATTATTTATTTGACCCGTTTTCTGGAGCTATAAGTTATGGCACTTATTGGGATGACATTCCAGAAATGATTATCATTGGAATTCATCAAAATAAAGACGGAGAACGTTTTGATGACACAACAATCGACCAAAATGAAGGGCTTCCTTTTGAAAAAGGAGCAAAATTTTTCGAGTTTATCGGAGCTGAATTAATTCCATATATCGAAAAAAAATATCGCACATCGCCTTTCAGACTTATTGCAGGTCATGATTTAACGGCAAGTTTTGCTAATTTTTATTTGTATAAAGAAATTCCGCTTTTCGATGCCTACATCTGTTTAAGTCCAGAACTAGCACCAAAAATGGAAGTGCGTGTTGCTGAAAAGTTTGCTAAAATCAAAAAACCAGTGTTCTATTATCTTTCTGCTGGAGAAGGCGATATTAAGAAAATAAAAGAACCAATTGAAAAATTAAACGGAAATATTAAAATTGCTAATAATCCGTTAGTGAATTATAAATATGACGTATTCAAAGGTGCTACGCATTATACAGAAGTATTACACTCTATACCAAGTGCACTGTACCAGATTTTTGAAATATACAGACCAATAAATTCTGCCGAATACAACGACAAGATTGCGGTTCTTCAAACGGGTTATGCAGAATATTTAGAAAAAAAATATACAGCGATGTCTGAGGTTTTAGGAGTTCAGATTCCTGTTAGATATAGTGATTTTAAAGTAGTAGAAAATCTTATTTTAAAAAGAAACGCCTACGATGAATTAAGTAAAATGGCTGAAATTGGAAATGTAAATTATCCAAAAGCCATGTTAGGAGAATATGAATTAGGCTTGATGTATGAAAAAATGGGCGATCCTAAACATGCTTCAAAAAAATATCAAAATGCTTCGCAAATGGAACCAATTGGCGATTTGAATAAAGATATGATGTATGAGAAAATTGACGAAATGAATACGCTTGCTAAAAAAACCAAATAATGTCAAAAGTTAAAACTTCTTTTTTTTGCCAAAACTGCGGAACCCAATATGCCAAATGGCAAGGGCAATGCAACGCGTGCAAAGAATGGAATACGATTGCCGAAGAAATTATTCAAAAACAAGACAAAGTTGCCTGGAAAAGTGAGTCGGCTCCAGTTAGCAAAGCGCCAAGACCTTTAAAAATTACTGAAATTGATTCTGCTCAGGAAGTTCGTATGGACACTACTGACAGCGAATTGAATCGTGTTTTAGGAGGCGGACTTGTTCCTGGATCTTTGACGCTTTTGGGCGGTGAGCCCGGCATCGGAAAAAGTACACTTTTACTTCAAGTTTCTTTAAAATTACCCTACAAAACTTTATACGTTTCTGGAGAAGAAAGTCAGAAACAGATAAAAATGCGTGCAGAAAGAATTACACCAAACAGCGACAACTGTTATATTCTTACTGAAACCAAAACGCAGAATATTTTTAAACAAATTGAAACCATTCAGCCTGAAGTGGTCATAATCGACTCGATTCAGACTTTACATACTGATTATATCGAATCGACTGCGGGAAGTATTTCGCAAATTCGTGAAACCACAGCTGAACTTATAAAATTTGCCAAAGAAAGTAATATTCCTGTAATCTTGATTGGACATATTACAAAAGACGGAAACATCGCTGGACCAAAAATTCTAGAACACATGGTTGATACCGTTCTTCAATTTGAAGGCGACAGAAATCATATTTACCGAATTTTGCGTTCGCTAAAAAACCGTTTTGGTTCAACATCTGAACTTGGAATTTACGAAATGTTGGGCAGCGGATTACGAGAAGTTAGCAATCCTTCTGAAATCCTGATTTCTCATAAAGACGAAGAATTATCTGGAACTGCAATTGCGACAACTTTAGAAGGTATGCGTCCGTTGATGATCGAAATACAATCTTTAGTGAGCACAGCTGTTTATGGAACGCCTCAAAGAAGTACAACAGGTTACAACGCTAAAAGACTAAACATGATTTTGGCTGTTTTAGAAAAAAGAGCTGGATTTCGCTTAGGCGCAAAAGACGTTTTCTTAAATGTAACTGGAGGTATTTCTGTTGATGATCCTGCAATTGACTTGGCGGTTGTGGCTGCGATTTTATCTTCAAATGAAGATATTCCTGTTGGAAAAGGTTTCTGCTTTGCTGGCGAAGTTGGTCTTTCTGGCGAAATTCGTCCTGTAAATCGTGTTGACCAACGCATTCAGGAAGCTGAAAAACTAGGTTTCGATACTATCTTTGTTTCAAAATACAACAAAATTGCTTTAAAAAATACTGGAATTAAGATTGAGCTTGTAGCAAAAATTGAAGATGTTGCAAGTATCCTTTTTGGTTGATTTCTAAAACATTCCCTCTTATGAATTTCCCAAAACAAAAAATATACAAAGCATTAAAAATACTAGGAATAGTAATCGTAGTGCTTTGCATCGGACTTTACTATTTTCGTGATTCGCTTTTAAAACAGGCTATCGCAAAAGTCACTCATAAAATGGCCGTGCAATACAACAGCAACTTTTCTGTAGAGTCGGCTTCATTTGATGGTTTATCTACCATAAAACTGACAGACGTCGTTTTAGCACCAATAAATGCTGACACGCTTTGCAAAATTAAGAATGTCGAAACTAGCATCAGTTTAAGTAATTTACTAATTGGCGATGTTCAGCTTGGAACTTTAAAAGTTGATAACGGTTATATTCAATTGGTCAAAAAAGGCAAAAAACGAAATTTTGATGCCTTTTTAAAAAGAGACAAAGAGGAAACAGAATCGAACGAAAAACGCAAATATGCTGCTTTTGCATACAGAATCATTTCAAAAGTGCTGAATTTGGTTCCAACCGATATGGATTTGAAAAACTTTCAATTCAAAATCGACGATAACGGAAAACAAACTTCTATAGGCGTAGATAAACTCGTTTTAAACAACAAACAGCTCGAGACCAATCTTCATGTCCAAGCAAAAGATTTTGATCAGCGCTGGAACATTAAAGGATTTGCTGATCCGAGAAATAAAAAAGCCGATATTCGGTTTTTCAATTTAGATACTGGCGCTATTCGCGTTCCGTATTTAGATCAGCGTTATAACTTAAAAGCAAGTTTTGATTCTATTCGTCTGAATGTTCAAAACATTGACAAAAGCGGCAGCGAACTTCATATCGACGGTTACACTTCTATCGCAAATCTTAAAATCAATCACCCCAAAATCGCGAGCAAAGATGTGGTGATAAAAAATGCCCGTTTTGATTATCGCTTTTTATTAGGCGATAGTTTTATCTCTATCGACAGTTCTTCGACGATGCAGTTGAACAAGATTAAAGTTCGTCCTTACATTTCTTATGATACTGAAAAAGACACGGTTTATACTTTGAAAGTTGATATTCCGAAAATGAAAGCGCAGGATTTTATCGTTTCGCTTCCTGACGGATTATTTACACATTTTCAAGGAATGCAGGCAACTGGAAATTTCGATTATAAATTGGATTTCAAATTCAACAAAAACAAACCAAACACTCTTGTTTTTGATAGTAAATTAAATAAAGAAGATTTAAAAATCACCAAATATGGCGAAGCCGATTTAAATAAACTAAATGGCGAATTTGTGTATCGTGCGATTATTCAGAATGTACTGCAAAGACCTGTTTTGGTCGGAAATGCAAATCCAAATTATACACCTTTGGACCAAATTTCTCCATATTTGAGAAAATGTGTTTTAACAACCGAAGATCCGTCTTTCTTCTCACATCGCGGATTCATAAACGAAGCGTTCAAACAATCGATTCTTAAAAATATTCGAACTAAGAAATTCTCTCGCGGTGCTAGCACAATCAGCATGCAGTTGATTAAGAATGTATTTTTAACTCGTGAAAAGACGCTTTCGCGAAAGCTTGAAGAAATCCTTCTGGTTTACATTTTAGAAAACAACCGAATTGTAAGCAAGGAAAGAATGCTAGAAGTATATTTCAATATTATTGAATGGGGTCCAAATGTGTACGGAATTGGCGAAGCGAGTCATTTCTATTTCCAAAAAAGCCCTTCGGCTTTAAATGTCGACGAATGTTTATACTTGGCAACGATTATTCCGAAACCAAGAAAATTCATGTATCAGTTTAATGATGAAGGTAACTTGAAAGATTACGCTATTAAAAACCAAAAATTCCTAAAGAATTTAATGTTCAGAAGAGGCCTTTTAACTCCTGAAGACACAATTGGATTGTTGCCTGTTTATATTTCAGGAAATGCACGTTCTTTAATAAAAATTAAAGTTCCAGATTCTACAGCAATCAAAACAGATTCTTTATCTGTTGATGATGAATTTGATTTGTAATTTTTTGCCACGAAGGCACTAAGACACAAAGTTTTTTTGTTTTTAATCTCGCAAAGACGCAGTCCCGAGGCTTCGGGAGCAAAGTTAAATTTTTAAGTTCAATTGCGTCCAGCTTTAGCTGGATGGAAATATAAACGCAAATCTAAGGGCTTTAGCCAAACTTTATAAGTTTGGCTAAAGCCCTTTTCTATTTCGATCTTATTCCCCTAGCTAAAGCTAGGGACTATTCAAAAGACTTTGCGTCTTTGCGAGATTAAAAAACTTTGTGCCTTAGTGCCTTTGTGGCATTAGCAAAAAAACTATTTAAAGTTCTTCAAAAACTCTTCTTTGTAAGTTGGCGAAACTTCAATTTCAGTTCCGTCGTTTAATGTTACTATTCCGCCTTTATTATACGATTTCACGCAATTGAGATTGATGATATGTGATTTATGAACGCGAATAAAAGGCAAAGGCAAAATCTCCGAAAAATGCTTCAGAAATCGGCAGACCATTTTCTTGGCTCCATTATTCAAATACAAATCGGTAAAATTTCCGTTTCCTCGAAGACGCACGATATCTTCCATTTTTACGACTTCAAAACCTTCAAGCGTTGGAAGAATGACTTGTTGTTTTTCTGGTTTTTGTTCGTGGAAATTCTCAACAATGATTTTATTTCGATTGAATATTTCATGATTTAAAATCTGATGATGCACTTTGTTTACCGCAATAATCAATTCTTCGATACTGATTGGTTTTAAAAGATAATAAGCCGCACTTTGATTTAAAGCACGAAGCGAATATTCAGAAAAAGCAGTTACAAAAATAGTCTCAAATTGAAGATCTTTGCAAGCTTCCAAAACATCAAAAGCATTTCCGAAAGGCATTTCTACATCTAGAAAAACCAATTGCGGTTTAATTTCATGCAACAACGGAACGGCTTCTTTGATATTCTGCGCTTCGCCAACAACCTCAACTTGCGGACAATATTTGCTCAAATAATTTTTAAGCACTTCGCGCGCTGCCAATTCGTCTTCAACGATTACACTTTTTATCTTCTGCAAAGTCATCATATTTTGTCAATTAATGGAAAAACAATTTGAACAATCGTGCCTGATTCTGGTACTTCTTTTTCCGAAACAGTAAATGAAATATCCTTTTTGTACAATTCGTTCAAAAGGTCAATTCTTTCTTTGGTATTGTTCAAACCGCGCGATTCATAGATTTTCTGATTAGTCGTTTTGAGTTCTCGGCTTTTGGTTAAACCAATTCCGTTGTCTTCAATTATCACATTGATTTTTCCGTTTTTAAACTCAAATCGAAGTGACAAAAAGCCTTTTTTATCCAAATAACGTAATCCGTGCCAAATGGCATTTTCTAAATGTGGCTGCATAATCATATTTGGAACAAAAACTCTTTCGGTATCGAGAGACTCGTCAACCACAATTTCAAAATCGAATTTATCCTGAAAACGCAAATGTTCTAAATCCAGATATTTCTTTAATTGTTCCACTTCTTTATCCAATGAAATAAAATCTTTATTAGAATTTTCCATCATATTTCGCATCAGATTCGAATAGGAAGTCAAATATTTATTGGCTTCCAATTCTTTATTTTCGGCAATAAACTGATTTACGCTGTTCAAACTATTAAAAATAAAATGCGGATTCATTTCGCGACGCAATGATTGCAAAGCGATTTCCTTATTTTTGATTCTGATCGAATAAAACGCTTTTACAATGAAGAAAAACAAAAGCAGTAACAAACCAATTGAACCTAAAAGGAAATAATTGAAGGAGTTTTTCTTCGAAATCAATTCGTCTTTTAAAACCTTTTCTTTTTCAAGCTGACGAATTTTATCTTCTGTAACCTGAAAAGTTTTAGCATCAATTAAAGTCGTATCGGATTTGATTAATTGTTCGAAATTATTAAAAAACTGTTCGTACAAAGCCATGCTTTCCTTGTCCTCGCCTTTTGTTTTATAATATTTGATTAATGAAGATAAACTCTTTTTGGCTTCCGATGAATTTCCTTTCTGAAAAGATAAATCGTAAGCTTCTTTTAGGGAAGAAATTGCTTTTTCTGGCTCTTTCTTTTCAAAGTAAAGCGAAGCCAGCGATTGCAGCTGTTTTATTTCGGTAGTAAAATCGTTATTGGTTTTGGCATCAGCAAGCAGTTTTTCATTAATGGCAAGCGCTTTATCAAATTGATTGTCTGCTACGTAAACTTTTGCAATTTCATTTTTGATTTTAACTTCTTCTGGTTTGTCTTTCGCATATTTTAAAGCTTTTTTATAACTTTCAATTGCTACTGCTTTGTCCTTTAACTGCAAAGAATTCTCTGCTTTCTGAATATAAGCTTTACTAACTTCTTCGGTTTTTTTTTCTTTTTTTAGCAATTCAATATTAGAATTCAAATAATCTGTCTGACTTGCAGGATTAGATTGATTTTTGAGTCGGTTGGCATCGTTAAGATTGATTTTCTCTTCAGATGCGTCTTTTGTTAGTGAACCTGCAGCTTCGTAATTTTTTATAGCAGAATCGAAGTTTTTCTGATTTTCCTGAACTTTAGCCAAACTTCTTGTAACGCGCGTTTTATCATCGGTCAGTTTTAATTTGGTAAAAGAGTTTAAAGCTCTTTTAAAATATTCTTCTGCTTTTGCATTATCGCCTTTGCTTAAAAAATCATTAGCCAGCTTTTCATAGTTTTGAGCAATTTTCGATTCATCGTTTTCATCTAATGATTTAGATAATTCTTCAGCGGTTTTACTTATTACGGCTTTACTCTTTTTTTCACTTTTTTCAGGAAGTGACTGCGCTATTATTTCGTGAGGAAATAAAAACGCTAAAAAAAGCAGACTAAAAACAATTAATACATGACGTTTCACAAACAAGTTATTTAGAAAGTGTAAAGTAACTTAATTTCAAATTCCTATCCTATCACATTCACCAAGTCAAACGGCCTGTTGACCCATTCTCTCAAAAATACGTTTTTTCGATCAATACTTTTACCTCATAATCTTAAAAACCATCATTATGAAAAAACTATTTTACTCCTCTTTCATCCTTTTTTCTCAGTTTATTATTGGACAAGTTTCTGGAAATGTCAATTATCAGAATCAATATACTGATAATAATGCTATTGATATTAGTTTCTCTTCTAGCGAAGGAATTATAGCAAGTGTAAAAGGGCTTGCCAATGTCAAAGCAGATTCTTACACAGCAATTTTCAGTACGACTCAAACGGGTAAAACAACTAAAGAAGTCAATGAACTAATTGACCAGAGAATTGAACGTTCGTTAAGCGAAATCAAACTCAAAAAAGGCGTTGAGATTTTCGTCGATATGATTTCTTTTGTTCCGGTTTATGAATATGAAGTAGAGAAAAAGATTTTTAGCCGTAAAACTTACAATGAAGTTCCTGTGGGATTTGAGTTGAAGAAAAACATCCACATAAAATATTCCGATCCAAATCATCTGAATGATTTTATTTCGATTTTATCTAATCATGAGATATACGATTTGGTTCGAGTTGATTACTTCTCAAACTCATTGGAAACCATAAAAAAAGAAATGATGAACAAAGCCAAACTGCTGATTCAGGAAAAAATCAAGAACTATGAACTTCTTCTTGGAGAAACATTCACAAACGTTGAAAAAAGAATTACCGATGATTTTGTTGTGAATTTACCTGTCGAAATGTACAGATCTTATGAAGCGTACAATAGTTCTTCTTTAAACTTAAAAAAATCAGAAAATGTCAATCAAGCCAGTAAATCGACTACGCTTTATTATCAGCCTGTATTTAGTAAAGAATTCGATTTCATCATTAATCCTTCGGTTTTGGAACCTGTTATTCAGGTACAATATGAAGTAAAGATTTTCATTAACAGAGAAAAAGAAAAAAAACAAGTTGCCAAAACAGACAAAGAATTTATTCTGATTACTCCAAATGGCGATTTAAAACCTATTAATGTCAATTCTCCAAAACCAATCAATTAAAACATAATTAAAAACACAATACTTTGACGCGGATAAAACAGATTCGTTATCTGCGTTGTAATTTATCTAGTCAATCCCATAACTATTTTACCAAGTCAAAAGACTGTTTCACCATTTGTCCCAAAAACGTGCTTTTTTAGTTTCTAAGTTTGATCTGTAATCATCCAATTAAAAACTAAAATTATGAAATCAAATCTTTTTATAACTGCACTTTTAGCGGCGTCAATTTCTTTTGTTGCGTGTAATTCATCTAATGCAAAACCAGTAAAAAACACTGAAATCGAAAAACCGGATTCAGGTGAAACGGCCAAAATTCAAGTCGCACTTTTATTGGATACTTCTAACAGTATGGATGGTTTAATCGATCAGGCGAAATCGAGATTATGGAACATTGTAAACACTTTGACTACTTTAAAATACGAAGGAAAAACGCCAGATATCGAAATCTCTTTATATGAATATGGAAATGACGGTTTATCTGAAAAGTCAAATTACATTCGACAAGTCACGCCTTTATCGACAGATTTGGATTTGATTTCAGAAAAATTATTTGCTTTAAGAACCAATGGCGGAAGTGAATATTGCGGTGCAGTAATTCAGGATGCGACCAAAGGATTAAAATGGTCAGCAGAAAACAACAGCATGAAACTGATTTACATTGCAGGAAATGAAGGATTCGATCAGGGAAAAATCAGTTATAAAGAAACAATTAGCGATGCTTTGAAAAATAATATTTATGTGAATACTATTTTTTGCGGCAACAAAACGGAAGGTATCGGTTTATTTTGGAAAGACGGCGCTGATCGCGGAAAAGGAAAATATTTCAACATTGATTCAGACAAAGCGGTTCAATACATTGCAACGCCTTATGACGATGAAATCGCTAAATGTGACGAAAAAATAAACAAAACGTACATCAATTACGGCGCTAAAGGTGCAGATAAAAAAAGAAACCAAGTAATGCAGGATCAGAATGCTAAAATGGTTTCGGCTTCCAATTATACCGATCGCGCGGTAAGTAAATCGAAAGCGGCCTATAAAAACGAAAGTTGGGATTTGGTAGATAAAGTAAAAGATGATGCAGGCGCTATTTCTAAAATTCAGAAAGAAGAACTTCCGGCAGAACTTCAAAACAAAACTACTGCTGAAATTCAGGTAATCGTAAACGAAAAGAAAAAAGAAAGAGAAACAATTCAGAAAGAAATTACTGTCTTGGCAAAAAAGCGTCAGCAATATATTGATACTGAAGCTAAAAAAACTAAAACGCAAGACGATCTTGGAAATACGATAAACTCTTCTATTCTAGCTTTCGCTAAAGTAAAAGGCTATACGGTTGAGAAATAAGAATTCCAATAAAAAAGAAAATCTTCTTTCTGCTCTTTACGGCGATTCCGTTGATTTGTTTGAGCTGTGAAAATAAAAAAGAGAAAACAAAAGATACAAGAACTACAAAACCGATTTATTCCTATGAAAAGAAACTAAAAAGTGAAATTGCTGAAATAAGAAGCTTCTTGGGGAAATCTTCAAAATACAATTCAGATGTTGCGCTATTTTTAGTCATGAAGATAGAATCTGGAAGAAATAGGTTTTTTATTTATGATTTGAAACACAGCAAATTGCTAGATAAAGGTTTGGTTGGACATGGTTCTGGTTCGGAAACAGGAATTCCAGGCGAGTTAAAATTCAGCAATATTAAAAATTCCAATTGCAGTTCGTTAGGCAAATATGCTATTGGTAGTTCTTATTTTGGAACGTTTGGAAAAGCCTATAAATTATATGGTTTAGACAAAACCAATAGCAATGCTTTTGATCGAAATATAGTGCTTCATAAGTATTCTGAAATTCCATTTGATGAACAACCCTATCCAATTTGCAATAGTCTTGGATGTCCAATGGTAAACGAAAAGTTCTTCGGCGTTCTCGAAAAACTGATTGACAATTCTAAAAAGAAAATCATTTTGGTTATGTATTATTAATTCAAAAAACAAATCCCGATAATCAAGATTATCGGGATTTTTGTATTGTCAGTCTGAAACCTAACAGGTTTTTAAAACCTGTTAGGTTTGATTGTGTACATTTTTTAAGGAGCCGGATCTGGAATTATAGCCTGAACTGCATCAATTTCTGCTAAAATTTGTTTAGAAAGAACCACATCAATTGTGTCGATGTTTTCTTTTAATTGTTCCATAGTTGTCGCTCCGATAATAGAACTTGTCAAGAATGGCTGTTGCAACACAAATCCCATTGCCAATTGCGTTAACGTTAAACCATGTTTTTTAGCGATTTCCAGATACAATTTAGTCGCTTCGGTACATTGGTCGCTATTGTAACGTTTGTATTGCGGAAAAAGATTAATTCTCGCTTTCGGGTGACTTTCTCCAGTTAAGAATTTTCCAGTCAAAACTCCGAATGCTAAAGGCGAATATCCTAATAAACCAACATTTTCATATTTTGAAACTTCTGCAGAATTCACTTCAAATAAACGGTTCAATAAAGAATACGGATTTTGAACAGTTTTGATTCTTGGAAGATTGTTGTATTTGCTTTCTTCCAAAAGGCGCATCATTCCCCAAGCATTTTCATTAGAAACTCCAATATGTTTGATTTTACCTTCTTTAATTAATCCGTCGAAAGTTTCAAGAATTTCTCTGAAGTTATCTTCCCAAACATCATCATGTCCGTGAAAAGCACGCTGTCCAAAATTATTCGTTTTTCTTTCTGGCCAGTGCATTTGGTACAAATCGATATAATCGGTTTGCAGTCTTTTTAAGCTATTTTCAACCGCATATTTAATACTTGCTGGAGAAAAATCCAATTTCTCACGCATATAACCAAAATTCGGATTCGGACCCGCAATTTTAGACGCTAAAATAACTTTATCTCTATTTCCTGATTTCTTAAACCAAGTTCCAATAATTTTTTCTGTGCTTCCGTAAGTCGCTTCACTCGCAGGAACCGAGTACATTTCGGCAGTATCAAAGAAATTAACTCCTCTTTCAAGAGCATAATCCATTTGTTCGTGTCCTTCTGCTTCTGTATTCTGCTGCCCAAAAGTCATTGTTCCAAGGCATATTTTACTAACTTTTATATCGGTGTTAGGTAATGTAGTGTATTTCATTTTTTTTCTAAAAGGTTCAAAGTTGCAAAGGGACAAAGGTACAAAGGGATTTTTCAAATCAGGATTTGAAAAAGGTTAAAAAAAGTACAAGTTTTTTTACTGATACCTTCCTGAAAGGTTTTTCAAACCTTGTAGGAACAAAAAAGGCTCAAAGAAAAACCTTTGAGCCTTTGTACCTTAGAACCTTTGTTTCTAGATTTATTTTAAACTTTTTAATGGATTTTGAAATGCATTGAAAATCCTAACAATGAAAACAGAATCATCTTTTATTTGATATAGAATTTTAAAATTTCTGACCACAATTCTACGGCAATCTATCCTATATTCATCGAATTGAAACTGCTCTGCAAAAACGATATTATTCGCACTATTAAATAATTCGTCTCTAACTTTTAATGCGGTTACTTTCGAATATTTACTTTTAAGCTCAAAATAAATTTCCTTCAAATCCAATTTTGCATTTTCTGACCAAAAAACTGTTGGTTTATTCATTATCCCAATCTTTCATTTCTTTTGACAAATCTTCACTGGAAATTATTCGATTATATTTAATATCCTCTAAACCTTCTTCTACTTTATTATGATAATCAGTTAATGTCATGGGATTTCCTTTCGCATCATACGAAACCACTTCATTTAAATAATTATCAAATACGGAAGAAACAATTCGCAGAACTCTTTCATCAGCCAAATCTAATTGATTTTTTATTTTCTCTTTTAATTCTGGAAGCCCCATAGCCTAAATTTTTGAAATCCAAAGTTACGAAAATAATAAAAGAAAAATTCCAATTTGAAAAATCCAAATTCGAAAACTAAAGCTTCAAATCTAATAAGAAACTTTCAAGGTTTTGGGAATCTTGCAGGAACAAAAAAGGTTCAAAATAAAACTTTGAACCTTTTTAAAAATCTTAGAAGCTTAGCATCTCAGAACCTTAGAATCTTTAATTAATACTATTAAGCATCTCCGCAATCTCATCTAATCTTGGTGTCAAGATAATTTCGATTCTACGGTTTTTAGCTTTTCCTTCTGGCGTTGTGTTACTTGCCAAAGGAGAGAATTCGCTTCTTCCCGCTGCTGTTAGTTTTTGTTTATTGATTTTTGGGTTTTCGCTCAAAATTGCAACAATTGCTGTTGCTCTTTTAGTCGATAAATCCCAGTTGTTTGCAATTGGTCCAGAACCTGCGTATGGATCATCGTCTGTATGTCCTTCAATTAAAACAGAAAGATCTGGATTGTCACCTAAAACTTTTCCAAGTTCTACAACCGCTTTTCTACCTTCTGTTCCAACTGCCCAGCTTCCTGAATTGAAAAGTAATTTGTTTTCCATAGAAACATAAACTTTTCCGTTTTTATGTTCAACTGTTAAACCTTTACCTTCAAAACCAGTTAAGGCTTTAGATAAAGTCTCTTTTAGTTTTCGCATTGCTTCTTCTTTCGCTGCGATCATATCTTCAAGTTCTTTCAAACGACCTGCTGTTTTGTCCAAACGAGCTTGTTCATCTGCAAGAGCTTTACCTTTTGCTTCTAATTGCGCTAACAATTCACGGTTTTTAGCCATGTTTTTCTCCAATGCATCATTGCTGTTTTTCTCTAACGCATTATAAGAATCTTGTAATACTTTATATTTCTTTTGTTCAGCAGCAAGATCAGCTTTTTGTTTTGCCAAATCATCTTTTGTGCTTGCCAAATCTTTAGTCAGTTTATCGCGATCTAGTTCTAACTGATTTTTTGCTTGCTTTAAACTTTCATTTTCATCAGCAATAGAACGATTCTCTTTTTTCAAATCAGAATATTTCGTTTCTAAATCATTATAAATTTTCTTAGAAACACATGACGTTGTGGATAAAGCTATTGCCAGCAATCCAATAGAGGCTTTTTTAATCATCTTACTTAATTATTTTTATGGGGGCGTTTAACAAATCAAAACTTTTAGTCAAATTCCAAATTTTAAATTCCAAACTCCAAAAGCAAGAATCTGAATTCATACTTGAAATTTAAACTGCATTTTACTTTACAAGAACAATACCAAAAATTAATCAATCTCGACTAAAATCGGACAATGATCTGAATGCATAGCGTCTGGTAGTATAACAGCTCTTTTTAATCTGTTTTCTAGCGCATTGCTTACCAAATTATAATCGATACGCCAACCTTTATTGTTTCCTCTCGCTCCTGCACGGTAACTCCACCAAGAATAATGATGCGGTTCTTTATTGAAATGACGGAAACTGTCTATAAATCCAGATTTCATAAAAGCATCCAACCAAGCGCGCTCTGCAGGAAGAAATCCAGAAACCGTTTTGTTACGAACTGGATCGTGAATATCAATTGCTTCGTGACAAATATTATAATCGCCACAGATAATTAGATTTGGCACTGTAAGTTTTAATTCATTTATATAATTCTGAAAATCATCCATAAACATAAACTTATGATCCAATCTTTCAATATTTGTTCCAGATGGAAGATAAAGACTCATAACAGAAACATCGTCAAAATCTGCACGAAGATTTCTGCCTTCAAAATCCATATGATGAATTCCTGTTCCGTAAACTATATTATTTGGCTTTGTTTTAGAAAGAATAGCAACTCCGCTATATCCTTTTTTAGTCGCTGGATAGTAATATTGAAACGGATAACCCGCTGCTGTAATATCGTCTACTGGAATTTGATCTTGTGTAGCTTTTATTTCCTGAAGGCAGATAACATCAGGATTTGCTTGTTGCAGCCACTCGATAAAACCTTTGTTTATTGCAGCTCTAATTCCGTTTACATTATAAGAAATAATTTTCATCAGTGATTTTTTTAAGGATTTCAAATGTAATAAAAAAGTGCAAAGTTTATCTTGGAAACAATGAAAAGTAGACTTTTTTGTTATCTTTGTTCGCTGTTCTAATAATTTAAAAGTAGTACATGGGTTTAGTTACCGCGAAAGAAGTTGCAAAAGCAATAAATGTTGAAAAGTACGGAGTTTTCGGTACATTTTCTGGCTGGATTCTTATGAAGGTTCTTAAGATCTCGACCCTTAATAAAATTTACGACCGTAATAAACACCTGGAAGACCTTGCGTTTTTGAACGGAATTTTGGACGAAATGGAAATTAAGTTCGAAATCCCAGAAGAAGATTTGAAGCGTCTGCCAAAAGATGGTGCGTATATTACCATTTCAAACCATCCGCTTGGAGGAATTGACGGAATTTTGCTTTTGAAATTAATGCTTGAAAGAGAGCCAAATTTTAAAATCATTGCCAATTTCTTGTTACATAGAATTGTTCCGATGAAAAAATACATTATGCCGGTTAATCCTTTTGAAAATCATAAGGATGCAAAGTCGAGTGTAATTGGTATTAAAGAAACTTTACGTCATTTAAGCGACGGAAAACCTTTGGGTATTTTCCCAGCTGGTGAAGTTTCGACTTATAAAGATGGTAAATTAGTAGTTGATAAACCTTGGGAAGAAGGCGCACTGAAATTAATCAGAAAAGCAAAAGTTCCTGTAGTTCCTATTTACTTTCATGCCAAAAACAGTAAATTATTCTACTGGCTTTCTAAAATTGATGATACTTTACGTACTGCAAAATTACCTTCTGAACTTCTAACGCAGAAAGATCGTGTAATTAAAGTTCGTATCGGAAAACCAATTTCTGTATCTGAGCAAAATGAGATTGAATCTTTTGAAGAATATTCAGAATTTTTGAGAAAGAAAACCTATATGCTTGCCAATCCGTTTGAGAAAGACACTAAACTGATTGACACAGCTAGCTTAAAAATCACAAAAGCACCTAAAAAAATTGTTACTCCTGCAAACGAATCAAAATTAATTGATGAAGTTCAGGCTTTAAGAAACAGCGACAGCAGATTTTTGCAAAGTAAAAACTATGAAGTTTTCTTTGCCAGCGCAAAAGAAATTCCGAACATTTTACATGAAATTGGTCGTTTACGTGAAATTACTTTCCGTGAAGTTGGTGAAGGAACAAATGAATCTATCGATTTAGACGAATACGATCAATATTATCACCATATGTTTTTATGGGATGATGAAACCAAAAAAATCGCTGGAGCATACCGTATGGGATTAGGTTCTGAAATCTATCCAAAATACGGAATTGAAGGTTTCTATCTAACTGATCTTTTCAGATTTGAGCCGGAACTTCACGATATGATGCACAAATCGATCGAAATGGGTCGTGCATTTATCGTAAAAGATTATCAGCAAAAACCAATGCCTTTGTTCTTATTATGGAAAGGTATTATTCATACCACTTTGCGCCATCCAGAACATAAATATTTAGTTGGTGGTGTAAGTATTAGTAATCAGTTTTCAGATTTCTCTAAATCGTTGATGATTGAGTTCATGAAATCTAACTATTACGATCCGTATATTGCGCAATACATTCACCCGAAAAAAGCCTACAAAGTAAAACTGAAAGACGCCGATAAAGATTTCATTTTCGACGAAGCAGAATCTGATTTGAACAAATTTGACAAAATCATTGACGAATTAGAACCAGGAAATTTACGTTTGCCAGTTTTAATTAAGAAATACATCAAACAAAATGCAAGAGTTGTAGCTTTCAACGTTGATCCATTATTCAACAATGCAATTGATGGTTTAATGTACATTAGAATTGCAGATATTCCAGAAAGCACAATGAAACCTGTTATCGAAGAATTTCAGATTGAATTGGAACGTAAATTATCTGAGAAAGAAGATTAAGTTTATCTTTTGATATAATATAAAAATAGAAAATCCCATTTGCTTAATTAGTAAATGGGATTTTTTTTAATTTAACTCAACTGAAATTATTTGTTTTTCTCTTATAACTGCAATTATATAAGTTTCACCAACTTCATTACCGTAAGCTAATTGAATATTAGGAATATCACATTTCTCCTCAAAAAACAGGGAAAATGAGATTATGTAAAGATTTTTAAAGACAATAATATCAGCATCAATAGGCAACTTCTCTTGGATACCTAGCTTGATATTATCCACGTTTTGTTCAAGCCATGATAAATTTTCTTGGATGGAGAAAAATACTTGAGTAAAATATTCATTACTACATTTTTCTTTAAAAAAAACACCAGATCTATATGTAACATCTTTTAATGCATAATTAAACCCAAAAAAATTATCATAAAGTCTATCAAAATCCTCTATTGTTATCATATCTAATTGTATTACTTTATTTTGAGTTCGATAGCGCGGATTTGCAATCCGTGCCCGCAAAGAGTATCTCAATAAATTGGAACGGGCACGGATTACAAATCCGCGCTATCGTGCGCTATAACGATATCTCAATCTAGCCACCATTCGTTTTCTTCATTCAGACAAAGTTTTTCCATCAAACACATTCCCCCAACCTTTATTATCTTCAATAGAAAATTTAAAAAAAATCTCAATTTTAGGCAATTCCACATTTAACTCTTTTGTCATAATTACAATTTCATTTAAAACTTTCAAACTAGTATCCCCAAAACCCGATAGCGCGGATTTGCAATCCGTGCCCGCAAAGAGTGTCACAATAAATTGGAATGGGCACGGATTGCAAATCCGCGCTATCGGGGTTTTTTACTATCTAGAAAAATCAAGAATTTGTTTTTTTAACACTTCAGTATCTGAGGTTTGCCAATTCTGATTTGATATTTCTCGAAGTGTCTTTCTAGCAGCTTTTAAAAGTTCCTTCTTTAGATTTGATTCAGAACATTTTATTGTGCAAATACAATCTTCAAAATCAATATATGATCTAATAAACACCATCTCAAATTCATTGCTTTCATTTTTTTTAGCCTTTACTTTCAATGGCCCATCCATAAATAACATTTCAAAACTACCGTCATTCAATGCATGGAAATTTTTAAAAGCGTATAACCACCAGTTTAAAATTACAATTACGAAATCATTCCATCCTTCTTCTGGAAAGAAAAATTCATTTATTTTAAAATAAATTTCACCTGTAATTGAGTCTAATCTACTCTTATTAAAACTTTCTGGATTTACAATTATTTCTATTAATTCCAACATTTAGCTTATTTTTCTTTTATACTTCCTGATAGCGCGGATTTCAAATACGCACTATCATTTTTAGCATAAATATATTCTTTAAACCACTTCATTTCGCTCTAAATTGAATATTTCCTCTCCTATGCTATCAAGTTTACTTAGTATAGCTTGTGAGCCAGATTCTTTTATTACCTCCAGTTCTCTCTCCGAAACTGGCACAATCCATAAAAAAGAGATATTTGATTTGGCATAACTAGTTAAGTTCATTTGAGGCAAAACTTTTAATTTATTAGTAAGAACTGCATACTTAAATTTCTCACTAATATTTGTTTCAAACCCTACCGTATGTCCTTCTGATAAAAATGTAATATACTCCCATGGTATCATTGTAATTCCACTTACAATACCTGCAACGTCGTTTAATTGCTCATTTGTCAATCCCGACTTTAAAATAACTCCAAGTTCTATTCTATTGACTTCATCAGGATTTTCATAATACATCTCTACTTTTGGCTGTGGTCGCAATGATACTGCCACGGTTGCAAAAACAGTTTTTTCATTTCCTTCAAGCACATACAAACCTTTTGGAGGTCCTTCTGGTCCGTCAATAGCAAAATACTTTTCGCTTTTACCAAACATTTCATCATAGTACTTTAAGATTTCAGGCTGTACTAATTGAAAAGGATTAACGAATCTTTCCCATTCTCTAAAAAATTCAATAGCATTTTGAACACGTTTACGCATTTCATTATCTTCAGAAAGTTCCCAAGCAAAATCGCCGGTTCCTTTACAATCTCGAGCGTATCCGTAAAAACCGCCATCGCCTCCCCAACTCGGAATCACACATAAAATCTTTCCGTTTTCCAGTAATGCTGCACCATCTCCTTCTTCCAACCAAACAATCTCCAACTTATCAGCATTAAGCGCTTCTTGACCTTTCGGAAATTTGCAAAACTCTTTGGTTAACATAGGAGGAACACCTTTTTCCATCAATTTTGTTTCTAATTTTTCTGGTGCTTCAATTAAATTTCTAACCCAACAGCTTTTTACACCAAAATCTTCGTTATCTCCAAACAAATAAAAATAAACAGTTCTATTATCCTGTTCTACAATTGCTGTTATTGGACAACTATGGCTTCTTAATTCAAGAAGAACTTCGGGTTTTTCAATCTTATTGTTTCTGCTAAATAATCCCATATTTTATATTAAAATTTAATTATAATAGACTAACGTTTTAGTAAATAACATTAGTCTTAAATACAAATGAAGATTTTTTCTTTCTATGTCGCAAGTTTAAAATCATCTTTTAAGGAGAAAATTCATAAAAAAATCCCATTTCAATAATCAGAAACGGGACTTCAATTATAATTTTTTAAAACTAATTAAGATCTTTCCCCAATTCTCTTAAATATTCCATTTCATCTATAGGATCTTCGCCATACCTATTTGTGCCTTCATCACCTCCTGTGCATATCAATATGACATTATAAAATGGAATTAAGGCATACAAACTGCTTTTGCCAACATCATGCATTCTTCTTACCGTTGCTCCAATTAAAGGAATCAATGCAAATAGATTGTATATTAATCCTAAAGCTCCTATTTCCGCTTCTTCAAAAGTCAATTTGGCAATATTATCTATTTTATTCAAAATGACTACTAGAAGAATGTGCGTTAAAATAAAAGCCAAGTATTCTTTTCTTCGTATTCTTCCATTAAAGCTTGCATAATTATGCAGAACTACCTTTTTATATATTTCGATCATTATTAAAGCTTTTATTGATTAGACAACATAAACTTCATTAAAACAAAAAATCCCAATCGTTACTGAAAGGGATTTTTTTATTTTAATCTTAGAACCAAGGTTTTTTTCCAACTTGATACGTTTGATAAAACTCATCATCAGATTTTGTTAAATAGATGATTCCTTCAACAAACCCAACCATACCACCTAAACCACAAGTTACTAAAGTAACTACAAGTTGAATAATTCCTTCTTTTTGATAACCTAAATAGAATTTATGCGCACCAAATGATCCTAATACAATTCCTAAAATTCCTGCAGTTACTTTTTTATTCTCTACCTTTCCTGAATTTAAATTTGTGTTTTCCATTTTCTAAATAATATTTTTATCTGTTATGACTTAAATGAGCATATTTTTTGTTTCTAGAATGCTCCTAAAAAGTCTGCAATATTAGTCAGCTTAAAGCCAAACATTAAGCCTTAAAAGTTTTTATTATAACATAAAAAGACAATTTACTTCATAAAAAAATCCCATTCAGAATTGAATGGGACTTCTAGTTTTATGTGCGTTTTTCTCTTAAAACCAGCCTTTTTTACCAACTTGGTAAGTTTGGTAAAACTCTTCATCTGATTTTGTCAAGTAAATGATTCCTTCAATAAATCCGATTATACTACCAATTCCGCAAGTAACTACACTAATTACGATTTGTATAATTCCTTCTTGAGTATAACCAAGTACAAATTTGTGAATTCCTAAAGATCCAAAAAGAATACCCATAAGTCCAGCTAATACTTTCTTATTTTCCTGTCTTGGTTGCGACGGTGTGTTCCAGCTTTCTGGTTTTGTTGTTTCCATTTTTTATATTATTTAGTTAATTATTAATTCCAATTTCATCAATTTCTTCTGTTGTACTTTTTGGATCTGGACCATAATAGTTTTCTCCAAACTCTCCTTCTGTAATCAACAAAACTAACATCCAAATAGGTCCAGCGAACGGAATTAAAGCAACTAAAATTGTCCAGCCACTTTTGCCCAAATCATGCATTCTTCTAACTGTAACCGACAAAGACGGAATTATAGATGCAAGCATGTAAAGAAAAAATAGAACTCCCACAATTGAAAGACCTACTGTTGGGCCTAAAATTGTAGATAATATTATCGCTAAAAAAGCAAATGCAAAAAAGAGAATCCCTGTCGCAAGGCGAAAATACCAATATTCACTTCTTCTAGCTCTTCCGCTAAAGTTTGCATAGTTCTGGAACATGGCAATTTTATACCATTCAATCATATTTAAAATCGTTAGCTTTTCCCTACTCTTTTTAGGATTTTCGGTATGCTCCAAGCTTCGGCAAAACAAGTTATTTAGACTCATTCTTTGAAATTCGGAAACAATATTATTAAAAATTAACAAATAAAACTAATCTCACTAAATAAAATTCACAAGAAAAACCTCGTTATTAAAATCTAAAGCCTGTACGCTATTTTTTGTTGTAAACTGCTTTAATTTTATCGACAATTACCTGAGCTAGACGTTCGTGGCTTTCAAAAGTCCAACCTGCAATATGAGGCGTCAGTAAGACATTTTTGGCTTCCAAAAGATACTGAAAGGCTTCTGGCGTGTTTTTATCTTGAAAGAGCGTTTCGAACGAAAGTTTTTCATACTCCAAAACATCTAAACCTGCGCCTAGTATTTTTTTCTCTTTCATCGCTTCAACCAAGTCTGCTGTCACTATGTTTTTACCACGAGAAGTATTGATGATCCAAAAAGGCTTTTTAAACGCATTTATAAAGTCGCTGTTGACCATTTTATCTGTTTCTGGTGTCCAAGGAAGATGAAGGCTTAAAACGTCTGTTTTTTCACGTAATTCTTCTAATGAAACTTGTTTGGCATTTTCATCCCCAACATTATCCAAAATATCGTAGCATAAAACTTCCGTGTCAAAACCTCTTAGTTTTTTAGCGAAAGCTTTTCCCATATTTCCGTAACCAATAATTCCGACTGTTTTTAAATCCAGTTCATGACCGCGATTGCTTTCGCGATTCCATTGTCCCGCTTTAACCTCTGCGTCTGCTTGGTTTAGATTATTAAATAAAGATAAAATCACGCCAAGCGAATGTTCTGCAACAGCATTGCGATTACCTTCGGGAGCTGCAATGAGATGGATTCCTTTCGAAGAAGCATAGTCACAATCAATACTTTCCAAACCTGCGCCAACTCTTGCAATAAATTGCAACTTTGTTGCAGCATCTAAAAAAGTCTTGTCAATCTTGAAACGGCTGCGAATTACGATTCCGTTATAGTCTTGAATTTTTGCTTCAATTTCTTCTTTTGAAGATTTGAAATCAGCGTGATTTTCGAAACCAGCTTCTTCCAATTGATTCCAAAGAATTGGATTATTGCTGTCGATATGAAGAATTTTTATACTCATTTTTTGTTGAATTTTATAAAAAACAAAAATACGGTTAATTTAATCTAATGGATAACATTCTGAATAAAAAGCATAATGCTCTTGCCATCGATTATTAATAAAAAAGCCATCATCATGAATATAGTTAACAATTAATTTCCTGTTTGATTCTTTTATATTCGAAAGATCTGATACTCCTGAAATTTCAAATTGGCGTATAATTTTTCCTTTTTTATCTAATACAAATATTACTGTAGAAAAAAGATGTTTTGACGAGAGATTTTCGAGAATTATTGAAAGTATAAACTCTCCGTTAGCCCTTTTCAATCCTACTACATTTTCAAAAGTCGAAGCGATTTTACAATTCTTAGGAAACTTAATTTTAATTTCCCATAAATCTATTTCATTGACATTTTTAGTAAATATTATTTCATTAGGTTTAGAATCTAAAGTGTTTATACTGAAATAGCAATTTTCATCTGTGTCCCAATAAAAAATCTTAGAATCTAACAACGTACTGCTATTTCCTCTAGTGTTATAAGCTGTATTGTTATTATTCTCCAGATTATCATTATCGTCTGCCAACTCTTTTTCTAACATTTTCTCTTCCAAAGGCGTTGGCTCACGATGAACTCTGTCGTAGTATGGAGTCCGTTTATCTGAATGATCTTTTATTATTTTCAAATCTTCATTAACTATAAATCTTTGAAGAGTCTTAGTTGTAAATAAATCTGTTTCTTTAATTTTTATTCCATTTATATAATATGAATTATCCATATACAAAGTAATACCGTTTATAAAAGTATTTTCATATCCTTCAAAAACATTTAAATTCAATAATTTGAAGTTTTTGTCTAGTATTGCTATAAAAGGGAATTCTTTCTGATTCTTTCTTTTTGCATTACCATTTATAAAAATTTTGTCTCTTAAATAATAGATTGAAAATAAATTTGCTTCTAAATTAAAACCTTTATCGATTATAGGTTTTAGTAAAACATCTCTAATTGATATACTTTCAGAGACATAACCAGAACCTTTCTTTTTAAATGTCATTTTCTCAATCTCATATCTTGTGTTTTGTAACTCATCATCAGTGCCCATTAATTCTCTATTGGTAAGATTTACACCTTTTCTAACATAAATAGTAAATCCAACATCATAATTATCAGCAATCCAGGATTCATGAAAATCATACTTTGAAACTCCATCTCCAATATTTTGTTTGTATAATTTATTGCCCTTTTTATCAAGCACTAATACAAACGGAATGTTCTTTTCGTTTTTTACAATACTAATTATATTTCCATTGGTTAAAACATTGAAAGCGACTAGCTCTGATTTTTCTAATTCAGTTTTATATCTCCATAACTTTGGAGAATTGTATTTGCTAGAATATTGAATAACCGATTTTGCTTCCAGTTTCTCATTACTATCTATAGTATCGTCCTTTTGATAAGTCTTATCAATTTTTACAGGTTTTTGGGAATATGCTATCGTTTTGTTCGAAGATTTTTTTTCACAAGAAATCTGCGAGAAAACAAAAAACATAATTACAACTGTAAATAAAAGTCTGATAGAAGTCATCTCTAATTATTAATAAATTATGTGCAAAAATAAAGAATATTCTTATATTTAAGAGTGCTGAAATTTAATTTAAATTACTCACACAAACCCATACAAAACTCAAACTTTTTATTAGCCAGATTTTTTTCTAACTTTGAAAGAATAAGAATTTTCAAATTCTAACTTCAATACTCCAGAAAATCTTCTGCAATGAAATTAACCAAGACTTTTACAGCCTTTTTTGAAAACGAAAAATCGGGAGGAATTATCTTGCTCTTAGTCACGATTTTATCTCTCTATCTTGCCAACTCAACGGTTCAAATTCCGTATGTGGCATTTTGGGAAAAAGAAATTGTGGGACATTCTATAACCCACTGGATCAACGACGGATTAATGACCATCTTCTTCCTTTTAATCGGTTTGGAGCTGGAACGCGAGATTTATCATGGCGAATTATCGAATTTTAAAAATGCTTCTTTGCCAATAATGGCTGCTTTTGGCGGAATGCTTGTTCCTGCCGCAATATTTTTAGTTTTAAATTACGGAACGACCACACAAAACGGAGCAGGAATTCCGATGGCAACCGATATTGCTTTTGCAATTGGAATCTTGTCACTTCTAGGAAATAAAGTTCCAGCTTCATTAAAAGTGTTTTTAACTGCTTTGGCCGTAATTGATGATTTGGGTGCTATTATCGTGATTGCGATTTTTTACACCACTTCAATTTCTTTTCTAAATCTCGGAATTGCACTTGGAATTTGGTGTCTTCTTTTTGTTTTAAACCGAATGAAAATTCACAACCTAATTCCGTATCTCATTGGCGGAATCATAATGTGGTATTTTATGCTTAATTCTGGCGTTCACGCAACAATTACTGGTGTGATCTTAGCATTTGTTATTCCTTTTGGAGATGGCGGAGAGAAAACGTCTTCATACAAGTTACAGCATTTTTTACACAAGCCCGTTGCTTTTTTTATTCTGCCGTTGTTTGCGATTGCAAATACTGCTATAACAATTACCGAAAACTGGCATGAAGGCTTAAATCATGCCAACACTTACGGAATCATTCTCGGACTAGTCGTTGGAAAACCACTTGGAATTTTGCTTTTCTCTTCTGTCGGCGTAACGTCAGGTTTGTGCACTTTACCAAAAAATTTAAAATGGGCACATATTTTAGGTGCAGGAATGCTGGGCGGAATTGGTTTTACAATGTCAATCTTCATTACAGTTCTTGCTTTCAAAAATCCAGAAATTATTGTTTTTTCTAAAATAGCTATTTTGATTGCATCATTTTTGGCGGGACTTATGGGATTTGTTTATTTGAAATACACGCTGAACAGATTGAAATAAAATTCCAATTTAGTAAGTTTAATAAATGAAAAGAATCAGACAAATACTTACGATATCAATATCACTTATAATATTGCTTGCTGGTATTATCTTTTATCAAATAAAATACAATCCTTCACGCCCAAACTTAGATCCTCAAATGCCCGTTCCGTTTTGCGGAACCCAAGCTTTTGAATTAATAGGAGATGCTTCCAAAGGAAAAGAGATTTTTAATTCCAATTGTGCAGCTTGTCATAAATTAGATGCCAACAGTACAGGACCTTCACTTAGAAATTTAGACTCATTGGTTTTTGTCAAATGGATGCTAAGGAAAAACCATAAAATCGACAGCACTAAAATTGAGAATTTAGGAATCGATTATCATCGTACAATGTTTAAAGACGTTCTAGATGAAAACAATCTTCCTTTCGTAATCAAATATTGTTCGAGAATAATTGATTAAACTTAAAAACAAAAAATCCCAAACCCCAACAAGAATTGGAATTTGGAATTTATCCCGAAGCTTCGGGATTGGAATTTCTTTAAAAACTAACCTTTAATCTGTTTCAAAGAAGTTTTAATCCCTTTAATTAATGATGAACTGAAGCCATTGTGTTCCATTTCATTTAAACCTACAATTGTACAACCTTGAGGTGTTGTTACACGGTCAATTAATTGTTCTGGATGCACACGTTCTTCTAAAAGCATTTTTGCAGCTCCTTTTACAGTTTGTGCTGCAATTGCTAAAGCGGTTTGAGAATCAAATCCAATTTCGATTCCTGCTTGCATAGACGCGCGAATATAACGTAATGCATACGCTGTTCCGCATGCACCTAAAACGGTCGCTGCATCCATCAATTTTTCGTCGATTACTGGAGCTGTTCCTAAATCTTGGAATAAATCAACAATTGGCGAAGCATTTGCCGCATATTTTTCTGGGAAAGAAATACAAGTCGCCGATTCTCCAAACTGCGCCGCAATATTTGGCATAATACGTACAACTGGATATTCGTAGTTTGTTTTGGTTTGAAGCACATCCAAAGACAATCCGCTTACTGCTGAAGCAATTGTTTTGTTTTGAATAACTGGCAAAATTTCAGCCAAAACAGTATCTACCTGATACGGTTTTATAGTTAAAATTACAACATCAGCTTCCTGGATGTTGTGTTTATTATCGTTTGAAACAGCAATTCCATATTCAGATAAATATTGAATGCTTGCTATGTTTCTTCGTGTGACAGTAACTTGGTTGTTTTTCGAGAATTTAGCAATTCCCAAGGCAATAGAAACCCCAAGGTTTCCTCCTCCAATAATGTGTACTTTCATTTTGGTTGGCTTTAATTATTCGTAACTGATAAACAGCATTTTTTCCGCCTGTAAATTACGTAGATTTTAGAGATCTTAAATCACTGTAATCTGCTAATTTGTGGCAAAAATCTAAAATCCAAGAATTAAGTTTGCTACACCAAAGTAGAGCATAATTCCAAATACATCATTGGTTGTTGTGATAAACGGACCAGTAGCAATTGCGGGGTCAATTTTATTTTTGTTCAAGAAAAGCGGTACTAAAGTTCCTAAAGTTGCTGCAAAAAGAATTACTACAATCATCGAAATTGAAATCGCAAATCCTACCAAATATTGCTGATACATAATAGAATGGTATCCTAATAAAAGCAAAGAGATAATACTTCCCGATATCATAGAAACGGTAATTTCTTTAGTAAAATAAGCACGGCTGAAATCTTTCAGCGTTCCGTTTGCCAAACCTTGTACCACGATTGCCGAAGCCTGAACTCCAATATTTCCTGCAGTTGCAGAAAGCAAAGGCACAAATATGATTAAAGTAGAATATTTTTGAAAAGTTGCTTCGTTTCCTTTCAAAACAAAAGAAGCTACAATTTCGATCACCATTCCAATTAAAAGCCAAGGCAAACGTGCTTTTGTCAATTCGTAAACGCTGTCATTCGATTCAACGTCTTGCGTGATACCCGCCGCTAACTGGTAATCTTTATCGGCTTCTTCCTTGATTACGTCTACAATGTCATCGATGGTAATTCTTCCCACCAAACGCCCTAATTCGTCAACCACCGGAATAGCCTCTAAGTCGTACTTCTGCATGATACGAGCAACCTCAACGTCTTCAGTATCAACTTTTACAAAATTTAATTTTCGGATATAAACATCACCAATTTGCGTTTTGGTAGAAGAAGTCAATAAATCTTTAAGTGATAATCTTCCTTTTAAACGGTTTTCATCGTCAACCACATAAATTGAATGTACTCTAGAAACATTCTCGGCCTGAATTCGCATTTCTTTTACGCAGGTCAAAACGTTCCAGTTTTCATTCACTTTTACAAGCTCTTTACCCATCAAACCACCAGCAGTGTTTTCGTCGTAACGCAAAAGATCAACAATGTCTTTGGCGTGTTCAACATCGACTAATTCCGAGATTACTTCTGCCTTTATTTCTTGCGAAAGTTCGGCAATAATGTCGGCAGCGTCATTAGTTTCAAGCTCATCAAGCTCTTCCGCGATTTCCTTTGGTGAAAGTCGGCTTAAGATGTTTTCACGCAGATCTTCCTCTAATTCAAGAAGAATTTCGGCAGTTTTATCACTATCTAAAACCTTAAAGATGTAAGTTGCCTCATCAAAATCTAATTCTTCTAAGATTTCGGCAATATCGGCGTGGTGCAGATCATTAAGTAAAACTTCAAGTTCGTTGTCGTTTTTCTTATTGATAAGTTCCTCTAACTGGTGTATAAATTCTCTACTAACTTTGAACTCCATCGGTTTCTATTTTTTGAGTTAGTTCAATAAATTCATCAACGCTAAGTTGCTCCGGACGTTTATCAAAGATAGTGTCTTCTCGCAAATTGTCTGATAAATTTAATGTTTTCAAACTGTTACGTAATGTTTTTCGTCTCTGCTGAAAAGCAGTTTTTACAACTGTAAAAAACAACTTTTCGCTGCAAGGAAGACTATAATCTTCCTTTCGGGTCATTCTCATCACACCCGATTTCACCTTGGGCGGAGGAATAAAAACGTTTTCATTAACCGTAAACAGATACTCGGTATCATAGAAAGCCTGAGCTAAAACTGATAGTATTCCGTAGGTTTTTGAGCCTTTCTTTTCACAGATACGCTCAGCTACTTCTTTCTGAAACATTCCAGAAAATTCTGGAATCTGGTCTCTAAGCTCTAATGTCCTAAAAACAATCTGAGAAGAAATATTGTACGGAAAGTTACCAATTATGGCAAATTGTTTATTTTGGTAAACTTCATTTATATTATACTTCAGGAAATCCTGAGAGATAATTTTATCTTTTAATTTTGGATAATTGGCATCCAAATATGCCACAGATTCTGTGTCGATCTCAATAACGTGTGTGTTAACTGGCTTTTCAAGTAAGTACTTAGTAAGCACACCCATCCCTGGTCCTATTTCTAAAACCTCATCATATCCCTTAAAAGTCAAAGTATCAGCAATAGCTTTTGCGATACTTTCATCTTTAAGAAAGTGCTGTCCTAAATGTTTTTTGGCTTTTACTTTTTCCATTTCATTTATCTTGTTTGCCACGAGGCTGCAAAAGTATTCTTTTTACTGTAAAGGCACTAAGAAGCAAAGCTTTATTTTTTGTTTTTTTGCCACGAAGACTCAAAGACGCCAATATTTAGTCCCTTTCTTCTCAATTAAAAAACTGAAAACTGCGACCGTGACTGAAAACTAAAAAAATTAATGCTCCGAAATAACTTCCAATTCTGTTCTGAAAGAAAGCATTTTATCGGCAAATAAACCTAACGCTTCTCTGTGAAATTCTGGTTCGTCTTCGATATAAAACTTCTCTAGGGTTTCTTTACTGTCTGTTACATATTGTACAGAATAGGTAATTCCTCCCATTTCTTCTTCAACTAGAACTTTTACAATTCGCGCCGAAGAAAATTTCTGAGTTGCCAGAATTTCTGGTATGTGTTTTTCCTGCATCCATTTTAACCATTGGTCATGAACGCTTTCGTGTATATTTGTGGTAACGTTGTAAATAATCATTTTTTCTAAGGTTCTGAGATGCTAAGGTTCTGAGTTTTTTTCTGAAACTTAAAAATCAATTCTCATATTACTAATTTTTCTTGTTTAATCGGTTAATCGATTAACCGATTAAACCAAACTATAAATTCTTATCTCCTCTCAATTCTCGGTATTTTTTTCTGGCATCGACAAAGTAAATACTGTCTTGATGGTTAAAAATTACTTTTTCATATAAAGGTTTTGCCTTTTCTGGATCTTTTAGTTCGTCGTTGTAAATTTCGGCTGAGAAAAATAGTGCTTCATCAACATAAATTCCGTCGCTGTGATTGTCTATAATTTGCTGATATTGGCTTAAAGCTGAAGCAAAATCCTTCTGACTTTCGTAAACTTTTCCTAAACGAAGTAAAGTAACCGCTTCAATTTCCTGACCTTTAAAGTTTTTTAGAATATTCTGAAACTGCGTTATTGCTTCTTGCTTTTTATTCTGATAAATTAAAAAATCTCCTTTTGCAAATTGCTTCAGAGCCACTTGAGTCGAATCTGCTGCGGTATTATCATTAATTAAAAGAAAATATTCTAAAGCATCATTGGCGATTAACTGCGTGTTTGCTGCTTTTAATTCTTTAAATTGTTTATTCGCCCACTCAAAATCACCTTTGTAATAACTTGTTTTCGCCGCTTTCAAACTTGCTTCATGTGCCATTACATCATTCTTCAGATCCAATTGAATTTGCGAATAGTAAATAAGCGCCTGATTGTACTTTTCTTCCAAAAGCAAAATATCAGCCAATTCCATTTTAGCATCGGCTTTTTGATATTCGTTTAAATTTAATTCTAAAGCCTTTTTGATTACTGCCTTTCCTTCCTCTGTTTTTTTCAAATTAAAAGCCAGAAAATGGGCTTGAATGATTTGCAAAGATAGGGTAAAAGGATTGATTTGGTAAGTTGCCAGCAATTGCTGCAATTCTTGATCTATGGCTGGATAATCTTTTTCCTGCGCTTTATCGATCTTAATCTGCATCAAATATGCATTTGACTGAATCAATAAATCTAAATCTTTTGTGTTTTGAAGAATGAAATTCAAAATTTCTTCTGCTGTATCAGTATCGTCTTCAGTCAATGCAAACTGACTCAAATTAACAATGCTTAACAGCGATTCTGGTTCGCGTTTGTAAATCGCTTTTTCTTGAATAAACGCTTTTCCGAATTCTTTCTGCTGTACATAAAACCAACTCAAATAATGATTCCAGAAAACATCTTGATCTTTCTGAGTTTTTAAGATTAATGCTTTACGCATAGCATCTTTAAAAGCCGTATTATCGGTTTCGCCGTTCATAAATCGAGACAATTGTGTCTGAATCAGATTGGTGTTCTGCGGATTTGTGAAAGATTCTGTCAATAGTAAATCGATCATCAAATCGGTTTTTCCTAATTGACCGTACAACATTCCGATTTGGAAATTGAAATTAAAATTTGGCTGAACCTGCATTGCCGTTTGATACGATTTTAGAGCATATTCCAACAATACTTTTTTCTCGAATGAACTTGCAATTCCATAAACATCATTCGGATTTACTTTTATTTTCTCGATTGCCTGTTCGTAGTAATTTTTGGCTTTCGAATCATTTTTCTGCAATTGAAAATTATATCCTAATTCAACTAAAAAAACTCCTTGCTTGTAACGGTTGAAACGATCTTGAATCGCTTTTTCAGCATTTGCGTATTGCTGCAATTGCTGATAACAATCAACCGTTCTTAAAAAATATTGGGTATTAGATGGCGCACTTCTTAAAAGCTCTTCATAACTGATTTTAGCTTTTTCGAAATCACCTTTATCGTAGTAATATTGTGCCAGTTGCTCGTTTTGGCCAAACGCAAAACCAGAACATAACAAAACGATACAAATCAATATGTTTCTCATATTTTTTAAGTTTTCAGTCGCAGTCGCGGTTTTCAGTCTAAGTTTAACTGTAAACTGGTACTTTTTTTAGTTTTCAGTCGCAGTCACGGTTTTCAGTCTGGTTAAAACTGCAAATTGGCACTGCCAACTGGCACTTTTTTTAGTTTTCAGTCGCGGTTTTCAGCCTTGTTAAAACTGTAAACTGCGACTGTAAACTGTGACTATTTTAGTTACTGTCCACTGAGACTTTCTTAGTTTTCCAGAAAATCAAACCTAGGCCAATTAAAATGAACGGAATACTCAAAATCTGTCCCATATTAATTAGCATACTGTTTTCAAAAGCTTCTTGGTTTTCCTTGAAAAATTCAATTATAAAACGAGCCGTAAATAATAAAGTTAAGAAAGTTCCAAAGATTAATCCCTGTGCATTTCTAATTTTCTCCGATTTATACATATAAAACAGAATTCCGAAAATCAATAAATAAGCAAAAGCTTCATATAATTGCGTTGGATGTCTCGGAATCAAATCGTCTCTCTGAAAAACTACGCCCCAATTTCCGTTGGTTGGTTTTCCATAGATTTCAGAATTCATAAAATTTCCCAGTCTGATAAAAGCGCCCGTTACAGGAACTGCAACTGCCATTTTATCTAAAAGTCCGAAGAATTTTACTTTGTATTTTCGGCAGTATAAAATCATTGCCGTTATAACTCCAATCGAACCTCCGTGACTTGCCAAACCTTGATAACCCACAAATTGATAAGCTCCTTTTATTTTTTGAATTGGTAAAAGAATTTCTATCGGATGTTTGAAAAAATACTCAGGTTCGTAAAAGAAACAATGTCCGAGTCTTGCACCTAAAACGGTTCCGACAATGACATAAATAAGTAAAGAATCGAGATTGTCTAAAGAAAGGTTTTCTTTTTTATAAATGTTTCTGACGATGTAAAACCCGAGAAGAAGTCCGCAGGCAAAAAGAGCTCCGTAATATTTTAACGGAAAAGTATCTGTGATCCAGAAAATGACAGGATCTACGTTCCAATTTAAAATTCCGTTTTTCATTGGTATGAGTTTTTAGTTTTCAGTCGCAGTCGCAGTTTTCAGTCCAGTATGAAACTGAGACTGAAAACTGCGACTGAAAACTAAAAAACTAGTTTATAATATCAAATCCGCAGTAAGGACGTAAAACCTCTGGGATTACGATTCCTTCTGGAGTTTGGTAATTTTCAATAATTCCAGCTAAAACACGAGGAAGCGCTAATGAACTTCCGTTAAGTGTGTGAGCCAATTGGTTTTTTCCGTCTTTATCTTTAAAACGTAATTTCAAACGGTTTGCTTGGAAAGTTTCGAAGTTAGAAACAGAACTAATCTCTAACCAACGATCTTGAGCAGTTGAAAATACTTCAAAATCATAAGTCAAAGCAGATGTAAATCCCATATCGCCTCCGCAAAGACGTAAAACTCTGTATGGTAATTTTAGTTCTTTTAAAATCTCTTTTACATGTTCTACCATTCCGTCTAATGCTGCATAAGAATTATCTGGATGCTCCACACGAACGATTTCTACTTTATCAAATTGGTGCAAACGGTTTAATCCACGAACGTGCGCTCCGTAAGAACCTGCTTCACGACGGAAACATGGCGTATACGCTGTATGTAAAACAGGAAGATCACTTTCGTTTAAAATAACATCACGGAATAAATTCGTTACTGGAACCTCAGCCGTTGGAATCAAATATAAATCATCAATTGTAGAATGATACATTTGTCCTTCTTTATCTGGTAATTGTCCTGTTCCAAAACCTGAAGCTTCGTTTACCAAATGAGGAACTTGAACTTCATTGTATCCTGCAGCTGTATTTTTGTCTAAAAAGTAATTGATTAAAGCACGCTGTAAACGAGCTCCTTTTCCTTTATAAACAGGAAATCCTGCGCCAGTAATTTTTACACCCAATTCAAAATCGATAATATCGTATTTCTTCACCAATTCCCAGTGTGGCTGTGCGCCTTCGTGTAAGACTGGAATATCTCCTTCTTGAAAAACATTTAAGTTATCGTCTGGCGTTTTTCCTTCAGGAACAATATCTGCCGGAAGGTTTGGTAAAGTGTACAATTTATTGGTTAACTCAACAGCCAAAGCTTCTGCTTTTTCGCTAAGTTCTTTACTTTTCTCTTTTAGTGAAACTGTTTTTTCTTTTAAGATTGCTGCTTTAGCTTTCTCACCAGCTTTCATCAATTCACCAATATCTTTGGACAATTTATTAGATTCTGATAAAGTATTGTCTAATTCCATCTGTGCAGCACGACGATTTTCGTCTAATTGAACCACCTCTTCAACAACGCTTTTAGCATCGATATTTCGTTTTGCTAAAGCTTTGATTACTTTCTCTTGATTTTCTCTAATAAATGCAATTTGTAACATAGCTTGATTTTTATAACTATTGTATTTTTTATAACGGAAGCAAATTTAAGGAAATGTTTGTTAACAATAGGTCAAAGTTTTGCAGGAAAACTGAAATCTCCTATAAACAGCAAAAGCACCTTAAAAGTGCTCTTGTTGTTTTTTGATTTTTTCTAAATTTATTCCAGAAAACGATGCCTATCATCTCTATTGAAAGCATATTCTTTTCCGTTAAACTTGAGCTTTTCAAATTCTCTTTTAGTTTTAAGATCGCTTTTTTCTTCTACTCCATTTTCTAAATCATCTTCAACCGCTTCTTCATAAGAAAAGTTTTTGGTGATCATTAAATCAAAGTAACCATTGGTTTTTTCGTCAGAAAAACTCATTCCGGTTTCTAGAGTTTCGATCTGAAAAGTACCGCTTCCGTTAGAATCTCCATTCGTCAAGCGAATAGGATATTCGTACAATACTTTTTTGATTTCTTTATTAGCCAAAGTTACCAAAGTGAATTTTTGCTCCGAATACAATACAATTCTACTGCTTGCGCTGGCTTCAGTGTAAAAAGCAACTGCAGGAGTTTTTCCGTTTAAAAAAACGAGGTCTTTTAAAATATGAGATTTTGAAAATCGGATGGCTTCATTATCGTAATAACCTAAATTATCATCAAATTCTTCGGCAATTACACTTCCGTTTTCCCGATTTACAAATAAGTACTTGCGCTGAAAATAATTGCCTAACTCTTCCTCATCATTCTTTATCGCTTTTTTATTGTGTTCTACAATTGTCAAAACAAAAAAAGCGGTTTTATCATCGTAGTTAATCGAACTCGTTTCGCTAATCTTGATGGCAGAATATTTAATTTTAAGATTTGTCGCGACTTTCGAAAGCAATGGAAGATCCAATTCTGTTGAATCTTCAATTTCATCTGTGTTTTTAAAAATGAGTTTCTTAATCTCCTTTTTATTTAAATCCGCATCAATTTCGGTCTGGGAAAGTAGTTCTTGATTCTGAATTTGTGTTTCGTCTTTGATCTTATCACTTTTCCCGCAGGAAAGCAAAAGCACCAAAATTCCGTTCAAAAGGGCAGTTTTTTTCATAGGTTTTGGTTTATTAGAAAATTTTAGGGCACTTCAAATATAAAATTTTCTTACAAACCATAACAAAAAATTGAAATTTTAATCTCTCTTAATTTCGTGTCCAACAAACTCTTCCAGTGCTTTAAACATTTCTTCAACCGAAAGAACTTCTGTATCAGGATGCGATTTTAAAAACGTTGCATTTAATTCAGCCAGATTTTCATCCAATTCAAAATAAGCGTTATTATTTAGCAAATCCTTGAAAGCGTTTGGAGCATCAAATTTCTCTTTTAGAAATTTTGCTAATTTGATATTGCTTTGCAAACGAAGCTTTCGGCATTGTTCTTTAAATAATTCTAAATGTTTTTCGGCACCAATTAAAGCCAAACCTTCTTCTATTAATTCATTCAATTCTTTATTCCATCCTGAATCATGAACGAATTTTGAAAAATTTCCTTCGGCATATTTAGACGCATAAAAATCCAGATAATAGCTCATTAAAGCATCTTCATGAATCAAATCATCGTCGATTTTTTCTTCGCGCATTAAATTGATTACCGAAATATTCGAATTTACAACATCTTGTGGATTTTCACTTTTTGCTGCCGTTTCTGAAATAATGATTTTACCGAATTCCATTTACGTATATATTTAGAGGATTATTTTGCAAAGTTGGGGGAAAATTTTGAAGAAAAGAAATTGTTTTCATGATGTAATTTTGAATGTAAACGACCTACTTTAAAGTAAGAAAAAAATTACTATTTTTGCAGTATTTATAAAACTCAAAAATGGATTCAAAAATCATAATTCGTATTCTTCTTATTATTGTTGTTTTAGCTGTTAGTTATCTATTAAAAAAGACTTTAGCAAGGAAACAAGAAGTATTGTTTGATGAGTCAGACAATAATTTAGAAATTGATAATGCAATAGATTTCGGTTACAAAATGCAATGGTTCGCAGTAAAAACAGATAATAAAAAAAGAATTGCAGAAATTTTAAAATTACAAAAAGTATCAAATTGTAATTGGGAACTAGGAATAAAAAAAGCCTACGACAACTCAATTTTTATTACGCCACAAATCGGCAAATGGACATTAGTTTGTGGAAATAATTTTTCTTACGGTACAGAGAAACAAATTTTAATAGAATTAAGTAAAGAATTTGGTGAAGCTCAATTTTTTGCGACACACAGAGTTTCTGATTATCATTGTTGGATGAAAGCTATTGACGGAAAACTGATAAGATTATTTACATATTCTGACGAATATGAAAATGGCTATATTATGGAAGGCGAAACAACTGAAATTGAGAAAAAATATGTAGTTCTAAATAGTTCTACAGAAGATGATGCAGCTCATATTGATTTTATAGATGAAGAAATTGTGATGGAAATTGCAGAAAACTGGAGCATAAATCCAACAAAATTAAGTCAACGCAAAGATGTTAAACATGAATTTGGAATATTGGGTTTATGATGCTATTTAAAAATATTACAATTGTTTTTAATTTTTCTTAACTAACACACAATTTTTAATCAAAACTTCCGTTATGGTTAAATTAGTTTTAAAAAACCTAACACCTTTTTTACGCAACTATTTAGAGACAAATGCATCTATTATAGATAAAGCTTTATACTAAAGTTTCAAAACCAAAACCAAAACCATGAAACAAATTATATTAATTGTTAGTATTCTGCTTGCATTAACTAGTTGCGAAAGTGAAGATTTACCAAACTCTGATGTGCAATTTTCGTTAGTTGCAAAAGGAGATTCTTTTCCAAATGATCAAAGTCTTGCGCCGAGACATTTAATTATCAAAGACCAAAAAAACTGGGATAAACTAGTTAAGGAAATGAATGCTTCAACTAATCTTTCCAAATATTTTAAAGAAAACACTATTGATTTTAGCAAATATCAAATCATTGCTGTTATAGACAAAACGCAAACCAGCGGTGGACATTCTATAGATATTGTTGAAATTAGCGAAAATCGAAATACTATAATTGTAAAAGTCGAAAAACTACAAAACGGTAATAATACTTCCAAATTATCTAGACCTTACGATATTGTAAAAACAGACAAAACAGATAAAAAGGTTATTTTTGAACAGTAGTTATCCTCTATTCTCAATCAATAATTCTTTCAATTCATTCGTTTTCAAATAAGTTGCAAAACGTCCAGCCAAGAGCAACATTTCTTTTTCTTGGGGTGTTATTTTTAGCTTGGTTTCTACGTGAGACGAATATTCATATAACATCAAAAGTTCGGCAGCGCCAAATTCTTTAAATTTTTCTTTGTCTAAACTAGAAAGCTGCACTTCGCCGTATTTATCTTTTTTAAAACTATCTATTCCAAATTTTGCAATTAACTGTGCTCGAAAATCATCATGAAGTTTAAGCCAGCTTGTCGCATCATCATCAGTATTTTTTAATTGCGTTACCAAATCTTCGTAAGCTTGATCTTTGTTTAGCTTTAAAAGATAATCCCGCAATGTTGTAAAACCAATTATCTGGTAATTTGAAGTTGGAATTTTATATTTCTCCAGATCACTTTCGACATCTTTTTCAAAAGTTATGTAACGAGTTTGAACCGTATATAAAGAAGCGGTTTCTAATAAAGAAATCAATCTGATTTTTTCATCATTTATAAAAGGTGCCTTTTTTCCTTGTCCTAAACAATCAATAAATAGCGCTTTTTTGTTTTTGTCTTTAACTTTTGTATCGTTGTGAAGCAGTTCGATCAGGGTTTCGTAACCCATATTATCAGACGCACCGCCATCAATCACACATAAAATTTTATCTTGATTTTTGATTCCGAATTTGGTTTTTGGAAGAACACCAGGAAAAGCAGAACTTGCTGTAATAGCATAAGTCAAAGGAAAATCATAACCATTATTAATATAATTTTCGTCAAGCGAAAGTGACGCTTTATTGGGAGCCAAAGACGAATTGATTTTTAAAGCCCGAATAATATGTGGCATAAACGGAAAACGCTCGCCGTTGTTATAAGCCGTTCCGTTGGCAACCAAAATTGGCAATTGCGGATTCTGTTTACTGTCTTTTGGAATAAAGAAATCAGACAAAAGCATTTGCGTTTTAAACTTATTCTGATTCTCTGGATTGCTGCTGTTATATTGCAACACTTCCAAATCTAAACGTTGTGCCATAGAGATTTTTTCTCCTTTTTCGTTTCTGCTATTATTCAAAAGCGAAAAAAGTGTCGCCGATTTACTGACATCCGATTTAAAGGCATCGGCTTTAGAAAAATAAAATTCGTTGAAGGTACAATTGTCATATTGCAGTTTGTTTTTCAAAATCGTCAAATAATATCCCGCCGAATAACAGCCTCCCGAAACGGTAGAAAAGTAATCTACTTCATTTAGAAAATTACGACTCGAATTGTCTTCCTGAATATCTTCTAAACCTAAAAGAACTCCCATACTAAAAAACTGCGCTCGCGATCCGCCACCCGAAATACCAACTCCTAAAGCAATATTCGGATTCTGAAGCCTACTGTCACGATCCTGAACCGATTTATATTCGCTTAAATCAACAGCAGGAATTGAATTATAATTGATTTCTGAAAAGAGATTTATTTTATTCTGGGTTATTCCTTTATTTATTATAAAAAGAAAAAAGAATCCTAGAGAAAGACTTTTAATTTTCATCTTAAATTCCATTTAATTACTATCTATTCAACATTAAATAATCGCAATATATACGAGAGTTCGTAAACAATAAAAAGTGCCACTAAAATAGTATGAAACTTTTTATTATCTATTTTTATTGCTATTAAACATAAAATTATGTGACTTATAACCCGAACAAAATATTCGTTTTGGTTGTATAAAAAATAGTCTCCGCCTTTGATTGCCGTATCGATTATATCGGCTCCGAAACTTATTGCCAATACCGAAAAAAACCATTTTTTTCTGGAATAAAAATAATCTTCATATCCTGTATAATCTACTAAATCGTCGGGATAAAGAATGGCACAAAGCAAATAATAGATTAAGATATAACAGATAATGAAGAAATAATCTGCAAAATACCACTCATGGATTAATTTTAGATTAAACTCCCACCACCAAAAATGAATAAGCATCAAGAATACGTAAAACACCCATAAAGCATGTACAAAGTAGAATTTCTTGCGCCCGGGATGTTGAATAAAAATTACGGAACCTTTTATAAGATGCGTTAAACTTAAACCCAAAATGATTCCGATAATCGATTTGACATGCGTAAGTTCTTCCATAAATAAAGATTATTTACAATGAACTAAAATTAATTGAATTAATTCAAACCTAAATGTTTTTACACTGATTTTTAAATCTTTAAGATTCTGGCCTAATCTTACTGATTGATTTCAAAAACAAATTTTTAATCAAAAAGTAATATTAAAATAACCGTGAAATGTAAAACCTATAAATAAAATACAAGAATAAACAGTAATTTTATTGCATTCAAACTCAGTTTAGCAGAAAAGTATGAATCAAAGAAAAGTATTAGAATATTACGTTTTAGACGTATTCTCAAACGAGAGCTACAAAGGAAATCCGCTTTCTGTGGTTTTTACAGATGGAAATCTAAAACTAGAAACCTATCAGGATATTTCTAGAGAATTTCGCTATTCTGAAACCTCATTTGTCTATTATTCTACAAGAGAAAAAGCACTTGTAGTCCGTTCGTTTACTCCAATCGGAATCGAAATTGATGGTGCGGGGCACAATTTATTAGGTGCAGTCTGCGGCGCTCTCCTAAAAGGAATGCCCATTTTTGATGAACAAAATGAAAGTGAGCCTTTTGTAATTATGAAACATTCTGCAATTCCAGTAACAGTAAGTATTGATTCTGATACTTTTTCGCCAATGGTTCAAATGCATCAAAAATCGGCAGTCATTAAACAAGAAATTCCAACGTATAAAATTGCAGTTGCTCTGGGCTTAAAGATTGAAGATTTGGATGTAAATGCTTTTGTGCCAACAATTGTTAAAACAGAAGTTGCTCATACAATGGTTCCTATAAAAAACAGCCAGATACTTAACAGCTTTATTCCTGACAACCAACTTTTAATTGAAATCTCAAAAGAATATGATTTTGAAGGGTTTTATTGTTTCACCCCAGCTGAGGAAGGCCTAGATCACATAGTCGAAACAAGATTTTTTAATCCCATAATCGGAATAAACGAAGACCCTGCAACAGGAACTGCAGCTGGACCATTAATTGGTTTTTTAACGCAAAAGAAATTCACTAAATCTGAAAAGGAATATAAAATTCTTCAAGGCGTAAAATTAAAACAGCCTTCAATGATCGAAGTTATGAATCGCGAAGAAGATATTTTGGTAGGCGGTTCTTCGATTATAACTATGAAAGGAGAGCTTTATATTTAAAGTAAAAAGCTGCATTGTATAATGCAGCTTTCATCTATTCTATTTTTTAATTTCCTGTGGTAACGTTTTTTTCTGTTCTGGCGGAATTCTCTTTTTCAGAAACAAAATCTGACCTAAATGACTCGATTGATGTTCCATAACATGAAACCAGCAATATTGGTTTGTCCAATCGTATCTTGTTTGTACTTCTGCAAACCAAGCATCGTCTCTTTTCTTTAATTCTTCAATTGTTTTTGCTCTTACTTCATTATAGATATCCAAATAATATTGAATATCATGACCTTTAAATTCGTCTCTTCCGCCTTGATCCAAATCTAAAGCATTTCCCCACTTTTTCTTTTCTTCTTCATTAAAATCTCTATTTTCAAAAGTAAAGACCTGATAATATTTTTCGGCTGCAGCCAAATGCATTACCAAAGCTCCAATTCGGTTTGCTTCTGCATCATGAAGATAATCAATTTCATATTGGCTCATGTTTTTTACTGTTCTCTCAACACGAGCTTTTAAATCTTCAAGCATAGAAATCATATCTGCAATTTTTGGAGATGCTCCTTCAACATTTCCAATTTTAGCTTCTAATCTTGGTTTTATTCCTTTTCCTTCTATAAGTAAACTGTTTTTTCCATCAACACTAGATTTGTCCGAAGTAATTTTATATTCTTTTACTTTAACAATTGCATCGTTGCTTATTCCTTGAATCCATTTTGGAACATCTCCATTACTTATCGGACTTTCAAAACTTGAATTTAAAACAGTCACAGGTTCGTAAACACCTTTATCATTTTCAATAAAAAGTTCAAATTTGTCAAAGTAAAACTTCCCGTCAAATAGACATAAACCTCCAAAACTTAATGATTTACTATTCTTATCGACAGTTCCTTCAACAGTGTATGAATTCCATTCTTTAGATTTTACTGGTCTGTCGCTCATATTATCAAAAAAACCATCTTCATCGTTTTTGGTATCAACACGAGCCCAAACTCCCGCCCATGATTTTGGTTCTGTAGTTTCGACTTTAACATAAGCAGTTACTTTAAATTTTTTCTTTACAGAAGTCTAAATAGCAATAGTCTGACTTATAGATGTCCAATCTGTAGAAACTGTTTTTACAGTTTGAGCCTGACTCATACTAAAAAATAAAAACAGCAGTGGTATTATTAGTTTTTTCATTTTTGGAAAATTAATGTTGCTGTAAATGTAATATTGTTTTCCTAAGTAATAACTTACTTTTACAAAAAAAACTTCATAAAAAAACCGCATCAGGCAGGATGCGGTTTAAAATATTTAAAACTAGAAAAACTTCTTAGTTCGTTTTCATTGGCGGTAAATCAAATGCCTTTGAATCGTGTTCGAAGCTGTTTCGGTGTGCTCCATCGCAAAATGGTTTGTTTGCAGAATGTCCACAACGGCAAAGACCTAATGCAGTTCTTCCTTGTAAGCCATAAAGTGTTCCTTCTGGATCCATAATTTCGAAATCTCCTTCGATTTTTATTGAACCATTTTTATTGATGATTAATTTAGCCTTGCTCATAAATTTTGTTTTTTTCGACTGCAAAGATTGCGAAATATATTCTCATTTATAAGCGTGAAACGTAGTTTAAACTGGTTCTATTTTATGTGGGTTTTGCCACGAAGACGCGAAGGCGCAAAGTTTAATCCCAATCTTGTCATCCTGACGAAGGAAGGATCTCACGCGTAACTCCGCAAAGAATATTCACCAATCTTTGTCGAATTTCTAGTGTGATCCTTCGTTCCTCAGGATGACAAACGGAACGATTACTCTAAAGTTTTATAAACAAAATTCTTAAACTTCACACTTCCCTTTCCAATCGAACAAAGACCAATTCTTAATCCCAAAAACCCGCTTAAGACATTATGATTATATCCTGAAACTTCTACAGAGTTTTCGATTTTCTTCCAATCTTTTCCATCAATGCTGTAAAACATATCTACTGTGTTCTTGATGTTTTTTAGTTTAAGAAAGACTTTTCGCGTATGAGTATTTTTCTCCGTTGGAAACTGCCAACCCCTCAAATTCGCCAAGATATTGTTTTGATCGGCTAATATTCCAGAGTAATATCTATTATCGTAAAAAAGCGTTAATCCGCCTACTGCATTGCCTTCTATTTCCATTTCTACTTCCGCAGAATAAGAATGTCCGCCCGGAACAATTACAAGAGGCGAACTGTTTCCTACTCCGTCGCCTTTTCCTTCAATAGTCAAAGTGTTATTCGCAACTTTAAATCTTGAAGCTTCTACCCCACTATAAAATTTCCATTGCGGTTTAAGAGCCGAACCTTCAAAATTGTCGCTTAAAGAAAATTCAGGAAGTGTTTTACCTTCTGGTTTTGCAATTGGTTTATCCGTCTCGATATTATCTGGAATTTTATACCAGCCGTCTTTTGTCCATTCTACTGGCTGAAGTAAAGTTTGTCTTCCTAAGTTGTAATAATCTTTTTCATAACCGTGAAAAATCATCCACCATTTTCCGTTGGCATCTTCAAAAATAGTACTATGTCCTTTTGACCACCAAGTTTCAGAACTGCTGTTGGTTCTCACAATCGGATTATGAGGCGAGTTTTCCCAAGGTCCAAAAGGCGATTTTGATCTTGCTGAAATTACCATATGACTTGTCGCTGGGCCTGCAGTTCCGCCTTCAGCAACAGTTAAATAATAATATTCTCCACGCTTGAATAATTTTGGCCCTTCCATACAAAAACATTCAATACTCCATTCACGCGGAATTTTCCATCCGTCGTAAACATGTTTTAACTCGCTTGTTACCGAAAGTCCGTCTTTGGATAAAGCCACATAACCTCCATTGCTAAAATATAAATATCTATTCCCGTTATCATCTGTTACGTGCCCGGGATCAATATTTCCGATTTTCAAATCGACAGGTTCGCTCCAAGATCCATTTATAGAATCGGCTGAAACTACGAAGTTGGTATTATTCGCAGGAAAATAGATATAATATTTATTGTTGTACTTAATTAAATCTGGCGCCCAAACTGCTCCAACATATTTATGAAGTGCATTTGTAACAGGTTCCCAATTCATCAAATCGGTCGAATGCCAGATTAAAAGTCCAGGATAATAATCGAACGAAGAATGAACGACATAATAATCTTTTCCGTCACGCAACAAACTCGGGTCTGGATAATCTCCCGCAAAAATTGGGTTTGAATATTGATTTTGTTTTAGACTTTTTTCTGGTTGTGATTGAGAATAAACACAATACGAAAACAGTATTAAAAAGGTTAGATATATTTTTTTCATGTTTTGATATTTTTTTCAAATATAGTCAAAAAGACTATAAGATATAATTTAGCCACAGATTAAGAGGATTAAAATGATTTTTGAATTGCGTCCAGCTTTAGCTGGATGTAATAATAATGATGCTACAAAATGGCTTTAGCCAAAAATACGTGTGTTTGGCTAAAGCCCTACCCCTTCAAATTACATAACCTCCGGCTAAAGCTGGAGGCAATTCATATCTAAAATTAAAATCTTTTTAATCCTTTTAATCTATGGCTTAATAAAAAGCTTAGCCAATCTTTGTCGAGCTACTTGCGGAGATTTCTCCTTCGTCGAAATGACAAATATTTACGATTACCTATTTACTTAAAACAAAAACTTTGCGACTTTGCGACTTTGCGAGATTAAAACATCACAATTCTCAGTAAAAACTCCAGTGAATCTCCGTGCAATATTAAAATCTCAATTCTATTGCTTATTTTTGCACTCTAAAATTCATATTAATGACACAGAATCCAAAGAGATATACGATCACGGCGGCATTGCCTTACACCAACGGACCTATTCATATTGGGCACTTGGCGGGAGTTTATGTGCCTGCAGATATATATTCGAGATATTTAAGATTGCAAGGAAAAGATGTAGCATTTATTTGCGGAAGCGATGAACACGGGGTTGCAATTTCGATGAAAGCCAAAAAAGAAGGAATTACACCACAGCAGGTTATTGATAAATATGATGGAATTATCCGTAAATCGTTTTCAGATTTCGGAATTTCATTCAACAATTATTCTAGAACTTCGGCAAAAATTCATCATGATACGGCTTCGGAATTCTTTAGAACTTTGTATGATAAAGGCGATTTTATTGAAGAAGTTACCGAACAATTATACGATGCAAAAGCAAATCAGTTTTTAGCAGATCGTTTTGTTGTGGGAACTTGCCCAAAATGCGGTAATGATGGAGCTTACGGAGATCAGTGCGAAAATTGCGGATCTACTTTAAATGCTACGGATTTAATTAATCCAAAATCGACCATTACTGGAGAAACTCCAATTCTTAAAGAAACAAAACACTGGTTTTTACCTTTAGACAGATATTCTGATTTCTTAACCGAATGGATTTTAGTTGGACATAAAAACGACTGGAAAACCAATGTTTACGGACAAGTAAAATCTTGGATCGACGCAGGATTAGAACCTCGCGCCGTAACACGTGACCTTGATTGGGGAATTGACGTTCCGGTTGAAGGTGCGGAAGGAAAAAAATTATATGTTTGGTTTGATGCGCCAATTGGCTACATTTCTTCTACAAAAGAATGGGCTGCGCGCGAAGGAAAAGACTGGGAACCGTATTGGAAAGATGAAGAAACCAAATTGGTTCACTTTATCGGGAAAGACAATATTGTTTTCCATTGTATCATTTTCCCAGCGATGTTAAAAGCTGAAGGAAGTTATATTTTACCAGACAACGTTCCTGCAAATGAGTTTTTGAACTTGGAAGGAAACAAACTTTCGACTTCTAAAAACTGGGCCGTTTGGTTGCACGAATATTTAGAAGAATTTCCAGATAAGCAAGATGTTTTACGTTATGCCTTAACATCAAACGCTCCTGAAACAAAAGATAACGATTTTACTTGGAAAGATTTCCAAGCTAGAAATAACAATGAATTAGTTGCTATTTTCGGAAACTTTGTGAATCGTGTTGTCGTTTTAACCAACAAATATTACGACGGTGTTATTCCAACTCCAAACGAATTTACAGAAGTTGACGAACAAACTTTAGCAGAATTAAAAGCGTACCCAGCCGTAATTTCAAGTTCGGTGGAACGTTACAGATTCCGTGAAGCTTTGGGCGAATTGATGAATGTTGCTCGTTTAGGAAATAAATATCTTGCAGACGAAGAGCCTTGGAAAGTAATGAAAGACAATCCAGAGCGTGTAAAAACTCAAATGTATGTGGCGTTGCAAATTGCTGCTGCGTTGAGCGTTTTGGCTGAACCGTTTTTACCTTTTACTGCTGCGAAACTTTCTAAAATCTTGAATTTGGCTGATCTTAAAGAGCATTTTGCAGGTTTCAGTAAATTCTTAAAAGAGAAAGATCGTGATGCAAAAGATATATTTATTGAGAAAACTTTAGGTTGGAATGATATTTCTGAAAACTCAGATTTAATTCCAGCAGGACATAAAATTGGTGAGGCAGAATTGCTTTTCGCTAAAATTGAAGACGAAGAAATACAAAAACAAATAGATAAATTGGAAGCAACAAAAACAGCTAATTTAGCTGAAAGCAAACAACCAGAACCGCAAAAAGATTTAATTCAGTTTGATGATTTTGCGAAAATGGATATTCGTATCGGAACTATTTTAGAGGCTGAAAAAATGCCAAAAGCAAACAAACTTTTAGTACTAAAAGTAGATACAGGAATTGATGTTCGTACAATTGTTTCAGGAATTGCTGAGAGTTTTTCTCCAGAAGAAATCATCGGAAAACGTGTTTCTGTATTAGTAAACCTTGCTCCAAGAGCTTTACGCGGTGTTGAAAGTCAAGGAATGATCTTAATGACAACAAACGCTGAAGGAAAACTGGTTTTTGTAAATCCAGATGCTGATGCACCGAACGGAGCTACGGTAAACTAAAGATTTTTAAAATTATATCACAAACATGTATTACAGAAGAAAAATCTTACTATCTTTGATTCAGGTTTTTGACGGTGAATTAGAAAAAATTCAACTTCAAAAACTCTTATTTCTATATACACGTTCACAAAGACAAAAGAAAACATATGATTTCGTGCCATATAGAATGGGATGTTTCTCTTTTCAAGCAAACGCAGACCTATTTACATTAAAAAAATATGGAAATGTAAGTGAAAGTGATAAATCTTGGAAAAAAGAAGACGATGTAAATTATTTGAATGAATTAACGAAAGAAGATAAAAAGATAATTAGTGATTTTAGAATAATCTATGCTAATAAAACAAGCGAAGATTTGATTAATCTTACATATAAAAGATATCCTTATTTCGCTATAAATAGCATAATTGCACAAAATTATTTAAGTGAATCTGAAATTGAAAACTTAAATAATTATCGATCTTTTGACGAGGAAGTTGTTTTATTTACCATTGGTTATGAAGGAATATCTTTAGAAAGTTACCTTAACAAACTAATAAAAAATAATATAAAGGTTCTATGTGATGTCAGAAAAAATGCACTAAGTATGAAGTATGGCTTTAGTAAAAGTCAATTAAAAAATGCTTGTAATGGTGTAGGAATAGAATACATCCATATTCCTGAAGTAGGTATTGATTCTGATCAAAGGCAAGAACTCAAATCTCAAATAGATTATGATGTTTTGTTTGACAAATATAGAGTACAAAATTTAGGTGAAACATTAGATAATCAAATAGAAATTCTAAATCTGCTTAAAACTAATAAAAGAATTGCTTTAACTTGTTTCGAAGCTGATGTTTGTCAATGCCATCGAAAGCATTTATCAGAAGCAATAACAAACTTAAAAGGTTTCAACTATAAACTAGAGCATCTATAATTTATGCCAATAAAGAAAATTCTAATAACGGTTACTACTTATCCATTACCATCTAGAAGCTATGATGAATTGGTTTGTACAGCTGGATTATTAGAAGATGGAACTTGGATAAGAATTTATCCTGTTCCATTAAGTTTTCTTAATCAAGTAAAAAAAGAAACCGGATTTAAAAAGTATACTTGGGTAGAATTAGATCTAAAAAAAAGAACAGACGATTTTCGTCCCGAAAGTTATTCTCCAAATAACTACGACATAAAAATTTATAATACTATAAACACAAATAACTTTTGGGAAGAAAGGAAACTTTTCTGTCTAAAAAATATTTATACCAATAGAGATAAACTTATAAATGATTCTAAAGCTCCTGCAAATATTTCCTTAGCAACTTTTAAGCCAACAAAAATTACTGCTTTTGAAATTGAAAATGATTCCAAAGAATGGAAAAATGAATGGCTTGAATTAAGAAAACAAACTAACCTTTTTGCAGAAATTGATAGTAATCCTGAAAAAATTATCAGGAAAGCACCATATAAATTTTATTATTTATTTGAAGATGACGAAGGCAAATCTTGCCGATTGATGATTGAAGATTGGGAAATTTTTGAATTATATTGGAATTGCTTGGCTAAGAGTAATAACAATGAAAAAGAAGCTATAGAGAAAGTTAAAAATAAATACTTTGATACTTTTTCTAATGAACATGACATATATCTTTTTTTAGGAACAACTATGCAATGGCATAGAAGAAGATCTAATAATCCTTTTGTAATTATTGGCATTTTTTATCCTAAAATAAAAAGCCAATACTCTCTCTTTTGATAAAAAATACAGGTTTTTCTTATTTATTAGGTTTTTGTTTTATAAGTTTGCTCCGCAAAAAATACCCTTAAGGATTTTTAATTAAAACTTTAAGAGAATGACTAAAGAAAATCAAAAACGGACACATCAAGATGTAATACCATCGATGGCAAAATTTCTTTCAGACCTTTGGTTTGAAGGAGATTTTAGAGAACAGCCCAATTATCTATCTGAAATTTTCAAGCGAATTCTTGAAACAGAATTGGGAGATGACAAAGAGCTAAGATCAAAAATGATGGAATGCATCAAAACCAGTGAAATGCTTGCCGAAACACTCGAACCGTTTTCGGATAAACAAATTCAGAAAGCCTGCAGTAAAATTTTAGCTGCTTAAAACAACAAAAAAGCGTGAATCACTTACTATTTTTAATCGATTCACGCTTTTTAGTTTCAAAATACTCGCTTTCTAAGCTATCTTTGAAAAAAAATATCAAAGAATAAAATACATCTAATGAAACTCACAAAACCAAGATTAGCTTTAATCTGCGGTATACTCTGCATATCTATTTTCCCGATATTGGTAAAATTACGTTTAACACCAGGATTAATTTCGGCTTTTTACCGAATGTTTTTTGCAGTTGTTTTGCTTTTGCCTTATGTTATTTTAAGCGGAAATTTTAAACTTCCAAAACTAAAATTTGCTCTTTTGGCAATACTTTGTGGTGTTTTATTTTCGTCTGATGTTGCGGTTTGGAATATCGCCATTCAGGAATCAAGCGCGACTCAAGCTTCTTTGTTGACCAATTTATCTCCGGTTTGGGTTGGAGTTGGTTCTTTCTTTTTTCTAAAAGCAAAACCCGCAACAAATTTTTGGATCGGAACATTAGTCGCTTTATTCGGAATGGTCACTTTGGTCGGTTTTGAATTTTTTATCGATTTAAACTTTGATAAAGCATTTCTATTTGCCGTTTTATCTGGCATTCTGTATTCCATTTATCTTTTGGTTAGCAAAAATGTACTTTCAGAAGTCGATGTTCTTTCGTTTATGACGATTAGTTTATTCGCTTCAAGCATCTATTTAGGAATTTTATGTTATGCATTGGGCGAACCTTTTACTGGGTTTTCAAATGCTGGCTGGTTTGTTCTCGTGCTTCAAGCTGTTATTTGCCAATTGTGTGCTTGGCTTTCGATTAGTTACGCCACTCAGCACATGCGTGCAACAAGAGTTTCACTAAGTTTGTTAAGTCAAGCTGTAATTACCTCAATTTTAGCTTGGTTGTTTTTGGAAGAACAAATAACTTTACAGATGGTTTTCGGCGGAATTATATTACTTTTCGGAATCCGAATTACATTTTACGATAAAACGATTTCTTTGAAAAGGCTTTTTTCTAAGAATTAAGATAAAAGGTTTCACGCAGATTCAACAGATTTGAGCAGATTTTAATCTCATAATCTGTGGCTAAAAAATTAGTTTAATTCGTGAATTGCTTCGCCTGTTCGCTATCGCTCGGGTCGTGGCTAAAAACCTGAAATAAAAAAACACTTGAAACAAAAAACTCTATGTTACATAAAACTAAAATACCAAACTTAAAAGTAATCGCATTTGATGCCGATGATACTTTGTTTGTGAACGAACCTTATTTTCAGGAAACCGAACATAAATTTTGCGCTTTGATGGAAGATTACCTTTCGCATCAAGGCATTTCGCAGGAATTATTTAAAATCGAAATTGCCAATCTTCCTTTGTACGGTTACGGAATCAAAGGTTATATTCTTTCGATGATTGAAGCAGCGATGAACATTTCGAACAATACTATTCCGATTGAAGTCATTGAAAAAATCATTCAATACGGAAAAGAATTACTCGAAAAACCAATCGAATTACTGGACGGAATCGAAGAAACACTTCAAGCCTTAAAAGGCAAATACAAATTGGTTGTTGCCACAAAAGGCGATTTAAAAGATCAGCACAGTAAATTACACCGTTCTGGTTTAGGGCATTATTTTCACCACATCGAAGTAATGTCAGACAAACAAGAAATTGATTATCAAAAATTACTTGGTCGTTTGGATATTCAGGCGCATGAGTTTTTGATGATCGGAAATTCATTAAAATCAGATGTTTTGCCAGTTTTAGGAATTGGAGGTTACGCCGTTCATATTCCGTTTCATACTACTTGGGAACACGAAAAAATTAATCACACTATCGAGCACGAACACTTTAGTTCATTTGAAACTATTGCAGAAGTTGTTCCGAATTTATTATAATGAAAACACTTTTAGACCTAGAAAATTGGAATAGAAAAGAGCATTTTGCCCATTTTAAACAAATGGAAGAACCTTTTTTTGGTGTTACCGTAGAAATAGATTGCACAAAAGCGTATCAAACTGCAAAAAGCATCAATTCTTCTTTCTTCATTTTCTATTTGCATAAAACTTTGGTTGCAGTAAATGCCATTGAAAATTTTAGATATCGAATTTCAGAAAACGAGATTTACATTAACGACCAAATAGATGCATCGGCAACTATTGGCCGTGAAGATGGCACTTTTGGGTTTTCTTTAATCGAATATCATCCAGATTTTAAAACATTTGAACAAATTGCCTTAACCGAAATTGAGCGTATTCAAAATACAAGCGGACTTTTTACAAGATCTTTCGATAATGATAATCTGATACATTTCTCGGCAATTCCGTGGATAAATTTTAGTTCGATTACCCATGCGCGCAGTTTTACGTACCCAGACAGCTGTCCGAAAATTTCTTTTGGAAAAATGATGGTCAATGAAACTGGCAAAAAAACAATGTCAATGGCTGTTTATGTACATCACGGTTTAATGGACGGAATACATGTTGGTCAATTTATAGATACTTTCCAAGAGCTTATGAATCAATAAAATAAGCGGAATGATTTTTGAGCGTAAAAACATATGAAACAAATCTTCCTTTTTTTGTCTTTAATCTCAAGTACTGTTTTGTTGAGTCAAACGGTACTTCACTCTTATCCCATAGATTTAAAAAACAAAATAGGACAGACTCAAGTTTTAAATGCCGAAAATACTACAACTCATGATGTATTTGCTTTTGTCGCAACTCCAGATAGTCTTTCAATATTAAAATACAACAACGCTTTATTTCTAAATGATAAGTTTATAACTTCTCGAAAATATGTCGAAAACAGATCCTTAATGGGATGCAGTTTTAGCGAAGACGGAAATCCAACCTTATATTGGTTTTCTGGAGAAGAAAAAAACATCATTTTGGTTAAATATTTCATGGAAACCAAGACATTTAGGGCTTTAAAATTTCCTGTTCCTCTTGACGAACAATTTATTGTAACACAATATCAGAGAGACAACCATTTCTATTTATTAATGCAGAGCAAAACAAAACAATCCTTAACTGCATTTGTTTTTAAAAATGGAATAGCAGAAGAAAGGCTTCTTGATTTCAGTTCTTTTGTTTTTCGAGATCGTAAAACCCAGCAAAGAACATTCAATCAAATTCTGAATGAAAATCCCATTGAAAAAATGGATTCTGGAGAAAATAATCCGTTATATAAAGCTACTTCAAAAACTAAAATTTATACTTTGCCTAATCGTTTGATTCTAACATTGGATCAAAGTTTTAGAAAAACACAACTATTTGAAATAAATTTAGATAGTTTGGAGATTACCGAAAAGACTTTTATGAAGCCTATTGGAGAAAAAAATCCAAAAACCTCCAATTCTTTTTATCATGAAAACAAACTGTATCAGATCAATGTAAATGCAGATGAACTCTTATTTGACATCAAAGATTACACAACTGGCGAATCGATAAAAACATTTGCCGTTTCAAAAAAAGATACGATCCGTTTTAGTAATTCGCCATTATTAATGCAGATTGAAGATCGCGCGCCCAGACAATTAAAAAACACAGCCAAGTTTTTAAAAGAATTATCCAATCTTGATGCTGGCCTTTCTGTATTCAAAAACAAAAAAAATCTCTTTATAACTTTAGGAGGAACGGGCAGCGATTTAAAAACAGTTTCCATGAGTGGTTTCAATTTTGATGATTTTTTTGGAGATTTTCCTTCTCGCGGTTATTATAATTTAGAAACCAACTATTCTGTGTTTATTGAAAGTATTTGGACTAAAAAACTAGAATTGACTCAAGAAACGCATGAACCATTTGCGAGTGATAAGATTTATTATTTTTTAGATTCTCATAAAGAAGCTCTTCTTTCTAATACCCTAAAATTAAGTAATTACACTCTTTTAAGTTATTACGACTTAGTTACCAAACAACTTGTCTTGCGCAAGTTCACAGATGAATTTAATTAAAACAGATTCGCTATCAGTGACTTAGCTCTAAAAAGACGAATTATAGCCATTTACAACCTCTTTTTTCAACTATTTCATAATCAAGGAGTAAGCTTATTCTAATACCTTTTTGGCTTTTAGGGGAAGTATTTACTTACAAATTATTGTTGTTTTGACCCAAATTTAAAATCTCAGATAACAATGAAAAAAGTTGTAATGACCCTTGCACTTGCCCTTGCATTAACAGGAGTACGTGCTCAAACAGAAAACAATAATAGTTTTAATAAGTGGTCTGTAGAATTAGGTGCTGGTTTTAATAAACCACAAAAACCTTTTAGCGATGGATATTCAACTAATACTGTAAGTCCATGGACTGGAGATCTAGGTGTTCGCTACATGTTTAATAACAAATTTGGTTTGAAGGCAGATTTTGGGTACAATAGTTTAACTGCAAAAGGCAGCTCTATCGATTTTGATTCAAAATACTATAGAGTAGATTTACAAGCCGTTGCCAACTTAGGCCGTATCATGAATTTTGAAACCTGGACTAACACTATTGGTTTATTAGGCCATGCTGGTTTTGGTTATGGTCAATTAAGAAATGATAATTTTAAAGGAGCAGATGAAGTGGGTAACTTTATTGCTGGTGTAACTGGACAAATAAGATTATCAAATAGACTTGCTTTAACTGGTGATTTCTCAACTATCTTAAACGCATCTCAAGATCGTACTTTTGATGGGGCGTACGTTCCAGGTAACAGAGGGTTTTCAGGAGTTTTATTTAATGGAACTGTTGGTTTAAATGTGTACTTAGGAAAAAACACAAAACATGCTGACTGGGTTGTTACTGAAGGTAATAACAATTATGCTGATCTTACTGCTTTAGAAAATAAAGTATCAGATCTTGAAGAACAAATCAAAAACAGACCAGTTCAAAAAGAAGTTGTTGTTGAAAAACAAGTTAACAATGCACAGCTAACGGATAATGATTTGATCAAAAGAATGATCAACGATAAATATTACAGTGTGTATTTTGACTTTAATAAAACAACTCCAATCGAAAATTCAACTGCTGCGATCGATGTTGTTTTAAATTACTTAAGAAAAAATCCTTCTGCATCTCTAGACCTAGTAGGTTATGCTGATCAAGTTGGAAAAGCGGAGTACAATGAAAAACTATCTCGTACAAGAGCAACTAATGTAAAAACTATTTTTGAAAAAGCAGGAATCGCTTCTTCTCGTTTAAATGTTGTTGCAAATGGTGCAGATACATCTATCCAAAAAGATTCTGATGAAGCTAGAAGATTAGCTAGAAGAGTTACTTTTATTGTAAAATAATTTCTTTTTAAGATTTGACTAAAAGTCCTTAAGGTTTGTTCTTAAGGACTTTTTTTGTTTAAGAAACAATTTCAGAAATTGTCCGCTTACTAAAATTTAATTGAGTGTTAATCCAAAAGGCTCATGTTTTCGAGGTTTCTGAAAAGGGTAATCAATAATTTTTCTTAATTTTACAAAAAAGACATCTATTATGCTATCAAAAAATATTGAATCAGCTTTAAACAAGCAAATCCGCATAGAAGCAGAATCTTCGCAAACTTATCTTTCTATGGCTTGTTGGGCTGAAGTACAAGGATTAGAGGGAATTGCTCAATTTATGTACACACAGTCAGACGAAGAGCGTGCACATATGCTTAAACTAGTTAAGTATGTAAATGAACGCGGAGGTCACGCTCAGGTAACAGATCTTAAAGCGCCAAAAACAACATATTCTACTTTCAAAGAAATGTTTGAGGAGCTTTACAATCACGAACTTTTTGTTTCGAAATCTATCAATGAATTGGTGCATATTACTTTTGAAGAAAGAGATTATGCGACTCACAATTTCTTGCAATGGTACGTTTCTGAACAAATTGAAGAAGAAGCTACAGCAAAATCTATCTTAGATAAAATCAACTTAATTGGAGATGACAAAGGTGGACTTTACTTGTTCGACCGTGATATTCAGCAATTAACAGTTACTAGCTCAATCGCTATCAATCCCAAATAAAAAAGTTAAAGTTTATTTAGAATATTTAAAAATAACTTTTTTGGTTTATATTTGTCTCTGTTTTTATAATACAGAGGAAAATTGAGCAAGAAAGAAAAAGACAAGGACAAGAAAAAGGATAAAAAAGACAAAAAGAATAAAGTTATCCTTGATAAAATTAAGAAGATTGAAAATTGTAAATCTTCTTGCTGTGAGAAATATAAGAAAAGTGAAAAGAAACGCTGCTCACGTTGTCCTATGTTTGATTTATTCAAAAAAACTGCTTAACAAAATATACAAAACCCACCAGAATTCTCGGTGGGTTTTTTAATTTTAGAAAATAATTATCTTCCGATTTTTAAACTGCATTATGGAAAACACCAATACAATCCCAAAATCGAGCTTGGATTTTTTAGTCCAGCTTAAAGAAAACAATAACAGACCTTGGTTTGACGAGCACAAATCTGAATATTTAATTGAGTTAAATCATATTGAGAATTTTGCAGGCGCTTTATTAAAAGAACTTTCCAAAACTGATGTCTTAGAAAATACTTCAGGCAAAAAAAGCGTTTATAGAATCTATCGTGACATTCGTTTTTCTAAAGATAAAACTCCTTTTAAAACATTTTGGGGCGGAAGCTATACTCGTGCCACTGCTGCGAGACGTGGTGGTTATTATTTTCATCTCGAAAAAGGAAACAGCTTTTTTGCAGGTGGCTTTTGGGGTCCAAATACAGCAGATTTAAAACGAATAAGAACCGAATTTGCTCACGATCCAGAAACCTTCCAAGAAATACTGAATTCGAAATCTTTCAAAAGCAATTTTGGAACTCTTCAAGGCGAACAATTAAAAACATCTCCAAAAGGTTTTGATTCAGATCATCCCGCGATTGATTTACTTCGCTTCAAACAGTTCTTGGTGATAAAACGTTTTACTGATGACGAAGTATTAAGTCCGCAATTTTTAGAACTGGCTCTTGATGCTTTTAAAAATATGAGGCCTTTTTTTGATTATATGAGCGAAGTGCTGACGACTGACGCTAATGGGGTATCAATTTTATAAAAATAATTTTCTGTAAAATATAAACCCGACAAGTTTTTGAAACCTGTCAGGTTTGGTATGATTATTCCGTTAGGAATATCTCGTTGGTAGAAAAAAAATGATTTTGTTTAGGTAGTGTCCTGTAGGGACACCTGTTATGCGGAATAACATCCGCTTTAACAATCAAACGTTCCTACGGAACGTCAAACCATAATTCAAATCGAGTTCTACCAACGAGACATTCCTACGGAATGAATTGTTTTTAGAGATAAACAGCGATTAGCTAAACCCGACAAGTTTCAAAAACTTGTCGGGTTTAGCTATTTTGTAAAAGCATTATTTACTCAGCAGTAAAATTTCATTTATTACAACCTCAGTTATATATCTCTTTTCTCCGTTTTTGTCATCATAGCTTCTGTGCGTCAGTTTTCCTTCAACAGCAATTTCTTTTCCTTTCACAACATACTTTTCAATTATCTCAGCCGTTTTCCCCCAAGCTGTTATACGATGCCACTCGGTTTGCTCTACTTTTTCGCCTTTATCATTTCTATAAATCTCATTTGTTGCGATTGTCAGATGTGCTAGTTTTCTACCGCTTTCTAATGTTTTAATTTCTGGATCATTACCAACATTCCCGATTAATTGTACTTTGTTTCTAATTGCACTCATGGCGTATACTATTTTTATGTTACTATTAAATTGAATCGTTCATCAAATTCAACACGGCAAAGATGCAAAACCCAAGTACTGACAGTCGGTTGCTAACTATTTACTATCGACTGTAAGTATTTGTAAGCGTTTGTAAATGGAAATTGTTTTTTGTATATTTGAGATAAATCTTACGATATGCAGACAAAAATTAAAAAAGTCGAATTACGAAATCTTGAAATTGAAGACTATAAACAATTAAAAAAATCAATGATCGAATCGTATCCAGAAATGGCCGATTCGTATTGGGGATCTGATGATATTGAAAGACTGCTTTCAATTTTTCCAGAAGGACAACTGGTGATTTTGGTTGACGGAAAAGTTGTTGGCTCTGCCCTATCTCTTATTGTCGATGAAAAATTAGTAGAGAAGAGACACAATTATCAACAGATTAGCGGTGACTACACTTTCTCTACTCACAATGATAATGCTGAAATTTTATACGGAATTGATGTTTTTATTCATCCAAACTACAGAGGTTTGCGTCTTGGCCGTCGATTATACGATGCAAGAAAAGAACTTTGTGAACAATTAAACTTAAAAGCGATTGTTTTTGCGGGAAGGATTCCGAACTATAGAGAACATGCCAAAAAAATGTCTCCCAAAACGTATATTGAAAAAGTACGAACCAAAGAATTATACGATCCCGTTCTTTCTTTCCAATTAAGCAATGATTTTCACGTTTTGAGAGTCATTAAAAATTATTTGGAAGGAGATGAAGAATCGAAAGAATTTGCAGTTTTACTGGAATGGAATAATATTTATTATGATGATAGTCCGAAACTGATTAATCTGAAGAAAAACATTATTCGTTTAGGATTAATTCAGTGGCAGATGCGTCCGTTGAATAATGTTGAAGCCCTTTTTGAACAAGCTGAATTTTTCATTGATGCCGTTTCGGGTTATGGATCTGATTTTGCTTTATTTCCAGAATTGTTTATTGCGCCGTTAATGGCCGATTATAATCATTTGTCTGAAGCAGAAGCCATTCGTGAATTAGCACGTCACTCTGACCCTATTAGAAAGAAGTTTCAGGAATTTGCCATTTCATACAATATCAATATTATTACTGGAAGTATGCCTTATTTAGAAGGCGGAAATCTCTATAATGTTGGTTTCTTATGCAAAAGAGACGGGACTTCAGAAATGTATACCAAAATTCATATCACGCCAAACGAAGTTGTTCATTGGGGAATGAAAGGTGGATCGGAATTTAAAACTTTTGACACTGATTGTGGTAAAATTGGAATTTTAATTTGTTACGATGTCGAATTCCCAGAAATTTCAAGACTTCTGGCAGATGAAGGAATGAATATATTGTTTGTACCATTTCTAACCGATACGCAAAATGGTTATACACGCGTAAAACATTGTTCTCAAGCACGCGCCATCGAAAATGAATGTTACGTTGCAATAGCGGGCTGCGTTGGAAATCTTCCGAAAGTAAATAATATGGACATTCAATATGCGCAGTCATCTGTATTTACTCCTTCTGATTTTGCTTTTCCAAGTAACGGAATCAAAGCTGAAGCTACCCCAAATACAGAAATGACATTAATTGTAGATGTTGATCTTAATTTATTGAAAGAACTTCATGAACACGGAAGCGTCAAAACATTAAAAGACCGAAGAACAGATCTTTACGAAATTAAAAAATTGAATTCATGAAAACATGCCTCGAATGCTCAGCCAAAATTTTCGGTCGCGAAGACAAGAAATTCTGTTCAGATAGCTGCCGAAATGCCTACAATAACAAAATAAATAAAGATAGTACGAATTTCATGCGAAATATAAACAACAAGTTACGCAAAAATTACCGTATTTTGGCAGAGTTAAATGTAGACGGAAAATCGAAAGCTTCAAGAGACAAAATGCTGAACAAAGGCTTTGATTTTGAGTTCTTTACAAACATTTTACAAACCAAGACAGGAAATACATATTATTTCTTGTACGATCAAGGCTATCGTTCCTTGGACAATGATTATTTTATGCTTGTTAAAAAAGAAATATAGTTAGTATTTATTCACCATGAGAAAAAACCAAACCTCAATTCTAGCCATAGCCTGCGTTTTAGCTTTACTCGGCATTATATATGCCACGATGATGCCGCAAGGAATCTCTAAAGATGACGAAGCGCTTGCTGAATTCTCGACCGAAAGAGCCTTAAATCAGGTTGAGATTATTGCGCAGAAACCGCACTACGTCGGATCAACAAATCACGAATTAGTTGCCAATTATCTAAAACTAGAATTAAACAGAATAGGCTTAGAAACGAGTATTCAGGAAGGTTTTACTCTAAATGATAAAGGTCTTTTAGTAAAGTCAAAGAATATTTTAGCTCGAATTAAAGGAACGGACAATACAAAAGCACTTTTGCTTCTTTCTCATTACGATAGCGCGCCACATTCTTTCTCAAAAGGTGCAAGCGACGACGCTTCTGGTGTCGCAACAATTTTAGAAGGTGTACGTGCCTTTTTATATTCTAAACATCCTCAAAAAAACGATATTATCATATTATTCTCAGATGCTGAGGAATTAGGATTAAACGGAGCAGCACTGTTTGTGAATAAGCATCCTTGGGCAAAAGACGTTGGTTTAGTTTTAAATTTCGAAGCAAGAGGAACTTCTGGTCCAAGTTACATGTTACTGGAAACCAATAAAGGAAATGAGGCTTTGGTTAGAGAATTTTCAAACGCAAAACCTTCTCATCCAGTTTCAAACTCTCTCATGTACAGCATTTACAAAATGCTTCCGAATGATACTGATCTAACCGTTTTTAGAGAACAAGGAAATATCCAGGGTTTCAATTTTGCTTTTATCGATGGTCATTTCAATTATCATACACAGCAGGATGATGTACAGCATTTAAACAAAACAACACTCGCACATCAAGGCACTTACATCATGCCTTTGATAAAATACTTCTCAAACATTGACTTAAACCAAACAGAATCTACTCAAGATAATGTTTATTTCAGTGCCCCATTTTCTTTCATCAATTATCCGTTTTCTTGGGTAATGCCAATGACACTAATTGCTTTTGGCTTATTGGTTTTCTTTATTTTCGTTGGAAAAGTAAAAAGAATCATCACTTTTACAGAAATTTTCAAAGGCTTTGTTCCTTTTCTTGGCTCAATTATAATTGCGGGATTGGTAACCTTTTTAGGATGGAAGTTAATGCTTGAAATTTATCCGCAATATTCTGATCTTTTAAACGGATTTACTTATAACGGACATGCTTACATAGGCGCTTTTGTTACTTTGAGTATCGCAATTTGTTTTGCTTTCTACCACCATTTCTCTGAAGCTAAAATTACCATGAATCATTTTGTGGCTCCTTTATTGCTTTGGATTATCATTAACGGGTTTTTAGCAAACAGCTTAACCGGCGCTGGCTTCTTAATCATTCCCGTTTATTTCGGAATACTTTTATTCGGAATATTTGTCTTTACACAGCATTACAGTTTAGGAATGAATTTAATTTTCAGCATTCCAGCTTTAGCCATTATTGCTCCCTTTATCGTAATGTTTCCAATTGGCTTAGGGCTTAAAATTTTATATGGAAGTGCTATTTTAACCGTTTTATTATTCGGATTGCTGCTTCCAATTTTTGGAGCATTTGCTAAAAAAGGCGCTTGGATTGTAATTTTCTTTATCGCTTCGATCTCATTTTTCGTCTACGCAGGATATAATTCAGGTTACGAACAATTTAAAGCCAAATCAAACAGTCTATTGTATGTTTATAATGCAGATAATAATTCTGCTGTATGGACAACTTATGATACTAATTTAGACGAATGGACTAAATCTTATTTAGGGCAAACGAATCAGAAAGCGATTGGTTTGAATACACTGCCTCTTTCAAGCAAATACAATTCAACATTTACTTACAGCGCTATAGCGCCAGTTGTGGAGGTTCCAAAACCAACAATTCAATTTTTGAGAGACAGCGTTATTGGAAACAATAGATATTTGAAAATCAGGATTACTCCAAATAGAAAAGTAAATCGTTATGACATTTACGCTAATCCAAAAATGACGTTTTATAACTTTAAAGCAAATGGCGTAGCGACTTCAGGAGAAAAAGGAAATCGTCTGCAGAGAGAAGACAGCAAAATTTTATGCTATTATGTTGTAGGCAATGAACCGCTTGAAATGGAATTCTACATCAATAAATCGTCTATTTTTGATATGGATTTAATCGAAAGTTCATTTGATTTAATGAGCAATCCATTATTAAATGTTAAACCAAGAGAAAACTGGATGATGCCAACTCCTTTTGTTTTGAATGATGCGGTTTTAATACAGCAGAAAATCAAAAGATATACACCTCCAGTAAAACCGATCGAACCAGTTGTGGTTAAAGATAGTTTAACGGTTGCAAAAGATAGCGTAACAGCTCCAGCTGTAAAACCAGAATAAAAAACACAAAGGCAGATTTAAATCTGCCTTTTTTATTAACTGTAACCAAAAATTCTTTACTCCTCTTTACCTTTGTGTCTTTGAATCTCAAAAAATGAAACAAATAAGCATATTAGGCTGTGGCTGGCTTGGCCTTCCTTTAGCAAAAGCATTAATTGAAAAAGGAAATTCAGTAAACGGATCAACAACTTCAGAAAACAAACTTTCTATTTTAAAAAATTTAGGAATAAATCCTTTTCTTGTCCTCCTAAACGAAGTCGAAGGAAGACTTGAAAGCGAAAGTGTTTCTGAGAACATCAATACTTTTTTAGCGAAAAGCGAAATTTTAATTATTGATATTCCGCCAAAATTAAGAGCTGCCAATCCAAATTCTGAAAAGAAAATTTTTGTCGAAAAAATCCAAACTTTAATTCCTTTTATAGAAAAATCAACCATTAAAAAAGTGCTTTTTGTGAGTTCAACTTCTGTCTATGGTGATGATAATCGTTTTATAAACGAAGAAACTATTCCTAATCCAGAGACTGAGAGTGGTAAACAATTGGTTTTAGCAGAAAATCTTCTTCAAGAAAATCAAAACTTCGAAACGACAATTCTACGTTTCGGCGGATTAATTGGAGAAGATCGTCATCCTGTAAAATTTTTAGCTGGAAAAGAAAACCTTGAAAATCCAGATGCGCCAATCAATTTAATTCACCAAAAGGATTGCATTAGAATTATTGAGGAAATAATAATCCAATCGAAATGGAATGAAATTTTTAATGCCGTTGCACCTTTTCATCCAACGAGAGAAGAATATTACACAAATAAAGCGATCGAAATGAACTTGGAGAAACCGAAATTCAGTTCTGAAAAATCGAATATCAAAAAGGTTGTTTCGAGTGAAAGGATAGAAAGCTATTTGAACTATAAATTCTGTTTAGATAATTATTAAACTCTAAAATATTAGGTTTGGTAAAGTTGAAATTCTCATTTAAACTTAAAGTGATATAAATACATCTTTTTGAGGCTATTAAAAACGCATCCATAAAACATTTTTGCAAAAAATTTTAAAGCGAAAATCATGTCAATGGAACACAAATCATTTTTGTTTAATACATCAGCCTTTACAAAAGAATTATCAGAAATTATTCTTACTGCTGGAGAAACAGACAACGAAAAATTGCTAATTTCTTTTATAAACCAAAATTTAAACGATTTAAAGTCACCTTATTCAGGAGAAGAACTTACCGCTCAATGGATAGAAGAATTAGAAATCGAAGACATTCAAGAACTAGCCGATTTTGCAATGACAAAATATTATAATCCTGATGAAGAATTAGGGTTATCCTATAGCTGGGAATTATTATTAGAATCATTTGATGAATTAGACCTTAAGTTCAATAATGAATATTATATACTTGGCAAATCATTAGATTCTGAAAATTTTACTCTAGACCCAGGCAAAATGGGACTTGGTTTTATTGACTCTCAGCAAATTTCTAGCATTCATAAAGAACTAATAAGTTTAAAACAAAACTTCATAGATATCTTCGAGACTGAAAGCTTAGATAAAGAAATTATACAAGCTTATGAAGAATTAATTGAAATTTACGAAGAAGCAAAAGAATCAAACTGTGGTTTATTAATGACTTTTTAATTGATTATTTATATTTCTATATTTAATAAAGTCAGAGAGAGATATTATTTTTCACAAACCTTCGACTTCATTCAGGCTAACAATCGTATAAACCGTGCGATGCAAAAACAATAAACTTAAATTACTTTATGTAATTTATATGGTTTAAAAAAACTTTGCTCCCGATAACTATCGGGATTGCGAAACCTTCCTATCTTTGTAATTAACTCAAAAATCATGGAAACAGTCTACATCAATTCACCTCTAGGAATCACCAAAATCATTGGAGATGAAAATGGTATTGCCGTGATTTCTGTTTCTGATGTTGGTACAAATGAAGTTTCTAAGAAAATTCCAAAGGTTTTACAAGATGCCGTTTCTCAATTAAATGAATATTTTGAAGGCAAAAGAACCGATTTCGATCTAAAACTAAATCCGCAAGGAACCGAATTTCAGCAAAAAGTCTGGAAAGCATTATTAGAAATTCCATATGGGAAAACGGTAAGTTATATGGATCAAACCAAAAAATTGGGAGATGTAAAAGCGATTCGCGCTGTAGCGTCTGCAAATGGTAAAAATCCGCTTTGGATCGTTGTGCCTTGCCACCGCGTTATTGGCACAAATGGATCTTTAACTGGATACGCCGGCGGATTATCACGTAAAAAATGGCTTTTGGAACACGAAAGTCCATCTGCACAGCAAAGCTTGTTTTAGTATTTGCTACTAATTACACAAATTATCCCTTATTTTTCTTCCCTTTAACTTTCTTTATTTTTTACATTTCAATATTTAAATAAGAAAATTCATTCAATTATATATTTCATGCTCCATAAAAAATCAAATTTGTGTACATTTATAGCAAATAAAAATTAGAATAAATTCGTGAATTCGTGGCTAAAAAAATATGATTGAAAAGATAAACCTTAATAACATTCTCTTTCTTGATATAGAAACTGTTCCTGAAGAAGAGAATTTCAATTCGCTTGACGCGGAAATGCAGTCACTTTGGGATTTAAAAACGCAATATCAACGTAAAGATGATTTTACACCAGAAGAATTTTACGAACGCGCCGGAATTTGGGCTGAATTTGGAAAGATTATTTGCATTTCAGTTGGCTTCTTTACGATTAAAGGCGATGTTCGTAATTTTAGAGTGACTTCTTTTTTTGGTGAAGAAAAGAAAATCCTAAAAGACTTTTCAAATCTGATCAACAATCATTTCAAACAGCCACAGCATTTGTTGTGCGGACATAATTCTAAAGAATTCGATATTCCGTTTATTGCAAGGCGAATGATCATCAATCAAATGCCAATTCCAGACAAACTTAATTTATTCGGGAAAAAACCTTGGGAAATTCCACATCTCGACACTTTAGAATTATGGAAATTTGGCGATTATAAGCATTTTACTTCTTTAAAATTGTTGACTAAAATTCTTGGTATTCCTTCTCCAAAAGGAGATATTGACGGAAGTCAGGTTGCTCATGTCTATTATGTCGAAAAAGATATTGACCGAATTATTACCTATTGCGAAAAAGATACAATTGCTGTTGCCCAAATTTTCTTGCGCTTACGCCGAGAAGATTTGCTTATTGAAGATGAAATTATTCATGTTTAACTAGAGGTACAAAGGGTCAAAGTTGCAAAGGAACAAAGGTTTAAACTCATAATCTTTAATTTTTTTAAATGACGCATTCTGAAATTTCACATCATCGTTTGGTTGCCCAAAAGCTTTATAAAACAAGTTCTTGTTTGCCACAAGAAATTGTAAAACATTTTGGTGCTATGCAGGCTCAAGATTACGCAATGGCGAAATGGGCTATTGGCTCTCGATGCGATTTTTCAGAGAAAGAAATTGAAGAAGCTATTAATTCGGGCCAAATTGTTCGGACCCATATTCTGAGACCAACTTGGCATTTTGTTTCGGCAGAAGATATTTATTGGATGATGGATCTTTCTGCACCTCAAGTGAAACGTTTTACAGCTTCTGCAGCGAAAAAATTTGGTTACGATGACAAAAAGCTAAATCAAACCAATAATTCGATTGAAAAACTATTAACAGGAAATAATCATTTGACTCGAAATGAAATCATGCAGGAACTTGGAATTACCAAAACTGGAAGTGACGATTTTTTGAGCGCGGCGATTATGATGAATGCCGAATTGGATGGTTTGGTTTGTAATGGAAAAATGAAAGGCAAACAAATCACTTATGCTTTGCTCGAAGAAAGAGTTCCTAAACCAAAAACTAAATTGACCAAAGAAGAAGCGTTAGCAAAACTTGCTCAACGTTATTTTGAAAGTCATGGACCAGCAACAGTCTCCGATTTTTCGTGGTGGTCAGGTTTTCCGCCTACAATTTGTCAAAAAACAGTTAACGCAATAGAGTTGCAATTAAATCATGTTACCATTGATAATCAGGAATATTGGTTTAAAAAAGATGGTTTTGATGCGGATGTCTTTCGCGAAAGCGTACATTTTCTTCCTGCTTTTGATGAGATTTTAATTTCGTATAAAACACGTGAAGCGTCTTTCAATACAGAACATCAATCGAAAGTTTTTACCAACAATGGCATTTTTAAGCCCATAATTTTAGAAAATGGAAAAGTAATCGGAATCTGGAAAAGAACCGTCAAAAAAGATCATGTTAAAATAGAAACAGAATTTTTCAAAGAAACTGAAAGTTCGAAAAAAGAAATCCTGTTTGAAGGGATTAAAGCTTTTGAGACCTATTTGGAAACCAAAATTGTGATTGGATAATCAATTTTCAAAAAATAGATAATTTAGATTTCGCCCCGCTGGGGCTTTTTAATTATAGCCTAATTGATTTCTATAGATATTTCGCTCTTCCAGAGCTTTTTCATTTACATATAATTTTGTTTTCTAAAGTTAAAAATAGCTCTGGAAGAGCGAAATATCTATCGCAAATTTAATTTCCCCAACATCCAAAAGCTCCAGCGGAGCGACACATAAACATTTTGGGACAGTTTAAAAATACAAATACTCAAAACATTAATATCACATCCATAATCATCAAATACCGCTCATTAGACAAAATATTTATGCATTTTATTGCTAAATAATTACATTTACAAAAAAATGTAATTATGGTATTAAGCAGATTTTGGTTAACGATTTTTATTTCTTCGATAGTTTTTATTGTAGTCAGTTTGTTTACTGCCAATACTTATACCATTGATTCTGTTTTGAATGGAAAGAAAGACGATCCTGTTTTAGTTTCTGAAAAATACCTTGAAGAACTTCCTGCTTTTATCAAAGACAGCATAAAAAAAGCGCCAGATCAAACCATGATTATCAATCGTGATACGCTAAATGCCGACACGACTTACGTTTTTAAAAGCAAAACAGTAAAAATTTACAGCGGTCTGCAAAAATCAGATGGTTTATTGCCAACTTGTAAAAGCACTTTGGTTGATTTAATTCTTCCGCTTATTGCATATTTAGCTTTTTTCTGCGGATTAATGGAGCTTTTAATCGTTTCTGGAGCTTCTGGAAACTTAGCCAAAGCTTTGAGTCCGGTTTTTGTGAAAGTATTTCCGACTATTCCTGAAAATCATCCTTCGATTTCCTATATGACTTTGAACTTCGCTGCCAATTTCCTCGGATTGGACTCGGCTGCGACGCCATTTGGGTTGAAAGCAATGGAAAGTTTACAGGAAATAAACCCCGAAAAAGATAAAGCGAGTGATGCGCAAATCATGTTTATGTGTCTTCATGCTTCTGGATTAACTTTAATTGCAACTTCGATTATTGGATATCGCGCTGCGGCAAATGCAAGTAATCCTGCCGATGTAATGCTTCCGTGCATAATTACTTCGTTTATTGGAACCATTGCGGCTTTCTTGATTGTTGGAATCAAACAAAAAATCAATTTCAAAAGTGCTTCGCTTCTTATTGGTTTAATGGTTTTGATCGCGGCTATTGTTGGTTTGCTGATGTATGTGAATCACTTGGATTTAATTGGAAAAAACTACTTTACTTCTAACCTTTCGGGATTAATTTTACTTTCGATTATTGTTTTCACTTTGATCTTCTCATTCAAACATGAGAAAAAATTCAAAGATGCCAATACAACAGTATTTGACACTTTTGTGGTTGGAGCCAATAACGGAGTTAAAACCGGAGTTACTATTTTTCCTTATGTTTTAGGGATGTTAGTTGCGATTTCGCTATTTAGAAATAGTGGCTTATTTGAAATTATAAGCGACGGAATCGGATTTATCTTTTCGAACTTAGGCGTAAACAAAGAAATTACCAATGCGTTGCCAGTTGCCATGCTTCGTCCGTTTAGTTCTGCTGGATCAAGAGGTTTCTTAATTGATTCAATGAATACCTTTGGAGCAGATTCTTTAACAGCAAGACTGAGCAGTATTTTCCAGTGCAGTGCTGAAAGTACTTTTTATGTAATTGCAGTTTATTTTGGATCTGTAAATATCAAAAACACACGTTACGCTTTAGGCACAATGCTTTTGGTTGATTTGATCTGCGTTATTACGGCGATTTTTGTAGCGACTTGGTTTTTTTAATTTAAACCCGAAAACGAAATATGAATTTATTCAAGAAAATTTTTGCTAAAGAAAAACAGGTCGAAAACAAAGAAGAAGATCAAATTTTAGAACAAACTCCAATTGTTGAAGAAGAAAAGCCCGTTGAAGAAGTAAAATCGGAAGAAAAGCAATTCGAGCCCAACAAAATTGATTGGCTTATAAATGATTCTATTTTGACTTTTTTGCCTCGTGAATTATTTATGCATTATTGGGACAGCAATACCGAAAAAAACCTGCAAGATCCTTCTTGGCAAAATCAGGGTATTTATTTTTGGGATTACAATGAACCATTTGAAAGAAAGTCTCTTCCTGATTTTTTTGAAAATTTCGAGAAGAAACCATTTGTCTTTAATAAATTTCCTGACTATATTTCACTCATGTCTGCAAAAGTTATTCCGTGGTTTGGAATGCCTGGCGGAGGAGACAAACTTTCTCTTCGATATGAAGACAGCTCAATAACTTTAGAAGAAGCTCATAAATTGGATATTATAAATTATATTGAAATTATAGAGTTAAATTATGATAATTTAAGTGTTTTGAATGATCGAGATAATTATCATTTTCTAATAAATCCTAATGAAGTTAAATTCGAAAACCAGCTTTTTTATCTCAATGGAGTAAGTATTTCTTTAGCAGAACTTTATCAAAAAAAGAAGCTTTTAGTAATATCTTTAAAATAAATAATCTTAACCACTACAAATATGAAACTAGCCCCCCTCTTCTTCGTATTGCTTTTGATCGGATGTCAAAAAACAAAACCTACAGACGCTGCTCCAACAATTGCAGAAATTATTGAACCACAAGAAACAGTAGCTGTTACAAATGATGAAAAGATCATTAAAACTGACACTGTAGCCATTTACACTGACGGAACAGAATCTACAACAGATTATATTCTTGCGAATTTAATAGATCAGCAGGCAGATAAAGACAGTATTGTAACTGTAAAATACAGATTAGATTTTTATCAGAATAAAACCAAAACAGCATCTTCAGGAATTGCAATTACAGGCTTTCAAAAAGGTTCTGAATGGATCGCCTCTTACGGGTTAACATCTGAAACTTCTAAAAACTCTCCTTTCATACAAATCTCAGTTGGATATCCTGCTTGCGGTTATACGCATGATAATTACTTGTATTATTTAAAAAATAAAGAATTGCAACAGGTTCACCAATGGAGTACAATGTCTGACAGCGGCTGGGGAAGCTGGGTCGAAATTGTAAATCCTACAGCTAAATCTGAGCCAAAATCTTTTTATTGCAAAACTGTTGCATTTACCCCTGCAGATGAAGATGAGAATATAGACATGGGAATCCTACAGCATTCAGATTCAATATCTTTCGAATTAAAAGACAGTAAATGGAAAAAGATTTTGCTGTCTGCAAAGGACAAGCCTTACTTCGAAAAAAAGATGACTTTTGATCAATTCAACAGTACAGAATAAAATGCATAAAACTGTTTAAGAGTTCTTATTCAAATTCTTTCTTAGGTAAATAATTTCTAAATTTGTAAAAAAACAAAACAATGATCGATTTTATATACCAAGATCCTTACCCGATCTTAAAGGATGATACGCAGTATCGCAAAATCACTTCTGATTTTGTGAAAGTTGAAAAATTTGGAGAACGCGAAGTTTTAACCGTTGACCCAAAAGGTTTGGAATTATTGGCTGAAGAAGCATTGACAGATGTTTCATTTATGCTAAGAACAACACATTTAGAAAAACTTAGAAAAATTCTTGACGATCCAGAAGCAACAGACAATGATCGTTTCGTGGCTTACAATTTGCTTCAAAATGCATCTGTAGCTGCCGAAGGTCAGCTTCCAAGTTGTCAAGATACAGGAACTGCGATCGTAATGGCTAAAAAAGGCGAAAGCATTTTTACTGGTGTTGATGATGCAGAATGGTTAAGCCGAGGTATTTTTAATACATATCAAAAAAGAAACTTACGTTATTCGCAGATTGTTCCGATTTCGATGTTTGAAGAAAAAAATTCAGGATCAAATCTTCCGGCGCAAATTGATATTTATGCTAAAAAAGGAACTTCTTACGAATTTTTGTTCATGGCAAAAGGTGGAGGATCTGCAAACAAAACTTATTTATACCAACAGACAAAATCTTTATTGAATGAAAAATCGCTTGACGAATTCATTCGAACAAAAATCAAAGATTTAGGAACTTCTGCTTGTCCTCCGTACCACTTAGCGTTGGTAATTGGCGGAACTTCTGCTGAAGCAAACTTAAGCGCTGTTAAAAAAGCATCTGCTGGATATTATGATCATCTTCCAACTTCAGGAAACATGGCCGGTCAAGCTTTCCGTGATTTTGAGTGGGAAGAAAGAGTTCAGAAAATCTGTCAAGAAAGTGCAATTGGAGCACAATTTGGAGGAAAATATTTCACACACGACGTTCGTGTAATTCGTTTGCCACGTCACGCAGCTTCTTGCCCAGTTGGACTTGGAGTTTCTTGTTCTGCAGATAGAAATATCAAAGGAAAAATCACGAAAGATGGAATTTTCGTTGAGCAATTAGAAGTAAATCCAAAACAATTTTTACCAGAAACGGCTCCGCATTTAGAAGCTCCTGTAGAAATTGATTTGGATCAGCCAATGGCAGATATTTTGGCGAAATTGTCTCAATATCCAGTTAAGACTCGTTTAAAATTAAACGGAACTGTAATTGTTGCCCGAGATATTGCTCACGCAAAAATCAAAGAATTATTAGACGCTGGAAAACCAATGCCTGATTATTTCAAAAATCACCCTGTCTATTACGCAGGTCCAGCAAAAACTCCAGACGGAATGGCTTCAGGAAGTTTCGGACCAACAACTGCTGGACGTATGGATGTTTATGTAGATGAATTCCAGAAAAATGGCGGAAGTATGATTATGCTGGCAAAAGGAAACCGTACAAAACAAGTTACTGACGCTTGCAACAAATACGGCGGATTCTATTTGGGTTCTATCGGAGGGCCTGCTGCTATTTTGGCTCAAGACAACATTCTAAAAGTAGAAGTTGTTGATTTTGAAGAATTAGGAATGGAAGCTGTTCGTAAAATCACAGTTAAAGACTTCCCTGCATTCATTATTACAGATGATAAAGGAAATGACTTCTTTGCTAACTTATAATTTCTTTTGCCACGAAGGCACTAAGACACTAAGTTCTATAAATATAAAAACCGCTCAAAAAGCGGTTTTTTTTGTTTCTTGGATAAAAAACTTAGTGTCTTAGTGCCTTTGTGGCAATCACAAAACCTAAGCGCTTAAATCTTGCTTTTCAAAAGCTATAAAATGCGATGCTTCTCCTTTCAGGTTGAAAACAGGAAATGCATTGATTATACATTTATAAGTATTTCCATTTTTTCTATAATTTTCGAGTGTTTTCTCAAAAGGAATTTTCAGTTTCACAGCATCTCTGATTTCTCTCAAGTCTTTTTGGGAAGTTGCAGGCCCTTGAAACATTTTTGGAGTTTTACCCAGAATTTCCTCTTCTCTGTAACCTGTCATTTTCTTTATTCCGCTTGACGCGAAAACGATCCTCAAATCCAAATCTGTAACCAAAACAACTTCATCCTTAATTCTTTCCTGAATATTGAGCTTTTTCTCATCCCAAGTAAATTCAGTCGAAATTTGGCTTACTTTTTTTAGATCAGCACTTAACGCTTTTAGCTCATTCACATATTCATAGTGAAAATCCCAAGCTAAGATTGGAACTGAATTTCGCTCTAAGAAATCGTCGATGTTTTTATTTTTCATATAAAATGCATTAAATGATCAATAAATCTTTTTACTCAAAGATAGAGGAAAAATCTTGTTATTAGTCGCGAAAACTATCATTTTTAATATCGAAAGTGTTATCAAAATGTAAATTTTAATTGAACCACAACTGCTTTTTTTACTTCATTATTCAAATTACTCAATGAAATGCCAAGAAGCCGCACAGAATCTTTCATTTTTTCCTGATATAATAACTCTTCTATATTTTCCATAATTAATTTTTTATCTGAAATAAAATACGGCAGCGTTTTACTTCTTGTTTGTTGAGAGAAATCACTGTATTTGATTTTCAGTGTAATTGTTTTTCCAGAAAGATTGTGTCTTTGAAGCCTCTTTTCTAAAGATGCGGCAATTCGTTCCAATTGTTCCATCATAAAAATTTCAGAAGACAAATTCACATCAAAAGTATGTTCTGCAGCTACAGATTTAGTAATTCGAGAAGATTTCACTTCACTATTGTGAATACCTCGAACAACATGATAATAAAATGCTCCAGATTTCCCGAAATGCTTTTCTAAAAACTCTAAAGATCTACTTTTTAAATCGGTTCCTGTGAAAATTCCGAGTTGATACATTTTTTCGGTTGTCACTTTTCCAACTCCATAGAATTTACGAATTGGCAAATCTTCCAAAAAAGCTTCCACTTCATCTGGATTTACCGTTTTCTGTCCGTTTGGTTTGTTGTAGTCGCTTGCGATTTTAGCCACAAATTTATTTATCGAAATTCCTGCTGATGCGGTTAAACCCACTTCATTAAAAATTCTTGCTCGAATTTCCTGTGCCAAAAGACTTGCGCTTGGATTTCCTTTTTTGTTTTTGGTAACATCCAAATAAGCTTCGTCAAGCGAAAGAGGTTCAACCAAATCAGTATAATCGTGAAAAATTTTATGGATTTTGGATGAAATCTCTTTGTAACGATCAAATCTCGGCCTAACAAAGATAATGTCGGGACAATATTTCTTGGCCAAAACTCCACTGATGGCACTTCGAACACCAAATTTTCTAGCCTCATAACTCGCCGCCGAAACCACTCCTCGATTTTCTGAACCTCCAACTGCAACCGGTTTTCCTCTTAACTCTGGATTGTCCATCTGCTCTACCGATGCATAAAAAGCATCCATATCAATGTGAATAATTTTGCGATATGTTGGTGTTTCAGACATGCTACAAATTTAAAAAGGATAGCAATAAAAAAGTGCTGTAAATAGTTATAAATCATATCAATTTTTAAAGAATAGAAATTCGATGAGCCCAAACCAATTATTCTTTTTATTTTTGTTCTTCTACTCGAAAAATTAAATAATGCGAACATTTGTTATAGGTGACATTCATGGCGGATTACTTGCACTTGAACAAGTGATACAAAGAGCCGAAGTTACTACAGAAGATACTCTAATTTTTTTGGGCGATTATGTTGACGGCTGGAGTCAGTCTGTTGAAGTAATCGACTATTTGATTGATTTAAAAAGCAAACAAAACTGCATCTTCATAAGAGGAAATCACGATCAGCTGGCATTAGACTGGCTAGAAAACAGGCATGACGATTTTGATGAAGAAATGTGGTACAAACATGGCGGAAAAGCAACTGTTGAAGGATACGCCAAAATCTCTGAAGAGAAAAAAAGAACTCATATCGAATTTCTAGAAAATCTTCAGGATTATTATCTTGATGATCAAAACCGTTTATTTGTTCATGCCGGTTTCACCAATTTGAATGGCGTAAAATGGGAATACTTTTCAAAACTATTTTATTGGGATAGAACGCTTTGGGAATCAGCTCTTGCATTAGACCCAAATTTAAAGGAAGACGATTTACACTATCCGAAACGTTTTACCGTTTACAAAGAAGTTTATATTGGCCACACGCCCGTGACAAGAATAGGAAAAACGGTTCCAATAAACAAAGCCTGCGTTTGGAACGTAGATACGGGCGCAGCATTTAGAGGTCCGCTTACAATTTTAGACGTCGATACCAAGGAATATTGGCAAAGCGAACCGTTAAACGAACTGTATTTTAACGAAAAGGGTAGGAATTAATTTATTTAAAATTTACATTTGCCCTGCAAAATATTAATATTTAAAATTTTATGAAAAAGGTTATTACATTCTTGTTTTTAGTTTCATTCGGATTTATTAATGCACAAAGCGCCTTTACAGGAAAAGGTGACACGAGAGTAAACGTAGGTGCTAATTTACAAGATGGTGGTTCTGGAATTCAGGGTTCTATTGATTTTGGTTTAGGAGAAAATTTCTCTGTTGGTTTTGTTGCAAATTACTTATTAGGAGTTGATAATTTCAACGGTTTTTATCATGGAAGTTCTTCTGCTTATTATGATGAGTCTCCAGATTTCTCAGATCGTTTTGATGCAAAAGCAAGAATGAATGCTAACTTATCTAGTGTAATTGGTGTTGAGCAATTAGACGTTTACCCTGGATTAAGCTTAGGTTTACATAATTTTGGAGGTCACGTTGGTGGTCGTTATTTCTTTACTGACGGATTTGGTGTTTTCACAGAAATCGGATTTCCAATTGCAAAATATGGTTCAAACAATGATCCTTTTTATCATTTAAATAATCAAGCTACTTTTAGTTTAGGAGCTTCGTTTAGTTTATAGTTTTTAAAAGTTGCTAAGATTCTTAGCTTCTAAGACTTTAAAAAGAAAAAACCGCCTTTAGGGCGGTTTTTTCTTTTTTTATTTAATGTGAATTTATGATCTGCTGAACTTTCTTTTTAATGCGATAATAAACTCATTGAGTGTAATTCCGTTATATTCTTTTGGATCATCTTCTACTAATAATTCTGCAATATCTTTTTTCCTATATGGCACAAATAAAGACAAGTACCAACTATCTGTCTCCGTAATTGCATTCCCATTCAAAAATGACGTCAGAAGATAAAAGAACATTAAAAGCCTAACAAAAACAAAAAACTTTCTATAACCTTTACTTAAATCATTCTTTTTGTTTTCCGATATCGCTTTAATAGTAAAATATATTAATTGAATGATAAAAACTAGTATAAGAATATTTGACAAATATCTTAAACTTTGATAGTCAACTAACAACATTAAAAGTGATATTACAATTGAAACTACTGCATTTGCTATAAACAAATAACTTCCCCATTTAATATCGATTTCAAACTTTTCCAAAGGCGTATTTTTTTAAATCACAGCAAATGTAAAGAAAAAGATTACGTTTCCATTATACGCTCTAGCAGAAAACAAAAAAGAGAACTCCATTAATGAAGTTCTCTCTATCTAAATCACTGTACAGCTTTGCAACTTGAACCTTTGCCCCTCTGAACCTTTCTACCTAAAAAAATCAAATCACCATTTCAGGAATTTCACCTTCAATGATCAAATCAGCTTCTGTTGATGCGATGATGTGCTCGACTGAGATACCTGGCGCTCGTTCTAAGAGCTTAAAACCTTTTTCTGTTACTTCGAGAACTGCAAGCTCAGTTACAACCTTTTTAACGCATCCTACGCCCGTTAATGGCAAAGTACATCTTTTTAAGATTTTTGACTCACCTGCTTTGTTCACGTGCATCATGGCAACGATTATATTTTCGGCGGAAGCCACCAAATCCATTGCGCCTCCCATTCCTTTAACCATTTTGCCCGGAATCTTCCAATTGGCAATATCTCCATTTTCAGAAACTTCCATTGCTCCTAGAATTGTCAGATCTACTTTCTGACTGCGGATCATTCCAAAACTAAAAGCCGAATCAAAGAAACTTGCACCAGGAAGTGTTGTAATGGTTTGTTTTCCTGCATTAATAATATCTGCATCTTCCTCTCCTTCAAAAGGGAAAGGTCCCATTCCGAGAACGCCATTTTCACTTTGAAATTCTACCGCAATATCTTCTCTGACGTAATTCGCAACCAAAGTCGGAATCCCAATTCCAAGGTTTACAAAATATCGGTCTTCTACTTCTTTTGCAATTCGTTTTGCTATATCTTCTTTACTAAGTGCCATAATAATTTGTCAATTAGAGAATTTGATAATTAGATAATTCTTTTACGCAATGTGTTTAATTATCTAATTGTCACATTTTCTCATTATCTAATTTCTAGTTCTTACTGTGCGTTGTTCAATTCGCTTCTCAAATTTTTCTCCTTGAAAAATGCGCTGCACCATAATTCCCGGAATATGAATCTGATTTGGATCTAAAGTCCCAACGGGAACCAGTTCTTCAACTTCCGCAATTGTAATTTTTCCAGCTCCAGCCATACAAGCATTAAAGTTTCTAGCTGTTCCTTTGAAAATCAGATTTCCTGCTTCATCACCTTTCCAAGCTTTTACAATAGCAAAGTCAGCTTTGAAAGCTTCTTCCATGATATGCATTTTTCCGTTGAATTCTCTTGCTTCTTTTCCTTCTGCCACTTCAGTTCCGTAGCCTGCTGGTGTAAAGAAAGCTGGAATTCCGGCCTGAGCCGCACGACAGCGTTCTGCTAGAGTTCCTTGAGGCGTTAATTCAACTTCAAGTTCTCCAGAAAGCATCTGACGCTCGAATTCGGCATTTTCGCCCACATAAGACGAAATCATCTTTTTGATTTGTTTTTTCTGCAACAATAATCCCAATCCAAAATCATCGACTCCTGCATTGTTAGAAATACAAGTTAAATCTGAAATCGAAGTATTTACTAAAGCCGCTATTGTATTTTCAGGAATACCACATAATCCAAAACCACCAAACATGATGGTCATACCGCTTTTAATTCCGTCAATAGCATCCTGAACGCCATTTACTTTTTTTGTTATCATAACAAACTGTCTTTATTGCTGAATATTTTTGATAAAAATAAGATTTTTAGATGGAATTATAACGATTTCGTAAAAATAAAACCAAAAGAAAAATCCCTTTACTAATCTTTTGAAAAGAGTTGTAAAGGGACTGAAATATAATTAGATACGTTTTATTGCAACATTGTTACAATTCAAATTCGTCTGTATTTTGTTCCGTTTGTGTAGTGTCTTTTACCACAGCTGGCCTAGCATAACAATCTACTTTTATTGAAAGGTTTGCTGGACGCTCAAATTCTCCTTTAGAAATCTGAAGGTTTTTATCGGCATAACATTTTTTCATGTAATACCCCCAAACAGGTAACGCGGCAGTTGCTCCTTGTCCATAAGTCAAACTTTTGAAACGTGCTGAACGGTCTTCGCATCCAACCCAAACTCCAGTTACCAAGTTTGGAACCATTCCCATAAACCAACCATCAGATTGATTTTGAGTTGTACCGGTTTTACCTGCAATAGGATTTGTAAACATGTATGGATAACCTGTCCAACGATTGTCTCCACTTCCGCCGCCTTGAGTACGTAAACGTACACCAGAACCACTTTCTGTTACCCCTTGAAGTAATTTGATTACTGCAAAAGCAATATCTTTATTTAAAACGTCATGAGATTCTGGAATTGGTTCGTAAATAACCTCTCCACTTTTGTTTTCAATTCGGCTTAAAAACTGTGGTTTTACATAAACTCCCTGGTTCGCAAATGTACTATATGCCGCAACCATGTCTTCAACTGTAATATCTACAGCTCCCAATGCGATTGAAGGCTGAACTGGAATTTCTGTTTTTACTCCTAATTTCTTCGTCAATTCTACAACAGCTTCTGGACTAGTTCTATCAATTAATTTAGCTGAAACTGTATTGATAGAAGCCGCTAGAGCTTGTTTTAAAGTTACCATTCCGCGGTATCTGTAATCTGAGTTTCTTGGTTCCCAGTCTTCTGTTACGTGGTGACGTCCTTTATGAATCATGAAAGGTCCATCCAAAATAGAATCACATGGAGACATATTTAATTGTTCAATAGCTGTTGCGTAAACGAAAGGCTTAAAAGTCGAACCAACTTGTCTTGCTCCTTGTCCTACGTGGTCGTATTGGAAATATTTGTAATTGATTCCTCCAACCCAAGCTTTAATTGCTCCAGTCTGAGGCTCCATTGACATTAAACCAGATTGCAAAAAGTGTTTGTAATAGCGAATAGAATCAAGCGGTGTCATAATCGTATCGCGTTCCCCTTTCCATGTAAAAACACGCATTTTTGTTTTTACTTTGAATGAAGCAATGATATCATCTTCGCTTTTATCCATATCTTTCATCTGAGCCCAACGAACAGAATTTTTCATTGCCTGCATCATGATTCGGTCTGTTTCTGCTTGTGTAATATTCACGAAAGGAGCATTTTTATTGTTTTTCATATCAATAAAAAATTGTTCCTGCAGATTTTTCATATGTGCCGCAACAGCTTCTTCCGCATATTGCTGCATTCTAGAATCTATCGTTGTATAGATTTTAAGACCGTCTTTGTAAATATCATATTCCGATCCGTCAGGTTTTTTGTTTTCAGTAACCCATTTTTTCATGTAATCACGAAGATACTCTCTAAAATAAGTTGCCATACCTTCACGGTGGCTTTCTAATTTAAATTTCAAAGTAATTGGTAAAGCTTGAAGTCTTTCTTTTTCAGATTCTGAAATCATTTTTGCTTTTGCCATTTGAGACAAAACCACATTACGACGGTTTTTTACTCCCTGCGGATTTCTTACTGGATTGTATAAACCTGAATTCTTGAACATTCCAACCAAAATAGCAGATTCGTCTACTGTCAAGTCTTTCGGCTCTTTAGAAAAATAAGTCTGAGCTGCAGAACTTACACCAACAGAGTAATTTCCGAAATCATAAACGTTACAGTACATCGCCAAAATTTCATTCTTCGTGTATTGTCTTTCTAGACGAATGGCGATAATCCATTCTTTAATTTTTTGAACAATTCTAAACGGTAAAAACTTAGATCCTTCACCGTGAAACAATTGTTTTGCAAGCTGTTGTGTCAATGTACTTGCACCACCATTTGTTCCTAAAGTAAAAACTGCTCTTAAAGTTCCGCGTCCATCAATTCCCGAATGTTCGTAGAAACGTGCGTCTTCAGTTGCAACAAGCGCTTCAACCAAATTTTTAGGTAAATCTGAATATTTAAGCTGAGATCTATTCGTTTTGAAATATTTACCAATTACGACTCCATCAGAAGAGATAATTTCAGTAGCAAGATTTGAATCTGGATTTTCTAAATCTTCAAAGGAAGGCATAGAACCAAATAATCCCCAAGAAGCAAATAAAAAGAAAGCTAAAACTCCAAGTAAAGAGTAGGCAAAAATTCGCCAAAATTTCTTTTTGTAATAATTGATATCCTTAACGGTATTGGATTGATTGTTTTTTTTAGCAGCCATATTATTTATCTAATCTTTTTGTTCTATTCTAAAACCAACGTCTGTAATTCCTTCTAAAGCTTCAACACCAGGAATTTTACCTGATTGTCTTACAGCTTGTTTGATGTGAACTTTATAATTTCCTCTAAACTTTACATCTTCTTTGTAATAAAGCTTACTTTCTTTTATATCTGAAAATCCGTTTCCTAATAAAGTTCCGTCTGGCTCAGCCATTTGGTATTCTAAGGTATCCACTTTTGTAAATCCGTTTGGCATTTCCATTGAAACAATCAAAAACAAATTATTAAACGGATAATTGTTATTGTCTCGTATGTTTACAAACAGATTGTATTTTTTTGTAGAATCTAAAACCGGCAGATTAAAAGTTACAATACTGTCTTTATGCCAAGCACTTCCAACAGATTTGTACTCATCGAATACTCTTTTTTTATCGCAAGAAAAAAGAAGTATCGCTGCCAAAAGAAGAATTCCGCTATTTTTTATTCTCATTTTTAGTATTCGTTATTGGTTTTCTAGGTTCAGCAGGTTTATTTTCATTTGAATTTTGCTTATTCGGATTGTTTTTGTTCGAATTATGCTTTTTCTTATGATTTGGCTTGTTTGGATTGTTTGGTTTAGCCACATTTCCGTTGTTCACATTTCCGTTGTTCGCATTACCATTGTTCGGATTATTATTTCCTGCTGGTTTAGCGTTATTAGCATTTTTTTCTTGCTGTGGTTTCACTGGAACTGCAACACCAGCCGCCTCTGCATTTTGCTTACGTTTGCGATTTGGTTTTTTCTTTCTTTTTGGCTGATCAAAACGAGTTAAACTCTCTTGACCCATTGCATTATTGAAGTCTTTTTCAGGCTCTGAAGTAACCTCAACAGCAAAATCTTCTAAAGAAGAAACCTTATTTTTCTGCTTGTTTTCAGCTATAATTTCTTTTACCTGATCGATTTTTAAAACATGCCAGTTTGCAAAGTTGTTTGTATAAGCAAACCACATTAACCCTTTAAAAATATCTTGTTTTTGGCAGACAGCATCTCCTTTTTCAGTGATCAGTTTTGTATCATAATCAGGGAAATCTTTTAATGCGTCCATGTAAGTATCTAACTCATAGTTCAGACAGCATTTTAATTTCCCACATTGTCCCGCTAATTTCTGCGGATTCAATGATAACTGCTGATAACGCGCTGCAGAAGTATTTACACTTCTGAAATCGGTTAACCAAGTCGAACAGCAAAGTTCACGTCCGCAAGAACCAACTCCACCTAAACGAGCCGCTTCCTGACGGAAACCAACTTGTTTCATTTCTACTCTCGTACTGAATTCTTTAGCAAAATCTTTAATCAGCATTCTAAAGTCAACACGATCGTTTGCTGTGTAGTAAAAAGTCGCTTTTGATCCGTCTCCTTGAAATTCGATATCCGAAATTTTCATTTCCAATTTGTGCTGAATCGCCAATTCACGTGCGCGAACCTTCATTGGCTCTTCACGATCACGCGCTACAGACCAAATATCGATATCTTTTTGAGATGCTTTTCTGTAAATTTTTGGAACTTCGTTACTTTCGTAATTCACCCCTTTTTTCTTCATTTGAATTTTAACTAATTCTCCTGTAAGAGTCACAATTCCAATATCATGTCCTGGCGAAGCAACAGTTGCTACAATATCGCCAATACTTAAAGTTAATTTCTCCGAATTTCTAAAAAATTCCTTACGTCCGTTTTTAAAACGAACCTCAACACAATCAAAAATCGCCTCTCCATTAGACGGGCTCATGTTTGAAAGCCAGTCAAAAACCGTCAATTTATTGCAGCTATCGGTGCCGCAAGTCCCATTATTTTTACAACCTTTTGGTGCGCCACCGTCTGAGGTTGAACAACTTGTACATGCCATAATTATATATGTAGTGCTGCCAGAATGCAGCTTAAGTTCATAAACGTTTGATCGGTAAAGATAGTATTTTTTTTATTTGGCTATTTATAGATTAGTTGTAAAGGGTTGTTAAATAAAAAATGAATTGTTTTATAAATCAAATTCATTACAAAATAGAAGCTTATTCCTACTTTAAAACAAAAAAGCCTACAAATGATGTTTATGTTTGTTAATAAGTTGTAAAAACCCCTTTTTAATTTTTATCCTGAAATATATTTCTCATTTTTATGTTTTATCTTACAGCATGGTTTGCGAAGCCAACAATTACAAGCCAAATTGCAATTAAAACTTATCATCATTTTTAAATATATTTCAAATGCAAACACAAAACCAGATTGAAAACTTCCTTTTTCAGGGAAAATTTGACGCGGCCAGAGAATGCCTAAATAACGGGGAAAAATTTAACGATCAATATCTTAAAAACAATTTTTCTCAAATATCAGCCAAAATTATTGAAGCCAAAGAAATTGATTTCATTGAAAGACTAATTAAAGCCGGATTTATCGAAACCGACATTTATGAATTAGACAGTTTTGACCAATCGATTTTTAGTCCTTTAACCCGATATTTAAAAGATGACGACGAATCGATCATTTTTTTCAAAGAATTGATGTCGAAAATGGATAACCTTAACGACGAAATCAGCGACAAAACTCTTCTTGGTTATTTTCTTGAAAAAGGAATTTCGCCAAAAATAGTTCAAGTTTTAGTTGAAGATTTTGGAGCTAACACACAGTATAAGAACAATGCAGGAGAAAATTTTATCTATAACATTTTGAATACTTATGGTCTTGATCCAGAAAAAGTAAAAGAATATATTACCATTTTGATCAATAATGGCGTTGACATCAACGAGAAAAATATTGTTGGAACTACTCCCTTAATGTGCGCAGTTAAAAGAAATCGAAAAGAACTTCTTCCATTTTTACTAGAAAACGGTGCCGATGCCAACGAAACCGACAACCAAAACAATACTGCTTTTTATTATGCTGTTGCAGAGCAGCTTTCGTATGATATGTACGACGCTTTAGCATCTGTCTCCTCGCCAGATTTTAATATCGTGAATAAAGACGGACGAACTTTGTTTACTAATTTCATCAGTTCTGTTTCTGTTTCTCCAAACGATATAACTTTTTTAGAAAGACTTTTATCTGATGGTGCTGATGTGAATTTCTGCGCGCAATATTACGGACAACCCAAATCAGGAATTGATTTTATTGTCGAAAAGAAATCGGATATCTTGAAATCGGTTTTAGAGAATGTTTCTTTAGATGTGAACGAACAAGACAATCAAGGAAATACCATTTTGCATAAAGTCTGCGCTTACAATGTCAACTACGATGCAGAAATGGCTAAAGAAACCTATAGAAAAGTGAAATTATTACTAGATCAGGGCGCAGATATTTCGATTACGAACGATAAAGACGAAACGGCCTTGATGCTTGCCTCTGGAGACAACCTGAAAATTAAAACGGTTGAGCTTTTAATGAAACAATAAAACAATCATTTACTAAAATACCACATACATGTCAATGTCATTTATAATTGCCTGTGAAAACGGCAACCGAAAAATAGCCGAATTACTGCTTCAAAATAAAGAAGTAGATGTAAAATATACAGATGAAAAAGGAAGAACGGCTCTTCATTACGCCGCGCACAGAGGTTATCTTGATATCGTAAAAATTCTAACCGAAGATGGTGCAGATATTAACTACGAAGATCATCAAGGAGAAACGCCTTTGTATTTTGCTTGTCTTCAAAAACAGAAACAAACGGCCCTGTATCTTTTGGAAAATGGTGCTGACATTACCAAAAATGATAAATACGGAAATAGTCTTCTGCATTTAGTTGTTCAAACGGCTCAAATCGAAATTGCAACAAAGTTGCTTCAATGTGGAGTCGATGTTAATTTACTGAATAACAATGGAGAAACTCCTTTATTATTGGCTTCAGCAAAACTAAATCGAGAAATCATTCAATTGCTTTTAGACAATAAAGCCGATATTAATGTAACCGATAAACAAGGAAATACTCCATTACTTTATGCTTGTTATACCAAATCGATTCCGATGGTAACTTTGCTTTTAGACAACGGCGCTAATATAAACCATACGAATCATTCTGGTGAAAATGCACTTTTAATTGCCTGTTATGAAACCAATCGAATGTTAGCTAAATTATTGATTGAAAGAGGATCAGATGTATTTACTTCTAGTAATAATGGATATTCTCCAATTTGGTACGCCTGCGCGAATAATCAAAAGGAGATTGTCTCTTTATTTTTAGAAAATGGAGTTGATGTAAATTACAGTAAACCTGTTGCGGGCGATACCTCATCTATGAATGATTATTTGGATTGGATTGTCAGCGCTACTAATATTTCTAACGAATCTAGTTTTACACTAAACAGTTCTTATAATTATGGCGGAGAAAGTCTTCTGCATGTAGCAACCAAAAAAGGCAATCTGAGTATGGTAAAATTGCTTATCGAAGCTGGAGCAGACATCAACATTCAGGACGAATCTGGAAATACGCCTTTACATTACAGCGCAGCCAACGGAAAGAAAGATGTTGTAAAATATCTATTGGATAATAAAGCCGATGCTTCTATTGTAAATGTGAAAGAGCAAAAAGCAATTGATTATTCAAACGTAAAAGGCTTTAATGAAATTACAGAATTGATTCTGAAATATGCGCCTTCGGGAACAGTTGTAAACCCAATTCAAACAACACAAACTGAAACTTCAAAAGCAGACGCTTTAAATTCGATGGAAACCAAAAAGAAAGCATTATTAGACTTAAAAGAACTTTTGGATGCTGGAATTTTGAATTCAGAAGAATTCGAAAGTGAAAAAAGTAAAATTTTAAAAGGATAAATAATAAAATGAATTTAAAAATGAAAAAAATCTTAAATACCACAATTCTATTCTTAGTATTAATCGCTGGAAGTTTAGTTTCTAGTTCTTGCACCAATCTTTCGCCAGAAAAAACCTTTGAAATAGCTGTTTTAAATTCGAACTTATTATCTCGTTTTGGAAGTAAAGAAATCAATGAAAAACTGCAATCTGAAGCACAGATTTATGATGAAAACCAAAAAAAGATGGTTCCCTCTTCTTACTACGATTCTTTTAAATATGATATTACCAATTTAGAAACTCGTTTTCAAACTATTAAAGATATAGCCGAAGATGATGACAATAAAGAACTTCTTCAGGCATCAAAAGATTTATTCGCGTATGCGATTGCCAAACAAAAAGAAGGTTATTTACCAATTGCAAAGCTGAAAGACGAAAAAGCTTCACAAGAACAAATACAAAAAGCAATTGCCGATTTCGACGCATCAACTCAAAGCGAAATTGATGCAAAGTTTACCAAATTGATGAATGTTGCACAAGCTTATGTAGATAAACATGATATCAATGCTAAAATAGGTATTTGAAATCAAATATCTTGATCAAAGATTTTAAAAAGTAATAAGAATAATGGCAAAGAAAAAGAAAACACTTCCCAAGAATTTTAACGAATTAATTGAAAAGAAAGACATTGAAGCGTTAAAAGCAGTATTTGAAACTTGTGAATTGGATGCAAGAGGCGGCTACGGAAAAACAACAGCATTAAGCTTTTGGGGTATTCCTGATGAGCTTATACATTGGCTAGTGCAAAATGGCGCAGATTTAGAAGCCATTGATACTTATAACCGTACTGCATTACATTAAAACGCAATGATGCGCACTGGCAAGGTTTCGACTTTATTAGAACTCGGTGCAAATGTACATGCAAGAGACAATTATGGAGATACACCTTTACATTTTGCTGCTGGAAGCGGTTTTAATGCAGATGCCGTTAAAAAACTTATTGAATACGGAGCAGATATCAATACTTTGAATAACTACAAACAAACTCCTTTAGAAAGGGCTTTGATTAGAGCAAACAACATTGACCTTCCAAATTTGGCCGAAATATCAAAAATACTTTTAAAGTCTAACGGCGAAATAACTCAAACCATGAAAGATGCTGTCATCCGAAAAGGAGAAGATTTTGAATTTCATCGAGAAAATTTCAATAAAGATTATTTAGAAGAGACAGACAATGCATTAAGTGAACTTTATAAAATGTATAATGTTCCGCCAGTAAAAAGACGAATTCTGCATGATGGCGAATCGCCAATTTTTGTAACAGGAACAACTTGGGAAAAACAGTATGAAGAACTATGGGAACTCTTAATACCATCTAGTGGCAGTTCAAAAACCGTACAAGGCGAAGTGGTACGTATTGCGGGAAAAGTAAGAGATGAAATATATAGAAATGGCGGTGGAAATTGGAATATCGATTTTAAAAAAATGCTAGATGCTTTTTTTATCCATTTGTCTTCAAATAATTCACTTTCTGATAATGAACTTGCAAAAGCAGATTTAATTATAAAAGATGTTCGCAAAAATGGAGACGGAGAAACAGATGATCTTAATTTTTTATGCGAACTCGCAACTAAATGGGTTCTTGCAAATACGACGCCCATTTTGCTAAGCAAACCAAATTACAAAAGATAAGATCATCAAACGCTTTGAACGACACAAAATGGTCGTTTTGATAAAATATAAAAAACTATTATGATTAGAAACCTACTTTTTACAGTCAGTATCTTAATCCTTATTGGATTTTCAAGTTGTAACAAAACCAAAGAAAAAACCGAATCTGGTCAGGTTTCAGAAATTCCGACTATTCCAGAAGTTTTTGAGGGAGACACAACTTCAATCGAAATAAAGAAAAAGCCTGAAGATTTTATTCCGAAAGGATATGTTCCTTTTGATACAATTAAAGGCGATTTTAACAAAGACGGACTGGAAGACTGCATATTAATTATTAAAGGAACAGATAAGAGTAAAATAATTCAGCATGAATATCGTGGAGAATTAGACAGAAATCGCAGGGGAATTATAGCATTATTAAACAAAAATGGTGGTTATGAATTAGCTGCTAAAAATTACAGCTGTTTTTCTTCCGAAAATGAAGAAGGTGGTGTTTATTATGCCCCAGAACTTGACCTTGAAATAAAAAACGGAAAATTGTACATAAACTATGCTCACGGAAGATACGGTTATTGGAGTTACACTTTCAGATATCAAAATTCGGATTTTGAACTCATTGGTTACGATGCAAGTAGTAATCACGGACCAATTGTACTAACAGAAACTAGCATCAATTTCCTTACTCGAAAAAAGATTGTAAACCAGAACGTAAACGAAAACACATACGACGGAGATGAAATTTTTGAAAAAACCGAAACTAAAATCAGCAAAAACAAACTTCTGAAATTATCTGAAATTAAAGATTTTGATGAACTTGAATTTTCAGAAGAATGATTTGAAAAGACGAAATTATAAATGAAAATCAAAACGTTCCTATGGAACGTAAATAACATTTTAATCTGGACTACCAATGAAATGTTCCTATGGAACAAAATCTATACTTCTTTTCTCGTTCCGTAGGAACGTTTTATCGGTAGAAAAAAAATTAAGGTATTCAATTACGTCCTGTAAGGACGTTTGAAATTTGCGTAAACATTGAACGCAAGATAAAAATCAATAAAAAAGACTTCCTTAGAGAAAGTCTTTTTTATTATTATTTCTAAAATCTTATTATGTTTCTTTAACCGTAATAATCTTTACTGGACAAGCTTTTGCGGCCAACTCACAACTTTCTACAATTGTATGATTTGGTGATTTTAAAGTAAAAAAGCCTTTTGCATTCTGCGAATGAAGCAATACCGATTTACCATCTTTTTTTGACATTTGAAAATGAACTGGATCCATTTCAACGCAATAATTACAGCCAATGCATTTGTCTCTTTGTAAAGTAATGATAACCATTATGACTCAACAATTTTATATAATTTGTCCGACATTCTGATTCTAAACGGAAGTTTGAAAGTACAATCGTCTCCTTTTGTTGCTTTTTCTGCCGTAAGATCGTTCACAAACATTTCGTCGATAATCATTTCCTGAGCACCTGTACTTGGACCTGTTACCAAAATTTTATCTCCGACTTTAATATCGTAAGCTTCAATTTTGAATTGTCCAACTTCTGCTTTTGGGAAATAATGCGTTCCTTTTCCAACATAAACTTTCTTTTGAGTTGCTGCAGATCCAGGAATATCACTCCATTCGCCTAATTCTTGTCCCAAATAATAGCCTGACCAGAATCCACGATTGTAAACCGTATTTAAAGCTTCCATCCAAACTGCGCTTTTTTCTTTTGAGAAAGTGCCATCATAATAGGCGTCGATTGCTTCACGATACGTTTTAATGACAGTTGCCACATATTCTGGCGCACGTCCTCGCCCTTCGATTTTTAAAACCTGAATTCCAGAATCAATTACTTGATCTAAAAAGTCGATTGTACATAAGTCCTTTGGTGACATCATGTACTCGTTATCCAATTCGATTTCGAAACCCGTTTCCTGATCAATAACAGTATACTTTTTTCGGCAGTTTTGTTTGCATGCGCCACGATTCGCAGATGAATTATGCGAATGCAGACTCAAATAGCATTTTCCTGAAACTGCCATACACAATGCTCCGTGTCCAAAAATTTCGATTTCAACTAAATTTCCGTTCGGCCCTTTGATTTGTTCTTTTTCAATTTGTTCCGTGATTTTCTTTACTTGACGTAAACTCAATTCACGGCTTAAAACCATCGTATCGGCAAATAAACTGTAGAATTTAATGGTTTCAATATTGGTAACGTTCAATTGGGTAGAAATATGAACTTCCATTCCAATCGATCTTGCCATTGCGATTACCGCTTGATCGGATGCAATTACTGCAGTTACATTCGCTTCTTTGGCTTTAGTCAATAATGTTTTTACGACAGATAAATCGTGATCGTAAATAATGGTGTTTAAAGTCAGATAGCTTCGAACATTTTTTGCTTCGCAGCGATTGGCAATTTCTTTTAAATCTTCGATAGTAAAATTCACTGTCGATCTTGCACGCATGTTGAGTTGTTCAACACCAAAATATACAGAATCACAGCCATTATCTAAGGCAGCCTGAAGTGACTCAAAATCTCCAGCGGGAGCCATGAGTTCAATTGTATTGTTAATTGTCATTTTTGATTTATTATTCAAATGACAAAAATAATGTGGGTATAGATTAGATTTCTATGATTTTTATCATGTCTATATTTTAAAAATTATTCGCAGTATATTATTAAAAAAGCCCGCGATTGAAATCGTGGGCTTTGTTCTATATTATCAAAATTTAACGTAAATGCCGCAGCACTCCTATTAAATTCAATCTAAAATCTTGTATACTTTATCAGACAATCTAATTCTGAAAGGAACCTCAAAAGTAACCTTATCACCAACTTTAGCAGATTGAGTTTCTGCTCCGTTAACAATGATTTTGTCTAAAATCAATTCCTGATCTCCAGTTGTTGGACCAGAAATAAGGATTTTATCACCGCTATTTAATTCTTGATTTTCTATAGTGAATTGTCCAACTTGCGCTTTTACATAATAATGTTCAGCTTTTCCAAGAAGTACTTTTTTTACTTTTATTTTCTGACGGATGTCAGCCGGTTTTTGTGCAGTCGCCAAAGCCGTTTCTGGTAATTCTCCTGAATGTTTGAATTTCAAGTTTTCAGATTTTCCTTTTCGGAATACCTTATTTCCAACTTGTTTTCCAGTTCTTAAGCGAACTTGGTCAACCAATGGCATGCGGATGATTTCTAAACATTCTGTAGAACAGCAGTTTTCCATTGCCACTTTACATTCATCACATTGAATAAATAATAAATGGCAACCATCGTTTTCACAGTTGGTGTGGTTATCGCAAGGTTTTCCGCATTGGTGGCATTGCGAAATAATATCATCTGTAATTCTTTCGCCTAGACGATTATCAAACACGAAGTTTTTACCAATGAATTTACTTTCTAAACCTTCTTCTTTCAATTGTTTCGCATAGTTGATGATTCCACCTTCTAATTGATACACATTTTTGAAACCTTGGTGTTTAAAATAAGCACTTGCTTTTTCACAACGAATTCCTCCAGTACAATACATTACCAGATTTTTATCGTCTTTGTGATCTTTAAGCTGTTCGTTGATAATTGGCAAACTCTCTCTGAAAGTTTCAACATCTGGAGTAATTGCACCTTTGAAATGTCCAACTTCACTTTCGTAGTGATTTCTAAAATCTACAACAATTGTGTTTGGGTCATCAAGGATTTCGTTGAATTCTTTGGCTTTCAAGTGAACGCCAATATTAGTTACATCAAAAGTATCATCATTTAAACCGTCAGCAACGATTTTGTGGCGTACTTTGATAGTCAATTTTAAAAATGAATGATCGTCTTGTTCTACAGCAACATTCAATCGTATACCTTTCATGAAATCGTAAGCTTCAAGCGTTTCTCTAAAAGCTTCAAAATTTTCGGCAGGAACACTCATTTGAGCATTTATACCTTCGTTGGCAACATAAATTCGGCCTAATGCATCAAGGGCATTCCAGGCTACGAATAAATCATTACGAAATTTTTGTGGATCTTGAATTTTGGCATACGCATAGAAAGACAACGTAAGACGTTGTTTACCTGCATCATCGATCATGATGGCTCTTTCTTCTGCGCTCAAAGTGTTATACAGTTGCATGCTATAAACAGTTTTAAGTTAAGAATATATGATTTTTTAGATTTTCTTTAAAATCTGCGGCAAATTTAGGGTTTATTTTGAGATTAAAAATTCTATTTCCTCAATTATCTGATTTTTTTAACATCTATCAGATATTAAATACTCCTTTTAGCTTTCAATAAAAGAAATCCAACTATCAAAATACCTTAACTTTCATTACTCATAATTAAGCAATTACTTGTTTTGTGTAACATACATAACTATATCATCTACAGAAACCGAACGACTTATATGTCCGACAAGTGATTCAATATCTTCTTTACGAAGACTATCACGAACATCAGAACGGGCTTCAGTAATTTTTAAGTCAATATTCTTTTCACGTAAATCAAGAAACAAATTTTTTAAAAAACGAACTCCAGCAATATCAATTCTAGGAGAAGAATTTAGATCTAATATTACCGTTTTTAAAGGAATCAATTCACTATAGATTTTTCCCCAAATTTGTTCTTTGATGTACTCGACATTAAAATAAAATATTGAAGATTCTACTCTGACAATCAATACGTTTTCAATCTTTTCATTATCGGGATGTCTTTTCAGATCTGTATACTGTTTCGTTCCAGGAACTCTGCCCAAAAATGCAACATTCGGTTTTGATGCAGCTTTTAACAACAACAATAAAGTTACTAAAGTAGCAAGCAATACTCCAGCAAGAATTCCCCAAATAAGTACTCCCGCAAGCGCAATCATAACAACGGCAAATTCTTGTTTGTTTATTTTATAAAGATGTTGCATTTCTTTGAAATCAAAAAGACCTCTTATAGCCACAAGAACAATCGATGCCAGAATTACCGTTGGCAAATTTTGAAGATATCCTGTTAAAAACAAAAGACAGCAGGCAATTGTCGCCGAAGCAAACAAAAGTGATAACGGTGTTTTTGCACCTGCGGAATTATTTACTGCAGATTGCGACAAGCCTCCCGCGACAGGATAGCCTTGTCCAAGTGCTACAGCGGCATTGGCAACTCCAAGTGCCAAAAGCTCTTGACGCGGATTTATAACATATCCATTTTTTTGTGCCAATGTTCGACCAGCAGAAACACTTTCGATATATGATAATAAAAAACAAGCCATTGCAAGTGGCAAAACTCCTTCAACATCTCGAATTCGAAGGGCGGGAAGATGAAACTCTGGAAGTCCTGTTGGAATGACTCCAACTGTTTTAAATCCTGCGTCTTTTAATGATGTTGCAGAAATGAGAATAATCGACAAAATCACAATTAGAATAGCAACAGGCAATTGAGGAGCAATTTTTTCACCAGCAATTAATACTAAAATCGCAATTATTCCAAAAAGAAAAACAGTTGTATTCATATCTGGAATCTGCTGAAAAAGAATTATAATTCGTTCTACGAAATTATCTCCACCGCCATTTACACCAAATAACTTGGGCAATTGCGTTAAACCAATTGTTATCGCCGCTCCCGCTTTGAATCCGACTAGAACTGTTTCGCTAATAAAATTAATAATGCCACTCAATCTCAAAAAGTAAGCTATTATAGCCATTCCGGCAAAGACCAATGCTGTAAGAGAAGCAATTTCTGACCATCGCTGTATATCTCCATTTGCCATACTCGCTATAGTCGTTCCAATTAATAATGAAATCGCAGATGTCGGACCAATTGCAAGTTGTCTACTTGTTCCAAAAAAAGCATAAAATATTCCGCCAAGAAGATAACCGTAAATTCCGTATTGCGGAGGTAATCCAGCTAAAGTTGCATAAGCCAAAGACACAGGAATTCCGTAAGCCGCAAGAGTTATTCCTGCAACAAAATCCTTTTTTAGGTCCTTCTTTTTGTACTCTTTAATCCAGTCTCCAGCAGGCAAAAATTTAGAAGTCATAATTAAAATGGCTAGACATAGCTGTAAAAAGTTAATCTTTCTCGTTGAGCAATGCTTTTTTTACTTCATTTAGTTCGGCAATTTTTTCGGGGCTAACTTTAGGATACTCTAAATCCATTTCATCTAAAGCATGAATTATTGCAGAAGCAATTACAATTCGGGCATAATATTTATTGTCGGCAGGAATAACATACCAGGGAGATTTTTTGGTAGATGTATTTTTAATCAATTCCTCATAAGCGTGCATATATTCGTCCCAAAAACCGCGTTCTTTAGCATCGGCTGCACTAAATTTCCAGTTTTTATCAGGATTATCAACTCTTTCAATAAATCTTTTCTTTTGTTCTTCTTTCGAAATATTCAAAAAGAATTTGATCACAATCGTTCCGTTTCTATTGAGATACTTTTCAAAGTTTCGAATATCCTCAAAACGATTGTCCCAAATATCTTTAGTTATTAATTTTTCAGGGATCTTTTGTCCTTTTAATATTTGTTCATGAACTCGAACTACTAAAACTTCTTCATAATAAGAACGATTGAAGATACCAATGCGACCTCTCTCTGGAAGATGTTTCTGGCAACGCCACAAATAATCATGGTCTAATTCTTCAGAACTTGGTCCTTTAAAAGAAGAAACTTGACAACCCTGCGGATTTATACCCGACATGACATGCTTAATCGCGCCGTCTTTTCCGGCAGCATCCATTGCTTGAAAAATAAGAAGTACCGACCATTTATCCTGTGCATATAAAGTATCCTGCATAGCAGCCAGCGCTTTAACTCCCATTTTTAATGTTTCTTTTACTGCCGATTTATTTTCGGCACCATCATAAGAAGTAGGTTTACCTTTTAGAGTAAAATCTTTATCGTCGCCTACACAATATTGCTCAGAGAATTTTTTTGCTCGATGTAGCAGTTCTTTTTTAGTTATTTTTTTTAAATCATTAGAATCCGACTCTAAATCTTTGTTTTTTTTCTTGTTATTCTTTGACATAGTTAGAAAAGTTATGAATTAATATTCCTGCCTTTTTTGAATAAATCATTCTTACAAAATGCAGTTCATCGATATAAGGTGTCTTTTTATCTATATTCTCACTACTTACTGAAAACCAGATAAATAATATTTTAACTAAAATTAGCAAAATTCGCACAATATTTAATCAGCTAACCAAAAAATCGCTAACTTAGCTCTTGCACTTTATTGGTTTTTAGTTAGTTGTGTATAATAAATTTTAATCAAAAATTTTACAATGAACAAAATCTACTCCTCAGCAATCTTACTAAGTCTTTTGATGTTTTCTTGCAAAAAAGAAACACCGCCAAGCCCCAAACCACTAGAAATTTCAGTTACGACGGTTTTACAGCAAGATGTAAAATTAGAATCTGAGTATACGGGGCAGACTTTTGGTCAATCTGATATACAAATCAACCCTAGAGTTGATGGTATTATCGAAAGTATGAACTTCAAAGAAGGAAGTTTTGTTAAAAAAGGACAATTGCTTTACACTATTGATCCTTTACCGTATAAAGCCAAACTTAGTGAAGCCGAAGGAGTTGCTGCAGAATCACAAGCACGTTTGTCCAAAACAAAATCAGATTTGGATATGATAACGCCATTAGCGAAGTCGAATGCGGTTAGCCAAAGAGAATTAGTATCTGCAAAATCAGCTTACAGCGCTTCGTTAGCGCAGATAAAAGCTTCTTCTGGTTCAGTGCAAAATGCAAGAATAGAATTGGGCTATTGCCAAATTACTGCACCAATCTCGGGACTAATTGGTTTATCCAAAGTGCGGGTTGGCGATTATGTAAGACCTGGACCAGCATCCGTTTTAAATACAATTTCTGATCTTGGAGATGTCAGAGTTCGTTTTACTATAAGCGAACAGGAATTTCTTCGTCTTTACAGAGAGTTCAACAAACCCAATTCAGATTTAAAAGGGTCTGGAGCAACTGTTTCCATAAAATTATCAGACGGTTCAGTATATCCTCAAACAGGAAAAGTAAGTTTTGCCGACAGACAAATTGATCCATCAACTGGTGCGATTACATTTGAAGCGGCTTTTCCAAACCCAGATAAATTACTTCGTCCAGGTCAATATGTAAAAGTTGCGCTGTTAACAGACATTCGCAAAGAAGCAATCGTAATTCCGCAGCGCGCCGTTATAGAAGTGCAAGGGATTTATCAAGTTTACGTAGTAGGCAATGATAATAAAGTACAAATGCAAATCGTAAAACCTGGCCCAGCAATTAAAAACGGATATATTATTGAAGAAGGATTAAAACCTGGCGACAAGATAGCCATGGGAGGCACTTCTTTATTGAAAAACGGAAGTGTTATTACTCCCAAAAACATTCAATGGCAATTGGGCGATCCTGAAACTGTAACTGCAAAGTAATCTAAATCACATACTATTATGGGAGAATTTTTCGTACGAAGACCAATCGTTGCGATCGTAATCAGTATTATAATTGTGATACTTGGATTACTGGCATTGCAAAAAACACCTATTTCACAATATCCGGATATTAATCCGCCTGTTGTAAAAATCACTACATCTTTTACTGGAGCAAATGCGCTGAATGTTGAGCAAGCCGTTGCTACTCCTATTGAGCAAAAAGTGAATGGTGTTGAAAACATGTTATACATGAAATCTATCAACACTTCTGACGGTGCTTGTACCATTGAAGTTACTTTTGACGTCGGAACAAATCTGGATAATGCCAACATGCTTACCCAAAACAGACAAAATCAATCAGCTCCTTTTATGCCTTCGAGTGTAAAACAACAAGGGGTTGTAGTAAAAAAATCTTTGTCATTTCCGATGATGTTGTTTACCGTTACGTCTACCAATCCGAAATACGATGCTAAGTTTTTAAATAACTATGCGAGTATTAATATCGTAGATCAATTGGCTCGTATAAAAGGAGTTGGAGAAGTAACTCTTTTTGGAGGTAGCGATTACTCCATGCGTATTTGGTTAAAAGCAGATATGATGAGCAAACTTGGCGTAACTGTCGATGATGTCAAAAGTGCTCTAAATGCGCAAAACATGATTAGCCCGGGAGGAAAATTCGGAGCAGAACCTGCACCTCCAAATACTGAATTTACTTATGGAGTAACTCTTCAAGACCGATTAGTTACTGAAAAAGAATTCGGGAATATTGTCGTACGAAGTAAAGAAGATGGAGCACAAGTTCTATTGGCTGATATTTCCCGAATCGAATTAGGAACAGAAAACTACAGCTCAAGTGCCAGACGAAATAGTTCTCCAAGTGCTGTTGTGGCAATATACCAAATGCCCGGAAGTAATGCGCTTGAAGTAGCCGAAAATGCGAAAAGCACTATGAAGCAATTAGCCGAAAAGTTTCCGCAAGATATCGTATATCAAGAATCTTTAGATACAACACTTGCCATTACTGCTGGGGTAGATGATATTGTTCATACCCTTTTTGAAGCCATTATATTAGTTATTTTGGTGGTGTTTATTTTCCTTCAAAACTGGCGCGCTACTTTAATTCCGTTAATTACAGTTCCTGTTTCGCTGATTGGTACCATTGCGGTTTTCCCAATGTTAGGATTTTCTATTAATACACTTTCCCTTTTAGGATTAGTATTAGCAATTGGAATTGTGGTCGATGATGCCATTGTGGTTGTAGAAGCCGTAATTCATCATATTGAACATGGGAAAAATCCACGAGAAGCAACAATTCAGGCTATGAAAGAAGTTTCTGGACCTGTAATTGCGATTGCATTAATTCTATGTGCCGTTTTCATTCCAGTTGCGATGACACCGGGTATTACGGGCCGTTTCTACCAGCAGTTTGCCATAACGATTGCCGTCTCGGTCGCCTTTTCGGCATTTAGTGCGTTATCTCTAAGTCCCGCGCTCTGTGCTATGCTTTTAAAACCAACCAAACCAATTGATCAGCAAAAAGGATGGCTTGCTAAATTCTTCTCTTGGTTCAACAGAGTTTTTGAAAATGTAACTGGAAAATACATTGGTGGAGCCACGTTCTTTGCAAAAAAAGCCATTCGTATTGTTATTTTATTGGCTGTTATACTTGTTTCAATTGTCTTTTTAGGTAAAAAGATTCCCGTAGGATTCATTCCTGAAGAAGATCAAGGATATGTTTTGGTCAATATTGCCTTACCGCCTGCTTCATCATTGCAGCGTACAGACGAAATTTCCAAAAAGGTGGACAGTTTCTTAAAAGAAGAAGAATCCATTTTATCTTATACGACAATAAATGGATTTAGTATGCTTACAAACTCCTATCAGCCAAATAATGCTTTTATTTTCATCTCGTTAAAACCTTGGGAAGATCGAGCAGAAACCGCTAAACAGTTTGTAGATAGATTCAATAAAAAACTAGCGACTCAAATTACTACTGCAACCTGTTTCTCATTTGGTCCGCCTGCAATTCAAGGTTTGGGAGCTTCGGCTGGATTTAGTTTAATGCTCCAAGACCGAGGAGGAAATCCACCTCAATATTTAGCAGAACAAACGCAGAACTTTATAGCTGCCGCACAGCAGCGTCCTGAAATAAAACGAATTTACACGACTTTTAATGCTGGTACACCTCAAATTAAATTGGATATCGACAATGATAAAGCAATGAAATTAGGAATACCCGTTTCTAAAGTCACTGAAGCACTTGGAGCTTTTTTGGGAGGAAGTTATGTAAATGATTTTAACCGTTTCGGACGTCAATATAAAGTTTATGTACAAGGTGAAGCCGTTAATCGTGTAAGACCAGAAGACTTAAACTTGATTTACGTCAAAAACAACAAAGGCGATATGCTTCCAGTATCAACATTGGTTACGGCAACAAAAGTTACTGGTCCCGACTTTACGAATCGTCTGAATTTATTCCGATCGGCAGAAATTGGAGGTAGTCCAAATGATGGCTATAGTAGTGCTCAAGCCTTAACTGCTTTGGAAGAAGTAGCCAAACAGACTTTACCCGCAGATATGAGTTACGATTATATCAACTTATCTTATCAGGAAAAGCATTCACCTGGAGGATCATCAGTATTTATTATGGCATTGGTGTTTGTATTCTTAATTCTTGCGGCGCAATACGAAAGCTGGAAGTTACCTTTTAGCGTATTACTTGGAGCGCCTTTTGCAGTATTTGGAGCGTTTTTAGGACTTCTTTTAGCAAGATTTGGAAGCGATGCCTATGTGAACAACGTTTTTGCACAAATCGGACTCGTTCTCCTCATCGGGTTAGTGGCTAAAAATGCCATTCTTATTGTAGAGTTTGCCAAAGAAGAATATGAAAAAGGTAAACCTCTCTATGAATCGGCAATGTATGCAGCCCGACTTCGTTTCCGACCGATCTTGATGACTGCTTTTGCTTTCATTCTCGGGGTAGTTCCGTTACTAACCGCTACAGGTGCAGGTTCGCAAGCTCGTATCGTAATGGGAATGGCGGTATTTAGCGGTATGTTAATCGCCACCATTTTAGGGGTATTAATTGTACCCGGTCTATTTGTAATGATTGAAAGAATCGGGAAAAAGAAAGATGAAACAATCGTAGCGACAGAAAATAATGTAGAATCAAATACTACAGATCATGAGTAAGAAGTATAAAATAATCGTCATTATTTTAGTCTTATCCTTATTTCCTGTGGGATGTATGGTTGGACCAAAATATAAAAAGCCTGAACAATTAAAATCAGAGTCTTATAAAAACGAAAGAAATTTAGACAGCGTCGCTTCGGTAACCAATTTGAAATGGTTTGATCTGTTTAATGATGATGTTTTAAAGGATCTGATAACCAAAGGCCTTCAGAATAATTATGATCTAAAAATTGCTGTTTCAAGAATAGAACAACTTCGTGCAGAATTGGGATATGCCAAAGCAGATTTACTTCCCGCTTTTCAATATGGAGCTACGATAAACAGTAATGAAAAATACATTACTCCATCGACTGCAGGAGCTAGTATGTCTTGGGAACTTGATTTCTGGGGAAAATTTCGTCATGAAAATAATGCTGTCAAAAATGAACTTCTAGCAACTGAAGAAGCTCGAAAAGTAGTATTGTCAGAAATTGTTGCGAACATTGCTATAGCATATTTCCAAATGAGAAATTTTGATGATCAGCTAGAAATCACCAAGCAAACCCTTGAAACGAGAGAGAAGTACTATGCAATTATAAACGAGAGATTTACAAAAGGGTACATTTCTGAAGTTGATAAAGTACAAATCGAACAGCAGGTTGCTATTGCCGAGGCCGCAATTCCTAATATTCAAAGACAAATAACTTATTACGAAAATACAATTGCGTTGCTTACTGGTCAGCTTCCTACTGAAATTCCTAGAGGAAAAAGTAATACTGAATTGCAGATCCTCAGTAAAATTCCATTATCGATTCCATCTGCTTTATTAGAAAACAGACCAGATGTAAAAGCTGCGGAATTAAGATACGCAGCGGCAAATGAAAGAATTGGTGTTGCTCAAGCCATGCGTTTTCCTTCTATTAATCTAGCGGCCATTGCCGGATTTGCGAGTGCCGATTTAAGCAATCTATTCTTAGGAAGTTCTTATATGCAAAATGCTTCCGGCGGAATTGCAGGTCCTATTTTTGCATTCGGAAAAAATAAAAGAAGAGTTGAAATAAACAGACAACAGGCAGAACAATTCAAATTTCTTTATCAAAAAACCTATATTGGTGCTGTTTCTGAAGTCGAACAATCCATACAAAACGTTAGAACTTATCAAGAAGAATGGAAAGCACGTAATAGACAAGTTCAAGCGGCTTTAATCAATTACAAACTATCTTACGAAAGATATGACAGCGGTTACGTTTCATACTTAGAAGTTTTGGATGTAGAAACTAACCTTTTTAATGCTCAATTAAGTCTTTCGCAATTATCCGAAAGACAATTAAGTTCAATGATCGAATTGTACAAAGCACTTGGCGGGGGATGGAATCTCTAAGGTTCTGAGATTCTAAGCTGCTAAGGTTCTAAGTTTTTTGAACCGAAACGCATAAAAAACAAAAAGCACTATTTTCATAGTGCTTTTTGTTTTTTAAATCTTTGTCACTTCAATCCTAAACTTAGTATCTTAGAATCTTAGCAACTTAGTATCTTAAAAATTAGCAGAACTCATTAAACGCATCCTGTAAATTCTCAGCGATTAATTCAGCTGGACGTCCTTCGATGTGGTGACGCTCTAACATGTGAACCAATTCTCCGTTTTTAAACAAAGCCATAGATGGCGAAGATGGAGGAAAAGGGAACATATGTTGTCTTGCAGCATCAACAGCTTCTTTGTCAACACCTGCAAAAACAGTAATTAAATGATCTGGTTTTTTAGCATTATCTAAGCTCATTTTTGCTCCTGGACGTGCGTTTCTTGCAGCACAACCACAAACAGAGTTTACAACAACTAAAGTGGTACCTTCAGCTTTGATAGCATTCTCAACAGCCTCAGCACTATGTAAATCTTGAAAACCTGCAGCTGTTAATTCAGCTTCCATTGGTTTTACCATGTCTAGTGGATACATATTTTTGTCTTTTAAAATTTTACTTTTGAACTGCAAAGTTACAAAGTTTACTCGCAACTAGTTAATTTGAAGTATAAAGTTTTGTTATAGTTTAATATTAAATTTTATATAGTACGTGTTCTCTCTTTTTACGTCAATTTTTCAGCAATCCCTTCGGTTTTCTCTTTTGATTTTTTATGCGAAAACTGATAATTATATTTCTTCAAATGACTATTCCTACTTTGTACTTTATGCTTAGTCGTTAAAACTGTTTCTTTATTTTCTTCAGAAATTTCAATTGTCGAAAGATAACTGCTGAAATATTTTTTTAAAGCATTAATATTATCTACCCCAACAGAATAAATGGTCTTTTTGCCATCATACTGTACAGTAACCAGATTTGCTTTTTTTAGCTCCAGCAAATGCTTAGATATCGTGGATTGCGCCAACGGAATTAATTCAACTATTTCACCACAAGTTCTATTATTTCTTTTCCATAAAAGAGTCATAATCTGAATTCGAGTTGCATGACCAAGAGCTTTACAAATTTTACCTATCTCCTCCGTTTCTTTATCAAAATTTAAATGCTTTGTAATTCCCATTAAATCGCCAATTGGTTTATTATCGTAAATAATCGATTATAATTGATAAACAATATCTTTTAGTTCGTTTCTCTATAGATCAGCAAATCTAAATGTAATTGAACTTTCCTACAGCCTCTAAAAGTTTTTGGAATGGGAAAATAAGACATTTTTATAGTCACAACTTTTTAAGAAACTAGAATTTACTTGGTATCAACTATTTTTTGCGATAAAACATTTAAGATCTATCTTAATCGAAACTTCTTTTCGAAATCAGAAGGACTGCTTGGGCAAATACTGCATTTTATAAAACGAAACATACTTGCCAAATTATACTTGTGAATTGGAAGCCAAATCAATTTTATTTACTGAATTTCTTCTGATAAGGATAAGTTTCATAGACCGTATTGTCTTCATTAATCGAAAATCCTTTTGCGGCATCTTCTCTTGCCAAGCCAACTAGAGCTATAACATCATCCTTAGGTTTTCCTTGCTTGAGCCAACAAATCGCTTTATAATATTTAACATCAGAGAATTCAGGATAGATTTTTAAAGCTTTATCAAAAATAGCAATCGCCTCATCCCATTTTTTGAGTTCATATTTTGCAATTCCCTGATAGAAATAAGCTGTCGGATGTTCTAATTGCTGCCTGTTTTTGTAAATATCGTTCACATAATCATCCAAAAGCTTTTCTGCTTTTTCATATTCGTTTAACTGAAGATAACAGATTCCTTTATAAAAGCTAAAAGAATGATCCATAACATAGCTATTTCCATACAGTTTTATGGCTTCATCAAAATCTACGATAGCATCTTTATACTCATGAGAAAAAATGCATTTTATAAAAGCGCGATAAGAAAGCCATCGTTCTTTATTATAGAAAACAGCTTTATCTAGAAAAGGCATACCAACTTCGTACTTTTTACATTTAAAATAAGGCATGGCTTTCTGCTGCCATAAATAGGCAACAGTACTGTCTTTTTTCAAACCTTGATCAAGACAATCTTGCCATTCAGTCATTTCAAAAATATAATTGTGTTTTTCAGCGCAATTGCTTAAAAATTCTTCCACAATAGCATCATGTGCCTTGTTTGTCGAAACTTGACCGAAAGATAAAAGAGTAAAAAATAAACTAAATCCTAAAATAATGTTTTTCAATGGTTATGTTTTTGAGTTAAACTTATTTGAAAGAAAAATCACTCTAAATAACGCTTTAATAAACGGAATTTTTGGACACTTTAAAATAACTTTAACATCTTCAAAAAAACTGGTTTCTTCATCTAAAAACTTGAAAATCAATTTCGGATTTCCTTTTTTAAACAAAGAAGAAAAAATAGAACTTCCCAATTCGTTATGACGATAGAGAATATCCAAAAGCAATAAATCGTAAAACCAAAATTTGTTTTTTTTATGAAACAATTTCATATTGAGCGATCCCGATACTTCGGGAGAAGTTTCATTCTGAATAAACCTCACCAATTCCGACGATTTTTTGTCTGAGTTTTTAAATGTATAACCTGTACTCGCTTTTGTCCAGCCGCCAGCTGTGCCAATATTCAACACTCGTTTGGTATTTTTTTCCCAGAAAGGGTAACACGTCATCGGGATACTTCCCTGCTCCTTTTCCAGAATTTCATATTGTTCAATTCCGAGGTTTTTCAGATAAATTTTAATCTCATTTTCATATTCTTCTTTCGGAAGAAGTTTTTCCGAAAACAAAGTATATTCAACCAAAGCTTCTGTTTTTGAAGTTGGCAAAACATACATAAATCTTGTATTTCCTTTTTGTTCAACAGAAAAATCCATGAAAGTGACTTCTTCTGAATTGAAAACTCCTTTTTCGGTTTTTACAAACCATCCCACAAAATGCTGCTGCAAAACGGGATATTTGTTTTGCCTTTCGGCGAAAGCCTTAGTATAAATACTATTGAAAAGATAGTTGCAAGTAAATCGATTTTCTTCTGTTCCAACAAAAACGTGAGTTTCCAATTCGTTGATATCGGTTACTTTTTCGTTTAAAAAAGTAATATTCGGTTGTTTCGAAATAGCCTCAAAAACGAAATCATAAAAATCTAAACCCTTGATTTTATTGTATGAATAAGGTTTTAAGTCTAAATCACGTTTGAAATTTTCATTGGCAAACAAAGCCAAATCCCATTTTTTTGAGATAACCGAATTCCAAACACTTTCTTCTTTTTCCCAAAAACACCAAGTTCTGTCATTGATTTTCTTCGAATCCTGATCTAGAAGCAAAATAGATTTATCAGAGAATTTCTCAGACAAAATCATTTTATAAACCGTCATCAAAGATGCTAGTCCAGTTCCTGTAAAAATGTAGTCGAAATGTGGGATTTGCGAAGAATTCATTCTCAAAAATAAGAAAATTTACTTTTCCAGATTTTCCAAAAGGACTTTAAAATCTTTGAGCGCCAAATAATTGTTGTATTGAAAGATAATTTCATTCTTATCATTCAAAACACATAAAATGGGATAAGCAATTTGGTTGTTTATCTTTCCAAGCTCTAAAGCCAATTCATGAACACCAATATTATTTCCCGAAGGCTGATATTTGAAAGTATGATTTGCAAAAGTAATATCTCGTTTTTCTTCCACATTGAAATCAATGAAATAGAAATCGGAGTTTAATTTTTCTATAATTTCCTGATTTTTAAAAGTTGTGGCCTTCATTCTTTGGCAAAACTGACACCAATCGGTATGGATGAAAATAATGATTTTTCGTTTTTGAATTTGCTGTAAGCTGTCTATTTCTTCAAAAGTTCTGCTTTTCAATTGGCAAAATCCTGTTGAAATTATTCCGAAGAAGAAAATAAATAGAAATAGCTTTTTCATTATTATTTGTTTTTTAGCCACTGATTAAAAGGATTAGAAAGGATTTTTTCACTTCGTTTGTCACCCTGAGCGATCCCGAGGCTTCGGGAGAAGGGTACTCCAATTGGAACGGGGCTTCGACTTCGCTCAGCCTGACAGAGAAATAATCTTTCTGAAAAAATTTTAAACACATAGAAACATAGATTTTTTTTGCTTTTAAAGATTACAAAAGAAGCTAGCTTCCACACATAGCTATGTGAATTGACGCAAGTGAAACGCCTTTTTACACAAAGTTAAACTATGTTTCTATGTGTTTAAAAAAATCACCTAAAAGTATATCGCAATCCCAAAAACCCGCGAATTGTTTGGTTTTGACCATAAACATAAGTCGTATCAAATGTCAATCCGTATGGATTGTCTGGCGTTACCAATACTTTTCCAGCTGAATCATATTGTACATTTTTATCAAATGGATCATTCGTTCTTGAAATCAAAAACGGATTATTTTGCATTGGTGTAAAGTTCAGCAGGTTTTTAATTCCTCCATAAACTTCAAAATCTTTCCATCCTGAATAAGTAAACTGAATATTCTGAATACTATACCAAGGCGAATTTGGACTTCTCGGATCGGTTTCGCTCAGCAAAGGCAATTTCATCGGACTGTAAACATTTCCCGTATAATCTAATGACAAATTCCAAGGTTGAATTTTGTATGAAACGCTCCAAGTTCCAGTGAAATTCTCTGTTAGAAATGGTCTTTCAGAAATTCCGTTCTCCACATTTTTGTTATCCAAAACCGTTGCTCCAACAATAAATTTTAATCCTGATGGAAAATTAAGGTCAATATTTGTGCTAATTCCTTGACTCAAAGCGTAACCAACAATATTGTCGTAGATAATTTCGTTTGGATTGGTTTCATAATCTGAAATAATCTTATTGCTGAATCTCGTATAGAAAGCAGTCGTTTCAATTCCCATAAAGGTTCCGTTTCCAAAATTGATTTTCTGGATATAATTCAAATTCACGTTTACAGATTGTTCTGGTTTCAAATCATTTTTGATAATAACATCTCTTGACCCCGTTAACGCCGCGTGATCTTCGGTAAACAAATTCACGACTCTGAATCCAGTTCCAGCATTTAATCTAAAAATTGTGTTTTCATTGGCCTTAAATCTGTAAGCAAATCGCGGTGTAAAAATAGAGCCATGAATGGAATTGTAATCGTAACGCATTCCTAGCAAAATCTGGCTTTTAGGAGAAAAGGTAATTTCGTCCTGAACAAAAATCCCAGGAAGCCAAGTGTTTTCAGCTTCTTTGGTTGCGGTTGTATTATCGTCATAGTATGTATATCGGCTTGCAATTCCTGCCAACAAATCGTTTCTTCCGATTTTTTTATCCCAAGTCAACTGCAAAAATCCAATTTTCTGATTGGCGATATAAGATGTTGTTCCATAACGGCTGTCCTGATAATGCACATTTCCAGAGAACGAAAGCATCAGTTTTTCTTCAAACGGCAATTGATAGCTTCCAATTAATTCGGCTCTTTTCGTATAAATACTTTCTCCATAAATTTCATCGCCACCACGATATTTTTTCTCCCAACGAATGTCTCCGCCCCAACGATCTTCGTACATTCCGCGCGCTGCAATGGTAAAAAGGCGATTATGATTTCGCTTAAAACTCCATTTATTAAAAACAGAAATTCGTTCAGAAAGCGTAACATCGGTAAAATTGTCTTTGTCTTTATCGATAACCTGATCGTAATTAAAGTAATTGATTCCGATCAATGAAGTCGCTTTTTTTCCAACATTAAATTTCGTTCCTAAATCGAGATTGCTTTCAAAATAAGAAGTCGTAAAATAATCAGCAGAAAAAGTTGGCGCATTAGTTGGATTTTTAGTGATAATGTTAATCAAACCGCCAACGGCTTCACTTCCATAAAGAGACGACGCGGGACCTTTTACAATCTCGATTCGTTCCACCAGAGAATTTGGAATTCCAGACAAGCCATAAACTGTCGAAAGACTGCTCACAATTGGCATTCCGTCAATCATTACTAAAGTGTACGGACCTTCCAATCCGTTTATATGAATATCGCCAGTGTTGCAAACACCACAATTCAGTTGCGGACGAACACCGTTTATGTTTTGAAGTGCATCGTAAATACTTGGCGTTGGATTTTTCTTGAAGAAAACTGGCGAATAAACCTCAACAGGAACGGCACTTTCTAATCGTTTTACAGGTTTTAAAGTTCCTGAAACTACCACTTCGTTCAATTCGTTTTGATCTTCTTCTAATTCAAAATCCAAGTTCAGATTTTCATTTTCTAAAACTGAAATTCTTTGAGTTATGGATTTGAGTCCAGTCGAGGTCACTTGTATTTTATAAGTTCCGTTCGGAATATTTTCGAGTATATAAAAACCCAAAGAATCCGTTTGAGTTTTAAAGTTTGTATTTAATAAACGCACCTTAATTTCTTGAACAACAGAAGTTGATACTTCTACTTTTCCTGAAATATTTTGAGAATAAAAGTTTTTAGTTGAAAGTATTAATATTGCCAAAAATAAATATTTCATTATTATAAAATTAAATTTAGACAAAACTAAAAATTAAATTTGACAAATACTTATTCTTAAAACAAAATTTTCAAACTGATTGAATTCAATATGTTACATTTCCATTTTTAAGAATCGCAAGTATTTTTGTTTAATCTCGCAAAGATGCTAAGTCGCAAAGCTTTTTCATAAAACTTGGCGACTCTGCGACTTGCGAGAGAATTTTGCGCAAGCATTAAAAATCTTCATCAATAAGTTCTTTGTTAATTACCGCTCCCGCGAAAGAACCCGTAGAAACCGCAATTGCTACTGATCGCATTGGAGTTGTGCAATCTCCACTTGCAAAAAGACCTGGGATATTTGTCTTTTGCATGGCATCAACTTTTAATAAACCTTGTTCATTGATCTCACAACCTAAAGTCTCAGGAATTGGACAATGCTGTTCAAAAGGCGGTCTTGTATAAATCGCTTTAACCTCAATTCTTTCTCCGTTCTTAAAAATGATTTTTTGAATATAGCCTTCATTATGCCCAAAAAAATCTATTTCTTCTCCAAAGATCTGAACACCATGATTTTTAAGTGTCTGTGTTTGTTCTATACTCAATTCCGATTTTCCGTTGGTACACAATCTCAAGTCTTTTGTCCAATTGGAAATTAGTTTGGCATATTCAAATCCCATTTCTCCATTGGCAATAATTGCTGTTTTTTCATTTTTGACTTCATAACCATGACAATACGGACAATGTAAAACCGAAATTCCCCAGCAATTAGCAAAACCTTCAATCTCTGGAAGTAAATCTCTAACTCCAGTTGCAAACAAAACTTTTCTTGCTGTAAAGATTTCTCCAGATTCGGTTGTGATTTCGAAACCTTTTTCTGTTTTAACTGCTTTTACAGCAAGTCCATTATAGAATTGAACGGTTTTGTAAATATCAACTTGTAATTTGGCTTTCGCCGAAATAACTGCTGGCTTTTCACCATCTTGTGTAATAAAATTATGAGAATGTGGCGTTTGTCTATTGCAAGGCAAACCGCTGTCGATAACCAAAACCTGACGTAAAGAACGTCCTAAACTCATTGCTGCAGATAATCCGCTGTAACTGCCGCCAACGATAATCACTTCAAAATGCTTCTGTTCCATATTTCTATTTTTAATCTGTTGTGTGAAATTAGTTTTAACACATAGAAACATAGCTTTTAGGATTTTGTAAAAGGCGTTTCACTTAGAATAATTAGTCATAGAACTATGTGTTAAAGCTTGCTTTTTCTGTACCCTTAAAAAGAAACAATAAAATCTATGTTTCTATGTGTTTAAATTAAATTTTACTTTCACCCAATGGGTGATTTTAATGATTTTGTTTTCTGTGTAATTTATAATTGATTAAATGCCCTATGATCATCCCAATTCCTCCAAAATAAATCAGATCAAGATGAATTTCGAAAAAGAGTTCTGTCAAAATACTAATCCAAATAAGCGCCATTGAAACAACCAAAATTGTCGATACCAAAAGAGCTGATTTTTTTATAATTTTGAGAATTGCAAATAGACCTATCGAAGCAAATAGTAAATCTATAATTGGATTGTGACTCAACCCCAAAGGAAGGATCGTTAAAAGAGGAAAAATCAAACAATGAACCAGACAAATGGTAGCGCTTGAAATTCCTAAAATATCATAAAAAGTTGTGCTTATTTTCTTCATTATGTGTACTTTTGCTTAATGCAATTTTGTTGCAAATATATACAATTTTATCAATTGCAACATTGTTGCGTTTAATTTTTAATTTCATAAAAAATGAAAACCACACGTAATACCGCAGCAAAGACAGCTGTTTTAGAGGTTTTTGAGAAATCTAAAACCGCTCTTTCGCACACCGAAATTCACAAACAATTAAATGATTTGTGCGATCGTGTTACCATTTACAGAATTCTAGATCGATTAATTAATGAAGATGTTATTCATAAAATTTCGAATTTGGATGGAACGGTAAAGTATGCCAAATGCAATCATTCGCATCAGCGCGTACACATTCATAACCACGCTCATTTTAGCTGCGAGAATTGTCATGAAATTACTTGTCTTGAAACTGTAAAACCGAGTTACATCATGCCGCATAATTATAAAGTTAATGAGATCAATTTTACCTTATCAGGATTGTGTCCGAATTGTTTAAATTCTAACATTTAACTTTTAGACTTGTCTAAAAATATTGTTTCGCGAATGTGATTTTTCTATATATTTGTGAAAACAATACTTTTACAATGACTAAATCTTTAGAAGAAGTCCACGAATCGGTTTCGACCGAAAACAAAAAAAAAGGTTTTAGAAAAATTTTAGCCTTCTTAGGCCCTGCATATTTAGTAAGTGTTGGCTACATGGATCCAGGAAACTGGGCAACAGATATTGCCGGCGGAAGCCAATTTGGTTACACTTTAGTTTGGGTTTTATTGATGAGCAACTTAATGGCTTTGCTTTTGCAGAGTTTGAGTGCTCGCCTCGGAATTGTAACGCAGCGCGACCTTGCGCAGGCTTCGAGAGAAACCTATTCCAAATACATCAACTACATTTTATATTTTCTTGCCGAAGTTGCAATCGCGGCGTGCGATCTTGCCGAAGTTCTCGGAATGGCAATCGGAATTAACCTTCTTTTCGGAATTCCGTTACTCGAAGCTGTTTTAATTACCGTTTTAGACACTTTTTTATTGCTTTTCTTGATCAATAAAGGAATTCGTAAGATGGAAGCCTTCATTATTGCTTTAGTAGCGATTATTGGCTTTTCTTTCATTTTTGAAATGATTTTTGCAGAACCAGAAGTTCATAAGGTTTTAGCGGGACTTATTCCTTCGATTCCAAACTCAGCGGCTTTGTATATCGCCATCGGAATTATTGGAGCAACCGTAATGCCGCACAACTTGTACTTGCATTCGTCTTTAGTACAAACGAGAAAATTCGATAGAACGCCAACGGGAATCAAACAAGCTTTAAAATACAATTTGATCGATTCTACGATTGCTTTGAATCTTGCTTTCTTTGTAAATGCTGCCATTTTAATTCTCGCAGCAGCTACTTTCCATAAAAATGGAATGTTTGAAGTTGCCGAAATTCAAGATGCGCATCAATTTCTTGAACCGCTATTGGGAACTAAATGGGCGCCCATATTATTTGCCGTTGCTTTAATCGCTGCTGGACAAAGTTCAACCGTTACAGGAACGCTTGCAGGACAAATCGTAATGGAAGGATATCTGCATTTCAGAATTCAGCCTTGGGTTCGTAGAATTATAACGCGCTTAATAGCTATTATTCCTGCCGTAATTGTAATATTGATTTATGGCGAAAGCGTGACAGGAAAACTCTTAATTCTGAGTCAGGTTATTTTGAGTTTACAGCTTGGTTTTGCGATTATTCCGTTGATCCATTTTGTGAGTGATAAATCAAAAATGAATGGGTTTCATATATCCAGAACCACACAAGTTGTTTCTTGGATTATTGCTTCCATCATTGTTTCTCTGAATGCAAAATTAGTTTACGACGAAATCACTTCTTGGCTAGAAAACTCAGATAATCCAATTATTCTTTGGCTGACAGTTGTTCCATTAGCTTTGGGATTCTCGGCTTTATTGCTTTATATCATTTTTAAACCTTTTATTGCTAAAGCGAAATCAAAAACTGTAAATCATTCACCACATAATTTAAAACTTCACTTTGCTCAAAAGAAATCACAAGAAGTAAAAAATATTGCCGTGTCTGTAGATTTTTCTAAAGCTGATGAAGCCGCGCTTAATCACGCCTTCGAATTAGGCGGAATGGATGCCAAATATACGCTTATCCATATCGTTGAAACTGTTGGGGCTTTAATGTACGGAATTCACATTCACGACCACGAAACTACTATCGATGAAAAATTGCTATTGCAATACAAAGAAATGCTCTCAGAAAAAGGATTCAATATCGAAATAGAACTTGGTTTTGGAAAACCATTCAAAACAATCCCAGAAATCATAAACAGTGGTTTCTTCGATATTCTAGTAATGGGAACCCACGGCCACACTGGTTTAAAAGATATTCTCTTTGGCACAACCGTAGACAAATTGAGACATAAAATTTCGATACCTTTGCTGATTGTTAAATGAAGGTGCTGAGATGCTGAGGTTCTAAGATTCTAAGTTTTTTTTAAAAGCTTCAAAAGAAAACTGAGAACCTCAACATCTTAGAATCTTAGAATCTCAAAAGAAATGACTTTTTCAGAAGAAAACTACTTAAAATCGATATATCACCTGACGGCAGCTTTGGAAACTGAAGTCAGTACGAATGCTATTGCCGAAATCATGGAAACAAAAGCTTCCTCTGTTACTGATATGCTTAAAAAGCTTGCAGAGAAAGATTTGGTTAATTATAAAAAATACCAAGGTGTTTCCTTGACTGAAAATGGAAAACTGGCAGCCAAAATGATTGTTAGAAAACATCGTTTGTGGGAAGTTTTTTTGGTTGAAAAACTAAACTTCAGCTGGGATGAGGTTCATGATATCGCTGAACAATTAGAACATATAAAATCGGAACAGTTGATTAATCGTTTGGATGATTTTCTTGGAAATCCAACTGAAGATCCACACGGCGATCCAATTCCTGATGCGAATGGAAGAATTATCAAAATTGAAAAACATTTGCTTTCTGAGTTGTCAGAAAATCAAACAGGAGTTTGCGTTGGTGTAAAAGATACTTCTTCGGAGTTTTTGAAATATCTGGACAAACAAGGAATTGCTTTGGGCTCTAAAATTGAATTTCTGTCTAAAGAATCTTTCGATTTATCTGTTCGAATTAAAGTTAATGATAGAGAATTATCGATTTCGAATAAAATTGCTTCTAATTTGTTTGTGAAACTGGTTTAGATAGTTATTCCGTAGAGTTCCGCAGAGATACATAATTTTATTTTTTTGTCAGGCTGAGCGAAGTCGAAGCCCCGCAAAGTGATTCAGCGAACGAGGCTTCGACTTCGCTCAGCCTGACAAAAAAATTATTTACACGATTCCTTTCTCAATCATTTCCAGCATAACTGGAGAAGCATTTTTAAAAGTTGGTGCTTGCTCGATAATACTTCCTGCGTTCTTTTTATTTACTTTGAAAGTTACATCTTCAGCAGTTGTAAATAAAAGTGCGGTTAAAAAAGGATTTTTTATATGAGTACCTAATATCAATAAAGCTTCGTCTAAAGTATGAATGCTTTCAATTTCTTCTGTTTTATATCTAAAAGTCAGAGAAATTGAAAATGTATTATCTTCATTCAAAACCAATCGGAAATAAACATTTTTAAGTTCGGTATCGCCCATAGTTTTGGCCAAAGTGAGTTTTGCGAAAGTTCCGCTTCGGATGCTTTCTTTAACTCGTTCACAAAAAAGGGCAAATATTGGTTCGTACATTTTTTTTTAAAGGTGCTAAGGTTCTGAGATGCTATCCCGAAGCGTCAGGACTAAGGTTTTACAATCTTTGTCTATTATTTTAACCGCAAAGGTCGCAAAGTTTTTTCGCAAAGGGCACAATGAAAATTAAAAACTTTGCGAACCTTGCGTAAATCTTAGCGACCTTTGCGGTTAAGAAAAAACTATTTTCCTGTAAATTCGGCTTTACGTTTTTCTAAAAATGCTGTGGTTCCTTCTTTAAAGTCTTGCGTTCCGAAGCATTTTCCGAATGATTTTATTTCGACATCAAAACCATTTTTACCATCAGCAAAATTAGCATTGATTGCTTTTATCGCTTTTCCTATTGCAAAAGGAGCATTTTTGATGATTTTTTGTGCGATGACGTTTGTAAACGACAGTAATTCTTCCTGAGGTATAACATGGTTTACTAAACCGTAATCTTTTGCTTGTTCGGCAGTAATCATTGCAGCGGTCATGATCATTTCCATTGCACGGCCTTTTCCAACTAATTGCGGCAAACGCTGTGTTCCACCATAACCTGGAATTAATCCTAAAGTAACTTCTGGAAGTCCCATTTTTGCATTATCAGAAGCAATTCTAAAATGACAAGCCATTGCCAATTCTAGTCCGCCTCCTAATGCAAATCCGTTGATTGCTGCAATAACTGGTTTTTTAAGACCTTCGATTAAATCGAAAAGTGATTCTTGTCCTTCAGCAGCCAATTGCGCGCCTTCAACAATCGTATAATTAGCAAATTCAGAAATATCAGCTCCGGCAACAAATGCTTTTTCACCGCTTCCAGTCAAAATAATAACGCGGATATCATCATTTTTACCCAATAATTTAATCGCTTTACTCAAATCGCTAATTGTTGCTTTGTTCAAAGCATTCAATTTTGTCGGTCTGTTTATAGTAATTGTCGCGATATTTTCTTCAATAGAAATTAAAAGATTTTCGTAGTTCATGACGCTTTTTTTATGAGTTTGTGATAGGAAGAGAAACTCTAAACGTAGTTCCTTTTCCGTAAGTTGACTCAAAGGTAATTGTTCCTTTGTAATTTTCGATAATGTTTTTGATAATTCCTAAACCAAGTCCCATACCGCTAGTTTTGGTAGTGAACTTTGGTTCAAAAATTCTGCCAATATCTTGTTTCTGAATCCCAATTCCGTTGTCTTTTACGGCAATTTCAACATTGTTGTTTCGTCTTTTTACTGAAACTTCAATAGATTTTTGAAACTGACTTTCTGGAATGGCCTGAATTGCATTTTTAACCAAATTGGTAATCACACGGATTAATTGCGTACGATCCATTTTGGAAATGATTTCTTCTTCTTCTTTTTCAAAAGAGATATAATCTTCGTTGAAAATATCCAAAGCCAGTTCGACAACCTCAACTACATTCAGCGTTTCGTTTTGCTGTGCTGGCATCGAAGCAAAGTTCGAAAATGCAGAAGCAACAGCTGTCATTGTATCAATCTGCTGAATTAAAGTCTCGGAGTAATCGTTCATCTTTTGTTTTACATCTGGAGCAGAAGGATCAAATTTTCGCTGAAAACTCTGAACCGTCAAACGCATTGGCGTAAGCGGATTTTTAATTTCGTGCGCCACTTGTTTTGCCATTTCGCGCCAAGCTTCTTCACGTTCGCTTTGCGCTAATTTAATTGCACTCGTTTCCAATTTGTCCACCATTCCGTTGTAAGCTCTAATCAAGAAATTAACTTCTTTGCTATTTGCTTCTAAAACAATTTTCTCATTTTTCTGATCCAGATTGGTTTCTTCCAAACGTTCAGAAATGGTTTTCAACGATTTTGTAATATAAGTCGATAGAAAATATGCCAATCCGAAAGCAACAATTAACATAAAAGAATAAACCTGACTTAAACGAATCAGGAAAGTATTCAATTCATTATCATAATAACCATCGTCTTCCAAATAGGGCAGATTTAGGATTCCGAGCGGTTTGAATTTTTCGTCTTTAATTAAACTGTATGAAGATCGGTTTTTGACTCCGTCGATCGTTTTAATATCTACAAATCGCTTTTCGATAGAAGAACGAACCAATTTTAAAATGTATTCTGGAATTGGCGGTGCGATTTTATCAACGGCAAAAGACTCTTTTGAAGATTTTAGCAGTTTCCCGTCAAGACCATAAATATTGATTTCGATTTTGTGAATCTGTGCTAACTCGTGGATTTTATCTTTAAAAATTAAATCCAGATTTTGGGTCTTTAACGGATAAGTAGTTGTAGCCAGAACATAATTGATGTGTTCTTTTACTGCATTTTCTTTTCGTTCTAAACGTTCTTGATGATATTCTTTGGCCTCGGTTTTAAACTGAATAATCGAAATCGAAGCCAATAAAAAAGATGCCACAACAATCAATACAATCATCGACAGGAAAATCCTGGTACGAAGCGAAAGCATTGTCATTTTGAAATCTAGCATGGTTTTAGTATTCAGTCTCAGTCTCAGTCACAGTCCCAGAAAAACTGAAAACTGAGACTGAGACTGAAAACTATTTTCTTTCTCTTATTCTCTTATAAAACCTGAATCCCAGCATAATTAAAACCGAGAATAAAATAATTCCGATTACGCCGTAGATCCAGTTGATAGCGCTTTTTAAAACTACTAAAAAAACAACGGCAAACAAAATAATCGTTGCGCCTTCGTTCCATAAACGCATAAAATTATTGGAATATTTTACTTCATCATTTTGCAATTGCTTAAATATCTGATGGCATTTTCCGTGGTATAAATACAAAAGGAAAACGAAACATAATTTTACGTGCATCCAAGGCATTGTTATCCAAACGTGACCTGCATCTGTAAAAAACAGCATCCAAAAAGCAAAAATACTCGCCAAAACCGCTGACGGCCATGTAATAATGTACCACAAACGGTAGGCCATAATTTTGTATTGCGCTTGGAGGATTTCCTTTTCTGGCGAAGGTTTTTCATTGGCTTCAATTTGGTAAACAAACAAACGCACAATATAAAACAAACCCGCAAACCAAGTTATTACAAAAATAAGATGCAGCGATTTTAGATAATTATAATATTCCATTACTTCTTAAATGTAGATTTTTTAAAAAGATCAATCATTTCTTTACCATCATCTTCATCTTCATAAACTATCGAATTGACAAAGATCTTATCATTAAAACCTCGAGAAAAAATCACTAGCGTTACCACTTTTTTTCCATCCTCAGTTATTTCTATTTGAGCTCTTCTAAATGGCAAACCCGAAATATTTTCAGTACTTACTGAATAATCTCCCATTTTACCTTTTGGATAAATTTTGCCAACATCCTTTAAAAGAAGAAAATCTTTTAATCTCATATTTAGATCAAGCGCTCGAACATCATTTCCAAAAAAATCTTCGTAATTCACTGAAAAATAATTGGCTTCATCTTTCTTAAAAACAACAATCGAATGTTTCTTTTTAGCTAAAGCCGTATCTCCTTTAATTTCGACTTTTTCCTTTAAATCTACTTTCTCATAATCATCTGGAACAGAAATCTGCCAATCGAATGTTTTATCATAAAAATTATTATCTGCAAGAGAATTGTTTTTTTTGCAACCTGAAAGAGTTACCAAAACAAGAAATAAAACGGAAATACTTTTTAATTTATTCATCTAATATTTATTTAGCCCAATCGTTAATCCAGTTAGAAACAGTTTGACACCATTCGTCTTCGTCATTTAAACAAGGAATTGCCAAGAATTCTTCTCCTCCATTTGCTTCAAAATCTTCTTTAGCACGCATAGCGATTTCTTCCAAAGTTTCTAAACAGTCTGAAACGAAAGCTGGTGTTACAACTGCTAATTTTTTGATTCCTTTTGACGGCATGTTATCAATTTCAACATCGGTATAAGGTTCTAACCATTTATCTCCAGCCAAACGAGATTGAAATGTCAAACTATATTTATCTTCAGGAAGTCCTAATAATTTAACGACTTGTCTTGTTGTTTCATAACATTGGTGACGATAGCAGAATTCATGCGCCGGAGATGGCGTATTACAACAAGAACCATCAATTTTACAATGTGATTTAGTTACATCGGTTTTACGAATATGACGTTCTGGAATTCCGTGATACGAAAACAACAAATGATCGTAATCAAACCCAACCAAATGTTTTTGAATAGAATCGGCCAAATTTTTAATGTAATCCGGTTTATTATAAAATGCCGGAACATCTGTAAACTTCATGTGAGGAAATTTCTTCTTACGAATTTCTTCTGCTTTTACTAAAATAGTCAAAGTCGAAGCCATTGCATATTGCGGATATAAAGGAAAAAGCATCACATCTGTAACTCCTTTATCGTGTAATTCCTGAAGTCCTTTTTCGATTGTCATCGTTCCGTAACGCATTGCCAAAGAAACTGGAACGTTAACAAGAGGCTGCACTTTTTTCTGCATTCTTTCTGAAAGCACAACTAATGGAGAGCCTTCATCCCACCAAATTTTCGCGTAAGCGTGTGCAGATTCTTCTGGTCTTTTTCTTAAAATAATACCGCGAACTAATAACGCTCTTAATAAATACGGAACATCGATCACGTATTTATCCATTAAAAATTCATCTAAATAAGGTTTAACATCTTTTGGAGTTGGACTTTCTGGAGATCCAAGATTTACTAATAATACGCCTTTCATTATTGTTTTTTTGCATTAGGCTTTAAGCATTAGGCTTTAAGCTTTTATTTGTTTTTAAAAATTTCGTCAAAAGTAGAACTTGCAACTTTTTCGAAATATGATAATTATTACTTTTTAATTATGTTCTTATTTATAAAATTGATTCCTATTTAAGAACTCACTTTATATTATTAACTTCTATATGCAGTTTTTCTTCCCAGCCTTTTCCATTTCGCTTCTCAAGATAAACATCGGTTATTTTTCGATATTCATTTGCCGCAGCATCTAATTCTTTATCACCAACAATGCATCCGAGATTCTTAATGTATAATCCGTATTTATGATAAATAGCCGTTTTTCTATTATTCCTCGATAATTCTAATGAATCTTTTGGCGGAAGCGGCAAACCAAAACCAAATGTCTTTACGCTATCGGCTTCAATATCATGAAATGCCATATTTCTATATTCAGCAACAAGCGGACTTTCTTGAGATTTACAACTCAAAAAGACAATTAAAATTGGGAAAATAACTTTCTTCATTTATTAAACATTCGCATTAATCGACATCAAATACTTCTTTGGAGTTGTGGCAAACTTTTTCTTAAATGCCGCTATAAAGTGACTTCCAGTGCTGTAGCCAATTTTAAGTCCAACTTCGTTTACATTATAAGAACCGCTATCTAAAAGTTTTCGGGCGAAATCCATTTTGTAATCGAACAAGAAACCGTAAACTGTATCACCATAAATTTGTTTGAAACCCATTTTGAGTTTCTTCACGTTCAAACCAATTTCATCTGCCAATTCTTGCAGTCCTGGCGGTTCGGCCATATTTGCAATTACAATTTCTTTGGCTTTCCTAATTTTTAAAACATTGTCTTCGTCAATCAAAAACGGACATTGTTCTGCATTTGGGTCTTCAGTTCTATTGAAATATAAACTCAGTAATTCGTATCCTTTTCCTTTATAATAAAGATTTTTTATCGAAGGATGAAGATTGTAATGAAACAGCTGACTCAACACAATTGCCATTGACGGACTGATATTTCCTTCATTATAATACTTCTTGTCCTTATTATCAGCACTTAAAAAAGTAATATAATCGGCTTCGGCAGAAAATAACGCGTGAAATTTCTTGATGGAAACAATTACAGAAATCACCCAAGAGTTAGGCGCAAGTTCTAAATTAAGCGGTAATTCTTTCTGCGGATTGTACAAAAGCAGTGATTTTTCTTCCTTCAAATCCAAAGCATAATTGCCTTGATTGAATAAGAATTTTGCATTCCCTTTTATCCCGAAGTGAAACTGTATCAGGCCAGTACCTATTTCATGCTGCGCATAAAATGGCTCCAAACTGTCATTTTGAAAACGGATCATCGTAAAGTCGTCTTCAATTTTTATAATTTCTTGAGAACCCATAGCGATATTTTTTTGAAACAAAAATCAAAACAAACTTCAAATGTTATTTAGAACGACTCTAAACTAATCGCTTCAAAGGAGCTGATTTTGCTACAAAAGTAGTCCTTTTTACTCAAAAACACCTATTTAGGTTCAAAAAAACATACAGCGACATAAAAAGTACTTTTAGCGTTATTTTTATCGATGGTATAGTAATAATTTTGTTGCACTTTTATGAAAGTGAATTTATGGAAAACAATAACGTACCGAAACACCTTTATTTTTACTCAGTTGGTCTGAGTTATAAAAAAGCTGATGCTGAGGTCAGAGGTCAATTTAGTTTGGATGCCGTTGCGAAAACTCGCCTACTGGAACAAGCTAAAAACGAGGGAATAGAAAGTCTAATAGTTACTTCAACTTGCAACAGAACCGAAATCTACGGTTTTGCTGAACACCCATTTCAATTAATAAAACTTATCTGCGATAATAGTAACGGATCTGTAGATGCTTTTCAAAAAGTTGGTTTCGTTTATAAAAATCAAGAAGCAATCAATCACTTATTTCGCGTAGGAACTGGATTAGACAGTCAGATCTTAGGCGATTTCGAAATTATATCTCAAATTAAAACCAGTTTCATTCATTCAAAATCAATGGGATTAGCCAATGCTTTTATGGAAAGATTGGTAAATGCAGTAATTCAGGCAAGCAAAAGAATTAAGACTGAAACAGAAATTAGTTCTGGAGCAACTTCAGTTTCTTTTGCATCTGTACAATATATTTTGAAAAATGTTGAAGATATCAGCAACAAAAACATTCTCCTTTTCGGAACTGGAAAAATCGGAAGAAATACTTGTGAGAATTTAGTAAAACACACTAAAAACGAGCATATTACTTTAATCAATAGAACTAAAGATAAAGCAGAGAAATTAGCAGGAAAATTAAATTTGATAGTTAAAGATTACTCTGAATTACATTTAGAACTTCAAAAAGCCGATGTTGTAGTTGTAGCAACAGGCGCACAAAACCCAACGGTTGACAAAGCAATTTTAAATCTTAAAAAACCTTTGTTGATTCTAGATTTGTCGATTCCGAAAAACGTAAATGAAAATGTTGAGGAATTAGAAGGCGTAACTTTAATTCACATGGATTATTTGTCTCAATTGACAGATGAAACTTTGGAAAACAGAAAATTACACATTCCGGCTGCTGAAGCAATCATCGAAGAAATCAAAGAAGAATTTGTTACTTGGATGAAAGGCCGAAAATTTGCTCCGACAATCAATGCTTTAAAAGAAAAATTAAACGCTATTAAAGCTTCTGAATTAGATTTTCAAAGTAAAAAAATTGCCGATTTTAACGAAGAGCAAGCCGAAATCATCAGTAACCGAATCATTCAGAAAATCACTACTCATTTCGCAAATCATTTAAAAGACGACGATACCATGGTTGATGAAAGCATCGAATGGATCGAAAAAGTCTTCAAAATAAAAGCATCTTAGTTATTTTACCATTAAGACATTAAGAAAATTAAGTTTTATGCTTAATTCACTTCATGTCTTAATGGTAATTTTTAATAAAAAAACATGGCTGAAAAAACAATCAGAATAGGAACGCGCGATAGCGAATTAGCACTTTGGCAAGCACATACTGTCGAGAAAAAACTAAACGACTTAGGTTATAAAACCTCAATTGTGGCGGTTAAATCTCAAGGTGATATTATTCTGGATAAACCTCTTTACGAATTGGGGATTACTGGAATTTTTACCAAAACGCTTGACATTGCTATGATCAATGGCGATATTGATATTGCGGTGCATTCTATGAAAGATGTTCCAACGGCTTTACCAAAAGGTATCGTTCAAGGTGCAGTTTTGCCAAGAGCCAATGTTTTGGATATTTTAGTTCATAAAGGAAATCCTGATTTTACAAATCCAAGCACCATCGCAACTGGAAGTCTGCGTCGCCAGGCACAATGGTTCAATAAATATCCAAATCATACTGTAGTTGATTTACGCGGAAACGTAAATACGCGTATGCAGAAATTACAAGATAACGAATGGGACGGCGCTGTTTTTGCTGCTGCTGGTTTGGAAAGAATTAATCTGAAACCTGAAAATTTCATCAACTTAGATTGGATGATTCCTGCGCCGGCACAAGGAGCTATGCTAGTTGTGGCAATGGAGAATGACAATTATACTTTGGATGCACTTTCTCAGTTAAATGATATTGAAACTGAAATCTGTACGTATATCGAACGTCAGTTTTTGAGAACTTTAGAAGGCGGATGTACTGCCCCAATTGGAGCTTTGGTTACTTATAACGAAGACGAAGACACTTTACATTTTCAAGGAGTTTTACTTTCAATTGACGGAAAACAAAAATTGGAAATCAACAAAACGGTCGATATTTCAGAATGGAAGAAATTAGGTTTCAACTCGGCTCAGGAGATTTTGAATAATGGTGGAACGGAATTAATGCAGAAAATTAAAGAATCCCTGAAAAAATAATGGCGAAACCAGTTCAAATACTATCTACCAAAATATTATCTCCTCTTCATAAACAAGAGCTGATGAAATATGGCATTGAATTAATCGAAGCCGATTTTATTAAAACCAAAAACAAATCTTTCGAATTAAAAGACCTCAACGAGAGTCTGATTTTTACAAGTCAAAATGCCGTTCACAGCGTTTTATCAGATCCAAAATCAGAAGAGCTCAAAAAGAAAAACGTATACTGTGTTGGACTTAAGACCAAAACGCTTTTAAGCGATAATGGCTTTAATGTTGTGGCTTACACCGGTTATGCTTCTGATTTGGCTGAAATTATCACTTTGATTTATGGAAATGAAAGCTATACTTTTTTCAGTGGAAACTTAAGAAGAGATACTTTGCCAGATGCTTTGAAAGAAAACGGAATTAAATTCAATGAAATTCAGGTTTACGAAACTACGCTACAACCTCAGAAAATAAAAGCAAATCCAGAAGCAATATTATTTTTTAGTCCGTCTGGAGTTAAAAGTTATCTGAAAGACAATACTATAAACAAACAAATCTGTTTCTGCATTGGCGATACAACAGCAGAAGCTTTATTGAAAGTAACAAAAAATATTATCATCGCTGATCAGCCAACAATTGAAGACGTGATCGAAGATGTAATTCACGAATATAAATAAAAACCTTTGCAACTTTGTCCTTTTGTGACTTTGCAACTAAATAAAAAAACATGTTAAAAAACGACCTATTTTTAAAAGCATTAAAAGGAGAAACAGTACAGCGTCCGCCAGTATGGATGATGCGTCAAGCGGGAAGATATTTGCCAGAATTTAGAGAACTTCGTGATAAATATGATTTTTTTACTCGTTGCGAAACTCCAGAATTAGCTGCTGAAATTACGGTTCAGCCAATTCGCAGAATTGCTCCAGATGCGGCTATTTTATTCTCAGACATTTTAGTAGTGCCACGCGCAATGGGAATTCATGTAGAATTAAAAGACAATTTGGGTCCGATAATTCCAGATCCAATTCGTACAATGGAACAAGTAAACCAAGTTTTTGTTCCAGATGTAAATGAAACATTAGGTTACGTTTTCGACGCGGTGAAATTAACTAAGGAAATGTTGAATGATGAAGTTCCGTTAATTGGTTTCGCAGGTTCGCCTTGGACAATTTTCTGTTATGCTGTTGAAGGAAAAGGTTCTAAAAGTTTTGACACAGCAAAAGGATTCTGTTTTTCAAATCCAGTTGCAGCACATACTTTATTGCAAAAAATCACCGATACGACTATTTTATATTTAAAAGAAAAAGTAAAATCTGGAGTAAATGCCGTTCAGATTTTTGATTCTTGGGGAGGAATGCTTTCTCCGGTCGATTATCAAGAATTTTCATGGAAATACATTAACCAGATTGTTGACGCTTTAGCTGATATAACACCAGTTATTGTTTTTGGAAAAGGATGTTGGTTTGCTCTTGGCGAAATGGGTAAAAGTAAAGCTTCTGCATTAGGAGTTGACTGGACTTGTTCAGCTAGAAATGCACGTTACTTGTCTGGTGGAAACATTACTTTACAAGGAAACTTTGATCCGTCAAGATTACTTTCTCCAATTCCAACTATCAAGAAAATGGTTCATGAGATGATTGACGAATTCGGAAAAGACAAATATATTGTAAATTTAGGTCACGGAATTTTACCAAATATCCCTGTAGATCACGCAAAAGCGTTTATTGACGCGGTGAAGGAATACGGGAATTAATTAGTGTTCAGTTTTCAGTCGCAGTTTTCAGATTTCACTGCGACTGAAAACTGCGACTGAAAACTAAAAAACATGCTCAACAAAGGTTTACGAGACGAAGAAAAAATAAGAATTGATAATGTTCTCAAAACGTTACGAACTTTTGTTTTTGTACCTTATCCTTTGACTGTTTTACAAAAAACTGATATTGAAAATCAGCTGAAAGAATTTGCATTAAACATTGAAACTTTGATCGATTATTCGAACGAAGATTTAATCACATTATTAATGCGTCTACATTTTGATTGGGAACAATTAGAACAATTTGCCGATATTTTAATAGAATTTTCTAAAGCTGAAAATTATAATTTTGAAAATAAGGCTTTGGCTATTTACCAATATGTTCAAGCCGAAAGCAAAGTTTTTTCTTTTGGAATTAATACTAAAATCTCCTCTTTAAAAAACAAATAAAATGAGTTTTACAGATTGGAAAACAGACCGAATTCAAAATATTCTTCCCGAAGAGTTCTACAAACTGATTGATAAAAATAAAACTCATATTGGCAAAACATTTCCAGTAACACTTGCCAATTCAGATTCTCTTGAAAAAGCTCAAAATTTCATATCGCTAAGTTTAGATAAAGAGAAAAACAAAGAAGGTTTCCATTTTTATGCCCGAGATGTTAAAACCAATGAATTAATTGGTTATTTATGTGTGAAAACAATTGATTACCGCATCTCAAAATGTGAATTTGGATATTTTGTAGACGAAGATTATCAAGGAAAAGGAATTACGTCTAAAATGGTTTCAGATGCACTTGAATTTTGTTTCAATGAATTAATGCTGAACAAGGTTTTTATCTGCACATCTGAAATTAATGTCGCAAGTCAGCGAATTGCATTAAAACATAATTTTAAACAAGAAGGAATTTTAAGAGACGAATTTAGAAATGGAGACGGCACTTTGCAAAACTCTGTTTACTTCGGACTTCTTAAATCAGAATACATAAAATCATGAAAGACAAATTTTACGCATACATACAAAATTTACAAGACCAGATCTGTGCAGGATTAGAAGCTGTTGACGGAACTACAAAATTCCGTGAAGATCTTTGGAAACGTCCAGAAGGCGGCGGCGGAAGAACACGTGTTATTGAAAACGGTACAGTTTTCGAAAAAGGCGGCGTAAACATTTCAGCCGTTCACGGAAAACTTCCTGAAACGATGCAAAAAATGTTTGGCGTTGGCGAAGCCGATTTCTTTGCCTGCGGATTAAGTTTGGTTATTCATCCGAAAAGCCCGATGGTTCCTACTGTGCACGCCAATTGGCGATATTTCGAAATGTACGATGAAAAAGGAAATGTGATCGAACAATGGTTTGGAGGCGGACAAGATTTAACTCCATATTATTTGTTTGAAGAAGATGCAATTCACTTTCACCAAACTTGTAAAACAGCTTGTGACAAACACAATCCAGAGTTTTATCCAAAATATAAAAAACAATGCGATTCGTATTTTTGGAATGCGCATAGAAATGAAGCTCGCGGTTTAGGCGGTTTATTCTTTGATTATTGCAAAGCAAATGAGCAAATGTCAATGGAAAATTGGTACGATTTCGTAACCGAAGTTGGAAATAGTTTCCTTGAAGCTTATGTACCAATTGTAGAAAAAAGAAAGAACTTAGAATATACTCCTGAACAAAGAACTTGGCAAGAAATCCGTCGTGGCCGTTATGTTGAATTTAATTTGGTTCACGACAAAGGAACATTGTTCGGGTTAAAAACAAACGGAAGAATTGAAAGTATTTTGATGAGTTTGCCTCCGCATGTACAATGGGTTTACGATCATCATCCAGAAGTAGGAAGCGAAGAAGAAAAATTGATCAACGTTTTGGCAAGTCCGCGCGAGTGGATTTCGTAATCTAAAATTTTATTTAATTTGATAAATTATATGTCGCCCCTCTGGGGCTTCTTTTTTTGTTGTCGATTCAATTTCTATAAATATTTTGCTCCGCTGGAGCATTTTTTTATGCTTATTAAAGAGGGTTGTATATAATTATAACCAAATATATTTCGCTCCGCTGGAGCTCTTGGTCTGATCTGACCTTTTCGACTCTATAAATATTTCGTTCCTCTGGGACTTAACACTTATCTAAAAAAGCTCCAGCGTAGCGAAATATTTTTAGAATAATTCGCCACACACAAAGCCCCATAGGGGCGACATATTTATAGAAATTAACATCTTCCCCAGTCAAAAGCCCCAGCGGGGCGGCATATTTATTCAACACAAAAAACCAATACTTATCTTACAAATTAAATTTATTAATTAGCTTTACTGTTTAATAATTTTAATTAAAATGGCAAACACCTATTCTCAATTGTACGTTCAAATTGTTTTTGCTGTTAAGGGAAGACAAAACTTAATTTCGACAAAATGGAAAGATGAAATCTACAAATACATTACAGGAATTATCACTAATCAAAAACAAAAACTGATTGTAATTAATGGAATGCCAGATCATATTCATATCTTAGTTGGAATAAAACCAGACATTTCAATATCAGATTTAGTACAAGACATTAAAACCAATTCATCAAAATTCATAAATGAACAAAAATGGATAAATGGCAAATTTGAATGGCAAACTGGTTTTGGTGCATTCTCATATAGCCATTCGCAGTTGACTAATGTGATAAAATATATTGAAAATCAAGAAGAACATCATAAAACAAAAACATTCAAAGAAGAATACATTGCATTTTTAAAACTATTCAATATTGATTTTAAAAATGAATATGTTTTTGATGAAGTTTAATATTGTTTCGCTCCGCTGGAGCTTCAATTTTGGTTGTCAATTTATTAGCTATAAATATTTTGCTCCGCTGGAGCATGTTGGAAAATTAAATACTTATTATTGATGAATTTAAAGTTAATTAGGATATTGTTCTTCACCAGTATTTTTGGATGTTTTGCCCAAAACGACACATTACAGAATCCGTATTTTAAATCTTATAGTGATAAAATTACCGCCAGCGTTTATTATTTAGACACTTCTAATAGTTTCGAAATTGCTTCAGATAATCAGGATCCGAAAATATATGTAAGTCTAATTCCCAATCGACGAGAGCAGATTGGTTTCAATTTAAACTATAAAATCATTGACGTTACAATTGGTTTTGCCCCTAAATTCCTTGGCGGAAATAAAGGCGATTCTAATTCTAAACATTTTAATTTCAACACCCGTTTTTATTACAAAAAATGGATGCAGTCTTTTACTTTCATCAACCAAAAAGGATTTTACATCAGCGATGACAACATAACGGCACAATTGCCTCATATGCGCACTACCAAAATTGGCGGATCGACTTCTTATGTTTTCAACGATAAATTCTCTTTCAAAACATTGGTAAGTCAAAACGAATGGCAGACTAAAAGCTCTGGAAGTTTCATTCCGTCATTTTCTTTTTATTATACCAATCTTGATTTAAATACTCCCGATTCTTCGCCTGGTGATATTTATGTTTTTACTTTGGCTCCCGCCTATTTTTACAATTTCGTAATTAGTAATCGGGTTTTAATTGGAGCTGGACTCGCTTTGGGAGCTGGAATTAATGATATTGATGGCGATACCTCAGCTTTATATCAGGCCGATTTCAATTTAAAACTGGCTTATAATAAAGATCGCTTTTTTGGATTTGCAAGTCTTAACACCGTAAGTTTTGCGCAAGATGAAAAAGTAGATCCAAGATTGAATGATAATATTGCGACTGTAAAACTTTCTGTTGGTTACCGATTTGATCCTCCAAAAAAGGTAAAAGAAGTTTACGATAAAGTCAATGAAAAGATTGGCCTTTAAGAAATCTTAATCTGAAATAAATAGCAAACACGATAAAAATGCTTAAATTACAGTGATTTATGTAAACTAAAATTCATTATTATGGAAAATAGGAACAAAGAACAATTAAATCTCATGCATTCCGGAAAAGGATTTATCGCGGCACTAGATCAAAGCGGCGGTAGCACACCAAAAGCATTATCGCAATATGGCGTTGAAGAAAATCAATATTCAAATGACGAAGAAATGTACACTCTTGTACATGAAATGAGAACCAGAATTATTAAAAGTCCCGCTTTTGACAGCCAATACATTCTTGGTGCTATTTTGTTTGAAAACACAATGGACCGTAAAATTGACGGACAATGGACCGCTGAATATTTATGGGAGAAAAAACAAATCATTCCGTTTTTGAAAGTAGATAAAGGTCTTGCTGATCTTGCCAATGGCGTTCAGTTAATGAAACCGATTTCTAATTTAGACGAATTGCTTGATCGCGCTGTAGATCGAAAGATTTTTGGAACCAAGATGCGTTCTGTTATTAAAGAAGCAAATCCGACTGGAATTCAAAAAGTGGTAAAACAGCAATTTGAAGTTGGTCTGCAGATATTTAAGAAAGGTCTTGTGCCGATAATCGAACCTGAAGTTGATATTTATATTTCGGATAAAGAAAAATCAGAACAGATTTTAAAAGACGAAATCAAGAAACAGCTGGATTTACTGGATAAAGATGTAAAAGTAATGCTGAAACTTTCCATTCCAACGGTAAAGAACTTCTACAGCGATTTAATGTCCGATCCGCATGTGGTTCGAGTTGTGGCACTTTCAGGCGGATATTCCAGAGAAGAAGCCAATCAGAAACTAGCTGAAAATCACGGATTGATTGCAAGTTTTTCAAGAGCATTATCAGAAGGCCTTAGCGCTGGACAATCTGACGCTGAATTTAATTCGCAATTAGGCAATTCGATTAAAGAAATTTACGAAGCTTCTATTCAATAAAAACATAAAAAAAATCCCTGAAGTTGTTTCAGGGATTTTTGTTTTAATTATTTCAAAGTCATTTCGTCGGCTAAATCTAATGTCTGCAAAATGATGTTTTTATCAGACTTAAAAGAGTTTAGTTTAAAAATAAATTTCAATTTATTATCAACTAGCTTTTTAGGCGATTCAATCGAAACATCTGAAAACTGAGAAGAAATTTTTGTCATTCGATCCAATTCTGAATCTTTAGCGTTTTTCCCAAATGTTTTGATTGTTTGCGCAATATTCATCTTTCCTGAAATGTAATTTTTGCTCAAATCTTTCTTGGTGTCTTTAGCAAAAGATCCTTTTCCTGTTCCAAAATAATCTTTTGTATTGGCAACAATCACAACATCTTTGTCTTTCAGAATAAAAATATCACCGTAATCTTTTGTTCCAACAATAGTGTACGCATTTCCGTTTTGAACTAGTATTCTTTTACGAACTCCAAGTTGCAGCAATTTGTCTCCAAATGTTGGATGCGTAGATGTAAAAATCACAGAAAACAACGGAATAGATTTTTTAACTTTCTCTTCGGTTATCTTTTCTTCAAAATTCTCGTCATAATCGTATTTTTTGGTCAAAACCTCAACATCTTTCACATCATATAAAAAAGCGCTTAAATCGCCGTCAAAAAGTTTCGCTGTGGCTTCTTCATCAACAATGGTAGAAATCAAATCTGTGATAATGCTGATATCTTCTTTTCCGAATTTCGGATTTTGAAATAATTCTGTCGTTAACGATGGAAAATTTTCAAGTGCTGCTTTTGTATTGAAATGATACGAAACATATCCTAAAGGCTTTTCGGCAGGAAAATAATTGAAGATATTTTTATTGATTTTTCGATTGCTAATTTTGCTTACAACTTCAGCAATTTCAGTTGAATATTCTACAACCTCCTCGATTCGGGCATTGTCATTATCAAAATAAAAATCGACATTTATTCCTTTTATAAAATTCCCGAAATTCTTCTGCATTGGCAGATATTTATCATAACCGCCAAATAATCCCAGCGGATAATTATACAGCGAATAAAAACTCGACATTACGCCGCCATAATTTACCCAAGACGAAATATCGGCTGCAGCATTTATTTTTGGAGAACTTGGTGCTATAAAACCATTTTCGAAAAGCGCTTTAATAATCTGACTTTGCTTCTCGGCCAATTTTCTATCAAATTCTGCTTGTTCAACAGTGTATTCTTCGTATGGATTTCCATCATACAAATAATCTTTTTCGGTCTCCGCTACTGTGGTTTCTTCAATTATTGGTTCATCATGCATCACAGATGGTTCCGCAATTTTTGGTGTATCGACAACCATTGGAACAGGAACTTCTATAACCGTTTCTGAATAAGCATCTGATACTTCAATAGAATCACTCGAAACGGTAGTTTCAGCTACATCATAAAATTTAGAAGGAAGTCTTTTTGTCAATTCAAATACAACCAAATAATTGTCATTCCACACAAAAGATCTTTTTACTCCGCTTGGCGTAAAAACAGCATATTTGCCGAAATCTTGAATTCCTCCTTTTCCTAACGAATCACTTTTTTCACCAGCTCCTAATTTTTCAACCAGATATTGCTTAACGGCTTCTTTACTTTTTACAGGAATAGTAACTTGGTAAAATGGAACGCTGTCTAAGAAATTGCCATGAATCGTAATTTTTTCATCTAATTTGATGATTGACGCATATTTTCGAAGATCAAAATCAGGTTTTTTGCTGATGTATTTTGTGATAATCGGATGATTCAAAACTTCGTCAATGCTGACTTTTTTAGAAAGCTGATTTCCGTTAAACTGAACAAAATAATCGTATTTGTCTGGACTCGTTTGTCCAAAAGTAAAATACGTGGCAAATAGAAAAATTAGAGTGTAAAAATGCTTCATAAAATCAAGGCGTTAATTGGATGGTATTATTCATTAAAGTCGATTTCTTAAATACGCTGTACATACTTTGTTTTAAAAAAACCGTCTTTTTGTTTTTGGAAATTTTGCTGTTTGCATTGTCAACAGCTACAATATCTTTATCGAAAGTATAAATAGAAATAATACTCGCTTCTTCTAGATCTTTCTTTTTCTTTGGGTCGTTTAATACTTTTTCAGGAACGGGATAAGATGCAATTCTTTCGAAAGTTTTGCCACTTCCGCTAAAGTGAATCTGATCGCGCTGATTGTTGATTGTATTTACAACGGCATTCAGTGCTTTCAGATTGGCGTAGTTCAGTTTGATGATAAAGACATAATTGTCAAAATCTGTTTTGGTGCTTACGTTGGAAATTCCGTTTATCTTTAAAGCTTTTTCTTTAAAGTCACTGAGTTTAGCGGTAATTTCCTGTTCGTTTGGAATTTTTACGCCATCGACTTCTTCGAGCCAAATAGCCGATTTGGTTTTAAACCAAGATTTGGAAAAATCTACAATTAGAGTATATTCACCACTTTGATCGTCGTGATGTTTGATTCTTTCTGTAATCTCAAAACAACTCGTTAAAAACAGACAGCAAAATAAAGCGAGAATTTTCTTCATTAGACAAATTTAGATGGAATATTCTGAAAAACCATGATATGTCTAAATTCTTAGTTCGATAGCGTGGATTTATTTTTAATATACTAATATTGTAAAATCAGAAAAATCGATTGAGTTTCCATCAAAATCTTCTTTTACCTCGCCTATTAGACCGCATGGAATATTTCCTTGAGAATAGATTTCTAAAAGATAATTGAAAAATATAGGGATTCTTTTATTTATCAAAATATAGTGATCTTCCATTGCTGCTCCTAGAACATTCCACAAGACATCATCAATAATACTTTTATCAAGATTATTTTTTTCTACAAAAAATTTTGCTGTAGTCTCTATTTGTTTCAAATTACTTTTGTTGATTTCTGTAATTCTATTCCAATCCTGATAATCATTACGATTATTTTTATGTAGAAAAACCGTTAATCTGTTTCTTGCTTCCATTGTCAAATCTTCCCAATTCTGAGAAATTATATTCTTTTGCATTTCATCAAAAGACTTCATAAACTTAATTTTAATTGGAAAATCTGCAATAGAGAACTCTTTTCCACAATTAGAAAACCATTCAATATTATTTATTTTTTCAAAAAATGGATTATTCATATATATTTCAATTATAAATTAATTCTCAAAACAAAAAAATCAATATTTGCGGGCACGGATTGCAAATCCGCGCTATCAGCTTATTCTCCAAGTTTAAAATTATTCTCAATTACATTTTGAAATATCTTTTTATCAAAATCTAATTTATTTTTTTGAAATTTCATAGCAATTTTATCAGCGCTTTCTAGCAATAATTTCTTCAAATTATTTAAAAAAATAATTTCATTTTCCGATTCATTCCCAATCCAGACTGATTCATCAATACATAAATCGATTAAAATCTTTTTATTCTTTTTTAAATATTTAATATTATACACACCCGTTGACTCATAAAATTTTGTAATGTCTCCATTTAAACAAAGAAAGATTGTTATGATTTCAACATCTTTTCCCAAATTAACAGGAAGGAAATTTTGTTTTATTCTTTTTCTAAAATTAATCACTATACCGTGTACATTTTCAAAATTTACATGTGGAATTCCACCAATTCTTCCATTTAAAAATATTTCCATATTATTTTTATTTTCGATAGCCCGCAACAGTGAGATTCAACCTAATGCCTCAAAACAAAAATCAATCTTTGTGGGCACGGATTGCAAATCCGCGCTATCGGGTTGCAAATCCGCGCTATCGGCTAAATCCGCGCTATCGAGTTAAAAAATCAATTGTAAAATCCTTTATTTTTTGAATTTTATCCTGAAGCACAATCGTTCTGTTTTTGTTTACGATTAGAAAAACACTTGAATTAAGTGCAGAGACGTGAATATATTCATCTTTATAATTTTCTAATTCAACAAATGAATCAGGAAAATCATCATTCTGCAAATTGTCAAGTTCATTTAAAACAACATTTAATGAAACAAAATAAAATTTATTTCCTCGGGTTCTACTTCCAGTTTTTAGATTATTATATCGAATTTTAATTATAGGCGAAACTTCTCGATCCCAATCAATTGTGGAAACTATATCTCTTCTCAATAATTTTACTTCCTCTGAACTTTCATTTCCATTAAATTCGCAATTGTAAATAGGGAATGTTACAATTGTGTTTAAATAAAGATCTTTATCTTGTGTTTCAAAAATTGAATGGTATTTATAAGGTAAAAACGCTATTCCATTCATTTCCATTTCATTGTAAAAAATGTTGTTAAGTTTTACAAACTTATCAAACTGTATGTTTTTGTTATTTTCATCTACAATCTTTAAAAATTCGCATATCTTTTTTTCCGATAATTCCCCTCGTACAATTAATAGCAATAATTTTCCTTTAATACTTGAAAAATTTATGAAATGAGTAAATACATATATTGGAGTAACTACACGATAACAATACCATTTTGGAACAAAACTTTGTTCAAGACTATAATATTTTTCTATTTTGGAACGAAAACATTCCTCTGACTCTGAGTTCATTTGCTTTATATTAAAAAATAAGATTTTTCCTAATTTTGCAAATCTACTTCAAATAAAAACATCAAACCAAATTTTTAGATAATATTAACTCATTCTACAGCAAGCCAAACGCCTTATTTTGTTCCTTTTTTCTTTAACTTTGCGCCACTCATTAAAAAGTGAGATAAACTTCAAAAAAAAATAAAAACAACTGCAGTTTTAGAAATAGATTTTCAGTCTGAGTTTCAAAGAAATCAACTAAAAGTCTAAAATCTAAAATCTAAAATCTAAAATTATATGTTCCCATTACAAAGAGGCAGAAGATTAAGAGTAAATGAATCCATTCGTTCTTTAGTTCGTGAAACCAGTTTAAGTCCATCGGATTTTATGTTTCCAATGTTTATTGCTGAAGGCGAAAATGTAAAAGTCGAAATTCCGTCAATGCCGGGAATTTTCAGAAGATCAATAGATTTAACAGTTGAAGAAGTAAAAGAACTTTTTGATTTAGGAATTCGCGCCGTAAATATTTATGTAAAAGTTAGCGAAAACCTAAAAGACAATACTGGAAAAGAAGCTTGGAATGCTAACGGATTAATGCAGCAAGCTATTCGTGCTATAAAAGCAGCTTGTCCAGAAATGATCGTTATGCCAGATGTGGCTTTAGACCCATATTCTATTTATGGTCATGACGGAATCATAAAAAATGGTGATGTAGAAAACGACAGCACAGTTGATGCTTTAGTAAAAATGGCTATTTCTCACGCAGAAGCTGGTGCCGATTTTGTAGCGCCAAGCGATATGATGGACGGACGTGTTTTACGCCTTCGCGAAGGTTTAGATGCTGCTGGATTTCAGAATGTTGGAATTATGAGCTATTCTGCTAAATATGCTTCTGCTTTTTATGGTCCGTTTAGAGATGCTTTAGATTCTGCTCCAAGAGAAGCTGATGTTGTGGTTCCAAAAGATAAAAAAACATACCAAATGGATTATGCAAACCGAATCGAAGCGATCAAAGAAGCTTTATCTGACGTTGAAGAAGGTGCAGATATGGTTATGGTAAAACCAGGAATTGCTTATTTGGATATTGTTCGCGAAATTAAAAATACAGTGCATGTTCCTGTAACCGTTTATCAGGTTTCTGGAGAATACGCAATGGTTAAAGCGGCATCTGAAAGAGGCTGGTTAGATCACGACAAGATTATGATGGAACAATTAATGTGCATCAAACGTGCAGGTGCTAATCTTATTTCAACATATTTTGCTAAAGAAGCAGCAATACTTTTAAAGAAATAAGATGAAAAAGGTTTTATTTTTATCTGCTGTTTTAGCTTTTGCTTCTTGTAAAAAAGAAGGTTCTGAATCTACAAATACAACAACTGAATCGGTTTCTGAAGGCGAATCGGCGAAAGCCAAAACTCCAGAGGAATTAGGAAAACAAATATTTGAAAGCAATGGAAATTGTTTTGCATGCCATCAGCCGGATCAAAAAGTAATTGGCCCAAGCATTAAAGAAATTGCCAAAATCTACAAAGACAAAAATGGCAATATCGTTACTTTCTTAAAGGGAAATGCAGAACCAATTGTAGATCCGAGTCAGTTTGAGATTATGAAAACCAATTTTGCTATTACTCAATCAATGTCTGATGAAGAATTAAAAGCAATTGAAGCTTATATTTATAGTTATTTAAAGTAAGAATTTTTTGTAATTTTTAACTACTGCTGACATACTGTTGTCATTAAACACTTTTAAATTTGCTCAATAATTTAAAAAATTAAATAATGAGCATTAAAAGATTTAGCATTATTGGTATAGCTATTAGAACAACAAATGAAGGTGGCAAATCTGGAAAAGATATACCTCAGCTTTGGAACAAATTTATCTCGGAAAATATTGGAGATAGAATTCCGAACAAGCTAGACAACGCTATTTATTGCGTTTATACAGATTACGAAAAAGATCATACAAAACCTTATACGACAATTATTGGATGTAAAGTAAGTGGTTTGGATGAAATTCCAAATGATATGATTGGAAAAACAATTGAAAATAGTACTTACGAAAAGTTTACTGCTAAGGGAAATTTAACTGAAGGTGCTGTCTATAATGAATGGCTTAAAATTTGGAATTCTGATTTAAACCGATCTTTTACATCCGATTTTGAAGTTTACGATCAAAGGTCGGCAAATTTACAAAATGGAGAAGTTGACATCTATATCGCTTTAAAATAAAACAAAAGGAACTCTCTTTTAAAAGCTCTTTTATTGCAAGCTTCGGAGAAGCGAAATATTTATACCAAAAAATAAATATTTACAATATAAAGCTCCAGCGGAGCGACATGTTTTTTATAATCTAATGCATGTCGCTCCGCTGGAGCTTTTTCATTTATCTTCTTGAAATTCTATAAATATTTACCCCGCTGGGGTATTTTGCTGTAGAAATTTATATCAAAATCAAACGTTCCTACGGAACACAAATATAATAGGATCGTCAATATTTTTTTTCTACCGATGATATGTTCCTACGGAACATTGTTTGATTATCTCAAAATAAAAAAGGGCGGTCTCGAAAATCGAGACCGCCCTTTTTTTTATTATAAAAATTGATTACCAGATTTTAACTCGTTTTTCTGGTTCAACATACATTTTATCACCTTTCTTAATATCGAACGCTTTGTAGAAAGCATCAACATTCTGAATTGGAACGTAAGCTCTATACATTCCTGGAGAGTGCGGATCTGTTTTCACTTGATTTTTGATCGCTTCGTCTCTAGTTTTTGTTCTCCAAACCGTAGCCCAAGAAATAAAGAAACGTTGTTCTGGTGTAAATCCGTCGATTAAACCTGGATTTCCATGAGCTTTCAAATACAATTGTAATCCGTCAAAAGCAGCATTGATTCCACCTAAATCTCCAATGTTTTCACCTAAAGTAAAATTACCATCAACGTGAATTCCTGGCAGAGGCTCAAGAGCACTGTATTGATTTGCTAAATCTGTTCCAAGAGCAGTAAATTGTTTCAAATCATCTTCTGTCCACCAGTCAACTAAATTTCCTTCTGCGTTGTAACGTGCACCAGAATCGTCAAATCCGTGAGAAATCTCGTGACCAATTACTGCTCCAATTCCACCATAATTAACCGCTTCGTCAGCTTGGTAATTGTAGAAAGGCGGCTGTAAAATTGCTGCTGGGAATACAATTTCATTATAAGATGGATTGTAATAAGCATTTACCGTTTGAGGAGACATATGCCATTCTGTTTTATCAACAGGCTTAGACAATTTATCGATGCTTTTCTTAAAATTCCATCTTGATACGTTTTTAGTGTTCTCATAGTAGCTTCCTCCTTCTGCAACACTTTTAATCTCAAGCGCTGAATAATCTTTCCATTTATCAGGATATCCAACTTTAATCGTAATTTTATTCAATTTTTCAATTGCTTTTGCCTTTGTATCTTTAGACATCCAGCTTAAATTGTTGATACGATTTTGGTAAGCCGTAATTACATTATGAATCATGTCAACTGCTTTTGTTTTAGCTTCAGCAGGAAAAACTTTCTCAACATAAAGTTTTCCAAGAGCCTCACCAACTGTTCCGTTCACTACATTTAGCGCTCTTTCTTCAGCAGGAAGCTGTTTAATTGCACCTCTTAATGTTTTGCTGTAAAAATCAAAATTAGCTTGATCAATTGCTGTTGTCAATTTACTTGCAGCATTGTTTAATAGATCCCATTTTAGGTATTCTTTCCATTGTGCAACTTTGTTTGCTTTGAAAACAGTTTCTAAAGCCGTCATATATTTAGGCTCAGAAACAATTACAGTTTCTAATTTAGTAATTCCTAAACCGGCAAAATATTCGTTCCATTTGATAGCTGGAGTTAATTTTTGAAGTTCAGCAATTGTCATTGGGTTGTATTGCAAACGGCTGTCTCTTCTTTCAACTCTGTTTAATCTTGGTTGTGACAATTCTGTTTCTAAAGCTAAAATTTCAGCAGCGCTTTGTTTCGCTTTTTCTGGAGATTCTCCAATAAACTGAAGCATTCTTGCAACATGCAATTCATATTTCGCACGTTTTTCTTTAGAATCTTTATCATCAGAAGTGTAGTAATCTTTATCAGAAAGTCCTAATTGGCTTGGCCCTAAATTTACAGAGTTTTTAGAACTGTCTTTATCATCAGCTCCAATGTAAATTCCGAAAAAACCAGCGTTTCCTTCTTGTTCCATTTCAACCAAATATTTCTGAACATCAGCAATATTTTTAATTGCGTCGATTTTTTTCAGATATGGTTTTAATGGTTCAATTCCTCTTTTATTTCTTCCGATAGAATCTAGATAAGTATTAAACAGGTTAACTGCTTTTCCTTGATCTGTATTTGATTTATACTTTGGATTTTTTGAAGCTTCTTGTAAAACTGCCATTACATCTTTGTCAGTTTTTTTAATCAGCTCATTAAAACTTCCCCATGTCGTACGATCACTTGGGATTTCTGTTTTTTCTAACCAAGTTCCGTTTACATATTTGAAAAAATCCTGACTTGGGCTTATTTTCGTATCCATGTAAGACACATTAATACCTGGCTCTTTTGGCGCTGTTTGAGCTTGAGCTGCAGTTATTGCAAACATTGCAGATATCACACCAAACACAGGTTTAGCAAATTGTTTTTTCATAAAAAATTATAGTTTAAGGGAAAATACAAACATATTGTTATTATTTCAAAAATTGTGTTAAAATTCTAACTGTAAAACCAAAAAGACAGATAAATTTCACAAATAGAACCTGAACACTGAGCTATATGTATACAGATACTCGTAAAAGTTACAAAAGGCTGTTAAAAAAATAATCCAGTAAAGTTTTTAGAATCTGCTTTTTGTATTTTTGCGCCAAATTATTTTTATGAAATCGCTTTTATATAAATACCGCAAATTCTTTATTGTTTTAATAGTATTTTCGGTTGTTACGATATCTTTGTTTTACTCGGCTTTAAAACCAAAAAAGACACTTCCAATTTACAATCCGTCTGATGTAAATCCTGAATTGGTTGACAGTACAATCCAATATAAAAGCAAATACCACACCATTGCCGATTTTTCTTTCATCAATCAAAACGGTGATACTATTACCCAAAAAAATTACGAAGGAAAAATCTATGTTGCCGATTTCTTCTTTACAACTTGCGGATCGATCTGTCCAAAAATGTCAACAAATTTGGTTGATGTTCAAAAAGCAGTTTTAAATAATCCAAAAGTAATGTTGCTTTCTCATACCGTTTTTCCAGAAGTTGACAGTGTTTCTGTTTTGAAAGCATACGCCATTAAATATGGAGTTGTCGACAGCAAATGGAATTTAGTTACTGGCGATAAAAAAGAAATCTACACTATGGCCAGAAAATCGTATTTGGCTGTTAAATTAGGAAGACCAGATCAGCTTTATGATATGGTACATACAGAGAATTTTGTTTTGGTCGATCAAAAACGTCGCGTTAGAGGTTTTTATGACGGAACAAACAAAGAAGACATAAAACGTCTTTTAGAAGACATCGAATTCCTTTCTCAAGAGTAAAATCCCTTATTTTTAGAAACATTTAGCATTTGTAGAAGTGTTAAATGCCTTGAAATAAAGAATAATTGCCTACTTTTGCAATCTAAATTCAATCTAAATAAGCTTGCAAAATACAATACACACTCTGAAAAAAGGCGAAAAAGCCATTATCAAAGATTTTGATATCGATCTTATTCCACTTAAATTATTAGAAATGGGTTGTCTTCCTGGCAGTTTAGTTGAATTGCTTCAGGTTGCTCCTTTTGGCGATCCTTTATATTTAGATATTAATGGTTCTCATGTTGCAATCCGTATTGAAACAGCTCGTGAAATTGAAGTTGAACTTATCAAAACCAATTTGTAATGAGTGTCCAGAATATCAATGTTGCTCTTATCGGAAATCCAAATACCGGAAAAACCTCTGTTTTTAATCAATTAACGGGTCTTAACCAGCAAGTTGGAAATTACCCTGGAATAACGGTTGAAAAGAAAATGGGTTTCTGCAAATTAACCCACAATATAAAAGCCAACATTCTGGATTTGCCAGGAACATACAGTTTGAACGCGAGTTCGATGGACGAAAGTGTGGTTATTGAACTTCTATTAAATAAAAACGACAAATTATATCCAGACGTTGCAGTAGTTGTAACAGATGTCGAAAATCTAAAAAGAAACTTACTGATTTACACTCAAATCAAAGACCTTGAAATTCCGACGATTTTGGTGATCAATATGTCAGATCGTATGGAACGCAAAGGAATTTCTTTGGATATTCCATATTTAGAAGAAAAACTTAAAACTAAAATTGCTTTAGTAAGTTCTCGTAAAGGTCTAGGAATTGAAGAATTAAAAGAATTAATTGTTTCTTATAAAACCATTCCGCACGAACCTTGTTTGAATGCTTCAGTAATTGATCCTGACTATTTCGAAAAATTACAAAAAGCATTTCCAAATCAATTGATGTATAAATTGTGGCTGGTAATTACGCAAGATGTCAATTTTTCAAATTTAGACCGTAATGAAATCAGAAGCACTTTTACCAAATCGCATTCCGAATTAAAGCGTTTACAGCAAAAAGAAACCATCAAAAGATATCAGTTTATCAATGATGTTTTAAAAGAAGGTTTAAAGATTGATGCTTCGATGGCAAAAGATATTCGAGCAAAATTGGATCGTGTTTTGACGCACAAAGTTTGGGGTTACTTCATTTTCTTTGCCATTTTATTTTTGATTTTCCAATCGATTTTCAGCTGGTCAACTATTCCTATGGATTTCATTGACAGCACTTTTGCTTCATTAAGCAGTTGGGTTGCCGAAGAACTTCCAAGCGGTATTTTGACAGATTTACTTTCGCAGGGAATTATTCCGGGTATTGGTGGAGTTATTATTTTCATTCCGCAAATTGCTTTCTTGTTTTTATTTATTTCGATCTTAGAAGAAAGCGGTTATATGAGCCGTGTGGTTTTTTTAATGGATAAAATCATGCGTAAGTTTGGCCTTTCAGGAAAAAGCGTTGTGCCTTTAATTTCAGGAACAGCTTGTGCAATTCCTGCGATTATGGCAACAAGAAATATTGAAAACTGGAAAGAACGTTTGATTACTATTTTGGTAACGCCATTCACAACTTGTTCAGCAAGATTACCTGTTTATGCTATTATTATTTCTCTAGTTATTCCGAGTAAAAGAGTTTTTGGAGTTTTAAATCTTCAAGGATTAACACTTATGGCTCTTTATGTTCTAGGATTTTTTACAGCCATTTTATCGGCTTATATCTTGAATAAAGTTTTAAAATTAGATTCTAAAACGTATTTCGTAGTTGAAATGCCAAGCTATAAAATGCCCCTTTTCAAAAATGTTGGAATCAATGTTGTAGAAAAAACCAAAGCATTTATTGTGGGCGCGGGTAAAATCATCTTAGCAATATCTGTTATTTTATGGTTTTTAGCTTCTTACGGACCTGGTAAAGAATTCAACGAAGCAGAAACTATTGTAAAAGAAAGATTTGCGAATACAACTTTGGATGAAACCCAATTTGAAAATGAAGTTAATTCTCAAAAACTAGAGAATTCTTATATCGGATTAATGGGAAGAGCGATTGAGCCAGCAATTCAGCCTTTAGGTTACGATTGGAAAATCGGAATTGCATTAATAAGTTCATTTGCAGCGCGTGAAGTTTTCGTAGGAACTCTTGCAACTATTTACAGTGTTGGAGATACTGATAACGAATCGACTATAAAAAGCAAAATGCAGGCAGAAATTCGTCCAGATACAGGGAAAAAAGTATTTGATTTTGCGACTGGAATTTCGCTACTGTTATTTTATGCTTTTGCTATGCAGTGCGCCAGTACATTGGCCATTACTAAAAAAGAAACCAATTCATGGAAATGGCCAGCAATGCAGTTGGTTTTCATGAGCGGTCTCGCTTATTTTACCGCATTAATTGCGTATCAACTTTTAAAATAAAAAGTTATGTTTCAAGAAATTATAGCCTTTGCCATATTAGGATTAGCCGTCGCTTTTTTGATTAAAAAGTTTTTTTTTAAATCGAAAAAGAAAAAAGACTGCGGCAATGGAACTGATTGTGGATGTTCTTAAAAAGGGACAAAGGTTCACAGGTACAAAGTAAAAAAAGCTGTTCATTTTGAATGGCTTTTTTTATGAATAAAAATGTCTTATTCTGTTATTTTAAAAACCTAAAATAGCTTATTAGTATATTTTCTAAAACTATTTTTGTCTTCTAAATTTATTAAAAAATGAGACCAGAAGATAGAATGGAAGTAATACGAGACAATAGAGTTGCTCGATTACTGTGGTTTGCAATAGGTTTTTTCTGCGCAACCATTATTACTTATTTGACATGAAAGAGTATCATTAGTTTTTTCTCGGTTTTATCTAATTAAGAATATAGAATAAGGAATATAGACTGTAACTTTAAAACTGTGATTAAAAAATGTCTTATTATAATGGTTTAAAAGCTTTTCAAGGCACCATCACACCTTAATTAAAATTATTTTTGAATTTTTAAAAATACATTTGAAATGACAAGGTTTGAAAAAAGGGAAAACACAAGAAATAGAAGGGTTACAAAATTATTATGGTTTTCTTTTGGATTTTTATTCGCTTTTGGAATAATGAGTCTTTTAAAATCCTGATTATAAATCTGCAAAGCTTTAATAATTTAAGATCAAATTTGAAAATAAAATGGCTCTAGATTAGAGCCATTTTTATTTTTTGTTCTGAAAACTTGATTTTATAGGATAAAAGAATGCGACGATACTATTTCAACCCTTCCCACTCTGCATAAAACTGAGCGAGGAAAGATTCCATGAAGCGGTGTCTTTCTGCAGCGATTTCTTTTCCTTTTTTGGTATTCATTTTATCTTTTAGCAGTAAAAGCTTTTCGTAGAAATGATTAATAGTTGGAGCATTGTTCTTTTTGTATTCCTCTTTTGTCATATTGGTTACAGGAGCAATTTCTGGATTATATAAAGCTCGGTTCTTAAATCCGCCGTAATTAAAAGCTCTTGCAACACCAATGGCACCAATTGCATCTAAACGATCGGCGTCTTGCACAACATCCAATTCGACCGATGAGAACTTTCTTTCGAAATTTCCGCCTTTATAAGAGATATTTTCAATGATATTGACAACATGAGCAATGATGTCCTCAGAAACATTTTCGGCTTCTAAAAACGCTCTTGCTGTTTTTGGCCCAATAGTTTCATCTCCATTATGAAATTTACTATCCGCAATATCATGCAATAAAGCACCTAATTGTACCACTGTAAGATCACATTCTGTTTCTTTCGAAATTAAAATTGCATTCTTATAAACTCGCTCAATATGAAACCAATCATGTCCGCCTTCGGCATCATTTAGTTTTTCTTTAACAAAAGCAATGGTTTTAATAATCAGTTGTGAATCGCTCATATAGAGGTTTTTACAGTTTATAAAAAATGTTGATTGCTAAAGATTTTTGAATCTTCAACAATCAACAAATATATTTTAATCGAATTAAAGCAACAAAGTTGCTTTAAAGAATTTCAACTTTCAGATTCTCATTTTATGTCTTCCTGAGCGAAGTCGAAGGACATCCCGTATGGATTTAGCATGAGATCCTTCGACTTCGCTCAGGAGGACAAGCTTTATAAAAATCATCATACCAAAAAATTAAAATTCTGAAATCTAAAATCTAAATTTTTAAAGTCTCGCTGGTTCAACCCATTTGAAAATATGTGATTCTTGTGGAATAACAATTCTTTCAGAGATTTTTGCCATACGAGCAGGTAATTTCATTAAGTAATCACGAGCTTTTTCTGCTTCATCTGTCAAATTAGAAATTTTATCAATCTCCCATTTGTTGATTAGCTTTTGCATGATGTCAACATAATCGTTTGCAGTATAAACTCCAATGCGTTGTGCTGAATCTGAAAATTGTTCAAAAGCTGTGCTTATTTTTTGACCAGATTCTCTCAAGAAGTGAGCCGGCATAACGATTTTCTGCTTCATCATGTATTGAAACGCCAACATCATTTCGCTTGGATCAACTTGAAAAATCCTAGTAACAAACTCGCTATAGGCATGGTGGTGACGCATTTCGTCTCCTGCAATCATTTTACACATTTTAGACAACTTGTTATCGCCAAATTTCTTAGCTATCTGAGCTACTCTATTGTGCGAAACATAAGTTGCTAATTCCTGAAAACTAGTGTATACAAAGTTTTTGTATGGGTCAGTTCCAGTTCCAATATCAAAACCGTCGTTGATCAAATGCTGTGTTGTCATTTCGATTTCACGCATGTTTACACGACCAGACAAATACAAGTATTTATTTAAAAGATCTCCATGACGGTTTTCTTCTCCAGTCCATTGTTTTACCCACTTAGCCCAACCGTTTCCTTGATTTCCTTCTTGCTGATCTATTCCTTCTACATCCATTAACCATGACTCATATGTAGGCAAAGCTTCTTCTGTGATGGTATCACCAACAAGCGTAACCCAGAAATCGTAAGGAAGTTCTTTAGCAATCTCACGTAATTCTTTTACCTCTTCAAAGAAGTTTTCTCCTTGAGAATCTGGTAAGAAATCCGACGGCTGCCAAATTTTTTCCACTGGAATTAAATACTGTTCAACGAAGCTATCCACGTTTTTTTCCAAAAACTGCATTACTTCTAATCTAATGTTTTTTATAGACATTACTTATTATAGATTTGGGTTGTACATTTTAGCTCGGACTAAAACTTAAACCTGTTTATATTCATTTATTCCTTCTTTAACTGCTTTTTCAGTAATCTCCATCAGCTCATCGAACTTGTAATCTTTAACAGCCAAAGCTTTGTGAGCTGTAAATTTGAGGTGATTTCCTAAACCAACAGGAAAAAAACCAAACTTTACCATTTTCCAAGAATTATTGATACTTACGGGTACAACGTATGCAGATGGTGCATATTTGCATAAAATTTTTAAACCGCTTTGCGCAAATTCTTTTGGTACTCCCGTTTTACTTCTTGTTCCTTCTGGAAAAATAACGGCAGATCTTGTGTTTTTTTCGATATATTCAGACAAGCTTTTAATAACGGGTATCGCTTGTTTAGGGTCTTTACGGTCAATTAGGACAGATCCTCCGTATTTCAAATTAAAAGAAACACTTGGAATTCCACTGCCTAACTCCTTCTTACTTACAAATTTACAATGAAAACGTCTAAAGTACCAAATCATTGCCACGATATCGTACATACTTTGGTGATTTGCCACAAAAATAATTGGCACACCTTTAGGAACCGTGTCCACTCCTTCAATTGTATATCTTGTTCCCACAAGATTAGTACATTTTAAAAGGCAGAAATTTAAATAATCAACACTTTTTTTGTGAGCCTGGTAGCCAAATACATTTAAACAAATCCACTGAATTGGATGAAAAACAGCCAAACATAAACCAAATAATAAATAGTAAATTACCGATATTGGATAAGATATAATTTTTTCCATGCTTCAAAAATTAATGCGCAAAAGTAGTAAATATATTTTTAGACTTATTAAAATTGAAAACAATAACTGTTTTTATGGTTTAATTGTACCTTTGTACCAGAATTTGCAAATTTTTTCTGAATTAAATGAGCTGAAGCTCCAATAAAATGACGGATTTATATCAGATAAAATTTGTAAATTTGACAGTAAACTTCTTTTATAAAGTCATGAAAAGCAAGATCGCACGTTTTGTAATAAAACAACACAGGGAAAAACTAAATCTTAATGAAACAGACATTTTAATTAAATCTGCTTCACAAAGTTCAAGTTATGCTATTAGGGAATCTAAAGCTTTAGGATTAACTATAAAATCAATTTCAGGAAAAAAAATAATTGAAAAACTGCCAAACGGAGAAATCAGAGTAATTCGAAATCTTCAAGATAAATCCATTTCAGATAATGGTTTGAAAAAGGGAATGGTATTATGCAGGAAATAAAAAAAAGACTGAGAGTATTTGCTGGACCAAATGGCTCTGGTAAAAGCACTCTTTTCGAAGAATTTTCAAAACATTACAATACTGGATATTTTATCAATGCGGATTATATTGAAAAGATTCTCCAGATCAAAGGTTTGATAGATTTAGATTCATACAACATTAAAGCCAAGTCGGAAGATTTAACGAATTTCTTAAAAAAAGAAAACACTAAAACCCTTATAGATACTGCTAAAGCAAAGGGATTTGAAATTTCTCTAGATATAAAAGAGAACTTTATCATTTCTCTTTCAAAAAACCCTAATAGTTATGAAGGCTCTCTTATTTCTTCATTTTTGAGGGAAAAACTTCTAAATGAAAACAAAAGTTTTTGTTTTGAAACCGTTATGAGTCACGTTTCAAAATTGGATGATATTAAAGATGCAAATTCCCTTGGTTATACAACATACTTATACTTTGTCTGTATTGATGATCCCGAAGTTAATATTTCTCGAGTAGAAAATAGAGTTCAGAAAGGCGGACATGCCGTTGATAGTCAAATTATAAAAGACAGATATACAAGAACTTTGAACAATCTATTTCCTGCTATAGAAATTTCAAACAAAGCGTATTTATTTGACAATTCTGGAGAAAAGTTAACGCTAATTGCAGAAATATATGATGCAAAAACTTTAAAACTTCATATTAATGAAGAAGATTTCCCAAACTGGTTTAAAGAATTTGTATTAAATCATTTCATATAAAATGAACTTCACTTACCCTAAAAACGAGCGTTTAAAGAGCAAAACGACCATTGGATTATTATTTTCTGAAGGAAAATCAGTGTCTAAATATCCGCTTCGTTTGGTTTACCGTCAAGCGGAAGCAAATTCAGAAGAAGAAACAAAAATTGGCGTATCAGTTTCAAAGAAATATTTTAAGAAAGCCGTTGACCGAAATTACTTCAAAAGAGTTTTGAGAGAAACCTATCGTTTGAACAAACATTTACTTTTGAATAATCTAGATCGGCCTTACTCGATAATGTTTTTTTATCAGACGAAAGACCGTTTGTCTTACGAAGAAATCAACACCAAAATGATTCAATTGTTTGAGAAATTTTCAGCACAAATCAACAAATCTGAAGATTCTGAAAACAAAACAGAATCGTAAATCTCAAAACGTAAGATTATTAATCAACTTAGACAAAAAAATCGTAGTTTTAGCTCTAAATTGAAATTCTATGCGACATATTTTCTTTTTATCTTTTTTGTTTTTAATTCTTTCCGGATGTAAAAAATCTGAAGCTTTAAATGAAGAAGCTTATGCGATTCAAACTGTACAAATGCCTGCAAAAGCAGAAGCTAGCTCTGCTGATAAAAATTTTGATCCAGTAGCTGCACCTGCCCCAAAAGTCAAACAAGAAATTGAACAGAAGATTATAAAGGAAGCAACTTTACGATTTGAAACTGATAATTTAGAAAATACTTTCGGCCAAATTCAAAAAGCGGTTGCAAGTAGTAAAGCGAGAATTATAAACGATTCTGAAGGAAAAGATTATGGCACTGTTTTTAGAAATCTAATCGTAAAAGTACCAAGCCAGAATTTTGACCGTTTTATAAATGATGTTTCTAAAGGTGTTTCTTATTTTGAAGTTAAAAATATTTCTGCTCAAGATGTAACAGAACAATATATTGATCTGACTTCAAGATTAAAAACCAAGAAAAAACTGGAAGAACGTTATCTTGAAATTTTAAAGAAAGCGAACAAAGTAAGTGAGATTTTAGAAATTGAAGAACAAATCTCGACCATTCGAGAAGAAATCGAATCTAAAGAAGGTCAGTTAAAATATTTAGAAAGCCGTGTTTCTGAAAGCACAATTACAATAGAATTTTACAAAACAATTGCCGAAAAGGAAGGCGTTAAAATATCATACGGTTCCAAGCTTTGGAACGCCATTAAATCTGGATTCTATACTTTATCCGATTTGTTGATTTCATTGTTAAGCGCTTGGCCGTTTGTATTTTTATTTGTTGTATTTGCCTATTTTATTAGAAAAAGATTAAAAAGAAGAAAAAAAGAATAATCATGTATCCGTATTTCAAAAAGAAATTTATTATACCAGTCGCTGCGGCGGGAATGTTGTTTGTTGGAACCAGTTTTAAAGAGGACTTTTTTGAGATTGCCAAACAGATCGAAATTTTTACAACTTTGTTTAAAGCCGTAAATACCAATTATGTTGACGAAACAAATCCTGGCGATTTGATGGATAAAGCCATCAAAAGCATGTTGGCAAGTTTAGATCCGTACACGGTTTATTTCAATGAACAAGATGTTGTAAACTTCAAAATCAATAACACTGGAGAATATACAGGAATCGGCGCTTTGATTTCTAGAAAAAAAGATCGTCTGATTGTGCGTGAACCTTATAAAAATTATCCAGCTGACAAAGCAGGACTTAAAGCGGGTGACGAAATTATCCAAATCGGTGATATTTTAATTGCAGATTTTAAAGACGATGCTTCGCAATTATTGAAAGGAACAAAAAACACCAAAATCAACATAAAATATCTTCGTCAAGGAAAACCGAGTTCTACAGTTTTGGTTTTAGATGAAGTGGATATTAGATCAGTTCCTTTTTATGGAAAAATTGACGACAAAACAGGATATATTGTTTTATCTCATTTTAGCAGAAAAGCTTCAAATGAAGTAAAAGAAGCTCTTGAAAAACTAAAAGCTGACGGTGCTAAACAAATCGTTTTGGATTTAAGAGGAAATCCTGGAGGTTTATTGAATGAAGCTATTGATATCTGTAATTTGTTTGTTCCAAAGAATGAAGTGATTGTAACTACTAAATCTCGAATTGAAAAACACAATAACACTTATAAAACTCAAAAAGAACCAGTTGACACTGAAATTCCATTGGCGATTTTAGTAAACGGAAGAAGTGCTTCAGCTTCTGAAATTGTTTCGGGTGCTTTACAAGATTTGGATCGCGCAGTGGTTTTAGGAAGCAGAAGTTTCGGAAAAGGTTTGGTACAACGTTCTGTTGATCTTACTTATGGAACTCAATTGAAAGTAACTATTTCTAGATATTACACGCCTTCTGGAAGATGTATTCAAGCTTTGGATTATGCACATAAGGACAAAAATGGTGTTGCACAAAAAACAGATGCTAAAAATTTCAATGCTTTCAAAACCAGAAAAGGAAGAACGGTTTATGACGGCGGAGGAGTTTTGCCAGATATCGAATTGGAAGAAGCAAAAATAAGTCCAATTGCAACTGCCTTAATTAAAAACGATGGTGTTTTTGATTATGCTACAAGCTATTATTATAAAAATCCGAATTTGGGAGATAAAATTCCAACTTTAACCGATGCCGATTATATAGCTTTCAAACAGTTTTTGAAAACCAATAAAATCACTTTCGATACAGAAACCGAAATTGCTTTGAAAAATACTTTAGCTGCAGCTAAAAATGAAAAAATAGACGAAACAATTGCTCCTGAATATCAGCAGTTATTAGCCGCTTTAGAGAAAAGCGAAAGCACGTTATTGGATAAAAACCAAAAAGAAATTAAAAACATGATTTTGGAAGAGCTGATTAAGAGATACCAATATCAAGAAGGTTTGTACCAGTATTACCTTAAAAACAATTCGGAAATTAAAAGAGCAGTTAGTGTATTAAATAATCAAACAGAATATAAAACGATTTTAAAAATGTAATAAATGAAGCTGACTCTGGCCTTATTTCTGTTCTTTTTTTATACAGTCACGGCGCAGCAAAAACCTGTTGAAACGATTTATTTTGAATTTGACAGATATGATTTAACAAGCAAACAAATCAATGTTGTTTCTGATTTTATAAAAAACATTGACACATCAAAAGTGGAGTCGATACAGATTTATGGCTATTGTGATGATAGAGGTACCGATCAATATAATTACAGATTATCTATCAATCGTGCCAATACAATTCAAACCTTACTAATAAGCAAAGGATTCAATCAAAGTAAAATTGTTATCCTGGAAGGAAAAGGCCGAATTGTTGTAAAAGCAGATACAGTTGAAAATTTATACGAAACCCGTCTTCGAAATCGGCGGGTTGATTTAATTGTCATTAAAAAAAATAGCTTTGGAAAAGGCATTCACAATTCCTTCAAAGACAAATTAAAAGTTGGCGATAAGGTTTATCTGGAATCCATTTTATTTGAAATTGGAAGTGCGAAATTAACTCCAATTGCGAAAAAAGAATTAGACAAAGTTGCCGTAACGCTTCAAAAACACAGAAACTTAAAATTTGAAATACGTGGACATGTTTGCTGTACACCCGAAATCTATAGTGACGGAATTGACAGAGACACCAAAGAAAGAAGACTTTCCTGGAATCGCGCCAAAACTGTTTTTCATTATTTAATTTCCAAAAAAATATCAAAAAGCCGCATGACCTATGTCGGATGCGGCAATCAATACCCGTTAGGAAAGGGCGATAGATACGATCGACGAGTTGAGTTTTTGATTACGCAAATTTGATTTATTTCTAAATTTAGGAAAAAGAAAAAGTCCACAGAGCTCTCCAAGCATAGAAAACAAACAAACAAACACAAATCATAAAAATGATTCATTAATTTCCATTACAGAAAATGTAATAAATATTATTCTAGACCTTAATTTTTGATAACATAAATTAGGTAAATTTAAACTTCTTTAAGCAAAAGCCATTCAACAATATCTTTAAAGACATCATCCCAATGATAAGTAGTTTCTAATTCCTCACCATTAGCATTAATCTTTCTAAATTCAAAATTATGCCCATAATTTGGATAACTTTTGAGTTTTAAATTTTTCTTATTTAATAAAAATGGCAACAAATCATTTTGCAAAGAACCAATGTCTTTAGTACCGTAAACAATTAAAAGTGGATTTTTATAATGTTTAAAGCTTTCAAAACTCAAGTTTTGATTATAACTTAACCAATTCTTATACTTGATGTTATTGCTATAATTATTTTTATCATATTTAATAGTTAGATAATCTTTCAAATCTTCTTCTACATTCTTTTGAGATTGGTCATCAGTATCTCTATCAATACTATAAAATCTTTCTTTTAAAATACTTTCAGCAATCCTGTTAAATGGATTAGCTGACAAGCAAACCATCTTTGCAATTTTTTTATTATTTTCTGCCGCTTTAGCAACTACACGATATCCCTCAGAATGTCCAATTACAAATAATGGTTCATTTTTAAAATGTTTATTCTTACTAAGATCATTAACAACTGAAACAACTTGTTTTACACGATATTCTAAATTATCATTCTCTATAAAATTTTTAGGAACTTCTCCTTTTTCATTTACATATCCGCGGGAATCTCTATCATAACTTCCTATTAAAGGAATCCCTTTTCTCCCTATAATAACAAAATTAAACTTTGATCGATAATCATCAATTTTAAAAGGAATTATTGAGCCTGTACTAATGTCATCATAAAAAAGAATTGGCAAGGGTAATGATCCCTGTACAAAAACTAATGTTGGTTTAGGAACGGATGTTTTTTGTTTTGTAGTAAGATAAATAATCGTGTCATTTTTTGTTCTCAAGATGGTTTTATAAAAACCAGCCTGTTCTAAATAAAATTTTTCATCGTTTTGAGAATAAATATGATCTATAAAAACGAAAAAACACAATATTACTATTTGTATCCCTTTATTCACTTGAGAATTTATCTTTAATAATTTCGTCATAATTTAACTTTTGTAATTTTATCTTTTGCAAAACTTCTTGTGATAACCGCTGCAATAGTTCATTCTGGATATGACATATAATCTGAATGATTTCTTTGCAATAGATAGAAGGATTGTTAAATTTTTTTTCCAACGAATATCTGTGTCCTATAAATCCTCCTCCGCATATTGGCTTGAACAAACAACTCTCACAAGTTTCACACAATTTATCATGACTATAATAATATAATCTTGCTAATTCGGAGTGCTTGTAAATTATATTCAAGTCATGGTTGAGTACATTAAAACTTGTTTTAGTAAAACCATCTCCACAAGTTTTCAATGTATCAACTGTTTCAATACTTCCATCAGTTTCTATAACTAAAGTTTTATTTATTCCACAACCAAAAATTTCTGATTCACCACCAAATCCAAGAATCAGATTAATAAGATCAGAAAATGGTCTGACATTTGGTTTTTTTGATTCGTTATCATTTATCCATAAATCAAACATTTCTACAAGCCAATTGCCAATTTTAGGCACTTTATTACTATCAGAATTTATATAATTATAATCTTGAAATAAAAAATGAACATTATTTACTTCCAATTTTTTAAAATGCAGATAAACTTCTTTTGGATCATCACTTACATCAATTACGCATAAACAATTAGCAAAATCATCTCCAAATACATTTTTAATCGAGTTAAATCCATTTACAATTTGAAGATACATATTCTCTCCTTTATGGCCTACTCTATTAATACTATTAGATTTTGGCGTTCCATCAATGCTAATTCCGACTTGAATATTTAACTCTTTAAGATGCAATGCTATTTCTTCGTTTAATAATGTACCGTTAGATTCATACCATATTCAATACGAATTTCTTTTGGTATTATTCTTTTTTGAGTTTTAATAAAGTTCTCATAAAATCCAATGCCTGCCAATAGAGGTTCACCTCCATGAAAAACTACCAAAAATTCGCTAAGATTATTTTCAATACAATTATCTTTTATTCGCAATAGTAATGATTCGATAACATTCTGAGTCATAAATTTAGGCTGCAATTTATAACTTGTATCACCCATATTATATACGTAACAATAACTACAATTCAAATTACATCTACTTGCAACTTTAACTACAAGATTGTTAGTTACCATAAAATTATTCAATTAAAATGGGCGATCACTCGCCCAATAATTAATACATTTTTTTTAACGTCTTACATAAGTACTTTCAGTATATGTTCTGCCTGCTGGCGGATCACGATCCTCCATAACACCTCCAAATATCTTTTGCATTTCCGTTCTTAATAAAGGTCTTAATGAATCATCCTTTTTTTCAACATTACTAGTCTTGTCTAAAAAAAAACTTTACTTTTTCTTTCTTCATAATAAAAAATTTAATTTTTTAAAATCATAATTAATAACTAATTCAAATTTATAGGCTCTTCTTCAAAAACATTATTCAAAACTATGCAGTTTTTATGCGAATTGATTAATTAAAAAAATCAAAATGAAAGATTAAATTTTTAAAAGTTTAAAAAAAATGATATAATTGTAAGAAAAAAAATACAGTAATGAGAAGAAAATTAATCTTAGCGAGACTTGAAAAAGGTTATTCTCAAGAAAAATTGGCTGATTCAATTGGGATGAGTCAATCTGCTTACAGTAGACGTGAAAATGGAAGTATAAAAATAACTGTCAACGAGTGGAAGAGAATTGCTAAAGAATTAGATGTTAAAATAGAAGAAATTTGTGAATTTGAAGAAAACAAAAATTATGCATTATCACAATCATTTAGTATCCCTTCTTTCGTTATAGAACATATTGAATTATTAAAAAAGGAAAATAAAATATTAAAAAATGAGTTAAGTCGATTAAAAAAAACCAGCTAATCCCGAACCATTTCAATATGCGGAATATCATCTTCCAAATACATTTCGCTAGTTTGGACAAAACCATGGCTTTCGTAAAATTTCTTTAAGTACAATTGTGCACCAATAGTGATTTGATCTTTTCCAAAATTGGATTTAATTCCAGCAATTGCTTCTTTCATTAATTCGTGTCCCCATTTTCTATCGCGATAGTTTTGGTCAACAACTACTCTTCCAATCGAAGCATTATCAAAGCTTATTCCAGCATCAAATAATCGCGAATACGCAACAATTTTGCCTTCAAACTCTCCAATTAAATGCAATGCTTTCTTGTCTTTGCTATCAAGATCCAAATAAACGCAATTTTGTTCGACTACAAAGATTTCACTTCGCAATCTGAGCAAATCATATAACTCGTCTACAGTTAATGCCTCAAAAGGCTTTATTTTCCATTTTAGTTCCATTCTTATTTTTATGTTTTGCCGCGAAGGCACAAAGACGCTAAGTTATATTATTTTTTTAGCTGTGCTAAAGTTTCTCATAGAAATTGCAAAGACACAAAGTTATATCTCTTAGAATAAAACTTTGTGCCTTTGATTCTTTTACCTAAATAGAAAATTATTTTTTCGTCATTATAATTTCCATGCTTTTAAATTCAGAACCATTTTTTACATCGTACATTTCCATTTTACGAGTCTTTGGATCTACAATAGTATACACTTCGCGATAAGGTGTTTTTTCACCATTAACAGGATTCACCATTTCGCCTTTTAGTTCCATACTTTTTGTTTTTTCATCGTATTTTCCCATTGCAACCATCATTCCGGTTCCCATATTGTCAATAAAGGTTGTGGTGTATTCTTCGCTGGCATTGTTGTAGGCCAAAGTGCTTTTGCCTTCAAAAGGTTGTCCCATCATGGTACCTTGATAACTTGCTTCTTGGTAACGTCCGCCTAAAACCATTTTGATGTTTGCCGTAGAAGTTGCTTTTTCAGCTTTTCCATTTGGTTCTGACCAAAAAGTCATATCGCAATTCCAAGTTCCAACTTCGTCTGCCATTAATTTGTGTGCTGCACTTGGAGTTGCATAAGCTACCCAAGCTTTCATTTGCGCTGCAGAATCAAGCGGTTCTTCAACAACTGGTTCTTCCGTTTTAACACCGTCTACAGCTTTTGGGGTTGGCTCCTCTGTTTTTACTTCTTTTTTACACGAAATAAAACACAGGGCTATAATTGCGAATGTTGTGGTTAATTTTTTCATAACTATTTGTTTTTATGTTTGTTATGAATAAAATTACGAAATTTTTTGCTTCAGGTTTCACGTTGGATATGCTTTATCTTTTTAACTGCAAAGTTCACAAAGGTTTTACGCAAACACCACTAAGTAAATTTTTAAGGAAGTAACGTTCTCAGAGATTGAAACATGAAACTTTAAACAAAAAAACTATCTTTTATCAACTCTAACTGTTTTTATGATTGCTTCTAAGTCTAGCATTAAATCACGTTCTTGATGTGATGGCGAATAACAGAATCCTTCGATCACTAAAACTCTATTAAAAGTTTTATCTAAAATTGCATAATTGATAAAAGGACCACTCATAAAATCGTTCTTTAATTCCCATGTTCCTTTTGTTTCAAAAGCATCTCTGCTGTCTAAAGTAATTTTTGAAAAATAGGGCGCATAGGCTTCGCTGGTAATCATTTGCGTATTGGGTTCACGTCCTTGTATATATTTCCCAATAGAGTCTCGCATTTTTACTATAGCATTTACGACGTCTTTTTTCTTTTTGAAATTGTTCAATGGAATCTGATAAATCAATAAGCTTGTATTCCCACTTATGATTTCTTTTTTTAACCAAATAAACTTCTTTTTGTGTAGCATGTATTCATATCCCGTTGGAATTTGAATATTGATATGAAATTTATTTTTTATGATGGCTTTATTCAGCAAAGAAGCGCTGTTATCTTCCTGAATTTTTTGAATTTCGGCATCGTGAATAATCTTTATTATTTGAGGCGAATTCAATTCAAGACTACAAATAATATCATCGACAGATTTTCCGTAAATTCGAAAAGTGTTGTGTGGTAAAGTTTTACTTCGAATGATTTCGAATTTTTCTGCGGCTGTTTTTTTAACCACAATAATGCTTCGGCTATCTGTAACAAAGCCTTCCAATAATCTTGCAGGATATTGATTTATGGTAAAAAGAGGTTCTTCTTGAGTAAGTCCAAGAACCGGCGAAGCAAATTTATTTCTGATGCTGTCTCCTACTTCTCCATACCATAATTGATCGTCAATAATGACCGAAATAGTATTGGTTTTTCCTGAAACTGTTTCATTTTGCTTTTCACTCTTGAAACATGAAGTCAGTAAAAACGGAAGTAATAGCAATAAAAAATGGGTTTTATTCATTTTTTTAATTTATGAAATAAAACCCAAATTTAATAAGATTTTTCTATTATCCGTTTATTTTAAGTTTCATTCCCGGTTTAATATCTTCATCTTTAATACCATTCCATTTTTTAATATCTGAAATTGTTACTCCAGGATATTTTTTAGAAATGCTGTATAAAGAATCTCCTTTTTTAACGTAATAATCTTCACTAACGTTTTTAGAAGGTGCTTTTTTCTTGAATGTATCAACCGAGTTTGATGCAATTGCTGTTGAAACTGGCTCTTCTATAACTATCGCTGCTTTAGAAATAATAAGCGTTTTTCCTAAACCAATGTTATTTGAAGTTAAATTGTTAAGTTCTTTTAACTCCGCAATAGTCGTACCGAATTTTTTTGCAATGCTACCTAAATTGTCTCCAGCTACTACAACATAATCCATATCTACAGCTGATTTCTCTTTTTCATCAGCAGAAGCAATAGCTTCTTCTTTCTTATCTACAATTGGAGCACTTTTAACAGGCGCTTCTTCTTCAGATTTTATCTTAATATTTCTACCAATGGCAACTGAATTCGATTTTAAGTTATTCCATTTTTTTAGTTCACTGATGCTAACATTGTATTTAGATGCAATTGCTCCTAAATTATCTCCTTTTCTAACTTTATAGAATTCGAAATCTCCATTTTCAATCACAGCTGGTTTTGCTGCCGCTGGTCTAGCTTTTGGAGCATATTTTACCGCCAATCTAGAATTTGTTGATTTCATTTCAGAATCATACTTGACGTAAGCATAAATCTGATCTTCGTTTGAAACGAATGTTGCTACTTTATCTTTTGGAAGACGAATGAAGTGCTGTTCTCCTTGATAAAAAGGAACAACTCCCATTTTATAAGACGGATTTAAAAGCTGAATCTGAGATTGTGGCATATCTAATAAATCGGCAATCTGTTTGAAAGACATTTGATTTTTGACCGCTACTGTATCAGTTTCAAAGTTTTTAACCACTGCTCTTTCAGGGTTAATTCCATGTTCTTTATGATATTCAAAAAGATACATTGTTGCTAAGAAAGCTGGAACGTAACCTTGTGTTTCTTTTGGAAGGTAATTGCGAATGTCCCAGTATTTTGTTTTTCCGCCAGAGCGACGAATTGCTTTGGTAACATTTCCTGGACCTGAATTGTAAGAAGCTAAAACCAGTTCCCAGTCACCAAAAATATTGTACATTTTGGTCATGTATTCTGAACATGCGGCAGTAGCTTTAAGAGGGTCGCTTCTTTCATCAATATAAGAATCAATTTTTAAAGCGTATTGTTTTCCGGTTCCGTACATAAACTGCCAAAGTCCCGTTGCGCCCATTTTAGAAACTGCTTTAGGATTTAAAGCAGATTCTACAACGGCTAAATATTTTATTTCCAAAGGAACGTTTTGTTTTGCAAAAGCATCCTCAAAGATTGGGAAATAATATTCTGATAAAGCCATTAATCGAGAAAACGATTTTTTACGGTTCTTAAGAAATGACTTTATTATATTTTCTAAACCTTGATTGTATTCGATTTCAAAAGGTGATTTCTGATTCATCGCAACTAAACGCCGTTTCAGCAATTCGGTTGGAAGTTCTTCATCTACAGTAACATCTTTGTTGATGGTTTGTATGTCTTTAGTCAAATCATCATAAATATCTAGACTTACTAATTCGTTCATCCAAAGACTATCAACTTTTGAAGCTAAATGGTCTCTTTTGAATGTACTTTTAATAGAATCTAAATATGATAGTTTAACCTCAGGCTTAATCTCTAGATCTGTCTTCGCCGTTTCCTGTGCACAGACAGCTAACGAAAAGAAAGCCGAAACCACAAGTGATAATTTCTTTACAATCATATAACATTATTTTAAAATTCTGTAATTCAAACAATTACAAGAGTTGTATTTTTGCAAATCTAAGCCCTTTATTGAAGAAAACTGTTTAAAAAAATGTTAATTGTGATATTTTAGTCTAAAATCGCAGCGATTCCAGGCAAAATTCTTCCTTCTAACATTTCAAGCATAGCCCCGCCTCCTGTAGAAACGTAACTCATTTTATCTTCAAATCCGAACTGTTTTACTGCTGCAACAGAATCTCCACCTCCAACTAATGAAAATGCTCCGTTTTCTGTAGCTTCTGCGATATAATCTCCTAATGCAATTGTTCCTTTAGAGAAAGTTTCCATTTCGAAAACTCCTAATGGACCATTCCAAAGAATCGTTTTAGAACCTAAAATTACTTTTTTGAAGTTCTCTAAAGATTTTGGACCTGCATCTAAACCTTGCCATCCGTCAGGAATTTCAGTTACGTCTACAACCTTAGTATTTGCACTGTTTGAGAAATCGTCTGCAGCAATAACATCAACAGGAATATGAACCTGAACTCCTTTTTCTTTTGCTAATCTTAAGATTTCAAGAGCTAAATCTAATTTGTCATCTTCGCAGATAGACTCACCAATTTTTCCGCCTTGAGCTTTAATGAAAGTAAATGTCATTCCTCCACCAATAATCATGTGATCTACTTTATCTAAGATATTTTCGATAACCGTAATTTTAGAAGAAACTTTAGAACCTCCAAGAACAGCAGTTACAGGTTTTTCACTGTTTTTAAGAACTTTATTTAAACTGTCAATTTCTTTTGCCAATAATGTTCCAAAAGTTTTATCGTTTGGAAAAAATTGTGCAATAATAGTAGTCGATGCGTGTGCTCTGTGAGCTGTACCAAATGCATCATTTACATAAATATCTCCAAGAGAAGCTAATTCTTTAGCGAAAGCTACATCTCCAGCTTCTTCTTCAGAATGAAAACGTAAATTTTCTAATAAAAGAACTTCGCCTGGTTTTAAATCTTTTGCTGCAGTTTGAGCTGGTTCTCCAACACAGTTTTCAGCAAATTTTACTTTAACTCCTAAAATTTCAGAAGCTGTTTTTAAGATATGTTTTAGAGAGTATTTCTCTTCTGCTCCTTTTGGTCTTCCAAGATGTGACATTAAAATCACACTTCCGCCTTGTGCTAAAATAGTATCAATTGTTGGCTTTGCTGCTTCAATACGTGTAGTATCAGTTACATTAAAATTCTCATCCAATGGCACGTTGAAGTCAACACGGATAATTGCTTTTTTATTTTTAAAATCGAAATCATTTAAAGTTTTCATCTGCTAATTTTTTTAATTTTTTGAAAGAATAACAAATATAGGACTTTTACCGTACTCTAAATTTCAAAAAAGCAAAAATAATCCATTAATAAAAACGAAAACGTTGTAAATTATGAAAATAAACAAATTAATTCTTAAAAATGATAAAATTACTTGTTTAATCGTGAACAGGACCTTGTGTACAAGGACAGTTACTGATAGATTGTAAGAAATCGAATCCGATTGTGATTGAATGCGTTCCTGAGTTATAGCCGCTAAGACCGTTAAACATCAACTGGTATGAATATGCAAAATAGAATTTTGATTTCATAAAACCAGCCATTGGTCCCATCGCCAAAGGCTTCGGGAATTGGTCATTTAAGAAACGGTAAGAAACTCCAATCCAATAATAGTCTTCGTAACGATTGTAACGTCTGTACTTGAAGTTGAAATCGGTAGTAGAACGTTGGTCACTCGCAAAATATTGAAGGAAAACCGATGGTTCGTATTCTATACGTCTATTTTCTCCATCTTTAAAAGTGAATCCAGTATATAACTGAAAGTTAGAAAGTAAATCTGGTTCGTTTGTTCTTTCTGAAGTCAAATTTTTCTTTAAAACGTTATTCGCATTAAAACTCACGTAGAAGCCTTTATTACGATATAAAGCACTAAGGTCAAAGTTGTTGTTTGATGTACGACGATCATCTGTTACCCCTCCATCTGTACCAGTAAAATTACCAGTTTCTAAACGGAAAGTATTTATGTTGTACGAAATACCAAATGAAAGATACTGTTGTGAATAATAATCTAAGATAAGGTGATGTGCAAACGATACCTTAGCTCCCGTCTGTTTTGTATTACCGTTACTATCATTATACAATGAAATACCTACTCCCGAACGATCTAAAACTCGAAAATCTGCATACACTGATTGGTTATCTGGTGCATCTTTAATTCCGACCCACTGTGTTAAACCGTTGGCTCTAATACGGAGGTTGTCTCCAATACCGGCATACGCAGGGGAAATAATGAAAGGGTTATCAGCTAAATACTGGGTAAACACTGGTAGGTTTAACTCTTGGCTGTAACTTGTTGTTACAGCCATGAGTACTAAGGATAAAATAAACTTTTTCATTGTATTAAATTTTTTAGATAACATCATTGGGGCTATAATTTTGTTATCTGTATAATGTGAAATGTCCAACAAACTCTCTAGGATCTTTCGGATCATTTAGTTTAAGAACGTACCAGTAATCACCTGTTGGCAATTCGTCTCCATGGTATCTACCGTCCCATTTTTCACCTACATGGTATTTCGCTACTACTCTACCATATCTGTCATAAATATCGAACGTTAGTTCTTTGTATGCTAATGCACCACAATCTGGACCAATTGTATCATTTTGTCCGTCACCATTTGGTGTAAAGAAGTTTGGCAAGCAGAAGTCATAGAATATTCCATTAACATCGATTGTTGCCTCACAACCATTTTTGTCTCTCACGATCACTTTATAAATACCTGTTTTGTAGATTCTATAAGTGTTAGATGAAGAGAATGATTCACCATTGAAACTATACTCGTAAGGAGCAACACCACCAGAAGCTTTCACTACGATCATGTTGATGTCTTTACTTTGATTAGTTACATCAATTAAACTTACTGGGTCAACTGCGTTCACATCAAAAATTGCAGTTGGCACTTCACATCCGTTAGTATGTCTTGCTACAATGAAGTGGCTTCCTGGAGCAACATTTGTAAAGACATTACTTGGTTGGAATGTTCCATTATTGTCAAGTGAGTAATCAACATCAGCTGGATTTGTAATTGAAGCATCAATTGTTACTACTACCATATTAGCTTGAGCATTGTTCACACAGTCATAAGTTACTTCAGCCGTTGGGTTTAGAATTACTGCACTTGGCATGTTTTCTACAAACTGAACTGTACATCCTTCTGCATCTTTCACATAAACTGTATGTGTTCCACCAGCAAGATTTGTGAAATCAAATATTGTCTGAGTTGCTCCACCTACTGTAAATGGTCCATTTTCATTATCTAAACTTACGCTGTATGGTAATGTACCACCTTTAACTTCAATACTGAATGCACCGTCTTTGTCTCCGTCACAAACTTCAGGAATCATAGAGTTTGGAACTTCAGTTATAATAACTGGATTAGGCTGTGTAATTTCAATATCTGCTCTTACATAACATCCATTTTCATCTTGAGCAATTACGATATAAGTTCCTGGAGCAAGTCTATCGTATGTTGATTTAGAATCAAACTGATTTAAGTCTGGTGAAATCGCATACTTGATAACTCCTGTTCCTCCTGTTGCTGTAATAACAATTTTACCATTGTTTTCACCGAAACATGAAACATTCGTTGCATCGAAACTAGCTTGTAAAGCAACTGGCGGTTCATTGATTGTAATTGTTGCTGACGCATCGTTACAATCTCCACTTACTACTTTTACAACGTAATCTCCAATTACTAAGTTATCGAATGTACCGCTTGCTTGTGGACCTTGAACGATAACACCTGCTGTATTTTCTAAAGTGTAAACATAGTTTCCTAATCCACCTTTAGCTTCAGCTACAATAACTCCTGTTGCTTCTCCTGTACATTTTACAACTGCATTTGTAACATCCACATCAATATCAAGTGGCTCTAATGCGTCGATCGCGATTTCATTTGAAACAATTCCAACACATCCAGCAGCATCTTTCACATAGTAGCTGTATTTACCAACAGCAACTGGGAAAGTAACTGATGAAGCGAATGAACCTATTGTTGTTGCAAAATTAGCATCTGTACTATAAGTATATGGAGCTGTTCCACCTACTGCGCTTAATGTTAATGTTGCTTGAGTTAAACAAGTTTGTGAAGTTGCTTCAACTAAACTTGGAACTACCTCTGTTGGTTCACTGATTACAATATTTGTTGATGTTGCTGAACAACTGAATCCGTCTGTAACTGTTATACTATATGTTCCAGCTCCTAATCCTGTGAAAATTGGACTAGTTTGTGGTCCAGAAGAAATTACTGGATTAGCTGATTCAATATTTAAAGTATACATGTAGTTACTTCCTTGTCCGCCTGTTGGAGGATCTACAGTAATTACAGCAGATTTATCTCCGTAACAAGTTAACATTGTTGCACTTGCTGTTGCATTAATCACAATTGGAGCAGGAACAACTAATACTTCTGTTGCTGTATCAATACATCCTACATTATCTCTAACATTGATTGTATAAGTTCCTGCAGATAATCCAGGGAATACAGATTGTTGAGAGTAATCTACTAAGATTGTTCCGTTCAATACCAATTGATATTCGTATTTATTATCCCAACCACCTGCAGCAGATGCTGAGATTTCACCGTCACTATTACCTGCAGCACAAGTAATATCTGATTTAGTAGTTGTCAATTCTAACTCTACTGCTGGCTGCTCTATTGTAAACAGAGTAGTTACAGTACAGAATGGATTGTTAACCAATGTTGCAGTAACTGTGTACTGACCTGCAGTTAAATTAGAAATTCTAAGTGGACCTGCATTTGTTGTTGTTCCATTACTTGGAACTGGACCAGTAATTACATAGTTGAATGCACCTGCATCATTTGTTGGGTTCAATTGATTATCAACAAAAGTTAAATCAACGCTTCCGTTAGCAGCACCGTAACAAATTTGTCCGTTTACTGTTACTGCTTTAATATCGAAAGTATTAGGATTATTAACATAATGTACTGATTGAATTGAACAACCTGTCGCTGGGTTATTAACTGTAATTAGATACTCTCCTATTGTTAATCCTGTGAATACACCACTTGTATTTGTTTGAGTGAATGTATTTCCATTTGTACCTGTAACTGTATAGTTAAGAAGTACTGGAGTACCACCTGTTGATGTAACAGTAACTGTGATATCTTCGTTAGAAGTACAAGTTACAGCTGTATCTACATTTACATTTACAGCGTCTAAACTAATAAATGGAGTAATAACTGATGTTGCAGCAGTAGTTCCCATACATCCATTGTCATCGTAAACGTTTACAGTATAGCTTCCTCCTAAGAAATCAGCTTCAGTATATACGTTTTCAGCACCTTTTTGAACTACTACACCGTTTTTCAAGAACTCGTAGATTACAAAGTTTCCTGAACCACCTGTTACTGTAGCTACAGTAATCGTAGCATAAGCTGATGTATTTGTTCCAGTTGCGCAACCGTATTGTGCAATAATTGGAGCTGCTACTGTAATTACTGGGTTTTCGATAATTCTGATATCTTCAGAATCTTCACAACCTCTTCCAGATGTTACAGTCACTGTATAATCTCCCGCTTGAAGGTTTTCGAATACATTAAGTGTTTGAGCTGGTCTGTTTACCGCAACACCTAAAGCAGTCGTACCTGTTAATGTATAAGTGTAAACTGGATTATCATTTACACCTGCACTGCTTGGATCTAAAGTAGCAGTGATTGACGCATCTGATCCACCTTTACAAGAAACATTAGTTCCTTGTAATGCAAGTCCTGTTATCACTGTTGCTGGAGCAATTTCAACTGTTACTTGGAATGCACATCCTGTAACAACGTCTCTTACTCTTACAATGTGTGTACCTGGAGCAACATTATTGAATACTGCTGGTGTAGTATTTACAGAAACACCACCATCTAAAGTATATCTATAATTTGCTGTTGCAGAACCACCTGAAGCAGTTGCTGTAATCCTACCATTATTTAATGTACAGCTTGGAAGCGCATTTACAACAGTATTAAGTTGTAATGCTGGTGAAATAGTCACAGCTGCTGTCGCAGTTGCTGTACACGCATTCGCATCTCTTACAGTAATATCGTAAGTTCCTGCTTTATTTACTGTAAATGTTGGGCTAGATTGGAATCCGCTTCCGATGCTATACTCATAAGGTGCAACACCTGAACCAACGCTAACAGTAAATGTATATTCACCTGCTGCTGTTGGACATTGGCTTGTCACGTTAGCAGTAATTGCACTTGGCAATGGATCCATCACAATTGTAATTGGAATAAATGTTTCACAATTATTAGAATCGATAACATAAGCTCTCCAAGCTGTATTTACTGCTGGATCTAATATCACATTATTGTTATTAGAATAATCAGCAGCTGTTGGAGTTCCAGTTCCTGCGATAAATGCATATCTGTAATTTGGAGTTCCACCTGCAGCAGTTACGCTTACTTTTGCACCTGAATTACAATTTGCATGAACATTTACTGTTTCAGTTAATGCTAATACTGATGGTTGACCAACAGTTACTGAAGCACTAGCTTTACAGTTTGTTACTTGATCTGTAACTTCAATTGTATAATTACCGATTGGTAAATTAGTTAAAGTTACAACTTTTCCTACTTGTGTAATAGTTCCAGTAGTTGGACCACCGATTAATGCAGCAGTATATGTTGTACCAAAATTATTCACGTCAAATTTCACAGAACCATTTGCACCGCCATTACAGCTAACATCATTAACTAATTGACCAGCAATTGTAATGTTAACTAATGGTTTAACAGTGTAATATTCTTGGTCTTTACATCCGTTAGCATCTGTTACTTGGAATAAGTATGTACCTGCATCAAGTAATGTAAACACACCACTAGCAGCTCCCGAAGTATTTGTTATTGCACTTGCTGGAGAAAGAATCTCGAAATGCAATGGACCAACTCCGTTTGTAACATTTACAGTTACTGTACTAGTTGTATTAGCTGTCGGAGCACAATAAATATCGGTTCCGTTAATTGTACTAATCGTTGGAGGATTCAATGCAGGGATAGTTACACTAACTGGTACTGCAATGATACAGTTGTTAGCATCTTTTACGTAAGCTGTAACTGTTCCTGAGTTATAAGTAGTGAACGTATTTGTTGCACTGTAATTTGCTCCTCCGTTGAAGCTATATTGGTAAGGAGCTGTTCCTGTTCCTGTAGTTACATTTACTGTAACAACTGCTGGTTGAGTAGCATTTCCTGTTCCACATGTTAAGCTTTGTGTCAATACCGCTGTCGCTGCAAGAGCCAATGGCTGAGTAATCGTAGCTGTTACAATTACTGACGTACATTGTTTCGCATCGCGAACCTCAATGTTATAAGTTCCTGCTGTTAAGCCTGTAAAGATATTTGAACTTTGGTAAGTACCTCCGTTAATTCTGTATTGGTATGGTAAAATACCATTAGCAGCTGTAACGATAATGCTTCCATTGTTTCCTCCAATACAGCTCACATTTGTTTGTGTGAATGTTGCTGATGGAGTTGTTGTTGGTGTAACTATTACTGGAATAGATACTGCCTGACATCCTTGACTGTCTGTTACTCTGAAAGTGTAAGTTCCAGCTGCAGTTGCAGTGTAAGGTGATGTTGCAGGGAAATATCCTCCTCCGTTATAATCAACCTCGAAACCAGCGTAAGTTAAAGTTCCTTGAGTTGCCAATAATGTAATCGTAGCTGATCCTGCACAAGTTAAATCTTGTGTTAAAATAGCTTGTAATAACAATTCTTGACGTAAAGTGTAAGGAGACTCAACAATACATCCGTTTGCGTCTTTAATATAGAATTTATAGTTACCTGGCGCATTCAATACAAAGTTAGGACTAGATTGGTATCCGTTACCAATACTATAAGTAAAAGGCGTAACACCTGTTCCTGTAATAGTAATTGGAACTGGAGCTCCTGCGTAGCAATACAATCCAGCTGATGAATTGATTGTTGGACGCGGATCAGTATCAATTGTGATATCCAATTTAGCAACACATCCGTTAGCATCAATTACATAAGCATCCCACTGAGTATTTGTATTTGGATCTAGTACTGCATTTGAAGCAGTATCGTAATCTAATGGATTTGGTGTAACTCCATCCTCAACAAATTGGTATTTGTAATTTGGAGTTCCGCCTGCAGCAGCAACTGAAACTTTCGCTCCAAAATTACAGTTTGCATTTACGTTTGTTACTGGATTAAGAACTAATGCTGTTGGTTGCGTAACTGTTATAGAAGCAGTTGCTATACATCCCGTTGTATTGTCTACTACTCTTACTGTATAAGTTCCAGGAACAAGACCTGTAACATCAACAGTATTTCCTGTTTGAACAAGTGTACCTGTACCTGCTGTTAATGCAGCTGTGTAGCTTGTTCCATAATTAGCAACTGTGAATTTCACAGCACCGTTTGATTCTCCGTTACAAACAACATTGCTTACTAATTGTCCTGCAATTGTAATGTTTGTCACTGGAAGTACTGTATATGATTCTTTATAAGTACAACCGTTTGCATCTGTTACTTGGAACAAGTAAGTATCTGGCGCTAAACCTGCAAACACATTAGAATTTTGTTTAGCCACAGCAACTGGAGAAAGAATCTCATATTGAAGTCCTCCAATTCCATTTGTTACACTATTAATAGTCACAGTACTTGTTGTTCTAGCAATAGGTGAACAATAAACTGGTGTACCAGTAATGTCCATATCTGTTGGAGGGTTCAATGCAGGTACAATTACATCAACTGGCACCGCAATGATACAGTTGTTAGCATCTTTTACGTATGCTGTAACTGTTCCTGAGTTGTAAGTAGTGAATGTATTTGTTCCACTGTAGTTTGTTCCTCCATTGAAGCTATATTGGTAAGGAGATGTTCCTGTTCCTGCAGTCACATTTACTGTAACAATTGCTGGTTGAGTAGCATTTCCTGTTCCGCATGTTAAGCTTTGTGTCAATACACCTGTAGCTGCAAGAGCTGTTGGTTGAGTAATCGTAGCTGTTACAATTACTGACGTACATTGTTTAGCGTCACGAATCTCAATATTATAAGTTCCAGCTATTAAGCCTGTAAATATGTTTGAGCTTTGGTAAGTACCTCCGTTAATTCTGTATTGGTATGGTAAAATACCATCTGCAGCAGTAACGATAATGCTTCCATCATTTCCTCCAATACAGCTCACATTTGTTTGTGTGAATGTTGCCGTTGGAGTTGTTGTTGGTGTAACTACTACTGGAATAGATACTGCCTGACATCCTTGACTGTCTGTTACTCTGAAAGTGTAAGTTCCAGCTGCAATTGCAGTGTAAGGTGACGTTACAGGATTATATCCTCCACCGTTATAGTCAACTTCATATCCTCCTGTGTAAGAATTTGTTCCTTGAGTTGCTAAGAATGTAATCGTAGCTGATCCTGCACAAGTTAAATCTTGTGTTAAAGTAGCTTGTAATAACAACTCTTGGTTTAATGTATACGGAGCTTCAACGATACATCCGTTTGCGTCTTTAACATAGAATTTATAGTTGCCTGGCGCATTCAATACAAAGTTAGGGCTAGACTGGTATCCGTTACCAATACTATACATTAGAGGTGCAACACCCGATCCTGAAATAGTGATTGGAACTGGCCCGCCTGAGTAGCAATAAACTGATGCTGTCAAATCAATAGCTGGAAGTGGATCAGTATCAATTGTGATATCCAATTTAGTTTCACATCCGTTAGCATCAATTACATAAGCATCCCACTGAGTATTTACTGTTGGATCTAATACTGCATTTGAAGCAGTACCGTAATCTGCTGGATCTGGTGTAACTCCATCCTCAACAAATTGGTATTTGTAATTTGGAGTTCCGCCTGCAGCAGCAACTGAAACTTTTGCACCAAAATTACAGTTTGCATTTATGTTAGTTACTGGATTAAGAACTAACGCTGTTGGTTGAGCAACTGTTACAGAAGCAAATGCCGTACATCCTGTAGTATTATCTGTAACTGTTACTGTATAAGTTCCAGGAACAAGACCTGTAACATCAACAGTATTTCCTGTCTGAACAAGTGTACCTGTACCTGCTGTTAAGGCAGCTGTATAGCTTGTTCCGTAATTAGCAACTGTGAATTTCACAGCACCGTTTGATTCTCCGTTACAAACCACATTGCTTACTAATTGTCCAGCAATTGTAATGTTTGTTACTGGATCAACAGTATATGATTTTTGATCTTTACATCCGTTTGCGTCTGTTACTTCAAATAAATAAGTAGCAGGAGCTAACATCGTGAATATACCTGAAGCTGCACCAGAAACATTTGAAGTTGCACTTGCAGGAGATAAGATCGTGTACGTTAATGAACCAACTCCATTTGTAGCGGTAACAGTAACTGTACTTGTTGTATTAGCAGCAGGTGCACAATAAACTGGCGTACCTGTGATAGTTGTTATTGTAGGTGGATTTAATGCCGGAACATCAACTCCGTCTACTAAAGTATAGATACATCCTTTAGCATCTTTTACTAAAACATCAAATGTTGTACCTACGTAAGTTTCAAATGTATTTGAACTTGTATAAGTCGTTCCATTATCAAAACTGTATAAGTATGGAGAAGTTCCGTCCACACCTGTAACAGTTACAACCGCTTTACTTGGCACATTTCCTGTATTACAAACTAATGCTGTTGTAATCGTAGAACTAGCAGATAAAGCTGTTGGTTGAGTTATTGTAATTGCTGCACTTGGGAAAATACAAGATTTAGCATCTCTAACAGTAATAATGTATGAAGTACCCGCAGATAATCCAGTAAATACATTTGATGTTTGGAATGTTCCTCCATTTAATTGGTATTGGTAAGGACCAACTCCTGAAGTTACATTTACAGTAATTGTTCCGTCTGTACCTAAATTACAGCTTACATGTGTCTGAGCAGTTGTAAACACAGTATTTGGAAGAGGGTCTAATGTAAATGTTGCAGTAGCTTGACAAGCTGTTGGCAATTTATCATCGCTTACTCTGAAAATATAATTTCCTAATACACTTGTTGTAAGCACATTTGATGTCATAGTAATATAACTTCCTCCACCATTTGTAGAATACTCATAAGTATAATTTGTATTGTAGCCTCCTGTAGCAGTTAAAGTAATTTGTGCAGCTGGACTCGCTGTACAATCCAATTCTTTTGTTAATTCCACACTTAACTGTAACTGTGGTTTAACTTCGTAAGTAGTGGTTGCAGTACAGCCATTACCATCTTTAATAACTAAAGTATAAGTACCTGGAGCATTATACGTAAAGTCAGGGCTTGTTTGGAAAGTGCTTCCATTTACACTGTAAGTAGCAGCTCCACCAATAGTAAGATCTACATTTCCACCAACAGTTATTATAAATGGATTACCATCGTAACAAATTTCTGCTGGAGCAGTAATCGTTGGGTCTGTATATTTATCCAATGTAACTGCAGCAGACTTAATACAACCATAAGCATCTTTTGCATAGGCAACATAGTTTCCAGCATTTCTGTTAAATGTATTAGCAGAAGCCCATCCAGCAGTTAATGCTGTAGGTGCAGGATCTGTATCTAATAATAATAAATAAGTGTATGGGCCTGTACCGTCTTTAGCTACAGCTGTAATAATTCCTGAATTCGCATTACAGTTTGCCTTTTTAGAAACTGAAGCTGTAACTGACAATTCAACTGGAGACTCTTCAATGTTAAAGTTTGCAGAAGAAATTCCACATCCTACATTACTTCCAGAAGTTTCACTTACCAATACATAGTAACTTCCAACAGGTAGTGGTGTAGCAGCAGCTAAATTAATAACTGCAGATCCTCCAGCTGCTATTGTTCTTGTACCTGTATTTCCAGTTGAAACATTTGTAAATGCATTAATAATATCATAAGAAATATCTACTGATGTTGCATAAGTGTTTCTAACTGTAAAACTTACGTTCCCATCATTTGCACCTGTACACGTAATGTTTCTAGGAACAAAAGTATCAAGTACTAAAGTTGAACTAGTTGGAATTGGTCCGTTAGATGATTGGAAATAATAACAACGAGTATCTTCATCATAAACAATGAATGAATATGTTTTTCCAGGAGTAAGTCCTGTAAAAGTAGTTGTTTTACTGTTCGCTGGAATTTCTCCCTGCCATCCACCAACACCATCAGCAGTCCAAACTTGACCAGGACCATTATAGATGTTAAAATGGAATGGACCATTTCCTGCGAAAGCAGATAAAATACGAACTGTTGCTTGACCACCCGCACAATTTGCAGTTACATCAACTTGAATATCAAGTTCATTAACTGGAGCAGCAATCAATACATTTGAAATTTGTGCTGTACATCCATTTTGATCTACAACTCTAATTTGGTATAATCCAAAATCAACTACTTCAAAAACAGCACTTCCTCCTGATTGTCCTGTAATTGATTTATTATAATTGTTGATTCCTGTTACATAATAATCATAAAGAGGTGTTCCTCCCACTACTGAATTAATAGTAATTGTTCCTTGAGTAATTCCAGAACCATTACATCTTAAAGGTGTTGTTGCGTAATCAATTACAATAGGATCAGGTTGGGTGATTGTTATTGGGAATGTATCAGTACATCCTTTTGCATCAGTAATTGTAATTACATAATCACCAGCTGCTAATCCAGAAGTTTGTTGTCCGTAATCAACGCCTGTAGTTGTATTTAAAACAGTATATACAAATGGAGCTTGTCCTTTTGAATTGTCAATAGCAATAGAAATTGCTCCCGAATTATCTCCATTACAGCTAATAACCTGAGTTTGTGTTACACCAGTAATATCTGGAAATACTGGAGCTGTTATAACAACGGTAGCAGTTGCTGGACAACCATTTCCATCAGTAACAGTAAATGTGTAAGTTCCTGCTGTATTTGTTGTAAATACATTTCCTGCGAAAGTTCCTGTATTTGGAGAACTAGTGTAAGTATATGTTCCATTTCCTCCACCAGCAGTTAGAGTAACTTGAGCTGCAGTTGGTGCGCTACAAGTTATATCTTTATTCAACACTGCTGAAAGTGTCAATTTAGTATCAACGATAACGACATTACTATTTGCAGTACATCCGTTACCATCTTTAATTCTTACTGTGTAATTTCCAGGTGTAGTAATTACAAAAGTATTACCTGCCTGATAAGATGCACCGTTATTTATGCTATAAGATAAAGGCGCAACAAGACCTGCTCCTGGTGTAGCAGTAATAGTGTAGCTACCTACACCAAAACACTGACCTGTAGCAGAAGCTGTAACTGTAGGAACAGCATCTCTTGCAATTGTAACATCTAATTTGAATGTACAATTATTTGCATCAATAATATAAACATCCCAGTTTAAGTTAACCGCTGGATCTAAGTTTGCTTTATTATTATTTGAATATGTTCCAACTGCAGCACCGTCTTGTACAAATGAATATCTGTAAACTGGTGTTCCTCCAGTTGCAGTAACTGTAACTTCAGAAGTACCAACAAAACAGTTAGCATTTACAGTAGCGTATGTTGCTGCTAAAGCCGCTGCTGGCTCGTTGATTGTAATTGAAGCCGGAGCTGTACAACCTGTAACTTCATCAGTTACTACGATTGCATAAGTACCAGCAGTTAAGTTTGATAATGTAACTGTAGCAGTATTAACAGCTGTTACAGGTGTTCCACCATTAACTGTATAAGAATAAGTAGAACCAAAACCAGCAACATTTAATCTGATAGATCCTGTGTTACCACCATTACATAATACATCGCTTAATTTATTAGCTGTAAGAGTAATTGGTGTTACTGGCTTAACAGTATATGATTCTGTATAATAACATCCGTTTGCGTCTGTAACTTTAAACATGTAAGTTCCAGGAGCAAGATTTGCGAAAGCATTTGATGTTTGTTTTGCAATAATTACTGGAGACGGAGCAATTGTTTCATATTGTAATCCACCTACTCCGTTTACAGCTGTTAAAGTAACAGTTGTTGTAGTTGCAGTACATGTTACTGCTGGAGAAGCAAAAGTTAAATCTGTTGGAGGATTTAATTTTAATAAAGTTCCAGAACCTGTTACAGGACATCCTTTTGCATCTCTAACTGCGTATGTAAATGCTTGATCCGTTCCGTTGTCATTTAATGTTAATACATTATTTGAGCTATAACCACTTCCGTTGAAGCTGTATTGATATGGTGCAGTACCAGTTCCTGCAGTTACATTGATCGTAACTGTTCCTGCCACTTTTCCGTTTGAAGTGTTACAAGAGAATGGCACTGTAGCAATTGTAGCTACTAAAGTAGCTGGCTGAGTAATAGTCACAGCCACTGAACCTGTACATCCTTTGCTATCTTTAACATAGAATGTATAAGAACCAGCTGCTAATCCTGCAAATGTTGGACTAGCTGTGAAACCTGTTGTAGCATTGTTGCTATAAGTAAATCCGCCAGATCCGCCAGCACCTGTTAAAGTAACTGATCCATCTGAAGCTCCATTACAGCTAGCGTTTGTTTGAACCGCTGTAACAGTTGGATTTGTAATTGGATCAACTGTAACTACAGCTGTTTTTTGACATCCGTTAGCATCTGTAATTACAAATGTATAAGTATCTGCATTAGCAGGAGTAACTGAATAAGTAAATGTAGGGCCTGAAATTGGAGCGCTTGCTGCACTTGGAGTACCAGATCCTTTTTTCGTTGTATAAGTATATGGTGCTCTACCTCCTGTAATTGTAACTGTAATAGTTGCATTTGGAGTAGAAGTACAATCTAATTCTTTACTAACTGTACCAGCTGCTGTTAATTGAGGATAAACTGTTGTTGCTGTTGTAGCAGCTACGATACAGTTGTTTTTATCTTTCACATAAACTGTGTAAGTTCCTGCAGCAACTGTAAATGTATTACTTGCTTGGAAAGCACCAGTTGGGCCGTTAATTCCATAAGATAATGGAGCAAGACCAGTCGCTGTTGCTGTAATAGTAAATGTACTTCCTGAACCTGCACATTGGTTGTTTACTGTTACGTTAGTAATTGCTGGCAATGCATCTACAACTACTGTAACAGAAGTTTTAGTTGTACAACCATTTGCATCTTTTACATAAACATCCCAACCTAAATTAGCTCCAGAATTTGTATCAACTGTCAATACATTACTATTTACATATGCAGATGTTGGAACAGTTGATGGGCTTTGCGCGTAAGCGTAAGTATAATTTGGTGTACCACCTGCGGCAGTAACCGTGATTTGCGCATTATCATTATTACAATTTACATTTGTAGAAACTGCTGTTGCAGATAAAGCTACAGCTGGCTCATCAATAGTGATGCTTGCTGTGTTTGTACAACCTGTTGCAGTATCTGTTACTTGAACTGTATATGTTCCTGTAGCAACATTAGATAATGTCAGTGTGTTTCCTGATTTTGTAAGCGTACCTGATCCTAATGTTCCTGCTGTTAAAGTGAATGTATAAGCACCCACTGTAGCATTTCCAGATACTGTATAAGTACCAGATCCTGTAGCGCCTCCTTTACAAAGAGCGTCGCTTGTTTTATTTCCAACAACTGTAATAGGTGTTACTGGACTTACAACATAAGGCTCTGTATAATAACATCCGTTTGCATCTGTTACTCTGAAAGTGTAAGATCCAGGAGCAAGATTTGCGAAAGCATTTGATGATTGTTTTACAATAATTGCAGTAGACGGAGCAATTGTTTCATATTGTAATGTACCAACTCCGTTTACAGCTGTTAAAGTAACAGTTGTTGTAGTTGCAGTACATGTTACTGCTGGAGAAGCAAAAGTTAAATCTGTTGGAGGATTTAATTTTAATAAAGTTCCAGAACCTGTTACAGGACATCCTTTTGCATCTCTAACTGCGTATGTAAATGCTTGATCAGCTCCGTTGTCATTTAATGTTAATACATTATTTGAACTATAACCGCTTCCATTGAAACTGTATTCATATGGTGCAGTACCTGTTCCTGCAGTAACATTAATTGTAACTGTTCCTGCCACTTTTCCGTTTGAAGTGTTACAAGAGAATGGCACTGTAGCAATTGTAGCCGCTAAAGTAGCTGGCTGAGTAATAGTCACAGCCACTGAACCTGTACATCCTTTGCTATCTTTAACATAGAAGGTATAAGAACCAGCTGCTAATCCTGCAAATGTTGGATCAGCTGTGAAACCTGTTGTAGCATTGTTGCTATAAGTAAATCCTCCAGATCCACCTGCACCTGTTAAAGTAACAGATCCGTCTGAAGCTCCATTACAGCTAGCATTTGTTTGAACCGCTGTAACAGTTGGATTTGTAATAGGATCTACTTTTGTTACTGCTGTACTTTGACATCCGTTAGCATCTGTCACTACGAAAGTATAAGTATCTGCATTTGCAGGAGTAACTGAATAAGTAAATGTTGGACCAGCAATTGAAGCACTTGGAGCGCTTGCAGTACCAGATCCTTTTTTCGTTGTATAAGTATATGGTGCTCTACCTCCTGTAATTGTAACTGTAATAGTTGCATTTGGAGTAGAAGTACAATCTAATTCTTTTGTAACACCACCTACAGTAGTCAACTGTGGGTAAATAGTAAGTGCTGTAGCTGTAGTAGCTGTACAGTTATTTTTGTCTCTTACTGTTACAGTGTAAGTTCCAGCTGGAACATTAAATACATTTGAAGTCTGGAAAGAAGTTCCATCAATACTATACATTAAAGGAGCTAAACCTGTTCCTGTTGCTGTAATAGTAAATGAATTTCCAGAAGCCGAACATTGATTTCCGTTTGTAGCTGTAACCGTTGGAAGATTATCTTTAGCAACAGTAACGGCATTTTTAGCAATACATCCGTTAGTGTCTTTTACATAAACATCCCAAACTAAATCTGCACCAGAATTAGTATCTACAGTAACTACATTACTTGCATCGTAAACTGTTGGAGCTGTTGCTCCAGATTTTACCGCTGCGTATGTGTAATTTGGTGTACCACCAGTTGCAGTAACAGTAATTTGTGAATTATCATTGTTACAATTAACATTGCTTGCAACAGCTGTAAATGTTACAGCATTTGCAGGCTCTCCAATAACAATACTTGCTGTAGCAGTACAACCTGTTGCAGAATCTGTTATTCTAACAGTATATGTTCCAGCAACAACATTAGATAATGTTAATGTGTTTCCTGATTTAGTAAGCGTACCTGATCCTAATGTTCCTGCAGTTAATGTAAATGTGTAAGCACCTGCTGTCGCATTTCCAGATACTGTATAAGTACCAGATCCAGTTGCTCCTCCTTTACAAAGAGCGTCGCTTGTTTTATTTCCAACTACTGCAATAGGAGTTACTGCATTAATTGTATATGGTTTTTCGAAATAACATCCATTTGCATCTGTAACTCTGAAATTATAAGTTCCAGCTGCTAATCCTGAAAACACTCCAGTAGTATTAGTAGCTACAGAAGCAGTTGGTGATGTAATTGCGTATGTTAATGTTCCTACTCCATTTGTAGCAGTTGCTGTAACAGTCGTTGTTGTAGCTGTACATGTTACTGCATTTGCGCTAAATGTAATATCAGTAGGAGGATTTAATCTATTTATTGTAATAGTTTGAACAGGAGTTTTACAACCCTGAGCATCACTAACTACGTAAGAAATCGTCTGATTTGTTCCATTATCAGTAACCGTTAATGTACGTGTACTTGTAAAAGTTGTTCCACCGTCAAAACTATATTGATAAGGAGATGTTCCTGTTGTAGGAACTGCAATAGTAACAGTTGCAGATTGCTTAACATTTGATGAATTACAAGAAAATGCCGTCGCAGATGCAGTAGCTGTTAATGTTGTAGGTTGGCTAATAGTAATACTTCCAACTGCAGAAGTACATGTACCACTATCCATAACTCTATAATTGTAAGTTCCAGCAGCTAAACCTGTGTAACTTGTTTGAGTAGTATATGTAGTTGGAACTGGTATAGTTGTACTATTGTAGAACAAATATGTATAAGTCCCTGATCCACCAACAGCAGTTAATTCTACAGAACCTGTTGAAGCACCATTACATGTAGCATCAACTTTAGTTGCTGTTACAGTAGGGTTTGAACGAGCGCTAATTGTAGCACTTGTAGTTGTAACACATCCTTTAGAATCTGTAATTTCAAAAGTATATGTACCTGTATTTGTTGCTGTATAAACAAATGAATTACCTGTTACATTATTTGGAGAACCATAATTCCCATTTCTCTTCACTTTATATGTGAAAGCACTTGTTCCTCCTGTAATTGTAACCGTAATTTGAGCATTTGGAGAACTTGTACAATCTATTACTTTAGTAACCGCTGCAGTAGCTTGCAATTCTGGCGCAATTACAATATTGCTTATCGTAGCAGTACAATTATTGCTGTCAGTTACTACAACATTGTGTGTACCAGGACCAACATTTGTAAATCTATTAGAAGTTTGCGCCGCACCACCATCTAAACTATAAGTTAATGTTCCAGTACCTGTAGCAGTAACAACAAGAGTTGACTGATTAGTTGAATCGTAACATAAATCAGAACTTGCCGCCAATGTAGCTGTTGGTACAGTTGGAGACGAAATGTTAACAGTTGCTGAAGCTGGAGAAGTACAAGCATTTGTATCTTTTACTACAACTGTATACGTTCCCGTTGCAACATTTGTAAAGACATTTGATGTCTGGAATGGAACTACAACTGTAGTTCCGTTTGATCCTCTTAATTCGTATTGGTAACTAGGTGTTCCTCCTGTTACAGTAGCTGTAATAGAAGCACCATTCGAACAAGTAGGCTGAGCTGTAACACGAGCTGTAACAGCCAATGCTGCAGGAGCAGTAATTACTTGAGAGAATGGGAAAGTACAAGTTGAAGATGATGCATCAAAACGAACTTTGATAGCATATGTTTTGTTAGTTAATCCAGTAGCAGTAACTGGAGAAACTTTAGAATTTACCCATGTAGCTCCATTATCTAATGAATAATCGAAACCGTAAGGAAGATTAAAATTCTGAGCCGCTATTGTGATTTCTCCATTATTAGATCCAGCACAAGTAAGGTTTTTAAATCCTGTGATTGACGCGCTGAAAGCTTTATTGCTATCAATTACGATTGGGAAATCTTTTTGGCTAATACATGATTTAGGAATTTGACGAACCCAGATATCATCAATAACGATATCATTTCCGCCATATTCTATACTTCCAGAACGAATTCTAAATGTTAGATTAGTATTATTTCCTGGATTTAACGAAATGTTAATTGGAACCCATTTAGTTCTGTTTGGATCATTTGCCGCTTCAGCAATTTTTCCTGTATCTTGAGTAGCTACAACCTGTCCAGCAGAATTCACTAATTCAAATCGAACTATAGGAGCTGCACCAGTAACACCGGCATTTAATAAATTGGCAACATATAAATCAACCATTACCGGCTGATTTGGTATAACATCAACAATTGGTTTACTATATAAAACTCCGTAATTTCCAGCTGCTGCTCCAATATTTACTAATAAATATCTTCCGTTTGCATCGGCTCCATTTGTAGTATGGTCTGTAAAGTGGTACCATGCAGTGTCATTTCTCCAGAAGAAACTTGTAACAGAATATTGGTTATCCTCTACAGAACGTGTTGGAGTTCCATTTAAAGAACAAGTATAAGGAGGGTTCACTCTTTGGTCATTGAAGCAATATGCTGCTGCAATACCAGGAGTAGTTGTAGTTCCACCTGAACCAAAATCTTCAAGTAATAAATTACTATAAGTTGGAACAGAAACTAAATTATATTTTACTGAAATAGTATGAGACCCTGAAGGAACATTCACAAAAACATTAGATGGTGTATTTGTATTTAATACATTATCTAAATAATATTCATAAGAATAATTTGTACCTCCACCACTTGTAACTGTTACTGTACTTGTAGCTGTACCGTTACAATTATAAACTGGAGCGCCAACAGCTATTGTTGGATCTGCTGGTCTTGGATCTAAAATAACACCTGGCATGCTGTAGATACAGCCTTTAGCATCTTTGATATAAAGAGTATATGTTCCAGGTGCAACATATGCCTCATTTGAAGTAATGTAAGTATTACCTCCATCGAAGCTATAAGTATAAGGTGCAGTTCCTCCTTGAGGATTAGTAATACGTACTTTACCATATCCGTTACCAGAAGGATCACAACCTGCTAATTCAGCAACACCTGCTGATGCTGATAGAGAATTTGCTGGAGCTGTAATTGTTATTGAAGTAGCTGGATCTGTACATGTTGTACCTGCCATAGTATATCTCACTACAACATTATAAGTACCTGCTGCTACGTTAGAGAATACTGGATTACTGCTAAATGTTGCGCCATTGTCTTTACTATATTCTAAAGTATAGCCATTAGCATTGGTTACATTTACAGTAATTTGAGAAGTGCCTCCACTACAATAAATTTCTGAAGCCGTAACAGTATAAGTTGGTTTTGGATTTGCAGTAACTGTGATAGATGTTGTACCGCTACAGTTGTTAGCGTCAACAACTCTAATATCATATTTACCAGCCGCTGCTACATCAATATCATTTGTTGTTTGGAATGATGTAGATCCGTTTATAAAATAATAATAAGGAGCAGTTCCTCCAGTTGCTGTTACAACAATTTTTCCGTTAGAACAAGCTGTCAACGGAACAGTTAAAGCTGCCGTTACATTCAAGCCAGCTGGAACTGGATTTACTGTTACTTGTACAGTTTTATCACAAGCCGGTGCAGGAGTAGATCCTACAGCACCATTCGTTACTCTTACGCTGTAAACGCCTGAAGATAAATTTGCAAAAGTATAATCTGAATTTTGTGATGGGCCAAAACTGTTTACTAAAGTTCCTCCACTATTATAAATATAATAGTAATACTGAGGCTCAATATTTTCAGCTCCAACTTTTATACTTCCTTTATCAGTACTACATGTTGGTTGAGTTACCGAAGTACTAATGTTTAATTCTCTCGTTCTAATTAAAATACTTGGAACAGTAAAAATACAAGGATTAGTTGTTACACCAACTTGTCTAATATGAACCGTGTATGAGTTAGGAGAAGTAATAGGAAATACATTGCTAGTTTGATAAGCACTAAGTGTTCCATTAGGATCTGTACTTATTGCATATTCGTATCCAGCAGGAACTCCTCCAATAGTAATACTTCCTGGTGCACCACAGATAATATCTTTATGAGTTTCTGTTGGTGTTAAAGAGTTAGTATATACATTAAAGTAGAAACGAGTGAAACATCCTCCTGCATAATTTAATGTTACTCGAAATTGTCCTGCTTGATTTGCTGAATAATTAGGTCCACTTCCTACGCTTGACCAATTATTTTTACAAGCATCACTTTCATTAGCACAATTTTGGTTTGTAACTGGAAGACAAGCTCCTCCTTCAGTTAATTTCTCCCAAACGATACTAGTGGCATCCGAGATACTTAATGTAATTTGTTTAGATGCATTACCACCACATAAGAAAATGTTAGGTAATTTTTTTCCATCATTAGAACAAGTTACAACCTGATCAGCAAAAGGTATTATAGGATTTTCTACCGTAGTACCAAAACGCGTTACAACAAATGACTGATAAATTGATCTACATGGAGCAGCTGCCAAATTGTACACATAATAAGTACCAGGATTTTTTACATTTAATGTTTGTCCTTTTCCTATTTGTTGTGTTTGTGCTTCATCACTAAACCAAGTATAATCAGAATAACCACTTGCAGCAGTCAAATTAATACTATCACCACAAAGCGTAACATTGTCTGTATACTTACATCCGTCAACTCCAACTAAAAAGTTAGTTGCTTTTGGAACTAAGATACATCCTGTATTTGTGTTAACACTCGGGTCATCAGAAATTGTGAAAGCTGTATTCTGTGTTCCTTTGTAAGTTGCATACGCAGAGTTGTCAATACTATTAGAACAAGCCTCGCTCAAACTTTTACAATCTGGAACAACCTGAACTTTGAAACTAATTACTTTTTCAGGATCACCAACTTTAACTACACTATTATCTACCTTAAAAACAATATTTCTTGTAGCCGCATTATAACTTTGAACAGTTACTCCGGTTGGCAGAGAAACAATATCTGCAGGATAATTGAAAATAATGTTTATAGGCAGTTCGTCTCTAATGGTAAATGAAGTAGCGTTATCATTACCTGTATTTTTAAAACCAATTTCATAATTTAATTGTTGGCCCAATGTTACATTTTGTCCACCAATATTATTTCCTAACGCATCTTTTACAATTTTGGTTAAGACAATTTTTGGTTCAATAATCTCAACGTTAAAAGCATTAAAAAACAATCCGTAACCATCACCACTTGTGGTAAGTTTTAACGTAGCCGAAGTATCATTATTTTTAATGACACTACCTCCTGGATTTGCAGTCGTTGCCGGGTTGGGTACATTTAAAATACCTGCCTCAAAACCTAACGTATTTCCACTCGCAGGATTTCTATTTGTAAAAGGTCCATTAGTATCATTGATTGTACTATTGAAGAAGTTATTTACTAAACGCTCTGTAGTAGAAATATCTGTATTATTAATAGAATACTTATCACCCGTTAAGTTAACGTCACCCTCTAATGCCGCAAAAGCTAATTTTGCTTTTACAGTACCTGTAGGAATCGTTTTAAAACCTGAGATAGGATATGTTACAGCACCACTATTTGCCTGTATCCATCTGAAACCATCGAATGTTGTAATATATTTTGCAGAAGATTTTGGATCTTCATAAACAACAAACAAATTCCAACCTGCAGAAAAACCTCCATTAATTTTACCTCTAGCCGAAATAATATTCGCAACAGTATATTCACCTTCTGGATTTGCTAAGCCTTGCACTAATGATGTCAAATCATAATAGTATGCATAAGGCATTTGATCACCGTTTGAAGTAGAAGGATAATAATCATAAATCAGCTGACCTGTAATATCAGTATAAGCAGTCTGATTAGGCAATTTAACTTTAATCGATCCTAGATTACTTCTAGTAACCGTTTTATCATCAACAGATCCTTTACTGTAAATACCTGCCCAATAAAGCCCAGCATAAACAACTTTATAACACTCCCTGCTTGAACTAGGAACTGCCAATGTAGCCGAACTTGAACTGAAAGTACTGGCGTCATTATCGACGTCAATATATCCCATTGTAAGGTCATTGTTGTTTTGGTTTGTAGCATTAAAAGCATCATTTGGCCTCTCACCATCCTTATTATTATTTCTATTCAAAATGTTGTTACCAATCAAAAGCATATCTCCTTTTAAACTCGTATCAAAACGAGGGGTGAAATCCTTTTGAGCGTAAATAACAAAACTTTGAATACAAAGTAATACAGCTAAAACTAATTTTAAAGTAGTAGGTTTCTTCATGTTTCTATGGTTTCAATTTAACTGCTGTTTTTTAAAGGGGCATTTAAAAAACAGCTTGTGCTCTTTGTTTAAATTTTATTTTTATCCTGCTCTTCTCTTTTTAAAGAAGAGCATTTATATCTCAATTAATTATTCTTCTAATTTTCAACTTTTACTATAGCCATTTTGCCATTGTATGGTTTATTTCCTTTGGCCTCTAGTGCCTTGGTTGCCTCTTGTAAACCATCAAACTTTTCATAATAGATATAATATTTACTTGTTGCTACATTGTAGAAGAAATTAATATCTGAACGTCCTGAAGCGACAGCTTTTGTTAAGAATTCATCACGTTTTTCTACACTGTTATGAACTGCAAGAATTAAATAGTAACCGCTATCAGAATTTTTAATATTCTTAATAATCTGCATATTTGACTGCTCTTCTCCAAAATCAAAATCATTTGCTGTCAATGGCGTACTGCTTAATTTCGTTGTCTCCTTTATACGTTTTAAAGCTGCTAAATCTTGACTATATCTTCCCTCATCATTCTCATAAGCCGCACGTTTAATTCTACGTTTACGCTCAATTTCTGTTTCTGTTTTAATACGCTCTAAATCGGCAATTAAAGCAGCTCCTTCTCTTTCCATTTTCAATTGAGCCGCTTTCAATTCGTTTATCTTTTCAAGATAAGCTTTATTCAAAGGATCATCTTTAGGGAACTTTTTAAGTCTTTCATTATAAAGATTAGTCAACTTCGCAATTTCATTTTTCATGCTATTATTAGCATCTGCAATCTGAACTTTTAATGACTCAATTTGACTATTCTCTGCCGCCACACTCTTGAATGGTTTTGGCTCTTTATAAATTCCTTTTTCACTTAAATCATTCTCCTCTTTTAAATCATTCAAGTCTTTTTGCTTATTCGCAACAGTTCCTTTAAACTGATCTAATAAATCGTTCTGTATTTGACTTGTACCTTCAACCGATTTAGTTAAATTTTCAATAGACTTTCCAGTATCATCTTTCGCTTTTGCTGCAGCTGCTGCTTCCGCATCTGCCTTAGCTTTTTCTGCTGCTAATTTTGCTTGACGATCTTCTTCTTCTTTCAATCGTCTAGTCTCTTCTTCTGCTTTTAATCTCTCAGTAGCTTCAGCATCAGCTTTTGCTTTTGCATCTGCTAAAAGTTTAGCTTGAAGTGCTTCCATATCCGCTTTTGCTTTTGCATCCGCAGCTAATTTTGCTTGAAGTGCTTCTGCATCGGCTTTCGTTTTTGCTTCAGCTGCTAATCTTGCTTTTTCTGCTTCAGCGTCGGCTTTCGCTTTTGCATCAGCTGCAAGTTTCGCCTGACGAGCTTCTTCATCTAATCTTGCTTTTTCTTCAGCAGCTTGTTTAGCTTGTAATGCTTGTGCATCTGCCTTAGCTTTTGCTTCTGCCGCTAATCTTGCTTTTTCTGCTTCTGCATCTGCTTTCGCTTTAGCGTCGGCTGCAAGTTTCGCCTGACGTGCCTCTTCATCTAATCTCGCTTTCTCTTCAGCAGCTTGTTTAGCTTGTAATGCTTGTGCATCTGCCTTAACTTTTGCTTCTGCCGCTAATCTTGCTTTTTCTGCTTCAGCGTCTGCTTTTGCTTTCGCGTCAGCTGCAAGTTTCGCCTGACGTGCCTCTTCATCTAATCTCGCTTTCTCTTCAGCAGCTTGTTTAGCTTGTAATGCTTGTGCATCTGCCTTAGCTTTTGCTTCTGCCGCTAATCTTACTTTTTCTGCTTCTGCATCAGCTTTTGCTTTTGCGTCGGCTGCTAATTTCGCTTGGCGCTCTTCTTCTTGTAATTTTTTAGCTTCTGCTTCCGCTTTAGCTTTTGCTGTAGCTTCAGCATCTGCTTTCACTTTTGCATCTGCCAATAATTTTGCTTGTAAAGCCTCCATATCAGCTTTTGCTTTCGCGTCTGCTGCAAGTTTTGCTTGTAACGCTTCTGCATCGGCTTTTGCTTTTGCATCCGCAGCTAATTTCGCTTGACGAGCCTCTTCTTCAACTCTAGCTTTTTCTTCAGCAGCTTGCTTAACTTGTAATGCTTCAGCGTCTGCTTTTGCCTTAGCGTCAGCCGCTAATTTCGCCTGACGAGCTTCTTCTGCAACTCTAGCTTTTTCTTCTGCAGCTTGCTTAGCTTGTAATGCCTCTGCATCCGCTTTTGCTTTTGCTTCAGATGCTAATCTTACTTTTTCTGCTTCCGCATCAGCTTTCGCTTTTGCATCTGCTGCCAATTTCGCCTGACGAGCTTCTTCTGCAACTCTAGCTTTTTCTTCAGCAGCTTGTTTAGCTTGTAATGCCTCAGCATCAGCTTTTGCTTTTGCTTCAGATGCTAATCTTGCTTTTTCTGCTTCAGCGTCGGCTTTCGCTTTTGCTTCTGCTGCAAGTTTCGCTTGACGAGCTTCTTCTGCAACTCTAGCTTTTTCTTCAGCAGCTTGCTTAGCTTGTAATGCCTCTGCATCGGCTTTTGCTTTTGCTTCAGATGCTAATCTTGCTTTTTCTGCTTCCGCATCAGCTTTCGCTTTTGCATCTGCTGCAAGTTTCGCTTGGCGAGCATCTTCTGCTTCTTGTAATTTTTTAGCTTCTGCTTCCGCTTTTGCTTTAGCAGTAGCTTCAGCATCGGCTTTTACTCTTGCATCAGCAATTAATTTAGCTTGCAAAGCTTCCATATCTGCTTTTGCTTTTGCATCTGCAGCCAATCTTGCTTGTTCTGCTTCAGCATCCGCTTTTGCTTTTGCTTCTGATGCTAATCTTACTTTTTCTGCTTCAGCGTCCGCTTTTGCTTTTGCATCAGCATCTAATTTTGCTTTCGCCGCAGCTTCAGCATCTGTTTTTGCTTTTGCTTCAGCAACAAGTTTCGCCTGTAATGCCTCTGCATCAGCTTTAGCTTTTGCTTCAGCAGCTAACTGTGCTTGACGAACTTCTTCATCAGCTTTTGCTTTCGCTTCTTCAGCTTGTTTTATTTTCAATGCTTCTGCGTCAGCTTTCGCTTTTGCTTCAGCAGCTATAAGTGCTTGTCTTGCTTCTGCATCAGCTTTTGCTTTTGCATCTGCAGCTAATTTTTCTTTAAGCGCAGCTTCTTCTGCAACTTTTGCTTTTTGATCTGCTGTCAGTTTAGCTCTATTTGCAGCATCAATAGATGTTTTTGTCTTAGCTTCTGCAGCGGCTTTTGCTTTTGCTTCAGCAGCTAATCTTGCTTGTAAAGCATCTGAATCTGCTTTCGCTTTTGCATCAGCAGCTAAGATTGATTGCATATCTGCAGCCTCTGCTTTCGCTTTTGCATCTGCTTTACGTTTTTCTTCTGCAGCTTCTACTTTTGCTTTATTATCAGCTATTAATTTTAATCTGCGTTCTTCAGCATCAGCTTTTGCTTTTTCTGCCGCCGCCAATCTTGCTTGTCTTGCAGCTTCTGCATCGGCTTTTGCTTTTTCAGCTGCCGCCAATCTCATTTTTGCTGCTGCTTCAGAATTTGCTCTTGCTTTTTCTACTGCTAGTTGTGCAGCTGTTTTTTGCTGTGTTGGTGCTGCTGCATTCGCTGCGGCCGCTTTAGCTTTTGCAGCCTCTGCATCTGCTTTTGCTTTATCTGCCGAAGCTAATTTAGCTTGTAATGCTTCTGCGTCTGCCTTAGCTTTAGCATCAGCAGCTAATTTCAATTTCATTGCTTCAGCATCAGCATGAGCTTTGTCTGCAGCTAACTCTTCTTGTGTTTTTTGTACTGTTGCTCCAGATTTATTTGCTGCTGCTTGCGCTCTCGCAGCCGCTGCCGCATCAACTCGTGCTTTATTATCTGCAGCTAATTTCAATCTGCGTTCTTCCGCATCAGCTCTCGCTTTATCAGCAGCCAATTGCGCTTGTGTTTTTTTAGTTTCCGCTACCGCTTTATTTGCTGCTGCACTCTGTGCTCTAGCGGCTGCTGCTGCATCGGCTTTTGCTTTTGCATCTGCGGCAAGTTTTATTTTTATAGCTTCAGCATCAGCCTTCGCTTTATTATCTGCTTCTAATTTAGCTTTCGCTTTTGCTTCTGCGTCTGCCTTCGCTTTGTTATCTGCTTCCAGTTTAGCTTTCGCTTTTGCTTCGGCGTCTGCCTTAACTTTTTCAGCTGCCACTAATCTTGCTTGTTTTGCTTCGGCATCGGCTTGTGCTTTTGCTTCGGCTGCCAGTCTGTTCTTTTCAGCGATTTCAGCTCTGTTAACCTGAGTTGCCTCCGATTTTGGTTTGGCTGGAACTGATTTTGGCTTAGCTGGATCGATTATCGAACCTTCATCGTCATCTCCGTAATAGTAATTTCTATTTTTGAATTTGTAGGCAATGGCAAATTCATGTGAACCGCCTAGATTAGAGAAATTGCCCATTCCTCTTTCGTAATTATATTCAATAGCAATACTTGGAGAAAGATTAACCCCAAGTCCCGCTGAAACTCCGTATAAAGTGTTATAACCAACTTGTGCCCAAACTCCTTGCTGAAGTGCTAGCATTCCAAGTCCTGAAATAACTGTTTTGTCTTTTTTAATCTCTGTTCTAACGATTCCAGAAAATTTACTTCTGTCAAAAAAACCGTAGCTATCAATATATCCAGTGTACATTGCGTGCAATTGAATTGCTCTTTCTGGATCATCTTTTACCACTCCTGATCCGAAATTGTAAAGTACTAAGTTGTTAATCGATAATCCGAAATCAAGGAAATCTGTCCCGTAGTTAATACCTGGATTAACTGTAAGTAATGTACTTGAAGGATAATCTCCTGTTAGGATATCTGAATCTTCAGAGATAATTTTTCCTTTATTTAAACCACTTTGATAAACGCCAACGTTTAAACCAAAAGTTAAATTACTGTCATCTTGGATAACGATGTTATGAGCGAAATTGGCCACTCCGCCAAAAACAGTCATTAATCCATAATTTTGTTGAAACAAACCAAATGCAAAAGCTTCATTCTCTCTAAAACGTCCAGAATAATTTGCTAAATAGGTTTGTGGAGCATTTTCAAACTGAACCCATTGTCTTTTGTTATAAAAACTAACATAGGGGTTTGATTCTCTAACAAAACTGAAAGTTGGGTTAATTAAATATCTATTAAACTTTAACGAATTTCTTATTGGTAATGAAAACGAAACAACTCCATCCTCAGCTGTATTTTGAGAATAGAGTAAACTTGAAAAACCGTAAAATAAAGTGATGAATAGTAAAAGTTTCTTCATATTATTTTATCACAGTTATTGATCCTTTTTTCTCACCTGTATCCGATTGAATGACATAGTAATAAACTGGATTTACATTTTTAAAATCTATATTGTTTTGAGGCCAATCGCCTTGATAATTTACTACATCTAAAACCTTATCACCGTTTGAGCTAATGATAATTACTTTTGTAGTTGCATTTTTATATTCGTCAGGAATATTCCAATATGGATTCATCCCGCTTAATTTAATAATGTTTGGAATAACTCCAGAAGGAGTAGAATCACCATTAATTCTAAATGAAAACTCTTTACTAGCTATACAGCCAGATACTTGAGAAATTATTACTTTATAGTTCCCTTTTACAGAAATAACATAAGAATTTGCTGTTTGACCAGAAATCAAATTGTTATTCAAATACCACTCATACGTAGCGCCAGTAGCATCTGTTGTAACAGTAACCGTAATAGTCTCGCCTTCGTTCAATTTATATCCATCTTGAGCATCTATTGTTGCCTCAAAACTGTTGCTTTGAAGATCGATACTTCCTATGGCTTTACATCCTCCAAAATCTACTTCTACAGAATAAACTCCAGATTCATTAGTAGAATAAGTACGGGTTGTAGCGCCAGTAATTATTACACCATCTTTTTTCCAAACATAACTATTTCCTGAAGTTGCAGTTAAAACTGTTCCCGTTCCGCTTGCGCAAAATGGATTTCCTAAACTTGAGTCTATTGTTACCGCAGACCCACTGCTTGAAGAAGTAACGTTAACACGATTTGAACTAAAGTTCACATCAGAACATTGTCCATAATCGATTTCTGCATAATACTTTCCTGTACTATTTACCACTAACTCTTTAGAGCTTTGTCCTGCAATTAGAACATCATCTTTGTACCATTTATATTTAATGTTTGCGATTGATGCTGGAGAAGGATCTTCAGTACTAATACTAAGTGTTAAACTGCCGCCAGAACAAAGCATAGCAACATCACTTTTGTTATTAATAAAAAACGAACCTTCAAATTGTTTAAAATAAGCAGGAAAAGAAGTGTTTCCTAAAGAGTTTTTAAATCTAGTACTCGTAACTCCAGTAGAACTTTTAACTCTTAAACTATAAATATCTGAACCAACTAAATCTGTTGGAACCGCATATTTAATTGTTTGTTGGGTTGCAGAAACGTCTATTGTTTGAAGTAACGTTGTAGAAACAGGAGAAGTAAAATTTCCCGCAGCATCTGAAAGCTCAACTACGAACGTCGTACCTGCGGGAAAATCTATATAACTAAAGGTTGCATAAAATTCATTGAACGAGTTACCAGCACAAAGTTTTTCTAGGCCATCAAATGTTTGAGGCACTATCGTTTGGGCATAGGTACTCGATTTAGCAAAGAATAAAATGCTAAATAAAAGTAATAATTTGGTAAAAGATAAAGTAATTTTTTGAATCATATAGTGCGTTTTCTTGCTAAATCTATACGCTCAAAAAACAAGATATCTATAAAAGTTTCAGAAAAATCATATTTGTAATTTTCAATTATGTCTTTTGCAAGAATTGAAGTTGCAGCAAATGATGAATTCTCTTCACAGTTAGATACAGCATTTGACTCAGCTGCTATAGTAAGGCTGTCCTTGGGGTTGGACATCCCTACTATAAACTGATTTAAATTACTTGTCTGGCCATTGTTTTCAACAACAGCACTATTATTATTTTGGTTAATGTTAGCCAAAGTTAAACCACACTCAGAAACAGCAGCCTTAGTAGGATTTTCTGCTGTGTCCTGTGCATATAGAGTTAACGATACAGGCGAAACCAAAAATATTATATATAAAAAATATTTTTTCGTAGATACCATTATGTCTTGATCTTTATTTGGGGTCCTTTATAGACGATACATAAATTGTGTCTGGGGACTTTATTAATAAAATTTACGCCGTGGAAAATAAAAATCGAAACTATTTATCTATTACCGCTAGAAGCCGTGATTTTTCCTAATTGTAATCTAAAATCTGGTTTTTTTGGATTGAAGATATCAATGAATGTTTCTTTGTTATCACTTTGTGAGTACACGTTAAAGAAAACACTGTTTCCATACCAGCTTTCTAAATCTTCATTGTTAGAATTGTATTCAGTAAAGATGTTTCCTTTACATAAGTTGAAATACATTTCCTCAAATTTGATTTTTTTAAGGTTGGCATCATTGATTTCAGTTTTGCTGTCTAATAATACTGCAGGGTTGAATCCAGAGATCACACTTCTTTTCATTTCAAGAGAAGCATTTTCAGCTACATAAACAGCCTCTTTTACTAATCCTGCTTGAATGTCAGCATTGATGTTCTCGCTGTCATTAACCATTGTAATATTACTTGCAACAACTAAAGTTTGTTTTTTAGTGAAATCTGTTTCACTTTTCTTGTCAAAAGATCTAACCTCCATACAACGAGATCCGTCTTTAGTACTTGAGAAATAAGAAGATCTAACTGCTAAAGAGTTAAAGAAACGACATTGAACTCCTTGATTAAATTTAAAGTCGTCGTTAACTGATTTATAAGAAACGAATTTTGTAGCATTGATGTCACCACCTAAGATTCCGAAAGAATCTCCGCCAGCGTAGCTAACCATAATGTTCTCTAAAACTGTTTTGTTTCCAATACCTGCAAGAGTTAAACCATTGAAAGTATCTGCTCCTTTTACTTTTTTACCAGCAAACTCGATTCTAACGAATCTTAAGATTCCAGAGTTTGAAGCTACGTTGTCTCCACCGTAAGTAGTCATAGTTGGATCAAGATCTAGGTTATAAGAACCTACATTTCCGAATTTGTTAATTGGTGCATCTCCAAGAAGTACGATTCCACCCCAATCTCCAGCTTTTTTCATGCTTCGGTTTGAAGTAAATACAATTGGATCTGTTTCTAAACCATCAGCGATTAATTGTGCACCTTTAGTGATTACTAATGCTCCTTTAGTTTCGAAGTCTCCAATAATTACTGTTCCAGGCTCGATAGTTAAAACAGCATTGTTTGTAACATAAACGTTTCCTTGTAAAACGTAAATATTTCTTTTAAGCAATTTAGTATTAACAGAAATGTTTCCTGCCAAAATTTGGTTTGCTTCTCCATAGTCAACTTTGTTAGGCTTAAACTCAGTCCAGTTGTTTAACCAATTGGTGTAGCCCATAATTCCTTTCTCTTGTTGAGCACTCATACTCGTAACTGTCAAAAGAACGCAGATTAATTGAGTAATTTTTTTCATGATAAGGGGGTATTACTGTTAATAATAAATTTGGGTATGCGTAAACGAAAAAACTCCTCTCGAATTTTCCGAAATTTTCAGAACCTTCGAGAATGAGTTATTTTTTTATTTTGTTTTTTAAAAAACTACGCAAACCTTATCTGCTTGCGCGAACCCTTTAAAAAATATTTTAAAAAATTTGAGCTTTATTACATTTCGTTCAAATCGTTGAACTCGTGTAATGATTTCAATGTACTTTCGTAGAACAAAATTGCAGCGATTAGATTTCCTTTATCAGAATAAGGCATCATCTTTCTCTGAAACTCTACTGTCGTATCTAAGAATGTTGTTGTACCGATTGCTTGAGCATCTAAAACTTTTTTGTGTTCACTATCGTCTGGAATACCTAAGTCTGCCATAGTAACACCTGGTTTAGTAACCAAAGCGATGTAAGGGAGAGTTTTTACCAAAACTTTAATACGCTCAATGTATAATTCCAAAAGTTCTCCTTTTTGCATACCACTCAATTCTTTTTGATCATGGTATTTTCGGATAAGCGCAGTTGTACTAATAATACTTCTTGGTGCGTTTTTAGCTTGTGCTGAAGCAGCCGCTGTAGTTAAGATAAAAAAAGCACTAAATAGAATAATTTTCCCTTTCATAGATTCTTATTTTATAATTGGTTGTTGATAAAAACAAAAATATAGAAATTAAGTTAAATTACAACTTCAATGACTTTTTTTTTCAAAAAAAAATCTTAAAAAAACCTTAAAAACCAGCGTTATGTCGAGAAAATGTGCGTTTTAACGTGCTTTTTGTTAAAAATGTTAACGTCGCAAACGTAGGATATTCGCTATAAAAACAAAAAAAATCTAACTTTAAATAATAAAAAAAAACTTACGTTTGCCGATTTTCGAAAAAAAATATTAACAAAAACATCTTGATATTTACTCACTTGAAGATATTTATTAACAAAATTCTGTCGAAAATCATCTTAAAAAATTTCAGAAATCAGTTTCTAAATTTCAAAAATATACTGGCGAAATAATCTTAACTGGAAAATTTTTGACTATACCATTTTCTTCTATCTTTGTTCCATGCAATTTTCTCAAATTTTAGGTCAAGATTACATCAAAAGCCACTTGATAAAAAGTGCTGCTTCTGGTAGAATTCCTCACGCACAATTGTTCGTCGGTCCAGAAGGAAGCGGCACATTAATAACCGCCATTGCCTATGCCCAATATATTTTATGCAGCAATACTGGCGACGAAAATTCAAACGGAAATGATTCTTGCAATCTAAAGTTTGATAACATCTCACATCCCGATCTGCATTTTATTTATCCAACTGTTACAACCGAAGATGTTAAAACAAAACCCAAAAGTCTAGATTTTATTCAGGACTGGCGCAGTTTTATTCTGGAAATGCCTTACGGAGGGTTATTCGATTGGTACAAAATTCTCGGTGTCCAAAACAAACAAGGAGAAATTCGGGTTGAAGATGCGCAGGAAGTCTTAAAATCGCTTGCGCTAAAATCTTACGAAGGTGGTTACAAAATTATGATTATCTGGATGGCCGATAAAATGAATATCGCAGCATCCAATAAACTTTTGAAACTTTTAGAAGAACCTTCAGAAAAAACCGTGTTTATTCTGATTTCCGAAAATGAAGAAGATATTATTCAAACCATACGTTCGCGATGTCAGGTAATTCACTTTAACGGACTTCCAGAAAAAGTGATCGCTGAAGCATTAGCTGCCAAAGAAAATATCGATTTGAATTTAGCCAAAAAGATAGCACATCAAGCACAAGGAAATTTTAATAAAGCCTTGCATTTGTTAAAAGAAGACGATGATGAATTTCCTTTTGAACAATGGTTTGTCAATTGGGTTCGCGCCGCTTTTAGAGCAAAAGGAAACGCTGCTGCCATTCAAGATTTAATTTCTTGGAGTGAGCAGATTGCTGCACTAGGACGCGAAAGCCAGAAAAAATTTATTCAGTATTGTATCGAAATGTTCCGCCAAGCTCTAATGCTAAATTATCAAGCCCCGAGTTTAGTTTACATCGAACCAAAAGTGGATAAATTCAAACTGGAAAATTTTGCTCCGTTTGTAAATGGAAATAACATTCACGATATATTCAAAGAACTTTCAGATGCTATGTATCACATTGAAAGAAACGGAAATGCAAAAATAATCCTAACCGATTTATCGATCAAATTGACTCGTTTAATTCATAAAAAATAATTCATAATGAACAATGTTGCCTCAATTTTACTTTTAGCTTTTTTAGCTTTAACTTTTTTACAATCAGGTTACGAAAAAATTTTTTATTGGAAAGATAATGTCGCTTGGCTTAAAGAACATTTTGCCAAAACGCCATTAAAAAATCAGGTTCCGCTTGCGCTTTTACACTTACTTATTTTGGAACTGATTTCAGGAATTTTATGCGTTGTAGGAGGCATTCAGTTATTTACAAATAACGGAAGAGAATTTGGTTTTTACGGAGCAATATTTTCATGTATCTCTTTGTTAATGATGCTTTTCGGACAAAGACTTGCAAAAGATTACGATGGTGCGAGAACCATTGTTATATATTTTATACCAGCTGTAATGGCTGTTTATTGGTTGAATTAACCAATACAATTTTTAAATTTTTAGATAAAAAAAATGAATCCAAAACATCCTTCAGAATCCTTAACTATTTTAACTGATTTAGTTTTACCGAGCGAAACAAATCCTTTAAACAATCTTTTTGGCGGTGAGTTATTAGCCAGAATGGATCGCGCGGCAAGTATTGCAGCCCGCAGACATTCGCGCCGAATTGTAGTAACGGCTTCTGTAAATCACGTTGCTTTTAACAGAGCAATTTCGCTTGGAAGCGTTGTAACCGTAGAGGCAAAAGTTTCAAGATCTTTCAAAAGTTCTATGGAAGTTTTTATTGACGTTTGGGTCGAAGACCGCGAATCTGGAAACAGAACTAAAGCTAACGAAGCAATTTATACTTTCGTTGCTGTTGATGACACCGGAAGACCAGTTGAAGTTCCGGCAATTGTTCCCGAAACAGAACTAGAAATCCAGCGATTTGATGCTGCACTTCGTCGTAAACAATTGAGTTTACTGCTAGCTGGTAAAATAAAACCTTCTGATGCCACAGAATTAAAGGCATTATTTTTATAGATCAAATTTGTGACAATTTGGAACAATCAAACTTCAGAAAAAGAAGTAATTTTACAAATTGAAAATTTAGACTATTAAAATATAGCAGAATTTTCTTATTTTTATCCAGAAAGACAAAATAATAATTTAGATATTAGAAAAAAATGAGTTCAGACAAAGAAGCCAAATTAAAAGCGCTACAACTAACGCTTGATAAACTTGACAAAACCTACGGAAAAGGAACCGTAATGAAAATGGGCGATAGAGCCATTGTAGAAGTAGAAACGATTTCTTCTGGCTCACTAGGTGTTGACTTAGCTCTTGGGGTAAATGGATATCCAAAAGGAAGAATTATTGAAATATATGGTCCAGAATCTTCTGGAAAAACTACCTTGACACTTCACGCCATTGCTGAAGCGCAAAAAGCTGGTGGTATAGCTGCTTTTATCGATGCGGAGCACGCATTTGATAGAAACTATGCTGAGAAATTAAATGTTGATATCGAAAACTTAATTATCTCTCAGCCAGACAACGGAGAACAAGCTTTAGAAATTGCCGAAAACTTAATTCGTTCTGGAGCTATAGACATCGTTGTAATTGACTCTGTTGCCGCTTTAACTCCAAAAAGTGAGATTGAAGGTGAAATGGGAGATTCTAAAATGGGTCTTCACGCACGTTTAATGTCTCAAGCTTTGAGAAAACTTACTGGAACTATCAGCAAGACAAATTGTACGGTTTTCTTTATCAATCAGCTTCGTGAAAAAATTGGTGTTATGTTCGGAAATCCAGAAACAACAACTGGAGGTAACGCACTTAAATTTTACGCTTCTGTACGTTTAGATATTCGTCGTTCGGCTCAAATTAAAGATGGTGAGAACGTAATCGGAAACAGAACTAAAGTAAAAATCGTTAAAAACAAAGTTGCACCGCCATTTAAAACTGCAGAATTCGACATTATGTACGGAGAAGGAGTTTCTAAAACAGGTGAAATTTTAGATTTAGCTGTTGAATTTGACATCGTTAAAAAGGCAGGATCTTGGTTTAGCTACGGCGATACAAAACTAGGTCAAGGTCGTGACGCTGTTAAAGCTTTAATTAAAGATAATCCAGAACTAGCTGAAGAACTGGAAATTAAAATTAAAGAACACATGAAAGAATTAGCGAATGCTTAATAAATAAGTCAAAAAAGGACTATTAAAAAGCCGAGTGATTTTTATAATCCTCGGCTTTTTTTGTTTCAAAAAATAAAAATGAAATTTTCACGCAACCTTTTCTAAAAATTTTCATCTATTAAAAAAAGCGGTTTTATAATTGATACATGCCAATATCAATTTGCAGGTTTTTTTAGAATTTACATTGGTTGGTTATTTAAACATTAGAAATCCGCTAGATTATCTATCTAGCGGGTTTTTTATCAAATTTTCCATTTTTTTCGATTTTTTTCATTTTTTGACGCAACCTTTTTTACTTTTCTTCATCCATAATATTATGACGTTAACTTGAGTTATTATCTAAACTCTTTATTATCAACCATTAATATTTTTAACCATGAAAGAAAAAATAGAATTGTTGTACAATAAAAACCGAAGAAAAACCAAATTAAGATTTAAAAAAGTATTGCGTTTTATTTCAGAAAAGATAATTCACAGATAATATTTTGAATAAAAATAGGGGGTTTTTAATTCAAAGAAAAGCCGGTAGATTGATTAAATCTACCGGCTTTTGTATTTTACATAATGTTTTACTGTTTAATTTTGAAAATCAATTAAACCCTTGTAAATTATATCTCTAACTTGATCTCTTAATTCTTTTCTATGATCAATGGTCAAGCCTTTCGTTTCTATAAAAGGCAAAATTCTAGCACGCATTTTTCCAGGACTACCGCTCATGAATGTGTACGAAAAACGTTCTTTGTTATCAGGAAAAACAATTGGAACAATCGGAATCTGATGATCTATTGCTAATCTAAAAGCGCCATCTTTAAATTCGTCAAGCAAAATGCTTTCGTCATCTGGAACTCCGCCTTCAGGAAAAATGCAAATACTTAAACCTTGATTTAAACGACTTTGAGCTCTTTTAAAAACTTCATTTTTACTTCTTGATGAACTTCTGTCAACCAAAATACAAGTTCTTTTATAAAAAAATCCAAATAACGGAATCTTTACTAACTCTTTCTTTCCAACAAATACAAAAGGGTTTTTAATTAAAGCCAGCATAAGCATAATATCGGTCATCGAGGTGTGATTGGCCACAATCATGTAACTTTTGCCTTTAACGAGCTTCTGTTCGCGTTTTACGGTATAGTAAAAGCCCATTCCGAAAAGGATAAATTTAGCCCAAATGCGAGCCATTTTAAAAAAATAGGGATAACCTTTCTCTGAGAGAATAGAAATCAATAAAAATGGCAGCATAATAATTATCGGAATCGCCATCAAGACGTAAAACCAAACGCGCCAAAGAATCCAAAAAGCAATTTTAAATATTTTCATAGTTTCAAAAGTAGTAAAACCGAAATGAATATTATAAAGATTTTTTTCTTAGTAATTCGTCATTTTAACGCAAAAAGCGCAAAGGATTTTCGCAAAGGAAAGAAGTTTTATTTCTTTGAGAAATTGCTTTGCGCTCTTTGCGTTAAAAAACTACAAACTTTGAAGTTAAAAAAAACATCACGACATTTGCAGTTAAGAAAAAAATGAGAATGGCAAAAATACTTACTGGTGTTCAAAGTACAGGAACGCCTCATTTAGGAAATTTATTAGGAGCAATTATTCCGGCAATCGAATTATCTAATGATCCAGCAAACGAATCTTATTTATTTATTGCTGACTTACATTCGATCACTCAAATTAAAGACGGAAAAACTTTAAGAGAAAACACTTATAGCACAGCTGCAGCTTGGCTTGCGTGTGGTTTAAATCCTGAAAAAGTTACTTTTTACAGACAGTCTGATGTGGTTCAAACTACAGAATTGACTTGGTATTTGAGCTGTTTTTTTCCATTTCAAAGATTAACTTTAGCACATTCTTTCAAAGATAAAGCAGATCGTTTAGACGACGTAAATGCTGGACTTTTCACATATCCAATGCTTATGGCAGCGGACATTTTGCTATATGATGCAGAATTTGTTCCTGTTGGAAAAGATCAATTGCAGCATTTAGAAATCACTCGTGACGTTGCAGCTCGTTTTAACCATCAAATGGGAGAAACGTTTGTTCTACCTGAAGCTAAAATTGAGGAAAACATTATGCTGATTCCTGGAACAAATGGAGGAAAAATGAGTAAATCAGCCAATAATATCATCAACATTTTCTTGGACGATAAAACTTTAAGAAAACAAGTAATGAGTATTGAAACAGATTCTACACCACTTGAGGCGCCTAAAAATCCAGATACTTGTAATGCTTTTGCAATTTATTCTCTTTTAGCAAACGAAGAACAGACTGCGCAAATGAGAGCTAATTATTTAGGCGGAAATTATGGTTACGGCCACGCAAAACAAGCTTTGTTTGAATTGATTACAGAGAAATTCAAAACAGAAAGAGAGAAATATAACTATTACATCAACAACCTTGAAGAAGTCGATGCTCTATTGAAAAAAGGCGCTACAAAAGCTTCTGTTATTGCTGATGGTGTACTTGCAAAAGTTAGAGAGGTTTTAGGGTTTCAGAAATAATCAAAACCGCGAATTTATTACGATGACGAAGGAAGATGCAATAGAGGAATTAATGTACCAGAGTGGTAACCATGAAAATATAGAAAGCGAAAGATGGCAAAATGGTTTTCTAGGTCATCTTCGGCCATTTCGAGGACAATTGCGTGAAGAAAACTATCACTTAATTATGAAGGCTTTACAAATTCTTGCACACGAACTCGAAAAAGACTTTGTAGATAAAAGAATCATAAGTTCTATCATGGGAATTTGTCACCTCGGTCGAATGTGGGCAATTCATCCTGAAGGTATGTTACAAAGTAATAATTTGATTTCCAAAGAACAAACGGAACAAATTGACAATTGGTTAATTGATATATCATATGCCGCATTTTGCCTTTTAGATGGCGCTGGTGCTGTAGAAGCATTTTGGAACTACAACGAAAATAATCTATAAAATTCAAATATTTTAAATCATAAAAGCTAAGTGTTATAAGTCAGCTTTTATGATTTATATAAATTTTCATTCATTTTTTTGTAACTTCAAGTATATTAATATTTTAAACCTAAAAAAAGATGGACAAGTATATTGAAGATTATAATATTCCACCATACGTATTTCAAATTCTAAACATAGTTTTCGGACTCTTGCTGATTTATATTTTATACCGATTATTAAGCATTTTACGCGAAAATAAATATCAGATTTTCTGCGTTAAATTGACTCGAAAAGTTTTCCCGGAAGTGGTCTAATTACACCTTTCAATTCCATATTTATCAAAAAACCAGAAAGTTTGAAAATTGGAATTTCACATTCAATAGCAATGAGATCAAGCAATTCTTTTCCATTCTTTTGTAGAAAATCATAGATTTTTTGTTCGTCAGAGTCTAATTCTACGAAAAGCTGTTTCTGGACATTCTTTGGCTTTTCTTTAATATCCCAATTCAACATATAAACCAGATCAGCAGCACTTGTTAACACATTTGCCTTCTGAGTTTTAATCAAATTATTACATCCCTGACTGTACTTATCTGTCACTCTTCCAGGCACGGCAAAAACATCACGATTATATTCGTTGGCCATATTTGCTGTAATTAGCGAACCGCCTTTATCGGCAGATTCAATCACAATCGTAGCTTCAGTCATTCCGGCAACAATTCGATTTCGGCGCACGAACTTCTCTTTATCTGGATTCGAATCACTCCAAAACTCTGTTATAAATCCGCCGTTTTCTTCCATTTTTGCCATGTGCTTTTTGTGAGTACGCGGATAAATCTGATTTAATCCATGAGCCAAAACACCTACAGTCTGCAAGTTATGATCCATTGCTGCTTGATGCGCAACGATATCAACTCCATACGCAAATCCGCTGACGATTACGGGATCTAGTGGCGCAAGATCTTCAATCAGTTTTCTGCAGAAATCAGTTCCGTAAGAAGTAATCTGGCGCGTACCAACAATACTTATCATTTTCTTTTTTTTGAAATCCAGATTTCCAGCAGTAAAAATCAAAATCGGAGCATCAAAACAATGTTTAAGCCGTTCTGGATAACTTTCGTCCTGAAAAAAAGATACTTGGATATTGTTATTTTTTATAAATGAAAGCTCTTTATCAGCTTTTTCAAAAACAGCTTTATCTTTCAAATTTTTAAGTAAAACAGATCCTATTCCATCAACAGCGGCCAATTGCGCATTTTTAGCTTTAAAAATCTCCGATGCAGATCCAAAGGAATGGAGTAATTTTTTACCCAGAATATCTCCCACTCCATCAACTTTTAGCAAGGCAAGTAAACTAAACAAATCCTGATCGTTCATATCTTTTAAACATTATGTAAAATAGAAAAAATATTTTTACTTTTTCGAAGCGCAAATATCAATAAAACAAAGTAAATTCTTAATAAATTTTAATAATAAAATTGCGATACATCAATCAGCTCAGTAAAATCAATTCGTAATTTATTGAAAACGAATTGTCTAAAAATAATTCTCGATTGTTAATAAAAATTGTGAATAAAATTTTGATAACTATAGCCGTTGTCTAACTTTGTTATCATGAAAATCGAAGAATATATCTCACAGTTATTGTACCGTTATCAGTGTGTAACGGTTCCAGGATTTGGTGCATTTTTAACCGAAACTCATTCAGCACAGTTGAATGAAAGCACTAATTCGTTTTTTCCGCCAAAAAAAACCATTTCTTTCAACAGCCGTATCAAAAATAACGACGGATTGTTGGCAAATCATATTGCGCAGGCAGAAAAAACATCTTATGGTTTTGCTGTAAGTGCAATTGCATTTGAGGTTTTAAACTGGAAAAAAACATTGGAAGAAGAAGGTGTAATTCTTTTAAAGAACATTGGAGAATTGCGTTTAAACTCTGAAAGCAATATTATTTTCAAACCAAACGATCAGACAAATTATCTGTCAACTTCTTTTGGATTAAGCCCTTTTGTTTCACCGATTGTGAAAAAAGAAGCTTTCGAGAAAAAAATCGAAAAGATCGCAGCAAAAGAAAAAGATGCTGTTTTATTATATGAAAATGAAGAAGAAACGAAATCTTCAAATCCATTCTTGAGATATGCCGCAATTTTAGTGTTAGGTCTTGGAATTACAGGAAGCATTGGTTATCCTTTATATCAAAATCAAATTGATAATCAAACACTTGTTGTAGAACAGGCAGTTCAGAAAAAAGTACAAAACAAAATTCAAGAAGCAACTTTCTTTATCAAAAGTCCACTTCCAGCTGTAACACTTTCTGTCGATTCTGCTAAAGTCGAAACTACTGAAGTAACAATGCCGTATCACATTATGGCGGGTGCTTTTAGAAGTGAACAAAATGCAAGAAAAGCGTATGATCAACTTATCAAAGATGGTTTCAAAGCTAGAATGCTAAAAGAAAACAAACATGGCTTATTCCCTGTTTTATACGGAAGTTACGCTACAATGCAAGAAGCAGAAAAAGCTCAAAAAGAAATACAAAAAGGCGAAAATCCTGATGCTTGGATTCTGGTCGAAAATCTATAAAATTAAAAATCCTGTTCTTATCGAACGGGATTTTTTTTGTCCTATTCTGTTATTTTAAAAAATTTTAATGGCACTCTTTGATGATTTCTTCAAATAAATTAGCCTCAAAAATTTAAAACATTATGGACAAACTTTTTAGAACACTAGCGTTCTTACTATTACTAAGTTCTCAATCTTTTTTTGCTCAGCAAACTACAAACACAATGCAAGAATTGGAGCGACAACAAGCTGAACTTCAATTGCAAAAAAATTTGAAAGAAAATTATAAAATGTTGGATGACAAGATTTATCAGCTGAAAAAAGAACAAAAAGATCTTGAAATTAAAAAGAAGAATCTATCTAAATCTGATAGCAATTTGAAATCGACAAAAGAGAAAATTGAAAAGCTAGAACTTGCCAATCAGAAAATTGAAAACAAAATAACGACAACTTCGATTTCTGAAGAAGAAATTCAGAAACAGAGAATTAAAACCAAAGAAAATGAGGTTAATATTCAAAAGTTAAAACTAACTCAAATTACACAGGAAAAAGAGCTAGAAAAAGCAATGTCGAGTATTTAAAAATCGCTTTTCTAAAAAAATAGCTTTCATTTTGTAAGCTTCGGAGAAGCAAAATATTTATAGAAATAATAAATATGTACGATATAAAGCTCCAGCGGAGCGACATGTTTTTACAATTAATACATGTCGCTCCGCTGGAGCTTTTTTAATTTATTTTTATTGGAATTCTATAAATATTTAACCTCTCTGGGGTTCAGCGCATATTTCTATGTAGATATTACATCTTGTAAAAAAATATCTTTTTAAAAAATCTTCTTTCCAATGTTTATCGTGAAACAATTTCTGCATTTTGAGATAGAATCTCTTTACCCGATTGGTAAACTGTTAACGTTGCAGGCCGCGAATTTTTTTCTCCCAAAACAATGATATAGCATTCATATTTGAAATCACCTTTTTTAAATTCGTAGTAATGATTTCCGCCTGTTCCGTCGGCAACAAAAATTCCATTTTCGATTACAAGATCTGGAGTATCAGTCATTTTCTTTTTGATTGACCAAGAAACATAACGATAATTATCATTTCCTAAATCATCAATTCTAATTCTGAATTTTGAAGTTTCTAAAATAGCTATTGGTTCCTTGAAATTTGAGACTGAAGAATTTACCTTTTTTTTCTGCTCAGCAATCTTGTCGTTTTTCAATTTTAGTTCTGCATCCGATTGGTGATTGATGCTTATAATTTTTCCATCGGTATCTATCCATAAATCCCCTTGATTCAGCATTATTCCACGCCAGCCAACTTCTGACCAATCTTTCGCAGGATCAGATTTTGTTATTTTTTCAATCAAACCTTTATCAAAAATTTGATCATATCTTTTTACAAAATCTGCTTTATCTTTCACTGAAGGAATTGGATATTCCCGTTTGAACGGAAATTTTATTCGCTTTGCAATTGCTTCTTTATCGCCGTTTTTCACTTCCAAAATAAATTTCGAAATGAATTTTTGATATTCTGGTTTCAAATCCTGAGCAATCAAAAACGAAGAATTAAACAACAGAATTGTTAGCAATATTTTAAATGTTTTCATGTCAAAAATAATTTAATGCGTTAGAAATTAGATTTTTGAAAAACAGAAAACAGTGTTTCACGTAGGACGTTCAAAAAATCAATTTATGCTCGCTTTGAACATTTTTAGTTCATCCCAGGTGAATTCGTCGCCGTGTTTTTCTTTTAAACCGCTCAAAGATTCTTCTTGATAAAATTGAAAAGCTTCACGCAAGGCCAAAATTTTATCATAAGGCAAAACATCGATGATTTCAATTTTCTTCGACTGAATAAGTTTTATCAAATGTCCTTCGATCGTTTGAACATTCAATTTACGCATTCTCGCAATATCTTCAACCGAATTTTTATCCATCCACAAATCATACGTTTCTTCGACTGTCGTTTTTTTAGCCGTTTTAAGCTCACTTTTCTCCGTCTTAGTTGATTTGTATCGAACAACGGGTTCTTCTGTCCTAAAAATGTCCGTATTTGTCGTTTTCAGCTCTTCTCGAATCCTTTCTGCTTTGTTCGTTTTGTAATTTTTAATATTTGGCGACGTTAGTTTTTCTTTACTGATTTCTTCGCCGGCCACAACCACTTCGATCAATAACTTGGCTTTCATCAATCTCAAAACCGCCTTGGTCTGAAGATCTTCCAAAAAGTTAAGCTCTTCGTAGAACTCTTTTACTTTTTTAAATTTTTGAATTTCACCCATTTTGTAAATCAGATCATCCACCAATTTGTCCATTGGCTTGAAAAAATAATCGTAGGCCGCATCTACCCTTTCTTTCACAAAAAACAAATCGACCGTTTCTTTGATGAAAATTTTATTGAGTTGCGAAATGAATTTCTGCGAAGGATCTAAAAGCTGTTCCATGATTTCCATTCGCTTATGCGCCCAAACCGAATGTTTCGTTTTCTCCGAACCAGCCGCATTTTCGTTATAACTGAAACGATGATTTCGCCATTCTTGCGCCAATTCTCCCCAATTAAAACTGTTTATCAAATAGTTGTGAATAAAATTTTTGGTTTCGAAGTGAAGCGCTTTCTCCAAAGTTTCTTCCGTTGCCCTATTCAAAGCGTAATCCATCACATCTTGGTCGTTCGAAATGCCATTCATCTGCATCGGAGAAAGCAAAATAAGCCCGTCTAACGAACGCAAACGCGAAAGTGCTACATAGGCTTGCCCCGGAAGAAAAACTTGCGATACATCGAGCGCTGCTTTGTCAAAAGTTAAACCTTGGCTTTTGTGCACTGTAATCGCCCACGCCAGCTTGATTGGATAATGTGCAAAAGTTCCCAAAACTTCTTCTTCGATATCTTTGGTTTGTTCGTTGACTTTGTAACGGATATTTTTCCATTCGTACTTTTCCACTTCGAGTGTCATGTTCTCTTCTGGAAAGTGAACAAAGATTTCTTCATCAGAAAGTGATTTGATCACTCCCATTTTTCCGTTGAAATATCTCTTTTCAAAAGACAAGTCATTTTTGACGAACATGATTTGTGCGCCGACTTTCAATTTCAATTCTTCTTCGACAGGAAATATCTTTTCTGGAAAATCTCCCACAACAAATGGCGTGTAGATATATTCTTTTCCATCTAAATCATTGATAGACTGCGAGTTGATAGAATCTGCTTTAGCATTATGCGTTGTCAACGTGATATAACCTTTGTTCTCTTTGAAGTCAAAATCAGGCTTAACATACTGATTTAGAATGGCTATGTCTTCTGGAGTGATTTGGTTATTTCTCAAATTGTTCAAAACCGAGATAAAAGCATCGTCGGTCTGGCGATAGATTTTTGACAATTCGATATAAATTGGCGGATACGTTTGCAGCACATGAGAATGGAAAAAGAACTTCCCACGGTAATAGTTTTTCAGCGTTCGCCATTCTTCATCGCGAATCACTGGCGGCAATTGTAACAAATCTCCAATAAACAAAACTTGAACTCCACCAAACGGATGAGTGTTTCTTCGAACGGTCTGCATCATGAAATCTACCGCGTCCAACAAATCGGCGCGCATCATACTCACTTCATCAATCACAAGAAGCTCCATGTTTTTAATTACATTTCGCTTAACATTATTCATTTTGAAATGGCGACGAAGTGATTCTTTGTTTTCAAACTTTACCGTTTCTGTAAATTGCGCGCTCACATCATACGATGGAATAAATGCAGAAAACGGAAGTTGAAACATGGAATGAATGGTTACGCCACCAGCATTCAAAGCGGCGATTCCGGTTGGTGCAACAACAACAGTATTTTTGTGAGTTGTCGCGATGATTTCTCGCAAAAGCGTAGTTTTTCCCGTACCTGCTTTTCCCGTAAGGAAAATAGATTTTTGAGTCTGATTGATGAATTGTAAAGTGTAAGCTGCCGCTTCTGAAACGTTCTGCATTGGGCTTGTATTAGAAAATAAAATTACCGCATTTTTATAAAAAGAAAAAACCTAAATCTTAGTGGATTTAGGTTTTCAGTAATTTAGTTAGTTTGGTAGTTTTATTTTTTTGCTTCGCCTTCTTTTGTTTCAGCTGCTGGTTTTGCATCTGTTTTTGGCTCTGCTTTGTATTTATCATTTAAAGCTTTGATAATTTCTTTTGTGATATCGTATTTCTCTTCAGCATACAAAATTGTTGCAGCATCTCCAGTTCCGTAGATGTAAGAGTAACCGTTTTTCTTTCCGTAATCTTTAATGAATTTTTTAACTCCACTAACAAGAGAATCCATTTCAACACCACTTTCTTGTTGCAATTGTTGTGCTAATGCTTGTTGAGCATAACCTAATTGCTGCTCTCTCTTTTGCAATTCAGCTCCTCTTTGCTGTGCCCAAGCTTGACCGTTTGCTTGTGCCTGGCTTTGAAAATTAGCCGCGTCTTGTTTAAAACGTGAAATCTCAGCTTGTAATTGTCTACCTTTTTCTTCCGCTTGAGCTTTGTACTTTGCCTCTAAATCTTTTGCTTCAGTGTATTCTTTCATCAAAACCGAAGTATCCACGTAAGCTGTTTTTACTTCCTTTACCTCTGCTGTTTTATTACAAGAAACTGCGAAAACTGAAAGTGCGATAATAACTAATGCTTTTTTCATTTTTTTTAAATTCTATTTTTTAAGTATTAGAGACAAAAATATAAAAAAATCAATAGCATCAGCATAAAGTTTAAAAAATGCGTAAATTTTATGATATTGTTTTTATTTATAGAAAAAATAATAACAATAATCCAACGCTATTACTTAAATAAGGCTCATTTTTGCGCTTTTTTCAAAACTAAAAAAGCCATTTCATCTCAAGAAGACAAAATGGCTTTTTAGGCATGTTTTTATACTATTTGTTTTTTAAAACATAAATATGCGATGAATACTCTTTTGAGCTTTTCGCTTTCCAATTTGATTTCAAACCAACGAAAAAAGCTTTAATATAATTCATCTTTCCTGTTTTGTATTTTTCGGACAAAAGGCTCACATAAAACGAATCGAATTTCATGGGAAGGATTTTTTCCAATTTCATATCAACTCTTTCAAAAAGCACTTGAATTGATTTTTTCGAAAAATGCCAAAAGTGAATTGGCACATCGTAAGCTGCCCAAAAAGTTTGATAATGATTTGCATCAAACGATTTATAGTTTGGAACCGCAACAATTAAAGTTCCAGTTGGTTTTAATAAACGCTTCAATTCTTGGATCTGAAGTTCTAAATCTGGAACGTGTTCTAAAACGTGCCACATGGTAATTACATCCAGAGAATGATTTTCTAAAGTGCTAATTTCTTCTACAAATGAAATTCCCTTTTCTTTAGCAATGTTTTTAGCACGATCGCTCGGTTCTACTCCAATCGTCTCCCAACCGTCATTTTTTGCTGTTAAAAGAAAATCTCCTGTTCCAGCACCAATATCCAAAATTTTACCTTTTTGCAGTTGTTGGCTATTGATTAAATTTAATTTATTCTTAAGCGCAATATTTTTTACAAAGTGATATGCTTTTTCAAATAAAGAACGTTTGTTATCTGTATGCGAAATATAATCTTCGCTTTCGTAATATTTACCCAAATTTTGAAGTTCGGGCTGTGGAGAAGTAATTAGCATATCTAATTCTTCATCGTAATACAAATCAAAAATTTCTTTTGAAACAGAATGGTCTTTTACCGTAAGAAAGTGTTTTTTGTTTAAAACGTTCATTTTTTAATTTTATAGATATTGGGTTTAATTTATAGCAAATCCTAAAAACGATAAAAATTCGTTTTTAGGATTTTTTGTCTTTTTGTTTTTTTAATTCTTCTTTAGATTTCTTTCCGCATTTTTATAATTCAATATAACTGTAAAAGTACTTTTAATGAAATATTACTTTACGAAAATCTTCAAAAGGTTTCACGTGGAACAGCTACAATTTTAGATTTCTGACTTTAGATTTTAGATTTATAATGGATTCTGAAAATCAAAAACGAAAAATAGTTTCACGTGGAACATTTAATAGTTTTCAGTCGCGGTTTTCAGTCGCAGTAAAAACTGGAAACTAAAAACTGTGACTGCGAACTTCTTTATCTTCCCATATAAATCAAAAGCACAGAAATATCACTTGGTGATACTCCGCTTATTCTTGAAGCTTGCGAAATAGTTACCGGACGAATCTTACTTAATTTCTGTTTTGCTTCAATAGACATTGATTTGATTTTATTATAATCGAAATTTTCTGGAATTTTCACTTCTTCCAAACGATTTAGCTTATCTGCATTATTTCTCTCTTTTTCGATATAACCAGAATATTTTACCTGAATTACGGCTTGTTCTACAATTTCTTCATCCAGATTATTTTCTTCGATATAAGCCGAAACTTTTTCAAATTTCAACATATCTTCTAATTCAATTTGTGGACGAGAGAAAATCTTAAACATTTTATCTCCTTGTGAAATTGGTGCTGATTCTTTGGCTTCCAAAATTGGATTTGTTTCTGCAATCGTAACACTAGTTTCTTTGAAGAACTGAACCATCTTTTCAGATTCATTTAATTTCTTTTCCATTCTTCGTAAACGATCTTCAGAAGCTAAACCAATTTCGTATGACATTGGAGTCAATCTGAAATCGGCATTATCTTGACGCAACAATGTTCTATATTCTGCTCTCGATGTAAACATACGATATGGTTCTTCTGTTCCTTTCGTAATCAAGTCATCAATTAGAACTCCGATGTATGCTTCATCACGTTTTAAAATCAACGGATCTTTTTCGTGCACTTTCAAGTGTGCATTTATTCCAGCCATCAAACCTTGAGAAGCTGCTTCTTCATATCCAGTCGTTCCATTAATTTGTCCAGCGAAATATAATCCTTCAACTAACTTCGTTTCTAAAGTATGTTTCAATTGTGTTGGCGGAAAGAAATCATATTCGATAGCATAACCAGGTCTGAAGAATTTTACATTTTCAAAACCTGCAACAGAACGAAGCGCTTTAAATTGAATATCTTCTGGAAGTGAAGTTGAAAATCCGTTTACGTAAACTTCGCAAGTATTCCATCCTTCTGGCTCAACAAATAATTGATGACGTTCTTTATCTGCAAAACGATTTATTTTATCTTCAATCGACGGACAATATCTTGGTCCTAAACTTTTGATTCTTCCGTTGAACATTGGAGAACGATCAAAACCTTCTCTCAAAATATCATGAACATTCAACGAAGTGTATGTCATGTAACAAGAACGCTGATGCGTTAATGGAGCGGTCACATCTGAATAAGAAAACTTGGCTGGCTTTGCATCTCCTTTTTCTTCATTCATTTTAGAATAATCTAAAGAACGTCCATCTACTCGAGGTGGCGTTCCTGTTTTCATTCTTCCAGCTTCAAAACCAACTTTGATCAAATCTTCGGTAATTCCGGTTGCAGCACTTTCTCCTGCTCTTCCTCCTCCGAATTGTTTTTCTCCAATATGAATTAAACCGTTCAAAAAAGTACCATTTGTCAAAACGACAGATTTGGAACGAATCTCCACACCAAGTGAAGTTCTAATTCCTTTTATCTTTCCATCTTCGATTATCAACCCTTTTACCATCTCTTGATAAAAATCAAGATTTGGAGTCGCCTCCAACATCATTCTCCATTCTTCTGCAAAACGCATTCTATCACTTTGAACTCTTGGCGACCACATTGCAGGTCCTTTTGATTTGTTCAGCATCTTGAACTGGATCGCAGTTTTATCTGAAACAATTCCTGAATATCCGCCAAGCGCATCAATTTCTCGAACAATCTGTCCTTTTGCAATTCCTCCCATCGCAGGATTACAAGACATCTGTGCTATGTTTTGCAAACTCATTGTAACCAATAAAGTTTTTGATCCCAAATTTGCAGCCGCAGCCGCAGCTTCAGAACCAGCATGGCCTGCACCAACCACAATAACATCGTATTCTTCTAAAAACATTTTGTTTTATTATTCTCCAAAAACCGTATAAGCGGTTTCTAGAATTACTTTTATATTTTTTCTTGTTCCACGTGGAACGTATTTTTTTTTTTGTTTCAGGTTTAAAGTTTCAAGTTCAAACTCAATCTTCAAATTAAATCATCAAAAGTGTTTCACGTGAAACATCTTCAAACTTTCAATTAGAACTTTCAATTAGAACTTTCAAACAGAACTTTCAAACAGAACTTTCAAACAGAACTTTTAAACAGAACTTTTAAACAGAACTTTTAAACAGAACTTTTAAACAGAACTTTTAAACAGAACTTTCAAATCAGAACTTTCAAATCAGAACTTTCAAATCAGAACTTTCAAATCAGAACTTTCAAATCAGAACTCTCAAAGCAGAACTTTCAAAGCAGAACATCCGAAAGAAATGTTTCACGTGAAACATTTCTAAACTTCCATTCCAAACTTCCAAAGAATATTTTTAAACCATGTTCCACGTGAAACATCTTTTTTCTCTTTAAAATTCAAACTTAAAAATCGTTCCACGTGGAACGATTTAATCTTTTATCCGAATTATTCGCTTCAACGTTCCACGTGGAACGTTATAAAATTCTTTTATTCTACTTAAATATGTTTCACGTGGAACGTTTAAAAATCAAAAAAACAAAATGTTTCACGTGGAACATATATTTTAAAAGAGATATAATTACTGTTCCACGTGAAACATCTTCATCTTCTCTTCTTCCTTTCCTCTCATTAATTGAGCATCTTCATCTGTCTTATCCTTGTATCCACAATAATGAAGTATACCATGAGACAGTACTCTTTTTAGTTCTTCAGCAAATGAAACATTGAAGTCTTTTGCATTGTCTGCAACTCGTTCTATAGATACAAAAATATCTCCATTTAACTCGTTACCAACTGTATAATCAAAACTAATTATATCTGTAAGTGTGTCGTGATCTAGATATTCAACGTTGATCTTATGAAGATATTCATCGTCACAAAATATATAATTGATCTCTCCTTCAATCTTGTTCTCAGAAACAATTACTGCACTTAACCAGTCGCTAAAAGCCTGCTCGTCTCCTAAAGTAAAATCAGTTTCGTAATTAAAATTTATCATTTTGTATTAAAGTATTCTTGAACTTTTTGATTAAAATTCGAGCGCAAAGGTAGTGATTGTCTGTTTAATATCTCAACGCTGTTTAAATATTCCAATAATGAACTTGGTAAAGCATTCGAACGATTTGTAAATTCAGCCTTATTTGTTTCAGATTGTCTTTGTGTATCTTGCCCTTGTTGCTGAACTGCATTGTTTAATTTCCATAATTCTTGTTGGATGTTTAGTATACGTTGCAAGTTCTCATTCTTAAAACCTTTATTTAAAATTTGTTTTTCAGATTGCTTCATTTGATCTATCACAGATTTACCTTGAGAGTCTAAACCTTTCTTTGCTAATTCTTTTTGTAATGCTTCTCTAAGTTTAACTTGCACTTTATAAATTTCCATAATAGCTTCTGCATCTCCTTCACCATCTTCTCCTTCATTACCATTCTTCTCTCCTTTTCCATTCTTTCCATCTTTACCAGAAGAACCTTTATCACCACTTTTATTTCCTTGGCCTTCCTTACCTTGACCATCTTTACCCTGCCCGCTTTGTCCTTGTCCAGACTTTCCATCTTTACCTTCACCAGGTTTATCTCCCTGTTGTTGTCCTGACTTCATTCCTTCTTTCATCTTATCGGCTAGACCTTTTTGTTTCTGAATAATATCTGGCAATTGCATTCCAGGTCCGTCACCAGGTTTTGGTTTTCCAGCTCCTGGTTTAGGCATAGACATCTGCATATTGTTCAATAGATCGCTCAAGAAATCCGCTAACTTATTAGCAGATGAAACAGCATATTGTTGGTGTGAAACTCCTCTAGGAATTTGAACATCAGTTAAAGTTTCAATCGCTTTATCCATGTTGTATTGTACATTTCCAATTTCTTTAGTTACGTCTTCTGCTACCTTTGGGTTACGTAATGAAAGTGCAAACAAACTATCATCAACATGTCTAAACTGTTGTTTTAAATTCTGCTGAATCTTGATGTTCTTTGTAAATGTAGATGAACCTAATTTCATTGCCTTGAACTGTTTCATCACATCTTCTTGTGATAAAGAATAAGCTAAAAGATTGTCTAGAATCTGACGAAGCATTGCTACATCTTCTTCTAATTGTTCTTGTTCTCCACCTTCCATTTCGCTCTGCATTTCCTGAGCCATAGACTTCATTTTCTTTGCAGCACTTTTCTGTTTTGGCTTAGCACCAGAAGTATTCTTTTTGCTTAATTCTTCAGAAGCTTTATTAAGATCATTGTCTACATCTTTCTCTTTAGAAGCATCAGATGGAATGTCTAAAGGTTTCTTTAAAGTCTTATTTTCTTCTTTCAAATCTTTTAAATCTTCTTGAATTTTTTCAAAAGATTTATTGATTTCATCTTGCTTCTCTTTCGTATTTTCTTTCTCTTTATTAGATAACTGTTCCTGTTGTTCTGAGAGTTTATTTAGTTTCTCAGCAACTTGTTCTGCTTTTTTAGAAACATAAAAACGCTTGGTCAACTCAACCAATTGCTCTAAATTACGAGATTGGTTTTTACTGATTTGTTTGAACTTTTCCATTTTATCAAACAGTTCTTCACTGTTTAATTTATCATTCAAGTTCTTTAATTCGTCTAATAATTTCTGATTCTTTTCTAAATCTTTCTGTGCATTATCCAAACGCTTCTGTAAATCTTCAGCAGTTTTATCCTTCTTATCATCTTTGAATTTATCTAAATTCTGATTCATTTTCTCAGAAAACTGTTTCATCATTTCGTCTTGTTGTTTCTGACGTTTGATAAAATCATTGATCTTCTGCTGATCTTTAAACTCTAAATTATCTTTTTCTTTTCCGGTATTTTGAAGCTTATCCATTTCTGAAATTTGCTTCGTTTGGTTCTTCAAAGATTTAGATAAACTATTGATATTATTATTCTGCTGTTGTAATTCCTGATCCTGAATTTCATCTGTTGTAGCTACACGATCTGAAAACGTAGAAGACTTTGTAGACTTAAATCCGTGTGGAGCATCGTTATCAAAAACTTCAAAATAGTATTCGTAAGACACGCCTTCTTCAACTGGAAGATTACTTGGAAAATTAAAAACAAACTGATCGAATACTCCAGACTTCACAGGAATATTTCCACGCTTTGCAGATTGTGGTTTGTTACGTTCGTAGTATACAATTTGTAGCTTTGCTAGTCCGTAATCATCACTCAATCTTCCTAAAATATAGTTCTTATCTAACTTCAAACTGTCTGGCGCAGGCCCCACATTAATGGTTGGATACTGATCTTTGATTACAGACAGCTGATAGTCTAATTTCTCGTAGTATTTAACCTTATCATTAGACGTAAGAATTTGATATTCTGTATTTTGACTTATATTTTTAGCCAATTTAAACTCATTTTCTACCTTATTAAACTTGAAAACTTCATTATCTTTTTTCCATGCTACTTCTTGTGTAGATTTAGTATTAATTTTCCAAGTTACAGTTGTTCCTTCTGGTACAATTGCGTTTCCAGTTCCTTGAATTGTCTCTGATTTTTTCTTTAGATAAGAAGGAAAATTCAAGACCATTTCGAAGTTTGCAATTGATGGAACTGTGATTACTTTCAATTCGTATTCCTCAGAAATAACCGAATTTCCTTCAAAAGAAAATTGAATATTTTCTGCTGGTTTCTCTACTTTAAATTCAAACTTTCCAGGTTGAGAAGACTCCATAAAATAGCTTTCGTCACCAATATGAATCATCACATTTTCTGGAACTACATTCCCAACAGATTCCATTTTGATCACAAAATCTTTATTTTGTTCTGCCTGTAAATTCGAATTCAATACCACAAATTTGAAAGGAGCTGGCGGTAAAAATGCAGAATTGAAATGCACTACTCTATTCAAACTTTGAGAAATTACATTACTATTTCCAGAAATATAAAACACTGCAAAAAGTAAAATTGGTACTAAAGCTAATGGCAAATATTTTTTGTTAGCTTTAAAATTGATTGCATTTCCAAATGGAATTGGCTGAAGCGAATTTGCTTTTTGCTCGATTGAAGCTAAAACTAATTCAGAACTTTCAGCATTATTTTCAGAAGACAATTGTAAAAAGTTCGTCAGCTTATCACTCACTTCTGTGAAATGATTTCCGATAATTTTTGAAGCTTGAGTATAATCTATTCCCTTTTGAAGTTTGAATAACTTGAACAATGGGAAAAGAATTAAACGGATTAAAAGAAAAACTTCAACTCCAACAAATAACCAAAATAGAAAAGTTCTTCCAAGAGGTTTCAACCAAAGAAAGTATTCTATAAAAAGCGTAAATAGAAAATACAGCAACCCAAAACCTGTAAAAAGTAATATCCCTTTTATCAATTCATTGGTATAATATTTCTTAATGAAAGCCTCTAACTTTTGATATATGGCAGATGATGTTTTCAAAATAAATCTGTTTTAATTATAACCTATAAAAGTAGTAATTATAATAATACCTTTTTAAGATTCTAAGTTACTAAGACGCTAAGGTTCTAAGATTGAAAATCTGAAATCAACATTCTGAAATCTAAAATCATAAAACGTATCTTTGCAACAAAATTTTAAACAAATGTCAAAGCAAGTTCGTGTGCGTTTTGCACCAAGTCCGACTGGACCATTACATATCGGCGGAGTTCGTACTGCCCTATTTAATTATTTATTTGCAAAGAAACATAACGGTGTTTTTTATCTGAGAATTGAAGATACAGATCAGACTCGTTTTGTTCCTGGTGCAGAGGCTTACATTATGGAAGCTCTTGAATGGTTAGGAATTGCTCCTGAAGAAACGGTTGGAAAAAATGAAAAGTTTGGTCCATACAGACAAAGCGAACGTAAAGATTTATACCAACAATATGCTGATCAGTTGATAAATTCTGGTTGGGCTTATTATGCTTTTGATACTCCAGAATCTTTAACTTCATTAAGAAATGAGCATGAAGCTGAAGGAAAAACATTTATTTACAATCACCACAATCGTGAAAAATTAGATACTTCTCTAGTTATTTCTGCAGAAGAAACTGCTAAGAGAATTGCAAATGGAGAGCATTATGTAATCCGTTTTAAAACTCCAGTTGATGAAATTTTACATTTGAAAGATATCATTCGTGGAGATGTGAAGTTTGAAACTAATCTTTTGGATGATAAAGTTTTATTCAAAAGTGACGGAATGCCAACATACCATTTAGCAAATATTGTCGATGATCATTTGATGGAAACGTCACATGTAATTCGTGGTGAAGAATGGCTGCCATCTATGCCACTTCACGTTTTATTATACAAAGCATTTGGTTGGGAAGCTCCAGAATTTGCACATTTACCTTTGATTTTGAAACCAATTGGAAATGGTAAATTATCAAAAAGAGATGGAGACAAAATGGGATTTCCAGTATTTCCATTAGAATGGAAAACTGAAGAAGGCATTTCATCTGGTTACAGAGAAAAAGGATTTTTCCCAGAAGCAGTTGTAAACTTCCTTGCTCTTTTAGGATGGAACGATGGAACTGACAAAGAATTATTTTCGTTAGAAGAATTAGCTGAATCTTTTGACTTGAACAGAGTTCATAAAGCTGGAGCTAAATTTGATCCAGAGAAAAACAAATGGTTCAACCACCAATATTTAGTAAAACAAAATGATGCTGATTTGGCAAAAAGCTTCACTCCTATTTTAGAAGAAAAAGGCTTCTCAACTCCGCTCGAAGTGACAACTCGAATTGTATCACTTATCAAAGAAAGAGCAAACTTTGTTTCTGATTTTTGGGATTTAACAGATTTCTTTTTCCAGGCTCCAACATCATACGATGAAAAAGCAAGTAAAAATTGGAAAGAAGAAACTCCAACTTTAATGCAGGAATTGATTTCAGTTTTAGAAAATATTGAAGATTTTACTTCAGCAAATATTGAAACAATTGTAAAAGATTGGTTAACTAAAAACGAAATCGGAATGGGTAAAGTAATGCAACCTTTCCGTCTAAGTTTGGTTGGAGCTCTTAAAGGTCCTCACCTATTTGACATTGTTGAAATCATTGGAAAAGAAGAAACTATTTCTAGAATTCAGAAAGCAATTTCAAGTTTATAAAAAAAATTACCATTAAGATATTAAGTTAATTAAGCTTTTCTTGATGGTAAAATAGTAAAAGATTTTAGTTCATAAAACTCAGCTTTATTCTCTTGACAAAGCTTGATCTTAATTTTCTTAATGCCTTAATGTTTAAAAAAATAGAAACGCTAAGAAACATCTCAAAAATGTTCTTAGCGTTTTTTTAATGTTTGATAATTTTATTTTAGAAGAATTTTCGTAATTTACCAGAATCATAAATATAAATTAAAAAACCATGAGTACAGCATTAATTATCATTTTAGTATTGGCATTCTTCATTTTTATGTCGTCTTTCTTTACTGTGAAACAGCAATCTTCTGTAATTATTGAACGTTTTGGAAAATTCCAAAGTGTTAGAAATTCAGGATTGCAACTTAAAATTCCAATGGTTGATAGATTGGCCGGAAGAGTAAATCTTAAAATTCAACAGTTAGATGTTATCATCGAAACTAAAACTAGAGACAACGTTTTCATCAAAATGAAAGTTTCAGTTCAGTTTAAAGTGATTCAAGATAAAGTTTACGAAGCATTTTATAAATTAGAATATCCACACGATCAGATTACTTCTTATGTTTTTGACGTGGTTCGTGCCGAAGTTCCAAAATTAAAATTGGATGATGTTTTTGAAAGAAAAGATGATATTGCAGTTGCAGTAAAACGTGAATTGAACGAAGCAATGTCTACTTACGGATATGATATCATTAATACTTTGGTTACAGATATTGATCCAGACATCCAGGTAAAAAATGCAATGAACAGAATCAACGCTGCTGATAGAGAAAAAACTGCAGCTGAATTTGAAGCTGAAAGTTCAAGAATTAGAATTGTTGCAAAAGCAAAAGCTGAAGCAGAAAGTAAACGTTTACAAGGACAAGGTATTGCAGATCAGCGTCGTGAAATTGCAAGAGGTCTTGTAGAAAGTGTTGAAGTTTTGAACAAAGTTGGAATTAATTCTCAAGAAGCTTCTGCCCTAATTGTAGTAACTCAACATTATGATACGTTACAATCTATTGGATCTGATACAAATTCTAACTTGATTCTTCTTCCAAATTCTCCTCAAGCTGGAAGTGATATGTTGAATAATATGGTTGCTTCATTTTCAGCTTCAAACCAAGTTGGCGAAATGATGAAAAAGAATACCAAAAAGATTGAAAAACAAAAACCAACTCAACATCAATCTGGTTACGAAGACGACATTCAACCAGATGTTCAGCAATAAATTGAAAAATAAAAAAGAGGCTTAATCGCCTCTTTTTTTATTCATAAACCAACCAATCACATAAGGTAAAATTGATTGAATAATTTTTAGATAAGAATTTGAAAAGTATTCAGTGTAAGATGAAACAAAACCATTTACAATATTTTGCGGTGTGATACTTTCCTTAGTTTTCTGAAAACTTAAAACCAATTTCTGATAATTGATTTCTTTCTCCAATTTCAAAATTTCTAGATCTCTTTCAATCTCAGCATACGAAGAGTATTTTTTTCTTTCCATAATTAATCATTAAAAAAGATTTCAGAAAATTTCTCCAAAATTGGTCCTTCCACCATTTTGTCTTTTATGAAGAAAAGTAAAATAGTTATAACTAAATAGATTCCTCCTACTGTCAAAAATCCGAGAGCATTACTTTCAAACAAAGAACCAAAAGCATACGCTGCGGCAAAAGATCCAAAAATCATAACCATACTGAAACATAACAAAATCAAAGTAAACTTAAAGATCAAAGTTGTCGATTTCATTGCAACCTTAAAGCCCCAAAGTTTATAATAAGCTAAATGACTTTCAATATATTCTTTAGCCTGATCTTGAACTTTTTCAGTGTTTTCTTTTAATTCTTCAAAAGCCATAATTATAATTTTAAATAAAAAAAGCACAAAACTTCCTTATAAAAATAGGCAAGTAATGTGCTTTATAAAAATATTATTTCTGAAGTTTAGCGTTCTGTGCTTTTAACTCAGCTAATTTAGTTTCCAAAAAAGTAATTACTTCTTCTGTTTTATGACTAACATTTGAAAGTAAATCATTTAATGTTCCGTCAAGATTTTGAGTTGCACTTGTAAATCTTTCACGTAAGACTTCAGAACTAGCATCAAAAGAATCTTTAATATTATGTTTAGCATCATCTAAACCTTCTTTGATTTTTGCTCGAGTTTTAGATCCTTTATCTGGAGCAAATAAAATTCCGATAGCCGCTCCTGCAGCTGCTGCAGCCAAAATTGCTGCGGCTGTATTTAAGTTCTTAGACATGATATTACAATTTTAAATTATTACTTAAAGATACTCTTTTTTGAACTTATAATTTTCTGATTAATTGTAATTTACAAAAAATTAACAATCTAATTAATACACATAAGTTGTAGCTTCATATTTACCATCTTTTTCAGTTATGCTTACAAATGGAGAACCATTTGAAGCCGACTTACTTTTAATTCTCATGGCAGTTTGGTTTTGATTTGCAATAGGCGGTTCACCTTTTGTCTTGGTCGAGACTCCAGTAAAAGTTCCAGTCTGCTTCAGTCCTACTGTCTTTTCTTGTGGTAAAACTGTAACCATTTTGTAATCATCTTTTGAATCTACAATTATTCTATCAGAAATTTTTTGAGTTTGTTTTGTTTGTTTATTTGTGATAGATGAAACGGCATGTTTACTAATTTTAATTTCTTCAGAACTTCCGTTTACTGAATAATAAATTAAACCATTTTCATTTTTAATAAAATTTACATCAAGTTGTTCTCCATTATGTTTTGTAATTTGATGTGTTTGTGAAATTGCAACATTTGCAAATAATAACGCTAGCGTAAAATATAAAATTTTCATGATAATTAGATTTAAATTAAAAATTGTCAGACTTGAAATTTAAAAACTAAACTTTCACACAAATTCAACATTATGGAATTTTGTACATTACAATACAAATTGAAAAATATCTTTTACGCGAAATATTATCAAAATTACATCATAATAAAAATGAGAACATAAAATTGTCTTTTTGGGAAATCAGTTTTGATAATCTACTGTCATAAAAATTACGAGTTTTTAAAAACAATAAATCTCAGCTTAGATTCTTTACGGCAAATTTTAATTTTTTACAAAAATCATCTCTGACTTTTGATATTGAGTTAAAAATAGCAGTTTTATAAACAATTGTGTGTTAACAAGCAGTTAAACTGACTAAAATAACATCAAAAACTAAAATAAAAGCCATAAATAAATAATAATTCAAAAAATGAGTTATCTATCAATTAAGTTTAAAAAACGTCTTAAAATCGATTTATGGAGGTTGATTTTAATCTATAAAAACTATTACTTTTAATTTTTAAATCAATTTTATAAATAATAATAATAAATACAGTATTATTAAAAAAATAATAGTTAAAACTTATAATTATAAAATTGAAATTCAAAACTTAAAAAATAAGAAAAAACTTTAATTTTATTCTTGAGAAGAAAATTGAAATTTAAAACATCTAAATTTTCAAAAAAAGAGTTTTGTTAAATGAAATAAAAATGTGTCTTCAGGATTTAGCTAGTTTTTACTTTCATCTTCAAATATTTTTTGAAATTTATTATCATATATAAAATAAATTAAAAATTACATTATAATAGATTTAATAAATAATAAACATAAATAATTAAATTTTAAAATTAAAATAGTTAAAATCTATTTTTATAAGTTTTAAAGTAAAAATGAAAATTAAAAAACTAAAAATTTAAAATAAGAAGTTATAATGAATGAAAATTTAAAAAACATCTTCTTTACTCAACCATTTTTTATTTTAGCTTAAAGATAATTTATGAAGGTCATTTTTAATCTATAAAATAAATTAAAAATATAAAAATAATAGATTTTATTAATAATAAATATAAGTAATAATAAATATAAAATTATATCAATATAATTTATTAATAAAAATTTTATGGCAAAATTTGGAGATAAAAGAGGGTAAAATTAAAATAAAGGCTTCTAATAATCTTAAATCTAAAAAATGAATTCCTTATCCAACAAAATTTTATTTTCTATTAAAATCAATTTATGAAAGCCACTTTTAATCTATAAAAATTATAAATTTTATAATTTCAATAGTAAATCTATATAATAAAAAAAAGCGCTTATAAAAGCGCTTTTCATAAATTTAGCTGATATTACTTCTTCACCATTTCAGAAAGAATTTCAATTTCTCTTTCAGAAGCATTTTTTGGTGGATTTGAATATAATTTCAAAATTTCATCATCAAATTGATTTTTGAAACTTTCACTTTCAATATCTCTTATATTCAAAAGTGCTTTTGATCTTACATAAGTCGATTCACTTTTTAATGACATTGAATATAATTTCTTAATATCTTCTTCCTCAAAATCAGTTGATTTCCAATTTGAATATTTCAAAATAAATTGAGAAAATAACAATGAAGCCTTATTATTGTTGATATTCTTCTTTAATGAATGTTGTAAAAGTGAAAAACTAGAAACATTTTTGATGTTCTCCCCTATTGCACTTTCAATTGCAATTCGTTCTGGTTTAGTTTCAACTTTAAAATATTTGTTGATTTCTTTTAAAGAATTATTGATGCTGTTTTCTTCTTTTTTACCCTTTTCTTCCCAGGCATCTTTCAATCCAACAGTTTTGTTAAATACTAATTTTGAAGCAGTTGAGTCTTTATCAACAGTAAAATAACCTAAACGTTGAAACTGAAATTTATCTTCATTTTGAACTGTTGATAAACTTGGTTCAACAAATCCGGTTACAATTTCTAATGAATTTGGATTGACAAAATCTAAGAAATTTTTGTCTTTATAACTGTCTGGAGCTTCATCTGTAAACAAACGATCGTACAAACGAACTTCTGCTTCCAATGCATGTTTGATAGAAACCCAATGTAATGTTCCAGATACTTTTCTTTGGCTTGCTTCTGTTCCGCTTCCGCTTAAAGAATCAGTATCATATGTTACATGAATTTCTGTAATATTTCCTTCGGAATCTTTTACAACTGATTCTCCTTTAATGATATAAGCATTCTTAAGACGAACTTCTTTTCCTAAAGTCAAACGGAAATATTTAGCTGGAGCTTCTTCTAAAAAATCCTCTCTTTCAATGTATAATTCACGAGAAAAAGGCACTTTTCTGAAACCTGCATTTTCATCTTCTTGATTATTTTCAGCTTCCAACCACTCCTCTTTTTCTTCTGGATAATTTGTAATTACCAATTTTACAGGATCTAAAACAGCCATTACGCGAGGTGCAATTTTGTTCAAATCTTCACGAATACAAAATTCTAAAACCGATACATTAATCAAATTATCACGTTTTGCAATACCAATTGTATTAGCAAAATTACGTAAAGAAGCAGCTGTATAACCACGTCTTCTTAATCCAGAAATGGTTGACATTCTTGGATCATCCCAACCGTTAACATGCTTTTCCTTAACTAGTTGCTGTAATTTTCTTTTACTAACAACAGTATGCGATAAGTTACGTCTTGCGAATTCTCTTTGCTTTGGACGCAGTTTATTATCATCAAAAATCTGATCTAAAAACCAATCATATAATTCACGGTGAGGCAAGAATTCTAATGTACAAAATGAGTGAGAAATCTGCTCTAAATAATCACTTTGTCCGTGTGCCCAATCGTACATTGGATATATTTTCCAGGCATCTCCAGTTCTATGGTGTTCTTTATGTAAAATTCGGTACATAATTGGATCACGCATTAACATGTTTGTTGATTTCATGTCAATTTTAGCACGAAGAATATGTGTACCAGCCTCAAATTCACCATTTTTCATTCTTTCGAATAAATCTAAATTTTCTTCAACAGAACGATTTCTAAATGGAGAATCGGTTCCAGTTGTAGATGGAGTTCCTTTTTGAATCGCCATATCTTCAGAAGATTGGCTATCAACATACGCTTTATCTTTTTTAATTAATAAAACTGCCCAATCGTATAATTGTTGGAAATAATCTGATGCATAACATTCTTCTGCCCAAGTATATCCTAACCATTCTACATCTTTTTTAATAGCATCAACAAATTCCTGTTCTTCTTTTTCAGGGTTTGTATCATCAAAACGTAAATTCACAGGAGATTGATAATCAATTCCTAAACCAAAATTTAAAGCAATAGAACTTGCGTGCCCTATGTGTAAATAACCATTAGGTTCTGGTGGAAAACGAAAGCGAAGTTTAGTATTTGAAAGACCTGATTTTACGTCTTCCTCTATGATTTGTTCAATAAAATTGAGTGATTTCTCTTCTGATGCCATTATTTTATAGTAATTTTAGCAAAGATAAAAAAAAGGTTTCAGGTTTCAGGTTTAAAGTTATTTAAGTGGCGCAAAACATGAAACGTTAAACTTAAAATCTTCAATTAGTTTATTTAGTATTTTTGTATAAATATTCAGAATTATGAGACAATTAACCGTTACAATTCCAGACGATTTTTACGAAACATTTATTAGTTTTTTCAAACATGTTCCAGACGTTTCTATAGATGAAAATGTTGAGAATGAAATTCCATTATGGCAACAAGAAATGGTTTTGGATCGTATAAAAAATGCTAAACCAGAGGATTTTATTAGTTGGGAAGAGTCTAAAAAAAGACTCAATGCTAAATGGAATAAGAAGTAATGTTCGAAATAAATATTCTCTTAAGAGCTGAATTAGAAGTAGATGAAATTGCTGAATATTATGAATCTCTTTCTAATGGTTTAGGAACAAAATTTTTTAATGAATATCAAAAGTATGTAGATACTTTAAATACATTTCCATTTTTTGAAGAAAAGTATAATATAGTTAGAACCTTACCTTTGAAAAAATTCCCATACACTATTCATTTTACAGTTGATGAAATTAACAAAATAGTTACAGTATACGCTGTAACATCCAATTATCAAAATCCAAACACTACAAGAATAAAACTATAAAAATGGGAGTTATTAAACTTAAAAACATTCGCACTTTTTCTTATCACGGATGTTTAATTGAAGAAGGAAAAATTGGATCTGATTATACTGTTGATCTAAAAATTAAAACCAATTTACAGAAATCAGCAGAAACAGATCATCTTTTAGACACTGTTGACTATGTTCATTTGAACAAAATTGTAGCAGAAGAAATGGCAATTCGTTCGCATTTATTAGAACATGTTGCTAAAAGAATCAATATTCGCGTACTTGCAGAGATAGAAACAGTAGAAAAAACAACAGTTTGGGTTTCTAAAATTAATCCGCCTATTGGTGGTGATGTTGAGTCAGTTACTATAAAAATGACGGAAATTAGAAAGTAATCATTGCAATTAAATCTGTATTTTTTTAAAATAGTTCATTCGAAACTTTTGAAATTTAAAGATTTTAGTTACTTTTGCCAACCGTTCAAGTAATGGCGTCGTGGCCGAGCGGCTAGGCTGGGCTCTGCAAAAGCTCCTACTCCGGTTCGAATCCGGACGATGCCTCTAAAAGAGATACAGAAATGTGTCTCTTTTTTTTATGCCTAAACTTTCCACAATCTTGTCATTTCGACGAAGGAGAAATCTCCACGAGAAGCTCTACAAAGATTGGACAATTATTACGGAGTTACTTGCTAAGATTTCTCCTTCGTCGAAATGACAAACTGTGTCAACTTTGTCAAATTTTTAAACTTTGACAAAGTTCTTTACGAACATTATAAACATAAAAAAACCTCTGAAATTCAGAGGTTTGATTTTATATTTTTGAGTTATTAAAAACTACTTTTTTTCAATCTTTTCAAAAGCATTTTTAACCATTTCTTTTTCTTTTGGAAACCAGCCTTGGATCATTAATACAAATCCAAAAAACATCAAAACAATACTAATACCTTTTTTTATTTTAAGAATATTAGTTGGTGTCATTTTAGATTTTAATTGTTTGGCTAACAAAATTTTAATGCAGTCAACTAATAAATAAGTTATAATCACTGCAGCAAAAAAAGTGAACATTCTTGAATTCTGCATTTCTAATTTTGGTCCAACCGAAATAATAACAGCAAGCCAGAAACCAAGGACTCCAATGTTTATAACGTTTAGTAAAAAACCTTTTGCAAACAAACTTCCGTAGTTTCTTTTTAAGATATCACGATCAATTTCTTCGTCATTAATTTTTTCCTCTTTTTTTAATTTTACAAATGAAATAATGCCGTACGACAGCATAATTATTCCACCAAAAATAAACAGTGCAGGTTTATCTTTTAAACTGGAAATCAGTCTATAACTTCCTAAATATGCTATAGCAATAAAAAAAATATCGCCTAATACTACTCCAAAATCAAAAGCAATTGCAGCTCTAAATCCTTTTGTAATACTGGTTTCTAATAGAACAAAAAATACTGGACCTACCATAAAGCTAAGAACAAGTCCCCATGGCAGTCCAGCCAGAATATCATTTATCATCAAATATCTTGTGTTATTTTACTTCTTCGATTTTACCTCCAAAAACTGTTTTCTGATTAATTTGTTTCGGTTTCCCATAAATGTAAATAGAGCCTCCTGCGCTCACTTTTGCATCGACTAGGGTTGAAGCATTAACATCGGCTTTTCCTCCCGCAGAAACGCTTACAGTAGTCTGAGACGTATTTAATTTACTTGCCAACAAATAACCGCCAGCTCCTAAACTTGCAACCTGATTTTCTGCTTTTCCAGTCAAAGTAATCGAACCTCCTGAAACAGAGCTTACTTTAAGTTTATCAACATTTAAATCAACATTAATAATTCCACCTTCTTGAGCACTTACTTTAAATGAAGTTGCTTTGATAGCTTCATTGCTTGTTACAGTTGCTCCTTCATTAACATCAATCAGTTCTATATGTTTGTAATACAAAGTGATATCAAGATCATTTCCTGAAAGAAGTTTTGGAAAAGGCATTCTTAGTTTCAAAATACCATTCTTATTAACAGCTTCTACTTCTGTTTCTCTTGCCCCTTTTATAACAATTTTATTTTCAGATCCTTGAACTAATTTTACACTTAATTTATCAAATACTTTAACGGTATCAAAATCTCCTAACTCTTTGGTAACCTGACCAAAAGACATTTGTACAAATAAAATTGCTACTCCAATAATTAGCTTTCTCATACTTTTATTTTTAAATTAATACTTATTGTGCTCTTCTTAAAAAATGAAAATCAAGTTGTTTTTTAACTAAATCAGCATTTTTTACTTTAACATAAATTTCATCTCCTAACTGCAATAAATTATTTGAATTAGCTCCAACCAAAGCATATTGCCTTTCGTCAAAAGTATAGTAATCCTCTTTTATTTCTCTGATTCTTACCATTCCTTCACATTTGTTAGAAACGATTTCAACATAAATTCCCCATTCTGTAACACCAGAAATAACACCAAGGAATTCTTCATCCTGATGATCCTGCATGTATTTAACCTGCATGTACTTAATACTGTCACGCTCAGCATTTGTTGCTAAGTTTTCCATATTTGAACAATGCAGACATTTGGTTTCGTAAGTTTCTTCATCTACAGAAGCTCCTCCGTCTAAATAATACTGTAGCAATCTGTGTACCATAACGTCTGGATAACGACGAATTGGCGATGTAAAATGGCTGTAATAATCAAAAGCTAAACCATAATGACCAATATTATCAGTCGAATATTTGGCTTTGCTCATACTTCTAATAGCAAGAGTATCAATAAGATTTTGTTCTTTCTTACCGTTTACTTCTTCCATTAAAGCATTTATTGATTTGGCTATATCACCTTTTGTTCTAAAATCAATCTTATAACCAAATTTAGCAATTACGGTTTGCATTGCAATTAACTTATCTTCATTTGGTTCGTCGTGAATACGGTAAACAAATGTTTTCTTTTGTTTTCCAATGTATTCTGCTACTTTTCTGTTAGCCAAAAGCATAAATTCTTCAATCAAATGATTGGCATCTTTTGATATTTTAAAATATACTCCTTCTGGTTCTCCTTCTTCGTTAAGATTAAATTTCACTTCAACTTTATCAAAAGAAATAGCACCTTGCTGCATTCTTTTCTTTCTTAAAATCTTAGCTAATTCATCAAGTTTCAAAGTAGCTTCTCTAATTTCATCTGAAACAACATACGATTCTCCAGTAATAGAAACATCAACTGGAATGGTATTGTCTTTTGTTTCAATGATATATTGTGCTTCTTCATAAGCAAAACGCTGATCTGAATAAATTACTGTTCTTCCAAACCATTGGTTAATAACTTGCGCAGTTGGAGAAACTTCAAATATAGCAGAGAAAGTATATTTCTCCTCATTTGGACGTAACGAACAAGCAAAGTTAGACAAAACTTCAGGAAGCATTGGTACTACTCTATCTACCAAATAAACCGAAGTAGCACGCTGATAAGCTTCATCATCTAGGATTGTTCCTTCTTCCAAATAGTATGAAACATCGGCAATGTGAATACCAATTTCAAAGTTTCCATTCTCTAATTTTTTGAATGACAAGGCATCATCAAAATCTTTTGCATCTTTTGGATCAATCGTAAATGTAAGCGTATCGCGCATATCACGACGTTTTGCAATCTCAGATTCCTGAATCGAAGTATCCAGTTTTTGTGCAAAAACTTCAACTTCAACAGGGAAATCTGCAGGCAATCCATATTCTGCTAGAATAGCATGAATTTCAGTATTATGTTCACCAGGTTTTCCTAAAACTCTAATTACAGATCCAAACGGACTATCGGCTCTTTTTGGCCAATCTTCAATCTTAACTAAAACAACATCACCGTTTTCTGCTTCACCAATTTTATCTTTAGGGATAAAAATATCGGTATACATTTTAGGATTTGCAGTAGAAACAAAAGCAAAATTTGGCTGCATATCAATTACACCAACAAACTCTGTTTTATCTCTTTCTATAACTTCAATTACTTCACCTTCAGGTCTTTTTCCTTTTCTTCTGTTATAAACATAAACTTTTACTTTGTCTTTGTCTAATGCACGATTCAAATTATTGGTCGGAATAAAAACATCTTCTTCAAACTCATCACAAATAAAATATGCCGTTTTCCTGCTCGTCATATCAATTGTTCCTTCGTAGTAATCCTGACTAACTGCTTTAATTAAGTACTTTCCAGGTTCTGTTTCTATAATTTTCTTCTGAGCTGCAAGAATCTTTAAATCTTTTATAATCTGATTTCTGCTTTTTGTATCGTCTAATTCTAGCTTTGCTCCTATTTGTTTGTAATTGAAAGGTTTATTAGCATTTTGCGATAAAATCTTAAGTATTTTTCCAGAGAAATCTTTCTCCTTTTTTATCGGCTTTCTAATTTTCTTACTCATATATCTTTTCTTATAAGGTTTAAAATTACAAATAAGAAATCAGATAATACTTTTTAACAAATAGAATTATTAAAAATATAACTTTTCGTACATTTACAAAAAGACCTAAAATGGAAAGCTTCAAAACGATTGCCGTATTCAATTATCTGCACGAAACCGTGGTTCTCAAACACTTACTAGAACAAGAAGGAATCCCTTATTTTTTCGAAAACGAAATGACGCTCTCCGTCGTTCCATTATACTCAGCGGCACTGGGCGGAATCAAACTCAAAGTTCATCCAAACGATTTCGAACAAGTTCAAGAAATACTGGACAATCTCAACAATCCTCTCAAAATCGTCTGAAACAAAATTCAAACGAACTCAAAACAGAGTCAAATTCAATTCAAAAAAAAATTTTTTCCTTTTCAACTTTTTTAGTTTTCAACATATATTAAATACAACAAAAAAGATTTTTAAAAATTTAAAAAAATTTGATGGTTATTATAGTGTGTTAATATGTCGAATAATTTTTTTTTTGAAGTCATTGAAATCTCGTTTTACTTATTTATTCTGAGTTATCAACATAGTTATTTTTAGTTAAATGATTAATTTATAAGACTTTTTGTATTTTAATTAACAACGGTTGACAACCAAATTTGAATTGATTTTGTAGATAAGTTGATATGTTGATTTCTGTTGAAAATGGTGTTTTTGGTATTGATAACTTTTCCAAAAATTCACGAAACTTTTCTTGCATATTTAATTCCAGTTTTGGATTAGGTATTTTTTTGAAACAACCAAAAAAAACTTCTAATTTTCTTTTCGAACTTATTAACATTTTCTGTTAACTTAAAGTTAATTGAATATCAAGCAATTACAAACTCCTATTAACACCTCAAAATTTTAACAAATATTTTGTTTATTCTTTATTGATTATGAGATACTTATAGAGTTATCAAAATTGTTAATAACCTATAAGGTTTTGACAGTAAGATAGTTGTGATTCTTGTTTTTTGAAATGAATTTGAAGAATCTACATGAACTTATATTGGAATGTTTATATAGTATTGAAAAAGAAAATAATTTGTGAAAATTGGTGTAATTCGTGGCGAACATTTATTTATTGAGTAAATTTGCATCACACAACTTAATAGTATAGAAAAATGAAAATTTCGATAGGAAACGATCACGCAGGTCCAGAATATAAAAAAGCAATTGTTGAATGGCTTACAGCAAAAGGATATGAGGTAACTAACTATGGTACAGATACTGATGCTTCTGTAGATTATCCAGATTTTGGACATCCAGTTGCAAATGATGTATCTGAAGGAAAAGCTGATTTTGGAATCGTTATCTGCGGAAGCGGAAACGGAATTGCAATGACTGTTAATAAACATCCTAAAGTAAGAGCTGGTTTATGCTGGACTAAAGAAATTGCTTATTTAACTCGTTTACATAACGATGCAAACATTGTAAGTATTCCAGCGAGATTTACATCGATTCATCAAGCGGTTGAAATTGTTGAAACTTTCTTGAATACAGCTTTTGAAGGTGGAAGACACCAAAATAGAGTGAATAAAATTGCTTGTTCGTAAAAAGTCAAAAAAAAAATTCGGTGCTTCGCACCTATTAATAAACACACCGGGCGGATTTTTTAATTTGCCCTTTTTTTTGTTTAATGATTTGAAATTCAGTTATTTAAATTACATTAAAAACATCATTTTTTGAGTTATCAACAATGTTAATATCTACTTTTTGTAGTTTAAAAAGGCGATTATAAGTGCAGCTTGAATTACTAAAATCAGAACGAACTTTACAATAAAAGAAGTTTTACTCGTTTTATGTCTAAATAACAACATTGCTGTTAATAACCCTAGAGAACCACCTATTAAAGCCATTAAAAACAAGGTATTTTCGGGAATTCGTCTTTTATTTTTTCGAGCTTGGAATTTGTCATATCCAGCAAAAATAAAAACGAGAACATTTATAAATAAAAAATATAGTAATAAAACTTCCATTGGCTTAAAATTAAAAACAAAGATATTATTTTAGCCAAATGTTTGATTAATTTGCAAGACAGTTTTAACAAGTAAATTATATCAACTTATAATTAAGAATTTATTTCATTAAAAAGTATGACTAATATTCAATTCATTGCCAAGTCTGTGCAGGCGCCCGCAGTCAGTATTCAAAACACAGTAAAATTATTAGAGGAAGACTGTACGATTCCGTTTATTTCGCGTTACCGAAAAGATGCAACCGGAAACCTTGATGAAACTGTTATTGAGCTGATTGCTAAATTGCAGAAAGAATACGATACACTTATAAAACGTAAAGAAGCAGTTTTAAAATCGATCGAAGAGCAAAAAGCACTTACGCCAGAATTGAAGAAAAAGATCGAAGATAGTTTTGATTTGCAGGAAATAGAAGATTTTTACCTTCCTTATAAAAAGAAGAAAAAAACAAAGGCCGATGTGGCGCGCGAATTCGGTTTAGAACCTTTAGCAAAACTGATTATATCTGAAAGTGATGCTGATATCGATTTTATTTCGACACAATACATTAATGAAAATGTTATTAATGAAGAAGCAGCTATTCAAGGCGCAAGAGATATTGTAGCGGAATGGATTAATGAGAATATCTATGTTCGTAAACAGCTTCGTAGATTGTTTCAGCGAAAAGCGACTATTGCTACAAAAGTGGTTAAAAAGAAAGCAGAGGAAGAAGGAGCAAAAAAATTCGAGCAGTATTTTGATTGGGAAGAACCATTGACAAAAGCACCAGCTCACCGTTTACTGGCAATGCTACGTGCAGAAAATGAAGGTTTTATCAAAATGAAAATTGATGTTGATATTGACGATGCATACGATGTTATTGACGAAATCATCATTAAAAAACAAAATAATACAACAGCTCATTTGCAACTAGCAATTGAGGATAGTTACAAACGTTTATTGAATCCAGCAATTGGAAACGAAACGTTACAAGAAGCAAAAGCAAAAGCCGATGCCAATTCTATTCAGGTTTTTGCAAACAATTTAGGTCAGTTATTATTAGCTCCGCCGTTGGGAGAAAAACGTATTTTGGCAATCGATCCAGGATTTAGAAGTGGCTGTAAAGTCGTTTGTCTAGACGAAAAAGGTGATTTATTATACAACGAAACGATTTATCCGCACGCGCCTCAAAATGAGGAATCGATGGCAATCAAGAAAATCCGTTCGATGGTAAATGCGTATCAAATCGATGCAATTTCTATTGGAAACGGAACAGCTTCAAGAGAAACTGAATTTTTCATCAAAAAAATTGCGTTTGACAAACCTGTGCAGGTTTTTATTGTTTCAGAAGCTGGAGCTTCAGTATATTCAGCTTCAAAAATTGCGAGAGAAGAATTTCCAAATTACGATGTAACGGTTCGTGGTTCAGTTTCTATCGGGCGACGACTTTCAGATCCGCTAGCCGAATTGGTAAAAATCGATCCAAAAGCGATTGGAGTAGGGCAGTATCAGCACGATGTTGACCAAACTAAATTAAAAGAAGAATTAGATAATACGGTTATTCGCTGCGTAAACTCGGTTGGAATTAACATCAACACGGCAAGTAAACACTTATTAAGTTATGTGAGTGGAATCGGGGAGAAGCTGGCGGAAAACATTGTACAATATCGTTCTGAAAACGGACCTTTTGAAGACAGAAAACAGTTGAAAAAAGTGCCACGTTTAGGAGATAAAGCTTATCAGCAGGGAGCAGCGTTTATCAGAATTACAAATGCTAAAAATCCGTTGGATAATTCGGCGGTGCATCCAGAGGCTTATCCGGTTGTTGAAAAAATGGCGAAGGATTTGAATATTTCTTTGAATGACTTAATTGCGAATAAAGAGAAAACAGCGCTTATTAAGCCAGAAAAGTATGTAACACCTGAAATTGGTTTACTGACGCTGAAAGATATTATAAAAGAGCTTGAAAAGCCTGGATTGGATCCAAGAAAGTCGGCTAAGGTTTTTGAATTTGACGCAAACGTAAAATCGATTAAAGATGTAAAAACGGGAATGATTCTTCCAGGAATTGTTAATAACATCACCAACTTTGGCTGTTTTGTTGACATCGGAATTAAAGAAAGTGGTTTAGTGCATATTTCTCAATTAAAATCGGGTTATGTAAGCGATGTTAACGAAGTAGTGAAACTGCACCAGCATGTTGATGTAAAAGTGACTGAGGTTGATGAAGATAGAAAGAGAATTCAGTTGACTATGATTTTATAAAATTTCAAAACATTTGGAATCTTAAAAATAAAAAAACTCCCAAATTACAATTCGTAATTTGGGAGTTTTTGATTTAGAATTATTTCAAAATCACTTTTTTGGTGACACTTTTAAAATCTTCATCGGATATTTTTACAAAATAAACGCCTTTTGATTGATTGGCTAAGTTTATTTCTGTCAAATCTGAAATTGATTTTTGTTGATGAATAATACTTCCAGAAGGAGAAATTATTGAGATAATACACTGCTGAGGTGCCTTAATAGTGATTCGATCAGCACTCGGATTGGGGTAAAGCGTGACTGTAGATTTTTCAATATCGAAAGTATCATTAGATAATGTGGCGTTTAGCGGTAAATAGAAATTACCAGTTAGTAAAAGGGAGTATAATGTTTTAAGGGTCTGATTAAAATAACTGTTTGGTTCGTTGAGGTTATTAAGATCGGTATATGAGTCATCTAAATGCGCTTGATTTTCGCCAGCCATTGCAGCGCAGGCAAATGCACCTACAAAAGTAGCATTATGCCATTGCCCGCTTACAGTTCCGTTTTGGTTATAACCGTCTTTGATGTTTGCCGAACCGCCAAGATTGACACGAACAAAATCAGATGATTTTTTCAAGTATGTTTTGGCATCTGGAGTTCCGTACCAAACATAGTCAACTGCAATTCTCCAAGGAGTTCTTGCGGCATCATAAGAATAGGTTTTTCCAGCTTGGTTAAATCCATAATTTACAGCAATGGGAGCATAAGCTCCAGAAGCTTCACACCAGTCAGAAACTAAACCGCCTACGGCATTATTTTGTGTCAAATTATTATTGATAACGGTATAAGCTTTAGAGGCAACTTGATTCCAAAATGCAGTATCGTTAGTGAAAACACCAAAAGCTCTGAAATAAGCAGGAGAGAAGTACGATATATTGGTGATTTGGCTTCCGCCGAATTGATCGCCAGGTTTTAAAACAAAAGTATTGGCTTCAACTTCATGATTTTTAATTGCTGTAATAAGAGTTGTTGCATCACTTTTGTAATTGATGTTTCCGGTGCTTGTCCATTGATAATCGGCAACAATTAAAGCAAATGCTGCATCCAGTTCTGCATCTGTAGCTCCATTATTTTCTTTTGCTCCAGAACAACCATTTATTTTCCAATTCATAACACCATTTCCGTTCACATTGTCTTTGTAGTAAAGCCAAAATCCATCAAAGAGCGTTTTATCGGCCATGTAAGCAGAAAGTAGCATTCCGTATGCGATACCTTCGGAAACGGTTTCACTTGTATTGTCAAATTTTACTCTGTACCGACCATTATTACAGTCTTCGACAAAATTGTTTTTCCAGGTATTGTAATTGTTTTGTGCATCCTGACTGTTTTTGGGGACAGCCATGAGTCCGTTTCCGTGCACCTTATTGGCGGGAAAAGGCTGAGTTTGCGACTGACTTTCTGCTGTGAGCAGAAAAGCCATCACTAAAAGTAAGTTTTTCATATCTAAAAATTTGGGACTCTAAAAGTAGGAAATTTGAGATATAAAAAAAATCCCAAACTACATTTGTAATTTGGGATTTAATAAGTTTTTCGAATTTCTTATTTTGTTTCTTCTTCCTGTTTTTTAGGAGCAGCAGGTTGATCGTCTTTAGCAGCGTTCTTAAATTCTTTAATACCACTTCCTAAACCTTTCATTAATTCTGGAATTTTTTTACCTCCAAAAAGTAAAATCACAATACCTACTATTACAAGGATTTCTGTAAGACCTAATCTTCCCATGACTGTATATTTAATGCCGAAGCAAATTGTTTATCTTAATTATACCGCAAAGGTATATAGAAATATACGAAATAGAAGTATTTTTAGTTTAAAATATTTGTTCCAGACCACGTTAAATATTTTATAAAATCGTAAATTATAGCTCTTCATGAAATTTTTCGAACAAAATTCATGATGATTAATTACTATATTTGCTAGCATAAAGAAGCATAATGACTAATAAAAAGAAAAAGAATTTTAGGAAAAAACTGTTTATTAAAAACCGATTGGTAATTTTAAATGAAGACACTTTTGAAGAGATATTTTCTTTTAGGCTTACTTTAATGAATGTCTTTGTAACGTTTACTTTAGGAGGAATATTTCTAATTTTGGTTACTACTTTCATTATTGCATTTACTCCGCTTCGCGAATTTATTCCTGGATATTCTTCGACAGAATTGAAACGAAATGCCACAAAACTGGCAATTAAATCAGATTCTTTAGAAACGGCTTTGAGACAAAATGAAGCTTATATAAAAGGAATTCAGAAAGTTTTAAAGGGAGAATTAGAATATTCAAAATTCAATAAAGATTCAATAAAAGCGGAATCAGTTGAAGATGCTTCAGATTTAAATATGAAAGCCTCAGATGCTGAAATAAAATTAAGAGAAGATGTTGCTCAAACTGAAAAGGAGCTGAAGGCAAAATCTCAAGACAAAAAGAAAAGTGACAAAAAATAATACCACTGAAAATGTCAATTAAGTCAATTGCGGCGAAAATTTTTGCCCGAAAAATATACAAACAAACGCTTAGATGGGCCGAAAAACCCGTTGAAGCCCAGCAAAAGGTTTTTAAAAGTTTAATCGAAAATGCTCAAAATACCGAATTTGGAAAAGACCATCATTTCGATCAGATAAAGACTTTTGAAGATTTTCTGAGACTTGTTCCTATAAGAGATTATGAAGATTTAAAATCTTATGTAGAAAAGGTTGTAAAAGGCGAATCAGATATTTTATGGAAAGGAAAGCCATTATATTTTGCTAAAACTTCGGGAACAACGTCTGGAGCAAAATTTATTCCGCTGACCAAAGAATCGATGCCTTATCACATAGAAGCAGCGCGAAATGCGATCCTACATTATATTAATGAAACTGGAAATGCAGATTTTGTTGACGGAAAAATGATCTTTTTGCAGGGAAGTCCCATTTTAACTGAGAAATACGGAATTAAATTTGGCAGACTTTCGGGAATTGTAGCGCATTTTGTTCCGAAATATTTACAGAAAAACAGAATGCCATCTTGGGAAACCAATTGTATTGACGATTGGGAAACTAAAGTAGATGCAATTGTAGATGAGACAATAAAAGAAGATATGTCTGTTATTTCTGGAATTCCGTCTTGGGTTCAAATGTATTTTGAACGTTTGGAAAAGAAAAGCGGAGGAAAAAAGATTGGCGATATATTCAAAAACTTCAATTTGTTTATTTACGGAGGCGTTAATTACGAACCTTATCGCGCCAAATTTGAAAAAATGATTGGTCGAAAAGTGGACAGTATAGAATTGTTTCCAGCTTCTGAAGGATTTTTTGCTTATCAAGATTCGCAGAAAGAAAAAGGAATGCTTTTGTTATTGAATTCTGGAATTTTCTACGAGTTTATAAAAGCAGATGAATTTTTTAGCGAAAACCCAAAAGCGCTAACAATTGGTGAAGTTGAGGTTGGAGTAAACTACGTTTTAATTATTTCGACCAATGCAGGACTTTGGCGTTATAATATTGGCGACACGATTCAGTTTACCTCTTTAGCTCCGCATCGTGTTATAGTTTCGGGTCGTATTAAACATTATATTTCAGCTTTTGGAGAACACGTTATTGCTAATGAAGTTGAAAATGCGATGAAAGAAGCGGTAAATTCTACTAATATTGTAATAAACGAATTTACAGTGGCACCGCAAATAAATCCGTCAAACGGACTTCCGTATCACGAATGGCTGATCGAATTTGAAAAAGAGCCTGAAAACATGGAAGTCTTTGCTGAAACGATTGACAATTCAATGCGAAAGCAAAATATTTATTACGACGATTTAATTACCGGAAATGTTTTAAGAAAAGTAGTTGTCACGAAAGTTTCTAAAAACGGATTCCAAGATTACATGAAATCACAAGGAAAATTGGGCGGGCAGAATAAAATTCCTAGATTATCAAACAATAGAGATATTGCGGATAATCTTACAAAATAAAAATACTATTTCCTAGATTAAACAGTTTATTTATCTATATGAATTTGGACGGATAAATAAATGAAAATTAAATGGGGAAAGGAAAGTTTCAAAATAAATACCGTATTTCTTCAATAAGAGCGCAATGGTGGGATTATGGTTGGAATGGAGCGTATTTTATAACAATTTGTACACAGGATAGAAAACATTATTTTGGAGAAATTCAAAATAATAAAATGATTTTATCAGGAGTTGGCATTATTGCCGATTTATTGTGGCATCAAATTCCGATACACCATAAAAATGTTGAATTGGGTGATTTTGTGGTGATGCCAAATCATATTCATGGAATTTTGATTATTGATAAACAATTGGATAATGTAAATGTTGATAATACAAACAACGTGAGACAGGGCATGCCGTGCCTCTACCACCGATCGTCGAATTCAATAAACCAGGTTCACAACGTTTTCAAAACATTGGAAAAAATACCATTTCGTCAATTGTTGGATCATATAAATCTGCCGTAACAAAACACGCCAATAGATTGGGATATCCACATCAATGGCAAAAATTATTTTATGATAATATCATTAGAGACAATTAATCAATATCAAAGAATTTCTGATTACATTGTTTCAAATCCAGAAAATTGGGCAAAGGATAAATTTAAAACAGATGGTAAATCCTAATTTGAAATAAACGTTATAATTAAATGACATTTTTAGTTTTCAATTGAAATAATATTAATATTTCCTACTTTCGTTTATCGAAGTATTCGAATCTTCTTTAAAAAAAGAAAGATTCTAAAATAAAAAAGCATGAAAGAAACCAAACATATATCAAGATCTAGAGCGCAGGAATCATCTGCGGCGATAGAAAAAATGTACATTACAATGCGCCATTTATTCAACCGTGGTTTTTACAAACCAATGGGAGTTTCTGGCGACAGCTTACGCGAATCATTACTGGCTTTACGTCCTGAAATCTACGGGAATATTGCCGAAGAAAAAGTGGAACTAAACGGACTTTTATACGTTATAGAACGTCTTCCGATAGGAATTGAGCAATGCCGTTTTATCAATTTAACTTCAGACGAAGGATATTCTAAATCGCATTTCCAACCAATTGTTCCTCCAAAAAGAAGAAGAAATTGTTATAGAATTGACGAAGAACAAATGAATGTCGAAATCACGCGAGGACGTTCAGACATTTATGATATTCTAACGCATTTGACTTTTATTTTCATTGAATCTCATAAAATTAAAAATAGAGTTTTAATTGATGATGGAGGTGAAGTTTCTCGTGATTGGCAGAAATTGGAACAAGCTGTAATGCAAACCAAAAAGCTGACACAGATTGAAAAAGAAAAAGCTATTTCTCACGTTGCAAATATTTTAGCTAGAACTTTTGAAGAAGTTTTAGATATTTACGATGCTTTTGGTTCAGAAACTGCGCCAGATCGTTTCTTGCATGTTATTTATTGGTTAGGAAAATTAGCAATTGAAGAAATTGTTGAAAACAACAAACGAACCATTACTTTTAGTCCAGTTTTACGTGAGCGCCTTGGACATCATATTCACGGAGAAATTTGGGCAACTAACATAAAAGAAGTTCTAAAAGCAAATGATTTGTTGAAAAGACCAATTCACATAATCAGTGCCAATATGCACAGTGTGATGAATTCAATTTTTGCAACGCCTTTGCTGAAAACAAAATATAAAGGAAAAACTGATTTCTTTATTTATGAGGAATTAAGCAGTTCTGGCTCAAAAGAAATTAGAAGTCAGGTAGAAGAATTAGCATTTAAAAACGGAATGATTTCTTTACCAGATGCTTCAGGAACAAATATCGATGTTCAGATTTTTGATACAGCCAAAATTGACTGGTCAAAAACAGCCTTTTCTCATGCTAATGTAGGTGAAGATAAACCTGTTATTATCGTAATGGATTATGCTTTTGGTGAACAGGCGTATGAAACAATCGATGAACTTTTAAAACCTTATAAAAAGGAAACTTTACTAAATGTAAAATCGGTTTCGATTATGGGTAAAGCTGGAATTTTGGAAGGCGGAAAAGGAGATATCATGATTCCGACAGCACATATAAATGAAGGAACAGCCGATAATTATTTTTTCGAAAATGAACTTACGGGCGCAATGTTCGAAGGAAATGAAATTGATATTTATGAAGGCGCGATGGTTACCGTTTTAGGAACTTCGTTGCAAAACAGAGATTTATTGAAGTTTTTCCACGAATCGACTTGGGGAGTAATTGGTCTTGAAATGGAAGGATCTTATTACCAAAAAGCAATTCAGTCGGCATCAAAAATTAGAAAAAGTGTACCGCATGATGTTAAAGTTCGTTATGCATACTATGCTTCAGATAATCCTTTGGAAACAGGAAGCACTTTGGCTTCTGGCGGATTGGGAACAACTGGAGTTAAACCAACTTATTTGATTACAATTAAAATTTTAGAGCAGATTTTCAATATAAAATAACACTTTAAATGAGTACAAAAGTACCTCAGAATACAGAAGATCAAGAGATTGATTTGGCTCAGATTTCAAAAAAAATCGGCAATTTTTTTGACCGAGTTAGTACTTCTATTTTTAAAAGTATTCAATTTTTTGTGAAGAATTGGGTTACTGTCCTTATTTTAATTGTTGTAGGTTTTGGGACAGGATTTTTATTAGAAAGCTATAAAAAAAGCTATCAGCATCAAATTATTGTGGCACCAAATTTTGGGAGTACAGATTATCTGTATTCTAAAATCGAGTTAATTGATGCTAAGATTAAGGAAGGAGACACTTTATTTTTAAAAAATATCGTAGGAATCCAAAATCCTGATAACTTGAAAAAGATCGAAATTGAACCAATTGCAGATGTGTACAATTTTATCAACAATAAACCAGAAAATTTTGAATTGATAAAATTAATGGCCGAAGACGGGGACATTAAAAAAGTGCTTCAGGAAAATATAACAAGTAAAAATTATACGTATCAGACTATCGTTTTAACAACAAAAAACAAAACCTCTGAAGAAAAGCTGGTTAAACCATTTTTGAAATATTTTAATGCATCTGATTATTACAGTAAAATCCAAAAAGAGTCGTATCAAAATATTCAGCTAAAAATGAGAAAAAATGATACCATTATTAAACAAATTGATGGTCTTTTAGATAACTTTTCGAAATCAACAAATAGTAGTGCTAAAAATGATAAATTGGTGTATTACAATGAAAATACCCAATTAAATGATATTATTAAAACAAAAGAAACATTAATTAATGAGCAGGCAATCCATAAAATAGAATTGATTGCTTATGACAAAATAATTAAAGAAAGCAGTATTACAACTAATATAGAGTATGAAAAAATTACAGAGAAGTATTTGAAATTTATCTTGCCAGTTTTATTTGTTTTACTTTTTATATTCTATAGATCTTTTATTAAATTTTATAGAAGGCAAAAGGATTTTCAAGGAGCTTAAAATTTTGAGGTTTGGGTTTTTTAAAAAATACCACGACCGTATAATATTCAATAGTAAAAAGGCATATTTTTGCGCAAAAAACTTTAAATGAAGATAAAATTTATAATTTCAGTTTTAATTTGTGGACTTCTTTTTAGTTCATGTAAAGAAGAAAAAGTAGTAAAAGAAAAGAAAAATTTTTCGGTTATTATTGAAGGTGTTTTTGAAAAGAATGACAAACTTCAAGTCTTTTATTTAATATCGGGCGATGTATGGAAAGATGATAATTCTGTTTCGATTCCGGTATATGCTTCTAAAGAAATGCAGAAGATTGTGGTAGATTTTCCTGAGAAAGTTGTTCCAGAAAACATAAGAGTTGATTTAGGTTTTAATCCAACGCAAACTAATGTTACAATAAAAAACATTTCAGTAAAATACAAGTCAAAGATTATCAATGGGGATTTAGAGAAATATACTAAATATTTTTATCCTAATGAATTTGTCACTTGGGATCCTAGCTATTTTGGATATAAACTGAATGTGATTAATGATAAGTATGATCCTTTTTTAATGGGTAATGATGAACTAGCCATTCAATTAGTAAAAATTACACAATAAATAAAGAAACTACTTCAAATTGAGAAGTAGTTTTTTTGTTTTTGGATACACTTCCTAAGCTAATGAATTTGAAAAAAATTGAATTTAAAGAGATCCAAAATTATATAATATTTGGATCAGGTCAGTTTGTTAATTTATTAGCTCCTTTACTTGTTGCTCCTTATGTAATATCTGTTTGTGGAATTGAACAATGGGGAAAAATAGGTGCGGCAACCTCTATTTTTATAATTCTGGAAATATTTATAGATTTCGGCTCTAAACTTTTAGGAGTTAAAGAAATAAGTTCAAATCTAGAAAACAAAAATCGAATCTCACAGTATCTTAATGTTACCTATGCGTTTCGTTTTATTGCGCTACTGTTTATTATAACTTGTCTTATTTTCATTTTAGTTTTTATTCCTAATTTAGATATCAATTTATACCTTTTTGGATCATTTCTGTTGATGTCACAATTTTTTAATCCGATTTGGTTTTATATTGGAATTGAAAATTTTAAACAAATTAATAGACTAATAATAGTTTCTAAAGCAATTTATATCCTTTTGGTTTATTTATTTGTTAAGCAAAAATCAGATTATGTATATGTGATTTTTTTCTTAGGAATAGGTAACACGCTAGTTTACTCCTATTATTACTTTCAGATATTTAAAGAATATAAAATGTCCCTATTATCAATTTCTAAAAAGACATTGATTGATAGTGTAAAAAGAGAATATCCTATCGTAGTTTCAAATTTATCAATAGCAGTTTACACAAATTTTCCTATTCTGATTATAAAATATATTTTGGGAGATTTTTACGCTGGAATTTATAAAATAGGCGATATGTTTTTAAGCGTATTAAGAAGTTATTTGACCGTATTTTTTAATGTGAGTTTTCCAAAATTTTGCAGCATTTACTTTAATAACAAAAAAGAAGCAGTCTCTTATTTAAAAAAAATGAACGGTGCTAATATCTTATTTTTAACTTTTGTGGTTATAGTTCTATATTTAGTTTCATTATTTTTTATAGATGAGTTTAATCTTGAGAAAAAATTAATGACTTCTCTTTTATTCTGTACACCTATTTTATTTGTCTCTTTGATAGTTGCGTTAAATATTCCATTTTATCAGATGTTGATATTAAAGAATAAACAAAGAAAAATTGCTCAGATATCATTTTTAGGAGCTCTCGTAATGTTTTTTGGATGTTATTTTTTGACAGAAAATTTTAGTCTTCAAGGAAGTATAATTTCTTTATATATAGTCGAAATATTTATAACAGTATCGATTATAATATCAAGTTTAGCACTTTTCAAAGAATGACTATAAAAACGAATTTAACAAATGATTTTAGTACTAAAGATTTGAATCCTAAGGTATATATCGTTATTCTAAATTATAGAAGAACTCCAGATACTATAGAATGTATAGAGAGTCTTTTAGAAATAAATTATTCTAATTATCAAGTTTTGGTAATTGATAATAGTGAAATCGAATCTCCATTTCAAAATTTGTTAGATTGGGCTTCTTTAAAAAAAATTGAATTTGATCAAACAGACGAAAAAAGACTAAATCTTATTGAAAATCAAAAACAAATTGTTTTCATAAAATCAGAAAAAAACAAAGGATTTGCATCAGGAAATAATATTGGTTTAAGAGCTATTTTGGATGCTCAAAAAGGTGATTCTTATATATGGCTGTTAAATAATGATACAATAGTTGATAAAGATTCTCTAAAAGAACAGATTCTTTATCTGATGCAGAATCAGCATTCAAAAATAGGTATATTAGGCAGTAAATTAATATACTATTTTAAGCGAGATAGTTTGCAAGCAGTTGGTGGTAGATTTAATAAAAAATTCTTTATTTCAGAACATATAGGAGAAGGAGAGTCTACAATAAAATCCAAATCAAAATTTGAAAAAATTGATTATGTAATTGGCGCTTCAATGTTTGTAACATATAAATTTTTGAAAGAAGTAGGAACTTTAAACGAAGACTTTTTTTTGTATTATGAAGAATTAGATTGGGCGTATCGTGCACAAGAAAAAGGCTGGTTTTTAGATTGGTGTCCAGATTCTCTAGTGTTTCATAAAGAAGGAGCTAGTATTGGTTCATCGTATGATTCTAAGAAAAAAAGTTTTTTCTCAGAAGTACAAATATTTAAGAGCAGAAAGATTTTTGTAAAAAAATATTATAGACTGAAATTAAGATTTTATATCTCCAGTTTATTATTGATATTGAATAGAGTTAGAAAAGGAAAATTTAAACTTGGTGTAGAATTGCTAAAGATTACATTTAACAAATGAAAATAAAGGTAAAAACATTATTATTTTTTATTGTGCTTTTATTGGCTTTGTATCAGGACTTTCCGTTGGTGAATTTCTTTGGAGAAATAGCGCGTTCGCCAATTATATTTCTAACAATTCCAATGTTAGCTTATATATTAATGCACCAAAAACTAATGCTTTCAAAATATACGAGATACTTCATTTATTATATACTTTATGTATTAATAATATCCTTAATATTTATTCCGATTGTATATTATAACAATGGCTCATTGCTAGCATTAGGAGAAAATATTATTGTCAAAATGATAAAATTGTTTGTATATCCGCTATGTATATTGGTTTTTTATCAGTTTGTTTATTTGTTATTTAGCCAAGGAAAAAACAGTTTTGATTACTTTTTTAATGCTCTTTTTTGTCTTCAAATAATAATAGCTGTTTATTTATTTTTTGAAGTTATTTTTTTGAAAAGAGAAACCATTTTAGCGTCTTTTTTACATTCAGATAATTTAAAATATTATAGAGTACGATTATTTACGTATGAAGAAAGCTGGATAGGAACAGTACTTACATTTTTTATTTTTATTCCAATTTTCCTAGTAAACTATTTAGAGAAATCGAAAAAACTAAAACAAAGAGTATATTTTATTTCAGCCTTTATATTTCTTTATTATACCCTTTTTAGCGAATCAAAAGGATACTTGTTATTGATAATTATTTCGGTTTTGCCAATGACAATAAAGTATATGTACAATCATAATAAACTGAAAAAAGCTTTTCTCATTGGCTCACCAATTTTAGTTTTACTGATCATTTTTGTATTGGTGATTTTACAAAAAAACATAGATGAACAATTTCATTCGAGTATTACCTTTGGAACAAGACTGACATCCTATCTTTCTTCAATCAAGATTTTTGTAATCCATCCTTTTGGAGTTGGTTGGAGTGGTTTTATTTATTATTTTCCGGAATCAATAAGAGATATAATAAATACTTCTTGGGTTAGCACATTGAATTTGCAAGAAATAAAAAGCTATTTAACAACTACAAAAGCATTGTCAACAAAGACCGAATTTTTTGATAATTTAATGTATGGAGGTATCGGTTTTTTAATTTTCTTTTACCAGTTTTTTATAAAGAGGTATTTCTTTTTTTCTAAATTCAGCAATCCAAATTTCTTTTTTGTAAAAGTTCCTCTTCTGTTTTGCATTTTAGCAGGAGTAATTTATATCACATTTTACATAAAATATGAAGTTTGGTTTTTGATGGCTTTTCTAGATGTATTACAAAGTCAGCTAAATAATAAAAAATTGAAAGATGAAGGTGATTATTATAGCTAGTTTTTTTCCTTATCCAGCCCATTTTGGTGGCGCTTTTGATGTTTTGGAGCGTATAAAAGGAATAAAATCATTAGGACATGACATTGATCTAATATGTACATGTAAAGAATCTCCGCTGAAAGAAGATATTGAGTACATGAAACAATTTGTAAATGAAATTATAATTGTGCCTCGAAAAAACAAGATATCAAATTTGTTACTAAAAAAACCGCTTCAGGTTGTTTCTAGAAAATCGCTTAAAGCAATACCTTTAAAAGGTATTTACGATTTTGCAATTTTAGAATCGGAGTCTGTTGGAATGATTTTAGAAAACGGAAGTTTCAAAGCAAATCATATCATTGTTAGGGTGCATAATAACGAATCAAATTATTTTTATCAACTGGCCAAAAGCTCAAAAAAATACATTGATAAAGTTTATTATTATTTTGAAGCATTTAAGTTTAAATCATATTCAGAAGCAGTTTTTAAAAGAGCAGATAAGCTTTGGTTTATTTCTAACAAAGAAATTAATGCTAATCCAATATTAAAAAACAAATCTATACACTTGCCTACAGCTATTAATGACGGTTTTGTAGAGCAAGAATTATCTAATAAAAATGTTCTTTTTATAGGAGCTTTATTCATGCCGAATAATTTAGAAGCAATAATTTGGTATTTACAGAATGTGCACATTTTATTGGGCAACGAAAAAAATTATAAACTGATAGTTGCTGGAAGTACGGGAGATTTTGAGCCTAAGAGATACCTAGATATTTTTAAGAATTATTCAAATGTTGAGGTTCGATTAAATCAGGAAGATTTGGCGGATTGCTATTCAGAGTCAACAATTTTTATTAATCCTATGCTGCATGGAGCAGGAGTAAAGTTAAAATCAATAAATGCTATTCGAAATGGCCTGCTTCTAATTTCTTCTGATGTTGGAGCTGAAGGAACTGGTTTGATTGAAAATGAAATGTATTTAAAAGCCAATTCTCCACAAGATTTTTTAAATGCAATTTTGAAAGCCTTTGACATGAAAATTGAGGAAAAACAAACAATGATAAAGAAAGCACAAGAATTTTTAAATACTAATAACTACTTGTCTATTCTAAAAAAGGAATTGAAAAAATGAAAAAGAATAAGATAGATTTTTATAACTATGCCACTATATTTTTGGCTTCTTTTCCTGTTCTTGGATTAAAGAAAAGTGTGCTTGCTATTATTTTATGGAGTATTCTTTCTTTGATAATTATGATTTCTGAGAGAAGTTATAAATTTCTTCAAAAAAGAGACAAAATTAATATATTGGTTCTTACGAGTTATTACCTGGTTTTTCTACTTAGTTTTTTCTTTATTGAAGATAAAAAGCTTGCGACTAGGTTTTTAGAAAAAAACATATCTTTTTTGATTTTTCCTTTATTTATGATTATCAATAGGAAATTTTTCTATGAAAGCACTTTAAAAAAATCAATAAACGTTTTTATAATTTCAAACATCATTTTGGCTTTATATATCTGGATTATAATTTTATCTAAAGGATATAATGAAGTAATGGAATCAGATACTTATTATAATCCAATTATAAGAAACTTTTTCAGTGATATTTCTGAAATTCATTTGCCTTATTTAGGAATGCTATTTGTTTTCTCAAGCTTGATGATTTTAAATGATATTTTTAATAATCAGATCAAGTTAAACTATATTACTATATGCAGATGTTTAGGAATCAGTATATTGATTTTTTCTGTTATTACTTTCGCAGCAAGACTTTCTCTTGTGTTATTTATTGTCGTTTCACTTTTTTTGGTTTTCAAAAAGACATCAAAAGTTTGGATTAAAATAGGATTTTTAGCAATTATAATATCATCTGTTTTGTTAGTATTTACGATTCCTTCTTCAAAAAAAAGAATAGATGAAATTCGTAATACAAAACTTGTACTGCCTAATAAAGATCAAAAATCAGAAGAAGTTAATTTTAGATATGGTATTTATCATTGCGTTAATTTGATTTTGAAAGAGAATTGGATATTAGGTGTTGGACCAGGAAATGTCCAAAAAAGATTAAACGATTGTTACTCAGGTTATACTTATAAAAACTATGACGATTATTCCAGCAAGGATTACAATTCGCACAATCAGTATCTAGATATTTGGCTTAAATATGGTATATTTGGCTTGGCTCTTTTTTTTGTTTTTTTACTTTGGGGAATCAAAAACATGAGTCTGTCTTATTGTATTTTTCTATTCTTGATTATGATGGCAATGGTAACTGAGAATATATTTGACCGACAAATTGGTGTTGTATTTTTTACTTTTTATAACACACTTTTTTTTATTAACAGAATAGACTATTTTGAAAAAAGCACTAGTTAGCGATTGGTATTATGTAAATGGAGGAGCTGAAAAAGTCATTCATTCTATAAACGCAATTTGGAATGATTTCGACCATTTTGCGCTTATTGATTTTTTGAATGATGAGGATCGTAAGTTTATTCTAAATGGTAAAAAAGCAAAAACTAGTTTTATTCAAAAACTACCAACTGTAAAAAAAAATCATCGCAAATTTTTGCAATTATTTCCAATTGCTATAGAACAATTTGATTTAAGCGATTATGATTTAATAATCAGTTCATCATCAGCAGTTGCAAAAGGAATTAAGGTTGAAAAAAAACAGTTACATATTTGTTATTGTCATTCTCCAATGCGTTATGCTTGGGATTTAAGAGAACAGTATTTAAAAGATGCTGGATTATCTAAAGGTTTAAAGGGACTTTACGCAAAATCGGTTTTGGATAAAATCCAGAAATGGGATCTTTCCAACTCTGAAAACGTTGATTATTTTATTGCTAATTCTAAACATATTGCGCAACGAATTAAAAAAACATACGATAAAGATTCGGTTGTAATTTACCCGCCAGTCGATGTTGATTTTTTTACTTTAGAAGAAGAAAAAGAAGAATATTATTTGACGGCTTCTCGATTAGTTCCATACAAAAAAACGCAATTAATTATAGAAGCTTTTAATGAAATGCCTCATCTAAAATTGATTGTCGCAGGTGAAGGGCCAGAACTAGAAAAATTGCAAAAAATTGCTAAAAGTAATATTGAATTCGTTGGCTTTGTGGAAAATAAAAAACTTCGAACCCTAATGCAGAAAGCAAAAGCGTTTGTTTTTGCTGCCGAAGAAGATTTTGGTATAATTCCTGTCGAAGCACAAGCTTGCGGAACTCCCGTTATTGCATTAAAAAAAGGTGGAACTCTTGAAACCGTTATCGAAAATCAAACAGGCATTTTCTTTGAAGAACAATCTTCTAAAAAAATAAAAGAAGCAGTAATTGAATTTGGAACGAAAAAATTTGATCCAAAAATAATCCGACAGCATGCTCTTATATTCTCTAAAGAACGATTTGAAAAAGAGATAAAAGAGTTTGTCGAAAGAAAATTTAAAGAACATCAACAATCAATGAAAGAAAGATAAATTGAGAATATAACTGAAAAATATTTTTCAAATCAACTACATTTGCGTTGGCTAAACAATTAACATGAAAAGAATACTTATTACTGGAGCGGCAGGTTTTTTAGGATCGCATTTATGTGACAGATTTATAAAAGAAGGTTATTTTGTAATTGGAATGGATAATCTAATCACAGGAGATCTTAAAAATATTGAGCATTTATTCAAACTGGAAAACTTTGAGTTTTATCACCATGATATTACCAAGTTTGTTCACGTTCCCGGTGATTTAGATTATATATTGCATTTTGCATCACCAGCAAGTCCAATCGATTATTTAAAAATTCCAATTCAGACTTTAAAAGTAGGATCTTTAGGAACGCATAATTTATTGGGATTAGCTCGAGTTAAAAAAGCTAGAATTTTGATTGCTTCGACTTCAGAAGTTTATGGAGATCCATTAGTTCATCCTCAGACTGAAGAATATTACGGAAACGTAAATACAATTGGTCCGCGTGGAGTTTATGATGAAGCAAAACGTTTTCAGGAATCTATCACAATGGCGTACCATACTTTTCACGGAGTAGAAACTAGAATTGTTCGTATTTTTAATACTTATGGTCCAAGAATGCGATTAAACGACGGACGTGTAATTCCAGCATTTATTGGTCAGGCATTACGTGGAGAAGATCTAACAATTTTTGGAGACGGAATGCAAACGCGTTCTTTCTGTTATGTTGACGACCAAGTTGAAGGTATTTTCAGATTACTGCATTCTGATTATGTGTATCCGGTTAACATTGGAAATCCAGACGAAATCACGATCAAAGATTTTGCAGAAGAAATTATAAAATTGACAGGAACAAACCAGAAAGTGGTTTATCATCCTTTGCCAATAAACGATCCTTTGCAGCGTCAGCCTGATACAACAAAAGCAAAAGAATTGTTAGGTTGGGAAGCAAAAGTGAGCCGTGCAGAAGGAATGAAAATTACTTATGATTATTTCAGATCGTTGTCTCCAGAGGAACTTTCGAAAGAAGAACACAAAGACTTTTCAAGCTATATTAAATAAAAATTCCACTTTTTAAGAAAACAAATTCTAATGAACGATTTAGTATCTATTTTAACACCAACATTTAATACTGAAAAGTTCATTAGATTAACAATAGAATCTGCTAAAAATCAAACCTATACAAATTGGGAAATGATTTTGATTGATGATGCTTCTACAGATAATACGGTTGCTATAATTGAGGAATTTGTTAAAAAAGACAGCCGAATAAAGCTTTTCAAATTACTAGAAAATCGCGGAAATGGTTTTGCCAGAAACGCCGCTTTAGAAAAAGCCACAGGAAAATATATCGCCTATTTAGACGCTGATGATTTATGGTTTCCTGAGAAATTAGAAAAGCAAATTCAATTTTTAAAAGCAAATAATTTGCACTTTACTTTTAGCTTTTACAATTCTATTGATGAGAACGGAAATGATTTGAATAGAAAAGTAGAATCACCAAATCCGTTGACTTATAAACAATTGTTTTTCTGCAATTATGTTGGCAATTTGACAGCCATTTATGACGCAGATTATTTTGGGAAAATCACTCTAGAGACGTCGCAAAAAAGACAAGATTGGAGAATATGGCTTACAATTTTAAAACAAATTAAAATAGCAAAACCAGTTCCAGAATCTTTAGCTTTTTACAGAATTAGAAAAGATTCTGTTTCCTCTTCAAAATTTAAATTGATCAAACATAATTTTGGTGTTTACAGGGAATTTCATGGGTATAATCTTGTTTTTTCTGTTTTATTGATGATAAGGTTTTTGTTTACTCAATTGATAATCAAACCAAAATATATAAAGAAGATTTAAAATCCTTCAAGGTCGCAATTTGCGACCTTAGATAATTATTTTTTATATCCAATTTTCACTCTTTCAGATTCATTTTCTTTCTTTTCAGTTAATTCATCTAAATAAGAAAATACCAATTCAATATTCTTATCATGATTCTCTAACTTCTTCTGAATCTGTAAAATATCAACTTTTATTTCTGTTGTATCGAGAAGCATTTGTCTCACTTTTGTGAAAATACGCATGATTTGAATATTGGTTTGAATGGCTTTGTCGCTTTTTAAGATACTTGAAAGCATTAAAATGCCATGTTCTGTAAAAACAAAAGGCAGATATTTTTGATATTTACCTCTTCCTTTCTCTAAGGTCACAATTTGTGACCTTAGAGAATCATATTCTATTTTAGTAAGTTCAAACATAAAATCTTCCGGAAATCGGGATAAATTTCTTTTAACAGATTGTTTTAGAACTTTAGTTTCTATTTCATAAAGCATCGCCAAATCACGATCAAGCATCACTTTTTGACCACGGATAAAATATATTTTATTAGAAATTGTTTCTTCAGAAAGTAAAGATTGATCTTCCATAAATTTTTAATTAAAAAAACAAATGTAAGATTTTATTTATATTTACAAATAAGATTTAAACTGCTTTAGTTTCCCGCGATTGGTTCTTGCTAAAACAGTTTTTCTGGTGAAAGTGAAGATTAGATTTGGCTCGAGATACAAATCAATTGCTTCTTTTATTTTTTGAATTTGTTCTGAAACTAATTCATTTTCAGAAATATATTCAATTTCAAAAGTATCTAATTTAGTTTGTTTGATAATGAATTCTTTTACGTTTCCATCATCTTCAATGATGCTTTTGGTTACATAATAAAATGTCAAACCTGGAGATTTTTTACCACTTGGCAAAACAGCAACATCATTGGTTCTTCCAATTAATTTTTTAAGAATTGGTTTTTGAGGTGTACTTTTTTCATCCAAAATTCCAATATCGCCAATTTCATATCGAATGAAAGGATTTGCTTTGTTGAACAAAGATGTAATCACAATTTTTCCTTCCGTTCCATGTGGAACAGGATTATTGTTTTCATCTAAAATTTCCACAAAAAGAGTTTCAGCATTTACCTGCCATTCGCCTTTAGGATTTTCAAAAGCAATTAAATCTAATTCAGAAGCACCATATTCATTGATAATCGGAATTCCGAATTGTTTTTCTAAAAGTTTTTTATCCGATTCAAAAAGCATTTCGGAAGTGACAAAACAAGCTTTTAAAGTTGGACAAATGTCTTTTAAAACAATATTTTTCTTTTCTAAATATTTGGCAAATAATACAATAGAACTGGTATAACCGTTAATATAATCGAATTTTTTGGTTCTGAATTTTTTTAGGAATTTCTCTAAAATAGCATCAGACAAATCAAAAACAGGAAAACGAAAACGTCCGCTCAAAAAATCCTTAAAGCGCTCTTTTTGATATCCAATAAAATCCATTGGAATTCCATAAAAACGTGCCTGATACGAATGGTTAAAATCAATGCCAAACCAGCCAAAACGCATAATGTTGGAAGCCCAAGTTAAAGCGTGCGAATACTTGTCTTTTGCAAAAACAAAAGGAGTTCCGCTGGATCCAGATGTTTTGTTGAGGTAAACCGTTTTTTTAGAATAACCTTTTGAAAGTCTTTCTTCCAGAGGTTTCTGCAAATTTTGCTTATTTAAAATTGGAAGTTCTTCCCAACTTTTAGCAGTTGAATTTCCAGCTAATTGGCTATAAAAAGGATTATTTTCCAAATGAAAATCGACAATTTCTTTTTTCTTCTTTTCAAGAAAAAGAACATATTCTTGTTCAGATAAATTGACAATTTTTTGCAATTCGGCTTTAGCTTCCTTTATCGGAAAACCATTTAAACGAAGCGTAATGTCAAATAGAGAAATCATTTGGGACTAATTTTTCGTCAAAAGTAATATTATCCAGTTACTAACATGGAAGAATGAGCAACTTTTTAAGATTAAATTATTTTTTAAGTTCAAAAGCAATTATTTTTGCACCACAACTAAAATACAACAACACATGACAATTTTATTATTGGGATCAGGCGGAAGAGAGCATGCATTTGCGTGGAAAATGGTTCAAAGTCCACTTTGCGAAAAACTTTTTGTAGTACCTGGAAATGCGGGAACTGCTGCAATTGCTGAAAACGTTGCAATTTCTGCAACCGATTTTGAAGCAGTAAAAGCATTAGTGCTAAAAGAAAATATAAGTTTAGTAGTCGTAGGACCTGAAGATCCTTTAGTAAAAGGTGTGTACGATTATTTTAAAAACGACGAAAGTTTAAAACATATTCCGGTTATTGGACCATCAAAAGTTGGAGCTCAATTAGAAGGAAGTAAAGAATTTGCAAAAGAATTCTTGATGAAACATAACATTCCCACTGCAGCTTACGACAGTTTTACTGCCGAAACAGTTGAAGAAGGATGTAAATTTCTGGAAACTTTACAGCCACCTTACGTTTTAAAAGCAGACGGATTGGCAGCTGGAAAAGGAGTTTTGATTATTCAAGATCTTGAAGAAGCAAAAACTGAATTAAGAAATATGTTGGTTCATGCCAAATTTGGAACAGCGAGTTCAAAAGTGGTTATTGAAGAATTCTTGGACGGAATCGAATTAAGCTGTTTCGTTTTAACTGACGGGAAAAGCTATAAAATTCTTCCAACAGCAAAAGATTACAAAAGAATTGGAGAGGGAGATACAGGTTTAAACACAGGCGGAATGGGAGCAGTTTCTCCAGTTCCTTATGTTGATGCGGTTTTAATGGAAAAAATTGAAACACGTATTGTAAAACCAACTATCGAAGGTTTCCAAAAAGACGGAATCGAATATAAAGGATTCGTGTTTATTGGTTTAATCAATGTGAAAAACGAACCAATCGTTATCGAGTACAACGTAAGAATGGGAGATCCTGAAACTGAAGTTGTAGTTCCAAGATTGAAATCTGATTTAGTTGAATTGTTTTTATCTGTTGCAGACCAGAAATTAGGAGACTTTAATTTAGAAGTTGATCCAAGAAGCGCAACAACGGTAATGGTAGTTTCTGGCGGATATCCTGAAGATTTTGAAAAAGGAAAAGTAATTTCTGGTTTAGAAAATGTAACCGATTCTATAGTTTTTCACGCAGGAACAAAATTAGATGGCGAAAATGTCGTTACTAATGGAGGACGTGTAATTGCAGTAACATCTTACGGAGATAATTTCCAAGAGGCCATAAAAAAATCTTACCAAAACATAGATAAACTAAGTTTTGATAAGATGTATTTTAGAAAAGATATCGGTTTCGATTTAATCTAAAAATAAGTTCACAAGCCCTTTTTAATTAAAGGGTTTGGTTTTTTATTTTAAAAATGAATGAGCCGTTGTATCTTGGTTTTCTGTTCCAGCGTCATCAAAAATGCGTAATTGTTTAATCCAATAAACGATTGCACATGCACAGATGATCATAAAAATCCAGTTAATAGTGTTTGCACCAAACCATGTTTTTAATTCTAAGTGACGTAAAAAGTCAAGTGGAGCAAACAAAATGTTAACGAATAGGTATTGAATTCCTTCAAAAAAAGCTGTCATAATTTTAAAAATTATATGTTATTATTGTTGTGTAATGCCTTGAAGATAAAATTCGGCGAACCAAATCTTTTTTCAACTTGTTAGGTTTTTCCTTTTAAACAAGTATTATCTTTACAATCACAAAAGTATAAAATATCCTTATGATAACAAGTGTTTTTAAAAAATCTACGCCATTAAATTATTCGTTGGTTGTAATTTTAATACTGGTTTTCTTTTTTATGTTCCAAATTAAAGACCCATCTTGGGTTACTTCTTATTTTTTGGCTTTTCAAAAAGTGAGTTTGCTATGCTTTATTTTGGCTTCGTTTTTTATGATTAATTTCATTGTAAAAAAGAACGGACTCAGTAAAGACAATGGTTACGCGATACTTTTTTACTTATTGTTTATTTTATTTTTCCCAACAATATTTAATGACTCGAATGTTATCTATGCCAATTTTTTCATTTTATTGGCTCTTCGAAGATTGATTTCGCTGCAATCTTTAAAATCATCAAAAGAAAAAATATTTGATGCGGCATTTTGGATTTTTGTAGCTTCTTTATTTCAATTTTGGAGTATTCTCTTTTTAATATTGGTTTATATCTCTATTATTTTTCACGTTTCAAGAGATTATAGAAACTGGGTTCTGCCTTTTATAGCACTTTTGGCTGTAACGATTTTATTCTACATGACATCATTAATTTTAAATATTGACGCTGTAACTTTCATTCAAGAAAGAGCAGTAGTCGATTTTAGAATTGATTATTTTAAGAATAATTACGAAAATGCCGCACTTTCTATTTATACGGCTGTAGCATTATTTTTTGTTACTTCGATGTTAATGACACTATCAAACAGACCACAAATTGTACATTCATCGTACAAGAAAATTGTGGCTTGTTTTTTTATAGCGGTTTTTGTTTACATCATTTCGCCAAATAAAAGCAATGATTTATTATTGTTTAGTATTGCACCATTAAGTATTATGGCAACAAGTCATGTGGAATATATGCAGCAGAAACTTAATAACGAAATTGTTTATTATACCCTGATTGTGTGTAGCTTATTTACTTTTTTCTCTCAGTTATAATTTACTTCCATAAGCAAGATCGCCAGCGTCGCCAAGCCCTGGAACAATATAGTTTTTCTCATTTAGTTTTTCGTCTAGAGAAGCAACCCACAAGTGGCAGTTTTCAGGAAGATTTTTTTCAAGGAAAGCAATTCCTTCTGGAGCTGCAATGACTACAACAATGTGAATTTCTGTTGGAGAAGCATTTTCTACTAATTTTTCATGAACAGCAACAATCGATTGTCCTGTAGCAAGCATCGGATCAAGAAGCAGTACAGTTTTATTATTTAAATCTGAAATGGCCTGATACTCAACTCGAATTTCAAATTCATCATCATGGTTTGGATGGTATCTGCAAGCAGAGACAAAGCTGTTTTCTGCGTGGTCAAAATAATTTAAAAAACCATTATGCAGAGGCAGTCCCGCTCTTAAAATTGGGCATAATACCAAATCGGTATCAATTTCTGTGGTCTTCTTAATTCCAAGCGGCGTCTGAATTTCAACTTCTTTATATGGTAGAATTTTGCTCAATTCATAAGCCATAATTTCTCCAATACGCTCAATATTTCTACGAAAACGCAGACTGTCATTTTGAACATTTACATTTCGGATCTGACCTAAAAAATGATTTAATACGCTGTTGTTTTCAGAGATATAATGAATTTTCATAATATTTTTTTAGAAGATCAATTGTTTATTAAGAATAATTGAAAAATTAATGTTTTTTTTCAAAGTATAAAAGTATAAAAAGTATCTTTGTTTTATAAAAAAATAAAAACATGTTTTCAAAATTAGCATATTCTGTTTTCGAGCAAAGCATCAAAGATTATCATCAATTTGATAATGTAGATCAGCCGATCAATAATCCTTATCCAAAAGATAAGTTCGAGCATTTGTTATATCTAAAAAATTGGATTGACACCGTTCAATGGCATTTTGAAGATATTATCCGTGATCCGCAGATTGATCCAGTTGCGGCATTAACTTTAAAAAGAAGAATTGATGCATCAAATCAGGAACGTACTGATATGGTGGAATATATAGATAGCTATTTTTTACAAAAGTATAGCACTGTAAAAGTAAAAGACGGAGCAAAAATCAATTCTGAGAGTCCTGCTTGGGCTTTTGACAGATTGTCTATTTTGGCTTTAAAAATTTATCACATGCATGAAGAAGCAAATCGTGCAGAAGCTTCTCAAGAACACAGAGATAAATGTCAAGAAAAATTAAATGTACTTTTAGAGCAAAGAACAGATTTATCTACAGCAATTGAAGAATTATTGACAGATATCGAAAACGGAGATAAATTCATGAAAGTGTACAAACAAATGAAAATGTACAACGACGATGATTTGAATCCAGTTTTATATCAAAATAAAAAATAATAATTTGGCAGACTTGTCTAGCAAAATTAAGCATATAGCCGTCATGAGACTATCCGCAATGGGAGATGTCGCCATGACGGTTCCTGTTTTACGAGCTTTTGTAAAACAATATCCAGAGGTAAAACTTACGGTTATTTCCCGTCCATTTTTCAAACCTTTCTTTGAAGGAATTCCGAATTTGGAATTTTTTGCTTTTGATGAAAAAGAAAGGCATAAAGGATTTCTTGGACTTTTACGTTTATTTCAAGATGTAAAAAAACTGAAAATAGATGCCTTTGCAGATCTTCATAACGTTTTGAGATCTAAGGTTGTGAGTTTACTTTTCGCTTTAAGCGGAAAAAAAAGAGCAACAGTTGATAAAGGAAGAGAAGGAAAAAAAGAACTAACCCGTGCTGAAAATAAGATTTTCAAACAATTGCCAACAATGTTTGAAAGACACGCAAAAGTATTTGAAGAACTTGGTTTTCCTGTAGATTTATCTCATCCTGAATTTCCTAAAAAAGCGATTTTAAGTGCAGAAATTACCGATTTAATTGGAGAGAATTATCAAAAATTAATTGGAATTGCGCCTTTTGCCCAATACGATTCAAAAGTTTATCCTTTAGATTTAATGAAAGATGTGATTGAAAAATTGGCCGAAAATAAAGATCAAACTATTTTGCTTTTTGGTGGCGGAAAGAAAGAAATTGATATTTTAAATTCGCTTTCAGAACCTTTTAAAAATGTAATAAATGTTGCTGGAAAAATTAAATTTCAGCAAGAATTAAAATTGATAAGCAATCTAGACGTAATGCTTTCTATGGATTCTGGAAATGCTCATATTGCAGCAATGTTGGGAGTAAAAGTTGTTACGCTTTGGGGCGCAACCCATCCATACGCTGGATTTTTGCCATTCAATCAAAGTTTAGAAAACGCACTGACTTCAGACCGAAATCAATATCCAAAATTACCAACTTCGGTTTATGGAAATAAAATGGTTGAAGGTTATGAAGATGCGATGAAAACGATTTTACCACAACAGGTTGTTGAAAAAGTTGTAGAGCAGCTTTCATAAAAGATTAAAAAATAGCGTTTTTTTGTTATAAGCTTCGGAGAAGCGAAATATTTATACAAAAGAATCACGTCTACAATATTAAAGCTCCAGCGGAGCGACATTTTTTATTATAATGTCGCTCCGCTGGAGCTTTTTTCTTTTGTTTTATTGTGATCCGATAAATATTTTACCCCGCTGGGGTATTTGCTGATCAAACAATATTTAAGCAATATTTTTGTTTAGATCATATCTTTCATTAGAATCGAGGAAAGAATATCCGATAGTTTTTTTTCTTTTTTTGTTTACTATAATGCTGACAAAGTTGTTTTTGTCTTCGGTTGACAATAGAATGTGTTCAAATTTATCAGATGAATCTCTGTAAATTTTATAAATTAAGTCATGATCTTTTATTTTCTTAGATAAAACTTTAGCCGATTTAAGTTTGCTTACATAAGGCCAGATATTAAAAATATTCGAATCGGTCTTTTTAACTTCTACCATTTTTTCGGTCAACGTTGAATTGTATTTTTCTCTTTCAAGCATCTTTGGACCTTTTTTGTTTTTCATTTTTATAATAACTGCCAGAACGCATAGCGAAGCAGTTACAAATAGCATAATAAATAGATATAAATGAAAGTGTTGAACGTGAGCTGTCATGATATTTAATGTTTAAATGTTTGACAAATTTGATTTAGCTCTACAAATTCTCAAAAGGCGAGATTGATATTGCCATAATTATACCCCTAATTTAATGAAAATTTGGCAAAATTTTAATAAAATTTTGTTTTTATTTCAATTAGAGCCAAATCTTCTCATCGCGACAACGACGGTAGATATAACTTTTTAGATTTGCAATGGTTTCCTGGTAATTTGGCGCGTCATAACCGTAGCGTTCATGCTCCATTTGTTCTCTTTCAATGGCATCACATCCTTTTATAACTTCTTTGATCATGTCGAGCAAAGCAAGTTCTTTATTGTCGGTTTTTTGAAATTTAAATTCAACAATTTCATCCTGAAGTTCTTCACAGTAATCAATCAGCTTCATAACTTCAGGTTCATCCAGAAGATATTCTTTGTTTCTAAAAATTTCTCGTACAGATTTCATATTCAATTCAATTTCAATTTTTAAATGCCATCCCGAGGCCTCGGGACCAAGCCAGATCTTTGTCAAAGTTTTAAACTTTGACAAAGATTAGAAATAACGCAATTAAACAAAAAAAAATCCAAATCCCAATTGTAAAATTGGAATTTGGATTTTTATATTTTGGAATTTTCAAATACTATACGTCGTCGTAATCAACATAAATAGTTTCTGAAGTTGGATGTGCTTGGCAAGTTAAAATTAAACCTTCGGCAATTTCGCTGTCTGTTAAAATAGAATTTTTCGTCATTTCTGCACTTCCTTTTGTCACACGCCCTAAACAGCTACTACAGATTCCGCCTTGACAAGAATATGGTGCGTCAACACCTTGTTTTAGTGCTGCGTCAAGAATAGTTTGTTTTTTAGACATTTCAAAAGTAGTCTCTTCATCATCTACTAAAACAGTAATTTTTGTATGTCCCTCTTGAGAACCTTGAATTGCATGCTCTTCAGAAGAAGACGTAAATAGCTCAAATTTAATAGCAGACTCTTTTACATTTTTCTCTTTCAAAACATTTGAAACAGTATTGATCATGTCTTCTGGTCCACAAAGGAAAAACTTATCAAATTGAAGCTCTTTGTGTTTGTTGTTTAAAACAAAATTCACAGAAGATTTTTCAATTCTTCCAAATAAAGCATTTTCAGCTTTTGCCTGACTGTAAACGTAATGCACAAAAAATCTTCCTACATATTGTAGTTGTAAATCGTGAAGTTCTTGAAAAAAGATTGTTTCTTCAGGAGTTTTATTTCCGTAAACTAATACAAATGAACTTTTTGGCTCATTTTTTAAAACCGATTTTATGATTGAAAGAACAGGAGTAATTCCGCTTCCTGCAACAAAAGCTGCATAGTTTTTTTGTCTTTCAGCGTCTGGCTCAAAAGTAAACTTTCCTTCTGGCTGCCCAACTTCTAGAACATCACCTGCTTTTAAAGTTGTGTTGGCAAACTGAGAAAAAAGACCATTTTTTACTGCTTTTACAGCAATTCGTAATTCGCCGCTGTCTGGTGCAGAGCAAATAGAATAAGCACGTCTAATTTCTTGATTATCAAGAGTTAGTTTTAAATTTATATATTGACCTGCAATAAATTTATAGTCAGGTTTTAGTTCTTCGGGAACATTAAAAAGTACAGAAACAGCATTTGCAGTTTCACGTTTAACCTCTTTAATTATTAGTTTTAAGAATGAAGGCATGATAGAATTTTTATGCAAAAGTAGCAAACCACTATTAAAAGATTGCCACTAAATTATTTTTTTTAACTTTTTTTGTAACGTTTTCCTACATTTGATCTCTTACTACAAAAATACTAAAACCAAAAACAATGATTAAGAAGTTTCTTTACCTCGAATGGAAGGCTTTCAGCAGATCGGCATCTTTCGGTAAAAACCTGGCAATGAAAATTTTAATAGGTTTTTTAATGATCTATTTTTCCCTAATTTTTATTGGTATGGGAGTTGGAGCATTTTATGTCCTTAAGGAGATGAAATTGGAACCATTAGTAACTGTCAACAAATTTCTGATTTATTATTTCCTTTTAGATTTAATAATTCGATTGTTGCTACAATCAATTCCTGTTTTAAATATTAAACCATTATTGGTTCTTCCTTTTAAGAAGCCAACAATTGTGCATTTTTCTTTAGGCAAAACGGCTTTGTCTTTTTTTAACTGGGTGCATGCTTTATTTTTTATTCCATTTTCGGTTGTACTAATTTTAAATGGTTACGATGTTGTCGAAATTATTTTTTGGCATTTAGGAATAATGGCTATGATATACATCAATAATTTCCTGAATATTATTTTGAGCAATATTGACAAATTGTTTGCTGTATTTGTGGTATTGATTGTCGTTTTTGGAGGCGCGCAATATTATAAGTTATTTGATATCACGACATTTACAACGCCATTTTTTCAGAGCTTTTATGATATCGATGGAATATTTTTAATTCCAATTTTAGTATTAATTGGGCTTTATGCTTTTACTTTCAAATACTTTGAAAAGAATTTATACTTAGATGCAGGTCTTTCTGTAAAACATGATGTTGCGTCAACAGAGAATTTAACTTGGCTGAACCAATTTGGAACTTTGGGAACATTCCTTAAAAATGATATTAAACTTATCAAAAGAAATAAAAGGTCTAAGACAACTATTGTAATGAGTGTGATCTTTTTATTTTATGGATTGATTTTTTTCGCCAACCCGCATCAACCCGCGGCAATGCACATTTTTGCTGGAATATTTGTCTCGGGAGGATTTCTTTTTGTTTTTGGACAATTTGTACCAAGCTGGGATAGTTCATATTATCAATTAATGATGACACAGAATATTCCGTATCGAGGTTACATTACTGCGAAATGGTGGCTTATTGTAATTGTTACTTTTATTTCTACCATTTTGGCATCATTTTACCTTTTTTATGGATGGGAAGTTTATTTAACGATTGTAGTTGGAGCGATTTATAATATTGGAGTCAATTCTCATTTAGTTCTTTTAGGCGGAGCTTTTACAAAAACTCCAATTGATTTGAGTAACGCCGGCGGAGCTTTTGGAGATAAAAAAGCTTTTAACGTTAATTCAATGCTTTTGTCTTTACCAAAAATATTTCTGCCTTTATTATTGTATTGGCTTGGATTACATTTTGCAGATAAAACTGTGGCGTTAAGCTTAGTAGCTGGAGCTGGAATTTTAGGTTTTATCTTCAAAGAAAAAGTATTTTCTCTAATCGAAAAAAGATACAAGATTGAGAAATACAGTACGATTAGCGCATACAAACAAAAGAATTAATTAGAAAATGAGTCAATTAGATAATTAATCTAAAATCAACAATCTAAAATTTACAATTACCATGATACAAGTAAGTCAACTTTCAAAAACATATAACGGAACAACTGTATTAAATATCAGCAATCTTGAAATTCCAAAAGGGCAAAGTTTCGGATTGGTTGGAAATAACGGAGCAGGAAAAACAACTTTTTTCAGTTTGCTTTTAGATCTTATCCAACCTTCAACAGGATATATAAAAAGCCATGATATTCAGGTAAATACAAGTGAAAACTGGAAATCTTTTACAGGATCATTTTTAGATGAAAATTTCCTTATCGGATATTTAACTCCTGAAGAATATTTTTATTTTATTGGTGATTTGCGTAATCAGAATAAAGCAGATATCGATGCGTTATTGGCGAAATATGAGGAGTTTTTTAACGGAGAAATTTTAAAGAACAAAAAATACCTTCGTGACTTGTCAAAAGGAAACCAGAAAAAAGTGGGAATCATAGCAACACTTATTGGAAATCCTGAAGTTGTAATTTTAGATGAACCTTTTGCAAATCTAGATCCAACAACGGTTAGCCGATTGAAAAAAATCATTAAAGAATTGGCAGATGATCCAAATGTAACGGTTTTAGTTTCAAGCCACGATTTGCAGCATACAGTAGAGGTTTGTGACCGAATAGTTGCTCTTAATAAAGGTGAGGTTGTGAAAGATATTCAAACTTCAAAAGAAACCTTACAAGAACTCGAATTGTTTTTTGCAGTATAAATTTCAATATTTAAAAAAGAAGCGTATTTTTACAAGTCAATATACTAAAAACAATTTTTAGTAGTTATCTGATTTAAACTCTTTCTATTGAAAAAGAATACTCTTAAATATAGTTTTATTCTCATTTTTTTATTCTTTTTGATAGCTTGTTCTACCAAAAAAAATACATTTTTGTCTAGAACTTCTCACTCTGTTGGTACTAAATATAATATTTTGTACAATGGAGGGATTAGTTTAGATAAAGGTTTGCTTTCTATTCAGTCTAATAATGAAGATAATTTTTGGAAATTACTGCCAATAGAAAAAATGCAGTTTGACGAAAATTTTTCTGAAGGAGAAAAAGCTAAAAACCCTGATTTTGAAAGAGCTGAGACAAAAGCGACCAAAGCGATTCAGAAGCACTCGATGAATATTGGGGGTAGAGAAAAAAACACTCAGATAGATGAAGCTTACTTAATGTTGGGAAAAGCGAGATATTATGATCAGCGTTTTATCCCAGCAATTGAGGCGTTCAATTATATTTTATACAAATATCCAGAAAGTAATAATATTTACATTGCAAAAATCTGGCGCGAAAAAACCAATATGCGCTTAGGTAATGATGCCATCGCATTAAAAAACATCAAACTTTTACTTAGAAATACAGATTTAGACAAACAAACTTACGCCGATGCAAATGCTCTTCTTGCAGAAGCTTTTCTGAATTTGGAAGAAAAAGACAGTGCTGTTTCTAGACTTAGAATTGCAGAGCAGTTTACTAGAAAAAATGAAGAGCGCGCTAGATACCGTTTTATTCTTGGCCAAATGTATCAGGCTGAAGAAAAACGAGATAGCGCAATCTATTTTTATGATGCTGTAATTGATTTAAATAGAAAAGCAGATCGTAAATATATGATGCACGCTTACGCGAAAAAAGCACAAATGTTTGATTATGGAAAAGATAACGATACCATCTTTTTAAAAACATTCAATAAGCTGGTTACAGATCGTGAAAACCGTCCTTATTATGATTTTCTTTTTTATGAAATGGGAGTTTACTATGACAAAAAGAAAGATCAAGAAAATGCTTTAGTATTTTACAATAAATCTTTAGGAAGAAAATCCAAAGATCCATATTTAATGGCATCGGCATACCGTAACATTGGAAATATGTATTTCAAAAATACAGATTATACAATGGCCGCGAAGTATTATGATAGTACTTTGACAAAATTAGATCCAAAAACTAGAGAGTATGCGTTTATAGAAAAAAACAGAAAAAATCTAGATAACGTAATTAAATACGAAGCGGTTGCAAAACGTAATGATAGTATTATTACAGTTTACAATATGCCACCGACTGAAAAGAAATCTTTCTTCGAAAATTACATTGCTGAGCTTAAAAAGAAAGACGAAGAAAAAAAACTGTTTGAGGAAAAAGAAAAAGAACGATTAGCAAACATCGATCGAAATTCACAAGCACAAGGACCTGTAAATGGAGCTGTTAATCCACAATCTTTAGGTAAACCTGCAGAATCTGATGGAATCGGAATGCCTCCAGGAACTAATAATGACAATGCAAGTACTTTTTATTTCTACAATCCAACAACGGTTGCCTACGGAAAACTGCAGTTTAAAAAAATGTGGGGTAGTAGATCTCTAGGAGGAAATTGGAGATTAGGAGGAACAAAATCTGCTAGCGATGCAATTAATGATAGCATAAATACAAAAGAAGTTGCTAATGTATTGAAAGATACCATTGTACCAGAAAAATATACTGTAGCTTATTATGTTAAACAGCTTCCAACTTCAGAAGCTGCGATGGATAGTATTGGTAAAGAACGCAATTTTGCATATTACCAATTAGGACTTATATATAAGGAGAAGTTTAAGGAATATAATTTAGCTAGTGATAAGCTCGAACAATTACTGCATAATAATCCTGAAGAAAAACTGATTTTGCCATCAATGTATAATTTGTATAAAATTTATCAAATTACAAATCCAGAAAAAGCGGAAGCAATAAAAGCTGAAATTTCGACAAAATATCCAACTTCGAGATATGCTCAGATTTTAAATAATAAATCGGACGATCCGAATTCTAATCCTGACGTAGAATACAAAAAGTGGTTTAAACTCTTTGAAGAAGAACACTTTGATGAAGTCTTAGCCAATATTGATAATTTAATTAATCAATATTCTGGCGAAGATATTGTTTCTAAATATGAATTATTAAAAGCCAATACTTTAGGAAAAGTAAATGGTTTGGAGGCTTATAAAAAAGGTCTTGAAAATGTAGCAGACAATTACCCGAACAGTGAAGAAGGTAAAAATGCTAGAGAAATTCTCGAAAAACAAGTTCCGGTTTTAGAGAGACTTAATTTTACAACTGTCGACAACAAAAATTGGAAAATACTATATCGTGTTGCTAATACCGATACTAAAACGGTTAAAAGAATTGAAGAAGCAATTAGAGTATTTTTGTTAGTTGAAAATTACGAAAGATTGACAACATCTTTGGATAAATACAATAAAACAGAAAGTTTTGTAGTTATTCATGGTTTAAAATCTGAAGCTTATGCGAATGATATTGCTGGAGTTTTCAGAGATGATAAAAAATATAAAATTCCAGATCAGGCAATAATTATATCAGCTGATAATTATAAAATTGTTCAGATTAAAAAGAATTTAGAAGCATACTTGACCCCAAAAACCCCTTAACCGCCATGTTTGAAAAAGTAAAAAAAAACGGAACTGAACAATTAGGAAAAACGAATAGAATTGTAGAAGGAACATCAATAGTAGGAGACATCGTCTCTAAAGCCGATTTTAGATTAGACGGCGAATTAATTGGAAATTTTACTTCGCAAGGCAAAATTGTTATTGGGGCCAAAGGAGTTATTAAAGGAGAAATTATTTGTAATAATGCTGACATAGAAGGAGAATTTCACGGAAAAATAAAAGTTCTTGAAACCCTTAATATTAAATCGACTGCTCAAATTCACGGAGAAGTTGCTGTAGGGCAACTCTCTATAGAACCAGGCGCAGACTTCACAGCAACTTGCACGATGCTTGCACATTCAAATCAGGTAATAATGTTAGAAGATGGAAAAGGAGCCGAATAATAATAGGAGAAACAAATGGCTTGCATTTATTAATATCCCCTTTCAAATGGGGGTTATTATTTTCTTATTCTCTTATTTCGGAACCTGGCTAGACGAAAACCATCCAAGCCCTAAAGTATATTATAATACCATTTTTGTATTAATTGGTGTCGGTATTGCATTATATAATGTAATCCGACAGGTTAATGAGATCAATAAAACAAAGTAGTTTGTAAATAAAAACCGCTTGAGATAAAAATTGCATCTTTGCATCAAAATTATTTCAAATGCTTTTAAAAAATTACAAATCCGTTTTTTATTTATTTTGTCTATCTTTAACAGCCTACATTTCACATAAAGCAATTTTTTTCGTTGGCGGAATCAATAGTCAAAGTTTTCATTATAGCTTAGAATTATTGTATTTATCATTCTTCGGAATTTCGGCTTTATTATACCTTATATTATTATTGATGAAAAAGAAGAATTTTGAAATTGTCGGGATGACATTTTTATTTGGAACTTTTGCACAAATGTTATTAGCCTATTTAGTTTTGCAGCCAATTTTAAAAATCAAAACAGGAGAGAGCGATGTTGAAAAAATGAGTTTTTTTTTAACATTTGTGCTGTTTTTGTTATTTCAGACGCTTTTAACTGTCCGATTATTAAATGAAAAGCCATAAAATAACAATTCTTTAAAACAAGGTTTAAAAATAATTTTTCATATCCTTTTGAATATTAATAAAAAATGTACCTTTGCACCAAATTTTAGAAACGTAAAAAAATAAGATTTTCCACGATATGGTGATTTCAAACAAACCACTCAGCTTTATTCTTGCTGCTTTTGTAGCTGCTTTACCGATTATGGGTTTCGCAAATCCAGAAAATGACTCGACGCATGTTCAAACTGAAACAGCTCACGAAGAGAAAGTAGTTTCACACAATGCTCACGAAGAGGGAGAGCATGTTGCTCTTGATCCAAAGGCTAAAGTAGATGCTTTTATTGATCACCACTTACAAGATTCTCATGACTTTGTTTTCTTTTCAGATGAAAAAGAAAATAAGCACTACGGTTTTCCATTACCAGTTATTTTAATTGATGGAGGTTTAAAAGTTTTCTCTTCTTCAAAATTACACCACGGAGAAGAAGTTGCAGAAGTTGACGGTAGCTACTACAAATTAGTTCACGGTAAAATTTACAAAACAGATGCAGCCGGAACAATCAACTTTGATGAGCACGGTCATCCATCAAACGAAAAACCATTAGATTTTTCGATTACTAAAAATGTTGTTTCAATGCTTTTCGTATCAGTATTATTATTCTTTATGTTTACTGGTTTAGCAAGATCATATAAAAAAGGACCAATCCCAACTGGATTTGGTAGAGTTTTAGAGCCACTAGTAATTTTCATTAGAGATGAAATTGCAGTTCCAAATATTGGAGAGAAAAAATACCGTAAATATATGGGTTACCTATTAACTGTATTTTTCTTTGTTTGGGTTTTAAACTTATTAGGAATGACTCCGCTAGGAATCAACGTAACAGGAAACATTGCTATTACAGTTTGTTTAGCAGCCTTTACATTTATCATTACTCAATTTAGTGCAAACAAAGATTATTGGGGACACATCTTCTGGATGCCAGGAGTACCAGTTCCAATGAAAATTATCTTAGCTCCAATTGAGATTTTAGGAACATTAACAAAACCATTCGCATTATTAATCCGTTTGTATGCAAACATTACTGCAGGTCACGTAGTAATTATGAGTTTGATTGCAATGATTTTTGTTGGAAAAAATTTAGCAGCAGATTTACCAATATCATTAGGTTTAACATTATTTATCTCTGTTATTGAAATCTTAGTTGCATTTTTACAAGCGTTTATTTTCACAATGTTATCATCATTGTTTATTGGTATGGCTGTTCAAGATCATGATCATGCTCACCACCACGAAGACGAAACTGCGATTATTTAATTTTTAGAAGTTTAATTTTATATATATAAATAGTTATGGGAACAATTCCAACTTTAGTAGGTGCTGGTTTAGTAGTAATCGGTGCAGGTTTAGGTTTAGGTAAAATCGGTGGATCTGCTATGGACGCTATTGCTCGTCAGCCAGAAGCTGCTGGTAAAATTCAAACTGCGATGATTATTATCGCGGCTTTATTAGAAGGTTTAGCATTCGCTGCTTTAATCTTAGGAAAATAATAAAGAGAGAAATAACAGCATCTTTAACGGTTGGTTAAAGATGTTGTTACTTTTAAAAAAGAAATTAAATATTTTAATATAGTTATAAAATGGATAAGTTAATTAACGATTTTTCATTCGGGTTATTCTTCTGGCAAGCTTTAATCTTGGTAATACTAATTTTGCTTTTAGTGAAATTTGCTTGGAAACCAATTATGGAATCTATTACTGCAAGAGAAGAAGGTATTAAAAATGCATTACTTTCAGCTGAAAATGCTAAGAGAGAAATGGAAAATTTACAAGCTGACAATCAAAGAATTTTGAATGAAGCTCGTGCTGAACGTGACGCGATGTTGAAAGAAGCTCGCGAAATGAAAGAGAAAATGATTGCTGATTCTAAAATCGAAGCACAAGAAGCAGGTCAAAAAATGATCGAGCAAGCTAAAGCTGCTATCGAAAGCGAAAAAAATGCTGCAATGGCAGAATTGAAATCTCAAGTTTCAACTCTTTCATTGAGTATTGCTGAAAAATTATTGAAAGAAGAATTATCTAACAAAGAATCTCAAACTAAATTAGTTGAGAAAATGTTAGGTGACGTAAAGTTAAACTAAGATTATGGCAAGTACAAGAGCAGCAATTCGTTATGCAAAAGCAATTCTAGACTTAGCAAACTCTAAAGGTGTTGCCGAAGCTGTCAATAACGATATGAAGTCAATTGTTTCTGCAATTGAGGCAAATGAAGAATTGAGAACATTTATTCTAAACCCAACTACAAAAGCTGAAGTTAAGGAAAGTGCTCTTTTAGAAGTTTTTTCAAATGCAAATGGAGTGACTAAAGGATTATTCCATTTATTATTCGAAAATAAAAGATTTGAAATTCTAGATGCAATTGCATTAGGATACAATAAATTATTTGATGAAGATCAAGGTGTTGAAGTAGCAAAAGTTACTACAGCAATTCCGATGGATGCTGCTTTAGAAGCTAAAGTTTTAGCAAAAGTTGCAACTTTATCAGATAAAAAAATTACAATTGAAAATATAGTAGATCCTTCAATCATTGGTGGATTTATTTTGAGAATAGGAGATAATCAGTACAACGCTTCAGTTGCAAACAGATTACAAGTATTAAAAAGAGAGTTAAGTAATTAGTTTTATAACACAAAAAGTGTCTAAATTATAAATTAAGATGGCGGAAATCAAACCTGCTGAAATTTCAGCGATATTAAGAAAGCAAGTAGAAGGTTTTGAATCTGGCGCTACGCTAGAGGAAGTAGGATCTGTACTTCAAGTTGGAGACGGTATTGCTCGTGTTTACGGGCTATCTAATGTACAATATGGAGAGTTAGTGGAATTTGATAACGGTATGGAAGGTATCGTATTGAATCTTGACGAGGATAATGTGGGTGTTGTATTATTAGGACCTTCAACAGGTATTAAAGAAGGATCTACAGCAAAAAGAACTCAACGTATTGCTTCTCTTAAAGTTGGTGAGCAAATGGTAGGACGTGTTGTTAATACTCTTGGTTTTCCAATTGATGGAAAAGGACCAATCGGTGGAGATTTATACGAAATGCCTTTAGAAAGAAAAGCACCTGGTGTTATCTTCCGTCAACCAGTAACTGAGCCATTACAAACTGGTGTAAAAGCTGTTGATGCTATGATCCCAGTTGGTCGTGGACAACGTGAGCTTGTTATTGGTGACCGTCAAACAGGTAAATCAACTGTTTGTATCGATACAATCTTAAATCAAAAAGAATTTTACGATGCAGGAAAACCTGTATTCTGTATATATGTTGCAATTGGACAAAAAGCTTCAACTGTAGCAGGAATCGCTAAAATGTTAGAAGAAAAAGGAGCAATGGCTTATACAGTTATCGTTGCTGCAAATGCTTCTGACCCAGCTCCAATGCAAGTTTATGCTCCATTCGCTGGTGCTGCAATTGGAGAGTACTTTAGAGATTCTGGTCGTCCAGCTCTTATCGTTTATGACGATTTATCTAAACAAGCTGTTGCTTACCGTGAGGTTTCTCTTTTATTAAGAAGACCACCGGGACGTGAGGCTTACCCTGGAGACGTTTTCTACTTACACTCTCGTTTATTAGAGCGTGCTTGTAAAGTAATTGCTGATGATGGTATCGCTAAAAACATGAACGATTTACCAGATTCTATCAAATCTATCGTAAAAGGTGGTGGTTCATTAACTGCTTTACCAATTATCGAAACTCAAGCTGGTGACGTTTCTGCATATATCCCAACAAACGTAATCTCTATTACAGATGGTCAGATTTTCCTTGATGGAGATTTGTTCAACTCTGGAGTTCGTCCTGCAATTAACGTAGGTATTTCTGTATCTCGTGTTGGAGGTAATGCTCAAATTAAATCTATGAAGAAAGTTTCTGGAACTTTAAAATTAGATCAAGCTCAATTCCGTGAATTAGAAGCTTTCGCTAAATTTGGTTCTGACTTAGATTCTGTTACTTTAAACGTAATTGAAAAAGGTAAAAGAAACGTTGAGATCTTAAAACAAGGTTTAAATGATCCTTATACAGTTGAAAACCAAGTAGCTATTATCTACGCTGGTTCTAAAAACTTATTAAGAAACGTTCCTGTAAATAAAGTAAAAGAATTTGAAGCTGATTTCTTAGCTTACTTAAACAGTAAACATAAAGATACGCTTAATGCTTTAAAAGCTGGTAAATTTGATGACAGCATCACTGATGTTATCGAAAAAGCAGCAAAAGAAGTTTCAGCAAAATATAACTAATTAGATAATTCGTTAATTAGATAATTAGAAAATGAAAAAACATTCTTCTAATTATCTAATTTTCAATTGTCACATTTTCTAAATAATAGATGGCAAATTTAAAGGAAATCCGTAATAGAATTACTTCCGTTTCATCAACGATGCAGATTACATCGGCTATGAAAATGGTTTCTGCTGCAAAGCTGAAGAAAGCACAAGATGCAATCACTGCAATGCGTCCTTATGCCGAGAAATTAACGGAGTTATTGCAAGATCTTTCTGCTACACTTGAAGGTGAAGTAGGAGGAGATTACACTACACAACGTGAAGTAAAAAAAGTATTGCTAGTTGCGATAACTTCTAACAGAGGTTTATGTGGTGCTTTCAATTCAAATATTATTAAAGAGATTAAAAATCGTACTGATTTTTATGCTGGAAAACAAGTTGATGTTTTTGCAATTGGTAAAAAAGGAAACGATTCTTTAAGCAAAACTCATAACGTTCACGGTCACCATAATGCAATTTTCGATAACTTAACTTTTGAAAATGTTGCTGGAATTGCAAATAATTTGACTGAGAAATTTTTATCTGGAGAATACGACAGAATTGAGTTAGTTTACAATCAGTTTAAAAATGCTGCGACTCAAATTGTTCAAACTGAGCAGTTTTTACCGTTAGCACCTATCAATACTGATGCAGCGGCTTCTACTGGAGATTATATTTTTGAACCATCAAAAGAAGAAATCGTTTTGACTTTAATTCCTAAGTCTTTAAAAACGCAATTGTATAAAGGAATCCGTGATTCATTTGCTTCTGAGCATGGAGCGCGTATGACTGCAATGCATAAAGCAACAGATAATGCAACTGAATTAAGAAACCAATTGAAATTAACTTACAACAAAGCCCGTCAGGCTGCGATTACAAGTGAAATTTTGGAAATTGTTGGTGGAGCAGAAGCTTTAAACGGATAATTTATTCCGTAATATATAAAAAGAAAAGCCAGCATTTGCTGGCTTTTCTTTTTATTGGAAGTTTTATTCTTTTTTAAAAATAATTTTTTATAAAATGGTGATTCTCAAATTATAGTTAAGTTGAGAATCACTACCATTTTATAAAAATTGACAGATAACTCTGTGTGCTTTGTCTTTCATGGGAACAAACTAGCTTTATTAATCCCAATGCTCTGTTTTTTAAGGGTTACATTTCAGCAGAATCAATCCCTGTGCTTTGTCTTTTATGGGAACAAACAAGCTTTATTAGTCCCAGTGCTCTGTTTTTATTAGGGTTACACACAGCTGAATCAATCCCTTATGCTTTGTCTTTTGTGGGAACAAACAAGCTTTATTAGTCCCAGTGCTTCCTTTTTTATAAGGGTTGTATCTAGCTTTCTCAATCCCTGTGAAACAAATTTATGCAGAACTCTTAAAAAAATGTTACATAATTTTCTGCCATATTTTATATATTTCACATGTTGTTGTGTGTTAATTATGTAACTGTTAACTAAATTGTTAAGTAATTTTGATTATAATAAATAGCAAAATTTATGAATCTATATATAAAAGAACTATCTATAATTTCTGAAATGTTAGCTGAAATTGAAACGATAAAATTTCTTTATCCTAAATTGAGTTTAGAAAAATATGAATCTTATCTTTTAGAAATGATACCGCATAACTACACTCAAATTGCAGTTTTTGAAAGTGATTTTTGTGTAGGATTAACGGGCTGTTGGTCGGCTACAAAATTGTGGACAGGAAAATATCTTGAGATTGATAATTTTGTTGTAAATCCTGATTATAGATCAAGAGGCATTGGAAAAATGCTTACCGATTATGTAGAGAAAAAAGCGAATGAATTAAAATGTAGTAGTATCGTTCTCGATGCTTTTACAGGAAATTTTGCTGCTCACCGATTTTATTACAACCAAGGATATGCACCAAGAGGATTTCATTTTGTCAAAATTTTAGATGAAAAGAAAATGACGGTTTAAAAACAAACATAAGTTTTCTTTATTGCATCAACAAAAGCACCATTAAACAAAAGAAATGGTTATTTTTGTCTTACAAACATTATTAGAATTATATTTTGGGATTATATAAAAATCTATTCAAGCAAACGGCAATTTACGGACTGGCGACAGTTTTACCGAGAATGCTAAGTTTTTTATTAGTGAGATTATATACAGGAATTTTACCTACTGCCGAGTATGGTGAAGTGTCGATCGTATTGTCTTGGATGGTTTTCTTTAACGTAGTTCTTTCCTACGGAATGGAAACCGCATTTTTTAGATTTTACAGTGCAGAAGAAGATAAGAAAAATGTAATTGCAACCTCTACGATTTCAATATTTTGGACTTCAATTCTATTTCTTTTTGCAGGTTTAATTTTTAGAAATACATTGGCAAGTTTAGCAGAAGTCGATGTACAATATATTACTTATTCGGTATGGATTTTAGTTTTAGATGCATTGGTTTTAATACCGTTTTCTAAACTTAGAGCTAATCAAAGACCTATTGTTTATGCAGCAATTAAAATTGGAAACGTTGTTATAAACTTATTACTGAATATATTTTTCTTGATGTATCTTCCAAAATTAGCTGCGTCAAACCCAAATTCTGTTTGGGATAATTTATATGTAGAGAATTTCCAAATCGCTTATATTTTCATTGCTAATCTTTTGGCAAGTTTAGCAACGTTCATTGTGCTTTCTCCAAATTATCTTTCGCTTGGACGAAAATTCGATCCAATTCTTTGGAAAAAAATGATGAAATACGGGCTTCCTATTTTGGTTGCCGGTTTGGCTTTTGCCGTAAATGAGCATTTCGATAAAATTCTTTTAGGATATTTACTCCCTGAAAATTTAGCAAAATCTGAAGTTGGAGCATATTCTGCTTGTTACAAATTAGGATTGTTTATGGTTCTTTTTGCAACAGCTTTCAGATTAGGAATCGAGCCTTTCTTTTTTAGTCATGCAAAAAATGAAAATGCTCCGCAAACTTACGCCGTTATTACTAAATATTTTGTGATTCTTGGATCACTGATTTTATTAGGCGTTATCGTTTTTGCAGATTTTTTAAAATATTTATTATTAGATAACAAATCGTATTGGGAAGCCATGAAAGTTGTGCCATTAATTATTCTGGCAAATTTCTTTTTAGGAATTTACAACAACTTGTCGGTTTGGTATAAACTTACGGACAAGACAAAAATTGGTGCTTACATTTCTATTGTAGGTGCTATTGTTACTTTAATTTTAAATTATCTTTTAATTCCGAAGTACAGTTACTATGGTTCTGCGATTGCAACTATTTCGGCTTACGGAAGCATGATGCTTATTTCGTATATTCTAGGAAATAAGTATTATCCAATTCCTTATGATATGAACAAAATTGGTGCTTATTTAGGAGTTTCAATATTATTTTCCATTATCTCATTTTATGGATTTAGAGAAAAATATTATGTTGGAATTCCACTTCTTTTAGTGTTTATGTATATGGTTTACCATTTTGAAAAAGATACTATTAAAGGAATAATGAAGAGAAAATAAGACGCTTTAAAAAATTTTATATTTAAAAATGAAAATTCAAATTATCAATAAATCACAACACGATTTACCAAATTACGAAACTATTGCATCTGCAGGAATGGATTTGCGTGCCAATATTACGGAACCAATTACGTTAAAACCTTTAGAAAGAACTATTGTAAAAACAGGACTTTTTATCGAATTACCAATAGGTTATGAAGCGCAAGTAAGGCCAAGAAGCGGTCTGGCTGCAAAAAAAGGTGTGACTGTTTTGAATTCACCAGGAACTGTTGATGCAGATTATAGAGGAGAAATAGGAGTAATTTTAGTAAATTTATCTAATGATGATTTTGTAATTGAAAACGGAGAGAGAATTGCACAGCTGATTATTGCAAAACATGAAAGAGCAGAATGGATTGAAGTTGAAACACTTTCTGAAACATCAAGAGGTGAAGGAGGCTTTGGAAGTACTGGAGTGAAATAAATTTCTGCAAAAGAAATACTGAAAAAAGAAAGACCAAACCCAATGAAGATTTTTTAAAATCTTCCCATAAAATCAAATAAAGAAATGAAGATAATTGTGCCAATGGCAGGCCGTGGATCGAGATTGAGGCCTCATACATTAACAGTTCCAAAACCATTAATTCCAGTTGCAGGAAAATCGATTGTACATCGTTTAGTTGAAGATATTGCCAAAATATTAAAAGAACCAATTGAAGAAGTTGCTTTTATCTTAGGAGATGAAGCTTTCTTTGGAGATGATGTTGTAGCAAGTTTAGAAGATTTAGCAAAAGGATTAGGAGCAAAAGCTTCAATCTACCGTCAGGATCAACCGTTAGGAACTGGACACGCTATTATGTGTGCGAAGGAATCTCTTTCAGGACCAGCTGTAATCGCTTATGCAGATACTTTAATTAGAGCAGATTTCGAATTAGATCCAGAAGCTGATGCTGTGATTTGGGTAAAACAAGTAGATCAGCCAGAAGCTTTTGGTGTGGTAAAATTGAACCAGAATAATGAAATTATAGAGTTGGTTGAAAAACCAAAAGAGTTTGTAAGCGACTTAGCAGTTATCGGAATTTATTATTTTAAAGAAGTTGGAATTCTAAGAAATGAACTTCAAAATGTTTTGGATAATAATATTCAGAATGGTGGCGAATACCAGATTAATGATGGTATCAAAGCGATGATGGCAAACGGAAAAGTTTTCAAAACAGGAAGCGTTGACGAATGGATGGACTGTGGTAACAAAGATGTTACTGTTGAAACCAATACAAGAATGTTAGGCTTTTTACACAATGACGGCGAGCACCTAGTAGATTATGGTGTAACTTTAGAAAATTCAACAATTATTCCTCCGTGCTACATTGGACAAAATGTTGTTTTGAAAAACACTACAATCGGACCAAATGTTTCGCTTGGAAATGGTTGTCATGTAACAGACAGTACAATCAAAAACAGTTTGATTCAAACGTATTCTCAAATTAAAAATGCTAGTCTTGATAATGCAATGATCGGAAATCATGTAAGTTATGATGGTAAATTTACAAGCATTAGTATTGGGGATTATGCTGTTTTAGAATAAAATAAAAATTAAGAAAGTTTCGTTTTGTTTTAAATGTAATTTTTAGAAATGATCAGAAAAAGAGTTTTTACAGTTTTATTTTTTGCTTTGTTTAGCACTTCATTTTCGATTTTTGCACAAACAGAACCCGAAGATATTGCTATGGCAACAGATGAATATCAAGACTCATTTTATGAATCGTTAAAACAAAAAGGAATTGAAAATTATGATAAAGCTATTGTGTCATTGGAGAAGTGTATCAAGCTAAAACCCAATGACGCAGTTGCTTATTTCGAATTAGGGAAAAATTATCTGTCGCTTAAACAATACCAAAATGCACAAGATGCTTTTGAAAAAGCGACACAGCTTGATCCTAAAAACAAATGGTTTTGGCTTGGAATTTATGATGTAAGTTACGAGACAAAAAACTATCCGCTGGCAATTGAAATTATTCAGAAAATAATTGTTTTTGACGAAGAGTACAAAGATGATTTGATTTCGTTATACATGATTACCAATCAGTATGATAAAGCGCTGATTGCGATAAATGAAATGAATGATAAGTTCGGAAAATCTTCTGATCGAGAAATTTATAAAGCGCAGATTTTATCGCAGGGAAAATATCAGAATGCTGAAATTGATAATCTAATTCAGCAGATTAAAAAAGATCCGAAAGAAGAATCCAATTATTTGAATCTTATTTTATTGTATTCAAAAAACAATGAAAATGAGAAATCGCTTGAAGTAGCAAAACAGTTGGCAAAAGAAATTCCGAATTCAGAATGGGGACAGGTGAGTTTGTTTAAAACTTATTTAGATGCAAATCAAGCAGATAAAGCAATAAAATCGATGAATGTGATTTTAGCAAGTTCAAAAATCGATTCAAAAATCAAACACAGAACTTTGAATGAATTTTTGATTTATGTAAATAAAAACCCACAGTATTCTGCCGATTTGGAAAAAGCTATTTCTTATTTTGACAATGATAAAGATGTTGATGTTGCTAAAGAAATTGGAAAGTTTTATCACAGCAAAGGTCAGTTTGAAAATGCAATCAAATATTATGAAAAAGATTTAAAAGCAAATTCAGACACTGATCTTGAAACTAATATGTTATTGCTAGAAGCGTATGCACAGGCAAAACAATTTGAACCCATGACAAAAAGAGCCATGATGCTGATTGAAGTTTATCCGAGTCAGGCTCAGTTTTATTACTTTGCAGGTTTAGGAAGTAATCAGCAAAAGCAATTTAAAAATGCAAAAACTGTCTTAGAAATGGGTCTTGATTATGTGGTGGATGACGTAAAATTAGAATCAAATTTTAATATTCAATTAGGAGAAGCTTACAATGGACTGGGAGATGCAAAGAAAAAAGAGGAATACTTTTTGAAGGCAAATGAAGTATTAAAAAAGAAAAAATAAAAGAAGAATGCAGATGAAAAAATATATATCAATACTAGTATTGTCTATTGCTGTAATTTCATGTAAGTCGAAAGCAGTAGCAGTACAAGGAAGTACAAGCCAGACAGTTGCACCAAAAGAAGACAAAAAAGTAATCGAAAAACATTATGACAACAAGTTAGATTTTTCTACTTTATACATAAAAGCAAGTGCAAAATATGTTGATGAAAAACAAAGCCAAAATGTTACTGCTGAAATCAGAATTGAAAAAGATAAACAGATTTTAATTAGCGTTCGTTTCTTAGGAATTACAATGGCTAAAGCCTTAATAACACCTTCTGCAGTAAGTTATTATGAGAAAATAAACGGTAGTTATTATGAAGGAGATTTTACAAGTTTGAGCAAATGGTTAGGAACTGATTTAGATTATAGTAAAGTTCAGAATCTTTTGGTTGGAGAAGCTTTTGACGATTTAAGAAAAGGAAAATATACGCAGACAATTGTAGATAATCTTTTCAGACTGGATGAAGAAAAAGATGCTAATTTGAAGAAAACCTTCTTCTTAGATGGTGAAAAGTATTTAGTTCAGAAAGAAGAAATTTCACAGCCATCAGAAAACAGAACATTACAAATTGCATATTCTGACAGTAAAAATTTCGATCAGGGAACACTTCCAACAAGTATCGAAATTAATGCAGTACAGCCAAAAGGAAAAACAAATATAAATTTGAATTATAATAATATTTCATTTAATGAAGAACTTTCTTTTCCGTATAGTGTTCCAAGCGGTTATAAAAAAGTGACAATTAAGTAAATTTGCAAAAATAAAAATAGAAACATGCCAAAATTTCTCCTAAGTCTAGTTTTAATTTGTGCCACTACGTTTGTATGGGCGCAGGATTCTCAGCAAGAAAAACTGGAGCAACGTAAAGCTCAAATTCAGCAGGAAATCAGAGATAACGAAAAGATGCTTCAGTCTGTTCGAAAAAAAGAGAAATCTGCTGTGAATGAATATTTAATTCAGGCGAACAAAATAAAACTAAAAGAGAAATTAATTAATACTACGGCAAAACAAGAAAGATTGATTAGTAACGATATGTATATTAATCAAGTTCAGGTAAATAAACTTAAAAAAGAACTAAAAGTTTTAAAAGAAGATTATGCTGTGATGATTTTAAAATCATACAAAAGTCGTTCTGAACAGAGCCGTGCAATGTTCATTTTATCTTCTGAAAGTTTTTTACAAGCTTATAAAAGAGCACAATACTTAAAGCAATATACTGCTTTCAGAAAAAATCAAGGTCTTGAAATTCAGTCCAAAACGGCTCAGTTAGTTGATTTTAATGCTAAACTTGACGGACAAAGACAGGTAAAAAAGAAGATAATTGCTGAAAATCAGAAAGAGAAAGTTTCTCTTGAAGCAGAGAAAAAAGAACAGCAGAAATTAGTTAATTCGCTTAAAAAAGATAAAAATAAGATTGCGGCTGATATTAAATCAAAGCAAAAAGAGTCAAAAGCAATTGATGCAAAAATCAAAGACCTTATTCGAGAGCAAATTAGGAAAGCAAATGAAGAGAGAAGAAGAAAAGTAGAAGAAGAAAGACAAAGAATAATAGCTGAGAACAAGAAAAAAGGTGTTGAGACTAAGGATGCTGATTTGCCAAAACCGCCACCGCCTGCCTCTTCAGATAGAATTGAATTAACACCTGAAGGTAAAATTTTAGCTGCTGATTTTAAAGCGAACAGAGGAAAGTTGCCTTGGCCGGTTGAAAAAGGATTTATATCTCTTGGTTATGGAGATAACCCTCACCCGTTGCATCCATCAATTACAGTACACAATTCTGGAGTTGAGATTACTACAGAAGATGGTGCAACAGCTCGTGCGGTTTTTGAAGGAACTGTGTCAAAAGTTATTGCATTGTCGCCAGTAAACAGAGCAGTTTTTATTCAACATGGTGATTATTTTACTGTCTATCAAAATCTTAGTTCTGTATCGGTTGAACAAGGCGATAAAGTAAAAGTTAAACAAAGCCTTGGAAAAGTAAGAACAAGTGGAGATACAGGAAAAACAATTATTAAATTCCTTATACTTCAAAATACTTCATACAACAATCCAGAAGGATGGTTGCAAGGTAGATAAAAATTTAAGGGAGCATTTAGCTCCCTTTTTTATTCAATTATAATTTAATCGTATTGTTCTATTAAATATTTTATGACATCAGTAGTTGTTACAATTCCTTTGAGTTCACCTTTATCAACAACAGGTAGAGCATGAAAATCTTCTTTTGCAAAAATCTCTGCCAAATCTCTTATTATTGTATCAGATGATACTGTTTTAGGTTTCGAAGTCATAACCTGAGAAATAGTTAGCATTTCTAGTATCGCTTCATCGGCATTTTGCTGACCTTCAAATAAAGCTCCAAAAGTTAATCGGTTAATATCTGTTCGGCTAATTATTCCAATTACTTCTTTACCTTTTACAATCGGAATGTGACGGATTGTATTTGCTTTTAATTTTTCGACTACTGTTTTAAGATCATCTTTTTCGTTTGCAGTCACTACTGTTTTTGTCATAATATGACTGATTGGTTCTCTTTTTTTCATAATATTTTGGCTTTTATTTTATATTAAAGATGTAAAATATTTCAGACAATAAATATGATTTTTATCATCTTTAAATAGTGAAATAGAGAGAATTAAAAAGGAAGAATTGGCTTTATTTAGCAAAAGAAATAAAGTTATTTTGGAGAAAACGATATCAGAATATAAAAATCACTCCATTGTTCATTTGAAATTGTAGAGAGTAAAATTTAAAAGTAGTATTTTTGCAGTATGGAAACAAATAGACAGAAAAAAATAGGCGGTGTTCTTCAGAAAGATCTGGTTGATATCTTGCAAGGTGAAGTGAGAAAAAACGGAATTACTAATTTGGTAATTTCTGTATCCAAAGTAAGTGTAACTACAGATTTATCTGTGGCAACAGTATATTTAAGCATTTTTCCGCAAGTAAAAGCCAAAGAAACTTTAGAGGCAATAAAAACCAATACAACTTTAATCAAACATGATTTGTCACAGCGTGTGCGTTTGCAATTGCGTCGTGTTCCGAATTTGGTATTCTTTATAGACGACTCTCTAGATTACATCGAGAAAATCGACAATGCGCTTGCAGATAAAGAAAACCCAATAGAAAATCGTGATCTTTTAGAAAAAAGAAGAAAGTCATAATTTGAATTTTCCTTTATACATAGCCAAACGTTATATTTTTAGCGGCAGTAAAAACAATGCTATAAATATCATTAATCGTATTGCCAGCATGGGAATCATTGTTGGTACGATGGCTTTGTTCGTAGTTTTATCTGTTTTCAGCGGACTTAAAGTTTTTAGTCTTTCGTTTACAAATGAAATTGATCCTGATTTAAAATTGGTAAGTACGTATGGAAAGTCTTTTGTACTTACACCAGATCAGGAAAATCAGATTAAGAAAATTAATGGCGTTGCTTCTTATACCAAAATAATAGAAGAGCGTGTACTGTTTTTATTTAAAGACAAACAGCAAGTTACTTATTTAAAAGGCGTTGACAGCTTATATCCAGTTGTTAATGATATCAAGAAAAAGCTATTTAATGGACAATGGCTAAAACCAGATAGTTTTCAGGTTGTCATTGGTTATGGTTTATCTCAAAATTTCTCTATGGGAATTCTTGATTTTGAAAACCCACTTCAGATTTTTGCCCCAAAACCAGGAAAAGGAGCAATCGATAATCCAGAAGAAGCTTTCAATAAAACAGATGTTTTACCTGTTGGAATTTATTCAATTAGCGAAGATTTGGATTCAAAATATGTATTTGCAGATTTAGGATTAGTACAGGAATTATTAATGTACAAACCAAATCAGATTTCTGGAATTGAATTTAAATTAAAAGAAAATGCTGATGAAGCTTCAGTAACCGCGCAGCTTAATTCTATTTTTAAAAATAAAATCACTTTAAAAAATAGAGCGCAGTTAAATGAGTCTTTGTATAAAATGCTTAATACAGAAAATATTGCGGTTTACTTGATTTTTACTTTAGTGATTATCGTGGCACTTTTTAATTTGATCGGAGCCTTAATTATGATGATTTTAGAAAAGAAAGGAAATCTTAAAACTCTTTTCAATTTAGGAACAGATATCAGTCATCTTCGAAAAATATTCCTGCTTCAGGGAACATTATTAAGTGTTTTTGGTGGTTTGATAGGACTTGTTTTAGGAGTCATTCTCGTTATTCTTCAACAGCAGTTTGAACTTATAATGATCACGCCAACTCTGGCTTATCCAGTAGTTTTTACTGTAGAAAATGTTCTAATTGTAATGGCAACTATTATTTCTCTAGGTTTTGTTGCTTCACTAATTGCAAGCGGCCGCGTTAGTAAAAAACTACTTGATTAAAAACTACTTAAGAAATATTAATTATATTTACCGCCTTAAAAAACTACAGCATATGATTGTTTCTGCCTAATCCTAATTTTATTTTTTAGAATAATTAGGATACTTACGTTTACTTTTTTAGTTCAGATTTAAATGCATCTGAACCAATTTTATCATTTATCCTAAAATATCATGACAGAAACAACTATAAAGAAAAGCTTCTTTTCTAAATTTTTTACCACTTTAAAACAAGCCTTAAAAGGCGACGAATCTTTTGATTATACTTCTGGAAGTATCAAAAAAGCCGTAATTCTATTGGCCATTCCGATGGTTTTAGAAATGATGATGGAATCGGTTTTTGCTCTGGTTGATTTATATTTCGTTGGGCATTTGGAACATAGCAGTTTTGCCATTCAGACTGTTGGTTTAACCGAATCGGTATTGACTGTAATTTATTCTCTAGCAATCGGAATGAGTATGGCAGCAACAGCAGTCGTAGCAAGACGAATTGGAGAAAAAGATCCTATCGCTGCAGCGAAAGCTGGAATGCAAGCGATTATTGTAGCATTTGTAATTAATAGTTTGATGAGTATTTTCGGAATTATTTATGCAAAAGATATTCTACTGTTTATGGGAGCATCTGCTGAAGCTGCCGAGCATGGTTTCCGATTTACGCAAATTATGATTGGTTCAAGTTTATGTATTATGCTTTTGTTTTTAATAAACGGAATATTTCGTGGAGCGGGAAATGCAGCAATTGCCATGAAAAGTCTTTGGATTGCGAACATTTGCAATATCATTTTATGCCCTATTTTAATTAATGGTTTTGGACCAATTCCAGCTTTTGGATTAGTTGGCGCGGCGCTGGCAACGACTATTGGAAGAAGTATTGGAGTTTTATATCAAGTGTATCATTTGTTTTTTGGAAACGGGATTTTAAAAATTAAGATTCCATATTTTGCTCCAGATTTTACACAAATAAAAGCATTAGTAAAAATTGCGGCTCCAGGAATTTTACAATTCGTAATTGCATCTTGCAGCTGGATTTTCTTAGCACAATTAGTGGCAACAACTGGAGGGGACCATGGTTCTGCGGGTTATCAGACAGCTTTAAGAATTATGATGTTTTTCATACTTCCAGCTTGGGGTTTGAGTAATGCAGCTGCGACTTTGGTTGGACAAAATTTAGGAGCTAAACAAATCGAACGTGCCGAAAAATCGGTTTATACGACTGCAAGATATAATGTAATTTTCATGGCTTCGATTATGATTATTACTTTGGCTTTTGGACAATATATTATTTCGTTTTTCACGAATGACGATCAAGTAAAAACCATTGCAATTGAAGCATTACAAATCATGAGCATCGGTTTTATTTTCTACGGAATAGGAATGGTTTTGATTAATACTTTCAATGGAGCAGGAGATACCTGGACACCAACCGGAATTAACTTCTTCGGATTTTGGCTGTTTCAAATTCCATTAGCTTTTGTTCTTGCAAAACATTTTAATATGGGACCAACTGGAGTTTTTATTGCGATTCCTGTTGCTGAAACTGCTATAACTTTGGCAGGAATCTTTTTTTATAAAAGAGGTAAGTGGAAACGAGTTCAAGTATAAGAAACAAAACGGTCTTCATAATTGGAGGCCGTTTTTTTTGAATTAAAAGTTAAATATTTTACATAGTAAGTTTATAAATGTAAAATATTGTACCTTTGGATGTACGTTTTAAAGTACGAAATTATGAAAGCAATTACAATATCAACATTAAGAAAGAATATAAAAAATTATTTTGATGAAGTTTCAGAATCATCAGAAGTAATAGTTGTTCCGAGAAATTCGGAAGAAGATGCGGTTGTAATAATTTCTATGAAAGAGTACAATTCAATATTAGAAACACAACATTTGTTATCTACTAAAGCAAATAGAAAAAGACTTTCAGAATCTATAGAACAAATGGAAAAAGGAAAACTTGTAGACTTTAACCCAGATGAACTTTAGATTATTATGGACATTTGTTTTACTAAAAATGGTTGGGAAGAATTTGAATATTGGTTAGAAAACGATACAGATACCGCAATAAAAATAAAAGAATTAATAAAATCTATTCGCGAAAATCCTTTTAAAGGAATTGGAAAACCGGAGCCTTTAAGACATGACTTAAAAAGTTTTTGGTCTCGCCGAATTACAGGAGAACATAGGCTGGTTTATAAAGTTTCAGGAACGAAAAGTGTTGATCAAAAATGTGTGATTTTACAATGTCGATTCCATTATGATGATTAAAAAGAAAGACCTTCAAATTTTGAAGGTCTTTCTTTTTATAGTTCTTTGACAAAGATTAATTTTAAACAAATTCATAACCTGCATAAACCTCCTCAATCTCTTTCATAATAACGAATAAATCTTCAGGTGCATCAGTTGTAACTAATTTTTGTTTGAATTCTTTAAACGAATGAATTCCTTTGAAATAGTTCGTGTAATGACGACGCATTTCTACAATTCCTAAACGCTCGCCTTTCCATTCCATAGACCATTTTAAATGATTTCTAGCAGCTTCAACACGATCAATAACCGTTGGAGCAGGCAAGTGCTCACCAGTTTTGAAATAGTGCTTGATTTCGTTAAAAATCCACGGATAACCAATTGCAGCACGGCCAATCATGATACCGTCAATTCCGTATTCGTTTTTATAATGTAATGCTTTTTCTGGACTGTCGATATCTCCGTTTCCGAAAATTGGCATTGTGATTCTTGGGTTGTTCTTTACACGAGCAATGTGTGACCAGTCAGAATGACCTTTGTACATTTGCGCACGAGTTCTAGCGTGGATTGTTAAAGCTTGAACTCCAATATCCTGAAGTCTTTCAGCAACTTCATCAATATTAATTGAGTTTTCGTCCCAGCCTAAACGTGTTTTTACCGTAACAGGCAAATCAGTTCCTTTGATAACGGCTTGCGTCAAACGCACCATCAAATCAACATCTTTTAAAACTCCAGCACCAGCACCTTTACAAACTACTTTTTTTACCGGACATCCAAAATTAATATCCACTAAATCAGGTTTTACAGTAGAAACAATTTTAGAAGACATTTCCATTGCTTCTTCATCACCACCAAAAATTTGAATTCCAACAGGGCGTTCGTAATCAAAAATATCCAGCTTCATGCGGCTTTTTATAGCGTCACGAATTAATCCTTCCGATGAAATAAATTCAGAATACATCATGTCAGCGCCATGCGTTTTGCATAATCTGCGAAACGGCGGATCGCTAACATCTTCCATCGGTGCTAGTAATAAAGGAAATTCAGGTAATTCTATGTTGCCAATCTTGACCATCTTCGTAATTTTTTGCAAAATTACAACATTTAGTTCAATTTGTACCAAATTGAGGTTCAAAGGTTCAAAGTGACAAAGTTGTATAGGTTTTATATTCAGATATTAAATCTTTGTAACTCTGAGCCTTTGTAACTTTGTACCTTTAACGATAATCAAAAAATCGAATTGGTTTTCGACTCATTGGATTAAAAACTATAGGATTTAAAATCTCTTTTGGAACAAATTCTATTTTTGGAGTTACTCTCAATTTGGCTCTAAAGTGATCTTTTATCTCCTGTAAAAATTCTGGAGATTGATTTTTTACCGCAATTTTAATCAGGATTTCATCTGTACCTAAATCGTTAGTAGAAATTTCAATCAAATGATTTTCGATATTATCAAAACTGCTCAAAACATCGTTCATCGCTGGCGGATACAATGTTGTTCCTTTATATTTGATCATTTGTTTTTTGCGCCCAACAACTGGCCCGACGCGTAAAGTATTTCTGCCACAAGCGCAAGGTTCGTCATGAAACTGAACCATATCTCCAGTTTTAAAACGCAATAAAGGCATCGCTTCAATTCCTAAAGTGGTAAAAGTAAGTTCGCCCGTTTCTCCATTTTTTACAGGCTGATTATTTTCGTCTAAAACTTCAACAATAATCAATTCTGGATGATGATGTCCGCCTTTTCCATGTTCACATTCTGTAAAAGCAGTACTCATTTCGGTAGAAGCATAAGTCGAAAACAACTTAATATTCCATTTATCTGTGATTTTTTTCGATAGAATATTCATTGAAAAATCCTGTTCTCTCAAAGATTCTCCAATGCAGATTGCACCTTTTATGCTCGAATTATTATAATCGATACCGTGCATTTCTGCGTATTCAATTAATTTCAAAAGGAAAGAAGGAACGGTAATTAAATAAGTCGGATTATATTTTAAAATAGAATCCCATTGCATTTCTGGGATTCCTGCACCAACACGAATAACGCCCACTTTCAATTTTCGAAGACCAAGAAAATAAGCTAAACCAGCCATAAATTTTCGGTCAATTGTTGTCATCAATTGTACTACATCTCCTTCTGCAATTCCGGCGCAGGCAAATGAAATTGCTTCATTGTAAGCCAATCGGTCTAAGTCAGAATCGGTTAAACCAAAAGTTACAGGATCTCCTAAAGTTCCTGAAGTAGAAGCGTAATCAATAATTTTATGTTGCGGAACGCATAAGAAATCATCGTTGTATTGCTGCAAATCTTCTTTAGTAGTAACAGGTAAATGCTGTAAATCTTCCAGAGTTTTAACTTTGGAAATATCAATATTTTGTCCAGCAAAAAGTCTTTTGTAAAAAGGAGAATTTTCGCTGATGTATGCTAAAAGTTCGGCTAATTTTTTTTCTTGAAAAATTTTAATTTCTTCTAAAGAATCTTTTTCTATTGCTGGAATCATTGTAATTTTCTTTTGACTTTTTTTAAATATTTTTCAATCTTTTCTTTATCAGGAACTGTAGTGATTTCGTGACTTAAAGCTTTTTCGAAATTAAGTTTAGCCTGAAGAAATTCCTTTTTTTGGTAAAAGTACAATCCTGTCTTATAATATACAACCCAATAATTAGGGTTTAATGCTTGATAATTCTGAAGAAACTCTGGAGAGATCGTTTCTTTTTTTTCCAGAAGCGAATCTATTTTATGATTTTCGATTTTAAATTTTTTAAAATTCTGAAATGCAGTTGTTTCCAGAAAAGGATCTTTAGCAATATTCAAATCTTCTTTCTGAAACGATTTGGCTACATTTCGGTTTTCACCAAAAATCGAATTTAAATCGTAACAAATAAATTCGCCCAATTGAAATGGATTTGCCGAAACCCAAACTAATTTTTCTTTTGGTTTAAAGATAATTCCGTGATGTGCCAGTAATTGATTAAGTGCTTTTTCGTTACCAAGACCTAAAGAAATATTTTTCAAGCCTTCTTTATTTCGAAGAATTTCTGAAGCAATTTCAGGATTGACTTTTGAATTTTCGGACAGCAATTCTTGCATTCTTTCATAACGATATTGAGAATGACTATTGGCAATTTGTTCCAAATTCCGTTTGTCATTTTGAAAAACTTCGCCTTGAAAATGGTTCGAACAGATCAATTGAGCATTATTTGGAACATCATAAACGTCCATTTTATTTGGCGAAACTTCAATCAGAATCGCTTTGTTATCATTGGCGCTTCCAACCATAATTGATTCAGAAACAAATACTTTTCGTTTTTTTGCGATAGCAATTGCTTCGTCCAGATTTTTGGCGTGCTGCAAAATTTCGCGAGTTAAAATCGAAATCGGAGTTTTTGCGCTAAACGGAATTTTAGATTTTGAAGCATTTATAGTAATGGTCAAACCTTCTAGATTCATTCCAGAAACGGCTCCAATCATTCCTGGCCAAGTGACCATCATAAACGGAAATCCTTCTTTTGGTTTGATAAAAGCGACTATTTTATTTTCCGCGAAAGCGTCGCTTACATAAAAATCGAAATTTCGTGCCAGAATCAAATTTCCATCTTCCGATTTTTCGTTCCAAGCCGCAAAGGAAGAACAGCCAACTAAAGCTAAATCTTGAAGCGCGTGCCCAATATCATGCGCAGCGTGCAGGTATAAACTGCGCTGAAATTGCGGTGCGATATTATCAAATTCGTTCGAAGTGTATTGAGAAACGCCGTAAATTTCGGTTTGGTATTCATCAGGAACATTTAGATATAGTTTCCGATTGTACCATTTTAGAAAATTTCGAAGTAATCTTTGTTGGAATTTTGAAGGAATCAAATCGGTTATTTTCGAAAAAAAAATACGTTGCTGTTTATGTAAAAGTGAATCCGTTAACGCACCAGTTGAAAGTCCAATTTCGAGAGGATCGCCTTCAACATATAATTCCCAAAGACCTTGTTTGTTTTTTAAAAGGGAGTTTTTTCCAGAAATAAAAATACTATCAGATAATTTGGTGACAACAGGTTTTGCATCATTTAAACCAGTAAGATCTGGGGTGTGTTTTTTTGATTTTGAAGTACCGCACGAAGTCAGCAAGATTAAAAAACCGATGAGGGAAATATAAAGAGTTCGGTTTTTCATAAGGAGACTATTCAGATGCTTTTTTAATTTTTTCCAGCAGATATTCTTTTCCTACAATTTCAGAGCAAGTTATGACCGCTCCAACCGTAACTCCCAAGACACCATGCATATTAATACTTTGGCCTGTAAGATAAAGATTTTCTACCTTAGTTTTAGTAGGAATCATGGTTTTCATCGGATTATTTGAATCTTTAACATATCCGTACATATTTCCGCCGTCTCCGCCAATGTAATCGCGATACGAAAGTGGAGTAGAAGTGTGCACTGATTTGATGCAATCTTTTATTCCTGGAAATTTTTTTTCGATTTCTTCTAAAAATTGGGCTGCTTTTTTAGTTTTGAATTCCTCATAACTTTCGCCTCTTTCATTTTCTTCAAAAGTGGTGTTAAAAGTGTTTTCCCAAGTTTTAACATCATCATATTTCATGTACGTTAAAAACGTCATTCCATCTGCCCATTCTTCGTCTTTTTTTGACGGATTCATAGAAGCCATAAAAGTTTTTGGCCACGAATTTTTGTCGTATTCATAAGCGGTCCAAACATCATTGGCACTTTTGAAATGATAATAATTGTGGTTGATGTATTTGAAAGTTTTTGGTTTGAAAACGATATACAAACTGAAAGCAGAAAGTACGCTTTCAAGATTTTGAATTCTATTGAAAAATGGTTTTCTAAAGTTTTCTTGACCCGCCATTTTCAAAGTCGTTTTAGGTTCGATGTTCGAAATAAAATACGTACCAGAAACTTCGGTTCCGTCTTTCATTTGTACTGAATTTACCTTTTGGTTTTCGACTTCAATTTTGGTGACTTCTTTATGTTTGAAAAACTCACCGCCATATTTTTTAAGCTGTTTAATCAATTGTTTGGTAATTTGGCTTCCGCCATTTACACAACGCCACGAACTTTCAATGTATGAATTAACAACAAGCGCATGAACGTAAAAAGGCGATTTATCTGGAATTCCAGCGTAGAGAAAATTAGATCCAGCCAAGACCGCTTTTAGTTTCTCATTTTTAGTAAAACAATCGATGGTTTCTTTCGCGTTAAGCGTTAAAATTTCATCGTCATATTTCCCCTCAGATTCTAGATTGTAAAGCGGAAATGTTTTGCAGACTGCTTTTATTTTCTGGCAATAATTTTCGAGATTTTCTTTTTCTTCGGGAAAGAAATGGGTTAGTTGTTTAATGAAATTTTCGAAACCCTGTGCATGCGGATATTCGGTTTTATCATCGTCAAAAGAAATAATGTCAAAACCATTTTCGTCCAATTTTTTCAGATTCAAATGATCCATTATTCCAATATATTTGAAATATTGATGAAGATTCTGGCCTTCGCCTAAACCTCCGATATAATGAATTCCAGTATCAAAAATAGTTTTATCTCTAACAAAAGTCTGAAGATTTCCGCCATATTGATTGTTCTTTTCGAGTACACAAACGCTGTAGCCTTCTTTTGCCAGAATAACAGCAGAAACCAATCCGCCTAAACCGCTGCCAATTATAACTACATCGTACTGTTTTTTCATTGTTTTTTCTTTAAAACGATTAAAGCATTTTCTTCAGAAACAATTTCAAAATCCTTTAACTGATTTTTTAAACGAGAACAATTCACTAAAATTATAGAAGAAACGGCAGAAATTACTTTTTCGATTTCCTCTTGATAACTTTCGTCAGAAATTAAAAGTATATCATAATGATTTTCAAGTGCCAATTCTAATTTTTCGAGATAAGTTATTTTTCTCTTTTTAACTAAATAATTTGTTTTGGCAACCAGTAATTTTTCTTCATCACTTATAAAAGAAAGTATTTTTCGCTGTGGTTCCTGCAAGGCAAGCAAAACATCCAGTTGTCCGTAATCGCTTCCTAAATGAAGGAGTTTTACCTTTTGCGGAATATGTTTGTTTAAGTTGTAATACGTTTCAAGATTCTGTTTTACATCTTTTTTTACGCTATTTCCAATTTCGATTTCTTTATAATCATAACTGTTAATTAGCATTGTTTTAAAATAATCAGGACCTTCAAGTTCTTGTCTTATTTTGCGATATTCCGCTTTAAAGAAAGAACTTATTTGTTTGGTTCTTTCTGTATAATTGGTTCCAAATGAAAGATTTTCTGGTGTGATTCTTTCTAAAATTGTAACCGTTAATTTTCCGTGATGAATTACAAAATCGCCTTTCGGAATTAATTCTGAAGCACCATGAATCACAACAGGAACAATGTCTATATTAAATTCTTCGGCGAGGAAAAAAGCACCTTTGTGAAATCTTTTTACAACATTACTTTCTGATCGTGTTCCTTCCGGAAAAACCATTAACGAATAACCTTCATTTACTTTTTTGCGTAAATGTTCAACTCCGCCTTCAAGGCCTTCAGAAACGGGATAAAAACCTGCTTTTCTCACAACACCGCCAAAAATAGGAGAGTTGTAAACCCAATCGCTCACCAAGAAAATGATTTTTGGACTTAGCATTCCGATAGATAAAATATCTAGAAACGAGGAATGATTGGCAATAATTACAGCTGGTTTCTCAAAAGTTTCATTGAAATTATTTACGACTTTTTTACGAATAAACGGATTTGAATACAATACCGATTTCATGAATTTTGAAATCACATATCGGAAAACTTTCATTTTTGATTTTTTGCTGAAAGGCAAAATCGGCATGATAGTAAAACTGAAAATCGACATTACGATTCCGCCCAAACCATAATAAGCAAACGAAATTACACCATGAACAAAAGTTCGCAATTGAAAAGGAGGATTTCCTTTTTTGGGACGATTCGATAAAAACAGTTTGAATAAAATCGGATAGAAAATAAAAGTAATAATCAGCGCCGCAAAAACTCCAATTAATGAAACCAATGAAATGGAAGTAAGTGCAGGATGTTTTGCAAAAATCATCGCGCCAATTCCTAAGATTGTCGTGATAACTGCCAGAATAATTGAGGTTCTGTAAATGGCAATTTCGTTAACACCATTGGTGTATTCTTTTTGCAATGCACTGGTCATGAAAATACTAAAATCGACTCCGTGACCAAAAATTAAGGTGCAGACAATCATGCTGAAAATATTCATTTGAATGCCAAAAATGCCCATAATTCCTGCGGTTACAATTCCCGTCAAAGCAATTGGAATACAGCTGATAATTACTAATTCGATTCTTCGGAAAAAGAAAAATAGAATTAAAATTACAGCAACAAAAGAATAATTTACTAACGAATTAAAATCGGTTTTTAAAGTGCTGAAAAACGTTTCGTTCATTTGCTGACGATCAATCGCAATTATATTTTCTTTTGCTGAAGCCGATTTTACAAAAGCATCACGCTGCTCGGGAGCAACTTTTACTAAAGTTGAAATCGTATAAAAACCATTTTTCTCTGTGATGAATTCTTGTAGTTGAAGTGCTTTAATTTTTAAAAATTCAGCTGCAGAAACTGGTTTGAAATCAGAATCTAAATGATCAAAAAATAAATTATAAGTTGAAGGTTTAAAACCAAGTTTAGCGCCTTCTGAAATTAATTCAGATTTTATAAATTGTTTTTTCTGCGAAGTCCAGAACGAATTCCATTTTTCAATTTTTTTGATTTGTTCTTTTTGCGAAAGTACAATTCCGCCAACTGAACTAAAGTTTAGAATTTTATCTTGTTGTTTTGCTGTAGATAAATCGGCAAAAAGTTTACTATTATGTTGTAAAGCTTCTTCCATCGTTTTTCCATAAGAAGCAACATAAATAGTTTTGGAAGTTAAACTTGTACTTTCTTCCAACTGTTTTTCGGCAGCTTTAATTTCTTTCGGAATAAAATTCAGCTGCGATAAATCGTTATTGAAACCCACATCATTATAAGTAAAACAGCAAATAATGGTAATGATAACGCAAAGCCCGATTAAAATTTTATTGTTGTGAAAAGAAAAATGAGCCATTTTATCGATCACATTCTTTTTATGATCTGCCGGATTTTCTTTTGGTTTATATAAATGAGGAATAATTAAAAGAGAGAAAATAGCTGAAGCCATAACGATAACAGCAGCGAAAATTCCGAGATCGTTTAAGGCATCCGATTTTACAAAAAGCAGACATAAAAACGCAACCGCAGTTGTAGAACTACTCATAATGACTGGCATTGTAATGTCTTTGTACAACGTTTTTACATCGCTATTATGTTTGTAATGCGTAAGAATATGAATAGAATAATCAATCGTGATTCCCAATAATATAGAACCAATTCCTAATGAAATTGCTGAGATTTGTTCTCTCACAAAGTATAAAAATGCAACTGCAAACAAACCGCCAAAAACGGTTGGCAGAAAAATAATCAGGGGAATTAATACTTTTCTATAAAATAAAATCAAAATGAGCATTAAAGTAAACATCGCAATTGATGTCGTCAAAATAATGTCGCCTTTAATCTGATTGGCATTGGCAACGGCAATTAAAGCAGAACCAAAATAACTGATAGACGTTTTTCCTTTAAATTGTGTATTTAGGTTTTCCTGAATTGACTTTAGTTTTTCAGCAAAAATGGTATTCTTTTCTGTTTCGCTCGAAGGAATATTTGAAGTGATAAAAAGCAGTAATTTCTTTTTATCCTTCGTCATTACAAAACCATTTTCGAGCGTAAAATCGTCGCCAATATTTAACTGCTGTAATTTTTTTAAAGCAATAAAAGAAATTCCAAAAGGATCTTGCAGAATAAAATCTTTGGTTATAAATCCAGAAGGAGAAATAATCGATTTGTAATTTCCCTGAACGGTTGCCGCAATACTGTCTTTTTGAAGTTTCTTTTCGATGTCAGCATAATCTTTATCATCTAAAAAAAGAGGCAAATTATTGTATACAAAATCAATAGTTTCCTGAATGTTTTCTTCGTCAATTTTCCCTTGAATTCCTGTTATATAAGGTTTGCAGGATTTAGAAACGCTGTCTGAAAATACGGTTGCCATTTCTTTCAAATCATCGGCAGAACCATTTTTATCCAAGCTGAAAATTACGGTTGTTTTATCGGCAAAGTTTAATTGTTTTAAGACTTTGGCGGTAACATCGGTTTTATCATTTGTCGGGATAAGCTTGGTTATGTCTTCTTCAAATTTTAGTCTTGAAGCAAAAAATCCAAAAACTAGAAGCATCAGAACAGCCAATAGAACCGAAAGAGATTTTCTTCGATTTACAAATAAATGAATGGCGTAGAAGTATTGATGCATGGTTTAGGTTTAAAATTTTTTCGCCACGAATTAAAAGATTAGCTTTAGTTTGTCACCCTGAGCGATCCCGAGGCTTCGGGAGAAGGGCGTTCCAATTGGAAGTGGGCTTCGACTTCGCTCAGCCTGACAAACTGGATATAAAAATCATTTTAATCCTTTTAATCTGTGGCAAACTTAACTTAAATATTCGGTTTGTTTTTAGAACTAAAAGCCGTTAAAAGCAGATAACTTATAAAGCCAACTGATAGTGCTGAAACGGATGCTAAAATAAGACTTCCTACGATATATTGCGTAGCATTTTTTTGAATATCGTCGAGCGTAATCGAACTGTCCAAAACCAATGGCGCATCGCTGGACACGAAAATACTCCCAACTTGCAGCGAAGCATAAATAATAAACGGAATAAACGGCGGGAAACTTACGTTTGAAGTAAGGTAAGCAATGACTTTGTTAAGCCTGAACAAAGCAGCAAAAGTAAAAAGCAATATGGTTTGAAATCCCCAAAAAGGAGAAAGTCCGATAAAAATACCTAAGGCGATTGCAGCCGATTTTTTAAAATTTGAATCGTTGCTTTCTAAAATATCTTCTAGAAAGAATTTTTTAAAACCTTTTTTTTTTGCTCTTCTAAAAAAATCTCTCGGCTTTATATAAAGCAAAGCATTAGTTACCAAAACCGTATTTAAAATACTAATTCGGGTAAAATCTTGAAACGGACGAAAATGTGAAACTCTTTCGGCTGGATCATATAAAACCTGAATCGGAATGTTTTTTACTACAATTCCTTTCCAAGCCGCGCGAACGATAACCTCAATTTCAAATTCAAACTTATTGGTATAAAAACGTTTTGGAAGTAATCGAAGCGGATATAATCTAAATCCAGATTGTGTGTCGTCTAGTTTAATTCCAGTTTCAAACTTGAACCAGAAATTAGAAAACTTATTTCCAAAACTGCTTTTCTTTGGAACATTTTCCTGTGTCATATTTCGGCTACCAATCAAAAGAGTGTTAGGCTCATTTTGAATTGCTTCTAAGAAAACAGGAATATCAGCTGCAAAATGCTGTCCGTCAGAATCGATTGTAATGGCATATTCAAAATCCAGTTCCAATGCTTTTCTAAATCCGTTTCTCAGCGCTCGTCCTTTTCCTAAATTTTGAGGGTGATGAATTTGAGTAAGATGCGAATACGATTTTAAAATTTCGCTCGTAGAATCAGTTGAACCGTCATTAACAATTATGACATTTGTGGTGAAATCTAAAATAGAATCCAATACTTTTTTCAGCGTTTTTTGATTATTGTACGTAGGTACAATAACGCAAAAGTTAGTTGAAGTAAGTAATTCTTGTTGTGATTTCATGAGGTGTTTTTTGAGCTTACTTCACGAATTGTTTCTCTTTTTCAGAGAAACTTTTAGATTGTAAAACAAAGTCTTTAAGATAATCTTTCAAAGCCGCACCTTGCGCAGCATAATACGTTGTTATGAATTTTTTATCTTCTTTAATGTTTTTCTTATAGCCTGTAATGCCCGGAACATCTTCCTGAACACTCAGTCTGATCATTCGCATTTCAATATTACTTGGATCACTTTTTATTGTTGCTTCAAGCAATTTTGCACCTTCTTTAAAACGATCCATTTTCTGGCTTAATTTTTTTTCAAATTTAGAATCCAATAAAATAGAAGCCGCTTTATAAGCCACTAAAATTTTATCATCATTATTTGAAACTCCAGAAAGTTTGGCTACAAACTCTTTGGCATTGCTTTCTGATTTTGCTACATCAGAATACATTTTGCGGATCGAAGCCAAATCTGGCGTGCCAGCAAAACTAACCCATAAAAGTAATGTCAGTAACAGTTTCATAATTATATTTTTTTGTACACTGTGCTCAATTTAAGAGCAGTAGTGTCGTTAAAGTAAGTCGTGTTTTTCACTTTTACCAAACCGTCTTCAGTTGTTGTAACATCCAATTCCAATCGCAGTTCCGGAGTAACTTCTGGATTAATCAGCGCCATGAATTTTACATTTGCCAAAGACTGAATCATCAGCGAACTTTTCGTAATTGATTCTGTCAGTTCTTTGATAATCTGAATCATACAAACACCAGGCATAATTGGATTTCCAGGAAAATGTCCTTTAAAAACCTCATGTTTTTCGTTAACTAAAATTGTAATTGTATATTTCGAATCAGATATTTTTTCTTCTGATAGTATTTTATAAAAATCTTGTAAAATCATATTTTTTATTTTCCAAATGAATAGGAAACCCCTAACTGAAAATTAATATTTGTGTTATAATCGCCAAATAAATAATAGTTATTAGAATCATTTTGATAATAATCGCTGCTTAAAATATCAAGTAGTCCTTTTTTGAATCGTGCTTCAAATGTCAAACCTGAAGGCAGGGCATAAGCAACTCCTAAAACTAAACCAAGATCATTTTGTGCTTTTCTAACGGCGAGATTATCATTCAATAAAATATCTAATGTCGGTCCTGCTTGAAATTGAATTCCTACTGGTAAAGTAAACTTATTCATAACAGAAAGCGACAAATAATTTATATCAAGATCTAAATACTCGACTTTATTCGTCTGTGTATTTTCGTCATAATAATTTCGCGCAACATTATTAGAACCTTGCCTGCTGTAATTAATTTCTGGCTGAAGCGCGTAAACTTTCGTTATTTTAATTTCTGTAAAACCTCCGGCATAAAAATCGGTTTTATAATCGGCGTGCATTTCAGAAATGGTAGAAAAACTAAATCCAGCTCTAAAACCTGGCTTTGCAGTTACTTGGGCTTGTATGCTTAAAAACGTAAAAAAAACAGCAATAAAAAATAGAATTTTTCTACTCATACTTTTTTATTTTGTTTTGAATGTATAGCTAATACCAAGTTGGAAAACCTGATTTAAAATTACTTGATCATAATAATAACCATCGTCAATTCCATCATAGCCATAAATATCAATTAATCCTTGTTTAAGTCGAGCTTCAAAAGTTAAACCATTTGGCAAAGTATAACCAACACCTCCAACAAATGAAAGATCAAAATCTTCGGGTTTTGTATTTATATAATTATCACTAACTTTTAAATCTAAAGAAGGGCCAGCCAATAGATGAAAACCTCCACCGCCAAAGTTAAATTTTGCAACAGCTCCCAGTGTTATATAATTCAACTCATACTTTTCAGTATAATAACGGCCGTCTTCAAAATATCTTCCTTCATCACCTTGTCTTGAATAATTTATCTCTGGCTGAACCGAGAAAAATTTATTAAATTTAATATTTACCAATCCACCAATATAGAAATCAGTTTTAGAACTATTATCATCAATATTGGTTAATGTTGATATATTCAAACCGCCTCTAAGACCTGGACTAGCTTTTACTTGTGCATTACTTGATCCTATTCCGATCAATAAAACAAATGCAATTACAATATATTTTCTCATTTCAAATTGATTTAAAGTTTATGATTAGTTTAATTTTTTTATTCTGATTTCAGCTGTTGTAAATCGATTTTCAGCTTTATATTTTGATGAATTATTTGAATCTTCTCAGCAAAAATATTGTTTTCTGAACTGAAAAGCAGTGTAAATTTTTCTTTTGTTTTAGATGAATGAACGATCTTTTCTAATTTCTGATCTTTTTTGGAGATAAAAATATAATTATCGCGTTTGCCATCTGCCGATTTATATATGTCATCTGATTCGTTTTCAAATTGTTCCTGAATCTGATATTCTTTCTTTAAAAGCAATCTGAAATCCTCTTTTAAAGTATTGATTAATATTTTTCGATCTAATTCTGAAACAATAGAATTAACTTTAAAATCGGTTTCTGAGATTTCAAAATCCATTAATTTATTTCCAAATTCAGTTGTAAAAACGACTCTATGTGTGCTGTCGTTTATTTTCTTGGCAATGAAAATTCCAGACAATTCGTTTCCGTAAACACTGATATTAGTTTTATAAACATAATCGGTTTTTGAGTCTGAAAAATACGGAACGGTATAAGACGTTTTGTCTAATTTTTTAGGCGTATAATTTTTTGTGACCGAGCCACAAGAAATTAAAACAATTGCCAGAAAGCAATTAATTAGTAAAAACTGAATCGTCGATTTTTGCATTGATCACTTTATTTTTAAGTACAATTCGGGTATAATCTTCAGATGATTCTAATAATTTTACCTGAACAACTGTTGCTTCTTCTTTATCAAAAGTCAGTTCAATTTGTTTGATGTATTTTTTCAGCGTCGCATCTTTCGGAATAAATTTCGCCAGATTCTGACCTTTCAATTTAAAATACGAAATGGTAAATTCTTTATCATCAAACATATTTCCGCTCACACTTCCCACGATCAATTTATTAATTCGGGCAAAGATTTTACTGTTTCCAATATCAACAGCGCTTTTCTTTCCTTCATCGTTAATCAGGATTTTTCCGTTTTTGAAAGTGATGCTGTAATTGTATGGTTTTTTATATTGCCATTGAAGTAAAGAAGGTTCTTTAAAAACCATTTTTCCTGAAGTTTCAATGTCCTTCGATAAAAAATCTAAATGTTTGTACTGAACAAAATCGGTACTTAAGGTTTTGATTTTTTTCGCCACCACATTTACGTCTTGTTTAAAAGAAGCAATTTCGGCATCGGTCATTTTTTGTTCCTGCGCCGATAAATGGAAACCGCTGATAATTAAAAATAAGAAAAGATATATTTTAGTTTGCATAAGCTTTAAGATTCAAAAGTTCTTCGATCGAAATGACTTGATAATTATTTTGCTGTAAAAATTGCAAAAACTGTTCCAGTACCAAAACCGAATGTTTGCCTGTATCATGCAAAAGTACGATTCCACCGGGAGAAATATGCTTAATTAACCGATTGAAAATTAATTCTTGATTTGTGGTTCCTCCATCAAGAGAACGAATATTCCAGCCAATTGTTTTATGTCCGGTTACCTTTAAAGCTCTTCTTATCGAAGGAGTTGTGACTCCATAAGGCGGACGAAAGAAGTTTATTTTTTTGGAAGTGAATTTCTCCAGAAGCGCATCTGTTTTCTGAAGTTCCTCGGTTATTTTTTCAGCATTATAAAAATCAAAAAATTTAGAATGAGAATAGGAATGATTTCCAACCAAGTGCCCTTCATCAATCACTTTTTGAAGAATTTCAGGATGCGTTTCGATGTTTTTTCCAATACAGAAAAAGGTCGCTTTGGCATTGTATTTTTTCAGAAGTTCCAAAACTTCCAAAGTGTAAATACTTGGGCCGTCATCAAAAGTAAGCGCAATTTTTTTTTCTGTTTCTAACGGATTACTGCAAAACGCTTTTACATGATAATTGGAAGAAATTCGTGCAGAACCAAAAGCATTTATTCCAATCCAAAGTAGAATTATAACCACAAACCACAGAAAATGAATTGCGTTATACAGATTCAGAAGAAACAATAAAAGCAATAAAAAGATAAAAAACAGCGATATGTTTTTATGCGTTATCATTTTGACAGCAGCGTAAAACTATGGTTTTTTCCGTTTAATTGGTTGTATAGTAAAATCGTTTTGTAGCTTGATTTTTCGACAGCATTTACTTTTGTAATTTCAGGAATTTCCTGAGTTTTCAAAATTTTAGCAGCCATCCAAAAAGCAAAAGCCGAAGCTGTATCATATTCTCCGCTCAAATGTTTGTAGTATAAAACAGGAGTTTGAGCAAATGTATTTTCAGCAAGATTTCTATAATAATTCTCAAAATCGACATTTCCGTCAAAACCTAAAACAAGAGCATCAACATCTGAAATTTCTAAGTTATTTGATTTTAAGAACGAAATAATTGCTGCTTCAACTTCATTTTCTTCCAGAGTATTTACAATAGAAACATCTATAAGTTCGGCATAAGTGTTTTCTTTTCTTTCATTTTCTAAAACAAAAAAACTGGCACCTTCGCCATAAACCGCTCCGCTTGTTGAAGAATTTAAAACATCGTACGGAGCAGAATTGTCTGCTTTAATGCGACCGTTTAATTTAAAAAGCGAAGTAGTATAATCGCCATTTTCGTCAACACCGCCCACTAAAATTGAATTGGCTTCAGCTTCTTCAATCTGCATTTTAGCATCAATAAGAGCCGATTCAAAAGAAACAGCACCATTTACATACGTAAAATTATAACCTTTACATTGCTGTAAAAGTGCAATCTGCGCTCCAACCGTATTGTGTGTAGATTGAATAAAAGAAGTCGGAGTTAAAAACTCTTCGTTATTATCTAAAATACTTTTCAGGAATTTTTCAGAATCTTCAATACAGCCTAAACCCGTTCCTGTGATAATGGCATCGACTTTTTCAATATTGGCATCTTTCATGGCCAAAGCCGAAGCTACGATTCCGTTTTTTACACCTTTTGCCATTCTTCGGCTTGCAGCAGGCGAAATATATTCTTTGTATACTGGCGGAACAATTGCCAGTACATTTTCTTCATGATTTACAACAGCTTCTTCTAAAAAAACAGTATCAAATGTTTTTTGAGTCGAAATACAGCCTACTCCATTTATATATGTCTTCGTCATTAGCTTTTTGAAAATATAAGGGTTGAACAATTTCCTCCAAAACCAAAAGAGTTGGATAAAACGTGCTCGATATTTTTATTTTTTAAGGATGTCTGAGGTTTCAAATCGAATTCTTCCATCGGAACTTCAAAATTCAAATTGGGGTAAACCACATTATTCTGAATTGCCAAAACACTATAAACAGCTTCAATCGCAGCCGCAGCCGCTAATGTATGTCCCGTAAAAGGTTTTGTAGAACTGAAATCTGGAACTTTTTCATTTTCATAAATTCGAAGTAAAGCTCTTCCTTCAGATAAATCGTTATTTGGCGTTGCTGTTCCGTGCACGTTGATGTAATCAATTTCAGAAGGTTTTAAACCTGAAACTTCAAACGCTTTTTTCATGGCCAAATAAGCGCCGTCTCCGTTTTCTGAAGAAGCGGTTTGATGAAAAGCGTCGTTGGCATTTCCGTAACCAGAAACTCTTGCCAGCACTTTTTTGTTTTGCTTTTCTACAATTTCATCCGATTCTAAAACTAAAAATGCGGCAGCTTCTCCAAGATTTAATCCTTTTCTGGTATTGTCAAAAGGTTTGTTGTAATCGTCAGATAAAATCATCAAAGTCTTAAATCCGTTGATGGTGAATTTTGCCAAAGCATCGGCTCCGCCCACAATTACGCGATCCAGTTTCCCAGTTTTAATTAATCTCGCACCCAACATAATCGAATTGGCAGCAGACGAACAAGCAGTGCTTATAGTTGTTACCATTCCTTTTAAACCTAATTCTTCAGCAATTTTTTCGGCAACATCTCCGCCATCGTGGCAAGTAATGTACTTGGTCAATTCTGGTTTTTCGAAATAATCGTAATAATGTCTTTCCGTCATGTCCATTCCGCCTACACTTGTAGCCGAAATAAGTCCCGTTCTAAATTCATTTATATCGGTAATGCCAGCATTTTCAACAGCTTGTTTTGCTGCCAAAGTGCCAATCATTGCGGTTCTGGAAAAATTATTATCCTCATTTAATTTCAGTTCATCAACAAGATCTTCGTTGGTTTTTTTGATTTCGCCAACTTTGATAACATCTGCATGAACAGTCGAAATATTTTGAATACGAGAAACACCGATTTTGTTTTCAATCAAGGAAATATAATTTTCCTCAACCGAATTACCAATCGCAGAGATAATTCCCATTCCCGTTATTGCAACACCTCTTGCCATTTTAGATTTTAGATTTATGATTGTAGATTCTTAGAACTTTGTCAAAGTTTGAAACTTTGACAAAGTTGACGGATTTTTAAACATTTAAAATTTTAGATTCAGGATGGAATCTAAAATCTAAAGTCTAAAATCTGAAATCTATTTAGTTCTATTTGCGCTAATGTACGTCGCCATAGTTTCGATAGATTGGAAAATAGATTTTCCTTCTTTCGGATCTACTAATTTAATTCCGTAATCTTTATCTAAAATCACGATCAATTCAAGTGCATCAATCGAGTCTAAACCTAAACCGTCTCCAAACAAAGGATCGTTATCAGCAATGTCTTCAATTGTGATATCTTCAAGGTTTAAAGTTGTTATGATTTTATTTTTTAATTCTTCTTTTAATGCTTCCATGATTATTTATTGTATAATGTATTGATAGTCTCGTTTGTATATTTTGCATTTTCTTCTGTACTAATTGTACATAAAAAAGCTTTATAATTGTCGTTAAAATATTCTACCCAACCGCACAAAACCACATCTGCTTTATTCGTATTCAGAAGAATATTCGAATAATTGGACATAAATTCGGTGTTAAAGGCATCAAATATAAAGAAAGAATTTTCACTTTTCAGCTGATGACGGATACTTATTTCGCCCAAACAAATATTTGGCAGCGTATAAACAAAAACCGCTGGACTCGGAAAATAGTTTTCTTTGTCTGAAATAGATTCCTGATATTTTACATCGGTATCCAAACTCGACGATTTATTGGCCAAAACCAATGCGATATTATTTTCCTGCTCTGTTGAGGTTATCGGACTCAAAAGCAATTCTGATCCTAAAAAAGCCAGTTTGCTCAAAGCATCCATTTTGAAAAACTTTGGATATTGCATTTCAAAATTACGATAGGCTTGTTTAGAAAAATCAGCAAAATCTGTCGGTTCAATTTTGAATACAGAAGTTCCGTTCAAAACAATTTCGTTGTTTTGGATGGTGATGTAGGATTGTATGTAGGTTTTGTTTTGAGTCATTTTATTTTATGTAATCTTCTGCCTGATAAGCATCAATAGGAAAATCTTTTTCTGTTACCGATTTATAAAAGAAATCTCCTATACTCATTTTTAGATCAATGTAAACTTTGTTTAAATTTTCAATATTTTCTTCTTCCCAAAGAATGTCATGAAAAATATATCCAACATTCAGTGTTTTAGTATTTACAACAATTGGATCACCATTTGCACCTGAACCAATTATAAGTAAATCTTTTTTATAGATTTCTTTGTTCTCCTCTTCAAGATTTTCTATTCTAATTCTATTTACACAATTAAAATAAATGCTTCCAAAATCTATCTCTTCTCTAAAGGAAAATGCTTTAAAAAAAGTTATTAAATCTTTAGATACATTTAAGCTTTCAAGAAATTCAATAATTTTATCCGTTACTTTTACTACATCATTTTCGAAATCAAAACCTTGAATTTTTAAAGCTTTTTTAAATAGTGATTGATCTAAATTCATGATATTTAAATTTTGAACTTGTAAGGAAAATTTACAAGTTGGATTTTATCTTCTCAAAAACCACAGCCGTATTACAACCTCCAAAACCAGAAGCCGTTTTCAGGAAATATTCAATATTTTTATTTTCGTTTTTCTCAATAATATTTACAACTTCACTAACCCCAATTTCATCAAAACCTTTCGATTCAAAAAGTTTATTTTGGTTGGCAGATTCTATGGCAATTACGGTTTCCAATAATCCCGAAGCACCTAAAGTATGACCGTAAAATCCTTTTAAACTATTTACTGGAACATTTTGTAAATCTAAACGAGTTAGGGCAATCGCTTCCATTTCGTCGTTGTAAGGCGTTGCAGTTCCGTGTGCTGAAATATAATCTAATTTTTGAGCTTCAATTTGAGCTTCTTTCAAAGCATTCTGAATACTTCTAAACAAACCTTCACCTGTTCTTGAAGGACCCGAAATATGATTGGCATCGTTTATCGAACTGTCGCCAATTACTTTTATTTTAGCGTTTTTGGCTTCCGCCGTAACTAAAACTGCTGCTGTCGCTTCGCCTAAACTTACTCCCGTTCTGTTTTTAGAATAGGGTTTACAAGGCAGTTCGCTCATGGCTTGGAAAGCATTAAAACCAGATAAAACAAATTCTGAAACTTCATCGCCAGCCACTGCAAAAATGTTGTCGTAAAGTTCAGACTGAATCATTCTTTTGGCAACAGAAACGGCTAAAATTCCAGAAACGCAAGCATTTGAAACTACAATGGGTTGAGTTTGGAACCTGAAGTAATTGGCAACGTTTTTTGCTAAAACATCTAAATGTGCGTTGTTGAAACTTTCTTCAGAATCATTTGCCAAAGCGGTTACATTTCCTTTTGTGGTAGAAAGTATAAAAGCGGTTTTTGAATTTAATTCTACGTTTGAGTTTTTGATAATTGGTTCTAAAGCCAAAATCATCATTTTCTCTAAACGGGAATATTTTGTCTCAGTGCTGATTTTTGAAAAAGCACTGTTTATTTTTTCATCAGAAATAATCGAAGCATAAAACGGATTTAGCATCAAAGAAACATCGTTATGAAGCTGGATTCCAGAATCGCCACGAAGAATGGCGCTGATATTAGATTCAACATCAAAACCTAAAGGCGTGATGCAATTCGTTTCTGTAATGTATATTTCTCTTAACATTTTAAATTTCGATTTCTCCTGCAAGGTTTTCTAAACCTTGTAGGTATTTATTTTAAAGCTTTATCTGAAAAAAGGTTTCACGCAGATTTTGCAGATTTAAGCAGATTTGCACACATTCTTTTTATTTTTAATTCGTGAAAATTCGTGTAATCCGTGTTTTATTTCAATAACCCCACTTTTCGTTTCCATTCCTCATAAAAAGGCGGATTCGTCAGCATTAAATTTCCTTCTTTATCTAAAAAAACCTGAGTTGTTTCGCCTGTGCAGGCCACTTCTCCTTTATCATCAATAATTTTAAAACGGTAAATCATTTTGGCTGCGGGAGTGTCAACAACTGTAGTTTCAATTGTAACCACATCACCATAACGCAAAGACAATTTATGTTCGCAAGTCGATTTTACAATTGGCGTTGTATAACCCGTTTTGGCAATATCTAGATAAGTAAGTCCGTGTTGGCGTCCAAAGGCTTCTCGTCCATCTTCGAAATACGTGATATAATTGCCGTGCCAAACAATTCCAAGCGGATCAGTTTCGTTAAAACGAATCCTGATTTCGTGCGAAACGGTTAGATCTGTAGCTTCTTTAAACTGCTCTTTTCTTTTTATCATAAAATAATGCGATGGAAGTGGTAATAATGAAAAACAAAAATAATAAACTTATTCTTGGTATGATTTCGACGAAAGAAACGTTTCTAAGCAATACATCGTAAAAAGCCTCTAATCCCCAGTTCATTGGAGATGATTTTGCGATATATTGCATGATTTTCGGCATAGCAAAAACAGGAACCCAAACACCGCCAATTGCCGCTAAAATGATCACACTTGTAGCACCAAACGGAGCCGATTGTTCTTGTGTGCTGGCTACAGTTCCTAATAAAATTCCGAATCCTATGGCTGCAAAACCTGAAAATAATGCGACAACACTTGTTAGCAAGAAATGACCTTCGATGTTTAAAGAAGGCAATCCGATGGACGGGAATAAGAATACGGCAACGGCAACCATCATGTAAAACTGAATCATACAGATGATCGAGTAGGTGATAGTCTTTCCAATAATCACCACTAAATTAGAAACAGGATTGGTTCTTAATCGAACAAAAGTTCCTTGCGATTTTTCTTTTACAATATTAATAGATAATGGAATGACAATAAAAAAGATAGCAAAAAGCGTCCACGCCGGAACGTTATGCTGAACTGAATTTGGACGAACTTCTTTGTTGTTGATTCTCGGAATTATTTCTTTGAAAGTAATAAAGTTCTTTTGTTCAAAATCGATTGTTTCTTCTCCTAACTGTTTTTGAAAAGTGCTGTAAATCGATTTGGTTTCAATCTGCGAAATCATTTTGTCTATTGAACTCATAACGGCATTTTTGAAACTCATCTGAACCGCTGGATCGAAATACAGTTTTACTTCTTTTTCTTTAATAACGCGCTGAGGTTCGGCAGCTGAAGTGCTGTCAGTCAAGCCTAAATTGCTCACAATTTTCTCTACATTCTGATTTACTTTTTCCTGCAAATCAGAACTTAGGTTTTCTGGAATTACAATTGCCAATTGAAATTTTCCTTTGTACACATTTTCTTTGGCAATTTCTTCGGTAATCGGTTTATTGTCAATTTGGGTTACAACGGTAAAATATTTGCTTTTTTCTAAATTTTCAAAAACGGTTTTAGAAACAGATCCGTGGTCTTTATCGACCAAAAGAATCTGAAGTTTAGAATCGGTTACGGCTTTAAAAGTGCTGTCCTGAATTAAGGTTACGGCAATTACCAAAACCAAAGGCATGATAAATAAAATAATCAATCCGCCTAAATCTCTTTTTAGCAAAAGGAATTCTTTTACTACCGACATCCAAATTTTATATATCATCTCTCAACGCTTTACCAGTTAATGAAATAAAAACATCTTCGAGATTTCGAGCATCTTTTGTAGATTCAATCAATGCCGACGGAGTTGCTTGTGCGTAAATCTGTCCTTGATCTAAAATGGCAATTTGAGAACAAAAATCTTCGGCTTCGGCCAAATGATGCGAAGTATAAATAATAGTTGTTCCGTTTTGGTTCAACACTTTCAAATAATCGATAATGGCAGTTTTAGAATGTACATCGACACCAACAGTTGGCTCATCCAAAAACAAAACTTTAGGATTATGAAGAATTCCTGCAATCAGATTGACACGGCGTTTCATGCCGCCCGAGAAAGTCTGAACTTGTTTGTCGGCAAATTTCAATAAACCTAAAAGATCCAGAGTCTCGATTACTTTATCTTTTAAATCAGAACCTTTCAAGCCATACATACTTCCAAAATAAAGCAGATTTTCTCTTGCTGTCAAAGTCGGATACAAAGCATATTCTTGTGGAACAACACCTATGATTTTTTTAATTTTTGAAGCGTGATGCTGATAGTCTAAACCATCAATTGTAAAATGTCCCGAAGTTGGTTTTACCAATCCGCAGAGCATCGAGATTAAGGTTGTTTTTCCGGCACCGTTTGGGCCAAGTAAGCCAAAAATCTGACCTTCATTTATATTTAGCGAAACGTTGTTCAAAGAATACATTTCTGCATTTTTGTACTTTTTCGAAAGGGATTCTATTTGAATGATAGATTGCAAAATAGTGTTTTAGCTGATCGCTTTTTTTAGTTTTTTGAAAAAGATTTCTTCTCTATTGGCAATGTCCAAAAGTTCATAGGCAATAGTGTTGTAGGCGTCTTCTTTGGCGCTTCTATTTTTATAAATGCGTGAAGCTTCAACAGCAAAATCACGCCATGAATCTCCAATTTGAGTCATTTCTTTAGAAAGTTCTTTCAGTTCTTCGTTAGCTAAAATAACCGAAGCTTCCTGTAAAAACGCGGCATAAATAAAACGGAAACCACCGCCGCCAGTTCCAATTTCTTCCTGCATGCGAACCATTTGTGCCAAGTAATGATTGGCTTTTCTAACACCATGTTTTGCAGGCCATTTACGAATCTGGCGAGAAACCATTTTAATGCCGCGAACACCAACAATTGGCATTGGCGCGAGCATATCTCGGCACGTATTTTTGATTCCTTTAATAATGGCGCTTTTTAAATCGACATCTTTTGGAATCTGAATTGGATAGTACATTTGTCCGCGAGGGGCAAAAGCTCCTTTGGCAAAACGTACTTTATTCATGTCCTCGTAAGTTAAAGTCGTAACGGTTTCCATTACTGGATCGCTCACTAAATATTCCGTTTCGGTTTTTCCATAAACGACTAAATTGTGTGCGTTGAAATGAAAACGATATTCATCTGGGAAATAACTTAAATTGTAAACGCCAACTTGTAATCCGGTTGGGATATTATTTTTTAAATTTTCGTCTAAAGCTTTATTGGCATTTGCTACAGAAGAAAATTTTTGTCTTTTTATTTTTAAATTTAAACGGGTGGCTACTTTATTGAAAATCTGTCCAGGCAAAGTTCTGTAACTGATTGCTGGTGCATGATTCACTTTTATAAAAGGCAGATATACAAAAAACAATCCGGAGCCAATACCAAAAACCATCGGTTCGCTAATGTTTAGTCCGCTGTTTTTTAGCAGATTTGACGCTACTCCATTCTCGCAATGAGCAGACTGATGATGTGTGAAAGTTAATTCCATTTATTTGGTAATGCTGTTTTTTAATTCTTCGATTGAAATTCCAAATGTGTCGGCGTATTTCTGTAAAATCTTATCGCTTAAAGTTGCAAAAACACTTGGTTTAAAATGTCTTTTTACGCGCCATTTCCAAAAACCGACATAACTGGATAATATGTTAAGATCCATTTTATTGACTTCCATAAAATACACAATCGGACTTACTTCGCCATTTAAAACCTGCTGTTTGGCATCGGCAATTCTTTCGTTTATTTCATCAATAGAATTTGAAAGGGCTATTGTTTTAGGTTCCCAGCCGGTACTTAATGTTGTGGTATAATTGCCGTTTTCATCAGTTGCATACAAAAGCTCTTTTACATTGTTCTTAGTTAAGTTGCTTTGATCCTGAGGTACTTGATCTTTTTCCATTACCTAGTTTTATTATTTTCAAGTGAAATTATTGCGAAACGGAAATTGTTTTCTGAATGAACAAATTAATTTCGCATTCTAAGAGAATCTGGTCTTCTACTAAGCTTTTGCATTTCATTGTGCATAAAGTATAATCGTCTCCAGTAAATTTAGAAACCAAATCGGCTTTAGTTATAATGGTGTCGCCAACTTTTGGCAAAGCATGAATTTTGACACTTTTTAAAGCGCTGATAAATCCAATTACATTTACGTTTTCATTCTCGATTCCGTTGTCGTCAAAAAAGTATTTTTTTCCAACAATTGCAGAACAAGTCTGTGCCGTATTTTCGATTAATCCTGCTTCTATAAAAACATTGTTCTGAATAAAAACATTGTCTTCTTTTATCAAAAATATGGTTTCTACAAAGTTGGCATCAATATCCAAAATCAAATCCACCATAAGCATCGGTGCTCGGTGTGGTAAATAATTTTGTATGTCAACAGCAGAAGTAGTTTTCATCGATTGCTTTTATTTTGCCAAAACGGTTTTCATTTGTCCTCTGGCAATTTCTTCGTTATTTAAAGTCGTAACAATATCCACTAAAGTAATTCCTGCAAATTCCTGTAGAATCGTTACTTCAGTTTGAATAGTATCGTTAAGCTTCGGAAGTTTCTTAATATCAATTTCTTTAATAGAACCAATATAGCCCGTTGGAGCAATTTCGTTTTTCAAAAAATATTGATATCCAGTATGCAATGCCACAGATTGTGCCATATGTTCTATTAATCCTGCTTCAAGAAAAACATCATTTGATACAAAAATATTTTCGTGCTGAATTTTTAAACCCGAAACTAACGAAGTTTCGGAATAAGAATGCATAGCGTCTACCATCACAAAAGGGAACTTTTGAGGCAGTAAATTTTCGATCATTTTTTTTTCTAAAAGCATTGTTTCCATTAACAAACCGTTAAATAGGCATACGCAAAAGAGAATCTTCCGCTTTCTGGAACAGATAATAAAATTTTATCTCCTTTTTTCAAATTCCCTGAACTCATCAATTCTTCAAGAGCTAGGTAAATAGAGGCAGAGCCAACATTTCCTACTCTAGAAAGATTCATGAACCATTTGTCATCGCTCATTCCGATACCTTTTTCGTTTAATCCTTTTTTCAATCCTTCAACAAAAAAGTTTGAAGAAACGTGAGGAATGAAATAAGTAACATCTTCCGATTTAATATTGTTTTTATCCATGGCGTCTTTCATGCTTTGAGCACCTTTTGACAGGATAAATTCGTCTAATAATTTAACGTCTTGTTTTATTGAAAAAACAGATTCGTTTAGCCATTGTTCTGGCGAATAATCGCTCCAACCTTTAATTTCTCCATTTTCCAATTTATCACCTCCAGCATACATGCAGGTTTCTAATTCGTAGGCATACGAAAAAGCTTCCATCCATTCAATTTTTAGCGAAATTGGTCCTCTTGGTTTGTTTTCTAAAAGAAAAGCTCCCGCACCGTCAGATAGCATCCAACGAAGGAAATCTTTTTTGAAAGCAATAATTGGCTGTTCTTCAAGGCTTTTTAAATTATCGGCCTCGTGATTGTATTTTTGGGCATTCAGCCAAGTAGAAACTTTTTCTGATCCTGTGCAGATTGCGTTTTTTGAATTTCCAGAACGTACGGAAAGAAAACCAAATTTAAGGGAGTTCATTCCGGCACAGCAAACTCCTGTTGAAGAGTTTAATTCTACCGATTTATTTTTTAGCAGACCATGAACCATTGCAGCGTGCGAAGGCAGAAATATGTCTGGAGTCGAGGTTCCACATGAAAGTACTTCTAAATCTTGAGGCGTAAAATTTTCGTCGAATAACGGTAAAATGGCATTTTTAGTTAATTCGGCATTGCTGTGAGTGCTTTTTCCTTCTTTGTCAACAGCGTAATATCGGCTTGTAATTTTATTGTTGCGCAAAATAATGCGTCTTGCTTTAGAAGCAGTATCATTGATAAGGCCCAAGTAGGCTTCCATTTCGTCATTTGAAACGGCTTCGTTTGGCAAATATTTTGCAGCTTTTGTAATATATACTTCAAACATAATTTAAATTTCGTCTTCTAAACTCCCTGATAATATTGAGTTTCCTTTTTTATAGATTTTAACTTAAGCGGATAGGTAATAAGGTGCAATATATACACTATTGGTGAGATTAACCATATTGCAAGGAATAAATAAACATTAAATACCTTAAGCAGCTGTTTTCGGTTTTTTTGATTTTTATAAATGATATTTGACCATTTATTAAAAATTTTATTGGCCGTTTTGTCAACAGTTACCAGATACGAACTTATTTTTACAGCTCCAGCATTGACTAATTTTGGTTGTAATTGTGCTAAATTATTTTGCTGTAATGAATCAAGCATGATTTCTCCAAACTGACTCGATTCTTGTATGTCTTTTTCTGAAACTCCTGGAAGCGGAAAAATACCTAAATATTTTTTCTTAACTCCAGAAAACATCCATTCTACAATTGTTATAACGCTGATTAAATTTCCAACGCGGTCTACCAAAGCTACGTTTCCAACCAAATTGGCATTGGCTTTTCTCAATAAAACTTTGATTTTTTCCTGAGCCATGATCCACATATTTCTAGATCCGCTTATTGTGATAACAGGCGTATTGTTCAAAATTTTCTTGGCATCGTCACTTTTCAAAAATGAATTAATCGGAATAGAAGGCGATAAATACCAAACCTGATAATGAAATAATATTAAGTCAAACTTCGTGTTTAAAATTTCTTCAGGAACAGGTTTTAATGCAGTCGGAATCTGTAAAAATGACTCTGGAAAAGCATCAAAAAAAGACTCTTTATTCCAAGGAAACGGAAACGGTTTTTCTAATTGTATTTCGTGAAATGTGAGATTTATTTCGTCTGAATTTAGGAATGGTTTTGCAATATTTTTTGCAATAGATTCCAGCTGTCCAGATTGTGTATAATAAATTACGAGAACATTTTTCATTAGGTTTTTGGCTTTGGTGGTCAGCAAAAATAAGTAAATTTATTTAAACGAATTTTCTTATTTCGACCAAGGTTTTTTTATTAGCATCGAATTCACGAATTATTTAAATACTGCTGTTATTAATGATTTTCCTTAAATTATAAATAGTAATAATTTCACGAAAAACGAATTAGTAAAAATTAGTGTAATTTGAAGTAAAAATTCTGCCCAATAATTAGTGAAAATTCGTGAATTTGTGGCCTAAAAAAAATATCGCAGTAAAAAAACTAGGATTTTATATCGTTCCAAAAATCAAAATAATTGAACCATTGTAATGGATAACGATTCAAAATGCTTTCAACGCTTTTTACATATTCTTTCAAAAGCGCTTTTTCGTCTCGATGTTTGACTTCGGCTTCTCTTGCGTACAAATGATAATGAAGATTTGGTTCTTTCATTACATAAACAAAAACCACAGGAACTTTTAATCTTGAAGCAATTAAAAATGGGCCAGCTGGGAAATTGGCTTCTTTGCCCAAAAAGTTTTCAGAAAGTGATTTTGTTCCTTCAAAATAACGATCGCCTGTAAAGCAGATTAATTCGTTATTGGCTAAAGCAGCATTGATCTCAAAAATATGAGACAAATCTTCTTTGATGATAATAAATTTTACGGTTGGTTTTTGAGAAACACTTTCGAGATAATTCTTAATAGCAGAATGCTCTAAATCTGTTGTAACCAAATTAATTTGAAAATCAAGATCGATTTCTCCGAAGAAATGTTCGGCAATTTCAAAATTACCAACATGCGCACTAATTAATACACCGCCTTTTTTCTCGGCAAGTAACTTTTTAAGCGTTTCTATTCCGTCAAATTCATAGGTAAATTTGTTTCGCATTCCTGCCGAAATAGAAACTTTGTCAATGATGGTCTGTCCAAAAGTATAGTAACTTTTGAAAACCATTTTTTTGGATTTGAAATAGGAATATTGAAGCCTTTCTTTAAAATAATAGAAAATGGCTTTGTTACTTTTTCTTAAAAATAAAAAATAATAAGAAGCAACAAAATAAAGCAAGACATAAGCAGCTTTTACACCCGCTTTTTGAATTAAAAAAACGAATATTCTATAACCTAAAACAGTTCCTTTGGATTTACCATCCCATTGACTCATTTAAGCTGATTTGGCTTTGATTTTAGTTTCGATTAAGTCATAAAAGCTTTGAAAATCAGAAATTCCAACAAAATCTGCTTCAACTAGTTTTACACCAAAGTTTGACTCTATTGAAACGACTAAATCAACATAATCCAGACTGTCCAACCCAAGTGTATCTTTTAAATTAGCATTTGGTTCAATGTCGTCATTGTCTACTTCAAATTCATCAACTAAAAAACCATTTATTCTTGCTATAATCTCTTCTTTATTCATCGTTCAATTTAAACTTTTTAACCACCAACGCAGAGTTGGTTCCTCCGAAACCGAAAGAATTGGACAAAAATATGTCAAATTTTTTGTTTAACGTAGTTTTAACTAAATTTAATTTTGAAGCGTCTTCGTCAGGATTTTCTAAATTGATGTTTGGCGCGATGAAATCGTTCTGCATCATTAAGATAGAATAAATGATTTCGCTGGCTCCAGCCATCCAGCATTCGTGGCCTGTCATTGATTTTGTAGAACTCACAGGTGGATTTTTTTCTCCAAAGACTTCAAAAATAGCTTTGGCTTCGTTGGCATCTCCAACAGGAGTTGAGGTTGCATGGGCATTTATATATTCAATATCTGAAGCGTTTAGTTTTGCATCATCCAATGCACGTTTCATTGCTGTTGCTGGTCCTTCAACGTTTGGTGTAGAGATATGTCCGCCGTTTGATGAAAATCCGTAACCGCCAACTTCAGCGATAATATTGGCACCGCGAGCAATAGCAGATTCGTAACTTTCCAAAATTAAAGTTGCTCCGCCGCCACTCGGAATTAATCCGTCACGACCAGTATCAAAAGGTCTTGAGGCTTTTGTTGGATCGCCTTCTCGGTTAGAAAAAACACCTAATCCATCAAAACTGCTCATGGCATATTTATTAATTTCCTGGGCACCGCCAGTAATTACAATATCTTGGAAACCGCTTTTAATTAAAAAATATGCTAAACCAATTGAGTGCGATCCGCTGGCACAAGCCGCACTTACAGTAAGATTGATGCCGCGAAGTTTAAAAATCGTAGAAAGATTCATCGTAACCGTAGAATTCATCGATTTAAAAATGGCGCCAGAACCAATAAGAGCAGTATCTTTTTTCTCGCGAACAATATCTGTTGCATCGATAATTGCTTTAGAAACGGAGTCGTTTCCGTACATAATACCTACTTCGTGATTGTCAAAAAAAGTATCGTCGATGTTGGCATTTTTAAGTGCTTCTATAGTAGCCATATAAGCATACTCGGTTTCTTCACCGATGCTCATACGTTGTCTTCTAGTCAATAAATTTTTAAGATCAGCTTTCGGAACCATTCCTGTCAAGGCTGATTGAAAACCAAATTCTTTACGTTCAGAATCAAACTGAATACCAGATTTTCCTTCGTATAACGAATCTTTTACTTCGTCTAAAGAAGTTCCGATACAAGAATAAATTCCCATTCCAGTAATTACAACTCTTCTATTCATCGTCTTTCAAAAGTAATTTTTTATCCTTAAAGTGTAATTTTTTAATCTTGCAGCAAAGGCACTAAGGCACTAAGTTTTTTTAAAGTCTTTTTGCTTAAACTTTGCGACTCTGTGTCTTTGTGAGCAATTTTCTATGTTTAAAAATCTTTAAAATAATCTCGCAAACATAGTATTCTTTAAGAATATATTCCGCCATTTATGTTGATAATTTCTCCTGTAATATAGCTTGCTTTTTTAGAAATCAAAAAGCTTACCAAATCTGCTACTTCTTCGGCTTCGCCAAAACGGTTTACCGGAATTAGTTTTAATAATTCTTTTTCGTCCAATTCGCTCGTCATATCGGTTCTAATGAAACCTGGAGCGACAGCATTTACAGTAATATTTCGTTTTGCAACTTCTTGAGCCAAAGCTTTGGTTGCAGCAACAATTGCACCTTTTGCAGCCGAATAATTGGTTTGTCCTGCAGTTCCTTTTACTCCAGAAACAGAAACCATATTTACGATTCGGCCGTATTTATTGCGAAGCATTTTTTGAATAAAGAACTGCGTAACATTAAAGAAACCGTTTACACTTGTATTCATAACGCCATTCCAGTCTTCTGGTGTCATCCACATAAAAAGACCGTCTTTAGTGATTCCTGCATTGTTTACAATTGCTTCAACCAATTTCTCAGGATTTGCTTCCTGCCAAGCAGTTAAAACATTTTGTACATTTTCAAAATTAGAAACATCAAAACCTAAGATTTCTCCTGTTCCGCCTAATTTTTGTACTTCTTGTAATGTTTCTTCGGCAGCTGTTTTATTCGAATGATAATTAATCAGAATATGATAATCGGATTCTACGGCTAGTTTTTTACAAATCGCACTTCCAATTCCTCTCGAACCGCCTGTTACTAATACACACTTCATTTATGTAGGGTTTATTTTTATTCGTCATAAAATGAAACCGCTTTATAGAATGCGATTTCATTTATGCAAATTTCTAATTTATTTGGAGATAAATATTATTTCTTTTTTTTCGATGCTGATTTTGCAGCTGGTTTTGTCGCTGGCTTAGTTTCTTGTTTTGGTTTTTCGGCAGAAACAGGAGCTGCAGCAGGCTGAGGTTTTTCTGTACTTTTAGAGAATAGTTCAGCATTTTCAAACCACTGGTTGGCCAAAACTGTTCCGTCTGGTTTTAGAAATCCCCATTTTCCTTCGTTTTTTACTCGGGCAACGCCACCAATAAATCCTTTATCTTGTTGTGTAAACATTGCGATAATAGCATTTGTTGTGATGCCATATTGGGTTGGAATTACCAGTTTTCCAGATTCATTGATAAATCCCCAGTTGCTTTCTTTTACTGGAGCTAGACCGTTTGTACTGAAAACTTCTGCATCGTTGTAAGTGGGTTCAATAACAAATTTTCCTTCCAGATTAATGAATCCCCATTTTTTTCCAACTAAAACTGGAGCTAAATTTTTTGAAAACGCTTTCCCTTTATCATAAATAGGAAGAATTGCCCAATTTCCTTTCAAATCGATGTATCCAATTTTTCCGTTCTTTTTGGCAAATGTTAAATCTTGAGTTTCGAAATCCCAGATTTTTTCTGCACCGTCAATTGGAATAAATTTTCCAGCGTTTACCAATCCGAAAGTTTTATTTTTTTTAGCCCAAGTTGTTCCTTTAAAATAATTTCCAACTTCGGCATAAACTGGTTCAACCAATTCTTTTCCGTTAGTATCAATAATTCCCCAGTTTTTGTTCAATTCAACTCTGGCGTAACCATTTTCAAAAGGTTTGATCTGATCGTATTTTGGTTCTAGAACAACAGTCATTTTGTTGTTGATTAATCCCACTTTATTGTTTTGTCTGAAGAAGGCAACTCCATCATTAAAATCAAACACTTTGTCAGTAGTTGGTCCTTTTTGAATTTCTCCTTTTGTATTAATATAAACCCAGTCTTTGTCTTTTTGTACAACTGCGATTCCGCTGTTAAAATCTTTAGCATCTTTAAAATCGGCTGGAATTATCCAAGTACCTTTTGCATCTATAAATCCCCATTTTCCGCCGTTTTCTACAGCCGCTAAACCTTCAGAAAAACTTCTGGCAGATTTGAATTGAGGGTCAATTTTAAAAGATCCATCTTTAGAAAGATATCCAATTTTGGAGTTTTTTTTAACTAATGCTAATTCTTGACTATTAACAAATTGAATGCAGCATAGCAATAAAAATACAAGTGACTTTTTCATGATTTTAAGATTCAATATTAATACTGTAAATTAAAGAATTTTAACTGTTTATCAAATAATCTTTTACTTTTTGTACGAAAGGATACATTACTTGATCTTCTTTAAATTCTGGAATTATGTTTCGAATATCGTCGTACCATTTTTTAGTCGTAGACGAAATTTGATCTTTTTGTTTCAAATAATCAATTGCCTGAACAATTGTAATTAATTCGATAGCTAAAACTTCAAATGAGTTTTCGATCACTTTTGATGTAATCACCGCAGCATTTGTTCCCATACTTACAATGTCTTGATTGTCATTGTTGTTTGGAATACTATGAACGTACATTGGGTTAGATAACATTTGGTTTTCGGCAGTTGTTGAAGTGGCTACGAACTGAACGCCCTGCATTCCGAAATTAAATCCTAACGTTCCTAAGTTTACGAATGGTGGAAGAATTTCGTTGATTTTTGAATTCAATAAATAATTCAATTGGCGTTCTGCCAGCATCGTTAATTTGGTAATAACGATTTTCAGTTTATCCATTTCTAGCGAAATATAATCTCCGTGGAAATTTCCGCCGTGGTAAACATGTTTGTTTTTTACGTCTATAATTGGGTTGTCGTTTGCTGAGTTAAATTCATCTTCCAAAATAGAAGCGACATTATTAATCGTTTCTAAAACTGGCCCCAAAATTTGAGGAACGCATCTTAATGAATAATATTCCTGAACTTTTTCTTTGAAGATTTCTTCGGTATTTTCGCCAGAATATAAATGGTCTTCTCTTTTACGAATTAAAGTACTGTCAGAAAGGTTTTTTCTCATTCTTTCAGCAACTTCCTGTTGTCCTTTATGACGTTTTGTTTGGTTTAATTCTTCTGAAAAATGATCATCATAAGCTTGAACTAATTCGTTAATCGCACAAGAAGCTTTTAATGACCAGTCTAATAATTTATTTGCATAATGAACATTTACAACTCCAATTCCTGTCATTACAGAAGTTCCGTTGATTAATGCCAAACCTTCTCTAATTTCAACTTGAATTGGTTTTAAACCTTCAATTTCGAAAACTTCTGCAGTTGAACGTCTTTCGCCTTTGTAAAAAACTTCACCTTCGCCAATTAAAACCAAAGCTAAATGTGATAGCTGTACCAAGTCACCGCTGGCACCAACACCACCGTGTTCAAAAATTAAAGGCGTAATATCTCTATTAATTAATTCTGCCATTAAATGAATTACAGAAGAATGAACTCCTGAGTTTCCTAAAGAAAGTGTATTTAATCGAGCTAAAATTGCTGCTTTTGCACACTCAGCATTTAAAGGTTTTCCTGTTCCAGAAGAGTGGCTTCTAATTAAATTATATTGCAATTGAATTTGATCAGACTCTTTAATTCTATATTGAGCCATTGGACCAAATCCTGTATTTACGCCGTAGATTACTTTATTTCCTGAGAATTCTTTTAAGAAATTAAAACTTTCGTTTACTCGATTTAAAACCACATCGCTTATGGCAACTTTGCTTTTTCCAAAGATTATGGCTTCAAATTCTGCTAAACTTAAATATTCATTTATTGTATTCATTAAATCGATTTTGGTTGTGCTAATTTAATTTTATTTATCAAAATAAATGTAGTTATTTTGATGATGGCAAATGTAGGTTAATTAAATGATAATAATTCTAATATGACAAAGGAGTTTGTTGATGTTTTAGTGATTGGTGCGGGACCTTCTGGATGTGTTTCGGCATCATATCTTTTTAAAAACAACGTAAAGGTAAAAGTTGTAGAGAAAACAAAGTTTCCGAGACTTGTAGTGGGCGAAAGCCTTATTCCGCGTGTGATGGATCATTTTGCTGAAGCAGAATTGTTTGAGGCTCTTGATGCAATGAATTTCGAGAAAAAATTAGGAGCTCGTTTTATTAGAGGCGAAGAAATATGTGTTTTTGATTTCAGTAAAAAATTTGGAGAAGGATGGGATTGGACTTGGCAAGTTCCAAGAGCTGATTTTGATAACACAATGGCGCAGGAAATTGTGCGAAAAGGAATTGATTTAGAATTTGAAACAGAAGTTCTAGAAGTTTCTTTTGAAGGAAAAAAATCAAAAACTATTGTAAAAGATAAAGACGGGAATTTAAAAGAAATTCATGCCAATTTTATAATTGATTCAAGTGGATATGGACGTGTTCTTCCAAGACTTTTAGATCTGGATACTCCTTCAAAATTAGATCCGCATTCTTCTATTTTTACTCATGTTAAAGATATTAATAGACCAGAGGGTGAAGAAGGAACTCAGATTTCTTTTGATATTTTGGAAACCGAAGTTTGGCTTTGGGTAATTCCTTTTTCTAACGGAAATACAAGTTTAGGAGTTGTTGGTCCGACAGATTTTATCAATTCGCTTTCTGAAAACAAAGACAATGCAGAGGCTCTGAAAAATGCAATTCAGAAGTCGGATTATTATATTAAAAGGTTTGCTGGAACAGAATTTTTGTTTGAGCCAGTTAAATTAGAAAACTATTCAAGAGCGGTTAAAAGAATGTATGGCGATGGTTTTGCTTTAACAGGAAACAGTTCAGAATTTTTAGATCCAGTTTTCTCTTCGGGAGTAGCTTTTGCAACCGAATCTGGAATGTTGGCAGCAAAATTATATTTGAAAGAATCACAAGGAATTCCTGTTGATTGGGAAGTGGAGTTTACCCAATATATGAAACGCGGAATCGCTGTTTTCACGACTTATGTTCAAGAATGGTATACTGGAAATTTGCAGACTTTATTTTTCCATCAGCCAGAAAATCCAGATGTGAAAGAAAAAATATGTGCTGTTTTAGCTGGATATGTTTGGAACGAAGAAAATTCGTTTGTCAAGAAACATGATCACGTAATTGCGAATATGGCATATTTACTGAATATGCAAAAAGAACAAAGCCCTGAATAATCAGGGCTTTTTTTATGAATTATAATTCAAATATTTTATCCATTAAGATCCATTTTTGTCCTGGTTTTGCCCAAGGAAGTGCTTGCTGGAATTTCCACATTAAAGTTTCCCATTCCTGTACTTTTTCATTTGCAGCGTCGGCTTTGTCTTTTTTCTCAAAAGAAAAATTCTCGTCGCCTTCGATGATCATGAAAAGTCTATTTCCTGTGCAGTAAATATCCAAAACTAAAATTCCAGCATCTTGAATGCTTTTTTTAATTTCTGGCCAGATGTTTTCATGCAGTTTTTTGTATTCTGCAATTAATTCTACATCATCTTTTAGGTCTAAAGCCAGACAGAATTTTTGAGTTGCCATAATTTTATTTTTGTTGGTAAGCTACAGCTGTTTGTTTACTTGTACCTAAACCTTCAATTCCTAATTCGATTACGTCACCCGCTTTAATGTAAATTGGATCTGGTTTGATTCCTAATCCAACCCCTGGAGGTGTTCCTGTACTAATCACATCACCAGGAAGCAATGTCATAAACTGACTTAAATAATGAACTAAAAATGGAATTTTAAAAATCAAGTTTGAAGTGTTACTGTTTTGGAACGTTTTTCCGTTTACAGTAAGCCACATTTTTAAGTTGTTAACATCGCCAACTTCGTCTGGAGTTGCCATAATTGGTCCAAGAGGAGCGAAAGTATCAGAACCTTTTCCTTTTGCCCATTGTCCGCCGCGTTCGATTTGGAATGCTCTTTCGCTGTAATCATTCAAAAGACAATATCCAGCAATGTAGTTTGGAGCATCTTCTTCAGAAACGTAGCTTGCTTTTTTACCTACAACAAAAGCTAGTTCAACTTCCCAGTCTGTTTTTTCACTGTTTTTTGGAATGATTAAATTGTCATTTGGTCCGCATAAAGAAGTTGTTGATTTAAAGAAAATAATCGGTTCTTCTGGAATTGCAGCACCAGTTTCTTCGCAGTGATCTACATAATTTAATCCGATGCAGATAATTTTTGAAGGACGCGCCACAGGCGAACCTAAACGTACTGAATCACTTACTTCTGATAAAGATGGATTGTTTTTTAAAGCTTCTTCTAATTTCGCTAAACCGTCATTTTCAAAAAAAGCTTCGTTGTAATCTGTTACAATAGACGAAACATCGTATCTTTTTTCATTTAGTAAAACACCTGGTTTTTCCTTTCCTTCTTCTCCGAATCTAATAAGTTTCATATTTTAATTTTTTTAGTAATGTGTTTGTTTTTTTTTGCCACAGATTTAAAGGATTAGAATGATTTTTAAATCCAGTTTTGTCAGGCTGAGCGAAGTCGAAGCCACATCCAATTGGAACGCCCTTCGACTTCGCTCAGGGGGACAAAAACAAAATATAAAAATTTGCTTAATCCTTTAATATGTAGCTTTATTTTTTTAGCCACGAATTCACGAATTAAAATGATTTTAAAAATCTGTGAAATCTGTACTAAATAAAAATAACCGCAAATTTCACGAATTATGATTTGTAAAAATTCGTGAATTCGTGGCTATTTCCTTTTTTTAGTTGTTTAATTTGATAAAACCTCCATCAATTGGGTAATCTGAACCTGTGATGAAAGACGATTCGTCGCTGCATAAGAATAATGCTAAAGTTGCAATTTCTTCTGGTTTTCCCATTCGGCCGATTGGCTGTGATTGTGATAATTTTTCGAAGATTTCTTCTTCTTTTCCAGGATAATTTTTAGCGATAAATCCGTCTACGAAAGGCGTGTGAACTCTCGCAGGAGAAATTGAATTACATCTGATTTTATCATGTAAATAATCTTTCGCAACTGATAAAGTCATTGCCATAACCGCTCCTTTTGCTGTAGAATAAGCAAAACGATCAGGAATTCCAACCCAGCAGGCAATCGAAGCTAAGTTCAAAATTACACCTCCGCCAGAATTTCTTAGTGCGGGAATCGAAGCGTGAAGACAGTTGTAAACTCCTTTTACGTTTACATTCATAATACGGTCAAAATCAGATTCAGAAGTTGTGTCTACTTTTCCAACGTGAGCAATTCCAGCGTTGTTTACCAGAATATTAATATTTCCGATTTTTTGGAAAGTTGAATTTACTTGTTCGTGGTTCGAAACGTCGCAGGCGTGAGCAAAAACATTTCCTCCAGCTGATTTTATTTCTTCAACGGTTTCTTTTGCACTTTCTTCCGTCAATTCTAAAATATGAACTTCAGCTCCTTGTTTCGCAAATAAAACAGAAATCGCTCTTCCAATTCCGCTTCCTCCTCCAGTGATAATTGCTTTTTTATTTTGTAATGAAAACATTTGATATAAATTTTTATGAGTTGTTTTTTAATAGTCTTTTACAAAGATACGCCGCGTTTCCAAGGAATAAAATCGTCTTGGTTTAATTGAACGGCTCTCGGAATAATTTCGCCGCTTGCCGCTTTGATGCAATATTCTAAAATTTCTTCGCCCATTTCTTCAATAGATTTTTCACCACTGATAATTGGTCCGCAATCAATATCGATAATATCTTTCATTCTGGTTGCCAAAACAGAATTCGTAGCCACTTTAATTACGGGACAAACTGGGTTTCCTGTTGGAGTTCCCAATCCGGTTGTAAATAAAATTAAAGTTGCTCCAGAAGCTGCTTTTCCAGTTGTAGCTTCAACGTCATTTCCTGGCGTACAAACCAAACTTAAACCTGGTTTTGTAACCAATTCGGTATAATCTAAAACATCAACAACAGGAGACGTTCCGCCTTTTTTGGCTGCTCCAGCACTTTTGATAGCATCTGTAATTAATCCGTCTTTGATATTTCCTGGAGAAGGATTCATGTGGAAACCAGAACCCACTTTATGCGCCAGTTCATCATAAGATTCCATTAAATCTATGAATTTTCTAGCTTTATCTTCGGTAACACATCTGTCAATTAAATTCTGTTCTGCACCACACAATTCTGGGAATTCAGCCAAAAGAATTTTTCCGCCTAAAGCTACGACTAAATCTGAAGTATAACCCACAGCAGGATTTGCAGAAACACCGCTGAAACCATCGCTTCCGCCACATTTTACCCCAATACATAAATCGCTCAAAGGCGCATCGGTTCTTTCATATTTGTTGATTTCAATTAAACCTTCAAAAGTTTTTTTGATGGCATTGGTAATCAAAACTTCTTCGCTTTCGGTCTGCTGCTGCTCAAAAATAAACAACGGTTTGTCAAACTCTGGGTTTTGTCTTTTTACATCATTTACAAAATCTTGAACCTGTAAATGCTGGCATCCTAAACTCAAAAGTGTAATTCCGCCCACATTTGGATGATTGGCATAAGAAGCCAATAAAGCGCTCAAAGTTGAAGCATCTTGACGAGTTCCGCCGCAGCCTCCTTGATGATTTAAGAATTTAATTCCGTCCACATTTTCAAAAACACGTTTGTTTTTTGGCGTCGGATTTAGTTCAATATTGATATCATTAATATCATTTCCGTTCAAATAACCTTCTAGTAATTCGTGCGTGAATTGGTTGTATTTGTCCGTTACAGCATAACCCAATTGTTTGTGTAAGGCTTCTTTGATAACATCTAAATTTCTGTTTTCACAAAAAACAGTTGGAACAAAAAGCCAGTAATTTGCCGTTCCAACGCGTCCGTCTTTTCTTTTGTAACCTTTAAAAGTTCTGTTTTCAAATTTAGAAACATCTGGTGCATTCCATTCGTAAGAAGCGTTTCTGTATGCGTAAGGATCAGCGGCATGTTTAAGATTCTCGGTTGTCATTAGACTTCCTTTGACAATGTCATTTTGCACTTTTCCCACCAAAACTCCATACATATTTACTTCTTCTCCTTGCTTCATGTCCTGCATGTAGAATTTATGTTTGGCCTTGATGCGGTCTTGTAAAACATAAGTTTCATTTTCAAAAAGAATGGTTTCTCCTTTTTGTAAGTCGGTTAAAGCAACCAGAACATTATCGTCCGGATGCAATTTTACGACTAGTTTTTTAGTTGTGTTCTCCTGCATTGTTTTTGTTTTTTTCTTTTTTTGTGTCGTCACTTTCTTATTTAGGAAAATCAGTTAAGCACTTTATTTTCACTAAAATTTGGGCAGTAAACGAAAAATAAAATTAGTTTTTTTAGTCCTTTATTATTAGTCTAATATTATCCGTGTATAATCTTTAATTATCTTTGCAGTATGAAATTGGAACAAACTAAAATAACGTCTTATCTCAACACCAAAGTTTCGGTGCTGAATCGGATTGAACCGTTTTTTCAAGCGCCCTTTCATTCGCATCCAGAATTGGAATTGGTTTATGTGAAAGAGAGTTTTGGAAAGCGAATTATCGGAAATTCGGTAATGCCGTTTGAACCTGGAGATATGGTTTTTTTAGGTTCTGATATTCCGCATGTTTGGTTAAATGATGAAAAATATTATCAGGGAATTGAAGATTTAAAAGCCAATTCGATTGTCGTATATTTTCATAAAGATATTTTCGGGCCGACTTTTTACGAATTAAAAGAAACCCAAAAAATCAACGAACTTTTTTTTCAGGCAGGAAAAGGAATTTCGATTATAGGAAAGACCAATAAACAGATTGCAAAAAAACTGGAGAAATTGGTTTCTAAAAAAGACTTCGAAGTTATTGTTGGGCTTTTTGAAATTTTATCTATTCTTTCTGATAGTCAGGATAAGATTTACATCAATGATGAAATTTATTCATTGATGCAGAAAGATTCGAAAGTTGATAGGCTTTCAGAAGTTTTTCAATATGTAAATAAAAATTACAAGAAGAATATTTCGTTAGAAGAAATTGCCACTGTTGCGAATATGACACGGACTTCTTTCTGCAGAATGTTCAGGATAAAAACGAAAAAGAATTTTGTAGATTATCTTCACGAAATCAGGATTTCGAATGCTTGTAAATTGTTATTAGAAACCGACAAAAGTATGTCTGAAATCGCTTATGATTGCGGTTATAAAACAGCTTCAAACTTCAATAAGCTTTTTAAAAAGTGTAAAGGAATAACGCCAACGGAGTTTAAAAGCAATGTAGATATTCAGTACCAAAACAATTAATTGCATATTAGACAATTTTCCTCATTAGAAAATTTAGTAGTAGCGCACCATGTTTTTGATGAAACTACATAAGCGTCTCTCTTTGGATCAATTGTTTTTATTTTTTTAGCTAAATCTTTTGCATCTTGGTAAGAACTATTTACAGGTATTACCGTAGTGTAAAAATTTCGTTTTTTGTAAATTACAGCATTTGAACTTATGTTTTCTTTTGCCCATTCTAATTCTGGAGTAGCGCTTTTAACAGTGAGATCGGCTCCCAAAATAACGAGATAAGATGTGTTTTCAACGGCATTTAAGTTAGAAAGGATTTTTTGTTTTTGAGCTTCATCCGTTTCAAGGCTTACTAATTCTTCTTTTGTTGGCAGTTCACTTTTGTTCGTTATAGAAAGTGTTTTAGCCTTAGAAGTTTCATTTAGATTTACCAATTTTTCTTTTTCGCCTTCTAAGTATGAAGTGTATTTTTCCCAACCGTCTCTTAAGTCTCCTTTTGGGGTTACAGATGCAAAAAATTTACAAAAATTTATTTTCTTATCTATTGTTCCAGTTGTATCAATGACATAAGGTATGTATTCATTAAACGCGACCATTTCACTTTTATCGTAATCACGTTCTTTAAAATAATCTGATACAATGTTGACTATTATCGTAGCTACGGTTGTAACAATAGCGATTTTAAATACGTCTATAATTTTATCTATTCCTTCGTTTTCAACGGTTTTATTTTTAATTAACAGCGTAATATAAATAGTCCCGAATACTAAAACAAGGATGAAAAATATATTTAACAACAACGAAATTTTTATAATATTCATGGTGATATCGATTTAAATTCTACATCTATTTTAGAGTAAAAATAAAAAAATATCTTCGTTGGTTTTAGGGGGTAAATCCCTGTTTTTTAATTTGTTGTAAAAAAATGCCACGAATTTATAATTCGAGAAAATTAGCGTAATTCGTGGCAAAAAGTTTTTTAGATTGATCGATCTAAATGAGTGTAACCTCCGTCTACATAAATAATCTGTCCAGTAGTATGGCTTGATTTTTCAGATAACAAGAAAACCACCATATTAGCGATTTCTTCAGCTGTTGTCATTCTGTTTTCTAACGGAATATTTTTGGTGATTGCAGCCAATTTTTCTTCTTTATTTTCAAAAGTATTGATCCACGTTTCATAAAGTGGCGTATAACATTCAGCCACAATTACCGCGTTTACACGAATGCAGTATTTTAATAATTCAACGGCCCATTCTCTGGTTAAGGCATTTCTTCCTCCGTTTGAAGCAGCATACGCTGAGGTTCCGCCTTGACCGGTTTCGGCAGTTTTTGAACCAATGTTTACAATTGCTCCTTTCGATTCTTTCAAATATGGAAGTGCGTGCTGCGCCATTAAATAATAATGCACTAAATTTTTGTGTAGCGAAGCAGCGAAATCTTCATAATTTCCATTTTCTAATCCAACACCGTCATTAACTCCGGCATTGTTTACAAGTCCGTCAATTCTGCCAAATTTTGCGATTACGGCTTCAACGGCTTTTTTGCAGTCTTCAGGTTTTGTTAAATCGGCAGCAACTTGATGCGCTTCTTTTCCAAGGGCTTTTAATTCTTCTACGGCTTTGATGTTGTCATTTTCGTTACGTCCAACGATAAACGGAATGGCATTTTCTTCGGCTAGGACTTTAACGATTCCTAAACCGATTCCTTTTGCACCGCCAGTAACGATAATGATTTTTTGGGTTAATGATAACTGCATAATTTTATTTATTATAATTTATTGCGATTTTTTTTTGCTACGAAATTAAAGGATTAAAATGATTTTACTCTGCTTTTTGTCAGGCTGAGCGAAGTCGAAGCCCATGTCCAATTGGAGCGCCCTTCGACTTCGCTCAGGGTGACAAAATAAAGCGAATCATTTTAATTCGTGGCTTTTATTTCTATTTTAAAACCTTTTTTAAAAATTTACAGCTGTTGTTCATGACAAACAACAGCTGTAAAAATAGAGAGAATAGAACTGATAATTTATTACCAGAACTTAACATAAAGAGCCACAATAATCAGTAATGTAATTACGATTAAAACTGTTGTTTGTGGCTGTACTTTGAACATTCCAGGTTCTGTCTCGAATGCTTTAGGGTTTACTTTTGGTCCAGCAAAACTTATCAAGATCATCGCGATCATTGTGAATAAGAATGATAATCCCATACAGATGTGGAAAGGAATTTCGAAAGCTCCTTTTCCGTTAGCGTAAGCTGTGTATAAAAGTGTGTCGTTTCCAAATAAAGCTGGAGCGTATTCGTTGAATAAAACAGATAATAAGAATCCTAAAATTACCCCAACGATTGCCGCTGTTCCAGTAGTTCTTTTCCAGAACATACCTAAGAAGAACATAGCGAAAACTCCAGGACTGATGAATCCAGTATATTTTTGGATGTATGTAAATCCTCCAACGCCACCAATTCCTAAGATGTCATTCCATGTAAATAAAACAGCTAAAAGCATTGCAACAAAAACGGCAATACGCCCTATGTTTACTTGTTGTTTTTCACCAGCTTCTTTTTGAATGTATTTTTTATGAACATCTAATGTATAAATTGTAGAAATACTGTTTACTTTTCCAGCTAAAGACGCTACGATCGCAGCAGTAAGAGCCGCAACAGAAAGACCTTTTAATCCAGTTGGAAGGAATGTTAAAACAGCAGAATAAGCTCCATCTTTTCCTCCAACTAATTGAGGTAAATGTCCGTTTGTGTATAAAACGTAAGCAGCAATACCAGGAAGCATTACGATTAATGGCATTAATAATTTTAACATACCAGCAAACAAAATTCCTGTACGCGCTGTCTGTAAATCTGCTCCAAGAGCTCTTTGCGTAATGTATTGGTTACATCCCCAGTAGTTCAAGTTGATGATCCAGATACCAGCAGCATAAGATAATAATCCTGGGAAAGTTAAATATTTATCGATTTCTAACTGAGAAGAAGTTGCAGTTGGTTTTGGGATAATCATTTTGAAATGCTCAGGAGCTTCTCTCATCAAAACTTTGAAACCTGCAATTGCATTTTCGCCAACACCAAAATATTGACCAACAGTTGTCAAAGCTATATAAGAAGTTACTAAACCTCCAATGATTAATACAGCAACCTGAATAACGTCTGTGTAAGCCACAACTTTCATTCCTCCAAGAGAAATAAATAAAGCAAAAACAGCTAATCCGATCATGATCACGTGAAGGTATTCTCCTCCAGCAAGACCGTTAATTGCAACAGCTCCTAAATATAAAATAGAAGTTAAGTTTACAAAAACGTATAAAAACAACCAGAAAACCGCCATAATCAAAGCAGTAGATTCGTTGTAACGTGTTTTTAAGAATTGTGGCATAGTGTAAATCTTATTTTTAAGATATACAGGAATAAACCACACAGCAACAATAATAAGAGCAACGGCTGCAAGCCATTCGTAAGCAGCAACTGCGATTCCTAAGAAGAAACCTTCACCGCTCATTCCGATGAATTGTTCTGCAGAGATGTTAGAAGCAATAAGAGAAGCTCCAATTGCCCACCAAGTTAAATTTCCTTCAGCCAAAAAGTAAGCTTTAGCATCATGTTCGTCTTGTTTACGTTTGCGGTAAACGCTGTAACCGTAGACAGAGACTACAATAAAATAAATAATAAAAACCGCATAGTCTGCGAAAGCGAGGTTTTGGTTCATTGTTAGTAGTATTTTAAATAATTATTATAAGGTTGTTTGTTTATTTAGTTTTTTAATCAGTTTTTATGTTGTCAAATCTTGTTAAAAATACAAGATGTGTTTTATTTCTGTTATTTTTTTGCGAAAATAAAAGAGAGAGCCAAATGTAAAATAAAAATTTATAAATCAACCATCATGAAATGTATTTTTTACATTTATTGACGGCATATTATGTTAAATTTTCACTTTTAGGTTCTTCAAAATGAGTAAATGCTACGCTTTTACAAGACTTTTATAGTGTACATCTGAAAGCTGTCTTAAAATTTCGGCACTTTTTTCAGGAGTAATATCGCGTTGTGACTCACCTAACATTTCATATCCAACCATAAACTTTTTTACTGTTGCTGATCTCAACAATGGTGGATAAAAATGCATATGGAAATGCCACTCTGGATGAATTAAACCATCTGTTGGTGATTGGTGAATTCCTGATGAATATGGAAAAGAAGTATTAAATAAATTGTCATACTTCGTAGTTAGCTGTTTTAAGATTTTCGCGAAAGCGGTACTTTCGTCAGCAGTAAAATTGGTGATTTTGTTTACTGCTCTTTTGCTCACAATCATTGTTTCATAAGGCCAGATTGCCCAAAATGGAACAAGTGCTACAAAATGATCATTCTCGATTACGATACGCTCACCAACTTTTAGCTCAGCTTGAACATAATCTTCTAATAATGTTTTTTGATTTTTATCAAAATATGATTTTAAGCTGTTTTGTGTTTTTTCAACTTGAGTTGGTAACGAAGATTGCGCCCAGATTTGTCCGTGTGGATGCGGGTTGCTGCATCCCATAACGCTTCCTTTGTTTTCAAAAATCTGAACGTGATTAATGTATTTTATATTACCTAAATCAGTGTATTCTTTCTGCCAAGTTTTGATGATGTTTTCAATATCAGCAATTTCCATTTCTGGTAAAGTCAGATCGTGTCTTGGCGAAAAGCAAACTACTCTTGAAATTCCTTGCTCTGGTTTTGCCTTAAAAAAAGTATGTTTAATATCATCTTCAAAAATAATTTCGTCCTGCTTCATTGCAGCAAAATCATTTTCAAAAACAAAACTGCTTTCATATTGCGGGTTATTCATTCCGTTTGCACGAACATTTCCTGGACATAAATAACAAGTTGGGTCGTATTTAGGAAGTTCTTCTGTTGAAATAGTTTCATTTTGCCCCTGCCAAGGACGTTTTGCACGATGAGGTGAAACTAAAACCCATTCATTAATTAGAGGGTTGAAGCGTCTGTGCGGATCTTCGTTAATGTCAAAATTTTTCATTGTAGTGTGTTGTGGTTTTAAAGTAGCGTTGTTCCGTTCGAGATTTTTACATCATAGAATTTTAATTCAATTCCAAATGTATCTAAATAAAGCTTTGAAAACTTACGCTTAACCTCATTTTCATGTCCTTTTTTAACTAAATTGATAGTACAGCCTCCAAAACCGCCTCCCATTAGTCTTGAACCAATGATCGCTTCATCTTCTTTTGCCGTATCAACAAGCATATCTAATTCTTCACAGCTTACTTCATATTCTTGCGATAAACCATAATGTGTTTCAAAAAGTAATTCGCCTAAAAGTTCGATATTTCCTTTATCTAAAGCTTCACAGGCTTTGATAACGCGATTGATTTCTTTTACCACAAAATGAACTCTATCGAAAACTTTCTCAGTCATTTTATCTTTCAGACTTAGAACTTGCTCTTCTGTAGCATCTCTAAAACTTTTTATTTCAGGGAAATGACTTTTTATGATTGATAAACCTTCTTCACATTCGATTCTTCTCGTATTATATTCTGATGTAAAAAGGGAATGTTTTACATTAGAATCAAATAAAATCAGAGAATAATCTTTGAAGTCGGCATTGTGATATTCAAAATCTAAAGTGTTGCAGTCTAATTTGATCACTTTATTTTCAAGACCATGAACGCTAGAAAATTGATCCATAATTCCGCAGTTGATACCAACCCAGTGTTCTGCTTTTTGTCCTAATAATGAAATGTCAACTTTTTCAATTTTTAAATCGAAAAGAGATTTGATTCCGAAAATCATTCCGCATTCTAAAGCTGCAGACGAAGACAATCCAGAACCAACCGGAATATTACTGCTGAAAACGCAATTGAAACCTTCAAACGAAAATCCGTTATCTTGCAATTGTTTGATTACGCCACGAATATAATTGGTCCAAACTACATCGCTCAATTTTACTTCTTGAGTCAAATCGATTTCAAATTCTTCATTTAAATCGATGGCGATTATTTTAGAAGTTTTAGTGTTGTTTTTTTCAAAAGCAAAACAAATTACTTTGTCAATTGCAGCAGGCAAAACATAACCGTCATTGTAGTCAACATGCTCTCCGATAATGTTAATTCTACCTGGAGAAAGTACCGTTTTTTGAGGAGAAGAACCAAAAGATTTCTCAAAAAAAGCAACGGTGTTTTGTATTAAAATATCATTCATTATATAGTTAGTTGTATTGTGGTTTTTAAGATTTATTATTGTGAGTGATTTTATTTGCTGGATGAAACTATTTTATTTTATCTCATCAAATGTTTATTGTATTAATCTAAACTTTCAAATTTATAAAGTGTTTTTTGCGTGTATTCTTCGCTTTTTTTCAAAACGGCATTCGGAAAATGAGCGTGATTTGGAGCATCTGGGAAATTTTGTGTTTCAAAACAAATTCCGCTTTGTGCATTATAATCTACATTTTCTTTTCCTTTTAATTTTCCGAAACAATTTCCGCCTACATATATATGTACACTTGGCTGATCGGTGTAAATATTCATTCTCAGTTTATTTTTTAAGCTGATTAATTGTCCAACAATTTCAGTTTTAGAATTCACAACAAAAGAGTTGTCAATTGGAAACGGACAGTTTTTTGGAGTTCTAAAATCAAAATCATGATTATTTAAATCCGTGAAATTTCCAGTTGGAATATTGTCTGCATTTGTTTCCAGCATTTTAGCCGATTTGATAAACATCTGCTGTTCTAAAACATTTCCGTCGTGTCCATCAAGGTTAAAATAACTATGATGCGTCAAATTGATAATCGTATCTTCTGTTGAGGTAGCTTTATATTCTAATTTTAATTCATTTTCCTCAGTCAAAGTATACGTCAAATAAACAGTCATTTCGCCAGGGAAATTTTCGTCTAAATGCTCGCTCAAAAGACCAAAAGTAATAGAAGGATTTTCGCCAGAAATTGCATTAACAACGCTCCAAGCTTTTCTTCCAAATCCCATATCTCCTCCGTGAAGCGTATTGCCATTATTGTTTCCGCCAAGCTGAAATTTTTTGTCGTTAAGACTAAAAGTTGCATTATGGATACGTCCAGCGTAACGACCAACAGTAGTTCCAAAATAAGGAGCACTTGGCAAATTATAAGATTCTAAATAAGCTTCCAGATTATCAAAGCCCAAAACAACATCTACAAGTTTTCCATTTAAAGGAATTTGGATTGAAGTTACAGTTGCACCATAATTGATGATCTGAACTTTCATTCCATTTTTATTAACTAAATCAAAAGAGAAAATTTCTTCCTTATTAGGCATTAGACCAAACAATTTGCAATTGTGAGTCTCTTTTAAATGCGATATGTGTTTTATTTCCATATAATTTTTACCAATAATGAAATCCAAAAATAGAAACATTTATTACTTTTGCATACCAGTACCTACCAGTTTTTAATTATTATAGTCAAAATGACTTTTATTATGAGCATTATTTCAATTCAAAATAATATTGGTCTGCCAAAATATAAGCAGATTATTCTTTCAATAGAAAAAGCGATTGAAGAAGGAAATTTGATCAAAGGTGATCGTCTTCCGTCGGTAAATAAAGTTTGTCTAGCCTTTTCTTTATCTCGAGATACGGTCTTATTAGCCTATGACGAACTCAAGAAAAGAGGAATTATTTATGCTATTCCGGGCAAAGGATATTATGTTAAAAGCGTTGAAATCACTATAACTCAGAAGATTTTTCTACTTTTTGACGAATTAAATATTTTCAAAGAAGACATTTATAATTCGTTTTTAAGAAACATAGGAAAAAATGTTCAGGTCGATATTTTCTTTCATCATTTTAATGTTCAGGTTTTCAAAAAACTGATAAATGACAGCAACGGAAATTATACAAAATACATTATCATGCCGACGAACTTAAACGATGTCGTAGATTCTATAAAAACCCTACCAGTAGGTGATGTAATTATTTTGGATCAAACCAATCCGGAGTTAAAAATGTTTCCCGCAATTTATCAAAATCACCAAAAAGATATTTTTGAAGGATTGATGAAAGGAAAAAAAAGATTGTCAAAATACAAGAAACTGATTTTGATTTTTGCTGGTTTTAGAGAGCCGCTAGGAATGAAAACGGGTTTTGAATCTTTTTGCGAAGAATATGGTTTTGGTTATGAAATTATTTCAGATTTCAGCAACCAATCTATCGCGATTGGTGATTTGTATATTATTCCTCATGATCGTGATTTGCTTTTGGTGATTGAAAATGCCTTAAATAGAAATTTAAAACTAGGAGAAGATTTTGGAATTATATCCTATAATGAAACGCCGTTGAAAAAAATTGCGGCAAATGGAATTACAACCATTTCAACCAATTTTGAATTGATGGGGAAAATTTTGGCAGATATGGTTTTGAAAGGAACAAAAGAGCAGATCGAAAATAGATCTGCTCTGATAGTTAGGAATTCTTTATGATTAGTTGTCAATTACAAATTGAGCACAAAATCATTTAGTAATTTTTCTTCGTATTTCTCTTTATTAAAGGTATATAAGTAAGAACCTTTTCGAGAAGATTGCATGTCTTTTTCGTCTAGTTTATTCAAAATACCTAAAGAATTAATTTTGCTGATGAAATTTCTTTTGTCCAATTCTTTGCTCAAAATCGCTTCATACAATTCTAAAAGCTGACGCATGGTGAATTTCTCTGGAAGCAATTCAAAACCAATTGGTTTGACAGAAGTTTTGTATCGAAGTCTCTTAATTGCATTTTGCACCATTTCGTTATGGTCAAAAATTAAGTGTGGAGCATCATTAATAGGAAACCATTCTGCGTGATAATTTTGAATTAATTCTGCATTATGGTTTTCGATATTGATCAATGCAAAATAAGAAACCGAAATGGTTCTTTCTACGGGGTCACGATCGATTTCGCTGTAAGCATACAGCTGTTCCATATAAATATCATTCAGACCGGTATAAGTGTTTAAGATTCTTGTAGCAGCACTATCTAAAACTTCATCTCGTTTAAGAAATCCTCCAATCAAAGACCATTTTCCTTTTTCTGGTTCAAAATCTCTTTGGATTAAAAGTATTTTCAGACCCTCATTGTCGAATCCAAAAATGATGCAGTCAACCGCCAGTAAAACTTTATCAGCAGAGCTATAACTATTTAACATATGTAATTAATTTGGATGGTAAATATATAAACTTCCTAAAACGTTTCATAATTTATTAATGTAGATTTCACACTTACATAAATAACTGCTCAAAAATAGAGTTAAAAAAATGACTTTTTACATAAAAATAACATTCATTTCTGTTTTTTAAGAATTTTTTAATACAAAAACAGGGTAGATCAGGATAGTTTTTTGAAAAAAGATCGAATAATTATATAAAAATTCACAAAATTAAACAATCTTTTACCTACAAAAATATAATTTTTTAGAATTCAAATCATTAAAAAACAGATTATTTATGCTTTTTTTTCTTCTCATCATTTTTTGATTAAAACAGCGCTTTTTTGTAAAAAGTGTATTTTTTACACAATTAAATCATATAAAACCCCTTCTTTTTTGCAAAAAACATTGAATTTTAAATGTTAATTCAACACTTAATTTATGATATGTGTTTTTTTTCAGACTTTTTTTTGTGATATTAATTTGTTTTCATGCTTTTTTTTTATTTAAATTTACAAATGTAAGATTAACACTTATTAATTCAACCACTAACCAATCTTAATTAAACCACTATGATTACAAAGCAACAATTAATTTTGTATTGCAATTTTGTATTGCCAAAAACAAATTGGATTTTAGCAGTAATGATGCTGCTATTTTCTGTTAATCAAATGTCTGCTCAGGGCAAAACGATTAGCGGAGTTGTTACATCGGCACAAGACAATCTGCCTTTGCCGGGTGTAAACATTATTATAAAGGGAACCAAAACAGTTGCTACAACTGGTTTTGATGGAGAGTATTCGATTAAAGCATCTCCAAATGATGTTTTAGTTTTTTCATTTATAGGATTTCAAAACAAAGAAGTTACCGTAGGAAGCCAATCTAAAATAGATGTAGCTTTAGGAGAAGACACAAACAAACTTAATGAGGTAGTTGTTATTGGTTACGGAACTCAAAAAAAATCTGACTTAACAGGTTCTGTAAGTGTCGTTAATTTAGAATCGGCTAAAAAAGTAGTTACCTATGATGCAGCAAAAATGCTTCAAGGACAAGTTCCAGGTGTTACTGTGCAGTCTTCGGGAGAACCGGGAGGTTTTGTTAATGTGAAGATTAGAGGTATAACTTCTTTTACCAATAATAATCCACTATTTATTATTGACGGAATTATGGTCGATGCTCCATACGACTTTGCTCCAGGAGAAATAGAATCTATGCAGGTTTTAAAAGATGCTTCGTCTGCCGCAATTTATGGTGTGCGTGGTGCGAATGGAGTAGTAATTATTACGACTAAAAAAGGTAAGGCCGGTAAAATGGATATTAAATTCAAGTCTATCGTAGGTTTACAAAATGTCGCTAAAAAATGGGATGTTACAGATCGTGTTGGTTATCAAAAAATCACTAGCGAGGCAGAAAGAAATAGAGATATTAGAGCGGGTGTTGCTGTAAATATTGCTCCAGGGAATGATCCTAATAGTCCATACTATATTTCAAATGTAAATACAGATTGGCAGAAAGAATCTTTCCAGACTGGTGTTGTGCAAAATCAGGCTTTGACTTTTACTGGTGGCGCAGAAAGTATTGCGTATAGTTTTAATGTTGATTATTTTAAAAATACAAGCTACATCAAAACGCCTCAGGACTATGAGAGATTGTCAACGAACTTAAATTTAAATGGAAAAAAAGGGAAATTTAAATATGGTGCAAAAATAGCTTATACACAATCTGATAAAGAAATCTTTAATGAGTATAATGCAGGTCAAACGGTTGTAAGTGACATTTTAGGAGCTATTCCAACGATGCCTGTTTATGATGCAAATAGACTTGGAGGTTATGGAGGTACAGACAACTTAACTCAAAAAGCGATTTCAATGAACCCAATTGGATACAACAATCTGATTGATAATAATGGAAAAAGAAACCGTTTTATTGGAGATGTTTGGGGAGAAATAGAAATCGTAAAAGGTCTTAAATACAAATTGGACGTAAGTTATGATAGAACGGATTGGGAAAACAGAAAGTTTATTCCGCCAAGTGATTTAGGATGGTATTATATTACTACTAATGACGAAGCATCTTTGGATGTTGAAACTGGAAATGAGTTAAGAACGTTTTTGAATAACTTATTAACTTACGAAATTACACTTGGAAAACATAAAATTGATGCGCTTGCAGGTTTGATTCAGGAAAAGAGAGATTATCATAGATATAATATGAGAGGTGTAGGTTATACTCCAGACGAAATTCCAATGCTTCAATATGCTGATTCTAGAAACGCATCAGAATATAAATTTACTATTACAGGAGTATCTTACATCAGTAGATTAAACTATTCTTATGATGACAGATATTTGCTTCAAGGAAATTTCAGACAAGATAAAACGTCTCTTTTCAGTGAAATTAATAACTCAGCAAATTTTTACTCTTTTTCAGGAGGATGGAGAATCAGCAACGAAAAGTTCATTCATTTACCAGAATGGGTAAGTAATATTAAACTTCGTGGTGGTTATGGTACAATTGGTAACAATACAATTCCTCAGTATTTCTTTGCTTCAACAGTAAATAGTTTTGCGGGGTACGATTTTAATAATGAGTTAGCTCCAGGAACAACTGTAGTAGCAGCGCTAGATCCAAATGTACACTGGGAAAAATCTACTAACTCAAATGTTGGTATCGAATTAGGTTTCTTAAATAATGATTTACAATTTACAGCAGAATACTTTATAAAGAAATCAGACGATTTATTGTTAGGAGTTCCAATTCCATATTCTACAGGAGCATTTCCAGCAAATATTACTACAAATGCAGGAGCAATGAAAAACACAGGGGTAGAGTTTACAGCTGCCTATAGTAATCATCATCATAAATTTAAATATGATATCTCTGCAAACTTTGGAACGCTGAAAAATGAAGTTACTAAAATTGGTGTAAACGGAAATCCAATTTATGGAGTATATTCTAAAACAGAAGTAGGAAGATCTGTTGGTGAATTATTTGCTTGGGAAGCGATTGGAATTTTCCAAAATGCAGCTGAAGTTGCTTCTTCTCCAACACAAACAAATGCGGCTCCAGGAGATGTGAAATTTAGAGATGTAAATGGTGACGGAGCTATAACAGATGCAGATAGAACTTTTCAAGGTGTAACAATTCCTAAATATGGTTTCGGATTAAATTTCAGTGCTTCTTATCAAAATTTTGATTTCTCAATGTTCTGGCAAGGTGCCGGTGGTAACAAAGTATTCAACGCTATGTACCGCAATTTAATGATCGGACAATATACAAACCATCATACAGACGAATTAAATTATTGGACACCGACAAATACAAATACAAATGTTCCTGCTCCAGTTATTGGAGATCCAAATGGAAATGCTAGAGAATCAAGCAGATTTATTGAAAGCGGAGATTATGTTAAGCTGCAAACAATGGAAATTGGTTACAACATTCCAATAAAAGATAAATTTATTGAAAAAGCTAAGGTTTACCTAAATGGTCAAAACCTGTTGATTATTTCGAAATACAAAGGATACGATCCTGATTTTAACAGCGACGGATTACTTTCAAGAGGATATGATGCAGGATCTTTTCCAAATCCAAGAACAATTTCTTTAGGAGTAGAAGTGAGCTTCTAACCAGGTCTAACCATTAAAACGTATTAAAATGAAATCTAAAATTTTTAGCTATATAACCGTTTTTCTTTCACTAGCCTTGGTAACAACAAGCTGTGTTGATAACGAAGATTTGACTCAATTAGACCCAAATAATGATGCAGTCGATAATTTTTGGAAAACCGATGAAGATGCACTGCAAGGTGTGAATGCTGCATACGGAAGTTTGTTAACAGATGGTACTTACATGAGAAGTACACCATTATTGTTAGATGTAAAAGCTGATGATTCTCGTACAAACAGCCCTTGGGGTTCTATGTATAACGTTGGACATTTCAATTCAAATGTTGCAGACGCAGCTATTTATGGATGGGCTTACGAAACATATTACCAAGGTATTTATCGTGCCAATCAAGTATTGACAAATGTACCTGGAATTGAGTTTGAAGACCAAGCCTTAAAAAACAGAATTATAGGTCAGGCTTATTTTTTAAGAGGATTGTACTTTTTTCATGCAGTAAATATGTTTAAAAACGTACCGCTTCCAACAGAACTAGCGGTTTACTATCCGCAGAAAACACAAGAAGAAGGCTGGGCACAAGTTATTGCAGATTTTAAAGCTGCTGCAGAATTACTTCCAAACACTTACGATGGTATTTCAGGATTAGACGCAGGTCAGAAAGGACGCGCTACTAAAGGTGCTGCATTAGGCTACTTAGGAAAAGCTTATTTATTTACAAAAGATTTTTCTAATGCAAGAACTACTTTCAAACAAGTAATAGATTTAGGAGTTTATTCTCTTGTATCAAATTACCGCGATAACTTCACTACAGCAAACGAAAACAATTCAGAATCTTTATTTGAAGTACAATTTAGCCGTGATGCTGGAGGAGTTGATTTAGGTTGGGGAGGCGCGCCTGCTTCAGGATGGGGAAAAACATCTGCAAGAGCGATTACTTATGCACCGCGTGCTTTCGGATGGACAGATGTTCAGCCAACTTGGGCATTATTTAATGAATTTCAAGAAGAGAAAACAAAAACAGGAGATTTAGATCCGCGTTTAGATGCTACAATTTTCTATAATAAACCAGGCGGAATGCAATTGTATGGAAAAGATTTCGCAACATTCTATGCATCAAGCCCTGCTGATTTAAATGATTTATTCTGTAGAAAATATCAAAACTCTGACGGACAATTTGCAGACGAATATGACTGGCGTTCAGGAATCAATGAGCGTTTATTAAGATATGCGGATATCTTATTAATGTATGCTGAATGTTTGAATGAAACTGGTGATACTCAAGGAGCTTACACTTATATTCAAATGGTAAGAAACAGAGTAAATCTTCCAGATTTAGCAACTACAAAACCAGGAATGAGTCAAGCACAAATGAGAGAACAGATTGGTCACGAAAGATTCTTAGAATTCCCTCTTGAAGGACATCGTTTTGATGATATCCGTCGTTGGGGATGGCTTCAAGATTCAGCTAAATTAGCTTGGTTAAAATCAAGAGATGCTGAGTTTAATTCTTATACACCTGGTCGTGAATATTTCCCAATTCCACAATTGGAAATGGATAATAATCCTGGAACAATCCAAAACGACAGTTATTAAGTTTACAGTCTCTGTTTTCAGTCGCAGTCTCACTGTATACTGTTACTGAAAACGGAGACTAAAAATATTTTGAGTTAGTTTTAAATACCAGATATCATGTGAAGGCCCAAAAATCTTCACATGATATTATGCCTTAGAATTTGGAATACAAGAGAAGTAATTTTTAACCGTAACTAAAATTATAGAACAATGAAAGCAATTACAAGTTTGGTTTTATTAGCGATATTATTATGGAGTTGTCAAAATGAAGATATTGTCCCAACAAAAGAAGCAGCAACAGTTGTTAATGCTCAAGATTCACAGGTTACCAATTTAACTGCTAAAACAGTAAGCGGAAATGTGCCATCACACGATCCAAGTACAATTGTAAAAAGCGGTGTTAATTATTATGTTTTTACTACAGGAGATAATATTCCGATGACTTATTCGACAAATTTAACTAGCTGGACATGGGGAACATCAGTGTTTTCATCAACCCCGAGCTGGATTACAGGATATGTTCCAGGATTCGTTAAAACGTTCTGGGCGCCAGATGTTGCTTGGTTTAACAATAGATGGAATATGTATTATTCGTGCTCTACTTTTGGTTCAGCCACTTCTGCAATCGGATTGGTTACGACACCAGCTATTTCGCAAAGTGCAGGAACAACTTGGACAGATAGGGGCGTTGTCGTTTCTTCCTCTTCAGCATCAGATGTTAATGCAATAGATCCGTCTATTTTAGTTGATGGAAGTAATGTCTATATGGCTTATGGCTCTTGGCATGCTGGTATTGGAGTTATCCAAATTAATCCTTCAACAGGAAAAACAACTGGAAGCAGAACTATTGTTGCAGGCGGAAACAGCGCATCATGGGAAGCTCCTTGTTTGATCAAAGAAGGAAGTTATTATTACATGTTTGTAAACCGAGGTACTTGCTGCAATGGCGTAAACAGTACCTATTATATTGTAGTAGGACGTTCTACAAGTCCGTTTGGCCCTTTTGTGGATAAAAATGGAGTAGCATTAACCAATGGCGGAGGTACAACTGTTTTGGCTACACAAGGAAATTACATTGGTCCAGGACATTTATCTAGAATTACAGGAACGCAAAAAGGATCTGTTCATTATTATGACGGAGCCGACAGCGGAAATCCAAAACTCGAAATTGTATATTTTACATGGTCATCAGGATGGCCAACACTTTCTTATTAAAAAATTAAAATTCAGAGGAAAGTTTTCGGACTTTCCTCTTCAATAAAAACCACTATGAAAAAAGCACTTTTAATCACATTTCTTATTTCGCTTTGTAGTCAGCTGAATTTTGCGCAGACTACAATTACCATTAAAAATACTGCAGATGCGCCAACAATTGATAAAAACATTTACGGTCATTTTGCAGAACATTTAGGCCGTTGCATTTACGGAGGATTTTTTGTGGGAGACACTTCAAAAATTCCAAATACAAACGGAGTAAGAAATGATATTATTAAGGCTTTAAAAGATTTAAAAATTCCAAACTTAAGATGGCCAGGAGGCTGTTTTGCAGATACATATCACTGGAAAGACGGAATTGGACCAAAAGAACAAAGACCAACTATTGTAAACAAATGGTGGGGCGGAGTTACTGAAGATAACAGTTTTGGAACACATGATTTCTTGAACATGTGTGAACTTTTAGGCGCTGAACCTTATTTGTCTGGAAATGTAGGAAGCGGAACGGTTCAAGAATTAGCTGACTGGGTTCAGTATACGAACTTCAGCGGTAAAAGTCCAATGAGTGATTTACGTGCTAAAAATGGAAGAAAAGAACCTTGGAAAGTAAAATACTGGGGAATTGGAAATGAAGCTTGGGGATGCGGAGGAAACATGACTGCAGAATATTACGCAGGCGAATATCGTAAATATGCGACTTTCATGTCAGATTGGGAAAATACTGGAGGAATTACAAGAATTGCTTCTGGATCAAACAGTGCAGATTACAATTGGACAGAAGTTTTAATGAAAGGAATTCCGTTGAATATGTTAGGCGGAGTTGGAGTTCATCATTATGCTGTAATTGACTGGGGCAAAAAAGGAGATGATAGAAATTTTACAGAAGAAGGCTATTTCAAAACGATGCAGTCAGCGCTAAAAATGGAAGAATTGGTTACAAAACATTCTGCTATTATGGACAAGTACGATCCTGAGAAAAAAGTAGCCATGATTGTTGACGAATGGGGAGGCTGGTATGAAGTTGAAAAAGGAACAAATCCAGGATTTTTATATCAGCAAAATACAATGCGTGATGCGGTTTTAGCTGGAGCAACTCTTAACATTTTCAACAACCATTCAGATCGTGTTCGTATGGCAAACTTAGCGCAATGCGTTAATGTTTTACAAGCCGTAATTCTTACTGATAAAGCTAAAATGATTGTAACGCCAACATACCATGTAATGAAAATGTATAGCGTGCACCAAGATGCAAAATTATTGCCAGTAAGTTTCGAATCGCCATCATACACTTTTAATGGAGAAAAACTTCCTGCAGTTTCTGCATCGGCATCAAAAGACAAAAACGGAGCTATTCACATTTCATTAGTTAATGTAGACGCAAAAAATAAGAACAAAATCGAAATTGATGTAAAAGATTTAGGTGTGAAAAACTTCACAGGAACGGTTATAACATCGGCTAAATTACAAGATTACAATTCATTCGAAAATCCAGACAAAATTGCACCAGCAGTTTTTAAAGGTTTCGAAAACAAAAAAGGGAAACTTGAAATCACTATTCCTCCTTTCTCAGTAGTTGTTTTAGAAGGAAAATAAAATAGAACCAAATGAAAAACCAAAAATTCATTTTAAAAACCATTTCTGTCATCGGATTTTTTGCAGCAGCGATTTTAATGGCAAGCTGTTCAAAAGATGATCCGGCAACTAAAGATACAGATCCGCCTGTAGTGGTTGATCCGCCTGTGGTTACGCCAACATTTAACGGACCAACTTATGCAGACAATTATACGTCAATTGCTGGTTGGGCAAATAGATCACAATGGAATCTAGCAAACGTACACGATCCATCAGTTGAGAAATCGGGCGAATATTATTATATGTATCAAACCGATGCTTCATACGGAAACGCGCATGATGGCAATGGACATTTTTTCTACAGAAGATCAAAAGATTTAATCAGCTGGGAATTTATGGGACCTTCAATGCTTCAGGCTCCAGCTTGGGTAAAAGATTCTTTAAATAATAAAAGAGCGAGAATGAGTCCAGCACTTCCTCCGATAGAAAATCCAAATTACGGATTTTGGGCGCCATGTGTTCGAAAAGTGGGGAATGTTTTCAGAATGTATTACAGCATCGTAGTAACAAATCCAATTACGGGAACAGATACAAATACTTCTTGGACAGAACGTGCTTTTATTGGTTTGGCTGAAACAACAGATTTAGCTTCTAATAATTGGGTTGACAAAGGAATGGTAGTTTGCTCAGAACCTGACGGCGTAAAAAGTTATGTTAGAAACGGAGGAAACGATTGGGATGCTTATTTTAAATTCAACGCCATCGATCCGAGTTTTATTGAAACTCCCGAAGGTGAACAGTATTTAATTTACGGTTCTTGGCACTCTGGAATTGCAGCTTTAAAACTAAATCCAACGACAGGAAAGCCAGATAAATTAAAAACAATTGATGATTACGGAGTTCGAATTGCAGGTCGCGGAAATGTAAATACAAATCGTTGGCAAGCACTCGAAGGACCAGAAATCATCTACAATCCAGATACGCAATATTATTATTTGTTTTTGGCTTATGATGAATTATCGGTTGCTTATAACACACGAGTAGCTCGTTCTAAAAACATTCTTGGACCTTACGTTACAAACACAGGAATCAGTATTACGAACGGAGCAGAATGCTATCCTTTGGTAACACATCCATATCAATTTAAAAATCATACAGGATGGGTTGGATTTGCGCATTGTGCTGTTTTTCAAAACCCAGAAACAAAACAATGGTTTTATGCTTCACAGGCGCGTTTGCCAGAAGGAGTTGCTGGAATCAATGTCTCAAATGCAGTCATGATGGGGCATGTTCATGGAATTCAATGGACAGAAGACGGATGGCCAGTAATAGAACCAGAACGCTATGCGGGCGTACCAACAACGACTTTTGCAGAAGGAAATCTGGTTGGAACTTGGGAACAGATTACCTTGAATTACCAATACAAAACCATGCAAAAAGCAGTTACAATTTATCTAACGGCTGACAAAAAAGTAAGCGGGGATATAACGGGAACTTGGTCTTATGATGCCGCAAAAAAAATCGCTACCATAAACGGAGTTAAATGCAATGTAGTTGACGCTTGGGATTGGGAATCGGCAACCAGAAAAGTGACCTTAACCTATACCGGAATCAATAGTGCAGGAATAGGGGTTTGGGGAAAAAAAATAAATTAGAAAAACCCCAATTATTAGAGAATTAAAAATAAAATCTGCGTAATCTGCGAGAGAAAAATAGCCACGAATTCACGAATTAAAATGATTAAAAAATCTGTGAAATCTGCTTGAATAAAAATAACCGCAAATTTCTCGAATTATAATTTGTAAAAATTTGTGAATTCGTGGCAAAAAAATAAAATAACAATGAAAAACCTATTTACAAGCCTGTCCATTTTGTTTTTATCGATTGCCGCAACTGCACAATCGGTAAAATTCAACAATCCTGCCATTACAGATAAATACACAGGAGATCCTGCCGCATTGGTGTACAAAGACAAAGTGTATTTGTATGCTGGTCATGACGAAGCGCCAAATGATTTTCATTTTTATAAGATGAATGAATGGCTAGTGTATTCTTCTTCTGATATGAAAAAATGGGAATCACATCCTGTTCCGCTTAAAGTAACTGATTTTAAATGGGCAAAAAGTGATGCTTGGGCTTCGCAGGTAATAGAAAGAAATGGAAAATTTTATTGGTATGTAACGGTTGAACATGGAACTGTTCACGGAAAATCGATTGGAGTTGCTGTTGCTGATAACCCGCTTGGGCCTTTTAAAGATGCATTAGGAAAAGCCTTAATCACCAATGATATGACCAAATTTAGCGACATAACCTGGGACGATATAGATCCGACGGTTTTTATCGATACTGATGGACAAGCTTATCTTTTTTGGGGGAATACCGCTTGTCATTATGCTAAATTAAAAGAAAATATGACGGAAATAGAAGGTGAAATTCATCACATAAAACTGCCTAACTTTACTGAAGCACCGTGGATTCACAAACACAAAGACTGGTATTATTTGTCATACGCTTATGAGTTTCCTGAAAAAATTGCCTACGCCATGAGTAAATCAATTACAGGACCTTGGGAGTTTAAAGGAATTCTGAATGAAATTGCTGGAAATAGTAACACAAATCACCAATCAATAATTGATTTTAAAGGACAATCGTATTTCATTTATCACAACGGAGCATCAAAACCAGATGGAGGAAGTTTTAGAAGATCAGTCTGTGTCGATAAATTATTTTATAACAAAGACGGGACAATGAAACGAATTGTTATGACATCTGAAGGAATTCAATAGATTTAGTATTCAGTCGCAGTCTCAGTTTTCAGTTAACCAAAAACTTAAATTTTTTATATCACTTATATGGTTTACAAAAACATAAAATATACAATTTCGGCTTTTCTAATGTTCACAGTTTCTGTGGTTATGGCACAGGAAATTGTTGTGCACGATCCTGTTGTTATCAAACAAAAAGATACATACTATTTGTATTGTACAGGCAACGGAATAAGTGTTTTTAGTTCGAAAGATTTAAAAAAATGGAACAAAGAACCACAGGTTTTCGCAGAAAAACCAGTTTGGGCAGATGGTGTTGCAGCAGATTTTAAAAATCATATTTGGGCACCAGATATTTCATTCCACAACAATATCTATTATTTGTATTATTCTGTTTCGGCTTTCGCCAAAAATACGTCGGCGATTGGCGTTGCAACTAATACGACTTTAGATCCAAAAGATAAAAATTACAAATGGGTCGATCAGGGAATTGTCATTCAATCACAACCAAACAGAGATATGTGGAACGCCATTGATCCAAATTTGGTTTTTGATGAAAACAACACGCCTTGGCTTTCTTTCGGTTCTTTTTGGGAAGGATTGAAATTGGTAAAATTAAACCCCGATTTAAAATCAATTGCGCAACCTCAAGAATGGCATACAATCGCAAAACGTAAAAGAACTTTCGAATTGCTAGATTCTGATCCAGGTGATGGTGCACTTGAAGCTCCTTTTATCTTTAAGAAAAATGGATACTATTATCAATTTCTGTCTTGGGATTTATGCTGTCGCGGAGAAAAAAGCACTTACAAAGTGGTTGTTGGAAGATCTAAAAATGTAACAGGACCTTATTTGGATAAAGAAGGAAAACCACTAGATCAAGGCGGAGGAAGTATAGTAGTTCAAGGCGATCAAAACTATTTTGGAGTAGGACATAATAGCGCTTATACTTTCGACGGAAAAGATTATATCTTTTATCACGCTTACGAAAAGAAAACTAATGGAACACCAAGGTTAGTAGTCAAAGAAATACAATGGGATGCTGATTTGTGGCCTGTTTTAAAATAGAATACAAGAATAATGATGAAATACAACTTACCAATTTTAACGATTTTTATGTCACTTCTGGTTTTGGTTTCGTGTAAAGAAACCAAAAATAATGTGGTGCAAAATAAAACGTCAGTTTTAAAAGCAGGTTACGAAATCGAACCCGTAAACATTCAAAATGTAAAATTAACTGATTCTTTTTGGCTTCCAATTATCAAAAGAGTGCAGGAAGTAACCATAGAATATGCAATTAAAAAATGTGATGAAGAAGGTCGTTTTGAGAACTTTTTAATCGCAGGAAAACAAAAAACAGGAACAGTGAGAGGTGAAATGCCTTTTGATGATACGGATGTTTACAAAATTATCGAAGGCGCATCAAATACCTTAATTTCTGCTCCAAATCCAAAACTAGAAAGAGTTTTAGATTCTTTGATTGCGATTGTGAAAATTGGTCAGGAAGAAGATGGTTATTTGACAACATGGAGAACAATAAATCCTGCAAAACCGCCTGCTACTTGGGTTCCAGTTATTGAAGGAAAACGTTGGGAATCATTGCAAATCAGTCACGAATGCTATAACGCTGGTCATTTAATTGAAGCTGCAGTTGTGCATTATGAGGCGACTGGAAAAAGAAATTTCCTTGATATCGCCATCAAAAATGCCGATTTGTTCGTGAAAACTTTTGGCGACGGTCCAGGTCAGGTAAAAGGCGTTCCAGGACATCAAATTATAGAAACGGGTTTGATTAAATTATATCAAATTACTGGAAAAGAAGATTATTTGAAACTTGCCAAATATTTTCTGGACAATCGAGGAAATCCGAACAATCATAAATTGTATGGAGAATACGCTCAAGATCACATGCCAGTTGTAGAGCAAAAAGAAGCAGTCGGGCATGCTGTTCGTGCCGTTTATATGTATGCTGGAATGACCGATATTGTTGCAATGACCAAAGACAAATCATATGAAAATGCCGTAAATAATTTATGGGATAATATGGTTAACAAAAAGATGTACATCACAGGCGGAATCGGATCGAGACATGACGGTGAAGCTTTTGGAGCAAACTACGAATTGCCAAATCTAACTGCTTACAACGAAACATGTGCGGCAATTGGAGATGTATATTGGAATCACAGATTGCATAATTTATATGGAAAATCACAATATTTTGATGTCATCGAAAGAACGATGTACAACGGATTGATTTCGGGTATTTCGCTTGACGGAAAACAATTTTTCTATCCAAATGCCTTGGAAGCAGATGGGATTTACAAATCAAACAGAGGTTCTTGCACGCGTCAGGCTTGGTTTGACTGTTCTTGCTGTCCGACTAATTTAATTCGTTTTATTCCGTCAATTCCAGGATTAATTTATTCGAAAACCAAGAATGATTTGTATGTGAATTTATATGCTTCAAACAATGCTTCTTTCACTTTAGGAAAAACAGATTTACAGATTTCACAACAGACTTCTTATCCTTGGAACGGAAAAGTTGGAATTTCAGTTAATCCTAAAAAAGAGAGCAAATTCACGATTAAACTTCGCGTTCCAGGTTGGGCAAGAAATGAAGTTTTACCAGGAGATTTATATACGTATAAGAAAGCTTCAAGTCAAAAACCAACTATTACTGTAAACGGAGAAACATTAGCGATTCAGCCTGAAAACTGCTATTTTAACGTAACTAGAAATTGGAAAAAAGGAGACAAAATCGCTCTTAATTTTCCAATGGAAGTTCAGGAAGTAGAAACCAATTCAAAAGTAGAAACGAATAAAAATAAAGTCTCTTTAGAATACGGTCCGTTAGTGTATGCGGTTGAAGAAATCGACAATAAAAACAATTTTGATAAGATCGATGTTTCGGCTTCAGACACTTTCAAAGTGAGAAAAGAAACGAACTTATTGCAAGGTGTAAATGTCATCGAAAATTCGAAATTCAAAGCCATTCCTTATTATTCATGGTCAAATCGTGGAGTTGGAAAAATGAAAGTCTGGCTGGATTATAAATTGAATTAAAAATTAAAATTCCGAAGGAACGATTCATATTGTAGATACGTCCCGAGGCTTCGGGATCAATCCATCAGATGTATAGAGAATAAAAAATATAGCCACAGATTAAAAGGATTTAAATAAATCTGCCAATCTGCGAGAGAAAAATTTAAACACATAGAAACATAGATTTTTTTAATCCATAAAAGAGAAAAAAAACAAATCTAGATTTGAACACATAGCTATGTGAATTTAAGAAAAATGAAATGCCTTTTTAGACAAGGAATGCTATGATTCTATGTGTTTAAAAAAAATAAAGACAAAAAACAAAAATAAAAACATGAATACCAATCTTATTACCAAAATTACCCTTTGCGGAGCACTGTTAACAAGCATATACACATCGGCACAAAAAAACAATTTTGAAGTAGATGCGTCCAAAACCATAACCAAAATTCAGCCAACGATGTACGGAGTGTTTTTTGAGGACATCAACTTTGCTGCAGACGGAGGATTGTACGCAGAAATGATTAAAAACAGATCATTCGAATTTCTGTTTCCAATGATGGGATGGAATGAACCAAACAGCGACCGCCATAAACTAAATCAGCAATCTGGAATTGCAAATGTCATTCAGTATTCTCAACAAGGAACCAATCACAATTACTGCCGAGTTACAGTTAACGATGCGAGCGGTTATCAGTTGGTAAATGAAGGTTTCAGAGGAATGGGAATCAAAAAAGATTTGAAATACAATCTGACTTTAAAAGCTTCAAAAATTTCAGGAAATATTTCAAAAATTAAATTCCAATTTATTGATAAAGACAATAAAGTACTGGGAGAAACTTCAGTTGTTCCAACATCAAAAGATTGGTCAAATTATTCTACGCAGTTAACGTCAACCGCGACAGAAGCAAAAGCAAAATTAAAAATCACTTTTGAAGGAAACGGAGTAATTGATCTGGATAATATTTCACTATTTCCAGAGGATACTTGGGCAGGAAGAAAAAACGGACTTCGTAAAGATTTAGTGCAATTATTATACGATTTAAAACCAGGATTTTTGCGTTTCCCAGGAGGCTGTATTGTTGAAGGAAGAACTTTAGCAGAGCGTTACCAATGGAAAAAATCGGTTGGAAAAGTGGAAGACAGAGAAACTGCTGTAAACCGTTGGAACATGGAATTTGCGCACAGACCTGCACCAGATTATTTCCAAAGTTTCGGATTAGGATTCTTTGAATATTTTCAGCTTTCAGAAGATATTGGCGCTTCTCCGCTTCCAATTTTAAGTTGCGGAATGGCGTGTCAATTCAACACAGGAGAATTAGTTCCGATGGATCAAATCGATCCTTATGTACAAGATGCTTTGGATTTAATTGAATTCGCAAATGGCGGAACAGAAACAGCTTGGGGAAAAGTGAGAGCCGATATGGGACATCCAAAACCATTCAACTTAAAATTCATTGGAGTTGGAAATGAGCAATGGGGACCAGATTATATCGAGCGTTTTAAAGTGTTTGAAAAAGCCATCAAAAGCAAATATCCAAACATTACCATTGTTTCAGGAACAGGACCTTTCCCTGACGGAGATTTCTTCGAATATGGAATGAAGGAACTTAAAAAACTAAACGCAGAAATTGTAGACGAACATTATTATAAAAATCCAGAATGGTTTCGTAAAAATGCAACGCGTTACGATAGTTACGATCGTAAAGGACCAAAGATTTTTGCTGGAGAATATGCTGCACAAAGCGTAGCTATTGCAAGTCCAGACAACAAAAACAATTGGGAATGTGCTTTTTCTGAAGCTGCTTTCATGACGGGAATGGAACGAAATGCTGAGGTAGTTCATTTAACTTCTTATGCTCCATTATTGGCTCATGAAGAAGGCTGGCAATGGACACCAGATATGATTTGGTTCAACAATCTGCAGTCATTTGGAACACCAAATTATTATGTACAAAAATTGTTTTCTAACAATAAAGGAACTGACTTAATCAGTATTACAAAAGACGGAAAAGCGGTTACAGGGCAAAACGATTTATTTGCTTCTGCGGTAAAAGATGCCAATTCAAAAGAAGTAATTCTGAAAATTGTAAATACATCGGCTTCAGCTCAAAATTTTTCAATTGATTTAAAAGGAGCAAAATTAGATTCAAAAGGAACAGCAGTGACTTTGAAAGGAGATGGATTAAATGATGAAAATTCATTTGCTACGCCAACTAAAATTAGTCCAAAAGAAAGCCAATTTAAAGTGAGTGGAAGCAAAGTTCAGTACGATTTTCCAGCTTATTCTGTAACGGTTTTAAAGATTAAGATGAAATAATCGCAACATAATAAATGTAACAATGACATTTATTTTTTGTTTTGAGCTTAAATCTTTGTTTTGATGCATTTTTTGTAAAAATTAAGGAACAGAATTTTATTAAGTGTTTTTTATACACTTATGAATTATTTATAATTATATTTGTCAATATTTTAAAATAAATACGAATGAAAAATTATGTAATAGGATTGGACTACGGAACAGATTCTGTTCGCGCGGTGCTAATTGATACAGAAAATGGGCAGGAGCTGGCATCGAATGTTTCTCATTACAAAAGATGGAAAAACAAACAATATTGTGACGCCTCTATAAACCAATTTCGTCAGCATCCTTTGGATCATATCGAAGGATTAGAAATTACGATTCAAAATGTTGTAAAAGAAAGTAAAGTAGATCCTTCTTTAGTAAAAGGAATCTGTATCGACACAACAGGATCTTCTCCAGTTCCAGTTACAAAAGATGGAACGCCATTAGCATTAACAAAAGGTTTTGAAGAAAATCCAAATGCAATGATGGTTTTATGGAAAGATCATACTTCTATTAATGAAGCAAACGAAATCAACGAACTTGCTGTAAGCTGGGGCGGAGAAGACGTTACAAAATACGTTGGAGGAATTTATTCTTCTGAGTGGTTTTGGGCAAAAATCCTTCACATTGCAAGACAAGATGAGGCGGTTCGAAATGCAGCGCACACTTGGATGGAGCATTGCGATTTAATGACCTATTTATTAATTGAAGATAAAGATTTAAAAACATTCAGAAGAAGCCGTTGTGCAGCAGGACATAAAGCAATGTGGCACGCAGACTGGAATGGATTACCGCCAGTTGAATTCTTAGAAAAATTACATCCATATTTAGCGACTTTACGCGGGAATTTATATGATGAAACATATACTTCAGATTTAGTTGCTGGAAAACTAAGCCAAGAATGGGCAGATCGTTTAGGACTTTCTACAGAAACAGTTGTGGCGGTTGGAACTTTCGATGCACATTCTGGAGCTGTTGGAGCTAAAATCGAAGAGAATACTTTAGTTCGCGTTATGGGAACTTCAACTTGTGATATTCTGGTTGGTTCTTATGATGAGGTTGGAACAAAAACAGTTAGAGGAATCTGCGGACAAGTTGATGGATCTGTTATTCCAGGATTTATTGGTTTAGAAGCAGGACAATCTGCTTTTGGTGATTTATTGGCTTGGTACAAAGAATTATTAATGTGGCCGACGGAACATTTATTAAGTGAATCATCTCTTTTAAATGATGCTCAAAAAGAACAATTAAGAGAAGAATTCAGCGATAAATTAATTGTTGAATTAACGAAAGAAGCAGAGAAAATCCCGGTTTCAGAAAGTCTTCCAATTGCTTTAGACTGGATTAACGGACGCAGAACTCCAGATGCTAATCAGGAATTGAAAAGCGCGATTTCAAATTTATCTTTAGGAACAAAAGCGCCTCATATTTTTAAAGCTTTAGTAAACGCAATCTGTTTTGGAGCGAAGAAAATTGTAGACCGTTTTGAAGAAGAAGGCGTAAAAATCGACAGCGTTATCGGAATCGGTGGTGTTGCTCGTAAATCTCCTTTCATTATGCAGACTTTAGCAAATGTTTTAAACAAGCCAATTAAAGTTGCAGCTTCAGACCAAACTCCTGCTTTAGGTGCAGCAATTTACGCAGCCGTTGCAGCTGGAATTTATCCAAACGTAATCGAAGCAAGCCAAAAAATCGGAAGTGATTTTGACGGAGAATATTTCCCTCAGACAGATAAAGTTGAAGCGTATCATAAACTGCTTTTAGGATACGAAAAATTAAGTGCTTTTGCAGATCCAACTATTAAAATTTCTCAAAATGAGTTCTCTTTATAAAGATTTAAAACAAGAGTGTTACGAAGCCAATATGCAGTTGAATGCATTGAATTTGGTGGTTTACACTTTCGGAAACGTAAGCGCTGTAGACAGAAAAAATGGTGTTTTTGCCATTAAACCAAGCGGTGTTCCTTACGAAGATTTAAAACCTGAAGATATCGTAATTGTCGATTTTGATAATAATGTTATTGAAGGCACAATGCGTCCGTCTTCAGATACTAAAACGCATGCTTATTTGTACAAACATTGGCCAAATATTGGTGGAGTTGCACATACGCATGCAACCTATTCTGTGGCTTGGGCACAATCGCAGCAATATATTCCAATTTTCGGAACCACGCATGCCGATCATTTAACAGCTGATATTCCGTGTGCGCCCCCGATGGCAGATCATTTAATTGAAGGAAACTACGAACACAATACCGGAATTCAGATTTTGGATTGCTTCAAAGAAAAGAATCTTTCTTACGAAGAAGTAGAAATGATTTTAATTGGAAATCACGGTCCGTTTGCGTGGGGAAAAAATGCAGCAAAAGCGGTTTATAACAGTAAAGTTCTAGAAGTTGTGGCAGAAATGGCATATCTGACTTTACAAATAAATCCAAACGCACCAAGATTAAAAGATTCATTAATAAAGAAACATTACAACCGTAAACACGGAAAAGATTCGTATTACGGACAATAATAATTTTGTTTCAGGTTTCAGGTTTTATTTGTTTCAAGTTGTTGGAACGTAACTTGAAACCTGAAATAAACAAAACAAAAATAATAACATAACAATAAGATTTTCCGCATTTCAGAACCTGAAACTTGAAACAAAGGAAACTTGAAACAAAATAAAAAACATGATAGATATATCTCAAAAAGAAGTATGGTTTGTAGTAGGAAGCCAAGAATTATACGGTGAAGAAACACTTAGAAAAGTAGCAGAACATTCTCAGATTATTGCAAAAGGATTAGATGCTTCATCTTCAATCCCGGTAAAAGTGGTTTATAAAGATGTGGTAAAATCTCCATCGCAGATTTTAGATGTTTGTTTGGCTGCGAATTCGGCTAAAAACTGTATTGGAATTATCGCTTGGATGCATACTTTCTCTCCAGCAAAAATGTGGATTGGAGGATTAAATATCCTTAAAAAACCATTATGCCACTTGCATACACAATACAACGCTGAAATTCCGTGGGGAAGCATTGACATGGATTTTATGAATTTAAACCAATCGGCTCACGGAGATCGTGAATTCGGTTTCATCATGTCTAGATTACGTAAAAAGCGTAAAGTAGTTGTAGGTCACTGGGAAGATCAAAGAGTTCAAAAACAATTAGGAATCTGGTCAAGAGTAGTTCTTGGATGGGATGAACTTCAAAACCTAAAAGTAGCTCGTATTGGTGATAATATGCGTGAAGTTGCCGTAACAGAAGGTGATAAAGTTGAAGCTCAAATTCGTTTTGGAATGTCTGTAAACGGATACGATTCTTCAGATGTTACCAAACATATTGAGAAAGTAACAGACAAACAATTAGCTGATTTATTAGCAGTTTATGAGTCTTCTTATAACTTAACGGATTCTTTAAAAGAAGGAGGATCACAAAGAAGTTCTTTGGTTGAAGCAGCAAAAATCGAATTAGGATTAAGAGCTTTCCTTGAAGAAGGAGGATTCGGTGCTTTTACAGATACATTTGAAAACCTTGGAGTTTGGAAACAATTGCCAGGAATTGCAACACAAAGATTAATGGCCGATGGTTATGGTTTTGGTGGAGAAGGAGACTGGAAAACCGCTGCAATGGTTAGAGCTTTAAAAGTAATGTGTGTTGGTTTAGAAGGTGGAACTTCTTTCATGGAAGATTACACGTACCATTTCACACCACAAAAATCATACGTTTTAGGATCTCACATGTTAGAGATTTGTCCATCAATCGCTGACGGAAAACCTTCTTGCGAAGTGCACCCGTTAGGAATTGGCGGAAAAGAAGATCCAGCTCGTTTGGTATTCAATTCGCCTGCTGGAGATGCAATCAATGTTTCTTTGGTGGATATGGGAACTCGTTTCCGTTTAATTGTAAACGAAGTTGAAGCGGTTAAACCAATGGCAGAATTACCAAAATTACCAGTTGCACGTGTTCTTTGGGATTGTAAACCAAACCTTGAAGTTGCAGCAACGGCTTGGATTTTGGCTGGTGGAGCGCATCACACGGTTTACAGCCAATCTATTACAACAGAATATATGGAAGATTTTGCAGACATCGCAGGAATCGAATTATTGGTAATTGATGAAAAAACGACTGTAAGAGAGTTTAAAGATAAAATCAATGCTAACGAAGCATACTTTCATTTGTTTCAACACGGATTGTAATCTGAGATTCTAAGTTGCTAAGGTTCTAAGTTTTTTATTACTTTTAGCTTTTAACATCTAACATTTTACTTTTTACAAATCAAAAAAATATCATTTATGAATGTATTAAAACGTTGTGTTTTCGGTCTAAGCCTTTTAAGTTTGGCTGCGGTTTCAGTTCAGTGTAAAGGCGATAAGAAAGCTGATACAGAAAAAGTGGCAACTGATGAAAAAGCATTAGTTACAATTGACAAATCGGAATATGGAACTACTGCTAAAGGTGAAAAAGTAGAGAGCTATAAATTGAAAAACCAAAATGGGATGGAAGTGGACATCATCACTTTTGGAGGAAGAATTACAGATTTGAAAGTGCCTAATAAAGCAGGAGTTTCAGAAAATGTAGTAATCGGATTCAGTTCTTTAGCGCAATACGAAAAAGAAAATCCATTTTTTGGAGCTTTAATCGGAAGATACGGAAACCGAATTGCAAAAGGTAAATTTTCATTAGATGGAAAAGATTATCAATTAGCGATTAACAATGCACCAAATGCTCTACACGGAGGTCCGCAAGGATTTTTTAACGTAGTTTGGAAAGCAGATGAGGTTAAATCTGGTGAAACAGCTTCATTAAAATTGTCTTACTTAAGTAAAGATATGGAAGAAGGTTACCCAGGAAACTTAAAAGTTGCAGTAACTTATACATTGACAAATGACAATCAGTTGGAAGTTTTGTACGAAGCGACAACAGACAAAAAAACGGTTGTTAACTTGACGCAGCATTCATACTTCAATTTATCTGGAGATTTTACAAAAACAATCTTAGATCACGAATTGACTTTAAATGCAGATAAATTAGTTCCAGTTGATGCAGATTTAATTCCAACAGGAAAATTAGAAGATGTTGCTGGTACGCCTTTCGATTTCAGAACTCCAAAATTAATTGGAAAAGATATCAATGCTAAAAATGATCAGTTAGAAAAAGGAAAAGGTTACGATCACTGCTGGGTGTTGAACAACCCTGAAAAAGGAAAAACAATTATTGCAAAAGTATACCACGCAGCAAGCGGAAGAGTTATGGAAATGACAACAGACGAACCTGGAATTCAATTCTACTCTGGAAACTTCCTTGACGGAACTTTACCAATGCCAAATGGAGGAACTTTTGCACACAGAACAGGATTGTGTTTAGAAACAGAACATTATCCAGATTCTCCAAACCAGAAAAATTTCCCAACAACGGTTTTAAACCCTGGAGAAAATTATAAAACTAAAACTACTTTTAAATTCTCGGTAAAAAAATAGTTTTAGAATCTGTTAATTAGTTTAGTAATTCTCTAAAAACCTCGGAAGTTAAATGCTTTCGAGGTTTTTTTATTTTTAGAAAGAATGATAATTTATTTCGCTACTGTTAAAAGATTAATTTAGCGAGCTTAATTCATCTTAGGAAACTGAAAAATTGTAATATGAAAAGAAAAGTTATTTATATTTTATTCTCCATTTTATTTCTACAAAGTTGTCAAAATAAAGAAAAAAGCCAACAGAAAAGCAATTCTATTGATAAGGTAGATTCAGGCAAAAAGACAGATTTATCAAATGATAGCAATGAACAAATAAAATTAGTTAAAAACTTTATGAAATGGTATATTAAAAACATGGATATGCTGGGAAAATTTGATGTCATTGGCGGAGGACCTATGGATGTAAAAGAGAATGAAGAGGCAGAAAATTATTATGTAGATTTTAAAGAAGCTGAAAAATATATTTCGGAATTGAAAAAAAGTGGTTTTTTAACTGATAACATTCTTAAAAATGAAGAAACATCATTTTTAGAAGCAGACAAATATTACAAAGAAAATCCAGAAAATGATGGTCCGCCTTATGGTTTTGATTATGATCATTTTTTTCTTACTCAAGAAGCATTTGAAGAAGATTTACTAAATATTGATAAAATTAAATATGCTATAAATCAAAAAGACGATTTTAATTCAGAGGTGACGTTTGTTCTACCTATATCTGGAAAGTATAAGTATTCTTTAAAAAAGATAAATGAGAAATGGTTTATTGATAAAATAGAATCTGTTAATTAGTTTAGTAATTCTCTAAAAACCTCGGAAATTAAATGCTTTCGAGGTTTTTTTATTGGTAAAAATTGAAACAATTATGATTAATAAGTATTTTGTAAGGTTATTCAATTCTTTCTTACATTTGAGAAATAACTATCCTAAAAAACTTTACTTATGAAGAAACCAATTAAATTATTAATGCTGGTATTAGCCTATTCTGTATGTGTAGTAGCAAGTGCTCAGGTTCAGATGAATTTTAAATTTGATACTCCTTATGGTAAAAATACCGCTATTGGAAAGTTTGCTGAAATCAATGGAGCTAAAATTTATTATGAAGAATACGGAAAAGGAGAGCCTTTGCTATTGATACATGGAAACGGAGGAAGTATTGAATCAATGGGAAATCAAATGGATTATTTTAAAAGTAAATACAGAGTTATTGCTGCCGATAGTAGAGGACAAGGCAAATCGGAGTTGAAAACGGATTCTCTTACCTATGTTCAAATCACAAAAGATATGGAAGGATTAGTTAATCACTTAAAACTGGATTCGATAAGTATTATTGGATGGAGTGACGGAGGAATTGTTGGGTTGCAAATGGGGATTTCAGGTAAGTCAAAAATAAAGAAAATTGTAGCGATGGGCGCCAATTTACGACCTGATTCTACAGCTATTTATTCTTGGGCAACAAAAGATGTTCAGAACTTGAAAAAAATGATTGTTTCAAAAATTAAAGAAAAAGATACTAGCGAGAATTGGAATCTAATGAAACAACTTTGTGGACTTTTGGTAGATCAGCCTAGTATTGCAACAAAAGATTTATCAAAAATTAAAGCAAAAGTGCTTGTAATAGCTGGAGATAGAGATGTAATTAGAAATGCACACACAGTTGAAATTTTCGAAAATATACCTGAAGCACAGTTGTGCATTATGCCTGGAGAGACGCATTTTGCGCCAGCTTCAAGTCCGGAATTGTTTAATGCATTAGCAAATAAATTTTTATCAGAACCTTTCAAAAGACCAGATTCAGATTGGACTAAATGGGGTAAATAAAATTGAATCGATAGAATTGTATTATTTTAGCCATGAATTTCAACTTCATTTAATTCGTGGCTAAAACAACAAAAAAATGACTTTCAAACACATATTCAAAGCAGAAGCAAATTGGACTTCCAAACAAAACCTAGCAGATTCTTCTAAAAGATTCTATAGCAAAAGCCATCAGGTTAAAATTGAAGGAAAACCGATTTTAAATGTTTCAGCAGCAAAAGCATTCAAAGGCGATCCGTCATTATATAATCCCGAAGATTTATTGCTAAGCAGTTTAGTTTCCTGCCACATGATGTCGTATTTATATGTCTGCTCTCAAAACGGAATAGAAGTTTTGGAATATTCAGACAACGCAGAAGCAACATTAGAAGTAAATCCAGATGGAAGCGGACGTTTTACAGAAGTTCGATTAAATCCAAAAATTACAATTGTAAACTCTGATAAAGTAGAATTAGCTTTAGAACTGCATCAAAAAGCAAATCAGTTGTGTTTTATTGCTAATTCCTGCAATTTTCCTGTTTTGCATGAGGCAAGTTGCGAAGTGATATAAAAAGAAAAAACCTCTTCCGTTAAGAAGAGGTTTTTCGTACCCGGAGCCGGAGTCGAACCGGCACGGTTTCCCACAGGTGTTTGAGACCAGCGCGTCTACCAATTCCGCCATCCGGGCGTAGCAGACGAAAAAATAAATGATAAATCAGTTATTTTAACGCAATAGAATGAAGTCATAAATGATGTCATTCCTTTAACACGGTGCAAATGTAAAAAATAAAATTAAAAATTCTAATAAAAATACTTAAATATTTGCTTTCAGTGTTCAATAAATTTTATAAATTTGCAGCTCGTTAAAACGAAGCACACACAACTAACTACATCCGAGACATTTATACGCTTTCTGCTTTATTCAAAAGATAATGCAAGATTTTTTAAAAGTAACGGAATAAAACAACAAATTACAATGTCGCACCTAGAACCAGAAGCTAAAATTTTTGCTTGTTCACAAAGTGTTTATCTTGCAGAAAAAATTGCAAAAGACTACGGGATTCCGTTAGGAAAAGTAACGATGTCAACGTATAGTGATGGTGAATTTCAGCCATCTTACGAAGAATCAATAAGAGGATTACGAGTATTTATCGTATGTTCAACTTTTCCAAGTGCAGATAATCTGATGGAATTGTTGTTAATGATTGATGCAGCAAAACGTGCATCGGCAAGACATATTACAGCTGTTATGCCTTATTTTGGTTGGGCAAGACAAGATAGAAAAGACAAACCAAGAGTTCCAATTGGAGCTAAGTTAGTAGCAAACCTATTAACTGCTGCAGGAGCAACAAGAATCATGACTATGGATTTGCACGCAGACCAAATTCAAGGATTCTTTGAAAAACCAGTAGATCATTTATTTGCATCTACGATCTTCTTACCATACGTAGAAAGTTTAAATTTAGAAAATCTGACAATTGCATCTCCAGATATGGGAGGTTCAAAAAGAGCATACGCTTACTCTAAGTTTTTAGAATCAGATGTAGTAATCTGTTACAAACAAAGAAAAGCAGCCAACGTTATCGACACTATGGAACTAATTGGTGAAGTAAAAGGACGTAACGTAATCTTAGTAGACGATATGATCGATACAGGAGGAACTTTAGCGAAAGCGGCAGACCTAATGATCGAAAAAGGAGCGCTAAGTGTAAGAGCAATTTGTACACACGCTATTTTATCTGGCGGTGCGTATGAGAAAATTGAAAACTCAAAACTAACAGAATTAATCGTAACAGATTCAATTCCGTTAAAGAGAGAATCAAAAAAGATAAAAGTGGTAAGCTGTGCACCTTTATTTGCAGAGGTTATGCAGATGGTTCACCACAACAATTCCATCAGTGGAAAATTTATAATGTAAAAGCAGTAAGCTGTAGGCATTAGGCCGTAAGTTTATTTACTTTGCATAAAAAGCCTAAAGCCTATGGCCTAAAGCTTACAGCAAAATAGAATATTTATTATTAATAACTATATTTTTTTTACAATGAAATCGATTACAATTAAAGGATCAGAAAGAGAAAGCGTGGGCAAAGTGTCAACTAAAGCCTTACGTAATGCTGGAGCGGTTCCTTGCGTGTTATACGGAGGAAATCAAGCAGTACACTTCTCAGCAGACGCTGCAGCGTTCAAAAACTTGGTTTACACTCCAAATGCACACACAGTTGTGATTGAGCTTGGAAAAGGAAAATCATTCAATGCAATTTTGCAAGATATCCAAGTTCACCCAGTAACTGACAAAATTTTACACATTGACTTCTTCCAATTATTTGATGATAAAGAAATCACAATGGAAGTTCCTGTGAAAATCGTTGGTACATCTAAAGGTGTTCTTGCGGGAGGTGTTTTACGTTTAAACCAACGTAAATTAAAAGTTAAAGCTTTACCAGCAAATCTTCCTGATTTCGTTGAAGCTGATATCACTCCACTTGAAATGGGTAACAAATTATATGTTACTAAAGTTGGAAAACCAGAGTACAAAATTATGCACCCAGACAACACAGTTGTTTGTCAAGTGAGAATCTCTCGTGCTGCTATGAAAGCTGCTCAAGAGGCTGCAAAAGCTGCAAAAGCTCCTGCAAAAGGAAAGAAAAAATAATTTTTTTCACTCAATACAAAAAGCCTCAATCTTACGATTGGGGCTTTTTTTTTGCTTGTAAGTTTCTATCCCGAAGCCTCGGGACTGAGATGCTAAGTTTTTTACCATCAAAGAGCCTCAATTTCGCTCAGCCTAACAAAATTAAGCGTGTCAGGCTGAGCGGAGTCGAAGCCCTTTTTTTACGGTTATTTTTTTAGAAGCAGAAACTTTCCTTTTCATAAGATGTGACATTCCTGCCATCCGCTGTATCTTTTCCTGGCTAAAGAAGCCAGAAAAAGGATGCCGCTTTTGTCAGGGCTAATAAGAAAATATCTTTTTCATAAGATTCTAAGTTGCTAAGATTCTGAGATGTTAAGTTTTTTCATCGTTGTCAGGCTGAGCGAAGTCGAAGCCCACTCAAAGTATGGAATTTAGATTATCGAACTTCTTGCGTTCCTTTGACTCCGCTCAGGATGACAAGAAAATCTGTGAGAGACATTTTCTTTGTGTTCTTTGCCCATCTCGATTGAAACTATTTCTTAGCGCCCTTTGCGTAAACCCCTTGCGCCCTTTGCGGTTAAAATTATCCAGTAAACAATTCTCTAATTTTCACATTTTCAAATTATCCAATTGCCACATTCTCTAATTAATCTTACTTTTGCAAACATGATAAAATGGATAGCAAAACTGTTTTCATCAACACCAAAAGAAGAGAACACAGAAGACAATATGAAACCGGAGGTTCACGAACACCAAAAAAACAATATAAAAAGCGTGAGTAAAAAATATTTAATCGTCGGATTAGGAAATATCGGAGCAGAATACGTAAATACCAGACACAATATAGGCTTTAAAGTATTAGATTTTTTAGCCAAAAAAGAAGGACTTTTGTTCGAAACTGTAAAATTAGGTTCAATGGCTGAATATAAATTTAAAGGAAGAACCTTTTTTCTTTTAAAGCCAAACACTTACATGAATTTAAGCGGTAAGGCGGTAAAGTATTGGATGGATAAGGAAAATATACCTTTAGAGAATATTTTGGTCATTACAGACGATTTAAATCTGTCATTCGGAACCATTAGAATCAAACCAAAAGGAAGTGATGGAGGTCACAACGGACTTAAAAACATCAATTTGGTTTTGAATACACAAAACTATACGCGTTATAGATTTGGTATCAGCGATCAATTCAAAAAAGGGCAGCAGGTAGATTATGTTTTAGGAGAATGGAATGCCGATGAAGAAGCAAAACTTCAAGAGCGTTTAGAGGTTTCTGCAGAAATTATTAGAACTTTTGGAACTGCCGGTTTAGAAAATACAATGACGACATTTAATGGAAAATAAAGATTTTCAGGTGTTTATGTTGTAAAAATGTAAATTATCAGTTAATTAAATTCAATTATAACGAAATAGTATTTTCAATTCCAAAGTTAAATGTCTAAATTTGGAATAAATTATTATAAACCATAAAAATCATTATACCATGGCTTTTGAATTACCACAATTACCTTATGCATACGATGCATTAGAACCACATATTGATGCACGTACAATGGAAATTCACCATACTAAGCATCACAATGCATATACTACAAATCTTAATGCAGCAATTGCAGGAACAGATTTAGAAGGAAAAACAATCGAGAATATCTTAATCAATTTAGATAAATCAAACGCAGCAGTTCGTAACAATGGTGGAGGTTTTTACAACCACAATTTATTCTGGACTGTAATGTCTCCAAACGGAGGAGGATTGCCAACAGGTGATTTATTAGCTGCAATTGAGGCTTCTTTCGGAACTTTCGAAGAATTTAAAGCAAAATTTGCTAAAGCTGGAGCTACACAATTTGGTTCAGGATGGGCTTGGTTAGTTGTTCAAAAAGGTGGAAAATTAGAAGTTGTAGGAACTCCAAATCAAGACAATCCATTAATGCCAGAAGTTGCTGGTCACGGTGGAACTCCAATCTTAGGAATGGACGTTTGGGAGCACGCTTACTACTTAAACTACCAAAACAGAAGACCAGATTATATTGAAGCTTTCTTCAGTGTAATTAACTGGACAGAAGTTGCTAGAAGATTTGCTTTAGATAAATAATCTTTTAAGAAATATTAAAAACCCGATTTAAGCTTTTGCATTAAATCGGGTTTTTTTGTTTTACCATTTTCCGAAGAAACTATTTATATCAAAATAATATTTGATTTCTTCACCTTTATCATTAACTGTGTTTAGAAGATCATAATGTTTTTTTCCTTCACTTATTAAAGCTTGACCTTTTACTTTACAACTTGGGCAAAGCTGTTTCACTATTTGATATTCTTCGGCGATACTTTTTACTTTTATCGCTGTTTTTATAGAACCGCCTTCTCTTTTAGGATCTTCATTTGTAGAAGAAGATTTGCTTTCAGAAATTGGGATATTTTCGCTATTGTTTTGATTTTCAATAGAAGTACTTGCAACTGTTTTAGGTTTGGCACCAGAACAATTGAAAAGGAATAAACTGAATAGGATAAAGAAAGAAATTTTAGCAAATTGTTTCATAAGATTGTTTTTTAGTTGAAACAATTATATGATTTTTTTTCAATAAAAAAGGTGGAATCTCTTCCACCTTTTTTGCCCCAAATCTACCATAAACTTAACCTACTAATGTTATGGTTCAGTAAAGGTATTACAGATATTTATTTAAAGAAAAAATTTCAGATGAAAGGTAAGTATATCCGATTAAAGGCTTATAATCGTTGTTTTAGAAAATATTTGAGTTTATTTCAATAAAAAAGGTGGAATCTCTTCCACCTTTTTTGCCCCAAATCTACCATAAACTTAACCTACTAATGTTATGGTTCAGTAAAGGTATTACAGATATTTATTTAAAGAAAAAAATTCAGATGAAAGGTAAGTATATCCGATTAAAGGCTTATAGTTCATTGCTTTAGAGAATTATCTTGCATTTATTTCCTTTGTTCAATTCTCTGAAAAGAAGAAAATAAAAAAGGTGGAATCTCTTCCACCTTTTTTGCCCCAAATCTACCATAAATTTACCTACTAATGTTATGGAGCAGTAAATGTATAATAGATATTTATTTAAAGAAAAAATTTCAGATGAAAGGTAAGTATATCCGATTAAGAGAAATATAATCGCTTGTTTTAGAAATGTTTGGGAATATTCTTAAATAAAAAAGGTGGAATTGCTTCCACCCTTTTTGCCCCAAATCTACCATAAACTTAACCTACTAATGTTATGGTATCTCAAAAGTATCATTGCTTTTCAATTTCACCAAAGAAATAGGATGAACGGCAAAAAAAACCGATGAAATGCACAATTTAACCTTTTGTTAGTATTTTATTAATACGCTCTGGCGTCTTTTCCTTCGTAAAAATTCATAAAAGCACGATTTACAACTCGATTTCCACCTGGAGTAGGATAGTCTCCTGTAAAGTACCAGTCACCTAAATTTTTAGGACAAGCTTTGTGTAAATCATCTACCGTTTGGAATATGATTTTTACTTCGGCATTAATTTCTGGAGAGCTTAACATTTCTGCGATTTTATCTGAGATTTCTTCGTCAGTAAATTGATCATATATTGCTGTAACATAATTGATCACATCTTTATCTTCGAAATTTTCTTGTGCTTTACATTTTGCATATACTTCATCTACAATATGGTAAAGGTTTCTTTCTTTTAATAAAGCAAGTGCTGCTCTAAATGCAACTAAGCCTTCTAATTTTGCCATATCAATTCCGTAACAATCTGGGTAACGAATTTGTGGTGCCGATGAAACGATTACGATGCGTTTTGGTTTCAAACGATCCATCATTTTAATGATACTCATTTTCAATGTAGTACCACGAACAATACTGTCGTCAATAATTACCAAGTTGTCTTCTGGTTTAATTACACCGTAAGTAACATCGTAAACGTGAGCTACCAAATCATCACGGCTGCTGTCTTCTGTAATAAAGGTTCTAAGTTTAGCATCTTTAATTGCCACTTTCTCTGTACGTATTTTTACAGCTAAAAGTTCCTGAAGCGTTTCAGCAGTTAATGTATTTCGGTTTTCTAAAATATAATTGTTTTTTCTCTGATTTAAGAAATCTTGCGCAGCTTCGACTAAACCATAAAATGAAGTTTCAGCAGTATTAGGAATATAAGAGAAAACAGTATTGTCTGTATCGCTGTCAATTGCTTTAAGAACGGCAGGTAAAATTAATTTTCCTAAATCTTTACGTTCTTGGTAAATTTCAGCATCACTTCCTCTTGAGAAATAAATTCTTTCGAACGAACATGCTTTTTTGATTGTTGGTTCCAAGATTTGTTTCATCGAAACATTTCCGTTCTTTTTGATAATCAAAGCATTTCCTGGATCAATTTCTTGAACACTTTCAAAAGGAACATTAAATACAGTCTGGATAACTGGTCTTTCAGAAGCTACAACTACTACTTCATCATCTTGGTAGAAGTAAGCTGGACGAATTCCTGCTGGATCTCTAAAAACAAATGCATCACCATGGCCTAATAAACCTGCCATAGCATAACCTCCATCTAAGTTTTTAGCCGAACGACCTAATATTTTAGCAATGTCCAAACGTTCTGCAATTACAGGAGAAGCTTCTCTTTTAGAATAACCTTCAGCTTTACAGTCTTGGTACAATTGCATTACTTCTTTGTCTAAGAAATGACCAATTTTTTCCATTACAGTAACGGTATCTGCCATTTCTTTTGGGTGCTGACCCAATTCAACAAGATTTTCGAAAAGTTCTTTAACATTCGTCATGTTGAAGTTTCCAGCTAAAATCAAGTTACGATGCATCCAGTTACTTTGACGTAAAAATGGGTGAACGCTTTCGATGCTGTTTTTTCCAAAAGTTCCGTAACGAACATGACCTAAAAACAATTCACCTACGTAAGGAATGTTTGCTTTTAATTCTTTCATGTTGTCTCCCAATTCAGGATGCGCTTTTAGCTCTTCGCTAACACGCTCGTTGATTTGTTTGAAAACATCTTGAATTGGTTGTGCATGATTAGAACGAACTCTGCTGATGTAGCGCTGTCCAGGTTCAACATCCAATTTAATGCTTGCAAAACCAGCACCGTCTTGTCCGCGGTTATGCTGTTTTTCCATCATTAAATACATTTTCTGGATTCCGTAGAATGCAGTTCCGTATTTTTCTTTATAATATTCAAGCGGTTTTAGTAGTCTAACTAAGGCTATACCACATTCGTGTTTTAAAGCGTCGCTCATTGTTTTTTGTTATTTGTGTGTTGTTGTAAGTTGTGTATTAACGTAATAAAAAAGCCCCGTTTTATCGAGGCTCTTAGGCATTATATTTCTATGTCAAACTGAGTTAACGATTTAAATTGCTGTAATCGAATCGCTACTTCGGCTTTACTTAATGTTTCCATCCTTTCAGTTCCAAATTTCTCTACGCAGAACGAAGCTAAATTTGAACCGTAAATAATTGCATTCTTCATATTGCCAAATGAAATGTTTTCGCTTTGCGCAATAAATCCAGAGAAACCACCTGCGAAAGTGTCTCCAGCTCCAGTTGGATCAAAAACATCTTCTAATGGTAAAGCTGGTGCAAAGAATACTTCTCTATTGTGGAATAAAAGTGCTCCGTGTTCTCCTTTTTTGATAACCACATATTTTGGTCCCAACTCTTGGATTTTAGCAGCAGCTTTTACTAATGAATATTCACCTGATAATTGTCTTGCTTCTTCGTCATTGATTGTAATAACATCAACACGTTTAATAACGTCTAATAATTCAGGAAGAGCGCAGTCCATCCAAAAGTTCATAGTATCTAAAACTACTAATTTTGGTTTTTTCTCCATTTGATCTAAAACACTGCTTTGTACTAATGGGTGTAAGTTTCCTAACATTACAACATCAGCATCTTTGAAGTTTTGAGGAACTTTTGGCTGAAAATCAGCTAAAACGTTCAATTCAGTAACTAAAGTATCTCTAGAATTTAGGTCGTTGTGGTATAAACCGCTCCAGAAAAAGGTTTTTCCGCCTTTTACAATTTCGATACCCGAGATATCAATATTTTTTGAAGTCAATAAATCTAAATGTTCTTGAGGAAAATCGTCGCCAACTACAGAAACAATGGCTGATTGCAAGTTAAAAAATGACGCTGATAATCCGATGTAGGTTGCAGCACCACCTAATATTTTATCTGTTTTTCCGAAAGGAGTTTCAATCGCGTCGAAAGCAACTGTTCCAACAATCAATAGTTTATTCATTTTATGAATTTCGAATTAGGGTGCAAAGATACTCTATAAGTTACAATCTTGCAACGGTTTAGGTTCTCAAAATTTTCTTAAAAAAATGAGAACGATTTCGTAGTAAAACTATTGTAAATGAATGGGTTAAAATTGATTTTTTAGCGAGAATAAAATATGTTTTTTAGATTTAAGTTGCAAGTTTTTTGAAAATAATTGCGAATAAATTACAACTGATTCTTCTACCTTAGTTTTTAAATGAAGAAGATTTTCTTTTTCCGATTAAAACACGAAAAATTCTTTGCGTACGATTCCTTAATTTATTTTGATATTTTTAATCCAATTGATTGCATCTTTCATAGGTTCTTCAGAGTCGGAAAATGCTGTGTTATGACCCAAGTTTGGAAACAATTTGTATCCGTAATGTTTTCCTTTAGATTTTAATTTATCAAGATATTCAATTGATAATTTCGCAGGAACTTGAATGTCTTTGCCTCCAAAAATCCAAAATCCTGGAATTGATAATTTAGAAAGAACATCATTCGGATTTGTATCGATGAATTCATATTTGTCTGGATCATTGAATACATGTTTTCTCGCTTCTTCTTCAGAATGCGTATCCCAAAAAGTTTTATCTCCATTTGTATAAAACTGGAATCTCAATTGTTCTTTAACCGTTATAAGAGCTCCGCTAAATATTGTCATAAATTTAACTTTCTTATTTTTCTCTGCAGCCAATGGAATTATCCATCCAGCTTGACTACCGCCAATTAAACCGATTGGTATTTTATTATTTGATAAAGATTTAGATAAAGTGTTTACAGCAGCACTTGCATCGAAAGACAAAAGATTTAGATTTGAAAAATCAACATTATTAGTTCCGACTTCAGGTCCGGCATATACACCACCTGATTCTCCAACTCCACGTTTATCATACGTTAAAACTGCAATTCCATTATTGGCTAGAGTTGTAGCAAAGTCTATCATTCTTTTTTCTTGTCCAGATCCATGAACAATTACAACGGCAGCCTGAATGTTGTTTGGTATAAAAACAGTTCCAGCGAGTGAAATTCCTTCACTAACAAATTTTATTTCCTTAGTGGTAAAGTTTGATGGAATTGCTGATGCATAATTAGTAACAAATAACAACAGCATTAAAATAGAATGTATATGTGTTTTTTTTGCTCTTAGAACGTGTTTAAAAATTGCCGTTTTATTTTTCATTTCTAAGTCTATAGTTGATACTTCTTGTCAAAATAATTCTTCAAAATTCCAACCTGAACCAAAATCATAATTGGAACAATCAAAATGGCATACAAGATATTTTTAGAAAAATGAATTCCTGAAAACGCTGTTAAAATTCTATCAGAATATAATTTTCCGACTTCGTCAATTTTGAAATCAGTTTCTGAAACTGAAAATAGAGAAACATAAATAACTAATGCCGCTACAGCCAATCCGATCGAAATCCAGATTGGTTTCGAAATTAAAGGCTTATATGCTTTCAATTTTTTCTCTTCTAAAATTTGAACATTTGCCATAATTTTTGAAGTGAAATCTAATGATGGTGACTGCAGTTTTTCTTCAGCCATCATTTTCTCAATAAGTTGTTCTATATTTTTATCGCTCTCTTTCATAACATTCTATTATTTCTGGTTCTAACTGCTGTCTCAAAATTACGGCTAATTTCTGTCGGCTCCTAAATAATTTTACTTTCGCATTATTGGCCGAAATATTCATGATTTTTCCGATTTCCTCCAAATTCTGATCATCAAAATAAAATAAGGTTAAAAGGAAGTTTTCATCACTTGGTAATAAATTTAAACATTTTTGAATGGTTTGCTTTCGTTCTTTTTCTTCTAAAGCGCTCAAAGCATTGTCCATGGTTTTGATTAAATGAGACGAAAAATCATCAATAGAAATGTTTAAATCGTCTTTTTTGTTTTTCTTTAAACGATCCAGACAAGTATTATAAGCAATTTTATAAATCCAAGTCGAAAATTTAGATTCTCCTTTAAATTTTGTCAGCGAATTATAAATCTTTATAAAAGTGTCTTGTGCAACTTCTTCAGCTTCTTCACGGTTCTTAACCATTTTTAGAGCCAAAGTAAAGATCATATCTTTATAGCGATCCACAAGAACGGCAAACGCATTTGTCTCGCCCTGCAGAATTTTATCGATATAATGTTGATCATTTAACGTACTCATATTATATAGGACGACAGTTTGTTTGTTTAGGTTACAAGAAAATTGAAAAATAAATTCCAAACTTTTTAAATTCCAATCTTTAATATAATAAAGTATAGAGTTGAACTTTGTCAAAGTTTTAAACTTTGACAAAGTTGCAGGGATGAATTAATTTCGAATCAAAATTAACTGATTATCAGTTAGTTTTAGAGTTTGGGATTTAAAATTTGAAAATTTTCATTAAAACTTGTAACCTCAATTTAAAAACCCTCGTCATATGGGATATATCAATCAATTAAAAACGTAAATTATCATGGACGACAAAATTTTAATCCCAATTAGCTTTTTCTTAATGATCTTCGGAATTGTTTACCTTATTTATTCAACAAGAAACAGAGAGCGCCTAGCTCTTATAGAAAAAGGTGTAGATGCAAGTATTTTTATTCAAGGAAAAGGAAATGGAGTTCCGGCTTGGAAAATCTTTGTGGTAAATCTAGCATTCTTATTAATAGGTAGCGGTGTTGGAATTTTTCTTGCGCTGTTAATTACGACTTACACATCTCTTAATGATGGAGCGGTTTATCCTTCAATTATTTTCATCATGGCAGGAATCGGGCTTTTGACTGGATTTAAAACAGCAAAAGATTTAGATAAAGAATAAATTAAGAAATTAAGTTAGTACAAAAAACGCATCAAGTAATTGATGCGTTTTTTTATTCTTTAGATCCGATGGTTTCGTAATAAACATCGACAGAAAGTTTCGGCTGCATAGATGCCATAACAGCCAATTGATCGCAGCGTTCGTTTTGCGGGTGGTTGTTATGACCCTTTATCCATTTAAAATCGACTTGATGTTTTCGGTAAGCAATTAAAAAACGTTTCCATAAATCTGGGTTTTTTCTGCCGGCAAATTTCTTTTTTTCCCAGCCCAAAACCCATTTCTTTTCAACGGAATCAACAACATATTTAGAATCTGAAATAACGAGAACCTTCATGTTTTCTTTTTTTAGTTTTTCCAAACCAACAATTACAGCTAAAAGTTCCATTCTGTTATTTGTCGTCAAGCGAAAGCCTTCGTAGAATTCTTTTTTGTGTGGAGTTCCAACCAATTCCATTACCACGCCGTAACCGCCATTTCCGGGATTTCCTTTTGCCGCGCCATCTGTATATATATGTACTTCGTGATTCATTTATTTTAGATTGTAGATTTTAGATTGCAGATTTACTGCTTATCTAAAATTGGAATTTGGAATTTAAATTTTGGAATTTTCCTCAAGGATTCTATGAATAATTTCTGGGAAATGTTTTTGTTCCAGTTCATGAATTTTCTCAGCAACCGTTTCTGGTGTGTCTTCTTCTGTTAAGGCAACATTTGCTTGGAAAATAATTCCGCCTTCATCATAATGTTCGTTAACGTAATGAATCGAGATTCCTGTTTCTTTTTCCTTATTATTCACAATAGCCCTATGAATATGCATTCCGTACATTCCTTTGCCACCATAATTAGGCAAAAGCGCAGGATGGATATTGATTATTTTATTTGGATAAAGTTCGATTATGTTTTCTGGGAATTTCAACAAAAAGCCAGCCAAAACTATCAAATCCGGGTCGATTTCTTGCACTTTTTGCAGTACTTTTCTTTCTAAAAGTTCGGTTTTTGAGAAGATTTCGACGGGAATTTGATGATTTTTTGCTCTTTCAATCACTTTTGCCGAAGCATTATTTGTAAAGACCGAAACAACCTTTGCAATTTCAGTTTTTTCAAAATATTTTATAATGTTTTCGGCGTTAGTACCTGATCCTGAAGCAAAAACAATAATTTTTTTCATAATGAAATTATTTTTTAGACTGCAAAAAACGGAATAAAAATCGAAAATAAATAGCTTTAAAAGACCTTTCTTGAAATTAATTTTATAAATTAGTGTCACATTTATAAACTAAATAGTTGTTTTAAAATAAAGTTTTTTATTTTTGCCAACAAATTAAATTCTAAAATTAAAGATTATGTCAGACATTGCATCAAGAGTAAAAGCGATTATCGTAGACAAATTAGGTGTTGACGAAAACGAAGTTGTAACAGAAGCAAGCTTCACTAATGATTTAGGAGCTGACTCATTAGACACTGTTGAGCTTATTATGGAATTCGAAAAAGAATTTGATATTCAAATTCCAGACGATCAAGCAGAAAACATTGCTACTGTTGGTCAAGCTATTTCTTATATCGAGGAAGCTAAAAAATAATAATACCACACCCGATTTTTAAAAATCCCAATTTTAAAAATTCCAAACTCCAAGATTTTGGAATTTGTTTTTTTGGAAATTTGAAAATTTTTAAAAGTCGGGTGTTATTATTTTTTTGAAATTTAAATTTCGATTGATTTTCAATCAATAAAGATATATTTATATTGTAATTCCCATGGCTCTTAAGTAACAATAAGTTAAGAAAGCGTGGGTTTTATTTGTTTAAAGTACAAAACACATATTTATGGCATTAAGGCGAGTTGTTGTAACAGGATTAGGTGCACTTACTCCTATTGGAAACAATATTCAGGAATATTGGAATGCACTTGTGAATGGGGTTAGCGGAGCCGCTCCGATCACATATTATGATACCGAAAAGCACAAAACGAAATTTGCCTGCGAAGTAAAAAACTTCAATATTGAAGATTACATGGATCGCAAGGAATCTCGTAGATTAGATAAATTTGCACAATATGCAGTTGCTGCCAGTGATGAAGCTATTAAAGATGCTGGAATTACAAATGATAACGTAAACAAACAAAGAGTTGGTGTTATCTGGGGAGCAGGAATTGGAGGTTTAGAGACTTTCCAAGAAGAAGTATTGTATTATGCAAAAGGAGATGGAACTCCAAAGTTCAATCCTTTCTTTATCCCTAAAATGATTGCTGATATCGCTCCTGCGCATATTTCTATGCGTAATGGCTATATGGGACCAAATTATACTACGGTTTCTGCTTGTGCATCTTCTGCAAATGCATTAATCGATGCTTTCAACTACATTCGTTTAGGAATGTGCGATGTTATTGTTTCTGGTGGTTCTGAAGCTGCTGTAACAATTGCTGGTATGGGAGGATTTAGTTCAATGCACGCATTATCTACAAGAAACGAAAGCCCAGAAACAGCTTCAAGACCTTTCGACGCGACTAGAGATGGTTTCGTTTTAGGAGAAGGAGCAGGAGCTTTAGTTCTTGAAGATTACGAGCATGCAAAAGCTAGAGGAGCAAAAATCTATTGTGAAGTTGGTGGCGGAGGTATGTCTTCTGATGCTTATCACTTAACTGCACCACATCCAGAAGGAATTGGGGTTATTGCAGTAATGGAAAATACATTGAGAGATGCAGGAATGACGCCTGATCAAGTTGATCATATCAATACTCACGGAACTTCTACTCCATTAGGAGACGTTGCTGAGTTAAAAGCGATTAGCAAAGTTTTTGGTGAACATGCTAAAAACATCAACATCAACTCAACAAAATCAATGACAGGACACTTATTGGGTGCGGCTGGAGCTATTGAAGCAATTGCTTCGATCTTGGCAATGCAACACGGAATTGTTCCTCCAACGATTAACCATACAGTTGTTGACGAAAATATTGATCCATCTTTGAACCTTACTTTAAACAAACCTCAAAAAAGAGAGGTAAATGTTGCAATGAGTAATACATTTGGTTTTGGTGGACACAATGCTTGTGTATTGTTTAAAAAACTAGCTGATTAATTTTCTGTATATGAATATTATCAAAAAAATATTTTCTAAATCCCGTTCTCTAGAAGACGGGATTTTTTTTGACACTATTCAGAAAATTCTTGGTTTTCCGCCTGCAAATGTTGATTTTTATAGGAGAGCATTCACACATCGCTCTTCAAATAAATTAGATCAGAATGGACATCCTATTAATTATGAACGTTTAGAATTTTTAGGAGATGCCATGTTAAGTGCTGTTATTGCGGCACATTTATTTAATAAAGCTCCAAATGGTGACGAAGGTTACCTGACTAAAATGCGTTCAAAAATTGTGAGTCGTGAACATTTGAACGAGTTAGGTAAAGATTTAAATTTAGTACAGTTTGTAGAAAGTAAAGTGCCAATTCAGCATTTTGGAGAAAACATTCATGGTAATATTTTCGAATCTTTAATAGGTGCTATTTATTTAGATAAAGGCTATTCTTTTTGCGAGAGATTTATTCAAAAAAGAGTAGTTACGCCTTATGTCGACATTGCTCGATTAGAAGGAAAAGTTATTAGTTATAAAAGTCTTGTTATCGAATGGTGCCAGAAAGAAAAAAGAGTTTTTCATTATGACATTTTCGAAGATAATGGGATAGACGGTCAGCGTTTATTTGGTGTCAAGCTTAGTATTGATGATAAAGTCGTTGCGAGAGCGAGAGCAACTTCAAAAAAGAAAGCAGAAGAAAAAGCATCGCAGAGAGCTTATTTTGCTTTTCAAGAAAAAATTGACAAGAAATAGCTGCAAAAATGTTGTAACTATCACAATGCTATAACGTTTTCGTTTATAATTTAACAAAACAACCATGTCATAACTGTTGACGCTCCGTTTAGAAATAGTATATTTACAACTTGATTTTTCAAGGGATGGCTATTCATAGATTGGATTTAGACGAATTTGACGAAGTTGATTATTATTTAATGGCAATTCATACTTCATTAGAAGATTATAGATTAGCCTATTTTATTAATAAAACCCTTCCAATTAACTTAAGTAAGAGCAAAAACGAGATCCATGCTCAAACTAAGGAAGGTGAAGCAAATTTTTCTAGATTCTATTATTATGATGAAGAAAAAGCTGTTTCCTGGAATTTAATTCAGAATAAAAATGAAATCATTTCTGTGAGTACAAATGATTTTCAGAATTTGTTTTCTAATGAAACAAGTGAGGTTTCGACAACAATTCATTTACTTCCTGAATTTAAAAAAGTCGATTTTTTCCTGAAAATTGATAATAGCGAAGAGGCGCTTAATTTTTCAGAAATTCAACAAAAACTAAACACAATAGAAAGTATTGCGGCTATTTATGCTGTGGATACAGATAAGATAAAATCAAAAAACAATCTAATTTTTTAAAAAAAATGCTAACAAACAAGAAAACCAAAATTGTTGCTACACTTGGGCCCGCTTGTAGTACAAGAGAGATCATTAAAGATATGATCGATGCAGGGGTTAATGTGTTTAGAATCAATTTTTCGCATGCAGATTACGAAGGAGTAAAGGAAAAAATTAACATTATTAGAGATCTAAACGAAGAGTTTGGTTACACAACAGCAATCTTAGGAGATTTGCAAGGACCAAAACTTAGAGTTGGTGTAATGGAAGAAGGAACTGTTGTAAACGACGGAGATGAAATCACTTTTACAACTGCAGAAGATATTATCGGAAATGCAAAAAAAGCATTTATGAAATATCAAAATTTTCCAAATGATGTAAATGTTGGAGAACGTATCTTGCTTGATGATGGTAAACTTATTTTTGAAATAGTTTCTACAGATAAAAAAACAGAGGTTGTTGCTAAAGTTATTCAAGGTGGAGAATTAAAATCTAAAAAAGGAGTTAATCTTCCAAACACAAAAATTTCTTTACCAGCTTTAACTGAAAAAGATATTGCAGATGCGATTTTCGCAATCGAACAAAAAGTAGACTGGATTGCACTTTCATTTGTGAAAACGCCTCGTGATTTACAAGACTTACAAGAGTTAATCGCGAAACATTCTGAGGTTAAAATTCCAATTATCGCTAAAATCGAGATGCCAGAAGCTCTTGAAAATATGGACAAAATTGTTGCATATTGTGATGGTTTAATGGTTGCTCGTGGAGACCTTGGTGTTGAGCTTCCAGCTCACGAAGTTCCATTGGTTCAAAAAGATTTGATCCGTAGAGCTAAAACTGCTAGAATTCCTGTTATTGTTGCTACACAAATGATGGAAACAATGATTACAAGTTTAACTCCAACAAGAGCAGAAGTAAACGACGTTGCTAACTCAGTAATGGATGGTGCAGATGCTGTAATGTTGTCTGGAGAAACTGCTACAGGAAATTATCCAGTACAAGTAATCCAAAGAATGGCTCAAATTTGTGAGGCTGTTGAGAATTCACCACTTATCCAAGTTCCTCAAAACACTCCACAAATTAAAACAAACCGTTTTGTGACTAAAACAGTTTGCCACCAAGCAGCTTTATTAGCTAATGAAATTGAAGCTAAAGCTATTTGTACTTTAACAAACAGTGGTTATACAGCTTTCCAAATTTCAGCTTGGAGACCTTCAACTTCTCATATTTTAGTATTTACTTCAAACAAAAGAATCTTAACACAATTGAATTTATTATGGGGAGTTAAATCTTTCTATTATGATAATGAAGTTAGTACAGATGATACTGTAACAGATGTAAATAAAATTGCTGTTGAAAAAGGATATGCACAAACAGGAGATTATTTGATTAATCTTGCTGCAATGCCAATTAAAGAAAAAGGAATGGTTAACACGATGAGAGTTTCTCAAATCGACTAACAATTTTTTATTTAAATATAAAGCCACTTATTTTTAAGTGGCTTTTTTTGTTTTAATACTTTTTTTAAATCTAAATTTATTTTCCCTTACTTCGACATTTTGTCTTTTAGAGGATATTTTACCAGTCAATTTTCTGATAATATGACAAAAGTTTGACTGAAAAAGACTATATTTTTGTTTCATTTGACTATATTTCTCAAAAATAGTTACCCCAAAAAAACTTTTAAACCATTATTTCCTCTTTTTTCTTCATTCTTAAGATAAAATTGTAACTACTTAATTTTCTGATGTTTTCATATGTTTCATTTTATAAAATGAAACATTTTGGTGCAAATTCTCAAATTTTGTTGTTTCATATTATAAAATGAAACAAGCTCTTGCCGTTTAAATACAATTGTTCGCTCTTTTATTAGTTAATTTTGAGAGACTTAAGAAAAAGTTAAAAATATTTTGTTTCAGATTTTAAAATAAAATGAATTTGAAACACATCAAAAAGATGCAACCTGACTTAAGAGTTTTTTTTTTGAAAGCTTGCAATGTTCCCATTTATTTTTTTGGATTTTCAAACTCATATAAATAACGAGAATTACTAACGAATTTTTTTATCATGAAACAAATCAAATTAAAATGCGGAGTTACAAATACCTTTAGGGTACTAGCGTTACTATTTTTTTCTGGAGTTTCTGTTACAGCTCAAAACAAAAAGCCAAACATTTTGGTGCTTTGGGGTGATGATATTGGAACAACTAATATAAGCGCCTACAGCGATGGACTTATGGGATATACGACCCCCAATATTGATCGCTTAGCTAATGAAGGATTACGATTTTTACATTATTATGGAGAACAAAGCTGTACTGCAGGACGTGCCGCTTTTTTAACGGGACAGCACGGTCTTAGAACAGGACTGACAAAAGTTGGTTTCCCAGGAGCGCCAATGGGAATGAGTCAGCTAGATCCTTCTATAGGTGGTATTATGAAAAGCTTAGGATATGTTACTGGGCAATTCGGTAAAAACCACGTAGGAGATCGAAATGAAAGTTTACCAACAGTTAATGGTTTTGATGAGTTTTTTGGAAATCTGTATCACTTAAATGCAGAAGAAGAACCAGAATTGCCGGATTATCCAAAAGATCCTGAATATTTGAAAAAATTTGGACCAAGAGGAGTATTGAAATGTACAGCAACAAATGTTGATGATGCAACCACAGATCCTCGATTTGGGAGAGTAGGTAAGCAAAAAATTGAAGACACTGGAGCACTTACTAAAAAAAGAATGGAAACTGTAGATGATGAAACTTCTGCCGCAGCTATTGATTTTATCAAGAGACAAAACGCTGCAGGAAAACCATTTTTCTGCTGGTTTAATGCGACTCGTATGCACCTTCGTACTCACGTAAGAGCAGAACACAGAGGAAGATACACACATGGTGATAGCGAATATATTGATGGTATGATCGAACATGATGAAACTATCGGTAGTATTTTAAAAGCATTAGACGATTTAGGAATTGCTGACAATACTATTGTTGTTTATTCTACAGATAATGGACCTCACATGAATACATGGCCTGACGGAGCAATGACACCATTTCGTTCAGAGAAAAACACTAACTGGGAAGGAGCCTTCCGTGTACCATGTATTGTACGCTGGCCAGGACATATCAAACCAGGAACAGTAACTACTGAATTGATGAGCCATAACGATTGGATTCCTACATTTGCTTCAATTGCAGGAGAACCAGATATTGTAAATAAACTTTTAAAAGGTTATAGCGCTAATGGGAAAACTTATAAAGTGCATTTAGATGGTTATGACCAAAGTAAATTTTTAGAAGGGAAAACAGCGAAAAGTGCCAGAGATAAATTCTTCTATACAGATGATGATGGATTATTAGTTGGTTTAAGAGAAGGAGATTATAAATATGTTTTTGCTGAACAGCGTTTAGAAGGAACATTAGGTGTTTGGGCAGAACCTTTCACTAAACTTCGTCTTCAAAAAATATTCAATCTATATCAAGATCCTTTTGAAAGAGCCGACATCACTTCAAATACTTTCTGGGATTGGCAAATGAACCATGTGCAATTAATGTATGGAGCAATTCAAGATGTAGTTGTATTTGCTGAAACATTTAAGGAATATCCACCAAGATCAATTCCGCCAAGTTTCTCTGCTTATACCATTATGGAAGAAGCTATGAAAGATATCAAAGCTCAAAAGTATATAGAGAAAAATGTTCTTCCTAAATTAAAAGAGGAAGAAGAGACAGCTTCAAAAAAGAAAAAATAAATAATTCAAAAAGAGATTCAGACTGACAACTCTGAATCTCTTTTATAACATAAAAACATCATGAAAAAAAGTATCTATATATTATCTCTGGTGGTTTTGTTTCTCTTTTCCTGTAAAAAATCTGACACTTTAACTTCTCCAGCAGAAAATAAACAGACAGAAACGGCTGTAAGTAGCGATCCGTTGCCAAGCTGGAATGATGGAGCTTTAAAAAGTGATATTATTGCCTATGTTGAGAAAGTAACCAAAGAAGGAAGCCCAGATTTTATTCCAGTTGAAAATAGAATTGCAACTTTTGATAACGATGGAACACTTTGGGCTGAAAAACCATATGTTCAAGAACTTTTTGCTTTTTATAGAGTAAAAAAAATGGTAGAAGCCAAACCAGAATTAGCACAAAAACAGCCTTTTAAAGCAGTAATCGAAAAAGATAAAACATTCTTTGAAAAAGGAGGCGATAAAGCACTTATAGAACTCGTTGCTGCAACGCATACCGGAATGACCGAAGATGAATTTGAAACTTCAGTTAATGACTTTTTTAAAAGTGCACAGTATCCGGGTAAAAATGTTCCGGTAAAACAAATACGTTATCAGCCACAATTAGAACTGCTTAATTATCTCCGTGCCAACGGATTCAAAACCTATATAGTTACAGGCGGAACAATCGAAGTGGTAAGAGCAATATCTCAGGACTTTTACGGAATTCCAAAAGATCAGGTAGTGGGAACTTCATTTAAATATAAATATGATGGGACCAAAAATGCCGTACAGCGTGAAGCGGCTCTAGATCATTTTAATGATAAAGAAGGAAAACCTGTTGGGATTCAATTGCACATTGGGCAGCGACCTGTTTTTGCCTGCGGTAACGAGGGCGGAGCTGGTGATATCGCAATGCTGCAATATTCTCAAGGAAATAAATACCCATCATTTCAATTACTGGTAAATCATAATGATTCAATAAGAGAATATAAATATCAAGAAAAAGATAATGCTTCTCTAAATATTGCTGCTAAAAACAAGTGGCATGTTGTTGATATGCAAAAAGACTGGAAAAAAGTTTTTTCCGACAATTAGGTTGAGTTAGTTAGAATTAAAGTGAAACAACTTTATTGGTTGGTTGTTTCATTTTGATTTTAAAAGAGCATTTATAAATTCTAAAATGGGAAAACCTATGAAGCTTCATAAAGTTATCAGATCACTTTTATTTGCAGTCTGTTTAATCTTAAGTTTAAACTCTTATGCTCAGGAAGAAGAACAGAAAACAGGAAACAGCGCACAAGAACTCGCTGATAAAATGGCAAATCCTGTGGCAAGTTTAATTAGTGTTCCGCTGCAAAATAATCTTACTTATGGAATTGGAGCTTATAATGGATCAAAATATCAGATCAATATACAGCCTGTTGTTCCTTTTAAATTAAGCGAAAATTTAAATTTAATTACGCGTTATATTCTTCCAGTTGTAGATCAGCAGGATGTTACAGGAGAAAATACACATGAGTTTGGTTTAAGTGATGCAACGGTAACGGCATTTTTTGCCCCTAAAACAAAAGGAATTATTTTAGGAGCTGGCCCCGCTTTTTTAGTGCCAACGGCTACAGAAAAATTGTTAGGAACAGAGAAATTTGGAATTGGCCCGAGCGTTTTGGTAATGCATCAGGGAAAAGGACTTTCGATAGGTTTTTTAGCTAATCAAATCTGGTCTGTTGCAGGAAATGCAGATAGAGCAGATTTCAATCAGTTTTACACACAAATATTCTTAACGCATAGTTATAAAAGCGGTGCAAGTTTAGGAATCACTTCAGAAATTACTCAAAACTGGCAAGGAAATACAACCCTTATTACGGTTAGCCCAAATGTTGGTGCAATTACAAAATTAGGCGGTCAGACTATGCAATTTGCTGTTATGCCTTTAATTCCGGTTGTGGGTCATTCAAATATAAGACCAGATTGGGGATTAAGAGCGGTCGTTGCCTTTATATTTCCACAATAATAAAAGAAGTTTAAACGGTCTCTTTAATTTTATCTATCGGAATTATGGAAGAAGATTTAAAACATACAGCCGAAACCGCATTTAATCCGATAGCATCAAAGGCAGAACGTTATCAAAAAGGAGCTTCGATTAGAAAGAAAATACCTTTGGTGAAACATCAGGAATGGAATTCTTTTAAAAACCGCAAAAATCCAGTAGATATTTTAATTCAGACCAGCGAAGGAAGAGTTGAAAGTTTGTTGCCAATTCGGTATAGAAGAATGATGGAATCTCCATTTTCATTTTACAGAGGCGCTGCTGCTATCATGGCTGCCGATTTGGCTCATACTCCAGTATCTGGAATAAATCTTCAACTTTGTGGTGATTGTCACTTGATGAATTTTGGCGGATTTGCAACTCCAGAACGTAAATTGGTTTTTGATATTAATGATTTTGATGAAACTTTTCCAGGACCTTGGGAATGGGATGTAAAAAGACTCGCAGCCAGTTTTGTGATTGCTGGGCGATGGAGAAAATTTTCCAATAAAAATTGTAAAGAATTTGCATTGAACGTTGCAGATAGCTACAAAAGACATATGCTAGATTACAGTAAATTATCGGCGCTTCAAATCTGGTATGCTGATATTGATTTGGCAGAATTGATCGAATTAGGTCGAGACAAAGAATTTAAAGAATTTGACCAGAAAAGAATTAAAAAAGCATCAGAGTATACGGCTCATGAAAAAGAGTTTGCAAAGATGACTTATTTTGATGGCGCCAGAGCTCGCATAAAAGATGATCCGCCATTGATATTCCATCCAAGCGGAGAACTTGAAAAACAAGTGGCTAAAGAGGGTGAAATTATCCATAATAGATATTTAGAATCGCTTTCAGAAGAAAAGCAGATTTTGTTAAGCCGATACATGCTTCAAGATATTGTCATAAAAGTAGTTGGCGTAGGCAGCGTTGGAACATTGTGCGGTATTAGTCTGTTAATGTCGGCAACTGGAGAACCTATTTTTTTACAGTTTAAAGAAGCTCGAAAAAGTGTTTTGGAAGGAAATGTAAAAATAAAAGGAAAATACAGCCATCAGGGCGAACGGATTGTAATGGGACAAAAGCTAATGCAATCTGCCTCGGATATTTTTCTGGGCTGGACAGACGATAGTAAAAATAGGTTTTTCTATATCCGTCAGCTTAGAGATGCCAAAGTAAAACCAGTTCTCGAAGTGATGAAACCTAAAAACATGGCAGAATATGCCAAAGCCTGCGGATGGGCGCTTGCGAGAGCTCATGCTCGCTCGGGAGATCCTTCGGTAATTTCAGGTTATATTGGAGATACAGATGAATTTGCAGATGCCATTTCGGAATTTTCGGTTTTATACGCCAATCAAAACGAATCGGATTATAATAAAATGCTGGAGGCAATAAAACATGGAAAACTGCCTATTTCAGATGAAATCTAATTCTATGAATCAAAAGAAAATAGAAATTAGTATGTAGTTGTACAAAGTAAAATAAACTTTAAAAAAGGAACGAAATATACTAGAAAACGGCAAAGTAAGATTTTATTTATTTAATACTGTTAATTAAATAAAATGATTTATCTTTGAGAGTAAGCTAAGTAATTGTTTAGTAGATGTTTGTGTCGAATAGGCGATTATTAATGCACGCTTTGCCCCCCGTTCAAGATTTTTACGATTTTAATACATTCGAGTTAAACTGATTTAATTATTAATTTAATAAATACCACAACATGAATATTAAAAGAACAAATCTTCGCCTTATCCCAATTTTATTTTTGGGTTTAATTTACAGCTGTTCTCCAACTGTAAAAGTAACGACCGATTATGATCATGCTGTTAATTTCAGCGAATACAAAACATTTGCTGTTTATGATCTAAGAGCACAGGAAGGTCAGGTAAATCAGTTAAATGTTGATCGTGTAGCAAAAGCAATCCGAAATGAAATGCTTGCTAAAGGATTTACAGAATCTTCTAATCCAGATTTAAAAGTGAATGCTGTTTCCATCTTAAAAAATAAAACTTCTGTTAGTGCCAACACTAACTTTTATGGATATGGCGGAATGTATCGCCCTTATGGATATTGGGGCGGTGGCGCTATGATGGGTGGTGCCAATACGACATTTGATACTTATGACTATGTTGATGGTTCATTAGTAATTGATATTGTGTCTACAAAAACGGATAAGTTAATTTGGCAAGGAATTGGAAATGCCGAAATTGACAGTAAACCAGACAATCCGGAAGAATTTATTAACGGTGCAATCAAAAAAATACTTACAGGTTTCCCTCCGGGAGCAGATAAAAAATAATTAATATAAAGTAAAGCTGTTGTACTTGCCGGTCTTTGGCAAGTACAATTCTTTATGGTTACACGCCCCTTCTCGTACTCTATTTTTAAGATTTTAAGAAAAATATTTACTCAGTTAAGCTTAAAAAAATGATCGATATATTACTCTCACTTTTCTTTTTCATAGCCACAATTGCGGGGCTAGCTACATCAATTATGGTTCTTTTTTCCAGAAAAAACTATTCTAAAAGTTTCTTTTTGGGAATGTTTTTATTGAGTTTGGCGGTAGTAAGTATCTACAATTTTTATCTCTCGGCCAACTTATTTAAAAATTTCCCAGATCTATTTACCATTACAAAAGCGTTTATATTTTTAACCGCGCCATGTTCTTTTTTATATGTTAGAAATATTTTATCACTTAATAAAAGTTTTAGAAAATACGATTGGCTGCATTTTGTGCCTTTCATAATTTATTTCGTTTTAACGTTGGTTGTTTATGTTGGAAGTCATACCAATATAAAGGCTGTCGATTATATTTCAAGATTAATCAAAAATCCATTTTCTGTTTTAACATTGACGATTTGGCTTTTCTATGTATTTTTTCAAACCATGTTGATTTTAAACTATGATCTGAAAAAATTTAGAGGAAATCAATTTCATCGAATTAAAGTAATTAACTGGATTAGAGTTTATAACCTTATGATTTTGTTCTTATTTTCGGCGCTTTTTGTTCATCATTTTTTACTGAGAAAAGTTGAAGCCACAGATCTTTCGTGTTACGTACTCATTTCTTCTGTTTTATTTTTTACTGTTGGATGGCTGTATTTCAAACCACAGATTTTTCATGACGAAGAAGAAACATTTGACTTTGTTGTAGATAATACAGTATTGGTAAAAACAAAAGAAACCAAAACTGTTATTCCAATTGCGAATGAATTAACGCTTGAAAAAAGAGAAGAATACCTTCTAAAATTAGACTATGTTTTAAACTCGAAAAATCTTTTTCTAAAGAAAGATTTCGTAATCAGAGATCTATCTGACGAAACGGGAATATCTGTACATCATTTGTCCAATTTAATTAATTCTGAATTTGGACTTCATTTTCAGGATTATGTTAATTTGAAAAGGATAGAATATTTTAAAGAAAAAATAAACGATCCAGAATGGAAAGATTTATCGCTGGAAGGAATGGCGTGGGGTTCTGGTTTTAAATCCCGTACAACCTGCTTTAGAGCCTTTATAAAGCATACTGGAAAATCTCCTTCAGAGTATTTTAAAACCATTCGAATAAACCCAGATCGAACAGGCGCTTATTATTTTAAATAAAATTCTTCGCATAAATATTAGCGACGGTTGTAAATCTTAATTCATCTTAAAACATTTCGATATGATAGAAAAGATTAATAATTCGAAAAAAGTATTACGATCAATTTTGACAGTAATGTCACTACTGCTTTCCTTATATGGTAATGCACAATTAAAAGGCGGACATATTCTTGGCGCAATGGGACTTCAATCTGGAACTCAGGCTCCTGAAAAAACCTTGAGCGTGTATATTCCAGGATATATTTATACAGCATCTTCATTGCGAAACGGCAACGGAGATAAAATTGGAAATCCAGATATTACGATGTTTATAACAGGTGTTGGAGCCAATTATGTGAGTGATTTTAAAATTTTAGGAGCCAATTACGGAGCTACAATTTTATTAGCTGGAGCTTCAAATACCATTCAAGGAAGTTATGTCGATTCACAAAGTGATTTTGCTTTTACAGATATGTACGTGCAGCCCGTTCAATTAGGCTGGCACAACAAAAGAGCCGATTTTGTTTTCAGTTATCAAATGTATTTGCCAACAGGGAAATACGACCTTGGCGACAGCAACAATAGCGGTTTAGGAATGTTTATGAATGAGTTTTCTGCAGGAACAACTTTATATTTTAATGAAAAGAAAACATTTCATTTTTCTGCATTGGCAGCTTATGAAATCAACGGAAAAAAGAAAGATACCGACATTAAAACAGGAGATATTTTAAGTGTTGAAGGCGGTTTAGGAAAAACATTCTATTGTATGAATGCCGAAAAAACGGCTCCAAAAGGCATCTTAAATGCGGGTTTAATTTATTATCTGCAATACAAATTGACAGAAGATAAAATACCTGTTGGAACAGGTATTATTATAGAACCAGAAAAAGACAGAGTTGGCGGACTCGGAGCCGAAATCAATTATTTACATCTTAGTAGCATGACTTCGGTGGGTTTTAGATGGGTTGGAGAAGTAGATGCAGTAAATAGATTTCAGGGAAATACTTTTTTTATAACGCTGGCGCACGTTTTCAATTTCAATAAAAAATAATTTCTGAGTTTATTCTAAGAGATTTCAGGTTTTTGAGATGAGGTAATTTTAAATATAAAACGATAACATTCTTATATGAAAAACAAAAAGCCAACATCAAAAATAATACTCTTTTCGCTTTGGATGTTATTGTCATTCAGTTTTTTAAATGCACAAAAACACCAAGTTGTTTTTAAAGATTCTCTAGACGGTGCTTTCGATTTGAGTGATTTTCTTATCTACGCCAACGGATTTATAGTAGTGCCAACTATTATTACAGAACCAGCTGTTGGAGGTTTTGGAGGTGCAGTCGCGCCAATTTTCCTTAAAAAAAGAGCCCCAGTTATTGAAGAAGACGGAACAAAACGTTTTGTAAATCCAGACATTACAGGAGGAATCGGAATGTATACTGCCAACAAAAGCTGGATGGGTGGAGCTTTTCGTTCTTCAACACTTGTTAAACCTAAAATATTATATCGTGTTTTCGCGGCTTATGGCGACATGAATTTATCATTTTATGCCAATAATTTACCTAATCAGGCAGATCAGGAATTTAAACTCAACTTTAAATCGACCATTTTTTATACACAATGGCTCAAACAATTTAAGAACGCAAAATGGAGCGCAGGTCCACAATATCTGTTTTTAAACTCAAAAATAAACCTGCCCGATTTTAATCTTCCGCCACCATTTGTAGATCCAAAAGATATTAAAAGCACCATAAGTCAGCTTGGAGGCGCAGTGCAGTTTGACGGACGTGACAATATATTTACACCAGACAAAGGGATAAGGGTTCAGGCCGATTTTTTCTGGTCAGATAAAGCACTTGGAAGCGATTACCAAGCTTGGCGTATTAATTTATCTACAATAGGCTATTATCCATTGGCTAAAAAACTAATTGGCGGACTAAGGATTGAAGGGGAGCAGGCGTTGGGAAGTCCGCCTTTTTATTTAAAACCTGGAATCAATTTACGAGGAATTCCCGCAGCGAGATACATGGGAAACACCAGTATTGTTGCCGAAGGCGAATTAAGATGGGATGTCTACAGACGTTGGAGCGTTATGGGATTTGGAGGTCTCGCAAGTGCGTTTGACGATTGGGACAAGGCTTTTGCAAAACCCGTTGTTTACAGCTACGGAAGCGGTTTTAGATACCTCTTAGCCAGAAAGTTCAAACTTCGTATGGGAGTAGACATTGCAAAAGGCCCAGAAGATTGGGCGTACTATATCGTTTTTGGAAGCAATTGGATGCGATAAACAAAGACGCAAAAAACTTGTAAGAAGTTAATTTATAAAATAATAACCCCAAAAAACCTTAATAAGCCATTATTGAGGTTTTTTGTATTAAATGTCTTAATAATTCTAGTCGTTAAGAAAATATTAACAATTAAACATCACACAAATTGTATAATATTTAATTGTTTTGTAACAAATTAGAAACAATGGAGACTAATTTTGTTAAATCTTAAACATAAATTATGAATACATTTTCATTCAAATCAGTGTTTGCAGCTTCAGTATTTTTAGCTGGAACAGCAGGCTGTTTTGCGCAAGACGTATTAGTGAACTCACTTAAACTAAACGCGAGCGACAAAAGTAAAGAGAACTTCAAATTTACAGAAGTAATTAATCTAGGAACAACATCAGTAAAATCTCAAGGATCATCTGGAACTTGCTGGAGCTACTCGACAAACTCATTCTTAGAGTCAGAAATGATTCGTTTAGGGAAACAGCCAGTTGAGTTATCTCAAATTTATTCTGCAAGAAACGTGTATGTTGAAAAAGGGGTAAACTATGTTCGTATGCATGGAGCAATTACTCTTGGAGACGGTGGAGCTTTGCACGATGTAATTAATATGTATAAAAAATACGGAACTGTGCCAAGAGAAGTTTATACAGGATTAAACTACGGAACAGACAAAAACAAATTTGCTGAAATGGGCGCTCTTATCGAAGGTGTTCTTACAGCAGTGGTTAAAAACCCGAACGGAGAATTAACTCCAAACTGGCAAAAAGCTTACGCAGCAGTTATTGATTCTTACTTAGGAAAAGTGCCAGATAACTTTAACTACAAAGGAAAAAACTACACTCCGCAATCTTTTGCTAAAGAAGTAGTAGGAATTAACCCAGATGAGTATGTAGAAATGTCATCTTTTACAAATGCTCCATATTACCAAAAAACAACTATGATGGTGCCAGACAACTGGTCATTGGATCAAGTTTACAACGTAAAATTGAACGATATGACAGATGTTATCGACAACGCACTTAAAAAAGGATATACTGTAGCTTGGGCAACAGATGTTAGCGAGAAAAGCTTTAGCTGGAAAAACGGGGTAGCTTATGTAACTTCTAAAAAATTTGACGATATGACTGCAGAAGAAAAAGCAGACATGTTTAACGGACCAAAAGCAGAACCAGAAATTACTCCAGAAATGCGTCAGGCTGCGTTTGATAACTACACTACAACAGACGACCACGGAATGCACATTATTGGTCTTGCAAAAGATCAAACTGGAAAAGAATACTATATCGTAAAAAATTCTTGGGGAGAAACAAACGACTACAAAGGTTTCTTGTTTGTAACTAAGAACTTCGTAAAATATAAAACTACTGCATTACTAGTAAACAAAGGAGGAATTCCTGCTGAAATTGCTAAGAAATTAGGGGTTTAAAACGTATCGATTTTATGAAAAAAAAGCAGTATTACTTAAAAGTAATACTGCTTTTTTTATTTGCAAAAACAAAAAAAAAACGAAAAATCTTATAATTTTACTGCTTTTTAAAAATATAAAAGATAATGGATATAAATGGACTACTTAATGAAATGAAAATAGAAGAAAATCTTCTGTCAAATCATGAAATTCTATTTCAAAAAATAAAGAATGATTCAGATTGGAATACTGAAATTAAGGCGAGAAAAACAGTTAGTTATGGTGTTCCTTATAATTATTCTAATATATCTTATCCGTTTATAGAGTTTCCTGATTATATATCTGAAACAGCTTCTTTAGTTGAAGAAAGGCTTAGTTTTTCAATAAATAATTGTTTGATTAATTATTATGAAAATGGAGAGTCAAAAATGGGTTTTCATTCCGATCAAGTAGATATTCTTGCAGATAATACTGGAGTTGCCATTGTTTCATTGGGTAATAAAAGAATAATACGATTTAAAAGTAAATTAGATCCATATAGTATTCTTGATATTTCGCTTTATCCGAATAGTTTGTTCTATATGACTCAATCCGTTCAGGAATTTTGGCTTCATTCTATTTTGCCAGAAACAGGAAATAATGCTGCAGAAAGAATAAGTATTACTTTTAGAAAGTTGATTTCTTGATTTTAAACAAGCAATTGAAGTTATAAATAAATTAGGGGTTTAACTAACCTTAAAGTTTTAAAGAAAATAGAAAAGCGCCGTAATCTTAGGATTGTGGCGCTTTTTTCTTGATTCTATGGAATTATATTAGGTATTAAATTTTTTAAATAATCAGGTACATAATTTATCGATTGGATTTTTCCTGATTCAATAGATAATACGTAAGAAGGTTGTTGTTCATATGCGGAAGAATCATATATGTCAACATAATCAAAATAATCGAAAAATTTATTAAGATTATCATATCCATCTTTATATCGTCTTTCAATTTCTTTTTCCGGAACAAAATGACCTCCATTTTCAACACGTATAGCAACTCTTTTCTTTGCTTCTTGGATAGAATTTAGACATAGAAAAATAAGCTGTAAATCATATCCATTATTTTTAAATATATCAGGCCAGTGAAGTGGAGTTGAATTGAAATTAGTTTCATAACAAAAACTAGATTTGTTGCCGATAGCTGTTTTAACTTGATTTTCTAATTCAGTAAAGGCTAATCTATGAGCCATTTCTCCTCTTATATCTGAATCGAATAAAGAGCTATAAAATTTTAAAAAATAGAAATCGTAATCAAAAGGAGTAAAATTTTCAGGAGAAAGTACTTTAGAAAAAGTAGATTTTCCAGAGCCATTGCATCCGGCAATGACTGTTAAAATAGGTTTAGACATTCTTGAATTGAGGAGCTACTGGTGGATTTTTTTGATCTTTTCCCAAAGCTATGTTTCTTTCATAAACAGCCACTTGCTTCTTTACAGAAGGCATAACTTTACTCATTTGCTTTAAAGCAAATTGTACTCTTTCGGATGTGTTAGAAATATCTTTCATAATGATGCAAATTTACAAAAAACAAATTAAAGATGTATATAATGTAAACCTCATGCTGTTTTTAGATCACTTCCCCTTCATCAACTTCTCCAAATACTCCACTTTATCTTTTTCAGCCTGAACCAAACGCTCATAAAGTTCCACAATTTTATCAATTGGGTTGAAAGTGCATTCTAGAGCATTTGCATTAACAATACTATCAGTGATAGCGTTGTCATATACATTATTGAAATAATTAACGACACCTTCATCTGAAAAACTTTTTATTGAATCAGCCGAAACACCCAAAGCTTCTGCAATAACGTTTAGTTTTTCATCGTCAAGCGTTTCGCTTCCCTCAATATTAGAAATCGTCTGTTGGCTCATACCAATAGCAATGGCAAGTGCTTCTTGTTTCATTCCTCTAAGCTCACGAATGCGGCTTATGTTTCTCCCTATATGTTTTGGTTTTGTTGCTGTGCTCATACTTCAAAGATATTAAAAATCCTTAAAAATTAGGATAATAGTAAAACACTATCTTTTTTGGTGAATTACTAAACCTAATGTTTTGTTAGAATGGATTCTATTGTTTAATTCGCTCAAACAAAAATACAATTTTTCGTACAATAATTATTAAAAACCAAAACAGTAAATATAAACGCCATGACAACACAAAATGAAAACAATGCAAGCGAGAATAAGGTAATAGCATCTTTGTCCAAATTTGTATCAGATATTTGTTTCGATGGAGATTTTAGAAACCATCCTGAATACTTAAATGAAATTTTCGAACACCTTCTTGAAACAGAACCAGGAAACAGTCTCCCTTTACGAATTAAAATGCTGAGTTGCATTAGAACGAGTAAAATGCTCGTAAAAGCCTTAGAACCATTCACAGACGAAGAAATCCATAAAGCTTGTACGGAAAATAGGAATTATTAAGCGGAAATAGGCATTTAAACGTTTTTTAGGGTTTTTAAAAGGCGATTAGGACATCGAGAAGAGATATTGCGTAACTTTATGTAAGTTTTAAGTCCTGGCATTTAATTTTAATGATTAATCATGAAAAAGTATGGAGCAGTTTTAAGTACACTTGCATTCGTATTTTCTCTTCACTGTCCTGCCCAGCGCACCAACACTGCCTCCGCTTCATCAGCAAAAGGAAACACGATATTATTGACGGATAATCTTGCAGGTAGAGATCTTGTTATAAAATCCTATTATGTAGAAGAAAGAATTAATAAGCTTTTTGGGGGAAGAATTATAACCTATGAAGTTTCAAAACTGGATATGGTCGATACTTACGATTTAGGTCCAAATAACACCAGAACTGTAATCCCGATATATGCAAAACCAAAACATCTCATAGTTCCTAATGCTATACCGGCAAAAGCTCCTTTAGAAGATGTAAAAACACCTTTAGTACCCGCCCAAACAGCACTTACAGCTTCTGTTCCAAAATCAAAATCGATTAATATTGATGTAATAAATACTTATGGAAAAGTAATCGACAAAGGTTACAAAACAGTCGAAATGCTAAGAAAAGTTGCCGATCGACTTTATTTTGATGGAAATCTAACCGAAGCCGCAGGTTATTATACGCAGTTATTTGAGCTAACTTCAGATTTAGAAGTAATCTATTTTTATAGATATGCTCAATCTCTAAAAGCCATTAACGAAACTGAAAAAGCAGAGGCTTTAATGAAAAGATTCAAAAGCGAAACGCTAGCTGTTAAATAGTTTTTTTCTTAACCGCAAAGGCACAAGGTTTTACGCAAAGTTAGCAAAGTTTGATTATTAAAAACTTTGCTAACTTTGCGCTTTCTTAGCGTCTTTGCGGTTAAAAAACAACAACATAAGGAAGCTTTTTCCGTAATCAGGAAGGCTTCATCGAAAAAAGGTATTTTAACGTTTTTTCAAGTTAGTTACAGAGATTGTTAAAGTGTAACACGCTGAATCATATATATTTAATAAAATTTTTAGCCAGACCACTAATTTTATTGAACTGTTTATGAAAAAGTCCAGAGTGTTTTTCAGCGCATTTTTATTAATAATTTACCTCAATTGTTTCGCCCAGAAAAAAGAAAACACAACAGTTTCGACAGCAAAAGGGCAGACCATATTATTGACAGACACTCAGTCGGATGAAAATCTGGTTATAAAATCCTATTATGTAGAAGAAAGAATCAATAAACTTTTTGGCGGAAGAATTATAACCTACGAAGTTTCCAAACTTGAAATGGTTGACACTTACGATTTAGGTCCAAATAACACCAGAACGGTGATTCCGAGATATGTAAAAAGAAAAGACAAAACAATCGCTCCAGTTGAATCTCCAAAAGCCAAAGAAGAGCATTTATTAACCTCACTCAAACCTGTTGAGGTTGCTATTTCGGCTCCTGCCAAAGAAACGAAATACACTAGTGTAGATGTAACAGGCACTTACGCTAAAGTATTAGAGAAAGGCTATCGAACTCCAGAAATGCTACAAAAAGTAGCCGACCGACTTTATTTTGAAGGTAATTTTAATACCGCAGCGAGTTATTATGAACAGTTGCTTAATTTGGTCAAAGATCCCGATGTTATTTACTACTACAGATATGCTCAATCCTTAAAAGCAATCAATCAATTAGAAAAAGCAAATGCTTTGATGAAAAGGTTTAAAAGCAAAACTTTGGTTGTGAAGTAGTTTTTTTGCTTGCGAAGTTTTTTTAACCGCAAAGAACGCTAAGAAGGCGCAAAGGTCGCAAAGCTATTTTGATGCTGAGTGTTACCAAAATCTAAATATTAAGTTCACAGAGCTTTGTGTATGTATAGCTTTGTGAACTTTTTTTATTTTAAGTTTTAGCCTGATTTCTTATTTATAGTTATAGCCAATGGTTTTAACCATTGAGATATAAAGAGAGACTATTATTCGTTTCCCGTGGTTGAAACCACGGGTTATGTTTGATATTCTACACGAATAAAACTTTGCGAATTTTATCTAAAGAAGCAGTTTTGTCATTTCGACCGAAGGGAGAAATCACACACGCAGATCGGCAAAGATTGGAAATATACTTTGTGGAGTTTCTAGTGCGATTTCTCCCTTCGGTCGAAATGACAATTTTGTAGACCTTTGCGAACTCTTGCGGTTCCTATTAAGTCTTGCATAAAAAAAACTCTTAGCGTCCTCTGCGTAAAAAAGAATTTGGGCAAAAAAAAAGACGATCAATTTGATCGTCTTTTTTTAAGCTCCCCCTCTTGGGCTCGAACCAAGGACCCTCTGATTAACAGTCAGATGCTCTAACCAACTGAGCTAAGGAGGAATCACCTTAAAAGGTTAATATGTTTGCTAAAAAAAGTTGCTCCCCCTCTTGGGCTCGAACCAAGGACCCTCTGATTAACAGTCAGATGCTCTAACCAACTGAGCTAAGGAGGAAGTTGTTGCTCTTTTTAGCGAGTGCAAATATAAAACTATTTTTAGTTTCTCAAAAACATTTTCACTCTTTTTTTGACTTTTTTTTACTTGCCAACAATTGCCTTGTAAATGTCGTTACCATTAGCAAATAGTAGTAGTGAAATAAGTAAAACAAAACCAACCATTTGCGCATTCTCTAGGAATTTATCGCTCGGTTTTTTGCCACTAATAATTTCATACAATAAAAACATCACATGTCCACCATCAAGTGCTGGAATTGGCAATAAATTCATAACTCCAAGCATAATTGACAATAAAGCTGTGATTGACCAGAATACTTCCCAGCTCCAAGAACTAGGGAAAATGTTGTAAATCGCAGCAAAACCACCCACTTGTTTGTAAGCTTTAGTTTCTGGATTAAAAATCATTTTCAATTGTTTTCCGTAACCTACTAATTGATCTTTTCCTTTTTGAAGACCAACCGGAATAGATTCGAAGAAACCATATTCTTTTGTGCTTATTTTATAATAACCTAGTTTTTCTAATGATTTCATGTCTAAACCACCAGGTATAACTCCCAATTTTCCTTCATTATTAACTTTTAAAGTAATTGGAGTTTCTTTAAAATCACGTAAAACAACTGCAGGAATTTCTTTTCCTTTATTAGCTAATAAAACAGCTTTTGCCTCGTCAAAATATTTAATCTTTTGTCCATTAAGAGAAAGAATCAAATCTTTTGCCTTCAAATTCTGATTAGCAGATTCTTCTGTAACTTTTCCAATAGCATAAGGTCTGCGGATATCGATAAGCATTCCTTTTTCTGTTTTAGAAAGCTGGTCAACAAAATCTGTTGGCATAGTAATCGTTTGCTGTTGTCCGTTTCTTTCAATCAAAACGTGTTTTGCCATGATCACATTCATGTTCATGTCACTATCAAAATTTTCTACAGCTTTTCCATCAATAGAAATAATTTTATCACCAGTTCTAAAACCAGCTTTAAGCATAGCAGGATTTTCAATTGCAACACCATCTTTTAAGTCAGCATTAGCAATATACGTATCTCCATAAGCAAATGCCATACCTATATATATAATAAAAGCCAAGATAAAGTTTACCGTAACACCACCAAGCATAATAATTAAACGCTGCCAAGCTGGTTTTGTGCGAAATTCCCAAGGCTGTGGAGGCAGAGCCATTTGCTCTTTGTCCATACTTTCATCAATCATTCCAGAAATTTTCACATAACCACCAAGAGGAAGCCATCCAATACCGTATTCTGTTTCTCCTATTTTCTTTTTGAAAAGTGAATATTTAACATCAAAAAACAAATAAAATTTTTCGACTCTGGTTTTAAACAATTTAGCAGGGATAAAATGCCCTAATTCATGAAGAATAATAAGTAAAGATAAACTCAATAGAAATTGAGAGAGTTTGATAACTATATCCATTTTTTGTTTTTAATTCGTATTTAACGCACAAAAGTAGCGTTTTCTATTTTAATATAAGTGTGCAATATAGTGTTTAAGATTTTAAATGTTTGTTAATAATTATATTAGTTTTTATTAAACAAAAAAGTAAATCTCAATTATTGCATTAGTACTTCATTCCATGAAAATGTTACAAAATGTCCTATTCTGATATTTTTAAAACTTATTGGGGAAGGTTTTTTAAAATTTCAATTCTAATTTCATTTTTTTAAGCTTATAAGATTATTCTTAAGTAGTTAACAAAACTATTTTGAATTTCTTAAAGACTTTTTTGTTTTATTAATTTTTTACAGTGAGAATATGAATTTTATTAAACAAATTGAGAGAATAAAAGAAATGCACAAATTGATTTCTGGAGAAAAAACAGGCTCTCCTCTGGCATTTGCAAGAAGGTTATGTTTGAGCCGAAGCCAGTTTTACAACGAGCTAGACCTAATAAAAGAACTCGATGCTCCAATAAAATATTGTAAAAAAAGAGAGACATTTTATTATGAAACTCATTTTGAATTGATTTTGAATTTTTCCCTTAAAACAATAAAAGATGATGAATCTAAAGAAATTTTTGGAGGTTCTAACTTCCGTCCAAGTTTATTGGACGGAAGTCTGATAAGTTTGCTGTAACAAAATGCTTCTCGAGAAAATGAATTTTGTTGAGTTTATTAACATTTAAAATTTGAATTATGAATTTAGAAGAATTGAATTTGGTTGAGCTTAATGCTCAAGAGATAAAAGAAGTCGAAGGAGGAATTTGGTTAGTTGTTCTTGGAGCGATTGCAACTGCTTGTATTGCTGATTGGGATAATTTTGAAAGAGGTCTTAAGGGACTGCCTTGTAAAGACTAAATCATAAATGTAAAATTTTTAAGAATAGAAAATTATGGAAAAACAATATCAAAAAACTGAAAAGAAAAGAATAAAAAGAAATTTTATAAAAATTATAATTTTTATTTCATTGCTATTTGTTTTTTCACAATGGGATTTTATCGAAAAATTTATTAGAAGTCTTTTTTAACTAAAAATAATTAAATATGGAAAATATAACAGAATTAACAATAGAAGAAGCAAGAGAAATTAGTGGAGGAGTAACATTTGCTTACAGAGTTGGAGAATTTATAAGATTCTCAGGTCATGCATATTTGTCGGGCATCTCAAATGCTTACGATATGGTTTATTCTTGGTAAATCACAACTTTTTTTAGATGAGAGATTGTTAAAATTCCTCATCTAAAAACTTAATAATCAGGAAGTTGAAGGTGGAATTCTACTAGTTATACTTGTGGATATAACGATCATAGGTATCGCACATGGTGTTGGATATGCATAGGCTATTTATATCACATTAATTAATTTATTTATGGAAATGTCATCGGAATTAAAATCAATAATAATTACTATCTACATTTTAGGGTTCTCTTATCTGTGTGGATATGTTATTGGGCAATTTTTAAATTAAATTTCAGCTCTAAACCAATAAACAAGAAAGTTGATGTTTTAAATGAGGGATCTAAAACTCCCTCATTATAAATATTGTATGAAAGAAAATGGGATAATAATTTAATGTATTTATACTTGTTTTGTTTGGATTTTGTGTTTCTGTTTTTGTAATAGTCACTAGTACTTTGTTTTCATTAAATAATTGTTAAGCATACTTATACAGCGAAAACAATAAAACAGCAATAAAATATTATAAGTTATTTAATGATTTTTATTTTTCCAGTTGCATTCCTTTTCTTTTTAGTAGTTCATAAAATTAATGAGGAATTTGATAGAAATAAAACTCATGAGACGATTAAGGTTTAGTATTTATGATCATTTATATGGAAACAAATAAAGATTCAATTTTAAGAAACATTAAATATTTGTCAGATTTTTTATCAGCCTTATCAAAACAGAAACCTTTAGACGTTGAAGACATTGATAATTATATTAATGAGTTTACAGAATATCATTTTAGGCTGTCTTTAAAATTAATTTTAGAAAAGGAGACAGAAAAAATAATCGAAATAATTTCTGGAAATGTTGATTACGAAAATATTAAAGATTTTGCAGATCTTTTACATTTAAGAATTTCTGTCGAAATGAACAAAAATGACAAAAAAGAAATGTCGGGAAAAATTATTCAATTATATGAGATTTATAATAAAATGTCTAAAACCTATTCTTTTGAAAATCAATTAAAAATGAATGAATTAAAAAAATATGGGAAGTAGAAAATTTAAAATAAATATTAAGTTAGAAATTATTGTTACAGTAGCAGCATTTGTGATTTTTACATATTACAGTGGAAAAGTAATTGGAAAGGCTTTGTATTATTTATTAAACTAGGATTAATTATAAAGAAGAATATATATTATGGAATCATCTAAATTTTTAAAACAGATAAGATTGGGAATATTTATATGTGTATCCTTATACTTACTAGGCTATGCTATTGGTTATCTTTTTAAATAACAAATGCTTTTAATTTGGTCAGACAATCTCTTTCCTAAAGTTCTTGGAAAGAGAATTTTTTAATGTCAAAATCTTTCTATGAATTTTAGTTCAGACCCAATAAACACCCTAGAAAATCTTATAGCAAAAAACAAAACAAAAAGCTTTTCAATCTATTTGATTTTAATTTTAACCGTTCTGATTTTCTTGGGATTATTGCCTTTAATTAAAGTCGACATCAGTAGTCAGAGCCGTGGTATTATTAGAAGCAAGATAGACAATGTTCCTGTTGCAACAATTGTAAGCGGCAGGATAAATTGGATAGCATTAAAAAATAATGCTTTTGTAAAAAAAGGAGATACACTTTTAAAGATCTCTAAAGAGAATTTGGAAAGCGAGAAAAGAACCCAAGATACATTGTCAAGCTCTGTTTTGTTATTGTTAAGTGATATTTCAAATCTTTTGCACAACAAAACATCGCAATTGCAGACATCCACAGCGCGAGAGGATTTATTTAAATTTCAATCAGGGAAAAACGAACTGCAAAGTAAAATTTCGCAAGCACAAATAAATTACGATCGTAATAAAATTCTTTATGATAAAGATATTATTGCAAAAGCAGATTTTGAAAAATATGATTATGAATTACGTTTAGCCAAACAAGCGTTGCAAAGTTTTGTAAGTCAGCAAAAATCAACATGGGAAAATCAGAAAAGAGATTTAGAAGAACGATTAAAAAATCTTAATGGAACTGTTACTAAAATAAACGTTGAGTCGAATAATTATTTTGTTTTGGCTCCCATTTCGGGAACTATAGAAAACTTTTCAGGGATTCAAAAAGGTTCTTTTGTAAATGCATCGCAATCTATTGCAACAATTTCTTCTCCAGATCATCTTATTGTTGAGAATAATGTCTCTCCAAATGATATTGGTTTGATTAAGAAAAATCAAAAAGTAAAATTTCAATTAGATGCTTTTAATTATAACCAATGGGGTTTGTTGGAAGGGAAAGTAATTGATATTGACCAAAATATAACAATGCAGGGAGAACAAGCATTTTTTAAAGTTCGCTGTGCATTAGATTCTAAAACTTTACACCTAAAATCGGGTTACAAAACCGATGTTTCAAAAGGAATGACCTTAACCACAAGATATATAATTACACGCCGAAGTTTATTCGATTTGCTATTTGACAAAATAGACAATTGGCTAAACCCAAAACAATTATCTGCTAAAATATAAATGGCTTCAATAAAAATAAAACAACATGATATTAAAGATTGTGGTGCTGCTTGTTTGGCATCTATTGGAAACCATTTCAAAGTTAATCTTCCCATAGCCAGAATTCGTCAATATGCCAATACAGATAAGCGAGGGACTAATGTTCTTGGGATAATTGAAGCTGCCGAGAAAATGGGTTTTACAGCAAAAGGAGTAAAAGGAGGTTTTGATTCTTTAGATAAAATCCCGCTTCCAGCAATTGCCCACATTATCACAAAAGAGCAATTACATCATTATGTAGTGATTTATAAAGTTGAAAAATCTACAATCATGGCTATGGATCCAGGTTTTGGTAAAATGGAAACATACACTTTTGATGAATTTCAAAAAATCTGGACGGGCGTTTTAATTCTTTTTGCACCAAATAATGATTTTAAAACATTAAATGAAAAAACTTCGCCTATAAAACGGTTTTGGAATTTAATTCAGCCACACAAAACTATTTTAATTCAAGCATTAATTGGTGCTATTGTATTTACAGTTTTAGGATTGGCTATGTCTATTTATATTCAAAAAATAACGGATTATGTTTTAGTTGATGGCAATAGAAATCTGCTTAATTTATTAAGTGTTTCCATGATCGCAATTATTTTGCTTCAGGCTTATATTGGCTCAAAGAAAAGCATTTTTGTGATGAAAACACGCCAGTTAATCGATGCCAAATTAATCTTAGGTTATTATAAACATTTGCTTCATCTGCCACAGCGGTTTTTTGACACGATGCAAATCGGAGAAATCACATCTAGAATAAATGATGCTGTAAAAATACGATCCTTTATAAATGAAACTGCGATCGAAATGATTGTAAATATTTTTATCGTCGTCTTTTCATTTGTATTAATGTTTACCTATTATTGGAAATTGGCTTTGGTCATTATTCTGGTTATTCCGTTTTATGTTTTTGTTTATTTTCTGCTAAATAAATTCAACAAAAAGGTTGAAAGAAACATAATGGAAAATGCAGCTGAATTACAAACACAATTAGTTGAAAGCATTACGCATGTTAGAACTGTAAAAGAATTTGGGATCGAAGAGTTTTCAAATTTAAAAACCGAAAACAAATTTGTAAAACTATTGTTTATAACATATAAATCTGGTCTAAATGGCATTTTTGCCACAACATCGACGCAGTTTTTGGCATCTGTATTTACTGTAATCTTAATGTGGATTGGTTCAGGTTATGTAATCGACAGAGCAATTACTCCTGGAGAATTGTTTTCGTTTTATGCTCTGATAGGATATTTTACTTCTCCTGTGGCTTCTTTAATAAATATGAATAAAACAGCACAAAATGCACTAATTGCAGCAGACAGACTTTTTGAAATCATGGATTTAGAAAGAGAAGAAACAGAAAACAAAATTGAATTATCAAAAGAAAATTTGGGAGATATAAAATTTGAAAATGTTTCTTTTCGGTATGGATCTCGCATGGAAGTTTTTAAAAATTTTAATGCCGTATTCAAGAAAAACCAGACAACAGCGATTGTAGGTGAAAGCGGTAGCGGAAAAACTACTTTAATTTCGTTATTGCAAAACCTTTACCCAATAAAAGAGGGCAAAATTAATATTGGAGATTTTGACCTTCATCATGTTCATTATAAGAGTTTAAGAGAAATTGTTGGTGTTATTCCCCAACAGCTTAATTTGTTTTCTGGAAATATTATAGAGAACATTGCTTTAGGGGAATCTTTTCCTAATATTCAGAGAATTTTAGAGCTTTCAAAACAACTTGGAATTCATGAGTTTGTCGAAAAATTGCCAAATGGATTTGAAACACAGATTGGTGAAAATGGAGCGATGCTTTCGGGCGGACAAAAACAAAGAATTGCCATCGCAAGGGCATTGTATAAAAATCCCGAAATTTTGTTAATGGATGAAGCGACGGCATCATTAGATACTCAATCAGAAAAAATTGTGAAAGATGTTATTGATAATTTTAAATCCTCAGGAAAAACTATAATTGTCATTGCACATCGTTTGAGCACAATAGCCAATGCAGATACTATATTAGTTATGAAAAATGGTTCAATTGTGGAATCTGGAAATCATTTTGATTTGTTAGAACAAAAAACGGAGTATTTCAATTTGTGGAATAAGCAGAATTTGATTTAAATGTTTGTTAATTAATAAACATTTCGATTTCTCGTTTTAACAAGATGCTGTAACTTTACTTTTTGAACACTGCCTTACTCAATTGGTAGTATAAAATCATTAAAAGTTACAAGTATATGGCAACGAAATTATTTTCTCCGCTCACGATAAAAAAAATCACTTTAAAAAATAGAATTGCAATCTCCCCAATGTGCCAGTATTCTGCAATTGACGGATTTGCAAATGATTGGCATCTTGTTCATTTAGGAAGCCGTGCAACTGGCGGAGCTGGACTTATTATTCAGGAAGCAACAGCAGTTTCTCCAGAAGCCAGAATTTCTCCTTCAGATCTTGGAATCTGGAAAGATGAACATATCGAAAAATTAAAACAAATCAACGCTTTTATTGTTTCTCAAAATTCGATTCCGGGAATCCAGTTAGCACATGCGGGAAGAAAAGCAAGTGTTTCGGCTCCTTGGTTGGGAAATAAAAAATTAGATTTCGCTCAAGGCGGATGGCAGACCGTTGCGCCAAGTGCGATTCCGTATCATGATGGCGAACCATTTCTTCCAGAAGCTTTAGATAAAAACGGAATTCAAAAAGTAATCTCCGATTTTAAAACTGCTACAAAAAGAGTAGTGGAAGCAGGATATCAGGTTTTAGAAGTTCATGCGGCTCATGGTTATTTACTGCACCAGTTTTTGTCTCCTTTAACGAATGTAAGAACAGATGAATATGGAGGAAGTTTCGAAAACAGAATCCGTTTCACTTTAGAAGTTGTAGAAGCAGTTCAGTCAGAATGGCCTTCAGATTTGCCTTTATTTGTTAGAATTTCAGCAACAGATTGGGCAGAAAATGGTTGGAATCCAGAAGAATCTGTACAGCTTTCTAAAATATTAAAAGAAAAAGGAGTAGATTTAATCGATGTTTCTTCAGGCGGATTGGTTTCGCATCAAAAAATAACATTAGGATCAGGTTATCAGGTTCCTTTTGCAGAAAAAGTAAAACAAGAAGCCAACATTGCCACAGGCGCAGTCGGACTAATTACAGAAGCCAGACAAGCAGAAGAAATTTTAAATATGGATCAAGCTGATTTAATTTTATTCGCCAGAGAATCATTGAGAAATCCGAACTTGCCTTTAGATTTCGCTAGAGAATTAAATGACGATATTCAATGGCCAAAACAATACGAGAGAGCTAAACTTTAATTTTTTTTCCGCCACGAATTCACGAATCTATTTTTTTTTAATTCGTGAATTCGTGGCGAATAAACTAAAACAAAACCAATGCAAAAGATAAAGACAGCACTATTATCATACGGAATGTCAGGAAAAGTTTTCCATGCTCCGTTTTTAGATATTCACGAAGGATTTGAATTATTAGGTTCTTGGGAAAGAAGCAAAAAATTAATTCAAGAAGATTATCCATACGTAAAAAGTTACGCTTCGCTAGACGAATTATTAAGCGATGATGTCGATTTAGTAATCGTAAATACACCAGTGGGAACGCATTACGAATATGCTAAAAAAGTGCTTTTGGCAGGAAAGCATGCAGTTGTAGAAAAAGCTTTTACAACAACAGTTGCTGAAGCAAAAGAGTTAGTCAAAATTGCAAAAGAAAAAGGCTTGAAATTGGCTGTTTTTCAGAACAGAAGATGGGACAGCGATTTTAAAACCATAAAAAAAGTAATCGACGACGGCGTTTTAGGAGATTTGGTAGAAGCAGAATTTCATTTTGACCGTTACAATCCATTATTGAGTCCAAAAGCGCATAAAGAAACAGCAAATGACGGAGCTGGAGTTCTTAAAGATTTGGGGCCGCATATTATTGATCAAGCTGTAAGCTTGTTTGGATGCCCAAAAGCCGTTTTTGGAGACATTCGTGTAACCAGAGAAAATTCTGTTGTAGACGATTGGATCGATCTGACTTTGTTTTATTCTAATTTCAGAGTTCGTCTAAAAGCTGGTTTTTTTGTGAGAGAAGCCAATCCGGCATACACCATTCATGGAAAAAAAGGATCTTTCTTAAAACCTCGCGGAGATGTTCAAGAAGATGATTTGAAAGTGGGTAAAAAACCGAATTTAGATTCTTGGGGGACAGAAGACGAAAGCTTGCAAGGACTTCTACATACTGAAATTGAAGGTAAAATTGTGAGAGAAAAAATCCCAACGCTTCAAGGCAACTATTTCAGTTTCTTCGACGGCGTTTACGATTCGATTGCAAACGATAAAAAAGAACCGGTTACAGCAGATGAGGGTGTGAAAGTAATGCAGATTATAGAAGCTGCAATTGCAAGTAATGCACAGCAAAAGGTAATCAGCATATCCTAAGTTAGGATTATCATTCCGTAGGAATGTTTCGTCGGTAGAAAAAATAATATTCAGACGCATTTACGTTCCGTAGGAACGTTTGATTTTGATGCCATTTTTTAATAATCTAATGTGTCAAACGTTCCTACGGAACAAATAAATCATATATAAAAAGGGCTATCTCAATTTTGAGACAGCCCTTTTTATTAGTTTTAAAAAAATGAAACAAATTATAATTCTACTAAACCTGAAAAATTGTAATTTTAATAAGAAGATTATAATTGAAAACTTCTTAATTTATAAACAATAACGTTGTAAATTGTGTATAGTTCTTCAATATACGCACTTTGCCATGCGTTTTTAGTATTTTTGACAATATCATAAAAATTTAATATGCTGATAAATTTTAACCCATTAGCGCTTTTTCAGACCAAAGGAAAAATCAAGAAAGTATTTAGAGAAGCAAAAGCCTCTTATTTAAACCGTATTCGTTTTGCTGTTGGAATGTTTTATTTCGGAATGGGTTTGAGTTTTGCTACATGGGCGAGCAGAATTCCAGATATTAAAACGGCTTTAAATTTAAGCGAAGGAGATTTAGGTTCTATACTTTTTGCGCTTCCAGTTGGACAATTGGCTATCATGCCGTTTTCAGGAAAAATGGTCACAAAATTTGGAAGCCACCGCATTCTTATTTTTTCTTTAATAATGTACGTTTTCTGTCTTATAAACTTAGGTTTAGCAACAACGGCATTACAATTATCTCTCGGATTATTTTTGTTTGGTTTATTTGGAAACCTTGCCAATATCGCTGTAAACACACAAGGCGTTTATACCGAAGTTTTGTTTAAAAAGACAATCATGTCATCATTTCACGGAATGTGGAGTTTTGCAGGATTCACAGGTGCGTTAGTTGGTTTAGGAATGCTGGCTTTAAAACTAAATCCGCTGCATCATTTTATAATTGTGGGGATTATAGTTTTATTGATGGTCGCGTTTAATTTTAAATTTTTAGTTAGAGCCAAAGAAAAAAAGAAACCAAAAGAAGAAGGCAAAAAACTATTTGTAAAACCAGATACCGCTTTGCTTTGGCTTGGTGTAATCGGATTTTGCAGTATGGCCAGCGAAGGTGTTATGTTTGACTGGAGTGGTGTTTATTTTAAAGATATTGTAAAAGCGCCAGGACCATTGGTGGTTTTAGGTTATACTTCTTTTATGATTATGATGGCTAGCGGAAGATTTCTTGGTGACGGATTAATCAATAAATTTGGACGCGAACGCGTTATGCAGATTAGTGGTGTTATGATTTCGGCCGGACTTTTTACAGCTGTTTTTCTACCTTATATTATTCCATGTACCATTGCTTTTATGTTTGTAGGTTTGGGCGTTGCAACGATTGTTCCTACCGTTTATAGTATTGCAGGTAAAAACCCAACAGTTCCTGCGGGAGAAGCTTTAACGATTGTTTCGAGTGTAAGTTTCTTAGGTTTCTTAATGGGACCTCCAGTAATTGGGCATATTGCGCAAAGTTTCGGATTGCAGTTTTCTTTTGCATTTATTGGAATTTTTGGAGTTCTAATTGCTTTTATGGTTTCTAAAATTAGAACATCAGCTTAATATCTTTTTGATTAATATTGATTAAAAACAAATAAATTTGTAGGAATTTATTTGTTTTTAAATATTTCTTTCTATATTTGAATTCAAGCAATTGCTTGAGTTTACAACGCTCTTTTTTCCAAAAGCCAATTTTATCTTTTGAATGAAGGATTTCGATCCTAAAATGATTTTGAAAGTAAATTGAATTTTTTTAATGAGAAAAAAGTACGCGGTCTTCTTTATTGTATGGTTTTTTAATTTTGCTTTTTCACAGAAGGAAATTACGGTAACAGGAATTGTTATTGACGCTCGAACGCAAAATCCGCTAGAAAATGTAGTGGTAACGATACAAAATACTGCTGTAATGCAGCTAACGTCAAAAACTGGGAAATTTGAACTTCATATATTTCCCAAAAAAGAACAATTGCTTTTATTGAGAAGTCAAGGATATAAAGATTTCCTTTTAAAAGTGCAGTCTAATGCAGGTCAAAATATAGATCTTGGGATTTTACAATTAGAAGATACGTATTCAGATGAAGTTCCGGCAGCATTGATTACACTTTCTGATAGTGATTTTTCGGATGATAATAGCTCGTCTGAAATGACTTCTGGACTTTTACAGTCTTCAAAAGATGCTTTTATGTTGGCATCTGCTTTCAATTGGGGGCAAGCCCGATTTCGTATTCGTGGTTTAGACAGCGAGAACGGAACGATGATGCTCAACGGAATGGCCATGAATAAAATCTACGACGGTAGACCGCAATGGAGCAATTGGGGCGGTTTGAATAATGTACTTCGTAATCAAGAATTCTCGGTTGGAGCTGCTGCTTCCAATTACACTTTTGGTGGAATTTTAGGTACACAGCAAATTTTTACAAGAGCTTCTTTATATCGAAAAGGAACATCGCTCACATTTTCAGGAAGTAATACAACTTATACTTGGCGCGGAATTGGAACTTACGCTTCAGGAATGAATGCTTCGGGTTGGGCTTATGCAATTTCTGCAGGAAAACGTTGGGCTGATGAAGGTTATTTTGAAGGTACAAATTTCAATGCAGATTCTTTTTTTCTTAGTGTCGAAAAGAAATTAAACAATAAACATTCAGTCAATTTTACGGGATTTTATACTCCAAATTCGCGCGGAAAAAACTCAGCCAATACAAATGAAGTAACCGGTTTAATGAATGAAAAATACAATTCGTACTGGGGATTTCAGAATGGTGAAAAACGAAATGCAAGAGTAAAGAATGTTGAAGAGCCTTTAGTTATGCTTAATCATTATTTTAAAATTGATGATAAAACAAATCTAAATTCTGCGATAATGTATCAATTTGGAAAGGTAGGAAATAGCAATATAGATTACCAAAATGCTGAAAGTCCAGATCCTGTTTATTATAAAAAATTGCCAAGTTATTTTAGTTCGCTTTATGCGAAAGATCAAGGTGAATTTTCAGGCGAGTTTACTCCCGATTATGAAAATGCAGATAAAAACAAAATAGCCCTTTTAGCAAATCCCCAGATAGATTGGAACAAAATGTATTTTGCTAATCAGAAGGTTGGACCAAATGGTTTTGAACCTTCTCAAAGTCATTATGTGCTTTACGAAGACAGAACAGACGATCAAACTTTTGCTATAAGTTCAAATTTGAATACACAGCTTTCTTCTAATATTTCTTTTGACGGAGGCTTTACTTTTAAAAAATTGAAGTCTCATAATTTTCAATATTTACTAGATCTCCTTGGTGGAGAATACTTCGAGGATATAGATCCGTTTTACAAAGGAAATCTTTCGCAATCTGATTTGCAGAATCCAAATCGAAAGGTTAAAAAAGGCGATACTTACGGATATAATTTTAATTTTCTGGCTAATACTTTGGATGTTTTCACGCAGTTTAGGTTTACGTATAACAAAACAGAATTCTTTTTGGCACAGTCTTATTCTGTTTCAGATTATCAAAGAGAAGGTTTGTATCAAAACGGACTTTATCCTACTACTTCTTTAGGAAAAAGTGAAAATGTAAATTTTGAGAATTTTGGTTTTAAAGGCGGATTTACTTATAAAGTTTCAGGAAAACAATTGCTGTTTTTTAATGCTGCACATCTTACTCGTGCGCCTTCATTAAGAAATACTTTTTCCAATTCACGTTTAAATAATAGCATAGTTGACGGAATCGAAAGTGAAAATATTACAAGTGCAGAGGCAAATTATGTTTATCGTTCTGCTAAACTCAAATTACGTTTAACAGCTTATTATACTTTAATTAAAAATACATCAAAAACTTCTTTTTTCTACGCAGAAGGAATCTTTGATAATGGCGCGGGATATGATGCTACTGATGCTTTTGTAAGTCAGACTTTGACCAAGTTAGACAAGAAAAATACTGGCGCAGAATTGAGTTTTGAGTATCAGATTTCATCAACATTTAAAACGAATTTATCTGCAGCTTTTGGAAATTATATTTACAGTAGTAACCCAAATGTGATGATTACAAATGATGCTAATATGGCAAAAGATGGTGTGCAGACGACATTTAATTTTGGAGAATCTTATCTCAAGAATTACAAACAGCCTGGAATGCCACAACAAGCTTATTCATTTGGACTGGAATATCGTGATCCTAAATTTTGGTGGCTTGGCGCTAATATTAATTATTTGGCAGAAAGTTATATTGATGTTTCACCAATTTCTAGAACATCTCAGTTTTATATCAATCCAGCAAACGGATTTCCTTTTCCCGAAGCAACTTCAGAAAGAGGAAATGAATTATTAAAACAAGAAAAATTTAATCCAATTACATTGCTGAATCTTAGCGGTGGCAAATCTTGGCGTATCCGTAAAAAATATATTGGACTTTTTGCAAGCGTAAATAATGTACTTGATTTGGTTTATAAAACAGGTGGCTTTGAGCAGGCAAGAAATGCAAATTTTAGAGCCTTAAATCAAGATGTTTCTAGTGGCACCCCTTCTTTTGGACCAAAATATTATTACGGTTACGGACGAACTTATTTTCTAAATCTTACTATCGGTTTATAAATTGAAAATCTATTTCTTATGAAAAAACTAGTTTTATTTTTTATCTCCCTATTATTATCTGGATGCAATGCTGAAGTTGAATCTCCAAAATTAGCTTGCACGCAGCCCAATTTTACTGCAAACAAAACGGTTGAAAACATATATGAGCTTTCGGGTACAACTGCGAAACAATATGTATATGATGATATTATAGAAGCTTATGTAGTGTCGAGTGATGAAGGTGGTAATTTTTTCAAATCAATTTCACTGCAGACTTTACCAACTGCAGTAAGTCCATCTATTGGTTTGAGTGTTCCTGTAGATGCCTCAAATACCTACATAGATTATCGTGTGGGAAATAAAGTATATGTAAAACTTAAAAATCAATTTACAGATCTATATTATGGTGGTTTAAGAGTTGGAAGTCTTTATGTGAGTAATGCTGGAGATCCTACAATTGGCAGAATTTCTCAAAACGAATATAAAAATGTACTGAACGCATCCTGCGCAATGATCGATGAAAATCAATTGGTGGCATCACTTTCTATAGAAGAAGCATTGTCAGATTCTAGATTAAATACTTTGATTGAATTAAATGATGTTGAATTTACAGAAGCAGCATTAGGGCGCCATTATTTTGAAGAATCTAATAATGTTGGAGGCTCGACCAATTGGAATTTAAGAGATAAAACAGGAAATCAAATTATTTTTAGAACTAGCGGTTATGCAAAATTTGCAGACCATTTTGTACCTGAAGGAAGTGGAACAGCGAGAGGAATTTTAACAAAGTTTGGTTCAGATTATCAGTTTATGGTTCGTTCTGAAAATGATGTTGTTATGAATGGAAAAAGAAGTACACCATTTTTCTCAGAAGATTTCCAGTCGGTTAAAAACAACGTGAATTTTGCATTGCCAGGCTGGAGCAATATTGTAGAAAAAGCAGCCAAATTATGGAAGAGTATGGTTTATTCTGGAAATGGTTATGCAGAGTTTAATACAACAAGTACAACAGCGGCCGAGAATATTGCATGGCTCGTTTCGCCTAAAATTAATCTTGAAGGATACAAAAATGCTGTTCTTTCTTTTAGAAGCGCACAGCATGATTTGAAGGTTGATTCGCCACTAAATACTTTGGAGGTTTACGTTTCGACCAATTTCGATGGTTCAAGTATAGCGAAGGCTAAATGGACAAAATTAAAAGCAAATGTCCCAACGCTTTCTACACCCGCTCGACAATTTATTAGTTCTGGTGGAATTGATCTTTCGGAGTATTCTGGAAAAATAAATATTGCATTTAGATATGTAGGATCTGGAAAAGATAAGACTTTAAACGGTGCTTTTATGGTTGATGACGTTAAGATTTTTGGAGAGAAATAAGAACTGGCTTAGAATAATGGAAATAATTTGCTGATTTTTAATGTATTATTGAAAAGTTTGTAGTTTTTGTATTTCAAAACGTTAAAATCTAATTGAATTTTGTATTTTGGTCATCCCAAATCAATACAAAAAAACAAATATGAGAACCTACTTTATTGCCATCATAATGATGGTGTTTCCTTTCTTGATGCATAGTCAGGACAATGTTAGACTAAAGCAGATCAATATTGTAAAAACAAATTACCAAAACTCTAAAGACGGCGAAATTGTTAACAAAACAATGGCTTTTAAAGACGGTAAACTTCAAACTATAACTACTTCAGATGTTGTACAGCATTTCTATTACAACAAAAATGGGTTGCTTGATATGACAGTTAAAGATAAAATTGGAAGTGACTGGAAAGAAGTGGTAAACTATTCTTATGATGCTGATAACAACATAACTAAATTTGTAAAAAAATATCAGGAAGGGCCTAATTATATTACAAAAGTAGTTTCGTTTTTATATGAAGGAGCGAGAGTAAAAGTAACTACAAAAAAGAGTACCAATCATCAGAATTTAGTAGACGATATTGAATATCTTGTTGAAAACGGGATTATTGTAAGACGTACTTCACGTGATAGAAATAAGGCTATTATTGGAAAATTAGAATATGTTTATGTAAACGATAATGTGTCGAGACATAAAGGATTAGTTGGAGATAAAATCTCTAAATCATACACTTATGATGATAAAAAATCGGTTGACCAATTAATCGTTCAAAATCTTTTCGGTGATAATTACAAAGTAATCGTTCCAATGATTTCTTATCATGAAGATGAATTTGAATTTGAATCTATTTCATATAATAATGAAATGAATTTTAGTCCATCGTCAACAGCTTTAGTAGCAATCAGCAGAAAATACAAATACAATAAATTAAACTATCCAATTTCTTGCTCTCAGATAGAAGAAAACGGAATTGTGAAAACGGAAAAAACGTTTATTTACGAATAAAAGTTTTAAAAATAGACCATTTATTGAGTAAGTGGAATCTTGTTGAGTTTATCTTGACGGGTTCCATTTTTTTTTGAAGTTTATTCTCCTAATATAAATGTAAAAACAAAATTGTATAATCGATTGTAGCTGACAAATCATTAAATTTGCAACTTATTCAAGACTATGTTAGAAAAAGAAGTTATAAACTTTGAGCGAACAGTAATCGTTGGGATTGTTACTCAAAGTCAAAGTGAAGAAAAACTAAATGAATATTTAGACGAATTGGAGTTTTTGACTTTTACCGCTGGTGGTGAGGTTATTAAACGTTTTTCGCAGAAAATGGAGCGCCCTAATCCAAAGACTTTTGTGGGAACGGGAAAAATTGATGAAATCAATCTTTTTGTGGTTGAAAATAAAATATCGACTGTAATTTTTGATGATGAATTAACGCCATCACAGCAAAAAAATATTTCAAGAATTATTGATTGTAAAATTCTAGACAGAACGAATTTGATTCTGGATATTTTTGCACAAAGAGCCGAAACTTCATACGCAAGAACGCAGGTAGAATTGGCGCAATGCCAATATTTATTGCCAAGACTTTCTGGTTTATGGACACACCTTGAGCGTCAAAAAGGAGGTATCGGTATGCGTGGACCTGGGGAAACGGAGATCGAAACAGATAGACGTATCGTACGGGACAGAATTTCGTTATTGAAAGAGAAAATCAAAACGATTGACAAACAAATGGGAGTTCAGCGAAGCAACCGTGGCGCAATGGTTCGTGTCGCTTTGGTTGGATATACCAATGTTGGAAAATCGACTTTGATGAATGCAATTGGTAAAAGCGATGTTTTTGTTGAGAATAAATTGTTTGCAACCTTAGATACAACAGTTAGAAAAGTGGTTATTAAAAACCTTCCTTTTTTGCTTTCTGATACGGTTGGATTTATTAGAAAATTGCCGACACAGTTAGTAGATTCTTTTAAAAGCACACTAGATGAGGTTCGTGAGGCAGATTTACTTTTGCATGTTGTAGATATTTCGCATCCAGATTTTGAGGATCATATCGAATCGGTTAACAAGATTTTGCAGGAAATAAAAAGTAACGATAAACCAACGATTATGGTTTTTAACAAAATCGATACTTATAAACATCTTACTATCGATGAAGATGATTTGATTACCGAAAGAACTCGTAAACATTATACGCTTGGAGAATGGAAACAGACTTGGATGAGTAATGTTGGAGAGGATAAAGCACTATTTATTTCTGCAAGAAACAAAGAAAACTTTGAAGAGTTTAGAGAAAGAGTTTATGAAGCGGTTCGCCAGATTCATATTACGCGTTTTCCATATAATAATTTCTTATATCCTGATTATAAGGATGCAGTTGAAAAAGAAGATGAAGAATAAAATAGAAACGGCTTTTGAGAAATCAAAAGCCGTTTCTATTTTGCCACAGATTAAAGGATTTTTTAATCTAAATAATCCTTTAATCTGTGGCATTAATAAATCTAGCCAATGCAATAATTAAAATCCGAAATTGATTCCTAAACCAAATACTTCTCTGGTTTGAAAACCTCTAAAAGCATTGTCGTCATATATTGTCTGGAATGAAAAATTTGCCGATAGAAATTTATTTACTTTCATGACAATGTTTAAGGAATAATTAATATCGACATTTTGAGGGTCTTCTAAATAATTTGAATATAAATTTAGAGTATTTTCGGCAGTAACATTAGTCATAATAGCCAGTTTGTAATACACAGAAGCATAGAATCCGAGTTCGTAACGCATGCTTTTGTTGGTATCGACACCAAAATAATATCCATCAGGATAAGGTAAACCTGTCGCGGGATCAATAGCTGTGGTGTAAGCTTTGTCTACAAAGGTGAATTTTGAGGTAAGCGGTGCAAAATTTATCTTGAGATTTTCATCTTTTGACCAATAAATACCAGGACCAGTTGTTAGATAACCTGGAGACATGAATTTAGTGTTTTCGGTTCTAATTTCTTTTCCGTTTGCATCCTGTCCGTAAAGATATCCCGTTGTAAACTGTGTTCTGAAGTTTAAGAAATAAGAATAATACCATTCTCCAAATGCTCTTTTTCCGACGATTGAATTGAATTCTAAACGGTCATCCGTTTTCTTTTCAAAATCAGCGTTTTTAGTTTGAAGCAAACCGTAATAGGCAAGAACTTTGTTGTCCCAGGTTAAATCGTCTTTTTTGTAGTTGAAATCATAATTGATTCCGAGTGTTCCTGAGAAACTGTCTTCACCTCCAGCAATCCAGTTGTTAAAACTAGATTGGTTTAATAAAAGAGATACGGTTCCTTTTGCTTTCCAGCCTTCTTCTTCAATTGTATCATTGATTTTTTTTACGGCTTTTTCGGTATTTTGTGCTAGTTCTTTTTCTGTATTTTGGGCTTGTACAAATGTAAGATTTGCTAAAACGAAGAGTAATAATAGTATCTTTCTCATGGTTTTTAGTTTAGAGTGTATTATCAAATATACTAAAAACCAATGAAAAGTTAAGGGATACTATGTGTTATTGAAGGTTATTTCTTAGATTCTTTGTATAATGGCACTGCAGAACATGCTTCGCCGTACATAATGCTTCGGGCAAAAGGCTGAAGATTATTTGTTGCTAAAATATAAGCGCGCATCGGAACTGGTTTTCTAGAACAGCCTTTTACAATTACAGGTTTGTTTTGGTAAACGGAGTAATCGATTTTGCTTAAAATTTCTTCATAAAGGCTTGCGTCAAGATCTTCGATGGTTCCGTTGACTACTTTTTTTGCAAAAGGTGCTAAATGAACGCTAACCAGAATTAATGCCCAAGCGGGAATTATAGCATCTGTACTGCAGTGTACAGCTACATATTGATCTTGATATTGTGACCAATCGTGGTTTTTAAGATGTTCTCTAAAGTCTTTTTCTTTCAATAAAAATCCTTCCAAAAGCCATTGCGAAATGTCAATCTGCACACGCATTCCTTTTGGATAATAATCCTCTAAATCAAAAACTTCTAAAGCACTATTGGCAACTTTATTGATGATTTCTTCCATTTCTTTTTAGTTTTCAGTCGCAGTCTCAGTCGCAGTTGTTAACTGAGACTGAGACTGTAAACTGTATACATATATTCAATTGTTTTAGCCACAGTTGAATACTGAAAACTGCGACTGAAAACTGAAAGCTTTTTTAAAGCATTCCTAATTCTAACTTAGCTTCTTCGCTCATTAAATCTTTGCTCCAAGGCGGATCGAAAGTAATTTCTACGTCTACATCTTTGATGTTTTCGATTGTTTTTACTTTTTCTTCTACTTCTCTTGGCAAACTTTCTGCAACTGGGCAGTTTGGAGAAGTAAGTGTCATTAAGATTTTTACTTCGTAATCTGTGTTTACCATTACATCGTAAATTAATCCTAACTCATAAATATCTACAGGAATCTCAGGATCGTAAATGCCTTTTAAAACTTTTACGATTGATTCTCCTAATTCGTTTGTGTCTATTTCTTGTTCCATTTTTGTATTTGTTTTTACCATTAAGAAATTAAGAGAATTAAGTTTTGCTTCTGTATTTACTAAGCTTAATTTTCTTTTAATTATTTAAGAAAAATTAAGTTCAAAGCTTTATGAAACTTAATGCCTGAATGGTTTTATTTTTTTTTAATTTTTGTTTTTAGCATCAAACGCCAAAGCGTACATTTTGATGTTTTTTATCATCGAAACTAAACCGTTTGCACGTGTTGCAGATAAATGTTCTTTTAAGCCAATTTCATCTATAAAATCAGTATCAGCTTCCAAGATATCTTTTGCTTTTTGATTAGAGAAAGCACGAATTAAAATCGCGATTATTCCTTTTGTCAAAATAGCATCGCTGTCGGCAGTGAAAACAATTTTATCGTCGTTTTGTTCACCTTGCAGCCAAACTTTTGACTGGCAGCCTTTGATTAAATTATCATCGGTTTTGTATTCTTCTTTAATTAACGGAAGACTTTTTCCTAGTTCGATGATGTATTCATAACGCTGCATCCAGTCATCAAACATTGAAAATTCGTCTATTATTTCGTCTTGTATTTCTTTTATTGTCATAATTATTCTTTAGAAAAATCAACTAATAAATTTACTAGTTTTTCGATTTCTTTTGGAGGAAAACCATTGTCAAAACCTGCTGTTTCATAGGTTTTTCCGTCTTTAGTTATTTTTAAATTTCCGATAGCGGCGCCATCATATGTACGTTTATCAGTTGGAGCTTTTAAAGTGTTGAGACTTTCTAAGTTAACTTTTGAATAAGCATCAACAATTTTATTCCATTTTGCATCGTCAATATTGCTTTTAACAGCTTCGGCGTTACGTTCTTTAACAACAGAAACCGATTTATTTTGTACTACAATACTTTTGTAATAACCTCTCGACATTGCAGAATATTCAATTTGAGTAGATTTCATGTCGGCTTTTTTTTGACTGCAGCATCCCGTAGCAATAAAAAGTGTCAGGAGCAATAATGATACTATTCGCATATAATTTGTTTTTTTAGCTTAACATAGTTTGTGCTTTCTTAACAGCATCAACCATTGCATCGATTTCTTCTTTTGTGTTATAAAATGAGAAAGAAGCACGAATTGTTCCTGGAATACAGAAGAAATTCATAATTGGCTGAGCGCAATGGTGTCCGGTTCTAACCGCAATCCCTAATTTATCTATAATAGAACCAACATCATACGGGTGAATTCCGTCAATATTAAACGAAATTACAGAAGCTTTATTTTTGGTGTTTCCGTAAATTCGGATACCCTCAATTTCGTTAAGACGTTTTGTAGCGTGCTCTAAAAGCTCAGTTTCATATTCGTGAATGTTTTCAAAACCAATGCTGTTCAAATAATCAATTGCAGTTCCTAAAACAATCCCGCCAGCAATATTTGGAGTTCCAGCTTCAAATTTATGAGGCAAATCTGCGTAAGTTGTTTTCTCGAAAGTAACTTCTTTTATCATTTCGCCACCACCTTGGTAAGGAGGAAGTTTGTTCAGCCATTCTTCTTTTCCGTAAAGAATTCCAGTTCCAGTTGGACCACACATTTTATGTCCTGAAAAAGCATAAAAATCGCAGTCTAATTCCTGAACGTCCGGTTTTAAGTGCGGAACTGCCTGTGCACCGTCAATTAAAACTGCTGCTCCAACAGAATGTGCTTTGTCAATAATATATTTAATTGGGTTAATAACTCCCAATGCATTTGAAATATGATTTACGGTAACAATTTTTGTTTTGTCTGAAAGCAATTTGTCAAATTCCTCAATGATTAATTCTCCATTGTCATTGATTGGAATAACTCTTAAAATTGCTCCAGTTTTTTCGCATAACATTTGCCAAGGCACAATATTACTGTGATGTTCCAATGAAGAAACTACAACTTCATCACCTGGTTTTAAAATCGAAGCAAATCCGTTTGAAACTAAGTTAATTCCGTGTGTTGTTCCCGAAGTAAAAAGCACTTCATGTGCATGTTTAGCGTTGATATGGTCTTTTACTTTTCCGCGAGAAATCTCGTAAGCGTCAGTTGCTAACTGGCTTAAAGTGTGAACGCCACGGTGAATATTGGCGTTGATTTCGTTATAATATTTTACTTCTGCATCGATCACAACTTGTGGTTTTTGCGAAGTAGCTCCGTTGTCGAAATATACTAATGGCTTTCCGTTTACAGTTTGAGAAAGTATCGGGAAATCAGCTCTTATTTTTTGAATATCTAGCATGTCTTATTTAGAAAAAATCTATCTACAAAAGTACTAAAACTAAATTTGTTTATACAGCAATTCTATAATTTCCTTTTATGATGCCATTGATTAAAGGCTTAAATGCTGATTTTATAAAAATCAGTTCGCTTTTCTGAATTATCTGAAACAGATTTATAATTTGAGTCTTAAAATCGTGAACATAAATTATTTATATTGCATTAAAAATAACTTAAATCATCATGAAAAAATTTCTCAAAGTACTTTTGCTTGTTGTGGTTCTTGCTTTTTTATATTTCGGATTTACCACTTATCCGAAACTTGATTTAATTTCTGGCTTCTCTGCCAAAAGTGTCGCTTCAGGACATTTTATTGATAATCGTCCGTTGGATTTAATTCAAAAAACAGACAATGATATCAATTTGGTTGATTTGGCTAAAAATTCAATTGATGATGCTGGAAAATTTGCCGTTTCAAATGTTTATGGTTTAAAGGAAAGAAAAGCAATTTATCGAGAAGGTTTAGGAGCGGTTTTGATTAATGATGATTTTGATGTCTCAAAACCGTATCTGCTTCCAAAAAGAACGAAATTAGAAAACAATCTTGCTTTTCCATACGGAAATAATGAACCAAAAGATTCTGCTTTCGCAAATGTTGATTACACAAAATTAAAAAGTGCAGTTGAAAATGCTTTTGATAAAAATGGTGGAAGAGCAAAAAGAACTCGCGCTGTTATAGTTTTGTACAAAGATCATTTAATTGCTGAAAAATACGATACTGGTTTTAATAAAGACAGTAAAATTTTAGGTTGGTCAATGACTAAAAGTATTACAAGTTCGGCTTTTGGAGTTTTGGCGAAACAAGGAAAAATTGATATTTATAAACCAGCTCCAGTTAAAGAATGGCAGAACGACGAACGTAAAAATATTACGCTTAACGATTTGCTTCACATGAATTCAGGTTTAGAATGGGAAGAGAATTACAGTACAATTTGTGACGCTACAAAAATGCTTTTCCAGGCCGAAGATATGGGAAAAGTACAATTGGATAAACCAGCGCAATTTAAACCTAATACACATTGGAATTATTCGTCTGGAACTACCAATTTATTATCTTTAATTTTAAGAAGACAATTTAAAACACAACAAGAATATCTTGATTTTTGGTATAGCGCCGTAATTGATAAAATCGGAATGAACTCTATGATTGTCGAACAAGATATGTCAGGAACATTTGTAGGATCGTCTTACGGATGGGCAACACCAAGAGACTGGTCAAAATTTGGATTGTTATATCTTCATAAAGGAAATTGGAACGGTGAGCAGATTTTAGATGAAAGCTGGGTAAAATATACCACAACGCCAACGAATACTTCTGATGGAAAATATGGTGCACAATTTTGGCTAAACGCGGGAGGAAAATTCCCGGATGTTCCTAGAGATATGTTTTATTGCAGTGGATATCAAGGTCAAATGGTGGCGATTATTCCGTCTAAAGATATGGTTATTGTGAGAATGGGAGTGAGAGAAGGTGATAAAAGTTTTGATTTTAATGGTTTTTTAAAGGAAGTTATTGCTTCTGTTGGGAAATAAAATTTTACCGCAAAGACGCTAAGTAAAAAGCGCAAAGTTCGCAAAGTTTTGTAATAAACCTTTGCGAACTTTGCGTAACCTTTGTGTCTTTGCGGTAAAACCTGACTACAAATCAAATCCTAAATTCACGCCTAATTTCATGGCAATGATTTTAGTAATTCTTTGTTTTAATTCTGGTATTTTAATGCTTTCGATAACGGCATTTGAGAATGCGTACATCAATAAAGCTTTAGCTTCTTTTTTCGGGATTCCACGAGACTGCATGTAGAACATTGCTGTTTCATCCAATTGTCCAACTGTACAACCGTGAGAACATTTTACGTCATCAGCAAAAATCTCTAATTGTGGTTTTGCATTGATTGTCGCTTTGTCACTCAATAAAATGTTGTTGCTTTTTTGGAAAGCATTTGTTTTTTGAGCTTCTTTTTCTACCAAAACTTTTCCATTGAAAACCCCTGTTGAACGATCAGAGAAAATTCCTTTATAATCTTGAAAACTTTCGCAATTTGGCGTTGCGTGGTTTACCAAAGTATAATGATCAACGTGTTGTTTATCATTTAATATCGAAATTCCGTTTAACGTACTTGTCAATCTTTCACCAAAATGGTAAAAGTTTAAGTTGTTACGTGTTAGATTTCCACCAAAAGAGAAAGTGTGTACGTAAGCGTGACTTTCTTGCTGCTGCGAAACATAAGTATTGTCAACCAAATTCGCTTCGCTATTATCGTTTTGAATTTTGTAATAATCAACAATTGCACGTTTTTGAGCAAAAATCTCCGTAACAGAGTTTGTTAAAACTGGATTTTCATTTAAACTTTGGTGACGCTCAATAATCTGAACATGTGAATTTTCGCCTACAATAACCAAATTTCTTGGCTGAACCATTAAAGCAGCTTCGTTTCCAGTTGAGAAATACATAATCTCAATTGGTTTGTCAGCTACTTTTTTCTTTGGGATATTGATAAAAGCACCTTCAATTGCAAAAGCAGTATTTAATGAAGTCAAGCTGTCATCTTTACTTGCAATTTGATTAAAGTAGGTATCAATAACCATTTTATATTTTGGTTTGGTCAATGCCGAAGACATCAAGCAAACATCGATTCCGTCATGCGTTGTAGAAGACAAATGTGAACTGAAAACTCCATCAATAAATACTAATTTGTAAGTGTCAATTTCGTGTAAAAAGTATTTTTTTACTTGATTGAATTCGATTGCATTTTCTTGCTTTGGAAAAACCGTAAAGTCATTTTTTAAGATGGCATTTAGCGATGTATATTTCCAAGCTTCTTCTTTTTTGGTTGGGAAACCTTTATTTTCGAAGTTTTTTAAAGCATTTGTGCGTATGTCATGTAAATCTGAATGTACATCAACACGCTCTTCAAAAGCCATAAAAGACGATACTAATTTTTCTTTTAAATCCATTTTGTTTTTGTTTCCTTCGGTGTTTCAGGTTTCAAGTTTCATGTTGCCTATTGAAACTTATTTCCTTTGAAATCTTTTTTATTTAGATAAGTGATAAAGTTTTTTATTTTACCGCTTAAATTTTCATAATCCTTTTTTAAAACTTCGAATTTTTGTTCCGAAATATATTCAAAATCAAAAACGCGATATAACTGAGATCTCGTTTCTCCGGCTGAACCTTTTGCAATTGATAAAAATTGTCGAAATTCTAAATTTCCATCTCTTTCAAAACCTTCTGCAATATTATCCATTACAGAACCTGAAGAATCTTTTATTTGATTTTTAAATCTGAGATCTGATCTTAACTCTGTATGAACTGCAATAAGATGAATTTCTTTTGCTAATCGTCGAGCTTCTTTCCAAATTTCTAAATCTTCAAATCTATTAATTGTTGCCATTTCTGTTTTTATTTATAAGTTAAAGATTACAAATATAGTTTGTAACTTGAAACTAAAAAAACATGAAACCTGAAACAAATTAATTCTCTGCTTTGATCCAGTCGTATCCTTTTTCTTCTAATTCGTAAGCCAATTCTTTTCCGCCAGATTTTACGATTCTACCGTTGTAAAGTACGTGAACGAAATCAGGAACGATATAATCTAACAAACGTTGGTAGTGCGTGATAACGATAATAGCGTTTTTGTCGCTTTTTAATTTGTTTACACCATTAGCCACAATTCTTAAAGCATCAATATCAAGACCAGAATCTGTTTCGTCAAGGATAGCTAATTTTGGCTCTAACATTGCCATTTGGAAAATCTCGTTTCTTTTTTTCTCTCCTCCAGAAAAACCTTCGTTTAAAGAACGAGAAAGAAATTTACGGTCGATTTCTAACAATTCAGATTTTTCACGAATCACTTTCAGCATTTCGTTAGCTGGCATTTCCTCTTGTCCGTTTGCTTTACGGGTTTCGTTGATGGCAGTTTTCATGAAGTTAGTTACACTAACCCCAGGAATTTCTACTGGATATTGAAAAGAAAGGAAAACACCTTTGTGTGCTCTCTCTTCAGGAGCTAAATCTGCAAGATCTTCTCCGTCAAGGATTACCTCTCCGTCTGTAACTTCGTAGTTTTCGTTTCCTGCAATAACAGCAGAAAGTGTACTTTTTCCAGAACCATTTGGTCCCATGATAGCGTGAACTTCTCCAGCTTTTACTTCTATATTAATTCCTTTAAGGATTTCTTTATCACCAATTGCGGCGTGAAGGTTTTTTATTGATAACATCTTTTTTTTGTTTAAAGTTTCAAGTTTCAAGTTCTCAGTTGTGCTGAAAAGCGAAACTTTGAAAAATCTTTTATTTTAATATGATATAAAATTCTTTTTTAATGGTTAAAAACTTGGTTTTTAACCTACAGATCCTTCTAAAGAAATCTCTAATAATTTTTGAGCTTCAACAGCAAATTCCATCGGAAGTTTGTTCAGGACATCTTTACTGAAACCGTTTACAATTAAGGCAATGGCTTTTTCGGTTGGAATACCTCTTTGGTTACAGTAAAATACTTGATCTTCTCCAATTTTACTTGTAGTTGCTTCGTGCTCAATTTTAGCCGATGGATTTTTACTTTCGATATAAGGGAAAGTATGTGCACCGCAATTGTTGCCCATTAACAATGAGTCACATTGAGAAAAATTTCTTGCATTCTCTGCTCTTGGAGAGATTTGTACTAAACCGCGGTAGCTATTTTGTGATTTTCCAGCTGAAATACCTTTAGAAATAATAGTCGATTTAGTGTTTTTTCCTAAATGGATCATTTTAGTTCCTGTATCAGCTTGTTGGAAATTATTTGTTACAGCAATTGAATAAAATTCTCCTACTGAATTATCTCCTTTTAATACGCAAGAAGGATATTTCCAAGTTACAGCAGAACCAGTTTCAACCTGTGTCCAAGAAATTTTAGCATTAGTTTCGCATAAACCTCTTTTAGTCACGAAGTTGTAAACTCCACCTTTTCCTTCTTTGTTTCCTGGGAACCAGTTTTGAACAGTAGAATATTTAATTTCAGCATCATCCAAAGCGATTAATTCAACTACAGCGGCGTGCAATTGGTTTTCGTCACGGCTTGGTGCTGTACATCCTTCAAGGTAAGAAACGTAACTTCCTTCATCAGCAATAACTAGAGTTCTTTCGAATTGTCCAGTTCCTGCTTGGTTGATTCTGAAATAAGTTGAAAGTTCCATTGGACATTTTACACCTTTTGGAATATAACAGAAACTTCCATCAGAAAAAACAGCTGAGTTTAATGCTGCGTAGAAGTTGTCTTTTTGAGGTACAACAGTTCCTAAATATTTTTTTACTAATTCAGGATGTTCTTTAATAGCTTCAGAAATTGGACAGAAAATAATTCCTTTTTCAGCCAATGTTTTCTTGAAAGTTGTTGCTACAGAAACAGAATCGACAACAATATCCATAGCGACATTGTTCATCATTTTTTGCTCATCAACAGAAATTCCTAATTTTTTGTACATCTCCAATAATTCTGGATCAACATCGTCCAATGTTTTATTAGGATCTACTTGTTTTGGAGCTGAATAATATGAAATCGCCTGAAAATCTGGTTTTTCGTAACGAACATTTGCCCATTCTGGCTCGATCATTTCTTTCCAAGCTCGGAAAGCCTCGATACGCCATTCGGTCATCCATTCAGGTTCTTCTTTTTTAAGAGAAATAGCTCTTACAATTTCTTCGTTTAAGCCAATAGGGAAAGTCTCAGATTCTATATTGGTATAAAATCCGTACTCATATTCTTTAGTTTCCAGTTCGATCTTTAAATCGTCTTCGGTGTATTTGCTCATTATATTTTTAATGTTGTCTTAAAGTTTTTAAAGTCCAAAGTTTTTAAGCCAGTTAGAGTCTTAGAAGATTTTATGGCTTTCGGCTTTTGACTATAAAGAAAATGATTCTCCGCAACCGCAAGTTCTGCTTGCGTTCGGATTATTGAAAACGAAACCTTTTCCGTTTAATCCGCCAGAAAATTCTAAAATTGTTCCAGCTAAATAAAGGAATGATTTTTTTTCAACAGCAATTTGTATGTCGTTGTCAACGAATATTTTGTCGTCTTCTCCTTTGGTTTTGTCAAATTTTAAATCGTAAGACAAACCAGAGCATCCACCGCTCTTTACACCTACTCTTACGTAGTCGTGTGCGGCGTCAAAACCATCGTCAGTCATCAGGTCGATGATTTTCTTTTTGGCAGTATCAGAAACTTTTATCATTGTTCTTAGATGTTTGTTTTTAATGAACATTTTTGATCTGTAATGAATTTAGTACAGATTTAAAACGCTAATTTTCAATGTTAAATAGAAATTATTTGCAAAGATACGACTTAAAAACCTTTTTCCATAACGGTTCACATTATTATAACAAATGAGAAAATAGATATTACTTATTTTGGTAAAATCGATCTTAAAAACAGTTTCAACAATTTCAAAAAAACCTTTTTTTAGAATTAAGCGGCAAAGATCGCTCCTAAATGTTAAAAAACAAGTATTTATACTGATTATAGTCGTTTTTTATTCAATATTTTTGCAGGAAATTGTGAGTAATTATGAAAAAACAAAATGAAATGAAGTGGTTTAAACCCTTGTTTGCAATAATTTTTGTTTTAGGAGCGGGTGCCGCGGTTCTCGTTTTTAGTAATGAGACTGATAATAATGAAAATGAAGCTAAAGCTAAAGAGGATAATATTGTAAATATAATCTCGTCTGAGAGTAAGGAAACAAGCGAAAAAAAGAATATTTTAGATTCACTAAATACTTTAAAAACAGCTTATGACGAGGCTATTTTAGAAAAGACTGCTTTGTCAAAAGAATTAGAATTAGAGCGTAAGAATGTCGAAAATCTAATGGCAATTATTAAAGTTTCTAATAATCCATCGGCAGAACAAATTAAAATTTATCGAAATCAGCTATCAGATTTGAATTCTTCTTTAGAAAGCAGAGTTCAGGAAATTAAAAAGTTGAAATCTCAGAATAAAAATTTATTGACAGAGATTGAAAGTCAGAATGTTGTCATGTATCAGCAAAAAGCGGAAAATGATACTTTGCTTTTGAAACAAAAGAAATTGGAATCGACTCTTAAAGATGCTTCAAAACTTTATTTAAGCAATTTTAAAGCAATTGCCCTTCGCGAGAAAAGTTCTGGGACAGAATTAGAAACGACCAAGGCGAAGAATACTAAAAAACTTAAAATTAGTTTTACTGTTAACGGAAATGCTGTTGCAAAAACAGGAAAAAGAGTTTTTTACATTCAGGTATTAGATCAAAAAAATACAGTTTTAGGTGATAATAAACTAATTGAGTTTGGGAACGACAAAGCGCTGGTTTATAGCTTTATTGTCAGTGCAGATTTTCAAGGAAAGTCTTTAAGCGCTTATGGGGTTTTAAATGCAGATCAGTTTAAGAAGGGAACTTATTTTGTGAATTATTTTGATAAGCAAGAAATCATGGGAAGTACTTCGGTTACATTAGAATAATCGAAGTTTTTAGCATTAAATCTTAGTAAAAGGAGTTTGAATTTTCTAGCTTTGTTCTTTTAGAAAATCATTCTCATGAAACTTTACCCTATAGAATCCGGAAATTTTAAGTTGGATGGCGGCGCGATGTTTGGCGTTGTTCCTAAAACTATTTGGAATAAAACCAATCCTGCCGATGCCAATAATTTAATTGACATTGCAGCTCGCTGTTTGCTGATCGAAGACGGAAATCGTCTTATTTTAATTGATACCGGAATGGGGGATAAACAATCAGAGAAATTCTTCGGATATTATTCGCTATGGGGATCACATTCTTTAGATAAATCTCTGGCTAAATATGGTTTCAATCGAGATGATATTACAGATGTTTTTATGACTCATCTTCATTTTGATCATTGCGGTGGAAGCGTTCAATGGAATTCGGATAAAACAGGATATGAGCCAGCTTTTAAAAATGCAAAATTTTGGACCAATGAAAATCATTGGGAATGGGCTACAAAACCAAACGCAAGAGAAAAAGCTTCTTTTTTGTCTGAAAATATTCTTCCAATGCAAGAAAGCGGACAATTGAATTTTATTGAAAGGCCTGAAACTGATTTTGGTTTTTCGGCAGCACTAGGTTTCGATATCTATTATGTTGACGGTCATACCGAAAAACAAATGATTCCGTACATTAAATATAATGATAAAACGATTGTTTTTTGTGCCGATTTATTGGCTACAGCCGGACATATTCCACTTCCGTATGTAATGGGTTATGACACAAGACCTTTGCTGACAATGCCTGAAAAATCAAAGTTTTTAAATGCAGCGGCAGATCATAATCATTATCTCTTTTTAGAGCACGATGCACATAATCAAATTATAACGGTTGAACATACAGAAAAAGGCGTTCGATTGAAAGAAGTTTTTACCTGCGAAGAGGTTTTTTAAACGAAATAATTAAACATAAAAAATCCCATTTTCAATATTTCTGAAAATGGGATTTTTTTATTTAAAGGAATTAAAATCTATTCTACAATAACCTTTTTTGCTGAAGCAGCGTCTCCGCTTATTAAATATATATAATAAACTCCTTTTGGTAGTCCAGATAAATTAATGCTATTATCTGTATTGCCAGAATTTAAAGTAAATGATTTCACAAGCTGACCTAATGTGTTGTAAACGTTTGCTTTTTCTAAGTTTAGGTTTTTAATGTTTAATTCTCCTTTAGTAGGATTTGGATAAATTACTGCTTGATTACGAGTAGATTCATCAACACCAAGATTTTTACAAGTATTAGCATAAACAGTAGTTGATTCTTTTATGTTTGACCAATTTGCATTTGAATAATTCTCGTCATCAACTTGTATACAGCTAAGAGCTGTAAGCCCTAAGAAAGAAGTGTATAATCCAGAAGCTGATTTTTTGCCAGTATTTGATGGCAGAATAAAGTTAGCATTGTTTCCGTTTCTAAGATTTAAAGAAACCAAAGGATTATTAACCACATATACAATTGTAAGCTTAGTATTTTTAGATAAATCTAATGTTGTAAGCTGATTTGAAGAAGCATCTAACGTTTCAAGTAGTAAATTGTTGCTTACATCAAGAGAAGTAAGTTGATTGTTGCTTAGGTTTAAGGTTGTTAATGAAGTAAAATATTCAATTCCAGTTAAATCTTTGATGTTGCTATTTGAAAGGTCTAAAGTTGTAACAGAACTTACGTTTTCAACTGTTATTTTTCCGTTTAAACCATCAGTATCAATTCCTAAATCAATTAATTTTTGTTCGAAATTAGTATCTGAAAGCACCACAGTTGTTGTCTCACATGTGGTATTATAAGTTGCATTTGCATCTTTAAGAGTAGCCCAATTTGCGTTTGAATATACAACGTCATCAACTTGAATACAAGTCAAATTTGGATTGTTTGTAAATTTTGTATAATTGTTTAGAAGGAAATTTTTATTATTTCCATTCTTCAAATTTAGACTCGTTAATTGATTAGAAATAGCATATAAACCAACCATGGAAGTATTTACGCTAAGATCTAAAGTGGTTAGTTGGTTTTTTGAACAGTTTACATATTCTAAAACTTTATTTTTGCTTACATCCAAAATTGTTAATTGATTAGATTGACAATATAGTTCTGTTAGAGTAGTGATTTTAGAAACATCCAATGAGGTTAATTTATTTTCGCGACAATCCAGCAGATTTAAAGCGGTATTATTGCTTACATCTAAACTAGTTAATTGACTTGTATTACAGCCTAAAAATGTTAAAGCAGTATTTGAGCTTACATCTAAAGAAGTATATAGGTTTGAACCCGAATCTAATTTTGTTAGCGCCGTATTTGCTTTAACATCTAAAGATGTTAATTGATTCGCATAGCAGCTCAAATTAAGCAAAGCAATATTATTGCTTACGTCTAAAGAGGTTATTCTATTGTTATTACAATCTAGAGTGGTTAGAGCGGTATTTTTACTTATATTTAATGTTGTTAATAAATTTTGGCCACAATACAAATCAGTTAATGATACAAAATCTTGTATTCCTGTTAAATCTGAAATATTACTTTTGGTAAGGTTTAAGAACTTTACAGTGCTAATATTATGAGTAAGAACTTTTCCATTTAATCCATCAGTGTCAATTCCTAATTCGATTAATTTTTGTTCAAAATTAGCGTCAGGAATCAAGGTGTAAGATGGTGGTGCAGGAGTGTACAAAGCCGAAAGCTCTGTTGGAGTCAGGACACGATTCCATATAGCAATATCGTCTAAAACTCCTTCAAAATAATCTTTTTCATTGTTTTTTCCTATTCTTATTGAATCTCCAAAACCATTAGCAAACAAATCTGCAGTTCCAGACAGTTCGAGAACGTTATTGATATACAATGAAAAGAAATTAGTGTTATCGTCAAAAGTCAAAGCAAAAAAGGTCCATTGACTATTGAAGTAATTTTCTTGAGATGAAAAAGTTTGTTCTTCAAAAGTGATATCTAAATAACCTTTAGAATAAAAGCTTATTTTAAAAGCGTTATCTGGATTGTTTCCGTAATTTATTACTGCAAAATCCATGCTTTTGCTAATAGGCCAAGCGGCTTTAAACCAACCAGTAATTGTTCGAGTATTATTGACTTGAGGATTGTTTGCTAAATAGGGTTGCATGCTGCTGTTTATTCCATTAAACGAGCAAGCCGAATTGCTATTTCCAAATCGATCAGAGACAAAAGTAAGATTTGAGGGGTTTCCATTGATATTATTTCCACTTATGTCATTTGTATTTCCATTAAAAGGATAGTAAAAAAGTAATCCATTTGCAGGAACATTCGAAGGAAGTGTTTGGGCAAAGGACGATAAACCGATTAAAAAAAGTAAAAAAAGTAATTTTGTTTTCATAGGCTAAAGCAGTTTTTGGATTTACAATGATACAATATTCATTTTATTATTTTTTACGGAAAGACGTAACGCAAGAGAAATATTAAAGGATAACAGAATGACAATTAGAAATGTTCAAATAAAAAAATCCCATTTTCAGTATTTTGAAAATGGGATTTTTGATTTAACTATCCGTAATTTTAATTGGTTTGAAACTTCCAGATTTGACCAACAGTTTCACCACCCTGATTGTCTTTTACGACAACTCTCCAGTAGTATTGTTTAGTCGATTCTAAAGTTACATTTAATGTATTTGCCTTAATATTGTCACCAACTTTTTTGACTGGCGGATTTACAATATCAAGGAAAACATCATACGTTAACTGATCTGCTGTATCAACATCAGATCCTATCCAACTCAAATCTGCCGTTGTAACAGCCAATTTACTATTCACTGCCGGCTGAACCAAAGTAGGAGCAAATGGCAAATGATTTACTACCGCAGTTCCAGCAGTGTAAAATTTGAAAGTTGAAGAATAAGCGCTTGATAAACCTTTACTATCCGTGGCTTTTACTCTCCAATAATATGCTGTGTTTTTATCTAAAGCTAAACTGCTTGTTGAAAGCGATGAATTTTCAAGCGTGCTTACAATTTGTGCAAATCCATTGTCTTTTGCAATTTGAATCTGATAGACAATAACATCTTTCTGCGCATCTGTAGAAGCATTCCATTGAAAAGAAACATTGTTGTCTAAACATAGTTTATTGTCAGCTGGCGCAGCTAATACAGGAACTGTAGGCGCTGTATTGGTTGCAGGTGGAGTAACTTCTGTATCGTCTCCACCACCTCCGCCACAAGCAGCAAATAGTAAACAAGCAATTGATAAGTATATAGAATTCTTCATTTTTTATTTTTTTATGATTTTAATGTATTCAGGAGTTTCCGAATAAATCTTTGCTGCATAAATTCCTGCAGGTAAATTTTCAAGATTTAAAACAGCTATTCCGCTTTCAGTGTTGTAAGTTCCTTTAGAAACCAACTGACCTCCGAAGTTGTATAATTCTATCGCAGTTTCAGTTTTAGCGCCCGGAATTTCAATTTCTATAACTCCATACGTTGGATTTGGATAAGCTAAAAGCATCGTACCTAATTCGGCAGAAGTAACTTTTTTAGCAAAAACACCTTCACAAGCTTTTGCAGTTGTAACTTCAATTAATCCTGCTTTGTTCACATCAACACTAAAGTTTGTGTCTGTAGTTTGAAATTGCGCTGTACCATCAATAAATACAGTAAATGGAGCAGTTCCTTCTGTGATTTCAACATCTACTTTTTTAGAACTTACATTAGATTTTCCTGTAATGGTTGCTCCTTTTGCAATAGTTACATTAAAGTTTTGCTCAAAAATCATATTAGGAATAGTGATTTTGATGCTGTAAACACCTGGAGTTAAACTCGTAACTTGTAAAGTATTGTTTGTAAAAGTATACGATTTGTCATTTATTGTAGCAACGTACTCAAAAGCATTTTTGGCAACAATACTGATTTCGCCATTATTTTCTCCCAAGCAAGATTCACTCTTAGTTTCAACAGCAAAATTGTTTGCAGGAACTACTATTTCTCCAGTACATTCTGTGTTATAGGTTGCAATATTATCTTTTTTATACAACCAGTTTTGATTTGCATAGTCTACATCATCAACAAGAATACAGTATAATTTAGGATTCGAAGTAAATGATAAATAAGGAGTGCTTAATAAAGTATTTTTACCATTTCTTAAGTCAAGGCTTGTTAACTGATTTGAGTCTACTAATAAATTTGTTAAAGCTGGATTTTTAGAAACATCAATAGTTTGAATTTTATTTCCAGAAATTTCCAAATATCTCAAAAGAGGGTTTTTAGAAACATCAATAGCCGTTATTTGACAGTTTTTTGCATATAAATAAAGCAAATTAGGATGTTGAGATACATCAAGGCTTTTTATAGCTGCATTGTTAGAAATACTAATAGTATATAAAGATAAATTATTTGAGATATCGATAGTACTTAATTGATTTGAAGAAATGCTTATAGACTCTAAATCTTTATTTGCTGAAAAATCAATCTCTGTAAGTTTGTTAGTATATAGACCCAACGTTTTTAATGAAGTGTTTTTAGAAATATCTATACTTGTTAATCCATTGTTGTTAGCATTTAATAATTTTAGCAGAGTATTAGAAGAAACATTTAATTCAGTTAGACTATTAGAACTACAATCTAAAGTTTCTAATGCCTTGTTTTTTGATAAGTCTAAAGTACTCACTTTATTATCTGCCATATCAAGATGTCTTAATTTTAGGTTTTTAGAAACATCTAGTTTTGTAAGAGCTCCATGGTAACAGTATAGTTCTTCTAACGATGCAAAATCTTCTATACCTGTTAAATCTGTGATTTGATTTGTTAAATCAAGAGCATACAAAGTTGTAAGATTTTCGATGCTTGACGTTAGGACTTTTCCGTTTTCACCATCTTTATCGATTCCATTTGAAATTAAGACTTTCTCAAAATTCGGGTCAGGAATTAATGTGTATTGAAGATTTTCGGCACACGCATCAACAGAATAAGACGCTGTTGCATCTTTTGCAATCCATTTTTCAGTAGAAAATGCAACGTCATCAACTTGAATACAAAGCAAATTAGGATTATCAGCAAAGTTTCCAAAAATCATGTTTTGCATATTGGCATTGTTTCCATTCTTCACATTTAAATTGTAAAGATTATTACTAGCACAATCAAATTCTTTTAGATTGGTGTTTTTAGAAACATCAAAATATTTTATTTTATTGAAGCTCGTGCTTAAGTTAGTAAGCGCAATACTTTTTGAAACATCTAAAACTGTAAGCTCATTGTGAGAGCAGTCTAAATGTGTTAAATAAATACTATTAGACAAATTAAGAGATGTAATAGCGTTATTGCTACAGTTTAAATTAGTCAATAAAGTATCATTACCGTAGTAAATTTTAGTAATAGTCAATTTTGTTATAGCATTATTACTGCAATCTAAAGAAGTCAATGATGGAGCTTGTGCAGCATCTAAAGCAGTCAGCTGATTTTTGCTGATGTTTAAATTCTCTAACAAACTGTTTTTAGAGAAATCTACAGTCGTTAATGCATTATTACTACAATCTAAAGTTTTTAAAGAAGTAAAATCTTGGATTCCGGTTAAGTCTGTAATTTGGCTTCCAGAAATATTTAAACTGTTTAAGTCAACAATATTTAAAGTTTCCACTTTTCCATTTTTTCCATCTTTATCGATTCCAAGAGCAATTAATTTTTCTTCAAATTTAACATCCGGAATTAGAGTATAAGGAACAATTACAGGGCAGGCATCTACAGAGAAACTTGCGGTTACATCTTTTCTTTCTGTCCAGTTTGTATTTGCATAGTCAACATCATCAACTTGGATACAAGCTAAATCAGGATTGTCTAAGAAATTTGCACTTGAACCTTTAAGTAAGGTATTTGCTCCATTTTTTAAATTAAGACTAATCAGTTTATTACCGCCCACATAAACAAATGAAAGTTTAGTGTTTTTAGAAAAATCTAATTTTCTGATTTGATTTTGGGAAATACTTATGCTGCTTAATTCTAGATTTTTTGATAAGTCTAAAGAAGTTAAATAATTTCCATACGCATTTAGATAATAAACCTTTTCATTCGTAGATAAATCTAATGTGTTTAGTTTATTATTTTCAATAGATAATGCTTCTAATTTTAAATTGCCTTTAAAATCAACACTAGTAATTTTATTATTACCAATATATAACGTTTTAAGTTCAGCATTTTTCGCTAAAGATATCTCTGTTAGATTATTGCTTCCAACATCTAAATAGGTTAATAGGATATTTTTAGAAACATCAATTTTTGTTAAACTATTACCGCTAACATCTAATTGTTGTAATGAAGTAAAATCTTCAATTCCAGTTAAGTCAGAGATGCCTGATCTGTATAAACTAAGAGACTTTAATTCAGCAATGCTTTCTGTTTTTACTTTTCCGTTTTTTCCATCTTTATCAATATTTAAAGCAATCAATTTGTCTTCAAATTTTGAATCAGGAATAATTGTATAAACATTACAATCTAAATTGAAACTTGTAATAGCATCTTTAGTAACTGTCCAATTTTCTGTAGCGGTAACATCTGCAACTTGAATACATTTTAACGTTGGATTACCAGAAGAATTTATAGTTGTTAAAGCACTGTTTTTAGAAACATCTAATTTCTCTAATATGTTACCCGATACATTCAAATTAGTTAAACTTGTAAAGCCTTCAATACCTTTCAAGTTAACGATAGAAGCATTTGACACATCCAAAGAAGTAAGGTCTTTAATGCTTGAAGTTAAAACAACTCCATTTTTTCCATCAGTATCAATTCCTAAATCAATTAATTTGTCTTCAAATTTTGAGTCTGCTATATAAGTTACCAATGAACAATCTATGTTAGAGAAATAAGCCTCTTTATCTTTATTTACCCAATTAGCATTAGAATAAGCAGTGTCATCTACAAGAATACATTTTAGATCTGGATTTGAACCAACAGCAATATTATTGATTATAGTGTTATTGCCATTTTTTAAATTTAGGCTTTCTAATTTGTTAGAATAAGAACTAAAATTCTTTAAACGTGTGTTTTTAGAAAGATCAAGTTTTGTTAATTGATTTGAGTAAACACTTAAATCAGTTAATAATGGGTTTAAAGAAAGGTCAATTGAAGTCAGTGAATTTGCAAAACCAGTTATAGATACTAATTTACTGTTTTTAGAAAAGTCAATTGTAGTAATCGAGTTATTATAAAAATAAAGAGAAGCTAATTCAGTATTTTTCGTAATATTTAAAGTAGTCAATTTGTTATAACTAACATCGAGACTGTTTAGCTTTGTCGAGTTAGAAACATCAATAGTGGTTAACGAGTTGCCATAAAATGATAAAGTTAGTAATTCTGTATTTTTTGAAAGATCAATTGTACTTAACTTATTACTATCTGCAGACAGATAAATTAGCTTAGTGTTTTGTGAAACATCTAAGCTAGTCAATTCGTTACCTTGAATATTAAGACTCTGTAGTAAAGTATTTTTAGAAACATCAACTGAAGTTAAATCATTTGAAAAAGCAGTAAAATAAATTAATGCAGTATTTTTTGAAAGATCAATCGTAGTTAATTTGTTACTTCCAATATTCAATGAAGTTAAAGATGTATTTTGCGATACATCCAATGTTTCTAATTGATTGTAATTAAGGTTTACCTCTGTTAGTTTTGTGTTTTTACTAAGATCAACTTTTGCTAAAGGACCATTTCCAGTGTAAGGAGATCCGTTGCATTTTAATGTCTTTAAATTTTTAAAATCCTGAATTCCTGTCAAATCTGAAATGCCAGTTTCAGCAAGATCCAAAGTTTCAACATCTATAATACTCTCAGTATTAACTTTTCCATTTTTACCATCTCTATCAATTCCTAATGAGATTAATTTGTCTTCAAATTTTTCATCTGGAATAAGCGTATAGAAATTACAATCTAAACCAAAAGAAGTCGTTGCATCTTTTGTTGTTGCCCAAGTATTTGCACTTTCAACATTAGCTACTTTAATACAAATCAAAGAAGGATTATTAGAAGTGTTTAAAGTTGCAATTTGCGCATTTTTAGAAAGATCTACTTTTTTTAATAAATTATTAGAAGCATTCAAATTTGTCAATGATGTAAAACCTTCAATACCACTTAAATCTGTAATTGAACTATTAGAAACATCAAGTGTAGTAATTGCTGAAACGCTTGTTTTTAAAACAGTTCCGTTTTTACCATCAGTATCAATTCCTAAATCAATTAATTTATCTTCAAAAGCTGCATCAGCAATTTTTACTACTGTTGCGCAGTCATAATTTGAGAAAAATGCATAAGATTCTTTATTAGAAGCCCAATTCGTATTAGCATAATTTACATCATCTACAGTTATACAAGTAAGGTCTGGATTTCCTTTAAAAGTGATGCGATTCGTTAATAATGCTGTATTATTACCGTTTTTAAGGTTTAAACTCGTAAGTTGGTTCGATGCACATTCTAAACTAAACAAAAGAGTATTTTTAGAAACATCCAGAGATTTTAGTTTATTTACATTACAAACAAGAGATGTTAAAGCAGTGTTTGCAGAAACATCAAGTGCAGTTAATTGGTTACTGAAGCATGATATAAAGTCTAACTTAGTATTTTTAGACGTATCAAGTGTTGTTAATAAATTAGACCAACACATTAACCTGTATAATTTCAAATTTTGAGAAATATCAAGAGTCGTTAATGCATTTGAATAACAACTAAAATCATATAATTCTGTGTTTTTAGAAAGATCCAAACTTGTTAAGCCAAGTCCGCTTACACTTAAAGAAGTCAAAGCTATATTTTTAGTAACATCTATACTTTTAATATTCGTGTCAGAGCAATCTAATGCTGTTAACTTCAGGTGTTTAGTAGCATCAAATGAACTTATAGGGTTGTTGCTAATTGATATTTGCTCTAACAGAAGATTATTTGTAAGATCGATTTCAGATATTTTATTTCCATCTATTGTTAAATAAGTTAATTTAACATTTTTCGAAACATCTAAACTTGTTAATTGATTAGCATAACAACTTAATTCAGTAAGATTTAAATTCTTAGAAACATCTAAATTTTTCAGTTTACCATCGCCACCATTGGAGCTGGAATATGAGACTCCATTACATCTTAACACCTGTAATGCCTCAAAATCCTCAATTCCTGTCAAGTCAGAAACTTGTCTTGTGTTAACAGACAATGATTTTATGTTTTTAACATTACTAGTAAGTACTCTACCATCTGGCGCTCCAGAATCTATACCTTCAGCGATTAAGAAATTTTCAAATTCGATATCAGGAATAGTAGTATATTGTTCTGTACCTGCAATATAAACTTGAACATCGTCAATTAAAACGTCAAAAGAGGCAGCATCAAAACTAAAAGTTGAGATCGATAAATCATAAGAAAGATCTACATCTGGAGTAAAAGAAGCTTCTTTTACAGTCCAAGAGTTATTTGTAGCAAACGTACTGCTTGACAGAGCGGTTCCGCTACCATTTTTTGAGATATTCAATGAAATAGGATGAGTTCCATCAAAATTGTTTGTAAGATACTTATACTTAAATTTAATGGTATAAGTAACACCTCCTTTTAGTGCAACTTCAGTTGTAATTTTTGGAGACTGAGTTGTGTAAGACAACATAGCGCTAATTGCACCTTCCGCAGAAGTATAGCTGGAAGTAACAGTATTTGCAATTGTCCAATTTTCAGGTACGCCTGCGTTCCAAGTTTCAAATCCAGGATTAGAGACTAAATTGGTTTGCGAATAAATAGAAAAATTTGCCAGAAACAGCAACAAGAGTAGTTTTGCTTTCATAGATAAAATTTAGAATTCGGTTGCGCAATTCTACCCAATTAAATCCGATAAACCTTACGTGAAGCCGTAATGACTATATTATTTGTTGTTTTTTTTACATTTATAAAATAAATAATAAATCCAAAGTATATTTTTTGAAAACAAATGATGTTTAATTGTTTGATTTTTAGTCGTTTGATAATATTCTGATTTTGAATAATTTCATTTAAAATTTCATAACACATTGTTAACGGTTAGTTTTTTGTAACAAAAAAGCATAATTTAGACCCATCTTTTAACTTTACATATATTTATAGATACATGAATCATATAAAACCTCTTAAATTATCTGCTTTTGCATTACTTGTTTTAGCAGGTTGTAATGCAACAATGCAGGCACAGGCTTCGGCTCCTAAAGAGTTTATAAAAGCTCCTTTAGCAGTTGTAAAAAAAGCTCCAGTTAGTGAAAATGAATTAAAAAGATGGAGTCACCTTGATTTGATAAAAGATTCTATCCCGGGAATGAGTGTTGACAGAGCTTACGCCGAATTACTGCAAGGTAAAAAAGGTCAGAAAGTGATTGTTGGAATCGTAGATTCTGGTGTCGATATTGAGCACGAAGATCTTCAGGGAATGATCTGGACAAATCCTAAAGAAATTCCAGGAAACGGAATTGACGACGATAAAAACGGATTTATCGATGACGTTCATGGATGGAATTTCCTTGGAAATGCAGTTCACGAAAATCTTGAAATGACACGTGTTGTTAAAAAAGGAGATGATGGTTCAGCTCAGTACAAAGAAGCTTTAGCGCAATATAATGAAAAATATCAGGAAGCTTTAAAAGATAAAGAACAAGTAGATTTTTTACTTGATGTTCATAATACAATTAAAAAAGAGCTTAATAAAACTACATACAAAATTGAAGATTTAAGTTCAATTACTTCAGCAGACCCAAATGTTTTGAGAAGTAAAGCAATTATGACTCAAATTTTCACAAATGCGGGACCAACTTTTGATCCAGAAGCTGATTTTGGAGAATATAAAGATCAAGTATATGATCAAATAGATTATAACTTGAACAAAGATTTTGACGGAAGAAAAATTGTTGGCGATAATCCAAACGATATTAAAGACAATCATTACGGGAATAACATCGTTTTTGGACCAGATAAAGAAAAAGCACTTCACGGAACTCACGTTGCTGGAATTATTGCTCAAATTAGAGGAAATAATTTAGGAGGAGACGGAGTAGCAACAAACGTTGAAATTTTGACTGTTAGAGCAGTTCCAGATGGAGATGAGTACGATAAAGATATTGCTTTGGCAATTCGTTATGCAGTAGACAATGGAGCAAAAGTAATTAACGGAAGTTTCGGAAAAAGCTTTTCTCCGCAAAAACAATGGGTTTATGATGCCCTTGCTTATGCTGCAAAAAAAGATGTTTTAATTGTTCATGCTGCTGGTAACGATGGTTACAATATTGATGAAACAAAAAACATCAACTATCCAAATGACTCTAAAGACAACGTAAAAGAGTTTACAGATAACGTAATCACAATTGGAGCAATTAACAAATCTTATGGAGAAACAGTTATTGCACCGTTCTCAAACTTTGGAAAAATAAACGTTGACGTTTTTGCTCCAGGTGAAGAAATCTATGCAACAGTTCCAAACAATAAATACAAATATTTACAAGGAACTTCAATGGCATCTCCAAACGCAGCGGGTGTAGCAGCGTTGATTCGTTCTTACTATCCAAAATTGAAAGCAGCTCAGGTTAAAAAGATTTTAATGGACTCTGGAGTAGCGCTTCCTTCAAAAGTTGTTTTAGGTACGAGTGAAAATCCTGGAGAAAGACCACCTGCAGTTTCTTCTGCAGAATCATCAAAAACTGCAAAAATGGTAAATGCTTACAATGCTTTATTAATGGCAGAGAAGATGTCAAAAAAATAAACATAAAACACTATTAATCCAATGGAAGGGCTAACGCTCTTCCATTTTCTATTACAAATAAAAATGCGAAAAATTATTTTACTTTCTTTCCTAAGCTTAGGTTTAAACTCAGCGTTTGCACAAAGCGCTCCATATTGGCAGCAGCACGCCGACTATAAAATGGAAGTTTCGATGGATGTAAAAAACTATCAGTACAAAGGAAAACAAGAGTTGGTTTACACCAATAATTCTCCTGACACTTTAAAAAAAGTATTCTATCATTTATTTCCAAACGCTTTTCAGCCAGGAAGTGAAATGGATGCACGCCTTCATTTTATTAAAGATCCAGACGGAAGAATGGTAAATAAAGTAAAAGGCGCTGATGGAAAAGAAGTAAAACAAAGCCGCATCGAAACTTTAAAACCAAACGAAATTGGTTATTTAAAAATTACAAACTTCAAGCAAGATGGTGCCGTAGCTCAAACAAGAGTTTCTGGAACAATCTTAGAAGTAACTTTGGCTAAACCAATTTTACCAAATTCTAAAACTACTTTTACATTAGATTTTGACGGACAAGTTCCAGTGCAAATTCGTCGTTCTGGAAGAAATAATTCTGAAGGAGTAGAACTTTCAATGTCACAATGGTATCCAAAATTAGCTGAGTTTGATTTCGAAGGATGGCACGCAGATCCATACATCGCCAGAGAATTTCATGGAGTTTGGGGTAACTTCGATGTAAAAATTACAATCGATAAAGATTACACAATTGGAGGTTCTGGATACTTACAAGACAAAAACTCAATTGGACACGGTTACGAAGATGCTGGTGTAACGGTTACTTATCCTAAAAAAGCAAAAACGTTAACGTGGCATTTTATCGCGCCAAACGTTCACGATTTTACTTGGGCTGCAGATAAAGAATACAATCATGATATTGTAAAAGGACCAAACGGTGTAGATTTACATTTCTTTTACAAAAACAACGAAAAAACTACTGCAAACTGGAAACAGCTAGAGCCTTTAATGGTTAAAGTAATGGAATATTACAACCAAAGAGTTGGAGCTTATCCATACAAACAATACTCATTTATTCAAGGTGGAGATGGCGGAATGGAGTATGCAATGTGTACTTTAATGTTAGGTAACGGAACTCTTGAAGGAATTCTAGGAACTGCAACTCACGAATTAGGACACTCTTGGTTTCAGCATATTTTGGCTTCAAACGAATCAAAACACCCTTGGATGGACGAAGGTTTTACAACTTACATCGAAGACAGTGCTTTGAATGAATTAAAAGGAGACAAAAAAGAGGTAAATCCTTTTACTGTAAATTACAAAGCTTACTACAGTTTAGTAAATTCTGGTAAAGAACAGCCACAAGGCACACACGGAGATCGTTACGACGAAAACCGTCCTTACAGCATTTCATCTTATGTAAAAGGAAGTATTTTCCTTTCTCAATTAGAATATGTAATTGGAAAAGAAAATGTTGATGCAACTTTAAAAAGATATTTCAACGATTTCAAATTCAAACATCCAACTCCAAATGATATCAAAAGAACAGCAGAAAGAGTTTCTGGAGCTGAGTTAGATTGGTACCTTACAGATTGGACAGAAACAACAAATACGATCGATTACGGAATCAAAGACGTTGCTGATAATGCAGGAAAAACAACAGTTTCTTTAGAAAGAATTGGAAGAATGCCAATGCCAATCGATTTAAAAGTAGATTATACTGACGGAACTTCTGAAACATTCTACATTCCGTTGAGAATGATGAATTTCATTAAGCCAAATCCAAACCCGAACGAGAAAAGAACAGTTCTAGAAGATTGGGCTTGGGCACAGCAAAACTATAGTTTTACAATTGATAAAAACAAAACTGCGATCAAAAAAATCACTATCGATCCAAGCGGATTAATGGCTGATGTGAAGCAGACAAATAATGTTTTTGAAGTGAAATAATCTTCAAAAAGAATAAAAAAAGAAAGTCCCGTTTAATTAATTTAAACGGGATTTTTTGTTTTTTAGTTATCAGCAGAAAATTAATTTCCTCCAGCTTTAGCTGGAGGAACAAAAATGAAAATAAAAAGGCTTTAGCCAAACATACGAGTTTGGCTAAAGCCTTTTTCACTCTTATAATAAAAAACCTCCAGCTAAAGCTGGAGGCAATTGGATTTTTACTTTATAATGATATTAAACAAATTGTGCTGAAAAAGAATTTAACTCAAATGTTCAATCATATCTTTTGTCATAGATTCCAAATCAAATTTATGATTCCATCCCCAGTCTTTTCTTGCTTCAGCATCATCTATACTTGCCGGCCAGCTGTCTGCAATTTTCTGACGGAAATCAGGATTATAAGTAATCTCAAATTCTGGAATATGTTTCTTGATTTCAGCAGCAATTTCAGTTGGAGTAAAACTCATTGCAGCTAAATTGTACGAAGAATGAATTTTGATTTCTTCAGCCGGTGCTTTCATGATATTGATAGTTGCATCAATTGCATCGTCCATATACATCATTGGCATTTTGGTTTCAGATGACAAGAAACATTCGTATTTTTTATCAGCAATAGCTTTATAAAAAATATCAACCGCATAATCAGTTGTTCCACCGCCTGGAGGAGTCGACCAGCTGATTAAGCCTGGATAACGGATACTTCGAACATCAACACCATAAATATTATGATAATATTCACACCATCTTTCTCCAGCTTGTTTACTAATTCCGTAAACAGTAGAAGGTTCCATTACAGTATATTGTGGCGTATTTTCTTTTGGAGTTGTTGGGCCGAAAACAGCGATACTTGAAGGCCAGAAAATTTTCTGAATCTTTTTAGCTTTAGCTAAGTTTAAAACATGAAAAAGGGAATTCATATTTAAATCCCAAGCAAAAGCAGGATTTTTTTCGGCAGTTGCAGATAAAAGCGCAGCCATCAGATAGATATCTGTAATTTTATGCACTTCAACCAAATGTTCGATCTGATTAAAATCTAAAGCATTGACCACTTCAAAAGGTCCTGAATTTACAACATCAGTATTTAATTTTCGGATGTCAGAAGCGATCACGTTTTCTGTTCCGTATATTTTGCGCAGTTTTTGAGTCAGCTCTGTTCCGATCTGACCGCAAGCGCCAATGATCAATATTTTTGGATTCATTTTTTCCAGGATTTTTAGCGACACAAATATAACGTTTTCGCAATTACATCTGCTTTTTAGAATCATAAATTATTAATTCAATAATTAAAAAGTTTTTTTGTTGGATTATTCGCTTTTACAGGGGGTGTGTCTTTGTGCCTTCTTATTTTTTGTATTAAAGGTCATTTTTAATGGAATTAAAATGAAAAAAAACGTCTAATTTGGCTTGATTGACAACGAAAAAAATAACCTTGATTTATAGAATCTTTAGCAAAAAACAGAATTCATAATTGTAAATTTACTTCGTAACTTTGTAGCCTAACATTTTAATAAATGAAATATAAAATATCTCTTTTTCTGCTTTTGACAACTGTGTTATTTTCTTGCCAAAATGAAAATGAAAAACGACTTGCAGAAAACGCAAAAGAAGCAAAAAAGAAGGAAGCTATTTTTAATAATATAAATAAAGGCTGGACTTTTCTAGACGAGCCAATTAACGAAATTTCAGAATCACAATTAAACTCTTGGACAGAGTGGCGTGAATTTATGAAAGAGATTGGCGAGAAGCCAAGAAAAACAATTGGAGCATTTCAGAAAAAGTCTGCAGCGATTTCTAAAAAAGCAATGGCGTTGAATGATAATATTCCAGCGCAATTTAATCAGCCTCAGATAAAAAGCCGTATTTCTATTTTAATTACCAAAATCAAAATGCTGGATTTGTTTATTCACTTAAATAAAATTCCAGATGATAAAGTGGTTTTTTTAATTCAAGAAATCAATAAAGAGCTGATTTCGCTAGAAAGACAAATGGATAAAATTGTCGAAAAAGCCAAAATACCAAAAGAAGAAGGAGAAGCAGATTTCCTTAGAATGTTAGACACAACACGTGCAATTCCGAGTTCTGCGCCACCATTAGATCCAAATAAACCAAGAATTGAGTAAGAACGCCTTATATACAACCTACGATAATCTGCCGAAAGCGCAGCAGATTGCAGCAAGTTTACTGGAAGGAAATCAGATCAAAATGAACCTTAGCGGTTTGCTGGGATCTGCAGTTTCGTTTATAATACGATCTGTTTTCAGAAAAACTGAACTCCCATTTTTAATTGTTTTAGATAATAAAGAAGAAGCAGCTTATTATTTAAATGATTTGGAGCAAATGATTGGAGAACAAGATGTATTGTTTTATCCAGCTTCATTCCGTCGTCCGTATCAGATTGATGAAACAGACAATGCCAATGTTTTGCTTCGCGCTGAGGTTTTAAACCGAATTAATTCAAGAAAAAAACCAGCCGTAATTGTTACGTATCCAGAAGCACTTTTTGAAAAAGTGGTTACGAGAAGAGAACTCGATAAAAACACTTTAAAAGTAGCTTTGAATGATAAAATTTCGATTGATTTTATCAACGAAGTCTTGTTTGAATACGAATTTAAAAGAGTAGATTTCATCACAGAACCTGGCGAATTTTCAGTCCGTGGAGGAATTGTCGATGTTTTCTCATTTTCAAATGATCATCCGTATCGAATTGAATTTTTCGGAAACGAAGTTGACAGCATCAGAACTTTTGATGTTGAAACGCAATTATCGGTAGAAACACATAAAAAAATCACGATTATTCCGAATGTTGAAAACAAACTTTTTCAGGAAAACCGTGAAAGCTTTTTAGATTATATTGCTGAAAAAACAGTTGTTTTTATTCAAAATACTGACGGACTTTTTAGTCAGTTAGACAAACAATTTGCAAGGGCAGAGGAGGCTTTTGAGAAATTGTCAAAAGAAATAAAACATGCTGCACCCGAACAATTATTTTTAAATCAAGCTTCGTTTATAAAACGCGCTTTAGATTTTTCGGTTGTTGAATTGGCTTCAAGACCCATTTTTAAAACCACTAAAAAGTTTGAATTTCATATTCAGCCTCAACCATCTTTCAATAAACAATTTGATTTATTGCTGAATAATTTGAGCGATAATCATTTTAACGGATATGTCAATTATCTGTTTTGTTCGAATGAAACTCAGGCAAAACGTTTCCATGATATTTTTGAAAGTTTAGACGAAGCCAACTCAGAGAATATCAGAAAACAATATCATACGATTGTATTGCCTTTATACCAAGGTTTTATTGACGAAGAAAACCAAATAACGGCTTACACCGATCATCAGATTTTCGAACGTTATCATAAATTCAACATCAAAAACGGATATTCGAAAAAACAGAATATCACTTTAAAAGAATTGACGGCACTTTCTGTTGGCGATTATGTAACGCATATCGATCACGGAATTGGGAAGTTTGGTGGACTGCAAAAAATCCAAGTTGAAGGAAAAACGCAAGAAGCCATAAAATTGGTTTATGCCGATAATGATATTGTCTATGTGAGCATTCACTCGCTTCATAAAATTTCAAAATACAACGGAAAAGACGGAACGCCTCCTAAAATCTATAAACTAGGATCGAACGCGTGGAAAGTCTTAAAACAGAAAACCAAAGCACGCGTAAAACATATTGCATTTAATTTGATTCAGTTGTATGCAAAACGTCGTTTAGAAAAAGGTTTTCAGTTTGCGCCTGACAGTTATCTTCAAAACGAATTAGAAAGTTCGTTTATTTACGAAGACACGCCAGATCAAATGAAATCGACGGCCGAAGTGAAAGCCGATATGGAAAGCGATCGCCCAATGGATCGTTTGGTTTGCGGTGATGTTGGTTTTGGGAAAACAGAAGTTGCGATTCGTGCTGCTTTTAAAGCGGTTGATAATAGTAAACAAGTTGCCGTTTTGGTTCCGACAACTATTTTGGCATATCAGCATTTTAGAACTTTCTCTGAACGTTTAAAAGATATGCCGGTTACGATTGGTTACTTAAACCGATTTAGAACGGCAAAACAAAAAACGCAAACACTAAAAGATTTAGCCGAAGGTAAGCTAGATATTGTTATTGGAACGCATCAATTGGTAAACAAAAATGTCGTTTTTAAAGATTTAGGTTTATTGATTGTTGATGAGGAACAAAAGTTTGGTGTAAACGTAAAAGATAAATTGAAAACCATTGCTGCAAATGTTGATACGTTGACGTTAACGGCAACGCCAATTCCAAGAACGCTTCAGTTTTCATTGATGGCGGCGCGAGATTTATCGGTAATTACAACGCCTCCGCCAAATCGTTATCCGATTGAAACGAATGTTGTTGGTTTTAATGAAGAAATTATCCGTGATGCAATTTCGTATGAAATTCAAAGAAATGGACAAGTTTTCTTTATCAATAATAGAATTGAAAATATCAAGGAAGTGGCAGGAATGATTCAGCGTTTGGTTCCAAATGCAAGAGTCGGAATTGGTCACGGACAAATGGACGGTGCAAAACTAGAAGAATTGATGTTAGGTTTCATGAACGGGGATTTTGATGTTTTGGTGGCAACCACAATTATCGAAAGCGGATTGGATGTTCCAAATGCCAACACAATTTTCATTAACAACGCCAATAATTTCGGATTATCAGATTTGCATCAAATGCGTGGTCGAGTAGGTCGAAGCAACAAAAAAGCATTCTGTTATTTCATCTGTCCGCCATATTCATCTATGACCGAAGATGCGAGAAAACGTATTCAGGCATTGGAACAATTCAGCGAACTGGGAAGCGGTTTCAATATTGCGATGAAAGATCTTGAAATTCGTGGAGCAGGAGATTTATTGGGTGGAGAACAAAGCGGTTTCATTAATGAAATAGGTTTTGATACGTACCAAAAAATCATGAATGAAGCGATCGAAGAGTTGAAGGAAAACGAATTCAAAGATTTATATCCTGAGGAAAATGATATCGATACAAAAGAATACGTAAAAGACATTCAAATCGATGCCGATTTCGAGTTATTATTCCCAGATGAATATATCAATAACGTTTCGGAACGTTTGGTTTTATACAACGAATTGGGTGCAATAAAAGACGAAGCTGGTTTACAGGAATTCGAGAAAAAACTAATCGACCGTTTTGGACCATTGCCAAAACCTGCTGTTGCTTTATTAAACAGCATCAGAATTAAATGGATTGCAACTAAAGTAGGAATCGAAAAATTAGTCTTGAAGCAAGGTAAAATGATTGGCTATTTCGTATCCGATCAACAATCAGATTATTATCAATCTGTGAAGTTCAGAAACGTTTTAAACTTCGTTCAAAAACAAAGCTCACTCTGCAAAATGAAAGAAAAACAAACCGTAAACGGATTACGTTTGTTATTGACTTTTGAAAATGTGAAGTCGATAAAAAGGGCGTTGGAGTTGATGGAGTTGTTTGAGGAGTAATATTTAAAAAATATTGAAGAAAAAGATGACTTCAAAAAGTCTTTATAAATGGGGTTTTGTAGGATTGATTCCAAATTTCGGATTAATTTCTGGAGCAATTCTCATTGTTCAAGGCTTTATTAGAAAAGATAGAAAAATGAAAATAATTGGATTCGCAGGAATTCTTGTTACTCCTTTGTTTTGGTATTTTTATTTAACTAGTGATTTTCATAAAGGACATTTAATTCAATTTACAAATTATCGATTGAATGAAGTTGTAAAAGATTTGGAGTTTTATAAAAGTAAAAATGATCAATATCCAGATAGTCTTGCTCAACTGAAACCTCAAAATAAATTCTTTATAGACCAAGAGTTTTTTAGTGATGAATTTGATTTTAAAAAAGTGAAGCCTGCAAGATTTTATTATAAAAAAGAAAGAAACAATTATATTTTAAAATCGTTTGGTCCGGATTTGATTTTGAATACAAAAGATGATATTTATCCTGAATTGAAAAAATAAAAAATGCCGTTTGAAATTCTCAAACGGCATTTTTATTATGGCTTTTCTCCATTTAATGCATTGCTGATATTATTAAAGGCGTCTTTTATGACTTTAAAATTGACATTTTCTTTATGAAGCATTAGGGAAGTATAAAGTTTGATAATTTCTCTATCAGAATCAAATTCGATAATATTATTAAGCTTAATGATATAATTGGTCATGGAGCTTTTTTCGTACCATCTGTCAAAAACAGAAAATCTTTGAAATGCTTTTTTATCATTATCATCGCAAATATAAATTAATGCATCATGAATATTTTCAAAAAACGAGGCAATAATGTTTTTGATTGTTTCTGAAATCAATACATCAAACTGTTCAGGTTGAGAACTAATTCTGTCTATAGTAATTTGATAAACATTTCCAAGTTCTATATCATTCCCAACACAAGATGCTAATGTGAAATCTTCATAGAAAGCAACCCTGTATTCAATTTGTCTTTTTGTAAAGAAACTATAATAACCAGAATCAGAATTAAAAGTATAATTATATTGTTTTAACAAGTTTGATACCTTTTGAAGTTAAGGTTTCGGCAGAAGTTTTCCCTTGTAAAAAAGAGCGTACAGCAACCTTATCTTCTCTCATTTTGATAATTGCTTTTTTAATAACTTCTTTATTTACTGCTGTAGTTTTCATATTGCAAAGTAACAGATTTAAGTTGAATACTCCAAAATTTGTAGTATTATTTTTATTCTTTAAATGTATTTACTTGGTTATCAGTATAATTTAAAAATTAAGCTTTCTTTATCTTTTATTTAAGAAAAATCTTAGAACTAAAAAGTTTTCTTTGAAACAAAATTTTCAAAGCCAACTTTTATGCAAAATCAATTTCTTTTTCTTTTTTTACTTATTGGATTTACTACAATTTTCGCTCAAGGAAAAAATAAAATCATTTTAAACGATTCTTTAAAATCTGAAACTATTGATCCGCTTCGTCCTTCAAAAGCGGCTTTTTATTCTGCTGTTTTGCCAGGTTTAGGTCAGATTTATAATAAAAAATATTGGAAACTTCCTTTAGTTTATGGTGCAATTGGTACGAGCACTTATTTGTATATCGACAATCAAAAAAAATATAATATTTATAGAGACGAATACAAAAGCAGACTCGAAGGTATAGAAAGTGATTCGCAATTTTTAGCTGGATTAAGCGAAAGCCAATTGATTTCTGCACAAAAACAGTTTCAAAGAAACAGGGATTTATCCGCTTTGTTTATGGTCGGTTTTTATGTTTTAAATATTATAGATGCCAATATTGATGCCGCATTGTCACAGTTTAATGTAGATGAAAGATTGGCATTTAAACCTGCAGTTATAAAAAATGATATCACCTTCAATAATAATTTCGGGTTTGCTCTGAATTATACTTTTTAAGAAAAAAAATAGCCACGAATTCACGAATTTTTAAAAATTTACTTAGAATTAATTCGGAATTCGTGGCAAAAAAATTATTTAACAATCAGTTTTTTAGTCACATTAAAATCTTTAGAAACAATATTTACAATATAAATTCCAGAAGATAAATGATGATTAACTTGTCCTGAAGAAGAAAGTCTTTGATTTAAAACTGTTCTTCCGTTCAAATCAGAAACGAAAATTTCAGCATCTCCGTTTGTTAATTCAGGCATTAAAACATGAAATTCATTGTTTGTTGCCGGATTTGGATAAATACCAATTACAGGTTCAGTTGTAGAAGCTTCTTCAATATTTAATGCTGCTCTTGAAGTTCCAACAGTTGTTGGTTCTAATTGCCATTGCGCACTGTACCAGCCATCTTGTGAATTTCCGTATTGAGCAGAACCAGTTTGGTTTTCGATATGAATAATATTTCCTGTCTGCCATCTGTTTCTTAAACGAGTCCAAGTTCCGTCAATATAATCGCTTGACCATTGCGCACTCCAGAAAGTGGTATCGGTGATGTTACATTGTACATTTCCAGTTTGACCTTCGATATTCATCAATTCACCAGTTGCTACATTTTTCAATACAAAATAAGTAGCGTCAATTGCAATTTTTTGCCATTTATAATTGTTGCTAGAAACACTCGTTCCGTAACCTACATTTGTTCCTGCATCAGATAAATAAGCACCAGTCCATCTGTTTTTGATCGTGTAATAATTTCCTCCTCCAGAAGCTGTTGTAACCGATACTAAACAAGTACTTGTTTTACTTCCATCAACAGTTGTAACGGTAATTGTCGCCGTTCCATTCGCTACAGCGGTAACTAAACCTGAAGCATTTACAGTTGCTACAGCCGTATTATTTGAACTATAGGTTACCGATTTATTAGTAGCATTTGCAGGAAGAACAGTTGGAGTCAATTGTTGTGTTCCGCCAACATTCAATGAAGCTGTGGTTGGACTCAAACTTACACTTGTAACCGCAACACCCGTTCCCGGATTTGAATCGTACCAAGTAGCATTCATATACCACCCTGTTTTATTTCGGCTTAAGTCGGCAGTTTGATTGGTTCCGTCGTTGAAAATTAAATTGCTTGAAGTTACGTTTGTAAATGTATAACTGTACCAACCATTTCCAGCATCGGTCATGTTTACTCCAGGCCAGTTTACAGTTGCCAAAACTCCTGTTGGTAAAGCATTCCAATAGTAAATTTTAATTCCAGTTCCCCAATTTGATGGTTTATAGAAATAAACCGTGAAATTTGTATTCGGATTTACTGTAATTGTTGCCGAAGCTGTTTTATTTCCGTCTTGTGTAGTTGCTGTAATTGTTGCTGTTCCGGCAGAAACTGCTGTTACAAGTCCGCTTGAATTTACCGTTGCGATTGCGGTATTGCTTGATGACCAAGTAACCGTTTTATTTGTGGCATTTGCTGGTGAAATTGTTGCAGAAAGCTGTTGTGTATTTCCAGCATATAGACTTGCAGAAGTTGGAGAAACGGCTACAGAAGAAACGGGAATTGCAGCGACAGTTATTGCAGAAGTTGCTGTTTTATTTCCATCAACTGTTTTAACTGTAATAGTTGCTGTTCCTGCTGCAACTGCTGTAACTAAACCAGAAGCACTTACTGTTGCCACAGCTGTATTGCTCGATGTCCAAGTTACGTTTTGATTTGTTGCATTTGCAGGAGCAATTGTAGCATTTAATTGTTGTGTAGATCCTAAACCAACAGTTACTGTTGTTGGACTCACAGAAACTCCTGTAACGGCTACAACCGGAGCATTTGTATTAGTTAAAACCAAATATTCGAAAGCAGCAAAATTACGCGTTGCACCTGCGGTTAAAGTAACCGAAGCATTATTGTTATATGGATTTACATAAGTTCCCGCTAAAGCCGCTGGAATAACGTACGATTTAGCTGCGTTTCTCAAATTCGACATTACAATAACTTTCTCAGTTCCTAATGTTTTGGTGAAAATACTAATATCATCATTAGCATACGTCGTTAAATCACCGCGTCTAATGGCTGCACTTGTTGTTCTGAAATTTAAGATTTTTGCGAAATCTGCGGCGGCAGTTGGATTTTGAGACCAATTGAATTTAAAATTAGTCCACGGCCAGTCTGTTTTTGGTTCGTAATCAATTTCTTGTCCGCTCATTAAAAAAGGAACGCCTCGCATATAAGCTGAAACTAGAAAGTTTGCAACGACTCCGTTATGGTTTTTAAATACAACAAATGGTCTTCTTACGCCATCATCATTTGTGTAGGTATCGTGATTTCCAGTATATCTAACGATTTGCTGATTTCCAGTTGCTTTCGCATATTCATAAGTAGTTTGATCTTGAATTCTTTGAGAAACAGGTCCGCCGCTAGCAATATCATATAACCCAGCATGAAACCATCTATCTCCATAATTCATGTCGAAACCAACTTGAAAGTTTTCTTGTCTGTCGCCTTCGGCTAACATTAATAAGTTGTGAGAAGTTATGCTTCGAAGATTTGAATTTACTTCTGACCAAAAATCTAAAGGAGGGTTATTAGCATAATCGCAACGGTAACCGTCAATATTAGCTGCAAAAATCCAATAGCGCATAGCATCTTTAATGGCTGCTCTTGTTGCTGAACTATTAAGATCAAGCGCTGCAATATCAGAGAAGTTTCCTAACTGCTGAATTGTGGTTCCGGTTCGTTTGTAATATTCAGGATGTGAAACGGTCCATCCGTGATCCCATGATGTTCCGTTGATGGCAATATCTAAAATAACGGCCATGCCGCGGCTGTGAGCGCCATCAACCAAAGTTCTTAAATCAGCCAGTGAACCGTATTCAGAACCGACGGCTTTAAAGTCTTTGATACAATAGGGCGAAGCCGAACTTCGGGAGTCTGTGCCGTGGGGAAAAATTGGCATTAAATAAATAACATTAGTGCCGAGTGCTTTTATATTGTCTAATCGGGCGGTTACTCCGGCTAAATCTCCGTTGGCGCTAAACGGACGAATATGCACCTGATACATATTGATATCTCTCGTATCAGGCACTCCTGCAAAGGGTGTTCCGTACTGAGCAGGATCTTGTGCATAAACTGAACTTGCAAATAATAATAGAAAGCAAATTAATGCTTTGGTAATATGAAATAATCTAGTGGTAATTTTGATTTTCATAATAATAGTTTTTGCATGCTTGTCGGCATTTCTAACTAAAATTCATTCTCACTCGCATTGTTTTTAAATTCGACAAACATTTTGTGGTTAATAGTTTTCAAGTAGTAAGTTTTAATTTTTTGCTCAAAAAAGAGCATAGTTTTTCTGCCACGAATTCACGAATAAGGATTTATCTAGAAAATCTTAATTCTGAAAATTCGTGGTAAAAAAACTTAGAAACTGAGTATCTCAGTCCCGAAGCTTCGGGATAGCATCTTAAATTATAATTTTTTCAATCCTTTTAAATCTGAAGCAGTTCCTTCTTTGATGCTGATGGCAACACCACCGCCCGGAGCTAAATATTGCTTCAATTTGCTTTTTGAGTTTACAATAACTTTAGTAACGGTATATTTCTGTGGATTCTGATTCCAATTAGCATCTTTAGCATCGGCATAAATTGTTGCGACGAAATTTTTTCCTGCAGGTAAATAATCAAATGAAATGTTTGCTGTTCTTGCATTTTCATCTGTAATTCCGCCAATAAACCATTCGTTTTTGCTTTTTGCTTTACGTGCAATTGTAATATAATCTCCAGGTTCAGCTTCCAAAATATAACTGTTATCCCAATCTACAGCCACATCTTTGATGAACTGAAATGCGTCTGGAAAACGCTCATAATTTCCAGGAATATCAGCAGCCATTTGCAGCGGACTGTACATGGTTACATAATAAGCCAATTGTTTTACTAAAGTTGTGTTTACTCGTTGTGAACTTCCTGTTCCGTAGTAAGAAAGGTCAGTTTGGAAAATTCCAGGCGTATAATCCATTGGACCTCCCATTAAACGGGTAAATGGTAAAATTGTAGTATGATCTGGAGCTAATCCTCCCATAGATTCGAACTCAGTACCGCGCGCTGATTCCTGAGCAATCCAGTTTGGAAAAGTACGGTTTAATCCCGTTGGGCGAACTGCTTCGTGGCTGTTAATCATAATTTTATAATCGGCAGCACGTTTGGCAACGTTGATGTAATGATTTACCATCCATTGTCCGTCGTGATGTTCGCCACGCGGAATAATCTGTCCTACATAACCTGTTTTTACAGCATCATAACCGTTATCATTCATAAATTGAAAAGCGCGATCCAAACGACGTTCGTAATTTGTAGCCGATCCAGAAGTTTCGTGATGCATAATAATTTTCACTCCTTTTGAAGCTGCATAAGCATGCACCGCTTTTACATCAAAATCTGGATATGCGGTTACGAAATCAAAAACGTCTTCTTTCCAATTGCCAATCCAGTCTTCCCAGCCAATGTTCCAGCCTTCGATAAGAATCGCATCAAAACCATTTTTAGAAGCAAAATCAATGTATTCTTTTGCGCGTTCTGTTGTGGCTCCGTGTTTTCCGTTTGGAGTAAGTTTGGTGAAATCATCCGTCATTTTTACGTTGTTTTCTTTTCCAAAAGCCCAAGTACTTCTTCCAGCAACGAAATATTCCCACCAAATTCCGATGTATTTCACAGGTTTAATCCAAGAAACATCTTTATAACTTGTTGGTTCGTTAAGATTTAAAATCAATTTTGAAGCTAAAATATCAGTTGCTTTATCGCTTACTATAATGGTTCTCCAAGGCGTTTGAGCGTCAGTCTGCATGTAGCCTTTTGCACCAACGGCATCAGGCGCCAAATGACTTGTCATTTTGTTGGTTTTAGCATCAATTTCAAGGTACATTGCTGGATAATTGATTAATCCTGCTTCGTGAATGTTGATGTATAAACCGTCATCAGATTTCATCATAGATGGTGTTTGTACAGAAAGTTCCTTAATTGGCTGCTGTGCATTAATTTCAATCGTAGCTTTTTTTATCAAAGAAGGAATTTCTGAAATCTTCGAAGTCGTATAAGCATATTCGTTGGTATCATAATCTCCTGGAATCCAGAAAATTTTATGATTTCCAGCCAATTGAAATTCGGTGCGTTCTTCTTTAATTACAAAATAATTCAGGTCATTTTGTTTAGGAAATTCATATCTAAATCCCAATCCGTCGTTGAATAAACGGAAACGAATGCGGATAAATCTATTGTTATTTTTTGCCTGAGCTAAAGTGACAACCAATTCGTTATAATGATTACGAATTGTTTTTTCTTCCCCTAAAACAGGATTCCAATTTTCATCAAAAGTAGATTGAGCCGTATTTGTAACGGTAAAACCATCCATAAATGAAGCTCTGTTTAGAAGCTCTAAACCTAAAGAACTTGGTTTAATAACTGGTTTCTGCTTATATGATAATTGGTAAGACGGAATTCCGCCTTCTTTTAATTCAAATTTTAAAGAAAGATTTTTGTCTGGCGAAGTTATTTCTTGTGCCTGAAGCCAAAAAGAGGCAAGGATAAAAAATAAAAGCGCTGTTTTTTTGCTCAAACGTATTTGAAGCAATGATTTTTGGGATTGAAAATTCATGTTATTTGGTTTTTTGCAAATTTAATTTTATTTAAAGCTGCATTGAAATTAATTTTTCAATACTAAATATTGAAAAGGCTGAAGTGTTACATCTGAACTAACCGTTACTGAAGCTCCGCTAAAAGCATCTTTCCAAGTTCCTTTTAATGTTGAAGGAATTAGATGTTTTACAGTTGAACTTGTTAAATTTGAAAGTACGAATACTTTTTCAGAGTCTTTTGTCATTGTGAAAGCACTAACAGAATTACTGCTGTAACCTGTAAATTCTCCTGTTTTAAGAGCGTTGCTTGCGTTTCTGAAAGCAATGATTTTTTTGTATTCAGCTAGCATTTCATTGTCTGCAGTTGACCAGTCAATTGGTGTTTTTGCAAAATAATTTAATCTTTTGTCGTAGCCAATTTCTTGTCCGTTATAAATCATTGGAATTGATTTTAAATAAGCTGCGACAACAAATGTTGCCATAGATCCTTTTTTGCCTCCAAAAAGCTCTAATGGCGTTCCATCAGAAAGATTCACGTCATGATTGCTTGTGTATCTAACTACTTTGTTTGCTGGATCGTAAACGTTTGCATATTCTGTAGCATTCGAATCTTGAATAGTTGTTGCGGGTTTGTTTTCTTTAAAAAGCTGCTCAAGCGTAGAGAAAAAATTAAACCCAAAAGTATAATCAAAACCTGATGCAAAGTGATTGTATTTTGAACCTTCAGCCAGCATTAAAATCGTTTGATTCTTTTTAATTTTTCTAAGTTTTGATATTGCATCTGACCAGAAATTGTTCGGAACAAAATCGGCATAATCGCATCTGAAACCGTCAATATTCGCATTATAAACCCAATATGACATCGCATCGATCATCGCGTCTTTCATTTCAGTATTATTGAAATTTAGCTGTGCGACATCATTATAATTTGTTCCTGGAGGAATGATAATATTGCCACTAGCATCTTGCTGATACCAATCTTTATGCTGTGTAATCCAAGCGTTGTCCCAAGCTGTATGGTTTGCAACCCAGTCTAAAACAACAGCCATGTTTTTCTTGTGCGCTTCTTCAACTAAAGTTTGAAGATCTTGTAAAGTTCCAAAATCAGGATTTATCGCTTTATAATCTTTTACTGCGTAAGGAGATCCTAATTCGCCAGTTGCTCTTTCTTTTCCAACAGGATAAATAGGCATTAAATAAATGACATTTGCTCCTAATTCCTGAATTTGAGAAAGCCTTTCTTGAACTCCTTTAAGTGTTCCAGCCTGACTAAAAGCACGAATATTTACTTGATAAATTACTGCATCTTCTTTCTTTGGCATTTTTTCAAAAGGTGCTCCATATTGTGTATACGGAAATGCTGGAGTTTTGTTGTCATCATCAGAAGAACTGCACGAAACAAATGCTAATGCAAGCAATAATCCGTAAATGATTTTTATATTAAATTTCATAATTTTTACATTTTAAGTGGTTGAGAAGTAACCTGCCTTTCGAAGTAAAAAGACAGGTAAACTCAAACCAAACTAAACTTAATTTTTTATTTTTTTGTAATCGTATAAGTTGCTGTTGGAGGATATCCAGTACTTGCAGGATCGACATCATTTATTTGTAATGTGATTTCGTAAGTTCCGCCTTCGCCAACATAATGAGAACCTTGATCGTCTAGATATACAATTCCGTCAGTTGTGTTTTTAGGCCCGTAATTGATTGTCCAGCTGTTGTTTAATCTGAATTTCACATTTCCAGGAACTAAAACGGCAGTAACTTTCCAAGTTTTTGTCTGATGATCGTAGCTCATCGGTGTGCTGTTATCCCAGCTTCCAGAAGTCGCATCACCAACAATTCCCCAAGAATAAGGCGTTGCAGTCCATTTTAAAGTGTTCAAATTCACTTTAATTTGATATGAACCAGCTCCAGGGAGTACAAAATCTGTATCACTCATGTTTTTAAGATCACTGTTTGTATCGCCAGCGCCATAAAATTGAGCCCAGTTTCTTTCTGTATTTAACTTAAATCCTAGTCCTGCACCTTCGGCAACAGTCATGTAACCTTGGTACACTCCTTTTTGAATTGCTGTTAAAGCCGCAGCGGTTTCAATAGCCCAGCCTTGATAGCTTCCGGGCATATAAATTTCGCCAAAAACAACGCTTTTTTCATAAGGAGTAACTGTTAAAGTAACAGGATTTGAATATACTTTACGATCCATCGCAGCTTCTACGCGAACGACTAGTTTTCCTTCAACATTAATAGGAAGACCTAGATCTACAGCAATTTTATTTAATTCTTCTCCAATTAAAGCTCTGCTTAAAACATCTGTACCTACTTCAATTCGTTTTGCTTTCATCCAAGCGTTTGCACCACTCGTATCTCCAACTAAATCAAATTGAATAGCGTACGTTACTGGAGCTTCAATAGGAAAAGCGACTTCTGGCCAAGAAACCAGTAAAACCTGATCGGCAGCGGTATCTTCTGTTAAAACTAATGTACTTGTTGAAACACTTATTTCTGAAGGGAAACTAACAGATTTTAATGTCGTTAATGGGGCGTCAGTGTCGCAGGATGAACCCAAGAACAGCAAACTGCCTAATATGAATAATTTATTGATATATTTTTTCATGATAGTTTTGTTTTTAGTAACCAGGGTTTTGTTTTAATCCACGATTGGCATCTAAAGCTGAGGTTGGAATTGGGAACAATTTTCTGAAAGCAGGAGACTCAGGTCTAAATTCGTTAGCCAATAAAAATTTATTGAAACGAATCATATCTTGTCTTCTATGGCCTTCCCAGTTTAATTCAAATCCTCTTTCGTTGTAAATATCATCTAGAGTAGGATTGTGGTCTAAAGCGTTTAATCCTGCGCGTTGTCTAATCTGATCAATAAATGGTTTTGCAGCAGCAGCGTTTCCTAAACGAGCATTACATTCTGCCATCATTAAGATAACATCTGCGTATCTGAAAATAGGGAAGTCGTTAGAAGCACCTCCACCAGTTCTAGGTGCTACAGGATAAAATTTCACATTACGAACACCCGCTTGAGGATCTGCTCCTGGATTGTCTAATGAAGCAACATCAAGCGTATAATTGAAACCTCCTGGCTGTTCTCCAAACAAAAACTGTTTTCTACGAACATCATTTGCATCATATTTCAAGAAGAAATCTTTAGGAACAATTGTACCATTCCAACCGCTGAAACCGAATAAAGCTTGTGCATGAGCACCGTATAAACTACGAACTGCATAAACGTTACGTGAAACAATATCTAGAGTAGCATAAATTGGCAAGATCGTTTCGTCTTCTGGAAGCACATCTCCAAATAACTCGTAATATTTACTTCCTAACGGATTTGAAGCATCTGTAGCTCCAGAGTGAAGTGTAAATCCGCCATCGGCAACTTTGTTACAGGCTGTTAAAGCTTCGTTCCATTTTGGAGTTCCTGTATAAACTTCTGCGTTCAAATATACTTTTGCTAACAAAGTATAACCTGCCCATTTATTGAATCTTCCATAATAATTTCCGCCTCTTGTTCCAGATAACAATTCAACGTTTTCAGTTAGTTCTTTTACAATAAAATCATAAACCTCTTTACGGCTTGACTGCGGAATTTTATCAACAGTAATATTATTGTCTGTGTAGAAAGGAACATCACCAAAATCATCAATCAATAAATAATAAAAGAAAGCTCTTAATGTTTTTGCTTCAGCAATTTTTGAAGCGTCAGCATTCGCTTTTTGCAATAAATCTACTGCTAGATTGGCATTGAAAATAGATTTATAAAGCCAGTTCCAAGTATTACCTATAATAAAATCAGTTGGAAGCCATTCATGTTTGTGAAGACGAGCAAAATCCATCTGCCAGTCACCCGTATTTCTATGCGGAATAACCTGTTCGTCAGAAGACATACAGTTCATATCGTACCATCCGTTATCTGCTCCAGCATAACCAACACCACTTGCTCCGTCTCTCACGAATTCTCCAGGAATTTGCGCATAAACGCTTGCTAGTGCTATATCAGCACCTTCAGGAGTTCCGTAAAAATCTTCTGCAGGATATTTATCATACACATTTTCTTCTATGTCTGTACAACTAAAAAGTGTCAGGAAACACAAGCTTCCTGTTATCAATATATTTTTAATTTTCATGTTTTTTACTATTTAAATTTTACAGTCAAACCAAACGCCACGCTTCTGGTACGAGGATAAATTCCTCTATCGCCACCGAAGTTATCTTCAGTTCTGCCACTTCCGCTTACGTTCAATTCTGGATCAATACCTGAATAATCTGTAATTAGGAATAAATTGTTTCCTGTAAGTGAAAGTCTAATAGTATCAATATATTTATCTGTAAAACGGAAACTATATCCCGCTGTAAGATTTTCTAAACGAACGAAAGAACCATCTTCTAACCATAAATCAGAACCGTAAGGAGAAGTATAAATTCCTGTTTCTACTGCACTAGCTAAAACATTCGATTTACCAATATTTTCCAATCTGCTTAAGTTAGAACGTAATCCGTTGTAGATTTTATTTCCTCCAGAACCTCTTACTAACATAGAAGCATCGAAGTTTTTATATCTGTAAGAAGGATTAAACGCAAAAGTATAAGTTGGTAAAGCTGAACCTGCATAATAGCGATCAGGGCTTTTAGCACCTTGATCAATTGTACCGTTTCCATCACGATCCAAAACAGTTTCAACATTGTTTTCGTTTTTACCTGTATGTTCTAAAATATAAAACGCTCCAATTGGTTTTCCTTTAACTAAATAAGAGTTTGCAGCTCCCCAGCCAACATAATCAGTATTTAAAGGAACGCCATTAATGCTTCCATTTAAATTAAGAACTTCATTTTTCATGAATGCCACGTTTCCTGCCAAAGTAAGCGTACTGTTTTGCGATTTAATAACATCGTAAGCAAGCGAGAACTCAATACCTTTGTTTGAAATACTTCCAACATTTGCCTTAATAGTTGGATAAGGATATGGAGGTTGAGGTACTGTATAATCAAATAATAAATCTTCTGTTTTAGAAGTATAAACATCTACAGTTCCTCTTAATCTATTATTGAAAAGAGCAAAATCAAGACCTAAATTTGTTTGTTTTTTAGTTTCCCATTTCAAGTCGGCATTTGAGTTTTGATAAATGCTGTAATTTGTAATTGGCTGACCTCCAAAATAAGTGATTCCTGAGTTTCCAACCAATGAAAGAGACTGCTGCGGAAGAAGACCTTGCTGATTTCCAGTTGCTCCGTAACCCGCACGAATTTTTAGCTCATCAAAAACATTTTGCTTTTGCATGAAAGGCTCTTTGTCAATTTGCCAAGCAACCGATGCTGAAGGGAAATTTCCCCATTTGTTGTTAGCTCCAAATACAGACGAACCATCACGACGGATACTTGCAGTAACCAAATAACGATCTAATAAAGAATAGTTTACTCTTGCTAAAAATGAAACTAATGTTCTGTCATTTTTGTATGATTCAATATCCCCAGGACGAACTTTTGACAAATCTCCCAATTGTAATGCATTGTAAGTTGTTTTATCATTCATAAAACCTCTTGCTTGGGCATAATTTCCTTGATACATCTGATTTTGCCATTCGTATAAACCTAAGGCATTAATGGTATGTACACCAAATGTCTTTTTGTAATTAAGACTTAAGTTGGTTAACTTTTCATTTTGTCTTTGGTTTCTAATATTCGCAAAACCATTTTGATCAATTGCATAAGCAACAGTTGATTCTATAGGTTGGAAATAACCGTATGTTACATTTGTTTTTCTCCAGCTTCCAAACCAGTTTAATGTTAAACCTTTAGCTAAGTCCAAATCGGCTTTTAAACTTCCAAATAAGTTGTCATTTTGCGCCTCATTTGTGGTAGTTTGTGCCGCCGCGTAAGGGTTTAAATATTGAAATACATTTGAATCTGTAAAATAAGTTCCATCAGTATTGAAAACAGGATCTGTTGGTCTAACTAAATAAGCATTTGTAATTAAATTTGAAGTATAAGCCGCAGTTCCAACACTTTGAATAATACTTGTTGTATTGTTAATTCCGGTATTTAAATTGAAAGTTAATTTTAATTTGTCATCCAAAGCTAATTGAGTTGCCTGAATACGGCCGATGTATTTTTTGTTGTTTGAATTAATAACAACTCCATCTTGTAAAATTGCTGATAAGGAAGCTCTATAACTGAATTTATCTGTTCCTCCGCCAAAAGACAAAGTATGAGTTTGTGTAATTCCAGTTTGCGTTAAAATTCCGTACCAATCTGTATTTGAACCATGATTTGCAGATGCAGGAACACTAACACTTTGTGCCGCAGCCCACCATTCATCGGCATTTAGCATATCTAATTTCTTCGGAATAAAATCTAAAGAGGTAGAACCAATATATTCCATTGTAGTTTTACCCGCTTTATTCTTTTTCGTAGTAATGATAATTACACCTGGCGCACCGCGAGAACCATAAATTGCAGTTGCAGAAGCATCTTTTAAAATATCAAAACTTTCAATTTCGCTAGGCGGAACTTGGTTTAGCAAATCCATATTTCCTTGAATTCCGTCAACAACTACTAAAGGATCGCTTCCACCAATTAAAGATGAAATACCACGAATACGAACGCTTGGTCCATTACCTGGCTCACTTCCTAATTGCGTAATGTTAACACCTGCCGCTTTTCCCGAAATCAATTGCAACGGATTCACGATTGCTCCTTGATTCATGTCTTTTGCACCAATAGAAGAAACAGCTCCAGTAACATCTCTTTTTGTTGCTGTACCGTAACCAACTACTACAATTTCTTGTAAGTCAGTCGCATCTGGAAGAAGCTGAATGTTTATTACAGACTGATTTGCAGTTACTTTTTTCTCTTTGTATCCAACAAAAGAAACAATAATAACCGACTGGCTGCTTTCTACAGTAAGTTTGTATTTTCCATCAAAATCGGTAACCATTCCGTTTTTTGTTCCTTCTTCAATAACAGAAGCTCCAGGCAAAGGCATTCCGTTTTCGTCTGTAATTACACCCGAAACAGTTTGCTTTTGAAATTCTATTACCTGTGTTTTAAGTTCTGGTTTTTTAAGGATAATTTGAGTATCACGAATTTTAAATTCGGTAGGAGTTCCTTTAAAAATTTTATCTAAAACAACATATATAGACTGATCTTTTACAGAAATTGAAACCGTTCGATCTAAGTCGATATCGTTCAATTTGTAAATAAATCTGAAATCAGTTTTTTGTTCAATGGTCTCAATAACCTTTTCGATTGTTGAATTGTTTAATTCGAGAGTAACCTTTGTTTTTTGGGCATAAGTACTCGCTTTAATATTAAACATGGCGACCAAAATAAGTAGAGTAGTTAGTTTCAATTTTAGGTCTTTTTGGAACAATGAGTATAGAAACCCATTATTCTTAGATTTTTTTTTCATAATTTTGTTAATTGATTGTAGTTAATTCGTTATATTCAATCACTTAGTTAATCGGAAATTGTTCGCAGCTCTTTCCGATTTTTTTATTCCCGTAATGTTATTTCTTCATATTTTTTTATTGGTTTTAGTGGTTATTTAATTAGTATTTGATTGTTTTTTATCGTGTAATTAATGCCGTGGATATCGTTAAAATAACTCATAACATTTTCAATTGATTCATCTTTAAAGCTGGCATTGAATTTCTCGCTAGCCAATTTTTCATTTTTGTTGATGATTGTAACGTTGTAGCGTCTTTCCAACTTCGTAATAATGTTTCTGAAAGTCATATTTCTAAAGGTCAATCCGCCATCTATCCAAGAAGTGTAGATATCTGTGATAACTGCTTTAGTCGAAATTTTAGCATTTTCTCTATTGAAACTTCCTTTAAAACCTGGTTTCAAAATGATGTTTTTAGAAGCGTCAAATTCTTCATTGGATTGATACATCCCAACAGAACCTTCAACCAAAACAACATCAGTTGCAGCATCTTCAGGATAATTTGAAACGTTGAAATGCGTTCCTAAAACACGAACATTCAATTCGTCAGCATTTACTATAAATGGATGTTTTTTATCTTTTGCAACATCAAAAAATGCTTCTCCATCAAGAAAAACTTGTCTGTTTTCGCCAGCGATAAATTTTACAGGATATTTTAAAGTTGTTCCAGAGTTTAAGTGAACAAATGTTCCGTCAGATAATTGAAGACGGAATTTTTTACCGTACGGAATCTTGATGGTATTATAAACCAGTTTTTCAGAATCTGAACCATTTCCGTAAACTAATTTATCTCCATTTTGATTTCCAACGATATTTCCCTTCGCATCTTTTACATTAGATGAATTGTTTTCAGAAATAATCTGAGTTTCTCCATTTTCTAATTGTAAAACAATATCTGAGCTTTTAAAATCGAATTTTTGTTCAACAGCTTTGTTAGCCATGTTTTGTTTGTAGAAAAAACCAATTCCCAATAAAACAACTACAGAAGCCGCAATAGAAATGTATTTTCTATAATTTGATTTTCTAGGCTGTAATTCAATTACTGTTTCTTGTTCTTTTGAAGCAGATAAAATAGTATTGAAAATGGAATCAGCCTTTTGCTCATCCATTTTTGGCATTTCGATCAATAGATTTTTCACTTCATCAACCGTCGGAAAATCTTCTGTAAGATTATTTTCTCGGCAATAAGCAATGATCTGTTCTGTTTCTTCAGCAGTACATTGATTTAAAATAAACTTCTCTAAAAGCGCTTTTATTTCAGAATTTGAATTCATTAAGAATGTTTTTAGGTTCTGTGTTTCTATAATACAGATGAAGAGGAGTGGAGTACTACTCAAACGTTATAAATTTTTAAATTTTAATATTTTTAATTTCTTAATGTGTTGATTTTTATAGAAATGCAAAAAATTTCTTTTTTAAAGAAACAATAATTAAATGCATTTTGTCATCCTGAGGAACGAAGGATCACACAAGAAAATCGACAAAGAAATCTCCCAATCTGAATATAAAAAAGATATTTTGGGCGAGCCAGCATTAGAAAAAGGGGCCAACTATCTTTGTCTTTATTCGCCCCTTTTCCTAATGCTGTCGGGCTGTCCGCGCTACTTCGGTAGCTTGCTCCCATCCCTCTCGCGAGCAAAGAGGTTTATTCACGATTCTTTTTTTCATTTTTACTAGGGAAAATCAATAGAAGATGACAAAAGTTATCGATTCTGATTGTGGAATTCCTTGTGTGATCCTTCGTTCCTCAGGATGACAAGATTGAGTGAAGTTTTAAAAGCATTCAAAAAAAAAATCACTCCGAAGAGTGATTTTTAGGGTAATATTTGTGGTTTTGGTTAGATAATTTCATCGTGAAGTTGAAAAAAACCGCGCATCGATTCGAGCGCTTTACTCATTTGGTTCCGGACTGTATTTATTGAAATTCCGAGTTCCTGACTTATTTCTTCATAGCTCATTCCTTTTTTCCGTGACATTTTAAAAATCTGCCGTCGTTTAGGAGGAAGCTGTTTTATAGCTTGTTTTTGGAGTTTTTTGCAGTCGGCTTCCCGAATAGCATAATCTCCATATTCATGTGATTTTTGGCTTTCATAAAAAACAGCTTCTTTTAAAATAACTTCATTTGCTGCTTTATTCAAAACATTAAAAGCCTGATTTCGTGCAATTGTAAAAATATAGGCCTTAAATGATTGTTCTATATCTAAACTTTCGCGATTAAGCCAAACCTTCATAAAAACATCCTGTACATTCTCCTCTGCGGCTTCTTTTGATTTTAGAAGACTAATGCTGTACCCATAAATATCTTGGTGGTATAAATCAAAAAGTTGACGAAAAGCTTTTTCGTTTCCATTTTTGAGTTCACTTACCAATAATTTTTCACTATGGTTGGCAGCTTCTAACAATTTAATTCGCTTTATTTAATTTTAATTGTATTAAACTATCAAAATAAGAGGTCTTGTGTCTGACTTCATCGCAAATATATAAAAATATTATTCGCAACAAATTATATATAAAAAAACTTAATTCTGATTTTTGAGTTAATTTTTAAAGGAAAGATACAAAAAGTACTCGCAGGTCGCTTTTATACAAGTAAGTGTCTTAATGACGCTTTTGCGAAATAAATTTTAATTGAGAATATCACTTTTGAGAATATTCTTATCTGCGAAATATTAAATCTATTTCGAAAATGAGTAATATTTAAAGAAAAAATCCTTTTATCTTTTAAAAAGACAAAAGGATTTGTGTTATAAAAAGAATCAAAAAATGATTCTAAATATTCTTTTACGAATTAGTTTTTCAAATCTTTGATAACTTTAAAAGCTACATCAACTTGATCTTCTCCAACTAAAATAGTAAACTCATTTGAAGTCGAAATTACCTCATTAATGATAATTCCTTCCCAAGCCAAACGTTGGAAAATGAAGTAATAAATACCAGGAACAACAATGTTTTCTTTTGGTAATTTTACAGTAATTGAAGCTAAATTATCTAATTTCTGGATTAATTTTTCTCTCATAAAGTGTTTTTCAACTAAGTGATTTACACTACTGCTGACAACGATATTAGTTTCGTTTACACCACGAGATGAGGTATAAAAAATATCAGATAAAGCATTAATATCAGAGATTAAATCTGCTTGTTTGTTCAAAACAGTTTCTGAAGCAGCAAAAGTGTAATCTGTAAGCTCAGAGCGAACAGTGATTTCACCAATATTCTTAATTACTTTATTGATTTTGTGGTTAAGTTTAAAGTCTAGTTCTTCCGTCAGTCGTTTTAAAGACATTACAACAGCTCCTTGTTTTACTTCTTTTCCAAATTCACTTTCCAATTCGGTCATAATATTTCGCGAAAGTGAAGTTAGGTTAATAATTCCAAGCGAGAGGGCATTCAATAAAAATGGTTTTGTTTTAATGTAGTTTTCTACAATAGAAGAAACAGTTTTCATAATTCTTTTTTTTTTTTGGTAACAGTTGGTTGTTAATTTAACATTGCGATGTTATAATTCTCTGCAAATATAAATAAAAAAACAAATTGTTACAATTATAACAATAAAAAATTATGTTAAAAGTGATAAAAAGCGTCTGTAAGATGTTCAATTGCAAATGTTTCCCCGTTTTTATGGACCGCAATGATATCAAAACGGATTTCTAAATCTTCTGCAAAATCCTTTTCCCTATCGTTTATGTAGGCATTTACTGCTTTAATAAGTAATTGGATCTTTTTTTGCTTTACAAAATCTTGCGGAGAACCGAAATCTAAACTTGAGCGAGTTTTAACTTCAACAATTGCCAAGACAGAATCTTTTTGTGCAATTATATCTATTTCTGCTTTTTGGATTACAAAGTTTCGTTCTAAAATAGAATATCCATTTTCTTCCAAATGAGCCGCTGCGAGATCTTCGCCTAATTTTCCTAAATCGTTATGTTCTGCCATTGTTCTAGTATTAAGTCTCAGTCACAGTTTTCAGTGTGAATCTTAGAAATTATTTTTACTAAATGAAATTGTTGCATGAAAAAACGCAAAATCACAAAGCATTTTAAAACTTTGCGACTTTGCGTCTTTCCAAGATTTTTATGTGGTATTTTTTGAGTTTCCTTAAAAAGGATTGTGCGGTATTATTTTTTAAAAGTAACCGTACTTCCAGAAGCTGTAACTTCTATAGAAACGGTATTTCCCATAATTAAAGCCCTGTTGTCTCTAATATGCCCGGCTGGGAAATTGAAAATTACTGGAATATTGTATTTTTTGGTTACGTCATCAATAATTTCTAAAGCGTTTTTCCCCCAAGGCACTTCGTTGTCTTTCATGCTTGTCATTCCGCCAATGATAATTCCTTTTAGATTTTCAATACAACCGTTACGTCTTAGATTCATCATCATACGATCAATATGATACAGATATTCATCCAAATCTTCGATAAATAAAATTTTATCCTTGCAGTCAATTGCGGATGGAGATCCTAATAAACTGTATAAAATAGATAAATTACCGCCAACTAATTCTCCAGTAGCACTTCCTAAACGATTCATAGGAGTTGGGCTGATAGAGTAGGAAATAGGTTCGTTAAATAAAGCGGCTTTTAACGAGCTTACAGCATCTGGAGTCGCTCTAGGAACCGTTACAGGCATAATGCCATGAATAGATTTGTAACCCATAGTATTCAAATGATTATGTAGAACCGTTACGTCACTAAAACCGATAACCCATTTTGGATGCTGTTTGAATTTAGTAAAATCCAGTAAATCTAACATTCTAACAGTTCCGTATCCGCCTCGTACACACCAAATTGCTTTAATGTTTGGGTTGTCTAATTGCTTTTGAAAATCGGCAGCTCTTTGTTCGTCTGTTCCAGCCAATTGATGATAATCCAATCCAATTGTAGATCCAATTACGGCTTCTAAACCCCAACTATGCAATAAATCTATTGTTGGTTTTAAATTGTCATCGATGTTTTTTCTAGCTGTTGCCAAAAGCGCTACAGTATCTCCTTTTTGTAAATAAGGTGGTGTTATCATGTTTTGTTGAGATTGACAGTTGAATGATTGTAAAGCAAAAATAAGAAATGCGAGTTTACAAAAGGCAAAACGTCTTTTTATATAGTCAATTCGATTTTTATTCATTTTTTTCTTTTGCTTAAATTTATAAAATTAATTTTTAAGGTTTGGTAAATTTAGCCTCCGTATTGTTTTTGCAGTTCGGCCAAAAGCAACATTAAACCTTTATCAGCTTCTTCAGATTGCACATTGGAAAATAAGATAAAAGCTTTGTTGATGTTTTTGCAAATATACACTTTGGTTAAAAATGTTCCTGGATTTCCATAGTGAAAAGAATATTTTAAGCCCGATTTTTCATTTATTTCAGAATACCATCCAAAAGAAAACTCAGGAAAACCAAAATGCATTTTATTAAATTCTTCTTCAGATAATACTTTTGATTTCCCTAACAAACCTTGTAATTGCATCTGCGTAAATTTGCAAAAATCAGGAAGATTTACATTGATATTTCCTGCTGATGAAAGCCAATTTAATTTATAATTTACAAATGGTTTTTCGGGCTTCAAATTTTCATCATGTCCCCACGGCTGGCTTATATCACTAACGTTTGGCTGTCCAAAACCGAAGTTGATATTTAGCTTTTTACCCAATTCTTGCACTAAAGTTTCATAACTTTTTCCAGTTGCTTTTTCGAGCATTAAACCTGCAGCAACAAAACTTGGATTGGAACCATACCATTCTTGTTTTTCAGTAACAATCTGTTTTTGCTTAAAAAACCAGCTTATAAATTCATAACGTTGTTCTTGATTATTTCCTTTAATTTCTTGTTGATTTGGAGTTTCATTTCCATAAGACCAAGTTGGAATTGGCGCTCGAAATGTCAAGAAATCTTGTAAGGTTACGTTATAAATTTCGGGATTACTTTCTGGTTTTAATTCAGGATATAAATCAAAAAATTTAGTATTCCAGTTTAATTTTCCTTCCTTTACTAAAGTCGCTGCGATGTAACTTGTGATCGTTTTTGTGATTGATCCTAAACGAAATAAATCATTAATTTTTGCTTTATGAGAAGACTTGTAACGTTGAAATCCTAAAACGTTAATTTCAAGAATAGAATCTGAAGAAACAACTGCATAAGCTAATTCTGGAATTTTATATTGTTTCCTGATTTCCTCTGCTTTGGAACTATTTTTTTGTCCATAAAATGGATTTGTAAAGCTCATGAATAAAGCAAAAAGCAGTATTTTTTTCATGTTATAAATTGTCAGATTTTTTCAGCAAGATACAAGACTTTTATTAGAAACAAATGTAATATTTTCAGATTTTATTTAAGTAAAAATCTTACAAAATAATTAAATTTGTCTTTTAAAAAATCTTCTCTATGCCTTTAAAATATAAATTTTGTTTGATTTTTCTTTTTTCGCTGACACTTCTGTTTAGTCAACCAAAAAAATACAAAATACACACCGTTGCTTTTTACAATTTTGAAAATCTTTACGACACTGTAAATGATGAATTTACAAATGATGATGAATGGACTCCAAATGGAGCACAACGTTGGACAACAGAAAAATATCAGCAAAAATTAAAAAATCTGGCAAAAGTTATTTCTGAAATTGGAATGCCCGAAAATTCAAATGCTCCAACCTTGATCGGAGGAGCCGAAATAGAAAATCGTGGCGTTTTAGAAGATTTAATAAAAGAACCAAAGCTATTGCCACTAGATTTAGGAATCATTCATTTTGATTCGCCAGACAAAAGAGGAATCGATGTGGCTTTATTGTATCAGAAAAAATATTTTAGACCAACTTCTTATTCGAATATTCCTTTAATTATTTATAAAAAAGAAATTTCCCCAAAAGAAGCAGAAGTTTTGGATGATGAAATAGAAGTTAAAAAGGAAAATAATAATCGAGTTTTTACAAGAGATCAGCTTTTGGTTTCGGGATTTTTGGAAGACGAAGAAATACATATTATTGTCAATCACTGGCCTTCTAGATCTGGCGGAGAAAAAGCAACGACTGCATTTCGGGAAGCTGCAGGAAAATTAAACCGAAAAATTATTGATTCATTGCAACAGATTAATCCAAGAGCAAAAGTATTGACAATGGGAGATTTCAATGACGGACCTTTTAATAAAAGTATAAAAACAGGTTTAGGCGCACGCGGAGTAAAAACAGAAGTTCCAGAATTTGGAGTTTTTAACCCTTTTGAAGAACTTTCCAATAAAGGAATGGGAACAATTGCTTTTAGAGATTCCTGGAATATTTTTGATCAAATTATCATGACAGAGTCTTTAATTAATGCTGATTTTTCGACTTTTAATTTCTGGAAAGCAGGTATTTTCAATAAACCTTATCTCATTCAAAGTTCAGGGCAATATAAAGGCTATCCTTTACGCAATACAATCTCACAAGCTGGGTTTAGCGACCATTTTCCAGTTTATGTTTATTTGATAAAAGAATTTAAATAAGTATTCAGTCGCAGTTGCAGTTTTCAGCCAGAGCAATTAGTCTCAGCAAAACTGAAAACTGCAACTGCGACTGAATACTTTTCATTACCTTAGCTATTCATAAATTTAGTATTTAAAAAATGGCTATAGCAAAACCTTTTAACCTGACCCAATGGATTGATGAAAATCGTCATTTACTTAAACCGCCTGTTGGAAATAAAAACCTATATGTAGATTCTGGAGATTATATTGTAATGATTGTAGCGGGACCAAATGCTCGAAAAGATTATCATTATAACGAAACTGAAGAGCTTTTTTATCAGTTAGAAGGAAGCATAAAAGTTATAATTCAGGAAGATGGACAGCGTAAAGAAATGGAATTAAATGCGGGCGATATGTATTTACATCCTGCAAAAGTGCCACATTCTCCTGTTCGTTCAGAAGGTTCAATAGGACTTGTTATAGAAAGAAAACGTGCTGGACAAGGTTTTACAGATGGTTTGCTTTGGCATTGCGATAACTGCAATCATAAATTATATGAAGTGTATTTTGAACTTCATAATATAGAGAAAGATTTTCTACCTCATTTTGAGCATTTTTACAATTCAGAAGAATTAAGAACCTGCGATAATTGTGGAACTGTTATGGAAACTGATCCTAGATTTGTGGCGAAGAAATAATATTTTATTTTGATAGAAATACGAAACCCGACAGGTTTCAAAAACCTGTCGGGTTTAATAATGTTTATCGTTTAGGATTTATGAAGAAATCCCTTTAATCCTAAAAATCTGTGGCAGAATAAAATTATAACTCAAACTTTTTCCCCTGCTCAGGATAAATAATTTTCAATCCTAAATCATTTTGAGCTTTTAACTGCTCTTTAATTTTTGCAATATTCTTTGCTGGAGGTTTCAAATGTGTTATGATAATTTTAAAGTTTTCAAGAGACCCCTTTCCTGCTAAATCCTCTAGAACATGAAGTTCTTTCATTAAATAATTTGGAGTTAAATGACCAAACAAAAATTTATCCGGCTGTTCGTTCGGAAAAGAAACTTCGATAAAAATCCCTTTTAATTGTTTTTCTTTAACCAATGGCGCAACGGCTGTCCATAAATCACGAAGATTATTGCTTTTTTCTACTTCATCTGGTCCTGTATCACCTAAGTACAAAGCATAATCATTGTTGTTTTTAATTAAGAAAGCAGTACTCTCAAACGGATTAACATGGCTAAGAGAAAAGGCTTTAACCGTCATTTTAGTATTAGTTAAAGGAGTTTCTTCAGTCAGATTTAAAGTTTGAAAATGGTATTTTTTTAAAGGAAAACCTGGACCGGCATCTCCAAAATTTGCCCAAGTCTGATCGTTGAAATAATGGTTTTCCATCATTTCCATACATTTATTTGTGGCATAAACCGTTTTTGAAGAATCAGCAGGAGAATTGATAATCAAACCTGATACATGATCTAAATGTGCATGAGAAATCAAATATCCTTTGATGTATTTTCGTAAAACTTCGCTTGTCGAAACTTTAAAAATTTTCTTTTCAATAGCTTTTTCAATTCCGGCGTTTACAGTTCCGGCGTCAAGACAGATATAATCAGTTGTATTTGATGGAGCTATTAAATAAGCCGAAAGATTTTTTTCATCAATACCACCCATTACGCCTAATGGAACTACAGAAAAAGAGGTTTTTGCTTTTTGAGGAAAAACATTCCATGACATTAAAATTATAAAAAGAAAAAGGCGATAGAAATTATTCATGTTCAAAAAAAATTAGAATTGCAAATTTCATCAATAAAGAGAAATAAAGCACTCAATTTTGGAAAAAATCATTTTAATTAATCCTAAATTTACATTTAGCTAAAGATTTATAGGATGATTAAAAAGGTACTGTTTATACTGTTTTTGTTTTTAATGAGCTCAGAAGTATATTGCTGTGATTGCTCAGGAAAACCATCAATAAAAGAAAATTGGGAGCTAGCCCATCAGGTTTTTATTGGAAAAATTGTTAAAGTAGACAGTTTATTGTATGGAAGTTATGGACAAAAAGTTTATGTTTTTTCTGTAAAAATTAGTAAATCATATAAAGGAGAAATTTTCCCTGGTTATGAGTATAGAGATCTATTGGCTAATGGTTCAGGATCATGTGATAATTATTTCAATATTGGGGAAGAATATCTAATCTATTCTAATCGCAGTAATTATGTATTAAGTAGTTCAATGTGTTCTAGGACAGCTTTGTTGAAAAATGTTGATTTAGAAGAATTATCAGTCTTAGATAAGTTGAACAAAGCCTATTTAAACGATAACGAAGTTAAAGTTTCTAAACTTCGTAATGACCTTGACTATCAAATAGATTTAGTCAAAAATTCATTTCAAGAAAAATTAAAAAGAAAAGATTTAACAATTTATATTTTATCATTACTAAGCTTTATTCTTATTGTAATTCTTCTTATATCATTTTTCAAAAACAAAAGAAGTTTTAAAAGGAATAATTAATTTATAATTCAATTCTAAAACAATATCTTTACATAAAAATATAACAATTTTAACTAAAAAAGTTACAATGACAACAATAGCATCGCAATTTGGAATGAAGGAAGCTCTTGAAAAATTGGGCATCAAAACAATAAATGAAGGAACATCGACAGGAATTAATAATTTTTCTTCTGGGGAAATTCTAGAAAGTTATTCGCCAGTTAATGGAAAATTAATTGCTTCGGTAAAAATGTCAACAGCTGCAGATTATGAAAAAGCAATTCAAACCGCTGCAGAAGCATTTAAAACTTTTAGATTGATTCCAGCACCACAACGTGGTGAAATTGTACGTCAGTTTGGAGAAAAATTGAGACAAAATAAAGAAGCTCTTGGAAAATTGGTTTCTTATGAAATGGGGAAATCATTGCAGGAAGGATTTGGAGAAGTTCAGGAAATGATTGATATCTGTGATTTTGCAGTAGGTTTATCTCGTCAGCTTCACGGATTAACAATGCATTCAGAGAGACCTGGTCATAGAATGTATGAACAATATCATCCGTTGGGAATTGTTGGAATTATTTCGGCGTTTAATTTCCCTGTTGCAGTTTGGTCTTGGAACACAGCTTTAGCATGGATTTCAGGAGATGTCTGCGTTTGGAAACCTTCTGAAAAAACACCTCTTTGCGGTATTGCTTGCCAAAATATAATTGCTCAAGTTATTAAAGAAAACAATCTTCCAGAAGGAATTTCGTGTTTAATAAATGGAGATTATAAAATAGGAGAATTATTGACAGCAGATACGCGTATTCCGCTTATTTCTGCGACTGGTTCGACTAGAATGGGTAAAATCGTAGCACAAACTGTTGCAGGAAGACTAGGAAAATCATTATTAGAATTAGGAGGAAATAATGCTATTATTGTTACTCCAGATGCAGATATAAAAATGACTGTTATTGGTGCAGTTTTTGGCGCTGTTGGAACGGCTGGACAGCGTTGTACTTCAACTCGAAGATTGATCATTCACGAAAGTATTTATGATAAAGTAAAAGATGCTTTGGTTGCGGCTTATAAGCAATTACGAATCGGAAATCCGCTTGACGAAAATAATCATGTTGGACCGCTAATTGATACTCATGCAGTCGAAATGTATGCAGCAGCTTTAAATAAAGTAGTAACCGAAGGAGGAAAAATCCTAGTAGAAGGAGGAGTACTTTCGGGACAAGGTTACGAGAGTGGATGTTATGTAAAACCTGCAATTGCAGAAGCCGAAAATTCGTTTGAAATTGTACAGCATGAAACTTTTGCTCCCGTTTTATATTTAATTAAATATTCTGGAGAGGTAGAGAATGCCATCGAAATTCAAAACGGAGTTGCACAAGGATTATCTTCTGCAATTATGACTAATAATTTACGCGAAGCCGAAAGATTTTTATCTGCAATAGGTTCTGACTGCGGAATTGCAAACGTAAACATCGGAACTTCTGGAGCTGAAATTGGTGGTGCTTTTGGCGGTGAAAAAGAAACTGGAGGCGGACGTGAATCAGGTTCTGACGCTTGGAAAATTTATATGAGACGTCAAACAAATACAATCAATTATACAACAAATCTTCCGCTTGCGCAGGGAATTAAGTTTGATTTGTAATTCATGTTATCTGAAATAAAAAAGGCTTCCAAATTTGGAAGCCTTTTTAGTTAAGTTAGGTTTACTTTTTTATAAGAGTTTGGTTAAATGATCCATCAACAGTATAAATTTTTGCTAGATAAGTTCCAGGAATTAAACTGCTCGTATCGATGCTTTCAGATTTTCCAGAAGTGATTACTAGATTTCCAGAAATATTGTAAATAAGTATTTTTTGTACTTTTTGTTCGGCATCTGATAAATATAAAGTGCTTGAAACTGGATTTGGATATAAAATTATTTTCGAAGTTTCTGTAGTAGTTTCTGTTACTGCTAAATCAGTTGTTACAGCCATTTTTGCAGTTCCTCCGCTATATACTGTGCTAATATAGAATAAATTAGCAACAGAACCTTTTGTTATGGTATGAGAACCAGCAGCGATTGAAGCAGTTACAATACCGGCAGATGCTGTATAGGAAACATTATCTACTTTAATAGTTCCTGTAAAGCTTGAATCGAAAACCAAAGTTAAAGTTGATGCACTAGTTGTTGTATACGTTATTGATGTGCTTGATTCTATTTTTAAACGCTCTGTCAATGTTAATCCGTTGTAGGTTACAGATCCAGGAGTAGAATTCATATTTCCAGTAATAGCATAGAAAGTACTTGTTTTTCCAGAGGTTGTAAAGTTATGAAGCTCAGATCCGCCAGTTGAGCCTGTTGTAACCGTTATTGTTCCCGATGCAGTTACAGGCGTTCCTGCAGTTCCTGATGTTGTTACAGAATAAGATACATTTGCTGTTGGAGTTCCTGTAATAGTTATAGTTTTTGCCGTTGTGTTTTTTACAAAAGACAATCCAGAAGCAGGTAATCCAGTTACAGTTGCATCTGTAGCATTTCCACCCCAAGTAAATACAATAGAACCTATGGCTGTTCCAGATGAAACGGATTGGCTATTGTTGCCAGTAGAAGTCAAAGTTTGATTTCCTGCAGCAGTAACCGTTACAGTTCCTGAACCAGTGGCTGGGGAACCACTAGTTCCAGAAGTTGCAATAGAGTACGAAACTGTTGCAGTTGGCGTACCTGAAATAGTTATAGTTTTAGCTGTAGTATTTTTTACAAAAGTTAATCCAGATGCAGGTAATCCTGTTACAGTCGCATCAGTAGCATCACCGCCCCATGTAAACACAATTGAGGAAATAGCGGTACCGCTTGCAACTGTTTGATTATTGTTTGATGCAGAAGTCAAAGTTAGGGTCTGCGTTCCAGCAGGTGGATTATCTTCTCCTTGTACAGAAACTAGAGTTCCAGTATAGTTTGTAAGAGCTGTTTTTAATGCTGTAATAACTAAAGAAGAAGTATCGTCTGTAGCGTTGTTGAATGTCCATTTTAAATCACCTCCAGAAATACGTCCAGCGTATTGTGTTGTTTTAGTTTTAGCTGTAGCAGGATCATCAATTACTAAATTTTTCACATACAAATTCGCATCCGTGTCAAAATTGTTATAAACATTAGCGCCTGATTTCGATTTTACAGAACTGCTTACAACTTCTCCTCTTGTAGTTGCCACATACGCATCGAAATCTGTTGTAGAGCTAATTTTCCCTGAAATATTATATAATGGATTAGGATCGTTATAAGCTACGAAACGCATATTATTTGTTCCGTTTGAAGCATCAAAAGTATTATTATAAGCTTTAATACTTCCTCCAGCTTCTCCAGAAAATGTTCCCATCGTTCCAGCATTGTTAACTTGGTTGGCTTCATCCCAAATATCAGAACCTTGAAGTGAAGTTAACATTGGGTGTTTACTGTTTCTATAATAATTTCCTTCAACAAAAAGTGAAGATCCCATAGTTGAGCCAGCTCCATATTTAGAAACTCCGTCATAGTAATTGTTATAAATATGTGCTGAATAATAACGCACGCGTGGATGACGTGAATCTGAGTGATCAAACCAGTTGTGATGATAAGTTATATATAAGCCAGAGGTTGTTCCTTCGCTTAAACCTAAAAGGCTAGCTTTTCCATTATCCCAAAAGTGGTTGTACGATAATGTGATATATGTTGAAGTTTTATTGTCTAATGCTCCATCACCTTTTATTTGGTCGGCGTCGCTTCCTGCATTTCCGTAGAATAAATCGCAGTTATGAACCCATACGTGATCATTATCTTGTTGCATTCCTACGTTATCACCTGCAGTACTATCACAGTTCATAAATCCTATATTGCTTACTTCTATGTTTGAAGCCGATTTCAATCTAACTCCCCATCCATTTGCAACGGCATCGTTACCAATACCTTCAATTGTAACGTAGCTTGAAGCGTTGTTTGCGTTTTCAATCACAACATCGCCACCTTCCATAACAGTCATATCAGTGATATTTCCGATTAAGCGAATGATGAATGGACGAGTGTCTTTCCCTTTTTTGATAGCGTAAAGAATATTTTGTAAACCAATGCACGGATTTGAACTTGCACCCGTAATATTCATTGAAATAGTGTTTTTTGTATTTTGGGTAATGTATAGAATTACCGCATTATCTTTTGGAGTTCCGTCTGCTTTGTATCCTCCAGGCACACGTCCACCTTCAAAAGCAAATCCGTTTCTGTCTTGCGCTGCTACAGTTAGATTACCAGTTGTAGCTCCAGTCCCTTCAGTGCCATTTACGACTGGTTTTACTTTTACAGTGTAAGTTCCCGCTTTTAGACCTGGAATGTCAGCACGAAAATAAGAACCATAACTTCTAATAAGCTGGTCATCTATTTTTTTGTCTGTAAATCCATTGCCAGTGTAATAAACATTGTAGGTTTGTGCTCCGCTCACAGGTTGCCATTTTACAAAAACGGACTCAAGCCAGCCAGAAGCTTCGTTAATTTGAACGGTTTGGGCCCATAACTGAACTGTCATAAGAAAGACAGCTACGAAAAGTAGGTTTTTTTTCATAAGTGTTTGTTTAAGATAGTTAATAAATTAAGTAAGTGGTTTAATTGTAATCGATTACACGAAATTATATATTAATTTTTAATACCGTAATTTTTTTACTAAAAAAAATAATATACTTAATTTTTTTGGCTTTTAAAATGTTAAAAATGCAACTAATTGCATTAATTGTAATTTATTACACATTTTGTTTTGTTTGAGGAAAGCCGTATTTTCCTAGCTTTTGATAATTTTAAGATTTGTCTAGGAAGAATTTAGAAGATTTGTAATTTTTTTTAATTACATAAATTACATTTTAAATTTTTGTAAGAAATAGATTCTTTTTGAATTTTGAATAACAGATAATTCTTAGAAGTTTTAAATTTGATTTTTACTCTTATGATTAAAAAAGTAGTGTATAAACATAAAAAAAAGCCTTTCTGATTTTACTCAAAAAGGCTTCTGGATTATTTAAAAGAGACTTTTAGTCTTTACTAGAAAGTTTTGATAAAAGTCTTAAGAATTCAATATACAACCAAACTAATGTGATCATTAATCCCATAGCTCCGTACCATTCCATAAATTTTGGCATTTTTTCTCTTGCACCTTTTTCGATTAAATCAAAATCTAAGAAAAGGTTAAGAGCAGCTATAATGATCACAAAAACACTGATACCAATACTCATCATAGAATTTCCGTAATGAACAGGCGTCCAGCTTGTAAACATTGATACAAGCCAAGAAATTAAATAATAAGTCGCAATTGCCAATGTTGCCGCAACAACAACAGATTTGAATTGTTCTGTAACTTTAACGATTCTAAATTTGTATAAACCAAGACAAACCAAGAAAGTAACAAGAGTTGCACCAACAGCATTGATTACGATTCCTGGAAATTTTAATTCAAATATTGCAGAAATACCTCCTATGAACAATCCTTCGAATAAAGCATATCCTGGCGCTAGGTAAGGAGATAACTGTGGCTTGAATGAAGAAACTAATACTAAAATAAAACCAATAATTACACCTCCAATTGTAGGTAACATCGGATTCATTCCATTAAAAGCCATCCACCATGTTACCATAGCAGCACCGCATAAAATAAGAAATAAGATAGCTGTTTTGTTGATTGTTCCAGACACCGTCATTTCTTGATTGTAATCAATAATCTGAGCTTGGTGTACTTCAGTTCTTGGTTCAGCATTTGATGAAAAACGCTTACTGTTTAAAAATGGATTTTTTGAATTAAAGTTCATATTTTACTACATTTAATTGAATTCAAATATATGGAGATTTTTTGAAGTGCAACCTTAGGAAAGAATTTTTTAACATGAATTTCTGTTCTTTATTTAAGGCATAAAAAAAATCCATTAAAACTGATTTAATGGATTTTCGAATATTTTAATTATTAAAATAATCTTATTTCAACAAGTCTAAAACTAATGATGGGAATAAACCTAAAGCAATGTTTAAAACAATTGATACTATAGCTGTAGCATAGATAAGGAATGGTCTTCCCGTTCTTTCCTGATTAGCTTCCTTAGAATACATTGCAATGATTAATTTGAAATAATATCCAACACTAATAATAGAGTTGATTACGGCAACGATTACTAAACCAATGTATCCTGCTTGAATAGTTTGATTGAACAAGAATAACTTAGCAAAGAATCCAGAGAAAATAGGAATTCCAGCCATTGATAATAATGAAGCAGTAAGAACTGCAGCCAATAGCGGATTTGTTTTTCCTAAACCGTGGAAGTTTGTAATATCCTCATTATCTTGATCTCTGCATACATATAAAATTACACTGAAAGCTGCGATTCCTGCTAATGCATAAGCAGCAGTATAATATAATAAAACCCCAGCTGAAGCAGAAACAGTTAATAATGTCATTAACATGAAACCTGCGTGAGAGATTCCAGAGAAAGCAAGCATACGTTTTACGTTTACTTGTCTCAATGCCATAATATTACCAACGCACATTGAAGCAATAGAAATAATAACCACAATTACTTCAAACGTATGTAAAAGGTCTTGATTTTCTAAAGAAGAAATAACATTCATGCCAGCAATCAGCTTAAATAGAGTTGCAATTGCTACTACTTTTGCTAATGTACTCATTAAAGCAGTTGTTAAAGCTGGAGAACCTTCGTAAACGTCTGGAGCCCAGAAGTGGAAAGGAACTGCTGCTACTTTAAATAGCATTCCGATAATCATTAAAATTAGTCCAATTGGAAACCAAATAGGTAATTCTGCTGATAAAGCACTTTCGTGAATTTCACTAATGTCAAAACTTCCCATTGCTCCGTAAATTAAACAGATTCCGAATAAAATAATTCCAGAAGCAAAAGATCCCATTAAGAAATATTTCATACCCGCTTCGTTACTTTTGATATTCAAACGATCACTTGCAGCAAGCACATATAAAGCGATAGATAAGATTTCAATTCCTAAAAAGAACATTGCTAAGTTTCCAAAAGAAACCATTGCAACCGCTCCAGCTAGTAAGAAAACCTTAATGGCAACATAATCTGAAATTTTCGATGGATGATTTTGGTAAAAATTATGACTTAATGCTACAAGGAAAATGGTCAAAACGATAAACAATGATGAAAAAGCTGTAGAAAACTTGCTCACTGCTATCATATTGTTGTAATAACTTTGTTCTGCTCCAAATTCACAGTAATTAAGTGCCAATACGCCTAATAAACCCAAAATGGTAATAGGAACGATCGCCTTTCTTAAATTAAGAATTTCAAACAATAGGCAGAAAATACCCAATCCTGTTATAGCTATTAATGTATTCATTTTTATCTTTTTGATTTAGGATTTCAATTTTTAAATGTAATCCTAATTTATTTTTTGTTTAAAATATTAGTTCTTATTGATAACTTGTAAAATGTTTTCCAAGCTAGGTGTAATCAAATCTGTAATAGGTTTTGGATAGAATCCGAAGAACAATAAAACAGCGATAATTACCACAAATGAAATTCCTTCGTTAAGTGTAACATCAGCGAAAGTTTTAGAATTAGTTTCACCTAACATTACGTGTTGGAACATTCTTAACATATAGTAAGCTCCCAAAATAATAGTTGTTCCGCCAAGAATAGCAAACCAAATATTGATTTGAGATAAACTGTATAATACTGTAAACTCTCCAACAAAGTTAAATGTACTTGGTAATGCAACAGAAGCTAATACTAAGATTAAAAACATTGATGTGAATTTTGGAGACTGCGTACGGATTCCGCCCATTTCTTCAATTTCTCTAGTTTCATATCTTCTGAAAATCACTTCAGCAGCAAAGAATAATCCAACCACAACAAAACCGTGAGCGATCATTTGCATAACCGCACCTCTTAAACCATCAAGAGTTAAAGTATACGATCCTGCAGCGATTAAACCAACGTGAGCAAGAGAAGAATAAGCTAATAGTTTCTTTAAGTCTTTTTGTCTTAATGCAACGATAGATCCGTAGATAACACCTGCAATTCCTAAAGCAATAAAGATATATATGTATTCTTTTGCTGCGATTGGCGCAAGTGGCAATTGCCAACGAAGCACACTGTATAATCCCATTTTAAGCATGATACCAGATAAAAGCATTGTTCCAACTGTCGGTGCTTTTTGGTACACATTTGCTTGCCAAGTGTGGAAAGGAATAATTGGAATTTTGATAGCATAAGCTAAAAAGAAAGCCAAGAAAATCCAGAATTGCTCGCAAGCTGATAAGTTTACTTTATATAAGTCTTCGATTAAGAAAGAACCAGCTTTTTGGTATAAATAAATAAAAGCAGTTAGCATGAATAACGAACCAGCTAGTGTATAAATAAAGAATTTAACCACTGCTTTTCTGCGTTCTTCAGCATCGCCATTACCCCAAATCAAAGCAATAAAGTAAATAGGAATAAGCGCTAACTCCCAGAAAATATAATATAAAAGACCATCAGCAGCTAAGAAAGTTCCAGTCATAGCAAAAGCCATAAACAAGATTAGTCCATAAAAAGCTTTGGCATTTTTATAGTCATTTCCGAAAGAAGAAAATATGATAATCGGAGTTAAAGCTGCAGTTAATAAAACCATTGCAAGTCCAAGTCCGTCTGCATTTAAAGCGAAAGAAATTTTTGGCTGTGTAATCCAGCTGTTAATTACGCTGATATTTTCGCCAGCGTTATAATTATTCAATAATACAATTGAACATCCTAAAGCCGCTAAACTAAAAAGTAAAGCAACTTTCGAAGCTAGTTTGTCACCAGAAAAATAAGTGGCAAATGCACCAATTAAAAGTATAATTAATATAGTAGAAACGTTCATAGTAATAATATTATTGAGCTAAAAATATATAAGAAACAATTGCACAAAGTCCTAAGACAAAAACAAATAGATATAATCCTATACTTCCAGTTTGTAATTTTTTTCCTTGATAAGCAATTTCGTTTGCTATTTTACCTAATCCAAAAACAAGAGAAGATAATCCTGTTTCGATATAATCTCTAAAAAATTTAGATAGACTATTAACAGGCGCTACAAATACAGCATCGTAAATTTCGTCTACATAATATTTGTTGTATAACACTTTGCTTAAACCAGTAATGTTTTCATCAGTTTCTGGAACATTATCTTGTTTGAAGTATTTTACGTAAGCAATTAAAATTCCAAGTAATCCGCCTAAAACTGCAACACCCATTAAAGTGTATTCTGTTGTACCTAAATGGTGTTCTTCTCCTGCTACTTTTGTGAAAAGAGGAGAAAGGTATTCATTTAACCAGCTGTTTCCGGGTAAACTAATCAATCCGCCAAAAGTTGCCAAAATGGCTAATATGATAAGTGGAATAGTAATTAATGAACCACTTTCGTGTAAATGATGTTTTTGCTCTTCCGTTCCTCTAAATTCTTTGAAGAAAGTTAAGAACATTAAACGGAACATATAAAAAGCTGTCATGATTGAAGCAATCGAACCAACAACGTATAATGGAATACTGTGGTGGAAAGCTGTCAATAAAATTTCATCTTTAGAAAAGAATCCAGAGAAGAATGGAACTCCAGAAATTGCTAATGAAGAAATTAGCATTGTCCAGAATGTGATTGGCATCGCTTTACGCAAACCTCCCATGTTACGCATATCTTGCTCTCCGTGTAATCCATGAATTACAGATCCAGATCCTAAGAATAAACAAGCTTTAAAGAAAGCGTGAGTGATTACGTGGAAAACGGCTACTTCATAAGCTCCAAATCCTAATGCTAAAAACATTAAACCTAATTGTGAAACTGTAGAGTAAGCCAATACTTTTTTGATATCGTTTTGAACCAATCCGATTGTAGCCGCAACTAATGAAGTGATTGCTCCAATAATTGCAATTACAGATTGAACATCAGTTGCAAGGTCGAAAACAAAGTTTAATCTTGTTACCATAAAGATGCCAGCAGTTACCATTGTAGCCGCGTGGATTAAAGCAGAAACTGGAGTTGGTCCAGCCATCGCATCAGGTAACCAAGTGTATAACGGAATTTGAGCAGATTTACCACAAGCTCCAATGAACAAACATAAAGCAGCTAAAGAAAGTAATGGTAAATTTAAGTTAGAAGCTCCAGCAATTGCCGTTTTTAAAGTTGCATAATCTAATGTTGAGAACATTGAACCAATGATAAACATTCCGATTAATAAACCTAAATCTCCAATTCTGTTCATGATGAAAGCTTTTTTCGCAGCATCATTGTAATCTTGGTTTTTATGCCAAAATCCAATTAATAGGTAAGAACAAAGTCCAACACCTTCCCATCCTATGAAAAGAACTAATAAGTTGCTTCCAATTACAAGTGTAATCATAAAGAAAACGAACAAATTCAGATAAGAGAAGAACTTGTGCATGTTTTCATCATCATGCATGTAACTGATAGAGTATAAGTGAATCAAAGATCCAATTCCAGTTACAAAAAGTAACCAAAGAACAGATAATTGATCTAATAAAAATCCAAGATTGATTTTTAAGTTGCTAATTTGAATCCAATCAAATAAAGTAACTTGAATTCCTTTTCCAGTTAAAGTTATTTGATTAAAAAGTAAAAGAGAAACTACAAAAGAAATTGCTACGGCAATAGTTCCGATTGCACCAGAAACTGTTTTGCCTAAGCTTTTTCCAAAAAAGACATTTACTAGAAAACCTAGTAAAGGAGTTAAAACTAAAATTAAAGCTAAATTGGTATCCATTTCTGATTATCCTTTTAAATTTTTTAAATTATCGATACTAATTGATCCGATATTTCTAAAGATAGAAACTAAAATGGCCAATCCTACCGCAACTTCGGCTGCAGCAACCGCCATCGAGAAGAACACAAAAACTTGTCCTTGCGCATCTTGATGATAAGTTGAAAAAGCAACAAATAAAAGGTTTACCGCATTCAACATAATTTCGATAGACATGAAAACGATAATAGCATTTCGTCTGTACAATACACCAAAAATACCAATACAGAAAAGTACAACACTCAAAAAGATGTAGTTTTCAATACCTATTTGATTTAATATATTACCCATTATTTATTTAATTTTTCTTTTTTAGACAATAGAACTGTTCCAATCATAGCAACCAAAAGTAAGATCGAAGCAAACTCGAACGGAACCATATATTCGTCCAATAATATTTTACCTAAAACTTTAATTGATTGGAAATCTTCTCCAGTAGAATCGTATTCACCTACAATTGGTTTTGAATTAATAAAAATTGTAATCAAAACAATTAATATTAAACAGAAGGAAACAATAGCGCCTAAACGTGTAATTCTAGGACGGTGAACTTCTCGCTGTTCGTTCAGGTTCATCAACATGATGGTAAACAGGAACAGGATCATAATAGCTCCGGAGTAGACTATTATATGAACAACAGCTAAGAACTGAGAATTTAATAGTAAATAATGACCAGCGATAGAAAAGAAACAGATTACCAAATAGATGGCACTATGAATCGGGTTTCTGCTGAAAATAGTCAAGAAAGCAGTAATAACGGTAATAAACGCTAAAAAGCAAAAGATAATTTGAACAGTTGTTGCGTGTGCAAAATCAGGGATATGTATCATTTAGTTAGCGTTTTTAAGTTGAGCGTTTTTCAAAGCCATTTCTAAAGGCATTACTAATTTATCTTTCCCGAAAATGAAATCTTCTCTATTGTAGTTAGCAGGAACTAATACTTTAGATTCTGTCAAGTAAATAGCGTCTTTTGGACAAGCTTCTTCACATAAACCACAGAAAATACAACGAAGCATATTGATTTCGTAGATTTCTGCATATTTTTCTTCTCTATATAAATGCTTTTCATCAGGTTTGCGTTCTGCTGCTTTCATAGTGATTGCCTCAGCAGGACATGATAAAGCACATAATCCGCAAGCAGTACAGTTTTCACGGCCTTGTTCGTCGCGTTTCAACATATGTTGACCACGATAAACAGGACTCATTTCACGAACCTGCTCTGGGTAATGAATGGTAACTTTTTTTCTGAAAAGGTGTTTTACTGTAATAACTAAACCTTTTACAATCGCCACAAGATACAATCGTTCAACAAAAGACATGTCTTTATTTGACACCACCTTTTTTCTACCCGATAATGATATAGTTTCTATTGACATTTTTACTATTATAGTTTATGATTTATAATTTGAAATCGATCAAATTCAAAATCTATTTTGTTTTTATTTGAAGCTAATTACAGTTCTTAGAACCCTAAAGCTGCTAAGATTTCGTGTCTTAATATTACAATACCTGTAAGCATGATATTAACGATCGAAAGCGGAATTAAAATTCTCCAGCCTAAGTGCATTAATTGGTCATATCTAAATCTTGGAATTGTCCAACGTACCCACATATAAAAGAAAATGAAGAAACATATTTTTATAAATAATGCTCCAATTCCTAATAAGTTAGCTGTATTTACACCTACATTTTCTACCATCCATTGCATTCCTGGGTAGTTGTATCCACCAAAGAATAATACAGAAATAATAGTAGAAGAGATAAACATACTTGCATATTCAGCAAACAAATAGAATCCCATTTTCATAGATGAATATTCTGTATGGTAACCTCCAATTAATTCGTTTTCACATTCTGCCAAATCGAAAGGAGTTCTGTTTGTTTCTGCAAATGAACAGATTAAGAAAATTAAGAATGATAATGGCTGATAAAAAACATTCCAATTCATTCCTTGCTGCTGTAATGAAATTTCTTTTAAACTCATTGTTCCAGTCATCATCAATAAAGCAATTATTGATAATCCCATTGCAACCTCGTAAGAAACCATTTGAGAAGCGGCACGAATAGCTCCCATCAAAGAGAACTTGTTGTTAGATGCCCATCCACCAATCATGATACCGTAAACTCCAACAGAAAGAACTCCGAAAATGTATAATAAAGCAATGTTTACATCTGTAGCTTGAAGAATAATGTCTCTTCCGAAAAGATGCAAACGATCTCCCCACGGAATTACAGCACTAGTCATTAAAGCAGTACTCATTGCAATTGCAGGTCCAACTACGAATAAAAATCTATTTGGTGTGTTTGGGAAAAATTCTTCTTTAGAGAATAATTTCATACCATCTGCAAGTGGTTGTAATAAACCTCCCCATCCAGCACGGTTTGGTCCAACACGATCTTGCAAGAAAGCAGCAACTTTACGTTCTGCCCAAGTAGAATACATCGCCATGATCATTGTTACCGCAAAAACGACAACAATAACAACACTTTTTTCTATAATAAATGCACTTTCCATTTCTTACTATTTTTGATCTTTATCAGTTAATGGAATTGCAGCCATACTAATCTTTTTACGGTCAATATCTCTACCTAAAAGGATATTCTTTTCTGTATCGATTGTAACTTTCTCTAATTTTTGAGTGTAATTGTTTTGGTTGATAACAGAATCTTTTTCAAATTCTCTTGGTCCTTCAATTACCCAGTCATTCACATCTTTATGATCAAAACGACAGCTGTTGCAAATGAATTCTTCCACTTCATGGTACTCGTCTTTACGACCAGTTACACGCTGAATTTCTCCACCAAACATCCAAACGGTAGTTTTACCGCAACATCCTGGAGTTGTACATTCTCTGTGTGCGTTATAAGGTTTGTTAAACCAAACTCTTGATTTAAAACGGAAAGTTTTATCTGTTAAAGCTCCAACAGGACAAACGTCAATCATGTTCCCAGAAAACTCATTGTCGATTGCTTTAGAAATTCCAGTTGAAATATTAGCGTGGTCACCACGATCTAATACTCCGTGAACTCTGTTGTCTGTCAATTGATCTGCAACTTGCACACATCTTTGGCATAAAATACAACGGTTCATGTGAAGTTGAATATTTGGACCAATATCTTCTGGTTCAAATGTTCTTTTCTCTTCGATGTAACGTGATTTCGGATTTCCGTGCTCAAAACTTAAATTCTGTAAATCACATTCACCAGCTTGATCACAAATAGGGCAATCTAATGGGTGATTGATTAATAAAAATTCTGTTACAGATTTACGGGCTTCAGTTACTCTTGCAGACGATTTACTGTTTACTTCCATACCATCCATACATCCTGTTACACAAGATGCCATTAATTTTGGCATTGGTCGTGGGTCAGCTTCACTTCCTTTAGAAACTTCAACTAAACAACAACGACATTTACCGCCGCTGCCTTTTAATTTTGAGTAATAGCACATGGCAGGCGGAACTAAATCTCCACCAATCATACGTGCAGCCTGCAGGATCGTTGTTCCTGGTTCTACGTCTATACTTTGACCGTCTATGGTTACTTTCATCTCTTTATGATTTGAATGTTGAAAGTCGGAATATTGAAAAGAATTGCTGTCCTTTTTAACATTATGAACTTTATAACTTTCTGCTTTTTATTTTTATACGATTACTTTACCGCCAACTAAATGCTTAACTTGTGAGAAAGGCTCGGCAACAAAGTGATCTCTATTTTTGATTTTTTCTGGGAAACGAACGTGATATTCGAACTCATCTCTAAAGTGACGAATTGCTGCAGCTACTGGCCAAGAAGCAGCGTCACCAAGCGGACAAATTGTGTTTCCTTCAATTTTACTCTGAATACTCCACAATAATTCTATATCTTCCTCACGGCCTTGACCGTTTTCGATTCTCCATAAGATTTTTTCTAACCATCCTGTTCCTTCACGACATGGTGTACATTGTCCGCAAGATTCGTGGTGGTAGAAACGAGCAAAGTTCCAAGTGTTTCTAACAACACAAGCAGTATCGTTGTAAACAATAAATCCTCCAGAACCTAACATAGATCCAGTAGCGAAACCACCATCACTAAGAGATTCGTAAGTCATTAAACGGTCTTCGCCATTTGCTGTTTTGAAAATTAATTCAGCAGGTAAAATTGGCACAGAAGAACCTCCAGGTACAAATGCTTTTAATGGACGGTTAGAAGACATTCCTCCTAAATATTCATCAGAATTCATGAATTCGTCAACACTCAAACCTAATTCAATTTCGTAAACCCCAGGATTTTTGATGTGTCCAGAAGCAGAAATTAATTTAGTTCCTGTAGAACGTCCAATACCAATTTTAGCATAATCGTCTCCAGAATTGTTTACGATCCAAGGCACAGTCGCAATAGTTTCAACATTGTTTACCACAGTTGGATTTGCCCAAAGACCAGAAACCGCTGGGAAAGGTGGTTTAATACGAGGGTTTCCTCTTTTACCTTCCAATGATTCGATTAATGCTGTTTCTTCTCCACAGATATAAGCTCCAGCTCCACAGTGAACGTGAAGTTCTAGATCATAACCTGTTCCTAATATATTTTTTCCTAACCATCCGGCAGCTTTTGCTTCGGCGATTGCTCTTTCTAAAATTTTGAAAACCCACATATATTCTCCACGAATGTAGATGTAAGATAGGTTAGCGCCCAAAGCGTAGCTTGAAGTAATCATTCCCTCGATCAATAAGTGAGGGATATATTCCATCAAAAATCTATCTTTGAATGTTCCAGGCTCAGATTCGTCGGCATTACAAACTAAGTGTCTAGGTCTTCCTGATTTTTTGTCAATAAAGCTCCATTTCATTCCGGCAGGGAAACCTGCACCACCACGACCACGTAATCCTGATTTTTTTACTTCTTCAGTAACTTCGTCTGGAGTAAGTGTTTTTAAAGCTTTTTCTACAGAAGCGTATCCGCCATTTTGACGATAAACTTCATAGGTTTTGATTCCAGGAATATTGATTTTATCTAATAATATTTTTTGTGACATCTTATTTATCGTGTAATATTATTTTATCATCTTTACAATCAGCGATTAACTGATCGATCTTTTCTTCTGTCAATTTCTCTTTGTAGAAATCGCCTAATTGCATCATTGGAGCATATCCGCAAGCACCTAAACATTCTACACCAGCAATGGTAAACATTCCGTCTGCGGTAGTTTCACCCATTTTAATGCCTAATTTTTCAGAAGTGTAATCCATTAAATTTTCGGCACCGTTTAAACAACAGCAAGAAGTCTGGCAAAACTCAAACATGTACTTACCAATTGGCTTTTGATTGAACATGGTATAAAAAGTAACCACTTCATAAACCTCAATTGGTTTTATCTGAAGAATCTCGGCAACTTTATCTTGCAATTCAATACTAAGCCAGTTGTTATGTGCATCCTGAACTTCGTGCAAAACAGGCAATAAAGCCGATTTTTGTTTACCTTCTGGATAATGACTGATCAATTCATTGATACGAGCGATCAATGCCTCAGTCATGTTTATTTCTTGTTTGTAATGTTTACGTTCCATTTTTAATTTTAGATTTTAGATTTTAGATTTTAGATTTTTTTAATCTTTATCTACAATCTATGATTCTTCAATCATTATTTAAGTTTTAGATTCTTCAATCTGAATTTTTCAATTCCTAATTATAATTTTAAACCTAAATTCTAAAATCTGCATTCTCAATCAGCAATCTAAAATCTAAAATCTAAAATCAACAATCTTTTAAGCGTCTAATTCTCCAGCAATTACGTTCAAACTCGATAGAATGATAATTGCATCAGAAAGCATAGCGCCTTTAATCATTTCTGGAAATGCTTGATAATAAATAAAGCATGGTCTTCTGAAATGTAATCTATATGGAGTTCTACTTCCGTCTGTTACTAAATAAAAACCAAGCTCTCCATTTCCTCCTTCTACTGGGTGATAGATTTCTGCAACTGGTACAGGAACTTCTCCCATTACAATCTTAAAGTGATAAATTAAAGATTCCATAGAAGTGTAAACATCTTCTTTTGGAGGAAGGTAGTAATCAGGAACTTCAGCATGATATTCGTTTCCTGGAGGCATTTTTTCTAACGCCTGACGAATAATGCTTAAACTTTCCCAAACTTCAGCATTACGAACACAGAAACGATCGTAAGTATCTCCTGATTTTCCAACAGGTACAATAAAATCGAAATCTTCGTAAGATGAATAAGGTTGTGCTACACGTACATCGTAATCAACTCCAGCAGCACGTAAGTTTGGACCTGTAAATCCGTAAGCCATTGCTTTTTCAGCAGTGATGCCACCAACGTTTACAGTTCTGTCAAGGAAAATTCTATTTCTCTCGAATAAGTTTTGGAATTCTTGCCAAACTGGTGGGAATTCTTCTAGGAATTTATCTAGTTTTTTGAAAACTTCTGGAGACCAGTCTCTTTCAAAACCACCGATTCTTCCCATATTTGTAGTCAAACGAGCTCCACAAATTTCTTCGTAGATTTCGTAGATTTTTTCTCTAAATTGAAAAACGTATAAGAAACCAGTATACGCACCAGTATCAACACCCAAAATACCATTACAGATAATGTGGTCAGTAATACGAGCCAGCTCCATAACGATAACTCTTAAATACTGTGCTCTTTTTGGAACTTCAATACCTAATAGTTTTTCTACTGTCATCCACCATCCCATATTATTAATAGGAGAGGAGCAATAGTTCATACGGTCTGTAAGAGGTGTAATTTGATAAAAAGGACGATTTTCGGCAATTTTTTCGAATGCTCTATGGATGTAACCAATAGTTGGCTCAGCCTCAAGAATTTTTTCACCATCCATCAACAAGATATTTTGGAAAATACCGTGCGTTGCAGGGTGAGTCGGACCTAAATTCAGTACAGAAAGTTCGCTTCCGTCTTCGTTTAGTCTCTCCTTAATTATTTTAGCATAACGATGCTCTGGTGGTAATAATAGTTCTGACATTTTATAATGTTGAATTATTTTTTAGCAATTTGTTGTTGTTCTTCCAAAGAATCTGTCGTCTTTATCAGTTCTTCCGCTGTCTTCCAATGGGAATTCTTTTCTCATTGGGTGAGACTGCATTTCATCCATATTTAAAATACGTTTCAATTGAGGATGTCCTTTAAAGTCAATCCCATAGAAGTCGAAAGTTTCTCTTTCCATCCAGTTAGATGAAAGGAAAATATTTGAAATCGTTTTGATTTCTGGTTTTTCGCCGTTTAGATAAACTTTGATCTTCAATCTTTTGTTTTCGTACCAGTTGTGTAGATGATAAACAACTGCAAACTGACGTTCACTTTCATTGTCTGGGTAATGAATACCGCATAAGTCAGTTAAGAAATGAAATTTTAATTCTGGATCGTTTTTAAGGAATAGAATCAACGCTGTAATTTTATCAGCTGAAGCTTCTAAAGAAAAAATATCTCTTTCTTGCTGAAAATTGAAAACATCGTTGTTGAATGTTTCTATAAGTTTATCTTGAATCAGGGTATTTTCTAAAGCCATTTTATGAGATATTATATGAAGCTAACAATTCTTGGTACTCTGGAGAGCTTCTTCTTCTTACAGATTCACTTCTTACCAGGTCTTGAAGTCTCATTACTCCATCAACAATTTGTTCTGGTCTTGGTGGGCATCCAGGAACGTAAACATCAACAGGAATTACTTTATCAATTCCCTGAAGAACAGAATACGTATCAAATACTCCTCCTGAAGAAGCACATGCTCCTACAGCAATTACCCAGCGAGGCTCAGCCATTTGTTCATATACTTGTCTTAAAATTGGAGCCATTTTTTTAGAAATAGTTCCCATTACTAATAACATATCGGCTTGTCTAGGCGAGAAACTCACACGCTCAGAACCAAATCGAGCTAAGTCATAGTGAGATGCCATTGTTGCCATGAATTCGATACCACAGCATGAAGTCGCGAAAGGAAGCGGCCATAACGAGTTAGCTCTTGCTAAACCAACAACATCACTAAGTTTTGTAGCGAAGAAACCTTCACCAGTGACTCCTTCTGGCGGCGCAACCATATTTACTTTTGAATCGCTCATTTTATTTTAGATTTCTGATTTTAGATTTTAGATTTTTGAAATCATAAAAAATAAAGTCAATTTTTTAAATCAGTTTTTAGTTGAGGATTAAATCTTAAATTTTAATTCTAAATCGGTTAAATCTAAAATTAGAAATCTAAAATCTAAAATCTCTAAATTATTCCCACTCTAATGCTTTCTTTTTGATGATGTAAAAGAAACCAACTAAAAGAAGAGACATGAAAACTAACATTTTTAACATTCCCTCAATTCCTAAGTCTTTGAAGTTTACTGCCCAAGGGTAAAGGAAAATTACCTCTACGTCGAACAATACGAACAAAATGGCTACTAAGAAGTATTTTACAGAAAAAGGAATACGGGCGTTACCAACAGATTCGATACCACACTCGAAGTTTTTATCTTTAACTTCAGAGGTTCTTCTAGGGCCTAATTTTCCAGAAATAATGATTGTTCCTACCACAAAACCAACAGCTAGAATAAACTGCATTAAAATAGGAATGTAACTGTATTGATCAGATTGCATAAACTTCGATTTTATACTTAAAAAATGAGCCACAAAGATAGCTTGGAACTCTGTAAAACACAAGCTAAAAAAGGATTTAAGTGAGGGGTGAAACCGTGTTTATGCGTAATTTTTATTGATTATAAATAACATGGTGTTATTTTAATATTTTTTTAAGATTTGAGCAAAAAAAAACGTCCCGATACTTCGGGACGTCTTCTGAGACCATTCAGAGGCAAAAAAAATAAATTGCTATATTTTTCTTAGATTACTGCTACTTTAGCAGCAACTTTCCCTTTTCTTCCTTCTTCTTCTTCGTAGCTTACACGGTCACCTTCGCGTAATTCTTCCGCGTTAATTCCTGAAGCGTGAACGAAGATGTCCTTTCCTGTTTCTTCGTCTGTAATGAATCCATAACCTTTAGATTCATTGAAAAATTTTACTGTACCTGTACGCATTGTAATTGTAATAATAATTTATAATGAAACAAATGTAACATATAAATTCATACAAAAGACATGTACGTGTTAATTTTTTGTAAAAATTATTGATTTACAGTGTTTTTACGTGGTTTATTGCATCAATTTGTTTATAAAATACCTTAATTTGAGAATCATTAATTGTAAGAATATAAAAATGATGCAATTGTAGGAATTTGATAATTTAAAAAAATATGCATTTAAGATTTTTCCTAACATTTTGTTAAAATATAAAAGCCGTTGAATTTTCAACGGCTTTTTGAGTTTTTATTAGAAAAATTACTTCAATTTAGGCAATATCTACTTTAATGCGTAATTCTTTTAATTGTGCATCGTCAATTGCAGCTGGAGCATCAATCATTACATCGCGTCCAGAATTGTTTTTAGGGAAAGCAATGAAATCTCGAATTGTTTCTTGTCCGCCTAAAATAGCTACTAAACGGTCTAAACCGAAAGCTAAACCTCCGTGTGGCGGTGCTCCAAATTGGAAAGCATCCATTAAGAATCCGAATTGCGCTTTTGCTTCTTCTTCAGTAAATCCTAAATATTTGAACATTAATTGTTGTGTCGCTTTATCGTGAATACGAATAGATCCACCTCCAATTTCGTTTCCGTTTAAAACCATATCATAAGCGTTTGCACGGACTTTTCCAGGTTCTGTTTCTAGTAAAGCCATATCTTCTGGTTTTGGAGAAGTAAATGGGTGATGCATCGCATGGTAACGACCGCTTTCTTCGTCAAGTTCTAATAATGGGAAATCTACAACCCAAAGAGGTGCAAATTCTTCAGGATTACGCAATCCTAAACGAGTTGCCAATTCCATACGTAAAGCAGAAAGTTGAGCTCTTGTTTTGTTTGCTGGACCAGAAAGAACAAAAATCATATCTCCAGGATTTGCTTCTGTTGCTTTTGCCCAGTTTGTCAAATCATCTTGGTTGTAGAATTTATCTACAGATGATTTATATGTTCCATCTTCGTTACATTTTACGTAAACCATTCCAGATGCACCAACTTGAGGACGTTTAACCCAGTCAATTAATCCGTCGATTTCTTTACGAGTGTAATTTCCAGCTCCAGGAACAGCGATTCCGACAACTAATTCAGCTGCATTGAAAACAGGGAATTCTTTGTGTTGTGCAAATTCGTTTAATTCTCCAAATTTCATTCCGAAACGAATATCCGGTTTGTCGTTTCCGTATGTTTTCATGGCATAGTCGTAAGTAATTCTTGGGAATTTATCTACTTCAATACCTTTAATTTCTTTTAATAAATGTCTTGTCAATCCTTCGAAAATATTCAAAATATCTTCTTGCTCCACAAATGCCATTTCGCAGTCAATCTGAGTAAACTCTGGCTGACGGTCTGCACGTAAATCTTCGTCCCGGAAACATTTCACAATTTGGAAATATTTATCCATTCCTCCAACCATCAAAAGCTGTTTGAAAGTTTGTGGAGATTGCGGCAATGCATAAAACTGACCTTCGTTCATACGGCTTGGTACAACAAAATCTCTTGCTCCTTCTGGAGTTGATTTAATTAAATAAGGTGTTTCAACTTCGCAGAAATCTAAATCAGAAAGATATTTACGAACTTCCATTGCCACTTTGTGACGGAATAACAAACTGTTTTTTACAGGATTTCTTCTGATATCCAAATAACGGTATTTCATTCTGATGTCTTCTCCACCGTCAGTTTCATCTTCAATTGTAAATGGAGGAGTTAATGCAGAGTTTAAAATCGTTAATTCAGAAACTAAAATTTCGATTTCACCCGTTGGAATATTTTTGTTTTTAGCTTCACGCTCAATAACAGTTCCTTTTACCTGAATTACAAATTCTCTTCCAAGAGTTTTAGCTAATTCAAAAACGGTTTTATCTGTACGACTTTCGTCGAAAATAAGTTGTGTAATTCCATAACGGTCGCGTAGATCGACCCAATTCATAAATCCTTTATCACGTGATTTTTGAACCCAGCCCGCAAGTGTAACTTCGGTATTAATATTTGAAGCGTTTAATTCGCCACAATTATGACTTCTATACATAATCAAAATTTTAGACTGCAAAAGTAAATACAAAATTCAAGATAATATAGTAAAGTGATAAGTTGATTCAGAATAATTTCAAATAAATTGTTAATTGTGAAATTCCGAAGCATTAATTTTTTAGTTTTGATTCTCTAAAAACTAATTTTAATACCCATGAAGAAACTCCTTGTTGCAGGTTTGGTAATATTTAATGTCTTGAATGTTATAGGTCAAGGCAAGAATTCAATTAAATTCAGTGCTAAAATCGCCAACAGAAACAGCGATACTTTAGTGATTAAAGGAAAAAATAATTTCAGACAAGTTATTCCAATTGATAAAAAGGAAGTTTTTGCAGCAACTTTTGATGCTCCACAAGGTTTTTATGTGTTTTCTGACGGAACAGAATCTTCTAATTTATATTTAAAACCAAATTCTGAAGTCAATTTGACAATGAATGCCAAAGAATTTGATGAAACGATTGTATATAAAGGTAAAGGAGTAAACGAAAGTAACTTTTTGGCACAGCAAGCTTTAAAAGATGAAAATTTTCAGAAAGACGCTTTTGCAAAAGAATCTGCAGAATTCACTGCTTTACTTGATGGTAAATTAAAAGCTGATACAGAAAGTCTTGAAAAAGGAGATTTCGCTCCTGAATTTAAAACTGCCTTGAAAAGTAGTTTTGAAAGTTTTCATCAGTACGCAGCCGAAGAATACGAAAGAGCTGTAAAAGCAAATAAAATGGTTGGAAAGGCATCTCCAGATTTTGACTATGAAAATTATAAAGGAGGAAAAACAAAGCTTTCTGATTTAAAAGGTAAATATGTTTACATTGATCTTTGGGCAACTTGGTGTGCGCCTTGTAGAGCTGAAATTCCTTATTTGCAAAAAATTGAAGAGAAATATCACGGAAAAAACATCGAATTTGTGAGTATTTCTATTGATAAGTTGAAAGACAATGAAAAGTGGAAAAAATTTGTGACAGATAAACAACTTGGAGGAACACAGCTTTTTGCAGATAAAGATTGGGAATCTGAATTTGTTGTAAATTACGGTGTAACAGGTATTCCGAGATTTATTTTGATTGATCCAAAAGGAAATGTTGTAAAATCGGATGCACCTAGACCATCTGATCCTGAACTTGATAAGCAACTTAACTCATTGTTGAACTAAAAAGTTTACGAAATTATAACGTTATAGTAAAAATACGGTTTTTAAAAAATACCAGCAAAACCAGTGCTTCAGCGCTGGTTTTTTTGTTTTATACACTTTTCCAATGTTAAGTTTTTATCCAATGTTACCAAATTGTTAAGTAAAAGTTTTTTTAATGTAAATTATTGATTACATTTGATAACGATTTGATAACATTTAATACCTAAAGATATGAAAAAGTGTGTGATTTTAGCGGCTGTGTTATTCTCAGGAATTTTAACAGCACAGGAAGGTAAACCTGAATTAGAAGTTGTTGGAAATAAAGTAAAAGCTACTTATTATTATAACAACGGAAGAATACAGCAGGAAGGCTTCTTTAAGGATGGAAAATTAGACGGTGTTTGGGTATCTTATGATGAAAGAGGAAATAAAACTGTAGAAGGGGAGTATACAGAAGGTTTGAAAACTGGAAAATGGATGTTTTTCAATGAAAAAAATCTTACTGAAGTAGCCTATGTTGACAGTAAAGTAAGTTCAGTTAAGAATATGCAAAAAAACGCTGTAGCTAACAGAAATTAATTAATTACAATTTCTAGATAATTATTTAAACCGCTCTTTTTGGGGCGGTTTTTTTATGCTTTAGATTTTTTATTTTTATGATTTCTTCCGTACCAAATTATAAATCCTGTTACAGGAAGAGCTGCTGCAAATAGACTCACAATGAAAGCGATGATTTTTCCAGGCAAATCTAGAATTTGACCTGTGTGAATTCCATAATTCATTTCTACAACTTGCAGACCGAGGCTTTTATTTTCAAAAGGCTGTTTCTGGATTAGTTTTCCATCTTTTGGGTGAAAATAATAATTGCTTTGATGATCGTAACGGAGCGTATGAGGATATGCGCCAGTGCTTATAATATCCCCTTTTTGCTGCGGAATAAGAACAAAAAGCATTTCTGCATTGGGCTGTAATTTTGAGGTCTGGATAAAAGCGCGATCAATTGCTGTAATTGAATTGGTTTTGAATTGTGTCGTATCAATTACAGGAAGTTTGGTTTCTACAGCTTTGTCTCCTCCAAAATTGAATGATTTGTAAATTCCGTCACCAACCCATTCGTAAGTAAAAGTAAGTCCGGTTATAGCTAAAATTAATGCGATAAGAGAAATGTAAAAACCTGTAGTATTATGCCAATCGTAGTTGAGACGACGCCATTTTGCAGACCATTTTATCGTTAAACTTCTTTTTAAATCGGTTCTCTTTTTTGGCCACCATTGTATAATGCCAGAAATTAATAAAAGGATAAAAATAATCGTTGCGCCACCAATAATATGTTTTCCAATATAATCGGGAAGAAGCAAATACAAATGAATGTATTCTACAATAATGAAAAAATCGGTTTTGGGATTTTCGGTCTTTAAATATTTACCAGTGTACGGATTAAAATATAAATATTGATTTTCAGTATCAGAATAAGTATAAGCAATTGCAGAGCGGTTTTTTCCATAATAAGAAATCATACTCACTTTATTCTTCGGGACAATTTTTTTTGCTTTTTCTTCTAAAACGGAAGGTAAAAGAAATGTTTTGTTTTGAGGTTCAACCAAACGCCATTCTTTTCTGGTAATGTCTTTTATTTCGTCATGAAAACAGAAAATACAGCCCGTAATACTTATGATAAAAACAATAAGCCCAGAAATTAATCCGAGCCATTTATGTAGAAAACGTATTTTCGTTTTGAATCCCATTTTTGATTAAAAGCGTAAAAGTATACGCAAAATCAATAGAGGGCAAATTATTTAAGCTAATTTTTAAGCAACTGCTTTTTTAGGTTTTAAATGATAGGCAACATATAATGAAATCGAAGCCAAGAAAATCCAGAAAACATCAATAAAGAAAATCTGAATTCTGTTTTGCATGAAAGAAGTCCAAAACCAATCGCCAGAAACAATTCCGTTGGTAATTGGAATCAAAAAGCCTAAAATACTTCCCGAAATCAAGCAGAATTTGTTTGTAAACGAATCGTTCTTTTTAAGAATAAAGAAGATTGTAAGCACTAACCATCCGCCAAAATAAAGTGCAAATAAATTAGATTGACTTAAAGGATAGAAAATTTTACTTCCAATGAAAGCCAGTGCAGTAATTGGATACATACTCAAACAAATAGCCAAATAAATACGAACAACAGCAGCGTTGAAACGTCTCTTCTTTTCAGACATATTGTTTTTCTGTCTGGCAACTAGCCAAATCATAACTCCAGAAATAATTACAAAACAAGTTATAATCCCTAAAAGGAAACTTACGATTTTTAAAGCATATCCGCCGTAATCGCCAAAGTGGATTCTGTAGAGAACATTTTTTACAACATCTAAATAGCTAGTTTGAGAAATTGGATCTTTTTTGGCAATCACTTTTCCGTCGGCAATTCGGTAAACTACTTTCCCGATTCCAGTAAATTTTTTGTGGCTTAAAAGTTCGCCTTCAACCAAAACGTGCATATTTGCATCACCATAATTTTGAATGAAAACTCGAGTGATTTCAAAATCTGACCAGTTCTTTTTTGTTTTAGCAACCAATTCATCAATATTAAATGGGTTGGCTAGTTTTTTATTTTCAAATTTATAATCGGGATCATTATATTCTAACTCCTTATATAATTTGTTTTCATCACCATTATATAAAGCCATTACCGCAGGAGCTACAATTAAAAGTTTAATCATAAAAAACGCGCCAGTAACTGCATAAACAAATTGAAATGGTAAACCAATCATTCCTAAAGCTGTGTGAGCATCAGTCCAAAGTGTTTTTAGTTTTTCTTTTGGACGGAACATATAAAAGTTTGAAATAATTTTGTTCCAATGAAGCAAAACTCCTGTTACGATTGCAAACAAGAAAAATAAAGCTGTAAAACCAGCTAAATAATACCCGTAAGGATAAGGAATTTGCGCTAGAAAGTGCAGACGATATAAAAGTTCACCCAAAGAATATGATTCTTCGTAAGTAAAAGATTTGAAGTTTTTAGTATTCAAATAAAAGAATTGACTTTCTTTCTGTTCTTTTGGTGCCAAAGTATCTTTGGTTGCTTCCATATAAACAGCAACTCTTTCTTCTGTTGAAGGTTTAGAGATGGTGATATTTCGACCGTGTAAAATATATTTTTTATCTAAATGCTGAAGCGCTTTGTCATAATCTAATTGTATTTCTCTAGTTATTGCTGTAGATTCACTTCTTTCCCAATTGATGATTTCATCTCTAAAAAAAGAAAAAGATCCAGCAAAGAAAATTACAAATAGAGCTACACTGATAACGATTCCGCTTACAGTATGTGTATGAAAATAGATATTATAATGACGGTTGTTCATAGAGGTTATTTCGTCGTGTTATAAGTTTGACCTAGATAAATAAAAAGACAAAAAAGTAAAGTCAGCAGAATATAGATTCCCCATATTTTCCAACCGCTTTTGGCTAAAAAAGCCACGACCATTAATGCCACCCAAAGAATAAAACCACTAAAAGCCATTGTTATCAGCACATCTGCTCGACTAAACCAAGCCGCCAGAGCTAAATGAAAAGAAACAGAAACAAAGTATCCTCCTAAAATAGCAGCAGTGATTTTAGAAAAACGAGGCCAAAAAGCAGGATTTAAGTATTTTGAATTTGCTGGCATTTAAAAATGGTTTTTAATTGTAATAGAATTCTAGTAATGCGACAAAAATTAGAAGTGCCAAAAGTGCTTTACTGTTTACTTTTTTTAAAGGAGTAAGAATGATGATTAAGCTTCCAATTGTCATTAGCTGAATAAAAAACATCAAAGTGCCACAGCCTAATGATTTTGTGAAAAGCCACATTATATAAGCAGATAATAAAAGACCCAATCCAATAATTTTGGTTTGTTTAGGGTTTTTCTGCATCCATTTTTCAAAGCCTAAATCATACGACAATACGGCTCTTTTTGAAGTATAATAAAGTGTGTAAAAAGCTAAAAAAACAATAAGGCTGGCAATTGTAATCATAATCTCTAGATTTAAAAAACACCTTTCGGTTAGGAAAGGTGTTTTTGATATTGTATTAGAATTTATATGCAACAGATCCCATAAACATTCTTGGTGATTGAACGTTGATAGTTGTATATCCGTTAAAATATAATTCGTCTGTTAAGTTGTTAACCTTTAATGACAATCTATATTTAGGCTGATCGTAGTACAAAGCAGCATTTAATACAGCATAAGATGGCAATGTAAAAGTTTGTGTTGCTGTTACACCAGTGTTAGCATCAGTTACATTTCTGTTGTATGCATAAGTTTTATCAGCAAAGTTTCCTCCAAAACCAATTCCTAGACCTTTTAATTTGCTTGTCTGTAAACTATAGCTAATCCAGTAGTTGATTAAGTTTTCTGGACCTGCAGTTTCAGGACGTAATCCGTTTACGTCTGCATTTGCATTGTTTAATTTACTGTTGTTGAAAGCATATCCAAAAATGAAGTTTAATCCTGAAATTGGATTTGCAGTAATCTCAGCTTCAAATCCTTTACTAGTTTGGTTTCCATCTTGAACATTTGTATTTGCAATTGGTCCAGTTCTTACGATATCTTTTACTTCGATATTGTAATAACTGAAAGTTGCACTTACTTTATTAGAAAAAGCATTTACTTTAACCCCTCCTTCAAACTGATTTGCTTTTTCTGGATCAAAAGCTTTTAATTCTGGTGTTCCGTTAGAATCTGCATTTAGATAACCAACATTTTTGAAACTGTTTTGGTAGTTTCCAAAAATAGAAACCTGATCTTTTATGATTTGATATACAACACCAAATTTTGGAGACAATGCATTTTGAGAATAATTTCCTGTTTTAGTATTTCCTGCTGGATCAAAAGTTCCGTCATTCTGAAAATGATCGAAACGAAGTGCCGCAGAAAGAATTAATTGATCAGTTACATTTATAACATCTGCAACATATGCACTATAAGTAGTAAGAGAAGTAAGTGCTTTGTATGATGTTCCTTCAGCAAAAAGAGCTTCTACAGCTTTTGGGTTAAAATCGTAATAATTTGCATTTGCAGCAGTATAATCCACTTCGTCAAAATAGAAGAAAGTTGGTAAATAACCGTAACCAGTTTTACTTTCTAAACGATAAATATCACCTCCAACTAAAGCTCTGTTTTTCATTCCAAACAATTCAAATTCTCCGTTGAAGTTTTGTTGGAATTCTAAAATATTATCTCTTCCGTCGATATTCCAAACGTTTCTTGACATTTTATTATTTCCTAATAAATAAAACCAGGTTTGTGGTCCTTCAGACTGGTTTGTACTAGTGCTTAAAACAGTTTGAGATTTCCATTTGTCTGAAAGTGCATAATCTGCCTGCGCAAAAATGTTACTAGTTTTAGTGTTCATCATGAATTCGCCGCCTGTGAAAGATCTTGACCAATTCATTTTGATGTCTTTCGCATCATATAAACCTAAACTGCTTGGAGTTGAACCAAACGGGATATAAATCAACGGCATTGATGAAGCATCTACATTAGACAACTCAGCATCAATAGAGATTGTTAATCTGTCGTTTACTTTATAAGAGAAAGAAGGAGCAAAGAAGTAGCTTCTTGTATGTCCGTAATCTTGGAAAGTATTTGCATTGTTGTAAGCTCCATTAATTCTTAAAAGAGCAGTGTCGTCGTCATTTAATGACGTATTTACATCGGCAGTTAATCGGTTTAGACCATAACTTCCTGACTGATATGAAATTTCACCACCAAAACGTTCAGATGGTTTTTTCGTTACACGGTTGATTAAACCTCCATAAGAAGTTAATAAACTTCCGAATAATGTTGCAGATGGGCCTTTAATGCTTTCAAGTCTTTCTAAGTTTGAAGCATCAACATTATTGGTGATTTTACCAGCAATTCCATTTCTCAATAAACTTTGTGTAATGAAACCGCGAGAAGCAAAGTAAGATCCTCCATCACCAACACGACCAGTAGAAGCCCAAAGCTGATAAAGTCCCGGAACATTTTTTAAAGCTTCATCTTGGTTAACAACCAATTGATCTTTCATTAAATCTTTAGTTACTACACTATAAACTTGTGAGTTTTCAAGATTTTTAATCGTCATTTTAGAAACGTAGTTACTTTCAGCTTTTGTATACTTATTGGCGTTTCCTTTAACGAAAATTTCTTCTAATTGTTCTGAATTGTTGATTAGGACAAAGTTTCTAGTTAAAGTTTCACCTTCGTTTACAACAATACTTTCTTCTTTTGTAGAATGCCCAACAGCAGAAACTCTGATGGTATAGTTACCTGGATTTACATTTTTAATTTCGTAAAATCCAAGGTTATCTGTTACAGTTCCAATTTTGGTTCCTTTTAAAACTACAGAAACATTATCTGCAGCGTCATTATTTGAGAGACTAATTTGTCCTTTTATAGTTGCTTTTTCCTGAGCTTGTACTGTTGTTGAAACAAACAAAATAAAGCAAAAACTTACAAGAGATAGTAAAGTTTTAAAACTCATATTATTTAGAATTGATTTTAATAAGGCAAATGTAAGTTATGAACCTACACAAAGCAAATTATTGTTATTTATTCTAAATAATTTTTTAAAGATTGATTTTTTAACCAGAAAAGGTAATTTTTTAAAATAAAAAAAACCTGTTCAAATTAATGAACAGGTTTCTGTATTGAAAATGATTGTGATTACAATTCTAAAGCACGTTTAGCATCGCCATTCATCAATAATTCTAATGGATTTTCTAAAGCTTCTTTTACAGCAACTAAGAAACCAACAGACTCACGTCCGTCGATGATTCGGTGATCGTAAGAAAGAGCAACGTACATCATTGGGTGAATTTCAACTTTTCCGTTTACAGCAATCGGACGTTCGATGATGTTGTGCATTCCTAAGATTCCTGATTGAGGAGGGTTGATGATTGGAGTAGATAACATACTTCCAAAAACTCCACCGTTAGTGATTGTGAAAGTTCCTCCAGTCATATCGTCAACTGTAATTTGACCATCACGAGCTCTTAAAGCTAATCTTTTGATTTCAGCTTCAATTCCACGGAAAGTTAAAAGTTCAGCATTACGAACAACAGGAACCATTAAACCTTTTGGTCCAGAAACTGCGATAGAGATATCAGCAAAATCGTAAGCGATTTTGTAATCACCATCCATCATTGAGTTAACATCTGGATATAATTGTAAAGCTCTTGTAACTGCTTTTGTAAAGAATGACATGAAACCTAATCCTAAACCACCATGTTTTGCCTTGAAAGCATCTTTGTATTCGTTACGAATTTGGTTGATTGGCGTCATGTTTACTTCGTTGAAAGTAGTAAGCATAGCTGTTTCGTTTTTAGCTGAAACTAATCTTTCTGCTACTTTACGACGTAACATTGATAATTTTGTACGCTCAGTTCCACGGCTTCCACCAGTTGGAGTTCCCATAGAAGGTACTGCATTTACAGCATCTTCTTTAGTGATTCTACCACCTTTACCAGTTCCAGAAACTGTTGCTGGGGCAATATTTTTCTCGTCTAATATTTTTCTTGCTGCTGGAGATGGAGTTCCTGCTGCATAACTTGTAGCTGCTGGAGCTTGAACTGGAGCCGCTTTTGGAGCTTCAGCTTTTACTTCTGCCTTTGGAGCCTCAGCTTTAGGTGCTTCAGCTGCTGGAGCTGCAGGCGCACTTCCTGCTGGTTTAGCAGCATCTGTATCGATTAAACAAACTACAGCACCTACTGCAACTGTATCACCTTCTTCAGCTTTTAGTGTAATTACACCGCTCATTTCAGCAGGCAATTCAAGAGTAGCTTTATCTGAATCAACTTCAGCAATAGCCTGATCTTTCTCTACATAATCTCCGTCTTTTACTAACCAAGTTGCAATTTCAACTTCTTTTATTGATTCCCCTGGTGATGGGACTTTCATTTCTAAAATCATCTTGTTTTTGTTTTAGGTTTTTATGGTTTCAATCCCGATAATTATCAGGATTGAAACTTGAAACATTTTTTTAATTATCTAAATAAGTTTTTGTCGAATACCATTCTAATTGCATCTGCGTGACGACGTTTAGCACGTGTATAACTTCCTGATGCAGGAGCAGAGTATGCTTTTAATGAAGCTAATCTCCATTTTACAAGATCAAAGTTCATTAACATAAAGCTGTAAGCTCCCATGTTTTTAGGCTCTTCTTGTGCCCAAACATAATCGTCTGCATTTGGATATTTTGCAATGATTTCTTTAATCTGCTCAACTGGGAAAGGGAATAATTGCTCGATACGAACAACCGCAACGTCATTTCTTCCATTGTTTTCTCTTTCAGCAACAATATCATAGTAGAATTTACCTGTACAGAAAACCAAAGTTTTAACACCTTTTTTATCTACAGCATTATCATCGATAGTCTCTTGGAAACTTCCATTTGCTAATTCATCAACAGTTGATACACATCTTGGATCACGTAATAAACTTTTTGGAGAGAAAACTACCAATGGTTTACGGAAATTCGTTTTCATTTGTCTTCTCAACAAGTGAAAGAAGTTTGCAGGAGTTGTACAGTCAGCAACATACATATTGTGTCTTGCACAAAGCTGTAAGTAACGTTCCATTCTTGCAGAAGAGTGTTCAGCACCTTGTCCTTCGTATCCGTGTGGCAATAACATCACAATACCATTTTGGTTGTTCCATTTATCTTCTCCACAAGAGATATATTGGTCAATCATGATTTGAGCACCGTTAGAAAAATCTCCAAATTGTGCTTCCCAAATTGTTAAAGCATTTGGATTTGCCAATGCATATCCATAATCAAAACCAAGAACACCATATTCAGATAATAAAGAGTTGAATACTCCTAATTTTCCTTTTTTATTTTCGATTGCATCTAAAAGAATAACTTCTTCTTCAGAATCTTCAACTTTAACTACAGCATGACGGTGAGAGAATGTACCACGTTCAACGTCCTGACCAGAAATACGAACATCAAAACCTTCAGTTAAAAGAGATCCGTAAGCTAACGCTTCTGCAGTTCCCCAGTCAAGTGTATTGTTGTCATATCCAACTTTTCTGTCGGTAACAATTTTAGTTATTTTATTGATAAACTTTTTGTCTTCTGGTAAAGTTGAGATTGTATTGATGATAGAATCTAATCCTTTTTTGTCAAAAGTAGTGTCTACTTTTTGAAGCATTTGCGTATCTGTTACTTGAACAAATCCGTCCCATTCGTTTTTCATGAATGGAGTAATGATTGTTAAATCTTTTTTACGAGAAGCTTCTAAGTTTTCTTCTAATTGAGATTTGTATTGTTTTTCTAAACCGTTTACATAAGAAGCATCGATTACGCCGTCAGAAAGTAATTTCTCAGCATAAATGTCTCTTGGGTTTTTATGTTTAGCAATGATTTTATATAAAACTGGTTGAGTGAAACGAGGTTCGTCACCTTCGTTGTGACCGTATTTTCTGTATCCTAATAAATCGATAAATACGTCACGTCCAAACTGCATTCTGTAGTCTAATGCAAAAGAAACTGCGTGTACAACAGCTTCAGCATCATCAGCATTTACGTGTAATACTGGAGATAAAGTTACTTTAGCAACGTCTGTACAATAAGTTGATGAACGAGCGTCTAAATAGTTAGTTGTAAATCCAACTTGGTTGTTGATTACAATATGGATTGTTCCTCCAGTTTTGTAACCATCTAATTGTGCCATTTGGATAATTTCGTACAAGATACCTTGACCTGCGATTGCAGCATCTCCGTGAACGGCGATTGGTAATACTTTAGAGAAATCGTCAGCAAAATATTTGTCTTGTTTTGCTCTTGTGATACCTTCAATTACAGCTCCAACCGTTTCTAAGTGAGAAGGGTTTGGTGCTAAATTGATGTTGATGCTTTTTCCAGATCTTGTTTTTCTGTCGGCAGTAAGACCTAAGTGGTATTTTACGTCACCATCAAAATATTCTTGATCGTAATCTTTTCCGTCAAACTCACCAAAGATATCTTGAGTAGATTTTCCGAAGATGTTTGCTAAAACGTTCAAACGACCACGGTGAGCCATTCCCATTACGAATTGTTCAACACCTTTTTCAGCAGCTTGCTCGATCAAAGCATCTAAAGCTGGGATGATAGATTCTCCACCTTCTAATGAGAAACGTTTTTGTCCAACATATTTAGTGTGAAGGAAGTTCTCAAAAGAAACAGCTTCGTTTAATTTATTTAAGATTGTTTTCTTTTCTTCTGTAGAGAAATTTGGCTGGTTAACATTTACAGCTAATTTGTCCTGAATCCATTTTACAACATTAGGATTTCTAATGTACATATACTCAATACCGATATGCTGGCAGTAAATTGCTTTAAGGCGATTTACGATATCTTGTAAAGAAGATGGCGACATTCCGATTGTCTGTGCAGCATCAAAAACAGTTGAAAGGTCAGCTGTAGATAATCCGAAGTTTTCAATATCCAAAGTTGGAGATGAAGTTCTACGGTCACGAACAGGATTTGTTTTCGTGAATAAATGCCCGCGCGTACGGTATCCGTCAATTAATTTTAAAACGTTGAATTCTTTCTTTAATTTTTCAGAAATCTGACTGTAATCTGTGTTATCGCTAGTCACGTACTCAACGATCGTTTGCACCGGATTTTCGTCATTATAAGTAGTTTGTCCAAAGTCAAAACCTTGAAAGAAACTTCTCCAGCTAGGCTCAACGCTGTCTGGGTTTACTAAATATTGATCGTATAATTGTGCAAAAAACTCAGTATGCGCTGCGTTTAAAAATGAAAACCTATCCATAATATGAGTGAATATACTTTTTGTTATATAGAAAGGCAAAAGTACAACAATCACATTTATTTAAATCTTTTTTTTACGTACTTTTACGTAAAAATTTGTTAAAATAAACGTTAACTATGAATAAAATTCAATTTTCAATCGATTGCAGATATTTTTTTGTGATTTTGGCCGTCTTATTTTCAAGTTATAGTATTGCACAACAAAAATATGTCATTGACAACAGTAATCATTTTTGGGATAAAGTTCAATTTGGAGGCGGTTTGGGCCTCGGATTTGGTTCTGGATATACCAATATTTCTGTAATGCCCAGCGCTATTTATAACGTTAATGAAGTTGTAGCCGTTGGAGCAGGTCTTCAATTTGGTTATTTGTATCAAAAAAATTATTACGAATCTTTCGTTTGGGGAGGAAGCCTTATTGGTTTAGTAAATCCAATTCCAGAAATCCAGTTATCAGCTGAATTAGAACAAGTAAGAGTTGATACTCAATATGAAGCCACCTATAATTTTCCATCATATTCAGATAGTTATTGGAATACTGCATTATATCTAGGTGCAGGGTATAGAACAAATAATGTTACCATAGGCGCGCGTTATGATGTTTTGTACAATCCTAACAAAAGTTTATATGGGTCTGGATTTATGCCTTTTGTGAGAGTGTATTTCTAAAGATGCTAAGATGCTAAGGTTCTGAGATTCTAAGTTTTTAGAATTGGAGTAAATTAATTTACACAAAGAGAGTAAACCTTTGTCGCTTTGTACCTTTGCGACTTTGCACCTTTACTTGTAATAATTCCTAAACCACACCTTTTGCCACTCTCTTTTTAAAATCAAAAAAGCAACTTGTTCAGCCAATATTACCAAATCTGATTCGTCAAGTTGTTTGATTTCGTTTTCAGGAACGTCAATGATGTATAGCAGATTTAAATATTCAGCAAATTTGTACTGAATCATTCGGTAGACTTTTTCATGAAGCTGAATTTTCAATTCGTCTGGAGAAATGCTTAACGGAAAATCGATTCCTTCATTGGCCAAATTAAAATCCTTATTAATCTGTTCAATAAGATTCAAATATAAAGTCTCTGCTTGCGCCTGAGCCAACAAAGATTCTGTATTTACTGGTGCTACAAACATGAGGTTTTAGATTTTTTACTGAATACTGATACTGAAAACTGAATACTAAACTTTACGTCCCATTAAATTTTCTCCGAAAGTTCTCAAAACATCTTTCTTTTCGGCGCTTATTTCCATTTTTTCTAAAGTTTCAAAAGCTTTAAAAGTGTACATTTCGATCGCTTCCTGAGTAGCTTTTGATGCTCCAGATTCGTTAAAAATAGACTTAGCAGTTTCTATTTTTTCTGAATTATCTTCTAATTGTAAAGTAAATAATTGTTCTAATTCTGAAGCTTTTTCTTTAGAAGAAAACTCCAAGGCTTTTAGATATAAATACGTTTTTTTGTTCTCAATAATATCACCTCCAACTTGTTTTCCGAAAGTTTCAGGATCTCCAAAAGCGTCCAGATAATCATCTTGAAGCTGGAAAGCCAAACCTAAATTTAGTCCGAAATCATAAATTAAGTCTGCCTCTTTTTCAGAAGTTTTGGCAACAATAGCGCCCATTTTCATGGCTGCTGCAACCAAAACAGCTGTTTTATATTCGATCATTTTCAAATATTCCGGAATCGTAACATCTTTACGAGTTTCAAAATCAACATCCCATTGCTGTCCTTCACAAACTTCAAGAGCGGTTTTGCTAAATAATTTAGCAAGATTTCTAAAAACAACTGGCTCGTATTGCTCAAAATATTGGTAAGCCAAAATAAGCATGGCATCTCCAGAAAGAATTCCTGTATTTAAATTCCATTTTTCATGTACGGTAACTTGTCCTCTTCTTAAAGGAGCATCGTCCATAATATCATCGTGAACCAGTGAAAAGTTATGAAAAACTTCAACCGCCATTGCCGCTGGAAGCGCAGTAGTATAATCAGTATCAAAAACTTCAGCAGCCATTAAAGTTAAAACTGGACGAATTCTTTTTCCGCCAAGACCTAAAATATATTCAATAGGTTCGTAAAGATTAGTAGGTTCTTTATGTATGTTTTGACTTTGTAGATAATTGATAAAAAAATCCTGGTACTGACTTATATCGTGCATAATGAATTCTGATTTCAAGCCTCAAAGATACAATTCAATTATGAATTTCAATTACTGAAATGATTAAAAGCTTATTAAGAATTGAAAGGAGCTCTTAACCCTTCTCATTTCTAATATGTTAAAATTATTTTGAAAAAACTTGGAAACTTTTTTGGTATTTAGAGTTTCCTGTCTATATTTGCAGCGTTGAATGGAAACTCAAAACACTGTAAAAGTTTCCGAAGAGAGTTTTAATGATTTGTAAAATCTATTAAATCAAGTATTTATGAAAACAAAATGGACCTTAGATTCTAGTCAGTCAGATGTTTTATTAGAAATGAGAAGATCGAGAACTGCTTATATGGGTGGAAGTACAAATAAATTTGATGGTTACGTGAACATTGAAGATAATGAGATCGAAGATGCTTCGGTAGAATTCTCATTGGATATCAATAATAAAAATGAGAGTTTCCAGTCAATAGATGCTTATTTACAGCTTCAGGACTTTTTTGAAGAAGACGAACATCCAATTATTAGTTTCAAATCGACTTCATTTCAAAAAGTAAACCAGAACATCAATTTTTTCAAAGGAGATTTAACTATAAAAGATATTACGAGAGTAGTTGAATTAGACGCAGAATTCTTAGGAGAAAATATTTATAACGGAGAAAAGAAAGTAGCTTTTGAAATTAAAGGAAACATTAAACGTGAAGACTTTGGTTTAAATTTCAGCTCTTTTAATCATACTTCGGGTGCTGCATTAGGTAAAGACATTAAGCTTATCGCAAATTTAGAATTTAGCATATAATTCTTACTAAATGAATAAATTAATGTAAAATTATTACAAATTTATCGGAAACTATTTTTTTGATTTTAGTTTCCAAAGTATATTTGTGATGCAATTCGAGAGTTTAAAATGAAAGAGAAGATTATAGCAAAAGCAAGCGAGTTATTTTTAAAGCTTGGTTTTAAGAGTGTTACAATGGATGATATTGCGGGAGAAATGTGTATTTCGAAAAAAACGATTTACAAATATTTCTGTAATAAGGAAGTTTTGATTGAAGAAAGTACTTCATTGGTTCATGGTCAAGTGCATGAAATTATGGATACCATTATAGCGAAGAATTACAATGCGATTCATGAAAATTTTGAGATTAGAGAAATGTTTCGTGATATGTTTAAAAATAACATTGATACTTCGCCAATCTATCAGTTAAAAAAACACTATCCAGAGATTTACCAAAACATCTTGTCTCATGAAATTGATCAGTGCACGCAGCTTTTTAGAGAAAATATCGAAAAAGGAATTCGTGAAGGTCTTTATAGAAGTGATTTGAATGTAGAGGTTTACGTTAAATTTTACTACACTCTGGTTTTTCATATTAATGAAAATACGGTTTCTGAAAGTGAAGCGCAAAGAATAGAATTGGAAGCCTTGGAGTATCATACTCGTGCAATGGCAACCCAAGAAGGAGTAGAGGAATTAGAAAAGCAATTACGAAGAATTAAAAATTAATCATCAATCCAAATTGTCGTCATTTTTCTGGGAGAGTTGTAAAAGATAAAATGGCGATGCTATCTCAAATTAAAATAAATATTTAACTACTTATGAAAAGAATCTTTCTTATAGTTTTGTGTACAATAGGCTTGTCTGCCGGCGCACAAACCACTACTTTAACTCTGAAAGACGCAGTCAATTATGCGCTTCAAAATAAAGCTGATGCAAAAAAAGCAAAACTTCAGGTTGAAAATAGTGAGTACCAAATTCAAGAAATACGTTCGAGAGCTTTGCCACAAATTAGTGCAAATGGAAATCTAACCTATAATCCAGTAATTCAAACAACAGTTATTGATGGAGCAGCTTTTGGTGCGCCAGGAACTACAATTCAAGCGGCTTTTGGTCAAAAATGGACATCAACTGCGGGAGTTTCTTTGACTCAAGCTTTGTTTGATCAATCAGTTTTTACAGGTTTAAGAGCAGCAAAAACAACACGTGAGTTCTATCAAATAAACGATCAATTAACTGAAGAACAGGTTATTGAAAGAGTTGCAAATAACTATTATTCAGTTTATGTGCAACGCGAAAGATTGATTTTATTGGATAGTAACTATGTGAATACACAAAAAGTTCGTGATATTGTTCAAGGTCAGTTTGATAACGGTTTAGCTAAAAAAATTGATTTAGACCGTATTATTGTAAAAATGTCTAACATTGATACAGATCGTCAACAGGTTAAAAACCAGATCGAGTTACAGGAAAATGCATTAAAGTTTTATATGGGTATGCCTATCGAAACTCAAATCGATATGCCAAAAGAAGAATTTGAAGTAGTTCCTGCAGCTTTAACACAAGAGCCAAATATTGAAAACAGAACAGAATATTTGCTTTTGAAAAAACAAGAAGAACTTTTAGTATTCAATAAAAAAGCTGTTGAAGCAGGTTATTATCCTACACTTTCATTATCTGCAGGTTACAATTATATGGGACAAGGACCTGAAATGCCTTGGTTTGCAAAACCAGAAAAAGGGGTTTACTGGTCAGATTTCTCTGCAATTGCTTTAAACTTACACGTGCCAATCTTTACAGGTTTCGGAACTCGTGCAAAAGTTAGACAGGCTGATATTCAAATCAGAGAACTTCAAGAAGATATTAAAGACACTAAACTTTCTCTTGATTTAGATTACAGAAATGCAATGGCACAGATTAATAATAATCTTGTAACTATTGAAAACCAAAGAGAAAATATGCGTTTAGCGTTAGAAATTCTAAGCAACACCAAAAATAATTACTTTCAAGGGTTAGCATCTTTAACCGATTTATTAGATGCAGAAAATGCATCACTTGAAGCTCAAAATAACTTTACAAGAGCAATTTTAAATTATAAAATTGCCGAAATATCTCTAATCAAATCAAAAGGCGAACTTAAATCTCTTATTAAATAACTAATTACAATGAAGAAAACTATTATAACAATCGTAATCATAATTGCATCTCTGGGTGTAATTGGATATATCTTAAATAATAATAAGAAGAAGAATAAAGAAAAAACAGATATCGTTGCTGAGAAAAATGCTGCTGTTTCTGTAAAAGTTTCAGAAGTTAAAACAGAAGAAATTTCATTGGATTTCGTTGCAAATGGAAACTTTCAACCTATTCAACAATTAACTTTTTCTGCAGAAAAATCTGGAAAAGTAATTAGTGTTTTAGCTAAAGAAGGTGACTATGTAAGAGTTGGTCAAACTTTATTGACAGTTCGTGGAGACGTAATCAATGTAAATGCGCAACAAGCACAGGCGGTATATGCAAATGCAAAATCAGATTATGCTAGATATGAGAATGCTTATAAAACTGGCGGAGTTACAAAACAACAATTAGATCAGGCTAAATTAGCTTTAACAAATGCTCAGTCAAACTTAACTCAGGCAAATATTAATGTTGGAGATACTAAAGTAAAAGCGCCAATTAACGGTTTTATCAATAAAAAATATATTGAGCCAGGATCTATTTTAGCTGGAATGCCTGCAACTGCATTGTTTGATATTGTAAACGTTTCTAAATTGAAATTGGCTGTTACAGTAAACGAAACTCAAGTTGCTAGTTTAAAAGTTGGAAACCAAATTAACGTAACAGCTAGTGTTTATCCTGATAAAACGTTCTCTGGAAAAATTACTTTCATTGCTTCAAAAGCAGATGAGTCTTTAAACTTCCCAGTTGAAATCGAAATCACAAACAATTCTAACAACGACCTAAAAGCGGGTATGTACGGAACAGCAAATTTTGCTTCAAACCAACAAAAACAGCACCTTATGGTTGTACCTAGAAATGCTTTCGTAGGAAGTGTAAGCAGTAACGAAATCTTCGTAGCTGAAAATGGTGTTGCTAAATTGAAAAAAGTAACAGCTGGTAGAATTTTAGGAGATCAAGTAGAAATCATTAACGGATTATCTGATGGAGAAAAAGTAATTACTACAGGTCAGATTAACTTACAAGACGGAAATACAGTAGAAATTATTAAATAATTTAAAGCATTAAGCTATAGGCTGTAAGCATTAAGCTTATTGCCTAAAGCCTAAAGCCTAAAGCAACAAATATGAAATTAGCCGAAATATCCATAAAACGTCCGTCGTTGGTAATTGTATTGTTTACAATTCTGACTCTTGGTGGATTGTTCAGTTACAGCCAATTAGGCTATGAGCTGATCCCGAAATTTGAACAAAACGTTATTACAATTTCTACGATTTATCCTGGAGCTTCTCCAAGTGAGGTAGAAAATACAGTTACAAAGAAAATTGAGGATGCGATTGCTTCCTTAGAAAATGTCAAGAAAATTGATTCGAAATCATACGAAAGTTTATCTATTGTTTCGATTACATTGACATCAAATGCAAAAGTCGATTTCTCTTTGAATGATGCGCAGCGTAAAATCAACGCCATTATTAGTGATTTGCCAGACGACGTAAAAACGCCAGCTTTGACTAAGTTCTCGCTGAGTGATTTACCAATTATGACGCTTGGTGCCAACGGAAAAATGGATGAAGCTGAATTTTATGACTTAATTGACAAAAAAATTGCTCCTATTTTATCTCGTGTACAAGGTGTTGCTCAGGTAAATATTATTGGTGGTTCTGAGCGTGAAATTCAGGTGAATCTTGATGCTGTAAAAATGCAAGGTTACGGACTTTCTGTTCCTCAAGTGCAACAAACTATTTTAAGTTCTAACTTAGATTTCCCAACAGGTAACATTCAAACTCGTAACCAAAAAATATTAATTCGTTTAGCGGGTAAATATAAAAGTGTTGAAGAATTAAGAAACTTAGTGGTTTCTTCTCAAAACGGAATTCAAATTCGTTTAGGTGAAATTGCTGACGTTCAGGATACACAGAAAATTGCTGAAAAGATTTCTCGTGTAGATCAAAAAAGTGCCATTGTATTACAGATTATCAAACAGTCTGACGCCAATGCGGTTGCGGTAAGTGAGCAATTATTAAAAACAATTGCAACTCTAGAAAAAGATTATAAAGTAAATCAGTTAAAATTAGAAGTAGCAAAAGATAGTACAATCTTTACTTTAGAAGCAGCAGATTCTGTTGTACACGATTTATTAATTGCGGTTGTTTTGGTTGCTTTTGTAATGTTGTTCTTCTTACATAGTATTAGAAACTCGTTGATCGTAATGGTTTCTATTCCGGCATCGTTAATTGCAACTTTCATCGGAATTTATTTAATGGGATATACCTTAAACTTAATGAGTTTATTAGGATTATCTCTGGTTGTTGGTATTCTGGTCGATGACGCGATTGTGGTACTTGAGAATATTTACAGGCACATGGAAATGGGTAAAAACCGAATTCGTGCATCGTATGATGGAACAGCTGAAATTGGTGGAACCGTAACTTCTATTACTTTAGTAATCGTGGTTGTATTCTTGCCTATCGCGATGAGTTCTGGATTGGTTTCTAATATTATTACGCAATTCTGTGTTACGGTAATTATATCAACGATGTTATCTCTTTTAGCTTCGTTTACTATTATTCCTTGGTTGTCTTCTCGTTTTGGAAAATTAGAGCACATTGAAGGAAAGAATTTATTCGGAAGAATAATCCTTGGTTTCGAAAGCTATTTAACACGTTTTACTGACTGGGTTTCTCATTTATTAACTTGGTGTTTAGATCATTATATTAAAACTTTTGTAGTAGTAATTATTTTATTCTTCGCTTCAACAGTTGGATTAATGGGTGGAGGTTTCATCGGAGGAGAGTTCTTTGCTTCTTCTGATAGTGGAGAGTTCTTAGTTCAAATCGAAATGCCAAAAGATGCTTCGTTAGAACAAACAAACTTTATGACTCAAAAAGCTGAGGCTTATTTGAAATCTCAGGAATATGTTCACAGTCAAATTACAACGGTTGGACAAACTTCTGAAGGTTTTGGAGCGTCTCAAGCTACTGCTTATAAAGCTGAGATTGACGTAAAAATGATCGAACAAAAAGATCGTACAGATGATGCGAATGTTTACGCAGCAAAAATCAAACGTAAATTAGAGAAAGTTTTAGTTGGAGCAAAAGTAAAAACAGTTCCTGTAGGTATCTTAGGTACAGCCGAAGATGCAACTTTAGGATTAATTGTTACTGGTCCTTCAACAGAAGCAGCAATGGCTTTTGCAAAACAAGCTGAGGCTGAATTACGTACAATTCCAGGAACAACTGAGATCAAATTAACGGTTGAAGACGGAAACCCTGAAATTAACGTAAAAGTAGACCGTGATAAAATGGCTGCTTTAGGATTAACACTTCAAACAGTTGGTTTAACCATGCAAACTGCTTTTAGTGGAAATACAGATGGTAAATATAGAGCTGGTGAATACGAATACGATATCAACATTAGATACAATGCTTTTGACAGAAAAAGTATTGCTGACGTTAGTAATTTGATTTTCGTAAACACAGCTGGACAACAAATTAAATTATCACAATTTGCTGATATTACAGAAGGTTCTGGACCTAGCCAGTTAGAGCGTAGAGATAAATCTGCGTCTGTAACCGTAAAAGGACAAAACGTTGGGGTTCCATCTGGAACAATTGTACAGCAATGGCAAGTGAAATTAGATAAATTGAAAAAACCTGCAGGTGTAAACTATATCTGGGGTGGAGATCAAGAAAACCAATCAGAAGGTTTTGGTACTTTAGGAATCGCTTTATTAGCCGCTATTATTTTGGTTTATCTTGTAATGGTGAGTTTGTACGACAGTTTCGCGCATCCATTCGTAGTATTGTTTGCAATTCCACTTTCGTTTATTGGAGCGATGTTAGCTCTTGCATTAACAAACAACTCGTTAAATATCTTTACCATTTTAGGTATTATCATGTTGATTGGTCTGGTATGTAAGAATGCGATCATGCTTGTCGATTATACGAACCAAAGAAGAGCAGCGGGAGAATCTATTAGAACGGCTTTAATTCAAGCCAACCACGCACGTTTACGTCCGATCTTGATGACAACAATTGCGATGGTATTTGGTATGTTCCCAATTGCATTAGCATCTGGAGCTGGAGCAGAATGGAAAAACGGATTGGCTTGGGTAATTATTGGAGGTTTGATTTCTTCTTTATTCCTAACCTTGATTGTAGTTCCTGTAATTTATAACATTATGGAGAAATTAATTCAGAAATTCTCTAAAGGAGAAAAAATCGATTACGAAGCTGAAATGGTTGCCGATTATACGCCAACTGAATTAAGCGAAGACGGTTTTAATCCAAAACATACTCATTAATAGTTTTAATTTTTGATAGAAATTCCAAAGTCCGAAATTGGAATTTCAAAATGAAAAATCCCAAGTTCCTTTAAATTGGAATTTGGGATTTTTTTAATTCAGTCTAAAAATATTTCACGCAGATTTTACAGATTTTGGCAGATTAATTAGAAAAGATCTGTGTGTATCTGCTTAAATCTTTTTAAATCTGCGTGAAAAAATATATCAGTTTTAATTTCCAATTCGAAGTTCTTCAAATTGGAATTTGGGATTTTTTTATTGTTAATTGAAAAATCTGTTTATTTGCATCACCTTACAAAACATATTATGCTACAAAAAGATAAGTCTGCCGCGATTGGTTTTATTTTCATAACCATGTTAATTGACATTACAGGATGGGGAATTATCATTCCTGTGATTCCAAAATTGATTGAAGAATTGATTCATGGAGACATTAGTGAAGCTGCAAAAATAGGTGGCTGGTTAACTTTCGCGTATGCGATAACCCAATTCGTTTTTGCTCCTGTAATTGGAAATTTAAGTGATAAATTTGGAAGAAGACCAATCATTTTAATTTCCCTTTTCGGATTTTCGTTAGATTATCTTTTATTGGCATTTTCACCAACGATTATCTGGCTTTTTATAGGAAGAATTATTGCTGGAGTGACTGGCGCAAGTATTACTACAGCTTCTGCATACATTGCCGATGTCAGTACTGCAGAAAACAGAGCTAAAAACTTCGGATTAGTCGGTGCAGCTTTCGGATTAGGATTCATCATCGGACCAGTTATTGGCGGACTTTTAGGTCAATATGGATCTCGAGTTCCTTTTTATGCAGCAGCCATTTTATGTATGGTAAACTTTCTGTACGGATTTTTCATTTTACCAGAATCGCTTAAAAAAGAAAACCGCAGACCTTTTGACTGGAGACGTGCCAATCCAATTGGAGCGATTTTAGGATTAAAAAAACATCCAACTTTAATTGGTTTAATTGCAGCAATATTTCTTTTGTATGTAGGTTCTCATGCCGTACAAAGCAACTGGAGTTTCTTTACGATTTACCAATTCAAATGGGACGAAAGAATGATCGGAATTTCATTAGGAATAATCGGTTTATTGGTTGGAGTTGTACAAGGAGGATTGGTTCGTTACATCAATCCGAAAATCGGAAATGAGAAAAGTATTTATATTGGTTTAGCTTTATATACAATTGGAATGCTGTTGTTTGCTTTTGCAACCGAAAGCTGGATGATGTTTGTGTTTTTAATTCCGTATTGCCTTGGCGGAATTGCAGGACCAGCTTTGCAGTCAGTTGTTGCAAGTAAAGTTGCTCCGAGTGAACAAGGAGAAATTCAGGGAACTTTGACCAGTTTAATGAGTGCTTCTTCTATTATTGGTCCCCCAATGATGGCCAATACATTTTACTTTTTTACTCATAACGATGCGCCTTTTAAATTTGCTGGAGCGCCTTTTATTTTGGGTGGATTTTTAATGTTATTGAGTACAGTTGTAGCTTATTTTTCGTTGAAAAAACATGCCGTTTCAAAAACAGAAATTAATCGGCAAGAAATAGAATAATAAAAAAGCCTTCATTGTTTAGATGAAGGCTTTTTTATTGCATTTGAAAAATTATCGTTTAATCAATTTTATTGTCTTTTGCTGATTTTCAGATTTTACTTTTAAAAGGTAAAGACCACTCGAAAGATTTGAGAAATCAATTTCAGAATGTATATCATTTATTGTTTTGAATAAAACAGATGTTCCAGAAACTGATATAATTTCAATATCATTGATTATTGAATTATTTTTAATGGTTAAAATATCTTTCACCGGATTAGGATAGAATTGGAAAGAAACCAAATTAAAATCAGGAGCAGAAAGAGAACCGTTTACCTTAGCCGTTACAGCAAGACGTTCTTTACTTTCGATTCCATTAATAGTCTGTGAAGCATAATATGTAGTTCCATTGACCAAAACAGTTGTTAATGGTAAAGGAGTTTCATTGGTTTTACTTGTTTTTCCTGCAGAAGAATTTGGAGTACTATACCATTTAATGTCTTCTCCTTCAACAATTAAATCTGCTAGAGTTTGGCCTTCTTTAAATTCTACAGTCAGATTACTCTGTCCATTTACTGTTGGAGCGACTGGATCAACAACAGCATTTATGATTACAACGCATCCATATAAATCAGAAGTAATAATGCTATACGAACCTGGCGATAAATTAGAAAAAGTATTATTTGATGAAAACTGATTCAAATTTGGAGAAATAGCATATCTATAACCTCCGTTTCCACCTGTGGCATTTACAGTAATATTTTGGTTTTGCACTGTTGTTGTGACTGCTAATGCATTAGGTTCAGTTATAGTAACTATCATAGTAGAAGAGCAGTTATTACTATCTTTTACTGTTACAACATAGTTGCCAGCGGAAAGATTAAAAAAGCTATTGTTAGATTGATAAGCGCTTCCGTTTAATGAATAGATGTAAGGAGCTTTTCCTCCAGAAGCTATTACTTGTATCGCAGCATTATTACTTCCTTTACAATATACAGGAGAAGTGATAGACGCTGTAACAACCACAGGACTTACAGGTGCTAAAGAAGCAGAAAGGGTAATTGTAGCATCTGAAGCATCTTTAACTTTAATAGTATAAGTTCCCGCACTTAAATTTGAAGCTATATTCGAAGTGCCATAAGTAATTCCACCATCAAAAGAATATTGATGAGGATATTTACCTCCTGCAGCATTTATAATAATAGTCCCTAAGGCTGTACAAGTAATAGGGGTAATCATAAGAGTGCCAAAAAGCGTTTGTGACGTGATTGTTATTCCAGATTTACTTGTGATACATCCATTTGCATCCTTCACTTCAATAGTATATTGTCCAATCGATAAATTGTCAAAAATGTTAGAACTTTGAGGAGAAATTATTAGTGAACCATTTGCATTTTTCAATGAATATAAATAAGGAGCAGTCCCACCAGAAGGAGTAACTGTTATTTTTCCATCGTTACTATTAACATTGGTGCTATTTGAAGCAGTATTATTTATAACTAAAAGATCTGGCTGTGTTACTAGCGCTGTCGATGAAATAATGCATCCAAGAGCGTCTTTTACATTGATAGTATATTGTCCAGCAGACAAAGCAGTAAAAACGTTATTGGAACTATATATACTATTGTTTATCGAATAAATATACGGAGCTTCTCCTCCGGTAGCTGTTACAGTTATTGATCCGCTATTATCATTGAAACAGTTTGTCGTGGTTGTAGTAACATCTACAATTACTGAAGACGGTGTCGTTAAGGTCACACTATTATCGTAATCTATAGTTCCTGCTGCATCTTTTACCCAAACAGTATAAAGTCCCGCAGATAAATTGCTAAAAATATTGCTTGATTGGTAAGTTGTTCCACCATTAATAGAATATTCGTATGGAGCCTGACCTCCTGATGCAGCAATTGAAATCGTTCCGCTATTAGTTGTACAATCTATTGCTTTTATAATAGTGGCTTGTGCTGTTAGGGCATTTGGATCTGGAATAGAGAAACTAACAGCAAATCCAAAACAGCCAAAAGAATCATAAACGGATATAATATTATTTGATCCATGAAGGTTGGTAAAAACATTGCTAGACTGTAATTCTCCGTCGTTAAGTGAATAAAGGTAAGTACCGCTTCCGCCACTTAGATTAACAACAGTTGCCGTTGTTCCTTCGAAAGTAATATATCCTTTGATTTTCGTTGGTTCTGCTATTGTGTAAGGTAGAGTGAAAATACAGTCATTTGCATCTTTTACTTTAATAATATAATTTCCAGATAAAACTTCGTCGAACTTGTTGCTATTTGTGTAGATATCATTGTTTAGCGAATATTGATAAGGAGCTTTCCCTCCCGAAGCAATAATTGTAATCGAACCCTTTTCATATCTACATAATATCGGCGTATTTGTAGCAGTTGCGCTTAAGTTAGCAAGAGGTTCAACTACCAAACTATTTGAATTTGAAATACAATTATTGCTGTCTTTTACAATTATTGAATAAATTCCCGCCAGAGCATTAGAAAAAGTATTGCTGCTGATGTAAGTACTTCCATTATCGAAAGAGTATAAATATGGAGCTTGTCCTCCCGTTGCAAAAACCGTTATTATTCCATTGCTAAGACAATCTATTGTTTTTGTAAGTACTGCTGTTGTTACTAAAGGTGCAGGAGCAATTAAAGTAATTGTTATAGATGTTTCAGAATTTTCAGCATCCTTAACCTTAATCAAATAATTGCCAGGTAATTCTTGAAAAGTATTAGAAACACTATAAGTGGCTCCATTGTCAATAGAATAAGTATATGGTGCAGTTCCTCCAGTAGCATTGACTGTAATTGTTCCATAAGGATTGTTACATGTCGGTTGAGTAGTAACGGTAGCTGCCGCTGAAAGCGTGTTGGTTTTATTAATAATTGAAATATTAGTTTGTGTGGTAAAACATCCATTAGAATCTTTTACCTGAACGCCATATAATCCAGATTTTAAACCATTAAAAATATTTGAAGTTTGAAAAAAAACAGCAGGCAGTCCGTTTTCATCTGTCAATGCGTAGGTATAAGGAGGAACTCCTCCCGTCGCATTAACTGTTATTGTCCCATCATTATCGGCAATAGAGGTTGAGTTTGTTGTACTTACTGTTGGCACTATAACATTCGGCTGATCTATATTTACAGCGAAAGAACTAAGACATCCGTTTGCATCTTTTACGGTTACATTATAAAAGCCAGCTGCTAAACCTGTAAAGGTATTAGCTGAACTATAACTGTTGCCAATTGAATAAACGTATGGAGCTTTTCCGCCAGTTACACTTGCGGTTATGATTCCATCATTGGCTTGAAAACAACTCAGATTGGTTTTTGTAAGAACTATTATTGGATAACTAGTAGGCGAAATGATTAAATTGTTTGCAATAGCTAATGTGCCATTAGCATCTTTTACAATTATTGAATAAGTTCCTGCAACTAAATTGGTAAAAACATTAGATGTCTGAAAAGTTACTCCATTTTTAGAATAAGTATATGGAGCTATTCCCCCAGATGCCGTAACAACTATTTCTGCATCACTCATACAATCGATCTCTTTGGCAATTGTAGCTACAGATGTAAGCGGACTTGCGATTTCAGCTGAAAAGCTTCCTGGTTCGCAATTATTAGAATCCTTTACTCTCACTCTATGTAATCCAGGAGCAACATTGCTAAAAACATTATTAGTTTGAAAATTACCGTTATCTATTGCATAAAAATAAGATCCAGTTCCTCCTTTTGCATCGATAATTGATATAGTATTTCCATCAATTACCATTTCTGCGTCTACAACTGCTGGTTCAGTAATCGTGTACGGAAGTGTATTTTCACACCCTGCAGCATCGATAACCTTAATGATATAATTTCCTGCTTTAAGATCGCTAAATACATTATTGCTTGTTATAGCACCATTATTTATTGAATATTGATAAGGTGCTTGCCCTCCTGTAGCCGTCACTGTCAGCGAAGTTTTTTCACCCCAGCATAATATTGGCGTGTTGGCAACTGCTATCGTTAGCGGAGGTGCTGGAGGTTGTACAGTATTGGATAAAAAGGCTGAAACACAACCTTTACTGTCTTTAATAAGGAAAACGTAATTACCAGGAACCAAATTGCTAAAAACATTGTTATTCGTAAAAGTTTGTCCATTATCAATAGAATAAAGATATGGACCTTGACCAGATGTTGCCTGAACACGAATTGATGCACTGCTGCAACTTGTAGCACCAGTAACCAATGCAACACCAGTTACAGCAATAAGCGGAGGTACAGTCACTGAAGTTGGACTAGAAACCGTATTCAAAGCATCCTTAACAATTATTGAGTAAGTACCAGCACTTAGATTGTTAAAAGTGCTGTATGGCTGATAGTTAAGTCCATTATCTATTGAATAATAATAAGGTAATTGGCCGCCTGAAGCATTCGCAGTTATTACAGCATTATTACCATTTCCAGCGCAATATAATTCTTGAGTAAGCGCTGCGGTAACAACTAAATAAGGAGCAATAATTGCATTTACTACCGTGCCACATCCTTCAGCATCGCGAACTCTAACAGTATAATTGCCAGGAGCTACAGTTGTAAAAACATTACTAGATTGATAATTTATTCCATCTAATGAATATTGATAAGCACCAGTCCCTCCAGTAGCTGAAACAATTATTACATTTTGATTCACAATTGCAGAAGTGGCAACTACAGCTGTAGGCTCAGTAATGGTATGACTAATAGAAGTCATACATCCAAAAATATTATCCATAACTCTTATGCTATAAACGCCTGGAGCAATATTCGGATAATAATCTTGATTTGTAAAAGAACCTCCATTTAAAGAATATGAATACGAACCATTTCCGCCGGAGGCGTTTATCGATAAAGATGCCGTGTCTCCTTTGCATAAAATAGGTTTGTGTGAAGCACTTACAGCTATCGTTGGAAATGTAGTCAGATTAAAATAATTGGTAGTAATAATACCATTATTATCAATTCTTCCATAAATTTTCATTGTACCAATTGTACCTATATAAGTAGTTGGATTTGCAATTGCATTTGTATTGTTTAATGCATCAGCCTCACTTAAAAAATAAGTAACAGTTGTTTCAGCAGGATTTAAATTGCCAATAAAATCTGCTTTAAGTATAGTTAAATTGAAAGATTCATTGCCACAAGTCGAAACAGAGGTAACTTGAGCAAAAAAAAGATTGGTAAATAATAAAAGAAAACAAAGTAGAGTTTTTTTCATAGTATTAGATTTGTTAAAATGGCTCAACAAATATAATTAAAAAACCCAGCCTCTAAATATTATAATATAAATATTGTTAAAATTACGGTTTCCCGTAAAAAATTAAATTCTAAAAAGATCTATTTTAAATACAAATAATGATTAAAATAGTCAATAATTGCTTTTCCTTCCAATAAAACATCAGCGCCAATAATACCGTGAACAGCTTTTGCTTTAAAAGATTCCAAAGCTTCATTTACATGCGAAAGATCAAAAATTACGATATTGAAATCTTTGTTTTTCCAGCTTCCCAATTGCAATTTGTTTTTAGATGAAATTTGTGTTGTCATTCCAGTTCCTCCAGCTCCAGAAGCTTTTGTTTTAGAATTTTTTGCAGAAAGTTCAAAACGTTCAATAGACTCAAAACCAACACAAGTGTTTGATGCGCCCGTATCTAAAATAAAATTGCCAGAAATGCCGTTAATTTTGGCTTTAATCTGTAAATGTTGTGTTTTAGTTATTTTGAACTTTATTTTTTTGTACTTCTCTATTTTGAGAATTTCGTGAAGATTTTCCATTTCTGTACTGATTGAAAACCAAAAATAAGGTAATTGTAGCCAAAAAGCTAGCTAGAGAAAAGATTTTCTATTTAATATTTAAAGAATAAAAAAGCAACAATTTTGCTGTTTTTTAACTGTTATGGTGTTGAATATGATATAATTATGCGTAATTTTTGATATTCTTTTTTTAAATTAGCTACAAAATGTTTTTTTATGGATCTAAATAAAATTCATCCTGATCAAAAATATATTGACGGACTTGCTGCAAATGATTCAGTAGTAATTGAAATGATATATAAGAAGTTTGCGCCTAAAGTAGTTCAGTTTATCACCAATAATTCTGGAGACAAAGATCAAGCGCAGAATGTGGTTCATGAAATCATGATTTTGCTTTTTAATCAGGCGAAAGCCGGAAAACTTCATTTAACGTGTCCGTTTGATGCTTATTTTTTCTTGTTGTGCAAAAGACGCTGGCTGAACGAATTGAAAAATTCTGTCCATAAAGAGGTGACCATTTATGAGAATGTGGTATCTGTCAATGAATCTGCTCACGAATTGATTGCTCAAGCACAAGAGTTTGAAGAAGAACAAAAGCGTTCTCAACAGGAAAATAAATTGGAAATAACACAGGAAAGAGTTGCTTTTGAAGAAAACCTGACCCGAATTTCAGATAAATATTTCAATAAAAAGAAACACAAAGTTGCTTCGCTAAAACCTTGGTATTTTGCCGCGGCGATCTCTATAATTGTGATGTTTGGTTTATTTTTCTTTGATTATAAGCATAATCCGTCTTTTGAAGATTATAATCATCCAGAAAGTGCTTATTTTACAGAAAGAGGAGTTTCTGAAGCCATTTTAAAGCAAGCAGAGAATAATTTCAACGGAAAAAGATATGAAACAGCTATTCCGATTTTTGAAATGATTTTGAAAGAAAATAATTCAGACGAAATAAAATATTTCTATGCAGTTTCATTATTGCAGGTAAGCAAATATCCAAAAGCCGAAAAGATCTTTAAAGAATTAGAAAACGGAAATTCTGTTTATAAAGAAAAAGCCAAGTGGAATATGGCTTTATCTAAACTAAAACAAGGAAAATACAAGGAATGTAAATCGATTTTAGAGACTATTTCCCAAGATTATGAAGACTACGATGATGTAGAACGTCTGCGCGAAGATTTGGAATAGATTTCAAATTATTAAAAAAAATATTACCCATTTACGGGAAACCTCAATCGAATTTAGAATTAAAGCTCTAAATTCGATTTTATTTTTATAAGAATTTACCCAAATTCAAAAATTAACTTAACCAAGAATGTAAATGAAAAAAGCTTTATTAGTTTTTCTTTTTGTGTTTTCTCAAACTGTTTTCAGTGCTTCCAAAATTACTGAGACAGAAAAACTTGCCACAACTTGTAAAGTTTGGGGATTCTTGAAATATTATCATCCAGAAGTTGCCAAAGGACAATTGAATTGGGATAGCCAGCTTTTGGAGAAATTACCATTAATAGAAAAAGCACAAACCAAAGAAGAGTTTTCATTAATTCTAGAAAATTGGATTGATGATCTTGGGCCAGTAAATGAAATTGCTCCAATTGTTACTCCAAAAGAGGTTAAACTTTTTGATAAAAATTTCGATTTAAGCTGGTTTAATGATAAATCGTTTTCTAAAAAGCTTTCAAAAAAATTAAAATTTATCGAAGAAAATAGATTTCAAAGTAATGAAGAATTTGGGCCAAGTTTTGACGGTTTTAAAAACTTAAAAAACTATTTTAATCTTGATTACACTAATAAAAATTCTAAGCTTTTAATGCTTTATGCGTATTGGAATGTGGTAGAATATTACTATCCATACAAATACAAAATGGATCAGAAATGGGATAAAACTTTAACTGAGGTATTGCCTTCTGTTGTTGAGTCCAAAACTCCAGAAGATTTTTATAAAGTATTGAGAAAAGCAGCTGCAAAACTCAATGATACTCATGTCGAGTTTCATATTTACCCGTCTTCTGCAACAGCAAAAAAGAGTTATTATTATTTTCCAGCAACAGGTAAAGTAATTGATGGAAAATTAGTAATTACTGAGATTTTAGGAGATAGTTTGGCAGAGGCCGACAATATTAAAATTGGAACCGTAATTACTAAAATAAACGATAAGAGCATTAAAGAAATTATTGAAGAGAAAAGAGATATTGTTTCTGCTTCAAACGACGCTGCTTTTCTGGATAAAGTTCTACGCACAATTTTAGTGAGCGAATCTGAAAAGGTAAACGTAGAATTCCTGAACGATGGAAAATACGAAACTAAGTCAATGACTTGGTTTAACTATCACGATTCGCATCGAAATGAGTATAAAAAAGGAGCTCAGATAAAGAAAGATAAATTTAAACTTCTGGACAATAATATTGGTTACGTAAACATGGGAGTTATTAAACCAAAAAATGTTCCTGATATGATTGATGCTCTCAAATCGACAAAAGCTATAGTTTTTGATATGAGAAATTATCCAAACGGAACTTTTGGAGAAATTGCTAATTTTTTAAATTCTGAAGAAAAAGAATTTTGCATTTATACCTACCCGTATCCAAATTATCCAGGAAAGTATACTTGGGAAGAAGGAAGAAAAGTGGGATTTGAAAATAAAGACAATTACAAAGGAAAAGTCGTTGTATTGCTTAATGAAGATTCTATAAGCCAGTCAGAATGGACGGCGATGTGTTTTCAAACAGCTGGCAATACCACAATTATTGGAAGTCAGACGGCAGGAGCAGACGGAAATGTTTTTGAATTTGATTTTAGTGGCTATCATACTAATTTCTCTGGTATTGGCGTTTACTACCCAGACGGAAGAGAAACCCAAAGAATCGGAATTGTGCCAGATATCGAAATAAAACCAACCATAAAAGGAATTCAGGAAGGAAAAGATGAGGTTTTGGAACGAGCTTTGCTATTTATTGAAAATGGAAAATAAGACTTAATTTGTCGTCTTGAGGAACGAAGAGTCACACTAGTTGATCCACAGAAAAATTTGGGGGTTTTCTTGGCGAAACTTCTTGTGAGATTCTTCGTTCGTCAGCGTGACAAAAACTAGTCTTTAATTTGTCAACCTTTGTCAAAGTTTTAAACTTTGTCAAAGGTTTTTATTTTTTAGGCAAGTTTTAAAAAATCGTTTTTTCAGTGTTTTCACGAAAGAGAATCCGTTAAATCTATGTGCCAATTTACACGAATTGCTATTCTTTTATTATTGTCGTAATTTTGGCACTTTAAAATTACAGCCTTGAATTCAACACCAATTATTACCGATACCCACACGCATTTGTATTCTGAAGAATTTGATCAGGATCGCAACGAAATGATTCAGCGCGCTATTGATGCTGGAGTTACTCGTTTTTTTATTCCTGCAATCGATGCTGCCGCAACGCAATCTATGTACGATTTAGAGAAAAATTATCCAGATAATGTATTCTTAATGATGGGTTTGCATCCCACTTACGTAAAAGATAATTATCTGGACGAATTGGCACATGTAGAAACCGAATTATCAAAACGAAAGTTCTACGCTGTGGGTGAAATTGGGATCGATTTGTATTGGGATAAAACGCATTTGAAAGAGCAGCAAATTGCTTTTAAAAGGCAAATTCAGCTGGCAAAACAATACAAATTGCCAATTGTAATTCATTGTAGAGAAGCTTTTGATGAGATCTTCGAAGTCTTAGAAGAAGAAAAATCTGAAGATTTATTTGGGATTTTTCATTGTTTTTCCGGAACTTTAGAACAAGCAGAACGCGCGATTTCTTACAAAATGAAATTAGGAATTGGAGGTGTAGTAACGTTTAAAAACGGAAAAATCGATCAGTTTTTGAATCAAATCGATTTAAAACACATTGTTTTGGAGACAGATTCTCCATATTTAGCACCAATTCCGTACAGAGGAAAACGAAATGAAAGCAGTTATTTAGTCAATGTTATTGCGAAATTGAGTGACATTTATGGAATTTCAGCCGAAGAAATTGCTACAATTACAACTCAGAATTCAAAGGACGTTTTTGGGATTTAACCCAGACCTTACAAAACTTTAATTTTTTTTTTGTTCTTTTGCCCACTTAAACCCAAATAAATAATGCAGAGATTTGATGCCATTCGACCGTTTTATGATTCCGAAATAAATGAAGCCCTTCATGCTGTGGTCAATCATCCTATGATGAAAACCATGATGAACTTTACGTTTCCGGATGTAGAAGATGAGGTTTGGAAGGAACAATTAAAGAAAACACACTCGATTCGTGATTTTCAATGCAATTTTATTTATAATACAATCCAGAAAGTTCTTGAAAAAAGCTCTGAAGGTTTAACGACTTCAGGTTTTGAGAAACTGGAACCAAATACGTCTTATCTTTTTATTTCAAATCATAGAGATATTCTTTTAGATACTACATTATTGAACGTTTGTTTGTTCGAGCACGGTTTGGTAATGACTGCTTCGGCAATTGGAGACAATTTAGTAAAGAAAGCTTTCTTGGCAACTTTAGCAAAACTAAATAGAAACTTTTTGGTTTTAAGAGGTTTATCGCCTAGAGAAATGCTTCAAAGTTCGAAGTTATTATCTGAATATATGGGACAATTATTGCTTCGCGAAAACCGTTCGGTTTGGATTGCTCAAAGAGAAGGAAGAACAAAAGACGGAAACGACGAGACCAATCCAGGGGTTTTAAAAATGATTGGAATGGGTTCTGACGAAGAAAACTTAATGGATTATTTTAAGAAATTGAAAATCGTTCCGGTTTCTATTTCTTACGAATATGATCCGACGGATGTTTTGAAAATGCCACAATTAATGGCAGAAGCAAAAAACGAAGTTTACGTAAAAGATAAAAACGAAGATTTCATGAATATCCTTAGCGGTATTATGGGAACTAAAAAAAGAATACATATTTCTGTTGGTGATGTTTTAGATACAGAAATCGATCAAATTGTGGCCGAAAATGATAATGTGAACAAACAAGTTCAAGCTTTGGCACAAACGATTGACGATGTTATTTTGAAAAACTACCAATTATGGCCAACAAATTTTATTGCTTACGATATTTTAAATGAAACAGACAAATTTGCTCACAAGTATAAAGAAAGTGAGAAATCATTGTTTGAGCGTCGTTTAGAAATGAGAATTGGGGGCGATAATCCTGTGACAAGACAAGGATTTTTAGCAATGTATGCGAATCCTGTTGTCAATAAATTAAAATACCAAGATGTCATCTAAAGCAAAAATATTGTTGATTTATACTGGTGGAACCATCGGTATGAGCAAAGATTTTGAAACTGGAGCGCTTAAAGCCTTCAATTTTGGTAAATTAATTCAGAAAATTCCAGAAATTAAACAATTGGATTGCGAAATCGAATCGATTTCATTTGAACATCCAATTGATTCTTCTAATATGAATCCTCAAATGTGGACGAAAATTGCCACTATGATTGAGGAAAATTACGATGCATTTGATGGATTTGTCGTGCTGCATGGATCAGATACGATGTCATATTCGGCTTCAGCATTGAGTTTTATGTTGGAGAATTTAGCAAAACCAGTTGTATTTACAGGTTCGCAATTGCCAATTGGAGATTTGCGTACCGATGCAAAAGAAAACCTGATTACAGCGATTCAGATTGCTTCTCTTCAAGAAAACGGAAAACCTGTTATTACAGAAGTTTGTTTGTATTTTGAATACAAATTGTACCGAGGAAACAGAACTTCTAAAGTAAACGCAGAACATTTTAAAGCTTTTACAGCGCCAAATTACCCTGAATTAGTAGAATCTGGCGTGCATTTAACATTAAACAGACATTTATTTCTTCCGATAAATAAAAATGCGAAATTGATCGTTCATAAAAATCTGGACAATCATGTAGCCATCATAAAAATGTTCCCTGGAATGAGCGAAATTGTTTTGGCTTCAATCTTGGCAACGACTGGTTTACGCGGAATTGTTCTAGAAACATACGGCTCAGGAAACGCACCAACCGAAGATTGGTTTTTAAGTTTAATCGAAAAAGCGATTAAATCTGGAATGCATATCGTAAACGTAACCCAATGTTCAGGCGGAAGCGTGAATATGGGACAATACGAAACCAGTACAGCTCTAAAATCTTTGGGAGTGATCTCAGGAAAAGATATTACTACAGAAGCAGCAATTACTAAATTGATGTATTTGCTGGGTCATAATATTCCTCAAAACGAGTTTAAAGATATTTTTGAAACTGCTCTTCGCGGGGAAATATCTTAAAGTAAAATTCCAAATTCCAATGCTTTGCCGTAAAGAACTTTGTCAAAGTTTTAAACTTTGACAAAGTTGAACACGTTTAGTTGTCATTTTTGGATTTAGAATTTAATTTTTGGAATTTCGATATGGAACAGGACAAGTTTCCAAATCTTCAATTGCTTTATGTTTTTTGTAATACAAATAAACGATTACAGAAATAATACATATAATTCCTTGAATAGCAACAGTAGTTCTAACGCCAAGTGAATGAGAAACATATCCAATAATCAAACTTCCAACAGGAATCATTCCTTGATATGCCATCATGTAGTAACTGATGCTTCTTGAACGCATATTTACAGAACTATGAGTCTGAATATAAATATTGATAGAAGAAGTTTGTCCCATCATCCCGATTCCGCTTAATGTCATACAGATTAAAGCGATTGTTATGCTGCTTGAAACAGCTAAAATAATTACGCTGAAACCAAGAAGCAAACTCGCTCCAATCATTAGTTTGTTCATATTCTCAGCAGATTTTAGATTAGCTAAATAAATTGCAGATAGAACAGAACCAATTCCGGCAGCACTTTCAAACCAGCTGAAAGTTTCAGCGTTTCCGCTAAAAATATCTTTTGCAAAAACGGGCATCAAAGTATTAAAAGAAATTACAAACAAACTGCTACAAGTAAGCATCATTAGCATTCTTGCCATTTCGGTTTCTTTTTTCACATAATCTAAGCCTTCGATAAGGTCGTCCAGCATATTCAATTTGTTTTCAGCTTTAATGTGCGGTGTAATTTTCATCATCATTAATGAAATTAAAACAGGCACGTAGCTTATGAAATTCCCAATAAAACAAATATCTTCTCCATATTCATGCAGAATAATTCCCGCAAGCGCAGGACCTGCAATACGTGCAAAGTTGTTCAAAGTTGAGTTTAATGCGACAGCGTTTGGAAGATCTTCTTTATTGTCCACAATATCAATCATCATCGTTTGACGACAAGTCATATCAAAAGCATTAATAATACCTTGAATAAGGCTTAAAGCCAAAATAAAGTTGATGTTATAAATTTTGAAATAGATAAGCAAAGCTAAAGTTCCCGCTTGAAGCATCGCAAGAGATTGCAAGAACATCATTGTTTTGTGTCTGTCATAACGACCAATAATACTTCCCGCTAAAGGCGCTAGAAATAAAGACGGAATCATACTTAAAAATGTCGCTAATCCCAATAAAAATACAGATCCCGTTATACTATAAACCATCCAGCTTACAGCTGTTTTTTGCATCCATGTTCCGATAACAGATACGGATTGACCGTAGAAAAATAACTTGAAATTTTTTGATTTTAACGCTTTAAACATAATCCTAAATATTTAATACAAAGGTCGGGATTATGATAGCATTAGAAAAATTAATAATTTTACTGATAATAAGTATTAAAACTTATCAATATGGAGATTTATCAACTAGAGTATTTTGTAAAAACTGCTGAGGTTTTGCACTTTACCAAAGCCGCAGAATTGTGTTTTGTAACGCAATCGGGGCTTTCGCAGCAAATTAAAAAGCTGGAAGAAGAACTCGGAATGCCTTTGTTTATCAGAATTGGAAAAAAAGTGCGACTTACAGAAGCAGGTTCGGTTTTCTTGATTCATGCGAAAAGGGTTCTCGAAAATGTCCAAAACGGGAAACAGGCAATTGAAGATTTAAACCAAATGATTGGTGGCGAACTGCGAATAGGTGTTACGTATATTTTTGGGTTATTAATTTTGCCAATTGTAAATACATTTGCCCATAGATATCAAAACTTAAAGATTATTGTAGACTATGGCACAACAGAATCACTGGAACAAAAGCTTCTTAATAATGATGTCGATGTAGTTTTGGTAATTCCATCTCATGAAATTGAAAGCGGAATTCAGAAAGTGCCATTGTTTACTTCCAATATGGTTGTGGCGGTTTCTAAAAAGCATGCTTTGGCCCATTTGGATAAAATTGCTTTTAAGAAAATAGAAGAAATTCCGTTAGTATTGCCAGGAAAAGGATCTAATTCAAGAGAATTTGTCGAAGAATTGTTTCAGAAGTTTAATTTGAAACCTAAAATTTCGATCGAACTCCATTCTATTCACGCTTTATTGCAAATGGTAGAAAACAGCGATTGGGCTACTATTGTAGCTGAGAAAGCATTAAAAGACTGGGACACTATAAAAGCCATTCAAATTACGGGAGTTCCCACAAAAAGAGATTCTTATATGCTAACAATGGGAGGTTACCAGAAAAAGGCTGTAAAATTGTTTATCGAAGAATTTAGAAAAAGCATTTAGAGTAACTGCAACTTTACTTTTGTAAAGTCAGATTTTTTTGTGTTATTTGCAGACCAAAATAGAAAGGTGTCCGAGTGGTTTAAGGAGCTAGCCTGGAAAGCTAGTATATGGGTAACTGTATCGAGGGTTCGAATCCCTTCCTTTCTGCAAGATAAAAGTCCGCAGTTTCATAAAATGGAATTCTGGACTTTTTTTATGCCTTATAAAACCAAAACGTATAATCTAGCCCCGATAGTAGCGGCATCCTTTTGTGGTGGGGTTCACCACAAAAGATAAAGCGGATAGCGGGACTAAAGCCGTACTGAAAACCAAAATTCCGGCTTCTTAAAAAAAGAAAAAATCATAAATACATAGTCCTAAAAAGTTATTTTCAAAATACGGTTTTCCACATTATTTTATTCTAGAAATATTATATATTTGGCTCCTGTGTAATATAAATAATTTGATGGATTTACCTCCTTATTCGCCAGGATTGCATAAACTGGTTACTTTACATGTCGGCGAAATTTCGAAGCTTACCAATAGCAAAGGTTTTGTCGCGGTTACTAATTCCATTTTAGAAAAATACGAACTTGAGAAGGTTGGAGCTGTTGTTCATGACTTTGATAATGATAGTTTTACGATTTCGTATTGTCTTAAAGAATCACATATTTGTATACACACTTGGCCAGAATACAATCAGCTTACTTTGGATGTTTATTTGTGTAATTATCTTCAGGATAATTCAGGAAAAGTGCGTGCCGTTATGGCTGATTATGTGGCTTATTTTGATGCAGAAATTATTAAAGATTTTGAAATTAACCGATAAGATATGAAGATTCCTTGTTACGACTGTAATACAGAAACCGAATTAGAGGTTGGTTTTGAAGTAATAAATTTTGTTTGTCCAAAGTGCCATAGTTTATATGCTCGAGATGATGAGGGAAAGTTTAGAAGAAAAAGCAAATATAAATCTGAAGAGAATGATGCTCCGTTGGCAATTGGTGATATCGGATTTCTAAAAGGCAGCAATTATAAGGTAACTGGAATCTTGTTTAAAAGCGTTCAAAGTTATAAATGGACCGAATTTATTCTTCAAAACGATAAAAAAGAGTTTATTTATCTCTCGCTTTCGCAAGGTCATTGGATTTTATTAACTGAAATGGAAGAGACTTTTAATGTTAAGTCACATCCTTTGGTTTTAGAACATGATGGGAAGGATTACGATATTTATGATTATTCGAATACTCAAATCATTAATGCAGAAGGTTTTTTTGATTTCGAACTTCCACAGAATACCATAATTCATGTTGTTGAGTATATAAGACCACCTTATATGATTTCTATTGAATCTTTGCATAAGGTCGATACAACATTTTATGGCGAATACATTAAAAAAGAAGATATTAGGAAAGCGTTTAAGAAAGTTTTTCTGCCATATAAGTTTGGCGTAAACATTATTCAGCCTTCGATGTTTGATCTTCGAAATACGGCAATTATTTTCTGTTTTATCGCTTTGTTAATTATTATTTCAAATTGGTTAATTTATAGAGACCAGCCAGAACAAAACGTTTTTTCAAAATCAATAAGATTTAGTGAATTTGATAATAAAGAAATAACTAGTGAAGCATTTGTTTTAAAAGGAGGTTCCGCTCCAATGACAATCAAAGTTTCTTCAGATGTTGATAATTCGTGGGCAAATCTTAATATTGCCTTGATAAACGAAGATAATGGTGATGAAATTTATGCAAATAAAGACATAGAATATTATCATGGTTATTCGGAAGGAGAATCTTGGATAGAAGGAAGCCAGTCTGAGAAGTTTAATATTTGTGGTGTAAAAGCGGGTAAATATCATCTTTTAATCACCCCAATGAAAGCGCCAGAAGACGTTAATAATGCTGAAATGCGTGTAAATGTGATCTGGAACCAATCTTCTAGCAGAAATGTTTGGCTGGTTATTATTGGTATGATTGCCATTTATTTTATAATACGATTTTTTAAATTGAGTTTTGAAAGAGATAGATGGGCTGATAGCTCCTATTCTCGCTACCAAGATTAAACAAATTATGGAAAGAATTTTCGATTTTATACGAAACAATATCACATCCTTACTTATAGGATTGTGTTGCTTTGGGGTTTATCTTTATTTTACTATTGCAGGAAATAGAATCTGCGATTGCGAATCGACAGAAAATTATAAATCAACAACGAGCGGAAGCCGTTCATCATACAATCATTTTTACCACAAATAAAAAAATCAATCAATATGGAATTATTTCACGCACAGCCTATAGTAAATTCGATTATTTATTCTTTTTTAGGAATAGTTATTTTATTAATCGGTTATTATATTATCGAAAAACTTACTCCAGAAAATACTTGGAAAGAAGTTGTAGAAAAAAATAATGTTGCTGTTGCCATTGTTTTGGCAGCATTTATCATTGGAATTTCTATGATTATTAGTGCCGCAATTCATGGGTAAAAAGTTTCTTAGGTTTGAATTTCTTTTACTTTTTGCCGTATTTATAATTGCCACTTGCGGACTAATTTACGAATTGGTTGCAGGAACTTTGGCGAGTTATTTATTGGGCGATTCGGTAAAACAATTTTCGTTTATTATTGGCGTATACCTGTTTTCGATGGGTATAGGCTCGTTTTTTTCAAAGTTTTTCCACAAAAATTTACTCAACACTTTTGTAGAAATCGAAATACTGGTTGGACTTATTGGAGGTTTGAGTTCGGTAGTTTTATTTCTATTGTTTGAAAGTGTTGGTTCGTTTCAGTTCATTTTATATTTATTCGTTTTCGTAACAGGCTTCTTGGTCGGATTGGAGATTCCGCTTTTAATGAATATTTTAAAAGATAGAGTCGAGTTTAAAGATCTGGTTTCGAATGTTTTTACATTTGATTATATCGGAGCTTTGCTGGCTTCAATTTTGTTTCCGTTAGTTTTAGTGCCAAAATTAGGCATTATGGGAACTTCTCTTTTCTTCGGAATGATTAATGTAAGTATCGCTATTGTTTTGTGTTTTTTACTGAAGAGAGAACTAAAAAATGTTTATTTTTTGAAAGCAAAAGCCATTTTTTCGTTTGTATTATTACTGGCTGTTTTTGTTTTCTCGAATGATATTCTCGCCTATTCAGAAGGGAAATTATACGGAGAAAATATCATTTATACCAATTCAACACCCTATCAGCGTATTGTTTTAACGCATAATAAGAGCGATTACAGGCTTTATTTAAATAACAACCTGCAATTCAGTTCTGCAGACGAATATCGTTATCACGAGGCTCTAGTGCATCCCGTAATGTCGATGGCTAAAAGCGCTAAAAATGTTTTGGTTTTGGGCGGAGGCGATGGTTTGGCAGTTCGTGAAATCCTGAAATACAAAGACGTTGAAAAAGTAACTCTAGTCGATTTGGACGAAGGAATGACAAAGTTGTTTAAAACCAATATTGTATTAACCAACTTCAATCAAAACTCGCTGAACAATCCAAAAGTTAAGGTAATCAATACGGATGCTTATATTTGGGCAAAAAACTGTAAAGAGCAATTTGATGTTGCTATAATCGACTTTCCAGATCCGTCAAATTATAGTTTAGGGAAATTGTATTCGCTAAATTTTTATCAGACTATAAAAACTATTTTAAAACCTGATGCTGCGGTGGTTATTCAAACTACTTCGCCCTATTTTGCACCAAAATCTTTTTGGTGTATCAATAAAACAGTGATGCAAGTTTTTCCGCAGGTAGATGCGTATCATGCTTACGTTCCTTCATTTGGAGAATGGGGTTATACGATTGCCATAAACGGTTTTGGAACTACTTTTAATACCGTAAATCGAAAAGCAGACAAATTGAAATTTTACAATTATCAATTTGATCGTTTCAATTATTTTACAAACGATATGATTTCGAATGAAATTGAAATTAATCGTTTAGACAACCAGATTTTAGTACGCTATTTTGATGAAGAGTGGGGAAGATTGCAATAAATCCAGAAGGAGTTTTTTAAAAGTAGTTGGTGCGGCTTTAATTGCGGTTCCGTTTCTGCAGTTTTGTTCCGATAAAATTGCGGTCATGATGATTCGTTTATCGGGAACTAAACATTTACTTGGACATCGTTTATGGATTAAAGATTTTCCTAAACCAACCAAACAAATTCAGATTCCGTATTTAATTGTTGGAGGCGGAATTTCGGGTTTGAGTGCTGCACGACAATTTCAGAAAAGAGGAATTTCAGATTTTTTAATGCTAGAATTGGAAAATCATTTGGGAGGAAATTCTTCAAGCGGAGAAAATAAATATTCGAAATATCCCTTAGGCGCACATTATCTGCCTTTGCCTAATTTTCAGGATAAAGAATTGCTTCATTTTTTAGAAGAAGAAAAAATTATTCTAGGTTATAATGAAAAAGGATTTCCCATTTTTGATGAATTACAATTGACTTTTGCTCCAGATGAACGTTTGTTTTATAAAAATAATTGGCAAGAAGACGTTGTTCCAAAAAATGGAAATTTGATTGCTGATGATTTAGAGTTTGACCAATTTTTCAAACAGATGGATGTTTTTAGAACAGGAAAAGGAGAAGATCAAAAGTATTTATTTGATATTCCGATTTACCTTTCTTCTAAAGATGAAAAGACGAGAAGTTTAGACCAAATCACAATGAAACAGTGGTTTAAAGAAAACAATTTTACTTCTGAACCTTTGTTTAACTACATCGATTATTGCTGTAAAGACGATTTTGGATTAGGAATTGAGTATGTTTCGGCTTGGGCTGGAATTCATTATTTTGCAGGAAGAAAACAAGATAGCACGCCCGAAAAACATGACAGCGTTTTAACTTGGCCGGAAGGAAATGCACGTCTTGCAGCTCATTTAAAAAAATATACTGAAGATAAATCTCTAAAAAATCATTTGGTTTATGAAGTCAAAACAGAGGGAAATAAAGTAATCGCAAAAGCTTTTGATGATGTCAATAAATCTTCTGTCGAAATTATTGCAGATAAAGTGATAATGGCTTCTCCGCAATTTGTAAATCAATATTTGATTCAGGATCGAAAGACATTTACAAAAGATTTTCATTACACGCCTTGGCTTTTGGCTACTTTAATTGTCAGTGAACTTCCAGATAATAGCAGTTTTCCGTTGTCTTGGGATAATGTAATTTATGGTTCTAAAGGTTTGGGTTATGTTTACGATCAGCATCAGACTTTGAATCAGGTTCAGGATAAAAAAGTTATTACGTATTATTTCAGTTTTTCTTCTGCTGATTTGAAGAAGACGAGAAAAGAGCTTTATAAAAAAGACAAAGAATATTGGAAACAGTTTGTTTTGAATGATTTGAAAATCGCTCATTTAGATATTGAAGAATATACAGAAGATATAGAAGTTTTTCTTTTAGGACACGGAATGATTTCGCCTGCGCCAGGATTTATTTTTGGCGAAGCCAAGAAACAAGCCAAACAAAACATTCAGGAAAAGATTTATTTCGCGCATAGTGATTTGTCTGGAATTTCCATTTTTGAAGAGGCTTTTCATCAGGGAATTAATGTTGTAAATGAGATTTTAGATGGAACAACCGTGGATTCATAAAGCCAAAACCGATTTAACTTTTATTATCGGGCCGTCGTTTTTTGTGCTAGCGATAATCTTTGTTTTTCAGGATTATATTGCTGAAATTGAGGAGAATTATTCTTTTTATACTTGGCTTTTCCTTATTGTTTTTATAGACGTAGCGCACGTTTATGCGACTTTATTTAAAACCTATTTTGTTGCCGATGAATTTCAGAAACAGAAAAGAAGATTGATTCTTTTGCCTCTTTTTTGTTTTGTTACGGGAATTGTGCTTTTCTCTTTTGGAAGTTTAGTCTTTTGGTCATTTTTGGCTTACGTTGCTGTTTTTCACTTCATCAGACAGCAATATGGATTCATGAGATTGTATGCCAGAAAAGAAGTAAAAACTAAAATTTCGATTTGGATTGATAATCTGGCGATTTATGCTTCAACGGGATACCCGATGTTGTATTGGTTTTTTTCGTCTAAGCGAAAGTTCAACTGGTTTGTAGAAAATGAGTTTTTTAGGTTTGAAAACCAGCTTATTTTAGAAATTCTATTTTGGATTTATATCAGCATTTTGATTTTATATGTTGTTTATACCACGATAAAATCTATTCAAAATCAGATTTTTAATATTCCAAAAAACAGTATTATTTTAGGAACTGCTTTGTCTTGGTATTTCGGAATTGTTTATTTTAACGATGATTTGATTTTTACTTTATTGAATGTCGTTTCGCATGGAATTCCATATATGGCTTTGGTTTATTTTAAAGAAATTGATGGAAAATCGGAATCAGAATTGGGGCGTTTGTCTTTCTTGAAACAATATAAAGGGCTTTTGATTTACGTTGGAATCCTTCTTTTAATTGCTTTTTCCGAAGAATTTCTTTGGGAACTTTTTGTTTGGAATGAAAACATCAGCGTTACGAATTTTGACTTTTCGAGCTGGCAGATTTTACTAGTTCCATTGTTGACTGTTCCTCAGTTTACGCATTATTTATTGGATGGTTTTATTTGGAAAACTAAAAGATGAGTTTTGGTTTTATTGGTTCTTTTGAAAACAAAAGTTCTAATCTAGCCCCGATAGAAGCGGTATCCTTTTGTTCTGGGGTTCAGAACAAAAGATAAAGCGGATAGCGGGACTAAACGTACTTTTGAAAATGAGTTTTTCAGCTTCTGAAAAAAAACTTAATTCTGCAAAGCTATTTTGACTTTCGGCATCATCTTGTCTACAAACATTTTATATGCGATTTCTGAAGGATGAAGGCCATCGGAAGCAACCAAACTTGGATTATTAAGGCCTTGACGTGTAATATCTGTAATGGATACAAAAGCGATTTGATTGTTGTTGCAGTATTTCTCGGCAAAGGTATTGTATTGGTCGATTTCTGTTGAAATTGTACTGCTTTGATTTCCTGCAAGAGCTTGTCCGTATGGAGTATACGCATAGTCTGGAATAGAAATAACGACAACATTTTTTTTATCGCCTTTGGCTAGCATTATGGCTTTATTGACTAATTCTGGAAATTCTTGTTCGTAAACTGAAAAATTTCTGTGCTGATATTGATTGTTTACTCCAATTAAAAGTGTTACCAAATCATAATTGGATTCTGGATTTTGAGAATTAATTGCTGAAATTAAATTGGATGTTGTCCAGCCTGTTGTAGCAATTATTTTAAGCGAAATGGTACTAGAATACATTGCGTTTAAACTTGTCTTTAATTGCTCTGGAAAACGGCATGTAGCGCATACACTTTGACCAATGGTATAACTATCGCCTAAGGCTAAATAATTTACGGAACTTGGAATTGGCGGTTGTGGCGTTGTTGGAGGGTTTACAACGGGTGGAGTAGTGGTTGTAGGTTTAGAATCAGTTTCATCTGAATTGCAGCTCAAAAGAAATACTGAAAGAATAACGGTAACTATTTGTTTAAAATGTGGTTTCATAATTTGTTTAAATTAGATTCTAGTGGCTTTAAACAAATAGTTACGTTAAATATGTGGATTTGGATTTTAAACCATTTCGGTTTTCATCATGATTTCTTCTTCGATGGCATTCCAAAGTCCAATGCGTTTTTCAAGGGCAAGAATTGAAACTTCTTCTACTTCTTTCCATTTTTGTGCATCTTCTTCACATAATTCTGTAATCATTTGCATTGCCATTGGTCCATGTTCATCGGCATCCAATTCGATATGTCTTTCAAAATAATAAAGCAATTTTGCTAAATCTGTTTCTGGAAGGTTTTTTTGGAAATTTTTCAAAATCTGAGTAAACATACTCGGAATCAAATCTTCTCTTCCAAAGGTAAATGCTGCGGCAATTTCGTGTGGTTTTCCTTCTTCGATTACTCTAAAAGTAAAGTCTAAAAACGATTTTACATTTGGGTGCAGTGAACTTTGTTTGATTGCAACAAATATATTATGAAGGGAATGTACTTCTGATAAAAAGCTTAAAACTCCAGTTGTATCAGCTCCACAATCTTCCATTGCTTCTAAATACATTTCATAATGACTTTGTCTTCTTCCGTCGATCGTTAAATCTGTTTCTTCTGCAAGAACAATTTCATTAATTAAATAACGAGTTTCAGAGTTTTTGGTAGCAAACCAAGGCGTTGTTGTACAGGTAAGTTTGGCTTGTAATGCTTTTAAAAGTGACATAAAATCCCAAACAGCAAAAACGTGAGTTTCTAGAAAGCTGTGTAAGTCATCTATGTTTTGAATCTTATTGTATAATGAGTGGTTTAATAGTTGGTCTTTTTGTGGTTGGATGCTTTTGTTTACCGCTTCGATATTCATTTTAAAAAATTTTGATGCAAAGATAAAAAGCTTCTTTATTAAAGAAGCTTTTTTAGATTGATTTTGTATATATTTTAATAAATATCAATTATTTAAATGCAGAAATTCCTGTTACATCCATTCCAGTTATTAATAAATGAATGTCATGAGTTCCTTCATAAGTAATAACACTTTCCAAGTTCATCATGTGGCGCATAATAGAGTATTCACCAGTGATTCCCATACCTCCAAGCATTTGTCTTGCTTCGCGCGCAATGGTAACCGCCATATTTACGTTGTTACGTTTTGCCATCGAAATTTGTGCAGTTGTTGCTTTGCCTTCGTTTCTTAAAACACCTAAACGCCAAGTTAATAATTGCGCTTTTGTGATTTCAGTAATCATTTCAGCCAGTTTTTTCTGCTGTAATTGAGTTCCCCCAATTGGTTTTCCGAATTGAATTCTTTCTTTCGAATATCTTAAAGCAGTATCATAACAATCCATTGCCGCACCAATTGCTCCCCAAGCAATTCCGTAACGAGCTGAATCTAAACAGCCAAGAGGTGCGCCTAAACCAGATTTATTTGGTAAAAGGTTTTCTTTTGGCACTTTTACGTTATCAAAAATTAATTCGCCCGTTGCAGATGCACGAAGCGACCATTTATTGTGCGTTTCTGGAGTTGTAAAACCTTCCATTCCGCGTTCTACGATTAAACCATGAATTCGGCCTTCTTCATTTTTAGCCCAAACAATGGCAATATCTGCAAACGGAGCATTTGAAATCCACATTTTTGCACCATTTAAAAGATAATGATCTCCCATATCTTTAAAATTGGTGATCATACTTCCTGGATCTGAACCGTGATCTGGTTCGGTTAAACCAAAACAGCCAATGAATTCACCTGTTGCCAGTTTTGGAAGGTATTTCATTCTTTGTTCTTCGTTTCCATATTTCCAAATCGGATACATTACCAAAGAAGACTGAACAGATGAAGTAGATCTTACACCAGAATCACCTCGTTCAATTTCCTGCATAATTAGTCCGTAAGAAATTTGGTCTAATCCAGCACCTCCATATTCAACAGGAATATAAGGTCCGAAACCACCAATTTCGCCAAGACCTTTAATAATTTGTTTAGGAAATTCTGCTTTTTGAGCATATTCTTCTATAATAGGAGATACTTCTCTTTTAACCCATGCACGAGCTGATTCACGAACCAATTTGTGTTCGTCTGTTAGCAAATCGTCTAAGTTGAAATAATCTGGAGCTTGAAATAGGTCTGGTTTCATTTTTATTAATTTTAGCAAAGCAAATTTACACAATAAAAATATAACAAATACAAGTTAAATTGTTATATTTTTTTATATCAAAAATAAAATTAATAGGAATTTGGCAAATAAATTGTAGTTTATTGATAATTTATAGACTATTTTTGAATTCCAAAAACAAAATTAAATGAGGCTGATCATCTCTTTTTTATTTTTCTTGATACTTAATACCGCTGTGGCTCAAACAAAAAAGGAGTTTACTGAACAAGAGTATCTAGAATTACAGGATAAAATTCGTTTCAGCATGAATGGTAACTTTGACCAAGGTCTAGAGTATGCGGCTGAATTACAGAAATCTAACAACGAAGAGCACGTAGCTTTTGCTTATGGTGCTGGATCATACATATATGAATTAAAAAATAATAGAGTTAAATGTGATGAATGGTATAGAAAGGCATTGACTTACTATGATAAACTTCCAGAATCTGTTCAAAAAATTAATCTAAGGGCCTACCTATATAATTATAGAGGATTAACGGAATGGAAAAGAAAAAATTTCAGTAATGCTTTAAGTAATTATCAGGAAGGAATTAGGCTTTCTACTAAAACATCTGATGTTATACAGATCGTAAAATTTAAAAGTAATATTGCTTTAGTTAATGAAGAAGTAGGTAACTACGAACTTGCTATTAAGAATCTTAGACAGAATAGTGACTTTGTAGATAAGAATGAAAGCCTATATGAAAAAGACCAATTTCAAAATAATAAAAGTAATATTTATACCAATTTAGGAAATGTCTATGAAGGATATTTCATGAAGGAACGCGGTAAAACAATTTTATTAGATTCGGCCGAGTACTTTTACAAAAGAGCAATAACTTATTCTCAAAATTATTTAAACAATAAAATTGCCTCTACGCTTAGTTTAGGAAATATTTATTTGTACAAGAAAGATTTTAAAAACGCAGAGAGAACTTACTTTGATATTGCGATGTATGCAAAACAAAATAATGATGATGGTTATTATAGAATTGCAAATTACAATTTAGGGGATCTTTATTATTCTCAAAAAAAGTACGACAAGGCTTTGGTTTTTTTGAAAAAAGTGGATTCTATTTCTGTTAAAGGAAAAAAGATAGATAGAATTTCTTTTCAATCTAATTACCTGCAGGCTAAAATTTATAATGCAAAAAATGAACCTGAATTAGCATTCAAACACTCTAAATTATATTTGGATTCTTATGAGCAATTTGAAGGAGATTTAAGAGAAGAAGCTTTAGAAGTTAATTACAAATTAGGAACAGCTAATCTAAGTGATGAGATGATTAGTATCCAGGAAAAGTATAAGTATGAGGTTTTATGGAATAAAGCCCTAAAAGTTTTCTATGTTATTTTGGTAGTGGGAATTGTATTTTTTCTAATTAAGAATATTCGAGATAAAAATAAAGCACAAAAGAAAATGAATGCTTTAATTGAAGAATTTAAAGCTAATTTGGAGAAAAAAGAAATTGAAAAAGCTGAAATCGAAAAAGTGGCAATTGAGAATACGTTATATGTAGAGGAAATTCCGGAATTGGAAGAAGCTTTCCTTAAAAAGGAAAATGCAAATCTTAGTATTGATGAGGCAAAAGAAAATAAAATTGTAGAAAAACTATTGGCACTAGAAGATAAACTAGAATACCTAAATGCCGACTTTACGCTTTCGTATGTTGCCAAAAAAATCAAAACCAATACAACCTATTTATCTTATGTTGTCAATAAAAGATTTGGTAAATCTTTTGGAGAATATTCTAATGAGCTGAAGATTAATTATGTTATTAATCAAATGATTACTAATCATTTATATCGTAAATATTCGACTCAGGCAATTGCAGAGAGTGTAGGTTTTAAAAATGCAGTTTCATTTGCAAAATCGTTTCGCAAAAGAACTGGAGTTTCTCCAGCTCAATTTGCGAACAATATTTAAAGCTGATATTAACCACTTCCATTTCCACTACCTTTTGCAGGATTGTTTGTTGGATCAACAGGATCGCCATCGCCGCCTCGTATGACTTTTTGAGCTCCTCTATCTATTTTTTCTAACTCAAAATCGTTGATATTTGATATTTTAGTTTTCATGTCTTAAAAGTTTAGTTGTTTTTACATTATTTTCTTAAAAAAGAATTAACCACTTCCATTTCCGCTTCCTTTTGCAGGATTGTTTGTTGGATCAACAGGATCGCCATCTCCGCCTCTTATAACTTTCTGAGCTTCTTTATTTAATTTCTCTATTTCGAAGTCTTTTATATTTAATATTTTAGTTTTCATGTCTCTCTTTTTTGGATTACTTTTATATTCTATTTTTTATGTTTTGATTAATAAGAATTAACCACCAGTAACACCGCTTCCATTTCCGCTTCCTTTTGCAGGATTGTTTTTTGGATCAACAGGCTCGTCATCACCTCCTCGTACAGTTTTTTGAGCTTCTTTATTCAATTTTTCTACTTCGAAATCTTTGATTTTTAATATTTTAGTTTTCATATCTCTCTTTTTTTGGATTGCTTTTATATTCTATTTTTTATGTTTTGATTAATAAGAATTAACCACCAGTAACACCGCTTCCATTTCCGCTTCCTTTTGCAGGATTGTTTTTTGGATCAACAGGCTCGTCATCACCTCCTCGTACAGTTTTTTGAGCTTCTTTATTTAATTTTTCTATTTCGAAATCTTTGATTTTCAATATTTTAGTTTTCATATCTCTCTTTTTTAGGATTGCTTTTATATTTTATTTTTTTAATTAAGGTTTAACCACGCCACTTCCATTTCCTCCTCCGCCTTTTGCAGGATTGTTAGGATCAGTAGGGTCATCTCCGCCACCTCTTACTGTTTTTTGAGCATCTTTATTCAATTTTTCTATTTCGAAATCTGCGATTTTTAATGAATTAGCTTTCATATCTTTCTTTTTTTTGGATTGCTTTATATTTTATTTTTTTAATTAAGGTTTAACCACGCCACTTCCATTTCCTCCTCCGCCTTTTACAGGATTGTTAGGATCGGTAGGTTCATCCCCGCCGCCTCTTACTATTTTTTGAGCTTCTTTATTCAATTTTTCTATTTCGAAATCTGCGATTTTTAGTGAATTAGTTTTCATATCTTTCTTTTTTTGGATTGCTTTTATATCTTATTTTTTTAATTTGATTAATTAAGGATTAACCACACCACTTCCATTTCCACCACCACCTTTTACAGGATTGTTTGTGTCATTTCCTCCGCCTCTAATTGTTTTTTGGGCTTCTTTGCTTATTGTTTCTACTTTAAAATCTCCTAATGTTAATGTTGTATTTTTCATGTTTTTAAATTTTTATAGTTTAAATTTTTGTACTATTAATCTTTCATAAATATTTTTTTCAGCTTTATTAAATGCGACAAAAAGAGCGCTGAAAATTGGTTTATGCTAAAAGTTTTTTTGGGTTTTATTTTGGTCAAAAGCAGTAAAAAATCGAATCTTATTTGTGAGGTAAAACTTTCAAATTATGGTCTGCTTTTTGCTTTTAGGGGAGTTTTTTGCTGCTGATTTGAGGTGTTTTTTGACGATTTGAAGCCGTTTTTTAAACCTCTTTTTTATGATTTTTGTTCTTCAAAATCATAAGTTTTTCTTGTCCTTATTTTCATGTTTTTCGATGTTTAGATTATTACTTATCCAAAACTAGAGAAAAAGCGAAACCGTTAATCGAAAATGGGCTCTGTGAGCTTTTTAGAAAGAAAAAATAAGCGTAATCATTTGGTATACAATAGTTTGTAATGTGTACTATACTTGGTATAATTTATAAATTGTATGTGGTATAATTAATAAAATGTATGTGTTTATGCGATTTTTATCAATAAAAACACCAATATTTGCAGTGTAATTATGATTTAAAAACGATCAAAAACGATGCTAAAACTGGTCCAAAAATTTCTACAAATCAATCGATACTCAGACATAAAAAATGAGTTCAAGGATCTGTTTTTGTCTCATCCAAACTATCCGAGTTTGTTTGCCATTACAGACTCGTTTGATTTGCTTTCGGTAGAGAACGCAGCGGTGAGAGTTTCGAAAGAACAAATAGTAGATTTACCACCTAACTTTTTGGCGTATTTTAAAGATGAATTAATTCTTGTAGAAAAGATTAAAAATGGTGTTCGCATTACAACATCAAAAAAAGGAAGTCAGAAATTATCTTATGACAATTTCCTTTTAGATTGGAATGGAGTTATTGTAGCGATCGAACCAAATAATGTTGTTGCAAGAGAAAATTTAAAAGTAGAGTACAATTGGATAAAATATTTTTTACCGCTTTTACTTTTAACAGGATTGTCATTTTTTTATAATGGCTACAATTTATTAAGTTCTGTTTTTTTAGTGACTTCTGTAATAGGTTTAATTGTAAGCATTTTTATTGTGCAACAGAAATGGGGAGTCAAAAATACTGTGATTTCTAAATTCTGTAATTTAAGTTCTAATTCTTCTTGTCATTCAGTTATAAGCTTCAATGATGATATAGCTAATAAATGGTTGAGCTTTTCAGATTTACCATTATTATTCTTTAGTTCTAGTATCATTGCCATCTTAGTAGCGCCAGCAAGCTCTGCTGTATTTGTTGGATTTTTAAGCCTTTTGGCAATTCCATTAGTAGTTTGTTCTATTTGGATCCAAAAATTTGAAATTCAAAAATGGTGTGTAATGTGTTTAGCAGTTTCATTTATCATTTTAATTCAGAGTATTGCTTGGTTTTCATCAGATCTTTTTACGTTAAGTTTTAGCTTAAATACTATTTTTCCTTATGTGTTTTCTCTTTTGCTTTTAATTCCGATCTGGGCTGTAGTAAAAGTGATGATCAAGAATATGTTAGACAATGAAAACTCATTAAAAGAGCTTAAAAAATTTAAAAGAAATTATTCTCTATTAAATTTCTTATCTAAAAAAGTAAAATATACAAAAGGATTTGAAGATTTGAGAGGTTTAACTTTTGGAAACAAAAGTGCATCTGTTAGACTTTCTGTGATTCTAAGCCCAAGTTGTGGACATTGTTATAAAACTTTTCAAGAGGCATTTGAATTGGTAATGAAGTTTCCAGATAAAATTTATTTAAACGTTCTTTTTAATATTAATCCAGAAAACAACGATAACCCTTATAAGGCAGTTGTTGAAAGACTTTTAACGATAAACAGAACAACTCCAGGGAAAACTGTTGAAGCGATTTCAGATTGGTACATTAAAAGAATGATACACAAGAAATGGCTTAAAAAATGGAATGTTGATTCTGTAAGTATGATGATAAGCCAAGAAATTCAAAAACAATACGATTGGTGTTCAATGAATAATTTTAATTATACACCGGTTAAAATTGTAAATGAAAGGCTGTTTCCGAACGAATATGAATTGAATGAGTTGAAATATTTCTTAAATGATTTTGTAGACGAAGTTCAAGTATTAGAAAAAATAGCATAAGTAAGAACAAGAGTTCTGCTTTGGAAAATAAAAATAATATTAACCCCACTAATACCTGCAGTTATGTTAAAGAATATTTTGAAATTGAAAGGTGCAGTAGAATTAACTGCTAATGAGCAAAAAACAATGAACGGAGCTAGCACTCCTATTTGTGATGACGGATTTAAAGCTAAAAGATGTACAGAATTTGGAACAGTACCAGCTTATTGGAACTGCATACCAAGTAACTATGTTGGAAGCTGTTAAGATTAGATTTTTGAGCAGCAACTTTTTTACAGATTAGAGGCTCAAACCCGAAAACGTAAATAACCAGTTATGTTAGAAAAAATTTTAAAGAGCAAAGAAACTAAGAAACTGACTAAAAAAGAGCAGAAAAACATTTTAGGTAGTGAATTTTCAACTGAACTAAATTGTGATGATGCTACGGTCGAAAAATATTATGCTTGCTAATTTGAATATATAAATAGTAACAGAGAGTAAGACCTCTGTTACTATATATAAAATGGTATTAAATATGCTAAAGAAAATTCTAGATCTAAATGGTGCTCAGAGTATTAGCAAGAGTGAGCAGAAAAACATGAAGGGCGGAATTCCAGAATGTTGGATTTATGCATTAGAAGCAGGATGCTTTTTAATACCACCAGGCGAAACTTGTCCGCTAAATACATCATCCGGTATTTGTGATACAAGTCGTCTTTGTTGTTGAATTTTTAACTTTTTTAAAAGTAATACGATATAGCCTTATTTAGAATTTAGTCATGTTTTTTTTGAATGTATAGGCGCTCGATCGTGGAACATTGAGCATATTCTCAGTATTGATGATTGGTACTGAGATTCTTAGGAGTTGGCCGCCGCGTTAATTTTATTTGGTTAGGGTAAACCGCGGCCATGTCCTAAAGAAATTGTGTTGCTAAAAATTTGTTTATAAATACTGAAACAGAGAAGATTTAGGTCTTCTCTGTTTTTTTATTTGCCTAGTTGTCTTCTTAAAAGAGAATTCTCTTCTTCTAGTTTTTGATTGTATTTACTAATAATCTCTATAATATTTAGATATAAAGTGTGGTCCTTCTCCTTATCTTGAGAAATATCATCTTTAAGTTCATCAACATCTTTGCCTAAAATTTTTGCAAATTGCATCCATTCATTTTCTCGTATTCGAGATACTCCTCTTTCTTTTTTAGAATAGGTTGTCTGCTCCATGGCAAGCATGTCAGCCATCTGTTTTTGCGAGAACCCTTTTTCTTTTCTGGCTTTTACTAGATTTTTATGTAACATAATATTTAGGAAAATAAATAAGCAATTTACAGTTATTTCTTAATAATTTTCACTCTATTTCAAAAATATCCTAAAAAATTCCTAAGAAATTTCTTTCTTTATTTAAAGAATTAACGATTTTTGAAAAATTAAAAGGGAGTATTTGTTTTTAAAGGCATTCCTTTTAATAAAAAATATCAATAACTAAAGAATAAGAAAATGAAAAGATTGCAAAAAATGGGTCTTGAAAATGTAAAGAAATTGTCAAGAGAAGAAATGAGAATTATTACAGCAGGAAAGTATGTTGAAAGACAAGGAGGTGTTTGTGTATCGACAAGTTCTTGCAGTTCGGGTTGTGCAGTTACTTCCGATGGGGAAACTGGGGTGTGTGACAACTGCTGTTACGCGTAGCATTGAAAATATTGTAATGTGAATTATAGTTTCACTACTAGCATAGTAGTGAAACTTATTTTTTAAGTAGTAAAGATGTCAAAAAAAATTATTATACTTTTTGCCTTATGTTTTAGTCTTTTGAATTATAGTCAGACAGCCGTTAAATTGCACGGAACTATTTTGACAAAAGACAATATTAACGATACAATATGTTTTGTTCCAGAAGCTTTTTTAGATAAAAAATACTATTCAAATGAAACTTTTAAAGCTAAAATTATTAATAACGAGTTTAATTTAAATTTTCGGTCTTATTATCCGCAAATGTATGTGTTGAACTTAAATAGTGAAAAGAATAATGGAAAATTTAGAATTGATTGCTTTTTTATTGACTCTAGTACGACAAAGATTAGTTTTGATTCTAACTATAAATTAAGTGTATCAAATGGGAAAACTAACACAGAGTTTTTGAAAAAATTCTTGCCTTATATTTTTAAGAATAGAAAAGAAAATCTCCATTTTTACAAATTTGATGAAAGTTTAGATGTGCGACTTTGTAACTACATTGAAGAGAACCCTGATTCATATGTTGCTTTATGGTTTTTAATTGGAAGATTTAATAAAGAAGGGCATACTGAATTGTATGAAAAATGTATGAAATCTTTTTCGCAAAAAATGAAGGCTCAGCCACTTTGGAAAATTTTAAATGAAGAGTTTGCTGAAATAAGTATAAAAGAAAATTATAAATTTCCAGAGATACTTTTAAAAAATATTGATTTAGAACCTGAAGCATTACAAGTGCCTGAATCAGAATATACTTTGATTGATTTTTGGTTTAGTCGTTGTCGCCCTTGTCTAGAAGAACTTCCAAAATGGATTGACCTTTATGAAAAATATAATTCAAAGGGATTGAATATAATTAGCATTTCTACAGATAAGACCGAAAATGTAAAAAACTATTGGCAAAAACGAGTAGTCGAAAAAAAAATGCCTTGGAAAAATTATTTAGATGAGAACGCTATTTTTGCGACCAAAGAAAAAATAGTTTCTTTTCCCACCAATTATTTGTTGAATAATAAAGGTGAGGTTATTAAAAAAAATGTTACTCCTGAAGAACTAGAAAAATTATTAATTGAAGCTTATAAAATTAAAAGTTATTTTGATAATTATATTACACAACCTTCAGTGCTTATTAAGAATTAAGCAATGTACACTGCTAATTTTTCATAAATAAAAGTGTAAACATCCTTCATAATGATTATGACTAATTTTGATTATCTTTTTCAATACTTAGAAAAAGAAAATATATCTATAGATAAAACCGAATTTCTGTTTCAAGTTCAATCACATCCTGATTATCCTACATTGCTTTCAATATCAGATACGCTTACTTTTTTTGATATTGAAAATGGTGTTCTAAAGTTAGATTTTGATTCTTTTGAATTTTTGCCAAATCGATTTGTTACTTTTTTAGATGATTCTAGCCAATTGTATTTAGTCGAGAGAACTCAAGATCATACATATATTTACTTTGATTCAAATAAAATAAAAAGTTTAGATCTCTTTCAATTGAAAAATAATTGGAGAGAAATAGTGTTTTTGGTTGAAAAACCTGAAACAGAAATTATTGAAAAAAGTAATAGAAAAAGAATCCAACTTCTTTTTCCAGCATTATGTACAATTTTACTTTTTGTTGTTTTATTTTTATTAAAAGTAGATTTAAAAGTCTATTTGTTTTTTATATTTCCAACAGTAGGAATTATTTTTTCAATTGCATCATTAAAGAATTTATTTGGTACAAAAAGTGATTTCTTTAATAATTTTTGCAACATTTCTTCTACATCAAGTTGCTCTGATGTTTTAAGCTCAAAAAAATGGAAACTATTCGAATATATAAATTTGAGCGATGTCAGTTTTGTATTTTTTGTGTTTCAATTTTTTCTGTTTTTCTTTTCAATTATCATAAATTCTATAAATGATTTTTTTCAAATTCAAAAAATATTTTTATCACTAGCCATGCCTGTAATATTGCTTTCAATTTACTATCAAATGAAAATTGAAAAAAAATGGTGCCCAATATGCTTATCCATAAGTTTGATCCTTATTGTTGAATTGGTTTTTATTCATTTGTTATTTAGTGGTGATAGCAGGTTATCAATAAATTATATTTCAATAACTGCTTTAAATTTTTCCTTGGTTTCATATGGGTGGTATATTGGTAGAGATTCATTAACTGAGCATAAAAATTTGAAGGAATTTCAATTAAAGGTAAATCGTTTTATGAGAAATTATCCCCTGTTTAAAAGTTCCTTACTGTCTAAACCAAAGGTTGAATTAGTAAATAGCCCGATTGTTTTAGGAAATGATAGTTGCAAAACAGAAATTACAATAATTACAAGTCCATTTTGTGGCCATTGTAAAACTGCTCATTTTATTTTAGAAAAAATTTATGAATCTCATAGAGAAGATATCAAGATTAAAATTATCATAAACACAAATATTGATAATCAAACAGAAAAGAAAAAGGTTTTTTTTAGAACTTTACTATCAATCTATTTACAAAAAGGTGAGAGAGAATTTATAGACGCTCTTAATTATTGGTTTAATAATCAGAGTATAGAGTTATGGTTGGAAAAATATAAGATGAAATACAATCAGGAACAAATAGATTATTTATACAGAGTATCTAATATTTGGTGTGAACAAAATAGATTTACTTTTACACCAGCAATATTTATAAACGGATATATTTACCCAAAAACTCATTATAGGGAAGACTTAAAATTTTACATCAATGAAATTATAGAAGATGAGCTTTGAGTCAAAACTAAAATCAATAATAATTATTTATCACTTCAATAAACTAAAAAAGACTATAAAAGCGCATTAAATCAGTGACTTATAGTCTTGATTGGTGTTTTGTTTTAATTTAAATTTACTTTTTATTTCTTTTTCTTTAAGTCAGGAAATTTATTGTTAAATTGCTTTTGATTTAATTAATTTAAAATTGAAAAAATTCACTCATTATAGACAAGCAGATAATAAAGATTGCGGGCCAACATGTTTAAAAATTATTGCTAAATATTACGGCAAGACAATCAATATTCAGGAGTTGAGAGATTTTAGCGAAACAACTCGTGAAGGAAGTAATTTGCTTTTTCTGAGTGATGCCGCCGAAAAAATCGGATTTAGAACTTTAGGAGTAAAATTGTCTGTAACAAGAATTGAAGAAGCTCCTTTGCCATGTATTCTTCATTGGAATAAAGACCATTACGTTGTACTTTATAAAATAAAAAAAGGCAAATATTATATTTCAGATCCTGCTTTTGGACTTTTAGAATACAATAAAGAAGAGTTTGTGAAATTTTGGATCGGAAATAATGCCGATGACCAGACAAAAGAAGGAATTGCACTTTTAATTGAAGCTACGCCAAAATTCTTTGAATCTGATTTCGAGAATGAAGAAAACTCTGGTTTAGGACTTGGTTTTCTTTCTAAATATTTATTCCAATACAAATCATTCCTGATCCAGTTAGCTATCGGACTTCTGGCAAGCAGTTTACTCAATTTAATCTTTCCGTTTTTAACGCAGAGCATAGTCGATGTGGGGATTCAGAATCAGAATATTCATTTTATCTATCTGATTCTTTTTGCCATGCTTTTCATCTTTGCAGGAAGAACCGGATTGGAATTAATCAGAAGCTGGATTCTGCTTCATTTATCCACTAGAATCAATATTTCGCTCATATCAGATTTCTTTATCAAATTAATGAATCTGCCAATTTCCTTTTTTGATGTGAGAATGACAGGAGATATCATGCAGCGAATTAACGACCACCGCCGAATCGAAAAAATACTGACCACATCTTCTTTAAATGTGCTTTTCTCTGTGATTAATATGTTTGTAATGGGTGCAGTTTTAGCCTATTTCAATCTGCAGATATTTTTGGTCTTTTTTGCAGGAAGCGTACTTTATTTTGTTTGGATAGTTTTGTTTCTGAAAAGAAGAGAAGCTTTAGATTATAAACGTTTTGCAGAAGTGTCCAATGAACAGAGCAAAGTGATGGAGCTGATAAACGGAATGCAGGAAATAAAACTCCATAATGCCGAAAAGCAAAAACGTTGGGGTTGGGAATATGTTCAGGCAAGACTTTTCAGGGTTTCAATAAAAGGCTTGGTTTTAGAACAGACACAGACAATAGGCTCTTCGGTAATCAACGAGCTAAAAAATATTTTCATCATTCTGCTTTCGGCAAAATTAGTTATAGATGGTTCTATTACGCTAGGGATGATGCTGGCAATAAGTGCCATTGTGGGAAGTTTAAACGGCCCTGTTACGCAATTAATCGAATTTGTGAGAGAACTTCAGGACGCCAAAATATCTCTTGCCAGACTGTCTGAAATTCATCAGAAAGATGATGAAGTGCAGCAGGAAGTTCATCAGACGAATGAAGTGCCTCAAAATGTCGATATTGAAATTAAAAATCTTTCTTTTAGATACTTAGGTTCAGATGTTCCAGTTTTAGATGATTTAAGTCTGATAATTCCAGCCAATAAAGTAACCGCAATAGTTGGCGTTAGCGGAAGCGGAAAAACAACTTTAATGAAACTGCTTCTGAAATTTTATGAACCCGAAAAAGGAGAAGTTTTAATAGGAAATGCGCAGCTTAAAAATATTTCTCAGAAAGCATGGAGATCTAATATTGGGGCTGTAATGCAGGAAGGTTTTATTTTCAGCGATACAATTGCCAATAATATTGCTTTTGGAGTGGATCATATTGATAAAGAGAGATTAATGTATGCTGCAGATGTTGGCAATATTAAAGAATACATCAGCGGACTTCCTTTGGGTTTTAATACCAAGATAGGAGCTGAGGGAATAGGAATGAGTACCGGACAGAAACAGCGTCTGCTGATTGCAAGAGCAGTTTATAAAAACCCTGAGATTTTATTTTTTGATGAAGCTACTTCTGCTTTAGATGCCAATAATGAAAAGGAGATTATGAAGAAGCTGGATATCTTTTTTAAAGATAAAACGGTTGTGGTTATTGCACACCGATTAAGCACTGTAATGAACGCCGACCAGATTGTCGTTTTAGATAAAGGAAAAATTATCGAAATCGGAAGCCATTCGGCATTAGTGGAACAGAAAGGCAATTATTTTGAACTGGTTAGAAACCAGCTGCAATTAGGAAATTAATTATGACAGAAGACTCATTTGAATTAAGAAGCGAAGAGGTTCAGGATATCCTGGCCAAAGTGCCGCATTGGATGATACGATGGGGAACCGTTTTGATATTTGCTATTATCATAATGCTGTTTTTTGTGTCCTGGTTTGTCAAATATCCCGACGTTGTAAGTACTGAAATTGTTATTACCACCAATATTCCGCCAGAGAAAATAGTATCGAAATCTTCAGGACGTATCGAAGCGATTTTAGTAAAAGATAAAACACAGATTGCTAAAAACAGCACGCTGGCAATTATTGAAAATACGGCGAATTACAAAGATGTTTTTCTGCTGAAAAAGATTGTGGATGCTTATGATATTAATAATCCTGAAAAAGCTTTTCCTTTTGCATCATTAAAAAACACGCAATTGGGAGAAATTGAAAGTGCTTTTGCGGTTTTTCAGAAAGATTATCAGGCGCAGCAATTGAATGAAAGTCTGCATCCTTTTGAAATCGAAAGCAGGGCGCAGAGTTCGGAGAAAATTCAAATTAAGGAAAGGCTGGATATTTTACAGCAGCAAAAGCTCTTGAACGAAAGCGAATTGGAACTTCAGAAAAACGAAATTGCCCGTTTTGAAGTGCTATTTAACAAAGGAATTATTTCTGCGCAGGAAATGGAAGCTAAAAAGCTTGGCTATCTTCAGGCGCAAAAGAGCTATAGAAGCCTTCTTTCGTCGATTTCCCAATTAAGGTCCTCTTTGATTGATAATACAAAATCGAGCCAGAATTCGCAGATAAATAGCACAAAAGAAGAAGTTAACTTAGGGCGTAATGTAGCACAATCCTTTTATCAGCTGAAAAAAGTCATAAAAGATTGGGAATTGGCTTATACACTTAAAACTTCGGTAAGTGGCGTGGTTACTTTTCTGCAGGTTTGGAATGAAAACCAGACTATCAATGTCGGAGATAATGTTTTCTCTATAATTCCAGATGCTAAAAATACTTTTATTGGAAAAGTAAAAGCTCCGGCTTTAAATTCAGGAAAAATAAAAGTAGGACAGAGAGTCAATATTCGTTTAGCTAATTATCCTGACAGGGAATTTGGCGTTTTAAAAGGCGAAATCAAAAATATTTCATTAGTGCCAGATAAAGATGGAAACTTGCTTCTTGACGTTGCGCTTCCAAACGGATTAAAAACCTCTTATAACAAACAGATTAACTTTCAGCAGGAAATGAAAGGAAGCGCAGAAATTGTAACCGAAGATTTGCGTTTAATTGAACGAATCCTGTATCAGTTTAAAAATATTTTTGAACAAGTTTAATACTAATTCTAATTAACCTAAACCCCAAAAAATAAATCAATGAAAAAAACAGTACTTATTGCATTTTTACTATTATTTCAATACTCTTTTTCAAAACCAATTACCGAAACTCAAAAGTTAGTTGCAACTTGCAAAGTTTGGGGCTTTTTAAAATACTATCATCCAAATGTTGCTGATGGAAGTAAAAACTGGGATGAACAATTATTTCAAATTCTGCCAAAAGTAGAAGAGGCTCAGACTTCCGAAGCTTTTTCTCTTGTTATAGAAAATTGGATTGATTCTTTGGGGGAAATTAAAAAACAGGAATCTTTAAAACCTGTTGTAAAAAAAGAATATTTTGATAAAAACTTCGATTTGTCGTGGGTTAATAATAAAGAATTGTTCTCGAAATCACTTTCAAAAAAATTGAAATTTATTGAAGAAAATAGAATTCAGGAAAAACAGTATTATGTTGCTTATGAATTTGGCAGTAATGGCCCTCCATTACAATTTAAAAATGAAGTAAAATATGCAGATTTTAAATGGACTGATAAAAACTTACGTCTTTTAGCCCTTTTTAGATATTGGAACTACATCGAATATTTCTTTCCATATAAATATCAAATGGATGAAAATTGGGATAAAGTATTAAATGATATGTTGCCAAGATATTATAAGCCAGAATCTGAAAAGGATTTTACTTTAGCAATGCGCGAGATCTCTGTAAAGCTAAATGATACTCACGCCGCGACTAGTATGGCTCAATTGTCGGACTATTTTGGAGATAAATTTATCCCTGTTGATGTTAAAATTATTGATCAAAAAGCTATTGTTATAGATTTGAAAAATGACTCTTTGGCAAAAATCAGCGATCTTAGAATTGGAGATGTAATTACAAAAGTAGAAGGAAAAACGATTGCCCAGCTTTTAAAAGAAAATTCAAAATATGTTGAAGGGTCAAATGAACCTTCGGTTTTAAAAAATGCCTATTGGACAATCTTTAATGGAAAAACACCAACTTTCGAGATTGAATTCATCCGAGATGGAAAAACAGCAGTAAAAACAATAAATCGATATAAATATCAAGATTTAAAAATTCAATTTCCTGATCAGGAAAAATGGAAAATTCTAGAAGGAAATATTGGATATGTAAATTTTGGAGAAGTTAAAGAAGAAGATCTTCCAAATTTGATTGCAGCACTTAAAAATACAGTTGCTATAATTTTTGATGATAGGAAAAGACCTCATGATGTAATATATCCGCTTGCAGATTGGCTTAATCCTGAACCTGTAGAATATGTGAAGTATGTAGATCCAGACGTTAATTATCCAGGTCGTTATATTTGGAGAAAAGAGGAAGAAAAAATTGGAAAGGTTAATCCAGATAATTATAAAGGAAAAGTAATTGTTTTAGTTGATGAAAATGCAGTTAGTCATGCTGAACATGCAGCAATGGCACTACAGACCGTCCCTAAATCGACTATTATTGGTTCTCAAACAGGAGGCGCAGATGGTGCAAATGCTAGATTTTTGATCATTAAAGGATTTTCTTCGTCGTTTACTTGTTACGGAGTTTTTTATCCAAACAAAAAAGAAGTACAACGTATTGGAATTGTTCCTGATATCGAAGTAAAGCCTACTATTTTAGGTATTCAACAAGGAAGAGATGAGGTTTTGGAAAGAGCAATTCTTTTTGCTAAAAAAGGGAAATAGAAAATCTAAATAAGAATCTTTGTCAAAGCTTTAAACTTTGACAAAGATGTTTTTACATCTTTAAATAAAAATCTTTAGTAAGCTCAATATATTCTGGAGTATAAACGTGTCTGTCAATTTCGATTGTCAATTCATCAATTTCAATTCCAGAAACTTCATTTCGGCTAAAAGCCAATAAACTGCGTTTGATTTCTGATTTTGGAGTTCCTTTTACGCGAGTAATCTTTAATGGAAACAATTCTGCTTCTTTTGCAAGAGCAATGAATTTTTCTTCTTCTTTAAAAGGAATAATTAAAGCAAATATTCCATTTTCTGAAAGTAATAAATCGGCAGCTTCGACTAATTCTTCAAAAGGCATTGCATCTTGAAAACGAGCTAAATCACGTTGTTCGCTTTCTGTTTTATAATCTTCAGCATAAAAAGGCGGATTCGAAACGATTAAATCGTATTCGTCTTCTGGTTCATCAATAAATTCATCTAAACCAGCATGAAAACAAAATAGTCGATCGCCCCAAGGAGAACTTTCAAAATTTTCTACGGCTTGCTCGTAAGCGTCTTCATCAATTTCAAGCGCATCAATTTGTTCTGCATGAGTTCGTTGAGCGAGCATTAAAGCAATAATTCCAGTTCCAGCGCCAACATCTAAAACACTAAACGGATTATGATAAATAGGTGACCAAGCACCAAGTAAAACACCATCTGTGCCAACTTTCATAGCTGTTTTATCTTGTTTTATAGAAAATTGTTTGAAACTAAATGTTGACATTTCTAAAAATTAAAAAATAAAAATTTACGAAAAGTAATGACTGAAAACTGTGACTGAGACTGATTACTAGATTATAGATACATCTCAATAAGACCTTCAGGAAGATCCATGATTACTTTTTTGTTCTCGCGATCGATTTTTACAAGAAACTGATCAATCATCGGAACTAAGATTTCAACTTCGCCATTTAAAACTTCAAAAAGAGGCTGTGCAGTTGAATCATTAATAGAAGTTATTTTTCCAAAAATGCCTAAACGTTTGTCTTCAATTTCGAAACCAATAACTTCATGGAAGTAGAATTTGTTACCAGTAAGTTTTGGTAACATAGTTAAAGGAAGATAAATAGGACTGCCAAGAAGAGCATCTGCATCTTCTTCGGTATTTACATCTTCAAAACGAACTCTTAAAAAGTCGTTTTTGTGTAATGAACTTGTTTCAATAAAAAAAGGAACCAAGTGTTTGTTGCTTTCAACAAACACTGATTCCAGATTTTCGTATAACTCAGGTTCATCTGTGTCTAAATAGACCAAGACTTCACCCTTGAAACTAAATTTTTTAGCGATTTTACCTAAATAAAAACAATCTTCTTTACGCATTATCGCTAAGTAAAATTATGCTTCAGTTGTTTCGTTATTCTCTTCAGCAGCAGGAGCTTCTTCTGTAGCTTCAGCAACTTCTTCAGCAGCCTCTTCTGTAGCAGCGGCAGCAGCTTCAGCTTGTGCAGCAGCAGCATCAGCAACACGTTTAGCGTTAACTTCTTGCTCAGCTTTTAAAGCTTTTGCTTTCACATCAGCTTTTGCTTTAGATAAACCTTCTTTTTTAGCATCAACTTTTCCAGCTTTTGATTCTAACCACGCAGTTAATTTAGCATCTGCTTGCTCTTGTGTTAAAGCACCTTTACGAACTCCTCCATCAAGGTGGTGTTTCAATAAAGCACCTTTGTAAGAAAGGATAGCTCTTGCAGTATCAGTTGGTTGTGCACCATTGTGTAACCATTTAACTGCGCTGTCAAGGTTTAACTCAACAGTTGCTGGGTTAGTGTTTGGATTGTAAGTACCGATTTTTTCTAAGTATTTACCATCTCTTTTTGAGCGTGCATCTGCAGCTACTACCCAGTAAAAAGGTTTTCCTTTTTTACCGTGTCTTTGTAATCTAATTTTTACTGACATAATCTTACTGATTAAATTTTGAGGTACTCGACCTCTGTTAATTAAGGGCGCAAAGATATAATTTTTTTATGAAAAACACGTTTTAAAAAAGATTAAATATATTTGGATTGTTTTTTTAGCATTTTTTTGACTTTTTAATTTAAGTATTTAGCTCTTAATGCGATACTTTTGCACCAACATTCATTTTAAATATGAAAAAATACTTTTACTTTTTATCACTTTTACTTTTAGTTGCATCTTGTACAGAGGATATAAGATTTAACAATCCAGCTTTTCAAACCTTAAAAGATAATACTTTTTGGAGGGCTCGGGCTTATAATTCTGGAATACAGACGAATGGGGTTTTTGTTGTTGAAGGTTCTTTAGGCTACGAACAAATAAGTTTACAGCTTCCTGAGCCAGCTGTAAAGACCTATATCTTAGGTGATAATGATGTTACAAAAGCCACTTATAAAAATACTTACAAAGGACAAGAAGAAGAATTTAGTACAGGAACAGATAAAGGAAACGGGGAAATTGTTGTTACAGAATATAATACAACTGATAATACTATTTCAGGAACGTTTAAATTTACAGCTATTAATGCTGATGCCGATGCCGAAAAGCAAACATTGCATTTTACAGAAGGTGTTTTCTATAAAATACCAGTAACACCGGGAAGTAACTTCACTATTAATTAGGTTTTTGGTTTAAATATTTCTTTGTCAAATCCAAATAAAAACTTAAATAAATTAATATTATAGTAGTTTAGAGATAAATAAGGTTACATTTGTTCCTATTATAAAAAATAATTTATGAATATTTTCGTGGGAAGCCTTCCATTCAGTATTGAGGAAGCAGATTTAAGAGAGTCTTTTGAGGCTTATGGAACAGTTGACTCTGTTAAGATTATTACTGATAAATTTACAGGAAGAAGTAAAGGATTTGGTTTTGTTGAAATGCCAAATGATGCAGAGGGCCAAAAAGCAATTGACGAATTAAACGGAGCTGTTGTTTCGGGACGTACAATTGTTGTAAATAAATCTGAGCCAAAACCAGAAGGCGAAAGAAGAAGCTTTAATAGCAACAACCGCGGAGGAAACAATCGTGGAGGTTTTGGAAACAACCGTGGCGGAGGAGATCGCGGAAACAGAAGAGAATATTAATATTTTTTTTCTAAAATATAAAAGGGATCAACGAAAGTTGATCCCTTTTTTTTGTTTTTTGTAGAGACGCACCGCAGTGCGTCTAATATAACGAGAAGACGCACTGCAGTGCGCCTCTACGATTTCTTATACATTCGCAGCTAACCAGTCACCAACTTCTTTAGTGCCGTATGCTTTGCCTCCATCTGCTAAATCTTCAGTAACTACTCCAGCTTCTAAAGCTTTATTTACAGCATCTCTCATTGCTTTTCCTTCTTCCATTAATCCGAAGTTTTCGAACATCATAGCAGCAGATAAAACAGTAGCCATTGGGTTTGCAATGTTTAATCCTGTAGCTTGCGGGTATGAACCGTGAATAGGTTCGAATAAAGATACTTCAGCTCCCATAGAAGCAGAAGGCATTAATCCCATTGAGCCTGAAATTACAGAAGCTTCATCCGTTAAGATATCTCCGAATAAGTTTTCAGTAATTAATACATCATAAGAGTTTGGCCATTGAACCAAACGCATTGCTACAGCATCAACAAATTCGTAGCTAACTTCAACTTCTGGATAGTCTTTTTCCATTGCTTGAACCGTTTCTCTCCACAAACGTGAAGTTTCCAAAACGTTTGCTTTATCAACGCAACATAATTTTTTAGAACGAGTCATAGCTAATTCGAAACCTTTTTTAGCTAAACGCTGCACTTCTGTTCTTGTGTAAACACAGTTGTCAAAAGCTGTATCGCCATTATCTTTTCTTCCTTTTTCTCCAAAGTAAATTCCACCAGTTAATTCTCTTAAGAAAACTAAGTCAGTTCCTTCAATTCTTTCTCTTTTTAAAGGAGATTTATCTAATAAAGAAGGGAATGTGAAAGTTGGTCTTACGTTTGCAAACAAGCCTAATGCTTTACGCATTTTTAGCAAACCTTGTTCTGGGCGAACTGGTGCAGAAGGATCGTTATCGTATTTAGGATGACCGATTGCTCCAAAAAGAACAGCATCAGCATTTTTACAAACTTCGTGTGTTGAATCCGGATATGGTTCTCCTACTGCATCAATTGCAGCTGCTCCAGTTAAAGCTGGTTTCCAAGTAATTTCATGTCCATATTTTTGTGCAATAGCATCTGATACTTTTACTGCTTGCTCAATTACTTCTGGTCCGATTCCGTCTCCGGCTAAAAGGGCAATGTTTAATTTCATTCTATATTTTTTAAGGTTCTAAGATTCTAAGATTCTGAGTTGCTAAGGTTCTAAGTTTTTATTCTTAGTGGCTTAGTTTTTTTGTTTTAAAGGTTTGAGTTGCTAAGATTCTAAGTTCAAAGAAAAATCTTAGTAGCTTAGAATCTTAGCAACTTAGAACCTTAAGTAATTATGTTAAGCATTTTCTGCGTTGCAATAATCGCTGCAACGGTTTGATCTGAGTCTAATCCGCGGGTTTTGAATTCTTTTCCGTTGTTTACCCATGTAATAATGGTTTCGCACAATGCATCAGAACTACTTCCTGGAGGGATTCTTACTGCATAATCAATTAATTTTGGAAGCGTTAGTTTCTTGCTTTTGTAAATCTTCGATAAAGCATTCATAAAAGCATCAAACTGACCGTCTCCCTGTGCATTTTCTTCGATTATTTCTCCGTTTAAATTTAAAGATAAAGTCGTAGATGGGCGCATTCCTTTAGAATGAACCAGCATATAAGAATTTATAGTTATTTTTTCTTCATAAGTATGACTGTCCAAAACATCCGAAATAATGTATGGAAGATCTTCCTTAGTTACGGTTTCTTTTTTGTCGCCCAATTCGATAATTCTTTGGGTAACCAATTTCAAATCTTCGTTATTTAGTTTTAATCCTAATTCCTGAAGATTTTTTTCGATATTGGCTTTTCCAGAAGTCTTTCCAAGAGCGTATTTTCTTTTTCTTCCAAAACGTTCTGGAAGAAGATCATTAAAATATAAATTGTTTTTGTTGTCTCCATCGGCATGAATTCCAGCTGTCTGCGTAAAAACATTATCGCCGACAATTGGTTTGTTGGCAGGAATTCTATATCCAGTAAAAGTCTCAACCAGTTTGCTTACAGAATACAATGAGGTTTCTTTCACATTGATTTTTACTTGTGGTAAATAATCGTTGATAACAGCAACAGTACTTTCAAGAGGCGCATTTCCAGCGCGTTCTCCCATTCCGTTTACGGTTACATGAAGCCCGTTGATTCCAGCTTTTATCGCTTCCATAACATTGGCAACGCTTAAATCGTAGTCGTTATGAGCGTGGAAATCAAAGTGAATGTTTGGATATTTTGCTTTTATGTTTGAAATAAATTCAAAAGCCAAAGAAGGAATTAAAACTCCTAAAGTGTCTGGAAGTAAAATTCTTTTGATTGGCTGAGTGGATAAAAACTCTAGAAATTGAAAAACATATTCAGGAGAATTTCTCATTCCGTTGCTCCAGTCTTCCAAATAAACATTGGTTTCGATATTGTTTTCTTTTGCTAAAGCAATGATTTGAGCGATTTCAGAAAAATGCTGTTCGGGTGTTTTTTTTAACTGATGCGTTAAGTGATTCATTGAACCTTTGGTCAATAAATTTTGCACTTTGGCACCGGCCTTTTTCATCCAGTCGATTGAAACGCCTCCGTCAACAAACGTTAGCACTTCAATTCGGTCAATATAGCCTCTTTCTTCAGCCCATGAAGTAATGCCTTTTACGGCTTGAAATTCTCCTTCGCTCACTCGCGCCGAAGCAATTTCGATTCTATCAATATTTAATTCCTCCAACAACAATTGCGCAATGGTTAGTTTTTCCGCAGCAGAAAAAGATACTCCTGAGGTTTGTTCACCATCACGAAGTGTCGTATCCATTATTTCAATTTTTCTTTTTTCCATATTGATGTTTCTAACGGGTCGGATATTATTAACATCCTATTTAATTTTGACGCTGATTTTACGTATTCGTTTTGCGAAGACGCTGATAAAACGGATTTTTTTATATTGAATAGAATAAAATCCGTGTCAATCCGCGCTTTTGCGAAAATAAATCAGTTTCATCCGCGTCCTATTATTCTAGAAAGACCCGACTGGTTTTTGAAACCTGTCGGGTCTAATATCCTGAATGAGATTTCTATTTAGTAAGGAAGTTTATCAGCAAAAGCTTTAATATCTTCCTTCATATCTTGTAAGTAATCAATGTCGTCAAAACCATTAATCATATTGTTCTTTTTGTAACCGTTGATAGCAAAAGATTCTTGCTGACCAGTCGACAATAAAGTAATTGTTTGGTTTGGAAGATTGATTTCTAATTCTGTTTTAGGATCAGCTTCAATTGCTTTGAAAATAGTTTCAGCAAATTCTGGGCTAATTTGTACTGGCAAAACACCAATATTTAAACAGTTTCCTTTGAAAATATCAGCAAAGAAACTGGAAACTACAGCTCTAAAACCGTAATCGTAAACTGCCCACGCAGCGTGCTCTCTAGAAGATCCAGAACCGAAGTTTTTTCCTCCAACCAAAATTTTTCCAGAATAAGTAGAATCATTTAAAACGAAATCTGCTTTTGGTGTATCGTCTCCGTTATATCTCCAGTCTCTAAAAAGGTTGTCTCCAAAACCTTCGCGTTTTGTAGCTTTTAAGAAACGAGCTGGAATGATTTGATCTGTATCTACGTTCTCAATTGGCAGTGGCACTGCACTGCTGGTAAGTATATTAAATTTATCGTATGCCATTTTTTGGAATTTTAGATTTTAGATTTTAGATTTTAGATTTTCTTTTGAAAACTTAAAACACAGAATCTAAAATGTTTTGTTTTAATAATGTTAGTTAATTTTATTTTGAAGAAATTTAGATGAAGATTACACAAAGTGAGAAATCTAAAATCTAAAATCTCCAATCTAAAATAATTCTCTCGGGTCAGTTAGTTTTCCTGTAACAGCAGCTGCAGCAGCCATAATTGGACTTGCTAATAAAGTTCTTGAACCAGGACCTTGACGACCTTCAAAGTTTCTGTTTGAAGTACTTACAGCGTATTTTCCAGCAGGAACTTTATCGTCGTTCATTGCTAAACAAGCTGAACAACCCGGCTGACGTAATACGAAACCAGCTTCAGTCAAAATATCTAAAATACCTTCTTCTTTAATCTGAGCTTCAACAACGTGAGAACCTGGAACCAACCAAGCCGTAACATTATCTGCTTTTTTTCTTCCTTTTACAATTTCAGCGAAAGCTCTAAAATCTTCAATACGTCCATTTGTACAACTTCCCAAGAAAACATAATCGATTTGTTTTCCAATCATTACGTCATCTTCGTGGAAGCCCATGTAAGCTAAAGATTTTTTGTAAGTCTCCTCACCACCTTCAACTTGGTTTGCACTTGGGATATGTTTTGTGATACCAATTCCCATTCCTGGGTTTGTACCATAAGTAATCATTGGTTCGATATCTTCAGCTTTGATGTTTAATTCGGCATCAAACACAGCATCAGTATCTGTTTTAAGAGTTTTCCAATATTCAACAGCTTTTGTCCAAGCTTCTCCTTTTGGAGCATAAAGTCTTCCTTCTAAGAAATCGAAAGTAGTTTGGTCAGGTGCAATCATTCCTCCACGAGCACCCATTTCGATACTTAGGTTACAAACTGTCATACGACCTTCCATAGTCATGTTTTCGAAAACATCACCAGCATATTCAACAAAATATCCTGTACCTCCAGAAGTAGTTAACTGAGCAATAATATAAAGTGCAACGTCTTTTGGGCCAACCCCTTTACTTAATTGTCCGTTTACGTTGATACGCATCTTCTTTGGTTTAGGCTGCATAATACATTGAGTAGAAAGCACCATTTCAACCTCAGAAGTTCCGATACCAAAAGCGATAGCTCCAAAAGCACCGTGAGTAGAAGTATGAGAATCCCCACATACAATAGTAGCACCTGGCAAAGTAATTCCGTTTTCAGGACCAACTACGTGTACAATTCCATTTTTTTGGTGACCTAATCCCCAGTGCGAAATTCCGTATTCGTTTGCATTGTCTTCAAGAGCCTGAAGCTGATTAGCAGAAAGCGGATCCTGAACTGGTAAATGTTGGTTTATGGTTGGTGTATTGTGGTCGGCAGTTGCAAAAGTACGTTGTGGGTATAAAACGTTAACGCCTCTTGACTTTAATCCTAAAAAAGCAACAGGACTCGTAACTTCATGAATGAAATGGCGGTCAATAAAAAACACATCTGGTCCATCTTCAATTTTACGCACTACATGTGAATCCCATACTTTGTCAAATAATGTCTTACTCATTTTTTATTTTTTTTAATTGTAATTTCTATAACCACAGCAATTTCCTGTTCATTATAATAGCAAAACAAAAGTAAAAAAAGATAAAAAAGCGTCAATTTCAATATTTCATTATATACGATACCCAAACTAATTTACAAATTGCCAAATGGCTTTTGCAGACTAAAATTTGAAAGAAAAATGATTAAGAAACTGATTTAGCTTTTCTTTTTCGGCTTTAATTTTTCTTGTTTGATTTTTGTTTTAATAGTTTGCAAATTTATCTCAAAATCAATATAAAATATAAGGATTTGATTGAAAAAATCTAACAAAATGAATAAAAATAGTAATAATTGTTAGTTTTGATTTCTTTGTGAAAAGGTTGCTTTTAAGGTTTTTTGAAGCCTTTAAGAGAGTTTTTTGGGCGTTATTTAGATTGAATAAAACACCAAAATACTACGACATCCAAGAGGTATATTTTTATGAAATTTTATGATTTTTTAAGGCTGAAATTGATTTTTTGAGAGTAGTACTTTTAAAAATTAATTCAGGGAGTTTTTAAATTCTAATGGAGTAAGACTCGTTTTCTTTTTGAATAATTTACTGAAAGATTGCGGATACTCAAAACCTAATTGATAAGCAATTTCTGCTACCGAAAGATTAGTCGTAATCAGAAAATCTTTTGATTTTTCTATTAATTTCGAATGAATATGCTGTTGCGCATTTAATCCAGTTAAATTACGAAGCATATCACTAAGATAATGACTTGAAACGTTAATCTGTGAAGCAAGAAATTCTACCGTTGGCAATCCTTTTTTCAAGGTTTCTGCATTGCTAAAGTAGTTATCCAGAGTTTCTTCGACTTTTAATAATAAATCGTGACTGATGGTTTTTCTGGTTATGAACTGGCGTTTGTAGAAACGATTGCTGTAATTCAGCAGAACATCAATATAAGAGACAATCACATCTTGGCTCATTTCGTCTATTGCGGTATTGAGTTCGTTTTCGATACTCTGCAATAATCCAATAATAATTGTTTTTTCACTATCAGAAAGATGCAGCGCTTCATTGGTATCATAAGAAAAGAAGCCATATTTTTTGATGCTTTTTCCCAAAGGATAATTTCGAATAAAATCAGGATGAAATAAAAGTGTATAACCACCATATTCAGCGCCTTCCTCATTTTCAGTAAAAATTAACTGAGTTGGGGAAGCAAACATAAGTCCGCCTTCGTTGAAATCATAATAGCCTTGACCGTAGCCCATTTTTCCGTTGGTCGAAAACTTATAAGATACCTTATAAAAATCAAGTAAAAAAGCATGATTGGCCAAATCTTCATTTATGACCAATTGTGTATTGTCTACCAAACTCACCATCGGATGAAGCGGTTTTGGCAATCGAAGCAAGTCATGAAACTGCGATATAGAAGAGATTTTTTCCGGATTATTGTTTTTCTTTTCCATGATATAAAAATAAGAAAATTAAAAGACTAATGAGGTATTATGAAAAGTATTGAACAATCTCTTTAGCTTCGGAGAAGCGAAATATCTATAGAAATCATATTTAATATTGATCGCAAAGCTCCAGCGGAGCGAAATATTTTAATACTGTATTTCGCTCCGCTGGAGCTCTTTTTCATCTGTATGCTTGAAGTTCTATAAATATTTAGCTCCGCTGGAGCTTAATAAAATAACGTTCAAGCTTCTTGGATTGCCTCATCAGGAATTATTATGAACCTAAAAACTGTTTTCCAAATTCAGTGCGGAAAGTTTCAGCGCCTAATTCTAATCGTTGTTTGTAAAGTGCTTTTGCATCTTCTCCGGCAACATATCTTAGCTGATTTTTTCCATCGGTTGCAGCTTCATAAACCACATCAGCAATTTGCTCTGGAGTTGATGCCATTTCAAACATCGTGTCAACACTTGCAAACATGCTGTTGGTCATAGCCTCATATTCAAGTTTTGCTCCTGTGTCAAGAGAACCGTGTAAAAATTCAGTTTTAATACCGCCCGGAGAAACCGTTTTAATATGTACACCAAACGGATTTAATTCGTAAGCCATACTTTCGCTCCAGCCTTCCAATCCCCATTTTGTAGCGTGGTAAACAGATCCTAAAGGGAAAGCGATTAATCCGCCAATAGAAGTTGTTGAGATAAATAAACCGCTTTTTCTTTCTCTGAAATACGGAATAAAAGCATTGGTAACACGAATAACTCCTAATAAGTTAGTGTTTAATTGTTTGATGATTTGATCGTCAGAAAGACTTTCTAAAGGGCCAATTAACCCATAACCTGCATTATTAAAAACGATATCAATGTCGCTTAGTTCCAATGCTTTTTTTACTGTAGTTTGTATCTGATCGTAATTGGTAACGTCCAAAGGTAAAAGCGTTACGTTTTTTAATTGAGAAAGTTCAGTTTCTTTTTCTGGAGTTCTCATCGTAGCAATTACATTCCATCCTTTTTCGTGGAATAATTTTGCTGTTGCTTTTCCTAAACCTGATGATGCGCCTGTGATAAAAATTGTTTTCATGATTATTGTTTTTTTAATTGTTATAATTTGATGAAGCAAAGTTCAGGATACACTACAGCTTAAAAGTGTTCATTTTGGTGCAATGAGTATCCAAAATGAATAATCGAAGTTTTTTGGATTAAAAACTTTGAGTGTAATTTGTTTTAAACACATAGAGACATAGTTTTTCTTTGTCTGCAAAGGCGTTTCACTTATTTTAAAAACATCCCGAGGCTTCGGGACTATGTGTTAAAAATCTAGATTTTTTTTAGGCTTCTTTTTATAAAATTGAGATCTATGTTTCTATGTGTTTAAAATTTTAAGAATTGCATTTGACAGTTTTATTGGATGCTTTTGTTAACAACTTTAGTTTCGTTATTTCTGTAAAAAAAGCGTAAATTTGAATTCCTCCGATTTTTCATTTCGCATTTTGTTATGTTTCATGTTGTCAATGTTTTGCAATGTGTAGGATTTGGAATTTGGAGCTTTAAAATTTGACTTTTACAACTCTATGTATTTAATATTCGATACCGAAACAACCGGATTACCAAAACGCTGGGATGCCCCAATAACCGATTCTGACAACTGGCCTCGCTGTATACAAATTGCGTGGCAGCTTCACGACGAAATGGGACAGCTTATAGAACATCAGGATTATTTGGTAAAACCAGAAGGATTTAATATTCCGTATGACGCCGAGCGTATTCACGGAATCTCTACTGAATTGGCTGAAGCCGATGGAATCACTTTGGCCGAAGTTTTAGAGAAATTCAATATTGCTTTAAGCAAAACTAAATTTATCGTTGGACAGAATTTAGGTTTCGACGTTAATATTATGGGAGCCGAATTCCATAGAATGGGTGTAGATTCTCAAATGAGTTCAATGCCTGTTCTGGATACTTGTACCGAAGTTACCGCTTCTTTATTACAGCTTCCCGGAGGTCGTGGAGGAAAATTCAAACTTCCAACTTTGACCGAATTACACAGCTATCTTTTCGATCAGCCTTTCGCGGAAGCGCACAACGCAACTGCCGACGTTGAGGCAACTACGCGTTGTTTCTTGGAATTGGTTAGAAGAGAGGTTTTCACCAAAGAAGAATTAGACGTTCCGAAGGAATATTTTAAAGATTTTCAGGAAAGAAATGCTGAGCCTTTTAAACTAATTGGCTTAAAACATATTAATTTAAAAGCAGCTTCTGATAAAATCAGAGAACAGCTTAAAGCTTTAGCAGGAGAAGGTCAGCAGACCGTTGTTTCAGAAGAAGATAAAGCTGATTTCAAAGTAGCGAAATTTGCGCATTTGCACAATCACACGCAGTTTTCGGTTCTTCAATCGACTATCGGAATTGGAAATATTGTCGCAGCTGCAGCCAAAAACGGAATGCCGGCCGTTGCAATGACGGATACTGGAAACATGATGGGAGCTTTCCATTTTGTGAGCGCTGTTATGAACCACAACAAAGCTGCTTCTGGAAAAAATAAAGCTTTGGTTGAAGCTGGTGAAGAACCAACAGAAACTGAGGTAAAGCCAATTGTGGGTTGTGAATTTAATATCTGCGAAAATCACTTAGACAAAAGCAAAAAAGACAACGGTTATCAGGTTGTTTTGTTAGCTAAAAATAAAGCAGGTTATCATAACTTGGCTAAAATGGCTTCGATCGCCTATACAGACGGATTTTATTATGTTCCGAGAATTGACCGCAAAATTGTCGAGCAATATAAAGGAGATATCATGGTTTTGTCTGGGAATTTATACGGAGAGATTCCGAGTAAAATCTTGAACATAGGTGAAAACCAAGCCGAAGAAGCTTTAATTTGGTGGAAAGAACAATTTGGCGAAGATTTCTATCTAGAAGTGATGCGCCACAATCAGGAAGACGAAAATCGCGTCAACAAAACCCTGATTGAATTTTCGCAAAAGCATAATGTCAAATTAATTGCGACTAACAATACGTATTATTTAAATAAAGAAGATGCCAATGCGCACGACATTTTATTGTGTGTAAAGGACGGTGAAAAACAAGCAACACCTATTGGACGTGGACGTGGTTACCGCTACGGACTTCCAAATCAGGAATACTACTTCAAGTCGCAAGACGAGATGAAAAAGCTTTTTGCTGATTTGCCAGAAGCGATTATCAATATTCAGGAAATTATTGATAAGGTTGAAGGATATTCACTTTACCGTGATGTATTGCTTCCGAAGTTTGATATTCCAGAAGAATTTGTTGATCCTGAAGATGAAAAAGACAATGGTGTTCGTGGTGAAAATGCGTATTTGCGTGATCTTACAATGCGAGGAGCTGAAAGAAGATATGGCGTAATTACCGAATCAATTCAAGAACGTCTAGATTTCGAATTGCTGACAATTTCAAATTCTGGATATCCAGGTTACTTTTTGATCGTACAGGATTTCATTGCCGAGGCTAGAAAAATGGACGTATCGGTAGGGCCAGGTCGTGGATCTGCAGCAGGTTCAGCCGTTGCATATTGTCTGGGAATTACCAATATTGACCCTATTAAATACGACTTACTTTTTGAGCGTTTCCTAAATCCTGACCGTGTATCGATGCCCGATATTGATATCGACTTTGATGACGAGGGTCGTGGACGTGTAATGGATTATGTAATCAACAAATACGGTCAAAAACAGGTAGCACAGATTATCACTTATGGTAAAATGGCAACCAAATCGGCTATTCGTGATACGGCGCGTGTACTGGATTTACCGTTGTTCGAAGCCGATAGAATTGCAAAACTGATTCCAGGAATGATGCCGTCTAAATGGAATTTGGCGCGTTTTATTTCAGAGAGTGAAGAGGAAGTTAAAAAAGCCCTTCGTTCAGACGAATTTGATAACGTAAAAGAATTAATTGCGATTGCCAATGAAGATGATTTGGCAGGAGAAACCATTCAGCAGGCAAAAATTCTTGAAGGATCGATGCGTAACACAGGAATTCATGCCTGTGGTGTAATCATTACGCCGTCGGATATTACGAATTATGTTCCTGTTACGACAGCAAAAGATTCTGATTTATATGTAACACAGTTCGATAACTCGGTTGCAGAAAGTGCCGGATTGCTGAAAATGGACTTCTTGGGTCTGAAGACCCTTACGCTGATAAAAGATACCGTAAAACTGGTAAAATACAGAACAGGAATTGATCTTGATCCAGATAATTTCCCGATTGATGATGAAGAAACGTATGCGCTTTTCCAAAGAGGTGAAACCGTTGGAATCTTCCAATATGAGTCACCTGGAATGCAGAAATACATGAAAGATCTGAAACCAACGGTTTTTGGAGATTTAATTGCCATGAATGCATTGTATCGTCCGGGACCTTTGGAATATATTCCGTCTTTCGTTCGAAGAAAAAACGGCGACGAGGAAATCAAATACGATTTAGATGCCTGTGCCGAATATTTATCTGAAACCTATGGAATTACGGTTTACCAAGAGCAGGTAATGCTTTTGTCTCAGTCTTTGGCAGGATTTACAAAGGGTGAGGCCGACGTCTTGCGTAAAGCGATGGGTAAGAAACAAAAAGACGTACTAGATAAAATGAAGCCGAAGTTTGTGGAGCAAGCTGCTGCTAAAGGTCATGACGCAAAAGTCTTGGAAAAAATCTGGAAAGACTGGGAAGCGTTTGCGAGTTACGCCTTCAACAAATCGCACTCGACTTGTTATGCTTGGATTGCGTACCAAACGGCTTATTTGAAAGCGCATTATCCTGCGGAATATATGGCAGCAGTACTTTCGAATAACATGAACGATATCAAACAGGTTTCGTTCTTTATGGAAGAATGTAAACGTATGGGATTACAAGTACTTGGACCAGACGTAAACGAATCGTATTATAAATTTACGGTAAACGATGATTATGCCGTTCGTTTCGGAATGGGTGCAATTAAAGGTGTAGGTTCTGGAGCTGTAGAAACCATTGTAGAAAATAGAAAAGACGGAAGATATAAATCAATTTTTGATTTAGCGAAGCGAATTGATTTGCGTGCAGCTAATAAAAAAGCGATTGAGAATTTGGCACTTGCGGGAGGATTCGATTCATTTGAAGGAACAACAAGAGCGCAATATTTTCATGACGATGGCGACGGAATTACATTCTACGAAAAAGCGATGCGTTACGGATCAAAGTTTCAGGAAAATGAAAACTCATCTCAGGTAAGTTTGTTTGGAGAAACCAGTGAAGTACAAATTGCTGAGCCTGTTGTACCGCCATGTGAAGACTGGAGCACAATGGAAAAATTAGCTAAAGAAAAGGAAGTTGTCGGAATCTATATTTCTGGACATCCGCTGGATGATTTTAGATTTGAAATGAAATACTTCTGTAATGCTCGATTGGAAGCATTGAAAAGTATGAATGAATATGTTGGAAAGAATTTACATTTTGCCGGAATTATCAATAACGTACAGCATCGTGTTGCTAAAAACGGAAAAGGTTGGGCAGCGTTCAACTTAGAAGGGTATGACGAAAGTTATGAGTTTAAGATTTTTGGTGAGGAGTATTTAAAATTCCGCCATTTCTTAATTCAGAACAATTTTGCCTTTTTGAAAATATTGATAAAAGACGGTTGGGTAAATCATGATACAGGTAAAAAATCAGATCCAAGAATGCAGTTTGTTGAGATTCGCCAATTGCAGGATATTTTAGAAGCTTTCGCTAAAAAGCTGATCGTTCTATTGAATATAAAAGATCTTCAGCCTGAATTTATACATAAGCTGAGTCATTTATTTAATGAAAATAAAGGAGAGAATTCTGTGACTTTTGAAATCATGGAATTAGAAAAAATAAAAAAACTGGTTGAGGTAGAAACGCCGACAGATTTTGAAGATTCTGATGATGCTATTTTTGAAGGTGAAAATGAAAATGAAGATGCCGCACTTGAAGATACAAAAATACAAGAGGTAAATGAAGTCGAAGAGATAAAAGTAGTTACCAAATTGACGATGCCTAGCCGTCGTCTGAAGATCAAAATATCAGCTGAGTTATTGCAGGAATTGGAGAAAATGCAGATTAATTTTAAACTGAACTAAAAAATTAACAGTTAAAATTTAAACACATGTTAAATTTTTATGTTAAAAATATGCGTGCATAATAGTTTTTTAGTAATATTGCCCAAAATTACAACGTTTTCGTTCCAAGTCTAACTTTACAAACCATAAGAATATGTTAAAATATCCTAAGTTTGTACTAATCAATAAATCAAAATTATGAAAAAGAACCTATTTTTATTAGGATTATTAGTTTGCTCTATGGCCACAATGGCGCAAACAGAAAAAGCAGAAAAACCAGAAAGCTGGTATTTTAAATTGGGTGGATCATATTTTAACCAAACAGCATCTACAGAATTTCCTGAAGTAGGAGGACAAGCTCCTAATAGAGATATTTATTCAGGTACTTTAACTAGCAATAAATTGGTTTCAAGAGAAAGTATAACTGGTTCTTTTGGACAAGGTTTCAGAAGTGGTATTACTGCTGGTTACCGTTTTTCTACTCGTTTAGGAGTTGAGATGGCTGCAAATTACTACATAAGTAATAGTAAGACAATGGCTCAGACTGTAGATAGACTTTATGGATACGATGCTGCTACTACTGCCGCTACATACATTAGTTTTACAGCTGAAGGACAAATCAAAGCATTTGATTTAGCACCTTCTATTGTAATGTTTTTAGGTGATGCTCATGGTTTTGAACCATATACTAAAGTTGGAGTTATTGTGCCAATTCACGGTACATTAGATATTAAAACAGATAGAGAGCTTTTGACTTATGTAGGTGCTAATCAAGTAGCTAAAAATGATATCTATTCTAAAGATGTTGTGAAGCCAAATCCAACAATTGGATTTATGGCAGCATTAGGAACGTCTTATAAATTAGGAAAACACATTTCTGCTTTCGCAGAGTTAGAATACCGTAACTTTACTGTTCATGGTAAGACTAAAGAAACTACAGAATATACAGTAAATGGACAAGATGCATTAGCAACTAGAACTACTGCACAGAGATATACAAACTATCACAAGAAATTAGATGTAAATTCTAACAATCCATTATTCAATCCAAATACTGCAACGTCAGACACGGCAGATACAACTAGACCAAATGATAAAATGGATGAGTTAAGTTCTTATGTTGGAATTTCTGGTTTAGGATTAACTTTAGGTCTTAAATACAGCCTATAATTTTTCCAATTTTTTTTATAGTTTATAGTTTACAAAAAGAGGATATTCGAAAGAATATCCTCTTTTTTTTGAGTCTTGTCTGTCATCCTGACGAAGGAAGGATCACACTAGAGACTCGACAAAGATTGACGATTTAGATTGCGGAGTTTCAAGTGTGATCCTTCCTTCGTCAGGATGACAAATTGTATTTTAATTGATAATTATAATTTCGAATCTCTAAACTCCTTCAAAACTTGATCAATAACCCAAGTGGTTCTGGCGCCAGAAGTACCTTTTGATGGAGAAGCATTTTCATTCCCTAAAAGTTCAGCAATAACAGTTTCAATAAACGGCTGTTGAATGTGAAGCGGGTTTTCAATCGTAATGGTTTCTTTTTCGCCATTAACATATTGAATATGCAGGGGATCATTTCCAAAAGTAGAAAAAGAGATTTTTCCTTTATCACCTACAATTTCGGTATTGTCATAACGTTCGAAACTAGTAAAATTCCAAATGCCTGATCCGTGAATTCCGTTTTCAAATAAAAATGACATTGAAACAGCATCTTCGGCAGGATAAGCCATTAACTGAGAAGTGGCATGTCCGCGAACTGATTTTATCGGACCTAAAACAAAATCTAGGAAATCTAGAGTATGACAAGCCAAATCAACAAAAATTCCACCTCCAGAAATATGAGGTAAAACCGTCCAAGGAAGATTGATTTCGTCGTCATAACGTGCTTCAAAAGGATGGTACAAAACACAATTTACGTGTCTGATAGTTCCTAATTTTCCCTGATCGATTATTTCTTTTATTTTTAAAAAACGAGGCAAAGCTCTTCTATAATAAGCGACAAATAAAGGAACATTGTGTTCTTTGCAAGCGCTGATCATTTCGTTACATTCCGCAAAAGTTAAAGCCATTGGTTTTTCAACATAAACAGGTTTTCCTGCTTTGGCGCATAAAATGGTATATTCTTTATGAGAAGATGGAGGAGTAGCAATATAAACAGCATCAACTTCTGGATCATTAATTAAATCTTCAGCATTAGAATACCATTTCGGAACATTGTGGCGTTTGGCATAATCTTCGGCAAGTGTTGCGTCTCTTCGCATAACCGCTACTAAAGCCGAATTTGGAGCTTTCTGAAAAGCTGGTCCGCTTTTTACTTCGGTTACATTTCCGCAGCCAATAATTCCCCATTTTATAATTTCCATTGTTTAAGTTTTTAGTTTCTCAAATTTAGCATAAATGGTTTATTTAAAAAAGTTAGCCACGAATTCACGAATTTATTTTAATCTACATGTTTAAAATTCTGTATCGAATTGTATGAATTTATTTCACGCAGATTTAAAATGATTTTAGCAGATGCACGCAGATTTTTTTAAATCAATCTGCCTAAATCTGCCAAATCTGCGTGAAAAAAAATAAAAGCCACAGATTAAAAGATTTTCACAGATTTATCTAATCCATCAAATTCGTTTAATCTGTGGCATAAAATAAATTAGCCACGATATTCAGAAATAAATTCGTGAATTCGTGGCTAAAAAAAATCTAGCTTAAAGTTCTACTTTTTTGGCAAAGCTTTAAAACCCATATTGTAAAGTGTAAATGCTTGAATATCTACATTTTCTTGAATAGACGCCGCAACAGATTTTCCTGCTCCGTGCCCTGCTTTTACATCAATTCTAATTAAAACTGGATTTTCTCCTGTTTGTTTTTCTTGTAATTCAGAAGCAAATTTAAAGCTGTGTGCCGGAACAACACGATCGTCATGATCTCCAGTTGTAACCATTGTTGCAGGATAATGAGTTCCTTTTTTAACGTTGTGAACTGGAGAATATCCTTTTAAGTATTCGAACATTTCTTTGTTATCTTGAGCAGTTCCGTAATCAAAAGCCCATCCTGCGCCAGCAGTAAAAGCATTGTAACGAAGCATATCCATAACTCCAACGGCTGGTAGAGCGACTTTCATTAAATCTGGTCGCTGAGTCATTGTAGCACCAACCAATAATCCTCCGTTAGATCCTCCGCGAATAGCTAAATAATCTGATGAAGTATATTTTTGAGCGATTAGATATTCCGCAGCAGCGATAAAATCATCGAATACATTTTGTTTTTGCAATTTCGTTCCTGCATCATGCCATTTTTTTCCGTATTCACCGCCTCCTCTTAAGTTAGCAACAGCGTAAACACCTCCGTTTTCCATCCAAACAGCATTTGCAATACTGAAACTTGGCGTTAAACTAACATTGAATCCGCCGTAACCGTAAAGGATTGTCGGGTTTTTACCGTCTAATTTTGTTCCTTTTTTATAGGTAATAATCATCGGGATTTTTGTACCATCTTTTGAAGTATAGAAAACTTGCTTAGACTCGTAATCTTCACTTTTGAAATCAACTATTGGTTTTTGATAAACTTCAGATTTTCCAGATTTTGGTTCAAAAGAATAAATGCTTCCTGGAGTTGTGTAATTTGTAAAACTGTAATAAAGAATCTTTTCGTCTTTTTTTCCAGCAAATCCTCCAGCAGTTCCAACAGCAGGAAGTTTGATTTCTCGAACTAATTTTCCGTTGTAATCGTATTGTAATACAAACGAAACGGCATCTTTTGTATAATTAGCAAAAAAGTATCCAGCGCCAGTTGAAGGGTTCAATACGTTTTCAGTTTCTTTAATAAAATCTTTCCAATTTTCTATTTTTGGATTAGCCGCATCAACAGTAACAACACGGCCGTTTGGCGCATTATAATCAGTATGAATGAATAATTTTGTTCCTTCATTTTCAATAATTGAATTGTCAGAATTAAAATTATCTACAATTGTAACGATTGGACTATTTGGTTTAGTCAAATCTTTAATATACAGTTCATTTCCGTAAGTCGAATTAGCAGCTGTAATTATTAAGAAATGGTCGTCTTCAGTAACATAACCGCCAACATATCTTCTTTTTAAATCTCCTCCAAAAATAACTTTATCGTCTTTTTGAGAAGTTCCTAATTTGTGAAAATATAATTTGTGCTGATCTGTTTTTGCAGACAATTCGCTTCCTTTTGGCTTTTCATAACTAGAGTAGTAGAAACCTTCATTTTTGTACCAAGAAATACCGCTGAATTTTACATCAACCAAAGTATCTTCAAGAACTTTCTTAGAAATAGCATCAACAATAATTACTTTTCTCCAGTCGCTTCCTCCTTCAGAAATTGCGTAAGCCGCTTTGTTTCCGTCTTTAGAAAAATCTAAACCGCCAAGTGAAGTTGTTCCATCTTTAGAAAAAGTATTCGGATCTAAGAAAACTTCTTCTTTTCCGTTTTGATCTTTTCTGTAAACAACAGATTGATTCTGAAGTCCGTTATTTTTAGAATAATAAGAAAATTTTCCTTCTTTAGATGGAGCGCCGATTTTTTCGTAGTTCCAAAGCGTTTCCATTCGCTTTTTAAGTTCGTCGCGAAACGGAATTTTATCTAAATAAGCATAAGTAACTTCGTTTTCAGCTTTTACCCAAGCTCCAGTTTCAGCAGATTTATCATCTTCAAGCCAACGATAAGGATCGCTTACTTTTGTGTCAAAATAGACATCGACAGTTTCTCCTTTTTTGGTTTGTGGATATTGTATTTTGCCTTGCCCAAACGAAATTCCTGCGGTTGTAATTGCCATTAATAAAAATGTTTTTTTCATAGTTAGTTTTATCTGTTGTAACAAAAATAGCACTTTTTGTGAGAATTGATAAATGTTTAACCGCAAAGAACGCTAGGAGTTTTTCGCAAAGTTCGCAAAGCAAATAAAACTTTGTGAACTTTGCGTTTTCCTTTGCGTTCTTTGCGGTTAAATAAAATTACAAGTTGAAATTAACTCCCAAAACGATATTTCTTCCAATGTTTGGAATACCGTCTGTTTTCAATCTAGAAAGGTGCGCAATGTATTTTTTGTCAAATAAATTGTTTCCGTTTAAATTAATGTCGAAAGCCGTTTTTCCTAATTTAACTGTTCCTCCAAAACCTAAGTTCACCAAAGTATAACCTTTAGAAGCCGTTTCAAAACCACTAACATTGTCTTGGTTGAAAGTCGAAGAAACATTCAAAGAAGCAAAACCTTCGCTTAACCAGTTTTTGATATTAAATTCGGTTCTAAGTGTGTTGTTCCAGTTGTTTGCAGGAATCAAAGGCAAGTAATCTTTGTTTTCTTTTTTACCTGTAACCGTTTCAAAACTAGTTTCAAAATGCAACCAGTCTAATGGATGCGGGTGAAAGTGCAAACCAACTTCCCCACCGTACAATTGTGCATTGTCCTGAACATAAGCAAACACATCATTATCGTCTCTAACTTCTCCAGTTGGCGAAGTGTAGATATAATTGTTTACGTGATTATAGAATCCGTTTACGAAAAATTCAAAATGCGTGTTTTTGTACTCTAAATTCAAATCGGTCTGAACGTTTTGTTCTGTTTTCAAATCGGCATTTCCAATTTCGTAACGATTTGTTCCTTCGTGAACGCCATTTGAAGTTAATTCAGCCAAGTTTGGAGCTCTAAATCCTGTCGCAACATTTAAACGAAGCGTTAAAGGTTCTGCCAATTTTGTTTTATAACCTAACGAAGCATTAAAGCTGTCAAAAGATCTATCAAGTGGTAAAAAATATCCCTCTTCACCTTCAGTTCCGTGTGCAATTGAAGTAATATTTCTGTTGTCAAAACGTAATCCAGCTTGAATAACGCTGTTATCCCATTCGTAATTTGCAGTTCCAAAAACTCCAAAATCGTTCGTTGTAGCATTTGGAATTAAATATTCTTCGCCAGAATTTTTGTTGGTTTGATGCATTCCTTGAACTCCTAAAATAGTTTCAACTTTTCCGAATTTCGGAAAATGATATTTTGCATTATAATTGAACGTATTCAATTTCATGTGAAGAGAAGCTTCATTACTGTCTTCAAACTCGCTTCTGTCATTGGCAATATATCCTAAATCAACATCTAGTTTTGAATTTTCGAAGAAAATAACATTGTTTAAACTCAATAAATGATTGAAAATTCCTTGTCTTGGAAATTGTGTGTCTTTGCTAGAAGATTGTTCCGCGATTCCGTCTTCTGGAATTCCAATATCCAGTTTGTTGTAGTTGTATCTTAAAACACTTGAAAAACTTGAATTGCTGTATCCAATTCCGGTTTTAAAATCTGTTTCGTTATAACGTGAATTTGTCACTCGGTCTCCGCCAGAAATTTTGTAATCAGAATGTGTGTTGTAGCTTCCGCGAGCCAAGAATTTCCAATTATCAGTAGAAGTTTTTAATCCGATAGAAGAATTGCTTCCTTCTGTATTAGTAAAATATTTTTGGCTGAAATTAGCTTTGAAAGTTCCTGCATCAGCAAATTTTTCAGGATTGAAATATAAAACGCCACCCAAAGCATCAGAACCATATAATAAAGAAGCTGGGCCTTTAATAACTTCAACACTTTCTATTCCGGCATCATTTAAACCTAAACCATGCTCGTCTCCAAACTGTTGGTTTTCGATACGAACACCTTGAGAATAAACCAAAACACGATTACCGCTAAGTCCACGAATTACAGGTTTCCCGATAGAAGTTCCAGTAGAAATCTGAGAAACTCCAGGAATTGTCGCTAAACCTTCAATTAAAGTTGAAGTTCCTTTTTGCTGTAAGGTTTTGATGCTTTCGTGCTCGATTTTCATTACGTTTTGCGATTGCAATTTGTTGAAAGGCGTAGAAACAACAACTTCATCCATTTCCAAAATAGATTCTTCAAGCGTAATGTCTAATGTATTTTGCTTCAGCAATTTTGCAATCGTTTTATTCTGATTTGCATAACCAACATATGTAAAAGCAACACGAAGACTTCCGTTTGGAAGATTGTTCAATTCGTATTTTCCGTTTGCATCTGTTGTTGTTCCTTTGTGTAATTCTGGAGCATAAACAGAAACTCCTGGCAATGGATTATTCTGATTATCGGTTACGGTTCCTGAAACCGAATTTTGAGCAGAAAGCATGCCCGAAAACCCTAAAATAAGGGCAATTATAAATTTTTTCATTTGAAAATGATGCTATAGTTAAATTGATTTTTTTCTTCGAATGAAAATCAAAACTAACAATAAAGCATTCTGATCCTGATTGATAAAAATAGGATTAGGAAACTCAATGTTTTTTTGAATTTTAAACTAAAAGAAATGTGATGTTTTTTCGAATAATCGAAACTTAAGAAACTATAACAGCAGGGGGACCTCGTAAGTAATACGAAGTGTTTGAAACAGAAAAAATCTTCTCTGAAAATGGGAAGAAATAAGGTGTTTCTCTATCAAATGAATGAAATTCAAAAGAGAAATTTTGAGGAAGAATAAAAGATTCAAAAGCAAAATGACAAACGAAACAAACGTCATAATCATGATGTTGATGCGTTATTTCGCCACTCGGATCATTGTAATTATGATGGCATTGTTTTTCTGAAAGCTGTTTTACAATATGCTCATAGCTGTGTATCGACTGAAACAATATCGAGAACAATATTGTTACAGCAAAAGATAAACTTAATATGAGCTGCTTTCTTTTCATGATTTGCAAAGGTATAAAAGATAAAAGAAAATTCATTTATTTTTTAAGCCTTCGAATCGATTTATTAAAGAAAATGCAGCAATTAATTTTATTCGCGATCAAAAAGAGAATATTTCGACTTCTTATCGTAACTACAGAAACCATTATATTATATTTGTATGTGAAATAAATACGCTCAAAATAGCGTTTGTTTAAAATCATCTCTTTAAAACCAAAACTACGATATGCGAATTATTTTTAGCTGCTTATTTTTACTCACTTTCTTTAACTCTTTTGCACAAGAAGATGTTAAACCTGAGATAAAACCAGTTATAAAAATAGATTCTTTGTATCGAGAAGATCAGTTTTATTTTTCGGTTACGTATAACATGTTTACTGATATTCCAATCGATTTCAAACAGAATAAATTTTCTCTTGGACTTTCGGGAGGTTTCTTGCGCGATATGCCTGTTAATAAAACTAGAACCATTGCTATTGCTACAGGATTAGGCTTAAGTTATCAAAACTACTATCAAAATTTAACGATTTCTGAAGATGCTTCAGGTGCCATTATTTATGGTGTGAATAATTCTAGCGAATTTGTTTCTAATCGTTATAGACAATATTCCGTAGATCTTCCAATAGAATTTAGATGGCGTAACTCGACTTATGAAAGTACTAAATTCTGGCGTATTTATGGCGGAGTAAAATTGAGCTATATCTTTTCGAGTACATCTGTTTTAGATGATGGCGAAAAAACATATAAAATCAAAAATAACGGAGATATCAATAAATTCCAATACGGACCTTATATTGCAGCGGGATACAATACATGGAATGTTTACCTCTATTATGGTTTAAGTCCGTTGTTTAATTCTGCGACGACTTTATCTGGCGAAAAAATCAATATGAAAACCTTAAATGCGGGATTGATATTCTATATTTTATAACCACAGATATAAAAATAAAAGCTGCGGCATTATTCCAACAAACAATCCAATTAATATTTCTCTTGAAGTATGAGCGTTCATTTCTAAGCGAGATGAAGCTACAATTCCTGACAATAAAATCAGTAACGCAGGCCAATATGGATTATGCAGTTGAAGATGAATATTTAAGCCAATTACAAAAATGGTGAAACCGCTTATCGCAACCATATGCAAGCTTGCTTTGGTTTTAAACAATACACATACCAAAGCCAAAATCGAACTAAATAATGCTCCGAGAAAAAAGAAATGAAGCTCAGGATAACGAGTAATTACGATACTTCTTTTGACCAATAAAATATATAGAAAGCACTGCAAAATTAGCGGAATTGTACGTTCTGTAGTTTGGCTTAACATAATCGATTTTACATGTCCAGTCGATTTCAATAATAAATAAAACAAGACTGGAACAATCACATTTATTACCAAAATTTGAATTAAAACATAATATTTCTCATTTACACTAAATACATCTTCTTTATAAAAAAGATAAAATAAAGTGGCGTACACTGATATAAAAATGGGATGTAATATATAAGAGAAAACGGGCAGTAACTTTTTCAAAATGATTAAATTTTTGGTATAAAAACAAATATAATCAATAAATGTTTTCTGCCACGAATTACACGAATTCACATGAATTATTTTTTTAGCCACAGATTTCAGGATTGAAAAGATTATATTTTTCACGCAGATTCTGCAGATTGAGGCAGATCTAAGCCAATTTAATTAAAAAAAAATCTGCGCGCATCTGCTTAAATCTTTTTAAATCTGCGTGAAATTAATTTGTAAAAATTTGGGACATTAGTGGCAAACCTTTTTTTAATTTTGAAAAAAAGAAATTTCTAAATGAGCATAAATTTAAAAAGCCTGGTTTCAGTTCTAAATGCCAAATGGATTGGCTCAGATGCTGATGTTTTAATCGATCATATCTCAATTGATAGCCGTTCTCTTCAAAACGGATCACAGACTTTATTTTTTGCTCTGGCTGGCGTTAACAACAATGCTCATTTATTTATTCCCGATTTAATCGAAAATGGCGTGCATAATTTTGTAGTTCATCATATACCTGAAGGTTATGCAGACAAAGCTAATTTTTTGGTTGTTGAAAACACACGTCAGGCGCTTCAGGAATTTGCGGCTTACTACAGAAATCTGTTTCATTTTCCAGTTATCGGATTAACGGGAAGCAACGGCAAAACGATTGTAAAAGAATGGCTTAATTTCTTATTGAGTCCTGATTATAATATTATTAGAAGTCCAAAAAGTTACAATTCTCAAGTTGGAGTGCCGCTTTCGGTAATTGCAATTAATGTAAAACATAATTTAGGAATTTTCGAAGCCGGAATTTCAACGGTTAATGAAATGGTGAAACTGGAGAAAATCATCAAACCTAATATTGGAATTTTAACTAGTATTGGTTCTGCACACGATGAGGGTTTTTTAAATTTAGTGCAGAAAATTGATGAAAAACTGATTTTATTTAAAGATTGCCCAATCATTATTTATCAAAAAAATGAAGTGGTAGATTCTTGTTTGTCTCAATTTGTTGCCGAATATATGCATCATCCGAGAAAATTGTTTTCTTGGAGTTTTACAGATAAAAAAGCTGATGTTTTTATTGAAAAACGAGAACATAAAAACGACCATACTTTTATCCAATATCGATACAAAAACGAAAAATTCAATTTAGAAATTCCGTTTAATGATTCGGCTTCTGTAGAAAATGCGATTTCCTGTTTGTTGGTTTTATTGCATTTTGATTACGATCAAGAAACGATTCAGAATCGAATCGAGATGCTTTATCCAGTTCGAATGCGTTTGGAAGTAAAAAACGGAATTAACAATTGCAGTATTATTGATGATAGTTATAGTTCCGATTTTCAGTCGCTTAAAATTGCTTTGGATTTCTTAGAAAGCCAAAAGAAAAAAGGAGCTTCAAAAACCGTTATTTTATCTGATATTTTCCAGAGCGGATTCGCCAATGAAGAATTGTATTCTAAAGTGGCTCAATTAATTTCAGATAATAAAATAAACCGCATAATTGGCATTGGTTCAACGATTTCTTCTTTTGGAGCTAAATTTCCAAATAGCGTAATGTTTCCAAACACAGCTGATTTTATTGCAGAAATTGACAATCTGAATTTCAATAATGAAACTATTTTAATAAAAGGAGCAAGGTCATTTAAGTTCGAAGAAATTGTTTCACTTCTTGAAGAAAAAACACACGAAACGGTTTTAGAGATTAATCTCGATGCCATTAGCCACAACTTTAATTATTTCAAATCCAAATTGGCTGCTAATGTAAAAATGATGGTGATGGTAAAAGCATTTGGTTACGGAAACGGCGGTTTAGAAATTGCCAAATTATTAGAACATCATAAAGTGGATTATTTGGGTGTGGCTTTCGCCGATGAAGGAATAGCGTTAAAAAATGGCGGAATAAAACTTCCAATTATGGTTTTAAATCCTGAATCGACAAGTTTTCCATCCATTATTCAATATCAGTTAGAACCTGAAATTTATAGCATAAAAGGATTAAATGCTTTTTTGAAAATTGCACGTGAAAAGAAACTAAAGGATTTCCCAATTCATATCAAAATCGATACAGGAATGCATCGTCTAGGTTTTGAAGAAAATACACTCGAAGAATTGATCGAAACTTTAAGAGGAAATGCAACTGTTCGCGTTCAAAGTATTCTTTCGCATTTAGCGACAAGCGATGATCCAAAACATTATGATTTTGTGAATCAGCAGATTGCATTGTTTGAAAAATTATCTTCAAGATTAATCAGCGAATTAAATATCAACCCAATTCGACATATTTTGAATACTTCTGGAATTAGTAATTTTCCAAATGCACAATATAATATGGTGCGTTTAGGAATTGGTTTATACGGAGTTTCAAATGATCCTTTGGAACAAAAATATCTGGAAAACGTTGGAACTTTAAAATCTATTATTTCTCAAGTTAGAACCATTCCTGCGGGCGATAGCGTAGGTTACGGACGCCGTTTTATGGCAGAAAAAGAAACTAAAATTGCCACAATTCCGATTGGTTATGCTGATGGAATTGCGAGATTATGGGGAAATGAAGTTGGTTTTGTCACCATTAAAAATCAAAAAGCCAAAATAGTCGGAAGCGTCTGCATGGATATGCTAATGGTCAACGTAACCGATATAGATTGCAAAGAAGGTGATTCTGTGATTATTTTTGGCGAAAGCCCGACCGTTATTGAGATGGCTGAGGCTTTAAAAACGATTCCGTATGAGATAATGACGAGTATTTCGCAGCGCGTAAAGAGGGTATTTTTCAGATAATTTTAAGAAATTCCAATAAAATTGCGTATTTTCGATAATCATTTATTATTCAACTAAACAGATCAAATATGGGATTTTTTTCAGAATTTAAGGAATTTGCAATGAAAGGCAACGTAGTCGATCTGGCTGTCGGGGTGATCATTGGAGCTGCTTTTGGTAAAATTGTAAGCTCATTTATTGAAGATGTAATTACGCCATTATTATTGAAACCAGCTTTAGATGCTGCGCATTTATCGACTATTGAACAATTAACTGCTTTTGGAGGTGTAAAGTACGGAGTCTTTATATCGGCAGTAATTAACTTTATAATTGTGGCTTTTGTTTTATTTCTGATAATTAAGGCGATGAACCATGCTAAAAAGAAAGATGTTGCGCCACCGCCTCCAGCTGGACCAACTCAAGAAGAATTATTGACACAGATTAGAGATTTATTGAAAAATAAATAAAAATATAATACCGCTACACTAAGTCTAATTTAACCGCCTTCTAAAGAGGCGGTTTTTTTACAAGAATTAATTAATAAAGTATGGGACATAATACAAGTGCTTTAATTGGACGAATGCCAATTAATATTGAAAAAATAAAATTTTATGGACTTGCGGTTGCATTTGAAGATGATTTTGCAATTATCTTTTTAGATGAAGATCATCTTTTTCAATGGTATTTAAAATTAAATTTAGATTATGTTTCGGATAATGAGAATTTGCGTTTCGGCGATGAATTAGTTCATTTTTTTGCGAAAGAAATCGAACTGGAAGATTAATAATTGCATATTTGAGTTATGAATTTTACGGAGAATTTTATAAAAGTGCCGTAAAAATTAATGAAGGAGAAATTAATTTAATGCTGAAAGAAATAGGTGTTGATGCTTTTAATAGTAAAAATGAATTTCATAAGTTAAATCTTGACCATTATCGAATGTCAGAATGTTATTATTGGGATGAGAAGTTAAATAGGGCACAATTTAAAGATAATGTTATAGCTGGATTTATAATAAAATAATTGATTTATAAAGATATAGGCTTTAAAACAGTTTTATTAGGTTAGATGTTTTAAATAATGAAGCTTATAATTGTTACAAAATGTTTGTTTTGTAACAATTTGTTATTTTTTGTGAATCACCTTGCAGAGACTTTTATTATACTTACTTTTGCGTTACAAATTAGATTAATTGATTATTTAAAAATATAAAAATGAGAATTGCAGTTGTAGGCGCTACTGGAATGGTAGGCGAAGTAATGCTTAAAGTATTAGCAGAAAGAAATTTTCCTGTTACAGAATTAATTCCTGTTGCATCAGAAAGATCAGTTGGAAAAGAAATCGAATATAAAGGAACGAAATATAAAGTAGTAGGTTTACAAACAGCTGTTGATATGAAAGCTGATATTGCAGTTTTCTCAGCTGGTGGAGATACTTCATTAGAATGGGCTCCAAAATTTGCTGCTGCCGGAACAACTGTTATCGACAACTCATCTGCATGGAGAATGGATCCAACTAAAAAATTGGTAGTTCCAGAAATCAATGCTTCTGTTTTAACTAAAGAAGATAAAATTATTGCAAACCCAAACTGTTCTACTATTCAAATGGTTTTGGCTTTGTCTCCTTTGCACAAAAAATACAACATTAAAAGAATCATTGTTTCTACTTACCAATCTATTACAGGAACGGGTGTAAAAGCGGTAAAACAATTAGAAAACGAGTACGCTGGAGTTCAAGGTGAAATGGCTTACAAATATCCAATTCACAGAAATGCGATTCCACATTGCGATAGTTTTGAAGAAAACGGATACACTAAAGAAGAAATGAAATTAGTTCGCGAAACTCAAAAAATCTTAGGAGATAATACTATCAGAGTTACTGCAACTGCAGTTCGTGTGCCAGTTGTTGGCGGACACAGTGAAGCGGTAAATGTTGAATTTACAAATGATTTTGATGTAAATGAAGTTCGTGAAATCCTTCATAATACTGACGGAGTAACGGTACAAGATAATTTAGATACGTTTACTTACCCAATGCCTTTATACGCAGAAGGTAAAAATGATGTTTTTGTTGGAAGAATTCGTCGTGACGAAAGCCAGCCAAATACATTAAACATGTGGATTGTTGCTGATAACTTAAGAAAAGGAGCTGCAACAAACACAATCCAAATCGCTGAATACTTAATTCAAGCTGGTTTAGTATAATTAGAGATTAAATAAAATTGTTATAAAGAGAAAACCGTAATTGCAGTAATGTAATTACGGTTTTTTTGATTTTTTAGAACTAGAAATTTACTTCTTTTTCATTAATTCCTGACCACATTGAATTCCTATTTCTCTTGCTATTTTACTTTTTTTAGGATCTTGTAAATCTGCTGGACCAATATTTTGTTCTTTCATTTTTGTCAATGCGCAATTGGCAAGAAATTCAGCTTTGTCGCTCATTACACCGTTTTGCATAAAGCTTCTTTTTAAAACGCTTTTGTATGTTTTTTCGGTTTCTGCTGTCCAGTTATTGTTTATTGCTGTATTAGATTTAAATTTGGAAAGTGCTTCTTGCGAACATTTAGCTCCCATTTGTCTTACAGACATTACAACTCCAGGTTTTTTAATATCGTTTGGTTTTAAATTATCCGCTTTAATTTTATCAAAAACACAGTCTGCAATATAAGTTGCTTGTTCGTCTGAGAACATTCCGTTTCCTTTAGTTTTTGCAGTTTCTGTAAATTGCTTTTTAAAATCGGCTTCTTTTTCTGGTGTCCATTCGTTTTTATTGCATGAAAACAGCGTTAAAGTAACTAATGCAATGCTGATGTAATTTAGAAATTTTTTCATTTTGTTTATTTTTTTTACTGATTAAATCAGATATTTAATTTTTTGCAAATGTACTTAGGAGCGATTCCTTAAATAACCTGTAAAAGTCAAATTACTAATAGGATAAGTCTTTTTATTAGAGTTTGAAAAACTATTTTTTCTCGATTTCTTGCGAACAGCTAACAGATATTGATAATATTTCCATAGAGTTTTTATAATCTCGAACCGCTTTAGGCATTAGGTTTTGTTCTTTCATTTTTGTAATAGAACATTCGGCAAACTTTGAAGCATCTTCTTCTTTAATTCCTTTCTTGATCATGCTCTTTTTTAAATTTTGCCTGAAATAAGCTTCGATTTTCGGATTCCAGTTTTCCCATAAATCTTCTGATGGTATACTTTCATCATCTATTACTTGTTTTTGAGATTCAATTGATTTCTCAATTTTAGGTTTGGCTTCTTTTTCAGAAACTATATTTTCTTTATTCCCGCAAGCAAATATTGCGAGTAAAAGAAGTAAGCTAAAGCAGGATTTTACCTTGTTCATTTTTAATTAAAATTTTATTCGACAAAAGTAATTTCAAGGCTTTTCTTCAATACACTCTAAAAGACATAAGAATATTAAGATGAGGTAAAAAATAGGAAGAGTTAGAAATGGCTTAATATGATAGTTTTAAATCTATGTGGGACGAAGAATTGACTAAAAGACCGCTGATTGTGAATTTAGAAATGGACGATTATAATAATTTTCATGAAGTTATTTTAGTCGCCGAAAATTTTGGAGATATTCCACCAAATACGGCATTAATGAAAATAAAAGCCGGAGATAAAAAATATGAAATTAAAATAACATCGACAGAACAGAAAAATGCTGTGATTAATTTTAAGTATAAAGAGTAATATAGATAATTCCTAAAGATAAAAAATGAAAAACATCATTTTGTTTTTTATGTTTTTTTGGAGATTTTGACAATCAAATAAATATAAAAGTTTTTTGCTCCATATAGAGAGAATTAAGCAGGGATATTAAATAATTTAATTATAAACATTTGAAAGGAAAGAGATGAAAATAGTATTTCTTATTTTGTTGGTATTGATAATTGTTTTAGGATATAATCTAATACAATATATGTCATTTAATTTTAATTCTGAGGGGAATTATTTTGATGAAACTAATATGATTGTTTATAAAGAACAAACAAAGGAAGTTTTAATAATGGGAACGGTTTTATTAACATTCTGTTTATCGGTTTGCAGTTATTACTTATGGAAATTGAAAAACAAAAAAAGCGAGAATCAATAAAATTCTCGCTTTTCTATTTTTTAATATTCCGGAGCTAGTTCTAATTCCAGTCCTTCTAAATCTTCAGTAATTGGGATCTGACAACCTAAACGGCTATTAGATTTAACGTAAAATGCTTCCGAAAGCATGGCTTCTTCATCATCTCCCATTTCCGGTAATGCAACATCATTTAGAACATAACACTGGCAAGAAGCGCACATAGCCATTCCTCCGCAGGTTCCTTCAACAGGAAGTTCGTATGCTTTGCATAACTCCATTATATTCATTGCCATATCAGTTGGAGCCTGTAATTCGTGTATAACTCCTTCTCGATCTTTAATCTTTATTAATACATCCATTTTTGATTATTGGAATTTTATTGTAGAATTTGAAAACGTGTTCAAACTCTTATTAATTTTAACTTTTTTCTTTTAAGCTAAAAGCATATTCTTTTGGATTACCATCTTTAAGGCGCATTTTTACACCAATAATATTGCCTCCTTTTTCTAATATCGTCACAAGAGATACAACAGAGTAATAATCTTTATCAGACTGGAAAATTAAAGTTCCTTCGTAAGTAGAATTTAAAATTCCTTGTTTGTCTGTTTGTGCACTTACTTTTCGCGGATGCGAGAATTCGGCAGAACTATAAGTTGCTTTATTAGTGAACTTTGCTTTTCCGTCGCAAAGGTCATATAAAAAATCATAATTGCCAATTCTTAAAGCGCCTTCTTCAGTTTTCCCATTCGTAGAAAAAATAATTTGTCCCGAATATTGAAAATCTGACCATTCTTCAGATTCATTTACCCAAGCTTTGTCAGCAAAAAGTGTTTGGCCCTGTTGTGCATTTACAGCGCTTATAAAAAATAATAAAAAAAGAGCGTAAAAGTTTCTCATAAGTTTAAGATTTAGGGTTACGTTTACAAATTTAAGTTAAAAATGTAATAATTATGTAACCAAAACTCTTAAAACTTTGAGTAGTTTTTTATGAATGTCGCAAAAATGATCGTTTTTTGAAGATGTTTTTACGATTTATTTAAACAAATCATAATAAGGCTTATTATTCTTGTTAAAGCCTAATAAAATACTTTCAAAAAACAATACAGAGGTTGTTACATTATATTTACCACTGTTTCAATTTGTGGGGCGTATTTTTTTATTGTTGTTTCAACTCCAGCTTTCAGTGTCATTTGATTTACACTGCAGCTAATACATGCGCCTTCTAAACGAACTTTTACATGTTTATCATCTTCAATGGAAATTAATGAAATGTCTCCTCCGTCTGATTTTAGGAAAGGCCTAATCTCATCTAAGGCCAATAAAACATTATTTGTTAATTCTTCTGTTGTCATAATATAATGTGTCAATTGTGAAAAGGTGCCAATTAGAAAATTTCAATTATGATCTAATTGGCAAATTATCTCATTATCTAATTAGTTTTTCTTAACTGCTGAGCAACCTGCCATTGTTGTAATTTTGATGGCTTCTGTTGCTGGTAAACTTTCGTTTCTGTTTACTGTTTCTTGTACCACATTTCTAGTGATTTCTTCAAAAACTTTTTCTATCGGAGAAGCTGTCTGCAATGCCGCTGGACGACCATAATCTCCTGCTTCACGAATAGATTGTACAATTGGAACTTCACCTAAAAATGGTACGCCTAAATCTTCAGCAAGGTTTTTTGCACCTTCTTGTCCAAAGATATAATATTTGTTTTCCGGCAATTCTTCTGGTGTAAAGTAAGCCATATTTTCAATAATTCCTAAAACAGGAACATTGATATTATCTTGCATAAACATTGCAACTCCTTTTTTAGCATCTGCAAGTGCTACTGCTTGTGGAGTACTTACTACAACAGCTCCAGTAATAGGAAGCGATTGCATAATAGATAAGTGAATGTCTCCAGTTCCAGGAGGTAAGTCAAGAAGCATGAAATCTAATTCTCCCCAATCTGCGTCAAAAATCATTTGGTTTAATGCTTTTGCTGCCATTGGTCCTCTCCAGATTACGGCCTGACTTGGTGCAGTAAAGAATCCGATTGAAAGCATTTTGATTTCATAACTTTCAATTGGTTTCATTTTTGATTTTCCGTCAACTGTTACAGAAACTGGTTTTGCGTTTTCAACATCAAACATAATTGGCATAGATGGTCCGTAAATATCGGCATCCAAAACTCCAACTTTAAAACCCATTTTAGCTAGAGTAACAGCTAAGTTTGCAGTAACAGTAGATTTTCCTACTCCTCCTTTTCCAGAAGCAACTGCAATAATATTTTTGATTCCAGGAATAGCACGACCTTTAATTTCAGGTTTCTCTGGAGTTTCTACTTTAATATTTACTTTAACTTTAGCATCAGGCGATATTAAATCATGAATTGTTTTTTTAATATCATCTTCTGCTCTTTTCTTGATATGCATAGCAGGTGTATGCAATACTAAGTCTACAACAGCTTCATCACCAAAAGTAATAACATTGGTTACAGCGCCGCTTTCAACCATATTTTTTCCTTCTCCAGCAATAGTGATTGTCTCTAAGGCTTTTAGAATTTCTTTTCTATCTAGTTTCATTGTAAATGGGCTATTTTTTATTCTTAGAAAGCAGTCTTATAAGATTATATTTATTTAAACTGATTTCAGGGTGCAAAGATAACAGATTAAGTTCGGAATTAAGCCTTTTTTGAATTGTAATTATTGATAGAGAGATTATTCAAAATTATTCTCGATTACTTTTCGAACTTGATTTTGAATAAAGATTTTAAAATAAATTACTGTTTTGGATCACAACTAATTGATTGGCAATCTAAATAAGATGTCTTTTTGTATAAATTTTCTGCTTTTTAAGAGCCACTTCTCACAAAACTTCGTTATATTTGAGTACCCCAAACCGATGATTATCAATTTATTAAAAAGTATCTGAGAACTTATTTCTTTAGAACTGTTTAAAGGGTTTTCGGTATTTTTTTAAAGTTGTTTCTACTAATTTAAAACTTTAAAAACATGCGAAATTTTACTTTTTCTTTAATTATTGTTACAGTCAGTTTTTTTGCATTTTCATTTAATTCACTGCCCAGCAATGTCAAAAACAAGGCTGATTTAACGAATCGAAAAGCGGTTTCGGTTATTACTATCGATGCTGCTTCAATTAATGCCTTTTTTAAAAAATATCCTAAACTTAAAAAATATCAGAAAGATGTTGAGGGTATTTACAAAGCCAAAGACTATAAATCTATTTGGTATGATGATAAAAGCATCTCTGAATTTGGGTCATTATTATACCAGAAAGTAAATGTTCTGAAAGATCAGGGAATTGAAGAAAAAATGCCTTACAAAGAAGAAATCGATGAGGCATTTAATGAAAGTTCTTCAAACAAACCAACACAACTTGATACCGAATTATTGCTAACCAGCATGTATGTATTTTATGCGAGCAATGTGTATTCTGGAGTTGATCCTGCAACATTAAAAAAAATAGGATGGTATCTGCCTGCAAAATCTATTTCATATTCTCACATTCTAGATTCATTAATGGTGGATTCAGACCGATTGGATAAAGATGATAATCTTTTATTTAGCCAATATTATAGATTAAAAGATGCGCTGAAAAAATACCGTAAAATAGAAACCGATAATCTATGGCAGAAAATTACAATTGACAGCTCTACTTTTAAAGATTTAAGACCAGACGATACCGCTATTGCCATCAAACAAATTAGAAACCGTCTGTTTGTAGTTGGAGATTTAAAACAAGATTCAGGAAGTGATATTTATGATGAAGAATTAATGGCGGGAGTTTTAAATTATAAAAAAAGATATAATTTAAAGATAAATTATGCTCTAACCAGAGATATTATCAATCAGATGAATGAGCCGATAGGTAAAAGAATTAGAACTATTATGCTAAATATGGAAAGATGCAGATGGATTCCGACCAAATTGGCAAAAGCAGACGAGTATGTTATGGTTAATATTCCTTCGTTTAGATTGTTTTATGTCAAGGATGGAAAGTATGATCTAGTTTCGGATATTTTTGTGGGTAATAGGCTTAGCGAAACGGTAATTTTTAGCGGAAATATGGATCGAATTGTTTTTAGTCCGTATTGGTATGTGCCGAATAGCATTATTCAAAATGAACTAAAACTCCAGATTGCAAGTGATAAAAACTATTTGGAAGAACATAATATGGAATGGAACGGAGGGAAAGTAAGACAAAAACCAGGGCCTAAAAATTCTCTGGGATTAGTGAAATTTATGTTCCCAAATCCAAATGATATTTATATGCATGATACGCCTGCAAAGAGTTTGTTTGAATTTGAAAAACGTACTTTTAGCCACGGCTGTATAAATGTGAAAGAAGCCAAAGAGCTTGCGCTTCATATTTTGAAAGATGATCCAGACTGGCCAGCCGATAAAATCGAAAGCGCTATGAACGGCGGAAAAGAAACAACCTGTATGCTTAAACGTAAAATTCCGGTTTATATAGGTTATTTTACGTGTTGGGTGCAAGACAATGGAGAAGTCAATTTTTTCCCAGATGTATATGATCGAGACCAAAGTTTGGACAAGCTGATTTATAATGATGCGATAACAATGAAGGACTAAAAAATAGAAGCCCGGCGGATTTAAAAAAATCTGTCGGGCTTCTTTAAAAAAAATGGTCTACAAGCTTATTCGTATTTTAGATATTTTAAAACGTCTATTTTGGTTACCTGAAACGCTTTTGTTAAAACAATTACTAAAGTTAAAATCAAAAGAGAAATCAGTGCAATTACAAAAGGAACGGATGATATTCCAATTCTAAAAGCGAAATCTTCAAGCCATTTCTGTAATAATATATAAGCAGGAACAATTCCAATTCCAAATCCTATTAAACAAAAAACAATATATTGTTTCGATAATTCTTTTAGGAGAATATCTGTTTCTGCTCCTAATGTTTTTCTAATGGCGATTTCTTTCAATCTTCTCTCCATCGAAAATGATGCCAAAGCGAACAATCCGAATATAGCAATTATGATTACGACTAAATTTAGGATGAAAAAGAGGTTTTTTTGTTTGACTTGCTCTTCATAAGTTTTTGCAAATCCTTTGTCAACAAATTGATAGTCAAAAGGGTAGTCTGGATTTACGTTTTTCTCCCAATATAATTTCAATTTTTCTAATGTTTCTGTTAAATTGTTTGGAGAAACCTTTACAAGGACATTGTTAAAGTTATTCCATTTTAAAGTTTTAAGATTTATAAAAACCATTGGCGGAACTTTATCCTGCAGACCAGTGATGTTGAAATCTTTTACAACTCCTACAATTTTAAACTTCAAATTGCCTTTTTCATTTCCCCATCCAGAAGTTATAATCGTGTTTATTGGATCTTTAATATTAAGTGCTTTTACCAAAGTTTCATTCATAAGCATACTGCTTATAGTATCTGAAGCATATTGAGGAGATAAATCACGTCCTTTTACGATTTTGATTTTCATCATATCCAAGAAACCAAAATCCATTTCGACATTTCTTGGCTGAACAAAAATGCCATTGTGTTTAAAGCCAGAGCTAGAATTGGTACTTCCTCCAAAAGATCCTGCAAAAGTAGAAACATCTAAAACTCCAGGTATTTTTTTGATTTCCTGTTTGGCAGTTAAATACTCGTCTGTTCGTTTAAATCTATCAAGGCTGTTAAATGGAATTGAAATTACTTGATCTCCGCTGAAACCTAAATCTTTCTCCATCATATAATCGACTTGAGAATTCACAATCAATGCGCCGATTATAAAGAATGCCGCAATTCCGAATTGAAAAATAAGCATCGAATTACGAATCCAGATTCCGCTTTTACTTCTAGAAAAATTCCCTTTCAAAACTTTTAGAGTTTCAAAATTTGAGATATAAATGGCAGGGAAAATACCAGCAAAAATGATTACTAATCCAAATATTAAAACAAGCTGCAGGTAAAATTCACTGCCATTCATAGTCAGCGTTTTGTTTAGGAAATTATTATAATACGGTAATGCAAGTTCAACAATTGCCAAAGCAAATAAAATGGCAAGCGTTACAATTATAGCGGTTTCAAAAATAAATTGAGTAATAATCTGGTTTTTTGAAGCGCCTACAATCTTACGAACTCCAACTTCTTTTGCACGTTTTATTGCCGATGCAGTTGCTAAATTGATATAGTTTACCAATGATAAAACTAAAATCAAAATAGATAAACCTACCATGATATAAAGTAATTTTAAATTACCATAACCCTCAGGAAAGTTTCTTCCTCCAGAACTTTTTGTCCCATGTAAACGAGAGGTTTTCAACTGATCTATAATCACTTTTACTTCACCATTCTCTTTAATATACTGTTCAACAGTTTGTCCGCTTTCTTTGGCATCTTTAACAGTTCTGTTTACAAAAACTACATTCTGCATTTTCTTTAAAACAAGAGCAGGATCTACTCCATCTTTAATTTTGACCATTAAGCCATAATTAAAATTCCCCCAGCTGTTTAAATCTCCCTCTCTTTTTACACCGCTGAAAACGTAAGTTGGCTCAATAGATGAAGGTTTAATTAATCGATAAACCGACTTAACAGTATAATTGTTGTTTTTGTATAAAATAGATTTTCCAATAGGATCTTCATTCTTAAAAAGCAACTGAGCTTGTTCTGTAGAAATAGCAACACTGTTTTTTTCTTTTAGAATATTCTGTTTAGCACCTTGGATGATTTCGAAAGGGAAAAAGTCAAAGAAATTTTCATCAGAAACCATGATGTTTTTAGTCAATAGTTTTTGATCTTTATATTTGATAATTTCCTCGTCATACCAATTGTTCATAAAGCAAACTTTCTCAATTTCTGGAATGCTAGCTTTACAAGTTTCTCCAAACGGAATTGAATTGGAAGCCCAAATATCTCCCGAACCAATTTTATTAAGAACCAAATAAGAGCTTTCTTTTTCAGGATTCCATTGATCGTAAGAATGCTCATTGTTCCAATATAAAATTGCAAAAATCACCGCAGCAATTCCGATGCTTAATCCTAAAACATTTAAAAACGAAAACAGTTTGCTTTGTCTTAAATGATAGATAAATATTTTAAACCAGTTAAAAATCATTTTGATGTATATTTTTATAGTTGATATGGTTGTTCTTGAAAACCTTTCGGTCTTAAATCATAGTAAATATTTTGCAAACCAGTTCTACCAGAACTACGAGTGCAGTAACAATAATTTTAATCATCACTTTATTATTTAGCGTCCATAAAAACATCAACATTACGTTGATTTAATTTCTCAGAAAATATAACTCCGTCTTTCATGTGAATGGTTCTTTGCGAAAAAGAAGCGTCATAATCAGAGTGGGTAACCATCAAAATAGTAGCGCCTTTAGCGTGTAAATCGGTTAAAAGTTCCATTACTTCATTACCGTTTTTACTATCTAAGTTTCCTGTTGGCTCATCGGCAAGAATAATCTTTGGATCGTTTACCAAAGCTCTTGCAACGGCAACTCTCTGCTGCTGTCCTCCAGAAAGCTGTTGTGGAAAATGTTTCAAACGATGAGAGATATTTAACTTCTCAGCAATAGCTTCAATTTTTTGCTTTCTTTCAGAAGCTTTTACATTGTTGTAAAGCAAAGGCAATTCGATATTATCATAAACAGAAAGCTCATCGATTAAGTTGAAGTTTTGGAAAATGAAACCAATATTTTCTTTTCTAACTTTTGCTCTTCCTTTTTCTTTTAGGCTAATCATTTCTTGATCCAATAATTTATAGCTTCCATCATTTGCACTATCCAAAAGTCCAATAATGTTTAGTAAAGTCGATTTTCCACAGCCAGAAGGTCCCATGATAGTTAAAAAATCTCCTTTTTTTATTTCTAAGTTGATACCGCTTAAAGCAGCAGTTTCTATTTCTTCTGTTCTAAAAACTTTGGTTAAATTCTGAATTGTGATCATAATTTTTAAGGTTTTGAAATGTTATTAAATGCGTTTTTTGATTGATGATTGAAACGATGATTTTTTTATAATTGTAAATTGTAACTGAAAACTGTGACTGCGACTGAAAACTAATTATTCAAGAGAAAGCTCTTCGATATCTTTATAATCGGTGTAAGAAGAAGTAACTACAGATTCGCCTTCTTTTAAACCTTCTAAGACTTCATAATAAGAAGGATTTTCGCGACCTAATTTGATGTTTCTCCTTTCGGCTTTGTTTCCTTTTACTACAAAAATCCATTTTCCAGCCGCTTCCTGATTAAAAGCGCCCCTCGGAATAACTAAAGTTTTGTTCTTTTCAGACAAAATCAGTTTTACGCCAAAGCTAAGTCCATCCTGCAAGACAATATTTTCTTTTGAAACAAAAGCTAATTCAACTGTAAATCGGCCGCCTTTAACCTCTGGAATTACTTTGGTCACAACAACTTCAAGATTTTTTCCTTTAAACTCTACTTGTCCTTTCAAACCTTCTCTCAGTTTTTCAAGATAAAACTCATCTACTTCTGCTGTAAGTTTATAGCCTTTATTAGAATCAATTTTTCCGATGCTCGCGCCCGCCTGAAAAGTTTTTCCTAAAACAGGTTCAAAAGAAGTCAATCGTCCTGTTTCTGGCGCTGTGATTAAAAAGTTCTTTTTGTTGTTTCTAAGAATATCCAAACTCTTTTCCATAGTCTGGATCGAACGGTTTATTTGAGAAATCTGAACCTGATTGCTTTGTTTCTCTTTTTGAATGCTCTGCTGAATTGTTCTTTTACGTTCTTCCTGAAAACGAAGACTTTCCTTAAAAGTATTCCAGTCATTTCTAGAAATTACATCTTTCTCATAAAGTTTAGCATTCATTTCATACAATCTTTTAGCATCATTGTAATCGTGTTCTATTAAAACTAAATCTTTTGTCAAGTTCAATTCCTGATTTCTGATATTTAATTTCCCTGTATTTAAATTGTTGATTTGCTCAATAATAGCTGTTTCCTGAGTAAGATAATTCAATTCTGTATTCGGATTGTATAAACGAGCCAGCGATTGTCCTTTAGTAACCATTGCGCCATTTTCTACAAAGATTTCTTTTACAGAACCGCCCTCAGTAACGTTTACCAGCATCATATTCAAAGGTTCTACTTTTGCCTGAAAAACAACGAAATCTTCAAAAAAAGCTTTTTCTGCTTTTTGAACTACCAATTCTTCTGCTTTTACATTTAAAGTCCTTTTGGTATTAAAAGCAAAAATCGTGATGGCTAGCAAAACTAAAAAAACAGCAATTGCTATTGCGAGATATCTAAATTTTTTATTTTTACGAGGAATTATCGTGTCCATTTTTTATTTATTTTACTGATAATCAATAGGTAAATACTGTGCCATAAAATTTATTATTTGTAAAGTATTGATTTTAAAGAGGCTCTAGAAAACACATCAAAAAAGCAGTGTCCGATAATGAACAGTTGACCGTTCGAAAGCGGACAGAAAAAAGACCACATGAGAAAAAAACTAGCCCAAATATTAGTTGTTGACGATCAGGAAGAAATTCTTTTTTCTGCAAAAATGATTCTTAAAAAGCATTTTGAGACCATTTTTACAACTAATAGTCCAAAAAAAATCATTTCGATCTTAAGCGAAAATGACATAAATGTGGTTTTGTTGGACATGAATTACCGAATTGGTTTTGAAGATGGGCGAGAAGGAATTCATTGGCTGAAAGAAATCAAAACGCTTTCTCCGAGTACAATCGTTATCTTAATGACAGCTTTTGGTAAAATTGAAACAGCTGTAGAGGGAATTAAAATTGGAGCTTTTGATTATGTTCTAAAACCTTGGAATAACGAAAAACTGCTAGAAATCATTGATAAAGCGGTTACTGAAAGCAGAAAAAACAGTAAAAAAGCCTCTGTAGAAAAGGAAGAAAAAAACGAAAAGAAATATTTTGTTGGCACTTCGGCCAAAATCAAACAAGCTTATTCTATCGCCGAAAAAGTTGCTCGAACAGATGCAAACGTTTTAATTTTGGGTGAAAACGGAACAGGAAAGTATGTTTTTGCTGAATATATTCACCAACATTCAGAAAGAAAAAATCAGCCTTTTGTACATGTAGATTTGGGTTCACTAAGCGATAATTTGTTTGAAAGCGAACTTTTTGGCTACGCCAAAGGTGCTTTTACCGATGCTAAAATCGATACTCCGGGACGTTTTGAAAATGCATCGAACGGAACTATTTTCTTAGATGAAATTGGAAATATTCCGCTGCATCTTCAAGCTAAATTATTGCATGTTTTACAGACCAAAACGGTAACGCGTTTAGGCGAAAGCAAACCGCGTCCGCTGAATGTTCGTGTTATTGCCGCAACAAACAGCGATATTAAAACTGAAGTAAAAAATAAAACATTCCGTGAAGATTTGCTGTATCGAATTAATACAATGGAAATAAATCTTCCGTCTTTACGCGAAAGAAAAGATGATATTGTGCCGATGGCAAACTTTATTTTAGAAAAGATTGCTGAAAAATACAATCATGCTCCCGAAGCTTCGGGATGGCATTTTGAAGATAATGTTGATCTATATCTTGAAAAATATCCGTGGAAAGGAAACGTTCGCGAAATGGAAAACAAAATCGAACGCGCTTTGATTTTAGCAGATAATAATACCATTTCTGTAATGGATTTGGATATTTTGGACTTCGAAGAAATTCAGGAAAATGATGAAAATCCGTTATCAGAAATGGAGAAAGGCGCAATTGAAAAAGCACTTTTTAAACATAACGGAAACATCAGTAAAACTGCCGAAGAATTAGGTTTGTCTCGTGCCGCTTTGTACAGAAGAATTGAAAAATACGATTTGAAGAATTAAAGAAAATGAGTAGCGTCCAGCTTTAGCTGGATGTTAATATTGAGATAAGATTGGGGCTTTAGCCAAACTTACGCGTTTTGGCTAAAGCCTATTTCTGTAAATAATATATCTCTCCAGCTAAAGCTGGAGGCAATTCAAAAAAATAATGAAGAATTGGAAGTTTTATAATGCCTTGTTCGTGAGAGTCGTGTTTGTAATGGCACTCTTTCTTTGCAGTGCGCTATTGTTATATAAAGGATTTCAATACAATGCTTTATTAGTTGGAGTTTTTGTTTTAATTTTTCTTTTCGAAATGTATTTTTATGTCAAAAACCAATTGCTGTTTTATGACAAAACGATAAACTCGATTCTACACGACGACTTTTCTACCCATTTCCCAGAAGAACATAAAAAAGACAATTTTAATAGCCTGTATCTTTTATATGACACTTTAAAAGTTCAGAAACAAGAGCAGATTTCCAAAGAATTAATCTACCGTTCGATTTTGAACAGTATTGATACTGCTGCTTTAATCTTAGAAAGACAAGATGATGATTGGTCTATTTTTATAATGAATGACTGCTTTTCGAATCTTTTTAAAGTACCAAAAGTAAACCATTGGAAATACCTAAAAAACTATCTTCCGAGTTTATGTAGCGAGATTGAAAAAGTTGGTTTTGCAGAACTTAAAACGGCTATTTCAATCAAAATTGAAGATCAGGATTTGCAGACTTTTATGCTCCAGACTTCGCGGACACAAACCTATAATAAAGAGTATTTTATCATTTTGCTGGATAGTATTCAGCGTGTTATTGAGAAAAAAGAAAAAGAAGCATGGATTAATTTGATGAAGATCATTTCGCATGAATTAATGAATTCTTTAACGCCTATTCGTGCGCTTTCGCAGAATCTGCTTCATATTGTAGATCAGGAAGAGTTGGAAGAAGATGATTTTGAAGACATCAAAAGCAGTATTTCGACAATCATAAATAGGAGTGATCATTTACAGTTTTTTGTGGAGAATTACCGTAAACTGGCAATGCTGCCAACACCAAATAAACAAATGACGCCAATCAATGCTTTGTTTGAAGATTGTCTTCGAATTATGAGTCCGATCTTGAAGGAAGAAAAAATCGAGTTGATAAATGAAATACATAGTTCCCGTTCTATTATGATTGATAAAAATCAGATGGAGCAGGTGATTATCAATTTGATTACCAATAGTATTCATGCTTTAAAAGAAAAAGAAGAAAAGAAATTAATAATCTCCAGTTATACAGAAAACAATCGTTTTTTCATTGTGATTTCAGACAACGGAAAAGGAGTAGATGCTGAGATTCGAGATAAAGTTTTCTTGCCATTTTTCACCACAAGAAAGGATGGCGCGGGAATTGGTTTGACGCTTTCTAAGAATATTATTGAAGCTCACGGAGGTTATCTAAGCTATCAAACCGACGAAGATCAAACGAGTTTTGTGATTTGCTTGATTTAGTGGGTTTGCCACAAAGATTTTATCGTAGAGACGCACTGCAGTGCGTCTACGCAAAGAGAATAAATATCGAGAATGGTTTTAATTTCGTAAAGTCGAGAAGTCGCAAAGTTTTTTTCACGCAGATTTTACAGATTTGAGCAGATTAAATTTGAAAAAATCAGTAAAAAGATCTGCGCTCATCAGCTAAATCTAAAAAGATCTGCGTGAAATAAATATTTAGCTTTCAACTTCTGGTTTCCAAAAATGCTTTTCAAAATCTACAATCTGATTGTTAACTACTTTGATTCCCTCATTTTCCAAAAGCTGTTGCATTAAATTAGTTCCGTCAAAATGATGTTTTCCTGTCAAAAGCCCTTTTTGGTTAACGACTCTGTGCGCAGGAACATCATCCATATTATGACAGGCATTCATTGCCCAGCCCACCATTCTTGCAGAGCGTGCTGCACCTAAAGCTTTTGCAATAGCACCATAAGAAGTAACTTTTCCAAACGGAATTTGTCTGGCGATTACATAAACTCTTTCGAAAAAATTTTCCTCTGCCATGATTATTTTGCCACAGATTAAAAGGATTAAAAAGGATTTTAAAATTACTATTTATCTGCTAAAATCTGCGGAATCTGCGTGAAAAATTATTTACCACAAAGGAAAAAATCATTTTAAACCTTTTATCCCGATAGCTATCGGGAGTGGCTATAAAAATTAACCGAAATAATAGTTTAAAATATTAAAAAGCGTTGCAACAGCCACTAATCCAGTAATAGTCCCGATAATGGTATTCATGTTTCTCATGAAGTAATCGGTTTTCTTTTCTATTCTTCCGAAGAAAGCAATATAGCTGTATAAAATTCCGAAAGCACCAAGAACAGAACCTAATACAAATGTTAGTATAATCGGGTTTTGAAAAGTAAAAAGATTGTATGAAGCCAGTGTAACACTTACGACAACATAATACGGAATAGGGAAGAAGTTTAATCCAGAAAGCAGCATTCCGAGGAAGAAACTGCTTTTTTTGCTGCTCTTCTTTATTTTCGTTTTTTTCTTTGCTATTGGATCTTTCGCAAAAAATAAAAAGTAAATAGTTAAGATCGAAAAAATAACAAAACCAACTTCACGCAATAAGGTTACAACATCTGGACGATTGTCTATAACACGAGCAAATAGCACTGCGATATAAGCCTGAAAGAAAATAACCAAAACAGCACCAATTACAAACGATAATGCATTCTTTTTCCCTTCTTTCATTTTTATTTTGGCAGCAGTCATATTGAGCAATCCTGGCGGAATTGTCCCAATAGCAGCAGCAATAAAACCTGTAAGTAATGGAGTAAGGTAGGTCATTTAGTTATTAAATCAGTTAGATAAAGGTTTCAAAATTAAAGTTAATCTTTAATTTTGAAACGAATATACGTAATTGCCTTATTAATTTCTAAATATTGTTTTTCGTAGAAAGTCTGGATAGAAGTCACAACTTCAGGGCTTCCTTCGTTTTTATACACGTTATGATTCGCGTATAAAACTTCGTGACCTTCACCATGAAGTAATCCAAGTGTATAACCGTGCATAAATTCGCTATCGGTTTTAAGGTTTACAACACCGTCTTTTTTCAGGATTTTTTTGTACAGTTTTAAGAACTCAGAATTGGTCATTCTGTGTTTCGTTCTTTTGTATTTGATCTGAGGATCTGGGAAAGTAATCCAGATTTCGTCTACTTCGCCTTCGGCAAAAATATGATTGATCAATTCGATTTGTGTACGAACGAAAGCAACATTATGAAGACCGTCTTCAACAGCAGTTTTAGCACCACGCCAGAAGCGAGCACCTTTAATGTCAATTCCGATAAAATTTTTGTTTGGGTATTTCTCTGCTAATCCAACAGAATATTCTCCCTTTCCACATCCTAATTCTAAAACTAATGGATTGTCATTTTTAAAGAAATCAGAGTTCCATTTTCCTTTTAAAGGCATTAAATCGCCTACAACTTCTTCTCTGGTTGGCTGAAAAACGTTTTGGAATGTTTCGTTTTCTCTGAATCTTTTTAGTTTATTTTTACTTCCCACTTTTACAAAAATTTTCGGCAAAATTAAGGAATATAAACGAATGAAAATAGCGTAATTAGGTTTAAAAAGTTTTCAGCCACGAATTCACGAATTTTATTTTTAAAATAATTCGTGAATTTGTGGCTGAAAAAAAAATATTTTTAACCGTAATGAGGCTCAGTAATTGGCTTTGATTTTGGATCTAATGTTTCATCGTGTTGAGATAAATCCAATCCGATGTGTTCTGATTCTTCTGAAACTCTTAGCGGAATAATGAAATTAGTTACTTTAAACAAGAAATAAGCTCCGAAGAAAGTAAAGATTGACACTAAAACCAACGCCATCATGTGATGTCCAAAAACATTCCATCCACCGTGAAGTAAGCTTGCATCTTCGCCGTGAGCGAAAATCGCAGTCAAAATCATTCCCATAATTCCTCCAACACCGTGGCAGGCAAAAACGTCAAGTGTATCGTCGAATTTTTTTGAATATTTACAGTTTACAGCTGTGTTAGAAACCAAGGCCGTAACGAATCCGAAGAACATACTTTCTGGCACCGAAACAAATCCTGCAGCTGGTGTAATGGCAACAAGACCCACTACAGCTCCAATACAAGCACCTAAAGCAGAAACTTTTCTTCCGTTCATTCTGTCAAAGAAAATCCAAGTTAACATAGCTGCAGCCGATGAAGTTGTTGTTGTAGCGAAAGCCATAGCAGCAGTTCCGTTAGCAGCAAGAGCAGATCCAGCGTTGAATCCGAACCATCCAAACCAAAGCATTCCTGTTCCTAATAAAACAAAAGGAATATTAGTTGGAATATGCTGACTGTTTTTTCTTTTTCCTAAAACAATAACTCCTGCCAAAGCAGCAAAACCAGAACTCATGTGTACCACAGTTCCTCCTGCAAAATCTTTTACTCCAAAATAACTTCCTAAAATACCCGTCGGGTACCAAACGGCGTGACATAAAGGAGCATATATAAAAATGGTAAATAAACTAATGAAAACTAAATAAGAGATAAAACGAACGCGCTCTGCAAATGAACCTGTAATAATTGCAGGGCAAATGATGGCAAATTTCATTTGAAACAAAGCAAAAAGCATAAAAGGAATTGTGCTTGCCAATTGTTTATGAGGCAGAACGCCAACATAATCCATAAAAGCAAAAGTGGTCGGATTACCGAAAAAGCTGTAAAAATGATCTCCAGAACCAAAACCAACCGGTTCTCCAAAAGCCAAACTAAATGCAACTACAACCCACAAAAGCGTCACGACACCCAGACAGATAAAACTTTGAAGCATGGTCGAAATAACGTTTTTCTTTCCCACCATTCCGCCATAAAAGAAAGACAATCCTGGCGTCATGATTAAAACCAGACAGCTAGAAGTAAGCATCCAAGCAACATCGGCAGGAACGATATGATCTGTAGTTCCAAATTCTGATAAAACATAATTATTTTCTGTAACTGTTGGCCAAAATGCCCCTATCGTACATACGACGCTTATCATGATAAAGGAGATAATCCAGCGTTTTTCTATTTTCATTTTTAAAATACTTTGTTTAACCCTATTTTTTTTGGGGTCAAAGTTAGAAAAAAATAAATATTCTTGTTTTAAAGGCTGTTAAAATAGAGGTATAGGTTTTATTTTGATTGATTTTGTAAAATACAGGTCGTTTTTTTGACAGTATCTTATTCTAAAGTTACAAAAAAGCGCTGTTTTTAACGAATTTATTAAAATTAATTTAGCAACAGCGCTTCTAAAGTGCTAGAAAAGTTACGTTTATAATAAGAAATATGTAAAATGTTTTATTTTTTTTGAAGTTTTGCAATCAAAGCGTCTTCAATTGGAGCTTTTATTTTGGTTACGGCATCAACCTCATCATTTGGAACAGTCATAGATAGAACATAATGCTGAATTTTCCATTCGTTACCTACTTTTACCAAAACTCCAGAACCGCGGCAGATTTTCATTTGTGTGTCTAACAATTCATCAAACCAAGCAATCTTTCCGCTTTTATCAAAAAAGATATGACGTTCTAAAGCTTTAAAATTCCACGTTGTTCCTTTATCGAAATAAGGTTTTGCCCAAACTGAAAATTCTTTTTTGGTCCAATTTTCGGTTGCATCGGTTCCAATGTAAATCGCATTGTCTGCCAATACATTAAAGTAAGCGTCATATTTTACTTCACCCGCAGCTTTATGCCACGCATCAAGAGTCTGGTTGATTTTGTTTTTGTCAGCTTGAGCATTTGCAAAAGAAGCAATGAATAAAATAAGTAAAAGTGTTTTTTTCATGAGTACTATTATTTGAGTTTAAAGATATTAATTTTTTTGAACCATATAAAATTACATAAGAAAAAAACAAGGAAGATTTCTTACAATATAGATAATCGTCTATAGAAAGAATGCAAAGTTTGTTTTAAGATTTTCTAATGACTCTGTAACTTTGCAACTTTGTTTCTTTATTCTTTACTAAATTATCTTACATTACTTATATGGTGTAATATCTCAAAAACCACTATATTTGATTTTCAATAAAAATACCCCAGTCATGAATGCAAAAATACTTCTAAGCTCACTAGCTGTTACTTCTTTACTTTTTATTTCCTGCAAAAAGGAATTAGAACCGCAAGAAACCACAGCAACCTCTGAATTAGTAAGGTTAGGACTAGCAAAAGATACTACAAAAGCTGCTCCAGTGGTGCAAAATCCTGCAGCAAACCCAAATACTGTTTTAAGTGACACAAAAGGAATTAATCCTGCTCATGGTCAGCCAGGACACCGTTGCGATATTGCTGTTGGAGCGCCTTTAAATTCTGCACCACCACAGCAAGGACAGGTTACAGCACAAGCAGGACAAACTGTAAAGGTAAGTCAGCCTCAAGTTGTGACTACTACTACGACAACACCAGTTAAAGTGGCAAAAGGAATGAATCCTCCACACGGACAGCCAGGACACAGATGTGATATTCCTGTTGGAGCTCCTTTAAATTCACCTAAAGCGACAGCGACAACAACAGCTTCAAACACAGCTCAAAGCGGAACAGTTACGCAAAACTTTACTGTTACTCCGCCAGCATCAAACCCAGTTCCTGCTTTGTTAAGCACAGAAGGTAATGAAGTGAAAGTAGCAGACGGAATGAATCCGCCACACGGAAAACCAGGTCACCGTTGTGATATTGCTGTTGGCGCACCATTGCCGAAATCGTAAGTGAAAGTGACAAAGTAATAAAGCAACAAAGTGACAAAGATTCTAGGAAAACTTAGAATCTTTGTCACTTTGTTACTTTGCAACTTAATTATATTAATGTTCTTTTATTTTTTCGAAAGTGCTCGTCAATGTTTTTTTAGCTTTTGCCAATGCACCGCTAAAAGCTTTTTCAAGACTTTCGGCGTGTTCTGTAACTGTAATTGGCTGTAGTTTTACGGGACGAACTTCAATCACACACTTTTTGTCATGCAAGCTGAATTTTTCTCCATTTTCATCTCCAAAATGAATTTCTACGCGAGTAATTTTATCTTGAAAACGGTCTAAGCTTTTTTCTACTTCTCCAGAAAAATAACTTTCTAATCTTGCACTTCCTTCAATGTTTTTGTCGGTGTTGATTTGTACTTTCATAACAAATAAAATTTAATGATTCATTCTCAAACTTATCGATTTTAAAGATAAAAGACAAGTTGGTTAAGGAAATATTATGAAATTTTAAACGATTTATTTTTCAATTTTGTAATTTCGATTTGGAGAAAATATACTCAGAGTATCTTATTTTTAAAATAAAGAAAAAACTTACAATTTGTTTTTGTTTTTCATATATTTGAAGTTCCTAAAACTTCAAATAATGAACACAAAAAAAATTTTTGCCCGTACGGCATGCTGGCGGTATTGGAAACAACTGCAACGCGTATTTGAAGGCGTAGGACAGCTAACCCGTGCGGGTTTTATTTTCCCTAAACTTCAAATTTATGAGTACCAACACCCTTTCCAAAGAAACCGAATTGAGGTTAACAGAATTCTTCAACAATTCAATCGATTCGAAAAGTATGGCAAAAACCATTAGGCAAGTAAATTATATGCTTGCGCTAAATGTTATTCGAGAAGATGGATTTTTAAAAACCGAAACAATAAATCTTGAAGACAGTTTTTTTTGGTTAAATCAGTTAGCTGAAGCTCTTGATCCTTATTTGGATGTGGAGTAAGAAATGAGAAAAGCCACTGAGAAGTGGCTTTTTTGTTTGACTACTTAATAAATCTAATTTGTAAGTTCAATTTGAAGTATAGTGTGTCTTTTTCAATATACAAATCTCCAAATTCATATCTTGATGTGCTTGCTGTATCTAATTTTGTCGTATTTAAAAGATAATTTTCAAATTCGTTTTTATTGTATATATGATAGCAAACAATTTCTCCGTCGTTTTTAACTATAAGATATCCTCCTGTAGCATGATATTCTCCTGTCCAAACTTTTGTTGGTGTCATGCCTAAAGCAATATCGGTCAGCAATTTTTTTATTTTATAAGAATAAAATTTATGATTGTTGCTTAGATCAAAGTTTAAAGGATTATTTTCTTGTGCATGTTCAACAAGTTCAATTAATTTAGATCTTTTGCTAGCATAAAAGTCAAAAACAATTTCACTAAGAATATTTGGTAATAAACTATCAATAAGAGCCAGATTATTTCCGAAAATTTGATTTTCAATCTTGACAAATTCTAACTTTCCATTCCGCTTTAAAATTTCATTTATTCTTCCTTTGATGTCACGAGATATTTTCTCTCCTTTTTTTATGAAAATTGAATTTATGTATTTTATATCTTCAGTGTAATTTAAGCCTGTAACCTTAAAAATAAAGTTTGTTGGTTTACCTGGATTTAAAAGCGTAGAAGGATTTCCAATCTGAGATTTAATGCTAAATCCTAAAGTTGGTTGTTGATTTGTTCTTAAATCATGAATAACGATTTGTATGTCAGATTTTGTTTTTGAATCAGCTTTCAGAGAAATACATTTAATCTCAGACATGAAAGATTCAATCTCAGGAACAGCAAATGTATTTTGTTTGTTTTCTTTAATTTTTTCAAATAAGTACAAAGATCTTATTTTAAACTCCTCCATTGGAATTCTTAATAATTCTTCTTTATCACTTGATATTATAACGATATCATCGTGAATAGAATATTCAAAGGAACCGTTTGATTCTGTTCTGAGTATTTTTACAATAGGATAAAAGATACCTTTTAACTTATTTATATTTTCATCTCCAGGGGTTAATTTTCCATCACTTAGAAGTTTTAGCAAAGTATAAATTTCACTCCATTCTCCTTTATTTCCGCTAATCATAAGAAAGGTCTTATTATATCAATTATTTTCTCAGCCGTTGCTTGAATTGCAGGAATAGCAACAGAATTTCCAAATTGTTTATATGCGGAAGCATCAGCAACTGGAATTACAAAATGATCAGGAAAACCTTGTAATCTTGCCCATTCCCGAGGAGTCATTTTTCTGATTCCTTCACGATTTACTTCGCCTTTAATATGGGTAGATGGAGTAAAATCTGTAATTCGATCGTCAAAAACTAAATTTCTTTCTCTTCCCATTCCTCCAACTAAGATAGAATTTGATATTTCGTCATCTTTAATGATTTGATATCCAAATCCATTTCCTTTGCTAGCGTGTCTTTCTTTGTGATTTTTTAAAGTTTGTAAATATTGATTTGATAAATAGTATTTCGTAGGAACTACATTGGTTTCTTTAACATCTTTAAATGTAACTTTTTCATCTAAAGTTTCTGGATATTCAAATGACTTTATTCCTAAGTCACTTCTAAAACCAACAATATAAATACGCTCTCTGTTTTGAGGTACACCAAATTCTTTTGCGTTCATGATTTCAGGATCAGGCACATAATATCCTAAATCATTTCGTAGAACATTTAAAATTGTTTCTAAAGTTTTTCCTTTATCGTGACTTTTCAGCCCTTTTACGTTTTCTAAAAAAATTGCTTTTGGTTGTTTGTCTCTTATAATTTTGGCAACGTCAAAAAATAATGTTCCTCGCGTATCTTCAAATCCGCCTCTTTTTCCTGCAATTGAAAAAGCTTGGCAAGGAAATCCTGCGCATAAAACATCAAAACCTTCTGGAATATAATTCTTTGTTCTTTCTTTTGTTATATCTCCAAAAGGAGTTTCTCCAAAGTTTGCTTTGTAAGTTTTTTTTGCGTTTTCATCCCATTCAGAAGTAAAAACACATTTTCCTCCTAAATTCTGTAGAGCAATTCTAAAACCACCAATTCCAGCAAAAAGGTCGATAAATTTAAAAGTATAATTTTCGGGAGTAGGAAACGGAACATCTTCCACTTCAAAAAGTAATTGTTGTAATGCAGAATCAGAAACCATATTTAGGTTCTCTTCTTCGTTCTTATATTCAACAATTTGTTTTATGTATTGAGCAGCTTCTTCTTCAAAATGATCTTTAACGCCGTTATGATAATTGTGCAGATAATGTGTAACAACGGCTTTTCTATTATCGTCTTCTTCTACAAAGCGATTTTTAAATTTTTTACCATCAAATTCGTCAATGTTGATCTTTTCTTCTCCCGTCATTTTGCGCTAAAATTAATGGTGCAATTTATGAATAATAATCCAAAATTAGGAATTATGTTTTCCACAAAACGGAGTTGATAAGCAGTAATTATTTCTTTAACTCTTATCCTTCTTCCCCCACTTAACCTTCATTTTTCCTTCATTATCATAAGCGATCAAATGCAGGACAATACCCTTTTCGCGAACGGCTTTTCGTTCTTCTTTGGTGGCGAGTTTGGCGTCGTTTTTAGAATTTCTTAGCGGAACTGTAAGCGCAAGATTGGTGCCTCGTCCGAAAGAATAAATACCTTCTGCATCAAGGTTGAGAACGCTCGAACTGATAGTCAATTTATGAACATCTATCTGTTCGCCGCGAAGATTGAGCGAACCCGATAAATCGCTGAAAGTAATATTCTCCACATCGCGAAACGGAAAAGCAAATTTGCCGACTTTCATAATCGGTTCAAAATTGATTAAGGCACCTTGGTTGACATTAAAATCGAGTTTTCCTTTCATAGAATTCATAATCAAATCGCCTGTGCTGCTCATTAAACCTGCAACATTGGCATTGCTGGTTAATCGGCCACGAATGTTTTTTGGACTAAAAGATTTGATTCCGAAATTGTTGAAAGACCTTAAAAAACTCGCAATATCAACTCGGTTTACCTGCGCGTTTGAGGTAAAAACATAATGGTTTCCGCTTGGCTGGACAGAACCGCTAAAATTAATACTTCCGCCAGAGGTTTGTAGTTTTCCGTTTTTGAGCAGAACTTTAGAATTGAGCATTTGTAGCGTAGCTTGCGTATTGGTTGCAGTAAGCGCGCCATATGTGATTTTATCGGCCTTTAGATTAATTACAGCTGTACATTTTTCGATTACCGATCTTAATTGATTTGTAAAATTCACATTGTTTTTAACTGGTTTTTTCTCTGCTACTTTCTGTTTTGGCGAATTTTTTAAAACGCCTAAAAACTGTTTCACATCAATATTTGGGCAGTAAATATTCCAATTTACGACCATTTTTTCGGGCGCATCGTAATAGAGATTTAAGAAATTATCGATTTTTCCGTCAATGCGAATAATGTTCTTTTTGTGTTTGTAGGCAATTTTTTTAATATAAAGTGCCTCTTGCGTAAAGGATAATTGCACTGCCGTTTTTTCGGCGTGAATGTTTTTCGGAAGATAATCAAATGTGGCATCAGCAATATCTACATCGCCGGTAAATTTGGGTTTATTGATGTAGAGATCGACAATATCAAACTGAAATTTCAAATTGGCTTTGGCATGACCGCTTTCAAAATGAAGGATTTTTTCGTTCGTCATTCCGTTCAATTTTGAAATATCAAAATCAGAATTTACAACTCCAGTTGCAATTGGTTTTTCTAAATCATTGATAACTGCTTGTGCAATTTTTAATGGAATACTTTCATATTCAGCTTTAAAATTGGTTAGAATAATGGCTGAATTTGGATCGCTGGATTCCTTTTCGGGTTTAAAAGTGTTAGTAAAAATTCCTTTGAAAGAACAATTGGTAAACAAACCATCCGGAATGCTCAATTCGTTATCTCTCACATCTGCTTGCACCACAATCTTCGGATCGCCTTCTACATTCAAATCGCCTTTGATGTCGCAATTTACTTTAATTGGTTTTTTTATATCGAATTTATTCAGCTTCGAACTGATATTTCCAGACAATAAATTAGAAGCATTTTGCCATAAAATATCCGTTCCGATATTGATTCCGAAAAGCGAATTGCTTTTCCCGATATTAAAGAAAGCAACAATATCAAAGGCATCAGATCCAATTTTGAGTTTTTGAGTTTTGATATCTATTTTTTGATTGGCTTCAGCATACGAAATGTCAAAATTGCCTTCTAGAACTTTTTCTTTGGCAAAACTTCCATGAACGGTATTAAAAGCTAGACTGTTAATTTTGGTTTTCAAATACAGATTAGTCTGCCAGCTGTCATCATCATAATTTACTTTAGATTCCAAACTCGCTACATCAAAATCAAACAATTTATGTCCTAAATGATTGTCGATAATTACGTGAACTTGGCTCAAGCTAACCTGATCAATTGTAGTTTCAGGTTTCTCTTTATCGGTTTTAGGTTTTTTCTTTTTAGGTTTAAAAATGTTAGCATTAGAATAACCATCTTCGGCTTTGTAAATGTAAATATCAGCGTCGTTGATCAAGATTTTATGAATGTTGATTTCATGATGTAGTAAGCTCCAAATATTTAATCGTGCTTCGATTTCTTTCGCTCTCAGCAGAGTATGTTTGTGAGTTGGCCATTTATTGTCTTTTATTTCGACATCATTTAATGCCAATGTGAAGTAGGGAAAACCCGTTAGAAACTTATAATGGAAATCGGTAATATGAAATTTACCATTTATATTTTCGTTGATTTTGGTATTGACTTTGGCAATAATTTCGGTTTTATGTCGGTTGAAATAAATGGACAAACCTCCGCAAGCAAGCAGAAGAATTGCAATTAAGCCCAAGATAAAATATCCAAAACGTTTGGCATACTTTTTAAAAGAATCAGATTGCAGAAAGGATTTGGTTTTGGATAAAGCTTCTTTCATAGTAGCCGAATTTTGAATGTATTAAAGATACTACAAAAAACTTTAACTTTTTATTAGTTTGATTTTCAGGTAAATAAATTGTAAATTTAGTTTTGTATAGTTCATAATTAATGACAATACATTTATAATGAAAACTAATTTAGTAATCGTGTTTGATTTATTTTAAATTTTTAAATTTGTACTGTAGTTTGAAAGTTAAATATTCAGACATAATTTTAATCTTAATATATTATGGCATTAGCAATAACAGATGCTACTTTTGATGAAGTAGTTTTAAAATCAGATAAACCAGTAATGGTAGATTTTTGGGCAGCATGGTGTGGTCCTTGTAGAATGGTTGGTCCAATCATTGACCAATTAAGCGAAGAGTACGCTGGTAAAGTAGTTGTTGGTAAAGTAGATGTAGATGCTAACCAAGAATTCGCTGCAAAATATGGTGTGCGTAACATACCAACCGTTTTGGTGTTTCAAAATGGTGAAGTTGTAGGAAAACAAGTAGGAGTAGCTCCGAAACAAGCCTACGCAGATAGTTTAGACGCTTTATTGTAATCTCAGATTACTGACTAGTCCTAAATAATCGATACAGATTATTAGACAAATATATTTAATTAAACACCTGTAAGAACTTTTTTTGCAGGTGTTTTTGTTTTATAAGTTCTCATTTCTACTATGTTTTGTTTGTGCATTTGATTGGGTGTTAGCATATAATTAGAATAATGGGGCCTTTCATTATTATAAACCTCAATTGCATCTTTTATTAAAATCTTCATCACAGCAAGTTGCTGATTAAATTTATCAATATTAAATTCTTGTTTTAAAATTCCATTTATTCTCTCCGCCACTGCATTTTCATAAGGATCAGAGTTTTGTGTCATACTGCATCTTATATTGTTTTTATATAATAGTTTTTGATATTGATCAGAACAATACTGCAGTCCTCTATCTGAATGGTGGATTAATGTTTTTCCTTTATCTCGGCGCTGTTTTATTGCATTTTTTAAAGCTGTTAAACTGCTTTTAGTATTCATATTATCTGCCACATAAAAACCCATTATTTTTTTAGAGTAAGCATCTGTTATAAGACTTAAATAACATGGATTCTCTCTTTTTCCAACATAAGTTATGTCTGATACCCAGACTTGTTCTGGTCTGCAGATTTTTAAATCCAATATTAGATTCTCATGCTTTCTAAATCTATGATGAGAGTTTGTTGTTATATGATAAGAACGTCTAGGTGTTATTAATAAATGATTAGCTCTAAGTATATCTATAAATTTATCCCTGCCGATTTTGAGTTGATTCAATTGGATTTTTAAAAGATAATATAGTTTTTTTGCTCCTATTCGGGGCATTGTATTTCTAATTTTCAAAACCAGACTAATAACTTCTGAGGCAATAAGCTTTCTGGAACTGGTTCTTTTTATTCTTCGATAATAAACCTGTCTGTCTATCCCGAACAAAGTACAGGCAAACATTATTGTTTGTTGATGTTCTTCTTTAAAATGTTCGATTGTTCGGGTGGTGAGTTTTTTCGAATGTCAATTTGATATTCTTTTTCTGCTATATCAATCATCATATCGAAAATAATAGCTTTTTTATCGGCAACGTAAGCCTGCTGTTCTAAAAATGATTTTTGTTTTTCTAATAACTTCACTTTGGCTTCAAGTTCCATTATTTTTTGTTCAGGAGATTTTGGCATAGCAGAAGGTGTTTGATTGTCCCAATCAAAGTTACCAAATTTTCGAAGCCATTGAACGATTGTAGAACGGGACTGAATGGCATAATCTTTTTTAACCTGAGAAATTGAAATTCTTCCTTGTTCTATTTCCTGAACAATTTGAAGCTTAAAAGACATGCTGTAATCTTTTTGGGTGCGCTTTACATAGCGCAATTCTTGATCTTTTTCCATAATGATACTTTTTGTGTATCGCTATTTCAGGACAAGACACACGATTAATATAAAAAAGGTCCGACGAAAGTTGGACCTTTTTTATTGGGTTTATTTTTTTTTGCCACGAATTTCACAAATTGACACTAATTTAGTTTTTAAAAAGCAGATAAAACTGTCTTGATAATTTCACAAATCTAATTCGTGAAAATTTATGAAATTGCTTCGCTTGTTCACTATCGCTCGAGTCGTGGCGTACTTATTTAAAAATAATGGTAAAAGTTGCTCCTGCATTTGGCTTCGAGCAAACTTCGATTTTGCAGTTAATGGCTGCAGCCAAGTCACGAATTAAATGCAATCCTAATCCCGATTTGATCCCAATTACTTCTGAATCGTTGTACAAAGCCTTGAATTTTTCTTGCGTTCCGCCTGGGCCATTATCTGTAATAGAAAGATAGTTTTTCTGATTTTCATGCCAAGCTTTCCACACAATTTTGGCATTCGGAGTTTTGTCTAATGCTTTTATGGCGTTTCCTGTCAAATTCCTGATAATGGTTTTTAGATAATTTTCGTCTGTTTCTAAAATTATGTTTTCAGGATTTTCGAACAAGATTTCAACGTTTTCAATATTTGAAAAGTGTTTTTCAGTTTCATCGAATAAAATAGTTACGGCAATTTTTTTAGGCTGAGGTTTAAAGTTTTCCATCTGTCCTTTGCTCCAAAGCAGAATATCTTCCATCGATGACAATAAATTTTCGGCTCCAGTTGTAATTTTATGCTGCATTCTCGATGCGGTTTCTTCATCAATCAATTCAGGATTTTCTTTTTGAAGATGTAAAAAATGAATCAGATTTGAAATCGGACTTCGCAAATCATGATTTAAAATACTAAAGAATCTAGTTTTAATTTTATTGGCTTCGTCCAATTCCTGATTTAAAGCCTGAAGTTTCAAATTGGTTTTCTTTCGATTTTGACTTTGCTTCATTAATAATAATCCTATTATACAAACCAAAGCAATTCCCGAAATCAGAAATATACGCTGTTGTTTTACTTCTTTAATTTGAATGTTTTTAATGTCATTTTCTGTCGAAAGATTCTTGATTTTTTGCTGTTTAGTCTGATTCTGATAACGCGCTTCGGCAGTTGCAATGCTTTGTTTAGCAGACTGTGCCATCATTTCGTCATTGTTTTTGCTGTAGATTTCGTTATAATAATAAGCTTCTTTCCATTGTCCGAGCGCGGCATAACTTTGAGATAGTTTTTTATTGATCATGACAAAAGATTCTTTGTCATAATGCAGGGCATTTTTTGAAGCTTTTTTCAGTGTTTCGATCGCTTTTTTGTATTCTCCTTTTTCATATAAAACCCTTCCCATTATGGTATTAGCTTCCATGATCATATCTCCGTCGTTGGATTTTTGCCCAAACCGAATGGCTTTTTCAGCATAAATATAAGCGATGTCAGGTTTGCGTTCATTTGCATAATACTCAGACATACTGCGGTTTGCAAAGCTCAAATTAAGAAAAAGAGAATCTTTTTTAGAAGGGTAAATGTGTATGAGTTTGTAATACTTTGTAATACTATCAATGTTTTTTAAAGGAACAAAACTCTGCAAATAATAATTGCATAAAAAAGCACTTACGTAGGGAGAATTTTTTACATAAGGTTTTGCTTCATTCAAATACTCTATCGCCTTATTATACTGCTTCATTTTAGTGTAAGCACTTCCAATTTGAAGATAAGATATTCCAATATTCTCTTCGTTGACTTTGTCTTTTTTAAGCAGTTTTTTGTATGAAATCGCTTTTAACTGATAGCCAATAAAGGTTTCATATTGCGCATTATTCTGATAATATTCGGCTAAACTTCCGTTTAAAATAGCTTTGGTATAATTGTTTTTTGTAGTATCTAAAACTTGTTCGATATAGGTTGCCAAAGATTTGCTTTTTACGGTATCTTGAACCGAATAATAAACGTAATTAAGACGCATTAAAATGGTCGTTTCGTTTTTTAAATGTTTGACTTTATGAGCATATTTCCAAGCCTGTTCATAATTTATTAATGCTTTTTGATATTGATTGTTAGTGAATTCGTAAGCAAGTCCTTTTTGAAGATAAAAACGGCTTAAATAAGCATTGTTGTTTTTAGAAAGCAATATTCCTTTGTTTGCGGCAGGAATAAGTCTCGCATAATCTTCGGCATCTAAAAGTGATGTGGAGTATTTCAGCCATACTTTAAGTTTTTCGTCAATAGTTTTATAACGTGCCAAATTAGGTTCCCGCTGAGCAAAAGCATTAAAACTTATAAAAATAAAAAGCAGGAACTTTAAGTTTTTCATGCCATTAGATTTAAGTTTTCCTTATAACTTCTTCCAATTGGGATAATGGCATTATTATTCAAAACAATTTCATTCGAATTTATTTTTTGAACATATTGTTTCTGCACGGCATAACTTCTATGTATTCGGACAAAAGACTGAAAATGATCTTCTTTCAGTAAATTTCCGATACTCGAAAGCACGCAATGCCTCTTTCGGTCTGTAACTACCAAAGTGTAATCTTTTAGCGCTTCTAGATATAAAATTTCGTGAAGTTTTACTTTGGTTTGTTCATGTCCTTCTTTAATATAAATAGTATCGCCACCAATACTCGCTTCAAAGAGAGAAACTTTCAGTTTTATTTCCATAAATTCTTCAATACGATTTATGGTTTGAGTAAAGCGATCTAGTTTTAAAGGTTTTATAATAAAATCAAGTGTTTCGATCTGGAAACTTTCTACAGCATGTTCAGAATGTGCCGTTATAAAAACGCAAACAGGAACTTCGAGCGCTTGTTTTCTAAATTCAATTCCGTTTAAGCCAGGCATATCAATATCTAAAAACAAGATTTCTATTTTTTCTTTTTCTAGAAACGAAAGCGCTTCTTCGGCAGTTTCAAAAACGCCCAAAATATCCAGAACAGGAAACTTTTTGGCAAATGACAATACAGTTAACCTATCAATTTCGTCATCATCAACAATAATACAACTGTATTTTTTCATCATTCGAATCTAGATTTATGTTGTCTGTCTATTTAAAATGCTGTTCGTCTATTGGTGGTTTTTCCAATGATTTTATTGATTCAAATTTGTCCTGTAAATCATTTGGAAACGGAAAAAAACGAACTTTTGAGTTTTACAAAAATAATGTTATTGAATTAAATAAGAACCATTTAACCAATTTTTTAAGACTAGATTATTATGAGAGCTTTCAAAACCATTTTTACCATTTTACTAACTGCCGCTTTGGCTATTTCTTGTAGCAGCGACGACAATGACAATACACCAAAATTTGAAAAAGAGAATCCGCTTGACGCTTATTATACTGCAACAGGTTTTAGTACAGTAACGAACTTCATTAATTTTGGAGATTATGAATTCGGATTGGTATTTACGCCAACTGTCAAAGGAAAAATTAAAGCCATTACGCTCAAGCTCCCGTCGACAAACCCGTCTGTGCGGGTAACGATTTGGGATTATACAGCAAAAACTGTTTTGCGTTCTGAGACTTTAAATGTTGAAACAGCAGACGTACAAGTTTCTAAAGAAATCAGCGAATTAGCTTTAGATAAAGACAAAAAATACATGATTACCATGAATTCTAATGATTGGTATAAAAAGAACAAAGCCGACAATTCGAACGTAACGTATCCTATTGTTGCTGGAAACATTACATTCAATGAATACAGATGGGTTTCTGGAACTGCACAAATTTTCCCGACAAATGTTTCGGCAAATTACAATGCAGGAGATTTAAGCTTTGATTTTCAACAAACTGAATAATTCTTATTTTGGATAGCTTTGAATTAGTAAAGGAAAAGGTTTGACGATTGTCAAACCTTTTTCGTTTTTTTTAAATAATGAATTAGTGACTATGGTTTTCACTGTTTTCATAACCTAAAATCGTAATCATATAAGGTGTGCTGGAAACCTTAGTCTTTTTGATTGCCAATGTAGAAAGGTTTACTTGTATTAATTCTCCAGTTGTTGGCGAAGTGATATAGGCAAAACGATCTGTAACCGCCATTTGAGGTTTTAATGTCGCATCTGTAGCCGTTTCGGTTGTTGCTTTAATTTCTTTTGCAACTTGTAAACTACTGATATCATAAAGTTTAAAATCTCCAGAATGCAATAAAACAGCTAGTTTTGTATGATCGTAACTTACTTTACACTGCATAATTGTTGTGTTTTGAATAATTGGCTTTACGGTATTGGCTACAACGTCAATTAAATAAGCACCTTTTGCAGCAGTATAACCAATGAATTTTCCAGCAGAAGCCGTTTCTAAAATACTTCCAAACCAAGCCGTTCCAAAATCTTCAGGATGATCAATTAGTTTTTGGTTTCCGTTGCTTTCTACAACTAAAATTCCGCTAGAAGAACCGAAAACTGCATAAACTCCATCTGAAGCATTTCCGTGAATTCCTTTTGTGGTAATTTTAGCATCAAAAAGTGTTTTTCCTGTGTTGTCAATGATTTTTACTTTTTCAGGAAGCGTTCCTGTTACTGAATTGTCTTTCTCAGTAATCGCATAAGTTCCGTTAGTAAAAGTCGCCATTGCACCGTGATGCGCCAATAAACCTGCATTTATTGTTTTGAACGTTGCTCCAGCGGTATTTACATCAGCTTCTTTACCGACAGAAAGTGTTCCGTCTCCGTCATTGAAAGTCAGGATTTCTCCAATTTTACTTTTAAAATGCGTTGGTTTTAATGCGCTTGTCGCTAAAACTCCAAATTTTGCAACATCATCAACATCAACGTGATCGCCGTGTAATTCCAATCCGCTGTCGAAAGTTTCTACGAAATTATTATCTCTGTGAACAATTCCTGCAAAACGCCCAGATTCTGTTGTGTATAAAGAGGCTTTAGCAAATTTTGCCGTAAAAGAACTGATCTTATCTTCATGCGGATCAAAAAGCGTTAGCTCAGTCGTTTTTTCGTCAGAGAGTAAAACTCGAACAAATGTATGTTCTTCCGAAGTGTCGTGATCATGATCATGATCATCGTGGTTATCATCGTCGTTGCTACACGAAACCGCAAAAAGCGATACAGCAAATAAAAATAGTAGTTTGTAAAACTTGTTTTTCATTGTAATAAAGGATTTAAAATTTGTAAATAATTGAGTTTTGAATGGTTTGCTTATCGCGAAAACGAAAAGGGAATTTTCATAGAAACAATAATGTTTCGTCCCGCTTCTGGAAGTTCGATAAGTCGGTAAAAGCTGGTGTGATTTAAATATCTTGTATTAAATAAATTTTGGATCTGAATATTGATGCTGATATCCTGTTTTCCTGTCTTAACTTTTGAGCCAAAAGCCACATTAAAAACATGACTTTCAGCCGTTTTTTTCTCAGGTGGAACGATATTATTTTGCTGTGCTGTAAAACGATAATCAACAGAAAAATAAGGTTCTTTTAAAAATGAGATTTGTGGTTCGTAATTCAATCCGAACAAAACAGAAGGTGGCGGAGAAAACGGAATTGTATAGCCTTTTTTACTTCCTGACTTTTGTTCCGAATAAAGATATTCGGCACCAATTTCTGCACTTAAAGATTTCAGGAAATAATATCTTGTTTGAAATTCTGCGCCATAGCGAAAGACTTTACTTTGCTCATATTCAAAAACCTGATTTCCGGCACCATAATAAATATCATGCGTTGAGGTTGGATTGAGATAAATGAAATTCGGAAAATAGTTAACAAACGGAGTCAGTTGAAAAGAGAAGTTTTGTGCTGCCCATTCCATTCCCAAATCCAATTGATACGAACGTTCTGCGTCCAGATTCGGATTTCCTTTTTCGAATCGGAAATAATGATAATTCACGCCATTTGAAGCCAATTCTTTGGCAATAGGCATTCTAAAACTTGATCCCAAATTGGCTTTCAGAGAAAGCTTTCCAGGATTGTAATTTGCACCAATTGACCATGTAAAACTGTCAAAAGTTTTCGTGAGATCTTGAGAACGCTGTAAATATTCCAATTCTGTTTGATTGTTTTCTGAAACCGGACTTTGAAACCAATCGTAATACGATTTCATTTTAATTTTTCCGTAATCGTAACGAACAGCGCTGTTTAAGAACCATTTTTCGTTCAGTTCAATTTTATCATAAGCAAATAAACCAGCATTAAATTGTGTGAAAGACGGAATTAAAAAGCTCCATCCGCCAATTTCATTTTGTTGAAAAACCAAATTCGAACCAACCGTAATTTGATGGTTATCAATTCTGAATTCATCTTTAGCAGAAAAAGACCAGACATCTTTATCGTATTGGCGTTCCAAATCTTGTGGAGCGTACATATCTTCAGGATAAATTGGAGGCATATAACCGTGATTGACATAATGGCTATATTCTCTTCTAAAATTATTTTGAAAACCAATTTGCGTTTCAAAAGCATGATTTCCCAACTGAAAAGAAGTCGTATTACTAACCTTTAAATGATTGACTTGTTGATACGGCATCAAAATATCACGGCTCGATTTGTCATGTAATTCCAGATCTACATTTCGAGGTTCCAGCCCGTGCGCATTCGCGAAAAATCCGCTTTTGGTATGTACGTTACTGAAATAGAAAACCGATTTGAAATATTCTCCAGAATAACCTGTACTCAAATGAAGATCGAGTTCACGTCCAGCCGTATTTCGCAAATGATTTTTATATAACGGAACGGCATAACTATAGACATGAACCACATCGGTTGGAACGCGATAATCGCCGTAATCCATTGTGGTTACTCGAGAATCAAAGAACCAATTTTCGTTTCTTCCAAATAAATTAATAGAACTTCCAAATTGCGCATTGTTGCTTTTTCCGGTAAGATCAACGCTTCCGCCAAAAGTGTTTTGCGACGGAAGAGGCAAAGGTTTAATATTTATTGCGCCGCCCACAGCATCAGATCCATAAATAAATGAAGAAGGACCTTTTATAATTTCTACTCGGTTTACCGCATATTGATCGATTTCCAATCCATGATCTGCGCCCCATTGTTGGCCTTCGTGTTTCAAACCGTTCTCCACCACAATAACCTGATTAAAGCTCAAACCACGAATTAGGGGTTTTGAACCTCCAGAACCGATAGAAATAGTTTTAACTCCTGGCAATTTCTGCAAAGACTGCATCAAACTTCCGCCAAGATTACGCTGAATAAAACTATTGTTCACCGTTTCAACATTCAGCGATTCTTCTTTTTTGCGTTTTTCGGCAGAATTTCCGTTAATTAAAACTTCGTCAAGTTCCTTGATTTCTGGTTTCTTTTCTGATGGCTGATTTTGAGAAAAAGCTTCAGCTGAAACCAATAAACTGAGGAGTAAGAAACAATATTTCCAATACATGGATAGGGCATTCTTCATTAATCTGATCTTATAAAATTTTAATACTTAAACCTTTCAGCGTTTGCCAGCCTTCCTTATCCGTCAAGCGGATCATAAAATGGTAATCTCCAGAATCAACATCGGCAGGAATGGTGATTTGTGTCGTTGCTTCATAACTTTTCAAACCATTTGGAATAGTGTAATTGCTGATGAAAAGCATTGGTTTTACTGGAGTTTTTACAGCATCAGTTTCGCAAGTTGTTACTTCTGTGCTATGAGTATGATGATCGAAATTGTGATGAATATCTAAGCTATAAGAACCCAATTCGACATTGTCGTTAAAAGTGGCTTTGAAAGTGAAGGTCTTTCCGCGTTCAATTGTACTGCATTGAATAGGAAAAGCATCTACTGCTGAAATGTCAATTACTGGATATTCGGTATCGATTTCTACATTATCACTGGAGCACGAAGAAATAAAGGCAAGAGCAAAAATGCCTAATAGGAATTTTAAATTTTTCATATTTTTTGATTTATAATCGTTAGGTTTTTCTTCACTTCTAGCTTACTTCCGTTTTGATCGTTTACGATAATAATGAAGTCGTATTTTCCTTCTGCAGCATCTTCAGGAATGTCAAAATGCTTGTGAACCGTAGCGTTTTTTGAGTCCGCATATTGCGTCCAAGTAATTTCGTGAGACCAAGTTTTAGAATACGTTTCAGTGCTTTTTTGTACAATTTTCACTTGTACATTTTCGATTTTATCAGCAGCAGTTACTTCAGCATTAAAATGGAAATCTTGTCCAATAGTTGCTGTTTCGCTGTTGTTAAGACCTAGTTCGATTTTGTCAATCGAAGGAATGGCTGGTTCTGAATCATCATTGCTACAGCTTGAAAAAGCAATTGCAGCAAAAAGCGAAGCCAGAATGAGTTTTGTTGTTTTCATTTTTTCTGATTTGATTTTAATCATTTTATAAAGGGTATTTGGGTTACGAAAAAGGTATAATGATTCTAATATTCAAGTCCCAGAGAAACGGAATAGAATTAGAAAATTCGCCATTTGACTAAGTCCCAGCGGGACGAAATATTTATAGAAATCGATTTGCCATTTTAGAAGAGCCCCAGCGAGGTGAAATATCTTCTGAATGATTGAAAAACAGCACAACACAAACTAAAAACCAGAATTAAGTTTTAGTTTAAATGTTATAATCGATAAAATTGAAAGGGGACTTTTTGTGCAGAAAAAGCAATATTCTAGCAAAGAAATTTTGAATTCCAATGCAAAAATGAAATATCAATACAAAGTATTAACTGCTGTAAATGAAAGAGATTGCTATAAAAAGTTTTAAGATTTAAATCATTAAAAACAAATTAATAACCGAATTGGCATGCAACCTGTGCACAAAAAATTAAAGTGTAAAAGTGGGCGGGGCTCGCAGTGAGAAAAGCGACCCTTTGAAAAATGTAAAATGCTGTTGGTTGTAAAAATTAAGGTGTTTTACAACAGAAATATTTTTATAGAATTGAAAAATAGCAACTTCAAATGTGCCAACCGCGCTGAATTTAAAATCGCAAATCGAACATTTATGAAACGAATGAAGTTTTGCCTTAAATTGTGGTTTTTCTGAAACCGAAAATTCTATTTTCTCTTTCTGCGAATGCGTGTCCAAAATATGCTCATACGAGTGGACAGCAGGAAAAAGTATTGCAAACAATACGATTAACGGCATCAAGAGATTTATAAATTTAATTTTCTTTTTCATTCGTTGAGATTGCTTCTGATGGTTTTTAAAACCAGAATTAATGCAATAGTGTTGCAAATATAGAAATCTTATTTTTAAATGCAATATTGTTGCGGTAATTGTTTGTGAAAAATCAATGCATTTGCTTATTTTAGCAAATCTTATATTCCTTAAAAATGAAAATTTTCTACAGCCTTTTTGCTTTTTTTATGACAATTATGATTGGATTTTCGCAATCAAAAACAAAAGGAAATCTTGTTTTAGAAAATGGTGTTTCAGAGCAATTAGCTCAATTTAGAAAACATCAAATTTCTAATATTACTTACGAACTTTCATTTGAAATTCCGAATAAGAAAAATGAAGATATTGTTTCAAAATTAGCTTTAGAAGCAACATTATCAGATGTGAGCGAGCCTTTGTATTTAGACTTTAAAGAGAAATCGCAAAACATCAAAACAGTTGAAGTAAACGGGAAAACAGTTGCAATTGTTCACGAAAAAGGACATATTGTAATTCCTGTTGGAAATTTGATTTCAGGGAAAAATACAATTAGGATTTCGTTTATCGCAGGGAATTTATCTTTAAATAGAAACGACGATTTTTTATACACTTTATTAGTTCCAGACCGCGCCAGTACTTTATTTCCCTGTTTTGATCAGCCCGATTTAAAAGCAACTTATAAGCTTAGTCTTTCTGTTCCAAAAGATTGGAAAGTTTTGGCTGGAGCCGATGTGAAAGAGAAAATTGAAAAAGGAGATTTTACGTTATACGCTTTCAAAGAATCAGACAAAATGAGCACCTATTTGTTTTCGTTTGTAGCGGGAAAATTCAACAATGTGACGCAAAAGCCAGGAAATCTGGAAATGACAATGCTTTATCGTGAAAATGGCGCTGATAAAATAAAAGCAAGTGTCGATACAATTTTCAATTTACATCAACAATCTCTAGATTTTTTGGAAAAATATACCAATTATAAATTTCCTTTTCAGAAGTTAGATTTCGCTTCGATTCCCGTTTTTCAATATGGCGGAATGGAACATGTTGGTGCGATTCAATACCGAGAATCAACTTTATTTTTGGATAATAGTGCTACCGATAGCGAAAAATTAAACCGAGCAAAACTCATTGCGCACGAAACCTCACACATGTGGTTTGGCGATTTGGTAACCATGAAATGGTTTGATGATGTTTGGATGAAAGAGGTTTTCGCCAATTTTATGGCAGATAAAATTATGAATCCGATTTTCCCGAAAGTCAATCATAATCTGCAATTTTTTACAGCGCATTATGCTAGCGCTTACGCGGAAGATCGATCTTTGGGAACGCATCCGATAAGACAGCATTTGGCAAATTTGAAAGATGCTGGTTCGCTATATGGCGCTATGATTTACAACAAAGCACCAATTATGATGCGTCAATTAGAAGCTTCAATGGGAAAAGAAGCTTTTCAGAATGGAATTCAAAAATACATTCAGAATTATGCCAATGACAATGCCGATTGGAATAATCTCGTAGAAATTCTTGATGCAGAAACGCCTTTGGATATGAAGAAATGGAGCGAAGTCTGGGTAAACAAATCTGGAAGAGCTATTTTTTCAGATAAAATAGAATATGACACGCAAAATAAAATCAAGAAGTTTGAAATTATACAGCAAGCTGAAGATAAATCAGATAATATCTGGCCTCAGGTATTTCAAATAGGTTTAGTTTATTCTAATGATGTAAAAGTGCTAACGGCAAATATCGTAGATAAAAGTTTGATTCTAAAAGAAGCTATCGGACTTGAAAAACCGCTTGCAGTTGTTTACAATTATAATGGTTTTGGATATGGTGTTTTTCCGCTTGACGGGAATAATTTAAATTATATCGCAAACCTAAAAGATGAGGTAGCAAGGGCTTCGTCATACAGCAATCTTTATGAAAATACTTTAGTTGGAAACGTTTCTCCAAATCAAGCTTACGAATGCTTTTTAAAAGGAATTCAATCCGAAGAAAATGAATTGGTTTTGCGAATTGTTTCTAACAATCTAAACACTATTTATTGGAGATTTTTCACCGAAAAACAGCAAAATGAAGTTCAAAAACAGCTTGTAGGTATTCTGTATGAGCGTTTGCAAGCTAATTTATCTTCGAATATCAAAAAGACATTGTTTGGCTTATTTACTTCGGTTGCTTATTCTGAGTCAGGAAAAGCGAGTTTATATAAGGTTTGGAATAGAGAAATCTCAATTACAGGTTTGAAATTAAATGAAGACGATTACACGAATATGGCAATGAATCTGGCTATTTTCAAACATCAAAAAGCCGATGAAATTTTGGAAACAACTAGAAATTCAATTTCAAATCCAGACAAAAAGAAACGATTTGAATTTTTGCTTCCATCTTTATCTAAAGACGAATCGGTTCGAAATACTTTTATAGAATCATTAAAAGATGATGTAAATCGTGAAAAAGAATCTTGGGTTTCTGTAGGTTTGGCAAATGTAAATCATCCGCTTCGTCAAAGAAATGCACAAAAGTATATTAGATTTTCACTAGATTTGGTTGACGAAATTCAGCGAACGGGAGATATTTTCTTTCCGAAAGATTGGCTCGATAATACCGTTGGAAAGTATTCGTCGAAATATGCTTTTGATGAAGTACAGCGATTCTTAAAAGAAAACCCTAATTTTAGTCCGATCTTGAAGCGTAAATTGTTTCAGGCGACAGATTTGCTTTATAAAGCACAAAATATTAAAAAAGAAACCGAATGAAAATTGAATCGGAAATAGAGAAAGTCTCGAGTTTTCAGCATCTGGAAATGCTGGCAAATCAGGTTGTGGAAGGTTTTATATCTGGAATGCACAAGAGTCCGTTTCATGGATTTTCGGCCGAATTTGCCGAACATAAAGTTTATAATGCAGGCGAAAGCACCAAACATATCGACTGGAAATTGTTTGCCAAAACCGATCGTTTGTACACGAAACGTTTTGAGGAAGAAACCAATTTGCGTTGCCATTTGATTGTCGATAATTCGTCATCAATGCATTATCCTGAACTGAAATCGAATCAGCCTTTTTATGAAAAGAAGATTGGTTTTGCAGTTTTGGCTTCGGCGGTTTTGATGAATATTCTAAAGAAACAGCGTGATGCCGTTGGTTTAAGCGTTTTCTCAGATCATTACGAATATTACGCTCCAGAAAAAGGAAGCGATCGCCATCACAGAATGCTTTTGAATAAATTGGAACAATTATTAGAACAGCCAAAAGCAAAGAAAACGACCGACACGATTACCTATCTGCACCAAATTGCAGAGAAAATGCATCGTCGTTCTATGATTATTTTGTTTACAGATATGTTCCAGACGCAAGATGACGAGAAATTATTCAACGCATTACAACATTTGAAACACAACAAACATAAAGTAGTTTTGTTCCATGTGGTTGATAATCAAACTGAATTAAAATTTGATTTTGATAATGCACCAAGAAAATTCATTGACTTAGAATCGGGCGAAGAGGTTTCGATTTTTGCTGACAATGTAAAAGAAGAATATGAAAAAAGGGTAGAAGCTTACTTTAAAAACTTGGCTTTAACCTGTGCGAAGAACCAAATTAAGTATGTTTCGGTAAATGTGGGCGATAATTTTGAAAAAATATTGACTACATATTTGGTTGAAAAACAAAACTTTGGATAAAGATTTGAAAATTTATTTCATTTTTTTTACAAAAACACTTGCAGAAACGAAATTCTGTTATATCTTTGCAACCGCAATAACGCAGAGGTTTGGTAGTTCAGTTGGTTAGAATACATGCCTGTCACGCATGGGGTCGCGGGTTCGAGTCCCGTCCAGACCGCAATATTGGGAAAAGCCTTTCTGTAAAGAAAGGCTTTTTTGCCCAAAAACGGTATCTAAGATTAGTTGTGTTGTTTTGCTACGACTTTGTAACTCGTAGCTGGTTTAGTAGTTAGACCAATGAAAAGCTTTCCACTTTTGTGGATGGCTTTTTTGATTTAAGACACTTTTGGTTTTGCTTAAATACGATGAAAATTTTACCGCAAAGAGCGCTAAGATTTACGCAAAGTTCACAAAGATATTTTCTAAAGAATGCAAAGTTCGCAAAGCTTACAATTGAGAAAGCTTTGCGATTTTTTTTGCTTAATCCCAACTTTAACGCAACAGTTTGTCATTTCGACGAAGGAGACTCGAGTGATAGCGAATAGGCGAAGCAAATCTCCGCAAGTAACGCTACAAAGATTTTCTATTTATAATATTAAAATATAGCCCGTGGTTTCAACCACGAGAATACAATGTATGCAATACGTTTTCTGTGGTTGAAACCACAGGCTATGTTAATGAAAAACTTGCGGACTTTGCGTAGATCTTAGCGCGCTTTGCGGTCAAAAAGAAAGAAACTTCTTCTTTTTTGATTTCGATACCAATTTTTAAAATATTGGAATTTAGCCAATTAAAAATTTCTCAAATTTTATTTGAAAAAACGCTTGCAGAAACGAAATTCTGTTGTATTTTTGCACCCACAATAACGCAGGGTTTGGTAGTTCAGTTGGTTAGAATACATGCCTGTCACGCATGGGGTCGCGGGTTCGAGTCCCGTCCAGACCGCCTAAGTTTGTAAAATGCCTCTCATTACGAGAGGCATTTTTTTTATATGGCTTTTTAAGGAAATCGTCTAGCTTTGTCATTCCGAGGAACGAGGAATCACACTAGGAACTCCATAACAGTACGTGAATTTCGTGTGAGATTCCTCGTTCCTCGGAATGACAAATTGTATGGAATTTGGAATTTATTTCTTTCCTATCTTTATATTATGGAACAATTAACATTCAAAGTAGACAAATATTATCTCCATAAAGTAGATGCCGATAAAAAAAGCATTTACTGCCATCATAATATAATGGGAGAATTACTTGTTCCAACACATAAACATAACAAAGCGCAAATGCTTTACGCAGAAGGCGACGTCGTTTTTGTGACAACTGAAACGAAATCATATTTTTTGCCTGCAAGACATTTTATCTGGATTCCCGCGGGAGTAGAACATAGTATCGAACCAAAGTCGGAACATGTGATGATGCGAAATTTGTATTTTCCGGTTGAAAAAAATGAGGATGATTTCTATAAAAGTGAAGGTATTTATCCGGTGAATAATCTACTGCTTCAAATGATGATGTTTACCAATCAGTGGAACGGTGATTTGAAAAAGGGAAGTCCGAGTTTTGTTATTGCGAAAGCCATAAAAGCGATTCTTCCGCAAATATGTCATACCAATTTGCCTTTAGAACTTCCTCAGCCTAAAGATAAACGACTAGGAAAAATACTTCGACATATTGAAAACAATCTAGGAGAAACGATTCTTTTTGCCGATGTGGCACATGAATTTGGCTTTAGCGAACGTTCTTTGTATCGCTTATTTCAGAAAGATCTCAAAATGTCTTTTATTCAATATTATACCATTCGAAGAATTCTTAAAGCAATCGAGCTTTTATTAGAAAGAAAACTTTCGGTGAAAGAGGTAGCTCTAGAAGTTGGGTACAATAGTGTCCCGACTTTCAGCAATACTTTTTTTAAGATTTTGGGTCAAAGACCTTCTGATTACTTAAACGGAGAAGAGATTTTAGAACGAGGTAAATAGTTTTTGTTTCACGCAGATTTGAGCAGATTTTGCAGATAATTGTTTGATTTTACGATTGTAAAAAATAAAAATCTGCGCATATCTGTTTAAATCTATTAAAATCTGCGTGAAATATCACAATCCAAATCTATTTTGTAATAAATTGTTTTTCAGTGTTTTAATATAACGTTTTCGAAAAATGGAATTTTAACATTTGTCCGAAATGAATATGTTATTGACTTTTTAGAATCATCAGCCAAGGAAAAAATGAAGGAACTTTGCAGCATAAAATATTCAAATATTCATGTTCCTTAAAAAAACAAACTCTAAAGAAGATTGTTTTCCCAGAAGCTTATTGATTTTACTAATGGTATTAGTATTCAGTAGTTTACATGCTCAGGAAGTTCATACCGTTTCTTTACAAGAAGCGATGAAACTCGCGAAGGAAAACAACAAAAAAGTCCTTAAATCTCAACTGGAGATTACGCTCGCTGAGCAAAACATCAAAGAAAGAAAAGAACTTAGATTACCGGATGTACAACTGAACGGAATGTACTCCAGAATTACCAACATTACAGAATTTAAAGGAGATGGTTTCTTAAACGGAAAAGAAGTTACGAAAGCAATTCCTGAAATCTATGAGGTAAATTCAACTTTTAAAATGCCAATTTACGTTGGAAACAAGATTAATAACGCAATCAAAATTGCGAATCAGGAAAACGAAATTGCGAAAATAAAATCGGAAAAAACAGAAAATGATATTGAACTGGAAGTTGTTGCAAACTATCTGGCGATTTATAAAATGATGGAACTTCAAAAAATATTTGAAGAAAACATCAAAGAAGAAAAAAGCCGATTAAAAGAAGTGCAATCGCTTCAAAAACACGGTACGGTAACCAAAAATGAGGTTATACGTGCCGAATTACAGCTCTCAGATCGTGAGTTGAATGCGCTTACAAACTCCAAAAACATTCAAATAGCGCTTCACGATCTGAAAACTTTAATTCAGATTCCTGAAAACGAAGAAATTGCAATCGACACAACTGCAAGTCTGGATGAAATGAACGGTTTAGATCCGTATGATTTTTATCTGAATAAAGCGATGCAGAACGAAGAAATGCGAATTGCAAGTCAGGAATTAAACATTAGTAAAACCGAAATGCAATTGGTAAAAGGTAATTATCTGCCAAGCGTAAACTTCTTCGGGAATTATGGCTTTTATTATCCAAACTACAAATTCTTTCCGCCAAATCCGTATTTGTATACTTTAGGTCAGGTGGGAATCGAGGCGCGTTTTGATCTTTCAGCTTTGTATAAAAACAAAACGAAAGTGGCAAAAGCGAGTACTAAAATCGATGTGCAGAAAATGCAGACTGAAATTATAAAAGAAGAAATTCAAGATCAGTTATATAAAGAGCATACGCAGTATCAGGAAATCCTCGAAAAATTTGTCGTGGTTGACAAAGCTTTGGATTTAGCTGAAGAAAATTACCGAATAGTAAAGCTGAAATACTTAAACCAATTGGTTTTAATTACGGAAATGGTCGATGCTGATAATGCGTTGCTTCAGGCAAAATACAACAAAATCTCTACCCGATTGGATGCTATTTTGAAACATTACCAAATGATGCACACGGCAGGAATTATGCCTAATGCAGGAAGTTAAACTGAAAAGCTAGAGGAAAGATTTTAAAGAAAGAACTAAGATAAAGAGATAAAAAAGATGGTTAAGATAAAAAATGAAACTAAAAGAAATAAAACGTTTCATATACTAATAACAATTATTGCGTGTGCGCTGGTAATAAGCGGGGTTATTTTAGGAATTTGGTTTTATGTGTTTAACCGAAACCATGAAGAAACCAATGACGCGCAGGTAGAACAATATGTTACGCCAATTATGTCTAGAATTACAGGTTATGTGCAAGAAGTTCGTTTTGACGAAAACCAATTTGTGCATAAAGGAGATACTTTGGTGGTGATCGATAATAGAGAATATAAATCGAAATTGAATGTGGCTCTTGCCGATGTTCAAAATGCGCAGCAAAATAGCGTTGTGGCTCAAAAAAACGCCATTAATACAGCAAGTGCAACAGCAATTAACGAGTCGCAATTAGAAGCTGCAAAATCAAATCTTTGGAAAACCAAACTAGAATACGAAAGATACAAAGCTTTGGTGAGCGAAGAAGCTGCAACTTCTCAACAATTAGAAAAAGTTAAAGCAGATTACGAGTCGGCGCAAGCACATTTTCAGGAAATGAGAAATAGAATTCATTCGGCAACTTTAAGCACTTCTGTTGCCGAAGCGAATGTTCCGACAACGCAAACGAATATTGCTTCAAAACAAGCTGTTGCAGATAATGCGGCATTATTTCTTTCTTATACTGTAATTACAGCGCCTTATGACGGCTGGGTTGGAAAAAGAACTTTACAGCCAGGACAAATGGTAAAAGAAGGTCAGTCGCTGCTTTCTATCGTGAGTAAAGAAAAATGGATTACAGCCAATTTTAAAGAAACTCAACTGCAATATTTAACTGTTGGGCAAGAAGTAGAAATCAAAGCTGATGCAATAAACGACAAAGTTTTTGTGGGAACAATTGCTTCGTTATCGCCTGCAAGTGGTGCGAGATTCTCGTTGCTTCCTCCAGATAATGCGACTGGAAACTTCGTAAAAATCGAACAGAGAATTCCAGTTAGAATTCAGTTAAAAGAACAAGACAAACAAACCGATTTTTTAAGAGCAGGAATGAACATTACGGTTGTTGCTGCACACAAATAAAATGGAAGATAAAAGTATATTTAAATCATGGGTTCCAAAATGGGCGATCATTATTATTTTGTTCGTTTGTTTGTTGCATTCTATGATTTTATTGGGAGTTTATACGTCAAACGTAACCTATGCGGCGAGTTTTTTGGACATTGAGCCAGAAGATTTGCAGTTTGGGATGTGTGTTACGTATGGAACTCTGTTGGCAACCATTTTGATAGAAAGCCGATTTTCGAGTTTTTTCCCTGCAAAAAATTACCTGATGGCAGTTTATTCCTTAATCGGAATTACGATTGTTTCATCGGCCTATATTACCAATTTTTCGGTTTTTTTATTGATGAGGCTTGCCGAAGGAATATTGATGGCACTTCCTGTTATTACGATCAGACAATTGCTTATTGAGCAGTTCAATACTAAAAATGCCATTATTATCGGGTTTTCATTTTACTACGGCGCGCTGTTGTTGTCTACGCCTTTTATTATGAATATTGCCGTGTGGTTTCTCGATCATTACGACTGGAAATACATGTTGTACGTTTCGGGCGGACTGCAGGTTTTAAACGTTTTTTTAATCTTAGTTACTTTCAGAGGGCACCGAATTACGAAGAAGATTCCGTTGTATCAAATCGACTGGATGAGTTATTTTTTGGTTTTAATTTCGATTCTTTGCGGTGCCTACTTTTTTGTTTATGCCGAAAAGAAATATTGGTTACAGTCTTCAGAAATGGTTTTAATACTGATGATTTCGCTCATTACAGGCGGATTATTCATCTTTAAAGAACGTTTGGTAAAAAGACCGAGTTTTAATTTTGAAGTTATAAAATACGCCAATCTGCGAATAGGATTTTTATTGTTTTTCCTTTTCTATATCAGCAGAGCAACGTTGAGTCTTTGTCATTCGGCGATGTTTTCCATTTGGAATTGGGATCCATCGCGTGTGGCGGGCGTTCAGTATATAAACGGATTAGGAAATGTAATCGGACTGGTTCTGGCAGCTTTTTTCTTGATGAAATCTGTTTCGACAAAAATTATTTTCATGATTGGTTTTACGCTTATTGCTATTTTCCATTTCTGGTTTACGTTTCTTTTTGTGCCAGATATTGCATTGAGCGATATTATCATTCCCTATATTTTGCAAGGAATCGGTGTTGGGTTTTTATTTGTTCCGCTCATCTTATTTACCACATCATCGGTTCCAGCAAATATGGCGGTTTCTTCGGGAATTGTTGGAGTTTCAGGGCGTTTTTGGGGAAGCACAATTGGCTTCTGCGTAATGCAGAATGCAATGGTTTTCTTAAATAAAAAACACTTCTTGAAATTAAGCCAATTCGTAACAGGCGAAAATCCCGAAGCACAGCAAACCATTGCAAGCACAACTCAAAGTTTTATTGCCAAAGGATATTCGGCAGATAATGCAAATGTTTTAGCCATGAAAAAGGTTTTCAGTACAATTACAAAACAATCGACTTTATTGGCCGATATGGAAATTTATACCATTGTAGGTTATGGTTTAGTGGTTTTGATTATTCTAATTGCTTGTAATCAGCATTTGAGACAAACTATGACTTTAGTGAAAAGTAAAATTTGGATTGGGTAAGAAAGTAAAATTGTAGTTTTTTTATTGGAAATAGTGTTTTTTGAAAGATTATTCTATTAGTTTTGTTTTAACTAATTCAAAACCAAATCAAAAATCTTAAGAACCTATGAAAAAAATTATCTTTTTTCTATTTACTATCGCAATGATTTCTTGTTCAAGTGATAATGACAATGAAAATTCAGCTCTTATTGAGTATGATAAAGTCAGCACTGTTGCGGCAGGTGTGTTTAAGCCGAGAGATTTATATGCTACCGCATTGACTATAGACGGAAATGGAAATATATATGTAGCAAGTTTTGAATCTGATCAAATAAGAAAAGTAGATAAAAACGGTATTGTCACAGTTCTTGCTGGATCTGGAGAATATAGTGAGATAGATGTAAATGGGCAGGGCGAAGAAGCTGTTTTTACAACAATTGTTGATTTAAATACAGATTCTAAAGGAAATATATACTTTTCAGGTTCTCATGATAGAACTTTGCGAAAAATTACTCCAGACGGCTTAGTAACTACTTATCTGACAGAAGCAGAAATGGGACGCCAGGCTTTTGGCTTTCTTATTGATAAAGAGGATAATTTGTATATTTCTGATGCAGCATCCATATTAAAATTTAATCCAAAAGGAACATCAACTATTTTAGCTGGAAAACCAGATGCATGGGGACATAATGATGGTAAAGGTGAAGAGGCGCGTTTTAGTTCTGCGCAGTTTATTGCTAAGGATAGTAAGGGTAATTTATATCTGAAAGAAAATGTTGGAGCTGAAGGAATTCGAAAAATAACACCAGAAGGACTTGTAACTACAATTAAAATTACGGTAAAACAAGATGGAGTCTATGTGCCGTATGTAGGTTTAGAAGACGCACAAGGATTGGCTATAGATAAAAATGATATTATATACATATCGACAGCCAATAATAATATTTTACAGATTACACCTGACGGAAAAGGGAAATATTTATTGGGAGAAGGTGATAGACCTAGCGGATATAAAGATGGTTTGGTTGGTGAAGCACTAACCTCTAATATAGGAAGAATCGCTTTTGATGAAAATGGGGATCTTATTATAATCGAGAATAGAAAAAACGGAATTAATGTACGTAAATTATCTCGAAAATAATCAAAATTTAATTTTATATAGTGAAGCTAGATAAAGCGATTCAGTATATTTGAAGATAATAAAACAACAAAACAAATATATGAGCCAGCAATGTGTAATTTTTGATATGGATGGCGTGATTTCGCACACCAATCCGCATCATGTAATCGCTTTTGAAAAGTTTTTCGATAAATATAATATTCCGTACACTCAGGAAGAATTTGAAGAGCATATGTACGGAAAACACAATAGTTATATCATGACTCATTTCTTCAAACGTCCAATTACGGGAGAAGAATTAATCAAACTGGAAGACGAAAAAGAAGGAATGTTCCGTGAGATTTATAAAGACAAAGTCGAAACGATTCCACATTATATGGATTTTTTAAACGAATTAAAATCTCGTGGTTTCAAAACCGCAGTTGCGACATCGGCGCCTCGCGCGAATTTGGATTTGATTGCCAATTTTCTGAAACTCGGCGAAAAAATGGATTCGATGATGTCCAGCGAAGATGTTAAATTTCATAAACCAAATCCAGAAGTATATTTAAAATCGGCAGAAAGAGTTGGAGTTTCTCCTTCGGATTGCGTGGTTTTCGAAGATTCTTTTTCGGGCATTACTGCAGGATTAAATGCGGGAATGAAAGTCGTAGGTGTTTTGAGCACGCATAAAAAAGAAGAACTTCCGCCATGTGATTTTTATATAAATGATTATAGTGAAGTGAATGTGGATAAGATAATTGAAATATTAAATTCCAAATTCCAAGATTAAAGAATTTTTATTTCACGCAGATTCTGCAGATTTTAGCAGATTTATTTTGATTTTAATAATATCTGCGTTTATCTGCTTAAATCATTTTAAATCTGCGTGAAATAAAAAAACGAATCAATACTTCTCCTCCAAAAAAGCAATCCAGCCTTTTTCAAATTCCAAGATTAAAAAATTTTTATTTCACGTAGATTCTGCAGATTTTAGCAGATTTATTCTGATTTTAATAATATCTGCGTTTATCTGCTTAAATCATTTTAAATCTGCGTGAAATAAAAAACGAATCAATACTTCTCCTCCAAAAAAGCAATCCAGCCTTTTTCAAATTCTTCGGTTGATACATTCAATGTTTTTTCGATGTTGCCGAAAGACGCAATTAGTTTTGGCAGAATGTCTTTTCCCCATTTTTGAGTGAGATATTCGATTATCGTGTAGCCAATATTATAAATCTGATTGCTGTGATTTAAATCTTCCAAAGTCAGGTTTTTGCTTTTAGCATATTTCACGCTTAACGTATTAACTTCTTTCGCTTCAAAAATACTAATCGATTCCCAGAGCCAGCGCGGATATTCGGCTTTGAATTTTTTATCAAATTCCCTTTCAAAAGTCAGTCGGTCTTGGGTGATGATGGTGTCTTTTGCTTTATAAATTAATATGTTCAGCTGAACGCAATGCGTAAACTCGTGCAAAGCCGTTTTGAGCGGATCGTCTGGAAAGATGGAATTAAACCAATTTGTCCACACAAAATGGAATTCATTTGGACCACGACTTGTGCCTTTTGTGTTTTCTGTTAAACCTGTGGCTTCATTAAACTTGAATTGCGAACCATAAACAGAAACCTTTATAGGGTCGTGTTCTATATCTTTTAGATTTTCTCTTATTCTAGAATAATTTGCCTCGAGATGTTTGCTGACTTTTTCGGCCTCGCTTTTGTAAATTCCGTTATAGGAAACAATAAAATGCTCCGATTTAAGAGTTTTGGTTTCGTGCTGAACAGTAAAGCTTCGAATCGTTCTCGCAAAATAAAAAATAGCAATAATTGCTAAAAGGATAACTAATAATCTGTATTTTCTCATGTGTTCTAAATGTTTTTTGAGATTTAAAAACAAGCGAAATTTTGAGATTTAGGTTTTTGGTATTTTAAAAATAAGAATATTTAGAGATTAAAACATAAAATAATTAAAGAAATTTCTGAACTTTCAATCGTTGTGGGTTTTAATCTCGCAATCCCGATAGCTATCGGGAGCAGAGGCGCGAAGTTTTTTTCATTCCTTCAACTTCAAATATTCTTTAGGAACACTTAACAATTCTTGATAACACCAGCTGTTTGGGCATTTGTCATTTAATTCAGAATGTTCGGCTATTCTGATTTCGATGGTTTCTCCGTTGTTTTTTCCTTTAAAAGTTTCTCCAACCTTAAAAGTTCGGTCACGTACGCCAACAAAACCTCCAACGGTTATTTGAGTGGTGTATTCTTTAGTAAATTCAAAGTTTTTAGAAGCCTTTTCTTCAGCCGAAGAACAAGCAAACATTCCTAAAGTAAGAATCAAAAAGCAAATCAATTTTTTCATAACGATCTTTTTGTATTTAGATGTTTGAATATCAGATTGGTTGCGTGAAATTAAGAAAGATTTTTGTTTTGAGAGCGACCGTTTGGTATACGAAAAAATAAAATAGAGTTGAACGCATATATGGGTTCAAATGAAATAAATTTAGAATGATTTTTGCAATATTTTAAATCTAAAATTATGAGTACAAATCATTTTTCAGAAGAAGTTGAGGCTAGGCTAAGAGTTTTTTTTAATGAAATTATTGATCCAAAAGATATGGCGAAAACAATCCGAGAGGTAAATTATCTTCTTTCTTTATATTTCATGCGAAGTCATAAAACTGATGAAACGGAATTGCCTAATATAGATGATAATTTTTATTGGATGAATAGACTAGCAGAAGTTCTCGATCCTTATTTCGATGTTGAATGAATATGCTATAATAAAAAAAGCCATATATTATGGCTTTTCATTTTGTTTATAGATTTTTTATAAAGCAGAAATAATCACTCTTTGTACAAAATCATTTGTATTTAAAAAAGTAATTTTAGACCTAAAAACATCTAGGGTAATATTATCTTTTAGTTTACTAAAACATTCGTTTGCAAAAGAGTTAGTGACTACGTCAACTCCTTCAAAATCCAAATATACTTTCTCGTTTGTTTCTATTTTGTCTATAATAGAAAGACGTATTTTTGCCCCTAAATCTCTTGTCCCAAGACTTGGGCTAATGTCTTTAAAAAGGATTGTGTGTGTCATTTTAATATATTTGTTATGTAAAGTTATATCTTTTTTATAGATAAGTACGTTTAATTTTTGTTATTAATTTGCGCAAAAGTAATTAATTCTCAAATAAGTTTTCAAAAACTTGTTTTTTATAATCATAAAATTGACTGGTAAATTCTTTATAGTCAACTTCGACATTAGTATTTATTCTAATGTAAACACAAGTACCTTGCCAGTTTGGAATATCTTTTACAACTGTCTTTTTCTCACTAACATTAAGTTTCTTTTTTCCAGAAATTAAACTTAGCCATCCTTTATTAAGACGTATAAAAGAAGCGGTAGCAAATAAGCCATGTCCTTGACCTTTTCCATTTGTAACTCCACTTTCAATACATTTAGTTATAGCTTCTTCTTCTGTAAAATTGTGTTTTTGGTTTAAAGATTTATGTATTCCCAATCCAAAATCGCAGACAATTAGTCTAATTGAATTTAAATTCTGAAAGTATTGTGCTACTACCCATCCTACTTTTTCCTCTGTATGATTTAATACGTTGTCTAAAATTTCGTTAAAGCAGTAATCTAAACTTGCGTAAACATTGTCATGCATAGCGCTTTTTTCTCTTAAAACTTTAAGGATTCTATTTAATACTTCGATTTGATTTTCTGAAGTATATTTTTGTATTTGGACAGCATTATTATGATTAAATTTTGGCAGTGAAATTGGAAGTTTGACATTCAGATTTTCAAAGAAATTCATTTTTGCCAAATATGTAACTATGCTTTTATTTGAATCTAGTTTTATATTTCCACTAACGGTATAGCCTAAGTGTTCAATATATTTAATTGTACATAGTAATAAAATGGCATAATCAGGATAAATAAATTCACAATTTGAAAAGTCAATTATTAGTATAGTATTAGGATTTTCTTCGTAACGTTTTACTAATAAATCGCAAACTTGTAAAGTTTGATTATGTGATTTTGCTATATCTTTAATAAAAATTGTATATGAATCCATTTAAAAAAAATAAAACAAAGATAGTTAATTTTATTAAGATTTTTATTGTATTTTTTTAGTGTTAATTTAGCAAAATCTAAATATTTTTTTAATTAAGTTAAATTTATTTTAGTTGTTTATAAGCTTATAAAATCTTTTCCAGTGTCTGTTACTATATATGTGCCGTTGACCTGTCTATAATAATATAAGATTCTAGCAATGTTACAAACTTTCGTTACATCTGTTTTGTCAATTGGAGAATAGTCTCTTTGAATATAAGAAATGATATTTTCATATTCTTTAGTTCCTTAGGGTTGTTTTTTATTCGATCAGTAAAAACAAACAATTCATCTGCTGTAGAATTCTCAGTATCATTAAGAGTTTTTTCTAAAATTAGAGGGTTGCTTTTATGATACTCTTGTAATTCTAGATTTAATTGTTTTATTTCTAGTTTTTTATCTTCAACTAATTTTGCAAATCTTTCTTCTTGTCTAGAAATTTGTTCTCTTAATTCTATTGATTGTTCAATGCTCAATAATTGCTTTCCGTCTACAATGTTTTTTTGGTCAACCCTCCATTTATTAAATTTTAACGAAAGCCAATATGTCCCATTTGTTATAAATGGGAACTATGGTAATGATAAATATTGATGAGAGGAATGGAAAAATAAGGATGTTTCCAACGTTAGAAAAATTATTGATGATATAATCGATTTTATTTGTATCAATTTTATTTTGAGAAACAAAAAAGGTTAGATATATAATTTTCCAATTCCATAAAGACCATGAAATTATAAAAGATCCATAGAAACGACTAGTAGTTCTTTCGTGTATTATTTGATCAAATGATTTTTTTAAATCATCTATCATTCTTTAAATATGAATTATTGTATCTGTTTCAAAAGTAGAAATAGAAAACAATAAATTGATATTATAGTAAATTGCTTATCAACAACTTTAATAACAAAAAGTAGAATGCAGTAAAAACAAAAAAGCTTCTGAAAATCTATTCAGAAGCTTTTTTTTGTGCGGATAATAGGACTCGAACCTACACGCCTTGCGGCACCAGATCCTAAGTCTGGCACGTCTACCAATTTCGCCATATCCGCGGTAATTGTGGGTGCAAAGATAGGCATACTTTTGAATTATCAAAGACTTTTTTGAAAATTTTTTTTAATTCTCTTTTTTGTACATTTGGGTTTCTATAAAAATAATTTAAATGGAAAATATTAAGTCCTACGTTCAACAACATAAAGATCGGTTTATCAATGAATTGATCGAATTATTAAAGATTCCGTCGGTTAGTGCCGACACTGCATATTCTCAAGATGTTATTGACACAGCAGAGGCTGTAAAAGAAAGTTTATCAAAAGCAGGGTGCGATTATGTCGAAACTTGCGACACTCCAGGTTACCCAATTATCTACGGAGAGAAAATTATAGATCCAAATCTTCCAACGGTTTTAGTTTACGGCCACTACGACGTACAACCGCCAGATCCATTAGAATTATGGACTTCACCACCTTTTGAACCAGTAATTAAAACTACAGATATTCACCCAGAAGGAGCAATCTTCGCGCGTGGAGCGTGTGACGATAAAGGTCAGATGTACATGCACGTAAAAGCGCTTGAGTTAATGGTGCAAAGCAATACGTTGCCTTGTAACGTAAAATTCATGATCGAGGGTGAAGAAGAAGTTGGTTCTGCAAGTTTGGCTTGGTTCGTAGAGCGTAATCAGGAAAAACTGAAAAACGACGTAATCTTGATTTCAGATACAGGAATGATTTCAAACCAACAGCCATCGATCACGACAGGTTTAAGAGGTTTGAGTTATGTTGAAGTAGAAGTTACAGGTCCAAACCGCGATTTGCATTCAGGTTTATACGGTGGAGCTGTGGCAAACCCAATTAATATTTTGGCAAAAATGATTGCTTCGCTTCACGACGAAAACAATCATATTACAATTCCAGGTTTCTACGATAAAGTTCAGGAATTATCTGCAGAAGAAAGAGCCGAAATGGCAAAAGCGCCTTTTAGCTTAGAAAAATATAAAAATGCTTTAAACATTGCTGATGTTTATGGTGAAAAAGGGTATGTAACCAACGAACGAAACTCAATCCGTCCGACTTTAGACGTAAACGGAATCTGGGGCGGTTATACTGGCGAAGGTGCTAAAACGGTTATTGCGAGTAAGGCTTTCGCTAAAATCTCAATGCGTTTGGTTCCAAATCAGGAATGGGAAGAAATTACAGAACTTTTTACAAAACATTTTACAAGTATTGCTCCAGCTGGAGTTACGGTAAAAGTAACGCCTCACCACGGTGGTCAAGGTTACGTAACGCCAATTGACAGCATCGGTTATCAGGCAGCTAACAAAGCATATACAGAAACGTTTGGAGTTCCTGCAATTCCAGTTCGTTCTGGAGGAAGTATTCCAATTGTGGCTTTATTCGAAAAAGAATTAAAAAGCAAAACAATCTTAATGGGATTTGGTTTGGATAGTGATGCAATTCACTCGCCAAATGAGCATTTCGGAATTTTTAATTACTTGAAAGGTATTGAGACTATTCCGTTGTTTTACAAGTATTTTGTGGAGCTTTCTAAGTAGTTTTTTTAACGCAAAGAACACAAAGATTTACGCAAAGTTCGCTAAGATTTTTTAAGTAAGATTTTATAAAAGTTCGCAAAGCTATATGATTAAGCTTTGCGAACTTTGCGTTTATAAACGTAATCTTAAATAAAAATCTTGCGTTCTTTGCGGTTAAGCTTTTTTAACCGCAAAGGACGCAAAGGTTTACGCAAAGTTCACTAAGATTTTTTAAGTAAGATTTTATAAAAAGTTCGCAAAGCTATATGATTAAGCTTTGCGAACTTTGCGTTTATAAACGTAATCTTAAATAAAATCCTTGCGTTCTTTGCGGTTAAGCTTTTTTTAACCGCAAAGAATGCAAAGGTTTACGCAAAGTTCGCTAAGATTTTTTTAATAAGATTTATAGAAGTTCGCAAAGCTTAATCACATAGCTTTGCGAACTTTGCGTTTATAAACGCGATCTTAAATAAAATCCTTGCGTTCTTTGCGTTTAAATTTTCAGCATTATTTTTAGATACAAATCCGTTCAGAAATGAGCGGATTTTTTTGTTTTCGTCTTTTTTTGTTGAGGTTCAGAGTAGAAAAACCTTTGTCACTTTGTCTCTCTGAACCTTTGTACCTAAAAAAAAGACCTCTTTTTCTTGCATATTTAAAATTTAACTCTACATTTGTAGAAACGAATCTATAATTGTAGAGCAATGATGAATTTGAAAAACCTTATTTTACTATTGTTTTGCGGTTCAATGCTTTTGAGTTGTAAAAGCAAATTGATTAATCAGAAAATTGACAAGAAAAAAGAAGGTGTTTGGATTGATGATTATACGCAAGATGGTACAAATTATAAATCGTATGAGTATTATAAAAATGATCTTCCTGTAAAAAAGTGGAAATCGTACATTAATGGGAAAATCTACAAAACGGAGAAATATAAAAACGGAATTTGTTTCGTAAAAAGTTATTACGAAAACGGAAAATTAGAATCGAAAGGGAAAACAAAATTAGAAATGAATTCGGTTGAAACGCATTGGTTTTATTTTGGAGAATGGAAATTCTATTCAGATAACGGAAAGTTAAAAAGCATCAAAAACTATGAAAAAGGAGAATTAATCTCAGAACAAAAAATACAATAAACCATTAACTATTAAATCCATGAAAAAATTACTTGCTTTCTTTTTTATTGTAATCAACTGTATTTTCGCGCAAGCGCAATCGTATAAAGAATGGGTTCAAAAAGCCGATTCTTGCTACAATGCACAAAATTATAAGTTGTCTGTTGCTAATTATGAAAAAGCCTTTAAAATAGAACAGAAAGATTATGGTGATTTGTACAATGCGGGTTGTTCTGCGTCTTTGGCAAAAGAAAAGAAAAAGGCATTTAAGTGGTTGAATTTATCTATTGATAAAGGATATGAAAACATTGCACATATTCAGATAGATGGTGATTTGAAATCTCTTCATTCAGAAAAAGAATGGAAAAAGACAATTGATAAATTACAAAAGAAACTGGATATTATTGGAGCAAATTACGATAAGGTGCTGGAAAAAGAACTTTCAGAGATTTATGCTGATGATCAAGAAATTCGTGGCGAATTTATGAATGTTTATAAGGCTCAAAATCCTGATAAGAAGAAAATGGACAGCATTGGTAAAATTATGGGAAAGAAAGACAGTATTAATCTTATTAAGGTAATGAAAATACTGGACGAAAGAGGTTGGTTAGGAAAAAATGTTGTTGGCGGTCAAGGAAATAAGACTTTGTTTTTGGTTATTCAGCATGCTGATTTAGAATACCAGCAAAAGTATTTACCTATGATGAGAGAAGCAGCTAAAAATGGCAATGCAGATCCAGGAAATTTGGCATACTTGGAAGATAGGGTAGCTTTGAGAGAAGGAAGAAAGCAAATTTATGGCAGTCAGGCGGCAAAGAATAAAAAGACTAATAAAATGTACATATCGCCAATGATAGATCCAGATAATGTAGATAAAAGGCGTGCAGAGGTTGGACTTGGCACTATCGCGGAATATGCGGCTAAACTTAATATTAAATGGGATTTGGAGACTTATAAGAAAGAATTGCCAGAAACGGAAAAACTCGAAAATATAAAACAATGACACAATTATCAAACGCAGAAGAACAGTTAATGGAGTATTTATGGAAACTTGAAAAGGCTTTCATGAAGGATTTGCTCGAAGCTTATCCAGAACCAAAACCCGCGACAACTACTGTTGCAACGCTCTTAAAACGAATGATCGACAAGAAATTTGTGGCATATAACGAATTTGGGAATTCTAGAGAATATTATCCTTTAGTGAAAAAAACAGATTATTTCTCGAAACACGTTAAAGGGTTAATTAGCAATTTCTTTAATAATTCGGCATCGCAATTTGCTTCGTTTTTTACTACCGAAACCAATTTGTCGGCTTCGGAATTGGAAGATCTTAAAAAAATAATCGATTCAGAAATTCAAAAGAAGAAGAAATGATAGCTTTTATTGTAAAATCAACAGTCGCTTTATGTGTTTTTATAGCTTTTTATCATTTGATATTAGAGCGAGAAAAAATGCATCAGTTTAATAGATTCTTTTTGCTTTTTTCAATTGTGATTTCCGTTGCAATTCCGTTTATCTCATTTGAAATTATCAAAGAAATTCCTGTAGATTTTTCAAGACAAGTTGCTATTAGTCAGCATACAATAAATACGTCGATTAATCAAACAGCAGAAAAAGTAGATTATAAATCCATTCTTTTATGGACTTTATACGCAATCGTAACGCTGTTGATGGCAATAAGATTTGGAAGAAACATTTGGAAGATTTTTTCCAGAATTGGCAATTCTCCAAATGTAGAATTTAAGAATTCAAAATTGGTTTTGGTAAAAGAAAAAATATTGCCACATACCTTTTTGCATTACATTTTTATCAATTTAGAAGATTATAAAAAGCAAAATATTGAAGCCGAATTGTACACGCACGAATTGGTTCATGTGCATCAAAAGCATACTTTGGATATTCTTTTTATAGAGCTTTTAAAAGTTGTTTTTTGGTTTAACCCTATCTTTTTGTTTTATAAAAAAGCAATACAGCTCAATCACGAGTTTCTTGCCGATCAGGAAATTGTGAAAACTTATAATAATGTTCCGTTTTACCAAAATTTACTTTTAACAAAAGGAAGCGAGAAACAAACGATTTACTTGGCCAGTAATTTGAATTATTTAGTAACAAAAAAACGATTAACAATGATGAAAAAAAGAACATCAAAAAATACAGCGTTTTTAAAGAAAATTGCTGTAGTGCCTCTAGTCACGATTTTAATGTTGCTGTTATGCATAAAAACAGTTGCGCAAGAAGTGAAAACAGAAGCGAAAAACAGCACAAGTAAAAATTCTTTTGATGAGAAAACAGTTATTTCAAAAGATAAAAAACAAGACGTGGCTGTAAAGGAAAAATCTGCTAAGTCAACAGACAAGAAGAAAACCAAAGTTTCGTCTCAGCCAGCAGTTGCTTCAAAAAAAACGCAGGATCTAAAAGAGAATGAAACTTTAAGCACTAAACAAGAATCTGGTTCTGAGGTGAGTACTATAATTAGTGAAAGTGAAGGAAGAGCAAAAGAACGAAGAAAATCTTATGGTTATCAAAATATTCAGTTTGATACTACAATGTTTAGAAGACCACAAAATCCTTGAGAATAAAACATTCTTAAAAACGTAAATAATCGATTCTGAAATATCAAAAAAAATAAAAAATGATAACATATCTTTTAAAATCAGGTTTACTGCTTATTGTATTTTTTGCGGTATATAAATTACTGTTGGAAAACGAAAAAATGTTTCGCTTTAATCGTGTCTATCTTCTTGCGAGTTTGATTTTTAGTTTGATTATTCCGTTGCAATTGTTTTCTATTGAACCGCTTTTTTCAACGAAAATTAGAGCAGTTCAATTGGATGAAATTATGATTGTAACCAATAAATCATTGCTAAATGAAATCTCTTTAAGTGAAATTCTAACATTTTTATTAAGCGTGGTTTATGGTGTTATTGTTTTGATTTTGTTTGTTCGATTTGCTATTAATGTCTCTTCTTTTTATATAAAAATGAAGAAGAATAAAATTGAGTTTATAAAAGGCGAAAGAGTTGTTTTGATGAAAGAATCAATTCTGCCGCATTCTTTTTGGAACGCTATTTTTATTAATGAAAAAGACTTTAAAAACGGAAAAATCCCATCAGAATTAATTGCTCACGAAAAAGCACATTTAAATCAGAAACATACTTTGGATATTCTTTTTGTTGAGGTTTTGCAAATTGTGTTTTGGTTCAATCCTTTATTTGTTTTGTTTGAAAAAGCAATCAAACTCAATCATGAATTTTTGGCTGATGAAGCAGTAAATAAACAATTTGGAGAAATAAAAAATTACCAGAATTTATTGCTGGATTTTGTTTCACAGAAAAATACTGTTGCATTGGCAAGTAATATTAATTATTTAATAACTAAAAAACGTTTAATTATGATGACTAAAAAAGAATCTACTATAAAATCTGTATTTAAAGTTTTGGCTGTTTTTGCAGTTTGTATCGTATTATTGTTTGCTTTCAGTACAGAAACTGTAGCACAAGAAGTGGCTAAAGAGAAAGATTTTAAGAACGTGACAGATGTGGGCGTACAGCCTTCGTTTCCTGGAGGAATAGTTGAGTTTTATAAATTTGTAGGTCAAAATTATAAAATGCCTGAAGAGGTTATTAAACAAAAACTAAATGGAAAAGTCTATGTTCAATTTATGATTGAGACAGATGGTTCTTTAACAGGTATTAAAGTGTTAAGAGACAAATTGGGTTATGGCTCGGGAGAAGAGGCTGTTCGTGTTTTGAAACTTTCTCCAAAATGGACTCCGGCTTATGATCAGGGAAAACCAGTTCGTGTAATGTATAGTCTGCCAATCAAAGTTCAGGCGGCTAAATAAGTTTTTTTTTTAGGTTCAAAGTTGCAAAGGTTCAAAGGGACAAAGGTTTTTAAGATTAAAAAAAACTAACTCTGTTCCTTTGAACCTTTGCAACTTTGTACCTTATTAAAAAGAAAAAAAATCCGCTTCTGTTTTGAGAAGCGGATAAAATTAAAAACTAATTAAAAAAAATTCTAAAAATAAAGATGTAATCCAGATTAAAACAAGTCTGGATTATAACCAAAATAAGGCACTTTTTGCTCATTAAAAATAACCCCATATTCTTCTAACTCTTTCAAAATAGGCTCATAAACTTCTTTTTTTATTGGAAGCTGTACGCCTGGAGTTGTAATTTTGCTGTTTAAAATCAATAATGTTGCAATTGCAACGGGAAGCCCGACTGTTTTTGCCATTGCGGTATAAGTTTGGTCTTCGCCAATACAAACCATTTTAGAATCGATTTGTTTCTTTTCTCCATTCAATTCATAACCAAATTTGTGATACATCACGATCATATCTTTGTCATCTGGTTCTAAAGCCCAGCTGTCGGTTAAGATTTTTTCTAAAATTTGCGCAGGAGTTGCATTTGGCAGATTTACTTTTTTGTTTGGGTTAAATAAATCCAGTTCCAAAAGTTTATCCCACATAATATCGTCCTGATCGATTTTTAAGATCAATCGGGTTTTAATTTCGGCAGAATCTGTTGGATGATACGGAAGAAAAGAATTGATAAATTGACGATAACTCATGTTTTCAGAATCTTCTATAACATAACTATCATCAGTCATTCCGAGTTGTACAAACATATTCCAAGCTCGTGAAAAACCAACTCTTCGAATAGTTCCTCTATATAAAGTCAGAACATCATCTAAACCATAAACCGAACGGTATTTAAGAGAATCCCGATTCGAATAAGCTTCAAATTTTCCGTAACCTTCAACTTCCAAAAATTCAGTTCTTCTAAATAAAGCACTGTACGGAATATATTTATAAGTTCCTTCCTGAATAAATTTTGCAGCACCTCCTTGTCCTGCTAAGACAACGTTTCTTGGTGCCCAAGTAAATTTGTAATTCCATAAATTATTGTCAGATTCAGGAGCTACAAGTCCGCCACAGAAAGATTCAAACAAAAGCATTTTACCGCCTTTTGATCTAATATCGTCAATAACTTTCATGGCGCTCATGTGGTCGATTCCAGGATCGAGACCAATTTCGTTCATGAAAATCAGATTGTTCTTGATGGCTTCTTCGTTTAAAGCTTGCATGGCATCACTTATATAGGAAGCTGTAACAAGATGTTTTTTAAATTCTAAACAATCTTTTGCAATTTCGATATGCAAATGCGCTGGAAGCATCGAAATTACTATAGAAGCATTTTCGATAGCTTTTCTTCTTTCGTCGGCATTAAAAATATCCAAGGCAAGCGGAGTCGCATTAGGATGATTCTGAGTCTTTGCTTTCGCAAGATTCAATGAAAGATCGGCTACGGTTAAATGCAGCTTTTCCTCATCGGATTTTGATAATAAATAGCGAATAAGCGAAGATGCAGATCTACCTGCTCCAATTATTAAAACGTTTCTCATGCTTTAAATATTTAACACAAATATATTTAAATGTTATAAATATAACAATCTAAATTAAATAAAATTGAATTTATTTTTTGAATCCTGATAAAAAATAATTTGATTTTGTTCTAAATAATCTCAAAACTAAAGCGGTTTTTCGGTTCGTTTGAAGTATTTTTGTGTCAAATTTCAAAAGAGATATATTATGAAAAGAAAAATCGTTCTAACTGGAGCTTTTATAGGTATGTTGGCTATTATTTTGGGTGCTTTTGGTGCTCATTTATTGAAAAAATATCTTTCAGTTGATCAATTAAATACTTTTGAAGTTGGTGTTCGTTACCAAATGTATCATGCCTTATTTCTTCTCTTTTTATCTACTCAAAAAGATCTTGCAGAAAAAACACTAAAAACAATCTATGGTTTTATAGTTGCTGGAGTTGTTCTTTTTAGCGGTTCAATCTATTTGGTAGCCACAAAAGACTATACTTTGTTTTATTCTAAAATTATCGTATTCGCAACTCCAATAGGTGGTTTTCTATTAATTATTGGCTGGGCGCTATTATTCTTTGCGATTTTGAAGAGAAAATCATAAAATCCCGAAAAAAAAATTCTGTCTAAGAATTAATCTTTAATTTTGTCACATAAATAACATATAACTTTATTTGTGTGACTTTTTTGTATTTTCTATTGTTAAACAAAAATAATATAACAAATTCGCTGATAAGGTTGTAATAAAACAAAATACAAGCAGTTATTTTTTTCTTTTTGTAATTTTTAAAGTGAAATTTCTCTTTTTTCGTATAAATCAAAGTGAAATTTAAGTATTTTAAAAGAAATAAAAATTAATCTGTAATTTTGCTTCGTTAATAAAATATCACACACAACTTAAAATTTATGGACACTAATACAGTTTTCTCGAAATCGATTTCGTTAAAAGAATTAGGAATTGAAAATGCAAAAGTTCGTTATCAACTATCTGCAGATGAGCTTCATGCAATTACTTTGCAATCAGGGCAAGGTGTTGAGAATTCTACTGGGGCGTTAGCAATTAATACTGGTGAATTTACAGGTCGTTCTCCACAAGATCGTTTTATCGTAAAAGATGATATTACAAAAGATCAAGTTTGGTGGGGAAATGTAAATATTCCGTTTGAACCTGAGGCTTTTGAAAAGCTTTATAAGAAGGTAACAGCATTTTTATCAGACAAAGAAGTTTTTGTTCGTGATTCTTATGTGTGTTCTGATTCAAATTATAGATTGAATGTTCGTGTTGTAACAGAAACGGCTTGGTCTAATTTGTTTTGCTATAATATGTTCTTACGTCCTGAAGAGTCGGAACTAGCTAATTTTACTCCAGAATGGACAGTTGTTTGTGCACCAAGTTTTATGGCAGATCCTGCTGTAGATGGAACACGCCAGTCTAATTTTGCGATTTTGGATTTTACTAAAAAAATCGCTTTAATTGGAGGAACTGGTTACACAGGAGAAATGAAAAAAGGAATTTTCTCTGCTTTGAACTTTATTCTTCCAGTTTTCAAAAATACACTTCCAATGCACTGTAGTGCTAATGTTGGTGAAGACGGAGATACAGCAATTTTCTTCGGATTATCTGGAACAGGAAAAACAACTTTATCAGCAGATCCAGAGCGTAAATTAATCGGAGACGATGAACACGGATGGACAAACGAAAATACAGTTTTCAACTTCGAGGGAGGCTGTTATGCTAAAGTAATCAACTTAACAGAAGAGAACGAACCAGACATTTTTAGAGCAATCAAAAAAGGAGCGCTTTTAGAAAATGTGGTTTTCAAAGAAGGAACAAACGAAGTTGATTATGATGATGTTTCAATCACTCAAAACACTCGTGTAAGTTATCCAATTACACATATCGATAATGTACAGCCAGGTTTGGTTGGACACAATCCTAAAAATATATTTTTCTTAACGGCTGATTCTTTCGGAATTCTGCCTCCAATCTCAAAATTAACTCCAGGTCAGGCTGCTTACCACTTTATTTCTGGATATACTGCAAAAGTTGCGGGTACAGAAGCTGGTGTAACTGAGCCTCAGCCTAATTTCTCTGCTTGTTTTGGAGCTCCATTTATGCCTTTACATCCAACGCGTTACGCTGAAATGTTAAGCAAAAAAATGAAAGATGCAGGAGTAAAAGTTTGGTTGATCAATACGGGTTGGACAGGCGGACCTTACGGAATTGGAAGCCGTATGAAATTGAAATATACTCGTGCAATGATTACTGCTGCTTTAAAAGGAGAATTAGACAACGTAGAGTATGTAGATCACAAAGTATTTGGACTTGCAAAACCACAATCTTGTCCGAATGTTCCAGAGGAGATTTTAAATCCTAGAAATACTTGGGAGGACAAAGATTTATACGATAAAAAAGCGTTAGAATTAGCTCAGAAATTCAAAGCTAATTTTGCCAAATTTGAAGAGTTTGCAAATGCTGAAATCTTAGCAGGCGCACCGATTACAGAATAAAAGGAATTATTTAATTCAAATAAAAAAGCTGTTCATTTCTGAACAGCTTTTTTTAGTTGGTTTCCAATCGCAGTAAAAAAAAATAGACACTGAACACTGAACCGCGACTGAAAACCTTGAAACTTTATTTTTTAGCTTCGTCTATGCGTTTTTGGATTAAATCCCAAGCATAATAATGGAAAGTCATTCCGTTACTCATTGCTACGAAAAGTCCGTTTTTGTATTGTCCACCAAGGTTAACGCTTGTTACATCAGCACCGTCACATTCGATTGTAGAAGTTGGAACTTCGGCTAACAATGGATGATTGTTCGGATTTCCTTTCGCGCCTTCTCTTGGATAAACCATAAAAGAATTTGCCTGCTGATTCGATACTAAAATATATCCTGTAGAATCTGTTTTTTTGTAAATCGCAATTCCTTCGTGATCTGCTTTGAAATCTTTCTGACCAAAGAAAGCCAATTCTTTATTATCGTTTAAAGCTGGATCTGCTTTGTATTTTCTAATTCCAGCTTGTTCATCACAATAGTACACGAAACCTAATTCGTTATCTACAGCAATAGCTTCAATTTCTTTTTTACCGCTGTATGTTCCGAATTTACGAACCACTTTTGCTGCAGCAAATTTTCCGTTTCCAGAAAGTTCATATTGCCATAAATAACTTCCAGAAGGGCCCGTTTTTCTTCCCACAATAGCAAAAATCTTACCATCGCTTGGGCGTGTATATAAAGCAACTCCCATTGGATCGCGTTGCGCTTCTCCATCAAAAACAGGAATTCCGCCGTTATCAATTGGTTCTAAATCAGGTAAACTGAAAATTCTGATTTTATTTTCTTCACGTTCAGTTGTAACCGCAACGTCTACTTTTTTTCCGTCAATAATTAATCCGTAAGCGATATCAACATTGTTTGGACGTTTTAGCGGAATTGATTTTTTAAGGATTTTTCCATTCAAATCAAAAGCATACAAACCTCCGTCTGTGTCTTTATCTGTTCCAACAATAATACTTTTTGAAGCATCAGTTGGATTAATCCAAATTGAAGGATCATCTGTATCGTGAGGTAAAGCTTCTGTAACAATTGTAGGTTTTACTGCGTTTGGCTGAACTGGCGCTAATTTATCGTTTTTGCAAGCTGTAAATGCTAAGCTTAAAAGTAAAAAAGCAACTAAAGATTTATTTTTCATTATGTTATATATTTTAATGCAATTAGACAGAGCGCTAAACTCTGTCTAATTTAAGAATTTTAAAAAAGTGCAGATTACAAGTCTAATTTCAATCCGAAATTGTAACGTGGCTGGTAATATTCAGCTTGTTTTGTATGTGCAGCAACTCCTTGGTAGTAACGTAACGGTTGGTTTGTTAAGTTATTAGCTTCAGCAAAAAAGCGAAGTTTTGGAGTAATTTTATAAGAAGCATTTGCATCTAAGAAAAACTGCTTGTCATAGTAGCTGTCTTTGTAAGACTCAGAACCTAATTCATCTAAATAATCAGATGTAAAGTTTGTTGAGATTCTTGCAGAGAAACGTTTGTTCTCCCAAGATAAAGATCCGTTAAACATGTGCGGAGTAGTACCTGGAAGACTGATGTCATTTCTTTCGTTTCCATCCTCATCAGCAATACCTTTTGCTTTAGATTGCGTGTACGTATAGTTCAAATAGATAGCAAAACCTTTTAAGAATTTACCTGGTAAGAAATCTAATTGACGTTGAAATGCAACCTCAAATCCATAAACATCAACATTTTCACCATTTCTAGATTGTAAGAAAGACCAGTTTTCTCCTGCTGGAATTGGGTTTACTTGATTAGGGAAATCTGCAGCAAATTTCGCATCAGTATATTGATTATCGCTGTAATTGTAAATGAAATCATTTAATCTTTTGTAGAAAACACCTCCAGAAATTAAACCAACAGATTTGAAATAGTTCTCAGCCATGAAATCATAATTGTATGAATAGGTAGCTTTAAGATCTGGATTTCCAGCTGTAATTTCTTTATCAGCAGCGATATTGTTTACATAAGGAGCCAATGCATAATAGTTTGGTCTAGCCAACGCAGTTGTAGCAGCAGCTCTCAAAACTAAATCTTTTGTTGCGTTGTATTGGAATGAAATACTTGGCAATAAATTAGTGTATGAGTTTGTATTGTTGATTTTACTTTCTAATTCTTCCTCGTCTAACACACGGTTTCCTGTATAATCAATATGAGTATTTTCAACACGGAAACCTAAAACCATAGAAAGTTTATCGTTAAAATCTTGATCCCATCTTACATAAGCAGCAGTAATTCTTTCTTTAGCATTATAGTTTACAGCTAAATATTCTGCTGGATCTGCTTCTTTTTCAAATAGAGAAGCATTGTTTAAATCTAAACTTCCTAAGAAAGAAGCCGAAGCGAAAGTTCCTGGCATATATTTGCTTCCTGGATTAAATCCGTTTCCATCATAATAAGATGTTGGAACTTGCGATAATAATTCCATGTCGTCGTTAATTGGAGTATAAGAATAGAACATATTGTTTCTTTCTTTTTCTTTTAAACGAAGTCTAAGACCTGTTCTCAATCTTCCTTTTTCACCTGCAATTACAGAGAAAGGGAAACGGATGTTTACTTTAGCACCAAATTCGCTTTCGCTTGTTTCATCTGTATTTTCAGTAACAGAATCAAATGTAAATTCATCAACAGATTCTCCAACAGTTGTCATTAAAGGAAATCTGATATCTGATAAATCTTGGAACATTTCTAAACCTTTTTGACGGTATTCGATATAACGCTCACCTGGACGGTATTCTCTAGCTTTTGCATAGTTAGCAGACCAATCTAAATCTAATGTAGAATTGATTAAATGCTCTCCGCGAATAGAGTAGTTTTGAACTCTTTGATCCTCTAATCTTCTGTTTTTGTTTCTACTATTGTCTAAACCACCTTTTGTCTGACGTTTTACACGGCCTTCAAAACCAACAATTTCTTCACCATTATAAAGTGGCTCAATATCATCGTAAGTAGTTCTGAAACGGTTTTCTCTATCATCTCTCCAGTTGTAGATTGCATTTGCAAAAATCGTATTGTTGTCATTAAATTTATAATCTAAAGCAACAGACGCACTACGACGGATACGTTGTACATCATATTTTCTGATTTCTGAAGCTTGTAGATATTCATTTCCAAAATCATCTTTTACCCATTCGTTTTCGATGTTATCAGAACCGTAATCAACATTGTTGTAAGATCCGCTGAAAACAACTCCTAATTTATCATTTGCAAAACGGTTACCATAAACAAAACCAGCTGTGTAAGAAGCGTGATCGCGAATTGGCAAATAACCTCCTGCAAGAGTTGCAGAAATTCTTTCTCCGTTTGGAGTTGCTCTTGTAATTAAGTTTACAGAACCTCCAATTGCGTCAGCATCCATGTCTGATGTAAGCGTTTTGTTTACTTCGATTGTAGAAATCATATCAGATGGAATTAAGTCCATTTGTACGTTTCTATTATCTCCTTCAGCAGACGGAATACGGTCACCATTTAAAGTTACAGAGTTCAAAGATGGAGCTAAACCTCTAATAATAATGTTACGCGCTTCACCTTGATCATTCTGCATTGTGATACCTGGAACACGTTTTAAAGCATCTCCAACGTTAGCATCAGGAAAACGTCCCATTTGATCTGAAGAAATTACGTTTCCGATGTTTTTGTTATTTTTTTGTTGATTCAGCGCTTTTGCCTGACCTTTTAAGATATCTCCAACAATAACCTCTTTCAGTTCATTTTCAGAAGCTTTAAGAGAAAAATCAATTACGTTGTTTTTTCCTTGCTCCACTTTTATTTCTTGAGTTAAAGAAGTATATCCAATATATTTTACTTCAACTTGATACGTTCCTTCATTAATGTTTAATAATTCGAAACGACCGTTGTAGTCTGAAACGGTGTATTTTTTCTCGCCTACAATTTGAACCATTGCTCCAGGAAGAGGCAGTTTGTCATCGGCGTCTAATATCTTTCCAGATATAATCGCCTTCTGAGCAAAACCTGTAAAGGCGAATAAAAAGAATGCAGTTAATAAATAGAATTTTTTCATTGTGTGTGTGTTTGGTTTTTATTTTGGTTGCGAAGCTAGAACCCTATTATTACTAAACCCTTGAAAAAAAATTAACATAGTGTTATGATTAATCCCAATGTGTTAAGATTTATTAATCTTTAAATAACATGAGAAGCATCAAATAATTGATTCCCAGTAAAAAGAAAAATGATATTTTGGTTGTATTTGAAAATTTGGCGTTAAATTTGCCGTATCAATCACAATCAAAAATCATCAATCATGTTAAAACAATTTTTTATCCTATGTTCAGGAGCCGACCGTGATCTCTTGAAAGACTGCTCAGAAGGCGAACAAACCAAATATGTTGGTATTGGTGCCACCGTATTCTTTACAGCAGTTATGGCTTTTTTAGCCAGTGCTTATGCACTTTTTACCGTTTTCGATTCTATTTATCCCGCTTTAATTTTTGGATTTGTTTGGAGTTTACTAATCTTCAATTTAGACCGATTTATTGTTTCTACGATTAAAAAGAGGGATCGTTTTATGGATGAATTCCTGCAAGCAACTCCACGTATTATATTGGCGATTATTATTGCGATTGTAATCTCTAAACCTTTAGAAATTAAGATTTTCGAAAAGGAAATCAATACTGTTTTGTTGAAAGAGAAAAACGAAATGGAATTGGCCAATAAAAAACAAATTGGGACGTATTTTAAAACAGATTTAGATAAAAATAAAGCAGAAATCGCAGCGCTTAAAGCGGATATTGTAAAGAAAGAGAAAGAAGTAAACGCTTTGTATTCGGTTTATATTACCGAAGCCGAAGGGACTGCCGGAACTAAGAAATTAGGGAAAGGTCCAGTTTATAAAGAAAAACGTGAAAAGCATGATGCAGCTCTAAAAGAATTTGAAACGCTGAAAAAAACAAACGAAGCTAAAATTGCTGAAAAAGAAAAAGCAGGCGTACAGCTTCAAGCCGATTTGGACAAAAAGGTTTCACAGACTCAGCCTATAATAGAAGGTTTTGACGGATTAATGGCGCGTATCAATGCGTTAAACAAACTGCCTTGGCTTCCGTCATTTTTCATTATGCTGTTGTTTTTAGCAATTGAAACTTCTCCAATTATTGCCAAATTATTAGCACCAAAAGGTGAATTCGATTTCAAACAAGAAGAAGCCGAAACGGCTATGAAAGCGACTTTAGCCCAAAACAAATACCAACGAGATTTATTGGTTAAAACAAGCGCCGAAATGCATGATAAAGTGTACGCTGATATTGCAGAAGATAAAGGTTTATTCGATTTACAGCGAAAAAATGCCAAAGAGTTACTGGAACTGCAATCGCATAAATTTGTAGAAAAACAAAAAGCGACTTTATAAGTACAAAGTGCAAAGTTTCTAAGTGCAAAGTTTAAATGCAAAGCCCGAAATAGAATCTCTATTTCGGGCTTTTTTTATTTTAGACAAAGTCAATAATCTTTGTACTTTGTACTCAGAACTTTGTACTTTTAAATTACATGTAGCTTAAAATCTCTTTTTTATAAGCATCATATTCTCCTTGCATGATCAAACCATTATCAAGAAGTTTTTTGTAATTCTGTAATTTATCAAAAAGTTCTTCTTTAGATAAATCACTTAATTTACGTTCTCCAGCTGGCTGAGTCGGAAGCGGTTCATAAGTTTCTGTAACAGCAGGAGTAGCAGGTAAAATTTCTGCAAAGCTTGTTACTTCTTCAGTTTCAACTTCTTCGATTTCATCTTCAAATTCTGGTTCTGCTTCTTCAACAATTTCCTGAACTGGCGTTCCTGCAGAAACTGGATTTTTCAATAAATCCAATTGTTCTTTAGCATAAGTATAAATTTTTCTAGCCTGAATTTTCGGAATATAATCAATAGAAACAGCTAAATCTGTTTTTGTGCCAAATGAAAACTCAGAACCTAAGATGTTTTCTTTTACAAAAGTACTTGCAATATCATCCCAAGTGTAATCAGTAAAATCCATAGAAAGACCTAAATTTTTAGGTTTACAGATAATGATACGCTTGTTTGTTAATACAATACTGTCTGGAAAAACAGTAATTGCAGGTTTTTTTTGTACTGCGATATAACCAACTTCTTCACCTTTCATCAATAAATCTGTAAGTTTAGAAGTGATTTTTTCAATCGCTTTAGGATCTTGTTCTTCGTTCAGAAATTTTTTAAATTGTTCTTTCATGATTCTCTTAATTGCTAATTTGCAAATTGATTGGGGTTGTTAAGTTTTTATCTCACCGTGCAAATGTAATGCCTAATTTTCTAATTCGATAATTTCATTCTGAATTTTCTTTGTCAAACTTTTGAAAACCAATTCGTACGAATGATCTATAAGTTCCTTCACGAATTTATCAGGTAAATTTCCGTTCAAAGCCACGGTATTCCAGTGTACTTTGCTCATATGAAATCCAGGCTGTATTTCGTCATACTCTGCTCGAAGTTCCTGTGCGCGGTCTGGGTCGCATTTTAAATTTGCTGATTGCTCATTTTTTTCCCATTGAGAAAGCGAAGACAAAGCAAACATTTTTCCGCCCACTTTAAAGACCAAAGTGTCTTCATCAAAAGGAAAATGTTCACTGACTCCTTTTTTTGAAAGACAATATTCGTAAAACGTTTCTAAATTCATAACTGTTTATTTACCAATTTCACCTAAAAATAAATTGTTCATTTATAATGTGATTCACTAAAAACAAAACTTTCCTCTGCTAAATTGTGTTTTTTTCGATATTGATTTTCCCATTCGAAATAGTCTTCGGGTTCATCAGAACTGATTCCTTTTAGCCAATATTGATCACCATGCGAAACCAACATTGCCCAATGATATTCTGATTCATTACAGTAAAAGAATACATTGCTATAATTTTCTACATGAAAATTTTTGATAAGAAATGAAGAAAACAATATATCTTTTGCTTCATCATTTGTTTTTAGTGCGAACTTCTCTATTATTGCTTCAATAATATGAATCCAAGATTTCAGATTAAAAACAATCGATTGACTTTTATTATCTGGATTAATGAATAATATGTTGTCTTCTAATTTATTAATCATAGTTTATTTACCAATTTCACCTAAATGTGTGTATTTAAAGCCTTTTTCGTATTTAAGACCGTAACCAAAAATACGATCCATTGCCGAATGTGAAAATAAAATAATTCCCGCTAATTGCACCATTTCGATACTTAAATAAAATCCGATGGCATAAATTAAAAGCGCAACTCCTTTGTGATGAAGGATGTTATATAGAAATGCTCCAGCTTTGTTTCCAAAAACATAACCCATCATTGATAAATCGGGAGCTAAAATTAAAGTAAGAAACCACCACCATTCATAATTTAAGCGGTTAAACAAAAAGATTCCAAGAAAGAATAAAGCAACTTCCTCAAGCTTTAAAACTGTTTTCATTTGACTATTTTTTCCATCATCTTTTCAGGATGATTTAGTTTTGTAAATCCGAATTTCTCGTATAAAAAGTGAGCATCAGTTGTTGCCAATCGCCAGATTTTAACTTCTTGCAATTGAGGCTCATTCATCATCGCTTGAATTAAAATTGATGAGTAGCCTTTTCCGCGATGTTCTTCATCAATAAAAACGTCCATTAAATAAGCGAAAACCACATAATCGGTTATCACGCGTGCGAAACCAATTTGTTTGTCATCTAAATAAATTCCAAAACAAACTGAAGCATCAATCGTACGCTGGACTTCTTGAATAGTTCGTCCCGCAGCCCAGTAAATGTCTTTTAAAAAGTTCTGTATAAACGGAACGTCGAGTTTGGTTTTATCTGTAGAAACGGTTATCATTTTAATTTTAGATTTTAGAATGTAGATTTTAGATTTTTGAAGTAGAGTAATCTAAAATTTTATATAATAAAGGTTTGCTTGGACTTGCATCATTTTCAAACGAAGCGATTTGAAGATTTAGTATGTAATTTCCATCTTCAATTTCGTCTGAAACGTAAATCATTTCTGTGATTGTTGCGTTTAATCTTGCGTCAGAATTTAGATTATGCGTGTCTTTTACATTCCAAAACGCTTTATGCGCCAATAATTTTCCTTCGTCATGTTCTTTGTCAACACTTGGCAAATCGATCAGTAAATGCTGAATTTCGCTTTCGCGGATGAAAATCGCGGCATCTTCAGCTAAATACGGCGGATTGGTATTGGAATATTTTCGAGACTTTTTTTCTTTTAAATTTGGAAGTGTTCTGATGATAATTGCTTCAGGGTTTGTTACGCTGAGCGGAGTCGAAGCGCTCAAAGCTTTTTGAACTTGATCTTTTGTAATAACAAAATCATCTTCAATCTTTTCAGGTTCAACCGTAATCAGTTTAGCAAAAAAGAAAAACTGTTTCAACGACTGATTAATGCTGTAAAAATCATTTGTAATATGTCCCAAACATTCCGTATGTGTTCCATGCCCATGCGGATTGAAGAAAATATTATTAAAATTCGTAGATGATTTTCCTTCCGAAACTTTCCCAATCCAGTCGCCAAAAACTACTGGTTCAATGACTGGTTTTTCGATATACCAAGCAATCGGGTTTTCGTCTGTATTTGTTAATGGAATAGAGATATCAATGGGTTTTGATAAGTCGATTTCGAAGTTGTTGATTTTTGCTAACACAAATTTGGATTTTATGCCGCAAAGACGCTAAGTCACAAAGTTTAATAAATTTGAGTCTTTGTGTCTTCGTGGCTAATTTTTATTCATCCAAATTTAGATAAAATAAATCTGAAGCAATTCCATCCGTTAAAAATTTTCCTTTTGGAGTTGGTTTTAAAATGTTGTTTTCGATAGAAAGCAAATCGTCGTTTAAAAACTTTTGAGATTGTTCTAGTAAATAATTCAAATATTCTGATCCGAATTCCTTTTCAATTCTGTCTAAAGAAACGCCCCAAATCGTTCGTAAACCCGTCATGATATATTCATTATAACGATCTGAAACAGTCAGGACTTCACTTTCAATTGGAAGTTCATCGTTTTGAATTGCTTTTAAATACAATGAATTGTTGGCAATATTCCAGCCTCTTTTCTCGCCATCATAACTATGTGCCGAAGGTCCGATTCCGATATATTTTTTACCAAGCCAGTAAGCCGAATTGTTTTTGGAGAAATAATTTTCCTTTCCAAAATTCGATAATTCGTAATGTATAAAACCATTTTTCTGAAGCATTTCGACCAAAATCATAAAATGGTTTGAAGCCACTTCATCTTGTGGTTCAGCCACTTTTCCGGTTTGAATTAATTTACTTAAAGCTGTTTTTGGTTCAACCGTCAAAGCATAGCTTGAAATATGCGGAATTCCAAAATCCAAAGCTGTTTGTATATTTTGTTTCCACATTTCGTCGCTCATTCCTGGAATTCCGTAAATTAAATCCAATGAAATATTATCGAAATATTTTGTCGTTTCTTCTAAACATTTTTTGGCTTCCGCCGAATTATGAGCGCGATTCATCATCTTCAAATCTTCTTCATAAAAAGACTGAATTCCGATGCTTAAACGATTTATCGGACTTTTAGATAATTCTAGAATTCTTTCAGAAGATAAATCATCAGGATTTGCTTCCAAAGTAATTTCAGGATTTTCGATAACTTTATAATTTTTATAAACCTCTGAAATTAAAAAGTTTATTTCATCATTTGACAATACAGAAGGAGTTCCGCCTCCAAAGTAAATTGTTTCTACAATTTCTTCTTTAAATTCATTTTTACGCATACCAATTTCTTTGGCCAAAGCCAAAACCATATCGTCTTTCTTTTTCATCGAAGTCGAAAAATGAAAGTCACAATAATGACAAGCCTGCTTGCAAAAAGGTATGTGAATGTAGATGCCGCTCATATTTAGTATTCAGTCTCAGTTTTCGGTCTCAGTCTCAGCTGTAACCTGTGACTGCGACTGAAAACTACTTTTTAATTCGATCCTCGTTTTGTTTCACAAAAGCATCCCAGCCAGAATAGCTTTTTCCAGCTACGACTTTTCCTGAATTAAAGTGATGACAAACCGCAGCTGCCAAACCGTCTGTTGAATCGAGATTTTTTGGTAATTCTTTTAAGCCTAAAAGCTGTTGAAGCATTTTAGCAACCTGTTCTTTGCTGGCGTTTCCGTTTCCGGTGATCGCCATTTTTATCTTTTTTGGTTCGTATTCTGTAATCGGAATGCCTCTTGAAAGTCCTGCTGCCATTGCAACACCTTGAGCGCGACCTAATTTCAGCATCGATTGTACGTTTTTGCCAAAGAAAGGCGCTTCAATCGCAATTTCGTCTGGGCAATGCGTTTCGATTAGTTCGATCGTTCGTTCAAAAATGATTCTTAATTTTTGGTAATGATTGTCGTATTTGGAAAGTTGCAATTCGTTTAATTGCAGAAATTCCATTTTTTTATTGATTACTTTAATCAATCCGAAACCCATAATGGTGGTTCCGGGGTCAATACCTAATATGATGCGTTCTTGTGTCAATTTTTTTAATTGTAATAATAAGAGAATTTATTTTCTACTTCATTTTTGGAAAGATCCGATTTAATTACTTCATTTTTATCGTTTATTATCGAATATTTTCCATTCTTCAAGACGTAAAATTCAGTTTCTTTTTTCTTTGAAAAGAAACTCGGCTCCAGATATATTTTTTCATACATAAATGGAATTACCTGTTTATTTTGAATCGTAACAACACCATATTTACCATTTTTAGATAGAATAATTATTTTATCACTATCATAAAAAAGACTATCATAGATTACTGGGATAACTGTTTTTCCTTCTCTAGTAATTAAACCATGTTTGTTATCTTTTGTTACGAAATGATAATTTTCACCAGGACCATATTCAACCCAATTGGACATTTCACTATATTCAAAAGCGATAATTATTCTTCCTGCTCTGTCTATAACGCCAAATTTATCGTTTTGTTTAGCAATAAATCTATTTTTTGTATCGTAAAAGCAAGGGGATAAATCCTGAAAATCAAAATTAAAAATTGGTTTTAGATTTTTATCAATCACTCCATACTTGTTATTTCTTTTTATAACATAATAATCTAAATCTCTTCTGTCGACTGAATAGATTGATTCATTTTCAATCGGGTAAGCTGTTTTGTTATCAGAATCGATTAATCCAAATTTCCCTTTATACTTTACAATCGCATTGTAATTACTTCCAAAATCTTGAAATTCATCATAAATAACAGGAATTATCAATTTTCCTTTCGTGTTAACCGCACCATATTTTCCATTCAAATCCTGAACATGATAGATTTTTTCAATTTTCTTATTAATACGGCAGTAATCAAAAGAGAAGTCTTTTATGTTATCATAGATTTTCTTCCCATGTTCATCTAGTAAAACGAGATTAGTGCCCTTTTTAGCAACAAAAATTTCAGATTCATGATAGGATTCTTCAGGATGTTCGATGGCATCATATTCTGGTTTTACTCGCTCTTTTCCAAATTCATCAATGATTCCGTATTTATGATTTTTAGAAACAATGGCAATTCTGTTATTATTGAATCTTTCGCCGGTGTTGTATTTTCCAAAAGGAATTACTTCTTTTAAATTTTTGTCCAAATAAGAAATTTGTTTGTTTTTTCGAACTAAAATTAACCCATTCTTCCAAAAGGTACTTTCACCTTCTCCGTCAATAGTAATATTAGTTAAAGCAATTTCATCATAAATAAAATCAGATTTTTGCTTTCCAAACGAATCAAAAAATGCCCATTTTCCTTTTTTACTCAAAGAGATTAAACTGTCTGTAGTACCTTCATTTGCGTTTTGATAAATAATAGGAATTATTTCTTTTCCTTGTTTGTTTATAAAACCATAGAGCTTGTTTTTCTTGACCAGAGCTAATCCTGTTTTTTGAAAATAGGTTTCATCTTCAAATTGAATAGAAATTACAATTTTTCCGTTTCGATCAACAAAACCATATTTATTGTCCTTTTTTACACAAGCGAAATCTTGACTAAACAGGTTAATATCATCATAATCAAAAGGAACAATTACATTTTCATGAATGTCAATATAACCATGTTTGTTCTTTAATTCGGCTAGTATCATTCCTTTCTCATCCAATGGATTTAGGAATTTATATTTTCCTAAAGGAATAATTACATTTCCTTTTTCATCATTATATCCCCAAGAGCCTTTCCCCATGATTCTAACATACTGTTTTGGCGCATCATTGTCAATTTTGCTACATGAGATCATTAGCATTAATAAAAAAACAAATATGATGCGTTCTTGTGTCAATAGATTTTGGTTTCAAGTTTCAAGTTTAGAAAATTGACTCATTTTCTCACTTCCTAATTGCCACATTTGATTACTTTTGCGGCATGATTTCAATTCCTCACAAAGCTAAGCAATTCCTAGTTCTCGTAGTCAAACTTTTAATTGTTGGCGGCGCATTTTATTTTATTTATAATCAGCTGGCAAACAACGATAAATTAGACTGGCAGAAATTTATTGCTTTATTCCAAAAAAATCAGTCGGTTTTAGGAATTGGTTTTATTCTGCTTTTGAGTGTTTTGAATCGCTATTTTGAGATTTTGAAATGGCAGAATCTGGCTCAGGTTATTCATAAAATATCAGTTTACGAATCTACGAAACAGGTTTTAGCAGCGCTTACAGCTGGGATTTTTACTCCAAATGGAGTAGGAGAGTATGCAGGAAAAGCGTTGTATTATCCAAAATCTGAAGCCAAAAAAGTGGTTTTCTTAAACTTAATCTGCAACGGAATCCAGATGATTCTAACGGTAATTTTTGGAATTTTTGGATTACTATATTTCAATGCGCAATTTAATGTAATTACGACCAGAACAGTTTTGATTCTTTTTGGTGGATTTGTATTGATTCTAATTATTTTGTTTTCAATTAAAAAGATAAAAGTCAAAGGATATTCAATTGAAAAACTGATTCATAAAATCAATGAAATTCCAAAACCAGTTCATCAGAAAAACATTTTTTTAGGAATCTGCCGTTATTTGGTTTTTTCACATCAATATTACTTTTTGTTTTTAGGTTTTGATGTCGACTTGCCTTATTTAACTTTGATGGCAGCGATAACATCAGTTTACTTTTTAGCTTCTTCATTGCCAACTTTTCAGTTTTTAGACTTTGCAGTAAAAGGAAGTGTTGCGATTTATTTCTTCGGAATTTTGGGTGTCAACGAATGGATTGTTGTATTTATAAGCACTTTAATGTGGTTTTTAAACGTAGTTCTTCCAGTAGTTTTGGGAAGCTATTTTGTGCTGAATTTTAAAACGAAAACTCCAGAATGATTTTCGGATTATTCACCATATTAGCAATTTATGTAATTAGCATTGCGTTGCTGATTTATGGTTTTTTAAAAATAAAAAAATATCAAAAACAAGATTTAGAACCAAAAACAAGTTTTACGATTATAGTTCCTTTTCGGAATGAAAAAGAAAATTTGCCAATACTTTTAAAAAGTTTTTCAAAGCTAAATTATCCAATAGATTTATTTGATGTAATTTTAGTTGATGATGCTTCAGATGAAAAATTTCAAGTCTCACATTTCACATTTCACATTTCACAAATAAACAATATTCGTGTTTCCAAATCTCCTAAAAAAGATGCTATTACAACTGCAATGCAACACGTAAAAACCAATTGGGTTATTACAACAGATGCAGATTGTATTGTTCCTGAAAACTGGCTTTTAACGTTTGATAATTATGTTCAGGCAAATAATGTTTCGATGCTTGCGGGCGCTGTAACGTATAAATGCGGAAACTCATTCTTAGACCATTTTCAGCAATTGGATTTGACGAGTCTGCAAGGCGCTACAATTGGAAGTTTTGGTTTGAGTAAAGGTTTTATGTGCAATGGAGCTAATTTTGCTTATACAAAAGCATTCTTCGAAAGTTTAAATGGTTTTGAAGGGAATGATAAAATTGCCAGCGGAGATGATGTTTTTTTACTGCAAAAAGCGATTCAAAAGTTTCCTGAAAAAGTTCATTATTTAAAAGCAGAAGAAGCAATTGTAACAACAAAACCAACCGAAAACTGGAAATTTTTATTTTATCAAAGAGTGCGTTGGGCGGCGAAAACAAGTTCATATAATAGCACTTTCGGAAAGTTTCTGGGATTGATAGTATTCTTTGGAAATTTGAGTTTTGTAATTGGATTTTTCTCACTTCTTTTCGGAATTTGGTTGTATCCAATTTTTGTGATTTTTGCCTTTTCTAAGTTTGCAATTGATTATGTTTTGCTTTCAATAACGAATCAATTTTTGACAAAAACTAGAATAAAAAGCCTTTTATTGAGTAGTTTGCTGTATCCATTTTTTAGTTCGGCTGTGGCTTTGTATAGTTTGTTTGGTTCTTACGAATGGAAAGATCGTCAGTTTAGAAAATAGCTTCTTTTGAAATTGAGTGCCCTAGCCCTGATGGGAGCGGCATCTCCCGATTTAGAAAAACAAGGCTTTTTAGCCGTAGTTTTTGTTTATCGGGAATATAGCGGACAGCAGGAATGAGCTCCTCATAAAACTATTTATCGTCTTTTGCTTTTATAATAACGGGCAAAATAAATTGCGTTTTTACTGGAATACCACGTTTTATAGCCGGATTTACTTTTGGGAAATCGACCAGACGTGCACGCAGAATGCTATCGATTTTTATGGTGTCATAGACTACAGAATCTTTAGGAAACTGAGGCTCAAACTTCATCTTAGAGTTAGGAAAAACAGTTATTTTTACCTCGATTGTATCCAATTCCGGATACATTATGGATAAGCTGTCTATATTTAGTTTTTCCTGAATAAGACTAGACATAACTTCAAAAAAACATTGCTGACGCAATTTTTTATCAGTAATTTTTTCGCAGCTTGGAACCGATGGATATTCGTCAACTTCTTTCCAATTAATTGATTTCAATTCTTTCTGAAGTAACTCTTTTTCAGACGGAACCTGCTTCTCAAAATATTGACAAGAATGAAAAGTAACGCATATAAAAAGAAGAAAAAACTGCCTCAAGATTTTGGTGTTGAATGAATAAACAAATGATGATATAAAAATACGATTATTTTTTTGAGAATCTTTCTCTAACTTTGAATCTTAACCTTTGCAAGAATACATTGTAAAAGCTGTATTTGTAAAGAATAAATATAGTAATTTGTAAGAACAAATTTATAAAGAATATATGGATTTATTACTGCTCATTCTTGGTTTTATATGCGTAATTGTTGGTGTTCTTGGAAGTTTTATTCCCGTTCTTCCTGGTTTGTCCAGTTGTTGGGTTGGATTGCTTTTACTATATCTTACCAAAGCAGTCGAAAATAATTATTGGGTTTTAGGGATTACTTTTGTTCTAATGGTCATCATTACTATATTAGATTACGTGATTCCGTCTAAAGGAACTAAAAAATTTGGCGGAAGCTCTTACGGAGTATGGGGAACGAACATTGGTTTGATTATTGGAATTATAGCTCCGATACCTTTCGGAATCATAATTGGGCCTTTTGTGGGAGCATTTATTGGAGAGTTAATTTATGATTCTCAAAACCATAAACGAGCGTTAAAAGCAGCTACAGGATCTTTACTTGGATTTCTTGCTTCGAGCTTTATAAACTTTCTTTTTTCAATCACTTATTTGGGTATTTTCTTGAAAATTGTGTGGGAATATCGAAACATTTTTTTTTAATTATATAACAATTTTGACTCTCTTGCGTTGCTAAAAAAAATAAATGTGAAGTTTTTCTGATATTTTTTTCTTTTGTGTTTGAATACGAAAGGGTTGTGTTTATTGGTGTTAACACATTTTTACTGTTAAGAACTGGTTACTAGGTAGGCAAATTTTTAACTTAATTTTTGGAAATGTTAAAATATTTTATATTTTTATCACGATAAACGATAAAAAGCCTCACTTTATCGATTATTTTAAACGAGTATAAATAATCATTTTTTTAAGTTATGAGTATGACCCCAAACCTACAAATTGAACTTAGACGCTTTATTTCTTCTAATGTTGTCTCCAAGTTAAACAAGTTTTATTTTGAGAACGATGCACTTTTAATCAAGGGAATAGACGTCTCGATTGGCACAATTTTAATGGGACTCTACAACAAAGCCGAAGAATCTGATTTTTACTCTGAAATAGTTTCACTAATCAAAGAAGATTCTACTTTTTACCAGGAAGTAGATTTTAATGCAGGCAGAATTTTATCAGTCGACGACTGTTACCGTTTGGAAGGAAATGTTTTACTGAAAGAATTATTCGAAAATAAAAAAGGAAGAATTTCAGAAATGGTTTCAAACGAAGTAGGTATAAAAAGCGAAACAGCTCGCGAAATACTTAACTTTTCAGCATTACTTGTAATGTCTTACTTAAGATTCAATCTTCAATTAATAGAAAGTTTAAAACTCCTTTTAGACGATCAAAAAAGAGATATCCTAAACAGCATTCCTCCCGGAATCAAAATCATCCTAGGTTTTTCAAATTACGAAACAGTAGAAGAAAAAAACCAATCTATCGGAAGATCAATATTTACCCTTTTCGGACATAATTTCTTTAGTTTCTAAAAAATAAAAAATCCCATTTTCAAAAGAAAACAGGATTCATTATAATTTTACAATTTGAAAAACAATTACATGTTTTTCAAATTGATAATTTCTTGATCGGTCAAAAAGCGCCAGTTTCCGCGAGGGAGATTCTTTTTGGTCAATCCGGCAAACGAAACACGATCGATACGTAATACATTATATTCGAAAGACTCAAAAATAGCACGCACTACTTTTACGTTAGAAGTACGCAGTTTAAGACCAACTTCGCTTTTTGGTTCATTATCAATGTAGCTTACTTCTTCAACAAAAACGCGGTGTCCGTCAAGAACTAAACCTTTGCTGATTTTTTCTAAATCTTCAAATTTCAGGTTTTTGTCTAAAGAAACTTGATAAATCTTAGGCGATTTTTGATTCGGCAACGTAAATTTACGAATCATATCAGTATCGTTAGTAAACAATAATAAACCAGTTGTATTCTTGTCCATTCTTCCTACAGCAGCAATTTTTGCATTTGTAGCGCCACGAACAAGTTCAAGAACGTTACGATATTCCTGACCTTCGTCAAAAGCTGTCGTAAAGTTTTTAGGCTTATTCAATAAAATATATTCTTTCTTTTCAGGAGTTAATGTAACGCCGTCAAAGTTTACAACATCATTCAGTTTTACTAAATAACCCATTTCAGTAACTACAGTACCGTTAACTTTAACGTTTCCAGACTGAATATAAATGTCGGCATCACGACGAGAACAAACACCAGAATTAGAGATGTATTTGTTTAGACGAATTTCATCTGAAGCCTTTTGTCTCTTTGCTGGCTGATTTTGTTTTCTAAATTTTTCAGCAGCAGCTTCCTGAGCAGCTTTAACTTCAGGTTTTACTTTTTTAGGCCCTTGCGCGCGCTTAGCCATAGGAGGTTTTGGCTTGTTAGAGTTTGGTCGTGAGCTATTTGGTCTCGATCCGCCTCTTTTATTGTTGCCTTCCTTGTTGTTCATAGAATCATTAATTTGTGCAAAGATAGTTTTTTCCTGCTAATAAATCTTAAGTTCAATGTTCTTAGATTAATAGCGTTTTGTTTTAAGATGTTCAGAAGCAGTACAATTGGATTTTTTTGAGATATGGTTTCCCGCTTTTCGTTTCAATTTTTTATTTTTTAAAGGAAAAAATAAAAAGATTTCCACTGCAAACAAAGTTGACTGAACTCCTATGAAAATAAATATTAAGTGAAGTAATCGGGGCTAAAATCAAGCAATTGGCTTCTCTTTAAAGATTTTGATTATATCACAGACATTCACAAAAGCTGACTTCGCAGAATAAAAATCTTAATAATTAGAAATCAATTCCTTTCCGTGCCATAAAACACTAGGATTAATCAATACAATGCAAAAAACACCGGAAACAATAAGGAATTTTAAAACATTATGAAGTTTTAAAAACTGCTCTTTAGAATTTGATCTCCATAGATAAATCAAGAAAAAAAGTAAAACTCCAAAACAGACATAAAAGTAAATGTCCATGTAACCAACATCATGAATATTAACCAAAACATAAACCGGTAAAATAGTCAAAAGGGTCAAAGCCGTAATGATTTGCTTAGAGATTTTTTCGCCATACAAAACTGGGATTGTTCGATATTGGGTTATTAAATCGCCTTTTAGATTTTCTAAATCTTTAATCATTTCACGAATTAGTAAAAGTAGAAATAAGAAAATAGCATGCGCCGATATGACTATAAAATGGCTCATGTGATTCTCAATTTCTTCAAAAGAAATCTTATTGTAAAAATACAGTAAAATGGCAAAAAACGGAGTCACAGCGAGCAACGCCGACATTAAATTCCCAATAATCGGATACTTTTTTATTTTATGAGAATAAAACCAAATTAGGAAAATATAAGCAGAAAAGAACAGAAAAGCCCTCCATGAAACAATGGAAGCCATTAAAACAGCAAGAAAGTTTAAGCTAAAATAAACGTTCAATTTTGTTTTCTGACTAACCAAACGATCCAGCATCGATTTGTTGGGTCTATTAATTAAATCTTTCTGACTGTCGTAAAAATTATTGATGATGTACCCGGAAGCGATCGTAATAGCCGAAGCAAAAACAATTAGAAACAAATAAAAATCAAGAAGAATATCCAATGCTCTAATTTCTGGCGCCAATATAAAAATCGCAGATAAATATTGAGCTAAAACAATTATAGGAATATTATAACCCCTAACCACAGAGAACAGACTAACAATTTTCATTATTAAAAGTTTTTGTTGTCTGCTTAACATAAAGTTTGGTTTGTTGGGTTAGATGAGGGAAGTTAAAAGATATTTTTTAATTCAAAAATTTAGAGTTTGTTTTTTAACAATTCTTTAGAACCATAACCTAGTTTTCTAATACAGGCCAAAGCTTGTTTTTGTGTAATATCGATTTCTGTAATATCTTTTTTATCTACAAAAACCACTGATCCGCTCCACGGATTTGGAGCATCTGGTATAAAAACGGTAAATTTTTCATCGCTAACTTGCTCTATTAAAAAAGCAAATTGTAAACCAGCATCTGTAGGAACTAAAATTACTTTTAAATCATCTTTAGATTCTAAACCTAATATATTTTCATTCATGCTTTTCATAAATGAATAGCCAGGAACAAAACTTAAAATTCCGTCTTCTAATTTTTGGACTAATTTTTCTGCAGCTGCAGTTCTTGCCAGTAATCCAGCAACAAAACAAATTAGAATTATGATCAATATTCCGATGAGTTCTTGAATAGCAAGTCCTAAAACACTTATTTTTGGTAAATTACTTACTAGCGGAAGTGTTGTTTTTTGTACAATACCATATCCTTTTTCCAAAACAATTAATAGTACAACCAGCGGCACTAAAAACAGAATTCCTCCTAAAAAAGTTGCTTTAATGATTTTTAAAATACTTTTCATAGGCAATAATTTTTTAAGATTAAATGTTAGGAAAGGGTATTCAGTAAATCACAACAATATTTTAAGAGGTTCAACTTTAAAATTGATAAACTACTTCTAATTTATAGTCTTTCAAAGAAGCTTTGGCTCTTTCTAAATCTTCGGTAAAACCTAGAATGTAACCGCCACCGCCAGAACCGCAAAGTTTTAGGTAATAATCGTTTGTATCAATTCCATGCTGCCAGATTCCGTGAAATTGCTCTGGAATCATTGGTTTGAAGTTATTTAAAACAACTTTAGAAAGTTTTTTAGTATTACCGATCAAAGACTTCATGTCGCCATGCAGGAAGTTGTCGATGCAGATATCTGTATATTTCACAAATTGGTTTTTAAGCATTGCACGGAAACCTTTGTCTTTTAGGCTTTCCATAAAAATGCTGATCATTGGAGCGGTTTCTCCAATAATCCCAGAGTCTAATAAGAACACAGCACCTTTTCCGTCCAAGCTTTGAGTTGGAATGCCAGTTGTCTGAATATTATCTTTAGAATTAATTAAAATCGGAATACTTAAATAGCTGTTCAATGGATCTAAACCAGAGCTTTTTCCGTGGAAGAAACTCTCCATCTGAGAAAATATATTTTTTAACTGTAAAAGTTTTTCACGTGTCAAATTCTCTAGAACTGTAATCTTGTTCTTAGCATATTTATCGTAAATCGCCGCCACAAGTGCACCGCTGCTTCCAACACCATATCCCTGCGGAATACTAGAATCGAAATACATTCCAGTTTCGACATCATTTTTAAGGTTTTCTAAATCGAAAGTAACCAAATCTGGCTGCTGTGTATGTAAAACTTCAAGGTAAGAAGCAAAACTTCTCAAACTTTTATTTGAGGCAATGGCTTCGTCTGATGGTTCTTCAGATTTTTTAAGTGCGCCATTGTAAAAGTTATAAGGAATAGCAAGACCTTTTGAATCGCGGATAATTCCGTACTCTCCAAAAAGTAATATTTTTGAATAAAATAATGGTCCTTTCATGATTTATTTTATGTCTTTTTTTATCAGGATTTTTTCTGTTGATTTTTAGCCTTTAATATATAATCCAATAATCATCATGGCCAATGCAAAAAATAGACCAACAAACCATTTAATCATATCATTTTTAGCATCTATAATTTCTTTTTTCACAAAATCTTTAGTAGCTATCTCGTTTTTATCTTGTCTTATTTCTTCGCTGATAGTTCTGTCAATTGCTTCGACAAATTCTTTAGTCTTACTCTCATCAAGATTAAGTTCTTTTCTAAATAAATCGTAAAGTTTTATAGTTGCAGTATTCATGTTCTGACTTAAAAATATGTATTATTGTATAAAGATACGCAAAATTATAAAGCAATTGCGCCACTTCCAATTTTGTCGCAAATGTACTGACGATTCTGACAAAATACAACTAATTCGTCTTGAATAAATTGTAATACTTTTTCGGTAACGTTTTCGGGATAAAGGACATGCACATTTGCTCCAGCATCAAGCGTAAAACAAACCGGAATTTGAGTTTCATTTCTAAATTTCCAAATTGCATTTATGATTTGTAGCGTATTTGGTTTCATCAAGATAAAATACGGCATTGAGGTCATCATCATAGCATGTAAAGTCAAGGCTTCACTTTCTACAACTTTGATGAATTCGTCTAAATTTCCATTTTCAAAAATGGCAATTAACTTATCTAGATTTTCATGCGCCTGAGCAAATCTTCTTTCAGCGTACGGATGATTGTGCATTAAATCGTGTCCAACGGTACTCGAAACCTGTTTTTCGCCTTTATCAACCAATAAAATGGTATCTTGATAATTCTTGAAATTTTCGTGAATCCTATATGGAAATTCAACACCAAACAAATCTGTACTTCCTTCAATATTCGTTTGATTTCCCCAAACAACGACATTTCCTTTTACGCTTCGGCAGGCACTTCCAGAACCTAAACGAGCCAAAAATGAAGCTTTTTGATAGAAATAATCCTCTGTCATTTCTGGGTTTAGTTTTCTTTCCAAACTCATAAAATTCATTGCCAAAGCTGCCATTCCAGAAGCCGAAGATGCAATTCCTGAACTGTGAGGAAAAGTATTCTGAGTATCAATTGTAAAATGATACTCTTTCAAAAATGGCAAATAAACTTCAACTCTTTCTAAAAACTTCTGAATCTTTGGTTTGAAATCTTCTTTTGGTTTTCCTTCGAAAAGTAAATCAAAAGAAAAACCATTTGTCTCGCTGAGCGGAGTCGAAGCGTCTTTTTTAGAAAAAACCAATTTCGTAATTGTTTTACAGTTGTTAAGCGTAAAACTAACAGATGGATTTGCTGGAATCTGGTTGTCTTTTTTCCCCCAGTACTTTACCAATGCAATGTTGCTTGGAGCGCTCCATTCAAAGTTTCCGTTTTCGATTGTTGAAGTATATGGATTTGGTATAAAATCAGCTGCTGAATACATGAATTATAAAATTTTGGCAAAGATAGTTTTTTCAACATATAAGTAATATAAGAAAATATAAATTGACTTTGCTAGAATGAACTTATATCACTTTTATGGTTTAAATTTTCTTTTGACTATTTTTGAATTCAAAATTTGATAAAATGAATAAGTTCGTAAAAATAGCTATAGCCTTAATTATTTGTTTAACAGTAGGATATTCTGCAAGTTTGGTTACAAGACCAAGTATTGAGACTTGGTACGTGACATTAGAAAAGCCAGTTTTTAATCCGCCGAATTGGATTTTCATGCCAGTTTGGACAGTTCTTTACATTTTTATGGCAGTTGCTGCAGCTTTAGTTTGGGACAGAATAAAAGAAAACACAGAAGAGGTTAAAAAAGCACTTCTTTTCTTTATCATTCAATTGATTTTAAATTCAATTTGGTCTTATTTATTCTTCGGATTAAAAAATCCTATGTTAGCATTAATCGAAATTGTTCTTCTATGGCTGATGATTTATGAAACGTATTTAAAATTCATCAAAATCAATAAAACTGCAGGCTATTTATTAATCCCATATTTAGCTTGGGTTGGATTTGCTACTGTTCTGAATGCTAGTATTTGGTGGCTGAATAAGTAGTTTTTTCGATTTTTAAGCCTATTCCAGTTTTTTAAATTCTTCATTTTTAGTATATAAAAAGTCCATTATAGACAACACATTCGGATGATCTATAAGTGTTTTAGATTTTGGATCGGCATCGCAGAATTCTAGAAAAAGTTGCTTTTGTTCTTCATTCAATTTTAAATTATTGCGAAAGAAATCTGGCGGACAATATGCAGTCGCCATTTTTTTAAAACGTTCATCAATTTCATATCTCTTCTTCGGTTTTCCTCCTCCTAAGGGGAAAGATATTTGTGCAGGATTTCTTATTGTGCCATTATTAACTCCTGTATAAGAACTTAAGTCTCTGGATTGTTTATCAACATAAATTTTGTTTACAGCTTCTCTATCAAATTCTACTTTTTGAAATTTCACTTGTGTGATAACAACATCATCTAGTTCTTCTGGTTTAATGACCATATTAACTGTAATTTTATTAGTCTCAATGTCTTTGGCTTTCAATTTTAATCGTGTGAAATAGTAATCTTTAGAAAAGAAAAGCAAACTGTCTTGCGCTTTTACTAAAATAGAGAATTCTCCAGAATCGTTGGTTTTTGTACTTGTCTTGGCCGTTTTATTAATGACTTCGACGTCTTTAATAACAGAATTTTGATAAACGACCTTTCCATGAAGTAATTTTTCGGTTTGAGAAATACTAAGCTGATAAGTAAGAAAAGAAATTGTAGTAAGTAATTTTACCTTCATGTAATGGCTTTTAGTTTTTAATTCCTGAATTTAATTTTTGAAACTCTTTGTTTTTAGTATGCAGAAAATCCATTGTGTAAAGTAAATTTTTCTGCTGTACAAGAACTTTAGCTTGCGGATCAGCATCACAAAATTGTAAAAACAGTTCTTTTTCTTCTGGCTTTATTTTCAAATCATTTGTAAAGAAATCTAATGGAACAGTTGCTTCGGCTAATTTTTTGAAATCCAATTCCTTGAACTTAAATTGCTCTTTTTTTCTTTTTCCTCTAAACAAATTGAAAATAGCGACTAAATCCATTCCATTTGGGATAGTTCCGCTGTAAACACCTGTAGATATTGGTCCCATTGGTACAATAGTTGAATTTTCGTCAGCCGGTCCAACTTTGGGAAATTTTATGTTTGTTATTAAAACCTCATCCAATTCTTCAGGTTTCAAAATCATAATAACTACGATATTATTTTGATCAATATTTTCTTGGGAAACTTTTAATCTTTTAAAAAAGTAATCTTTAGAGAAAAAAAGCAAACTGTCTTTTGGACGAACGAGAATCGAAAATTCACCTAATTCATTTGTCGTCGTACTCGTTTTTGCAGTTTTATTAATCACTTCCACCTTGTTAAGCGGAATATTCTGCGAAAGAACCTTCCCAGCTAATACTTTTTCGGTTTGAGAAACGCTGATTTGATATGTGAAAATAGAAATTGTGGTAAGTAATTTTACTCTCATAAAGAATTGATTAGTTGAGAGTAAAATTATTAGAATAGTCTTAACGAAAACTTACAGAACATGTAAATTCGTGTTAATAAAATCATTTCAGATTTTGAACAAATTTTTCCAGTTCTCCATTATTAAATAAAACAGGTCCGTGACCAAAACAAAGTATTTTTGGTTTTAGCGAAGCCAATTTTAGAATGGACTTTCTATTGGTTTCTTTATCAGCGGTAAACAAATGTGGAGGTTCATTCAAACCGATTTTTGTAGTTAAAAGATTCATATTGGTCATCACATCTCCAACGATTAAAACGCCGTCTTTTTCTCTGAAAAAAGATAAATGCCCGCTAGAATGTCCCGGAGTTTCAATCACAGTGAATCCGCCAATTTGATCTCCTTCTTTTAAAGTCTGAGAAACCGAATGTCCTTTTCCTGCCCAGAAATTCTTCTGAAATTTTGAAATAAAATGATTCGGATTTGGGTATTCTGTAATTACATTTCCGTTTTCAGCGAATTCTTTTTCAGGTTCACTACATAAAAGCGGAATGTTCAAAGTTTCACAGATCGCTTTACTGCTTCCCTGGTGGTCGGCGTGAGCATGCGTCAATGCATGTTTGCTAATGGATTTACCTTTAATTGCTTTTATTATTTTATTGGCAGAAGTTCTAATTCCTGCGTCAATTAAAACATCTTCAATCAAATAACAATTTATAGCGTTTCGCGGGAATAATGGAATTTGGTAAACGTCTTTGGCGATATTCTTCATCTTTTTCAAATTTTATTTTGGCAAAGATTCGAATTCGATTTTTCAATACACTTGATAAATGTTAAGAAATGTCCTGACGGATTCTGCTCAGCGATTCTGGAGTAATTCCAAGAAAAGAAGCGATATAAATTAAAGGTGTTCGCTGAATTATTTTGGCTGGAGCCGAAGCCAAAAAAGTCTGGTATTTTTCTTTGGCAGGAATCATTTGCAGTTTTAAAACGCGATCGGCCATGCAAAGGTAATTCTGCTCGGCGAGAATTCTTCCAACACGTTCCCAATTTGAGATTTCGCTATATAGAAATTGCATTTTTTCGAAAGTAATCGAAAGCACTTCGCAATCTTCAATACATTGAATATTTTCAAAAGATTGCGTCTGATTGATGAAGCTAGAATACGAAGCAATAAAGCCTTCATCAGAACTTAAATACGTTGTGATTTCTTTTCCGTCTTTGAGATAATAAACTCTCGCCAATCCATTTAGAATAAAGAAAATCTTATTGCTGATTTTTCCCATTGACGAAAGATATTCTTTGGCATTAAACTTTTCATATTCAAAACAAGAAGCAATTGTCTCGATTTCATTTTCAGAAAAAGAGGCAATTGCTGTGATTTGTTTTTGTAATGAAAGATGCATTTTATAGAATCTCAATTAACTCTGAAGCGCTATTGACAACCACTTTAGCACCGCTGTTTTTTAATTCTTCTTCTGTTCTGTAGCCCCAAGTAACGCCAACAGGAAACATATTGGCATTTACAGCCGTCTGCATATCAATATCAGAATCACCCACAAAAAGAATTTCTTCGGGTTTTAAATTCCATTTCTTGCCAATTTCTAAAGCCTCAAACGGATTTGGTTTTTTAAGTGCTTCTGTACTTAAGCCAACTGCTGTATCGAAATGATTTGGAAAAATTTCAGATGCTATTTTCTTCGTCAATTCATCGGCTTTGTTGGAGAAAACAGCCATTTTGATATTTTGCGAAGTCAAATTTTCTAACAACTCAACAATTCCATCATAAGGTTTTGTTTTCAGCGTGCAGATTTTAGTGTATTCTTCAACCATACATTCAAAACAACTTTCGATTTCATCATCAGAATTGTTTGTAGCAGGTAAAGCTTTACTTACCAGATTTCGTAAACCGCTCCCAATAAAATATTGATAAGTGTCGTAAGTATGTGTAGGATAATTTAAAGCGGTAAGTACTTTATTCATTGCATCTGAAATGTCTTCTAATGAATTGACTAATGTGCCGTCTAAATCAAAAATAATTCCTTTAAATTTCATTTTGTATTAAATATTTTGAGCCAGAATAAACCCGCTTGTCCAGGCATTCTGAAAATTAAATCCGCCTGTAATAGCGTCGATATTTACAATTTCGCCAGCAAAATAAAGATTTTCATGAATTTTGCTTTCCATGGTTTTGAAGTTGATTTCCTTTAAATCGATTCCTCCTGCGGTTACAAATTCTTCTTTAAAAGTGCTTTTTCCGTTTACTTTAAATTCGGCTTTTGTTAGTTGTGAAGTTAAATTCAGCAATTGGTTTTTAGATAAATCTGCCCACTTCGTTTCAGAATCAATTCCCGAAGCCAAAACCAAACTTTCCCATAAACGATTCGGAAAATCGAAAGGAGATTTTTTAGAAACGGCTTTTTTAGCGTGTTCCTGTTTTAAATCTTTGAGGATTTTTTCGGCATTTTCAAAATCAACATCATTTAACCAATTGACGAAAATGGTAAACTGATAATTTTTATCGTGCAAAATGCGTGCGCCCCAAGCCGAAAGTTTCAAGATTGCTGGTCCGCTCATTCCCCAGTGCGTTATTAGTAAAGGTCCTGTCGATTCTAGTTTAGTGTCTTTTACATTAACCGTAACTTGTGCAGAAACCCCTGGCAACTCTTTAATTCGAGAATCTTTGATGTTGAAAGTAAATAGGGAAGGGACTGGGCTAATAATTGCATGGCCGTGTTCTTGTAGCATTTCCCATATTTTTGGATTGCTTCCTGTTGCCATTACTAATTTTTCGGTAGCATAATTATCAGTTTGTGTATCAATTTTCCAATGGTTTTCTTTTTTGAAAATGGATTGTACACTTTGTCCAGTCAATACTTTTATGCCTAATTTTTCTGTTGCTTTTAAAAAGCAGTCAATAATAGTTTGTGACGAATTAGAAACGGGAAACATTCTTCCGTCTTCTTCGATTTTTAATTCTACGCCATGTTTCTCGAACCATTCAATTGTATCGCCCGAACAAAATTGATGAAATGGACCACGAAGTTCTTTTTCGCCTCTCGGGTAAAATTTAACCAATTCGTTTGGCTCAAAACAAGCGTGTGTCACGTTGCATCGTCCACCACCAGAAACACGAACTTTGGAAAGAACTTCTTTTCCTCTTTCTAAAATAGCGATTTTGAGTTTCGGATTTTTCTCGGCAATATTAATTGCAGTAAAAAAACCAGCAGCGCCTCCGCCAACGATTATTATGTCGAAATTTTTAATCATATTTTTTGTTAGCCACGAATTCACGAATTTTTTATTGAACCCTGATGAACTTTGTCAAAGTTTCTCGTAGCGGATTTTATATTTTATCTGGATTATCAGAGATAATTCCGTTTACTTTATAACTTTTTATTTTTTGAATGTCTTTTTCTGAATTTACAGTCCAAGGCAAAATCAGAAATCCTTTTTCCTGAATTTGAAGGACATTCTTTTCATTCAATAACTGAAAATCCGGATGAATGGCTTTTGCTTTTATTTTTTCGGCGAAAGCCAAAGCGGTATTTAAATCTTCTTCTGTTAAAACACCAATTGGAATATTTGGATTTAGATTTGATGTTTCCTCCAACATATTCCATTCGAAACTTGAAATAATAAAATGCTCGTAATTCCAGTTTTTTTCGGAGATGTATTTTTCAATTAACTGAACAACTTTAGGTGCAGTTCCTAAACCTTTTAATTCGATATTGATCAGACATTTTTTGTCAACCAAATCAAAAACCTCGTTTAAAGTTGGGATTTGATATTTTCCATCAATTAAAAATGATTTTAATTCTGCTAAAGTAAAATCATTTACAAGACCTTTTCCATTAGTGGTTCTGTCTATTGTTTCGTCATGAATTACGATGATATGTTCGTCAGAGCTAAGGTGAACGTCGAGTTCAATTCCGTCTGAATTTAGATCTAATGCTTTTTGAAAAGCTTGTAAAGTATTTTCAGGTTCGTAGGCTTTGGCGCCTCTGTGAGCTATTTTTAGCATTCTACAGTTTTTTTCTTAACCGCAAAGGTCGCAAAGTTTTACGCAAAGGACACAAGTTTTTTTATTTAATTAAAAAGGTTCGCAAAGATTTTATAAACCTTTGCGAACCTTGCGTATGTCTTTGCGAACTTTGCGGTTAAATTAATTCTAATAAAACAATATCAAAATCGTTGTCTATAATCACTTTTCCATCAATGACTTCAACTTCTTGATTCGAATAAGCATCTTTTAGTTTTGTTCCGTTTGGGAAGAGGTCACCAACTGGAAGTTCTTTTCTGCCTTTTGGTAAATCTACTCCCATAACAACTTTATCTGTAAAAGAGCCTTGGGTAAATGTTCTGGAAAAAGTATAAGGATACGGATTAATTAATTTATGAACACCAGCTCCAACAGCAGGATGATTTCGTCTAAACTGACCTAATTTCTGCCAGTGTAAAAGTGTTTTCTGTATTTCAGAATTATTCTGAATTTCGTCCCAATTCATGTTTGACCGTAAAGTTGCATCGCCATTTGTACCTTCAACAACTAAGGAACGATTTGATTCGTCGCCATAATAAACTTGCGACATTCCTGGCGAAAGCAAAAGTTTAGTTCCCGTTTCAATTCCTTTTACACGGTTTGCATCAAAAGGCTGACCATCGTCGTGCGAAGACATATAGTTTAAAACCGAATAACCTTTTAATTCATTATTTAAAGCATTCGAATATTTAGAAAATAAACCTTCGTAATCGTTTTGAGCCGCATTCCATTTAAATTCAAAATTGATCATGCTGTCAAAACCATTTTGAAAATAATTGACTTTTCGATCTCCAAAATCATAATCCTGCCCACCGCTGATTCCATAACCGTAAACTTCGGCAATGGTATAAAACGGATTCTGATCTAAAACCTGTAAAGGATGGTGTTTTTTCCAAGTTTCAAATGCATAATCACACTCTTTTTTAAAATCGGCCCAAACGCCTTCTTCGGTGTGTTTTACTGTGTCGGCACGGTAACCGTCAATTCCAAATTCTACAATATAATCGGTAAGCCATTTTATAATGTAATATTTCGGACTTCTTGGATAACCTGTTCTTTTGAAGAATTCATCCAATGAAGCAATTTCTTTTTCGTAACGACCTTCTTTTTTCCATTTTTCGATTAAAAAAGGAGGCAGTTCTACGTTTTGAGTACTTTCAGTTTTTACATCAGGAAGATTTTCAACCAAAGTACACATTGTAGTATTTTCGAATGATTTATAATCGCAGACAACGCCAGTTCTTACCCAGTCAGAAGGCCAAACGGGATCTTCTGGAGTTACTGGTCCAGTATGATTGATTACGCCATCCAAAACTATTCTGATTCCTTTTTCGTGTGCTTTTTTTACCAGATTAGCTAAATCTTCTTTGGTTCCAAAGTTTGGATCCAGAGCTGTCCAGTCTTTTGCCCAGTAGCCGTGAAAGCCGTAACTCAATCCGGTTCCTTCATCAACTCCGTCGTGAATCTGTTCGACAATCGGCGTAAGCCAAATAGCATTTATCCCTAATTTTTCAAAATAACCTGATTCGATTTTTTTAGTGATTCCGATAATATCTCCGCCTTCAAATCCGCGTAGTTTTCCAGAAGTTTTAGTTCGGTTGAAATTTAAATCGTTCGATTTGTCGCCGTTGTAAAAACGGTCTGTAAGTAAAAAATAAACATTTGCTCCTTCCCAAACGAAAGGTGTTTTCGAAGTGTTTTCGTTATTCATTGTAACTGATTTTGAGCCAGAACAACTCATTGTTAAGTATACTAAAGATAAAAAAAGGAAAGTGTATTTTTTCATTATTTTAGAATATTTTAGGATGGATTGTGTTGAAAAAAATAGCCACGAATTCACGAATTATTTTTTAAAATCTTTGAGAATAAAAATTCGTGAATTCGTGGCGGAAAAACTTTGCGTAGACGCACTGCAGTGCGTCTCTACGTTATATGCTGTGTGTTTAAAATTATTCCAATTCTAAAACCAAAGCTGATTTTGGTTCTAAAGTAATTTCAGAAGCTAAATCGAATGTTTTTCCTGAAATAACATCTTTTCCTGATTTGTAGTTTTTAATGCTTTCTTTAAAACGGTTAGTTTTTACAACTTGCTCTTTTGCATTATTATTAAAAACAACCATAACCGTTTTAGAATCTGTATATCTGAAATATACATAAGTGTTGTTTTCTGGAATATAATGCTTCATTTTTCCGAAATGAACCGCTTCGTTTGTTTTTCTCCAGTTGAACAATTTCGAAGAGAAATCAAAATAAGCAGCTTGCTCTGCCGTTCTTCCTGCTGCCGTAAAAGCATTGTTTTTGTCGCCAGCCCATCCGCCTGGGAAATCCTGACGAATATCGGCATCACCGCCTTTACCTTTATCACCGCCCATTCCGATTTCTGAACCGTAATAGATTTGCGGAATTCCACGAACGGTAGCTAATAATGTCATTGCCAGTTTGTATTTTGGTAAATCATATTTGAACTTTTCGTTCATACGATCAGTATCGTGATTTTCGGAAAAAACCAAAATATTATTGGTATTTGGATATAAAAAATCCATTGCAAAATTGTTGTAGAATTTAATCAATCCGCTGTCCCAATTTGGTGTGTCTTCGCTAAAGGCAGAAGTAATCTGACTTTGAAGCGTAAAATCCATTATAGTTGGAAGATTTGAATTGTAGTTTTCAATTGCTCCAATTTTACTGTCTTTTTGCCAAAAAGCTAAATTCGCTTGATTGTGCATCCAGATTTCACCCACAATATTAAAATTTGGGTATTCATCTGTAATTGATTTTGCCCAATTTGCCATTGCTGTTTTATCCGAATAATTATAAGTGTCAACTCTAAATCCATCAAGATTTGCAAATTCAATCCACCAAATAGCGTTTTGAGTTAAGTATTTTGCAACAAGAGGATTTCTTAAATTTAAATCGGGCATAGAAGGTACAAACCAACCGTCTACACAAACTTCCTGATCTATTTTTGAAGCATGAATATCTGTAATTACTTCACGACGGTGATGTGTTTGTGTGAACGTTTCGAATTGATTGAACCAAGTTTTAGTCGGAATATCCTTCATCATCCAGTGTGTAATTCCCCAGTGATTCGTAACATAATCCATAACCAGTTTCATGTCTTTTTTATGCATTTCTGTAGACAAACGAGCATAATCATCGTTTGTTCCGTAACGCGGATCGATTTTGTAAACATCCGATTGTCCATACGTATGATACGAATGTTGTTTGTCGTTGTCTTCGCATAAAGGTGTGCTCCAAATTGTTGTCGCGCCAAGAGACGAAATATAATCTAAGTTTTTAATGATTCCTTCGATATCGCCGCCGTGGCGTCCGCTTGGATCTTGACGATTTCCTTTCTCTGTTAAAGAAGCATCACTGTCGTTTTTAGGATTTCCGTTAGCAAAACGATCCGGCATGATTAGGTAAATCAAATCAGAGGCATCATAACTTTTTCTATCTGCCGAATTTGCTCTTCTTTCTTTCAGAACATATTTTTGTTTAAAAGCAACTTTATTATTGTTTTTGAAAGAAAAAACCAATTCAGAAGCTTTTACGTCTTTCGTATCGATTGTTACGAAAAGGTAATTTGGATTTTCTGTTTTTTCTACATTTTTAATCGCAACATTGTTAGAAACTGAAGCTTCGTATTGTGAAATGTTTTTTCCGTAGAACATAATTTGCAGTTCCGGATTTTTCATTCCGGCGTACCAGAAAGGTGGTTCTACTTTTTGGATTTGTGCTTTTGCGGAAGCGGAAAACAACAAAACCAATAGAAGTAATTTATAGATATGATGGTTTATTTTTAGGTTGTTCATAGTTTTTGTTTTTAGTTCAATTTGAACATTAATTATTGATGTTTTTTACTGGAGGAGGCAGAGGTGGCTTTAGAAAAGAAATTATCTTTTCACTTTCAAAGTGAAGATTTTTTTTGGTTTCCTTTAATATAAGTTTTTGCTTTAGATTATTTACCAATATTGCAATTGAATCAATTTCTTTAGGCGCACCACCATAAACAGATATCATTTTGTTTTTATTATCCTTTGTTATGCTAATTATATAAGTGCTTCCATCAATAATATGTTATAAAGAATATTCAGATTTGTATTTGAATAGATTAACTTTTTCTATATAATTAAATAGTTTTAATTTTTCTTTCTTATTTAAAATTGCATAGTAGTTTGTTTTATCTTTTGGGTCAGAAATACCATTTTTCAAACGATAGCCCATCCATTCTTGATGTATATAAACGGTATCCGTTTGATTTATTTTTAAAGAATAAACTTGACTAAAAGTTCCAGAAAAAGAATAATCTAATAAATCAATTGTATTTTCTTTTTTACTACAACTAAAAAGTAATAAGCTTGTAAAAATTATTATTGACTGTTTCATACTATTTTGATTTCTTCTGTTCAAGCATCCATTTATATATTTCTGGATTTTTCTCATACAGATATTGAATCTCATGCCCTTCATTTTCTAAACGAGTAAACTTGAATTTATTCTTAGTTTCACAAAATTCAAGACCTTTTGCAATTCTTTCAGTTTCACTAATCGGAATTTTATCATCTGCAGTTCCGTGAAAAGCCCAAATAGGAATTTTACTGAGATTACAGATTCTAGTTAGATCACTGTCGTTAATTCCTCCACAAAATGCAACAACTGCAGCGAATTTATCAGGGAAATCTAAAGCTGTAATGTAAGCTCCGTAACCGCCCATGCTAATTCCGGTTATGTAAATTCTGCTTTTATCGATTCTATATTTTGCTTCTAAATCGGCATATAATGTTTCGAACCAATTTTCAGATGACCAGTATTTATTGTCTGGACATTGAGGCGAAGCAATTATAAAATCGAAATCTTGACCTTTTTCTACTAAATAGGGAAGACCGTAGATTTTCAGTTTATTTAGATCGTTTCCTTTTTGCGAACCACCATGTAAATAAATTACAAGTGGATATTTTTTGGTTCCTTTTGTATAGTCTTTCGGCAAATACAAAAGATAATCATAAGATGCTTTTGTTTTGGTTTGGGAATACGTATTAAAACCAAAAAAGATAAAAAGGAAAATCAAGAAATTAAGTTTGAAGCTCATATTAAATTTATCTAGAGATGAAGAAAATAGTTACCTCAAATTTAATTTCTTAATTTGAATTTATAGTAAAAAGACAAGTAATCTTGGGGTTAATTACTTGTCTTTAAAAATTATTTATTTTCAATAATGCTTATCGCATAACCTCCACCAGGAGCAGAAAACTGAGATAATTTTGATTTATTAGTTACAGCAATTTTCTTGATTGTATAAGCTTGCGGATTCGTTTTGTAATGCGCATCTTTTGCATCAGCATAAATGGTTGCTGTATATTTTTTACCTTTTTCAAGGAAACTGAAATCGATGTTTGAAGTACGTGGAGTTTCTCCGTTTACGTTTCCGATAAACCAGTTATTTGTTCCTTTTGCTTTACGCGCAACTGTAATAAAATCTCCAGGTTCAGCTTCGATATATTTACTTTCTGACCAATCTACAGCAACATCTTTAATGAATTGGAATGCATCTGGAAAACGGTTGTAGTTTTCTGGGGTATCAGCAGCCATTTGCAACGGGCTGTACATTGTAACGTATAATGCCAATTGGTTACAGATTGTACTGTTTACATGCGATTTGTTGTCAGGATTCATTTTGCTAATATCCATTTCGAAGATTCCAGGAGTGTAATCCATTGGACCACCAATTAAACGTGTAAAAGGTAAAACCGTTACATGGTTTGGTTTAGAACCTCCAAAAGCTTGGTACTCTGTTCCTCTTGCCGCTTCGTTTCCAATTAAGTTAGGATACGTTCTTGCAATTCCCGTTGGACGGACTGCTTCGTGAGCGTTCACCATAATTTTGTAATCTGCCGCTTTTTCGATTGCATATTGGTAGTGGTTTACAATCCATTGGCTGTAGTGATTTTCGCCTCTTGGCAAAATATCACCTACGTAACCGCTTTTTACAGCATCATATCCATTATCATTCATGAATTTGTAAGCTGCATCCATGTGGCGCTCGTAGTTACGAACAGAACCTGAAGTTTCGTGGTGCATGATGATTTTTACACCTTTAGATTTTGCATATTCGTGAAGACCTTTTACATCAAAATCTGGGTAAGGCGTTAAGAAATCAAAAACATAATCTTTTGAGTGACCAAACCAGTCTTCCCAACCTTCGTTCCATCCTTCAACTAAAACAGCGTCGAAACCATTAGCAGCAGCAAAATCAATGTATTTTTTTACGTTAGCATTGTTTGCTCCATGTGTTCCGTTTGGTTTTGCTTTTGAAAAATCTGAAACTCCCAATTGAACTGTAGGGAAATCGTTTGTGTATGACCAAGAGCTTTTTCCTGTAATCATTTCCCACCAAACACCAACGTATTTTACTGGTTTAATCCAAGAAGTATCATCAATTTTTGAAGGATCATTTAAATTATAAGTCATTTTTGAAGCTAAGATTTCTCTAGCGTCATCACTTACCATAATCGTTCTCCATGGTGAGTGGCTTGGCGCTTGCATATAACCTTTGTCACCTTTTGCATCTGGTGTTAGCCAAGAGTTGAAAACGAAGTTTTTGTCATCTAAATTCAAGTGCATACAAGAATAGTTGATTAAAGCCGCTTCGTGAAGGTTGATGTAAATTCCGTCGTTAGTTTTTAACATCAAAGAAGTCTGAACTCCTGTTGGAGAAAAAGATTTTTGCGAAACGTTTGCCGTATAAGCTTTTTGAGATAAACCTCTAATTTCAGATAATTTCGATTTTGTATAATCGTATTCCTGAGTATCATAATCTCCTGGAATCCAGAAAGCAGTATGATCTCCAGTCATAGCAAATTGAGATCTTTCTTCTTTAATTACAAAGTAAGTAAGATTCTTTTGCGCTGGGAATTCATATCTAAATCCTAAACCGTCATCAAATAAACGGAAACGGATAATAATTTGTCTGTCTGTTCCTTTTTGGTTTAAAGTCACAGCCAATTCATTATAATGATTTCTGATGTGATCTACTTCTCCCCAAACAGGTTTCCAAGTTTCATCAAAAGTTGAAGTTTTTGTATCAGCAATTGTAAAATCATTCAATAAAGATTTTTTATCATCTTTAAGTTCAAGACCTAATTTACTGGTTTTTACAACTTCTTTGTTTTTGTATTTTAAATTGTACGTTGGAGTTCCGTCGTTTTGAAGAGAAAATTCCATTACGAACTTGCCTTCGGGTGATTTTAATTGTTGTGCTTCAGCGATTGAGCTAAAAGCAAACAAGATTAAACTTGCGAAAAATAAGTTTTTCATGTTTTTTAGATTTTTAGTGTATTGTAATTTAATTTATTTGTACAAATTTACTTGCAATTTCAGGTTTTCCATTAACAATAATTGTTAAATCTTGATCGCCGTCTACAGTAAATGTTGTTTCGTTATGATTTACAGCTACTTTCAAAATTTGATTTCTGAAATTAATTTTAAACGAATAGCCTTTCCATTCTTTTGGAATTTTTGGAGAGAAATGCAATTGATCATTTTTCACTCGCATTCCTCCAAAGCCTTCTACAATACTCATCCAGGTTCCAGCCATCGACGTGATGTGACAACCTTCTTCAACCTCTTTATTATAATCGTCCAAATCTAAACGAGATGTTCTTAAGTAGAAAGTATACGCCATATCCATTTTATCTAAAGCTGCTGCTTGAATCGAGTGCACGCAAGGCGAAAGTGAACTTTCGTGAACGGTAAATGATTCGTAAAACTCAAAATTGCGTTTTAATTCTTCTTTAGAAAAATGATCTTCGAAGAAATAGAAACCTTGTAAAACGTCAGCTTGTTTAATATATGGCGAACGTAAAACGCGATCCCAAGACCATTTTTGGTTAATTGGACGCTGCGAACGATCTAAATCTTTTACCGGAACTAAATCTTTGTCTAAGAAACCGTCTTGCTGTAAATAGATTCCCAGTTCTTCAGAAATAGGGAAGTACATGTCGTCTGCTACTTTTTTCCATTCTTTGACTTCTTCTGCAGAAAGACTTACTTTATCCATCACTCTTTTGTGATCTGCAGGATATTCTGAAGCTACTTTTTCAATTTGTTCAGCAGCAAAATCAATACACCATTTTGCAATATAATTGGTGTAGAAATTATTGTTGATGTTGTTTTCGTATTCGTTTGGACCTGTAACTCCAAGGATTACATATTGATTTTTATCTTTAGAAAAAGAAGCTCTCTGATGCCAGAAACGCGCAATTCCGATTAAAACCTCAAGACCTTTTTCTGGAATATAAGAGTAATCTCCTGTGTAACGGTTGTAATTGTAAATCGCAAAAGCAATAGCGCCATTTCTATGAATTTCTTCGTGTGTGATTTCCCATTCATTGTGGCATTCTTCACCATTCATGGTCACCATTGGGTATAAAGCAGCGCCGTTTTTGAAACCTAAATTATCTTTAGCGTTTTCAATCGCTTTGTCCAATTGATTGTAACGATAAGTCAACAGATTTCTTGCAACCTGTTGGTCTTTTGTCGCCATGTAAAATGGAATACAATAAGCCTCAGTGTCCCAATAAGTTGATCCGCCGTATTTTTCTCCTGTAAATCCTTTTGGACCAATGTTTAAACGAGAATCTTTTCCTGAATAGGTTTGGTTTAATTGGAAGATATTGAAGCGAATTCCTTGTTGTGCTTTTACATCACCTTCAATAGTAATATCTGACATTTCCCAGATTTTCGCCCAAGCTTCAATTTGATTTTGAAGTAAAGTATCGTATCCTAAAGCAACAGCAGATTTGATTACTTTTTCGGCTCCAGCCAAAGTATTTTCGTGGTTTAAAGAAACCGTGTAACCTCCAATTTTTTGAATTGTTGAGGTTTGTCCTTTTGCAATTATAGTTCCGTAAGTATATTGAACTTTATCTACAGTTGAATCGATCGTCGATGGCGAAACGTTGATATTTTCTCCATTTGCCAAAATCGTATTGTGCATGAAAGTCGTAACTTTAAAATGCGTTTTAAACGTTTGAGCGGTTACAAAAGCTTCGTTTGTGCCTTTTTTAACTTCAAGCGGTTCCCAGAATTTTTCTTCCCAGTTCGCATCTTCATTAGTTACACCAGCATCAATATAAGGTTTATAAACAATTTTTGCATCTTTGTTTAAAGGTGTAATATCGTATTTGATAACTCCAGCCTCGTCTAAATCTAATGAAAGAAAACGACGAACATTTACCGCAATTTCAGTTCCGTTTTTTAGAACTGCCTCAAAAGAACGGTTGTACCATCCTTCTTTCATGTTCAATTCTCTACGAAAGTTTCTAACTTCGGTACACGTATTTAAATCAAGATTTTCTTCGTTGATTTCAATATCAATTCCAATCCAGTTTGGAGCGTTTAGAACTTTGGCAAAATATTTCGGATAACCGTTTTTCCACCAGCCCACTTTTGTTTTGTCTGGATAATAAATTCCTGCGATATAACTTCCTTGAAAAGTTTCTGCGGAATAAGATTCTTCAAAATTTGCACGCTGTCCCATAGCACCGTTTCCGATACTAAAAAGACTTTCAGAAGATTTTACTCTCTCTGCGTCAAATCCTTCTTCAATAATAGACCAATTGTCTGGTTTTATATAATCTTGGTTCATCTTTTAAATTAGATAATTCGGCAATTTGGTAATTAGATAATTGCCTTGGTTTCTTATTCACTTTTTACATTCATTTGAGTAATTGTTGCATTAGAATATTTGTCGATGAGAAGAATTATCTCATTGACACATTTTCTAATTATCCAATTAACTCATCAATAAAGCTTGTTTCGATTTGGGTAAAATCTTTAAAAATATGATCAGCTTCATGTAAAATTGTTTCCTCACCAATTCCCACACTTACCATTTCTGCGATATTTGCTGCCTGAATTCCGGCAACAGAATCTTCAAATACAATTGAATTTTTTGGATCAATGTTTAATAATTGAGCCGCTTTTAAGAAAACTTCAGGGTCTGGTTTTGCATTGCTCACATCATTACCGTCAACAACAACATCGAAGTAAGACAGAACACCTGTTTTTTCTAGAATTGGTCTTGCATTTTTACTGGCAGAACCCAATGCAATTCCCTGATTTTTATCTTTTAATAGTTTTAGAATTTTTAAAACTCCTGGAAGAACCTCACTTTCATCCATGTCAACTAAATAAGATAGGTAATCTTCATTTTTTTGAATTAACCATTGATCTTTTTGTTCTTGAGTAGCCTGAACATTTCCTAACCCAAGTATAATGTCTAGCGAACGAACGCGACTAACACCTTTTAGAAGTTCGTTGTCTTCATGGGTAAAATTGATATTTAACGATTTGGCAATTTTCTGCCAAGCCAAAAAGTGGTATTTAGCGGTATCAACGATCACTCCGTCAAGATCGAATATGAATGCTTTTTTGCTCATTGTATGGAAAATTCTTAATTATGATTTTTGAGTAAAGTCGTCTACGTCTTTTACTTTAGATACTAAAGCTGCAGCAATTAGGAAACTGACACCGCTTGTAACCAAAGCATAAATGGCATCTCCGTTGTAAAGGTATTTTACAATTGGACCACCTATAAGAGCGTTTACAATTTGAGGAATAACAACAAAGAAGTTGAAGATTCCCATGTAAACTCCCATTTTTTTAGGTGTAATAGAACCCGCGAGAATAGCGTAAGGCATTGCCAGGATACTCGCCCAAGCAACTCCGATTAAGATCATTGGCAGTACAACCCAATCTTCATTTGGCATGAAATAAATGGAGATTAATCCAATTCCTCCAATAACCAATGAAAGTGAGTGAGTTGCTTTTCTTCCGATTTTTTTAGCGATATAAGGCAAGAAAAACAAAGCGACAATAGCCGAAACTAAGTTGTAAACACCAAACAGAATCCCAACCCAGTCACCAGCGTCTTGATATTGCTGACTTGATGTGTCTTCTAACGGTAATCCGTAAATGTGATGTGCGATTGCTGGAGTGGTAAAAACCCACATTCCGAATAATCCGAACCAAGAGAAAAACTGCACCCAGCTAAGCTGACGCATGGTTGTTGGCATTTTTGCAAAATCGGTAAAAATGTCTGTGATTTTTGATTTCTCCTCAGAATCAGAAATTGCTTCACTTTGCGGATCTTCAAATTTTGCCAGTTCTTCTGGTGAATATTCTTTTGTTGTGAATAGCGTAACTAGGATAGAACCAATTAAAACTGCCGCACCAATGATAAATGACAAAGTCAAGTTTAAGGGTACGCTTCCTGGAATTGTGCTGTTTGGCACACCAAAATACTTCGTTAAAATATATGGTAATGCAGAACCAATTACAGCTCCAAAACCAATTAAAGAAGTTTGAATACTAAATCCTGCAGTACGCTGATCTGTTCTTAAATTGTCTCCAACAAGTGCTCTGAAAGGCTCCATTGCAATGTTAAAAGAGGCGTCCATAATCATTAACATTCCCGCTCCAACCCATAAGGCAGGTAAAATAGAAATGAAAATGTTAGCCTGTGGCATTAGAATTAATCCCACCGAAGCTAAAACGGCTCCCACTAAAAAGAAAGGTTTTCGTCTGCCGAATCTTCCCCAGGTTTTGTCGCTATAATGACCAATAATAGGCTGCACTATTAATCCCATAAGGGGAGCAATAATCCAGAACCACGAAAGTTCATGTACGTCGGCACCAAAAATTTGAAGAATTCTGCTGGCATTTGCATTTTGAAGTGCAAACCCCATTTGGATTCCTAAGAAACCGAAACTCATATTCCAGATTTCCCAGAAACTTAATTTACGCTTTTCCATTATCGTAATTTGTAAAAAATTATACGATAAGCGCTTTGCTTATCAAAACTTACTGTTTTTTCGAAGTAAAAGTAAAAGCCTTGACGGGCGTAAAAGTATTAATTATTTTTTTATTTATGCTAATAAAAAAGCCATAAATATTTTTTATGGCTTTAGAAAGTATTGATTTTAAGAAAATTAGTCAGTAGATTCTCTTTTTATTAGATGTGTTTCTATCACTTCTGTAATATAATTTTCATTGTGTTCTTCGTCGTCATCTTCTTCGGCTTCTATTCTTTCTATAAGCATTTTAGCTGCTTTATTCCCCATTTTTTCACCGCTTTGGCTTACTGTTGTAATGCTTGGAGTGGAATATTTTGAAATAATTCCATCGGTAAAAGCAATTACAGCCAAATCTTCAGGAACTTTTAATCCCATTTTATTGGCTGTTTTGATAATAGTTACTGCAAATAGCTCATTTACAGCAAAAACAGCATCAAAAGCTCTAGCGTGCAGAAGCTCAGAAATGGTTATTTCGCAAGTATCTACATCTTCAATCTTTATGATTAAATCTTCATTGAAAGGTAATCCGTTATCTAATAAAGCTTTTTCGTAGCCGTCTGTTCTCAGTTTTCCAACGCTTACATAATCAACAGTTGTTACGAGCGCGATTTTTTTACGTCCACTGTCAATTAAACTCTGAACCGCTTCATAAGCTGCAGATTTATCATCAATAATCACTTTATCGCACAAAATATCGTTGGTAACTCGGTCAAACATGACTACGGGCATTCCTTGATTTATAACTTCTGTAATGTGATGGAAGTCGCCTTTATACTGCGTTTCTTTAGAAAGAGACATGATAAAACCGTCAATGCTTCCGTTGGCCAACATCTCCATATTTAGGACTTCTTTATCAAAAGAATCATCAGATACACAAATGACTACGCTATATCCATATTCGTTTGCTACCTGTTCAATTCCGTTGATTACAGTAGAGAAAAAGTAGTGTACAATTTCGGGAATAATGATGCCGATACTCTTCGTTTTTCGGTTTTTTAAACTAAGAGCAATATTGTTTGGTTTGTAGTTGTAAAACTTTGCAAAAGCCTGAACTTTTAGGCGTGTTTCTTCTCCAATTTCGAGACTGTTTCTGAGTGATTTTGAGACAGTTGAAATGGATACGTCAAGTTCCTTTGCAATCTGTTTGAGGGTTATTTTACGTTTCATGGAGTTAATCGAAAAAAATCTAATTAATAATAAAGGTGTATAATATTTTTGGTATTTGCAATTTTAACACTGAAAGATTACAAAAAATAGAAAGTTTTCAACACTACCACGTTTTCGTAAAGCAATAAAAAGTGCCTGCTGTCGAGCATGTTAATAAATTCATAATTTTGAAATTCGAAGTAAAATTAAAAACTTAACTAACATTCAAAAACTCAAAACTAATTTAAACAAAAAGTATGAAAACAATTTACAAAAAGTTGTTATTTTTATTCCTATTGTTGCCTTTTACAGTGTTGGCTCAGAACACTTTAAAAGGGACTGTTGTTGATAAAACGACAGGTCAGCCAATACCAGGGGTAAATGTAAATGTACAAGGTGCTCCAAACGGTGCATCAACAGGATTTGATGGAAATTACCAGCTGTCAAATGTTAAAAACGGTAACAAAATTGTTGTTTCTTTTATTGGTTACAAAACAGAAACAATTGAGTACACTGGTCAAAAAACACTTAACGTTACTTTAGAAGAAGATACCAATCAGCTTAAAGAAGTTGTGGTACAAGTTGGTTATGGTACTGTTAAGAAAAAAGATGCAACAGGATCTGTTTCTCAAATTTCAGCAAAAGAATTTAATAAGGGAATTAACGTAACTCCAGAAACTTTGATCAGCGGACGTATTGCTGGTGTGAATGTAGTAGGAGGAGGAGCTCCAGGTGCTAAAGCTGATATTAGAATTCGTGGAGGATCTTCATTAAGTGCATCAAATGAGCCTTTAATTGTATTAGATGGGCTTCCATTAACAAATGATGTTCCTAGTGGAGCAACAAGTATTTTGTCTACAATTGATCCAAATGACATTGAGTCTTTTACAGTATTGAAAGATGCTTCTGCTGCAGCGATTTATGGATCTCGTGCTGCAAGTGGTGTAATTGTTATTACTACTAAAAAAGGATCAAAAGGTGGAGTAAAAGTTAATTTTAGCTCTCAAGTTGGTATTAATACAGTTGCTAATCAAGTTGATGTATTAAATGCAGATCAATTTCGTGCGTTAGTTAACGAAAAAGGTTCTGCTGCTCAAAAAGCATTGTTAGGAACAGCAAATACAAATTGGCAGGACGAAATATTCCATACGGCTTTAACAACTAATAATAACATCTCTGTTAGTGGGGCTTTGTTTGATAAATTACCTGTACGTTTATCTGTTGGAAATGTTGATAATCCTGGAATCTTAAGAAACACTTCTTTTGAAAGAACTACGACATCGATATCGTTAAACCCTGTGTTGTTTGATAATCATTTGAAAATTGATATTAGTGGAAACTTAGCTTTTGGAAAAAATCAATTTCAAGATGAAAATGCTGTTATTGGAAGTGCTATTGGATTTGATCCAACACAATCAGTTTATGAAGAAGGATCTCGTTATGGAGGATATTTTGAATGGTTAGAAGCTAATGGAAATGTACCATTATTACCAGCAAGAAACCCTGTCGCAAGATTAAATCAAGATAACAGAAGAGCTACTTCGACTAGAAAATGGGGGAATGTTAGATTGGATTACAAATTTCACTTCTTTGAAGATTTAAGAGCTGTTGTTGAAGCTGGTATCGATAGATTTGACAGTAACGGAAATACTACAGTAAGTACTGAAAGTATTTTAGGTTATCAGCCAAAACCATTTAATGGTCCTGATTATGTGAACTATGGAAACTATTCTAAGTACACAGATATGCTTCAGAACAAAAACTTAAATGCTTACTTTAATTATACAAAAGATTTAGGTAAATTTAAAGTTGATGCTACAGCTGGTTACAACTACCAATTATTTCAAAGAGAAAGATATCAATCTGGAGAGTTAAGACAGCCAAATCCTAATGAAGATGTTAATACAAGTCCAGATATTAATTTACAATCTTATTTCGGTCGTGTTAATTTAGGATATGACAGTAGATATTTGGCAACCATAAATTACAGAAGAGACGGAAGTTCTCGTTTTTCTGAGAAATACAGATGGGGAGATTTTGGTGGAGTTGCTTTAGCATGGAATGTTGCAGAAGAAGCATTTTTAAAAGACAACCAAACATTATCAAGTCTTAAATTAAGATTTGGTTATGGAACAACTGGTCAGCAAGATATATCTGCAGCATATGATTACTTGAAAAGAGTAACATTAGGTACAATTAATACTCAGTATATTTTTGGAGGTCAGATTTATTCTACTGCAAGACCTGAAGGTTATAACGAAAATATTAAGTGGGAAGAATTGGCAGAGATGAACATTGGTATCGATTTCGGATTCTTAAATGATAGAATTACAGGATCAGTAAACTACTTTGATAAAAAATCTAGTGATTTATTAGCAGATGTAGTGGTGCCAGATGGAGCAAATATTAGAAACTCTGGAACATATAATATTGGTAGCGTAAGAACAAAAGGAGTTGAGTTTAGCATTCAATCAGATGTTATTAAGAATGATAAATTAACATGGAATGTTGCTTTTAATACTACTTATATTGACCAAAAAATTGATGATTTAGGAGTTACAGTTCCTGGTTTCCAAGGTTATTTAACAGGTGATAATATTGCAGGAGGTTCAGGAAATCAAATACAAGTAAACTCAGTAGGTTATGCTCCAAGATCATTCTTGGTTTATGAGCAATTATATGATGCAAATAAAAAGCCTATTGCAGGTGCTTATGTAGATAGAAATGGTGACGGAAAAATTGACGCTTCAGATCGTTACAGATTCCATAAGCCTGCCGCAGATTACACTTTTGGTTTGTTTTCTACTTTGAATTATAAAAAGTTTGATTTCACAATGAACTGGAGAGCAAGTTTAGGAAATTATATTTTCGATAACGTAAGCTCAAACTTAGGATATTCTGATGCCGCGTTAAGAAGAGATACTGACTTATCTAATGTTAGTGTTGATTATCTAAATACAGGTTTTAGATATGAAGATAATGGTACACAACGTTATTTGTCTAATTACTACATTAAAGATGCTTCTTTTATCAAATTAGACAACATTACTTTGGGTTATACTTTCGATAAAAATTTATTAAAAGCTGCTTCTTTAAGATTTACAGCGGGAGTTCAGAATGTATTTGTATTAACAAAATACAATGGTTTAGATCCAGAGAGATTCAATGGAATTGATAACAATGTATATCCAAGAGCTAGAACTTTCTTGTTTGGTGTAAATGCAAGCTTCTAGTAGATTTTTGAAAAACAAATTTAAAAAAACATAAAATGAAAATATCATTTAAATATATATCTTATTTTTTCCTACTTGTTTTAGGATTGAATATGACGCTTACTTCATGTACGAGCGACTTGAATGTTACTCCGACTGATGATGATGAATTTTTATCAGAGCAGTTCTTTCAAGATCCAGCATCATATAAACAAGTCTTAGCGAAATTATATGCAGGTTTGTATGTTGGAGGTAACGATGGAGATGGTCAAGCAGATATCTCTGGAATTGGAGGAGATTTTAGTAGTTATTTGCGTTTGCTTTTTGTAACGCAAGAGTTTACTACCGACGAGGCTATTATTGCGTGGGCAGATGGAACACTACCAACTTTAAATTCTCAAACTTGGTCTCCTGCAAATGAATTTTTGGCAGGAACATATTCAAGAGCATTCTATGAAATTAGTGTTGCCAATGAATTTTTAAGACAAACGACAGAAGAAAAATTAGCTTCAAGAGGTGTTGATGCTAGTTTGAAAGCTGAAATTGCTACATTCAGAGCAGAGGCTCGTTTCTTAAGAGCTTTTTCTTATGTTAATTTGATGGATTTATTTGGGAATGTGCCAATTACAACTGAGGCTGATCCAGTAGGATTCTTTTACCCTGTGCAAAAAACAAGGGCTGAAGTTTTTGCTTTTGTTGAAGCAGAATTAAAAGATTTAGACAATAGTTTAGCGGCTTCAAGAACAAACGAATATGGAAGAATTGATAAAACAGCAGCTAAATTTTTATTAGCGCAGATTTATTTAAATTCAAAAGTTTATACTGGAACTGATAGATTTAATGATGCTGGTACATTATGTGCTGATATTATTAATAATTCAGGATATACATTTGCAAATGTTCCATATAGCTATTTATTCTCTGCAGATAACGATGTAAATGGAGCTCAATCAGAATTTATTTTCCCAGTTATAAGTGATGGTAATGCTATTAGAGCTACAGGAGGAGGAATGAGTTTTATTCTTCATGCATCTATCGGAGGTAGTATGGATGCTGCTTCAAGAGGTATGGATGGTGGCTGGCAGGGAATCAGAACTCGTAGAGAGTTTGTGAATTTATTTCCTGATGAAACTGCTACTGGAGATAAAAGAGGAACTTTTTATACAAATGGGCAATCAAAAGATATTAAGAATGTTGGAACATTTACAGATGGTTATGCTGTAACGAAATACATTAATAAAAAATCAGATGGATCTGCAGCTCAAAGAAATGATATTCCTGACACAGATTTTCCAATGTTCAGATTATCAGATGTATATTTAATGTATGCTGAGGCTGCATTAAGAGGAGCTTCATCTGCAAATACAGGAACTGCGGTAGGATATATCAATCAGCTTCGTATGAGAGCAAATGCTGCAACTATTACTGCATCACAATTAAATCTTGATTTTGTTTTGGATGAAAGAGGAAGAGAATTGTTTTGGGAATGCCATAGAAGAACCGATTTAATTCGTTTTGGTAAATTCACAGGAGGATCTAAAATCTGGCAATGGAAAGGTGGTTCTATAAATGGAATTGCTACTGATTCTTATAGAGATTTGATGCCAATTCCTTCTAGAATTATACAAGCTAACCCAACTTTAAAACAAAATCCAGGATACTAACTAACCTTATAAAAATATTAAAAATGAAAAATATACATAAAATTTTAATTGCTTTCATCGGTGTTTTAGCAGTTTCATGTAATGCTGATGATGTAGAAGACAGACCTGTAATCGAAGCGTCAACAGCTCCTGTTTTATTGAATCCTAAATCTGATTTTACAATTGTACTTTCAAAAGAAACGGAGAATGATGTAGCAACAACTGTTGTGTGGGATGATGCAGCATACAGCGGGATGCAAACTGTAGTAAACTATACTGTTGAAATAGCTAAAGAAGGAACAAATTTTGCTACTCCTATTACAGTAACAAATACAACAGAGAAATTTGCAACCTTAACAGTATCTGAATTAAATTCAGCATTAGTTAATGGTGGTTTTGTTGAGAAAGAAGCTAATAAGGTTGATATTCGTATCAAAGCTGTTGTTGGAGCTTCTGGACTTCCACAATATTCTAATTCTTACACTATTACAGCTACGCCATATCATGTGCCATTAGCAAGTTCTCACTGGTTAGTTGGTGCAGCTACCCCAGGAGGCTGGACATGGGCTGGTGATGCAGAAACAGAATTCCCATTAGTAGTTGGTACAACAAATATTTATAAAGTAACAATTGTTCTTAACAGCGGAGAAGCTTTTAGAGAATTCTTAGGTAACAACTTTACAAGTGATGGTAACTGGGATCAAAGTCATAACTATACTTACTATTCAAACTTAGGTTATGAAATAGATGATGAATTAGTAAATGCAAATGATGGAGACAGTAACTTTAAATATACTGGACCAACAGGACCAAGAGTTTTAACTATTGACAATGCTGCGAAAAAAATAACATTAGATTAGTTTTAATATAATTTACAAAAGGGCTATCTCCAGATAGCCCTTTTTTAATCAAACGAACTATTTAGCTAACCACTATAACTATGAAAAGAATTTTACTATTAACGTTTTTATTGTTGTCGTTAGCTGTTTCTGCTCAAGTGCAGACAGTTACGTACTCAATAAATCCGGCAACATTTGATGACACTACACCCATAACTATCACAATAAATGGGACAAGTGTTGATGAAACTTCATGGGGAATTAGTACAACTCATGCATTGTATCTTTGGTCATGGTCTTATGATGTAAATGATACAAATCAGGCAGATAGCCCTTCAAACGGATCTTGGACAGCATCAAACGAGGCTAGTAAGTTTACTTATAATGCAGGAACAGATACTTACACTAAAACAATAACGCCATCTGTTTATTTTAATAGAAATGGAATAGGAAGAATAGGTTTTCTTGTTAAAACAAAAGACGGTACAGGTGATAAAAAATCACAAGACATTCTTGTTGAAGTAGGTTCGTTTCAAGTTTCGTTAACTTCACCTGTTGAAAATAGTACTTCAATTATTTCTTCAGGAGCCAATTTTAATATAGCTGCAACAAATACAAATGGAGTGGCAAGTTATACTTTGAAGGCAAATGGCGTAACTGTCAATACAAACGCAAGTACTTCAAGCTATTCTTATACGCATACAGGTCTTACAAGTAATCAAAGCTATGAATTGATTGCAACACAAGGAACAACAACAATTTCTAAGAAATTTTCGGTAGTGGTAAATCCGAATACTGTTTCTGAGGCGATGCCTGCAGGTTTGGTTGACGGAGTTAATTATAATACTTCAGATGCTACAAAAGCCACTTTGGTATTAGATGCTCCTTTAAAAGATTTCGTTTACGTTGCAGGAAGTTTTAATAACTGGCAACCTACATCGGCGTATGCCATGAAAAAAGATCCTTCTTCAGGAAAATTTTGGTTAGAAATTACAGGTTTAGTATCAGGAGTAAACAATACGTATCAGTATTGGGTTGTCGATACAACTCCACTTGCTAATTCGCCATCAATGGTAAAAACAGCAGACCCATATTCTACTTTAGTATTATCTCCTTATGATGATCCTTCAATTCCTGCTTCAAAATATCCAAATATGCCTGTATATCCTGCAGGACAAAGTTTTGAAGTTACGGTTTTAAAAACAGGACAGACTCCTTATAATTGGCAAGTGACTAATTTTGTTAAACCTGAAAAAGAGAAATTAGTTGTTTATGAAGTTTTGGTTCGCGATTTTGATGCTGGAAGAAGCTATCAAAATTTAATTGACAGAATAGATTACTTTAAAAATCTAAAAATTAATGCAATAGAATTAATGCCAGTAATGGAATTTGAAGGCAATGAAAGCTGGGGGTATAATACTTCCTTTCACATGGCTTTAGATAAATTCTATGGTACATCAGATAAATTAAAAGAGTTTATTGATTTATGCCATCAAAACGGAATTGCTGTAATTCTTGATGTGGCGCTAAATCATGCTTTTGGAAGAAATCCAATGGTAAGAATGTGGATGAATGATCCTGATGGTGATGGTTTTGGCTCGCCAACAGCAGAAAATCCATATTTTAACACGGTAGCAAAACATTCTTATAGTGTAGGGGAAGATTTTAATCACCAATCACTGAAAACTCAATATTATGTAAACCGTGTAATTAAACAATGGATTGAGGAATACAAAATTGATGGTTTCCGTTGGGATTTAACGAAAGGATTTACTCAAGCTTGTACAGCTTCAGACGAAAGTTGCACCAATAGCTATCAGCAAGATAGAGTAGATGTTTTGAAAAAATATGCCGATTATTCATGGGGTCTAGATCCAACGCATTATACCATTTTTGAACACTTAGGAACTGATACTGAAGAGCAACAGTGGGCAAATTACAGAGTGGCAGAAACCCCAAGTAAAGGAGTTATGATGTGGGGAAAAATGACAGATCAATATAATCAATTGTCAATGGGATATTCATCAAGCAGTAATATTTATAGAATGAATAGCTCAAGTCGTGGTTTTACAGCAAATCGTTTAATGGGTTATGCTGAAAGTCATGATGAAGAACGATTAATGTATAAAAATGTGCAGTACGGAGCTTCAAGCGGAAGTTATAATGTGAAAACATTAAATACAGCTTTGTCAAGAATGTCTGCAATTGGAGCAGTTTCATTATTAATTCCTGGCCCAAAAATGATTTGGCATTTTGGGGAATTAGGATGGGATGATTCAATTTATACATGCAATGACGGAACTGTAAATGATAATTCATCAACAATTTCAGGCGATTGTAAATTAGATACAAAACCACAGCCACAATGGACAGAAAATTGGCTTGGCGATTCTAATCGAAATAAAATTTACAATGATTGGGCTAAGATGATTACGCTTAAAAAATCAGAACCTGTGTTTTTAGGAACTGCAACTATGGCTAATACAGCAACTTTGTCTGTAAATATCAAAATTACAAATAGTAATTTAACTGCTGCTCAATTAAAAGATGTTGTGATTTTAGCCAATTTTGATGTAACTACACAAAGTATGGTTCCTGCATTTCAATACACAGGAACTTGGTATAATTTAATGGATAACACCACGATTAATGTTACTGATGTGAATGCAACAATTAGTCTTGCTCCAGGAGAATATAGAATTTATGGTAATAAGCAAGCAAATCTGGCAATAGAAAATTTTGAAAAAGGAAATGCAGTTAGTTTGTATCCAAATCCAGTTGCAGATTATTTTACCCTAAATTTTGCGGCTTTAAAAGTAGATGTTTATTCTGTTTCAGGACAATTAGTAAAAACATATAATGCAAACGGTAATGCAGATTTTCAATTTTCAGTAAGTGGATTAACTTCTGGATTATATCTAGTAAAAGCGTTTGACGAAAACAATAATGCTCGCGTTGCGAAGTTTATTAAAAATTAGGTTTGGTTAGTAATGAAAAAAGGGCTGTCTAGAAATAGACAGCCTTTTTTTGTTTTTATATTTATTTCTTTTTGTTGTTATATTCTCCAATCAAAGAATAATAACCAAATGTTCCTAATCCCATAACTATAAGTGGGGTTAGTATAAAAAGAATTATTACGCCAAATACTAAATCATCTTGTTGGTCTGAAAGTAATTTTGGTAAACCAAATTCAAACACACAGAAATATGCAGCCGCCGCTGCCAAAGCAATCCAAAACGCCCCTAAAACTTGTTTAATCGCATTCATTTTTTTGTAAATTTTAAAGGTGAGTAATTTTGTTTTTGTTGTCAATATAAATCATCCCAATAACAAAGCAGATTCCGGCAATAATTATTGGATACCATAAACCCTCCAAATAAAAATCGGCTTTGCCTGCTGTTTTGGCGTGTGATACAAAATAGGTAGAAATAGCAGGAAGTAAACCTCCAAAAATTCCATTTCCAACATGGTAAGGAAGAGACATAGAAGTGTATCTAATTTTAGTTGGAAACATTTCGACTAAAAATGCAGCAATCGGACCGTAAACCATTGTTACAAATAGCACTTGAATAAAAACCAAGAAAATTAAAGTCCATTTATCGCTTGAATTAATTGTAATTGAGAGGCTTGTTTGCACATCTTTTTTCTCCATGTACGTTTTTTTCTCAATTACAGTTGTACCGTCCGTATATTTTTTTTGAGTTATGGTAACCGAACTTCCATCATCCTTATGTTCTGTGGTTTCTCTTGGGTTTTCTAAAACTTCAGTTTTTTGATTGATATCTGTGGTGTTGTACATCGTTTTGTAAATAGGCCTATAAGATAAAATAGCCAGAAGCATTCCAAACATCATGATGTATTTGCGTCCAAACTTATCACTGAGCCATCCGAAAGCAATAAAAAATGGTGTACCAATTAAAAGAGTTATTCCTAATAATTCATCTACTTGTGAAGAATCAACATTCATTACTGTCTTCATAAAACTCATGGCGTAGAATTGTCCTGTATACCAAACAACACCTTGTCCCATTGTCGCACCGAACAAAGCCAAAAGAACAAATTTTAGATTATATCTATTTCCAAAACTTTCCTTTAACGGATTTGTGCTTGTTGTTCCTTCCTTTTTGGCCTTCGCGAAAACTGGAGATTCGTCCATATTTTTTCGAATTAAATACGAAACTCCAACCATAGCGATTGAAACCCAAAAAGGAACGCGCCATCCCCATAAATCAAAAGCCTCTGCAGAAAGTACACTTTTAGTGGCTAGAATAACCATTAAGGAAATAAATAAGCCAACAGTAGCCGTGGTCTGAATCCAAGAAGTCCAATATCCTTTTTCTCCAGCTGGTGCGTGCTCAGCTACGTAAGTTGCAGCTCCGCCATATTCTCCTCCAAGAGCAAGACCTTGCAGTAAACGTAAAACCAGAACTAATAAAGGAGCTAGAAAACCAATAGATTCATAACTGGGAATACAGCCAATTAAAAAAGTAGAACCACCCATTAATAATAAGGTAGCCATGAAAGTATATTTTCGACCAATAATATCACCAAGTCTCCCAAAGAATAAAGCTCCAAACGGGCGAACTACAAATCCAGCTGCAAATGTGGCTAAAGTAGATAAAAATGCTGCGGTTGGATTATCACTAGGGAAAAATTTGGTTGAAATAACAACGGCTAAACTGCCAAAAATGTAAAAATCATACCATTCGATCATGGTGCCCATAGAAGAGGCTGAAATTACTTTCCAAATGCCCTTAGTAGAAGTTTTGCTCATAAAACCGCTTTGAGATCTTGTTAATAAATTAAATTTAAAAATAGAGTTTTACGAATATAAGAGATATTTGTTTATTCGCTTAATACTTTTTTAACAAAAACTTATTATTTGTTGACATTTGATTTTCGAAGTGAAAAAGATTTAACCGCAAAGAGCGCAAAGATTTACGCAAAGGTTCGCAAAGTTTAAAACTAACTTTGCGAACCTTGCGCTTTTTTTCTTTGCGCTCTTTGCGGTTAGGCAAAACAGAAAAGTATAAAAACAAAAAACCCGAATCCCGAAGCCTCGGGACTATTCGGGTTTTGTGGTACCTCCAGTCCCGAGGCTTCGGGAGAACCAGAGACACATTATAATTTTCTCTTAAGAAGAATATCTTTTAAGATTGATGGATCTGATATTATTTTAGCATTAAAGACTTTGCTTTTCATTCTTTTAATAAACTTTTCAAGATATAGTGCTTCACTTTTATTATCACACATAAAAGTTAAGACTACTTCCCAGTCTGAAGCAATTTTAGTGAAAGAATTTGCATAAAAATGATTTTGATGTTTAAAAATTCGTTCATCGATGTTGTTTGTTTCACCGATATAGAACTTTTGAGTAGAACTAGAATACAGGATATATAAGTAATGCATCTATAAAAAAGTATAAAAACAAAAAACCCGAATATTACTATTCGGGTTTTGTGGTACCTCCAGGGATCGAACCAGGGACACATGGATTTTCAGTCCATTGCTCTACCATCTGAGCTAAGGTACCGTGCTTGTTTGTTGCGGGTGCAAATATATAATCATTTTTGGTTTGTGCAAAACATTTTTTAGAAAAAATCTATTTGTATCTTCGCAATAGCAAAAATAGAAATATGATTTTAACGGTCGATGTTGGAAATACCAGAATTAAAGCGTCTGTATTTGAGGGTAATACTTCTTTAGAAAATTTTGTTTTTGAGAAAAATGAACTCGAAAAAAAAATTGAAAATATTTTAGAAAAATACCCAAATTGCTCCGATTTAGCTGTTGCTTCGGTTGGAAGTATCGAAAAACAATCTTTTTTAACTTTCGAAAATCGGTTAAAAGTTCATTTTTTTTCTCACGAAGATGTTTTTCCTTTTCATAATAAATACGCAACACCAAAAACTTTAGGTATCGATCGAATGATTTTGTCTGCTGGAGCAACCTTACAATTTCCAAAACAAAATCGTTTAGTTATTGATGCTGGAACTTGCATTACCTACGATTTTATCGACGAAAATGATAATTATCTAGGAGGAGCCATCTCTCCAGGCCTTCGTTTGAGATACGAATCACTTCATAATTTTACAGCCAGACTGCCGTTGTTAACATTAGAGACGCCTGATACATATATAGGAAACTCAACAGCACAAGCCATACATTCTGGCGTTGTTAACGGTTTCGTCTATGAGATTGACGGTTTTATCGATGAATATCGCAAAGAGTTTTCAAATTTTATCATAATTTTAACGGGAGGCGATGCAGATTTTTTGGCTAAACGATTAAAAAATACCATATTTGCCAATTCAAATTTCCTACTGGAGAGTTTGAACCAAACATATCAATATAAAATCGACAATGATTAAAAAAGTAATACTAAGCGCTTGTTTGCTTATATCGTTCGTTTCATTTGCTCAACAAGGTACTGCTTCGCCTTATTCTTTTTTCGGAATAGGAGATGCAAGATTCAAGGGAACCCTTGAAAACAGATCTATGGCTGGAGTAGCAGTCGAGCAAGATTCGATTCACTTAAATTTAGATAACCCTGCAAGTTATGCCAGCTTAATGCAAACCACTTTTACAGTTGGAGGAACATTTGCAACTTCTAATTTAAAAACAAGTTCTAAATCAGAAAAAGCACAGCGCAGTACTTTCGATTACTTGGCATTAGGAATCCCAATGGGAAGATTTGGTGCTTCATTTGGTTTAATTCCAGTAAGTTCAGTTGGATACAAAATTCGTGAGGATAATTCAGCTACAGAAGGCGCAACCAGTACACAGCTTGATGGAAAAGGTGGTATAAACAAAGTGTATTTCGGTTTAGGATATAAAATTATGAAGAACTGGAATGTTGGGGTTGATGCGCAATATAATTTTGGGAAAATTACAACAACAAGTATAGAGGCTATTACAGGAGTTCAAAATGGTACTGCAGAGGTAAATTCTTCAGAACTGTCAGGTGTAGCTTTTAGTCTTGGAACGATGTACCAGCAAAAAATCGATAAAAAAATCAGCATATTTTCTAGTTTAAGCTATTCATTTGCAAGTAATTTAAATTCAGATAATACGAGAGTCATTTCTGTTCAGGGAGATCCAGATCCTTATGAATATCCTTCAAGCTCAACTAAATTGAAACTTCCAAACAAATTAAGCATTGGTTTAGGAGTAGGAGAAGCAAGAAAATGGCTTGTAGGAGCAAATATGACTTTTCAAGGAGATGGTCAGTTAGCAAACTATTATAACACTATGAGTAATGTAAGATACGAAAGCTATTCTAAATATGCTCTGGGTGGATACTATCTTCCTAACTACGCTTCATTTACAAGTTATATGAGCAGAATTACATATAGAGCAGGTTTGAAATACGAAAAAATTGGTCTTATAGTTAATAATGAGTCAATTAAAGATGTTGGAATGACATTGGGAGCAGGAATTCCAGTTCCAGGAACTTTTTCAAATGTGAATCTAGGAATTGAGTTTGGTAAACGTGGTACAACTGCATCAGATTTAGTACAAGAAAACTACGTGAATTTTAGTTTGAGTTTCTCTTTCAACGACAAATGGTTTGTGAAGAGTAAATTCCAATAAACATAATATTTTATCTTTTCTAAGCTCATTACAATTTACTACATTTGGCAAATGAATTTACCAAAAAGATATAGTCTAATAATTGTCACAGTATTTGCTGTGACAATGTTTTTTGGATGCGAAAGTAATTTTAAAGAAGTTCAGAAAATTAACTTCTCAGAGTTTGTTCCGGCAAGTGACGCCGATACAGTTAATATTAAATATACAGATTCTGGACGCATTACAGGGGTTTTAATTAGCCCTAAAATGCTTGATTATTCAAATCTTGATTTTCCATTTACAGAATTTCCTAAAGGAATAGATGTTACTTTATACGATAAAAAACAAAAACGTACCTTTATAAAAGGAAACTACGCAGTTTCGTATAAAAATACGGGAATTATTGATTTGATTGGAAAAGTAAAAATCACATCTGAAGCGGGACAGACTTTGGAAACAGAACAATTGTACTACGATCAGAAAAATGAGTGGTTTTATACCGAAAGGAAATTTAAGCTGACTGATGCAAAAGGAATTTCTCACGGTCAGGGAATAGATTTTAGTAAAGATTTTAAAGTGATTAATTCACAGCGAATAAGCGGTGAAATTGAATCAGATGAAGAATAAATAAAATTATGGGTTATTTAAAATATACACAATACGTTTACATCCTTTTTGCAGTTTTCTTTGCTTATGATGGTATCGTAAAGCTAAATGAAGGAGACGAGAGTTATCCTTTCTATTTTGTGATTGCAGGAATGGCAATTTTTATGTTTTTCTTTAGGAGAAGATTCCTTAACAAGCACGACAATCGTAATAAAAAGCAATAAAAATGGAAATTAGTATTATAATAATATGTTTAATACTAGCGGCCTTTTTTTCTGGAATGGAAATCGCTTTTATTTCCTCCAACAAAATTTATCTTGAAATAGAAAAGAAACAAGACGATTTTTTGTCTCGTATCTTGACCAAACTTACCGAAAATCCGTCCAAATTTATTGCAGCCATGCTTATTGGCAACAATGTCGCTTTGGTGGTTTACGGTTTTTTTATGGGCGATCTGATCTTAAATTGGATGGTTTGTTTTGGATTTGTTTTCTCAGAATGGTGGAATGTACTTATTCAGACACTTCTGGCAGCATTTATTGTTTTGGTGACTTCAGAATTTTTCCCGAAAGTATTTTTTCAGATTTATGCCAATTCTTTAATTAAAATTTTGGCACTTCCCGCTTACTTATTTTACAGGTTATTCTACTATATTTCTACTTTCTTTATTTGGATTGCAGATTTTATACTCAGCAAATTCTTTAAAACAGAGGGAAGTCAGATTCATTTATTCAGCCGAATTGAACTCGGAAATTATATTACCGAACAAATGAGTACTGTTGAAGAAGAAGATGAAGTAGACTCTGAAATTCAAATTTTTCAAAATGCATTAGAATTTTCTGCCGTAAAAGCACGAGATATAATGACGCCAAGAACAGAAATCGTTGATGTTGATTTGTTTGATACGGTAGATGATCTTAAAGAATTATTTATAGAAACAGGTTATTCGAAAATCATTATAAGCCAAAATTCATTAGATGATATTGTGGGTTATGTGCATTCGTTTGATTTATTTAAAAAGCCATCTACAATAAAGTCAGTTTTAATGACAGTTGAATTTGTTCCAGAAACAATTTTGATAAAAGATGTTTTGAACTTATTAATCAAAAAGCGAAAAAATGTAGCTGTTGTTTTGGACGAATATGGAGGAACTTCTGGAATTATCACAATTGAAGATATTGTAGAAGAACTTTTTGGAGAAATTGAAGATGAACATGATTTGGATGAAGAGCTAATTGAAGAAGAAATAGGCGAAGGCGAATATTTGTTTTCAACCCGATTAGATGTTGAATATCTAAATGAAACCTACAAATTGATGATTCCAGAAGAAGACTCTTATGGCACATTAGGAGGTTTTATTGTTAATCATACAAAAGAAATCCCACAAAAAGGAGATAAAATTGTAATAGATAGGTTTCATTTTTTTATAAAAGAGGCGTCAAATAAGAAAATAGAACTAGTCAAATTGACAATAAAAGATTGATTTTTTAAATTAATGAAAAAAAATGTGTAAAATAAAACGCTAGTTGTATTGTTATTAACTAGATAATTGTATTTTCGCAAACTGAATATAAAATTAACGATAATAAAATGGCAGTTTTAGCAAAAATTAGACAGCGTTCCGCTTTATTGATAGGAGTTATTGCACTTGCATTATTTGCATTTATAATACAAGATCTATTCACAAGAGGAACATTTGGTCAAAGTTCAAAAGATGTAGGAAGCATCGATGGAAAAGATATTTCATTTGAAGACTTTAGAGTTAAAGTTAGTAATGTTGAAAAAAGTGGGCAAGGAATAACTTCCACTGAAGCTGCAAACAGAGTTTGGGATCAAGAAGTTTCAATCGCTTTATTGTCATCTCAATTTGAGAAATTAGGATTGAGAGTTGGTGAAAAACACTTATTAGAGGTTTTAAAATCAGATCCAAACATTGGTAAAAACCCAATGTTCTTAAATGCAGCAGGAATTTTTGATGTTGTTAAGTTTAAAGATTACTTTAAATCAAACCCAGAAGCAGCACAATACATCGCTCAAAAAGAGAAAGATGCTGAATTGAATGCAAAATTTCAAATCTATAATACTTTAATTAAGTCAGGACTTTACACAACTGCTAGTGAAGGAAAATTAAAGTACGAAATGGAAGCTAATAAAGTGACTTTTGATTTTGCAGGAGCTCCTTATTCTTCTATTAAAGATAGTGAAGTGAAAATCTCTGATGATGAGATTATAGCTTACATGAAGAAAAACGAGAAAAAATTCAAAGCGGATGCAACTCGCGAAATTCAATATGTTTTAGTTGAAGACAAAGCTTCTAAAGAAGATGAGGCTGAAATTAAATCTAAATTAAATGCATTATTGTCAGGAAGTGTTGTTTACAACGCAAAAACAGGTAAAAACGATACATTACCTGGATTTAAAAATGCTGCAAACATTGCTGAATTTGTAAACGCAAATTCTGATGTTCCTTACGATTCTACTTACGTTCCTAAAAATGCATTACCTGCAATCGACGCTGATAAATTATTCAGCTTACCTGCTGGTGCAATTTACGGACCATACGTATACGGAAGATATTATGCTATCTCTAGATCTCAAGGATTTAAAGCTGGTGTTAATGCAAAAGCAAGTCATATCTTAATTGGTTACGAAGGATCTCAAACTCCAAATCCAAAAGAGAAGAGAACTAAAGAAGAAGCTAAAGCTAAAGCTGAAGAAATTTTAGCTCAAGTTCAAGCTAATCCAGATAGTTTTATGATGTTGGCTTTTACAAGTTCTGATGATTCATCTGCACAGCAAGGTGGTGATTTAGGATATTTTGGTCCTAACCAAATGGTAAAACCATTCAATGATTTTGTATTCAGCAACGGAATTGGTAAAATTGGTTTAGTAGAAACTCCATTCGGATTTCACATTATCAAAATTACAGACAAACAAGACGGAATTCGTTTAGCTACAATTGCTCAAAAAATTGAGCCATCTGAAGCTACTTCTGATAAAGTATTTACATTAGCAACTAAATTTGAAATGGATGCTGCTGATAAAGATTTTAATGCTGCTGCAAAAGAATTAGGTTTAAAAGTTGCTCAGCCAGTAAATGCAAAAGCTATGGATGAAGCGTTTGGACCATTAGGAAATCAACGTAACATTGTAAGATGGGCTTTCGATAAAGAAACAAGTACTGGAGATGTAAAACGTTTTGAAATTGCAAACATCGGACACGTTATTGCACAATACAAAGGTGAAAACAAATCAGGTTTAGTTTCTGTTTCAATGGCAAGACCTTATGTTGAGCCAATCTTGAAAAACAAGAAAAAAGCTGAAATCTTAAAAGAGAAAATGAAAGGTTCAAGCCTTGAAGCTATTGCTAAAGCTGCTGGAGTTGCTGTACAACAAGCTGCAGATTTAACTTTAGACAATCCGGTTTTACCTGGAGGAGTTGGACAAGAGCCACAAGTTGTAGGAAATGCATTTGCTTTAACTGCTAACAAAATTTCTGCTCCAATTGAAGGAAATACAGGTGTTTATGTAGTTAAAAACATTAAAACTGTAAAAGCTCCTGCAATTGCTAATCATGCTGCTTATGTAGAGAAAGTAAAAGCTCAAAGCGCATCTGATGCAAACAGAGTATTGCCAGCATTGAAAAACAACGCTAAAATTGAAGATAACAGATTACAATTCAACTACTAAGAATTAGTAAATCATCTTAATAAAACCCGAAACGTCTTTGATGTTTCGGGTTCTTTTTTTATTAAAATACTGGAATTCTGTTTTGTAAGCTTTTTTTGTTAATTTTCTAATAGTATATAGGAATAATCGAAATTTAGTCGGAAAAATTTGTGATATTGAAATTAATACAGTTAATTTGTCCGAATTTTTATTTTAACATATTTTTGGCACACCAAAAACATCGAAATAAAAAGGAATCAGGACCCAATTGACAAATATTTTATAATCAAACATTTAATGTTTTTTACTTTTAATTTTTTTCGAAAAAAGCAGAGAGTATATACCAAAATTGAAAGTCATATTTTCGGGATTATTACAGAGCTTTTAAAAGTTGGCAGCACCGACATCAATGTTGATGAATTGGGTGGAAAATATTATTTGAGTAACGAAGAGCAACATTTTAAAGTTACAATCTTAAGTAACGATTATGTTATTAGATTAACCAATACGCATGATTCTGTAGCAGAAAAATACGATAAAGTTTTTGTCGAAGATGTTTTGCGAGCTGTAAAAGAAGAAAAACACCGCCGAATGGAAGTTGTTTATGATTCTATCACAAACAGCATCGAAAAAATGGCAGAACGCTTGCATAACAGACTTATAGAATCAAATGAGCAAGAAAGTAAATCTGTTCGTCGTTTAGAGACAAAAGATCTTGAAAACGGTCAAAAAGTAAATTGCTAAATCTTTTTGAGGTATTTTTTACAAGATCATTTCCTCATACGTTAAGATAGTTTCATAGCCTTTATTCAAAAAGTACTCTTTTGGGTTGTTGTTGGATACAACCATTACGAAATCGCCTCCCCAAGCCCCAAGGCTTTTAATTACACCATTAAAATCAGGAAAAACAGCTTCTTTGATAGTCTGCATTTCTAAGATATTGCTTAAATGAATTTCATGTTTCTGAACTGCAGCAGCAAATTCTTTTAGCGTTTTTGCGTGAAGAATTGAATTGGTAATCTTGTTGTTTTCAGCAACTTTTTCAGTCAAATGATTATTCTTATGATTGTTGTATGAATATATGGCTGATTTGCTGTTTTGTTTTTTATTAAGATAAACAAAATAAATATGGTCTTTAAAATCTGGGTTAAATTCAACCTGCTCAACAAAATTATCTTTTATACGGTACAAAACAGGAGTATTGTTTTGTGCACAAGCAATATCATAACCACTTCCGCCAAAACTATTCTTTAATAGAGTATAAGCATTAATTCCTGCCCATTGCGCAATATTATTGATAAGCGTCGAAGAAGTTCCTAAACCCCAATTTCTTGGAAAAGTTAAATGAGTGCTTACTTTATATCCGTTTGCACTATCTATAAATTTTGGGTTTAAAACATAAGCTTCATGTAGAATATTAACCAAGGTTGATTTTACAGTATCAATTGCTGGATCTGATCCTTTTATGACTTCATCAAATGAGATAGTTTCTTCAAACCATAAGTGTTTGTCGTAATCATAACTTTTCCATTCGATCTGTTTGTTATCTAAATCTTCAATGACTAAATCCTGACCAAATTTTGTAGGTAACGCAAAAGCATCTGCTCCGTCTAAAACGAGATATTCACCAGCGATAAAAAGTTTCCCGTTGCTATAAAAGGTTGTTGACATATTTTTTTCATTATATAAATTCCAAATCTCAAATTCCAAGTGCAAACATTGGAATTTGGAATTTATCCCGAAATTTAGGGATTGGAATTTTTTAACTCGGTTATTTTCTTAAGTTCTCAATAAATTCTACTACAGCACTGTGAGAAACGGCTGTTTTTTTGAAGTGCGCTTTAATTAAATGGCGTTCTTCGTCAGTAGCTTCAAATTGATTGATGATATTATTAAGGTGCATTTTCATATGGCCTTCCTGAATTCCTGTAGTCGTTAACGAACGTAATGCTGCAAAGTTTTGTGCTAAACCAGCGACAGCAACAATTTCCATTAATTCTGTAGCAGAAGGTTTTTCTAAAATATCTAGACATAATTTTACCAACGGATGTAAAGAGGTTAATCCTCCAACTGTACCCACTGCAAGCGGAATTTCAAGCCAAAAAGTAAAAATGCCATTTTCGATTTTAGCGTGCGATAAACTTGCATATTGGCCATTTTTTGCAGCATAAGCATGAACACCAGCTTCTACAGCTCTGAAATCATTTCCAGTTGCTAGAATTACAGCATCTACACCATTCATGATTCCTTTATTATGTGTGACCGCTCTAAAAGGCTCAACTTCTGCAATTTGAACAGCTTGAACAAAACGTTCAGCAAATTCTTGCGGATTTGTAATGTGTTTTTCAGCCAATTCTTCAATCGGGCAAGAAACTTCAGCTCTAACAAGGCAATGTGGGACATAATTAGATAAAATACTCATAATGACTTCTAGCTTTTCGCCATTTTCACATAAGTCACAGTTTTGAGCTTCTTCTTTTAAAGTCGTTGCAAATTGTTCTAAACACGAATTTATAAAATTCGCCCCCATGCTGTCTTTGGTTTCAAAAGTCGCATGAAGCTGATAGTAATTTTCAAGTAAACTTCTCTTGTCTTTCAGTTTGATATCTAAAATACCACCGCCACGCTGCTGCATGTTTTTAGTAATGCTTTGCGTTTCTGAAAAGAATTTAGGTTTTATTTGGTCAAAAAACTGCGTTAGTTTTTCTGCGTCCCCGCTATAAGTAAAATGAACCTGACCAATTTTTTCGGTATTAATAATTGTAGCTTTAAAACCGCCTCTTGTCGACCAATATTTTGCTGCTTTTGAAGCTGCGGCAACCACAGAACTTTCTTCAATTGCCATTGGAATGGTTTTGTATTTTCCGTTGATTAAAAAGTTAGGAGCAACTCCAAGTGGGATATAAAGGTTTGTAATGGTGTTTTCGATAAATTCGTCATGAAGCTGTTGAAGCTTTTCGTCTGAATTCCAGTAATTTCTTATAATATTTTGAGCCTCTTCAGGGTTCGAAAAATATTCATTTGCAATCCAGTTAATTTTTTCTTTTTTGGATAATTTAGAAAATCCGGCAACAGCGTTGTTCATTCTCAGTATATTAAATAATAATGTTGCGGCAAATATACCATTTTAAGAGATTTGTTTAAAATCTATTTTAAAATACAGAACTCCGCAATCGTTATTTTTTTTAACATTTAACACTTAAAATGTGTATTATGTTTATTTTTTTCACTAAAATTGGGCTCTTTTTTATATTTAAATTAATTGTAATGAGTACAAGTAGAATTACTGTAATACTTTTATTTCTAGTCGCGACCGTTTTTGGTCAACAAAAAATCACTATCGATAATATTTACGGCGGAACATTTCGAGCAAAAGGAATGGACCAAATGCAATCCTTAAAAAATACGAATCAATATACTGTTTTAAATGTCGATCAGGCTAGCAGAAGTATGCAGGTTGATTTGTATGATTTTGCAACTTTAAAGAAAGTTTCGAATTTAATTGACACAAAAAACTTTGCAGCACTTGCAGGCGGAATTGATGGTTATACTTTTGATGCTTCTGAAAAAAAGATGCTAATCGCTTGTAATTCAAACAAAATTTTCCGTCACTCTTTTACTGCAGATTATTTCGTTTATGATATCGCAGGGAAAACATTGACAAAATTGGTTGACTCTCAAATTCAAGAACCAACTTTCTCGCCTGACGGAACAAAAATCGCTTACGCAAAACAAAATAACCTATATGTCTACGATGTAGCTGCTAAAAAAGCTGTGGCAATTACAACAGATGGTAAAAAGAATGCTGTTATAAATGGTATTACGGACTGGGTTTATGAAGAAGAATTTGCTTTTGTTCGTGCTTTTGACTGGAGCAAAGACAGTAAAAAAGTAGCTTATATTCGTTTTGACGAAAGCCAGGTTCCTGAGTTTTCAATGTCAATATTTCAGAAAGATTTGTATCCAACAATCGAAACTTTTAAATATCCTAAAGCAGGAGAGAAAAACTCAGAAGTTTCATTACATATATATGATGTAGTTGCTGGAGCAACAAAAAAAGTTGATTTAGGTAATTATAATGATTTCTACATTGCTCGTTTACAATGGACAAATAATGCAAATGTTCTTTCTGCACAAGTTTTAAATCGCCATCAAGATAATTTAGATTTATTGTTTGTTGATGGAAATACTGCCGCTGCAAAAGTAGTTTTAAATGAAAAAGATAAAGCTTACGTTGATGTAACAGATAATTTAACTTTCTTAAAAGATAACAGTTTTATCTGGACGAGCGAAAAAGATGGTTTTAATCATATTTATTTATATGACAAAACAGGAAAGCTTAAAAATCAAATTACAAAAGGAAACTGGGAAGTTACTTCATACTACGGTTTCGACGAAAAAACAAAAACTATTTTCTACCAATCTACAGAAAATGGTTCAATCAATAGAGATCTTTACAGAATTGGATTAGACGGAAAAAACAAATTACGTTTATCTAAAAAAACAGGAACAAGCGCTGCAACTTTCAGCCCTAACTTCGAATATTTCATTACAACTTTCTCAAGTAATTTAGTACCTACGACTTATACTTTAAATGAGTCAAAAACAGGAAAAGAAATTCAGGTTATCGAAAACAATCAAGCTCTTGCTGATAAATTGAAAGGTTATAACCTTCCTGCAAAAGAATTTTTTGTTCTAAAAACGGCAAAAGGAAATGAATTAAATGCATGGATTTTAAAACCAAAAGATTTTGATCCTTCAAAAAAATATCCAGTTTTAATGTACCAATATTCTGGTCCTGGATCTCAGCAAGTAAATAACGATTGGAACAATTCTGATGATTATTGGTTTGTATCTCTTACTCAGCAAGGTTATATCGTAGCTTGTGTTGATGGAAGAGGAACAGGTTTTAAAGGAGCAGATTTCAAAAAAGTAACTCAAAAAGAATTAGGAAAATATGAGGTAGAAGATCAAATCGATGCTGCTAGAGTAATTGGTTCTTATGCTTATGTTGATCCTGCTAGAATTGGAATTTTCGGATGGAGCTTTGGAGGTTTTATGGCTTCTAATTGCATTTTCCAAGGAAATGATGTTTTCAAAATGGCAATTGCTGTAGCTCCAGTAACAAACTGGCGTTTTTATGACAGTGTTTACACAGAAAGATATATGCAGACTCCACAAGAAAATGCTAGCGGATACGATCAAAACTCACCAATCAATCACGTTGATAAACTGAAAGGTAAATTTTTATTGATTCACGGTTCTGCTGATGACAACGTTCACGTTCAGAATTCGATGCAAATGATGGAAGCTTTAATTCAAGCAAATAAACAATTTGATTCTCAAATTTATCCAGATAAAAATCATGGTATTTATGGCGGAAAAACTAGAGTTCAGCTATATAATAAAATGACTAATTTCATCAAAGAAAATCTATAATCTAAATCTTTTATACTTAATTAAATAAGCGAATAATATGGGAGAAACTCAAGTAAAAACTGCACATCCAAAAGGGCTTTGGGTATTGTTTGGAACGGAGATGTGGGAGCGGTTCAATTTTTATGGAATGCGGGCTTTATTGACTTTATTTCTTGTAAATTCATTATTAATGAAAGAAGAAGAGGCTTCTTTAATTTATGGAGGTTTCCTTGGACTTTGTTATTTAACACCAATGTTAGGTGGTTTTATTGCCGATCGTTTTTTTGGAAATAGAAATTGTATCCTATTAGGAGGTTTAATGATGGCTGCAGGACAGCTGTGCTTGTTTACAAGTGGAAGCATTTTTAGTGAAGATATGGGTACGGCAAACATATTTATGTGGGCTGGTTTAGGAGTGATTATTTTTGGAAATGGGTTTTTTAAGCCAAATATTTCCAGTATGGTAGGAAGTTTATATCCAAAACAGGAAAAAACAAAATTGGATACTGCTTTTACTATTTTTTACATGGGAATTAACTTAGGAGCATTTTTTGGACAATCAATTTGCCCATTTTTAGGTGATAGAGTGGTTAACGGAGTTCAAAATGTTCATGCTTTTAAGTGGGGATTTTTAGCAGCGGCTGTAGCAATGCTTTTAGGAACTATTGTTTTTTACTTTTTAAAGGATAAATATGTTGTGGGTCCAGATGGAAGACCATTAGGAGGTTTGCCGTCTAAAAATATAGCATCGGATTTTGAAGAAGGAGAAGCACAAAAAGCCGTGTTTTCTACTAAAGCTCTGATAATTGCAGTAGTAGCATTTGTTGCATTGTTTTTTCTATTTAGATTTTTATTGCATGGAGAAAATTTTATTCAAACTTTAATTTTTCCTGTAATTTATTCTAGTGGTTTGACATTAGCGGGATTAATTATTTCAGATTCATCTTTGACAAAAATTGAAAGAGACCGAATTCTTGTGGTCTATATTGTGTCGTTTTTTATTATTTTCTTTTGGGCTACATTTGAGCAAGCAGGTTCTTCTTTGACATTTATTGCGGCAAATCAAACGGACAGAACATTTATGTTTGGTTGGGAGATGCCAGCGTCAATGGTTCAAGTTTTTAATGGAATTTTTGTTTTTGGTTTTGCATTACCATTTAGTATATTATGGGATTACTTAAGAGCTAAGGGTAAAGAGCCAATTTCTCCAGTGAAGTTAGCGGTTGGATTGGCTATAATTACTATCAGTTTTTTTATGTTGGCATATCAATTTAAATCTTTGGGGACTTCAGGATTGTTAAGTGTTAAATGGTTGATTTTATTGTATTTGCTTAATACTTTTGCTGAATTATGTTTGTCTCCTATCGGATTGTCATTAGTTGGTAAATTATCTCCAAAACGTTTTGCATCATTATTGTTTGGTGTTTTCTTTTTGTCAAATGCAGCTGGATACGCTTTGTCTGGAACATTAGGTTCAATATTGCCTGCAACTAGTGATAAATTTGTGAAAGCCAAAAAGTTTGGTGTTGATTTGCAACCAATTTTAGATAAAACAGTTACTCCTACTGCAGATCAATTAAAAATATTAGCAGATAATCACATAAGTGATCATAATCCAAAATTTGCTGGTTTTGAAATCCATAATTTATTTGAATTTTTTATGGTTTTTGTTGGATTAACTGGTATTGCGGCAATTATATTATTTGCTTTGACTCCTTTACTGAAAAAAATGATGCACGGTGTTAGATAATAAAATGGAAAACAAAATTACTCTAGAAGAAATTCAAAATTTCGAAGGCAAGTACCCAAAGCAATTGTGGTACTTGTTTTTTGTTGAAATGTGGGAACGTTTCTGTTTCTACGGAATGCGTGGTGTTCTTACCATTTTTATGGTAGATCAGCTTTTTTTAAAAGATGAGCATGCCAATTTACAATATGGAGCTATTCAGGCTTTTGTATATGCTTTTACTTTTGTCGGAGGTATTTTTGCTGATAAAGTTTTAGGATTTAAAAAATCATTATTTTTCGGAGCAATCGTCATGATTCTTGGAAATCTTTTGATTGCTTTTTCTCCACAGGAAATGTTTTACTACGGAATTGCTTTCTCTATTATTGGAACAGGTTTTTTTAAGCCAAACGTTTCATCAATGGTTGGAGAGTTGTACAAAGAAGATGATGGAAGAAGAGATGCGGGTTACGGAATGTTTTACGCGGGAATCAATGTTGGAGGTCTTTTTGGAGGTGCTTTATGTGTTTATTTAGGAAAATATTATTCATGGCAATTGTGTTTTTTATCGGCAGCTTTGGTAATGTTATTGGGATTGATCACATTCTTGTTTACTAAAAAATATTTAGGTCCAATTGGAGATTCTCCATTATTAGATTTAAAACCATCTACAAGAAGAATCCGTGAAATTGCTGTATATGTCCTTTCGCTTTTAAGTATTCCGTTTATCTTCATAATGGTTAAAAATACCGACTATACGGATTATTTCATGTATACGATTGGTATAATTGCAGTTACGTATTTTTCGTATGAATTAATAAAATTAGGAGACATTAAACTTCAGAAAAAGCTTTTTGCAGCTTTCTTATTTGTCTTTTTCTATTTATTATTTAACGCGATTTACGAACAAAGTGGAGGATCTTTATCTCTTTTTGCTAAAGATAATTTAGATAGTAAATTATTGTTTTTTACAATCGATCCAAATATAATTAACAACAGTTCTAATACTTTCTTTGTTGTTGTATTAAGTCCGCTGATTGGTTTATTGTGGATTTGGATGGGGAAAAGGAAAATTGAGCCAAATACATTGATCAAATTCGGAATTGGATTTTTGTTTTTAGCAGCTTCATTTTACATTTTCTATTTAACTAGATTTTTTGCTAATGCCAAAGGAATTGCTTCTTTGAATGTATTTACGTTTGCTTATCTAGTTACAACAATTGGTGAGCTTTGTTTAGGGCCAATTGGAATGTCTATTATTACAAAATTATCTCCAAAAAGATTATTTGGAATGATGATGGGATTGTGGTTCTTAGCTGCAGCATTCGGACAATTGTTTGCTGGGAAACTAGGAGCTGAAATTTCAAGATCAAATACAGGAGATACTTTATTGTCTAAATTGCAATCTTATACAGAAGGTTACTATCAATTGGCTATTTATTCTCTTGTTGCAGGAGTTGTTTTAATTGCACTTTCGCCTGTAATTAAAAAATTAATGCAAGAAGTAAAATAGCAGTGTATTTTGCAATCTGATTTTATGTAAATTTGTGGAAAATTTCTCATTATGAAAAAAATAGTACTTATTGCTTTGTTTTTAATTGGCGCAGCTAATCTACAAGCGCAAGAATTAAAATGGTACACAGATGTAAGAGAAGCGATTGCTGTAAGTAATAAAGAACAAAAACCTATGTTGATGTTCTTTACAGGAAGCGATTGGTGTGGTTGGTGTATTCGTTTGCAAAATGAAGTTTTAAAAACTGCTGAGTTTAAAAAATGGGCAACAGATAATGTAGTTTTAGTAGAATTAGATTATCCAAGATCTGTTCCTCAAACTCCAGAACTTAAAAGTCAGAATAACGAATTGCAGCAAGCTTTTGCAATTCAAGGATTTCCAACTATTTTCTTCACAAGTGCAGAAACTAAAGATGGAAGAGTTAATTTTAAAGGTCTTGGTAAAACAGGATATGTTGCAGGTGGGCCATCTGCTTGGTTGACTGTTGCCGAAGGAATAGTTCATCCAAAGAAATCATAAGTTTAAAATTTAAATAAAAATAAGAAAAGCCTCTTACGAATTGTAAGAGGCTTTTTTGTTGTTTAGTAAGAAAAATTCTTTGGTTTGTGGGGGGTGTTTGCGTATTTTGTATTTTATTATAGATAAAAAAACACATAATGTATTTTTTGTGTCAATAAAAATTGGATAATTAAAATATAATGTTAATTTCGTCTTGCTAATCTAACCAAAACCAAATTTATATGACTAAAAAATTACTTATCCTACTGTTTTTTTTAGGTTCATTTATGATGCAAGCACAAAATCTAGCATGGAGAACAAACATGACAGATGCTATTGCTATAAGTAATGAACAGAAAAAGCCAATGTTGATTTTATTCACTGCCTCAGGTGTACCAGAAAATCTCCAAAACGAAATCTTTAAAACGCCTGATTTTGCTGTTTGGTCGCGTGATAACGTGGTCTTAGTAAAATTAGATTTATCTGACATGAATGCTTCAGATAGTGACCGCGAACAAAATGCAAAATTGAAAAACGCATTTGGAGTTCAAGATCTTCCAGAAGTTTGCTACGCAATGGCTTCTATCAGAAAAAATAAAACAACGTTCAGTGCTTTAGGCAAAATTGCCTATAAACCTGGCGGAGCAAAAGCTTGGATTGCAGAATCGAACGCGATTTTGCATCCGGCAGAATAGTTAAGGATTTCATTTGACTTTTATTTTAATTTTTTTAATCCCTTTCTGTTTTAATAGAAAGGGATTTTTTTTAAACACTATCGAAAATTTGATTATTTTTATTAGTGTTTATTTCACATTTATTAAAAAAACGTCAATTTATTGTCAATTTAATTTTAATGCTTAAATATTGGTTTTTAATTGATTAAAAAGTTCATTGGATGCTGTTTTTGTATTATTTTAGACCTTATTAACATAACCAAAACCAAAATTATATGCCTAAAAATCTACTTATCCTACTACTATTATTAAGTCCTTTTTTTATCAATGCGCAGACTGTAACTTGGAGAACAGATATTAATGATGCTGTTGCTGTAAGTGCAGAAAAAAGAATGCCATTGTTGATCTTTTTCACTGGCCAAGGTGTTAGTCCGCAACTGCAAAATGAGATTTTTTCTACTCAAGATTTTGAGGAGTGGTCCCGTAAAAATGTTATTTTGGTAAAACTAGACTTATCAGATCCTTCAATTCCGGATGCAACCAAAGAACAAAACTTGATGTTAAAGAATGCTTTAGGTATTGAAGAAATTCCGCAAGTGTGTTTTTCCGAAGTTACAGTTAGAAAAGGGAAAACCAATTTTAATAAATTAGGACTCATTGCTTATGTGTCATCAGGTGTCAAAGCCTGGATCTCCGAATCAAATTCGATCTTAAATCCAGAATAAAATTATAATCTATAATATCCCTTTTCATTCGTTGCATGAAAAGGGATATTTTTTTTGGAACAGCTAATTTTCCAATTTTTCTGAATTGTTTTTGAATTAGAACCATCGGCAATAACAATTTTTGGCTGTATATCTTTTAGTAATCTATCCAAATTTATTTTAGGATCTTGAGTAAGAATTAATATGTCTGGCTTTAGTTTGCTTGAATAAATTTTAGTGCTGTCAATGATTAAAATTCTTGATTTCTTGAAATAGAGTAAATTTTTAAGTCCTTTTACTTGGTCCAAAGTAATTGAGTTGCCTACAAGGTATGAATTCACATTTCTATTGTTTTCTTTTTTATTGATAACAGTATCTCGGGTAAAAAGTGTCAAGTTTCTCCCGATACGTTCAGAAATGAGCGTGTTCTTTTTCTCATTATAAACAATCAATTCTTCTTCATTTTCGACTTGTATTTTAGTTAAAATAAAAGCAAGTTGAACAGTAATGATGGAAGTAAACAGAAATATTAGTTTGTTATAGTTTGGCTTTTTAACCCAAATAATAGAGAATATTATAAAGAATGAAATGGCTATTAAATGATAAAAATTAAAGCTGATATCTCGTATTACAAAAGAATCGATTGAAGCAACTGCGTGAATCATTAGATTTAGGAGGTAAATGCTTTTCTCAAAAATCATGGTTATAAACAGTGGAGGACTGGTGAAAATTGCAATAAGCATAACCACAATTCCAGCAATCATTATAAACGATAGAACAGGAAGTATGATAATATTCGTCACGAAAAATAAACCTGGAAATTGATGGAAATAATATAAACATAACGGTAAAGTGCCAATTTGCGCCGCGAAAGAAACTGTCAATGCTTCCCAAATGTAAACCGTTAATTTATTTTTTGGTTTGTAGATGTTTTTTAGAATTGGCTGTAGCCAAAGAATAAAAAATAGGGCGATGTAACTCAATTGAAAACCAACATCAAATAAAAAATAAGGTTCAAAGAGTAATATCAATAAAATAGAAACTAATAAAGTGTGATAGATATTGCCGTTTCTGCGCAAATGATTTCCAATTGCAACAAAAGAAAACATAACAACAGATCTTAGAACTGAAGGTGATAAACCAGAAATAATAGCAAATCCTGCTAATGATATTAGAATTGAAGCAAGTTTAAAAAAAGATCCTTTCTTCGTATTTGGAATTGGCTTAAGAATAAAAGTGATAAAAAGCATTATAAAGCCCACGTGCAACCCCGAAACAGATAAGATATGTGTAGCTCCAGAATATTGATAATCTTGGATTATATCTTGCGAAATTTCCTGTTGTTGACCTAAAATTAAAGCCAAAGCAACATTCATTTCAGATGTGCTGAATTTTGATTTTTCGAGATTTGAAATTATTCTTGAATGCAGTTTGGCGCAGTAATACCAAATGTCTTTTTGAATAGTTTTATTTACTAGAATTTCATTTTTTTGACAATAGATTTGAGCATAAATCTGTTTGTCTGCCAAGTATTTGCTGTAGTCAAATTGATTCGGATTTTTATTTGATTTGTTTCGCTGTAAAGTGTTTTTGACTTTAATAGTATTTCCAATGATTAAATGATTTATACTACTGTCTTTTTGGACGTTTACAATTATTTTTCCAGAATAAGTCTTTCCAGAAATTGTTTTTATTAGACCAATATAGCGATCAGCATAATCGTTGCTTTTTAATTTTTCTCTTAAAATTAAAGTAACAATTTGTGGTTTTTCAAAAGCAATTTTACAATTAAAATAATGGTTCTTCTGAAGATTCTCGGTATGGCTCAGAAGAGTTAGTGCGCCAATGCAGAAGGATAAAAAATAAGCAGAAAGTCCGAAAAGAATAGATTTATTATTATGCTTTAAATTGAGAAAATATGCTATGCAAAATAATATAAAGCAGAATGATAACGAAAAAAGTATCGTTGAAATAGGGAAATGCAAATAATAGGAAGCGATAACGCCCAATATAAAGGCGATTGTAATTTTTACTAACGGAAAATCTAATACTTTCATGGCCTAAAAGTATTAAATATTTTGTAAGAAAAATAATAAAAAAGTAATTTAAGGAATAACTCGATTTACCTGTTCAAAAGAATTTTTATAGTATGGTTCTTTTGTCGATGAAATGATTACGCCTTTGGATGTAGAAGAATGAACAAATTTTATTTCATCAGAATTAACTTCTGTAATTAATCCGACGTGATTGATTTGCCTGCTTTTATTGGTTTTAAAGAAAATTAAATCGCCCTTTTTAGCATCATTTAACGGAATCACTTTTCCAACTTTAGCTTGATCGTAAGAACTTCTAGGAAGTTTTATGTTTTCGCTTTCAAAAGTAGTGTAAACTAATCCAGAACAGTCAAATCCGCTTTTTGTAGTTCCGCCAGCTTTGTAACGAACTCCAATATTATCAGTTGCTTTTTCTACAAGATTATTAACCAGTGATCTGTTTTCCTTTTTCGATTCGCTTTTGTTTGCAACCGAAGAAGTCGATTTACATGAAGTAAAAGCAACTGTCAAAAGCAGAAAAATGATTATTCTTTTCAAAATTAATTTTGTTTTAAATCTGTAACAATAAGTTTTGCGGTGTTTTTGCTTGCGCCAACTCCTCCAAGTTTTTGCTCCAAAGTATCATAGTTTTGAAGTACTTTACTACGATATTCAGGATCTAATAACTTTTGAAGCTCCTCTTTAATTCGCTTTTTATTGCATTCTCCTTGAATCAATTCGGTTACAACTTCTTGATCCATAATTAAATTTACAAGAGAAATGTATTTTAAAGTAATGATACGTTTTGCAATTTGGTATGAAACTTCGCTTCCTTTGTAACAAACTACTTCAGGCACTTTAAAGAGTGCTGTTTCGAGAGTTGCTGTTCCAGAAGTCACTAAAGCAGCTGTTGACGAACGAAGCAAATCGTAAGTTTTATTCGAAACAAATGCTATGTTTTTGTTTTTTATAAATTGCTGATAAAACTCGTAATCTTGACTTGGTGCGCCAGCAATAACAAATTCGTAATCCTGAAAATCATCAACAACACTTAGCATTACGCTCAACATTTTGGTAATTTCTTGTTTACGGCTTCCTGGAAGAACGGCAATGATTGGCTTTTCTCCTAACTGATTCTCTTTTCTAAATAAAGTTTCGTCAAAATCAGGCTGATTTTGGATTGCATCAATCAACGGATGCCCCACAAAATCTACAGGGAAATGATGTTTGTCTTCGTAAAAGCCTTTTTCGAAAGGCAGAATTACAAACATTTTATCGACGTCTTGCTTTATGGCATTAATTCTATTTTCTTTCCAAGCCCAAATTTGAGGAGAAATATAATAATGGGTTTTATAGTTTAATGCTTTTGCCCACTTTGCAATTCGCATATTAAAACCAGGATAATCAATAAAAATAATTACATCAGGTTGAAATTCTGTAATGTCTTTTTTGCATATTTTAATGTTGTTTAAAATAGTCTTTAAGTTAAAAACTACTTCAATAAAGCCCATAAAAGCCAGTTCGCGGTAGTGTTTTACTAGAGTTCCGCCTACTTTTTGCATTAAGTCTCCACCCCAAAATCTAATTTCTGCCTGAGGATCCTCAACGTATAAAGCTTTCATTAAATTAGAACCATGTAAATCTCCAGAGGCTTCTCCTGCAATGATGTAATATTTCATGTTGGTTTTTTTGAAAATATGCTAAAGTTGTAAGTCCGTAATAACGGTGACTTAGCAAAGATAAGATTTAAATAACTAATGTAGAAATTGCTAGTACAATCACCGCTAAAATTACACCTTGAGCCATTAATTCTTTATTTCTTTTTAAAAGAACAGCAAATACGGCAAGATCTAAAAGTGTTCCTAAAGTGATTATTTTTCCCATATATCCTTGTTCTCTTATCATTTGAAATCCTGCTGAAATATCGAATGTTGTGAAAAAAGTGATAAACAGATAACTTCCTAAAAGCGCTGTAAAAATTCCGATTAAAAAACCGATTAGTATTTCTTTAGTCATTTAATTTCCAAGTATTAAGTTGTTGAATAGAGTGGTGGGCAGTCAAATCAAATTGAACAGGAACTACTGAAATATAGCCGTTTGCCAAAGCCCATTCATCAGTGTCTTCGCCTTTATCTTCGTTTACAAATTTTCCGGCAAGCCAGTAATAATCTTTCCCGAAAGGAGTTTGTCTTTTGTCAAATTTCTGCGCATAATATGCTTTCGCTTGACGACAAACTTTAATTCCTTTAATTTCTGATTCCTTCAATTTTGGAAAGTTCACATTTAAAACTACTCCAGGCGGCAATTTATTGGCTAAAGTTTCTAAGGTGATTTTTTTGACAAAAGACTTTACAGGCTCAAAATCGGCATTCCAGTCAAAATCTAAAAGAGAAAAACCAATTGCTTGAATTCCTTCTATTCCAGCTTCAACTGCAGCGCTCATTGTTCCAGAATAAATAACATTGATCGACGAATTTGATCCGTGGTTAATGCCTGAAACACAAAGGTCTGGTTTGCGTTTAAGTATTTCGTTTACTGCCAGTTTTACACAATCAACAGGAGTTCCAGAGCAACTGTATTCTGCAATTGTGTCATTATCTTTAGAGATTTTATCAATAAATAAAGTATTATTGACTGTTATAGCGTGTCCCATTGCGCTTTGCGGTTTGTCTGGAGCAACGACAATTACTTCGCCGATTGTTTCCATGACACTAATAAGAGCTCTAATTCCAGGAGCCAAAATACCATCATCGTTAGTTACCAATATTAGCGGTTTCTCAGCTTTCATTTTATAAATATTATGTGTAATTTTAACAATTGTAAGATTTTAAAAACAAATGTAGTGACAGATTTTTCGAGATAAGTCACAAATATTGTAAAATTTGTCAAGTAAGGTAAAGAACTTTTTTGCGAATTAAACATTTTTATATCTTTAACAAAAAATTATCGTGACGTTAGCTCTCGTGGCATGGTTTTTAACGTAACTTAGATTAAAAAATTGATGAATGCTATTATAAAGTTTATGAAAAGAAATTATAAGATACTCATAGCCGTATTGTGCTTATCGCTTACCTTGTTTGCATTTAAGATGAATGCCGATAGGACAATCGACCCAGATCCAAATAGAGACAAGACACTTTTAGAATTATTAGCATTTGTTATTGATAAAGGACATTATAGCCCAGCAGAAATAAATGATGAATTTTCGAAAGGTATTTTTAAAGATTATATTGATGCGTTAGATCCATCAAAAAGATTTTTTCTACAGTCTGATATTGATGAGTTTAAGCAATATGAATTAATGCTTGATGATCAATTCCTGAATAAAGATATTACTTTCTTTAACCTTACTTATACAAGGTTAATGAAACGTATGGAAGAAAGTAAAAAACGTTACAAAACGATTTTAGCTCAGCCTTTTAATTATAATGTTGATGAGACTTTTAATGCAGATTATGAGCACATTCCGTATGCTAAAAACCTAACTGAAATCAACGAAAGATGGAGAAAGCAAATTAAATTATCTACTCTTTCTTCTTTGGTAACAAAACAAAAAATCGAGGAAGAAAAGAAGAAAAAAGATCCTGCTTACAAAGAAAAATCTTTTGAGACTTTAGAAAAAGAAACTCGCGAAAGCTCTTTAAAATCTTTAGATGATAACTTTAGTGTAATTAAAGATTTAAATAGAGAATACTGGTTTTCAGTGTATTTGAATTCTATTATGGCTCGTTTTGATCCGCATACAAGTTATTTTGCACCAGAAGAAAAAGACCGTTTTGATGTAAATATCAGTGGTAAATTGGAGGGTATTGGAGCTCGTTTGACTAAGAAAAATGATTTCACTCAAATCGATGAATTAATTTCTGGAGGTCCAGCTTGGAAAGGAAAACAATTAGAAGCAGGAGATTTAATCTTGAAAGTTGCTCAAGGAAATGAGGAACCAGTTGATGTTGTTGGAATGCGTTTGGATGATGTTGTGAAGAAAATTAAAGGTCACAAAGGAACTGAAGTAAAATTGACAGTTAAAAAAGTTGACGGTTCTATCAAAGTAATTTCAATCATTAGAGATGTTGTTGAAATTGAAGAAACGTATGCTAAGTCTAGTATTGTGGAGAAAAACGGTTTAAAATATGGAGTTATTTATCTTCCTAAATTTTACATCGATTTTGAAAATAAAGACGGACGCGATGCAGGAAAAGATATTGCTCGTGAAGTAGAAAGATTGAAACAAGAAAACATTAACGGTATTGTTTTAGACGTTCGTGATGATGGTGGAGGATCTCTTTCTACAGTTGTTGATATTGCTGGATTATTTATCGAACAAGGTCCAATTGTTCAGGTAAAATCTGCTGGTAAAAAGAAAGAAGTTTTATACGATAAAGACAAGAAAATCGAATGGGATGGTCCATTGGTTATCATGGTAAACAGTTTTTCTGCTTCTGCATCTGAGATTTTAGCAGCTGCAATTCAGGATTACAAACGTGGTGTAATTATCGGAAGTAAACAAACTTACGGTAAAGGAACAGTACAAAATGTATTAGATTTAAATCAGTTTGTGCGAAATGCAAACTATGGAGATCTTGGTGCATTGAAAATTACAGGACAAAAATTCTATAGAATCAATGGAGGTTCTACTCAATTAGAAGGTGTTCATAGTGATGTTGTTATGCCAGATCGTTATGCTTACCTAAAAATGGGTGAGAGAGATATTGACAATGCAATGCCTTGGGATAAAATCGATCCAGCTGATTACAGCACTTGGAATTCTAATGAGAATTTTACTAGAGCAATCATTAATAGTAAAAACAGAATTGCTCAAAATGCTCAATTTAAATTAATTGATGATAACGCTAAATGGATCGATGTTAAAAACAAAGAGAATACATATAGCTTAAACATTAAGAGTTTTAAAGAAACTCAAGAGCAGGTAGAAAATGAAGGAAAAAAATATAAACCAATTTTAGATTATAAAAACAGTTTAATTTTTGAATCTCTTCCTTATGAACAAGTTGAAATGGCAAATGATGCTACTTTAAAAGAAAAAAGAGAAGCATGGCATCAAGCATTATCTAAAGATGTTTATGTAGAAGAAGCTTTAAATGTGTTAGATGATTTACAAACTAAAAGTGTGGTAAAAAGTACAGTTAATCCTAAAATGAAAAAGGATAAACTAGTGAAGTCTTAAGTTCTAAATGAATTTAATTTGTTTAAAAACGCTCTATAAATTTTGAATTTATGGAGCGTTTTTTTGTAAGTTTATCGGCTAAAATTATTATTTATGAAAGGTTTTCTAAGTCTGGTTTTGATGAGTTTTGCGTTGTTGTCTTGTAAAAAAGAGAATGTTGAAAGCAAAGAAAATATAAGTAATGCAGAAGCGGTTTCCTTTGCAGGAAAATCAAACAGCACAGATTCTTTATATACGATTGCTTATCTTCCTACTTCGACAACAAATCAGGTTGTAAAACATCAATATTATACTTTATCTTATAGTGAAAAGTTTGAACAAGCAGAATGGGTTGCTTACGAATTGAAAAAAGAATATCTAAAGAATCACGATTATAAAAGACCTTATTTTATAGAAGATCCAAAAGTAACGACAGGTTCTGCAGATTGGAGAAACTATAAAAAATCAGGTTATGATAAAGGACATCTTTGTCCTGCGGGTGATATGGAGTTTAATAAAGATGCTTATAATGATACTTTTTATACTTCAAATATTTCTCCACAAAAGAAAGAATTTAATGCTGGAATTTGGAATAGACTAGAGCAGAAGACACGTTATTGGGCAGGAAAATACAATGATATTTATGTCGTTACTGGCGGGATTCCGAAAGATTCAGATAAAAAAATAGGAACAGAAAAAGTTGCTGTTCCTAAATATTTCTATAAAATCATTTTAGCTAAAACTGGTAAAGAACACAAAGCAATTGCTTTTTTGGTTCCAAATGAAGAAAGTGATAAATCTATTTACGATTTTGTTGTTCCGATTGAGACTGTAGAAAAAATGACCGGAATTGACTTTTTTCCAAATCTTAAGAATTTAAAAAGTAGTAAGGATTTTTAAATCTGCGATTGTTTCTGTTGGGTTTTCAGCTTTAAAAACAAAGCTTCCAGCAACTAAAATATCTGCACCAGCTTCTACTAATTGTTTTGCATTTTTGCTAGTCACACCACCGTCAATTTCAATTAATGTTGAAGCATTTTTGCGTGTGATCAAAGCTTTTAGTTTTCGAACTTTGTCATAAGTGTTTTCAATGAATGATTGTCCACCAAAACCAGGATTTACACTCATGATGCAAACTACGTCGATATCATTTATGACGTCTTCTAGTAAGTCAACATTTGTATGCGGATTCATTGCTACTCCAGCTCTCATTCCTTCTGCTTTTATTGCTTGAAGTGTTCTGTGTAAATGTGTGCAAGCTTCATAATGTACAGTTAGTCCATTTGCTCCTAAACCGGCAAAAGTCTTAATGTAACGATCTGGATCAATAATCATTAAATGTACATCGATATATTTTTTTGCATGCTTTGAAATAGCTTCTAAAACTGGCATTCCAAAAGAAATATTCGGAACGAAAACTCCATCCATAATATCGATATGGAACCAATCAGCTTGACTGTTGTTGATCATTTCGACATCACGCTGTAAATTACCAAAATCTGCAGCAAGAACAGAAGGAGCAATAAATGTATTTTTCATTGTGTGTTGTTTTGTAGCAAAGATAAAGTTTAACCGCAAAGTTCGCTAAGATTTACGCAAAGTTCGCAAAGTTTTTTGTTTGTAATTGTTTAAGAAAATAAAGTTCACAAAACTTTGTGTTCTTTGAAAGCTTTTGGATTAACAGTTAAAATAGCTTTGTGGACTTTGCGAAAAACCTTTGTGCACTTTGCGTTAAAAAAAAGAATAAAAATAAAAAACTCCGGTAATCAGCCGGAGTTTCAATCATCAATCAAAAAACGAACAGTCAATCAAACTGTTGTTTGCTTTACAAAGGTTTCATGTTTCATGTTTCAAGTTACACGAAGCAACCTGAAACTTTAAACCTGAAACAAATATTGTTTATCCTAAATAAGTTTTAAGGATTTTACTTCTAGAAGTGTGTTTCAATCTACGGATTGCTTTTTCTTTAATCTGACGAACACGCTCACGAGTAAGGTCGAAAGTTTCTCCAATTTCTTCAAGAGTCATTGGGTGCTGATCGCCAAGACCAAAATACAAACGAACAACATCTGCCTCTCTTGGAGTTAATGTTTCTAAAGAACGTTCGATTTCAGTACGAAGAGATTCGTGAATTAATTCTCTATCTGGATTTGGAGATTCGCCAGAACGTAATACGTCATAAAGGTTAGAATCTTCTCCTTCAACAAGAGGAGCATCCATAGATAGGTGACGTCCAGAGTTTTTCATAGACTCTTTTACGTCATTTACAGTCATGTCAAGTTCTTTTGCAATTTCCTCAGCAGAAGGCGGACGCTCGTTAGATTGCTCTAATAACGCATACATTTTGTTGATTTTATTGATAGAACCAATTTTATTTAATGGTAAACGTACAATACGAGATTGTTCAGCTAAAGCTTGAAGAATCGATTGACGAATCCACCATACAGCGTAAGAAATGAATTTGAAACCACGAGTTTCATCAAAACGTTGAGCCGCTTTAATTAAACCTAAGTTTCCTTCATTAATTAAATCTGGAAGAGTTAATCCTTGATTTTGATATTGTTTAGCCACAGATACTACGAAACGTAGGTTGGCTTTTGTTAGTTTTTCTAAAGCTCTTTGATCACCAGCCTTTATTCTTTGTGCTAATTCTACCTCTTCATCAGCGGTAATTAGGTCAACTTTTCCAATTTCTTGTAGATATTTATCTAACGATGCAGTTTCACGATTAGTTACCTGCTTGGTGATTTTAAGTTGTCTCATGTTGTTGTCTCCCTATTTTTAAAGTGTACAAATGGTTATACGTAAGGAGTATCAAAAAAGTTACAATAATTATTTATTTTTTTTTAAATAAATCGTAATTATTTGTAAATGAGTAAATTTATGCTGGTAAATTAAATAAAAAAAGCCTTGTTCTCATTTCTGATTAAGGCTTTTTTGTGATCTTTAAAGAGTAGAATTGCTATTTTACAGTAATGTTTTTAGAAACATAAATTGGCTGTCCGTTTTCGGTAAAACCTTCTAAAACAACTTCAAAATTTCCTTTAATGTCTGAAGTGTAAAAAGATAATTGATCTTCTTTAGTTTGTAATTTCACATCAGGTTTCCATAACAATTGATATCTGTAATCTGGAATACGCTGCAATTTATTTCCGGCAGCATAATCTGGATTGTTGTATACTTTCTGAGGATTTGGACGCTGAATTTCCATTGTTTTCAAATATTTCTTTGCATAATTCTCTGAAAATTCATTGTTTTTAGTTTCAAAACTAATCAAACCTCCATATAGATTTGGACCATAAACGTAAGGTTCAGAAATTAAACTGACTTTGTTTACGTTCCCCATATTGTATTCAAAAAGATCACTTGGATCTTGAATTAATAATCCGTCAACAAGCACCATTGGCGGGCCGTACATTTCTAGGTCTTTATGGTCATTTCTAATGTGAAGTTCATATTTTCCGTTATTTCTTCTGTAATACAGTTCAATAAGAACTTCTACAATATTTTCTTTTAAAGTAGGAAATCTTGTGTAATCGTCTAAAATATAGGTTTTTTCAATTGTACTGAAGAATGGATTCATAACTGCTTCAGTAACTAAACTATCTTTTTTAATTTGATAGTAAGCGTTTTGAATTTGGCTAGCCGTAGATCTTTCTTCAATATCTTTTTTAAGTTCTGGTGATAAATTAAGTTTTGAAGTGAACTGTAATGAAGACGCATCAAATTTTGGAAAAGCATCTAAATTAACCGTATAATCACCTCTTTTCTCGTCTATTACTTGTAAAATCGCATTAGAGAAATTAGGAAATTGATCTAATAAAAATGCAAATTTTCCTTGCGCATTTGTCTTTACAATTTTTAAAACATATTCTTTTCCAGGCAATGATAAAGCAATCGATTTGTCACCAACATTTTGATTACTGCTTGATGTAATGTAGCCTGTAATAAGTTCAGACCTTACTTCTGGAATATAAGTAAACGAACCTGCCGTAAAATTAACATAGCTTTCTGCAGATTTCTTAGCAAATTCTGCTGGCGTAAGCTGTTTTAAAGTTGGAATTTGATCTGTTTTTCTAATAGAAACAGAATAATTTCCTTTTTCAATGGTTTCAGTTAAAGACTTCAGTTTTAAATTGACTTTTTCTCTCGTGTAATAACTTTCTTTGTCAAATTCAAAATCAATTCTTTTGTCATTTCCTGTATTTGAATTTATGGTTTGAATTGCCGTTGCAGTATTTTGCGGGTTAATAAGATCAAATGTGATATTATCATTTGGCTCTTGAGTTTGAAATGGATTGATAATGAAAATATCTATTTCATGCTTTTGTGAATTTGGATTATTCAGCATCCATTTTGTATAAGCAATGACTTTGTAATTTCCAGTTTTTAAAGTCGTTGGAATAAAGTATTCGCCAGTTCCAATTCCGTTATCAAGGTATATTTTATTTTTTTGAAGTGATTTTTTCTCACTGTCAATTAATTCAACATAAGCAATTTTACTTATTTGGCTGGGTTTATTGTTTAAAGGATTTAAACAATATAGTTTGAAATACATTGTTTCTCCAGTTAAAAAGCTACTTGTGTTCGAATGAAGAAAAATAGTTTCTTGCGTTGAAGTGGTTGGTATATCGTTTTTGTTTTGTGAATTCTGAGCATAGATAAATCCGTTTTGAATTAATAAAAACATCAAAAGCATCAAATGTTTAATTCTGCCTAGAATATTAGTCTGATTATATATTGAAAAGTGTTTCATGAGATTTAAAAAGTATATTAATCTATCCAAAAAGAAGGAACGATATTAGAAGAAAATGTAGTGCAGTCTCCACAAGGAGTATTTACCATATAGTAAAGGCTTTGTGCCTCATTTGCGGAATAGTGAGCTAGAGTGTAAGTGTTAATTCGTGAACGCAGAATTGCTCCTTTGCATTCCGGATTCTCTGAATCATCACAATTTTTAAATTCCTGTATATCACAATTGCTTTCATAATATGGAGGTAGAGGTTCATTTGGGAATAAATCAGCATAATTAAAATAAATTCTTTCAGAAGAAACTGCCGAAACTTCAAAAAAACCAATAACTTTTTCGTCTGGATTTTCATCAGATTTGATATTTCCATAAAAGAAACCTGGTTGCTTTGGAGAAAGAACACCTCCGGAAGATGATAAATCTCTTAATGTTTTATAAAAGGTATAAGCTGCCAGATTTTGGATATATTGCTTTACGAAAATTGTATATCGGTGAGATATAATATAGTTTTGGTCACTAATAAAGCGAACTGGAAAATGAACTCTATCTTCACTGAGGCTATTTGTGCTATTCACTATAATTTCGTCCGATTTTTTAGTAGAATAACAAGTTTTAGTTTCTTTCGTTCTCGGGCTTATAAAAATACTGGTTCCGTTTGTTGTTGTTTGTCTAAAATCCCACATTGGAGCTATGATTTTATACGTCTCGGTATATTCATATCTGTAATACTTTGAAGTGTTAGTAGGATCGTAACCATTTACATTTATTTGAACGCCTCTTTGACCATTAACCGTTTCTACAGTTGCGGTTACATTATCTATTTTAGTTTCCGTGGTTAATGTTTGTTGGTCAGAAGAATAGCTTTTACCCTCTTTTGTTGTGATTTTTAATTGATATTTTTTTCCTGGCTCAGCTTTAAATGGAGTTATAGAAGTATAAACAGTGTCTTGTTCTTCAAATTGATATTCTGTTCCTTGGTCATCTAAAAGATAAACGTTTGCTCCTGATTCAAATTTTGGACCTGTTTCTTCGAGTTGAAACACTTGGGAGAGCCTGATAACTTGATTTTTAAATTCATTTGTAATCGTTCCCTCAACAACAAGTGCACTTTCAAAATCACCATTTTTAAAAGCATACTGTTCTGTACAGCTGTTTAAAACAAGTGCCAGAAAAAATATGGTTATTATTTTATATTTAATATAATATTTCATGTTTTTAATAGAATTTATTCTACCCAAAAAGGAGGAACAATATTAGATGAAAATGTTGTACAATCTCCACACGGAGCTTTAACCATAAAATACTTAAGCCCGCTAGAAGATAAATACACTATGCCACGACCTCTAATTGCTGAACGTAATTGTGTGCCACTACATGGCGGATCACCTAAGCAGTCGGTATATTCTCGGATATAACAATCGCTTTCATAATAGGGAGGTAATGGTTCATTAGGGAATAAATCTGAGTAATTAAAGAAAATCCTTTCTGAAGAGACAGAAGAAACTTCAAAAAAGCCAATTACTTTTTCATCTGGATTATCAACAGATTTTATATTTCCATAAAAAAAACCTGGTTGTTTTGGAGAGAGAACACCTCCTGAACTTGATAAATCTTTTAAAGTTTTATAATAAGTGTATGCCGCTAAATTTTGAACATATTGTTTTACAAAAATGGTGTAGCGGTGTGTGATTATATAGTTTTGATTGCTAATAAAACGTACAGGGAAATTCACTCTGTCTTCGCTAAGACTATTTGTGTTGTTTAGAATTATTTCATTCGATTTTTTAGTAGAATAGCATGTCTGGGTTTCATATTTTCTCAGGCTTATAATAATATCTTCCCTCGCAGGAGAACCAGGGAAATCTTCATCTGGATTTGCTGGAACTGCCGGTACATCGATAACATTTGTTTCAAAAGGACTCCATAAAGGGGCTTCAATCTTATAAGTTTCTACATATTCATATCTGTAATATTTAGAAGTATTACTTGGATCAAAACTGTTTACATTAATCTGGGCGCCTCTTTGTCCATTAAAGGTTGTTGCGGTTGCTGTAATATTATCAATTTTGGTTTCTGTAGTTAAAACTTGTTCATCTGAAGTATAGTTTTTTCCTGCACTTGTTCTAATTTTCAATTGGTATTTTTTACCAGGTTCTGCTTTAAAAGGAGTTATAGATGAATATAGCGTATCTTTTTCCTCAAATTGATACACATTTCCTTGATCATCAGAAACAGATACACTTGCTCCTTTTTCAAGTTTAGGACCGCTTTCTTCAAGTTGATAAACCTGAGAAAGTCTTATAGTTTGATTTTTAAGCTCATTTGTAATAGTTCCTTCCACTACAAGTGCACTTTCAAAATCATTATTCTGAAAAACATACTGTTCAGTACAACTACTTGCAGCAAATACAAGAGTTAACAAAAGAGTGATTTTATATGCAAAATTTTTCATGATTTTAGAACTTGAAATTATAGGTAATACTTGGAATTGGAATAGAGAAAATAGATGTTTTATAGGCCTTGATTTGTCCCTCTTTTGTAACAAAGAACACAGAATAAGGATTATTGCGCCCTAACACATTATAAACTGAAATATTCCAAAAGCTATGTGCTAACTTTTTGATTTTATGATTTCCTTCGATGTTCAAGCCAATATCAAGTCTGAAATAATCAGGAATTCTGTATTTATTACGATCACTATAAACCGTATATTGCTCGTTTCCATAATCGTATTTACCGATTGGATAGGTAATAGGCCTTCCTGTTTGATAAGTAAAGTTACTTGAAAAACTATAACGTTTTGTAAACTTGTAGTTTAAAACAGCGCTAAAATCATGTGGTTTATCAAAATTAGAAGCAAAATATTTGCCGTTGTTTACTTTTTCTTCGTTAAACTGACTGTCAAGTTTTATTAAAGATCTTGAATACGTATATCCAAGCCATCCATTTAATTTACCAACTTGTTTTTTTACTAATACTTCGACTCCGTAAGCTTTTCCTTCGCCTTGTAAAAGTTCTGTTTCGATATTATCATTCAATAATAATTCAGCACCAACTTTGTAGTCTAAGATATTTTTAGATCTCTTGTAATATCCTTCTAAACTAAGTTCAATATCGCCATCTTTTAAATTTTTGTAGAAACCTAAAGAAACTTGTTGCGCACTTTCTGGCTTAACATTTAAATCTGAAAGTTTCCAAATGTCTGTTGGAGATTGCGTTGTATTATTTGATAATAAATGAATGTACTGATAAGTTTTATCATAACTCGCTCTGACCGAGAAATCATCTGTAAGGAAATATCTAGCGGCAATTCTAGGCTCTAAACCTCCGTATCTTTTAATTACTTCATTATTACCATAGGTTTTTGTATCAATAACAGTTGCATCACTAATAGGAACATTATCTTCATAAATTCTTTGAGTAGATTTCCCTAAAGCAGCAAAAGTGGAATATCGTAAACCAAAATCAAGCAAGAATTTGTCGCTTATTTTAAAATTGTCGCCAATATATGCCGCAGATTCTAATCCTTTTTCTGTTTCAACATCAACAGGAACTAATGTCGATTCAGGATTTTTAGGATTCAAATATCCTGGGTCAACAGAATATAATTTTGTCGAAAGACCATAGCTGAATTTATGCTTTTCGTTGTATAAATAATTCATTTTCAGCATCGCCTGAGTTTCATTGATTTTATAGCCAAAATCAAAATTATTAACCCCTTCAGATTCGTAGTCAATGTTGAATTTGTATTCGCTATTAGTAACAACCAAAGAACCTTTGTTTTTCTCGTTGAAAGTATGATTCCATTTTAAAGTCGCTAATCTATTGCTGTATTTATACAATGAATCTGATGATACACTAAATTTATCATGGCTATAGTAAAGCGTAGATTCGATATCATTGTTGGCATTTATTTTATGATTGTATTTTAGAATGAAATCATAAAAAGAAGCTTGACTGTTTTTCAAGTTTTCGTCATCTAAGCTTTTTAAAATCCAATCAGAATAAGTTGCTCTTCCTCCTACAACCAAACTAGATTTTCCTTTTACAACAGGAGTAGAAAGCATTAAATTGCTGGTTACTGGCCCAATACCGCCTTCACCTTGAAACTCATCGAAACTTCCAGTTTTAGAAGTAATGTCAAAAACAGAAGATAATCTTCCTCCAAATTCAGCTGGAATACTACCTTTATAAATGTCAACTTTTTTAGTTGTATAAGGGTTTAAAGCTGTAAAAAAGCCGAAGAAATGTGACGGATTGTACAACGTAGCATTGTCAAGCAAGAATAAGTTTTGATCTTCTTTACCACCTCGAACATTATATCCAGCAGAACCTTCACCAGCAGTTTTTATTCCAGGCATTGTCAAAGCCACTTTAAGAATGTCACGCTCGCCTAGCACCAAAGGAACATTTTTAATTCCTTCAGCATCAATCGTAGTTACACCAGTAATTGCTGATTTTGCAGTTTTACTTTTGTTTGTTTTAATTAAAACTTCATCAAGCTGATTTATATCTTCGGTTAACGAAAAGTTCAACGATCCATCGTTATAAACCATGATATTTTTAGTCACTTTGTTATACGAGAATGTCTCCGTTTCAACAACATTTAAGCCTCCTGGAACTTGTAGACTATAATATCCTTTTTTATCAGTTGTGGCAGAATATTCTGTGTTTGGTATTTTTACTAAAACATTAGCAATTCCAGCATTGTTTTTTCCGCCTCTAATAATACCAGATAAGGTATAAGTTTTCTTTTTCTGATTTTTTACTTCTTTACCAATTAAAACAATATCCCTAATATTTTTATTTGGGTTTCTTGAATTGGTCTTTTTGATCGAATCATATTGTTGATAGAAAATTGGGCTGATCATTCCGTTTTCGTCTCTTTCAAGAGGAATTCCGAAATAATCATCAGGCAATTGACTGTAGATGATACTGTTATTTGTAACTATAACTTTGTTTTCTGAAACGTAAAAGTTGAAGCTTGTGTTCTGAAAAACATCTTCCAAAACTTCACCAATTCTAACTTCTTTATATTGTTTAGATATTGAAGTGCTGTCGTTTTCTAGCCATTTTTCATCAAAATAGAATTTGAAATAAGATACTTTTTCGATGTCTTGAATGGCAGTTTTTATATTTGCATTTTTAAATTCAACCGTTATTTTGTCGCTGATTACTTGAGAATAAATTATTTGTTGAAAGGCAATTAAAAATAGAATAAGAGTAATTTTTTTCATTTAATTAGAACTTTTTTTTAAAAGACCATTGATTTGTTTTGTTAGATTTTCCATGAATTTCATCTTATCGGAACGCTCTAATTTTTTATCAGTATTATAAATAGTGCTGATATCTTTTTTATAGTCAGGGAAAATTTTCTTGAAATCTTTCTCCGATTCTACTTTGTAGAAATGGTTGTTGTACTTTAGGAAGTAATTGATTTTATAGATGAAATTGTAGTAAACACCGTCAGACTGGAAGACTTTTACCTTTTCTTTATAATGTTTAATATAAAGAGAGACGTTGTCGCCGGCGTAGTTTTCTTCATAAAAACCTGGAGCAATATCATTAACTTTATTTAGGTCAGATTTTATGTTGACAAACTTTTTGTTTTTAATGAAAAAATAATCAACTTTTTCACTGATTAGATTAATCGGTAAGTTTTCTGAAGATCCAGTTTGTTTGTAAACAACTTGGTCAGTTAAAATGTCGTATTTAAGATTAACATTAGAATAAATCTGACCTTCAAAACTGATGTCGCCAATATTAAACTCTTCAGTATAATACCTGCTTTTACCAGCAATTGGGCGAAAAGGTTCGCTATGAACTATTCCGTTGTTAATATTTAAATTGTCTTTTCCGACTGTTTGGTCGAAGTAATCGTATAATGAAGATTTTTCAGCAGATTGTGAGTACAGATACGATATATTTAATAGGCTTGCAAATAGCGATATATAAATCGCTTTTTTTTGGTGATTTTTCAAAGGAAATGTGATTTTTTGTTTTTGGATTGATTGGTTCCAAAAGTATTAAAAATATGTTATAAAAATCACTTTATAGTGTTAAAATGTAATAAAAATTTTATTTTATTAGGTTGAATTGGGTGAAAATTATACTTAAAGTATATTTTACGTTAAAAATGCAAATCCACTTGCGAGTTTATTTTTTCGATGTAGTATTCAATTTTTCGAATCGTTCGATTAAAAAATAAATTTTGCTCTTTTATGCCAGACTTCTTAAGCGGTATTGAGTTTTGAATTTGTTGTTTAAAAAACTGATGAACGTTTTTGCAGCTTTCTTCATTATCGGTAATAAAATACCCTAACAATGTATATGGAATAAACATGGTTAGTTTTTGATCTGTTACGATAAGCATATTATTGTTTAATAATATGAGTTCGTTGTAATAAATCGAAAAGTTATCTTGTGAGTTGTTACATTTTTCTTGTATTAAATTCACAATTCGTTTTAAGTCTTTGCATAATGCATTTGCACTATTTAAACTAAGCAGGCCAGCTTCATAGAAATATAAAATCTGTTGTAAACTGCTGTTTATAGTTGTGTCATTCCAAATTTCGTTGACAATTGTCTTTTCGTAAACCTTTTTTAGCTTCTGCATATATTCAGAAAAAGATTCCTCGATTACGAAGTTTTCAAATGAGACTTTTTTTTGATTATTATTTAAAAGATTAATCCAAACAAAAGCTTTGAATTTTGAAAGAATCGTTCCTTCCATAAAATAAAATAAAGGAATGTCTTTTGCAGAATAATAAAGAGTTGTTTTGGGATTTTTGGTTAATATTTCAATTTGTTCTGCCGATGATTTGAAATATTCCAACATATCTTTCATCGTTGTAATTTCAATTGTTTTCTCTACAATTACTTTTTCTTTCTTTGAAAATAATTTATCTAAAGAAATATTGAAATGATCAGCTAGTCTGACGGTTTCATCTATTGAAAATTTACTTTTTTGAGATATTCTGCGATGAGAAGCATCGTAACTAATTTCTAAAACAGAAGCTACTTCTTCTATTATAGAAACTGATTGTGGAATTTTATTCCGAATAGCTTTTAAAAATGATTCTTGGTGTTTCATATTTGCGATAATCACAAATATATGAATTTGTTTTATTGATTACTGCAAAATTAAATGCGATAACTGCAATAAGTTTGTTCGTGAAATTTAAAAAACGTAATTATGAAAAACCTACCTATTTTACTTATTGGCTTTAGACTTTTGCTTGGGCCAGTTTTAATACTATTGACTTATAATTTTGGCAGTGAACTCAGAAAAGAATTAGTTGTTTTAATCTTTCTTGGATTATTATCTGATATTTTTGATGGAATAGTTGCACGTCGATTAAGTATTTCGTCTGAGAAGCTTCGTCGAATGGATAGTCAGACCGATTTGGTGTTTTGGCTTTGTGTGGCTTGGTGTTCTTGGCTGTTGAATCCTGAAATAATAAAAGAAAATGCAGTTGCAATCGCTGTAATTTTTATAATGGAGGCAATGACTTATTTTTTTAGTTTTCTGAAATTTGGAAAAGAAACCTGTACGCATGCTCTTCTTTCTAAATTTTGGGGTATAACTTTACTGTTGGCATTTGTCGGAATGATTGGCTTTGGGTATTCAGGAATAACTTTTTCATTGGCAGTTATTTTTGGAATTATAGGGCATATTGATGTTTTATTAATTATTTTAATTCTGCCCAAATGGACATTTGATGTGCCAAGTTGTTATCATGCCTATTTGATTCGAAAAGGTATTCCATTCAAAAAAAATAAGCTTTTTAACTAAACTGAAAAACCCCAATTCGATTAAGAATTGGGGTTTTCTATGAATAAACCTTTAGTAAACTAAGATCTGATTACTCTTTTTTATCCTCACGTGGAGGTCTTGGAACAAGTGCTTTTTTAGACACTTTTTCTTTTTTAGTTTTAGGGTCAACTCCTAAGTATTTCACTTGGAAAACATCTCCCATTTTAACTACATCAGCAACGTTTTCAGTACGTTCCCAAGCCAGTTCAGATACGTGAAGCAATACTTCGTTTCCTGGTGCAGCAGTATATTCTACTACAGCTCCAAAATCTAGCATTTTGATTACTTTTACTTCGTAAGCTTCTCCTAATACTGGTTTGAAAGTAATAGAAGCAATTTTTGCTAATACCGCTTCAATTCCAGCAGGATCTGTACCTAAGATTTCGATAACACCTTGTTCGTCAACTTCATTAATAACGATAGTTGTTCCAGTAGCTTTTTGTAATTCCTGAATTACTTTTCCACCAGGTCCAATTAATGCTCCAATAAAGTTTCCAGGAATAGTTCTGGTAATGATTTTTGGTGCGTGAGCTTTTACGTCAGCTCTTGGCGCAGCGATAGTTTCAGTTAACTTTCCTAAAATGTGTAAACGTCCATCACGAGCCTGAGCCAAAGCTTGCTCCATAATGTCATAACGTAGACCATCAATTTTGATGTCCATTTGGCAAGCTGTAATACCGTCAGCAGTTCCAGTTACTTTAAAGTCCATATCTCCTAAGTGATCTTCGTCACCTAAGATATCAGACAATACAGCAAATTTCTCACCGTCAGTAATTAATCCCATAGCAATTCCAGAAACTGGTTTCACCATTTGAACTCCAGCATCCATCAAAGCCATTGTTCCAGCACAAACTGTTGCCATAGAAGAAGAACCGTTAGATTCTAATACTTCAGAAACAACACGAATTGTATAAGGACAATCTGCAGGAATCATATTTTTTAAAGCTCTTTGAGCTAAGTTACCGTGACCAACTTCTCTTCTTGAAGTTCCTCTTAATGGTTTTGCTTCACCAGTTGAGAAAGGAGGGAAGTTATAGTGTAAGTAGAATTTCTCTTCACCTTGCTCGCTAGGCGAGTCGATTTGGTTTGCTTCTCTAGAAGTTCCTAAAGTTACAGTTGCCAAAGCTTGAGTTTCTCCACGTGTGAATAAAGAAGAACCGTGAACTCTTGGTAAATAATCAGTTTCACACCAGATTGGTCTGATGTCTGTAGTTTTTCTACCATCTAAACGAACGCCTAATTCTAATACTACATTACGAACAGCTTCTTTGTTTGTTTTGTAGAAATATTTAGAAACTAAATCCCCATCAGCAGCTAATTCTTCTTCTGTAAATAAAGCTTTTACTTCTTCTTTAACTTCAGCAAATGCAGCGCCTCTTTCGTGTTTTGCAGAACCAACTTTTGCAATAGCATAGATTTTATCATATGCTGCAGCTTTTACTTTTGCGTAAATTTCTTCGTTTTCTCTCTCTCCTTCGTAAGTGCGGATTTCTTTTTTACCAAAAGCTTCCTGTAAACGATATTGAGCTTGAATTTGAACTTTGATAGCTTCGTGAGCAAACTTAATAGCTTCGATCATTTCAGCTTCTGAGATTTCTTTCATCTCACCTTCAACCATTGCTACAGAATCCATAGAAGCTCCAATCATCATATCGATATCAGATTTTTCTAATTCTTCTCTGCTTGGGTTGATTACTAATTTTCCGTCGATACGTGCTACACGTACTTCAGAAATTAAGTTGTAAAATGGAATATCTGAAACTGCTAATGCTGCAGAAGCAGCTAAACCAGCTAAAGCGTCTGGCATAACAGTTTCGTCATGAGACATTAACTGAATCATAACTTGTGTTTCAGCATGGTAATCGTCTGGGAAAAGCGGACGCAATACACGGTCAACTAATCTCATTGTCAATACTTCGCTGTCGCTTGGACGTGCTTCTCTCTTAAAGAAACCTCCTGGGAAACGACCTGCTGCTGCGAATTTTTCGCGGTAATCTACCGTTAACGGTAAAAAATCAACGCCTGGGTTTGATGTGCGAGCTGAAACTGCTGTTGCAAGAATCATAGTGTCGCCCATTCTTACTACTACAGAACCGTCAGCTTGTTTAGCTAAACGTCCTGTCTCGATTGTGATGCTTCTGCCATCACCTAAATCGATCTTTTCTACAAATAATTGTGGAATCATAAATTTTTTCCTTATTGATTATACAATGGGTTTTAGTTGTGTTGTAGTGTTGTTGTGTGTAGTTGTTGTTATCTAAAACCCAATGAAAAACCAAACTTTTTTTCTTGTAATATGCTTATTATAAATAGCTATAATGTAAAAACAAAAAGAGGCACTTTCGCACCTCTTTTCTATATTGATTATTTTCTGATATTCAATACTTTGATAATCTCACGATATCTGTTGATATCTTTCTTTTTCAAGTAGTCCAACAAAGCTCTTCTTTTACCTACTAATAGGACAAGAGAACGCTCAGTGTTGTAATCGTGACGATTTTTTTTCAAGTGTTCAGTTAAGTGAGAAATTCTATAAGTGAACAATGCAATTTGACCTTCTGCGCTTCCAGTGTTTGTTGCACCACCGTGTTGTGCGAAAATCTCTTCTTTCTTTTCTTTGCTTAAATACATTCCAATATTATTTTAATGATTTTTATGTATGTCAATACAACTTTTGTAAGACGGGTGCAAAATTAGATTAAAAAATCAGAAAAATCAAAAAAAAATAAAAGAATCTAAAAATTAGGGCTAAGAAATTTATTTTTAACAATTTAAATTAGCTTTTTTCTGTCTGATTCCAGTTGTTCTTTACTTTACTTTCTGAGCTTTTTTTCCTGATTGCTTTTCACTTAAAGACGAATAAGAAAATTTGACATTGTTTTCATCCGTGCTTACGCCAGAAATTAGCATTCCTTTATTATAGTTGTCAACAAATGTAATTTTTCGCAAAATATCATTTCCTTCCCAAACACCTTGTTTTAAACCGTCTTTAAGGGTTCCTTTTTGGGTTCCAAATTTATCTGATTCTTCATAATCTCCATTTCCATCAACTACGGTTTGACTTTTATTTTCATCCCAGCAGTTAAGAATTAGAGTTTGCAGTTTTTTTGTCTTCGGGTCCCAAACATTCTGCTTTTCACACTTTTTACTCTGATTTTCATACCAAGTAATTTCTTTTCCGGTTTTATGATCTTCAGAATAATTTATGACAGACTCTTTCCCTCCATTTTTATAGTAGCAAATAAACTCTCCGTCTTTTTTTAGAACATCACGATCTAAAGTTGAGCCGGTCATTTTCTTTCTGCCATTTTTATAAAAGTCCGTCACAACATAACGTACGCTTTTTTGAGAATAATTGGTAATTACTCTTGTGTAAGCATAATTGTCTGGCGTGCATTCGCGATTTAAAGAATCTAAAAAGATTTTTTTAGAAACCATATTAATTTGCGCAGGCAGATTAACTGAAATTATCAGAAGCAAAAAGATGAAGATGTTTCTTTTCATTCAGTTCTATTTTTTATTCTAAATATAACGTTTTTAGAATAATTTAGCAACTTCTTGATTTACAAATTCTAAAAACCTTTCGTCAGCTTCTGTAAATGGATCAATAACGTGGCTGTCAATATCGATTTGGCCAATATTTACTCCGTTCACAAAAAGAGGAACTACGATTTCTGATTTCACAGTCAAACTGCAAGCAATATAATTGTCTTGCGCCTTAACGTCTGGCACAACAAAATTAGCATTGCTTTCTGCTACTTGACCGCAAATACCTTTTCCAAATGGAATAACAGTATGATCTGTTTCTGCACCAACATACGGTCCTAAGTGTAAAGTTTTGGCATCATGATTGGCAAAATAAAAGCCTACCCAATTGTAATACTCTACATTTTCGTTTAAAAGCTGGCAGATTGCTAATAATTTTCCGTCTCTATTTGTTTCATTGTCAGCGACAATTGTACTTATCTTTGGTTGTAATTCTTGAAATGTCATGATATAAAATTTTATACAAAAGTATTTAAAGCTGAACTCAAAAAATATATAAATTTGAAAAAAAAATCTCTTGAAAAAATATTTAGTTCAGTTTAAGCCATTTTTGATTTTTGTTAGCATCTTTTTCCTGACATATATTGTCCTTACTTTGCTTTACAAATTTTATTTGAATAGTTATCAAGCCGAAGATCTTGATGGCATAACTGTAATTGCTGGAAGAAATACAGAACAATTGTTAGAGCTTTTTAATTATGATATAATAATTCAAAAAAGCTCTCAAAATCCGTGGCTGGATATTCTTTTGAACAATAGATATATCGCCCGAATCACTGAAGGTTGCAATGCTGTTAGCGTAATGATTCTCTTTGTGTCGTTTGTCGCTGCTTTTTCTGGAAATATAAAAAAGACTTTACTGTTTATAGCTTTAGGACTTGTGTCTCTTTATATTCTTAATATTATTAGAATTGCACTTTTGATTGTGCTAATGTATTATTTTCCAGAGAAGAATAAGTTTCTTCACGGTGTTTTGTTTCCATTGATTATTTACGGATATGTTTTTATTTTATGGATTTTCTGGATCAATAGATTTTCAAAATATGCTAAATAAATTAAAACATAATAAGTTTAAAATCCTTACAGCTGTAATTGTTGTAATATGTTTTGCTGTAATCAGGATGTTTGAAAGGAAGTTGTTTTATGATCCTTTTGTAACTTATTTTAGCGCCGATTTTCTTTCTATTCCTTATCCTCCAGTTGAAAATCTTAAGCTTTTCTTCGGATTATTTTCTCGTTACTTTTTAAATTCAGCTTTATCTCTTTTGTTGATTTATGCATTATTTCGAGATCGAGATATTTTGAAAGTCAGCTTGTTTATGTATATCTTTTTTCTGGTAATACTTTTGGGAGCATTTTTTATAATTCTCGAATTTTTTCCAGACGGAAGCTGGCTTCTTTTCTACGTTAGAAGATTTATAATTCAGCCTGTTTTGGTGCTATTATTTATTCCAGGATTTTACTATCAGCTTCAAAATTCTAAAAAATAACATTTGTTTTAGTTTTTTATCGCTGGTTTTTGAATAGCTTTGCAATATGAATTTGAAAAAGTGTACAGGTCTCTTTTTAGCGCTCCTACTATTGGTTTCCAATATTGGGTTTGCTTTTGACGTACATTATTGTGGCGGAAAAATTGCTTCGGTTTCTTTAAAAACTACTGCAGAACCTGTCGTTGAAAAAAAATGCTGTGGTTCTAAAGAGAAAAAGAACTCTTGCTGCAAAGATAAAGTTGTTCATTTCGAAAAGAAATCAGACGATGCAACGATCAAATTCTTCTTTTTCCAATTTGCTTTCCCAGCAGTTATACAGGATTACAAACCTCTTGTCTTTTTAGAACTTCCAAATTTTAAAAAGAAAGAAGTTCTTTCGTATTATGCTGATGCGAATGCGCCCCCCTTATTTAAGTTATATCATCAGTATATCTTCTATTCCTGATTTTAATGTTAAGATGCAATGCAAGTCTTGATTAAGACTTTGTATTTACATTTTGATTGTTTTCGCTTTGAACAAACATCAAAAATGTAATTCTATTCAACATTAAAATCATTTTTTATGCAAAAAAATATAATGCTTTTTGCTGCGTTTTTGCTTTCTGTTTCTATGTTTTCGCAAGAAGATTTAGAGGAAGTAAAAATCACTAAAAAGCAAAAAGGAATTAAAAAATCCTATACGTTAACGGCCAATACTTCTGTTATTACCAGCAAAGAATTGCTTAAAGCGGCTTGTTGTAATTTAGCCGAAAGTTTTGAAACAAACCCATCAATCGATGTCAATTTTTCTGATGCCTTAACAGGAACAAAACAGATCAAAATGCTTGGACTGACTAGTCCGTATTTAATGATTACAGAAGAGAATATTCCTTCTGTACGAGGAGCTTCACAAGCTTATGGATTGTCATTTACTCCTGGAACTTGGATTGAAAGTGTTCAAATTACAAAAGGAGCGGGGAGTGTTATAAATGGTTACGAAAGTATTTCGGGCCAAATTAATACAGAACTTTTAAAGCCTTTAAGCGATATTCCGTTCTTTCTGAATGCTTACGGTTCAACTGATTCTCGTTTTGAATTAAATACCCATTTCAATAAAAAATTATCAGATAAATGGGCTACAAGTTTATTTGTTCACGGAAATGCGCGTGTAGCAAAGAACGACATGAACAATGACGGATTTTTAGATAATCCGTTAGGAAAACAAATCAATGTTTTAAATCGTTACCAATATTATAATCCAGAAAGCGGTTTGGTTAGTTTTATCAATTTCAGATATATGAATGATAAGAAACAAACTGGAGAAGTTGATTTCGACAAAGATCGTGATCGCGGTACGACAAACTATTGGGGTTCAGAAATCAATACAGAACGCTTTGATGTTTCAACAAAAATTGGATATGTGTTCAAGGATATGCCATATCAAAGTATCGGATTTCAAAATGCTTTTAATAGCCACAAACAAGATTCTTATTATGGTTTGAATCAATACGATATCAAGCAGAATAGTTTTTATTCTAATTTGATTTTCAATTCGATCATTAATAATACTATGAACAAGTTTACAACTGGTTTGAATTTTACTCACGATCAATATCAGGAATTTGTGAATCTAACAGATGTAAGCAGAATCGATAATTCAGTTGGAGCTTTCTTTGAATATACCTATGACAATACAGATAATTTCAGTTTAATTTTAGGAGGAAGGATAGATAATCATAACCGATTAGGATTCTTTGTTACGCCAAGATTACACATGCGATATAATCCTTGGAAAAATGGGGTAATTCGTTTTTCTGCTGGAAGAGGAAAACGTTCTGCTAATATTTTTGCAGAGAATCAGCAGCTTTTTGCTAGTTCAAGAACGTTTTCAATTTTAGATTCTAATGGAAAAGTCTACGGATTAAACCCAGAAATTGCTTGGAATTATGGTGTAAGTTTTTCGCAGAAATTCCGTCTATTCAACAGAAACGGCGATGCTGGTTTCGATTTATACCGCACCGATTTTCAAAATCAGGCAGTAGTAGATGTGATGCAGAGTCCGCAACAGGTTTTATTTTATGATTTAAAAGGAAGTTCATTTGCGAACAGCCTTCAAGTTGAATTTAATTATGAATTGGTTCATAACTTAAATTTGAGAACAGCTTACAAATATTATGATATTCAAACTGATTATTTAAGAGGAACATTCCAGCGTCCGCTTCAGGCAAAACATCGTTTCTTGGGAAATTTAGAGTATGAGACAACAATGAATGATGATAAGCAATGGAAGTTTGATTTTACCTATAATTGGTCAGGGAAACAACAATTGCCATATACAGCTACAAACCCTACAGATGATCAGTTTCCTGATTTTTCACCAGCTTATGCTGTAATGAATGCACAAGTAACTCGTGTTTTTTCTTCAGTTTTGGAAGTATACGTAGGCGGAGAAAACATTGGAAACTACAAACAGCAAAAAGCAATTTTAGGAGCAAATGATCCTTTTGGACCTAATTTTGATGCATCAATTGCATACGCTCCAATTTTTGGGCAAATGTATTATGCAGGTTTAAGATTTAAAATTAAATAAGAATTTCAATAACAATAAATTAAATACAATGAATAAAATAGTTTTAATCGCAATAATGATATTTTTAGGTTTTTCAGTTCAGGCTCAAACCAAAAAAAATAAAAACTTAAAATATACAACTGAAGTAAATGGGAACTGTGAACAATGCAAGAAACGAATTGAAAAAGCAGCTTATGGTGTTCCAGGAGTAAAAACAGCAACTTGGGATGTTAGCTCACACCAACTTTCTGTGATTTTAAATGAAGAGAAATGTTCTCCTTCAGATTTGAATAAAGCAATTGCAAAGGCAGGTCATGATACTAAGGAAGTTAAAGCTGCAGCAGCAGATTATGACAACCTTCACAGCTGTTGTAAATATGTGAGAGAAGAATAATAGGAAGGCCCAAACGACTAGTTTGGGCTTTTTTTAATAGTTAATTTATGTTTAAAATACTGCATTTTATTGCGGTTAAGGTAAATTATTGTTACTTTCACGAACTATAAAGATAACCAATCTCGTTTTATGAATAATTTTGAATGGACCCAGTTACTAAACCCTGAATTTTATATTACTTTAAGCGTCGGAGGTTTTCAGATTGGGTTATTTATTGTGCTGTTTATAGTTTTTGCTGAAACAGGACTTTTTGCAGGTTTTTTTCTACCTGGAGACAGTTTGCTTTTTTTGGCAGGGATTTACAGCCGTGACTTAATAGAGAATGTTTTATTTATTCCAAATGATTTCTTAAACGTATTTCTGCTTGCAACTGCAGTCGCTATAATGGGAGTTTTAGGAAATATGACGGGTTACTGGTTTGGTGCGAAAAGTGGTTATTATTTATTCAAAAAAGAAGATACATTTTGGTTTAAGAAAAAATATCTTCTTCAGTCAAAAGATTTCTTTGAGAAGTATGGAGGTAAAGCAATCATTTATGCACGTTTCCTACCTATTTTTAGAACATTTGCTCCAATCGTTGCAGGAATCGTTTCAATGGACAAAAAGAAATTTATGTTTTATAATATCTTGAGTTCTTTCCTTTGGTCATTTATCTTAATTTTTGCAGGACATTATTTATATGGCGTCTTCTTAAAACAAGGAATAGATTTGAAAAAACACATAGAATATATTATCATAATTATCATCGTTATTTCAACATTCCCAGTTTTATTAAAACTATTGAAAAAGAGACCAAACGAACAGATATAATCTAATAAAAGCATAAAAAAAATCCGAAGCCTAAACTTCGGATTTTTTTATATTTTATATTCAGTAGAATTTAATTTGTAGAAATAAGTTTCGTAGTATTTAACTAAACTCAAAAATGTAAGTTGTCAAATATGAGAGTGACGAAATAATCTTAGAAAAATTTCAGATAACAATTAACAATTAACAATTAACAATTAACAATTAACAATTAACAATTAACAATTAAATATTAAATATTACCATTCATTCACTTTATTCGCGTCCATTTTAAGGAAAATAAACAATAAAATAGTGAATCCCCAGAGTCCGGAACCTCCGTATGAAAAGAATGGAAGAGGTACTCCAATTGTTGGGAAAATTCCAATTACCATTGCAATGTTTACAAAGAAGTGTATAAAGAGAATTCCTGCAACACAATAGCCATAAACCCGGCTGAATTTTGTTTTTTGCCTTTCGGCTAAATAAATAATTCTAAGCAGTAAGCTTACAAAAAGCAAAATCACTACTAAAGAACCAGCAAATCCCCATTCTTCACCAACAGTTGTAAAGATATAATCGGTATGCTGTTCAGGAACGAATCCTCCTTTAGTTTGTGTTCCTTCAAGAAAACCTTTTCCAATCCATCCTCCAGATCCAATTGCAATTTCAGATTGGTTGGTATTGTATCCAATACCTTTCATATCAACAGTTTTACCTAATAAAATGTTGAAACGGTCCCTGTGGTGCTGTTTAAAAACGTTATCAAAAACGTAATCAACAGAAAAAACAAATCCCGCAATTAAGAGCAATAAAATACCGCTCTGAATAATATTTCGATCAACAACCCTACCTTTAAAATATATAATTGCCAGAACAATAAACGATATTCCTATAACCACATACGGCTCTAAAACTAATGTTAGAACGAAAAGGGCAATGGTTATAAAAGCAGTCCATACGTACCAAGAAGGCAAACCTTCTCTATACAAAACAAGGATGAAAACACTGTAAATTAAAGCACTTCCAGGGTCTGGCTGTGGTAAAATCAACATTACAGGCAACAGCATAATGGCCAAAGCCTGAATTTGCCTATTTGTTTCTTTTAGATTGATTTGCGTATCACTTAAATATTTTGCTAAAGCTAATGAGGTCGCAGCTTTTGCAAACTCAGAAGGCTGTAAAGTAAAACTTCCAATCGCATACCAGCATCGTTGTCCAGCAATTGTTTTTCCAAATAGAAATAATCCTGCAAGAGATAATAAGGAAACTCCAAAGATGATACTGGCATATTTTTCGTAAAATTTACCATCAACAAAAAGCACAACAAATATCAAAGGAATTGTACAGCAAATAAAAATAAACTGTTTTTGATATGTGCCATCAGTTGACAATAAAGACGACGAATAGATATTCAGCCAACCTAAAGTTACCAGCGAAATGTAGATAAAAACACTTATCCAATCGATATTATTTTTTACACTTTGATTTTTCATTTGAAATAATCTTTCTTAATTTTCTTTAGTAGTGTCTACCGCTGTTTTTTTAACTTCAGTTTTTGTTGTTGCTGTAACAGGAGCTTTTGGTTTTACAATTTTAGCTTGTAAAACAGAGTCTTTTGGAACAGATTCGATTTTAAGAGCCTCGCTTATTCCTCCTAATTTAGCATATTCCGAAAGTAAGCTTTTGTTTAATACTCTCACTTCTAGATCTGTTCTTGTAATCTTCTTTCTTAGATATTTTTCAATCATCAAACTGGCAATTGGTCCCGCAACTGTTGCTCCAAAACCTCCGTTTTCAATCATAACGGCAATAGCAATTTTTGGATTGTCTTTTGGTGCAAAAGCCACAAAAATAGAGTGGTCTTTAAGCTTTTCTCTTTTACCGTTTATTTTGGCATAGTTTTCAGCTGTTCCAGTTTTTCCGCAAATGTCAATTCCTTCTACTCTAAGAGCGTAAGCTGTACCTTTGTTATATACATCAAAGAGTCCGCTTATAACAGGCGGATAATATTTTTGATCAATTGTAGTTACGTGTTTTGTCGTAAACTTTTCGTCTATTTTTTCTCCCTCAATTTTTTTAATGATATGAGGAGTATAATAATAACCTTGATTTGCAACAGTCGCCATCATATTGGCCAATTGAATAGGTGTCATTAAAACCTCTCCTTGTCCAATTGCATTCGATACAATAGTTGAACTTCTCCATCCTCCGTTAGGGTAAATTCTTTTATAGGTTTTAGAAGTTGGGATATTTCCTCGTTTTCCAATAGGTAAATCATATCCCATAAATTGTCCTAAACCGAAACTTTTTACGTGGCTGCTCCAAACATCAACAGCCTGACCAGGGTCTTTATACTTATTGATTGTAAGCATATAGGCTTGTCCAAAATAAGTGTTGCAAGAATTATAAATTCCGTTATGTAACTGATGCGGACCAAAACCGTGACATTTCATGAATCGGCCTCCACCATAACTAAATCCGTGATGGCACATAAAAGTAGTCTGTTCATTTATTACGCCTTCTTGGAGTGCAACTAAACCAGTTAGGATTTTGAATGGAGAACCTGGAGGGTATTCTGCCAAAAGTCCTCTGTCATATAAAGGTTTTGAAATCGAATCGTTATATAAAAGTGTATAATTTTTAGATCTTTGGCGTCCTACCAAAATACCTGGATCATAAGAAGGAGCAGTAACTAAAGCAAGAATTTCACCTGACTTAGGTTCAATTGCCACAATACCACCTCTTTTATTAATCATCAATTCCTCGCCATATTTTTGAAGCTCAGCATCAATAGTTAAATTAATATCTTCTCCAGCTACAGCAATGGTATCGTATTTTCCTTCTTTATAAGGGCCAATTTCTCGGTTATATTTGTCTTTTTGAATGTATTTTACCCCTTTTATTCCGCGTAAAATTTCTTCATAACTTTGCTCAACACCTTGTTTTCCAATTAAATCTCCACTATTGTAGTATGGATTCTTCGCAATTTGTTTTTCATTTACCTGAGTAATAAAACCAAATATATTTGCACCATAATCTACTTCGTAATCACGTAGAGACCTTTTCTGGAAATAGAATCCATCGTATTTTCTGATTTTTTCCTGAAAGGCAGCAAACTCATTTTTATTTAACTGAGATAAAAAAACAGAAGGAAGTCTTGGGCTATAAACTTTTGCTTTTTCAATACGTTTATGATATTCTTCTTGTGTGATGTTCAGAAGTGTACAGAATTCTGCAATATTTAAATCTTCTTTTACCTCTCTAGGAATAACCATAATATCGTAAGAAGCCTGATTAGCAACAAGAAGTTTTCCGTTACGATCATAGATGTAGCCTCTTTCAGGATAGTCATAAACTTTCTTAATCGCATTATTTTCTGATTTCAATTTGAATGAATCATCGATGATCTGCAGATAAAAGATCCTGATCACTAGCAAAGACGCTGCAATAATAATTATAGTGGGCAGCAAGACTTTTCTCATCGTTTATTGGGCTTAATAAGATAAATTATTATTATTGAGGTAATTATAGTAAAGATAGAACTAAACAAGGTTCGAAGTAAAATGTCCCAGACAAATTTGAATTGAAATGCTTCAAGAACAAACAATACAATGTGGTGCATTAAAACGGAAACCAATATAAATGAGAATCGCTCTGGAGTTAAAGACTCGTTTAGTTTTATCGTTTGATATTCGTAACTCAGTCCAAAAGAAAATTTGAAAATATAAGGTCTGTAATATGCTAGGATCACACAAGCTGTTGCGTGTATACCACCCGAATTACAAAACATATCCATAGTAAGTCCAAGCAAAAAGCTTGAAATTATTAAACCAGCTTTGTTACTATTTACCGGATACAAAATAATGTACAGGATATATGGAAAAGGACTTATGTATCCTAGGAAATTCATATTATTGAAAATAACAATCTGAATTGCCAGCAGCATAATAAATCTAAAAATATTTACTAAAACAGCGCTACTCATTCTTTTCCTTGCTTTGGTTTTCTAGATTAATAATTTCTTCTCTGTCTTTACTTTTGATAATATAAACGTGACCCAGATTGGTCATGTCATTAAATAGTTTCACTCTTATGACATAAAAACTGGTGTTGTTTTTCTTGTATATATTTTCAACGGTTCCGATATTGATTCCTTCAGGGAAAATAGAAGATTGTCCACCAGTAACAATAGTATCTCCTTTTCTGATAGAAGCTAGTCTAGGAACGTCTTCTAATTGTACAAATCCAGTACTTTTTCCATCCCAAGTTAAAGAACCAAAGTGATTTGATTTCTTTATTTTGGCATTAATACGAGACTTCATATTCAAAATACTAACTACAGTTGAGTAATTTGCAGAGGTGTTATCAACAACTCCGATAATTCCTAAACTGTTAATTACTCCCATATCTTGTTTTACTCCTTCATTGTTTCCAGAGTTCAAAGTGATATAGTTTTCGTGCGTGTTGTATGTATTATGAATTACTTTAGATACAATTATATCAGCAGGTTTTACACCTTTAATGCTATCTGGCAGTGGTGCTTTGGTAGTGTCTTCTTTGTTAAATAGAAGGCTTTTTAACCTTGCATTCTCTAATACAAGTTCGTCATTTTCGGCTCTTAAATTCAAATATTCGTTTACACGATTAATTCTTTCATAAACACCTCCGCTTAAAAAATTAGCTGAACTGATTACTCTGCTTCTATGATAGGAATGCGATTGAATTGTGAGCGTCAACGAAATACCTAAAAGCAGCAAAAACAGCAATCGATTACTGTTTCTTATAATGAAATTAAATATTTGCTGCATTTCTTGTCTGGTTATTTTGTTTCAGGATATGCTTGAAGGTTTCAGTTTTTACAAGGGTCAAATATTAAAAATTCAACCCTTATAAAAGTAAATTGATTGTTATTTTGAATCTTATTTGATTAAGATACTTTTAAATTTTGCAATGTTTTTAAGTGCCATTCCTGTACCACGAACAACAGCTCTTAATGGATCTTCTGCAATGTAAACAGGTAAATCTGTTTTTTGAGAAATACGTTTGTCAAGTCCTCTCAACATAGATCCTCCACCAGCTAAATAGATACCAGTGTTGTAGATATCTGCTGCTAACTCAGGAGGAGTTTGAGATAATGTTTCCATTACCGCATCCTCAATACGCTGAATAGATTTGTCTAAAGCTTTTGCAATTTCACGGTAAGAAACATCTACTTGCTTTGGTTTACCAGTAAGCAAATCTCTACCTTGAACTGACATATCTTCTGGCGGACCATCTAAATCTTCGATCGCCGCTCCAATTTGAATTTTAATTTTTTCAGCAGTACTTTCTCCAACAAATAAGTTGTGCTGTGTACGCATGTAATAAACGATATCATTTGTGAAAACGTCACCTGCAATTTTTACAGATTTGTCACATACAATTCCGCCTAAAGCGATTACAGCAATTTCTGTTGTACCACCTCCGATATCCACAATCATGTTTCCTTTTGGTTGCATAATGTCAATACCAATACCAATTGCCGCCGCCATTGGTTCATGAATCAAATAAACTTCTTTTCCGTTTACTCTCTCACAAGATTCCTTCACCGCTCTCATCTCCACTTCAGTAATACCAGAAGGAATACATACAACCATACGTAAAGCTGGAGTAAACATTCTTTTTTTCAATGCAGGAATACTTTTAATGAACATATTGATCATTTTTTCCGAAGCATCAAAATCAGCGATTACACCATCTTTCAAAGGCCTTATAGTTTTGATGTTTTCATGTGTTTTACCTTGCATCATATTGGCTTCCTTACCAACAGCAATGATTTTGCCTGATACTCTATCACGTGCAACGATAGATGGACTATCAATGACAACTTTATCATTATGAATGATTAAAGTGTTTGCGGTTCCAAGGTCTATCGCAATATCCTCGGTCATGAAATCAAAAAATCCCATAAGTTTTTTTTGGGGTTTAAAATGTTATAAATTATTTATCGAACAAAGTTAAACAAATTAATGTTTAAAATGACGAGTTCCTGTAAATACCATTGCAAGATTATTTTCATTGCAATAATTTATGCTTAATTCGTCTTTAATCGAACCTCCTGGCTGAATTACAGCAGTTATTCCTGCTTTTTTAGCTAATTCTACACAATCCGGAAATGGGAAAAATGCATCACTTGCCATCGAAGCTCCATTTAAATCAAATCCAAAAGCTTTTGCTTTGTCAACAGCTTGAATTAAAGCGTCAACTCTTGAAGTCTGACCTGTGCCTGATGAAATCAATGTTCCGTTCTTAGCAAATACAATAGTGTTTGATTTTGTATTCTTGCAGATTTTAGAAGCAAAGATCAAATCTTCGATCTCTTGAGCAGTAGGTTCTGTAATTGTAACGGTTTTTAAATGCTCTTTATTATCCGTAATATTATTTCTGTCCTGAATTAACAAACCATTAAGACAAGTTCTTACTTGACGAGATGGTAATTCTACCTCATTTTGAACTAAAATAATTCTGTTTTTCTTCTCTTGTAAAACTGTAACTGCTTCAGCATCATAAGCTGGAGCAATAACTACTTCGCAGAATAATTTGTTGATTTCCTGTGCAGTTTCTAAATCAATTTTTGTGTTAGAAATTAACACTCCTCCAAAAGCTGAAGTAGGATCACAAGCTAAAGCTGCTAAATAAGCTTCGCTAATTGTTTTTCTTGAAGCCAATCCGCAAGCATTGTTGTGTTTTAAAATAGCGAATGTTGGTCCGTCAGTTTTAAACTCAGCAATTAAATTAACTGCAGCATCAACATCTAGTAAGTTGTTGTATGATAATTCTTTTCCGTGAAGTTTATTGAACATTGCGTCAAAATCTCCAAAGAAGAATCCTTTTTGGTGAGGGTTTTCACCGTATCTTAAAACTTGACCGTTTGCAATGCTTTCTTTGTAAATAGTCTCGTCTGTGTTGAAATAATTAAAAATAGCTCCATCGTAGTGAGATGAAACGTGGAATGCTTTAGTTGCAAACAATCTTCTGTTTTCCAAAGTTGTTGCTCCATCTTGCTCTGTAATTAAATCTAAAAGCAAGCTGTATTCGTTTACAGATGCAACAATTACAGTGTCTTTGAAATTTTTTGCACCAGCACGGATTAGAGAAATACCGCCGATGTCAATTTTTTCAATAATATCTTGTTCACTTGCACCAGAAGCAACTGTTTTTTCAAAAGGATACAAATCAACAATTACCAAATCAATTTGAGGAATGTCAAATTCCTTCATTTGTTGAACATCACTTTCGTTATCTTGACGATTTAAAATACCTCCAAAGATTTTTGGGTGTAAAGTTTTTACTCTTCCTCCAAGAATTTCAGGGAAAGAAGTAATATCTTCGACAGGAACTACTGGAATACCAAGGTTTTTGATGAAATCTTCAGTTCCTCCAGTTGAATAAAGTGTTACATTTTGTTCGTGTAATTTTCTAACAATTGGTTCTAATCCATCTTTAGAAAAAACAGAAATTAATGCCGATTGTATTTTTTTTGTTGTGCTCATTGTGTAGTTATGATTTTGAGACTGCAAAAGTAGTTTTTTTATATATTATATTAAAAAAAATTAGTGTAACAAAATGCTAAAAAAATCTACTGATGAGTAAGTTAACTTTTATTAGGTTATTGAATTTAAATTATTGAATTTTACTTTATTGAAAAATACAAAAATATGATCGTTTATCTAAGATTATTAAAAGAAAGTCTAAGCTTCGCCATCAATGCTTTGCGAAATAATAAATTGCGTACTTTATTGTCACTTTTAGGTGTTACAATTGGTATCTTTTCAATTATTGCTGTTTTGGCTGCCGTTGACTCCTTAGATAGAAAAATTTCTAAAGATTTGAGCAGTTTAGATAAAAATACGATTTATTTAATGAAATATTGCTTTGGGCCGTCTGAAATTCCGCAATGGAAGAGAGAACAGTTTCCAAATGTAAAATATGATGAATATGTTGGTCTGAAAAACTCAATGAATAATACTGATCAAGTAGCATATCAGCTTTTTGTAAACAGAGAAAGTTTAAAATACGATTCTAAAACTGTAAGTGATGTAAATATTATTCCGTCGTCAAGCGAAATGGTAGATATCGACGGATTAAGTTTTGATAAAGGAAGATTTTACAATGAATCTGAATCTAATTCAGGAACAGCTGTTATTGTGCTTGGTTACGATATCGCTGAAGGACTTTTTGGGTCAAGCGATCCTATTGGAAAAAATATTCGTTTATACGGACAGCGATTCACGGTTATTGGTGTAATTGCCAAACAAGGAGCTGGTTTTTTTGGTGATAGCAATGATACCTCAGTTTATCTTCCTGCTAACTTTTTAAGAAGAATGTACGGAGACAGTGATGCCATGACGCCAGTAATTGTTTTAAAACCTCAAAAAGGCGTTGATATGGATGCGTACAAAGCAGAAGTGGCGCAAAAACTACGAGCAATTCGCGGAATGAAAGCAGGGGATATGGATAATTTCTTCATAAATGTACTTTCTGGATTTACTGATTTTATTGATGGAATTCTAGGTCAAATGAATGTTGTTGGCTGGATCATCAGCGGATTTTCTCTTCTGGTTGGTGGCTTCGGAATTGCCAATATTATGTTTGTTTCGGTTAAAGAAAGAACTAATCTTATTGGAATTCAAAAATCGTTGGGAGCAAAAAATAAGTTTATTTTATTCCAATTTTTGTTTGAAGCTATTATTCTTTCTGTTATTGGTGGAATCATAGGTCTGTTAATGGTTTGGGGAATCGCTGTAATCTTAACAAAAGCCCTCGATTTTGAATTTGTTTTAAGTTTAGGGAATATTCTTTTAGGAACTGGTTTAGCGGCTCTTATTGGCTTGATTTCTGGAATTCTGCCAGCGGTTTCGGCAGCAAATTTAGATCCGGTCGAAGCAATTCGAACTGGAATGTAATATTGTTTTTGTGTTATTTTACTGTAAATTTTGATGGCTCGAAATAATTAGATATTTTTGATAGACCAAGAACCTAAACCATTAATCCAATGAGCTTTAATCTTAGATCTGTCGATACAGTTGAGTCTATTTCTAGAGAAGATTTCAAAAGAAATTATTTAGACAAAAAGAAGCCCTTAATTATAAAAGGACTCACAAATGATTGGCCTGCAAAAGAGAAATGGTCGACAGAATATTTTAAGGAAATTGCCGGAGATATTGAGGTAAAATTGGTTGATAATTCTAAAGCAGATCCTTCAAAAGTAATTAATGCTTCAATCGCAAGCATGAAATTTGGCGAATATTTAGATCTCATAAAAAGAGAACCAACGCAATTGCGCATTTTTTTCTTCAATCTTTTTAAGCATAGACCAGAATTGGTTAATGATGTGAGAGTTCCAAAAGAATTAATGGGAGGTTTTATAGAAAGTATGCCTGCTATGTTTTTTGGAGGTTCAAAAGCAATTACTTTTTTGCATTATGATATCGATTTACCGCATCTTTTTCATACCCATTTTGGAGGAAGAAAACATATCATACTATTTGATAATAAATGGAAGAAAAGGCTCTATTGTATTCCCAACACAACTTATGCTTTAGAAGATTATGATGTTGCCAATCCCGATTTTGAAAAATTTCCAGCTCTAAAAGGAGTAGAAGGTTATGAAGTTTTCTTAGAGCACGGAGATACTTTATTCATGCCAACAGGGATGTGGCACTGGATGCGTTACATAGACGGTTCTTTTTCGCTTACACTTCGCGCATGGGATCAATCTGTGTCAAGAAAAATTGCGAGCGTTTGGAGCTTATTTATGCATGGAGCAGTAGATAGCGGTATAAAAGTGATTTTTAGAAAGCGTTATGCGATTTGGCGTGAAAAGAGGACTTTTATAATAGCAGAAAAAGAACTTCGAAACAACAAGCCGAAATAATAAATATTGTTTTTTCTTCGAATTTTAATCTATTATGGATTTAGTAATAGTTAAAGGGATAATTGTTTAATAGAGTAATACTAATTTCTTTTAATTTCTCTTCATATTCTACTATAAGATGTTTGTCAATTTTATCTTGATTTATGAGAAGAGTATCAAGTTGATTATTGATATCTGCAAATTGCAGCCATTTTTCAAAGTTTAAGCCAGTATCTAAAAAGTTTTCAGGACTCATTTCTTCTTGATCATGATCGTAAAAATGAATGTTGTTTTCTTTATCAAAAAGCCAAAGGTCGCCTTGTCCATTATTTGCAAAAAACCAATAGCTCGAAATTTCTTCATTTGTCAAATTTGCTTTCCAATATTCTGCATTTGAAAATTCTTTGTTTTTATTAAAAGATTGAACGCTGTCTAGTAATATGCATTCGGCAGAAATTTCGATAGTTTTAATTTGAGTAACTATTTCATTATACAAATTGTCAAATACAAATTGAGCAGATTTAGGAAAGTTTCTTAATTGTTGTTTTTGAGTCAAAAGCTCATGTTTTAATTTTTCTACAGGTTTAATTTCAAACATAAAAATAAGTTTTATATTACATAAGCGAATATACTACCAAAAAAAATCCCAAGAAGCAATTTCTTGGGATTTTCTATTTTAAGTAGTTTTAAAACTATCTGATATCATTGTTTTGAATCAAATCGATGTATAAGTTGATCTTATCTTTCAATTCTTTTCTAGGCGTGATAAAGTCTAAGAAACCGTGTTCTAATAAGAACTCAGCAGTTTGGAAACCTTCTGGTAAATCTTTTCCTGTAGTGTCACGTACAACACGCGGACCAGCAAAACCAATCAAAGCGCCTGGCTCAGAGATGTTGATGTCTCCTAACATAGCGTATGATGCTGTTGTTCCTCCAGTTGTTGGATCTGTACAAAGAGAGATGTAAGGTAATTTAGCTTCAGCTAATTGAGCTAATTTTACAGAAGTTTTTGCTAATTGCATTAAAGAATAAGCAGCTTCCATCATACGAGCTCCACCAGATTTAGAAATCATTACAAATGGAAGTTTGTTTTTAATAGCGTGATCAATACCTCTCGCAATTTTTTCACCTACTACAGCTCCCATAGATCCACCGATGAATGCAAAATCCATACAGCAAATTACAAGTTCTCTTCCTTTAGATTTTCCTACTCCCGTACGTACAGCGTCTTTAAGATGAGTTTTTTCCATTACATCTTTTAATCTTTCTGCATATTTTTTTGTATCCACAAAATGCAAAGGATCTTTAGATGTCATGTTTTTATCTAACTCAACAAATTCGTTGTTGTCGAATAAAATTTCAAAATAGGTTGCGCTTCCAATTCGAACGTGAAAATCATCTTCAGGGCTTACGAATAAATTTCTCGCTAATTCGTCAGCATCAATAATTTTTCCAGTAGGAGATTTGTACCACAATCCTTTCGGAACGTCCATCTTATCTTCTGTCGCGGTCGTAATCCCTTTTTCTTGTCTTTTAAACCAAGCCATTTTTTTAATTTTAGAATGTAGATTTTAAATTTTAGATTTTTCAATCTGAATTCAAAATTTAAATTTCAGGCTTCATTAGAAATCTGAAATCTAAATTCAAAAATCTAAAATTTAAAGTGTGTTTACGTTATTTAAATCTGCAAAAGCTTGTTCAAGTCTTGCATTGAATGTTACTTCGCTTTCACGAACCCATCTTCTTGGATCGTAATATTTTTTGTTTGGAGCATCAGCACCTTCTGGATTACCAATTTGTGATTTTAAATAGTCAAGGTTTTTAACCATATAATCACGGATTCCTTCAGTGTATGCAAATTGTAAATCTGTATCGATATTCATTTTGATAACTCCGTAGCTAATTCCTTCTCTAATTTCTTCAAGTGTAGAACCTGAACCTCCGTGGAAAACGAAATCAACTGGATTGTGTCCTGTGTTGAATTTGTTTTGTACGAAATCCTGAGAATTTTTTAAGATTTTTGGAGTTAATTTTACGTTTCCTGGTTTGTAAACACCGTGAACGTTTCCAAAAGCAGCTGCAATTGTAAATTTAGGGCTCACTTTAGATAATTCTTCGTAAGCGTAAGCTACTTCTTCTGGTTGAGTGTATAATTTTGAGCTATCAACATCAGAGTTGTCAACACCATCTTCTTCACCACCTGTAATACCAAGTTCGATTTCTAATGTCATACCCATTTTGCTCATTCTAGCTAAATATTCTTTACAGATCTCGATGTTTTCTTCGATTGGCTCCTCAGACAAATCGATCATGTGAGAACTGAATAATGGTTTTCCTGTTTCTGCGAAGTGTTTCTCAGATGCATCTAATAAACCATCAATCCAAGGCAAAAGTTTTTTTGCACAGTGGTCTGTATGTAAAATTACGGTTGCTCCGTAAGCTTCTGCTAATGTATGAATGTGTTTTGCTCCCGCGATTCCTCCTGCGATTGCTGCTTTTTCACCTGCATTTGATAATCCTTTTCCAGCGTTGAATTGTGCTCCTCCGTTAGAAAATTGAATGATAACCGGTGCATTTAATTTAGCTGCAGTTTCTAGAACTCCATTGATTGTGCTAGATCCTGTAACGTTTACTGCAGGTAATGCAAATCCTTTTTCTTTCGCATAGTTAAAAATCTCTTGAACTTGATCTCCTGTAGCTACTCCGGGTTTGATATTGTGTGCCATTGTAATTTTTTTTATAGTTGTTTTTAGTTTTTAGGTTGCAAAAATAAGAATTAATTAGCATTAGAATGGATAATTTATACCAAAATTTAAAACAGAGTGTCCAAAATTGTATTCTTTAAACCATCGATCACCTTTCTCATGCGCTGGATTATAGGTCTTAAAGCCTAAATCTAAACGAACAACAAAAAAGCTTAAATCGTATCTTAAACCAAATCCTGTACCCAAAGCAATTTCTCCTAAATCGTTTAAGTTGTCAAATCTTGCTTTCGGATCGATGACATTATCGAGTACATTCCAGATATTTCCGGCATCTGCAAAGAAAGCTCCTTTTACATCTCCAAAAACTTTGAAACGAAATTCTGCACTCGCAGCAATTTTCATATTGGCCTCATTAAAGTCGTTTACCGCATTTGTGCTTCCAGGTCCTAAAGCATAAGGTTGCCAAGCACGATTATCGTTGGAACCTCCTCCATAATAACTTCGTGAAAACGGAATATAATTTGAATTTCCAAACGGAATTGCAATTCCCAAAAAGCTTCTAACCGCTAAAACTTTTTCTTTCCCAAAATCCCAGTGTTTGATATAATCAAATTCAGTTTTAACATATTCTGAATATTCTAGGTTGAAGATTTCGTAATTTCCTTTAGAATTTTTTTGAAGATTTCCGAGTTCCGAAACTACAGATAATAATGTACCTGCCGATTCTATTTTTGTTCTAAATTGGTAGAAATTATTATCGGCCAAATCTTTTTTAGTTGTTTTGGTAAAAGAATAACTGGTTGCTAGAATGAAATCATTTTCAGTCAGACGAACCCTTCTCTCTTCAATACTTTCAACTTCTTGATATTGTGTATCAGTAGGCGTTAAAGCCGTTTGACCTGTTAAAACATTATTAGTAAATCCTGTTGTTCCTGTTGGTACAATTAAGTTTCCATGCTCATCAACGTTCGTAGGTACTTGGTTGTAATTTTGTGCAATTCCATTCAAGTCATCATAAGAAGATGTATAGACATTAAAGTAATTGTCTGGATTTAAGTTACGAACAAATTGCGCATTTAATAGTTCTAGTTTCGCTGTATTATGGCGTTTTGGAGTCCAGTTATATGAAATACCTCCTGTAAAGTTTTCTTTATCCAAACCAATATTTCGCTGTTTAGAAAAACCTGAAGTTATTGAGGTATAAGGAATCATACTTTTTGGAATAATTTTCTCTGTTCCAAAAGGCAGCAAGATTCTTGGAAAATTCAGTTTTAAATCTAAACCATATTCAGAAACATTGAAAAAATTATTGTTTGGATTTGCCATATCTCTAGAAGAACCCACGTTTAAACGAGCTGAAATTTCGAGAGTTTCGGCACGGTTAAATACATTTCGAATGGTTTCAGAAACACTGGCACCAATTCCGAAATCCTGAATATTAGAATGTGTCAAGTCAAGCGTAGCTCCAAAACTGTATTTTTTTCTTGGCGTTAAATAAACATTCGCAATAAGTGATTGCGCTGTAGAATCTCTTTTGTCTACTTCATATTGTATAGAAGGATAGTTGAAGATTCTTAAATTGTTTAAATATCGTGAAGAAAGAGTTGTTCTAAAATCGGCATAAGTGCCTCCTTTAGTAATAAAAATAGCATCGGTTATAGCTCGTGGTTTGTATTTTAGTGTTTTGTAACTGTATAAATTAAAGTTGTTGTATGAAACACTATCAGTTGGTTTTTTCTTAGAATTTGCAGCAGAATAATCAGTGTAAATATTTACATCGCTGATCGTATATAATTTAAAAGGTTCTGTACGACTAGAATCTCTTTCTTGTATTGTATTATTGTTTATAATCAAAGTAACATCTGCTTTCGCCTTTTTGCCAATGGTATCAATGTCAAAAGTTACATAAGTAGGCTGAAAATAATAAGCACCATGATTTCTAAAATAAGTTGTAATACGGTTTTTTTCCTCTTCAAAATCAGTAGTTTTGTATTGATTTCCAGATTTTAATAAAGAAGGTTCGCTATTAGTTCTATATAATGAATCTAATGCAGGAGTCATTATTTTAGTTCTAATAGTATCTATTTTGTAAGCTGGCCCTGTGGTGATATTATAATTAATTGCAGCTCTCTTTTTTCCAACCGTATCAATAGTATAATCGGTTTGAACATTAAAATAGCCATTATTAAAATAATAGTATTTTAAGCGCAATAATGATTTTCTGGTTTTTGAAGTATCAATAATTACAGGCGGTTCACCGGTATTTTTCAAAAATTCGTGAATTCCTTTATAGTAAAAAGACTGTCCAAGGCGATCTACTTGTTTTGCAGAAAATATTTTGGACATTCGTTCATACTTTCCAGGATTATTTTTGAATTTTGCCTGATAAGTAGAATCCGGATTTAAATTGGCTAAATTGTATAAATTTAAACGAAGCTTATAACCCAATAATTTACCATTTGGTTTTTGGTACATTTGATTAGAAGCAGTTTCATCATTTGTTGATTTTCCGTTAACTAAAATATTATTTTTTACAAGAAGACTTTTTCCATCGGGAACTCTTTTTACGGCATTACAAGCGCAAATTAATATTGCTATTAGAAGAAATGCTATTATTTTTGTGGAATTATTTTTCAAGTGTTTTTTAATATTTAATTCAAAAGTACATTATTTTATGGTTAGTAAAAACCAAATAAAGCTTATCTCAAGTTTACATCAAAAAAAGCAGCGTTTTGCTAATCAATTATTTTTTGCTGAAGGAGTAAAAGTAATTCAAGAATTGCTGCAATCCAATTTTGAATTAGAACATTTATACACTACATTAAATGATTTCGAGGCGGTTCACGCTTCAAAACGAACTCTTATTAACGAACAAGAACTGAAAAAAATAAGCGCTTTGTCGACTCCAAATTCTTGTTTGGCAGTTTTTAAAATTCCAGCCGAAAAGAAAATAATCGATTCGGGTTTAATTTTAGCTTTAGACGATATTAGAGACCCAGGAAATCTAGGGACTATTTTACGTCTATGCGATTGGTTTGGTATAAAGCAGGTAATCTGTTCTAAAGAAACAGTAGATATTTACAACCCAAAAGTAGTACAAGCGACAATGGGTTCAATTACCAGAGTAAATGTAAGTTATGTTGATTTAAAACTTTTCCTTGCTCAAACTAAACTGCCAGTTTTTGGAACTTTTATGGACGGGGAAAATATTTATCAATCCAAATTACCAAACGATGGTATCATTATTATGGGTAATGAAGCCAATGGTATTTCAGAAGAGATTGAAAAAACTGTAACCAGCCGTCTTACAATTCCTAGATTTGGAGAGCTTCAAAAAACCGAAAGTTTAAATGTAGCTACCGCAACAGCAATTATTCTTAGTGAATTTAAACGAAATAGTTGAGATTTTGTTTTAATGAAAAGTGAAATTTATTAAAATAGCTCTCGATTTCATTGAATCAATGTTATCTGTATAAGGACTAACAGGGTGTTCTGGCGTTACGTTATCGCGAATTAATTCATCTGTAATACCAAACATACCTCTAACAGAAGGAGAAAAAATAAAATATTCAGTAAAGATATCAATTCCAAAACCTACTTCATAAGCTGCAGTCCATTGTTTCACTCTGAATTTTTGCTGCCAGTTATCGTCTTGAGATTTTGCATTGCTCGATAAATTCAAAGTAGTAGACATGCCACCAACCAAGTAAGGGCGGATGTTTCCTGTGCGTAAGGCAGAAAATTTTAATAATAAAGGGAAGTGAATATAAGTACTGTTTACTTCTCTTAAATAGTCGGTTTCTGAACTTCCTACGCCAGGAAAATAAAGATCACGTTTAGTATAATACAATCCTGGTTCAAAACGAAGGTTGATATATTCCTGCAGTCTTAAATCGGCTACGACACCTACATTAAAACCCGTAGTTTTTTTTACCTGAATATCTTGCTGTACAGGAGTTTTGTAATCAAATTTAAAGTCAAAACTATTAAAGCCAAGATAATAGCCAAAGTAAATACGCTGCTTTTGCCAGTTTTCAAGGTTAATAATAGGATCTTTACTAAACATATTTTTAGCAAATTGTGCGTGCCCTTTTGCCGCTAAGACTAATAAAAATAAGATTACAGCTTTTTTCATACTATTTTTTAGATGCAGAATAAATCGTTGCGACACCAAAAGTTTGAGGCATTGCCACAACATCTATAAACCCAGTTTTTCTCAAAATATTGTTCAGAGCTTCTCCATAAGGAAAAGAGGCAGCTGATTCAGATAAATAGCCGTACGCGTCATTATCTTTAGAAAATAATTTACCAATTAATGGAAGTATATTTTTGCTGTAGAAATTATAACCTTGTTTGTAAGGGAATTTATCTGGAACAGAAGTTTCTAAGATAACAAAAACACCATTTGGCTTTAGAACTCTCAAGATTTCTGCAAAACCTTTTTCAAGATTTTCAAAATTTCTAACACCAAATCCAACTGTGATTGCGTCAAAATAATTGTCCTCGAAAGGCATATTTTCAGAATCGCCTAAAACTAACTCAATAACATTTGAAAGCTTTTTTTCTTCTACTTTCTTTTTTCCAACTTCTAGCATTCCTGCTGAAATATCCAATCCAATAATTTTTTCAGCATTGGTTTGAGAAAGTAAAATTGCTAAATCTCCAGTTCCTGTTGCAATATCAAGAATAACTTTTGGTTTTTTGTCTGATACAATTTTCAATACTTTTTTACGCCATTTAACGTCAATTCCAAATGAAATTACACGATTCAAATTATCGTAATTCCCAGAAATGGTGTCAAACATTTGGGTTACTTGCTCTTTTTTACCTAAGGTAGAGTCTTTATACGGAGTTACTTTTTCAGACATTTTTTTTATTTAGGCAAATATAAACAATCTAGTTTAACTGTAATTGAGTTTTTTAATTTGTAAAATAAATGTTTTAAAAGATTTATTTTAAAGTTAAAAAAGAGGGTATTTTAAGCATCCCTAAATCTAGGTATTTTGTAAAAATCACTAAAAGTTGGTATTGTCTGTCGTGTCTTTTATGAGCAACTTTGCTAAAGTAAAAATGATTAAAGTTTTAATGATTGGTAGTGCCAATGACTTAAGCAAATGATTACTTTTTTTGCGCTGGTAATTCATTTGTTCATGAAAGAGTTTTGTAAAGTATTGTTCTTGGGGGGAAATACTATTTTAAAGTGCAAAGTACGTTCTTAGGATTAAATTTGTTTTTGGAAATTTTAATTTTCTGCCTTTAATATCTTAGTGGTATTTGTTATTAGAGGCGTTTTTGAGATTTAGGTCTCAAATAACATTAAATGTTATTCAGTTTTACAAGTGTTCTTAACATTTGTGATTTTTAAACAAACACTTTTTCTTGAGCGAGTCAGGTCTAAAAAAAATCAATCGTTTTAAAAACATCCTCCCTAATAAGAGGATGTTTTTTATTTATTTTCTAATGTAAGTTTCATACGTATAATCATAAAGATGTTTTTCGTCTTTATAATTTTCTTCAGATTCTACTAACAGCCATTCACTTTTATTAATTTTTGGAAAGAAAGCATCTGCATCAAAAGTGTGGTGAACTTTTGTTAATTCAATAATATCAGTAAATGGAAGGGCAAGATTGTAGATTTCTCCGCCTCCTATAACATAGCTGTCATCATTTTCCGGGCAAATAGCAATTGCTTTTTCAATGCTATCTACTACAATACATCCTTCAGGTTTGTAATTTTCTTGGCGTGAAATTACAATATGAACTCGATCAGGTAATGGTTTCGGAAAACTTTCGAAAGTTTTTCTGCCCATAATAATATGATGACCTGTAGTAAGCGATTTAAATCTTTTGAAATCATTTGGCAAATGCCATACTAATTCATTGTTTTTTCCAAGCGCATTATTTTCGGCTGCTGCCGCTATCATTATAATCATGGTATGCTTAAACTAAATTTTATTTTCATTCTCTTCATTAATAGAAGATTCAAGCTGACTGATTCTTTTTTGCTGTAAAGCTACTAATCTATCAATTTGTTCTCTTTCCCATTTTTTATTCATAAAACGGTCAGTAATATACACTTTTATAAAATGCAGAATAAAAAGGAAAAGCCAGATTGTAATACCCCAGATGCACCAATTTTGAGTTGTACCTTCTCCAAAGCCAAAAAATTTATTGGCAATAAATAAAAATAAACTTCCTAAAAGGAAAAGAACAAAATGAAAATATAAAACCTTTTTTTGTCTTAATCGGCGCCTTGCGTATTCGTATTGTTCGTGTACTTCTTTTTCCATAAGATAAAAATGAGATTATAAAGTTAAAATTTATTTTTGAAAGTCAATATTTTGGATGTGGAATATTTGCTTTAAAAAATTGTAAGAATTTGAATTACAAAATTTTAACCGCATTAAATTGCAGATTAAACGAAAATTATATCCTCTTTTTGTTATTATGATAAATCGGCTAGAGGAGTAGTGAGTGTTTCGTTGAATTTAATTAATTTTAGGGTGTATAAATCTAAAAACGAAATAGTTATGTCTTTAAAGAAACAATTTGTGAAAACGAAACCAGTTTGTAAAGTTACGTTTTCGATAGATGCCAAAGATGCAAGTTCTGCTTCTGTTGTTGGAGATTTCAATAATTGGAATGCCGAAGAAGGTGCTTTGAGTAAATTGAAAAATGGCACTTTTAAAGCTACTTATGACTTGGTTAAAGATGCTATATACGAATTTAAGTATCTAGTAGATGGGGCTTATGTAAATGACCCGGAAGCTGATTCTTATAAATGGAATGATTTTGCTGGAAGTGAAAACAGTGTTTTAGTTGTATAAAAAAATCCGCTTCATATTAAGCGGATTTTTTGTTTTTATACTGCAACACTTCCTTTTATAGCAGGATGCGGATCATAGTCAACAAGTGTGAAATCACCATAATCAAAATCAAAAATGTTTTTAATCTCTGGATTTAAAATCATTTTTGGTAATGGTTTTGGTTCTCTAGAAAGTTGTAATTCTAATTGCTCAAAATGATTGTTGTAAATGTGGGCATCACCAAAAGTGTGAATAAAATCGCCAGGTTCTAAATCACATACTTGTGCAATCATCATAGTTAGCAATGCATAAGAAGCAATATTAAAAGGAACTCCTAAGAAGATATCTGCACTTCGCTGATACAATTGGCAAGATAATTTTCCTTTAGTTTCTCCTTTTTCAAGATCTGGACTTGCTACATAAAATTGAAAAAAGGCATGACATGGAGGTAATGCTGCTTTGTTGTTAGCAACATTTTCTTCAAAAGACTTTTTAGTATCTGGCAAAACCGAAGGGTTCCATGCTGAAACCAGCATTCTTCTGCTATTTGGGTTTGTCTTTAATTCTTTAATTAATTCAGAAATCTGATCAATTTCTTCACTGTTCCAATTGCGCCATTGATGTCCATAAACTGGCCCTAAATCGCCATTAGAATCAGCCCATTCATCCCAGATTTTTACTCCGTTTTCTTGAAGGTATTTTATATTCGTATCGCCTTTTAAAAACCAAAGCAATTCGTAAATAATCGATTTTAAATGTAATTTTTTGGTCGTAACCATTGGGAAACCTTCACTTAAATCAAAACGCATTTGGTAACCAAAAACACTTTTTGTTCCTGTTCCAGTTCGGTCTCCTTTTTGATTGCCGTTTTCTAAAACGTGTTTTACTAAATCTAAGTATTGTTTCATGATTGTTTATTCGGTTAATTGTTTTAATCGTTTAATCGACTCAACGAATAAACGGTTTAACGATTAAACATATATTTATCTTCTAGAGATTTCGTCTCTAATTTTTGCAGCTTTTTCGTAATCTTCCTGAGAAACGGCTTGATCTAAAAGTTCATTTAATTCTTGTAAAGAATGTTTTGCATAAACGTCTCCAGATTGATTGCTTTCTTCTTCATGTCCAAAAGTTTCTGGATTTGAAAGAACGTCATCAATTTCTTGAGCACCAGAATCTGTTTCTGCAGTATTTGATTTTAAATAAATACCAGCCTTGTCCAAAATGTTTTTATAGGTAAAAATTGGAGCGTTGAATCTCAATGCAAGTGCAATTGCATCAGAAGTTCTAGCATCGATAATTTCTTCGATTTTATCTCTTTCGCAAATTAAGCTAGAGTAAAAAACACCGTCAACAAGTTTGTGTATAATTACTTGTTTTACCACGATATCAAATCTTTCGGCGAAATTTTTGAATAAATCGTGAGTTAAAGGACGTGGCGGTTTTATTTCTTTTTCTAAGGCAATAGCGATTGACTGCGCTTCAAAAGCACCAATTACAATAGGTAATTTTCTTTCGCCATCAACTTCGTTCAAAATTAAGGCATAAGCGCCATTTTGAGTTTGACTGTATGAAATTCCTTTTATGGATAATTTTACTAGACTCATATATCTTTGTAAAACGGGCACTTAGCACCGCATTTTAATACTTTTTTTGATTGGAAAATAAAGGTGCAATTTTAATCAAAAAATATGGAACAAAAAAGCTGCCTTAAAACAAAGATACGATTATCTTGTTTTTAGGCAGCTATATTTTTAGAGAGAATTTTAAATTAAGAATGCTGAGCTTTGAAAGCTTTTAATTTCTCTGTTAGTTGTGGTATAATTTCAAAAGCATCTCCAACTACACCGTAATCAGCCACTTTAAAGAAAGGAGCTTCAGGATCATTATTGATTACCACTTTTACTTTAGATGAGTTGATACCTGCGATATGCTGGATAGCTCCAGAAATACCGATAGCAATATATAAGTTTGTTGCAACTGGTTTTCCTGTTTGTCCAACGTGCTCACTGTGAGGTCTCCAACCTAAATCTGAAACAGGTTTAGAACAAGCAGTTGCAGCGCCAAGAACAGCAGCAAGATCTTCAACTAATCCCCAGTTTTCTGGTCCTTTTAGTCCGCGTCCGCCAGAAACTACGATATCCGCGTCAGCGATAGAAACTTTTCCAGATACTTTTTCTACAGATTCTACTTTTACACCAAAATCATTGTCTCCAATTGTTGGGTTAAAATCTTCTGCAGCAGCAGCTCCTGCGCTTTCAAAAAGTCCGTAAGAGTTTTTAGCTAAACCAAGAACTTTTACATCTGTACTGATTTCTGTAATGTTAAAAGCTTTGTTTGAGAAAGCATTTCTTTTTACTTGGAAAGGAGAAGTGCTAACTGGTAATCCAACAACATTTGATGCGAAACCAGCATTTAAAGCTACCGCAACTAGTGGAGAAAGATAAATACTATCTGTTGTAGAAGAAAGCAAAACTAATTTTGTTCCTTCCTTTTCAGCTGCTTGTTTAATTACATCAGCATAAGCTTTTGCATTAAAGCCAGCTAATTTATCGTTACTTACTTTAAGAACTTTATCAACTCCGTATTTGCCTAATTCGCTAACATCGCTAATGTTTACAGTTAAAGCTGTAACAGTTGTTCCTAATGATTCTGCTACTTTTTTAGCGTAAGAAGCTAATTCGAAAGCAACTTTTTTAAATTTTCCTTCTGCAGATTCTGCATATATTAATATTGACATAATAATTTTAGATTTTAGATTTTAGATTTCAGATTTTTGAAAATTGAAATCTAAAAATGATTCTTATTTCAGATTAATGATTTTGGATTTGAATGAGGAAAAGATGTTAGAGCTGTGTTCAATCAGCAATCTAAAATCTAAACTCTACAATCTTAAATAACCTTCGCTTCGTTGTGTAATAAATTGATTAACTCATCTAAATTATCTGCAGAAACTAATTTTACTGCCGATTTTGGAGCTGGTTTTTCAAATTTCACTGCTTTAGTGTTTACAGCTGCATCAACTGGCTCAAGAATAGTAAGCGCTTTAGTTCTTGCAGTCATAATACCTCTCATGTTTGGAATACGTAAATCTTTTTCTTCAACAAGACCTTTTTGTGCTCCAATGATTAATGGAAGAGTAGTGCTTACAGTTTCTTTTCCACCGTCGATTTCACGAATTCCTTTTACGTTGTTTCCTTCAACAGTTAAACCTGTACAAGAATTTAAGAAGTTTGAACCTAAAATACCAGCAATCATTCCAGGAACCATTCCGCCATTATAATCTAAAGATTCTTTTCCAGCAATTACTAAATCGTAACCACCATTTTTAATTACTTCTGCCAATTGTTTTGCAACGAAAAATCCGTCAGTTGGATTTGCGTTTACACGAATTGCTTCGTTAGCACCAATTGCTAAAGCTTTACGTAAAGTTGGTTCAGTATCAGGACCTCCGACATTTACTACAGTTACAGTTGCACCTTGTTGTTCTTGGAACCAGATTGCACGTGTAAGTCCAAATTCGTCGTTAGGGTTAATTACATATTGTACGCCATTAGTGTCAAATTCTGAATCACCATTGGTAAAGTTAATTTTTGAAGTAGTATCAGGCACATGGCTGATGCAAACTAGTATTTTCATAAGTATATATTTTGAATTTATAATATGCTTTTACAAATTTAGAATTTAATTTGGAATAATTATACTATGCATGCATAATATTTTTTAAAACTATTACGATTTCGCAGATTGCTTGCTTTTGAATGGTTTTCATTGAGATTTTAAAACAAATAAACCCTCCTTTTGTCTGATTGTTAGGAATTTTACAATATATGTATGATTGTAAATAAACTAATTTTTGTCTTATAAATACTAATTTTTGCATTTTTACGTTCTGATGAATGGATTTTAGAAGAAATAAGAATTAAACAAATAGATTAAAGTTTGTCTAAAAAATATTTTTATAAAATAAATGTGGTTTTAAGGTGTGTTATAACGATTTCGTTAATATCACAATAAAGATTAAAAAGTTAAAACCTGAGAACAGATAGAAGTTCATGCGATTTTAAATTCAATTTTTGCTTTTAAGTTATTTAAAATATTTATTTTTGCTCTTCAGAAAATTCAACATACAATATAAAATATGAGAACAATACAATTTAGAGAGGCCATTTGTGAAGCGATGAGCGAAGAAATGCGTCGCGATGAATCCATATATTTAATGGGAGAAGAGGTTGCAGAATACAACGGAGCTTACAAAGCTTCTAAAGGAATGCTTGCTGAGTTTGGTGAAAAAAGAGTAATTGATACTCCAATTGCTGAGCTTGGTTTTTCAGGAATTGCAGTAGGTTCTGCAATGAACGGAAACCGTCCTATTGTAGAATATATGACATTCAACTTCTGTTTAGTTGGTATTGATCAAATTATAAATAACGCTGCTAAAATGCGTCAAATGACAGGAGGACAATTTAATGTGCCTATCGTTTTCCGCGGACCAACAGCTTCTGCTGGTCAATTAGGAGCTACTCACTCACAAGCTTTAGAAAACTGGTTTGCTAACACTCCAGGTCTTAAAGTTGTTGTTCCTTCAACTCCTTATGATGCAAAAGGACTTTTAAAATCTGCAATTCGTGATAACGATCCAGTAATTTTCATGGAGTCTGAGCAAATGTACGGTGATAAAGGTGAAGTGCCAGATGGAGAATATACAATTCCTCTAGGTGTTGCTGATGTTAAACGTGAAGGAACAGATGTAACTATCGTTTCATTTGGAAAAATCATCAAAGAAGCTTTTATCGCTGCTGATGAATTAGCTAAAGAAGGAATCTCTTGTGAGATTATCGATTTAAGAACAGTTCGTCCAATGGACAAAGATGCAATCTTAAAATCGGTTAAAAAGACAAATCGTTTAGTAATTCTTGAGGAAGCTTGGCCAGTTGCCAGCCTTTCTTCTGAAATATCTTATATCGTTCAAGAACAGGCATTCGATTTCCTTGATGCGCCAATTCAACGTATTACAACTGCAGATACTCCTGCACCTTACTCTCCAGTATTATTAAAAGACTGGTTGCCAAATGCAGGTGATGTAGTAAAAGCAGTTAAAAAAGTATTATACAAATAATACACATTTAAAATACTCACAAAACTTCATCATTCATAGTTAATTGATGAAGTTTTTTTTTGCCCAGACAATGAAAAGAATAATTTTACTCAGCCTATTTTTTGTATTCGCATTTGCGACTATTGCTACTGCACAAACGAAAGTGAGTGGAATTGTTTTGGACAAGTCTAATCAGCCAATACCTTTTGCAAATGTTGTTTTTAAAGGTTCTAATACGGGAATCGTTTCTAATGAAGATGGGCGTTTTTACTTAGAATCACCTAATACTTATACAGCATTAATAGTTACTTCTGCAGGATTTTCAGATAAAGAAGTTCCTTTAGAAAAAGCAGTAAATTATAATTTTAAAATTGTTTTAGGCGAAGCCGAAGCACTAAACGAAGTTGTAATTTACACAGGAAAAACTTCTAAGAAGAACAATCCAGCGTTGGATATTTTGAGAAAAATTTGGGCAAGAAAACGTAAAAACGGATTGTACCAATTCAATCAATATCAAATGCAGAAGTACGAAAAAGTAGAGTTTGACATGAATACCATTGATAGTGCGTTCATGAAAAACAAACTTTTTAAAGGTATGGAATTTATCTTTAATCATGTTGATACTTCAGACGTTACGGGGAAAACCTATCTGCCAATTTTTATCAATGAATCGGTTTATGATGTTTACGGAGATAATAAATTAAAGAAAGTAAAAGAAAATATTACAGGAAATAAAATGTCTGGTTTTAACGGAAACCAGCAGATTTTATCTTTCGTAAAAGATCTTTATTCAGATTACAATATTTACGATAATCACCTTAAGTTTTTTGATAAAAGCTTTACTAGTCCGCTTTCGCGAACTGGGATTGATGTTTACAACTATGTATTGAAAGACAGTGCTTTTGTAGATAAAAAATGGTGTTATAATATTGTTTTTTACCCAAGACGTAAAAATGAATTAACTTTTAAAGGAGATTTTTGGGTTAATGATACCACTTTTGCAATCAAGAAAATTAATATGGGTGTTACGAAAAGTGCCAATATTAACTGGGTAAAAGATATTTACATCGAACAGGAATTTGAGGTTGAAAACGATTCTGTTTTCCTTTTGACTCGTGATTACATGATGTCTGATTTTGCTTTAAACAAGAAAGAAAAATCAAAAGGAGTTTATGGAAAAAGAACGACATTATATCGTAATCATAAATTTAATATTCAAAAACCAGAGAAGTTTTATAAAGAAGAAGTCAATTTTATAGACAACGCCGTTTACGATCGACCGCCCGAATTCTGGGAAGAAAATCGTTTTGAAAAATTAAATAAAGACGAACAGGGAATTTATAAAATGCTTGATACATTGCAAACAGTCAAGCGATTTAAGCAATTATATAATCTCGTCTCGATTTTAGGAAGCGGTTACGTCGAGTTTAAAAATTTTGATTATGGACCAATTTTCTCAACTTTTGGATATAATGAAGTCGAAGGTATAAGGCTAAGAGTTGGTGGAAGAACCTATTTTGGACCTAATGATCCTTGGCGTATTCAAGCCTACACAGCTTACGGATTTGATGATAATAAATTCAAATACGGAGTTTCAGGAAAATGGATGGTTGATAAGAAAAACCGAGTTATTATTTCTGGAGGAAATAGGCGTGACATTGAGCAAATAGGTGCGAGTTTAACCACTACGAATGACGTTTTAGGACGAAGTTTTGCATCTTCTGCCTTATTTACAACAGGAAGTAACGGAAAATTAACCAATATCAATTTGAGTAATATTTCTGTTGAAATGGAGGCGAAAAAGAACTTCATCGTTCAAGCAGGCCTTTCGTATCGAACATTAGAATCGGCTTCAAAGACATTTAGTCTGGATTATTATACGACCTTGCCAAGTGCATCAAACCCTATGGGAGTTGTAAAAAGCGATGTAAAACAATCAGAAGCGAATATTCAGTTTGAATATATGCCAAATCGTAAAACGATTGGTTATGGAGTTGAGCGTGATTTAGTTGATAGTCCTTTTAGTCATTTCTTTGTGAACTTTAGTTATGGTTTAAAAGGTGTTTTTGATAGCGATTTTGCTTATGAAAAAATCCAGGTTTTTTACAAACAGCCTATTATTATTGGACCTTTAGGAAGATCAAATATTATTCTGGAAACAGGAAAAACATTTGGTACAATTCCGTTAGGTTTGATGAGTGTAATTCCGGGTAACCAGACTTATTTTACGATCGAGAATACATTCAGTAACTTGAATTTCTACGAATTCGTTACGGATCAATACACTACTTTGCAATGGAATCATGATTTTGGAGGAAGATTATTCGCAAGAGTTCCTTTTATGAGAAAACTGAATTGGAGAGAGTTTGTTGGAGTAAGAGCTGTTCACGGAACAATTTCTGATGCCAACCGCGCTATTAATGCTTCTGGATTACCTTACAATGCTCCAGAAAAAGTGTATTATGAATATCATGCAGGAATTGGAAATATATTTAAAGTTTTCCGAATTGATTTTTCTTGGAGAGGAAATTATCTAGATATGCCAGATGCTCATAAATTTGCAGTAAAAGGATCTTTCGGATTCTATTTCTAATTTTAAAAGAGGCAAAGGTTCAAAGTTACAAAGTCGCAAAGGTTTAAAATCTTTGCGATTTTTTTTATGCTTATTTTTTTTGCACGCAGATTTTGCAGATTTAAGCAGATTTATTTTTACAATTTTAAATTATTTAATCTGCGTTTATCAGCTTAAATCTGTAAAATCTGCGTGAAACCAAAACTATCATTTACTAAATACTTTTTTATTTAATTTTGAAATAGATTTAAAAACGAAAGTAATGCAAGAAGCTATCGATTTCTTAACCAATAAAAATCCGATATTTCGGGAAATAATCGAAAAATACGGATTGCCGCCAATTCCAAAACGTCCACAAGGTTTTGAAACTTTGGTGCTATTAATTTTGGAACAGCAAGTTTCTATCGATTCGGCAAAAGCTACATTTTTAAAAATTAAATCTTATACTACTTGTAATCCTGAAACAATGGCAATTTTGCCAGACGAAGAATATCGAAATCTTGGAGTAAGCCGCCAAAAAACAAAATACATTAAAGTTTTAGCCGAAGCGATTTTAAACAAAGAATTAGATGTTGAAAGCTTGCCTTCAAAGTCGGCAAAACAAGTTCGTGAAGAATTAATTAAATTAAAAGGAATTGGAAATTGGACCATCGATATTTATTTAATGTTTTGTCTGGAAGAGCCAGATTTGATTCCGCTTGGTGATATTGCAGTAATTAATACCATAAAAGAATTGCTCAATATTCACGATAAACAGGAAATGGAAATTCATGCCGAACAATGGAGTCCGTATCGTTCTTATGCGACCTATTTGCTCTGGCATTATTACTTGAAAAAAAGAAATCGAACAATTAGCTATTAAATGCTTGTTTTTTAAACTCTAATGCGGATAATTTAACCTTCTTTTTTATTGTAGAACTAGATTCTTTAGTTATTTTTGCAACCGAAATTATAGAAATAATAAAAAACGAAAATGACCGCAGACAAATTAACGACTTTCGATGTATTAATCGAAATACCAAGAGGAAGCAGAAATAAATACGAGTACGATTTTGAAATTAAAAGAATGCGTTTTGACAGAATGTTATTCTCTTCAATGATGTACCCAGCAGATTACGGATTTATTCCAGAAACTTTAGCTTTAGATGGTGATCCTCTTGACGTATTAGTTTTGGTAAACGAACCAACTTTTCCTGGATGTGTTATGGAAGTTAAGCCAATTGGTGTATTCCACATGGCAGATGATAAAGGACCAGACGAGAAAATTATTTGTGTACCAGTTTCAGATCCAATCTGGAATTCATTAAATGATCTTTCTGATATTAACCCACACTTAGTAAAAGAAATCGAGCACTTTTTCCAAGTTTACAAAGATCTTGAAAACAAAAAAGTAGATGTAGAAGGATGGGGAGATGTTAAAGAAGCTTACGATATTATCGCTGAGTGTACAAAGCGTTTCGATGACATTGAAAATAAACCGGCTGGATTATTTAGCATTAAATAATTTTAACCGCATTCTAATATAAAAAAAGCAATACTACCGTCAGGAGTATTGCTTTTTTGTTTAAATTCGTTTTAGTTAGATTGTTGACTATTAACCAAAACCATTAAAATATTATGAATGCATTTATGATTTACCTGCCAATTATAATGGCAGTTTTAGGATTACTTTTCATGGGAATAAAAAGGAGTTGGGTTTTAAAACAAGATGCCGGGGATGGTAAGATGAAAGAGATTTCAGATTACATTTATGAAGGGGCCTTAGCTTTCCTAAAAGCAGAATATAAGTTACTAACCATTTTCGTAATTATTGCCAGTTTAGCTTTGGCAGGAATTACATTTATTCCAGGAGTTAAAACACATTTATTAATCGTAATTGCATTTATTTTTGGTGCTTTATTTTCAGCTTACGCTGGAAATATTGGAATGAAGATCGCAACTAAAACAAACGTTAGAACTACTCAAGCGGCACGTACAAGTTTGCCACAAGCTTTAAAAGTTTCTTTTGGCGGTGGAACCGTAATGGGACTTGGCGTTGCTGGTTTAGCTGTTTTAGGATTAACATCCTTTTTTATCATTTTCTTCAATCTTTTTTCTGACGGAGTTTGGAAAGATACAGATACTATGACTGTTGTTCTAGAAACTCTTGCAGGATTTTCACTCGGAGCAGAATCAATCGCTTTATTTGCACGTGTTGGTGGTGGAATCTACACAAAAGCAGCCGATGTTGGAGCTGATTTAGTTGGTAAAGTTGAAGCAGGAATTCCAGAAGATGATCCTCGTAATCCAGCTACAATTGCTGATAACGTAGGAGATAACGTAGGAGACGTTGCAGGTATGGGAGCAGATTTATTTGGTTCTTATGTAGCAACTGTTTTAGCGGCAATGGTTCTTGGAAATTATGTGATAAAAGATATGGGAGGAAACATCAATGACGCTTTTGGCGGGATTGGCCCAATTTTACTTCCAATGGCAATTGCTGGTTTCGGAATTATATTTTCGATTATCGGAACTCTTTTAGTAAAAATTTCAGACGATAATGCTAGAGAAGCCCAAGTACAGAAAGCATTAAATATAGGGAACTGGGTTTCTATTGTTTTGACTGCTGTGGCTTGTTTCTTCTTAGTGCAATATATGCTGCCAGAAACAATGCAGATGAGTTTCTTTGGCGAAGGATCTAAGGCAATTTCATCAATGCGTGTTTTCTATGCGACATTAGTCGGATTAGTTGTGGGCGGTGCTATTTCATCAGTAACAGAATATTATACAGGATTAGGAACAAAACCAGTTTTGGCAATCGTTCAAAAATCGTCTACAGGAGCGGGAACAAATGTGATTGCAGGTTTAGCAACAGGTATGATTTCGACTTTCCCAACTGTATTATTGTTTGCTGTGGCAATTTGGATTTCGTACGCTTTAGCAGGATTTTACGGAGTAGCTTTAGCGGCTTCAGCAATGATGGCTACAACAGCGATGCAATTGGCGATCGATGCGTTCGGACCAATTTCTGATAATGCTGGAGGTATTGCAGAAATGAGCGAATTACCAAAAGAAGTTCGTACAAGAACTGATATTTTAGACTCAGTTGGAAATACAACGGCAGCAACAGGAAAAGGATTCGCCATTGCTTCTGCAGCTTTGACTTCATTGGCTTTATTTGCTGCGTATGTAACTTTTACAGGAATAGACGGAATCAATATTTTTAAAGCACCAGTTTTAGCGATGTTATTTGTCGGTGGAATGATTCCGGTAGTTTTCTCTGCTTTAGCAATGAATTCTGTTGGAAAAGCTGCGATGGATATGGTGTACGAAGTTCGTCGCCAGTTCAAAGAAATTCCAGGAATTATGGAAGGAACAGGAAAACCAGAATACGGAAAATGTGTTGAAATTTCTACAAAAGCTGCTTTAAGAGAAATGATGCTTCCAGGGATTTTAACGATTGGATTTCCAATATTGATTGTGCTTTTAGGGAAATTAGTTTACTCAGACAACAATCAGTTAATTGCAGAAATGTTAGGAGGATATATGGCTGGAGTTACTGTTTCTGGCGTGCTTTGGGCAGTTTTCCAAAATAATGCAGGAGGTGCTTGGGATAATGCTAAGAAATCTTTTGAAGCTGGAGTAATGATCAATGGTGAAATGACATACAAAGGTTCTGATGCGCATAAAGCAGCTGTAACAGGAGATACAGTTGGAGATCCGTTTAAAGATACTTCTGGACCTTCAATGAATATCTTAATTAAATTAACTTGTTTGATTGGATTGGTAATCGCGCCAATTTTGGGTGAAGGCCACGCGCCATCAGACATCGCAGGAAAAGCATCTTGCTGTGCTAAAACAGAAATGCATGCAGGAATATCTAAATGCGGTGATATGTCTGGAATGACAAAAGAAGAATGTATTAAAATGTGTAAAGAAAAAGGTTGTTCTGAAGAAGAAACAGCTAAATGTCTGGCCCATTTTGATGCGAACGGAAAATATGCTCATGCAGAAAGTGAATCAGTTCGTGTTGAGGTTAAAAATATAGACGGAAAAACTACTGGAACTGTTACCAAAACTGTAAATGGTAAAACAACTACAGAAGTTTTTGAAGGAACTGAAGAAGAAGTTTTAGCAAAAGTTGAAGCTGCGAAATAATTTACGATCTATCCTAACAGGTTTCCAAAACCTGTTAGGTTTTATATTTAAAAGATTAGAATAAAAAACATACCTAACAGGTTTTGGAAACCTGTTAGGATAATCAAAAAAAGAAAATGCCTCTAAAAAATTAGAGGCATTTTTTTTATTTCGTGCAAATCTGTGTAATTCGTGTTTAAAACAAACCGTTCAATTCAGCGTCAATTCTATTAATGATATCACCTAAATCTTCAGGGTTGTCAACAAAATTAATATTATCAACATCAATAATCAAGAGTTTTCCTTTACTGTAAGTCTGAATCCAAGCTTCGTATCTTTCGTTCAAACGGCTTAAATAATCGATGGAAATAGAGTTTTCATATTCACGTCCGCGCTTGTGGATTTGTCCAACTAAATTAGGAATAGAACTTCTTAAATAAATCAATAAATCTGGAGCTTTTACTAAAGATTCCATTAATTCAAACAAAGACGTGTAATTTTCAAAATCACGGCTTGTCATCAAACCCATCGCATATAAATTGGGTGCGAAAATATGCGCATCTTCATAAATCGTTCTATCCTGAATGATTTTTTTTCCGCTTTCGCGAATTTGCTGCACTTGGCGAAAACGGCTATTTAGGAAATAAATCTGAAGATTAAATGACCAGCGTTCCATCTGATGGTAAAAATCATCCAAATACGGATTATCAACTACATCTTCATAATGAGGTTCCCATTTGAAATGTTTCGCTAATAATTTGGTCAGAGTGGTTTTTCCTGCGCCTATGTTTCCTGCTATTGCTATGTGCATTACGGTGTTACGATTTTATAATTTGATATATCTGTAGCTGTAAAAATAGATAAAATTTGGTCTTTGTAATAAAAATTGTCAAAGGTTTTTTCTGAAATTTTAATCTCAGAAATTACTTCTGGATTTGATTTATTAAAACCTTTAAAATACAACAAATTATCTTTACTGAAAAGATATTGATTAGAATTTGTTATTTCAATTTTGTCAAAATCTGTGACTTTCCCCAGAGATGTAATCTTTCCGAAAATATCGCAAGAGTACCAGTTGTTTTTCTTATCAATCCAATAAAAAGTATTAAAATCAGTTTGATAATATTGAATGGCTTCTGTCAGCGGAATTGAAACCGTTTTGTATTCATTTTTTAAATAATCAAAAAGACCAATTTGTTGATTTAAAGTATTGTAAATCCATAATTGATTTTGCGTCGACATTCCGATAGCACTTACTACAATTGGAGTTGCATTCTGCGAAAAGTTAATTTCGGTCATTTTATTTAATTGGTTATCCAATAAAACAACACTATTGAAATCCTCATAAAATAGTACAATTTTTAACGGATTCTGAAGATCAACTTTTGTAATTTTTCCCAAAGAGACATTCTTATATTCGAAGATTTCTTTCCCTTTAATTTTACTAAAAACGTTGTTTGTGATTTGGTAGGAATATCCAAAAGTATCATATCCTAAAAACTCATCTGAAGTATTTTTATACTGCGAAATTAAAGTTGGATTTATGCTCAAATCCTGAGCTGAAAGCGCCTGAAAAGTGCAGAAAAGAAATAAGCAGAATAAAGTTTTTTGCACCGTTTTATACATTAGAAATTGATTTATAAGATTACCAAATTACAAAAAACTCTTGTTAGAATTTCAAAATAGGCTCTTAAACCTTTTTAAATTCTAATAGTCTAAAAAATAAGCGGTTCTATCTATTCCTTGATACCGTTAATATATTTAGTTTTTTGGATTTTAAAATAAATAATACATTTGAATGTAAGTTTTATCGGATTTACTCACTTTAAAGAAAATAAAATGAAAAAAATATTTTTATATATGACTTTGATGCTTGTTGCAACACAAATTCAAGCTCAAAAAGATTTTCAAGGAATGGCTGTTTACGAGTCAAAAACCCAAGCGCCAAAGTTTGAAGGAATGCGCGGAAACAGAGATATTACGCCAGAAATGCAGAAAAATATGGAAGAGCGTATGAAAAAAATGCTCGAAAAAACATTCATTCTAAACTTCGATAAATCGGCATCTATTTATAAAGAAGAAGAAAAACTAGAAGCGCCAGGTCAGCAGCAAGGCGGTTTTCGTATGATGTTTGGTTCGCTTACTGGAGGCGGAGGTACTTTTTATAAAGATGTAAAAACAAAAACATATACCGTTGATAAAGAATTCATGGGAAAAGAATTCCTTGTTGTGGATTCTCTGCCAAAATTAAATTGGAAATTAGAACAAGAAACCAAACAAATTGGAGGCTACAACTGTTATAAAGCAACAGCTGTCAAAGAAGCCAGCAAAACTGATTTTAGAAACTTCAGACCTAAAAATAATGATGATAAGAAGGATGAAGCTAAAAAAGATGAAACTAAAAAGACTTCGGGAGATACCAAAACGAATTTTGCTGATAACTTCGAAATTCCAAAAGAAATTGTAGTAACAGCTTGGTATACGCCTGAAATTCCTATAAATCAAGGGCCAGAGAACTACTGGGGACTTCCAGGTTTAATTTTAGAAATCAATGACGGAACGACGACAATCTTATGTTCAAAAATTGTTTTGAATGCGAAAGATAAAGTGGAAATAAAACCGTCTAAAAAAGGAAAAGTAATTTCTCAGAAAGAATACGACGAAACAGTAATTAAAAAAATGGAAGAATTTAGAGAGATGAACCGTGGTCGTGCGGGCGGACCTCCACCTCCTCCAGGAAGATAATCCTAAACTTAATTATTTATTCTAAGCATTTTTTTAATGAACAAATTATATTTTTTCATCGCCTTTTTGATCACTTCTTTTTCTTTTGCGCAAAGCGTTCGTTTTGATGGTTTCATTCAAGATGAACAGAAAAATCCATTGGAAATGGCCAATATTATGGCTATTAATAATGGCACAAAAGCAATGGATTCATACGGAATTACCAACGACAAAGGAAAGTTTCAACTGACTTTAAAACCAAATACGGCTTATACCATTAAAGTAAGTTATTTGGGAATGAAATCTAAAGAAATTGCAGTATCGACAAAGTCTGAAAATTTGACTCACAATATTGTTTTGGATGGTTCTGGAATTGAATTGGAAGGTGTAGAAATTGTTCGAGAAATGCCTGTTTCTATAAAAGGTGACACAATTGTTTACAATGCAGATTCTTTTAAATCGGGAACAGAAAAAAAGCTTGAAGATGTTCTGAAGAAATTACCAGGGGTTGAGGTAAATGCCGATGGTGAAATCGAAGTTGAAGGAAAAAAAGTCAGTAAATTGATGGTTGAAGGAAAAGACTTTTTTGACGGAGATACCAAATTAGGCGTTAAAAATATTCCAGCAGATGCAATTGATAAAGTTCAGGTTTTACGAAATTACAATGAAGTAAGCGCGCTTAAAGGTCTTGAAAACGATCAGGATAATGTGGCGATGAATATCAAATTAAAAGAAGGAAAAAAGAACTTTTGGTTTGGAGATGTTACCGCAGGAATTGGCGTTGCAGAATTGGACAGCCGTTATATCATTAACCCAAAATTATTCTATTACAGTCCAAAGTACAGTATTAATTTAATTACCAATTTTAATAATATTGGCGAATTGCCTCTTACGGCTCAAGATTACTTTAAGTTCACAGGCGGATTCAAAAATATGATGAAAAAGGGAGGAAGCAGTTTTAATGTTTCTTCAAATGATTTAGGGATTTCATTATTGCGAAATAATCGTGCGAAAGAAATTGAAACTAAATTTGGCGCAACAAACTTTGCTTATTCTATTAATAAAGCTTGGAATATTAGTGGTTTCGGAATTCTTTCGACTTCGAAAACAGATTTAGAAACGAAATCTCAAACCACGATTTTAGATTCTGGAGATCAGCAGAAACGTGATGAAATGACACATCAAAAGAATAATTTGGGACTTTTTAAATTGAGTTCAACTTATAAGCCAAATGATAAATTTCAGTTTGATTATGATATCTTGACTAAATTGTCAAAACAGAATGAAGATACAGATTTACTTCGCGAATCGGTTGTAGATAATGTTTCGGCGGTTGAAACCATTTTAACTGAAAAGAAACAAGATCCAACTTCTATCAATCAGAATTTGAGTTTGTATTATACGCAAAGCGATAAAAATATTTTTGCTTTTGAAATGCAGCATTTGTATCAAGACGAAAATCCTTTTTATAATGCCAATTTAAGATCGCAACCTTTTGATTTATCAGGATATATTACGGAACAAAATCGCAACGATTTGAATCAGGATCGTTTTGTAAAAACCAATAAATTGGATACTAAATTGGATTACTATTATATGGTAACGCCAAAAAGCAATTTTAATGTTACGTTAGGAAATACCTATTCGTATCAAAACTTCAATTCTCACATTTTCCAAATGTTAGATAATGGAGATAAAAACGACTTAAATGATCCTGAAAATAATAACGATGTCGATTATCGTTTTAATGATGCTTTTCTAGGTTTTCATTATAAAATTCTAACGGGGAAATTTACATTTACGCCAGGTGTTAGTTTGCATACCTATCAAATGGCAAATGGACAATTGGGATCCGACTATTCTCAAAATTTCACCAAAGTATTGCCAGATTTCTTTGCTTTATACCAAATCAAAAAATCGGAAACTTTGACGTATAATTTCTCTCTAACGAATGATTTTACTGATATTAATCAATTGGCTGCAGGTTATGTTTTGTCTGATTATAGCAGTTTGTTTCGCGGAAATCGTTTCTTAGAAAATGCAACTTCTCAAGTGCATTCGCTTCGTTATTTTAAATATAATATGTTCAATTTTGAGAACATTTTTGCCAATGCCACTTATACAAAAAAAGTAGATGCGATTAAAACAAAAGCTAATTTTGACGGAATTAATCAATCTTCAGTTCCTTATAATTCTAATCTAGCCGATGAAACTTTTACCGGAATGGGAAATTACGGACGCTCGTTTTTAAAGAATTATAAAGCTTCTGCAAATGTTAGTTTTAATTGGTCGAAATTCAACAATATTCAAAACAATCAATTATCTACTACAGAAAGTTTCAGCCAAAGCTACACTGTGAAAGCGTCAACAAATTATAAGAATCTTCCAAATATAGAATTTGGTTATAATCTTTTGGTTAACAAATACAGCGGTTCAACTTTTTATACAGATAAGCCATTTGCAAGATTAGATTATTATTTCTTAGATAGTTTCTCTTTTGTTTCAGAATACGAATTCTATCATTATTATAATGGAGACAAAACGGTTGACAACGAATATGATTTCTTAAGTGCGAGTTTGGTTTATCAAAAGAAAAACAGCAAGTGGGAATATAAAGTTTCGGCAACCAATTTATTGAACACGACTTATCTAAACGATGATAGTTTTTCTCAATTCTCAACGCGAGTTTCTCAATACACCGTTCAACCGCGTTATATCATATTTTCTATGAAATATAATTTATAGTAATTTAATTACAAGATTTAAGTTTTTGATGTTTTATTCCAAAAGAATCAAATATCTTTGCGCTTCTACTATTAACAACCAAAATTTTAATTATGCGCAATTTTATTTGGAGTTTATTACTGTTGTTTTCTGGAATCTTTATTTCTTTTTCTCAAACAAAAAACATTGAAAAAGGAACCTATTTATCGACTAATAAAGGTCAAAAAATCAAGTTGAATTTGTTAGATGATAATAAATACGAATTGGTTTTTTATTCAGGCGGTTATGAGGTAAAAGGAGATTCTTTGCTGTTTGCTAAAAATGCAACGGCAGAAACCAGTTTTGACCTTTCTTTCAAAGTCGACAAAAAAGCTAAAAATATAAAAGTAATATTCAAAGATCCAGCTTATTATTCTTTCTTTATTGGAACTCAAAAAGGAAAAGAAGAAGTTAAATATCAAAGAGTTTCAGACATTAAAAGTAAAATTGATCCAGAATGGAGTAAAGTCGATTTGGATTTTGAAATTGAGAAAGCAGACTTTTTATATTTAGTATATGAAGAATATGGCGGAAAAAGCAATGTAAATAAATACGCTTTACCAAAAGACGTTTCAGAAATAACGATCAATTATGAATTGGCAGTTTTAGGCGATTTACAGATTGCAGGATTTTATGATAAACATACAAATGAGCTGAGAATATCAGAGAAATCAGGATTAAATCCACTAGTATTTGTCAATGAAAAAGATCCGCAGCCAGTTAAGAAAACGCCGAAAGTTCTTCCTCTTGAAAGTCAAACTATTACCAATTGGACTTATCCAGGAAAAGACGTTTCTACAGAAGATTATGGAGTAATAGTTGACAGCGCCGCTGCAGTTGTAGAGGCTGCTGCTATAGACGCCACAAATGCTTCATCGACATACAACAAATATGATTTTAAATTAAAGGTCGAAGACAATCTAAAAAAGGCAATAGAATCTACAAAAACAGCTAGCAATAAGTTTTTGGTTGTTGTTGTAGACAGCAAGAATAAAACAGCCAAAGAAGGTTTTGATGCTTTTGTAAAAGAGCAAGAAACCCAAACGGGATATAATATGTACGATTCTTATAATGCTCTTTATGATATCTATAATTATTATTTGGCTGGAGCCGATGATAAAAAATGGCTTAAAAACAATAAAATTACCAGCGATCCAAGTATAATTATTTTAAACGGAGAAGGCAATCAACTTGCTATTGCAAAATCAGATTTGGCAGCGCAACAATATCAATTTAGCTATTATGGAGATTTTTATAGAAGACTTCAGAGGGCAAACGCCTTCCTTTCAATAAATAATGTTTTAAAGAATAAAAAAGCATCTGATACCGATTTGATTGCTGCTTTTAATAAAGCCGCTTTACTAGAATCTTCTTATGATTATGAAGGAGAATCTGCTGTAAGCGATCCAAATTCGGCTGAGTTTGTAGTTACTAAAACATCTTTAAATCAGAAAGAAGTCGCTCAATCATGGAAAAAATTAATTGAGGCGCATCAGAAAGATAAAAATGTAGATATGTATTTGGTTGAAACGATTTTGAAAGAAATCAAGAATCAAGGATTTACAAAACAGCTTTTTAGTGCAGACAGAATTTTGAATGATACAGATTTCTTAGCAATCGATTATGTATTAAAACATTCAGATGAAATTGAAAATATTCGTTCTGGTTTTAATACTAAAATAGGAGAGACTCATACTATTGGAAATCCAATTTCTGAAGTTTCAGATGCCTTACAGCAAAACCTTTATCTTTCTCAAGATGGAGCTTCTGGCGAAATAAATAGAGATAAAGTGAATTCGCTTTACAAAAGAATTATCGCTTCTGGAAAAGGAAATTTTGATGTATATAGAAACTATTTTTATTATTTGGCACAACTTCAAGAGAATGACGGTTCTAATGCAACTTTCTTAAAAGAGTTTAATTCTTATTTTGATTCGACTTTGGCAGGAGCAAGTCCAATTGAAAAATTAGATGCAATCTTTTCAGGATTAGATTCAAGTTCAAGTTATTCTTATGATGGATGGAATTCGTTTAAAGATTATCATTCAAACCTTTGCAATAATGCAGCTTGGACAGTGGTAGAGAATTCTCAGAATTCAAACTTTACTAAAGATGCTATTAAATGGTCCGAATATAGTTTGGTTGTAACCAAAAACAATCCTTATTATTTAGATACTTTGGCTCAGTTGTATTACAAAGACGGACAAAAGCAAAAAGCGATTGAAACGCAAACTTTGGCAGTAAAATATTTGAATGATTATGTTGAAGGAGAAACGGCAAACCAAATGAAAGAAGTTTTGACTAAAATGCAAAACGGGACATATTAAACAATTACGAAACCCGACAAGTTTTTAAAACCTGTCGGGTTTAATTTATAAATTAGCCAAAAACAAAAAAGGCTGTCTAAAATTTTAGACAGCCTTTTTAATATTTAAGATTCAGATTGAATTACAATCCAAATGCAGCTTTTACTTGGTCAACAAAATCAAGTTTTTCCCATGTAAACAATTCAACAGTAACTGTTTTTTGGTTTCCGCCAGGAGCAGAGAAAGTTTTAGTTACAGTTTCTGGTTTACGCCCCATGTGTCCGTAAGCAGCAGTTTCGCTGTAAATTGGATTTCTTAATTTTAAACGTTGCTCAATAAAGTAAGGACGCATATCGAAGATAGCTTCTACTTTTTTAGCGATTTCACCGTTAGTTAAGTTTACTTTAGAAGTTCCGTAAGTTTCAATGAAAATTCCCATTGGCTCAGCAACTCCAATTGCGTAAGAAACCTGAACTAAGATTTCGTCAGCAACACCTGCTGCAACTAAGTTTTTAGCGATATGACGTGTAGCATAAGCAGCACTTCTATCTACTTTACTTGGATCTTTTCCAGAGAATGCACCACCACCGTGAGCACCTTTTCCACCGTAAGTATCAACGATAATTTTTCTTCCTGTTAAACCAGTATCTCCGTGAGGTCCTCCAATAACGAATTTTCCTGTTGGGTTAATGTGGTAGTTGATTTTATCGTTAAATAAATGAGCGTGCTCTGGGTTTTTAGCGATAATTCTTGGAATCAAGATTTCAACAATATCTTTTTTGATTTTAGCCAACATTGTAGCTTCTTCATCAAAATCATCGTGTTGAGTAGAGATAACAATTGCATCAATACGAGTAGGTTTGTTATCGTCGCTATATTCTAATGTAACTTGAGATTTAGCATCTGGACGTAAATACGTGATTTCTTTGTTTTCACGTCTTAAAATTGCTAACTCTTGTAATAATTTATGAGATAAATCTAATGCCAAAGGCATGTAGTTTTCAGTTTCGTTTGTAGCATAACCAAACATCATTCCTTGGTCACCTGCACCTTGCTCTTCTGGCTTAGCTCTGTCAACACCTTGGTTAATATCTGCAGATTGCTCGTGAATAGCTGAAAGAATTCCACATGAATTCGCTTCAAACATATACTCACTTTTAGTATATCCGATTTTACGGATTACTTCTCTTGCAATTTGCTGAACATCAAGATAAGTATTCGATTTTACTTCACCTGCTAAAATAACTTGACCAGTTGTAACTAGTGTTTCGCAAGCTACTTTAGAATCAGCATCAAATGCCAAAAAGTTGTCAATTAATGCATCCGAAATTTGATCTGCAACTTTGTCTGGATGCCCTTCACTAACAGATTCTGACGTAAATAAATAAGCCATAATAATGTAAAAATAATTGTTTTAATTAAAATTATGCGGGAAAAAGTAATTGCTAAAAGGGCTAAAGGAGAGTTTCTGCTTTAGCATTTTTTACTACTGAAATGAATTTTTCAGCATTCATAACGAAATCATTTCATTATGAAGAGGTTGCAATCAGTTCAAATTTTTCCTCTGTTTCGGGTGCAAAGGTATGAAACCATTTTGATTTGCAAATTAAAGTTCAACTTTTTTTATTTTTAAACGTATAAATTTAACACAAACATACTAAATTGATAGGGTAATGGAAATTATTTAAGTTTTTACTTGGCTGATTAAAAAATAGTTCGCAACTTTGCCACGTTAAAAGAAAAGAAAGAAATGAAATTTACAGTTTGCAATATGATGTCTTGTAAGATGCCGGAATTATCCGCAGAGACACTATTGTAGTTATTTTTCAAATACTATATAAATAGAACCTCTGCCGAATAGCAGAGGTTTTTTTATGGCCTAAATAAAAGGTTTAGAAAAAAATATAAGAAAATTTCAATTTTAATTTGGTGGTTAAATAAATATTACTACTTTTACTCTATAGAAATAGTCGAGTTTAAAACAAGATAATTTTAAAAAATGAAAACAATAGCAAAAGGAAATATGATGTGTTGTAAAATGATGCAAATGTGCATCCCTCATTGCTGTTGCCAAAAGTGAAAGAGTAGAATCTTTGTTATAGTTAAGCTATAAGCCCTTTTGGTCGCCATCCGAAAGGGCTTTTTTATTTCAACACATTTAAAATTAAAATCATGAGAACATTAAATTCAATTGCATTAGAATATTTATTGAGAAACGATTCTCAACAAAACAATCATACATCAGAAGAAGTAACAAGAGAAACAACAAGAATAGAAAAAGAACAGAATGTAAAGCAAAAATCGTTGCTGTTCCAGTTGTATGAGCTTGAAGAAGAAGCGGAAGAATTCTTGGCTTAAAACTTCAAATTATAAAATTTCAAAAATCAATTACAATATATAATAGTATTAACAATATTAAAAAAACTAAGAAATCATGAGTACACAAAAATTTGCAACAAACGCACTACATGCAGGACACGATGTTACTAAAAATGCAGGAACAAGAGCCGTGCCTATTTATCAGACATCATCATACGTATTTAATAACGCAGATCACGCTGCCAATTTATTTGGTCTTGCAGAAGCTGGATTTATTTACACAAGATTAAATAACCCAACAAACGATGTTTTGGAACAGCGTTTAGCTGCGCTCGAAGGCGGAATCGGGGCTGTAGTTACGGCTTCTGGAGCATCGGCAATTTCGACAACTTTATTGACTTTGCTTAAAGCAGGAGATCATATTGTTGCATCAAACAGTTTATATGGAGGAACTTATAATCTTTTAAAAGTTACTTTACCAAGATTAGGAATTACAACAACATTTGTTGATCCTTCAAAACCTGAAAACTTTACCAAAGCAGCAAAAGAAAATACAAGAGCATTTTTTGTTGAATCTCTTGGAAATCCAAAATTAGATATATTGGATTTAAAAGGAATTTCGGCGGAAGCCAAAGCATTCAAAGTGCCATTTATAGTAGACAATACAGTTGCGACACCTTATTTATTAAACCCAATTAAATATGGTGCCGATATTGTAATTCACTCCTTAACTAAATATATTGCTGGAAACGGAACTTCATTAGGAGGCGTTATCATTGATGCTGGAAACTTTGACTGGTCTAACGGAAAATTCCCTGAATTTACTGAACCGTCTGCAGGATACCATGGATTAGTATATCACGAAGCTTTAGGAAATGCGGCTTTTATTGCAAAAGCTCGAATTGAAGGTTTACGTGATTTTGGTGCTGCTTTGAGTCCATTTAATGCTTTCCAGATCATTCAAGGATTAGAAACGCTGCCAATCCGAATCAAGAAACATAGCGAAAATGCTTTGGCTCTAGCTGAATGGTTAGAAAAACAAGATGAGGTAGTTTGGGTAAATTACCCAGGTTTAAAATCAAGCAAATATTACGATTTGGCTAAAGAATATTTACCGCAAGGCCAAAGCGGAATTATCACTTTTGGATTAAAAGGAGGTTTTGATGCTGCTAAAAAAGTAGTAGATGAAACTAAATTATTCTCTCTACTGGCAAATATTGGTGATACAAAATCATTAATTATTCATCCAGCAAGTACAACGCATCAGCAATTGACAGATGAAGAGCAAATAGAAACAGGAGTTTCTAAAGATTTGGTTCGTCTGTCTGTGGGAATTGAAGATATTGAGGATTTAATTGCTGATCTGGAAGCTGTTTTTGAGAGCGTTAAACTTTCTCAATACAGCATCAATAAAAATTAGGTTTTTTTGTTTTTTGTTTGAAAGATTGCCTTTAGCCATTGTGCTAAAGGTAATTTTTTGTGAAAAACATCTTTATAAATTAAACCATGTAGAGGCGCACTGCAGTGTGTCTTAATTGTGGTTAAAAACTAAAATGTTAGAAATTATGTCAAAGCTTAAAATAAACATTATCCTTTTCGGAATTGGAAATATCGGAAGCACTTTGATTAATCAGATTATTGAAAGTCAGGAATTTTTTCTTGAAAGCAAAAATGTTGATTTTCATTTTCCAATTATAACCAATTCAACGGTTGCTTTTTTTGAGAAAGAAGGTGTTGGGTATTCTTGGGAAACCAATTTCAGACAATTGGCAGTTCCTTTTAAGGTAGAAGATATTGTCGAGTTTGCACAAGAAAATGAATTCGAAAATCTAATTGCCGTTGATGCAACAGCTAGCGACGAACTCGTAAAACATTACAACACTTTAATTCAAAACGGATTTAATATTGTAGCAGTAAATAAGAAAGCCAACACGCTTCCGATCGATTTGTATAAAGAATTGCGTGCAAATCTTAAAAAGTACGACAAGGAATTTCTTTACGAAACTTCGGTCGACACTGGAATTCCAGTTTTACAGACTTTAAGAGATTTATATTATTCGGGAGAAAAAATCACTAAAATCCGAGGTGTTTTTTCAGATAATTTAAGTTATGTCTTTAACCGATTTTCATCTGAAGATGTTTCATTTTCATCTGTTTTAAAAGATGCAAGTCTTTTAGGTTTGATGAAATCGACATTTAAAGAGGATTTATCTGGAAATGATACCGCAAGAAAGCTTCTGATTTTGGCGAGAGAAATAGGAAAAGATTTTGAGCTTTCAGATATTAAAGTCAAACCCTTTATTACTGAACAGCATTTGGAGAAAAATGGCATCTTGAATAAAGAGGAAGTCGATAAGTCTTTTAAAATTGCTAAAATCACGCAAGCCGAAAATCATGTTTTGAGATTTGTTGGCGAATTTGATGTTGAAAAAGGAACTCTCGAAGTCAAATTAATTTCTGAACCAACAGATTCTCCAATCGGTCAATTGAAAGGCTCGGATACCATTTTTGAAATTTTCACGAAATCTTACGCGAATGTTCCTATTGTAATTCAGAGCGCACCGGCATGTAAACAAGCAATTTCGAGAGGAATTATAACCGATATTCTAAAAATTGCAGAAAGAATTAGAAATAAAGAGGCTATTTGGTCTTAAATTTTCTCAAAAAATAGAAAAATATAACCAATGTTCTTTGATAAACTGATTTGTTATAGGAAGTTTTAGAAGCGAAAAAAGCTTAATTCTACATTTTTTGTTCTTATTTATCTTACAATTGTATTTGTAAGGTGGTTTTTGTCGTGAAAAAACACATTTTCAACGAAATTTGTAATTAAATTCTTGAATTTCATTTGTGTAATAAAAAAAATATTTGCATATTTGTTATACCCAAAAACTACTAGAAATCAAATGAACTTAAAAGTCAACAAAATGTTTTGCGCCATTTCGGTTATTACCGAGGCTGGGTTGTCTATTGCTTAATAAATTGTAAGAAAACAATATATAGTAAGAGCCTCCCATAAAATATTTGGGAGGCTTTTTAATTTAACACAAATGCAAAATTTAAAATTACAATATAAATCACAGATGAATAAATCCTTACAGATGAACAAGATGTTTGCTGTCGCGCTTATTTGCGTACACGTCTGTCGATACTAAAAGTATAAATGAGTTTAAAAACTTAAACCCTTTTGGTATCTAAAAATCCAAAAGGGTTTTTTTATTCCCGAAAAGGGCTTAACACAAACATAAAAGAGAAATAAAGATTATAAAACGCAAACTGAACTAAAACTTAATATCATGAGCACATTGAACTACTTAGCAGAGAAAATTTCAAACTTGAAAAACAGAAGGACAAGAAAAAATAATCCGCCACCGCCAACAAACGAATTGGCTCACCCAAGATTCGGAATTACAGAAGAAGATAAAAGTACTGTAAAAAAAGTACCAAATTCTTTATTGTTTTTAATGTATTCAAAAGAGAATGAAACGCTTTTCATCTAAACAGAAAAGCGACATAAATTAGGTTAAAACCTGCATAATTTTACTGGGCATTTATGTTCGGTAAATTTTTGCGTATAATAGTTTTTGCTAAAGTAAGTCTCAGAAATTTAACAAACACTTTTAGATAAAATTTGTTTGTTAGAGAAATTAGTAGTTAATTTGCACTCGTTAAGTTCAAACACGTATTGAAATGTTATAAAGAAAGGACGAGGGATTAGACCCGATGAAGCCTTAGCAACCCTTCGGTAAAACGAAGAAGGTGCTACATTCTACCACGCCAAACGTGGAAAGATAACAACAAGATTTTTTCTAGTTAAACCTAGTTTTTCTTTCTAATATTTCCATATACAAATCAATAATACAACAGATTTGAAATTGGAAAATATACCAAATCCCATTATAATTCAAGATTTCATCACAGAAAGTGGTGCAACTTATCATTCTATACCATTAAGCTTTACGCTGGCAGGACAACCGCTGCACAGCGCGCCTATTGTTTTGGTTAATCATGCTTTAACTGGAAATTCGCAAGTTACTGGAGAAAATGGCTGGTGGAATGACTTAATTGGTCAAGGTAAAACCATTGATACTGATGTTTATACCATTTTGGCTTTTGATATTCCAGGAAACGGAAGCAATTCTTTCTTAATCGAAAATTATCTTGATTTTACAGCAAGAGACATTGCAAGAATCTTTATTGAAGGTGTAAAAATTTTAAATATCGAAAAGCTTTTTGCGGTTATCGGAGGTTCTGTTGGTGGCGGAATTGCTTGGGAAATTTTAGCTTTAGCGCCAAATATTACAGAAAATCTTATTCCGATTGCGAGTGACTGGAAATCTACGGATTGGCTTATCGCCAATTGCTTCCTGCAAGAACAGATTCTAAACAATTCTTCAAGACCAATTGAAGATGCGAGAATTCATGCCATGTTGTGTTACCGTTCGCCAGAATCATTTAAAGAAAAATTTCAGCGAACTGTAAATCAAGATCTTTTGATTTTTAATATCGAAAGCTGGCTCGCACATCACGGAAAAAAATTGCAGAAAAGATTCCAATTGTCTTCTTATAAATTAATGAATCAATTGCTTAAAACAATTGATATTACTAGAAATAGTGAAAGTTTTGAAAACTTATTGTCTAAAACAAAAGCTTCAATTCATATCGTAGGAATCAATTCAGACTTATTTTTTACGGCCAAAGAAAATGTCGAAACCTATGAGGAATTAAAGAAGTTTAAAGACAATGTTTTCTATAGCGAAATTGATTCGGTTCACGGACATGACGCTTTTTTAATCGAGTACAAACAATTAGATTATTTACTTGCCGACATTTTTAAGGCAGAAACAATAAAGAAATAAAATGAAAGTATTAAAATTTGGAGGTAAATCGTTAGCAAACGGAGAAGGACTTAATAAAGTTGTTTCAATCATTTCTGATAAAGTAAGTCAAGGTGAAAAAATTGCCGTTGTAGTTTCTGCACGTGGAAACGCTACTGATGAATTAGAATTTATTTTAAGCATTGCTGCTAAAAATGGCAGTTATAAAGAATTATTAGAAAATTTCAAAAAATATCAAATATCAGATTATCCGAATGTAGATTTATCGGAAGAATTTAATGTATTAGATAAACTTTTTGAAGGTGTAAGCTTAATTGGCGATTACAGCAAAAAAATCAAAGATCAGATTTTGTCAAAAGGAGAATTGCTTTCGGCTAAATTATTGACGGCTATTTTATTGGAAAAAGGAATTCCAGCCAATTTTGTAGATACGAGAGATTTGTTGAAAACCGATTCTAAATTTGGTGATGCACAGCCTTTAGAGCAGCTTTCAAAGAAAAACGTAGTCAATTATTTTAAAGAACATAACGGCGAAACGGTTAATATAGTTACGGGCTTCATTGGCTCAAACAACAACAACGACACAACTACTTTAGGTAGAAATGGCAGTAATTATACCGCTTCGTTAATCGCAAATTATTTAAATGCTGAAGAATTACAAAACTTCACGCACGTAGACGGAATCTATACTGCAAATCCAGATTTAGTTGCTGATGCGAAGAAAATTGAATATTTATCATTCAACGAAGCAAATGAGCTGGCAAATTTTGGTGCAACGATTTTACATGCTAAAACAATAATTCCGTTATTAGAAAAAAACATTCCGTTACGAATTTTAAATACGTTCAACCACGAAAACCGTGGAACTTTAATTACATCTGATTCTTCTAAAGAAGGAATTAAAACGCTTTCTGTTTTAGAAAATGTATCATTAGTAAATCTTGAAGGACGCGGATTACTTGGAAAAGCGGGAGTTGATGCTCGAATTTTTAAAGTAATGGGCGATCACAATATTAGTGTAAGCATCATTTCTCAAGGTTCTTCAGAAAGAGGAATCGGACTTGTTGTGGCAACAGAAAAAGCTACTCTTGCAATGGTGGAATTAGAAAAAGAATTCGAAAATGACTTTTATTCTAAAGACGTAAATCAAATTACGGTAACAGATAATGTATCAGTAATTTCGATTATTGGACAGGATTTGAGTACTTTTCATAAACCATATACCGCTTTAATCAAAAATAAAATTGTTCCGATTTTGTTCAACAACACGGTAACGGGTAAAAACGTGAGTTTAGTTGTTAAAAAAGAGGAATTAAATAAAGCTTTAAACGTAATTCACGGAGAGATTTTTGGTGTTTCTAAAAAGATCAACATTGCGATTTTCGGCCACGGATTAGTTGGAGGGACTTTAATCAACCAGATTTTAGAATCGGCTGCTGCAATTGAAAAACGTAAAGATATTAAGCTAAATGTGTTTGCAATTGCAAATTCTAAAAAACTGCTTTTGAATAAATACGGTGTTAACAGCAATTGGAAAAACGAAATTGCGACTAAAGGCGAGGCTTACACCATTAAAGATATTATCGCTTATGCGAATGAACATCATTTAGAAAACTTAATTGCAATTGACAATACAGCAAGCGCTACTTTCGTTGAGAATTATATCCCACTTGTAGAAAGCAGTTTCGATTTGATTTCTTCGAATAAAGTAGCAAATACGTTAACTTATGGTTTTTATAAAGAACTAAGAAAAGCTTTGGCAGAAAATCAAAAGAATTACTTATATGAAACCAATGTTGGAGCAGGGTTGCCGTTAATTGATACCATTAAATTATTGCACCTTTCTGGAGAAAACATCACAAAAATAAAAGGAGTTTTCTCTGGGACATTAAGTTATTTATTCAATAATTTCTCAGCGAAAGATGCGCCGTTTAGCGAAATCTTGCAAGAAGCAATTGATAACGGATACACAGAGCCAGATCCACGTGAGGATTTATGCGGAAATGATGTTGGTAGAAAATTATTAATTTTAGCTAGAGAATTGGATTTGCAAAATGAATTTGAGGAAATCTCAATTCAGAATTTAATTCCAGAACACTTACGTGAAGGAAGTGCCGCAGATTTCTTAACGAAATTAAAAGAATTTGATCCAATTTATGCTAAAATAAAAGCAGAGCAACAGCCAAATCACGTTTTAAGATATATTGGTGAATTGTCTGGAGATTTGCAGAATGATAAAGGAAATTTAGAAGTAAAATTAGTTTCAGTACCAAAAGATACTGCATTGGGCGGATTAAAAGGTTCTGATTCTTTCTTCGAAATTTACACAGAATCTTACGGAGATCGTCCAATTGTTATTCAGGGAGCTGGTGCAGGTTCTGCGGTAACGGCGAGAGGAGTTTTCGGAGATATTTTGAGATTATCTGATAAAGGGTAATTGATTTTAGATTGCAGATTTTAGACTGTAGATTTTTGATTTGAATTAAAAAACAAAAAAATAACAACACAATGAAAGTAACTTTAAACAGAGTAAATGACGCATTTCATTTTAAAGTAAAAAATGAACGCGGACACATAGTTGACGTTGACAGCAGAGCCGAATTTGGCGGAAGCGATTTAGGTGCAAGTCCAATGGAATTGGTATTAATGGGAGTTGCGGGATGCAGCGCTATTGATATGATTTCAATCTTGAAAAAGCAACGTCAGGAAATTACTTCTTTTAATGCTGAGGTTGAAGGAACACGAGTTCAGATTGAAGAAGCAAAACCTTTCAAAGAAATCGATGTGGTTTTTTATTTAGAAGGAGAAATCAACCCTGATAAAGCAAAAAAAGCGGCACAGCTTTCTTTCGAGAAATACTGTTCGGTAGCTAAAACGGTTGAACCAACAGCGACAATTAAATACAAAGTTGTCTTGAACAACGAAGCTTTATAAATTAGATAATTAGTCAATTAGAAGATTAGATAATGCTTAAGCTTAGCATAAATAATTGACTTGTTTTAATTTGAATTTCAGTTTTTAAAACTTGAAACCTGAAACCTCAAACTTGAAACAAAAAAACAAAAAACAACACAATGAATACAGAAGAATTTGGTTTTGAAACACAAGCCATCAGAACACAATTAGAAAGATCTCAATATTTAGAACACTCGGTGCCTTTGTACCTTTCGTCAAGCTTCGTTTTTGAAGATGCTGAAGACATGAGAGCTTCTTTTACAGAAGAAAAAGAAAGAAATATTTACAGCCGTTTCAGCAATCCAAACACTTCAGAGTTTGTAGACAAGATCTGCAAAATGGAAGGGGCTGAGTCTGGTTATGCTTTTGCAACAGGAATGGCGGCAGTATATTCTACTTTTGCAGCGTTATTGAATTCTGGAGATCATATTGTTTCTGCGAGCAGTGTTTTTGGTTCGACTCATGCTTTGTTTATGACTTATTTTCCAAAATGGAATATCGAAACTTCTTATTTCGAAATCAATAAGCCAGAAACAATCGAAAGTTTCATTAAACCAAACACAAAAATTTTATACGCAGAATCTCCAACAAATCCAGGAGTTGATGTAATTGACTTAGAATTGTTAGGAAATATTGCTAAAAAACACAACTTGATTTTAATAATCGATAACTGTTTTGCAACGCCTTATTTACAGCAGCCAATTAAGTTTGGAGCACATTTGGTTATCCATTCAGCAACAAAATTAATCGATGGACAAGGTCGCGTTTTAGGCGGAGTAACAGTTGGAGATGCAGAATTAATCAGACAGATTTATTTGTTTTCAAGAAATACAGGTCCAGCTTTATCGCCGTTTAATGCGTGGGTTCTTTCAAAAAGTTTAGAAACATTAGCAGTTCGTGTAGATAGACACTGCGAAAATGCTCTAAAAGTAGCGGAATTTTTAGAAAGCCATCCAAATGTAAATAGTGTAAAATATCCTTTCTTGAAATCGCATCCGCAATACGAAATTGCTAAAAAACAAATGAAAGCTGGTGGAAACATCATCGCATTTGAAATTAAAGGCGGAATCGAAGCGGGAAGAAAATTCTTGAATTCAATTCAACTTTGTTCGTTATCAGCAAATATTGGAGATACAAGAACAATTGTTACGCACCCAGCTTCTACAACGCATAGTAAATTATCTGAAGAAGATCAATTAGCAGTTGGAATCACGCAAGGTTTAGTTCGTGTTTCTGTTGGTTTAGAAACGGTTGAAGATGTAATTGCAGATTTAAAACAAGCATTGGCTTAATTTTAAATATTTCAATTTTCGATTTAATTAGACGATTTTTGGCTGTAAATTTAATACAGTTGAAAATCGTCTTTTTTTTAGATTGTTTGATAAAAAACATACTTTTGTTTTAGACGGAAATTTTTAATTTAAATAAGTTTATGGGTGACAGTATGTATATTCTAGATAAAAAGTTATTTGCTTCAGAAAGAAAACGTTTTGTAGGAGGCATTGTTGATTTTATCTTTGTGTTTGTTTCGGTCTTTATTTCGGGTCTTATAATTGTAATAATCGGAAATATTTTTAATTGGGATATATTCTCTATTTGGGGTCGATTTATTAATGATTCCACTTATTTAGCACTTTTTACTTTTCTAATGTTTAATTATCTGTTTTTGGAGAGTTTTTTTGGAGCAACAATGGGTAAATTTGCTACAGGTATTATAGTTGTTACAGAAAATGGTACGAAACCAAATTTCGGTAGGATTTTCATCAGAACTTTATGTCGTTTAATTCCTTTTGACGTATTCTCATTTTTAGGAAAATCTGGAATGTTTTGGCATGATTCTTTTTCTAAAACCTACGTTGTCGATAAAAGAGGCTTAGAAAGAGATTTGGAGAATTTTTATTCTATAGATTTAATTGGGCAAAACGAAGTAATTTGATGGATTTAGTAGAATTTAACTTTATTCTTTTGTGATAGTTCAAACAAAAAGCATACTTTTGTTATTCAATAATTTGTGAGGGTTTGATCTGAGGTTAAATTCTGCAATCTAAAATTTTACATTAGTGCTTTCAAAGAAAACAAAATACGGAATTAAAGCTTTAACATATTTAGCCAGACGTGAAAATAACGAACCGGTACAAATAGCTGAAATTGCGAAAAGCGAACATATTTCGATTAAATTTTTAGAAAGTATTTTGTTGCTGTTAAGAAATTCTGGTTTCTTGGGCGCAAAAAAAGGAAAAGGAGGAGGCTATTATCTGATAAAAGATCCAAAAGATATTAGTATGGCTAAAGTCTATCGTATTTTAGAAGGTCCAATCGCGTTATTGCCTTGTGCGAGTCATAATTTTTATGAGAGATGTGATGACTGCGATGACGAATCAACTTGCGCAGCACGACGTTTAATGACAGAAGTTCGTGATAATACACTTAAAATATTAGAAAGTAATTCTTTAGCAGATATTGCGTTTTAGAATTTTGCAATCAAATAATAAAAAGACCATTTCAGTAAATTTGAAATGGTCTTTTTATTTTTATCTAATGTTTTTAAAAAATCAATTTATATCCCGCTAAGAAAAGCATTACTGCGATTGCGTTTCTAAGAAATTGGTCAGGAACTTTTCCACTTAGCATACTTCCCATGTATATTCCAGGAAGTGATCCCATTAATAATTGACCCAATAATCCTAAATCTAAATTCCCCATAGAAGCATGACCAATTCCAGCAACTAAAGTTAAAGGGACAGCGTGCGCAATTTCGGTTCCAACTAAACGAGGAGTTGGTAAAAGTGGATAAAGGAAAAATAAAGTTACAGTTCCAAGTGCTCCGGCACCAATCGAAGTTAAGGTTACGGTTGCTCCTAATAAAACTCCAATTCCAATTGTCAGCATGTTTTGAGTGGTACTTTCGTTATGAAATTTATCTCCGGCATGTCTTTGAGAAAAAACTAAAAGTTTCTTTTTGAATATAATCGCTACCGAAGTAAACAATAGCGCCCAGCCTAAACTGTATTTAATAACTCGATTTATAGTTTCGATATCGGTCTTAATGCTGTGTAAAATCCATAAAGTTACTAAAGCAGCGGGAACGCTACCTAAAGTCAGCCAGCCTGTGATTTTCCAGTTGATGTTTCCTTTTTTATTGTGTACAAATATTCCTCCAGCTTTGGTAAAAGCAGCGTATAGTAAATCGGTTCCTACTGCGGTTGTTGGAGAAATGCCGAAATATAATAAAATAGGAGTCATTAAAGAGCCTCCTCCAACACCTGTTAACCCAACAATAAAACCAACTGCTAAACCTGCTATTACAAGACCGATCTGAAAATCCATGAAAAATTATTTGCCGCTAAAATAATAACAATTTTATAATTATCCTATAGATTTTGTAGAGATTAAATGTGTATTTTTGTGGATCACAAAATTGGAGCATGCTGTTAAAATAGTAAGAGACAGCATTTAATTTGTTAAAATAATCACTAATTCTTTTTAAATCTCTTTTAACTTGGTTTATAAGACGATAGCTAATGTAAAAAAGTAAATATATTGTTTTGATATTTCGAAATATATAGTACTTTTGCAAAGTAATCTACTAAGCCGATAGGGCAATGGATTTTTAAGAACAAAAAACAATTCTTAAAATATGGAAAATGAACTTAAGTTAAACAACGCTATAGTAAAGTCTGATTCTTTATTAAAGGAAAAATTGTGGGTAGTAATACCTGTTGTTTTGTTGTTGGGTTTGGCAGTTACATTAATTTATAATCATCACGCTGAATTTTCGTGGGATGGTTTTGTTCAGGGACTTGATGAAAATCTTTTAGCGTTTTTCTTAATTGGTGTTTTTGCTCAATTAGTAGATGGTGCTTTAGGAATGGGATATGGAGCAACTTCTACGTCATTTTTATTGGCTTATGGAGTTTCGCCAGTTTTGAGCAGTACGGCAGTTCACGTTTCAGAGATGTTTACAACTGGAGCATCGGCGCTTTCGCACCACCGCTTTGGAAATATCAATAAAAAACTAGTCAAACATTTATTGATTCCAGGAGTTTTAGGATCAATTACAGGAGCTTATTTATTATCAGATGTTATTGACGGAGATATTATTAAGCCATTTATTGCGGTTTACATGATTATTCTGGCAGCTGTAATTATTAGAAAAGCTTTGAGAAAAAGCGTGGTAAAAAAGAAAACTAAAAAACTAGGTGCTTTAGCAGTGTTTGGAGGTTTTATGGATTCTGTTGGAGGAGGAGGCTGGGGCCCAATTGTGACTTCAACATTATTAGGAAGAGGAAGAAATCCGAAATATACAATAGGATCTGTGAACGCGGCCGAGTTTGCCATTTCGTTTGCAAGCGGAATTACTTTCATGCTTTTTGGCGGAATTCACGGCTGGCAGATAATTTTTGGATTGATTTTAGGGGGAGTTATTTCAGCGCCAATAGCGGCTTATTTGGTAAATAGAATTAAAAGAAAACCAATGATGATTGCTGTTGGAGTTCTAATTATAATATTGAGTTTAAAAACATTATCTAAATTATTGTAAAAGATAATTTTAGAAAGGAGAGATTATGAGTGCGAGTATTGTACAAGAATTATTAGAGAAAACTGCAGCTCTTTCGCTTGACGAAACCTTAGTTTTTTTAGCAAAAGAATTTCCGGGAAAAGTAATTTTCTCAACTTCTTTTGGTCAGGAAGATCAGGTAATAACTGATTTCATTGCAAAAAGTAACACAGATATTACGGTGTTTACTTTAGACACAGGAAGATTATTTCAGGAAACGTATGATGTTTTTCATAAAACATTAAAAAAATACAAAAGACCAATCGAAGTTTTTTTCCCAGAAGCGGCTTCAGTTGAAAATCTTCTGAAAACAAAAGGGCCAAACAGCTTTTACGATTCAGTTGAAAACAGAAAAGAATGTTGTTTTATTCGAAAAGTTGTTCCGTTAAGAAAAGCTTTGGCAGGAAACTCAGTTTGGATTACGGGATTAAGAGCCGAACAATCAGAAAACAGACAAGATTTACATTTGTTTGAGTACGATGGAAACTTCGAAATCATAAAATTCAATCCGTTACTAAAATGGACTTTAGAGGAAGTTGAAACGTATTTATCTGAAAACAATGTTCCGCAAAATGCATTGCACAAACAAGGTTTCGTAAGTATCGGTTGTGCACCTTGTACGAGAGCAATTTTCCCTGGAGAAGATATCAGAGCTGGAAGATGGTGGTGGGAATCAAGCCATAAAGAGTGCGGGCTTCACAGTGCCAAAAAAGAATAAAGAAGCAAGAGGCAAGACTTCTTTAGAGAATAGAATAAAGATTATAGAATAAAGAGTGGAGATTTTAGATCAGGCAAAAAACTTGAAACTTTAAACCTGAAACAAAATTTTTCACAAACAAAATATCAAACAAAAAAACAATGAGTTCAGTATTAAAAACAAATGCTTTAGAGAGTGAAGCGATATACATTTTCAGAGAAGTAATTTCACAGTTTGACAAACCGGTTTTACTTTTCTCAGGAGGAAAAGATTCTATCACATTAGTGCGTTTGGCGCAAAAAGCATTTTTCCCTGCTAAAATTCCGTTTCCTCTATTACACGTTGATACGGGACACAATTTTCCTGAGACAATCGCTTTCAGAGATAAATTGGTAGAAGAATTAGGTTTAGAGCTAATCGTTCGTAATGTTCAGGATGCTATTGATGAAGGAAAAGTGGTTGAAGAAACTGGAAAATATTCTAGTAGAAACAGCTTGCAGACTACAACACTTTTGGATGCAATTGAAGAATTTAAGTTTGATGCTTGTATTGGTGGTGCGCGTCGTGATGAAGAAAAAGCAAGAGCTAAAGAACGTATTTTCTCAGTTCGTGATGACTTCGGACAATGGGATGAAAAAAATCAGAGACCTGAGTTGTTTGATATATTAAATGGAAAAATTGAAAATGGTCAAAACGTTCGTGTTTTCCCAATTTCAAACTGGACAGAATTAGATGTTTGGAGTTATATCGAGAAAGAAAAAATCGAGATTCCGTCAATCTACTTCTCACATAAAAGAAAAGTTTTTTTGAGAGACGGTTTAATCTGGTCGCATTCTCCTTTTGTGTACCAAGAAGAAGACGAACAAATCGAAGAAAGAATTGTTCGCTTCAGAACCGTTGGAGATATGAGCTGTACAGCAGCTGTTGAATCTTACGCAGCAACAATCGAAGAAGTAGTTGGAGAAATTAGATCATCAACCATTTCTGAAAGAGGAGCCAGAATTGATGATAAACGTTCTGAGGCTGCAATGGAAAAGAGAAAACAACAAGGATACTTTTAATAATTGTTAATTATGAATTGTTAATTGTAAATGCAATTCAGAACGAAATTTTAAAAGTAAAAATCAAGAAAACAAAAACATACAGATTTAATTTTTAGCTCAAAGACAAGCAACGTGAAACTTGAAACAAAAAAATTAAACCTGAAACAAAATATTACAGAATGGACGTTTTAAAAATAGCAACAGCAGGAAGTGTAGATGACGGAAAAAGTACTTTGATCGGGAGATTATTGTATGATACAAAATCATTGACAACTGACAAAATAGAAGCAATCGAAAAAAGCAGTAAACAAAAAGGTTATGATTATCTTGATTTTTCTTTGGCAACTGACGGATTAGTGGCAGAGAGAGAACAAGGAATCACGATTGATGTTGCGCATATTTATTTTTCGACTGCAAAGAAAAGTTACATTATTGCCGATACTCCGGGTCACGTAGAATATACAAGAAACATGGTTACAGGAGCTTCGACTTCTCAGGTTTCTATCATTTTGATTGATGCCAGAAAAGGGGTTATCGAGCAGACTTACCGTCACTTTTTCATCAATAATTTATTGAGAGTAAAAGAAGTAATTGTTGCGATTAATAAAATGGATTTAGTTGATTATTCAGAAGAAGTTTTCAATAAAATCAAAGCTGATTTTCAGGCATTAAATGCAAAAAGTACTTTCAAGGAACAAAATGTAAGTTACATTCCTTTAAGTGCAATCAACGGTGGAAACGTGGTTGATAAATCAGAGAATATGCCTTGGTATGACGGACAAACTGTATTAGAACATTTAGAAGGATTGCATGCTTCTGATGTTTTTGAAGCAGGAAAAGCACGTTTTCCAGTTCAGACTGTGATTCGTCCAAAAACTGAAGAATACCATGATTTTAGAGGTTACGCTGGAAAATTATACGGAAACTCAATTAAAGTTGGAGATGCCGTAACGGTTCTTCCATCTTTAACAGAATCAAAAGTATCTAAAATTCACTTTTTCGATAAAACATTTGACGAAGCCGTTGCAGGTTCTTCAATCACAATCGAATTAGAAAATGATATCAATGTTACGAGAGGCGATATGATTGTAAAATCAGATGAACTTCCAAAAATTGAAAAAGACATTACCACAACAGTTTGCTGGATGGACAGCAAAAAACTGGTTCCAGGAACAAAATATTTGGTACAACACAATACAAACAGAGTTTTAGCAAAAGTAGAAAGCATTAAAAATACAATTGCAACAGATTACTCTGGAACGACAGAAGCTTCACAATTAGCCATCAACGAAATTGGAGAAGTAACGATCAAATTAAGCAAACCGTTATATTTTGATTCATACAACGAAAACAAATCAAACGGAGCCTTCATTTTAATTGATACAGCAACAAACACAACAGCAGGAGTAGGATTCATTCGCTAGTTGATAGTTGATGGTTTTTGGTTGATAGTATTCTGCCAGCAAACCAACAACCAGCAACTGACAACCAACAACTAAAGAGAAATGGAAAGTTTTAGAACAGAAATAGAAAATCCGGTAGTTCAGAAGGAGATTATCGAATTAGAAAAAAAGATTCACTTATTCCGTGGAGGAAAAATTGATGATGAGCGTTTTCGTAGTCTTCGTTTAGCGCGTGGAATCTACGGTCAGCGTCAGGAAGGCGTTCAGATGATTCGTATCAAATTGCCTTATGGAAAAGTGACCAGCGAGCAATTAGTGCGTATTACACAAGTTTCTGATAAATATTCTACAGGACGTTTACATATTACAACACGTCAGGATATCCAGATTCACTATGTGAGTTTAGACCGAACACCAGAACTTTGGGCAGATTTGGCTAAAGACGATATTACACTTCGTGAAGCTTGTGGAAACACAGTAAGAAATATTACAGGAAGCGAATTGGCTGGAGTTGACGTAAACGAACCATTTGATGTTTCACCTTACGCACACGGACTTTTTCAATATTTGTTAAGAAACCCAATTTGTCAGGAAATGGGACGTAAATTCAAAATTTCGTTCTCGTCTTCAGACGAAGATACGGCGCTGAGCTATTTACACGATTTAGGATTTATTCCTAAAATTAAAGACGGACAAAAAGGTTTCAAAATCATGTTTGGAGGAGGTTTAGGATCTCAGCCAGCACATGCGGAATTGCTTTCAGAATTCGTTCCAGTAAACGAAATCATTCCAACGGCAGAAGGAATCATCCGTATTTTTGACAGATATGGAGAACGTGCAAAAAGAATGAAAGCGCGTATGAAATTCTTAATCAAAGAAATGGGAAGAGATGTTTTTCTTGATTTGGTTGAACAAGAGAAAAAAGCCATCGCTTTTGAAACATACGAAATTGATACAACCGCTTTTGATGGTCCAATTCCAGAACCAGTATTAGAAGTTCCACAAGTTACAATCGAAGATACAAAAGCGTATGAAGCGTGGAAAAATTCGAATGTAATTAAGCAGAAACAAGACGGTTATTATGCAATTGGAATCAAAGTTTTATTAGGGGATTTTTATACTGATAAAGCTAGATTATTAGCCGCTTTAATTAAAAATTACGGAGCAAATGAATTACGTTTTTCATTGCGTCAAAATATTGTAATACGTCACATAAAAGAAGAGAATTTGCCTTTCTTTTATCAAGAGTTAGCCAAATTGGATTTTGTTCAGTTAGGATATAATTCAGTTGGAGATATTACGGCATGTCCGGGTACTGATACTTGCAACTTGGGGATTGCAAGTAGTACCGGTATTGCAGAAGAATTAGAAAGAGTTTTAACAGCTGAATATCCTCAGTATTTAAACAACCGCGAAATCGAAATTAAAATTTCAGGTTGTATGAATGCGTGCGGGCAACATAATATGTCTGCAATTGGATTTCAGGGGATGTCTATCAACTCAGGAAAATTAGTAGCTCCGGCTTTACAAGTTTTATTGGGTGGAGGAAGATTAGGAAACGGAGCAGGACGTTTTGCTGATAAAGTAATTAAAGTACCTAGCCGTAGAGGTCCAGATGCGTTGCGTACCATCTTAAATGATTTTGATGCCAACGGAAGCGGACAAAAATTCCTTGATTATTATGATACAAAAGGAGAAAAATATTTTTACGAAATCTTAAAACCGTATGCTGATGTAACCAATTTAACAGAAGCTGATTTTGTGGATTGGGGTAATGCAGACAACTATGTAAAAGCAGTTGGTGTTGGAGAATGTGCCGGAGTAGTGATCGATTTAGTAGCGACATTATTGTTTGAAGCTAAGGAAAAATTGATCCTGGCTCAAGAATCTTTCGACGAGAAAAAATGGTCAGATGCAATTTATCATGCTTACGCAGGATTTGTAAACGGTGCAAAAGCTTTATTATTAGCAGAAAACCAAAAAACAAATCACCACGCAGGAATTGTTGACTTGTTTGATACTGTTTTTATCGAAAATAATAAAATCGAATTAAACTCAACTTTTAAAGACTTGGTTTACCAAATCAATAAAAATGAACCATCTGAAGCTTTCGCTAAAGATTACATTGCACAAGCAACAGTTTTCTTTGACAAAATCGAAACTTTCAGAGCACAGGAATTAGCAAATGCATAATATAAAACCCAAAATAACTTTAGTCGGTGCAGGTCCGGGCGATCCCGATTTACTTACGCTAAAAGCTGTAAAAGCATTGGCTGAAGCAAATGTGGTTTTATATGACGCTTTGGCCAACGAAGAAATTTTGGATTACGCACCTAAAAATGCCATTCGAATTTTTGTTGGAAAAAGAATCGGAAATCATGCTTACACGCAAGATCAAATCAATCAATTGATTGTTGATAATGCACTGACCTATGGAAACGTAGTTCGATTAAAAGGAGGAGATCCATTTATTTTTGGAAGAGGAGGCGAAGAAGTGGAATTTGCAGAAAGTTTCGGAATTGAAACGATCGTAGTTCCTGGAATTTCATCTGTAGTTGCCGTTCCTGCAAGTCAGGGAATTTCGATTACAAAGCGTGGCGTTTCAGAAAGCTTTTGGGCGATTACTGGAACAACTTCTGATAGAAAATTATCGTCAGATGTAGCTTTGGCAGCACAATCTTCTGCAACAGTGGTAATCTTGATGGGAATGCACAAATTGCCTCAAATCATCGATTTATTTCAAAAAGAAGATAAAGGAAATTTACCTGTTGCGATCATCCAAAACGGAACAACAGCAGAAGAAAAAGTAGGCGTAGGAACCGTAGATTCTATTTTAGAAGTTGTAAAACAAAAAGAATTAGGTTCACCAGCTATTATTGTTCTTGGAGAAGTTGTGAGAGAAAGCAATAAACTAAAAGGATTTTACGAAGAATTTCTATCAAAAGAAGAAATTCGTTAGAATTTCATGTTCCGACAGGAACAATTCGTTGGTAGAAAACAATTCGTAGGTAAGCGTTTCCAATAAAAATGTTCCGATAGGAACATCTGATTGGTAAATCATCTAACTTTGAGTGGATGAAAATAAATTAAAATGGAACAAAACGAATTATATCCAATATTTCTAAAGCTTCACAATTTAAATGTTTTGATTGTAGGTGGAGGAAATGTAGGTCTGGAAAAGCTTTCTTTCTTGCTAAAGTCAAGTCCGAATGCTAATGTTGAGGTAGTTGCACCTGATTTTCATTTAGAAATTAAGGTTTTAGCAGAAAAACATTCTTCAATTAAATTGACGGAAAAAAAGTTTAAAAAGAAAATGCTCAAAAAACGTCACATGGTAATTGCCTGTACAGACGATTTGAAAGTGAATAAAAAGGTTTACGATTTAGCGAGAAAACGTTATTTGATTTGCAACATTGCCGATACGCCAGATTTATGTGATTATTATCTGGGCGGAATTGTTACAAAAGGAAATGTAAAAATTGCCATTTCAACCAACGGAAAATCGCCGACTACAGCCAAAAGGCTTCGAGAGTTTTTTGAAGAAGTAATTCCAGAAGACATCAATCAAATGGTTGAGAATCTGAATGAATACCGAAAAACTTTAAAAGGTAATTTTGAAGAAAAGGTTAAAAGAATGAATGAGATTACCTCTTCATTAAAAAATAAAGAGTAAAAAAGTTTCGGAAAGAAATTAATGATAAAAATCATTGAAAGTACAAGGATTTATTCGTTTCTTTGCGTTATTAAGAATGATTATAAACAACAACATAATGATTAAAACAGATATACTTATAATTGGAGCAGGACCAACAGGTTTATTTGCCGTATTCGAGGCAGGATTGTTAAAATTAAAATGCCACATTTTAGATGCACTTCCACAACCAGGGGGACAACTATCAGAGTTATATCCAAAAAAGCCAATTTATGATATTCCAGGTTTTCCAGAAGTTTTAGCCGGAGATTTAGTTGACGGATTAATGGAGCAAATCAAACAATTTGAGCCAGGATTTACTTTAGGAGAACGTGCTGAAACAGTTGAAAAGCAAGAAGACGGAACTTTCATTGTAACATCAAACAAAGGAACTAAATTCCACGCGCCAGTTATCGCAATCGCTGGAGGATTAGGAAGTTTCGAGCCTCGTAAACCACTTATCGAAGATATCGAGTTTTATGAAGATAAAGGAGTAAAATACTTTATCAAAAATCCTGAGAAATTCAGAGATAAAAGAGTTGTTATTGCAGGAGGAGGAGATTCAGCATTAGACTGGAGTATCTTCTTGGCAAACGTAGCTTCAGAAGTAACTTTAATTCATAGAAGAAATGAATTTAGAGGCGCTTTAGATTCTGTAGAAAAAGTTCAGGAATTAAAATCAGCTGGAAAAATCAAATTAATTACACCAGCAGAAGTTATTGGAATCAATGGAGCTGAGCATGTTGAGTCATTAGACATCGAAGAAAATGGAGCACACCGTAAAATCGAATGCGACTATTTCATTCCACTTTTCGGATTAACGCCAAAATTAGGTCCAATTGGAGACTGGGGATTAGAAATCGAGAAAAATGCAATCAAAGTAAACAATGCATTAGATTACCAAACTAATATTCCGGGAATCTTCGCTATTGGAGACGTAAATACATACCCAGGAAAATTAAAGTTAATCCTTTGTGGTTTCCACGAAGCAACTTTAATGTGCCAAGCTGCATACGGAATCATCAATCCAGGTAAAAAATACGTATTGAAATATACAACAGTTTCTGGTGTAGATGGTTTCGACGGAACTCGTAAAGAAGCGCCAAAAGCAGTTGTTAAGGCGATAGTTTAATCTGAGATACTAAGTCACTAAGGTACTAAGATTTTTATATAGAAAGCTCAAACTTTTAGTTTGGGCTTTTTTGTTTTAAATAAAATATATTATTTTTCTTACTTTTGCGATTCTTTTATATAAATCATAATCAATGAAAAATATCATTCTATTTATATTAGCTATTAATATTTTGACTGCTTGTAAAAATAAAAAAGAGACAAATGCCCAACAGCTTGAAGTTTCAGTGGTTAGAAAATCAAATGAAGATTCTACAGCTATTAATAATGAAAACTCTCCAAAACAAATTGAAAAAGAATTAATTAAAGATTGCTTGCCATTATTAATTGATGATCCAAAATTGGAGAAAGAAAAAGTAATATTTTTTGATAGCCGAAAGTGGGGAGGTGAATATTGGGTAGATAAATCAAAAAATGAACTAAATAAAATTGAAGCGCTTTTTCCTGCGCTTACCGACAAAAGTGTCCCTAGTCCATTAGCGGCATACACAGTAAGTTACTTGCCAAAAAAGTATATCAATCAGGATGGAGTTGTAAAGCAATTAGATTTTAAAGAGCCACTAGGTCAAGATGAATTTTACCTATTATATGCTTATTATCTTAAACAAAAAAACGGAGATTCGAAGTATAAGGTACAGAGAGATAAATTAGTTGATTTATATAATGCAATAAATGAGATTTATGTTTCATGGAGCCAATCATTATTATATTATGATCATCAAGGATTTCGAATCTATGCTTGCGCAGAATACTCAATTTTTCTTTTAGACCAATATAAAGAAGACTTTGATTCAGATTTTATCGAACAAAAGAAATTGTATTTAAAATCTTTAAAACAATATGCCCAAGATCAGTTTAAAGGATCGAAAATTTATGATGGGAATAGAATAAAGGAAAATATAGCAATTTTAGAAAAATTAATTACAAACTATTACTATTTAGAACAAGTACGAACTTTTGAAATCGAATATTATAGAAGTAGAACAATCTATTTATAAAATTATTTATTAAAAGAATTATAAACTTAGCATCTCAGGAACTTAGAACCTCAGAACCTTAGAAAAAAAACATTTGCAAATCGAAAGCCTATTTCATACCTTTGCACTGTTCTTAAAATTATTGTCAGTTATCACGAAAGGCGGAGGGATAGACCCGATGAAACCTTAGCAACCCTTTATCATAAAGAAGGTGCTAAATTCTACTTTATACGACATTTTCCAGTATTAAAGATAGATAACACAAATACATACTCGTATTTCTCAAAACTTTTCTCGATAACATATAATATTTACTGAAACAGATTCTGTATCAGGAGCGAATCATTGGCGCATTTTTGCAGTCAATAGTTCCCGCTTTTCGTGGCAATCATTTTGCTTTTTAAAGGAAAAAGCAAAATGATTGCCACTTCAATCGGGGCTAATGAGCCAGCAATAGTGTGTTTTTGGAATTAATGTGAAAAAATATCCGAAGCAAACCTAACAGGTTTTTAAAACCTGTTAGGTTTAAACTTCACAATCATAATAAAAAAAACTTAGCATCTTAGAACCTTAGTGTCTTAGCAGCTAAAACAAAAAAATATGGCAATAACAATTCAAGAAGCAATAAAAAAAAATATCCTAATCCTTGATGGAGCAATGGGAACAATGTTGCAACGCTATAATTTCTCAGAAGAAGATTTCAGAGGAGAGCGTTTCAAAGATTTCCCACATCCTTTAAAAGGAAACAACGATTTATTATCCCTAACACAACCACAAGCGATCCGCGATGTTCATGCCGCTTATTACGAAGCTGGTGCTGACATTGTAGAAACCAATACTTTCTCTGGAACGACAATCGGTATGGCCGATTATCACATGGAAGATTTGGTTTACGAGTTAAACTACGAATCGGCAAAACTTGCACGCGAGGTTGCCGATGAGTTTACCGCAAAAAATCCAGAAAAACCTCGTTTCGTAGCAGGTTCAATCGGACCAACAAACCGTACTGCAAGTATGTCGCCAGACGTAAACGATCCGGGTTACAGAGCAGTAACATTCGACGATTTACGAATTGCGTACAAACAACAAGCAGAAGCTTTAATGGATGGCGGTTGTGATTTGCTTTTAGTAGAAACAATTTTTGATACACTAAATGCAAAAGCTGCGCTTTTTGCAATTGAAGAAGTAAAAGAAGAACGCAATCTAGATATTCCAATCATGGTTTCAGGAACAATTACAGATGCTTCAGGAAGAACGCTTTCAGGACAAACTGTTGAAGCGTTTTTGATTTCAGTTTCGCATATTCCGTTATTAAGTGTAGGATTCAATTGCGCTCTTGGAGCCGATTTGCTGAAACCGTATTTAAAAACATTAGCGCATAATACAAGTTTTAATGTTTCAGCGCATCCAAACGCGGGATTGCCAAACGCATTCGGACAATACGATGAAACGCCAGAGCAGACTCAGGCTTTCATTAAAGAATATTTAGATGATAATTTAATCAACATAATTGGTGGTTGCTGCGGAACAACTCCAGATCATATTCGATTAATGGCTGAGGTTGCGAAGGATTATAAACCTAGAGTGGCGCCTGTTATTGAATAATTTTCATGAAGTTTAAAAATGAAGAAAATTTTGTTCTTGGAAAGCAAAAAATAATTGTAAAGCGAAATGAATAATTGGAAGACTATTTTTTTATTTATGATAGCTGGCTTACTAATATATGAAGTATATAAGAATGTTCAGCAAGATGATTATAGAAAATCTTTCAAAGGTGAAACAATTGCATTAGTAACTATAAATGAAGGTTCAAGAGAAGACAAAGTTTTAAGATATTATTTTTATACAGATCGAAAAATTTTAGGAAAAATTGGAAATAGATCACGTCATAGTAATTTATATAAAGAGATAAATAAGTTTTATAAAGTAAAATACGATTTGAATAAACCTGAAGAGAATGAAATTTTCTTAGAAGAGGAAGTAAAACCTGATTCTTTATCACTCGTTAAAGCGGGTTTTACTAAAACTAAATATTATGAATATGATAATGGTGTGACGGGTAAATATTTAGAAAAATCAAGATGGAAATGAACAGGAAATACAAAACGTGTTTTGAAACCGAGTGTGCGTGAGGGATAGAAGTGAAAAGCCCACAGCCTGACGAAGGAAGTGCGAGGACTTGTAACGGATAGCCCGACCCGGAGGGGCACGCCCAAATTAATAAAAGATTACAGGTTTAAAAGCCTAAAAAATATAGAATAAAAAACTTAGAACCTTAGCATCTTAGGATCTCAGTAACTTAAAAAAGAAATGACAGAAAAAAGAAAAGACCTTGTATTATCAGGATTAGAACCGTTGATTATTACGCCCGAAAGTGTTTTCGTGAATGTTGGTGAGCGTACAAACGTAACGGGTTCAAGAAAATTCCTAAGATTAATCAAGGAAGAGAAATATGACGAGGCGCTTGATATTGCAAGACAACAAGTAGAAGGAGGAGCACAGATCATCGATATTAATATGGATGAAGGAATGCTTGACGGTGTTACTGCAATGACTAAATTTTTAAATTTAATTGCTGCAGAACCAGACATTTCGAGAGTGCCGATTATGATCGACAGTTCGAAATGGGAAATCATCGAAGCAGGTCTAAAAGTAGTACAAGGAAAAAGCGTTGTAAACTCGATTTCGTTAAAAGAAGGCGAAGAAGCTTTTATTCACCACGCCCGATTAATCAAACGTTACGGAGCGGCGGCAATTATCATGGCTTTTGACGAAGTTGGTCAGGCGGATAATTACGATCGTAGAGTGGAGATTTGTCAGCGTTCGTATGATATTTTGGTGAATAAAGTAGGGTTTCCTCCGCAGGATATTATTTTCGATTTGAATATTTTCCCAGTTGCAACAGGAATGGAAGAGCATAGATTAAACGCTTTGGATTTCTTTAGAGGAACAAAATGGGTTCGTGAAAATCTTCCGCACGCGCACATCAGCGGTGGAGTGAGTAACGTTTCGTTCTCTTTTAGAGGAAACGATACCGTTCGTGAAGCGATGCACTCGGTGTTTTTATACCACGCAATTAAAAACGGAATGACGATGGGAATCGTTAATCCAGAGATGTTGACGATTTACGATGATATTCCGAAAGACTTATTAGAACACGTTGAAGACGTAATTTTAGATAGACGCGACGATGCTACAGAACGACTTTTAGATTTTGCAGAAAATGTAAAAGGTGAAGCAAAGAGCGATGAAAAAGTAGTTCAGGAATGGCGTTTTGGAACGGTTCAGGAGCGTATTACCCATTCATTGGTAAAAGGAATTGATGCTTTTATTGAAGAAGATGTTGAAGAAGCGCGTTTAGCAGCTACAAAACCAATTGAAGTTATTGAAATCAATTTGATGACAGGAATGAATGTGGTTGGAGATTTATTCGGAAGCGGAAAAATGTTCCTGCCTCAGGTTGTAAAATCAGCTCGTGTAATGAAAAAAGCGGTTGCTTATTTATTGCCATTTATTGAAGCAAGTAAACAAGCGGGAGACAAACAAGGAAACGGAAAAATCCTGATGGCAACCGTAAAAGGCGACGTTCACGATATTGGTAAAAACATTGTTTCGGTGGTATTGGCTTGTAACAATTACGAGATTGTAGATCTTGGTGTTATGGTGCCTCCGGAAAAAATTATTGCAGCGGCGATTGAACACAATGTAGACATTATCGGATTAAGCGGACTGATCACACCTTCGCTTGACGAAATGGTATATTTAGCCAAAGAACTGGACAAACAAGATATTAAAATCCCGATTATGATTGGCGGGGCAACCACTTCGCGCGCGCATACAGCCGTGAAAATTGCACCTCAATATAGAGAAACTGTAATTCACGTAAACGATGCTTCGAGAGCTGTTACCGTTGCAGGAAATCTGTTGGATCATAACCGAAAAATATATGCGGCTGATATTCGCGCAGAATACGATTCGTTTAGAGAAACATTCTTAAATCGTTCAAGAGATAAAAACTTCCTGACGATTGAAGATGCCCGCAAAAACAAATTACCATTAGATTGGTCTGAATACACGCCAACTAAACCAAAAGTAATTGGCGCACAAACTATCGAAATAGAACTGGATGTTTTGGTTCCGTATATCGACTGGACGCCATTTTTTCAAACTTGGGAATTGTACGGTAAATATCCAGCAATTTTAACGGATGAGGTTGTGGGTGAACAAGCAACTTCTGTTTTTAACGATGCTCAGGCGATGTTAAAAGTGATTTTAGAAGAGAAAAAACTGAAAGCAAAAGGTATTTACGGAATTTTCCCTGCGAATCAGGTTGACGACGACGATATCGAATTGCGTGATGAAAACGGAAAAGTTTTAGAGAAATTCTTAACGCTTCGTCAGCAGTCACAAAAAACAAAAGGCGCTCCAAACATTGCTTTAGCTGATTTTATTCTGCCAAAAGAAAGCGGAATAACCGATTATATGGGAGCTTTTTGCGTAACAACTGGTTTTGGTGTAGATGAATGGGCTGCAGAATATGAAAAGAATCTAGACGATTACAATTCGATTATGGTAAAAGCGCTTGCCGATCGTTTTGCTGAGGCTTTCGCCGAATATCTTCACGAGAGAGTGCGTAAAGATTTCTGGGGTTACGATTCAGAAGAATCTCTGACCAACGAAGAATTGATCAAAGAAAGTTATAAAGGAATTCGTCCTGCTCCGGGTTATCCGGCTTGTCCTGATCACTTGGAAAAACCAACAATCTGGAAGCTTTTAGATGTTGAAAAACAAATAGGGGTGAAATTGACAGAAAGCATGGCGATGTGGCCAGCTTCCTCGGTTTCTGGTTATTATTTCGGAAACCCAAAAAGCAGATATTTTGGACTCGGAAAAATAAAAGAAGATCAGGTTGTAGATTATGCCAAACGACGTAATGTCCCAACAGATTATGCCATGAAATGGTTAAACCCTAATATAGCAGATTAATTTGGTTGATGGTTGATGGTTGTTGGTTGATAGATTTGAACTCAAAGGGCCATCAACCAACAACTAAAATGGAATACAGTAAATTGGAAGTTTGGATTGAAGCGCGGAAGTTGGTGAATTTATTGTATAACTCTTCTAAACTGTTTCCGAAGGAAGAATTATTTGGATTGACAAATCAAATGAGAAGAGCGGCAATCTCAATACCTTCAAATATAGCAGAAGGGTGTGGAAGGCAGACTTCAAAAGAAACAATACATTTTCTGCATATATCCAGAGGATCGTTATACGAATTAGAAACCCAATTTTATCTAGCATTAGATCAAAAATATATTGAAGAAAATAATTTTAACGTTGCACTTAGTCAGATTCAAACCTGCAAAAAGTTATTAAACGGGTTTATTAACTACTATAAAAAATTAATATAGTTGAGGTAATAATTGTAAAGTTCCAAAAAGAACCATCAACCATCAACCCAAAACTATCAACTAAAAAAGAATGAAAGTAACAGAACATATAGAAAACGCCAAAGGAAAAACATTATTCTCATTTGAAATTATTCCGCCTCAAAAGGGGAAAAGTATTCAGGAGTTGTACGATAATATCGATCCGTTAATGGAGTTTAATCCGCCGTTTATTGATGTGACGACTTCTCGTGAGGAGTACATTTACATTGACCGCGGTAACGGACTTTTGGATAAAAAACTGACTCGTATGCGTCCAGGAACGCTTGGAATTTGCGCTTCTATAAAACACAAATATAATGTTGATACGGTTCCGCATTTGCTTTGCGGTGGTTTTACAAAAGAAGAAACCGAATACATGCTGGTTGACTGTCATTATTTAGGAATCAATAACGTAATGGCACTTCGTGGAGATGCAATGAAAGATGAACAGTCTTTTGTGCCAAAAGCAGGGGGAAATCATTATGCAATTGATTTGGTTAAACAAATTAAAGATTTAAACTGTGGACAATATCTGCACGAAGTAATCGATGCTGATAACAAAGCTGATTTCTGTATTGGAGTTGCGGGTTACCCGGAAAAACATTTAGAATCACCTTCTTTACAATCAGATTTGAAAAGATTAAAAGAAAAAGTAGATGCAGGAGCTGATTACGTAGTAACGCAAATGTTTTTTGACAACTCAAAATATTTTGCCTTTGTAGAAAAAGCAAGAGAAATGGGAATCACAATCCCAATTATTCCTGGAATTAAACCAATTGCTGTTCAAAGACATTTGCAAGTTTTGCCACAAATCTTCAGAATCGATTTACCAGAAGATTTAATCGACGCAGTAGACAAATGCAAAAACAATGCTGATATCAAACAAGTCGGAATTGAATGGGCGATTCAGCAGTCATTAGAATTAAAAGCAGCAGGAGTTCCGTTTTTGCATTATTATTCAATGGGTAAATCGGAGAATATTCGCCAGATTGCTAGTCAGGTTTTTTAAAGTCATTGCGAGGAACTTTGTCAAAGTTTTAAACTTTGACAAAGTTGTTGCATTCTAGTTTGTCATTTCTCCTTCAAAATGACAAAAATCCACATATCTGCTATATTAGAATAGTTAAAGCTGTAATTTTCCTATATTTATCAAAATTCACAAAATGAATACGATTATTAATAAAACTAAAATTACAATCTTTGCAATTGCATTTATAACCTGTGGCCATTTTTACGGTCAGAGTGGTAATATTGAAACAAACCTCGATACGTTATTTCAAAAAGCGCTAAAAGCAAAAACTTTTAATGGAAATGTTTTAGTTGCTAAAGATGGAAAAATAATCTACGAAAAAGCTTTTGGACAGGCTAACGCGAGCAGCACCATACCACTAAATAAAGAATACCGTTTTCACATAGGTTCTATCGCAAAAGAGTTTAATGCTGTTGGAATTATGATGCTGAAAGAGCAGGGGAAATTGAAACTAGATGACCCGATTTCTAAATTTCTACCTGAGCTTCCATCTTGGGCAAATACAATTAAAATTATCCACCTGCTTCAATATACAAGCGGACTTCCTCAAATAAAATGGAGCGAAGTCAATCAGGATTCAGATAATATGCTAAATCTGCAAAATACCTTGGTTTTGGATTTTGAACCAGGGACGAAGTATGATTATAATAATAATAACGTGTTTTTGCAAAGACGTATTATTGAAAAAATTACCAATATGAATTTTAATTCATTTGTAATAAAGAAAATATTAAAGCCTATCGGGATAAAAAATGCTGTTGTAGATCCTGATGAAAAAGAGATGCTTTTTGCAAAATCGTTTAATAATAAAGGTAAAGAGGATATTCTTAAATACAACATTTCTGGCTGGACAGCTTTAAACCTGCAGGATTTTTACAAATGGTCTGAAGCCATCAATACATTTAAAATTATTACTCCAGAATCGACACGTGAACTTTTTGAGCCTTTTTCTAAAGATAATCAAACTGGTCTTGGAGGCGGAAATATTGAAAACAATAAAGTAATAAATCATGTCCACGATGGGGCAGCCTTTAATTATCAAGCTTTATTAATCAGTAATTTGTCCTCGACAATCATTTTAATGACTAATAACAAACAAAATAACTTAGAAGAAATCAGTAATTCTATAGAATCCATTCTTGGCAGCAAACCATATAATGCAATTGAGCAATCAGTGAGAAACTAAATTTTTATTTGCAGAAATGAGAAGAAAATTCTAGCTTTTTGAAATTTGGTATTTTTTTAATTGGAATTTAAACATATCCATTATGAAACGAGAAGAACTACAAGCCATAGCCTCTCAATTAAAACATCCATCGGGAGAAAAAGGAATTGAAATGGGAAATATGATGAACGAAACGAACATCAATATGACCAAACATTCGATTCAGAATCTAAATATAGCAAACGAAAATAGAATTCTGGAACTAGGCCACGGAAACGCAGGTCATGTTGAATTTCTGTTTGAACAAGCAGAAAAACTAAAATATTACGGACTGGAAATGTCGGAACTGATGTTTCAGGAAGCACGACAGATCAACAGAAATTTTGTTTCACAAAAACAGGCTTTCTTTTCGCTTTATGACGGAAATACGATTCCGTTTGAAGATGGATTATTCGATAAAATATTTACCGTAAACACGATTTATTTTTGGCAGAGACCTGAAGAACTACTTCTGGAAATTTATAGGGTTTTAAAACCAAATGGGAATTTCTGTTTGACATTTGCCGAAGAAGATTTCATGAAAACATTGCCATTTACTCCATTTGAATTTGAACTTTACAGTACTGAAAAAGCTCAGAAATTAATTGAGAAAACAGCTTTTAAAATTGTTTACACCGAAACGCAGACCGAAAAAGTAAAAAGCAAAACTGGAGAATTGGTCGACAGGGCTTTTACAACAATTGTTCTGGAAAAATAATAAAAGGAAGAGTATTAGTTTTAATACTCTTTTTTTATTTAATTTTAATTCAAGTCTCTAATGCTTTTTTATAAATAAATGGAAATCAAAAAAATTAATTTTCTACAAAGTTATAGCAGTATCCTTTTGCTTCTTGGCGGAATTATAGTCGGAAGTATTTTTGGTTTAATTTTCAAAGAAAAAGTTGAGGTTATAAAGCCATTGGGAGATATTTTCTTGAACTTACTTTTCACAGCAATTATCCCGTTGATCTTCTTTACAATTGGTTCTTCGATTGCAAATTTGGAACAAACAGAAAAATTAGGCAAGTTATTTGGTATAATGCTGATGGTTTTTCTATCAACACTTTTGATTTCTGCAATCGTAATGATTTTTGCAGTTTATCTTTTTCCGATTCATCAGGATATGATTATTTCTAAAGTTCCAGTTGAAAGCATTCAGTCAGGATCTGTCGGCGATCAGATTGCACAATTGGTTACAACAAATGACTTCTTCGAATTATTATCCAGAAAAAGCATGCTGGCATTGATTATATTTTCATTTTTAATTGGTTTTGCCACTTTACAATCTGGAGAAAAAGGAAGCGCTTTTAAAAGTTTTCTAAATTCAGGAAATGAAGTCATGAAGCAATTGCTGAATATCATTATGAAATTTGCACCAATTGGTTTAGGAGCTTATTTCGCATATCAAGTTGGTGTTTTTGGTCCGCAGTTATTTGGTGTTTACGCAAAACCTTTAGGCGTTTATTATGCGGCTTGTGTTTTCTATTTCTTTACATTTTTCAGTTTATATGCTTTCATTGCTGGCGGAAAACGAGCTTTTAAAGTTTTTTGGAGTAACAATATTACGCCTTCTTTAACAGCAGTAGGAACTTGCAGCAGTATTGCAACAATTCCAGCCAATTTGGATGCTGCACAAAAAATGGGAATTCCAGCCCATGTTCGAAATTTGGTAATTCCGCTTGGTGCGCCTTTGCATAAAGACGGTTCAAGTATGTCATCCATTCTAAAAATTACTTTTCTGTTTGCCATGTTTGGAAAAGACTTCACAGAACCTTCAACTATTCTTTTGGCATTAGGAATTACCATAATTGTTTCTATAGTAGAAGGCGGAATTCCGAATGGCGGTTATATTGGAGAAGTTTTGGCCATTACGGTTTATGGTTTTCCAATGGAACAAGCTTTGCCCGTTGCCATGATTTTAGGAACTTTAGTTGACCCGATTGCGACTTTATTAAATGCCAATGGCGATGTGATTGCTTCTATGGTGGTTACTAGATTCTCTGAAAAAACAAAATGGTAACATTCGTTCAAAAAGTGCTTTAAAATGACTGGTAGATAATAATTTTATATATATCGAGATTTTCTGTTGATTAGTCTAAAACATTGATTTAATGGCTTATTAAACAGTAGTTTTACTGAGTAATTAATTTGTTTTGAAAGGTAAAACTATTTTTGTTGTATTTTTATTTATTGTCTGCTTCCATGTGCACGCTCAGTTGTGCACTGGAAGTTTAGGCGATGCTGTTGTCAAAATTGATTTTGGAACAGGCACTTCTTCACACGGAACGGCATTAGGAACAGGCATTACAAGTTATACTTGGACAACAGCAGATTTTCCGAACGATGGTTCTTATACAATAGAAAAAACAACCAACACGCCAGGAACTTGGTGGACTACAACAGACCATACAGGCGGAGGTTATATGATGGTTGTAAATGCGAGCCTTTCTACAACAGATTACTTTTATAAAAATACGGTAACAGGTCTTTGTCCAGATACTACGTACGAGTTCGCAGCGTGGATTATGAACTTATTGCGATCAAACGATACAAGTCCGCCTAACATTACTTTTACAATAGAATCTACAACTGGAACCATATTAGGGACTTATAATACAGGAGACATTGCACTTAATTCAAGTGCAGTTTGGAAACAATATGGTTTCTATTTTACAACTCCAACTGGAATTTCGACGGTTGTAATTAGAATGCGAAATAATAAAGCGGGTGCTGCTCCTGGAAATGATATTGCTTTAGATGATATTACTTTTCGCGCCTGTGGTCCAACAGTTACTTCGGCAATACAAAATAATACCAATACAAATCTAACGATTTGTCAAGGAGATACGCAAAGTTATACACTAACAGGAACGGTTTCTTCAGGATATTCAAATCCTGCGTACCAGTGGCAGGTTAGCAGTGATAATGGAACAACTTGGAGCGATATTTCTGGTGCAAATGCGCTAACCTATACTTTTGTACCTAATTCTACAGCAGGCACTTATTTATATCGCATGGCGGTAGCACAAAGCAGTAATATTTCATCGGCTACTTGTAGGGTCGTGTCGAATATGATTAGCTTTAAAGTCAATGAAAGTTCCACTGCCCCAACTTTCACGATACTGCAGCCAACATGCGATGTGCCAACTGGAACTATTACTATTACCACAACTGCCAATACAACTTATAGTATTGATGGAACAAATTATCAAGTTTCGGGAATATTTTCTGGACTTGCAGGAGGTGATTATAATGTTACTTCAAAATTAAATACAGGCTGTGCCTCAACTCCTGTAATTGCACATATAAACTCTGTCGCTTCATCTAGCGCTACTCCAACTTTTTCGGTTATTCAACCTGTTATCTGTTCGAATCCTTTGGGAACAATTACAATAACAAGCAGTGATTACGAATATAGTTTTGATAATGGCGTAACTTGGTCAACGAGTAATATAAAGTCAGGATTAGAAGCTGGAGATTATTGGATCAAAACTAGAAATAGTTCTAACTGTGAAACTACAGCGGTTTCAGTTTCTATTTTAGTTCCGCCGGGCTATCCGCCAACTCCGACAGTTTCGGTTGTACAGCCAGATTGTATATCAGCAACAGGAACAATTACAATTTCTGATGCTGCAACAGCTTATAGTTTTGATAACGGAGTAACATGGCAAGTTTCAAATTCAAAAAGTAATTTGGTTCCAGGAAATTATAAAGTCTTTATAAAAAACAATTTAGGTTGTATTTCTTTGGTGCCAAATGAAGTTGAAATAAAAGCGTACGTTAATCAAGAACCTCTGGTTACAGCTGTAAGTCCGCAGCTTTTTTGTGTGCAGCAAAATGCAACATTGAATGATGTGAGTGTGACTGGGCAAAATATTAAATGGTATGATGCTCCAGCAAATGGGAATCTGTTACCGAATTCTACCCTTTTAGAAAGTAAAACATATTACGCCTCACAAACAATTGCTGTTTGCGAAAGCGAAAGAATTCCAGTAGTTATTACTATTCAAAGTACTCCTGCACCAACAGGTGATGTGCAACAAGATTTTTGTACCACTCAAAAGCCTGCAATAGCAAACCTGACAGCAACAGGAACCAATGTGGTTTGGTACGATAATGCATCAAATGGAACGATTTTATCATCTACAACAAGTTTAATAAATGGGGCAACTTATTATGCTTCTCAGACTATTAATGGCTGTGAAAGTGTAAGCCGTCTGGCAGTTTCGGTTTCCATAGTTGCCCCTTCTTTATTATTTAATAATGTTTCGGCGAATGTTTGTGACGAATTAAATGATGGATCAGAAATCATTGATCTCACCAATTATAATAGTCGAATTGCAGGATGTAGTTCTTGTACGTTCACTTATTATACGACATTAACTGCAGCAGAAGATCAAATTGCAGCAAATCAAATTACTGATGCTACAAATTATAATTTATCAGCGGGCACAACTTTAATTTATGTTCGAATTGATTCTAATGATAAGTGTTATCAAATTGCCGAATTGAATCTAACTTTAGTAAATGTTCCTGTGATTTCAATTTCAGACATTGTTTCGTTATGCCAAAATAAAGACGTTGAGGTTAATGCAGGTTCTGGTTTTGATAGCTATTTATGGTCAACTGGAGCTTCTACAGAATCAATTACAATTACAGAAGCTGGAGCTTATTCGGTTACAGTTACACAAAATCATGGAGATGTTATTTGCTCCTCTACAAAAGATTTTCAGGTTAAACTTTCCAATAGTGCTACTATTCAGAACCTTGCTGTGAAAGATTGGACAGATACGGATAATGTTATTGAAGTCGAATTAACAGATGCAAGTCTAGGTGATTATGAATATTCGATTGACGGAAATACTTATCAAGACAGTAATGTTTTTTCAGGATTAGCGACTGGTGATTATATTGTATATGTGCGAGATAAAAATGGCTGCGGAACTGTAAATCAGGAAGTTTTTCTGTTGAATTATCCAAAGTTCTTTACTCCAAATGAAGACGGTTACAATGATACTTGGGGAATAAAATTCTCAGAAACAGAACCTGAAATCAATACTAAAATATTTGATAGATATGGCAAATTCATAAAGGAATTGAACGCTTATACCAATTGGGACGGAAAATTGAACGGAAGAGAATTACCAGCAACCGATTATTGGTTTGTGGTAAAGAGAGCTAACGGAAAAATTTACAAAGGACACTTCACTTTAAAACGCTAAAAAGTTTTATTTAGCGATAAATGGAAAAACAATTATTCCTTAATTTAGATGAAAAATTTATCTAATTATAGAAAAATGAATTCGATACTACAGCACGATCTAAACGATTTTGAAAATATCCTGCATACCACAAAACAACACGGAATTAATTTTTTAAATAATCTCGAAAATATTCCAACTACAAATAATTATTCCATTGATCCTAAAAAGGAATTAAACAAACTTGGATTAGGTTCGCTAGGAGCTTTAGAAGAATTTAAAAAAAGATTAGAGCCTTTATTGGTTTCTTCGCCAGGACCGCGTTATTGGGGATTTGTAACTGGTGGTTCGACACCGGCATCTATCGCGGGTGATTGGCTAGCTTCTGTTTACGATCAAAACACACAGGCTACGACTTCTCAAGGCGGAAATTCGGCTTTAATAGAATTTGAAACCATTCATTTATTATTGCAATTGTTAGGATTGCCCGATACCTTTTTAGGTGGTTTTGTTACTGGCGCAACAATGTCAAATTTTACTTGTTTAGGTGTTGCAAGACAATGGTTTGGAAAACAGCTTGGAAAAGATTTTGCTAAAAACGGAATTTCAGAAACCATTAATATATTAACAGCAACTCCTCATTCTTCTTCAATAAAAGCATTATCAATGTTAGGAATTGGGAGTCAGAATTACACCACTGTCAAAACAATAGAAGGCAATCGAGAGGCTATAGATATTGCTGATTTAGAAGAAAATATTAAGAAATTAAAAGGAAAACCATTTATTCTAATTTCGAGTGCAGGAACGGTAAATACTGCAGATTTTGATGATTTTGAAGCTATTACAAAATTGAAAGAAAAATATAATTTCTGGTGGCATATTGATGCTGCTTTTGGAGGTTTTGCAGCGGTTTCAGATAAATACAAACATTTGGTAGAAGGATGGGAAGAAGCCGACAGTATCACAATTGATTGTCATAAATGGCTTAATGTTCCTTATGAAAGTGCTTTTTATTTAATTAAAAAAGAACATATTAATCTTCAGATTGAAACATTCCAGAATTCTAATGCACCTTATTTAGGAAATCCGCTAGAGAATTTTAATTATTTAAATGTGCTTCCAGAAAATTCGCGTCGTTTGAGAGCTTTGCCAGTTTGGTTTTCTCTGACAGCTTATGGTAAAGAAGGTTTTTGTGACATTGTTGAAAAAAGTACATCGCTGGCACTTCATTTTGGGAATGCACTTATTGAAGATGAAAACTTCGAACTTTTGGCTCCAATTCGTTTAAATAATGTTTGTTTTACGTTAAAAGGAGATGAAAATCAAAACAAAGTTGCTCAATTTTTGACTAAACTTAATGATAGAGGAAAGGTATTTATGACGCCAACTTTTTATGAAAACAGAAAAGGAATTAGAGCTTCTTTTGTGAATTGGAGAACAACAGAAAATGATGTTAAAATTGTAATCCAAGAAATGATAGAAGTAGTCTCAGAGTTCTAATAGAGCGGTTTACATATTTATAAACGAAGTCCTGCTTTCAACCGAAACGGGACTTTTTTTTGATTTTTTTGTAAGTTTTTTAATAAAATGTTTTTCCTTATTTAGAATCTTTAAATGTAATTTTTAAGTAAAATTTAATCTAATCTTAATTTAATCTTAAGAAATCTTTCTTTTTTTGAAGATATCAAATTTTTATCGTTAATAATAATACTTATTTAGAATAATTAAAAACAACTTGCGTAAAGATGTTTTAGAATTTATTTTTGGGGCAATTAAAATCCAAACTTATTTTTTAAAATGCAAATTAAAAGAATTGTAATCTTGATGTTGATTCTCCTTTCTTCAATTCAAGGTTTTTCGCAAAAAAGTAGGGTAGTTTTAAACGGAGTAATTTTCGCAGATAACGGCCAGCCAACAGAAGGTGTTTCTGTAGCATTCAAAGGAACAAACTACGCAGCATTGACTAATGCAAACGGTGAATATGAAATTACAGCCGAGCCCGGCAATTATACTTTAGTGGTAAATTTCGTAGGCTACAAATCGAAACAAACAAAAATCAATTTACAATCTAACCAAACAGCACCAAGTATTACGATTGAGGAAGATATGGCAGCTTTGGACGAAGTTCAGGTTGTTGGAAAATCTAAAGTAGAACGCGTTCGTGAACAGCCTTTTAATATTGCTGCAATTGATTTAAAGAAAACGTATAATCAATCTACAGATTTAAATCAGGTTTTAGCAACAACAACAGGAGTTCGTGTTAGAGAAACAGGAGGAATGGGATCTGATTTTAAATTCTCTTTAAATGGATTTTCTGGAAATCAAGTGAAGTTCTTTATGGACGGAATTCCAATTGACAGCTACGGATCTTCATTTACACTGAATAATATTCCTGTAAACATGGCAGAGCGTATCGAAGTTTACAAAGGTGTTGTGCCTGTTGAGTTAGGAAGCGATGCTTTGGGCGGAGCCGTAAATATTATTACAAATCAGTCTGTCAAAAGATATATTGATGCATCTTACAGCTTTGGTTCATTTAATACACACAGAGTTGCTGTAAATACAAGATTTACAAGTAAAAATGGTTTTGTGTCTAATATTAATGCTTTTGGTAATTATACCGATAATAGCTATAAAGTTAGTGCTACTACCTCTAATCCAGATGGAACTTTTAATCCTGAACGCGAATACAAACATTTTCATGATGGTTACAAATCTGGTGCTATTATAGCTGAGTTTGGTGTAAAAGGGAAAAAATATGCAGATTACTTATTAATAGGTATGATGGCTTCTGCAAATAAAAAAGAGATACAAACTGGGTCTACAATGCAGAGAGTAGTTGGAGAAGCTTTTAATGATAGCAAAGCTTTTGTTCCTTCTTTGAAATTTAAAAAAGACAGTTTATTCACTAAAAATCTATCTGTAAACTTTATCGCATCTTATAATATTGTTCAAAGCCGTTCTGTAGATACATCTTCTTACAGATACCAATGGGATGGAAGCCGTACTCCAAGTGTGGTAAGTAACAGTGGAGGAGAGCTAAATGACGAGAAAACAATTTATGTATATGATGACAATTCTTTTCAAGCAAATACCAATTTTAAGTACGATTTGAATGAAAGACAATATTTTGCTTTCAATTATTCAGTTAATACTTTAAAAAGAAAAGAAGATGATGAAGTTAGAACTATTACTAAGCCTGGTTCTCCTATTATTAATAAAAACATTTTAGGACTCTCGTATAATCTTGCAGCGTTTGACAGAAAATTATCTGTTATAGCATTCGGAAAGAAATACTTTTTGAATACGGAAATGAACGTTTTAGAATATATTAATGGTAGCAATGTATATACATCCTTAAAAAGCTCTTTTGATGATATTGGTTATGGAACAGCCTTAGCTTATTTTGTTACAAGTGATATACAGTTAAAAACTTCTTTTGAACATGCATATCGTTTGCCTACTGGAGACGAGATGTTGGGTGATGGTTTAAATCTAAAACCAGCACCAACTTTGAAACCTGAATCAAGTGATAACTTTAATGCTGGTGTTGCTTATAAAAAAGGTTTCGAAAATCATTCTTTTGGTGTTCAAGGAAATTTCATTTACAGAGATGCAAAAGATTTTATTAGAATTGATGCAACCGGTGTTCAAGCTATTTATCAAAATGAATACAATGTAAGAGTTACAGGTTTTGACGCTTCTTTGCATTACGGATATAAAAATTGGCTAACAGTTGAAGTAAACGCAACACATCAAAAAACAATTGACACTAATAAATTTGATCCTCCAGGATCTAATGTTCCTAACTACGATAACGGTTCTCAATTAGCAAATGTTCCTATTTTTTATGCAAATGCAAGTGTTGCTTTTAATTTCAGAAAAATAAGAACGACCGACGACAATCTGATGATTAACCTATTTACAAACTATGTAGATGAGTATTATTTAGTATCAACAAGAAACGGAGCTCCAAGCAGTAGAAATGTGATTCCAGAACAGTTGACACAAAATATTGGTGCGTCTTATGCTTTTCAAAATGGGAAATATAATATTGGATTAGAGTGTAATAACGTTGCAGATACTAAAGTCTACGATTATTTTAAAGTACAAAAACCAGGAAGATCATTTATAGTTAAACTGAGATATTTTTTAAACTAATTATATAATTTTAAATTGAATACAATGATAACAAGAATTAAAAGCCTTTTAGCTTTAACAGTATTATCAGCTATGTTTTTTTCATGCAGCAGCGATAATGATAATTCAGAGGTAAGAAATCCAGCCGATGAAACTTATGTACTTTCATACCAAACAACTGATTGGGATGTTTATGTTTGGCAATTCGAATCTGTAGATGAATTGATGACAGGAACCATCAATATGGTTGGAAAAGGAATTGAGCAAGCAGGTGCTCTTGTACCTGTAGCTAATACATTTTTTGCTTTGACAGGAAACACAGAAGGATCTGTTGGATATTACCTAAATACTGATGGTAATTTAGCAAAAACTGCTAATTTGTTTACAGGAGATAGCTATGCTTATGGTACTACAGATGATAATAAATTGGTTATGATCAATTCTCCTTGGGATGCAAGTTCTACTCAAAACGAAATTTTGATCTACGATCCAGCGACAGTTACTATTTCTAAACGTGTTTATGATGATTTTGTAATCTCTAATGGGCACTTTTTATGGCCAACTAGCGTGAATGTGTCTGGAAACAGACTTTTTATATCTACATTTGAACGCGACAAAGATTGGAAACTTTACCAAGAAAAAGCAGTTGTAAAAGTTTACGAATATCCTTCATTAACTTACATCAAAACTCTTGAAGATTCTCGTACAACAGCTATTGGACAATATTATACTAATTCAGGTATGGTTCAAACAGAATCTGGAGATATTTACACTTTCTCTTCAAATTCAGTTTTATGTGGTTACACACCAACTGCTTCTCACTCAGGAATTCTTAAAATTAAAAAAGGAGAATCAGAATTTGATGCTAACTACTTCTTAGATATTGAAACAAGTTCTCTTAAAGGAAAAGTTCTATCTGCTTACCCAGCAGGAGGAGAAAAAGTTTTAGTAAACTATATTCCTGTAGATATCGATGCTGATCAACCAAACTGGGGATTCTTAAACTATAAATCATTCAGCCTAAAATCTGCTATTATCGATCTTAGTACAAAAGCAATTACGCCAGTTACAGGATTACCTGATCACGCTGGAGATAACTACTTCGGTTTTGGAAGTGCTTTAGTTGAAAGCGGTAAAATTTACAAAAGCTTCGTAACGAATACTGAAGGACGTGTTTACCAAATTGATATTGCAACTGGTGTAGCAACAGCAGGAGCTTTAATTACAGGTGGAGTTGATTTGCCAGCAATGACAAGATTGACAAAGAAACAATAAGAAGTTAAAATTTAATTTTTACATAATTAAGACCATATAATCATTGCTGTAAAAGCTCTGATTATATGGTTTTATTGCGTCATTAAACTAGGAATAATAATGAATGTTATCAAAAAACAATCATCAAAAACAAAAGAAAAATCACGGTTCAGTAAAATAAATGCTTGGCTTCATTTATGGCTCGGACTCGCGTCTGGAATTGTGGTTTTTATAATGGGAATTACGGGCTGTATTTTAGTTTTTGAACATGAAATAAAAGAACTGACTTCGCCTTGGTTAAAGGTTGAAGCCCAAAGTCAAGACAAAGTTTTACCACCTTCAAAAATTTACGCCTCAGTTAAAAATGCGCTGCCAAATAAAGAAATTCATGGTATATGGTATAATGGTTTAGATAAAACAATAAAAGTCGATATCGAATCGGATTCTTTGATTTATGTAAATCCTTATAACGGAAAAATAACCGGAATGGTTGATCATGAAGATTTTTTCCATGAAATTGATGAAGGTCACCGTTATTTATGGCTCGGCAAAGAACTAGGAACAACTATAACTTCTTGGGCAACTTTGATTTTCTTTTTTCTATTAATCAGCGGAATCATTCTTTGGTTTCCAAAAAAATGGAACAAAACTACCATTAACAGCAGTTTTAAAATTAAATGGAATGCACGTTTCAAAAGATTAAATTATGACGTGCATAATGTTTTAGGATTTTATACGCTTCTTTTAGCGTTTTTAATTGCGTTGACAGGTTTAATTATGAGTTTTCATTGGGTACGCGAAAGCACGTATTGGATAACGGGAGGTTTTACCAATGAAAAGGAAAAGAAAGAAGTTGTTGCAGAAATTAAACCAGATACACTTTCAAAATCTAAATATGATATGTTAACTTCTGCAGATTTTATTTTTGATAAAGTTCGAAAGGAAATTGCAAAAGAAAATAAAGAAGCTGTAATTATTCATTTTCCAGACGAACCAAAAGAGAATTTTTATGCTTGTACCGATATGCATAACGGAAATTGGAGAGATTTGTATTTCGATCAGAAAACATTAGAAATGCTTCCAAATTCAAGAAAATATATAGGAGACGAGAAATTTCACGATTGGATGAGCCGTTCTAATTACAGTCTTCACGTTGGAGCAATTGGCGGATTAACAACTAAAATTATCTATTTTACAGCAAGTTTAATCTGCGCTAGTTTACCAATTACAGGATTTTATATTTGGTGGGGAAGAAAGAAAAAAACGAAGAAAAACTAAACGTTTTAATAATTAAGTTTTTAAAGTCTTTTTAAAGTGTATAAGCTTTAGAAAGACTTTTTTTGTGCTCCCACCACAAATTTCAAATCCACAATCTAAAATCCACAATCTAAAATCTAAAATCTACAATCTACAATCTAAAATGGACTAAATATAGAAGAGCCTGTTTGAAGGAACAGGCTCTTAACTAACACAAAAAAAACAAAAACAAGGTATTTAAAGAACGAAATTTAAATTCGGTATGTAAATGCAATTGTCGCAATACGATTGTCTAGATCATATCTTTTGTCGATACTCGTTTGCGCAACTACAGACTTAATGTAGAAATTATTGGTATTGAAAACATCAGTAAAATTCAACTTGATGTTTCCTTTTTTTGCTAAAACTTGTTTAGAAATTCCGATACTGAAATCAAAGAAACCATCTCTTTGGTAAACTCCAAGATTCGATTTTGATTGATATTGTGCATTTCCTTCAGCTTTCCATGTATCTGTAATAGTAAATGAATTTTGAACACTTACATTTAAAGTCATTATCGGATCAATCGTATTGCTATTCAATACATCTCCCATGAATTTATTTTCAAAAACATTGAATAATGTATTTACAGACCACCATTTATTTAATTCTGATGAATTGGTAATGTTGATTCCATAATTATATGATTTGTCAACATTTATTTGAGTTGTAACCGTTGTATTCGTGTCTGGATTATAATTGTACACTTCCGTGAAAACATCTTTGGGACTATTAAAATAAACAGAAGCCATAAAATTACTTTTCCAAGCATAACCAATTTCCATTGCGTGTGTAATCTCTGGAATCAAATTTGGATTTCCCTGCGAATAATTGAATGAATCATCATAAAAACGAAACGGATTCAAATCGAACTGACTTGGTCTATTGATTCTTTTGCTGTAAGAAGCATGCGCAGAATGGTTATTTGTGAATTCATATTTTAAAGAAAGACTCGGAAACCATTTCAAATAATCGTCCTTGTGTTCTTCATTCAAAGTCTTCTGATCAATATTGATTGCCGTATATTCACTTCTTAAACCAACTTGAATATTCAGTTTTTCTAACTGATATTTATAATTCGCGTAAGCGGCATAAATCTGTTCGTTATATTCAAAATGATTGGTCGAATTAAAATCGATTAACCATTCATTATTTTCATAATATTCATAAACAGAAGGATTATCATTGTTTTTGATGCTGGCTTTAAAACCCCATTCCATAGATTGTTTTTCCTTAAACGGATTTACAAAATCAACTTTTCCTGTAAAAACTTTTAGCTGAGACGGAATATAACCACGACGATCATTTACCACCGTAGAATTTACGTTATTATCTGCGCTTTGAAATTGCTTTGATCTAAACTTTGAAGTTTCGTATTCAAAATCAAAATTCATATTTTTTCCTTCCTCATTAAATTTATGTGTACCAGAAAATGCATAAGTATAATCATTCCATTTTTCTTTGCTGTCATTATAAGTCAAAGCATCAAATGTGGGTTGGTTTGAGGTATTAAAAACCGTATTTGTTCCATCAGCCATATTTTCATAGCGCCCGATTTTAGCATCAACATAAATTTCTAAATTCGTTTTAGGAGAAACTTCATATTGAGTTCCAATTTTGAAATTGTTCGAAGTTAAAGGTTCATCTGTAATAGAGGTTTGATGATTGGTCGAAGCAATTTGCTGACGAGTCAAATCGGTATATTGAATTTGATTGAATTCTTTATGTTCTTCTTCGCCACGGAAAGTATAACTGTAATTTCCGAAAACGCCCCATTTATCTTTATTATAATTTAAATTGAAACCAGAGTTTGTTCTGTTTTTTCGCCCCCTTCCATAACTGGCAAAAGCAGTTCCTTTTAAGCCAGAAGCATTTGGCTTTTTCAAAATAATATTAATAATACCAGCTTTTCCAGCCGCATCATATTTAGATGAAGGATTTGTAATAACTTCTATTTGTTTAATATTTGATGAAGTAGTAGCTTTTAAATAATTCGCTAATTCTTTCTGAGAAAGCTGTGTCAGTTTTCCGTTTATCATAACAGCAACGCCTTGCTGTCCGCGAATAGATAAATCGCCGTCTTGCGAAACCACAACGCCAGGTGCGCGTGATAAAACATCAAGAGCGGTGCCGCCTTCAGAAACAATGCTGTTTTCGACATTGAAAACAAGGCGGTCAGATTTTTGAGTATATAACACTTTCTTTTTAGAGATCACGATTTCATCTAGAGCTGTTATAGTTGTTTCAACAATACTATCGGTTTCTTTTTCTGATTGAGAATATCCATATACCGAAAAAGCAAGCATTATGGAAGTTATAATATTTTTCATGTTGTTTTAAATTTGGCATATTCTAAACCGAGATTTAGAACTTAATCTTTGTAGTTTTTGAAATCAGAAATTATTGCAATACAATTTTTTCTAATTTGTCTGAAAACACTTTTTGAAGATTTAATGCTTGATTTGAAACAATTGAAATAAGTTTTTTAAGAGTGTGGAGTGTACGTAACATACCTTGGCATTTAAAGTTTGATTTGCCAAAGATATAATTATTTATAATAAGTCTAAATAAAAATAGAAATTAATTTTTCAGAAAAAGCTTTAATTTACTGATTTGGAGAGAAAAAGGACGCAATAGAAAATAAAAAAAGCGGCTTGTTTTCTATAAACAAACCGCTTTTTCTCTGAGAAACTGTGACTGTGACTGAAAACTTACTTCGTAATTTCTCTAAAAACAGCTTCAAGATTTTTATTTTTCTGATTCAGCTGAAGGGTTTTTAACCCATTGGCATTAGCAAAATCAAAAATAGCTGGACGCATATCTTTGTCAGTCACAAAAGTGAGCTCCCATGTCATGTCATGAGTATTTACGTACGAAGAAATATTTTCTAGTTTGGCTAAAAGCTGTTCTTCTACTTTATAATCAAACTCAACTTCAATGACTTGCTCTTTATCTGTCGTAACTAAATGGTCTAATTTATTGTCTGCAACAATTTGTCCTTTGTCAATAATTATGACACGATCACAAATTGCTTCAACTTCTTGCATGATGTGTGTGGACAAAAAAACAGTTTTATTTTTTCCTGCATTTTTAATCACATTACGAATTTCCATTAACTGATTAGGATCCAGACCTGTAGTTGGCTCATCCAAAATTAAAACTTCTGGATCGTGAAGTAAAGCATTTGCCAAACCAACACGCTGACGGTATCCTTTAGAAAGCTGGCCGATCTTTTTATGGCTCTCTGGTGTCAGTCCTGTCAGTTGAATTACTTCTTCAATTCTTGATTTTGGCACGTTATAAACATCGGCATTAAATGCCAAATACTCACGAACATACAAATCCAAATACAACGGATTATGCTCTGGTAAATATCCGATCGAACGCTGAACAGATTTTGGCTCCGTCATGACATCGTGGCTGTTTACAAGGGCTGAGCCTTCGTCTGCCAATAAATATGTGGTCAAAATTTTCATTAAAGTAGATTTTCCAGCTCCGTTTGGCCCTAAAAATCCGACAATTTCTCCTTTCTCAATTGAAAACGAAATTGAATTTAATGCTTTTTGTGTTCCGTAACTTTTTGATATGTTGTTTACTACTATCGACATAGAATTTTTATTTGTTACAAAAGTAACGAGAAATACCCTCGATTGCTACATTTTGCCTTCTAAAGTATTTCTTAAAAAAAATATAAAGTTCTTAATTCACGGCACTGTTGTTGTTAAAGGAAACTTAAATTTTAAAAATAAATCCCAAATGAAAAAAATGTTAGTGGTAGCTGCTTTAGCTATCTGCAGTTTTGCAAGCGCACAAAAAGGTACAATCTTAGTAGGTGGAAACATCGGATTCACTTCTGAAACTACTGATTACTCTTCATCAGAAGTAAAAACAAATGAATTTAGCTTCTCTCCTAAAGTTGGTTACCAATTTAATGATAACTGGACTATTGGAGGTGAATTTACAGTAAACTCTGCTAAAGATAATACTGGATCTGTTGAAACTAAAGACAATGGTTTCAAATTTGGTGCATTTGCACGTTACGCTGTGCCATTGAGCCAAACTTTCGCAGTTTATGCTGATATGGGCGCAGGTTTCCAAAACGCAAAAACAAAAGTTTACGGTCCTGGAAATGCTTATGCAAAATATAAAGCAGACGGTATGTATGTTGGTATTACTCCAGCTCTTTTCATTAACATGAAAAACAGTTTCGGATTAAACTTCAGCATCGGTGGTTTAGGATACGAAACATTAAGTTATGACAATAACGGACCAGACGTTAACTCTTTCTTCTTCAACTTCGGAAAAACTGTTAACATTGGAATCTCTAAAAACTTCTAATCTAAGTTTTTATATTCAATTTCAGAAAGCGCTCCAAATGGAGCGCTTTTTTTATGTCCAATGTAAATTTATTGTAATGCGGTTTTGTAATAAAACACTTATTTGTTGTTAATGCGTTTAGAACCTATTAAGTAACTGTAAATATTTGGTCTTTCCATAATTATTGACCTTTTGGTGGCATCGTTGTTGGTTATATCCTACAAATTTTAAATTATAAACCATTATGAAAAAAATGCTACTTATTCTTGCATTGTCAGTTTTTGGCTTTGCGAATGCCCAAAAGGGAACAATCTTAGTTGGTGGAAACATTAGCTATAACTCTAATAAAATTGAGCGTGAAGATGCGCCAGCGAAAACAGATGCGTTTGCTTTTTCTCCGAAAGTGGGTTATCAATTTCATGATAATTGGACAGCGGGAGTTGAGTTTGCTTTGGGATCTTCAAAAAGTACACTTGGAGAGGGTGAAGGAAAATCAAAAGATTATAAAATTGGGGGATTTGTGCGTTATACATATCCGTTAAGTGAAACTTTTTCCGTTTTTGCAGACTTAGGTGTTGGTTATCAAAACCAAAAGTTTAAAAGTTATGAGAGTGGATCTCTTACTTCTACAAATGAAGGCAAAGGTATTTATACAGGAATAACTCCAGCTCTTTTCATTAATATGAAAAAAGGCTTTGGTCTAAACTTTAGTATTGGAGGATTAGGGTATGAAACCTTAAACTATGATATTAGTGGCGGCGATGTTGATTCTAGTCAATTTTACTTCAACTTCGGAAAAACAGTAAATATTGGTATTTCTAAAAACTTCTAACCTTAAGTTTTATAAATTCAATTGTAGAAAGCATTTGCCACAGCAGATGCTTTTTAGTTTATTGTAAGAATTATGTTAAAATATATTTTGGCTTTTCTTTTAATGCATTGTTAGTCAGTATTTTACAAATATGGTTTAAATTGATTAAAAAACAACGGCATTATTGTTGCGAAATACTTACAAAATTTAAAACATATACAATTATGAAAAAAATGCTACTTATTCTCGCATTAGCTTTATGTAGCTATGCAAATGCTCAAAAAGGATCTGTTTTAGTTATGGGGAATGTCTCATATTATTCTCAAAAGAATTCAGGTTTTAATTTAGAAAATAAACAAAACGGCTTTGGTATTCAGCCTAAAATCGGGTATCAGTTTCACGAAAATTGGACAGCAGGTATTGAAAGTAATTTTATAAATATTAAGCAAACTTCTTTAGAAGGGAATAAATATAAGGATCAAGTTTATGGTTTTGGAGGATTTGTACGTTATACAAGACCTTTAGGTTCTATTTTTTCAGCATATGCAGATTTGGGTATTGGTTACCAAAACAGAAAAGAAACGTTTACAGATGCGGTGGGGCAAACTTATAATGATAATAACGGATTTTATGCGGGGATAACTCCTGCAATTTTTATTGATATATCAAAAGGTTTTGGTTTGAATTTTAATATTGGCGGATTAAATTATACGTCTTTAGATACTGATAATGCTACTGGGAGCAGTTATAGAACGAAAACATTTGAATTCAATTTCGGCCAGTCGTTTTCAGTAGGTCTTTCAAAAAACTTCTAGTTTTAAGTTTTATGCAAATAGAAAAGCGCTCCAATTGGAGCGCTTTTCTATTAGTTTGAGTTCTTAGTTTTTTTAGCTCTCATGCCTCTTTGTAATCAAAAACAATTAAACTCTTCTTCCTATTAAACTCTCAGCAAAATCTCGCAATACCGTTTTTTTATCTTCCTCAATATTGATTTTGTCTAAAATTTTAGAAGCCTTAAATGTATATTTCTTAATAGAATCCTGTGTTGCTTCAGGCACTCCAGATTTCAGAAATAATGTTGTTATGGTTTTGATTTTATCTGTGTTGTCTTCAAGACGAACAGCGTACAGTTTTGTTAAGAGTTCTTTTTCGCTTTCCGTTAAAATTTCAAGAGCTTTAAAATATAAATAGGTTTTTTTATTCGAAATAATATCGCCACCTAAACGCCTGCCAAAAGTGGGAGTATCACCAAAAAGATCCAAGTAATCATCTTGCAGCTGAAATGCTAATCCGATATTAATTCCAAAATCATAAATTAACTCGCAATTTTCATCTGATGTTTGGGCAATTATGGCGCCCATTTTCATCGATGCAGCTATAAGCGCACCAGTTTTGTACTTAATCATTTTCAGATATTCTGAAACCGTAACATCTTGGCGGGTTTCAAAATCAACATCCAAAATCTGCCCTTCGCATACTTTTATTCCCATTTTGTTAACTGCTTTGATCAAATCCTTGGCAAGATTTGGTTCGTAATTTAGCAGATATTGATAGGTTAAAATAATCATAGCATCTCCGGTAAGAATAGCAATGTTAGTATTCCACTTTTTGTGTACCGTAGCTTTTCCTCTTCTAATAGGATCTTCATCTATAATATCATCATGGATTAACGAAGAATTATGGAAAACTTCAATTGCCAAAGCAGCTGGTAATGCCATCTTATAGTCTGTTCCAAAAATTTCTGTGGTGAGCAGCATAAGCGTTGGCCGTAATCGTTTTCCGCCCAATGACATCATATATGCTATGGGATCGTATAGATTTTTAGGTTCTTTATCTATAATTTGGTTTTCTAAATAACTAATAAAAAAATTCGTGTATTGAGCTGTTGAATACATAAAATTAAAATCATTAATTTGTAAGTATCTAAAATACAGATTTTTATGATTTTATTATTTGTGAAATGAGAAAAAAACTTAGTTCATTTTATAAAAAAAAATGCCAACAAAATAAAGCGAACCGAATCATAACTAATATTCGACTTCATTTGTTGGCATAAAAAAAACTATTTAAGGTATTAAGTTACAGGATTCTCAATCGTAGCTCTCATTTCTTGAGCCGCTGCAACCATTTCTATTAATGCTTTTTTAGTTTCGTCCCAATGGCGGGTTTTTAAACCGCAATCTGGATTTACCCACAATTGATCAACTGGAATTACATTTGAAGCTTTTTTTAGTAAACGAACCATTTCTGCACTCGAAGGAACACGTGGAGAATGAATATCGTAAACTCCTGGACCAATTTCGTTTGGATATTTAAAGTTGGCAAAAGCATCTAAAAGATCCATTTGAGAACGTGAGCATTCGATTGTGATTACATCGGCATCCATATCGGCGATATTTTGGATAATGTCGTTGAATTCGCTGTAACACATATGCGTGTGAATTTGAGTGTCATCGTTTACACCGCTTGCAGAAATTCTGAAAGCACGAACTGCCCAATCTAAATATTTAGCCCATTCTTCTTTTCTCAAAGGCAAACCTTCACGAATTGCTGGTTCATCAATTTGAATGATTTTGATGCCTGCTTTTTCTAAATCAACAACTTCATCACGAATTGCCAAAGCGATTTGTGTACAAGTTTCAGAACGTGGCTGATCGTTACGAACAAATGACCATTGCAAAATAGTTACAGGACCTGTCAACATTCCTTTTACCCATTTTGGGGTTAAAGATTGTGCATATTCCGACCATTTTACAGTCATTGGATTTGGTCTAGAAACATCTCCGTAAATAACTGGCGGTTTCACACAACGGCTTCCGTAGCTTTGAACCCAACCATTTTTGGTAAATGTAAATCCGTCCAATTGTTCTCCAAAATATTCTACCATGTCATTTCTTTCGAATTCTCCATGAACTAAAACGTCGATTCCTGTTTCTTCTTGAAAACGAATTGTAGCTTCGGTTTCTTTTTCGATTAAATTATTGTATTCTTCGGTTGTTAATTCGCCTTTTTTGAATTTCGCTCTCCAACTTCTCACTTCGGCTGTTTGTGGGAAAGATCCAATTGTTGTGGTTGGGAATAATGGTAATTTTAAAGCTTCAATCTGGTTTTTTCTTCTTGTTGCAAAAGCACTTTTACGTTTGTCATCAGAAGCTGTAATTCCTGCAACACGAGTTTTAACTTCGTTATTATGAATCAATTTTGAAGTTTTACGGTTTTCATTTGCAATGACATTTCTTTCGTAATCAACAGAATCTTTTGGATCAACTTCGTTTGAAGCGAATTGTTTTAAAAGTACAATTTCGTTTATTTTTTGTTTAGCAAAAGCCAGCCATTGTTTGATTTCAGGAGTAAGCGTCTGATCGTTTGTTTCTAAATCTAAATCGCAAGGACTATGGATTAAAGAGCAAGAAGGAGCAATTAAAATTCTGTCAGTTCCTAACGCGTCATTTGCTTTTTTGATTAATTCTAAAGATTTTTTGAAATCATTTTTCCAGATGTTTCTTCCGTCAATAACTCCCAAAGAAAGGTTTACGTTTGAAGCCAATTTTCCAGATTCTAAAATATCATTTAATTGAAGCGGACAGCGAACTAAATCTAAATGAAAAGTATCAACAGGCAAAGCCAAAGCAGTTTCAAGATTTTCTCCAAAACAATCAAAATAATTGGCTAAAACAACTTTAAGTTTTGGGAACTTTTTGTTGATTTCGTTGTACACTTTAGTGAAAACACTTCTTTCTTTATCTGTTAAATTTAAAGCCAAGAAAGGTTCGTCAAGCTGAATATATTCGGCATTTTCTGCTTGCAATTTCTCTAAAATTTCGAAATAAACAGGAAGTAAAGCATCGATAAGCTCAATTCGGTTGAAACCTTCTTCTTTTTCTTTACCTAATAATAAATAAGAAACGGGTCCAATTAAAACAGGTTTTGTTTTAATCCCGATAGCATTTGCTTCTTTAAATTCATCAATTACTTTTTCAGAAAACAATTCAAATTTCTGATTTTTAGTAAACTCAGGAACAATATAATGATAGTTTGTGTCAAACCATTTTGTCATTTCCATTGCCACAACGTCTTGACCTTTTTTTTGAGATCCTCTTGCCATTGCAAAATATAAATCTAAAGCCGAGTTGTTTTTAGCAATTTCGCTATAACGAGATGGAATTGCACCCAAAGTCAGCGTTAAATCTAAAACTTGGTCATAAAAAGAAAAATCATTTGACGGAATCAAATCGACTCCAGCCTGCGATTGAAGATGCCAGTTTCTGCGGCGAATATCTTTTCCGGTTTCAATAAGTTCGTCTGCAGAAATTTTTCCCGCCCAATACAATTCAGATGCTTTTTTAAGCTCTCTATTGCTGCCAATTCTTGGATAACCTAGGTTGTTTGTTTTCATTTTTTGATTCAGTGTTTTTTACTGATCAAATTTACATTCTTAGTTTTTATAACTTATATTTGAGGGTTATTTCAGTAAAATGTATTTTTAAAAATTACTTTTAAAGATTTAATTACTTTTAAGTCGTTTAAAATGAACTTTTAGCCGTAAAAAAAACTATGGAAAATCTAGATAAAACCGATTTGCTGATCTTGAAATACCTTCAAGAAGATTGCAATATCAATACAAAAGATCTTGCAAGTAAATTATTTCTAACTGTTACGCCAGTTTATGAACGAATTAAAAGACTGGAAAGAGACGGATATATTACAAAATATGTAGCGCTTTTAAACAAACAGAAAATGAATCGAGGCATGACTGTTTTTTGCAACGTCCGTTTAAAAGAACATGCTAAAAATGTTGGAAGCAATTTTGTGAAAGATATTGTGGCGCTTCCAGAAATTATAGAATGTTATAATATTGCTGGCGATTACGATTTTATGCTGAAGATTTTAGTGCAAGATATGGCTAGTTATCAGGATTTTGTAATGAATAAATTATCAACCATCGAAAACATTGGAAATACAAACAGTATTTTTGTAATGGGAGAAATCAAATACAGTACGGCATTAGAATTTTAAACAAAAGAAAATCCTAAAATAAAACGTATTTTTGACGTTTAGATGAGAAATCTAAAATCTAAAATCTAAAATTCAACAATGAACTGGGAACAACTTTTATCATTAAGACGTCAAGGAGATACAAGCAAAAGATTACGTGTAGAACAAGATGATACTCGTTTAGGTTTTGAGGTCGATTATGACCGAATTATATTTTCTTCCGCTTTTAGAAGTTTACAAGATAAGACACAAGTTATTCCGCTTTCTAAAACAGATTTCGTTCACACACGATTAACGCACAGTTTAGAAGTTTCGGTTGTGGGGCGTTCGCTTGGACGTTTGGTTGGGAAAAAGATTATCGAGAAATATCCTTATTTGAAAGAGATTCACGGTTACCACATGAACGATTTTGGAGCGATTGTAGCCGCAGCTTCATTGGCGCATGATATTGGAAATCCACCATTTGGACATTCTGGAGAAAAAGCGATTGGGGAATATTTTTCTATTGGAAACGGACAGAAATACAGGAATCAGTTGACTGATAAACAATGGCAAGATTTAATTGATTTTGAAGGAAACGCTAACGGATTTTCAGTGTTGACTGGAAGCCGTCCAGGAATTGAAGGCGGACTTCGTATTTCTTACGCAACTTTGGGGGCTTTTATGAAATATCCTAAAGAAAGTCTTCCAAAAAAGCCGACGAATAATATCGCCGATAAAAAATACGGATTCTTTCAGTCTGATAAATTATTCTTTGAAGAAGTAGCTAAAGATATGGGAATGATCGCCAATAAATCTGGTGAAGATATTGGTTTTGAAAGACATCCATTGGCATATTTAGTGGAAGCAGCAGATGATATTTGTTACACAATCATTGACTTTGAAGATGGAATTAATTTAGGTTTGGTTTCTGAAGATTATGCTTTAGAATATCTAATTAAATTAGTAAAAGATAATATTGGCGTTGCAAAATATAAAACATTAGAAACTAAAGAAGATAGAATTAGTTATCTGCGCGCACTTGCAATTGGCTCTTTAATTAATGATGCCGTAGAAGTTTTTGTAGAAAATGAAGAAGCAATTTTGGCGGGGAATTTCCCTTATGCTTTAACAGATAAAAGCAAATACAAAGCTCAAATGAATGATATTATCAAACTTAGTGTTGAAAAAATCTATCAGAGCCGTGAAGTGATTGAGAAAGAGATTGTAGGTTATCAGATCATTCAAACACTATTAGATAAATTCATTACAGCATTCAATAATAAATTTGAAGGAACAGCTTCAAACTACGATAAATTGATTTTGAAAATGCTGCCTGAAAAACATCATTTAGACAAAACCAATTTATACGAGCGTTTATTACATATCTGTCATTATGTGTCACTTTTAACAGACGGAAATGCTTTAGAATTATATGAGATGATTCAAGGACGAAAAAAGAATTAATTTTGGTACAAATAAAAAAAACAGCCCATAAACTATTTATGGGCTGTTTTTTTTATAATTGATTTGATGTGTTTATTGAAAAGCATAAACAAGACCTACGCCAAGAACCTGTCTTAACTGCATTCGCGGTCCGTCGTTAACCTGAGTTGTAGTTCCAGTTGTTGGGTCTACAACATCTTTTTTCGTTTTAATATCATCATCATAAATTAAATGAACTCCAATATTCGCTTTTACATAAGCGTTAACAACAAGGTCTAATTTGGTGTCATAATCAATATCGACATTCCCGAATTTATTCAAATAATCGGTATATAAGCTCAGCCTGTTTTCGTAAAAAACGTTTTTGTAGATTTCGCTTCTCATATATCCAGTAAAAAGAATACCAAATTCGGCTTTTACTTTCTGACCTTCTTCAATTAAAATCTGGTTATTTGGATCTAGCGGATCTGTTTCATAAACCGCTTTCTTAACCCCGAAAGAACCTTGATTTGCAAGATATTGATCAAGTACTAAAGTGGTTTTTAACGTAATAGGAGAGAAGTAAAACGTTCTATTTTTTTCCTTGTTTGAGTTCTCAGCTCCAGCTCCCAGAAAGACGTATGCTGGTGCAAAAGGCTTAGAAATAGCAACATCTCTATTAGGATAATTATAACCGTCTGTAAACTGTGTGTTGAAGTTTAATTTTGAAGAGTAATACCAGTTTGAAGTGGAATCTTTTCTAAAACCGTAAGTAGAGTTAAATTGGAAAGCATCGTCTGTTTTTCTTAATTCGATTCCGTCCTGTTTATTTAAACCATATTTTACGATAAGTTCGTTTACCCATTTATGATTTTTCTTGGTATAAGTTCTTGAAAATTCACCTTTAAATAAGCCTGAAATAGAACTTGTTCCCCCGGCACTCCAATTTACAAATGCAATTTCGGAAATGTCAAACCCCAGCTGATTTTTTTGTGTCCAGTTAGAAGGCGGTTTAGGTGCTTGATTTGGGCTTAGAGTAGTTTGAATGATCTGGGCAAAGTTATTAGAAGTACACAGAAGCAATAATAGCAAAAGGGTAGAACGCAATAATTTCATTAGGTAATTTGTTTTTGGTGTCGCAAAATAATTATTTTGAACCGTTAGAAAAAAGATTTATCAAACTTTTAACGTCAATTTTACACAATTGTTGCAGTTGATTTACTGTTCCATGCTCAATAAATTCGTCTGGAACACCCAAAATTTCAATGTTATTTTTGAAATTATTTGATGCTGCAAACTCTAAAACTGCACTTCCAAAACCACCATTTTTAACTCCGTCTTCGATGGTAATAATACTTTCGAAAGTTGTAAAAATAGTGTGTAATATATTGATGTCTAATGGTTTAATAAAACTAAAGTTATAATGGGCAATCTCATCAGAATTTGTGGATTCTTTTAAGGCTTCTATAACATTATTTCCAATTGTTCCGGCCGACAGAACAGCAATTTTCGTACCATCTTTCAAGCATTTTGCCTCACCGAAATTAATTTTTTCATAATGTCCGAAATTTTCTACTTCCCAATTTGGCAGGACTCCGCGGCCTCTTGGATATCGAATTGCAATAGGATGATTTATTCCAAATTGAACCGTATATAAAATGTTTTGCAGCTCAATTTCGTTTAACGGAGCATAAATCCTCATATTCGGAATTGAACGTAGGTAGGCAATATCAAAAACGCCATGATGTGTTGCTCCGTCTTCGCCAACTAAACCAGCTCTGTCAAGACAAAATATAACGGGTAAGTTTTGCAAAGCAACGTCATGAATTACTTGGTCGTATGCACGCTGTAGAAAAGTCGAATAAATATTGCAATAGACAATCATTCCTTGGGTTGCCATTCCTGCAGCCAGCGTTACGGCGTGCTGTTCGGCAATTCCAACATCAAAGGCACGATCTGGCAATTCATCCATCATAAATTTTAATGAACTTCCAGAGGGCATTGCAGGTGTGATTCCGATTATTTTTTCATTTTTTTTGGCTAAATCTAGAATAGTTAAACCAAAAACATCTTGATATTTTGGAGGAAGATTTTCTTCTGATTTTAAATGAATTTCTCCAGTCGAAGCGTCAAATTTTCCAGGTGCATGGTATTTCACCTGATTCTCTTCGGCCTGAAGCAAGCCTTTTCCTTTTGTAGTTACAATATGAAGGAATTTTGGGCCTTTAATCTTTTTTAAACGATTTAATTCTTTGATTAATTTAGGAAGATCATGGCCATCAATTGGCCCAGAATAATCAAAATTCAACGATTTAATGATATTATTTTGTCGCGGATTTTTTCCGTTTTTAACCGAAGTAAGATATTGTTTTAAAGCGCCAACACTTGGATCAATCCCGATTGCATTATCATTCAAAATGACCAAAATATTAGCATCAGTAACTCCAGCGTGATTTAAACCTTCAAACGCCATTCCGCTGGCAATTGAAGCATCACCGATAACAGCAATATGTTCTTTATTAATATCACCTTTTAATTTTGAAGCAATCGCCATTCCGAGTGCCGCTGAAATAGAAGTAGAAGAATGCCCAACGCCAAAAGTATCATAAACACTTTCGCTTCTTTTTGGAAAACCAGAAATACCTCCAATTTGTCTGTTGGTATGAAAATTTTCTCTTCTTTCAGTCAGGATTTTGTGGCCATAAGCCTGATGTCCAACATCCCAAACCAATAAATCTTCGGGTGTATTAAAAACATAATGCAAAGCAATTGTAAGCTCTACAACGCCCAAACTCGCGCCCAAATGACCTTCTTTCACAGAAACGACCTCAATAATAAATTGACGTAATTCTTGAGCAACCTGAGTAAGCTGTTCTTCTTTTAAAAGACGTAAATCGGCTGGATTGTATATGTTCGAAAGTAAATCGCTTTTCATTGTAAGGTAAAAAGCAAATTTACGGTTTTAAATTTAATTTTTTTGCTTCGTCTTATTTCAATAAAATAGGGACAGAATATTGCATCCTGATTTTTTTTCCGTTCGATTCGCCCGGTTGCCATTTTGGACACAAATTTAAAACCCTGATAATTTCTTTTTGCAGAGGTTCTTCAACTGCTGGTGAACATTCAAGAAATGAAATTGTACCGTTTTTTTCTACTGCAAATGCAAGAGTGAAATTAAGTTTCCAATAACTTACGTCTTCAGGCTTTTTGTATTCTTTCATAAAAAAGTTATGAAATTGTTCTATTCCGCCAGGAAATTCTGCGTTAGAATTTAAAGGAGCTTTTGGTGCTATCGAAGCATCATCTTTTTTTGTCTTTTCAGATTTTGAAGTTTTATCTTCTTTAGCTTCTTCCTGTATTATTGATGTTGCTTTTTTAAATTCAATTTCTTCAGCTTTAGATAATGAAGGCGCTGTTTGGTTTGATTTTTTTGTCTCTGTTGGTGTTTTATCTAAAGAAACAGATTTTATTGTCGAAGTATCTGCGATAGCTTCAACATTCTCGATTTTTTCTTTTTTATCCTCTTTGTTTTGACAGCCAAACAAAAAAGCTGTTCCTATAACGGCATAAAATGCTAAAAGCAATTTGTGTTGCTTTGTCTGAGCAGTTATTTTATGGTTTATTTCCATTATTTAAATGTAATTGGCAAAGTGTAAGTGGAGCGAACAACTCGATTTTTTAGTTTACCAGGAATCCAATTAGGAGATTTTTCTAAAACCCCAATGATATCTTTTTCACTTGCTGAAGTTGTGTTTTTAAGGATGTTAAAATTACTAAGACTTCCGTCGCCTTCAATTACAAACAAAACCGATATTTCTCCCTGTTTTGCAGTGATAAGTTTTTTTGAAAAACGAGAACAAAACTTTTTTATTCCATTTTTTGGAACAGCCGCAACGTCTAAATCATTTGAATTATAAACAATTCCGTAACGTCCAGATTGAAGATTCTCTGGTCTAGATAGAGAATCTTTTTCGGTGTTTATTGTGTCTATGGGCATTAAGATAATTCCAGTAGTAGCGGGTTGTACAGGTTTGATATCTTCTACAACTTCAACTTTATCTATTTTTTGTTTATTTCCATCCTTGTCCTGACAGCTAAATAATGTAGTGCCCATAGCTATAAAAAGTGCCAATAAAAACATTTTTCGATAATGCATTTGGCTATGTAATATTTGAGAAGGAATCTGAATGTTTATTTCATTTAACTGCTCATTTTTAAGTCTTCCGCAGATATTTTTATGTGAAATAAAATACTGCTGAATCTCCTCTGGAAGCATTGACGTAAAATCAACAACCGTTTTTGAACAGCTCAAACAAAATCTGCCATTGTCTTTTGGAGTCATTTGATCCCAGTTTTCATGGCATGGTTCAGGTATTGAAATTTTATATTTTGGTTCCATAATTCAAATATCAAAGTTTAAATGTAATAAAAATATTGAGTAAAGTTTTACTTTTGCAGATATGGAAAATCCTTTTACAGACGAATATTTTATGAAAAAAGCTTTGCAGGAAGCTGAAGAAGCCTATTTAAAAGGCGAAATTCCTGTTGGAGCTGTTGTAGTTGTGGCCGATAAAGTTATTGCAAGAAGTCATAATTTGACCGAATTGCTAAATGATGTTACGGCTCACGCTGAAATGCAATCAATCACCGCGGCAGCTAATTTTCTGGGCGGAAAATATTTAAAAGACTGTACACTTTATGTAACTCTCGAACCTTGCCAAATGTGCGCAGGAGCGTTGTATTGGAGTCAGATTTCTAAAATTGTTTTTGGCGCAAGAGACGAACAACGCGGATTTCTGAATATGGGAACAAAACTTCACCCGAAAACGACTGTTGTTTCTGGCGTAATGGCAAACGAAGCTGCCGATTTGATGAAACGATTTTTTCTGGAAAGACGTAAATAATTCCAATGTAACATGACAGAATTTTCAACAATAAAAAAACTTTTCAGTATTACTGAACCTAATGGTTTTACAAATGAAGAAATTCAAGTTGTTCAAAATATTTTCGGAAAACTTCCTAACGTGTTTGTGGATTATTATACTGAATTAGGGAAAATCCAAAACTTAAATCATACACAAGATTTATTAATTATACCAGAGCGTTTTCAATATTATAAAAATGATGATTATCTAATATTTTATTCTGAAAATCAAAAAGCTTGTGTTTGGGGAATTCATAAAGAGGATTTGTCAAAATCCAATCCGCCAGTTTATATGAGTTATGATGAAAAGGAATGGAATCTGGAAACAGAAACCTTAACTGATTTCTTTATTGCAATGGCATTTTTACAAGCTGGTTTTGCTTTAGAATATACTGCTGAATGTTTTTATGAAATTGATGATGAAGGGCTAAATTTTATTGTTGAGAATTATAAAAATAAAGGTGTTTCTTTTACGCAGTGGGCAGATGGGATAAATTTCTATGGGAATCATGACGATGAGGTAATTATTGTAATGAGCAACAATCAACTTTTTTATTCATCTAATACAAAAGAACACTTTCTTGAAATGGATAAAGTTTTGTCAAAAATAGGAGATGAACTTTAAATTGGCTTATAAAAATAACTGCCCTAGCCCAGATAGAAGCGGCATCCTTTTTCCTGCTTCTTAGCAGGGAAAAGATATAGCGGATAGCTGGAATTTGCTTCAAATCATCATTACAATGCTTTCTAAGATTCAACAAAAGTTAAATAATCATTATTAGGGAATTTTCTTCTTAAATCAATAGAAAAATATTTTACTTTTAACATAATTTAAATCGCATTTTGCTGTTATGGCTTTAACGGTAATTCGTGTTAAATTTCTAGCTTGTTAACCATTAACTCTAAATAAAAGTGAAAGCAAAAGGTTTAGTTCTCGTATTTTTTGTGTTTTTTATTTTTCAATCCTGCGGGCGCAAATCAGCTGCAGATTTCAATTCGGATTTTTCGCTATTTAAAGATTACATTACCAGTTTTACGGGCGGAATCGTTTCTGCGGATTCTGATATTCGTGTGGTTTTGGCATTCGATAAAAATGATTGGAAACCTAATCAGGAATTAGACGATGATTTGTTTGATATTTCGCCAAATGTTCACGGAAAAGTCGTAGCGCTTTCGACCAATACTTTAGCTTTTATTCCAGAGAAAAAATTAGAAGCAGGAACAGAATATCAAGTTACTTTAAACTTAGATAAACTAACCGCCATTCCAAAAGAGAAAGAGGAAACGCTTTCCAAATTCAATTTTACAGTTAAAACGGTAAAACACGATTTTACCATTAATACTGGCGATATTCAATCGTACAGCAAAGAATATCAATATTTAAACTGCGTTTTGAAAACAGCAGATAATATTGATTTGGAAACTGCTCAAAAGCTGGTTGAAGCCAAACATAATGGAAATAATCTTAAAATTAAGTTTGAGAAAACAAACGGGCCGGCAAAAGAATTTCGTTTTATAATTGATAGTATTCAGCGTCAGTCAGAAGCTTCAAATTTAGAGATTATTTATGATGGAAATGATTTTGATATTGACCAAAAAGGACAAATTGATTTTCCAATTACGAGCATCAACGAATTTAAAGTTATCAAAGTTGAAGTTCCAGACGGAAACAATCAGCAAGTTTTAATTAATTTCTCTGAACCATTAGAAAAAGGTCAGGATTTTGCTGGATTGGTTTCGATTCAAAACACCAATAACCTGAAATTTTCTACACAAGGAAATTTACTAAAAGTATATTTTTCCAATCAAAATGCACCTAAAAAAGAAGAACCAGCTCCAGTAGTTGTTCAGCAAGAAACTGTTGAAGTTGCTGTTGATTCTGCGGTTGCTGCGGTTGATGTTGCTGCTGCGGCTGTCGATTCTGCCACCGCATCTGTTGAAACCCCAGTAGAAGATATAGTAGAAGTTGTTCCAGACGAAGAACCAGAACAAGTTGTTACTGGTGAATTATTATTGGAAGTTTTTCAAGGAATAGAAAGCCAATATGGTAAAAAACTAGAAAACAATTACAGCGAAAAAATCTCTTTTGATCAGATAAAACCAAACGTTCGTTTTATTAAAAACGGAACAATTCTGCCAAGTTCAAATAATTTAAAACTGAATTTTGAAGCTGTAAATCTGAGCGCTGTAGATGTAAAGGTTTATAAAATCTATAAAAACAATATTCTACAGTTTCTTCAATACAATGAATTAAACGGCGGACAAAATCTTAAAAAAGTAGCACAGCCAATTGCTAAAACGACGCTGAATTTAAGAGAAAGCACACTCGTAAATCTAGCAAAATGGAATACGTATGCTTTAGATTTATCTAAAATTATCAAACCAGAACCAGGAGCGATTTACAGAGTTGAATTTGTTTACAAAAAGAAATATTCGCTTTATAAATGTGAAACATCAGACAATAGTGAAGATGAAGCCGAGGAAGAAGAAGTTGATGAAAACGACGTAAACTATAGCGGAAACTCTTACGATGATTATTACTATTATGACGATTACGATTGGAGAGAAAGCCAAGATCCTTGTACAGACTCTTACTATTACAATGCGAGAATTGCAACTAATATTTTAGCGTCAGATTTAGGAGTTATTGCCAAAAGAGGAGAAAATAAATCGTACTTATTTGCTGTAAATAATATTGTTACAACAGAACCGGTTTCGAATGCAAGAGTAGATTTATACAATTTCCAACAGCAAAAAATAGCAACAGAAGCGACAAGCAGCGAAGGAATTGCATCTTTCCAGCTGGATAAATTCGCTTATTTTGCGATTGTAACTTTAGGCGATCAGTCGACTTACGTGAAGTTGGATGATGGACTTTCGTTATCGGTAAGTAATTTTGATGTTGCGGGTGAGACTTTGCAAAAAGGGCTAAAAGGATTTATTTATGGAGAAAGAGGCGTTTGGCGCCCTGGAGATATTTTGTATTTATCATTTATTTTGAACGATGCTGCGAATAAACTTCCGAAATCACATCCAATTAAATTCAGATTAAATGATCCGAACGGAAAAACAGTTTATCAAACAGTTCAAAAAACCAATGATCTGAATCATTATGCCATTGCTGTTCGAACAGATCAAGATGCGCCAACAGGAAACTGGGAAGCAATGGTAAGCGTTGGAGGCGCGAAATTCTATAAGAGCATCAAGATTGAAACCATCAAACCGAATCGTTTAAAAATCAAAAATACCTTTAGCAGAAAAACACTTTCGGCTTCTTATCCAAATACAGATAATCTAGAAGTAACATGGCTTCACGGCGCAATTGCGAAGAATTTGAATGTAGAAATGCAGGCTAAATTCTCTCAGCAAAGCACGACTTTTAAAGGTTATGAAAAATATACTTTTGATGATTTAGCACGTCAATTCAGTACAGAAGAAATTAATGTTTTCTCTGGAAAATTAAATGAAAACGGAAAAGCATCTGTAAATATTCAGCCAAGACTGCAAGGTCAGGCGCCAGGAATGCTTCGCGCTTCATTTATTACAAAAGTATATGAAGAAGGAGGAGATTTTAGTACAGATGTAATGTCGACAACTTATTCTCCATACAAAACTTACGTTGGACTTAAAACACCAGAACTGAACAAGTACAGTATGCTTGAAACGAGAACAAATAATCGTTTCGAGGTTGTCACAGTTGACGAAAATGGAAGACCAAAATCAGTTCGTAATCTCGAAGTACGAGTTTATAAAGTAGATTGGAGATGGTGGTGGGATTCTTCAAGCGATAATTTATCAAATTACAACTCATCAAATGCAACGACTTCATATAAAACATTTGTCATCAACACAGATTCTAGCGGAAAAGGAAGTTTCCAATTTGCGTTGACAGATGAAGAATGGGGACGTTACTTAATTCGTGTTGAAGACGGTGAAAGCGGACATGCAGCTTCTTTAACCGTAAATATCGACTGGCCAATTTGGTCTGGAAAAACACGCAATAGAGATGCTTCTACAGCTAATATGTTAGTTTTTTCTACCGATAAAAAGAATTATGCTGTTGGAGAAAAAGCACAGATTTCTTTCCCTTCAAGTGAAGGCGGACGGGCTTTAATTTCTATTGAAAATGGATCAAGAGTAGTGCAGACTATTTGGGCTGAAACTAAAAACGGAGAAACAAAAGTTGAAGTTCCAATTACAGGGGCTATGGCACCAAATGTATATTTTAATATTACCTTATTACAACCACACGCTTCAACTAAAAACGATTCGCCAATTCGTATGTATGGAATTGTGCCAATAGAAGTGGTAGATAAAAACACGATTCTAACGCCAACTTTAAATATGCCAGATGTTTTAAGACCAGAACAGCCGTTTACAGCAAAAGTAGGTGAGAAATCAGGTAAAGAAATGACCTATACAATTGCGGTTGTAGACGAAGGTCTTCTGGATTTAACTCGTTTTAAAACACCAAACGCATGGGATAGTTTCTACGTTCGTGAAGCTTTGGGCGTAAAAACCTGGGACGTTTACGATGATGTAATTGGCGCTTATGGCGGAAAAATAAATCAGATTTTTAGTATTGGTGGAGATCAGGATCTAGGAGGCGGAAAAGCTAAAAAAGCGAACCGTTTTAAACCTGTAGTATTATATTACGGACCATTTAAATTAGGAAAAGGAGAAACAAAATCGCATGAATTAAAACTTCCGAAATACATTGGTTCTGTTAGAACAATGGTTGTAGCGGGAGATGCAAATACAAGCGCTTACGGAAGCGTTGAAAAAGCAACTCAGGTTAAGAGTCCGCTGATGGTATTGGCTTCATTGCCTAGAAAAATTTCACCATCAGAAAAAGTAACGCTTCCGGTAACTGTTTTTGCAACTGAAAATAAGATTAAAAATGTAACTATTCAGGTAAAAACCAGCAACGGATTGAAAGTTATGGGAAGTGCAGTTCAAAAACTAAATTTCGCACAGCCAGATGAGAAAATGGCATATTTTAATTTAGTTGTGGGTTCTGCGACAGGAATTGCAAAAGTTCAGGTAATTGCGACATCTGGAAGCGAGAAATCAACTTATGATGTTGAAATCGATATGACGAATCCAAATCCAGTTACGAGCACTTTTACCGATGTTGTTTTAACGCCAAATAGTTCCAAAACAATTTCATGGAAAACCTTTGGAATTGCTGGAAGTAATAAAGCAAGATTAGAGGTTTCATCTATGCCGTCAATGAATTTGAACGGAAGGTTACAATTCTTGATTCAGTATCCGCATGGATGTGTCGAACAGACGACTTCATCTGTTTTCCCGCAATTGTATTTAGGCGAAGTGGCAGATATTGATGCAAAACGAAAAGATCTGATTCAGAAAAACATTGCGGCTGGAATTGCCAGATTGGGTAAATTCCAATTATCAAATGGCGGAATGCCTTACTGGCAAGGAAATGCAATTGCAGACGATTGGGGAACTTCATACGCTGGACATTTCTTAATTGAAGCAGAGAAAAAAGGATATGTGTTGCCAATTAATTTCAAATCGAAATGGTTAGGTTATCAGCAAAAAGAAGCGAAACAATGGCGTTTTGAACCTAAATACGGAAATGACTTAGCGCAGGCCTATCGTTTATACACTTTAGCTTTAGCAGGAAATGCTGATTTATCGTCGATGAACAGATTGCGAGAAACAAAAGGTATTTCAAACGAAAGTATGCTTCGTTTGGCAGCAGCTTATGTTTTAGCGGGACAAAAATCGGCAGGGCAAAGTTTGTTCTTGAGAACTAGTATTGACGGTGATTCAGACGGATATAGTTATTACTATTATGGTTCAAGTGAAAGAAATAGAGCAATGGCTCTTGAAACCATGCTTTTATTAGATCAGAAACAAAAAGCGTTTGTAACAGCCTCTAAATTAGCTAAGGAAATGTCCGCTAACCAGTGGATGAGTACACAGACAACAGCTTACTGTTTATATGCAATGTCAAAATTTGCAGTGAGCAATGGTCCAAAAGGAATCAATATTCAATTTAATAAAAACGGTAAAGGAGAGACAATCAATACAGGTAAATCAGTTGCAGATCGTAGTTTGTCTGTTGCTTCGGGTACAAACAGTATTACGTTGAAAAACAACAAAGCGAATACGGTTTATGTTCGTGTATTAAACACAGGAATTCTGCCAATCGGACAGGAAAATGTGGTTCAAAGTGATGTTACGGCTTCTATTGTTTTCAAAAATAGAAAAGGAAGTGTAATCAATGTTTCAAGAATCAGTCAAGGAACAGAGTTTGTTGCTGAGGTTACGATTAAAAACCAAAGAGGAGAAAGTGTTCAAAATGTAGCGTTATCGCAGATCCTGCCTTCTGGATTCGAAATTGTAAATACACGTTTTACAGATTATGGAGACGCCGTAAACAACATCGCTGATTATATTGATATTCGTGACGACAGAACTAATTTCTACTTCGGAATGAAAGCCAGAGAAACCAAAGTTTTCCGTATTCTGTTAAACGCGTCTTATCTAGGAAATTATTATTTACCTGGATTACAATGCGAAGCGATGTATGATAATACTTTCTTAGCCAGAACAAAAGGATTCTGGGTTGAGGTTGTGAAGTAAAATTTATTAATACACGTATCCTAACAGGTTTCCAAAACCTGTTAGGTATTATAAAAAGAATAAGATTGTGGAGAAGGATGTTTTTGAGGCAGGCCAATATTATCATGTTTATAATCGAGGAAACAATAGTGAGAATATTTTTATTGAAGAGAGAAACTATAATTACTTTTTAGAAAAACTTAAAAAATATATTTTGCCAATTGCTGATGTTTATGCTTATTGTTTGCTCAAAAATCATTTTCATATTGTTCTAAGAATAAAAGATAAAATTAATCTACCTGAAAAGTTTAAAGAAAAAATTCATCTTCCATTTTCAAATTTATTCAATTCTTATTCTAAAAGTATAAATAAAGCTTACGATAGAACAGGAAGTTTGTTTCAGGAACATTTGCAAAGAAATAGAATTGAAAATGAAGAATATTTAAGACAGTTGATCTTATACGTTCATTTAAATCCTGTCAAGCATAAATTTTCTAAAGATTTTCAGTCTTATAGACATTCTTCTTATCGTTCATATTTGTCAGATAAACAAAGTAGCATTGATCGAGAATTTGTTCTAGAATTATTCAATGATTTAGAAAATTTTATATTTTGTCATGATGAAAAAAAGTTAATTTATGCAGGAGTTCTCAATGATATAGAATTAATTGACCAATAGAAAATTGTAGTCGACTATCCTAACAGGTTTTCAAAACCTGTTAGGTATTTTAAAATAAGAGAAGAGATTTTGTTTTTCTTTTTTTGGAATGGATAAGGAATACCTAACAGGTTTTCAAAACCTGTTAGGATACGCAATAACAATTTAATTTTGAAAAATAAACTTATAGCGTTTTTCCAACGCATAATAAACTGGATTAAAAGAAATAAAATAAAATCAGCAATTGCATTTGTGCTCTTGCTGATTTACTATTTTTCGATACCTCGAACTTTATTTAAAGAGCCGTATTCAACCGTTATTGAAAGTAAGGAAGGAGAATTACTCGGTGCCAAAATTGCCCGCGATGGACAATGGCGTTTTCCTGCGCAAGACAGCGTTCCTGACAAATTCAAAAAGTGTATCGTTTATTTTGAAGATGAATACTTCTATAAACATCCCGGTTTCAATCCCGGAGCGATGATTAATGCTTTTAAACAAAACAGAAAAGCTGGAAAAGTAGTTAGAGGAGGAAGTACCTTAACACAACAAGTAATCAGACTTTCCAGAAAAGGAAAAAACAGAACCTATTTTGAAAAACTGATTGAAATTATTCTGGCAACAAGATTAGAGTTAGGTTATTCTAAAAATGAAATTCTAGAAATGTACGCGGCGCATGCACCATTTGGAGGAAATGTTGTGGGACTAGAAATGGCTTCATGGCGTTATTTTGGCGTGCAATCCAATCAATTGTCGTGGGCAGAAAATGCTGTGCTTGCTGTTTTACCAAATGCCCCAAGTTTGATTTATCCGGGGAAAAACCAAATTAAATTATTAAATAAAAGAAACCGACTTTTATTGAAACTGCATCAGGAAGGTATTATCGATAAGCAGACTTACGAACTTTCGATAGAAGAACCATTGCCTCAAAAACCGTATGATCTGCCTCAAATAGCACCACATTTACTGCAAAGAGTGGCTAAAAATGAAGAAGGAACAAGAGTAAAAACTACAATTGATTATGCTTTGCAAAATCGTGTCAACCAAATTGCGAGATATTATTACAATCAGTATAAACAGAATGAAGTGCATAATCTGGCTATTTTGGTAATTGATGTTCAGAGTAGAAATGTAATGAGTTATGTTGGAAACTCTCCTGCCGACGTAGATCATCAAAAAGATGTTGATATTATTGATGCACCTAGAAGTACTGGAAGTATTTTAAAACCACTTTTGTATGGTGCAATGCTCGATGATGGCGAATTATTGCCTAATACTTTAGTAGCCGATATTCCAACGCAGATTTCAGGATATACTCCTCAAAATTTTAATTTGACGTTTGACGGTGCTGTGCCTGCGCATCGTGCATTGTCACGTTCGTTAAACATTCCTGCAGTTTTAATGCTTCAGGAATTTACTGTAAACAAGTTTTATGAAGAATTACAAAAATTCAAATTAAAGAATATCAATAAAACACCAGATCATTATGGTTTGTCGCTTATTTTGGGCGGTGCCGAGAGTAATCTATGGGATTTATGCAGAACATACGCTAACTTATCTTCAACATTAAATTATTACACTAAAAATAAAAGTCAATATAGAACGAATGAATTTACAGAGCTGAATTACAAAAACGATTTTACGCCCGATTTTGGCTCCGAAACCGATCAAAAGAATATTCTGGGCGCTGGATCAATTTGGTTAACGTACAACGCAATGGAAGAGGTTAACAGGCCAGAAGGAGATGAAGCTTGGAAGTTTTATGACAGTTCTTTAAAAATTGCGTGGAAAACCGGAACAAGTTTTGGAAATCGGGATGCGTGGGCTATTGGAACAAATTCAAGATATGTAGTGGGGATTTGGGTTGGAAATGCAACTGGAGAAGGAAGACCAACTTTAACTGGAGTAACCAGTGCCGCGCCAATTTTATTTGATGTTTTTAATTTACTGCCGAGACAAAGATGGTTTGATACGCCCTATAATGATTTAGCAGAAGTTGAGGTTTGCCGTTTAAGCGGTTATTTGGCTAAAGACAACTGCCCAAAAATCAAACAATGGGTTACTAAAAAAGGTAAATCAACTAAAGTTTGTCCGTATCATAGAACAATTCATTTAGATAAAGCAGAACAATTTCAGGTAAACAGCAGTTGCGAAAGTATCGATAATATTGTTACTAAAAACTGGTTTGTACTGCCTCCTGTTATGGCATGGTATTACAAAAGCCAACATATCGAATACTTGCCATTACCTCCATTTAAAGAAGGTTGCGAGGGAACACAAACGACCACAATGGATTTCATTTATCCAAAGGCGAACAGCAAAATTTACTTGACAAAGGATTTTAACAGCAATGTCCAGCCTGTGATTTTGAAAGTGGCCTATTCTGAAAGAGACAAAGAATTATTTTGGTATGTTGATGATGTTTATAAAGCCACAACAAAAACATTTCATGAATTACCAATCACGCCAACAACAGGAACGCATTATATTACAGTTGTGGATGCTTCTGGAAATGAAATAAGAAGAAGAATTGAAATTGTTAGAGAATAATAATCGATTGTTAGACTGAGCGAAGTCGAAGCCCTTTTTAGATACAATAGCCTTCGACTTCGCTCAGGGTGACATTAGTGCTTAAGATGTTTTTTTAAATATAGTTTTGGATATAAAGTTCCGTTGGGACAGATCATTATAAAAAAGAATTCATGAATTCGTGGCGAAAAAGATTGCTTCGTTCCTCGCAATGACGCACAAAAAAACCGCCAATCTTTCGAAAGGCGGTTTTGTTTTATTCTGAAATAACATTTCCTTTTTTATCGTAGAAATGATATTCTAAGTACGTGTAAGCGTCACGAGGTATGATTTTCACCCATTTCTTATGTTCAAAAAACCATTTTGAACGTAATGATGGAAAACCTTTGCTGAGGTATGCAGCCACAAACGGGTGTGTATTAAGCACAACCTTATTGTGGGTTTTTAAAAGTCTTTCTAAATCAGAGGTGATCTTGTCAATTATTAATATTGGCGCTTCAATTTCGCCATTGACTTTATTTGGATCTTCTTCTCTGGTTTTGATATTAACTTCTGGTCTTACGCGCTGTCTTGTAATCTGAACAAGTCCAAATTTACTTGGTGGTAATATTTTATGCTTTGCTTTATCGTCGCTCATTTCTTCTCGCAAGAAGTCGAACAAAACTTTCCTGTTTTCAGGATTAGACATATCGATAAAATCTACTACGATAATTCCACCCATATCTCGCAGACGAAGTTGTCTGGCGATTTCTGCTGCAGCAATCATATTCACTTCCATGGCTGTGTCTTCTTGGTTGGTCGCCTTATTAGAACGGTTTCCGCTGTTTACGTCTATAACGTGAAGAGCTTCGGTATGTTCTATGATAAGATAAGCACCTTTACTCATGGAAACAGTTCGGCCAAAAGAAGTTTTGATTTGTCTCTCTATATTGTATTTCTCAAAAATCGGAGTGTCATTTGATTGATAAAACTTAACAATCGATTGTTTTGAAGGTGCAATTTCTTGCAAATATTCCTTCGTTTGGTGGTACAACTCTTCATCATCTATTTGAATACCGCTGAAGGTATCATTAAATACATCTCTTAATATTGAAGAAGCTCTATTAAGCTCTCCTAATACTTTTGATGGATGATGAGCAGTTGGTAATTTTTTACACATTGCAGACCATCTGCCAAGCAGGTTCTGCAAATCTTTTTCTAATTCGGCTACGTTTTTGCCTTCGGCTACTGTACGAACAATAACACCAAATCCTTTAGGTTTGATCGATAGAACAAGTTTTTTTAGACGATCCTTTTCTTTTTTGTCTTCTATTTTTTGAGAAATAGAAACACGATCAGAAAAAGGAACTAGAACGATAAATCTTCCGGCAAGAGAAAGCTCAGCACTTATTCTTGGGCCCTTGGTCGATATAGGTTCTTTAACTACTTGAACTAAGACAGATTGATTGGCACTTAAAATATCAGTAATGATGCCATCTTTGTCAATCTCTTTTTCAAACTGAAAGGTTTTTAGGGAGAAATCTTTTATTTTACCTGCGCTTACAAGTTTTATGAATTTCAGCTGAGAAGCTAGATTTGGACCCAAATCGTGATAATGTAAAAAGGCATCTTTTTCGAAGCCTACATTTACAAAAGCAGCATTAAGTCCTGCAACTGGTTTTCTGATTTTGGCAATAAAAATATCGCCAACCTGAAAGTTACTTTTTTCTTCTTCTTTGTGTAATTCAATTAGTTTTCCATCTTTTAATAAGGCAAAATCTACTGCTTCAGAACTAGATCTAATGATTAATTCTTTATTCACACTGTAAATTTTTATCCGAACTTTTCAATTTTAGATTTTAGATTTTAGATTTTAGAATAATCTGAAATCTACATTCTACGATCTTAAATAAAATTGTAAGGATGGATTAAACAATATTTTAACAGGTATTAACCCGGTGGAGTTAGTTATCAGTTTTCAGTGGCAGTAAGCAGTATTAGGCTACAAACTGTAATCTGTGACTGAGATTGTCAAACTCCAATTTCAATGAACGTTTAAAAAGAAAAAAGTAGTTTAAAACTACTTTTTCTTTTTGTGGCGGTTAGCTCTCGCTCTTTTCTTACGTTTGTGAGTAGCTACCTTATGTCTCTTTCTTTTTTTACCACTTGGCATATCGTGTCAGATTTATGTTAATTAATATTATTTTGCTTCGTTGTTTGTTTTAACTCCCTCTACAAAAACTTTTGCAGGTTTAAACGCAGGAATGTTGTGTGCTGGAATTTTAATAGTAGTGTTTTTAGAAATGTTTCTTCCAGTTTTTTCAGCTCTAGTTTTAACGATAAAACTACCAAAACCTCTAAGGTATACATTGTCTCCAGTTTCTAAAGAAGTCTTAACTTCTTCCATAAAAGTTTCTACTGTTGCTTGAACGTCTCCTTTTTCAAGACCTAGCTTCTCTGAAATCTTCGCTACGATATCTGCTTTCGTCATTTTCTTTCCTATTTTATTTTATAAATGGTGTACTATTTTTTTGAGTTTGCAAATATAGGAATTAAAAAAATAATTAATCAAGCTAATTCGTTAAATTTTAATTACATAAACATTTACTTTTGCAATCTAAGTATTTTGCAATGGATTTTCATAACATATTGATAAAATGGTATTTACAGAACAAGCGTGATTTACCGTGGCGAAAAACGGTCAATCCGTACCAAATTTGGCTCTCAGAAATTATGCTTCAGCAGACTCGAGTTGCACAAGGAATGCCATATTTTTTTTCGTTTACTAAAGAATTTCCTACAGTAAAAGATTTGGCAGATGCTCCTGAAGAGAAGGTTTTGAAACTTTGGCAGGGATTGGGATATTATTCACGAGCCCGAAATCTTCATAAAACCGCTCAATATATAAGTAACGATTTAAATGGAGTTTTTCCTGATTCTTATAAAGAGCTTTTAAAACTAAAAGGTGTTGGTGAATACACAGCGGCAGCAATTGCGTCCTTTTCTTATAATGAATCGGTTCCTGTTGTAGATGGAAATGTGTTTCGGGTGTTATCGCGTTATTTTGATATTGAATCGGATATTGCGCTTCCTGCGACCAAAAAAGAGTTTACGGCATTGGCACAAGAATTAATGCCTAAAGACAATCCTGCAATTTTTAATCAGGCAATTATGGAATTTGGTGCGTTGCAATGCGTTCCTAAAAGCCCGAATTGTTCAAATTGTGACTTTAATGACAGTTGTTTGGCATTGCAAAAAGGAAAAGTAAATCAGCTTCCTGTGAAATCTAAAAAAGTGAAAGTAACCAATCGTTATTTTAATTATCTAATTTTGGAAGATGTTGAAGGGAATACTTTGATTCAAAAAAGAAGCGAAAAGGGAATTTGGCATAATTTATATGAGTTTCCGCTTTTAGAAACTCAATCGATTGTGGATTTTGATGTGGTTTCGAAAAAAGCAAAAGAAGAAATTTTCCCTTCCTATACTATTATAGGTATAGAAGATTGTGCCGAATCGACTGTTGTGCACAAACTTTCGCATCAGCATCTGCATATACAATTTTGGAAAATTAAAGTAAAAGAGAAAATTGAAAATGGAGTAGATTCTGAAAAATTAAAAACTTTTCCATTTCCAATTGTGATTTATAATTTTATAGAAAAGCAGGAAATAAATTGCTAAAAAAATGTATCTTTGGGAGAAATACTACCAAAAACTATGAACGGAACATTAAATAAAGTGATGCTTATTGGCCATTTGGGCGATGATGTGAAGATGCATTATTTTGATGGAGGGAACTGCATCGGACGTTTTCAGCTGGCAACCAATGAAGTGTATATCAACAAAACGACTAATGAAAAGATTACTTCTACAGAATGGCATAATTTGGTTGTGCGTAATAAAGCCGCAGAAATTTGCGAAAAATATCTTTCTAAAGGAGATAAAATTTATGTAGAAGGAAGAATCAAATCTCGTCAGTGGCAGGCGGAAGATGGAACGACAAAATATACTACCGAAATTCAGGTTACTGAATTTACTTTTTTAACTACCAAAAAAGAAACTGCACATACGAGACAGAATCAGGATACAGAGTCAGCAAAAAACACTAACTTTGATGCTGCTAATGAAGGGCTTCCAATTAATGATCTGCCTTTCTAGATGTTTAACTAATTTTATACAGTTTGGACCCGGAGCCCAGTTTACTTTTTTCTACCAATCTTGACGCTAATTTAATTATTGGTTTCGTCGGAATTTTTATTTTATTATTTCTTTCGGCAATTGTTTCAGGTGCTGAAGTTGCTCTTTTTTCTTTATCTCAGCAAGATATCGATGATACTTTAAATGATAATCTTGCAAAAGGGAAAATCATCTCAAATTTATTAGAAAAGCCCAAAAAGCTTTTAGCAACTTTATTGGTTGCGAATAATTTTTTCAATATTGGCGTAGTAATTTTATTCGCTTATATGGGGCAGAATATTTTTGCCAATGTAAGTTCGCCCGTGTTTAAATTTACTCTCGAAGTAATTCTAGTTACTTTTCTAATTTTATTATTTGGCGAAGTGCTTCCTAAAGTCTACGCAAGTAGAAATAATGTTCGCTTTGCTAAACGAGTTGCTTATCCGCTGGCGTTTTTAGATAAAGTGCTTTCCCCAGTAAGTTTGCCAATGCGCGCCTTTACTATATATTTGCAAAATAAATTAGGAAAACAAAAGAACAATTTTTCAATCAATCAGCTTTCTCAGGCTTTAGAATTGACAGATTCTGAAGGAACTTCGACAGAAGAACAAAAAATTCTGGAAGGAATTGTTTCTTTCGGAAATACAGATACGAAGCAGGTTATGAGTCCGAGAATTGATATTTTTGCATTGGAAATATCAGAAACATTCGCAGAAATTTATCCTAAAATAATCGAAACAGGTTTTTCAAGAATTCCGATTTACCGCGATAATATTGACCAGATTGAAGGGGTGCTTTTCGTAAAAGATTTGCTTCCTCATATTGATAAAGAAGAATTTGACTGGACTTCTTTGATTAGAGAAGCTTTTTTTGTTCCTGAAAATAAAAAACTAGATAATCTTTTGAAGGATTTTCAGAGTCTAAAAAGCCATCTAGCAATCGTGGTTGATGAATACGGAGGAACATCTGGATTAGTTTCGCTAGAAGATGTTATCGAGGAAATAGTTGGAGATATTAGTGATGAATTTGATGATGAAAATCTAAATTTCTCGCAAATTGATGAGAATAATTTTCTTTTTGAAGGAAAAATAAACCTGAAGGATTTTTACAGAATTGTAGATGTTGACGAAGATGTTTTTGAGGCCCACAAAGGAGAAGCAGAAACTTTGGCTGGATTTATTCTTGAAATTCTAGGTAATTTTCCGAAAAAAGATCAGAAAGTGTCTTTTGAAAACTGTATTTTCACCATCGAAACAGTTGATAAAAAACGTGTAAAACAAATAAAAGTTACAATAAATTAAAATGTTTAAAAGAATACTTTCAATAACAGCAATTTTGCTTGCTCTAACGGTTATAAGCTGTAAAAATGATGTTTTGCCAAAACCAGCGAGTTTCCTGCGATTAGATTATCCAGAAGCAAAATATGTGAATTTTGAAAATACTTGTCCATTCACTTTCGAAATGAATGAAGACGCCATTATAAAAGGAGAAAAAGAATGTGGTTTTGCAATCACGTATCCAAAGATGAAAGCAACCATTTATTTGACATATAAGCCAGTAAATGGTAATATTGACAAATTATTACGCGACGCTCAAAAACTGACTTACGAGCACGTTATTAAAGCCGATGATATTTTAGAACAACCGTATTTAAATCCGCAGAAAAAGGTTTATGGAATGTTTTATCAAGTTGATGGAAATGCAGCGACAAACTCTCAGTTTTATGCTACAGACAGTACAAAACACTTTTTGATTGGTTCTGTGTATTTTTATGCAAAACCAAACTTTGACTCAATTATGCCAGCGGCGAGTTATGTTAAAAACGATATGCAGCGTTTGATGGAAACGTTGAAATGGAAATAAAAAAAGGATTCAAATTTGAATCCTTTTTTTGTTTTTAATAGCCTTCATATTTTTGGTTTATCAATCTTTATTTATAATAATTTGTAATATTCCGTAGGAATATCTCATCGGTAGAAAAAAAATAATGTTGTGTCGCATCGTGTCCTGTAGGGACACCTGATTTTTAGAAAAATCTAATATGTTTATCAAACGTTCCGTAGGAACGTATAATCATAATTCAAATTTAATTCTACCAACCAGACATTCCTATGGAATGTTTTTTTAAAATCTAGAATTTAAGATTTAAAATTCGAAACCTTATATGTTTTTCCGTCTCCAGTTTCTTGAACCACTTTAGTTAAAGATTCTGAGTTTTGGATTGTTTTATCAAAACTTACAGTTGCCGTTTTCTTGTCAAAATCAACAGTTGCTTTTTCAACTCCGTCAAGATTAGCTAATTCTTCTTCAATTGTTTTTGCGCATCCAACAGCACAAGTCATTCCGTCTATTGTGAAGCTTGCTGTTTGAAGATTTTCAGCAGCAATTGGTTTGTGTTCTTTTGGAGCACTTTTTTCTGCATTTACAACTTGAAGGCTTTTATCTTCTTCTTCTTTTTTACAGCCAACGAATACTAAACCAGTGATTGCTGTGGCGATTAAGATTTTTGAAATTTTCATTATATATGAATTTTAAATTGCGAATTACTTTTGTGCAAAATTAATAAAAAGAGAGAGGTCAGTTCGTAAAATAATTACAAATTTGTAGTAAAATACAATTTATGGATACAAAACAGTTAAAGTGGATTTACTTGGCGATTCTTTCTCTTATTTGGGGAAGTTCTTTTATTCTGATAAAAAAGGGATTAATTGGTTTGACAGCTATTCAAGTCGGTTCATTCCGAATTATTTTTGCTGCGCTTTTTCTGTTGATTTTTGGTTTTAATAGTTTAAAAAAAATTTCCAAACGCCAATGGAAATATGTTGCAATAACTTCACTTTTTGGGACTTTTATGCCAGCGTATCTTTTTGCCATTGCCGAAACTCAGGTAAATAGTTCGATTGTGGCGATTTTAAATTCGCTAACGCCTTTAAATACTTTAGTTTTAGGAATTGTAGCTTTTGGAATTCAGTTTCAAAAACGACAAGTTTTAGGCGTTTTTGTTGGGCTTGTAGGCTGTTTGCTTTTGGTTTTAAGCGGAGATTCTTCTGGCGGAACTCAAAATTATTTGTATGTTTTATTGGTCGTTATTGCAACGCTTAGTTATGCCATCAACGTAAATTTGATTAAGAAATATTTGCATGATTTAAATTCGGTTAGTATTACAACTGGGAATTTTGCGGTTTTATTTTTACCAGCGTTAATTATCTTAAGCACAACCGATATCAGCCAAAAAATACATTTTGTAGAAACACAACATTCTATATTGTTCGTAATGATCTTAGGGGTTTTAGGGACTGGAATTGCAAATATTCTTTTCTTTAAACTGATTCAGATGTCATCGCCAGTATTTGCAACATCAGTAACATATTTAATTCCGATTATTGCTTTTTTCTGGGGATTATTAGATAACGAATTTCTGACTCCAATTCAGTCTGTTGGGGCGTTTATTATTTTGATTGGAGTTTATTTGTCGGCGAAAAAGTGATTTTAATTGTGAAATGTTGCTTGTAAAAGGTAAAATGTAATTTGATAGATATGTCACCCTGAGCGATCCCGAGGCTTCGGGAGAAGGGCGCGCTAATTGGAATAGGGCTTCGACTCCGCTCAGCCTGACAAAACTGAGCGTAAAAAAAGCTTTGTCAAAGTTTCAAACTTTGCAAAGCCTTAATATCTTAGCACCTTAGTATCTCAGAATCTTAGTAACTTAGTAGCTTAGTAGAGCTCAGAACCTTAGCGTCTCTTAGAGAAAATCTTTTTCAGTAACTCCTTCATTTATCTTGACATCAGACATTTTAATATCCAATTCAAAACCAACATTTTGAACTAAATTAAAAGGAACTTTTACACCTTTAACTTCTTTATAGTCATTGAAATTAGTGATTTGCTCTACTGATTTTCCGCCTTGTTCGCGAACTTTAGATTCGGCAGTTTTTAAACCTGATTTTACGTCGTAGAAATATTTGGTTTTGCCATCTTTAATTACGTAAGCGTCATTTCCGTTTATTGGTTCAATTCCTTCTACTTTTAAGTCGGTTCTTTTTACAAGTTGTAATTCTTCAAAAGGAGCTGCGTTTGCTTTCATTTCAGCAAGATCTTCTCCTTCAAGATTTTTTCTTTGCCCTTGCTGTTCAACATAAGCACCTTTTTCGTTAACCACTTGTTTCATTAAATTCATAGTTCCCATAGAAAGTGAAACCATCATTTTTCCTTTTGAATCTAATTTTGAAGTAAATGTCAATGGAGTAGGAGCTTGAGGAATAGTTGTAGAGCCATTCATATAAAGCGTTTTTACTGCTGTAACGGCTTTTTCTCCTCCAATTGCTTTAATGTAATTTTCGAAAACTGTTTTTGCAGTAATATCTTTTGGCGCTTCTTTTTTAGTTGAAGGTTTTTCAACAGGATTTCCGTATTTGTCAAAATATGAAATCGGAATTTGTAATTTTTCTAAACTTGAAATTACATCAGTTCCTTTTCCGACAATTACAATACGCATATTGTCCAATAAGAAATATTTGTTAGCTACACGGTAAATATCATCAGCAGTAACATTATTGATGGTTTGAATGTATTTTTCGTAGAAATCAGCAGGAAGTTTTTCTGTTTCGATGTTTAAAGCATAACGCGCAACAGCTTGCGGTTTTTCAACCTGCATTACAAACCTTCCAATATATCCTGCTTTTACATTTCTTAAAACTTCAGGATCAACTCTTTCTGTACGAATTCGTTTAATTTCTTTTACAAACTGAACCACTGCACTGTCTGTAACGGTATTTCTTACGGCAGAAGATGCTTTAAATTTGGTTACATATTTTCCGCTTCCAATGCTTGAATTTGCACCATAAGTCCAAGCGTGCTGTTCACGCAGATTCATGTTCAAGTAACTGTTGAAATCGCCTCCTAAAATTTGATTTGCAATAACTGCTGGAAAGAAATCTGGATCGCTCATTCTTAAATTAACAGTATTAACTAATGAGATTTCAGACTGAACTGCATTTGGAACATCTACAAAATCAATTTGTAAATTAGAAACATTTACTGGATTTGGGTAATTGCTTTTTGGAGCTGCTTGTTTTTTCCATCCGCTAAATAATTTCTCTACAGCAGTTTTTGTTTCTTTAAACTTAATATCTCCAATAACAACTAAATAAGCATTTTCTGGAACGAAATAAGTGTTATAATTGTTTTGAACATCTGCAAGCGTAACATTTTTTACCGTTTCTTCAGAAAGATATTCTCCATTAGGATGATTTTTTCCAAAAGCTAAAACATCAACAACTCGGTTAGAAATTGCAGGGACGCTTTTTTCATCGGCTTTAAGGCCTTCTAAAAGTTTTGCTTTTTCTTTATCAAATTCAGTTTGAGTGAAATTTGGCTGTAAAGCACCTTCTGCCAAAAGTTCTAAAACACGTCCAGAATATTTGGTCAAAGCACTTGCGTATGCACCTTGCGAAGTAAAGTTGATATTAGCTCCGTAGAAATCAATTTCTTCGTTAAAGGCTTCTTTAGTCGTTTTTTTAGTTCCGTTTCCAATTAAGCTGCTGGTTAACTCGTCAACACCTTTTTTGTTGCCTTCAGTAAACGGCGCATTGTCTAAAGTAAGTGTAAAACTCACTCTAGGCAATTTGTGGTTTTCAACAACTAAAACCTTCATTCCGTTTGATAAAACGAAAGTCTGCGGTTTTTTGATGTTGACTACTGGGGCATTTCCTGGTTTGGGTTGTGGACGATCTTGTGCTTGCATAATTCCAGTTAGGAAAATAAGGATTAAAAAAGTATATATGTTTTTCATGATTCGATATTCTTAGTTTTGAGATTTAGCGGTAGGAATATAATCTAAAATTAAACGCTGATTTGGGTTTAAATACTTCTTGGCAACTTCTCTAATTTCTTCTCTTGTAATAGAATGGTAAATGTCGATTTCGGTATTAATTAAATTCACATCGCCATAAAGAAGATAATATGAAGCTAGATTTTCTGCAATTCCTTCTACACTTGCATTTGCATTCACGTAATTATTATCGAATTTGTTTTGTAATTTTTCATAATCTTTTTCAGAAATAAGATCAGTTTGGATTTTTACAATTTCTTCATCCATTTCTTTTAAGATATCAGCTGTTGTGTTTGGAGCCATTGGCAAACCGTACAGAATGTACATTCCGTAATCTTCTTGGCTAAATCCTACTGCGCCAATTTGCAATGCCATTTTTTTATCATCAACTATTTTTTTATAAAGTTTAGAGCTTTTTCCATCACTTAAATAAGAAGAAATTAAATCTAAAACTCTTGCGTCTCTTGTTTTCATTGAAGGCGTTCTGTAAGAAGCCACAATCATAGGAATTTGAATATTCGGATCCTCGTATGTTGCTTTAATTGGCTGAGTGATCGGATCTTCTACATAAGTTTGTTTTTTAAGTTCTTCGCCTCTTGGAATTGGTCCAAAATATTTCTGAATCCATTCTTTTGTTTTAGCTTTATCAAAATCTCCTGCAACAACCAAAACGGCATTGTTTGGCGTGTAGAATTTTTTATTAAAAGCTTGAAATTCCTCAAGAGTTGCAGCATCCAGATCCTTCATAGAGCCAATTGTAGTCCATCTATAAGGATGATTTTTAAACATATTCTTTTTTACCTCTGGAAGAATATTTCCGTATGGCTGATTGTCATAACGCATTCTCTTTTCTTCTTTTACCACTTCATTTTGAGTGTCAACTCCAATTTTATTGATGATAGGATGCATTAATCTCTCAGATTCCATCCATAAACCAAGTTCTAAACTATTGGAAGGAAAAACTTCATAATAATAAGTTCTGTCATCAGATGTATTTGCGTTGTTAACTCCACCATTTGCAGTAACGATTTTCATCCATTCGCCACGTTTAATGTTTTGAGTTCCTTCAAATAATAAATGCTCAAAAAAGTGTGCAAATCCAGTTCTGTCTGGACGCTCGTCTTTAGATCCTACATGATACATTACTGAAGTGATAACAACTGGAGCAGAAGAATCATTGTGTAAAATGACGTGTAGGCCATTATCTAAATTGTATTCTTCAAAAGCTACTTTTTGAGCATGAGCCACTCCGCCGAGCATTAATGCAGCACTTAACATCATTATTGATTTTTTCATAAAGATTAATAATTTTATATACCAAACAAGAGTAGGTAAACAAGAATTGATTTTAGTTACATCAAAAATAGTTTTTTTTAGTTAGGAATTGCAGATTTGTTTTTAAATAACTACTATTTTAACAATCTTTTACTTTAAATTAATTCCGTTTCTTGTATGGAACTGCTTGAAAAACAAGGTTTTTTTATGTAAAAATATTTTTGCTTCCATAGGTTGCATAGTAAATTATTAGTTGTATATTTGCAACCTTAAAATTCAATAAATCAATTTGATATGTATGCAATCGTAGAGATAGCAGGGCAACAATTTAAAGTAAGCAAAGACTTAAAGGTTTATGTTCACCGTTTAGCTAACGAAGAAGGTTCAAAAGTTTCTTTTGACAAAGTTCTTTTATTAGATGACAATGGAAATGTAACTTTAGGCGCCCCAGCTATAGAAGGTGCTTCAGTAGAAGCTAAAGTGTTACAACACTTAAAAGGTGATAAAGTTATCGTTTTCAAAAAGAAAAGAAGAAAAGGATACAAAAAAAGAAATGGTCACAGACAATATCTTACACAAATTGTAATTGAAGGTATTACTGCAGCAGGAGGAACTAAAAAAGCAGCAGCTAAAAAAGCGGTTGTAGCAGAAGAAGCAGCTACTGAAGAAGTAGAAGCTCCAAAAGCTAAAAAAGCAGCTCCAAAAGCTAAAAAAGAAGCTACTAAAGAATAATAACAATATTTAAACTCATACGTCATGGCTCACAAGAAAGGTGTCGGTAGTTCGAAGAATGGTAGAGAATCAGAATCAAAACGTCTAGGCGTTAAGATTTATGGTGGACAAGCTGCTATTGCTGGGAACATCATCGTTAGACAAAGAGGTTCAAAACACAATCCAGGTGAAAACGTTTACATTAGTAAAGATCACACTCTTCACGCAAGAGTTGCTGGAGTTGTTAAGTTCCAAAAGAAAAGAGATAACAAATCTTATGTATCTATTATCCCATTCGAGGCATAATAATCAAAGATTTACTTTTTATAAAAAACCCGTTCTGAAAAGATCGGGTTTTTTGTTTTTGTTAGTTTGAGAAAGTAACTGCAATTATGTCTTCCTGCAGAACGAGGAATCTTCGCAAGCAGTTCTACAAAGGTTGGTCTTTGCGAGGAACGAAGTAATCTCACGTGTTAAATCAAATTAGTGATCTTTTGTTAGTGTGGTAGCTTTGTTCCTCGGAATGACAAAGATTGGTTTTTTATTGTCGAGTTTGAGAATGTAAAGTAGACCTGACAGGTTTTTAAAACCCGTCAGGTCTAACTCGTATTGTCGAATTTCTTATAGAATTTCTGGTGAAGATTGCTTTGTTCCTTGGAATGACAAATCGCAAAAAAAACCTTTGTCAAAGTTTTAAACTTTGACAAAGGTTGATATGTTGAAATCCAGTTTGGAATTTGAATTTTTTAAAACTTGGAATTTAATTATTCAGTATCCTTAGTTTCTTCTAAATCTTCAGTTTTTCTTCCCACTTTTACTTTTGGATTATCTTGAGTTCCTGTAACGGTTAACGGAATTCCAAAAATACCCAAAGGAGGTAATCCTAAACGCATTTTTAAGTTCATTTTTCCGTCCAAGCTTGTTGTTCCTTCAATTCTTGGTCTAAAGCCTGCAAACTTAAATTTAAAGCGTTCTACAGTCATGATATTGTTCTTAATCGTAGTTTTGATATCAACTTTAGAAACGTCTGGGTTTTTCATGCTTTCAGAATTAGTTTGTTTACTTACGGCATTAAACATTTTCAAACCACGAACTTTTACATCTTTTACAGAAAGAGTTCCGCCTCCAACAAGTGAAGGGTAAACAGGTTCCATGTTTCCGTTCAATCGACCTTTTAATTGATAATCCAAAGAAACAATTCCTTGTGCTTTTTCTGCGGCGCTTGCCATTTTTCTGAAAACTTCTATTTCATTATAAGCTCGTTTGATGTCAAAATCTGTTGCTTTTATAGCGTAATCAAAATTAGCTTTTTGTGGCGTTACGGCTTGATAATTGGCATTCATCGAAACATTACAGCCAATTAAATTGAAACCAGTATTCTGCATCGTTAATTTACCTTTTTTCATAGTTAAATTCCCAGTTGCATTTTCCAGATTCAATTTGTCAAAATTCACTTTTTGAGCATTTGCTAATAATTGTAAATCTAAATTACTTGGAATGATAATAACGCCTGTCTGTGTGTTTTCTGATGGTTTAGCTTCTGTTTTCGAAGTAGAACTTTGTGTTACAGATGTATTTGGATCTACGCTTGACATAAATTCATCAACGTTGATGTATCGCGATGTAACTTTAAAAGAACCTTTTAAAACGCCTGTATTTGTTGTGACGTAATTGAAGACATTTCGCAGATAGCCATTCATTTTAAAATCAGACTGTCCGTAAGCAGCCAAGAAATTATTGAACGACATCTTATCCTGATTGATTTTGAAAATACCTTCTTTAATGATGAATTTCTTTGGAAGATATTCAGAAGCAATTCCGATATTTCTCAATTCAAGAGTTCCCTTATTGTCCAGTTTGCTGTAATTTCCTTTTTCAGCATCGCTTTGTTTTCCTTTCAAAGAGAGATCTGCTTTTATAAAACCATCTAAATCAAGACCTTTTTGAGAGAAAACTTTATAGATTTTATTAACGTCTAGTTCTCCTTTTGCTTTTACATCATAATTTAAATCGTCAAAATTGCTTAAATCAGCTTGTACAAAAACAGGTTTTCCTTCAAAGGTAAATTGTGTTGGTTTTAAACTTACTTTTAAATCTTCGAACGTTCCTTTTTGGTTTTGGATTTTCGATTTAATTGTAATATTAGTAATTGGATTTGGGTAATATTGTGTTTTTAAATATCCATTTTCTAAATTAACGGTACCGTTTGTAACAGGAAAATGCTTGTTTTTCTGGTCAAATATTCCGTTTGCTTTTAAATCTCCTGCCAAAGCTCCTTTTAATTCGATATCAGGAATCCCAAGTGCTTTGGTTAATTTTTCAAGATCAATTTTGGCTTTAAAATCAGCATTAATATCTGGAGTATTTATTCCTTTAACGAAAAACTTCGATTTTAAATAATCCTGATTAATGTTTAAAGACAAATTTTTAGCATCAATAATAACTAAATCTGGATTTAGAGAAGGAACAGTTGTTTTAATATCTAAATTCAGGTTAGAAACAGGAAATGCACTTTTGTTATAATTCACAAATCCGTCAGCTATTTTTACATCCAGATTCAAGTCAGGGGCAATATTTTGTGACGTAATATATTTTCCTTTCAAAGTAAAAAGAAGATCGGTTTTTCCTTTTAATTCAGTTTGAGAAAGCCAAGTAATGTATTTTGGCGGAAATGCGGTAAATACATCATATAGGTCGCTATTGTCGGATTTAATAACGAAATCCATGTTGTAACCGTCTTTTAAAATATCAAATTTTCCTTTAAAATCGACTAAAAGCTGATTGATTTTAAGGTTGTTTTGCTGGAAAAAGAACGAAAGCGAGTTAATGTTTACTTTAGTGATTAAATCAGCATCGACCTTTTTATTCATCAAATAAGGTTCGTCTTCGTAAACAATATTTAGTTTTTCGATTTTAGCTTTTGAGTATAAATCAAAAACGGCTTTATTTAAATCTCCTTTTCCTAAATAATTGAATCCGAATGCATCAAAATGAACTTTTGTTGATTTATCATCGTAAATAATTTTACTGTTTAAAATCTCAATTCGCTCTAATTTTAAAGCAGTATCAGAACTGTCATTTGATTTAGCCGCTTGTTTTTGCGATTTGTAAATGTTGTAATTTGCTTCTCCTTCTGGATTCACTTTTACATTTATAAAAGAATCTGATAAATAAATCTGATCAATTTTTACTGATTTACTGAAAATTAAACTCGCGACATTTATTCCGAAAGAAACCTCTTTAGCAGTGATAAACTTTTCGTTTTTGTATGGAGCTGAGCCGTTTAGACTTAAATCGTCTAAGGTCAGAGTAAGCGATGGGAAATGACGAAAAAACGAAACCGAAACGTCAGAATAATTCAATTCTGCGCTCAATCTTTCATTGGCCGTTTTCTTGATTTGTTCTTTAATTTGATCTTCAAAGATGATAGGTGTTAAAAATAATAACCCTATAATAACCGCGAAAGTTATTCCGAAATACTTCGCAATTTTAAATACGATTGATCTGGATTTACTTTTCTGCATAGTGAATGGTGGATTTAGATATAAAAATAGAGAAAAAAAGAACGTAATTTACCCGTGAACAGTTTCTTTTTTACCATAATTGGTAATTATAGAAGCTTCATAATCAATCCATTCCTTCCAACGCTTGTCAATGTCAATGTTGTCTTGGTACTTTCTGGCAAACCCTAAAAAAGTGGTGTAGTGTCCAGCTTCAGAAATCATTAAATCACGGTAGAATTTTGCTAATTCTTCGTCTTTAATATTTTCTGAAAGCACTTTAAAACGTTCGCAACTTCTTGCTTCGATCATTGCAGAAAACAATAATCTGTCGCAAAGAGCGTCTCTGCGGCTGCCGTCTTTTTTCATGAATTTAAAAAGTTCATTTACGTAATGATCTTTTCTTTCGCGACCTAAAGTGAGTCCGCGTTTTTTAATTACATCATGAACCATTTGCAAATGCTCTAATTCTTCTCGAGCAATTACAAGCATTTCGGTTACTAATTCCTCTAATTCAGAATTATACGTCACGATGCTAATAGCATTTGAAGCTGCTTTTTGTTCACACCATGCGTGATCAGTTAAAATTTCTTCGATATTCGATTCAACAATATTTACCCAACGAGGGTCTGTTGCTAATTTTAATCCCAACATAATTTTCCAGAATTTAGTTTTGCAAAATTAGTGTTTTTTTATGACCAAAAATCCATAAATATCGAGGGATTAAGCGGAAAAAATCATTATTTTGTATGTTCAAAAAAAATACAATGAATCAGATTAAAAAACTTTTAATTATTGGGTTTGTCTGGCCAGAACCAAATTCTTCTGCAGCTGGTGGAAGAATGATGCAATTAATTTCGATTTTTGCTGCAAATGGATTCGAAATTACTTTTGCTAGTGCCGCGCAAGACAGTGATTTTATGGTTGATTTGTCTGAATTTGGAGTAACGAAAAAAAGCATCGAACTTAATTCTTCTAGTTTTGATGATTTTGTTTCAGAATTTAATCCTGACGTTGTTTTGTTTGATCGTTTTATGATTGAAGAGCAATTTGGATGGCGTGTAATTGAAAAATGTCCAAATGCAATTAGAATTTTGGATACAGAAGATTTACATTGTTTGAGAACGGCAAGACAAAAGGCTTTTAAAGAAAACCGAACTTTTGAAATAGAGGATTTATTATCTGAAGAAGTTGCAAAAAGAGAAATTGCCAGTATTTTAAGATGTGATTTGTCTCTAATTATTTCTGATTTTGAGATGAATATCTTAAAAGATGTTTTTAGAGTTAATGAAGATTTACTGTTTTATCTTCCATTTTTGGTTGATGAAATGAAAGAAGAAGAACTTCTAAAACTACCTTCTTTTGGCGAAAGGCAGCATTTTGTTTTCATTGGAAATTTTCTTCACGAGCCCAATTGGAATACCGTTCAATATCTAAAAGAAGCGATTTGGCTTTCTATAAAAAAAGATTTTCCAGAAGCTATTTTGGAAGTTTATGGTGCATATCCTTCGCAAAAAGTATTGCAATTGCATCAGCCTAAAAATGGTTTTTATATTATGGGAAGGGCAGAAGATGCCAATGAAATTGTGAAAAGATCTAGAATCGTTTTGGCACCAATTCGTTTTGGAGCAGGTTTGAAAGGCAAACTTTTAGAAGCCATGCAATGCGGAACGCCAAGTGTAACCACTTCTGTTGGTTCTGAAGCCATGCATGAAGATTTGCCTTGGAATGGTTTTGTTGAAAATAATGCAGAAGAATTTGCTAAAAAAGCAATTGCACTTTATCAGGATGAAAATCTTTGGAAACAATCTCAGAAAAACGGAATTGCAATCATTAATAAATGTTATCAAAAAAGCGCTTATTCTGACCAATTGCTTTCATTGGTAAATTCACTTTTAGAAGATTCAAAAACGCATCGTCTCCATAATTTTATGGGGAATTTATTGCAGCATCACGCGTATAAAAGCACAATGTATATGTCTAAATGGATTGAAGCGAAAAATAAATAAATTAGCTTTTAGTCGCAGTTTTCAGTCACAGTTTTCAGACCTATAATTGCTGAAAACTGTGACTGAAAACTGAAAACTCTAGCTAAGCTTCCATTTTTCCAAAACCTACCGTTTCTCGATAAATTTGTGGCGAAACATCTGCATTGGTTTTAAAGAAACGACTGAAATAATGTTCGTCGTCATAACCTAATTCATAAGCGATTTCTTTGACCGTTTTATTGGTCATGTATAATTCTCTTTTGGCTTCAATAATGATTCGTTCCGAAATCAAATCAGTCAATGTTTTGTTGAAATAATTTTTAGATAATTTAGCTAGCGCTTTTGGAGAAATATTTAATAATTCAGCATAATTTCCAGCTGAATGTTTGGTTTTGAAATTCAGCTCTATAGCGTCTTTTAAGTTTTGAAGAATGAAAGGTTCTTTTGTTTCTGGAACCGATTTCATCTCTTCTAACTGCTCTGTTTTTAGTCTTGAAGCTGTAATTAAAAAAATCTTCAAATAGGAAATAAGTATTTCGTATTGAGCCAATTCAGCATTTTGGATCTCACCTTTCATTTGGTCAATCACCATTTTAAAAGTCTGCGAAGCCTGTTCCGTAACCTGAACGTAAGGTGGCTGATAAATATTATTGAACAAAACACCGTTGCAAGAAACCTCTTTTTGATGCATGTGAATACAATAAAAATCAGAATGGAAATGAATTGCAATTCCTTCAATAGGCTCGCTTACGCAAAGCATAAAAGGCTGATAAGGCGAAAAGGCGAGAAGTGAGTTTTCTTCAAAATGATGTTCGGCAAAATCGGCTTTTACTTTACCTTTTCCTTTTGTAACCCAAATTAACGAGTAATAATTGTTTCGCTGTAAATGATCAAAATGGCTGTTGTCATCAAAAGGAAGAATTTTGAAAGCTAAATTGCCATTCTGCGGATTTATTAAAGTGAAAACATTTTGAGAGCTCATATTCGGTTTCATTTTTGAAAATATAAAGATAGTCATGAAAAGAATTCACAACTATCTCTATAGCTTGTTTTTTGTTTGTATTAGTTGTGTAGTTCTAAGTTGGAAACCGCTGGAAAGTCAATTTCAGTATTTGCTACATTGTTGAAATAGTTTGTCAAAACGTTCAAAGCTACGTGAGCTATAGTTTCTGCAATTTCAGCATCTGCAACTCCTGCGTTTTTAGCTTTGTTTACATCTTCATCATTAACTAAACCGTTTTTGCTAATTAATGTTTTAGCCAATTGTAAAATAGCTTCTGTTTTAGCGTCAGTAGAATTTCCTGATCTTGCCGCTTTTAAAACTTCTGGATCGGCTTTAACTAATTTCTCACCAATGAAAGTGTGAGCGGCTAAACAGTAATCACAAGAATTGCTTTCTGAAACTGCCAAAGCAATTAATTCTCCTGTTTTTGCGCTTAATTTTCCGTGGCTTAAAGCGCCGCTTAAATTCAAATATCCTTCAAGAACTGCTGGAGAATTTCCCATTGTTCTCATCATGTTTGGAACAACGCCTAATTTTGCTTGTACAGCGTTGAATAAATCTTTAGTTTTTCCTGTTACTTCTTCTGGGTTTAAAGCTGTTAATCGTGTCATTTTATTTGATATTTAATTGTTATTATTTGTTGTTGTCTTTTGACATTACAAAGTTGCAACGATTACAGATTTTAAAACATGGAGGATTGACGCTATGTGATGGATAATTTTCCCTGATTGTTTTTTTAGGAGCTATTTCCCGCTATCCGTTCCAATCTTTTGTGCCGAACCCCGGCACAAAAGGATTTCCACTTCTATCGGGGCTAGGGCATTCGTATTCATAAGAATATTTTCCGTTTTTTAAGTTTCTTTCCATTTGGTGTGTCATCCTGACGAAGGAAGAATATCCGTAAGTAGCTCCAAAATCAACATTAAGAATTTTTGTCAAAGTTTTAAACTTTGACAAAGATGGTGTGAATAAAAAATCCTCGATTACAATTTGTAATCGAGGATTTTTAAGTTTTCAGTTGCAGTATTCAGTCACATTTAGCGCTGAAAACTGTGACTGAGACTGAATACTATTTTAAAACGCCTTCAACAGCCTGAATAGTTGTGGCGTGATAACCAGATTTTGCTTTATCAAAAACCTGTTTTGCCCAAACTTTTCCTTCAGGAGTTTTTACCATTTCTTTATAAAGCATCATTACAGATCCAGTTCTGCTGATTCCAATTAAGAATTGCTCAATTGCAGGATAAGCTGGTTTGTATTGATGAATTAACGCTTGAACAAACCATTGGCGTTTGATAATGAAATTTCCGCCTTTTGTAAAGTTGAATTCTTTGTCAATAGCTTCCATTTCTTTAACTGTGATGTCAGCTGGAAGATGGTCTATAAAATGCTGTTTTTCTGCTGTAGTCGTGATTTTTTTGCTCAAACCTGCAACGCCAGTTTCTCTCCAGCTTTTTTGGATCGCATCAATTGCATCAAAATCAGCAGAACTTACAGGGACAATGTTTGATGGAATTCCCGGTTTGTAAATCCAATCGTCTAATTTGATTTTATCTGCTAAAGTTTTGTCTCCTTTAATTAAATTTTCATTTAAATATTTAACGAAATCTTCTGTTGTAATCGATTTGAAAGCATGAGAATCGAAATAGTTTTTGATAAACGGATCGAATTTTTCGCGTCCAACAGCATTTTCTATAACTCTTAAAAATGCATATCCTTTTACATAAGGAATCATACTGATTCCGTCGTCTGGATTTCTTCCTGTTAGACTAACTTTTAATCTTGTATCTGGACTTGTATTTCCATATTCTGCCACATTATCAACTAATTCTTTATTTGTGATAACGTTTTGCATTTCAAATTCCTTCTTTCCAAAAATAGCTTCGCCAATGCGGTGTTCTACGTAAGTTGTAAAACCTTCGTTTAACCAGATGTCATCCCAAGTTGCATTGGTTACTAAATTTCCGCTCCAGCTGTGTCCTAACTCGTGTGCCAATAAGCTTGTAAGCGAACGATCTCCAGCAATTACTCCTGGAGTTAAGAAAGTTAAATTCGGGTTTTCCATTCCGCCATAAGGGAAACTTGGAGGTAAAACTAAAACATCATAACGTCCCCAACGGTATGGTCCGTATAATTTTTCGGCAGCAACAACCATTTTTCCAAGTTCAGCAAATTCCCAAGCCGATTTTTTTAGCATTGATGGTTCGGCGTAAACTCCGGTTCTGTTATCAATAGCTTGAAATTCGATATCTCCAACGGCGATTGCCATTAAATATGATGGAATTGCTTTGTCTTGTTTGAAAGTATAAACTCCAGTGTCATTTTTCTTCTGCGGATTTACAGCGCTCATTACAGCCAATAAATCTTTAGGAACAGTAACTTTTGCATTGTAAGTAAAACGAATTCCAGGAGAATCTTGACAAGGAATCCAAGTGCGAGACCAAACACTTTCTCCTTGAGAGAATAAAAACGGTTTCTTTTTATCTGCAGTTTGTTCTGGTTTCAACCATTGTAAAGCAACAGCATCTTTTGTTGTATTGTAGTAAATGTTTACTTTAGTTGTGTTTGGTTCAATTGTGATATGAAGCGGTTTTCCGTGAAATTCAGTGTCTTTTCCAAGTTCAAAAATGGTTTCTTTTTCGTCATCACCTAAAGTTACTTTTGTGATGTTCAAAGTGTTTTCGTCGAAAATGATTTCGTTTCCTTTACTGATATTGTCAATTAACCAAGAAGCCTTTCCCGAGATAGTTTGCGTTTCAAAATCAACTTTAATATCAAGGTCAAGATGTTTTACAACAGCAAGTTCTGGTTTAGAATAACTGTGTTCATCTGTAACGGCAGCTGTTTTTTCTGTTTGCTCTTTTTTCTGGCAGGCAATTGCTGTCAGAAATAAAGTGACAAGAATTAGTTTCTTCATTTTATGAGGTTTTGAATTTGAGGATGAAAATTAAACAAAAAATCCCGTTTTGAATAAACAAAACGGGATTTTATTATGAATAACCTTCTCCCGAAGTCTCGGGATGCTCAGGCTGACAATTTAAAATTATGCCAACATTGTAACTGGGCTTTCGATATATTGTTTTAATGTTTGTAAGAACTGAGCTCCAGTTGCTCCGTCAATTGTTCTGTGGTCACAAGCTAATGATAACATCATTGTGTTTCCAACTACGATTTGACCATTTTTAACTACTGGTTTCTCAACAATTGCACCTACAGAAAGGATTGCAGAGTTTGGTTGGTTGATAATTGAATTGAATTCAGTGATACCAAACATTCCAAGGTTAGATACTGTAAAAGTACTTCCTTCCATTTCTTGTGGTCCAAGTTTTTTGTTTTTAGCTCTTCCAGCAAGATCTCTTACAGAACCGCCAATTTGAGATAAACTCATAGCGTCTGTAAATTTCAATACAGGAACTACTAATCCATCTTCAACAGCTACAGCAACGCCAATATTTACGTGGTGGTTGATGATAATAGCATCTTCTTTCCAAGTAGAGTTGATTTTTGGGTGTTTTTTCAATGCTAAAGCACAAGCTTTAATTACCATGTCGTTGAAAGATACTTTTGTATCAGGAACGCTGTTGATAGCAGCTCTTGCCTGCATTGCTTCGTCCATGCTTACTTCAATCACTAAGTTGTAGTGAGGAGCAGTAAATAAAGATTCAGAAAGACGTTTTGCAATAATTTTACGCATTTGAGAGTTTTTGATCTCTTCTGTGTAAACTTCTCCAGCAGGAACAAATACTTTTGGTGCAGCAGGAACAGACGCTTCTTGTTTAGCAGCAGGTGCAGAAGCAGTTTGTGCTTGAGCAGATGGAGTAAAGTTCTCGATATCGCTTTTTACGATACGTCCGTTTTCTCCAGAACCTTTAACTTGAGATAATTGGATTCCTTTGTCAGAAGCAATTTTCTTAGCTAATGGTGAAGCTAAAATTCTTCCTCCGTTTGAAGTTTCAGTAGCGGCTTCAGGTGCTTTTTCAGCAGCAGGAGTAGCTTTTGTTTCTTCAGCAGCAGGAGCACTTGCAGTTGCACCACCTCCAGCAGTAAAGTTATCAGCAACTCCAGAAATGTCAGTTCCTGCAGGTCCGATGATAGCTAATAAGCTGTCAACTGGTGCAGTGTTTCCTTCTTGAATTCCGATGTATAATAATGTTCCAGCATTGAAAGACTCAAACTCCATAGTAGCTTTGTCTGTTTCAATTTCTGCTAAAATATCTCCTTCAGCTACTGTGTCGCCAACTTTTTTCAACCAAGTTGCTACAGTACCTTCAGTCATTGTATCGCTCAAACGTGGCATAGTTACAACTATAACACCTTTTGGTAATTCAGCTGCAGCTTTTGCAGGAGCAGCAGTTTCAGTTTTTGCTTCAGCAGCAGGAGCATCCGCTTTTGAAGCCTCAGCTGCAGGAGCGTCACCACCAGCTAAAAGAGCAGAAATATCTTCTCCTTCTTTACCAATGATTGCTAATAATGAATCAACAGGAGCAGTTTCTCCAGCTTGAATTCCGATATGTAAAAGAGTTCCTTCGTTAAAAGATTCGAACTCCATTGTTGCTTTGTCTGTTTCAATTTCAGCTAAGATATCACCTTCGCTTACTTTGTCGCCTACTTTTTTAAGCCAAGTTGCTACCGTTCCTTCAGTCATAGTATCGCTCAAACGAGGCATTGTTACTTTAATCGCCATGATATTATAATTTATGAGGTGTAAATGGATAGTCTTCTTGTGCGTATACTACATCGTATAATTGTTGTAAGTCTGGGTATGGAGATTCTTCAGCGAATTTCGCACACTCTTCAACCAAGTCTTTAACTCTTTGGTCGATTACTTCAATTTCTTCAGCAGTAGCATATTTTTGATCCAAGATTACGTCAAGAACTTGCGTAATTGGGTCGATTTTTTTGTACTCTTCAACCTCTTCTTTAGAACGGTATAATTGTGCATCAGACATAGAGTGTCCTCTGTAACGGTACGTTTTCATTTCAAGGAAAGTTGGTCCGTCTCCGCGACGTGCTCTTTCGATAGCTTCGTGCATTGCTTCAGCAACTTTTACAGGGTTCATTCCGTCAACAGGTCCGCAAGGCATTTCATAACCTAAACCTAATTTCCAGATGTCAGTGTGATTTGCAGTTCTTTCTACAGAAGTTCCCATTGCATACCCGTTGTTTTCAACGATAAATACAACTGGAAGTTTCCATAACATAGCCATATTAAAAGCTTCGTGTAAAGAACCTTGTCTAGCAGCACCATCACCAAAGTAAGTCATAGTAACACCGCCAGTGTTGAAATATTTATCTGCGAAAGCAATACCAGCTCCCACAGGAATTTGAGCACCTACGATTCCGTGTCCACCGTAAAAACCGTGTTCTTTAGAGAAAATGTGCATAGAACCTCCCATACCTTTAGATGTTCCTGTTGCTTTTCCTAAAAGTTCTGCCATTACGTTTCTAGGATCAACTCCCATACCAATTGGTTGAACGTGGTTTCTGTAAGCAGTAATCATTTTATCTTTGGTCAAATCCATAGCGTGCAGTGCGCCAGCTAATACAGCTTCTTGACCATTATATAGGTGTAGAAAACCTCTAACTTTTTGTTGAATGTATAATGCTGCAAGTTTGTCTTCAAACTTTCTCCAAAGTAGCATGTCCTCATACCACTTTAAATATACCTCTTTTGTAACTTCTTTCATCTGAATTCTTTCTTTTGCTAAAGTTGTTTGTGTTATCGATTATTGTGCCTGTAACGCAAAATAGTTTCCTCCCACAAATTTGCGCCCGAAAGGTCGGGATGCAAAAATAAGACATTACATTTAAGAACTAAAATTAAAACGATACTTTTTGGTTTTTTTTTACAAGAACTTTTTATCAAACATCAACGGGAGTAAATTTTTTAATGATGAAGATTTATAAACTTCACCTATTTCACCCATAAAATAGATTTCTATTGGTGTGTCTTGTTTTATTTCATATTCTGCAATTGATTGTCGGCAAGAACCGCAAGGCGGAATAGGAGCTGTAGTCTGATTTGTGTCTGAAGCTGCTGTAATTGCCATTTTTAAGATTTTGGCTTCCGGATATGCACTCCCTGCATAAAAAATTGCAGTTCGTTCGGCACAAAGACCGGATGGATAAGCGGCATTTTCTTGATTGGAGCCCAAAACGATTTTTCCGTTATCTAAAAGCAAAGCGGCTCCAACTTTAAACTTAGAATATGGGGCATAAGCTTTTTTTCTAACTTCAATAGCTTGGTTCATTAAGTCTTGAATTTCACTTGGAAGTTCATTTATGGTATCAAATATTGTAAATGATGTTGTTATATTGATTTCTTTCATCTGTTTTTAAGGGAAAAAAAATCCAAATTCCTAATGAATGCAGGAATTTGGATTGAATTGTTTTTATTTTGATTTTTTCTCTTTAGTAAGTTTCGTATTTGTCTCCAAAGTTAAACGTTAAAGAGAAACGAAGTGTGTTTTCTAAAGGGTTTTTTATTTTAGATGCTGAGAATAAATACGAAACATCTATTTTCATGATGTTGTATTTAAATCCTGCTCCTAAAGAGAAAAACTGTTTAGCACCTTTTTCTGGGCTTTCGTGATAATATCCTAAACGCATTGCAAATGCATCTTGATACATATATTCTGCGGCAACACTATAGGTTACTTCTTTCATTTCTTCTTTAAATCCGCCTGGCGCATCGCCAAATGATTTAAACATTCCTTCAAACCAGCCAATATCATTGTACTTGTTATAGCCTGCTTGTGTAGCTTCTGTTTGAGTGATGTCTTCTGGATCGTCATAATCTCCGTCACCATTTGCATCAACAGGAGTTCCAACGCCTGGAGGAGTAGGGACTAAAAGTTTAGTAAGCTCAGCGCTTAAAGTAAGTTTATTATAATCATCAAATATAAAATCAAATCCTCCTCCTAATCTTAAGTTGGCAGGAAGGAAATTTGAACTTAAATCATCGTTGTCATAACTAATTTTTGGCCCCATGTTCTGGAAGTTAACACCCGCTCTCCATCGACCATTGAAATCTTGGTAAGCGATTTCTTCAGATTGATAAAAAGCAGCAACATCAACTGCAAAAGAATGTGCAGAGGTTGCATCTACTTCTTCAGAAGCGACTTTTAAATTAGAGTTAATAAAACGTGCGGCAACTGCCATAGAAAATTCTTCACTTAGTTTAAGTGAATACGATCCGTCTAAAGCAAATTCATTTGGGTTTACTTCTCTTACTGCCTCATTTGGATCTCCAGTATATCTCAACTCGATTCCTCCAAAACCAAAATAACGGAAACTACCAGCAAAGGCACTTCGCTCGTTGATTTTGTTGTAATAGGTCAATTGCCCTAAAGAAATGTCATTGGCAAGATCTGTTAAATAAGGTGTGTAACTAATAGAAAGTCCTTGTGCATCTTCAGAAAATGCATATTTTGCAGGATTCCATTGTTGAGAGAAAACGTCTGCAGAAGTAGCGACTCCTTGGTCTGCCAAACCTGCTGCTCTAGCATCTGCTGCTACTAGTAAAAAAGGTACTCCAGTAACAATTGGCCTTGATTCCTGAGCCCTTGAACTGTAGACGCTAAAAATGCAAATTAATAAAAGTGATAGTTTTTTCATTTATGGGACTAATGTTTTTGGTGGTGCAAATATAGATAATATTATAGGATGACAAGCTTTTCGTATTTTTCTGCTTTTTTATTTGTTAAATTTGATTTTACCGTGAGTTTGTAAATATACACTCCTTTTCCGATTCTGTCTCCAAAATCATCTTTCCCATCCCATGTTATATCTCTAGATAAAAAACCTTCTGTTGTAATTGTCTGATTCTTTGTCCAAACCACTTTTCCTGTAATTGTCATTACTTGTACTTGTACATCTAATGGTTCGTAAGGCTTATTGTGCGAAAACCAAAACTGTGTATAAGTAGAAAAAGGATTTGGGTAATTAAGAACGTGTGATAATGTTAATGAATCGTCTCCTACAACAGTAAATTGAATCTCGCTTGTTACCGGATTGTTGTAAACATCCCAAGCGGTAAAACTTATCGTATGCAGCCCCGGGGCTAAATTTCTAAACGGGAATCGTAAATTTCCATTGGTGTAATCATCTAATTTTGTCTGATAATAATCGTTCAATATATAAGGATTACTTACGTCGCCATCTAGAATAGCTACAATATCATGCCCGATTCCACTTGCTGTATTAATTCCATTTTCGTCTTCTAAGAAGGCTAAAAGAAATGGAGATTCGTTTGTAATCCCTCCAGATACAAAAGTTTCGTCGTTCATATATAACTTAACTTTCGGACTTATATTGTCCTCGGGTGCATTTTCATTAATTCCTCCAATTTTTATGATATTATTGTAGCCTGTTTGGTTTTCCAAAGCATCACTTTTTTTCGAATAAAAGCTTATTCTTCCATTGTCAACAGGGACTCTAATGTCTCTAGGAACTACAAAACTAAATTCAAATTGCCCGTTGGTAACTGAAGCATTTCCTCTAAAAATCGTTTCTCCAAGAGTTTTAAACTGCATTGCAGGACTATATCCGTCATTGTTTAAGGTAGAAGACGTAATCATTTTGTCGAAAATAGCAGTGGCTAATTCTCCATTATAATTGCTTAAAAGAGTATTGTTTTCGTCTGTGATTTCTCCAGATATTTTAATTTTTGAAAGTGATTTTAAATCAGGAATTGCTTCCGAAATCACAATATCGTTTACTTTCGTTAAATTAATTCGCGGTTTTGGAATCGCTAACATCAAAGCTGGATCTCCAATGTAAAAAATTACGTTGCTTGAAGAACTCGGGTTTTCATTTTTTGAAATTCTAAGTGTTTCGGCAATCGTATTATATTGATTCGAACCATAGGATAATAAGTTTTTGCTAAGGCTGTCATTAAAATTTTCGGCATTAAATTGTCCAATAGCACGAATGGTTGTAAGCATTGAAATTGCGCCTCCTGTCGGATTCCAAAAAGTATATTCTCCTGCTGTAGGTCTTGTTGGGTCATCAAATCTTGAAAACTCGCAGGTTATGGTGATAAATAAAGGATATTTATATTGATTGTTTAAATTTTGCCCATCTGATTTCTCCCAAATTCTTTCGCTGGCTAAACCATCTTCACCTCCATGTCCTAAATAATTAAAAACTAAAGCGCCTTTTTCAAAAGCTTCAAAAATATCTGTTCTGGCTTTTGGGTATCGAGATCCCCCAGCTGAAGCTTCTTGTGTATAAGCGTCTAAAAATATTTTGTCAATATTAAAAAACGGTTTTTCAACAGCAATAAGATCTGCTAAGGTGTTTTGGCGCGATTGTAAGGTCACGTCAGAAGCTTGATCGGCGTCATCGCTTATTAAAACAAAATTATTACGCCAGTTTCCATACGATTTAGCATCATGATACTCTAAAACCTTATTTACCATTTCGCTTGCTTGCGCATTGTCTGAAACTAACATTCGGCCAACGGCAATGTCAATTCCTCCAAAAAATGAAATTATATTTCCTTCGTCAGCATCCATTAAACCGAAAAAATCATCAGATGCAAAAGAAGATTCTCCAACAGTATTACTATTTAAGGAATGATAAACAGGAACAATATTAGTATTGTTAGAAATTCGATCTTTATAATCGAAAGAAGCATCTCCGAATAAATTAACATATTTGATTCTTTTGTCGGGAGAAGAGGCATTGTCGTAAATGTATTTAACGCAGTTTCGAATTGCGGCAATATCTTGTTTTCCAGAAGAAAATTCTTCGTAGATATTTTCGAGTGTAATTACTTTTACGTTTAAACTAGAATTTGTGCGGTGAAAAGCTGCAAGTTTTTCGGCCTGAGAATATAAAGATTTAGGAGTTATTATCGCATAATCGACATCCTGAAAGCTGTTTTGACTGTTTTTTAAAAGTGTTCCTTTTAAGTTCTGATTTGCAATTTTGGACTGGTTTTCTTTCGAAGGAGTGTAATAATCTGAAGGATCGATTGCTATATATTTTCTGATTTCTCCTAAAGTAGCTTTAAAGCTAAAACTTGCTTGATTTGCATTTTCTACATTATATATATTATATAGGTCTGTAATATCCCAAATTTGCGTAATTGCAGATGCATTTCCGATGGTGTAATTTGCGATTCCCGCTACAGATCCAGCATCATTATATTGAAATGCAAATTGTTTTCCTGTTCCTAGAAGTTTTCGTTTGGCTGTTAAATTAATATAATCTAAGTAGCCTTTTGAGCCAGGAACACCATTATTATTATAGGTAAGTTTTATTTTGATATTGTCAGTTCCTGCAAAAGTAGTGTTTGAAGGCAGTTTTCCGTTGTAATACTTAGTGTCAGAAGTTGTTGTTAAGGCATTAAAATTAATAGTGCCAACATTTTGTCCGTTTGCAGAAACAGTAAAAGAGGTAGGAGTATAAGCTGCAGATGCGGCATTTACTTCAATTTTAACCGGAACTGAAGCGTCTAGATTTGGAAAGCTAAATGAAAATTCCTGTTCTTGGTTAATATCAAAAGATTCTCCAAGCCATTGTCTTCCTAAATGAGCAATGTTTGTGAGATCAGTTTCGTGCGATTGATAGTCATCAAACGTGTTAAGCTCTAAAGTTGTAGTTCCTGTTGGCTGATTTAAGTTAGAAATACGCTTTCCATCGCCTCCAGTCGTTGTTACATAATAATATGACTTTGTAGCGTAAAGATTTATATTGGTTTGGCTTTCGCTATTCCAATTCTCTACTCCTTCGGCATAGAAAAGAATAAAATCATCATTATTAAATACGCCGTCGCTTTCTCCAGAAATTAAAATTGCATTTTCTGTTAAATCTTCAGGATAATAAATGTTATTGGCTAAAGGAAGCATTCTTCCGCCGTTTCCATATATTTTTATTCTTCGAGGATCAACTTTAGAAGGATCAAATCCAAGACTTTGTAAGAATGACTTCGAAATTTTATAAACACCCGACTTTTCAACATAAAAACGATACCAATCGCCAGAAGATAAAACTGAATTAGATATAACAGCAGTTTTTTGAAAGACAGAAGAACTACTACTTTTAGCTGTTGAATTATTTGATGAATAGGTAAAAGATTTTATTCTCTTGAAGCTATTTCCTTCCTTTATGATAGGCGAAAGCAGTAAAAAATTTTGCTGATTTCCTCTTGAAGATGCTGTTTTGAGAGCTTCATTAGGCTTGTTGGGAATGTTGCTTTGACTTAAATCACCCAGATCAGCCACTGAAATTTGTTCATACGATACATTTGAAATTTGTATTGAATTGGAGTTTGTAGAGACGTTTTGATTGAGATTAATCATCAAGTTTATGCTCTTTTTCGTGGCATCAAAGCGAAAACCGTTGCCAGAAAAATATGGAATGATGAATTTTTGGTCGCCATAATTCATCTCTTTTTTTTCTTGCCAATTGATCGTAAAGCTCCCATTTATCTGGGAGAATGAGATAATTGGGAGTAAAAAAAGGTATGTAAATAGGACTCGTTTCATCACTCAAAAATAGGGGTTTAATTTAAAAATATTTTCTAAGTAAAAATATATTATTTCATGTTACAGTAAATAATAAAAAGTATATTTTTGCGTTCGTAACTAAAGGTTATTTTCTGGTAAAAAACAGTGAAATAAAATTATTAGAACAGATGTTGCTAATTAAATGTTAATTATTATATTGCAGCACCTAAATTTATCACCTAAGAATGAGTATGAAAGTAAACAAAATTGTAGTCTTGCAGTTAATGATGTCAATGGTATTGATGTTGAGCACGGCTAGTTGTAGCAAAAAATCGAGTTCGAGCCATGCTTCACGAGCAACTGGTTGGGATGTAGATAGTCAGAATGGAACTGCTGCTAGAAATGCAGGTAAAAAACAACAGGCTGGTCCTGGTTTAGTTTTTGTTGAAGGAGGTACGTTTACTATGGGTAAAGTACAGGATGATGTTATGCACGATTGGAATAACACACCAACTCAACAGCATGTTCAATCATTCTATATGGATGAAACCGAAGTTACGAATGGTATGTACTTAGAATACCTAGAGTGGTTGAAAAAGGTTTTCCCGCCAACAGAAGAAAATTACAAAAATATTTATGAAGGAGCATCGCCAGATACTCTTGTTTGGAGAAATCGTCTAGGATACAACGAAACGATGACTAATAACTATTTAAGACATCCGTCTTATGCTAACTATCCTGTAGTTGGTGTTAACTGGATTCAAGCAGTTGAATTTAGTAAATGGAGAACAGACCGTGTAAACGAGGCTGTTTTAGAGAAAAACGGATATCTTCAAAAAGGTGCTAAAACAAACGACGTTAATGCTGAGAATGCATTTAATACAGAAGGATATTTAATGTCTCCAAGTACTTCACGTGGTGGAAGTGAGGAGATCGTATTAAAGAAAAATCCTGGTGGAAAACGACCAAAAGCTGGAAAAGACGGTGTAGTTCCTGAAGAGAAAAACGTATATGCGCAACGTTCTTCTGGAGTTATTTTACCAGAGTATAGACTTCCTACTGAAGCAGAATGGGAGTATGCTGCAGCAGCTGACGTTGGACAAAGAGAATATAACATCTACAAAGGTCAAAAGAAATATCCTTGGTCTGGAGATTATACACGTTCTAACAAACGTAAAAACAGAGGTGATCAATTAGCTAACTTTAAACAAGGAAACGGTGATTACGGTGGAATTGCAGGTTGGTCAGATGACGGAGCTGATATTACAAATGAAGTGAAAAGTTATGCTCCAAACGATTTCGGTCTTTATGATATGGCAGGAAACGTTGCAGAATGGGTAGCTGACGTTTATAGACCAATTATTGATAACGAAGCAAATGATTTCAACTACTACAGAGGAAACCAATATGCTAAAAACAAAATTGGTAAAGACGGTAAAATCGAAATTGTTACAACTGCTACTATTAAGTATGACACTTTAAGTAATGGTAAAGTTATCGCAAGAAATCTTCCAGGTGAAATTGCTCAAGTTCCAGTTGACGAGCAAGAAACATACTTGAGAACAAATTTCAGTACAAGTGATAACATCAACTATAGAGATGGTGATAAACAATCTTCAAGATATTTTGATTTTGGTGATTCAGAGTCTGGACCTAAAGCAGATCAGGCAATGTACAACTCTCCTAAACACAACATCACTACTGATAGTTTAGGAAAAATGATCAGAAAATATGATAACTCAAGTAAACGTACTACTTTAATTGATGATAAAGTAAGAGTTTACAAAGGAGGTTCTTGGAGAGATAGAGCTTACTGGTTAGACCCAGCTCAAAGAAGATACTTCCCTCAAGATATGGCAACTGATTACATTGGTTTCAGGTGTGCAATGTCTAGAGTAGGTTCAAAATCTGAAAAGAGAAAATCTCCTAGAAACTAAAATTTAGGAATTCTAATATCAAAAATTCCAAATTCCAAAAGCTGAATATTCAGTCTGGAATTTGGAATTTTTTTATTGTTTTTTTCTACTTTTATGACCTATTAAAAAAATTATAAATGAATATTCAAGACATTCATAACTTGTTTTTACAGTGCACTTCTCTTTCTATTGATACAAGAAAAATTGAGAAGAATTCGATGTTTTTTGCTATTAAAGGAGAGAATTTTGATGCCAATACATTTGCGAAAGAAGCTTTAGATTTAGGAGCTTTATTTGTTGTTATTGATAATGAAGCTTATTTTATTGATGAAAGAACTGTTTTAGTAGAAAACAGTCTGCAAACGCTTCAAGAGTTAGCAAAGTTTCACAGAGCTTATTTAGGGCTTCCAATAGTTGCCTTAACGGGAAGTAATGGAAAAACGACAACAAAAGAATTAATTAATGTTGTATTGTCTAAAAAGTTTAAAACAAAAGCTACAATTGGGAATTTAAACAATCATATTGGCGTTCCATTAACGCTGCTTTCTTTTAGCAAGGAAACAGAAATTGGAATTGTTGAAATGGGAGCAAATCATCAAAAGGAAATCGAATTTTTGTGTGAAATTGCACAACCGGATTTCGGATATATTACCAATTTTGGAAAGGCTCACTTAGAAGGTTTCGGAGGAGTTGAAGGGGTTATTGCAGGAAAAAGTGAAATGTATAAATATCTTGCCGCAAATAAGAAAACAGTTTTTGTAAATCTTGAAGATTCAATTCAGATTGAGAAATCAAAAGGGATTAAAGCATTCACTTTTGGTGTAAAAAAAGAAAACGCTGACTTAAATATTCAGAACATTACAGCAAATCCATTTGTAGCTATTGATTATAATGATTTTACAATTGAATCTCATTTAATTGGACTTTACAACGCTAATAATATTAATGCGGCAACAGCTATTGGAAAATACTTTGAGGTAAAAGAGAGCGATATAAAGGCCGCTATTGAGAATTATATTCCAGCGAATAATAGATCTCAGATGATGCAAAAAGGTTCTAATGAGATCATTTTAGACGCTTATAACGCTAATCCGAGTAGTATGGCGGTCGCGATTACTAATTTCTTGCAATTGGATAAGAAGAATAAGATTATGATTCTTGGCGATATGTTTGAATTAGGGGATGAAAGTTTGTACGAGCATAAAGTAATAGTTGATTCATTAGTTAATCAAAACCAATCTGTTTGTTACTTAATTGGAAAATCGTTTTATGCTAACTCAGTTTCAAGGGAGAATATAAAGTTTTTCGAGACGTTTGATGCTTTTGCAGAATTCTTAAAAACGTATAAGTTCGATTCAAATACTATTCTGATAAAAGGTTCGAGGGGTATGGCCTTAGAACGAACTTTGGAATATATATCATAAAAAAAGAAAGCCATTCAAATACTGAATGGCTTTCTTTTTTTAAATACTCATTAAAAATCCGATTAGGTTTTCCTTTTTATTTAAACCTAATTTTTTTCTAAGACGATAACGTGCTAATTCAACTCCTCCAGTCGAAATATTCATGATTTCAGCTATTTCTTTTGTCGACATATTCATTAATAAATAAGTTGACAAATCTAATTCTCTAGGAGAAATAGTAGGATATTGTCCTTTTAAACGCTTTAAGAATTCAAAGTGAACGTTTTTAATGTGTTTCTCTAAATCCTTCCAGCTCTTATCTGTGTTTACTTCCTTAACAATGCTTTTATGCAATTTACTAAATTCAGATTTAGTCGTTTCATCTAAAATATTGGTATCAATATCTTTCAATTTATGAATAATTCCGTTTAAAACTTTATTCTTTTTTACAACTTGTAATGAATTGTTTACTAGTTCTTTATCTTTTGCTAAGATTTTGATTTGAAGCTTGTCATTTTTTAGCTTTTCAATTTCTTTCTCTAAATCGTGTTGTTCATGTCTGATTTTTGATTCCTTTTCAAGATAAAGCCTTCTTTGCTCAATGGTTTCGTAATATCTGTTTTTTCTAATTTTAAGCTTGACTCTAACAGAAATTAGATAGGCACCAAGGAGAATAAGCATAAGGTAGAATAAATAAGCTAAGAAGTGTCTATACCACGGGGGAGATACCGTAAATTCTACTTCACTGATATTAGACTCTATGCCGTAGCTGTTTCTTACTTTTAGCTTCATCACATAATTTCCTTCCCTCAAGTTGGTGTATTCTTTCATGGCTGTCGACGACCATCCGCGCCAATTTTCTTCAAAAGGTTCTAGCTTGTACGAATACATTACGTTTTCCTGATTTTCGTATGTTGGAGATGCGAAAGTAAATTTCACACGATTGTATTTGTATGGTATACTATAAGATTCTAGTTTGTGAGCTAAATTGCCTGTCAAAATAGTGTCTTCTGGATACGAAAAGCTCTCGATAATAGCTTTTGGTTTCGTCATGAAAGTGTTTGGGATTGTCGAATTGTAGTGTGCTAAACGATCAGTTAATCCTATAAAAATGTTTTGAGGATCAATTGTATTTACAGAAATATAGTTGTTTACCAAATTTCCAGATAAATTCGAGAATATTGCTTGGTTTTTAGTATAACTTCCGTTTTTGTTTTTTACTAATACTCCTAAAGATTCATTAAAAACATACCACAAGTTTCCCGCAGGATCTTCTATTAATGTATTAATAGTTGGAATTCCATTAAACAGTTTTGTTATTTTTTTATCCTCAAAAAAAGATTCCTGCTCAACTGAATATCTGAAAAAGTGATTTTGTACTTGAATATACACTTTACCATTGATGTTTTGCAGGCTATTGATGCCTTTAAATTTATCTGATATATTGATATGCTTTTTAATAAAATCAAAGCGTTGTAGATCCTCAGATAGTTTTACCTGATATAAAAACGGGTTTTTCTTTAACCATAAATAGTTTTCATCTATTTCTACAGAAAAATTATTGGTGGTTTCATCAAATCCTTTTACTTGATGCATATAATCGTATCCAGAAGCAGATTTTTTAAAAACCGAAAATCCATTATAACTTTCACCTATTATATAGTTTTCATGATCAGGTATTTTTTTAAATCCGAAATATCCTCTGGTATCCAATATTTTGGAAACTCTATTGTTTTCGATAATTAATGCTCCACTATTGCTGGCACATATTAATACATTATTTAAAACCTGAATATTCCAAACTTGAGAGATTGTTCCTTCCACTCTCATAAATGGACTGTCTTTAAATGATGTTCCCCAAGGGTGATAAAATAATCCTTGGTTAGTGGCTACATAAAGATTTCCATTGTAGGTTGTTGAGGCGTAAACCGTTCCTATATTATAGCTGTAGTCAAAATAAGAAAAAGGCGAATTTTCGTTTATGAAAGTAATTCCGTTGTCAAGTCCCAGCCATATATTGTTTTTATTGTCTACAAATGAGGCTAATATTGTATTATTCTGAATACCTTTTTGTCTGTTTAAATGTTGAATAATTTTCCCGTTTAAATCACAGATAATGGCTCCGTCTAATACGGAATTAAGGATTATGAATTTGTTTTTAATAATTGAACCTCCTAAAGAAGTGTTTTTCTTGATAAATTCATTGGCTTCTGTTGCCCATGGCTTAATAATGCCATTTTCTGCGACAAATAATCCTTTTTCCAGAGTTGCATACAAAACTCTATTGTTTGATAGAGGAAAAAGAGACCAAATTTCTTTATCATTAAAAACGGTAGTTCCTGAAATAGCGGTTAGTTTTCTGTTTTTATATTCTAGAACACCTAACGTTTTATCTTGAAAATAAAGACGATTGTTTACTAAAAATGAAAATTGAAACTTGTGTGGAGCTGTTAGTGTAGTGACTTTTTCATTTTTTAGAAAAAACACTTTGCTAAAAGACTGAAATATTACTTCTCCTTTAAAAATATGGATTCGCCAGATTAGATTTATGTTTTCTTTGTCTATTGGACTCAATAAGTTATATAATGAATGGTATTTTAATATTCCTTTTTCATCATTTTTAAAATACCCGAATTCGTTATTTCCGCCGACAAATATCCTTCCTAAAGCATCAATTTTTAAACTTCTAATCTCTGATTTGTTCGGTAAAGAGTATTTATGCCAGTTTGAACCATCAAATTGGATCAAACCACTATTATTTGCAAAGTATATATTTCCGTTTTTATCTTGATCAATACTCCAGTTTTGCGTTCCACCTTTATATTCTGATCTTTTATAGTTTTTAATATCTGGAATTCCAATGTTTTTTACCTGCGAAAAACTTGCATTTTGTATGAAAAATAGTAAAATAAATGCAAAAGTTCTAACTATGAATTTCATAAAATTTTAAATGTATTTTTATTAGAAATGCTTTAAATTGAGTTTAAATTGTTGATTTATCAATTAGAATAGCTCTCGTTTTTTAAATTATTTTTAATTTACAACGTAATAGTTGTTGTTAATCTAATGTAATATACGTTTTTTTTAATTAACATTTTTATAACAAAATTTTATCAAAGCTAAAATACAGTAAATTAATTAATTAAAAAAAAAATGTTGTGTTTTTGTAGTGTGTTAAGTTTTACTTTGAAGTGTTTTTGTAGGGAATTTTAATCTCACTTTATTAAAATTTAACATTATAATTGCATTAAATTACTAATTAATTAACCAAAATTTTTAGAAAAATGAAATTGACAAAATTACTTATTTTTTGTGTTTCGTCTTTACTGTTTTCAGCTGTCGCATTTGCTCAGGATGTGACAGTAAATGGAACCATTAATGATGAAAGTGGATTACCCGTCCCAGGAGCGACGGTTTTAGTAAAAGGAACAAATAAAGCTACTGCATCTGACTTTGATGGGAAATTTCAGATTAGTGCTCCTTCAAATGGAGTTTTAGTTATTAGTTTCGTTGGTTTTAACACACTAAATGAGGCTATTAATGGAAGGACAAAGATGAACGTGCTTCTTACTGCAACATCACAAAACTTGAATGAAGTTGTTGTAGTAGGTTATGGTACTCAGAAAAAAGGTCTCATTACTGGTGCTTCAACAAATCTTAAAGGAGAAACAATTAAGGAGTTAAATACAGGATCTGCTATGGAGGCACTTCAAGGTATTGCTCCCGGTATTAGTATTACAAGAACAAATGGTTCACCTGGTGCTGGTACTAAGGTAACTATTCGTGGATTGGGTACGAATGGAAACTCAAATCCGTTGTACATTGTTGATGGTATTTCTGTTGGTAATATTGATTATTTGAGCCCATCAGATATTGAATCTATTGACATATTAAAAGATGCGGCTTCTGCAGCTATCTATGGATCTAGAGCGGCTAATGGAGTTGTATTGGTTACAACAGTAAAAGGTAAAAAAGGAAGAGCTGCAAGAATTAGTTATGACAGTTACTTTGGTATTCAAAATATCTATAAAAATTTAGATCCTTTGAATGCGCAAGAGTATATGTATATCATTGATGAAGGAAGAGTAAATGATGGATTGCCTCGTCAAGATTGGCAAAAACTTTTGACTAATAATTCATGGTTAAACACTCAATTTCCTGGCGCTGGTACTCAATTAGGAAATGAAATTTGGCAGAAATTACAAAATGGATGGACGGGGACAAATTGGATTAATGAAATGAGTAAAAAAGATGCTCCAATCATGAATCACTCTCTTAACATTACTGGAGGTAGCGAAGATATAACTTACGCTTTTGGAGTTTCTTACTTTGAGCAAGATGGTATTATTGGTGGAGATTTAGTAGATGCAGGTTTTAAAAGACTTACAGCCAGATTAAATACTCAAATGGTTCTTAAAAAGAACGATAGCCATAGCATCATTACTGTCGGAGAAAATGTTACTTACACTAATTCTCAAAATAGAGGAGTTTCTAATGGTAATATTTATGGAAATGATTTGCATAATGCATTAACTGCAAATCCGTTACAGCCAGCTTATTGGCAGACTTCAATTGACAGAAATATTGATAAATTTGGTTTTACTCCAACTTTAGATGGTATTTCTACAGGACAAACAAATCCTTTAGCAGTAATGTTTTATAGAAGTAATTATAACTATCCAAAAGATAATAGAATTACAGGAAATGCTTTCTTAGAAATTGAACCAGTTAAAGATTTGAAATTTAGAACGGTTTATGGTATTGATTCTTGGTTTGGATATGGTAGATCTATGAACCCAACATATAATTTGGGTGTTCTTTATCAAGATTATATCAATGGTGCGTCTCAGTATTCTTATATTGGAGCTAATTCAACTTGGACAAATACAGTTTCTTATAAAAAACAATTTGGGAATCATAACATTTCTGCTGTTGCAGGAACTGAGTTAATTCAATATTTGGTGAACAACAATGTTAGTGGTTCTAGAAACAACTTAACATTTGGTGAAGATCCGAAATATGCTTACTTAAACAACACAGCTCCAAAAACAATTAATGATATTGGAACTAATGGAATGGACACTTCAGCTGGTGGAGGTGGTATTATGTCTTATTTTGCTAGAGCACAATACGATTATAAAGAAAAATATCTTCTTTCAGGTACAATACGTGCCGATGGTTCTTCTAACTTCGCTGAAGGAAAAAGATGGGGTTATTTCCCTTCTGTTTCTGCTGGTTGGGTAGTTACAAAAGAAGATTTTATGGATAGCTCTTCAAAATGGCTCAATTCATTAAAATTGAGAGGAAGCTGGGGGCAAAATGGTAACCAAGATATTCCTAACTTTTATTACTCTTCAAATATTGCGTATGTTTTTCCAGGATACTTTTTTGGAGATACAAAACCAGTTTCTGGAACTACAGCTTATCCAGCTAGAGTTACCAACCCAGATTTAACTTGGGAAACATCAGAGCAATTAGATTTCGGTCTTGATGCAAGTTTCTTTGATTCAAGATTAAATGTGACTTTAGATTGGTATAATAAAACCACTAAAGACTGGTTAGTTCTAGCAGCAGGAAGAGGAACAGACGGTGCCGCACCTCCTTATTTTAATGGTGGAGATATCGAAAACAAAGGTTTTGAGTTTTCTGTAAATTGGAATGATAAAATTGGAGGCTTTAAATATGGAGCTACTGTAAGTGGTGCATTCAATAAAAATAAAGTTACTAGAATTGCAAATGCTGACGGAATATTACATGGTCCTTCTAACGTATTATCTCAAGGAACTGGAGAAATCTCAAGAGGTCAAGTAGGTTTCCCATTAGGTTATTTCTACGGCTTTAAAACAGCAGGAATTTTACAAAATCAACAAGAAGTTAATGAATATGTTGGTCCAAATGGACAGCCTTATTTTAGCGATCAACGTCCTGGAGATGTTCGTTTTGTAGACCAAAACAATGACGGTGTTATCGACGAAAGCGATAAAGTTTACTTAGGAAATCCAAATCCAGATTTTGAATTAGGGATTCAGTTAAATTTTGAATACAAAAATGTTTACTTGAACACTACTATGGCTGGTAAATTTGGTATGCAGGTTATGCAGTCATATAGATCTTTTGCAGATAGTCCTGCTCAAAATTATACTTCTGATGTTTTTGATCGTTGGCATGGAGAAGGTACATCTACTAAAATGCCTAGATTAAGTGCCACTTCAAACAGAAACAGCAATTACGTGTCAGATATTTATATGCAAAATGCAGATTATTTGAGAATAAACAACTTAACGTTAGGTTATAATTTCAACGAAATATTTAAAGATTTCAAGTTCATCTCAAATCTTAAATTTTATGTTGCAGTAAATAACCTATATACATTTACTAAATATGATGGTATGGATCCAGAAGTTCGTTGGTCAGGAGATAATACAAATGCTCCATGGGCTTCAGGAATTGATTTAGGTTTGTATCCACAAGCTAGAACGGTGATGTTTGGTTTAAGTGCTGATTTTTAATATAAATACAATTACAATGAAAAAAATAAAATATTTAGTAGCGATTTCGGCTGTATTTATTGTAGCGAGCTGTGATGATTATCTTGATACTGATAATTTGACAGAGAAGAGTTTAGAGAATTTTTACAAGACACCTCAAGATATTGAAGAAGCAACTGCTGGAGTTTACAATGCTATTTATACAAATAATGTGCATAGTGAGGAACAGATTGCAGCCAATCTTATGGATAATATGATGTTAGGAGGAGGAGGTCCTGATGATAAAACAGCTAAATGGGTTGATAATTTTGAAGATCCTGTAGATGATACCTATTTAGATATGTGGGTTCAGTCTTATAGAGGTATTGCGAGAACAAATGCAATTATAGAGAAAACGCCTCTTGCAGATTTTAGCACTTATTTTAATACTCCTGCTGAAGCTGATCAATTCAAGCAACAAGCAATTGGAGAGGCTTATTTTATGAGAGCATTTTTCTACTTCAGATTAGCTAAGTTTTTTGGAGGAGTTCCATTAATCATAACTATTGATGGGAAAAAAGATGGCCCAAGAAATACTTACACTGAAACATTTGCACAGATTGCTTCAGATTTAAAAAAGGCGATCGAGACAATGCCAGCAACTCCTTTTACAAGTATTCCAACATCTAGATACGGTCATGCTAATAAATGGGTAGCAGAAGCTTATTTAGGACGTGTATTTTTGTTTTACACAGGTTATATGACAAATATGGAAAAACAAGCTACTGAGGAATTGCCTTTGGCAGAAGGAGGGTCTTTGAATGCAACACAAGTAGCAAGTTATTTAACTGACTGTATGACTAATAGTGGTCATGCCCTTGTACCTGATTTTAGAAACCTTTGGCCTTACTCTTATGTTAATAAAGCTTCTGGAAATAATGTTTTACCATGGGCTGCAACTGAAGGTTTATCATGGGTTGGACAAGATGGTATTAGCCCAACATTTGGAACTGGAAATTTCGAGACAATGTTCGTTCAAAGATTCTCTTTTGGAGATTGGTCTTGGACAAATGGTAATATTTATACTAATAGATTATGTCTGTTCTCTGCATTACGTGGTAATTCATTAGTGCCATTTGGAGAAGGATGGGGCTGGTGTACAGTAAATCCAAGTTTATACAGTAACTGGGAGGAACGTGATCCAAGAAAAAGAGGTTCTATACTTGAAGTAGGTAAAGCAGATCAAGGAACAGCTGGTTATGCGCAAGATAAAGGAGACCATGAGACAGGATATTTCAATAAAAAATATATTTCTCTACAATATCCTAATGCAGGCGGAACTACTGTCGGAATGTTTGTTCAATTATACAACTGGTCTAATACTGATATGCAATTAATGCATGCACAAGATTTTATTTTCATGCGTTACGCAGATGTATTATTGATGCATTCTGAGATTACTAAAACAGCTGCAGGATTAAATGCAGTTAGAGCAAGAGCAAAACTGGACCCAGTTGGATATTCACTTGAAAATATTAAAGCAGAGCGTTTGCATGAATTTGCTTTCGAAGGATTACACTGGTTTGATTTAATTCGTTGGGGAGATGTTGATAATGCATATAATAGCATGATTCCTGTTAGAAATTCAGGTACTGCAGCAAATTACAGCGTAAAATATAGACCAGAAACTAAAGGTTTGGTTTCTATGCCTGAAACAGAACTTAGACTATCAAATGGAGTTTATACACAAAATCCAGGGTGGTAAAATTTAACAATATTAATATAGATAAATATGAAAATCAATAAAATATTATATCTTCTTTTGGCTCTTTTTACGTTGACTTTTTCAGCATGTGATCCAATAGTAGATGAACAGCATTTAACGAATTCTACTGACGTTGCTGGAGTTGAATTAGTATCTACTCAAAGCACACCAGGAGGAAATAAGATCACACTTAATATGACGACTCCAGGTGTGACTGGATATTGGGATTATGGTTTAGATAAAGCACTAACAAATGAAGTAACGTTTGTTTATCCTATTCCAGGAAAAGCAACATTTACTTTTGTTGGAACTCTAGGCGCTGAATTTTTTACTAAGACGATTGACGTTCAAATTGATCAGTTAGATACTCCTTTAGATCAAGACTGGTATGATTTAGTTGGAACTAATACGGCAGCTGGTAAAACTTGGGTTTTTGATGGTACACAAGGTTCTGGAAGATTCTGGTGGTTTATGTCTCCAAATGGAAGTGCTGAAAGTGCTATGACCGCTTGGTGGAATGCTGGAGATTGTTGTGCTCCAAGTGATGCACTTGGGAAAATGCATTTTGATCTGGACGGAGCAGCAAATTACAACCATTATGAAACAACAAGCGCTACACCAACAAAAGGAAGTTTTAAACTGGACATCAAAAATAAACAGTTGACTATCATGAATTCAAAAATGTTAGGTTCAGCTGCAGGTAATGCTGATGGGGTTTATACTATCGTAAGTCTTGAAGAAGATAAAATGATTCTTTATTTAAGTAATAGTGAAACATATGGAACAGGTTGGACATTTGTTTTCAAACCTGAATAATAATATTTCATGTTAGTTATTTTCGAAAAAGGAAGATTAAAAAATTCCTTTTTCGAATTTTCAAACATTATACAGCTCATTAATAAATGAATTGTATAGAAGATTTAAACTATGGTTAGTTTAAGTTAAGTTTATTGCCTGGGTAGCCCGTAATTTCGATTACGGGCTATTTTTTTTACTTATAACGGCGGTCTTTCCTCAGAATAGATTGTTTATACTCAAAAGATATTTTAATTCTTGATTCTTTTTAATTGAATTAGAATTAAGTGTTGTAATTAATGCTTATAGGTGCTTTTGAATCAATTATTAAAGACAATTTAATGAATTGAAGCTGAAGAGTAGGTTTAGTTCATTTATTCGCTTTATGGCTTTTATAAAGGCTAAATTCTAGCCTATATTTCAAGAAAAAGCTATTTTATTTTTATTTATCGAAGTATTAGAAAGGGGTTGTTCTTATAATAAATTAGATTAAATGATTATCCCTATTTTTTGCGACCTCTAGCAAGCAAATCATCTGTAAGATTTATTATTTGGTAACGCATATTATTTAATCTGTGCAACAAAAATAACAGCATGATAACGATTAAATAAACTTGTTTTTTTAGACAGAAAAAATCATTTTTAAATTCCTTGCCAATTTCTAGGCATTTTTGGCCCAAAATTCAGCTTTTTCTCTTTTTTTATCAATACAATCTCTTTGATTTTTCTTGTTTTTTATAAGTTAAAACCTATTTATTTTTAAAAAGTAAGTATTTTCTTTAGCTAATAAAATTATTGATAATGTAAAAAAAGTAAGGTAAAAATATCATATTCTTTATTTTTCTGTTCCTACAAATTTTTAGAGTCTATTTCTTGTAATTGTTTAAAGAATAAGTGTTTATGAGTGTTTTGAGCTACTACCACGTTGTAGTTTGAATATTATTTAACAAGACAGACTTTATTTTATTATATGTAGTGTTTATTTTTAAAATTAACTTTTCTTTAGTACTACTATTTGTTTTTTTATTTCTTTTAAAATCAATTATTTATGTAAAATTTGATGTGTTTTTATAATATCAAAAATTTTAATTTGATGTGTTTTTGTAATGATTTATAACTACCAAAAATGAAAATTTAGTTTTAGTATTGCATCAAATTACTAATTAATTAACCAAAATTTTTAGAAAAATGAAATTAACAAAATTACTTGTTTTTTGTATTTCGTCTCTGTTATTCTCGGTTATAGCTGTGGCTCAGGATGTCACAGTAAATGGAATAATAAATGATGAAAGTGGAATGCCTGTTCCAGGCGCAACTGTTTTATTAAAAGGTACTACGAAATCGACAGCGTCAGACTTTGACGGAAAATTTCAAATGCAAGTGCCGTCAAATGGAACATTAACAGTTACATTCATTGGTTATACTACAGTAACTGAAGCTGTAAATGGTAGAACAAAAATCTCAATTCAATTAAAACCAGAATCACAATCTTTAAATGAGGTTGTAGTTGTTGGATACGGTACTCAAAAGAAATCTGTTGTAACTGGAGCAATTTCTAGTGTAAAAGCATCAGATTTAGAAGATTTACCAATAACAAGAGTAGAACAATCTCTTCAAGGTAGAGTTTCTGGGGTTACTATTGCAGCAAATGCAGGACAACCTGGATCTTCTTCTACAATACGAGTAAGGGGTATTACTTCTTTTGGTAACAATGAGCCTTTATGGGTTGTTGATGGTGTAATTGTTGATTCAGGAGGAATTGGATATTTGAATCAGTCAGATATTGCTTCTATGGAGGTTTTAAAAGATGCGGCGTCTCAGGCTATCTACGGTGCTAGAGCAGCAGCTGGGGTTATCCTTATCACAACTAAAAAAGGTAAATCTGGAAAAATGAGTGTAAACTATAATGGGTACACTGGATTTTCTGCAGCAGCAAGAAAACTTGATTTGTTAAATGCTACTGAGTATGCAACTTTAATGAATGAAAGATATGCAAATGGTTATACAGATACTACTAAACCTTACGATCTTCCATACAAAAATGTTTCTTCTTATGGAGCGGGAACAGATTGGCAAAAAGAGATTTTTAACAATAATGCCCAAAGAATAGGTCATGAGTTAAGTTTATCTGGAGGGAATGATGTTTCTACGTTCTATGTTTCTTTTGGTTTATTGGATCAAGAAGGTATTGTAGCTACTCCAATTTCTAACTACAATAGAAAAAACATCCGTTTAAACTCAACACACAAAATTGTAAAAGGCTTAACTTTTGGCCAGACTTTAGGATATTCTCACGAAAAAAATGTTGGAATCGGAAATACCAACAACGAATATGGTGGGCCTTTAAGCTCAGCAATCAATTTAGATCCACTTACACCGGCTATTGTTACTGATCCAGCTGTTGCAAATCAATCGCCATATACACTGGATTATGTTTTAAGAGATCCAAATGGAAATCCTTATGGAATTTCTCAAAAGGTAGTTCAGGAAATGAGTAACCCTTTAGCATACATTCAAACTAGATTAGGTAATTATGGATGGTCAGATAATTTTGTAGGTAATGCTTACTTAGAAGTAGAAGCGATTAAAGGTTTAAAATTTAGAACTACATTAGGGGGTAAATTGTCATATTGGGGCTCAGAAAGTTTTACTCCACAATATTATTTTAACTCTTCTACTATTAATGCAAAAAATAATTTGAGTAGAAATACTAATAAAGGTTTTGGATGGAATATTGAAAACACTGTTTCATATGCAAAGCAAATTGCCGATCATAACTTTTCAGTTTTAGTAGGACAAGGAGCTTATGTAGATAATATCACATCTGGATCTACAGTAACTTATTTTAATATTCCGTACACTAATTTTGATGATGCGACTTTCCCAAACGATCATCCACAGGACGATATTACTGCTTCAGCTTACAATGGTTATGAGCATAAAGTAACTTCATTATTTGCAAGAGCGAATTATGATTACAAAGAGAAATATTTATTTACAGGTATTGTACGTCGTGATGGTTCTTCTCGTTTTGGTCAAAATTACAAATATGGAACTTTCCCTTCATTCTCATTAGGATGGGTGCCAACTAAAGAAAACTTCTGGCCAGAAAATAAGGTAGTAACGCAATTAAAGTTTAGAGGTGGATATGGAATTACAGGTAGTGATGCTATTGGAGATTTCAAATACTTAGCAACTATCGGTGCAGGACGAAATTATACTATTGGTAATCAAGGTTCAGTAGTGGTTGGTAATAGTCCAAATGCACCTGCGAATCCAGATTTGAAATGGGAAGAAACTAGCCAAGCAAACGTTGCTTTTGATATTACATTCTTCAATGACTTATCATTAACAACAGATTTTTATATTAAAAAATCTACAGGTATTTTACAGGATATTGACTTACCTGGTCACGTTGGTAGTACTGGTAGACCTTCTGCAAACATTGCTGATATGCAGAACAAAGGGGTTGATCTAGAACTTTCTTACCGTAAAAAAATTGGTAAAGTTGGTCTAAGCTTAAGCGGAAATATTTCTTATCTAGAAAATGAAGTAACTAATTTAGGAAAAGATATCCAGTTCATTTCTGGAGATGCTTCTTTCCAAAATATGGGCGCAGTAACAAGAACTCAAGTAGGACAATCTTACAACTCTTTTTACGGATATAAAACACAAGGAATTTTTCAAAATCAAGCAGAAATTAATGCTTACACAAATGCTTCAGGCGGTTTAATCCAACCAGGAGCAAGACCTGGAGATTTCAGATGGCAAGATCTTAATGGAGATGGAAAAATTTCAGATGATGATAAAACTTTCATCGGAAGCCCACTTCCAAAATACACATACGGTTTCACAGTTAATTTAGATTATAAAAACTTTGATTTGTTAATCTTTACTCAAGGAGCAATTGGAAACAAAATTTTCCAAGGATTACGTCGTCTAGATATTACAGATGCTAACTACCAAACTTCTGCTTTAGGTCGTTGGACAGGTGAAGGATCAACTAATTCATACCCAATTTTATCAACTGTTGATGACAATAAAAACTTCTCAAACCCATCAGATTTTTATTTAGAAGATGGTGATTACTGGAGAATCAAAACAATTCAAATTGGTTATAACCTTCCAAGTGATGTTGTTTCAAAAGCAGGTCTTTCAAAAACAAGACTTTACTTGACTGGAGAAAATTTATTAACATTTACAAAATACTCTGGATATGATCCTGAGATTGGAGGAGGAGTTTTTGGTATTGATAAAGGATATTATCCACAAGCTAGAACTATAATGGTAGGGGTTAATTTACAATTTTAAAATTAAGAATCATGAAAATTAAAAATATAAGATATTCATTCATCGCCGCTGGATTGTTACTTCTAGGCTCTTCTTGTGGTGAAGATTTTTTAACAGTTGAGCCAAAAGGGCTTCCGTTAGTAGATAATTATTATAAAGATGAAGCAGAAGCATTTTCTGCGCTGGTTGCTGTTTATGATATTATGGGTAAACAATCTAAAGGTTTTGAAAACATGATCACTATGCTAAATGCTGGTTCAGATGATTTCTACGCTGGAGGTGGTGGACCTGGTGATGGTGCTGGTATACACGCTTTTGATAACTATAAATTGGACAAAATAAATATGCCAAGAAGTTATTGGGGTGATTTTTTTCAAGGAATTGCTAGAGCAAACATTCTATTGGTAAAATTACCAGATGTAGATATGCCTGATGCTAAAAAAGCACGTTTTGCAGCAGAAGCAAAAGCTTTGAGAGGATATTTCTATTTTGAATTAGTAAGAACATTTAAAAATTTACCATTAATTCTAACTCCAATTTCGCCAGCGGAAGGGTATAAAGTTACTCAAGTTGCTCCTGAAGAAATTTATGCACAAATAGAAAAAGACTTAATAGAAGCAAAAGCTGTGCTTCCTGGTAAAGTTGATGTTCCAACAGAAGGTGGTCGTCTTTCAAAAGGAGCAGTACAGGCACTATTAGGTAAAGTTTATTTGTACGAAGGTAAAAACTCATTAGCAGCTGCTGAATTTGCAGATGTAAACGGTACGCCTGGAGGAACTAGTATGTATGGTTACAAATTGTTGACTAAATTCTCAGATTTATGGGTAATCAGTAACAAATTTAACTCAGAAGCTATTATCGAAATCATGCATACAGATAAAAGTAATGCAGATTGGGGATTCTGGGGCGGTGGAGCCGACGAAGGAAACTCTGTAAATATCATGGTTGGTCCAAGAGGATATGAAAGAAAAGATTTAACATTAGCTGATTATATTTCAGGATGGAGTTTTAATCCGGTAACTCAAAGTTTATATGATGCCTTAAAAGGAGATCCGCGTTTCGAATCTACAATTTTTGATCTGCGTGCTCTGGTTGCAGCAAATAAAGCAAAGTATGCATCTGGTGATCAGGATACAGGATATTTCTTAAAGAAATTTATGCCTTTAAACTCAGATACATCTGATGGTGGAGGAGCAACAGCTTTAAATTACAAACAAGATACTTATGCAATTCGTCTAGCAGATACTTACTTAATGGAAGCAGAAGCATTAGGAGGAACTGGAGCTAGAGCACAAGCTTTATTAGATGCAGTAAGAGCTAGAGTTGGATTGGCTTCTGTGCCAGTATCATTAGATGCAATTGCTAATGAGAGAAGATTAGAATTGGCTGGTGAAGGACACCGTTGGTTCGACTTAGTTAGAACTGGAAAAGCTGCAACTGTTCTTGCTAGTAGCGGATTTGTTGCTGGTAAAAATGAAGTTTGGCCTATTCCACAAAAAGACTTAGAGAATACACAGTTAGTTCAAAATCCTAATTACTAATTAGTTAATACAATATCATATGAAAATAAATTTAATAAAAAGACAGGGTTTTTTAGCATTGTTTTTTATGGCAGCAGTATTAAGTTTAACTAGCTGTCAGCCTGAAGATTCCATTACTAATAATGGATTAACCGATGATAATGTCGATGCTTCTTTTACAATTACACCTGTTGAAGGAAAAGTAAATACCTATAAGTTGGTGGCTCAGCCAAAAGGAGTTTTAAAATCATTATGGGATACAGGAGCTGGTACTTATGCAGGTAAAATGGAAGAAGAAATTTCTTTACCAGATGCAGGAACTTACACAATTGTACATACAGCAATTGGTACGGGAGGTACTACAGCTACTGCATCAAAAGATGTTGTAGTTGCTACATCAGATCCTTTAAAAGGAAATTTAGTGCAAGGTGGTTCTTTTGCAACTGCCGAAGATCAAGCAAAATGGACAGTGTTAAATCTTAGTGCTACAGGTGCGGCATTTTGGTCATTTGCTAATAACAGTGCAACTATTCACTCTCCAGGAGGATGGGCACAAGAAGGAATCTATCAGGCAATTGATGTTGTAAAAGACAAAGAGTATACAATAGATATGAAAGTTTCTTCTACTAGCGGTTCTGATGAAACTTGGTTTGAAGTTTACGCTGGTAAATCTGCTCCACAATCTGGAGTTGAATACAAAGACAATAAAGTTATGGGATTAAGTACTTGGGATGGCTGCGCAAAATCAGGATTCTCAGGAATGCTTTCTGTAGTTGGTTGTGTGAAAAACGATAAAACAGGAACGGTTTCGAATGTGGTTAAATTCACAGAAACAGGAAAAATCTATTTACTTATTCGTTCTGGTGGTAACACTTTTACAAAAGATGGAATCACAGTTACAAAAGTTGAGTTCCGAGGAAAATAAAAAGTTAAGTTTAAGTTTAAGTTTGGTTGTAAATAGCCCATAATCAATATGAGTATGGGCTATTTTTTAAATTCTTTAAAAGATAATAGAAAAATCAGTTTTAGATTTCTCCAAAACTTCAATTAAAAAAACGATAATAATTGGAAGCAAATGAAAAAAAATAGTCTAAAAATTTTATGCCTTTTGTTTTCCGCTGCAGCTTTTGCACAACAGCCAAAAACAAAAAAAGAATTTACAACCAGCGGTAAAAAAATCACCGTTTATACTACTGCAGAAAATACGAAGTTAAGATTAACAACTACAGATAATTTGACTTTTTCTGCGGCAAAACAACCATTAGAAACAGAATCTTCTGTTTTTGTAGAACCTTCAAAAAAGTTTCAAACTTTTATGGGAATTGGCGGAGCTATTACAGATGCGAGCGCCGAAATATTTGCTAAACTTTCAAAAGAAAAACAAGCAGAGTTTTTAAATGCATACTACGATCAACAAAAAGGTATTGGCTATTCTTTGCTAAGAACAACAATTCAAAGTTCTGATTTTAGCAGTGGAAGCTATTCTTATATCGAAGAAGGCGACAAAGATCTGAAGACTTTTTCTATTGATCATGATAGACAATATCGTATTCCTTTAATAAAACAAGCCATTCAGAAAGCTGGAGGAAAGCTTACAACTTATGTAGCGCCTTGGTCTCCAAATGCTTTCATGAAAAGTAATAAAAATGTTTTGAAAGGAGGAACTTTACTTCCTGAATACTATCAGACTTGGGCAAATTTCTATGTGAAGTTTATTAAAGCTTACGAAAAAGAAGGAATTCCAATCTGGGGAACTTCAACTCAAAATGAACCAATGGCAATACAAACTTGGGAATCTTGTGTCTATACAGCTGAAGCCGAAAGAGATTTCATTAAAAACTATCTTGGGCCAACTTTGAAAAAAGAAAAACTGGGAGACAAAAAAATTATCGTTTGGGATCATAATCGTGATTTAATGAACTACCGTGCCAATGTAATTTACTCAGATCCAGAAGCATCAAAATATGTTTGGGGAATGGGATTTCACTGGTACGAAACTTGGTCAGGCGGTGCACCAATGTTTGATAACGTAGCGAAAGTTAATGAAGCTTATCCAGACAAAAAACTGATGTTTACTGAAGGCTGTATCGAAAAATTTGATGCATCAAAATATCAATTTTGGGGTAATGCAGAACGTTACGGAATCAATATGATACATGATTTCAATAATGGAACAGTTGCTTGGACAGATTGGAATATTTTATTGGATCAAAATGGAGGGCCAAACCATGTTGGAAATTTTTGCTTTGCACCAATTCATGCAGATACGACAACAGGTGAGCTAATTTACACACCTTCATATTATTACATTGGACACTTTTCTAAATTTATTCATTTAAATGCAGTAAGAGTGAGCACTGCGGTAAGCAGAAGCGCTTTATTAAGTACTTCTTTCCTAAATGCTGATGGAACTATGGCGACTATTGTTATGAATCAGTCAGCAAATGAACTTACCTATAATTTGATTATTGGAGCTGAAAAAGCGGAAGTGAAAATTCCACCGCGAGCTATACAAACGCTTGTTTATTAATATTTTGTAGTAAGATAAGAAGAGGACTAATTTGAATCATCCATATTAGTCTTCTCTTATTTTTTAATTTAAAAACTATTTTTTAAAACAACATGAAAGTCACCACACAAATATTTCTATCAGCCTTTATACTAATGCAATTAAGCTGTTTTACTTCAAAACTAACAGCTCAAAAAAGCAATGCCTCTTCGCAAAAAAACAATAAAATAAAGGTTTTTACTACTGCCGAAAATACAAATTGGAAATTGTCATTATCAAATGATTTAATTTCAAACAACACTACACAACAAAAGACATCAACAGTATCAATCATTGTAAATACTGAAAAAACAGACCAAACCTTTCTTGGAATCGGAGGCGCAATTACAGATGCTAGCGCCGAAGTTTTTGCAAAATTATCTCCTAAAAAACAGCAAGAATTCTTAAATGCTTATTACGATAAAAACAAAGGTATTGGTTATACTTTAGCTAGAACTAACATTCACAGCTGTGATTTTAGCAGTGACAGTTATACTTATATTGCAGAAGGAGACAAAGACTTAAAGACTTTTAATATTGATCACGATCGAAAATATAGAATTCCGTTAATCAAAAAAGCAATTAAAACAGCCGGCGGAAAACTGACGTTGTTTGTAAGTCCGTGGAGTCCCCCAGCTTTCATGAAAGACAACAACGATATTTTGCACGGCGGCGTTTTATTGCCTGAATTTGCTGCATCTTGGGCATTATATTACGCCAAATTCATTAAAGCCTACGAAAAAGAAGGAATTCCTGTTTGGGGATTAACAGTGCAAAACGAGCCAATGGCAAGACAAAGCTGGGAATCTTGTATTTATACGCCTGAGGCTGAAAGAGATTTTCTTAAAAATCATCTTGGACCAACTTTAGAAAAAGAAGGATTAGGATCTAAGAATGTAATTATTTGGGATCACAATCGTGGCGATATGCTGACTACAAGAGCAAATCTTGTTTTCTCAGATCCAGAAGTTTCTAAATATGCATGGGGAATTGGATTTCACTGGTATGAAACCTGGAACGGAGGTCCGCCACAATTCGAATCTGTAGCTAAAGTTCATGAGGCATTTCCAAATAAAAATCTACTTTTTACAGAAGGATGTATTGAAAGATTTAATGCTTCAAAATATCAATTCTGGGGAAATGCAGAACGTTACGGAACCAATATGATTCATGATTTTAATAACGGAACTGTAGGTTGGACAGACTGGAATATTCTTTTAGATCAAAACGGAGGGCCTAACCACGTTGGAAATTTCTGTTTTGCGCCAATCCATGCTGATACAACAAAAGATGAATTAATTTATACTCCAATGTATTATTATATTGGACATTTCTCAAAATTCATTAGACCAAATGCAAAAAGAATACTGGAAACCATAAGTGACAAATCATTGTTAAGTACTTCTTTTAAAAACTCTGACGGACAATTGATTACTATCGTAATGAATCAATCTGAAAAAGAGATTGTTTATTCATTAGAAAATCAAAAGACAAAAACGACTATTACAATTCCGGCACACGCTATACAGACTATTGTATACTAATTGCCAACTAACTAAAAACCACAAAAATGAAATTTAATTTAAAAAATACTATAAAAGCATTTTTCTTTATGGCAGCCGTACTGGCTCAAGTAAAATGCTCTTCTTCAAGTGATCCAGTAGAAAATCCTCCAGTAGATCCTCCAGTTGTAAATCCACCTGTGGTAGTTACAAACGATGTTGATTTCTGGCTGACAAAAGGCAATCAGAGTGCTTTATTGGTAAAACAAGGTGGAGTATTGGGCTTTGGCACAACAGCAAATGCGTATGCTAATATTGAAGTGAATGCATCTCAAAAATATCAGACAATTGATGGTTTCGGATATACTTTAACAGGTGGAAGTGTCGAAGTAATGAATCAATTAAATGCGACAAGAAGAAGTGCTCTTTTACAGGAATTATTTGGCACGGGCGAAAATTCAATAGGAGTAAGCTACATCAGAATCAGTATTGGAGCGTCAGATTTAAATGCTGAACCTTTTACATATAATGATCTCGCAGCAGGAGAAACCGATTTGAATCTGGCTAAATTTAGTTTAGAGAAAGATAGAAATCTAATTACTATGCTAAAAGAAATTATAGTAATTAATCCTAAGATTTTAATCTTGGCAACTCCTTGGTCAGCTCCAGTTTGGATGAAAGACGTCGCTAGTTTTAAAGGAGGAAAATTGAAAACGGAATATTATGATGTTTACGCTAAATATTTTGTAAAATACATTCAGCAAATGAAAGCGGAAGGAATTACAATTGATGCCATAACGCCTCAAAACGAACCTTTACATGATGGCAATAATCCAAGTATGTATATGTCTGCGGCAGATCAGGCAAGTTTTATTAAAAATAGTTTAGGGCCTGCATTTAAAACGGCAAATCTAAGCGTAAAAATTATTGCTTACGATCACAATTGCGATAATCCAAATTATCCAAAAGCAATTTTGGCAGATGCAGATGCATTTCCATTTGTAGACGGATCAGCTTTTCATTTATATGCAGGAGACATTAGTGCTTTAACGAATGTATATAATTCTTATCCAGCCAAAAATGTATATTTTACAGAACAATGGACTTCTTCTGAAGGTAGTTTTGATGGCGATTTAAAATGGCATGTTCGAAATGTTATTATTGGATCAATGCGAAACTACAGTAAAAATGCATTAGAGTGGAATGTAGCAAACAATGCAAATTTCGGGCCTCACACAGATGGAGGCTGTACAATGTGTAAAGGTGCTATAACAATAACATCTAGTGATAGTTATCAGCGCAATGTTGCTTATTACATTATTGCACACGCTTCAAAATTTGTTCCTGCTGGTTCGGTGAGAATTGATAGTAATTCTGGAGGAAACTTGCAAAACGTAGCTTTTGTGACACCTTCGGGTTCTAAAGTTTTGATTGTTGAAAATGATGGATCTGCGACAGAAACTTTCAATATTAAATTCAACGGAAAATGGGCTACAACTTCGTTAGAAGGGGGGGCAGTTGGGACTTATACTTGGAAATAATCGCATAAAATTGATATTAAAAAGATATTTAATGCGACTTGATAGTTTCAATTGATTCTTGACTTTGTTATTAACAAAAGCAAAAAGTAAAATAAAAAATATCTATATTGATACTCAATTTATTAACTCAAACCACTTAAATTTTAATAACGATGAAAATGATTAATCTTATAAATAGAGCGGGTATTTTTACACTCATCTTACTGTTTGCATTTCAATCTTGCAGCAGCAACAGCGACTCAGGAGATGACACGCCAGTAATTACTGCACCAACAAATCTTTCTGTTCAAGTTGATGTTGTAGGTAAAACAGCAGAAAATCCAAATGGAGACGGGAGCGGAAAAGTAAAATTAACAATTAGCGCTACTAACGCAACATCATATAAAGTATTGATTAATAATGAGCTTAAGGAACTTACAGATGGAAATTTAACTTATGAATTTACAGCATCTGGAACTGCAACATATCCTATCATTGTTTCTGCTTATAACGGATTAAAATATGTAAGCAAATCGACTTCAGTAAATGTTTTTGTTGCAAGAAAACTAATCTGGTCAGACGAGTTTAATGTTGATGGAGCGCCAGATACTTCAAAATGGGGCTACAATACAGGAACTGGCGACGGTTGGGGAAACAACGAATTAGAATATTATACAACTCGTTCTGAAAATGTAAAAATTGAAGGAGGTCTTTTGAAAATTACGGCAATTAAAGAAGACTATATGGGAAGTAAGTACACTTCTACAAGAATGTTGACAAAAGGTAAATTTTCATTTAAATATGGAAGAGCAGAAGTTCGTGCAAAATTGCCAGTTGGTGGCGGAACATGGCCTGCTTTCTGGCTTTTGGGCGATAACATTGATACTGTAGGTTGGCCAGCATGTGGAGAAATAGATATTTTGGAATCAGTTGGAAACAATCCAGATGTAATTCATTCTTCATTGCATTCTCCAGGGCGTTCTGGAAATACGCCAGATACAAAGACGACTGTAGCTACAAATTCAGCGACAGAGTTTCATATTTATGCAGCCGAGTGGAGTGCAGAAAACATCAAATTTTATGTAGATGATAACTTATTCTACACTTATAAAAACTCTAGTACAACTCCGTTCAATGAAAAATTCTTCGTTATTCTAAATTTTGCAATGGGAGGAAATTTTGGAGGAGCGGTAGATCCAAACTTTACAAGAGCAACTTACGAAGTAGATTACGTGAGAGTGTATAATTAACATAAGTTTTAAATAGTTTTTAATCTGTAAAGCCATGGAAATACTAGCTTTACAGATTAAAATTTTTAAACATGAAAAAGATAAACAAACTTGTTTTAGCAGTAATGCTGCTTTTGGCTTCAAACTCATTTTTTGGTCAGAATTTAAAAATCATGACCTACAATATTCGTCTGGATGTTGCTTCAGATGGAGAAAATGCTTGGCCAAACCGAAAGGATTATTTTAATTCTCAAATACAATTTTATAGTCCAGATATTTTTGGTGTGCAGGAAGCAACGCCAAATCAAGTTTTAGATATTGCAGCGGCTCAGACCAATTACAATAGATTTGGAATTGGAAGAGAAGAAAATGGAACCGGCGAGGCTTGTACGATTTACTATAAAAAAGATCGTTTTAAAGTAGAACAATCCAATACTTTTTGGCTTTCAGAAACACCAAATGTAGTTTCAAGAGGTTGGGATGCAGCTTGCAACAGAGTTTGCACATACGGACTTTTTAAAGATTTAAAAACTAAAAAATTATTCTGGGTTTTCAACTTGCATTTGGATCACATGGGTGAAGAAGCGAGAATGAAAGGTGTTCAGCTTGCTCTTTCTAAAATGGCAGCACTAAACACCAAAAATTATCCAGCATTTTTAATGGGTGATTTCAACTCGGAATCAAATACGGCTCAAATTGGTGAAATCAAAAAAGTAATGGATGATACCAAAGATGTTTCTAAAGAAAAACCTTTCGGACCTTCAGGAACTTTCAACGATTTTAAACATAATGAACCTGTGACATTATTATTGGACTACATTTTTATATCAAAAAATAGTGGACTGAACATACAAAAACATGCAGTGTTAAGTGATTCTAAGGATTTAAAATATCCATCAGATCATTTGCCTGTTTTAATAGAAATAGATTAAAATGAAAAACATCAACAAAAAACTTCAAATCCTAGTTTTATTGCCTCTTATCGCAATGCAATTCAACTGCGGATCTTCAACAAATGCCTCAAAAAATACAGGAAAAGTAGCATCTTGGATTACCACAACAGATGAAACTTCCAAACTTAAACAACAGCCTGAGTTAGTTTTTACTTCAGAAACAAATTCAAATCAAACCATTGAAGTAAATCCTTCAGAAAAATTCCAAACTATTGAAGGTTTCGGATTTTCATTAACAGGAGGAAGTGCTCAAGCCATTAAAAAACTAGATAAACCAAAAAGAGAAGCTTTACTTCAGGAATTGTTTTCTAGAAAAAATGATGCAATTGGTTTAAGTTATTTAAGAATAAGTATTGGAGCATCTGATTTGAATGAAAAAGTTTTTTCGTATGATGATATGCCAGAAGGACAAACCGATTTAAAATTGGAACATTTCAATCTTGGTCCAGATTTAGATGATGTAATTCCGGTTTTAAAAGAGATTTTAGCTATAAACCCAAAGATTAAAATAATGGGTTCTCCGTGGTCGCCTCCAGTTTGGATGAAAGACAACGGAAGTTCAAAAGGCGGAAGTTTACAGCCAAAATATTACCAAGTTTATGCGGAATATTTTGTGAAATATATTCAAGCAATGAAATCGCACGGAATTGTAATTGATGCGATTACGCCTCAAAACGAGCCTTTACATCCAGGAAACAATCCGAGTTTGTTAATGTTGGCAGAACAGCAAGCAGATTTTATTGGAAATCATTTAGGTCCCGCTTTCGCGAAAGCAGGAATCAAAACCAAAATTATTGTTTACGATCACAACTGTAACAAACCTGAATATCCTTTGACAATTTTAAAAGATCCGAAAGCAAATCCGTTTGTTACAGGATCAGCTTTTCACTTATATGAAGGAGATATTAGCGCTTTGACAACTGTTCATAATGCTTTTCCGAATAAAGATTTGTATTTTACCGAACAATATACAGGAACAGGAACTAATTTTGAAACGGACTTAAAATGGAGTGTGAAAAACGTGGTAATTGGTTCAATGCGTAACTGGAGTAAAAATGCGCTTTCTTGGGGATTAGCAAATGATGAGTTTTACAAACCTTTCACGCCAGGAGGATGTTCAACTTGTAAAGGAGCCTTGATGATTGATCAAAATCAAAATATCAAACGAGAAGTAGGATATTATATTATCGGACACGCTTCTAAATTTGTTCCAGAAGGTTCAGTGAGAATTGGAAGTAATATAGTAGGAAATTTACACAATGTTTCTTTCAAAACTCCGTTAGGACAAATTGTTCTAATTGTAGAAAATGACGGAACTTCGACAGAAACTTTTAATATTAAATACAACCAAAAACAAACTTCAACCTCACTAAACGCAGGTGCAGTTGCAACTTACGTTTGGTAAAAATTTAAACTTATGAAAAAAGTAACCACAATTACACTACTGTTGGTTTCGCTCTTTGCATCGGCGCAACAGCAGACAATAGATCAGAAAGTCAATGATCTGTTGAAAAAAATGACAATTGAAGAAAAGATCGGTCAGTTAAATCAATATACTGGCGATAATCAAGCAACTGGTCCAATTACTATAAACCCAAATAAACAAGCTGAAATAAAAGCAGGTTTAATTGGTTCGATGCTAAATGTTATTGGAACAAAATATACTAGAGGATATCAAGAATTGGCGATGCAGTCAAGACTTAAAATTCCGTTGTTATTTGGTCAAGACGTTATTCATGGTTACAAAACGACTTTTCCGCTACCGTTAGCAGAAGCAGCGAGCTGGGATTTAGAAGCAATAGAATTAGCAGCAAGAGTTGCAGCTACTGAAGCTTCGGCAAGCGGTATTCACTGGACATTTGCACCAATGGTTGATATTGGTCGCGATCCACGTTGGGGTCGTGTAATGGAAGGAGCAGGAGAAGATACTTATTTAGGTTCTAAAATTGCTTATGCGAGAGTAAAAGGTTTTCAAGGAAATAAATTGGGCGATTTAAACTCAGTTATGGCCTGCGTAAAACACTTTGCAGCTTACGGAGCTGGAGTTGGAGGAAGAGATTATAACTCTGTAGATATGAGCGAAAGAATGCTTTTGGAAACGTATTTGCCTCCATTTAAAGCAGCTTTAGATGCTGGTGCAGCGACATTCATGAACTCGTTCAATGATATTAACGGAATTCCAGCAACTGGAAATGCACATTTACAAAGAGATATCTTAAAAGGAAGATGGAACTTTCAAGGTTTTGTAGTTTCAGACTGGGGATCAATTGGAGAAATGGTGGCTCATGGTTATTCTAAAGATCTTAAAGAAGCGGCATATTCAGCAATTACTGCAGGAAGTGATATGGATATGGAAAGTAATGCATACCGCAAGAATTTAGCAGAGTTAGTAAAAGAAGGCAGAGTTTCTATAGATTTAGTTGATGACGCCGTTAGACGTATTCTTCGCAAGAAATTCGAATTAGGATTATTTGATGATCCTTACAGATATTCGGATGAAAAGCGTGCTGAAAAAGCATTAAGCAATCCAGAGCACAGAAAAGCAGCACTTGAAGTGGCACAAAAAAGTATCGTTTTATTAAAGAACGAAAACCAAACTTTACCAATTTCAAAAAGCGTGAAAACGATTGCTTTTATTGGTCCAATGGTAAAAGAATACAAAGAAAACATGGGATTCTGGTCTGTTGAACTTCCAGAAGTTGATTACAATAAATGGATTGTTTCACAATGGGACGGTTTACAAAATAAAGTGGGTAAAAACACTAAATTATTGTATGCAAAAGGATGTGAAATAGAAGGAACAAATAAAGATGGTTTTGCAGAAGCAGTTGCAACAGCAAATCAAGCAGACGTTGTTATTTTGAGTATTGGAGAAAGACGCGATATGAGCGGTGAAGCAAAAAGCCGTAGTGATCTTCATTTGCCAGGTGTTCAGGAAGACTTAGTAAAAGCAATTCAAGCGACAGGAAAACCAGTTGTAGTTTTAATTAATGCAGGAAGACCTCTTGTTTTCAATTGGACAGCAGACAATGTTCCAGCAATTTTATACACTTGGTGGTTAGGAACTGAAGCTGGAAATGCAATTGCAAATGTATTATTTGGAGATTACAATCCGTCTGGAAAATTACCAATGACTTTCCCAAGAGAAGTAGGACAAATTCCAATTTATTACAATCACTTTAGCACAGGAAGACCGGCTAAAGATGAAAACGCAACAAACTATGTTTCGGCTTATATCGACTTGAAAAACTCTCCTAAATTTCCTTTTGGATACGGATTAAGTTATACCACTTTTGATTATTCAGGTTTGAAATTATCTTCAACAAAAATAAAAAGCAACGAAACCATTAAAGTTTCTTTCCAATTAAAAAATACTGGAAAAGTAGCTGGAGATGAAGTAGTTCAGTTGTATTTGAAAGATAAATTAGGATCTGTTGTAAGACCAGTTTTAGAATTAAGAGATTTCCAAAAAGTGAAATTAAACGCAGGAGAATCTAAAACAATAGAATTTACAATTGACAAAGAGAAACTTTCTTTCTACAATAATAAATTAGAATGGGGTGCTGAGCCAGGAGATTTCGAAGTAATGATCGGAACTTCATCAGCAGATATAAAATTAAGATCTGATTTTGAATTAGTGAATTAAATAAAAAGCGGGATTTTAAATCCCGCTTTTTTTATGTCAATTTTATTTAAGACGTTTCTTAAAACTGTATTTCAGCATATTCAATAAACCTTCTTCGATAATGTCAATTCCTACTCCATAATTACTGTCGGCAATTTCATGATGTGCGTTTCTAAAATCTTCAAAATCTTCACTTGGAATTTCTAAGTTGATCAACGGTTTATAATCGACATATATAGAAGCTCCATTTTTGGTTACTTTTTTACGGCTTGTAAAATCAAAATAAGGATTCGTAATAGTACTTTCTTGAATTGTATATTTCTCTTGAGTATCTATTTTTTGATCTGTCGATAAGTTGATTTCGTATTTTTCGTTATCAAAATTATGCCAGAAAGAAAGGTCAGTGTGCATAAAGTCACGTGCAGCGTTTTTAACTACATTTCGATCAAAATACATTAAAAAACGGTTCTTTTCAGCATCAGTAAAGTATGGATTTTCAATTGAAGTGTTGTACATAATCGTAAACTCATTCAGCTTTTTATCATCGCTTACAATTTCAATAGACGCATCTTTAAAAATAGTTCTAATATCGGTTCCGTTTCTATCATTTGAATAATTTAAGGTATAAAACAAGAAATTATTCCAGCTGTCAATGATTTCCCTTTTGTTCGTATTTTTGAAATACTTGCGCATATAATTAGCACGATTTCCTTTGTAAGTAGAAACCAATTTTAGCTGACCCGAATTATTTTGAGCGCTAAAATCTACTTTTTCATTTATACCATAGTAAGGAAATTTATAAGGCTTTTTAATCTGTAATTCCTGATTTGGTTTTACTTCCAGATAATGCATAAAATAAATGTAACCACGGTTTTCTAGTAACCCAAATTCATCTCTTGAAGTAGCATCAACAAAATAGGTTTCATCTTTGTAATTGATTTTTACAATAACGTGATTAAAAGTCAATAACGACGGAAGGTAATATTTAATATAATGATCTGAATTGAAGTTAACCAAAACTACAGAAGAATCAACATTAATATAATCCAAAACAACTTTTAGCAAAACTGATTTTGCTTTACAGTCTCCCTGTTTATTTTCATAAGTTACCGATGGTTCTTGTGGCTTGTGGCCATTCATTTCATCAGCATTGTAAATATAGTAAACATGATTCTGCACGTAATCAATTGCAAATTGTAATTTTTCGTCTTGATCTGCAATTGCATCCAACTTTTCTACAAGTTTTGGAGCAAATTCGGTTAAAGAAGATTTGCTGTATATTTCTTCGTAAAGCGGAGAAATATAATTAGATAAATCAATCCAGTTCCGATCTGTTGCAAAATCAATATAAGGAGCAATTTCTCTGTTTATATCAAAAGAGTTAATGTAATTTTCTTTTTCAATTACAAATCGTTCCCCTTTTTTCAAGAAATTCAATTCTGGTTCTAGAACATTTCCTTCTTCATTTCTAAAAAATGTCTTTTTGTATACAATCGCTTCTTTTCTATCGTTGATAAAAGAAAACTTGTAATTTCCATAAGCCCAGTAAGTACTTGGTGTTACGTATACATACTTAAGAAACTCTTTTCGCATAAAATCACGATCAGTAAAAACCTTTGTACGCGAATCTTCTGTAATTAAAACATCATAAAGGCGTAAATCCTTAATGGTGATATTTACTTTTTTATTGCTGCTTAAAATACCGCCTTCACTCTGATTTTCGCTATCTAAAACCTTTATTTTAGTATCTGGAATTTTATCAATCAAAACGCCGTCTCTCAAAACACTGATTCTATGTATAACATAAGTTTCATTTTCTTCTACAACAACATCTCTTACTGAGGCACTTTCAAGATTTGCAGGTTCGTTTAGAGTATAAGCAACACAAGCATATTCGCTGTTTTCAGTATCGCTTGTGTAGTAGATTTTATCCAAAAAGTAACAAAAATCGCGTCCTTCATCAACCTGCTTATTTGAAAAATCCGATTCTTTTATGTATTCAATAAGTTGATCATCATTAATTGTAGGGGCCCAGTTTTCTGGTTTCTGAATTTTGTAACTTTCTGATTCAATGATATTTTCCATGATTATTTTTATAGGGGTATATTCTTACTTTCAAAACAGCTAAAATAACTAATAAATAACCATTTTCTTTCATGCGAGTGTAAAATTTATAATAAAAAAACCTCACCGAAGTGAGGCAGGCATTATAAATTACTAAAAATGTGTAAGGTATTTATTTTAAAACAGTATTTACAAAATCCATAGCTCCAATTCCTTTGTATGAAGCATACAATGCTTTTTCAAAAGCTTCTTGTTTTGCCTTTTTGTTTTTTACATCGGTATCAACAATCATTTCATTGAAAATTCTTTCTTGTTCTTCGCTATATTTTAAAGAAGCTTCTAGAAGATAAGTTTTAGAAACAAACCCGAATGAAGACCAGATTTTGGTTCTAATTTTTTTGTTGATACTTTTTAACGGATTGGCATTCATAACTTCTGGGTTTAACTTTCAATACTTATTTTGAAGAAAAAACAAGATTTACAGCAATGTTTTTTCTGGATTTCGATTAGAATTTAACAATCTGAATCGTTAATGTGTTATTATGACGCAATGTAATTATTTTTTTTAAATTTGAACTTTAAATTTAAGTTAAAATTGTGATTTACACACTTTTGTTTTCAATGAAAATTTGATTCCTATTTTTTGAAAAATGTTTCAGATTTGTAAAAATGAAGTAAATTGCAGAGTTATTAAAAGAAAGTATTTATACCGTATTCGATGTTAAAAGACATTATAGATAATAACGAAAATTACCAGCCTGGACTTTCTATAGACTGCGTCATTTTTGGCTTTCATGATAATCAGCTCAAAGTTTTATTGATCAAAGTGGAACGTGCCAATAAATGGTCCTTACCCGGCGGATTTATTCCTGTAGATCAAGATATAGATACAGCCGCGATTACGGTATTGAATAGCAGAACTGGCGTTGATGGAGTCTTTTTAAGACAATTTGCCACCTTTGGAAAAGTAGATCGTAACAAACAGCATTTTGATAAAAAGATATTGGAATACCTTAAAATTGAAGAAGAAAAAGGAAAATGGCTTATGCGCCGTTTTGTAACGATTGGGTATTATGCTTTGGTGGATTTTTCAAAAATTCTTCCAAATCCAATAGGCAGATATGAAATAGTAGAATGGATTGATCATAAAGAAGTGCCAGAACTTATTTTAGATCACAGAGAAATTTTGGATAAAGCATTAGATACTTTAAGAACCGAACTGAATTTAATGCCAATAGGTTACAATTTATTACCAGAGAAATTTACAATTCCGGAATTACAGAAATTATACGAAACGATTTTGGACAAAAAATTAGACCGTAGAAACTTTTTACGTAAAATCACTAATATCGGAATTCTTACCAAGCTTGACGAAAAGAAAAGCAACGTAGCGCACAAAGCTCCTAATTTGTATTCTTTTGATAAAGAAAAATATGATGAGGTACTCAAAAACGGACTGAATCAAGGTTGGTAAAAAGTAATCTTTAAAAATGATGATTATGGTTTCAATTGAAGAATTTAGAAAATTAGCAATGTCATTTCCAGATGCAACCGAAGAACCTCATTTTGAGAAAACTTCCTTTCGAATCAAAAAGAAAATTTTTGCCACTTTTGACGAAAAAAATAATCGCGCCGTTATAAAATTAAACGAAATAGATCAATCCGTTTTTTGTTCGTCAAGCGAAAAGATTTTCTATGAAGTTCCAAATAAATGGGGAAAACAAGGCTGGACAATTGTTGAACTTTCAAGAGCAAGACCCGAAATGTTTGAAGACGCTTTAATACGCTCGTATGAAAATGTCGCAGCCAAAAAGAAGTAAAATTATTATCTCACAATAGTTCTAAAAGTCAAATTTACTCGAGGTTTTTGAGTTGTTTTTGTTGGAGGTAATCGATGTAGCCAATGCGTTTGTGTTTCATCTTTCATAACCAATAAACTTCCATGTTCCAAAATCAGGGAAACGGTTTCTTTAGATTCTTTATGTTTGAAGGCAAATTTGCGTTCGGCACCAAAACTTACCGATCCAATTGCTCCATTCTTTTTCAAATCTTTCTCTGCATCGCTATGCCACGCCATTCCTTCTTCGCCAGTATGATATAAATTCAAGAGACAAGAATTGAAAGTTTCTCCCGTTTTTTCTTCAATGATTTTCTTTAATTTTAAAAGTTCAGGAGTCCAAGGCAACGCTTTTTTGGTTGTATTCGAATACGTATATTCAAATTCTTGATCGCCGTACCAAGCAACTTTTCGTTTGGTTAAAATTAATTTCCCGAAGATCACTGCTTCGTCATTTTTCCATTCAATTGTATTTAATAAGACATCGCGATAGAAATCGGCTTCTTGTCTGGAGAAGCATTTTCCATAATAATTCACCGTTCCATCTTTCGGAAGCAGATTTGTAGTTTCGTCAGTTTGAGGATTAAATAAGTCCATTTTTCCATTTTTGATATTCCGATTTCATACAATGTCCACAAGGCCTGAAACCATTTTGTTTGGCGTCATTTTCAGATAAAAAGAAAACCCGATTTTCTTTTTTCATTCTTTTTCCCGAAGAGCATTTGAGCGTTCCGTAGATTTTTAATTTTTGGTTGCCACCGAAACAAATTTCGCCTTTTTTAATTTTAATGCGAAGATCTGAATCTGAAATTTTAGTATGTTTTACCATTTATTTTTATAGATATTTTATTCTGTAGAGACCCACTGCAGTGCGTCTAAAGTTTGCAGTTTTTCCGCCACGAATTCACGAATTATTTTTAAAATCTATGCGGATAGAATTAGTTTAATTCGTGAATTCGTGGCGAAAAAAAAATCACGAAAGGGCATCATGAAAAATAATTCCTAACGTATATCTTTCGCCAGATTGAACTTCGCTTACACCATGTTTCATATTCACACGATAATAGCCTTTTGTACCTTTTACTGGTCTAAAATTGGTTGTAAAAACTAGAATATCTCCCTTTTTGGGTTTCAAAACAATGGCTTTCGATTGTGCTCTGGGAGTTTGTTGAGTCAACACAAATTCACCGCCAGTAAAATCTTCATCGGGTTCATTTAGAAAAAGCACAATTTGAATAGGAAAATATACATCTCCATATAAATCCTGATGTAAAGTGTTGAATCCGCTTTTTCCATATTTTAAAATTAAAACCGTCGCTTTCAATTGATTATTATCGTGACATTTTTTCAATAATTCTTCGTGTTTGTTTGGGAAAATGGTATTGATGTTCAACGCTTTCATCCAAGAATTAGCAATCGGAGCCAGTTTTGGATAAATTGAAGTTCGAATATTTTGGATTAAATCGGGCAACGGATAATTGAAATATTTGTATTCGCCTAAACCAAATCGATAACGTTCCATAACCACTGTTTTTCGATATAAATTCGGATTGTGGTAATCAAATTTTAAATCTTCGCATTGTTCGTTATTTAAGATATTTGGAATGATAGCAAAGCCATTTTCGTGCATAGATTCAGTGATGCTTTCCCAGTTTTGAGAAGCAATTTTGGATTGTATATTTTGCATAAAGAAGTTTTAGATTGAGGTTTTTTCCGCCACGAATTCACGAATTTTCTTTTTAAATACTTTATCTAATATTATTCGAATTAATTCGAATAAATAATCGCAAAGATTTTAAAAAGAAAATTCGTGAATTCGTGGCGGGAAAAAGATGATTATGGATTTATTTGCGCGCCTTCCCAGCCGATAATGGCAGTTTTTCGGGTGTTTCCCCACATATAGCCGCCAAAAGTTCCCGAAGATTGAATCACGCGATGACACGGAATTAAAAATGCAACAGGATTACTTCCAATTGCTGTTCCAACCGCTCGCGATGCATTTGGATTCTGAATTTGATGCGCAATAGTTCCGTAAGTAGAAAGCTGTCCCATTGGGATTTTTAGTAAAGTTTCCCAAACTTTTAATTGAAAATCGGTTCCTTTTAAATGCAGTTTGATTTCAGATAATTTGCTCCAATCGTTTTGAAAAATAAACAATGCATTTTGCTGGGATAAATCCAGTTTTTTCGAAAATTGAGCATTCGGAAATTTATCTTTCAACGCAATAAATCCAGTGATTTCATCTTCGGCGAAAGCCATAAAACAAACGCCTTTTTGAGTAGACGCAACAATAATATTCCCAAATGGACTTTCGGCAAAACTGTAATTGATCTCAAGATTTTTTCCTCCATTTTTATATTCGGCAGGTGTCATTCCTTCGATATTTACAAATAAATCATGAAGTCGGCTAGTTCCTGAAAGTCCAGTCTCAAAAGCAGTTTCAGAAATTGTTGCCTGATTTTCTTTAAGTAGCTTTTTAGCGTGTTCTATACTTGTATATTGTAAAAACTTCTTCGGACTCGTTCCTGCCCATTCACTAAAAAGTCTTTGAAAGTGAAACGGACTCAAATGTACTTTTTCTGCAACTTCGTCCAGATTGGGCTGATCTTTAAAATTAGCTTTGATATAATCTATAGCTTCAGCGATACGATTATAATTTATGGTTTCCTGTGTGTTCATCTTCTTTCCATTTTATAATACAAATATCGATTGGTTTCTAAAGTTATAAAATCCGAAACTTGCGGAAATGCTTTTTAGTTGTTTTAGTTTCAAGTTTCAGGTTTCACGTTCCAGCATAACTTGAAACTTGAAACCTGAAACTTCAATTCTAATGCGCCACAGTCTTAGAAAAAACATTAATCACAATTACGCCAATTACAATTAACGCAAGACCAATAATTGCTGGTAAATCTGGAATTTCTTTGAAGAAAATAGCGCCAATAATGGTGATTAAAACAATGCCGACTCCAGACCAAATTGCATAAGCAAAACCAACAGGAATGGTTCTAATGGCAAAACTCAAACAATAAAATGCACCGCAATAGCCAATAATAGTAATAATACTTGGAAGCAATTTGGTGAATTCTTCAGACTTTTTTAATGCTGAAGTTGCAATGATTTCGAATATTATAGCGAGAAATAAAAATAGAAAATTTTTCATAGTTTACTTTTTTACAAGGTTAGACTTTAAAGCGGAAAGAATTATTTAAGATTATCTGTTCTAGAAGAAACACTAATCAATTGATATCCGTTTTCAGTTCTTAGAAACTCGAAATGATCCTGTCCGCGATCGGTTTGTTTTTTTGGATTGATAACAATATCCATTGTTGGGTAAATCCAGTCTTTAGATTCATTACAATTGTTGAAATAAATGTCGTATTCGTTCGATTCAAAAATAAATTGATTTAATCCGTTAGAAGAAATAAAATAATCTGTTTTTGGATTTTTGAGTTCCTGAAGTTTTAACTTTAGATAAGTATAATTCTGATTGATAAATTTAGTTTTAGGCGCGTTGATCCAGCCGTCTGGTTCTTTCCAATAAGTAATTTTTTCGAAAGCGTGTTTCTCTAAATTGGCTTTAGATAAATCTTTAAGCAATGTATTTTCTAGCCAATATTTAAACTCTTTATCAAAATTTATGAAAGAATAATATTGTCCATCAACTCCAAGAAAACTGTCTCTAGTTGGATCTTTGCTAGGTTCTTTTGACTTCTCTAAAGAATAAAAATTTAAATCATCATTATAGGTGAAATTTTCAATCAGGACTTTGTTGTCGATATCGATTAAAAACTCTTTTCCTCCGTTCCAGAAAAAGTGTTCTCCATCTTGTTGTTTTTTGGCGTCTTTCAAAACCGTAATCATTCCGTTTCTTACTTTGGTTAAGGCGCTGTATTCTGCTGGAATTGCAATTTTTCCTTCGGCATTAAATACTCCCATTTTATCAGTTTTACGATCTGTAAATCTTATAAAACCTTCGTTTTCGCAGTCTGGTCCATTATCAAATACATATAAGCTATCTCGCCCAACAATCTTTCCTTGTTTGGTTAAATAATAGTTTTTCCAATTGCCGTTTTCTTCTTCAGTAACGGCAATTATATTTTCAAATTTTCGGGCAATGGTAAAACCATTAAACTTGGGTTTTATTTTTATTACTCCGTTTTTGTCTTTAAACCCAGTTAATGTAGTATCCTTATTGGGAAATGCAGTCCAGATGTCATTGCTTTGGGCGAATACCGAACAAGTAAAAAGGGCGAATATAAAAAAAGGAATAATCTTTTTCATGCGAAGTGAATTTATCTAAGATGAGCTTCTGCTTCGTTGTTTTTTGATTCTTCAAAACAATCAGAACATAGCATTTTGAAATCGGCGAGAGATTGAAAAGTTTCTGTCCATTCTTCTCCATTATCCAAAAGATATTGCTCGCAGGAACCGCACCAAGCAATTTGCGGAAGATCTTCTTCGGCTTCTGAATAGAAAAATCCAACTTGTTTTTTTGAATCTATTGCAGTTGCGATATGAATGCAAGTAAAAGACATTTCTTTTGAACCGTGAATGTCACAGGAGATTTTTTCGATCATTTTTTGAATTTAAAAGGCTTTAAGTTCAAATTTAAAGTTATAAACTAAAAAAACTGTAAATGTCTTGTTAATTTAAATAGTTCTTGGTTTACGTGAGCGTGAGGGATAGAAGCAGGCTACCGAAGTAGCGCGGATAGCCCGACAGCATCCCGATAAGAGGGCGAATAAGCAGAAAGTATTTTTGCCCTCTTATTGGGATGGTGGCACGCCCAGATTATTTTTTTGTTTCAAGTTTCAGGCTTTAGTTTGTTTAAAAACTATGAGCCAAATTGAAACTTTAAATCTGAAACTAGAATATTAAGTTCTTTCTTTTAAGGATTAAGGGATAATCCAACGCTAAAAAAGAATCGCACTTTGTCGATGTTGTTTATCCATGAAGTATCAAAATGAATTGGGCCTAAAATGGATTCATAAGAAACTGCTGCGCCTCCAGATATTACAAGGCTAGGTTCAATGTTGTCATCCCAATTGCCTTTTGGATTAAATGCATGGTCTATGTAATTGTTAAAAGTATCAAAGCCTACGGTTGCAATATTAAAATGAGGTGTGAGATAAATTTTTCCAATTAGATTTATTTGAGAACCAAGTTTTAGTCCCATATATTGCGTAACATTAAGTTCGTCTTCGTGCAAGCCCGGCAACTGAAAACGGTTACTTCCGGAGCTTGGAATTATTCCGCCTAAGAAATATTTTGAAGCATAACCAAATTCTGAAAACGGAATTTGATTTTCTTTGAGTTTATCCTGAAAAATAAAATAAGAATCAAACCCGATGATTCCAGTAATTTTCTTTTTTAACAGTGCTCTTTTTTCAAATGTAAAGCCAAATTTAGTGTAATTATTTGTTGAACCAGAAATGGCTGTTAAATTTGGGTCGGAGAAAGAGGCGTTAACATCAGCAAGGAATGATCGGGCTAGATTTGATTTTATAATTGTTCCGCTTGTTGCAAAATACACTTTATCCATATCATTATAGGAATAATGCATGTTGAATTCGATGTTATTAAAATTGTAATCGGTTATTGAAATGGAATTCGGATTGTATTCTCGATCATATTTTGGTTTTAAATTGGTATAATGATAGTTTAGGCCAAAACCAAAATAGCTTTTCAGAGAGTTTAAATTTCTGTTTATTTCATTGTTGAATTCAAAAGCATTATAAAGTATGTTATCTGAAGCTTTGCCATTGATGTAGATTTCTTGTCTTAGAAAAGCACCATAGGCTTCAGTCATCCACCACCATTCTCTGTGTCCTCCAAAATTTTTCTGGTAATTGATTCTGGCTTTAGGCTGTTCAGCAATATCGGCGGTTATTAAAAGGCGGGAAGCATCTGCTAAGACGTTTCTTCCGGTATAATTAAAAATGATTCCAACACCTCTGTAAGTATCATAATGAATAGAGGTGTTCAATTGATTTTTAGCACGTTCAAATCCAAACAAGGTAATCCCGAGTTTGTCTTCGTCTTTTATGAAATAACTGTATGTTATCTCTTCAAAAAGATTAGTGCCCATAGCTCTGTTAAGTCCTGCAATTAAATCTTTTGTGGTATATTTTACATGTGTTTTAAGATTTGCTCTTCCAATTACCAAAGGAAGGTTTTCTGGACTTATTTTTTTATAAACGATAGTATCAAGAACAAATTCTTTGGGCATATCGGGCAATTTGTGTGTTCGCTGCGGAAATGCTTTTAGCTTTTCGGATAGCGCAATTAAAGCTGGAAGATTTTGATTTGTTGCTATTTTTCCGTCTTTGTAGATTTCGTTACTATCGGCAAAATCAGCTGTTGAGAAACGGAGATTGGGCAGATGATCAACTAATATGGTGCACAAATCACGATTTGCGGGATTTTTAATGTTGCTAGGAAACATGCTGGTTTGCATTAATACGGTCATAATATTATTCAGCTTATCTACGGGTTCCATTCCGCCACCCACGTCACTACCAATAATAATGTCAGCGCCCATTTGTTTGGCAACATCAGTCGGGAAATTATTTAATACTCCGCCATCTACCAATATTGATTTTTCATAAGGCATTGGTTTGAAAATGGCAGGCAACGACATACTAGCTCTCATGGCATAAGCCAAACTACCTTTGCTTAAAATAACTTCTTTCCCTTCAGCGAGATCAGTGGCCATTGCTCTAAAAGGTATCGGGAGACTGTCAAAATCTTTAACGTTATACACAGGAAAGGTTAATTCAGAAAGGTATTCTCTTAGATTTTGATCATTTAAAAGAGAGCCAATGTTATTGAGTTTTCCATCTTTAATACCAATTCCGACTAGATATCTTTGAAATTCTCTTTTTTCTTCGGCACTTACAGCTCGCAACGATTGGCCTCCGCCAAGAAGTTTGTCCCAATTAATATTTTTGGTCATTATTTCGATACTATCTCCAGAATAGCCCATGGCATATAAACCTCCAATGATGCTCCCCATACTATTTCCAACAATAAGATCGGGGACGATGTGTAAAGAATCGAGTTTTTGCAAAAGCGGAATGTGTGCAATTCCTTTTGCTCCCCCGCCGCTTAAAACTAATACGACTTTAGGTTTTTTTTCCTGAGAAAAAATAAGCTGTGGAAGACACAATAAAAAAAAGAAGACGAGTAAATAAGATGTTTTTTTCAAGTGCGTACTATTTAAGTATTTGAGAAATAGGTTCTTATTCTGGTTATTAAAAGTAAGCAGATATTTATAAACGTACAATTTTTTGATAGAAATGTTTTACCTGAAATATAAAAACAGAAAACCCGACAGGTTTTAAAAACCTGTCGGGTTTGAATGTATAATTGTAGAAATTTATTTCCCATCACTAAATTTTGAAATCATAGGGATAATTTATTTCTTTTAAATCATCTTCTAACGATTGCCAGTCTTCAACTTGTTCAACAATTGACAACACCATTTCTTTTGTTAAAATCTTTCCAGCATAAATTTCTTTTACAGTTTCAAATGGAATGCCTGTTTCCATATATGAATCTTCAAAATATTCACTTGCCCAATCAATATATGTTTGAGGATTTCCATCGAAAATTGCTAGCATCTCTCCTGAGCTATCATTATAATCAAGTACATTACCAGTTTCCCAATTATTGTTTTCATTTATCCATAAACAAAATGATGTTCCATTTGATGTAACTGGCTCACCAAATATAAACTCATGGTATATTTGAGGTAAGTTTTTGGTTACATTGACTTTTTCATTGTTTTGAAGTTCATGTGCAAAACCACTTATGATGCATTTGTCTTCAATGAAAAGAATGTTCATTAGATCACCAGATCCATCTCTCATTTCACAAAATTCCTCTCCTTCTCCCCATTTTGAATTGTATGAATAATATCTAAATTCCCATTCTGGACAAATAATTGCATCTAAAACGGATATGGCTTTGCAAAGATTTTGAAATTCTTGTTTTTTTGGTAATAGATTAAAGTTTTTTGTAGAAATCATAATTATAAAAATTTAAGAACGTCAAATGTATAAATAAAATTCTTACAAAAGACTAAAAACAAAACCCGACAGGTTTTTAAAACCTGTCGGGTTTGATATATGATTTTAAAGAAATCTAATCCCGAGGCTTCGGGACAGAAATCTACAATCTAAAATTAATTAGTATCTGTAGTATTCTGGTTTAAATGGACCTTGAACTTCAACGCCGATGTAAGCAGCTTGATCTTCTCTAAGAACTTCAAGCTCAACACCTAATTTAGCTAAGTGTAAAGCAGCAACTTTTTCATCTAAATGTTTTGGTAACATGTAAACTTCATTTTTGTAAGCTGCGCTGTTGTTCCATAATTCGATTTGAGCTAAAGTCTGGTTTGTAAATGAGTTACTCATTACAAAACTTGGGTGACCTGTAGCACAACCAAGGTTTACTAAACGACCTTCAGCTAAGATGATGATATCTTTTCCGTTGATGTTGTATTTGTCAACCTGAGGTTTGATTTCGATTTTAGAAGCACCGTGGTTTTTGTTTAACCAAGCCATATCAATTTCGTTATCGAAGTGACCAATGTTACAAACAACAGTTTTGTCTTTCATTTGCTCGAAGTGCTCTCCAAGAACGATATCTTTATTTCCTGTAGTTGTAATGATGATATCAGCATTAGCAATTACAGTGTTTAATTTTTTAACTTCATAACCGTCCATTGCAGCTTGTAAAGCACAAATTGGATCGATTTCAGTAACTGTTACGATAGAACCTGCACCTCTAAAAGAAGCAGCAGTTCCTTTTCCAACGTCACCGTATCCACAAACGATAACTCTTTTTCCAGCTAACATTAAGTCAGTTGCACGACGTACAGCATCTACAGCAGATTCTTTACATCCGTATTTGTTATCAAATTTAGATTTAGTAACAGAGTCATTAATGTTGATTGCAGGCATTGGTAAAGTTCCAGCTTTTACTCTTTCGTAAAGTCTGTGAACACCAGTCGTAGTTTCTTCAGAAAGACCTTTAATTCCAGAAACTAATTCTGGGTAACGATCAATAACCATGTTAGTTAAATCTCCACCATCATCAAGAATCATATTCAATGGTTTTCTGTCTTCACCAAAGAATAAAGTTTGCTCAATACACCAGTCAAATGACTCTTCGTCAAGACCTTTCCAAGCGTAAACTGAAATTCCAGCAGCAGCAATAGCAGCAGCAGCCTGATCTTGAGTAGAGAAAATGTTACAAGAAGACCAAGTAACTTCTGCACCAAGAGCAATTAAAGTTTCGATCAAAACAGCAGTTTGAATCGTCATGTGTAAACATCCAGCGATACGAGCACCTTTTAATGGTTGTTCGTCTTTGTATTCAGCGCGAAGTGCCATTAAACCTGGCATTTCAGCTTCAGCTAGTTCAATTTCTTTTCTTCCCCAAGCCGCTAGAGAAATGTCTTTTACTTTATAAGCCACATAAGGCGTAGTTGTAGTACTCATTTATATTATATTTGTATAATTGTAAATTTTTTGCAAATTTAAGGAATAGCTTTTGAATTTTACTATTTTCTGTAAGATTTGTGAAATCTTTAATTTCTTAATCCTTAGAATGTTAGTTTGAAAATCGTTTTTAAACCATATAAGTGATATAAGTTCATTTAAAATAGTTTCATAACTATGCACTTTTATAAGGAATTGCTTAAATTTACTTAACTCATTTTTTAACCTAAAGTTATGTTTCCTTAAAATTACTTTTTTTTGGTTGAAAAAAATCTAAGGAAACAATTTATAATTAACCATTTACAATTTATAATTAAAAAGAAATGCCTCTATTTCAGACCATACAATTTGATGAAACGACTAAAATCTTAATTTGGGAAATTACAGAATCCCTAGAAGAATTATTGAGTAAAGTTGTGTTGAAAGAAAAAACACAGAAGAGATTGGACGGAATGAAATCACAAATGCATCAGCGTGCTTTTTTGAGCGTTCGAATGCTGATTCAGGAAATGGGTTTTACTGATAAAGATTTGCATTATGATGAATTCGGGAAACCGTATTTTGATTGCCATAATCATATTTCAATTACGCATTCGTATCACTTTGCGGCAATAATTATAAGCCACGAAAAAGTTGGAATTGACATGGAATTGCAACGCGAAAAAATTCAGAGAATTGCTGATAAATTCACAGATTATGAGTGCGATTATTTAGATCCATCAACTACTGAAAAATATATAAAAAAACTTACCGTTATCTGGGGAGCCAAAGAAGCAATCTTTAAAATTAGAAATGAAAAAGGTATAAGTTTTAAAGATCATATCAATGTGAGCAACTTTTCTTTAGATAAAACCCAAACGCAGGCAAGTCTTCATTTTGATGATCTGATAAAGGACTTTAATGTACATTATCAGGAAATTGAATCGGATAATTTTGAGGGTAAGTTTACTTTGGTTTATGCTTTTGAAAAATAGTTTTTAGTCTCAGTAACAGCTTTCAGTTTAAACTTCACTTTCTTTTTGTCTGTGCTGAAACATACTCATAAATAAAAAAGTGCTCATTTTACGGGCACGTCTTTTTAGTGTTTCGGCGTTTTCTCCTTCAAAATGCTCATCAATAGTTTGAAACCAATGATTGAGCCAGATTCCAAATTCGTTTGCGGTGATTTTTTCATCAAAATGTGCGTCAACTTCATTGTGTACAGTATGCGGATTGCCTTTATATTTGCGAACGCCAAATAGATTTGTCTCCCAAAAATCAGTTAGTTTTTCGAGGTGCAAATCCCAGTCGGTTATCATTTCATTAAAATAAAAGCCGATTTCTCGATCGGCTCTTATTTTAGCATAAAACTGATGGACCAAAAAGGAAACATCAGTTCTATTTTCTATTTGTTTTTTCATAGAATCAAACTATTTAAAAGTATAAAAAACAAACTTAAAGTTGCGCTTAGCATAATAAGATTGAAAACTACTTTGTGTTTCATTTGTGCTAATATAGAAGTGTTTGCGAAAACACAAGCCAAAACTATAATTGCCAGTTGAATCATTTGAGGAATAGAAGTTCCGTTAGCTAAAACATACATAGCAGCAGCGCCTCCTAAACAGCTTTGTCCAATTACTGCCATTGCAGCAGAACCCATATAATTTCTATTGAAAATGTCGAATGTTGTTTGGTATAGTGTCATGATATTCAGATTTTTATATGACAAAGATACGCCTGCAATACAACTGCATTTTATGATTAAAATCATAAAACGAGAACTTTTTTATCTGTATACTTTTCGATTAATAATCTTCAATTCACCTTTTTTTTCCAGCGCTTTTATCGCTCTAATGACTGTTTCTACTCGTAAACCAGTCAAATCTCCAATTTGTTGTCTTGTGAAATTAATAAGATAACCGTTTTTGTCTTTTTGAAAATTAAAATAAGCAATTCCGTGATCGATTAGTTTTAAAACGCGATGTTCAGGTTCGTGTGTCGAAATTTCGGCAGCCATAACTGATTTATAATACAATCTTTGCGCTAGATTTTCGATTATTTGAATACTCACTTTTGGATTTTCTTCCAATAATTTCATGAAGTTTTCTTTTGGAAGAATGAAGATTTCAGCATTTTCAACAGCAATGGCATTCGCAGGATATTTTTGATTTAAAAATAGGGGAGGTTCGCCAAAAGATTGTCCGTTATAAAAAATGCCTTGAATAAATTCGCGTCCATCATCATTATAATTACTCATTTTGACTTCACCAGAAATAATCTGATAATAGTTTAAAGGAAGATTGCCTTCTTCAAAAACAATATCGTTTCGATCAAAAGATTTTTTGGTTACGCCGTATTTCTGTAGTAATTCAATTGTAATCATAATGTATTATTTGCGTTATCAAAAGACATTAGACAAATATAATTCATTCAAAATAGTTCTTCTCCATTAAAAAACTTTTACTTTTACACCCACGATGCAAGAACAAATACTCACTATTCGACAACAAATTTTAGAGGCTAAAAGTAACGATCAGAAACTACTGGCAGTACTTTTGGATCCAGATAAAATTGTATTGGAAAATTTAGGTAATTTAATCGAAAAAATTACTCAGTCGCCTGCTACTCATATTTTTGTTGGAGGAAGTATTGTTCAAAACAATATTTTAGAAGAATTAATATTGGAGTTAAAACAAAAAACAAGTTTACCTGTTATTTTGTTTCCAGGAGATCCTTCGCAGATTTCACCAAAAGCAGATGGTATTTTGTTTCTTTCTTTATTATCAGGAAGAAATCCAGATTATTTGATCGAGTATCAAGTCCAAGCAGCTCCGATTCTTAAGAAAACCAATCTTGAAGTAATTTCTACAGGATATATTTTAATAGAAAGCGGTAACGAAACTGCTGTTGCTCGTGTTAGCAAAACAAAACCATTAAGCCGTGAAAATCTTGATTTGGTTTTAGCAACTGCTCTTGCAGGAGAAATGTTAGGAAATCAATTGATTTATTTAGAAGCGGGAAGCGGAGCAAAACAACCTGTTCCGACAGAGATGATTGAGTTAATTGCGCAAAATATTGAAATTCCTATTATTGTTGGTGGAGGAATTGTAGATTTGCAGGGAATTCAAAAAGCCTATAATGCTGGTGCAGATTTGGTTGTTATTGGAACAGCTTTTGAAAACAACAGTCATTTTTTTGAATCATAAATGCCATTAACCAAAAACAATTTCCATGATAGATTTTTTTCTAGAAAGTTATAAGAACGCCCCATTATGGCATATTGCTTTGGAGTTTTTAGTCTTTGTTTGTGGAATTTTAAGTGTATGGTTTGCTAAAAAAGAAAATATTTGGGTTTACCCAACAGGATTAATTGCTACGGCAATATCGGTTTATTTGCTTTATGTAGCCGGTTATATGGGAGACATGATTATCAATGCCTATTTTTCAATTATGAGTATTTATGGTTGGTATGTTTGGGCAAAAGGAGGAACGACTGAAGACAATCTGCCAATAACTCGTACAACTTTTAATGAAAAAATAATCGGAATCTTACTGTTTATTGTGACGGTTTTTGTAGTTTTCGGCATTTATAAATATTTTGGTTACGAAATTCATCACGACAATTATGTTGACATGATTTCGTCTGGAATATTTTTTGCAGGAATGTGGTACATGGCCAGAAAAAAAATAGAAAACTGGACACTTTGGATTATTGGTGATATTATTGTTGTGCCGCTCTACGCTTATCGTGGTTTAGGGATGTTGTCACTTCAATATATAATTTTTACAATTTTGGCTATTTCAGCTTATTTAGAATGGAGAAAGATCTTAGACAGCAAAAAACAACCATCATAAAAATTGCTTTGTTTGGACCTGAAAGTACAGGGAAAACAACCTTAGCAAAACAGCTTGCAGATTACTATGAAACCGAATGGGTTCCTGAATTTGCGCGTGATTATCTGCAAGAAAAATGGGAGGAAAATAAGCATATTTGTGTAGCTGATGATATGATGCCTATTGCTTACGGTCAAACGGCATTAGAAAATGAAAGATTAAAAAAGGCAAAAAAATACCTCTTTTGCGATACTAATCTAATGGTAACCAAAGTATTTTCTGAAATATATTATGGTTTTTGTGATCCGCTTTTAAATGAAGCAGCATTGAATCACGAATATGATTTGGTTTTTTTAACAGATATTGATGTTCCGTGGGAGAAAGATGATATTCGCGATACTCCAAACGGAAGAGAAACTGTGTTTTCTGTTTTCAAACAAACTTTAATCGATACAAAAAAGCCTTTCATAACATTGTCAGGAGACAAAGAAACACGTTTAGAAAAAGCAATTACGATTGTTAATAATTTGACTATTGCGAAAGAAAAAGGTTTTTCATCTTCCGATTTTATTCAAATCTATGAGAGAGGAATTCCTTTTGAAAATATTTTAAAACAGCTTGAAATTTTTGATAACGGAATAGCAAAGAGTAATCTTGTAAGTCCTGCAACAATTGGAAATGGAATTTTAAGTTTATCTGAAGCTGATTTCCTAGAAAAAGCTTCTTTCTTTGATAATCAAAAAGAAAAATTAAAGATCAAAAAGTTTGTTCCAGCTTCTGGTGCTGCGACAAGAATGTACAAATTCTTAACAGCTTTTTTGAATGATTTTGATATTAAAAGAGAAACAATAAATGCGTATATCAATAGAAAAAATGATAAAGAGCTTTCTATTTTTATCGTTGGTATGGAGAAGTTTCCTTTTTTCGAAGCAGTTGATAAAAAATTAAGAGAAATTTATTCTGATTTTGAGTCTTTAGATAGAGATTATAAAAATTATTATTTTATAAAATTATTGCTGTCGCCAGATTATTATAATTCGGCAAATAAGCCTAAGGCTGTTTTGCCCTTTCATAAATACAAAACGCATATTGCAAATCCAATTGAAGAACATTTAAATGAATGTATTCATTATGCTACTTCAGAAAAGGTTTCTAATTTGCATTTTACCGTATCAGAAATTCACCAAAACTTATTTTATAAAGGAGTTGATGAGGTTATAGAAAAAATTGAAGAACCATCTGGAGTAAAAATTAATATTGGATATTCTTATCAAAGTAAAAGCACTGATTCTATTACTATTGATGAGAACAACAAATTGGTAAAAGATAAAAATGATAATTTAATCTTTAGACCAGGAGGACATGGAGCTTTAATTGAAAATTTAAATAATCTTGATGCCGATGTAATTTTTATAAAAAATATTGATAATGTAATTCAGAATCATATTGAGAAAACTACATTGTATAAAAAAGCTTTGGCAGGTGTTTTGGTAGAAATGCAGCAAAAAGTTTTCTCTTATTTGAAAGCAATCGATCAGAATGAAATTCAAGAAAATCATGTAGAAGAAGTTGTTTTATTTTTAAAAGAAAAGTTGAACATTGAGATGAGTAATGATTTCAATAAATTTACTTTTGAAAATAAGATATATAAGATCAAAGAGATTTTAAATAGACCAATCCGTGTTTGCGGAATGGTGAAAAATGAAGGCGAGCCTGGCGGCGGTCCGTTTTGGGTAATGAATGATAAAGGCATAATCTCTCTTCAAATTGTTGAAACTTCTCAAGTGGATTTAACTAATAAAAAACAACAGACTATTTTAGCCGAATCAACACATTTTAATCCGGTAGATTTGGTTTGCGGTATAAAAAACTACAAAAACGAAAAATTTAATTTACTTCAATTTGTAGATCAAAATACAGGTTTTATTGTAGAGAAAAGTGTTGATGGAAAAGCGGTTAAAAATTATGAATTACCAGGTTTATGGAATGGTTCAATGGCAAATTGGTTAACGGTTTTTGTTGCTGTGCCTTTGATTACTTTTAATCCTGTAAAAACAGTAAACGATTTGCTAAAAGCAGCACATCAGCCACAATAATAAAATGGATTCAGAAAAAATCATATCAGAATTAAACTTTAAAGCCGTCCGCAGCAGTGGTTCGGGCGGACAAAACGTAAATAAAGTTTCGTCAAAAGTAGTTCTGAATTTTGATTTGAATGCTTCTCAAGCTTTATCTGATGAAGAAAAATTGCTTTTAAAAGAAAACATATCGGCAAGATTGACTTCTGAAAATATTTTGATATTGAATTGTGATGAAGATAGAAGTCAGCTTAAGAACAAGGAAATTGTTACTAAACGATTTTTAGAAATCATCAAAAAAGGATTGTATGTTCCGAAAGTTAGAAAAGCAACAAAAGTTCCAAAATCTGTAATTAAGAAAAAAATTAAAGATAAAAAGAACATTTCGGACTTGAAACAATCAAGAAGAAAACCTGATTTTTAGTGTTAAGACTGTAGAATTAAGTATTAAGAAATCCAAAAATGAAAAATCTTAATACTTAATACATTTATCTTAATACTTTTTTATATTTGCATTGTCTCAAAGGGGTGCTCTAAATAACGAGCTGAGATCATACCCAAAGAACCTGAGCGAGTAATGTTGCTAAGGGAAAAAACGACACTATCGAGCGTGCACACTTTATTTTGTCGTGAAACACATTTATTAATTTAACAAAAGAATAATTCCCCCTTTTATTCGTAATTTTTTACGAATGAAAACTTTTTTTTTAGGTGCTAAGGCACAGAGGTACAAAGGTTCAGAGGTTTTTACAAACAGAACCAAATTTGTTTTTTCTACATTTTCTTTTCTTTTTTCTCTTTTCTCTTTTGCACAACAGCAAGATTCTACAAAAGTAAATTCTCTAGATGAGGTTTTGGTTTCTGCCGTTCGTGTTACTTCTAAGACTCCTGTGAGTTTTAGTAATATGGATAAGAAAGAAATTAAGTATAGAAATTTAGGTCAGGATATTCCTGTTCTGATGAACTATCTTCCTTCGGTTGTAACAACTTCAGATGCCGGTAATGGTGTTGGTTACACTGGAATTAGAGTACGTGGAAGCGATGCTACGCGTGTAAACGTAACGATAAATGGAATTCCGTACAACGATGCGGAAAGTCAGGGAACGTTTTGGGTTAATATGCCCGATTTTGCTTCTTCTGTAGAAAGTCTTCAGTTGCAACGAGGAGTTGGAACATCTACAAATGGTGCAGGTGCGTTTGGCGCGAGCTTAAATATGCTAACTGACAGTTATGCTAATAAAGCAACTGGCGAAATTTCAAGCTCTGCGGGATCATTCAATACTATAAAAAATACGGTAAAATTCAGCACAGGCTTGTTGAATGATCATTTCGAAATTGCGGGACGTTTATCTGCCATAAAATCACAAGGATATATTGATCGTGCAAGTTCAGATTTAAAATCATATTTCTTGCAGGGAACTTATGTTGGTAAAACAACTTTGATTAAAGCTTTAGTTTTTGGCGGAACCGAAAAAACGTATCAATCTTGGAACGGAATTGATGGTGAAACTTTAAACACAAATCGTACTTTCAATTCAGCAGGTATGTATACAGATGAAGCAGGAAACGTTCGTTTTTATGATAATGAAACCGATAATTACAAGCAAGATCATTATCAACTGCATTGGAGCGAATCTATTTCTGATAAATGGAGCACAAACTTTGCACTTCATTATACAAAAGGAAAAGGTTATTATGAAAATTACAAGGAAGATGCAGATATGGCTGAATATAATCTGGATCCAGTTGGAAGTGTAACAACAACAGATTTAGTACGTCAAAAATGGTTAGATAATGATTTTTACGGAACTACTTTCTCTGCTAAATATGTCACAGAAAAGCTAAATGTTATTTTGGGCGGAGGCTGGAATAAATATGAAGGCGATCATTTCGGAAAAGTAATCTGGGCAAGATATGCTTCTCAATCTGAACTTGGCGATCATTATTACGATGATTTTTCTACAAAAACAGATGGGAACATTTTCGCGAAAGCAAATTATCAATTAACAGAAAAGTTAAGCTTATATGGTGATTTGCAATACAGAAATGTAAAATATAAAGCTAATAGTGCAGAAACTGGTTTAGTTGATGATAATTTCAATTTCTTTAATCCGAAAGCAGGTTTGAATTACGAAATCAATCAAAAAAGCACTTTGTACTTTTCTTACGCACGAGCAAATCGTGAACCTAACAGAACTGATTATGAAGGAGGAAATGTAAAACCAGAAAAATTGAATGATTTTGAATTAGGATGGAGATTCAATTCTGAGAAATTTCAGTTGAATTCTAATGTGTATTACATGGCATACAAAGACCAATTGATTTTAACTGGAAGATTGGATGATGTTGGAAATCCGATTCGTGCAAATACGGAGAAAAGCTACCGTTTAGGTTTAGAAGTTGATGCAACAATTGCACTTTCAGATAAATTCACTTTAAGACCAAACTTTACTTTAAGCAGCAACAAAAATGTTGATTTAGCTGTTGATGGAGAATATTACGGAACAACTAAAATTGCTTATTCTCCAGAAGTTATTGCAGGAAACGTTATTGTATTTAAGCCAATTGAAGGATTGTATCTTTCATTATTGCAAAAATACGTTGGGGAACAATTCATGAACAATATCGAACTACCATCAGCAAAATTGGCAGATTATTTTGTAAACGATTTTAATGCTTCGTACGAAATAAAACCAAATTCAATTTTTAAATCGATTACCATAACTGGAATGGTTAATAATATCTTCGACAAAAAATATGTTTCAAATGGATATATGTGGGATATTTATCCTTACTATTACCCGCAAGCTGGGACAAATTTCTTAGTTGGTTTGAATTTGAAATTCTAATTAAGTTGTATTCATAAAAAAAGCCTGAAAATTTCTTTCAGGCTTTTTTTATTTAATTATAAACGTGAACCACAGTTCCAGAAGCTTCAACTCGATATTGTTTCATCGGATATTCTTTTCCTCCAAGTCCTGTAAACAAATTGTATTGAGTTTTATCGCAAGGACAAACAGCGTAAATTCCGTCGATTGTCATGGCCGTACAAGATGTAAGCGCTTGATTTGGACAAGCTGCATCAAAGGCAGTAAAAGTTCCTTCACCAGTTTTCATTACTATAATTCCTTTTGCTCCATAATTGGCAACATAAACAGGATTACTTGGATACAACAATTTGTTATATGTTGGCAAATTGGCATCAAGATATGCGTTTACGGGATAATTAGGAATATAAGGATTATTATTGCTTCTGTTGTTTTCACTGCAAGAGAACAAAACAGCGGTAAATGCTATAAAGAACCAGATTTTTTTCATTATTTTAATAGGAATTAGTTAAAACAAAAATAATTATTTAGATTTGAAATCTATATGATTAACATATAATTATGTACTATTAAAAATTATAGTATATTTGTGGTAAGAAAATCCCGTCGCGATGGGATTTTTTGTATTTATATAAACGATGAAGTTATGAGTAAAGTATCTTATTATACAGCAGAAGGACTAAAAAAGTTAAAAGATGAGTTGGAGCACCTTAAAAGTGTAATGCGTCCAAAAGCATCTCAAGATATTGCAGACGCGAGAGATAAAGGTGATTTGTCTGAAAATGCGGAATATGATGCGGCAAAAGAAGCACAAGGTTTATTAGAAATGAGAATTTCTAAACTAGAAGAAGTATACGCAAATGCAAGATTAATAGACGAATCTCAATTAGATGTTTCTAAAGTTTTGGTTTTATCGAATGTAAAAATCAAAAACCAAAGTAACGGAATGGAGATGAAATATACGCTTGTTGCTGAAAGCGAAGCAGATTTGAAAACAGGAAAAATCTCTGTAACTTCTCCTATTGGAAAAGGTTTACTAGGAAAATCTGTTGGAGAAGTAGCTGAAATTACAGTTCCAAACGGAGTTTTAAAATTCGAAATTCTTGAAATTTCAAGAGACTAAATTTTAGTTTAACCGTTTAATCGTTTAATCGGTTAAACGATTAACCAAATAAACGAATAAACAATGAGCACAATATTCACTAAAATAGTAAACGGAGAAATTCCAGCTTATAAAATTGCTGAAGACGAAAACTATTTGGCATTTTTAGATGTAAATCCAAATGCAAAAGGACACACACTTTGTATTCCGAAACAAGAAATCGATAAGATTTTTGATATGGATGAAGAACTGTATTTAGGCTTAATGAAGTTTTCTAAAAAAGTAGCGGCAGCTTTAGAAAAAACAGTTCCATGCAAAAGAATCGGAATTGCAGTTGTTGGACTTGAAGTGCCTCACGCACACGTGCATTTGATTCCGTTAAACCACATGGACGAAATGCGTTTTATCGATAAAGTTTCGCTTTCAAAAGAAGAGTTTGAAGCTTTAGCAAAAGATATTCAATCGAATTTGTAAAGACTTCGACTCCGCTCAGTCTGACAAAACAGATAACTAAAGTGCAGTAAAATTGATTACTGCACTTTTTTATTTAATGAAATTTGAAAAGTAGTTCCTTTTCCAATTTCAGAATGTAAAACTTTAATTTTTCCATTGTGGTATTCTTCAACAATTCTTTTGGTTAAAGAAAGTCCAAGTCCCCAACCGCGTTTTTTAGTCGTAAATCCAGGTTCAAAAATAGTTTTAAATTGTTTTTTAGAAATTCCTGTTCCTGAATCTTTCACATTTATCTTTACGTTATGACTATCTTGTTCAATCTTAAGATCTAAAGTTCCTTTTCCTTTCATGGCATCAATCGCATTTTTGACCAAATTTTCGATAGTCCAACTATGTAAAATAGGATTGATCATGCCTAAAATAGGTTTGTTTGGAGCTTTAAAAGAAAAAGCAACTTGTTTAGAAAATCGTGATTGCAAGTATTCGTATGCGACTTTTGTTTCTTCAACAATATCATGAAGTTCTAAAACAGGAATTGAACCAATTTTAGAAAAACGATCCGTAATAGTTTGCAGACGTTCTATGTCTTTTTCGATTTCAGTACTAATAGATTGATCAATATTTTCTGTTTTAAGTATCTCAACCCAGCCAATTAAAGAAGACAAAGGCGTTCCTATTTGATGTGCTGTTTCTTTTGCCATTCCTGCCCAAAGCTTATTTTGGGTTGCCATTTTAGTGCTTTTGTAGAAGTTATATATTAAAGCAATACATAAAAAGATAATGAGAAGTAAAGCAATCGGGTAATATTTGAGCTTATTTAATAACGCTGAATTGCCATAATATAAGGTTTGATATTTCCCAGGGGCATATTCAAAAGTAATGGGTTCGTTTTCACTTTTTAATTTGTTTAAAAAATCGATTCTTTTTTTCTTGTCATTAAGAACTTCGTCAGGAACATTTACAGCGCTCACTACTTTATCATAAAGCATTATAATTCCAGGAATTGAAGTATTGTTACTGAAAATCTGAAGAGGTAGTTCTACATCGGTATTTTCGTTTGCATTAACTAGTGTAATTTGGGCGTTTACAAAAAGATTCATTTTTAAACGTTCCTCATTTTTAAATATTTGGAAGAAAGTATAAGTGTTCCAAAGGATTAGCGAAATTATTATAAAGCAAACCGAAATAATAATCCAGCGGGTTGTATTTGTTCTTTCAGAAAAAGACATATCAATTATTTTGTGGTATAAAGATAACGAAATATACACATTTTATATTTTGCGAATGCGGAAAGATTTTTCGTTTTATCTACAAAACTATTTCTTCTAATTAAACGATTTCAATACTTTTGTAACTGCAAAAGCGAGATTTTGTTTAAATAAAAAAGTATGATCAGCATTAATCCAAAAGAGATTCCGACGGCTAAATTGCAAGGCTATTTGCAGAGTTCAATTGGTCCGAGACCTATTGCATTTGCAAGCACAATAAGCGAAAAAGGGATTCCGAATTTATCTCCGTTTAGTTTCTTTAATGTATTTAGTGCAAATCCGCCTATTTTGGTTTTTTCGCCATCAAGACGTGTTCGCGATAATACAATCAAACATACTTTAATAAATGCTGAAGCAACTAGAGAAGTAGTAATTAATGTTGTAAATTATGATTTAGTTCAGCAGACTTCACTGGCAAGCACAGAATATGGAGATGGTGTAAACGAATTTATCAAAGCAGGATTAACTCAAATTCCGTCAGATTTAGTAAAACCATATCGTGTAAAAGAATCTCCAGTTCAATTTGAATGTAAGATTACGCAGATTATTCCGTTAGGAGAAGAAGGAGGAGCAGGAAATTTGATTTTGTGTGAAGTGGTGAAAATTCATATTGACGAATCTATTTTAGATGAAAACGGAGCGATCGACCAGCATAAAATTGATTTGGTTTCAAGACTTGGAAATAACTGGTATTCAAGATCAAATCAAGGACTTTTTGAAGTGGCAAAACCCTTAACAACACTAGGAGTAGGAGTAGATGCAATACCTAATTTTGTAAAAGAAAGCGATGTTTTTGACGGAAATGATTTAGGCAAATTAGGAAATGTAGAAGCCTTGCCTACAATTGAAGAAGTTACTATATTTGTGAAAGAAAATTTCGCAGTCAAAGGAGTTTTAAGCTCAGATGATCAGAAAAAAGTACATTTAGAAGCCAAAAAATATCTGGATAATGGCGATGTAGAATCGGCATGGAAAGTGCTTTTAGCTAAGAAATAAAAGAAATAGAAACAATAATTAATATAGACGAAGATGGAAGTTACAGGAAAAGTAAAAGTGGTTAACCCAGAGCAGCAAGTTAGTGCCTCATTCAAAAAAAGAGAGTTAGTTGTTACTACTGAGGAGCAGTATCCACAACATATTTTAATCGAATTTACACAAGATAAATGCGATTTATTGAGTAGCTATAAACAAGGAGATGCAGTAAAAGTTTCTATCAATTTAAGAGGAAGAGAATGGGTTAATCCGCAAGGAGAAACTAGATATTTCAATAGTATTCAAGGTTGGAGAATCGAAAGATTAGCTGCAGAAGGTTCTACACAAGCACCACCAATGCCAACAGCGGAAACTTTTGCTCCAGCAACAAATGTAAACGAAGACGAACCAGACGATTTACCGTTCTAAAAAAGTTCAAATTCTAAAATTATAAATTCCAAATTCCGATTCATAACTATGTTTTGGGATTTGGAATTTTAGTTTATTCTCATTTTATGTCATTTCGACCGAAGGGAGAAATCACACACGGGATTCGACAAAGATTGGCGATATTATGAGCGGAGTTTCTAGTGTGATTTCTCCCTTCGGTCGAAATGACAAGATTGTAGAAGTTTGGAATTTGGAATTTTATTATTGGAATTTAAAAATTGATTATTTTTAAGAATGTATTATTTATTCAACGATTTATTTTTTCCGCCCGTTACAGAAGCAGATGAAGAAGGAGTTTTGGCACTTGGAGGAGATTTAAGTCCAGAACGCTTACAGCTGGCTTATAAAAGCGGTATTTTTCCTTGGTTTAACGAAGGAGAACCTATTCTTTGGTGGGCGCCAGATCCGAGAATGGTTTTGTTTTTTGATGAATTGGTGATATCCAAAAGCATGAAAAAGATTCTCAATAAGAAAATCTTTAAAGTTACTTATAACAAGAATTTCAGAGAAGTAATTTCAAATTGCCAGCAGATAAAACGTGAAGGCCAAAACGGAACTTGGATTTCTGACGAAATGATTGAATCGTACTGCAAACTAAACGAAGAAGGATTTGCGAAATCAGTTGAGGTTTGGCAGGATGATGTTTTGGTTGGCGGTTTGTATGGAATTGATTTAGGTGATGTTTTTTGTGGAGAAAGTATGTTTTCTAAAGTTTCAAATGCTTCAAAAACAGCATTTATAGCTTTAGCCTTATATTTGAAGAAAGAAAATTATAAATTGCTTGATTGTCAGGTTTATAATCCGCATTTAGAAAGTTTAGGCTGTCGTGAAATTGATCGCGAAGAATTTATGTCCATTTTAAAAAGTAAATAAAAATGAGTGTAGTCTACAGTGTAAAAGAGATTTATATTTATCCGATAAAAAGTTTAGCGGGCATTAGTTTAAAAAGTGCCAATGCTGAAGAAATGGGTTTTGAAAATGACCGAAGATGGATGCTGATTAATGCCGAAAACGTTCATGTTACACAAAGAGAACATCCAATAATGAGTCAGTTTTATCCTGAAATTTCTGGAGATAAAATTAAAATTACTTTTGAAGGAGAAACACATGAATTTTCTATTAATGAACATTTAGAAAATGCAATAGAATCTCATGTTTGGGATGATAAAAGCGAAGTTTTCGAAGTAAATAAAAACTCTTCAAAATGGTTTAGCGATAAATTAGGGTTTGATTGCAGACTGGTAAAAATTATAAAAAATGGCGACCGTAAGCATGAAAGTTCACGATTAAAAGAAACTTTCAATGTTAGCCTTGCCGACGGTTATCCTTATTTGTTAATTGGAACAGAAAGTCTTGATTTTTTAAATGAAAAATTAGAAGAAAAAATCACCATTAAAAGATTCCGCCCAAACATTGTTGTAAGTACCAAAAATGCACACGAGGAAGATAATTTTAAGACTTTTACAATTGGAAAAGTTCAATTTAAAAACATAAAACCCTGCGGAAGATGTATTATGGTAAATAATGATCCGCAGAAAGGAATTGTAAAAAAAGAACCTCTAAAAACTTTGAGCAAATACAGAAATGTAGATAATTCAGTTTTATTTGGGACTAATATCGTGAGTTTGAATTCTGGAATTATTAGTGTGGGAGATGAGGTTGTTTTTTAGAAATTCAGTTTCGTAAAATTCCAGTTTAAAGTATTGAAAAGTATCAATTCATTGTTTAAAGTTGGTAATTCCAAAATCAATTTTAATGTTTCATGTGCCATCATATTTCCGATAATTCCAGGTAAAGTTCCTAGAACTCCGTTCAAATTACAATTAGGAACATCTTTTGGATCTGGCATTTCTGGAAATAAATCGCGAAGATTTTTACTTCCGTTATGATTGAAAACTGCAATTTGTCCTTCGAACTTTAAAATACTTCCATAAATCAAAGGTTTTTTAAGCTCAACGCAAGTATCATTCACCAAATAACGAGTCGAAAAATTATCAGAACCATCCACAACAATATCATACTGCTGAATGATTTTTGATGCATTTTCGGGCGTTAATTTTTCATTAATCGCAACAGCTTCAATCAACGGATTTAATTTGGAAATCACCTCTTTTGCCACAATAGCTTTTTGCTGACCAATTTCATTTTCAGTATATAAAATCTGTCTGTGAAGATTGTGAATTTCGATAGTATCAAAATCCATAATTCCGATAAAACCAACTCCAGCAGTCGCAATATATTGCAAAATAGGACAGCCTAAACCTCCTGCGCCAATTACTAAAACTCTAGCTTTTTTTAATTTTTCCTGACCTTCATCGCCAATTTCAGGAAGAATAGTTTGTCTGTTGTAACGAAGGAATTCTTGAATAATGCTCATTTTTTTAATTGTGAATTGTAAATTGTGAATTGTGAAATGTAAAATCTTTAAACTTTAAACTTGAAACATTTCAACTATAAGCTTTATCCCAGTCTTTCCAAACAGGTTCGTAGCCTGCATTTTTTATAATTTTTGAAATTTCTTCTGGAGAACGTTCATCGCTGATTTCGAATTGTTCCAAAGATTGCGGATCGACAACATAACCACCTGGATTTGTTTTAGAACCTGCGCTCATACTCGTAACACCAATCGGAATAATATTGTTTCTGAATTTTTCATTTTCTCTTGTTGAAATCGAAATTTCTAAATCTTCATTCCACAAACGATAAGCGCAGATTAATTGCGTTAAATCTTTATCGTCCATAATAAAATTGGGTTCGATAATGCCTTCAGCAGGGCGGAGACGTGGAAAAGAAACCGAATATTTAGTCTGCCAATATTTTTTCTGCAAATAATCTAAATGTAAAGCATTGAAAAAGCTATCGGTTCGCCAATCTTCCAAACCTAATAAAACACCTAAACCAATTTTATGAATTCCAGCGGTTCCAATTCGATCTGGAGTTTCCAATCGATAATCGAAGTTTGATTTCTTTCCTTTTGTATGATACTTTTTGTAAACTTCCTGATGATATGTTTCCTGATAAACCAAAACAGAATAAACGCCAGCTTCATGCAAACGCTGGTAATCTTCTGTAGAAAGTGGCTGAACTTCAACAGAAATAATCGAAAAATCTTTTCTAATTAAATCAATTGCATTTAGAAAATAATTAATGTTTACCGTATAATTCGCTTCGCCGGTAACCAATAAAACATGATCGAAACCAGCGTTTTTTAAAGCTTCGACTTCAAGTTTTATTTCAGAATCAGAAAGTGTTTTTCTTTTGATTTTATTGTCTAAACTAAATCCGCAATACGTGCAAATGTTTTGGCATTCGTTGCTCAAATAAAGCGGCGCATACATTTGGATCGTTTTCCCAAAACGCTTTTTTGTGATTTCATGGCATTTTTGTGCCATTGGTTCTAAATAATTTTGTGCAATAGGAGAGATCAGAATCAAAAAATCGTCGAGATTGTATTTGGTTTTGGCCAAAGTCCGTTCGACATCATTTGATGTGGTTTTATATATTTTGGATTGGATTTCATCCCAATTATATTTCTCAAAAATAGATTTGAATGTTTTCATTTTGTTTTGGTTTCACGCAGATTTTACAGATTTAAGCTGATTAAAATGATTTAAATTTTGATCTGTGTGATTGATTAGATTTTATTTGCAATTCTTTTAATGTCATTAAGAATGTTTGTCGTATTGAAATTTACTAACAAGCCTAATTTTTTATTTGTTAATCTTAAGTATGTTGCTACTTGTTTGTAATGAATAGGGGCTAAATCCTCTACAGATTTTAATTCTATAATTACTTTGTCTTCTACTAAAATATCAATTCTAAAAGCTGGATCTAACGTTATTTCTTCATATGGAATTATAACTTCAACTTGTTTTTGAATCTTTAAATCCAGCTTTTCTAATTCATAAAACAAAGCACTTTCATAAACAGATTCAAACAAACCTGGCCCTAAATTGTTATATACTTTAAAGATTGCTCCTCTTATCAGATACGAAATTTCATTCTCAGTCATAATTCTTTAAATTTTATTAAAAAACAAAATTAAAGAATTTTCCTTCTTTTTAAAATGTTGGTTTTATACAGATTTGAGCGATAAAAAAAATCAAATTAAATCTGCTGTAATCTGCAGAAATCTGCGTGAAACCAAAAATTACTCATAAAGAAACGAAGTCAAAGGACTAGAAGCCGAGGCATAATTTTGCTGGTTTGCAATTTTAGCTTCAAAGGCTTTTCTACCTGCAATTACCGCTTCCTTAAAAGCTTCAGCCATTAATTTCGGATTTCCAGCAACGGCAATAGCAGTGTTTACCAAAACAGCATCCGCACCAATTTCCATTGCTTTTGCGGCATCAGAAGGCGCTCCGATTCCCGCATCAACAATTACTGGAACGGTACTTTGTTCGATAATAATTTCTAAAAAATCGATTGTTTTTAGACCTTTATTGCTTCCAATTGGCGAACCCAAAGGCATTACAGCCGATGTTCCAGCACTTTCCAAATATTTGCACAAAACAGGGTCTGCGTGAATGTACGGGAGCACAATAAAGCCCAATTTTGCCAATTCCTCAGTTGCTTTTAAAGTTTCAATTGGATCTGGCATTAAATATTTTGGATCGGGATGAATTTCTAGTTTTACCCAGTTTGTTTCTAAAGCTTCACGAGCTAATTGTGCTGCAAAAACAGCTTCTTTGGCATTTCTTGCTCCAGATGTATTCGGTAATAAATTGATATTTGGATGTTTTAAATGTGATAAAATGGCATCAGTATCGGTTTCCAGATCGATACGTTTTAAGGCAACCGTAACCAATTCGCTTTCTGAAGCTAAAATCGCTTGCTCCATTTCTTCATTCGAACCAAATTTTCCCGTTCCAAGAAACAAGCGGGATTTAAAGGTTTTGTCTCCTATATTAAACAATGATGTTTGCATATAATTTTTCGTTTAGTTGTTGAATTAATTTTTCTTTCTCATCACTTTCGGTAATGATTCCAGAAACGGCAATTCCATGAATTCCAGTCTCCATTAACGGATTCACATCTCTTAATGTGATGCCTCCAATAGCATAAACAGGAATTTCGATTTTATTTTTTTTTAGTTTTTGAAGAATATCAAAATAGCCCGATAATCCTAAAATCGGACTCAGTTTTTCTTTTGTATTCGTAAATCTAAAAGGCCCTAAACCAATATAATCACAGCCATTTTTAACATGATTTTCGATGTCTTCAAAAGTGTTTGCAGTGCCTCCAATTACTTTTGAAGGTCCTAAAAATGTTCTTGCCTCGTCGATTTTGGTATCGGTTAAACCTAAATGAATACCGTCTGCGTCAATTTCTTTAGTAAGATGTAAATCGTCGTTCACAATAAAATTGGCTGTATATTTTTCGCATAAAGGTTTTACCGCTTCCGCTAAAGTGAAAGCATCTTTTTGTGTTTGGTTTTTAAAACGCATTTGTAACCAATTGCATCCTGCGTCAAGTGCCTGATGAATATTATACAATTGTTTTTCGATAGTTTCGCCCTGCGAGATATATTGAAGTTTGCTATACATAATGATATCCGATTAAAGTTGATGTTGAACTCAAGTAATTTTCGATATAGATTTTAGCGTTTTTACAGGCTTCTTTTAGTGTCTGATTTAAAGCTAAATTCGAAGCAATGGCAGAAGAAAGTACGCAGCCTGAACCATGTTTTTCAAAGCAGTTTTTATCCGATGGAAGTAACTCTAATATTTCATCTTTTAGAAACAGACGATCTGTTCCTAGTGCCTTTTCGTTATGTCCACCTTTTAATAAAATGTTCGTTGAAAACCTATTTTCATTAGAAATAAAATCAGGAAATAGAATTTTAGCTTCATGATAATTCGGCGTAATCAAATCGATTTTTGACAGTATTTTATTTAAATCTAAATGATCTTCAATATTCGTAAATTCAAATTTTGTAGTCGATTTCAAAACAGGATCCCAAACAATTTTGGTTAAAGGAGAAAGCAGTTTTATGGTCGAAACAATTTGGTTTAAATCATGTAAAGAAGACACAATTCCAATTTTCACAACGCTGATTTTATAATTTAATAATAGAGTTTCGATCGAGCGAATTACAAAACTCAAATCAGTCCACTGAATTTCATAAAACTGATTTTCAGTCTGAATGGTATTTGCTGTCGAAATAGCAAAACCATTCACTTTGTGCTGTTCAAATGTTTTGATATCAGCCAAAATTCCAGCTCCTCCAGAAGGATCTAAACCTGCGATTGTGAGTGCATAAGGGCGATCTTTTGACATAATTTAAATTGTTTTAATGGATTTTCATTTTTCCAAATTGCTCCTAAAAGCGCGACATCATCAAAACCTTTTTCTAAGACTTGTTGAATGTTTTCTGAATCAATTCCACCCAAAGCAACCATTTTGGTCTGTTGGTTTTTTCGTGATTTTATTTCTTCAAAAAGATCTTTTTCAGGATAATAATTTTCTTTAGAAATACTTTTGAAAACTGGACTTAAAAACGCATAATCAAAATTTTGAAGAGAATTAAAATCTTCAATTGAATGTGTTGATGTTGACTTACAACTTTTATAAGATTGATTATAATTGATTCTTTCCTTTTCAGAGAAATGAAATCGGTTGATACCAAAATCTTTCGCTAAATGATGATGATTATGCAAAACCAAATTATCGTGAAATTCCAATTTGATCTGATGAATAAACTGAGCCATTTCCAATTCAGAAAAATCAGGTTTCCGAATATGAAGCAAAAACAATCCTTCCTCCAATAAAGAATGAAGAATTTGAATTTCATTTTCAACAAAAAAAGGATTTGTAATCACAATCATATTTTGATAGTATTAAGTATTAAGATGAAAGTATTAAGAGTTTTAGTTTAAAATCTTAATACTTAATTCTTCCATCTTAATACTTTCGTTATATGTAAATCTCTTTCCCTTGCTCAATAAACTCCTCTGATTTCTCCTGCATTCCTTTTTCCGCTGCAGCAACATCTCTAATTTCTTGAGATATTTTCATAGAGCAGAATTTTGGTCCACACATCGAACAGAAATGCGCTACTTTCGCGCCATCAGCAGGAAGTGTTTCATCATGAAATTCTCTTGCTGTATCTGGATCTAAAGCCAAATTAAATTGATCTTCCCATCGGAATTCAAATCTTGCTTTACTCAACGCATTATCGCGATATTGCGCTCCTGGATGGCCTTTTGCCAAGTCGGCAGCATGAGCAGAAATCTTATAGGTGATTACGCCATCTTTAACGTCTTTTTTATTCGGTAAACCTAAGTGCTCTTTTGGCGTAACATAACACAACATAGCGCAGCCGTACCAGCCAATCATAGCGGCGCCAATTGCCGAAGTGATATGATCGTAACCTGGTGCAATATCTGTCGTTAAAGGCCCTAAAGTATAAAATGGAGCTTCATGACAATGTTCCAATTGTTTATCCATATTTTCTTTAATCATGTGCATCGGTACGTGCCCTGGGCCTTCAATAAAAACCTGAACGTCATGTTTCCAAGCGATTTTGGTCAATTCGCCTAAAGTTTCTAATTCGGCAAATTGTGCAGCGTCATTCGCATCTGCAATCGAACCCGGACGCAAACCATCGCCAAGAGAAAAAGCTACGTCGTATTGTTTCATGATTTCGCAGATTTCTTCAAAATGCGTGTATAAAAAGTTTTCTTTATGATGAAATAAACACCATTTTGCCATGATAGAACCACCTCGGGAAACAATTCCAGTAACGCGATTGGCGGTTAAATGAATGTAGCGAAGTAAAACCCCAGCGTGAATGGTAAAATACGAAACGCCTTGTTCTGCCTGTTCAATCAGTGTATCACGGAAAATTTCCCAAGTTAAATCTTCGGCAATTCCTTTTACTTTTTCAAGAGCTTGATAAATTGGAACAGTCCCAATTGGAACAGGAGAATTTCGAATAATCCATTCTCTAGTTTCGTGAATATTTTTTCCTGTTGATAAATCCATAATCGTGTCAGCTCCCCAACGGCAAGCCCAAACGGCTTTTTCGACTTCTTCTTCAATGCTTGAAGTCACAGCGCTGTTTCCAATGTTAGCATTTATTTTTACCAAGAAATTACGACCAACAATCATTGGTTCGCTTTCTGGGTGATTGATATTGTTTGGGATAATAGCTCTTCCGCAAGCTACTTCAGAGCGGACAAATTCGGGAGTGATTTTATTTTTTGGAGTGTTCGCACCAAAGCTATTTCCTCCGTGTTGGCATTGCATTGCTTTAGTCTGTTCGTTTAAAAGTTCGATTCGTTGGTTTTCACGAATCGCGATGTATTCCATTTCTGGAGTGATAATGCCTTGTTTAGCGTAATACAGTTGTGTTACGTTTGCACCTTTCTTAGCACGTTTTGGCTGATGTAAATATTCAAATCTAAGATGATTTAGACTTTCATCTTTTAATCGGCTTAAGCCATAATCGGAGGTGATTTCGTCTAAAATTTCAACATCATTTCGATTTAGAATCCAACTTTCGCGTAAGCGTGGCAATCCTTTTCTAATATCAATTTCAATATTCGGATCTGTGTAAGCGCCCGAAGTATCGTAAACCGTTACTGGCGGGTTTTTCTCAATGTTACCATTTGAAAGTTTGGTGTCGCTTAAAGCAATTTCGCGCATGGCTACTTTTATCGGATGGATTTCTCCGTCGATATATACTTTCTTAGAATTTGGAAAAGGGGTTCTGGATATTTGTTCTTCGTTTGTCATAGCTTATATATTGTAAAATGTGAGATGTAAAGTGTGAACTGTGAACTGTGAACTGTAGTAAGGCACTGCAGTGCGTCTACAGAAAGATTGAAAAATTGGAATTTGGAATTTCTTTTTTGGAATTTATTAACCTCCTTGTGTAGCGGAAATAATTAAAATATCGTCGGTTTCTTGTACGAAGAATTCGTTCCATTTGAGTTTTGGAACAACGGTATTGTTGACAGCAACGGCGATTCCGTTTTGTTTGTGCGGAATTTCGAGATCGAGCAATGATTGAACGCTTAGCGTTTCAGTATTGAATTTTTTAGTTTGTTGGTTGATTTTTAGTTCCATTCCTTTTGAGTTTAGTGTATAGATACACCTTAGGAATGGCTACAAGAACGCATAAAAATGCGCGCAGAAGTCATCTTACTTTTCCCTACGCTAGTATGAACTAGATCAGGTTCAGAGGGTAAAATCTCAGCCTACAAGTTTGTAGACACCCCTAAAGTGTGAAGCAAATATATGTAATTTTTGTTTAAAAGTTTCAGGTTTCAAGTTTCAGGTTCAAAAAAACTGAAAACTGTGACTGAAAACTGAGACTATTTTCCCTTTCGCGTAAAGCAATCTTCCACATGATCATTAACCATTCCGGTAGCTTGCATGTGAGCATAAATAACGGTTGAACCTACAAATTTGAATCCTCTTTTTTTTAAATCTTTACTAATTTCATCTGAAAGAGGAGTAGTTGCTGGAGCATCTTTTGAATTTTTTAGATTGTTTACAATCGGTTTTCCATTAGTGTATTTCCAAATATAATCAGAGAATGTTCCAAATTCTCCCTGTACTTTCATAAAAGCCTGAGCATTAGAAACCGCGGCCTTAATTTTTAGTTTGTTCCGAATAATTCCGGTGTTCTGCATTAATTCTTCGATTTTATCTTCAGAATAATTAGCTATTTTTTTATAATCGAAATAATCAAAAGCCGCTCTGAAGTTTTCTCTTTTATTTAAAATTGTAATCCAGCTCAAACCAGCCTGAAAAGTTTCTAGAATTAAAAATTCAAATAAAGTAGGATCGTCATAAACAGGAACGCCCCATTCTTCATCATGATATTTTTTGTATAAATCACTGGAAGTACACCAGCCACATCTTATTGGTTCCATCTTTTTATTTCAAATGTATAAAAAAACCTCAAACTGTAAGCTTGAGGTTTTTTGGATAAATTCAAAGTGTAAATTATTTTTTCTTAAATACAGAAACAGCACTTAATGTTACGCCTTCTTCTGTGTATGTAGATTTTATTTTTAATGTACTACCGTTTAAATCTAAGATGTCAACTTTAACCTCTTCATCACTATATTTTAGCGTTAAAGTGTTTCCGTCTTTTTTCCAAGTACCGTCTTCAGTATAAGTACTGCATTCTGAATCCCAAAATTCAGATGTAACGTCTACGAATTTTGCATCGCTAGTAAAAGTCATTGATGGAATTTCACAACCTCCTTCATTATCATAAGGTTGTAATACTTCTTGACCGTTAATAATTACTCCTTGGTGAGTAACTTCCCATTTTCCTTCAATTGATGCGTTCTTGTTATCGTCATCGCTACTACAAGATACTGCTGTTAAACCTAATGTCAATACTGACACGAAAAGGATACTTAGTTTTTTCATTTTTGGTGGATTTTATTTGTTAAATGTTATTAACAAAAATAGAATCTTTTTTGAGAAAAACTAATAGTAAAAATAAGTTTTTTCGTAATTTTTTAACATTAATTTATAATTTACTGATTTTCAGGCAAGACGTTTCAAATTTAATTTGATACAGCTTTTCTTTCATTATCTTCCAATGTGCCAACTATATCCTTTTACACTCGGAATGTAGGCTGAACGACCAATTATAATTAAATTGTTGTAGATTTTTTTGTTGTATTTTATGCCTATCGCGTTTCCAGAAGTATACATTTTGTTGGCTTTAAAGACTACTTTCATTTTGCCATCTTCAAGTTCGGCATCGGATACTTTTTCAACAAACCAAGTTGATTGCCATTTTACGGCCAATTCGTTTTCAGCTATTTTGGTTACGCTTTTTACTAGTTTAACGGCTTCTTCTGGAATTTCAAAGTTTTCTGTAAGCTGTTTTTGAGTCATGGTCTGACCCATTTTGCATTTATCTAATATTTTTCGAAGATTAACAAAACTCATTAGTTTGTCGTTAACTTCTTTTTTTACGTTTGAAGGATTTGCAGTTTTAGGCGCAGTATTTTGAATCGGAGCTTTGATTTCGATATCATTTTTAACTGCAAAAATTTTTCTTTTATCAATCCGTTTTTTGCTCTCAATTTCTTTTGGAGCAGTAATATTTTTTGATGAGATTTTGGGGTTTATTTTTACAGCAGCAGGTTTCAGTTTATTTACAGACTGAATTTCTTTTTTAGGCTGTTTTTTTTCGTCATTGCCACAACTGAAAAAAAAATAGGTAATTGATATTAAAATAATTAAGCTAAGTTTTTTCATGACCCAAAATATTTTTATTCTTTTTTAGAATGATCTTCGTCTAGATATTTTTTAATCAAATGATGACCTAAATAAATTGCTGGCGTCAATAAGATTGCAATTGCCAGTTTAAATGTATATCCTATTAATCCAGAAGATATAAAAGTGTCAAAATCAATTTTTCCAGGAAGCCAAAAAGCGATTCCTAATACAATAAATGAATCAAATAATTGTGAAATTACAGTAGAGCCCGTTGCTCTTAGCCATATTTTCTTTTCGCCTGTTCTGTTTTTAAAAAACCAAAATATCCAGACATCAATGAGTTGTGAAGCCATAAAAGCAATAAGACTTCCGAAAATAATCCACATACTCTGTCCAAAAACTGCTTGAAACTGTTGATCATTTACAGGACTGATTCCTTTTGCTGCCGGAATTGTCATTGCCATAAATAAAATTAAAAAGGCATATGCAATTAAACAGGCTGTTATGAAAGAAAGTTTTTTTACTCCTTTTTCACCAAAATGATCATTAATCAAATCGGTAGTTAGAAATACAATTGGCCAAGGCAAAATCCCTATACTCATTACAAAGGGACCAATTTGAATTAGCTTTCCTCCAATTAACTCAGCAACAACGGCATTGGTTATAAATATTCCTGCTAAAATTACAAAAACAATTTCTTTTCGAGTCTTAAACATTTTTATTTTGGATATTGATATTTCAAAAATAAGCTATTTCTTTTTAAATCTTTAAAGCCGATCTGTTTTTATAATACGGTCGAATTTGAAGTTTGCTTTTGATTGGTTAATTTTGGGATTCTGTCATTGTTTTTTAGAAATAATTGAACAGAAATAATTAATGTATTTAGTATGAAAACAGAATCAGATTTAGATAATCCATTGTTAAAAGATTGGTCAGGACCTTATGGTGGAGTTCCTGATTTTAACATATATAAAGTTTCAGATTTTAAGCCAGCAATAGAATTTGCTATTCAGGAAAAATTAGATGAAATAGAGGCAATAGCAAATAATCCAGAAACACCAACATTTGACAATACAATTAAGGCCTTGGAGCTTTCTGGAGAAAAATTAGATCGAATTCACGCTGTTTATGGTATTTATAGATCGAATCTCAGTAATCCTGAATTTAATGTAGTTGATGTTGAAATGTCGCCAAAATTGGCTGAGATAAACGATAAATTATATCAAAACGGAAAGCTATTTTCGAGAATTGAATCTTTATATAAATCGGATGAAAAGAAGAATTTAACCAAAGAACAACAGCGTTTACTTTGGCTTTATTATACTGATTTTGTGAGAGAAGGAGCAGAATTAAACGAACAGGAAAAAGATAAAGTTGCGAAGATTAATCAAGAACTGGCAACGCTTTTTACATCATTTAGTCAAAAATTGTTAGCAGAAGAAAACGATCAATATATAGAATTAAAAACAGAAGCTGATTTTGATGGTCTTCCAGAAGAATTTAAAAATGCGGCTATTGCTGAAGCAAAAGAAAGAAATATAAATGTTTTGGGTTGTATTGGAAATACAAGATCTTCAATAGAGCCTTTTTTAACTTTTTCTAATCAGAGAGATTTACGAGAAAAAGCTTTTGCAATTTTTGTGAAACGAGGCGATAATAAGAACGAAAATGATACAAATGAAACATTGGTATCCATTCTAAAATTAAGAGCGGAAAAAGCAAAAATATTAGGTTTTGATAATTTTGCACAATGGAGTTTGTCAAATAAAATGGCAAAAGATCCCCAGAAAACATTAGAGTTAATGGAGTCTGTTTGGAAGCCTGCGGTTGAAAAGGTAAAGAATGATGTTTCGGCAATGCAGGAAATGGTTGATCGAGAAGGCGGAAACTTTAAAATCCAGCCTTGGGATTACCGATTTTATGCAGAAAAAGTCAGAAAAGCACAATATGATTTGGATCAAAATGAAATAAAACAATATCTGCAGTTAGAGAATTTGCGAGAAGGGATGTTTTGGACAGCTGGAGAATTGTTTGATTTAGGATTTAAACAGCTATTTGATGTTCCGGTTTATCATGCCGATGTTCGTGTTTGGGAAGTGAATAACAGAATTACTGGAGAACCAATAGGATTGTGGTATTTCGATCCATATGCGCGTGTTGGTAAACGTTCAGGTGCGTGGATGAATTCACACAGAGACCAGCAGAAAATAAATGGAAAAGTGCTTCCAATTGTATCGAACAACTGTAATTTTATTAAAGGAAATAGTAACGAACCAGTTTTAATTTCGTGGGATGATGCGACTACTTTATTTCATGAATTTGGTCATGCACTTCATGGATTGTGTTCAAATGTGACATATCCAAGTCTTTCAGGGACTTCAGTTGCAAGAGATTATGTCGAATTTCCTTCGCAGCTTTTAGAACATTGGCTGGCTGTTCCAGAGGTTCTGAATAAATTTGCGCTTCATTATAAAACGAATGAACCTTTATCTCAGTCATTAGTTGAAAGAATAGGGAAAGCAGCTAATTTTAATGAAGGTTTTGCAACTGTCGAAACGATTTCAAGTTCTTTTGTTGATATGAAATTACATTTAACAACGGAAACAGTCGATCCAGATGCATTTGAAAAGAAAGTTTTAAGTGAAATTAATATGCCTGCTGAAATTGTAATGAGGCATAGAATTACGCAATTTGCTCATATTTTTTCAAGTGACGGATATGCGGCAGGTTATTACAGTTATTTATGGGCAGATGTTATCAATGCGGATGCTTACGAAGCTTTTTTAGAAGGAAACGGACCTTTTGACAAGAAAGTTTCTGAACGTCTTTACAAAACAGTTTTAAGCGTTGGAAATACGATTGATAATGAAGAAATGTACGAGAATTTTAGAGGGCACGCTCCAAAATCAGATGCATTGATGCGAGCAAGAAATTTACCAGTTGAGAGTTAGTTTTATATGAAAATAAAAAAGCCCGAATAAATAAATATTCGGGCTTTTTAATATTGAAAATAATATATTAACCTAAAGTAACTCTTTTGAAACCTGTAATTTCAACATTGAATCCTTTAACGTAATCACCAACTTTTTTACTGTCATCTTTGATGAAGTTTTGATCAAGTAAAGCTTTTTCTTGATCTAAAGTAGTGTTGTCAGAAATGAAACGTTGAACTTTTCCTGGAAGAATTTTGTCCCAGATTTGCTCTGGTTTTCCTTCAGCTTTTAATTCAGCTTTAGCATCTTCTTCAGCTTGTTTGATAACTTCAGGAGTTAATTGAGAGAAAGAGATGTATTTAGGAACATTTTTTAAAGTTTTTCCTAAACGTTTTGCTTCTTCATTGTCTTTTTCGATTACAGCAATACGAGCAGCAAGTTCAGATTCAACGAAAGCAGGATCAAAATCTTTGTAAGATAATGTATCAGCTCCCATAGAAGCAACTTGCATAGAGATATCTTTTGTTAAAGCTTCAGCGTTAGCAACTGGAGCAGAAATTGCAGTTAAAGCAGCAATTTTATTAACGTGAACATAAGATCCAACGTAAGCACCTTCTAAAATTTCGAAACCACCAATTTCGATTTTCTCACCAATAACTCCAGTTTGCTCGATTAATTTCTCAGCAACTGTAATTCCGTTGAAATCAGAAGCTAATAATTCTTCTTTAGAAGAGAAGTTGATAGCTCTTTCTACTAAATCTTTAGCTAAAGCAACGAAAGCTTCATTTTTACCTACGAAGTCAGTTTCACAGTTTAAAGTGATGATAGCTCCTTTAGTGTTATCTGCATTGATAAAAGAAACAGCAGCTCCTTCAGCAGACTCACGGTCAGAACGGTTAGCAGCAACTTTTTGTCCTTTTTCTCTAAGGATTTGTATAGCTTTGTCGAAATCTCCTTCAGCTTCAACTAAAGCTTTTTTACAGTCCATCATTCCGGCACCTGTAGATTGTCTTAATTTATTTACGTCTGCAGCAGTAATTGTTGCCATAATATTTTAAGTTTTAATGTGTTTAAAAGTAAAAAATTCCAGCTTTTAAATCCCAAACTCCAATTTTAATAAATTATCAACATAACGTTTTTAATTTGGCTTGGACTTTGGAATTTAAAATTTGGAATTTAAATGTTTGATTTATTCTTCAGTTGCAGGAGCAGCTTCAGCTTCAACAGCAGGAGCTTCTTCAGCAGCTTCAACTTCTTTTTCAGCACCTCTGTCAGAAAGACCTTCGATTACTGCAGTAGTTACTAAAGATAAAATTTTGTCAATTGATTTAGAAGCGTCATCATTTGCAGGAATCACGTAATCAACCTCTCTTGGGTCAGAATTCGTATCAACCATTGCGAAAACTGGAATGTTTAATTTTTGAGCTTCTTTTATTGCGATGTGTTCAGCTTTGATATCTACTACGAACAATGCTGCAGGTAATCTAGACATATCAGCAATTGAACCTAAGTTTTTCTCTAATTTAGCACGTAGACGATCAACTTGTAAACGCTCTTTTTTAGATAAAGTGTTGAAAGTACCATCTTTCTTCATTTTATCGATAGAAGACATTTTTTTAACTGCCTTTCTGATAGTTACGAAGTTAGTCAACATACCACCTGGCCATCTTTCAGTGATGTAAGGCATGTTTGCAGCTTTTGCTTTATCAGCAACGATGTCTTTTGCTTGTTTTTTGGTAGCTACGAATAAGATTTTTCTACCTGATGCAGCGATTTTTTTCAAAGCTTCATTAGCCTCTTCAATTTTAGCTGCAGTTTTATATAGATTGATAATGTGAATACCATTACGCTCCATATAAATGTAAGGAGCCATATTTGGATCCCATTTTCTAGTCATGTGTCCGAAGTGAACACCTGCTTCTAGTAATTCTTTTACTTCTATTTTGTTTGCCATTTTTGTACTAGTTTACGTTCTGTTGATTAGCAATGTATAAATGGCGATTTCTCTGGCTTTATACATTTAGATGCTAAACTATATCCTACCTCGGTAGGAGAGCAACAATAACTGTGTTTTTTAATTTCAATAAATAATTGATAATGTCTTGTCCCATCTGAACAAGACAGGTAATATTAACGTTTAGAGAATTGGAATCTCTTACGAGCTTTCTTCTGACCGAATTTCTTACGTTCAACCATTCTTGGGTCTCTTGTTAATAAACCTTCTGGTTTAAGGATTCCTCTGTTTTCAGCGTTAACTTCACACATTACGCGTGCTAATGCCATTCTTACAGCTTCTGCTTGACCAGTTGTACCACCTCCGTAAACGTTTACTTTTACATCAAAGTTGTTTTCATTTTCTGTCATAGATAATGGTTGTAAAACTTTGTAACGTAAAGTTGCAGTTGGAAAGTAAGTTGCGAATTCTTTTTTGTTTACAGTGATGTTTCCAGTTCCTTCAGAAACATAAACACGTGCAACAGCGGTTTTTCTTCTACCGATTTTGTGAATAACTCCCATTACTTAAGATCATTTAGGTTAACAGTTCTAGGTTTTTGAGCTCCGTGAGTGTGCTCAGATCCTACAACAACATTTAGATTTCTAAAAAGTTCAGCTCCTAATTTGTTTTTAGGTAACATACCTTTTACAGCTTTTTCTACTAATAATGCAGGGTTTTTAGCTTGCAATACTTTAGCAGTTAAAGTTCTTTGTCCTCCTGGGTAACCTGTATGACGCATGTAAATTTTGTCATTCAATTTTGTACCTGTAAGGTTAATTTTCTCTGAGTTGATAACAATTACGTTATCTCCACAGTCAACGTGCGGTGTGTAACTTGGCTTGTACTTACCTCTTAAGATCATTGCAACTTTAGAAGCAAGACGTCCTAAGTTATGACCTTCAGCGTCAACAACAATCCACTCTTTAGTTACAGTGGCTTTGCTAGCTGAAACTGTTTTGTAGCTTAATGCGTCCATAATATTATTTTAATTAAACATTCCATCCCCAATAAAGGGGATGCAAAAGTACAATTAATTATTTTAAAACCAAATACCTGAAAGAATATTTTATCTGCTGAAAATCAGGACTTCAGTTTTTTAATTATTTAGCCAATAAAAAAACCGTCTCTACAATAAAGTAAAGACGGTTAAATATTTAGAAAAATCGATTATACAATAAATATATTGGCAATATCAACAACTTGTTGTGTTGTAAGTGGCTCATCATAAGCTTCTGAGCCTGCTGCAGGACCAAAAGCAGTTGCAGTATTAAATCCCGCCTGCATGGTTACGCCTTCGCCATCGTATACAGCTTGTGTTGCTGCTGGCATACCTACGCCTCTTTCAGCATTGGAAATCCATCCTTTTAAACCTCTCAATCTTCTAACTTCTGAAGCGTGGCGTGCTTCAACAGAATGAATTTGCAAGGCTGCAGTTAATAAATCTGGTGTAGTAATTAAATTAGCAGCCTGTCCTTTATAAGCTCGAACTCCCGTATCTTCAAAAGCTTGCGCTAGTGCTAAAAAGGTTGGGTAATCTCCAAACGGATCAAAAGCGCCTCCAACTGTAAAGTCAAAAGTTGGTTTTGGAACAAAATTGGCACTTGCTGAACCTCCTAAACCTGCAATTAAAAATTTTACGTGATCAGATTCGTGTGCAGCAATTTGTTGAAATACTTTTAAATCGCGTCCGCCATTTTCAGAAGCTGGAATTACTCCAGAATCTAAAGCCATTGCGTAAAATTCGTCTTCAAGATATTCTAAGGTTAAGGCAAATTGCAAGGCACCAATAGGTGTTGCGGGAGTTGCTGTAATATCTTGTGCGAAAACTTTATTGGTAAGAGCCGACAATCCAAACGGAATTGATGCTAAAGCTAAATTTTTTCCGATATTCCCAAACTGAGTAAAACTGTCTCTTCTTGATCCAGTACTTTTCATTAAGTTATCATCAGTAAAGGATTCTATAAATTTTAAAATGTTCATAATTTCTAAGTTTTACTGGTTTATATTAAGGTAAGTATTTAGCTGTAAATTGTGTGGTAATAAAATTCGCAGCGATAGGCAGAATTTTAGACGGATCTTTTGCGTCGTCTAATCCTGTTGACATATTTACAATGTCGTCTCCAGCAAAATCATTAGAATTCGGATTAATCAAACTTCTTATTGCCGCAGCATGTCTTGCTTCTACAGAAACAATTTTTCCTGCCAATAATAAATAGTCTGCTGTTTTAATTAATTTTCCCGCTCCATTATAAGCAGCAACCCCAGTGTCTTCTAGCGCTTTTGCAGTAGCAAGAACTTCAGTGCGGCTGTTGAAATTTAAAGAACCATAATTAAAGGCTAGAGTAGGAAGTAATTGTGAACTTGGATCGGGAAGCGCTCCATTCAAAGCAGCTTTGAAAAAATCTCGATGAACTACTTCGTGATGGTATAAGTCAGTTAAAACTTCTTGTTCCACACTACTGAATGTTGTGTTGAAACTGCTCGAATTTACTACTTTAGTATAAAAATCGGCTTCTAATTGTTCTAGAGCATAGGCATACGTTAATACTCCAAAATCTCCAGAACCTAAGTCGAAGACACCATTTCTGATTCCCGGCAGAGAAGTGTCAGGCATATTGTCATCATTATCATTGTCGCTGCAGCCAGCTAGAACCAAACCTGTGGTCACTAATGTTAATCCACTGAGCTTAAGAAAGCTCCTTCTGCTATTCAGTGAAGGGTCAACTTCATGAATTTTAACTTCGTTTTTCATAATCAAGTTTTTTTAATAGGTTAACAACATTGGCCATTAGTTGTTTTGTATTTAATTATTAACGAAATTTTAGGAGATACGGTTTCAGAAAAATCTGCTTTTTTAATATTATTTCGAATAAATGGTATAATTTGAAAGACAGCTAGTTGTTTTTTATTGTATTTTCGGTAATTCTACTATATTTGTATTAATTACATAAACTTTTATAGATGAAAGCTAAAGCAACTCTAAAACAAATTGCGAAAGAACTAGGAGTTTCGGTGTCAACAGTGTCTAAAGCTCTGAATGACAGTCCGGAAATTAGTGAGCAAACGAAGGTGAAGATTAAAGAGTATGCAAAACTCAAAAATTATAAGCCGAATGTTATTGGTCTGAATTTAAAGAATCGTAAGACAAAAACGATAGGTGTAATTATACCTAATATATTAAACTCTTTTTTTGCTAAGGTTTTTAGCGGTATCGAGAAAGTTGCCGATAAAAAAGGATATAATGTAATTACGTGTATTTCGAATGAATCTTTAGAGAAAGAAGTTCATACATTAGAAATGTTGAGCAACGGAACAATTGATGGATTTATTCTTTCTGTTTCTCAGGAGGCACAAAAACTTCAGGATTACAATCACTTTTCAGAAATTATAAACGATGGAACTCCAATTGTAATGTTCGATCGTATTGCTGATGAAGTAGATTGTGATAAAGTTGTGGTTGATGATTTTGATTCAGCTTTAAACTCTACACAGCATTTAATTGATTTAGGATGTAAAAATATTGCGTTGATTTCTTCTGTAGATAATATAAGTGTTGGAAGATTAAGAACAGAAGGATACTTGAAAGCTCTAAAAGACAATAATATTCCGGTTAACGAAAAAATTATTCTTCGTACCGATTCTGAAGAAGACATGAAGGCTAAAATCGAAGGGATTTTTGATCATAAAATTGACGGAATTTTTGCTTTGGATGAAAATGATTCGGTTGCGGCATTAAGAGTAAGTTTGAAAAAGGGATTTAGAGTTCCAGAAGATATTTCAATCATTGGTTTTGCAGACGGAATTCTAGCTTCAAGACGTTTATCGCCAAGTTTGACTACTGTAAGTCAGCATGGAGTTGAAATTGGAGAAGTGGCTGCAAAAAGATTAATCGAAAGATTGGAAGAGCCAGAAGGAACAATTTCTGAATACGAAACAATCGTCATCAAAACAAAATTGAAAGAAAGAGAATCAACTCGAAAAAAATAAAAATAAAAAAACCATCAGCTGAAACTGATGGTTTTTTTTATGATTTTGTAAAATCAGATTGTTTTAAAGTTATCAAAAATCTAAAATCAACAATCTGAAATCTAAAATTAGAATTAGTGCGCTTCTAGCCAATCTTTACCCATTCCTAATTCAACTACTAAAGGAACCGACATTTTAAACGCGTTTTCCATTTCGTGTTTAATCATAGGCTGAATTTTCTCGAGTTCATCGTTGTGAACATCGAACACAAGCTCATCATGTACTTGAAGCAACATTCTTGATTTCCAGTTTTCGTCGCGAAGTTTTTTATGAATATTGATCATTGCAATTTTAATCACATCGGCAGCGCTTCCTTGAATTGGAGCATTTACAGCATTTCGTTCTGCAGCGCTTCTTACAACAGCATTTGCAGAATTAATATCTTTTAAATATCTGCGACGCCCTAAAATAGTTTGCACATAACCTTTTTCACGAGCAAATTCAACTTGTTCTGAAATATAAGATTTAAGACGTGGATATGTTTTATAATAAGCATCAATCAATGCAGCGCTTTCGCTTCTTGATAACGAAGTTTGATTGCTCAAACCAAAAGCTGAAACACCGTAGATAATTCCAAAGTTTACGGTTTTCGCATTACTTCTTTGTTCGCGAGAAACTTCTTCTAGCGCCACATCAAAAACTTTCGCAGCAGTAGCTCTGTGAATGTCTTCTCCATTTTGGAAAGCTGCAATCATATTTTCTTCACCGCTCAAAGCAGCAATAATTCGTAATTCGATTTGAGAGTAATCGGCAGAGATTAAAGTGTGGTTTTCATCGCGAGCCACAAATGCTTTACGAATCTGACGTCCTCTTTCTGTACGAATTGGAATGTTCTGCAAGTTCGGGTTATTAGAGCTTAAACGTCCCGTTGCAGCGACAGTTTGCATATAATCAGTATGAACACGTAAAGTCTTTTTGTCAACCTGTTCAGGTAAAGCTAAAATATAAGTGCTTTGTAGTTTTACCATTTGACGCCAATCCAGAATCTGTTTTACAATTGGGTTGTCATTAGCCAAATAAGTCAAAACTTCTTCTCCAGTTGCATATTGACCTGTTTTAGTCTTCTTTTGTTTTGCTCCGCCAATCTTCATTTTATCAAATAAAATGTCACCTAATTGTTTTGGAGAAGCTAAATTGAATTTTTCGCCAGCTGTTTCGTAAATCTGCTGTTCAAGAGATTTAATTTCAACATCCATTTCTTTAGACATTTCTTTTAAGAAGTCAACATCTAAACGAATACCTTCCGTTTCCATATCAGCCAAAACGCTTACTAACGGAATTTCGATTTCATCAAATAACTTTTTAGTTTCTGTTTTATCTAATTCAGCTGTAAAGATTTCTTTTAATTGTAATGTAACATCGGCATCTTCGGCAGCATATTCTTTAATGTCTTCCAAAGGAACATCGCGCATATTAAGCTGATTTTTTCCTTTTTTACCAATTAAAGTTTCGATTGATTTTGGAGAATATTTTAAATACGTTTCGGCTAAAATATCCATATTGTGACGCATATCTGGATTAATCAGATAATGTGCAATCATGGTGTCAAAAAGTTTTCCTTTTACAGTTACACCATAATTAGAAAGGATTTTTAAATCGTACTTTAAGTTCTGTCCGATTTTCTCAATGTTTTCATTTTCAAAAAACGGAACAAATTTGTTAATCAAAGTTTGAGCCTCTTCTCGGCTTTCCGGAAACGGAACATAAAATGCTTTTCCTTTTTCGTAAGAGAAAGACATTCCGACCAATTCTGCGTGTAAAGCATCAATTCCAGTCGTTTCTGTGTCAAAACAAACCGCAGTTTGTTTTTCTAAATTCTGCAAAAGCAATTTAATCCCTAAATCACCTTGAATGGTTTGATAAGAATGCTCTGTGTTTTCTAAAGTATTATAAAACGAAGTTCTTGCACTTTCAGGGTTTTCATCGTCAAGAGTTCCGCCACCGCCAAAAAGATCAAATTGGTCTTCGTTTTTAGGTTGCGGTTTTTTGTATAATTTGGCATCAGGAGCTGGAGTAGCAGTTTGTGTGCCATCAGTTTTAAATAAATTATCAAACTGTTCCGCCATTCTTCTAAATTCTAATTCTTGAAAAATAGCATCTGTTTTTTCGATATCAGGACGCGAAAGTTCGTAATCATCTTCGTTGAAGGTTACATCGCAGTCGCAAATAATTGTTGCCAGTTTTTTAGACAAAATACCTTTGTCTTTATTAGCTTCGATGTTTTCTTTCATTTTTCCTTTTAGTAAATGTGTATTTTCTAAAAGGTTTTCCATTGTACCAAATTCTTTCAGGAACTTTTTGGCTGTAACTTCACCAACTCCAGGCAATCCAGGAATATTATCCACGGCGTCACCCATCATTCCAAGAAAATCAATTACTTGGTCTGGTCTTTCAATCTCAAATTTTGCCAAAACTTCTGGGATTCCCCAAATTTCAATTCCGTTGCCCATACGAGCAGGTTTGTACATAAATATATTTTCAGAAACCAATTGTGCAAAATCCTTATCTGGCGTTACCATGAAGACTTTGTAGTTTTGTTTCTCTGCTTGTTTGGCAATAGTTCCAATTAAATCATCGGCTTCACAGCCCTCGACTTCAATAATAGGAATATGCATTGCTCGCAATAATTCCTGAATATACGGAACGGCAATTTTAATAGCCTCTGGCGTTGCATCACGATTGGCTTTGTATTCTACGAACATTTCGGTTCTTACATGGCTTCCGCCTTTGTCGAAAGCAACGGCTAAATGATCTGGTTTTTCTCTTTTAATAACATCCAAAAGTGAGTTCATAAAACCCATAATTGCAGATGTATCCATTCCTTTTGAGTTGATTCTCGGGTTTTTTATAAAAGCATAATAACCACGAAAAATTAGTGCATAAGCATCTAGAAGAAAAAGGCGTTTTTGAGTTGACATATAAAAAATATTAGTCTGTAAAAATAAACAATTGGGTTTTAAAAAACGATTTGCTTCTCGAAAATTATCCGAATAGTTAATGTCTAGTTAAAATATTCATTAGGTACGATTTCTTCATTTTTTCTTCATGTTGTCAGGATAATTTTGAGGTATAAATTAAAAGGTTATTAATTATTAAATCTTAGAAATCATGAGAAATTTATTAATGGTACTAGTAGCAGTTTTAGGAACAAGTGCAATGGTTCATGCTTTTCCAGCAAAAACAGGAAAAGAAACTCCAGCTAAAGAAGTAAAAGCAACAAAACATCCTAAAAAACACAAATCTGAGAAAAAAGCAAAATCAGCAAAAAGTGAAACTGCAAAAACAGAAACCCCAAAAGCAGAAGTGAAAAAATAATATTGTTTTTGTTTTGTTTTCAAAGGATTGTAAGGAAACAAAACAGGAAGGATAATTATGAAGAATGCCGGTGGTAAAAGCTGATAAAGAAATTTGTCAGCTTTTTTCGTTAATGTTTTGACAATGCTGTTTTTTCTTCTTTTTAAATGATTAATTTTAATTGTGCTTAAACACCTTGTTTATGAATGTTTTGATTGTAGAAGATAATCGAGAACTTGCCGTAGAAGTTTATGATTTTTTGTGTAATGCAGGGTACATCTGCAAGATTGCGCATACTTGCAGTGATGCTTTAGAAGAGTTTAATAGTAATGATTATGATGCCATGCTACTGGATTTGGGGCTTCCCGATGGCGATGGTTTTGAAGTGCTGCAGACCGTTAGAAAAACAAAATCAAAAATGGCAGTTATTGTTTTAACGGCTAGAGGAGAACTGGATGATAGAATCAACGGACTTCATCTTGGCGCCGACGATTATTTGACTAAACCTTTTGCTTTGACAGAATTAAGCGCAAGATTATTTGCTGTTATTCGAAGAATACACGGTTTTACTTTAAATAATCTTACGATTCATGATTTTGTTTTACAGCTTCAGGATTATAAAGTAAGTTTTAATGATCAGCCAATTAGTCTTACGAAAAAAGAATTCGATATTTTTCAATATTTGGTTCTAAATAAAAATCGTGTTATTACTCGTCTTCAGTTAACCGAACATATTTGGGGAGATATTTTAGAGGTAAATTCAGATTCTAATTTTATTGATGTTCATGTTCGAAATCTCAGAAAGAAATTAGATAAACATGCAGCAATAGATTGGTTTGAAACTGTTCGAAATGTTGGTTATCGTATAAACGAATAAAACGATTCTTGTGAAAATAAAACATCAATTAGCCATTTTTAATGCCATGACAAGATTGTTGGTCATTTTGGTTTTATGGCTAATGCTTCCCCTTTTGGTTGAAAATGTGGTCTATCATCATATCAATAATAGTCTTTTAGAGAAAAAGAAGAAATTTATTGAGTACTTAAATCAGGAAGAAATAAATGATTTTATAGAAAATCCAGATGATTCAACTGAAACTTTTTCGGAGTTTTCAACTCTTCACAGTGAGTTTTTAGTGCTTTCTCGCGTTCCAATGCAATTACATCAAAAGAAAACAACTTTTAGTAATGAGTATCGAAAAATAGAAGGAGAAGAAAACGAATATCGAATTTTGCAGCATCATTTTGTGTATGAAGGTCAAGACTATCAGCTTGAAATTGGAAGCAGTTTGAGCGAGGTTAACGATTTGACTTTTGTAATTAAACTCTTTATTATAATAGTTTTTGTGGTCATTCTATTTATTACTTTTTTGGCCGATACTTTTTATATAGAATATCTTTTAAAGCCGTTTTACAAAATTATTGATACCAAAATAAGGCGAGTAAACGAACCGGAAACATTTGATCATACTCCGATAAAAGCAGCTTCGAGAGATTTTAGAGAATTGGATTTTGTTCTGAATCAAATGATGGATCGAATTGCTGAAGTTTTTAAAAAAGAGAAACAGTTTATTTCGAATGTTTCACACGAACTTCTTACGCCAATTGCACTGCTCAAAAACAAACTTGAAAACTTATTGCAGAATGAATCTTTAGACGATAATGCAGTTGATAAAATTGCTGGTTCGCTAAAGACATTAGATATGCTAAAAAAAATCATCAATAATCTTCTCTTGATTTCTAGAATTGATAATAATCAATATGAAGCGAATGAAGAAATTGATCTTCGCGAAATAATTTCAGATTTGTATGAAGATCTTCAGGATCGAATTGATGACAAAGAAATTCACTTCGAAAATAAAATGCAGAATGGCTTTGTCTTTACTGGGAATAAAACATTAATTCATATTCTCTTATATAATTTAGCTACAAATGCCATTAAGTACAATAAATCTGGTGGAAATATTATAGTAGAAGATGGTTTTGTTGATGAACATTATTTCATTTCAGTAAAAGATTCAGGAATAGGAATGGATGAATCGCAGACTGAAAAAATATTCAGCCGTTTTGCCAGAATCAATTCCGATCAGGAAGGGCAGGGGTTAGGGCTTGCGATTGCACAAAGTATTGCATCTTTTCATCATATTCAAATAAAAGTGAAATCGGTTTTAAATGAAGGAACCACTTTTATCTTAGTGTTTGAAAAAGCTAATTAAAAGTTAAAATTTCTTGTAAGACTTTATCTTCATTTTGTCTTCATTTAACGATTATATCTTTGACTTATAAATAATGAAATAACAATCATAAAAATTTAAAAGTCATGAAAAAATTAGCAATTTTAGCAGTAGCAGTTTTAGGAACATTCTCAATGGTAAACGCGCAAACAACTCCAGCGCAAACAACTCAAACAAAAGAAGCGAAAGCTCCTAAATATGATAAAAAAACAAACAAAAAAGCTAAAGGTGAGAAAAAAGCAGAAACTGCAAAACCAGAAGCTGAAAAAGCAAAATAATATAAGCGACACTTATAAATCGTAAGATTAAATAGTTTTAAAGGTTGGTAGGTTAAAGCTGGAAGAAGCCATTCTTTCAGCTTTTTTATTTTTTAGAGTTAAATTTTTTATAATAAAAAGAAATAGAATTCTCATTCTTTGTTACTTTGTTTAAAACTATAAATTAAATGATCTTTCGTTTTATAATTCTTTGTGCTCTTTTATTATTTATTGAGTTCTATTCCTATCAGGCTTTTCGAACTTTAATCAAAACACGTTGGGTTTTGATTGGTTATCAAGTTATAAGCTTACTGGTTTTAATCTTTATTATATATTCTTTTTCGCAAGTAGACCGATCTGTTGGCCAGACTAGGCAATTTATGTTTACCACAGGTTTGATGCTAACGGTATATGTGCCTAAAATTGTGCTTACGCTAATAATGTTTGGCGAAGATATTTTTAGAATAGGAGCAAGCATCTTAAATTATTTTATTTATAATACTCCTCGAAAGGAGATGATGCCTGATAGGCGAAAGTTTGTAAGTCAGTTGGCATTAGGTTTGGCAGCAATTCCGTTTCTTTCTATTATTTATGGAATTTTTGAAGGAAAATATAATTTCAAAGTAATCAAACAAACGATCTTTTTTCCAGATCTTCCAGATGCTTTTGATGGTTTTAAAATCACACAAATTTCGGATGTTCATAGCGGAAGTTTTGATAATCCTGAGAAAATCAATTATGCTATTGATTTGATTAATGCCCAAGAAGCAGATTTGATTTTGTTTACAGGTGATATTGTCAATACACACGCTAAAGAAATGCATCCTTGGCTGGAAACTTTTAGTCGTATTAAAGATTATAAATATGGGAAGTTTGCTGTTTTAGGAAATCACGATTATGGCGAATATGTGACTTGGCCTTCTGAAAAAGAAAAGGACGAAAATTTTAAGGAGATTAAAAATTTGTATGGTCAGATTGGTTTTAAATTAATGCTGAATGAACATACTTATATTCAAAAAGGCGATGATAAAATTGCTTTGATTGGTGTGGAAAACTGGGGGGTGAATTTTAAAAAAGCGGGAGATTTAAATAAAGCTTCTGAAAATGTCCATAAAGACGATTTTAAAGTTTTAATGAGCCACGATCCAAGTCATTGGGAAGCAGAAATTAAAGATCATCCAAAGAATTTTCATTTGACATTTGCAGGACATACGCACGGTATGCAGTTCGGAATCGAAATTCCTGGATATTTCAAATGGAGTTTAGCACAATATATTTATAAACAATGGGCTGGACTGTACGAAAACGTCGGAAGATACGTTTATGTTAACCGTGGATTTGGTTTTCATGCTTATCCAGGACGAGTTGGAATTATGCCTGAAATAACAGTAATTGAACTAAAAAAGGGCCGTAATGTCGCTTAATTCGTTAAAAATGCTACATTTGTATAATATTTATTTCTTTTAAGAGATTTAAAAAACTTAAATTTTTGGTTTTATGTCAAAATTTGGAGAATTAATAAATGCTCAAGTTCCAGTGTTAATTGACTTTTACACAGATTGGAATGAATCTTCAGTTTCTATGCATCCTGTTATTAAGGATGTTGCTGCTGCGCTTGGTGATAAAGCTAAGGTAATCAAAATAGATGTAGATAAAAATCAGGAACTGGCAGAAGCACTTCGCATAAAAGGATTACCAACCTTAATGATTTATAAAGAAGGACAAATGATCTGGAGACAATCTGGAGAGCTTGATGCGAATACTATAATAGGAATTGTTCAAGAACAATTTAACGTCTAAATAACCTCTTTTTGTTGATGTTATTTAGTGAATAATGTCAAATTTATATCCATTTTCTTTTAAAAAATGCAGTGTTCTAGGCAAAGCAAATCTTAAATTTGGAGAAGCTTTAATGCTGTCATGAAAAACAATTACACTTCCTGATTTTACATTTTTTGTTACGTTTTCAAGGCATTTTTCAGGAGTTATACTTTGGTCAAAATCTGCACTTAAAACATCCCACATTACAATTTTATAGCCTAATTTTCTAAGAATTTTAGATTGTGCTTTTTTGATTTTTCCGTAAGGAGGACGGAATAATAAATGATGCGTAGCTTTTTCCTGTTCGTCTAAAATATCTGCACAGTTTTTTACATTTTCAATATATTCATTCGTGTGGCTTTTCCATCCATTGACATGATTCATGGTATGGTTTCCAATTGAATGGCCTTCAGTAATTAGTTTTTCGAAAAGAGCCAAGTTGGCTTTAATGTTTTTTCCGATGCAGAAGAAAGTGGCTTTTGCATCAAATTTTTTCAATTCAGATAAAACCCAATCTGTTATTTCTGGAGTAGGGCCGTCATCAAAAGTCAAGTATATTTTCTTTTCATTGTTGGGAATGTCCCAGCAATATTTAGAGAATACCTTTTTAATAAATGAATTAGTTTTTACCCAATAGAAACTCATCTTGAATGGAATTGTATTATAGTATAAAATTAAAAAATGCAGCGCTATTTATCAAACAGCGCTGCATTTTTTTAATTGTTAAGATTTTCGTATATTATCTATTCTTTTTCACGTCCAAAACGCTCAAAAACATTTACATAAGTATTGAATGTTGTTTTGTGTTTATTGTAAAAAGCAGTGTCTTTGTTTGCATCCATTACGTGTAATAAACTTCTATAACGTTCAATATCTGTAATAATATCTACAGCTAAATCAGTTTGGTCAGATGGAGTCAAAGTGCTGTAATAGTTTAAGTTCTCTTTGTATTTTTGAACTAATTTGTTTAGAAGATCTTGTGCTTTAGCAGTTTCTCCAACTTTGTAATAACCATCAGCAAAACCTTCAACTAAAGAGTAATATCCAAATTTGTCTAAAGGCATTTTTGTCATTGCCAAATTAATTACATTTTTAGCTTTGTCAATTTTACCTTCTTCAATAAGTTGGTTCATTAATCTAGAAAGATTAGTGCGGTATGTAATACTGTTTCTTCTTGTTTCTGGATCATGATAGATTTTTTCGCTTTCGCTGTTACCCCAATCCCATTTCATTACAATATCGTACATTTTATCAGCATCAATTTGTCCCATATCTAATGGCCCACCATCTTTCGAAGGAGTATTTTTTACTGGAACTAATTTGTAAACCATTCCGTCTAATTGCAGATAATCTTTTAACCATAAATAATCTTCATCATCAAAAGCACCACCACTAAAGTAGATTGGTCTCTTCCAATTGTTATTTGCTAAGATATCAAGCATCATTAAACGGTTTTTGTATAATGCGCTTCCTTTAATGTCAATATCTAAGTAAGGAACAATAGAATCGTAATATTTCGGATTAACTACTTTATTTTGAATAATAGTGTTTTTGTCCACATTCACTCTAATCTTGTTTGTAGGGTAGAAATGAATAGTTTGTCCGTTTTGTAAACCAACAGTCGATTTAGGATTTTTGATGAAATCAATGAAATCCTTAATATTCCAACGGGTATCAATTTTTTGAATATAAGCTGTATAATCTAAATTGTCTCCTACATATTGGCTATGTACAAAAGAAATAGGCAACGGATTAGATTCATAAGACTTAGCCTTCATTTGATCGATGTACCAATCTGTCATAAATAAACTTGTATTTACAATCTTCACATCGGTTCTGAAATGCTCAATTTCTTGTGCATACCAGAGTGGGAAGGTGTCATTATCTCCAATGGTGAATAAAATTGCGTCTTTATCACAAGAACTTAAATATGCTTTTGCCATTGCAACAGCAGTATATCTTCCAGATCTGTCGTGATCGTCCCAGTTTTGTGAAGCCATTAAAATAGGAGCAGCTAATAAGCTTCCAGCAATGATAACTGGTCCAGCAATTTTTGGAGCTACATATTTCTGGAAACTTTCATAAAGTGAATAAACACCAAATCCGATCCAGATCGCAAAGACATAGAACGATCCTACAAGTGCATAATCTCTTTCACGAGGTTCAAAAGGTCTTTCGTTTAAGTATATTTTTAATGCAATTCCTGTAAATAAGAATAAAGCCAAAAGAACATAAAAGCTCTTTAAATCTTTGTTAGCATGGTACATGATACCAATTAAACCTAAAATAAATGGAAGGAAATAGTAAACATTTCTTCCTTTGTTATTTAATACATCTGATGGCAAATTGTCTTGAGAACCTAAATGAATTGAATCTAAAGGTTTGATACCGCTGATCCAGTTTCCATCTAAATTATCGTATTTACCTTGAACATCATTTTGGCGTCCAACAAAATTCCACATTAAATATCTCCAGTACATGTATCCAAATTGATACTCAAACATAAAACTGAAATTGTCTACTGTAGTTGGTTTTTCGATAATTAAGTAGTCACCATAACTTCTTAAGAATTTAATATAACCTTCGTTATCAATTTGTTTTTGTGCGTAAGCTTTTCTGAATTCAGAAACTGTTTTTTCAACTTCATTACGCAATTGAGCTGTAGCTTTGTTGTATTCGTCTTCGCTTAATTGGCTAGCGTCGATTCCATATTTTGACAAATCTTCATCATAATCATAGTTAGGGTTAATTCTGAATTTCGGAGGATTTGTAAAATTGATATAGTTTTGAATGTGAGCCGTTTCTGTGCTCCACATTCTTGGCAGAACCGCTTTCTGATTGTCATCAGAATTTTGCTCTGCATTTTTATAATTGTTGGTAATGATATATTTACCTGTTTTATAATCTCTTTCGTAGTTAGGTTTTTTGTCTAAATAAGGTGTTTTAGCATCAAGGCCAGAGAAAAGTTCTGTGTATTGAGGTCCATAAAATAAAGGATTTACGCCATATTGCTCACGATTATAATACGCTAAAACCTCAGTAGCATCAGAAGGTTTGTTTTCGTTAATAACTGTATTTGCATTTGCACGTACAGGAAGCATTAGCCATGTAGAGAAACCAATCAGAATGAATAAAATACATAATATTATAGTGTTGTAGAATATAAATCCTTTTTGTTTAGTGTATTTTAATCCAAAATAGAAAAAAGCAATAAATAATAATGCTACAAAAATAGTTCCTGAGTTAAAAGGAAGTCCCATGCTGTTTACCATGAAGATTTCGGTTTTCCCGAAAAATGCCATAGTTAATGGAAGTAGTAATTTGAAAATGAATAATAAAATTCCAATAACAACTACATTAGCAATAAGGAAATTCTTGATTGTAACTTTTTCGTAGTGTTTGAAATAGTATAAAAATCCGATAGATGGAATAGTTAAAAGAGCCATAAAGTGAACTCCAAACGAAAGACCAACAACCAACGAAATGATTAAAAGCCATTTGTTTCCTTTTGGTTTGTCCATATCTTGTTCCCAACGTAAACCAAGCCAAAAAAGTAATGCAATTAATAAAGAAGCCATTGCATAAACCTCTGCTTCAACAGCATTAAACCAAAAACTATCAGAAAATGTATAAGCTAAAGCCCCTACAAAAGAGCTTCCTAAAATAACAATTGAATTGTTTTGGTCGATTTCAGCAAAACGAGCTACAATCTTTTTTAAGATCATAGACGAAGACCAGAACAAAAACAATATGGTAAAGGCGCTAGAGAAAACAGACATCATGTTAACCATTACAGCTACATGTTGCGCGTCTATTGCAAACATGGCAAAAAATGCACCCATCATTTGGAAAAGCGGAGCTCCAGGAGGGTGACCTACTTCAAGTTTGGCTGCGGTAGCGATATATTCTCCACAATCCCAAAAGCTCATTGTAGGTTCGACTGTTAATGTATAAGTGATTAAAGCGATTGCAAATGCAAACCAACCAATAACGGTATTCCATTTATTGAAATTGAATTGTGCCATATTTAGGTGTTAAAAATTTGAATGTTTTTCTATCCTACAAAGAAAATGTTTTTTTATGTAAAGAAAAGGTCATTAACAAAAAATTCTACAAAACTATCATTTAAAAGTAACGCGTTGGCTATGAGGTGTTTTTGATTGTAGTGAAAATTTCAAAAGTAAAAAAATGAAAAAAAGTGATTTTTTTTGCCCAAAAAGTTTGCGTAAACTAAATAAAGCCTTAAATTTGCACTCGCTTAACAGCACTGCTGGTCTATGGTGTAATGGTAACACAACTGTTTTTGGTGCAGTCTTTCTAGGTTCGAGTCCTAGTAGACCAACATAAAAAGCCTCTCAGAAATGAGAGGCTTTTTTTTATGCAAAAAAGTTTTGTAAAAAATTTGCATAAATTAAATAAAGTTCTAATTTTGCACCCGCTTAACAGTACTGCTGGTCTATGGTGTAATGGTAACACAACTGTTTTTGGTGCAGTCTTTCTAGGTTCGAGTCCTAGTAGACCAACAGAAAAGCCTCTCAGAAATGAGAGGCTTTTTTTATGGAATAAATTTAAGTTGTGAGTTATGAGTGTTTTAAAGAAGAAGGAACAATTCCGAATTTCTTTTTGAATGAAAAAGAGAAATGAGATAAGTCTTCAAAGCCGACTCCAATGTAAACTTCTGATGGAGATTTTCCTTCTTTAATTAAATAATAAGCTTCCTGAAGTCTTTTGTTTAATAACCATTTTCCAGGTGTCTCCGAAAAAACTTTCTGAAAATCTCTTTTAAATGTTGCTAGACTTCTTCCGGTAAGATAGGCGAATCGTTGCATTTGAACATTAAAGTGGAAATTTTTGTTCATAAATGCTTCCAAATCAATTTTGCCTGGTTCGTTAAAATCAAATAAAATATCTTTTAGTTCAGGATTTACTTTTAATAAAAGGTGAATGGCTTCTTTGATTTTTAAATGGAACAAAGTTTCATTGTTTTTTTCTTCAACTTCAAGATAGGAAAGCAATGATTCCATAAAAGATTTATAAAGTGGGTTAGGGGCTAATGAAAACATAGCGTCCGAATCTACTTTTTTGTCAGACTTTAAATTGTATTCTTTGCTTACTTCTCGCAAGATTTCTTGGTCTAGAAAAAGAGAAATGGTTTTGAATTCGCCTCCTTCAGGTGGAATTTTGGTGAATTTTGCTAAATTATTTCTTCTGCTAAAACGAAAATCTCCTGGTTTTGAATAAAAAGTGTTTTTGTTATCAGAAGCGATCATTTCGCCAGAAATTTGATAACTAAAAACGTGTTCAGGAATAAAATGTTCTCCTTCGCGGCTTCGCGAATAATAACAAGAGTAAAGTATTTTTGGTTTTTCTGTTTTCGTGCTCATATTGTAAAATTACTAAAAGATCTGGAAAATCTTTTTGAAGAAGATTTCCAGATCTGTAAAATTATTTTTGCTGAATCAAAGCTCTTGGTTCTAAATAAGCTTCTAATCCGAATGTTCCAAATTCACGTCCTATTCCAGATTGTTTGAATCCGCCAAAAGGAGCCATTGGGTCGTGTCCAATTCCGTTTATCTGAACACGTCCAGCATTAATTTGAGAAGCGACATTGTGAGCTCTTTTTTCGTCTGATGAACTTACATAGGCTTGTAATCCGTAAGTGGTGTCGTTTGCGATTTCAATAGCTTCTTCTTCTGTTTTATAAGTGATAATAGATAAAACAGGTCCAAAAATTTCTTCTTTGGCAATTCGCATTTGGTTGTTTGTATTAATGAAAACAGTTGGTTTGACAAAATTTCCATTTTCTAATCCGTCAGGTTTTCCTAGTCCGCCAGTTAGAATTTCTGCGCCTTCATTAATTCCAATCTGAATATAATCCTGAACGCGGTTATATTGTTTTACGCTAACCATTGGTCCAACCGCAGTATTTGGATTTTTAGGATCGCCAACAATTATATTTGAAACAATTTCTTTAATAATTGGTTTGATTTCTTCTAGTTTGTTTTCAGGAATCAATAAGCGAGTGCCGGCAATACAAGCTTGCCCGCTATTCATAAACGCAGCACCAATAGCAAGCGGAATGGCTTTTGAGAAATCGGCATCATCTAAAATAATATTTGGAGATTTTCCGCCAAGTTCAAGAGTGACACGTTTCATGCTGTTTATTGCTTCTTTCGCAATGATTTTTCCAACGTTGGTTGATCCTGTAAAAGAGATTTTAGCGATGTCTGGGTTTTTGCTTATTTCGGCTCCAACAATTTCTCCTAATCCATTTACGATATTGAATATTCCTTTTGGAAGATTTGCTTCATGAAGACATTCAATGATTAATTGTGTTTGTTGTGCGCTCATTTCACTTGGTTTAATAACAGTTGTGCATCCTGCGGCAATTGCAGTTGATAATTTGCTGCAGATAAAACCATTGCTGGAATTCCACGGAATAATAATTCCGACAACGCCAATTGGTGTCATTTGGACTTCAGATTCTCCCATGGTTTTGGTAAAATCATAAATATTAAGAAGGTTGATTGCAGAGTCGAAACTTTTTAGCATATAATCATAGCTTACGGTTGCAAATTGTAATGTGCCTCCGTATTCTTCTGTCATTACATTGATAAAGTCATTTTTTCTTTTTTCGACAGAAGATTTAATGTTTGTCAGATATTGAATTCTTTCTGAAGCTGTAGTTTTCGAAAAAGTTTTAAAAGCATTTTTTGCAGCTCTAATTGCATTTTGAGTGTCTTCAGTATTCCCTAAACGAACTTTTCCTAATTTTTCATTTGTTGTTGGGCTAATAAGGTCAAAATATTCTGTTCCTTGAGGAGTTACAAATTCTCCATTAATGTAAATTTTGTCTATTGTTTTCATGTTGTAGTTTTTTAATGAATTTTTATTTGACAAATTTCTGCATTAATAACGCGTTTCGCTTTGTTGAAAAGCTCAAATATGGTTTGTTGAAAAGCTCAGTATGATTTTGTTTGAAATATTAAATTGCATAAAAAAAAGCTTCTCAATTGAGAAGCTTTTACTAATGTTGATATGTTGGTTGTTAGATTTTCAAGGTAATAACGGGTCTAACGGCATGATTAACTAAGCCTTCGCTGATGCTTCCGTTAAAGAAGTGTGCGAAGCCAGTTCTGCCATGTGTGAACATTCCAATAATGTCGGCATCTATTCTGTTAGAGAAATTGATAATTCCTTTTTCGATATTGGTGTCGTTGTAAATTTGGGTTGTGTAATTTGGAATGTCGAATTCAGATATAAACTCATTCATAACTTCTTCGCTAACGTGAGTTGGTTTGAAGCTATTAGGAGTGCAAATGGTAACTAAATGTAGTTTTGAATCAAATAGTTTTACAAATTTTAAAAGTTTTTTAAAAGGTTTTTTTGCTTCTTCTGAGAAATCAGATGCGAAAACGATATTAGCGGCACTAAAACTAGGAATGTCTTTTTTGATAACTAAAACTGGGATTTCTGAATTTCTAACCACTTTTTCGGTATTAGAACCTATAAGTAATTCTTCAACACCAGAAGATCCATGAGACCCCATTATGATCAAATCAACATCGTAATCTTTACTGATTTGTGTGATTCCATGTATTGGTTTGTCCATTTTTACAACCTCGGTTACTGGAATTCCGTCTAAATAAGGTCTTGCAGCAACTTCGTCAAGTGTTTCGTTTGCCTTCTTCATAAAGAGCATGCTTTCAGGGATGCTTGCTCCGCCCATTATCGCGTCATTTGTCTGATGCGGCAATTCGAGCATGTGAAGAAGAATAATTTCGCAATTATTCTTTTTTGCTATTTGAGCGGCAACTTTTAAAGCGTCTTCGGCGTGTTCTGAGAAGTCGGTAGGTACTAAAATTCGTTTCATGATTTTTGAGGGGTTAATAATGTGAATAATTCTATGTTTTAATGCTATTATAAAGGTATGAAATATTTTTAGAGCAATCAATTTATTTGATTTATAAAAAAAACACTATATTTGCACTGTTATTTATTAAAATCTAAATAATGAGGGGACTAAGTGTCCCCTCTTTTTATAAAATTATGACATTCAAAGAAAAAGTAAACGGATTAATTACGGAAGCTCTTCTCGAAAAACCATCAATCTTTTTGGTTGATCTGGCTGTTTCGGATTCTTTTAAAATTAGTGTTGGTTTAGACGGAGATAATGGAGTGGCACTGCAAGACTGTATTGACATTAGTCGTGCAATCGAGAATAATCTAGATCGTGAAGAACAGGATTTTTCGCTTGAAGTAGCATCAGTTGGAGTAGGGACACCTCTGAAAATGGTAAGACAATACAAAAAAAATATCGGTAGAACGTTGATTGTTACCACAAATACTGAAAAAATCGAAGCAGAATTGATAGAAGCTAACGATGTTTTTATAATTTTGTCTTGGAAAGCAAGGGAACCTAAAAAAGTAGGAAAAGGAAAAGAAACAGTTCAAAAAGAGCAACAAATACCTTATACAGAAATTAAAGAGGCAGTTGTTACAGTAACATTTTAATTTTAATTAAAGAATTCGCATGGAAAATTTAGCATTAATCGATTCATTCTCAGAGTTTAAAGATAATAAACTTATTGATCGTGTAACGCTTATGGCAATTTTAGAGGATGTGTTTAGAAATGCATTGAAGAAAAAATACGGATCTGATGATAACTTCGATATTATTATAAATCCTGATAAAGGAGATATGGAAATATGGAGAAGAAGAGTAATTGTTGCTGATGAAGATCTGGATTTTGAAAACGAAGAAATTACCTTGACGGAAGCAAGAATGATTGAAGCGGATTTTGAAATTGGTGAAGAGGTTTCTGAAGAAGTAAAATTGATTGATTTAGGAAGAAGAGCTATCTTAGCGCTTCGTCAAAATCTAATATCTAAAATTCACGAACACGATAACACAAATCTTTACAAACAATTTAAAGATATTATCGGTGATATTTATACAGCAGAGGTGCACCACGTACGTCCAAGAGTTGTTATCTTGGTTGATGATGAAGGAAATGAAATTGTTCTTCCAAAAGAAAAACAAATTCCATCAGATTTCTTCCGTAAAGGTGATAATGTTCGCGGTATTATCGAAAGTGTTGAATTAAAAGGAAACAAACCTCAAATTATTATGTCTAGAACTTCAGAAAAGTTTTTAGAAAAATTATTTGAGCAAGAAATTCCAGAAGTTTTTGACGGATTAATTACAGTGAAAAATGTAGTGCGTATTCCTGGTGAAAAAGCAAAAGTAGCTGTTGATTCTTATGATGATAGAATTGATCCAGTTGGAGCTTGTGTAGGAATGAAAGGTTCTCGTATTCACGGAATTGTTCGTGAGCTTGGAAATGAAAATATTGACGTTATCAACTATACAAATAATATTCAATTATTTATTACAAGAGCATTAAGCCCTGCAAAAGTTTCTTCTATCAAAATTGATGAGGAAAGCAAAAGAGCTGAAGTTTTCTTAAAATTAGAAGAGGTTTCTAAAGCAATTGGTAGAGGCGGTCACAACATTAAATTAGCAGGTCAATTGACAGGTTATGAATTAGATGTTATTCGTGAAGGAGATGTCGCTGGAACAGTTGCAGATGAAGATGATGTTGAATTGACAGAGTTTTCTGACGAAATCGAAGAGTGGGTAATTGAAGAATTTGCAAAAATAGGTTTGGATACTGCAAAAAGTATCTTGAAACACGACGTAGAAGATTTAGTAAGAAGAACAGATTTAGAAGAGGAAACTATTCTAGACGTTATGAAAATACTAAAAGAAGAGTTTGATAGCTAGGAAATAGCTGAATATCTGCTCTAACAACACAACGAAAAAGGTAATAATAAAAAGGTTATATGTCTGAAGAGAGAGTAATAAGAATAAACAAGGTTTTAAGGGAATTAAATATTTCGTTAGAAAGAGCTGTAGATTATCTAAAAGATAAAGGAATTGCTATTGATGCTAATCCTAATGCAAAAATTTCTGACAGCGAATTTAATATCCTTCAAAGCCAATTTGCGGGCGATAAGGGGAATAAGGAGGCTTCTAAAGAGGTTGGAGAAGAAAAGAGAAAAGAAAAAGAAGCGTTGCGTGTAGAGCGTGAGAAAGAAATTGAGGACAAACGCAGACAAGAAGAGGAACGTCAAAAACAACAAGAAATAATCAAAGCAAGAGCGGTTGTTTCGGGACCTGTACAAGTTGGTAAAATCGACTTGAATCCTAAAAAACCTGCAATTACTCCTTCTGAGGAACCAGCGAAGGTTGAAGAACCTAAAGCTGTTGTTGCACCTGTGCAACCAGAAAAACCTGTTCAAAATGAAACAGTAAAATCTGAACCAGTTGTTTCAACTCCTGTTGTTGAAACAAAAAAAGAAGAACCTATTATTACTGAGAAAAAAGAAGTTAAAGCAGAATCTTCTAAAGTTGCGCAGGAGCCAATCGTGTCTACTGATCCAACAACTTCAGAGGAAACTATTACTACTCAATATCAAAAACTTACTGGAACAACTCTGACAGGGCAAACAATTGATTTATCTCAATTTAATAAGCCTAAGAAAAAGAAAGAAGATCCAAAAGTGGCTCAGAATAAACCTGGAGCTCCTGGAGTTGGTAATAATAATAACGCAAATAAAAATAAGCGTAAAAGAATTGGTCCTAAACCAGGTACACCTGGTGCACCAAAACCTGCTACAGGTAATGCGCCAGGAACTCCAAATACAAATAAACCAGCTCAAAATAATAATAGTGGCGGAGGTTTCAATGCGAACAGAAGTCAAAGACCTGGTTTCGTAAAAGGGAATCGTCCTGCGATTGTAGCTAAAGTTGAGCCAACGGAAGAAGAAGTAAAAAACCAAATTAGAGAAACTCTTGAAAAACTTCAAGGTAAAGGAGGAAAATCTAAAGCGGCTAAATATAGAAGAGATAAAAGAGAAACGCACCGTCAGAAATCTGATGATGAGCAAAGAGCTCTTGACGAAGGAAGTAAAACTATTAAAGTTACAGAGTTCGTTACTGTAGGTGAAATTGCAATTATGATGGATGTGCCGATTACTAAAGTAATTGGAACTTGTATGTCTCTTGGTATCATGGTAACCATGAACCAACGTCTAGATGCTGAAACATTAACTATTGTAGCAGATGAATTTGGTTATGATGTTGAATTTATTACAGTAGATATTGAAGAAGCAATAGAAGTTGTAGAAGATAGAGAAGAAGATTTAGTAACAAGAGCGCCAATCGTTACTGTAATGGGTCACGTTGACCACGGTAAAACATCTTTACTGGATTATATCCGTAAAGAGAATGTTATCGCTGGTGAGTCTGGAGGTATTACACAGCACATTGGAGCGTATGGAGTTACTTTAGATAATGGACAAAAAATTGCATTCTTAGATACTCCGGGTCACGAGGCGTTTACCGCGATGCGTGCACGTGGAGCTCAAGTTACGGATATTGCTATTATCGTAGTAGCGGCGGATGATGACATCATGCCACAAACAAAAGAGGCGATTTCTCACGCGCAGGCTGCGGGAGTACCAATTATATTTGCAATCAATAAAATTGATAAACCAAATGCTAACGTTGACAAAATTAAAGAGCGTTTGGCTGGTATGAATTTACTTGTTGAAGATTGGGGTGGAAAAATTCAGTCACATGATATTTCTGCAAAAGTCGGAACAGGGGTTAAAGAATTATTAGAGAAAGTTTTATTAGAAGCTGAGATTTTAGATCTAAAAGCAAATCCAAATAAAGCAGCTCAAGGAACTGTTGTTGAGGCTTTCTTAGATAAAGGAAAAGGATATGTGTCTACGATTTTAGTACAACAAGGTACTTTGAAAATTGGAGATTATATGCTTGCGGGTAAACACCACGGTAAAGTTAAAGCAATGCACGACGAAAGAGGCCATACAGTTTTAAGTGCTGGTCCTTCGACTCCGGTATCTGTTTTAGGTTTAGATGGAGCTCCAACAGCGGGTGATAAGTTCAACGTTTTTGAAGACGAAAAAGAAGCTAAGCAAATTGCATCAAAACGTTCTCAATTAATGCGTGAACAATCTGTACGTACACAAAGACATATTACGCTTGATGAAATTGGACGTCGTATTGCTCTTGGTCAGTTTAAAGAATTGAACGTAATCCTTAAAGGAGACGTGGATGGATCTGTTGAGGCATTATCAGATTCGTTCTCTAAACTTTCTACAGAAGAAGTTCAGATTAATATTATCCATAAAGGTGTTGGTGCAATTACAGAAACCGATGTTAACTTGGCTTCGGCATCAGATGCGATTATTATTGGATTTAACGTTCGTCCTGCAGGAAATGCAAGACAGCTTGCTGATAAAGAAGAAATTGATATCCGTTATTATTCTATTATCTACGCTGCTATCGATGACTTGAAAGATGCGATGGAGGGAATGTTAGCGCCAGAAATGAAAGAAGAAATTTTAGGTAATGCTGAAATTCGTGAGATTTTCAAAATTTCTAAAGTTGGTTCAATTGCTGGTTGTATGGTGACAGATGGTAAAATCTTGAGAACTTCTAAGATTAGAGTTATTAGAGACGGAGTTGTGGTTCATACAGGTGAATTAGTTGCCTTGAAACGTTTCAAAGACGATGTTAAAGAAGTAACTAAAGGTTACGATTGTGGTATCCAGATAAAAGGATTTAATGATATCGAAATGAATGATGTTATTGAAGCTTACCATGAAGTAGCAATCAAAAAGAAATTGAAATAAGATTCAATTAATATATTTAAAAGTCCCAATGTAAATTGGGACTTTTTTTATGAATATTTTTTTGGAGTTAAATTGTTTTGCAATGAGTTGTAATAAATGTGTACTTTAGTTTGTTGAAATTTTAATGAGTTGAATTAAAAAATAATGAAATATGAAAAAAGGATTTTATACCACGATTTTATTTATCTGTTTTTCTACTTTTTCTTTTTCTCAAGAACCAGTTGAAAAAGCAGCTCCACCGGCAGGTAATGCATTGATAGGGGATAATTATGGGGAAAATGTATCAAATACGACGGTAAGTAAAGCGATTTCGGTTGAGGCACTAGAGAAAGATTTAAAAGCTGTAAATAAAATCGAAAAAGTTGCAGTAAAAGGTGAAGTGACTGATGTTTGTCCAAAAAGAGGATGCTGGGTGAGTGTTAAAACTGAAGATGGGACATCTTTCTTTGTTAAAATGAAAGATTATGCTTTTTTTGTGCCAACTGCATTAAAAGGTAAAAATGTGGTTCTAGAAGGAAGCGCAGAAAGAAAAGTTACTTCTGTTGAGGAACTAAAGCACTATGCAAAAGATGCTAAAAAAAGCAAAACAGAAATAGATGCTATTAAAGCTCCTAAGGAAGAAATTCGTTTTTTGGCTAGTGGTATTAAAGTAGTAAACTAAGTTAAAAACTGTTGATTTTGTATAGAAAAAAGCAATATTTAAATGTTAAAAGCAATAAAAAAGCGAGATGAAAATCTCGCTTTTTTATTTGAAATAATTTATTTCCCAGGTTTGAGTAAAAAGACTGTTTTGTATCTTTTTTTGATTTCAACTAAGTTTCTTTCAGCTTCAATTCTTGTCTTGAAATTCCCTACGATTACCTTGTAGTTTGGTGTGCTAAAAATAATTGTTCCGTCAATGTCTGAATTTTCTCTTTTAAAATCCGATAGTGTTTTTTTAGCCTCGTCGCTTTTGCCACTAAAGATTTGAATTCTATAAGTATCGTTTGTATTTATTGACGTGTTAATTTTGCGCTTCTCATTTAGCAATTGCTCAAATTTAGGGTCTTGATTCAATGTTAAATTTTGGTCCTGAGCGTTAATATTGTGCGCGAAAGCAATCGTAGTAATTGTTAAGAAAAGGTTTTTTGAAGGACTTAAAATTCTCATAATGTGATGGTTTTTATGCAAAAATACTATTTAAAGTTTGAGTGTGAAATTTTAATATTATTTAGAATTGATATAAATTGATATTTAAGGGTATTTTAAGGTTTTGAGAATAGCTCATAAGTCGTATTTTTGTGCAAGTTTTAAAAGAGGGTATAGATTTTACTGGTTTTATTACAGAAAAAATCATACCAAAAATTAGTAGACAATTATTTATACTATATGAAAAAGGTGGGTAACCATAATTCGATCTCAAGAAAATTGCTGCTTAGCTTATCGCTAACGTTAATTTTCTCCCTAACTTCATTTGCTCAAGAAGCTGCTGCTCCGGCGGCGCCTGAAGCTGCAGCGGCTGCTCCAGCTGCAGGAGGCGGTGATCCAGTAAAAGGGAAAGAACTTTTTAATGCAAATTGTGCTGCATGTCACAAATTAGATGCTAAATCAACAGGTCCTGCTTTAAGAGGCGTTGCTGAAAGGCATGAAATGGCTTGGATTTACAAGTGGGTGCACAACAGTTCTGATATGATTAAATCAGGCGATGCTGCAGCTGTTAAGCTTTTTGAAGAAAACAATAAAGCTGTAATGACTTCTTTTCCTCAATTATCGGAGGGCGATATCGATAATATTATTGCTTATACTTCTGAGAAAAAAGCAGAACCAGCTCCTGGTACAACTACTGCTGCTACGCCTCCAGGGACTAACGTAGAAGGTGGTGCTATTTCAAATAACATTATTTTAGGAGCTCTTGCTCTTGTTATGGCTATTTTAGTTGTTATGCTGTTCATGGTGAACAAAGTGTTGACTAAAGTTGCAAATAAAAACGGTATTGAGGTTGCTCCAAAAGAAGCAAGACTTCCAATCTGGAAAGCTTTCGCTAAAAATCAATTCTTGGTTTTGGTAACTTCGATCTTTTTGCTTTTGGCAAGTGGTTATTTTGTTTATGGATACTTAATGCAAGTAGGTGTAGATCAAAATTATGAGCCAATTCAGCCAATTCACTACTCTCACAAAATTCACGCTGGTGATAACGAAATCAATTGTAAATATTGCCACTCTGCTGCTCGTGTAAGTAAAACAGCTGGTATTCCTTCTTTAAATGTTTGTATGAACTGTCATAAAAACATTTCAGAGGTTGCTGAAACTACTGCTACTCCTGAGTACAGTAAGGCATTCTACGATGCTCAAATCCAAAAATTATATGATGCTGTTGGATGGGATAAGACTAAACAAGCTTATACTGGAAAAACACAGCCTGTAAAATGGGTTCGTATTCATAACTTGCCTGACTTTGTTTACTTCAACCACTCTCAACACGTTTCTGTTGCAGGTATTGAATGTCAAACTTGTCACGGACCAGTACAAGAATTTGAAATCATGAAGCAGTACTCTAAATTAACAATGGGATGGTGTATTGATTGCCATAGAAAAACTGATGTTAAGATGGAAGGTAATGCTTACTATGACAAAATTCATGCTGAACTTTCTAAAAAATACGGTGTAGAGAAATTAACTGCAGCGCAAATGGGAGGTTTAGAATGTGGTAAATGCCACTATTAATCGATTTATTAAGATTTTAATATATATATACAATGTCATCAAACAAAAAATACTGGAAAAGTGTTGAAGAGCTAGAAAATAGCTCTATTGTTGAGGCGCTTAGAAATAACGAATTTGTTGAAGAAATTCCTACTGATGAGTTTTTAGGTAATGCAGAAGCTTTAGCTACATCAGGAACTTCACGTCGTGACTTTTTAAAGTACGTAGGGTTTAGTACAGCGGCTGTAACATTAGCTGCTTGCGAAGGTCCTGTTCACAAGTCTATCCCTTATGTATTACAACCAGAACAAATCATTCCTGGTGTTGCTGATTATTATGCAACTACAGTTTTTGATGGATTTGATTTTGCTAATCTTTTGGTGAAAACTCGTGAGGGTCGTCCAATTAAAATTGAAAACAATACAATTGCAGGAGCTAAATTTTCTGCGAATGCTAGAATTCATGCCTCTATCTTAGGTTTGTATGACAGTGCTCGTTTGAAAGAGCCAAAAGTAGATGGTAAAAATTCTTCTTGGTCAGCTGTTGATTTGAAGATCAAATCAAGTTTAGCAGAAGCAAAAGCTAAAGGTGGTCAAGTAGTATTGTTGACTAATACTTTAGCAAGTCCATCTACAGAAAAATTAATTGCTGAATTTATTGCAAAAAATCCAAACGCTAAACACGTTGTATATGACGCAGTTTCATCATCTGAGGCTTTAGATGCTTTTGAATCTGTTTACGGGCAAAGAGCTTTAGTTGATTATGATTTTTCAAAAGCTTCTTTAATCGTTTCTGTTGGAGCTGATTTCTTAGGAGATTGGCAAGGTGGAGGATATGATACTGGATATGCACAAGGACGTATTCCTCAAAGCGGAAAAATGTCTCGTCACTTCCAGTTTGAATCAAATATGACATTATCTGGAGCAGCTGCTGATAAGCGTGTTCCAATGACTGTAGCTGCTCAAAAGCAAGCTTTAGTTCAAATTTATAATATTGTTGTAGGTGCTTCTGTTCCTGTAACTTTAGAAGGAAACTTTAAAGCAGAAGTAGTTAAAGCTGCACAACAGCTTAAAGCTGCTGGTTCAAAAGGAGTTTTAGTATCTGGAATTGAAGATAAAAATGCTCAATTATTAGTTTTAGCTATCAATCAAGTATTGGCTAGTGAAGCTTTTAGTACTGCTGGAGCTAGACAAATTAGAAAAGGTTCTAATGTTGCAGTTGCACAGTTAATTAAAGATTTGAATGCAGGAAGTGTTCACACTTTAATTATGAGTGGAGTTAATCCTGTTTATACTTTAGCTGATTCAGCTTCTTTCGTATCTGGATTGAAAAAAGTTAAAACGTCTGTTGCTTTTTCATTAAAAGAAGACGAAACTGCATCAATTGTTTCAATTGCTGCGCCAGCTCCTCACTACTTAGAATCTTGGGGAGATCTTGAACTTACAAGCGGAACATATAGCTTAACTCAGCCTACAATCCGTCCTATTTTCAATACAAAACAATTTCAAGATGTTTTATTGTCAGTAAATGGTACTGCTGGTACTTATTATGACTACTTAAAAGCAAATTCTGGAGCTTATACTGCAGGTGCTTCTTGGAATAAAGTATTACATGATGGTGTAGCTGTTCTTGGAGCTACGGCATTATCTGGAGGAGCTATTGATGCTGCTACTGCTGCAAATGCTGTTGCAAAATCAAAATCTGCTGGTGATTTTGAATTAGTATTATATACTAAAACAGGATTAGGAGATGGACAGCACGCGAACAACCCATGGTTGCAAGAGTTTCCAGATCCAATTACAAGAGTTTCTTGGGATAACTATGTTACAGTGTCTAATGCTGATGCTAAAAAACTTGGTTTAACAAATGAAATTGTTGCAAACGGTGGTTTAAATGGTAGTTATGCTACGATCACTGTTGATGGTGTTAAATTGGAAAATGTTCCAGTTATCGTTCAGCCAGGTCAAGCAGTTGGTACTTTAGGTCTAGCTCTTGGTTATGGACGTAAAGCAGCTCTAAAAGAAGAAATGCAAGTAGGTTTAAATGCTTACGCTTTATATAAAGGTTTCAATAATGTTCAATCTGTATCTATTGTTAAAACTGGAGGAGTACATGAGTTTGCTTGTGTTCAAGGTCAGAAAACTTTAATGGGTAGAGGAGATATTATTAAAGAAACAACTTTAGAAATATTCAATACTAAAGATGCTGAACATTGGAATGAAAAACCAATGGTGTCTTTAGATCACCAAGAAGTTGAGGCTACTACTGTAGATCTTTGGGAATCATTTGATCGTACGACAGGGCATCACTTCAACCTTTCAATTGACTTAAATGCTTGTACTGGATGTGGAGCTTGTGTTATCGCTTGTCACGCTGAAAACAACGTTCCAGTTGTAGGTAAAGCAGAGGTAAGAAGAAGCCGTGATATGCACTGGTTGCGTATCGATAGATACTACTCTTCTGAAAGTACTTTTGAAGGTGATAATGAAAGAAAAGAAGGAATTGCTGGTTTATCTAGTTCATTATCTACATTTAATGAAATGGAGAAAGCAGGAGATAATCCTCAAGTTGCATTCCAACCTGTAATGTGTCAACACTGTAACCACGCACCTTGTGAAACAGTTTGTCCTGTTGCTGCAACTTCTCACGGTCGTGAAGGTCAAAACCATATGGCTTACAACAGATGTGTTGGTACTCGTTACTGTGCAAACAACTGTCCATATAAAGTACGTCGTTTTAACTGGTTCTTATACAACAAAAACAGCGAGTTCGATTATCATATGAACGATGATTTAGGCCGTATGGTTCTTAATCCTGATGTTAACGTACGTTCTCGTGGTGTTATGGAGAAATGTTCTATGTGTATCCAAATGACACAAGCAACTAAATTAAAAGCTAAAAACGAAGGCCGTCCAGTTAGAGATGGTGAATTCCAAACTGCTTGTTCTAGTGCTTGTTCTTCAGGAGCGATGATATTTGGTGATGTGAATGATAAAGAAAGTAAAGTTGCTAAATTAGCTGCTGACGAAAGATCATACCACTTATTAGAGCATGTAGGTACAAAACCTAATGTGGTTTACCATGTTAAAGTTAGAAATACTTAGTAAAATTATTAATTAAGAAACAATATAAAGGATTATGTCGTCTCACTACGAAGCACCCATTAGAAAACCTTTAGTTATTGGTGATAAATCTTATCACGATGTAACTGTAGATGTAGCTGCACCTGTTGAGGGGCCTGCAAACAAGCAATGGTGGATTGTATTTTCAATCGCATTAATAGCCTTCCTTTGGGGGTTAGGTTGTATAATTTACACCGTATCTACCGGTATCGGAACATGGGGATTAAATAAAACAGTTGGCTGGGCTTGGGATATTACTAACTTCGTTTGGTGGGTTGGTATTGGTCACGCTGGAACATTAATTTCTGCGGTATTATTACTTTTCCGTCAACGTTGGAGAATGGCTATTAACCGTTCTGCGGAAGCAATGACTATCTTCTCGGTAGTTCAAGCAGGTCTTTTCCCAATCATTCACATGGGACGTCCATGGTTAGCATACTGGGTATTGCCTATTCCAAACCAATTTGGATCTTTATGGGTAAACTTTAACTCACCTTTACTTTGGGACGTATTCGCGATTTCAACGTATCTTTCAGTGTCATTAGTTTTCTGGTGGACTGGTTTGTTGCCTGACTTTGCAATGCTTCGTGATAGAGCTATTACTCCATTTAATAAGAGAGTTTATTCTATCTTAAGTTTTGGATGGAGCGGTAGAGCTAAAGACTGGCAACGTTTTGAAGAAGTATCTTTAGTATTAGCTGGTTTAGCTACTCCTCTTGTACTTTCTGTACACACGATTGTATCTATGGACTTTGCTACTTCTGTAATTCCAGGATGGCATACAACAATTTTCCCTCCATACTTCGTTGCTGGAGCGGTATTCTCAGGATTCGCGATGGTAAATACATTGTTGATCGTTATGAGAAAAGTATCTAATCTTGAAGCATACATCACATTACAGCACATCGAGTTAATGAACATCATTATCATGATTACTGGATCTATCGTTGGTGTAGCTTATATCACTGAGTTATTCGTAGCTTGGTATTCAGGTGTAGAATATGAACAATATGCATTCTTGAACAGAGCTACTGGACCTTACTGGTGGGCATATTGGTCAATGATGACATGTAACGTGTTCTCTCCTCAGTTCATGTGGTTCAAAAAATTAAGAACTAGTATCATGTTCTCATTCATCATTTCGATTGTTGTAAACATCGGTATGTGGTTTGAAAGATTTGTAATTATTGTTACTTCTTTACATAGAGATTACCTTCCATCTTCTTGGACAATGTTTTCACCAACATTTGTTGATATTGGAATTTTCATTGGAACAATTGGTTTCTTCTTTGTATTGTTTTTATTATACTCTAGAACATTCCCTGTAATTGCTCAGGCAGAGGTTAAAACAATTTTGAAAGGAACAGGAGATAATTATATTAGAGAAAGAGCAAACAGTAAAGATTCACATCATGAGTAATAAAGTTATATACGCCATTTATAATGACGATGACGTTTTGATGAATGCAGTAAAGAAAACTAGAGCTGCTCATCATCATATTGAAGAGGTTTTTACTCCATTCCCAGTTCACGGATTGGATAAAGCCATGGGATTAGCACCAACAAGATTAGCAATATGTGCTTTTTTATATGGTTGTGTTGGTATTTCTGTTGCAACAACTATGATGGGTTACATCATGATTCATGACTGGCCACAGGATATTGGAGGTAAACCAAGTTTTAGTTTTATCCAAAATATGCCTTCTTTTGTGCCTATTATGTTTGAGATGACTGTATTCTTTGCAGCTCACTTAATGGTAATCACTTTTTATATGAGAAGTAGATTATGGCCTTTTAAAGAAGCTGAAAACCCAGATGTAAGAACAACTGATGACCACTTTTTAATGGAGGTTGCTGTAAATGATAACGAAGCAGAGTTGGTTTCTTTCTTTGAAGGAACGGGAGCTGTTGAAGTTAAAGTAATTGAAAAGAATTAATTGTAGCTATGAAAAGGATATATAAAATAACACTTTTAGTTGGTATAACTATTTTAGTTTCATCTTGCCACAATAATTCGGCACCGAACTATCAGTATTTCCCAAATATGTATGAATCTGTTGCTTACGAGCCATATACAGAAGCAAAAATATTTAAGGGAGGAAAAGAAGGACAGCTTCCTGTTGCAGGAACTATCAATAGAGGTTTTGAACCTTATGAATATGAAAATTCAACTGCTGGTTATGAATTAGCAAAAGCTAATTTGAAATCACCTTTGACTGAAGAAGAAAGAAATTCTGGAAAAGGTAAAGAGCTTTTTGAAATTTACTGTATTAGCTGCCATGGTGCTGCTGGTAATGGTAAAGGTAAATTGGTTGAAAGAGAGAAATTTCTTGGAGTACCTAGCTATAAAGACAGAGAGATCACTGAAGGAAGTATCTTTCATGTTGAGACTTATGGTTTAAATGCAATGGGTTCACATGCAAATCAATTAAGTGCTCACGAACGTTGGTTAGTTGCTGACTATGTTCTGAAACTAAAAAGCCAATTATAATTGTTGAACAAACTGATCGTAATAGATATGTATACATTTTCAAGTAAATTAAAAACTTTTTCTATCATCTTAATGGCCGTTGGTCTATTAGGAATTGGGTATGGTTTTTTAAGTGCACCAAAAGATATTCAAGAAGTTGAAAAAATACTAGCTGCAGATGAACATGGTTCTCATGGTGCGGCGCATGAAGAAAAAGCGGAGGCATCTCACAAAGAAGCAGGTCATCATGAGGCTGCTGAAGTTGCACATGACTCTCATAAAGGAGCTGAGCATGCAGAAGTTTCTGGTGCAAATGAGCACGAAAAACATTTAGAGCACGTATTGCACCAATTGCAAAATAAGCCTTGGTCTGCTGTATATGTAGCTTGTATTTTCTTTTTATTGCTTTCAATGGGGGTTTTAGCTTTTTATGCTATTCAACAAGTAGCTCAAGCAGGATGGTCTCCAGTTTTATTTAGAGTTATGCAAGGTATAACAGCATATTTGCCTGCTGGTTCTATAATCTTCTTTATACTTTTAGTATTATGTGGATTACATTTTAATCATATCTTCGTATGGTTAGGAGAAGGTGTAACCGATCCTAAAAGTCCAAATTATGATGCTATCATTGCTGGAAAATCAGGATATTTAAACTTTCCTTTCTGGATTGCAAGAGCATTTATCTTTTTATTAGGATGGAATATCTACCGTCATTTTTCTAGAAAAAACTGTTTAGCACAAGATGAAGCAAATGATGATCTTTACTACAAAAAGAATTTCAAAGCATCTGCGGGATTCTTAGTATTCTTTATTGTTTCTGAGTCTATTATGTCTTGGGACTGGATTATGTCTTTTGATCCACATTGGTTTAGTACTTTATTTGGATGGTATGTATTTGCTTCTTTCTTTGTAAGCGGTATTACAACTATTGCATTAGTAACTATCTATTTAAAGTCAAAAGGTTATTTAGAGTATGTTAATACTAGCCACATTCACGATTTAGCTAAATTTATGTTTGGTATTAGTGTTTTCTGGACTTATTTATGGTTCTCTCAGTTCATGTTGATCTGGTATGCTAACATTCCAGAGGAGGTAACTTATTTTGTAACAAGAATTCAGTTATATAACCTTCCTTTCTTTGGAGCGGTTGTTATGAACTTTGTTTTCCCATTATTAATATTAATCAATACTGACTTTAAACGTCTTAACTGGGTTATTGTTATGGCTGGTGTTGTGATATTATTAGGTCATTATGTTGATTTCTTTAATATGATCATGCCTGGTACAGTAGGAGACAAATGGTTTATTGGAGTTCCTGAAATTGCATCGATTCTTTTCTTCTTAGGTTTATTTATATTTGTTGTATTTACTGCATTAACTAAATCTCCTTTGCTTGCAAAAAGAAATCCTTTCATCGAAGAAAGTAAACATTTTCATTATTAATATTTAAAGAAGTAAACAGATGACAAGTTTGTTGGTAATTATAGTTTTAGTTTTATTAGCAGTTGCATTATGGCAATTGACCAAGATATTTGATCTTACACAGGTTGGAGCTTCTTCGGACGATTCTCAAGTTGCATCAGATAATGATAATAATATTCAAGGGTATGTTATGTTTGGCTTCTTGGCATTCATATATATATTTACGATTTACGGTTTACTAAAATGGGGAGGTTTAGCACTTCATACGCCTGCTTCAGAGCATGGACTTTTAGTGGATAATTTAATGAATATTACTTGGGTTTTAATTTTTTTAGTTCAATTTATTACACAAGGTTTACTATACTGGTTTTCTTTTAAAAATAGAGGAAATAAAGATAAAAAAGCATTATTTTTTGCTGATAGTAATAAATTAGAAGCAATCTGGAGTATTATTCCATCTGTAGTTTTAGCTTGTTTAATTCTTTACGGATTGTACGCTTGGAATAACATTATGTTCGTTGATAAAGATGAAGATGTAATCGAAATCGAATTATATGCTCAGCAATTTAAATGGACTGCGAGATACTCTGGACAAGATAACGTTTTAGGTAAAGCTAACGTTCGTTTAATCGAAGGAGTAAATACTTTAGGGGTTGATATGTCAGATCCTAATGCTCAAGATGATATCGTAGTTTCAGAATTGCATATTCCTAAAGGTAAAAAAGTTCACTTTAAAATGCGTTCTCAGGATGTATTGCACTCAGCTTACTTCCCACACTTTAGAGCTCAAATGAACTGTGTTCCAGGTATGGTTACTGAATTTGCTTTCGTTCCAACTTACACTACTGCAGAATATAGAGAGTTGCCATTTATGGTTGAAAAAGTTGCAAACATCAACAAACTTAGAGCTGAAAAAAGTAATGAGTTAGTTGCGAAAGGCGGAACAGCTTTAGATCCTTATACATTTGACTACTTATTATTATGTAACAAAATTTGTGGAGCTTCACACTATAACATGCAAATGAAAGTAGTAGTTGATACTCCAGAAGATTACAAAAAATGGTTAAGTGAAAAAACTACTTTAGCTCAGGATATTAAAGCTGCAAAAGCTGCTGAGAAACCAGCTGAAGGAGCTGCACCAACTACAGATACTGCTGCAAAAGTAATTGACACTGTTAAAACTGTTGTTGATACAGTTAAAGCAGCTGTAGCTAAAGTTGCGATGAAATAATATTATTAAGAAAATTTAAAGTACAAATATATGTCAGCAGAAGCGCACGGTCACGATCACGGACACGATCACGAGCACGAACATCATCATAAAGACACGTTCATTACTAAATATATTTTTAGTATTGATCACAAAATGATTGCTAAACAATACTTGATTACTGGTATTGTAATGGGAGTAATTGGGATTGCAATGTCCTTGCTTTTTAGAATGCAATTAGCGTGGCCAGAAGAGTCTTTCAAAATATTTAATGTTTTATTAGGAGATAAATTTGCACCTGATGGTGTAATGGCAAATGATATTTATCTAGCTTTAGTTACAATTCACGGTACCATCATGGTATTCTTTGTACTGACGGCAGGTTTAAGTGGAACGTTCAGTAACTTATTGATTCCGCTTCAAATTGGGGCAAGAGATATGGCATCTGGATTTATGAATATGATTTCATACTGGTTGTTTTTCTTATCAGCTGTTGTAATGTTATGTTCTTTATTTGTTGAAGCTGGACCAGCATCTGCAGGATGGACAATTTACCCTCCTTTAAGTGCATTGCCACAAGCAATTCCAGGATCAGGAACAGGTATGACACTATGGTTAGTATCTATGGCTATTTTCATCGCATCTTCTTTGATGGGATCTTTAAATTACATTGTTACTGTACTTAACTTAAGAACTAAAGGAATGTCTATGACTAGACTTCCGCTTACAATCTGGACATTTTTCGTAACAGCTATTATTGGTGTTATTTCGTTCCCAGTTTTATTATCTGCAGCTTTATTATTGATTTTTGATAGAAGTTTTGGTACTTCATTCTTCTTATCTGATATCTATATTGCAGGAGAGGTTTTACACTACCAAGGAGGTTCTCCAGTATTGTTTGAGCACTTATTCTGGTTCTTAGGACACCCTGAGGTTTACATCGTAATCTTACCAGCGATGGGACTTGTTTCAGAAATTATGGCTACAAATGCTCGTAAACCAATTTTTGGTTATAGAGCGATGATTATGTCAGTTCTTGCAATTGCATTCTTATCAACTATCGTTTGGGGCCACCACATGTTTATTTCAGGTATGAATCCTTTCTTAGGATCTGTGTTTACTTTTACAACTTTATTGATTGCAATTCCATCTGCTGTAAAAGCATTTAACTGGATTACAACTTTATGGAAAGGTAACTTACAATTTAACCCTGCAATGTTATTCTCTATCGGAATGGTTTCTACTTTCATCACTGGAGGTTTAACAGGGATCATTTTAGGAGATAGTACTTTAGATATTAACGTTCACGATACTTACTTCGTAATTGCTCACTTTCACTTAGTAATGGGTATCTCTGCACTTTACGGAATGTTTGCTGGTATTTACCACTGGTTCCCTAAAATGTACGGAAAAATGTTAAACAAAAACTTAGGTTATATCCACTTCTGGGTAACTGCAGTTTGTGCTTATGGAGTTTTCTTCCCAATGCACTTTATCGGATTAGCTGGTTTACCAAGACGTTACTATACTAACACAAACTTCCCATTATTTGATGATTTACAAAATGTGAATGTTTTAATTACAACATTTGCTCTTGTAGGAGGTGCGTTCCAATTAGTATTCTTATACAACTTCTTTAGCAGTATTTTCTACGGTAAAAAAGCAGTTCAGAACCCATGGAGATCTACAACTTTAGAGTGGACTACTCCAGTTGAACATATCCACGGAAACTGGCCAGGAGAAATTCCTCATGTATATCGTTGGCCGTATGACTACAGTAACCCAAATCATGATGTAGATTTTGTTCCTCAAAATGTACCAATGAAAGAAGGTGAAGAAGTTTTACACCACTAAAAAATAATAAAAAGACTGTCAGAGATGACAGTCTTTTTTGTTTAGTTAAAGTTTTAAACGTTCAGTTCAACTGTTTTACAAACTGATTAGTTTATATATCTTTGTAGGATGAATGAAAATCTAGATCCTACTACTAAAGGATATAACTCAGAAGAGTTAGATCTTGAAAAAAGATTGCGTCCGCTGTCATTTGATGATTTTGCTGGACAAGATCAAGTTTTGGAAAATTTAAAAGTCTTTGTTGCTGCTGCTAATCAACGTGGTGAAGCACTTGATCATGCTCTTTTTCATGGTCCTCCTGGTCTTGGGAAAACTACTTTGGCTAACATTTTAGCTAATGAACTACAAGTTGGTATCAAGATTACTTCAGGGCCGGTATTAGATAAACCTGGGGATTTAGCAGGATTGCTAACAAACTTAGATGAAAGAGATGTTTTGTTCATTGATGAAATTCATCGATTAAGTCCAGTAGTTGAGGAATATTTGTATTCTGCAATGGAAGACTTTAAGATTGATATTATGATTGAATCTGGTCCGAATGCAAGAACAGTGCAAATTAATTTGAATCCCTTTACTTTAATTGGAGCAACTACTCGATCTGGATTATTAACGGCTCCAATGCGCGCCCGTTTCGGAATATCTTCACGTTTACAATATTATACTACAGAACTTTTGACAACAATTGTTGAAAGAAGTGCATCTATTATAAAAATGCCTATTGATCTAGCAGCGGCAATTGAAATTGCAGGAAGAAGCCGTGGAACTCCTCGTATCGCAAATGCGTTGCTAAGAAGGGTTCGTGATTTCGCCCAAATTAAAGGAAATGGTAGAATTGATCTAGAAATTTCTAGATATGCTTTAAAAGCTCTAAATGTAGATGCTCATGGTCTAGATGAAATGGATAATAAAATATTATTAACTATTATTAATAAATTTAAAGGCGGTCCAGTTGGGCTTTCAACTTTAGCAACTGCTGTGAGTGAAAGTAGCGAAACAATCGAAGAAGTATATGAGCCTTTTTTAATTCAAGAAGGATTTATTATGCGAACACCTCGTGGTAGAGAAGTTACAGACAAAGCATATAAACATCTTGGAAAAGTTAATATTAATAATCAGGGAGAATTGTTTTAGTTTTGATATAAATGTCTGTTAAAAGAAAATATAATTATCCCCCAAAACTATCTATTTTAAGATTTTTTATTGATGCGGAAGGAATTCGTAGAAATCCAATCCCGTATCATACAAAGTATTTTGATAATTTTGGTGATTCGTTTTCTATTAGAATTGGAAAATCAAAGTACATCATTTTATCAAGAGATAATGATGTAGCACAATACATTTTACAGAAAAACCAAAAGAATTATCACAAATCAAAATTTCAGTCAGTTTATTTGTCTAAATATTTAGGAAAAGGTCTTCTAACTGTTGACGGTGAATTTTGGTTAAAACAAAGAAGACTTATTCAGCCTGCTTTTCATAAACAGAAGATGAATCAGCTGGTCGAAAATATGAAACTTACGATTATTTCAGAATTAGAAACAATTGTAAAAGATGAAAAAATGGATCTTTTTCCTGTTATGAGCGAATTAGCTTTTAACGTTGTAGCTAAATCATTGTTTCAATTTTCTATTACCGAAGAAAAACTAGATAGAATTAAGTATATTATTGAAGCAGTTCAGAATTTTTTAATTAAAGAAATCAGACTGCCTCATAAAGCTTGGTGGTTTTCGGTGAGTGGTCAAGTAAAAAAGCATCTTCAGTTGGCTAAAGAAAATAATAAAATTATTCGAGGTCTAATTGAAGAAAGAGTTTCCTCTAAAAATGAGGTGAACGATTTGCTTAATATGCTTTTGGAAACTCGCTACGAAGATACTGGCGAAGGAATGTCAATTGAACAATTAATTGATGAGATAAAAATTCTTTTTATTGCTGGACATGAAACAACTGCAAATGCTTTAACTTTTACATTGTATTTATTGGGAAATCATCCTGATGTACAACAAAGTATATTTGAAGAGGTTCTTAATGCTGAATCTGAAACGGAGAATATTGTGGAACAGCTTCAGAAAATGCCCTATATAAATGCTGTTTTAAATGAATCTATGCGTTTATATCCGCCAGCTTGGATTACAGATAGACAAAATGTTGAAGATGATGCTTTAGGAACATTTAATATAAAAAAAGATACTCTGATTGGGGTTTCTTTTTATGAGTTGCATCGAAATCCGAAGTACTGGAAGAACCCAGATCACTTTGATCCCAATCGTTTTTTAGGGGAACAAAAGAAGCATTCTATGCAATATTTTTATCCCTTTGGAGCAGGACCAAGGATGTGCATTGGTGCTGGTTTTGCCATTTACGAAATGTGTTTGGCAATTTCTTATATTGTCAAAAAATATAAAATTGTTTCAATGGGTAATACGATCAATTTTAATCCCTTAATTACCCTAAAACCTGTTGGACTTGAAGTCGTTTTTTCTGAAAGGTAATGATAAATTCTAAAGAGAAATATTCGAAATTTATTAAAGATGAAGCGAAAAGACTTGGTTTTCTTTCTTGTGGGATATCCAAAGCAGGTTTTTTGGAACAAGAAGCGCCTCGACTTGAAAACTGGTTGAAGAATAATCGTAATGGTCAAATGGCTTATATGGAAAATCATTTTGACAAGCGTTTAGATCCAACTTTGTTAGTTGATGATGGTAAAAGTGTTGTATCTCTTTTGCTTAATTATTATCCCGATTCATTGCAGAATGATGAAAGTTTTAAAATTTCAAAATATGCTTACGGACAAGATTACCATTTTGTAATTAAAGATAAATTGAAGGAGCTTCTTCATTCTATTCAAGAAAATATTGGGGAAGTTTCTGGACGTGCTTTTGTAGATTCAGCGCCAGTTTTAGATAAAGCTTGGGCAGCCAAAAGCGGACTTGGCTGGATTGGAAAAAACAGCAATTTAATTACTCAAAAAGTAGGTTCTTTTTACTTCATCGCGGAGTTAATTATTGATTTAGAATTAGAATATGATCATGCGGTAACAGATCACTGTGGTACTTGCACAGCCTGCATAGATGCTTGTCCTACACAAGCTATTGTGGCCCCTTATATAGTTGACGGTAGTAAATGTATTTCTTATTACACTATCGAATTAAAAGAGAACCTTCCTAATGAAATGAAAGGAAAATTTGATGAATGGATGTTTGGATGTGATACCTGCCAAGATGTTTGTCCATGGAATCGATTTTCTAAACCACATTCAGAACCTCTATTTAATCCAAACCCAGATTTACTTTCTTTTACTAAAAAAGACTGGATGGAAATCACTGAAGAAACTTTTAAACTTGTTTTTAAAAATTCACCTATCAAAAGAACAAAATTTGAAGGTTTAAAACGTAATATTAAATTTTTAGAGTAGAAATGTTAAGTTTTTAGTCTTTATTTTTTAATTTATTGTTTTTCAGTGTTTTAAAATAATTAATTCAAGTAAAATCTTATTTTTTTATCTTACGATTTATTGCTGTTTTGTCAATATATTCTGTAAGAATGCATTTTATTGATAATTATTTAAGACTTTTTGACTCATTCGTTATTAATTTCCTACATTTTTTAACTTAAAAATGCTTCAGCATTTGTTAAAAACTGTTGTTCGACGAGTTTATCTGCATTTTGTCGGAATAATGTAGTTCTAATACATTCCCTAATATACTTTCGCACTTCCAATCTACTAATTTATAACCTAATAGACTTTTTTAAGTCTTTTTTACTATATGTCAATGGTCAACATAATTTCATTTTTATGTGTTTGTCTTGAAAAAGCTTTTTCAAGTTTTTTTAAATCCATTTTATCTTTTTTCACGTATCTCACCAATATGCTAAAAACAATCATCTGTTTTTTAGTGTCTTATATTTCTGTTCCACAAACTCAAGTTGTCTATGCGTAACTTTACTTTTCGAAAGCCTTGTTTTTCCAGGCTAACTTTTCTTTTTGTTTTTTTATTACTAACCGCTTATAGCGCTTCGGCTCAATTTTATACGAAACACTATATTGCTCCAGCTCCTTGGCAGTATTTTAACAATGCTAATGAAATTGTTATAGCAACAAATTCTACAACTAGTGTAAACATTACTGTATCAAAAAGTGATGGGACATTAGTAACTAGTCTTACAGCAATTAAAGGAACTCCCGCTGTATACAGATTTTCTGGCACTCCAAGTACAACAAAGGCGTATGCTTTTAATACTGTTTTAAACGGTGCAGGATTAATTGTAGAAGGTAGTGCTCCAGTGTCTATTAATTTAAGAAACGTCGCTTCTGATGCTTTATCGGGTACTGATGTAGATAAGGATATCAAAGGAAATGCTGCTTTAACTAGTTTTGGAGATGCAGGACTTGGAATAAGATTTAGAGTAGGATATTATAGAGACGGGTCTTTAGGAAATTTTAATAATTACGGAGATCAGCGTCCTATTTATAGTATTATGGCTACCGTTAATAATACTACAATAAAAATTAATAATACTGTTACCACTACTTTAAATGCTGGGCAGAGTTATTTATTTAAAGCAGCAATAGGAACGTTGGTTGAATCTTCGAATCCTATTGTAATGAACACATCGGCTGCGATTGATACTCCAGGTGGTTGTGGGGATAGTGCATACAATCAGATTCCGCCTGAGGCTGTTTTGGGAACAGAATATTTTTTGGAAAGAGGAACGGGTAATAGTACAGCAGAACAGACTACTGTAGTAGCAACAAAAGATAATACAGTTGTAAAAGTTGAAGGATATTCTACTACTGGAGCATTGGTAACTACAAATACAGTTACTTTAGCGCAGGCAGGTCAGTTTTATACTTTTGTGAACGGTTCAAATAGCACCAATTTTACAGCCTCACATATCGTTGCTGATAAAAGAGTGGCTGTATATTCAGGTACAGCACAAGGCTGTGAGGTTGATATTTCAACTATTGCACCAGTTTCTGAATGTGGGGGATCCAATTTTATAGAGACAGCAAAATTTAGAAATTATAATTCAGGAACATTAGATTATTTTGGATACATTCTTTTAAGAAGTGCCACAGATATTGTAACTGTAAATGGTACCAATATTGCCAACATATCTGGTGTTGGGGCTCGTTATCAGATAGGAACAACAGGTTGGTATATTATCAATTTTAATAGTGTTCAGATAGGAAGTCCGGAATATCTTTCAATTGCCAGTGATGCTAAATTAACAGTTTCGATTGTACAACAGGCAGGAGGATTCTCTATGGCAGGGTTTTTCTCAAATTTTGCAGCACAGCCAGATGATCCAGGACTTACTTATATTTCTGGAGGAGGCTGTACTAATAACACAGCAGAACTAACAACACCAACAGGTTTTGCGCCATATCAATGGTATTATAATGGAACTGCTATTAGCGGAGCTAATTCTGCAACATATACCGCTACAAAAACAGGAGCTTACTCGGTTTCTTCTACTTTAGTTTGTGGAAGCCAAACCCAGTCAAAAGCAGTAAATGTTACATTATGTACCGATTTAGGAATTACTAAAACTGTTGATAATGCAGTGCCTTGTCCAGGATCGAATGTAGAGTTTACTGTGAAAGTAAGTAATTTAGGAGGTAATAATGTTTCAGGAGTTTCTGTAACTGATTTACTTCCTTCGGGATATACTTACGTTAGTTCAACACCATCAGTAGGGGCTTATGATTCAGGAACAGGTATCTGGAGTATTGGTGATGTTGAGGCGCAAACATCAATGACATTAAAAATTGTTGCTACAGTAAATGCGTCTGGAAATTATACTAATACAGCATCATTGCCAACCGCGATTGATACAAACACAGCAAACAATTCTGCGAGTGCAGCTGTAAATCCAAAAACAGCAAATCTTGTTGTAACCAATCCAGCAGCAGTTTGCTCGCCTTCAACAGTTGATTTAACAGCTTCTGCCGTAACAGCAGGAAGTTCTTCAAATCTAACGTTTTCATATTGGACAAATGCGGCAGCGACAGCAGCATTATCATCGCCAAACGCTGTAACGACTTCAGGAACTTATTACATAAAAGCTCTTTCTTCTGATGGGTGTTCGGTTGTAAAATCAGTTGTAGTAACAATTAATCCGCTACCTAATACGCCTGTAATTAATGTGAATTCAGGACAAGCTTCATGTACAAGTTCAGGTAATGCGGTACTAAGGGCTACTGGAAATGCGAGTTCGTATAATGGAACGGGTTATTTATGGTCTAATGGTGAAACTACCAGAAGTATTACAATAACGAGTGAAGGAACTTATTCATTAAAAATAATAAATAGTTCAGGATGTGCTAGTGCCAGTTCAAATTCAATAACTGTAACTTTTTCACCTGAAGCGCCAACTGCTTCATCTCAAACATTTTGTTCTTCTGAAAATAAAAAAGTAAGTGATTTAGTTGCTACAGGAATTAGTCTAAAATGGTATAATGCTAATAATGGGGGAACGCAGTATGCATCAACAGCATCATTGGCTACTGGAACATATTATGTGAGCCAAACTTCAGCAAATGGCTGCGAAAGTTCAAGAACTGCAGTATCAGTAACTGTGAATTCAAAATCTTCAGCACCAGTTGCTGCAGCTTCACAGTCATTTTGTGCTGCGGACAATAGTACAGTTAATAATTTGCAAGCAACAGGAACTAATATAAAATGGTACAATGTATCTTCAAACGGTACAGCACTTTCAGCATCGCAAGCTTTGACTAATGGAGATTATTATGTTAGCCAGACTGCGAACAGCTGTGGAGAAAGTGATAGAACTAAGGTTACAGTTACGATAAATACAATACCATCAGCACCTACGGTTTCTGCGCAAACATTTTGTGCAATTGATAATAAAAAAGTTAGTGATTTAACACCTTCAGGAACAGCTTATAAATGGTATAACGCAGCTACAGGTGGTACTTTATATGCAGGAACAGAAACGTTATCTTCAGGAAACTATTTTGTGAGCCAAAGTAATAGCTGTGGAGAGAGTTCAAGAACTCAAGCAACAGTTACCGTAAATAATACAGCTGCACCAACAGCATCAGCGCAATCATTCTGTTATCCAGATGCTAAAAAGGTAAGCGAATTGGTTGCAACAGGATCAAATTTAAAATGGTATAATGCAATTACTGGAGGAACACAATATTCAGGAACTGAAATTTTATCTACAGGGAATTATTATGTAAGTCAGACACTAAATGGTTGCGAAAGTCAAAGAACTCAAGTAGCAGTTACTATAAATAATACAACTGCACCTACAGCTTCAGCTCAGACTTTCTGTACTGCTGATGCTAAAAAAGTTAGCGATTTAGTTGCAACAGGGTCTAACTTAAAATGGTATAATGCAAGTACTGGAGGAACGCAATATTTAGGAAGCGAAACTTTATCTTCTGGGAATTATTATGTGAGTCAGACACTTAACAGTTGTGAAAGTGCAAGAATTTTGGTAGCAGTTACAGTAAACCCTACGCCAGCAACGCCTACTATTTCAGCAGATGGAGCAACAACATTCTGTCAAGGCGGAAGTGTAACCTTAACTTCTACAGGCGGAAGTAGTTATCTGTGGTCCACAGGAGCAACTACACAATCAATTACTGTTTCTGCTTCTGGAAATTATACTGTTAAAGTAACAAATGCTTCTGGATGTCCTAGTGCAATTTCAGCGACAACAACTGTTACGGTTAATTCAGTACCTTTGGCACCGACCGCATCAGCGCAGTCATTCTGTTCGGCAGACAGCAGAACTGTAGCCAATTTACAGCCATCGGGAAGCGCCTATAAATGGTATGATGCTTCGTCAGGCGGAAGTGCTTTGGCAGGAACAGATGCGCTTTCAACAAAAACATATTACGTTAGCGAAATGCTAAACGGATGCGAAAGCGCAAGGACTTCGGTTGCCGTAACAGTAACCGCGACTCCTTCAGCACCGACAGCATCAGCACAGTCATTCTGTTCTGCGGATAATAGAACTGTAGCCAATTTGCAGCCATCGGGAAGCGCCTATAAATGGTATGATGCTTCGTCAGGCGGAAGCGCTTTGGCAGGAACAGATGCGCTTTCAACAAAAACATATTACGTTAGTGAGACATTAAACGGATGCGAGAGTGCAAGGACTTCGGTTGACGTAAAAGTCAATCCGACGCCATCGGCTCCATCAGCTTCAGCGCAGGTATTCTGCTCTTCAGAAAATAAAACGGTAAGCGATCTCACTGCTTCTGGAACAGGGCTAAAATGGTATAATGCTTCTACAGGCGGAACAGCGCTTGCGGGAACAGATGCTTTGGCAACAGGAACCTATTACGTAAGCCAGACTTCGGCAGAGGGATGCGAAAGCACAAGGACTTCAGTTGATGTGAAAGTTAATCTTACGCCATCGGCTCCATCGGCTTCGGCACAGGCATTCTGCTCTTCAGAAAATAAAACGGTAAGCGATCTCACTGCTTCTGGAACAGGCCTAAAATGGTATAATGCTTCTACAGGCGGAACAGCGCTTTTGGGAACAGATGCTTTGGCAACAGGAACCTATTACGTAAGCCAGACTTCGGCAGAGGGATGCGAAAGCACAAGGACTTCAGTTGATGTGAAAGTTAATCTTACGCCATCGGCTCCATCGGCTTCAGCGCAGACATTCTGCTCTTCAGAAAATAAAACGGTAAGCGATCTCACTGCTTCTGGAACAAGCCTAAAATGGTACAATGCTTCTACAGGCGGAAGTGCTTTGGCAGGAACAGATGCACTTTCAACAAAAACATATTACGTTAGCGAAACGCTAAACGGATGCGAAAGCGCTAGAACTTCGGTTGCCGTAACAGTAACAGCTACACCTTCAGCACCGACAGCATCAGCACAGTCATTCTGTTCAGCAGACAGCAGAACTGTAAGCAATTTACAGCCATCGGGAAGCGTATATAAATGGTATGATGCTTCGTCAGGCGGAAGCGCTTTGGCAGGAACAGATGCACTTTCAACAAAAACATATTACGTTAGCGAAACGCTAAACGGATGCGAGAGCGCAAGAACTTCAGTTGATGTAAAAGTTAATCCTACGCCATCGGCTCCATCGGCTTCAGCGCAGGCATTCTGCTCTTCAGAAAATAAAACGGTAAGCGATCTGACTGCTTCTGGAACAGGCTTAAAATGGTATAAAGCTTCCACAGGCGGAACAGCGCTTGCGGGAACGGATGCTTTGGCAACAGGAACCTATTACGTAAGCCAGACTTCGGCAGAGGGATGCGAAAGCACAAGGACTTCAGTTGATGTGAAAGTTAATCTTACGCCATCGGCTCCATCGGCTTCGGCACAGGCATTCTGCTCTTCAGAAAATAAAACGGTAAGCGATCTGACTGCTTCTGGAACAGGGCTAAAATGGTATAATGCTTCTACAGGCGGAACAGCGCTTTTGGGAACAGATGCTTTGGCAACAGGAACCTATTACGTAAGCCAGACTTCGGCAGAGGGATGCGAAAGCGCAAGGGCTTTGGTTGATGTGAAAATCAATCCTACGCCATCGGCTCCATCAGCTTCAGCACAGGCATTCTGCTCTTCAGAAAATAAAACGGTAAGCGATCTGACTGCTTCTGGAACAGGGCTAAAATGGTATAATGCTTCCACGGGCGGAACAGCGCTTGCAGGAACAGATGCTTTGGCAACAGGAACCTATTACGTAAGCCAGACTTCGGCAGAGGGATGCGAAAGCACAAGGACTTCAGTTGATGTGAAAGTTAATCTTATGCCATCGGCTCCATCGGCTTCAGCGCAGACATTCTGCTCTTCAGAAAATAAAACGGTAAGCGATCTCACTGCTTCTGGAACAAGCCTAAAATGGTACAATGCTTCTACAGGCGGAACAGCGCTTGCGGGGACGGATGCTTTGGCAACAGGAACCTATTACGTAAGCCAGACTTCGGCAGAGGGATGCGAGAGTCCAAGAACTTCGGTTGATGTGAAAGTTAATCTTACGCCATCGGCTTCATCGGCTTCATCGCAGACATTCTGCTCTTCAGAAAATAAAACGGTAAGCGATCTCACTGCTTCTGGAACAAGCCTAAAATGGTACAATGCTTCTACAGGCGGAACAGCGCTTGCGGGGACGGATGCTTTGGCAACAGGAACCTATTACGTAAGCCAGACTTCGGCAGAGGGATGCGAGAGTCCAAGAACTTCGGTTGATGTGAAAATCAATCCTACGCCATCGGCTCCATCAGCTTCAGCACAGGCATTCTGCTCTTCAGAAAATAAAACGGTAAGCGATCTGGCTGCTTCTGGAACAGGGCTAAAATGGTATAATGCTTCTACAGGCGGAACAGCGCTTGCGGGAACAGATGCTTTGGCAACAGGAACCTATTACGTAAGCCAGACTTCGGCAGAGGGATGCGAAAGCACAAGGGCTTTGGTTGATGTGAAAATCAATCCTACGCCATCGGCTCCATCAGCTTCAGCACAGGCATTCTGCTCTTCAGAAAATAAAACGGTAAGCGATCTGACTGCTTCTGGAACAGGGCTAAAATGGTATAATGCTTCCACGGGCGGAACAGCGCTTGCAGGAACAGATGCTTTGGCAACAGGAACCTATTACGTAAGCCAGACTTCGGCAGAGGGATGCGAAAGCACAAGGACTTCAGTTGATGTGAAAGTTAATCTTATGCCATCGGCTCCATCGGCTTCAGCGCAGACATTCTGCTCTTCAGAAAATAAAACGGTAAGCGATCTCACTGCTTCTGGAACAAGCCTAAAATGGTACAATGCTTCTACAGGCGGAACAGCGCTTGCGGGGACGGATGCTTTGGCAACAGGAACCTATTACGTAAGCCAGACTTCGGCAGAGGGATGCGAGAGTCCAAGAACTTCGGTTGATGTGAAAGTTAATCTTACGCCATCGGCTTCATCGGCTTCATCGCAGACATTCTGCTCTTCAGAAAATAAAACGGTAAGCGATCTCACTGCTTCTGGAACAAGCCTAAAATGGTACAATGCTTCTACAGGCGGAACAGCGCTTGCGGGGACGGATGCTTTGGCAACAGGAACCTATTACGTAAGCCAGACTTCGGCAGAGGGATGCGAGAGTCCAAGAACTTCGGTTGATGTGAAAATCAATCCTACGCCATCGGCTCCATCAGCTTCAGCACAGGCATTCTGCTCTTCAGAAAATAAAACGGTAAGCGATCTGGCTGCTTCTGGAACAGGGCTAAAATGGTATAATGCTTCTACAGGCGGAACAGCGCTTGCGGGAACAGATGCTTTGGCAACAGGAACCTATTACGTAAGCCAGACTTCGTCAGACGGATGTGAAAGCGCAAGAACTTCGGTTGATGTACAAATCTATTCTGTTCCAACTGTACCAACATTAAGTGCTATTACACAGCCAACATGTTTAACAGCTATGGGAAGCTTTATTATTAATAATTACAATTCGGCTTATACTTATACAATAACTCCTTCAACTGGAGTTACAAATAATGTGGGTACAATTACAGCGCCTACAGGAAGCTATACTATTTCGGTATCATCTAATGGATGCCCTTCTAGTGATGTAAGTTTTGTTATTAATTCAATTCTATGTGCAAATACTGACTCATTTGGAGTAAAAACTTCAGGCTCTTCAGCAATAAATGTTGGAAATGTTAAAACAAACGACACATTAAATGGGGTGGCCGTTACTAACTTAAATACAGTTGTAACAGTTCATAGCGATGGAGCATTAAGTGTTAATGCAGACGGAGAACTTACTCTTGCAACAAATACACCAAGTGGATCATATAGTATTACGTATGAAATCTGTGAAATAAATTCTTCAAATTGTAAAACGGCTACAGCCACAGTTGTAGTGGCTAATGAAATAAAAGCAGTTGTAGATACAATTACTTCAATTAATGGAAACATTGGAGGAACAACAGTATCGTTAACAGCAAATGATACTTTAAACGGAAATCCAGTTGTAATTGGGACTAACTCTGGACAAGTTACTCTAAATATTGTTGGTAGTTTACCAGCAGGGTTAATATTAAATACAAATGGAACTATTACAGTAAGTCCAAATACTCCAAAAGGAGATTATAATGTAGAATATGTAATATGTGAAGTGGGAGCCGTTCCAGCAAATTGTGATTCAGTTGTTTCAATTGTACCAGTTACGGCAGGAAATCTTGTTGCAAACGAGGATGAGATTCCATCAGCATCAGCTTCAAATGCGTCTCAGACTCTAGGAAATATTTTTACAAACGATACTAAAAACGGAAATCCGTTAGTTCCGTCAGATGTGAATATGAATGTGACTGTCGCAGATCCGAAAGGATATTTAACAGTGAGCTCAGACGGAAGCATTGTCTTAGCGCCAAATGCTCCTGCGGGAACTTACGAACTGACGTACACAATCTGCGAGAAGCTGAATCCGGCAAACTGCAGTTCGAATACTGTAAAAGTAACGGTTGGCCTTCCGGCAATTGATGCGGTTGCAGATGTGCCAACAGCTATCAATGGAAATATTGGAGGAACAACAGTATCACTAGCAGCAAATGATAAATTAAACGGAAATCCGGTTACAATCGGAAATAACGCGGGCGAGGCTTCGTTCACGATTATCGGAACACTTCCTTCAGGATTGACATTAAATCCAGATTATAGCATTAGCGTTGCGCCAAATACTCCAAAAGGAGATTATAATGTGGAATATAAAATCTGCGAAAATACGAATCCGACAAACTGCGATTCTGTAATTTCAGTGATAACGGTTACGGCAGGAAATCTTGTTACAAACGAGGATTTGATTCCATCAGCATCAGCTTCAAATGCATCTCAGACTCTAGGAAACATTTTTACAAACGATACTAAAAACGGAAATCCGTTAGTTCCGTCAGATGTGAATATGAATGTGACTGTCGCAGATCCGAAAGGATATTTAACAGTGAGCTCAGACGGAAGCATTGTCTTAGCGCCAAATGCTCCTGCGGGAACTTACGAACTGACGTACACAATCTGCGAGAAGCTGAATCCGGCAAACTGCAGTTCAAATACTGTGAAAGTAACGATTGGCCTTCCGGTAATTGATGCGGTTGCAGATACGCCTACAGCTATCAATGGAAATATTGGAGGAACAACGGTGTCATTAATTGCAAATGATAAATTAAACGGAAATCCGGTTGTGATCGGAAATAACGCGGGCGAGGCTTCGTTCACGATTATCGGAACACTTCCTTCAGGATTGACATTAAATTCAGATTATAGCATTAGCGTTGCGCCAAACACCCCAAAAGGAGATTATAATGTGGAATATAAAATCTGCGAAAACACGAATCCGACAAACTGCGATTCAGTGATTTCAGTGATAACGGTTACGGCAGGAAATCTTGTTGCAAACGAAGATGAGATTCCATCAGCATCAGCTTCAAATGCGTCTCAGACTTTAGGAAACATTTTTACAAATGATACTAAAAACGGAAATCCATTGGTGGCGTCAGATGTGAATATGAATGTGACTGTCGCAGATCCGAAAGGATATTTAACGGTAAGCCCAGACGGAAGCATTGTCCTAGCGCCAAATGCTCCTGCGGGAACTTACGGGCTTACATACACAATCTGCGAGAAGCTGAACCCAGCAAACTGCAGCTCAAATACTGTGAAAGTAACGGTTGGACTTCCAGCAATTGATGCGGTTGCAGATGCGCCGACAGCCATCAATGGAAATATTGGAGGAACAACGGTGTCATTAATTGCAAATGATAAATTAAACGGAAATCCGGTTGTGATTGGAAATAACGCGGGAGAGGCTTCGTTCACGATTATCGGAACACTTCCTTCAGGATTGACATTAAACGCTGACTATAGCATTACTGTTGCGCCAAACACTCCAAAAGGAGATTATAATGTGGAATATAAAATCTGCGAAAACACGAATCCGACAAACTGCGATTCAGTGATTTCAGTGATAACGGTTACGGCAGGAAATCTTGTTGCAAACGAAGATGTGATTCCATCAGCAGTTGGAGTAAATGTTTCTCAAACATTAATCAATGTTTTTGATAATGATGCAAAAGATGGAAATGCATTAATACCGTCAGATGTGAATCTAACAGTAAATACTGCCGATCCAAAAGGATATTTGACAGTTGATGCAGATGGAAATGTTATACTAGCTCCAAATGCACCTGCAGGAGAATATGAATTGATTTATACAATTTGTGAAAAATTAAATACAAACAACTGCAGTTCAAATAATGTGAAAGTTACAGTAAAGGAACCGAAAATGACAGTATCAGCAAACAGCTACTGTTCGAATAATGTTCCTTATGTTGATTATTCTGTGACTCCAGATAATTTCACAACAAGTAATTTATTAACAGTAAAATGGATCGATAGCAATAACAATGTTGTCGCAACACAGGCGAATTTATCTTTAAGCGGAACTCTTATTTGGCCAGGAGCTGTTGTTGATAGTAACGGAAATGGAGTTGATTGGCCAGGATGGATTTTGAATAACGGACAATGGACTGAAGGTGCTGACGGATTTGAAGCTACAAGAAATGGAGTTAAAATGGAGTTTTCATTAAACCCAACGGTAGTAGTTTCTGTAGCTTATCCAGCTGCGACGTCAGGTTGTAATGCACGTCCGACATTTGCAATTAAAGCGAATGATGATGAGGCTGGACCTATAGATGTGAAAAAAGGAATGGACGCTTCACTTAATATTTTTGCTAATGATATTTTAAACGGAGTTAAACCAAATGTTTCAGATATTATTTTGTCAACGATTACAGCTAATCCAAATCTAGTATTAAATGCAGACGGCTCGATCAATATTGCGGCAAATACACCAAGTGGAGTTTACGAATTGACCTATTCAATTTGTGAAGTTTCAAATCCATCAAATTGCAGTCAGGCAATAGTTAAGATTACAGTTGTAAATAGTGTTGATCCAACTGAACCAACAGCAGGTCAAATTACGTTGGAAGACGATAATATTAGTGTAGACGGAATTAATGGTTCTCTAGAATTTGTAAATGTTTTAGATAATGATTTAATAAACGGACAGCCTATCAATTCAGCAGATGTTACAGTTACACCTTTAACGACTGATTCTTATTTTGAATGGAATGCAGATGGAACCGTAAGTGTTAAGCCAAATACACCAGGAGGAAATTACACGTTGACTTATCAAGTTTGCGAAAAAGCAAATCCAACAAATTGTGCTACAGCTGTACTAAACGTTTTTGTTGAAGTTCCAGCAATCTCAGTTGTTAAAACAGCGGTTCTTAATGATGAAAACAAGGATAAATATGCTAATGCAGGTGAAACAATCACTTATAAGTTTACAATAACAAATACTGGAAATGTTCCCCTAGTTGGAATCACATTAAATGATCCGTTGCCAGGTGTTGTGGTTTCAGGACAGGCAATTAATTTGGGAGTGAACGAATCTAACGAAACAAATTTCACCGCAATTTACACCATAACTCAAGATGATATTAATAGAGGAAGTGTAAGCAATCAGGCAAGTGTGAAAGGAAGCAGTGTAAGAGGAGTTGTAGTAGAAGATCTATCAGACGATTCAAGAAATGATGGAGATAATCCTACTGTAATAGGTTTAAATGGATGTGTAATCGAAGTATTGAAAGCTTTCTCTCCAAATGGAGATCAGAAGAACTCGAGATTCTATATCAGAGGTATAGAATGTTATCCTGACAATACAGTAGAGATTTACAACCGTTGGGGAGTTCTGGTTTTCAACATTGATCAATATGATAATACAGATCGAGTTTTTCTTGGATATTCTAACGGACGTTCAACTGTTAAACAAACAGAAGGTCTGCCAGTGGGAACCTATTTCTACATTTTGAAATACAAAGACAACGCTCAAAACCCTCACGAAAAATCAGGTTACTTATACATTAATAAATAAATGGATTACGGCTTAGTCAAGGCTAAGCCGTTTTAAAGCTTAATAAATGAAAAAATTAGTTTTAGTATTTATGTTTTTTTCGATTGTGTCCAATGCACAACAGGATGCACAGTACACTCAGTACATGTACAATACAATCGAAATCAATCCAGCGTATGCAGGTTCTAGAGGAGCTTTAAGCGTTTTTGGGTTGTATCGCACGCAGTGGGTAGGATTAGAAGGAGCGCCGCAAACAAGTACGTTTTCTGTAAATACACCGTTAAGAAACAGTGATTTAGGACTTGGAGTTTCTTTGGTAAATGATAAAATTGGACCAACTAATGAAAACACACTTTCAGGAGATTTGTCTTATACCATGCCAACTTCAGAAACATGGGATGTGTCTTTTGGTATTAAAGGAACAATGAATATTTTCAATTTGGATATTAATAAATTGAGTTTTGAAGATCAAGATGATCCACAGTTTCAAAATCTAAATAATAGAATCACACCAAATGTTGGTGCCGGAGTTTATTTTCATTCAGATCGTGCATACGTTGGATTGTCGGTTCCTAATTTTATAGAGACAAATCGTTATGATTCTGACGATACCGCAATTTTTAAAGAAAAGATCAATTATTACTTAATTGCTGGTTATGTATTTAATCTTGATCGTTTAGAGTACATAAAATTCAAGCCTGCTTTGATGGCGAAAATGGTAGAAGGAGCTCCTTTGCAAGTAGATGTTTCAGGAAACTTTATGTTTAATGAGAAATTTGTTTTAGGTCTTGCTTATCGTTGGAGTGCTTCTGTTAGTGCAATGGCAGGATTTCAAGTTACAAAAGGAATGTATATAGGTTATGGTTACGATCATGAAACTACACAATTGAGAAAATACAATTCTGGTTCTCACGAGATTTTCTTGAGATTTGAATTCCTTAATAATTATAATAAAATGATATCTCCAAGATTCTTTTAATGAAACCTATGAAAGCTAGAAAATTAATTTTGATCTTTTTACTGTGTAGTTTTATTTCAAACATGAATGCGCAAAACCCATTCACTACAATGAACATAAAATATGCAGATAAAAAATATGAGGAGTACGCTTACGCGGATGCAATAAAAGTATATGCGAATTTAGTAAACGAAGAAACTACTGACCAAGGAATAATTCAGCGTTTGGCAAATTCATACTATTTTAATGGAGAACTAAAAAATGCATTAAAATGGTACGAACAATTATTTTTATTAAACGAAAATCAAGATTCTGAATATTTGTACCGATATGCACAATCTCTAAAATCGGTTGGGAACTATCGTAAATCGGATGAAATTTTACAGAAATTCAATCAAAAAGCAGTTTTACAAAAAAGAGCCGATTTAATACGAACTGATAAAAACTATTTAGAAGAAATAAAAGAAAATTCAGGAAGATTTGAAATTGGAGATGCCGGAGTTAATTCTCATTTTTCAGATTATGCCGGAGTTGTTTACAATAATAAAATAGTTTTTACTTCTGCGCGCGACACGGGCGGAGTTGTTAAATCTAATTTTCAATGGACAAACCAATCTTTTTCTAGATTATATATCGCCGATTTATTGCCAGATGGAAGTATTGGAAAAACAGAACTTTTAGTAAAAAGAAAGAATGACAAATTCAACGAGTCAAGTCCAATTTTTACAAAAGACGGAAGAACAATGTACTTTACTCGAAATAATTTTACTGACGGAAAAAGAAGAAGCAACGATAAAAACGTTACACTTTTAAAATTATATAAAGCAGAATGGATCAATGAGCAATGGCAAAATGTTAAAGAACTTCCGTTCAACAGCGATCAATACAGTACAGCACATCCAGCTTTAAGTGTAGATGAGAAAGTTTTATATTTTGCATCAGATATGCCGGGAACGTTAGGACAATCTGATATTTATAAAGTTACTATTAATGAAGATGGAACTTTTGGAACTCCAGAAAATTTAGGTCCAACGATTAATACAGAAGGAAGAGAAACTTTTCCTTTTATTTCTGGAGACAACGAAATTTATTTTGCTTCTGATGGGCGTCCAGGTTTAGGCGGACTAGATATTTTTGCTTCAAGAATTAAATCCGATGGGACTTTTGATGAAGTATTGAATGTTGGAGAACCTGTAAATAGTAAACAAGATGATTTTGCCTTTAATATTGATAGTAAAAACAGAAATGGTTTTTTCTCTTCAAACAGAGAAAGCGGTCAAGGTCTGGATGATATTTACCGATTTACCGAAACTAAAAGACTTATTTGTGAGCAAAATTTAACGGGAACGGTTACTGATGCTGAATCAAATGAATTGTTAGCTAACACTTCATTGACTTTATTTAATGATAAATTTGATCCAGTTGGAACATTCGTTACAGACGAAAAAGGAAATTATGTTTTTCCAAATCTTAAATGCGGTAGAAAGTATACAATTAGAACTGCAAAGAATGATTACAATGCAAAAGAAGTTCCGTTAATTGTTCAAACAGAAGGAGAAACAACGGTAGCGATTTCATTAAATAAAGTATTTAAACCTCTTTTAGCAAAAACGGTAGCAATCAAAAAAGTAGCTATTAGTCCAGTAAAATTAGGTTCTATAAAAGTAGGAGCAGACTTAGCAAAACTATTAAATCTTCCTATGAACTTTTTTGATTTGGGTAAAGCAACCATCAAAAAAACATCAGAACCACAATTAATGAAAGTTGTGAATCTTTTAAACGAATATCCAAATATGAAACTTGACATTCGTTCGCATACCGACAGCCGTTCTTCTTCAGAAAGCAATCAGATTCTTTCAGAAAAAAGAGCACAATCAACCAAAAATTGGCTAATTCAAAAAGGAATCAGCGAAGACAGACTAACTGCAAAAGGTTATGGAGAAACACAATTAGTCAATAAATGTGCAGACGGAGTAAAATGTACAGAAAAACAGCACATGCAAAACAGACGAAGCGAGTTTATTATTGTTGCAATGTAAAAATGAGTTTCTTTTAATAGAACAAAAAACCTTTTCTAAAACTTAGAAAAGGTTTTTTATTTACTCTTTAATAGTAGAATCTCCAGAAAGCAAATAATTAATTTCACTTAAAAACTCAAATTCATCCATTGGAATCAATTGAAGAACTGTTTCTAAAATGAGGCCTACATTAATAGATTTACTTTTGTTGGTTTCAGAAATTTTATGAGCGTCTTGTTCTAAAGCTAGAATACAAAGTTTTAACATATCGGTAATTACACAACCAAGCTCTAAATAATTTTGAAATTTTATTTGAGCAATATTTTCTTCCGCTTTGGCGTCAATTGGTTTTAAGGTTTGAAAATAAAAAGAGGTTAGTTTTCTTAGATAATCTAAATTTTTAGTTTCATCAGCTTCCATTGTAAGATTTTTTTTAAACAAAAATAATATTAAATTCTAACATGACATATATGTCGTGTTATTTTTTAACACAGTTTGATAGATTTGATTTGTGGAAAAGAATAAATACGAGTTAGAAATTGTTAGATTAGGTTTACTAATCAAGGAACTCAGACAAAAAGAAAGCATTACACAAGAACAACTATCAACATTATGCAATGTTGATGTACGCACTATTCAACGAATTGAAAAAGGAGAACAAAATATTTCTATCAGTTTGCTTTTTTCAATAGCAGATGCATTAAATATAGAATCGGCAACTTTGATTAGTAAAATATTTTTAGAAAATTCATAACTAAAGTTATTTCCTTAGTCCCAGCGGGACGAAATATTTATAGAGAATATATTAAACACCTAAGAGCCCCAGCGGGGCAATATGCCGCTCCTCTGGAGCTTTTTTCTTTCGCCATAATTTTTCGGCTATAAATATTATGCTCCTCTGGAGCTTTTTTCATTTGTCATAATTTTTCAGCTATAAATATTATGCTTCTCTGGAACATTGTTAATGGTTAAAAATGAAATAACTCCGCTAGGAGTTACAGGTAGTTAGAAACTGGTTGGTAAACGTTAAAAAATCTAATTTTTCTCAAAAAACAATTCTAAACAATTTCATTCTTTACACTATAATTTTGAAAATGTAAAATTTGGTATATTATGTTTAAAATGAATTGGTTATGTTTTTAAAAAATCGATTTCGCTGCAAATTGTGTTGGATTTTGTTATAACTTTATAAATCTAAAAATTTTTCATTATGACTGTAGATCAAATACTTAAAGCAAAGGGAAGAAATGTCTATTCTATTTTCTCCAATTTAACGGTTTATGATGCGTTAAAAGTAATGGGAGACAAAAATATTGGAGCGATTCTAATTATTGATAATAACGTTTTAAAAGGAATATTATCGGAAAGAGATTATGCTCGAAAAATTGTTTTAAAGGATAAATCTTCTAAAGAAACTTTCGTTCATGAGATTATGGAAAGTAATGTTTTTACAGTTAAACTTTCAGATAATCTTGATGATTGCATGCAACTTATGAGTGAAAAAAGAATACGACACTTGCCTGTTTTAGAAGATGGAATTGTTGTTGGAATTATTTCAATTAGTGATGTAGTCAAGGCAATTATAGAAATTCAGAAAGATACCATTCAGCATTTGAATTCTTATATTTCTCAATAAAGCATAGCTAAAAACGATAAAAATTTAAAAGGAGTCCAATTTCTATTGGACTTTTTTTATTTCTCTAAATAGATTTTAGGAAAAGAAAACGCTAAAAAGATGCCTTTTTAAAACAAGACTTATATCTTTGTAAGCTAGAATAAAAGCTAAAAATAATGAACAAAGAGAGTAAAAGAAGAGAAGCGCTGCTGTATCACGCAGAGCCAACTCCAGGAAAAATTCAGGTAGTTCCCACAAAAAAATATGCAACCCAGAGAGATTTATCATTGGCCTATTCGCCAGGAGTTGCAGAACCATGTTTAGAAATCGCAGCAAACAAAGAAGACGTTTATAAATATACAGCAAAAGGAAATTTAGTAGCTGTAATTTCAAACGGTACAGCTGTTTTAGGACTTGGAAATATTGGCCCAGAAGCAGGAAAACCTGTAATGGAAGGAAAAGGTTTATTATTTAAAATTTTCTCAGATATTGATGTTTTTGATATCGAAATTGATACCGAAAATGTTGAAGAATTTATTCAAACTGTAAAAAATATTGCTCCAACTTTTGGAGGTATTAACCTTGAGGATATCAAAGCTCCAGAATCTTTTGAAATAGAAAGAAGACTGATTGAAGAATTGGATATTCCAGTTATGCACGACGACCAGCACGGAACAGCAATTATCTCTTCTGCAGCTTTAATCAATGCACTTGAATTAGCAGGTAAAAAAGCTGAAGATGTAAAAGTAGTAGTTTCTGGTGCAGGATCTGCGGCGATTGCTTGTACTGATTTGTATGTTTTACTTGGAGTAAAAGTTGAAAATGTTTTAATGTACAACAGTAAAGGACTTTTAACTAAAGACAATCCTGCACTTTCAGATTTACAATTAAAATATGCAATTGACGGACCTCAGATTCCTTTGGCAGAAGCCGTAAAAGATGCTGACGTTTTCATCGGATTATCTTCTGGAGATATTCTTTCGCCAGAAATGTTGTTAACAATGGCAAAAAGCCCGATCGTTTTTGCAATGGCAAATCCGAACCCGGAAATCGATTATAATTTAGCTGTAGAAACGAGAAAAGACGTTATTATGGCGACAGGACGTTCCGATTTTCCTAATCAGGTAAATAACGTTTTAGGTTTCCCTTATATTTTTAGAGGAGCATTAGACGTAAGAGCGACTAAGATCAATGAAGAAATGAAAATGGCGGCTGTAAAAGCTTTAGCTATTTTGGCAAAAGAACCAGTTCCAGAGCAAGTAAACGTGGCATATGGTGCAACAAAACTTGGTTTCGGACAAGAATATATCATTCCTAAACCTTTCGACCCTAGATTAATTACTGTTGTAGCCCCAGCGGTTGCAAAAGCGGCAATGGAATCTGGAGTGGCAAAAAATCCTATTACAGACTGGGCAGCTTACGAAGACATTCTTCGCGAACGTATGGGGAACGATAACAAAATGGTACGTTTGATTACAAACCGTGCTAAATTAGACCCAAAAAGAATTGTTTTTGCTGAAGCAGATCAATTAAACGTTTTAAAAGCAGCTCAAATTGTTTACGAAGACGGAATCGGATTCCCAATTTTATTAGGAAACAAAGAACAGATTTTAGAACTAAAAGCAGAACTTGGTTTTGATGCAGAACTTGAAATCATTGATCCTAAAACAGATGAAGAAGAAGCAAGACGTAACAGGTTTGCAAATTCATTTTGGGAGACAAGAGGACGTAGAGGTGTTTCTAAATTAGACGCAGAGAAATTCATGCGCGAAAGAAACTATTTTGCTGCAATGATGGTTAACGAAGGAGAAGCAGATGCTTTAGTTACTGGACATTCTAGAAGTTATCCTTCAGTGGTAAAACCAATGATGCAATTAATTCCAAAAGCACAAAATGCATCGTTAATTGCAACTGCAAATATGATGTTAACTTCAAGAGGGCCAATGTTTTTATCAGATACAGCAATAAATATCAATCCATCTGCAGAAGATTTGATTAATATTGCCACTATGACTGCAAAAACAGCAAAAATGTTCGGAATTGAACCAGTTATTGCAATGGTTTCATTCTCAAATTTTGGTTCTTCAAGCAGTCCAAGTGCTTCAAAAGTTAGAGAAGCAGTTGCTTATTTGCACAAAAATCATCCAGAAATGATTGTTGATGGAGAAATTCAGGCAGATTTTGCTTTAAATCCAGAAATGCTTCAGGAGAAATTCCCATTCTCTAAATTAGCTGGAAAAAAGGTAAATACATTGATTTTTCCTAACTTAGAGTCAGCAAATATCACTTACAAATTATTAAAAGAATTATATAAAGTGAATTCGATTGGACCAATCATGATGGGTATGGGCAAACCAGTTCACATTTTCCAATTAGGAGCAAGCGTAGAAGAAATGGTTAACATGGCTGCAATCGCTGTTATTGATGCTCAGGAAAAAGAAATTAAAAAGAATAAAGCAGCACAATAAACGTTCTTACGAGGATTGGACAATTTTGTCGTAGTTTTATGGCATTTTTGTTATATTTGATACTAATTAATTATATTTATGATAGCACATTTGCAGGGAAGATTAGTAGAGAAGAATCCTACAGACGTTGTAATAGATTGTGGAGGTGTTGGTTATCAGGTAAATATATCACTGCATACTTTTACCCTAATACCAAATACTGAAAATATAAAATTGTATACGCATCTTCAAATTAAAGAAGATGCGCATACTTTATATGGTTTTGTTGAAAAATCGGAGAGAGAAATATTTAGAATGCTAATTTCTGTATCAGGAATTGGAGCTGGTATTGCTAGAACGATGCTTTCTTCAATAGAACCAAAACAAATTATAAATGCTATTGCATCTGGAGATGTAGGTGTTATACAGTCTATCAAGGGTATAGGAAACAAAACAGCACAAAGGGTTATACTTGATTTAAAGGAAAAAGTTGTTAAATTGTACGATATAGACGAAGTTTTTGCTGTTCAGAACAATAGAAACCGAGATGAAGCGTTATCTGCTCTAGAAGTATTAGGTTTTGTACGAAAAGCTTCTGAAAAGGTGGTGGAAAAGATTGTAAAAGAAGATCCTGAAGCTACTGTCGAAACAATTATCAAAAAGGCTTTAAAAAGCTTATAAATTCATTTTCATATAAAAGAATTCTATGCGTAAAATTTGTATTTTGTTGCTGGTCTTGCTCTGCGGTAATGTTTTGCGTGCGCAGGTTACTCCCGCAACACAAGATACAACTAAAACTCAGTTTTCAGTAGGTAAAATTGAGCTTGAAGATCCTCCAAGTATACTATCGGCATACAGATACGATCCTATTACTGATCGTTATATCTACACCAATTCTGTTGACGGTTTTTCTATCAACTATCCGCTAATTTTAACTCCTAAAGAGTATGAAGATTTAGTTCTGAAAGAATCGAGAAGAGATTATTTTAGAAAAAAATCGGATGCCATAGATGGTAAAAAAGCTGGAGCGGAAGCAGCCAAAAAAGATTTATTGCCAAGATATTATATCAATTCGAGTTTATTCGAAAGTATTTTTGGAAGTAATACCATAGATGTAAAGCCCACAGGATCAGTAGAAATGGACTTGGGTTTACGTTATACTAAACAAGATAATCCATCATTTTCACCTAGAAATAGATCCAGTCTGACTTTTGATTTCGATCAAAGAATCAGTATGAGTTTAATGGGAAAAATTGGAACTCGTCTCGAAGTAAACGCAAACTACGATACACAATCAACATTTGCTTTTCAAAATTTATTCAAATTAGCTTACACACCTTCAGAAGATGATATTGTTCAGAAAGTTGAGGTTGGTAATGTGAGTATGCCTTTAAACAGTACCTTAATTCGTGGTGCGCAAAGTTTATTTGGGGTTAAAGCACAGCTTCAATTTGGTAAAACAACTGTTACCGGAGTTTTCTCAGAACAAAAGTCTCAAACCAAAAGTATAGTCGCAGAAGGTGGAGGGACAGTGCAGAACTTTGATTTGTTTGCATTAGATTATGATAATGACAGACACTTCTTCCTGTCACAATATTTCAGAAATAAATACGATGCTTCTCTTCGAAATTATCCATTAATTGACAGCCGTGTTCAAGTTACAAGGATTGAGGTATGGGTAACCAATAAACAGAATAGAGTAACAACTACTAGTAATAACTTAAGAAACGTTATTGCACTTCAGGATTTGGGAGAAGGTCAGGTTTCAGGCGTTCCAGATAATGAAGTGGTTGTTATTACAGATCCAACGGGATTTTTCAATAATCCTATAGATTCTCCAACAGACAATACAAATAACAAATACGATCCTGCAGCTATTGGAAAAGCAGGAAGTTATTTGAATTCTAATATTAGAGAAATTGTTACAGCCAAATCTGGATTCAATAATACTAATGTTAACGAAGGTACTGATTACTCAGTTCTTGAAAATGCTAGAAAATTAACTACAAACGAATATACATTTAACCCGCAATTAGGTTATATTTCGTTACAGCAGCGTTTGGCTAATGATGAAATTTTAGCTGTTGCTTTTGAATATACTGTTGGAGGAAAAGTATACCAAGTCGGAGAATTTGGAAGTGATGGTGTTGATGCAACTGTAGTTACAGGAAATAACAATGCTAACCAAGCAATCGTAACACAAAGTTTGGTTTTGAAAATGCTGAAAAGTAGTTTGACTAACGTTAATAATCCGGTTTGGGACTTGATGATGAAAAACGTTTATCAAATTCCTCAAGCTTATCAAATCAAACAAGAAGATTTCAGACTTAACATTCTTTATACAGATCCTTCGCCAATAAATTATATTACGCCAGTAACAGGAACTACATTCCCAACAAATCCTGCTCCAGATGATAAAGTAGAGCAAACACCATTATTGAATGTCTTTAATCTTGACCGCTTAAATTACAATAATGACCCTCAAACTGGAGGAGACGGATTCTTTGATTATGTTCCAGGAGTAACTGTAGATGTACAAAATGCCCGAATTATTTTTACAACAAAAGAGCCATTTGGAGAGCTTTTGTTTAGAAAATTACAGAACTCAGGTTCTGGTGAAAATTATAATGATCCAAACACGTATAATGCCAATCAGAAGAAATATGTGTTTAGAAACATGTATAAAAACACACAGGCAGGAGCTTTACAGGATAGTGATAAAAACAAATTTTTATTACGAGGAAAATACAAATCTTCAGGTAGTAGCGGTATTCCAATTGGAGCTTTCAACGTTCCTCAAGGATCTGTTGTTGTAACTGCTGCAGGAAGGGTTTTAGTCGAAGGTATTGACTACAGTGTAGATTACCAATTGGGAAGAGTACAGATTTTGGACCCTTCATTGCAAGCTTCAAATACGCCAATTGAAGTTTCGCTAGAGAACAACTCTATCTTTGGTCAGCAGACAAGAAGATTTATGGGAGTAAATGTTGAACATAAAATCTCTGATAAATTTGTTGTTGGCGGGACTTTATTAAAAATGACAGAGCGTCCTTTTACTCAAAAGTCAAGTTACGGGCAAGAATCTGTAAATAATACTATTTTTGGTTTCAATGGAAATTATGCGACAGAAGTTCCATTCTTAACAAGACTGGCTAACAAATTGCCAAATATTGATACAGATGTACCTTCTAATCTTTCGATTCGTGGAGAAATTGCATTTTTAAAACCAGATGCGCCAAAAGCAAGTGACTTTGAAGGAGAGGCAACTATTTATATTGATGATTTTGAAGGATCTCAAACTACAATAGATATGAGATCTGCGTATGCTTGGAGTTTGGCTTCAACGCCATTTATTAATTCAGCGACAGATAATACTTTTAATGCTAGTTCAAATACATTAGAGTATGGTTATAAGCGTGCAAAATTAGCTTGGTATACGATTGATCCTATTTTCTATTCGTCAAAGCCATCTGGAATTTCAAATGATGACTTATCATTAAATTCAACCAGAAGAATTTACAGTAGAGAGCTTTATCCAAATACAGATATTGCACAGGGTCAGATTCAGGTTGTAAATACGCTTGATTTAACGTATTATCCATCAGATAGAGGACCTTATAATAATAATCCAAATTTTTCGACAAGTAATCCATCAACCAATTTTGGTGGAATTATGCGTGCACTGAACTCTACAAACTTTGAGCAGGGTAACGTGGAATACATTCAGTTCTGGGTACTTGATCCTTATGTTGGAAATGGAGAAGCGCAGCCAAGTAACGTTGGTAAAATTTATTTCAATTTAGGTGAAGTTTCTGAAGACGTTCTAAAGGACGGAAGAAAACAATATGAAAATGGTTTAGGACCAGATCAGATAATGGTAAATCCTCAGCCACTTTGGGGAGATGTGCCAGCTTCTCAGTCATTAATTTATGCATTTGATACCAATCCAGATAATCGTAAAAATCAAGACGTTGGTTTAGACGGTTTGCCAGATGCTAAAGAGGCGTCGATTTACACCAATTATGCAGGTGAAGCGGATCCTGCAGCTGATAACTATATTTACTATTTAAATACAGATGGAGGCGTTTTAGAGCGTTATAAAAGGTATAATGGAACTGAGAACAACTCTGCTGTAAGCGTTGATGACCCAAATCGCGGTTCGACAACTCTTCCAGACGTTGAAGATATCAATCGTGATAATACCATGAGTACAATCAATGCGTACTATGAATACAGCATTGACTTAAAACCGGGAATGCAGGTTGGGGAAAATTATATTAGTGATATTCGTGAACCAGAAGATGTAGGTAATGTAGAATTGCCAAACGGATCTACTACACGTGCAAGATGGATTCAGTTTAAGATTCCTGTTTCGCAACCTAAAAACACCATTGGAAATATTACCGATTTTAGATCAATCCGTTTCATGCGTATGTTTATGACTGGATTTAATGATCAAATGACAGTTCGTTTTGGAGCATTAGATTTAGTTCGAGGAGAATGGAGAAGATATACAGGAACACTCGACGCTTCTGATACAAATCCTGATGATGACGGAACTGAATTTGATGTTGCGGCAGTAAATATCCAAGAAAACAGTACAAAATGTCCTGTAAACTATGTTATTCCTCCAGGAGTTCAAAGAGAGCAGTTGTATAATAATAATACAATTATTAACCAAAATGAGCAGTCGTTGGCAGTGCGAGTTGGCGGTACTGGATTACAGTATCAAGATTCTAGAGCAGTTTTCAAAAATGTAAGTGTTGATATGCGTCAGTACAAAAAATTGAAAATGTTCCTTCACGCCGAATCACTTCCAAATGAAAATCCTCTTTTGGATGATGAAATGATTGGATTTATCCGTTTTGGTAACGATTTTACGCAAAACTTTTACCAAATTGAGATTCCTTTAAAAGTAACAACAACAGGTGGTTCTTGTTCCATAACTCCAAGCCAAGTTTGGCTAGATGAAAATAATATTGACTTAGCGCTTGATTTATTAACCCGAATGAAAATTAAGGGAATGTCTGTTGATATTAATTCTGGAAAAAGAGATATTAATGGAGTGTATTATCCAGATGATGATCCAGATTTAATTCCAAGTGGAGGTGATGGTGACAGCAAATTAAGATTAGGTATTAAAGGAAATCCAAATTTTGGTTTAGTGCGAAATTTAATGGTCGGAGTAAAAAGTGCTGCCGATCATAAAGATATTAAAGGGGAAGTTTGGTTTAATGAGCTTCGTATGTCTGATTTGGAGAACAAAGGAGGTATGGCAGCTTTATTAAATGTTGATACCAACATGGCCGATTTGATGACATTATCTGCTTCAGGTAAAAAGAGTACAATTGGTTTTGGTTCTCTTGAACAAGGAGCCAATGAAAGAGATCGTGAAGATATTCAGCAGTATAATATTGTAACGAATATTAATTTAGGGAAATTACTTCCTCAAAGATGGGGAATTAATCTTCCGTTTAATTATGCAATTGGTGAAGAAATTATTACACCAGAATATGATCCGTTTAATCAGGATATTAAGCTAGATCAATTAATTGCTGAAACAACAGACCCTGCAGAAAAAGATAATATTAGAACACGCGCAATAGATTATACTAAGCGTAAAAGTATCAACTTTATTGGAGTAAGAAAGGATAGAGCTCCAGAGCAAAAACCTCATGTATATGATGTAGAGAATTTCACATTCTCTCAATCTTACAATCAGGTTGAGCGTCATGATTATGAAGTAGAAGATTATGAAGATGAGCAGTCTAATACTTCTGTAAATTATGCTTATACATTCCAGCCTAAAGAAGTAGTTCCTTTTAAGCAAACCAAATTCATGAAAACAAGTGAATATTGGAAACTATTAAGCGATTTTAATTTTAACTACCTGCCGTCGAATGTTTCTTTTAATACCAATATTTTAAGACAAAGCAACCGCCAGCAATATAGACAAGTTGATGTAGAAGGTATAGGTCTAGATCCTCTTTATAGAAGAAATTTTGCATTTAATTATCAGTACGGTTTTGGATTTAACTTGACGAAATCATTGAAATTAAATTATACAGCAGCATCTAACAATATTGTAAGAAACTTTTTGAATGACGATAATACGCCAAAAGAAGACTTCAATATCTGGGATGACTACTTGGATATTGGTATACCAAATCAGCACTTACAGCAATTAGTTCTGAATTATGATATTCCAATTAATAAAATTCCAATTTTTAGTTTTGTTAAGGCTACTTATTCATATACAGCTGATTACAATTGGCAAAGATCATCAACTGCACTTTCTCAATACGTTGACGAAAATGGAGTGTCGTGGGATTTAGGAAATACAGTTCAGAATGCAAATTCGAATACTTTTTCTACGACATTAAATATGAATACGTTGTATAAATATTTAGGGTTGACGCCAGGTGCAAAACAAGCGGCAAAAGCAAAACCGGCAGCACCGCCAAAACCAGGTGAAAAAATTGTAAATACCGCTAAACCAGTAACAAGCAGCAGTCCTTTTTATGATGGTTTAATTGGAGTTTTGACGAGTATTAAGAATGTTCAGATTAATTATACTAAAAACAGTGGTACAGTTTTACCTGGATATATTCCTGGAGTTGGTTTCTTTGGAACATCTAAGCCTTCATTAGGATTTGTTTTTGGTAGTCAAGATGATGTGCGTTTCGAAGCAGCTAAAAACGGATGGCTGACGAGTTATCAAAATTTCAATCAAAATTTTACACAGGTAAGCAATAAGCTTTTGAAAATAACAGCAAATGTAGATTTGTTTCCAGACTTAAAAATTGATTTGGCGATGGATCGCGCTTATTCTGAAAATTCATCAGAGCAATATAGTGTTGATCCTGCAACTGGCCAATATTTGCCTTTGTCGCCATATACTTATGGAATGTTTTCTATTTCGACCGTCTTGATTAAAACTTCTTTTTCTACGAGTACAGAAACAGAATCTGCGGCATTTGATGACTTTAGAAATAATCGTTTGACTATTGCCAATCGTTTGGCAGAACAGCATTATGGTGGAGCAGCAATTCCTAGATATGGTGATGCAAACAATCCAATTCCAGATGAATCTGATCCAAATTATAAAATTTATTCATCAAACGTTGGTTATCCAATTGGTTTCTCAAAAAGTAATCAAGCAGTTTTATTGCCATCATTCTTGGCGGCTTATACTGGAGGAAATGCTTCAAATAGTTCGACAGATATTTTTAGAAGTTTCCCTATTCCGAACTGGAGTGTGAAATACAACGGATTGATGCGTTACAAATATTTTAAAGATCATTTTAGACGTTTTTCATTGCAGCATAATTATAGAGCTTCTTATACAATTAGTCAATTTAGATCAAACTTTGACTATTATGAAACTCCAGGAGGTCAGGATGTGAACACAAATTTCTATAACAAAACGATCATGTCAAATGTGAATTTAGTAGAGCAGTTTAGTCCACTTATTAGAGTAGACTTCGAGCTGAAAAATTCATTCCGTTTGTTAACAGAAGTTAAGAAAGACCGTGCCTTGTCTATGAGTTTTGACAATAACTTGCTGACAGAGGTTAAAGGAATTGAATATGTTGTTGGAATGGGGTACCGTTTTAAAGATGTAATTATCTCTTCTAGACTTGCAGATAATCCAACAGGAATTATAAAAAGCGATATAAACCTGAAAGCCGATTTCTCATATAGAAACAATGCGACTTTAGTTCGATATTTAGATTACGATAATAATCAGCTGGCAGCAGGACAGAATATATGGACTTTAAAAGTGTCAGCAGATTATGCTTTCAGTAAGAACTTAACCGCAATATTCTATTATGACCATTCGTTCTCGAAAGCAGTTATCTCAACTTCATTTCCTTTAACGAATATTAGATCAGGTTTCACACTTCGTTATAATTTTGGAAATTAATTTGGGTTTCTAAACTAGATTTATTAGAAGATTATTACATTTGTGGCTTAAATTTTAAATTATCAATTTTCAAACATACTATTATGAGCATACCAGCAAATTTAAAGTACACAAAAGATCACGAATGGGTTAGCATCGAAGGAGATGTTGCGACTGTAGGAATTACTCATTTTGCACAAAAAGAGTTAGGAGATATCGTGTATGTTGAGGTAGAAACTTTAGATCAAACACTTTCAAAAGATGAGGTTTTTGGAACTGTTGAGGCTGTAAAAACAGTTTCAGATTTATTTTTACCATTAACAGGTGAAATCATTGCTTTTAATGAAGATTTAGAAAGTGCTCCTGAAACTGTAAATTCAGATCCTTATGGAGCTGGATGGATGATTAAAGTAAAAATTGCTGATGTGTCAGAAATTGATTCTTTATTATCAGCTGATGACTATAAACAATTAATCGGTGCCTAAACAGCTGCTTTTAATTTGGGCCATTATCTGTACAGGAATCATTAGTTATTTTTGTCTTACAGATTCAGGTAACTTACCTGCAGTTAGTATCCCAAGTATTGATAAAATTGTACATTTCTGTTTTCATTTTGGATTTACAATTTCTTGGATTTTGTTTTTCAAAAAAGAATTAAAAGGAAGAGAAGCAGATGATTATAAAGCCTATTTAATTTCGTTTATATTTTCTGTTTTTTTTGGAATTACAATCGAAATCCTGCAAAGTGCTCTTACTATGACTAGAGCTTCAGATGTTGCTGATGTTTTGGCCAATACACTTGGTGCCTTTGTAGCAGTCTTTTCTGCAATCGGATTTAAAAAGCAAATCGATAAAATTTAATATCAAGACCCACTTCGGTGGGTTTTTTTTTACAAGAAAATGAAGTTCTCAAAAAGCTATGTTTTTTGAATATAAAATGTACTTTTGTGCTGGTTTTCTGCAACTTCTATCGAAATGAACGTAAAGCAATATTTGGACTCAACGTATTTAAAAACTGCATCGCAAGCTGGTCTTTCGGAAGCAGAAAATACTATTGTGGTTAAAAATGCAATTGACGAAGCAGTTCAAGAAGGATTTAAACTCATTATGATTCGACCAGAATATGTTTCTCTGGCAAAAAAAATGATAATAGAAGCCAACTCGGTTTTGTTGGTAGGAACAGTAATTGATTTTCCAGAAGGAAAGTCAAGTCTTGAAAACAAAATTAAAGAAGCAAACGAAGCTATTGCGAATGGAGCAGACGATTTAGATTTTGTATGTAATTACGAAGCATTCAAGAGCGGTGATCTTGATTTGGTAAAAAAAGAAATCTTAATTGGAACCCAAATTGGTTTAGCGAATGATAAAACAGTTAAATGGATTATCGAAGTTGCAGCTTTAACAGATAAAGAAATTATTCAGTTATCTGCCTTGATTAAAAATGTTGTGGTTTCTAATTTTAAAGAAGATGATTTTGATTCTGTGTTTGTAAAATCTTCAACGGGTTTTTATAATACAGACAATGGTCTTCCAAACGGCGCGACGGTACCAGCAATAATTATGATGCTTGAAAATGCTTCTCCTCTTCCTGTAAAAGCGGCGGGAGGTGTTCGTTCATTTGAAGAAGCTTCAGAAATGATTCGTTTAGGAGTTAAGCGAATCGGAACTTCAGCTGCAAAAGCAATTGCAAATGGAGAAATTTCCCCAAATCAATATTAAATAAATACCCATATTTTAAGTGAATAAGTTTTTTTTGTCCTTTGTTTTAATTTTTTCATTCTTTATTGTCTCTTCTCAGCAAAATGGAAGTTCTTCCGTTCAGCCTGGTTTTACGGCAGAAATGTTTCCAGTTTTTCCAAATTGCGAAAATTTGGAAGCTAAAAAATTAGAAAATTGTTTTTATAAAGAAGTTCAGGATTTTGTGTTTAACAATTTTCAAGTTCCAGAAAATTTAAAACAAAACAATTATAAAAGCGAAGTAAAAGTCCTTTTTGAAGTTAATGCTGAGGGTGAATTTAAAGTAATTTATGTTTCTGCAGGAAGTGAAGAATTGTCTGAGGAAGCAAAACGTGTGTTTGGAGCATTTCCGAAGATAAAACCTTCAACTTATAACGGAAAACCAACTTATTCTAAATATACTATTTCTATTGATATTCCACTAAAAAGCTCAGAGCAGATTGCTGCAGAAGCTTTAGCGGCCGCTGAGATCTTAAAACCAGTTGAAAAACCAATGACTGAACTGGATAGTATAGTATATAAAAAATACAATAATCCAGAATTTGAAAGTCATTTAAATATTCCATTTTCACATAGTTATTATGCGCAGTTTGATGCAGCGATGAATCAAGTGGGAAGTAATAATCATACAGCATCTAAACCGTATACTTATGCTGAGGTTTCTAAATATTATAATCTAAAAGCAGTCAACGAGTCATTGCAAAAAAAGACTTCGACTTGGCTAGGAAGAAAATGGTGGAACGAAAACTTAGTTCAGATTCAGGGAGAAGATTATTGGCTGGCTTTGAATCCAATTGTTGATTTGCAATTAGGAAAAGCTTCGGATCTTGATGCATCTTATACTTATGTGAATACAAGAGCGCTTAATTTTAGAGGAGGTTTAGGAAAACAGATCAATTTTACTACTACATTTTTTGAAAGCCAAGGTAGATTTGCAGGTTATTTTAATGATTATGCAGAATCAATTAAACCATCAGGAGGAAATCCTGCAATAATACCAGGAATTGGAATTGCAAAACAATTTAAAACCGATGCTTATGATTTTCCTTTAGCAGAGGCAAATATTACTTTTACTCCAAGTAAGTTTTTTGACCTTCAATTAGGTTATGGCAGAAATTTTATAGGAGATGGTTATCGTTCTTTGCTTGAAAGTGATGGAGCAAGTCCTTATCCATACTTTAAGCTGAATACTAATTTTTGGAAAATTAAATATACCAACACTTATATGTGGATGAAAGATGTTCGTCCCGATGTAACTGTAGATGGAACATACGCTACAAAATTTATGGCAAACCACTACTTAAGCTGGAATGTTTCTAATAGATTAAATTTAGGATTCTTTGAATCTGTGGTTTGGACCAATACTAATAATAGAGGTTTTGATGCAAGTTTTGTGAATCCAATTATTTTTTATCGTGCCGTTGAATTTGGATCTTCATCTAAAAGCGGAAATGCACTTTTAGGATTAACAGGTAAATACAAATGGAATAATAGTGTAAATCTATATTCTCAATTTTTGATTGATGAATTTTCTGTGTCTGATGTTGGAGCGGGAAATCAAAGCTGGAAGAATAAATTTGGATTTCAGTTAGGTGCAAAATATTTCAATGCATTCAACGTAAAAGATTTGTTATTGCAAGTTGAATGGAATAGTGTGCGTCCTTATGTATATTCTCATAGCTCTGTTATTACAAATTATGGGCATAATAACCAAAGTTTAGGGCATCAATGGGGAGGTAATTTTAGAGAACTTGTCGCAATTGCCCGTTACCATAAAGGACGTTGGCTTGCAGATGCTAAATTTACAGTTGGAACTAGAGGTTTAGATTTTGATACTGCCGAAGACTCTTATAATTATGGAGGTAATATTTATAAAAGTTATGATCTTAATAGACCTTACGATACAGGTGTAAAAATAGGGCAGGGAAATAAAACAAGTGTTTTTATTGCAGATATCCAAGGAGGTTATTTAATTAACCCAATGACCAATTTAAAATTATTCGGAAGTCTAATTTATAGAAATTTTGATCCGACTCAGGAAACAGCTGCGACTTTTAAGCAAAATACGACTTGGTTTAGCATAGGTTTACGTTCAGATATTTTCAACTGGTATTTTGACTACTAGTTTTTAATAAGATTTTTCAAAACAATAGTGTTAAAGATTTGCAAGTTCTTATTTTATGCAGGGTTTATTGAAAAAAATCTATTTTTATAGGTCTATATTCTACAATCTAATTTGTACATTTGCACCACTCAAAAAAAATACACAAAATACAATAGATTGAACACTGCAAAAAATACATTATCAATCAAATCAATATTTCTAGATTTTAAAGAGATTACTAAAGCTGGTCTGGCTATTAGTGTATTGTTTTCTTCTATTGCTGGATATTTGTTAGGAGTAGATTCTGAACACCCTTTTAAATGGAGCGTTTTGGCTGTTTTAGCAGTTGGCGGTTACTGTATGGTTGGAGCTTCAAATGCTTTTAATCAAGTAATTGAGAAAGATATCGATTCTTTAATGGATCGTACTAAAAATCGTCCAGTGCCATCAGGACGTATGTCTCCAAAGGTAGCTTTGCTTGTGGCAAGTTTGCTGACTATTTTAGGGATTGCACTTCTTTATACTATAAATGCTAAGTCAGCAATGTTTGCTGCAATTTCTATATTTCTTTACACAAGTGTATATACGCCATTAAAAACAGTAACTTCGTTGTCTGTTTTTGTTGGAGCATTTCCTGGAGCAATTCCGTTTATGCTGGGCTGGGTAGCAGCGACTGGCGAATTTGGCATTGAAGCAGGTACTTTATTCTTGATTCAATTCTTTTGGCAGTTTCCTCATTTTTGGTCTATTGGATGGTTTTTGTATGAAGACTACGAAAAAGCAGGAATTTTTATGCTTCCAACTGGTAAAAAAGATAATGGAACGGCATTACAGATTATATTGTATACAATTTGGCTAATAATAGCTTCATTATTGCCTATGTTAGGTTTTACGGGACAATTGTTTATTTCTCCAATTGCAGCTATTCTTGTATTTCTTTTAGGAATTTGGATGCTTTTTTATGCGGTAAAACTGTATCGATTAAGAACAGCAAAAGCAGCGAGGACACTAATGCTAGTAAGCGTGTCTTATATATCGCTTTTGCAAATTGTATTTATAGTAGATAAATTTTTAAGATAGTTATGGAAATGACATTAAAAACAAATGAAGAACAAGCAAGAAAGTCAAAATCAGCAAAACTGATTTTACTTTTTGCAATGGTAAGTATGACCATGATGTTTGCGGGTTTAACAAGCGCATTTGTAGTAAGTAAATCAAGAGCAGACTGGTTGAAGAATTTTGAACTTCCTTCAGCGTTCTATTGGAGTACAGCAGTAATTATTGCATGCAGTGTTACTTTTTATTTAGCTAAAAAAGCTATTCAAAAAGATAACAGAAGCGCAGTTACAAGTTTACTTTTAGGAACTTTAGCTTTAGGAGTTTTATTTGTGGTATTGCAATTCAAAGGATTTGGACAAATCGTTGCAGAAGGATACTATTTTACAGGAGAAGGTAGCTCAATTACTACAACTTTTCTTTATGTTGTAACAGTTACACACCTGTTGCACTTAGCTGGCGGATTAATTTCACTTTTAATTATAATTTATAATCATTTTAAACAAAAATACAATTCGACTCAAACTCTTGGTATAGAACTAGGTGCGATGTATTGGCACTTTTTGGATTTATTATGGGTATATTTATTTTTATTTTTATATTTCTTTAAATAAGAAAAAAACGTAAATTTGGGAACTTTTTAACGAATATCTTTTATGGGAGCGACAGTTACTACTGCAAACAACGACGAAAAAACTTGGGGAGGCGGTCACAATGAGCCTTTAGGAGCAAGTTATGGTAAAATGATGATGTGGTTTTTTATCGTATCAGATGCCTTAACATTCTCTGGATTTCTAGGAGCTTATGGTTTTTCTAGATTTAAATTTATTGAAACTTGGCCTTTGGCTGATGAAGTGTTCACTCACTTCCCATTTATGCATGGTGTTGCGGCTCCAATGTATTATGTAGCATTAATGACTTTTATTTTGATCTTTTCTTCTGTAACAATGGTACTAGCTGTTGATGCAGGACACCAATTGAAAAAAACAAAAGTTGCAATCTACATGTTCTTAACTATTATTGGAGGTTTAATTTTCGTTGGTTCTCAAGCTTGGGAATGGAAAAACTTCATTAAAGGTGAATATGGAGCAGTTGAAACTGTTGGAGGTAGCTTACTTCAATTTGTGGACAAAGATGGTAAAAGAGTAGCTTTAGCTGATTTTGCTGTTAAATTGCCAGAACAAAGAGAAGCTTTAACAAGAAGCCATTCAACTTGGTTTATGGAAGATGCTCAATCTCTTCCTTCTTACACAGTTGCTGAAGTTCAGGCTGGATTTAAAGCTCACCCTGAAATTTTAATTAGAACAGAAAAACTTACAGATAATAAGAAAAAAACAGTCTTATCAAGAGAAGAATCTGAAAAACATTTAGCTACTGCTAAATATGTAGTAGAAGGTGCTAACTTGATCAGAAACGAGTATGGTAATAAATTATTCGCTGATTTCTTCTTCTTCATTACAGGTTTCCACGGATTCCACGTATTCTCTGGAGTTATCATCAATATCATTATTTTCTTTAATGTATTATTAGGTACTTACGAGAAAAGAAGAAGCTACGAAATGGTAGAGAAAGTTGGATTATACTGGCACTTTGTAGATTTAGTTTGGGTATTTGTATTTACAGTTTTCTACCTAGTTTAATTTTTAGAATTTAATTATTATGTCACACGAGCACGTATCAAATACAAAAAGAATCTGGTTTGTTTTCGGATTGCTTTCAGTAGTAACTACAATTGAAGTTATCTTAGGGATCTACAAACCTGGAGTATTAGAATTTAATCATTTTGTTGGATTGAATCTATTAAACTGGATTTTCTATATCTTAACAATTTTCAAAGCATATTATATTGTATGGGCATTTATGCACATGGAAGGTGAAAAAAGCAGCCTTAGATGGTCTGTTGTTTCTCCTGTTATCTTCCTAGTTTTATATTTATTGTTTATTCTGTTAACAGAAGGACATTATATTTATGGGGTTTTTAAAGATTCTACTATTAAATGGAATTTTTAACATGATATTAATTCGAAAAGAAGCTCCGATTTACGGAGCTTTTTTTATTTTTGTACCTCAATAATTTTCCGTTAATACAATGAAAAAAAATATAGTTCTCTTTGTACTTTTTGTATTGCCAATTGTAGCGTATTTATTTTTCGCTTCTGGTGTAAATAGTTTTACGACACTTCCTGTAATAACACCAAAAGTTGCTGATTTTGGAAATTGGAATTCATTAAACGGAAAAAAAATCTCCCTTAATAAAAAGATCACCGTATTAGGTTTTTCGGGCTCGAACATTTTAGAAAATAGAGGGAATTATTTTAATTTAAATGAAAAGATCTACAAACGTTATAATGGTTTCGAAGATCTTCAGTTTGTAGTTTTATGCCCGATTGGAACAGAAAAAGATGCTCAAAAAATCGTTGATGCTTTATCACCTTTTACAGATGTTAAAAACTGGAATTTTGTATTTGCTTCAAATGAAGAGATCCAGAAATTTTATGACGGATTGCATTTAAAAGAAAAACTAAATCAAAATCTTGGGACTTCGAATGTTTATATTATTGATAAAGAAAGAAACCTAAGAGGAAGAAAAGATAAAGAAGAGTATAAAGAAGGATATGATACTTTTCATCCGTCAGAGTTAAGTAACGAAATGCTGGATGATTTCAAAATTATCTTATACGAATACCGCGCAGCTTTAAAGAAAAATCATAACGCTACAAAGCAACTTTAAAATCATTTATAATGTTCAAAAACAAATCATATATAGGAATCTCTTTTGTCATTCTGATTTTCGGGATTTACGCTATTCCTAAAATTGTTGATCGAGTTAAAAACGGTGACGTTGTCAAAGGAAATCGTTTGGATAATGTCGAATCGAAATCTTCTAAAGATGCAAAACTCTTGACTATTGGCCCTGCACCAAAATTCGAATTAACGAATCAAGATAATGCGAAGGTTTCAAATGAAACTTACAAAGGGAAAGTATATGTTTTGGAATTCTTTTTTACAACTTGCCCGTCTATTTGTCCAAAGATGAATATGAGTATGCTGGAAATTGAAAAGACATTTTTTGGAAATCCTAACTTCGGAATTGTTTCAATTACAATTGATCCAAAACACGATACTCCACAAGTTTTAAAAGATCATGCAAAATTACTTGGAGTAAAATCTTCTAACTGGAATTTCTTAACAGGGGAGAAAGACGTAATTATGGATTTATCAAACAAAGGTTTTAATCTTTATGCTGGCGAAAATGATAAAGTAAGCGGAGGTTTTGAACACTCAGGATTGTTTGCTTTAATTGATAAAGATGGAAACATTCGATGCAGAAAAGATGAATACGGAAATCCTAGTATTTATTATGATGGTTTAGACAAAAAAGGAGTTCGCGATATTCAAGAAGACATTAAAATTTTATTAGCAGAATAAAAATGGAAGATAATACTTTAGAGAAAAAATATAATAAATTGATTATTGCGGTTTCAATTGTAATTCCGGTTGTAGTAGCAATTTTGTTCGGAGTTAAATTAAAAGATTTTGGTTTTAATGTAGAGCCTTTATCGTTTTTGCCACCAATTTATGCAACTACAAATGGTATCACTGCTGTTGTGCTAGTTTGGGCGGTTTTAGCAATAAAAAATGGAAAACAAAAATTGCACGAACGATTAATGACTTTTGCAATTGCTTTATCTGTTGCATTCTTGGTTATGTATGTGGCCTATCATATGACTTCTGATTCTACAAAATTTGGAGATTCTAACCACGATGGTATTTTGGATGCAGTAGAAAGCGCTAAAGTTGGTTCATTGCGATTAGTTTACTTTGTTATTCTAATAACTCATATTTTGCTTTCTATTATAATTATTCCGTTGGTTTTAATTACTTATGTAAGAGCACTTGCAAAACGATTTGACAAACACAGAAAAATTGCGAAGATCACTTTTCCAATTTGGCTGTATGTCGCTGTAACTGGAGTTGTAGTATTTTTAATGATTTCTCCTTATTATGCACACTAAAAAAAATAATTTTCAAATTATAAAATCCAAATTTCAAGCCTTAGTTTTTGGAATTTGTTTTTTCCTTATTGGAGCTTCTGCCAATGCGCAATGTGCAATGTGCCGTGCGGCATTATCAGGAGATTCTAATATTAAAAAAGCTGAAGCGGTAAATGATGGAATTGTTTATTTAATGGTAATTCCGTATTTACTTGTCGCGATTATAGGATATCTGATTTATCGAATGTATTCTAAAAAGAAAAAAGCAGTGTAATTTTACACTGCTTTTCTTTTTTATTTAAGTCCGTTTACTGAGACATTAACCGTTCCATTTATTTTGATGAAAGCTATAATTGCCTGATTGGTTAACTGTATTTTATCAAACTGAATATCCTCCATTTTTCCGTTTACAAATACACCAGGCATTGGAGAATAATTCTTTAAATAACCTGCCATGCTTTTCTTTCCTTCTTCCAAATTTGGTTGGATTGAATAGCGACAGCTTTCTTCCATTTTTCTCAGAATATATCCTTGTGCGAGCCAGTTTGCAGTTCTCATTAATTTACTTTTGGTATCTAGAACATAATCCAGTTTGTCGAAATAAATCTCTTTTGTTTGCGGATTGTACTGCGGAAAACCATTTAAATAAAGTGTGCCGTTTATAGATCCTAAAACGTCTAATGCAATAACCATTTTTCCGTCTTTATGCCAGATTGAAACATTTTTTACTGTGACTTTTTTGCTTCCTGAACCAAATTCCTGACCAGCAAAATTCTTGGTCATAATCTTTGATGCATCTATATAACTTGAAATTGCAGCAATATTAGCAGAAATCTGATTTGGAATTTTAGCAACAGGTTTCAAAACGATTTTGCTGGCACTATATTTTGATTCAGGTTGTTTTCCAACAATAGTTTCCATGTTGCATTTCATTCCCATATCTAGCAGAAATGAATCGTTTTTAAGTTTGGCATTTGTTGAATAAATTTCAATAGGAACAATTCTCAGCCAGCTTTCATAAGTATCACTCATTTGAAAAGGTGTACAGATTTTTTCAACTGCTTGAAGAACATTTGGTTTAAAATCCATTGATTTTTCAATTGCTTCGTCTATTTTCTTTTCAAGTTTACTTTTAAAAATAGAAATCGCTGGATTTATTAAATAGGTTATAGGCATATTTTTACCAAAGATAGACATGGTTGGGCTTTCGTTCCAATCGAGAGATTTAAATTCGGTTTTAGTGGTTAACTTCCAGTTGCTAAGAACTGCTTCGCTAGACAATGTTATAATTCCGTTTAAATTAAATTCTCTTACGTCATATAATTCTACACCTAGTTTTTTGGTTCCAATTCGATATTTGATATTCGCTTTAAGCGGTAGAATAGTTTTTATTCTTTTATCAGGATTGGATGGATCATTTTGAATTTTAATTGGAGCTTGTTTCCAGATTTTCATTTCAATATCATCATCTTCGATATTATTATCTTCATAAATTAATCCGTTTAGAAGCGAATTTGTCTGATTTTCAATATCGCTTAATTTTATCGTTATCGGAAGATTAATAAAGGAAGGATTGCTGTCGTAAACTAACGGACTAGCATCGTCAGGTTCAGGTTTTAATGTTTCTAATTTTTGAGTTGAAGAACAGCTTGTTAATACGGCAAGCACCGAAAACATTGAAATAACAGAAGTAAGCTTCATTTAGTATGAATTTTTAAGACAAGGTAAAATTACGAAAACAATCATATTTTCTTAAAAAAGTGTAACAATTATAATTAATGTCAGTCTAATACTAAATAGGTAACAGAATTATTAACTTTTTATTATCATAATTTACTTAATAAAAATGTTATTATTGTCTAAAAATTTAACAATACCATGATCGAAATTAAAGATTTACACAAATCCTATAAAATGGGAAGTTCGGAATTACACGTATTGAAAGGGATTAATTTTAATATTGAAGAAGGAGAATTAGTTGCGATCATGGGATCATCTGGTTCTGGAAAATCTACTCTTCTTAATATTTTAGGAATTTTGGATGAAGCTGATTCTGGAAGTTACATTTTAGATAAAACCCCAATCAAAAAATTAAACGAAACGATTGCTTCAAAATATCGCAATAAATTTTTAGGTTTCGTTTTTCAGTCTTTTAACCTAATAAATTATAAAACAGCATTAGACAATGTTGCAATGCCGTTGTATTACCAAGGGATTAAAAGAAAAGAACGTTACGAAATCGCGATGAGATATTTGGAGAAAGTAGGCTTAGGATCTCATTCCCATCACTTGCCTAATGAGCTTTCTGGAGGTCAGAAACAACGTGTCGCGATTGCAAGAGCATTAGCTTCAAATCCGAAAGTTTTACTAGCCGATGAACCGACTGGAGCGCTTGATACTAAAACTTCTTATGAAGTAATGGAGCTTATTCAAGGAATTAACGACGAAGGGAAAACAATTTTGATTGTTACACACGAACCTGATATTGCTGCAATGTGCAAAAGAAACGTAGTCCTGAAAGATGGATTAATTATCGATGATAAAAAAGTAGAACAAGTTAGAGCTTCGTCTTATGTTTAATATTGAACGCTGGCAGGAAATATTTGAAGCCATTTCTAAGAACCGATTAAGAACATTCTTAACGGGGGTTTCTGTGGCTTCGGGAATTTTTATTTTGGTGATTCTGCTTGGTGCAGGAAGAGGGCTTCAAAACGGAATTGAAAAACAATTCGAACGTGATGCTGCAGGAATTATAGAAGTTTGGTCGGGTACGACAACTAAAGAATACAAAGGATTAAACCCAGGCAGACAAGTTCAGTTTCGTAATAGTGATTACAATCAATCTGTTCAAAAATTTGAAGATAAATTAGATTTGAGAGCCTCAACAAACAATTATTGGGGACAACCTTTTGCTTACGGAAAAGAATCTGGGAATTATCAATTTAGAGGTGTTGATCCAGATTATGGCGGAATAGAAAATTTAACCATTATTCAAGGCCGATATGTAAATGCTAAAGATTTGCAAAGTAATGCAAAAGTGGCTGTTATTGGACTGAAATTGAAAACCGATTTGCTTAAAGATAAAGAAGCAATTGGAGAAGAAATCTTAATTAACAATATTAATTTTAAAGTAATTGGAGTTTTTACTGATCCAGGAGGAGAAAGAGAAGAAACTCGTGCGTATTTACCATTGACTACCGTTCAAAAAACGTTTGGTGGAGGTGATAAAATCAGCAATTTGTTTTTTACGCTTAAAAAGACAAGTAATTATGATGAAGCATTAGCACAGTCTGAAAAATTTACACAAGATTTAAAAGATCTGCTGAAAAGTAAAAACATGGTTGCTCCAGAAGATGACAGCGGTGTTGGTGTTTATAATTCGGTAAAAGATGCCAAACAGTTTTATGATCTTAATTTATATATCAGACTTTTCTTTTGGTGGGTCGGTATTTGTACGATCATCGCAGGTGTAGTTGGGGTAAGTAATATCATGCTTATCATTGTGAAGGAAAGAACAAAAGAAATTGGAATTAGAAAAGCACTTGGAGCATCTCCATTTTCAATTATCTCAATGATTCTTCATGAATCAATATTTATTACCACAATTGCTGGTTTTATTGGTTTGTTAGGAAGTTTGCTTTTATTAGAATTTGTTGGGCCAATGGTTCAAAGTGAATTCTTTAGAAATCCAGAAGTAGATTTTGGTGTAGCTTTGACTACCTTGATTTTACTTGTATTTGCAGGTGCAATGGCTGGTTTTTTTCCAGCTTACCGAGCAGCCAAAATTAAACCTATTGTAGCACTTAGAGACGAATAATTATGTTTAGTAAAGATAATTGGGACGAAATTTTACAGGCATTAACTGCCAATGTTTTCAGAACGGTTCTAACTGCTTTTGGAGTATTTTGGGGTATATTTATTTTGGTAATATTGCTAGCAGCTGGTAACGGTTTAGAAAATGGAGTTAAAAAAGGATTTGACGGAATAGCAACCAATACTATGTTTATGTGGAGTCAGACTACTTCTAAAGCATATAAAGGTTTGCCAAAAACACGCCGTTATGATTTTAGAAATAGTGATGTTGCCGCATTGAAACAAGCTATACCAGATTTATTATACGTTTCACCAAGAAATCAGCTTGGAGATTTTAATGGAACAAATAATGTGGTAAGAGGAACTAAAACTTCTGCATTTACAATTTATGGAGATTATCCTGAATTGATTAAGCAGCAGCCGATGGATATCATTAAAGGCCGTTTTGTAAATCAGCAGGATATTAATGAGCGACGTAAAGTAGCCGTAATTGGAAAAGGGGTTATCAGTGAATTGTATGGCAAAGAAGAAGAATGCGTTGGAACTTACATCAAAATCAATGGTATAAATTTCATGGTTGTTGGAGTTTACTCTTCTAAACAGCAAGGAGGAAATGCAGAACAAGAACAAAAGAATATTTTTATTCCGTTTACAACATTTCAGCAGGCTTTTAATTATGGAGATAAAGTAGGGTGGATGGCACTTACAGCAAAAGACGAATCGTCGATTACAGATCTGAAACCAAAAATATTAGAATTAATTAAAGCTTTGCATTCAGTTAATCCTACAGATGATCGTGCAGTTGGAAATTTCGATTTGTATGAGCAGTTCAATAAAGTGCAAAGTCTTTTTAATATTTTAAAAGTGATTGCATACTTTGTAGGAACTTTAGTTTTGATATCGGGAGTAATTGGAATTTCTAATATCATGCTGATTGTAGTTAAAGAACGTACAAAAGAAATAGGTATTAGAAGAGCTTTAGGAGCAACACCTGGAGCAATTAGAGGTCAAATATTATCAGAATCTATATTTTTAACGATCATTTCTGGAATGCTTGGAATTGCCGTTGCAACAGGAATCATAGCACTTTTAAATATGGCGTTAGATTCGATGCCACCTGGCGGAAATACAATGTTTGCCAACCCTAGTGTAGATTTGGGAGTAGTATTTGTAGCATTGTTAATATTAGTAGGATCGGGATTATTGGCAGGATTTATTCCGGCGCAAACCGCTATTAGTGTTAAGCCAGTAGATGCATTAAGAACAGAATAAAATTATCAATCAAAATAAATCGATTAAACCAAGAACAAATGAAAAAAGGAGTAACCGTAACCATTTTAATATTCATTGCAATTGTTTTCTTTGGCGCACTTTATTATTTGTATGCTAAGAATCAAGAATCGCCGATTGTATTTAAAACGGAAAAAGCAGAGATTAAAACTATAGTAAAAAATACTATTGCGACAGGAAATATTCAACCTGATGAAGAGGTCTTAATTAAACCAAATATTTCAGGTATTATTGAAGAAGTGTACATTAAAGCCGGTGAAAAAATCAAAGCTGGCGATATGATTGCAAAAATTAGAGTTGTAGCCAATGTTTCGAACGTGAGTAGTACGCAAAATCAGGTTCAAACAGCTAAAATTGCTTTGGATAATCAGGAAAGACTTTATAAAAGACAAAAAACATTATTCGAAAAAGATGTAATTTCAGCAAACGATTTTGATGCTGCACAAGTAGCTTACAATCAGGCGAAACAAACTTATTTGGCGGCAAAACAAAGTTTGGATATTGTTAAAACAGGAACAACTTCTTCTTTAGGAAGTTATGCCAATACCTTAATCCGTTCTACGGTAAACGGAATGGTGTTAGACGTTCCAGTAAAAGTTGGAAATCAGGTTATTGAAAGTAATAACTTTAACGAAGGAACTACAATTGCAAGTGTTGCCGATGTCGGAAGAATGATTTTTATTGGAAAAATTGACGAATCTGAAGTAGGAAAAATTAAAGAAAAAATGCCAATTGAAATTACAATTGGTGCAATCGAAAATAAAAAGTTTGAAGCTGTTTTAAATTATATTGCTCCAAAAGGAGTTACAGAAAATGGAGCTATCCAGTTTGAAATTAAAGGGCATATGATCAATAGAGATGATACTTTTATTAGAGCTGGTTTAAGCGCAAATGCTTCAATTATTTTAGAAAAAGCAGATAAAGTTCTGGCAATTAAAGAATCTTTGGTTCAATTTGACAAAAAAACACAAAAGCCTTATGTTGAGATTGAAACTGCTCCGCAGAAATTTCAAAGAAGAGATTTAGTTTTAGGAGTAAGTGACGGAATCTACGTTCAAGTTAAAAGCGGTCTAAAAGACACAGATAAAATCAAAATCTGGAATCAGGGTTTGATTACTGAAGGAGAAAAAAAATAATTTAATTTGAAGGTTTAGGGATCTTTTTGGTTTTAAAAAATGTTAAATTCGCGTAGTTCAGTTTACTGCGCTTTCATCGAAGATATATGAAAATAAATAAATATAATAGTCTGGTTATTGCAATGTTATTCAGTTTCGGATTAACTGGACAGGCGCAATCAAAGAAATGGACTCTGGAAGAGTGTGTTAGATACGCACTTGAAAATAATATCACAGTAAAACTATCTGAATTAGATGTTAAAAATGCTGAGATCGATAAAAGAGGAGCTTTAGGCAATTATCTTCCATCTGTAAACGGAAGTGCCTCTCACTCTTGGAACATTGGTTTGAACCAGGATGTTACGACAGGTATTTTACGTAATCAAACTACACAATATTCTTCTGTTGGTTTAAATGCAGGAGTTGATATCTACAAAGGTCTGCAGAATCAAAACACTATGAGAAAGGCAAAATTAAGTATCATTGCTTCGCATTATCAGCTGTTAAAAATGCAAGAAGATATTTCTTTGAATGTTGCTAGTGCGTTTTTGCAGATTTTATCTAATAAAGAAGATTTAAAGGTGAAAACAGAGCAATTGGCAATTGACGAAAAACGTTTTGCGCGTTCTGAAGAAATGGTAAAAGCAGGAACTATTCCGCGTGGAGATTTGTTCGATTTGAAAGCAACTGTTGCAACAGACAAACAAAACATCGCTGTTTCTGAAAATAATTTATTGATTTCTAAATTAAGTTTGGCTCAGCTTTTACAATTAAAAGAATTTGCAGATTTTGATGTAGCAGATGATACGAATGTAGCCGATGAAAATAATATCCTAGCTCAGAGTCCAATTGAAATTTACAATAAAGCTAAAGAAACAAGGACAGAGTTAAAATTAGCACAAACAAATCTTGAAATCGCTGAGAAAAATGTTGCTATAGCTAAAGGAGCTTATCAGCCAACACTTTCTGGTTTTTATGGGTTTAATACCAGAGCAAGTTATAGTGATCAAGTTAAGTTAGATGCAAGTGGTAATCCATATACTGTAGGTCCCGATCCTATTTTCCAGCAGTTTAGTGATAATAAAGGGCATAATTTTGGTTTACAGTTAAACGTTCCTATTTTTAACGGTTTTTCAGTTAAGAATAATGTTGAACGTAATAAAGTAAGTTTAGAAAAATCTAAAATAGATTTAGAGCAAAAAAGTTTAGATTTGCAACGTAACGTTTATACTGCTTTTACAGATGCAAGAGGAGCTTTAAATACTTATGAATCTGCTACAGTTACTTTAGAAGCAAGACAGCAGGCTTATAATTACGCAAAAGAAAAGTATGATGTTGGTTTAATGAATTCATTTGATTTCACACAAGCTCAAACATTATTGACTAATGCACAGTCTGATGTAATTAGAACAAAATACGATTACATGTTTAAAATCAAAATATTAGAGTTTTATTTCGGAATTCCAATCGTTCCAATTATTACAAAATAATTTATTATGCAAAAAAAAACAGTTTATTTCTTATTAGGTGGAGCAGTAGCTCTCATTGTAGCTTTAGTGATTCTTTCTAAGAAAGGAGTAATAGGAAATAAGGACGAAGGAAAAGAAGTAGAAACTGCAAAAGTTACTGCTTCAACAATTGTTGAAACAGTTTCGGCAACAGGAAAAATTCAGCCAGAGATTGAAGTTAAAATAGCTTCGATGGTTTCTGGAGAAATCATTTCATTAAATATCAAAGAAGGACAAGTTGTTAAAAAAGGCGATTTATTAGTAAAAATAAACCCTGACTTATATACTTCTGGATTAGATAGATCTGTTGCAAATTTGGCAGGAACAAAAGCAAGTCTTACTCAATCTGATGCTAGTTTTAAAGAAGCAAAAGCAAATTATGAGCGAAATAAAACTTTGTATGGTAAAGGCGTAATCTCAAAATCGGATTGGGATAAAGCCGTTTCTTCTTATGAAGTTGCAAAAGCAACAAAACAAAGCGCTTATTACAATGTTCAAAGTGCTTCTGCATCTGTAACAGAAGCTCGCGATAATCTTGGACGTACAACGATTTATTCTCCAGCAGACGGAACAATTTCTGTTTTGAATGTAGAATTAGGAGAAAGAGTTCTAGGAACGCAGCAAATGGCTGGAACAGAGCTTTTGCGTGTTGCCAACCTTAACAATATGGAAGTTGAAGTTGATGTGAACGAAAATGATATTGTAAAAATTAAAATAGGAGACGAAGCAAATGTTGAAGTTGACGCTTATTTGAAAAAGAAATTCAAAGGAGTGGTAACTAGTATTTCTAATTCTGCAAGCACAACATTAACTTCAGATCAGGTAACCAACTTTAAAGTTAAGGTTCGTATTTTAAAAGATTCTTACCAAGATTTATTAGAAGGAAAACCAAGCACCTATTCTCCTTTTAGACCAGGAATGACGGCTACGGTTGATATTATCACAACAACAAAAACAAATGTTTTGGCAGTACCAATTAGCTCTGTTGTGGTAAAATCAGATACTACTGCGGTAAAAGATTTTACTGTTGAAGATCCTAACCAAGATAAAAAAGTTGCTCCAAAAAGCGATAAAAAATTCGAATGTGTTTTTGTGAAAGTTGGAGATAAAGCTAAAATTAGAGTCATTAAAACAGGAATTCAAGACGATACTAATATTGAAGTTATGTCTGGGTTAAAACCAGGAGATGTTGTAATTACAGGTCCGTATACAACAGTTTCTAAGGAACTTAACTCTGGAGATAAAGTGAAAAATAAAAAAGCTGAAGAACCTAAGAAATAATTCTTTATGATGATTTCCTTATGCGGTAGCCCTCCAGCTGGATTTTTTCAAGCATTATTTACGATTGGATTAGTTGTAATAGGAGCATTTATGTCGTACACGCATTATAAAGTGTATAAAAGTGAATATTACAAAGAAGAGTTTGTATATTTTTCAATTGGAAAAAAGATAATACTTTATGTGAGTTTTTTGATGGTTAATTTGTGTATTATACCATTACTGTTGTTACTTTGTCTTTTTCTTTTTTCCTGACATACTTTATTTGTCAAACATTAATAATTTAAAATTAAAATATTTTGTCTTTTATTCTCAACATCGAAACGGCTACTAAAAATTGTTCAGTATCTGTCGCAAAAGATGGAAAAACCATTGCATGCAACGAACTTGCAGATGAAGGATATTCGCACGCAGAAAAACTTCATGTTTTTATAGAAGAAGTAATTGCAAAAGCAGGCATTTCTGTTCAGGATTTGAATGCAATTGCAGTTAGTCAGGGACCAGGATCTTATACAGGTTTAAGAATTGGTGTTTCTGCAGCAAAAGGTTTATGTTATGCTTTAAACATTCCGTTAATTGCTGTTGATACGCTTCAAACTTTGGCATCGCAGGCAGGAGTTATTGACGGAAAAATTATACCAATGTTAGATGCGCGCCGTATGGAAGTTTACAGCGCCATTTTTAATTCAGATTTGACAGTTGAAAGAGCTATTAAAGCTGAAATTATTGACGAAAACTCATTTCAAGAATATACAGATAAGCTTTACTTTGTTGGCGATTGCGCTGATAAATGTAAAGCTGTTTTGATTAAAGACAACTTTGTGTTTTTAGAAAATGTAAAATACCCTTCGGCACAGGCGATGAGTAAAATCAGTTTTGATAAGTATCAAAAAAGCGACACTGTAGATGTCGCTTATTTTGAACCTTATTATTTAAAAGATTTTATGATTGCTCCTCCAAAGAAACAATAAATGTTATTTCTGAATTGTATACGGTTGAACCGCAATTCCAGCTTCATCTAAAGCTATTTTACAATTCTCTAAAGTTTCAGAGAAAACAGCTCCATAATTAGCATTTTTTGCCCAAGGGCGTACAGCAAAATCAACAGAACTTGCCGATAGATTTTTTACAAAAACCTCTGGCGCAGGTTTCTTCAATACTTTAGGGTTTTTATTTAAAACATCTAAAAGAATTTCTTTTGCCTTTTTGATATCTGAATCATAAGAAATAGCAAAAGTCAAATCTGCTCTTCTTTCTCCTTGCATCGAATAATTGATGATATTTCCGTTAGATAAAGAACCATTTGGAACAAATACAGTCTGATTATTTGCAGTAAGCATTTTGGTTACAAAAATCTGAATTTCAAGAACTGTTGCAACAACACCTTGCGCTTCTATTGTATCTCCAACTTTAAATGGTTTGAAAACAATAATTAGCATTCCGCCTGCAAAGTTAGAAAGCGATCCTTGCAATGATAAACCAACCGCAAGACCCATTGCTCCTAAAATAGCTACGAAAGATGAAGTTTCGATTCCTAATTTAGAAATAAAGGTTACAAACAATAATATTCGCAACGCCCACAATAAAATGTCGGATAAGAATTTTGTTAATGTTGGATCTAGATTTCGCTGAATCATTATTTTTCTAATGATACGATTAATCAACCTGATGGCGTATAAACCTACAAATAAGATTAAAAATGCAGAAATCAATTTAGGTGAATAATCAACTAAAATATCAATAAATCGAGTAATATATTTACTGACTTGTTCTGGGCTAATGTTCATGATTTTAAAATAAAAAAACCTTCTCAAAAGAGAAGGTAGATTAGTACTGCAAATATAAAAATATTTACATTATAAGAAAAGTGTGTTTAGGCTTTGTCAGCAGCAGCGTCGTCTATTTCTTCTACTTCTGCCGCAGATTTTTCGCTTACATCAACAACTGTTTCAGAAATAGTTTCTGGTGTTTCAACGGCCAAAGAAGCTGTTTTTTCTTTAACAGAATCCACTACATCATTTACCGCTTTAGCTGCTTTGTCAGCATATTCGCTTACGGTATCTTTTGCTTTTTCAGCATAATCTGACGCTTGGTCAATAATAGGTTCAGATGCTTCTTTTATTTTTTCAATAGTTTCTTCAGCAAAAGCTTCTGCTTTTTCAATATAAGGCGTTGCTGCTTCTTTTGCTTGTTCAAAAGTACTTTCGGCATTATTAGCTAATTCTGTTACAGACTCTTTTGTTGAGCCAAATAAATTTTTAAAAAATGAAGATAATCCCATGGTTTTTAATTAATTGGTTATTGAATACAATATTAACTAATTTTATAGAATTACTAGTTTTTTTAATGGTAAATAATTGGCAACTAGTGGTTAATAATGAAAAAAGCGCCTCAATGAGACGCTTTCTATTATATTTTTGATTGAATTAAGCATTAGAAGCTTCTACTTTAATTGCTTCATCGTTCAACATGCTTTTCAACATATTTTCGATACCGCTTTTCAAAGTAAATGTAGATGATGGACAACCGCTGCAAGCACCTTGTAATAGTACTTTTACTGTTTTATCCTCTTCGTTATAAGATTCGAAAGCAATGTTTCCACCATCTGCGGCTACAGCTGGTTTTACATATTCTTCTAAGATATTAATGATTTGCTGTGAAGTAACATCTAATTTATCAAAAGCTTCATCTTTTGTTGCTTCATTTTTGGCTTTAGTTTCAATTAAACTTTCATCCAAAACAGTTCCTCCGTTTTCTATATATTGTTTAATGAAGGTTCTTAATTCTAAAGTGATTTCATCCCAGTTATTGATCTCATATTTAGTAACCGAAATATAATTTTCATCAATAAAAATTTCTTTCACATATGGGAATTTGAATAATTCCTTTGCTAATGGAGAAGAAGCAGTTTGGTCAATATTTTTATATTCTACAGCGTTACGAGTCAACATTCTGCTTACAACAAATTTCAAAGCAGAAGGGTTAGGAGTTGTTTCTCCATAAACTGTAATTGGCTGTTTTTTTGCTTTATTTTCATCAACTTTAATGATCACTCCGCCTTTTTCAACAAACGCACTAATTTGCTCTGCAACAGCATCTTTTACATCATCCCAATCCACAATACTGTATCTTTCTATTGCTATAAAATTTCCAGAGATATAAACAGTTTTAACGAACGGTAAATAAAATAATTGTTGAGCTAAAGGAGAAGCTTGTGCTTCATCAATATTTTTAAATTCGAAATTTTGATTTTGTGTAATAAAGTCTTCAAACTCAAACTTTAAAATAGTCGGGTTTTGAGTCTCTTTTATAGTGATTTTCGTCATGATTGTATATTTTTTGCAAATTTACTAAAGTTATTTTCTACTAATACCTATATTTGATTTTTTAATGAAATAATTAAGACTCTTCTCAAAGAAATCGTGTTAAATTGCAAGAGTAAAAAATATATTGAAACAAAATTGCCTTTATGAAATTTAAAATCAGGGTTTTATTAATTTTTCTCATAACTACTTTTTATTCTTATTCACAAGAGGGAATACCAGTTTATTCAGATTATTTGTCTGATAATTATTACCTAATTCACCCATCAATGGCAGGAGCTGCCAATTGTGCTAAAATTAGATTAACGGCAAGAAAACAATGGTTTGAACAAGAAGATGCACCGTCCTTACAGACTTTAAGTTTTAACGGAAGAATTGGAGAACGCTCTGGAGGAGGTATTATTGTTTTTAATGATAAGAATGGATATCATTCTCAAAAAGGTGTCAAATTAACCTACGCACACCATATTATGTTTTCGAGAGATGAACTTGATTTAAATCAGTTATCTTTTGGAATTAGCGGAGGTTTAATTCAAAATCAATTAGATGAAACGAAATTTGGAGGAACTTTTGATCCAATAGTTTTCGGTTCAATTCAAAAAGATTCTTATTTCAATGTTGATATTGGAGCGTCTTACAACTATTTGGATTTTTACGCTCACGCAACGATTCAGGGATTATTGGAAACAAGAAGAGAATTATACACTGATTACGAAAGTGATAATCTTAGAAAGTTTTTATTTAGTGCTGGTTACGTTTTTGGAAAAAACGAAAATTGGACTTGGGAGCCTTCTATACTTTTTCAGTACTTTGATCAAACGAAAGAAAAAACGCTTGATGTGAATATGAAAGCGTATAAAAGTATGGATTTTGGAAGTCTTTGGGCTGCATTATCTTATAGGAGAGGTTTTGATGGAGCTCAGTATCTTTCCGGAAGCGGAGTTTCTTCTCAAAAATTAGAATTTATAACGCCAATTGTTGGAGTTAACTTTAAGAACTTTATGTTTGCTTACACGTATTCTCATGTAATGGGAGATGTAAAGTTTGATACTGGCGGTTATCATCAAATCACTTTAGGAATTAATTTATTCTGCACAAAAGAACGTTACGACTGTAATTGTCCTGCAATTAACTAAACTTTATTATTATGTTGATCAAGTCTGTAAACGGAAAATCACCTCTTATTCCAGAGGATTGTTATGTTGCCGAAAATGCGACTATTGTAGGAGATGTTACTTTTGGACAGTCGTGCAGCGTTTGGTTTAATGCTGTTATAAGAGGCGACGTTAATTTTATTAAAATTGGTAATAAAGTAAATATTCAAGACGGCGCTGTTATTCATTGTACTTATCAAAAACACCCAACAATTATAGGCAATAATGTTTCAATTGGACACAATGCAATAGTACATGGATGCACCATTCATGATAATGTTTTAATAGGAATGGGTGCAATTGTAATGGATAACTGTATTGTAGAAAGCAATGCTATAATTGCTGCCGGCGCAGTGGTAACTCAAAATACTGTAGTAGCTTCAGGAAGCATTTATGCTGGTGTTCCTGCTAAAAAAGTAAAAGATATTGACCAATCTGATTTTGCAGGCGAAATCGAGCGTATTTCGAACAATTATGTAATGTATTCAGGCTGGTTTAAAAACGAAGATTAAGTTTAAAAAAATAACAATAAAAGAAATTCCAAATTCCAAGAGTCTAACCTTTTTGGAATTTGGAATTTTTATTTTTTTGGAATTTTAAAAAAACTATAGGTTGATTTTTTCGAAGAAAGTACTTTTATAGCTTTCGCTGATTGGAATTCTTTTATCGCTTATTAAAACCTTGTTTTTCTGAATAGATTTCACGTGTTTTATATTGATAATATACGATCTGTGAATTCTTGCAAAACCTTTGCTGGAAAGAAGATTCTCTAATTTGATCAAGCTAATTAAAGTCAGTGTAAATTTATTGTCTGTTGTGTAAATCTTGACATAATCTTTTAATCCTTCAATAAAAAGAATATCAGCAAAATTCAATTTTACATTTTCATATTCAGCTCTTACAAACATAAAATCCTGATCTATTTCGGGAGCATTTGTGTTTTCAGCAACCTGATTTGTTGCTACCGGATGTAAAACTTGCTGCGCCCTTACAACAGCTTTTAAAAAGCGGTGAAAAGGAATTGGTTTTACCAAATAATCGACTGCACCAAGATTAAAACCTTCTACAGCATAATCAGAATAGGCAGTAGTGAAGATTACAAGAGGTTTTTTTTCGATTGTATTTAAAAAATCAATCCCAGAAAAATGTGGCATCTGAATATCCAGGAAAACCAAATCAACATTATTCTGATTGATAAATGAAACGGCATCAATTGCATTGTTAAATGAATTGATCAATTCTAATGAATCTACTTTTTTGACAAAATCTTGCAATAATTCTACTGCTAATGGTTCGTCATCAATAATTACACATTTCATTTTTTTAGGATTAAAATTTTTGAATCTGTTTTGGCATTCAAAAGTAATTTAAACGAGTAAATTATGTTTTAAAATTTTCATAAAATACTGGTGTTAAGAAATTAAATCACGCATTAACTGTAATAGATTCGGAAAATCATTCTAAAAATTTTGAAGCTTTTGCTAATGAAGCAATGCTCAAAATGACATTTAGATTTTTTTTCTGTCTATAATCAGTTTTATCAATGCATTGCGGTTTTGATTTCATCTAATTTTAAATTCAGATGAACTCTGTAATATTCATTATCCTGAGTAATGGTTAGTTCGTGTGCATTTGGATAAAGCAGATCAAGACGGCTTTGGATATTGACTAATCCAATTCCTGAATTTTCAGGGTCTTTCACATAATTTTCGATTGTATTTTCGATCCAGAAATCAAGATTGTGATCTGTAATTAAAATTTTAATCTTTACGTGAGCAGCTCCTTTATAATCAGTTCCATATTTGAAGGCATTTTCGACAAAAGAAATCAATAACAAAGGCTCAATAAATTTATTTTTAGTATCGCCATGCACATTGATAACAATGTCTTCAATATTGTTTAATCTGAGTTTTTGTAATTCGATATAATTCTGAATATAATTGACCTCTTTTTCTAAAGCCACCGTTTTATTATCTGTCTCATACAGCATATAGCGCATAAGTTCAGACAATGTCACGATGGCATCAGGGACCAAATCAGATTTTTTGTGTGCCAAAGAATAAATACTATTTAAAGAATTAAATAAAAAATGCGGATTGGTTTGTTTACGCAAATAGATTAATTCTGTATTTGTTCTGTGTGTTTCGGCAATCAGTTTATTTTGCTGATTATTATAAAATTCAGTTAGTGTTCGAATAATTGCAGAGATGGTAATAATCAGAATGTAGAAAAATGAAGGGCCAATTTTAAAAAAAAGTGGCTGTTTCATCATTCTTGGATGCATTCTGCCTTCCCTAGGAAAAAAATGCGGATCCTGAGGAAAAGTTCTCGGGGGCATTATATTCTCTGGTCTTAAATGTCTAAATTCAGGAATAAAATAATTTAACCTGATAACCATAAAAAGTGCAATTAAACCAAAGGCAAACGTAAAGTAAAGCCAATATTTTTTTTGCAATAAATACTGAGGAACCAAATAAAAATAGTTCAGGTAAAACAATACAATTCCAGTTGACCATTGGGCATAAAAATCATTACTGATTTTAAAAGGACTTTCATAAAACTGAATTAACGAAGTTAAAATAAAGAAAACCCATATTGCACAATGGAATAGAATTTTGTTATAGCCAGTATTTTTAATGGTATCGATCTGCATTTACAATTTTATTTTTAATAAAATTAAATCTTTTTCGGTTACTGTTGGAGATAAGTTCTCTTCAAGTTTATCTTTTACAAGATCGGCTACTTTTAAAGCATCTCTTTCTGTTGCAAAACTTTTGTTTTCACTTATAACCGGAATAACGGTCTGTTTAATTAAAGTTTTTTCTTTATAGCTAATTGTATATCCCCATCCAGAATTTGTTCTAAATGTAGAAGTTTTTAGTGTCTCATTTTTTTTGCATGAAGCAAAAAATAAAAGAAATGCTGTAAATATTAAAATCTTCTGGATATTGATCCAGAAGATTTTTTGAGTATTAATTGTCATCATCACTTTGTTCGTCTAACGGTTTAAACTCCCAGGCATCGTCAAAATATGTAGAACCAATTCGGCCTAACATATAGAACCCTCTGTTGTTAATCGCAAAACCAACAGCGTCTGTTCTGGTTGCACCCTCCATGGGAGTTCTTTCTTCCCATAAATCAGTAGTTGGGTTATATTCCCAAACTGTTTTTACATTTTCACCTCCAACAACATATCCTAGTCCATTCATTGAGAAACTAGAAGCGTTTGAACGAACAATAGCATAATCATCGTTGTATGAGTAATCGTCGTCTGTATCTTTGTCAATATCTCTCTTTTTAACCCATGCATCTGTTGATGGATCAAATTCCCAGAAATCTTCCTGATATGTTCCGTTGTTTGAACCTGTAACTAAATAAGCTTTGTCTGCAATTACAAATACAGTAGCATTACGTCTTTTATTTCCAGGAAAACCACTTAAAAGTGTCCAAGAGTTTGCTTGATCATCATATTGATAGAAATCTTTTAAGTAATTTCCGTCGTAACCTGTTCCGAAATAAGCTTTACCGCCAACCTGAAAACCTACAGCTGCATAACGAGCAGTTCCAGCAAAATCAGCTTTCTGAGTCCAGCTGTTGCTAGTTGGATCGTATTGGTAAAAATCTTTCAGTTTATTGGTTCCGTCATAACCAAGACCAACATATCCTTTTTCGTTTAATGCGAAGCTAGAAGCAGAACTTCTTCCAACTCCTGTAAAATCAGCTTTTTGTTCCCAATAATCTCCAGATGAGTTGTAAACCCATAAATCTTTTAAATATTCATCTCCAGTATAACCACCGACAACATATGCGAAATCTCCAATAACGAAACTTGTTGCGCTAGATCTTGCTGGACCGTCAAAGGCAGATTTCTTAATCCAGTTTCCTACTAAATCATCGTCTTCGTCATTACTGCAGCTTAGAAAAAAAAGGCTCGAAAAAAGCGCTGTGAATAAAATTCCTTTTTTTAGATTAATCATAGTTTATTTAATTTATTGTTTGTATTTGATCCCTATTCCTAAAACGTAACCATTTCCAGTATTATAATCGTATACTTTATGGTCACTGCTGTCTAATAAGTTGTATTTTTTATCAAAATCGTAACCTGCTTTGAAATTTAAAAACCAATTGCCTCCAACGTTTCTTTCGTATTCCAAAGCCGATGTCATTTGTGATAAAACAGCTTTTTCAGCATTATTATCTGCATTGATGCTTTCGTCTAAATGATAAAAATTTCCATTAAAACTGTTCGTTAAACTGAATTTGTTTCGAACATTATTTGAATAAGAAATTTTCGAATCTGGAAAACCAATTCTAAAATCGGTTTTGTCATTCATTTTATAATCAAAAGCCACAATCGGTGTGATTTTTGGTGCTCCAAAAATCGACGTTCGCCCAGCTCCAACTATTACATTCACTTTTGAACCAATCTGTTGGCTGATCGCTAAACTTCCTAAAACAGTAAGGTCCGAAAAATCTAAATTGCTCTGAAAGTTTGCCGTTGGAACAATAGAAAACTGCCATTTTGTTTTTTCTGACATTTCATACGAATATTCAAACTTGTCTTGAATTTGGTTGAATTTATCCTGATCTTCATAAAAGTTGTATGGATTAAATTCGTAATTCACCTTTAAATTTGAATAATCTAATGTGTTTGCTATTTTGCTTTTTGTTCCTAGTTCTTTTTGATAAAAAATAGCAATGTCTGTTTCGTTAAAATTTATTTTATCTGTTGGCTCAGTTTTGAAATTCACATTGGCGCTGAAATTTTCTTGAGCTTTCAAACCTAAAACTGAAATCAAAAAAAGAGAACAAATTAAAAACCGTACTTTCATTATTTATTTTATTGGCTCAAAATTAGGTGGATGGCCCTCTTAAAAAAAAGAAGATATATATATGACCTGTTTTGATAGACAAAATCCCCCTTTTTAAGGCCGAATTAAAATTTGAGAACGGAATTGATATTGTAGATGAATTTGTGCAGTCTGTAGCTTAAAAAAGCGTGATAGTATATGTTATAGTGTGTCGCCAGAGCGAGCAATTTATATTTGCGCAAAAAATAGATTATGCGCAAGTTTATATTGATACTGCTTTTTGTACTGAGCTTATTTTCATGTGGGACAGATACAGACACGGGTGAATTTACAGTCGGATCAGATTATTTGGCTTTGAGTAATAAAGTGGTCTTAATCGATACCGTTACAGTCGATATGTCAACTATAAATTTTGACTCGCTGGCGACTTCAAATAGAAGTAGAATTTTAATTGGAAATTACGATGATCCTATTTTTGGAAAAGTAAAATCTGATAGTTATTTCCAGCTTTCTACGAGTACTTATGCTTTAACAAGCGTGGGATCAGATACAGAATCTGTAAACTATGTTTTCGATTCTATTTCTATGATTCTTAAATACGATCGTTATTATTATGGAGATACCACAAGGGTACAGACATTTAATATTCATAGATTAACTCAAAGGGTTAAGCCAAACACAGAAGATGATAATTTCTATAATAATTCAACTTTGAGTTATAGCCCAGAAAGCCTTGGGACAATCTCATATAGACCCAGACCATTACAGAAAGATTCTATAAATATCCAAATGAGTAAGGAATTTGGAGAGGCACTTTTTTTAAAAATCAAAAAAAGAGAAATTACAGACTATGATAGTTTTACAGAATATTTAAAAGGATTAGTGCTTGTACCTGACACCGGAAATTCTTCAAGTGCTATTGGTTTTAGTGTTTCAACAAGTAAAGTGCGATTGTACTATTCAAAATATCAGGCAGATGATGAAGCGGATTCTTATATTCTCGACTTTCAGATTTTAGATGCCACAAAACAGTTTAATTCTATATCGTCAGATAAAACGGGTACAATCCTTCAAAGTCTCCCCATTTCGACCAGTAAATTATCCAGTACATTAACAAACAATCAAGGATATATTCAGTCTGGAACTGGAGTGGCTTGTCGAGTCGATTTTCCAAATATAAAGCAGTTTAAAAATATTTCCACTAATGGAGCTATTGTCGATGCAGAATTGATTTTGAAACCCGTCAATAATTCTTATTCAGAAAAATATCCTTTAGCAGATTCTCTCACTGTTTATGTTGGAGATAATTTAAATCGAATAAGCGGTTCGCTGGTAAATTCAGCTGGTACTGCGGTTTATGGTAAATTGAGTCAAAAGAGCGACGAGTTTAATGAAAATGTCGGCTATTCTGTTTCCATTGGAGCCTTTCTGCAGAAAGAAATGCTAAAGGAATCTGATTCGAGGTCATCACTTATTTTAACCTTACCAGGAATTGCACAGTCTGTTAACCGACTAGTTTTGGGAGACCAAAAGCATTTGAACAATAAAATTCAGCTGAAAATTTATTACATCTCTTATTAATGAAAAATAAAATTGTTTTATGGAGCTGCTTCCTATTAATGTCGCTGACTTCGTTTTCTCAAAGTATTTCTAGTTCGCCATATTCACTGTATGGCGTCGGAAGTTTATATGATTCAGATTTTGGTTATCTGCCTTCAATAGGTTCTTCAGGAATTGCTTTGCCATCAGATACTTTTATCAATAATTTGAACCCGGCATCGCTTGGGTTTATGTATCAAAATCACTTTCTTTTTGATATTGGAGGAAAAGCCATTTCTACGACTTATCAAAGTAGTTCTCGAACAGAAAAACGAAATAATTTCCAGTTTTCTCATTTGGCTTTTGCATTTCCAGTAACTAAAAATTCAGGTTTTAGTTTATCGCTTCGTCCATATTCTAGTTCTGTTTTTAAAATTTCGAATTTAAAACTGCCAATTGCAGATAGTCAGGAGTATTATTATGTAAGCGCAGAAGGATCGGGTGGATTAAACAATTTAGATTTCTCATACGGATATAGATTAGGAAAGAAATTGACGCTTGGAGCAACTGCAACCGTACTTTTTGGAAATACGGTTGATGATCGTGCTTTTTTGGTTTCAAACGCAATTACAACCATAAGCAAAACAACTGATTACAGCGGAGTTCGTGCAACATTAGGAGCGCAATTTAAAGTAGATTCGACTTTTACAGTAGGAACAACATTTAAAGTTCCTGCGAAAATAAATGCATCAAAAGTACAGTCTGTAACGAGTATTGCAGACGAAGTTCAATCGTCTATTGAAACAGATGTAGCTTCAGACGTTGACGATTATTACATGCCTCTCGAAATAGGATTTGGAGCTAGTAAACGCTTTAAAAATAATCTGAATGTGACTTTAGATTACGAAAAGAGTTTTTGGGGAAGTACAAATCAGTCTGAACTTTATGGAGAATTTGTAAATCAGGATCGTTTTGCTCTTGGATTTACCTACAGTTCAAAAAAGAATGCACGAAAATATTGGGATAGAATAGGGTATGCTGCAGGAGTAAATTATGATACAGGTTATCTTGAAGTAGATAGTCACCGAGTTAATAATGCCTCATTCTCAGTCGGACTTAATTTGCCAATTGAAAATACATTTTCATCTCTTAATATTTCCTATTCTTACGGGCAGAAGGGTAGAATTGCAAATGATTTAATAAAGGAAAATTACCATAAAATATCACTCAATTTATCGTTGGACGGAATTTGGTTCGTCAAGCGAAAAATTGAATAAAACTCTAAAAGTCTTTTTTGATTACGGGATATTTGTATTCTAAAATAGACTCTAAGACTTTAGGGTCAGAGTTAACATAAAATATAGGATCGTTATCTGTACTTTCAGAAAAACCTACCTTATCTTGAAGCAGATTTTTAGTCTGACGAGCAACAGCTTCTCCTGAATCTATTATTTTAATATGATCTGGGAGAATTTTTTTTATCTGAGGAATTAGATAAGGATAATGGCTGCATCCTAAAACCAAATAATCAATATTAGCTTCGATCATTGGCTGAAGGTAAGATTCTAATAATTGTGTCATTTCTGGTGAATACAAATTGCCATCTTCGATAAGCTGCACAAGTCCGTAGCCTACCTGTTCAATGATTTTGGTATTCTGAAACATTTCGGCAGTTTTATTAAACAGCTCACTATTTAGGGTTCCTTTTGTTGCAAGAATTCCAATTACTTGTGTTTGAGAATTGTTTGCTGCAGGTTTAATTGCAGGTTCAATTCCAACAAACGGAACATCATAATCTGCACGAAGTTCAAAGATTGCATTTGTTGTTGCAGTATTGCAGGCAACAACGATTAATTTGCAATTATTCTCGAGTAAAAACTCTACATTTTTTTTGCTTAAAGCAACAATTTCCTCTTTACTTTTCTGACCATAAGGTGCATTTTTGCTGTCAGCAAGATAAATGGTTTTTTCGTTTGGAAGAAGATCATGAATAGCGCTCCAAATTGAAGTTCCGCCAATACCAGAATCAAAAACGCCTATAGGATTGTTGTTTGTCATAAAGCAAATTTAATATTTTTTGAGTATAAATTGTTACTCTAAGTTAAGTCAAATCTAGAAAAAATACCAACGATTAATTTTAATTTTTTGTAAAAAAAAACTGCTCAAATTATATAAATTGAGCAGTTTAATTATAGAGATTTAATTTCTTAGAATCCTAAATCTTTTTTAACGTCAGCAGTGATGTTTGGACCATCAGCTAATAATAAAGTAGAACCATCTAAGATGTATTGGAAACCTTTAGCTTTTCCAACTTTTTGGATAGAAGCTCTAACTTTTTCCATTAAAGGTTTTACGATATCAGTTTCTTTTTGTTGTAATTCTTTTTGAGCATTGTCTCTGTAATCAACAATTCTCTTTTGCATATCTTGAACCTCTTTAGAACGCTCACCGTTTACAGCATCAGTTACTGTTGCTGCTTCAGCTTCGTACTTTTTGATTTTTACTTGATATTCGTCAACCATTTTTTTGTATTCAGCATCATATGTACCACTTAATTTTTGCAGTTGATTTTGAGCATCTAGCATAGCAGGCATTTTCGACATGATCTCGCTTACATCAACATGAGCTACCTTCGCTTGTGCGTTCATTGTGTTACTTGCTCCTAAAATAAGAATTGCAGCAATTAGTAAAGTTTTGATTTGTTTCATCATTTTTAAAATATTAATTAATTATTGGTCGTATTTGTTTTTTGCGTTTCGGCCTCTTTTGCTTTTTTAGCCGCTTCTCTTTCTTCTAAAATTTTCTTTCTTTTTTCTTCCAATTCTTTTTTACGTTGTTCGTAAAGTAATTGTCTTTCTTCAGCTTTCGTCATTGTAGGCTGTTCAGCCGCTGGTGTTTCTCCAGTGCCAGTTGCAGCAGGTGTTGCAGTTTTAGCAGTAGAGCTTGTTTTTGCAGCATCTGTTGTTGTTGCTGGCGTTTCTGTCGCTGTTTTAGCTGTTCCAGAAACCGTGCCATTTTTTTTAGCTTCTCTTTCAGCAGCTAAAGCATTTCTTCGGTCTTCGTATTCTTTTTTCTTAGCTTCTTGTTCTAATTTTCTGTCTTGAATTAGTTTCTCTCTAGCCGCCTTCTTTTCGTCAAGTGCTTTTTGACGATCAGCCATAGCTGGATTTTCGTCAATTGCATTTTCAAGATTTTCTTTCGCTTCTTGTTCTTTTAATTGTTTTTTCGTTAGCTGCTCGCGTTTCTCTGTACGATTTAAAATCCTTAAAACCTGATCGCTAATGTCAAATCTTTTGTTACTGAAAAGCATTGTAAGATCTGATGATTTGTCAAAAATAAAATCATAATTCTTTGCTTCTGCAATATCCTGAACAGCAGTAAAAACCTGATCTTGGATTGGTTTTGCTAATGCTGCTTTCTGCCTCATTAAATTACCATCAGATCCAAATTGTTTCTGCTGATAATCCATCATTTCTTGCTCCAGAAACTTAATTTCAGTTTCTCTCTCTTCAATTAATTCCTTAGTAAGTAAAGCTTTTTCTGTTTTTAAACTTTCTTTAAGGTTGTTTATATTTAATTTTTTAGCCTCAACTTCTTGTTTCCACTTTTGAGCTTTTTGCTCTAATTGTGATTTGGCTTCTTTATAATCGGAAACATTTTCTAAAATATATTCCATGTCGATGTAGCCAATTCTAGTCGTCTTTCCTTGTGCCTGACTTGTATTTGCTACAATCAAGGCTAAAAATATAAATAAAAATTGTTTTCTCATAACATAACTTTATTTGATGATTTTTAACCAAACGTTATTTCTTTAAAATTGTTGTCCAATAATAAAGTGTGTTTCCCAGCCATTAGCTTTTGTTTGTCCAGGAAGAGCGTCAAATCCGTAACCAAAGTCAATACCTAATAATCCAAATGCAGGCATGAATACACGTAAACCAGCACCAGCAGAACGATTTAAGTCAAACGGGTTGTAATCTTTGAAAGTTGGATACGATGAACCAGCTTCTAAGAACGTTAATGCATAAATCGAAGCAGATGCTTTTAATGTAATTGGATAACGTAATTCCATTGAGAATTTGTTATAAATTGTAGCTCCAATTGCATCACCGGCAGCGTTTACTGGAGTTAAAGAGTTGTTTGGATAACCTCTCAACTGGATAGTTTCTCTACCATCCATAGAGTAGTTTGCCATACCATCACCACCTAAGTAAAAACGCTCAAACGGAATTACACCTCTTTCTTGGTTGTAAGCTCCTAAGAAACCAAATTCTGTAAGTGTTCTTAATACTAATTTTCCATAAACTTTAGTATACCAATCTCCTTTGAATTTAACTTTATAGTACTCTAACCAATTGTATTTTTTCTGATCGACTTTTGCTACATCTGTATCTGCACTTCCATAATCAGAACCAACACTTACATAACCAGTTGTTCCGTTTACTGTCTCTGTTTTAACATAATCACCATTGTTAAGTGGTTTTCCGTCTACACCACTTCCTGATGTTCCAGTGTATTGTGTTTTGTATTCTTTTTGATTTTTTAAATCACCATAATCAATTCCATTAAACAATGAATAAGGTGGTGTAACTTTCGCAGAGATACTAAACTCAGAACCGTAAGTTGGGAATATCGGGTTTACCCCTTTATTACTTCTTGAAAGTCCGATAGTATAAGCTAAGTTTCTTGATGCACCGTTACCAAAAGTAAATAAACCTGTATTATAATTGTTCAAATCATAGTGCTGATAACTCACAGATTGTGATAACACAAAGTAGTCATCTGGCACAGTTAATCTTTTTGCTAAACCAACTTGGACTGTAAAAATATTAAAACTTTTGCTTCTATCAACAGTTCGGGTGATATAATTGTTAAGAAATTGCTTACTATATGAAATAGATGAACTAAACTGTACAGGTTTCTTTCCTCCAAACCAAGGTTCTGAGAAAGATAAACTATACGTTTGGAAGTATGTACTTCCTTGTAAACGAAGCGCAACTTTTTGTCCATCTCCCATTGGTAAAGGCTTGTAAGCTTCTTTGTCAAATAATTTTCGAGCAGAGAAGTTGTTAAACGAAAGCCCTAAAGTTCCAATGAAACCTCCACCGCCGTAACCTCCTTGAAGTTCGACCTGGCTAGATCCTTTTTCTACAACATTATATTCAATATCAACAGTTCCAGCTCCAGCATCTACGTTCTTAAATTTAGGATCAATTGCCTCAGGATCAAAGAAACCTAATTGTCCGATCTCACGGATAGTTCTCACTAACTGCTCTTTACTGTATTTTTCTCCCGGTTTTGTTCTTAACTCACGATAGATAACATGGTCGTTTGTTTTGTCGTTTCCAACAACAGTAATTTTATTAAAATATGCAATTGGACCTTCTGTAACTCTAATTTCAAAATCGATTGTATCGTTAACCGTTTTTACCTCTACAGCGTTAATATTCGAGAATAAATAACCGTTGTTTTGGTATAAATTGGTAATGTCTTCTGCGTCTGGTTTTGTCTTATCAGCAATTCTTTTTTCTAATAAAACTCCATTATAAGTTTCTCCTTTTTTGATTCCTAAATAGCTGTTTAAAAGGCGATCTGAATAAACTGTGTTACCTAAGAATTTAATGTTTCCAAAGTAGTATTTATTTCCTTCTTCTACATTAATCTTAATCGCAAGAGTGTTTTTTTGTTTGTTGTATTTTACTGAATCATAGATAATTCGGGCATCACGATATCCTTTTTCTTTGTAGGTTGCGATTACTTTTTCTAAGTCAGTTTTGTATTTTTCTGGGATAAATTTAGACGCTTTAAAAACTCGGATAAAGTTTTTCTGCTTTGTGTCTTTCATTGCAGCACGCAATTGATTTCCTGTAAGTTGTTTGTTTCCAATGAAATCAATGTTGCTGATTTTTACTTTATCTCCTTTGTCTATCCTGACAAGCATATTAACTTGGTGACCGTTAATAGTGTCTGGAGTATTTGTTATAGTAACTTTTGTGTTATAAAAACCTTCTTTTTTGTATTTGTTTTCAATATAATTTTTCGTGGTCGTAATTAAGTTTTCATTGACAATCTTGTTCTTTGTCAAGTTATTATCTTTAATTAAACCTTCAACTTTGCTCTTTTTAACTCCAACGAATTTAACTTCGTTTAATTTAGGAAGCTCTACGATATCAAGATCTAAATAAATACTATCATTTTCTATTTTGTTAACATAGAAAGCGATCTCATCAAAAAGACCTAGTTTGCCTAATTTTTTAATTGCGCTACTGATTTCTTCTCCAGGAACAGTGATTTCCTGTCCTTTTTGAAGGCCTGAAAAGGTTACAACAGTCTGTTCATTGAAGCTTATTTTACCAACAACAGAAACTTTGGCTAGAATATATTTTTTCCCTTGATCAAAAGGAACTCTTTCTTGTGCTTTAATTTGTGAAAAACTACCCAAAAGTAATAGGGTAAGGACTATTTGTATTTTTTTTTGCAACACTAAAAAATTATTTAATTTGTTCACTGGTTTTTCCAAATCTACGTTCTCTTTTTTGATAACTAATAATAGCCTCATATAAATCTTGGTCTTTAAAGTCTGGCCACAAGACATTAGTAAAATACAATTCTGCATAGGCGATCTGCCAAAGCAAAAAATTACTTATTCTATGTTCTCCACTTGTTCGTATTAATAAATCTACGTCGGGTAAATTTTGCGTGTAAAGATGCTCATTTATAATTGAATCGTCAATAGTGTCTATTGAAATTATATTATTTTTAACTTTATCACTAATTGACTTAATAGCATTTACCAGTTCCTCTCTAGATCCATAGCTTAAAGCGAGCGTAAGTGTTAGGCGAGTATTATTTTTGGTTTTGTCCATAACATCCAAAAGTTCTTTTTGGGCTGTTTTTGGTAATTTATCAAGATTTCCAATTGCATTAAGTCTGATATTATTTTCTTGAAGGGTAGTAAGCTCTTTTTTTAATGAATTTACCAATATTTTCATCAATGCCTGAACTTCCAGTTTTGGACGATTCCAGTTTTCTGTCGAAAAAGCATATAGAGTTAAATACTCAATACCCAATTTTGCAGAGGTTTTGATTATTTCTTTTACAGATTTTGTGCCATTTTCGTGGCCAAACGCGCGCAAAAAGCCTTGTTGTTTTGCCCATCGTCCGTTACCGTCCATGATAATGGCCAAGTGTTTAGGTAAGTTTGTGTGATCTATTGATTCTATTAAATTCATTTTTATTCTGGGCAATAGCAAGGTTTCTGTCCAAAGGTATATGTTAAAGTAATACCTGAAAAAACATACCAGTCATTATTATTTAAATTTCCAAATTTTAAAATATCTGGATTACTTGTATTCGGATTGCTTCCGTCAATGTTGTCTGTAAAAGTATAGCGTACTCCAACTTCTGCTCCTAAAACGAAACGTGGACTTATATTCGATTTTATACCTAATATAATAGGTATAGCAAATGAGCTTTTATTTTTTTGCGCGTATATTACGTTTGGACTTGTAGTATATCGGTATAAGTTGTCGAAGACAAAGAAATTTAACCCTGAAAAAATGTAAGGGGTTATCTTTGTATGATAATCGTGCAAATTAAAATCGAAAAAATTGAATTCTAAACCAGCAGAAAGTTCTTTAATATCGTTTTCAAAACGGTAGCCTCGTTGGTTTCGGCCCGTTTCTTCAGACTTGAAGTCATTTCCAATAATGCTAGATTGTGTGTATGAGAATCGCCATGCATGTCTTGGGCTTCTATTCCATTTGTATAAAATACCAAAGGCTGGTTTTTCTGGGGCAATATAAGTTGTTTTACCAACATCACCTACAAAGTTACTTCCGCCAAAAAAAACACCTATCTCATTGATCTGAGCATTAAGTGTAATAAAGGGGAAAAAACATAACAATAAATTAAAAATTTTCTTCATTTAATTCAAAATTGCGTGCAAATATAATAATTATCGATCCGAATCAAAGTTCCTTTGTTTAAATGTGCTTTTTTTTCAATTTACGTTATGATTTTGAGCCATTTAATGATGATTCACTACATGCAGAACGAGAAAATGTGGTATTATCGTATAGTGGGTAATCAGAAAAGAGTTTAATTTCTTTTATCTTCTCCCCAGAGCAATTTATTTCTTAATGTTTTTAAGAAAGTTTCGCCTGGTATTTCAACCATTTTTATGTTATAATCTGTTTTTTTAATTTTTAAAATAGATTCATTTTTTACCGAAGAAATTCTTGAATCTAAAGAAACTAAATATTGATCTTCTCTTCCTGTTACACGTAGTGTAATTTCAGTGTCATCAGGAATAACAAGTGGTCTGGCAGTTAAATTATGGGGGGCAATAGGTGTGATTACTAAACTTTTTACATCTGGCGTTAAAATTGGCCCGCCACAGCTCAAAGAATATCCAGTTGAACCAGTAGGAGTAGAGATAATTAAACCGTCTGCCCAATAAGAGTTTAGATATTCGTTATTTAAATAGGTTTCAACTGTAATCATCGAAGTTGTATCTTTTCTACTCACTGTAACTTCGTTCATTGCAAAGTTAAGTTCCTCGAAAGCTTCATTTTTAGGATCGGCAGTTAGTCCAAGTAAAGTTCTTTCAGACGTTGTATAGTTCTGATCGATTACATATTGCAACAAACTGTCAATGTTTTCTTTTTGAACTTTAGCCAGAAAACCTAATCTTCCTGCATTAATACCTAATAATGGAACACCTGAATTACGAACAAAAGCTGCGGCTCTTAAAATAGTTCCGTCGCCACCAATGCTTATTAACATTTCAAAACTATTGTCCAAAGCGCTGTTTGAAGGAAAAGTTTTGTACTCTTTCTTAACTAGCTGTTTTTCGTAAAGCATGTTAAGAAAGTTTTCTTCAATTACCATCTCAACATTATTGGTGTTGAAAAACTTGAAAATGTCTTTTATAATTGGTTCAGTACTGTTCTGATAATATTGTCCGTAAATGGCTATTTTCATTCTTTGTTAAATTAGAGAATTTGTCAATGTGTCAATTAGATAATTGTGAAATGCGAAAATCATCTAATTAACTAATTTTCTTATTGGCATATTCATAACTTATATATTAAGATACTTGTCTAAATAATCCGATCGTTCTTTTAGGCTATTTATATAGGTGTCTTCCTGATGTTCTGAAATAATTTCATAACCATATCTTCTGTAAGTCTGAATGATTTCATTAATCGCTCCTAAACCTATTTTTACAGTAATTTGAACGTTTTCTGAATCGGCTTCAGACACAAAACATCCTAAAACTTTACCATTATTACTTTCTACAATTTGGGTAGCCTCACTCATTGAATAATCTAAAAGACCTTTTTGAACAATAATAATTGCTCCTGGCTCTTTTAAAAATGGAGTTTCCTGAAAAAACTTCATGATATCTTCCATTTCATAATAACCTACATAGTTATTATTTTCGTCAAGAATTGGAAGAAGATTAGTGTGGTTTTTAGCAAAAACTTCAAGTACGTCTAGCCAAAGCATAGATTTTCTTGCAAAAAAATGTTCTAAAGTATATTTGTAGTCAATTGCTTTTTTTTCAATGTCAAATGTCTCAACATCATCAGAAGAGATACTTCCTATAAAAATACCATCTTCTAAAATCGGAAAATGAGAAAAATTCACATCAATAAAAAAGTCCTGAATCGATGCTATCGTCTCCTGACTATCAATCGCTCTGAAATCATTTGTGATATAGTTTGTAATTTCTGTCATAAATCAATTGAAGATATTTGATGCAAAATAATCAAAAAATACCGAAAACCGCTCTGTTTTACTTTGTATTTTTGTCGTAACAAATATAGTGTTACTAGAATTAATTATCTATTTATATGACAAAGTTAAGTGTTAATATCAATAAAATTGCAACGCTTCGTAATGCACGAGGCGGAAATGTTCCTGATTTATTAAAAGTAGCTGTAGATATTCAGCGATTTGGAGGGCAAGGAATTACGATTCACCCACGTCCAGATGAGCGTCATATTCGCTATCAGGATGCGCGCGATTTGAAAGCAATTATTACGACAGAATATAATATTGAAGGAAATCCGCAGCATAATTTTATTGATTTGGTTTTAGAATGCAGACCAGATCAGGTTACATTGGTTCCAGATGCAATTGGTGCAATTACTTCTTCTGCGGGCTGGGATACCATTAAAAACCAAGAATATTTGACTGAAGTTATTCAGGAATTCCAAAAAAATGGAATCAGAACGTCGATTTTTGTTGATCCAATTTTGGAAATGATTGAAGGCGCTAAAAAAACAGGAACAGATAGAATCGAATTGTATACTGAATCTTTCGCTCACCAATATAGTTTAGGAAACGAAAGAGGAATTGATCCTTATGTTGAAGCAGCTAAATTGGCAAACGAATTAGGTTTAGGAATCAATGCTGGACACGATTTGAGTTTGGATAATATCAAATTTTTCAAAGAAAATATCCCTGGTTTATTAGAAGTTTCTATTGGCCATGCTTTAATTTCAGAAGCGCTTTATCTTGGTTTGGATAATACTGTAAATATGTATTTGAATAAATTGAAGTAAGATAAAATTAAAAACAATTATAACCTGATGTAATTGGGTTATAATTGTTTATTTTCGCACTTTTCTTATTAAAATCCAAGTGTCGAAATTAATTACATTCTTTTGTTTCCTTTCTTTTTTCAATGTATTTGCACAATCAAAGGCGACCATTTCTGGCAATATAAAATCTTCTGAAAACGAAAATTTAATAGGTGTCAATATTTCCTTTAAAGCAAAAGATTTTCAAGCTTTTTCTATAGCCGATTCTCTTGGCAATTTTTCGGTAAATGTTCCTTTAGGTGAATTGAAAATTAAAATTGATCAAGAAGGATATATTCCGCAAGACATTCAATTTAAAGTTAAGAAGGATACTTTTGTTTCAATTGTTTTAGAAAAAGATATCGCACATCTAAAAGAAGTTATCATTTCTAACGATAAAAAAAGTGCCATAACCAATCTTTCTAACGGAAAGCTTTCCTTTAATGTAAAAGAATTATCATCTGTTCCGACTGTTTTAGGAACAACAGATATTATAAAAATTTTACAGCTAACTCCTGGTGTTCAAAATTCGGGTGATGCCAATGGTTATTTTTATGTTCGTGGCGGAGATCCCGGCCATAATGCAATTTTATATAACGGAACTCCTATTTATGGAATGTCTCACTTGCTTGGGATTTTTCCGTTTTATAATGCAGATCATATAAAAGATGTAGAATTTGATAAATCAAGTTCAAATGCAAAATACGGCGGACGATTAAGTTCGACAACTTTGCTGAATTCAAATAAAAAACTTCCATCTGAATTTGGCATTCAAGGAAATCTCGGAATTTTAGCTTCTCAGCTTAGTATTGCGGCTCCTTTTAGCAGTAAAACGGGGCTTTATATTTCTGGACGAAAAACGTATATCGATGAAATTGTTGGCCCAATCTTGAAATCAGGATCAAAAAGCAATGATGTTCAGGATATGAAATACGGTTTTTCTGATGGTAATCTTACTTTTTTATCTCAAGTTTCAAAGAATAATTTGTTTGCTATAGATGCCTTTGCAAGTGGCGATGAATTGAAAATTAAAGATGAAAACCTAGCGCTTAAAACAAGTTTGAAATGGAGTAATTTTACAGTTTCGCCATCTTTAATTACCACAATTTCTCCAAAGGTTAGCATGTCAAATGCTGTTTATTTTAGCCAATATTCAAATGATTTAAAGATGGAGCAGGCTACGATTGAATTTGAAGTTTCTTCGTATGTAAAGGATTTTGGATTTACAAATTCGGTACAATATTTCATTAAAAATATTCCAATAGAATCTGGATTTCAATATGTCTATCATAATTTACAGCCACAAAAGGTAAATGTTGAGAATTTTGCAACAACCAATAATAATATTCAAGATAAGATTAATGCTAATGAAGCGGCAATTTTTACAAATGCGAAGCCAAAAATAACTGAAAAGTTAGTGGCAGATTTAGGACTTCGAATTAATTATTATAATTCAGGGTCTGATTCTTATTTGCATTTTCAGCCCAGAATAGTATTGAATTATTTTGCAAGCGAAAAATATTCGTTTTACGCATCTTATAATAAACAATATCAGTATTTAAGTTTAATAACAACTTCGAGTGTCGGAATTCCGACAGATTTTTGGATTGCAAGTTCTGATGGTATAAAACCGCAATCTTCAAATGAATTTTCAATTGGTTCAAATCAAAATCTGTCCCGAAATTGGACTTCTTCTTTAGGAGGATTTTATCGTTCAATGAAAAATTTATTGGAATATCCTTATGGAGTTACTCAGTTCAATGAAATTACAACATTTAAAAATGATTTGTATGTTGGGGAAGGAAAGGCTTACGGACTTGAAACGATGCTTAAAAAAAGCAACGGAAAGTTTAGCGGTTGGCTAAGTTATACCTTAAGCTGGTCTGATCGAAATTTTGATGAATTGAATAATGGTAAAACTTACTTTGCCAAATATGACAGACGCCATAATCTTTCTTTGGTTGGAATGTATGATTTGAATTCAAAATGGAATTTTGGGCTTACTCAAGTATTCAGTTCTGGAAACCGATTTACAATGCCAACTTCTTGGTATTTTATTAATAATAATCCAGTTAAGGAATATTCAGGATATAATAATGCGCAAATGCCTAATTACATTCGAACTGATATTTCGGCTAATTATTATTTCATTAAAACAGCTAAAAAAGAAAGCGTATTTAATTTTTCAATTTATAATACTTTCAATATTGCCAATCCAATTTATGTGGTTTTAGATGTTGAAGTAAACGAAAATAAAGATAAAGTAGTGGTGTCTCAGAAAGAGAAGGTTTTATATCGCATTCTGCCTTCTATTAGTTGGAGATTTAAATTTTAAGAAATATGAAAAAGTATTTGCTTTTGCTTTTAGGTTTAGTTTTGATAAGCTGTTCGAATAATGATTTTACCACTGAAAAAAGTTTGGAGTCTAAAATTGTAGTCGAAGGCTGGATTGAAGAAGGCGATATTGCCAATGTCCTGTTATCTACAAGTATTCCCGTTACTGACGTTATTGATTCTACAAACGTATTGAATCACGTAATTAGGTCTGCAAAAATTACAATTTCTGACGGTATAAACTCTGAAGTTTTAAGAGTTAAAAATGATAAAGACAGAATACCTCCATTTGTTTATTTTGGTTCAGCTATAAAAGGAGAAGCAGGAAAGTCATATTCATTAAAAATTGAATATTTAGATCGCGTTATTGAAGCAGTGACAACAATTCCAGAAAGTGTTACGCTAAAAAATGCCGAATATATCAAAAGAAATCCTGCAGATACAACAGGTTATGTTTTTGTAAAATTTGATGATCCAATTAGTCAGAAAAACTATTATCAGATTGCGACTAAAATTGAGGGTGAAGAACCTATTTTTGTTCCTGCATTTTACGGAAATTTAGATGATAAGAATTTTGAAACTTCAGCTGTTTCAGTGCAAATAAATAGAGGAATAATATTATTTCCTAAAACTAAATTCACGCCTTATTTTGCAGATGGAGATTTAATTCATGTAAAATTAAGAACGCAGACAAAAGAAGCTCTAGATTTTTGGAACAGTTGGCAAAATGAAATTGTGAATAGCCAGAATCCAATTTATCCTGCCAACATAAGTTTGAAATCAAATATAAAAGGCGGAATAGGAATTTGGGCCGGATATGGACAAAGCACTATAATTGTAAAAACTCCTCCTAAAAAATAAAAAGCCGGTCTGAATGGTCAGACCGGCTTTAAACTGTAATTCAAAAATATTATTTTTTCTCGAAAGCTTTAATAAACTCTTCAAATTTAGCTTCGAAATTTGAGAACCCTTCAGAGAAATAAGCGCTCATTTCAACTTCTGTGCTATCACTGAATTTTAAGTAATAAACTTCGTCAAGATAAGGTTGAGTAAAAGATTCTCCTTCATTAGTCCATGAACTCCAATATCCATTTTCTTCATCCCAAACAGGTAAAGTGAAAGTGTATTCACCATCTTTTTCAGAATGTTGAACGATATCAGCGATTTTTGTTCCGTCTTTTTTAGATACTAAAATTAATTTTATGTTTTTGTTGAAATTAGCTGCAGTACCTTCAGATATTTTTTTCTCGTATGCATTTAAAGCAGTGTAATATGCTTTGAAATCGCTATCAGCTTTGTCGTATTCTGGGTGAGTAGGGCGAACATTAGCGCTTTCTAAAGCAGCATCATCAGCAGCTTCTGTAGCTAAATCCATATCAGCAAGAATTACAAAATTGTCCATTAATGTAAACAATCCATTTGCTTTACCTCTATATTGAACAAGTTCATCATTGTCAATTAATTTGTCAATTTCAGCATTACTTCCAGCATTAAACGTAATTAAGTTTTTTCCATTGAAAGTAAGAGATGCTTTAGAAGTATTTTGTGCACCTTTTACAGTACTCATTTCCCAAGTGTAACCATCATTTAAAGTTACTTTATATGTAAAATCAGTTGGAACTTCTTTACCGTTAGCATATTTTGCAGTTTGTGCAATAGTAGCAGCTTGTGCATTGTCGATTGTTAAAACAGCATCTGCTGATGTTGGTAAATAAAACCAGTCATTTAATTCTGGAGTTATAGGGCCATATTGTTGAGTTTCTTCATTCCATCCCCATTCTGCATAAGTGTCAATAATTTGAACTTTAACATCAGATGAAGTGCTTTTTGCAGAAAATACTGCATTGTTTGTAGTTTGCCCTTCTTTAGCAGGGAAAACAAATTTTAATTCAGTGCTTGAAGCAGTTTTAGTCCATGCTTTTCCTGTGCTATTCCAAGTATAGATTCCATAAACACCTGATACTGTTAGAGCTTCTTCAACACCATTTCCGCTTTTTCCGTCAAAAATGTCAACGCTACTTTGGCTAAGTAAACGAGATAAATTTTCTAATGCTTCAATTGCGCTAGAACTTTTAGTTTTGTCTAATTGTACTAACATATCGTTAGCTTCAGCTTCTAATTTTACTTTTTGCTGAGAAGGCGTTAAATTAGAATACGGCTGTTTTACTAAAGCAGCAATTTGCTCTTCTAAAGTTAATTCTGTTTCTGGTGTTGTTTCGTCACCGCTTTCGTCACTTGAACAAGAAATTGCTAGTTGCGAAAGAACTAAAGACATTAAAAAAATTTTTTTAATCATGATTTGGTTGTATTAAAAAATTAAGGTTGAATTTGAGGCAAAAGTAGTTAATATAAACCGAATGTCTTTACGGGAATCCGTAAGCCTGTAAATTTTTTTCTAATAAAATTAAATCAATAAAATTTCTTGTAGAATAATTAGTTTTAGAGATTAATTGATAGTTTTTTACATTTGTAAACAGAATTTTTTATAAATAAAATTAAATGTTATACTCAAAAATAGAAGGCGAAGGAAAACCGTTCATTATCATGCATGGATTTCTTGGTATGTCTGATAACTGGAAAACACTTGCTGGACAATATGTAGAAGCTGGATTTCAAGTTCATATTTTAGATTTAAGAAACCACGGACGCAGTTTTCATTCAGACGAATGGAGTTATGAAGCAATGGTTCAAGATGTGTACGAATATTGTCAAGCGAATAATCTAACCAGAATTGATATTCTAGGGCATTCAATGGGAGGAAAAGTGGCGATGCTTTTTGCAACGACACATCCAGAAATTGTAGACAAATTGATTGTGGCAGATATTGGTCCGAGATTCTACAAGCAGCATCATCAAGATATTTTGGCAGGATTAAATGCTATTGATTTTTCGGTAAAACCGAGTCGAAATGATGTTGAAGCAACTTTATCACAATATGTTCCAGATTTTGGAACTCGTCAGTTTTTATTGAAAAACCTATATTGGGCAGCACCTGGACAATTGGCTTTTAGATTTAATCTAGAAGTTTTTAATAATAATCTGGACGCAATTGGAAAACCTCTAGCAGATGATTTAGTTTTTGATAAACCAACTCTATTTATTCGTGGAGGAAACTCTGGATATATTCAAGATGAAGATGTTGACGGAATTCGCAAGCATTTTCCAAATCTAACATTAGAAACTATTCCAAACGCTGGGCATTGGCTTCATGCAGAAAATCCTAAAATGTTTTTCGAATTGACAGCGATGTTTTTAAAGGAATAAAAACAGTTTTGCTAAAAAATTTATTACTTTTAAATAAATTTTAAACCTGAAAAACTATGAAATTATTACTTAGACTTCTTGTTACGGCTGCCTTGGTTTTATTATTGTCTAACATTTTAACTGGGGTTCACGTTGCTAGTTTTGGTACCGCTGTAATTGTTGCAGTAGTTTTAGGATTGCTGAATATCTTTATTAAGCCAATTTTAGTATTGCTAACTCTACCAGTAACGTTTGTTACGCTTGGTTTATTTTTATTAGTCATAAATGCTGTAATTATTTTACTGTGCACAAAAATTGTTGGAGGTTTTGTAGTCGATACATTCTGGACAGCACTAATATTCAGTATTATTTTGTCTATACTTCAATCTCTTACTTATAAAATATTAGGAGACGATAAATAAAACAATTGAAGAGATTAAAACAGCTTCAAATACAATAGATTAAAAACTTGGTTGGGTTGCAAAAATTTTATAATTTTGCAACCCAATTTTATTATGTAAATTAAAGAAGAAGATGGATATTAAAAGAGTAGCAATAGACGCAGTTAACGAGACAATTGTATTGAACGTTGTTCATATGGATTATAAAGGTCAAGTAGCAAAAAGAATTAACGAAAAAATGCCTTTAGCGCAAGTAAAAGGATTTAGAAAAGGTGCAGTGCCTAAAGATCTTGTTGAAAAACAATACGGAAAAGGTATTAAACAAGAAGAGATTAAAAAAGTAGTTGATTTGGCTTTAGAGCGTTATATTCAATCTGAAAGATTAAATCTTTTAGGAACTCCTCTTGCTAAAGTAAACGAAGATTTTAACTGGGACGCTGAAGAATTAACTTTCGAATACGAAATTGGTTTAGTGCCAAACTTCGAAATTAATTTAGAAGCTAAAAATGATATCGTAAAATATATCGTTACTGCTGATGATAAATTAATCGACGGACAAGTAGAGCGTATCCAAAAACAATTCGGAAAAGCAATTCCTCAAGATAAAGTTGAAGCTGATTCAGATTTAACTGGAACTTTCTCAAGTGAAGAAAACGGAATCAACAATACAACTACAATTTCAGTTAGCGCTTTCAGCAAAAAAGCTGGAAAACAATTCGTAGGTAAAAAAGTTGGAGATGTTGTTACAGTAAGCACAAAAGGTTTATTTGATGACGATCACCAATTAATGGATTACTTAAAAGTAGGTCACGAAGGTGTTCACGGTTTAGATGTTGAAGTAAACTTTACTATTTCAGCAATCAATGGTTCTGAGCCAGCTGAATTAAACCAAGAATTATTTGATAAACTTTTTGGTGAAGGAAAAGTAGCTTCTTTAGAAGATTTAAAAGCTAAAATTAAAGAAGATGCTGAAGCACAATTCGCACAGCAATCAGAGCAAAAATTATTATTAGACGTTCAGGATTTCTTAATCGAAAACACAAAATTCGATTTACCAGCTGAATTCTTGAAAAAATGGTTACAAACTGTAGGAGAGAAAAAATTAACTCCAGAAGAAGCAGAAGTTGAATACGCAAGATCTGAAAAAGGTTTACGTTTCCAATTAATCGAAGGAAAAGCTTTAGCTCAAAGCAATATCCAAATTACATTTGAAGATTTGAAAGAGTTTACGTCAAACGCTATCAGACAGCAAATGGCTCAATTTGGTCAAACAAACCCAACTGACGAAGAAGTTCAAGGAATCGTGGCTAGAGTTTTATCTAACCAAGATGAAGTAAAAAGACTTTCTGAGCAAGTTGTAGCGGCTAAAATGTTAGACATCTTCAAAGAAAAAGCTAACCCAACCACTAAAGAGGTTACTTACGAAGAATTTATTGCAGCTTCTTACGGAGAATAAATTTAAGTCTGAAAGTCAAAAGTTCTAAAGTCGAAAGTTAAGAAGTCTACTTTTTAAAAATTAAGATTTTATTACAGAAACTGAAAGATAAAAATAATTATATTTGAACGTCAATGGAATTTTTTATTCTGTTGACGTTCTTTTTTTGTTTCAGGTTTCAAGTTGCTAAACGTTTCTTAGTAAAAAAACTTAGAATCTTAGTACCTTAGAATCTTAGCATCTTAAAAAAGAAGACAAATTGGCATCCTTAATAAAAAGGTATGAACTTTGTTTTATCCGTTTAAGTCAATTTCTGACTTTAGACTTTCAACTTTAAACTAAAAATATGAACTACGGTAAAGAATTCAAAAAATTTGCTACAAAGCACCAAGGAGTAAACGCAATGTATTACGATAAAATCGTAGCAGCAATGACTCCAACTAACATGACTCCATATATTATTGAAGAGCGTCAGTTGAATGTTTCTCAATTGGACGTGTTTTCTAGATTAATGATGGATAGAATTATCTTTTTAGGAACTGGTATTGATGACCAAATCGCTAATATCGTTCAGGCGCAGTTATTGTTTTTAGAAAGCGCTGATGCTTCAAAAGACATTCAGATTTATTTAAACTCTCCAGGAGGAAGTGTTTATGCAGGTTTAGGAATTTACGATACAATGCAGTACATCAAACCAGATGTGGCAACAATCTGTACAGGAATGGCAGCTTCTATGGGAGCGGTTTTATTGTGTGCAGGAGCTGCAGGAAAACGTTCTGCATTACCTCACTCAAGAGTAATGATTCACCAGCCATCAGGAGGAGCGCAAGGTGTTGCAACAGATATGGAAATCAACTTACGTGAGATGCTTAAATTAAAAGATGAATTGTACAATATCATTTCTCACCACTCTGGCCAGACTTTCGAAAGAGTTCATAAAGATAGTGAGCGCGATTACTGGATGAAAGCTGATGAGGCTAAAGAATACGGAATGATCGATGAAGTATTAAGAAGAGGATAATTTTTAATGTTTAAATTGTTTCAGGTTTCAAGTTTCAAGTTGGGTAGATAATGCACCAACTTGAAACTTGAAACCTGAAACTTGAAACAAAAAATAAATATTAAGCTGCATAGGATTAAGTTTTTAAGTTTTAATTAAATCAAAAAGCTTATAAACTTAGTATCTTTGCAGCTTAGTAACTTAAATAAAGAATGGCAAAAGTAGTATTAGAATGTTCGTTTTGTGGAAGAAAGAAGCCAGAAACTAATTTATTAATTGCTGGTATCAATGCACACATTTGTGATAAGTGTATTGAACAGGCACACGGAATTGTTTTAGAAGAATTAAAATCTAGTGGAAGTGCAAAATTAGTTGGGGACTTAATTTTAAAGAAACCAAAAGAAATTAGAGCTTTCCTAGATCAATATGTTATTGGTCAAGACCAGACTAAAAAAGTAATGTCAGTTGCGGTTTACAATCACTACAAACGTTTAATGCAACAGCAATTAGACGATGAAGTTGAAATCGAAAAAAGTAACATCATCATGGTTGGTCAAACAGGAACAGGAAAAACATTAGTAGCAAAAACTATTGCTAAAATGTTAGACGTTCCGTTAGCAATTGTTGATGCAACAGTATTAACAGAAGCAGGATATGTTGGAGAAGATGTTGAAAGTATTTTAACACGTTTACTTCAAGCTGCTGATTATGATGTAGCTAAAGCCGAAAGAGGAATTGTATTTATTGATGAAATTGATAAAATTGCACGTAAAAGCGATAATCCGTCAATAACACGTGACGTTTCTGGAGAAGGTGTTCAGCAAGCATTATTGAAGTTGTTAGAAGGAACGGTTGTAAATGTACCGCCAAAAGGAGGACGTAAACACCCAGACCAAAAATTCGTAGAAGTAAATACTCAAAATATCTTATTTATTGCTGGTGGTGCTTTTGATGGAGTTGAACGTATTATTTCAAAACGTTTAAACCGTCAGGCAGTTGGTTATTCAACTTCTAAAAATACAGACAATATCGATAAGGATAATTTGTTACAATATATTATTCCGAAAGATATCAAAGATTTTGGTTTGATTCCTGAGATTATTGGTCGTTTGCCAGTTTTAACGCATATGGATCCTTTGGATAAAGCAACACTTCGTGCGATTTTAACACAGCCTAAAAATGCATTGATCAAACAATATCAGAAATTATTCTTAATGGATGATGTTGAATTCACGATTACAAACGAAGCTTTAGATTTCATTGTAGACAAAGCTTTAGAGTATAAATTAGGTGCTCGTGGATTACGTTCTTTATGTGAAGCTATCCTAACAGATGCAATGTACGAACTGCCAACTTCAGATGACACAAGTTTGACAATCGATAAAGAATATGCAGAACATACTTTGAGTAAAAACTTATTGAAGCGTATGGAAATTGCTTCTTAATTATTGAAAATATAGTTTCTAAAAACCTGTTCATTTTTTGAACAGGTTTTTTTTATACTTTTTAGAATCTATTTTCGTTTGTCTTTTTGTGTAAATTTAAACATGAAAAAAATGTTTTTTATAATCTGTGTGGGTCTGCTTTTTTCTTGTTCCAAAGAAAACAAAGCAATAACTATTTTTGAAAATAAACATAAAAGCGAAATTGTTTCAGAAGAAAAACCTCGAATTGAAATCAATTACAATGATTATTACAAACAGGCAGAGCGGTATTGCAAGAAAAACAATCTAAATCAAAATAAATTTATATTGATCGATTTAGGACTGCATTCTGGTTATAAAAGATTTTTTGTTTATGATTTTAAAAAGAAAACTGTTTCAAAATCTTATATGGTAAGCCACGGCTGCGGAGACAATCAATGGGGAAGAACTTCTTCTAAAGAGAAACCACAGATTAGCAATGAATTTGATTCGCATTGTTCTTCTGTTGGTAAATACGTTGTTTTAGATCGAGGTGTAAGCCAGTGGGGAATAAAAGTGAATTATGTTTTGCTGGGAAAAGACAAAACAAATTCAAACGCTAGAAATCGCGCAATTGTTCTGCATTCTTGGGATGCAATTTCAGATAATGAAGTTTATCCCGAAGGAACACCAGAAGGCTGGGGCTGTCCTGCAGTTTCAAACGAAAGCATGAAAGAAATTGATGAACTTTTGAAAACAAATAAAAAAGTGCTTCTATGGATTGTTAAGTCTTAAAGTAATTCTGAAAACAAAAGTTCTGTTTTAGCCCTGCTTGAAACAGTATCTTTTTCTGCATTTTTTACTGTAGAGACGCACTGCAGTGCGTCTACGCATACATATTAAAGTTTTAAATTATTTTTCAAATCAAATGTTAGACGCACTGCAGTGCGTCTCTAAAGTAAAAATTATTGCACTCTAAATTTCTCTCGATATTCAATTGGTTTCATTCCGACCATTTTATAAAATACCTTTCTAAAAGCTTTTGGATCGTTATAGCCTGTTTTTTCGATAATTTCTGAAATCGAAAGCTGAGTTTGTTCTAAGTATTTCTTCGAACTTTCTACTCTTATATTTTGCAAATATTCAATTGGCGGAATCCCTGTCACTTGTTTAAAACGTCGTGTCATGTTTCTAGCGCTTGTTGGAATATCTTTAGTGATTTCTTCCAGTTTTTCTATTGAATGATATTGGCTTTCAATCTTTTGCTGGAGCATTGCAACTAAAGTGTCGTTATGTAAATGATTTGGTCTGAAAGTGCTAAAATAGCTTTGTTTATAACGATTTAAGTCGATAGAAAATATTTTAGCAATTTTAACGGCCATTTCGTTGCCACAAAACTTCTGAACCAAAAGAATCAATAAATGAAAAGTTGAAGTCGATCCGCCACTTGTGTACAAACTTCCATCGGCCGTTAATGTCTCTTCAGGTTTTAATTTTACCATTGGAAAAGCTTTTGTAAAAGCACTGCAAGCATCAACATGTGTTGTCGCCAGTTTTTCGTTTAATAAACCAGATGCCGCAAACAAAAATGCGCCCGTACAAAAACTTGCCAATTCAGCTCCAGCCTGGTGCTGTTTTTTTAACCACGGAATGAAATTTTTATTCTTCTTTATCATTTCATTCATGTTGTCAGTCGTAAAAGCTGGAATTAGAATCAAATCCAAAATAATATCTGTAGTTTCAATTGCATTGCTTTTGTAGCCAAATAAATCTCCTTGATCAGTTTGTTCTTGAGACTGAAAAAGTATTATTTCAAATGGTTTTTCAGCACTTGGAGTAAGTTTATTTGCAGTTTCAAATACTTCTAATATCGCTGCGATGCTCAATAATTTATAATCGTGAGGAACGATTAAACCTAATTTCTTGCTCATGATATTTATGGTTTTTTGCAGTTTCAGTTTTACACAAAAATAAGCAAATTGTCTCAAATGCCCCTAAAGTTGACTTTTATTGGTATTTTTAAGTAATCTTAAAATTTTACATTTGCTTTAATTAATTCGTAAATTTATAAATATGAAAACTAAAATATTCTTAAATCTTGCCGTAAAAGATTTAAATCATGCAGTGTCTTTTTTTAATGAATTGGGCTTTTCGACCGATCCAAAATTTACAAATGATAAAGGAGCTTGTATAGTAATTAGTGAAGATATCTATGTGATGATTTTGGTTAAAGAGTTTTATCAAACCTTTACCGAAAAACAAATTTGTGATTCTACAACAACAAGTGAAGTTCTTATTTCTCTTTCTATGGAATCGCGTAAAAAAGTAGATGAAATAATTGAAAAAGCAGTTAAAGCTGGCGGAACAGATTATCAGGAAGCGAAAGATTATGGCTGGATGTACCAAAGAACATTTCTAGATTTAGATGGACATCATTGGGAAGTTTTTTTTATGGATGAAAGTCAGATTCCAAGTAATATGTAATAAACGAATTAAAAACGATATATAATGATAACAATAAAAAATACAGTAAACGCATCTGCAGAGAAAGTTTGGAAGTTTTGGAATACTCCAGAACATATTACAAAATGGAGTTTTGCTTCACCAGACTGGCATACGCCTTATGCAGAAGCTGATTTAAGAGAAGGCGGAAAATTCAAATCGACTATGGCAGCAAAAGATGGAAGTATGAGTTTTGATTTTGAAGGCGAATTTACCTTAGTAAAACCAAACGAAGCGCTTTCGTATGTTATGGCAGATGGAAGAAAGGTCGAAATTACTTTTACAGAAACGTCAAACGGAGTTGAAATCGTAGAAAGTTTCGATCCAGAAACACAAAATCCAGAAGAAATGCAACGCGCAGGCTGGCAAGCGATTTTGGATAACTTTAAGAGTTACATTGAAGCGAATTAGCTTTTAGGTTCAAAAGGTTCAGATGAGAAGAGGTTCAAAGATTACAGATTTATAATTTATTTACATTACTTATTATGGTTTAAAAGAAATAAATATCTAACCCAACAAAAAAACAAAAAATGACAAAACAAATATGGTTGAATCTTCCTGTAAAGGACGTAGCAAAAGCGAAAGATTTTTTCTGGAAAATTGGTTTTTCGTTTAATGAACAACATGATACACCTAGTTCGACGTGCATGGTTGTAGGTGAAGGACATTTTGTAGTAATGCTTTTTGAAGAAATGCTTTTTTCGAGCTTTTCGCAAAATAGTATTACAGATACTAAATTAAGCTCAGAAGTGTTGATTTCGATCGATGCAGAAAGCAGAGAAGAAGTCGATGAACTAGCAGAAAAAGTCAAAGAAGCCGGCGGAAATGTTTTTGCTCCACCTGCTGAAAGTCAGGGTTGGATGTACGGCTGTGGTTTTGCCGATTTAGATGGTCATCGTTGGAATGTTTTATTTATGGATTTTAGTAAATTACCAGGTTAAGATGGAAAAATTAGTATTTAATATAGATATAAAGGCTTCTAAAGAAAAGATTTGGAAAGTCTTATGGGACGATGAAACGTACAGAAAATGGACAAGCGCTTTTGCCGAAGGAAGTCATGCTGAATCGACTTGGAACGAAGGCGATAAAATTTATTTTTTAGGCCCAGGCGGAGCAGATGGAATGAATAGTCTTATTGACAGAAAAATTCCAAATGAGTATATGGCTTTTAAGCATCTTGGCGAAATTAAAGATCATAAGGAAGTTCCGCCAAATGAAGAAACAGAAAAGTGGAGTGGCGCAATGGAAACGTATAAATTGAATCAAAAAGGAGATGTTGTAGATCTTCACGTTGAAGTTGATGTAATCGAAAAACATATTGATTATTTTAAAGATGCTTTTCCAAAAAGCTTAAAAATTGTAAAGGAATTATCTGAAAACTAGAGAATAAAGAAAGGCTTTTTTACTTTTTAGGAAATTTTAAAAAGACATTAATAATTTATAATTAATAACTAACAATTTAAAAAGATGGCAGCAATTAATCCATATTTAATGTTTAACGGAACATGCGAAGAAGCATTTCTGTTTTATAAATCAGTTTTTGGAGGAGATTTTCCGTATATCGGAAAATATAAAGATGCTCCAGCAGAAGAAGGAGAAGTGCTTTCTGAGGAAGCATTAAATCGCGTTATGCACGTTTCACTTCCAATTGGGAATACCATTTTAATGGGAAGTGATAGTCATCCTAGATATGGAGACGTAGGTTTTGGAGATAATTTCTCTATTTCTATTAATACAGAAAGTACAGATGAAGCAGATAGAATTTTTAACGGACTTTCAGCTGGAGGAAAAGTTGAAATGCCAATGGATAATACTTTCTGGGGATCTTATTTTGGAATGTTCAAAGATAAGTTTGGTGTAAACTGGATGGTAAGTTTTGATAAAAATGAACCAATGAAGTAATCAAAAAGTTACGTTATTTTAATAATAAAACATAAATGTTAAATTACTTGAAAAAGCACATGAAAATGTGCTTTTTCATTTCAAAAAAACAATGATTATTCTTTTTTATCAACGATAGATTGCCGATTTTTGTCGCTTCAAAATCAAGAAAGAAAATGGCAGCAGAAGATAAAGAGATAATTTTATTAAAAGTTTCAGGACACGATAAAATTGGGGTTACAGCAGGTTTAACAGCTGTTTTAGGAGCATACGATGCTAATATATTAGATATCGGTCAAGCCGATATTCATGACACACTTTCTTTAGGAATTTTGTTCGAAATTGCTGCAGGTTCTTCTTCAGCGCCAGTTTTAAAAGACTTATTGTTTAAAGCTTACGAATTAGAAATCAAAGTAAAATTTATTCCGATTTCTATTGAAGACTACGAAACTTGGGTAAAATCGCAATCTAAGCAACGTTACATTATCAATATTTTGGGCGAAAAACTAGCCGCTTCACAATTGGCCGCTGTAACCAAAATAATGTCAGATCAAAATCTGAATATCGATTCTATCATCCGATTAACAGGAAGAACTTCTATTGTCGAGAAAGAAGAATATCCACGTTCTTGTATTCAATTGTCTGTAACGGGCGAAATTGTAAACAAGATCATCATGACAGCAAGTTTTATGGAAGTTTCTAGAACGCTGAATGTCGATATTTCTTTCCAAGAAGATAATATTTATAGAAGAAACCGCCGTTTGGTTTGCTTCGATATGGATTCAACTTTAATCCAAACGGAAGTAATCGACGAATTAGCAGAACTAAATGGAGTAGGAGATCAAGTTCGCGCGATTACAGAATCGGCGATGAACGGTGAAATCGACTTCAACGAAAGTTTCAAAAAGCGTATGGCTCTTTTGGAAGGTTTAAGCGAAGAAGTTTTGCAAAAAGTTGCAGTTAATTTGCCAATAACACAAGGAGCGCATCGTTTGATGAAAGCTTTAAAATACTACGGTTACAAAACCGCAATTCTATCTGGAGGATTTACTTATTTCGGAGAATACCTTCAAAAAGAACTAGGAATAGATTACGTTCACGCCAATCAATTAGAAATAAAAGATGGTAAACTGACAGGTAAATATTTAGGCGATATTGTTGATGGTCAGAAAAAAGCCGAATATCTAAAAGCAATCGCCGAAAAAGAAGGAATCCACATCAATCAAACCATCGCAGTTGGAGACGGAGCAAACGATTTGCCAATGCTAAATTTAGCTGGTCTAGGAATCGCTTTCCACGCCAAACCAAAAGTTAAAGAAAGCGCGTCAACCTCAATTTCGAGTTTAGGTCTTGACGGTGTTTTATATCTTTTAGGATATCATGACAGATATATTGATATGATGTAATTTGCAAGCTGTCGCCCTGAGCGAAGTCGGAGGGCTTTTATGTAGAAAGGGCTTCGACTTCGCTCAGCCTGACAAAACATTTTGTCATTTCGACGAAGAAGAAATGAAAATATTGATAAAAATCTTAGCAACTTAGAATCTCAGAACCTTAGAATCTTAATAATGGCATGTCCCTTCGGGTCGGGCTATCCGTTGCAATCTTTTTATTTTTAAAGAAAAAATAAAAAGGATTTCCACTTCTATCCCTCATGCGGGTTTAGTGGAATTAGTGGTTTTTAAATTGCTGTAAAATGTTATATTTGGATTTGAGTTGCCTCCTGCTTTAGCTGGAGGAATAATGGATGAAGGTGATAAATGGCTTTAGCCAAAATTAACCATTTATTGTAAATGTTCGGCTAAAGCCCGTGATATAATCTGATCTAGACCACTAGCTAAAGCTAGTGGTAATTTAAGTAGTGATTCGGTTTATTTCAGTAAAAATTTTATATTGCTATTTCCTAGATTCCAATTCCTTCTTAATCTCCTTTAGATTACTCAAATTCAAGAAAAGAATAGGTAACAAAGCAATTGGAATAACATTCATTGCGCTAAAACCTTTCATGAAAACAATGAATATATTAAGGACGAATAACATAAACAGCACAACACAAAAAATGGTATTTACTGTTTTTAATGTCTTCTGATTCTTAATCAGTTCCTCAGTGCTCATGTCACTGAACTTTGTATCTTTCATCTTTTAGAATTTTTATTTAAGAAAATTAAATAGTTATTTGTAATGAGTGATTTTTAAAACTTTTGCATTTCTTGCATCAATTATAATTAGAAATGTCCCTCCCTTTTCTCCCAATAATAATGTTCCGTTAATAACATAATAATTATCGATTAGATTTACTTCATAAGGTTTTTGATGTTTAATTTCATCTTCCCCATAAATATTAAACAGAATAGGTTCTGCGATTTTGATTGCAGTTTGGTCGTCCTTAATGAGTATTTTTTTGTTATCAACAAAATTGTCCTTACTTGGATCTTCAAGAGCATCTTTTAATTCAAATTCTGCCTGATCACTTCCATACTTTGAATGAGAACAGCAACTGAAAATAAGAATTAAAAGAAGAGCAATTAAAATTTTAACCTCAATTTCTCTGTTAGATAAAAATTTCTTGATCAAATGACTAGATATAAATTAACACATTTCCTTCAATTGTTCCAAATAATCCCTCTGATTCGATAGTCTCGGAATCTTATGCTGACCGCCAAGTTTATCTCTTTCTTTCAGCCAATCGTAAAATAAATTCTCTCGGGCGACATTAATCACCAAAGGATTTAAAGTCATATTGTTGTAGCGTTTCGCTTCATAATCTGAGTTTAAAGTCTGTAAAGTTTCGTCCAGAACTTTTTGGAAAAGACCAACATCTGCTGGTTTTTTCTTGAATTCGATCATCCATTCGTGCGCGCCTTTTTCTTTGTCGTGCATAAAAATAGGAGCAACCGTATAATCGATAACTTCTGTTTGGGTAACCAGACAAGCTTTTGCAATGGCCTGATCAGTGTTTTCAACCATCAATTCTTCGCCAAAAACATTAATATGATGTTTCGTTCTTCCCGTAACTCTGATTCTGTACGGATTTAAAGAGGTAAAACGAACCGTATCGCCAATTAAATAGCGCCACAAACCAGAATTTGTAGTGATAACAATTGCATAGTTTTTATTCAGTTCAACATCTGCCAAGCTAACTACTTTTTGGTTTGGAGTTCCAAAAGTATCCATCGGAATAAATTCGTAGAAAATTCCGTAATCCAGCATTAGTAATAAATCATTTGAATTATTCAAATCCTGAATTGCAAAAAAACCTTCGGATGCATTGTATATTTCGTAATATCTAAAATCTTTGCTTGGCAATATTTTTTTATATTGTTCTTTGTAAGGTGAGAAGCTTACGCCCCCATGAAAGTAAACTTCCAAATTTGGCCAAAGCTCCAATAAGCTTTGTTTGCCTGTATTTTCTAAAACTTTATTCATTAAAACCAGCATCCAAGAGGGAACTCCCGCAAAACTGGTTACATTTTCGTTTTTTGTTTCGTTAATAATAGCAGCGATTTTGCTTTCCCATTCGCTCATTAGAGAAGTTTTACTGCTTGGCGTACTGCTGAATTCTGCCCAAATTGGCATATTTTCAATCAAAATTGCCGATAAATCTCCAAAGAAAGTATTGTTGTTTTCGTAAATTTGAGAACTTCCTCCCAAACGAAGACTTTTCCCTAAAAACAATTCAGAATCCTCATTATTATTTAAATAAAGACATAAAAGATCTTTACTTCCTTTATAATGGCAGTCTTCCAGAGCTTCATTACTTACTGGGATAAATTTGCTTTTTGCATTTGTAGTTCCGCTTGATTTGGCAAACCATTTAATTGGTGTCTCCCAAAAAACGTTTTGTTCTCCCTGACGTGTGCGTTCGATAAGTGGCTGCAGTTCTTCGTAAGTCGCTATTGGAACCCTTTCTGCAAAAGTCTGATAAGAATTAATAGTTGAGAATTCGTATTGTTTTCCAATAACCGTATTTTCAGATGCCATCAATAAATTATGCAATAATTCTTCCTGAACTTCATTTGGATATTTTAAAAAAAGCTCTATTTGATGAATCCTTTGTTTAAGGACCCAAGATGCAAACGAATTGATAATAGATAAAGGCATGAATTTGGTTTTTAGATTACTAGATTTTAGGTTTTAAATCTCGCAGTCTCCGCAAAACAAAAAACATAAAATTTGAATATCAAGAGACAAATAGTAACTTTGTCTTCATATCAAAAATAATATTTTTTTGTAAAAAACAATTCGATTTTAGGTAAAGATTCTACCTAATAAGTCGAATTTTAACACAAAAAATTTTAAATCTTTTGATAATTCGAAATCAGCAATTTATAAATAAAAATACAAATGCAATATCAAGGCGTACTGACAAAAATGCAAACCGAATTTGGAAGCCCAATTCAATATTATTTGGTTTTTGAAGATAGTTTTCTAAATGTTAATCAATTATTGGATAAAGAAATTGAAATCAATTTTGTGGGTTGCCAATGTTTAAATTGTGGTAAAAAGAAAAAGATATACCGACAAGGTTTTTGTTACGAATGTTTTTATTCAAGCCCTGCGGTTGGAGATTGGATTATGAGACCAGAATTGAGTACGGCACATTTAGGAATTGCAGACAGAGATTTAGAATATGAGTCTAAAGCTCAGCTACAGCCACATATTGTTTATTTGGCTTCGGCATGCGAAATAAAAGTTGGAGTTACACGCAAATCTCAGGTTCCAACACGTTGGATCGATCAAGGTGCTTCCCAAGCTATTGCAATTGTTGAGGTTCCGAATCGATATTTGGCAGGAATAACAGAGGTCGCTTTAAAAGATCATTATACAGATAAAACCAATTGGAGAAAAATGCTTCAGAACTCTGTTGAAACTTTTGACTTAATTGCAGAAAAAGCTAAAATTGAAAGTTTGATTCCAGCAGAAGTCAAAGATTATTTTTATTCTCAAAAAAATGACGTCTACGATCTTCAATATCCAGTTTTGAGTTATCCAGCAAAAGTAAACAGTCTAAACTTAGATAAAACGCCTTCGTTTACTGGAAAATTAACGGGAGTAAAAGGCCAGTATTTGCTATTTGAAAACGGAACAGTTTTTAATATACGCGGTTCTGAAGGTTATGTCGTAACAATAAATGTGTAAGGTTTTATTACTAAATCGTTATCTTTTTTTAATTTTAAATTGTTTTAATTTAAAATTTACAATTTATTTTATTGTTTTGTGTTAATTAGTTGATGAATAATTATAGCTTTGATATATGTTTAAGGCAATTTAATTTTCAAAAAGTAATACCATAAAACAATTCCCCACATGAGTAACTTAAAAAAAGTTAATGTTTTTAGGCGTTCCCTAATGCGAAATCTAACTAAGAATGTTGGAAGTGTAGACATTCGTAATATCGAACCCATTGATAAAAGTAAGATTAAAAAAGTTTTAATCTGCAGACCAAACGGTCGATTAGGAAACATGCTTTTAATTACACCTTTAGTTCAAGAGGTAGCCAAGACTTTTCCTGGATGTACAATCGATGTATTTGTAAAAGGTACTCTTGCGCCAATTGTTTTTGAGGAATATGAAAATATTGATAAAATTATTCATCTGCCTAAAAAGCCTTTTAAAGAATTAGTAAAATACTTTAAAGTTTGGACTCTGATCAGAACACAAAACTATGATATCGCTATCAATGTCGATCAGAATTCTTCTTCTGGAAGATTAGGCGTTAAGTTCTCAAGTGCTAAATACAAATTCTTCGGAAATCTTCCCGAAGGAGTTACTCTAGAGCACAGTGATTACGATCATATTGCAAAATATCCTGTTTATAATTTTAGATATTTTTTAAATCAAGCGGGAATAGAAGATAAAAACGAACCTATTCCGCTTTTAGATCTTAAATTGACTGAAAAAGAGATTGCAAACGGGAAGACTATTCTAGATAACATTATTGATCCGAATAAGAGAACCATTGCAATTTTCACCTATGCAACAGGCGAGAAATGTTATAATCCAGTTTGGTGGGAAGAATTTTATACTACTTTGAAAAAAGAATTCCCAAATGACAATATTTTTGAAGTTTTGCCAGTAGAGAACGTATCTCAAATCAATTTTGAAGCGCCAACTTTTTACAGTAAAGATGTTAGAGAAATTGGTTCTGTTTTAGCAAATGTTGATGTTTTTGTTGGTGCAGATAGCGGAATCATGCATTTATCGAGTGCTTCAAAAGCTCCAACTGCAGGTTTATTTTCGGTTTCTAATTTGAAAAAATATGAGCCTTATGGAAACGGAAGTGTAGGTTTAGATACCAATGTTTTGGGAATTCCAGATTTTATAAAAGCCATAAAAGAAATTCTAAAAAAGTAGAATTCAAAATAAAGTAAAAAAGAAAATCCTGTTCGAAAGAACAGGATTTTTTTATAAGTATTCTAAAGTAAAAAAACTTAGAATCTCAGTATTTTAGAACCTTAGAGTCTTAGGTTACGGATTCTTCTTCTTAAAAAGACCATTAATTAAATCACTTGCCTTTTTAGTTGCTTCTTGAGTTTTTTGCTCTTTTTCTGTTTTAGCAGCTTGAGTTGTATCTTTCGCTTTAGTATTTTTATTGATTAAATCTGTAAGCGCTGAAGTTCCTTTTTGAGTCAGTTTTTCTTTTTGCTGATTAACCAATTGTGTAGTCAAACTGCTTACAGCAGTTTTCATATCAGTACTGATTTTAGGATTTGAAAAGTTACCAGTCAAAGCGGCGTTAATTGGAATGTTTTCCAATTTTGCAGCATCAGCAGGAGATAATTTCGCTATTAAATTGTTTGCTTCAGTTCCTAAGTATTTTGCAGGAACATCAAACTTAATCGTGTAATTCATAGTTTGATCAAAACCATGAGTTCCGCCAACTGTAGCTTTAATATCCTGATATTTAATATCGAATGGTTTTACATTTACTTTTCCGTTGTCAAAAGTTAATGCCATTTTCAAATCGTTCAAATTCAATTTGTTTAAATCAAGAAACTTCACATTTGAAGTAAGAGAATTTAAAACGGTTGAGTTTTTAGCATTTACTGTAGTCGATAATAATTGACCTAATAAATCTCCTGAAATTGATTTTAAATCTGGAGTCAGTTCTTTAGCATCCAAATTACCATTCAATTTAATAGTCGAATTTAATTTTCCATTAATGATTCCAGCAATTGGAGCGATTTTTTTCATCATATCCAATTGAGTAAAAGTCTGTGCAATATCAACTTGATTGAAACCTAAATTCATATCAAAAGTTGGCACTTTTTCTTTCGTAGAAACAGCTCCGTTAAGACCAATTGATCCTCCAAAAATATTTGTTTTAAAGTTTTGAAGAGTTGCTTTCTCGTCTTTAATAATCAATGTTCCAGCAACATCTTGAAGTTTTAAATTATCGTATAAAACTGTTGTCGCTTTTGCGTTTAATGTGCAATTTAAGAAAGCTGGAATTTTCATCGCCTCAGATGGTTTTGCTTCTGTTTTAGTAGTTGCAGGTTCGCCAGAAGTCATAAAATCATCAACAGCCAATTGTTTTGAGCTCATGTTGAAATTTCCTTTTAGTTCTTGTTTCTTAAACATAAAACCATAGAAATTTTCTAAAACTCCATTAATGCTGATATCACTTTTTCCAGTTGTAGCATCAAATTGTTTTAAGTTGATTTTGCTCGGATTAAATTCTACCAATGCCGTGCTGATGTTCATTGATTTATTGTTTTCGTCAGTATATTTAAATCCAGACAAACTCATTGTACCAGCATTTTTGATATTTTGGTATTGACTTTTTTCTACAGAAGCCATATCAAAATTTGTTGTAACGTCAGCTTTTAAGATACCAGCCAAAGGTTTATCCATTTTAATAGGGTATGCTTTTGAAAGATTAGCCAAGTTGATAGTTCCTTTTAAAGCCGCATCGATTATCGGATTTACAGTTATGTTTTTGATATTCGCTTTAGCGCTAAAAATATCTTGATCAATTCTGAAAGATAACTTATCTAGATTTACATAAGTATCATTTAAGATTCCAGTTTCATTAATGATTTTTGTATCAATTACAATATTTTGAACCGATTTTGGAAGGTTCGGATATTGGAAAGAAGAATTGTTTGATGCAATTGCGATATTGAATTTAGGAACCGTTGTGTCTGTCAATTCACCTTTTGCAAAACCATTTACTGTAAAATCTCCAGTCGTTTTTACACCTTCTAAACTAGAAGCGTAAGCAGAAGGAATCAAACCTAAGAAATTGGTAAACGATGAAGTAGGGGTTTTAAACTTTAAATCGTAAATCTGAGCTTTTTCAGTCATTTGGATAAATCCGTCAAACTCTAAAGGTAGTTGATTGATTAAAGCTTTGTTTTCTTTGAAAGTATATTTGCTTTTTTCTAAATCGATTCCTAGAACTGCGTCTAAAGTTAGTTTTACATTTTTCATGTAATTCATTTTATCCATGTCTAATGAAACTTTCGCAGTAGATTTTGTAGTTAAATCTAATTTCGAATTGGTAAAATCTCCAGTTCCTTCGTGGTTTAAACTGTCAATTACCATTTTAATTTTGGAACCTTGATCGATATATCTAAAAGTAAAATTCTCAATTTTATAGTTTTGAATTTTCAAAGCAAGAGGTTTACTTGCTTCGTCTTTTGTTTCTTCTTTTTTGTCTTTTAAAGCAATATCAAAGTTTCCAACGCCATCTTTATTGAAAATAATGTTTATTAATCCGTTTGTAGAACTAATTCCTTGAATGCTTAAAGGTTCTTCTTTTCCTTTGAAAAGTTCTTTAACGCTCATTTTTAAATTTAATTCGCCTAAAGAAACCAAAGTGTCACCTTCAAAAGGAGCTTTATTGATGATAACTAATTTTTCAATTCCAACCGTTGCGTTCGGGAAATTTTTGAATAAACTTAAATCAGCATCCGCAAAACTTACCTTAGCATCAACACTTTCGTTGATAGCCTCGACAATCTTGGCTTTAATTTGATCTTTAAATAAAAACGGAATGGCAAATAATGCAGCAACAAATACCACTAGGACTATGGCACTTATTTTTAAAACTTTTTTTAGCATATAAATAGATTTGAGGGTTTAACTTATTAAAATCAACTCCTGCAAAAATAGTTTTTTTTACTAGAGTACAGCGATAAAATTTTCATAAAAATGTAAGAATTTATTTAAATATGTTAAATAAAAAAATCCGTTGAGAAATACTTTCAAAACGGATTTTTAACTGCATTTATTTTATTATTTCTGAATAAATGAAACTATTTTATCAATTAGAGCTTCTGAAATAGGAAGTGTTTCATTATTGTAGCTTGCTAAATTAGCATCGTTACCGCCTTCAATGATTTTCATTATATGATTCATCTTGTCAATAATCTGTATTTCAGCATTTGCATTTGCCTGTTTTAAATTCTCGGCATCTTTTACAGAAATCTGAATATCATTATTTCCTTGTAAGATTAAAACTGGAATAGTCAGTTTTTTTATTTCGGTCTGCGGATTGTATTTGAACCACGAAATCAAATAAGGCTGAACGCTTGGTCTGAAAAGAGAATTCAGCATTGGATCAACTTTTTTTACTTCAAATCCATTTTTTAAACTATCGATAATTGGGAAAGTCATATCATTAAGCTGTTTCATTGACTTTGCACCAATTTGGTTTTTTAGAATTTGATCTGCTGGTTCGCCCGCGCCTGCAATCGAAACAAATTTGTCTGCTTTTGCACTAGCAACCATTCCAATTAAAGAACCTTCGCTATGACCAATTATAATTACTTTCGAAAATCGTTTGTCTAGTTTTAAATAATTAATCCAGCTTTTTGCATCTTGAATATAATTTTCAAAAACCAAACTGCTTTCAGATCCGCCTGCTGTTTTACTTTCTCCGATGGCTCTTTTGTCATATCGTAAAGATGCAATTCCGTTTTTTGCCAAAGCTTCAGCCAGCATTTTTAACGAATTGTTTTTCATCATCGGATTATTTCCGTTTCGGTCAGTTGGACCAGATCCTGCAATGATTAAAGCGACAGGATATTTTTTGGTTAAATCTGGAGTCGTCAGCGTACCAAAAATCTGATCATTATTTATTTTTAAAATCGCTGGAGACTCCTTAAAAGTGATCTCTTTTTTGGTTTGGGCAGTTAAAAAGCTCCAAAACAAAACCGTTAAAAAAAGAATTGCTTTATTCATCTTTTAATTCAATTAGTATATATTGATTCCGTAAGGCAATATTGCTTGTACTCCTTTTTGTTTTTGAAATTTCTTTACCTGCTCGATAAGAAGGTAGTTTTCTTCTCCGATTTCTTCCTTAATGAAAGCTTCTTTAGATCTTGCAAAAGGCAGATTTGAAAGAAGATCGTTTAGTGTTTTTTCGTATTCAGGATAATTCTGAGTACTGTAATTTTTTACTTTAGCGATTTTTGCCGCTTCAGCAATTGCATCATTCAGTCCGCCGATTTTATCAACCAAACCAATTTTTAAAGCTTCAGTTCCAGACCAAACTCTACCTTGCGCAATAGAATCAACTTGTGCAAAAGTCATTTTTCGGCCTTCAGCAACGTGAGTTACAAAAGTGTTGTATATTTTTTCAACTCCTTCTAAAGTAAACGCTTTGAACTTTTCGTCAACTGGTAAAAACGGGCTGTAGTTTGCTGAGTTTTCGTGAGTTTTAACCTGCTCTGAATTGATTCCTAATTTATTAGCTAATGGACTAAAGTTTGGCAACATTCCGAAAACCCCAATAGATCCTGTAATGGTATTGTTTTCAGCAAAGATTTTATTAGCGTTACAAGCAATATAATAACCGCCAGAAGCTGCATAATTACCCATAGAAACCACAACTGGTTTAACTTTTTTTGTAATCTCGATTTCTCTCCAAATCAAATCAGAAGTTAGAGCGCTTCCGCCTGGACTGTCAATTCTAAGAACAATAGCTTTAACATCATCATTTTTTCTAGCTTCCTGAAGAGAACGTCTCATTGAACCTTCTCCAATTGTATTTACATCACCTTCGCCGCTTCCAATTTCGCCTTGAGCGTAAATAATAGCAATTTGGTCTGTTGCAGTATTGGCTAAAGCTGTTGTTACATTGTTTTGAGTATAATCTAGAATCGAAATTTTATTGTAATCTTCGTCTTTGTCTACTTTCAGCGCTTTTCTAATGGCATCATGATAAACATCTTCGTAAGCAATAATATCAACTAAATGCTGCTGTTTAGCCATTTCAGGAGTTCTTGCCAAAAGTCCGTTTGCAATTTCATTTAATTTAGGCAACGGGATATTTCTGCTTTTAGAAATATCAGCAGAAACGGTAGCCCAAATAGAATTTAAAAGTGCCGTTATCTGTTCTCTGTTAGCATCACTCATTTTATTTTCTAAGAAAGGTTCAACCGCGCTTTTGTATTTTCCGTGTCGAATAACTTCCATGTGAATTCCAGATTTATCTTGAAAATCTTTGAAAAACATAATTTCAGAAGAAAGGCCTTTAAAATCTAAATCTCCAGCTGGATTCAAATAAATAGTATTGGCAACAGAATTTAGATAATATTCTTTCTGCGAATAAGTATTGGCGTAAGCCCAAACAAATTTTCCTGATTTTTTAAAGCTTTCAAGAGCATTTCTTAAGTCTTTATATTGTGCTAAACCAAGAGAAGATTCATCATTTAGAATCGAAATTCCTTTGATGTTATCGTCTGTTTTTGCGGCTTCAATAGCATTAATTACATCCGTTAAGCCAATTCCTTTTTGCTCAGAAAAGCGAGTTACCCAAGGATCTTTATATTTCCCAGCGTAATCATTTTTAATTTCTTTTAAATTTAATTCAATGACCGAATCAGATTTAACAGAAACGCTATCGTCTCCGCCAAAAACAACTCCGATAAAGATTACTCCAAAAAAGAAGAGCATGATAAAAACAAAAATACCAATTACAGTGGCAATTACATTTCCTAAAAACTTCATATGTATATTTTTTTTATAAGTAGTAAAAAAGGGCAAAACGTTACAAACTAAACATCTAAATTAATGATTGTATTTGAGACGTCGTTTCACAAATATATTGGTTAATTCTAAAATAGTTTTAGTTAATTTGCAATAATTATGAAATTACAGCATCAAGTCGTTTTATCGATAGGCAGCAACCAAGGCAGCAGACTAGAAAACATTCAAAATTGTATCGATTTGATACATCAAAATGTTGGGACTGTTATTCAGGTTTCAAAACTTTACGAGACTCCTGCATGGGGTTTTGAAAGTGATGCTTTTTATAATTGTGCACTTCTTTTGCATACTGCTTCATCTGCACAAAAAGTATTAAATCAGGTTTTAAAAGTTGAAAAAGAATTAGGAAGAATTCGCTTAAATCAAGAAGGATATCAATCTAGGATTATCGATGTTGATTTGATTGCTTTTGATGATGAAATAATTGACTCAGAAAAACTTCAGATTCCGCACCCCTTAATGCAGAATAGAAATTTTGTTTTGTTGCCAATGCAAGACTTAAAGCTCAATTGGGAACATCCTATTTTAAAGAAAACAATTCCTGAGCTAATTGCAATTACTCCTGATGAAAGCGTATGTACAGTCGTTCAAGATTTAGAAAATCCGCTTGGTGAAATTCGGTTAAATCAGTTTAATTATATTTCTTTTGAAGGAAATATTGGTGCTGGAAAAACAACTTTGGTGCATAAAATTGCAGAAGATTTTAATGCAAAAACTGTTTTGGAAAGATTTGCTGATAATCCGTTTTTGCCAAAGTTTTATAAAGATCAAAACCGATATGCGTTTCCTTTGGAAATGTCTTTTTTAGCCGATCGTTATCAGCAATTAGCTGATGATTTGGCTCAATTTGACTTGTTTAAAGATTTTATAGTTGCCGATTATCATATTTTTAAATCATTGATTTTTGCAAAAATAACCCTCGCAGAAGATGAATATCGTTTGTATAGAAATCTATTTGACATCATTTATAAAGAAATGCCAAAACCTGATTTGTATATTTATTTGTATCAAAATACAGATCGTCTTCTTCAAAACATAAAAAAACGAGGACGTACGTACGAACAAAACATTGAAGCGGCTTATTTAGATAAAATCAATAATGGTTATTTAGAATATATAAAATCGCAAACCGATTTGAATGTGCTGATTATAGATGTTTCTAATCGTGATTTTGTAAAAAAACACGAAGACTATATTTTTATATTAAATGAGATTAAGAAGAAAACAAATTCTTAAAATTTATATTATCCCGAGTTGCTTTCTAAGTTTTACTGATAATTTTTCCTGAACAAGACGATAAGACTGCTGAATGTATTTTTCCCATTCTGATTTTTTCATTCTTGTAATATCATCAATTAAAACCCATTTGTATTTTGCGACATAAGGCGCTGGCTTAAATCCAGGTTTATTACTTATTTCTTCAAATTCTTCATCCAAAACTTTAAATGAAGCTGATGTAGGATTTTGATCAAGTCCTACAACGCAATACATTTTAGTGCCAACTGAAAATACAAGGTCATGTTCCCATTTAATATCTTCAGTTGTACCCGCTAATTTTTGACAAATTTCTCGAATGGGTTCTATATTCATTTTATCTTTTTAATGTAAAATGACCTCTTAAAACGGGCATTGAATCATCTACTTTTAAGGCATACCAATAATCGGAAGCAGGAAGAGCAACTTGGTTTAAAGTGCCATCCCAGGTCATTTTTGATCTGCTTAATTGTGCTACAAGTTTTCCGTAACGATCAAAAATGGTTACCACTGCCTGAGGATAATTTTCCATTCCAGTTACTTCCCAGACATCATTGAAAGTGTCATTGTTTGGTGTAAAGAATGGAGGGAAAACAAGTACAACAAACTGTTTAACGGTTCCACCGCAACCGCTTTTTTCTCGTGCATAAGCAGTTTGCAATCCGCCTGGAACATTATAAAAAACAGTAGAATCTTGAAAATTGACACCGTCTACAGAATATTCAAAATAATCTTCTGCTTTTACAGGATAAATAATGGCTCTCGTTCCTTCAACATCCACGCGTTCAATCTGAGGAACTTTGTGTTCTTCAACTATGATTGTTTTTGTACTCGTGCAATTTTCAGGAGACGGACTTGTAACATCGACAGTGTATTTGCCTCCTTTATTTACCGTAATGGTTTGAGTAGTCTCTCCATTATTTGACCATTTATAAAGCATTCCTGAAACACCTGCATCTAATGTAATGATTTGAAACTGGCACAAAGGCAAGGTTTCATCTGTAACAGCTGGAGGGGTATAAATTACAATGTTTACAGGAGTTCTAGTTGGATTTATACAACCATTATTTGAAGCTTCGGCATAATAAGTGGTGTTTGCTGTAATTGGAGGAGTTGTAAGACTTTCACCAGTTAGAACAGTTGTTCCTCCAGTTGCTGTAGTGTACCAATTAATTATTCCGATATTAGAACTCGCTTTAATAGTTAAATATCCAGGTCCGCAATTTGAATAAGTTTCTTGTTCTGCAATCGGTACTGAAGGTGTTGTGTTTACCGTTGCAATTACAGATTTTCGGTTCGATTCGCAGCCAGCGTCTACGTAATACGTTGTCGTGGTATTTATTGTTGGAGTGGTATAGGTAGTGCCTGTTCCTAATAAATTTCCTCCAGTTGCGGCGTCATACCAGCTAATTGTTCCTGTATTTGCTGTTGCGTTAAGAATAAAACTTCCAGAATCACAAACAGAAGCTGGTGTAACAGGTGTTACTACAGGAATTGTAATTTTAGTACTTGTTGCTATTTCTAAAGGAGATTCGCCAGGCATTCCACCATATTCAACAACGTATCCTTTTGGTTGGTAAGGATCGCCTGAAGTTAAAGACCCAGTATTTGATAAGTCATTCCAAGAACCTTTTATTCCAACTCCTGGCTGTGTAATGTGAGCATAATTTTCATCACCTAAATTATTAGGTTCTCCAGAGTTCCAAAACGCATAATTTGGAGTTGAACCGCTTTGGTTTCCATTCCAAAAAATAGTTCCAGCTTCAGGACCTGTAACCCATTTCCAAACTCCTTCAGTTTCAGCATCGCTTCCGCCAATCCATCCTGTTCCAGAAGCCTGTTCGCCAATTAATTTTGCTTCATCGGCTGATAAAACAGTAGCCAAATATCCTTGAAGTCCATAATAGGTACGTGCGGCTGCTAGATCTCGAGCTGCAGTCCATGTGATACCAATATTTGGAACGTATTCATAATAATGCTGTGTGGACGGTAAATAATTTGCCTTGCCCATTGTTATAGAAAATGTCTTTATTCCAGAAGCCGTAGCAGAGGAATTTGTAAAAACAACATCTTTAATAGCAGCAACAAAATCAGAATATAAAACATCAGCTCCTGTAGGATTTGATAATGTCAGTTTTCCTGCAACTGCATCCCAACTTGTAGTAATATTTGAGTGCGATGTAGGATTTGAAAGTTCAAGATTGTCAAAACCTTGTGAATATCCCGAAGAAATTTGAATGTAAATTGCTTCAGTTCCTGTTTCTAAGGGATCGTTTGTTATTGTAATATCTGTTACAATTTTTATAGTTGTTTGAGGGCAGTACACTTGATCTCCTGTAGCTTTAATCACTGGAGGATCAATAAAAGCATTTGTTCTTAAGTTTTGTTTTTTGCCAGATTTAAGAGTATCGTTTGGAATTATCGTGATACTCTTATTTATAATGTTTTTATTGCTTGCGTATGATTGGTTCAATCCTAATGCAAACAATAAAAAGGAGAATTTTATTAAGTAATTATTTTTCATATTATAAAAGTATCACTTTTATAATAATAAAAAAATATATTTACATTTCTAACATTTTAAGTTTAGAAAATATTTTAAAATCACATTTTTTTAGTAAAAAGACTGTTTAATTTTTATTTGGCCAATTTATCTTTTGAAATAAATCCCAAACAACAATTCCGGCGCTTACAGAAATATTAAGAGAATGCTTGGTTCCAAGTTGTGGAATTTCTATACATCCATCACAAATAGCAACAGCCTCTTGCGATACGCCAAAAACTTCATTTCCAAAAACTAAAGCATATTTCTGATCTTTTTCAATTTTGAAATCCTGAAGAAAAACCGAGCTTTCAACTTGTTCTATAGCCATTGTCAGAACATTTTCTTTCTTTAAGTTCTCAATAACTTCTAGAACATTTTCGTGATGTTCCCAAGCAACAGTTTCAGTTGCGCCAAGAGCGGTTTTATGAATTTCTTTATTTGGAGGTGTTGCGGTGATTCCGCACAAAATGATCTTTTCAATCAAAAACGCATCAGCAGTTCTAAAAACAGAACCAATATTGTGCAGACTTCGAATATCGTCTAAAACTAATATTAAAGGTGTTTTCTCCGATTTTTTAAAATCTTCAATCGATTTACGGTCTAGTTCGCTGTTTTCGAGTTTTCTCATTGTTTTTGAATTCAAGTCATAAAAAAAGCTTCCAAAGATAAGGAAGCTTTTTCATTATTTTAAATGTTTTTCAGATTAGCTTTTTACTGGATCTGGTAAAACTGTACCTTTAATAGTAAGGATTTTTGTTGGTTGTCCTTCTGCGTTAGAAGTAACAGTTACGGTTTTTGTAAAAGCACCAACTCTGTCAGTAGCATATTTTACACCAATAACACCTTTAGCTCCTGGAGCAATTGGTTCTTTTGGAGTAGTTGGAACAGTACATCCACAAGATCCTTGAGTGTTTGTAATGATTAATGGTTTTGTACCATTGTTAACAAAAACGAACTCACGTTTTCCATCAGCATTGTGAGCGATAGTTCCGTAATCAATAGTTTCTGTTTCAAAAAGCATTCCTGCTCCTTCAACTTTTGCAACTTTAGCAGCTTTAGCTTTTTTAGTTGTTTGCGCATTAGTAGCCGTAATACCAGCTACAGCTAACATAGCGAATAAAATTATTTTTTTCATCTTTAAGGGTCTTTTTTTAAATGATAAACAAAGCTATGTAAAATTCTTAAACCACAACCTAAAAATATCTTAAAATATTTTAATTTTTGAAGCTTTCGATATGCCACTAAAAAATCATAAATTCGCTGTCTTAATTTTTCATTTTAAAATATAATAATTTGGCAGCTAAAGAGAAAGTGGTGAAAGAAACACCTTTAATGAAACAGTACAACGAGATCAAGGCTAAATATCCTGATGCATGTCTGCTTTTCAGAGTAGGAGATTTTTATGAAACCTTTGGAGAAGACGCCATTAGAGCTTCTAAAATTTTAGGTATAACATTAACTAAAAGAGGAGCGGGGTCTGATACAGAAACAGCGTTAGCTGGGTTTCCACATCATTCTGTAAATACTTATCTGCCAAAGTTGGTAAAAGCCGGACTTCGTGTTGCGATCTGCGATCAGCTGGAAGATCCGAAAATGACGAAAACAATCGTAAAAAGAGGGGTAACGGAGCTTGTAACGCCTGGAGTTTCTTTGAATGATGAGGTTTTGCAGTCAAAATCTAATAACTTCTTGGCATCTGTTTATTTTGCTAATAAAAATATCGGAATTTCATTTTTAGATGTCTCTACAGGAGAGTTCTTAACGGCTCAAGGAAATGCAGAATACATTGATAAATTATTGCAGAACTTTAATCCAAGTGAGGTTTTAGTTCCAAAGAACAACAAAAGTGATTTCAAAACTGCTTTTGGAGAAGATTTTCATAGTTTTTACTTAGAAGATTGGATTTACAAAGAAGATTATGCTTTAGAAACTTTGACAAAGCATTTCCAGACAAATTCTTTAAAAGGATTTGGTATTGAAGAGTTGAGAGAAGGAATTATAGCTTCTGGAGCAATTTTGTACTATTTGTCAGAGACGCAGCATAATCGTGTTCAGCATATTACGGCAATTCAGCGTATCGCAGAAGATGCTTATGTTTGGATGGATCGTTTTACGATTCGAAACCTAGAATTGTATCACAGCTATAATCCGAATGCAGTAACACTTTTGGATGTTATTGATAAAACGCTTTCTCCAATGGGAGGGCGTTTGTTAAAGCGTTGGTTGGCATTGCCTTTAAAAGATGCGAATAAAATAAAAAGTCGCCATGAAGTTGTGGGGTATTTAAAATCGAATCCTGAAATTCTGCATAACATTCAATATCAAATTAAGCAGATTTCAGATTTAGAACGTTTGATTTCTAAAATTGCGGCAGGAAAAGTGTCGCCGAGAGAAATTGTTTATTTGAAAGAATCTCTGGATGCAATTATTCCAATAAAAACATTAGCTCTTGAAAGTCCGCAAGAAGCTGTAAAAGTAATTGGAGACAGCTTGCATGCTTGTGATCTGCTTCGTGAAAAAATTAAAACAACTTTAAATCAAGATGCTCCTGTTGCTATTTCGAAAGGAAATGCGATAGCATCAGGAATAAATGAAGAACTGGACGAACTACGTGCGATTTCAACTTCAGGAAAAGAATTTTTAGAAGGAATTGAAAAAAGAGAATCAGAAAGAACTGGGATTTCTTCGTTGAAAATTTCTTTTAATAACGTTTTTGGGTATTATATTGAAGTTAGAAATACGCATAAGGATAAAGTTCCAGAAGAATGGATTCGTAAACAAACTTTGGTAAATGCTGAACGCTATATTACCGAAGAATTAAAAGAATACGAAACCAAAATTTTAGGAGCAGAAGAAAAAATCTATAAAATAGAAAGTGAACTTTTCGAGCAATTAGTTGCATGGATTGGAACTTATATCAAACCAGTTCAAATGAATGCCTATTTAGTTGCGCAATTAGATTGTTTGTGTTCGTTTACGCAAATGGCCGTCGAAAATCAATATGTACAGCCTGAAATCGATGATACATTTGAATTAGATATTAAAAATGGAAGACATCCAGTAATTGAAAAACAATTGCCTGTTGGAACTCCATATATTGCAAATGATGTTTTCTTAGATAGAGAAGCACAGCAAATTATTATGATTACCGGACCTAATATGTCGGGTAAATCGGCGATTCTAAGGCAAACAGCTTTAATTGTACTTTTGGCTCAAATGGGAAGTTTTGTTCCTGCTGATAGCGTTAGAATGGGAATTGTCGATAAGATTTTTACCAGAGTTGGAGCTTCTGACAATATCTCGATGGGTGAATCTACTTTTATGGTCGAAATGAACGAAACAGCTTCTATCTTGAATAATATTTCAGACAGAAGTTTGGTGTTGTTAGATGAGATTGGAAGAGGAACGAGTACCTATGACGGAATCTCGATTGCTTGGGCAATTGCTGAATTCTTGCACGAACATCCAGGAAGAGCTAAAACGCTTTTCGCAACGCATTATCATGAGTTGAATGAAATGACGGAATCGATGCCAAGAATCCAAAATTTCAATGTTGCAGTAAAAGAATTAAAAGATACCGTTCTTTTTGTTAGAAAGCTGGTAAAAGGAGGAAGTGCACATAGTTTCGGAATTCATGTAGCAAAAATGGCTGGGATGCCACAATTGGTTATTTCGAAAGCGCAGAAACTTTTAAAGAAATTAGAAAAGAATCATTCAAGTGATGCTTTAAACGGAATAAAATCGGCAAATGATGAAATGCAAATGAGTTTCTTTAATTTGGATGATCCTTTGTTGGAAGAGATAAAAGAAGAGATTTTGAATCTCGATATTAATGCAATTACGCCAGTAGAAGCGTTGATGAAACTGAATGAGATCAAAAGAATGCTGGTTAAAAAATAAAATATAAAAATTTTCAATTTTAAAGTTTAGGTTATCAGAATGTTATAAAATAAGTGGATTTTTTTTTAGAAAAACGCTTGTGTAATTGAATAAATGTCCTAAATTTGCACTCGCAATACGAAACAAATCAAGTGTTGCAGTTCTTAAACAGAATTTGAAAATGCGAAAATAGCTCAGTTGGTAGAGCGCGACCTTGCCAAGGTCGAGGTCGCGGGTTCGAGCCCCGTTTTTCGCTCAAAAACCATACAATGCTCGGATGGTGAAATTGGTAGACACGCTGGACTTAAAATCCAGTGAACAGCAATGTTCGTGCGGGTTCAAGTCCCGCTCTGAGTACTAAAGCCTCTTCTTTTGAAGAGGCTTTTTTTATTTGCAGACTTGCAATAAATAAATTTACGCAGTAAATTTATTAGAATCTTAGAATCTTAGAATCTTAGAATCTTAGAATCTTAGAATCTTAGAATCTTAGAATCTCAGAATCTTAGAATCTCAGAATCTTAGAATCTTAGAATCTTAGAATCTCAGAATCTTAGAATCTTAGAATCTTAGAATCTCAGAATCTCAGAATCTCAGAATCTCAGAATCTAGAAAAATCAACAATCTAAAATCTAAAATTCAAATATGGGTGCTTTTGTAATTAGCAGGCGATTTAATGATGAATATAAATTTACGTTTACTTCGCGTAGAGGTAAAGTTATTTTTACGAGTTTGAGTTATGAATTGAGATTTGAGTGTGAAGAAGATATTGAGAAATTTAAAGCAAATATTGATCTTGCAAAGTTTTTGAAATTTAAAGGCTCTGGTGGGAAGTATTTTTTTAAATTAATGCTTGGAGAGGTTCATTTTGCTACAAGTCGTAAATACAGTACAGAATTGCTTTTGCAGAAAGGAATAAAAGAAATTGTCACTTATTCTTCTAGGTCGGAAATTTTGGATTTCTCTTCGAATGAATTGATTTTTGAAGATGAGGAATCTGAAGAAGAAGTAGAGGAGGAGGTTGAATAAAAAAAAGCGTTTACAATTGTAAACGCTTTTTTTTATTTGAAGTAGATCAATGATTTGAATTGATCAAAAAAAAAACCATCTTAAAAGATGGCTTTAAAATCGTTAGAACTTAGGTTCTAATTATTTTTTTACTTCTTCTACTTTAGCAGCAGCTGAATCAACTTTAGCAGCAGCAGAATCAACAGTTGTAGCAGCAGAATCAACTACAGCAGCAGCTGAATCAACAGCAACAGCAGCAGAATCTACAGCAGGAGCTTCAGCAGCAGCGTCAGCTTTTTTACAAGATACAACAGTTAAAACAGCAACAACAGCTAAACTTAAAAATACTTTTTTCATCTTACTTTATTATAAAAGGTTAATTATTAATTCGTGGCAAAGATATAAATTTTTTAATATGTAAAATATTTTTTCACTTTTTTTTTAAAATATTTTCCTTACTCACGATTATCTTAGTTATCAAATAATATGCCAAAATAACAAATATAAATCATATTATTGTATGTTTTGTGTAATTTATTTTTTGTTGAAAATTCTATCGTTGTTTTGAGTCTTTTAAATAGGTTTGTTATAGTTTATTTTGTTTTTTACAGAATATTCTATAGCGCTAAATGTCTTAAAAATATATTTTAATCAGTTTAATTGCCATAAAAATGTCTTTCAATGCTAGAAATTTGCTTTATAGGGCTTTATTAACGATTTTCATAATTGTTTCTGTAGCGCCTTTGTTGTTTTGAATGAAGGACTTACATATTTCGCTTTTTTCATTAAAGAAAGAGTTATCAGATAAAAGATGGTCAAAAGCGCCTTTTAATTCTTTAAAATTTGAAATGATCGTACATCCTTTTAATTCAACAAGTGAAACTGCTTCTGCAAAATTCGAATAGTTTGGTCCAATTACGATTGGAATTCCAAATGTTGCTGGTTCCAAAATATTGTGTATACCAGGATTTCCAAATCCGCCGCCTACATACGCAATAGTTCCGTAACTGTAAATTTTAGTTAGTAAACCAACTGTATCTATGATGAAAACATTATAAGATGCTAAATCTTTGTTTTCTTTTTCTGAAAATAAAACAGTTGATTTGGTTATTTTTGACTGAAGATCTGAAATCTGATCAGGTTTGATGTTGTGCGGAGCAATTATGAATTTTACATTTTCTGGAGCTTGATTAATGTATTCGCTTATTAAAGCTTCATCTTTTGGCCACGAACTTCCTATAACTATAACTGGCTGATTATTTTTGAAATTCTGTATAAAATCCAACGAATTATCACGTTCTAAAATTGCATTAACGCGATCAAATCTAGTATCGCCTGAGACAATTACATTATTAAATCCTAAACTTTCTACTTTTTGTTTCGATTTTTCGTTTTGAACAAAGAAATAGGTGAAGGCTTTTAGCGCTTTTCTATAAAATCCGCCGTACCATTTAAAAAACATTTGGTTGTCTCTAAAAATTCCTGATATCAAATAAGTTGGAATTTTGTTGGTTTCAAGTTCTTTTAAGTAATTCAGCCAAAATTCATATTTAATAAAAAATGCTAATTCAGGATGAACTAATTGCATGAATTTTTTAGCGTTCTTTTTGGTATCTAAAGGCAGATAAATTGTAACATCTGCAACTGTGTTATTTTTACGCACTTCGTATCCAGATGGTGAAAAAAAGGTTACAATAATCTTATGCGAAGGGTGTTTTTCTTTGATTTTTTCTATCACAGGAAGGCCTTGCTCATACTCTCCTAACGAGGCAGAATGAAACCATATTGTCTTGTCTGTTGGTTTTATTTTATCTTCTAAAGTTGAAAATACGTTTTTTCGGCCTTCAACAAAAAGCTTAATTTTCGGACTAAATAAGGCTACGATTCTTAAGAAAAATCCTGCGATGTATAGGGTTAAATTGTATAAAAAAAGCATGTAATAATTTTTGCAGCTAAATTACATTTCTTTCGACTATTTTCATTGGTTTGAAGCTATTAATAACTATTTTTGTTCCTCCTTTTAGAGATTTCTGTTTAAACAGTGTCTTTAAATTTTTAAATACATTCAAACAATGAAAAAAATTCAAATGGTTGACTTAAAAAGTCAATATGAAAAAATAAAATCTACTGTAGATGCTTCAATTCAAGAAGTTTTAGACACAAATACTTACATTAACGGACCTTTAGTTCATCAGTTTCAAAAGAATCTTGAGGATTATTTAGGTGCAAAACATGTTATTCCGTGTGCAAATGGTACAGATGCTTTGCAGATTGCCATGATGGGACTTGGTCTTCAGCCTGGAGACGAGGTTATCACTGCCGATTTTACTTTTGCTGCTACTGTTGAGGTTATTGCTTTGTTACAATTAACTCCAGTTTTAGTTGATGTTGATTTGCATAATATGAATATTGACATTGATGCAGTTAAAAAAGCAATCACTCCAAAAACAAAAGCAATTGTTCCTGTGCATTTATTTGGACGCGCTGCAAATATGGATGCGATTATGGAAATTGCAGCCGAGCATAATTTATATGTAATTGAAGATAATGCTCAGGCAATTGGGGCAGATTATATTTCAAAAGCTGGTTCTAAGACTAAAGTTGGAACAATTGGCCACGTTGCGGCGACTTCTTTCTTCCCGTCAAAAAACTTAGGATGTTATGGTGACGGAGGAGCAATTTTTACAAATGATGATAAATTGGCTCACATCATCCGCGGAATCGTAAATCACGGAATGTATGAGCGTTACCACCACGATGTTGTAGGTGTAAATTCACGTTTAGACAGTATTCAAGCAGGAGTTTTAAATGCAAAACTGCCTCTTTTAGATGAATATAATGCAGCTCGCCGTTTAGCAGCAACAAAATACAATGCGGCTTTCGCTGGAAATGCACATATCATAACTCCAGATTTTGATGCAAACGAAAATGATCACGTTTTTCATCAATATGTATTAAGAATCATTGATGCAGATCGTAATGCTTTAATGCAGCATTTATTGGATAAAGGAATTCCTTGTGCAATTTATTATCCAATTCCGCTTCACTCTCAAAAAGCATATTTAGATCCTCGTTATAAAGAAGAACAATTTCCTGTAACAAATCAGTTAGTTCAAGAAGTAATTGCTTTGCCAATGCACACAGAACTTGATGACGAGCAAATTAAATTTATTACCGACAGCGTAATTGAATTTTTAAAATAAGAAAGCTTAATTATTAGCCAAAATTTAACCACAAACAAACCACAAAATGAAAGTATTAGTAACAGGAGGGTTAGGGTTTATCGGATCTCACACCGTAGTCGAATTGCAAAATGAAGGCTTCGAAGTAGTGATTATAGATAATCTTTCAAACTCTTCAGAAGATGTTTTAAAAGGAATTACAGCGATTACAGGAAAAACACCTTTATTCGAAAAATTAGATTTAAGAGAAAAAGCTGCAGTGCAGGGTTTCTTTAAAAAACACAATGACGTTACAGGAGTTATTCATTTTGCGGCTTCAAAAGCGGTAGGAGAAAGTGTTGAACAGCCTTTGTTGTATTACGAAAACAATATTAGCAGTTTAATCTATCTATTGCAGGAATTACAGCAAAAACCAGAAGCAAGTTTTATTTTCAGTTCTTCTTGTACGGTTTACGGTCAAGCCGAAAAAATGCCAATTACAGAAGATGCACCAGTCCAAACGGCAATGTCTCCTTACGGAAATACAAAGCAGATTGGCGAAGAAATTATTACAGATACAGCTAAAGTGACTAATATCAGCGCTATTTTATTGCGTTATTTTAATCCAGTTGGAGCGCACGAATCGGTAGAAATTGGAGAATTGCCTTTAGGAGTTCCTCAAAATTTAGTGCCTTTTATTACACAAACAGGAGTAGGATTACGTCAAGAATTATCTGTTTTTGGTAATGATTACCCAACGCCAGACGGAACTGCAGTTCGCGATTATATTCACGTTGTTGATCTTGCAAAAGCGCACGTAATTGCTTTGCAGCGTTTATTAAATAAAAAGAATTTGGCAAAAGTTGAAACTTTTAATTTAGGAACTGGAAAAGGAAGTTCTGTTCTTGAAGTGATTCATAGTTTTGAAAAAGTCAGCGATAAAAAACTGCCTTATGTAATTAAGCCACGTCGTGAAGGCGATATTACTGAAGCTTACGCGAATACTGATAAGGCAAATAATGTCTTAGGATGGAAGGCTGAACTTAGTTTAGACGAAGCAATGGCTAGCGCCTGGAAATGGGAACAAAAAGTGAGGAATAAATAAATTCTTTATCAGTTAAAACTATAAAATTTTAAGATCCCAAATTATAGCAGTATAGTTTGGGATTTTTTTTAGCGTATTAATTATCATGAAACAAAGTTTAGATTATAAATTAATATTTGCCTTAGCGGCTGTTGGAATTATTTGGGGAACTACCTTTTTAGGGATTAGAGTTGCGGTTGAAACCATTCCGCCTTGGTTTGTAACTTCAATTCGTCAGGGATTGGCAGGAATAATTATGATGATTATTTTATTATTCAAAAAAGAACTGAAATGGATTGGGTGGGAAAATTTAAAACATCAGCTTGTTCCTTCTATTTTGATGATTGTAATTGCAAATGGTTTTACAACTGTTGCTGAGCAGACTGTACCAAGCGGACTGGCTTCGGTAATTAGTGCTATGTCTCCAATACTTATTTTTCTAGGCAGTATTTTATTTAAATTACAAAAACCAAGTTTAAGAGGATTTGTTGGCGTTATAATAGGATTTTCGGGGGTCGTTTTTATATTTAAAGACGGGCTACGATCTTTTTTAGATGCCGATTACAGAATCGGAATGATGTTTATGGGATTTGCGATTTCTGCCTGGGCTGCAGGAACAATTTATACCAAACTTCATGGGAATAAATCTAAAAACATAGTTCTTAATTTATTTTACCAGTTTACAATGGCTTCGTGCATTCAGATTGTTTTGGCATTTATTTTTTCGCCCAATATTGATGTGAATTTATGGAGTTCTAAAAGTATTTTAGCAGCATTGTATCTGTCTATTTTTGGATCTGTAATTGCTTTTTTTAGCTATAATTATGCTCTGAAACACGTTACGCCGGTTCAGGTTTCTATTTTAGCGTATATCAACACTATAATTGCGGTATTTTTTGGCTGGCTGATTTTGGATGAAAAAATTACCATTGATTTTATAATTGCAACAATCCTGATTATTTTGGGAGTTTTTATTATTAATTACAAAAAGAAAGAAAAGAAAGTTTTGTAAAATTTGATTCATTTTATTCTGTAAATTTGTAAGAATTAAAATGTAGGAATAATGGGTTCGGATAAAGAAAATAAAAAGAACAAGGTTGAAGAACCTGCGGTTGAATACGAAGTTCAAAAAAACAAATTTAAAGGTATAGATCGTGAAACTTTTGATTTTGATGCTGAGTTTGCAAAAGGATTAACGCCAGAGGAAGCAAAAGCAGAATCAATTAGGAGAATTAGGGAATGGTGGGGAAAATAGAAGTTATTTTTACGTCTTCAGTGATTCAGTATCTCGATGATTTAGTTTTGGTATTATATAGAAAAGAGTATTTTGGTTTTATTGAATCTGCAGAAGAATATGTTTCAAATATTTATAAAGAAGTTCCTGAAAGAATAAAAAAATCTCCTCATAAGAAAACTCCAAAACCTCTTCAATATTTAGGTTTAAATTATATCTTTTATAAATCTAATACGAGAACAACTTGGTATATATTTTTCGAAAAAAGCAATCAAAATTATTTGATTACCGGAATTCTAAATAATTACAGCGAAGAAGCAAAAGAGCTATAAAGCAAAAATCCTCATAAACAATCTGTTCATGAGGATTTTTTTATACAGTTAATAACTGAAAACTGAGACTGCGACTGAAAACTAATTACGCATTAGCAACAGCAGCTTCTTTATCAATTTTATTAATCAAACCAGCTAAAACTTTTCCAGGACCAACCTCAGTAAACAAAGTTGCACCGTCAGCGATCATTTGCTGAACAGACTGAGTCCATTTTACAGGAGCAGTTAATTGAATGATTAAGTTCTTTTTAATTTCGTTTGCATCAGAAACCGCATTTGCAGTAACGTTTTGATACACTGGACAAATTGGAGTAGAGAAAGTAGTCGCTTCAATTGCAGCTGCCAATTCTTCTCTTGCCGGCTCCATCATCGGCGAGTGAAAAGCTCCTCCAACAGGTAAAATTAAAGCACGTTTTGCTCCAGCAGCTTTCATAGCTTCACAAGCTTTTTCAACAGCAGTAGTTTCACCAGAAATTACCAATTGACCTGGGCAGTTATAGTTTGCAGCAACCACAACACCATCGATAGATGCACAAACTTCTTCTACAACATTATCAGCTAAACCTAAAACAGCAGCCATTGTAGATGGAGTGATTTCGCAAGCTTTTTGCATAGCCAAAGCACGTTGAGAAACCAATTTAAGTCCGTCTTCAAAAGATAAAGTTCCGTTAGCAACCAAAGCAGAGAATTCTCCTAAAGAGTGTCCTGCAACCATTTCCGGTTTGAAATCTTCTAAAGTTTTAGCTAAAATAACAGAATGTAAAAATACAGCTGGTTGTGTTACTTTAGTTTCTTTTAGTTCTTCGGCAGTGCCTTCAAACATGATATCTGTAATTCTAAAACCTAGAATTTCATTAGCTTTTTCGAATAATTCTTTGGCTAAAGCCGAATTTTCATAAAGGTCTTTACCCATTCCTGTGAACTGTGCTCCTTGACCCGGAAATACGTATGCTTTCATTTGTCTAATTTAATTTTTACTTTTTTTTAAAATTGAAAATTAGTTTCAATTGGAAGGCAAAAGTACTATTTTTTTAGCTCGTATAACCCTTAAACATATAAATCCACGCTAATCTTGAAAATCTAAGATTAAAAGGAGTCAGTAAAGTAATCACAACAGCAATGATAGGAAGGATTCTTAAATCGAAGTTGGTTTCGAAGAAATATTGTGCAATGCAATACGTTGCAATTCCCTGAGCGACTGTTAATCCGTAATTTACATACATAGCACCGAAAAAATAACCAGGTTCTTTTTGGAATTTATAATGACAGTGACTGCAGTATTCATTCATTTTTGGAAAACTGAAATTCAGAAAAATGTTCTTGTCTGTAAAAACTTTTCCTTTATGACAAACAGGACATTCGTTTTTTAAAATATGAGTTAATGCGCTTGACATGATAGTATTGATTTTTGTTTATACAAAGGTAATTCAGAGGTTTATAAAAGTCTTTTTTATATCTTCGCTTGTTATAGCACAATAAAGACATTTTTGATTAAATTTTCAAAAAACAAATTCCAAATTCTAAAATGGAAAACGGTGATTTTTATAATCAAGAAAATAAATAATACCTATTATGAAAAAATATCCCGTTTATAGTGTTCAGAATTTTAGCTGCAACGATATTCACCGTGATTTTTATGTCAACACTTTTACAGAGCATTTAAAAAATCACAGTTTTGTCGAAGAACCGCATCGTCATGATTCGTACTTAATGGTATTTTTTACAAAAGGTTCTGGATTACACGAAGTCGATTTTGACCAATTTGACATAAAAAGAGGAAGTCTTTTTGTACTGCAGCCAGGACAAATGCACCATTGGAATTTATCGGAAGATATTGAAGGTTTCGTAATTATCTTTTCTCAAGAATTGTACAATTTGTATTTTGGACAGAAAAAGATCAACGATTATAATTTTTACCATTCGATTCATAATCGACCAGAAATGGTTTTTGAAGAAAATGAAATCCCGAAAATCCAACCTTATTTTGACCTTCTGATTCAGGAAAATAGTCTGGATAATAAATATCAATTAGATAAACTACTGAATTTGTTAGACTGTATTCATATTGAAGTCGCACGAAAATATAGTGAAACCTATTCACATCAAACGCATTCGTACAATATCAAAATCAATACATTCGAGTCGCTTTTAGAAGAATATTTCAGAACAGAAAAACTGCCTTCATTTTATGCAGAAAAATTAAATATCACGCTGAAACATTTGAACAGAATCTGCAATGAAATTCTGCAAAAAACAGCGACAGAAGTAATAACAGATCGCGTTATTTTAGAGATTAAAAGAATGCTGATTGATAAACAATTAGCTGTAAACGAAGTTGCTTTTAAAGTCGGTTACGAAGATTACTCCTATTTTTCCCGATTCTTCAAAAAACAAACGGGAATGTCACCAACAGAATTTAGAAATATAAAATAAAAAAAGGCTTCGACTTCGCTCAGCCTGACATGCGATATATCTTGTAAATGATTGGTCAGGCTGAGCGAAGTCGAAGCCCGTTCCTAAAAGCAAAAAAGCCTGCACTCCCGAGAAAGGTGCAGGCTTTTAACCAACCAATTAAATCTAATCTAAAACCAAAGATTAAGCTTGTTTTGCTAATTGAATTTCGATGTTTAATTTAACTTCTTCTCCAACTAACACACCGCCAGTTTCAAGAGCTGAGTTCCAGTTTAGACCCCAGTCTTTACGGTTAATTTTTCCTTCAATATTTAAACCAACTTTAGTATTTCCCCAAGGATCAGTCATGATTCCGCTAAATTCTACTGGAAATTTTACAGTTTTAGAAACACCTTTAATGTCTAAGTCTCCAGTAACTTCATAATCACCATCATCGATTTTTTTGAAAGATGAAGATTTGAAAGTTAATTTTGGATGATTTTCTACGTCAAAGAAATCACCACTTCTTAAGTGACCATCTCTGTCTGCATTTGCAGTATCGATAGAAGCGATGTCAGCAGAAAACTGAATATCTGCATTTTCGAAGTTTTCTCCGTCAGTTGTTACTGTTGCATCGTAAGTTCCAAATTTTCCTGAAACATTAGTAAACATCATGTGTTTTACTTTAAAACCAATTTCTGAGTGAGTTGGGTCAATTGACCATTTTGTAGTTGCCATAATTTTATTTTTTTAAATAATTAATTTATTTCATTTTGATAGGACAAAGTTACGGTGACAGTTGTCCTGGAGCACTTAACCTAGATTAAGAAATAAAAAATGGGATAAGTTTTTGATTGTCAAATTTCTGATTGTCCTCCTGAGCGATCCCGAAGCTTCGGGAGAAGGACTATTTTTTGTTATTCATATAAAACGTCAAAGCTCCTGAGGGACATTTGCTAACAGTCGAGATTATTTTCTCAGTTGTAGATTGTTCTGGTGTAATCCACGGTTTTTCTTTTGGGCGAAAAACATCTGGATTGTTTTTGACGCAATTTGCAGAGTGAATGCATTTTCCAGATTGCCAAACAATAGTTACTTCTCCGTTTGTATATTCTTTAGTGAGGTTATTTGGATTCATGGTTTAAAATTTTAAAGGATTAGTTTTAATTTTAAAGTCAGACCAATTTTCTTATTCATAAAGTTAGCCTTTCTTGTTTTCTTTTTTTTTAATTAAAGGTTAAAAAAAAGAAACGATAACAGTCTGATTTCCAGATTTATTATCGTTTCTACGTTACAGGTATTAATTGTTTTTGTTTGAATTAATAATTCATCGGAACGTCCATTAATAAAAATTCAGCATCTGTGTTTGCTTTAATATTCAAAACATCAGTTCCTGAGATTCCCACTGCGTCACGAGAATTTAATTCCTGACCGTTGATGGTTACATTTCCTTTTAAAACGAAAGCATAAACTCCGTTTCCTTCTTTTTTGATTTTATATTCAGCCGTAACTCCAGAATCGAAATTACCCATATTGAACCAAGCGTCTTGGTGAATCCAAACTCCTTCATCATCTGCATTTGGAGATAAAACCTGAGACAATTTATTATGTCTGTCAGCAACATCCAAAGTAATCTGCTGATAACGTGGCGTAACATTTCTTTTGTTTGGAAACAACCAAATCTGCAATAATTTAGTCTGCTGATCTGCATTTGGATTAAACTCACTGTGCTGAATTCCAGTTCCGGCACTCATTACCTGGATATCTCCATTTTTAATTACTTCAGTATTTCCCATGCTGTCTTTGTGAGCCAAATCACCTTCTAACGGAATTGTAATAATTTCCATATTATCGTGAGGGTGAGTTCCAAATCCCATTCCAGCAGCAATCGTATCATCATTCAAAACACGAAGCGCTCCAAACTGAATTCTATCTGGATTGTACCAGCTCGCAAAACTAAAACTATGATAAGCGTTCAACCATCCGTGATTTGCGTTTCCTCTTGTCTCTGCTTTATGTAATACTATATTTTCCATGATTTTGTCTTTTATTGATTTTGATAGTACAAAGATACGGTCGATGCAGAGGAAAAGCACTTAATGTAGATTAAGAAAAGATTCTGAGGTTCTAAGTTGCTGATACACTAAGTTTTTTTTGGAGCGGAAATTTTGGTTTTCAAAAGACGTTTAGTCCCGCTATCCGTTACAATCTTTTGTGGTGAACCCCACCACAAAAGGATTTCCACTTCTATCGGGGCTAGATTAGAAGTTTTTGTTTTCAGAAGGAGTTATTGAGGCAAAAACTTAAAGATTACTGTTTGTCATCCTGAGGAACGAAGGATCACACAAGAAATTCCGCCTGCATAATCGCCAATCTTTGTCGAGTTCCGAGTGTGATCCTTCGCACCTCAGGATGACAAAATTGCGTTGAGTATGCGTTCAAAGAAATAAACTTTGCGACTTAGCTCCCGATAGCTATCGGGATTGCGAGATTATCTAATCCTAATCAATTTCCCTTTCCCAACCACTTTATCAAGATAATTCACAGAAGAACTTTTCTTATCATGCATAAAAAAAGGAATAGTATCTTTTTCGATTTGGTCTTTTGGAATGCTGATAATCAAATCCGTATTAATGAAATTATCCAGTAGTATTGCGTTGCCATAAGAAATCCTTCCTTTTGGCAGATATTTGTTATCAAAAGCAAAAATACTATCCTTAAAAGTAATTTTATCTTTTAGAATATATGAATCGTTATCTTCTATTAGGTAATTATAACGGCCATTAAGTTTTTCTGTTTTCTGACTTAAATTAATAGAAAACAGCATTATTAGTAAAGATAAATAGTGCATAAAATTCTAACTATATTGATTCATAAACTGCTGTACAACCGCATCTGTATTTTCGTGACGTTTCTTTTTCTCTAAAACAATTGGCGGAGCAGCTCTTTCTAAACAATCTTGTACGGCGCAAGTTTCGCAAGTTACACCTACAATTCGTTTTACCAAAGGTTTTCCATCAATGAATTTGAATTTCTTTTTCATTGTCGGATTAATTAGGATTCCAACTGAAATACTTCGAATATAATTTTCTGCAAAAGGATCTTTTGTAGCCGATGAAAAAACCAAATATTCGTTTCCGCTATTGGCATAACTCGAAATCTGAGCATCAAAAAAATGAGGTTTATTTTGTCTGATCGCTTCGTCGATAGTTTTTACCGAAACCCATCTTCTGCAATAATGTTCATTCGTTTCATTGGCGTGTGGTTCCTGCTGATGCGTAATATGCAATTCCTTGTTGATTTGATAAACATCAGAACCAATTCGGTGAGATAATCTTAAGAAGAAAAGGTTTTTTAGCTGAAAATCTTTTGGTAATAAATTGGTCAATCTCTGATAAAAAGATTCAGGTGAAACTTCAAAACTTTCAATTAATTGAACAAATTCTTCCGGTTTTGGATTTTCCTTTTCTAAAAAAAGATTGATTTTGTCTACAACTAATTTTCTAGGCAAAATTAAAGCACCAGCAAAATAAGAAGCATAAAAATTATTCAAAACCTGATCGAAATTTTCAAACTTAATCCAGGTAAAAGTCAGTAAGCGATCTGAAATTTTGAGATAATTATAGGCTATTTCTTTGGCTAAAATAAAAGCCTTTTGCGGATCGTCAAGTTCAGTTGAAAGTAATAAAGTCTTGCTTTTCGGAACATAAATCGAACGTAAATCTCCCAAAGCTTCCTGATCTGTAAAAGCAATTTCTTTTATCGCGTATTCGTATTCTTCTTTTAAAATCGCTTCTAGCTCTTCAATGCTGATTTTGGAGTCTAAATTAATCTGAAATGACTTCGAAAAAGCAATTACTTTTTCTTCTAAATCTTCAAAATAATTACTGTGCGCTTCCTGATAAGAACGCAAAGCAGCAAGGAAAAAACTTTCTCGGCTTAAATTATAATGTTGTGCAATCTCAAAAATAGTGCTGATAAAAGCATTGACTTTGGCTGGAGCATTAGCAATAATATCAATTAAATCAGCTTCTTGAATTCCAAAAAGTTCCAGAGGAATCTCTTTTAAAATTCCAGATTTTAAGATTTCGCCAATCGGAGCGAGGTTATTATCGAGTTTTAAAGACACCATTTGGTCGTAAGTCACGTCCAAATGTTCGCATAAAAGCAAAATTTTATCTGTTTTGGGATATTTTTTTCCCTTTTCAATCTCGTTCAAATACGATTTTGACAGATTAGTCAGTTTGGCCAAACCAAAAAGTGACAAGTTTTTTTGTGTGCGAACTTGCTTCAGTTTTAGCCCAAAAATCAGCTTTATATAGTCTTTTTCGATATCCATAATGTCAAATATAGACATTCTAAAAACAATCGCAAAATAAATATTTTTTAAATTTAGCGAACGTTCGCTTGTTTTGTAAAAAACTTTTTTATAACATTGTACTGTCAAAACGTATTAATTATGAATTAGTTATGATTTAATTGTTTTGGTGAAATGAAAAATGATTAGAGAGAAATTTTTTTAATCAAATAAAAATTAAAATCTGCAGCTATGAAAAACCAATTAGAGATTACTGAAATGGCTTTAGAAATTCTGGCCGACAAAAAGCTTGCTTATCCAAAAATCTGGACTGAAGAAGCGATTGCGTTTATTACCGAATTGCACAAAAAATTCGAATCGCAAAGAAAATTACTGCTTTTGCAGAGAGAGCAAAAACAAGTTGCTTTTGATCAGGGCGTCATGCCGGTTTTTACTCCAGAAACAAAAAGCGTCAGAGAAGGCAATTGGACAGCTAGAGAAATTCCGAAAGATTTATTAGACAGGAGGGTAGAAATTACTGGACCTGTTGATCGCAAAATGATTATCAATGCTTTGAATTCGGGTGCCAAAACTTTTATGGCTGATTTTGAAGATAGTACCTCGCCAACTTGGAAAAACTTGATGGACGGACAAGTGAATTTAATTGATGCGGTGAACAAAACCATTACGTATACTGATTTGGTGAAACAGAAATCGTATCATTTAAATCAAAAAATCGCAACACTTATTGTACGTCCAAGAGGTTTGCATCTTCCTGAAAAACATATTTTGATTGATGGAATTGAAGTTTCGGGTTCGCTGGTAGATTTTGGTTTATACGTTTTTCACAATCATAAAAGGCTTTTAGAGAATAATTCAGGACCGTATTTCTACATTCCGAAATTAGAACATTATCTAGAAGCAAGATGGTGGAACAGCGTAATTGATTTTACCGAAGATTATTTAAAACTGAAAAGAGGAACTATAAAAGTGACGGTTTTAATTGAAACAATTACAGCAAGTTTTCAGTTGGACGAAATCATTTACGAATTGAAAGAACATATCGTTGGATTAAACTGCGGGCGTTGGGATTATATTTTCTCATACATTAAAAAGTTTAGAAAAAATCCAAAATTCATTGTTCCAGATCGTGATCAGGTAAATATGACTTCGCCTTTTATGAATGCGTATTCAAATTTAGTAATTCAGAGATGTCATAAACGAGGTATTCATGCGATTGGCGGAATGGCAGCACAGATCCCGATTCGAAATAACGAAGAAGCAAATGCAGTCGCTTTCGCAAAAGTAAAAACCGATAAAGAACGTGAAGTTCGAAACGGTCATGACGGAACTTGGGTAGCACATCCAGATTTGGTTGCTGTAGCAAAAGAAATTTTTGATAAAGGAATGCCGACTCCAAATCAGATTCATATAAAAAGAGAAAATCGTAAAATAACAGAAGAAGATTTAATCGAACCGCCAATTGGATTGATTACAGAAAACGGCGTTCGAAAAAATATCAATGTTGCGGTTCTATATCTGGCTTCATGGTTGAACGGACAAGGTGCGGCCGCTTTACATAATTTAATGGAAGATGCAGCAACTGCTGAAATTTCAAGATCGCAATTGTGGCAATGGCTTCAAAACAAAGTGGTTTTGGATAATGGCCGAAAATTAGATCTGGCCTATTATCATGAATTGGCTTTGGATGAATTTCAGAAAATCAAAACAGAATTAGGAGAAGAAAAACACGAAGAACAGCAATTTCCATTAGCTGAAAAAGTATTGGAAAGATTAGTTGTAAATCCAGATTTCGTTGATTTCTTGACGATTCCGTGTTACAAATACCTATAAACAATTAAAAATTAAGAATTAAGAATTAAAAATCTGCAGTATCTGCCAAATCTGCGAGCGAATAATTTTTTCACGCAGATTTAGCAGATCAAGCAGATAAAATTCAGTCTTAAATTATTTAAACACATAGAAACATAGATTTAGATTTTAAATAAAAGATAAAAGAAAAAAACTAGTTTTTCACACATAGCTATGTGTATTGAAACTAGTGAAACGCCTTTAACCACAAAGGATAACTATGTTTCTATGTGTTAAAAAAAATAAGTCCAGTTAAAACTGAATACTAAAAACTGCAACTGAACACTAAAACACTAACCACTTTAACTTAAGCTATTTATGAAAACAACAGAAAACAGAATTCAGGAATTGATTAACGATTGGATCACGAATCCAAGATGGAAAGGAGTTGAACGTCCTTATACTGCAAGCGAAGTAGTGACGCTTCAAGGATCATATCAAATTGAGCATTCTATTGCAAAAATAGGAGCTGAGAAATTATGGAGAAAGTTAAAATCTCAGGATTATGTGGCGGGTTTGGGAGCTTTAACTGGAAATCAGGCGATTCAGGAAGTAGACGCTGGTTTAGAAGCGATTTATTTAAGCGGATGGCAAGTTGCTGCGGATGCGAATCTGGCGGGCGAAATGTACCCAGATCAATCACTGTATCCTGTAAACAGCGTTCCAATGGTGGTAAAAAAGATCAACAATGCTTTATTGCGTGCTGATCAGATTCAAACTGTAAATGAAATTGAAGATAAAAAAGATTATTTAGTACCAATTGTAGCCGATGCTGAAGCAGGTTTTGGTGGAAACTTAAATGCTTTCGAATTAATGAAATCAATGATTGAAGCTGGAGCTTCTGGGGTTCATTTTGAAGATCAATTGAGTTCTGCTAAAAAATGCGGACATCTGGGCGGAAAAGTTTTGGTGCCGACACAAGAAGCGATTAATAAATTAATTGCCGCTCGTTTGGCGTCAGATGTTATGGGAGTTCCAACTTTAATCGTTGCCCGAACCGATGCTGATGCGGCAAATCTATTAACTAGCGATGCAGATCCAAGAGATCGTAAATTCTTAACGGGAGAAAAAACTGCTGAAGGTTTCTTCTATGTAAACAATGGAATCGAGCAGGGAATTGCAAGAGGTTTAAGCTACGCACCTTATGCCGATTTGATTTGGATGGAAACCAGTAATCCGGATTTAGATTATGCTAGAAAATTTGCAAAAGCAATGAAAAAAGAATTCCCAGACAAAATGCTGGCTTACAATTGTTCTCCTTCTTTTAATTGGGCAGCAAAATTAACGGTTGCTGAAATGGAAACATTTAGAGAAGATTTAGCAGCAATGGGATATAGTTTCCAATTCATCACTTTGGCAGGATTCCATGCTTTGAATACGAGTATGTTCGAATTGTCTAAAGCCTACAAAGAACGCGGAATGGCAGGCTATTCTGAATTGCAGGAAAGAGAATTCTCTTTACAAAAAAACGGATTCAGAGCGGTAAAACATCAGGCTTTTGTTGGAACTTCATATTTCGATGCCGTTCAAAATACGGTGATGTTAGGAAAATCAGCAATAACCGCAATGAAACATTCTACGGAGGTTGAGCAATTTTAATTCTTGTTTTACCATTAAGATATTAAGAAAGTTAAGCTTTATATTCTTAAAAAATAAGAAAGATTAAGTCTAGCTTAATGAATCTTAATATCTTAATGGTTTAATTTTACTTTTTCAAAAGCCTGGCTTTCATTTTGCTGAAGAATTCGGGTGTTACACCAATGAAAGAAGCAATTTGTTTTTGAGGAACTTTGTGAACTAATGTTCCATATTTTTTAGTGAATTTTTCAAAGCGCTCTTCCGCAGGTAAACTCAAGTTATCCATTAATCTTTGTTGATTCGCAACTAATGAATTTTCAATTAAGATTCTGAAAAAACGTTCCAATTTTGGAATTTCAAGATACAATTGTTCTTGATTTTCTTTGGACAAAGAAACGACTTCAGCTTCTTCCAGAACTTCAATAAAAAGCTGTCCTGGTTTTTGAGAAAAAAAGCTGTACATATCGCTCATCCACCATCCTTCGCAGGCAAAAGAAAGAACATGTTCGACAATATTATCGTTGATATTGAAACTTCTTAAAATTCCTGAGTTTACAAAATAGGAATGTTTGCAGACTTCGCCAGCGTTTAATAAAAGCGTTTTGGCTTTGTAAGTGTTGGTTTCCAGTTTAGATAAAAAAAGCGCCTGTTCTTCTGGTGTAAGAGAAACGTGTTTGGCAATGTTTTCGAGAATTAATGCCATTATTTTTTATCGTCAATTAAGGTAAATGAAGTTGCTTTAAATCGGTCTCCTTTGATTTCTCCCGTAACTAAAGCTTTACTAATTGCGTTACAAAAGCCTTTTTCTGAGTGTGCATCACCGTGATCGTGAATAGTTGTTCCGTCAACAAAGTAGCTTTTTCCATCAATGCGAACAGCTAAATCACAGCTTTTGCCTTTCATACCAAATTGACATTCTCCGCATGAAGCTTCAACAACTGTTGGTTTATCAAATTTCTTTTTGCTTTGTGCTTGTACGGTGATTCCAATAAAAAGAAAAGTCGCTAAAAGTATATTTTTCATAGTTAAGAATTTACAGTTATTAATTTTGCCGTTTCTTTGGCGCGTTCTGTTACTTCATTAATTGGGGTTGAAAGCGTATCATGACTTAAAACGACACCCATTCTTCGGTAAGGTCTTGAAGTTGGTTTGCCGAAAATTCTGAAATCTGTTTTTGGTAAAGCGGCTACTTTTTCGATTCCGCTGAAAGTTGGATTTGTTGAATCTTCTGACGCTAAAATTACAGCGCTTGCTCCAGCTTTTTCTAAAGTGATTTCGAATATTGGAAGACTTAAAATCGCTCGTAAATGCAATTCAAATTCGTTGAAATTCTGTGTTCCTGCTAAAGTTACCATTCCGGTATCGTGTGGACGAGGAGAAAGTTCAGAGAAATAAACACCTTCATTAGTTAAGAAAAATTCAACACCAAAAAGTCCCGCGCCTCCAAGCGCTTCCGTAATTTTTTCAGCCATATCCTGAGCTTCATACAAATCTTTTTCTGAAACCAAAGCGGGCTGCCAGCTTTCCTGATAATCACCTCTTTCTTGTCTGTGACCAATTGGAGCACAGAATAAAGTTGGATTATTATTTTGAGTAATCGTTAAAAGTGTAATTTCAGAATGAAAATCTACAAAAGCTTCTACAATCACTTCGATAACATCGCCACGTGAACCAGCAACGGCATATTGCCAAGCTTTTTCGATATCACTTTCTGTTTTGATTGTTGATTGTCCTTTTCCAGACGAAGACATTAAAGGTTTTACTACACACGGAATTCCAACTTCTTGAACAGCTTTCTGAAGTTCCTCTGCCGATGTTGCATATTGGTATTTTGCCGTTTTTAATCCGAGTTCTTTTGCTGCTAAATCGCGAATGGCTTTACGATTCATAGTGAAGTTTGCCGCTTTCGCTGAAGGAACAACGGTAATTCCTTGTTTTTCGTAATCGTAAAAACGTTCGGTACGAATGGCTTCTATTTCAGGAACTATAAAATCGGGTTGGTGTTTGGCTACGATTCGGTCAAGTGCTTCACCGTCGAGCATATTAATGACTTCAAAACCGTGTGCAACTTGCATGGCTGGTGCATTTTCGTAACTGTCAACTGCGATTATGGTTTGTCCGATTCGTTGTGCGGCAATGACAAATTCTTTGCCTAATTCGCCTGAACCTAGGAGTAGTATTTTCATTTTGGAGTAGTGTATTGTTTGAGTAGTAAAAGTAGGGAAAAAGGTTTTTTTAACCGCGAAGTTCGCAAAGAATTACGCGAAGAACGCAAGTTTTTTGTTTTTAAGTTAAAAAAGAGCGCAAAGAATTTCTCACGTAGATTTTGCAGATCGAGCAGATTTAATTTTATACTAGATTTTAGTTTTAAGACAAAGTAACCACACAGTTTGTCATTTCGACGAAGGAGAAATCTCCACAAGTGGCTCTACAAAGATTGGCTTATTGGAGCGGAGTTACTCGTGGAGATTTCTCCTTCGTCGAAATGACAAGATTGGAGAAATAACAGGATAAAAAAATGTTCGCAAAGATTATTTAAAATCTTTGCGAACATTTGCGTAATTCTTTGCGCTCTTTGCGGTAAAAAAAACTTTGCGTTTAAACTTTAATGAAAATGATCTTCTTCAATTTCAAATTCTGCATCTTTTTCCCAGATTTCCATTTCGCAGGGTTTACAGTTGAATTTTAGTTTGTATTCAAGTTCACCTTGTTTCAATACTAATGGTTCTTTTACTTTAACACCTACAATATCTTTTTGGTGTATTGGGCATTTTTTCAATTCGTATTTAATGCAATATTTGGTTGTCATTACACGAGATTTTCCTGGATCCCATTGTAATTCGAATGCTTTTTCGATTTCGGTAACACCGTGACGTTCATAGAATTTACGAGCTGTTTTGTTAGAAACGTTGTACATGAAATCCAATTTCGTTTCTGGATATGGATGTGACGTTTTTACCAATTGGTGTTCTTCACGAACGTAATTTGCCAAACGAATTTCTGATAATTGTTCGAAAACATTTCTTCTCATTTCGTTGATTTTTGAAATAGGAAGGAACCAGTTTTCAGAGAACATTACATTGATTTCATCGGCGCTGTAAGGTGTGAAACCTGTTTTTGCCAATTGAACTTTAATATTTTCTTCGATCGATTCGCCTGTTTTCGTTTTTTCTTTCGGATGCTCTAATTTTACTGTACTTACGTTTCCATCTTCATCGGTTGCGATTAATTCAAAACCGTTTTCATTTTCGGTAAGCAATAAAGTAGTTCCGATTTTACGGATCGCACTGTCTTCTCTTTCAACAATTTTAATGAAAGCAGCGTCGTTGTTTCTATAGATGAAAGTTCCGTCTTTGATTTCTTTTAAAACGTTTGGATACACTTTTCCGTTTTCAGCTTTGTTTACGTAAATTCCGTCAGCTTCGTTATTTTCGTTAATGAAACAAAGTCCATCACCGTTGTTTAATAATTCACCGTTTTCGATTTCGTAAGCATCTCCAATAGTTCGAATTAATTTCCCAATATATTGCCCTTTAGATTTTGGGCTTTCCCAAGAACCAATAGAGCTGTGTCTTTCGTTTACGAAATAATCGGTATAACCACGATTGAACGTTCTGCTTAAAGTAGAGTCGAAAGTATATGTACATTTTCCAGAAGAAGCTTTTGTGTACTTATCGCTTCCTTCTAAATAACTGTCTAATTTTTGACGTAGATAAGATACGTTATTTTTAACGTAAGCTACATCTTTTAGTCTTCCTTCAATTTTGAAAGAAACGATACCTGCTTCAATTAAATTCGGAATCTGATCTGAAACGTCTAAATCTTTAATCGAAAGCAAGTGACTGTTTCTGATTAAAGTATCTCCGTTTCCGTCAATTAAGTTATAAGGTAAACGGCAGTTTTGAGCGCAAGAACCACGGTTTGCACTTCGTTCTCCGTTTGCCACACTCATATAACAGTTTCCGCTGAAGGATACACAAAGTGCTCCAGTCACGAAAAATTCTAATTCAACATCAGCTTCGTCGTAAATGGTTTTAATTTGATGTAAGTTCAATTCACGTGCTAAAACGACACGTTTGATTCCTGCATCTTTAAGGAATTTAATTTTGTCTGCATCACGGTTGTTGGCTTGTGTGCTGGCGTGAAGAACGATAGGAGGCAAGTCCATTTCCATAATCGCCATATCTTGAATGATCAAAGCATCGACACCAATATCGTATAATTCCCAAATCATTGCGCGACAGGTTTCTAATTCGTTGTCGTATAAAATGGTATTCATTACCACAAAAACCTGAGCATTAAATAAGTGTGCATATTTTACTAATGCAGCAACATCTTCAATAGAGTTGTTGGCATTTGAACGTGCTCCAAATTGTGGCGCACCAATATATACAGCATCTGCACCGCTGTTAATAGCTGCCATTCCGCCGATTAAATCTCTTGCTGGAGCTAATATTTCTATTTTCTTCTTCATTTCTAAAACTTTAGCCTTTTGTGGTATTCACGAAAAAAAGTGTGCAAAGGTCTAATAAATTATTTGAGTTTGCTAGTGCTAAAGCGATTTTTTTGAAATTGTTAACGCAATATGGAATGAATTGGTTTAATTTTTAATACTGAATTAATCTGTTTATTCAATGTCATGTATATTAAAAACAAAAAACCACCCGATCCGAAGACCGAGCAGTTCTCAAAAAAAAGCATGAATCGATTAGTTTGCTCTCATTTTTATTTGTGATAAAGTATTTTGAATACTGTTTAATTGTTTTGAAACGACGTAAATCTGATCGTGTTCCAGATGATTATCTTCGAGTGCTTTTTTATATTTTTCAATAGCAGCTTCTTCACCCGTAATACAAGCGTTTATAATTGCTTCTGTATCGCCTCCTGTAAAGGCAGATTTAATATCGATCCAAGCTCGGTGTAAAGCTCCAAGTGGTCCTCCGCCAGAAGTATCTGTGGATTTTCCCAATTTGTTGATTTGGTTTTGTAACTCTACAATAAACAATGCGCGTTCACGGGCATATTCAAGGAAATCGGTTTTCATGGCTGGATTTTCTACATGTTCTGCCGCATCTGTATATCCTAGTTTTCCATCTTCAAGAATTGAAATTAATCCTTCTAAGGTTTTAATTGTTTCTGTTGTGATTTCTTCTGCATGTATCATGACATATAATTTTTGAAATTAATATGTTACAAAGTTTGCAATTTATAAGAGGCTTTGCTTTACAGGATTACACTCTAGGTTTTATAATATTGTAGAATGGGAATTTTGAAACTTATATTTTATTTCAATTGCCTCCAGCTTTAGCTGGAGGAATTAAAAGGATCAAGTTAGTGGCTTTAGCCGAATGTATAGTTTGGCTAAAGCCTATATAGAAGTTTAATTATAACCTCCAGCTGAAGCTGGAGGCAATTGAACCAGATATTGTTTTCTTTTGAAAACGAATTTTTCTCGTTTACGGTTTGCGTGAGGGATAGAAGTGGAAAGCCCACAGCCTGACGAAGGAAGTGCGAGGACTTGTAGCGGATAGCCCGACCCGGAGGGACACGCCCAAAAGCATAAAAAAACAGCTTAAAGTATAAAAGTGATGAAACTTTTGAACCTTAAGCCGTTTTAGTAAAACTTAGTATATTATTATGCAGTCAAAGCTTCTTTGATTCTGCGTAATGCTTCTTTTAAGATATCGTTGCTTGTTGCATAAGAGAAACGAATACAGTTTGGATTTCCGAAAGCGTCTCCAGTTACTGTTGCAACATTTGCTTCTGCTAAAAGGTACATAGAAACGTCGTTTGCATCTTTAATTTCGTGACCTTTTAATGTTTTTCCGAAGAAAGAAGAAACGTCTGGGAATACGTAGAAAGCTCCTTCTGGAACGTTGATTTTTACTCCTGGAATTTCTTTTAATAATCCAACCACTAAATCTCTACGTCCGTGGAAAGCTTGAACCATTTCGTTTAATACGCTTGGATCTGCATCTACAGCTGTAATTGTAGCTCTTTGAGCAACAGAATTTGCACCAGATGTTACTTGTCCTTGAATTTTTGTACACGCTTTTGCGATGAATTCTGGAGCTCCGATGTAACCAATTCTGTATCCTGTCATTGCGAATGCTTTTGCAACTCCGTTTACAGTAATTGTTTTTTCTAACATTCCTGGGATAGAACCAATACTGCAGAAAGTTCCAGAGAAATTGATGTGCTCATAAATTTCATCTGCAACTACGTAAATATTTGGGTGTTTTTCTAAAACTTTAGCCAAAGCTGTTAATTCTTCTCTGCTGTAAACAGATCCAGATGGATTGCAAGGAGAAGAAAACCACATCATTTTTGTTTTTGGTGTGATTGCAGCTTCTAATTGTTCTGGTGTAATTTTGAAATCTGTTTCTACAGAAGTTGGAACTTCAACAGGAACTCCACCAGAAAGTTTTACGATTTCGAAATAAGAAACCCAGTAAGGTGCTGGTAAAATTACCTCGTCACCGTCGTTTAACATTACCTGAGCAATGTTGTATAGAGATTGTTTTGCTCCTGTAGAAACTACGATTTGAGATGGTTTGTACTCTAAATCATTGTCTCTTTTGAATTTTCTGCAGATAGCTTCTTTTAAATCTTGGTATCCATCAACAGGAGAATATGTACTATAGTTGTCGTCGATCGCTTTTTTTGCAGCTTCTTTAATGAAGTCTGGTGTATTGAAATCTGGCTCACCTAAACTTAAACTGATAATGTCTTTTCCTTGTGCTTTTAATTCGCGTGCTAATGCAGCCATTGCTAATGTCTGTGAAGTAGCAAGATTGTTGATTCTGTCCGAAAGAATATGATTCATTATAAAATTTTTGAATGTCCTTAATTTGCTGTTGATTAAGGAAGGTTAATTATTAATAGATTTTTTTTAGTTTTTAAACTGATAATTCTGGCTTCATACCCAAATCTCGTAAATGCTTAAAGTGAGCTACAATAGCACTTCCCATTGTTTTGTATTCGTAATATGGCAAATTGCATTCTTTTGCAGTTTCTTTTACAATTTTCGCAATTTTACCGTAATGAATATGACTGATATTAGGGAAAATATGATGTTCGATTTGATGATTTAATCCACCAGTGTACCAATTTACGATTGCATTTTTTGGCGCAAAATTAGTTGTAGTGTACAATTGGTGAACAGCCCAAGTATTGTCCATTTCTCCTAACTCATTTGGAGAAGGATTTGTAGTATGATCTACAACGTGTGCCAATTGAAATACGATACTTAAGATTAGTCCTGCAGTATAATGCATTACAAAAAATCCAAGAAGCACTTTCCACCAAGTAATTCCAATTAACATTGGTAAAACGATCCAAATAGAAATATAGATAACTTTAGTAATAATAAGAGTTGTCCAAAGAATTTTTGGACTTTTTGGTTCACCGTAAGATAATTTTCTTTTTAGATAATTTCTCATCTGCTTAAAATCAGTAGTAATGGCCCAATTGAAAGTCAATAAACCATACAAGAAAACAGAGTAGTAATGCTGAAAACGGTGAAAACTATGCCATTCTGCATGTTCTGTAAAACGAATAATACGACCAGCATCTAGATCTTCGTCGTGACCAGGAATATTAGTATAGGTGTGATGCAAAACATTATGCTGAACTTGCCAGTTGTATACATTTCCTGCCAAAACATAAATGGTTCCCCCCATGAATTTATTGATCCAGTTTTTAGTAGAATATGATCCATGGTTTCCGTCATGCATTACATTCATTCCCACACCAGCCATTCCAATTCCGATTACGATTGATAAAAGCAACATTACCCAAAAAGGCATGTCAAGCGTAAGGATTAAAAAGTAGGGCGTTAAAAAAACAGCAAATAGAATAACAGCTTTTAAATGTAACTGCCAATTCCCGGTCTTTTTAATATTATTTTCTTTGAAATAATTGTTTACGCGAGAGTTAAGCGTTCTGAAAAACTTCAGATTGTCTTGCCTTGCAAAAATAGGTGCGTCGTTATTCATAATTGATTTAAATAGTTTTCAAAGGTAATTATTATAAATTCTCAATTTGCAAAATTGAGTTAAATATTTCAATCGTAAAGTAGTACTTTTGTTAAAAATTTACAGCAATGGATGAGATATTGAAATATTTTCCCAATTTGACCGATCTTCAAATCGAACAATTTCAAAAATTAGACTTTTTATACCACGATTGGAATGAAAAAATCAATGTGATTTCTAGAAAAGACATTGATTCTTTGTATACAAAACACATTTTGCATTCGTTAGGAATTGCTAAAATCATGAAGTTCGAACCTGGAGCGACTGTTCTAGATGTTGGAACTGGAGGAGGCTTTCCAGGAATTCCGTTAGCGATTCTTTTTCCTGAAACTCGTTTTTACCTAATTGATGTTATTGCTAAAAAAATAAGAGTAGTGCAAGGTGTTGCAGATGCATTAGAATTGAAAAACGTAAAAGCAGAACAAAAACGTGCTGAATTGGTAAAAGGAGATTTCGATTTTATAGTAAGCCGTGCTGTAACCAATATGCCTGATTTCGTTTCTTGGATTAAAGATAAAATTAAGAAACAGCACAAACACACTTTAAAAAATGGAATTCTTTATTTAAAAGGTGGAGATTTAGCTGAAGAATTAAAAGATTTTCCAAATGCCACTTTATATGATTTGTCTGAAATATTTGAAGATGAATTTTTTGAAACTAAAAAAGTGGTTCATCTTCCTTTAAAATTCAAGCCATAATATTTTATATAAAAGCAAATAACCCGATTAGAGATTCTAAATCGGGTTATTTTTTGAATTAACATTAACGTTTTAAATTATGAAGCTTTCTTTGAAAAATTCAGGAATGAATTTGCTTTATGGTCTAAATTGTCGATAAAACTATGAATAGCATTTTCTGATGCTTCAGGAGAATATTCGAATGCTGTATCAAAGAAGTATTCTCTAGAAATTAAAGGTTCGTTTGAAGAATCATATATTTTTTCATCGCTTTCATCTAATTCATTATTTTGATATGGATTTGGATGTGTATGAATTAAATTGATAATTGTCTGACCCAACCAATTGTCAAATTTTTTCTTTTTTGGAGCAATATGACGTGCCAGCAATATTAATCCAACAAGATCATTTTGTAAAAAGTAAGAACCTCTTCTATATCTTGCATCAATCATGGTCACGTTCATTAATGCAATCCATAATGCACCATTGACAGAACCATTTGCGGGAACTTCAAAATCGGTATCAAATAATAATGGATTTGTTTGTTCACGGTTATTGACAGAACACCAAAGAGCTTCAATTCGTTTTTGCGTATCATTTGTTGCTTGACTGTAACCTGTAAAACGCCAGTAAACCCATTCTAATAATGCAGCAGTCAATCCAATTGAGCCTTTGTGGTTGATATGCATTAAAGTATTTTCAAGCTCTTCATTCCCTTCAATGGGATCTAGAAGTTTATTTATTTTCTTTTTTGTCCATTTATAATTAATGGGATGTCCAATGCTTTTTGATTCCATAATAACTTTAGGAACATTGTTTAAATTTCTCATACTTATGCTATTAATTTATTAAATCTTTTAATGTTGCTTAATGATGAAGCAAATTTATGCTGATGAGTTTTTTTTGATGGGAACAATAAGTTTTTAAAGTATTAAAATAAGACAATTAGAGTTTTTAAAGTGCTGATTTTTAAATAAATAAGAAAAATATTACAAAAAATATAATAGAAAATAACGCCTGTAAGTGTAGATATTTTTATACTTTAGTGTAAGTTTTTACTTCGATAAAATATTCTAAGGTTCTTATTTGTAATGGTTTATGTTTTAAGTGTTTTTTCATAACTTTAAAATTATCTCAAATGAAAAAAGTAATTTTTATGTTGCTGCCTTTATTGGTATTAGCAGTTTCCTGCGAAAAAAAATCAGATAAAAATGAATCTGAGAACAAATCTTTGGACAAGATTTCGAAATTAGTTCCTCTAAAAGAGAAAGTTTTAACTGCCGAACAGCAGAAAGCTTTGACTCCAGATTTGGTAATAAAAAGTTTGAAAGATGGAAACAAGCGGTATATGAATAATGATCTAACCTTAAGAGATCATTCGGCTTTAGTACGTGATGCTTCAGAAGGCCAATATCCAAAAGCTGTTATTCTTTCGTGCCTTGACAGTAGAATTCCAGTTGAAGATGTTTTTGATAAGGGAATCGGCGATCTTTTTGTTGGAAGAGTTGCAGGGAACTTTGTAAATGAGGATTTATTAGGCAGTATGGAATTTGGTTGTAAAGTTTCTGGAGCAAAACTAATTTTAGTTTTAGGACATGAATCATGCGGAGCCATTAAGTCTGCAATTGATGATGTGAAATTGGGAAATATAACAGCTATGCTTTCTAAAATAAAACCAGCTATTGCTAAATCTCAAGATTTTGCTGGTGATAAAACTGTCAAGAACGATGATTTTGTAGAATATGTTGCAAAAAATAATGTTTTACAGACAATTACAGATATAAAATCTAGAAGTCCTATTTTGAAAGAAATGGAAGATAAAGGCGAAATCAAAATAATAGGTGCTTATTATGATCTGCATTCTGGCGAAGTAATTTTTTTATAAAAAATAAATGCGTGTAATATAGAAATTACACGCATTTTTATAATCTAAAATCTGAACTCTAAAATCAGATTATCCTAAGAAAGGGTATCTGTAATCTTCTGGAGTTACAAAAGTTTCTTTGATAGTTCTTGGAGAAGCCCAACGTAATAAGTTTAATGCAGAACCTGCTTTATCGTTAGTTCCAGAAGCTCTTGCTCCACCAAATGGCTGCATTCCTACAACCGCTCCAGTTGGTTTATCATTGATGTAGAAGTTACCAGCAGAGTTTTGTAATTTAGTTGTAGCCACTTCAATAGCATAACGATCTTGGCTAAATACAGCTCCTGTTAAAGCGTACTCAGAAGTAGTATCTACTAATTCTAAAGTTTCTTCCCATTTAGCATCTTCATAAACATAAATCGTGATAACTGGTCCAAAAAGTTCAGTTTCCATTGTAGTATATTTTGGATTTGTAGTTACAATAACCGTTGGTTCAATAAAGTATCCAACAGATTTATCGTAATTTCCTCCAACGATGATTTCAGCATCAGCATCTTTTTTAGCTTGGTCAATATAACTAGCTAATTTATCAAAAGATCCTTCGTGGATAACTGCTGTAATGAAGTTTCCAAAATCTTCCGGAGAACCCATTTTCATAGATTTTACATCAGCAACTAATTGCTCTTTTACAGCAGGCCATAAACTTTGAGGAATATAAGCTCTAGATGCTGCAGAACATTTTTGTCCTTGGAATTCAAAAGCTCCACGAGTAATTCCTGTAACTACTTGTTTTACGTTTGCGCTTGGGTGAGCAATAATAAAATCTTTACCTCCAGTTTCACCAACGATTCTTGGATATGTTTTGTAATTGTGGATGTTTGCACCAATTTTAGCCCAAATATCTTTAAATACGTGAGTTGATCCTGTAAAATGAATACCAGCAAAATCACGGCTTGCCAAAACAGTATCAGTAATCATTAAAGCATCTCCAAAAACTACGTTTATAACTCCGTCAGGAACTCCAGCTTCTTTGAAAACATCTAAAATGATTTTTGTAGAAAATACTTGGCTATCACTTGGTTTCCAAACTACAACGTTACCCATCATAGCAGCACTTGCAGGAAGGTTTGCAGCGATTGCAGTAAAGTTGAATGGAGTAATAGCATAAACAAAACCTTCTAATGGTCTGTATTCTACACGATTCCAAACAGAAGAATCTGATTTTGGCTGATCGTTGTAGATTTGAGTCATAAACTCAACATTATAACGTAAGAAGTCAATTAATTCACAAGAAGCATCGATTTCTGCTTGGTGAATATTTTTAGATTGACCAATCATTGTTGCAGCGTTGATGCGAGCTCTGTATGGTCCTGCGATAAGTTCAGCAGCTTTTAAGAAAATAGCAGCACGTTGTTCCCATGCCATATTTGCCCATGCTTTTCTTGATTCAAGTGCATTAGCGATTGCTTTTTCAATATGTTGTTTTTCAGCTAAATGATATTTTCCAACAACGTGTTTGTGGTCGTGTGGAGCTGTAATGTTTCTTGTGTTTCCAGTTCTGATTTCTTCGCTTCCTATATGCAAAGGAACGTCAATTTGAGAATTCCACATTGTTGTGTAAGCCGCCTGAACAGCTGCTTTTTCTGGAGAGTTTGGTGCGTAGCTTTTTACAGGCTCGTTTACCGCTTTTGGTACATGGAAAAATCCTTTAAGCATGTTATTTAAAATTTGTGAATTAGACAATTTAAAGTTAGACGATTTGTTTTGTTACGAATAATCTAACGCTGCACAAAAGTACAAAGGATAAATTAATAAATTGACAATTTTATGATTAAGATAACGATAAAAGCAATCGCTGTAAATTATATCTTAATTTAAAGCAAAAGGAGCACACATTCTAAAAGTAGGAACGATAACTTTGAATGTTTTTGTTGTAGTAAAATTGATCATATTAAAATGACCTTTCATAGCGCCATAAGGAGACGATAATAGACAGCCAGAACTGTAAGTGTGATTTTCGCCAGGTTTTAAAACTGGTTTTTTACCAATTACACCTTCGCCATCTACAACTTCTAAGTCGTTTAAAGAATCAAAAATTTCCCAGTGACGTGAAGTTAATTGTACAGAATCTTTACTATGATTTTCGATGGTAACTACGTAGCTAAAAGCAAAATGAATCTTGTAGTTTTTGAAGTATGTACCTTCAAAACTAGTCAAAACAGATATTTTTATGCCTCGTGTAATTTGAGAAACCATACTAACGCCGTATATATGTGAGTGTTATAGTGGCAAAGTTACGAAAAAAAATTAGTTAAACTAGAACCTTAACATTTGTTTTAGTTGACTATATTGATAGAGTTTGCATTTCCTTTTCCAATTACACGCTGATAACGATCGGTTGCTTCTTTGTAATAGACCAAAATCGTGTACTCATTTTCAGTCTGATAAAAGTTTCCATCAATAGCATTTTCATTATCAATGACTCCTTTTTTATCAGCTACTGTATATTGAAAATTGGTAAAACCCTGCTTGATCATAATGGCTTTTTCGAAAACGCCTTTATCAGTGTTGTAATCCATTTTATATTCTGGCGTAAGACTGTAATTATTGAACATTCCAGTAATATAAATGTCTTTATTCAATCTAAAAGCAGGTGCCGAAAGTGTAAAATATACCCAAGCATAATCGGCTTCAATATCATTGTTAGAACCATTGATATTCTTCACAACAAAATTCCCATTTACATCTTCATAATTGGTGTAAATCTGATTTCCTCTTGCTGCATTAGTGTATAAATGAGCGTTATAAATATCGCCGTTAGAACCTACTTTAGCAACATTATTATTTGCCGCGCGAATGTCTTTATTTTCAAAATACAAATACTCATTTCCGCCCCAAAATTGGGTTTCTTTGTCATATTTATAAATAAGCTGATTGCCAATGGTGTATTGAGGAACAATATTTTTTATCTCGGTATGAAAGTTTCCATTTTGCAATAAAAGAACTTTCACATTCTGTAATGGCGTCTGAAAAACAATATCATTTGACAAAATTGCAATATCAAGATTTTGTTTATAGTCAATATTGCTGAGGTTGCGGCTTCTTTTTACTTGAGTTCCAACAGTACAATGATTTTCAAACAAAATGAATTTTCTTGAGAAAACGACTTCTTTATCATCGTTCAGAATTCGTAGCATATAATTTCCCGAAAGTTTCAATAGCTGTGTAAACTGATTAGGAAAAGAAAGTCTGTAATGCGTATAAACCTGAAGTGTATTAAACGAATTTGAAAAATCTGTAATTCTCTGATTATCCATGCCGAAAATATAATCTGTTTTAGGAATATCTGTTGGATACCAATTGTAATCGCAATGAATAACTTCAAAATAATAATTGGCTTCATTGCCAAACAAATCATCAAATTGAAATGTAAATGCAGAACCTAATTCGAAAATAGGTGGAACATTACTGCCATTCTGAATAAAAGAGACGGTTTTAATATTATAAGGAGGATCGATTTCTTTTTCCTGAGCTTTCGCCAAAGTGAAAATAAAAAGAAAAATCAAGCTTGTATAGAAAAATTTTGGCATCTTATTTCGTTGTAAGATTGTAAATATAACAATTTTATATAACGAAAAAGATGCCAATCTATTGGATTTAACTATTAATTACCCAAAATATATTCTAAGTTACCTTCAATTTCATCATTAATATAACTTTCTTCTAAAAGGGAATCAGATAATAGTTTTTTGTTTTCCTGCAATTTGATGATTTTTTCCTCAACTGTGTTTTTAGAAATAAAACGAATCACATTTACTTTATTCAATTGCCCAATTCTATGCGCTCGACCAACTCCTTGTTTTTCTGCAAAAGGATTCCACCACGGATCCAAGAATAATACATAAGAAGCTTTCGTAATATTCAAACCAACTCCACCAGCTTTTAGTGAAATAAAGAATAACAACGGATTTTCTTTTTCCTGAAATAATTTTACTTGCTGTTCTCTTTTTTCTGCAGGAGTTTCACCTGTAATTTCGCAGAATTCAATTTTATTCTCTTTACACCAATCGGTATAAAAACTTAAATTGGTAACAAACGAACTGAAAATAATCGCTTTCTGTTTTCCTTTTACTAAACTTTCTAAATAGTTCGTAACGGCAATATATTTTCCAGAATCAATTTCTGAATCTGCATCGACCATTTTTGGGTGATTACTTAACTGACGCAGTTTCATCAAAGTATTGATAATGCTGATTTTGTCAGGAGATCCATCGGTTTTAAGAAGGAAATTTCGAGCTTTAGATTTTTCTTTTTCGTATAATTTTTCCTGCTCAGGATCCATGTCACAGTAATAAATCTGCTCTGTTAATTCTGGTAAATCTTTTAAAACTTGTTCTTTGGTTCGTCGCAAAATATAAGGCTGAATAAGATTTTTTAATTCTGCTAAAACTTCTTCATTCTGTTTTTTCTCAATCGGATTTTTGAAATTTTCCATAAAGAAAGCATAACTGCCCAAAATCTCCGGATTGATAAACTGCATTTGTGACCATAAATCGTCAAGCGAATTTTCGATCGGCGTTCCACTCAATGCAATTTTATGTCCCGTACTAATTTTATTTATGGCTTTAAAAATCTTAGAATTTTTGTTTTTGATGTATTGGCTTTCGTCCAAAATCAAATAACGGAAATCGTATTTTTCTAAAATTGAAATATCGCGATGAATGATGCTGTAACTTGTAAAAATCAAATCGGTTGAATTGATTCTGCTTGCTAGTGATTTTCTGTCATTTCCAACATATTGCATTTTCGAAAAGTGAGGCGTAAACTTCCCCGCTTCATTAAACCAGTTAAAAACCAATGAAGAAGGCAGAACGATCAAAGCTTTAAGTGGTTCTCTTTCGATAGTGGTTTCGTTGGCGAACAAATCAAAATTAGTGGTTTTGGTTGTAAAGCCTAATTGTTCTTGCACCGAAACTAAAACAGACAAAGTTTGCAGCGTCTTTCCAAGTCCCATATCGTCAGCCAGACACGCGCCCATATTCGAATTAAAATGACCTAAAAGCCATTTTACACCGTCAATTTGATAGGGTCTTAAAGTCGCTTTTATTAAGTCTGAAGCTGTAAATTCAGCTTGATGAATCTGATCTAAATCATTATCAATTTCTGAAATTCCGTCTAAAGCGGTAAAATTGCTTTTTCGTAAAAGTAAAACGCCATTTTCTGTTTTGGCTAATTTTACCAAAGAACCGTATTTGCTAAACCATTCTAACGGAATCAAGAAATAGTTTCCGTCAGGCAACGCAAAAAGTCTTTCTTTGCTTTTTATGTTTGGAATAATTTCGCTGAAATTGATTTTATAATTTCCAACAGTAATAATTATTTTAATATCAAACCAATCTCCAGTTGTTTCTTTTGATGCAGAAATGGTATAACTTTCTGTAACAATCTCTCTACTTTCTAATTTCAGATTTTCGACAGTAAAACCTAAACTTTTAAGCTTTTCTTTATTGTCAATAATTAGTTGAATATTGACATACGGATCTTTATTTTCTGCTTCTGAATGTAATCCAAATAATTCGTTTTTGATTTTGGTTAAACCAATTTCATTTAATTTTTCGATAAAAAAACTTTCTTCAGAATTTCTTTTAAACTGAATTATTTTAGGTTCATTGGCAACACTGAAATCGACAAAAGAATGTGTTTTTTTAGTTTTGCTTGCATCAAATGAATATCCGTTATAATCAAAATATAGATTGAGATAATAACAGTTTTTAAAGAAATCATGAATTGGCTGAATCGTACAGGAAATGATTTTATCTCGAAGTTCAATTTCAAAACCAGTTGCTTCAATATCAATTTTTTTCGCTATTTGAGGAATAAAACTTTTAAAGTAATCATCAACTAATTTTGAAGGGATTTCAATTGATTTTTTCTTTAAAAAAGGCATCAGTTTTTTAGAGTTTAGCTCTTTTAACTGTCCTAATTTTTTATTGATAATCAGCCAGCCGGGTTCATCCAAAAGAATTTCAGCTTTGATATCCATTGGAGAAAAAGTGGTTTCATTTTCTTTTAAAGAAAGAGTGTAAGTGATTCCTTCGGCATGTTTGTCAAATTGAATCTGAGGTTCAAAATCAAGCGGATCAATATTGACTCTCGAACGATAAAAATCTTTTTCTGGTCCGAGATTTAGAGACAAAGGAAATTGCTCTTTTACAATCAAATCGTAAAATGAACTCAAGTTGAATTTTAAATGCTGACGAATGGCAAAATCAATTTTAGAATCTTTTTGAAGATCAGCAATTGTTTTAGCCGATTTGATTTTTGCGCTGAACTTTTTGAAAATGAATTCAGGTTTTAAAGAATCGCAGGCGGTTAAAATTCTTTTGGTGTTAGAATCTAAATTTTCAAAAACGATCCCGAAACTTTCAAGTACGTTGGGACTTGCTTTTTTATCTAAATATTTGATTTCGCTAGTATTCTCAACAATGTAGGCGGTTGGAATATAGACATTCAGATTTTTTTCCAAACTGATGTCAAAACAGAATTGAAATGGTTTTGTAGGTTCCAAGATTTAGGGATTTGATTAGGCTTGTAATTTGGGAATTGGGCAAAAAATAAAGAGTTTTCAAAATAATAATAATTTGAAAACTCTTTAAATGAACTTATTTATGGTGAAAAAGAATTAGTTTTCTTGTTTAAAGCAAAGCGGAATAATTTCGCCTTTTGCTAAACAATATTTTTCAACCAATTCTGGTGCAATTTTATTCGTATAATCTTCTTCGATAACAATAAAACCAATGCTTCTTAATTTGTCGAAATAATCGCGTCCGTAAACACGCACGTGATCGTATTGTCCGAAGATTTTAGCACGTTCTTTTTGATCTGTAATCGAATCATCAGCAAAGGTAACTTCACGAGATAAATCCTGAGGAATCTGAAGAATCGCCATTCCGCCTGGTTTCAAAACTCTGTATAATTCCTGCATCGCTTTAGTGTCATCTGGAATATGTTCTAAAACGTGATTACATAAAATAACGTCATATTCATTGTCTTTGAAAGGTAAATTACAGATATCTGCTTTTACATCGGCCAAAGGCGAAAGTAAATCGGTTGTCGTATAATCAAGGTTCTTCTGATTGCGGAATCTTTTATAAAAAGCTTGTTCCGGAGCAAAATGCAATACTTTTTTTGGCGCTGTAAAAAAATCAGTCTGATCGTTTAAATACAACCAAAGCAAACGGTGTCTTTCTAAAGAAAGCGTACTTGGCGAAAGTACATTATTGCGTTGTTTCCCGTATCCGTAAGGCAAAAACGATTTAAAGCTTCTTCCATCAATAGGATCTGTAAATTTATCTCCTCTCAAAGAGAATGCTAAAATTGGACGCGCAACGTAACTCAAACGAATTAATAAAGGGCGCGGAATTGTATTAAGTACAAGTTTAAATAATTTTTTCACAGGAATAGATTCGGGTTGTTTTTTGTTATAGAACTAAAGGCACTTGTCTGAATTCATCTTCTTCGTTGCTTTCGATTCCTAGAGCTTTATAGATGTATTGGAAAGTCGATAATAATTCTGGTTTTCCATCAATTAAAGCCACATCGTGCTCAAAGTGCGCGCTAGGTTTTCCGTCGGCAGTCAGAATTGTCCAACCGTCTTTTAGTTGTTTGATGTTTCTAGTTCCCATGTTGATCATTGGTTCAATTGCTACAACCATTCCTTCAACAAAAAGCTTTCCACGTCCACGTTTTCCGTAGTTTGGCATTTCTGGTTCTTCGTGCATTTTTTGTCCAACACCGTGTCCAACCAATTCACGAACTACGCCATAACCATGAGCTTCAGTATATTTTTGAATCGCGTTTCCAACATCTTCCACACGATTTCCTGCTTTAAATTCTCTAATTCCAACATAAAGAGATTCTTTAGTTACTTGTAGAAGTTTTTTAACTTCAGGAGCAACTTCTCCAATTTCGAAACTGTATGCGTGATCTCCGTGGAAACCATTTTTGAAAGCACCACAGTCAACCGAAATAACGTCACCATTTTTAAGAGGAACATTATTTGGAATACCGTGAACAACTTGAGCATTTGGGCTCATGCAAAGCGAATTCGGGAAATCGTACAATCCAAGGAAACTTGGAACTGCACCGTGATCACGAATAAATTCTTCGGCTAATTTGTCAAGATATAATGTAGTTACTCCTTCTTTGATTTCAGAAGCAATCATTCCTAATGTTTTTGATACGATTAAAGCACTTTCGCGCATTAATTCGATTTCCTCTCTAGTTTTTTGGATAATCATATTTTTTCCATTTTTCAGTTCGCAAAAGTACAATATTTTATCTAAATTTTTTAGCCACGAATTCTCGAATTATCTCAAAACAAAAATTTAAAAAAAGTTATTACACAAATGAATTAATTAATTTTTAAAGAAAATTCGTGAATTAGCGACTATCAAAACAATCAATAGAGTTAAAGCGTTTCAGAAAAAAGGCATAAATTAGTAGTACAAATGATAATATTATGGAAACCAATATAGATCGAGATATTGCTAAAGTAAAGGCTCTTAAGAAAATGAAGAGAAATGCTTTAGGACTTTTGGGTATTGCAGTGCTATTGTTTTTAATTGCTATTTATTTTAAAATTCCGATGCTGCAGGCTTTTAGCGAAGCGGCAATGGTTGGTGGAATTGCCGATTGGTTTGCGGTTGTGGCACTTTTTCGTCATCCGATGGGAATCCCTATTTGGCACACAGCCATTATTCCGACCAAGAAAAATGAAATAGGAGAGAACCTTGGAAATTTTGTTTCTGAAGAATTTCTGGATCGAGAAAAATTAGAAATTAAACTGGATGAATTTAATTTTGCAACCAAAGCTTCAGAATGGCTTTCGCATGAAGAAAATGCTGATAAAATTGCCAGTGTTGTTGCTCTCAACATTGTTCCGGGTATTTTAAGAACTATAAAAGATGAAGATGTTAGAAAATTTATTCAGGTTCAATTTAAAGAAAAAATTGAAGGAATAAATTTTGGTGATTGGGTTGCATTGGCTTTAGAACCTTTACAAAAAGGAAATGTAAAAGATCAGTTATTGACAAATCTTTTGGAAGTGATGAGTGCCGAATTGACAAACAATAAAGATTTAATTCGAAAAAAAGTAAAAGCTTCAACTCCCTTTTTAAGTTTCGGATTAGCTGATAAAAGTATTACTGAAGGTGTTTTTAATGGATTGCAAGATTTTTTAAACGAAGCAAAAAATCCAGAAAGCACGGTAAGACTTAAAATTGACGAATACGTTTATAATTTTCTAGATAAAATAAAAAACTCAGAAGAGATGAGGGTTAAAATCAATGATATGATTTTGGGTTTTGTTGGAAAAAAAGAGGTTCAAGATTACATCAACGGAATTTGGGATGAGGTAAAATTATCTATTACAAACGATATTAATAAAGGTGATGATTCTTCGATAAAAAATAATATTGCCAATTTGATTCAAGGTTTTGGAAACGGAATCAAAGAAGATCCTTTAATGATTGACAAAATCAATAATTTCATTAAAAATGATTTGTTATCGGTTCTTTTAAATAACAAAAAAGTAATCGGAGATTTGATTTCTTCAACTGTAAAAAGTTGGGATGGAAAAGAAGTTTCTGAAAAACTGGAATTAGAAATAGGGAAAGATCTTCAATACATTAGAATAAACGGAACTTTAGTTGGTGGTTTTATTGGTCTTGTGATTTATGGAGTTGAGCAGTTGTATCATTATTTTATAATGTAATAACCACAATTTTGTCATTTCGACGAAGGAGAAATCGCACTAGAAATTCCGCAAACTATATCGCCAATTTTTGTCGAGTTTCTCGTGGAGATTTCTCCTTCGTCGAAATGACAAAAAATGCGTAAAAATAAAAGAGGCGAATTCTAAAGAATTCGCCTCTTTTTATATGAAGAAAAATATTTCTATAATAATGAATGACAAGTCATTGCATTTGGCTGTTGCACGCCCATTAATTCTAAAATTGTTGGAGCGATATCACCTAACACACCATCTTGAATACTTTTTAATTGTTTGTCAACTAAAATAATCGGCACTGGGTTTGTTGTGTGAGCCGTATTTGGAGAACCATCAGGATTAATCATTGTTTCGCAGTTTCCGTGATCAGCAATTACAATTGTAGTGTAATCGTTAGCAAGAGCAGCGTCGATAACTTTTTTCGCGCAAGCGTCAACAGCTTCACAAGCTTTAATTGCAGCTTCCATAATTCCAGTGTGTCCAACCATGTCTCCGTTTGCGAAGTTTAAACAAACGAAATCAACCTCACCTTTGTTCAATTCTGGAACAAGAGCATCTGCCAATTCGTAAGCACTCATTTCTGGCTGTAAATCGTAAGTAGCCACTTTTGGAGAGTTTCTTAAGATTCTTGATTCACCTTCAAAAGGAGTTTCTCTACCTCCAGAGAAGAAGAAAGTTACGTGCGGATATTTCTCAGTTTCAGCAATTCTGATTTGTTTTTTGCCTGCTTTTTCTAAAACCTCACCAAGCGTTTCAGTGATATTATCTTTATTGTAAACCACTTTTACGTTTTGGTACGTTTCGTCGTAGTTTGTCAATGTTACATAATATAGGTTTAGTTTGTGCATATTTTGCTCGTGGAAATCTTGCTGAGAAAGAGCTTCAGTAAGTTCACGTCCTCTGTCTGTTCTAAAGTTGAAGAAAATTACAACATCACCTTCAACAATTGTAGCAAGAGGTTTTGCATTTTCATCAACAATAACAACTGGTTCGATAAACTCATCTGTTACATCTTTTGCATAGCTGTCTAGAACACTTGCAACAGCATTTGTTGATGGAGTTCCAACACCGTTAACAACAAGATCGTAAGCTAATTTTACACGTTCCCAACGTTTGTCGCGGTCCATTGCATAATAGCGCCCGATAATAGAAGCAATTTTTACTGGAGTATCTTTAATATAATCCTCTAAATCGTGAATATATTTTCCTCCAGATTTTGGGTCAACGTCGCGTCCATCTGTAAAAGCGTGAATGTAAACCTGATCTAATCCGTATTCTTGAGAAGCATCAATTAATCCGCGAAGGTGTGAAGTATGTGAGTGAACACCACCATCTGAAACTAATCCTAAAAAGTGCACTTTTTTATTGTTGTCTTTAGCGTAAGTAAAAGCATCAATTAAAACTTGCTCTTTTGCTAAAGTTTTGTGCTCTACAGCTAAATTTATTTTGGCTAAATCTTGATATACAATTCTTCCTGCACCAAGATTCATGTGTCCAACTTCACTATTTCCCATTTGTCCTTCTGGCAAACCAACATTTAATCCGTCAGTTCTAAGTTGTGCGCTTGGGTAATTTTTGTATAGACTGTTTATAAAAGGAACATTTGCATTGTCTATTGCAGATACTTTAGGGTCAGGAGATTTTCCCCAACCATCTAAAATCATAAGGATAACTTTTTTGTTCATTACTTTTTGTTTTCTACAAAGATAAATCATTTCTAAAATAGGCAAGAAACGATTGTTACATTTATATTTAATAAAATGAAGAGAGATAAAAAATATTAATTTAATTGCAGAAGCCTTTATTTTTTAAAATTAATTCACGCTAAGCGCGCTTTCTGACTTTATTTTTGACAGCATTATAGTCAATAAAATATTTTACACTTATAGAAAATATGTGTTTTAAAGCATCATTATTTAAAAGTCCTGAAACATTGTGTCTGAAATCTTTATCAATAACTCTTTCAAAATTAGAAGCATTATTTCGATACAAAGCAGAAAGCTGACTTCCGGGCGCAAACCACCAAGAATAAGATAAATCGGCATTCCAAGAATAAAAACTTGAATTTTTATTATCGGTGTACTGCGGATAAGGGCTTAGATTTCCGTTTGGTTCTAATGATAAAATATCTTTATTATCGGCATAAGACCAATATTGACGAACTGCCAGATTTATAGTCATGGTGCTATTTATAGCATATTTGCCGCCTAAAGTATTGGAATAAGTAATAACGTTTCTATTAGCAAAAATGATTTCGTTTGGAGTCGATGAGTTGCTGTCGTCATCAATTTGGTCGATGTAGCCTTTGTTGTTGTTTTTTCTAATATAACTAAAGAAATAAGTCAATAAAAGTTTGTCGCTAAAACGGTATCTTGGTCCAATATCAAAACCGTACGTAATTCTTTCAGATTCATCAAAGACATTAAAAGTCCCGTTTAAATCAATCGCAAATTTATGGTTATAGTTGGTAGAAATACTTCCCCAAGTTTCTATTCTTCTCGGAATCGCAACATATCTATTTTCGGCACGCGGCTCATAATAATCGTAAGTTTCTAACGGATAAAAAGTAATTCCAGTTCCGTAATAATTGTTTTTTACCGTAGTTAAATTTAAATTCGCATTTATATTATTGTCTTGCAATTTTCCAGATTCTTTATTGAATTCCGTATACATATTATAGTTGATTCTAAAAGTGTTGAACTTTTTGGTAGGATTTAGAATTCTATAATTGGCATTTCCATAAAAATTATAATAATTGGTATAGAAATTAATTCCAAGATCATTTGGGTCAAAATCTTTCGTTACAAAATCAGAACCAATACTATATCTGTAATTTCCGCTGGTTTCGGCCAAACTTACTGTCGAATAAAAACCATTTTTATCTTGAAAATCATTAATATGGCTGTATTTTACATTTCCAAATAAACTATAAGTATTCGCTTTTGTGTTTAAATCCCATGCCAAACCAGTAACATTTGCATCTCTAGTATGGCCATTTCGAGTCACATTGGTATTTATAAAAGTAACCGACGAGTTTTTGCGAAAACGCTGATCTAAAACCAAAACATTGTAATTGGTAAGAGGCTCAACAATTACACGTCTCGTTTCTCCGTTTTCGTTATTTTTTATTGTAGCAAAAGTCTTTTCGGTTACGGCGTTTAAAACGCCAATTCCAAGACCATCTTTGGTTCTTCCTGATAATTTTAAGGCGTTAACTAAATTTACAGCGGCTGGCAATTCGGTAATTTCTTCATTTTCATTTAGTGAAGGATCGATTGATGGAGCGCCACCAATTCTTCGGGAATAAAACATATTTCCTTTACTGAACAAATCTGTTCCTTCGGTAAAGAAAGCCCTGTTTTCGTTAAACTGCTGTTCAAAAGGGCCAAGATTTAAAATCTGATCGTCATATTTTGTTTGTCCAAAGTCTGGAATTAAAATAGCATCAACTGTAAAAGCATCTGTTATACCGTATTTAATATCCATTCCGCCTTTCATTGTTCCGTATGTTTTTTGTCCTTCAGCGGCATTCAAATAATAAGAAGCATAAGGCATAAAAAACAATCGAGTAGGAGGTTTGATGTTTTCAATTCCTTCTAAAGTTCCCGTCTGTTGCGTAAAAGTTCCAATTTTTTTGTCGACAAAATTCCACGTATATTTAAAACGTTCACGCTTAATCTCCCTAAAGAAATTAATTCCCCAAGTTTGTTTGTTTTCAGCAGAAAAACGTAAAGCAGAATATGGAATTTTCATTTCTACAATCCATCCGTTTTCTGCTAGTGTGGCTTTACTGATCCAAACAGCATCCCAAGAATAATCTTCTCCGTTTGCGTCGGTCATAATACAATCTCCCTGAACATCGGCTGCAGAAACGTAAAACATAAAATCCTGCTGTCCGTCATTGAAACCGTTTATGAAAACACCAAAAAGATCTGCTGTTCCAAAATTATCACGCTGAGAAATTTCTTTTAAGATCTTAGAAGGTTCATCATCATACATCATCGCACCTATATATATAGCGTCATTATTATATAAGACTTTAATTTCAGTACGTTTTTCGTATGGAATTGCTTTTCCGTTATCTGGTTCAAGCATAACAAAATCGGTAGCAATTGGCACATTTTCCCAAGCAGGTTCGTCTAATTTTCCATCAATAGAAATAGATTGCGAAGTTAATTGTGCCTGAAGTGATTTTTTCTGGCCATAACTCCACAAAGCAGATAATAGAAGACTGAAGAAAATGAATCTTTTCATTGATTTTTTATGCGAAATAGGTTTTTTTATAGAAATAATAGACTAAAATTTATTCTACTTGTTACACTTTTAGTTTCAAGATTTCCATTTTGTTCTGCTTTTTTTAAGAAAAATGACTTAAATGTTATGAATTTAACTATAAGATAAAATCTTACAGAAAAAGCGTATTTATGTTAATAATGTTAAAGTTTAAGCAAAAAAAGCCTGAAAATCAGGGATGTATTTTGCAAGGTTTGATTTTTTTATAATTTTGCGATACCCAAATTTTTTGTTTAACCTAAAGAAATTCAATGATTTACAAAATTTATCCGTTATTTGTGTTTTTGCTATTGTCTTTTGGAAAAGATTCAAAAAACACTGCTGATCTTAAAAAAAACGCTACTGTAAAGACGATTGCCAAAGTCGAAAAAGTCGCAGTTGATTCCAAAATCGAGAGCGTTTATAATTCATTAAATTCGAACAACTTTAAAATGCCTGAACTTAAAACTTTTTCGGAAGCTTTAAAGGGATTTTATTTGTTGAAAGAAAGAGGAGTGATCAAGAAAAATATCTTAACATTAATTGATTTCAGTTTGTCATCAAACACTAAACGTTTGTGGGTGATTGATTTAACTAGCAATACAATTTTGTTTAATTCGCTTGTTGCTCACGGAAGAAATACTGGAGAAGAATTTGCTTCAGCATTTTCAAATCTTAATTCATCATTTAAAAGCAGTTTAGGTTTTTATGCGACTGGTGAAATTTATCAAGGCAAACATGGCGCTTCTTTGCGTTTAGATGGTTTAGAAAACGGCGTAAATGACAATGCTCGCGAAAGAGGCGTTGTAATGCACGGCGCAGACTATGTATCTGAATCTTTTATTAGAGATCATAAAAGATTAGGCAGAAGCCAAGGCTGTCCTGCAGTTCCGGTTGAATTGACAAACGACATTATTCAATTAATAAAAGACAAATCGTGTTTATATATCTATCATCCGTCAAGAAGTTTCTCGATGGAGGAAAGACTAATTTCGTAATTGGGCATATAAATCCGAATCTAAATTATAAATATCAGCTCTAAAAAGGAGCTGATTTTTTTTGCTCCATGCTGTCCAGTACCATTGATATAATGCATATTTTTTAGTGATTTTAAAACTCATGGTTTTCTTACTGGCAATAATAGTATCAATTCTATCCTGAGGCCAGTTTCCGTCAACATCCAAAATATGCTGTGCAAGTTCCAGTGGATTTTCAACACGAACGCATCCAGAACTCATAGAACGATTGTTTCGTCCAAAAATATTACGGTGATTGGTGTCGTGCAAATAAACGCTATGATGGTTTGGGAATAAAATTTTCATTAAACCCAAAGAATTATTATAGCCAGGGCTCTGCACATAACGATAATTGTTTGGTTTGTTTTCATTCCATTTAACTGGATCTACTTCGTTTCCAGATGTGTCATAAATGGTGATGTTCTTCTTAGCCAAATAACTTCGATTACGTTTCATTGCCGGTACCACATCTTCTTTTAAAATTGTCGGAGGAACAGTCCAAGTCGGATTAAAAACGACTGTTTTTAAGAAAGAGGTAATAATAGGTGTTCTTCTTTTAATCGTTCCTACAACAACGTTTCTAACCAAAGTAGTGTCTTGATTTTCAACTACATTTAAGCTGTAATCAGGAATGTTGATGATAAAATAATTTTCTGCCAATTCAGAAGGATACCATCTCCAGCGTTCCAAATTGGCAATAATTTGTTTTTTTCTGCTTTCTTTAGAATAGTTTAGAGCGCTTATTGTTCCTGCTCCAATAACTCCATCTGCAGCTAAACCGTGCCTTTCCTGAAATCTTTTAACCGACTCAAAGGTTTTTTGGTCATAAATCTTAGTAAGACTATCTTTTCCAGTCATATCATTCCAATACAAAAGCCTTTTTTTAATGTTTATTAAGGCAGGATTGGTATCTTTTAAAACAATTTTATCAGCAGATTCAATGGTTTTTATATCATCATCTGGAAATGTATTGATGATTTCCAGCGCTTTTAGCAACTCTTTGTAAGTTTGTGTTTTCGGCTGAATATTTTCGACAATACTATCTAACTTATCTCTGTTGAAAGCCTTAATTAAAACATTATTTACATCAAATGTCTTTTCATCCAAATCCCAATTAGAGTAAATTTTTTTAGGATCTAGTTTGCCTTTATATAAATGACTTAAATATTTTTCGAAATTATAAGTCAGCAAAATATCATAAGTTGCTAAATCTTTATCGTTAAGCTTGCCAATTTTACTTTCAAATTTTTTCAGCTGAGAAGTTTTGTAATCTTCTGGTTCTAAGCCTAAGTTGCTTGAATTTTCTAATTGAGATAAAACGAATTTTCTTTTTTTAAGATTTCCCCAAACAGTTTGGTTTTCAGATGCGATATAAAATTCTTTTAATGTTTCGCTCTTAAAAGTGCTTATTGTGGCAGTGTCTATTTCAACTTTTCTTTCATCGGTAAGTATAATTTCTGGCACCTTCTTTTTGGCAACAGGAATAGGTTTGGGAATGTCTTTTTTACAGCCCACAAGAATGCATATTACTACTAAATAGTAGAGGTTTTTCATATTATAATTTTTTAAACATCAAATAATGTTCGCCAACATCTTTAATATCAAATGCTTCACCTTGGGGTTGGTAATTCATTTTTTGATAAAAGCCTACAGCGGCTGTTCTGGCGTTAAACCAAATCAAATCAACTTGATTATCATTGCAGTAGGTTTCGCAATGTCTAACTAAAGCTTCTCCAAATCCCTTTTTTTGATGCGTTTCTAAAACAGCCATCCCTCGAATTTGGGCTTGATTTTTTTCGGCAAATATAGTGTTGATTTTATCAAATAACGAAATAATTCCTATTAAATCTTCATTTTCAAATAACCCAAAATGATGAGTTGTTTCTAAATCATCGCCTTCAAAGATGCAGCTTTCTATAGGTTTTCCTTTTCTTAAAACCGGTTGGCGAACTGCATAAGTCTCTTTTGACGTAATTTCTTTAATTGTGATCATAATTTTTTTTAAAAATATTGCATTTATAACTTTTTAATTTTAAATCAGTTATAAATTATTGTTGTTTTTTATTAATTTTTTTTGCCGAAAAGCTTGTTTTTAACTGAACTTTCTTTCTATATTTGCACAACCAATGCGAAAGTAGCTCAGTTGGTAGAGCTCCAGCCTTCCAAGCTGGTTGTCGCGAGTTCGAGCCTCGTCTTTCGCTCTAGAAAACAAACTTTTTAGTTTTGTTTTTGTGAAAATAAAATTTTTAATTTTTATTTGTTTTTAAAATTAAAAATTTTAAATTTGCACCCGGTTAATGCGAAAGTAGCTCAGTTGGTAGAGCTCCAGCCTTCCAAGCTGGTTGTCGCGAGTTCGAGCCTCGTCTTTCGCTCTTCAAAAGCCTCAAACATTGTTTGAGGCTTTTTTGTTTTTTATTCTAAAATGTAATTTCCAATTTTTAAATTGCTTCGCCTTTTCACTATCGTTAGGGGCTAAATTCCAGTTCTGCATTCATTTATTGTTTTAATCTTGGAATTTGGAATTTAAAATATTGAATTTTTTATTTCAAATCGCTCAAATCGCTTTCTGTTTCTAATTCCATTGGATCTTGATTTTGTCTGAACAAACGAGCTTTCAAATCTCCTTTTAAGGTAATTTTTTCACCTTTAACTTCCAGCCAGCTTCCTTCTCTTAAGCCTAAAACCGGAATTGAATTGAATGCATGAAATTCTTTAATTCTAGTTTCGCGAGTTTCTCCCATGTGTTTAGATTGCAAATCAGCATCCAAATAGTGTGGATTTAAATTGAAAGGAATTAATCCTAAAGTTTGAAAGCTTGGAGGGTAAACAATAGGCATGTCGTTTGTAGTTTGCATTGACAAACCGCAAATATTACTTCCTGCGCTTGATCCAAAATAGGGAGTGCCGTTTTTTACAGTTTCAGAAAGCAACTGCATAACGTTGTTTTTATAAAGTTGGGTTACTAGCAAAAAGGTGTTTCCTCCGCCAGTAAATATTCCTTCTGCATTTTTTACAGCGTCTTGCGGATTTTCAAATTCATGAATTCCCTTAACATCAATATTAATCGTTGCAAATGCTTCTGCTGCCTTTTGTGTGTATTCATCGTGCGAAATTCCGCTTGGGCGTGCATAAGGAATAAATAGGATTGTTTTGCAGTTTTTAAAATGCGATTCTAAAGTAGGTAAAAGATATTCTAAATAGTTGCCTCCGTGTAATGTAGAAGTGCTTGCAATAATAACGCTTTTCATGATTTTTTTAACTCAAAATTTTGTTTGTTAAAGGTATTAAAAACTCTCTCTTTTGTCTAAAAATTTATCATTTTAATTAACATATTTTTACCAACTCGTTAATACTTAATTTGGATCATATTAGGATATTTTTACCCTTTTAAGAATATTTTTAATTTATTTCATTTTGTTTCAGAAAATTACTTGTTTTTTAATTGTTTTAGCGGGACAGACTTGTTTGTCTCAAACTCAGGATCGTGCTATTTTAAGTGGTAAAGTAGTTTCGAATACCTCAGATTTAGAAGGTGTTTATGTGATTAACGCACAAACGGAAGAAACAGTAACGACTGATGCTTCAGGATCTTTTTCGATTTTGGCAAAAGCAGATGATATCCTGGTTTTTTCTTCGATTAGTTTTAAGGAAAAAAGAATTTTGCTGAAATCTGAAGATTTTTCAAACCTTAATTTCATGGTAAATCTTAGTATGGTCATGTATCAATTGCAAGAAGTTGTGGTGAAAAAATATGATAATATTAATGCCGAAAAATTAGGGATAATTCCAGCTGGGCAAAAGAAATATAGTGCTGCAGAACGAAAATTGGAAACTGCAACGGCTCTTAATGCAACGGCTAATGGAGGTGGTATGGTTGGTGGTTCTATTTCTGCAGATCCTTTACTGAATTTCTTCTCAGGAAGAACGGCAATGCTTAAAAAAGAAGTTGCAGTCGAAAAGAAAGAGTTTTTTATGAGGCTGTTGGAGAATATGTTTAGTCTGGATCATTTTATTGACCGATTGAAAATTCCAGCAGAATATGTAAAAGGATTTGAGTATTATGCAATCGAAAATGAAAAATTTACTATTATTTTAAATTCAAAAAATAAAACTTCAACAGAATTTCTTTTAGGAGAACTGGCGGTGAAGTATAAAGAGATGCTTTCGGGTGAAAACAAGTAAAACCATATCAGCTGTTTTTTTTCTGTTTTTTGCTCAAAATAATTTTGGGCAAACAGAAGCTAAACGATTGTATGGTAGGGTGATGGAAATGTCTAATCCAGTTGAAGGTGTTAATATTGTTAACAGTATTACGGAAATTGCTGTAATTTCAGATGCAGAAGGTAATTTTGCTATTGATGTAAAAGAAGGTGAAGTTTTGCTTTTTTCTTCTGTAGGTTTGAATCCTGTTAAAAGAATAATTACATCTGATGATATGCATTCTGAGTCGCTGATGATTAAAATGAATGCAGAAGAAGTAGCGTTAAAAGAAGTCATTGTAAATGATAATACAGCTATCACTGCAGAAAATTTAGGAATTATTCCGCGAGGGCAAAAAAAATATACGCAGGCAGAAAGGCAATTGGCAACAGCTGGAGATTTCAAACCTGTCATGTTGCTTGGACTTTTGGGAGGTTCAATGCAACTTGATCCTCTGATAAATAAAATAAATGGGAGAACGAAGCGGTTAAAAGCAAATGTTGAAATCGAGAAAAAGGAAAAGAATTTTGAGAGATTAGGTTATTTGTTTGATGAGGTTTATTTTGTTGAGCGCTTAAGTATACCCAAAGAAAATATAAATGAATTTAAGTTTTATGCAGTTGAAAATGAAAGTTTCTGTGCAACTATGAATTCAAAAAATAAAACTTCAACAGAATTTCTTTTAGGGGAATTGGCTGTAAAGTATAAAGAAATAATTGCAGGTGAAAATAAGTAAAGTAATATCAATTATTGTTTTTTTGATTTTTGTTCAACTTAGTTTTGGACAAAAAAGCGACTACAAGCATTTAGTTGGAAAGGTTATGGAGCAATCCACTCCAATTGAAGGGGTGAATATTATTAATAACAACACTCAAGCAGCAACTGTTTCTGATTCTGATGGTGGCTTTTCAATTGCTGTAAAAGAAGGAGATGTTTTAGTTTTTTCTGCTGTAAACTTAGAACCAGTTAAACGAAGAATTGCTTTAGAAGATATTTCTCCAAATGTGCTGGTTGTTAAAATGACGGCAAAAGAAGTCGAATTAAAAGAAGTGGTTGTTAATGAAAATGCTAACATAACTGCAGAAAATTTAGGAATTATTCCGTACGGACAAAAAAAATATACGCCAGCAGAACGAAAAGTTTATACTGCAACTTCAACCTCTGTTGATAAGCTGTTAAATGCTATTTCGGGAAGAACTGCCATGTTGAAGAAAGAAGTAAATGTCGAGAAAAAGGAGGCTCTTTTTAGAAAGTTGGAATATCTTTTTGAAGAGAATTATTACACGCAAAGATTAAGAATTCCTGTTGATGATATAAAAGGATTTCAATTATTTTGTGTAGATGATGCTGATTTTGCTGTATCTTTGAATACTAAAAACAAAACAATGAGTATGTTTTTGATCACAGATTTAGCAAGAAAATATTTAACAATTCTCGAAAATGAAAAATAAATTAGGAGTACTCGTTGTCTGCTTATTTTGTCAAATTGTATTAGGACAAAACGGTTCAAGAAAGCCATTGCACGGTCAGGTTTTAAATGATTTTTTAGCCATAGAAAGTGGTTATGTAATGAATATTAATGCAAATGTCAGAACATTTATCGGTTCAGGCGGTTTATTTGATATCATGGCTCGGCCAAAAGATACTTTGCTGTTTTCTGGTTTAGCATTTCAATCAAAAAAAATTGTTTTAACGGAGAAAGACTGCGCTGAAATTTTGTTTAAAATAAAATTGGATTTAGTAAATAATCAGTTAAAAGAGGTTGTTGTTCAAAAAGAATTAAAAGTTAAGGCGCTGGGAGGCGGATCGCAAGGAATTGTAGATATGCAGTTTGAAGATGATAAACTGTCTTCTCCTGAAAATAAAGCAATGCTCTCAGATCAAACTATTAAATACGGAATGGACTTTGTTCGTATTTTTAAAGATGTCAAAAAACTGCTGAGCAAGAAAGAAGATGTGAAAGAAGAAGAAGTTACAGATATTGCTTTTGTAGAATATGCTAAAGACAATTTTACAAAAGATTTTTATACCAAAACATTGAATCTTAAAGACGATGAAATTGAATTGTTTTTAATGTACTGTTCAAATGATCCGCATTCAAAACTTTTGGTCGATCCTGATCAAAAATTTCAGTTAATAGATTTTATGGTTAACAAGAATAAAGAATTTAAGAAAGCTCCTGCTATTCAAAAATGAAAAATAAATTAATTTACTGTTTGCTGGCAGTTTTGTTTGTATTGTCTTCAGCATTTACTTTTCATAAATTTTATGTTGGGGTTTTTCAGGTCAATTATGCAGCGGAGAAAAAGATGCTACAAATTACTTCCCGCATTTTTATTGATGATTTGAATAATGCAATGGAGAAAAAGTATCACAAAAAAGCATTTGTGGGTACAAGCAAAGAAACTCCAGCAGATGTTGAATTATTGAAAAAATACTTGTCGGAACATTTTTTAATCAAAGTAAACGGACAGTCAAAAGCCATAACTTTTTTGTCTAAAGAAGTAGAGGCAGGTGACGTTTTGGTTTGTTACTCAAGAATTAAGGATATAGATAAATTTAAGACGCTTGAAATTTCGAATACTATTTTAGTGGATTGGAATGCAGAACAGCAAAACATTACACATATTTCAGCATTTGATACCAAAAGAAGCGTGCTTTTTACAGAATCTTCAAGGAAAGAATTGTTAAAGTATTAACGAATCCGCAAAATTAGTGTTTAAATTACTATTTTCACGCCCTGAGAAATTACCATTAGATTTTTATGAAAAAACTTTCATTATTATTACTTTTTCCTGCAATGTTAATCGCGCAGGAGAAAGCAGCAACCACGCCTACAAGACAGCAGGGAAAATACGATACCAATAAGTTTAGCCAGATGTATGATTTGCTGGCAACTCCAAATATGTTTCGTACAGCTTCTGGAGCACCAGGTCCAGCTTATTACCAACAACAAGCAGATTATAAAATTGATGTTGAATTGGATGATAAAAATTCAAAACTAAGCGGATCTGAAACGATTACTTATACGAATAATTCGCCAGATAGTTTAGAATATTTATGGGTACAATTGGATCAAAATCAGGCAAAAGCAAATACACAAACTTCATTAGCAGAAAGTGACAAGATTAGTCAGGTTTTGCCACTTGATGGGTTTTCTTCTAAATATTTGAAAAAAGACTTAGAGCGAGGTTTTAATATTGAACAAGTAAAAGATGCTAAAGGAAATGCATTGTCTTATACGATCAACGAAACAATGATGCGTATTAACTTGACTTCGCCATTAAAACCAAAAGAGAAAATTTCTTTTTCAATCAAATGGTGGTATAATATCAATAATTACAGAAAAGAAGGCGGTCGTTCTGGATATGAATTATTCGAGAAAGACGGCAATAAATTATATGTAATTGCGCAATTCTATCCAAGAATGGCGGTTTACAATGATGTTGAAGGATGGCAAAATATGCAGTTTTGGGGAAGCGGAGAGTTTGCTCTTCCTTTCGGAAACTTTGATGTAAATATTACAGTTCCTGCAGATCACGTAATTGATGCTACGGGAGAATTAATGAACAGAAGCGAAGTGTTTACAGCTGAACAAGTAAAAAGATATCAAGAGGCTCAAAAATCTTTTGATAAACCTGTTGTAATTGTAACACAAGCAGAAGCAGAAGCAGCGGAAAAAGGTTTCTCTGAAAAGAAAAAAACTTGGAAATTCAGTGCTAAAAATGTTCGTGACTTTGGAATTGCTTCTTCAAGAAAATTCATTTATGATGCAATGGCTGTGAAAATTGGAGACAGAACAGTTATGGCAGAATCTGTTTATCCAAAAGAATCAAATCCGCTTTGGGGTGAAACTTCTACAATGGTTGTAGCGCATACTTTAAAAAGTTATTCTGCTCATACTTTTGATTATCCTTATCCAAAAGCAGTTTCAGTTTCAGCTGAAGATCAAGGAATGGAATATCCAATGATTTGTTGGAATTATGGCCGTCCAGATGAAAATGGCGTAACAAGCAAAGAAGTTAAAAACGGAATGATCGGTGTAATTATCCACGAAGTTGGACATACTTTCTTCCCGATGATTGTAAACTCTGATGAGCGTCAATGGACTTGGATGGACGAAGGTTTAAATTCATTCTTAGAATATTTAGCTGAACAAGAATTAGATTCAAATTTCCCTTCAAGAAGAGGACCAGCAAAAAACATTGTTCCTTATATGAGCGGTGATCAAAAGTTTTTAGAGCCGATTATGTCGAATTCAGAAACGATTCACCAGTTTGGAAATAATGCTTACGGAAAACCAGCTACAGGTCTTAATATTTTGAGAGAAGTAGTTATGGGAAGAGAATTATTCGACCATGCATTCAGAACGTATGCAAACAGATGGAAGTTTAAGCATCCAACCCCAGAAGATTTCTTTAGAACAATGGAAGATGCTTCAGCAGTAGATTTGGATTGGTTCTGGAGAGGTTGGTTTTACTCAACAGATTTTGTTGATATCGGAATTAAAGATGTAAAACAATATTATGTTTCAGAAACTCCAACTGCAGATATTAAAGATGTAAAAGTAAGAAAAGGGCGTTTTGGGTATGAAAAAGGACCTTTTGTTTACTTGGTTTCTGGAGATAATGCAGAAGTAAGTGATTCTAAGAAAAAAGCCTTAAAAGTAGAAGACTTTAAAACTTTGGCAGATTATGTAGATCAGACTTTTACTGCTGATGAAAAAGCAAGTATCAAATCTCCTAAATATTTCTATGAAGTTGAGTTTAATAAACCAGGAGGTATGATTATGCCAATTTTAGTTGAGATTACTTATGAAGACGGTTCTAAAGACAGTTACAAATATCCAGCACAGATTTGGAGAAAAAGTAACGAAACGGCTAAAAAAGTTTACGCTACAACAAAAGCAATTAAGAGTATTCAAATAGATCCTCAATTGATGACGGCAGATATTGATGTAACCAATAACTCTTGGCCAAAAGTAGAAACAAAGTCAAAATTTGATTAAGAAAATAAAAAATGAATAAAAAGTTCATCAGGTTTACAAAAGCTTGATGAACTTTTTTCTTTTTATAAATGCATTTTAAAGGACTTTTTAAGTTAATTTTAAAACTCTAACCTGAAAAGTTTAATATCTTTGCGACAACAAAAATAAAAGTTATGTTTGGTATAGGAGGAGGAGAATTAGTTTTCATACTGTTTATAGTACTTATGCTTTTTGGTTCTGATAAAGTGCCAGAAATTGCTCGTACAATGGGGAAAGCTATGGCTCAATTAAAAAATGCAACTAATGATATTAAAAGTGAAATTCAGAAAGGAGCAGAGGCTAATGGTCTTGATGCGAAATCTTTGAATGATCTTACAGGAAATATCAATGCAGAAATTAATAATGCAAAATCTAATTTACTTGGAGATACAGGAAATCTTTTAGGAGATACAACTACTGAAATAGAAAAAGTAAAAGAAGATATTGACACACTCTCTGGACCTATTAAACGCCAAATGTAATGCTTGAAAAAATACAGGAATTAGATAAAGATCTTTTAATCTTTCTTAACGGATTAGGTTCTGAAACATACGATAAATTATGGCTTATTATTACCAATCAGTTGTATTGGACGCCATTTTTCTTACTTCTATTCTATCTTATTTATAAAAAAATAGGAGGAAAACAAACCCTGTATTTATTGCTTTTTATAGCGATTCTAATTGCTTTTACAGACCAGACTTGTAATTTATTCAAACATACTTTCCAGCGTTTACGTCCGTGTAATGATCCTGAAGTAAACTCAATTATCCGAGTGGTTCAGGTTAGGCAATCATATAGCTTTTTCTCAGGACATGCAGCCAATACAATGGCGGTTGCGACTTTCTTATTTTTAGTTTTAAAGCGCCACTTTAAATATTTCGGACTTTTATTCTTATGGCCTTTAGTTTTTGCTTACAGCCGTATTTATTTAGGATTACACTTTCCAGGTGATATTCTAGCAGGATATTTCTTTGGAGCTCTTTTCGGATCACTTATTTATTTAGTGTACAGAAAATTGAAACCACAGTATTTTCCAGGATAGTTCTTTTTAAGATGCTAAGGTTCTGAGATACTAAGATACTAAGGATTATATATCAATTGCCTCCAGCTTTAGCTGGAGGTTTTTTTATTGGCAAATAAAAAGGCTTTAGCCAAAACTCCTTCGAGTATTTGGCTAAAGCCCTTGATCTTAAATTATGTTCCTCCAGCTTTAGCTGGAGGAAACCCAATAGTATATTTTCAGTTTAAAAAAACTTAGAATCTTAGTATCTCAGAACCTTAGAGTCTTAAAGATTACAATACCCTCGAAACCGTCAATCCATCACGAATTGGCAATAAAACCGTCTCAACTCTAGGATCATCTTTTAAAAGTTGATTGTACTCTAAAAGCACTTTTGTACTAACATCATTTGGATGAACTGGTTCTAGAATTTTTCCACTCCAAAGGACATTATCAGATAAAATGATTCCGCCTTTATTCATTTTTGGAACAATCATTTCCCAGTAATTCAGATAGTTTTCTTTATCGGCATCAATAAAAACCAAATCAAATTTTACATCCAAATCTGGAATGATGTTTACTGCTTCGCCCAAATGCTGAAAAATTTGTTTTCCCCAAGGAGACATATCAAAATATTTTCGCTGAAAATCGACCAATTCTTCTTTGATATCTATTGTATGCAATTGTCCGTTTTCCTGCATTCCTTCGCATAAACACAAAGCAGCATAACCAGTATAAGTTCCGATTTCAAGAATATTTACTGGACGAATTAATTTAGATAACATACTTAAAACACGACCTTGAAAATGACCGCTAAGCATTCTTGGTAAAAGTATTTTTTGGTACGTTTCTTTATTGAGTTTTGCTAACAATTCTGGTTCGTTTTCAGAATGTTGTTCGATGTAATCTTCTAATTCTTGAGATATAAAATGCATGTTGTAGAATCTTGTAATTTGAATGCAAAAATACAAAAATAATTCGCTTACAATTTTGCATAAAAAAAACCATTCGTTTTGCGAATGGTTTCTGTTTCAGATTTAGATGAAATTTATTTTTTCAAAGCTTCATTTACTTCTTTGGCTGTTTTTACAGTTCCGTCTTTAGCAGCTTTAGCAGCATTTTCAACTTTTTCGGCACCTTTTTTAGTGGCATCTTTTACATCTTCAGCCGCTTTTTTAGTAGCTTCTTTTACATCATTTGCCGCTTTTTCTGTAGCATCTTTAGCTTTAGTGGCTGTAGTTTCGGCCTTGCTTACAGCACTGTCTTTTACCTCTTCGATATCAGATGTAAGAGAATCTACTTTGTTGCCAAGAGTTAATTCGTCTTCTGCAGGTTTTGGCTCTTTTTTCTCGCATGATTGAACAGCAAATGCTAATAAGGCAATAACAGCTAAACTTAAAATTTGTTTTTTCATAATTTCAATTTTTTTTAGGTTGATAAAACTTAAAGGTTAAATGGCTGAAAAATAAAATTACAACTTTTAAAATTACTGAGCTCTTTGTAAGATTATTTTTCTTTTGAGAGCAAGACAATTCTTGTGCCAAATTTTGATTTTTTTTACTTTGCTTTTTTAAATTTTTTAATGCGAAAAAAGTTAGTTTTTGTATAAGCTGAAATTGATCACAATATCATCTTTCACTTTAATTAATCCCGCCATTTTTACTGGAGCTTCCAATTCGATATCAGAAAACTTTAAATTAAGAGTTCCCTGAATTTTATCATCAGAATTATATAAGATGAAGTCTTTGTATTTCAGTGTTTTATCTGTGATGTAAAAATTTAATCTGCATTTGTAATTTTTTCCATCTTTTTTAATATCTGTAATACTTACAGTACTATTTGGAAATTGTTTCACTTTAACTGTTCCTTGTAAATCTTTCGTCATTATTTTGTTGCCACAATCAAAGTTTGACATTTTAATATCAGTATTAAAAGTGTTTTTCTTAGCTGAGTTTACATAAACAGTATCTTTTATATTAAAGGTATTAGAACAATTGTATTTACCAACAGTAGATAGTCCTGTGATTTCTATTTTAATTTTATTTATTGCCACAGCTGTATCTTCTGCAAAAAAAGTGGGTTTAGCACTTCCTAAGAAAAAGAAAATTGCTAAACCCATAATTAATATTGAAAATCTTGTTTTCATTTTTTTTATATTAGAATGCAATTGTTGCTTCGAATACTAAACCATTAAATTTACCACCATAAAAGTTGTTTAGATTTCCAGTAGCAGGATCTCCTGTAAATTGTGAGTAATTTTTATAGTTTTGATTAACGTAGTTTAATTTAGCTAAAATGTTTTTAGTCATAAACCAGCCAGCGCTTGCTTCAAATTTATCTACAGTAACCTCTTTAGCATCAGCATTAGATAATTTTCCAGATACGGTATTGTATTTTCCTCCGATATAGAATTGTTCTGTTTTTCCAAATCTGTAAATAAGCTCTGAAGCATATTGATTAGCAGTACGTTTGTCGTCAGTACCAGCTTTATCTCCTCCTGAAGCTAATTCGATAGTTCCAAAGAATTCAAGTCCTTTATATTTCACAAAAGGGTTAATCATGTACGTAGTAGCCCAATTTTTGAAATTAGGGTTGAACGTTGCCTCTGGCGTAGATGTTTTACTGAAACTAGTAGCAACATCAGTAGTATTTGTAGAAATAACGTTACCATCAGCATCGGCCTTCGTAATGGTGTTTTTATAAGCGTTATTATTCAATATACCCCAATAACCAAATCCTGATCTATTAGCAGAATAGATGTTTGCGTTGCCAAGATTTGCATTATGATAATAAGAACCAGTTAATCTTACTCTTAAATCGTCATTAAGCTGTTTGTCGTAACCAAATTTAGCTAAGATTGAAGGGCTATGTGTTGTGTTAGTGTTTGGTCCAGTAGTGTAAAAAACTTCTTCATTACTTTGATTTAAATTACCATTTGTAACACCTAACATACTTACCCATCCACTTCTGTTGTAGTAAACCTCCATACCCATTTCTGTAGTGAAAGAATACATGATGTTGTTTCCAACAAATGCATTTCTGATTGTATTACCATTATCAGAACCTCTGAAGTGAGCATCACCAAAATTGTTCTCCATTTGCCCAATTTTAATTGTAGCATATTTCATTACATCAGCCAAGAAGTCTTTTTTGATGAAATCTAACTTGTCAATTTGTAAGTATCCACCTTTTACATAAGAATCATTATGGTGTCTTGAAGCTAAATAAATATCTAAATTTACTCTTACTCCATCAAACAATTGAGCACCAATATACATATCAGCAGCAGGAAGCGTAAAATTGTTCTCAGTATTCATTAAGCGATATCCTGAAATTGTTCTAGTGGTAGTTCCAGTAGCAGTAGTAGTTGTAGTCGTAATGTTAGCAGGTTGGTCGTTAAATGAATTTGTTGCTTGGAAATCCATGTTGAAAGCAGCACCAAGATCAATACTAAGACCTTTAAATTCTCTAGTGTCTTTTTGTACGTCGAAAACGTTGATACCGTCTTTCCCTCTAGAGATTTGGTTTTGCATGTTTCCAAAGCTTACTTGTGCGTTTACAGCAAACGTACTTATTACTGTAATAAATAGGATATAAATCTTCTTCATGGCGGTTATAAATTAAAGTTTAAATTAAATTTTAGGGTTAGGTCTTGACCTGTTTTAATTGTGCCGAGCATTGCAGTTGGCGATTTCATTCCGAATTCTGTAAAAGTGATTTTGTTAGATCCTTGCAGATTTAAACCATCTTTTGTTACAGTTGTTTTTGCAGTTGTTTTGTATACTTTGCTAACTCCTGCGATGGTGTAAGTTCCAGTTAACTCCCAAGTAGTTTCGTTTACTTTTTCGGCAGATTTTAGAACGTATTTAATGTTTTTATTTTTATCTGTCTTTAAAGTCTCATAAGCTACTTTATCCATGCTTTTTTTCTCGCTTTTTATGGTTTCTGCTGGAAGGGTTATTGTTAATGCATCGATATCAGTTAATTTTCCGTTAGCAAGATTTAGTGATGCAGTTCCAGTTCCTGAAGCCGATTTCATTTCCCAATCGTGAAGTGTTGAAGTTCCCGCAACAGAGAATGTAGATTTGCTATCTAAATTGTATGATTTTTGTGCAGTAACAATTGTTGTAATTCCGAAGAAAGCGGTTACGAATGCTAAAAATTTCATTGTACTTGTTTTCATTTTTGTCATGTTTTTATTATAAAAAATAAGTTAATAAATCGGCCAGTTTCTATTTAGTACTAAGAATGTTGTTTTAACTTGTATCAAAGATCCTTCTATAAATCAGTGAAATACATGATAAAAATCATTGTTAAAATTTTATTAAATAAGTATTTAATAACTACAACGTTTTCATTTTCTGCAAAATCGATCACTAAAGCAAAAACGGGTATTGAATTTTGTTAAGTTGTCAATTTTTAACATTTAGTTAGAGGAAATAAAAACTTAAAAAGGGTATTTATTTTAACATTAGAAATTGATTTTCTTTAGCTTAAAATAATATTGAAGATCACAGTTAAATCTTTTCCAGCTTTAACAACTCCTAATGCAGCCTTTGGTGGAGTCATTTCAAAATCGCCAAAAGTAATTTGGTTAGAACCTTGCAGTGTGATTGTTCCTTTATTAGTAGTTACTTTTACTTGAGTTTGATATTCTTTACTTACTCCTGCAATAGTGTAAACTCCAGTTAGGTTCCAAGTTGTTTCATCTATTTTTTCAGCAGATTTCAAAACGTATTCAATGTTTTTATGCGTATCAGTATCTAAAGCTTCATAAGCCACCTTATCCATGCTTTCTTTGTAGCTTTTTAAACTTTCTGCTAATATTGAAATAGATAGGCTATGTATGCCAGCCAGTTTAGAATCTTTAACTGTTAGGTTTGCAGTTCCTGTTCCTTCTGTAGATTTCATTACCCAGTCATGCACGGTAGAAGTTCCTGCAACTTCGAAAGTAGAATTTGTATTTACTGTATAATTTCTTTGTGCATTTGCCTCTAATGAAAGTGTTGTAAAAATCACTGTCAGTAAAATTGATTGAATTGTTTTCATTTTGATAAAGTATAGGTTAATCATTTAAATAAGGAAGTTTCAAATTCTGTTAGTGGTTAAAGAATTAGTAGTTATCCTTATTTCTTAGACCAAAATTATCGCGCGCGCGAAGAAAACGAAATGATAAAAATCATGGCTAAAGTTTTATTAAATTGTTATAGTAAAGGGTGCGAATCCTTATTAGTGCTAGGATTTTAGCTTTTGAAGAGTAAAAAACAAAACATAAGTAATTGCTTATTAGTTTGTTGTGTTTTTAAGCGAAAGAGGAAGTATCGTTTTTTTCGATCCAATTCTTATTAGAGAAATAAAGAAAAAAAGGATGGAAAACGCTTTAAGTTGTAGAAAATACTGGAAATAAAATTAACTTTGCAGCATGCAAATGGAGAAAAAAGACATACGCGCCTTATCAAAAGACCAGCTTCGCGATTTTTTTGTTGAAAATGGAGATAAAGCTTTCCGCGGAAATCAGGTTTATGAATGGTTATGGAGTAAAGGGGCTCACAGTTTTGAGGATATGACAAATGTGGCAAAAGCTACAAGATCAATGCTTGAAAACAATTTTGTGATCAATCATATTAAGGTTGATACAATGCAGAGAAGTAGTGACGGAACAGTTAAAAATGCCGTTAGACTTCACGACGGACTTGTGGTAGAATCTGTTTTAATTCCGACAGAAACTAGAACTACTGCTTGTGTTTCTAGTCAAGTTGGGTGTAGTTTAGATTGTAATTTCTGCGCAACAGCGAGGTTAAAAAGAATGCGAAATCTAGAACCAGGCGAAATTTACGATCAAGTTCTAGCTATTGATAAAGAAAGCCGTTTATACTATAATCATCCGCTTTCAAATATTGTTTTCATGGGAATGGGAGAACCTTTAATGAATTATAATAATGTCATTAAAGCAATCGACATGATTACTTCTGAAGAAGGTTTAGGAATGTCTCCAAAACGAATTATGGTTTCTACTTCGGGAATTCCGAAAATGATCAAAAAAATGGCAGACGACGATGTGAAGTTTAAACTAGCAGTTTCATTGCATTCGGCTATAGACGAAACTCGTGCGCGCATTATGCCATTCAGTAAAAACTTCCCTTTAAAAGATTTGAGAGAAGCATTAGAATATTGGTATAGAAAAACCAAAAGTAAAATATCCTACGAATATGTAGTTTGGAAAGGAATTAACGATGATAAAGCTTCAGTTGATGCATTGGTTAAATTCTGTAAATATGTTCCATGCAAAGTCAATTTGATTGAATATAACCCAATTGATGATGGCGAATTCCAGCAAGCTTCAGAAGAATCGATTATGGCTTACATAAAAGCTTTAGAAAATATTGGAGTCGTAGTAAAAGTAAGAAGAAGCCGAGGAAAAGATATCGACGCCGCCTGCGGACAATTAGCAAACAAAGAAGCATAAAAATACTCCGTAGGAGTATATGATCGGTAGAAAAAAAATATTGACAATGATAATTATGTCCCATAGGGACATTTGATCGGTTTTAGATAATAAAAAAAGCATTAAAAACGAGAAAATAATTCTTGTTCTTAATGCTTCTTTTTTTGGGCAAAAAGGATGCTATTTTTTCAAATCTACTTCTTCTGTAACTCCGTCTTTTGTTACTGTTGCAATCGTATCGCATTCTCCGTTTCCATAATCAATAGTTGCAGCTGCACCATTTTTAGTTATAGAAACAATACCTTTTACCGCAAAACATTTTCTGCATTCTGCATTAAATTCTAAAGGTGTTGTAATTTCTGCTGAGAAAGTATCTCCGTTAGGGAAAGTTGTAGAACCGCTTCCTGTAACAACAAATACATTATCATCCCAATCGTACCAAGTATCATAGCCAGAAGTCATTTCTTTTACCAAAGTTCCTTTTCTGGTATAAACACCGCCGTCATCAAAAGTAATCGTTAAATCTATCGAAGCTGTCGAAACAGGGTGAGGTGTTACCAATAAATCAGTTTCTTTAATAGTTCTTACAATGCTTTTGCTTCCCTGAAGTTTTTTCCCATTATGATAAAATCCTTCAAAAGTGTAGCTGATAGTTTGTGTAGAAGTACTAAAATCGTTTGAAAAAGAAATAACCATTTTTCCTTTTACTGTATTTCCGTTATTTAGAGTACAGCCTTCAACGCCAAAATCTACTGTTTTTGTCCAAGTATTATTAGTTAAAACCGTAGTAATTGTGGCACAGCTAGGAAGATAATTTTTTATAGGTCCGCCTGGTTTTGCATTTACATTAATCTGAGAGCTAAATTGATCCTCGGCAATATTAGTAACATCTTCAACAGAAGCATCGATTTTAGAGTTGGTTATAATCTCTTCATTTGTAATCGCCGTTCCTGATCCATCATTTGTTTTTTCATCAGAATTACAGCTGACAAAAAAAGACATAGTAATACAAGTGCTAATTAATAAAAATTTTGTTTTCATAAATAAATAGTTTTGGGTTCTTCTTTTTTAATTAATGAATTCAAATCAGTATTAGTTAGAGCTATTTTTGGTAGTTGTTTTTAGATTAAGGCATAATTTTTTTTAAATCCTGCCTTAAAATACACAACGTATTTTTATTAAAAATAGTATATTTGAAGTCTAAATGAATATTACGTCTCAAATAAAACAGCCTATTTTTACCGAGATGGAACTTTTCGAAAAAAAGTTCCATGAGTCGATGACTTCGAAGGTTGCGTTACTAAACCGAATCACTTATTATATCGTAAACCGCAAGGGAAAACAAATGCGTCCGATGTTTGTTTTTCTTACTGCAAAAATGGTTTCTGGAGGCACTGTAAACGAAAGAACCTACCGCGGAGCTTCGGTAATTGAGTTAATTCACACCGCAACTTTGGTACACGATGATGTTGTAGATGACAGTAATCGCCGTCGCGGATTTTTCTCAATCAATGCCCTTTGGAAGAATAAAATTGCCGTTTTAGTTGGAGATTATTTATTGTCGAAAGGTCTGTTGCTTTCTATTGATAATGGCGATTTCGATTTATTGAGAATCATTTCTGTAGCCGTTCGCGAAATGAGCGAAGGAGAATTGCTTCAAATTGAAAAAGCAAGAAGACTAGATATTACTGAAGACGTTTACTACGAAATCATCAGAAAGAAAACCGCAACACTTATTGCTGCTTGTTGTGCGCTTGGCGCGAAAGCCGTAATCGAAGATGATATTCAGGTAGAAAACATGCGCAAATTCGGTGAATTGATCGGAATGGCATTTCAAATTAAAGACGATTTATTCGATTATAGCGAAGAAGCCATCGGAAAACCAACCGGAATAGATATTAAGGAGCAAAAAATGACTTTGCCTTTAATTCATGTTTTAAATACTTGTACTCCACAAGAAAAAAAGTGGCTGATAAACTCCATCAAAAACCACAACAAAGACAAAAAACGCGTAAAAGAAGTTATTGCTTTTGTAAAAGATAATAATGGTTTGGCTTACGCCGAAAACAAAATGGTCGAATTCCAACAGGAAGCACTTGCATTACTTCAAAACTTCAAAGATTCTGAGTATAAAGACGCTTTGACTTTGATGGTGAATTATGTGATTGAGAGGAAGAAGTAATCTTTTACCATCCCTCAAATTCATGAAATCGTAATCTATCATGAGAAACTGATAATTCAAATTTTTCTACATCTTCAAAAGCTTCCTTAACGATATTCTTATTCTCATACCAATAATCAGTGGCAGGATCATGTCTGACTCCGTTTGTAATTTCAGTAATTATTGCGCTGGTTAATAATACGAATCGTAATTCAAAAGTGATATCTAGATGCCAGTTAAAGTTTAAAACTTTAGTGCATTTTGATAATCTTTTCTCTGTTTCAGTTTGTTTATTGAATATTTTTTGAAACAGGTTTTTCTTAGACTGAAGATGTTTTTTCTCTTTTTGAAAATCATAATCATCAATATACAATTCAAAACCGCTCAGAAGCTCTTTGTCTTTCAAAATATCAAATTTGCTGTTTTCTAAAGTAAACTTGAATGGAAGAAAACCTGTCTGTGTTTGAAATGAAAAATCAGGATGAATTTCGACCTTCATATCAAAATCATTTAACCTTTTTAAAATTTCTGGAATTATGCTGTCTGATAAATCTTCGACAAAGACATTCATATCTAAACTCATTTTTCTTTCTTCTTTAATTGTAAATAAAAACGTACAAATAAACAAAATTAAATTTAGTTATTTTTCTTTTATTACTTTAAATCTAATTAAAGATTCTAAATTGGTAGAGTATGTTTTATTTTTATTTGAATTAACATATTAAAAAAAGGACTAAATGCTTTAGTTGTATTTTTCTATAAATCAATTGGCTGTTGTTGTCGTGTTGGGATTTGGAATTTTAAAATTGAAAAATTTTATTTATTTTTTTTCACCCTCATGCAACCATTTCAAATCGACAATCGTCTATGCTAATAGAAGTCTGTTTCTAAAACCAAAACCGAAAAGCTTATAAATGAAAATTATTCATTTACATCAAGAAGAAACCAAAATCATAAAGCTGGCTGCCGAGAACAATCGTCAGGCACAGCAGCAGATTTATAGTAAGTTTTCTTCGAAAATGTTAAGTGTATGTCGTCAATACATAAAAGACATACAATTAGCAGAAGATGTAATGATAACGGCTTTCATGAAAGTGTTTACCAATTTAAGCAAGTTTGAACACAAAGGAAGTTTTGAAGGCTGGATCCGCCGAATTATGGTTAACGAATGTATTTCGTATTTAAGAGTTCAGAAAAAGGTAAAATTTGCCGAAGATGAGTTTTTTGTTGAAGAAAGCTTTAATGAAATCGACAGTCAATTTACCGTAGAACAGATTCAGTATTTAATTGATGCTTTGCCCGACGGCTATAAAATGGTTTTCAATTTATATGCTATTGAAGGTTACAAACACAATGAAATTGCCAAGATGTTAGGAATTAATGAAGGAACATCGAAATCGCAATTATCGCACGCTAGAAAAATGCTGCAAACACAAATTACTATTTTAAAAAAACAAGATAATGGAACCGAATAATTTTGAAAAGGATTTCCGTGAAAAACTTAACGAACGCCGTATAGAACCAAGCAGCAAAGCCTGGGATCGATTGGATGCGATGTTGAGTGTAGTAGAAGAGAAAAAGCCAGAAAAAAAATCAAAAAGAAAATGGCTGTATATCGCAGCAAGTTTCATTGGGTTTTTATTGGTTGGAACGCCGTTTTTCAATCAAAATAAAAATGTGGTTAAAACGCCAGAAACGGTAGTTGTTGAAAAAGAAACTAAAAAAGAATCGGTAACAGAACCTGTTTTAAATACTGTTGATTCAGTAAAAACTGAAACTGCAATTGCCGAAAAAACTTCGAAAGAAACAGGAAACAAAAACAAAAAAAGCAATTCCGAAGCTTCGGAGCAAATTTCAAATAAAATCACTCAAAATGAATCAAATCAAATAGCGGAGTCTTCAATCATCAAAAACAATCAAGAAAAACAATCAACAAACAATCAAACCGTAATCCCAGAGAATCCTAAAAAAGAAAATGTTGATCAATTATTGCAAACAGCAGAAAATAAAGTTCTGGCAGAAAGCGGCGTTAAAAAAGCAAAAGTAAAAATCAATGCCAACGATTTATTGAATCAAGTCGACGGCGAATTAGAGCTTTCATTTAGAGAAAAAGTAATTACTAAAGTAAACAAAAACTTTCAGGAAGTAAAAGTTGCTTTGTCTAATAGAAATCAACAAGAGTAAAGCATTAATAAATAAAATCATCAATCACTAATCAATCATTTTAAAAAATCAATCATGAAAAATATTACCATTTATTTCATTCTTTTCTTTTTCCTTTTGGTAAATAAAGTAATTGGACAGGAAACCTTTGAATCTGAAACAAAAAGAATCGCTAATAAAATCGAGAAAATTACAAAAGAAGAAAAAGAAGCATTAAAAGAAGAAGTTGAAGCAGTAAACGTTCAGTTATCTGAAGGAAAAATTACTCAGGAACAGGCTGAAAAACGTAAAAAAGAATTGGCAGAGGCAAGAGCTGTAATTATGGAAGAAAAAATTACTCTGGCTCAAAATGAACTAAACGATTTAGTTCAGAAAAAAGTAGATGGGAAAATAAAAGAAGATTCTGCAAAAATCTACATGATTCGCTGGAAGTCATATAACCATCATAAAGATTCTATTCATGGTGAAAAGCGAACAACATCGCAGTTTGTATTTGCAATGGGATTAAATAATATGATGGTCGATGGAAAACTTCAGGATTCAAATTATAAATTTATGGGATCGCATTTTTACGAATGGGGTTTTACGTATAACTCAAGATTAATGAAAAATGACAATCTGCTTCATGCAAAATATGGACTTTCGTTAATGTATAATAATATACGTCCAACAAATAACAGAAGTTTTGTCGTAGATGGAGAACAGACTAATCTTGTAGAAAATCAAGTCCATTTAACTGAATCTCGTTTTAGAAATGTGTATTTGGTTGCGCCGGTACATTTAGAGTTTGATTTTACCAGACCTACAGAAAGTAACGGAAAAACGTATTTTAAAACTCATAAAAGTTTTCGTTTTGGAATTGGAGGTTATGCAGGAATTAACGTGAAATCAAAACAGATTTTAAAATTTGAAGAGGAAGATTTAAAATATAAAACCACAATAAAAGGCGATTACAATGTAAATAATTTTATTTATGGTCTGAGCTCATATATCGGATATAGAGAATTGAGTTTGTATTGTAAGTATGATTTAAATCCATTATTTCAGAATAATCTAGTAAAAGAGAATAACATATCGTTAGGACTTCGCGTAGATTTAAACTAAAAGTATTGGTCGTTTAGTTAGTGAAAAAAGCATCTCAACAGAGATGCTTTTTTTGATTTAAAAATGATTAAAATTCCAACAAGATTTACGTATTTTTGCTAGCTCTCAACTTTTAAAATTTAAAACACTTTGATTTCACAAAATACCATAGATTCTGTTTTTGAAACTGCTCGAGTAGAGGAGGTTATTGGTGATTTTGTCAATTTAAAACGCGCAGGAAGTAATTTTAAAGGGCTGAGTCCATTCTCAGATGAGCGTTCTCCTTCGTTCATGGTTTCTCCGGCAAAAGGAATCTGGAAAGATTTTAGTACAGGAAAAGGAGGAAACTCTGTTAAATTTTTAATGGAACATTCGCAATTTACCTATCCAGAAGCCATTCGTTATTTAGCCAAAAAATACAATATCGAAATTGAAGAAACGGAGCAGACTGAAGCAGAAAAAGCCAATACAGATCTTCGTGAAAGTATGTATTTGGTTTCTGAATTTGCAGCGAAATATTTTCAAGATGTTTTAATAAATTCTGAAGAAGGAAAGGCAATTGGTTTGTCTTATTTTAAAGAAAGAGGATTTACGAATGAAACTATTAAAAAATTCAATTTAGGATATTCTCCAGAAACTTGGGATGCTTTGACGAAAGAAGCCTTAGGGAAAGGTTATAAATTAGAATTTCTAGAAAGTACAGGTTTAACAATTGCGAGAGAGGACCGTCCTTTTGACCGATTTAAAGGACGCGTCATGTTCCCGATTCAAAGTATGTCGGGTCGTGTTTTAGGTTTTGGAGGACGTATTTTAACCAACGATAAAAAAGCCGCAAAATACCTGAATTCGCCAGAAAGCGATATTTACCATAAAAGTAAAGTCCTTTACGGAATTTATCATGCCAAACAATCTATTGCGAAGCAAAACAATTGTTATTTGGTTGAAGGTTATACCGATGTGATTCAGTTCAGTCAAGCTGGAATAGAAAATGTTGTGGCTTCTTCTGGAACAGCTTTAACGCCAGATCAGATTCGTTTAATAAATCGTCTGACGCGAAATATAACCGTTCTTTTTGATGGAGATGCGGCAGGTTTAAGAGCTTCTATTCGAGGAATCGATTTGATCTTGGAAGAAGGAATGAATGTAAGAGTTTGTTCTTTTCCTGACGGAGAAGATCCAGATAGTTTTGCACGAAAAAATTCGCATGACGATTTAGTTGCTTACCTAGAAAATAACAGCAAAGACTTTATACAGTTCAAGGCTTCGATTTTAATGGGCGAAGCTAAAAACGATCCAATAAAAAAAGCCGATTTGATTCGTGATATGGTTGCGAGTATTTCTAAAATACCAGACCGTATTCAGCGTGAAGTCTATATTCAGGAATGTGCTCGAATTATGGATATTTCGGAACAGGTCTTGACGAGTACTTTGGCGCAGTTGATTCAAAAAGATATAGCTGAAGCGAATAAAAAGCAGAAACAAGAGCAAAAACCTTTTGAAGTTCATAGAAACCAGCCTCCGCAAGCAGGAACTTTTTCGGGAGGAGATCCAGAAGATCCAAGAACAGGGCCGCCCGAAGGTTATGATTATCCAGGCGATCCAGGATATTATCCGCAAGAGCAAGCTCAAAAAGTAGATATTTTATATGGTTTTGAAAGGAAAATTATAGAAATTCTATTATTGTACGGAAGCGTAGTTGAAAATTTTGAAGATGTTTTCTTAAAAGCTGATGAAGAAGGAAATGTAAAAGAGGTTTCTGAGAAACGACAATATAAAGTATTTGAAAAAATTTATTTGAGTCTGCAGGAAGATGAGGTAGAACTCTCAAATGCTTTGTTTAAGAATATTTATAATAATATTATTGACTTCTATAACCAAAATGAAACTTTTAGTTTAGATAAATATTTAATGCATTTAGAGCCCGAATTTGCTCAGGAAGTAACCAATATTTTGATGGAAGACGAAAGGTTAACCATTCATAATTGGGAAGGACAGAATATTTATCCAAAACATAAAACGGAAACTATCGAGTTGAATGTTTCGGATACAATTTTTTCAATGCGATGGTATTTGGTTTCTGGAATTATTGCAGAATTAAAAAATTCGCTGCTCAATGATCCGCAGGAAGACAATTCTGAAGTTTTGAGTATGGTTGTCGATTATTCTAAACTGCTGAATAATTTTTCGAAGAAATTAGGCCGAGTAGTGGTGCCTTATCACTAAAAAGAAAAAAACTCTATCTTATTTGATGAATCAAGAAAGATAGAGTTTTTATAAAGGTTTTCGATTTGCTTAAAATTAAGGTAGTCGAGATTGTAATTAAATAATTTCTAAAGTCTTAGCTTTATTTACTAAGTCAACTAAATTAGTAACATTTAATTTAGTTAATAATCTCAGTTTGTAAGTACTGATCGTTTTTTCGTTCAGATTTAAGATTTTAGAGATTTCATTGTTTTTCTTACCATCACTTAAGTAGCGTAAAACCTCGATCTCACGATTTGAAAGTTTTCTGTACAGACGCTCGCTTTTACTTTGTTTAGCGATAAGTGCCATGTTTTTGCGTACTGTTTCGTTGATGATAATTTTTCCTTCGTGTACTTTAATAATAGAATGACCTAATGTTTCAAGTTTTTCTGTTTTGTGTACATACCCAGAAACTCCTGCTTTAATTGCGTTTGGAGCGTACATTTGCTCAGCAAGATCACTGAAAATAACAATTTTTGTTTTTGGGAAATTTTTCAGGATAGATTTAATTTCAAAGATACTCGAAAGACCTTCTAACTCTAAATCTAGAATTAGAATATCGATCTCCTTCGTCTGAAGAATATCTCTAACCATTGAAAAATTGCCTACGTTGGCAACAATTGAAATTTGATCGTGGTCTTTAAAATAAGACTTAACGCCAAAGTGCGTCACAGGATGATTGTCTGCTAGACATACTTTAATCATAATTTTTACCTTTTTTAGAATTGTTCATGTTTTTGGAGTGGTAAAATTAATAAATAAATTCTGTAATAACTCGCAGAGAATGTTAAAATCTATTATTTTAACGTTTTTGGTATCAAACAAACTGGAATTGGATCCATTTTATGCTTGTTGCTGGTGTTTAATCTTTTATAAATTTCAAAGACAGATTTTTCTCTCCCCTCGAAGTCAGATGCCGTATTTCCTGACTCCGCGGCTAACATTGCCCATTCTAATTCGTCGTAACTTGCACCTAATTGATCCTCATCTGTACGATTATCGCCAAATAATCCATCTGTAGGAGCAGCTGTTAAAATTGACTGCGGAATTTGTAAAAATGTTCCTAAAGCGTATACATCAGATTTCATTAAATCAGCAATTGGACTCAAATCGACGCCGCCATCTCCATATTTTGTGTAAAAACCTACACCAAAATCTTCTACTTTGTTTCCGGTTCCGGCAACAAGTAAACCATGAATTCCAGCTAAATAATATAAAGAAGTCATTCTGATTCGTGCACGCGTATTTGCTAAAGCTAAATTTACTTTTGCTTCGTCAGCTGTTGAAGGCACTGCGCTTTTAAATGATTCAAAAACTCCTGTCAAATCTGTCTGAACATCAGAAACATTTGGAAAACGTTTCTTAAGTTGTTCAATATGTTCTTTGGCTCTATTTACTTGACTTTCTGCCTGATGAATTGGCATTTCTACACATAAAACTTTCAGTCCTGTCTGTGCGCATAAAGTTGAAGTTACTGCAGAATCTACACCTCCAGAGATTCCGATTACAAAACCATTTACTTTTGCACTAGTAGCATAATTTTTTAACCACTCTACAATATGCGTATTTACCTTTTCTGTCTGAATTGTGCTTTTTTTAGCCATAATAGTTTAAGTTTTAAGATACAGGGATGTATATTTGCAGAATTATTTTGAGTATGCAATTACTTAAAATTCTGATAACACAAATCTAATTAAAATAAAATGAAAATTTATCGCTTTGCAGTGGTTCTATGCCTGTTTTTTTTGTCCTGTGATCAAAAAAGTAAGGTTGAAAAAGAAGTAGAAGAAATTCCAGTTGATATCAAAGTAGAACGTTTTGATAAAGTGTTTTTTGAAACCAAACCTCAAGATCTTGCAAAGATAAAAAAGCAATATCCGTTTTTCTTTCCTGGAAACGATGACAATATTTGGATTCAGAAAATGAATGATCCGATCTGGAGAGAAGTTTACGACGAAGTTCAGAAAAAATACAGCAATTTTGAACCTGTTCGTAAAGAGTTCGACGGACTTTTTCAACACATAAAATATTATTTTCCTAAAACTAAAATTCCTAAAGTAATTACAGTTATTGGAGAAATGGACTATAGTGCAAAAGCAATTTATGCAGATAGTCTTGTAGTTGTTGCTTTGGAACTTTATTTAGGAAAAGATCATAAGTTTTATGAGTTCCCGAATTATTTAAAACAAAATTTCGAAGAAAGACAGATTATGCCAGATGTGGTTTCTAGTTTTTCTTATAGAAATATTCCAAATTCATTGGATAAAAGTTTAGTTGCTCAGATGGTTTTTGAAGGGAAACAGCTTTATGCAAAAGATTTGCTTCTTCCTGAATATACAGATGCAGAAAAAATAGGATATACTCCAGAACAAATTAAATGGTGTGAAGAAAATGAAGCTTATATGTGGCGTTATTTCATAGAAAATGAAATGCTTTACAGTGATGATCCGAAATTGAGAACACGATTTATAGCTCCAGCGCCTTTCTCTAAATTCTTTTTAGAAATAGATAATGATTCTCCAGGACGAGTAGGAACTTGGATTGGATGGCAAATGGTACGTTCTTACATGAAAAATAATAGCAATGTTTCTTTGGCAGAATTATTTAAAATTGATGCAAAAGAAATCTTCGAAAAATCAAAATATAAACCTAAGAAATAATGGCAAATATAAACTCAGAGATTAAATTCAATATAGAATTAGACGAAAACCGCGTTCCAGAAAAACTAACATGGAGTGCTCAAGATGGAGGAGTGCAAGCGGAAGAAGCTAAAGCGATCATGTTGTCTATTTGGGACAGCAAAGTAAAAGAAACAATGCGTATCGATTTGTGGACGAAAGATATGCCGGTAGACGAAATGAAGATTTTCTTTCATCAGACTTTAGTTGCAATGTCAGATACTTTCAAACGTGCAACAGACGACGAAAAAATGTCTGATACTATGAAAGATTTCTGTGATTACTTCGCAGAAAAACTAGAGCTTACGAAATAGTTACATTTCAAATAAATGAAATCCCAAATTCCAATCTTATCCCGAGACTTCGGGAGGAGTTTGGGATTTTTTTATTGTTTTAAAATAAATTGGAATTCTATTTTGTAATTAAATCTTAAAAAGGTATTTTTCCAATATCGTTTTAAGAAAAAATAATATGTGGTTTCCTTTTATTGTAAGTCTTATAGGGCTGTTTTTTTTACTTGCTAATGCCATAAGGTTTTCTGCCACATGTAAAAACAGAGATGTAATGTATCGTATGATTACGATCTATTTAGGTCTTTTATTTTGCGTTGAACTCCTCTGTAATATCATTGGATTTCTCTATCCTAATTCGAATTTTTTCCTTTCCCATTATTATTTTATTTTTCAGTTTGTCACATTAAACTTATTTTTCTACAATAGTTTTTCAAATAAGATATTCAAGCAAATTATGATAATCGTGTTTGTTTCGGTGTTGCTTTTTTTAGGATGTCAATATTATAAACGACCTTCGCTTTATTGGGAATTTAATTTGATCGAAATTGCAATAACATCAATTCCGCTTTTATTTTACGCATTCTATTTTATTATATCGAATTTAAAAAATGTCAAGCATGATTATTTTTATTTCTGCAATGGATTAATTATTTATTTAACAAGCAGTGCAGGTATTTTCTTGTCTGGAAATAGTGACTCGGTAGTTTTTACTGAACCGTTTTTCCTTGATTTCTGGTTCTTTAATTCTTTATTTTATATTCTTTATCAGTTTTTAATCTATAAAGAATGGAGAGCTTTAAATTTTAGAAGAACACTTAAGAGAAACTTCGAAAGCAGAGCGTAAATTTTAAAATTTTAAAATAAAAAAAATCCCAAATTCCAAGTTTGCAATTGGAATTTGGGATTTTAATATTGTGAGTTTTTAAAAATTTAAAATTCTGAATTATTTTTAAAAACTTCCTGATTCACTTGATCGATATAAGACAGAACTTCATCTTTTCCGATTGTTTCTGTCGATGAGGTTATAAAATACTGAGGCATTTCGGCCCAGTTATTAGCAAACATTTGCTTTTTGTAAGCTGCAATATGCGAATCTATTTTTGTTTTACCGATTTTATCCGCTTTAGTAAAAATAATACAGAACGGAATTTCGCTTTCCCCCATATAAGACATAAATTCGATGTCTATATTTTGAGCTTCATGACGAATGTCAATTAAAACAAAAGCACAAACCAATTGTTCTCTATTCTCGAAATAATCGGTAATGAACTGTTGAAAAATTGATTTTGTTTTTTTTGAAACCTTAGCGTAACCATAACCAGGTAAATCAACTAAAAACCAATTATTATTGATTTTAAAGTGATTAATTAATTGTGTTTTTCCTGGTCTTGAAGATGTTTTTGCTAAACTTTTATTGTTGGTAAGCATATTTATCAAAGATGACTTACCTACATTTGATCTTCCTATAAAAGCATATTCTGGCAAAAACTCCTTTGGACATTTTGATGCATCAGAATTGCTGACAATAAATTCGGCGGTGTTAATTTTCATACTCCTTCGTTTTAAAACCTCCTTAAAAAATAAAATTTAATGGCTAGAAATTCTTTTCAGTAAGCCATTTTTCAAGAATTTCGTTAAATTCTTCTGGGTGTTCCATCATTGCTGCGTGCCCGCATTTGTCAATCCAATATAAAGTTGAATTTGGCAATAATTTATCAAATTCTTCTGCAACATTTGGTGGCGTTACAGAGTCATTTTTACCCCAAATAATGCAAGTGTCAACGTCCATTTTTGGCAAATCTTTGGCCATATTATGGCGTATTGCGCTTTTTGCAATAGTCAAAGTTTTGATTAATTTGATTCGGTCATTAGCGGTAGCGTAAACTTCATCAATCAATTCAGGAGTTGCGATTTTTGGGTCATAAAATACATCTTCAGCTTTCTTTTTGATGTATTCATAATCGCCTCTTCTTGGATAACTGTCTCCCATTGCGCTTTCGTAAAGTCCAGAACTTCCAGTGATTACAAGTCCTGCAACTTTTTCAGGATAAAGCTTTGTGTGATACAAGGCAATATGTCCTCCAAGAGAATTTCCTAAAAGAATTACTTTGTCAAAACCTTTAAAAGTGATAAAGTCTTTTACGTATTTCGCAAAACTTTTTACGTTCGTTTTTAAAATGCTTTGGGTGTATATCGGCAAATCTGGAATAACAACTTTATATCCTTTTGTCGGGAAATATTGTGCTACACCATCAAAGTTACTTAGACCTCCCATTAAACCATGAAGAATAACGATTGGAGTTCCTTCTCCAGCTTCAAAATAGCTGTATTTGCCTTCTTTTTTATAGTGTTTGTCCATCTAATCTAATGCCAATTTCAATTTCGACAAATATAGGGTTAATTCAACAAAAATGAATTTTTGATGCAATTTTTTAACTAGATAATTTGAGTAGAATTTATAAATGATTAAAAATCAGTAATTAAACCACTATTTGTTAAAATATTCAAATGTTAAGAAATGTGCATAATACTCAATTTTTTAAGAAAATTAGCGCATTATTTTTTTGAATGAATAACGTATTTAAGAATCTGTTAATTAATAGTTAACGTATTGATTGATTGTTGATTATGGAAAGTGGTAGCAAAGTGGTTAAACTTATTAACAAAGTGGTATAAAGTGGTAAAATGTGGTAATATTTTTTATATTTTTGCTGTATAACATGTTAACTAGTTTTTTTTGAACACAATTGTTGGAACATATGAATGTAAAGTTGATGCTAAAGGAAGGCTAATGATGCCTGCACCTTTAAAAAAGCAATTGACGCCTTCTCTTCAAGACGGATTTGTTTTGAAGCGTTCTGTTTTTCAGCCGTGTTTAGAGTTGTATCCTATGGTAGAATGGGATGCTATGATGAAAAAAATCAACAAGCTTAATCGCTTTGTAAAAAAGAACAACGATTTCATTAGAAGGTTTACTGCTGGTGTTAAAGTGGTTGAGGTTGATGCATTGGGGAGATTGCTTGTTCCAAAAGATTTGGTAACGTTTGCGAGTATTTCTAAAGATGTGGTTTTTTCATCTGCGGTTAATATTGTTGAGATTTGGGACAAAGATTTATACGAGAAATCAATAAGCGGCGAAGATATGGATTTTGCAGATCTAGCCGAAGAAGTAATGGGAAATATTAATGACGACGAAGATGGAATATCATAATCCGGTTTTGCTTCATCCAACAGTAGATGGTTTAAATATTAAACCTGATGGTGTGTATGTAGATGTTACGTTTGGAGGCGGTGGTCATTCAAAAGAGATTTTAAAAAGATTAGGGCCAAACGGAAGGCTATTTGCATTTGATCAAGACGAAGATGCGCTTGCTAATGCATTACCGGACGAAAGGTTCACTTTGATAAATGAGAATTTTAGGTTCATAAAAAGATTTTTACGTTTTCACGGAGTAAAATCGGTAGATGGGATCTTGGCAGATTTAGGAGTTTCATCACATCAGTTTGATGTTCCTGAAAGAGGTTTTTCAACAAGATTTGATGCCGAGTTAGATATGCGGATGAGTCAAAGAAATGATTTAAATGCTTATCGAGTGGTTAACGAATATGAAGAACAGGATTTACGTCGTGTTTTTTTTGATTATGGGGAGTTGAAAAACGCACCAGTTTTGGCAAGAACAATTGTGGAGGCGAGAAAAGATTATCCAATCAAAACGACTGAAGAATTGAAAGAAGTTCTGAAAAAGTTTTTGCCAGAGAAAGTTCGAAATAAAGTATTGGCTCAGATTTATCAAGCAATCAGAATCGAAGTTAATCAGGAAATGGATGTTCTAAAAGAATTTATTGAGCAATCATTGGAGATTTTAAAACCAGGTGGAAGGTTTTCTGTAATCTCTTATCATTCTTTAGAAGATCGATTGGTAAAAAGATTCATTAAAAACGGAATGTTTGAAGGAGAACCAGAAAGAGATTTTTACGGAAACTTTTCAGTTCCATTCAAAACGATCGGAAAACTGATTGTTCCAGACAATGAAGAAATCAAGATTAATAATAGAGCAAGAAGTGCCAAATTAAGAGTCGCAGAAAAGCTATAATATATATTAAGGTAGGAAAAAATGAAAAGTGGCGTATTTAGCATATTAAAAGCAAGATTCCTGATTCATGAAGATGCAGTAAAAAATTGGCGATTTATTGTCTTTATAATTCTGCTGGCCATTTTGATGATTGCAAATACACAGCGATATGAACAAAAGGTTTTTGAAATCGCGAAATTAAATAATGAAGTAAAAGAGCTAAGATCAGAATTTGTAGATCGACGTTCAGAATTGATGAAGTTAAAAATGGAGTCAACCATTTCGGATAAAATGTTAGAAAAACAAATTTTTCCGTCGACGGTTCCTCCAGTGAAAATAGAAGTTAAAAAAGAAGAAGAAAAAAGTTTCTTTAAAAGAATATGGCAGTAGACGATAAACATATATCCTACAGAATTTACCTCGTAGCAGTTTTCATCTTTTTGATGGCAATTGCTATTGTCGTTAAATTAACCAATATTCAGTGGGTTGATGGAGATTACTATAGAAAACTGGCAAAACAACGTACAGTTAGAAACTTTATAATTCCTGCCAACAAAGGAAATATCTATTCTGCAGACGGAAGTTTATTGGCAACATCAATCCCGAATTATGAAATTCGTTTTGACGCAAAAGCACCAAAAAAGGAAACTTTTGAGAAGTATGTAAAACAATTATCAGATTCTTTAGAAACTGTTTTGGACAGACCATCAGGTTATTACGAAAAAGAATTAAGAAAAGCGCGCGAAAATAAAAATCGATATTATTTAATCGCTCGTAAGTTGAGTTATACTGAATATGTGAAAATAAAAAGTTTTCCATTATTCAATTTAGGAGCTTTTAAAGGCGGAATTATTGTTGAGCAAGAAACAGTTAGAAAACATCCGATAGGCAAAATTGCTGAAAGAACTATTGGTTATGATAAAATCGATCCAGCTACAGGAATGGAAGTTGGAAAAGGAATTGAATGGGCTTTTAAAAGTTATTTGAACGGAAAAGACGGTAAAATTCTAAAACAAAAAATCGCAAAAGGGCAATGGAAACCTATTCGTGATGTAAACGAAGTAGATCCAATTGACGGATACGATGTAATTTCGACAATAGATGTTTTTATTCAGGATATTGCGCACCATGCTTTGTTGAAACAATTGGAAGATTACGAAGCAGATCACGGTTGTGTGGTAGTAATGGAAACGGAAACAGGTTATATAAAAGCGATTTCAAATTTAGGAAGATCAGAAGATGGTTCTTATTACGAAACGACAAATTACGCGGTTGCCGAATCTCACGAACCTGGATCGACTTTTAAATTAGTTGATTTAATGGCTATTTTAGAAGATAAAGTAGCTGATACAAGTACAGTTTACGATAGTCATGGCGGGGAAATCAGATATTATGGAAGAGCTGTTCGTGATTCGCATAAAGGTGGTTACGGAAAAGTTTCTTTAGCACGCGGATTTGAGCTTTCGTCAAATACAGTAATGGTTCAGGCAGTTTATGAGAATTACAAAAGTAATCCTTCTAAGTTTGTGAATCATATCAATGAATTAGGTTTGAATAAACCATTAGGATTGCATTTTAAAGGAGAAGGAAGACCATATATTCCGCAGCCTGGAGACAAACATTGGTCAGGAACTACGCTTCCATGGATGGCTTTTGGATATAACGTTTCGGTTACGCCAATGCAGACTTTAGCCTTGTATAATGCAGTTGCAAATAATGGCGTAATGGTAAAACCGCAATTTGTGTCGGAAATTAAAGAATGGAACAAAACCATTAAAAAGTTTGATACAGAAGTGATAAATCCTAAGATTTGTTCGCCAGAAACACTTAAAAAAGTGAAAGCAGTTTTGGCAAATGTGGTGAAAAAAGGAACAGGTTCTAAGTTGTATTCAAAAGATTTTTCGATGGCAGGAAAAACGGGAACGGCGATGGTAAATTATGGTAACGCAGGAAGAGAAGGAATGTATTATGCTTCTTCTTTCGCGGGGTATTTTCCAGCTGATCATCCAAAGTATTCATGTATTGTAGTGGTTCATAAACCAAATACAGCCAAAAACAATTATTATGGAGCAGATGTAGCAGGACCGGTTTTCAAAAGAATCGCGCAAAAGATTTTTACAGATGCGCCTTCAACAAATAAAATTAAAAAATTAGATTCTAAGATTCAAAAACAGGAAGCTAGTTATGATAAATATACTGCTGAAGCAAATAAAAAAATAAATCAGATTCCTAATTTAAAAGGAATGCCTGGAATGGACGCAATTGCTTTACTGGAGAATTTAGGTTTGAAAGTAAAAGTAAATGGAATGGGAAAAGTGAAGAATCAATCGATTCAAGCGGGAACCAGTATTAGCAAGAACGCAACAATCGTATTAGAATTATCGTGAAAGTATTAAAAGACATATTATATAAAGTAGCTATTGAATCTGTAAAAGGTTCAACAGACGTTGCTATCCAGAAAATTGAATTTGATTCACGCAAAGTAGAAGCAAATGATATTTTCGTGGCAATTCGCGGTTCACTTTCTGATGGACATGATTATATTGAAAAAGCAATTCAGTTAGGAGCAAAAGCAATTATTTGTGATACGCTTCCCGCAAATACTGTTGCTGATGTAACATATATTCAGGTAAAAGATACCAATACAGCTTTGGCTTTTATGGCTGCTAATTATTTTGAAGACCCGTCTGCAAAATTAAAATTAGTTGGAGTAACAGGTACAAACGGAAAAACAACAATTGCATCGTTATTGTTTCAGTTGTTTCAAAAAGCAGGTTTTAAAGTTGGATTATTATCAACTGTAAAAATTGTAGTTGATCAAACGGAATATCCAGCAACGCATACAACGCCAGATTCTTTAACCATAAATCATTATTTAAATGAAATGGTTGAAGCTGGAGTTACGCACTGTTTTATGGAAGTTAGTTCTCACGGAATCCATCAAAAACGTACAGAGGCTTTGCATTTTGTGGGTGGAATTTTCACGAATCTTTCTCACGATCATTTGGATTATCATCCAACTTTTGCTGAATATAGAGATGTTAAGAAATCATTTTTTGACTCACTTCCAAAATCAGCTTTTGTGTTGTCAAACATTGATGATAAAAATGGATCCGTAATGCTTCAGAATACGGTTGCAAAAAAACTTACTTATGCTTTAAAATCTTATGCTGATTATAGAGCTCAGATTTTAGAAAGCCAATTATCAGGTTTATTGTTGAAAATTAACGACAATGAAGTTTGGGTAAAACTGATTGGTACTTTCAACGCATACAATGTTTTAGCAATTTACGGAACTGCAGTAGAGTTAGGAATTGATAGCCTTGAAGCGTTACGTTTACTGTCTGATTTAGAAAGTGTTTCGGGTCGTTTTCAGTACATCGTTTCAGATGGCGGAATTACTGCTGTTGTAGATTATGCACATACGCCAGACGCATTGGAAAATGTTTTGAAAACGATAAATGATATCCGTACAAAAAATGAGCAGTTAATTACTGTTGTTGGCTGCGGAGGAAATCGTGATAAAACAAAACGTCCAATAATGGCGAAGATTGCTTCAGACTTAAGTGATAAAGCAGTTTTGACTTCGGATAATCCAAGAAATGAAGATCCAGAAGTTATTTTGGATGAAATGGAGCAGGGAGTTGAGCCTCACAATTACAAAAAAATGCTGCGAATTACAGATAGGAAACAGGCGATTAAAACAGCTTGTCAATTGGCTCAGCCTAAAGATATCATTCTAATTGCAGGAAAAGGACACGAAACATATCAGGAAATAAATGGTGTTCGTCACCATTTTGATGATATGGAAACAATAAAAGAGATTTTAGAGCAACTAAATAAATAATAATAAAATTTTAAGTTCAAATACCACAGAATTGGAATTTGAAATTTCAAAATTGGAATTTAAAAAATAGAAAAATATGCTGTACTATTTATTCGAATATTTTGATAAGACATTGGATCTTCCAGGAACAGGAGTTTTCCAATACATCACATTTAGATCAGCTTTGGCATTTATGCTTTCGTTGCTTTTGTCGACAATTTATGGTAAAAGGGTAATTAACTTTTTGCGCCGTCAGCAAGTTGGAGAAACAGTACGCGAACTTGGTCTTGCAGGTCAGAATGAGAAAGCTGGTACGCCAACAATGGGTGGACTGATTATCATTTTTGCGACTTTGATTCCAGTTTTGTTATTTGCAAGATTGCATAATATCTACATCGTTTTACTGATTGTAACAACATTGTGGATGGGAACAATTGGTTTTGTTGACGATTACATCAAAATATTCAAAAAAGATAAGCAAGGTTTAAAAGGTATTTTTAAAGTTATTGGTCAGGTTGGTCTTGGAATCATCGTTGGAGCAGTTCTTTATTTTAACCCTGCTGTTACAGTAAGAACAGATACGGGACGTACAGATGTGTTTAAAACATCTGCAAATACAACTATTGTAACGCCAGCACCTATTGAAGAAAAATCTACAGCAACGACAATTCCTTTCGTAAAAAACAACGAATTTGATTATGCTGAAGTATTGTCTTTCATGGGTGACGGTTATGAGAAATGGGCTTGGTTAATATTTATTCCGGTTGTTATTTTTATCATTACAGCAGTTTCAAACGGAGCTAATTTAACCGACGGAATCGACGGTCTCGCAGCAGGAACCTCGGCAATATCCGTCCTCGCACTCGGAATATTTACATTCGTTTCAGGGAATATCATTTTCTCAAATTATCTGAATATAATGTATATCCCTAATTCGGGAGAAATGACAGTCTTTATTTCGGCGTTTGTTGGAGCTCTTATAGGATTTCTTTGGTACAATTCTTATCCAGCTTCAGTATTTATGGGAGATACAGGAAGTTTGACCATTGGAGGGATCATTGCGGTATTAGCAATTGCAGTTAGAAAAGAAATATTGATTGTTTTATTCTGCGGAATTTTCTTAGCAGAAAGTGCCTCAGTAATTATTCAAGTAAGTTATTTTAAATATACGAAGAAGCGTTTTGGAGAAGGCCGAAGAATATTCCTGATGTCGCCTTTACATCACCATTATCAGAAAAAAGGATATCACGAAAGTAAAATTGTGACTCGTTTCTGGATTGTTGCCGTGATGTTAGCCATTTTATCAATTATCACCCTAAAATTAAGATAAATGAGGCTAGTAGTTTTAGGTGGAGGAGAAAGCGGTGTAGGAACTGCGATCCTCGGTAAGAAACAAGGATACGATGTTTTTGTATCGGATTTTGGAAAGATAAAAGAAAGCTATAAAGAAGTTCTTATCATTAATAAAATAGCCTGGGAAGAAGAGCAGCACACAGAAGATTTGATTCTAAATGCAGATGTGGTGATGAAAAGCCCAGGAATTCCAGACAAGTCTCCGATAGTAAAAAAGCTTGTTGCAGCAGGAGTAAAAGTGATTTCGGAAATTGAATTTGCGATTCCTTATACAGAAGCAATGACCATTGGGATTACGGGAAGTAATGGTAAAACCACCACAACAATGCTGACACATCACTTGCTGAAATATGCAGGATTAAATGTAGGATTGGGTGGAAATATCGGAAAGAGCTTCGCGTGGCAAGTGGCTGAGAATAAATTTGATGCCTACGTTCTTGAATTAAGCAGTTTTCAGCTAGACGGAATAATAAATTACAGACCTGATATTGCGATAATAACCAATATAAGTCCAGACCATTTAGATCGATACGAATATAAATATGAAAATTATATCAATTCGAAGTTCCGAATAACAATGAACCAGACTGAAAATGATTATCTGATTTATGATGCAGATGATGTGGCAAGTACAGAATGGTTAAAGAAGAACAAAACAAAAGCAAAATTAATTCCTTTTTCATTGACGAAAAAATTTGATGAAGGGGCTTCTATAAATAACAACAAAATGGAAATAAAGATCAACCAAGAAGAGTTTACAATGGATACAGAACACATTGCGTTAGAAGGAAAACATAATATGAAAAACGCCATGGCAGCAAGCTCTGTAGCTAAATTGATGCAAATTAGAAATGCAACGATTCGTGAAAGTCTATCTAATTTCCAAGGTGTTGAGCACCGTTTAGAAAAAGTATTAAAAATACAAAACGTTCAATATATCAACGATTCAAAAGCGACAAATGTAAACGCTACTTTCTTTGCTTTGGATAGTATGAATGCACCAACAGTATGGATTGTTGGAGGTGTTGACAAAGGAAACGATTACAACGAATTGATGTCATTAGTTCGTGAAAAAGTAAAAGCAATTATCTGCCTTGGAATCGATAACCGCAAAATTATCGACGCTTTCGGAAACGTTGTTGATATTATGGTTGAAGTAAATAATATGAATGACGCAGTAAAAACCGCTCAAAGATTAACAGAAAAAGGCGATGTAGTTTTATTGTCTCCAGCCTGCGCAAGTTTCGATTTATTTGAAAACTACGAAGACAGAGGAAAGCAATTTAAACAAGCAGTTCATAACCTATAAAATAGTTTCAAGTTTCACGTTAGGAGTAACTTGAAACTTGAAACAAAGAAAACCTGAAACAAAACTGAAAGAATTATGAAAGAGCTAGTAAACAAATTAAAAGGAGATAGGGTAATATGGTCATTTGTGGCTTTATTGGCGTTGTTTTCGTTTATGCCTGTTTTTAGTGCGAGTAGTAATCTTGCCTATATCGGGCACGGAACAGGAAATACATTAGGCTATTTGGTAAAACACTTGGCGCATATTTGTATCGGGTTTTTAATCATTTACTGGGTGCATAGAGTTCCGTATCATTATTTTAGAGCGATTTCTAAGATTGCGCTTCCTGTGGTTTGGATTTTATTAATCTATACGCTTTTAAAAGGAACAGTAATCGCAGGAGCAAATGCAAGCCGTTGGATTCAGGTTCCTTTTATCGGAATCACGTTCCAGACTTCAACATTGGCATCTATTGTATTGTTTATTTATGTAGCACGTTATTTATCTAAAACGAAAGAAGAAAATGAGCCTTTTCAAGCCTCATTAATTCAGCTTTGGGTTCCAGTATTTATCACATTAGTATTGATTTTACCAGCGAACTTTTCAACTACAGCGTTAATCTTTTCAATGGTTTTAATGCTGACATTTATTGGGAAGTATCCATTAAAATATATTGCTTTTATCATTGGTTCAGGAGTTGCGATGTTAGCATTTTTCCTTTTAGTGGCAAAAGCTTTTCCAGATTCAAGATTCTTCAGTAGGGTTTCAACTTGGGAAAGTCGTATTGCGAATTTTACAACAGACAAACCAGACGAAGATGACTATCAGATTGAGAAAGCAAAAATTGCAATTGCATCTGGAAAATTAGGAGGATTAGGACCAGGAAAAAGTGTTCAGAAAAACTTTTTACCACAATCTTCTTCCGATTTTATTTATGCCATTATTGTTGAAGAATATGGTCTAGTAGGAGGAGTTTCGATTGTAATTCTTTATTTATTGCTTTTGTTCCGATTTGTAATTGCTTCTCATAAAGCACCTACTTTATTTGGAAAATTAGTCGTCGTTGGAGTAGGATTCCCAATGATATTTCAGGCAATGATCAATATGGCGGTTGCAGTAGAATTATTGCCAGTTACAGGGCAGACACTTCCGTTGATAAGTAGTGGAGGAAGTTCGATTTGGATGACTTGCCTTGGACTAGGAATTATCATTAGTGTAACGAGAAAAGAAGAAGAAATTGCTGAGGATAAACTCGAGAGAGAAAAACGAAAAGAAGCTTTACAGCGCTTAATAGATAAAGAATTGGCAGAAGAAGATTTACCAGCAGATGAAATATATGAAGAAGAGCCAATGTATTCTATAGAAGACAATTCAAGAAATCCGATGAATGCGGTTTTAAACAAATAAGAAAGAATAAATTTTAAAACGTTGTAATTTTAGAAAGATGACAAAGTATAAATTCATACTTAGCGGAGGAGGAACAGGAGGACATATCTATCCTGCGATTGCGATTGCGAACGAATTAAAATTACAATTTCCTGATGCAGAATTTCTTTTTGTAGGTGCCAAAGATAAAATGGAAATGCAAAAAGTGCCTCAGGCAGGTTACGAAATAAAAGGTCTTTGGATTGCTGGTTTACAGCGAAAATTGACATTACAAAACTTAATGTTCCCGCTTAAATTGGCTAGCAGTTTATTGGAATCAAAAAGAATAATTAAAAAGTTCAAGCCAAATGTAGTAATTGGTACGGGTGGTTTTGCCAGCGGACCTTTGTTGCAAGCAGCAGGATCGGCAGGAATTCCGACGGTTGTTCAAGAACAGAATTCTTATCCAGGAATAACAAATAAATTGCTGAGCAAAAAGGCAAATGCAATTTGTGTAGCGTATCAAAATTTAGAGCGTTTTTTTCCTGAAGAGAAAATTGTTTTAACTGGAAACCCAGTTCGTCAGGATTTAATTGATATTGAAAGCAAACGTGACGAAGCAATTGCTTTTTACGGTTTAGATTCAAACAAAAAAACATTGTTGGTTTTGGGAGGAAGTTTAGGAGCTAGAAGAATCAATCAGTTAATTGAAAAAGAATTGCAAAATTTTCTTTCTCAAGATGTACAGGTAATCTGGCAATGCGGGAAATTATATTTTGAAGAATATAAAAAATACAATCAGCCCAATGTAAAAGTGGTTGATTTTATTGAAAGAATGGATTTTGTTTACGCAGCATCAGATGTCATAATTTCACGTGCAGGTGCTTCATCAGTGTCAGAATTGTGCATTGTGGGTAAACCAGTGATTTTTATTCCGTCTCCAAATGTTGCTGAGGATCACCAAACTAAAAATGCGCAAGCAATTGTTGATGCTAAAGGAGCTATTTTGTTGAAAGAATCTGAGCTTGACAGTCAGTTTAGCATTGTTTTTGAAGCGCTGCTGAAAGATTCTGGAAAACAGAAACAATTAAGTGATAACATTAAAAAATTGGCAAAACCAAGAGCTACACAAGATATTGTTGCGGAAATTATCAAGCTAATTAAATAGGCTGTAAGCTATAGGCAATAAGCTTTAAGCTTGAGAATGCTATCTAAAGCGTAATAAAGATTAAAAGGATAAAAGAGGATTAGAAAATAAAGACAAAAGTTATAGGCTTACTGCCTAAAGCTTACGGCATAAAGCAAGAAAAAAATGAATTTAAATCAAATACAAAACGTTTATTTTATTGGTATCGGAGGAATCGGAATGAGTGCTCTGGCTCGTTATTTCAAGTTTATTGGAAAACAAGTTTCAGGTTACGATAAAACGCCCTCTATGTTGACTAGTGAATTGATTGAAAGTGGTATTGATATTCATTTTGAAGATGATATAAACTTAATTCCAAAAGATTATTATGTAGAGAATACGTTGGTTATCTACACACCAGCAGTTCCTAAAACACATTCAGAATGGAATTATTTTATAGAAAGACACTACGAGGTTAAAAAACGTGCAGAAGTTCTTGGAATTATAAGTAAAGACACTTTTTGTTTTGCAGTGGCAGGAACGCACGGAAAAACAACAACATCTAGTATTTTGGGACATATTTTGTTTCAAAGTGGAGCAGATGTTACAGCTTTCATTGGAGGAATTGTAGAAAACTATAATTCAAACTTAATCGGAAGCGGGAAAACAGTAACGGTTGTTGAAGCGGACGAGTTTGATAGATCGTTTTTGCATTTGCGTCCAGATATCGCTTGTGTGACTTCTATGGATGCTGATCACTTAGATATTTATGGAACAAGTGATGCAATTGAAGCTTCTTTTAGAGAATTTGCTTCAAAAGTTGAGGATAAAAATAATCTCTTCATTACAAAAGAATTGCCTTTAGAAGGTGTTCAATGTGCTGTAAATGAAGATGCTGTTTATAAGGCTTTTAATGTTCGCATTGAGGATGGGGCTTATGTTTTTGATGTGCAGACGCCATCAGAAATTATGAAGGATTTGCGTTTCGGATTGCCTGGAAGACACAATTTAATGAATGGATTGATGGCTATTGCAATGGCTAAGACATTCGGCACCCCGACCGACTCTATTGCAAAAGCCATTGCTTCATTCAACGGAATTAGAAGACGTTTTTCATATCAAATTAAGACTGAAAATTTAGTATATATTGATGATTATGCACATCATCCAACAGAAATAAATGCTGTTCATCAGGCAGTTAGAGAGTTGTATCCAGGGCGTAAAGTTTTGGCAATTTTCCAACCGCATTTATTCAGCAGAACAAGAGATTTCGTTGACGGATTTGCAGAAAGCTTATCGCAGTTTGATGAAGTGTTTTTGATGGATATTTACCCTGCAAGAGAGCTTCCGATGGAAGGAGTGACTTCTGAGTGGCTTTTGGGTAAAATGACAAATTCGAACAAAAAAATTGTTGCAAAAGAAGATTTATTAGGTGAAATAAAAGCCAGCGATGCACCTATTATTGTAACAATTGGAGCTGGTGATCTGGGAGAAATGGTTCCGTCAATTAAAAAGATTTTAAATGAAAATATTTAATTGGACAAACATAAGATTAGTACTTATTTTCGGACTGGTTTTGTTTCTATATTCCTTCGCTCAGCATCGAAATGGCGATCGAAAATTGAAAAAATCGATGGTCGTTTTTGTAGGAGAAAATACGCTATTTGTGAAGCCAGAAACGGTTAATAAATTGTTGATAGAAAATAAAAGAGACGCTTCCAGTATTAGAAAAGATGAACTAGATTTGAATAAGATAGAGAAAACTCTCGATACGCAAGACATGATTGAGAAGTCAAATGTTTTTGTAAGTATCGACGGAGTTCTAAAAGCAGTAGTAAAACAGAAGACGCCCATAGCAAGAGTTTATGACGGCGCAGCTTCTTTTTATATTGACTATGAGGGTAATAAAATGCCCTTATCGGACAATTTCACTGCGAGAGTTCCTCTTGTTTCAGGGGCAATAAGTGAAAAAAATAACGAAGATTTAGCAGCTTTATTTCGCACAATTTATGACGATGCGTTTTTGAAAAAAAACATCATTGCTATAGAGATTATGCCGAATGGAAGCTTAAAAATGTTTAACCGTAACTATGATTACTTCATAGATTTTGGAAGAACGATGAATGTTGATAGAAAATTTAGAAACTATAAAGCGTTTTTTCAAAAAGCAGTTTTAGATAGTTCGTTATACAAATACAAAAAAATTGACCTTAGGTTTACGGAACAAGTAGTTTGCACTAAATAATAGAAAATGGAAAAAGATAATATTGCAGTAGGTCTAGATATTGGAACAACCAAAATCGTTGCCATGATCGGCAAGAAAAATGAATATGGTAAGTTGGAGATTTTGGGCATTGGTAAATCCAAAAGTTTGGGTGTTGCCAGAGGAGTAGTAAACAACATTACGCAGACGATTCAATCGATACAACAGGCGATAATCGAAGCAGAAAATAATTCAGGATACAAAATTAAAGATGTGGTTGTGGGTATTGCCGGACAGCACATCAGAAGTATTCAGCACACGGATTACATTAGCAGAAATAATCCAGAAGAAGTAATTGGCGAAAAAGATATTCAGCTTCTAATCGATCAGGTAAATAAACTGGCGATGTTACCAGGAGAAGAAATTATTCACGTTTTGCCACAAGAATTTAAAATCGACGGACAATCTGAAATTAAAGAGCCAATTGGGATGTACGGCGGAAGATTAGAATCTAGTTTTCACGTTGTAGTTGGACAGGCATCATCAATCAGAAATGTTGGAAGATGTATTCAGAGTTCAGGAATTGAATTGTCTGGTTTGACATTAGAACCATTAGCTTCTGCTGATGCTGTTTTAAGTCAGGAAGAAAAAGAAGCTGGTGTTGCACTTATCGATATTGGTGGTGGAACAACAGATTTAGCTATTTTCAAAGATGGTATTATTCGTCACACAGCGGTAATTCCTTTCGGTGGAAATGTAATTACAGACGATATCAAAGAAGGATGTTCGATTATCGAAAAACAAGCTGAGCTTTTAAAAATAAAATTTGGATCTGCTTGGCCAGGTGAAAATAAAGATAACGAGATTGTTTCGATTCCTGGTTTAAGAGGAAGAGAACCAAAAGAAATTTCGCTTAAAAACTTATCTAAAATTATCCACGCAAGAGTTGTGGAAATTGTAGAACAGGTTTTTGCAGAAATTAAGGCATACGGTCACGAAGATCCCCGTAAAAAGCTAATCGCTGGAATTGTATTAACAGGTGGAGGTGCACAATTAAAGCATATAAAACAACTTGTAGAATACATCACAGGAATGGATACGAGAATTGGATATCCAAATGAGCATTTAGCAGGAAACTCTGGAGAAGAAATCTCTAGTCCATTGTTTGCAACGGCTGTTGGATTGGTGATGAACAGTATCGAAAATAGTTCGCAAAGTGCTGTGAGAATGGAATTGGTTAATGAGCAACCAAAAGTGGTTTATAGAAATGCCCCAACTCAGCCAATACAGCGATACGAAGTAGAAGAAAACTACGTTGAGAAAGTAGAAACTATCGATGAACCTAGAGAAACCGTAAGTCAAAAGGCAAAAGACGAATCTACTGAAACTAAAATAAGAAGATCATTTTTTGATCGATATGTCGACAAAATCAAAGAATTTTTAGACAACGCAGAATAATTAGAATAAACAAGAAGAAGGAAATTACTTTCTGGCCCCAAGTCAAGAAGTAAAAAATGTACTTAATAAGAATTTCAAAAAACCAAAAAGATGATGAGCAACTCAGAATTTGGAAGTATTTCATTTGATTTACCAAAAAATCAATCAAATGTAATCAAAGTAATAGGTGTAGGTGGAGGCGGAAGTAACGCAATCAACCATATGTTCAAACAAGGTATTAAAGGCGTAGATTTTATCGTTTGTAATACCGATTCGCAAGCGCTTCAAAATAGTTCAGTACCAAATAAAATCCAGTTAGGAGTTAATTTGACTGAAGGATTAGGAGCAGGAGCAAATCCAGACGTTGGACAGCAGTCGGCTATCGAAAGTATTTCGGATATTGAAAAAATGTTAGATAGAAATACTAAGATGGTATTTATCACTGCTGGTATGGGTGGAGGAACTGGAACTGGTGCAGCTCCGGTAATTGCTCAATTAGCAAAAGAAAGAGAAATATTAACAGTTGGTATCGTGACGATTCCGTTTCAGTTTGAAGGGAAAGTTCGTCAGGAGCAAGCTATTATTGGAATCGAGAAATTGCGTAAGCAAGTCGATTCTTTAATTGTAATCAACAACAACAAATTAAGAGAAGTATACGGAAATCTTGGTTTTAAAGCAGGATTTTCTAAAGCGGATGAAGTTTTGGCAACAGCCTCTAGAGGTATTGCTGAAGTAATTACGCACCACTATACTCAAAATATCGATTTACGTGATGCGAAAACTGTTTTGGCTAACAGTGGAACTGCTATCATGGGATCTTCTGTGGCAACAGGTGAAAATAGAGCAAAAGATGCTATCGTTTCTGCTTTAGATTCTCCATTGTTAAACGACAACAAAATTACAGGTGCCAAAAACGTATTGTTGCTTATCGTTTCTGGAACTAATGAGATTACTCTAGACGAAATTGGAGAAATCAATGATCACATTCAAGATGAAGCTGGTTACAATGCAAATATCATTATGGGGGTTGGTGAAGACGAAACTCTTGGTGAAGCAATTGCTGTAACGATTATTGCTACAGGTTTTGATGTAGAACAACAAAATGAAATTGTAAATACAGAGCCAAAGAAAATCATTCATACGTTAGAAGACGAGCAAAGAAGTGTTCATAATTTAACAAATAAACCTATTTCTTCTTTTGACTTAACTGTTGATACACCAACAGCAAAAGTTGAAGATAAAGTTGTTTTTGATTTAGTTGACGATGATGAAACATTTACTCCAACTGCTAAAGCTGTTGCTCCAGCAATCAATCAGGAAGAGTTAGTAGTTATGTCTGAGTTTATCAAAAATTTAGATGTGACTTTCGAAATCGTTTCGCCAATTACAGATATCGATTTTACAATTTCTGCTCCTGAAACACCAACAGCAAAAGAAGTGCAACAGCCGCCAGTTCAGCAGCAAAGAGTATTTGAAAAAGAAGAACAGACAACTTTCTCTTTTGATCTTCCTTTGTTTAAACAAGAGCCAGTAAAAAGAGAGCCAGTTGTTGAAGATAATAGAGTTTTGTTTGAATTGACTAATGAAACTCGTGATATTAAAGTAAACGATCCAGTTCAATTTGTTCCGGTAACTGAAGTTTCAGACAACGGAATTATTAAATATTCTCTAGAAGAATACATGGAAGTTGAAAACGATTTATTGGCTTCTAAGCCAGTTGAAAAAGTGGTTGAAGATACAATTCCAGAGGAATTAAACATTACGTTGAAACCAAGAGTTGATTTCGCTAGCCAACCAGATTTATCTACAACTTCTGAAGTTTCTCCATTAGAATTAACTATTGAAGAAACATTACGTTTAAGAGCTGAAGAAAGAAGAAAGAAACTAAAAGAGTTTAACTATAAATTCCATAATAATGTTTCTAGAATTGACGAGTTGGAAAAAGAACCAGCTTACAAAAGATTAGGAATAGATTTGTCTAATTCTCAATCTAATAATACAAATTCTAGAATTTCTGTTGGAACAGATAGTAACAACGATTTACAATTACGTTCAAACAATTCATTTTTGCACGATAACGTAGATTAATTTTAGAATCATAATATTTGGTAACCCGAAAATTGGATTTAATTTTCGGGTTATTTTTTTTATCTTCGCACAGAATTTCAAAATTTGACTTTTAAAATAGTATTTTAAAAACAATATTGTCACCCTGAGCGAAGTCGAAGGGCTTTTTGTCGGAAAGGGCTTCGACTTCGCTCAACCTGACAAACTATGATATTAGTTGAAAAAACAAATTAATATATCAATTAATAGGCATTGGCTTATTTTAAATAAAACATAAACATGAGTTTACAAACACAGATCATGGACGAAATCAAAACGGCCATGAAAGCAAAAGATACAGTAGCTTTAGAAGCTTTAAGAGCTGTTAAATCAGAATTATTATTAGCATCAACAGCTTCAGGATCTAAAGAAGATTTATCTGAAGATGAAGAAATAAAATTGCTTCAAAGATTGGTTAAAACTCGTAAAGAAAGCGCAAGAATCTTTACAGAACAAAACCGTCCAGATTTAGCAGAACCAGAATTGGCTCAAGTTGCTGTAATCGAGAAGTTTTTACCGACTCAATTAAGCGAAGAAGAAGTAGAAGCTGTAGTAGCAAAAATCATTGCTGAAACAGGAGCTTCTGGAATTGCTTCAATGGGTAAAGTAATGGGATTAGCATCTGCTCAATTAGGCGGAACTGCTGAAGGAAAAACCATTTCTACAATTGTGAAAAAATTACTTTCGTAAATAATAATTTTAGATTTTAGAGTGTAGATTTTAGATTTTAGATTATTTATTGAAATCTAAAATCTATATTCTGAAATCATAAATCTAAAATAAACTGACCTCGTAGTTCAACTGGATAGAATATCAGATTTCGGCTCTGAGGGTTGGGGGTTCGAACCCCTCCGGGGTCACTTGACGGGACAAAGAAGATTTTTTCTTCTTTGTCCCGTTATTCTTTGGGGCTAATTCCTCGTTAATTAAGTAAACTAGCTGAACGACCTCATTTATTCTTGCGGTTCGAAACTGCTTTTCTTCGATTGTGAATTTTTCAGGATATATTGAACCGATAATATTTCTAAAATGAGTTAAATCCGCTTCGCTACAGCATTCATTAAGCTTCATCAAATTTTTAATTCCTGTTTTTAATAAATCCGAAAGACTAATATTCTCTCCAGCTAAATCTGCTAATTTAATTTCAAGGCGATGAATTTTATTGTCATAATCCGTTTTCATCTCAGTGTAATCTTTCACTTCAATCTTTCTTGAAGCGAGCAAATCTCTGATATAAGAAATCTTCTTTTCAAATTCTTTCAGCTGAGAAATTACTCTGTTCTTTTCTGCAATTGATTCCTTATTGAAATCATTAAAATATTCTTTAACAGCTGTTATGTAAATCTTTTCTGTTTCAGGTTTTGGAATATACTTTTGTAACTGTTCATAGAAAATGCGGTTAACCTCACACGATCTGATTCTGTAATTACAGCCCTTATAGCAATGATAATATGAATAATGGTTGTTTCTTCCTTTAGATATGCTTGCAGTTAAAATTTTATTACATAGAGGGCACTTAAATAAGCCTTTAAGAGGAAATGGTTCGGAGATTGCAGATTTAGTTCTGAAATTCTTTCTTCGTCCTTCTAAAACATCTTGAACAAGATAAAATAGCGCCTCAGAAATTAATGGCTCGTGTGAGCCCATTACGTATTTTGCTTCCTCGTCTTTGAATTTCGGAATTAAAATTTTTCCACAATAAAGAGGATTGCGGATCTGTCTCCAGAAATTATTTTTACTTGTTTTAAGTCCTTTTCTTTTTGCCTGAAGAAAAATCTGCTCCGTATTAAAAATATCTTTTGCAATTTCTTCAAAACACCATTTTAAGATGGATGCTTCAGGCTGATCAAAAGTTATATATTTCTTACCATCCTCGGTTATTTTATTTATGTAACCAGAAGGAGCCAGTCCCATATATCGCCCCTCTTTTCTGGCTCTTCTCATACCGTGAAAAGTATTTAATGCCCGTCTGTCATTTTCTACTTCAGGAGCTGCTAGATAAAAAGCAAGCATCATTTTGTTTTCTGGAATAGACAAATCTAAAGGCTGTTCTATTGCTTGTGGCTCAACACCAAGTCTTCTAAGAGTATTAATCATCTGGTATGCATCGCCAGCATTTCTGCTGAACCTGTCCCATTTGGTAAATAAGACCAAATCCGTTTTATTTTTGTACCTTTTAATTGTTGCTAGATAAAGTTTCCATTTGGGTCTATTAAACGTTTTTGCAGAATGATCTTCATAAATAACATCCCTTACAGCAATAGAATTTATCTCACAGTACTTTCTTAGCATTTCCTCTTGATTTCTTTGTGAGTAACCTTTTTCCGCCTGCTCGTCTGTACTCACTCTCACATATAAATCTGCTGTCTTTTTCATCCCTCTTCTTCTTTAAATAATTCAAAACTGTTACTTTAGCAAGCAGTCGTAAAAAATCTAATACTTTACCTGCCTGTTCAAGCGTTACATCAACATTTTCATCTTTCAGCATTTTCATGGCTTGCTCTGCCGTCATTTTTCCTCTTTCATTCTCATCTTCATTTCTCATTTCACAATTCCTCTTCATTAAAAAAAGACCGAGGCACGGTCTTTTTGTTCCACAATCATTCATCGCTATAAAGTTATAACACTTTTTTCATTTTATCCTAATCAAAATATGGTGGGGATAATACAAATATAAAACCTAATTCACTGAGGATGATAAGTAAAATTTACTTATCATCACTCAATAATTTTTTAGATTATTATAAAGATAAGTCACTTTTCTGTCAATGTCATGGACATAATATGTACATAAAAATGGTTTTATCATTATTGATAGACTTATTTAGGATAGGGTTCATTTATCTTCACTCTTCTCATTCAGCATTCTGTATATTTCGTCCAGAACCTCTATCTCGGCACTTGGAATTAACTGAAGAGCAAGTTCCAGAACTGAACCTATGTAAATATCCCTGTTATCAAGTTCATCCGAGTAAACTACATTCAGGCACATTCTAATAAGATTCACTCCCAGACATGTCATATCTGTATAACCATAAAATCTTATCTCACGTATTGACTCCCCGCCTTTGTCCCCAGAAGGTTTCAGCAGTTTAAAATGATAGGATGCAAAATCTTTAAATTCTCCCAGTGTTTTTATTTTATGAGTTTCCATAATTTTAAATATTAAAACTTAATGTTGGCTATTCTGTTTCTTCTATATTTTCTGAAAACAGATCGGTAATCTCATTTAAAAGCTCAAACTCGTCAACTGGAAATAACTGAAGAGCAATTCCCAGTATAAGTCCAACATCAATATATTTGCTTTCAATCGTAGGCGGAACCTCTGCGCTGTCCTGATCTAAAGCGATAATGCAGAGTTTCATCAGGTTTCTTATAATAGAAGCAAGCTCATAATAGTCATAAACTCTTATCTCTGCATTATACATTCCTCTTTTATCGTCAGCTGGTTTCAAAGCAGTACGAAGTCTTGTGCTTAATTCTTTGATAGTTTCCAGTTTTTTGATTTCATCGGTTTCCATAACTTCATTTTTTTATGCTGATAAAGTCAGATCCTGATGAATTTCCGCAAGTCTCGCAAGTTCCTTCTCAATCATAGCTTCTGCCTCTTTCATAAAATCACGGCATCGGTCTTCCATGAGCTGATAGTACAGATAATCAGAGCTTTTTGTTCTGCTAAATCGAAGAGTGTTTGGATTCTTTTTCAGAAGTCTGAACATATTTTTTTCATCCCTGCTGTTTCGAGGGAAGTAATCAGAAGTTATGCACGTAAAGTATTCGCATAGTTCAAATAAGTAGCCCATAGAAAAATGGTTAGGTGTGTACCCCAGAAATACCCTTATAAGTGAAAGACATGTCTGCTCTACGATCTGATGAAGGGAGCTCATTCTGACTTCATAGGAAAAATACTGATCATTATTGTAAATAAGATCCCAGATCGATGCAGTAACATTACTTCGATCTCCAGCATATAATGTGGTACTTTTTACATGGCGTATCCCAGAATTAACTCCAAGTTTGGGATGTTTTTCGGGATCAATAAACAGAGCCTGCGAGTTCTTAATAATATTGCATAAGAATAACTGCTGGTCGCCGTATAATTTCACAATATTTCGCAGGCTGTGCATGAGAATAGTTACCGTTATTAGACCTTTTGATCTGCTCTTTATCTTATCGGTAAGGTCATTTCCTATGTTATCCTCGAACTCTTCCGCTATGACCAGCAGATAAAGGTGGACATGTTTCTCTTTTTTAACGGGCTTTTGAAAAGGCTCATTAAAAGTATAACTGCTTTTCTTCTCTGCAAAACAGTAAATGCCTATCGGATCGATGTTTTGGGAAATAACTCGATAAATTAAATCTGATTTGGTGTTTTGAATTGCTTTCATAATTTTACTACTTTTAGTTAATACTTGTCTGAAAAATTGTATTTTTGTTTAACACACAGGCAAGTAAGCAATTACTTGTGCGGTACGGTATCAAATTTTACCGTACCGTACATGAGATTTTTTGTATCATACATGAATCCCGCTTTTTTATTCTTAATTATTATCTTTGAGCTATGAGCACATTAACAAAACCAAACCACATGGGGCGCAAAATCAGCCGTATCCGTGAACTGAAAGACATGAAGCAGGAAGCACTGGCGCAGGCTATGGGAACAAACCAACAGACTGTTTCAATATTAGAAAATAGTGAAGATATCGATGATGAAAAATTAGCAGAAGTGGCAAAAGCCTTAGGAGTAAGCGTGGAAGCAATTAAAAATTTTTCTGATGAAGGTGTAATTAATTATTTCAACACTTTTAATGAAGCTGTTGCAAATAATAATTTTGGGCGACAAGATACCATTAACTTTAATCCATTAGATAAGGTTGTTGAGCTTTATGAACGATTAGTTCAAGCAGAAAAAGACAAAGTTGAATATTTGGAAAAATTACTGAAAGCTAAGTAAGCTTTTATAAAAGATATATTAATTCAAAAAAAAAAGAGACGTATTAGTCTCTTTTTTTTGCCCCATAAATAAGCTTGGGGATCTAGTTTCGCTTTTTACTCTTTATTCTAATCTTAATAAAGACAATTTTTAGTGCAAGTCTTCTAAAATACATCATAAGAAAGTGATTTATATTTATACGTTAATTACTAGATAAAAACTATAAACAGTGAATGTTTAAAGCTTTTTTATTTGTTACCGTTTCCGAAGAAATTAATAATGGATTTTCCATAGTTCATATTTACACTACAAACTTCTGAAATAGATTCGATGGATAAAAAATGGAAAAGGTGGAAAAAAAGTGGAAAAGGTGGACACCATTATTTACGTGGTCTCTCGGTCATATATTTATATAAATTTGATTTCTGGAAATTACCATTTTCTACAATTTCATTCTCAAATTTATCAATATTTTTAGCAAATAAAATATAATCTATCGAAAGAGGTTTTGATTTAAGTTCTTTAAAAAGACAACTTAACCCCCACCCAATTTTTTTTTTATTAATTCTAATTGTATTTATTTTAGAAATAAATTTAGGAAAACTATTATTGAGAAAATACTCCAGTAAATTGCTTTTAATTATTTCATAAGAATTTCCAGTGAAATAACCCTCTGGTAAATGATCTTCAATTGCTTCTATTATTTTTCTCTCTTGTTCACTTAAGTCAAGATTGGTGATTGGCTGTTGTAAAACGTTTATAACATTAACTTCTAAATCGTCTTTTAACCATATAGTTTCTTCGTTACCTTTATATGAAAGTTCTGGAATTTCAAATGTATTTATGAAGTTAATTAGAGAATAACAATAACCAATCAATTCGTCGTTAAAGACTTGATAATTAAAATTACGAACAGTAAATACAGTATTTTGATCATTAGAATTACTATCATATCCGAAAAGAATATTCTGTACTCGATAGTCTACAACTAAAACTATCATCGTTCGAAAAGCTATGTCTTCACTCAGTAATTTTGGATTATCCTGATAAGAATCAAATAAATCTTTGACCAACGGATTGCTATAAGTAAGAGTTTCATCATACATCTTTTTGATAACTAACGCCGTTCGATAAATTTCTATCAATTCATTTTTTACTAATACATTTGTGTTTGCATTCTCAAACCTTTCCGTGTAGTGTTGTTTGTATTCCTCTAGAGATATTAGTTCCCGATCAGATCTAAGATTAATTATCCTGCAAAACCTACCATCTTCATTAATTATATTATCGACATCGTTTTTTTTTGTGAGTGATTGCGAAATTATAACCCAATGAATCGTATTTAGTTCTCTTTTTATTCTTTCAAAAACTGTGATATTCTTTTTTGGATTTATTTTTTCATGATATTTTAGATCTTCCTTATGCCTATCAACAATATTAACTTGCTTCTTTGGCGTTAACACTCCTATCTGTTCTTGAAGCCATTTCTTATAAAGAAAGTACTTTCCATAAACAAATTCCGCATCTGCAGAGAAAAAATCGTAGTCATTGAATTCTAAGTTTTCGTAATAACCGTACTTCCATTTTAAATATTCGTAATGATTCCTTTTTACGGAAGAGCCACTTTTATTAGTAAAAGCATCAACTGTTGATAGTTCTTCAGCTTCGACAATAAAAGCATCTAGTGTTTTCAACTCATCACTGAGTGTTCTTAAATTTATTGGAAATCTCTGTCTAAATGCTTTAACATACGAATCTAGATGAATTATCCCCGTATACATTTTTAACCTTTCAAAAGCTTCTTGTTTTGTGGAAGGAGGAGGGAATATTGTATATTCTGAACCTACAGGAATTTTCAGTCTTTCTGACGTTTCATTGTCAGCAATTTGCGTTACTCTTTTAGAGTTCTCATAAGCTTCATATTGACTTTTAAAATCCATTCGCAACAATTTGGTTTAGAATGACTAATTTACAGAAAAATTTCAATCAAATGATAGATGATTTCGAAACTGTCTTTAATTGATTTTAAGTAATAAATTTATTATTGAATAAAATAAAAAAGCAAGCTAAGTTATTGGAAATCGGCAACGGAAATGCGCATAATAGCAAGCTTCGTTCCTCAACTTGCTACCCTTCGGGACTTATAGCATTTCCATTGCTGATTATCCAATTAAAGACTGCTTTCTTTTTTCCCTTTTTCTTTTGTTAAGTTATTTCTCCATCGTAACAGCCTACAGCCATCATGACCATATTTTACGCATGATACATTCAAATATTTTCCCTAAATTAGAAGCCTGCTTTTAAAAATCTCCAAAGATTGCCACGTTTCTGCAATCAGCAAGATGTACGGTTGTCTGACAACCGCCTATCTTGCCACCTTCTGCCTCGGAACTCGGCGGTGGAGAATCTTAAAAGAAAAGAGTTTGAAAACAATGAAAAGGAAAAATGATGGAAAGAGAAAATTCAAACAGATCACGCAGAATTACCCTGCGCCTGACAGAGAAAGAGTATGCAAAAATTGAAAGCCAGTTCAAGTCTAGCACCTGCAGAAAACTAAGCGATTACATTCGAAAACACTTATTCAGCAGACCGATCATAAGCACTTACCGCAACCAGTCACTAGATGATTTAATGGAAGAAACCGTAGTGCTTTCTTCAGAACTCCGTGCAATTGGAAAAAATATCAACCAAATTGCCCGAAAAATAAATACGCTGAAAATGATTTCTGAGTTTAAGACACAGCTATTTTTATTTGATCTGGAAAGAAAAGCACTTTCCAATAAATTAGAAGCAATCAACAGTCACACACAGAAAATATCGGAACATTGGTTGCAGTCATAAAAACCAGCCGTTCGATAAACAGCATTCTGAATTATAACGAAAATAAAGTTAAGGAAGGAGTGGCTGAATGTATTAGTGCCGTGAACTATCCTCTTGAATTAGAGAAATTAAACTTTACCCAGAAGCTGAACCGTTTTTTAAAACTGTCTTCGCTTAATGAAAACACAAAGAGGAACAGCGTTCACATCTCGCTTAATTTTGACCCATCGGAAAATCATTCTACAGAAAAACTGATTGAAATTGCAGACACTTATATGGAGAAGATAGGTTTTGGGAAACAGCCATATTTAGTATATCAGCATCATGATGCTGGACATCCTCATTTGCATCTGGTCACAAATAATATTCAGAGAGATGGGAAAAGAATTGATCTGCATCTGATAGGAGTTAAAAAATCAGAGCCTGCAAGAAAAGAAATTGAAGATATATTTGGACTGGTAAAAGCGGAAGGAAGAAAACAAAAAGAAGTTTTAACTTTAAAACCAATAAGTGTCGGCAGAGTTGAATACGGAAAAGCAGAATCCCGAAAGGCGATCAATTCAGTATTAAACAAAGTTTTGTTTGACTATAAATATTCAAGCCTGCCCGAACTTAATGCAGTTTTAAATCTCTATAATGTCCATGCGGACAGAGGAAGTGAGGAATCGAGAGTTTTTAAAAATAACGGACTGCTTTACAAGATACTTGACCAGAATTCAAAACCGATAGGTGTGCCTATAAAAGCAAGCGAATTCTACAGCAAACCTACTTTAAAATTTCTGGAAGGAAAATTTAAAACTAATGAAGCAGAGAAAGAGTCTTGTAAAAAATATATGAGAAATGCCATAACACTGGCTTTCCTTCGTGAGAATATAGTTTCTCCCGAGAAATTATCTAAAGTACTGGAAGGAGAAAGCATTCATATGATATTAAGAAAAAGCAGTGAAGGACAGCTTTATGGAATAACTTACGTTGACCACAAAACCAGATCTGTTTTCAACGGAAGCTGTCTGGGAAAGGAATTCAGTGCAAAAGGAATTCAGGAAAGCTGTGCGTTGAACATTCTTGCACTTGAAAGAAAGCATCAAAACTCTATTTCAACAAATTCAGAGAACTTTCGAGATCTTGAATCAAGAGATTATGTAAAAGAAAATCTTGCCGATATTCTGCTTCGTGGTGAAAGAATTGACGATTATATTTCTAAGAAGTTTAAACGTATTAAAAATAAGAGGAGGGTTAGAAGAGATATTTAAATTTTATCAACTTAGATTTACCTTTATTTTTTTAAAATATTTTTATTCTACACATACTACGCAAAATCTTTGCGTAGTATGTTTTTATTTTTGATTAAAATATGAAAAAGGAAGAACATTACAATAGGGTAAACTTCACATTTTGAAAATATTTTATAAAATAGAAAAGTTTTAAAACAATCAATTAAAAATACAATTTATTAAATCCACACTGCTTAACTTATGAAATATAATAATGAAGAATATATCATAATTTCAGAAAAAAGTCAATTAGATGAATGGGTACAAAAATTTGCTCAAGGACAGATGTTTGCAAAGCAATTTAAGTTTTCTGAAAGAAATCTATTTATCTCCTTACTTGAATCATTAGAAATTGACTACGAAGAATTTATGAAAAGGTTTTATTTTTTCGACGCTAAACGTAACTTACATATTGCTGAAAGTGAATTTGGGTATTTTTGGATTAGTACATTTGGTTTGATTGCAAAAAGTAAAGCTACTAATAATAGCGCAGTTAATGCCTGCCTCACTCAATATACCGTACTTTCATTGTTGATGAAAAAATCTATCGAAACAATGAATAGTGAAAATATTTATGATATAGATAGATACTCTTTTGGATATCTTAGTGAATTAACACCTGCTTTGTTTCAAAATATATTATTCTATATAGAAGTATTTTGTAAAGCATACCTATCACTGAATGGTATAAAAACTCCACGTACTCATAAACTTTCAGTAATTTATCAAAAAGCAGTGGAAACTATGAAAATAAGAAAACATTACAACTCTCTTTTTCAAGTTAGAATTCTAGAACCTCTTTACAAATATGTTGAGCATACTAGCAGTATACCAGGAAACTTTAAAGAACAGTTTGTTAAATATGATGACAATTTAGAAGATGATACTGTTATAATTTTTCAACCTGAATTTTTTCTAATTAACCAAGGTATATTTGAATTATCAATTGATTTCATTACTGACTTTTATCATGTTGGTGAAAAGACACATTATCTCGAAGCAAACCTATATCAAAGAATGTTAGATATGGCAGACACTGAGGAAAAAAAGCAAAAAGTGAGATCTGAGTATAGGTATTTAGAGACCAATAATTAGTTACTATTGTATTTGAAATTTATTATATTTCAAATACATAGCCCTAGTGCACCTCATACTCAATTAATTAATTGCAAATTGTTACGACAACAATGGCTGAGAATTAATTGTAAGCTCTAAATTACTATTTTATTTGTATTTTTAATTCGATTTTAATTATCAATCTAGCAAAAATAAAATGAGAGATGATTTTTCCAAACCAGCTAAAGAAATACTTGCAAAAAGGGTAAGCTATAAATGTTCAAATCCAAAATGCAAGAAAATAACTATTGGCGCTCATACATTAATTGACAAAACAATAAATTTGGGCGTTGCAGCACATATTCACGCTGCATCTATTGGAGGGCCACGGTATTGTGAAGAAATGAAATCTGAAGATCGAAAAAGTATTCAAAATGGGATATGGCTCTGTCAAAATTGTGCAAAATTAATAGATACGGATATTTGTAGATATTCCCCTAAAGAATTATTGAAGTGGAAATCACAAGCAGAAAATGAGTCTCTTTCAATTATTAACAATGATTTCAATCAACATTATAACAGCTCTCTTTTTGAAAGTAGAATAAAAGTAAATGAAAAATTATTCAATGAAGTTTCAGAAGCGAACTCATTGATTAATGAACTCATCAATTTAACTGGAATTTCGAACAAAGAAAGACATAATATCGGTTACTATATAGGATTGCAAGTTGCCCAATTTATTCAAGATAATGATTTTTATATCCAAGATGAAATTGGTCTGCAATGTATAGGAACATTTGTAGCAGTGTCAGATATTTTTGACTCAAAAAACACTACTAGAGAAGAAACTTTAGATAACTTTAGAAGAAATGTAAGAGCCTCTTTAAAGTTGCTAAAATCCATTAACTCCGACGGAATTATTGATACAACAAAAAAAACTCCCTTAATGGCTCGCTATAATGAACTACTTGAAGAAAATTCAAAAGATGATTTTCTGAACTAAAAAGAGTAAAAAAAATTACATATTCAGAGTTCTTAGAATAGTAAGCGATATTAATATTAAACTAAATACTGCATTGAGTCATTAATGCTCAAAATGTTAAAGTTTATGTTTCAAATTCTTCTATTTTATTTCATTATTAGTTTCTACATTTTTATTACATCAAATTTTTAAAACTAGTTTGTTGCATTCTTTCTTTTCCTATAATTAATTCAGGTATTTATACCCGTTAATTAATACAACTTAATTGATATTTTTGAGAAGTACCATTATAAATTAATTGCTTTATGGTTTTCCGTAAGTAAAGTATTAATTAAAGTTAAATATTTGTTGATGACTAAAAAATATTATAAAAACAAAATATTATATAATCCAATTTCAAAATAAATTATGTGGAAAGATAGTGAAACTGATATTGATCTGTTAGATTTTGATTATCTAATAGGAATAACAAAAGATATTATTGAAAATGAGTCTTTATCACCTTGCACTATTGGTGTTTATGGGGATTGGGGAAGTGGTAAGTCGAGTTTGGTTGAAATGCTGTTGAAAGATTATGAAAAAAAAGAAGGTTATCTGTGTCTTAAATTCAATGGATGGCTTTTTGAAGATTATGAAGATGCTAAAACAGCCTTGTTGGGTAGTATTTTAGACAAAATAAATGAAAACAAAAAGCTTACTGCCAAAGCAAAATCTACTTTAAAAAAGCTTTTTAATAATCTTAATTATCTTGATGTTGCAAGTAAAGGATTAAAATATGGTGCTGATATATTATTAACAGGTGGAATTGGAACTATTGCAGATATAACTGTTCAAACTGTTCTTAATAAGACAAAATCTTTAACAGAAGATGTAAAAAGTGAAGATATAAAGAAAATTTTGGAAAAGGCATCTAAAAAAGATGAGGTTAGAAAGAATTTGAGAGAATTTAGAAATGATTTCGAAAAATTACTTAAAGAAACCAGTATAAAAAAATTGGTTGTATTTATTGATGAATTAGATAGATGTAATCATGATACTATATTGGAAACCTTAGAAGCTATTAGATTGTTTCTTTTTATTAAAGGTACATCATTTATAATAGGTGCAGATGAAAGACAAGTAATGTATGCCGTAAGAACAAAATTTCCTGAGGTAAAGGGTAATCAAATCGATATCGGAAAGGAATATTTAGAAAAAATGATTCAATATCCAATTAAAATTCCTCAATTAGGGATTAATGAAGTGAAATTCTATATTACCTGTTTGTTTTTCCAAAATGAGTTTAGAGACGACTATAGTGAGATACTTCAATTTATCAAAAAAGGGAGACAAGATAATTTTTTAGATTTTGAAATTACATATGAATTAATAAAAGAAAAATTTGTTAGTCTTGACGAAAATAAAATTAAAGAAACTATTTCATTATCAAAACAATTGTCGTCAGTTCTTTCAAGTAGTTTAAATGGTAATCCACGACATTGTAAAAGGTTTTTAAACTCTCTGTCAATGCGTTTAAAAATGGCAGAGTTAAAGAAAATCAATTTAGATAAAAAGGCATTAGCAAAAATAATGTTGATCGAATATTTTAAAGACGATGTATTTAAAAAGATTGGGCAATTACAATCAAATGAAAAAGGCAAACCTAAAGAGCTTAAATTAATAGAAAACAATGATTGGAATGATGTCGATGTGTTAAAATTGTGGAGAGAAGATGAATGGTTTCAAAATTGGTTAAATATAGAACCTAAATTGGCTGATTTTGATTTGCAACCTTACTTCTATTTTACAAGAGAAAGTCTCCAAAATAATTCAATTAAATCTGTTACGTCCTTAAGTACAGAAGCATTAAGTGTTTTAACTGATTTGCTTTCTCAGTCTGATTCCAAAAGAAAAGAAGCTGTAAAAAAATCTTCTAATATTAGTGAGTTTGAATCTTTAGAAGTTTTGAAGTCGGTTTTCTTTTCAATAGAATCTTCTTCTGATATTGATATTAATTTATTCAAGTCGTTTATTGAATGGTCAGCTACAAGAGAACAACTTTATACTGATGCAATTTCTAAATTGTCAAGTTTGCCAGCTGAAAGAATAAAAGTTTCATTTATACCAAGTGTTTTTCAATTTGGTAAACAGAGTAATAAATTAACTGAAATTAAAGAGTTAGCAAGTAAATGGGAAAAGGAGAGTCCTAAATTAAAAACGGCAATTGCGCTGGAAAATAAATAAGCAAATATGGGAACTTCAAGTATGTACAATGGATATTCCGATGGTAATGGTCAACGTAATCCATTACTTCCTGATGATTTTGATGATAGTGTCGGGAATAATAATGATGGGGATAAAAATCCAGAAAATGATCAAGGTAATCAAGGAAATGGAAAGCCAATTGATAAAAAATGGGAAAACACTAAAAGAAATTTTTCCAAATTAGCATCTGGTACTTCTAAAAATACTAGGGGAGCAGTATCTACATATATTAAAGCCTATGGAGGCTCTAAATCAGCAGCAAAGAATGCAGTATCAGGAATAAGAACAACTGTTGGATTAGGAAACTTTCTAAGTAATGCTTCCACTCAGGGATTTAAGGAATCACTTGAAAATCTTAAAATAGAATATAAAAATAGATCGACGAGCGAAGTTCTTAACGATCTGATTAATTATCTCGCACCCAATCCCATAACAAAGGAAGATTCAATTGCTCGAAAAGCTCTGATTGTTACAATGGAAAAACTATATGAATTAATAGAGAATGACAACATAAATATTGAATCAATTGATAAATTAGATGAAGGGACCGTAAAACAAATAATTCCTTTGTATGTTGAAAGTTATATTTACGAGCGATTGTTAAATGATCTTGGAAGCAGAATAGAAGCAAATTCTTTAAATTCAGCAAATGCAGTTAAACTAGAAAAGGAATTAAAAGAATATATTAATTCTAAGGTCGAAATTACATTCCTAGGGATTGATATGACGAATAGCGAATTTTCAAAAAAGCAAGTGGAAAGTTTATATAATCAATGTTATAAAGTAATGGAGGATTTAAAATGAGTAAAATAGTTTTTAAATTAAATACAGATGACAATTTCAGTGTTCAGGATAGTGATTTTGAGGTAGATTTGACATCAAAAAAGGAGTATAACCATACTTTTTTCAATAGATATAAGAGACTTTATAAAATGCCTCATTTTTTTCAAAATGAAGCTTTAGATTTATGGTATATATCGCTGATGGTTTACTATGCAGATAGAGTAATTTCAAGAAAAGGAACATATGATAATTGGACGAGACAAATTAAAATATATATACCGGTAATTGAAATTGAAAAATGGAATTTAAACAAACATTTGTTAATTACCACATTATCATATTTGAGTGGTGATTTATGGGAAATAGAGTTTAGAAAAAGGACTTTAAATTCTAAAGAAGTTAAAATATCGGAAAAAATACCTAAATGGTTTATCGATGAAAAGTTTGAAACCGATACATTTTGTATGCTTTCAGGTGGCTTAGATTCGTTTATAGGAGCTGTCGATTTGTTAGTCGAAAATAAACATGTTGCATTTGTGGGACATTACGGAGGGGGTAAAGGAGTTAAACCATTCCAAGACAAAGTAAATAGCTTGCTTCAGGAAAAATTTAAAATTGAAGAGAAAAATTTCTTTAATTTTCATGCAGCTCCACAAAAAGGGAAAGAAGATAGTACAAGAACCCGTTCATTTATGTTTTTTACTCATGCTATTATTTTAGCTTCATGTATGAAAAAAAGAGTTAAATTATATATTCCTGAAAATGGACTTATATCTTTAAATATACCACTTACTAATTCACGATTAGGGAGCAGTAGTACAAGAACGACCCACCCATATTATATGCAACAATTACAACTGCTTCTAAATAATTTAAGTATTGATATTGTTTTGTATAATCCTTTTCAGTTTTTTACAAAAGGAGAGATGTTGATCAATTGCAAAGATGAGAGTTTTATAAAGGATAATTATTTTTATACTATGTCCTGTTCGCATCCAGATCAAGTTAGGTATATTAAGGGCAATAAACCTAAACATTGTGGTACGTGTTTGCCATGTACTATAAGACGCGCTTCCATTTTGAAAGCTTTTAACGATGATAATACAGATTATAATGATTTAAATTACAAGAATAAAAAAGCAAAAGTTGAATTGAGATCATTTAAAATTGGAGTTAAGGACTATGAAGATAATAAGGCAAGCAAATTTAGAATTCAAATTGCAGGTCAATTAGTAAAGGATTTAGATAAATATAATGATTTATACAAAAGAGGTATGCAGGAACTATCTAATTTTTTAGATTTGCAAAATGAGTGATTTTTTATTTGATACACATTCCCATTTAGACTTATTAAAAAGTTTTGATTATACTGTTCAGGAAATAGAGAAGAAGAGAATATATACTATTGCTGTTACCAACTTACCCGTCTTATATCAAAAGTTAATAACAAAAGTCGATTCAAAATATATCAAGCCAGCGTTAGGATTTCATCCTGAATTGATTGATCAGTATCAAAAATATATACCTGAGATGTGGAAACTATTACCTGATGCAAGATATATTGGAGAAGTAGGTCTAGACTTTAAAATCGGTAAAGATTCTAAAGTCTTGCAAACCACTTTTTTTGAAGAGTTAATATCTCGATGTAATGATATAGGGGGTAAAATCTTGACTATTCATTCTAGAGGAAGTGCGAAAGAAGTGATCTCAATTATTGGTAATAATTTTAATGGTAAGTATATTTTACACTGGTATTCTGGAAACCTGAAAGATCTACATATTGGAATATCTAATGGAGCTTATTTTTCAATCAATTATGCTATGGTCACTTCATCTTCAGGGCAAAAAATTATTGAGAGCATACCAAATGAAAGACTACTGCTTGAATCAGATTCTCCTTTTATACTTATAAATAAAAAACCTTTCAGCACACTTGAAATAGATAAAGTAGTTACAAAATTAGCAGCCATCAAAAATATAAGCTTTGAAGCGATGCTTCATATTTTATACAATAATTTTAAAATTTTATTAAATAATGCTTAATACGAGTTAGAATAAAAACACAACTTAGCTGTTATGCGTTCGGTTTTTTATATATTTTCGCTTTGGTCAATTTTTAGCATTAACTCTTCAATATTTTTTAAATCACAATGTTGATATGAAATTCTTTCAGATGTTTCTCCTCTGAATTTGCTTATTCTTTTTTCACCAATATAATAATCAAATTTATAATTTCTATTGTCATCAAATGCCAAAATTCTCCATTCTTCAATTTCTTTCAATATGAATTTTTCTATTAGAATCGAATATTTTAATTTTAAATCAGTTCCAAAATAAGGTATATGTATTTCTTTAATTTTACTTATTGGATCTAAATTTGATATTTCTACAATACCTCTAGAAAATGGGTATTTAGTTCTCTTTCTTTTTTTGTTATGCTTATTACTTTGCGGATATAATGAGTGAATTATTTTTGTTCCTTTATATAAAATTAGATTTATTTTTTCTTCCGTTTTATCATCAAAAGAATAGAGACCAAAATATTTTTCAAATTTGTCAGAATCCTTATGTTCATTGTCCGCTACAAAATTTTCTGGCGAATATATTGAGTCGGCAATTTTGATAAAATTTGTTGGATTAATATCTATTGGAAATTTACTTTGGGCTTGAAATCCGTCACCTTTTGGATAAGGTTGAGTTGACCAATAGTTGTGCCTAACTTTGATATGTTCATAGGCAGTATCTAAATTACCTTTAATTAAAATTAGATTTTTATCTGAAATTGTTACGATGCTTAGGCAGTTTAATTTTGATACATTAAAGACGCTTACTCCATAATTTTTGAAAACAGAATTATTTCTAGCTTCTAGCTCGATAATTTCAATTTCTGATTTTGTTAAAAATACTTCCAATATTGCTTACTGTTTGATTCGTTTTCGTTTTTGCAAACTGATGCATAACGTCTTGGCACTACAGCGGGTTTGGGACTAAATTAAGCTCATTCTTCGGATTTGCCAAATCATTCCAAGTACAAAACCAACTTTCTATTAAGCCATATGCCCAAATCCGTTGTGGCCGTTATGTGCTGGCTATTTTATTTATAGTGCTTTGACTATTCCATTATATATTTCATCACTATTAAGTTTTTCAATGCGTAATTGAAATAGATCAATATTAGTTGCATTATCCTGCTTCAAATATTTTTCTATACTGCTTAAAAGATCATCTTTGAAATGCAGAGATTTTGCAAAATAATCTGCGTAGAATTCTGTGTGATTACTATAATCTTCGATTCCATTTTCTGGAGCATTTAGAATATGACCTAATTCATGAGCTATTACTGCATCTAATTCACTATCAATTAATCTCAATGATTGAATGTTTTGTATATTAATTACAAGTAAGTGTTTTCTATCTCCACCAATAAAATATTTGGGTTGAGTAATGCCAAAACTGTTAGCCAAAATGCGTTTGTAAAGATGATATTCATTTGGTATTGCATTAGAAGGGAATAATCTAGGTATATTTCCTAAGTCAGTAATTACAATATGAATATTTTCAAGAAAACTTTCATCTACATTAGTAAATATTCGGTTAATGGAATTCGTAAATAAGATATCGATTTCATTTGATGATGATTTTATTTCTATTGCCATTGTTTAAAAATTTGTTATTTAGATACGGGTTTCTTTAGCTTGCATATAACGTTCTGGCGCTTGGCGAGATTGGGGATTAAATAAGCCTTACATTTTGTTGATGACTAATTTTCAGATACAAAACCATCTATAAATTCAGCCTAAAACTCCAATCTAGCCAAACGGCTATAGTGGTAGTTTTTATTCAGATTTACCTTGGCTCATATTTAATTCACCGCGATAAATAAAAGGTACCCAATATCTCTGATTTGATTTTTCTCCTTTTAATTCCATGAAACCAATATCTAAAAGCTTTTTAATAATTTTTCCAGCTTCGGCGATGCTTAATCCCCAAATTTTACTAAGATTTTGAACAGTTTGTTCAGTTTTTTCACCTTCTAATTTTTCGATATATTCTTTTAAAGAGGGATATTCTGGGTAAATTGTTTGTTGCAATCTTACTTTTGACACTTCATTTAAGGCATTTTTGAATGCTTGTCTTCCAATAATATTTTCCTTTTCTAAATCATTTTGCCCTAATTGAATCTTTTTAACTTGCTCTTGCCGAGCTTCATTAAATAGATGAACTAGCTCCCTAGGTGCAATTATACCTTTTCCATCACGAAGACGGCTTAAAATCCAATCTAGAGTTTTTGGTTTTTTGTCACCTACATCAATTTGGTCAGGAAATAAAGTGTAAAATAGCTCCTCTTGCTTTTGATAATCTGACATTATATCCTCAACATCAATTTCATAATTATCCACGAGCTCTGTATTGTTTAATATCCTTCTAGTGATTAAGTTTAATAATGATTCTTTACTCCATAGAATTGTTAATGTTTTTGTAATATGACTTGCTTCTCGGAAACCTTCTTCAGTAATTCTTTTCCATATATCATCTCTCAAAAAGATTTTAATTTTTAAATGTTGCAAGTTGGATAAATCCCGGTATGTTTTAAAAAGAGCTTTTAAAGCATTTGTTTCTAATTCCAGATTTTCAGTAAAAGCGACATCTAAACGGTCTACAGCAATCCATAAATTAAATTTAGATTCATTTAAACCGTCTTCTAAAAGTTGATAAAGTTCATCGATAGAAATCATTCCTGCGTCATATTCCTCATCAGTAGGCTGTTGGAAAGTTATTTTTAAGCCAGCGCTAAGATTTCCTGTCATATTATCTATTTCTATATTTGGAGATATAGATTCAAGTTTTGATAAATATTCTCTACAAGCTCGTAAAATAGCTTTTAAACCTGGTTGTCTCGGAATTAATTTAGCTTCTTCTAAATGATCATTTAATTTTTTTAACTGCTTGTTTGTTACTTTCCAATCATTAAAAATTGTAATGGTAATTACTAAAAAATATAGTTTCCAAAGTCTAACAAACTCCGTTTCTCCAGTTGGTGGAGAAACTGTCAAACCTTCGAAAACGGTATTTCCCCTAGGGTTTTCAGCTGTAGTAAGAATTATATTCTTATGAAAAAATAAATCTTCACGGTATTTTTCGAGAATAGTATAAAGTGCACTCTTTCCAGCTCCTTTTGGACCATAAATAACATCTATTTCTCCACTGTATAATTGTCGCCAATCTTCTGTTTCGACAAAATAATTGATAAGAGATTCTGTTTCTTCTTCAGCTATTCTTTGCCCGAATTTTATTTTTTGTAGTAATTCTAGTTTTGACATACGACTTAATTTATTCAAAGATATTATTTAAGTTTCTCATTAACATATTCGTCTGCGAGAAAATTACCACTAACTTATTTATATGTGTTACAAAACCACATAAAGCCATCCAAATTCAAGTAGATATGTGTGATAAATTTCACGCATTATTTATTTCATTTTTTTTTCACTACAAACTATCAAAAGGACTTTAAAATTGATTAGTGCTTTTTAGCAATTTATGAACAGCTAAACAAACAAAAAGCGAAAAAAATTAAGATGCGGATGCTAAAATACTTTAATAATCTTCAATAAAGTGGTTAGATAATTGAATGCTTCCTTCTACTAAGACAAAGCTTCAGAAAAATCTGGAACTTTTTTTATGATGGTTTTAATTTTTTGTCGCTTCACTTTGTGTAACACGAAAGGATTTGTGCGGGAGCGTGGGATCGTACTTACTTTTTTGCAAATATTTCTGTTCCTTTATTTACGATTTCTCCAATCATATCTAAAGCAGAATTTACCTCTTTTGTTGATTTTAATTTACTATAAATAGGACTGCGATATAAACCATATACAGCTTTTAATATTAAGTCGTCTTTTTTCTCTAAATCATTAATAATATCAGCATAAGCTTTTATTGTTAATGCTGAAGCAGATTTAAATGCATATTCTTCTTGAAAATTTCGTTCCTTATTATATTGAGCAATTGTATAATACAATAAGAAGAAAAATGGTGAAGATTTTAAGGTATTTACAAGAATATTTTCCCAATGAAATTCTGTACTTATTGCACCAAATAAACCAAAAAAGTTTGTAAATATTGATAAAATTATTATAAACGTTAAAATAGACATAAATGCAACGCTCCATTTCCAAAAGTTTAGAGGAGAATTTAATTCTTGTTTTCGCTGTTTAAAAGTTTCAAATAATGACGCCCCAACTTCTCTTCCTATTAAATTATTTAAATATTCATTTCTTTCGTCAAAATATTTTGTCTTACCTTCAATGAAATTCAATTTTTCTATAAAAACTGTAAATTTTGTTTTGAAATTTTTGTCGGAATCTTCGAGTTCAGAAATTAAAGAATTTGAGTTATTTTTTAATTCTAAGTGGGTTTTATCAATTTCAGTTTTTAATAGATCAATTTTATTTTTTTCTTTTTCAGCTTGTTCCGAAAGTGTTAGTATTTTTGTTTGTGATTGAGAAGATTGAGTAAGTAAATTCTGAACTTGAGTATTGTTAGAATTAGTACTATCTAAATTATTCGTGATTTGTTGTAATTCAGTTTGTTTTTGAGAATAAAAGTCATTTAAAGTCGATTTTGTTGTTTCTAGTTCACGTATCAAATTTTCATATTTAATTTTCAATTGATCGTAATTTGCTGAAATTATATCAAGATTTTCTTTTTGTTTTTCTAATTTCAAACTGTCAATCGGATGAATTTTATATTTTCCTTTATCATAAAATCCATTTTGTAATGAATATTGAGCTAATTTCATGACTGAATTTTCAGCATTAGCTAACTGTTTATTACTAATTTGAGAGTTAAGTTCATTTACAGTTTGATCCAAATTAAATTGACCAAGTTCGGGTGTAGAGATGGTAAATGGTAAAATTAAGCGATTTTCACTTTTTAATTCAGAAGCAATTTGATTTAATAACCTTTTAGTCAAATTTAAAAATTCTGAGACTGTCATTTTTGAAATTTGGATGTTCCCAATTTCTGTTTGTTCGGGATAAATTTCTGCGATTTTTTTATTCAAATCTATTTTCAGTAAATTTTCAATTTGTATTAATACATTATTCTGTTGTTCAATTGTCATATCTGAATTAAGTTTTTTTGGTTGTGTCGCGAAACGTTCTAGTTCTTTCAAAAATAGGAATTTTATTTCATAAATGACCAAGTGCACTTTTTATTTGTTGAATGCATTTCGAACTATTGTGAGTGTAAATTTTGATAGTATTTTAATGAATTAGTAGAGATACAATTAACAAATAGATGTCTAAACTTTATATCACAAAACTAGACATCATTTAAAATCTTTAAATCTTCGAGCAAAAGGTTCGAATTCTGTACCGTCAAGGTCACTTTGAAAAAAAGCCTAAGAATAATCTTCTTAGGCTTTTTTGTTATCTTTAATTATGGAATTAAACAATGGCATTTCCAGTTTTAATTTCTCCATCTCTTTTATAGTTGGCTAAAATTACTCCCGTTGAAGTAACAGTGCTTTCTACTAAAGAAAATGCAGACGGATAAGCATTGTTGTCAAATAGCTTTTTACCCTTGCCCAGCAATAGCGGATGAATTTTTAATCGGAGTTCGTCAACTAAATTAATTTTTAATAATAAACGAATCAGTTCACTGCTGCCCCAAACCTGAATGTCTTTGCCTTCAGTGTTTTTTAGTTTTTTGATATCAGCAAGGCTTTTGATAAAAATTGAATTTTCCCAATCGGAATTTTGTCTGGTTTTAGAGAAAACATATTTATTTCCTTCATTAATTTCAGGCCAAAAATCGGAATGGTCGGGCCAATAATTTTCCCAAATTTCAAATGTTTTTCTGCCCAAAAGATAATCTGCAGCCTGCAATTCGTTCTGAACAGCTTTATCATATATTTCGTCTCCGTAAGGAACCGTCCATCCTCCAAATTCAAAAGCGTCAGATGTGTCTTCTTCTGGACCACCTGGAGCTTGCATTACGCCGTCTAATGAAATCATAGACAAAACAATTATCTTTCTCATAATCTCTATAATTAATTATTAATAAGAAAGTTAAGGATTTTAATTTGATTTTTTATACTTTCAATTTTGGCAAATAAATGATTTGCAGAAGTTTACTTAGGCTGTTTCTTAGAATTTCTAATAATATAATAAACCGAAAATAGAAACACAATACCATAAATAACTGCCATTGCTGGATTCTCAAATTTTAGATTTTTAAAATCAAATTGCTTAAATAAGGTTACGCCTAAAATGATGGCTACGACCCAAAAAACAAATGTAATTGGTTGGTTTTTATTTTCCATGTTTTGAAATATTAGTTATTAAAGGTTTCTTGTACTTTAAATTTACAATTTATCCTGTTCAGCTCTCAAAATATCATGAATGCTTTCGCTTTTAAAGTTTTCTCTAAACAAATTGATTAAAGGAACTGTTGGGCTTTTCGGATATTTTTTTACAAAACGGTCAAATTCTTGAATGTTTTCTGGATAAATATAGTTTTCTTCAGTTGCTCTTTCGGCAGTTGGCGTATTATCTTGACCAACTAAATAATCCATTTGATAATTTTTGTATTCTTCTTTTACAGCTGCAAATAATTTTGAATCAGGATATTTGGTCATAAAATTTTCCCATGAAATTATTCGATCTCCCAAATCTTTAAAAGATATAACAAGTCCAGCATCAGCAGAATAAAGTGTTTTGTTTTCTTCGCTTTTCAGATACAAATAATCTTTGTAATCACTTGTTACATAATCTTTGAAAATCTTATAATAGAAGTCAGGAAGCGTTTCAATTTCAACATATCCTTCTCCAATTTCAAAATACTCTAACTGATGTTTGGAAAGTTTTTCACCTAAAAGTTTTACTTCTTTTTTAGCGTTTTCCTCTTCATTGTAGAATTTATCTAATACGCCTGATTCTTTTTCTTCGATCTGTCCCAGTAAAGCATTATTTTCTTCAAAATATTTGTCATACAAAGCATTAGCAACTTCTTTATTGGTAATCGATTTTAATTTAAGGATAACTTCATTTTTATTTTTAGAAAATTGTTCCAATAATCCCGAATCTGATTTTATGGTTTGGGCTGAATCTTCAGTTTTTATACTGTCTTTCTTTATTTCTTGTTTGTCAGAAATGCTTTTGTTGTCTGTTTGTTTGCAAGCTGAAAGTAAAATTCCAGAAACAATCAATACGAAGATTTTTATCATTTTATGGATTGGGTTTATTCTGCTAATATAAAAATATTTAAAGTATATTTTAATCATAAAAAAAGGACAAAAGATATCTTTTGTCCTTTTAGTTAATTTTTAATTAGCTAAAGCTTGTTTTTATTTTAACTGCTCATCAATAATTGCTCCGAGATCAGTATTAGAGTTGTCATAAGCAAGAATATTACCCGTTTTATCAATCACAATACGTGTTGGTATCGCTTGTATTTTGTAATTGGTAACAACTTCTGTTTTTGAATCAAAAACCACATTGAAATCGAATTTTTTCTCTGTTATATACGAAGTAACTTTTTTAAGTACATCTTCCTCTTTGCCATTTTCCCAAGTGTTTACAAACAAGAAAGCAACATCTTTATCTTTGTATTTAGTCACTAAATGCTGCATTTTTGGAAAAGAAGCTTTACAAGGCCCACACCAAGTTGCCCAGAAATCAAGAACAACCACTTTTCCTTTATAATCTGAAAGTTTCGTTTCTTTTCCTTCTAGATTTTTCAAGGTAAAGTCAATGGCATTTTTAGTTCCAAATTTTTCAAGAAGATCTTTGTTTTTGTTTTCTTGTGCTAATAATTCTGTTTTTTGCTGAATAGCATCATATTCAGCCATAGGCAATTTCTTCTCGATGTAAATTTCTTTTAGTTTAGCAAGAAATACAGGCGATGTATTGCCTTTATTGATTTCATCTTCAATATAAGCTTTTACTTCGTCTTTACTTTTTACTTTGTCCAGCATTGCTAAATAGCGCTCTTTACCTCCAGCATCCAATCCGTTAAGGGCTTTAACCCCACTTTGGTATTTAAAAGCTTCCTCATATTTGCCTTGTTTATAAAGCAGAAGCGCATAAGTATCAGCAAACATGTTAAATTTATCATTATAATCAGGAGTATAGCATTCTTTTCGTTTTGCTTCAAGAATGTCTAAAGATCGTTTAGAAACTTTTGCAGCAAAATCAATATCTTTTACAGGCATTGTTAAATCACCGCCAGATTGACCCCAAGCAAAATTATTATAGGAGTCTGCTGGAGTGGTTAAATAGGGTTCTATTTCTATTGCTTTTTTTAGATCTCCTTTATCCAGATATATCGGTATTAAATTTGAATAAAAATAGTTGAGAGATCTCTTAGAAGTATCGTTATATTTTGTTCTAAAAGTATTAATGCTTTCTAAAATAGAAGCTTCTGTTTTATCAGTCTGATCATAGAATTTTCGAATAAAATCCATTTTATCAATTCTATTTGCAGGATACTTTTCTGAAATTTCCTTTCTCAATTTTGTTGCTTGATCTTGCGTATCATTATTAGAACTATAGATATAATAAGCTGTAGTCAAATATTCTTCAGTATCTCTTTTTACACATTTATCGGCAAAAGCTAGAAGATCTTTTTCTCCTTGTTCTTTATTTATAGACTTTTTCTTGTATAAATATTCTAACGCAACTATATCGTCTCTTAATTTTGGATATTTTGCAAATATCGCATCATATTCTGCAATTAGATCTTCTTGTTTTGGATCTGATTTTAGTCTAAAAAAGTAACCTCCATTGCTTCTAACATAAATTTCATCTATCAGACTTTTTCCTAATTCAATATCATTTTGTGTTTTTAGAAGCACAGAATAACCTTTTTCATTATTGCTATCTGCAATTTTTTGTGAATCGTTTATAGTTACTAGAATCACTCTGACAGAAACAGGAACTTTTGCGGTAAACTCAAAACGTTTTCCGCTTTTTTTCAGCGGACTTATGTCAGAAGAAAAATCATTAGGGGTAATGTAGAGAAAATTTGCTTTAGCATTATCTTCTATTGCAAGACCTTGAGGAGGTTCGTAAACATAGGTATTAGGTTTACCCACGTTGAATTTAGCATTTTTTAAATAGATCTTTCCAGATTGAGCAAAAGCAACATTAACAACTGCAAACAGTAGTAAAATAATGGTTTTTTTCATTTGTTTTTGGTTTTTTGATTGATTTTTTCTTAATTGATTAACGAAGCGTAAATTTATATATTATATCGCTCGTTGTTTTTTTATTAAGAAAATATTAGCAAAAACCTGTGAAATTATTTTGCTGATTATATACTTTCTGTATATTTTTTAATAGGTGACTTATTTTTTTATACCAATTGCAGTTCTATAAAATTCATACCCATTTTGAGAACGGTTTGGCAGAAACTTTTCACGATATTCATTGGCTCCTAAATCTTCTAAAAGCGCAATATCAAACTGATTTAAATAATTTGGAAGTTCTTCAGGAAGAAAACCAAATGTCCAATGTTCTTCAAGGTTTTCAAGATCTTCCAGAAGTTTTTTGCCACCTAAAAAAGATTCTGGCTTTAAGAGTATATTTTTATGTACGTACGTAAAAATAATATGACTGTTGGGAGCGAATTTAGAAATAAACGAAAATGTGTTTTTTACAGCATCTTCGGTAAGATAATTTGTTACGCCTTCCCAAATAATTGCAGTTGGTATAGAAAAATCTAGATTGTTTTCTAATGCCAATTGATCTAAATCCTGTTTGTTAAAATCAATTTGAAGAAAACGGATGTTTTGAGGAATTTGCCCTATTCTATTTTTATAAACTTCGGCTTTAAAATTTGACGTATTCGGATGATCGATTTCGATTACAGGAATATCTTTTAGAAAATCAAGGCGTACTGCTCTCGTGTCGAAACCCGCGCCTAAAATTATAACTTGTTTTACATTCTCTGAAATTGCATTTTTAAGTAGATTATCAATATATTTTGTTCTAGCAATTCCAGAAGACAAAGCCCCAGGAATTTTTTTCTGTATAGTATTGTTAATATATTTTTTGACAATTGGATATTGGTATAAACGAGTTGCCAATCTCAATTTTGAATCTATGAAATGAACGGCATAAGGATCTGAAAATAATCTGTCATCTTTACTTTGTACAGTTTCTAAAGCTCTAAAAAAAGCCATATACTGTGCTGTTCTGCTGGTTTTTTCTGCTTTCATTACAATCCTTATTTTTTCGAAAACAAATTCTCTACCACCCAAGCTGGGCCAATCAATAAAAACTGAAGATCTTTTAAGAAGGAAGGTTTTTTGCCTTCAATATTATGTCCATAAAACTGTCCGATCCAAGCCAATACAAAAACGCCAATAGAGAATGCCCACAACGGAAAAAACTGACCGATGTAATAATTTGCAGCTAAACAAAGCATAGAAAAAATGGCAATTTTAACCGCCATTGCTATAGATAACCTGATATAAAATATAAGAACAAAAAGAAGTACAACAAAAGCCCAATTTTCGATAATTGGAGCGTTTAGTTTTAATGTATTTGAGATTATCGAGCTCGGAATACTCATAAGTAAACCAACGATTGAAAAGAAAATAGCAGGCACACAAATATAATGTATTGCCTTGTTTTTTGGGTTTTGATGACTTACGGCATATTCTGCAAACCATTGGTCTAAAGTTCTCATTTTTTGTGGTTTTATAGTTAGATTGCAGTAAATCTAATGAAATTTCTTTTACGTTAATCGGAGAAAAATAAACGAAAATCTAACTAATTACAAACCTATTTCTGATTGTACTGAAAAACATTATCCCACAATTCATCAATTTTAACAAGAGCTTCGTCCAATGAAATAACGCTCCATTTTCCATTTTCTTCTAAACCAAGTCCGATGCTTTTTAGTTTTAATAAAGCATCGTTTACATCAAAATCCAAATCGGTGTTAAATTTCGTTTTAAACCAAGCTTCGATTTCATTATCCAATTCTTCGGCTGTTAAAGTTTTTTCGCTTTTATTTAAAAAAGTATAAGCCAAAATGGTTTCTTTTAAAGCTTCTTCTTCAGAAGAATTTAAAAGAGAGTAGAAGGCGCCGCTGTTGTTTCCGAGATTCTTAAAATACAAACTGTCTGAAAGCATTTTAGAATATCGAATTTTCTTATTGATGAAATTATTGTATTGACGGAAACAGTAAGCACCTAAAATTCCCAAAGCAATTAATCCTTGGTTTAATGACGTTTTACTGTTCAGTAAATCGATGGTTTCGCCAGTTTGATAGGCTTCGTACATGTTAATTAAAGCCGGAATTACTTTGGCACTTAATAACGAAAGTCCGCCAAAAAGCCCAGGAACCCATAGCAACATTTTGTCTTTTACAGACATTTTTGCAATCGCATTTGGGAAAATCGTTTCAAGATCATTTTTAGGAACACGCTTAAAGATTTTCAAAGCAATTGAACCCGGATCGATAGGCATTTTTCCTAATTTGACTTTCTTTTCTCTAAGATAATCTGCGTCGCTATAATTGAGATAAATTAAGACACGATCATAATATTCAATTTCGACTTCTTTTTTCCAGAAGAAATATTTCGTGACTTTTTCTTTTGCTTTATGATGACCGCGTGCATAGAGTTCGTAATCTTTAAAAGCGTTAAAATCGATCGAAAGATTTAAACCAATCAAATCAGATTCTTCCATAGCCGACTTCAAAGCTTCGTTGTCTATTCTGTAATAATTTCCACGTTCTAAAACTGTTAGTAGCGTCTTTTTAAAAGTCGGGAAATCGCTTTTGCTAATAAACTGTTCGCGTTCTTTTTCACTTAAATCTGGATCATAAAGCGCGTAGTTTTGCTTTAGATTTCGGTTTAAGTTAAAAGATTTGTAATGATAATAATGTTCAATTATTTCAAAAAGTTTTTTAAAACCATCTACTTTTTTAGGATCATTAGCGAAAGCGGTAATTTGCTGTTCGAGTAAAAATTCTTTATTAAACGGAATATAATGTTCTCGTGTCATATCGATTTCTGGGCTTTTAATTTCGTGGCGTTTACAGAAATACAAAAATACTGCTTTTTTCTTAGTTGCAAAGGTGCAGAGGTACAAAGGAATCTAGTTTGTCATCCTGAGGGACGAAGGATCACACAAGAAACTCCACGCAGTTTTGTCCATTCAGTTTGTCATCCTGACGAAGGAAGGATCATACAAGAAGTTCTGCAATGAGATCCTATACTTTGTCGCCTCCAAGTGTGATCCTTCCTTCGTCAGGATGACAAGATTGCGCGTCGTATAAAAATAAAGTATTTTCGTGCAAAAAAAAACATATTCAACTCGCAAAAGGGCTATCACACCTATTATATCTACATTATTACAAATAGACATCGTTCAACATTTTACATTGGTGTGACGCAAAATTTAAAAGAAAGACTTAAGCAACATAAAGAAAATATTGAGAATAACATTAAGACGTTTGCGTCTAAATACGGAATCGAGTTTTTGGTTTATTACGAAAAATTCACTTGGATACAAGAGGCAATTGCAAGAGAAAAGGAACTAAAAGGATGGATTAGGGCAAAGAAAATCGAATTAATAAGAGATTTTAACCCAACATTTGAATTTTTAAATCATCATTTTGAATAGTCTGTTTGGCTTTGTCATCCTGAGGAACGAAGTATCACACGAGAAGTTTCACACAGTTTTGTCATCCTGACGGAGGAAGTATCACACGAGAAACTCCGCACAGTAATTCTATACTTTGTCGATTCCCGCGTGAGATCCTTCGTTCCTCAGGATGACAAAGTAGGTGAGTGTTTTTTGCGTTTAGAATAAGCACAAAAAAAAGTGAAATTTCCAATCGGTACCAGCGACTCGAAATCTCACTTTGTGCTCCAAAAAAAAGTGACAAAAATTAAAAGCTCTCTAGAAGACAACTTTATTATTAACTAAAAATTATTCACTACAATGTTACCACAAAATAAGATTATGGCTATACGTATTTATACCTGTTTTTTTTAAAAGGTGAAAAGTTGCAAAGGGACAAAGTTGCAAAGGTTTTGTTTAGTTTAAAGTCGACTTTTTGAGATTGATAACGCCTTGAATGTATTTTATTAATTCTTCTTTTGTTACCGAAAAATTGGCTTTTTCAGCTTCGGTGTTTAGGTATAAAGTGGCAATACTTTCGGCATCCATGTTTTGAGTAAGGTAATGATGCTCTGCATATTGAATAAGATGATCTACAAAAAGTTCGCGTTGTTTTCCTTTTTCGATTGTTTCTTTGTCGCCTTCTTTAATTTTTTCGATTACAGATTCTGGTAAATCGATCGTGAGGTACATACAGTCAACAGCAACTTTAGAAAGCAGTTCTTTTTCTACTTTTCCAGTTGCATCGCAGTATGCGCAAGGAGCAGGAACCCATTTTAGCTGTCTGTTTAAACGACGAATATCATCCCAGTCAACAAATCCTTTTCCTTGACATCTCGGACATTTGACATTTGATTTTCTAAATAAATTAAAAATGCGCATTGGTTAAAAAAAATCTTAGTGGTTTTTGTTGTGCTGCGAATTTAAATAAATAAGTAAGAAAAGTTATTCAGTTCGCCATTTTTTTTAAGAAAATAATTCACAAAATCGCGAATTTGGATAATTTCGGAAGATTTAAAACAAATAAGAATAATGATTTAAGAGTTTAATTTTTCTAATTCTGTTGCTTAATTGAAGTAGTTTTTAAATCTATCTGATAGATTTGTGTCTTTAAATTTAATTATTGAATAAGAACTGTCAAATGCAATAATTTCAATTGTAGAATTATGAATCTGAAAATTTCCATTTTCCCAAATTAAATCATTTCCTTCAGCAAAAGGTAAATTGTTTTCGTCGATTAGAATTTCTGCATTCTTTGGGAAACCAGATATTACACCCCAAATAAATTAGAATTACCGAATCGGCAAATTATCCAACAAAATCTGATACTTTCTTCCCACAGGAATAATATCTCCGTTAGAGATCGTAAGATTTTTGGTCGTAACAGCAGAAATTTTGGTTGTATTTACAATATAAGATCTGTGAACTTGTACGAAATGTGCACAATCAATTTCTGCACTTATACTCGCAAGCGAACCGTAAATAACAATTGGAGATTTTAATTTGCAGTTGTAAAATTTCATATAATTGCCCAGACTTTCGATATAGAGAATATCGCAAAGAGGCATATCTATATTTTGTCCGTTTAAGCGGTACGAAAGTATTTTTGCGTTGGTTTGGGTTTCTTTTTTAAGACTATTTCCAGAAAAATACGTTTTGGCTTTTTCTATGGCTTTGGCAAATTTATCAGGAGAAATGGGTTTTAAGAGATAATCAATTGCATCATTTTGGTACGCCGAAAGCGCAAAATCAGAATAAGCGGTTGTTACAATCGTAAGCGGACGATTGGGCTGCAGTTCCATTAATTCGACACCTGAAATTACAGGCATATTAATGTCGAGAAAAATAATGTCGTATTGGTTTTCGTTGAGCAGTTTTATAGCTTCCATACCATTAAAAGCACTGCCAGAATGTTCCAGTTCGTCAAATTTGGAGATGTGCGAAATCAAGGCTTTGTGCGCCGGCGATTCGTCATCAATTATTAGACAGCGGTAGGTAAGTGCCATATGGTCAATTTTACAGTAAACATATTTTTATCTTTTTTACAGCTCAAATCGTGTTTTAAGCCGTAAACTTCCAAACGTCTTTTTAGGTTTTCAATTCCAATTCCTGTGCTTGAAAGTCGCGATCCCGAATCGAGATAATTGTTTTTCAATGTAAAAATAACGCCTCGGCATCTTACTTTCAAATCCAAATTAATAAAAGGTTCTGGAGTTTCAGCAGAAAACTTTACAGCATTTTCAACCAAAGGAAGAAAGAATAAAGGCGGAATTTCAATTTGATCGTGCAAGCCTTCAATATTCTGGTTTACAGCTAGTCTTTCGTTTCTAAATGTATAATATTCGATGTATTTTTTAATAAATGCGATTTCTTCGATCATTAAAACATAATCTTTTTTAGAAGCTTCAATTTGGTAACGCAGCATATCCGAAAGATTCAAGATTCGGTCAGGAACTTTATCGGGTTCTGCTAAAGCTTCTCCGTAAAGATTATTCATAGCATTCAATAAAAAATGCGGATTCAATTGCTGTTTTAAAAATGAAAGTTCCGACTTGAAATTCATAATATCTTTATCGGCCTGACTCATTTTTTTGGTAATCACAATATGAAGAAAATAAAAGAAAGAGCCGTTTATAATAAGCGATAAAATTTGAAGTGTCTTAAAATTTCCTAATCCAACAAGTGGGAAAAACCAATTCATAAAAAAGTAAAAACCAGTCCAATAAACAGCAAGAAGCGTAAAGAAGATTTTAAACTTTTTATGAAACAGAAAAGGTTTGATAATGCAAATATTGAAAATCGTGATCCAGACAATACACGGAAAATAACCTACAGCTATTTTGCTGAGAATGTACGACCAGCTGTGTCCGTCTAGTTTTATTTCGTCATAAACACAAGCCAGAATTACGAGATAAACAAGTGCATTGACGAGAAGATTTCGAAGAAAAAAGTTTTGATAGATTTTTGTGATTGTCATAACGGCAAAAATACTATAATCGTATAGTTTATAATCATTTGAAAGCAATAATTTATACAAACGCCATTCGTATAAATCATACGCCACTGGTATAAAATTGCTATTAAAATAAAGATGCCTAGAGTATTTTTGGATTCAAATTTTATCTATACTCCGTAATCCTTTATTCTAATTTATGAAATCTAAAATCATGTCGTTTGTGTTTGTTTTTTCCACTTTACAAGTAATAGCTCAAGAAAAGGAGCCAGGTGTAAAAACCTTTGTAAAAGCTGTGGTTGATAAATTCCCAAACACACGAACTTTTGATGTTCAATATGAAGCTTTAGGACCATCAAATTACGATTCAAGATTGTTTGGAAATAAACTTGAAAAGGGAAGAATAGAAGAGCATAATCGTTTTAAAGCGGCTTTCAATTTGCCTTTTTATGCTACAGAATCAAAAAGATTGGTTTTGACGACTTCACTTCGCTATAAATATGAAAATTTTGGTTTTGGAGATATTTATAATTATCAAACCAATCAAACCTATACAAAAGAAAATCAGGAATTTCATTATTGGGCTGGAGCATTGACAGCAACATATATGGCAACACTTTTTAAGAAACCTGTTATTTACAACGCTACTGCAACAATTGACGGAGACGAAGAAAAACTGCAGCGTTTAAAAGGTTTTGCTTCGGCAGTTTTAGTCCTTAAACGAACACCATCAACAACCATTACCGCTGGGGCTTTAGTATTGCTCGATCCATCTTCGATTGTGCCTGTTACGCCGCTTTTTTCTATAAATCATAAATTCAAACAATCGAAATGGGATATGGATTTTATTTTGCCTCAGCGTATATTGTTTAGAAGAGAATTGTTAGAAAATGGAAGAATTTCCTTAGGTACGGAATTAAATACTGAAAGTTTTTACTTAAATTTAAACACCTCAAATTTAAAAGGCGTTTATGAGCTGAACCAGTTAGAATTAAAATCTGGAATTACTTATGAATACAGTTTTACTCCGAAACTGATTGCATTTGTAAAAGGCGGTTTTAACAACGTTGTGAGCGCCCGACTTACAGAAAAAGGAGAACGAACAAACCGATATGTTTACGATCAAAAAGAAGATACGCAAGGATATTTTAGGTTTGGAGTTTCATACAATCTTTTTAATCGAAAGTAATATGTACAAGTTAGAAGAATTAAAAGAAGCAGAGATGATTGTGGAAGTTTTTAAAACAAATGTTCAAAAAGAATCTGATAGAGATTATGTTATTGCCGTTATACAAAATCAGTTTCCAGATTATAAAATTAATTTTGATTTGGAAGATTGCGACAAGATTTTAAGGGTAGAGGGAATTGATCTTCAGTGTGATAATATTATGGATTATGTTCGCTGTCTCGGATATACTTGTGTGAGATTAGAATAATTAACATTTTACTGTTTGAAATCAGGTAAAAATACGTAGCTGTATTTGGTTTATTTGTAAGTATTTTGCGTGATGTTTTAATTAAATTAAAAATCAAAATGATAGCTTTTATTCTTTCCATTTTTCTATTTCTTTTAGAACAGCTGGCATAGTCCGAACTGTTTAATTACTCATATTGTTATTGCTGCTTTTTCATTACGAAAAGGTTTATCCTTTTTTTGCATATTATTTTTCTAATTTTGTGCCCTATGAAAAAAGCATTCCAACTCTTCGATTTTAGCCAGAAAGTCAATTACAAAAATGAAATTTTAGCGGGTTTAACTGTTGCAATGACGATGATTCCAGAATCTTTGTCTTTTGCAATTTTAGCTGGATTTCCACCACTAGTCGGATTATACGCTGCGTTTATTGCGGGTTTAGTAACGGCAATTTTTGGCGGAAGACCAGGAATGATTTCAGGCGGGGCGGGAGCAACCGTAATTGTTTTAATTGCTTTGATGAAATCGCACGGAATAGAATATGTTTTTGCTGCCGTCGCTCTTGGCGGTGTTGTTCAAATTTGTATCGGACTTTTCAAACTCGGAAAATTTATTCGATTGGTTCCACAACCCGTTATGTTTGGTTTCGTAAACGGATTAGCGGTTGTGATTTTTATGTCGCAATTGGAGCAGTTTAAAACGGTTATAAACGGTCAGGTTTCTTGGCTTCAAGTAACTCCTTTGTATATAATGCTTGGTTTGGTCGCTTTGACCATTGCGATTGTTTTAATTTTTCCAAAGATTACAAAAGCTGTTCCAGCATCTTTGGTTGCAATCATGGTTGTTTTTGCAATCGTAATTATTTTTAATATTGAAACCAAAACTGTTGAAGACATCGCTTCGGTTCAAGGCGGATTTCCTCCGTTTCATATTCCGAATATTCCGTTTTCTTTTGAAACTTTAAAAGTTATTTTTCCGTATTCGGTAATTGTCGCTGCTGTTGGTTTAACAGAAGGTTTACTGACACTGAATTTAGTTGATGAAATTACAGGAACAAGAGGAAATAGCAATAGAGAATGCATTGCGCAAGGAAGTTCGAATATTCTAAACGGCTTTTTCTACGGAATGGGAGGCTGCCCAATGATTGCGCAGACTTTAGTAAATCTTGGTGCAGGTTCAAGAGCTAGACTTTCTGGAATTATTGGTGCTTTGACTATTTTACTGATCATTCTTTTCGGAGCTCCTGTAATCGGTAAATTACCAATGGCAGCTTTGGTTGGCGTTATGATGATGGTTGCCATTACCACTTTTGAATGGGCAAGTTTCAGGATTATTAATAAAATGCCGAGACATGATATTTTTGTTGGAATTCTAGTGGCTTTAATCACAATTGTACTGCATAATCTGGCTTTGGCTGTTTTAATTGGAGTGATTATTTCGGCATTGGTTTTTGCTTGGGAAAGTGCCAAAAGAATCCGTGCTAGACATTATATCAACGAAAGCGGAGTAAAACATTATGAAATTTACGGACCTTTATTCTTTGGTTCAACCACAACTTTTTTAGAGAAATTTGATATTCAAAACGATCCGAATCATGTTATAATTGATTTTAAAGAAAGTCGCGTTTCTGATATGTCGGCAATTGAAGCTTTAAATAATCTGACGAAAAAATACAATCAGTTAAATAAAACAGTGGAGTTACAGCATTTAAGTGCCGATTGCAGACAATTATTAAAAAATGCCGATGCGGTTATTAATGTAAATGTGATTGAAGATCCGACGTATAAGGTGGTGTCTTGATAATTGTTAATTGTAAATTATTAATTGTGAATTAATTCAAATCGATTTTCTGTAGAGACGCACTGCTGTGCGTCTGCGCAAAGTATCTCAAAAGTTAAACCCGACAGGTTTTTAAAACCTGTCGGGTTTGTTTTTGTATAGCTTTATTGTATAATGAATTGCCTCCAGCTTTAGCTGGAGGAACAAAAAGTGTATAAGAAAAAGGCTTTAGCCAAACTTTTCGGTTTGGCTAAAGCCTTTGAAGATGTTTAAATATGTAGACCTCCAGCTAAAGCTGAAGGCAATTCAATATATTGAGCTATTCCAATTCAAAATTTTCTAATTATCAAATTGCCACATTATCTAATTTAGCGCAGCGTATCCTCAACATCACTCAATTTTCCATCAATTTCTCCAATTTGTAAACCTAAAATATGGGCAATTAAAGGATAAACAGAAACATTTTGAAACGTTTTTACTTTTTTATTGACTTTAAAAGCAGGACCTTTTGCATAAAAAATGGCGTGCATATCTTTTTCATTATTATCATAACCATGAGTTCCGCCGTTTATATGTGTGCTTTCTTTGCTTACTAAACTCCATCCTTTGTCGGCTTCAATAACAAAATCATGTACACGCGGGTTAGTTCCATAATGTAATCTTTTTGGAACTTCGGTCGATTTCCAGAATTTAATATGAGGCACTTTTTTCAAAGCATTGGCAATAGAATCTTGATAACCCGATTTTGCCTGCAAACTCATAATTGGGTTAACAACATCTTTGTAACCCAGCCATTCTGGTTTTAAGTAATCTAGAACGGCTACTTTTCTATCATTGCTGATATTGGCCATTCCGTGGTCAGAAACAATGATTAAATTAATTTGTTTTCCAATAGGCAATTGATCTAATCTTCTAGATATTTCTCCCATAATGGAATCCATTTTGATTACCGTTTTTTCAGTTTTTGGCGAAAGTGGACCAAAATTATGTCCTGTATGGTCTGGTTCATCAAAATATAAAGTAACCAAATGAGGACGCTGTTTTTCTGGAAGCTGCAGCCATTTCATAACCGTATCGATTCTAGCTCCGTACGGAACTTTACCATCGTAATTTTTGAAATAACTCGGATTTCTTTTGTCAATATCAGAACCTGGCCAAAAGAAAGAAGCTGTTTTTACACCTTGCTGTTCGGCTAAATTCCAAATTGGATTTCCGCCATAAAATCTTGAGTCATTTTTAGCATTACTTGACAATGAAAAAGACTGATTTAAAGAAGCATCGTAAAAAACGTTATTGATAATTCCGTGATGATCTGGATAAAGTCCCGTTACAATTGAATAATGATTCGGGAAGGTTTTACTCGGATAAGAAGGTTTCATTGATTTGGCATGAACGCCTTCTTTTTCAATCTGCTTTAAATTCGGAAGATTATACATTTTGCCGTAATCCCAGCGAAATCCATCCATCGAAATTAAAACAACATAATTGTCTTTGCTATTTTGGGCTTGTAAAAAAGTAGTAAGAAGTAAAAATGTAAAAGATAAAAAGTGAGTTGTGAATTTTCTCATTGTGCAATTTTAAATAGAACTGCAAAGGTAGAGATAACAGATTTTTTAAAGAAAAAGAGAATGTTAAATAAAAAAGATAGCCACGACCCGACTGAAGGGAATAGACGAAGTAATTCACGAATTATTTTTTTATAATCTTTATCTATATTTTTATTAACCACAGATTTGAAAAAATAATTCGTGAATTCGTGGCTATAAAAAAAGCGCCAGAAGTAAATCTAGCGCTTTTAAGTTTTAAGAAGAGAATAAATTACATCATTCCAGGCATTCCGCCACCCATTGGCATTCCGCCAGCGTTTTCTTCTTTAATATCAATTAATGCACATTCTGTAGTTAAGATCATTCCAGAAACAGATGCAGCGTTTTCAAGAGCTACACGAGTTACTTTTTTAGGATCGATAATTCCAGCTTTAAGCATATCTACATATTCGTCAGTTTTTGCATTGTATCCAAAATCTCCTGAACCTTCAGCAACTTTAGCCACAACAACAGAACCTTCAAGACCAGCATTTTCAACGATAGTTCTTAATGGAGCTTCAACAGCGCGAGAAACGATTTGGATTCCCGTTGCCTCATCAGCGTTATCTGCTTTTAAGTCAGCTAAAGCAAGTTTAGCTCTTAATAAAGCAACACCACCACCAGCAACGATTCCTTCTTCTACAGCAGCGCGAGTTGCGTGTAAAGCGTCATCAACTCTGTCTTTTTTCTCTTTCATTTCAACTTCAGAAGCAGCACCAACATAAAGAACTGCAACACCACCAGCTAATTTAGCCAAACGCTCTTGTAATTTTTCTTTATCATAATCAGATGTTGTAGTTTCCATCTGACCTTTAATTTGGTTTACACGGTTTTTGATGATATCAGCTTCACCAGCACCGCTTACGATAGTTGTATTGTCTTTATCGATAGAAACTCTTTTTGCGTTTCCTAACATTTCGATAGTTGTGTTTTCTAGAGTATAACCTCTTTCTTCAGAAATTACAGTTCCGCCAGTTAAGATTGCGATATCTTCTAACATTGCTTTTCTTCTGTCTCCAAAACCAGGAGCTTTTACAGCAGCAATTTTAAGAGCGCCTCTTAATTTGTTTACTACTAATGTAGAAAGAGCTTCACCGTCAACATCTTCAGCGATAATCAATAATGGTTTTCCTGATTGAGCAACTGGCTCTAAAACCGGAAGTAATTCTTTTAAAGAAGATACTTTTTTGTCGTATAATAAAATGTAAGGAGAATCTAATTCAACTTCCATTTTCTCTGGATTTGTTACAAAGTAAGGAGAAAGGTATCCTCTGTCAAACTGCATTCCTTCAACAACGTCAACGAAAGTATCTGTTCCTTTAGCTTCTTCAACAGTAATTACACCTTCTTTTCCAACTTTAGCGAAAGCTGTAGCGATTAATTCACCAATAACTTCGTCATTGTTAGCAGAGATAGAAGCAATTTGTTTGATTTTGTCAGAATCACTTCCAACCACTTTAGCTTGTTTTGCTAAGTCAGCAACAATAGTTTCAACCGCTTTGTCGATACCACGTTTCAAGTCCATTGGATTTGCACCTGCAGCAACGTTTTTAAGACCTTCTTTTACGATAGCCTGAGCTAAAACTGTAGCAGTTGTAGTTCCGTCTCCAGCTAAATCATTGGTTTTAGAAGCAACTTCTTTAACCATTTGTGCGCCCATATTTTCTAATGGGTCTTTTAATTCGATTTCTTTTGCAACAGAAACACCATCTTTAGTAACAGTTGGCCCACCAAATGATTTTCCGATAATTACATTACGACCTTTTGGTCCAAGAGTTACTTTTACAGCATTTGCTAATGCATCAACACCACGTTTTAATCCGTCACGTGCTTCAATATCAAATTTTATATCTTTTGCCATTTTAATTTTTGTTTAAAGTTTGATTTGTTTCAAGTTATTGAAGTTCTTAATTCTTTATACTTCGTACTTAATACAATATTTTTTAGATAATCGCTAAAATATCATCCTCGCGCATGATTAGGTAATCAGTGCCTTCCAGTTTTAACTCGGTTCCTGCATATTTACCGTAAAGAACAGTATCTCCAACTTTTACAGTCATTGTGTGATCTTTAGTTCCGTTTCCTACTGCAACTACAGTTCCTTTTTGTGGTTTCTCTTTGGCAGTATCTGGAATAAAAATACCTGAGGCAGTTTTAGTTTCAGCTGCAACAGGCTCAATAAGTACGCGGTCTGAAAGCGGTTTAATGTTTAAAGCCATGATTTTATATTATTATAAGTTATACGTTTTTTTTCTGTTCTATAAACTTTCAGAAATTGTGCCATGCTAGTAAAACTGACATTATTTCTTAAAAAAAATGCCAGCTTTGACAGGCTGGCATTAGATTTTATATCGAGCTACTATTATTTTGCTGCAGGTGCTGGTGTAGCAGGAGCAGGAGTAGTTCCTTGTGCTGGAGCTGCTGGTGTATTTACAGGAGCTTCAGTTTTGTCAATGATTTTAGATTCTGTATCGCTTAAAGATCCAGAGAAGCTTAAGCTTGAAAGTAAAATTAACACAATTAAAACAGTAGCTAAAGTCCAAGTACTTTTATCTAAAAAGTCAGTTGTTTTTTGTACTCCACCTAACATCTGCGTTCCGCTGATAGTAGAAGACAATCCGCCTCCTTTAGGGTTTTGTACCATGATAACTACGATCAATAGAAAACAAACTATTGTAATTAAAACTAAAAAAATTGAAAATGTGCTCATTACTTAATTATTGTTATTGTTATTTTGTTGTAAAATCTTTATATCCGATATGCGGTCTGCAAAGAAAGTAATTTTTTCTGGATATTTCAAAATTAATATTTCATATGCCTGAATTGCCTTTGTATATTTCTTTTGTTCCAGATATACTCTGGCTAAAGTCTCGGTCATCAAATAAGAATTGTCCTCTATTGGGCTCTCAATTTGAACTGCTGGCGTGTTATTTCCAGGTTTTATTGGCGAGATTTTCGGATTGTTTTCGATAAATTTATCGATAATTTCAGCCTTCTTTTGCTTCTCTTCTATAGCTAACTGCTCTTCTTTTTCTATTTCAGCAGCAGTTTTTTCAATTTTTTCTTCTGAAGAAGCGTCATTCGAACGATCAATTGGTTCTGTTCTAGATAATTGTAGCCATTCTTGAAAGGAATGTTTTTCTCTAAGAGAAAAATCTAAAGGTTTTCCAATTTCTAAATGTTCTGCAGCGGTTTTTGCAGGTTCATTAAATTCTTCCTCTTCGATTATTTCTTCAATCGGCTCTTCATTTTCTTCTTTGATTTCTTCTTCTTCTTCTTCTTCTTTTTCCTCAGTTTTTATAACCTCTTGAATCTCTTCTTTTGGTTCTTCGGATTTTTTTGCTTCAGCTTCTTTGATAGAAGAAAGTATAGATCGTTCAACAGAATTCATTTTAAATTCTGGAATGATCATTTCTTCAATAACACTATCGTCTTCGTCTTCTTCAACCGAATTTAAAATTGGTTCTTCAATTATAAGTTCAGCTTCTGGTTCGTCAGCTTTTATTGGTCCTTCAGGAATTGCAGCTTCTGCTTCTTTAATTGAATTCAGAATAGAACGTTCAATTGCTGAATCAATTTTAGGTTCTTCCGTTTTTACAGGTTCTATAGCTTCTGGTGCTGAAGGAGTTTCAGAAACTTTTATAGAACTTAAAATAGAATTTTCAATGCGATCAATTTTAGGTTCTTCTGTTTCTGTTGGTTCAATAAACGAAACGGTTTCTGTTTCTTTTACAGAATCAATAATAGGTTGTTCAATTGGATCAATTTTCTTTTCCTCTTCAGCGATCGGTTTTTCATAAGTTACTGATTGAGCTTCTTTAAGAGTTGCAAAAATCGATTCGTCAATTATAGGAAGAGTTTTTGGTTCTTCAATTTTTACTGGTTCTTCAAAAACTACTGTCTGAGCTTTTTTCAATGCATTAAAAATCGATAGATCAATTTCTGGCATTTCTATTTCTTCAACCTTTGCAGGTTCTGGTCTAGAAGGAGTTTCAGGCTCTTGAATAGAAACTGAAATTGATTCTTCAACTGCATCAGGTTTTACTTCAAGTGCTTTCTGAATTTGTTCGGTAGAAATTATCTCACTATCGAAAACAGTAATTTCAAGAAGATCTCTCAGTTTTTGTTCGTAGAAATCATTTTGGATAGAAGTAAATGCTTCCGAAGTAATGAAATCAAACAAAACTGAACGATCAGATGTATGTGCAGCTGCTACCTTCAACGCATAATTATACTTAAAACTGTTCTGATTATAAAGTCCTTTTAATCGTAATGCTCGCGCACTTTGAAAATATGGAAATTCATTCAAAACACTTCCTAATGCATCCGCCTGCTTTTCTGTAATAGCATCGGGTTTGTTCATTAAGTAGGTATAATCGGTAACGTTCATTTATTTTTTGTTTAATCGTTTATTTGTTTAATCGTTTATTCGCTTTTTGTTTTTGTCTAACTGTTTAATCGATTAAACGGTTTTACGATTAAACGACTCAGCAAACAAATTACCATTTTGCCAATGATTCATTAAAGATATCCTGCGTAATTCTTTCAAAAATCGTTGTGATAGCTGTATTTAAAACTGATCCCGTTGGTAGAGATGTTCCGGCAAAGTCATAATAGAATTCAAAAGATTTTTCAAAATCGTCAGTTTCTTTCTTTTTATTCATAAATCGCACATTGACACGAATTGATAAACGGTTTTGTGCGGCCTGCTGATCTGCAGTTGCTGTCATTGGAGTAATTCTGTAATCTGTAATTTCTCCTTCGTAAACTAGATCTCCGCCATTACTTACTAAGTTTAGGTTGGTTTGATTCATAATCAAATCCTGCAAAGCCAAAGTAAAGGTTCGGTCAATACCTGGTTCAACTAAATCAGCATTATTCTGGAAGAAATTAACCTGAAAAGTCTTTGCATCAATTTGTCCAGTTCTTCCTGTAAAGTTGTAATATCCACAGCCACTCAACATGAAAAGACTTAAGAATGCGAAAAGAGAATATATTTTTTTCATAATGTTTGTTGGAAAAATTCCAATGGTTTTAAAATTCCAAATCTGGCCAAATATAATGATTGGAATCTGGAATTTAAAAATTGTAATTTAATTATTTTTATAAATCGAATTGTTTGATTTTGCGGTATAAAGTTCTTTCAGAAATACCTAATTCATCTGCCGCAGCTTTACGTTTACCTTTGTTTTTTTCTAATGATTTTTTGATCATTTCGATTTCTTTTTGTTCCAAACGTAAAATTTCTTCTTCTTCAATGGTTTCGGCAAATAAATAATTATCGTCTTGCATTTGATAATTTTCTTCACGAACCGCGGGAGTTGTCATAACAGCTGTTCTTGGTTCTTCTTCAAAATCAATTTCGCTATCGTTTTGCTGGTTTCCGTAAATTTTCTGAATCAAATTCGGATTAATATCTTGTACTTTAGAAGTGCCGTTTTTCATCAATTCCAAAGTCAGTTTCTTCAAATCGTTCAAATCGCTTTTCATATCAAAAAGGACTTTATATAATATGTCTCTTTCTGTACTGAAATCGCTTTCTTTTTTGCTGTCGCTAATTACAGAAGGCAAATTGCTTCCTTCTGCTGGCAAATAAGATTTTAAAGTTGCCAGAGTGATATCGCGATTGGTTTCTAAAACAGAAATTTGTTCTGCTACATTTCGAAGTTGACGAATATTTCCGCTCCATCTGAATTTCTGTAAAAGCTGTACTGCATCATCGTCCAGTCTTAAAGGTGGCATTTTATATTTATGAGCAAAATCGGCCACAAATTTTCTGAACAATAAATGAATATCATCATTTCTTTCTCGTAAAGGCGGTAAAGTAATTTCTACAGTACTTAAACGATAATACAAATCTTCACGGAATTTACCTTTTTCAATAGCATTAAATAAATTCACGTTTGTTGCTGCAACGATACGAACATTTGTTTTTTGAACCTGAGACGAACCTACTTTTATAAACTCACCATTTTCCAAAACACGAAGCAATCTTACTTGAGTTGTTAATGGTAATTCACCAACTTCATCAAGGAATATTGTTCCGCCGTCGGCCACTTCAAAATAACCTTCACGTGTACTTGTTGCACCTGTAAAAGCTCCTTTTTCGTGTCCAAAAAGTTCACTGTCAATTGTTCCTTCCGGAATTGCACCGCAGTTTACGGCAATATATTTACCATGCTTTCTGTGCGAAAGCGAATGTATAATTCTAGGAATATTTTCTTTACCAACACCACTTTCCCCAGTTACCATAACCGAAATATCAGTTGGAGCAACCTGAATGGCTTTTTCAATGGCACGATTTAATTTCGGATCATTTCCAATAATCTCAAATCGTTGTTTTATTGCTTGAACTGTTTCCATAGTTTTTTGTTTCAAGTTTTTTTGTTTCAGGTTTCAGGTTTTACAACTTTGACCTTAAACTTTAAAATTTGGCTTATAATTTTGTTTCAAGTTTGAAGTTACAGAAATAACCTGAAACTTGAAACTTCAAACAATTTTAATTCATTTCACTCAATCCAACCGCTTCACCTTTTAAAGTTCCACTGGTACAGCTTGTGATTTTTACGTTTACGAAATCTCCAATTTTGTAATTTTCTTTTGGAAAAACAACCGTAATACTTTGAGAGTTTCTTCCAGAGAATTCATCTTTTGATTTCTTAGAAACTTTCTCAACTAAAACTTCAACTGTTTTTCCAACAAATTCCTCGCTTCTAAACCAAGCGTGTTTTTGCTGTAAATCGACAATTTCTTGTAATCTTCTAGCTTTTGTTTCTTCCTCGACATCATCTTTCATTTTTCTTCCAGCAAGAGTTCCAGGACGTTCAGAATACGAATACATATAACCGAAATTATATTTTACGTATTCCATTAAACTCATTGTGTCTTGATGATCTTCTTCCGTTTCTGTTGGGAAACCGGCAATCATATCTTGCGAAATTGAAGCATCAGGAACAATTGCTCTGATTTTATCAATCAAAGCCATATATTCTTCGCGAGTGTGCAGACGATTCATTTCTTTTAAAATTCTGTTACTTCCAGATTGAACCGGCAAGTGAATGTGTTTACAGATATTTGGATATTTTGCTATAACATGCAAAATACTTTCGTGCATATCCTGCGGATTTGAAGTCGAAAAACGAATACGCATTTTAGGAAAACCAACCGCAACCATTTCTAATAATTGATCAAAATCAACAGCAGTTGCTTTTTGCATTTCAGAAGCATTTACGAAATCTTTTTTCAAACCGCCGCCGTACCAAAGGTAACTGTCAACATTTTGTCCAAGAAGTGTAATTTCTTTAAAACCTTTATTCCATAAATCCTGAATTTCAGCCATGATACTTTGCGGTTCACGACTTCTTTCGCGTCCGCGTGTAAAAGGTACAACGCAAAACGTACACATATTATCGCATCCACGTGTTATAGAAACCAAAGCTGTGATTCCGTTACTCATTAAGCGAACTGGCGAAATATCTCCGTAAGTTTCCTCTTTTGATAAAATTACATTAATAGCGTCACGCCCTTCTTCAACTTCAGCTAATAAATTTGGAAGATCTTTATAAGCGTCTGGACCAACAACTAAGTCAACGATTTTTTCTTCTTCTAAAAATTGGCTTTTCAAACGTTCGGCCATACAGCCTAAAACACCCACTTTCATTTTTGGGTTCGTACGTTTTACGGCATTATATTTTTCAAGACGTTTACGAATTGTTTGTTCTGCTTTGTCACGAATCGAGCAAGTGTTTACCAAAACCAAATCGGCTTCTTCTAAAACCGAAGTAGTATTGTAACCACCGTCAGATAAAATGGAAGCTACGACTTCACTGTCCGAAAAGTTCATCGCACAACCGTAACTTTCTATAAATAGTTTTTTAGTATTCTCAGGTTTATTTTCTAAAACAAGACTTTCGCCCTGTTTGCTTTCTTCAATAATCTTTTCCATTGTAAAAATTCAAAGTGCAAAGATAGCGTAATTGAATCTATTATGACAAGATGGCAGAAAAGAATTTTAGATTTCTGATTTTAGATTTTAGATTGTAAATAGAATATACAAGTTGTACGTCTTATATCCTTAAATAAAGATTCGCAGTTAGTTTTATAATCTAAAATCTAAACTCTGAAATCTAAAATAAAGGAATTTCTCTGTCAGAAATCATTAAAAGTTATACCTATATATATTATAGAGAATATTACAGATAAATCTGCAATTTTAAGTTTCATAATATCAAAATACTTCAAAAATGCATTCGTAAGGTTAATATTTAAAAAAAATAAATACTTTTGTTGCAGAAAAATAGAGCAATGGCAAAGAATTTAGTAATAGTGGAGTCACCTGCAAAGGCGAAAACGATCGAGAAATTCCTCGGGAGTGATTTTCAGGTGGAGTCGAGTTATGGTCACATAGCCGACTTACCATCAAAGGAAATAGGGGTAGATGTAGAGAATGGTTTTAAACCTAAATATGAAGTTTCCCCGGATAAAAAAGCCTTGGTAACGAAACTAAAATCACTTTCTAAGAATGCCGAAACGGTTTGGTTAGCAAGCGATGAGGACCGCGAGGGAGAAGCTATTTCATGGCACTTGGCGGAAGAATTAAAACTAGATAGAAAAAAGACCAAAAGAATTGTTTTTCACGAAATTACAAAGTCTGCTATTCTAAAAGCAATCGATAATCCAAGAGAAATTGATTATAATTTAGTTAATGCACAGCAGGCGAGAAGAGTATTAGACCGTTTAGTAGGTTACGAATTGTCTCCAGTTTTATGGAGAAAAATCAAAGGCGGACTTTCTGCTGGTCGTGTACAATCGGTTTCTGTTCGTTTAATTGTAGAGAGAGAACGTGAAATTCAAAGTTTTAATGCAGTTGCAACTTATTCTATTGTTGCAGAATTTGTAAATGAAGCTGGAAAAGTTTTCAAAGCAAAACTGCCTAAAAACTTCAATACTAAAAAAGAAGCCGAAGATTTCTTAAATCAAAATATCGGTTCTAAATATAAGGTAGCAGATTTAGAAACTAAACCTACCAAAAAATCGCCAACATCACCTTTTACAACTTCTACGTTGCAACAAGAGGCGGCAAGAAAATTATACTTGCCAGTTGGAATCACGATGCAGTTAGCACAGCGTTTATACGAAGCAGGACTTATTACTTATATGAGAACTGATTCTGTGAATCTTTCTAAAGAAGCAATGCATGCTGCAGAAGCAGAAATTATCAAATCTTACGGAAAAGAATATTCAAAACCTCGTGTTTTTGCTAATAAAAACAAAGGAGCTCAAGAAGCGCACGAAGCAATTCGTCCAACAGATATGTCGCGTCATACCGTGAATATCGACCGTGATCAAGCTCGTTTATACGATTTAATCTGGAAAAGAACTTTAGCTTCGCAAATGAGCGACGCACAGCTTGAAAGAACAAACGTAAAAATCGAAGCAGATAATCATAGCGAAGTTTTTACAGCTTCTGGTGAAGTTTTACTTTTTGAAGGTTTCTTAAAAGTGTATTTGGAAGGTCATGATGACGATGAAGAAGAACAAGAGGGAATGCTTCCTGCATTAAAAGTTAACGAAAAATTATCTAGTAACTATATTACGGCTACTGAAAGATATTCAAGACCGCCTGCACGTTATACGGAGGCATCTTTGGTTAAAAAACTGGAAGAACTTGGAATTGGGCGTCCTTCTACTTATGCGCCAACTATTTCAACAATTATCAATAGAAATTATGTTGAAAAAGGAACGCTTGAAGGTGTAGAACGTAATTATACACAACTTACTTTACAGAATAATAAAGTAGGAGAAAAACTTCTAAAAGAAAATACAGGTTCTGATAAAGGAAAATTAGTTCCTACAGATATTGGAACTATTGTTACTGATTTCTTGGTGAAGAATTTCGGAAACATTTTAGATTATAATTTCACTGCAAAAGTAGAGCAAGACTTTGACGAAATTGCCGAAGGAAATATCGACTGGGCAATAATGATGCAAGATTTCTACAATCAATTTCATCCAAATGTAAAAGAGGTTGAGGCAAATGCTGAACGCGAAAGTGGGGAAAGAATTTTAGGAAAAGACGCAGACGGAAGACAAGTTTCTGTTCGTTTAGGAAAATTTGGGCCAATGGCACAGATTGGAGAAGCAGATGATGAGGATAAAAAGTTTGCCAGCTTAATGGCGGACCAAAATATAGGAAACATTACACTTGAAGAAGCTTTAAATTTATTTTTACTTCCTAAAAGTTTAGGTGAATATAAAGGAGAAGAAGTTGAAGTAAACAACGGTCGTTATGGCCCTTATGTTCGTCACGGAAGCGTTTTTATTTCATTGCCAAGAGGAGAAGATCCGCTGAATGTTTCTAAAGAAAGAGCTCAGGAATTAATTGACGAAAAAGCACTTGCTGATGCGCCAATTGCAGTTTATAAAGGTGAAGGCGTTCAAAAAGGTGTGGGACGTTTTGGACCATTCATCAAATGGAACGGACTTTTTGTGAATGTGAGTAAAAAATACAATTTCGACAATTTATCACAAGCGGATGTTGAAGAATTGATTGAAGACAAACTTCAGAAAAACATCGATAAAGTTATTCATAACTGGGAAGAAGAAGGAATTGTAGTAGAAAAAGCTCGTTGGGGACGTTCTGTAATTCTAAAAGGTAAAATCAAAATTGAATTGAGTAAAGATGTTGATGCTACAAAATTGACATTAAGTCAAGTTCAAGAAATGATTGAGGCAAAAACACCTGCAAAGAAAACTGCAGCAAAAAAGACAACGACAACAAAAAAAGCTCCAGCTAAAAAAACGGCTGCTAAAAAGAAATAAATATAGATGGGATTTGATTTTCTAGAACCAGTTAACGATACAATTGTGAAATTTGTCAGTTCGCTGTCTTCGCAAGAACTTGGAAGCAAAGTTGTCTTTCATACACAAGATCAGTTTCCTGATATTGAGCAAATTAATATCGCTATAATTGGTGTTTTAGAAGATCGTACAAACATCAATATGATTAATGAAGTTAATCTTACTGCTGTTCGTAAAAAACTATATAGCATGTTTCCTGGCAACTGGGATGCTTCAATTGCAGACTTAGGAGATATACTTGCTGGAGATTCTGTAGAAGATACTTATTTTGCATTAAAGAAAGTTACGGCTGCATTAATCAAGAATAAAATCATTCCTATAGTCCTAGGGGGTTCACAGGATTTGACTTATGCTTTATATCGTGCTTATGATGATTTAGAGCAAATGGTAAATCTAGTTGCTGTTGATAATAAATTTGATTTTGGAAAAGAAAATGAGTCAGTTTCTGCCAATTCTTACTTGACAAAAATCATTATCGACGAACCAAACAATCTTTTTAATTACTGTAATATAGGATATCAAACCTATTATAATTCACAGGAAGAAATCGATTTGATCGAAAAACTGTTTTTTGATGCTTATCGTTTGGGAGAAATTTCAAATAAAATTACTTTAGCCGAGCCTGTTTTTAGAGATGCAGATTTAGTGAGTATTGATTTAAACTCGGTAAAATCTTCGGCTTCAGGAAATACAGTTACGTTTGAACCTAACGGATTTAATGGAAAAGAGATTTGCGCTTTAGCAAGATATGCCGGAATTAGTGATAAAGTTTCTGCTTTTGGAGTGTTTAATCACAACAGTACAATGGCTGAGTCAGTTATTATTTCTCAGATTGTATGGTATTTTATAGAAGGCTATCATTATCGTTCGAAAGAATATCCATTTGGAAGTCGAGCAAATTATTTAAAGTATATAGTTCCGCTGGATGAAGAGGAATTAATATTTTATAAAAGTGATAAAACAGATCGCTGGTGGATCGAAATTCCATTTGAATCAAACGGCAGCAATAAATTAAAAAGAAATACGTTATTACCCTGTTCGTACGACGAATATTTGTCGGCTTGCAATCAAGAATTGCCAGAAAGATGGTGGAAAGCGCAAAGAAAAAATTCTTTGTAAGATAAAAAGATAAGTGAAATCTTAACTTTTTAAAATTTGCAAAAAAAGGTTAAAATAGTTTAGTAGGAAAAAGAATATAAAATATAAAAATTAACGTCCTACATCGATTTTTTAAAACAGTTTATCGATGAAATATTTTTTTTTTATTTTATTTAACATTATTTTTGAACGGTAAAATAAATTCGCAAGTAGTATTGTTTTTTAGATAAATAATAAATACGTTTACGGACTTTTAATAATGAATAGATAATCCCAAATTTATATGAAGAAGTTTATTGCATTTGCAGCAATGTTAACACTAGTAATCGGCTGTGGTAAGTCTGGTGACAAAGGTGAATTAGTCGGTGTTACAGGAGGGAAATGGCATCCTGAGAAGCCTTATGGAATGACATTAGTTCCGGGTGGATCTTTTATTATGGGTAAATCAGATGCTGATTTAGCTAACGTAGAAGATGCTCCAACTAAAACTGTAACAGTTCGTTCATTTTACATGGATGAAACTGAGATTACAAATAGTGAGTATCGTCAATTTGTGGAGTGGGTAAAAGACTCTACAATGAGAGTTCGTTTAGCAATTTTAGCTGACGAAACAGGGCAAAAAGCTACTGATGGAAAAGGTAAAAAAGGCGGAAGCATTGCTGACTACGCTTTTAATGATTCTGATCCAGAAAAAATGACAGCTTATGATAAATATATGTACGACAACTATTATAGTGTTGGTACAAAAGATGATCCATATGCTGGAAGAAAACTAAACAGAAAAGTTAAGTTAATTAAAGATACAAAAGCATATCCAGATGAGTATTACGCTGAAGTAATGGATTCTATGTATTTGCCAATTGAAGAATCATACAATGGTTTAAGAACAATTGATGTAAATAAATTGAAATTCCGTTATTCTTGGATGGATATTCAAGCTGCTGCAAAAGCAAAAGTTGGAAAAAGAAGTGACTTCGTAAAAACTGAGCAGGTAAACGTTTATCCTGATACTGCAGTTTGGATTAAAGATTTCGCTTATTCATATAATGAGCCAATGCACAATGATTATTTCTGGCACAAGGCTTATGGAGATTATCCAGTAGTTGGTGTAACTTGGAAACAAGCTAAAGCATTCTGTGCTTGGAGAACTTTAAACAAAAACAGTTATATTAAATCTAAGAAAAAAGGACGTGATCTTGTAAACTCTTTCAGATTACCAACTGAGGCAGAGTGGGAGTACGCTGCTAGAGGAGGTCTGGAGTCTGCTACTTACCCTTGGGGAGGTCCTTATACTAAGAGTGATAGAGGTTGTTTCTTAGCAAACTTTAAACCAAGTAGAGGAGATTATGCTGCTGACGAAGCTTTATATACAGTTGAAGCAAAATCATATGACGTAAATGGTTACGGATTATACAACATGGCAGGAAACGTTTCAGAGTGGACAGATTCAGCTTACAATCCAAATGCTTACGAATATGTATCAACAATGAATCCAAACGTAATTGATGGTAAAAATCAAAGAAAAGTTGTTCGTGGAGGTTCTTGGAAAGACGTTGCTTATTTCCTACAGGTAAGTACTCGTGACCACGAATATGCTGATTCAGCTAGAAGTTACATCGGATTCAGAACTGTACAAGATTACATGGGAACGCAAGTTACCGGAAACAGAAAAAAGTAATTTATAATTTTATCAATATCCAACAAATCTATTTTAAAACCTAAAAAAAAAGTATTATGGCATTATTAAGTAAAAAAGCAATGAATTTCGCTTATGGTATGGGAGCGGCAGTGGTAATCGTTGGAGCTTTATTCAAAATTACTCACTTTGAGATTGGACCATTAACAGGAACAGTTATGCTTTCAGTAGGATTATTAACTGAAGCATTAATTTTTGCGCTTTCTGCTTTTGAACCAGTTGAAGACGAATTAGATTGGACTTTAGTTTACCCAGAATTAGCTAACGGACAAGCTAGAGAGAAAAAAGCTAAATCTGAAACTCCAACTGATGCACAAGGATTATTATCTCAAAAACTTGATTCATTATTAAAAGAAGCTAAAATTGACGGTGAATTAATGTCAAGTTTAGGAAACAGCATCAAAAACTTCGAATCTGCTGCTAAAGGAATTGCTCCAACTGTTGATTCTATCGCTTCTACTAAAAAATATGGTGAAGAATTATCATTGGCTGCTGCTCAAATGGAATCATTAAACAGTTTATATAAAGTACAGTTAGAAAGCGCTTCTAGAAACGCTGAAGCTAACAAAGAAATCGCTGAAAACGCTTCTAAATTAAAAGAACAAATGGCGTCTATGACTGCAAACATTGCTTCTTTAAACAGTGTTTACGGTGGTATGCTTTCTGCAATGAGTAACAAAGGATAATTAGTTTTTAACTAAATATTAAATTTTATTAATAAAGAACTAATTAGAAAAAAATGGCAGGAGGAAAATTAACCCCTAGACAGAAGATGATCAACCTGATGTATCTGGTTTTCATCGCAATGTTAGCAATGAACGTATCAAAAGAAGTTATTTCTGCTTTTGGTTTGATGAATGAAAAGTTTGAAGCTGCAAATACTTCATCAGTAACAACAAATACTTCTTTGCTTCAATCATTAGATCAGAAAGCTGCTGAAGCAAAAGGTGAATTCGCTATTGCTGCAGTTACTGCTCACAAAGTTGAAACTATTTCTAAAGAATTTTATGATTATATCGGAAGCTTAAAAGCTCAATCTATCAAAGGTTTCGAAGTTGAAAAAGAAACTGGAAAATTACCTTACGAGGCAATGGATAGAGGTGATAATATCGACGACTGGTTTACAGGAGACGGTTACACTAAAAAAGGTAACGAAATTATCGCTAAAATCGAAAAATATAAAGCGGACATGAAAGCTGCTTTAAGTGATAAAAAATATGGTCCAATTATCGCAGAGATTGAAAAGAAATTTGATGTTTCTGACGTGAAAAACAAAGAAGGTATAAAAGAAAAATACTTAGCTTACCACTTTAAAGGGTTCCCTGCAATTGCATCAGCTGCAAAGCTTTCAGCTTGGCAAAATGACGTTAAAAAAGCAGAAACTGACGTTTACAACAGTGCATTAGGAAAAGCTGCAGTTGCTGCTGCTTCTTACAGCAACTACCAAGCGATTGTTGTTTTAGACAAAAACGCTTACTTCCAAGGAGAAAAAGTTACTGGTAAAGTTGTTTTAGGTCGTTATGATGAAAACACTACACCTACTTCATTCCAAGGTCCTGGACAAATTGTTAACGGACAAGCTGTTATCTCTTTAACTGCAGGTGGAGTTGGAGAACAAGACATCAACGGACAATTTACTTTCTTAGAAGATGGTAAAAACATTCCTTTGAAATTCTCTGGAAAATATGTTGTAGTTCCTAGACCAAACGCTGCTACAATTTCTGCAGATAAAATGAACGTTGTATATAGAGGTGTTGTTAACCCAATCTCTGTATCTTTCGCTGGTGTTGATGCTAACAAAATTGTTGCTAGTGCGCCAGGTTTAGCTTCTGCTGGAAAACCAGGAAAATATAACATGAGCCCAGGTCAAGGTACTGAAACTACAATTTCTGTAACTGGTACATTGCCAAACGGTGATAAAGTAACTGATAAGAAAACATTTAGAATTAAAGGTATTCCTGGTCCAACAGGAACAATCAGAGGAGAAATGGGAGTTGTTAAAGGTCCTAAATCTAACTTAGAGATTGCTACTATTGGTGCTAAACTTCTTGATTTTGATTTTGAAGTTGGTTTAGATGTTGTTGGATTCAATATGAAAATTGCTGGACAGCCTACAGTTGTTGTTACAGGAAACAAAATGAATGCACAATGTAAACAAGTACTTTCAAGAGCAGGTAAAGGAGACCAAGTTACTATTTCTGAAATTAAAACTAAACTTGTTGGAGCTGGTAGTTATTTATTGCCAAGAACTGCTCCAGTAATTTACGAAATACAATAATAAAGGTAGTGTAAACTACATTCAATATCTTATAACGATACCACGATGAAAGTAAGAAATTTTTTAATAGCTATTGTTTCTATCGCTGGAGGTTTTGCTTCTAATGCGCAATCTAATTTGCTTAACGCTAAAACTCCTGCTCAGATCGGACTTAAAACTCCTGCTCAATTAATATCTGATAATGATAAGCCATTGGCTTACGGTTACGTAGATGATAGAGATATTTTGATGGGGAAAACTACATGGGAAATCATTGATTTGAATGAAAAAATTAACTTTCCATTATATTTTCCGGTAGATACAGCTAATATTGGTCCTAACAGACGTTCTTTATATGACGTCCTTACTAAGGCTATTAAAGGTGGGAAAGTAACTGAAGTATATACTGATAGTTATTTCAATACTAAAAAATCTATGAAAGATATCGAAGGATCATTATCTCGTATTGATACAACAGATGCTGGTAGAGAGTTAATCAACCAATATCCAGACGACTACAAATCACGTGTTGTGAAGAAAAAAGTAGTTACTGGTAGCGGTAAAAACAAAAAGGTTAATTATGTTGAAGAAACAGTTGGACCATCAAGAACAGTTCCTGCTGAATATATCTTGAAACAAGACCTTACTGCTGCAGATGTTACTCAGTATAAAATTAAAGGATACTGGTATTTTGACAAACGTCAAAGTGAATTGAAATATCGTTTACTAGGAATTTGTCCTGTAACTCCTGACGTTTATACAATGAATAGTGATGAAAAGGATTATATTGAATTGTTTTGGGTATTCTTCCCAAATTCTAGAGAAGCATTGCATGAAGCAAAAGCTTTCAATGATAACAACTCAGCTCTTCCGATTTCATTTGATCAGATTTTAAATTCTAGACGTTTTAATGCTGTTGTTTACAAAGAGGAAAATCTTTATGGAGACAGAGCAATTAGCGACTACATGAAAGACAACGCTCAAAATCAGTTGTTAGAATCTGAAAGAGTGAAAGAAAAAATTCGCAATTTCGAACAAGATATGTGGAACTACTAAGTTGATACATAACAAAATATCTGAAAAACTCTTACTACCTTTGTAGTAAGAGTTTTTTTTATGTGGATAAAACAGAATTAGATTGTAGCTTTTGCGAGAATAACTTCGGCAAGTAAAAATAATTTTATTTATGTAAGAAAAATAAAGCAATATTTTTAATAAAATTTCGTTTAATGTCTTGTAAAAGTTATCATGATGAAAGTAAGAAATTTTTTAGTTGTTATTGTTACTGTTGCTTCAAGCTTTGCTTCTAACGCACAGTCTAATTTACTTAATGCCAAAACTGCTGACCAAATTGGCATGAAGACACCCGCTCAGATGATATCTGATAATGATAAGCCACTAGCTTATGGTTATGTAGATGATCGCGATATTTTAATGGGAAAAACAGTTTGGGAAATTATTGACCTGAATGAGAAAATTAATTTTCCATTGTATTTTCCTGTAGACACTGCAAACATTGGTGCAGATAGACGTTCTCTTTATGATGTCTTAACCAAGGGGATAAAAAATGGTAGAATAACTGAAGTGTATGCGGATAGTTATTTTAATACCAAAAAATCTTTGAAAGATATAGAAGGAGCATTATCACGTGTTGATACAACAGATGGCGGTCGAGAACTTATCAATCAATATCCGGACGATTATAGATCGCGCGTCGTTAAAAAGAAAGTGGTTACTGGTTTCGGTAAAAACAAAAAAGTAAACTACGTTGAAGAAACGGTTGGACCAAAAAGAACAGTTCCGGCTGAATACATTTTAAAGCAAGATCTTACATCTGCTGATGTAAGTCAGTATAAAATTAAAGGATACTGGTATTTTGATAAGAGACAAAGTGAATTGAAATATCGTTTGCTTGGTATATGTCCCGTAACTCCTGATGTCTACACGATGAATAGTGACGAGAAAGATTATATTGAGTTATTCTGGGTTTTCTTCCCCAATGCGCGTGAAGTCTTGCACGAGGCAAAAGCTTTCAACGATCAAAACTCGGCACTTCCTATTTCATTTGACCAGATTTTGAATTCGAGAAGATTCAATGCGATTATTTACAGAGAAGAAAATATGTATGGTGATCGTGATATTAAAGATTACATGAAAGACAATGCTCAGAATCAGTTGTTAGAATCTGAGAGAGTAAAAGAGAAGATTCGTAATTTTGAAGAAGATATGTGGAATTACTAAGTTCTCAAACGACATTATAAGAAAAACTCTTGCTACCTTTGTAGTAAGAGTTTTTTTATTTTATCTATACACTGCACAATGCTTGATTATTTAATCGTCGGATCTGGTTTGGCTGGAATTTCTTTCGCTGAAGTTGCCCTTAAAAACAATAAAACTATTTTACTTGTTGATAATAAATCGCAGCATTCTTCTAGAGTTGCTGGCGGTCTGTATAATCCTGTCATTTTAAAACGCTTTAGTGAAGTTTGGAAAGCACAAGAACAGTTGGTTTTAATGAATGATTTTTACAATCAGATTGAGGATAAATTGAAAGAAAAATTCAATTTTAAAATGCCGGTTTTGAGAAAGTTCTTTTCAATTGAAGAACAAAATAACTGGTTCGCAGCTTCTGATAAAATAAACTTAGCTCCTTTTTTGTCAACTAAATTAATTACCCAAAAATATAAAAGTATTGATTCTCCTTACGATTACGGAGAAGTCTTGCATACGGGATATGTAAATACTGCTTTACTTCTTGACACTTATCGGGAATATTTACTTCAGAATGATTTGTTACTCGAAGAATCTTTTGACAGCGCTCTTATCGAATTTTTAGACTCTGGAATTCAATATAAAAACATTCAAGCGCGTCATATCATTTTTGCAGAAGGTTTTGGAATGCATAAAAATCCTTTTTTCAATTATCTTCCGTTAGACGGTACAAAAGGAGAATTGTTTATAATAAAAGCACCTGATTTAAATCTGGATGTAATTGTAAACACGAGCGTTTTTATTTTACCTCTTGGCGACAATTTATTTAAAGTTGGTGCAACTTATAATTGGCAAGACAAAACCGATATACCAACAGAGGAAGGAAAACAAGAACTTTTAGACCGCATAAAAGAAATTATTACATGCGATTTTGAAATCGTTAAGCATTTTGGCGGAGTGCGTCCAACGGTTTCAGATAGAAGACCTTTACTTGGAACTCACGAAGTTTATAAATCTCTTCATATCTTAAATGGATTAGGAACTCGTGGCGTAATGCTTGGTCCAGCGATGGCAAAAGCATTATACGATCATATTGAAAATAATATTCCGCTAGATCGTGAAGCCGATATTAAGCGATTCCATAAAAGATACTTGAAAAGTCTTAGTTCTCACCAGCCTTAGGATCATAAGAAACAAACATATTAATATATAAGTTTCTTGAGAGACGAAGCACAAAAGGGAATAAAACAACTAAAGTCAAAATAATTGCAATAAAAGCTTGCTCGATTGTTGCTCCAAAAAAGACAAAAGAAACAATAAAAGCAGCAATTCCAACAGCAACATTTAATCCGTAGCTTACATACATGGCGCCATAAAAAAAAGATGGTTCAATTTGATATTTGAATCCGCAATGGCTGCAATTATCATTCATTTTTAGAACTTTACTCAAATGAAGCGGGTTTTTGTCTTCATACATGCTTTCTTTTTGGCATTTAGGACAATTTCCTGTTAAAATGCTATTTAGTTTCGATCCTTTTTTTAACATTTGCAAAAATTTTATCAAAGGTACATTTTTACACCTTTATTTCTTGTAACAACAGTCACAAATTATGCTTAATATACACAATCTTTCGGTTTCTTTTGGAGGAACATATTTATTTGAAGAAGTTACTTTCCGTCTAGGAGCCGGAGACCGAGTTGGTCTTGTTGGTAAAAACGGAGCAGGTAAATCTACAATGCTAAAAATGCTAGCAGGAGATTTTAAACCAGACTCAGGAGTTATTTCTCAAGAGAAAGATATCAGAATGGGTTTTCTACGTCAGGATATTGATTTTGAACAAGGAAGAACCGTTTTGGAAGAAGCATATGAAGCTTTTACAGAGATTAAAGTTGTAGAGAAAAAACTGGAAGAAATCAATCATCAATTGGTTACTAGAACCGATTATGAAAGTGAAGAATACGGGCAAATCATTGAAGATTTATCTGATTACACACATCGTTTTGAACTTCTTGGAGGTTATAATTATGTGGGAGACACAGAGAAAATTCTTTTGGGTCTAGGTTTTAAAAGAGAAGTTTTCAATAACCAAACAGAAACGTTCTCTGGAGGATGGAGAATGCGTATCGAGCTTGCAAAACTGTTATTACAATCAAATGATGTATTGCTTCTGGATGAGCCTACTAACCACTTAGATATCGAAAGTATCATTTGGTTAGAAAATTTCCTTCGTAATTATCCTGGAGTTGTCGTAATTGTATCTCACGATAAAATGTTCTTGGATAATGTAACGAATAGAACAATCGAAATTTCGTTAGGGAAAGCCTATGACTTCAATAAACCATATTCTCAATATTTAGAACTGCGCCATGAAATTCGCGAAAAGCAATTAGCTACTCAAAAGAATCAGCAGAAAAAGATTGAAGAAACAGAAAAATTAATCGAGAAATTCCGTGCAAAAGCTTCAAAAGCTTCGATGGCGCAATCGTTGATTAAAAAATTAGATAAAGTAGAAAGAATCGAAGTTGACGAAGATGATAACTCAGTAATGAATATCTCGTTTCCAGTTTCAAAAGAACCAGGAAAAGTGGTTATTGAAGCTGAACATGTAACGAAAGCTTACGGAGACAAAACGATTCTGAAAGATATTAGTTTACTGGTTGAAAGAGGAAGTAAAATTGCTTTTGTTGGACAAAACGGACAAGGAAAATCTACTTTCATTAAAGCTCTTGTAAACGAATTTGAATACCAAGGAAATATCAAATTAGGACATAATGTACAATTAGGATATTTTGCTCAAAATCAAGCTGAATATTTAGACGGAGAAATTACTTTGCTTCAAACAATGGAAGATGCGGCGACTGATACAAATCGTATGAAGGTGCGTGATATGTTAGGTTCGTTTTTGTTCCGTGGAGATGATGTGGAGAAAAAAGTGAAAGTGCTTTCTGGAGGTGAACGTAACCGTTTGGCACTTTGTAAATTGCTGTTACAGCCCATTAACGTCTTGCTAATGGATGAGCCTACGAACCACTTAGATATTAAATCTAAAAACGTTTTAAAAGCGGCCCTTCAAAAATTCGGTGGAACTTTACTATTAGTTTCTCACGACAGGGATTTTCTTCAAGGAATGTCAAATATCGTTTATGAATTTAAAGATCAGAAGATTAAAGAATATTTAGGAGACATCAACTTTTTCTTGGAACAGCGTAATTTGGAAAACATGCGCGAGGTTGAGAAAAAAGATGTTGTAAAAGCAGCGGCTCCAAAAGAAAAAGAGGTTGCTAAAATATCTTATGAAGACCAGAAGAAAACAAAAGCACTTCAAAATAGATTAAGTAAAATCGAAAGCCAGATTCAGCAATTGGAAAAACAAATTCAGCATGACGATAAAATGTTGGAAACCAATTATGACAAGCATATCGAAGACGCTTCGTTCTTTACAGCTTATAATAAAAAGAAAGAAGATTTAGAACAATTATTAATCGATTGGGAAGTTGTTTCGGAAGAGATTGATAGTTTTAATGCGTAGTTTTTAGTCGCAGTCGCGGTTTACAGTCTCAGTGGGACTTATATTAAAAACCTTTGTCAAAGTTTAATCCTTTGACAAAGGTTTTTAATTTTCTGACAATCCAAATTAAAGCATGTATAAGTGACTGAAAACTGCGACTGTGACTTATAACTAGAAAAACTACTTAATAATCCCAATCGATCTAGAATGTTCAATTGCTTTACTGCTTTCTTTAAAATAGCAAACGGACACATTCAGACTTTCTAAATTATTTAAAATCTTTATTACTTCTTTTTTCTGATTTTTGCCAGTTTGCCTAATGTAAACTGCAATTACTGTTACAGGAAATATTTTGCAGATTCTTTCGTACAACATTGGATCGTGTTGAGAATCATCGCCCATTAAAACATATTTTAAAGTCGGATAAAATTCTACAACATGTCTTATTTTTTCGAATTTATGATCGTGATTTCCTCTTCCGCTCATGAAGAAATCGGTAATTCCTCTTTTGATATCTTTTAGCAGAAAAACCGCTTTTGGCAATTTATTAATTCGGGTAAATTTGGCAATAAATCGATACAAATTCCATTCGCTGCTCGAGATGTAGAAAAAAGCGTTTACTTCTTCTACATTATCTCTTCCAGCAGAACTTAACGCTTGGTAGTGTGGCACAACATCTTTGAAAACTTTTCGGTCATTTACATTTCTAAATAATAAAATATAAAGTTTTCGAAAGAAATTGTTCGTATGCGAAATCAAAAAAGTATCATCAATATCCGATATAATACCAAGTTTTCCTTTGTGAGGCCTTATAAAACTGCCTTCGCAAGTTACGGTCTGGTTTTTATATTTTAAACTGACTTCGTAAGGCATCCATCCAAAATGAGTTTCTTTTTCTAGTGGAATACAGAAATTAAAATAACCATCATCGAGTGTTTTGGTATGAATTACTTCATTGTTGTAATGCAAATAAACATCAAAATTTTTAATGGTTTTTATTCTGAACAATTTGAGAATCGAAGTAGCATTTTTTAATTTTTTTCTCTCAAAATTGTACTTGTTTTCTCTTTTTAAAACGTGTCCCATTACAATTAACTCTTGCTCATTTGCATAACCTCGATATAATTGTAGAATTGGTTTCATTAATTACGTATATTTATGTAACTGTAATTTACTCAATTTTAATTGGTTTTAAAAATAAAATTTTGAAAAAGAATATTCTGTTTGTTGTAAATCCTATTTCTGGAGACTTGGATAAATCTGATTTGATTGATGCTGTTCAAGAATTTGCGACAACCAATCATTTCGATTTAGAAGTTTATGAAACAACTGGAAAGAATGATTTAAGAGCGATACAATATTTATACGATGAATATCTGCCAGAACGAATTATTGTTGCTGGAGGCGACGGAACGATAAAGATGGTAGCTGAGGCAATGGAAGATCAAGATGTTGTAATCGGGATTTTGCCTGCAGGATCAGCAAACGGACTTTCAGTAGACTTAAATCTTCCTCCAGGAATAGAGGAGAACCTTAAAATAGCGTTTTTGCACCATTATATCGAAATGGATATGATTTGCATCAACGGCAAAAAAAGCATCCATTTAAGCGACCTTGGATTGAATGCCAATTTGGTAAAGAATTACGAGCAAAGCGATATTCGTGGCTTCTGGGGATATGCATTGCAGGCTTTTACAACACTCAAAGAATCTGAAGAACCTTTTGTAGCTACTATTTCGGCAAATAATAAAACAGTGGAACATATTGCAAGAATGATCGTTATTGCCAATTCGCAGAAATATGGAACGGGTGTAATTATAAATCCAAATGGTTCTATGAATGATGGAAAGTTTGAATTGGTAATTTTAAAAAGCCTTGATTTGCTTTTAATTGGAAAAATTATCACAGGAAATATGCCAATTGATTCAGATGATATTGTGATTATTTCGACAGATAAAGCTGAAATAAAAACTGATTATCCCGTTAATTTTCAAATTGATGGGGAATATTGCGGAGCACAGACTTCTTTAGAAATTGATATTTTGCATAAACAAATGAAAATTGCTGTTCCGTGATTGTGATTGATGCTTTATTGAAGAAATATTGGTGTTGAATTATGTCGCTCCGCTGGAGCTTTTTGTTTTATAGCTAATTTTTCTATAAATATGTCGCTCTTCCAGAGCTATAGAAAGCTCCATTAGGAGCGAAATATTTGTAGAAAATATTTGATTCACAAATCATAAAAGCTCCAGCGGAGCGACACATTTTTATTTAAACGGATTTCTCTCCTGCCATTCCGTTTTTGGTTCCAAATAATTGAAAAATCTCGAAATGTTATGATTGATTAAAGCATTGCTATGTGTGATTAAACCATACATTTTAACTGGTTTTGCTCCAACCGAACTTTTAATTTCAAGAGCTGTTCTGGCAAAAACAATTTCTTTGAAACCTTTCTTAATAGAATAAGCAATCATATCGTAGAGCATATTTAAATACAGCATTTTTTCGCGCTGAACACTTTCGTCGTAACCAAGAAAATAAGTATCCATGACATCGCCATTTTTGATTAAAGTATTGAAACCAATTAATTTTTCGTCTAAGAAATATCCATAAAGAAGAAAGTTTTCTCCCATTATTTCTTTAAAAAAGCTAAAATGATTTCGTGCTAGAAAAAAAGTATTGAAAGGCGCATTTTTTGCAACATGAAAATACAAGTCGTAAATCACATCTTCATACTGTTTAATGTCAGAAAGTGACATTTGCTGTTTTACAATTCCTTCCGATTTTTTACGTGCACGTTTGTATTGATCGCGATATTTTTTAGATAAAGCATCGATATAATCTTGTTCTAATTTCCAGTTTTCATTGATTTCGAAAACCATATTTGGCTGGGTAGAAAACGTATAATTGTTTTTAAATTCAGCTTGAAGAGGTTCGATTTCTTTTGCCGTAAAATCTTTAATACTCGTAATGTGTACTTTCTTTCCGCTTTCTTTTAAGTCTTTTTTTAGCTGATTAATAGCTTTATGAAGTATTTTGACAGCTTTAGATTCTTTGACGTCTTTGTCAAAAATAAAAGCATTTTGCCCTGTAAGCATATTATTTCCAATAAACAAAACATGCGAAGCAAAATTCTTTAAAGCAAAATTACGTACAGAAGTTTTTAAGCATTTATCACGCTCCCCGAAAGATTCGAGTTTTTCAGCAAATAAGAATTGAGTCAAAACAATCCCAATTAGTTTTTCTTCTTCAAAAAGACCGATAAAATGACAAGTCATGTTTACTGGACAAGAGTTTTCCAGTACTTCGAGATATTCTCGTGTCAAAAAAATGTTATTTGTTGCCAGCGAGTTCCATTCTAAAGGCAGTAATGAAGCGCTTTTGTAAATCTGGAAAGAATATGTTGTATTCAAAAGAGTCAGCTAATTTCTTCAAAATTAGATAATATTTATAATAACTTATGGGGTTTAAGCTATTATTAAGAAAACCCGCCTGAAATTTAGTTTTCAAACGGGTTTATATATGAATTTTATTAAGCGAATCCGCAGATGATTCCGCCCATAAGAGTTAAGGTTAGCATCCAATATCCAGCATGAATGAAAATATATTTCCAAGATTTTCTTTCGAACAAACCATTGATTCCGATAATTGGAAATGCGAAAAATAATCCAGACATAAATCCGTGAAGTGCTCCGTGTTTAAAAGTTCTATATGCCATTCCGTAATCTGCCATAAAAGCGGCAAAAGAAGGTTTTGCGCTTTCGATCAAAGGCGGTCCGCCAACCATTCCGATTGCTCCAGACTGATGAATGGTTAACGACATTAAAGTCATTGTAATCATTAAAGAAAAAATGTACGTTAATCCGAAGATTTTAAGCATGTTTCCTTTTCGTAACTCTTCTTGAGTGAAATTGTTTTCTCTCATCCAGATCGTTCCGAATACTTTTGGGTTGTACCAAATAAAGCCAGTTACCAATGTTACAATTGCGGCAAGAAACAATGCAGCGAAGTTAATTTCCATAATATGAGGTTTTTAGAATTAGTTGATCAAATGTAATCAAAAATAAAATAGAATTTAGAAATATTAAAAGTAGTATAAATCTTTCAAGATAATTTTTTATCAACACTTTGCCGAGAGATAGTGCATTTTATCTGCGAAATGTATAATTTAGGCGACAGATTAAGTTGCAAAATCGATTATGAAAGTTTTAGTTATTTTTCTTTATACATTTCTGTTTTCGCTAAGTGTGCTGGCAGATACTGTTTCGGACAAAGAAAAAGAGGCGCTCATACAATTGTATCATGCAACAAATGGATCACAGTGGAAAAAGAAATGGGATTTAAGTTTGTCTGTTTCAACTTGGTACGGTGTTCGAGCTGAAAATGGAAAAGTCATTGCATTGGATTTGGCCAACAATAATTTGCAGGGAAAATTGCCTGAAGCTTTTTTTGATCTTGTCAATTTAGAAACCGTAAATCTTGAAAAGAATAAAATTGAAGGGAATTTGTCTTCTTCTGTTTTTAATTTAAAAGAATTAGAAACGCTTAATATTTCAGATAACAGATTGTCAGGAATGATTCCATCTTCGATTTGCCAATTGAGTAAATTGAAAGATTTGGAGCTTTTTGCGAATAAAATTTCAGGAGAACTTCCGTCAGAAATTGGAAAATTAAATCAGTTAGAAATCTTAGCCGTTTTCAATAATGAAATTCAAGGAAAATTGCCTGTTTCGATTTATAAGATTTCAGGTTTGAAAGTGCTTTTGTTGAACAATAATAAGTTCTGCGGAAGTTTGACAGAAGAAATAAGTAACTTTACAGCTTTGCAGAATTTAAGCTTATTTGACAATAATTTTAATGGCGAAGTTCCGAAAGCAATTGAGAAACTTGTAAATCTGTCCGAATTGAATCTTTCGTGCAATAAATTTACAGGAGAAGTTTCAAAGAAAATAGCATTGTTAGATGCTTTGAATATGACAATGATAGACGAAAATGGAAATCCGTTTTTATTAGAAATAAACCAAGAAAATAAATTACAATAGTTTACCCAAAATTAATCGATGCTTATGAATGAATTTTACACTCGTTAAACAAGTTGATTAAATATATTTAGTTAATTGCCAAAACCGTAATTCGTTACGGTTTTCTGGTTTCTAGACCTTTCGTTTCACAAAAAATAACATTTAATTTAGACTTTATTTTGTTATGTTTGTCTAAATTTTTTATAACTTTAATATCCGTTTAAAAAGCAAAAGCTGAGTCATCAGCGCCTATTACTAATCACTTAATAAGCAAAAATTATGACACTACAATATCAAGGTGAACAATACGGAAAGCCAACAACCTTTACCATCAGAATTATTGGTAATAACTTATCAAAAAGTAGTTCAAATTATCAAATTGATCTTTTGGTTGGCGATAAAAAAGTACCAACTTTTACAAGTGAAATTCACCAAAGTCTTTCTAATTGTTTAAAAGAAATTTACTTGTTCAGAAAACATAACGGAATCAAATTCAATGAATCAACTGAGAAAATCGTTTCGCTTTATGTTCCTTACGATAAAGTTTTGTACAATCACAATAAATATGCTTTGTTTAGAGCATAATTTTTCTCAAAACATGAAATTAAAAAAGACCATTTGAAAAAATGGTCTTTTTTGTTATCTGATTATTTTTAAATAAGCACTATAAATATCTTCTTTTAGAGAAGTTCGCATATAATATACGTTTTCGTCTTTTTCCTTTAAATCAAACTGGATTAAACCTGCATCACAATAGTAATACAATAAGTTGTCATCATTTGGAAATTCAATATTTGAAACAGGCAAAGTGGTTAATTTTAACTCATATGCGATTTCACCATTTGATAAATCCAATTCAAAAAGTTTCTTTTTACGGGTATATCCCCAAAGATTGTCATTTTCTCTTGTAATGTATTCAATATTGTCACCACTAATATCGGTTTTCCACAACTGAGTTCCTGTTTTTGAATCTACAGCATAAATAGAAGTAGTTGTTGAACCTTGCGCAGCAAAATAGATGTTGTTGTCTTTACTAACTATACGTTCCTTGCTATTGTATTGATTTTCATCAAATTTAAATTGCCATACAACATCAAGTTGAGGGCTTAAAGCAAAAAGCGTGTTTTTTTCGCTTGTAATAAATACATTTTCGCCATCAGTTATAGGTTGTCCGCTCATTACTTCCTCGAAGGTTTTTTGGTTAAGGACTTTTCCTGTATTTGCATCAAAACTATAAACATTCATTCCGCTTTGCGTGAAAATTTTGTTGCCAAAAAACAAAGGCGGAATGTCGTTAGTTGGAGTTTCAAATTTGTAGCTCCATGCTAAACTTCCGTCTTTTATATTAAGCGCATATAGATTACTGCTTTGATTCTGATTTTGAGCCGTTATATACAATTTTCCATTTTGTATAATCGGAGTTTGATCTTTTAAAACAATCTGATCGGTAACATTTCCTAATCTCGATTTCCAGAAAATATCTCCAGTTTGATTGTCTACTGCTAGAATTTCGCCATTTATAAATGGAACATATACAACACCATCAGCTATTGTTACTTTATTGGCACACATTTCAGTAAAAGAATCGGCAGCTTTTACAGTCCAAACGATTGATTCGGATTCTAAATCGTATGAAAAAAGAGAACCATCATAATCATAAATTAAGATTGACGCTTCATCTAAAGAAACTTTTTTAAGCGGACGAAGGGATTTATTAACGACTGTTTCTGCCTTAGTGTTAGAAACAGTTTTGTCTGGTTTTGCAGCTGCAGGAACTTGTCCGAACATATCTAGAACAGCAAATACAAGTAAAAAAGTTATTAGTTGTCTTTTCATTTTTAAGATTTAGGTTTTATAATGTGATTTGAGGCAATTATTTGAGTTGAAAATATAACTATTTAACGTAAAAAAGATAGATTAAATATTAGCAAAGTGTTTTATTTTTTAATGTTTTACGATCAAAAAAAATGAAACTGATGCAAGTGTCAAATATAGAAAAAAAATAGATGAGAGTTATGAAGAATGCGTGCCAGGAAAATATGTTGTAAGGAGATTTAGTGTTGTTTCATAGATCGTTTTTCTCCTCACTTTTGCAACTAACCAAGATAAGAAACTCATAATAAAAATATCTTTTGGTCCGTTTTGTGCTGAAATTATAAAATCTTCTATTTCTTTTTGGAACTTTTGAGTTTGTATAATTTCGGGTTTCATAACATATTGTTCTGCAAACAAAAGATATTGAACAACACGTTCTTCATCTACCGTTAAAAGATATTTTTTATAGCGTCGTTTAAAACTTTTTATTCTAGATAAAGCTAGTTCTATGTTTTCTTGCTGTGCATGCAAAAGAATCTCGACAAGACATTTTTTTATTGTCCAATCCATTCCCATCTTTTTTTCGTACCAGTTGTCTGTATGATTTAATTTTGCCATTTCTTTTACGGCATTACGTCCAGCATTTTGCTGAATGTAAAAAACGATAAGCATAAGCCGAATGTCATTGCTGTCGTTTGGATCTGCTTTTTTGTTGGAAGAAAGTGCTTTTTCAGCAATTTCTATTGCTTTTTGCGAATGTCCAAGATAATTTTCATTGAAAGCCAATAATAGAAAATAGCGAAGGCAGAAACGCTGATAATATTTGCCAGATTGTTTCTGAAGTTCTGTAAACATCAAATCAAGATAACTCAAAGATTCAGTAAACTGGCCATTTCTAAAATAGAAATTAGCTATAAAGTACAAGATGTAAATATGATAATATAAATGCCTATCCGTCAAATCGTTTTTCCTGCTAATGAACCGATAACTTTTGAGAACAAAAGGTTGTATAAGCGCGTAATTGTTATTTATGGAAGCATATTCATTGGCAATAAATAAAATTTGATACAGCGATTTAAAAGTCAATCCTTGTTTTAATGATATTCCGTTTGTCTCAATAGTACTTTTTATGAGAGCCTGAAAATCGACTATTCGGCCTTCGTGATAAATAGCCGCAAGTTCCCGACGCAATACAGCATAGCCTAAATTAAGCTGTTCCTCATATTCGAGCTTTTTTTTGTTCGATTTAAACTTCTGTATTATTTTTTCGATTGGTTCCGAAAGATTGAAATGAGCAAATTGAATTTGAGTCAGATAGATTTCGTTGAGAAGACTAAAATGTTCTATGCTTAATGCAATTTCTTCGGCTTTTGCCAGACATTTGAAAGCTGTTTTTGTCAATTTATGTTCAAAGAATAAACGGCTTACTACAATAAGACGAAGTATTGCATTTTCTTGCGAAGTATCATTTTCAAAACTTCGATTAGCCATGAAATCAATCATGTTATCGTAAAGTCTTTTTCTTAGCGCATGATACGCATCAGTGCTTTTTTTATCTTTTATAATGTTTTTTGTAATGTTTATATCGTCAGTTTTTAAAGAATTGAATAATTCTATATTTCCTGTATCTTTTCGTTTGTTCTTTTTCGATAGATAATGTATGAATGCCTTTTTTTCAGTTTCATTCATCATATTTGCTATTTCTTGAAGTGCATTCATAAGCGCGATTTTATCTGGATAAAAATAATAAAATCTATTTTTATATCGTCAGTTTTATAAATAAATTGACTTTTACAACTTCTATTTCATTCGGACATTTGCTTCATAATTATAAAACATAAAATTATGGAACCGCTAAAATCAAATGAATCAAACAACAATTCAGAATCAAAAAATGCAAGATTAAACAATGCTTATCCTTTAAAGCCAAGCGCCGCTTTCGTTGGTGCATCTTGGATGACGTTAATTATAGGTATGACCGCATATTGTATTGGTCTTTATAATTCGGCAATGGCTTACAATGAAAAAGGATATTATTTTACCATTCTTCTTTTTGGACTTTTCTCAGTAATATCAGTTCAAAAAAGTGTAAGAGATAGACTAGAAGGTATTCCTGTAACCGATTTGTATTATAGTATAAGTTGGTTTAGTACAATTGCTTCGATAGTCTTATTAATAATTGGTCTTTGGAATGCCAATTTACTTCTAAGCGAAAAAGGATTTTTCGGAATGTCATTTGTTTTAGGATTGTTTTCTGCGCTTGCTGTACAAAAAAACACGAGAGATCTTAAGCAATTTGAATCGACTAATATATAGTTTTTAGCGGGCCTCATTACTGTCACAGAATTGTGCAGTTTTGAGGTTTTCTAAACTTGATTTAAAACACCATTTGTAAAAAGTGGTGTTTTTTTCATTTATCAAAATTCCAAAATATTTGTAGACAATGATCAAGAAACTTTTCTTGCGAAAATTAAATCTATGTTAAATAAGCAGCTTTATTTCAATATTAATTTTGAAATTTGTGAAATGTCTAATTAACAACAAGATAGTATGGGAACACAGATTATAGAACTAGAGAAAAAATACTGGCACGGAGTTGAAAATCATGATTATGAAACGGTAAAAAACTTGACACTGTTTCCTTGTATAGTTGCCGGAAAAAATGGTATTCAAAGTGTCAGCGAGGCTGATTTCAAAAATATGTTCGACTCTGGGCAGACCAATAAAATAAAAGTGCTGAACATTTATAATGTAAAAGAAAAGCTAATTGCCGAAAATACTGCCGTAATCGGATATGGTCTTGATTTTGAAATATTAGATCAAAATCTAAAAGAACCTATAAAATGTGTCTGCACATCAACTTGGATTAAAGAAAATAACAAATGGGCATGTGTGATGCATACGGAAACAGAACTGGAAAAAAAATAGTTCTATAGAGGGAATAGTTTAGAAAATAAAAAAGCTTTAGAGGAATCTGAAGCTTAAATAATGAATCTTGAGTTAATAAATGGAAAGTTTAACAATTAAGCAAATAGTTATTAAATATTCGGTTTTGATATGTTTGGTCATTTCCGTGATTTTGATAGCAATAGCAACCTTATTTTACCCAGGTGGATCATTGCTGGACAAAAACTCTATAGGATTTAGTTGGTCAAAAAATTTCATAAGCAACTTGTTTGCGGAAAAAGCTATAAATGGGGCAGAAAACCCAGGCAGGATTTGGGCAATTATTGGAATGGCATTCCAGTCTATTGGTTATGGAGTCTTTTTTATCAATATGTCTAAAAAAATCAATTCAGGGCAATGGAGTAGTATTTTAAAATTTATAGGATTTGCCAATGTATTGTTTATTTTTTTAATTGCAACTCCCTTACATGACTTAGGGACAATATCGATCATTTTAACATTGTTTGGTTTATTTACTGTTACTATATTTATCTTAAAGTCAAAGCTTCATTTGCTTAAATTTTGCTGTATTATCTGCTTATTGACTTTTTACTGTTTCTTTTTCCTATTTGGGTTTGGTTATTTGGGTTTAGCCGTTATCATGCAGAAAGTATATAATGCAAGCTCGATCCTTTTAATTTTAGGCTTAGAGTATTTTACCAAATATGAAGATTTTGTAGAAATTAAATCAGAAGGACAAAAAATATAAGAAACGAACTGTCTCGCTCATGAATACATGAAAATAAAAAAAAGCTTCAGAGAAATCTGAAGCTTTTTGTCTTAGTAGCGGGAAGCATTCAATTATCTAACCGCTTTTTTGATGATTTTAATGAGGTGTTATCTGCATAAATTGGAGTAAAAACACTTCATGTATTCGGTTATGATAAGTGTATTTATAATAAAAAAAATATCTGTTGATATTTTAATTAATCTGATTGGAAGCAATTTGCTATATGATATTATTTAAATTTCGGTTTTTGAACAGCTTAAACAAAAGCTAAAGCTTTACGGAAAGACGTAAAGAAATGATCTCTTATTGAAATATATTCGCCGCATAATTTTAATAGAGTCAAATTTTATAAAATAAATATGCGGAAACTTTACCTGCTGCTTCTTTTGGCACCTATCACCATACATTCCCAAGATATTCTTTGGGAGAAGTCTTATGGAGGAATCCACGCCGATTACCTATTTGATGCCCAGCCCACAGCCGATTACGGCTTTATATTGGCTGGAAGTTCGCTTTCCGACAAAACAGGAAATAGAGAAGAAGACAATCACGGAGATTTGGACTACTGGGTCTGGAAAATGACTGAAAAAGGAGAACTGGACTGGCAGAAAAGCTTTGGCGGTTCAGGTTTTGATCTTCTTCGAAGCGTAAAAATCACCAGCGATGGCGGATTCATACTTGCAGGGACATCCAGTTCGGGAAAAGGCTTCCAAAAAAAAGAAGACTGTAAAGGGCTAAGCGACTTCTGGATTATAAAACTTGATGCCTCAGGGGGAGAACAGTGGCAGAGAACACTTGGAGGAACAGGCCAGGATGAACTGTTGTGCGCCTTTCAGACTAAAGATGGCGGATTTATTCTGGGCGGCTCTTCGAGTTCAGGTCCGCAGCCATCGCTTGAAGCAAAAACTTATGCAGGATCAGCAGCAAAGGAAGATCTGTTCAGCAAGTCTGAGAAAAGCAGGGGAAGCATGGATTACTGGATTGTCAAACTGGATAAGTCGGGAACTGTCGAATGGCAGAAGACTTATGGAGGCGAATATGCCGACGAATTAAGGAGTATGGAACAGACTGCAGACCAGGGCTATATTTTAGCGGGCTATTCAAACTCGCCTGTTTCTGGAGAGAAAACAGATGGCAATCAGGGGTTGGGAGATTATTGGATTTTGAAGATCGATGATAAAGGAGAAATCCAATGGCAGAAGACTTACGGTGCCGATGGAGACGATCAGCTTTATATAATCCATCAGACTTCGGACGGAGGTTATATTGCGGGAGGAAATTCAAACAGCAAAAACGCATTGACTTCTATGGGAGGAATTGTAGGCAACGGAACTGATTTCTGGCTTTTGAAAATAGATTCCGAAGGGGAGGTTATCTGGAGCAAAACATACGATTTTGGAAAGGTTGATATTTTAACTTCTCTGGTAGAGAATGTAGATGCAACATTTTTAATAGGCGGATATGCCAAAACTGAGATAAAGAGCTCACTTATAAATGCAATGGCCCAGAAAGCAGGCGCCGGCAAAGAAAAAGACGGCATTAATGATTATATCGCATTAAAAATCAAAGATGACGGCGAAGAGTTCTGGAATAAAACAATTGGAAGCAATGGAGAAGATATTTTAAGGAAGGTCGTAGAAACCAGAGATGGCGGCTATCTAATGACAGGGACTTCAAATTCCTCTTCATCAAAAGATAAAAATTCCAGCATCGGCTCAAATGATTTTTGGGTGGTTAAGCTTAAAGACAGGGCCAAAATAGAGAAAGCTAAAGCCAGCATAGAAGCCATACCTAATCCAGTATCCACTTTTACCAATGTCATTATCGGCTACGATTATACGGAAGGAACAGCTTCTGTTGTGGATATGCTGGGGCATGTATTGCAGAACTTCAAAATTTCAAGCCGCACCGTTCCGGTAGATCTGAGCTATTATGCAGAAGGGATATACATTATCAATATTAAGACAGATATTAAAACAGACTCAGTTAAAGTAATTAAAAGAATAACGGGCAAATAAAATGAAGCATTTAAAACCTAACGGAAAATCGGGAAAACTTATTTTGGCATCATTTGTAATGCTGCTGCTTATTTTCTCTGTAAGACTGCATGCGCAATCTGAAAATAGCTCTCCAACTCCAGATTTTGTTCCAAAATCACCTGAAGCGGCCGCTTTTTTAAAATATGGAGAATATCCTGTTGATATGTCAACTGGAGTTCCGGGCATTTCCATACCCCTGTATACCATCGATGCAAAAGATTTTAAAATGCCAATCAGTCTGGATTACCATGCATCGGGAATAAAAGTTGCTCAGGAAGCTACTTGGGCAGGCTTGGGCTGGAATTTAAATGTGGGGGCACAGGTGGTATTAAGCCCAAGAGATGAAATAGATGAGAATAACCCTTATGTTGATGAAATTCCCGATGATGATGCTCTTATTAATTATTTTAAGCTTCATCCCTACAAGCATGAAGCGATAGCGTCCATTTCTCCTGAGCTGGATAGATCCCGGGTTAAGGATATGTACGTTTTTTCCTCCCCAACTGTAAACGGAAGCTTTTACATTAAAAAGTTTGCAGCTAAAGAGGTCGTTACGGTTCCTCCAGATGCTTTTAAAGTTGAGCTTATTGGGGCAGACAGATCGAATCTAAAGTTTAAGATAACCGATAAGCAGGGAAACATTTATACTCTTAATACGACTGAAACTTCTGTAAGGTCATTGACCCATAGCGATAGATACATTAGCGCCTGGTACGTGGATGAAATTCTGACGCCGTCTAACAATAAAATAAGTTTTGTCTATCAGGATGATGGAGTCTTAACGGACAAGAGTTTTTCACAGAGAGTTGACATAACAAGGAAAATCACCTATGGCACTACCTGCACGAGTCCAGAAACTACAAATTCGATAGGCGCAGTCATGGACGAGAAGGGCAATACGGAAACCAGCTTAAAAAAAATAAAAGAAATCAATTTTAATGATGGCAAATCTAAGATCCTGTTTACAAAGAATAATGGCAGGCAAGATTTATTCAATGGAGCCTCAAATGGCTATTTAAGCAAAATTGAAATCCAGCAGATGGCATCTGGCGGATTTGAAAGCATTAAAGGATATGCGTTCGAATATTCTTATTTTGGCACAGGCAGCACTTACAATGATAAAAGATTAAGATTGGATCGTATGCTTAATCTGTTTGGAGGAAATGAAGCGGAATTTGTCTATTCGACTGCTGTCCTGCCTAATAAAACATCCAAAGGGCAGGATTATTTTGGCTATAATAATGATATGACTGGGAATCTGGATCTGATTCCAAAACATTATCTCTCGGGCCCTTATCCAGCCGAGGTGGGCAAAGCGAACCGTTCTGTCAGCACATCAGCTATTCAGGCAGGAATCTTAAAAGAGATACACTACCCAACACAAGGCTGGACGAGGTTTAATTATGAAAATAACCAGTTTTACGGAGTAGATGTTTTTAATCAATATGTTCCCGTAATTGTAAATAGCAATGTAGTGCAGGGCACAGGCGGCACTGTGCCGGTAAAAGAAGGGCCGGGACCCAATGACGGCATAGTCTGCCTGAATACTAATCCTGCGGACTGCGTCAATTATGTTTCCATTCCCTATACTGCTGTTAACGCTTCGGCAATCCTGACATTTAAACTGGATAAACCAGTGGGGAATGATCCCACTTTGTTCAAATACCACTATGCAAAAGTGAGAGTGATTTCGGGCTCTAATGCAGTTTATAATTCAGGGCCTCTGGTTGGACAGGAATATAATGTTTCACTTACATTGCCTCAGTCTGGCACAATTGAAGTAGAAGTGTATGGACAGTATTATAGCGTTAAAAATCTGCAGCTTAAATATGTAAATGTAGATTCAACGCCTAAAAATGTTTTAGGTGCAGGATTAAGAATAAAAAATATTGAAAATTATGACAACAGCAATGTGCTGCTTCTAAAGAAGGAGTATGATTATTCTGATATAGCAAATCCGACCCGCAGCAGCGGAAAACTGATTAATGAAATGACCACTACTTTTTCAACAAAGACTTTTACCAATTATAATTATTATAACTGTGAAGTTGATGCGTCGCTCTGTATGCCGGGAGTAAATTCTCAGGCTACTTATAGCATTTCTTCAAACTCAAGGTTTGGCATAGAAGGGAATTCTGTCGTTTATCAATATGTAAAAGAAAAACAGTCCGATACTAAAAGCCAAACCAATAATGGCTACACCCAATACGAATTTACTACCGGAGGAGATGAAATCCCTCTGGGCAGTCCTGCTGTGCAGATTTCAACTGGATGGAAAAGGGGAAAGGTCCTTTCAAAAAAAATATACAAAACGGTCGGGAGTGCCAATTATATAGTTGAAGAAGAAAAAAACACCTATTTTGAAGATGCTTCCAATACGTCTTCTTATGTCGGTTTTAAGATGTTTCGCAATTCCACAACCAATATTCGGGAAAATCCTTCAGATCCCCTTAATCCAATGTGCCCTTACATGTTTGATGGAGGCGTACAGGTTCTGCAGAGTATTGAACCTGTTGGATTTAGTGTCCCATTGCTGTGGTATTATCAAAAGACATCTCAGAAATCAAGTTATTTTTACAATTCCTCAAACAGTCTGATTGGGACAGTTGTTGCCACAACAAATTTCAATTACAGCAATCCTGCACACCTTCAGCTTTCTTCCCAAACTACATCAAATTCATTGGGAGAGGCAATGGAGACTAAATATTTTTATGCACAGGATGCCCAAGTTTCGGGCAGACCTTTTATAACTGAACTGAAGGCAGCCAATATGATTGGAATCCCTTTAGAAACTCAGGTTTTTAAAGCAGGAGTAAAGGTTTCCGATCAGCTGACAGTTTATGATAAAAGCGCAGCGACAAGCAATCTCCTGCTGCCTAGAACTGTTTATTCTAATAAAGGAACGGCTGCTCTAGACCTGACGGCGGATAAAAAGCTTGCGTATGATTTATATGATGATAAAGGCAATGTGCTTCAGTATACGCCAGACAGCGGAATTCCGGTTTCGATAATCTGGGGCTATTACAAATCGCAGCCAATTGCCAAGGCAGATAATCTTCTTTACTCATCTATTCCGGCTGCTACAATCACCAGCCTTCAGACCCTTTCTAATCAGGACGTAGATAACTGTATGACTGCCAACTGTACAGAGCAGCTGCTAAGAAATGGACTAAATGCCTTTAGGACAGCTTTTCCTGCTTCATTGATTGGCACCTACACTTATAATCCGCTTGTGGGAGTAACCAGCATGACTGATGTAAAAGGTCTTGCATCTTATTACGAATATGATAATTACGGAAGGCTAAGGTTTATTAGAAATAACGATCTGTATGTAATGCAGAAAAACTGCTATAACTATAAGGGCGAACTGATTAACTGCAGTGACAATACTTCAACAAGCACCTTTAATTACAAGAGTGCGGCAAGAAGCGGTTCTTTTACAAAGAATAATTGTGCGACGGGCGGTGTGGGGTCAAGCGTAGTATACAATCAGGATTGGGGTGCTGCCACATCAACGGTTTCGCAGGCAGATGCAGATTCAAAAGGGCTGACCCTGTTCAATGCAAACGGACAGGCCAACGCCAATACTTTTGGAACCTGCACCTTTAGCAGTGCGGCAAGAAGCGGTTCGTTTACAAGAAATACCTGTACAGGAGATCTTGTGGGTTCAGCAGTGTCCTATAGCCAGGCGGCGGGAGTGGAGAAGTCAATAATTTCGCAGGCCGATGCCGATGCAAAAGGGCTTGATCTGTTTAATGTAAACGGTCAGGCTAATGCCAATGCAAATGGAGTCTGCACTTCTGGATTTACTTATGAAACTTACTTTAATACTTCAACCAGAAAGCTTTATATCTACGTTTTTGCAGCTTCCACAAATCATAACGGCGCTACATTCAACTTTACGGTCAATTACATCCGGACATCAGGCGTAGGGGCAAGCACGAATGTTTCCGTAGCACTGCCAGCCGCTCAAGCAGAGGCTCAAGCAGAGGTTTCATTAATAGCCAGCAGCATAGTGAGCGTTGATCTTACGAGTTTAGTTAAAAACTAAATAATGGAAATAATTTGGCAATCTGAAATTATGAAAAAATATATACTAGCATTAATTTTATTATTAGCAGGAAATGCAGGGGTAAGCGCCCAGACATTCAGCGATGATAATTACATATATTCTGCAGTTCCTAAAAAACCGGTTTTGCTGCAGAATTACAGTACCCTGACCAAAGATGACATCAGCCAGAATGTTACCTACTTTGATGGATTGGGGCGTCCGGTGCAGAAAACGGCTATAGGACAGGGAAGCAGTGGCGAGGATCTGGTGACGCTTCTTGATTATGATGGATTGGGCAGACAGGTGACAGAATATCTGCCTTATGCCCTGACCAACACCACAACGGCATACAATAGAGTGGCAGCTTCAGCGTCTCTGGTTTCTTTAAACAGTCTGTACAACGTGCCCAAGTATGACAATACGGCAAATCCTTTTTCTCAGAAAACCTTAGAAGCCTCGCCATTAAACCGGGTTTTAAAACAGGCGGCACCTGGAACTTCCTGGGCAGTGGGGGCACAGGAAATCAAGCTGGAATACCAGACAAATGGCAGTTCAGAGGTAAGGCTCTTTAAAGCCACTGCTACCTGGAACTCAGGATTGGGAATCTATGATATCGCTCTGACGGATGGAGGAAATTATGGAGCAAACCAGCTGTATAAAAACATAACCTATGATGAAAATACAGCCGCGAGCCCGACGGAAAGCGGCGGCTCGACGGTAGAATTTAAAAACAAGGAAGGGCAGATAGTTTTAAAAAGGACTTATGATGCAGGAGTCAGACATGACACCTATTATGTCTATGATATTTATGGCAATCTAACCTATGTAATACCGCCAAAAGCAGATGCGGCAATCTCGGCAGATGTATTAAACGGTTTATGCTACCAATACAAATATGATAATAGAAACAGGCTGGCCGAGAAAAAGCTTCCCGGCAAGCAGTGGGAATTTATTGTCTATGACAGGCTTGACCGTCCTGTGGCCACAGGCCCTGCAATATTGCCTTTTAAAGGAGACACTGCTGTGGGATGGATTATTACCAAATATGATGTCTACGGCAGGCCAATCTATACAGGATGGAACAATCAGGCAGCAAGTTCTGCGGCCAGAAATACGCTGCAGACGGCCCAAAACAGTGCGGCTGTTTTATTTGAGACCAAAACGGCCACGGCTATTGACGGCATTTCTACCGGTTACAGTAACAGTATTGCGCCGACAAGCTTTAAGCTCTTAACAGTTAATTATTATGACGATTATACTTTTCCGGAAGCCAAGACCGGAATATCGGCTGTTTTAGGGCAGACGGTTCTGTCCAATGCAAAAGGGCTGTCCACAGGAAGCTGGGCAAGGGCTTTAAGCACTGCTGTATCGATAGCCGGAGAAACTAGCACAATTTTTTACGATAGCAGGGCAAGACCCATCAGCACCTACACAACTAATCATCTGGGAGGAGCAAACCGTATAGACAGCGAGCTTGATTTTACAGGCAAAACCCTGACCACGCAGACTTTTCATCGGCGCTTAAACGGTGACGCAACCATGATGGTTGAAGAAAAATTCACCTACTCGGCACAGGATCGTCTGCTTACCCATACCCACAAAATTGGCTCGGGAACCGCGCAGCTTATGGCTTCTAACAGCTACGATAATCTGGGGCAGCTGACCAGCAAGCTTGTTGGAAACACAGCAGGAGCCCCGCTGCAGAAGATAGATTACAGCTATAACATAAGGGGATGGCTCACCGAAATTAATAAAACTGCCAGTCTGCAGCAGGATTCTGACCCTAAAGATCTGTTTGCCTTTAAAGTTAATTACAATAAAGTCGGTGCAGGAATTACTGATGTTAAAGCGCTATTTAACGGCAACATATCCGAGACCTATTGGAGAACGGCGACTGATAATATAGAGCGTGCCTACGGTTACCAGTACGATAAATTAAACCGCTTAACAAGCGCCAGCTACGAAAAGGCTACCATAACTACAAATGCATATGATGAAACTCTGGCTTACGATAAAAACGGAAATATAATTTCGCTTAGACGAAAAGGAGATACTGATCCCCAGATACAGCCTATTGATATTGATAATTTAGCCTATACTTATCCGGCTAACTCCAATCAGCTAGGTAAAGTGGACGACAGCAGCAACAATACCAGCGGTTTTAATGATTTTAACAAGACTGGCGATGACTACACCTATGATGCCAATGGCAATCTGACTGTGGACAAAAACAAGAAAATAACCGATATAGCCTATAACCATCTTAATCTTCCAAAGAAAATAACATTTGGAACAGCTGGCAGCATTGAGTATATTTACAGCGCGGCCGGTGAGAAGCTGGAGAAGATTGTGACAGACGGCACTACGGTAACAACAACCAATTATCTTGACGGCTTTCAGTATAAAAATGCAGTTTTGGAATTTTTTCCGACTGCTGAAGGCTATGTTAAAAACACTAGCGGAGTCTATTCTTATGTCTTTCAATATAAAGACCATTTAGGAAACGTAAGATTGAGCTATGCAAAGAATGCAGCGACAAACGTTCTTGAAATTATTGAAGAGAATAATTATTATCCTTTTGGATTAAAACATAAAGGGTATAATGATTATCAGGCTAGTGTGAATAAGTATAAGTACAACGGCAAGGAGCTCCAGGACGAGCTGGGGCTTAACTTTTACGACTATGGTGCAAGAAATTATGATCCTGCAATTGGTCGATGGATGAACATAGATCCTATGGCTGAAAAAGGACGCAGATGGTCGCCTTATAATTATGCAATGGATAATCCAGTGTATTTTATTGATCCTGATGGTATGTGGCCTGATCCGCCAAGTAAGGGATGGAACAGATTTATAGGTGGGATGAAATTAGTTGGAGGAGTATTAGAAGCAGGTGCAGGAGCATTAGGAGGAGCCGCTACTTCTTGGACAGGTGTTGGGGGAGTTGTAGGCGCGGGAGTTTTTGTTCACGGAGCAGATGTTGCAGGTTCAGGTTTATCACAATTAATTTCTGGAGAGGATACTTCTTCGCTGACTAGTAAGGCTATTCAATCTACAGGGGTGTCTAAAGGGACTGCTGATGCAATTGATGCTGGAATTAGTATTGCAGGTTCTGCGGGTGCAGGTAGTATTGCAAATGCTTCAAAAACAACAGCTGTTTCTTCAGGTATTACAAAAGCAGAACAATTAGCGATAAACAAAGCAGCAGGAAAACTAGCTGAAAAGAATGTGACAAAATCACTTATTGCAAAATATGAAAATGCTACTGTAGGTACACAAATTACGGCGAGATTTGAAAGTGGATCGGCTGTAGTTTTTGATAATGTAGTAGTAGAAAATGGTAAAGTACTTTTAATAAATGAAACTAAAGCAGGGGGAGCAAAACTATCAACTGGTCAAAACGCCTTCTTCAAACTAGGAGAAGCTGCTACATTTGTTGGTGAGAAAGCGAAACAGTTAGGTATATTGGGACAAACCATTACTAAAGAACAAACAGCTACAACAATAACAAATTATAAATAAGGTTATTTAATAAAAATAGAAATGAAACTTTCGGAAGTTAAGAAAAAATTATTAGCGGCACTGATGTCATTAGAAAATGAGAATGGGTATAAAATTAATAAAGGAAAATTTGCTTTAATTAAAAAAAATATAGATGGTTCAGCAGGATTATATTTTACTGAGAATAACTGGATTGATGAAATACAAATAATGCCTGCTATTTGTGTTGACGTTGACGAAATAAATTTAATCTGGAAAAAATTTAACGATCATATTAGTTATACCTACTTTATGAATCTATTAGAATTAAAAGATTGGTATGAATTAGGGAAGGTAGATCGGATTAAATTTAAAGTAGAAGAACATGATCGCTTTAAACTATTTAATGAAGAACAGGATTTAATTTCTGCTTCGGAGCATATTAAGAATTTGTTTAAAACATACGGATTAAGATATGTTAATGATTTTTCTACAGTGAATGGAGTAGATAAGTTATACAATTCAAATTTGCCAGAAATTAGTAAACTTCATTGTAGCGGTATTCAAGTTCAAAGCGTTGTTGGATTGATTGCAGCAAAATTATCAGGAAATCCAAATTATAATACAATCTCGGATATCTACTCTAGTATTATAGAAAAGCATAAAATTGAAGATACTATGAATATAAAAGATATTGAAGTTTTCTTTAAAGTGAAAGAATATTTAGGCTGATTTATTTGACTAACAGTGAAAGAATGGATAATGAATGTTTTGAGTTTAGAGATGAAATTAGTGAAAAGCTAGTGGATTTAGATGATCAAAAAAAAACAATTTTTTCGTTATTGATATGTAAAAGACTATTTCCAAACTATGTTTTTTTTTCAAAAAAATATGAATATGGTGATCCATCAAAATTAGAAACGATTATTTCAACTCTTTTCAGGGATGTGCTTGAGAATAACAAAACTTTGAAAATCGATAATTATATTAATATAGTTGAGAATATCACACCGGATACTCAGGATTACGACACAATATTAGCCTCTTTTGCTCTAGATGCATGTACATCAATATTAAGCACATTATATTTTTTAAAGGATGGCGATTTTGAAAATTTAGTCGATGTTGCAACATATGCTAGAGACACAGTTGACATGTTTATTCAGGAACGAGATGATCTAGATATCAATGATATTCAAATGGATCAATTAATTGAAGAAGATCCTTTTATGCAGAGAGAATTAAAAAGACAATTTGAAGTTGTGGATTATTTAACTAATATAAAGTCAGAGTCATTATCAATAATTGATTTATCTTCCCTTAGAGAATTGGCAAAGGATGATATTATCGACATATCATTATTGAGGAACGTCTAAAAATAGTTTTTAGTGTTAAAAAATAAAGGTGTATTATGCGCCTTTATTTTTTTTATTAATGTAGAACTAAATTTAAAAACACAAAAAGATGTCTGTTGAAGATAAAAGCGTAATTGATATTATTACCACGGACAAACAGGGACTATTAGTTCTGACCATATCTGATCATTTAGAGTGGGATGAGGAGAATGAACATTTATTACTTTTGCAAGACAAAATAAATAGTTATCTGGATTTCATTGAAAATGGTCAGCTGGCTGAAAACTATCCTGATAAAGCTGATAAAAAAATCATGATACAAATTGTTTTTAAATATCAGACTAACAAAACAGCTGAAGAATTTTTAGCAGTTGCAGAAAGATTAATAAATGAAAAAGGTCATATCTTTAATTTTTACAAGCTTAAAGATTAATGGAAGAAAAAAGTTTTTTTATAAAAAGAAGTTATTTTGATAATGCTTTAAGGGAATTAGTTTTTAATCACAACTTCTTAAAATTTGAAGATAAGGATTCATCTCATGAACTAAATACCATTTTTCACAAAGGAGAAATAAAAGACTTCAGATATGGAATTCGATGGATTAAATTCGAACTTACTTACGGCAGAGAATATCAAATCTTTATCCGAAATATGCAAGACAAAATTCTAAAAATAACTTTTAAGACTTACTTTGGGCATAAAAAAGAGATTCTCCATAAACAGTATTCCCAGATTGTAGATAACTTATGGGATTATTACTTTGCTGATATAATTAATGACTTTATAAATAGCTATAATAATGGTCGTGAATTTAGTATTGGAGATGTGCATCTTTCAAAAGAAGGAATATCATTAAATGTTAGTGGAATCTTTAATCAGAAAAGAGTACACATCCATTGGGAGGATGTCAGGACAAAAAATTATCATACTTATTTCTCTATTTACTCGGCAGAGAATCCCGTGAATATTAATAGAGGTTATAATTATCATCACGATTGGAATGTAAGCGTTTTATATAGTGTTATTAGAACAATTTTACGAAATGAAGGAATTGAAAATTACAACTAATTATAAATGCACTAGTAAAAAGTGTAAGTATATTGTAATATTTTTTGAGACTTTACAAACCTTCCTTTATTTAAAAATCTAGTTTTACACATACTTTTCATTCTTAATTTGAAAACTATAAGAAATAAGTCTGTAACAGTAAATATTTAAATAAATTTTTAAGCTTATCATAAAATGAATATTGAAGAATTCAAAAATAAATTAGACCAAAATGGATTGGGGAAGTATTTTGAAAAACTAAAACCTTTTTTCAGAAGTGCAATAAGGTTTTACGACAGAGAAATAGATGAGAGTGCTATGGTTATTGGTCAAACTAAAATTGGAGGCAGACCAGATCTACCAAAAGGAATCAATTGGTTTACTGAAACAAATACTATAGAAAGAGGTACAAAATTTCTTTTTTTTGATAATAGAAAGAAAGAAATAATTACAATACCACTTTCATTTATTGCACAAATTAACTTTTCGGAAGTTTCCGTATATGATAAAGAAGGTTTACTACCAAATACAGGAATTTTATACTTTTTTTATTGTGCAGAACAAGATGCATGGGGGTTTGATTTTAAAGATAAAAATAAATTTAAAACTTTTTATTGGAATGGAAACTTTGAAGAGCTTAAAAGGTGCGATTTTCCAATTGATCTGCCAAAATATTCCCGATTTAAGCCCACGGCTGTTGAAATAAAGCATGAAGTTAACTTACCATGTTATGAGGACGAGATTTATGAAGAATTAGAAGACGGGGAAGATGAGAAGTTTTGGGAAAAGGTTTATTATTCTGGTAGTATAAACAAGCTTTTAGGATATTCGGATAATATTCAAGGAGAAATGGAATTGGAATGTGAGCTTGTAACAAATGGTCTATATTGTGGAGATCCATCAGGTTATAACGATCCGAGAGCAGAGTCTCTTGAAAAGAATGCAAAAGATTGGCTGTTGCTCCTGCAGATTGATAGTAACGAAAAAAATGAAATGATGTGGGGAGATGGTGGAAGACTTTATTTTTGGATAAAGAAAGAAGATTTATCTAAAATTAATTTTGAAAATACTTGGTTTAGCCTTCAGTGCAGTTAACGTAATTAATGCAATTACAAGATGTGTATAGAAGTAATAACTAGAAAAAATAATGAAGGATACTTTTTTTGCATCCTTCATTATTTTATATTCCTTTATAAAGTCTCTTTTTCTTTTTTTGTTTAAACTGTTTCGAAACATAGTCATTTATCTTTTCTCCACGAAGAAGGATGTCTGTCAAATTTTCTTTTACATACTCTTTTAATTCAAGATCTTTCACGTTCTCTGAATTTGTTGAAATTGAGTTTTGATGCTTTCTTTCAAGTGCAAGAATGTTCATTGCACAGCTTTCCTGAATTCCTTTTGCACTGAATTCTTTTCCCAGACTGCTTCCATTGACAACCGACTGTGTTTTAAAGTCGATAAAAGTTATTCCATAAATTTTTCCCCCACTGCTTTGTCTTAAAACAGTATGGATAGCGTCATCTTTGAGTCTTTGGGATAATCTCTCAACAGAAGTCATTCTTTCATCAAAAAAAGCCTGTCTTAAGGCATTTTTGACACGACTTTTACAGTATTGTTTCTTTGATTCATTTACCCTGAATTTTTCCTCAAGAAATTTTAAGGTAGGTCTGCTGTAAAATTCGCTTGCTTTTATCGGTACGCCTATCGGTTTTGAATTCTGGTCAAGTATCTTGTAAAGCAGTCCATTGTTTTTAAAAACTCTCGATTCTTCGCTTCCTCTGTCAGCATGAACATTATAGAGGTTTAAAACCGCGTTGAGTTCAGGCAGGCTTGAATACTTGTAATCAAACAGCACCTGATTTAAAACTGAATTGATCGCCTTTTTGGATTCTGCTTTTCCGTATTGAATTTTGCCGACATCTATCGGATTTAACGAAAATTGTTCTTTCTGTTTTCTTCCTTCGGCTTTTACAAGGCCGAACATTTCTTCAATTTCTTTTCGGGCAGGTTCTGATTTTCTGATCCCTAATAAATGCAGATCGATTCTTTTTCCGTCTCTCTGAATATTGTTTGTCACAATATGGCAGTGCGGATGACCCGCATCATAATGCTGATAGACCAGATAAGGCTGTCTTCCGAATCCTAGTTTTTCCATATATGTGTCTGCAATTTCAGCCAGTTTTTCTTTCGAATGATTCTCCGAGGGATCAAAGTTGAGCGAGATATGCACTGTGTTTCGCTTCGTATTGGTATTGAGTTCTGCCAGTTTTAGAAAGCGGTTTAATTTTGAAGTGAAACTCAGTTTTTCCAGTTCAAGGGGATAATTCACAGCACTTATGCATTCAGCTTTTCCTATCCCTACTTTATTTTCGTTGTAATTCAGAATGCCTCTTATGGATGAGCTTGTTTTTATGACTGCAACCATTTTTCTGCTATTTTCTGGGTGTGATCTGAGACTTCTTCCATTTTATCAAAAAGTCTTTTTCTCTGGATCTCGAACAGATAAAGGTGTCCTTTAAAATCGGGAACTGTGCGGAGCGTGTTTATCTTTCTGGCAATCTGATTGATATTATTGCCGATTGCCCGTAATTCGGAAGTAAGTACAGCTGTCTCTTCCATCAGTTCGTCTAAAGACTGGTTTCTGTAAGTGGCTATAATGGGTTTGTTGAATAAGTGGCTTCTGATGTGTTCACTTAATTTTCGGCAGGTGCTTGCTCTGAATCTTTTTTCAAGTTCGGCATACTCCAAAGGAGTGAATCGCAGTCCCACGATTCGTGTTCTGTTTGAATTTTCTCTTTTCATCATCTTTCATTTTCATTGTTATCAAACTCTTTGCTTTTAAGTTTCTCCACCGCCGAGTTCCGAGGCAATGGGTGGCAAGATAGGCGGTTGTTAAACAACCGTTCATCTTGCTGATTGCAGGAACGTGGCAATCTTTGGAGATTTTTAAAAGCAGGCTTCTAATTTAGAGAAAATATTTGAATGTATCATGGGCAAAATATGTGCATGATGGCTGTAGGATGTGACAATAGATAAACATTTAAAAAAAGAAAAAGGGAAAAAAGAAAGCAGTCTTTAATTGGACAAGCAGACAGGTGAAGTGCTATAAGTCCCGAAGGGCATTTTTTGAGGAACGAAGAAAAATGTTATGCGCACTTCTCTGGCTGTGTCCAATACCTTGCTTTGCTTTTTTTTATTTGCTTATTTCACTTTGAAGAGAAGAAATTGTTTTTATATTCGTACAAAAATAACAGTTAGCATTTTAATCAGAGTTTGTGATTTGCTTATACATTTACAGCTAGGATTACTATAAAAACATTAGATATGGCATATGAAGATTTCTTAACAGATTGTTTTGGCGAATTACAAAAAATGCAAGATGATTTAAATAAAGCGTATGATATTAATTCTTTTACAAATTGGAACTATGACCAGACGAGTGGTATTATAACACTATCTAAGCCTGATGAAACTATTAATTTCAGATATTATCAAGTTGGAACTTATTCCACAGCATCTAAAACTTGGAAATGGTCGTGGGACAATGAAAATACATCTAAAAACGTAGTCGTTGATATTGAAAAAATTAAAGGTTTTGGAATTGCAAATAGCTATGAAAATCTAATTAATGGGGAATTTCCATCTTATGATGAGATAGGATGGGAATTATCTTCTATCTGCTGTAATTTAATAGGCGGTATTGGCGTGTATAGGCCTGTTGTTGATCACTTAAAAATTCACATTGTATTAACTGAACTGATTGATAATGATTTAGCAGAAAGAGAAAAGACAAAATATGTTGATTGCGAAAATCATGAGAGAAGAAGAAGGGCATTTATCTGCCAGCATTTAAAAGAACGAAGCAAAAACGGATTCGAAGAATCATTTGAAACATTTGAAGATATGGAATTCGAATATGAAGATGATGATTTTGTGGCTTGGTGTAACGAATGTGAGAAATTGAGAATCAAAGAAGGTGGTTTGTCAGAAAAATGCTGGGAAGAAGGCAAATTTAAAATTGTTTGTGAAAAGTGCTATTTCAAAATTAAAGAAACAAATGCCTAAAATGAAAAATCAAATTCTGATTTTATTAATATTTTTAAAAACGTTAGCAGCCCAAGGGCAAAGTAAAATGGAAAATAAATTTATCACTTGGGATGATTTTGTAAAAGGATTTGGTAAAGAGATGGTTTCCGCTGAAGACGTATTTAAAAATATGTCTGACAGTGGATTGAAAGACAATTGTCTAAGTAAAATGGATTTTACTTTTATTTCTGACGATAAGGAAAATCTAATCCGATTATCTGAATTCTTAAGTTCCCATTATCCATATGTATTGCATGAAGTTAAAAAATACGGATCTCTTTGGGAAGTAAACGGAGAAACAAATGAAATACCAATGACTGCAGACAATTTAATGTATTGGAGTTTGGATATGTATAAAAGAGGATATGAATTTGATTCAACTCTTGATGCTTATGGAGGATTATTTGATCCGCGAAGCCCAAATTTTCCAGACTTGGCTAATTTGAAAGCGGAGTACTATTTTGATAAAGGTATTGACTGTTATAACAATGGAGATTTAAGCGGCTCAATATTTAATTGGTCATTGGCAATTGCAATTGATTCGAAAGATCCAAATGCTTATTATTCAAGAGCAATCGTAAAGAATGAACTTTACACTTGGAAATCTGCTCTTAAAGATTATGACAAAGCTATAGAGATTGCTCCAAAATTTGGTAGTGCTTTAATAAACAGAGGCGGATTAAAAGATGAAAACGGAGACTATCAAGGTGCGATTGAAGATTATGAAAAAGTACTGCAGTTTGATGATTCATCACTTGAAAATAAACAGCAGGCATATTTTAATCTTGGAAATACAAAACTTAATTTAAAGGATAAAAGAGCAGCTTGTGAAAATTGGAATAGAGCATTGGAACTTGGTGCCGATTATGCTAAAGATAAAATTGATGAATACTGTAAAGGAAAAAAGAAATGAATTTTCTTAAAACTATTTTTGGCAGTAAAAATCCAGTTATACAAAGTATTAGTGTAATAAAATATCCTGATAGAATTTTCTTTGAAACTTATTATAAAATAGTCAACTCGTATTCTACAAGATCGAAAGAAATTACAATCTCAGAAATCAATATTTCAGATTTTGAAATAGGTAAAACAATTCTTAGACATCTCGACTTATCTAGAACAATAAAGAAATTTACTAAAGAGGAAAGAGTAGAAAATTATGAAGCGTACAAAAAAATTACGGGATTAAAATCTATAAAAGCTCAGATGAAAGATTCAGTTTATGTATCTATTAGCCGCCAAAATAATCAGATTACATTCTACCCGACAATTAATGGAGGAACTTCTGGTCAGCGAAAAGGATATCATTTCTTAGACGAAGAAAAAATCGTTATTGAAGATAGTGAAGATTTCCAATCAATTGGACGAGTATTGAAATTAGCCTTGGAAAAATGCAGCTGAACTGTTTGCAGATAATTTCGAGATCTTATTTTTTTATAAAAAAAACATAACAATTAGAAGAGATGACGGATTGGTATAGACGAAAAAAATGGACGAAATCTGATGAAGAGGAATTCTTCGCAAAACTTGGGAGGGCAAGAAAAGATGGACGCGCTCAATATTTAAAAATACAAGCAATTGAATTAATGTATACTGATGACAAAAAATTATTGAGCGTTGCAGAAATTTTGCTTAATAAAATGCTGGTGGAATATCCAGATGATATTTTTAATAAAGGCTCTGCTTTGCATACGCTTGGAAATATTTATAAAAAATTTGATAATTATAAAAATGCAATTGACTATTATAAACAGGCGATGGATTTTGAACAAATGTTTCCCAATGTTAAAACACAGGCATACCTAGATTTTTCAGAGCTGATTATTAAGACTAACAATACCGAAAAATTTATCGATGTAGAAAATATATTGCTAGAACGATATTCAGGACTTTTGTTTCCAATAGAAAAATATAAAGTGAATTCTATTTTATCAATTATCAACAAGTATAAAAACAAACTAGATGAAGCAAAGCAATATGCGGAATTAGCGGAAGAAAATGCAGACTGTGAAACTTCGGGGCTTAGATATCATAAAACATTGGGTGTAGTAAAGGGAAAAGAAACTTGGCTGGAAATTCTAAAACAGGACTAGCTTAAATCTTAGGCTTAGTCTCTGAAAGCGGGACTGCGAATAAAAATACATTATGAAACAGTTGGAAAAAATAATTATCTTGAGTATATTTTCTTTATTTTTTGGGTGCAATAAATCATCAAACTCGGAATCAATCATTCTTGAACAAATTACAAGAACTGAAGAACAGGAAGAAGGTTTTAAAGATGTTTTTTTTAAAATAGTTTCTGAGGAAAGAAGAAAAGAGTCTCTTGTTTATGTAGCTAAAGGATTATCTGGCTCAAAGGTTGTAGGATTAAAATTTGAGATTAAGTCGGATTTGCCGAGAGGAATAGATAGTCATGGAAATCTTGACGCGAAAAATGGTTTCATTTATAATGCAATAAAAATTTCGTCTATAGGTAAAGAAAGTGATGAATTTTTAAAATCTATTTCTAGACTTTATAAATTCCCAACTGGTAAAAAGTTTACTAGTATGACGTTATCTCCAACGGCATTTTCATTAAACAAAACAGTATTCAAAGCTGAAAATTTAGGCTACTATAAATTTAAACTGTTTTTTAGAGATGGTGAAAATGATAAAGAGGAAGATTATTGTGAATTATACTTCAATGTGAATACCAAAGAAAAAACAATTGAACTTCTAGAGAAAGATCATGATTACCGAGAATCGGTACTTAAGGCATTTAGTGACCTGTAAAGGTATTGTTAATTTATCTGGTTTAGGTTCAGGTTTGAAAATGAGTGTGTAAAATTTATAAAACAAGAATGTTAAATTTTTTAAAGAATATTAAATTATCCCCTGAAAAGAAGTTCTGGAATTATTTTTTAAATAACAGGAAAGAACTGGAGAGTTTCATAGATTCCGATTTATCGGATTACACAGTATATAACAAACTAACTGATGAAATCAGGCAATTTTCAAGTTTGCTTTTTGCTGAAGTAACGAAGCATTCTGACGAGAAATATGTGTTAATTTTAACTCCAGATGGAAAATTTGAGGGTATTAATGATACTAAAAAATTATTTGATTCAAGACCTGAAATAGATAATTGGATTATTGAAAAATTTAGACAGCCTAGAGATAAAATTCATTTTAAATATGATGGATTAGAGTTTCCTAGTTCAGATATAGAAATATTTGCTGAATTAAATCCTGAAAAAGAAAAATTCGACCTGCAGATTTTTATAAGAAACATGCATTTTGATGAACAGAAGTATCAAACAATTGCATGGTTGTATCTTGATAATATATTGGGAGAGTTTAATTCAATTACTAAAATTGGTTACGTTGATTTTTTTAATCTTGAAGATGGAAAAACTGTAAAAAATGGAATTACAATTTTAGAACTAAGAAAGTTAATAGATAAAGAAATTTATAAGATTAGCTAAGAAATCTCTAATCTCATTTTTTTAATCTTTGCAATAACAGGAAGCTACTATGCTCACCAAAATAACATATTATGATAGAACAACTTCTAAAAAGAACCAACGATAAAAAGTTTTATAATGATTGCGATTTGAAGCTTGAATCTTATCGATTTGAAACTTCAGATAGTTCTTTAGAAATGATACTTTCAATTAATCAGAACAGTAATGATTTACCTATTGAATATGAAGAGTGGAAATTATTATGTAGAAATACTGAAAAATTTGACGGCTTTTTTTGGAGCTTAACCTTGCCTTATGTTAAAATGAAAATTTTGCAGCATCATCCTCTATTGTTAATCTTTCATGAAAGCGAAATTGAATGTGAAATCACAGGCAGGCCAGCTAATGTAAATGAATTTATTGGAGATATCAGTAATGCTCTGGAGAGAGAAACAGGAAATTGGATTACCGTCAATGAATACTTTTGGAATAATGAGGAGTTTTACCAAAATTATGCAAAGAGAACAATCATGATGCCTAAGTCTCTAGGGAATTCCATACTGAAAGTTTGTGAAAAGCATAATATAGGCTTTCAAATAAAAAATGAACTTGTTGGTGAAAAAAAGGGATATGCAAATAAACCAAATGCTAAAATTCTAATTTTTGGCAATGAAGATGTTAGCCCAAATGATTTTAATCTTAGACAGCCATATATAATTGCAGAAGAATTTATCGCAGAAAGAATTAAATAATGTGACGCGATATTTAATAGGAACTTTGTAAAACAAAAAAGAGACTCTAAAGTCTCTTTTTGTGTGAATTAATATATCTTTTAAAAAAGCTTATTTGGCTTTTAGTAATTTTTCCAAATATTCAACTTTGTCTTTTTCGGCTTGAACCAAACGTTCGTATAGTTTAACCTGCTGTTCGTGAGCTTCTATTAGTTTATCAAGAGGATTAAAATTACAATGACTTGCATTAAATGCTCCATTTGTAAAGCTGTTATCACCAAAGGTGTTGAAATAATTAATTACACCTTCATCAGAAAAATTTTTAATTGCTTCCACGCTTACTCCCAAAGCTTTTGCCACTTCTTTTAATTTTTCATCATCTATTTCTTCACTATTTTCTAATATCGAAACAGTCTGCTGGTTTGTTCCCATAGCCTGTGCCAGCGCTTCCTGTTTCATGTCTTTCAGTTCACGGATACGGCTGATCTTGCGCCCCATGTGATTTGGTTTAGTTAATGTACTCATAGCTCAAAGATAATAATTAAGAATAAAAAAGCGGGATTAATGTATGATACAAAAAATCTCATGTACGGTACGGTAAAATTTGATACCGTACCGTACAAGTAATTGCTTACTTGCCTGTGTGTTAAACAAAAATACAATTTTTCAGACAAGTATTAACTAAAATGAGTAAAATTATGAAAGCAATTCAAAACACCGCATCCGACTTGATTTATCGAGTTATTTCACAGAGCATCGATCCGATAGGCATTTACTGTTTTGCAGAGAAGAAAAGCAGCTATACTTTTAATGAGCCTTTTCAGAAGCCCGTCCAAAAAGAAAAGCATGTCCATCTTTATCTGCTGGTCATAGCGGAAGAGTTTGAGGATAATATCGGCAATGACCTCACCGATAAAATAAAGAGCAGATCAAGAGGACAGATCACGGTAACCATTCTCATGCACAGCCTGAGAAACATCGTCAAATTATATGGAGACCAGCAGTATTTCTTCTGGAATATTTTTAAGAATGCGCAGAGGATTTATATAGATGCATACAGATCGCCTATAATCTGGGCTAATAATCCAGAAAAGAGATATGTGAAAAGCACTTCAGCATACGCAGGAGACAGAAGAAATGTTAGTGAATCGATCTGGGATCTTATCTATAATAACGACCAGTATTTTTCATATGAGGTAAGAATGTGTTCACTTCACCAGATAGTGGAACAGACCTGCCTTTCCCTTATAAGGGTATTTCTGGGATATACCCCGAATCACTTCTCACTGGGCTACTTATTTGAGCTGTGCGAATATTTCACGAGCTTGACTTCTGAATACTTTCCCCGAAACAGCAGGGATGAAAAAAACATGTTCAAGATTTTGAAAAAGAATCCAAACACGCTTCGTTTCAGCAGAAGCAATAGTTATGGTTACGATTACTATGGAATAATGGAAGGCAGATGCCGTGATTTTATGAAAGAAGCGGAAGCCATGATCCAGAAGGAACTTGAGAGGCTTGAGGGAATCCATCAGCAGAAAGTTTTATCTGCATAAAAAAAAAATGAAGTTATGGAAACCGATAAAATCAAAAAACTGGAAGACATCAGGGCGTTAAGCGGAAAACTGCTTAATGCCCTGAAAAAAGCAGAGGATAAAAGAGGGATGTATAAGGCAGAAATCAGGTTTTATGGCTATTGCGAACTTGGTTCTGTTGTCAGAAACCTTATGAAGCTGTGCATTATCGCTTTAGATCAGGACAGCGCAGAAGTTCCGCCTACAATTCAAAACCAATACATTGATGTTGGGCTTATACTGGGAATTGCTTTGCAGTTATTTCCAGTTGACGAACTTGAATTTTTAAATGAGATTACGGATCTGTTTTCAGAAAATAAAGAAGAAACAGAATGTCAAGATTAAGATTTAATATTTGAAAATTATGGAGACTGATAAAATAAAAACACTGGAAGAATTTAAAGATTTTGCATCCTATCATTTTAGGCTTCTGAAACCTGCCAAGGACAAAGACGGGGAATCAGTACGCGAGATAAAATTTTATGGATATTCGGATATGACATGTCTGGCAGTGAATCTCATCCGTATGTGCCTGAATGTGGTTTATTCGGATGAACTGGATAACAGGGAGATTTATATAGGCTCTGTTTTGGAACTTGCACTTCAATTAATTCCAAGCGCAGAAATAGAAGTTCTGGATGAAATCTACAGAATGCTTGATAAGAGGAATGAAGATAAATGAACACTGGCAATCACAATAATTCCAGAACCGCTTTCACGGACATATTATGTCCATGACATTGATGGAAATACATGGTATCTTTACCGAATAAAAAATTACGTTCTACGGCTTTCACAGGTATATTTTACCCTTGACAAAGAAAACAATACCAATTATCTTTACATGATCCTGCCCAAATTTTGGGCAGGATGCGCATTGAATTCTGGTTTATCTTTGCAGTAGAAATCCAGTTATAGATTTCTATTCTCATAAACGGCCGTCCCTGTCACAGACGGCCTTCAAAATTAACGCCCATACCGCACTTCCGCCTGAAAAATGATTTCAGGCTGGGCATCGCTGTGCTTATAACAGCGCAGAAACCAATTAAAAAAATTAAAGCACATGGAAAGTTTAGAATCACTGTTCCGTTCATTTGAGACTGGCATCAGAAGCGCAAAGGCCGTAAAGCCTAAAGCGTACCTGAAAAGCATCGGACTGGAATATTCAGACCTGAGAATAGGCTTTAATTCGGGACAGTTCCACCACCGCAAGACCCTTAAATCCAAAGAAAGGTTTGAGGAGCTTGGAGTAATAACCAAGAGTGATGCAGGAGTGCGGGATGATTCGCTGACTGCCTATACCGTCTTCGGGCGCTACGGGCTTATATTTCCCCTGCTGGACAGAGAGAATGCGATCGTAAACTATTTTGCGCTCCGTTTTGATCTGGACAGCCCTAAGGAGGAATATCTAAACCAGAAAGGAATCTATCCTGCATATCCTCATCCGCTTACCAGAAAGCTCTATCTGGCGCCGACTGTCATTGACTGCGCCAGCCTGATGCAGAGCAGAATACTGGATCAGAGGGAAGCGGTCATTGCACTTCATGACGGTGAACTGCTCGATGAGCATATTGAAATTATCAAATCATTGAATGGACTGGAATCAATAGTAATCTTTAAGCGGTGAGAAAATGGAGAAGATCAGATTACAAATGCAGGAGGCAAGACCAGATGTTCCGCTTTCAATAGCGGAGCTTCCCGAGGGGCACAGTCTGAATGACATGTGGGTCAATTATGGAGCGGAAGGGATATCGAATCTTTTAAAAAGCGCAAAAACGGAAAAAGCAGGCGAAGGACTGCAGATTGTAAACGGCTACAAAATCAGCTACAAAGGCCTCTCGGGGACTTTCTTTGTTCTGGGAAACCTGCCGATGGATTTGGGAAATCTGAGGATTTCGCTTCAGATTGTGGAATACGATACAAACAGAAAGCACAGGCTTAAAATCGACCTGTTCGATTTTGCAGGAGTTCAGAGCCAGTGCACTGACTTATCTGAAAAGCAGGGATTTGATTATGACAGCCTTGAAAAGGATCTGGTAACGCTTACCGATCTTCTGGAACAGCATAGAGAATCTCTTTTTGAAGCTGAAATTAACCCGATGGCGGAACGTTTTGCCGAAAAAGAGCTTACGCCTCAGGCTCATGAAAATGCGGTCGCATTTCTCGCAAAATCCAAACTTCTGGAAAATATAGACAGGCTTCTGGAGCAAAACGGCATTGTGGGGGAAGAAGAAAACAGGATTGTGCTTTTCATTCTGGCATCGAGCTACAAAATGCCCTATCTGATGCACGGGCTTGTTCAGGGATCAAGCGGTGAGGGAAAAAGCCATCTGATAAACGGCATTGCAGGGTGCATGCCTCAGGAGGATGTGATGAACATGACACGCATTACAAGCAAATCGCTGTACCACTACAGGGATAAGGAGCTGATCAACAAGCTGATTATCATTCAGGATTTTGACGGGCTTGATGAAGAGGCGCAGTATGCCTTCAGGGAAATGCAGTCTGCCAAGTTCCTAACCAGCTCCACTGTGGTTAAAGACATATTCGGCAATAACAGAGGAAGAATCAAACAGGTTCAGGCGCATTTTGCCAGCCTTACCACAACCACAAAAGCGGAGGTGTACTATGACAATATGAGCCGTTCGGTGATTTTGGGAGTGGATGAAAGCCAGGAGCAGACATTAAGAATTATCAAGAAACAGAACCTCAAAACAGCAGGACAGGCAGACAGCGAGAAAGAAGAACAGGCAAAACAGCTTCTAAGAAACGTGATGCGCGTGCTCAAATCCTATGAGGTCGTAAATCCCTTTGCCGATAAGCTCAGCCTTCCGCTGGAAGCCAGAATGCTCAGAAGATTAAACGCGCAGTTCCAAAACTTTGTCTGCCAGATTACGATTCTTCATCAGTACCAGAGAAAAACCGACAGCAAGGGCAGGCTTATAACTGACAAAGCTGATATTAAATCAGCCGTAGATGTTTTCTTCAGTTCGATTATCATCAAAGTGGACGAGCTTGATAAGAGCACCCGACAGTTTTTTGAGAACCTGAAAGACTTTATAAAAAAGCAGAAAGAAGGAACATCAAAAAAGTTCACGGCAAGAGAGATAAGACAGGGTCTGAACATCAGCAAAACATCCGCTTTCAGATACATGAACCTTCTTCAGGAACTTGAATATATCCAGCCCGTGGAAGGTTCGTTCAACAGAGGCTTTAAATTCATGATCTCCTACTGGGATGATATGGAAAAACTCAAAAGCAGGATTAGAAAGGAACTGCACAAACAGCTTGAAGAGTTCTAAAAAAAAAACAAAAAATCAGAAGAAAACTAGAAAAATGGAACACTACGGAACGCCAGCGGAACACTGGAAGCCTTGAAAACACTGGCAATACGATACTGGTGTTCCGCGTTCCGCGGAGTGTGCAAGCGGACACTTTTTTAACCAGAAGATAAACGGCAAAATCAACATTAAAAAAATATAAGATCAAATGAGAAAAGCGATACAGAGCAGGGAATTTCTAAGGCTCGCAGTGGCATTCGGAGAATTTGTAAAAGTCAGGAACTACAAGCAGGGAAGATCAAATCTTTATAAAAACATCATAACGGAATTTCTGATCTGGCTGGAACAGGCAGGAATCAGCAGAATCCAAAATGTGACTTCTAAAGAATCGGTGAAGTATCTGGATTATCTTTATTCAAGACCAAAGAAAAGAGGAAACGGCATTCTGGCTGAAAAAACAATAAAACTACATCTTTTTGTGCAGGGGCTTTTTCAGGTTTATCTGCTGGAAAACAAAGAAATCCAAAATACCTACTATATCCCTTCCATCACAGGCGGAACGCAGAAACCGAGAAACATTCTTACGATTGAAGAAATAAAACTGGTGTATCATCATGCCGAGAATGAAATGGAAAAAGCCCTGCTTTCCATTGCCTACGGATGCGGACTTAGAAGATCGGAGATTGCCAGCCTTGATCTAAAAGATGTAAATCTTATCAAAGGAATGCTGGTTGTAAGACAGGGAAAAGGAAACAAGAGACGTGAAGTTCCAATGAGCGATACTGTTCTGCAATATGTGGCAAAATATGTAAGGGATGAAAGGCCTGAAAGGCTGACAGGGAGAAACCAGAATGAGGAAGCATTTTTCATCAACAGCAGAGGCAGAAGATCAACTGGGGAAAACCTCAATGAGATTTTAAACAAGATGATCGAGCAGACAGGAAAATTTGAGCTTGTCCAGAAAGAGATCACGCTTCACTGCCTTCGCCACAGCATTGCCTATCATCTGGCAGAGAATAACGCGGGAATTGACTTTATACGCAGTTTTCTGGGGCATACGCAGATCAATACAACCTACATCTATGCGTTGCAGAACAAAAAACGCAAACCAGTTGTGAACTTTTAAAAACTATGCTATGGAAAACAAGAAACCCGATCTGGAAAATTATCTTAGAGGAATTGTAGCAGAGAAAACAGCGCAAAGCTATTTGTATACTATCAATCATTTTTTAAAGACCAATCCAAAGGCTAAGAGATACCAGTACAAAGATATAGTCAGACACATGGATAAAGTCAGCCATAAGCACTCCAACGTGCAGTACAGAATCAGAATACTCTCAGCCATTAAAAAATATTACGATTATCTGGTAATGTACGGCTATAGAAATGACCATCCCTGCAGAAAGCTTAATATCAAGATTAAAGGCAACCAGACTATTCAGGTGCAGGATCTGTTCAACAGTATGGAACTGCAGCTTTTAATGGAACGGGAGAACCGCTACAAACATCTTGACATGAGAAACAGTGTTTTGATTTCCCTTTTAATCTATCAGGGGCTGGCAAGCGATGAAATAGCAAGGCTGGCTCTAAAAGATGTTGATCTGGATAACGGCACAGTCTACATTAAAAGCTCTGCGAATCTCAATAAAAGAACGCTGGAGCTTGTTCCCAAGCAGATGATACTGTTTCACAATTACATAAATGAAACACGGCCTGCCTTACTGCGCGGGTATAGTGACAAATTCATATTGACAAAGCTTGGACAGCCTATTGTTGTGAACAGCATACATGCCATGATTGAGCCGTTAAGAGCATTATTCCCTGACAGGAAACTAAACCCGCAGACTATCAGGATGAGCGTAATCTGTAACTGGCTGAATGAAAAAAATATCCCTTTGGAAAGAGTTCAGGAACTGGCAGGGCATAAATGGCCGGGAACAACTGAGAAGTATATTAAAGTAAACAGTACACAGCAACGGGAAATGATTAATCGATATTTTCCTAATATTTAAAGCTCCTATTATAGGAGCTTTTTTTATTTTTAATTATGTAAGTAAAAATAAAAAAAGTCCCACCGAAGCAGGACTAAAGATTTTCATCTACGGCATATAGCCTTATTGTGATAAGATTAAAGATTAGAATTTTTAATCAGTTACAAATATATAGAAAAAGAAATTATATAGAAAAAGGAAAACCGTAAAGCGGTAAATTGTTTTTTATTTATCTTTCGAAGTTGTTTAAAAAACGATTTTATCATGGCAAAAATATTAGGTTTAGATTTAGGAACAAATAGTATTGGATGGGCAATTGTGGACAAAGATGGAGATGATTTTTCTCTAGTTGATAAAGGAGTCAGAATTTTTTCTGAAGGGGTAAAATCTGAAAAAGGAATTGAAAGTTCACGTGCCAGTGAGCGTACCAGCTATAGAAGCGCTAGGAAAATAAAATACCGAAGAAAACTACGAAAGTATCAAACATTAAAAGTTCTTTCAATAAATGGAATGTGTCCGTTATCTATTGATGAAGTGGAAGAATGGAAAAAATCAGGATTTAAAAAATATCCGCTTAACCCTGAATTCTTAAAATGGCTTCGAACAGATGAAGATAAAAATATCAATCCTTATGCTTTAAGAGATAAAGCCAGCAGAGGAAAGGTTACTGCCTTCGAATTTGGAAGAGCATTATATCATATTGCGCAGAGACGTGGATTCCTCAGCAATAGACTAGATCAATCAGCTGAGGGAATATTAGAAGAACATTGTCCAATTATTCAAACAATAATTGAAGATTTAGGTTCTACGGATGAAGTAATTATTGAATTAAAAGACTATTTTTTTAATACCGGAATTATTGATGAAAATATCAAAGGCGGATTTAAAAAAGATCTAGACGATGGAGAGTCTAAACTCAAAACATTGTATAACGCGCTGAAAGCTATTGCTATAAAAAATGGGAATGATATTGTTAAAGCAAAAGAAGAGATAATTGCCAGATTAAACAGAAAAGAAGATTTAGGAGCGGTAAAAAGGGAAATTGGAGAAATTTCCCAGGCAATTAAAGATGGTAATTTTTCAACATTAGGACAATATTTATTTAGTTTATATAATAGAGATAAAATAAGAAATAAATATACTGCAAGAGAAGAACATTATTTAAAAGAGTTTGAAATAGTTTGTAAGATTCAAGGAATTCAAGGTGTCAATGAAAATGAGGCGTTGCCAGAAAAAAGATATTTTGCATTGGCTAAAGATTTATACAAAGCTATTTTCTTTCAGCGTCCTTTAAAATCACAAAAGGGATTGATCGGAAAATGTTCTTTTGAAAAAAGCAAATCTCGTTGTTCTATTTCTCATCCCGATTTTGAACAGTACAGAATGTGGACTTATTTGAATACAATTAAATTTGGAACTCAATCAGAAAAGACGCTAAGATTTCTATCTCAAGATGAAAAGTTAAGTCTGATACCTAAATTTTTAAGAAAGAAAGATAATTTCAATTTTGAAGATTTAGCAAAAGAGTTGATTCCCAAAGGAGCTACTTTTGGATTTTATAAATCATCTAGAAAGGATGAATTTCATTACTGGTTTAATTATAAATCAACAGATACAGTTACAGGCTGTCCCCTTTCTGCATCTTTAAAAAACACAATTGGAGAAGATTGGGAAACAAAAACATTTACTTATAAAACATTAAATTCAAAGCAAAAAGAAGTTTCTAGAACTGTTGATTATAAAGATTTATGGCACCTACTATCAGTATCAACTTCAGATGTTTATTTATATGGATATGCAAAGAATAAACTTGGTTTAAGTGATAAAAATGCAAAGGCTTTTAGCAGAATTCGTCTGAAAAAAGACTATGCAAGTTTGAGTTTAAATGCCATTAATAAGATTCTGCCATATGTCAAAGAAGGTCTGTTATATTCCCATGCAGTATTTATGGCAAATGTTGAAAATATTATTGATGAGGAAATTTGGAGTGATGAAATACAAAGAAAATATATTCAAGATAAGATAGCCTTAATTATACAAAATCATACGTATGAAAATAGTCTATTAGAAGTAGTGAACTCTTTGATAAAAGACTGCAAAACGGATAATTGCTATTATTCGAAGGAAGCAGAAGATACTTATAAAAATGATTTGAATAAAAAACTACTCCCATTTTTCAATTATAATTTCGTTGAAGATAAACAAGCTGTGTTGGATAAATTATTTCCAATATTTATTGAGCAGCTAAAAACCCATGAATTTGTAAAAATTAAACGCTTGGACGAAAAGGTTTTAGAATTCTTAAATGGTGAAAATGAAGATGGGCAAGTATTGTGCAGTAATGAAAGGCGTTTGAAAAAACTTTATCATCCATCAGATATTGAGATTTTCAAAAAGAAAATCATCAAAGATGAATTTGGAAATGAAAAATTAGTGCTAGGCAGTCCTTTGACTGCTTCTATAAAAAATCCGATGGCGATGCGAGCCTTACATCAATTACGAAAAGTGTTGAATACTTTAATTTTTGAAGGGGATATTGATGAAAAAACAAAAATTCATATAGAAATGGCTCGTGAACTCAACGATGCTAATAAAAGAAAAGGTATTCAGGACTATCAAAATGAATTAGAGAAGAACCGAAAAGAAGCAGCTTCAGAAATAAGGAAGCTTTATTTAGAAGAATGCGGAAAAGAGATTGAGCCGACCGAAGATGATTTACTGCGTTATCAGCTGTGGCTTGAGCAAAATAGAGCGGAAATATATGAACAGGGTAAAAATATAAGTATTTGTGATATAATCGGAAGCAATCCAAAGTATGATATCGAACATACTATTCCAAGAAGTATTTCTCAAGATAATTCTCAAATGAACAAAACACTTTGCAGTCAAAGATTCAACAGAGATATTAAAGGAAATAAAATGCCTATTGAATTAAATAACCATCTTGAAATCATTCCGAGGATAGCTCATTGGAGAGAAGAAGCCGACAATTTAAGCAGAGAGATTGAAATAATTTCACGCTCTATAAAAGCTGCAGCAACAAAGGAAGTAAAGGATAGAAAAATAAGACGAAGACACTATTTAACACTAAAGAGAGATTATATAAAGGGAAAATATGAGCGATTTATTTGGGAAGAACCTAAAGTAGGCTTTAAGAACAGTCAGATTCCTGACACAGGAATTATAACTAAATACGCTCAAGCTTATCTAAAATCGTATTTTAATAGAGTGGAAAGTGTAAAAGGCGGAATGGTTGCGGAATTCAGAAAAATTTGGGGTATCCAAGAAAGCTATCAAGAAAATGATAAAAAATACTTTTTTGAAAAAGACAGAAGTAAACATACCCATCATGCAATTGATGCTATTACAATTGCCTGTATGACCAAAGAGAAGTATGATGTATTAGCTAAAGCTTGGGTTTTGGAAGATAAAGAGCAAGTTAACGCCGCACGAAAGTTATTAGCTGATTCTAAGCCTTGGAAAACTTTTAAGGAAGATTTAAAGAAAATAGAAGAAGAGATTTTGGTTTCACATTATATGCCAGATAATATAAAAAAACAGTCAAAAAAGATTGTCAGAATTAGAGGTAAAAAACAATATGTTGCAGAAACGGAAACAGACACTAATGGTAAAACTATTTTAAAAAAAGATGCAAATCAAAAGATAATTTACAAGATAGATAAAGACGGAAAGAAAATTCCAAGGTTGCAGCAAGGTGATACTATTCGGGGGTCTTTACATCAAGACAGTATCTATGGGGCAATTAAAAATCCTTTGAATAATGAAGAAATCCGTTACGTCATTCGAAAAGATCTAGAAAGTATCAAAGCTTCTGATGTGGAAAATATTGTTGATGAGGTTGTAAAAGAAAAGGTAAAAGAAGCCATTGAAAATAAGGTTTTGGTGATTTCGTCCAATCCACAGCAAAAAAATAAATTAGCTGAAGGTAAAAAAGTTTGGATGAATGAAGAAAAGCAGATTGCAATTAATAAGGTGAGATTGTATGCTAATTCAGTTAAAAAACCGTTGGAGATCAAGGAACATAATCAATTATCCAAATCACGTCACGAACATAAACAAAAAGTGTATGGGCAAAATGACGAGAATTATGCAATGGCAATTTATGACCTAGATGGTAAAAGAGAATTTGAGTTAATTAATAATTTTAACTTGGCAAAACTAATAAAACAAGGGCAAGGTTATTATCCTCTGTTTAAAGAGAAAGATGCTAAAGGGAAGAAAATACAGATTCCAATTGCAAAAAGTAATAGTAGGGATGTAGTTTTAAGAAGAGGACAGCAGGTTGTTTTCTATGACAAGGAAAATGAAAAGCCGAAAGATATAACAGAAATAATTGATTTTGCAGGGAGGAAATATATTATTGAAGGATTGACCATTCAAAGAATTAAATCAGGGAATAATGAGTTTGAATACGGTGTACTAACTTTTCGCTTTTTTAATGAGGCTAGAAAATCTGATGAAATTAAAAAAGATAATTTTAAGCCAGACGGAGTTTTTAAGTTAGGTGAAAATAAGCCGACAAGAAAGATGAATCATAGCCAGTTTTCTGCATTTATTGAAGGAATTGATTTTAAAGTTTTGCCATCAGGCAAATTGGAAAAAATCTAACTTGTTTAATTGCATTCATATATTTAATCTTAAACATCCAAACCACAACGGAAATCGACTTTCGATTTTTGTTTCAACGATTTCCGTTGTGGTTTGATTAAAGATTAGAAAACACGATATTTTGAAGAATAAAAACAAAGACTAATAACTAGTTGTGGTTTGATTAAAGATTAGAAAACACGATATTATAAACAAATGGACAAACCTGAGCAACTAGTTGTGGTTTGATTAAAGATTAGAAAACACGATATTTTTGTGATCCCGTATTCCGCATTCATACAGGTTGTGGTTTGATTAAAGATTAGAAAACACGATATTTATTTATCTATTGCTAAAATGTCTCTTAAGTTGTGGTTTGATTAAAGATTAGAAAACACGATATTTCATCAACAACAAACAACATCACCAATACTGTTGTGGTTTGATTAAAGATTAGAAAACACGATATTAACATTGATTTGTCTAATTATAAAGGCGAAGTTGTGGTTTGATTAAAGATTAGAAAACACGATATTGTTCCTGTTTCTACTGGAGATAACGCAGGAGTTGTGGTTTGATTAAAGATTAGAAAACACGATATTTGCTCAATTGCTTGTGGTTGGAGCTGATGAGTTGTGGTTTGATTAAAGATTAGAAAACACGATATTTAGAAAAGGATAGACAAAAAGCGTTAAATGTTGTGGTTTGATTAAAGATTAGAAAACACGATATTTGATGAAATTGAAGTGCCTTGGATTCCTGTGTTGTGGTTTGATTAAAGATTAGAAAACACGATATTGCTGAACAAAAAGCAAACATAGACAATAAGTTGTGGTTTGATTAAAGATTAGAAAACACGATATTATAATCCAATAATTGACAATTCTGAATTAGTTGTGGTTTGATTAAAGATTAGAAAACACGATATTCAGCACGATTGGCCGTCTTTAGAGCTTGAAGTTGTGGTTTGATTAAAGATTAGAAAACACGATATTTATAAATTTATGATTAATTTCCTCTTACAGGTTGTGGTTTGATTAAAGATTAGAAAACACGATATTAGTTGATGCCTTTTCTGTTGATATATAGGTTTTTAAGCTGAAATATCGTTTGAAAAAATGCTTCTTTTATGGATTGATACCCCATGATTGAGGCATTTTTTTATTTCTATGTTTAGTTTTTGGACTAATACGCTTTAAAATAATTCTAATTGGGTGGGCTGCGGTGCTGAGGGCAAAGTTTCTTTTCCCCAGAAGTTTAAAATATTTCCGAACTGTTTGTCGGTTATTCGCAATATGCTCACCTTTCCTGAAGGAGGAAGAAGTTTATGGATTCTTTTTTCATGAACGTCTGCACTCTCACCGCTTGCGCAATGTCTTACATATACAGAATATTGCATCATCGAAAAGCCATCTTTTAATAGATTGTTTCTAAATCCAGATGCATTTCGTCTATCTTTTTTTGTTTCCGTGGGCAGATCAAAAAAAACAAAAAGCCACATTATTCTATATCCGTTAAGCTCCATAAGGCTGGATATTTAATTTTTTTTCGATTTCCTGTGAAGCATTGTTGGAGTGAACTTGCAGTTTTTTGCAAACCTATCATTAAAGGGCTTTTCTCATCTTTAAAATAAACTGTCCTAGTTAGTATTTGTAATAATTCCGCCTTAATAGCAGTGTTTAGTTCTTGCTCTTTAAAATTTTGCATAATTTCAAAGACTTTTTCATCCACAATGGGACGATATGGTTCCATAATGTCATCAGCAAGTGCAAAAGCATTGTATTTACTTTTATGATGAATTCCCAATGTATTAAGTAAGCCACTTCCGGAAAGAGCTCTTGCAGTTGCAGCTCTTAAAATTGCATATCCATAATTCAGGAAATTATTAGGATAGTTTCCATAACGTTCTCTTTTAATTCCATTAAATTCTAAATTAGGTTGTGGAAAATATTTCCAATATTGCTGTGCAGCTACTCCTTCCATATTAGATGAATCTCCGCTTAACACTTTGCTGGCTAGAAATGTAAAACTATTTTTAGAGTCTGTTATTTTTTCAAGCAATTGCCCTTGGTTTTTAATTTTTTCAATTATTGTTTGTTGCCATAGTTGTTTTTTTAATGGTATAGAGGCTTCGATTTGATTTTTGAATATTTCCTGCTGGATATGATGACTATTAAGGTTTAACAGCATTCCGTTGGGTAGATGATTCTTTCCACAGATAATAATTGAGATGTTGTTTTCAACGAGTAAATTCATAGCAGGGATGCTTAGGTAGATTTCATTATGATCGAGAACAAGAAAACCGATATCTTCAATTGGGACACTACTATCTTTCATTTCTGATTTTAGTACTAGCTGATTATTTTTTGTCGTTATTGAAATTTTGTTTTCAATTAAAATAGTTCGTTTTAGCATAAGATTAATTTAAAATTACTAATAGCTGTAGACTGCACATAAGGATGGTAAATTTCGGCTTTAAAGTAATGTTGCTTTTACGGTTTTCCATAATTTAGGAATAAAGCAAGATGAAAGTTTATTAATATTATACCTTACTTGTTTGCCAACATTTAATAAACTAAAAGTGTAAATAATGTACACTAAAACTGTAATTTATTATCTTTGTAGTGATGAATAAAAATCTTTACATAATTGCAGGCTGTAATGGTGCTGGCAAGACTACAGCCTCATTTACAATACTTCCCGAAATACTAAACTGTAAGGAGTTTGTAAATGCGGACGAAATTGCCAAAGGACTTTCTCCTTTCCAGCCTGAAAAAGCTGCCTTTGAATCGGGAAGGATAATGCTTCACCGAATCAATGAATTATTAGCCAACAATGAAGTCTTTGCTTTCGAAACGACTTTGGCCACAAAAAGCTATAAGCAGAAAGTGATTTCGGCTCAGGAAAAAGGCTATAAAGTGGTTCTTTTATTTTTTTGGCTCGACAGTGTTGATCTGGCAATCGAGAGGGTCAAGACGAGGGTTCAGGAAGGTGGACATAATATTGAAACCGATGTTATTAAACGCAGATATAAAAACGGAATAGCCAATTTATTTGATATATATTTGCCTATAGTTAATGAGGCATTGATTTTTGACAATACAGCTGTAAAAGCTGAATTATTAGCTCAAAAAACTTTAGGCAATGACATTGAAATTATAAACGAAATCAAGTTCGATAAACTCAAAAATGACCAATCATGGGAGAACATAAAACAACAACGACACCGACTCAGAAGAAGATTATAGAGGCAATGGATAAAGTTTCTGAAAAATTAATTGAGTTTAAAAAGAAAAATAACAGCGATCTCGTTGTTATGCAGGACGGTAAAATCGTAAGAATTAAAGCCAGCTCTTTGTAAAATATTATTTCAATAACAGCGCAAAGCTCTCAGAAATGAGAGCTTTTTTTATTTGCAGACTAAAAAATTATTAGGAAAATAATTAAACTAAATCTACTTTCGCATAAGCTGGGAAATGTTTGAAGGACTTTCTTTTATATAGAGATTTTTTGCAAGGGATCATTCATTGTATAGAAAAATTTTACAGACCCTTATAAGTATAAGTACAATGGCAAAGAGCTTCAAGACGAGCTGGGGCTTAACTTCTACGATTATGGAGCAAGAAATTATGACCCTGCTTTAGGGCGCTGGATGAATATTGATCCATTGGCTGAAAAAATGAGAAGACATAGTCCGTATAATTATGCATTTGATAATCCCATACGATTTATTGATCCTGATGGTATGGCTCCTAGTGATTGGATAAATTGGATTGGAACAAATGGCCAGCAACATATAACTTATGATAAAGATGTAAAAACTGTAGAGCAAGCTGAAGCTAAAGGTTACGGAAATGTAAAACAAGTTTTTGAATCTGGCACTGCTCATACAGCAGATTACAGTACAATGGTTTCGTTTGCAGCTGATGGAAATATCGTCATAAATAATGGTGAAAAAACTGATATTGATGATGGAGGTGTTACAACTGAAAATGGTACTTATATTTCTAAAAATAAAGGTTTAGTAGATGCATTAGGAGATGAAGTGCCAGGCGCATTACAGAATCTTGGAGATGGTTTAACATTAGCGGCAGTTCCTGTAGGTGCTACAGGAGTTGGACTTCCTTTAGCAACTGAAATGGCTTATGTTGGAGGGAAAATTTCTACATTAGGAACAGGTTTAGAACTAGTAAATGATGCATTTGAAGGTAACTTTAGTTGGAAAAAATTCTTCACAAAAGCAGTAATTGAGGGAGTTTCAGGTGGCCTAGGCGGGAATAGTGTATTTGGTCCAATGGAGCAAATAATTAATGACAACCTTTTTAATGGAGTGGATAAACTTGGAGATTCAATTTTAGATGAGAAAAAATAAATATTCAAAATTATGATTTATATATATTATATTATAGGTACTATATTTATAATTTATACTTTAATAAATTTTAAAAAAAAACCTAATGATACAATTTTTAACAGATACTATAATTCAAAATATGATAGAATAATTATCATTATAGTATTTGGAATTATTGCATTTATTATATCTTTATTTGTAAAAAAAAATTGAAAAGACTATATGAGACTGAATTATATTTTACTATTCTTAATAGTATTTTTTCCAAAGAGCTTATATTCGCAAAGAATTGATTTTAAAGATGAAAACTTAAAGAAAGCATTGTTAGAATTAGGTTATGATGTGAATAAGGATAATGAAATTCAAATTTCTGAAATAGATACTATAAGCAAGCTTAAGATTTCAAATAGAAATATAAAAAGCTTAAATGATTTAGTGCATTTCAAAAAACTAAAGACCGTGAATGCAATGAAAAATCAACTTGCAAACTTAGATGTATTTTTCAACAATTCAACGATTGAAGAAATTTACGTAGGAGAAAATATGTTCGGAAAGAAATTGGTAATAAAAAATATGCCAAAATTAAAAGGACTTTATGCTTTTAGAAATGGATTAGATGAACTGGTTTTGATTAACACTCCTAATATAGAGTCGTTGTATCTGCAAGGAAATATGTTCGAAAAGATTATTTTGGATAAACTTACTAAACTAAAAACCTTACAATTGTCCGAAAATGGTAATTTACAGTTGATAGATATCAATAAGAATATTGAGCTAGTTCAGCTTTACCTTAATTCTACTAAAATTGTAAAGTTAGATATTTCTAATAATCTTCTATTGAAAACACTTTATGTTGATAATGGAGTTAATTTATTAAAATCAGAAAAACAGAGCGACTTTAAACCTATGCAGAGTATAAAAGTATCTAATTAGAGGATTGCTGGCAAAAAAACAAACAAATTTAAGGGTGCATTATTGCACCCTTATTTATTAAATTCCTTTTCTCAATTTTCTTTTTTTCTTTTTATTAAACTCTTTTGAAACAAAGTCATTTACTTTTTCACCACGAAGCAGAATATCTGCAAGATTTTCTTTTACATAATTTTTTAATTCAAGATCTTGAAAGTTTTCCGAAGCGGTTGAATTGGACTTTTGGTATTTTCTTTCAAGTTCAAGAATGTTCATTGCACAGCTTTCCTGAATCCCTTTTGCACTGAATTCTTTTCCCAGACTGCTTCCGTTGAAAACGGATCTTGTATTATGATCAACGTAAGTTACTCCGTAAAGCTGTCCTTCTCCGCTTGGATGAGAGAAGAAGAATCACCCGAGGGAAAACTTTTGTAAATTTACAAATTGAGAAACAGGGAGTTAGATTCTGTGAAGGAGAAAGTGGTATTTGTGATGCAGAAGAAAAAACTAAAACAAATGAAGGAAAATTAACAGTTGAAGAATTAAGAAGATGCAGAGGTTTTGAAGAAATTTCAGAATCGGAGGGGAATGAGATAATCGAAAGCCTATTTCAATTAGCAGTGATTGTATATAATTTTAAAAATTAGATTATGGGGATTGAAAGTTTTAAGAAATTTCAGAAAGAAAAATTAGCCCAAAAGGCTGAGGTAAAAGAAATCTGGGGATACACAAGGGTAAGCTCTAAACTACAGTTAGTAAACAATAGTCTTGAAGAACAGCGCATAGAAATAATACAGTTTGCTTCTAAGAAGGGCTATACGCTAAAAAATATGCTTGGAGGGACTTATGAAAGCGCTTCGGGAGATTTTACCAGAAAAGAGTTTACAAGATTATTGGAAGAGGTTAAAAGCGCAAAACAGAAACCTTTTGCAATCGCCATAAAATTTATAAGCAGGTTTTCCAGAACAGGAGGAAATGCCATAAGCATTGTTCATGAACTTGTGGACAAGCTAGGAGTGCATTTGATTGAAACTTCTTCTGGTCTGTGCACAAATGACGAGTACAGCAAACTTGATATATACAGCAAGCTTTTAGATGCCAGAAGGGAAAACATGGACAGGCTTGAAAAAACAATTCCTGGAATGAAAGCACTTCTGAGAGCGGGAAACTGGCTGGGCAAAGCTCCCAGAGGCTACACAATGAGAGGAAAGAAGGTCGGTGATTATGCTCTATTGCAGGAAAAGCAGTCTATCACAATTAATTTAGAGGGAGAGATTTTAAAGAAAGCTTGGAAATGGAAGCTTGCGGGTGAGAGGGATTTTGTAATCAGGGAGAAACTTGCAAAGCTGAATTTGAATATTACAAAACAGTCGCTAGGCTCTATGTGGCGTAATCCTTTTTACTGCGGAATATCGGTAAATGCACTTCTTGAAGAGCCAGTGAAGGGAAACTGGACAGGTTTAGTGAGTGAAGAAGACTTTCTGAAAATTGATAAAATGCTTTCTGAAAGCAGAGTGCCAGTTAAAGAATATTCTAAAAGCAAGATCAATGAGTTCAGACCATTGACAGGTTTTTTAAGATGCGAATGCGGAAGCCTTCTGACAAGCTATGTGGTGAGAAAAAAGAATAAGCATTACTATAAATGCCAGAAATGCAGAAATGCCAGTTTCAACGCATTGACCACACCATATTCAAAGACGGAAGGATTGAATGATTCTTTTGAAAAGCTATTATCAAGATATACGTTAAGTTCCCAATTTGTAGAGCCTTTCAAACTTCAGCTTAATAAACTTTTTGATATTATAGAAAATGAAGGCAGAGAGGAAATGAAAGGCCTGCTTTTGAAGAAAAAAGATTTGGAAACCAAAATTGAAAATCTGGATAAACGCTATTTTGACAATCCGAATTTCGGAGATGAAAAGTACAATAGATACTCACTTCAGTTTGATATGGAATTAAAAGAAGTTGAGCTTCAGATTACGGCAAACGGCAAAAAAATATCTAACCACGGCAGACATATCGATAAAGTAATAGATAAAGTTGCAAACATAAATAAATACTGGAAAGAAGGTGATATTGACAGCAAGATAAGAATCCAGAATTTGGTATTTCCAGAAGGATTGTCAATTAGGGCTGAAAACAGGGAATATCTAACTGGAAGAGTGAACTCGATTTTTGGGTTAGTCCAAACGTTTACAAGCATTGACAGAGGCATTAAAAAACAAAAGACCCACCAAAAATTTGATGGGTCATTCTCTGTAGCGGGAACAGGACTCGAACCTGTGACCTTCGGGTTATGAGCCCGACGAGCTGCCTACTGCTCTATCCCGCGATGTTTCGGGTGCAAAGATACATACTAAATACGGTTATGCAAATAATTTTAGTACTTTATTTTTTATAATTTAAAAAAACGATCCCTTTTTTCAGATTTTGTAAGCTAGTAATTCTTCGTAAACATTTCCTTTTAAGCCTAATAGCAAGCCAAATGCCGGTTCGGTTTTTATGCCGCTTTTTTTCAATTTAATGACCTCTAATCTGAAGTTTTCATCTCGAGAATGAAGAATTTTATCTTCAATAATCATGTGTTTGTAACCATTTTGAAGTTCCGTTGGTATATTTTGTCCAAAGATTTCTACTTCAAAACCCTCAATAATGAAGTTTGCCACAACTGATTCTTCATTATTAATTACGATTTCTCGAATAGCAAAATGACTTTCTTTTTCGAACAATTCTTTAATTCTTTCAGTAAAATCAAGTTTGTTTTCAAAACAACAGATAATATCTAAATCGCTGTTTTCAATATCAATATTTATCGGAATCGTGCCAACTAAAATTGGATCAAAATTAGTGAGATTTTCTAAAATTTTATTTTTCGTTAAAAGCTCAAATGCAGATTTTTGTTTTTGATTTCCTGTTTTTAAGTAAGATATGTTTTTGAAATCAGTCATTTATGATGTAGTTTTTTTCTTCGTTGATTTCCTGCTCTAATCGCTTGTTGATATTGATTTTGGCATTTGTAAAAACAAAAATTGTAGTTCCGTATTCTCTCGCAAATTGATTATCAATTCGAACGCCAATAGCCGCTGATTCAAAATACGGACTAGTTTCTTTAAGCTCTTCGTTGTTTTCGTCAAATTCTTTTACGCGAATTAGGTTTTTATATTGAATATTCAAATCAAACCAATTCACATAATCGGCGTTGAAAGAAACCGCTTTTATTCCTTTTTTAGAATAATAATTAATTGCTCCAGCTTGTCCATAATTATCACAAAGGACAATAGTTTCTTTTTGATTTGGAAGTAAAGTATAAAGCGAATCAGTTTTGCTAGCCAATTCTTTCCAACCTAACATATCGGCAAAATCTTGAGGCAGATGGTGGTCTTTTCCATCTTCCCAACGCAGCATTCCTAGTTTTTTGTATTTCTCAGGATGTGCAACCATATATTCTGGGCTTTTGTTTGGAAAAGCAATATTGTAAATTGGAATGAAAAGCAGCAATGGAATTAAAATAAAAACGGGTTTTAGAAAACGTTTCCATCCTTCATTTAAAATTTCTGAAATAAAAACCGCTCCAAAAGCAATGTAAATTGGATACAAACCAATTGCATAATAAGCTTTTGCTTTGAAATAAATAAAAATTAAAAGTGTAAAAAAGAAAGAAGCAAAAAAGAGCTGGTAGTTTTTGAAAGGTTTATAAAATAAAACAGCATAAAGTCCGGCGAAAATCACTAATAATCCGCCGATGAAAAAGAGAATCTGTTCTTTCAAAAATCCAATTCTATCTACATTAACCAATTGTGTTTCTGCCAATTCTTTCATGTGATGCACAATTGGAAAATGGTTTTGATATTGCCAGAAAAGATTCGGAAAAATTAAAATTAAACCTAGAATTAAAGCAAAATAAAACTGTTTCTGCGCGAACATTTTTCTTTGTTTAGAAAGCAAAATAGCAGGAACTAATCCGAGTAATAAAAACAAAATATTGTATTTGTTCAAGAAACCATAAGCGAAGATAACGGCTCCAAAATAAAGCCATTTTGTGTCTTCAGATTTCAGATATTGTATTAAAAGGTAATAAAGAATAGTCCAGCATAAAACGTCAAAGGAGTTAGGCTGATAAAGCATATTAATGCGTAATAAACACGAAAATAAAACGCATAACGCACCAAGAATTAAAGCGTAAAGATTTCCTTTTAAAAGTTCGATTGTTTTCCAGACAAACAAAAGTGTCAAAGCACCAAATAGAGCAGGGAAGAATTTAACCCAAAACACCGAATTTCCGAGAAAGAGAATTAAATGTGAGAACCAAGAAGTAACGGGCGGAACCGATAAATATCCCCAAGCCAAATGTTTCCCTTGATCCAGATGCAGATATTCGTCTCGCTGTAAATCGTATTCTGGGCTAATTAAAACATATTGCAGAATGAATTTTAGAATTATAAATCCGAATAAAATCAGGTTCTTTTTGTTCATTGGGTTTTGCTTTTGGGTTAAGGTTGTAATCTATAGCTAATATATTATTTATTTTGGATTAAAGTTAAACAGATGAATTTTAGGAAAGTAAAAGGAGTTTCATTGCCACGAAAATGTTTATAGAAATCAATTCGTAAATTTTTAGTCCATAAAAAAAGCCCTAGAACGATTCTAGAGCTTTTCAAATATTATAAATTGTTGAATATTATTCTTCCGCAGTTTCAAATTCCATGTGATCGATAATTTCTGCCTCAGGTTTTTCTGGTTTAGAAGCTTTCAAAGTATTGAATCTTTCCAGCATTTCTGTTTCGCCTTCTTCACCGCTGAAATAAGGAAAAACATCCATAATTGCTGTTTCTGAAATCGCTGGAATAGAATATTCTCCCATTGTATTTTTCATTACGTGAAGAGTGTTGTCAAAAGCTTCGCGAACATCATTTGCCTGAACTAGCATATACATGCTTGTTTTTCTTTCTTTCCCACTTTCTTCATCATAAGCAATTAAGGTGATTTTAGATTTAAACCATCTGTCCGCATTTTCAAAAGGATGAATTTCAGCATAATTTGCCACTTTTATAGCTGTGATTTTAAATTCTTCACTGGTATAAGCGGCCATTTCTTCGGTCATTCTTTTTTCTGCTTCTGTATAAGACAAAGCGTCAACCAAATAAGGTTCGGTTAAAACTTTTTGTCCTCCAGTTTCATCTGTTTTTCTATATTTTACTTTGCATTCGTACCAAGTTGCGCTCATCTCTTTTTAAATTTTAAGGATGCCAAAGATAAATTTTACTGGAAAATAAATAGTTAAATCTTCAAATAGATATTCACAATTTTAGATCCTTGTTGGTAATGTTTTGATGTTCTGAAAGTTGTGTTTTTAATAGTCAAGATGCTTTGTAATCGCATTCATTCTTTTCTGTTTTAGAAAAACTTGAAAATATTTTGGAGTTGTTTTTGATTGTAAGTAATTGTATTTCAATTATTTGATTTCATTTTTTGAAAGTTGTTTAAAAAATATGAATTTTCTTAAATCCAAATGGTCAATTTGAACGTATGTAGAAATAACAATGGCAGGGAATGAGGTAAATTCAAATGGTATTGGTTTTTGGAGCATATTGAATCTTACTGCATTTTTAGCCATTGTTTTTTTTATTAAATTTTAAAGAATAAAAGTTTGGGGAAATTAGACGTTCAAAAGTTAAAAGAGACTTTAAAATACTTAGAAAGCAAACAGCGTGAATTAAAAAAACAAAATCAAAATGATACGCGAAGCCTGGAATCGATGATTAAATATTTGAAAAAAGATATGATGGAACAGCACGATTTGGACGATCATCATCAATTGATAAAAAAAGAAATCAAAGACACGGAAAGTTTCATTGAAAATGTCAAAAATATTATCAAAATCAATTCTTAAAAACCGTTTTTTATTGCTGAATTTTACTTTTATTCCAATTTAAATTTTTCGTTTTTGCAATCCAGAATCAGTTTGTGGTTCAGGAATAGTTTGTTGCCAATCATTCCTTGCATTCCCGAACGTTTCATTAAGAATTTTTGAAGATCCGATGTGCCTTCAATGTAAGTAACTTCAGAAAGGTTTAATATTACTTTTTGGAATTGTATTTTCTTTTTCGCTGAAGCGGAATAAACACTTAAAGCATTTCCCCACGAATTTCCTTTTTCGGTTTTTATAACACTGTTTTTGGTTCGGTATTTTTGCCAGATTTCTTTCGTTGTGATCAATTCATAACCACTGGTTCCAGAATCGTATAGGAGTTTTAGTTTTTTGTTTTCGATGATTGAAGGAATAAGAATTTTTCTTTTTTTGAATTCAAAATCGGTAAAATCATTTTCTTTAATTTTTTCAGTAAAAGAACATTGATTGTTTTTGAAATCTAAAACAGTAATTCGTTTTTCTAATAAATCTGTTCCGACTGTTCCAATGATATCTTCAGCTTTTGAATCCTCAAAACTGACTTTTTCGCCGTAATTCAAAACTTCAAAAATATTCGAAGAAACATTCATTTTTCCCATTGTAAAATTGGTCGAAATCTGATTGTTTTCAAGATCGATTTTTATTTGATTTTTAAATTGTTCGGCAATTGATTCTAATGATTTTTTATAGAAAACGGTAGTTGGCGAACCTGAATCAAATTGCATGAAAAAGGTTTTATTGATTCCATCAATTTTTATGGGCAAAAGCAAAGCAGAATGAGCGTTTTCAGTGTTTGCAATCCATTTTATTGGAATGTTTTCTGCTATACCAGAAACTTTCAAATAGTTTTCTGGCGGAGTGAATTTCTTCTGAAAATAAAAATATCCTCCCAACAAGAATAAAACGATAAAGGCTAAAAACCCGACTGCAATTTTCTTAAATAATTTCATGGTTTATTTTTTCTGCAAGATTCCGATTTCGTTTCCGATTTTCGTGCAAAAACAATACGACAGTTTTACGTCAATTTTATGACTTGAATTATAAGAAGTTGTTTTTCAGTTTTATAACTAATTCTTGTTTTTGGTTTAAACTGATTCCGTTTAAGATTACGATCAAGAGTTTTAAGCAAAGAAATGTAATTAAAGGAACGATAAAAAGCGGAAATTTTAATGTAATTGCACTCTGAAGAAACGGGCTTGCAATCATTAAAATAGAAAGAATAAGACTCAAAACAATTTGAACACTTACGATTTGTTTTCCTAATTCTTTATTTATTGAATCTTTGGTTTTATAAGTTAAAATTAAAGGAAAAATGATGCTTCCAAAAGGAATGATCAATCCTGACAAAACAGAAAGATTAATGATTTTAGCCCTTTCGATTTCGATATTTTCCTTTTTGATAATCAGATTTTCGGAATCAGTTTCTAGAGCTACGGCAATCGTTTTTAAAGTAAAACCTTTAAGAATATTTCCAGCCTCAATTCTCTGAATCGTTCGTAGCGAAAGACCAGATTTTTCGGCAAGTTCATTTTGAGTCAGGTTTTTTTCTTCTCTCAAAAATTTAACATTATTCTTCATTGCTTTTGGTTAGTGTACAAGACGAAATTATGAAAAAACTTTTGATGAAATTACCCCAATAAAAGATGTGTAATTAAACGTAAATTTTAAGTTTTAATAAAAATTAAGTTTTTTTCTTTAACAAAATTCACTAACTTGTTGTGTAATAAAAGATTCCTAAATGTTGTAGTCACAAAATTTCCAGTTATGCGAGTATCCGTTGTTCGAAAAAATATAAAACTTTTACCAGATTCAAGAAGAGTTGTTGCCCGATATTTTATGAATGGGCAAGAAAGAACCCAGCAAATGGTACTTCGTATAATGTTGTTGGACGAAAAGCAAGTATTGCAAACTTTAGAGCAGACACTTCGCGAATTTGCTCGAAGACACCGTAATATTTCGACAGTTTTCTTTAGACACTGCGAAAGAATAAGGCCAATAATTGAAGAAATGAAAATCAATTATGAAACGTTGTCTCTCGACCGCAAAATGCTGATTGGGTCTTATTGTACAATGGAATATGCGATTGAATCTGCGGCGATTTTTAATCCTTCAATAGTAGAAGATTTTGATCAGACAGGACTCGAAGCAGGAGAAAAACGTGTTATTATTTCTTTTCGTGCTACAGGTGAAGGTCATATTTCGTCAATTGTTTTTAGAAGAGCAATTTTAGACCGTGAAAATAATCTGCATATAATGAAGATTGGAAATCATATTGATAAGGCAGAAATTGAGCATAAAACCTTATTTAATAAAGAACGATTTTTAACGAAATTGTACGAAATGCATACAGCGGATAAATATATTGTCCAGATTATGCAGGATTTACCTGAAGAGTTTGAATTTGCCATTTTAAAAAATATGCTGGTTGAGGCTTTAAGCGATCCTTTAATTCGAGAAGAAAGGAAGGTAGCGCTGGAAGAGATTTTATGGCTTGCGAATTCTTTTTACGATCTACAATTTAAACATGATTCAGACATAACGGAACGCGTCATATTCCCGATTTCTGATTCTGAAAGCCGTGGAATAGAAGATGCCCGTTTTGTACGTTTTACAGATGATAACGGCTCGAGTCGGGTTATGGCAACCTATACGGCTTATAATGGACATACAATTTTGCCTAAATTAATCTCGACTGAAGATTTTTATAGTTTTAGAGTAATGCCGCTTCATGGCGAAGGTGCACAGAATAAAAATCTGGCTTTATTTCCTAGGAAAGTAAAAGGAAAATATGCCATGCTTGCGCGAATTGATGGCGTTAATAATTATATTATGTATTCAGATAGAGTGACGCAATGGAACACACCTATTTTGTTGCAAGAACCTAAATTTACTTGGGAATTAACCCAAATAGGAAATTGCGGTTCTCCACTTTGGACCGAAGAAGGATGGCTTGTAATTACACATGGAGTAGGAACAATGAGACGTTATTGTATTGGTGCGTCATTGTTTGATCTTGATGATCCGTCAAAAGAAATTGGAAGACTTACAGAGCCATTGCTTTCGCCAATGGAAGATGAGCGTGAAGGTTATGTGCCAAATGTGGTGTATTCTTGCGGAGCAATTATTCATAACAATAGTTTGATTCTTCCTTATGCTGTATCCGATTATTGTTCAACTTACGCAGTGATTGATATGATTGAATTGCTCGATGCGCTTAAGAAAAGCAAATAATAATGATCTGAATTGAAATTAGTTTTGTCTGATTTTACTTATTGAATGGGTTAAAGTCTATTTTTTGCATTAAAAATTTAACGAAACCTTAATGTGAAAACAGGTATAAATACGGGGGTGTAAATTGTTGGATATTTATACATTCGCCGAAGAAGGAAAAAAACGAATCAATCCCCTTAAGATTAGTTTTTTGACTTTATAGTGTTAGCAAATATTAAGAACAAACGGCTAAAACGATGAAATTTGTAAAAGGACAAGATGTATCCTACACTGCATTGAGTGGGAGATCTTATGAGGCGACCGTTATCGAAAGAAAAATGGATTTTAAAAAGGGGCTGATCATAAAATCTACTTCAAAAGAAAGAGATTTTCATTATCTGATTGAAATTCAAAAAAATGGCACAACAGAGAAAATTCTATGTGCCGAAAATCATCTTAGATTATTGGAAAAGAAAAAACGATTAGCAAAGAAAATGGCTTAATTACAACAGGTAATAAACGCTGCAGTCTTTTCTATTATAGTTTCTGGCATTTCTTTGTGAGGAGTATGCCCAACATTTGGTACAATATATTTTTCTGATTTTTTGAATGTTAGTAAAATTCAGAGTTCTTTTGTGATGAGTTATATTAAACAATTCACTAAACTTATAAATAAATATACGCAAAGCTTTATTATTTCGCTTTACGTATTTTTTTTTTGAATTCAATTTATATAAGAATCAAAAGTCATCTTTTAATCCGATTCTTTTTAAGCTGTTTATGATTCTAAAAACAATTTCTTCAGAAAACATGAAACTAGATAGTATTTCTTTTATTTCGGTGGCAATTAAAGGCTGTAGTTCTATAAGGTTGTTTAAATGTACTTTCGCAGCAGTTTCTTCACTCAGCAGAGACAGAGAAACGGCTTTGAGCAAAGGATCCCAAATGGTTTCGTTAAAATCCATTTTTTCTGCCCAGTATAAAGACTTTTGATACTCTTTTTTGTGAATATAATAGTAGCAATATCCAACGCTAATCCACCATGGATGTGCAGGATTCATATGGGTGGCATTTTCTAATAAATTAAAGCCTTTTTCAAAATAACCTGCAAAAATTAGTATACAGCCTATTCCTGAAGCAATACCAGAAGAATTAGAATTCATTTTTATGCATTGCTCTGCGGCATAAAGACAGTTGTCTTGATCTTTTCTAAAACAATGCAAGAGAGCTTGTGCATACCAAGCTTGCTGGCAATTAGGATCAATATTTAAGGCTTTTGTGATACAATGACTGCTTTTCTCGATTGTTTTTTTGCAATTGTCTAATCCTAGCGCAATAGAAGCTAAATGCATTTCGCCCAGCATTGCCCAGGCTATTGAATGGTTTGGGTCTAATTCTACGGCTTCAGTTAAATTAGAAAGAGCAGTAGCATAATTTTCTATAGAATAGGAACATTGGTATTCATGATAGCTGCATATTGCTTTTAAAATGCTAGAGTTATTTGATATTTTAGATGGCGAAGTTTTTACCATTTCTTTAAAAATAGTGCCATAGTAACCGCCCATGGTAGAAACAATGTCTTTTACAATTTCATTTTGAATTCTAATCCCATCATCAATAGTAGTGGGAGTAAATACTTTTGTCGAAATGAATTTTCCTGAAGATGAGCTTATCAGGCTGATCCTTATATGCAGTTTGTTATCGACAATTTGAATGTGTCCTGTAATAATAAAATCTGCTCCAATCAGATTGGCCGCTTCTAAAATGTTTTCATTAATTTTTGAAATAGCCCCAGGAGAAAAATGTCCAATAACAGATATATCCTGAAAACGGGAAAGTTCTGCACTGATTTCTTCGGAAAGAATCTGCGAAAAGGCTTCTAAATCTGGTCGGTGGGCCATTGTTTTAAAAGGAAAAACGGTAATCAAAGGACTGGTTTTACTAGTACTGACAGGGAGATCAGTATGTCTCATTTTATTATTATGAATAAACTCTGGAACATAACCGCCTTTTGGCACATTAATGATAACCGAATTGTCTTTTCCGTCAGAAGAATAATATTCCGAAAGTAATTTTCTTAATCGTCCTGCATGAATGCGAACCATGGCGTCATCATGCGGATTAAAATGGGAAGGTCTGCTTAAAGCATTTACAGCTATAGAGTATTCTTTAATAAACTGCTGTCTTTCATCGATAGTCTCTGTGACAATATAGCGCAGAAAATTACTTAAAAGAGTTGAGTTCTTAAAAGAATAAAACTTTAAAACATTTTCCAGCTCATTATAAATTTTATCCGGGGGGATTTTTTTTATAGACTCCATAATAAATTATTAGAAAATTATTAATGTCAAAAAAAACTCACTGCGGCGTATAAAATGTTAAAGACCAAATGCTTATGGCGTTATAAATTTATGAAAATTTTTAACATGTTAGTATTATTAATCTGATATTTTAACGGTTAAATGTAACGGTTATTAACTCTAATCGTCGGCAGGCATTGATTATATTTGTTTGATTATCAGTGAAAAGCGTTTATTTTTTTGTCTTTTTTGATGAAAAATGATTACCCAATGTGAAACCTGATGGAATTTTTTGTCTCTATACAAGAAATTTTCACAAAAATGAAGAAGACTTTTCGGCATTAAAAACCAATAATTGAGAATACAGATTTTTTTAAAAATAAAGTGTCTTTTATTTTAAACCCATATTGTAAAAAACGGAATGAATAGTAAACCCACAACAAACAAACTATAATCATTATGAAAAAAAAATTTTTATTAATGGTAAAGATCAGGTATCGTGCCATTATAATTTGTTTTCTTATAGCAAATCTTGTGCAAGCTCAAGATGATAGCGCTAAAAAAAGTATGGAAATCTATGGATTTATTATGACTGATATTGGTTATAATTTTAATCAAATTCAATCAGATTGGTATGATGTGGTAAGGCCGACTAAACTGCCTTCTTTTGAAAATGAGTACGGACCAGATGGTAATTACTACGCTTCTGTACGTCAGACTAGATTAGGTTTTAAAAATTATTTTGATACAGGACTTGGAGAATTAAAAACACAATTCGAATTTGAGTTGTTCGGAACAGGAGTAGATGCTGGTCAGACTACTTTTCGTTTGCGTCATGCCTATGCTGAATTAGGAAAATTTGGGGCAGGACAAACTTGGAGCCCCTTTATGGATATTGGAGTATTTCCAAATTCATTAGAGTATTGGGGACCAACTGGAATGGTGTTTTTCCGTAATATTCAAATACGTTATATGCCTATCCAAGGAGATACCCGTTTAACAATTGCATTAGAAAGACCTGGAGCAAGTGCCGATCAAGGAGATTATGCAAATCGTGTGGAATTGCAAGGAGTAAAAGCAAGATTTCCGTTGCCAGACCTTTCAGCAGAATATCATCTAGGAACAAAGTGGGGCTATATTGAGTTGGCTGGTATAGTAAGAAAAATTGAATGGAAAGATCAAAATAATGACCAATTTGATTTGTCTGGAGATGCAGTAGGATGGGGACTTAATTTAAGTACCAATATCAATTTTGGAAAAAGTGATGTTTTTAGAGGACAAGTTGTGTACGGTGAAGGAATACAAAACTACATGAATGATGCGCCAGTAGATGTCGCTATTGAAACCAATCCTAATAATCCTGTAACTCCCGTAAAAGGTGTTGCGCTTCCTTTAATTGGGGTCGTAGCCTTTTTAGATCACACTTGGAGTGATAAGTTTAGTACTTCGCTAGGATATTCGATGATTGATATCGATAACACAGACGGACAAGAAGATGACGCTTTTAAAAAGGGACAATATGCTCTTGTAAATCTTTTATATACTCCTGTGAAAAATTGTATGGTAGGAGTTGAATTTCAGTGGGGTGACCGCGAAAATTTCAACGACGGATGGAATACTTCCATTAGTAAACTACAGTTTTCTTTTAAATACAACTTCTCAGAGTCATTCTATAGAAAAAATCAATAAAGAAGTTTCTGCTTCTTAATCAAAAAAAAAAAAGAAAACATGTATAAAACTATACAATATCTAGTATTGTTCGGATTGTCTATAAGTGCTCTAAACGCTCAGACCCGAACTGAAAAAGATCTTTTAGGAGAAAAACAGATTCCAGCAAATGCATATTACGGAGTACAAACCGCCCGTGCATTAGAGAATTTCCAAATTAGCGGAATGACAACTCAATTTTATCCTGACTATGTAAGAGCTTTTGCAATGGTTAAATTGGCAGCAGCACGTGCCAATGCAGATGTTGGCCGACTTAAAAAGGACAGACTTGCTGCGATAGAAAAAGCGTGCCAAGCAGTAATTGACGGAAAATATCACGATCAGTTTCTGGTTGATTTGTATCAAGGAGGAGCTGGTACTTCTGCTAATATGAATGTCAATGAAGTGCTAGCGAATATCGCATTGGAACTTAGTGGACATAAAAAAGGAGAGTACCAATACATTGAACCTCATGATGATTTAAATATGGGACAATCTACAAATGATGTGTACCCAACAGCTATAAAAGTAGCATTATTGCTTCATAATGATAAATTGGTCAAAGAAGCTGATCTTCTTGCGAAAGCATTCCACAAAAAAGGAGATGAATTTAAAGGCATCGTAAAAATGGGAAGAACCGAAGGGCAGGATGCTGTTCCAATGACGGTTGGACAAGAGTTTCATGCCTTTGGCAATCAGCTTGATGCTGAGATTGATGCTTTGAAAAAATCGGAAGTTTTTTTATGCGAACAAAATATGGGAGCTACAGCCATAGGAACAGGAATTACTGCCTCTCCAGGATATGCTGAAAAAGTAGCGACACATCTTGCAAAAATTACAGGAAAACCAATTGTAATGAGTAAAGATCTTATTGCCGCAACTACGAGTCAGCAAGGATTTGTTATGTATTCATCTACACTTAAAAGTATGGCAGTTGCATTATCAAAAATAAGCAGTGATTTGATAATCTTAGCTTCAGGTCCTCGTACTGGCCTTTTCGAAATTAATCTTCCTGCACTTCAGCCGGGATCTTCTATTATGCCAGGGAAAGTAAATCCAGTAATGCCAGAACTTATGAATCAGTTATGTTTTAAAGTAATGGGTAACGATCTTACGGTAACTCTTGCGGCACATTCTGGTTTATTGCAATTAAATGCTTTTGAACCTGTTGAAGCTATTGCCATGATGGAATCACAGGGATTGTTTTTTAAAGCAATGCCATTGTTTAGAAAAAATTGTATTGATGGTATCACGGTTAATAAAGACATTTTAGCGCATTACATGGACAGAAGTGTTGGTATTGTAACGGCTCTTAATCCTATTCTGGGTTACGAAAAAACTACCGAATTAGCTAAAGAAGCACTTTCGACTAATAAAGGAATCTTGGAGCTTATTCGTGAAAAGAAACTGTTGACAGAAGATCAGATTAAAAAACTTCTTGATCCAGTAAGCTTAACAGGGCAAAAATAATCATCATCTTAAAACAAAATAATCATGAAATTAAATATAAATTTTTGCAGCAAAATATTTTTAATAGCAATGCTTTCACTAAGCATCGGCATGTTTGGACAGGCAAAACCTAAAGTTCTTATTTTGGCAACTGGCGGAACTATTGCTGGATCAGCAAAAACTGGTGTTCAATCTGGATATACTTCTGGACAAGTAACTATCGATGCAATGGTAAATGCAGTTCCAGATGCTATGAAACTTGCAGATATTAAAGGAGAACAAATTTCGAATGTAGGTTCTCAGGATATGTCATTTGAAATCATGCTTAAAGTTGCAAATAGAATTAACGAATTAGCTTCTAGCAAAGATGTAGATGGTTTCGTAATCACACACGGAACGGATACAATGGAAGAAACCGCTTATTTTTTAAATCTTGTTGCAAAAACAGACAAGCCAGTTGTTTTGGTTGGTTCTATGCGCCCTTCAACGGCTATTAGCGCAGACGGACCTTTAAATCTTTACAATGCAATTGCGGTTGCTGCAGATCCTAAAGCAAAAGGACACGGAGTGCTTTTGGTGATGAATGACTGGATTCATTCGGCACAATCTTTAACAAAAGTAAGTACAACAGCCGTACAGACTTTTATGTCTCCAATTCGCGGACTTATCGGAACTACTTCTTACGGAGTAAATGATTTCTTCCATTATCCTGATCAAAAATTTGGAAAAACCTCAGAATTTGATGTTAAAGGTGTAAGCTCTTTTCCTCGTGTAGATATCATTTATGCTGATGCAGATATGAAACCGGATCTAATCGATGCTTCTATAGAACGTGGAGCAAAAGGAATCGTAATTGCTGGAGTTGGGAACGGAAACATGAACAAAGCTTCTCTTGACGCTTGTGCGAAAGCCAGTAAAAAAGGAATTATCGTGGTAAGAAGCACACGTGTTGCTACAGGAATTGTAGGACGTAATGTGGAATGTAATGATGATGAACTTGGACTTATTGCTTCATACGGGCTAAATCCGCAGAAATCTAGAATTCTATTGTCTGTTGCATTACTTAAACAGAGAAGCCTAGCTGAACTTCAAAAAATATTTGAAGAATACTAAATATTTTAAAAATCTATTTCCGATTAAGTTATTCTCAATTTAAAGTAAACCATAAACCAATTTAAACAAGGCAAAATGAAAACAAATCTTAGATTTATAATTCTGATAATATTGATGCTGGTTAATCCATTGTTTAAAGCAATTGCTCAAAAAGAATTGTCTTATCAAGCTGCGATCGATCATGCATACGACAAATATAAAAATCTGCAAGAAGGTAAAAATGCAGATTACATAAAGGAATTAGCCAATGTTGATCCGAATATTTTTGGAATTGCTATTGTAACTACCGATGGTAAAGTGTACAGCAAAGGAGATTTAGGCCAGCGTGTATCTATCCAGTCTATATCGAAAGTTTTTACACTGGCACGACTTATTGAAGAACAAGGTCCAAGAGCTGTAGCAGATAAAATTGGAGTTGATGCAACGGGTCTTCGTTTCAATTCTATCGTGGCAGTTGAACTCCAAAAAGGAAAAGAAATCAATCCTTTGGTAAATCCAGGAGCAATTGCCGCAGTGAGTTTGGTAAAAGGAAATGATTCTGTTGCCAAATGGAAAAATATTCTAGATACTCATAATGCTTTTGCTGGAACTAAACTACTATTAAATAAGCCAGTTTACATAAGCGAAGCTGGAGATAATTTGCGAAATCAGGCAATTGCACATTTACTGTTAGCATACGGACGTATGTATTTTGATCCCGTTCAATCTACAGATATTTATACAAAACAATGTGCCATAAATGTTAATGCAAAAGAGCTTGCAGTTATGGCATCGACTCTGGCAAACGGAGGTGTAAATCCAGTTACAAAAGAAAAAGTGGTTTCGCCAGAAACTTGTGCTTTTACTATGGGAATTATGTCTACAGCAGGACTTTATGACGATTCTGGCCAATGGCTATATGCAGTTGGCTTGCCCGCAAAAAGTGGTGTAGGGGGAGGTCTTATTGCGGTTTGTCCTGGAAAATTCGGAATTGCGGTTATTTCGCCTCCGCTTAATGCGGCAGGAAATAGCGTAAAAGCCCAAAAAGCTATTTTTGATATAGCAAAAGAGCTTGGTGTAAACCCTTTTATTGTTACACCTAAAAAGTAAACTTTTTAAGATTTTAAAAGTGATAAATTAAGTTGAACATAAGCTCTAGAAAGTATGCAGAAAAAAATAAAACTGAAGTCAATACTGTTTCTTTTATGCATACAGTCTGTTGTTTTATTTGGACAAAAAAAAGCACAAAAAGAGGAGTATTTATTTAATGACAGCCATTTTCATCTAACCAATTACATTCAAGAAGGAATATCTGCTGATAGGTTCTTAGAAATAATGGGAAATAAAGCTGGGCGGTCTACTTTATTTGGAATTCCGTTGCAGCAGCAATGGTCGTATCAAAATTCGGGTAATTACAGTCCGACATATTATTTACAGACAGATGCACCTTTGTATTACTATTCTTTTACCGATGCCTTTATTGCCATGCAGTATAAATCGCTTAGTAAAGAGAAGCAGGCAAGATTAGATCCTATGATTACAGGATTTAATCCGTCAGATATGTATGCTTACAAACATATTGAACGCGTACTGCGAACCTTTCCAGGGGTTTTTACAGGAATTGGAGAATTTTCGATACATAAAGAATTTGTGTCTGCAAAAGTTGCTGGAGAAGTAGCCAGTTTAACCAATCCGGCTTTAGACAGTATTTTGGATTTTGCAGGAAAAGTGGGTTTAGTGGTTATTCTTCATAATGATATGGATATGCCAATGGCAAAGCAAAAAACAGAACCCGTTTATCTAAATGATATGCGGGATCTGCTCAAACGTCATTCAAAAACAACTATAATCTGGGCGCATATCGGACTTGGAAGAATTGTGTATCCAGCAGGTTACGGAAACGATTCTACAACAGACAGACCGCCAAATCATATCGATATTGTAACAAGCATATTGGATGATCCTGCTTATTCCAATGTCTATTTTGATATTTCATGGGATGAGGTTGCAAAATACATCGTTTCATCGCCAGAAATTATTAAGAAATGTGCGGAATTAATGGATAAATATCCCGACAGATTTTTATTCGGGACAGATGTAGTTGCGCCACCAGATCAAAAATTTTATTTGGCTGTTTACGAAAAATATCAGCCGCTTTGGAAAGCTCTTAAACCTGAAACAAGTGAAAAAATAAGAAAGCAGAATTACATCAAGCTTTTTGATAATGCACGCCAAAAAGTACGTGCCTGGGAGACAGCCAATGTTAAACAGTAATTTTTATTTGTTAAGGCAGTATTTAAATTAATAAAGCCATTTTTATGAAATTAAGATATCTTCTTTTGCTATTAATAAGCCAATTTTCATGGGGTCAAATTATGAATACCACAATGCCCGACAGTATCACTGTTAAAGAATCTGACGAAGGACATCGCGGAGGAAGTGGCTTTAAGCTGGCAGATGGTAAATATGGTTCAATGACTCTTTCTTTTTATGTTTTAGTTCGATATTTAAATCAAATGGGTATAGATGACAGCTATACCAATCATAACGGAGATGTTATTTCTATTGATAGAAGGCAAGATCTTCAGTTTCAAAAATCGAACCTTTATTTTAGAGGCTGGGTTGCCGACCCAAAAATAAGATATACTGTTTTCGTCTGGACTTCAAATGCAACTTTAGGACAAGGTGCACAAATTGTAGTAGCGGGGAATTTACAATATAAGTTTAATAAATATTTTGAGTTAGGAATTGGTATAAATGGTTTGCCATCTGTTCGTTCTATTTTGGGTCAATGGCCCGAGTGGCTCAGATCAGATGCCAGACCAATTGCCGACGAATACTTCAGAGGTTCTTTCACAACAGGTATTTATGCACAAGGACAAATTACAGATAATGTCTTTTACAAAGCGATGCTAGGTAACAACCTTAGCCAGTTAGGTGTAGATGCGGGACAGCTAGACAATAAAATGGATACTTGGAGTGGTGCAATTTGGTGGACAACCAATAATTTTGGAAGAATACCAACTTATGGCGATTACGAAAAACATGCTAAACCAGCTACAATTTTAGGAGGAGCTTATACACGAAGCACTGAGAACCGCCAGTCTCAACCTGACACAGATGCACCAGAAAACTCTCAAATTAGATTATCTGATGGTACCGGTATTTTTTCTTTAAATGCTTTTGCGCCAAATACTCAGGTAATCAATGCCAAATATCAAATGACAGCGATAAATACTGGCGTAAAATATAATGGCTATTCTTTCGATGCAGAAGTATTTATGCGCTGGCTGTCAGATTTTGAAACAACAGGTCCTATTCCAGTAACCAAACTTTTTGATTCAGGTTTTACGCTTCAAGGTTCTGCGATGCTTATTGATAAAAAACTGCAGGCATACGGTACTTATTCTTATATAAACGGAGATTACGGAAAACCGTGGGAAGTAACCTGCGGAGTTAATTGGTTCCCTTTCAAAACCAAATTTTTCCGCATAAACCCAGAAGTAATGTACGAAAGCCATGCACCAGTTGGATATTTAAGTTATCCAACACAAGTAGGATCAAAAGGAGTAATTGGCATGCTCAACGTTGAATTGAATTATTAGTAATAACTAAAATATACCTGTATTTGCAAACCTATTTTTGGACCCGTTTGTAAAATTAAATAATCTTATATCAACTTGAAAATTAAATATATATGAAAAATAAAATAGTTACAAGAGTGATTCTCGCGGGATTCTGTGTTTTAATGGTTTCCTGCAATACAAAAAAGGATGAAAATGTTGCGATTGACTTGAAACAGGTCAAGAAAGAGATTCAGGAAAAAGAAAACGAATATGCTGCAACATACAACGCAGGTCAGTTAAAAGAGATAGGGTATTACGCAGAAGATGCTATAACTTTTTATCAAAACAGACCGCCAATTATTGGTAAAGAAGCTAGAACAGAGTTTTTAAAATCAGATTTAGCTAATAATACCAATGTGATTTCATTTGAAACCAAAGAAGTTTTTGTCTCTAATGACGGAAAAATGGTTGTAGAAGTTGGTTATTACAAAGTAACTGATTCTACAAATACTCCAATCAATACAGGAAATTATATGAGCCTTTTTGAAAAAAGAGATGGCAAATATGTGTGCTTGAGAGATATGAGCGCTTCTGATGGATTGACAGAATAAAACAGCATCCAATACTTTTAGCTATGATTTTAGCAAATAATTAAAACGAATAAATTGAAAATTATGAAAAATATACTATTTATACTCATGATGGTTTTGGGGTTGAATGCTTCAGCACAGAGTTCTACAGATGAAATCAAATTGATCCAAGACCTTTATGGAAAATCTAAATCAGATGTAGTTAAAGAATATTTGGGTTTATCTGAGACACAATATGCAGCATTTCAGCCAATTTATGATAGTTACGAATCACAACGCAAATCTTTAAGCCAGCAGAAGATTAAGATTTTAGAAGATTATGCTCAGAATTATTCGACTCTTAGCGATGCTAAGGCTACAGAATTGACAAACGCAAATTTAAAATACAATCAGGATTCTGAAAAATTACTTGCCAAAACACATTCTAAATTGGCTAAAGCAATTGGCGGAATCAACGCTGCCAAATTTGTGCAGTTAGAATTGTACTTGCAAGTAACTATTCGATCTGAAATTCAAAACGCTATTCCTTTTATTGGTGAATTGGATCAAGCCAAAAAACATTAGACAATTTCTGGGTAAAGAGTAGAAAGTATAGAAAGAAGCTTTTCTACTCATCTTATTAATATTTTATACTCTTACTATGATAAAGAAATTCACAAAATATTTGACCATAACAATGCTCTTGTTTACCCAGCTGATTTTTTGCCAGTCTGAAAATGATGTTAAAGAACTTGGACTTCCTGGAGATAATTTGGATTTGTATGCTGTAATGACGCTGTTTCAGAAATCAAAAACCATTGAGGAATTTGAGAAAAACCTGAATCTGGAGAAAACAGGAATCAATAATCTGGATTTGAATCTGGATAAAAAAGTAGACTTCATAAAAGTAAATACCAAGAAAAATGGCAACTCGTTTACTTTTGTTCTTCAAGTTGCAGTAAGCAAATCAGAGAATCAGGACGTTGCCGTTATTTTAGTCGATAAAGACAAAAACGGAAAAGTAAAAATGCAGATTGTGGGTGATGAACTCTTATACGGTAAAGATTATGTTATTGAACCCGTATCAAAATCAGAACCTGCAAAAACAGCAAATCCTGCCTATACAGGAAATGATCCTGTTACCACAACACCAGCCGTAACAGCAGTTGTGGTAGAAACTGTACCAATCGTACAGTATGTATATTCACCAGCTTATGTGCCATATTATCCACCTTACTATTACGGATTTTACCCTCCGTACTTTGCTGCTTTTACAGTAATGGCAGTAGGTATTTATCGTCATAACCATTATTACCATCATCATGGTTATCACGGTGGGCATTACCACGGCGGAAACAATGTATATATTAATAACAGAAACAATTTTAATAATTACAACAATAACAAAATGAGATCTAATACCGTACGAAATAATACGGCCAATAATAGATACAACAATAATCGAGGAGGAGCATCTGCAAGTACACGTCCTTCAGCAGGAACATCCGATCGCGCTAGAAATACCAATGCGTCAGGAAGAACGCGCCAGAGCTCATCACCAAGTGCAGGTACTTCAAATCTTAATAGAGGAAGTTCTTCAAACTCCAATTTTAATAGAGGAGGTTCTTCGTCAAGAGCAAGTGCTGGACAAATGGGTGGTGGTTCTCGCGGTATGGGCGGCGGAGGCTTCGGTGGTGGAGGCGGCGGAAGAAGACGATAAATAGTTTTTAAAAACAGTCTTAACCGAGGTAAATATTATCCAACATCCTATTTTGTACTCAATTTTAGAGTTTCATTCTTAGGTTGATAAACGGCGTTTTTTATAATGTTTCATCAAGAAAGTGCGTAAGAGCTTTGGTCTTACGCATTTTTGGTTTTAATATCTGATGCGATTGTGTTTAAAAATATACACAAGATTTTTGTAGCTATTCATTCCGTAAGAATGTTTCGTCGGTAGAATTAAATATGAATTATAGATATACGTTCCGTAGGAACGTTTGATTAATTGAACGTTTTTTTATTTTCCTAAAATCAGATGTCCCTACAAGACATAGCGCTAAATAATCATTTTTTTCTACCGACGAAATATTCCTAACGGAATATTAAGTATTGTTATCATATAAGATAACCGATTTATGAAGCCATATTAAGATATTTGAATTATTGAAAATGAAACAAATAATAATATGGATATTAAAGAATTAAAAGACCTAGAATACATTAAAAGACTATCAGCTCAATATTTAAATATTCTAAAACCAGCAGATAAAAATTACAATGCCGAAATCAAAGTTTTAAATTATTCAGAATTGGGTTGTGTCATTACCAGTATGCTAAAATTGTGTATTATGGCATTAGAAAACGATACAAATAATAAATCTTCAATAGATGTTGGGTTGGTTTTAGAACAAGCACTTCATTTATTTCCTATTGATGAAATGGAACTTTTGGATGTTATTAATGAAGTGCTGGTTAAGGAATGAGGCAGAATGAAAAAAGCTCCTTAGAAATCTAGAGCTTTTCTTATTATGTTTAAAATGATGTATTTTTCATTTTCAAAGTATTCTCGCCAATATTAAATGCATATAAAGCTGATGGCACAAAAGTAAAGCGCAAATCACTAATTTCTTTTATCCCATCTTTATCAAGAGAGGTAATTAATGCGCTTTTGAAATCATTAGCCTTACAAAATTGTATAAGACTATTTAATTCTTGTGGTTTATCAAAATAACGATTACTCCATTTGATCTCAAGTGCCCAAAGCGGTTTAAATTTTCGATCATCTAAAAGTACTAAATCTACTTCTCCTTCTTTTTTATCTTTCCATCTGGCATAAGTTAGGTCTAAATTTTCTCTGTGCATCCATTGAGACAAAATAGCTGTTTCAACCATATTTCCCATTTCACTATCTGTTTCAGATATAGGAGAAAATAATGCCGTTCTTAAAGATGGATTAGTTAGATAAACTTTAAAACTAGTTATCCTTTTCAATCGTTTAGCATTAATATCAACTTTGTTTAATACTTTAATTAAAAATGCAGATTCTAAATATTTTAAATAATTCTTTAAGGTTTCTTTATTTATACCGCTTTCCTTAGACATTGTTTCAAATGAAAATTCATTACCTGTATTATATGCGATGTAAGTAAAAAAGCGATTTAATTCCTGTACATCTTTAATTCCATAGAGACTTGGTAAATCTCGCAAAAGAACTTTGTCTACAATATCATTTTTTACGTATCTTCCCATATCACTTTGTATTTTTTCGGACAAAACAACTTCAGGGTAACCGCCAAAATTTAAATAATTAATAAATTCTTTATTTAGAGCTTTAATGTCATGTGTCAAAGTATAAGAAATTTTGCGATTGCCATAATCAATTTCACCATCTTTTGTCAAATGGTTCATGTTTTTCAAGTGAATATACTCCTGAAAGGTTAATGGAGGAAGCATAAAATCAGTAAATCTTCCTGCTCCACTTTCAGTGCTATGCCATCTTAAAGCTGCTGCTGCCGAACCTGAAACAATAAATTTGGTATCAGGATATGAATCAACAAGAACCTTTAAGTGTCTTTCCCAGTCTTTTAAGTATTGTACTTCGTCGAAAAAAACATAACAGCCATCTAAACTTTCTAATTTTACGGCATTTTTACAGAGAAGTAATATGTCTTCTAAGCTAAGATTCAAATATAGAGGATTGTCGATACCTACAAAAAAGATTTTTTGCGGATTAATTTTTTCTTGAATCAATTGGTCTATAGAATGAAACATCATTACAGTTTTTCCAACACGACGCGGTCCCATAAGTACTACTGCTCGTCGAATTTCCTTCTCTTTAACGTATGGAAAAAACAAATCAAAATAAAGTCGTTTTTGCATCTTTTGATAGGCTGAATGTACAGCCTTCGAAACCCACCATGGATTTTCATAATGCAAACGTTCAATAATTTTTTCTGTTGGAATAATACTTGAAATCTTCATAATAAAACTTATTTAATCAAAAATAGTAAAAATAAGCATGTTGTATTGTGTTTATTTTATATTTTTTGCACATAATAAGAGTTAAAAGTCTTTTTTTTGTTCTTATTCTCTCTCTCTTTTAAAATAACAAAAAGCTCCAGATTTCTCTGAAGCTTTTTGTTATGCAAAATTTTCTATGACAAAGTTTTCGCAATAATCCTTTATCATTTGGCGCACAGTTCTAAACTCGTTGGCAATTTCAGAATCCGTTCCAGTTGCTTTTGCTGGATCGGGAAAGTTATAATGAAATTTAATAGCCTTTGTTGGAAAAAATGGACATCGCTCTTTAGCATTATCGCAAACTGTAATAACGTAGTCAAAATCAATATTTCGATATTCATCAATATTATTTGATGTGTGATTTGAAATATCGATGCCATCTTCCAGCATTGTTGCAATCGCTTTTGGATTAACGCCATGAGTTTCGACTCCTGCACTATAAACCTCAGCTTTATTGCCTGTAAAATGTTTCATATAGCCTTCTGCAATTTGGCTTCTGCAACTATTTCCCGTGCAAAGGATTAATATTTTCTTTTTCATAATTTAAACGAATAACCAAATGATATTTATAATGCAGAACTTTGGCTCAAAGCCAAAAATTAGCTGTAGTAAAATAACTGACGCAGTTATGATAATAGGTTTTTTGTATTTAATAATTTTCGCTTTCATTTTAGCAGCATCCTGAGTTTGGCGTACAGCAAGAGGCACTATCATTCAATTGAATTAAATTTATCTTTTGCTTTTCAGTAGGAATTCCGCAAGAATCTTGAGCCAAGCAGGCAGTTGTTTTATTTTTCAGAATAAATGTTTTTCCATTAAATCCTAAATCATATTTCCCGATCGTTTCGTTTTGATATTCTACTTCAATTTCTAAGTCTTCAATGCTTAACTTGTCTTCAGATAATTGAATGATATGTAATAGTTTAGAAGGTTTTAAACGATGTTCAAAATCGTTGGCATTCCAAAGCTGAAAGTTTACAACTTTCTCATCTCTAATTACTCCGCCACAATCGATAAAATGTTTGGTGATTATTCCAACTTCTGTAACATGAAAATGTTCTGGTACAAAAGCCCCATTTTCCAATTGAAACTCAACATTATCTAATGTTGGTAAAATTTGTTTTACTTCTGATAATTTCATGATCTTTTGTTTATTGTTTAAATGCAATATTACGATAAACTTTATCAAAAAAAATGTCTTAACAACATTTTGATTTTGAAATAGTTTGTGTGATTTTTAAAAAATAAGAGTTTAAAATTTCGATTGTTTTTTCGTCAATGCAATAACAAATCGCATTTCCAGAAATATTTCCTTTAATGATGCCTGCATTTTTAAGTTCTTTTAAATGTTGCGAAACTGTAGGCTGGGCAAGAGGAAGTTCATTGACAATATCTCCGCAAATACATTCGTTAACTTTTAATAAATATTCGATTATAGCAATTCTTGCGGGATGCCCCAAAGCTTTAGCAATAATCGCTATCTGATTTTGTGCGTCTGTAAAATGTTCTGTTTTAGTTGCTCCCATAACGACGATATTAATATTGCAATATTACGATATAGTTTTTAGATGATGAAACTTTTCATAGATTAATTTAAAATAAAAAGCTTCAGATTTCTCTGAAGCCTTAATTTTACTGATACTAGATATTTATTTAACTTCAACTGCTTCAGGAAATTTCCATGAACCATTAAGTATTTCTTTATGCGGACGATAAAGGCGAACCCAATAATTCCATCCAGCAGCAACTGGAATACAGTTTGGAGTTTTTCCATCACATCCTCCAAATTGTATTGTGATCGATCCATCGGCATCTTTTTTTGCCGTGATGTTGTTTAATGTGTACATATTTAGATCATTTTTTTCAAAATAACCTTCTTTATTATATACACTTACAGACCAAAATCCATCAACAGGAACATTTTTAACTTTAAGTTTATAGACCGTTTTTCCGTCATTTTTTTTAGGATAAACAGAAAGATAAAGTGCATCTTTTTCTGGATTTCCGCCCCATCCTGTTGCACTTCCTAATAAATGACGTGTTTCATCAACTTTACCTTTTAAGCCAAACATTCCTTTTGTGTCAGATAATTTTTTAGAAGCTTCAATTAAAGAATCTCTAACTTTCTTTTGACTCACTAGATCCCAATTTGGAACCGTAAAAGTTCCTTTGTCTTTTTGGCTAATCTTAATTGCGTCTTGCAATGCTGTAACTTTTGGCAAATCATTAGGATCGTTAGGATCAATAAAAGTTCTGATTGCTAACATAAGATATCGCGTTCCGATTTTTTCTTTGCTAAATGTAAAAGTTCCTGGCGCATAATAGGTTTCAGCATATTGATCTTCGTCTATAATCTGCATAGACATAAAACGTTTGCCAGAATTTGGTAACGTTACAGTTACTGGTCCAGCATCGAGATCATAAACTCCAGAAGAATACAATACATCGCGGTTAGCGCGAATTACAGTTTGTTTGTCAATTGGCATTAAAGTTTTATAATGATGTATGTTGCCAATACCGCCAGCATCTTTAACAGAAGTTGTAAAATAAAGATCTGTTTCTGCACGATTAAAATTAGCTGCAGTTACAGGAGTACTATTCTTTTGCGCCAATGAATCAGTATTTGTAGTAACGGAGTCTTGTTTTAAGGTTTCAGAATCGGTTTCTGATTTCTCGTTATTCTTCTTACAGGCAGAAGTAAATAATAAAGTAACTAATAATATTCCTGATAGTAATTTGTAACTTTTCATATTATTTGAAATTAAAATTAGAAAAATGGTTATGATTTTATCTCTGAAATTATGATTATCATTTTACAATTTCTGGAAGAGGCATTTTCCAAATGTTATTTATAACCTCTGGCTGCGGACCATAAATTCTCATCACAAACATGAATTTTTCATCTTTAGGAGTCGGAAGCCAATTGCTTTCTTTGTCTTTTCCAGGAGAGTCTTTTTGTAAATAAAAGATCAAATCTCCATTAGACTCATATTTTAATCCTTTTGTTTTATTGCCAATAGAATATCTGTTAATTGGATTTGGAACCAGAAAACGTTTAGGAAGATTATACATTGTAATGCTCCAAAAGTATTTCGCTTCAGGCAATTGATCTTTTGTGAATTTCAAAACATAATTGTTATTTCCTGAAAGCGGTTGATTATTTTTATCGACGTTACTTCCGGTATAAACGGCTTCGTCTTTTGTGTTTCCGTAAATTCCGGCAGCTGCGGCAATTGCACGGTTCAGAAAGTTGTTTTTAAGTTCTGCGCGTGTGCCAAAAAGACTTCCAGCATCTTTTACATTATCTATTTTAGACTCCAGTTCTTGTTTGGCTTCGGCAATTCCTTTTTCAATAGCTTTTATGGTTTCTGGAGGATATTTTGAACTGTCAAAAGGTTTTCCTGGTACAATTCCAATTTTGGCAAAACGTTTTCTAAGTTCTTTTTCGCTGCTATCTTCGTTTGCATATTGTAATAAAGAATTTAGTGCACTAATAAATTGAAGGGAAGCATAATCGCTTTCTTTCCAGACTGGAAGAGGGAGATTGTATTTTTTTACAGGAGGAGCTGGCTGTTTTGAATATTCATGCAACGAAATTAATTTATACTGCGCCTGTATTTTTTTAAGATTTGAAACGTCGGCTGGATCATGTAACTGAGTACGGCCTACGAGGTATATTAAATTGGTTTCAGAATGTAAAACCTTATCAATGCCTTTAGGAGTTTCTCCTTTCCAATCTGGTCCTGCAATGAGATATTTACCTGCATTATTGCCAGTTGCTCGCGATCCCACATATTCAAAATTGAAGGTGTAGAGATCTACAAACTGCATTACATAGTATCGATCGTTTTCTATTTTTGGCACTTCAAGAATAACAGGTTCGTCTGAAACATTAATTGGTGCCATTGAGTACGGAGTATCGTTATTTATGGTTATGATTAAAGTATCTGCGGGAGTTGCGCTTGCAGCTACGCTTTTGAATTTGTTAAATCCTGAGTATTCTTTAGCTTCTTTGTTGATTGCACTGGAGTAAATAGCTTTGTAATTATAAAATATTGGATAGCCGTATATCCAGGCCTCTTTTGCAATAGCAGTTATTGAATCGATGGATTCAGCAGTTGCAGTTTCTTGTTTATCTGCGGAGTGATCCTTCTTGCAGGCTGTTGTGCTTAAAAGTACAATTGTTAATAGTAAAACTAGATTTTTCATAATTCAAAACAGTAAGATTTAACAAAGAGTCTATTTCTTAATTAGGTCTTCTAAAATTAGATTTTATGAAAGTATTTCGGTTTTTTTTCAATCTAAAGATGGTTTCAAGTTATAACTTGAAACCATTTTTTTGTTTTTATAATTAGCTTAAAGCCATAAAAAAAGCTCCAGATTTCTCTGAAGCTTTATAAGATTGGAAAAGTAAAATCTTAGAAATTAGTATTTACTTTTTTAGAACGATCTGCAATGTATGAGATTAACCAAGTTACTTGCCCTTCTTTTACAAAAAGTATTTTCTTTGTTGCCAAGTTTGGAATATTTTCCAGACAGCTAACTAAGATATTATTAGCCGAGATAAGATTTTGCTGGTCGTAAGTACTTAAAACTCTCGCAGCTTCTTTATTGGTTTTAGCAAGGCTGGTATACTTTCCGAAATTGTTTTTAAGAATTGCATCGTAATTTACAACATCTTCTAGAGTTAAAGCAATATAGTGTTCTTTAACGTCTTCGTTATAATATAGTGTCGAAAAAGCCCAAACTGCACCACCTGATAAATATAATTTTTCTTTTTTCTCTAAAGGCGGATTTGCATCAAACAAGTCTTTAATTTTTTTGCGAAGAACAGGAACAAAGTCAAAAGATTTTTCTTGGTAAGTAGACATATCGTTTGCCTGACTCTGATTGTAAACCGTTTTCTTTACAGCATCAGTAAGAGTCATTGTACCAAAATCAAGTTCAAGCGGAATAAACTCTAATTTACCGCCCTCAAGCTCGTCAATGTAACCTCCTTTAGTCGTTTGCGCACCAATATCAAGCAAGAAAGCGTTAGAAAAATCAACTGGTGGAATTGCACCTTTAACCAATGTTTTTGGTTCTTCGTTTGCGTTTAATACTTCAAGTTCTTTGTTTGCTAGAAGCATAATTTTGTTTCTTAAAACATCAAGATTACGTGCAGATTCAAAAACAGGAGCAGCAACGATAAAGATGTTTTCATCAAGCAATTTATTTTCTGCTTTTATCTTTTGCAATTGGTTGGTAACAATAACGCTAGTTTTAGTAATGTCTTCAGCAGTAAGTTCGCCATTAGCAGCAATATGGTCAGCAAAAGGAATTCTTTCAGTCCAGAAAGAAATAATTTTATAATCTGCTTTTTTGATGTTGCTCACATCGATAACAGAAACTTTTATAGCTCTACGTCCAATTTCGATTCCGGCGTAGATACTTTTTTGAGAGAATGAATTAACGGAAAAAAATAAAGTTAAAAGGGTAATAATTAAAATTTGGGGTTTGTTTTTTGTAAGCATTGTATTGAATTGCGGTTATTATATAATTGTAAATTAGACTGTACGATAACTATTTGTTCTGGAATAGCGAAGTAATGACAACTACTTTTTTAAAGCGGCAAATTTATGAAAAACATCTGCTAAATGAAAAGTAAGCTATTAAGAAAATATTATTTAATTATAGAGACGCTGTGGGAGAGGTTTTTAGCAAATAAAAAAAGCTCCAGATTTCTCTGAAGCTTTGTGTTTGTAAGTAGTCCGTGGGGGAATCGAACCCCCCTTACCAGGATGAAAACCTGGCGTCCTAACCGATAGACGAACGGACCTGCTTTCTCATTGCGGGTGCAAAACAAGGCAATTATTTCCATAATACCAAATAAAATAAAAACTTTTTCTTTCGATTATTTTGCAAAACATCACATTTTACAAGATTCATTCAAAAATAAATTGAGTTAAGTGATTTGTATTTATTTGATTAATAATTGGTTGTTTTGTGTTTAAATAAAGGTAATGAGAGTTTTTTGACGAAAGAATAAAATTTAAAAAAGTTTAGATTTATTTCGATTTAAAGGAAAAATCTTATGGTTTTTGAGTCGGTAAATTCTTTACAATTTTTATTTTATAAGTCTTGAAACTTCTATAAAAAACAAAAGCTTCAAAGAAATTTGAAGCTTTTGTTTTGATATGGGGACTTGATGAAGATTAACTATGCATTTTTTAATTGATTCTTTGAAATTTTTGAGAATATCCTTCATTAGAAATAAAATGCAAAATCAGATAATTGTCTTTCAATTCAAATGATATTGTAGCAATATTTGGGTTTTGGCAATTTGTTGTTATTTTATTGGTAGTTACGCTATAACTTCCAGAACTTTTTATTTCATCTGAGTACGGATCGCATAAAGAAGTGTTGGTTGCTATAGTTCCGTTGCTTTTAAACTCAATGGTTTTATTGCTTTCAACAGCTCTAAAAGTTCCGCTTCCGTCACCTGGATCAGCCAAAACTTCAATTAGTTTCCAACTTCCTACTACTGGCGATTCTATTTTTTCTTGGTCATCACTACTGCAAGAAAAAAAAAGACCTATTAGCATTAAAAATATAATATTCTTTTTCATATTTATTAGGTTTATGATTACAATAAATAGATGCCGAATTATGAAAAAGGTTGCGTTATTATTTTTTTAATATTTTCTTTTCCAGTTTATTAATCAGGCTACCTTTGCCGTAACCAGACCATTTGTCTATGATTGTTCCTTCAGGATTAATTAGAATAAAAGTTGGAATGCCTTGAATGCCATATTTAATAGCAGTTTCGCTAAATCGGCCTTTGCTGTCCCATACACTATTCCAGATAACTTTGTCTCTGTCTACAGATTTTAGCCAGTCTTCTTTTTTTGGATCACAAGAAAAACTTACTAAAGTTAAAGAACCCGAATAGGTTTCATTAATTTCAGCCAGTTCCTCTGCTGCTTGAATACAAGGTCCGCAAAATGCAGAAGTAAACTCAATTAAAGTAAAAGAACCTCTAATGTCTGAAAACTTAACTTTTTCGCCTTTTTGATTCCAGCCTTCAAAATCGTGATATTTATCTCCAACTTTCGAAATGTTTTCTTTCAAAAAGACTTCAACAACTTTAGCATATTTACTTTCTTTTATTTTGGGAGTATATTTATCGTATATTTTTTGAATTGTGTCTTTTGGCAATTGATTCTTTAGATAACCAAGCTCTATTATACTTGCGTAGCTGTCTGGATGTGATTTTACATATTTAATGCGCAGTTCTTGTGTAATGCTGTCAATGCCTTTAATTTCGTCCCATATTTTTGCGCCAGCTTCTTGTTGCTTATCTTTTGGCAACTGCAAAAATGAATTTACAAGAGTTTCTCTTTTCGCAAAATATTCTTTTGTGAAACTTTGAGAATAATTAAAATCTTCCTGACTTTTTGAGCCTTTGATTTCTACATTTCGAGGAAAATCTTTAATGTCTCCTTTGATTCTGATATTATCGTTGCCAATAAGTAAATTAGTATATATAAATTTTTCATTCACAATAGCGTAAAGCCAAATTTGCTCTGGCGGACTAGCTAATTTTCCTTCAAACCTAAATTTATTATTTTCTACTGTTGTGCTATCTATAATAGCATCTGTTGCGAGGTTTTTTAAATAGAATTTGGTTCCATTTTGAAATCCAGTTACTTGACCATAAATAGTAAATTTTTCTTCTTTTTTAATAAAAGCTACTATTACTATAAACGTGCAGATTAAGAAAAATATTCTAGATAATGATTTCATTGTTTTTTAATTGAGTCTTCTTAAATAATTTACAGAAAGGGAACTAGATTGTTGTTGTTTTATCTATTGTATTAATGATCTTCGAAATATCATTTGCAGCATTAAGCAATACTTTTCCGTCCTTATTAAGTAAGATTAAATTTGGCACAGCAAAAATATTGTATTCTTTTTTTATCGCATTATTTCTTTTTGGCAATCCAGAAAGATTAAGCCAAGGCATATTTTCTTTTTCTACTGCCGTTTTCCAATTATCGTATTTATCATCTATACTTAGACTTACAATGTTTATTTTATCTTTATAATCATTATGAAATTTTTTAAGCTCTGGAATTTCTTTTCTGCAAGGACCACACCAACTTGCCCAAAATACTAAAAGTACCGGCTTGCCATTGCTTACTTGATCAAAAGTGTAATTTTTGTTATCAATGTCAACCCAATTAAAATTTTCTCTAAATCCAAATTTTTCTATTTTTTCTTTATTATTGATATAATCCGTAAGCATATTAAATGGAACAGATTTTTTTATTTCGTCAGAAAACAAAGAACTGTATTCTCTTAATTGATTGACAGAATACTGCTCCTTACTCCAAAATAATTTATACAATAGCGCGAAATTTGATGCGTTTTGTTTGATATTTTTATTCGAAATAATTGGCTCTTTCCAGCCTTTCATAAACATTTCAGCTTCTGGAGACCCTTCAAAATTTACGCGATAGTTTTTTAAACCTTTAAATTCTATAATTTCATACACGCTATCTGTGTTGAATTCAATATTTTCATTCCCTAAAAGAATATCACCCCAAAAACTTTGCTTTTTAGAAGATTTGTCCCTAAAACCTAAAGTTGCAACTTTCTTATTGTTTTTGAGAAAATAAATGTAGGCATGTTTAGGCTCTCTAACTTTAAAATGATACTCAAATTTACCTTCTTTTGCTGGTATGGTATCAAATGTTTTTATCGAATCTCCAAGAGCTTCTTCTCCCCACATATTAATAACTACTTTGTCAAAATCTGTAGTGAGCTTACTAATATCAGCTTTAATAATACCTGATTCTTGTTTTTTTTGAGAGCACGAAAGTAATAGAAAAACAGACAGTAGAAAGGAAAAGTATTTTAGAGTCATATTGATACTTTTAATGTTTTAAAAAGAAATCGAATAAATTACTAATCAAATATAGAGTAAAAAACAGGTAAAATAATACGTAAAACCACATCATAAATGATTTTTGTATTGATTATGAATTGGTTTGTAAAGGAAATCTAAAAGATTATAAAGGCTTAGTGAAAGCTCAGAAAACCAAAAAAGCTCCAGATTTCTCTGAAGCTTTTTGTTTTAGTAGCGGGAACAGGACTCGAACCTGTGACCTTCGGGTTATGAGCCCGACGAGCTGCCTACTGCTCTATCCCGCGATGTTTCGGGTGCAAAGATACGGCGATTTTTTAGATTTCCAACGAAAACTTTAAAAAATGTTTTATTTTCTGTATTGACTTGATATGACTACCTTTGCAAAATAAATAAAACAAAAAATGTCACATAAAGCAGGTTTCGTAAACATTATCGGAAATCCAAATGTTGGAAAATCAACATTGATGAACGCTTTCGTTGGAGAGCGATTATCGATCATTACCTCAAAAGCACAAACTACACGTCATAGGATTTTAGGAATCGTAAACGGAGAAGACTTTCAGTTAGTTTTGTCTGATACTCCTGGAATCATCAAACCAGCATACGAAATGCAGGAATCTATGATGAACTTTGTAAAATCGGCTTTTGAAGATGCTGACATTTTAATCTACATGGTCGAAATTGGCGAGCAGGATCTTAAAGACGAAGCTTTCTTTAATAAAATCATTCATGCTAAAATTCCGGTTTTATTACTTTTAAATAAAATTGATAATTCAAATCAAGAGCAATTAGAACAGCAAGTTACTTTCTGGAAAGAGAAAGTGCCAAATGCAGAAATTTTCCCAATTTCGGCTTTGCAGAACTTCAACGTTCCAGAAGTTTTTGAAAGAATTATCGAATTATTGCCAGAATCTCCAGCTTATTATCCAAAAGATCAATTAACAGACAAACCAGAGCGTTTCTTTGTGAACGAAACAATTCGTGAGAAAATCTTATTGAATTACGCTAAAGAAATTCCATACGCAGTAGAAATTGTAACAGAAGAATTTCACGAAACTGATACTATTATCAGAATTCGTTCAGTAATTATGGTAGAACGCGATACGCAAAAAGGAATCATCATTGGACATAAAGGTGCAGCTTTGAAAAAAGTAGGAACCGATGCCCGTGCCGATTTAGAGAAATTCTTCGGAAAACAAATTCACATTGAGCTTTATGTAAAAGTGAACAAAAACTGGAGAAGCAACGCCAATATGCTGAAACGTTTCGGATATAATCAATAAAAGAAGTTTTCAGTCGCAGTTTACAGTCTCAGTCTGAAAACTGTGACTGCGACTGAGAACTAAAATATATCAGGAAATATCGCGTAAAAAATATAAAATCTTAGGTACTTAGAAACTTAGCATCTCAGCAACTTTTTTTAACTACCTTTGCAAAAAATTTAAATAAGGCATTTAGATTATTAGTGATTCGGTTTTTAGGTAGCTAAAAATCTGAAATCTAAAGTCTAAAGTCTAAAATTCAAAAAAAAATGAATAATAACATTGTTGCGATAGTAGGAAGACCTAACGTGGGGAAATCGACCCTGTTTAATAGGCTGATACAAAGAAGAGAAGCTATTGTAGATTCAGTATCTGGGGTTACCCGTGATAGAAACTATGGTAAAAGCGAGTGGAACGGAAAAGAGTTTTCTGTCATTGATACAGGTGGATACGTTCGAGGGTCTGATGACGTTTTCGAAGGTGAAATTCGTAAACAAGTTGAGCTTGCTATTGACGAAGCCGATGTTATTATTTTTGTGGTTGATGTTGAAGAAGGAATTACGCCAATGGATGAAACTGTTGCAAAATTACTTCGTAAAGTAACAAAACCAGTTTTATTGGCTGTAAATAAGGTTGATAACGCAATGCGCGAAAAAGATGCAGTTGAATTTTATAACCTTGGTTTAGGCGAATATTTTACTTTCGCAAGTATCTCAGGAAGCGGAACTGGAGATTTATTAGATGCTTTAATCGAAGCTTTTCCAGAAAAACCAGAAGTTGAGGTTAAAGAAGATTTGCCTCGTTTTGCAGTTGTAGGACGTCCGAATGCTGGAAAATCTAGTTTTATCAACGCCTTGATTGGTAAAGACCGTTATATTGTTACAGATATTGCTGGAACAACTCGTGATGCAATTGATACTAAATTTGACCGTTTTGGTTTCGAATTTAATTTGGTTGATACAGCGGGAATTCGCCGTAAAGCAAAAGTAAAAGAAGATTTAGAATTTTATTCTGTAATGCGTTCTGTACGTGCAATCGAGCATGCAGATATCTGTATATTAGTTATCGATGCAACTCGCGGATTTGAAGGTCAGGATCAGAGTATTTTCTGGTTGGCTGAGAAAAACCGTAAGGGTGTTGTAATCTTGGTAAACAAATGGGATTTAGTAGAAAAAGATACTATGTCTACACGTGATTACGAAGAGAAAATAAAAAAAGAATTAATGCCTTTTACAGATGTGCCAATTTTATTCGTTTCTGCTTTAACAAAACAGCGTTTATTAAAAGCATTGGAAGCTACGGTTCAGGTTTTCGAAAACAGAAAACAAAGAATTTCAACTTCAAAATTCAACGAATATATGTTGAAAGTAATTGAAGCTTATCCGCCGCCAGCAATGAAAGGTAAATATGTGAAAATTAAATATTGTATGCAGTTGCCAACTCAAACACCACAATTCGTGTTTTTTGCAAACTTACCGCAATACGTAAAAGAACCTTATAAACGATATCTGGAGAATAAAATTAGAGAGAAATGGGATTTCGCTGGAGTTCCAATCGACATTTATATCAGAGAAAAATAAAAAATAGAATCCCCTAGAATAGGGGATTTTTTTATGTTTTGTGCCTTTATAATTATAAGATCCATTTTTTATTGGCATTATATTTGAATAAATGTAAAAAACACAATTAAACCTTTTGTGTTTTTTTAAGTCTTACCGATCTAACCAACCTAATTTTATGACCAGAATTTATTCGTTTTTATTGTTTTTAGTTTTTGTTTATTCGGCAAACGCCCAGAACAATATTGTTATTAAAGGAACTGTAATTGATATTAACAGCCAGCTTCCGCTTGAACTTGCTACCGTTTATTTTACTGCTGTAAAAGATTCCACAATTATCGAATATGCTACAACAGATAAAAATGGAAATTTTGTTATAAATACTAAAAAGTATGATAAACCGGTTTTCTTAAAAGTAAATTATACTGGATATCAAGCTTATTTTGAAGAGCAAAAAGGACTTACAGAAAGTAAAGACTTTGGGAAATTGTATATGATTGAAAATGCAAATGTTCTAAATGAAGTTATAGTAAAATCTGAAGCTCCTCCAATTACCATTAAAAAAGATACTTTAGAATTTAATGCACCTTCATATAAAGTTCGTCCAGATGCGAATGTGGAGACTTTATTGAAGCAACTGCCTGGTTTTGATGTTGATAATTCGGGGAAAATCACGGTAAATGGGCGAGAAGTCAATCAGGTTTTAGTAAATGGAAAAGCATTTTTCGACAAAGACGGAGCGATCGCGATTAAAAACCTTCCCGCAGATATCATTAAAAAAGTTCAGGTTTCTGATTTTAAAACCAAAAAAGAAGAACTTGCAAAACAAGAATCGAGTTCAGATTATTCAACAGTTAATATCACTATTGACGAAAAGAAAAACAAAGGATATTTTGGGAAAGTTCTTGGCGGATATGGTTCTGACGAACGCTACGAAAGCAGTTTGATGATGAACTTTTTCAAAAACAAACAAAAAATAAGTGTTTTGGCTTCTTCCAATAATATCAATTCAACTGGATTTTCTATGGACGAGGTTTTTGATAATATGGGTGGCGGACGAAATGCAAAAGGAGGTCAGGGCGCTAGTAGTGGCGCAAAAGGAATTACACAGTCTACTTTGGCCGGAATTAATTATTCAGATGATTGGACAAAGGATTTGGAATTTATGAGCAGTTATAATTTCACAAATGCCGTAACCAAAAATGATAGCAAATCAAATCAATTGAGTTTCTTGCCGACCGGAAATATTTTGACCGAAGCAGATTCTAAGACTAAAAATGAAAATACAGGAAACAACGTAAATTTCGAATTAGAATATAAAATCGATCCGACGATGCAGATCGTTTTTGCTCCAAAATTAAGCCTTTCGCAGTCAAATAGTGATTCTTCTTCTTCGACATATTCTGAAAATGAAAATGGTGAAGCATTGAACGAAAGCACAGCAACTTCGCATAATGAAAGTTCGAATACGAATTTTGCGAACAGCATCAATTTCAATAAAACATTCGAAAAGAAATCGAGAAATCTGAGCGTTGTTTTTAATAATAATAACACTAAGAGTGATTCTGATGGAATCAACGTTTCTGAAACTATTTTCTATCAGGACGCAAAACCAAATGACGAAAGAAATCAAAATGCTAAAAACACATCTAAAAGTGATAATTATGCCATTGATTTAGAATATACAGAGCCAATTACAGATTCGCTTCGCGTGCGTTTTGGAACTGATTTTAATTGGCAGAATTCGATTAATGATCAAAAAACATTTGATTTTGATGAAACAGAACAGCAGTATTCTGATCTGAATTTATCTTTGACAAATTACACGACATCAAAACAAAATTCGATTACGCCAAAAGTTGGAATTACTTTACAGAAAAGTAAATTCACTCTTAATTTAAATTCGAGAACATCAATTGTAGAGTTTGACAATCATTCTTTCTATTTAAATCAAGCAACCGATCTGAATAAAAGATATATGCTTCCTTATGGAAATGCACAGCTTCGATATAAATTTGATCGTTCGAGAAATTTGACTTTTAAATATGATTATTCGAATACGCTTCCGTCTGCAACGCAATTAATGCCAGTTGCAAACTTAAATAATCCGCTTAATAGTGTAATTGGAAATCCTAATTTGAATCCGATTGAGAAAAACAGTGCAGGAGTTGATTTCAGAAATTTTGATTTTAGAACGCGTTCAGGATATAGTCTTTTCCTTAGAGGCGATTATTATAACAATGACGTCGTTTCGACTTCTATTTATGATGAAAGTGGGAAAAGAAATACGACTTATGTAAATATCTCAGGAGCTTATTCGGCTTCGATTGGCGGAAACTGGAATCAGCAGATTAAAAAAGATGCGCATACCATTAGATATGGTCTTCGCTTGAGCGGTAATTATAATTTCGATAAAGGCTTTACCAATGCTGTTCTTTATAATGCAAAATCTGTTGTCATTACGCCAAGTGTTTATGCTTCTTACGATTATGGAGAAGTGCTTTCGATTGCACCATCTTATAGTTTATCATACAATGAAACTAGATACGAGAATTATTCAAGAGATGCAACTTCAAACGTAATTCATAGAATTAATCTGCAGACAACTTCTTATTGGCCAGCTAATTTGATTTTTGGAAATGATTTTGGATACACTTATAATTCAAATATTTCAGGTGATTTTAAAAAGGATTTTTTCCTTTGGAACACGAGTTTGTCTTACGGATTTTTGGATAAAAAATTATATGCGAAAATTAAAGTTTATGATGTTTTAAATCAGAATCAAAGTGCTACAAGAACCATTTCGGCAACATCGATTAGAGATGAAGAAAATACGGTCTTAAAACGTTATGTAATGTTTTCTTTAGCGTATAAAATCGGAAACTTTGCAGAAGGTAAAAAAGGAAAGAGACAAAGAGGGTCTTGATTTTTTTTTGAGGTTATGAGGTTCTAAGGTTCTAAGGAGCAAAGTGACAAAGATTAATAAAAAACCGGAAATCAAATTTTTGATTTCCGGTTTTTTATTAGAAAATCTAAAATCTAAAATCTAAAATCTAAAATCTAAAATCTAAAATCTAAAATCTAAAATCTAAAATCTAAAATCTAAAATCTAAAATCTAAAATCTAAAATCTAAAATTTCCGATTAATTCGATGATAAACCGTAAACCTAATAATGTCACGATCATAGAAATCTACACCGCTGGCACGTCTTTGAAAGTTTTTTAAGTATCCCAATTCTAAACCAAGATTTGGTGTGAAATGATAACGTAAAGCAACATAAAATCGGTTTTGATCGAAAGTGTTTCTGCGATTATCTTTTCCGAAATTGAATAAAATTTCATCAGAAATAGTTCCTTTTATGCTTCTGCCTTCTTTTTCCCAAAGGGTAAACATGGATTGTAAACGGTACCTAAATCTAAAAGCATAGGAGAATTCGTCCAATAATCCGTTTTTATCTGCTTTTTGAATGAATCGTTCTTCTAGCTGAAAACGGTTATGAAAAGTAATTTTCGCAATATCATTAATTAAGGTCATATCTTGCTGAGCACGATATTCAGGAACCGAATAATCAGGATCAACATGCGGATTTTGTGTGTTCACGCTAAAAAAAGCAAATCCAGCACCTAAATCTATTGTTTTATTTGCTCTATAACGAGCTTGAGATCTAAGGACAAAAAGATTTTCATGAACAGGGTTTACAAAGCTTCGATTGTCAAATTCAGAATGGAGAGCCCATTTTTCAGATAACGGAAAAATATTATAGTATCGAATCCAGGTTAAGGTTTGCTGGTCGATATTTCTTTGATTTTGAGCTGTAATTAGCTGGCAAGCAAATATTATAATAAAAAGAAATCTAAAAGATCTGTTCAAAAGCGGTAAATTCAGGTTGCGAATTTATACAATTGATCTCATTTCTATTTATTTTAAAATCTGTTTTATAATTTTTTTTGTGAAAATAAAAACGAGACACATCCTAAAATGCATCTCGTTTTTAATACTAAAACTAACTAACCTAACCGCTTACAGTGAATACTTAAAAGTAACTCCGTAAGTTCTTTGATCACCAAGAACTCCAGCATATTGTCCTGTGTTACCACTTGCAGGCAATAATTGCTCATAGTAATCTTTATTGAAAAGGTTTCTTCCCCAAATTTGAATAGATAAACCTTGCGAAGCACGGAAACCTAAACGAGCATTAAAGATTGCATAACCTTGAACTACTAAATATTTTGAAGCCGAAGGGCTTGAAGAAAATTCAGAACGAGCATAACCATCAGCAGCAAAGAAAATTTTTCCAGCATTACCAAAGAATTTTGCATGATCAGAAAGCTCACCTCCAAGAGAACCAGCCCATCTTGAAGCACCTGGTAAATCAGTTCCAGAAACATCTTTATAAGCTACTTGAACTCCATCAACTGTAAGTCCTGTTTCTTCTAGCGGAAGCGGTGCATTTGTAAATTTCACATATTTACCATCTGTATATGTTGCAGCACCATTTATCGTTACATGTGAATTGATAACAAAGCTCGCATCCAATTCAGCACCTCTTACACGCACTTTATCAGCATTTGCAAGATAACCACGGTTTACACCTAATTCAGCTGCTTGAACGTTAGTTTGGAAATCTTTGATATCAGTATTAAATAGCGTTAAATTTAAAATAGAGTTTTTAAACGGAGATGTTTTTACTCCAACTTCGTAATGATATACTTTTTCTGGTTTAACCACTGCAAGTTCAGTCATTGGCTGTCCTGATGAGTTTGTTGGAAGTCCAGCTACGTTAACTCCAACTGGTTTGTAACTTTTAGCAAATGTTGCATAAGCATTGATTTTGTCAGATGCTTTGTAAGTAAGCGTTAAGTTTCCAGAAAAATCTGTGTTGTCAGTATCTGAATCAAATGCTTGATCAGAGTATACAGATTTTTTCAAAGCTAATAGGGCAGGATCTGTAGTCTGAAGACCTCCGTAAGTTTTACGAGAGTAACTAGCATCTTTCTTATCAAAATTATATCTCAAACCTGGTAAAATATGGAATCTGTTTGTAATTGCCCAATCAAGTTGTCCAAATACAGCCGCACTAGAAGCCCTGATTCTTGCATCAGTATGAATTCCGTACCCTTCAAAAAGTCCAGGAGTTGCCCATAATGAACTTGTTGAACTTTGAGAAAATCTCCATTGTGCATCTCCAGATTCTTCAGTTCCGTCTGTTTGAGAAGTTTGGTCTATAAAGAATACTCCTGCAACACCACTAATTTTTGAAGTTAATTGTCCTGCATATCGAACTTCTTGCGTAATTTGAGTTTGTCTTGTTGGGTTTTGAGATTTAGCTAAAACTTGTAATCCTGTAAAATCTCTATCATTTGATGGATCCCAATTCCAGAAACGCCATGCTGTTGTAGAAGTAAGCGTTCCGCCTCCAATTTTTGTATCAACATTTAATGAAACTCCTCCTAAATCTTGTCCAGAACGCCAAGGAGTATCATGATCAATTTTACGATCAAAAGCATTTAAACTTGGCAATTGATAATTTAAATCGGCGATAATAGCATCAAACTGACGGTATGCAGCCCTTTTAGTAGGGGCAACACCAGCAACAACCTGCGCATATCCGTCAGGACGCTGTGTTGTAAGATCACCTGCAAAAGTAACGTTTGTATTTTCTGTAGGAGTCCATAATAATTGTCCTCTAAAACCTTGATTATTTAAAGTATTTGTCGGTCTTCCTGTAGCAACGTTATCGATTAAACCATCACGCTGTGTTCCAGAAAAAGATAAACGACCAGCCACTTTTTTTCCTAATGCTCCTGTAACAGAAGCTTTAGCTTGTAAAAAAGCATAATTTCCGTAGCTAAGCTCAAAATCAGCACCTGTTGTGAAACTTGGTTTACGAGAAGTAATGTTAAAAGCTCCAGAAGTAGTGTTTTTTCCGAACAAAGAACCTTGTGGACCACGTAAAACCTCAATTTGTTCTACATCGATAAAATCTAAAGTAGTAGCTGCCGGACGTGCATAGTAAACACCGTCTACATAGAAACCAACTCCAGGATCGATACCGTCATTGGTAAGTCCGAATGGTGAACCTAAACTTCTAATGTTGATTCCTGTATTTCTTGGGTTAGAAGAATACAATTGTACAGAAGGAACCAATTCTTTAATACGGTTTACATTAAATGCTCCTGCTGCTTCTGCTTGTTTTCCTGTAACAACAGAAACGGCAATTGGCACATCTTGTACTTTTTCGATTCTTCTTCTTGAAGAAACTACTACTTCGACAAGTTTATTTTCTTCACGTAAAGTTATCAATATTGGAGAAGCTGGAATTGAAGTAATTTCAAGTTCAGCGGTATTATAACCAATATATTGAACTAAAAGTGTAAGAGGTAATTTTCCTTGAGATTCTATAGAAAAGCGCCCTTCAGAATTTGTGATTGTACTAAAAGTTGTTCCTTTAATTACCACGTTAGCTGCTTCTAAAGGAATATTTTGATCAGTTGTTACAACTCCTTCAATGTTTTGTGCGAATGAGATTGAGAATGTTAAAACTGCAAGTATTGTAAGTATATTTTTTATAGATGTTTTCATTTTTTATATTAAGTATATATGATTAGTAGAATTTAATATTAAATTTTTTTTACCAACACATACACATCATAGATGAAACAGTTTTCACAGTTGTGAAATTATAATTATGTTTTTTTTGCAAAAGATTTTGTCCACCTGATTTACTAGAATGTACTTTCATGAGTTAAAATTTTGTAAATGATTAGTTAATTATTTTTGGCAAATATATATAATTAATTCTATCGATTTACTAGACTTTATAGAATATTTTTTTATTTTTTTACCAATGAGGCGATTGTAATGCCTTCCATAGCCTTCAAAGTTTTGTCTCTAATTAGCATCAAACCGTGACGCAGACTGCATTCAGACTCGGTTTTACAATCAGAGCAAGGCTCGTAAAAATTTAAAGAAGCGCATGGCAAAAGTGCAATTGCACCGTCAAATAATCGGTGAATTTCTGCCAAAGTAATGTCATTTTTGGATTTTATCAGATAATAACCGCCAAATTTTCCTTGCTTACTGCTCACAAAACGACCGCGTTTTAGATCTAATAAAATCTGCTCCAAAAACTTTTTTGGAATATTCGCGCCATCAGCAATTTCTACAGTTCTAGAAATGTGATTTTCGTCTTGTTCTGCTAAATAAAGTAAGGCCTTAAGGGCGTATTTTGCTTTATGTGATAACATCTATTAATAAATTGTAAAATGTAAATGTATGATTTTTTAAGATTGAAACCTAAACCTGAAACTTCAAACAATGAAAATTAGAACCAGAATAAATTACCAGCTTCCTCCAGAACCACCTCCAGAGAATCCGCCGCCGCCAAAGCCACCACCGAAACCTCCGCCTCCGCCGAAACCACCACCAGATGATCCGCCGCCAAAGCCTCCAAATCCGCCACTACTTCTTCCAAGATTACTCAGAATAATAGCGTCAAGCAAGCTAGGGCCGCCACCGCCATTGTTGCCAGAATTTCCTCCACCGCCTCTTTTATTTCGAGAAACCAGAATCAGAATAATTACAATAATGGCAATAAAAGGAAATATAGGGAAATCTTTTTGTTTGCTTTGTTTGCGTTCGCCTTTGTATTTCCCTTTAAAAACATCAAAAAGAGCATCGGCTCCTTTGTCAAGACCGTTGTAATAGCTTCCTTTTTTAAATTCTGGAATGATAATATTTCGAGTAATTTCTCCGCCTATACCTGCAGTTAATCGGTCTTCAAGTCCATAACCTGGCGAAATCCAAATTCTTCTTTCGGCTTTAGCCAATAAAATTAAAACGCCATTATCTTCCTTTGCTTGTCCGATTCCCCATTCTTGAGCCCATTTTGGCGTAAGAATACCAATGTCTTCGCCTTTTAAGCTTTCAATAGTAATTACTACGATTTGAGTAGATGTAGAATCTGAATAGCGAATTAGCTTTTCTTCTAATTGCGTTTTTTCTGTCGAACTTAAAATGTTAGCGTAATCGTAAACAGAAGTTTGAAAATCTGGTTTTTTGGGAATATCAAACTGAGCAAAAATGCTATTGCTGATGAATAATGTGATAAACAAAAGAGTAATCTGAAAAATTCTATTGAAATTTGAGATTTTATTTTTGGAATTTTTCATTATTTATCCTTTTGAGATTTCGTTAGATAATTCGTTTACATCATCTTCTTGAGAAGGGAAATATTTTTTAAGCTGTTCTCCAGCATTTAAAATACCGTCAACAATTCCTTGTTTAAAATTTCCAGCTTTAAAATGATTGGTCATAATGTCTTTGGTACAGTCCCAAAAATCATTGGCAACCAAATCATTAATTCCTTTGTCTCCACAGATTACAAAATTTTTGTCGTCAACTGCAAAATAGAGTAATACGCCATTTTTTAGGTTAGTTTCATCCATTCGTAATTCATGAAAAACTTCTAAAGCCCTATCAAAATGGACTTTAGAAGTTGTTTTTTCTATATGTACTCTAATTTCGCCAGAAGTATTATTTTCAGCCATACGAATAGCTTCAACAATTTCTTGCTCTTCTTCTTTGGTTAAAAAATCTTCTACTTTTGACATGAAAATGATTTTAGAGTTTAGGTTGTAGATTTTAGATTATGGTCTAAAAAGTTCTTAGAATTTTACTTCAACAGGTTTATCTGCTCCAGTAGATGCTTCAAAGTATGGTTTTTCTTTGTATTCGCTCAAGAACCAGTTGTTTGGAATCTTTAAGATATATCCGTTGTAAACTTGTACAGCTTCATTAAAACGAGTTCTAGCTGTTAAAATTTGGTTTTCAGTACTTGCCAATTCGTCTTGTAATTTTAAGAAATTCTCGTTTGCTTTCAAAGTTGGATATTGTTCAACAGAAACCAATAATCTTGATAATGATGAACTTACACCGCTTTGAGCTTGGTTAAATGCTGCTAATTGCTCAGGAGTTACATTACTTGGATCAATTGTTACCGAAGTAGCTTTTGCACGAGCTTCGATTACTGCAGTTAAAGTTCCTTTTTCAAAGTCAGCGGCACCTTTTACAGTGTTTACTAAATTCCCGATAAGATCATTACGTCTTTGGTAAGCCGTTTGAACATTTCCCCATTCTTTATTTACAGCTTGACTGTGTTGTAAAGCAGTATTTTTAATACCAATCGACCAAAATGCGATAATAGCAATAAGTGCTACAATAATTCCTACAGGGATTAACCACTTTTTCATATTTGTTTTGATTTAAGTTTATTTCAATTTTTAATTACAATTCATTTTTGATGTCGTTCAATTGCGTTTTTATCGACTCTAATTTACGTATTATTTCGAATTTATCTAACGTTTTCTTCTGACCTTCTTTTAAGTGTGTTTTTGCACCTTCAAGCGTAAATCCTCTTTCTTTTACTAAATGGTAAATTAGCTGAAGGTTTGTAATATCTTCAGGCGTGAACATTCTGTTTCCCTTTGCATTTTTTTTAGGCTTAAGAATATCAAATTCGCTGTCCCAAAATCGTATCAAAGAGGCATTGACATTAAAAGCTTTGGCAACTTCGCCAATACTGTAATATCTTTTGTCTTTAGAAAGTTCAATATGCATGGTTCGTTTTTTTCTATTTTATTTCAAAAATACTATTTTTTCGGAATATTAATCTTATTAATCTAATGATTGATTTTCTTGGTTTGCCATTTGCGAAATTGCCACATACTCTGCAGCCGAAATATTTCCGTAATAAAAATTCAACGGATTGACTACTTTACCATCTTTATGAACTTCATAATGACAATGCGGACCTTCAGATCTTCCTGTGCTTCCAACAAAACCAATAACATCACCTCTTTTAACTCGCTGTCCAGGATGGCAGTTATATTTGCTTAAGTGGGCGTATAAACTCTCATATCCAAAACCATGCCTGATCACAATATGATTTCCGTATCCAGAAGCCGTGTTGTCAGCTCTTTCTACGACTCCGTCACCTGTGGCATAAATGGGAGCTCCAGTATTGGCGGTAAAATCCATTCCGTTGTGCATTTTTCGCACTTTCGTGAAAGGATCGATTCGGTATCCAAAACCTGACGCGACACGTTTTAAATTTTCATTTCGAACTGGCTGAATGGCAGGAATTGCGAGTAATAAATTTTCTTTGGCTCCAGCCAATTTTAAAATTTCATCTAAAGATGTAGACTGAATTGCCAATTGTTTTGACAGTTTGTCAATTCTTTTTGTTGCATTTAAAACGAGCTGAGAATTATTATAACCTTCTAAAGCTTTATACCTTTGAGAACTTCTAAAACCAGCTTTTCTGATAGAATCTGGAATTTCAGTTTTATTAAAATAAACTCTATAAATATTATTGTCACGTTCTTCTAATGCGTCTGCTGCTTCGTCAATTTCGTCTAATTTTTTATTTAAAATGGCATATTGCAGTTTTAAATTTTCGATTTCACGTGCTTGTAAACGATCTTTTGGAGTCTCGAAATAAGGAGTGTTAATTAAAAGAACGAAAACTAAAAAGCCAAATAGTGCTGAAGCCAATAAAAACAGTAATGCGTAACCGATTTTAATCCTTTTTCTGGTTTTTATTTTCGTATAAGCCAGATTTTCTGAGTCGTAATAATATTTTACTTTCGCCATATTTTAAAATACGCTATTTTTGCACCTTGTAAAATGAGTTAGTCGAAGGAAACTGCTAAATGTTTCAGTCGTCCTGCTCTTTTTTACAAGAATTAATGATTAGATATTGGGGCTATTTTATCATTAAGATAATGCGCAAAATAGGTAATTTATTGTTTAAATTATAAGTTTTTTAATTACATTATAAAAAACTTAACGCATCATCAAATGAATAAATTAGCTAATCATCTAATTTTCAAATTGACACATTAAAACAGACACATTTTTCTAATTTAAATATGAAATCACAAGACGTACGTAAACAATTTTTAGATTTTTTTGAGAGTAAAGGGCATACAATTGTTCCTTCAGCTCCTATTGTACTTAAAGATGACCCAACCTTAATGTTCAATAACTCGGGAATGGCTCAGTTTAAAGAATTTTTCTTAGGAAACGGAACTCCAAAAAGTCCAAGAATAGCCGATACGCAAAAATGTCTTCGTGTTTCAGGAAAACATAATGACCTTGAAGAAGTAGGTATTGATACTTACCACCACACGATGTTTGAAATGTTAGGAAACTGGTCTTTTGGAGATTATTTCAAAAAAGAAGCTATCAACTGGGCTTGGGAATTATTGACAGAAGTGTACAAAATTCCAAAAGAAAATCTTTATGTTTCTGTTTTTGAAGGAAGTAAAGAAGATAACGTTCCGTTTGACCAAGAAGCTTGGGATATCTGGAAAACATTGATAGATGAAGACAGAATTATTCTTGGAAATAAAAAAGATAATTTCTGGGAAATGGGAGATCAAGGACCATGCGGACCTTGTTCTGAAATTCACGTTGATTTACGTACTCCAGAAGAAAAAGCTGCCGTTTCAGGAAAAAGTTTAGTAAACAATGATCACCCGCAAGTAGTTGAAATCTGGAATAATGTATTTATGGAATTCAACCGTAAAGCAGATGGTTCTTTAGAAAAACTTCCTGCGCAACACGTTGATACCGGAATGGGATTTGAGCGTTTGTGTATGGCATTACAAGGAAAAACATCAAACTATGATACCGATGTTTTCATGCCTTTAATTAGAGAAATTGAAACTATTACAGGTGCAAAATATACAACTAATGATGTAACAGGCATTAGTGAAGAACAAAATAAAATGAATATTGCCATTCGTGTAGTTGCAGATCACGTTCGTGCGGTAGCATTTGCTATTGCTGATGGACAGTTGCCTTCTAACACGGGTGCAGGATATGTAATTCGTAGAATTTTACGTCGTGCTATTCGTTACGGATTTACTTTCTTAGGTACTAAAGAACCATTTATTTATAAATTAGTTGAAACTTTAAGCGAGCAAATGGGAGATTCTTTCCCAGAAATTAGAACGCAAAAAGCGCTTTGTTCAAATGTGATTCGTGAAGAAGAAAACTCTTTTTTGAGAACATTAGATCAGGGATTAATTCTTTTGGATGCTGTAATTTTAAATAATGCAGGAGACACAATCGATGGTAAAAAAGCTTTCGAATTGTATGATACTTACGGATTTCCAATCGATTTAACGGCTTTGATTCTTTCAGAAAAAGGATTGAAATTAGACGAAAAAGGATTCCAGGAACAATTACAATTGCAAAAAGAAAGATCTCGTGCTGCATCTAAAGTGACAGCGGGAGACTGGAATGTAATTGTAGAAGATGATATTCAGGAATTTGTTGGTTATGACAGATTATCTCAGCAAGTTAAAATCACGAAATACAGAAGAGTAGAAAGTGTAAAAGATGGAGAGATTTTTCAATTAGTTTTCAATGCTACACCATTTTACGGAGAGAGCGGAGGACAAACAGGAGATAAAGGATATTTAGAAGCTCAAAATGGTGACATCGTTTATATTATCGATACCAAAAAAGAAAATAACCAAACGATACATTTAACACAATCGTTGCCAGATAATATTACTGGAACTTTTAATGCTGTTGTAGATAAAATTCAAAGAGCTAAAACTTCTTCAAACCACTCGGCTACGCATTTATTGCACCAAGGTTTGCGTAAGATTTTAGGAACTCATATCGAGCAAAAAGGTTCTATGGTAAGAAATGCTTCTTTGCGTTTTGATTTTTCTCATTTTTCTAAAGTTTCTGATGAAGAATTATTAGAAGTAGAAAACTTTGTAAATGCAAGAATTCGCGAGAGTTTACCATTAATCGAAAAAAGAGGAATTCCTAAAGAACAAGCTCTTGAAGATGGTGCTATTGCTTTGTTTGGAGAAAAATATGGTGATTTAGTTCGTACCATTAAATTTGGTGATTCTGTCGAATTATGTGGAGGAACGCACGTAGCAAATACATCAGATATCTGGCACTTTAAAATTGTTTCAGAAGGTGCAGTTGCGGCTGGAATTAGAAGGATTGAAGCAATCACAAGTGAAGCTGCAAAAGAATATTTTGAGTCACAAGCTATTTCTTTAACTGAAATTAAAGATGCGCTTAAAAATGCTCAAGATCCTGTAAAAGCAATTCAGGCATTACAAGACGAAAATGCTCAATTGAAAAAACAATTGGAGACTTTATTGAAAGATAAAGCTAAAAATATGAAAGCTGATTTAGCTAAAGAATTACAAGAAATCAATGGAGTTCAGTTCTTGGCTAAACAAGTTGATTTGAATCCTGAAGGAGCAAAAGATTTAGCTTACGAATTAGGAAATTCTTATAATAATTTATTCTTAGTTTTAGCTACTGCTCAGGACGGAAAACCAATGTTAACATGCTACGTTTCTAAAGAGATTGTAGCTGAGAAAAACTTAAACGCTGGACAAGTAGTTCGTGAATTAGGCAAATATATCCAAGGTGGAGGAGGAGGACAACCTTTCTTCGCAACTGCAGGAGGTAAAAATGTTGACGGAATTGCTGAGGCGCTTGCTAAAGCTGTGGAATTTGTGAAGTAATTAAAGTCACTTAGAATCTGAGATACTAAGATTTCTAAGTTTTTATAAAAAGTAAACCCGACAGATTTTTAAAATCTGTCGGGTTTTTTATTTGTAGTATTCTCTCATTTTATGTCATTTCGACGAAGGAGAAATCTCCCCTAGAAGCTCGACAAAGATTGGATTCTCGTTACGGAGTTACTTGCGGAGATTTCTCCTTCGTCGAAATGACAAATAGTACGTTTTTCGATTGTTAAAAAAAGCTTAGAACCTTAGCAACTTAGAATCTTAGCGACTCAGAAAACTATTTTCTCTCCCCAATTTGCTGGCGCCACATAGCATAATAAAGCCCTTTTTCTACAATTAAATCTTCGTGTTTTCCTTGTTCGATGATTTTTCCTTGTTCTAAGACAAATATTCTGTCGGCGTGCATTACAGTCGATAAACGGTGCGCAATTAAAACCGTGATTCTGTTTTTATCTGAAATATTTCTAATTGTTGCGTTAATTTCCTCTTCTGTAATTGAATCTAATGCCGAAGTCGCTTCATCAAAAATCAATAAATTCGGATTTCTAAGAATAGCTCTAGCAATAGATAAACGCTGTTTTTCTCCTCCAGAAACTTTTATTCCGCCTTCACCAATTGTTGTGTTTAAACCATCTTCTGCACGTCTCAAAAGTTTGTCACAACTTGCTCTTTTTAAAGCATCATATAAATCTTCATCGGTTGCATTTGGTTTTACAAATAATAAGTTTTCGCGAATCGTTCCAGAAAATAATTGAGCGTCTTGTGTTACAAATCCTAATTGTTTTCTTAAATCAAGTAAATCAATTTCTGTAGAATCAATATCATTATACAAAACCTGACCTTCTTGCGGAGTGTATAATCCGACTAATAATTTTACTAAAGTCGTTTTCCCAGATCCAGACGGACCAACAAAAGCCACGGTTTGTCCTTGTTTGATTTCGAAATTTATATTTTCAACTGCTTTGAACTTTGCAGTTTTATGCTGAAAACTAACATTTTCGAAAAGTAATTTCTGAATTGCACCAACATGTTTTGGTGTTTTTGGACGAAATTCTTTTGGAGCGCTTAATAAAGTTTTAAAATTCTCCATAGAAACTTTTGTTTCATTCAAAGCAATAATAAAGTTTCCTAATTCTTGCAATGGACCAAAAATGAAGAATGTAAAAAATACCATTGTCAATAGATCTCCAACAATGATTTTTCCTCCGAAAAGGAAATAATATAAAGCAAAAACAACACAAGTTCTTAAAAAATGAACGGTTGTTCCTTGAATAAAACTCAAACTTCTGATGAAACGGATTTTCTCTAATTCTAGTTGAAGAATTTTAAAAGTGTTTAAGTTCAAACGCTTTTCTTCTTGATATGTTAAACCAAGACTTTTTACTAACTCGATGTTTCGTAAACTTTCAGTTGTTGAGCCGGCAAGTGCATTGGTTTGATTTACAATCTTTCTAGAAACGATTTTGATCTTTTTACCCAAGTACAAACTCACCAAAGCAATAATTGGAGCTGTAATTAAGAAGATAATCGAAATTCTAAAATCGATTCTTGCAACATAAACGATCACAAATATAAAACCGATTATAGTTTGAAAGATTAACGAAATAGAAAGTGTAATTAATTTTTCGGAATCAATTCTAACTTTTGTCAATTTGCTCAAAGTTTCTCCACTTCGTTGATCTTCAAATTCGGCATAAGGAAGATCAAGAGATTTTTTGATTCCGTCTGTATACATTTGAGCGCCAGTACGCTGAATAACAACATTGGTGAAGTAATCCTGAAAGTTTTTGGTAATTCTAGAAATCATCGCTGCACCAAGCGAAAGCCCAAGCCAGAAAGACAATGATTTAATAAATCCGATTTCGTTTCCTTTATATTTTGCCAGACCAACTCCGCAATCCTGCATGAGTTTTCCTGTAATTACTGAGTCTGATAAACTGAAACAAATGTTGATAGTAGCCATTATCAAAGCAAAAAACAAGAGCATTTTATGTTTGATAATGTAAGTATATAATAATTTCATATATGATTTTAAAAAAATGGAAGATGCAAAAATAAGGAATTGTTTTAGTTTGTGAAGTTCATTTTTGTTATTAAAAATGTAAATTTTTTACAGATGAAATTACCAGTTGTTTTAGTCTCTGAATTAATTAAAAAAATAGAAGAAAAAAGCTAGGTATTTATACGTGTTTTTGATTTTATCTAATCTTTTGTGATAAGATATTTGTGTGCTTATTTTGTTAGCCAATAATATCTTAAGAAGCATTTAAATTATAGTAACTGTTTGTAATGAGGAATCCCGTAAGGTTTTGGTTTTAGGTTGTCTTAAGTTTGTAACAATAACAAATTTAACCAAATCAAAATGAAAAAAATTTTATGTCTTTTCGGAGCTTTGACTCTGTTATTAACCTCTTGTTCAAGTGAAGATTCTCCTTCTTCAGATCTTGTTTTACTTAAGAAAAACGTTATCACAACACCTGAAGGTGACAAAATTACTGTCAATTATAAATATGACGGCAATAAAATTGTAAGTACAACAGATGACTCAGGTGATGTAGGTTTGTATTATACTTATACGGGAGATCTAATTACTAAAATAGAATTTAAATATGCTGATGGAACAGTAGATCAGATTAATACATTTTCTTATAACGCAGAAGGCAAATTAACCACTTTTGTTAGAGTAGAGCCAAATATGGATTGGGGGCATAAAGAAGTTTATACTTATAATGCTGATGGTACAGTTACAGCGCAATCATTTTCTGGAGATGGAACAACTCAAACACTTGAAGGAACAACCAACACCATTAAATTTGTAAATGGAGAGGTTAGTGAGATAATAAGTGAAGACGCAAGCTGGGAAAATCATAAATACACTTATGATAATAAAAACAATCCTACGAAAAATATTTTAGGAATGGATAAAATTGCATTCGTTGACGGAGAAGGTAATGGAGTTAAATTTAATATTTTAACTGATACATCAGAAGGTGACTTATGGACAAACAGTACTTTTACTTATAATGAGAATGGTTATCCAGTTAAAGAAGTTAATACAGGATCTGATAGTTTAGGTACTATTGAATATTTTTATTAATAGTTGAACCTGTTTTATTTATAAAAGCCAGATGCAAATGCTTCTGGCTTTCTTACTTTTGCAAAGTTTAATAAAAAATACCTCAATCATGAAAAAAATCTTATGTCTTTTTGGAGCTTTAGCACTACTATTCTCATCATGTTCAAGTGAAGAAAATTCTTCTCCTGAAGCAAATGATGGTACATTTCCAAAAAGTATTATAACTACTTACTCAGGATCTCCGGCCGATACTACTTTTATCACTTATAAAGATGATAAAATTGAAAGCATGACCACTAAAAAAAACAAAATTTATTTTTTTTACGAAGGAGGATTAATTCAATCTAAACAGTATTATGAGATTGTTCAAGGTAAAGAAAACAAGACTACAGTTGTAACTTACTTTTATGAAAACGGAAAACTAGCATCAAGTAAATTTATTAGTAGCATTAGTATAGATTATCCGAATGGAAAATTCGCAGGTAGAAATGTATATACCTTTGTATCGGACACACTAATTAAAGTGCAAAGATTTGACACGGATCAATTTACCAATATTGAAAAAGAAAGCGATACTTATAATATGCTGATCTATAAAAATGGAAATGTAATTAGAAATACCACTGTAAATGGCAAAACAGCACTTGATATGTATGCGCAAATTTATGAGTATGACAATAAAAATTCTCCGTTTAAAAATATTAAGGGTATCAATCTATTAATTGCTGAAGAGATGTCCTCGAGCAATAATATTTTAACAATTTCGAGTAATACAAATTTTGTTTACGATAAGAATACTTATGAATATAATGATGAAGGATATCCAAGTTTAAAAACGTATTATAAAGGTGGAGGAGAACAGGTCTCAAGTACAACAAAATATTTATATTAAATAGAAAGCCAAATACTTAATGTATTTGGCTGCTTTTTTAGATTTTTCCTGTTTTAGAAGACCTTTTACAATTAAAAAAATAATCTTGCATTGGATAATTTTAAACGAAACAATTGAATATAAATACTAATTTGTACAAGATCCAAAACCATAAAAAACCAAATGCTTTTTTGTATTTGGTTTTTTTGTTGAATAAAATAACCGAAATTTGTTTAAAAACCCGAAGTAATGCAATTCAGAACCCAAATTCCCATTTCAAAAAGTAATAATCCGATCGATTATAATTCGAAAGTACTTTCTATTGGATCTTGTTTTGCAGAAAATATGGCGGAGAAATTCGATTATTTTAAATTTCAAAATGAAACAAATCCGTTTGGGATAATTTTTAATCCAGTTTCAATTGAGAAATTATTTGATAGAGTTTCTAAACAGGAATTGTTTGGAGAAAAAGATGTTTTCTTTCACAATGAACGCTGGCATAGCTACGAAGTGCATTCCGATTTGAGTAATTCAGACCGACAAGAATTGTTGGAAACGCTTAACAAAGCAATTACTGAAACCTATAAACAAATCAAAGAAGCAACACATATCATTATCACTTTTGGGACTTCGTGGATTTACAGAAACATAGAAAAAGATGAAATTGTAGCCAATTGCCATAAAGTTCCTCAAAAGCAATTTGCGAAAGAATTATTATCGGTTGAAGTAATTCAAAAAAGTATTCAAAATACAATCGGCGCTATTCAGACTTTAAACCCAAATATTAATTTCATATTTACGATTTCTCCTGTAAGACATATCAAAGACGGTTTTGTAGAAAATCAGCTGAGCAAATCGCATTTATTTACAGCGCTTCATCAGGTTTTAAAAACTTATAATTCAAAATTCATAACTCATAATTATTTTCCTTCGTACGAAATCATGATGGACGAACTTCGTGATTACCGTTTTTATAACGAAGATATGCTTCATCCCAACCAAATTGCGATTGATTATATCTGGAAGCTTTTCAGCGAAAGCCACATTTCAGAGAACAGTTTTTCTATAATGAAAGAAGTAGACGAAATCCAAAAAAGCCTGCGTCATAGAAGTTTTAATCCAGAATCAGACCAGCATAAAAAATTCTTAGCCAATCTTCAGCAAAAAATGAAAAACGTTGAGGAAAAATGGCCTCATATTGTGTTTTAATGTATAAAAGAAAGTTTTTTTGAATTTCGGTTTGAAAATATTCAAAACAAAAAATAAACAAATTGTTATGTTTTGATCCTAAAATTATGTTTATTTGTAATAAATACCTTTAAATATGATGAGAAAAATTACTTATTTGCTTTGCATTTCGCTAATGATGTTAACATCTTGTTCAAACGATGATAACGCTGCTCAGAATACTGAGAGCAGAGTACCAAAAAAACAAATTATTTCTGATCTTGATGGTCCAGTGGCTATTGATTTCGTCTTTGATGGAAATAAAATTGTTAGCAGTACATATACCGACAATTATGTTGTAAAATACACTTATACCGGAGATTTAATTACCAAGAAAGAAGCTTCAGACTTTACAGATGAGTATAATTATACTAATGGAAAATTGACAACTTATTTGCGAAAACTTCCAGGACGTGATTACTATGATAAGTATTCTTATACTTATGAATCTAGTGATGTTGTTTCATTTGTAATATCTCGAGTTACTATTTCAACTGGTGCAGAAGAAATCATTTCTCCAAAGAATATTTATACATTAAAGGATGGAAATATCATAAAATATGAAACTTCATCATCTGTAACAACATATAAATATGACGATAAAAATAGTCCGATGAGAAATGTTTTAGGGTTTAATAAAATCTTTGAAGAGCAGCCACAAGTTAGCTCATCGGTTAATAATGTAATAAGTTATACAGTCACTTTAGTAGATAACAATAGTTATACCAATGAGATAACATATGCTTTTGATGAAAATAATTTTCCTACTGAAATGAACTACAAAGCGATATCCTTTAAATGCACATATTCCTATTAGTAAAACGTATATAGCGATATAGAAAATCTTAAAGCCAAATAATTTTATTGTTTGGCTTTTTTATTGGTCTTAATAAATGATTTAGCAGTGAAATTTTAGAATAATTGCTCATAATTATGTAAATTGTTAAGGTTTAAATTTTACATTTTTGTAAGATGTGTAACCCTGCTTTTTTCAGAAGCAATTTGAATCTTAACGATTTTATTGACGTATGAATAAGAAACCCAGACATTTTCTTAAAAAAATACTTCGCATTCTAATATGGTGCGTGGTTTCTGTGGTTGCGCTATTATTACTTCTAATTATTTTAATCCAAGTTCCGTCAGTCCAAAATTTCGTTAAGGACAAGGCGATAACATATCTTCAAGGAAAAATAAAAACCAAAGTTTCTCTGGATAAAATTTTGATCAAATTTCCAAAAGATGTAGTGCTGGAAGGTTTCTATTTTGAAGATCAAAAGAAAGATACTTTGTTGGCTGGTAAACGATTAGAAGTTGATGTTGATCTTTTTAAATTGGTAAGCAGCGAACTGGAAATCAATTCAGTTTCATTAGAAAACGTAAAAGCCAATATTTCAAGAAACAAAGACGGCGTTTTCAATTTCGATTATATCATAAAAGCATTTGAATCTAAAGAGCCGAAAGTAGAAGATCCAAATGCTAAACCTTTCAAAATCTCTGTTGTAAAGGTAAATCTCGATCAAGTTAAATTCAATTTTAAAGATGATTTTTCGAAAAATGATATTCGAGTAAATCTTACTCATTTTGATACGAAATTCAAAAAGTTTGATTTGGATCAAATGGATTTTAATATTCCGAATATCAATTTGAATGGATTGAAAGTAGTTTTGGATCAAGATGTTGTCGAGAAGATTGCTGAAGTTTCTGTTAAAACCGTTGATACCGTTTCAAAGCGCCCAGATTTCAAACTGAAACTGGATAAAATCACTTTATCTAAAATCGATATTTTATACGATAATAAAGATTCCAAATTAAATTCAGGCATTCGTTTAGGAAATTTAAATCTGGCCGTAAACAAAATTGATTTAAACAAACAGCTTTTAGATTTCGATACTTTCGAAGTAAAAAATCTTAGCGGAAATCTAAGATTAGGCGCAAAAGACAAACAAATTCAAACTCCAAATTTAGATACAACTGCAATAAAACAAGCAGGTTGGAAAGTGAAACTCAATGAAACCAATCTAGAAAATATCGCTTTCAAATTTGATGATATGCAGTCAAAATCCAAAACAAAAGGTATTGATTATGCACACTTAGATTTGAATAAATTCAACTTTAAAGCCGACAAATTGTATTACGGAAATGATACCATTTCTGGAAATATTAAAACATTGACTGTAAACGAAAAAAGCGGTTTGCAGATTCAAGCTTTAAAAACAGATTTCTTTTATGGTCCAAAAAGTGCCACATTAGAAAATCTGTATTTTAAAACGCCACAAACTCTTGTTCAAGATAAAGTTAAGGCGCAATATAAATCACTAGAATCACTTCAAAAAGATTTAGGAAATCTCGCTATTGATGCCAATTTGAAACAGTCAAAAATTGGTTTCAAAGATATTTTATTGTTTGTTCCCGATTTGCAGAAAACAAATCCGTTTAAAAGTAATCCAAATGCGATTTTGTATGTAGACAGTCGCGTGAGTGGGAAAGTAAAAGATTTGAATATTTCGAAATTTGAAATGAGCGGAATTGGTTCTACAAAAGTTTTTCTTTCGGGGAAAATTGCCGGACTTCCTGATGCTCAAAAAGCCTATTATGATCTGAATATCAAGAAGATTTCGAGTACTTCAAAAGACATTAATATGTTTGTGCCAGCCGGAACAATTCCGAAAAACATTCAATTGCCTTCGCAGTTAAGTTTGCAAGGAAAATTTAAAGGTTCGGTACAGAATTTCAAAACCAATTTGACTTTAAATAGCAGTTTTGGAAATGCAAAAGTCGATGCGTTATTTGATCAGCGAATCAAGAAAAAAGAAAAATACGATGCAGACGTTTCTTTGCAGGAATTTGATTTGGGACGATTAATCAAAAACGATTCAATCGGAAAAATTACGCTTAAAGCGAAAGTTAAAGGAAATGGTTTAGATCCAAAAACAGCAAATGCAGCAATTGATGGTTTGGTTCAGAAAGCGGTTTTTAATCGATATACATATAAGAATTTAGCTTTAAAAGGAAATATCGAAAATGGTTCTTTCGCAGTAAAATCTGGAATGAAAGATCCGAATCTGAATTTTGATTTAACTGCAAGCGGAGACACAAAAGACAAATACCCAACTGTAAAATTAAAACTGAATTTAGATATTGCCGATTTAGAAAAGTTGAATCTGCACGCAGGCCCGATGAAACTTCGCGGAAATGTCGATGCCGATATTACCAACAGTAATCCAGATTTTCTAAACGGAAAAGTGTTTTTATCCAACATTCAGATTTTGCAAGATGTTGAGCCAATTGTTTTGGATTCGATTCGTGTTTTGGCTTTCGCAGATAAAGACAGTAATTCGATTAAAATTTCGTCTCAATTTCTAAAAGCAGAAGTGACTGGAAAATACAAACTGACGACTTTGGCAAATTCAGTTCAAAAGTCATTATCGAAATATATTGATCTTAAAAACCCGAAAGTTAACGCAGAATCAGATGAGCAAAGATTGGCGTTTATGTTGAAAGTTGATAATGATCCAGTGCTTTTTAAATTGTTGCCAAAACTGACAGGTTTAGAGCCTTTTACAATCAATGGAAAATACAATAATCAGACGGATTCTTTAGAAGTAAAAGGGACGATTCCGAGAATTGTTTACGCGAATAACACTATTTCTGACGGAAGAATCAATATTGAAGCTAAAGAAAATGCTTTAGAATATTCAGTTTCTGTTGCTACAATTGAAAGCGGTTCTTTAAAAATTCCATTTACAAGTTTAAGCGGAGAAGTTCAAAATAATATTTTGACTTATGCGCTTGAAGTTCAGGATGCAAAACAAAAACAGCAATATTTTATTGCAGGTGAATTTAAAGCAGAAGATTCTAAAAATATAGTAAAGTTCGATTCTGAAAACTTCATTTTAAATTATGACAAATGGAATGTCGATCCAGAAAATTCAATTGAATTTGGAGAAAAAAGACTGTATGTCAATAAATTCAATTTGAATAATAACGGAAATGAATTAAAAGTACAATCGCAAGGAAATCAAGATAATGCACCGTTGCAAGTCGACTTTGTAAACTTCAAAATTGAAACCATTATGAATATGGTCAAAAAAGACGAGTTGTTAATGCAAGGTTTGATAAACGGAAATGCTTTGGTTGAAAATGTAATGACAAGTCCAACTTTTACATCAGATTTAAAAATTGATGATTTTACTTTTAAAGGATCAAAAGTTGGTGATTTAGAAATAAAAGTCGACAATAAAACTGCCAATACGCTTGCCGCAAATGTAGCTTTGAGCGACGAAGGAAATGATCTAAAACTTACAGGAGATTATCAGTTAGACGCTGGAAATTTTGATTTTGATGTTGCAATTAACAAACTGTATATCAAAAGTATTCAAGGATTCAGTATGGGAAATATTACTGAAGGACAAGGTTTTCTATCGGGAAATTTTAAATTGACAGGAAATACTTCTGCTCCAAAAATTAATGGAGAATTAAACTTTAATGATGCTGGTTTTAGAGTAACGCAACTGAATTCCTATTTTAAAACTAAAAATGAAAAAATCACCTTCAATAACGAAACCATTTCATTTGATAAATTTTCTCTTTTTGACGAAAACGACAATGAATTATATGTAAACGGAACAATTCAGTCTCCAGATTTTGTTAAATATAATTTCAATTTGGTTGTTGAAGCAAACGATTTTAGAGCAATTAATTCGAAAGCAAAAGACAACGATTTGTTTTATGGTGATTTGTTTTTGGACACAAAACTGAATATCAAAGGTAATCTCGATAGTCCTGTTATTGACGGAACGCTTAAAATCAATAAAGAAACCAAATTTACAGTTGTAATGCCTCAATCAGATCCTTCAATTGCTGATAGAGAAGGGATTGTAGAATTTGTTGATGAAGACAATTTGTATTTGAGACAAACGGTTGATATGCAGAACAAACTGAATCAATCAGAATTGAAAGGAATGAACGTTAATGTCGCAATTTCGATTGATAAAGAAGCAGAATTAACTCTCCTGATTGATAAATCTAATGGCGACTATTTGAATTTGAAAGGAGAAGCAGAGTTAGTAGGTGGAATCGATCAATCCGGAAAAACAACTTTGACAGGAAAATATGAATTTTCAGATGGTTCTTATCAAATGAATTTCAACGGAATCAAAAGAAAATTTGATATTCAGAAAGGAAGTTTTATTACTTGGAACGGCGAACCAACAATGGCAACTTTAAATATTACAGCTATTTATAAAGTAAACACAGCACCAATTGATTTGTTAGGAAGTCAGTTGACAAATCTACCTCCATCGGTTCAAAATACTTATAAACAAAAACTTCCTTTTCAGACTTTGTTGAAAATGAATGGAGAATTGCTTAAACCAGAAATCTCATTTGGAATTGTGCTTCCAGAAGGGAATTATAATGTTTCTACAGATGTTGTAGATATGACACAAACAAAACTGAAACAATTAGAGCAAGATCCAGCGGAATTGAATAAACAGGTTTTTGCACTTTTATTGTTAAACCGATTTGTGGGCGAAAATCCGTTTTCTAGTGAAAGTGGCGGTACAAATGCAGAATCTTTTGCTAGACAAAGTGTAAGTAAAATTCTTTCGCAGCAATTAAATAATCTGGCAGGAGATCTTATTACAGGTTTTGAAGTAAATTTTGATTTAGAATCGACAGAAGATTACACGACAGGAACCATGCAAAACAGAACTGATTTGAATGTCGAGGTTTCTAAAAAATTACTAGACGATCGTTTGAAAGTTACTGTTGGAAGCAGTTTTGGAGTAGAAGGACAGGAACGCGCCAACGAAGAAACAACCAACATTGCGGGCGATGTAGCATTAGATTATCAATTGACAAAAGACGGTCGCTATATGGTTCGTGCCTATCGTAAAAATCAATATCAGGTTGCAGTTGAAGGTCAGGTAATTGAGACTGGAGTGGCGTTTGTAATCACGATGAGTTACAATAAATTCAGAGAACTTTTTCATCGTACAGAAAAAGAGAAACAATTAATTAGAGAAGAAAAAATACGTAAGGAAAAAGAAAAACAGAAAAAGAAAGAACAGAAGGAAAAGGAAAAGTTGCAGGAGAACGAAGACGAAAAAACAATTGAAGGAAATGAGCAGAAAACATAATCATATAAACCCATTTTATATAAAGTGTATGGCACTGCTTTCCTTATTTTTTGTTGTAGGATGCAGTAACACAAAATACCTTCCAGAGGGCGATTTGCTTTACACAGGAGGTTCCGTGACCATAAAAGATTCGATTATGAAAAAGAAAAATCGAAAAGCATTAGAAAAGGAACTCGAGGGTTTGTTGCGCCCAAAACCAAACAAGCAAATCTTTGGCTTGCGTCCAAAATTATTAATCTATAATCTTGCTGGCGAACCTAAAAAAGATAAAGGAACAAGATATTGGTTAAGAAATAAAGTCGGAGAACCGCCAGTACTTTTTAGCCAGGTCGATTTGGATTACAATGCTTCTGTATTAAGAAATTTTACAGAAAACAGAGGATATTTTAAAACCCGTGTAAGTGCCGATTCTACTGTTCGAAACAAAAGAGTTACGGCAGAATATATCGTTAGGCCAAGACAGCAATACATTATAAAAAGCGTGATATTTCCAGACGATTCTTTAAAAATGTCAAAGATTATTGCAAAAAGCAGCAGAAGAAGTTTGCTTAAAGTGGGCGCGCCTTATGATTTAGATATTATAAAAGCAGAAAGAGAAAGAATTGATGCGAGATTAAAAGAAAAAGGTTATTTCTATTTTAATCCAGATTATATTTTGGCCAAAGTAGACAGCAGTAAAGGCGATCATGAAGTAAGAATTAGATTGGTTATAAAAGATGATACGCCAGTAAAAGCTTTAACCACTTATAAAATTGATAAGATTTTTGTGTATCCAAATTATTCTCTAACGAATGATAGTGCTGTTTATCGAAAAAGAAACATGACACAATATAAAGATCTCACGATAATTGATACGACAGAAACTTTCAAACCAAGAATTTACGATCGAACGATTTATTTCAAAAAAGGAGATGTTTACAATCGAAAAGACCACAATTTAACTTTAAACCGATTTGTGAATCTTGGTACTTTCAGTTTTGTAAAGAACGAATTTAGACCTTCAGATTCTATTCCAAATGCTTTAAATTCTTATTATTACTTGACTCTTTTGCCTAAAAAGTTTATTCGTGTTGAAGTTATTGGAAAAACGAATTCAGCGAGTTATACGGGGACAGAATTAAATTTAAACTGGAATAACCGAAACTTTTTTAGAGGAGCAGAATTGTTTACCGCTTCTGTTTTTGGAGGAGCCGATTTTCAGCTTGGAGGAGTAAATAAAGGAAAAAATATTTATAAACTCGGAGGTGAGGTGAGTTTGACTTGGCCAAGATTTATAACGCCTTTTCATATTGAAGGTAATAGCGAATATGTACCCAGAACCAAAGCCACTTTGCGTTATGAATACCAAAAAAGAACCGAGCTTTATGCTTTGAATTCTTTCAATACTTCTTTTGGATATATGTGGAAAGAGAACATTCGTAAAGAACATCAATTGAATATAATCGATGTAACTTACGTAAGCCCAAATCATGTTACGCCAGAATATTTGGAAGATATTAAAACCGACCCAGCATTAGGAAAAGTAATTGAAAAACAATTAATCTTTGGGCCAACGTATAATTATACGTATACCAATACGATGCAGAAGCGTAAAAGACATACGATATATTTTAACGGCGAATTAGATTTGGCAGGAAATCTAACAGGGGCAGTTACAGGAGCTAATATTAAGAAAAATGATACGATAAAAATCTTTGATGTTCCGTTTAGCCAATATGTGAAAATAAGATCTGATTTTAGGCATTATTTGAAGCTTGGAAAAGAAAGTGAATTGGCCAGTAGATTGATTGTTGGTGCAGGATTTGCTTACGGAAATTCGAATACACTTCCAGCTTCAAAACAATTTGTAGTGGGAGGAACCAATAGTATTAGAGCGTTTAGAGCAAGAACTTTAGGGCCGGGAAGTTATGTTATTCCGCCCACAACAACTAACAATTATACGCCCGATCAATCAGCAGATTTAAAATTGGAATTCAATACCGAATATCGAGCTAAATTATTTAGTATTGTGAGAGGTGCTGTATTTCTAGATGCAGGAAATATTTGGCTTTTGCACGCCGATCCTAATAAACCTGGAGCAGAAATTTCGAAAGATTTTATGAAAGAAATCGCGATTGGAGCAGGAGCAGGTTTACGTTTCGATTTGTCGTTTTTAATTTTAAGAACCGATTTGGCCATTCCGCTTCGAAATCCTGCTTTGCCAGACGGACAAAGATGGATAATTGACGATATTAATTTTGGAAGCAGTTCTTGGAGAAAAGATAACCTAATTTTGAATATTGCAATCGGTTATCCGTTCTAGGCTTATTAGCCACGAATTCACGAATTTTTGTTAATCTATATAGATATTTATAATTGAATTTCACAAATTTTGATTTGCGAAATTTGAAAAATTAATAGCCAAAGAGATTAGCGAAAATTCGTGAATTCGTGGCGGAATAAAAGAAAAAATGAAGTAAATTGGTCTAAAATATTTTAGAAGAATGCAAAACTTGATCAAAAGAATTATAGGCGTTGGTGTTATTATTTTACTTATTGTTCTGGCTTTTAAATATTGCCAGTTCAAAAAAGAAGATGATTCAGATATAAACTACAATACCAATTTAATTCAGCAGCAGATTCTTAACGTTGGAAAATTGGTTGTCACCGAAGGACATTTCTCTGAAGTGATTACCTATAAAAATCAACAGAAATATTTAATGGATATGATTTCTTTTGAGAAAAAAGCTTTGATTGTGGTCAATGCAAACGTGACTGTTGCCTACGATTTGCATCAAATGAAATATGAAATTGATGAAAAAAATAAAACTATCACGATTTTAAATATCCCAAAAGAAGAAATCACTATAAATCCAGATATTCAGTTTTACGATGTTGAGCAAAGCAAATTGAATCCGTTTACAGGAGATGATTACAATAAAATCAATAAATCGGTAAAAGCGAATCTGGCTAAGAAAATCGAAAATTCGACACTAAAAACTAACGCTCAAAACCGATTGATAAGCGAATTGTCTAAGATTTTAATCATGACCAATTCAATGGGATGGAAACTACAGTACAACGGAAAAACTATTGAATCTGAAACTGAATTGACTCAGGATTTGAAGCTGTAAAATTTGCCACAAAGGCACTAAGGCGCAAAGTTTTTTTTGAATTGCCTCCTGCTTTAGCTGGAGGTGTTCATCAAGAAATTGAAAAAGGCTTTAGCCAAAACATGAGATTTGGCTAAAGCCTTTTGATTTTGGCTCTATTTTCCTCCAGCTAAAGCAGGAGGCAATTCAATATATAATTCTATCTTTTAATCTAATAAAAGAAATTTAGTAAACTTTAAAAAGTAAAAATCTTTGCGACTCTGCGACTTTGCGAGATTAAAAAATTATCAAAAAAAACCTTTGCGCCTTAGTGCCTTTGTGGCAAATTAGGTAAAGAACTATCAAAAATCAAATCCAATCCACCAGAAATTAAATGCGCAATTTCAGGACGTCTTTCTTTCAATTGATCTAGGTAAACCAATATTTCTTGCAAAAGCTGTTTTTCGTTTGAATCCTTCAAAAGTTCAGCAATCTCGATAGCTAAAAGCCAATCGTTTGCATGATTATTTTTTAGTTTTTCGAAAACAGATTGTAATTCTGTATCAGCATTTTTATTATTTCGAATGTCACGAACAGTTGCATATAAATGCTCTAATTCATCACGTTCATCTGTATGTTTCGCTTTGATTGTTTTTGTTGAAGGAACGATATTAATTAAGTCAAAACTATTCACATCGGCAGGGCCAGAAAAAGCAGAAATTACTTTTTTGCCAATTGCCATATCGTAATTTCCCCATTCTGGTTGAAACAGAATTGTTTCGCCATGAGTTACGGTACAATTTTTAAAACTAATTAAAATGATTTCTCCATGAAGATTTCTAGAACCCGTAATAATTTCACCTTCAACAATTATATTTCCTTCAAATTCCAGTTTTACCGTTTCGTTTTCTACAATTCGGTAAGCTTGCAAATCTTTCGGACTCATATCTTCAAATGCAAGATTAAATCCTTTTAGTTTCCCAATCGGACTTCCAAATCCATGTGGATGTGTTAGAGTTCCGTGACCAACTAATTCTTTTTCTCGGTAAGAAAGTGCTGTTTTTCCAGTAGTTTGAATGTAAACTGGTTTTCCTTCTTCTTCAATCACATTGGTAAAAACTCCTGAAATTTGTAAACCTGTACTCAATTCAATTGTTCCTAAAGCATTAGATTGAATCAATTTTTTAATACCAGATAAACCGCCAGTTCTTAAAGCCATTTTATTAGCAAACTCTTCTAAAATCAAACTTAAATGAGAGAAAGTTGGCGTTACATAAAGCTGTGGCTGTAATTGTGTAATATCAAAATTTTGATTGGCGGCAGAAATGTCATAAGGGATTTTCTTTACATTATTGGTCATACAGTGGGCACTTTCGCCAATTGAAGAAAGCAATCCCGCACCGTAAATTTTTGGATCTTCAACTGTTCCGATCAAACCATATTCGACTGTCCACCAGTGCAGATTTCTAATTTGAGCCATTTCAGACAATTCGCCCATATCATTTTGCAAATCGGCAACTGCTTTTTCAGCTTCGTCGATTTTTTCTTGCGGAGTATCTTCGGCTTCTTTCAAAATAGAAAGTAGACGAATTGCCTCGTACATTTGATAATCTTTGTGAGAAGAAATCGCTTTACATCCAATTTCACCAAAACGTCTTAAATATTCCGCATATTCAGGATTGGCAATAATAGGAGCGTGACCTGCACCTTCGTGAATAATATCTGGAGCAGGAGTATATTCGATATGTTCTAATTGTCTGATGTCTGAAGCAATAACCAAAACGTTATAAGCTTGAAACTCCATAAAAGCATTTGGCGGAATAAAGCCATCAACAGCAACCGCTGCCCAGCCAATTTCGCTTAGAATTCGGTTCATTCCATACATACTCGGAATAGAATCAATTTCGATCCCCGTTTTGCGTAAACCCTCCAAATAAGAATGATGCGCAACTTTAGAAAGATAATCTACATTTTTACGCATAACATATCTCCAAACCGCCTGATTGATAGGAGTGTAATCGCTATAATCTTGAGGTTTAATAAATTGCTGTAAATGTTTCGGCAATCGCTCTAATAACGGATTGGTTTCAATATTTGGATTCATTTTCGAAAACGATGTAGATTAGATTGTAAAATTACGAATTTACGACTCGATTTCTTATCATTCATCACAAAATTTTTATCCGAAAGTATGTTTTATTGCGTTTTTGTAAGTTTTATGACTTGTGTCAAAAGTGAGTTTAACAGTCGTTATTCTCGTAGTTCACTTTCTCCATTGTCTTTTCGTAGTTTTCAAGTTCTTTTTTGGTCATTGTCGTTTCTTTCAAATCTACTTTTAGTTGTTTTTTAGTATCGGGACTAATCCATAAACCCGAAAAAGTGTTCCCAGTTTTTTGTAAAATCAAAAGACCGCTGAAACCTTGTTCAACCATTACAAACTCATTTTCTTTTTTTGTGTTTTGAGTAATATTAAGCTGAATCCAGTTTTTTGATTTATTATAACGATACATTGAAGTGTACATTAAATCGGCAGTACAGGGATTTTCTTCTGTTTTAATGTAAACAGTTATAGGAGTTTTTCCATCGACAGTTCCTTTGTATAAATTAGTAGTGGGAGCTTGAGATTGTGCTGATAATTGATTTAAACAAGAGAAACAGATTGCAATAAAGAAAATTACTTTTTTCATAAATAGATTTGGGTTTAATTCATTTAACTCAAATATATCGAATTGTGAAGTTTTATCACTTATTAATCTTATACTTTTTAAGGTTTTTTAGCAGCATTTCTCATTTCATTTTCTGCATTTCTAAAATATTCAATTTTATGACTGAACATAAATGCCATATTGGTAGCACGCATTTTGGCTTCTTCAGTTATTGGACCTGCAAATTGCGAATCTATTGTTGTATTAAAAATGGAAATCCAGCGGTCAAAGTGTGTTTTATCTACAGGAAGCTGTTTATGTGGAGGAAAAGGAGTCCCAGAATAAGCACGAACATCAAACAAAATGGTCTGCCAGAAATTGTACATTTTTTGTAAATGTGGCTCCCATCGGTCTTGTAGTTTATCATTAAAAATAGGACCAATTAAATCGTCTTTTCTAACATTCGCATAAAAGCTGTTAACCATTTGCTGAATGTCTTCTATCGTGGAAATATCTTTTAAAGCTGTCATTTTTCTATATTTAAAGGTGAATGCAAAAATACGATAACTTCTTTTTTATTTTCTGACATTTATCATTTCAGACAAGATTATCCAATTAACTGAGTGAACAAATCTTGATTGTCATTCAAATATTGAAATTCAAAACCATTTTCGGTCATTTTCAATTTAATTGGCATAATATCATTTTTGTTTTTCAATTCTAAACCAACAACTACAGAACCTACTTCACGACTATTTTTCTTCGCAAACTGAAAATAAGTGATGTCATCATCTGGGCCTAAAATGTTATTTACAAATTCTTTTAATGCCCCCGGACGTTGTGGAAACTGAATCATAAAATAATGCATTAAACCTTCATAGAGTAAAGAACGTTCTTTTATCTCGGCAGTTCTTTCAATGTCATTATTGCTTCCGCTTACAATACAAACTACATTTTTACCCTTAATTTTATCTTTATAAAAATCCAAAGCAGCAATCGTTAAAGCGCCAGCGGGTTCTACAACCATCGCTTCTTCATTATACAATCTTAAAATTGTGGTGCAGACTTTTCCTTCGGGAACCAGAATAATATCTTCTAAATTGTATCGGCAGATTTCAAAAGTTTTATCTCCAACTTGTTTTACAGCAGCTCCATCAACAAATTTGTCAATTGTTTTTAGCGGCGTATTTTTATTTTCTTCGATTGAAGTTTTCATCGAAGGTGCACCTTTTGGTTCAACACCAATAATTTTTGTGTGAGGGCTTAAATGTTTAAAAACTTCAGATAAACCAGAAGCCAGTCCGCCGCCGCCGATTGGAACAAAAACATAATCGATTGGTTCTTTACAGCTTTCTAAGATTTCTAATCCAACAGTTCCTTGCCCAGCGATTACTTTTTCATCATCAAAAGGATGAATAAATGTTTTATGATTTTTGATGGCATCAGCAGTTGCAGAAGCATAAGCGTCATCAAAAGTATCTCCAGTTAAAACAATTTCTACAAACGATTTCCCGAATAATTGAACTTGTTTTACTTTCTGTTTTGGAGTTGTTTTTGGCATGTAAATTTTGCCTTGAATCTTTAAGAGATTGCAAGAATATGCAACACCCTGAGCATGATTTCCTGCACTGGCACAAACAATTCCGTTTACTTTTTCTTTTTCGTTTAACGAAGAAATCTTATTGTACGCGCCCCGAATTTTATATGAACGAACAATTTGTAAATCTTCTCTTTTTAATAAAATAGTAGATTCAAATTCGTCTGAAAGATTCAAATTTTGGGTTAGAGGAGTAGCGGCAACTACATTCTCTAATTGCTTTTTTGCATTAAGTACTTCGTTAAATAAACTCATGAGAATTTGTTTTTTTTGCCACGAATTCACGAATTATTTTTGATAATCTTTGAACATATAAAATCGTGGCTGTTTAAAATTATTTTTAAAATAAAAAACCTCCCAATTGGGAGGTTTCTATAAATTATATTTTACAAACTTATATAACACCTCGCCACTATTGCTGAATTGCAATAATGCTAATAATAGCGATAATAATGTTGTTAAAGTTTTTCATTTTTTTAGCTGATTGAGTAGCAAATGTATTAATTATTTTTGGAAAGTTCACAACTATTTAAAGTTTTATAAAAGCTGAAAACTGCCAACTGCGACTGAAAACTATTTTTTAACTGGCGGATATTGAGCTAAAATTTTGGCTACGAATTCAGCAATTTTTTCATCTTTTTTGTCGATGTTTCTTGTCAAAGTTCCAACTCCTTCACCTTGCCAAATCATTTCTTTCTTTTTAGCATCGATTAAATCAATGTACAAAGTTCCTTCAGTAGAAGTTGAAACTGTAGTTTGTCCTCCATACATCATGTAAGGATTCCAACCCCAGCCCCAGCCGTAACCCCAGCCAGCACTAAATTGGTTAACATCAACTTGCTCTCTTGATTTAGTAAAAATATTCACCAATAAATCTGGATTGTCACTTTTCGTAAATCCTTTAGCTTGCATTTGATCATCAATAGCGCGTAAAATTCTTCTTTTATCTAAATCTGATATTTCGACCTTGTCAATTCCGGGCTTAAAATAGGCGTACGTTTTATAAGGCGTAAAATCGACAGTTTTGTCATAATCAGAATAAACGGTCACAGTACTGCAAGAAGTAAGTATCAGCAGTAACAAAAACGGAATTAACTTTAGTGTTTTCATATTTTAAAAATTAAATGTTCAGTTTAATTAAAGCAAACTTTCGTCAACTAGATTTGGCAAAGTTACTTTTAATAAAGGTTCAACTTCCATTGCTCTTTTTATAGCAAAAACAGCACCTTCATTTCGTGCCCAGCTTCTTCTTGAAATTCCATTGTTAACATCCCAGAAAAGCATTGATGCTAAACGCTTTGAAGCCTCATTAGAACCATCAAGAACCATACCAAATCCCCCATTTATAACCTCTCCCCAGCCAACTCCACCACCATTATGAATAGAAACCCAAGTAGCTCCTCTAAAGCTGTCTCCAATCACGTTATGGATCGCCATATCGGCAGTAAAACGAGAGCCGTCGTAGATGTTTGAAGTTTCTCTGTATGGCGAATCAGTTCCAGAAACATCATGATGATCACGTCCTAAGACCACAGCGCCAATTTCGCCTTTTGCAATTGCCTGATTAAAAGCTTCTGCAATCTTAATTCTTCCTTCGGCATCAGCATAAAGAATACGAGCTTGAGAACCTACAACCAATTTATTTTCCTGCGCGCCTTTAATCCATTTGATATTATCCTGCATTTGCTGCTGAATTTCATTTGGAGCAGTTTCGGCCATTTTTTCTAAAACCTCGCAAGCAATTGTATCTGTCTTTAATAAATCTTCAGGTTTTCCAGAAGTACAAACCCATCGGAAAGGGCCAAATCCGTAATCGAAACACATTGGCCCCATAATATCCTGAACGTAACTAGGATATTTAAAATCAATATTATTTTCGGCCATAACATCAGCTCCCGCGCGCGAAGCTTCTAATAAAAAGGCATTTCCATAATCGAAAAAGTAAGTTCCTTTTGCGGTGTGTTTGTTAATTGCATCTGCGTGACGACATAATGTTTCCTGAACTTTTTCTTTGAATAATTCGGGATTATTAGCCATTAAATCATTTGCTTCTTCAAACGAAATCCCAACAGGATAATAACCTCCAGCCCAAGGATTATGAAGAGAAGTTTGATCTGAGCCTAAATCAATCTTGATATTTTCCTGATCGAAACGTTCCCAAACGTCCACCACATTTCCTAAATAAGCAATCGAAACGGTTTCTTTATTGGCTTTCGCCAAAGCGACTCTGGCAACTAATTCGTCAGTTGAAGTTACCACTTCGTTAATCCACCCTTGCTCGTGACGGATTTTAGTAATCTTCGGATTTACCTCAGCACAAACTGTAATACAACCTGCAATATTTCCAGCTTTTGGCTGCGCTCCTGACATTCCGCCAAGACCAGAAGTTACAAATAAACTTCCTTCTGGATTTTGTTTTATTTTTCTGAAACCATTTAAAACCGTAATTGTAGTTCCGTGAACAATTCCCTGCGGACCAATATACATATAACTTCCAGCCGTCATTTGTCCGTATTGAGAAACTCCTAACGCATTCATTTTTTCCCAATCGTCTGGTTTTGAATAATTCGGGATTACCATTCCGTTTGTTACCACAACTCTTGGCGCTTCTTTATGAGAAGGAAACAATCCCATTGGGTGACCTGAATACATGGTTAAAGTCTGCTCATCTGTCATTTCAGACAAGTATTGCATCGTCAATAAATACTGTGCCCAGTTTTGGAAAACCGCTCCATTTCCTCCATACGTAATCAATTCATGTGGATGTTGTGCTACAGCATAATCCAAATTGTTCTGAATCATGTGCATAATCGCTTTTGCTTGTAATGATTTTCCAGGATATTCTTCAATCGGTCTTGCGTACATTTTGTAATCTGGACGAAGACGATACATATAAATACGACCGTAAGTTTCTAATTCTTCTGAAAATTCAGGAATTAATTCGGCGTGATGTTTTGGATCGAAATAGCGTAAAGCATTTTTCAGCGCCAGCTTTTTCTCTTCTGCCGAAAGAATTTCTTTTCTTTTCGGAGCGTGATTAATAGCTGGGTCGTACTCTTTTTTTGAAGGTAAGACAGACGGAATTCCTTGTTGTATTTGTTCTTTGAAAGTCATTTTTTTAGAGATGCTAAGGTGCTGAGGATCTAAGATGCTAAGATATTGTGCTTAGATTAACAGCAGATTAATTTTTTGTTTTTTTGATTATGTCGCTCCTCTGGAGCTGATGAAATAAAGCCTTGGAAAGGCGAAATATTTATAGAAAAGCAATAATTACCCCAATACAAAAGCTCCAGCGGAGCGAAATATTATGAAATTATCTAATTGCTACATTTTCTAATATAAAAAAACTAGGGATAACGGATATCCGACCTGTGATACGATTTGTAAATCGTAATCCTAAATTTTCTTGAACGAATATCCATCTTTATATGTTAGTTTAGATTGTTGATTTCAGATTGGAATTTGGAATTTTAAACTTGAAATTTAAATATAAACTTCCTCATTAACACAAAACGGCATTTTCTTATTTTCAAAAAGAGCAATTATATTTTGTGCAGCGCAAACCGCCATTGCATTTCTAGCTTCATAAGTTGCAGAACCAATATGTGGTAAAATGCAACAATTAGAAAGTGATAATAACGGATTGTCTGGTTTCATAGGTTCTGGGTTCGTCACATCAAGTCCAGCGCCCCAAATTATATCATTAGTTAAAGCATCAAACAAATCGTTTTCATTTTGAAATTTTCCTCTTGCAGTGTTGATGAAAATCGCATTGCGTTTCATTTTAGCAAAAGCATTTTTATTGAAAATTTCGTTGTTGTCTTCTCTATAATTTGAATGAACACTTAAAACATCACTTTGTGAAAGTAACGTTTCAAAATCTACATATTTCGCATCCAGTTCTTTTTCGGCAGTTTCATTATGAGAACGATTGTGGTAAATAATGTTCATTCCGAATGCGGCCTTACATTTTTTAGCCATTTCAAAACCAATTCTTCCCAAACCGAAAATCCCTAGCGTTTTACTGTAAAGTTCTTGTCCTAAATTAGCCAAAGGGTCAAAACTTCCCCAATCATTGTTTAAAATTCTTTTATGATTGAAAAATGACTTTCTCGCAACACTTTGCATCAATAAAAATGCAACATCCGATGTAGCTCTGCTTAAAACATCAGGTGTATTTCCAACAGGAATTTTTCTGCTATTTGCCGACGGAATATTAACCGAATCAAATCCGACAGAAAACAAAGCAATCCCTTTTAAATTGGGACATTGCTGAAAAAAATCCTCATCTAAATTATTCGATCCAACGTTAAGAAGAGCATCATTTTCGTTACAGAATTTAATAAGTTCTTCTCTTGATAATGCATTCTCTGTTGGATTTATCGTAAAATTAATGCCTTTGTCTTGAAGCAGTTTAATACCAGCTTCGGGTATATTTTTATTTATAAAAACCTTCATTTGTGGTATTCTAATTTTTATTTATTCTTCCTGTTTTTTTATCATATCCATACGGACAGTGACGACAGCCGCTTTTACAGCAATAACCACGTTTTAAATGATGTTTTTCAGTAAAGCATTTGTAACCTTCAGGCGTATAATAAAAATCTTCACCTTCGATTAATTTATTTTCATTACTTTGCTCTTTCATAAATCTGCTTCGCGCTCTTTTTTTGATAAACTAAAATCAAAAATATAAATATTTGATTATGATTTTATTCAAATCGAACAATTTTATAGCTACAAATTTATAAATTTTACAGCCAATGTTTCTGATTGTTGCTAAATATTTAATTCCGAAAGGGTATCGAGGAATGGCTTTATTTCCTTTTGTTTTGGTTAAATATGATTTTGACAAAGCAAATGGAACTTTCGTAAATCATGAAAAAATACATTTGAGACAACAGCTAGAAATGTTAGTTCTGCCATTCTTTATTTGGTACGTTTTGGAATTTTTAATTCGTCTAATTCAATACCAAAACAAAGATTTGGCTTACCGAAATATTAGTTTTGAAAGAGAAGCTTACACAAAAGAAACCGATTTAAATTATTTAAAAAACAGATCTTTTTTTCAGTTTCTACATTACATCAAATTAAAATGAATCCAGTTTTTAATCAAAATATAAATATCAATTTTCCAAACGATATTTTACTGACCATAAAAAGGGAAGATCTTATTCATCCTTTTGTTTCAGGAAATAAATTCAGAAAACTGAAATACAATTTGCTTCAGGCGAAAGCCGAAAATAAAACAACTTTATTGACTTTTGGCGGTGCTTTTTCGAACCATATCGCAGCTGTTGCTTATGCAGGAAAAGAACAAGGTTTTAAAACCATCGGAATAATTCGAGGCGATGAACTTTTGGATAAAATAGAAGAAAATCCAACCTTGAAATTTGCTCAGGAAAACGGAATGCAATTTGAATTTGTTTCGAGAGAAGAATATCGTTTAAAAAGCGAAACTTCTTATATAGAAAAGCTAAAAGAGAAGTTTGGCGATTTTTACTTGGTTCCAGAAGGCGGAACAAATGAATTGGCTGTAAAAGGTTGCGAGGAGATTTTAACCGACGAAGATTCGGTTTTTAATTACGTTTGTTGTGCAGTTGGAACAGGTGGCACGATTTCGGGATTAATTAATAGTTCGCTGCAAAATCAGAAAATTTTGGGCTTTCCAGCGTTAAAAGGTGACTTTTTAACCGATGAAATTCGTATTTTTGCAAAAAAAGATAACTGGAATTTAATTTCTGACTATCATTTTGGAGGTTATGGCAAGATAAATTTAGAATTAATAGAATTTATCAATGCTTTTTTTGAAGAAAATAAAGTGCCTTTAGATCCAATTTATACAGGAAAGATGGTTTTTGGCGTTATAGATTTAATTAGCAAAAATTATTTTCCTGCCCATTCAAAAATTTTACTCATTCACACAGGCGGATTGCAGGGAATTGACGGAATGAATATAAAATTGAAGCAGAAGAAATTACCAATACTCAAAACAAATGATTAAAAAAATTGTATTACTTCTCGTAATATTAGCTTTAGCAAGCTGCTCTTCTAGTAAGCCTGCCATTGCGACGACTAAAAAAGCGGCAGCAGTTCAAGCCAGGACTGCATCAGCAAAAAAAAATACTCCGGCCAAGCCAATAGGAAAAAATTATCCTTCTACAAATAATACAACTGAGGTTATTCAATCTACTTCCAAAACCGTTGTTACCAGCGATTTAATCAATAATTATGTGTTGCAGTACAAAGATATTGCAATGGGAAACATGAAAACTTACGGAATTCCTGCAAGTATTATTTTGGCTCAAGGAATTTTAGAATCGGGTGCGGGTAGAGGAGATTTAGCGGTAGATGCTAATAATCATTTTGGAATAAAGTGCCATAATGATTGGTTGGGAGAAAGTGTTCGCCATGACGATGACTCAGCTCAGGAATGTTTTAGAAAATATCCTCAGGCATCGGAATCCTATAGAGATCATGCCTTGTTTTTGGTTGGAAAAAAGCGATATGCTACCTTATTTACTTACGAAAAAGACGATTATAAAGCTTGGGCAAAAGGTTTGAGAGCAGCAGGTTATGCAACAGATCCGAAATATCCAGATAAATTGATCAGTTATATTGAACGTTATAATCTTCATCAATATGATTGTCAGGTTACAGGAAGAAGCTATGTGCCAATTAATACTTCGGCTCCAACAAAACAATCATCTTATGACGTCGCTTCTGATCCAAAGATCAATATGAATTCATACGATCCGAATTTGTATGAGGTTCAAAAAGGAGATACATTGTATTCCATTTCAAAGAAATTCAATTTACTGGTTGAGGATTTAAAAAAGAAAAACAATCTAACCGATAATGCCATTTCAATAGGACAGAGGTTGAAAGTGAAATAAGTTTTCAGTCTCAGTCTCAGTTTTCAGTTCTGATGAAATTAATCTAAAATCAAAATAAGTTTTCAGTTTTAATCTAAAATCTGAATTCTAAAATCTAAAATAAGAATGTTATATAAAAGAAGTAGTCAGCTTTTTGCTGAAGCAGAAAAAGTAATTCCAGGAGGGGTAAATTCACCAGTAAGAGCATTTAAAGCAGTTGGCGGAACTCCAATTTTTGTAAAAAGTGCTAAAGGTGCTTATTTATATGATGAAGATGGAAACAAATTAATAGATTACATCAACTCTTGGGGACCAATGGTTTTGGGGCACGCTTATCAGCCAGTTGTTGATGCTGTAATCGAAAAAGCAAAACTGGGAACTTCATTCGGAATGCCGACAGAATTGGAAACTGAAATTGCTGCTTTGGCTGTTTCTATGGTTCCTAATATTGACAAAATTCGTTTTGTAAATTCAGGTACAGAAGCTTGTATGAGTGCAATTCGTCTGGCTCGCGGATTTACAAAAAGAGATAAAATCATCAAATTTGCTGGCTGTTACCACGGACATTCTGATTCATTCTTGATTCAGGCAGGAAGTGGAGCTGTAACTTTTGGTTCTCCAAATAGTCCAGGCGTTACAGAAGGAACTGCAAAAGATACTTTATTGGCTAAATACAATGATTTAGAGAACGTAAAAACTTTAATCGAAGCTAATAAAGGAGAAATTGCAGCGATTATTATCGAAGCTGTTGCAGGAAATATGGGGTGTATTGTGCCTAAAGAAGGTTTCTTACAAGGTTTAAGAGACTTGTGTACTGCAAATGGAATCTTATTGATTTTTGATGAGGTAATGACAGGTTTCCGTTTAGCACGCGGAGGAGTTCAGGAATTGTATGGAATTGATGCTGATATTGTGACTTTCGGAAAAGTAATTGGTGGCGGACTTCCTGTTGGGGCTTTTGCAGCACGCGAAGAAATCATGAATTATTTAGCGCCTCTAGGACCAGTTTATCAGGCAGGAACATTATCTGGAAATCCTTTAGCAATGGCTGCTGGATTGGCGATGCTGAAAGCTCTTGATAATGACAGAGAAATTTTTACACGTTTAGAAGAAAAAACAGCTTATTTAGAAGCAGGAATCGATAGAGTTTTAAAAGCAAATAACGTTGTTTTCACAATCAATAGAGTAGGTTCTATGATTTCGGTTCATTTTGATGCAGATCCAGTTACGGATTTCCAAACCGCAGCAAAAGGGGATAACGAAACATTTAAGAAATTCTTTCACGGATTATTGCAAGAAGGTGTTTACATTGCGCCATCAGCATACGAGACGTGGTTTATTACAGATGCATTGACTTATGAAGATTTAGATTTCACAATCAATGCGATTGATAAAGTATCGAAATCATTTTAATAAAAAAGGAGGCTTTAAGCCTCCTTTTATTTTTGACCTAAAATTATTTTTTGTCTTTTTTGTGTTCTTTCATTTTGTCTTTATGTTCTTTTTGAATCACAGTCCATTTTTTATATTGGTCAGCAGTCAAAATAGATTTCATTTTAGCATCATAAGCTTTGTGATCTTCTTCCATCTGTTTTTTCATGGCTTTTCTTTCTGCGTCAGTTGGTTTTACGTCAGAATCTTTTCTGCTTTTTTTAAGCATTGCCATTTTTGTGCTTCTGTCAGATAAAAGTTCGCTAACCTGTTTTTGCTGATCTGCATTTAAGTTTAAATCAGTTGTTAGTTTTTGCAAATATTCCTGATCACGTTCTTGCGGTGATTTATGATCTTTCCCTCTATGATCACCTTTGTGCTCTTTTTTTAGAGCCGTCCATTTTGTGTATTGATCAGCATTTAAAATTGCTTTCATTTTAGCATCATTGTCCGCTTTGTCTGCATCCATTTGTTTTTTGAAAGCTGCTTTCTCTTCAGCAGTTGGAGGTGTTTTACTGTCTTTTCGGTTCTGTTTAAACTTTTCAGCTTTAGCACTTTTTTCTGCGATAAGCTGTTTTACCTGTTCTTGCTGTTTTTTATCCAAACTCAAATCGGAAGTTAATTTTTGTAAATATTTCTCGTTACGTTGTTCTGGAGTTAATTTTTCTCTTTGATCACGTGCCGGTTTCTGATTGATGTCCTGCGCAAAACTTACTATTCCAACAAATAATAAAGCTGCAATAAATAATTTTTTCATAATTCGTTTTATAAAAGGTTTATAGCAATTAGACTTCGTTCAAATTATTAGGTTTAATGGTGTTTTCATGTTTATCTTTTATTTAACAGAAACTATTAAGGAAAGTTTAAAGAATGTTTAGAAATAAAAAAGAGGCTTACTTGCCTCTTTATATTAGTTGTTCTCTTTTCTGTATTCTTTCATTTTCTCTCTTGCTTTGTCTTTGTTTTCTTCCTGAATGGTTTTCCATTTTGTGTATTGGTCAGCATTCAAAATCGATTTCATTTTAGCATCGTTTGCTTCTTTCTCGGCCATCATTTCCTTTTTAAAAGCTTCTCTTTCTGCAGCAGTTGGTTTTGTACCGCTTTCTTTTTGTTCTTGACGAGCATCTCTTAGTTTTTCAGCTTTTGCGCTTCTGTCTGCTAAAAGCTGTTTTACTTGAGCTTGCTGATTAGCATCCAGATTTAATTCTGTAGTTAATTTTTGCACCTGTTTTTCATTACGCTGTTCTGGCGTTAATTTTTCCTTTTGTCCTTGTGCAAAACTTGCTATTCCAACAAATAACATTGCAGCGATAAATAATTTTTTCATGGTTTAAGTTTTTTTAATTGTTATAGAAGGTTAGACTTTTTTTGATGAAACTGGTTTAATTGAATTTTAAAAATTATATTTTATTTAACAAATTGAAAAATAGCTGATTAATGATTTTATTAAGGGTGTATTGGAAATATTTTCTTATTTTTAAAGTATCAACAAATTTAAAATACAGACTCAATTCCAAAACCATGAATAAAATTGCTTTTTTCTCTACTCAGCCTTATGACAAAACGTTTTTCAATAAATACAACGCAGACTTTGGTTTTCAGTTGGATTTTTTTGAAACACAATTAAATGCTCAGACAGTTGCATTAATTGAAGAATGTGAAATTGTCTGTGTTTTTGTGAATGACATTGTAAATGAAACAGTCATTAAACAATTGGCAGAAAAGAAAGTAAAAATAATTGCTTTGCGTTGCGCCGGATTTAATAATGTCGATTTAGAAGCTGCTAAAAAATACAATATAAAAGTCTGTCGAGTTCCTGCATATTCTCCTCAGGCGGTTGCCGAACATGCAATGGCCATGATTCTAACTTTAAACAGAAAAACGCATAAAGCCTATAACAGAGTTCGTGAGCAGAATTTTTCTTTAAACGGATTATTAGGTTTTGATTTATTCGGGAAGACAATCGGAATTATTGGAACTGGAAATATCGGAAAAGCATTTTCTAAAATTGCATTGGGCTTTGGCTGTAAAGTCTTGGCGTATGATATTGTTGAAAGTGATGAAATGAAAAAGGACGGCGTTTCTTTTGTTGGATTGGAAGAGATTTTTAAATCGAGTGATATTATTTCACTTCATTGTCCGCTGAACGATCAGACGAAACACGTTATTAATAAAACTTCAATTTCTTTTATGAAAGAAAGCGTCATGATTATCAACACCAGCCGTGGCGGATTGATAGAAACAGCATCAGTAATTGAAGGTTTAAAAGAAGGGAAAATAGGTTATTTAGGAATTGACGTTTACGAGCAAGAGGAAAAATTATTCTTTAGAGATTTATCCGCAGATATTATTCAGGACGATGCAATTCAGCGTTTAATGAGTTTTCCGAATGTATTGGTAACAGCGCATCAAGCATTTTTTACCAACGAAGCTTTGACTCAGATTGCATTGGTAACTTTTAATAATATAAAATCATTATTGACACAGAATGATATAGAGAATAAAACAGCGTTGCTAGTGTAAATTATCATGAATTTAAACATCAGATTATGAAAAATAAAATTCTGATTTTGATTATAATTTTGGCATTCTATTCCTGTCAAAATAAAGACAATTCGAAAAATATTGTAAAAACAATTGTTCAAGATACCTTGTCTAAAACACTTGGAGGAACAGCAGATTTAAGCGAAGTTACTTCAAAAGAAGATAAAGCAGTAGAGTTAATCCGTAAACAATTACTGGTTTTATTAAAGAATGATATTCCTGCGCTGACAAAAGACGAACGCTATTTTTATTATGATGCTTTTGATTTAAATAACGATAATAAAAACGAATATTTTGTTGGTTTCTCAAATTCTTATTTCTGTGGAAGTGGAGGTTGTTCTGGTTATATATTGAAGAATGACGGAAGTATAATAAACCGTTTCACTGTAACCGATTTTCCAATTTATGTGACGACTTCATCAACAGAAAAATTTTACGATTTTATATTTCAAAGCGGAGGAAAATTTCATCTTTTAAAAATGAAAGGTGGAAAATATCCGTCCAATCCGTCTGTTCAGCAAGTCATAAAAGGCGATGTTCCAAAAGAAAGCACAAAGGTTTTGGATATTAAAGGGAAGAAATTGGAGAAGTATTCGTTTTAAATTGTGATTTTTAGGAAAAACTAAACCCGACAGGTTTTTTAAACCTGTCGGGTTTGAAATATTATAAAATCCAACTTGGAATTTGGAATTTCAATTTTGGAATTTATCCAACTAGTTCCACAAATTTAAACTCGCCGTCAACGACAACTTTAGTTAAACCGTGTTTAGATAAGTTTTTCATAGAAGCATCCCATTTTTTACCGCTTAAGTTAGCTGTAATTTTTAGTTGCGTTAAATCCATTCTATTTTCATTTTTGGTAAGCAAGTCAATGATGAATTTTTCTTCATCAGAAAGTTCAATCTGAGCTTGTTTTTTCTCAGGACGCATTTGAGGGAACAATAAAACTTCCTGAATAGAAGCGTTGTTTGTTAAATACATAATCAAACGATCCATTCCAATTCCCATTCCAGAAGTTGGAGGCATACCGTATTCAAGAGCTCTTAAGAAATCTTCATCGATAATTCCATTTGCTTCATCATCACCTTTTGCAGCCAAACGCATTTGGTCTTCAAAACGTTCTCTTTGATCGATTGGGTCATTTAATTCAGAATAAGCATTTGCGATTTCTTTTCCGCAAACCATTAACTCAAAACGCTCAGTCAAATCTGGATTATCGCGGTGCTCTTTACAAAGCGGAGACATTTCTTTTGGATAATCAGTAATGAAAGTTGGCTGAATATAATTTCCTTCACATTTTGCTCCAAAAATCTCATCAATTAATTTTCCTTTACCCATTGTTTCGTCAACCTCGATTCCCATTCCTCTTGCTGCTTCAAACAATTCTTGTTCTGTTTTTCCAGAAATATCAAAACCAGTAAAATGTTTGATAGAATCAGTCATCGTAACACGAGCATAAGGTGCTTTAAAGTTGATTGTGTGCTCGCCAAAAGTAACTTCGCTAGTTCCATTAACAGCAATTGCACAATGCTCTAATAAACCTTCAGCAAACTCCATCATCCAGTTGTAGTCTTTGTAAGCTACATATATTTCCATTGCAGTAAACTCAGGATTATGCGTTCTGTCCATTCCTTCGTTACGGAAGTTTCTAGAGAACTCATAAACACCTTCAAATCCACCAACAATTAATCTTTTTAAATATAACTCATTCGCAATACGCATGTAAAGCGGAATATCAAGCGAGTTATGGTGCGTAATAAATGGTCTTGCCGAAGCTCCACCAGGAATTGACTGTAAAACTGGAGTATCAACTTCCAAATATCCTGCATCATTAAAATAACCACGCATTGCAGTAAATAACTTTGTACGTTTAATGAAAGTTTCTTTAACCTGCGGATTTACAGTTAAATCTACATAACGCATTCTGTAACGTAATTCAGCGTCGTTGAAAGCATCGTGCACATTTCCTTCTTCGTCAACTTTTGGTAATGGTAACGGACGTAACGTTTTACTCAAGAAAGTAAATCCGCTTACACGAATACATTTTGCACCAACTTGTGTAGTGAACAATTCTCCTTCAATACCAATAAAATCACCTAAATCGGTTAATTTTTTGAATACTTGGTTGTACAAAGTTTTATCGTCACCTTCACACAAAACATCGCGGTTTACGTACAATTGAATACGTCCTTCGCTGTCTTGTAATTCAGCAAAACAAGCTTTACCTTGATCACGAACACTCATTAAACGTCCCGCAACGATCACCTTCTTACCCTCTTCAAATGACTCCTTTATCTGCTTAGATGTATGATTTACAGGAAAAAGATTAGCCGGATAAGGATTGATTCCTAAGTTGCGTAAGTTCTGAAGTTTTTCTCTTCTAATGATTTCTTGTTCTGATAATGCCATTTTGTGCTATTTTTTTAAGTGTGCAAAGATAAAATTTTTGTTTCAAGTTTCAACTCAAAGTGTTAAGGTTTTTTGCAGCAGAAATTTTCCGTTTTTTCATGGAAGTTTTGTCCCGCTATCCGCTTGTATCTTTTTCTGGCTAAAGAAGCCAAAAAAAGGATACCGCTTCTATCGGGGCTAGATTAGATGTTTTCGTTTTCATAAGACGTTTTGGTTTCGATGTTTTTTATTTTGAGTAAAATATTCCTGTAAGAAATAAACGAAAAAAAACTTAATATCTTAGCTTCTTAGAACCATCCTCTCTTTAAGATAAAATCAGTTTATAATTCAAATGCGGTTGTGAGCCCAGACAAAAAAATCTCTAACCTTAGAATTTTTGCTTTCAGATTTTTCAAGAAATCCCGAAAGTATAGATCTAGAAGTAGTTTTAGAATAATAAAAGATTGTGGGCTTTAGAATTTATGAACTTAGCAAGTTAATAGCTTAGAATCTCAGAACCTAAAAAGTTTGTATATTTGATAAAAAATTGCAAATGATGAAATTATATAAATTACTTAGTTTTTCTTTTTTATTAGCGACATTAACAAGCTGTACTTTCACTGAAAACATTTACATCAACGATAACGGAACTGGAAAATTCTCTGTAGACATGGATGGTTCTGCATTAATGGAAATGGCTGGTGATCAAATCGCAGGTCAAATGGGAGACGCTAAAAAAGATGTTGATACTACTTTTACTTTCAAACAAGTATTTGAAGAGAAAAAAGACAGTATCGCTAAGTTATCGCCAGAAACACAGAAAGAGCTTAAAAAACTGGAGAATTTTGTAGTATCTACAAAAATGAGTTCCGAGAAAAAGCAATTTCTAATGACAATGGCAACTGATTTTAAAAATGTAAACGAACTTCAAGATATTTTACAAACTTTAAGCACATTCCAAAAATTAGAAGGAGGTGCAGCAGCAAATCCGCTTGGAAACGGTTTTGGAGATAATGGCAGTAAATTAAGTTATTCTTATGACGGAAAGAAATTTACACGAAAAGCAGTGATCGATCAGCAGAAAAAGGCAGCAAAAGTAAAAGATTCTGCTGGAGATATGTCTAAAATGATGTTTGCTTCATCTAGTTATATCGTGAAATACCATTTTCCAAAAAAAATAAAGAAAGTCTCTAACCCAACGGCTTTATTTAGCGACGATCGCAAATCAATTACAATTCAATACACTTTTACGGATTATATGGAGAATCCTGACAAACTAAACTTTGATGTTGAGTTTGAAAAATAATTAAAATGAATAAAAAAATCCAACTTCAGGATCTGGGAAAAAGAGATTATAAATCGACTTGGGAATATCAGGAAGAAATTTTTAAGGACATAGTCGATTTAAAAATCAAGAACAGAAGAGAAGAACTTGATCTGCCAACACCAAATTATTTATTATTTGTTGAGCATCCTCACGTTTATACTTTAGGAAAAAGCGGGGATCTTGAAAACTTGTTATTAAACGAAAAACAATTAGAAGCCAAAGGAGCGACTTTTTATAAAATCAATCGTGGCGGTGATATTACGTATCACGGACCTGGACAAATTGTAGGTTATCCGATACTTGACTTAGAAAATTTCTTTACAGATATTCATAAATACTTGCGTTTTTTAGAAGAATCAATTATTCTAACTCTAGCAGAATACGGCTTGGAATCGGGCAGGAGCGAAGGAGAAACTGGAGTTTGGCTTGGTGTTGGAACTCCGTTTGCGCGCAAAATCTGCGCAATGGGCGTTCGCGCTTCACGCTGGGTAACTATGCACGGATTTGCTTTAAACGTAAATGTCGATTTAGGATATTTTGACAATATTATTCCATGCGGTATTCGCGGAAAAGGCGTTACATCATTAAATGTCGAACTCGGCGTAGAAAAAGTTGATGAAGAAGAAGTAAAAGCAAAAATCACCAAACATTTAAAAGAGCTATTTGAAGCTGAATTTGTTTAAATAATCTTCTAAAATATAAACCGTTTCAAGTTTTTTTGAAACGGTTTTTTTATTTTCTTCCAATAAAACAAGACTATTTCAAGATAACCAAAGTGTTTTCTGCCTAGAAATGGGATTTCAATATTTAGATAGAAAGCTGTTTTTTTCTAAAATTATATTCAAAAGTTTTAAAAACTATTTGGCAAAAGTTAAGATTTTGAAAGGATGGCAAATTGCGCAACTTTTGTAATTCCCGCCAGTATTTATGCTAAATTTGAAACATTACTAATAAAGTTTAATCAAATCTAATTTCATTGCTTATGAGAAAAATCTACTTATTATGTTTTCTTTTTATTCTTAATGGTCTTTTTGCTCAAAAGAAAGATAAATTATATCCGATTACGGTTTATGAAAAAGTGTGGCAGGAAAAAAACAGTGATGCCAGATTAAAACTAATTAAATTGATTTGGTTAGAAGACAGTACTTTTGAAGATCCGTCTGCATCTACAAAAGGAATTGCCGCATTTAATAATGTTATTAACGAATTTTACAAAAAGAATCCAGATGCAGTTTTAACGTCGGGAACCAAAATTGTAAAAGACAATTATGTAACCTGGGAATGGAAAATTCTTGATTCTAAAAACAATCTTATAATGGCTGGCCGCGATTTTGCACGTTTAAATGGCAAAGGGCAAGTAAGTAAAATTATTGGTTTTTGGGATAAAGGAGCTGCTCTATCTGAAGCGGATATTTTGAAAAACTTAGAAGCCGAGAACTTAAAAGTAGTAGCAAAATATTACGAAAGCCTTTTTAAAACAAGAGATTTTGATGCTTTGGCTACGGTAGTAGCAGATGGTGCAGTTTACAGTCAAGCAACAGGTTTACCTTACGGAGGAACTTATATTGGTTTTAGCGAATGGACTAAAATGTTCACAAAATCAACAGAGTTTTTTGATTTACAAATAGAGAAAGAACCAACTTATTTTAGCGATGCTTTTAAAAATGAAGTTATCATTTATTTTACAATAAGCTGTAAAGCTAAAAAATCAGGTAAAACAATGTCGGTTCCTATTTCAGAACATTTCGATTTAAAAGACGGAAAAATTACGGCAGTAAGACCATTTTATTATGATACAAAGCAATTTGCTGAGTTTTTGAAAAGTAAGAAGTGATTAGTGAATAGCAAACAGTGACTAGTAAATTAGTTAAAAATAGAAACGACCTAAATAGGTCGTTTTTTATTAAAATAAATCGAGTTCTAGCTGTTCTGGTAAAAGTCTAAAACTCATTCTATGATATTTTGTGGTTCCAAATTCTTTTATGGCTTCACGGTGCTCTTTTGTCGGATATCCTTTGTTTTGTTTCCAGTTGTACATCGGGAATTCTTCATGAATTTGATCCATATATTCATCGCGATACGTTTTAGCCAAAACAGATGCTGCAGCAATGCTTAAATATTTACCATCACCTTTTATAATACTCTGATTTGGAATCGATTTTAAAAGCGTAATCTCTTCTTGAGAAAACTGTTTTCCAAAAGTATTTTTAAGTCCAAGTTTGGCATTTAAAGAGCGATTTCCATCGACAATAATAAATTCTGGAGTATGTTTTAATTTCAAAATGCATTCTTGCATTCCTTTCATCGAAGCATTAAGAATATTTATTTCGTCAATTTCATCTGGGAACAAATGAGTAACAGCATAACACAAAGCTTCTTTTTCTATAATAGGCCTTAAAAGAGCTCTTGCTTTTTCTGATAATTGCTTACTGTCATTTAAAATTGCATTTTCAAAATGTTCTGGTAAAATTATAGCTGCAGCAGTAACTGGACCTGCGAGACAGCCTCTGCCAGCTTCGTCTGTTCCAGTTTCTAAAACAAATCCTGAGAAATTTTTTTCGAGCATTTTTTTAGGTTTTTAATAACAAATTAGATGAAATTTTCAGCAAAAATATTCGTTTTCGTACTGTCAGCCAAGGCAATTATATAAAATGGAGTGTTTTTTTCTTTATTTGTTTTTATAATTTACCTTTGCTTAGCAAATTTGTCAAAATAAATTTATACAAAGCCATCAAATGAGAATATTCATTTTTCTATATCTATTAGTTGTACCAACTTTATTGTTTTCTCAAGTAAAAAAACCTGCTCCTAAAGGTAATTTAGATATGAATACGGAATATTCTAGTATTACAGATACCGTAAAAAAGAAAAAACAAAAAATAGCAACAATTGATCAGTATAAAATTGTTACACTAGAACACGATACGATTTATGTAGATACGTCTCTGACTATTAAAAGTGCTTACAGACAAAATCATCTTAGAAAAGATCTTTTTGGACTTCAAGAATTTTCTAATATCGGACAACCTTTAAATACATTACAGTATAGTTTGACTAGTTTTTCGCCATATCCAGAGATTGGTTTCAGCGGAAAACATTCTAATTACATGCAGGCAGATCAAATAAGATATTATTCTGCAGCAACACCGTTTACAGAATTGTTTTTTAACACAACGATTAATAAAGGGCAAAATGTAGATTCTTTTATAACATTAAACGTTTCTAAAAATCTTAATTTCTCAATTGCATATAAAGGGTTAAGATCTGAAGGAGACTATAACAATCAATTGGTTAGTGCTGGAAATTTCAGAATGACAGCAAGTTATGCTACAACCAGCAGACGTTATGCAATTAATGCTCACTATACCTACCAAGATATTATGAACGAAGAAAATGGTGGGATTACAAACGATTCAAATTTTGAAAGCGATAATCAAGATTATAAAAACAGACAAAGGTTGCAAGTTTATTTGACTGATGCAGAATCGATGTTAAAAGGGCGAAGATTATTTTTTGATCATGCATTCAGGGTAAATCCAAAAGATGGAAGCAATAATTTATACATAACGCATCAGTTTAATTACGAGAACAAAGGGTACGAATATAAACAGCCAACGATAATTTCTACAGTTACAGATAACGACAACGTAAGTACACGTGTACAGCGTTTCGGCGATTCGTATGTAACTAGCAATATGAACGACCATACTAAATATGAACGACTTTATAACAAAGTTGGAGCGGCTTACGAAAATTCGCTTTTAGGTAAGTTTATATTTTTTGTAGACGATTACAGATCAAACTACAAGTATGAGCGAATTATTGTAGACAGTTTAGGAAATGCAGTTCCGGACAATTTGTATTTACAGTTCAATAATTTTGGTGCGCAATATGAGTATCAGAAAAATAAGTGGAATGGTAGATTTTTGTATTCAAGATCAATTACAAATCAGTCGCTTTCAGATTTAGATGCTAAGTTGAGATACGATATGAGTGATAAAATTAAATTTGATTTTAGATATCGTAACATCAACAAACTGCCAAATAATAATTATAATTTGTATCAAAGTAGTTGGGTTTCATACAACTGGTCGAACGATTTTAAAAATGAAAAAATTAACTCGCTTAGTGCAGAAATTACAACTCCTTGGTTAACAGGACAAGTTCAATATACAGTATTGAAAGATCATTTGTATTTTACAGATGCTGCAAACGATGAGCAAAAGGCAAGTGGTGAGCAAATAGTGAAGCCATTTCAATATGGAAATGTGATTAATTATTTGGAAATAAAAGCTAGCCGCGAATTCAAATTTGGAAAATTTGCATTAGATAATACACTTTTATACCAAAAAGTAGATCAGTCAGATTTAATTTTAAATGTGCCTGATTTTGTAACTAGAAATACATTTTATTATTCAAATCATTTCTTTAAAAAAGCATTATACATGCAAACAGGGCTTGTATTTAATTATCTTACGAAATATTATGGAGATGATTATAATCCTGTTATTGCTGAATTTTTTGTACAGCAAGAGAAAAAAACAGGCGGTTTTGCAACATTCGATTTTTTCATAAATGCTAGAATCCGCCAAACTCGCTTTTATTTAAAAGCAGAACATTTTAATGCTTTGTTCTCGCAAAGTAATTATTATGCAGCGCCACACAATCCTTATCGTGATTTTGTCTTGCGTTTTGGTTTAGTTTGGAATTTCTTCCAATAAAAACTTACTAATTAGAACCACATATTAAACTTAAATAAAAATGGACTTTTCAAATAATATTTTAGAAACAATTGGTAACACACCATTGGTAAAGCTCAATAAAATTGTTGCTGAAATTGATGCGTTAGTATTGGCAAAAGTCGAAACCTTTAATCCGGGCAATTCTGTAAAAGACAGAATGGCGGTGAAAATGATTGAAGATGCAGAAGCTGATGGACGATTAAAACCTGGTGGAACCATTATTGAAGGAACTTCTGGAAACACCGGAATGGGACTTGCACTTGTTGCAATCGTAAAAGGATACAAATTAATTTGTGTTATCTCAGACAAACAGTCAAAAGAAAAAATGGATATTCTTCGTGCTGTGGGCGCAAAAGTTGTAGTTTGCCCTACAGATGTTGAACCAACAGATCCACGTTCATATTATTCGGTTTCTAAACGTTTAGCAGAAGAAACACCAAATTCATGGTATGTAAATCAGTACGATAATATGTCAAATTCATTGGCGCATTATGAGCAGACTGGACCTGAAATCTGGAAACAGACAGAGGGGAAAATTACACATTTTGTAGTAGGAGTTGGAACAGGAGGAACTATTTCTGGGGTTGGAAAATATTTGAAAGAGAAAAACCCAAATATCAAAATCTGGGGAATTGATACTTATGGTTCAGTTTTCAAAAAATATCATGAAACAGGAATCTTTGACGAAAACGAAATCTACTCGTATATAACAGAAGGTATCGGAGAAGATATTTTACCTAAAAATGTAGATTTCTCTCTAATTGATGGATTTACAAAAGTTACCGATAAAGATGCGGCTGTTTACACTAGAAAAATTGCTTTAGAAGAAGGTATTTTTGTTGGAAATTCAGCTGGAGCTTGTATTAAAGGTTTGTTGCAATTAAAAGAGCATTTCAAGCCAGATGATGTTGTTGTGGTATTATTTCACGATTCTGGAAGCCGTTATGTAGGTAAAATGTTCAATGACGATTGGATGCGTGAGCGCGGATTCTTAGAAGAAAACATAACAAAAGCTGAAGATGTAATCAAAGATCATATTGATAAAGAATTAATCGTTGTTCGTACTGAAGAATTGGTTTCGCATGCAATCGAGCGTATGCGTAAATATAAAATTTCTCAAATTCCAGTTGTAGATATTAATGGTTTTGTAGGTTCTGTTGACGAAACGGATTTATTTAGAAGTTATGTTGCTGATAAAAATGTAGCCGAAAAACCAATTAAAGAAGTAATGGGAAAACCTTTCCCAATTGTGAAGTTAGGAACTCCAATTGAAGAAGTTTCAAAATTATTTTCAAAAGAAAATGATGCTGTTTTGGTTGATTTAGGAAATGGACATCACCACATTATTACCAAATACGATATTATTGGCGCAATAAAATAAGCGAATTAAAATAAAATTAATCCATAAATCTTATTGTGAGAAACAATTTGATTTATGGATTTGTCTTTTAAAAATATAAAATGAATTTTACAGCAATTGATTTTGAAACAGCAACTGGTCATCATCCATGTTCGGTTGGAATTGTTACAGTTCAAAACGGAATTATCGTTGACGAATTTGTATCTCTAATTAAACCGCCAAATAACGAATACAATCCTTTTACTATTCGTGTTCATGGAATTTATCCTAAAGATACAATCAATGCAAAATCGTTCTTTCAGATCTATCCTGAGATTGAAAAGAGACTAAAAAACAGAGTTGTTGTAGCACACAATGAAAGTTTTGACCGAAATGTTTTAATGAAGACAATGCTATTACATGGTTTAAATTATGATGATTTAAACATTGCTACAAAATGGGAGTGTACTGTTAAAATCTACAAAGGAAAAGGTATAAAACCAACCAAATTAAGTGACTGCTGTCGCGAAATGAACATTCAGTTGAATCATCACGAAGCTTTATCAGATGCGAGAGCTTGTGCTAAATTATATATGCTTCGTTAAATAATTTTATTTTGTAAGAATAATATTAAAATTTAATTACTTTTAGATTTTGTAATTATACTATAAAATCTAAATGAAAGAAGACTTCCTTCATTATCTCTGGAAATTCAAGAAGTTTGATACCTTGAATTTAAAATCTGTTCAAAATGAACAAATTACCATTATCAAAACTGGTGATTATTTAGAACTTTCTGGCCCTGATTTCTTTAATGCGCATATCGAAATTGGAAATCAAAAATGGGCTGGCAATTTAGAAATTCATTTAAAATCTTCAGATTGGTATTTGCACAATCACGAAAAAGATCCTGCTTATAAAAATGTTATTCTTCATGTAGTTTGGGAAAATGATACTGCTATTTTTAGAGAAAATAACACAGAAATTCCTGTTTTGGTTCTTAAAGATTATGTTTCAAAGGAAATAATCGAAAATTACAATGCTTTAGTTTCTCCGAAAACTTGGATTTCTTGCGAAAGACAATTAAAAGAAATCGATGGATTTGTTTTTAAAAATTGGCAGGAAAGATTGTTTTTTGAACGCTTAGAGCGAAAATCTAAGTTTATTTATCAATTACTGGAAGAAACCAGTAATGATTGGGAAGCGGTCTTGTTTTGCCTTCTAGCGAAGAATTTTGGATTAAATACCAACGGAAATTCTTTCTTGCAAATATCAAAAGCAATTCCGTTTTCAGTTATAAGAAAAGAGAGTTTTGAAGTCGAAAATCTAGAAGCCTTGCTTTTCGGAACTTCTGGTTTATTAGAAATAGAAAAAGAAGATGTTTATTATAAAGATTTGAGATTCCGTTATTTTTATTTGTTGCATAAATATCAAATAGAAAAAACATATGTAGATCCTGTTCAGTTTTTTAAACTTCGCCCAGATAATTTCCCTACAGTAAGACTTTCTCAATTGGCGAGTTTATATTATAAACATCAAAATCTTTTTTCAAAAATAATTGGTTTAAAATCGGCTGATGCGGTATATCGGCTGCTAAATGTTTCTGCAACCCCATATTGGCAAAATCATTATCAGTTTGATAAAGAAAGTCCAAAGAAATCTAAAATGCTTTCTAAGTCCTTCATTGATTTAGTAATTATAAATACAATTATCCCGCTTCAATTTGCTTATTCCAATATAATGGGAGAATCAACTGCTGAAGATTTAATTGATTTTATGAATGAAGTAGTTTCAGAGAAAAATACCGTCATTGATAAGTTTAATTTGTTTGGAATAAAGTCTCAATCGGCATTTGAAAGCCAAGCTTTGCTTGAGCTTAAAAACGAATATTGCGAACGAAAGGCTTGCCTAAAATGTGCTATTGGATTAGAGCTGCTTAAAAATAATTAGATAATTTGTACTTTTGTAATCCTGAGCAGTCAGGAATCTAAAAATCTATCCCTAGGCTTCGGTACTAAAATCTAAAATATAAAGATGTCAGCAATTTTAAAACTTAAATTCTTCTTTGAAAAATATGGTTTCCATGTTTCTTCAAGATTAGCAGATAAACTTGGAATGCGTGTAACGAGTGTGAGATTGTTTTTTATTTACATCTCTTTTGTTACAGCAGGTCTTGGATTCGGAGTTTATTTAACACTCGCTTTTTGGATTAGATTAAAGGATTTAATTCGCTCAAAAAGAACATCAGTATTTGATTTATAAAAAAAGCTCCAAATGAAAATTTGGAGCTTTTTTGAAATATATAGTATATTATTCTTCAGTTTTGTCATTAAGTCTTGATCTCTGTTTACTGTATCCAAAGTAAACTAAAATACCAATCGCAAGCCATCCTAATGATAACAATTGAGCATCAATACTTAAATTGATAATTAAGTAAGTATTGATTGCAATTCCTAAAACAGCAATAACAGGTAAAGCAGGAACTTTAAATGTTCTGTTTAATCCAGGTTGTTTTACTCTCAAAATCCAAACAGCGATACAAACCATTGTAAAGGCAAATAAAGTACCGAAACTTGTCATATCTGCTAATTTATTGATTGGAGTAAAAGCAGCAACAGTTGCAATAATACCTCCTAAAATCATTAAGTTAGTTTTTGGTGTTCCAGAAATAGGATTTACTTTAGAGAAAACAGAAGGAATTAAACCATCTTTAGACATTCCAAGGAAAATTCTAGATTGTCCCATAATCATTACCATTAATACAGAAACTAAACCAATTGTAGCAGCAACTGTAATAATAAATCCTGCCCATCCTTGTCCAGCAATATCAAAAGCATAAGCAACAGGAGCTTTAATAGCTTCAGGATATTTTCCTAGCGGATTAAAATCTTGGTAATTCATCATTCCTGTTAATACTAAAGAAACAAGAATATATAAAGTTGTACAAATTAGTAAAGAAGCAATAATAGCAAAAGGAACATCTTTTTTAGGATTGATAGCTTCTCCTGCTTGTGTAGAAACAGCATCGAAACCAACGTAAGCAAAGAAAATTGCAGCAGCTCCAGAAACAATCCCTCCAAATCCATAGGCATTGTGAGTAGTTTCTTTTTCAATAATTTGTGTTGCTTCAGGAATAAATGGGCTCCAGTTTGCTGTATTAATAAAGAAAAGTCCAGCTATAATAACAAAGATTACTGCAGATACTTTAAGAATAACAATTGCGTTATTAGCTTTTGCTGCACTTTTTGTTCCTTTAATAAGTAGCGAAATAACTAAAATAACGATCAAGAAAGCTGGAAGATTCATAGAGAAACCTTCTCCAGTGTAACTCGCAGGATCTGTTGTAAGCCAGTCTGGGAGTTTGATATGAAACATTTTAAGTAATTTATTGAAGTACCCTGACCAAGAAACGGCGACGGTCATAGATCCCATAGCGTATTCAAGAATAAGTCCCCAACCAATTATCCAGGCAAAAATTTCTCCAATAGTACCATAAGCATATGCATAAGCAGATCCTTCAACTGGTAAAATGGAAGCAAATTCAGAATAGCAGAGAGCCGCAAAAACACAAGCAATACCTGCGATGATAAACGAAATTGCTAATGCTGGACCAGCATGATAATAAGCCCCAGTACCTGTAAGTACAAAAATTCCTCCACCGATAATGGCACCAACACCAATGGCAGTAAGACTCCATTTTCCTAGGACTCTCTTTAAATCACTTTTTTTCATATCGGCCTCAAAGGCTGATATAGGTTTAACTCTCCAAATTGACATACTATTTTATTGGTTTATTTGTTATTAAGTGCCAAATGTATTGTTTTTTGTAAAAAATAAAAACAAATATCATGTTTTAAGTTATAAAATCTTTATTTTTTTTACAGGACTCTCAAGAAACTTTCTTTAAGTATTGACATTCATTAAATTAATAAGAGTTTTATAAGAGATATGATAATTTTTTAAAAACAATTTTTCTTACTAATATTCTTAATAAATTTGAAGGATTTTTCTTATTTTGTTTTTAAAAGTATTTTTTATCATGCACTTTAAATCTTTAAAAAAGTTTTTCAACTTTACCAAACAACAGCGAACAGGTGTATTTATACTCTTCATTATTATAGTATCACTACAATTGTTTTATCTCTTATCGGATTTTAATATCAAAGAAAGCATAAGCTCTGAAAAAGAGGAATGGCTTGCTCTTCAATCAGAGATTGATCAGGAGAAATTGACAAGTAAAAATGCAAAGCCTACAATTTATCTTTTTAACCCAAATTTTATTTCTGATTATAAAGGATATAAACTCGGAATGTCTGTTGAAGAAATTGACCGCTTAATGGCATTTCGTAAAGAAAATAAATATGTAAACTCAGCAGAGGAATTTCAAAAGGTTACGGGGATTTCTGATTCATTGCTTAATAAAATTTCTCCTCTATTCAAATTTCCAGATTGGGTACAACATCCGAATAATTTTAAAAAAGAGAAACGAGAATTTGTTGAAAGAACTTTTCCAAAGAAAGAAAAGCTTGAAATATTAGATATTAATCAAGCAACTCAAGAAGATCTCATGAAAATTTACGGTATTGGTGAAGGTCTGTCGTCTCGAATACTGAAACAAAAAGAAATTTTAGGTTCGTTTGTTTCAATGGAGCAAATGAAAGAGATTTGGGGACTTTCGCCCGAAGTTGTAAACGAATTAAATAGTCATTTTAAAGTTGTGATTCCTTCTTCTTTGAAGAAAATAAATGTAAACGAGGCATCATTAAAGGAGTTAGCCCAGTTTTCGTACTTTAGATATGGACTCGCCAAACAGATTGTAACTTATAGAAGTATGAATGGAAATTTTAATAATATTGAGGATTTAGCAAAAATTAAAGATTTTCCTGTTGAAAAAGCAAAAATAATTAGTTTATATTTGGAGTTCTAAAAAGAAACTAACTCATGAACTTTGATTACAACGAAACACAGCTAATGATTGCACAGTCTATAAAAGACTTTGCAGAAAAAAATATTAGACCTTATATAATGGAATGGGATGAAGCACAAATTTTTCCAGTTCCTTTATTTAAGCAGCTTGGCGAGATGGGCTTCATGGGGGTTTTAGTTCCAGAAGAATATGGAGGTTCAGGTTTAGGGTATCACGAATATATTACCGTAATAGAGGAAATTTCAAAAGTAGATCCTTCAATTGGATTATCTGTCGCTGCGCACAATTCTTTATGCACTAATCATATTTTGACTTTCGGAAATGAAGAACAAAAGAAAAAATGGCTTCCAAAATTAGCTACAGCTGAATTTATAGGCGCTTGGGGGCTAACAGAACATAATACAGGTTCAGATGCAGGAGGCATGAATACAACAGCGGTTAAAGATGGAGATCTTTGGATTGTAAATGGTGCAAAAAACTTTATTACGCATGGTATTTCTGGTGATGTTGCTGTTGTAGTAGTGCGAACAGGAGAAAAAGGTGATTCTAAAGGAATGACAGCTTTTGTTTTTGAAAAAGGGATGAAAGGTTTTTCGTCTGGTAAAAAAGAGAATAAATTAGGAATGAGAGCTAGCGAAACAGCCGAATTGGTTTTTGATAATTGCCTTGTTCCAGATGAAAATAGATTAGGGGAAGTTGGTGAAGGTTTTATTCAGGCTATGAAAATTTTGGATGGAGGAAGAATTTCTATCGGAGCTTTGTCTTTAGGAATTGCTAAAGGAGCTTATGAAGCAGCTTTGAAATATTCAAAAGAAAGATATCAGTTTGGGCAGCCAATTAGTAATTTCCAAGGAATCTCTTTTAAGTTGGCAGATATGGCAACCGAAATTGAAGCTTCGGAATTATTGCTTCATAAAGCTGCTTTCTTAAAACAACAGCATAAACCAGTAACAACATCTGGCGCTATGGCAAAAATGTATGCTTCTGAAGCATGTGTTAAAATTGCAAATGATGCAGTTCAAATTCATGGTGGTTATGGTTATACCAAAGATTTTCCAGTAGAAAAATTCTACAGAGATTCTAAATTATGCGCCATAGGTGAAGGAACAACTGAAATTCAAAAGCTTGTTATTTCTAGAAATTTGCTGAAATAGTAGAGTATAAAGACTGAATTAAGTCTGAATAATCGGTTTTATTTCTGTTTTTAATCCCAAGGAGAAAAATAATTCATAATTTATAACTCATAATTAATAATTAATATATACATTTGCAGCCTTAACGAGAGGAGGTGTCTATATTATGTTAATTATACCAATTAAAGACGGAGAAAATATCGATAGAGCATTAAAGCGCTATAAAAGAAAATTTGATAAAACAGGAACTGTTCGTCAATTAAGAGCACGTACTGCTTTTATTAAGCCTTCTGTTATCAAAAGAGCTCAAATTCAAAAAGCTGCTTACATCCAAGGCTTGAAAGATAGTTTAGAGAGTTAGTATTAGCTTTTCAAAAATAATTACCGTTAGTGGTCAAAATGTTTTAATTTTGATACTAACGGTTTTTTTATGCTTAATTTTTAGATTTTTATGAAAACGAACAAAGAGGCTTTTGAGGATTATCTTTTGTTAGAGAAAAAATATTCTCCTCATACGGTAGGGGCATATTTGAATGATGTAGTTTCTTTTGAGTCTTTTGTAAAAGAATCTTTTGATCAAGATAGTGTTGATTTGGTGAATTATAGTCAAATTCGAAGCTGGATTGTTTTTTTGGTGGATCAGAATATTTCCAATGTTTCGGTTAATAGAAAAATGGCGTCTTTGAAGGCTTTTTATAAATTTCTCTTAAAATCAAAACAGATAGAAGTTAATCCGATGTTGAAACATAAATCTTTAAAAACGCCGAAAACGGTTCAGATTCCTTTTTCGGAAAAGGAATTAAAAGATTTGCTTTCAGAAATAGATAATCCTGTTGGTTTTGAAGAAGTGCGGGATAAGCTTATTATTGAGATGCTTTATGTTACTGGAATGCGTCGTGCAGAATTGATTCATTTAATGATTAAAAATGTTGATTGTTTTGCTAATACAATTAAGGTTTTAGGGAAAAGAAATAAAGAGCGTATTATTCCTGTTTTGCCAATTATAGCAAGTCAGGTGGATTCATATATGAGAGAAAGGGAAGGTTTGGAAGATTTGGTTGATAGTGACTATTTTTTTGTTTCAAAAAAAGGATTAAAATTAAGTGAATCTTTTGTTTATCGTTTAATAAATTCATACTTTAGTAGGGTCTCAGAAAAGGTAAAAAAAAGTCCGCATGTGCTACGTCACACTTTTGCAACTCACCTTTTGAATAATGGGGCAGATTTGAATTCAGTTAAAGAATTATTAGGACATTCTAGTTTAGCTTCTACGCAAGTTTATACTCATAATAGTTTGGCGGAACTTAAAAAGGTATACATAGACGCGCATCCAAGAAATAAATAATGGTTCTTAAATGTTAACCCTAAAATTTTTATTATGAAGGTAGATGTTCATGCAGTTAATTTTACTGTCGACAGAAAATTGGTCGATTTTATCCAAGAAAGAATGGGTAAGCTGGAAAAATACTACGATCGTGTGGTTTCGTCAGATGTTTTTTTAAAAGTTGAAAGAACAAGTGATAAGGAGAATAAGGTGGTGGAGATAAAGATTAATGTTCCTGGTGATGATTTTTTGGTAAAAAAACAGTGTAAAACATTTGAAGAAGCGGTTGAGCTTTCGGCAGAATCATTAGAACGTTTACTTGTGAAAAGGAAGGAAAAAATTAGAGCACACATTTAATTGAAATTTTTTTTAAAAAATGTTTTGATTAAAAGATAAAATAGCTACATTTGCAGTCCGTTAGAAATAGCGGACTTTTTTAATGCATTCGCCGATGTAGCTCAGCTGGCTAGAGCAGCTGATTTGTAATCAGCAGGTCGTGGGTTCGAGTCCCTCTATCGGCTCAGAAAATTCCAAATGCGATTTGGATTTGGTTCTTTAAAATAATGGAATTTTAAATTAGGGGAGATACTCAAGCGGCCAACGAGGGCAGACTGTAAATCTGCTGTGTGAACTTCGCAGGTTCGAATCCTGCTCTCCCCACAAATAAAAGTTTAGATTTTAGATTGTAAGTAACGGATTGTTAAATCTGAATTCTTAAATCTTCAATCTAAAATTGAAAACTCTGCCGGTGTAGCTCAGGGGTAGAGTGCTTCCTTGGTAAGGAAGAGGTCTCGGGTTCAAATCCCGACATTGGCTCAAGTAAGTAGGAAATTGAAAATTAATATATAACTAAGATTAAAAATTAAGTAAAATGGCAAAGGAGAATTTTAATCGTTCCAAACCGCACTTAAACATAGGTACAATTGGACACGTAGATCACGGAAAAACTACATTAACTGCTGCAATTACTAAAGTATTGTCAGATGCTGGTTACTGTCAAGCAAAATCGTTTGATCAAATCGATAACGCTCCAGAGGAGAAAGAAAGAGGTATTACTATTAATACATCACACGTAGAGTACGAAACTGCTAACCGTCACTACGCTCACGTTGACTGTCCAGGTCACGCGGATTACGTAAAGAACATGGTTACTGGTGCTGCTCAAATGGACGGAGCTATCTTAGTAGTTGCTGCTACAGATGGTCCAATGCCACAAACTCGTGAGCACATCCTTTTAGGACGTCAGGTAGGTATTCCAAGAATCGTTGTTTTCATGAACAAAGTGGATATGGTTGATGATGCTGAGTTATTAGAGCTTGTTGAAATGGAAATTAGAGATTTATTATCTTTCTACGAATATGATGGAGATAATGGTCCTGTAGTTCAAGGTTCGGCTTTAGGAGGATTGAATAATGATCCTGCTTGGGTTCCTAAAATTATTGAATTAATGGAAGCTGTTGATGCTTGGATCGAAGAGCCAGTGCGTGACGTAGCTAAACCATTCTTGATGCCAGTTGAGGACGTATTTACAATTACAGGTCGTGGAACTGTTGCTACAGGTCGTATCGAAACTGGAGTTGCTAACACTGGAGATCCTGTTGAAATCATTGGTATGGGAGCTGAAAAATTAACTTCTACTATTACAGGAGTTGAGATGTTCCGTAAAATCCTTGATAGAGGTGAAGCTGGAGATAACGTAGGTTTATTGTTAAGAGGTATTGATAAAGCTGATATCAAAAGAGGTATGGTTATTATTAAGCCAGGTTCAGTAAAACCACACGCTAAATTCAAAGCTGAGGTTTATATCTTGAAAAAAGAAGAAGGTGGACGTCACACTCCATTCCACAATAACTACCGTCCACAGTTCTACGTACGTACAACTGACGTAACAGGAGTTATTTCTTTACCAGCAGGTGTAGAGATGGTAATGCCAGGTGATAACTTAACTATTGAAGTTGCTTTATTAAGCCCAATCGCTATGAACGTAGGTTTACGTTTTGCTATCCGTGAAGGTGGTAGAACAGTTGGTGCTGGTCAGGTTACTGAAATCGTAGAGTAATTCTATAAATAAATAAAAGCCAGTGATTTTCTTAAGTAAAATCACTGGCTTTAATTACGGGCGTAGTTCAAGGGTAGAATAGCGGTCTCCAAAACCGTTGATGGGGGTTCGAATCCCTCCGCCCGTGCAATAAAAAATATATCAAATGACAAAAGTTACTAATTATTTATCAGAGGCTTTCGAGGAGTTAAAGTCAAATGTTACTTGGCCAGCTTGGGCTGAAGTTCAAAAATTGACAATTGTTGTGGCTGTATTTTCGATCTTATTCGCTTTGGCAACATGGGGAGTAGACGAATTTTTTGCAAAAGCTTTGGCTGGATTTTTTAACTGGTTAAAAGGATAATTTTTTTGTGATGGCAGATAATAATGTGAAAAAATGGTACGTAGTTAGAGCGGTTAGTGGTCAAGAAAATAAAGTGAAAGCTTATATTGAGACTGAGATTGCGAGACTAGGTATGGAGGATTATGTTTCTCAGGTCTTGGTTCCTACTGAAAAAGTAGTTACTGTAAAAGATGGGAAAAAATCATCTAAGGATAAAGTTTACTTTCCTGGATATGTTATGATCGAAGCTAACTTGGTTGGTGAGATTCCTCATATTATTAAGTCAATTACTAGTGTTATTGGATTTTTAGGAGAGACTAAAGGCGGGGAGCCTGTTCCTTTAAGGCTTTCTGAAGTAAACCGTATGTTAGGTAAAGTAGATGAGTTAGCTGTAAATACAGATACTCGTTCTATTCCATTTAGTGTTGGTGAGACTGTTAAAGTTATTGATGGTCCTTTCAACGGATTTAATGGTTCGGTTGAAAAAATCAACGAAGAGAAGCGTAAGCTTGAGGTAATGGTTAAGATTTTCGGAAGAAAAACTCCATTAGAATTGAGTTTTATGCAAGTAGAAAAAGTATAATTTTTTGTTACACTATAATAAACCATTGTAATCGCTTCCATTGATTACAGTGTTAAATTTTTTAAAAATGGCTAAAGAAATTAGTAAGGTAGTTAAACTACAAGTTAAGGGAGGTGCTGCGAACCCGTCGCCACCGGTTGGACCTGCTTTAGGAGCTGCTGGGGTAAACATCATGGAGTTCTGTAAGCAATTTAATGCTAGAACTCAGGATAAACCTGGCAAAATTTGTCCAGTGCAAATCACTGTGTACAAAGACAAATCATTCGATTTTGTTGTTAAGACTCCTCCAGCAGCAGTTCAGTTAATGGAAGCTGCAAAGCTAAAATCTGGTTCTGGTGAGCCTAATCGTAAAAAAGTAGCTAGCGTTACTTGGGAACAAATTAGAACTATTGCTGAAGACAAAATGCCAGACTTAAACGCTTTCACAATTGAGAAAGCTATGAGTATGGTTGCTGGAACAGCTAGATCTATGGGTATAACTGTATCAGGAGATGCTCCTTTTTAATTAAGAAAAAGACATGGCAAAATTAACAAAAAAGCAAAAAGAGGCTGCTTCAAAAATTGAAAAGAACAAATTATACTCTCTAAAAGATGCTGCGGCATTATTGAAAGTTGTTGCTTCTGCAAAATTTGATGAGTCTGTTGATATCGCAGTGCGTTTGGGTGTTGATCCAAGAAAAGCGAATCAAATGGTTAGAGGTGTGGTAACTTTACCTCACGGAACAGGAAAGGATGTTAAAGTATTAGCATTGGTTACTCCAGATAAAGAGGCTGAAGCAAGAGAGGCTGGAGCAGATCACGTTGGTCTTGATGATTACTTACAAAAAATTAAAGATGGTTGGACAGATGTTGATGTTATCATCACTATGCCAGCTGTTATGGGTAAATTAGGTCCATTAGGTCGTATTTTAGGACCTAGAGGTTTAATGCCAAACCCTAAAACAGGTACTGTAACTATGGATGTTGCAAAAGCTGTTCAAGAAGTTAAAGCTGGTAAAATTGACTTTAAAGTTGACAAAACTGGTATCGTACACGCAGGAATCGGTAAAGTTTCTTTTGGAGCTGAGCAGATTGTTGACAACGCACACGAAATTATTCAAACATTAATAAAACTTAAACCAACTGCTGCTAAAGGTACATACATTAAAGGTATTCACCTTACAAGCACTATGAGTCCTGCTATCGCATTAGACCCAAAAGCAGTATAATTGGTAGTTAAAAATTTTTAGTATGACTAGAGAAGAAAAATCAATCGCGATTGAAAATTTAACTGCGCAGTTAGCTGGTACAAATATCATTTACATATCTGATATTTCTGGTTTAAACGCAGAGACAACTTCAAACTTACGTAGAGCTTGTTTTAAAGCAGGTATTAAATTAGAAGTTGTAAAGAACACTTTGCTTGCAAAAGCAATGGAAGCTTCTGCTAATGATTATGGTGATTTACCTACAGTTTTAGCGGGTAACAGTGCTATATTTATTTCTGATGTTGCTAATGCACCTGGAAAAATTATCAAAGATTTCCGTAAGAAATCTGATAAACCAGTTTTAAAAGGAGCTTACATCAATTCTGAAGTATACATTGGAGACAACCAATTAGATGCACTAGCAACTATTAAATCAAAAGAAGAGTTACTTGGAGAACTTATTGGATTATTACAATCTCCAGCTCAAAGAATTATTTCTGCTTTACAAAACAAATTCGCTGGTAGCGAAGAAGAAACTGAAGCATAATAATCAAAGCAGGGAAGTTTGCTTCCTTGTTGCTTAATTAGCGCACAATAATTAAATTATATTTTTACAAATCATTTTAAACGATAGAAAAAATGGCAGATTTGAAACAATTCGCAGAACAATTAGTTAACTTAACAGTTAAAGAAGTTAACGAATTAGCAACAATATTAAAAGACGAGTATGGTATCGAGCCTGCTGCTGCAGCTGTAGTAGTTGCTGCTGGTGGTGGAGAAGGTGCTGCTGAAGAAGCACAAACTGAATTTACAGTTGTATTAAAAGAAGCTGGTGCTTCTAAATTAGCAGTTGTAAAATTAGTTAAAGAACTTACAGGTTTAGGTCTTAAAGAAGCTAAAGATGTAGTTGACGGTGCTCCAAGTACTGTTAAAGAAGGTGTTTCTAAAGAAGAGGCTGAAGGTCTTAAAAAATCATTAGAAGAAGCTGGAGCTGTTGTTGAGTTAAAATAACAAAACACAGTTTAGAACTAGGTTTAGACCTTGGATGTAACCATCCAAGGGTCTAAACCATTTTTCGTATAATAAAATATATCAAGTTTTATTATCAAATAGTTTAAAATACGAAAAAGTTTTTGATCAATACGAAGAAAAAAAATTGAACTTCCTTTACGGTTTATTTTTAAAGATGTATTGATTATAATAAGAAAGTATAGATTAAACAGTGTGTCTTACACAAAAAAATTACTTTTTTTTAATCAAAATTTTGTCCATTGATGATAACAAATCAGACTGAAAGATTGAATTTTGCCTCTACAAAAAATATCCCTGACTATCCAGATTTTCTAGATGTTCAGGTTAAATCTTTTAAAGATTTTTTTCAATTAGAAACGAAATCTGACGAAAGAGGCAACGAAGGGTTATACAATACCTTCATGGAAAACTTCCCAATTACAGATACAAGAAATAACTTTGTATTGGAATTCCTAGATTATTTTGTTGATCCGCCACGTTATACAATTCAAGAATGTATAGAGAGAGGTCTTACTTATAGTGTGCCTTTAAAAGCTAGGTTAAAACTATACTGTACAGATCCAGAACACGAAGATTTTGAAACAATTGTACAAGATGTTTATCTTGGAACAATACCTTACATGACTCCAAGTGGTACTTTTGTAATCAATGGTGCCGAGCGTGTTGTAGTATCTCAATTACACCGTTCTCCAGGGGTTTTCTTTGGACAATCGTTCCACGCAAACGGAACTAAACTTTATTCTGCAAGAGTAATTCCTTTTAAAGGTTCTTGGATAGAATTCTCTACAGATATTAACAGCGTAATGTACGCGTATATCGATAGAAAGAAAAAATTACCTGTAACAACTTTATTCCGTGCTATCGGTTTCGAAAGAGATAAGGATATCCTTGAAATTTTCGACTTAGCTGAAGAAATTAAAGTTTCTAAAACTGGTATTAAGAAATATATTGGAAGAAGACTTGCTGCGCGTGTATTGAACACATGGCATGAGGATTTCGTTGATGAGGATACTGGAGAAGTAGTTTCTATCGAACGTAACGAAATCATCCTTGATCGTGACACTATTATCGACAAAGATAATGTTGAAGAGATCATCGATTCTAACGTTAAATCTATTTTGTTGCATAAAGAAGATAATAATCAAGCTGATTACGCTATTATCCACAACACGTTACAAAAAGATCCAACAAACTCTGAAAAAGAAGCTGTAGAGCACATTTACCGTCAGTTGCGTAACGCTGAACCGCCTGATGAGGAAACTGCTCGTGGTATTATAGATAAATTGTTCTTCTCTGATCAACGTTATAACTTAGGTGAAGTTGGTCGTTACAGAATGAACAAAAAATTGGCTTTAGATATTCCTATGGATAAGCAAGTGCTTACCAAAGAAGATATCATTACAATCGTAAAATATTTGATCGAATTGATCAACTCTAAAGCTGAGATTGATGATATTGATCACTTATCAAACCGTCGTGTTAGAACAGTTGGTGAACAATTGTCTCAACAATTCGGTGTTGGTTTAGCACGTATGGCTAGAACTATTCGTGAGAGAATGAACGTTAGAGATAACGAGGTGTTTACACCAATTGATTTGATTAATGCTAAAACATTATCATCAGTTATCAACTCTTTCTTTGGTACTAACCAGTTATCTCAATTTATGGACCAAACGAATCCATTAGCTGAGATTACACACAAAAGAAGACTTTCTGCACTTGGACCAGGTGGACTTTCGAGAGAAAGAGCTGGTTTCGAGGTTCGTGACGTTCACTATACGCACTATGGTCGTTTATGTCCGATTGAAACTCCTGAGGGACCAAACATTGGTTTGATTTCATCTCTTGGTGTTTATGCGAAAGTAAACGGAATGGGATTCATCGAAACTCCATACCGTAAAGTAACTAATGGTGTAGTTGATTTAGAAAGTACTCCAGTTTACTTAAGTGCTGAAGAAGAAGAAGGTAAAATGATTGCTCAGGCAAACATTGAAATGGATGCTACAGGTAAAATTACAGCAAGCAATGTTATTGCTCGTGAGGAAGGTGACTTCCCAGTTGTTGAGCCATCAGTTGTTCATTATACAGACGTTGCTCCTAACCAGATTGCATCGATTTCTGCGTCATTGATTCCTTTCTTGGAGCATGATGATGCGAACCGTGCGTTGATGGGATCAAACATGATGCGTCAGGCAGTTCCTTTGATCCGTCCTGAAGCACCGATTGTTGGTACAGGTTTAGAGCGTCAGGTAGCTTCAGATTCAAGAGTATTAATCAATGCTGAAGGGCATGGAACTGTTGAATACGTAGATGCTAACATCATTACTATTAAATACGATCGTACAGAAGACGAGAGAATGGTAAGTTTTGATGCTGATGAGAAAACGTACAACTTAATTAAATTTAGAAAAACCAATCAAGGTACAAGTATCAACTTGAAACCAATCGTAAGAAGAGGTGATAGAGTTGTTCCTGGTCAAGTATTGTCTGAAGGATATGCTACTCAAAATGGAGAATTAGCTTTAGGTAGAAACTTAAAAGTTGCGTTCATGCCATGGAAAGGGTACAACTTCGAGGATGCGATTGTAATTTCTGAAAAAGTAGTTCGTGATGATATTTTTACATCTATCCACGTTGATGATTATTCATTAGAGGTTAGAGATACTAAGTTAGGAAACGAAGAGTTAACAAACGATATTCCTAACGTTTCTGAAGAAGCTACTAAAGATTTAGATGAAAACGGTATGATTAGAATTGGAGCAGAGGTTAAACCTGGCGACATTTTGATCGGAAAAATTACACCAAAAGGAGAATCAGATCCTACTCCAGAGGAGAAATTGCTTCGTGCAATCTTCGGGGATAAAGCAGGTGATGTAAAAGATGCTTCATTAAAAGCTTCTCCATCTTTACACGGTGTAGTTCTTGACAAAAAATTATTTGCAAGAGCCGTAAAAGATAAACGTAAACGTACTCAGGATAAAGATGCTTTAGGCGCTTTAGAAATGGAGTTCGAAACTAAATTTGTTGAATTAAAAGACAGATTGGTTGAGAAATTATTCTTGATCGTGAACGGAAAAACATCTCAAGGTGTAATGAATGATTTGGGTGAAGAAGTTTTACCAAAAGGTAAAAAATATACTCAAAAAATGCTTTACGCAGTAGAAGATTTTGCTCACTTAAGCAAAGGTCAATGGGTTGCTGATGATGCTACTAATAAAATGGTTAATGATTTGATTCATAACTATAAAATTAAGCTAAACGACTTACAAGGATCTTTAAGAAGAGAGAAATTCACTATTACAGTTGGAGATGAATTACCATCTGGAATCTTGAAATTAGCTAAGATTTATATTGCTAAGAAACGTAAGTTGAAAGTAGGGGATAAAATGGCAGGACGTCACGGTAACAAAGGTATTGTTGCAAGAATCGTTCGTCATGAAGATATGCCTTTCTTAGAAGATGGAACACCAGTAGATATCGTATTGAATCCACTTGGGGTACCTTCACGTATGAACATTGGTCAGATTTATGAGACTGTTCTTGGATGGGCTGGTATGAACTTGGGTAGAAAATTTGCTACTCCAATTTTTGACGGTGCTTCTCTTGACGAAATCAATGCCTTGACTGATGAAGCTAACGTACCACGTTTCGGACATACTTATCTTTATGATGGTGGAACTGGAGAGCGTTTTGCACAAAAAGCGACTGTGGGTGTAATTTACATGCTTAAATTAGGACACATGGTTGATGATAAGATGCACGCACGTTCTATCGGACCATACTCATTGATTACCCAACAACCACTTGGAGGTAAGGCTCAATTTGGAGGTCAGCGTTTTGGAGAGATGGAGGTTTGGGCACTTGAGGCTTATGGAGCTTCTAGTACACTACGTGAAATCTTAACTGTTAAGTCTGATGACGTTATTGGTAGAGCAAAAACTTACGAAGCTATCGTTAAGGGTGAAACTATGCCAGAACCAGGTTTACCAGAATCATTCAATGTATTAATGCACGAATTGAAAGGTCTAGGTTTAGATCTTCGTTTGGAAGAATAAATAAAAAGTTTTCAGTCACAGTCTCAGTATTCAGTTTAGCGCTGAAAACTGGGACTGAGACCGTTTACTAAATGTTAGAAGTTTTTAAAGATTTATACCCGTAAACCGTTCCGATTTTTTATAACAATGCGAGGCATTTTATAACTAGCACTTCAAATAAAAATTTGAGGTTTAGAGAAGTAACCCGAGGTAGTAGCTGAATGATTAACTCTTTATTTTCAAAAGAGTAGATTATAAATCTAAATTCAATTTTTTAATTGCAAATAAATCAATAGTAAAAACTATGATGAATAACAGAAACAATAATAAAGATAAGAATCCAGTAAAAAGATTTAACAAAATTTCTATTGGATTGGCTTCACCAGAATCTATCTTGAAAGAATCAAGAGGAGAGGTTTTAAAGCCAGAAACAATTAACTATAGAACTCACAAACCAGAGCGTGATGGACTTTTCTGCGAAAGAATCTTCGGACCAGTAAAAGATTTCGAATGCGCTTGTGGTAAGTACAAAAGAATTCGTTACAAAGGTATCATCTGTGACCGTTGTGGTGTTGAAGTTACTGAGAAAAAAGTACGTCGTGATAGAGTAGGACACATCAACCTTGTTGTGCCAATTGCTCATATCTGGTACTTCCGTTCTCTTCCAAACAAAATTGGTTATATCCTTGGTCTTCCATCTAAGAAATTAGATATGATTATTTACTACGAAAGATACGTAGTAATTCAACCAGGTATTGCTAAAAATGCAGATGGAGAATCATTACAAAGATTAGATTTCTTAACTGAAGAGGAATACTTAAACATTTTAGATACTCTTCCGCAAGAAAATCAATATTTAGATGATTTAGATCCTAATAAATTTGTTGCCAAAATGGGAGCAGAGTGTATCATGGATTTATTAGCTCGTATTGACTTAGATGCTTTATCTTATGAATTAAGACACAGCGCTAACAACGAGACATCTAAACAAAGAAAAACTGAAGCTTTAAAAAGATTACAAGTTGTTGAGTCTTTCCGTGAGTCTAACGAAAACCGCGAAAACCGTCCAGAATGGATGATTATGAAAGTGGTTCCAGTTATCCCACCAGAATTACGTCCGCTTGTACCACTTGATGGAGGTCGTTTTGCAACTTCAGATTTGAACGATTTATATCGTCGTGTAATCATCCGTAACAACCGTTTGAAAAGATTAATGGAGATTAAAGCTCCAGAAGTTATCTTAAGAAACGAGAAACGTATGTTACAAGAATCTGTAGATTCATTATTTGATAACACACGTAAAGCTTCTGCTGTTAAAACAGAATCTAACAGACCATTAAAATCATTATCTGACTCATTAAAAGGTAAGCAAGGACGTTTCCGTCAAAACTTACTTGGTAAACGTGTAGATTATTCTGCTCGTTCGGTAATTGTCGTTGGTCCAGAGTTAAAATTATATGAGTGCGGATTGCCAAAAGATATGGCTTCTGAATTATACAAACCTTTCGTTATCCGTAAATTGATTGAAAGAGGTATTGTTAAAACAGTAAAATCTGCTAAGAAAATCATTGATAAGAAAGAGCCTGTAGTTTGGGATATCTTAGAAAACGTAATTAAAGGACACCCAGTATTACTGAACCGTGCTCCTACTTTGCACAGACTTGGTATTCAAGCGTTCCAACCAAAATTAATTGAAGGAAAAGCAATCCAGTTACACCCATTAGTATGTACGGCATTCAACGCCGATTTCGATGGTGACCAGATGGCGGTTCACTTACCATTAGGACCAGAGGCTATTTTAGAGGCTCAATTATTAATGTTGGCTTCTCATAATATCTTGAACCCTGCAAATGGTGCTCCTATTACTGTACCTTCTCAGGACATGGTCTTGGGTCTATACTATATGACCAAAGAGCGTATTTCTACAGAAGATCACAAAATTATTGGTCAGGATTTAACTTTCTATTCTGCTGAAGAAGTAAACATTGCATTAAACGAAGGAAGATTAGAATTGAATGCTCGTGTGAAAATTAGAGCAAAAGATTTTAATGACGCTGGAGAATTAGTGTACAAAATTATTCAAACAACTGCAGGACGTGTATTATTTAACGAAGTAGTACCTGAAGCAGCTGGATATATCAACGACGTATTGACTAAGAAAAACCTTAGAGATATTATCGGACACATTTTAAGTGTGACTGATGTACCTACAACGGCTGCTTTCTTGGATAATATGAAGGATATGGGGTATAAATTCGCATTTAGAGGAGGTTTATCATTCTCTTTAGGTGATATTAGAATCCCAGAACAAAAAACTAAGTTAATTGCAGATGCTAGAGAGCAAGTTGAAGGTATCTCAACTAACTATAACATGGGTCTTATTACAAATAACGAGCGTTACAACCAAGTTATTGACGTATGGACTTCAGCAAATGCTCAGTTAACAGAGTTAGCAATGAAAAATATTAGAGAAGACCAGCAAGGTTTCAACTCTGTATATATGATGCTTGACTCTGGGGCGAGGGGTTCTAAGGAACAGATTCGTCAGTTAACTGGTATGCGTGGTTTGATGGCTAAGCCTAAAAAATCTACTGCTGGTGGTGGTGAAATTATTGAAAACCCGATTCTTTCTAACTTTAAGGAAGGTCTTTCGATCCTTGAGTACTTCATTTCTACTCACGGTGCTCGTAAAGGTCTTGCGGATACGGCTCTTAAAACGGCCGATGCTGGTTACTTGACAAGAAGGCTTCACGACGTTTCTCAAGATGTTATTGTTAACATCGAAGATTGTGGAACTCTAAGAGGTGTTGAAGTTGCAGCATTGAAGAAAAATGAGGAAATCGTTGAATCTTTAGGAGAGAGAATTTTAGGACGTGTTGCATTGCAAGATGTTATTAATCCTCTTACTAACGAAGTAATGGTTAAATCTGGAGAGCAAATTACTGAAGCAATTATGAGAACTATCGAAGCTTCTCCAATTGAAAAAGTAGAAGTTAGATCTCCATTAACTTGTGAGGCTTTAAAAGGTATTTGTGCTAAATGTTACGGTAGAAACTTAGCTACTGGTAAGATGACACAAAGAGGTGAAGCTGTCGGAGTTATTGCAGCTCAGTCTATTGGAGAACCAGGTACACAGTTGACACTTCGTACGTTCCACGTTGGAGGGGTTGCTGGAGGTATTTCTGAAGAATCTAGTATTGTTACAAGATTCAACGGTAGACTTGAAATTGAAGATTTAAAAACAGTTAAAGGTGAAGACGGAGAAGGAAACTCTGTTGATATCGTAGTTTCACGTTCAACTGAGTTGAAATTAGTTGATGAGAAAACGGGAATTGTTTTAAATACACATAACATTCCTTACGGATCTAGTATTTTTGTTAATGATGGAGATACTGTTGCTAAAGGAACTGTAATCTGTAAATGGGATCCATATAACGGTGTAATTGTTTCTGAATTTACTGGTAAGATTGCTTACGAAGATTTAGAGCAAGGACAATCGTTCATGGTTGAGATCGATGAGCAGACTGGTTTCCAGGAAAAAGTAATTTCTGAGGCTAGAAATAAAAAATTAATCCCAACTTTATTGGTTTACGGTAAAGAAGGTGAATTGATTCGTTCTTACAACTTACCAGTAGGTGCACACTTAATGGTTGAAAATGGTGAGAAAATTAAAGCAGGTAAAGTATTAGTTAAGATTCCACGTCGTTCTTCTAAAGCAGGCGATATCACGGGAGGTCTTCCAAGAATTACTGAGTTGCTTGAGGCTCGTAACCCTTCAAACCCAGCAGTTGTATCTGAAATTGATGGTGTTGTATCTTTCGGTAAAATTAAGAGAGGTAACCGTGAGATCGTTATCGAGTCTAAATTTGGTGAGATTAAAAAGTATTTAGTTAAACTTTCTAGCCAAATCTTAGTACAAGAAAATGACTTCGTAAGAGCGGGAGTTCCATTGTCTGATGGTGCTATTACACCAGATGATATCTTAAGAATTCAAGGTCCAGCTGCTGTACAACAGTACTTGGTAAATGAAATTCAAGAGGTTTACCGCTTACAAGGGGTAAAAATTAATGACAAGCACTTTGAGGTAGTTATTCGTCAAATGATGCGTAAAGTAAGAGTTGAAGATCCAGGAGATACTCTATTCTTAGAAGATCAATTGATCCATACTAAAGACTTTATCATTCAAAATGACAAATTATATGGTATGAAAGTGGTTGAAGATGCTGGAGATTCTTCTGTATTGAAACCAGGTCAAATCATTACTCCTCGTGAGTTACGTGACGAGAATTCATTATTGAAACGTACAGATAAAAATCTTGTTGTAGCAAGAGACGTAATCACCGCAACTGCAACGCCAGTTTTACAAGGTATTACAAGAGCTTCGTTACAAACTAAATCATTCATTTCTGCGGCTTCGTTCCAGGAGACAACGAAAGTACTTAACGAGGCTGCTGTAGCTGGTAAAGTAGATGATTTAGAAGGATTGAAAGAAAATGTAATTGTTGGACACAGAATTCCTGCTGGAACTGGTATGAGAGAGTACGATAACACTATCGTAGGATCTAAAGACGATTACAACGAAATGATGGCTAATAAAGAAGAATACATTTATTAATTAGGAAACTATGAGTAATCCGAAACAACAACAAGAGCAAATCAATATTGAGTTAGATGAAAACATCGCAGAAGGAATTTATTCTAATCTTGCGATTATCAACCACTCATCATCGGAGTTTGTTTTAGATTTTGTGAGCATTATGCCAGGTATTCCTAAAGCCAAGGTAAAGTCAAGAATTGTTTTGACACCACAACATGCTAAAAGATTATTAAAAGCAATAGGTGAAAATATCCATAGATTTGAGGCAGCTCATGGCGAAATCAAAGAAACGGAACAAGCACCAATTCCGCTTAATTTTGGTCCAACAGGACAAGCATAAATTTTAAAGCCCCTTTTTAAGGGGCTTTTTTTTATACTTGAATTAGAATAAAATGCAGTTAATCAGATTTAATTTACTTTAATCGATAAAATTTCATCTTTTTTATCTAGAAGTATATTTTTGCATTTCCTATTTAAAAGATTATTTTTTTGAAATATAATGACTTAGTACGGTTAATTTAATTCAAATTATAAAAAAGCGCTAATTCGAAAATTAGCGCTTTTTTTATACCATTTTTTTAAGTTGAAATGAATAGATTTATACAGATAAAAAAAAGGCTGTTTAATGTTTTAAACAGCCTTTTTTTATTTCTAGTTGAGATTTAATCAAACTCTGATGTAAAATATAATTTTACAGTTGGATATTTACTCTGCGTCATTTGAATTGTAAAATCAGAATCTGCTAAGAATACCAATTGGCCATATTTATCGTGTGCAAGGAATTTTTGTTTGATACGCTTAAATTCTTTGAATTCCTCATTTTTTGCATCATCTGGTTTTACCCAGCAAGCTTTATGTACAGGGAAGTTTTCGTATGTACATTTAGCGCCATATTCATGCTCTAGACGATATTGGATAACTTCATACTGAAGCGCTCCTACCGTTCCAATTACTTTACGATTGTTCATTTCTAAAGTAAATAACTGAGCTACACCTTCATCCATTAACTGATCTACACCTTTTTCTAATTGCTTAGCTTTCATCGGATCAGCATTGTTGATATATCTAAAGTGCTCTGGAGAGAAACTTGGAATTCCTTTAAAGCTCATGATTTCGCCTTCTGTTAATGTATCTCCAATTTTAAAGTTTCCTGTATCATGTAAACCAACAATATCACCAGGATAAGAAATGTCTACAATTTCTTTTTTCTCAGCGAAAAAGGCATTCGGACTCGAGAATTTTAAATTTTTCTTCTGGCGAACGTGGTAATATGGTTTATTTCTTTCGAAAGTTCCTGAAACGATTTTAATGAAAGCCAAACGGTCACGGTGTTTTGGATCCATGTTTGCGTGGATTTTGAAGACAAATCCAGACATTTTTTCTTCTGTAGGCTCAACTGTACGAGTTTCAGAATCTTTAGCTCTCGGAGAAGGAGCAATCGTAATGAAACAGTCTAACAATTCACGAACTCCAAAATTATTTAAAGCAGAGCCAAAAAATACGGGCTGAATTTTTCCATCCAAATAATCCTGACGCTCAAATTTTGGATATACTTCGTCAATTAATTCTAATTCTTCACGAAGTTTATTAGCAGCTTTTTCTCCCACAATTTTATCCAATTCAGGATTGTTCTGTACATCAGAAAAAGCAATTGTTTCTTCAATATTTTTACGGCTGTCTCCGCTGAAAAGGTTAATGTTTTCTTCCCATAAATTGTAAATTCCCTGAAAATCATAACCCATTCCGATTGGGAAACTTAGCGGCGTCACTTTTAAGCCTAATTTTTGTTCAACTTCATCCATTAGATCGAAAGCATCTTTACCTTCACGGTCTAATTTGTTGATGAAAACAATCATCGGAATGTTACGCATTCTACAAACTGAAACCAGTTTTTCCGTTTGTTCCTCAACCCCTTTTGCAACGTCAATCACAACAATAACACTATCAACAGCAGTTAAAGTTCTAAATGTATCTTCAGCAAAATCCTTGTGTCCTGGAGTATCAAGGATATTGATTTTTTTATCTTTATAATTAAAGGCAAGCACAGAAGTAGAAACCGAGATACCTCTTTGGCGTTCGATTTCCATAAAGTCACTCGTTGCTCCTTTTTTAATTTTGTTGTTTTTTACTGCTCCTGCTTCTTGAATAGCACCTCCAAATAACAGCAATTTCTCTGTTAATGTCGTTTTACCAGCATCGGGATGCGAGATAATTCCAAATGTTCTTCTGCGTTGTATTTCTTTTAAAAAGCTCATATTTCGTATAAATAGGTTGCAAAAGTACTATTAAATACGGCTTTATAAAAATATTCACTTCTTAAATTTGGGAAGTCTTCATTATTAAGGGGCTTTTTTAGAAAAAAATAAGGCTGTTTTGCAACAGCCTTAAATAGTCATTTTTAAAATTACTGATTAATTGACCAAATTGAATACCCTTTTGGAGGACATTGTATTTTTACCCATTTGTCAGCCTGAGTAGTTGGATACCAAGTAGAGTTTCCTGTGAAATCTTTAATTTGAGTATTCGCCCAATTGGTCTGAATCCATCTTTCCTGCCAAACATCTGAATTATTGATATAAACTACTAAACCTGGATTTCCGTTGTAACCATTTCTTCTCGCAACATATTCGTCATTATCAGAATATAAGATAGAAGTTGTTCCTGTAGCTTTATTATTGTGAATCCAGATTAGATTATTCAGTTTGTTTTTATCTAACCATTCTTCGTAGTCTCTGTAAAAAATAGTAGGATAACCTTCATGAGTTAAAATGTATGAATAAGCTAATAATTTGCTCCAAATTTCGTCTGTATCGTGGTTAGTTACGAAAGTAACGGCTTTGTACGGATTACGTTTCCACATCATATCATCATTCAAAAGAGCAAGATTGTTTCCATCAAAAGCATCATTCATTTTATAATAGCAAGCAAAATCAAAAACAGAACTGTTTGCATTGTTAGCCCACCATTCCAATGTATTTACGTTAGAATCCCAATATTCTCCAACAGAAAATCCGCCTACATTTGCATTCCAGTCATGTACAACCCAAGGAGCAAAGCCTTTTACGTAATCAAATCTCCATCCGTCAAATTTCATAGTGTTTTTATAATATTTTCCAACACCATCTGCTCTTAGCCAAAGCCAGTTTTGAACATTTGGCGCAGCGTGGCATAAATCTGGAAAACCTCCAAAAGATCCTTCGTCATTATTTCCGTAGCTATTTTTATAAAAATCATTATAGTTGCGAGGAAATTTTCCAGAAGCAATTCCAGTAAAGTTTGTCCAAGTATTTGTTCCAGTAAAAGGATTAGCTTCAGATTGTCCGCCACTATTGTGATTGATTACAATATCTGCGTAAACCTTAATGTTTTCATTATGAGCGGCTGTAATTAAGCTTACCAATTCAGTTTTAGACCCAAATCGAGTTTCGGTACTTCCATTTTGATTGTAATCTCCAAAATCAAAATAATCTGTTGGATCATATCCCATAGAAAAGGCACCATTTTGAGCTTTTGATGCGGGCGGAAGCCATATCGAACCAATTCCGGCATTTCCCCAAGCTGTTACTTTACTGCTTACAGTATTCCACCAAGTTCCTCCAGCAGGAACGTCCCAGTAAAAAGCCTGCATCATAACGCCGCCGCCGGGATTGTCTACATATTTTCCAGTTAAAGAACTTGAAGTGCCAGTACTGAAAGGTTTTCCGTCGTGATGCGTAACATCAATAATCTTAAATTTTTGACTTTCAGCTTTAGAATCGACTTCGTTCGTTTCATTTTGTGAACACGAATAAAGCAATCCACCAAGTACCATAATTATGCACAATTTTGCAATAGGTTTTTTCATAATAGATGTGGTTAAGTTAAATAGTAAGTTTTGTAATTATTAAATTTTAGGGTTTTAAAATAAATATTGTTATTTTTTGACCTTATAAATTAATAATTACGCATCTAAAGTAGAATTTTTTTGATTTAATTTTATTTTGTAAGAAAATAGTTTGTTACGAAAACGTTGTAGTGTTGAGAACTTTTTTTATAGTGCTAATAATTAGGTTTTTATTTGTTGCAAAAAATCTAAAAAGTAAAAATCGTGTATGAAATTGTTTTTCATTGATTTATAAAAATCAAAAAGAGGATTTTTTGCTGTTAAAAGAGAACGATCCTATAATTTTTTGTTAATAGTAAAGCGGATAGTTGTATTATGTAATTGAATTGTTATTTTTGTTCGTTATAAGTTACGAAAGAACTATACTTTAATTATTTATGTTTTATGGAGGTATTCAGAAAACGTTGATGATTTAAGGGGATTATCTAAAACAGACTTACATTAAAATAAAATTTTAAAATAATGTTATTAAAAAAATTACAGCTAAAAACAATTGATTACAAGTTTGTACTAACAATTTGTTTTTTTCTTTTTTTTGCTCCAGTTATTACAGCACAAGAAATAATTCCAGATGTTGTTGCTCAAAAACCTGTTGAAGCTCCCACTGGTGGGAAGTTGAAAATTGACGGAATTATCGCTACAGTTGGAGATTATATCGTTTTAGATTCTGATATTGATAAAGGATTTTTGGAAATCGCAGCTTCTGGCGGTAGTACAAAAGATATCACAAGATGTCAAATGCTTGGTAAATTATTAGAGGATAAATTATATGCTCACCAAGCTATTCAAGATAGTATCATTGTTAGTGATGCCGAAGTTAGAGGTATGATGGATGATCGTCTGAATTATATGATTCAGCAGGTTGGTGATATTAATAAAGTAGTTGAATACTACAAAAAAAGTTCTGTAGAAGAATTTAAAACTTATTTTGCCGACATCTTAAAAGAGCAAAAATTAGCTTCTGAAATGAGAGATAAAATCATTAAAGATGTTGAGATTACTCCAGAAGAAGTTCGTAATTTCTTTAAGAAAATCCCAAAAGATGAATTGCCAACATTTGGTGCTGAAATGGAAGTTGCTCAAATCGTTGTAGAACCAAAAATTTCTAAAGAAGACAAACAGAAAGTTATTGATAGATTGAATGCTATAAGACAAGATGTTCTTGAAGGTTCAAGTTTTGCTACTAAAGCCGTTTTGTATTCTCAAGATCCTGGATCTGCCCCAAATGGAGGTTACTATAAAATGACCAGAAAAACTCCTTTTGTAAAAGAATTTAAAGATGTTGCTTTTAGTTTACAAGCGGGAGAAATTTCACAACCTTTTGAAACGATTTATGGATTCCATATTATAATGGTTGAAAAAATTAAAGGACAAGAAGTAGAACTTCGTCATATTTTAATTTCGCCAACGGTTTCAGAAGCAGCTTTAAAAGAAGCAAAAGAAAGAATTACTAATATCAGAAATAAGATTATTAATAAGGAACTGACATTTTCTGAAGCTGCTAGAACAGAATCTGATGAAAAAGAGACAAGAGCAAATGGAGGTACTTTAGTGAATCCAACAACACAAGATACTCGTTTTGAGTTGACAAAAATGGATCCGACTTTATATAGTCAAGTTTCAAATTTAAAAGGAGACGAGGTTTCTCAGCCACTTTTAAATACAGATGATAAAAATAAAAAAACGTATAAGTTGATTACTGTTACAAATAGAATTGACGAGCACACAGCTGATTATGCTAAAGATTATACAAAAATTAAAGAATTAGCATTAAAAGAAAAACAAATCAATGCAATTGCAAAATGGTTTGATAATAAGATTAAAGATACCTATATCAAAATCATTGGAGAGTACAAAGACTGTTCTTTTGCAAATAACTGGTTGAAAAAATAATTTTTATTAAATAAATAAAAAGAGTTAGTTTTATGAATTCGTAGAACTAACTCTTTTTAATTTTAAATACATTCATAAATGTCTGACGTAACAGCAATTCATAATTTAGTTCAAAAAAGAAACGAATTAAAAAAAGAAATAGCGAAGATCATTGTAGGGCAAGACGCCGTTGTAGATCAAATTTTACTTTGTATATTTTCTGGAGGACACGCACTTTTAATAGGGGTTCCAGGTTTGGCAAAAACCTTAATGATTAATACTTTGTCTCAAGCCTTAGGTTTAGATTTTAAAAGAATTCAGTTTACACCAGATTTAATGCCTTCTGATATTTTAGGAAGTGAGATCTTAGATGAAAATAGAAATTTTAAGTTTATTAAAGGTCCAATTTTCTCTAATATTATTTTAGCAGATGAGATCAATAGAACACCACCAAAAACGCAGGCAGCTTTATTAGAGGCAATGCAAGAAAGATCGGTGACTATTGCAGGTCAGCATCATAAATTAGATTTGCCTTATTTTGTTTTAGCAACTCAAAACCCAATTGAACAAGAAGGAACTTATCCGTTACCAGAAGCGCAACTGGACCGTTTTATGTTTGCTATAAAACTAGAATACCCAACTTTTGAAGAAGAAGTACAAGTGGTAAAAAGAACAACTTCTGATGTTAAAACAGTAATTAATCCATTGTTTAATGCTCAGGAAATTATAGATTTCCAGCATTTAATTCGTAGAATTCCTGTTGCTGATAACGTTATTGAATATGCAGTTACTTTAGTAAGTAAAACACGTCCAGATAATGCATTGACAAACGATTTTGTGAAAAACTATTTAGATTGGGGAGCAGGACCAAGAGCTTCGCAAAACTTAATTTTAGCAGCAAAAGCACACGCCGCTTTCAATGGAAAATTTTCTCCAGATATTGAAGATGTTAAAGCAGTTGCAACTGGAATCTTAAGACACAGAATTATTAAAAATTATAAAGCTGATGCAGAAGGAATAACCGAAGAAGTTATTATTAAAAAGCTGATGTAATTTTTTTTAAAATAGATATAGAAATCCTGATAATTCACTATCAGGATTTTTTGTTTTTTATGCATAATTAATTTTGACATTTTCGTAAAATTTTGAGATTGGTAAAAATGTCAAAACGATCTCAAAAAGGGTTACTATAACGTTATAAATTCTAATTTAGAAAGATTCTTTGCTAAAAACGATGTAAAATCTCACTTCCTTCATCACATTAAATTTCGACTTTGTTAAAGAAAAGATATTAAAATATCAATAATTCATTTTTTCAATTCAAAATTAAGATTTTAGCAAAAACAAGCAGTGAAAATCGTTTTTTAGCAATAATAATTTTTGAAAAGGGGAGTTCTATTATATTTTTTTTAATTATCGGCATTAATGCTTAAATTTGCAACAAAAAAATAAATCCGCTTTTATTATGAATATTTATCAGGATTACATTCAAGAAATTGAAGAAAGAAAAAATCAAGGGTTACACCCTAAACCAATTGATGGAGCTGAATTATTAAGCGAAATCATTGCTCAAATTAAAGATGTTGATAACGCAAATCGCGAAGACTCTCTTAAGTTTTTTATTTACAATACTTTACCTGGTACTACAAATGCTGCAGGCGAAAAAGCAAAGTTTTTAAAAGAAATTATTCTTGGTCAATCAGTAGTAAAAGAAATCACTCCAGCTTTTGCTTTTGAGTTGCTTTCACACATGAAAGGTGGGCCATCAATCGAAGTTTTACTTGATTTAGCTTTAGGTAATGATGCTGCTATCGCAAAAGAAGCGGCGAAAGTACTAAAGACACAAGTTTTCCTTTACGAAGCAGACACAGATCGTTTAGTAGAGGCGTTCAAAAATGATAATGCAATTGCAAAAGAAATCCTTGAAAGTTATGCTCAAGCTGAGTTTTTTACAAAACTTCCAGCCGTAGCAGACGAAGTTAAGGTAGTTACTTTTATTGCTGGTGAAGGGGATATCTCTACAGACTTACTTTCTCCAGGAAATCAAGCTCACTCTCGTTCAGATCGTGAACTTCATGGTCAGTGCATGATTACTCCTCAGGCACAACAAGAAATTAAAGCATTACAAGCACAACACCCAGATAAAAGCGTCATGCTAATCGCTGAAAAAGGAACAATGGGAGTTGGTTCTTCTAGAATGTCAGGTGTAAACAACGTTGCGCTTTGGACAGGAAAACAAGCAAGTCCATATATTCCATTTGTTAATATCGCTCCAATTGTTGGAGGAACAAACGGGATTTCTCCAATTTTCTTAACAACAGTTGATGTTACTGGTGGTATTGGTTTAGACCTTAAAAACTGGGTAAAGAAAGTTGATGCAGAAGGTAATGTTATTCGTAATGAAAATGATGAGCCAATTTTAGAGCAAGCATATTCTGTTGCTACAGGAACGGTTCTTACTATAAATATTAAAGAGAAAAAGCTTTATAATGGCGATCAGGAATTGATTGATATTTCTAAAGCATTTACTCCTCAAAAAATGGAATTTATCAAAGCGGGTGGTTCTTACGCTATCGTATTTGGTAAAAAACTTCAAACATTAGCGGCGAAAGTTTTAAATGTTGAAGCTCCGCTTGTATACGCTCCATCAAAAGAGGTTTCTCATGAAGGACAAGGTCTTACTGCAGTAGAGAAAATCTTTAACAAAAATGCGGTTGGTATTGCGCCAGGTAAAGTATTACATGCTGGTTCTGACGTTCGTGTTGAAGTTAATATCGTAGGTTCTCAAGATACTACAGGTCTTATGACTGCTCAGGAATTAGAATCTATGGCTGCTACAGTAATTTCGCCAATTGTTGATGGTGCTTACCAATCTGGTTGTCACACTGCTTCGGTTTGGGATAAAAAAGCGCAAGCAAACATTCCTAAATTGATGAAATTCATGAACGATTTCGGTTTAATCACAGCTCGTGACCCGAAAGGAGTTTATCATTCAATGACAGACGTAATCCACAAAGTACTTAACGATATTACTATCGATGAGTGGGCTATCATTATTGGTGGTGACTCTCATACAAGAATGTCAAAAGGTGTTGCTTTTGGTGCTGACTCAGGAACTGTTGCTCTTGCATTGGCTACTGGAGAGGCTTCAATGCCAATTCCAGAATCTGTAAAAGTTACTTTCAAAGGAGATATGAAAGGGTACATGGATTTCCGTGATGTGGTTCATGCTACTCAAGCGCAAATGCTTCATCAATTTGGAGGAGAAAATGTTTTCCAAGGTAGAATTATTGAAGTTCACATTGGAACATTAACTGCTGACCAAGCGTTTACATTTACTGACTGGACTGCTGAAATGAAGGCAAAAGCTTCTATCTGTATTTCTGAAGATGATACTTTGATCGAATCATTGGAAATTGCAAAAGGCAGAATCCAAATCATGATCGACAAAGGAATGGATAACGAGAAACACGTTCTTCAAGGATTGATCAACAAAGCTGATAAGAGAATTGCTGAAATTAAATCGGCAGAGAAACCAGCTTTAACTCCAGATTCAAATGCTAAATATTATGCTGAAGTTGTAGTTGATTTAGATCAGATTGCTGAGCCAATGATTGCTGACCCAGACGTAAATAACGTTGATGTTTCTAAACGATATACTCACGATACTATTAGACCGTTATCTTTCTACGGTGGAGAGAAAAAAGTAGATCTTGGATTTATCGGATCTTGTATGGTTCACAAAGGAGATATGAAAATCCTTGCTCAAATGTTGAAAAACGTTGAAGCGCAAACAGGAAAAGTTGAATTTAATGCTCCTCTTGTAGTTGCTCCTCCTACTTACAACATCGTTGATGAATTGAAAGCTGAAGGTGACTGGGAAGTATTGCAGAAATATTCAGGTTTCGAATTTGACGATAATGCTCCTAAAGGTGCGGCTCGTACTGAATATGAAAACATGTTGTACTTAGAGCGTCCGGGTTGTAATCTTTGTATGGGTAACCAAGAGAAAGCAGCTAAAGGAGATACTGTAATGGCAACTTCGACTCGTCTTTTCCAAGGAAGAGTTGTAGAAGATAAAGAAGGTAAAAAAGGAGAATCATTGCTTTCTTCTACGCCAGTTGTAGTTCTTTCTACGATTTTAGGTAGAACTCCAACTATGGCAGAATACACTGCAGCGGTAGACGGAATCAACTTAACTAAGTTCGCTCCTTCTAATAAACAATTAGTTATGTAATCGAAAGATTATTTAAGAATATTTTAAAAGCCCGAGTCGTAAAACTCGGGCTTTTTTAGTAATAATTGTTCTATTTTTTGTAACTTGTCATGTTCAAAAAAGAATAATAAAAACAAAAAATCTATGGCTTTTGATATCGAAATGATTAAAAAAGTGTACGAAAATATGCCTGCACGTGTTGATAAAGCGCGTGAGATTGTTGGTCGTCCGCTTACTTTAACAGAGAAAATTTTATACAATCACCTTTGGGATGGAAATCCAACGAAGGCGTTTGGAAGAGGAGTTGATTATGTTGACTTTGCACCAGACCGTGTTGCTTGTCAAGATGCTACAGCACAAATGGCGTTATTGCAGTTTATGCATGCAGGAAAATCTAAAGTGGCAGTTCCTACAACTGTTCACTGTGATCACTTGATTCAAGCAAAAATTGATGCTGCAACTGATTTAGCTAGAGCAAAAACACAAAGTAATGAAGTTTTCGACTTCTTATCTTCTGTTTCTAATAAATACGGAATCGGGTTTTGGAAGCCAGGAGCTGGAATTATTCACCAAGTAGTACTTGAAAATTATGCTTTCCCAGGAGGAATGATGATTGGTACCGATTCTCACACTGTAAATGCAGGTGGTTTGGGAATGGTGGCTATTGGTGTTGGTGGAGCAGATGCCGTAGATGTAATGTCTGGTATGGCTTGGGAACTTAAATTTCCTAAATTAATTGGAGTTAAATTAACTGGTAAATTATCTGGCTGGACAGCTCCAAAAGATGTTATTCTTAAAGTGGCTGGTATTTTGACTGTAAAAGGTGGTACAGGGGCAATTGTAGAATATTTTGGAGAAGGTGCAACTGCAATGTCTTGTACGGGTAAAGGAACAATCTGTAATATGGGAGCTGAAATTGGAGCAACAACTTCAACTTTTGGTTACGATGATTCTATGAGCCGTTACTTGCGTTCTACAAATAGAGCAGATGTTGCTGATGCAGCAGATAAAGTAGCTTCTTACCTTACTGGAGATCCAGAAGTATATGCAAATCCAGAAAAATATTTTGATCAAGTTATCGAAATCAACTTATCTACATTAGAACCACATTTAAACGGTCCTTTTACGCCAGATTTAGCTACTCCGATTTCTAAAATGAAAGAAGAAGCTATTAAAAACAATTGGCCATTGCAAATTCAGGTTGGATTAATTGGTTCTTGTACAAACTCTTCTTACGAAGATATTTCGCGTGCAGCTTCTTTAGCAAGGCAAGTTGCCGCTAAGAACTTAAAAACAAAAGCGGAATTTACAATTACTCCAGGTTCTGAGGTAGTTCGTTCAACTATCGAAAGAGATGGATTTATCGATACATTCCATAAAATTGGAGCAACCGTTTTTGCTAATGCCTGCGGACCATGTATTGGTATGTGGGATAGAGAAGGAGCAGAAAAAGAAGAAAGAAATACAATCGTTCACTCTTTTAACCGTAACTTTTCAAAACGTGCAGATGGTAATCCAAATACACTTGCTTTTGTGGGTTCTCCAGAATTAGTAACTGCAATGGCAATTGCGGGTGATTTAGGTTTTAATCCATTAACAGATAAGCTGATTAATGAAGATGGAGAAGAAGTTATGCTAGACGCTCCAACAGGAGATGAACTTCCGGCTAAAGGTTTCTACGCAGAAGATCCAGGATTCCAGGCTCCTGCTGAGGATGGATCTGGTGTTGCAGTAGTGGTTAATCCAACTTCTGAGCGTTTGCAATTATTGGCTCCTTTTGATGCTTGGGATGGTAAAAATATTACTGGCGCAAAACTATTGATCAAAGCATTTGGAAAATGTACAACTGATCATATTTCTATGGCTGGACCTTGGTTGCGTTTCCGTGGACATTTAGATAATATTTCTAATAATATGCTGATTGGTGCTGTAAATGCATACAATCAAAAAACGAACTCAGTTAAAAATCAATTAACAGGACAGTATGATGCTGTACCAGCAGTTGCACGTGCTTACAAAGCAGCTGGAGTTCCATCTATCGTAGTTGGAGATCATAACTACGGAGAAGGTTCTTCTCGTGAACATGCGGCTATGGAACCTCGTTTCTTGGGTGTTAAAGCAGTATTGGTAAAATCTTTTGCTCGTATTCACGAAACAAATCTTAAAAAGCAAGGTCTTTTAGGATTGACATTTGCAAACGAAGCAGATTATGATAAAATCCAAGAAGATGATACAATCAACTTCTTAGATTTAACAGAATTTGCTCCAGGCAAACCATTGACATTAGAATTTGTTCACGCAGATGGTTCTAAAGATATTGTCTTAGCAAACCATACTTACAACGAAGGACAAATTGGTTGGTTTGTTGCAGGTTCTGCATTAAACTTAATTGCTGCAGGAAAAGCTTAAATTTTTTAAGTTTCGATTATAAATTAAACGCTCTGTAAAAACAGGGCGTTTTTTATTTGTTATTTCTTTAATTATAAGAAAAATATTATAAATTTGTAACGTTTTGAAATTCAGTTAAAAAGAATTTTTGGGTATTAACTAACGTTTAAATTTGAGGTTTTGACAAAAATTTGTTGCTAAAAATCGAGGTTTTTTTACTTTAAAAAGTTAAATTCGCCATGCACGTAATAAAAATGATTTTTTCGAGTTTAAAAATTAATGTTTTGAGCTCTTGAAATAGTAATAAAAATGTAATTCAAGAAATATGGTTTATAGGTTAATAATAGTATTGTTTTTTTTTAGTTTTGGGGCTTTTGCGCAGGATAATTTTATTAAGCACAAAATTTCGCAAGGAGAGAACCTTTCTGTTATTGCTAAAAAATATGGAGTGAAAGTAAAAGACATTGCAGATGCAAATCCAAATGCTCCGAAAATCCTTAAACTTAACTCAACTCTTTTAATTCCTAATAAAAATAAAAGCACTGCAAAGACAAAAACTAAAAATGTCGAAGTTGCAGTAAATAATGCTCCGTCCAATAATATACCTGGAACTCATGAAGTAGCATCAAAAGAAACTTTGTGGGGTATTTCAAAAAAATATAATGTTTCTGTAGAAGATTTAAAAAAAGCGAATCCTCAACTAGAAACAGAAGGATTGAAAATCGGACAGCAAATTGTTATTCCTTCAGGTATTGTTGCAGTTAATGAAAAACCAGCTGAAAATGCCACGGAAATCGTTTCAACAGAGGTGGAACTTTATAGAGAAGTTAAATCGAAAGAAACCAAATATGGTATTTCTAAAGAATATGGAATTACGGTGGCTGAACTGGTGCGTCAGAATCCATCAATAAAAAAGAAAATGCCAGTTGGATTTCTTTTAACAATACGTGTTCCAAAAGAAAAAGCAGATGCAATTCAAGCAGAAAAAACTTTACAGGAATCAAATGTTTCTTCCCCTTCAAGTCAAATTGCTGAAACTACTCCAGAAATAAAAAGAGATTCTACTTTTGTCAGGACAGGAACTAATTCAGACTTAATAGATCAGCTTATTGCCAATGCAACAGGAAATATTGGAATTAGATACCGATCGGGAGGAACAACAAAAGCAGGTTTTGACTGTTCAGGTTTAATGATTTGTACTTTTAACAATTTCGATATTAAACTGCCTAGAAGTTCCATAGAACAGTCGCGCATAGGAACAAAAGTTAGTACTGACGAAGCTCAAAAAGGAGATTTAATTTTCTTTAGAACAAACGGAAGAAGACACATTAATCATGTTGGAATGATTGTAGAGGTTTCTGATGGCGAAATTAAATTTGTACACTCTTCTACTCACGGCGGGGTAATGATTTCTTCAACGAAAGAACCGTACTATACAAGAGCTTTTTCTCAAGTAAACCGCGTTTTAAATTAGTATTTTTTATAGAAAAGTACTTTTTAGAGTATCTAAACGGAACGGCTTGTTCCAAAAATCAGATACATATTTGTTCTCTTTAGCCTTTTTGATTTCGTCAATATCTAAAGTCGAAGAAAGAACATAAATTCTAATTTTTTCCTTTATATCTTCTGGCAGTCTGGAAAATTCATCCAAAAACTCAAATCCGTTCATAATAGGCATTTGAATGTCTAAAAAAATAACCAGCGAATTGTGATTTGGATTTTTAAGCAGCCAATCAATTCCTTCTTTGCCATTATTGGCTATGTAAAGAGGATTTACATCAAGACCTTTTTTAAGTAGCTTCTTAGTGATAAATTGGTCAATTAAATTGTCTTCTATAATTACAAATTGAGGTTTATACTCCTGCATACGAATTTGGTATTGTTACTATAAATTTACTTCCAATTTTGCTTTCTGAGAAAACAGAGATATCTCCTTTAATATTTTCTACAGCTTCTTTTACAATGTATAATCCTAATCCAGATCCTTTATTTTTGTTTGTTCCAAAGTACATGTCAAAAATATTGGCTTTATGTTCTTCATGAATTCCGATTCCGTTATCAGATATTTCAATTTTATTTAAGCCTTCGCTAAAGTAAGTTTTGATCGTAATAAACATTTCTTGCTTGCTGCAATCTGAGTATTTTATAGCGTTGGAAATCAAATTATTGATGATTATTTTTAAGCGCAGTCCATCGCTTTCAATTTGATCCACTAATAACTCTTGTGTAAATTTAATTTTGTTGGCATTTTCAATGTGCATTAATTGTAAAATGGCTTCGTTAAACAGCTCTTTTAAACTTACAGGTTCCATGATTATTTCTTTTCTTTTGTTTTTAGAATAATCAATAATATCGCTAATGAACTGATCTTGTCGGGCAAGACTTTGATGCATCATCTGTAGATAATTTCGAACTTGCTGTACATCATCCTCTAATGCTGTTATTTCAATGAGCCCTTTTAGTGAAGTGATTGGAGATCTTAAATCATGTGATGCGCTATAAACAAATCGATCCAATTCACGATTTACAATAATAAGATTCTCATTTTTTACTTCGGTTTCTTTTTTTGAAACCAATAATCTTTTTACCATTATAGAATAATAAAGGCAAACACTGCAGATTATAATTAAAATAAAAAAGACATTTGTGATAATTAATAAATCTTTTATTTTTCTTGTTCCTTCTCCCAATGTGTTCGAAAAATTACGCTCATTTACTGTTAGTCGATCACTTATCAAACTAATTTGTTTTAAATAATTTTTCTGATCTTCAACGGTCAAAAGATTGCGTTCGATTTTTGCATTAATCTGCTGGCCAATAACGAATAATTTAAAGATCAATTTATCGCCTTTTCCCCATTCATCTATAGCTTTTGATAAAAATGAAACCTGCTTGAAATTGTCAAAAAGCCAAATAATATCATTTAAATCTTCTTGGTGATTTCGGCCAATTAAAAGCCCTTTTCGGGCAATTTCATTATCTCCAGCCTTTAAAAGCGTAATCCTTGCAGTACCATCTCCTTGAGGAACTTTTAACTCTTCTAAATACAATTTCCATTGAGTTGGATTTTTAGTATAGAGGTAGTTGATAAGATGCAACGATGCATCTTTTTGTCCTTTAGAATAATGGGATTCTCCATTTACATAAGCTCTGTTAGCAGATAAGATTTTAATGGTAAAAAAATTGATGCAGATTAACAATGCGCATGAAATAAAAACTATTAAAATAAGAATGAAAACATTTGGGAACCGAAAGTTTTTTAATGCTTGCAACTTAGACATAAACTTAAAATTAGTAGGTTAATAATAAAGTGCCTTTTTGCGTATTTTTTGTAAATACAAATAATCTTTTGGGGAGAGAATTTCAATATTTTACATTAAACACTTGTTAATATAATTTGCCATTTATAAATACGATTAGATTGGTTCTTTCAAATATAGTAAAATTTATCTTATGCTTTTTCTAAAAATTATATTCTAATAATAAAAATATTCTGTAAATAATTATTTTTATTAATTATTTGTTAATCAGTATTTTGATGGTTTTATTTTGAGGAGATGAATCATTTCGTTATTTAGAATTACTCTTCCATTATTCAATTTTTAGTTGTAAAAAATCAAAAACATATTCATTTAAACAAAACGAAAAAACAATCTTTTTGTTTAAGTATTTAAAAGTTTTTAGAATTTGTTTTTTTAAAAGAAAGTCGTAGAATAAAAGCTGTTTTAAAAATTAAAATTTAGCATAAATAAGCAATCTTCTGAAGGCATAGATTGATGGGACATTAGGAAAATAAGTGTCTATTCTCTTTTTGAATTCAGTTGCTAATTCTTCAAATTCTTTTTCTTTTAAGCGCTCTTGATAAACCGTTAAAGCTGAGCCGGAAATAAAATCAAAAAATTCATCTTTTTTAGTCGAAATTAAAGGATATACTTTCTCGTAAAGAACTAAATCTTTACCGCCATTTTCGAAAAGAATTTTAGCATATTCATCCAAAGTCAGTACAGGAGAAGGGCGCGTCCAATTTTTAAGATAAGAAGCGTAAGGCTCTTCTTGAACTAATTGAAAAAGTATTTTGTTTAAAATATTTTCATTTTGCTGAGGCATTTGAACAGCAAGTTGTCCTCCAGGATTAATACGGGAAATAATTTTCGGAAAAAGTTCATAATGATTATCAATCCATTGCAATGCTGCATTGGAGAAAATTAAATCCCATTTAACATCATCTTTAACTTGTTCCAAAATAGGTTTTTCTCTAAATTTAAGATTCTCTTGACTTGGCGCTTTTGCCAGCATTTCTGATGAATTATCAATACCAAGAACGGTCGGATTGGTAAGTATGTCGAATAATTTTTTAGTTAATTCGCCTGTTCCGCAGCCTAAATCGATAACTTTTAGATTTGGTTTATCAATAATATGACTTGTAAGATCATCAAAAGGTTTAGAACGTTCAGTTTTAAATTCATTGTACTTTTTCGGATCCCAAGTCATACGATTGTTTTTAATTCTAATCTTAAAATTAAGAATTTAAATTTATTAGACCTCTAAAAAACTGAATGCCTCCAAATAATATTGCGCCCCAAAAAATGAATCCAATATTTGAAAGGGTTAAAATAGTTCCACCAGCAAACCATAATGCGCCATAAATCATATCTTTTCTGGCCTTTGAGTTGTGTGCTTCTTGTATTTGATCTTCTATATTTTCAACAACAAGTGTTGCATTTTCAGAACTTAATCCGAGTGCGATCAATACGTTTTTTGTTTCAGAAGCTGATTTTTGCTCATTTAACATTAAGTCTGCGGCATAATTATAAATTTGGTTTGAAATTTCTAAAGAATCTTGGTTAGGGATTTCCATAAATTGGTTGTTTATCTTTGGTTTTTTCTTGATTAGTTGATCAAATATAAATAGTAGAAATTGTATAAGTTTACGGGAAAACGTAAAACGCGAATTTTTCTTAAAAGTTCTTATTACCGTTTGCGTAAGGGGATAGAAACGGCATCCTTTTATGGTGGGGTTCACCATAAAAGATATAGTGGATAGCCCGACCCGGAGGGATACGCTCAAAATAATCTAAAAAGATTGGTTTCGGTTTTTAAAGAATTATCGGAATTTAGAATTTGAAGATTTGCATTTCCAAAAAAAGTATATCTTTAACCAACCTAAACCAATAAAAATGCAAGAAAACGACCAAGAAAATTTTAAAAGAGAACTCGGACTCTTAGACGGAACCATGCTTGTGGTTGGATCTATGATCGGATCTGGGATATTTATTGTAAGTGCCGATATCGCCAGACAAGTTGGTTCGGCAGGATGGCTTACTTTGATCTGGCTTTTGTCTGGATTAATTACGATTATTGCGGCAGTAAGTTATGGCGAGTTGAGTGCCATGTTTCCCAAAGCTGGAGGACAATATGTTTACTTGAAAGAAGCCTATAACAAATTGATTGCCTTTTTGTACGGCTGGAGTTTTTTCGCAGTTATTCAAACGGGTACAATTGCGGCTGTGGGAGTCGCTTTTTCTAAGTTCGCTGCTTATTTGTACGAACCTTTAAGCGACGAAAATGTTCTGTTCGAATTAGGTGCTTTTAAACTTAATGCGGCGCAACTCGTTTCGATTTTTACAATTATTGTACTGACCTTCATTAACAGTCGAGGAGTAAAAAACGGTAAAATTCTGCAAACCGTTTTAACAATCATTAAAATTTTATCCTTATTAGGATTAATCGTATTCGGATTAACGCTTGCCGCGAAAGCTTCTGTTTGGGATGCAAACTGGGCAGACGGATGGAGCACACGTTCATTTGATAAAGATAGCGGTTCGTGGTTGCCAATTGGCGGAACAGCTTTGATTTCGGGAATATCTGCAGCAATGGTAGGTTCTTTATTTTCAAGCGATGCTTGGAATGGAGTGACTTTTATTGCAGGAGAAATTAAAAATCCAAAACGTAATGTTGGTTTCAGTTTGTTTCTAGGAACTTTTATTGTGACGATTATTTATGTTTTGACAAATATTATGTATTTGGCTGTAATTCCGTTTGACGAAATCGCTACAGCAAAATTTGATAGAGTCGCAGTAGTGGCTTCAGATTATATTTTCGGAAATATTGGAGCACTGATTATCGCAATTATGATTATGATTTCGACTTTTGCCTGCAACAACGGATTGATCATGGCGGGAGCAAGGGTTTATTATACAATGGCAAAAGATGGTTTGTTCTTCAAAAAAGCAGCTGTTTTAAATAGCTCGAGTGTGCCTGCTTGGGCGCTTTGGGCACAATGTATTTGGGCTTCGGCTTTGTGTTTGACAGGAAAGTATGGCGATTTATTAGATTTCGTAATCATCATCGTTTTGATTTTTTACATTCTAACAATCTACGGAATCTTTATTTTAAGAAGAAAAATGCCAGATGTAGAAAGACCTTATAAAGCATTTGGATATCCGTTTTTGCCAATGCTGTATATTATTATCGCAACAGCAATTTGTATATCATTATTCATAACAAAATTCTCAACTTGTGGATGGGGAGTATTAATTATGGTTGCAGGAATTCCGGTTTATTACCTAACAAAACCGAAAGAAGAATAAGTTTTGTTTCAAGTTTAAATACTTTATCTATATAAAAAAGCGTCTTATAATTTAAGACGCTTTTTTATTGAAAAATCTTTGTCCTTTATAATTTTAAAGACCCGACAAATCATTATTAATTCTTTCTTCGGTAGGTCTAAGGAAAATCAAGTATATAATAAGTAACACTCCAAATAGTATGAAATCAGGTTTTATGAAAAGAATTATGAAAGCCGCGCCTTCAAGAACTGCCCATCGCATAATTGAAGCTGCTTGATAGATAGGCAGTTTATTTTCGAGTTTTAATTTTGGATCGATTTGTTTTAATTGCATTTTAAATAATGCACAGCTTAAAACAAAGGCTAAAGCTGGAATAGCAAGATATACAATCGAAGAGGTGTCAATAGTAGGAATACGAAGCGTCTCTAATGAGATATCGCCTATAATATAATATGCAATAGCTGTTCCTGCGCAAATGGCAAGATGAATAATTTGTAATGTTTTTATTTTTTCATTCATGATTTGGTTTAGCTTTGAGGTTGGATATGCAAGTTAAGGCTAATTCTTTTAAAATGAATGATTTGATTTAGAGATTCATCAATAAAAAAAGACACTACATACAACGAAGCAGTGTCTTTTGATGTAAACAATCACAATGAATTTGCTATAAAACAGCAGGTTCAGTAGGTGATTTTATAGTTGAATTAATAATAGACAGCGTTAATGGATCGTTTTCTCCTGAGAAGAAAGCTTCCAAAACTTCCTGAAATATCGGATTTGCATTTTCTACCAAAGAAAACAAAGTCATGCAAGAACGTAATTTTCGAGCATCTAAATCTCCAAAAATTCCATCAGCCGATTTCATTTTAAAAGTTAAAAGCAATTCTGAGATTTCAATTAAATGTTTTCCCAAGATTGGATGTTCCAAATACTCAGAAGCTTCTTTTAAATCATTAATGGCATAAAGATTTGCGGTATCGCTTTTTCCTAAACCGATAATTTGCGGAAAAATGAACCACATCCAATGTGTTTCTTTCTTCCCTTTTCCGATTTCAGAAAGAGCAGTAAGATAAAGTTTGTTCTGCGCATCTAAGAAGCGTGCTAAATCGTTGTTTGAATAAGCCATTACGGTATTATATTTTTTTAAAAGGTTGCAAAAATAGTAAAAAAGGAAGGTTCAGCCTAATAAAACGTTCATACAATCAGTATTTTAACTTTTTTCGACAGAATTTTCCTCGTAGAGATTAAGCTAATAAATCAGCTAGTTTTTAGTTCTGAATGCATTACGTATTACGTTGCGTTTGCCTAAAAGTTAAATTTATTCTGGGTAAAACTTTGCGGGCTGTTTTGGGTACATGATGCTGCCAAAAACTATTGGTAGTTCCCGCCATTAGTAAGAAAGAACCATGATGAAGCGGAATTTCAACCAGCGGAATATCCTTTCGGAATTTGTGACGAAGTTTGAACATTCTCGTTTCTCCAAAAGTGACAGACGCTATAATTGGATCTTTGCCAGAATTGTCTTCACGATCGCTGTGCCAGCCAACGCCATCTTTTCCGTTTCGGTATAAATTTAACAGAAGACTGTTAAAATCAAGTTGGGTTTCTTTTTCAACTCGACTTCTTATTTTTAATAATTCATACGTCCAGTCAGGTCCATTTGGATCAGCTCCTGCATTGTCTTTGTCTTCATACCAAGCAATCATTCTAGGAACTGTATAGGTCTTATCGTAAATTTCCATTTCATATTCTCTCCATTTCGTTTTGCGTAGTATTCTTTCATAAAAAGAATCTGATTCTTCTTTGCTGAAGAAATTTTCAATCAGAATTAGTTCGCAATCCGGAAGATCAAATATTTTTTTACCTCCGTGTCCAGTGGTAAATAATTCGGTATCGCTAAATAGTGTCATAATTTTGATTTTTTACAGCTCTATTTTATTGATTTAGGAAATGAAAAGTTGTTTGTTAAAGAATATTTTTCTCGGATGTTTTTCTGCGTAAGCAAAAATTAACTGCTCAATATATTGATTGCTTTTATAAGGCGTAACATAATTTTTTACTTCATCAGAATCGTTGATAGCAACATCTCTCGGAATGTAGCCCATTCCATGAAAATGACCATTTTCGATCCAAATACAGCTTCTTTCGTCAGTAGAACGTCCTTTGTCTATAATTGCAAAACTTGGTCTGTTATTCAATAAAAATTCAATAGCATTGTCAACTTGTTCGTTATGAAATGAAACGTCTGGTAAAGCTTTTGTGTCATTATTTTGGAAAAAATCACCTTCTTCGGGTCTTGTATATTTGCAAAAACGATGATCGATTTCAAAATGCTCAGCTAGAGTTCGCAATAAATTAATGCCATCATATTGACTATTAAATTCATGAATGCAAGTCTGAAATTTACTCAATTTACCAACTGCTAAATATTTATAGCCGTTTCGAGCTTCGTATTGATAAATGCCATATTTAGCTTCAAAACGTTTTAAAGCTCTGTTGTAAGTTGGCCAAAGTTTTTTGATTTCGGTGCACTCTAAAAGAAGTGCCATGAGTTCAGTTGCACAGATTTCGAAAGAAATTCCGTGAATATCTCTCAGAAAATGCTGTCTTTGCGAATTGATATTATTTCCTGTAAAATGCGATGTAACCCGTTTTTTTAGATTGATAGCTTTTCCAACATAAATCACTTTTTTAGCTTGATTATAAAAATAATAGACTCCTGGTTTGTCAGGTAAATTATTAAAATCGTCTGCAGGAAGATTTGGAGGCAAGCGCTGATCTTGTGCTGTTTTCTTGATCATTTTATCGATTTCTCCAGCATCATCCCATTCCAATAAAAGCGAAAATAAAAGAGCAGTAGCATCGGCATCTCCGCCAGCGCGGTGCCTGTTCTCTAAACTAATGTTTAAAGAATTGCAAAGATTTCCTAAACTATAAGAACCTAACCCAGGCTTGATTTTTCGAGCAGCACGAACTGTACAAAGCTTTTTTGCCGACCATTGAAAACCAGCTTGCTCCAGTTGATGATGAACGAATGAATAATCGAAGTTCACATTGTGTGCAACAAAAACACGATCGGTGAGCATTTCCAAAACTTTCTCTGAAATATCATCAAAAATGGGCGCATTGGCTACCATTTCGTTGTTAATTCCTGTCAATCCAAAAATAGAAGGTGGGATGTCCTGTTCAGGATTTACAAGTGTTTCATAACGATCCAACACATTTGTACCGTCATGAATAATAATGGCAATTTCTGTAATACGGCTTCCACTGGCATTTCCGCCTGTGGTTTCGATATCGACTATGGCATATTCTTGCTTCTTCATTTGTGTATAACGTAAAATGTTCTTTTTCTGTTGTTTAATTAAGCTTTAACTGTAATAACATCTTTAAGGAGAGTAGAAAATTTTGGAGATAATCTATTTTGTTTCATTTTCCATTGTCTACCTAAAGATTGTACGCCGAATTTAATTTTATTGTTGCCATAACTCCGATTCATTTCATCAATTACTTTCATTAAAGGTTGATGTTTAGGATTTGAAGTGTTGAATAAATTCAGTTGTGTTTCACTATTTGGCGTTAAGCCCATTACAATTACGCCTGCTTTTTTATAACGGTAGCCCTTTTTAAAAATAGCTTTAAATCCTTTTTGAGCAGCTGCATTAAGTTCTATCGTAGAATTGGTTGGGAAATCTGTTGTAATCGTAATACTTCTTGAATAATGAGATTCTTCGTTTTTTATGAAACTAGTTTGTATAAAAACAGTTACCATATTGCAATGACAGTTCTGTCTTCTTAATTTCTCGGCACAAGAAGCTGTAAATGTGCTAATTCGTTCTGATATTTCTTCGTAATTAGTATATCTTTTTTCGAAAGATCTCGTAGTGGCAATCATTTTTCGATCAGCGGCTTCTTCTAAATCCAAAGTTGGTTTCCCTTCTAATTCATGTTTTAATCGAAGTCCGACTACAGACATTTCTTTTCTTACCCAGGCATCCGGAAGTTGCGTAAATTCATAAGCTGTATTGATTTTTCTTGCTTTCAGTCGTTTAGCGAGCTTTCGCCCAATTCCCCAAACATCTTCAATTTTTGTCCACTTTAATGCTTTAATTCTTTTTTCTTCAGAATCAATACAATAAACACCTTGCGTACGATCAGCAAATTTTCGGGCAATTTTATTCGCCATTTTAGCTAAAGCTTTGGTCGGAGCAAAACCTATGCTTACAGGAATCCCTGTTCCTTGTGTGACTTCTTTTCGCATTTTTAAACCCAATGTGTTTAAATCGAATAAATCATAGCCAGAAAATTTTAGAAAAGCTTCGTCAATACTGTAAATTTCGATTTCCGGAGTATAAGTTTGAAGCAGATTCATGACCCGATTGCTCATATCGCCGTAAAGCGGATAATTTGAAGAATAGACAAAAATGTTCTTTTCCTTAAAAATGGATTCATATTTAAAAGCAGGAATAGCCATTGGTATTCCCAAAACCTTTGCTTCATCAGAACGCGAAATAACACAGCCATCATTGTTAGATAGAATAACGATAGGTTTTCCTCTTAAATGCGGTTCAAATACTCTTTGGCAAGAAGCATAAAAATTGTTACAATCGACTAAAGCAAACATTTTTAATTTGTTTTTTATTTCTATTTCTGTTTTGTCACCCTGAGCGAAGTCGAAGGGCTTTATCGTATAAAAGGTCTTCGACTTCGCTCAGACTGACAATAACTTAAAAAGTTTTAATACAATGAACCACAATTCCCCAAATCACAAAATTATTTTCTGGAGTCACTTTTATAGGCTTATAATCTTCATTTTCGGCAATAAGCCAGATAATCTCTTTTTCCATTCTGATGCGTTTTACTGTAAATTCTCCATCGATCTGACAAATAGCGATTCTATTATTTTGTGGTTCAAGGCTTTTATCAATAATCAATAAATCACCATCATGGATGCCCACATTTTTCATAGAATGCCCTTTTACTCTGGCAAAATAAGTGGTGTATTTATGCTTAATAAATTCTTTGTTGAGATCAATGGATAATTCTATAAAATCATCAGCAGGCGAAGGAAAACCAGCGCTGATACCAACGTCAAAAAAAGGCAATTTTACTTCCGAACTTATATCTGGAGAGTATAGTTCAATTGATTTTGTGGCATTTATATTGTTCAATTTCGTAATCACTTCAAAAAAAAAAATAATTCTTTGTATAAGGCAAAATTAGTCCAGATAATAACATTTTTAGTATATTTGCTGTTCCAAATTATAACAAATTTATTATGTCCTTATTTTCAGACAACATCAGAGCGTTAAGGGTTAAGCATAAAATATCACAGGAGAAATTAGCTGAAAACCTTAGTATTACAAGAGGAAGATACGTGAAATACGAAGATGGAACTTCGGAAGCACCGTATGATATTCTAAAGAAGATTGCGTTATATTTTCACATGAGTATTGACTTGATATTATCTGTCGATATACGTAAAATTGATGTGCAAAATTTGATAAAACTGGAAGGCAACCGACTTATTTTACCAATTCAAGTGGATAGTTTTGGAGAGAATTATATCGAAATTGTATCTCAAAAAGCAAAAGCAGGTTACCTCAACGGATATGCTGATCCAGAATATATTGAAAGTTTACAGCAGATTACACTTCCGTTTTTAGGACCTGGAAAACATCGCGGATTTCCCGTTGAAGGCGATTCAATGCCTCCACACGAAGATGGTTCTATTATTATTGGTCGTTATGTAGAAAAACTCGGAGAGGTGATGGACGGCAAAACCTATATTCTTATTACTAAAAATGAAGGAATGGTATATAAGCGTCTCAATAAAAACAAAAAGAACGCTTTGGTTTTAGAATCCGATAACAGCTTTTATCCGAATTATGAAGTGAAAGCTTCTGATATTTTGGAGATTTGGGAATATGAATGTAATATTGGCCGTTCGGATAAAAAACAAGAAATGACAGAAACTGGAGCAATGAAGGATTTGCTTTTAGAATTGAAAAGGGAAGTTCGAGAGATTAAGAATAATACTTCGAATGCTTAGAGGTTCATTAACTATAGAAATTAAGAGTAATGATATTTATTGTTTATACAGGCACAGTGAGTTTTATAACAAGAACAGAATTAACACTTGCAGAGTGGGATAAACGATTTTATAATTTTTTAAGAGTTATTGGTTTTATTAGTGATGAAGAATTTCTGGACGAACTCCGATTTTCATATCGTGTTGATGACAAGACTGTTGAAGAGATTAATGAAATAATCAGTAAAAAGAGTTTTGTCAGTATTAGAATTACAAACAAAGCTTTCGAAGGTTTTAGATATGCTGAAAATTACTTAAATTTTACAGCTATAGAAGGACAGATTTTATATTTTGAAGATTGGAATTTTATATTTCGGGTGTTTAATGAAGAATATTTTCTTTGGTGCTTTTTAGGCGGAATAGCAGATGTCCAAAGAGAAATTAAATTAAGCGAAGAACACGTCAAAAGATATAAAGAAATTGGTTTAGCACAAATAGATTATTTGATTGATAATTTACAGAAAATGGATTCAACCGAATATGAAAAAGCAATTGTCGAAAATAGAAAATTACTTTAAACCAATATTTTAATGAACATCCAAAAAGCTAAAACCGAAGATCATATCCGTCTAACGGAAATCACCAAAAAGTCAAAAGCGCATTGGGGATATTCGGATGAGCAAATGGAGAAATGGAATAATAATCTAACAATCACGAGAGATTATATCGAAGAAAATCCTGTTTTTAATTTGATTGATGAAAATCAGATTATTGGCTATTATTCTTATTTAAGATTAGAAAACAATCAGGTAAAACTAGACAACTTATTTTTTACCTGAATATATAGGAAAAGGATTTGGTTCTTTCTTAATGAATGATTTTTTGGAAAGAATGCGAAATGAAAAATGTCAAAAAATCATTTTAGATTCAGAACCAAATGCCGAACAATTTTACCAGAAAATCGGATTTACAAAAATCGGTGAATTTGAAACTTCCATAAAAAATAGATTCATGCCAATTATGGAAATGAAGCTATAATTCGGGAGTTTATTTTAAATCAATTTTCAATTGCATTTCATTTTTCATATGCAATAATGCTTCAGCATTTCCCATGGCATCATCAACGGGATTATGCGTATGTTCCGTTTTTCGAAGATGTTTCCATTGAGCAAAAGTATCATTTACTAAACCACAGTATAAATCGCCTATTCTTCTTGATGAATATCCAAAAGGATTTCTATTTAAAAAATGATGAAAATACCAGCAGATAAACATCCAGTCAAAACCATTATTATCACTAATAAATATTGGTCTTCCTTTTGAATTTTCTTTTATCCATTCTTCAAAATTTAGCATCACCGTTTTAGGATCATCAAACTCTAAAGTTGTTTCTCTGTCGAAACCTGAAATTGCTAAAGCTTGCGGATCAAACTTATCGGAAATAGGTTTCAGTTTGCCATAAAATGTTTTATCTAATTTGTCATTTACAATGACGGCACCAAAAGATATCATAGAATAATCTCCCGGAATTGGCCCATCTGATTCGATATCTACAACTATATAACTCATTTAATTTTTGATTTGTTTTTCTAACAAACTTAAAATATTAAATAAAGAATAATAGCATTTTATAACAAATTAATAAATTAAAAAACCTTAGCAAATCCTAAACCGTATTGTTGCCCGTTATAAAAAGGCATTATCATAGAAGTAGATTTATTTTCTGCTGATGATTTGAACAATTTTTTAGTGATATACGGATTAATCCAATAAGCAATTTTCGTACTCAAAATCCCGATTCCAGCTCCGGCAGCAACGTCTGTCAGCCAATGACGGTTATTGTAAATTCTGAAAAGGCCAGTTCCTGTTGCAACGGCGTAACCTGCAATTCCGTACCAAATCGATTTGTCTTTGTATTCTTGATATAAAAATTCGGCACCCATAAACGCAGTTGCAGTATGTCCAGAAGGGAAGGAATTATTCGAACTTCCGTCTGGTCTTTCTACATTTGAAACCGATTTTAAAGTCAAAACCGTTGTCGCCATAATAGCGTAGGAAGTCACCAAGATGACAGAACGATCACGCATATTGTTTTTTCCTTTTACACCAAAGGCATTCAAAGCGTAAACAGATGCTGCAGGTGCGTATTGAGAGAAGTCATCAATTGTGATTTTCTCGTCAATATCTTCCGTAACTTCTTCTTTGATTTGCGAGTTAAAACTCAGAAGCTGATGACTTTCCAAACCAATTACACCATAACCAATCAAAATTGATGGAGCAATTAATTGTTTGTAATTGAATTTCAAATTATTTGACGTGCTGTCAATTTTTGCAATGGAATCATTTTGCTGTGCATTCGCAGAAAATAATCCGAACAAAAATAGGAAGAAAATCGTTTTGTAGAACATCTTTCGGGCTGTTATATTTTACAAAATTAACGAATGTTTGAACCTAGTATTTTGTGCTTAATCGAACCTTAAGTGAATATTAATTAATACCAAAATTCAATTATAAAGATATTATATTTTTTTAAAATTTATAAGAATTGTTTTATTTTTTTAACAGTCAGAATATTTTTTTTGAATTTGGATTGATAAATTTTTAGACTTTCAACGTAAACCAAAACGTACTTCCCAATCCTAAATTACTCTCAACCCCAACACTTCCGTTTTGGGCTTCAATAAATTCTTTGCTGATCGCCAAGCCTAATCCAGTTCCTGATTTCTGACTTCCTGGAATCTGAAAATATTTATCGAAAACTTTGTCTTTGTATCTTGGCTCAATTCCTTTTCCAGTATCAATAACCTGAAAAACCATATGATTATTTTCTTCTTTTAATTTAATAAGAATCGTGCTTTTTTCAGACGAATATCTGATAGCATTTGACAAATAATTAATCAAAACCCAGCCTGTTTTTTCAGCATCTGCTTTTACGTTTTTGAGGTTTTCATTGGCATCAATAACTAACTGAATCTGTTTTTGATCGGCTTGAACTTTTACAGCTTCTACGGCATATTTCACAATTTCATGTGGATTGCTTTTTCCAATATTCAGCTGAATATTTCCTGTTTCCAATTGTGATAAATTCAATAATTCTCCCGTAATTTTCAACAAACGCTGACTATCATCTTTTATACTTTCAACTAATTGTTTCTGATCGTCGTTCATATCGCCTGTTTTAGCATTTTCAAGCAATTGGAGACTCAATTTTATAGAAGCAATTGGTGTTTTTAATTCGTGCGAAACGGTGGCAATGAAATTCGTTTTTGCAAAATCCAATTCTTTAAAAAGCGTAATATTTCGAAGAATAATTACATCGCCAATATTGATCTCTTTTTCTTCGCCTGTTGGCGTTATCGTGATATTGTGAATTTCTTTTTCGAAATAACTTTCTTTTCCGTGAGCAAAAATTTTGAGTGGCTGTTTTTTCGGAGTCTCACTTTCTTTCAGAATTAAAGAACGAATTAAATCATTAGAAACCGCTAATTCAGAAGCAGGTTTTCCAATAATATCTTCCGATTTTAGACCAATAATTTTCAGCGCTTCATCATTCACAAACAAAACAATTCCTTCGTTATCCAAACCAATAATTGGATCGTTCATATTATTGATAAGAGTTTCTAGTCGTTTTTTCTCAAAAAGAAGTTTATAAACATTGCTATCATGATATTCTTCCAGCTTTTGTGCCATTGTATTAAACGATTTGGCTAAATCTCCAAATTCGCTGTGACTTGTAAAATGAACACGTTCTGAATAATTTTTATTCGCAATTTCCTTAATACTCTGCGTTAATTCTCTAATAGGATTCGCAATATTATTGGGCAGATTAACCAATAAATTAAAAGCAATCAAAAAGCATAAAGTCCCCACAATGGCAATAGATAAATTTGCCGTTTCAGCCGATTGTTTGGCGATGTCGCTTTTCTGTTTTATGGCGTCAAGATTTAATTTCATGATAGCAAAAATATCTTGACGAATTTGCACTTTTACACTTTCATCAGCGGTATTTTTAGCTAAAAGAATAAAGCTTGCTTTCAGTTGTTCGGTTGCTTGTTTTTCGCCTGGTTCTGTAATATTTCGGGTTTGCTTTTCAAGATTTTCTTCAAAATTCTGAATCGTTTTTTTCGAATCTGATTTCATTCCGTCTAAAGCAAAAATCATATTTCGCGAATATTCCAGCGTATTGTAATTAGATTTCAGAATATTCTCGGTGTCCTGCTTAATCAAAAAAACAGAATAAGCACTCACTAACGAGAGAATGATGATCATTAGAAATAACAATCCAACACCCAGATTCAATTTGGTTTTAATTCTCATAAAGTCATTGCGAGGAACGAAGCAATCTCATCCTCTAAATTAATTATTTTTGTGTGAAATGTTATTTGTAAAATGTGAAATGAAAAATAACATCTTACATCTCACATAAAACATTTTACGATAATATCACAAGATCAACATTTGACAAAGACAGTTTGTTTAGCAAACGCCTAAAAATTGTTGTAGACAAAATTACTTTAAATAAATTCAAATGTGGTTTCCCGATGCACACAGTTGTAATTTGTTTTTCTTCTACGGTTGTCAAAATTGCATTGGCGATATTTGAATTCTCGAGTTTAATTACTTCCGCACCTAATTGCACTGCGAGTTTAAAGTTATTAATTAAATGCCTTTGTTTGTCGAGTGCAATCCTATTACTGCTTTCCTGCGGAGTTTCTACATACAAAACATACCACGATCCGTTGTAATAGCTGGCTAATCTTGCTGCTTTTCTAATTATAATTTTGGCAGTTTTTTCATTACTGCTAATACATGCTAGCAATTTTTCATGTCGTAAAGCATGAAGATTCGGAACTTCATTTTCAACTTTTCGAACTACCTGACTTGCCACTTCTTTCAAAGCCAATTCGCGAAGTTGTAGAATCTGTTCTGATTTAAAAAAATTGGTTAAAGCAGTCGGAATTTTATCTGCAGTATAAATTTTTCCTTCTTTCAAGCGGGCAATCAAATCTTCTGATGTCAAATCAATATTTACAACCTCATCAGCCAGACGCAAAACATTGTCAGGAATTCGTTCCTGAACATCAATATTCGTAATTCGTTTTACATCTTCATTTAAACTCTCAATATGCTGAATATTAACCGCCGAAATGACATTAATTCCAGCTTCCAAAATTTCTAAAACATCCTGCCAGCGTTTTTCATTTTTGCTTCCTTCAACGTTCGTGTGTGCCAATTCATCAACAATAACAACTTCTGGACGAAGATTGATTATCGCCTGAACATTCAATTCTTCGAGTTCTTTTCCTTTATAGAAAATAGTCCGTCTCGGAATTATAGGCAAGCCTGCTAATAATTCATGTGTTTCCTTTCGCATGTGCGTTTCGATGTAGCCAATTTTTACATCGATTCCGTTTTTCAATAACGAATGCGCTTCCTGAAGCATACGAAAAGTTTTGCCCACACCGGCGCTCATTCCAATGTAGATTTTAAACTTTCCCTTTCGTGATTTCTGAATTAAATCGAGAAAGTGCTGTGCGTTATTATTTTTCTGTTCCATAAAAATATGCTTTAAGCAATAAGCTTTAGGCTTTAGGCAGTATAACTTTTAAAAGCTTACTGCTTAAAGCCTATAGCCTAAAGCTAAAATGAAATCGCCAGCGAAGTCGTTACAAACGTATTCGTGTCCGTTGGAAGATTGTCTTTATTTGTGAAGATTTCATCTTTACTTGAAAGATTTCTGGCTTCAATTCTAAACATAACATTATCAGTAACTAAGTAATCAAAGTTAGCCGAAAATCCGTAAGTTTTAAAACCGTTTGGCGTTTCCGTTGCGATAATTACACCTTTTTCATCACTATAATATTCACCTTTCACTGCAAGCTGAATTTTGTCAACTGGTTTGTATTGCAGAATCAAAACTGGCGAAAACCAAGTATCATATTTGTTACTATTTTTAGCCGATTGCTGAGATCCAATATCAAAACCAGCAGTAATATTTGTCTTTTCCGTTACCTTAAACTGTCCGTAAAAGTTGTTGAAATAACGCCATTTTTTATCAATATCCGGCTGTTCATTTCCAACATACGTACTCCAGTTTAAAACAACTCGATCAGACGGTTTGTAAGTAAGCTGTGTTCCAAAAGCAGGAGTTTGATTTCCTTCAACTTTCTCAATTCTTTGCCAGCCATTCAAGTACATTCCTGCCAAATACCATTCTCCAGATTCAGACGTATAACCAATTTTAACTCCCGTTTCATAATAAGGAGAATTCTCAGCCATAATACTTCGAGTTAAAGTCTGGCAATCTTTTCCAATCGCACTCTCAAAACCAATATGCGAAGGCATGATTCCCGCATCAATCCATAAATTATGACTTTTTGAAATCTTCACACCAACATTCGCTTCGTAAACATTTTTTAATAAACCTTGCTCGGCAGCCATATTATATTCGGCATAAGTTCCAGCCATCAAAGCAAAATTTCCTCGGACATTATCTTTTGAATAATTCACTTTTGCCATACCTAAATTCAGGCTTACCTCGTTGCTTTTATTATAACTGTAAAAAAATCCCGGGCGCGTATGATCTTCCGGTTTTGCAAAATCATAACTATAATAAGCGTCTACATATCCTGAAAACGTAAACGGACTTTTTGATTCTTCTTGTGCATGTAAATTGCAGTAACCAAAAGCGATTAAAGCAGTAAGTATTATTTTTTTCATTTTTGTGGTATTCTATTATTTATTAGTAGATTTTTTAGGAGCTAATCCCGCTATCCGTTTCAATCTTTTGTGCCGAACCCCGGCACAAAAGGATTTCTACTACTATCGGGGCTAGGGCATTTGGGTAAAAAAGGCGTTTTTGTTTCCTGCAATCCCGAAGCTTCGGGACAAAACCTTGTAGGTATTAATTATAAGTTTCAGTTTAAGTTCTGTTTGTTATCCTGAGGAACGAAGGATCACACTAATAGCTCGACAAAGATTGGCGATCATGCAGACGGAGTTTCTCGTGTGATCCTTCGTTCCTCAGGATGACAAGCTTTTCGGTTACCGTATGATTATAGTTGATGTCGATTTTCATACCTACAAGGTTTTGAAAACCTTGCAGGAGAAAAACTTAGTAGCTCAGTATCTTAGAACCTTAGCATCTTAGCGAAGCTGATCCAAAGCCGCATTCAATTCCAAAACATTCACTGTTTCAGGACCAACAACGGCTGTATTAATTTTAGATTCAACCAAAGCTTTTACTTTAGTTTCGTCCAGTTTTCTTTCTTTAGCAATTCGTTTTACCTGAATCAAAGCGCCTTGTGGAGAAATATTCGGATCTAAACCACTTCCTGAAGCCGTAACCATATCTGATGGAATATCAGATTTTTTCAAGTACGGATGAACCAATAAAAGTGTATCAATTCTTTTTTGAACCAAAGCCAAATAGTCAGCGTTGCTTGGACCTTTGTTACTTCCTGCACTTCCTGCAGCATTATAATCAACAGCCGAAGGTCTTCCCCAGAAATAATTCGATTTATCGAATTTCTGACCAATTTTTTGATAGCCAACCACTTTTCCGTTAACCGAAATCGTTTCTCCTTTTCCTTGATTTGGAGCCAATTGTGCGATTCCATAAATCGCTAAAGGATAAATAACCGCAAACAAAATCAAAGTAAATACGGTAAGTTTTAATAGTGAAAATAGATTTTTCATTTCTTTTGAGATTCTAAGACTCTAAGATGCTAAGATTCTAAGTTTTTTCTTAAAAGCTTATAGTTTAAAGTCTATGTTTTTAATTGAGTTTTGTGAACCTGACAGGTTTTTAAAACCTGTCAGGTTTGATTTTTACATAAATAGTGCGACAACTAAATCAATTACTTTAATTCCAATAAAAGGGACAATCAATCCGCCAAGACCATAAATCAAAAGATTTCTTTTTAAGATGGCACTTGCTCCAATTGGTCGATAGTCAACACCTTTCAGCGCAAGCGGAATCAATATCGGAATGATAATCGCATTGAAAATTACGGCTGATAAAATCGCACTTTCAGGGCTATGCAAATGCATAATATTCAAACCTTGCAGCGCAGGAATCGCAGTAATAAAAAGAGCAGGAACAATAGCAAAATATTTCGCAACGTCATTTGCAATAGAAAAAGTAGTTAAAGTGCCTCGAGTCATTAAAAGCTGTTTTCCAATTTCAACAATTTCAATTAGTTTCGTTGGGTCATTGTCAAGATCGACCATGTTTCCTGCTTCTTTTGCAGCTTGAGTTCCGCTGTTCATGGCAACACCCACATTCGCCTGAGCAAGGGCAGGAGCATCATTTGTTCCGTCACCCATCATGGCTACTAGTCGTCCTTCGGCTTGTTCTTTTCTAATGTAATTCATTTTATCCTCAGGCTTAGCCTCGGCGATAAAATCATCAACACCAGCAGCTTCGGCAATAAATTTGGCAGTAAGCGGATTATCACCTGTAACCATAACCGTTTTGATTCCCATTCTTCTCAAACGCTCAAAACGTTCTTTCATTCCGGTTTTGATAATATCCTGAAGTTCGATAACACCTTGAACTTCATTGTTTTTAATGACTACTAATGGAGTTCCTCCGTTAGACGAAATTGTGATTACTTGTTGCGCAGTATCTTCAGGAAAAGAATTTCCAGCTTGTTGTGCAATATTCTTTGCGGCATCTTGTGCTCCTTTTCTAATATTAGTTCCGTCTTTTAATACGACTCCAGAAGTTCTGGTTTCGGCAGTAAATTTTATACTGTGTGAAATGTTTTCTGTAAGAAGTGAAATGTCTGACTGCATTTTACTATTCTCATCTAACATTTTACTAAGCTCAATAATGCTTTTCCCTTCAGGAGTATCATCTGCAAGCGAACTCAAAACAGCCGATTTTACAAAGTCATCAAAAGAAATTCCTTTTGTTGGATAAAAATTGGTTGCTTTTCTGTTTCCAATTGTAATGGTTCCGGTTTTATCCAAAAGCAGAACATCAATATCTCCGGCAGTTTCAACCGCTTTACCCGATTTTGTAATTACGTTAGCTCGTAAAGCTCTGTCCATTCCCGCAATACCAATTGCAGAAAGTAAACCTCCAATTGTAGTTGGAATCAAACAAACGAACAAAGCAATGAAAGCCGCAATCGTGATGGGTGCGTTGGCATAGTCAGCAAACGGTTTTAGCGTAACGCACACAATCACGAAGATTAAAGTAAATGCGGCTAATAAAATGGTTAAGGCGATTTCGTTTGGTGTTTTCTGACGGCTCGCACCTTCAACCAAAGCAATCATTTTATCTAAAAAGCTTTCGCCTGGTTCAGAGGTCACTCTTACTTTGATTTTATCAGATAATACTTTTGTTCCTCCGGTAACCGAAGATTTATCGCCGCCAGATTCCCTGATTACAGGAGCACTTTCTCCGGTAATGGCACTTTCGTCGATTGTAGCCAGACCTTCTATAATCTCACCATCGGCAGCAATTAAATCACCGGCTTCACAAACGAATATATCGTCTTTTTTTAATGCCGAAGAACTAATGTTTCTAATTTCTCCGTTAGGTAAAATTTGTTTTGCAGGAGTTTCTTCTCTTGTTTTTCTTAAACTGTCGGCTTGTGCTTTTCCTCTTGCTTCGGCAATAGCTTCGGCGAAATTGGCAAATAAAAGCGTTGCCAGTAAAATTAAAAATACAATTAGGTTATAAGTAAAACTTCCCTGATCATTTGCACCCATTAATATTGAAATGCAGACAGCAAACATAATGGCTGTTCCAATTTCTACGGTAAACATTACCGGATTTTTGATCATCATTTTTGGATTAAGCTTCACAAAAGACTGCGCTAAGGCTTCTTTTACTTGTTTACTTTCAAACAATGATGTGGATTTATTAGTTGTCATTTTTCTTTGTGTAAAATGTTAAATGTAAAATGTGAAATTTCCTACTTTTGTAAATAATTATTTTAAATATGAAACCACATAAGAAATTGAATTCATGGATTAAAAGTTTTGAATTCGTTAAAGAAATTTATTTAGCTACAAGACTATTCCCTTCTGAAGAAAAGTTTGGAATTACTTCCCAAATTCGCAGAGCTTCTGTTTCTGTACCTGTTAATATTGCAGAAGGAGCAGCCAGAAAAGGAACAAAAGAGTTTATCCATTTTTTACATATTTCCCTAGGTTCTTTATCAGAACTCGATACTTTAATTTTATTAAGTAAGGAGTTAGACTTTTTCAATGAAAAAGAATGTGAACAATTGATTGAAAAATTAGATGTCATAGGGAAACTTATTTATGGATTAATCAAGAATCTTGAAGCACGTTTATGATTTGTTATTTGTGAAAGAGTAAAATGTGAGTTGTAAGATGTTATATGAGTTTGAGTTTTTACATCTCACATTTCACTTTTTCACATTTTACATTCCAAAATATTCCGCCAATGGACCTAAAGCCAAAGCTGGAAAGAATGATAAAGCAGCGATAATAGCGATTACGGCAAAAGTCATGATTCCGAAAATTGAGGTATCCGTTTTTAAAGTTCCCGCACTCTCTGGAATGTATTTTTTACCTGCCAATAAACCAGCAATTGCCAATGGACCAATGATTGGAATAAAACGGCTTAACAGTAATACAATTCCTGTAGTAATATTCCAGAACGGATTATTATCTCCCAATCCTTCAAAACCAGAACCGTTATTGGCAGCGCTCGAAGTATATTCGTATAACATTTCTGAGAATCCGTGATTTCCTGGATTGTTTAACCAGCCTGTTGCGTTTCCGTTAAACCAATAACCCATTGCAGTGTCATGCGCAGCAAAATAAGATGCTAAAGCAGTTCCTGCTAATATTAATAAAGGATGAAGAATCGCGATAAAAGCAGCAATTTTTACTTCCCGCGCTTCGATTTTCTTTCCTAAAAATTCAGGAGTTCGTCCAACCATTAATCCGGAGATAAATACAGCCAGAATAATGAAAATGTAGTAGTTCAAAATACCAACACCACATCCGCCGTAAAAAGCATTCACCATCATCGATAATAACTGCATAGTACCAGACATAGGCATTGAACTATCGTGCATACTGTTTACAGAACCTGTAGAAATTACTGTTGTAGCAATACTCCAGAAACCTGATATTGCGGGTCCAAACCGAACTTCTTTTCCTTCCATTGCTCCGGTTGCTTGTGCAATACCCATTTTTTCGATAGCAGGATTTCCGTTGATTTCACTCATAACTGTTGGAACAACCAAGAGTAAGAAACCAACCGTCATAACACCAAAAATAATATTCGCTAATTTTCTTTTGTTGAGATAAAATCCAAGTGCAAAAATCATCGCAAACGGAATAATCATTTGCGCCCAAAGCTCAACTCCATTCGTAAAATAAGTTGGATTTTCTAATGGATGCGCTGAGTTGGCTCCAAAAAATCCACCACCATTTGTACCAATATGTTTAATAGCAATAAAGGCAGCAGCGGGTCCGCGAGAAACTTCTACATGATCACCCTGAAGAGTTGTAATAGCATCTTTACCTTCAAATGTCATAGGAGTACCGCTGAATACTAGTGCTACAGCTACAATTGCTGAAAGTGGTAATAAAATACGAGTACAGCTTTTGATGAAATAATTATAAAAATTACCCAGTTTTTCTGTAGTTCTTTCTTTCATTGCTGTAAAAATCATTGCGGCAGCAGCCATTCCGATACCGGCAGAAACAAATTGAAGGAACATCAAGACGATTTGTGAAAGGTAAGAAACCCCGCTTTCGCCTGAGTAATGCTGTAAGTTGCAATTAACTAAAAATGAAATAGCAGTATTAAATGCCAAATCTGGTGACATTGAGGGATTATTATCTGGATTAAGAGGTAAAGATCCCTGAAATAATAAGACAAAAAAGCAAAGAAAGAACCAAACCATATTGATACTTAAAAGTGCTTTTAAGTGTTGTTTCCAGTTCATTTCTTCAGCCGAATTAATACCGCTGATTTTAAAAATAAATTTTTCAATTGGATTGAAAATCGGATCAAGAAGTGTTTTATCTCCTAAATAAACTTTAGCAATATATTTTCCTAAAGGAATAGCTAAAACAATGGTGAGGAGAAAAATACCAATGACGCCTAATAATTCTGTGTTCATAATATGTGAGTTTTTGTAAAATGTAAGATGTAATTTGTAAAAATGAGACGGACGCATAACATCTAACATCTCACTTATAACTTTTTACATTATTAAAATTTTTCAGGTTTGATTAATACATAAACCAAATACACGAAAACGGCGATTGAAATAATAAATAGTGCGGTCATGATTTAGATTTTTTCAAAAAATTCGACTGACATAAAACAAATTGCAAATAGCACCACGGCCAATGCGAGTAAAAGAAATGTGATCATAGGATTTATTTTAGATTTTAGTGTTCAGATTTTAGATTGTGTTTGATCGGTTAAACAATTAAACAGTTAACCGATTAAACTTTTTACACTCCTGATGCATTAACCTGCTTGATATATTCCGCTTTAAGTGTTTGCGGAAATAGATGAGAAATATTGCAGTGACGCACTTCCATAAAAGAAGAAACCGAAAAAACATACACATTAGAAATGGCATTTTTAGTTTCGATGCTTCCGGTTATGAATAAACGTTCGGCAAGAGCCAGACATTTCTTAGCTCTTACTATATTTCCAGAAATAATAGATTTTTTGGTTATCTCAGCAAACCGTTCGGCTTGTTTGTAGATTGAGGTTACTTGATTTTTCATTTGGAATGAATTTTTAATGTTCTCCCTCCTTATGCCAAAATATGTTCCGAAAAAGTTGATTTATAGCTAAAGTGTTGTAAATAAAAGGAATGTAGTTTTATGCCAAAAATCAGGCATAAAAAAAGCCTATCATTTTGATAAGCTTTTCTCGTTTTGATATGTTATTGTCAAGCTCCAGAGGAGCGAAATATTTATAGAAATGATGAATCCACATTTATCAAAGCCCCAGCGGGGTGACATATTTTTTCAGATTGCGTAGGTGTCGCTCCTCTGGAGCTTTTTATTATTGGCAATAAAATAATCTATAAATATGATGCTTCTCCGAAGCTTTGAGAATTGTAATTGATATTGAAATTGAATTTTGCAATTGTTATTGAATTTGATACTCTTCCAGCTTTCTATACAAAGTCGCAATTCCAATTTCTAATAATCGAGCCGTTTCTGCTTTATTCCCTTTAGTATAATTTAAAACCTTTTGTATATGCAGTTTTTCAACACTCTGCATCGAGAAAGCCGACATAGGTTTTGAATTATTTTCAGTTTGATGTTGTTGCATTTCGTATGGCAGAACATCCGAAGTTAAGGTATCGCCATTACTTAAGATAACCGATCTTTCGATTATATTTTTAAGTTCACGGATATTTCCCGGCCAGGAATAATTTTCTACTTTCTGCAGAAAATCATCAGAGATTTGTAATGTTTTTTTATTCGTTTTTTCGGAAAACTGTTTCACGAAATGATTTGTCAAAACGGCAATATCTTTAATTCTTTCTCTTAAAGAAGGCAATTTAATTTCGAAGATATTCAAACGGAAATATAAATCAGAACGGAATCGATGTTCATCACTTTCTGTTTTTAAATCTCTATTTGTAGCGGCAATTAATCTGAAATTTGATTTTTTAGGAGTCGTGTCACCAACCGGAATATATTCGCTGGTTTCTAAAACACGCAATAATTTGGCTTGAAGATCAATTGGCATTTCACCAATTTCATCAAGAAATAAAGTTCCGCCGTTTGCTTCTTCAATAAAACCCTTTTTATCTTTTACTGCTCCCGTAAAAGCGCCTTGTTTGTGACCGAAAAGTTCGCTTTCTAAAATTTCTTTTGTAAAAGTACTGCAGTTTAATGCCACAAAAGATTTCCCAACACGATTACTATTTTCATGAATGGCCTGTGCAAAAACTTCTTTTCCAGTTCCGGTTTCGCCAGTAAGTAAAACAGTCGAATCTGTTTTGGCTACTTTTTGTGCGAGATCAATAACTTGTTCAATTCCTTTTGATTTTCCAATAATGGTATTAAAAGAATATTTATCGTTAATACGTTTTTCTAATTGCTGAACTTTTTTCTGTAGATGTACTTTTTCGACAGCTTTATAAAGAAGCGGAATAATTTTATCATTATCGTCGCCTTTTACAATATAATCGAAAGCGCCATTTTTCATTGCTTGAACGCCGTCTGGAATATTCCCAAAAGCAGTCAGCAGAATAACTTCTGTCAGCGGAAAACTTCCTTTTATGTTTTGAAGAAAATCAACGCCATTTCCGTCAGGAAGTTTCACATCACATAAAACAACATCAATATGCGTTTGTTCCAGTTTTTTAAAACCGGATTTCAAATCTTTGGCTTCAAAAACTTCAAATCCTTCCGATTTTATAATACGAACCAGCAGACTTCTCAGTTTTTCTTCGTCGTCTATAATTAAAATTTTGTGTGTCATTTACAGAGATGCTAAATCAAATTTTGGTATTTGATGTACAAAGTTAGGTTTAAAATCTGTTCACTTTTTTGAATCGATAGAAATTATTTTAAGCAGTAGAATCAGTTTTAAAATATTTTTGTGAAAAAGAAATGTACTTTTAAGTCGAAAATGAACCACTAAAATTTATGTCAAAACGAATTCTCCTTATAATAGCTTTCTTAATCTTAGGAAGCTTTACTAGTTTTTCAAATGGAATTATCGAAAAAGATTCTTCAAAACCAAAGACCATTTCATTCAAAATAAAACTAAAATCGGCAGATAAAATTAAAATTGCTGTTTCGCAATTAAAATACAACAAACATTTCGCTTACAGTTTTACACTTGACGATGGTTACAGATCGGCTTATTTAACTGCTTTTCCATTATTGAATGGAGGAAAAATCAGTAATTCATCAATTAACGAATGGAAAATCGATCAAGGAGGAGACGGAACAACTTCGGAAGGACTTTTCTATTCGGACGGAATGGGAAATAAAATTCCGTTTAAATTAGCGTTAGCGATCAATGGAGGTTCAATTCGTGATTTACCGGCAAATCGCGGACATCTTTCGTGGCCGGAAGTTAAAGAAATGTACAATGCTGGTTGGGATATTTTGAATCACGGTTTCCATCACGCAACAAAACACGGAACGAATTATTTGACAGAAGTAACCGAAAACACCACTTCAATAAAACAAAATCTGGATTTTACTATGTCTCATTTTGTGGTTCCGGGCGGAGAAGGTGATGAGAAATATTATTTGGAATATGAAAAAGAGGCACTTAATAATGGACTTTTTTCTGCAGCATCTTATTATGGTGTTGAACCCGTTTTTAATGTCGATTCAAAAGTAAATCTAGATAAAATGATTACGGCTAGAACTTTTGTGCAGAGTTCAAAAGACACGACGAGTTTTAAAACGATGGATCGTTATTTAAAAACTATAGATTCAATTGTAAAACAACCTAATACAATTTGGTTTAACGAATTTACCCACGGAACAGGAAACACAAATCTGTGGAATTTAAGCATGCGTTTCCCTGATTTTAAATACTATATGACAACGCTTGCCAATAAATACGGAGCAAAAGGGAACGATTCTATCTGGATGGCACCTTGGCAGGAAGTTTACGAATACATTTGGTTAAGAGACAGAATTAAAGTCGATTTTCAGCAAAAAAATAAAGAAGTAATAGTTACAATTAAACTTCCGGAAATTCCAGAAACTTTTAGACATCAAGATATTTCTTTAGCAATTGATACTTCTTCAAAATTTCAAATCGAATCCAACAAAGATTTAAAAATTAAAGACGACGGAAAATCAACTCACAAACAGATTTTCATTCAATTGAAATAAAAATGTTTCATAAAAATTTAAACACATAGAAACATAGTTTTTTGGAATGTAGAAAAGGCGTTTCACTTGCATAAATTCACATAGCTAGCTATGTGTTAGAAACTAGTTTCTTTCGATTTTCTTTATGAGTAAAAGAAAAAAACTATGCTTCTATGTGTTTAAAAATTATTCTCACCGAAAAACTTCTAGTCAATTTCCTTTTCGTTGTCCTTTATAAAAGTATCAATATTCATTAAATACGGATCAATAACAATGCGTTGAGGTTTTGTTTTCAGTTTAACTTTACCTTCAACTTTATTGTTTTTGATTGCAAAAGGATAACGAAATAATTTCCCGTTTTCATCATAAATTCCAATATCTATTGTGGCGTCGTTTGCAATTAATTTTCGTTCTCCGGTGGCATTTTCCTTGTACTTTTTGGAATTAGCTATAAAAGAAACTTCATAAAAACCATTCTTTTTAATATTGGTGACTGATTCTATTTTGGAAGAATATGTGATAATCTGCTTAAACATTTCATCTAATTTAGAATATAGTTTTTGATCTGTTACAGCATAAATCTCTTTTAATAAATCTTCAGAATCAGGAAACGGATTTGGATATTTATAATGATTCAGAAAATTTTTCAAAGCCAGATTTACTTTTTCTTCACCAATTAAAACCCGAAGCTGATGCATTACCAGCATACCTTTATCATAAGGTAAATGCGGAGTTTCGTAATTTGTTTTATATAGAGGCGTTTCAGGATCATAACTTCGGCTGCTTAAATATAAATCGAGATGAATTTTTAGAGTTTCGAGCGCTTTTTCCAAGCCATGTTCTTTTTCATACAACATCAGTTCCGTGTATTGAGCCAGAGTTTCAGTCAAAATCCAGCTTCCTTCTTTTTGTTCTGGGCTTATTTGTGAATTTCCCCACCATTCATGCGACAATTCATGAGCAGTTAATTGATTAATTACATCTTCCTTATCCTTGTTGTTAAGGTTGCTGTAAAAACCGAAATTCTCTTTCATAAAAACTGTAGACGGATAAGAAGTCGCAGCAAATCCATCGGCGAAAGCAGAAACTTCGGCATAACGAATTGTTTTGTATGGATATTTACCAAAGTTATTCTGGCAGTAATCCAAAGTATTTTTTACATCCTGAATTAGTTTTTTAAAGTTTCTCGAATGTCTTTTATCATAATAAACTTCAATAGAAATCCCTTTATAATTCGTTTTTTGGATTTCATATTCAGCAGATGAAAAAGCAAACCGAAACGGAATCTTGCCGTTAGATTTATAATGAAAATAATTGCGCTCGTCTTTTTTCCAATTTCCAATTAAATCTCCAACGCCAATCGCTGTTTGATTTTGAGAAGTTGAAACCACAGCATCATAATCAACAAAATCATATTTAATTTCCGATTTGTCTTCTAGTTTTTTAAGAGGAGCTTGCAGTTTCAAATGCCTTTTTGCTCGTTCTTTTTTACTGCTGATTTCATTCGATTCCTGATAGCCAAAAAGCGGAAAGTAACGGCTTATTCGCATAAACGAACCATTTTCGATTATAGAATTAAAGGCAGTATGACTTTTAAATGGCGACCACGACGACTCAAAAGAAAAATTTATTTTCATTTTCTGCTGGGGCTGTAAAGGTTTTTCCAATCGATACCAATAATGATGAAATGCCGAAACATCGTCCAGGTTTTTCGAATTCGGAATTTCAACAGAAATCAGTTTCGAATTTCGATCTATATATAGGAGTAAACTATCAATAGGTTTTTCAGAATTATTAATCAATTTATAAGTGCCTCTTACTTCATAACGATTTTCTTCAGGAAATAAATCAACTTTACTTTCTACAGAAACAATCGCGGGCTGCGCAAGATTTGTATATTTTTTGAATTGCTTTTCATATTGCTCGCTCCAATTATTCTGATCTTCTTCGGTCAAATACGGATATTCGATATTCGTTTTATAAAAAAGATAACTTCCAAAACCAATAAAAAGAATAACTCCGAAAACAAAAGTTGTTTTTTGAATACCATTCAATAAATTTCTTCGAAAGGTTTTTACGATTGAAGCATTTCTTTTCCATAAAATTCCAGTCAAAGTAAGAAGCAGTAGAGCCAATCCGAAATTGTATAACACCGAAATATGAAACGGAAAAATATATTTTCCGAAACCATTCATATCAAAATATTCTCTTTTAAAAGCATTTCCAAATCGTAGTAAAGGATGCGAAATTCCCAATTGTTCTCCAATTCCCGTACAGAACAAAATGCAGACAAAAGCAGCAGCCGAAAGTCCGATATATTTATTTTTAATAAAAGTCTGAATCGCAATTACCAAAATCGAGATCAACAACAACGGAAATCCCAGATAATAAAACAAAGAAAAGTAAAGACCAATTTCGATTGGAGCATTTGCATTCACAATCTGAAAACTGCATCCAATCAAAATACTAATGCTGATAATGATTAGTGGAATAATAAAAAGTGTCGTCAATTTTGCCAGTAAAACCATAAATTGAGAATATGGTGCGGTATTTTCGAGCATTTCAAATCTCGAATTTTCGCTTCGGTTTAATAATTCATTGCTGTAAAAAAGTAAAATCAACATCAGAATAAACGGCAAACGATCCATTATCGTGGAAATCATCAAAGCCGTATCTGTAATTTTTTCCGCTAATCGAATTCCGCCGTCAATTTCATCCGAAATTTCGATTGCCAATAATCCTGAAAATAAAAGAACAATCAATAAAAACGGAATTCCTTTTAGAACTAAAAAAATATCTAGTTTGATATTGCTTTTAAAAACAGCAAAATTATGTCTGAAGGTTTTGAATTCAATGTTTTTTGGAATTTCCGAAGAAAAGATTTTTGCTTGTTTTGAAATAACTTTAAGCATTTTTACCTTTTTGGATTTCGTTTTTCGGAAAGAAAACAAGCGATAGGAAATAAAAAGCAAAAACAGTGAAACCAAAATCCACAATAATCGGTTGAATAAAAAGTTCCCCGAAAGCGAAACCAATTCGGTATTTTTTTCAATTGAAGTCCAATATCTTGTTTGTTCTAAAAAAGCAGCCAAACCAAACGGGTCTATTTTTGCAGCCAAAGACATGGCTTTCGCCGAAGATGGAGAAGCATTTGCAAATATGGGCGAATTAGAAAAAATCGAACCCGCGATATATAAGATATAAATTAATAAACCGCCAACATAAATAAAAAGTTTACTTCGCGTAAGCCAAGCCAAAGCCGTCAATATAGAAAGGCACAAGAAAATATTCGGAATCACAATTACAAAATACGGCCAGAGATAATTTATTATTTCAAAAGGACCAATTTCACTTTTAGAAAGCCATGACATTTGGTGTCCAATGATCATTCCGACGATAAACATTCCAAAAGAAACTACCGCGATTGTAAACGCGGTAATAAATTTAGGCGCCAAATATTGAAACTTAGAAATAGGAGAGGAGAAAATTATCGAATCGAATTTCGTTTCATATTCTTTTAAAAAACTTTGTGCGACCTGAAGCGTAATCGAAAAAATCGTCATTAGCGAAATCAGGCCAATCGCATAGGTAAGCACATACGGACTATTTTTGTAAGCACCCGAAAAAGAGAAATTCGCAAAAGCACTCACAAAAAATCCTAAAACCAAATAAATGATAAACGTGGCATAAAAAGTCCAGCTTCTGGTATTGTTATGCCATTCAAATTGAATTAATTTAGAAAGCATAACATTAATTTTTAAGTTGATTTTGAGCTAAAACACTAAAATAAACATCGCTTAAATCTGGCGATATCAATTCGAAGCCAGAATCTGGTTGTTCATCTGAGAAAACATGAATATTGATTTTTCCTGAATTTAAGTTGGACGAAATGATATTAAAATTCGATTGATGTTCTTTCAGTTCTGCTTTTTCAATCGCTTTCATCCAGATTTTATCTTTCAAAGAATCGATCGCTTCATTTGGTTTTCCTTCCAAAATCAATTTTCCGTTGGAAATAATTGCCATTTTTGGACATAAATCGCGAATATCTTCTACAATATGAGTTGATAGAATGACGATAATGCTTTCGCCAATTTCGCTCAGCAAATTATTAAATCGGTTTCTTTCTTCCGGATCAAGTCCCGCAGTAGGTTCATCCACAATAATAATCTTCGGATTTCCCAGTAAAGCCTGAGCAATTCCAAACCTTTGGCGCATTCCGCCAGAAAAAGAATGAACCGCTTTGTCTTTATGCTGTAGTAAATTCGTCTGCTGTAATAAATACAAAATTTGATCGTGACGTTCCTTTTTTTCGACGATTCCTTTTAAAACCGCCAAATGATCGAGCAGGCGATAAGCAGAAATTTTAGGATAAACGCCAAATTCCTGTGGCAGATAACCCAGATTTTGCCTGATGAACATTGGATTTTCCAGAATATTAATTCCGTTAAATTCAATACTTCCCGAAGTAGGTTCCTGCAAAGCGGCAATAGTTCGCATTAAAGTCGATTTTCCGGCGCCGTTTGGTCCTAATAAACCAAACATTCCGTTTGTAATTTCAAGCGATAAATTGTCAATCGCTTTTGTGCCGTTCTCATACGTTTTGCTGAGATTTTGGATTGATAAACTGTTCATTTTTTGATTGATTTTGATGATTGAATTAAACTATGATTTGAAAAAATTAGGCAATAGAATACCTGTCGGCTTCAAAAACCGATTTATTAAGAGTGAAATAAGATTTAAAAGAAAGCTATTCTGCCACGTATTCTAAAATATCGCCAGGCTGACAATCCAATATTTTACAAATAGCTTCGAGAGTATCAAACCGAATTCCTTTTGCTTTTCCAGTTTTTAGAATCGATAAATTAGCAGGTGTAATATCTAGTTTTTCTGCCAACTCTTTACTCTGCATCTTGCGTTTGGCAAGCATTACATCAACATTTACAATTATTGGCATAGTTATATAAATAAGTCTTGTTCGTTCTGAAGGTTTAAACCTTGTTTAAAAATGGCTGCTAAAAAGTAAGCGAAAACGCCAAGCATTCCGTGCAATAGAATAAAAATCGAAACTTCATTATCCAGCGGAACAAAAAAGAAAGCCACAAATATTACAATACCCGGAATTAATAAATTGGATAAATAGAAACGCCTTAAATGAGAAATTCCATTTACAGTAAATAATTTAGGCTGAAAAAATACCTTAAAAACATTACTACTCAATAAAAAGAAAAGTCCGTACAAACTCAACGGCGCCAAAAAATCAAAAAGAATATAAGGCAGGTTGTAATCGCCAAGCATTAAAGGATGCGAAGTAAAAGGATAACAAACCTGAAAATACTTTCCGTTGTCTTTAAATGTCAGAAACAATCCTGTAATTAATGTAAAAACAGAATATCCGGCCAAAAAGAAATAAATCACAGACAAAAATCGGGTAAAGTAAAATAATATTTTGGATACAATATGAGTTGTCTTCATATATAGAAAAGTTAGATTGATATTGCAAATGTATAATTAATTATCGTAAAACAATAATTAATTGTTAAAAATTATATTCTTGAAGCGTTTCAGAAATATTATAAATCTATTAACATTAGAAAACAAAAGGCATCCGTATAAATGAGTTAATTTTGTAGACTAGCATTTTTTTATATGAAAAACCCAATTTCAGTCTCATTATTAGACCTCGCTATCATCACTCAGAATAGCAATGCCACAGAAACATTTCAAAAAACAAAAGACATAGCGCAATTAGCAGATACTTTAGGATACAAGCGATTTTGGCTTGCAGAACACCACAATATGGCACACGTTGCAAGTACAGCAACGGTTGTTTTAATTGGTTATGTAGCAAGTCAGACCAAAAATATCCGTGTAGGTTCTGGCGGAATTATGCTTCCGAATCATTCTCCTTTAGTAGTTGCTGAGCAATTTGGGACCCTGGAAACACTTTATCCAAACCGAATCGATTTAGGTTTAGGAAGAGCGCCGGGAACAGATCAGCCAACTGCCGAAGCAATTAGAAAAGACTTTTTCGAGCAGGCACAGCGTTTTCCGCAAAACGTAAGCAAACTTCAAGAGTATTTTTCAAGCGAAAATGAAACAGGAAAAGTACGCGCATTCCCAGCTGAAGGACTAAAAGTTCCTATCTGGATTCTAGGTTCAAGTATGGATAGCGCTGCTTTGGCAGCAGCTTACGGATTGCCTTATGCTTTTGCCGGACACTTTGCGCCAAAACTGATGATTCAGGCATTTGAATTTTATAGAGAAAATTTCCAGCCTTCAGAATATTTAGATAAACCGAAAACAATGGCTTGTCTGAATATAATAGCTGCAGATACCAATGAAGAAGCAGAACTATTGTCTACAAGTTTGTATCAAATGTTTCTAAACCTAATTAGAAACGATCGCAAAGGTTTACAGCCGCCAGTTCCGTCACTAGATGATATCATGAACGAACAAGAACGTTTCCATGTCAATCAAATGACAGCCGGAACTTTCACAGGAAACAAAGAACAATTAATAATCGATTTGAAAAAGTTCATTGACTACGCAAGAATCGACGAACTAATGGTAACCAGTCCAATCTTCGATCATCAGGCAAAACTAAAAAGCATTCAAATCACCAAAGAAGCAATCGACAGCCTAAATGAAAGTATACATATATAATTATACTATATAATATTAAGAGTAGATTTCCTTCTCACAACCCGACAGGTTTTAAAAACCTGTCGGGTTTCTTTTTTTGTACATATATATAAGGTATGATTTGAATATTATGATTTTTCAGGAGCCATTTCCCGCTATCCGCTCCAATCTTTTGCTTTTTAAAGAAAAAAGCAAAAGGATTTCCGCTTCTATCGGGGCTAGGGCATCGGTTTCCAGAAGAAATAAAAGGCTAAACTTGGCATCTTGGCGCCTTTGCGGGATTAAAAAGAGAAGAAAAGAAGGCTTTGCGCCTTAGTGCCTTCGCGGCAAAACAGCAAAAGCAATAGCCAAATGCAGAAAAACCCCACAAGAGGATAAAAAACTTTGCTCTGTAAAGAATCCGTTATCAGCGAGTTAGGAAAAAGTTTTAAAAAAGATCAAAAAAAGGCGGACAAAAAGCTTGCGCAAGCGGAAAAAGGTTCTACTTTTGCACCCGCAACAGCGAAAGGCGCTCATCGAAATACTGGCAGGAAAGAAGAATCGGAGGAAAAGAAATTTTCTGAAAAAAGATTCGGAAAAGCTTGCGGGATTTGAAAAAAGCTTTTACATTTGCACCCCGCAAAACACGGAAGTTCATTGAGAGACTGGAAGGAAAATTGAGAAAAAAGAAACGAAAAAAAGTTTCAAAATTTTTTTAAATTTTTCTTGCGAGAAACAAAAAGAATTTTTAGTTTTGCACCCGCTTTGAAACATAGGCGAAGACAAAAAGAAAGACACGTTCGTAGACATATTGAATTGACAGCCGTTTTAGCAGAGATGCTAAAACAAAAAGAATAAGAGCAGTAGAATCGCAAGATTCGAAAAGAACCGATAGATTTCGTCGAGATATAATATAAAAATATACGATGAAGAGTTTGATCCTGGCTCAGGATGAACGCTAGCGGCAGGCTTAACACATGCAAGTCGAGGGGTAGAGGCTTTCGGGCCTTGAGACCGGCGCACGGGTGCGTAACGCGTATGCAATCTGCCTTTCACAGAGGGATAGCCCAGAGAAATTTGGATTAATACCTCATAGCATTATGACCCGGCATCGGGATATAATTAAAGTCACAACGGTGAAAGATGAGCATGCGTCCCATTAGCTAGTTGGTAAGGTAACGGCTTACCAAGGCTACGATGGGTAGGGGTCCTGAGAGGGAGATCCCCCACACTGGTACTGAGACACGGACCAGACTCCTACGGGAGGCAGCAGTGAGGAATATTGGTCAATGGGCGCAAGCCTGAACCAGCCATGCCGCGTGCAGGATGACGGTCCTATGGATTGTAAACTGCTTTTGTACGGGAAGAAACACTCCGACGTGTCGGAGCTTGACGGTACCGTAAGAATAAGGATCGGCTAACTCCGTGCCAGCAGCCGCGGTAATACGGAGGATCCAAGCGTTATCCGGAATCATTGGGTTTAAAGGGTCCGTAGGCGGTCTTGTAAGTCAGTGGTGAAAGCCCATCGCTCAACGGTGGAACGGCCATTGATACTGCTGGACTTGAATTACTGGGAAGCAACTAGAATATGTAGTGTAGCGGTGAAATGCTTAGAGATTACATGGAATACCAATTGCGAAGGCAGGTTGCTACCGGTGGATTGACGCTGATGGACGAAAGCGTGGGTAGCGAACAGGATTAGATACCCTGGTAGTCCACGCCGTAAACGATGGATACTAGCTGTTGGGAGCAATCTCAGTGGCTAAGCGAAAGTGATAAGTATCCCACCTGGGGAGTACGTTCGCAAGAATGAAACTCAAAGGAATTGACGGGGGCCCGCACAAGCGGTGGAGCATGTGGTTTAATTCGATGATACGCGAGGAACCTTACCAAGGCTTAAATGCAGACTGACCGATTTGGAAACAGATCTTTCGCAAGACAGTCTACAAGGTGCTGCATGGTTGTCGTCAGCTCGTGCCGTGAGGTGTCAGGTTAAGTCCTATAACGAGCGCAACCCCTGTTGTTAGTTGCCAGCGAGTCATGTCGGGAACTCTAACAAGACTGCCAGTGCAAACTGTGAGGAAGGTGGGGATGACGTCAAATCATCACGGCCCTTACGCCTTGGGCTACACACGTGCTACAATGGCCGGTACAGAGAGCAGCCACTGGGTGACCAGGAGCGAATCTATAAAGCCGGTCACAGTTCGGATCGGAGTCTGCAACTCGACTCCGTGAAGCTGGAATCGCTAGTAATCGGATATCAGCCATGATCCGGTGAATACGTTCCCGGGCCTTGTACACACCGCCCGTCAAGCCATGGAAGCTGGGGGTGCCTGAAGTCGGTGACCGCAAGGAGCTGCCTAGGGTAAAACTGGTAACTAGGGCTAAGTCGTAACAAGGTAGCCGTACCGGAAGGTGCGGCTGGAACACCTCCTTTCTAGAGCCTGAGTGTTAGCCTTATGGCACGCTTGGGAAAATGATGGAATCTGAAGTTCTGGATCCCAGATTGTACTGCTCTTGCTGTTAATTTAAAAAAATGATAAGAAATTAAGTAAAACAGAGTCTCGTAGCTCAGCTGGTTAGAGTACTACACTGATAATGTAGGGGTCGGCAGTTCGAGTCTGCCCGGGACTACTAAAAACTTCAGATTTAAGATTATAGATTTTAGATTTAAGAAGGAAAACTGAAAAGCTTGATTTTAAAGGAAATTCTGGAAGCTGGGATTCACCAAAGGAAATTAGAGAAGAATTAAGAAATCTAAAATCTGAATTCTAAAATCTAAGATTTAAAATTGGGGGATTAGCTCAGCTGGCTAGAGCGCCTGCCTTGCACGCAGGAGGTCAACGGTTCGACTCCGTTATTCTCCACAAGAAAGTACAAAGATTATAGTACAAAGTATCAAGACAGCAGTCTTAATGCCTAATGCGAAAATCTTGATACTTATTAAAGTTCATTGACATATTGAGATAAGAAAATAATAAGAAAGTAGAAAGCGTTTTTTATTGAGCATCAGTGCAAAATATAAAAAACAAACAAAACGGTCTTGTTTTAAATGGCAAGATTGGTGCAATAAGCAAAATAAGGGCGCATGGGGGATGCCTAGGCTCTCAGAGGCGATGAAGGACGTGATAAGCTGCGAAAAGCTGCGGGGACGGGCACACACCGATCGATCCGCAGGTATCCGAATGGGGCAACCCGCTATATTGAAGATATAGCACACCGATAGGTGGGCAAACCCGCTGAACTGAAACATCTAAGTAGGCGGAGGAGAAGAAAACAAAAGTGATTCCGTAAGTAGTGGCGAGCGAACGCGGATTAGCCCAAACCAGGATTGTTACGGCATTGCTGGGGTTGTAGGACCGCGATATTTCATGCACAAGGAACCGGAAGCTTCTGGAAAGGAGCGCCACAGAGGGTGAGAGCCCCGTATGGGCAACAAGTGTAATGGATAGCGGTATCCTGAGTAGGGCGGGGCACGTGAAACCCTGTCTGAATTTGGCGGGACCATCCGCTAAGGCTAAATACTCCTGAGAGACCGATAGTGAACCAGTACCGTGAGGGAAAGGTGAAAAGAACCGTGAATAACGGAGTGAAATAGATCCTGAAACCATGCGCCTACAAGCGGTCGGAGCCCTTTCGTGGGGTGACGGCGTGCCTTTTGCATAATGAGCCTACGAGTTAACGCTGCTGGCAAGGATAAGTGGTTAAGCCATGGATCCGCAGCGAAAGCGAGTCTGAATAGGGCGCTTTAGTCAGTAGTGTTAGACGCGAAACCGTGTGATCTACCCATGGGCAGGTTGAAGCTGTGGTAACACACAGTGGAGGACCGAACCGGTTGACGTTGAAAAGTCTTCGGATGACCTGTGGGTAGGGGTGAAAGGCCAATCAAACTCGGAAATAGCTCGTACTCCCCGAAATGCATTTAGGTGCAGCGTTATTTTAGTTATATAGAGGTAGAGCTACTGATTGGATGCGGGGGCTTCACCGCCTACCAATTCCTGACAAACTCCGAATGCTATATAATGATTGATAACAGTGAGGGCTTGGGTGCTAAGGTCCAAGTCCGAGAGGGAAAGAACCCAGACCATCAGCTAAGGTCCCCAAATATATGCTAAGTTGAAAGAACGAGGTTTGTCTGCCCAGACAGCTAGGATGTTGGCTTGGAAGCAGCCATTCATTTAAAGAGTGCGTAACAGCTCACTAGTCGAGCGGACGAGCATGGATAATAATCGGGCATAAGCATATTACCGAAGCTATGGATTTGCATGTATTTGCAAGTGGTAGGGGAGCATTCTGACAGGGCTGAAGGTGTATCGTAAGGTATGCTGGACCGGTCAGAAAAGAAAATGTAGGCATAAGTAACGATAATGCGGGCGAGAAACCCGCACACCGAAAAACTAAGGTTTCCACAGCTATGCTAATCAGCTGTGGGTTAGTCTGGACCTAAGGCGAACCCGAAAGGGACAGTCGATGGCCAACGGGTTAATATTCCCGTACTTCTTATTGCTGTGATGGGGTGACGGAGTGATGAAAGCGCCGCGAACTGACGGAATAGTTCGTTAAAGCACCTAGCTATAGGGTCTCTAGGCAAATCCGGAGATCTTGGTGAAATGCGATAGTACTCGGAGTCTTCGGACAAAGAGATAGTGCGCCTAAGGGCTTCCAAGAAAAACCTCTAAACTTCAGGCAGTAAGAACCAGTACCGTAAACCGACACAGGTAGTTGAGGAGAGAATCCTAAGGTGCTCGAGAGATTCATGGCTAAGGAATTAGGCAAAATAGACCTGTAACTTCGGGAGAAAGGTCGCCCCGAGCAATCGGGGCCGCAGTGAAGAGGTCCAGGCGACTGTTTATCAAAAACACAGGGCTCTGCAAAATCGTAAGATGAAGTATAGGGCCTGACACCTGCCCGGTGCTGGAAGGTTAAGAGGAGATGTTATCTTCGGAGAAGCATTGAATTGAAGCCCCAGTAAACGGCGGCCGTAACTATAACGGTCCTAAGGTAGCGAAATTCCTTGTCGGGTAAGTTCCGACCTGCACGAATGGTGTAACGATCTGGACACTGTCTCAGCCATGAGCTCGGTGAAATTGTAGTAACGGTGAAGATGCCGTTTACCCGCAGTGGGACGAAAAGACCCTGTGCACCTTTACTATAGCTTAGTATTGACCTTGGATAAATGATGTGTAGGATAGGTTGGAGACTATGAAGCGGCGTCGCCAGGCGTTGTGGAGTCATTGTTGAAATACAACCCTTTGTTTATCTGAGGCCTAACCCCGTATTGCGGGGGACAGTGCTTGGTGGGTAGTTTGACTGGGGTGGTCGCCTCCAAAAGAGTAACGGAGGCTTCTAAAGGTTCCCTCAGTACGCTTGGTAACCGTGCGTAGAGTGCAATGGCATAAGGGAGCTTGACTGAGAGACATACAGGTCGATCAGGTACGAAAGTAGAGCATAGTGATCCGGTGGTTCCGCATGGAAGGGCCATCGCTCAAAGGATAAAAGGTACGCCGGGGATAACAGGCTGATCTCCCCCAAGAGCTCATATCGACGGGGGGGTTTGGCACCTCGATGTCGGCTCGTCACATCCTGGGGCTGGAGAAGGTCCCAAGGGTTGGGCTGTTCGCCCATTAAAGTGGCACGCGAGCTGGGTTCAGAACGTCGTGAGACAGTTCGGTCTCTATCTACTGCGGGCGTTAGAAATTTGAGTGGATCTGATTCTAGTACGAGAGGACCGAATTGGACTAACCTCTAGTGTATCTGTTGTCCCGCCAGGGGCACCGCAGAGTAGCTACGTTGGGAAGGGATAAGCGCTGAAAGCATATAAGCGCGAAACCCACCACAAGATGAGATTTCTTTTAAGGATCGTGGAAGATGACCACGTTGATAGGCTACAGATGTAAAGGCAGTAATGTCATAGTCGAGTAGTACTAATAATCCGTAAGCTTATGCACACCCTTTTCCCGATCCGCCTTGGCGGATCGGGAGGAAACTTTCTAAATAAAGCTTGCTTTTCTTTATCTCAGTATGTTAAAATATTTGCAGCCAAGCTGCAGTTGAAGGTTATCAGTTGGCAGCTGGCGGAGAAATCCATCAACTAGCAACTATCAACCGCCAACAAAAACCTTAAGGTGGTTATTGCGGCGGGGCTCACCTCTTCCCATCCCGAACAGAGAAGTTAAGCCCGCCTGCGCAGATGGTACTGCATTATTGTGGGAGAGTATGTCGTCGCCTTTCTTTTAAGAATCCTCATCATGTATTTGATGGGGATTTTTTGGTTTTAATGGTATGCTGGAATGGGATACATTAATACTGAATAACATCTAATTTAAAATATAAAATCACTATTTATAGTGATGCGAAAGAGAAAGTGGAGTAGTAGTTTTGCATTAAAGTTACAATGTGTCAAATTATAAATTTGGAGAATTATAATTGATCTGTTTGCAAGTATTCTTGCGTAGCTTTAATTTGATTTCAAACTAAAATAATATTTTTTAATTTGAAATCAAATATTATTACATTACTTGCTCGAGTAATTAGTATTAGCATTGGGGAGCTTTACGACATTATTCGGGCTTAGTAATAATTAATCAACTAAACCATTTTCAACTGCATATTTTACGAGACCTGCCGTATTTTTGGCATTTATTTTAGATAATAAGTTACGGCGGTGTGTGTTTACGGTATTTAAACTGATAAAAGTCTTTTCGGCAATTTCTGCTGTATTGTATTCATGTGCAATGAGTATTAAAATTTCTTTTTCTCTTGAGCTTAAATCAGCTAAATTGGAAACTTGTTTTTCAATTTTTAAACTGTTCATTAAATGTTTTTCTTCTAATTCTTCTGCAAAATAGTTTTTACCAGATGCAATAGAATTAATCGCCTCAAGAAGTTCTTCCTTCTCAGCATTCTTTAATAAATAGCCATTTACGCCAATGCGTATTAATCTCGAAACAATCATAACATTGCTATGCGTACTTACAATTAGAATTTTGATGTTTGGATATTCTTTCCTTAAAATTTTGCTCAATTCAATTCCATCCATTTCAGGCATACTAATGTCTAAAATTATAAAATCGGTAGTGCCTTTTTTAATGATTTCTAATGCTTCAATTCCATTTATTGCTTTGTCAACTATAGTTATATTCGGTTCCTGTTCCAATAAAGAAATAATTCCTTGTAAGAACATAGTATGATCATCGGCAATAAGCAGGTTTATTTTATTCATAAACAAATATATTAGTTGCTTTTTAATTCGTTAAGTTGATTTTTTAAGTCAACGCCTTTTATTTTTTTAATTTTGATTGAGAGATTGGAATTTCAATATTTACAATTGTACCACGTTTTAATTTTGAGTCAATTACTAATGTGCCGTTTAGTTTTTTAATGCGATTTTCTAAATTAATGAATCCAATTCCTTTTGATTGATTTTCAGGCTCAAAACCAACGCCATTGTCTTCAAATAAGAGGTTTAATATATTTTCAATATAGTTTAATTGAATTTCAACTTCAGTGGCTTTTGCATGTTTAATCGTATTCGTTAATAGTTCCTGAATGATTTTAAAGGTCTCAATCTGTATATTTTCAATCAATTCGTTGATGGAATTTTTTGGAAAAGGAATGAAAGAAATTTTAATATTGCTTGCACTTCCAATATTTATTAAGTAGGATTCTAAAACTTCTAAAAATTTATTCTGCCTGAATTTTTTAGGAAGTAAAGTATGGGATAAATTTCGAACCTGCTGATATGTTTCATCCAGCTGTAGACTAATTTTTTGGATATTAGAGAAGTCACCTGAATTTAAATGATTTACCTGTAGTTTTATAGCCGCTAAATTACCACCAATACTATCATGAAGTTCTTGCGATATGCGCTGTCTTTCTTTATCTTGACCACTTATTGAGGCTTTAACCAATTCTAATTCTTGTTCTTTTAAAATCCCATTTATTTTCTGATTACTTATTTCCATCTGTTTACTATTCAATAAACGCTGAAAAGTAAAACGTTTGTAATACTGAAAAAGAAGACCAATTATTGGAAGTAGCAATATTAGAAAAGCAACAATAATAAAGAGTTTAATTTTCTTTTGCTGATAGATTTCGAGTGCTTTTAATTGCTGATCATTCTTTAAAAGTGAAATTTCATTTCTTTTTTTGTGTACAGAATTTTGGAAAGCTAAAATTGTATTTTCATTATTTTTCGTCAAGATTTCCTCTTGCAACATCATATTTTTAATCGCTTCTTCTTGATTAGCCATTGTTAATTTTTTGGCTTCATTTTCAAATTTTAAAACTTTGATTTCTTTTTGTTTTTGTGCGATTTTGTATTTGATTTCTAATTCATTAATCTCTTTAATTCTTTCGAGTTTATTGATAGAATCTTTAAAAGCGACAGATTTTTCAAAGAATGAATAAGCACTTTTGAAATCGTCTTGTTCAAGAGCAATTTTCTTTAATTCGTCATAAATAAAAGCCTGATTTTGGAGTAATCCAAATTGCATTGATTTTTGAAGAGCTTCTGAAAGTATCGATTTGGCATCACTATATTTTTTCTGAGAAACATAGCAATTACCAATATTGTTTCTCGTAATAATTGACAATTGATTCAGTTCATTTTTATCAGCAATAACTAGCGCTTCCTGAAACATATTTAAGGCTTCCTGATTTTTGTTTTGTAAGCGATAATTTTCTCCTAAACCAATTAAAATGACTGCTTTTCCTTGTTCATTATTGTTTTTTTCGCAGAGATTTTTTCCTTTTTTATAGAAAATATTGGCGTTGTCATAATCCTTTATTCTCGAATAAATATCACCAAGATTGATATAACTTCCTACGATTATTTCGCTGTCCTCTTTGTATTCCAAACACTGCTTAAACAATTTAATAGCATTAGGATAATCTCCTAATTCCACGTAATTCTGGGCTAAACCATGCGTGTGTACGTAGAAAAGATTTTTCTCATTATATTTTTGGGAAACTTCTATGCCTTTAAGATGCCATTTTTTACTTTCATTATACAATCCTTTTTTATTATAATTGATAGCAAGTAGGTTGTATCCTAAAGAAAAAAGACGGTTTTTTAAAGAATCATTGACAACCGTATTGTACTTCAAAGCTTGGTTTGTATAATAAATTGAAGAATCGATAATGGCTCTTTTACTAAAATAGTATGCAAGAAGTAAATTTGTACGAGCTATAGCTCTATTGTCTGGTTTAGATTTTAGAATCTGATGTGCTTTTTTATAGGCCTTTTTTTCTTCTCCATTATTATATAAATTGTAAAGAGTAAGTGTGGTTTTATCTTCTTTAATAAGAACAGCCTTTTGGGACACTAAAGATTTCTTTTTATTTTCAATCTGAGCTTGTAGACCAAAGCATAAAAAGATTAAGAGGAATACATGAAGTCTTCGTGACCAGATTCTCATACGTTTTTGGTTTATAATCTTAATTGAATAAGAATATTTTTTAAGTTTTGGAAATTTGAGGATTAAGTTAAAACAAGTTTAAAATTAACAATTAAAAATACTACAAAACAATGAAATGGCCGATTTGTAAAATAAAAATTTTAGACGGAGTTGTGATATTTTTTAATAAATATCGGATGTAAATGTTTTGTAAATCAATATTTTAAAACACTAAAAGTTTCTTAAATAAATTTGAAGGCATTTTTTCTTGCAGTAAATTAGTAGAACCATACTTTAAAACTACAAATTATGAAAGTGAGAATATTTTTAGCACTGACATTGTTATTGTTAGCAATATCGGTCAGTGCGCAGAAAAAGATAGAAGTTGCAGAATTGCCAAAACCTGCACAAGATTTTTTGAAAAAACATTTTAGTTATACCACTGTTGAAACGGCAAAGAAAGATGCTGAACATGGAGAAAAAGGTTATGAAGTTAAATTGAAAGATGGAACAGAAGTAGAATTCTGGAAAGACGGATCGTATCGTGAAGTTGATGGTGGAGATAATCCAATTCCAACTGATTTTATTCCAGATAATATTAAGGCTTATGTAGCGAAAAATCATCCTAATGAAAAAATAACGCACATTGATTATGGACATAAGGATCTCGATGTAGATTTGACAAACAATATCGATTTGGAATTTACCAAAGAGGGTAAGATTCTAAAAGACAAAAAAGATGATTAATAATCTTAATTTTTGACTGATTTTTTGAAAATATAAACGTGAAAGAAAATAGTTTATATTTACATCTTCTATTATTTGTTTTATGGAAGAAAATAAACATGTAACGATTTATGATATTGCCGAAAGACTTAATTTGGCAACATCGACCATTTCACGAGCTTTAAAGGATCATCACACGATTAGTGATAAAACGATAAAGAAAGTAAAAAAGACCGCTGAAGAAATGGGATTTGTTCCTAATACTTTAGCCGCAGGTTTGCGTGGTAATAAAACTAAAACCATTGGAGTTTTGATTCCCACCGTTACACAACCCTTTTTGTCATCATTAATCAGCGGAATCGAAATTACGGCTCAAAAATCGGATTATACCGTAATCATTATGCAGTCGCACGACTCGTATGAAGAAGAAGTCAATATGGCGAAATCTTTGTACAGTAACCGTGTAAGTGGTGTAATCTGCTCGTTGGCAATGGAAACGCGCGATACGTCACATTTTCATCAATTCTCAAACAATAATATTCCGTTAGTTTTTGTCGACAGGGTTCCGAAAGATTATAATACTTTCAGAGTCGTAATCGATAATTATTCAGCTGGATATAAGGCGACTAAACACCTTATTGAACAAGGCTGTATTCGTATTGCCCACATTACAGCAGGATCAGAATTAGGAAATTTATATAATGAACGAAAAAGAGGCTATATCGAAGCCTTAAAAGATCATAATGTTGATATAGACGAAAATCTTATTGTCAATTTAAATTCAGTTACTTACGAAGATGGTGTAAAAGCCAGTAACGCTTTATTTGATTTAAAACCAATGCCAGACGGATTGTTTGCTCCTGGAGATATTATTGCTGTAAGTGCCGTGCAAACAGCTAAAAAACGTGGCATAAAAGTTCCTGAAGAATTTAAAGTAATTGGTTTTAATAATGATCCAATTTCGCAAATAATCGATCCTAATTTGTCTACTATAACGCATCCCGCAGAAAAAATGGGAAAAGCGGCTGCAGAAATTATTATCAAAAACTTGAAATCATCTAAAAATGATGATGCTAAAGAAATTACCTTTTTAAATACAGAAGTACTCGCAAGAGAATCGACTCAAAAATAAAATCAAGAATATTCTCTAAATAATAAAGGCTTATCGATTCGTTTGATAAGCCATAATTTTTATGAAAACAATTACACTTCCAGACGAGATGAATTTAGAAAAATCACAACAAGTTCATGTTGTTGGTTATAGCAGTTCTAAAGACGTTTCGAAACAGCAGATTATTTTAAATCAAAATATCATCAGTTTTTTGATTGAAGGAACAAAAGAAGTCATTTTCGATAATGAAGCATTGTCTATAACGCCTTCGAAATTTATTGTAATGAGATCTGGAAATTGTTTAATGACAGAAAAAAGAATTTCAGAAACGTCACTTTATAAAAGTGTTCTTTTGTTTTTTTCTAATGAAATGCTTTATAATTTCATTAGAAAAATGGAATCTGAAAGATCAGAATCAATTGAACCAAAATCAGTTTATGCGTTTGATTATGATAATTTCCTAAAACGTTTTGTAGATAGTTTAGGCGATATTTCTAACCTTTCAAAAGCAGTTCAGTCAAAATTATTAGAAGTAAAGTTTGAAGAAATTATGCTTTACTTGACAGATAAATACGGAACAGATTTTCTTTATTCTTTGACTACAAACAGCGATGATGCCGCACAAAAATTCATTCGAACTATCGAAAACAGTCATTTAAGTAAACTGACTTTAAAAGAATTAGCATTTTTATGTAATATGAGTGTTTCGACTTTTAAAAGAGAATTCGAAAAATACTATTCAGAATCGCCTATAAAATGGTTTCAAAATAAAAGATTGGAACATGCACATTATTTGCTGAGTCAAGAAAAAAGCCCTTCTGAAGTTTATTTTGAAGCCGGTTACGAAAACCTTTCAAGCTTCAGTCAGGCTTATAAAATCAAATATGGCGTAACGCCCAAACATCATAAAACGATTTGAGCTTTTAGCAACAGTTTTTGAACCTTTGCCTAAAATTATTCAGCCGTTCCAAATTTAACTTTGCTTAAAATTTTAAAACAGATAAAATGAAAAAGCTAAGTTTAATTTTGGTGATGTCAGCCATTTTCTCGACATCTATTTTTGCACAAAAAACATTTACATTAAGCAGTAAAGATTTAGGAGGAGAAACTACTAAAATTCAGGAATTCAACGGATTTGGATGCTCAGGCGAAAACCAGTCTCCACAGTTATCTTGGAAAAATGCTCCAGAAGGAACCAAAAGTTTTGCAGTAACGATGTACGATCCTGATGCGCCTACAGGAAGCGGATTTTGGCATTGGGTTGTAGTGGATATTCCAGCAAATGTAAATGAATTGGTAACCAATGCTGGAACTAAAAATCTTGTTCCAAAAGGAGCAATTCAAAGTGTTACTGATTATGGAATTAAGGGTTTTGGAGGACCTTGTCCGCCGGTTGGTCACGGATATCATCAATATATCATCACCGTTTATGCATTAAAAACTGATAAATTGGGAACAGATGAAAACACAAATCCAGCTGTAGTTGGATTTAATCTTTGGAACCAGACTTTAGCAAAAGCCAGTATTGTAGCGTATTATAAGCGATAATAATTAGAGGATTTAACTTTAAATAACCCCGTTAAAGCAGGATAGTTTTTATAATTATCCTGCTTTTATTTGTTATAGAAATTATTTTTTTGAAAAAAGTAGAGTTAAAATTTTTTTCTTAAATAACAATCTTATATTTTTACGCAACCGATTGCAATTGTTGTTTTATTTAGGATAATGTATTTTTTGAATTAAAATTTTGAAAAATGTGCTCAATCAGAAATGAAATATTGATTCTTTCAAAATAGAGATTGTAAAGAATAAATAAAAACCTAATGACTTCATTAAAATTTGTTTTCCTGTTTCTCTTGATTTCCTTTTCGGCTTCGGCACAAAAGGATTATAAATTGTGGCTTCAGTATAATGTTGTGAGTAATTCTTCAATCGCTTCAGAATATAAAAACAACCTTAAAGAAATTGTTGTTTTAGGGAATTCAGAAACCATTAAAATTGCTCAAAAAGAACTTCAAACAGCTTTTCAAGATATGCTGGGAGCTATTCCAGAAATCAAATCAGATATAAAAGGAGAAAATAATCTAATCGTTGGTTCGCAATCAAGTTTAAATGCTGAAATCAAAAAGGAGTTGAAATCTGATTTTGATAAAATAAATACTGAAGGTTTTATCATCAAAACGGTTTTCACTAAAAACAAAAAGCAAATCGTCATTACAGGAAAAAATGATGTTGCCGTCTTATATGGAGTTTTTAGTTTTTTGAGAATATTACAAACTAACAAAGCAATTAAAAATTTAGACATTCTAGATTCTCCAAAAACAAGAATCAGAATACTAAATCATTGGGATAATTTAGACCGAACAGTTGAAAGAGGTTATGCCGGATTTTCACTTTGGAATTGGCAGAAATTGCCAGATTTTATTGATCAGCGTTATATTGATTACGCTAGAGCGAATGCTTCAATTGGAATAAACGGAACAGTTTTGACCAACGTAAATGCAAATGCTTTAATTCTGACTCCTCAATATTTAGAAAAAGTCGAAGCTTTAGCCAACGTTTTTAGACCTTACGGAATAAAAGTCTATTTAACTGCAAGATTTTCGGCTCCTATTGAAATTGGAAACTTAAAAACTGCCGATCCAAAAGATCCAGAAGTTATCAATTGGTGGAAAAATAAAGCGGTTGAAATCTACAAACGAATCCCTGATTTTGGAGGATTTTTGGTAAAAGCCAATTCAGAAGGTCAGCCTGGACCGCAAAACTACGGAAGAGATCACGTTGACGGAGCCAATATGCTGGCTGATGCCGTTACGCCTTTTGGCGGAGTAATTATGTGGAGAGCATTTGTATATTCAGAACACGATGCAAATGATCGAGCAAAACAAGCTTACTCTGAATTTCAGCCTTATGATGGAAAATTCAAAGACAATGTAATTGTTCAGGTCAAAAATGGAGCAATCGATTTTCAGCCAAGAGAACCTTTTCATCCGTTATTTGGGGCGATGCCGAAAACGCCTTTAATGATGGAATTTCAAATCACGCAGGAATATTTAGGTTTCAGTACGCATTTGGTTTTTCTGCCTAAATTATTTCAAGAAGTTTTAGAGTCAGATACCTATGAAAAAGGAAAAGGTTCGACTGTTGCCAAAGTTGTAGACGGAACTTTACATCAAAACAAATTAACTGGAATTGCTGGCGTTGCTAATATCGGGAACGATTTAAACTGGACAGGACATCCTTTTGCGCAGGCGAATTGGTACGGTTTCGGAAGATTGGTTTGGAATCCGTATTTAGATTCTGAAATTATTGCTGATGAATGGCTGAGGAGCACTTTTTCGAACGATGAAAATTTTGTTAAACCTGTAAAAAAGATGATGATCGAATCGCGCGAAGCTGTTGTAAATTATATGACACCGCTAGGTCTGCATCATATTATGGACACAGGTCATCATTACGGACCAGGACCGTGGGTTTCTAATTTGTCAAGACCAGAATGGAATCCGACGTATTATCATAAAGCTGACAAAAACGGAATTGGTTTTGACCGATCAAAAACGGGAACTAATGCTACTGCACAATATATGCCTGAGGTTGAGAAACTTTTTGATAATCTAGAAACCTGTCCAGAAAAAGATCTTTTATGGTTTCATCACGTTTCATGGGATTATAAACTGAAAAATGGACAAACGCTTTGGAATGGTTTGGCGCTTAAATATCAGGAAGGTGTAGATCAAGTGAAAGAAATGCAGAATGTTTGGAAGAAAACCGAAAAATATATCGACAGTGAACGTTTTCACGAAGTTGGAATGTTACTTGAAATTCAGTACAAAGAAGCAAAATGGTGGCGTGATGCGTGTTTATTATATTTTCAGCAGTTTTCTGGAAAAGGACTTCCGAAGGGAGTAGAAAAACCAACACAGACTTTAGATTATTTTAAATCATTAAAATTCCCATTTGCACCTGGAAATGGATAAATATATTTTAAAAAATTATGAGCAAAAAAACGGCAATTGTAACGGGAGGAAATTCGGGTTTAGGATTTGCAACCGCAAAGAAATTATGTGATAATGGAATCAAAACTTACATCATTGGTAGATCAAAAGAAAAAACAGAAGATGCGTGCAAGGAAATTGGAGAAAACGCCATTCCAGTAATCTTCGATTTAAATAATTTGAGTGAAATTCCTGCGATGATTGAAAGCATTACAAAAGAAAATCCAATTGATATTTTGGTCAACAATGCTGGAATCAACATGAAAAAAGAAATTCCAGAGGTAACCGATGAAGACTTTCTTTCAATTATTCATACCAATCTTATGAGTGTTTTTGCGGTAAGTAGAGAAGTGATAAAAAATATGAAAGCCAACGGAAGAGGGAGCATCATTAACATTAGCTCTATGGCATCTCAATATGGAATTCCAAAAGTAATAGCATATTCGGCTAGTAAAGGTGCAATTGAGTCAATGACACGTGCGATGGCAACAGAATTAGCGCCAGCAGGAATACGTGTAAACTGTATAGCACCTGGATTTATTAAAACTAAAATGTCTGCAGCTGCTTTGGATAATGATCAGGAAAGAAAAAATAAAGTATTGGGAAGAACTCCAATGGGATATTTAGGTGAACCATCAGATATTGCAGATGCAGTTTATTATTTTGCTTTAAGCGAATCAAAATATACTACTGGTACAGTATTGCCGGTTGATGGTGGAAATAGTATTGGGTTTTAATTGTGAAAATGCCACAAAGTCGCTAAGTCGCAAAATTTTTCTGTTCAAAGTATTTTTAAAATAAAACTTTGCGACTTAGCGCCTTCGTGGCATAAAAAAAAGAAGTATGATAAAAATGCAACAAACCATGCGATGGTTCGGACCAACCGACAATGTCAAATTAATAGACATTAAACAAGCCGGAGCAACGGGAATTGTAACCGCTTTACATCAAATTCCAGTTGGAGAAATTTGGTCTGTTCAGGAGATTCAGGAAAGACAGCAGATGGTTAGAAATGCAGATCTGGAATGGACGGTTGTAGAAAGTCTCCCAGTTCATGAAGAAATCAAACGAGCTTCTGGAAATTATCTTCAATATATTGAAAATTATAAAATCAGTTTGAAGAACTTGGCAGATTGCGGTATCAAAATCATAACCTACAATTTTATGCCGATTCTTGATTGGGTGAGAACCAATCATAACTTTATAAACGAAGACGGAAGCAGGGCTTTGCTGTACAATCAGGATGCATTTACCTTTTTTGATGTGTTTCTTTTAAAAAGACCGAATTCGGAAAATGATTATTCGGATGCGGAGAAAGAAAAAGCGTTGCAGTTTGGAAATCAATTGTCTGAAGACGAAAAAGCATTATTGTTTAAAAATGTCTTATTAGGATTGCCTGGAAGTAAAATCAACTTTACAGCAGAACAGATTTTATCACTTTTAGATAATTATGCCGATATCGATAATGAGAAACTAAGAGAAAACCTGATTTATTTTCTATCAGAAGTAACTCCGATTGCGGAGAAAAACGGACAAAAATTAGCGATTCATCCAGACGATCCGCCGTTTTCGGTTTTAGGACTCCCAAGAATAGTTTCTACAGAGGCTGATTTGAAAGCTATATTTAATGCTGTTCCGTCGAAAGCAAACGGATTGTGTTATTGCACAGGATCATTAAGTGCCGATCCCAAAAACGATCTAGAAAAGATAATAGATGATTATGGAGACCGAATTCACTTTTTACATCTGAGAAATACTATCCGTGAAAGCGAAACTATTTTCAGGGAATCAGAACATTTAAACGGCGATGTTAAAATGGAAATAATTGTGGAGAAATTACTGTTGTTGATGAACAAAACCAAAATAAGTCTTCCAATGCGTCCCGATCACGGTTTTCTTCATCGAGTTGATGAAGAAACAGAAACTTATCCAGGTTATTCGTTAACAGGAAGATTGAAAGGTTTGGCTGAGTTAAGAGGTTTGGAAATGGGAATTGGTTATAAGTTGAATTTGTAATCAAAGTTTAGTTAAGTGTCCTAACAGGTTTCCAAAACCTGTTAGGTATAAGAATATAAAAGTACTGCTTGTCATTTCGAGGAACGAGAAATCTCCACAAGAAACTCTACAAAGTTGATCCAGCACGTGGAGCTACTAACGAAAATTTCTCTCTTCGGTCGAAATGACAAAACTGGCGATAATTGTAATGAATTTAAACCCGACAGGTTTTTAAAACTTGTTGGGTTTACGATGGGACAGGAAAAACTTAAAATAATACCTAACAGGTTTCCAAAACCTGTTAGGATATGTGCTTAAACAGTAAATGCCTTTTTACAGACAAAGAAAATCTATGATTCTATGTGTTCAAAAATTAAAACTTCATATCTAATTTTACTACTTTTCCTAATCGGATTAAGCACAAATTCGTATGCCATAAATCCAGAAAAATATGTAGTCAATCAGGCTTCTAATGAAAACTTCCCTTTGGTTTCAAAAGGAAAAATAGCTTCGATTTTTTTAGACGATAAAGATTATGGAGGAGTTTTAAAAGTAACAGGACATTTAGAAAACGATCTTTTTAAAGTTTCAGATTTACGTCCGAAAAGAATAAAAAAGATTGCTGAGGCAGAAGATTTTGTTGTCATTATTGGGACACTCGGAAAAAGTAAAATCATAAATGAATTAGCCAGACAAGGAAAAATTGATGCCAAAGCACTTCAGGGAAAATGGGAAAAATTTACCACACAAATTGCCGAAAATCCGTTTAAAGGAATCAAAAAAGCCTTGGTAATTGCAGGTTCTGATAAAAGAGGAACGATTTACGGAATCTACGATTTATCCAATCAAATTGGCGTTTCGCCTTGGTATTTCTGGGCAGATGTTCCAGTGAAAAAACAATCAGAATTGCATGTTTTACCTGGAATTCATTCTCAGGGAGAACCAAAAGTAAAATATAGAGGAATTTTTATAAATGATGAAGCTCCGGCTTTATCTGGATGGGCATTTGAAAAATTTGGCGGATTCAATTCTAAATTCTACGATAAAGTTTTTGAATTGATTTTGCGGATGAAAGGCAATTATTTATGGCCTGCAATGTGGGGTAGAATATTTTATGTTGAAGATCCACAGAATGCTGTTTTAGCTGATGAATATGGAATTGTGATGGGAACTTCGCATCACGAACCGTTAACGAGAGCGCATGCAGAATGGGGAAAAGCAAACGGGAAATGGGATTTTAATTCCAATTCGGAAGCTTTGATTCAATTTTGGAAAGACGGAATTAAACGAATGGGAGATAAAGAAACCATCGTTACAATTGGAATGCGTGGCGATGGAGACGAACCTATGACCGAAGGGACTGCAATTGATTTATTAGAAAATATTGTAAAAACACAAAGAAACATTATTGCAGAAGTTACTAAAAAACCTGCAGAAGAAACTCCGCAAATGTGGGCACTTTACAAAGAAGTTCAGGATTATTATGATAAAGGAATGATTGTTCCAGACGATGTAACACTTTTATTGTGTGATGATAATTGGGGAAATATTCGCAAACTTCCAGAGCTTGATGCAAAACAAAGAAAAGGTGGTTACGGTATTTATTATCATTATGATTATGTTGGCGGGCCAAGAAATTATAAATGGATCAATACTAATCAAATTGAAAGAGTTTGGGAACAAATGGATTTGGCATATCAATACGGAGTTAACAAAATCTGGATTGTGAATGTGGGTGATATTAAACCAATGGAATTTCCGATTGAGTTTTTCTTGGATATGGCGTGGAATCCTGAAAAGTTTAATGCAGAAAATCTACAAGATTATTATGTGAATTGGGCTAAAGAGAATTTCGGAAATCAGTTTACAGAAGAAATTGCAGAGATTTTAAAATTATATACCAAATACAATGCGCGAAGAAAACCAGAATTATTAGATACTAAAACGTACAGCATTATAAATTATAATGAAGCTGATCAAGTTGTGGTAGATTATCAGAAATTGGCAGAAAAAGCCAATTTGATAAACGAAAAATTACAGCCAGAATATAAAGATGCTTTTTATCAACTGGTTTTGTTTCCTGTTTTGGCAAGCTCGAATTTAAATGAATTGTATATAGCGACGGCTAAAAATCATTTGTATGCAGAACAGGGAAATGCGATTGCAAATCAGTATGCTGAAAAAGTAAAAGTATTATTTGAGAAAGATAGTTTACTTACGGATTATTATCATACGAAACTGTCAAATGGAAAATGGAATCATATTATGTCACAGACACATATTGGTTATGATAACTGGCAACAGCCTGACAAAAATGTAATTCCGAAAACAAAAACAATCGAAATTTCGAAGAATGCTGAATCTAGAATTTCAGCTAAGGATTCTTCGAAAGTTGAAACATCGATTAATAAAAATCTAGATAATGTTCAAGGTTTTGTAGAAAGCGACGGTTACATTTCGATAGAAAGTAAAAATTATTCTAAAGCAATAAACTCGGATGCAGTAAAATGGACTGTTATCCCAAATCTTGGCAAAACAGATTCAGGAATAACAATAAAGCCTTCGAATATTCAGTCGATTGAAATTTCGGAACAATCGCCGAGATTAGAATATAATGTTCATTTTTTCAGCAAAGGAAATGTAAAAGTAAAAGCTTATTTTTCGCCAACAATCAATTTTAAAAAGGGTGAAGGATTAAAATATGGAATTGGTTTTGACGATGAAAAACCCCAAATCATGAACCTCAACGCAGATTCTTCAGAAAAAGCTTGGGCAGAATCGGTTGCTAATAATATTAAAATCATTACCTCAACGCATGAAATTGAAAAAGTAGGAAATCATGTTTTGAAAATTTATGCGATTGATTCGGCTTTGGTGGTTCAGAAAATTGTAATTGAAACCGAAGAAGGAAAAGTTTTAGAGTCATATTTGGGACCTCCACAAAGTTTTAGGAAGGAATGATTTCATAACGTAACACGTTCTGTTTGTCATTTCGACGTAAGGAGAAATCACACTAGAAACTCCACACAGAATATCGCCAATCTTTGTCGATTTCCGAGTGTGATTCCTCGTTCCTCGGAATGACAAAACTAAACGAATAAAAAAACAATTAACTATTTAAACCAAAAGATATGAAATGTATTAAACCTTATTTAATTGCCGTCACGACTTTGCTGGCTGTCAGCTGTACTTCGCAAAAAGAAACGGCTTCATTAAAAGATGCTTACAAAGATGATTTCTACATTGGAACCGCTTTAAGCGCAGATCAAATCGAACAAAAAGACAAAAAAGTCGATTCTTTGATTAAAAAAGAATTCAATGCTATTACGGCAGAGAATATCATGAAATCGATGTACACGCATCCGCAAAAAGACAAATATGATTTTACTTTGTCCGATAAATTTGTAGCGTATGGCGAGAAAAATAAAATGTTTATTCACGGACATACTTTGATATGGCATAGTCAATTAGCGCCTTGGATGGAAAAAATTGCCGATAGTACAGAAATGAAAGCGTTTATGCAAGATCATATTACAACAATCGTTTCCAAATACAAAGGCAGAATCAATTCGTGGGACGTTGTAAACGAAGCCTTAAACGATGACGGAACTTTGAGACAATCAGTTTTTTTGAAAACTCTTGGAGATAAATATCTAGTTGATGCTTTTAAATTGGCTGCAAAAGCTGACCCAAAAGCAGAATTGTATTATAACGATTATAATATCGAAGAACCAGCAAAAAGAGCTGGAGCAATCGCTTTAATTAAAAAAATAAAAGCCGAAGGCGGAAAGGTTGATGGAGTGGGAATTCAAGGACACTGGAGATTAAATAGTCCATCATTAGAAGAAATTGAAAAAAGCATTTTGGAATATTCAGCTTTAGGAATTAAAGTCGCTTTTACAGAATTGGATATTACGGTTTTACCAAATCCATGGGATTTAAAAGGAGCTGATGTAAATCAGAAATTTGGAGGAAGTGAGAAAATGAATCCGTATCCAAAAGCATTGCCAGATTCTATCCAAAACAAGCTTGCAGAACGTTATGCTTCAATTTTTAAATTATTTTTGAAACACAAAGATAAAATTAGTAGAGTTACTTTTTGGGGTGTTCACGATGGTAAATCTTGGCTAAATGACTGGCCAATAAAAGGAAGAACCAATTATCCGCTTCCGTTTGACAAAGAATTAAAACATAAACCAGCTTACAACAGCATCTTAAAGTTGAAAGAAACTAAAGAATAAGCAGTCAAAATAATTTGATTTTGATGAATTTATCAACAATCGGTTGTGAAATGAAAAATAACTTAAATAAAGTAAACTAAATTTGCATTATATGTTTTTTTGTCTAATTTTACACAACCGATTGTTTTAATTGCAATTCGCTTTCCTGCAAGGTTTCCAAAACCTTGTAGGTATGATTTAACGAGTTGTATAAAATAATTGAAACCTACAAGGTTTTGAAAACCTTGCAGGAGAAAAACTGACTAACTTTATTTTTAGAAACCACTTTTGCTTACATAACTAATCAACAAATGACCACAAACCCACGAATGACTAACCTTTCACAAAAACTATCCATCAAGGAAAAAATTGGATACAGCTTAGGAGACTTAGCTGCCAATTTAGTTTTTCAGACTTTGATGACCTATCTGGCGTATTTCTACACCGATATTTATGGTTTATCGCCAACCGATTCTTCAATCATTATGTTGATCGTTGGTTTAATTGCGGCCTTTATTTTTAATCCAATTATTGGGGTTTTGGCAGACAGAACGAGTACCAAATGGGGAAAGTTTAGGCCTTGGATTTTAATAACCGCGATTCCGCTTGGTGTAGTAGCTTTATTAGCATTTTCAACCCCTGATTTCTCTTATAAAGGAAAAGTAATTTATGCTGTTATAACGTATAGTTTATTGTTGCTTTTTTACGCTGGAAATAATTTACCATATTCTGCTTTAAGCGGAGTAATTACAGGAGATATGAAAGAACGAAACAGTATGTCATCATACCGTTTTGTGGCAGTAATGTTTGCCCAGTTTTTCGTTCAAGTTTTTATGCTTGGCATTATCAAAAGCGCTGGAAATGGCGATAAAGCTGTCGGAATCGAAAAAGTAATGACTGCTCTGGCAATTATTGGAACGATTATGCTTTTGATTACTTTTTTGACAACAAAAGAAAGAATCATTCCAAAACCAGAACAAAAGTCAAGCGTTAAAGAAGATTTGAGTGATTTAATCAAAAACAGACCTTGGATCATCATGCTTACGCTAACGACTTTGGTTTTTGTAACCTTAGCAATGAAAGGTGGTTCGTATGTATATTATTTTGAAAATTACGTTAACAAAGATCAGTTAGCTGTTTTTATTCAGCCAATATTAGATTTTCTAACTACGATTGGATTGAATCATTTTGGTAACGATCCAGTTTCTGCGGGCTTCGGTTTATTCAATGCAGGCGGAATTATCTTTATGATTGTTGGTATTACATTGTCTAAAAATTTGGCAGACAAATACGGAAAAAGAAATGTTTTCGGAGTGTTTTTGTTCATTTCGACTTTATTTATTATCGCTTTCTATTTCTTCCCGCCAGCCTCAATTGGATTGATGTTTTTCTCCCAGATTTTACACGGATTTTTCTACGGAATCACAATCCCAATTCTTTGGGCTATGATTGCCGATGTTGCCGATTATTCAGAATGGCTGAATAACCGTCGTGCAACTGCAATTATTTTCTCAGCTATGATGGTCGGGCTGAAAACGGGATTAAGTGTTGGAGGCGCTTTGACAACCTTATTTTTGGGTTATTTCCACTATGTTCCAAATGCACCTCAACAATCAGAAATAGCTATAAACGGAATCAAATTATTAGTGAGTATTTTCCCTGCAATCCCTTTTTTAATTGGAACTGGATTGCTGTTTTTCTATAAAATCAATAAAGAAATGGAAGTGAAGATCGAAACAGAACTAAAAGAAAGAAGAACTTAATTATTTAAACAAAATATAACTATGCCTGAAGATAGCATTGAACACATTAATTTTGAACACATTAATGAACTGGCAATTTCAAAGCCTTTAGTATCACATATTTATACAGCCGATCCTTCGGCGCATGTATTCAATGGTAAAATTTATATTTATCCATCGCACGACATTGATGCAGGAATTCCGTTTAACGATAATGGAGATCATTTTGGGATGGAAGATTATCACGTTTTTTCGATGGACAACATTTCATCAGAAGCGGTTGATAATGGGGTTGCATTGCATGTAGACGATGTTGCCTGGGCCGAAAAGCAAATGTGGGCGCCTGATGCAGCTCATAAAAACGGAAAATATTATTTGTACTTCCCAGCCAAACGCGTCAATGGAATTTTCCAGATTGGAGTTGCTATTGCAGATTCACCTGTTGGGCCATTTATTCCAGAAAAAGAAGCAATAAAAGGAAGCTACAGCATTGATCCTGCGGTTTTTGAAGATGAAGACGGTAAACATTATATTTATTTTGGAGGAATCTGGGGCGGACAGCTTCAGAAATACCGCAATAATATATATGATGAAAACAACGAAGAACCTTTGGCGAAAGAAAAAGCTCTTGGACCAATCGTAGCTTTGTTAAGAGAAGATATGTTGGAATTTGCAGAAGATCCAAAAGAGATTAAAATTTTGGATGAAAATGGAAATGAGATTCTTGCAGGCGATAATAATCGTCGTTTTTTTGAAGCTTCTTGGGTTCATAAATACAACGAAAAATATTATTTCTCTTATTCAACTGGAGACACGCATTTTATTTGCTATGCAATTGGCGACAATCCGTATGGGCCATTTACGTATCAAGGAAGAATTTTGAATCCAGTTGTGGGTTGGACATCGCATCATTCAATTTGTGAAGTAGAAGGCGAATGGTATTTGTTTTATCACGATTCGAGTTTATCAAAAGGAGTAACACATTTGAGAAGTATGAAAGTAACCAAAATCGATTATTTGGAAGATGGTTCGATTATTACGATTGATCCTTATGGAATAAGAAGATTAATTGATTAAGATTTTTTGTCTAAAAAAATTTAGCAAAAATTACAATCGGTTGTGTTTTCTGATTTTGCTTCTTTTCGTTGATTTTGTCATTCCGAGGAACGAGGAATCACACTCGAGATTCTAGAAAGATTGGCGACATACTATGTGGAATTTCTAGTGTGATCCTTCCTTCGTCAGGATGACAAATTTAGCGATCTTTGCGTAAACCTTTGCGTTCTTTGCGGTTATATCACATCTATATGCTTTTGAAACCGTACGCGTGAGGGATAGAAGTGGAAAGCCCACAGCCTGACGAAGGAAGAGCGAGGACTTGAAACGGATAGCCCGACCTGGAGGGACACGTCCTAATTATTAATATTAATAGATTTAAAAAATAACAATTTTAATCTAAAAAATAATTTTTTGTAAAAGATTTTTATCTACTTTAGCATAACAGAACGGAACAGAACGGTATGTCAAAAGAAGAAGAAAAATTTGAGTTTATAATTAATCACGAAAGTGATATACCGAAGTATCAGCAATTGGTTGACGGAATTACAAATGCTATTGCGGAGAATATTTTGCAAAAGGGAGATTTGCTTCCGTCTGTGAATGTGATTTGCAAAACGTATCAGCTTTCGAGGGACACGGTTTTTAAGGCGTATTCGATTTTAAAGGATCAAAAAGTAATCGATTCTGTGCCGAACAAAGGCTATTATGTTGCGGGTGAAACTAGAAAAGTGCTTTTGGTTTTAGATACTTTTAAGGCTTATAAAGAGGTTTTATACCATTCGGTTGTGAATAATCTGCCTGATAATGTGATTATTGATGTGCAGTTTCATCATTATAATATTGATGTTTTTAAAACGATCATTAATAACGGAATCGGGAAGTATTATAAATATGTGGTGATGAATTTTGACCACGCGGCTATTCCGCCAGCATTATCGGCAATTTCAAAAGATAAACTGCTTTTGATTGACTGGAATATTAGGGCTGATAAAGCGAATAATTTTGTTTTTCAGGATTTTGGAAAAGCGTTTTATGATGCTTTAAAAGAAGCAGTTGACTTGTTTAAAAAGTATAAAAAAATAGATTTTGTATATCCAGATTTCACGAATCATCCGTGGGAAACGGTGGAATTTTTCAAGAAATTCTGTGCTGATTTTGGGTTTCAATACGATATTATTACAGATCCGAAAAAGTTCAATATCGACAAAGGAATTGCTTATATTAGTGTGAGCGACAGGATTTTGGGATACTTTTTAGAGCAGTGCAAAGAGAAGGATTTTGAACCAGGAAAAGACGTTGGTTTTCTTTCGTACAATGAAACGCCAATGAAGAAATTTATATACAAAGGAATTTCAGTTGTTTCGACTGATTTTAACGATTTAGGAACCAAAGCAGCGGCATTTATTACGCATGACGAAGAAACCAAGTGTTATGTGCCGACTAAATTAATAATAAGAGAATCATTGTAAGTTATGTATTATATCGGTTATGATATTGGAAGTTCTTCTGTCAAGGCAGCCTTGGTAGAAGCAGAAACAGGCAAAAAAGTAATCGTTTTGAATGAACCTCAAAACGAAATGGAAATCCTTTCGATTCACCCAGATTGGGCAGAACAGGATCCTGAAATCTGGTGGCAGCACATTTGTACGGCGACTAAAAGAGCGATTAAAGAATCAAATATCGACGCTTCTAAAATTCAGGGAATTGGTATTTCGTACCAAATGCACGGATTGGTGATTGTGGACAATGACGGAAATGCGCTTCGAAATTCAATTATCTGGTGTGACAGCCGTGCGGTTGAAATTGGAAATAAGGCTTTCGCCGAAATTGGAGAAGAAAAATGCATGTCGCATTTATTGAATTCGCCAGGAAATTTTACTGCTTCTAAACTAAAATGGGTTAAAGAAAACGAACCTCAGCTTTACAGTAAAATAGACAAATACATGCTTCCAGGAGATTATATCGCTTTGAAATTGACAGGCGAAGTAACGACAACTAAAAATGGTTTGTCTGAAGGAATGCTGTGGGATTATAAAGATAATAAAGTTGCCGACTGGCTTTTAGAATATTACGGAATCGATAAATCATTGACTCCAAAAATTGTAGAGAATTTTACGAATCAAGGTGTTGTTACTGAAAAAGCTTCACAAGAATCTGGTCTTCCAGCAGGAATTCCAATTGTGTATAGAGCAGGAGATCAGCCGAATAATGCTTTGTCATTAAATGTGCTTCGTCCGGGAGAAGTTGCAGCAACAGGTGGTACGTCAGGTGTTTTCTATGCCGTGACAGAAACAAATTCAGGAAAAAGTACTCGTGTAAACAACTTTGTTCATGTGAATTATGCTGAATCAAATCCGAGAGTTGGAAAATTGCTGAATATAAACGGAGCGGGAATTCAATACCGATGGATGCGAAATAATATCGGAAATGAGTCATATGAAGAAATGAATGAAAAAGCATCTCAGATAAATGTAGGTTCACAAGGATTGGTTGTCATTCCGTTTGGAAATGGCGCTGAAAGAATGTTCAATAATAAAAACATTGGATCTCATATTTTAAATCTGAATTTTAATATTCATACCAACGCGCATTTATTCAGAGCGTCTTTGGAAGCAATTGCGTTTTCTTTTGTGTATGGAATGGAATGCCTGAAAGATGATAATGCAACGATTAATGTAATTAGAGCTGGAAATGATAATTTATTCCGTTCCGAAATTTTCTCTAATACAGTTGCTACATTAATTGGACATGAAATAGAAATTTACAATACAACCGGAGCAGTAGGAGCGGCAAGAGCAGTAGGCTTGACAGATGGTGACTTTGAAAAATTTGGATCAGGAATTACAACAAATGATCACGTAATGACCTTTTTGCCTCTAAAAAATAAAGAGGAATATGAAACGGCTTATAAAAAATGGAAACAAGAATTAGAATTAATATTAACAACTAAATAAAAAGATAAAATGATAGTTTTAGGAGATAAAGAATACTACAAAGGTATTGGCCAAATTAAATTTGAAGGAAAAGAATCTGACAATCCGTTGGCATTTAAATATTACAATCCAGACCAAGTTGTAGCTGGAAAAACAATGCGTGAGCACTTTAAATTTGCTATTGCTTACTGGCATACTTTCTGCGGACAAGGTAGCGATCCATTCGGACCTGGAACTCAACAGTTTGCTTGGGATGCTTCATCAGATCCGTATCAAGCTGCAAAAGATAAAGCTGATGCTGCTTTTGAATTTATCAGCAAAATGGGATTCGATTATTTCTGTTTCCACGATTACGATTTGATTGCTGAAGGAGCAACTTTCGCAGAATCAGAAAAACGTTTAGCTTTTATTACAGATTACTTAAAACAGAAAAAAGCAGAATCTGGAATTAAATTACTTTGGGGAACTTCAAACTGTTTCTCAAACCCAAGATTCATGAACGGAGCTGCTACAAATCCTGATTTTAATGTAGTAGCAAGAGCTGGTGGACAAGTAAAATTGGCTTTGGATGCTACAATCGCTTTAGGCGGAGAAAACTATGTATTCTGGGGTGGTAGAGAAGGTTATATGTCTTTGCTAAACACAGATATGGGAAGAGAATTAGACCACATGGCGCAATTCTTAGCAATGTCTAGAGATTATGCAAGAGCACAAGGTTTTAAAGGAACTTTCTTCATCGAACCAAAACCAATGGAACCATCAAAACACCAATACGATTTTGACTCGGCTACAGCAATTGGATTCTTAAAAAATTATGGTTTAGATAAAGATTTCAAAATCAATATCGAGGTAAACCACGCAACATTGGCACAACACACTTTCCAACACGAATTGGAAGTTGCTGCAAAAGCTGGAATGTTAGGAAGTATCGATGCGAACAGAGGAGATTACCAAAACGGATGGGATACAGATCAATTCCCAAATAACATTCAAGAAACTACTGAAGCTATGTTGGTTTTCTTAAAAGCTGGCGGATTGCAAGGTGGAGGAGTTAACTTTGATGCTAAAATCAGAAGAAACTCTACAGACTTAGAAGATGTTTTCTTAGCGCATATTGGCGGAGCTGATACTTTTGCAAGAGCATTATTGACGGCTGACAAAATCATCACTTCTTCTCCTTACGAAAAATTAAGAACAGAAAGATACAGCTCTTTCGATTCTGGAAAAGGAAAAGAATTTGCTGATGGAAAATTAAACCTTAAAGATCTTTACACTATCGCTCACGAAAATGGAGAATTAAATCTTCAAAGCGGTAAACAAGAATTGTTTGAAAACATCATCAACCAATATATTTAATTGGTTTAGATTTAAAAATCAAACCTAACAGGTTTTCAAAACCTGTTAGGTTTCTACAAAAAATATTTAGTGAGGCAAAAGATCTAAAAAGATTTGAATTTTTAAATATGATAGCTGTAAAACGTTAATTGTGTTTAAAATTGCTTTTTAGATGAAAATTGAAAAATGTGTATTAAGATAATGGCCTATTTTTTGACTTCTGAATAGGAGAGAATAGATTGAAGGTTTAGTTACTATTTTCTTTCTATTAGGAAAGATTAGAAATTTAAGTCAGTTTGATAAATTAGTAGTGAGTTCTATTTTATTAAAGGTTTTTTGAAGAGCGGAATCGATCGAAATGCACATTTTTTTCTCGCTAGGATTTACCAGGAACTTTGTCAAAGTTTTAAACTTTGACAAAGTTTTTTTTACGCAAAATATTATTTAACCAAAAACCACAAAAACATGAAATTTTTTATTGATACTGCCAATCTTCAAGATATTGAAGAAGCGCAGGCTTTAGGCGTTTTAGACGGCGTAACCACCAATCCGTCATTAATGGCAAAAGAAGGCATTACAGGAAAACAAAATATTCTAAACCATTATCTAGCAATTTGTAATATCGTTGATGGCGATGTTTCTGCTGAGGTAATCTCAACTGACTTTGAAAGAATGGTAAAAGAAGGAGAAGAATTGGCCGCTCTGCATCCGCAGATTGTGGTAAAATTACCTATGATTGGCGACGGTATAAAGGCTTGTAAATATTTTTCTTCTAAAGGAATTCGTACCAATGTAACTTTAGTATTTTCTGCTGGTCAGGCTTTGCTTGCCGCTAAAGCAGGAGCAACTTATGTTTCTCCGTTTTTAGGACGTTTAGATGATGTTTCTACTGATGGAATGCATTTGATTTCAGAAATTAGAGAAATCTACGATAATTACAATTATCAGACACAAATACTTTCCGCTTCTGTGCGACATACCATGCATATTATCAATTGTGCCAAAATAGGATCAGATGTAATGACTGGACCACTTTCTGCAATAAAAGGTCTTCTAAAGCATCCATTAACAGATATCGGATTAAAGCAATTTGTAGAAGATGCCAAAAAGATGAATTTATAGTCTTTTTATTTCCGTTTTTATAGTTCTAAAACTCCTTTCCAGTTATTTGGAAGGGAGTTTTTTTATGAAATAAAAGCAACCGATTGTCCTTTTTTTTACCTTTTGTAAGAAATATATGGTTTAGAGTTTAAAGTATTGGTTTGCAGTTTGTAATTGCCTAAATCTCTCGTGTAATAAGGCATTAGCGAAGATTTGATATAAAATATTTTTTGGACGCTTACTACAACGTTTGAGTGGTTTTGGAAAAAATATTAATTTTTAACATTTTATATTTTTTTTAAGATTTCGAGTCAAACGATTTATTATCTCTAACGTTTTCGTGGAATGAAATGCTGTTATTGATAATTAATCAAAAAATTACGATTATAAATATGGATAATTCTTTTTTAAAGTGATATTTTTTATAAAAAATTAACGCAACCGATTGTGTGTTGTTGTTTTTTACATATATTTGTTTTGACTATAAGAGATTGTTCGTGTAAAATTTATGATTGAAGCGAATTATAACTCATTAAAAAAGAAAACTAACTAAACCATACTATTAACTCATTAAACCAATTATTTATGACTAACTTTTTAATTACTAAAAGCAGATCTAAATACTTTAAGAATTTGGGGTTCTTGATCCTGATGCTCGTATTTTCTGCTGCAGTAAATGCGCAAATTACTGTTTCGGGTACTGTATCTGACAGCAGCGGACCTATACCAGGTGTAAATATTATCGTAAAGGGAACCAAAACAAGTACTGTTTCTAATTTTGATGGAACATATACGCTTAATGCTATTCCTGCAAATAGTATTTTGGTTTTCAGTTTTATCGGATACAAATCTTATGAGGTTTCGGTAAATAATAAAACGAAAATCGATGCTTTATTAGAAGAAAATCTTAATGACTTGAAAGAAGTTGTTGTTGTAGGATATGGAACAGTAAAAAGAGCTGATTTAACAGGAGCTGTTTCTACAGTAACTAGTGCAGCAGTCACGCAATCTGTTGCAACAACTATTGATCAGGTTTTACAAGGTCGTGCAGCGGGGGTTCAGATCCAGCAAAATAGTGGTACGCCTGGAGGTAGTTCTTCAGTACGTATTCGTGGTATCAGTTCGATTACGGGTTCAAACGAACCAATTTATGTAATCGATGGTGTTATTATTGATGGAAATTCAGGTTCTTTAAATACTAATCCGCTTGCGGGAATTAACCCTAATGATATTGCTTCGATAGATATTTTGAAAGATGCATCAGCAACTGCAATTTATGGTTCGAGAGCTGCAAATGGAGTAATTATGGTTACTACCAAAACAGGTAGAAAAGGAGATTTGACTTTAAATTTTGATAGTTATGTAGGATGGCAACAAATGCCAAAAGAATTGCAAGTACTTAATTTAAGAGAATACGGGACACTAAAAAATACTCGTGCAGATTTAGGAATTGTTCAGCGAGATAATACTTTCATCAGACCCGAACTTTTAGGAGAAGGAACAAACTGGCAAGACGAATTGTTTCAAACAGCTTTAATTCAAAACTATAATTTATCGGCTTCTGGTGGTTCAGATAATACTACTTATGCTTTAGGAATGTCATATTTTGATCAGGAAGGAACTGTGATTGGTTCTTCTTTTGATCGTTTGACTCTTCGCGGAGTTATCGATTCTCAGGTAAAGAAATGGATCAAAGTGGGAGTGAATATGAATGTTTTTAAAACAAATCAGGTAACAACAGTTAATGATGATTCTGTAATTTTAACGGCATTAAAACAAACTCCAAACGTAGCGGCACGTAATGCTGATGGAACTTTTGACGGTCCAGATACAACAGAATTCGTTCAGACAAATCCATTGGGAATTGCTTTACTAAAAGACAATCATTCAACCAACTATGGAATTAGAGGAAATGCTTATGCAGAAATCAGTTTTACAAAAGATTTAAAGCTTAAAACGCAATATTCTATTGATTACGGTTTTGGAAACAATTATACTTTTAATCCATCTTATACTTTTGGCGCACTGACAAATGAGGTTAGAGAAGGATCAAGAACAAAATCTACGAGCGAAAACTGGATTTGGAATAATGTATTGAGTTATAATAAAACATTCAATAAACACAGCGTTACTGCAATGTTAGCTCAAGAAGTTCAAGAGCAAAACTGGGAAAGTCTTTATGGATACCGTTCAGGCTATTTAACAAATGGAGCAACGGACTTAAATGCTGGAGATCCTACGACAGCAAGAAATTCAAATTCAAGTTCTACAAGATCTCTAAGCTCTTATTTTGCAAGAGGGACTTATTCTTTCGATGATAAATACTTTGTAACAGGAACAATCAGAAGAGATGGATCTTCACAATTTGCTGAAGAAAACAAATGGGATTGGTTCCCATCTGCAGCTGTAGCATGGAAAATTTCAAACGAAAGCTTTTTAAAAGAAAACAATACCATTAGTAATTTAAAATTACGTACAGGATGGGGAGTTGTGGGTAACTCAACAGTACCAAATAACGCGTACACTTCTGTATACGGGACTTCTGCAACAAACTGGGGAAGCGGGCAAATTGCTACAAATACGGCAAATCCAGATTTGAAATGGGAAAAAACAAATTCAACGAATATTGGTTTAGACCTTGGCCTTTTTGATAATAGAGTAGAACTTACTGCTGATGTTTATTACAAAAAAACAGATGATTTATTATTAAGATTATCACTTCCAGCATACGTAGGGACAACTGGTCAAGGATCAACAACACCTCCATATGCTAATATTGGATCTCTTGAAAATAAAGGTTTTGAAGTTGTATTGAACACGCTTAACATGCAGAGAAAAGATTTTACTTGGAGATCTAATTTAAATTTTACTGTAAACAGAGTTAAAGTATTGAAATTAAATACAGAATCTGGAGTTTATGATCAGACTTTACAGCAAGGTTCTGATGTAACTGTGGTAACACGTTCAGCAGTTGGTCAGCCAATTGGGCAATTTTACGGTTACAAAGTTATTGGACGTTTTGAAAAAGCTACTGATTTTTATTATAAAGATGCAAGCGGAACGGTAAAAGCAACAGCATTGCCAGAAGGAATGCAGATTGGAGAAAATGGCGTTTGGATTGGAGATTATATGTTTGAAGATGTAAACAAAGATGGTGTAATTAATGAAAAAGATGCAGGTTACATTGGAAATCCAAATCCAGATTTTACATTCGGATTCAATAATAGCTTTTCGTTCTTAGGATTTGATGTGAGTATTTTATTTACAGGTTCTTACGGAAATGATGTTTTAAATTACCAAAGACGCTGGTTAGAAAATCCTCGTGAGAATACTAACTTATTAAAAACAGCATTAGGATATGCAGAATTGGAATTAATCGATCCAAACGGGCCAAACGATTATCGTAATGTGCAGATTGTTGGCGGAGATCCTTATATGCCAAGAATTGCAGCATCTTCGGCGGCTTCAGCTTCAAACTACCGTTTGAGCAACAGATTTGTTGAAGACGGATCTTATGTAAGACTTAAAAACATTTCTATCGGATACAATCTTCCTAAAGATTTATATTCTAAATACGGAATTTCAAATATCAAAGTGTATTCAAATATGCAGAATGTCTTAACCTTTACAAAATACAAAGGATATGATCCAGAAGTAGGTGCGATTAATCAAAACTTGCTTTTAAACGGTATTGATAATGGACGTTATCCTTCACCGATTACAACTACACTTGGAATAAATGTTAATTTCTAAAAACTGCACAATGAAAACAAAGAAAATATTTTACACGGCTCTAATTATTGCATTGCCATTTGTTTGGACGAGCTGCAGCGACATTTTAGACGTTGAACCAAATGATGTAATTACAAAAGAGAATTTTTATCAGTCTGAATCTGATTTTCAGGCGGCAACAGGACCTTTATATAACAAAGTTTGGTTCGATTTTAATGATAAATTCTATTACGGATTAGGAGACGGACGCGCTGCAAATATGTATGCACCTTTCTCAGATTACGTTTATCCTTTTACAGATTTAACAGAAACGGGATTAACAGGACCTTTGGTTTCGGCTTGGGGATCATTGTATAATGTGGTACAGCAATCGAATAACGTTATTATCGGAATATCTGGAAGTTCATTGAGTGATGCTGTTAAGAACAGGTATATTGCCGAAGCTCGTTTTATGAGAGGAACTGCTTATTGGTATTTAGCTTCTTTATGGGGAGATGTAATTATTTCGACAGATCCGAGAGAATTAGTTAAAAACCCAATTGTAAATAAAAATCCGCTAAAAGATGTTTTTGAATTCTCTATGCGTGATTTAGAATTTGCTGCAAAATATCTTCCAGAAACTGCTGGCCAAGCGGGACGTTTAACAAGATATAGCGCATTCGGAATGTTATCTCGTGTTTACTTATCATTTTCAGGTATAAGCGATAATCCAAACAGCGGAACACGCAGTCAAGAATATCTTGATTTAGCTAAAAAAGCGGCAGAAAAAGTAATGAGTTCTGGGCCATATAGCTTAATGGCAAATTATGAAGATTTATTCATGATTGACAATAACAATAATACAGAATCTCTTTTTGCTCTTCAATGGGTTCCAAACGGCGATTATGGAGTAATCAATACGCAGCAAGCTTATTTTGCATTAGGTTCTGATATTACGGGAGACGATGCAGCTTGGGGATATTGGACAAGAGCTTCTTACAATGTTTTACAAGAATATGAATCAAAAGATCTTCGCCGTAGAGCAACTTGGATGGGAGATAATGACTTTTATCCAGAAATTAATAAAGCAAACGGTGGTTATACAGTAGATCACAGCGCAGATTTCCTTACAGTTAAAAAAGGAGTTGTAGGTTCTACAAAAGACAATTCTAAAATTTCTCGTATGAATTCTGCTTTGAATACTTATATGCTACGTTTAGCCGAAGTGTACTTAAATTATGCAGAAGCGGCTTTAGGAAACAATGCTTCAACTTCAGATGCAACAGCACTTATGGTTGTAAACAGACTCCGCACACGCGCAGGCTTAGACCCAAAAACAACTTTGACTTATGCTGATCTTATTCACGAAAGAAGAGTAGAATTATGCATGGAAGGACAATACTGGTATGATTTAGTTCGAAGAGCTTATTACAAACAGCAAGAAGTAATCAACTATGTAACAGGACAAAACAGAGGAATAATTACTCCAATTTTGTACGATTCTGCAACCAATACAGTTACGGTTGACGATACAAAAAGTACAAGCCCAAGAGCAATTGGTGTAATCGACGAAACAATTTTCACACTTCCTTATCCAGAATCTGAATTAGTTCAGAATCCTTTATTGAGAGAAAGTCCCGTTCCGTATCAGTTTACAGAAGAGAAAATTAAAGACTTATTCTAGTTCCAGAAATAAAAAACTAAAAAATATAAATATGAAATATATTTTAAATAAAAAGTATTGGGCGCCAATTGCAATTCTAAGCATGATGGTTTTCGGTATGCTGTTTACATCTTGCGACAATGACGATTCAGAAGGTGGAGCAATTACGATAACGAAAGTATTTTTAGAAGATATAAATTCTTCTGTACCAGATAGAGAAGTTAGCTTTGCTCGTTTAGGACAAACGCTACGTATTGAAGGTTCTGGATTTTCAGGATTGAAAAAAGTATACATTAACGGATATTCAACTTATTTTAATGTTGTTTTTGTATCCGATAATTCGATGCTAGTAACTGTCTCAGCAGATACGCCTATTCTAGAAGCCGATCCATCAGTTAGAAATACAATTCGTTTTGCAAATAATTCACACGATTTTACATTCTCTTTTGAAATTCGTGCAGGACAGCCAGCTATTTCGGCTATTTCTAATACAATGCCAAATCCAGGCGAAACCATTACCGTAACAGGAACTGGATTGACAGAAGTAAGCAAAGTAGTTTTCCCAGGAAATGTAGAAGTAACATCAGGAATTACCTCAGATGAAGATGGTGAATCATTTACAGTTGTGGTTCCAAGCGGAATTTCAGATTTAGGAGGTTCAATATTTGCAGAAACTTCAAACGGAGGCGTTTACTCGCCAGCTTATTTCAATTTCAAAAAAGGATTATTATTGAATTTTGATGGACAAGGACAGCATGGATATTGGGGATCTGCAACAAGTATGATTCAGCCAGCAGATTTAGAATCAGCAACAATTGGAACAGGAAATACTTCTCAAGGAAAATACGCACCTAATCGTCCAGAGAGAGTTGCTTCTTTTGATGCCGCTAAAAACCGTTGTTCAGAAGTTTGGACAGCAGGAAACGGAGTAGACAATTGGAGAGCACAATTAACGCCTTATATTCCAGCTACTACACCATTAGATAAAGTAGCATTCCAATTTGATATTTATGTTCCAGACACATGGAAAGATTCAGGTTTCTTAAAAATATGTATGATCAATAATTTTAACGGAGGAGAATGGGCTGGAGCTTGCTACAATTATGTTCCGTGGATTATAGATGGAAAATCTGTAGGAGTGAGCACAACAGGATGGACTACAGTTACAATTCCGTTAAACAAATTCTATGCATGGTCTAAAGAAGCATTTACTTTCGAAACTGTTTTAGCTTATCGCGAAGCGGCAACCTATCAAAACTTTGGTATTTACTTCGAAAATTCAGATGTAAAACTATCAAATGTAACAGGATCTGCAAGCGAAGTAGAATTTGCTTCAAAAGCAACTACTGTAAAAGTGTATACAGATAATTGGAGAATTGTGCCATTAGACACGCCAGTTTATAATGATTTCCCTAACTAAAAAATGACCAAAATGAAATACATAAAGATATTACCTGTAATTGCTTCATCATTGTTGTTATTCGCGTCTTGCGATGACAACTTGATGGAGTGGGGAAAAGACCCAGAACATGGAGAAATAACAGGAGCAGAGCTTCCTCTGGAATTGGTTGAAAAAATCAGCCGTTACGAACCATTAAAAAACTATTCTGATTTTAAGTTAGGAAACGGAATCGGAATTAGTTTATACATGAGCGATGCAACATATAGAAATATTGTCAATGAAAATTTCGATGAGGTTACGCCAGGTTATGAAATGAAACATGGTGCAATGGTAAATTCCAAAGGAGAAATCAATTTTGCAGATGTAGATGCTTTTATTGCCGCAACTAAAAGTGCTGGTTTATCGGTTTTCGGACATACTTTAATTTGGCATTCCAACCAAAATGCTAGTTATCTAAATGGTATTATTGCCCCAACAGTAATTCCAGGTTCAAGCGGAACAAATATTTTAGACTTAACCTCTATTAAAAACGGAACCTTTACAGGATGGGCTAGAAATAATCCAGGAAAAGGAATCACAACAGTTGCCAATTCAGGATTAACAAGCACTTCTAGCGCAATTCAATTGCAGTCTAGTGCAAGTTCTTCAGCAGCATACAATCTTCAATTGACATCACCAAATGTGCCAATTGTTGACGGACATAATTATGAGATTTCATTTTACATCAAATCAGATGTTGCGGGTAAAGGGCGTATTTCTTTCAACGGATCACTTACAAATCAATATCCGTACAAAGATTGGTTTAGTACCGGAGGAAGCTGGACAGAAGCTTTTGCAACAACTTCTTCTTGGCAGCAAGTTAAAATTAAATTAGCTCCAGGCGATTTCAAAGCTGGAAGCACAAGTTTTCAATTTAATTTAGATTTAGGATATCTTCCAAATGTAACGTATCTAATTGATGCTAATACACTTGCAGTTGTCGATCTTGATGCTGCGACAGCGGTAACCAATTTAGTTAGCAATGGTAATTTTAACTCAGGAATTACAGGATGGTCAAAATACAACGGAGCTTCAGATGCTTTAAGTCTTGCATCGGCAACAGACGCTTACGAAGGAAATGGAGCGATGAAAGTGATAAATGCAACAGATAATTCTGGAGGAGAATGGAAAACGCAGATTCATGGTGATTTCACATCAACTTTAACAGCAGGAAAAAGCTATACAATTTCATTCATGATTCGTTCAGAAGGTACAGGATCTGTTCGTTGTTCAACAACTGGAGGGTCGGCGCAATATCAAGGAAATCAGGCAACTTCTACAACTTGGAAATTAATTGAATGGAAAATAACTTCGGCAGGAACAGAAACAGGTTTCAACTTTGATTTAGGATTATTGGCAGGAACTTATTATATCGACAATGTTTTAGTAACTGACGGTTCAACATCTGGCGGAGGCGCTACAGCTCCAGTTACAATTGAGAAAACTGATGCTGAGAAAACGAAAATTATTGAAGATGCCATGACCGATTGGATTTCAAAAATGATGACGCATTACAAAACAAGTGTTTTTGCTTGGGATGTTGTAAACGAACCTATGAAAGAAGATGGAACGCTAAGAAATGGAACAGAAGGCGATACAGCATCAGATTATTTCTCTTGGGTAAAATACTTAGGAAAAGATTACGCTGTAACAGCATTTAAACTGGCTCGCCAATACGGAAATTCTACAGATAAACTTTTCATCAACGATTATAACTTAGAATCTAGATTAGATAAATGTGAAGGATTAATCGACTATGTAAAATATATCGAAAGCAAAGGCGGAACAGTTGACGGAATTGGAACGCAAATGCACATTAGTTTAACAACAGACAAAGATCAAATTGTTCAGATGTTCCAAAAACTGGCAGCTTCAGGAAAATTGATTAAAATCTCGGAGTTAGACGTAAGATTAGGAACAAACGCTCCAACTGTTGCCCAACAAGCTTCACAAGCTGAAATGTACCAGTATGTAATCGATATGTACAAAAAATACATTCCTGCGGCTCAGCAATATGGCATAACAATTTGGGGAGTTTCAGACAATTCAAAAGAGCATGAATATTGGTTACCGGACGAATCGCCAAACCTTTGGGATGCAAATTATGTTCGTAAACATGCTTATAAAGGTACAGCAGATGGTCTTGCAGGTAAAGATGTAAGTAAAGACTTTTCTGGAGAGTTGGTTAAGTAGTAAGTTTTATTGTAATTTAATCCATAATATGAGCCTGTAAAAGGGTTTGTATTATGGATTATTTATTTTTTAATTTTTAAAAACAATTAGAATGTATAAGCCTTTTAAAAATATTGTTTTTACTCTTTTTGTTATAGCGTCACAATTCGGGTTTTCTCAAGCAAAAATGCCTCATTTGCAGCAAAAAGGAAATAAAAGGCAACTCATTGTTAACGAAAAACCTTTTATTATACGAGGAGGAGAATTAGGCAATTCTTCGGCAACCAGTATGGAAAGCATGGAAACCATCTGGCCGAAATTGATCGACATGAACCTCAACACAGTTTTAACGCCTATTTATTGGGAATTAATAGAACCGCAAGAAGGCAAATTTGATTTTTCTTTAGTTGATGATTTGATTATTCGTGCGCGAAAAGAAAATCTAAAACTCGTTTTTCTATGGTTTGGATCTTGGAAAAACAGTATGTCCAGCCATGCTCCAGAATGGGTAAAATTAAACCAAAAGAAATATCCGCGAGTAAAAGATGATCAAAATAAAAGTCATGAAATTTTAACGCCCTTCGGCGAAAATAATCTTCAAGCCGATTTGAATGCGTTTAAAAAACTAATGGCGCACATAAAAGATTTCGATCAGAAAGACCAAACCGTTATCATGATTCAGGTTGAAAATGAAATTGGAATGTTGCCAACGGCTCGTGATTATCATCCTTTAGCGAATGCGACATTTCAAAAACCAGTTCCAGATGAATTGATCAAATATTTAGAAAAAAACAAACAAAATCTAGTTCCAGAATTTTTAGAGGTTTGGAAGAAAAACGGATTCAAAACCAAAGGAAACTGGGAAGAAATTTTTGGGAAAGGACTTCACACCGACGAGATTTTTATGGCTTGGTATTTTTCTAAATTTACTAATGCTGTTGCAAAAGCAGGAAAAGACGTTTATCCAATTCCAATGTTTGTAAACGCAGCTTTAAACGCGCCAGAAAAAAAGCCTGGACAATATCCAAGTGCAGGTCCGTTACCACATATTATGGATGCTTGGAAAGCAGCAGGAAATGCAATTGACTTTTTAGCGCCAGATTTTTATAATCCGTCATTCAAACAATGGAACGATTTATTTACGCGTCAAGGCGATCCATTATTTATTCCAGAACATCGTTTTGATGAAACAGCGCCGTTCAAAGGTTTATATGCAATTGGACATTATGAAGCAATTGGTTTTTCGCCTTTTTCTATAGAATCTGTTGCAGATGCTAAGAAAGAACCTTTAGGCAAAATCTATGATTTAGTAAAGCAATTAGCACCTGTTATTGAAGCCAATAAAGGGCAAGGAAAAATCGATGGTGTTTTATTAGACAAAGAAAATAATACGCAAATCATCAAAATGGGCAATTACGAATTCACTTTCAAACATGACTATACTTTAAATTGGTCGGATGGAGCGAAAGCTGAGGTTTGGCCAATGTCGAGCGCTATTATTATAGAAATTGGAAAAGACGAGTTTTATATTTCTGGATCAGGAATTGTAGTAACTTTTAAGCCTCTAAAAGAGAATTTAAATGCAGGAATTCTAAAAACAGATCAAGGAAAATTTGAAAATGAAATTTGGAGAACCATAAGACATTTTAACGGAGATCAGACTCATCAAGGAAGACATTTAAGAATTTCAGTTGGCGATTACGAAATCCAAAAAATAAAATTATATACTTATGAATAAGATTTTCCATCCTAACAGGTTTCCAAAACCTGTTAGGTTTCAATTGAAAACCTGTATTTTTAATTTTAGAATGGAAAGTAATACCTAACAGGTTTTGGAAACCTGTTAGGATAATAAGATTTTCTTACTGTAAAAAACATATAAGAATGAAAAAAATAATACTAGCATTTCTGATAACTTTTAGCATTAATGCTCAAATAAAACTTCCGCGACTTATTAGCGACGGCATGATACTACAGCGCGATACCAAAGTCAATATTTGGGGTTGGGCATCTCCGAAGGAAAAAATTGAACTTGATTTTAAAGGAAAAAAATACAACACGACAACCGCAGAAGACGGAAAATGGTCGATTCAGTTGCCATTGCAAAAAGCTGGCGGACCGTATGAAATGACTTTAAAAGCATCAAATACAATTGTTCTAAAAAATATACTTTTTGGAGATGTTTGGTTATGTTCAGGTCAGTCAAATATGGAACTTTCGATGGATCGACTGAAAGACAAATATCAAGACATTATTGCGAAATCGGAAAATTCGAACATCAGACAATTTTTAGTTCCAGATGAATATTATTTCGAAAAAGAACGAAACGACTTTTCTTCAGGTTCTTGGATTTCAGCAAATCCAATTAATGTTTTACAATTTACTGGCGTTGGATATTTCTTTGCTACAGAAATTTACGAAAAGTATAAAATCCCAATCGGATTAATCAACAGCGCTTTGGGCGGTTCTCCAGCAGAATCTTGGATTAGCGAAGAAAGCATTAAAAAATTCCCTGAATATTATCAGGAATTTCTAAAATTCAAAGACGGAAAACTTGAAAAACAAATCGACGAAAACGACCGAAAAGTAAATTCAGAATGGTACAAATTATTAAACAATACGGATCTCGGATTAAAAAATAAATGGGTAAATCCAACTGATATTTCTGATTGGAAAGAAATGCAAATTCCGGGTTATTGGGCAGATGGAGAACTTGGAAAAATAAATGGTTCAGTTTGGTTTAAAAAAGATTTTGTTTTAGAAAAAGTAAAAGAAAATCAGGCAAAATTAATTTTAGGAAGAATTGTCGATGCCGATTCGGTCTTTGTAAACGGACATTTTGTTGGAACAACTTCCTATCAATATCCGCCGAGAATTTATTCTTTCAATACTAATGTTTTAAAAGAAGGAAGAAATGAAATCACTGTTCGCGTAATCAACAATTCAGGAAAAGGAGGTTTTGTAGTCGATAAACCATACGAATTAATTGTTGGAGACAAAACCATTGATTTAAAAGGAAATTGGAGATATAAATTAGGTTCAAATATGCAGCCGCTTCCAGGACAGACTTTTGTAAGATGGAAACCAGTTGGATTGTACAACGCCATGATTGCTCCTTTGAAAAATTATCCAATAAAAGGTGTTTTGTGGTATCAAGGTGAAGCCAATACCAAAAAGGCAGCTGAGTATACGGCTTTAATGGAAACCTTAATTGCAAATTGGAGAACACAATGGAAACAGGAAAAATTGCCGTTTTTATTGGTACAATTACCCAATTTTATGGAACCAAAACCAGAACCATCCGAAAGCAATTGGGCAGTTTTAAGACAACAGCAAGCCAATGTTTTAAAAGTTCCAAATACTGGAATGGCAGTTGCGATTGATTTGGGCGAATGGAATGATATTCATCCATTAAACAAATATGATGTTGGACTACGATTGGCGCTTCAGGCAAGAAAATTGGTTTATGGCGAGAAAAATTTAATTGCCTCAGGTCCAATTTTCGAATCGATGGAGCAAAAAAATGAACAGCTTATTTTAAGTTTTTCTTCTATCGGAACTGGTTTAATGAGTAAAGGAGGTAATACTTTATATAGTTTCGCAATCGCGGGACTAGACGGAAAATTTGTTTGGGCAAAAGCAAGTATTGAAGGTGATAAAGTTATTGTTTGGAATAATGAAATTAAAAATCCAGTAAAAGTGCGTTATGCTTGGGCAGATAATCCAGATAATGCTAATTTGTATAATAAAGAGAATTTACCAGCTTCGCCTTTTGAAGCAGAGTTGAAATAACTTTTAAGAAATGAGAACTTTGACAAATTTTAAAACTTTGACAAAGTTGTATTTTAAGTTATTCCATCCAGTTTTGTCATTTCGAGGAACGAGAAATCGCACTAGAAGGTCGACAAAGATTTGAGCTTTTCTTTGCGGAACTACGAGTGCGATTTCTCGTTCGAAATGACAAATTTTACCATAAATAGTTTACTTCAAATTCTCCATCAAAATTTTCAAAAAAGCCTTAACCGCTTTTTTCTCATACACTTCTTTCAGAGAAATAAGCATTGCAGTTCGCGTCATATTTTCTCCTTTTATTGGAATAGCGTACAAATCTTTTTCGTCTTCGATTGTAGTTTTTGTTAAAATTGTATGCCATTTTCCTGTTTTAATAAGTTCTAGTAAAGTTGGAATATCGTTTATTTCAATAGTGACTTTTGGGTGTAAATTACTTTTCTCAAAAGCTCTACTGATAAACTGAGTCGTGCTAAAACCGCCTGCAGGCATGGCAAGTGGCAACATACTGATTTCTTCCAGAGAAATTGTTTTTTTATTTTTTAAAGAAGTTTCAGAAGACGTAACCAAAGCCATTGGCGAAGTAAACAATTCCAAATATTTGAAATGAGCCTCAGAAGCAATTTCTTCGAAAGTCAGAATCACATCGAGTTGAAAATGATTCAGTTTTTGTATTAATTCCTGCGAAGTTCCAAAAATGATTTCGAACTGAATTTTCGGATATTCAGAACTAAATAAAATCAAAGCTTTTGTAACAACATGGCGTAAAGCGTACGTAACACCAATGGCAATTTTTCCTGTTTCGAGTTTATTTAAATCTTTTAATAATTGAAGTCCGTCAGAAGCTTTGTTGACCGATTGCTGTGCGTAAACCGAAAATAATTCTCCAGCTTCTGTCAATGTAATTCGTTTTCCAATTCGGTTAAAAAGCGGAACTTGAAGCTCATCTTCCAATTGTTTAATTTGTTGTGATAGAGTACTTTGACTGATGTAAAGCGCAGCAGCAGCTTCAGTAAAATTCAGTAATTCTTTTGCTTTTAGAAAATATTTAAGTTGACGAAGTTCCATTTTCAAATCGGTTTTATCGATTGACTTTATCGAAAAATAAGGTTTTACAAATATAGAAATTCTTAAGAACTTTGTTTCGTTCTAAAAATTACAGAAGAATAAAATGAAAATAATTGCTTTACAAGAAGGAAATTACATTGCTAATTCTAAAAAAGAATTTCAGCTTTTGACAGAAGAAACAACTGAATCGGGTTTAAAAATGGCAATTCAGCCTTTTCTTGTTATTACAGAAAATGATATTATTTTATTAGATTTCGGTTTAGGATTTGTAAACAATGGAGTTCCATTTATTTATGAAATGCTAAGAAAAAATAATATCGAACCTCAACAGATTACAAAAGTTTTGGTTTCGCATTTACATAAAGATCATATTGAAGGAATTGGTTATTTTGAAAATGATCAATTCGTTCAAAATTTTCCGAATGCAAAGATTTACATTCAAAAAAGAGAAATAGATTTTGCTTTACAGCAATTGCAAAATCCGTCTTACGTTCCAGAAATATTAAATCAGCTTGAAAAACTACCGAATGTTGAATTATTAAATGAAGACAGCGGACAAATTACAGATGAAATTTTCTTTGAAGTTTCGGCTGGGCATACAAAGTTTCATCAAGTATTTTGGATTAAGGCTGATAACGAAATTGTATTTTATGGAGCAGATGATCTTCCACAAAAAATATATTTGAAAATACACGTTGCCTACAAAACAGATTTCGATGGAAAACGAGCAATGGAATCAAGAAAAAAATGGGAGCAGGAAGCAAAAGAACAAAATTGGAAAGTGCTTTTGTACCATGATATGAAGACGCCAGTTTTGGAGTTTTGAGATTATACTAGAATAAAGAATATGGAAGAAGAATATGAAAGATAGAGAATTGCCAGCTTTAATAATTTATGGATCATTGGCGCCAGGCGAATCCAATCATTCGGTTATGGATCCGATTAAGGGCGAATGGAAAAAAGCGATTATAAAAGGAAAACTTCAAGAAGGAGGGTGGGGTTCTTCTTTAGGATATAATGGTTTTATTCCGATGAATTCCAAAGAAGCTGAAATTATAAAAGCATACGTTTTATTTTCAGAAGATTTATCTGCAAATTGGGATTATCTAGACGAATTTGAAGGTGATGGCTATACTCGAATTCAAACCGAATATGAGCTGGAAAGCGGAGAAAAAGGAATTGGATTTATTTATGCTTTGAACCAATAGAAAGGAAAATTCAGATTAATTATTTAGTCTGAATTTTTTTTTAAATGAAAATATAAGAAACAAAACACTCTTCACTTTTTCTTCTAACGAAGAGCGCAAAATCGAAAAAGCCTTTGTAATCTGAGCTTCAACAGTTTTGATAGAAACATCTAAATGTTCTGCGATTTCGATATTTGTTAAACCTTCTTTTTTGCTCAAAATAAAAACCTCTTTGCATTTTGGTGGTAAATTCTGAATCTCTTTATTTACGGCATTCAAAACCCTTTGGAAAGATTCAGAATCTTCTTCTTGAACAATTCCGTTTAAAGCATCGTGATATGATTTTTCAAGAGAAAACAAAGATTGATTTTTTCTATATAAATCGATAAACTCATTGTAAACCAATTTGTAAAGAAAACTTTTTAGAGAATGATCTGTTTTTAATCTTGTACGTTGTTCCCAAACTTTTATAAAGACATTCTGAACGATATCTTCGGCGCTGTAAACATTTTTCACCAAACTGTTGGCATACACGCAAAGTTTATGATGATACGTGTCGATAAGATAGGTGTAAGCGCTTTCATCTCCATTTTTTAGAGACTCAATTAGTGTAGTATTATCGCTGTAATCATCCATCTTCATAAAAACAAATATATAAATTAATAGTTTTTTAGGTCAAAAAGTGAACTGAATTTCATAAAAAGACCTGCTTTTTTGCCTTTCTATTTGAAAATTATTACAAATAAAAAAGGAATAAAATGCAAATATAAATCTTTTACTTTATAATTTCTACCAAATTAGTCGAGTTTTATTGAGAGAAAAGACTTGTGAAAAAGAAAAAAATCAGTAAAATGAAAAAAACTTTATCAAATTGTTAGGGTTTTGTTTTTTGGTTTCGTAATAATATCAAAAAACGACTAAAATGACAGTAAAAAAGTCAGAGAGACTAATTGTTAAATTTATCACAAATCAGGCTTCTCATGAAGAAATTGAGCAGCTTACCGAGTGGTTAAAAGAAGAAGAGAATCAAATTGTATTTAAGGATTTTGTAAAAACGAATTATGCAATTGATACTGCTTTGAACTCTTTTGATTCTTCTGAAGTTAGAAAACAGCTTTCAGAAAGAATTGAAAAGGAAAATAATGTTTTTACTAAAAGAAGATTTTCATCTTATTATAAATATGCGGCGATTTTGGTTGTGGCTCTTGGCGGATTTTATTTCTATAAAAATTCAAGTTCTGAACATGCTAGAAAAAATGTTATTGTACCAAGAGTAGATGAAATTGTTTTGCAATATGGTAATGGTTCTTCAGAAAACATTGATACTTCTGAAGAAAAAGAGGTAACAGATAAAGATGGAAATATTATTGGAAAACAAGAGAAAAATAGACTGGTTTATGATAAAGCTTTCGCTGAAGGAGAATTGGTTTACAATACTTTGAAAGTTCCTTACGGGAAGAAATTCGAAGTGCAACTATCAGACGGAACATTAGTGCATCTTAATTCAGGAACATCATTGCGATATCCAGTTCAGTTTGGCAAAAACAAAAACAGACAAGTGTATCTGAGTGGTGAAGCTTATTTTGAAGTGAGTAAAGACAAAGCGCATCCGTTTACGGTTAATTCACAGCAAGTTAATGTTGAGGTTTTAGGAACTAAGTTTAATGTAGATTCTTATGCTAATAATGCAAGCACAGATGTGGTATTGGTTGAAGGAAAAGTTTCGCTTTATAAAGATCAGAAAACAAATGATAATCAGGTGTTTTTGACACCAGGATTTAAAGCTTCCAATTTAAAAGGACAGACCACTTTTAAAACAGAACAAGTAAATACAGATTATTATACAGCTTGGGTAAAGGGAAGTTTGGTATTTAAAAATGCTTCTTTCGATGATATTATTAAAAAACTGGAACGCCAGTATAATGTGACTTTCATTAACCGAAATAAAACATTAGGAAGAGAAATTTTTAATGCCCGTTTTGATAATGAACCAATTGAAGTGGTTTTGAAATATTTCAGTGACAGTTATGAAATTGATTACATTATTAACCAAGACAAAATAACGATAAAGTAAATTATCAATTAACAATTTATAATTAACAATTAAAAAGACGCCTATGTAACAAAAATCCAAAAATGAATAGGATCGTTATAAAAAAACCGGAAAATGCGCCAACATTTCCCGGTAGAGTGTATGCGGTCAGTTAATTAACCAACCAACATTAAAAAAAACATTTTAAAAGTATGAAAAAACTCTTGAACAAAATCAGGTTTGATAAGCCTTTTTTGAAATTTGATTTGAAAATGAAATTGACCACATTATTTCTGCTAACTGCCTTAAGTATAATGCACGCCGGAACCAGTTATTCTCAAAAAACCAAGATTTCTTTTAATGTCAATAATATGACTGTTGCAAAAGTTATCGAAAGGATTGAATATACAACAGATTATAGATTTGTTTACAATGTAAGATCTGTCGACTTAACTAGAGTAATCGACGTAAATGCAAGTGACACTTCGATAGAAGTTGTGTTAGGCAAAATTTTTAATAATACCAGTACTGATTTTAAAGTTTCTGGAAACCATATTATTTTGATGCCAAAGAAGACTTCTCCTGAAGTTAAAAAACCTGTGGCAGATTTTATTGTAAAAGGTAGAGTCACAGATGAAAAAGGAATGCCTTTAGTAGGTGCAGCAGTTGCTGATAATGGTTCTGGAAGAGGTGTAAATACCGATTTTAATGGAGAATATCAGATTATTGCGGTAAGCAGCGAAACTACTTTGGCATATTCTTATTTAGGATATGTTAGACAAGAAATTAAAGTTGAAGGCAGAAGTGTTATCAACGTTGTTTTAAAAGAAGATGTCTTAGAATTAGAAGGACTTGTTTTGAAAACAGGTTACCAAGATATTTCTGAAGAAAAAGCAACAGGATCTTTCTCAAGTTTGAAAGCAGTAGATTTTAAAGAACAACGATTAAGCGGTTTAGATAAAATTTTAGAAGGACGTATTGTTGGATATCAAGATGGAAGAATTCGTGGTACAACTTCTATGAATACTAATGCTACAGCTCCTTTATATGTTATTGATGGTTTTCCTGTAGAAAATACTAGATTAACTCCTTATGCAACTATAGAAGAAAATCTTCCTAGTTTGAACTTAGAAGATATTGAAACAATTACGGTTTTAAAAGATGCTGCGGCTTCGTCTATTTATGGTGCTCGCGCAGCAAATGGAGTTGTGGTAATTACAACTAAAAAAGCAAAAGCTGGAAAAACAAATATTTCTTTTTCAAGCAATTTAACCGTTACTCCTTATAGAAATTATACTGGAAACCTTACTGATTCTAATGATATTATTGGTTTAGAAAGAGGATGGGCAGATGGAAATCCGAATTTGAAAACTGCTAATGCAAACACGTATGCGCAATCATTGTTGAATAATGCGGTATATACAAGTTTAGGAATGCAGACTATTTTAAACGGTTATGCTGGAAATATTTCTCAAACAGAAATGAACAGCCGTTTAGATCAGCTTGGCGGACAAGGTTATAAATACTTTGATGATATTGCTAAATATGCAAAACGCGACCAATATTTTATGCAGCACAACCTTAGTTTAGGAAAAGCTACAGAAAACAATACTTTTAATGCTTCTTTGACTTATAAAAACAATCAGTTTGAAGATATTTATACTGAAAATGAATCGGTTGGGATTAATTTGAAAAATACAACTCAAATTAACAGCTGGCTGTCTTTAGATTTAGGAACTTATACGAATTTTGGAAAAGGAGATACACAAAGTTATTTTGCTTCACAGCCTGATTTTACTTCAGGTCCAGGATATAAATATCAGCCATACAATCAATTGGTGAATAATGACGGAACTAATTTTGTTTCGACAGCTGCTTCTCGTTATAACAACTTTACGCTAAATTCTATGCAGACTTATGGTCTTTACAACATGGATATTACGCCAATGGATGAGTTTGGTAGAAATTTAGTTGAAAACAAGAGTTTCTTAAATAGGACTTTTGCTAAATTCAATGTAAAATTCAGTAAAGCATTTACATACAATGCAATGTTCCAATACGAATTTGCTTCAGATCGCGCTAGTCAATTATATGACAAAAATTCATATTATGTAAGAAGTAAAGTAAACGGAATGGTAACAATTGCCAATAACAAAGCTGTTTACAATTTGCCTTACGGAGACATTGTTAAAGAAACGAATCAGTTTTCTAATGCATATAATTTCCGTCAGCAGTTAAACTTCAATCAGATTTTTGCTGAAAAGCATGATTTTTCTGCTATTGCTGGTATGGAAATCCGTCATTCAAAACAAGAATATAACGATAACACACGCTACGGTTACGATTCACAAACTTTAGGTTTTGCTCCAATAAATCAAGCCGATTTATTAAAAGTATACGGAACTGTTTTTGGCGGATATATGTCGCAAAGCGAATTTTCATTAGAAAAAGAATTACAAAACCGATACGTTTCAGTGTATGGAACTGGAGGTTATACTTACGATAGAAGATATACACTTTCAGGAAGTATTCGTTGGGATCGTTCTAATCTTTGGGGAACAGACAGTAAATATCAAAATAAACCAACTTGGTCAACTGGAGCAGGATGGAATATTGATAAAGAATCATTTTTTGATGTTGATTGGGTAGACGGACTTAAACTTCGTGCTTCTTATGGTATTGGAGGAAATGTTGCTAAAGATTCTGCGCCATATTTAACAGCATATTACAATTCTAACTCAAATGTTGGAGGAAATCAAGGAACGGTAAGTAAGCGACCAAACCCTGAATTATCTTGGGAAAAAACTACTACAACAGATATTGGTTTAGACTTTTCATTCTTCAAAAGCAGATTAAGCGGAACTTTTGATGTGTATAGAAAAAAAGGACAAGATTTATTAGCGAGCAGTCAAGGAATTCCAACAGAAGGATGGGGTTATTCTACTTACACGCTTAACAACGGAGCAATGACCAATAAAGGTGTCGAAGTAACTTTGAGAGGAACTATTGTAAAAACACCTTCATTCTCTTGGGATGCAGCAGTTTTATATGCTTACAACAAAAACGTGGTGGATTACGTAAACGTAACAGCTCCAGTTTATTACCTTCAGTTAGATTACCCACAGGCTTTTCCAAGAGTTGGAACAAGTTTTAACTCTATTTATGGTTACAAATGGGCTGGATTAAGCAGCACAGGAATTCCTCAAGTTTATGATGCTTCAGGAACTGCAGTAAAATACAATCCGGGACAAATTGATGCTATCAAAGATTATGGCTCAACAGTTCCTACGCAAAGCGGATCTTTCCATACTTCGGCTAATTATAAAAACTTCTCACTTTCGGCACTTTTCATTTACGAGTTAGGACATAAAATAAGAAATACCTTCTTGCCAATGCTGAATAATACTTATAATAGTGCAGCAGGAGGTTACATAACCAATATTTCTGTAGTAAACAATCATATTGCAGATCGTTGGATGCAGCCTGGAGATGAAGCTTTCACAAATGTTCCAAGAGCAGTTTACGAGTATGATCCAGAATTTAGTTCAGATTCTCGTACTATTTATTCGTATGCAGATATTAATATTCTAGATGCATCAAATGTGAGATTAAGTAATGTTTCGCTGTCTTACCAAATGCCAAAAGACATTATTAAGAGAGTAAAATTAGATGGCGTACGTTTCAATTTAAACGCAGAAAACGTATACACTTTTGCAAAAAGCAGAGATGCTAAATATTTGCTAGGCGGTTTCCAATCTCCAAGCTTTGTTATGGGCGTAAATGTTAATTTCTAATTTATAAAGACTAGACGATGAAAAATATATATATAAAGATAGCGTGCTTCTTAGCTTTAGGATTAACTTTTGCCTCTTGCGAAGATTATTTGAGTGATATCCCTAAAGGATCAAAAACACCAACAACATTAGCTGATTATGAAGCTTTTCTACGCGACGAGTATACTAACCACAGAGTTGATATTACTGGCGCTTCACAATTATTAAATGACCAATATGTAACTGTTGCATCTTTAGCAAATAATAGATTGTATAATGCACTTTATATGTGGGATGAAAGTGCTGACCGAATTGCTTTGAAAGTATCAGATGAAACAATGTATTATTCAAGTTATGCGGGAATTTCGACTTTTAATTTAATTATCGAAAATGCATTAAATACTACGCAAGCAACTGATGACGAAAAAAGAGTAGTGTGGGCTGAAGCAAAAATACTGCGTGCCATGAATTACTATAATCTGGTTAATTTTTATGCAGATACTTATGTAGCGTCTACAGCCTCAACAAAATTATCAGTTCCGTTAATTACTAGTGCCAATATTAATGCGCCAAGTAAACAAGTAACCATTCAAGAAATGTATGATTTTATCTTGAATGATGTTAAAGAAGCTTTACCGTATTTGCTAAAAGTTTCGCAAACTGCTTTGCATCCAAATTTAGGGGCAGGTTATGCATTTTATTCAAGAGTTTATCTTCAAATGAATAACTATACAGAAGCTTTAAAATATGCAGATTTAGCATTGGCTGAAAACAATCAATTGTATGATTGGATTGGATATTACAATGCAAATAAAACGATTATAGATCTTCCAAATTCGTACACTACGACAACATCTCCAATGGGATACAATTATGTAGAAAACTACACGTATCGTCATGGTACTTATTCTAGTTTAACAACAGAAAATAGTATTCCTGTTGAGCGTGCACAACGTTTTGAAGCTGGAGATGCGCGTTTTATTTCACGTTGGAAACTTTATACTGTTGGTGCCGAAACGTATTACAGAAGAACTTTGTCTGGTGCTTTTAATTTTGGAGGAATCACAACTGTTGAGGTTTATTTGATTAAAGCAGAATGTCTGGCGCGTGCGGGACAAATCAGTGAAGCATTAAATGTTTTAAATACAGTTCGTAAAACTCGTATTCTTCCAGCTTCTTATCAAGATATTTCGACTGCAGATAAAACAACAGCTTTGAAAGCTATTTTCAGAACAAAAAACAATGAACTTACTAACACGCTGATTCCTTTTGCAGACGCACGCCGTTTAAATGCTGAAGGCGTTTATACAGTTAGTTTTACAAAAGTAGCAAATGGAACTACTTACACTTTATCTTCAGATTCTCATTTATGGACAATGCCATTTCCACAAGGTGCTACAGCAAACCCAGGAAACGGAACAATAACACAAAATGTAGACAAATAATAATAGAAGCTTCCTGATTAGATTTTCCCGAAAGGGAAGCTTTTTTCTAAAATATCAATCAAAAATGAAAGCAATTAAATCTAAAATATTAGGCTTGTGCATTTGCTTGTTTATGGTTTCATTAAACATTCAGGCGCAAAAGAAAAAAACAGCGCCAGCGACGGTTTCTTCTTATACAATTGAAGGAAACATCACTGGTTTAGCAGATGGAACAGCTGTAAAACTAGTTCCAGGCGCTACGCATTCTTCTGAACTGCCAGTTGCTGAAACAACATTAAAAGACGGGAAATTTACTTTCGAAGGAAAACTAAAAGAACCTCGTTTTTTCTATGTTGTCTTTGGTAAAAGCAAAGGAAATATTTCTGTAATGGTCGAAAATTCAAAAATAAAAATTACAGCGGCTGGCAAAGTTTCAGATAAAGAAGGCGAATGGATTTCTTTTAAAGATGTCGTGATTACTGGTTCTAAATCTCACGATTATTATGTTAAAGAAACCGCTTTTAAAGAAGAATTGAATAAAGATTACGAAGCATATCACGTTGGAATTAACGAACTAAGTAATTTAGCTGGAAAAGCAAAAAAAGAAAACAACAAGAAATTATTGGATTCTGTTTACAGCACGGCTCAATGGAAAAAATTTGAGGCAGACGAAAAAGCATTTTTTACGAAAGTAGAATTGTTGTCAAAAAATTTGATTGAAAAACATAAAACAAACTGGTGGGGACCATTTTTCATGATGACTTCATACAGTTATTTTACTCCAGAGCAAAAGCCAATTTATGAGCAGTTTTCAGAAGCAGCAAAGAAAAGCTACTACGGTCAAATTGTAGATAAAGATTTGAATCCGAAATCTTTAGTTGGAACAAGTATTGCCAACTTTGGGTTAAAAGATAAAGATGGAAAAACTTTCAATGCAAAAGATATCGTTGCAGGGAAAAAATATATTTTGGTTGACTTTTGGGCATCTTGGTGCGGTCCATGCCGAAAAGAAATTCCAAACTTAAAAACAGCTTACGCTGAATATTCGAATAAAGGATTTGAAATTTTAAGTGTTTCAATCGATAAAGACGAAAAAGCTTGGCAGAAAGCATTAGTACAAGAAAATATGCAATGGCACAATCTTCTAGACGATGATAAAGTGAGCAAAACATTTAATGTAAAAACAATTCCAGCAACTTATTTAGTAGACGGTAAAGGTGTAATTATCGGAGAAAACTTGAGAGGTGCAGAATTGGAAGCAAAACTGAAGGAACTTTTGAAATCTTAGTTTTTTTTAGTCGCAGTTTTCAGTCTCAGTCTCAGTTGATAACTGAAAATTGCGATTGAAAACTCAAAAAAAAATCGCAATCTAACAAACAAAAAATATAACATGAAAAGTACAATTTTAAAATCAAGTTTACTGGCCTTAGCCCTTGCGACGGCAGTAACTTCTTGTGCAAAAAAAGAAGGATATACAATTAACGGAACAATTGCCGGATTAGATAAAGGAACAGTTTATCTGGAATATGCAGATGAAAAAGGAGATAAAAAAATCATCGATTCTGCTGAAGTAAAAGAAGGTGCTTTTACTTTTAATGGAAAAACTGGCGAGCCTTTATTTCATACTATTAAAATTAAAGGACAAGAATACGGAGCATATTTTCTTTTAGATAATGAAGATATTACTATTGAAGCAAAAAAAGATTCAGTTTTTAAAGCTAAAGTAACTGGAGCTACTCAAAACGGATTTTACAAATCATACTACGATAACGAATTTAAAAAAATACAAGCTATTGCGGGGCCAATTTATAAATTATCTGATTCGTTGACTCAAAGCGGAAAAGTAAAATTGACTCCAGAACAGCAAACTATGATGGATAAAAAATGGAAGGATCTTGGCGCTTTCGCGGATGATCTAACAGACAAATTCATCAGAAAAAATAAAGACAATCTGGGAGGAGCTTTAGTAATCGAAGACCGAATTGTGTCTTACGGAACTCCTGAAAAAGTAAAAGAATATTACGGAATTTTAGCTCCAGAAATTCAAAAATCATTCTACGGAAAAAAATTAAAAGCTTCTATTGATCTTAACGAAAAAACAGCAATTGGTGTTGCTGCTCCTGAATTTTCGCAAACTGATGTAAACGGAAAAGTAGTAAAATTATCAGATTACAAAGGGAAATATGTTTTGGTTGATTTTTGGGCTTCTTGGTGCGGACCATGTAGAAAAGAAAATCCAAATGTTGTGGTGGCTTACAAAACCTATCACGATAAAGGATTTGATGTTTTAGGAGTTTCTTTAGACGATAAAAAGAATCTTTGGGAAAAAGCAATCGAAAAAGACGGTCTAACTTGGACACACGTTTCTGATTTAAAAGGATGGCAAAATGAAGCTGCTGTTTTATATGGTGTAAAAATGGTTCCAACAAACTATTTAATTGGACCTGACGGAAAAATCGTTGCTAAAAACCTTAGAGAAGCTGAATTGCAATCTAAATTAAAAGAAATTTTCAGCAAATCGTAAATAAGTATTCAGTCGCAGTTTTCAGTCTCAGTCTCTGAAAACTGCGACTGCGACTGAAAACTCAAGAAAAAATCTCTCAAAAAAATGAAAAAATACATCTTTCTGGGCTATTGCTCATTAGCTTTTTGCGCCCTTATGTCAGCGCAGAATAAATCCGTGAATTTTAAGAAAATTAAAGAATTAGGCGGAATCGAAGAATATTTATATCAGCCAAACGGAATGAATGTTTTGCTTTTGCAAGACAATGCTTCGCCAGTTGCAACTGTACAAATTGTATATCGTGTAGGATCTAAACATGAGGTTTTAGGAAACACAGGATCAACGCACCTTTTAGAACATTTAATGTTTAAAGGAACTCCAACTTTCAACAAGAAAAACGGAAACACAATTACGGATGTTTTACAAAATACAGGAGCACAATTAAATGCTACAACTTGGTACGATCGTACGAATTATTTTGAAACACTTCCGAGCGATAAAATCGAATTGGCAATTCAAATTGAAGCCGACAGAATGCGTAATTCTTTATTGACAAAAGAAGATAAAGAAGCAGAAATGACGGTTGTTCGTAACGAATTTGAACGTGGCGAAAATAATCCGAATGCTTTATTAGATAAAGAAATCTGGGCTTCAGCATATATTGCGCATCCATATCATCATTCGACAATTGGATGGAAATCGGATATTGAAAACGCTCCAATTGAAGTTTTAAAGAATTTCTATAATACGTATTATTGGCCAGATAATGCAACTTTAACCATAATTGGAGATTTCAAAAAAGACAATGTTTTCGAATTAATCGAGAAATATTTCGGGAAAATTACAAAAGCGCCAAAAGCAATGCCTCAGCCTTATACAGAAGAGCCTCAGCAATATGGTGCGCGTAAAATTGTGGTAAAAAAACCAGGAGAATTGGGCGTTGTAAATAAAGCCTATAAAATTCCAGGAGCTTTACACGAAGACCTTCCTGCATTAAATATTCTAGCTCAGATTATCGGTTCTGGACCTTCAGCAATTTTAAACAAAACTTTCGTTGACACTCGTTTAGGAATTTATTCTTATGCAAGTGCTACAAACTTTAAAGAAGTTGGACTTTTTACGATTGGTGTTGGTTTTCCAACTACTTCTAAACACGAAGATATTGATGCGAAAATCAGTGAAGTTGTTGCTAAAATTCAGAAAGAAGGCGTAACTCAAGATGAGGTAAATCGTGTTGTGGCAAAAATTAGTGCACAAACAATCTTAGCTCGCGATGGTTCTGGAGTAATTGCATCGGCATTAAATGAAGCGATTGCTGCTGGCGACTGGACAGATTATATTACAGGAGTTGACCGATTGAAAAAAGTAACTCCTGAAGATGTTTTGCGTGTTGCGAATAAATATTTGGTTGAAGACCAAAGTACGACAGGATATTTTATTCCGAAACAAGCGGGTTCTCAAAATAAAGATCAAGCTCAGGCAAATAATTTTATGCCAGAAAATGGTCCATTTTATTACAGACATCCAGAAAATGAACATATTCATGAAGAAAGTACAGCAGATTCATTTTTACTAAAAAATACTACCGAAGAATTTATTTCTGCTGAAACGTTGATAGAAAAATCAGCTTCTGCTTTCAAGAGAGAAAAAGTATCTGGAATTGATGTGGTTTCGGTAAAAACTTCAGCTAAAGATTTCGTTACGATTGCAGCAAGTATTTCGTTAGGAAATTATGCAAGCGAAACGAAAAATAATGTTATTCCAGCTTTAACGGCAGCAATGTTGTCAAAAGGAACAACGTTGAATGATAAATTTAAATTTTCAGAAAAACTTCAAAAATTAGGAGTTACATTAAACGTAAACGCTTCGACTTTCAAAATCAATATCGGGTTTAAATGTTTGAAAAAAGACTTAGATCAAGTAATTACTTTATTGGCTGAAGAATTGAGAAATCCATTGTTTGATGCTAAAGAATTCGAAAATTTAAAACAGCAATTTATTGGAAATACACAGCAAGATTTAAATGATCCAGGCGAAAGGGGAGACATTGCTTTATCTCAGGCAATTTATCCAAAAGGAAATCCAAATTACAGTTTAAGTGTTGAAGATAATATTGCGAACATTAAAAACGCAACTTTGGATGAAGTGAAAGCTTTTCATAAAAAATATTTTGGAACAGCTTCAATGCGTTTGGTAATTGTGGGAGATACTGAAGGAGCAAACTTAAATACATCATTAAAAAAATCATTCAAAAATTGGAATGGTGGAGTTACTGAAAAACTAAAATTTGAAGAAGCTTCAAAATCAGTAGCAAAAACAGAAGTAGTTACAATTCCAGAAAAACCAAGTGCCGAATTGTATATTGGACAATTTACAGGTTTAAAAAGAGCCGACGCCGATTACATTCCGTTTTTCATCGGAAATTATACTTTAGGAGCTGGTTTTGCAGGACGTTTGATGCAGACTGTTCGTGATAATGACGGTTTAACATATAGTATTTCTTCTGGTTTAGGAGGAAATATTGAAACTGGAGGTTATTGGTTTGTAAACGCATCTTTCAATCCGAATTTATTTCAAAAAGGACTTGATGCTACAATGGTTCAAGTAAATAAATGGGTAAAAGACGGAATTACAGCAGAGGAATTAGAAAACAAGAAAACCAATTTAATTGGAAGTTTTAAAGTTGGAATGTCAACCACAAACGGAATGGCAAGAACGATTTTAAGTTTTATCGAAAGAGGTTTAGAACCAAATTACATCGAACAATATCCAAACGATATTCAAAAAGCAACTTTACAGCAAGTAAACGATGCAATTAAGAAATACGTACAATTGGATAAAATGATCATCATCAAATCGGGTTCTCTTGATAAAGACGGGAATCCTTTGAAATAGTTTTTAGTCTCAGTTTTCAGTCTCAGTCTCAGTTAGGAAAACCAACTTTGTCAAAGTTTTAAACTTTGACAAAGTTATACACTGCGACTGCGACTGCGACTGCGACTGCGACTGCGACTGCGACTGCGACTGCGACTGCGACTGCGACTGCGACTGCGACTGCGACTGCGACTGCGACTGCGACTGCGACTGAAACCAACAATTTTTAATAGTCGTCTTTCATTATTTCATTTTAGAATCTGAATTAGTAAGCCATTTTCTGTGAAAGACCAAAAGAGCTGTTTTGCCGACAGCTCTTTTTTTAAACCTTAAAACCAAAACAATGAAAAACATAGCAATAACATTACTGTTGCTTTTTTCCGCAAGTACGTTTGGACAAATGTACAATCCGGTGAAATGGAGCACATCTGTAGAAAAAGTTTCAGATAAAGAATATATTTTAAAAGCGCAAGCTGTAATTCAATCGGGCTGGCATTTGTACGGACAATATATTGAAGAAGGCGGACCTTCAAGAACTGCTTTTACTTTCAAAAATCCGAAGAAAAATTTCGAATTAATCGGAAAAACAACTGAAGAAAAAGGACATGAAGTGGTCGATAAAATCTTCGATATGAAAATTAAATATTTTGAAGATAAAGCCCTTTTCACGCAAAAAATTAAATTTACTTCAGATGATATTTCGAATGTTGCGGGAGAAGTTGAATTTATGGTTTGCGATGACAGTAATTGCTTACCACCAACATCTGAAGAATTAGCATTTAAAATTCCGACCGAAAAGAAATTGGCTTCCGCCGAAGAAACTCAGATCGTTAAAAAAGATTCTGTAGTTTCAGAAGAAAAAGCGGTTTCACAGACAGAAGAAAAAACATCTAAAGAAATTGTGAGTTCGCCAAAGAAAACAGAATCTAGAGGATTGCTAACGATTTTTATTTTGGCTTTTTTATCAGGATTTGCAGCATTGCTAACGCCTTGTGTTTTCCCAATGATTCCGATGACGGTAAGTTTTTTTACAAAACAAAGTAAAAGCAAAGCGGCAGGAATTAAAAATGCCATGATTTACGGAATTTCAATCGTAATTATTTACGTTTTATTAGGTTCAATTGTAACGGCTGTTTTTGGTGCAGATTCGCTGAATGCGCTTTCAACCAACGTTTGGTTCAATTTGATTTTCTTTATTTTATTGGTGGTTTTTGCCTGTTCATTTTTGGGTGCTTTCGAAATTGTATTGCCAAGTTCATTAGCCAACAAAGTAGATTCGCAGGCAGATAGAGGAGGATTAATTGGGATTTTCTTTATGGCTTTGGCTTTGGCCATTGTATCCTTTTCTTGTACAGGTCCAATCGTAGGAACTTTATTGGTTGAAGCAGCATCAAAAGGCGGAATCGCGCCAATTGTTGGAATGTTAGGATTTTCGACTGCAATTGCATTACCGTTTTCATTATTTGCGGCTTTTCCAGGATGGCTGAATGCATTACCAAAATCGGGCGGATGGCTGAATACGGTAAAAGTGGTTTTAGGATTTTTAGAATTGGCTTTGGCTTTTAAATTTTTATCAAATGCCGATTTAGTACTTCAATTGCATTGGTTGGAAAGAGAAGTTTTTCTTGCCATTTGGATTGCTGTTTTCGGAATGCTGGCTTTTTATTTATTCGGAAAAATCACTTTGCCGCATGATTCGCCTTTAAATCATATTTCAGTTGGAAGATTAGGTTTTGGATTGTTAGTTTTAAGTTTCACGATTTATTTGATTCCAGGACTTTGGGGCGCTCCGTTAAAATTAATCAGCGGATTTCCACCACCAATGCAATACAGTGAATCTCCAAACGGACTTGGAGTTTCGGGCAATTCCGAGTTAAAAATAACAGGTTCGTTGCCAGAAGGAGCAGAACACGGACCGCAAAATATTATCACATTTCATGATTATGATAAAGGAATGGAATATGCGAAAAAAGTAGGGAAACCAGTTTTATTGGACTTTACAGGATATGCCTGTGTAAATTGCCGAAAAATGGAAGAACTAGTTTGGTCAGATCCTAAAGTTTTAGGAGTTTTAAATAATGATGTGGTTTTGATTTCGCTTTATGTTGACGATAAAAAAGAACTTCCAGAAAGCGAACAATTTACTTCTGAAACTACAGGAAAAAGAATCAAAACCATTGGCAACAAATGGAGCGATTTACAGATTAAAACGTACAAAGCAAATGCACAGCCATTTTATGTAATTGTAGATCATAAAAGCGCTAATTTAACAGAACCATCAGCTTATAATCCTAATATTGAGGAGTATTATGGTTGGTTGCAGAGTGGGATTAAGAATTTTAAGAAGTAAATGTTTTTAGAATAGTAACTGAAATGTGGGTTATATCCATTAGAAAGCTGTTTATTGAGTTTAACCGCAATTTTTTCAATTGCGGTTTTTTTGTTATTTAAATTTTTATTGAAGTTTGAATTAAAAAAAAAATGATGTTAATAAAAAAAAGTCTCAATAAGAATATTGAGACTTTTAAATTTAAAAAAAATGTAAATGTTTAATAAGTATTATTTTTATGGAATTGATGTTTGGATTTTAGTGTTATTAGATATTTTACCAAAATCAGAGATGTATTGGTTGAGCTATTCAAAATTATACATAGATAATTGTAGCTCCCCTCGTTCCTGATGCATAAACCAAATCGCCATCTGGAGCTCCTGAATTAATTGTTTGCAATGCAATAGGTACAGTTATATTGCACCCAATTTTAATGCCAGAAAATACATTGTTGTTAGCTGTGGAGCCACCACAGATTGTTAGAGATCGAAGACTTATGATATTAATATTAGTACAATTGTTAAATGTTTGAGAACCAATTGAAGTAGCATTGTTTATTGTTAAATCAGTTAATCCGGTACAATTATTAAACGTAGTCGCCCCAACCGATATTACGTCATTAAATGTTAAGGAAGTCAAAGAAGAGCAGCCTGAAAAACAACTAACCTCTAAGCTTGTAATAGGACCAGCCGTAAAGCTATTTAAAGCAGAACACCCGCTAAAACTTGTACTAGCCAGACTTCCAGCTAAGTTAGGAGCATAAAATGTCGTCATTTTACTTGCGTTTTCGAAGCATCTTCCAGAACCAGTGATGCTAGTGAGCAATGGAGCAGAGAAAGTCAGCAGTGAGGTATTGCTTCTAAATGTACCTTGTGCAGTATTATATTGACTGTCTATAGTCGTAACTTTTGGAAAACTATAACTTGTTATTGATGTATTGTGAAAGCGGAATCAGCTATAGATTCTACATTGTCAGAAGTAAAATCGTAAAGAAGTCAATTATAGAAAGCCCCAGCTGCCTATTGATTTAACTGATGATATATCTACTAAAGCAATTAGCCGGAATGATGCAGAAGAGGCTACATATACATTTTCTAACTTCGTACATCCGGAAAAACTTCCATTAGGAATATCTCTTAAGTTATTTGCTGAAAAATATGTTAAATTAGAACAGTTAATGAATGTAGATACTCCTGATAGCGTATTTAAGCTGTTAAATGTCAAAGAAGAAAGAGAAGAGCAGCCTGAAAAGCAACTAGTTCCTAAACTTCAGGGCCAACCGTAAAGCTATTTAAAAGCATACACCCGCTAAAACTTGTGCTAGCCAGACTTCCTGCTAAGTTAGGAGCATAGAACGCTGTCATTTTACTACCTTCGAAGCATCTTCCAGTAGTGATGCTAGTGAGCAATGGAGCAGAGAAAGTCAGTAGGAGGTATTGCTTCTAAATGTTCCTTATACAATTATATTGACTGTCTATGGTCGTAACTTTTGGAAAAAATAACTTGTTATTGATTTGTAGAAAGCGGAATCACTATAGATTCTACAGTCAGAAGTAAAATCTAATAAAGAAGTACAATTCCCAGCTGCCTATTGTTTTAACTGAATATATATATGTTTTTCAGTTTTGTAAACCCATAAAATGTCAATTAGCCGGAATAGATGCAGAAGAGGGCTACATATACATTTTCTAACTTTAACATCCAGAAAAACTTCCATTAGGAATATCTCTCTCTTTGCTGTTATTTGCTGAAAAAAATATGTTAAATTAGAACAGTTAATGAATTAGATACTCCTGATAGCGTATTTAGGCTGTTAAATGTCAAAGAAGAAAGAGAAGAGCCCTGAAAAGCAACTAGTTCCTAAACTTGTAATAGGGCCAACCGTAAAGCTATTTAAAGCAGAACACCCGCTAAAACTTGTACTAGCCAAACTTCCAGCTAAGTGAGCATAAAATGTCGACTTGCGTTTTCGAAGCATCTTCCAGTACCAGTGATGCTAGTGAGCAATGGAGCAGTAGGGAGGTATTGCTTCTAAATGTTCCTTGTGCAGTATATATATATGACTGTCTATGGTCGTAACTTTTGGAAAACTATAACTTGTTATTGATGTACAATTGTAGAAAGCGGAATCAAAAATAGAAGTGGCATTATCGAATTTAACACTTGTTATGGAAATGCAACTATAGAATGACCTGGTACCGATGGAATTTACATATCCTTCAGAATCATTGTAATATGTAATATTATTGTTTCCATTAAAAGCATTGGATGGAATTTGATAACTTACGTTTATACTAAAATGAATATCGTTTCCGACAACAGTAAAATTTTTAATTTGGGAAGCATTTAATCCCAATTTTGATGCGATTAATGCTGGAGTATTAAGGGTACTTGCAACACCACCTATAAAAGTATTAGACTTGACCTTTTGACGTCCAAATATTGTTTTTCGTAGTCCCATAATTATATTCCTAAAATCATTATTGAATGCTGACCATCATTTTGCATAAATGTGAAAATCTGTTTTTCAGGTACGGTGGTAGGTGTTCCAAATTCAAATGTTTTAGGAGATGTAATTGACCAGTTCAATGTTGTTCCTATTTTTGTAATTCCTTCAAAACACATCCCTGAATTAACAAATGAACTAGGAATTGTCAATGTACCTGTTCCAGTAAATTTTACGGTTTTTCCATGCCATGAATCTAGAACTGTCGCTGGTAATATTACATTAATCTGATTTGAAACATCTTGTTTGTTAGACAGATCAATATTTCCATTACCAAGAATTGATTCGCCATTTATTGTTTTAAAAGTTTTCTCTGGAATATCATTAAAAGTTAATTCACCATTTTCATTGGTAATTAAAATTTTATTTTGCTGATTTGTTTCTAAATCAGCCACTTTGATTCTATTGTGATTTGTGCTCATTTTAGGAGTATTTTTTATTAAATTTTTCTATTCTCTTTCATTTATTAATAGATTAAAAAAGTTGTAGATTCAGACATTAAATAAAATAACATTGTATTAAACATAATTATTGAAAAACAAATATTTTCAATAATTATGTTTGAAAATAGGTACTCAATAATTAGTACTACTATTGTAAGTTCGTTATGTAATTTTGTATTTAATGAGAATTAGGTGTTAAATCTACTATTGTAACTCCTGTACCTGAAGCGGTCGCAGGATTTACTAAATTGGTTGCATTTGTTTTAAAGAAGCCAATTTTATTTAAAGTCATAAATCCTGAGGATGAATTTTGAAATGTAAACAAGTTTGTCGGTGTATCTTGAATTATATATGAGTCAATTATAGTCATAAGTGTATTTCCTTGTGACCATGAAAGCCATCCATTAGCAAATAATCCTGAAAGATATAGTGTTGAGTTTCTTATATTAATAATAGGCTGTGGAGTAGTGAAACTATTGATTCTACCAATAAAGTTGTCAATAGATATTGAGTTTGGAATAGAAGATGGTAAATTGATAGCATAGTTCAAGTTTGTCATTCTTCCAGTTATTTGATTCCTTAGATAAGTAAACGATGGACAAGTGAAAGAAACTCCTGTAACATCTAACATTGAGCTCATGCCATCTGTTATATCTGCATTACCACTATATTTCATTATTTTGTAGTAGTGTGTTGTGTCTTGAGCTTCCAATTTTAATGCATAAGTATCTGCATAAACTTCGTAAAATGAAAAACGAACACCAGTTGTATTATCATTTTTTAAACGCATCCCATTTGCCTTACTAGTAAATTTTCTTACTATAACATCACCTTGGCCGCCAAACAGTCTAAGTCCTGAAGTTGTGTTTTCACAATAGAAATTAACTACTTCAATTCTCATATTTTCTGTACTGTACGAACCATTTCCAAAGAACCCAGCAAAACCTGTATGCATCGCATAAACATTTAGATTAAATAATTTTAACCTTAAAAAGACAGTTGGGCGCATTGAGCAGGTGCCTGTAGTTAACTTTATTGTCATAGTTGACAAGGGAGCATCGACTTCAAATATATTTCCTCCTGAAAGTTCACCGTTTATTTCATTGAACAAGAATACTCCCGGATGAGGTGTCATTATCTTTATTGGACGTAATGGTGTTACGGGTAATTGTCTAGATGTTGATGAATCTAAATAATATAAGGTCCACATTATACCATCATTTGCTGGTAAAGCAGCATAAGCAGCGGCAGCTGTTTTGAAAGGTTTTGAAGAATCAGTGACAATTCCATTAGAATCATTACCATTAACAGTATCGATAAAAACTGTATAAGGTACTTTAGCACCAGGTAGAGCAATATTACCTATCAAAACCCACTCGTCAGTATCTATTTTTCTTAAAATTCTTGTTTCTCCTTTTACCGAACTTAAAGAAACATTAGAATTAATTGTAACACCTGAGCCACCGATTGTTACAATTCCTGCACCCTTTTGTGTATATTTTATCTCAGTTCCAATTGGTATGGCTACGTTTAAATTAGTTGGTATAGTAACTGTTACGGGATTTGCAGAACTAAAAACAGTATGTTTTTTATAGTCATCAATAGTATATGTATACGTTATCCCTCCTACAGTATTTATTTCCAAAACGTAACTTAGCTTGTTATTTTGTAAAATTTTGCCCTGCTCAGCTGTTAAAGCTTTTGTTGAACCACCAGTAATTAAATCATTTACTAGCATTGTACCGAAAGAATTACGGACCGTTTCAATTGCATCAGCTAATTTCTGAAGGCTATTTAAATCAGCATTGTCGGAGACAAGTAATTCGTTTATGTCATCAATTAAATCTTTTAAGACCTTTCCCTGTCTAGCATCCAAAGCCTTGCCTTCTTGAGTATAATCTAGTCCATTATAGCTGTCTGCTTTAATATTATTAATATCACTAAATTCAAGTTCACCGCTAGAATTTGTAATTAAAATTTTATTTTGCTGATTTGTTTCTAAATCAGCCACTTTTATTCTATTATGATTTGTGCTCATTTTGTGGTATTTTGTTAGTAGTTTTTTGAAGTGATAAATAATCCTTTGGGGATTTTACACCCCAAAAGATTATGAATTATATTTTTTATTAAGATCTACCTGTTACTGTTACAGTATTGCTGTAAGAAGAAATGTATCCATTAGAATTAATTCTAATTTGATATGAGTATGTTACACCATTTGATAATTTATCATAATAAAAGGTATCCGTTGATGTTTGTAAAAGCATTGGAGTACCGCCATTTATACTGCGATATAATTCATAAGTTATAGACCCAGGATCAATATAATTCGGCCATTCAAGCATCATGGTCTCACCTCCATAGTAGGCATACTGTAATGTTGGCACAGTTGGATTTGTAGTAGGAGTAAGTATGCATGTTCCAACATTATTAGCATATATCTGAGCATTAGCCTCTAACCAGACAATAGCTTGGTTATTTGCGTCTAATACACTTTCATTTGAAACAAACTGATTTGGGGAGGCGGTAAGTGTGACAGCGCTTCCAGAATATCCAGGGCTACAATTATTTTTGGTTACAGTTCTGGTTTGCATGGTATTATAGAAGCGCACCTGAGGTGGACAATCTACTTCATCTTGAAAAGGAGCAATGTAATCAGGATCCGTCTTTACATTCTGTTTTGTTTCTCCTGTTGAAGTGCCATCATCTGTATAATATTGTTCTAATGTTTCATAAAATTTATATCCTGTATTTCCCATATTTTTAATAATTTATTACAATATTTGCAGTTGAGCTGTTGCTAGAATAATTAATGTAGCCAATGTTCGTAGCTTGATCTATAGCTAAATGAGTTCCTTTTACAGAAACATTTTTTGAAAAATTTAGCTGTTGAATTTGCTGTCCATTGCTGTTTACAATGTCTTTATCTACTTTTGTCATAGTTCCTCCAAGGTAAGTTGTTATTTCTACATCAATATTTCCAGTGTTTTTTGAACTCCACCAAACACCAGCCATTCTTACTTGGATATCATTTAAACTAGAATAATCTTCTTTTAATTTTTTAAAATTGATAAGACAGGTTTCAGTACCAGTTAAATCCTGTACATCTCCGCCCCACATTACATAAGAATCTTGTGATGAAGTATTTGCAGGAACTTCACTACCAAGTCCGTATCCGACCCATTTATTGTCTAAGGTATCGATACCTGTATTTATAAGACCTGTAAAAGTATCTAAGTCAGCACCTGCGCCAAATGCCCATTTGTATTTAACGATCATGTAATCAAATGGTAATAATGATGTTGAAGGTTCTAACACACAAGATGGATCAGATCCTCGCCATGCAGTAGTTCTAATACTGCAAATTCCAGTATTGTTGGCATAAGCTTGTGCATTTGCAGTTAGCCAAGCTTGCGCTTGTTCATCTGCATCGGCGACACTTTCTGTTGAAACGAATTTGTTTGCTGGAGCAATTAAAGTAACAAGATTTCCAGCTGTTTCATAGGAGCAATCATTCTTTTTTACGGCTAAAGTCTTCTCAGTATTATAATAAACTGTTGTTCCTTCTGCTGGGCTATATTGATCTATATAAGCAAAAGGCTTATATGTTATATTTTCTTCCATATTTATTTTAATAAAGAATAATTATTTGATTTAAAATTCATAAACGAGTATTCGTTACATAGGACTTACTGGCCAAACGATTGTTGCTGTATCTTCTAAATCAGTTAAATCTCTAAGTTCTTGTCTGTAGTTTTTCCAAGCTTCTTTTTTCTCTTCAGAAAGTGGTGAATCTTCGACTTGTGTCCAATCGCTATCCATTAAAAGTGCATTTCTAGTAGTTCTTAAGTTTGCTAAAAGCTCTTCTTTATTTTGAACAAAAGGAGAATAGGTATGTTTGCCTTCAATTACTTTATAATTTTTTGATAATCCCTGCTGCCATTCTTCTTCAGTTAATTCAATATGTGGCTTTGGAATATTTTGATGAATTCCTTCAACATAAAAACCTGTGTAATCTCCGTTTTCGTTATATGTTCCTTTATACATAATTTTTTAATTTTTTATTTTATATTAATATCCAATTGCAAACATATATCCGTAAGTTCCATCAATTACTGCAAAATATGATGTTGATGTAATGGAGTATACATGATTAAAACCTTTGCTTCCTGACGAATTTCTAACAGTAGATAAAACAACGCTTAAAGCACGATTAGGCCATGTTAATGGAAAAGTGTAAGTAGTGGAATTATTTGTTAAATATGCCCACTGTAATATTAATCCGTTACTGAATTTTTGATAACCTCCATTTCCAAATGCTAGAATGCCAAAACCCGCATGTCCGGCATCGTAATCAGAGCCAGGAGAAGTTGATACAGAACCGTCTGCCATTAAAAATTGACTTGAAGTTCCGCCAGTTTTAATAAAGCTCTTTCCTTCAACTGCTTCAGTAAATGTTTTATCTCCTTCAATGGTCTGAGCTGTTGTTAAGTCAACATATTTGGTGTTTAGTTCCAAATCAGATAAAGTGACAGTGCTTTTGTACCAATAATCAACTTCGATATTACGATCTTCAATTACAGCTGAGAATGTAATAATTCCATTGTTGTAATCTACTGCATAGTCTTTGCCTTGGCCTTCTCTAAGTAGCTGGCCGTTTTTGTAAATTCTGATACTATCTTTTACAGGTATTTCTGTTAAAGTGATTTTATCATTATTAAAAGTTAGTTCGTCAAAATTTTCTTTAAAAGGAATAGACAAACTTCCAAGAATCGGATTAGAATCAGCTCCTTCAGATTCAGTATCAATATTTTTAGACCAGTAATTTATTTCAATATTTCGACCGTTTATTGGAGCCGAAAAAGTAAGTACACCACTATCGTAGTTTACATTATAATCCTCAATTTCCTTTAATAATTGTCCGTTTTTATAGACTTTAGCGCTGTCTGCAATAGGAGCAGGATCTAGCTGAATTGATGATCCCGAAAAGTTATCCTGAAATTCTTTGTAAGGAACGTAGCAATTACCTGCAATAATCCCCGCATTTTGAAATGCAGCTTTTAAAAGCGCTGGAGTGATGTAATGCTGATTATCTGTTCCTGTTTCGACCATTTGTAAGTCGGCCTTGTCATCATTTTTGTGAACGAAATTGTCAAAAATTTCGACAAAGTCAAGGTGCGACGGAATATCTCCATTGTTGAATTTGTTGTGAAAGTCATTTCTGCTTGTTGCCATTTTATTTAGTTTTATTTCTTTGCTTTTAAATATTTTAATGAGACCTGAAATAAATACCAATGATTTGATTCATTGGTATTTATTAATTTTAAAGGGTTAGGATTTTTTCATCGCTGCTTAACATGCCAGATGCGTTTTCTGAGATTGCTTTAAAATGATGATAGATTCTGTCTCCGTCTTCATTTTTAATAATCAATTCATCCGTTTTTAATTTAGTCTGCTGAAGCGGTAAGGCAACATTTTCAAGATTTGTTGAAATTTCATGAATCTTCTCCCAATTTCCTTGATTATTCATTTTGTACAAATGATATTTACCATTGTAAACTGTTTTATCCCAATTGAAAACTACAGGTTTTAAAATTTCTTCATTTGTTCCCGTGACAGTTCCAGATGCTTCTAAAACAGGAGATTCAGGCGAAACATTATCAACAATAACTGTTGCTGTAATTTTTGAAGGCTGTGACGGAGTATAATCAATATTTATAATTGGATTGTCTGTTGTTGATTCTGGATCAGCATACTCAATTTGTTTAGAAACTGTGATTCTGTAGAAAAGACCATCGCCAAAAGGAACTTCTTCTAAATCTTCAAAATCGTCGTAAACAGTCCATACATTTTCAAAATCAGCAGATAAAGTATCTTCATCAATTACAATTTCTTTAGCCAATTTCATCGTTCTTATCGATTGTGCATCAAGCATTGTTGCAGCGCGATAAATATTAATTTTTCTGATTTTATATTCTGGCTGATATGTATTTAACTCAATCTGAACAGCGGGCTTAATTCCTAATACTTTATTTTCAAGAATTGGCATAATTCTTTTAATTTCTGGAGTTTTAGGTGGAGTAGAAGCCACTAATTTCACAGGTCCTAAAAGATCACTAAACTCTCCAAAATTCATTTTGATGTCCATTTCGCGAACAGCATAGAAATAGATATTTTGCGAATTTCCATCTAGATTAAAATCGGTAAATTGGACTCTGTTTTGGCTTTCATTTACAACTTTCATCATTGGAGCAATGTCAAAATCAGTATCAGTTGGTTTTAAAGCATTTCCGTTTTTATCTTTAATAGTTTGTTTTTTATTAACGGGCACATAGTCATTGCCTTTGATATGCTCATAAATTACAGGAACTTCCGTTAACGGAACAAAAGCATTATAAATGGCTTGTTCAATAAAATAAACTGCTAGCATTGGCTCTTGAACTGCTTCTAAAATTAAAACCTGATTTAATGATGTAATCGAAGTTATTGTTGGCTCGTGTGTGCCTTGTGTTTCATTATGCCATTTGATAAAATCATTAATCAGTTCTATAAATTCATCATTGTCAGGCAATGGAAATTGATAGTTTTCTTCAGGTTTATTTTTTGGAAAAACGTCATATTGACCTCTCGTAGCAAGTCCATTAAAATCTAAAAAGTCTGCCCATCGTTTGTCAAAATCAATTTCATCAGTTCCGCCCAATTTGTTCAATTCTTCGCGAATAGTACTTACTGTTGTTGGTTTGTATAAAACATTAAGCAAGTCTTCATCATTGGCTCTGTAATGCAATAACCCATAAGGCTTTCGGTCTTGGTTATACTTAGTTGTGAAAGTAAAAGTCGAACGATTGTAAAAATCTGGACGTGTTGCATACAAACTGCCACCGATAATCTCTTCAGGCTTTTCAGTTTTCTCAACCTTGACAGCATACATTGGACAAGGAATGCTAATTTTTGATTTGTAACCGATAGCTGGCTTTGAATATGTGCTGATTCCAAAACTAGAGTAGTGTGTACTTTCATTTTCTCTTGGCTGAATATTTTCTTTTGTGATTCCTGAAACAGGATCTGCATACAAGTAAACCTTGTAGCTTGGATAGTAGTTTACACATTGAGAAACATACTCGTTAGGGTAACTTGGCGACTCATTTTCTTCACGAGGACCATCTTCAGCGCCTAAAATTTCATCATAATCCTCAGCCATGGTTTGTGTGACGTAATTACCAAGTTTAAAATCAGGATCGTCAATATATAAGACTAAATTTCCAGTTGTACCAATGTTTTCGGTTTTATAAACTTTAAACTCTTTCCTTGATTTTACTGGAACAGGATTTCCTGCTTTAAAAGCGCTTTTTGTAAACAATCTTACAATACCATTTGCCCATTCCACTGAGTTTTCTCTCTCTGATTTAAATTGAAGATGTTGAGGTAAACTAAAGTTTTTGAAAATAACTTTATACAATCCTAAATGTTTTTTCTGACCTTTTGGTAATGGAATCAGATCGCCTTCTTTATTTACTTTGTATTCTCCTTTTTCATCCATTTCATACGAATCTTCAAAAACTCGTTCAATTACAGCTTTGTTCCAAACTCCTCTTGTTTTTTCGACTTGCAGATTCTCTCCGTTTTCATTGGTGTGATCTATAACTTCACGATGAATAACATTTAAATTCTCAGGATATTGAACTGTGAATCCAATTTGAGGTTGATGCCAGTTAGAAGCTGTCTGCATGTTTTGCACCAGTGTACATAATCTGCTTTCAGGAAGATTAATATTTTGTATCTGCTCAGAATCTATTGTTGCATCTCCATCAGCATGAAGCTTGTCTGTCACTTCTTTTTTTAGAATTTCAATTAGAGCATAATCAAAAACATCATTAGAATTTTCATCTTTTTTAAGTTTAACTTCAATATTTTGAATGATATAATTTTGATCTCCAATAGTTAAAATTCCTCCTGCAAATCTTGTTTTATTAGTATTATCTAAACCAATTTTAATCTGCTGGCCACTACTGATAATTTTATACTCTCTAATTTTTACAATTGCAGTAAGATTATTGGAAGTATCGTTGTCAATAATTTCAATTTCACCATATTCAACTTCAGGAAGTCCGTCTTTGTAATACAGTTTAAAATGATCTGCCAATATTTCGTCAACATCAGGAAAAATTGCTGTAGTATCATTCTCTGCGGTATCAACTGACATTTCTTTAGGAACAGGATAGCTTAACAATTCCTGAGCGGAGTAATAATCAAACATGATTCTGACTAATGTTTTGTCTGCTCCTGTAATCTTGCTTAATAATTGTTGTTCTGATTGAGAAGTAAACAATAAAGGATTTTCTTCTGTAACCAAAAGAGCATTCATATTGCTCGGAGGCATTAGATTATTGGCAGGTTTAATATCAGATTTAATGCTGATTTGACGTCCAGATGCTGCTCTCGAGAAAATATTAATTCCATATCCTTGATAGATATAGGTGTTTTCTCCAGTTTGTTCCTGAATAGCATTTAAAACGGATTTCCCAGGCTCAGGAATGTTAATTGGAACAGTTTCAAATTCTGATTCTTTTAAATTTTGATTGACACTTTTGTACTCAACATCATGTGATAATTCTGGATTTTTCCATGCTGTTTCAGAAGCAATTTTATGATCAATTCCTAAATATACAGGGAAAGTAAAAGTACTTCCCTCATATTCTGATGATGATTTGAAAAAGTCATTTTTTGAATTAGGATTTACAGTGTCATAATCCATTACATCATCCATAAAGAGACTCACGTACCTTTTTTTTCCATCAAAACTATAACCTTCGGGATCTGTTATTTGAGCATTTGAATTTTCATCTGAACCAGCATTTAATCCAGGAACAATTTTACTTAACTGAACAGGAAGAGGCATGCGTTCTGTATTGATAGAAGTTGGAATACTCATAGAAAGATGTTGCATTTCTTTTCCTTCTATGTCATCTTCTAAACTTCCAAAAGTGGTATATTCTGTTAAGTAAACATACTCGCCAGTATATACTTCATCATCAAGATCTAAACAGCCTAAACCTAACATACGTGCAACGTGATAATCGTTTGCTGCAATGTTTAAGATATCCAGATACGATATTTCGGTTAAATTATCAGCGTATTGCTGTTCTTCTCCATCTTTTGGATCATTGATAGGGATACGATCACCAAAAGGAATATTTTTTTTGGCTTTTGGATTACCTGATTTACTTAAATCAATATATTCCAGTACAATGTCCTTGATGTTTTCGTCAGTAATATCATTTTCAATCGTTGGTCTGTTCCATTTTGCTTTATAGTTTTTAATGTTTACATATTCGCCATCATTAAATTTTAACCATTTTCCGTGAACAGCGTTTAATTTTGGTTCAAGCTGTTCAAAAACTTTAAAGTCATCTGTTGCAAGACCATATTTTCCTTTTAAAATCCAATCTCCGTTAGTATTAGCATTAGTAATGAAATCAGAATAAAACTCAAATTGAATAGTATTTAAAAGGCAATAATTGGCTTTAAATCGAATGCTTCTTCCGTTTTCAGCAACTACACGAATCTTATTATTTAATTGCTCTGAATTGTAGGTTTTACGGCTGCTAACATTTTTTGATGCGGTGATTTTGTTTTCAGCAACAGATAAAGTTTCCAACTTTACACTTTTTGAAGCATTTGAAGATAAAAAATCTAATTCAGCAGCAAAGAATAAGTCTGTTTTGGTTTCAATCTCGATCAAACTATTTCCATAGGCTTGCATAAAAGCAACTGGATTAGTTAATGGATCGATGCCGAGTTTAATTAATTTATATTTTTTATCATCTTTAAAATTAACATAAACAGATCTTTGCGGATTTACCGTTTTATAAATCCAAAGTGCCTTTTTGTTATCAACAACATTTGGATTTTGAGTCAAATCTACGGTTTGGCTGATTTTTGTATAAGGTGCTCTGTAGACTTTTACAAAGTCATCAGGTTTATTAAAACTAGAATTAGAATTTTTTCCATCGTACAATTCACCTTTTGGAAGGTGATTTTCTCCCAGTTTGCCATTCAGCATCCATCGAAGATGAATCCCTTTTGTACTGTCAATTCCTCTCGAACCTGCTGCGGCGATTTGTAAATAGGTCGATTGCAGATTTGTTTTTTCTGAAGAAATATCAATGATTGATGATTCTCTGCCGACATTAAAATCAATCTTAATTCCTAAAGGATTAAAAACATTGTTTAGATCAACAAGAGCTGAAAAATGACCAAGTGCTAAAGCTTTTCCTTCAATTCGAATTGGAACTTCTACTTCAGATTTTCCCGAAATAGTTACCGAGTTATCAAGCTTAAAAATAAGCCCATTTAGATTTTTTTCTTTATGAATTTTTGTTCCACCACTTAAAGTTAGCGGAACTCGGCTTTTATTTTTTAGAACCAAAGTCCCACATGGTTTACTAATTCTAACGCCTTTCTTTAATGAAGGATAAACTAAATTGTCATCAATAATGCTTACGTTAGGGAAACAGCCAATTTGTAAATCAGATAAATTGGTTGCGAGTCTGTTTAATTCAATCCCTAAAGTACTGAAATCAGGAACTCTGATATAATCTGAATCTAACGCAGAACTCTGATCATTTTTGAAAATAGGCGTTCTACCTAAAAAGTTTGTCAGCGGTGTTGTCAGTTCTTCAATGGTATCGAACGAGCTTGTCACTCCATATACAAAAACTTTCGAGCTAAGATTTAACTCGGTAAACAGATTTTTTAAAAACTCAGAATTATTGACTTGCAGACCATCAGTAATTACAAAAACGATATCTGGAGTAACAGATAAATTTTTGGCAACATTTAAACCAGAAGCCCAATAATCTGATTGTATGCTTTCATTTCCAAGACCATATACATCAATCCAATCAATAAAATCCTGACTATTACTCGAAATTTTTTTCTGGATAACGTTATCGGGTCTAACAGCTGTATCGCTGTTAGACATTCCGATTAACGAAAGTGTAATATTACTTTGTTTCTGAGAATTGATAAATAAAGATAATCCGTCGCGGATCTGCTGTGCTTCGTTTCCATTGATCGAACCAGACTCGTCGACTACAATTGCTACATAAGTTGCACAGCCCGAGAGCTGGCTTTCCTGAAGATTTATAGAACTCATTTTTTTTTCTTATTTTTTAAAGATTTGTATTGTATAATGGCAGTATCTGCGTATCAATTGTGTTTGTTAAAGGACTATTTCCTTCGTTATTCCACATTTTGTATTTAAACCTGATTTTCAAGTTTTCTATTCCAGAAATGATTTTGCTGTTATGCATAATCAAAGCTTGTGAGTAATCTTTTGAATGCAGTACACTGTATCCAGATATTGAATTTTCTAATTCATCTAAAACAGAAATAGTATCTTGAATTTCTTCTAAAGGCATTTTTGGAATATTAAAAGGCTCTGGGTTTCGAACTAAAAGCGCTATCGTCGCTCCAGTATTCGTATCAATAATTCTATTTACCTCAGTACCCTGTGCAGGATCAAGAGGAGAAAGTTTTAAGATTCCTTCGGTCGCACGATCAAATAAATGCTGATATTTTGTAGCCATTGAATCGCTCAATGCATTTGTAGTATTATCAGTTTTTGGAGCGATTAAGTAATGCAGAGCATCAATTCGTTCCTGATCTAGATTAACATTCACATCATATAAAGCTTCTTTAGTTTTTTCTTCATTAACAAAATAACTCTGAACTTGTTCTTTAAAATCTTCATAACGTGAAGTCTGGAATCCAAATTGATGTACTAGGATATTTTTGCTTTCGCTTGAAATTCCTATTTGCGCACCATCAAAAAAGTTATTGACTAAAACAGTATACAGTTTAGAAGGTTTTAAATTGGTTAAAGTTGTTTTGTATTTTAATGATTTTGGTTTTAAAGGATCTCCTAGTTCAAGAGTGCATCGCGTCTTAGAAGGATCTTCAATAAAATTGTTTAACATTCTAACACCCAATGGAATTCTAGGATCATTATCATCAGTCCATTCTTCGCTATTATCTTTTTCTATCGGTTGTGGATAAGCGATTTCTTCTTCTCCTTCTTCCAATGGTTTTATTGGATATTCAATAAGAAGATCAGTTAGCGGATCTTTGATGAAAAGATTTAGTTTTCCTTGAATCTCAGGTCTTCCAGTTTCGTATGGAGCCCAATCTTTAAACATGTGTGAAGTATAAGTACTCGTAAAGAATAAAGAAATGTCACACTGTTCGTTGCCGTAGAATGAAGGTTTAGATTGTAATAAACTTCCATCTGCATTTGGATAAGAACGATTATAATCCAGATAGCTTCTTAATGATGTCAGCGGAGATTTAGACAATGCTGTCAATTCATTTTTCGCCGGCGGATTTTGAGGATCAATTGCTTCAGGATCCTTAACCGGGAAGTGCCCAATTGGTCCAAGCGTTTTAAATCCATAATAATATTTAAATTCTGTTGGATTCTTTTTATTATCATCAACCGTATCTGTTAAGGTAAAATCTAAACAGTATGTCGTATTTGGTCTCCAAATTGGCTGTACTGTTGTTTCGACAGCACTTTTCATTGCTTGTAACTGCTCAGCTACGGCAGGAATATCCAAAATCGTTTTATTATGATAATACTCTTCTTTGCTAAACCAATCTACTCTCTGAATATAAGTAGTGTAATCAAGTTCTGGATCTTCAGTATTTACTAGACTTGAACAAATAACAGCATCAGTTGTAATTATGTCTGAGTTTTTAAGGCTTCTTCTAAAATCTAATCCACTAATTAAATCCAGTGCAGAATAATTGACACTTCCGCTTGTTAAAGCAGTTGTCGAAGCAGTAACAGAAACTTGTTCGGCAGGATGTAAAGAACAGTTATCAAACGCATCGCTAAACAATGAAAAATAAACGCCTTTTTCTTTTGGTTTGCTAGAAAGCATCAAAATTTCATTTACAGACGGTTCATTTTGGATATGAATGATTGAAGCATCCGTAACATTTGTTTCTCGTTTAATTAATCTTGCTTGGGTTAAAGTCTCATTCAATACAAACAAATAATGCATATTGTAAGCTACAACCGAATGATCATTTAATGTTTGATTAGATAAATAAATTGCCGAATCAAAAATGTTGTCATTTTTTATTAACGAGAGAGTATTTCCATCAATTTGTGCCAGAGCATATTTGCCATTTGATAATTTAACCGAAAGCAATGTTTTATTATTCGCAATTATGGCATCGACAATTTCAACTACTTCATTTGTAGAAATTGCTTTTGTATCTGTTACTGTAATTACTTTCGATACATTGTTGACATTTAAACGGATTACTTTTTTATCCTTAGTAATCAAACTAAATTCATTCTCATTATGCTGAAGAACTTTAACTGCTTCTCCATTAATTTTAGAACGATACACCACAGTTCTGTCGCTTCCTTTAATCCAGCTGATTTGAGTTTCATTTGATAATGTATTAATCCAAAGAAGGTCATTATTTGCTAATGGCAATATTTTGTTAAAACCTAAAGAATAAGTATTCAAATACTGCGTTCCTAAAATCGGATTTAATTCTTCATCCATTTCAACAATTGCCGTTGCATCAATAGGAGAGAGGCATCCTACAATAAAATCAAGATCGATTGTTGCTTCTCCAATTCCTTTGCATTGTTCTGCATTCAGAGCTTGAGTTATAATTAGATTACCATTTACAACCTGAAGAGAAGTTACAATTCCATTAATTAAACGTTCTCTAATAATAGCACCATCAGAATTGACATGTAATAGAATAGTAGTTTTAGGATTCTCTTTTGGATGGAACGTAATCACATACGAATCATTGAATTTAATTACTTGATCAAACTCGTACAAAGCTTTTCCATTATAACCATAATAATGAGTAAAAGTCAATGCATTTGGATTGCTTTCAGTATTAGGATTTTCATTACCAGCATCCAATTTCAGATTTTTCAATTCAGTCATTAACGAATTGTATTTGGTAATTTTTACAGGATCTGTTAGTGTAATTTCAGTTTCTCCTGTTCGTTTATCGTAAATATTATCAAATAAAGCAGCAATTTCATTTCTGATTTCTTTAATGCGTTTTGCATTTGCTGAAACCGGAGTAATTAGAATTTTATCGATCTTTTTCTTCTGGCCATCAATTTCCTCAGTGTATAAGGTTATAGCATTTGAAAATTCTGTTTTCGTATAAGTTTGTTCCTCAGAAAACGTACCTGTATTAGTTTTATTAAATGCAATAGGAGTGTATGATACTAATTTGTCACCATCATTAAATGTAGCAGTATAAGCTGTAATTTTTACTTCTTTTGCTTGAGTTGTAAGTCTTAATTCAGGATCAATAGCAGATCCAGGGAAAATAATTTCTAATTCGTTTTCGTTTCTAAAAGACAATGATCGATTATATCCAAAAGGATTTTCATCAGTTGTAATACTCATAAAATCTCCACCTTCAAGCGTATATTTATCTTCAATCACAGGAAGTTCTCCAATAAGTCTAAAAAACAAACCATTGATTTTATCAGCTTCATACTGCATTGGCACATAGTAACGCTTTCCAATTTGTTTGTTAAGGAAATCCATGTGCTGTTTCTCAATTTCTGTTGAAGCACAGAACAATTTTGTAGACGTAATTCCCAATTGCTCAGGAACATGCCATCCTGGTTCTGCCGCACTTAAAAATGAGAACGGATTTGTCGCTAATACTCGAATAGAATCATATTGGTCAATTGCTTTTTGCCAATGTGCCCAAGGCAAATCTTTAACCTGATTACGAGTTTCTTCTTTATTTTCTACAACCGCTTCAAAAGGATTATAATCTACCCAAGCAGAGCCATTCCAAGATTTTAAATTGATGGATTTGATTCCATATTCATGTTTAACCTGACGCAGTTTTCTACCTGCTTTCGATGTCGCTTCAGGAGGCATCAAATCAGTATAGTTTTTGGCCTCACCTGTATATCCGCCAACTTTTTTGGCTAATTCAGTACTTGGCACTAATCCTTTAGCCGTTTTAATATCGATATAAGTATCTAAAGGAATTACTGACGTAATAAACTCAGGTCTTGGCGTTCCATCTGGATAAAGTTTTTTGCTTTCATAATTTTTTTCACCAGCAGATTTGAAATAATCCAAAGCAAATGCCTGATTGGTTAGCATATGAACCCCTTTGACATTCTCTAATGTTCTATCATCTTCGCCATCTCCAACAGTTCCTTTTGGAAGCGGGCTGTATGGCGTACGATCAATAACTCGGTTAATATCCCATTGCAGTTCAACAGTAAAGTTTTTACGTACTCTGACGAAAGCAATCTTCACACGAACACTCAGTTCTAGTTTAGCATAAATTAAGAAAGGTTTAAATGATTCGACAGAGAATATGGTATCTAACGCAATTTCTACATTAATGATCCAAAGCTTAATTTGAATTCCTCCACCAGCACTAATGTAACCACCCATTTGAGGACGTTTGAACGAGATTTTTCCGCCCATTTCCAGATAAGCCCATAATTTGACTTTGGCTGGACCAAAACTTTGCTCTAGTTTAAAATCTAATCTTGCTCCAGCTTCGATACCTTGAGCAGAAATCATAATAAAAGATTTTGCTGTAAATAAGGTCAAAACTTCTGCTGTAATTGGATCATTTTTAGAACCAAGATTTACATACCAAGGCTTTTGATTCTTGAAGAAAAATCCAGCTTCTAACAAGGCATGAAGCTTAATGATTTGCCCGCTGTCTTTTGGAATGCTGAAATCAGCCCCAGCTGCTAGTTCTAATGAATCATCCCCAAAGGCAACCATGGCAAAGAATGGAGGATTGCTAGGATCATCTTCAATTAATCCTAATCTTGAAGAAATAACATTCAGTCCAGCCTCAATATAAAATAGAGTAGGCAGAGACAATAAAAGCATGGCTCTCAACGACAATACATGCCCACCATCTGCAACTGTTCCAAAAGTGGCTCCAGCTCCAATAGAAAATGGAGAATTGTACTGCATAGAGTCTGGAGGGCCGCTGAATTTTTTAATGTTGATACCCGGTTTTGGATGTTTGTAATATTTATACCATGAATCATCTTTTGTTAATCCTACAGCTTCCTTGGTGGCGACATATCTAAACCCTAATAAACCTCTAAAGGCATTAATAGCCAAGAATCCAAGCGGAATAGGAACAGGAAGTTCGATACTGGCATCAATTAAGAAGGCAGGATATTTAGGCATAAAACGCATGCCAACACTTCCAGAAATTTTTGCTTTTGGCAGTTTTAAACCAACTTCACCAATAAATTCTTTAGATTTTCCTGGTTCAGGAAGCGAAATCATACCATTGATAATTGCCATAGCCGAAGCTTCTGTAGCAGTTCCTGGAATGATTAAATCGACTTCGATAGTTTGGATTCTTAAAAAAGAATCTTTTGGACCTCCATCTGTAGAGTAATAAAATTTAACTCCTTCGCCACGGGCATCAACTCCAAGCGGATTAATACTGATTGCGCCATCAAATCCCCAGAAATTATATTTACGGCCGTTAATTTGGGTTGAACCAAAATTAATGTTAGTAACCGCCATTTGAACTGGACCTAAATTGACAGAAAGACTGATTGGAATAGGAATAGATCCTCCCTCAACTTCAATGTTTCCATCGCTGTACACACGCAGTTTTTCAACCTCAAATCCTTTTCCTTTTAATAAACTTCCCATTAAAGTTTCTTCGGGAAAAGAAATATAACAAGATGTTCCTAAATAGTAATCTTCATCTTGTTTACCAAGTTCGAAACTGTGGAAATCAATATTTACAAGGTCAAAAAGATTTGCCTGTGGTTTATTATCTTTTGGGAATGAAGCAGTAAGGTTAAAATCTCCATCATCGTATAAATGACCTTCAAGATTGACTTTTAATGGATCTCCATTTTTTTCTTTAAGTTTAGGAATTTCTAATGCGCCTTTGATGTTAGAGCTGGTAACTTTATTTTGTTTGAAAGTAATATCAAATTTATTGAATCCTACTTTGAACCCTTTTTTCTCAGACCCAATAGTTTTCCAAAGCGTATTGTCATAAAGTTCTGCTAGGAAATTTTGATAATCTTTAGCATCAGTAAAAACATAAATTGTAGAATCATTAATAGTCGTTAACGATAAAGGATAATCAAATGCATACGGTAGATTTTTACTGTTCAATTCTTGTAAAAAGACAAGTAAAGATTGGTAATCAGCAATTTCTTTTTTATTGGCCACACCATTTTCGTCCTTTTCGAACATGGTGATTGGATAATTAAAATTGAATTTGTCGATGAAATAACTAAAAGTGCCATTTGTACTCGGAACTGTTTCCAGATAAATATTTCCAGAAAGTCCGCCTGTACCAATTAGCAAATCTGAAGCACCAATTTGTAGTGTTGGAGTTGTGCTTCCTGGAGTTTCAGGAACTTTATTAAACCATTTTGAAGGAAGAGTTACTGAAACAGCACGAGCATAAACTCCAACAAAATCATTTGGACGTCCATCAGCATCGGCTTCTGAGATATTGGTTTTCTTGCTTAAATCGACTTTTAAAGTGTCTAATTGAAGAAGTAAACCGGTATTGCCAATCATGGCAGTTTTAGGTTCGAGTGATCCTCCCATTTCTAACTGATAACCAATTCCTTCTTCGGTATCAGCATACAATTGTGCCTGAGCAAATACGAACATCGATTTTTCAGTTCCAGTACCATAATCAGAACCATCAGATTCGACAGGTTTTAAGATGTTTCTTGGAAACTCAATTCCGGCGCTTAAAGCTAAGGTTGCTTTTGCTTTTGGAGTAATAATTCTTTTAATGTGAGCTTCGATTCCATCTGGAGCTACAATGTTGTAGAAATCTTGCAATTTTTGCTTGATTTCGTCTAAACTAAAACCTTCTCTAGCGATATAAGTTCCGAATAATAATAGCGGAATCGATTTTGTAATTACAGTACTATTGTTGATTAGGTCAATAATACCGCCAATGGATTGTTCTACACCAGTTGGAAATTCCAGATTAGTATTTTGAAGCGCATTAATATCCTCTAAAAGCTGTTCGTATTTTGTTTTTCCTTCTTCGGCTTCAACAAAAATATTCATTATATGAGCTACAACTTGTTCTTCGCTGATGCGGAAAACCTGAAGACCCACCGTATAAAAGTCCTCCATAGAAAAGGAGAAACTGCTGGAGCTGAATGTTTTTAAGAAAGCCAGAATTTCCCACTGATATTCTAACGTAATGGGAAATGATGATATAGAAGAATCATTGTCTTTTAGATCTGGATTAAGAACCAAACCTAGACCAAAAGGCAGAGGCAGCGCCAGTTTTTTGCTTGATACAATATCAAGACTATAAAAGGCAGAATCACCACGATATCCTTTTGAATATTGTAAATTTTTGTAATGAATTTTATCAAAAATGGAATTCAAACCATCTTCGACAAACGATAAGAATTCTGGTAAATCGTCTACAGTAATTACCTCGGATAATCTCGGATAATATCTCGCTGTAGGAATTGGAACCGCAGGAATTGGATTAGTTGGCATATTCTAATTTTGTTTTTGACTTTAATTTTGTTCGTATTCAGAATGATTAAATTGTAGTTAGATCAAACCAATCTTGGGGTGTAAATGCATATTTTTTTTTTAGGGATTTTTCTAAGCAGTTTGAACAATTTATTCGCCTAGTATTTTTTCAAAAGACTGTGTTTTTTAAGAGGTTTTTATTCTCTTTTTTTCTTCTGACAGTGTAAAGATGAGCCTAAAAAAGGAGCTTAAAAAAGAGCTGCTTAGTGGTTTAACATGGGTGTTCTGGGGCTTTACAGGGTTGTAAAGAGAGTGGATGATATCAAGATATCACTTTGGGAGACGTGATAAATAAACTATAAAGAACTGTTATTAGAAGTAAAGGAATATTGATTTAAATGTTTTTCTTAAATTGGTTTATTGTAATTATATAATTATCTTAATTGTAGATGTACTATTTTCTAATAAGCTGAAATAAGCTATAATCAGTATTAAAGATTTGATAGGTAGCGTTCGAATTAATATCCAAAGTTGTTAATATTCTAAAAGAAACTAACATATCTTGTTTTAATAGATCATCAATGGCTAATTTTAAATTTTCTGTTCTAGATCGTGACGAAGATTCGCTTGAGTAACTACTTTTAAGACCAGTTATATAAATATGTTTGTCTCTAAATACCTGAACCGCGATTGTAGATTTATGATTTACAGAGAATGGAATTCCTCCATTAGGCAAGTTTGATACTGATTCTTCAAAACTTGAAATAGTATACCAGGTTGATGGTTGTGAAGAATTTGAAATATTAATTTGAAGTTCAATTTTTGCATTAGTTACTTCAGAATGCCAACGACTTTGAACCGCCAAAAGAGATATTTCATAAACATCTTTTTGTAAATTACCATTGTTGAACAGTTTTTGATTGCTAACAATATTTGTTATCGTCGTTTGTTTGCCGATAGAACCATTTCCCCAGATATAAACTGGTAAAGAATTTATATCATAATAGTTGATTATATATTCTGTTATTAAATTACGTCGAATACCTTTTAAACAGTAATATATACCAGCATCGTCACTTTCTATCGCACCATTGACAGGAGTGGTAGTTAATGTTCCCTTAGGTATAATTAAAGGAGGGGTTGCAATTGTTCCGGCGGCAAATGTAACTTTATTAGTAAAATTCCAAGCTCCAGAAATTGTTTGTGTTTGAGACTTAACCCACTGCCACCAATTGAAAAGCTTAGAACGACTTACAACTTTGTTGTCCTCTGCAACTGATGTGGTACTTTGCGTTTCAGAATCACTTGCAATTGATGCTGTGAGTTTTGTATTTTCTAAAGTTTTTCCCATTTCGGCTGTTAGAGCCTTATCTGTTCCTCCTGTAACTAAATTGTTGATTAAAGAGGCATTTATATCATTACCTGAAACATCTATTGTATAAAGTTTCAAGTTCCCATTTTCATCAGTACTTAAAACTTTGTTTGTAGATAATTTTCCATCATTTCTTATTGAAGGGTAGCTTTTTAATTTTATATCTTTTTCAAAACTTACTTGACCTTCAACTGACCATGCATCTTTATAAATTCTAGTCAATGTTCTTGTTTCTCCTTTCATAGAAGTAAGAGACTGATTGCTAATAAAGTTTATTCCTTCGCCAGCAACAGTGACTGTTCCGTTGCCTGTTTGAATAAATCTAACAGTATGTCCTGTTTTAAACTCAACATTTTCTTGAGTAGGAATTATAAAAGTAAATGGAAGATCAGAATTAAATACTATGGTCTCATTTATATCGTTAAGCTGTAAAGTATAGGTAGCATTTGTTGCTTGTGTTATGTTTTGTCCCTTTAATCTAAAATTTTCAAGTACCCAGTCAAATACTGCCTTTACGCTTGGATATTTTGTTTTGCTTGAAGAATCAGTGCTAATGCTTGTTGATTTATTTGAAATGTCTTCCTTGGAAGCAAGATTACTAATGTTGTTATCAATCATATCCTTTAAGACTTTCCCTTGTCTAGCATCTAAAGATTTTCCTTCTGTTGTACAATCTAAGGCATTATAACTTTCGGCTTGAAGATTGTTTACATCACTAAACTCTAATTCACCATTCTGATTTGTTTTTAAAATTTTGTTTGGCTGATTTTTTTCTAAGTCCGCCACTCTGATTCTGTTGTGATTTGTACTCATTTTTAATTAATTTTTACGGGTTTTTAATAATTTACAGGCTTTTAATCGGGCTTATAGGGGATTACCGTAATTCATTCAGATATATGTAGTACTTACAAACAGTTGTTGATTTTGGATGATTGCAAGTAATCCTGAATGTTTAAAAATTGTGTTAGTGGCGTCACAATAGGGTTTTATTTTACAGAGCTGTAAAATAAAGAAATAGGTTTGTGTACTGGCTTCGATATAGCCAATAATAGATTAGGGAAACTTATGGTTTTAAGTTTCCTGAGTTTTTTAAAATGTAATTTTTTGGAGTTTAAGAGATTTGATTTTCTCTTTTGATTTTAAAACAACTCAAAGATTTTTGTCTTTGAGTTGTTGTTTTATTTTACGTTCACGAGTGGGACGATCGTGCCAGCGAAGAGATCAAATCAATCTTTGCGGGCACGGATTGCAAATTCGCGCGATCGTTGCTGAGATAAATCCGCGCGATCGGGATATCGTTGCGGAGCAAATCTGTGCGATCGGGTTAAAATTAATCTTCATAAACTACCATAATTGGAGTATTTTGATTTAAAGATTCCTGTAAAAGTTCTTTTATTTCTACTGCCATATCAATATAGTAATCTATATCCTCAGGGACATATTCATGGTCAACACTTAAATTTGAAGTCCAATTATTTCTATTTCCGTTATTAACTTCAATTTTTAAACTATCGAATCCACCATATTTCTTCCACATACTTAATGATTCATTTTGTAATGAAGGTATAATTTGATTCGTAATAAATTGAATACTTTCTTGAATGTGACTTATATCAAAATGTGCTGGCATATCATCAAAAGAGTTTAAATTACCTATACTAATATGATTGTTTAATCTAAAAACTGTTTCTTTTTCTAATAAAAAATAAAGTTTCGCTCCTAAATTAAAATTTATATTCTTTGCATAAAACAATAAAACATTTAATTCATCTCTTCTAAAATAAGTATCTGTATTTCCAATAATGTATCTAATATCTAATGCCATAATTTTTTTATCGTTTTAATCTGTTATTATTCTGTTGTATAGGCTTTTATATAGTTCCTCTTTTGTCGTATTGAATGTAGAAGGGTTTATTTCTGTAAAATCATTTCTAGAATAAGGAGTTGATTTTAATTTTTGTTTGAAATCTGATAATGACATTGTCTTTGATTTACCAAATTTATCAAGATATTTTATTTCTATAAAAGATATTTGATTCATATCATGTGGTTTAGATACATCTTTCCATACTTTTTTTTCTTGGCCTAAAATGTATAATTTCGCATCATCTATATTTTCAGGTAAATTTCTGAAAAATTCTAATTTTTCTGCATCATCATATCTATTACTCCCTGTACTTTTGAACGTTTTACCAATATCAAGTTTGGCACTATATGGAGTTTTAATTTTGTTTGTGACGTTATCAATTACTATTGCATCAATATCCAAATAAATAGATGGTTTAAAATCCGTACCATTCGTTTTTTTGAATAAAATATCAACACTGTACATTACATCTTCATTTTTCGAAATTAAATTATTTAAGTAAATTCTCATAGGTTTTTCAATGAAATCACCCATTGTAAATCCTTGATTACTTTTAAGTTTTTCAATGGCTTTTAGCTCATCTATTGGATTAATAAAAAGTTCAGAGTTTTTATTTACATTTATAGCTTTGTTGACTTCTAGTTTAAACGAATTTATATATTCATAACTATAATCATTTATCAACCAAAAATCTTTATTATTTTTCAGCAGTAATTTTTTTGCAGCATCAACAGCAAGATATTCTGGTATTTTTTTTTGGTTGTTAACAAGCACATCAAAAAAGATGCCTTCTTCGTTTCCAAGATTATCCATAAAGTGTAGTCTGTTGTTAATTCTAGCCCTTTCTAAATGCCATCTTGAAAAATCTTCGCTATAGTAATTTTTATATGCTTTAGTTCTGGCTGTACTTGAAACAACTGATATTTCATTTCTTTCTAATACATCAAGTTGTTTTAGCTCTTCCCAATTATCAAGTGTACTAGTTTTGTTTAGAGAATTCCAAAATTTAGCTTCCGAATTTTCTATTTCACCAAAATCTCTATAGAAAGCTCGTTTAAGGTCATCACTATAGCTTGTATATCGAGTAATTATAACATTAGTTGCTTCAAGTTGAGGTAAAGTTGATAATTTTGTTTCAAAAGAAATTACGTCGTTAACCTTATCTCCAAGAAGTGTTTGCATTACCGATTTTATTTCAGCGGGCATACCAATTGTTCCTGCGGCATCAATCAAAGCATATTCTGCTGCAGTAACTACCCGATCGCGCAGATTTACTCTCAATCGTTAGCGCGGATTTGCAATCCGTGCCCGCAAAGATTGGACACAATGCAAATCAAAAAAAATCAATTGTTGTTGATGTTTTCTAGAACGGAATAGATTTTTTTCAAAACAGATCTAACAAAACAACATCTAAATCATTCTCTAAGCCTGAATAATTCCTTGCCGAACTAAAATAATAATCTTCAGATGAACTAACAGTTTTATCTTTTACGGGATTGTTATGGATGTAATCTATTTTTTGCTTGATAAATTTATTGCTGTAAATATGTTCTGCATGATAGCCATTTTGCCATACTTTATAAGTCTGGTTCTTTTTTAAATGTTCACATGATTTTTGAAAATATTCCAACATCCATTCTCTTCTGCTTTCAGGTTCATCTATTATAGTCTGTATTATTTTTTTTGATGTAAATTTTTTAAAATCTCTAATAATATCGGATAATACAAAACCATTCGTTCCTTTGCAGAGCAAATGAATATGGCTGCTCATAATACAATAGGCATAAATTTCTAAACCTTTATTCTCCTGACAATACTTTAAAGCACTTATTAGAATGTTTTTCTGATTTAGTCTTGTAAATATATCTATCCATCCTACAGCAGTTACAGTTATAAAATATGCTTCCTCAGTTGTTGTTGCTTTGTATTTTGTCGACACGTTCTTTTTTCCTACAAAAATAAAAAGTATAGTGGAAAGTTTCACTTTTTATTTGTGGGGTTTTGAAGGAATTACTTTGTGGGCACGGATTACAAATCCGCGCGATCGTTGCGGAGGTAAATCTGCGCTATGGTTGCGGAGCTAAATCTATGCGGACATTTTTTCAAAGAGTACTCATCAATCTTTGCGGGCACGGATTGCAAATCCGCGCGATCGGTTTGCAAATCCGCGCTATCGTTGCTGAGGTAAATCTGCACGATCGGGTTGCAAATCCGCGCTATCGGATTGATGAGATATTTGTTCGTCATCATAATTTTTAATGTAAATTACTGTGCTCATAATTTTATTTATTTTAATATAATATTGCTGGGCTGACATCATCAAATCCGAGCATTTTGAGACTTATATCTGTTTTAAATTCTTGGGGAAATTTTTTTAAATGTCCTCCCAAATTTTCGACTTTGCTACCATTGACAGAGATTATTTTTTCTTTTGGGATATAATTTCTTGATTTGAAAAAACGTTTCATACTTCTTATCTCATCTTTTGCCCATTGTACTTTTTCTCCTTTAAGTTCAGCCCATTTCATATAGTTTGTCTCTTGCATTTTACATTGCTGTTTTTCTTTCCGGCTCTTTCAAACATCCACAGCATCCATTCTTTTCTGCTTTCTTGCGGATTTTCTTCAATTGCTTTGAGCATTTTTCTAGAGGTAAAACCTTTAAAATCTCTAGTAAGGCCAGAAGGATCTCCATTTTCAGATCTGAAAATTAAATGAATATGACTAGGCATGATACAATAACCATAAATCTCCATTCCCTTGTTCTTTCTGCAGTAATCTAATGATTCTACAATGTTCCCAAAATATTCTTCTCTTGTAAAAACATCTATCCAAAATACCGTAGCAAAACTTATAAAGTAAGCTCCAGTTTTATCTCCAAATTTGTATTTTCTGCTCATTTATTATTTTTGAGCTAATGTAAGAAATACTTTGCGTTCACGAGTGGGACGCTCGCGCCAGCGGGGGATTACTTTGCGTTCACGAGCGTGACACTTGAGTCAGCGGGGGGTATGTTACTAGTTTTTTAAAAAATCTCGCCAAGCTTCAACAATTATCTTAAAATCAGCGGTTGGAAGAACAAAATCAGGTTGTATATTGTTATTAAGTTCCCATGCTTCTAAATCTTTATATATTTTTGTTTCGTTTTTATAAATTTCAGCAAAATATAAACTCTGGGTTTGGCCTCCACCTTTTACTATTTTGTCAGACAGAACTTTGTTTATATTACCATTTAGTAGTCTTTCGGCTTCTTCCAAATAATAGTGATCGTTAATGTAAGCTGAGAGCCATGTATTAATAGTGAATATTTGTTTGTTAAAACCTGGTCTATTCGTAAGTTGTACTTTATAGTTATTTAATATACTCATATGGTTTGTTTTATAAAATTATCTTCGTGGCCACAACGTTTTAATATTTGTTGTTTGATCAATTACATTTGCATTACCATTAATGCAAATAATTACTGTTTTTCCATCACTCATAAGGCCTCTATATTGATTACCAGTGCCATTGAAAACTTTATTTGTATATGCAACAGAAATGTTTTCGATTAGTTCTTGTCTTGACCAGTTCCTTGGAAACATATCATTATTAATTAAATTACCTCCGCCATCTCTTTTAGGAATCCAATTGCCATTAGTATCTTTTATTGAGACATTAGCGGTAAAATAACCTCTTGAATCTGATGCATCAATAATATTATCAATTCTTCCGAAATTGTTAGAATTTACGTTGCCTTCAATGTGATGCCATCCTCCAACATTACCCGAAGGATAAGTATGTCCTTGAAATAAGTGTTCTCTTAATCTTTCGCATCTAATGTCCTTATCTATAAAATGAAAAGATTTTAAAAATTTTACATTATTACGATGTGTAATTAAATGCGCTATTTCTAACCATGCTTCTTCAATTAAATGAGGGGCTGCTTCTAGTTCATCTAAAGCACTAGGTCTTCCTTGAAAGTCAAACATAAAAGCAAACTTCTTCTCTTGATCCGTAAATGTAATTAATTTATTATATACATTCGGATGTGAAATATGAATAGAATTTAACCATTCAAGAAACATGCTGTCGATTTCATCTAAAGAGTTTACAGCTGTTCTTAATTCATTGTATTCGTTGTCAGGAGGAATACTTTGTTGTAATCTTTTAGTTGCCCTTTTAAAAGCCCTTCTGGCGAGTAAATCTCCAGATAATGAGAGTATTTCCAAAGCAAATAGCCACATCTCAATGGATCGACATAGTTGATATTTTTGATATTGAGGATCATTAATATTTGGTGGATTTTGTTCATTATCATAGTAAATAGTACAACTAGCTGTTGTGTAGCGGTGTACAAAACTAGCCACTCCCATTATTGCTTGGAATCCAGATGTTAACCCGCTCCATGCCCTAGCCAGCGCAACGCTTTCAATTGCAGATAACTCACCAGCTATCAAAAATTTTCTTAATAAAGATAAATCTTTAATATGCCTTAGTTTTGCAATGTTTCCTACACCTGAAAAAGTTAACACTACATCTACAATAGTAGAAATGGTTTCTTTAGTGTCACTTTTGTCTCCTAAATCATCTAAATATTGGAGATAAAATACGGGAAAACAATTATCAATAAAATCTGTGATACTAGCGCCTTCAGTAATTCCTTTAGCCGGCATTCTAATAATTGTATCATCGGCATTCGTTATTTTTAAAGCAATAGGTTGAAAAATATTATAGACTCCAAAAGGTTGATAACCATAGTCTTTAATCTTTTCTTGCGCTAAAATTTTGTTGTCATAAAAACTAAAATTAAAATTATCCTTATACCATAATAGAATTTTTTCGGATTCATAGTTGATCAACATTGGAGCCGCATCTTCATCTAAAATAGGAAAAATAATTGATGGATCATCGGAATCAAACTGCCAACGGCAATTATATGAAGTATAATTAAAATAGTTTAGTGCATTTTGTGCGATTTCTGTTTTTGAATGCTGTGGATTAAATTTACTTTCTGTCCATAAATTATAAATTGCTTTTACTAGTCGTCCTTTATTTCCTCTACCGTCATCATTAAAGAAAGTGGTATCGTTTATTCTATCATATAATACTTCGTATAATGTCAGTTTTTTATTGTAATCAAAAATTTTATTGAGAAGATCCATAAATTTATCAATCTCTGAATAATTAAGATTTTCTAGAGGTAGCTCTTTTGCAATGCATTTTATTATTTTTAGTATTGCTTCTTCATCATTTAATTTATTAAAACCCCAGTTGCCAATAATCCAGAAATTGTCCCTCAAGATTTTATCTAAGAGATTAATTTTTGTTTCATAAGATAAATAGCTTAATTCGACAGGATCAAATAAGTTAACTATGTAAACAACTAAATCATTTGCATTAATTTTTGTATAGTCATCTGAATATTGAATTAGCCAATATTTGAATTCGATTAAACCTAATCTTAATCTAGCAAAATATTCATCGTTATATAATAAGTGATATTTTGGATCAATGACTCCATAATCTTGATTATAACGAGTGGATAAATTAATCACTTGATTAAAAGGTTCAATTAATTTCAAAGTGCTTAAATGATTTAAGAAACCATTTTGGGTAAAAATCCAATCGAAAACTTGAATTATATCTATTAAAATATCATGTTCATACCCTGTAAGATCTCTCAATTGATTATTAACGGCGAGAAATTGTTTATTTATAATGAAATTGTAGTAAGGGACTAATCGCTCTATAACTTCTTGTGTTGCGATTTCTGAGATTTTGTATTCGCTAAAATTTGGATGATTACTATTTAAGGAAATTTGTGCACGTAGTGGATGCGCCTTTTCATAAGGAATAGATCTATATAAGATGTTTGTTTCAAGTTTATCTCCATTTACAGTAATTTTTTTATGAGCTAGAATTACATTATCTCCCTTTTTAGCATTTCCAGGTAATACGTCCCAAATTAAAAATCGATGTCCCAGTGCTTCATAAGTAGTTGTTGTATCTGTTCTGCTTTTATTAGGTTTGTTATGGTTCCAAAAATTAATTTCCGACCTATAACTATCAAATTTATTAGTGTTTTCGTCAAAAATTGCCATGTAAGCAATTCCATTCTTTTTAAATCGCCTAACCCTACCGTTGTTAAAAAATAATAAATCATTATTTAGGGGATCAAAAATTTCATCTTCACTTATACTTGATAAGTAAACAATATCCCCATTAGCCAGTACTACTAAATCTTTCATGTATTCTAAAGAGTTAAGTCAATAATTTGTTTAAAAAGTTTATCGGGTGTCGTTACATATTCACTATGGCCTTTACTAAAATGATATCTCCTATCCAATGAATAAACAAAAACAGGATTCTCTAGTTGTTCCTTCAATTCGTTGTTGCCTTCAGCATTTTCAGCCACAATAGCAACTTTGTATTTTTGATATTTAATATCTTCAGGAGAAATCAATTCATTTTCATCTTCAAAAAGATCAATCAAAAACAGCCGAGGATTTTTCATATCACTAGAAATCAAATCTTTTATAATTTCATTTTCCTCTTTAGTTAATCCTAGGATGATTTTATTGGGTGTAGAGCCATCAAGTGTTTTTAATTCTAGTCCTGTAATAGTTTGTGTACTGTCTGTAAATAGTTTTAAATTGTAGTAATAAGGATCAGGAAGCTGATAGGTTTTACTTTTGGTTACTGCACCACTGGCAGAAGCTGTAGTTTTAGTATCTGGAGTAGTGTTTCCAGTTGCAGAAACAGCATTGTTCATGACGTCTGCCGCTTCTGTAAGATAGGTTACACGTTCAACAAAAGGTTTCTCTTCAATTCCGGTTTCAATGATATCGTTAACCGTTACTGTTTGTGCAATAGAAATTCCCTGCTGTTTTTTATCATAAAACTCATTAATGAGATTCAGTTTTTCAGAAGTCATTCTGGAATAATTTTCGTCAGTGCCTAATTTTAATAAAGGTTTAGTCTTGATTAAACTGAAAACATTGTCGAAAAAGTTGGCTTGTCTGTATAAAATCACCAAATCTCCATTTTCGTCTTGTGTTGTTCCAGCCGTGTACATATTGACTTTTCCCTGATAAATCAAAAGACTTAATGCAGCAATGTTTTCGCCTGCAACAGCTGGAGTAGTTAATTGCACTGTAGAGGTTAATTCACTATAATTTCCTTCTTCATCAGGAGGCAGTCGTAAACCATCTGCATTAATAAAATTGTCTTTTTGTGCATTGGCAACTTTGGCAAGCTGTCCGTAAAAGGCAGTATTGTTATTGTTGTCTGTCGGAAATTGCAGATACAGATCATTGGTAGTAACCGTATTGGCTTGGTTTTGTGTATTAATTAAAACGGGCCATCCAGAATTTCCATACGTAATAGCAGTCATAGGAACTTCATTGGTTGCTGTGTCTTTCAACAATCCTGTTTTTAGGTTTTCAGGACCTTCACCAATTTTATAATTTCCATAAAAATCATAACTGCGAGTACGATCACTTTGAATGTAAACGTACCAATTGTTTTTCGTCCAAAATTTATTAAGCAGCTCATTGAAAATAGCCGTTCCTTTTTTCTCGGTTTGAACTCCAGAAGCAGTTGCTGTAACAACTCCATTTTCAACATGAGAGCCATAAAAAGCAGCAATATCAATAAATTGAATGCTTTGCTCGCGCTGCAATTTTTGTTTAAAAGGCGTATCTCCATTTACTGTAATTTCTGCGAAAGGTTTGCGAGCATATTCTAAATTGAAAGCAAACTCAGTATTGTCAAAATCATATTTGTAATCGCCGTAATTTAGAACAACATCAATTCCGCATTCGCCTTGTGCAAAGTTTCCTAACGATTTTCCAATATCGATTAGGGGTAATTCGAAATCGTCTTTTTCATCAAAAGTATCACCGGCTGCGACAAATTTTGATTCTTTAAAAAAGAAGTCAGAAAGGGGGATTAATAAAGTTCCATCATTATCGTCATCCTCTTTTTCTTTTTCATAGCCAATAAACTTAGCGGTGAAAGGGGGAACAGGAATAGGCGTGACTGTTTCGCCCTCTTTTTTTACACGTCCTTCATGAAAAGCTTTAAAATCGTCGTTTATCTTATTAATAAAGTCAGAAGTTGAACTGCTTTTTGTAATAATTAATGGCTCGGAATCAGTTGTAAAAAAATCACTTTTCTGTAAACCTCTGTAAACAAAATATTTGATATTCAACCCAGGAAATGGCTGTTTGTAAGGACGAAGAATTAGATTCACTTTATTAGGATTACCAGTTTGAGGCTGAACCAAAACAACTCCTTTGCAAATCGAAAAGGTTTTTTTGGGTGCGTCTAAAGAAAATCTAGAAGTCAGGTTGAAAACAGTTTCAGATTGAGGTCCAAAGCCCTGACCTGACAACTGCGCGGGAAAACCTCCCGACTCTATAAAAAAATGGGATTTTGCGGACATATTTTAAGTGTTATTTATAAAAGTTTTTATTTAAACCATTCAGGTTTATAGATGCTGTAGATGAATCTTCCAAGTAAAAAGAGGAGAATAAGAAGTAGCAATCTCCCAAGCCAAATCTGTACTTTTTGCCAAAAAGTGAGATAGTTGGTAAACTCAGTAATCGTAATCGTTTTTTCTTGGACATCTTTAACCTGTTTCGATTTCCAATGCGCGTAGAGTTCCTGTTCTTTCAGGTTGCAGTCTACTTGAAGTTTATTGTTATCAAGTCGAACCTTTGGGCTTTTTAATCTACGCCCTGGTTCGGCCTGAATAACATTTTTAAGAACTACTTTTCCGTTAAGGCATTCTAATAATGCATTGTAAGAACTGCTGTCTTTAGCAATTTTAAAAACTGTATCGTGTAAAGTTTCGGTAATGGTAATGGTCTGGGTTTTGTTTTCATTTTGCACAGGTTTCGAACTTCGGCAGGAAATCATAATCAGGATAATGAAAAGAGAGAAAACAAGACATTTTAGTTTTTTAGTCATAATTAAATTGGGTTTATAAGTTTTGGTTTTAGAGTCGTAAAAAGCCTTTAATGCTTTTGATATCGCGTTTTCTTCTGGCTACTTTATAGCCTTCTCGACCTCCAGAATCGTTGGTGTTTCCTTCAATGGTATAAATTGTATTTCCGGCAATCTTTTCGACAAATCCAGCGTGACCAGTACCGTTATTAAAATCCATAATGAAAACATCTCCAGGCTGAGGTGTTTTTTTTACCAAAAGAGGTCTCGAATTGTATTGATCTAAAACACCTCCCGTTTTCTTCAAAGGATTTTTTTCGTTAATCTGAAGAGAAGCTTTCTGTGCGCACCAGTAAATAAAAGCCATGCACCAGGCGTATCCTTTACCAAGTCCGACGCTTCTTAAATAAATTTCTACTTCGGGGCCTGCGTTACTATTTCTTGGCATTTCTTCGACACCAATCTGTGCCGTAGCAATTTCGATAGTTTTTTGAGCTAGTGTCATGAGCTTTTTCCGTTTAATTGTTTAAATTTTTGTAATTCGTCAACCAATTGCTGGTTGATCAGCATGAGTTCTTTGTGCTGTATTTCCATTTTTTTTATGGTTTCTGTGGCAGCGGTAAGCCGTGCGGTAATGTCGTCCAGAAGATCACGGTAATATTTTACTGCGCTTACGGCATTGTCGAGTTCGGCTGCGCGGTCTTCTGCGAGTGATTTTCGCATAGAGAAAAACCAAGTAATAAAAGCGGCAAAAAATGCGGTTAGAGTGGGGTATAAAAACTGCTCCATTGAATGTGTTTAAAGTTGAATGTTGGGTTTAAAAATGATTTGTTCAAAAAACAACTTTAGCGTTGTTTTAGAGAGGAAGCTTAACTAGATTTTTTTCTAGTTTTTGAGCGCGGTTGTTTCCTTTTGAGATTGCAAAGATTGGGTGAAAAAAGCCCTAAAAAAAATGATTGCAAGGTCTGCGAACATTTGTATTCTAGGGCTTTACAGAGTTGTAAGGAAAGCGAACAGAAGTCGTTTTAGATGAAGTAAATGGCTCATCTTTGCATCACAAAAAGGATGCTTTTGAAGATAAAAAAAGAATGATTTTTTTCTTTTATATGTATTAAGAAGACCTTTCCTGATTGCTCATAAGTTCTTCAATTTTTTTTAGTTCAGATGTGATAGGTGTACAGAGAATTTCATACAAAGTAGTTCTCGAAATTGGATATACTGGGTAGACGTATTTACGCCACACAACAGTAGTTGGAATATCTTCCGTTTTGTGCTTTTGATACAGTTCTTTAATGAGTTTGTAACGCATTAATTTATTTTTTTGAATTCCGAGACTTCTGTTTGAAGATATAGGCATGAGAGATAATATTTTGAATGATAGAAAAAAAGAATTTTAAGAAGAACGAAGTTTGAAAAAGAGTTAATAGTTTGAATTATAAAGACATCATATTTAAGACAGCCAAACCATTTGATCATATTTAATAAATGGTTTTTACTTCCCGATGCCATTTTTATATTGAACCTCGTTCTGAGGTTGTATTTGTTAAAGATTTATTTAACAATTTAGGTCAGCAAACCCCGCATGACAATCCTGTTTCCAAAACCTTTTTAGGTTTGGATTCCAATAGAAAGAATGAGTTTTGGCTGTTTATTATAAGGGCAGAAATCGCCCGTTTATCGGTTCCTGATTCTCTTCATAAAGAAGAAGAAACAGGAACCATTTTTATTTACCTGCTTTTTTCGGCTGCAGGTTTGGAGGTCGTTTTAGCCTTTATAAGTGGCTGTTGTGTGTTTTTTGAATCTCGGATTTTGAATCAAAATACTTTCATACCGATTAAAAGCCAGACGTTCTTTTTTGGATAAGTCGTTACTGCAATTCCAATTTCCGAGTCTGTCTTTAAAGATAGTGTGTTCGTTTACTTTGTAGCTTTCATGATCTGTAATTGGCTTTATTTTTACGCTCATTCAGGTATTGTTTAAAAGTTGTTTTTAATTTGAAATAAAACCATTCTCTAAATAAAAGGATGGGTTTTAAATTGGTTAGAATTAACAGAATCGTTAATAACAGTGATAAATAAATGTCGTGATTAAGCTGCATGATTTTGTTCGTTTTGCTGATTAAAGAAATCAAAAGCATATCCTTGTAAAAAATCTACAGAAGACATCGATAGCGGAATATTGGTTCTTACACCATTTTCATCAATTCGGCAAGCTTCAATAAACCAGCTTGAACGTACAGGTTTAAAAGCCGAAGCAATAATCTCTACACCATCTGTAAACTCTTCATTATTAAATTCTTTTGTCAGTTTTTGAAGTTCCAAAACTCTAGAACCTTTTAGATTTCCTTTGGCATCTTTTTTTAATAAATTGAAAACAATTTTGACTAACGAAGCAGTTTCTTTACTAGTAGAAAGAGAAGAAATATAATTCTGCACTTTTTCGATTCCAATAGTTACGGTATCATCCCAACCTTCGTTAATGCGGTATCCAATCGTAATTTCTTCTTTGTCATTAGAAAAAGTGTGTGACATTTGTTTTTCTTTAAATCCGTAAACTTGATTTTTTAAGTCCAGAATAGTTTCAAACAGTCTAAAAGTTTCCGTTTTTGCATTCTGCATCATTTCAGAAGTTTCCTGTAATCTAGAAAGTGCTTTTGGAATCGTTTCTGCTACTAGTTTTTTATAAGCATCTCTTTCTTCATTCTTCTTGTTTTCAACTCGCTGGAGCGCTTCTTTTAATTGTTGGGCAGAAAATTGAGTTAAGTCCATAACAGGTTTAAAATTGTTTGCAGTTGTAGTGTTCATAATAATTGGCTTTTAGTAAATTAATATTTCTTCTTTAAATGGATCTGCATAATAAGGTTTGAAATTATGGTGTAAAGCAAGTTTCGAAACCTCGTTTATTTTACTTTCAATATTTGACGGAACAGGACGAGGAGAGGCAGTTTCATCATCCAGTATATGCATCCATTGAAAACGTTCCTGATTGATGCAGATTCTTTCTCCGGCTGTAAAAGTTTTGCTTCTTTCTGAACAATATTGTAGTGCCAGATATAATAATGCGATACGTTCTTCGATTTGTGTTTTATTCATAATTTTTCTCTAATTGATTTTTTAATTTTTTAATGTCAGATTCGATTAAACTTCTTTCAGGACTATTTGGATTTTCAATAAGCCAATTTTCCAGTTCCCGAATTTTTTCTTTGATTTGATTTGTTCCCATTTTAATTTGGATTAAAGATTTAATGATATTTTATTGTTTTCAGATTCTTTAAGAAGGGCTGTTTTTAAATCGTAGTATTTTCCATTCTTTTTGTCTTTTAGGGTAGTATTTTTCTTTTTGTGAATATTTGTTGTTTTAGTCTTTGTAAATCAATTGTTTGTGTGTTATTTAAAATTGTTTGATTTTATCTTTGCTCAATATTTTCTGGCTTAACCTATTGTTTTTCAATTTTATTTTTCTTTACTTTGCAAATATAATGTAAAATAATACATTAAAACAAATTTTTAACGTAAAATAATACATCTTTTTATGGGGTCAACGGAAAGAGTGCGGGAATATCTTGATTATAAAGGGATTACTAAGTATAAGTTTTGTAATGATCTAGGGTTTTCTAATAAATTTTTAGACAATAGCAGTAATATGGGAACAGATAAGGCATGTAAAATATTACACTATTATCCAGACCTAAGTTCAGAGTGGCTGTTAACAGGAAACGGACCTATGATTAAAGAAGAAAATACTAGTGTTATGGTTATGAATAGTGATAGAAAAACAGTCGATTCGCTTCATGCAAATCAAGAAATACCTTTATATGATTTAGAGGCGGTTGCGGGTTTAAGAGAGCTCTTTAGCAGTGGAGAACCGCAAAGAATTTTGGATACAATAAAAATTCCAAATCTTCCAAAATGCGATGGAGCAATTTCTGTAACAGGAGATAGTATGTATCCTTTATTGAAATCGGGAGACATTATTCTTTATAAGGAAACAGAATTTGAAAATATCTTTTTTGGCGAAATGTATCTTCTAAGTGTTAAACTGAATGACTGGGAAGAATACATCACTGTAAAATACGTTCAGAAATCTGATCAAGGGCAAGATTATGTGAAATTAGTAAGTCAGAATTCGCATCATCAGCCAAAAGATATTCATGTGTCAAAAATATCAGCATTGGCTCTTATAAAAGCTAGTATTCGTATTAATACTATGATGTAAATTGTTTTAATAAATCTCAGACTTATTTTTAAATAAAAAGAGGATTATGAAAAATGCTTTAGCTAAACTTTTGAAGTTTTGGCTAAAGCATTTTCATATTTTTAAATCTATTCTTATTTGGTAGGAACGTGTGAGACTGCATCAAAGATGTAATTCTATTTGAAAAGTTTCAAATCATAACGCTCCTCATAAAACGTTTTTCCCCATTCCTGAACTTCTTCAGATTTTGTAAGTTCGAATCCCATCATTTTATACATTTGAAGCGCTTTGTCTTGTAAACTTGTGGTAAGCAGAAAAACGTTTTTAAATTTCTTTTCTCTGCAAAAATCAATGGCATCGGTTAAGAGTTTTTTACCAATTCCGAGACCTCTAAAAGCGGGATCTAGAAGAAACCATCTTAATTGCGCTTCTTCATTAGGTTGATGCACAATTGCAACGCATCCCACAATTTTGTTATTGTATTCTGCCATCCAGATTCGGTCTTTTTCTGGGGAATATTTTTCTAAGAAATCGTAAAAAGTCTTGATCACGTATTTCTCAAAATCATTTGAAAAATTCGATTCGTTTCCGTAGATAAATCCGTGTAAATAAATAATGTAGCCAATATCGCCAGGAGTAATATTATGACGATAAGTAATATCTTCTCGAGCTATCTTATTTTCTGTAAGCAGATTTCTAACAGTATTCATCGAATCGACTAAAATTTCTTTTTCAGAATTGTTTAGTTTTTCAATTTTACCTTCGATCTTGTTTTCAGATTTAGCATTTAAAATACTTAATAATTCATTTCCAGAATCGGTCAGTTTGATGTTAAAAGCGCGTTTATCTTCTGCGGAAGCGACTTTTACAATTAAGTTTTCTTTTAAAAAACGTTTTAAAATTCGGCTTAAATATCCTTTGTCTAGATTTAAAATTTCGGTGATTTTCTGAGCGGTTATTATTTTGCTTTCGCTGATTTCATATAGAATTCGTATTTCGGTTAAAGAATATTCGCTGTCTAAATAATGCTGACTTAAGATATCTAAATGCGCCGTATAAAATCTATTAAAACTTCTAATTTTTGAAGTTGTGGTATTCATGGTTTGAAATATTGTATTGTTGAGATACAAATATATAAAATTAGTTGCTTTTGTCAACTAATAATATTTCAAAAATTATTTCCCCTTCAACAAATTAATACTTACTGTTGCAGTATCAGCATCGGGAAATCGCTTGAAAATAGATTGATCTGGGAATAATCCCGCTTCTGCTGCAATAGCATTAAAAACATCAATTTCAACAATAAACTGATCAGAAAAACCGTGAGTAGCATCGTAAGCTGTTGCTGGAGTTTTGCCTAAATTACTGGCAGTAAGTTTTGGATCTATGGTATGAAGTTCGATTAAAAGCAAGCCAAATTTACGCACATACGGCGACCATTTTTGTAAATGTTCCAAAAGATTGTCTTCAACCAGATTATTGCTAATTCTTTTTCCTCTGTAAGCAAATGCACCAGTTGAGGTGCTGACTCTCTTTTCGTTAGCATTTTTCGGCTCTTGCCAAATTCTATTATGATCTAAAAAAGTCCTTACATTCAAAAGATCTTTTAGGTCAATATTATAATTTTCTTTCAGATCATTAGCAAGTAAATCAGGACGGCCAATATCTCCCCAAATTACTTTTGCCCAAATATCTGCGTTTATAAGATTAGCTCTGGTTACTTTCAAAGCCGTCTGATTGTAATCAGCGCCAACTAAAAATAAAGGGTATTCATCGAGCATTTTTCCTCTTAAAGTCTGTCTGTCGATTACTTCAAAAATATGCTGGAGGAAAGCGCCATTTCCACATCCCATATCGAGAATTCCTTTTGGCTGTTCTTCAATAGGAAGATTAAAAAGTTTTATGAGAATTTCATCCACAACTTTAAAATAAGTGTCGTGAGCGCCGCCGCTTCCCCAAACATTCATTTCACGATCGACATGAATTTCGTTTTCACCTTCAGTGGTTTGCAATACATTTGGATTGCCAAAAATTAATTCTTCGATTTTAGCAAATGTTGGCAAATAAGAAACCGTAACGCCATAAGCACTCGCTCTTTTGGCAAAAAACAAACCAGCTTCGGTAAATTGATAATTTCCTTTTTTTTCCAGAAACCAGCCTAGATGCACAAAAAAGTCTAATATTTTTTTAAAATTTTCTGGTGATTTATGAAACTCTTCGGGACTGAAAGAAGTTTCCATAAAATATTTATGAAACATTCCGTTCATCGCCAAACGCACAATAGTTGGCCCAATCAGGTAACCTTCAATATGTTTTAAAATCTGTTCCTGAATACTATTTTTCAAAGGATCGGTCGAAGGTTCAAGTCCGTATCTCTTTTTATATTTTTCAAAAATCGCATTGAGCTTTTCAAATGGCGTATCTTCAAACAAACGCGGATGAAAATGTATAGACAATTGCAGTAATGTAACGACATCTTCGTACAGATGAAACAGTGAAAAAGCGGTTTCGGTTTTCTCGTTTATAGCAATTGTAATTATCTGTGTTTTATTATCAACATTATAATCTAAAAAGCCTTGAGAAGCCAAAATTCTTAAAGCTATATTTAGATAGCCTTCATTGGCATGAAAAACAGTTGTAAGCTCAGATAATTGCGTTTGCTTTTTGTCTAAAATAAATTCTAATACAGATTTATTTTTAAGTGCTATTGCTACAGGAGCAGTAACCAAGCCATCAAGATGTCTGAAAATGGAACTTAAGAGTTGTGATTTATCGGTCATAATGAAAAAATGAAGGTTAGTTAAAAATAGTGATTTTTTTTCTTACTTGACAGCCAAATTTCGATAAGAGGTCTAAATAATTGACAATGAAGTTTACGCGTCTTTATAAGTGTGTAGATGTTTGAATTATTCTATAAAACTGTTAAAATGTTTAATTTAAGATAATATAGTATTGGGTTAGGATAAAATATAGTTGGATTAATTTGCTTATTGCTTATAATTTTACAATTGTTAAAATATTCGATTTGCTGAGGATTATTGGCTATTTTTGATAAATGTACATTTTACACAATTAAAAAAGCTTTATTGATTACTGACATTTTTTTGATTGCGAGTTGAGAATTAAAAGACGAAATATTAAATTTTTTTAAATATGAAATTATCTAGACTATTACTATTTGCAATGTTGAGTTTTAGCTCCATAAATACAGCAACTTTATGGGCGCAAGGCGGTGATCAGATTTTGGATGGTATTGGTGAAACTGAATTGATTGCCCGTTATGTGTTTGACGGCGATGTAAAAGATTGGTCTAGAAATAATCTGCATGGTAATGTGTCAGGTTTAAAAATGAAATTCGAAAATGATTCCCAGTTCGGAAAAGTGCTTTCTTTGACGGGAGATAGTAACTCCTATTTGACAATTCCAGGCAATGCATTTGCAGGGGAAGAATCGCTGAGTATTTCGGGATGGATATATTTACTTTCTGATCAGCGAAATCAGCATTTTTTTGATTTTGGAAAAAATAATAAAACGCATTTTTTTGTAGCTCCGACAGGAAACAAGGAAAAAAACAATTTGCAAACTGAAATTACAACTTCAGCAGGAGAGAAATACAAAACCGATGGGCCAATTTTAGAACTTAACAAGTGGGTTCATTTAGTAGTTGTAATTGATATTCCTTCCAAATCTTTAAACACCTATGTAAATGGAGTTTTAACAGGTTCTGCTAAGAATGTAAAATTAAAATTAGATCAGTTGTTTGAGCCTAATTCGGGTAAAAATAACACCTTGAATATAGGTAAATCAATTTTGCCTGATGATCCGTATTTAAAGGCAAAATTGCATGATTTTAGAGTTTATCGAGTTCCTTTAACTGAAAAACAGATTGATAAAATCTATTATAATTCTTTGAAAAAAGAAGAAGCGGAAGAAGAGGAACCAGAACAGCCAACAGGCGATTTGCCAAAGTTTCCTGCGACAACTCCTCAGTTGTATAATGAATTTCTAATGAATGTTTCAGATATAAAAGTTCAGACTGTAATTGGCGATCTTCCTCGTTTACCTCGCACTTTAAAAGGCGAATATAATAACGGAATTGAAGGGCCTGAGGTTAAAGTAATCTGGCCAGCGCCAACAGATAATAGTTCGGTTCTAAAAGCGGGACAATATACCGTGACAGGAACGGTTTCAGGTACTGATTTAAAACCGAAAGCAATTGTTACAGTACAAGCGGCCAAAGAAGCGAAGACACCAGAACTTAAGTTGAAAACATTCAATTTAGATGAGGTAACATTAAACTCAGATTCTCATGGACATGACACAAAATTTATTGAAAATAGAGAGAAATTTATAAAAACTCTTGCTGAAACAAATCCTGATTCTTTCTTGTATATGTTTAGAAATGCATTTGGACAAAAACAGCCAGAAAACGCAGAAGCATTAGGAGTTTGGGATACTCAAGACACAAAATTACGTGGCCATGCAACAGGCCATTATTTAACGGCGATTGCACAGGCTTATGCAAGTACAGGATATGATAATGCTTTACATGAAAATTTTTCTAAAAAAATGGATTATTTGGTCAATACTCTTTATGAGTTGGCGCAAATGTCTGGAAAACCTCGTGAAGCTGGAGGATCAAGTGTTTCAGATCCGACCGCAGTTCCTTTTGGTCCAGGCAAAACAGAATATGATTCTGATTTAAGTACAGAAGGCATTCGCACTGATTACTGGAATTGGGGAAAAGGTTTTATAAGTGCTTATCCGCCAGATCAATTTATAATGTTGGAAAAAGGAGCAAATTATGGCGGACAGAAAACTCAAATTTGGGCGCCATATTATACTTTGCATAAAATTCTTGCTGGTTTATTAGATGTTTATGAAGTAAGCGGTAATGAAAAAGCGCTCGAAATATCCAAAGGAATGGGAGATTGGGTATATGCAAGAATGAAAAAATTGCCTAATGAAACGCTTATCAGTATGTGGAACAGATATATTGCTGGCGAATTTGGAGGAATGAATGAAGTGATGGCGCGTCTTTACAGAATAACTAATGAAAAGCGTTATCTAGAAGTTGCTCAACTGTTTGATAACATTAAAGTATTTTATGGAGATGCAAAACATTCAAACGGATTAGCTAAAAATGTAGATACATTTCGCGGTTTACATGCCAATCAGCATATTCCTCAAATTGTGGGCGCACTTGAAATGTACCGTGATTCTAAAACTCCTGAATATTATCGCATTGCTGATAATTTCTGGTACAAAACTACCAACGATTACATGTACAGTATTGGTGGTGTTGCTGGAGCAAGTAATCCTGCAAATGCAGAATGTTTTATCAGTCAGCCTTCAACAATTTATGAAAACGGATTTTCTGCTGGGGGACAAAATGAAACTTGTGCAACTTATAATATGCTGAAATTGACTAGCGATTTGTTTCTTTTTGATCAGCGTGCTGAATTTATGGATTATTATGAACGAGGTTTGTACAATCATATTCTCGCTTCGGTGGCAGAAAAAACACCTGCAAATACGTATCATGTTCCGTTGCGACCTGGATCTATAAAACAATTTGGTAATCCAAAAATGGACGGTTTTACTTGCTGTAACGGAACGGCTTTGGAAAGCAGTACTAAATTGCAAAATTCAATTTATTTTAAAAGTATTGACAATCAGGCTTTATATGTTAATCTTTATGTTCCTTCAACAGTAAAATGGAAAGAAAAAAATGTAACAATAGAGCAGACAACTTCTTTCCCAAATGAAGATCATACGCAATTAACGATCAAAGGAGACGGAAAGTTTGATTTAAATGTACGTGTACCGCACTGGGCAACGAAAGGATTTTTTGTAAAAATAAACGGCAAGGACGAAAAAGTAAAAGCAGTTCCGGGAAGCTATCTTACTTTAAGCCGTAAATGGAAAAACGGAGATAAGATTGAACTTCGTATGCCATTTCAATTTCATTTAGATCCTGTAATGGATCAGCAGAACATTGCAAGTTTATTTTATGGGCCAATATTGTTGGCAGCTCAAGAATCGGAACCACTTAAAGAATGGCGTAAAATAACATTGGATGCTAAAGATTTGAACCAATCTATAAAAGGTGATACAGAAAAATTAGAGTTTGTTGTTGATGGAGTACAATTTAAACCATTTTACAATACCTATGGGCGTCATTCGGTTTATCTGGATGTTACTTTAAAATAAGTCAGCACAAAGCATAAAACAAAAGCAAAAAACAAATTAAACTAGCATAAAACAAAGATGGGAAATAAAAAATACAGACTTGGTTTATTATTATTTTTGGGATGTACGATAAGTATTCAGGCTCAAGATTATTGGAGTAGAATTGAACAAAAGAAACCTTCTTTGGGTATTGCCGAAGTTTATCAAAAAATAAATACGCCTGCTTTTCAATTAAAATTGGTAAAAGCATCGCAGACAGTTGCAGGTTTAAGGCCAATTAAAAATTTGAATTTTGATTTTACGCCTAGTGACCGACTTGAAATCAGAGACAAGGACGGACTTTATCATCTTGGAGATATTAATTTAAGAATTAAAGAAGGAAACGGCGATTGGCAAAGCTATTCAACAGCTGCTAAACGTGAAGCGGTTACGCCTTTACAAACTTCTGAAAAAGTTTTAGCTGCAGCAGATTTAGCCAATACTTTACCAAGTAATATTCCGGTAACAATTAAGCGTTTTTATGAAATTGATGGCGGCGAATTAGTAATGCGATTTGAGATTACTAATAAATCAGCTAATAATATTGAGATTGGAGCATTAGGAATTCCGATGGTTTTCAACAACATTTTAGAAGGAAAATCATTGAATGAAACGCACGCTCAAAATGTATTTTTTGATCCTTATATCGGAATGGATGCGGGATATTTAGAAGTAAAAAGATTAAGCGGAGAAGGACCTGCATTATTAGTTCTTCCAAAAGAAAATATGGCTTTTGAAGCGTATCGTCCTTTATTGGATGATCCAACTCCACGAAGCATTGTTTTTGAAGGTTTTCACGAATGGATGGTCTACAGTAAAGCTTACGCCGAAAATGAATGGAAAAATGCACAGCAATGGAATGCACCAACTTCATTAGTATTAAAACCAAAAGAATCTAAAAGTTTTGCCTTAAAATTGGTGCTTTCTGAAGGAATTGAAGACATACAAAACACGCTTGTAAAAGAAGAACTTCCTGTTGCGACAAGTATTCCGGGATATGTGCTTCCTCAAGATGTTAAATCAAAATTGTTTTTGAATTATAAAAATGAAGTAAGCTCATTTGAAATTGAACCAAAAGGAGCGCTTCAAATAAAAGAAGATGGCAGAACGCCAAAAGGATTAAAGAAATATATCGTTCATGGCATTAAATGGGGACGTGCCAGATTGACCATCAATTATAAAAATGGCATAAAACAAACCATCAATTATAAAATTATTAAACCTGAAAATGAAGTTATTAAAGATTTTGGACATTTCTTGACTACAGAACAATGGTTCGATCAGCCAGATCCAATTTTCAAAAGAAATCCTTCGGTAATTAGTTATGATTACGAAACCAAAAAACAACTGACTCAAGACAGCAGAGCTTGGGTAGCGGGTTTAAGTGATGAAGGCGGAGCAGGAGGATGGCTGGCTGCAATTATGAAACAGCATATTCAGCCTGATAAAGAAGAAATTAAAAAATTAGAACAATTTGTAGATAAAACACTTTGGGGAAACATTCAATATAGTGATGGAAAAAATAAATACGGGGTTAAAAAAAGCGTTTTTTATTATGAACCAGATTCTCTGCCAAAAGGAACTTACAGCAAAGATGTAGATTATAGTTCATGGGCAGCGTGGAAACATAAAGAAGCAAACGATCCTGGAAGATCTTATAACTATCCTCACGTTGCCGCAGCATATTGGACATTGTATCGATTAGCGAGATACAATAAAGATTTAGTAGTAGATAAACCTTGGGATTGGTATTTAAAACAAGCTTATTATACCTCAATCGCAATGACTGAATTGGCTCCTTATTATGCTCAATTTGGTCAAATGGAAGGTTCTGTATTTCTATTGATTTTAGAAGATTTAAAAAATGAAAACCTTACGGATCTGGCTTCCAATTTAGAATCAAAAATGAAAGAAAGAGCCAATCATTGGAAAGCGCTTGATTATCCTTTTGGAAGCGAAATGCCTTGGGATTCAACAGGTCAGGAAGAAGTTTATATATGGTCGGATTATTTTGGTTATGATGAAAAAGCTGATGTAACATTGAATGCAATCTTGGCTTATATGCCAACGATGCCTCACTGGGCGTACAATGGTAATGCGCGCAGATATTGGGATTTCTTATACGGAGGAAAATTATCGAGAGTCGAACGTCAGATTCATCATTACGGATCTTCTTTAAATGCTATTCCAGTTTTGAGACAATACAGAAAAAAATCGGATGACTTATATTTATTGAAAGTAGGTTATGGCGGACTTTTAGGAGGAATTTCGAACATTACCGAAGACGGATTTGGTTCTGCAGCTTTTCACTCTTATCCAACAGAATTAAGAATCGATTATTTGTCTGGAGATTACGGTTCTGGTTTTTATGGTTATGCTGTAAATACCGCTACGTATATTACAAAAGATAGCGATTTAGGCTGGTTAGCTTTTGGTGGGAATATCACAGTAAAAGGCGATTTGGTACAAGTAAAATTAACTACTGCGGCAAAATCGAAAGTATTTATTGCGCCAAAACAATTGTGGTTAACACTAGACGCAGGAACTTTTGATACAGTGGCTTATAATACAAAAACAGATGAAGTTGAAATTACTTTAAGCAGTCAGAACGAATTTACTCCAAATGCTTATTTGAGAATTAATAAAGATATTCAGCTTCCTTATTCTAAGGTTAGAGGAGCTTATGAAATTCCGCTTCAAAAGAAAACAATTCAAATAAAAATTAAATAATTTTTGCTTTAAACTAAGATTGGTTTTGAACAGGGGCAATTAGTAGTGGAGTTGCCCTTGTTCTTTTTTTACTAATCTGAACAGCTCAGTTATATTAAAATAATACTATTAGAATCATGAAAAAGAACATATTATTTATCTTCCTTTTACTGTTCTTTATGATAAGCGGTTTTGCGCAGGAAAAAGTAAATGTCAACTTATTAAATGCTGGAAATCCAATTCTGCCAGGGTATTATGCAGATCCAACTATTAAAAAATTTGGCGACATTTATTATATTTATGCTACCACAGATAATGAAATGTTGGCATCTGGAGCTCCAACCGTTTGGTATAGCAAGGATTTAAAAAACTGGTACAATTATACTATGGAAATTCCGTCTTTCACAGCAAAACCAATTACCAATTTTTGGGCGCCAGATATTGTTGTTGGAAATGATGGTAAGTATTATTTGTATTTTGGAAACTGTGAAATAGGCTGTAATATATACGGTTATGTTTCGGATACTCCGATAGGACCTTGGAAAAAATTAAATCAAAATGATGAACCCGTAATTTCAAATGGATATCCAAGAGAAGGTTTTCCATCCTTAGACGCACAATTTTTTAGAGATTCCGATGGGAAAATATACGGTTATTGGGGAACTTGGGTACATTATAATGGCGGATATGCCGTAGGAGAATTAAATAATTCTACGATGAAAGATATGATGAATTCCAAAAACATTCCGTTAAGTCAGACTCCAGAACCTTTTGAAGCCGCGTACATGATGAAAAAAGGGAACAAGTATATTTTGATGTATTCTGGAGCTTCTTGTCATGACGAAACTTATAATGTGAGATATTCATATTCAGATTCTCCTTATGGACCGTTTAAAGAAGGACTTAATAATCCGATTTTGAGTACAAATGAAGACAAAACAACACACGGACCAGGACATCATTCGGTATTAGAAGACGGAAAAGATTATTATATAGTCTATCACAAACACGATTATCCAATGACTCGAGGAGGCTTGGCTAGACAAGTCTGTATTGATAAAATGATTTTTGAAAACGATTCGACAATCAAAAAAGTAATTCCAACTTCAGTAGGTATTGGAAAAATGGTAAAAACAAATGTGCCTGAAAACTTAGTACTTAATGCCAAAGCAACGGCATCTTCTTATTATCATTTACAATCGTTAGAATACGATTATCAATACAAACCTGATTTTGCAATAGATGATAATAATGCAACAATGTGGAAAGCTGGCAGTAATGCGCTACCGCAAGATTTAACGATCGATTTAGGAAGCGTAAAAGAAATTAAAAGGGTAATGACCCAATTTGAGTTTGCAAGCTATTATTATCAATATACATTAGAATATTCTAAAGACGGGAAAAATTGGCATTTGTATGCTGATAAATCAAAAAATCGCACTTCTGGAAGTCCAATGATTGATGATACTAATGTGACGGCTCGTTTCTTAAAACTAAAAATTTTAGGTACAGAAAAAACAGGACTTTATGCGGCAGTTTGGAACATAAAAGTGTACAGTGAATTATTTGAACTTCCTCTAAAATTAGAAAACAAAAAATCGAATGTAGAACCTGCAGCTGTAAGTTCGCATAAAATGCTGATAGATCTTGATGTTACGAATGAAAAAAACAATACTTCGTTTAGCAGTTTGCCAAATAAAGGTTCGTTAGGAGGTTCGTTTACAAAAACGGGAGATGTAAAAATCTCTTTGGATAAAGAAAATAAAATTAAGGCTCTTAATTTTGTAAATGGCGCTTTGATTTTGGATAAGCCCGTTCCTAAAAGTTTGGCTTGGAATGGTTCTTATTCTGTTGCAGTCTGGGTGAAAAATCCAGAAGTAGCCAAAGAAGGAGAGTTTCTGGCTTCATGGTGTGATCGTTCAGAATATAATTTGGCAAATTCTTATAATGCATTGGCATATAATATCGGACATTATGGTGCCGCACCGCATTTAGACGGCCATTTTGATATGAAATACAACAAAGTTCCAGAACAAAATAAATGGCATCATCTTGTTTTGACTTTTGATGGTGTTGTGGAAAAAATTTATGTAGACGGCGTACTCGATAATGCTCAAAATATGATGCTGTCATCGGCTATAAAAAATGCTAAAATTATAATTGGTGCTTCAGATATTGGAGAAAATTATTCTGGTTTTATGGCATCTTTTAAAATGTATGATTACGGATTGAATAAATATGAGGTGCTAAATTTAATGAAACAAAGTGCGCCTAAAGCAACTAAAGAACCTTCTAAAAAATAGTTTAAATAAAGCATTCGAAAATGAAAAAAAGAGTACTGATTTTATGCGGCTTACTGTTATGCGCGTACCAAGCTTCTTCTCAAACTTATGAAGTTAAATCTCCAAATGGACGCATTCAGATAAAAGTGAATAATTCCGATAAAATTTCTTGGTCGGCATCATTAAATGGAAATTTGATTATTGAAAATGCAGAAGCAGGAATGGATTTTTCGTCAAAAACAAATTTTGGATTGAATCCGAAAGTTAAAAAACAGACGGTAAAAAGTGTGTCTCAAAACATATATGCCATAGTGCCAATTAAAGAAAGCGAAATAAAAGATGAGTACACGGAACTCTCTATTACTTATCAGGGAAATTATAAACTTAATTTTCGTGCTTATAATGACGGAGTTGCCTATCAGTTTATAGACGAAGCTAAAGAAAAACGAAATGTAATTTCTGAAAAAGTCTCTTTATCATTTCCGAAAGACTCTCGTTCTCTATTTCCTCAGGAAGAATCTATGTATTCTCACAATGAACGATTGTATTTGGATAAATCTTTAAATGATATTGCTTCAAAAGATTTTTGCAGTCTTCCGGTTTTGTTTACTACGTCTAAAGCCAAAGTTTTATTTACCGAAACAGCACTTCATGATTATCCGGGTCTATTTTTAAAAGGCAACGGAAACACAACTTTAAATGCAATATTTCCAAAATATGTTTTAGAAGCAGTCGATAAGGGCGGAAAATCAGATCGTGTGCAAACCATTGCGAAAGAAGCAGATTTTATTGCCAAAACAAACGGAAGCAGAGCTTTTCCTTGGCGTGTATTTATGATTAGTGATGACGATCGCACTTTTATAGAAAGTAATTTGTCTTACCAGCTGGCAGAGCCAAATGTGCTTAAAAATACCGATTGGATTAAACCTGGAAAAGTAGCTTGGGATTGGTATAATGATAATAATATTTATGGCGTTGATTTCAAAGCGGGTTTAAATACAGCAACTTATAAATATTTTATAGATTTTGCTGCAGCGAATAAAATTGAATATGTAATTCTTGACGAAGGCTGGACAAAATCGACTACTGAAATTCTTGATTTTAATCCTGCAATGGATGTCAAAGAATTGATTCGATATGGAAAAGAAAAAGGGGTCGGCATAATTCTTTGGGTGCTTTGGAAACCATTGGATCAGAATTTATTGCCAATCTTAGAAGCCTATAAAAGCTGGGGAGCAAAAGGAATAAAAATTGACTACATGCAACGCAACGACCAATATATGGTAAATTCTTATGAGCAAATTGCCAGAGAATGTGCAAAATTGGAATTATTGGTAGATTTTCACGGTGCATTTAAGCCTTCTGGTTTACACCGAAAGTATCCAAATGTATTGAATTATGAAGGAGTTAGAGGGAATGAAAACAATAAATGGAGCGAAGACATTACGCCAGAACATACCGTAACGATTCCGTTTATTAGAATGGCGGCTGGACCAATGGATTTTACACCCGGATCGATGATTAATAAACAGCCTAAAAATTTTGCCATAAGTTTTAATAATCCGATGACAATGGGAACGCGCGCGCATCAGGTGGCCATGTATGTTGTTTATGAAGCGCCGTTGCAAATGATGTGCGAATCGCCGTCAACTTATTATAAAGAACAAGAAACAGTTGATTTTATAACTCAAATCCCAACAGTTTGGGACAAAACAGTTGTGCTTCATGGTTCTGTTGGAAATTATATTGTAGTAGCAAGAAAAAAAGGCGATAAGTGGTTTATTGGAGGAATGACAGATGCAGATGCTAGAGAATTGCCTATTGATCTTTCTTTTTTAGGTGAAGGAAATTTTTCAATGGAAGTATTTTCAGATGGGATCAACGCAGAAGCATTTGCGCAAGATTATAAAAAAGAAGTTTTAGAGGTTACTAAAAATACAAAAGTAACGGCTAAAATGGCATCTGGAGGAGGCTGGTCTGCGATTATTACGAAAAAATAATAGCGAATGAATAACGCCAAGAAAATTGCTACACTTCTTTTTTTATCATTTGTTGGGGTAATAAATGCACAAAAAGAAGTCTCGGCGAAGAAAAGATATATTCCAGCTAAAATTTGGTCAGTTCCAGATCATAATAATTATGATTCACCTGATGGCGATTACAGTTACAGCCGAATGATAGAGTCGGATAATATAGTGATGTTCTGGCATAAAGAATATGGCAATGATCCGACTTTAAATACTGATATTAAAAAGCGTTTCGATCCTAAAAAAGCAATGGAAGAATGTGAACGATTTTATCAGTTTTATGTAAATGATTTAAAATTGGTTCAAAAAGGACACTCAGTAAGCGATCAATATAAATTACTAATATTTGTTTTTGGAGGAACTGAAAATACCGCTTTTGGAGGTGGAGAAGAGGATAAAGTGGGCATTTTATGGACTCCAGCTGTCCGAATAAATAAAGTTCCTTATGGGGCATTAGCGCATGAAATTGGTCATTCATTCCAATACATGAGTCATGCCGACAGCAAAACGGGGCCATCTGGACCTGTTATGGAAATGTCGGCTCAATATATGCTTTGGCAGGTTTATCCTGAATGGATGACTTTTGAAAATTATCATCTTCAAGATTTTTTAAAAGGAACACATTATGCTTTTCTGCATCCAGCAAATATGTATCATTCTCCTTATGTTTTGGAATATTGGTCTGAAAAACATGGTATTGATTTCTGGGGAAGATTCAGCCGATCAACTAAGGAAGGAGAAGATGTTGTAATGACTTATAAGAGAATTAATAATCTTTCGCAGGAACAATTTAATGATGAAATATTTGATGCTTCTCGAAAATTTATTACTTGGGATTTAAAAAGAATAGATGAGGTTGCAAAGCCATATCGAAACCTGCATTTTTCGAAATTGAATGAAATAGAAGAAAATTGGTATCAAATAGATTCTACAAATTGTCCTCAGGATTATGGTTATAACGGAATAAAACTAAACGTTCCAGCGGCAGGAACAAAAGTTAAACTGAAATTTAAAGGTTTAGCTGAAACCAAAGAAGCTGGCTGGCGCTACGGATTTGTAGCCTCATTAAAAGATGGCAGTAGAGTTTACAGCACAGTTTTTAAGAAGAGCGAAGATGAAGTTGAATTTAAAATTCCTAAAAATACAGAGTATTTATGGTTAGTGGTTAGCGGAAGTCCGAAAGAGCATGAAAAGCATTCTTGGGAAAATGAGAAAGAAGTTTATAGAAGTTTTCCATATAAGGTACATTTCGAAAACACAAAACCATTTTAGTTATTTAATTTGATTAAAAAAAAGCTTTATAAATTTATAAAGCTTTTTTTGTTTTATGAAAACTGCACCTTTCATTTGAAAGATGCAGTACATTTTTAATTAAATATGTTTAGCTAAATTGCTACTTTACAATAATCTTTTTGGTCTGTTTAAAATTTTGAGATTGAATGGTTACAAAATAAATACCTCTTGATAAATTACCCGTATGGTATTGTTCTTCAAGATTGTAGTTTTTATTTTCAAATACTACTTGACCATTAATGTTGGTTATTTTTAAATTGTAAGTTTCAGTATTTTCATTTGAGACTTTAATGTTAAGCAAAGAAGCATTATTAGTTGGATTTGGATAAACCAAAAAGTTAGGAGACGAATTTGAAAAATCGGTAACTGCAAGATTTTCAGTTATAATCGCTTTCCAATCCCACCAATTTTTATCTACACTAGCCGTACTTGTAGCTCCGTCTTCCAATTTAATTCTGTAATTGAATTTAGCTTTACGAGTAGTTTCGCCTTCAAAAACATAATCTGAATTACAAATTACAGCGAATATAACACCATTTGCTGGAATACCTTGAGCAAAAGAAATAGTGCAATCGCCAGCATAAACGGGCTGAGTATAAATAGTTTTTCCTTCTTTGGTGCGGTAGCATAATTGAATCGACATATTTTCTCCTAAAGGTTCAAAAAATACAGTAGCTTGATTTCCTTCAACATGAATCGGAATAAAATTTGCGCCAGACCAGCCAGGCAGTGTCTTTTCGTTTGGAATTAAATATCCGTTTTCGTCTGTAGTTGTTATTGCATAAGGTGTTGCTTTCCATTTTTCTACATTGATAAGAGCTGGTTGTTCAGGCCCTAATTCGCGTCCCATATTATTTCGATACAGATTTAAAATAGGCTGTTCAAATTTTCCAAAATCGGACAATGCTAATCTTGCTCTGTATTCCTGAATCAATTTGCGTGTTTTGGTATCTCCTAAACCATTCACAACACCATTACCGTTTGCAATACCTTCTAAAACACGTCCTTCGCAATAATTCCAAACCCACGGTAAACTTTTTTCATCTACAATTTCTCCTAAAAACGTTGGAAATACAGAACTGTACTGAACTCCTCCAATAATATCTCGAGTTAATCTTAAAGTTACTCCTTCTGAATTTTGAACTCCAGAATCGACACCTTCAGCAGAAGGCCCTCCAAAGGAACCATCTTGAAGCCATCCGCTATAACATTCGATAGGAATAAAAGGCGCGATAACAGAACCTGCACTTAACCATCCTAAATCAACATTACTATAATCTGTACTTCCAGTTTTTTTGATATCCAAAACGGTTTGCAGCCAAACATTTGAACCTTCATGAAACCAAGCTGCTTTTCTGCATCCAGGCAAAGAGGCATAAATAGCGTGTATTCCTTCGTGAACACAAGCACCAGTTTGATATTGTGCATCTGGAAAAGTAGTATTAGGATCGAAACTCGCAACAGGATAATAAGACAAAAGAACCATTGGCCAGCTTTCTCCATCTGGAGTGCCAACGCCGCTCTGCCATCCTCCTAAATCTGTATTTGAAGCGGTATCGGTACACAAACCAGAACCATATAGATACACAGAACTGCGATATCCTGCTCGATACAATTTGTCTGGCGGCCAACCCATATTATCTCTTAGAAAAGTAAAATCGCTATCTAAACGTTTTAACAATAAATCTACAGCTGTATCTGTAACCAAAGGGTTAGCATTTGGGCCAGCAACAAATGTCCACGAACCTACGCTTGTGGATTTAGCTGCATTACAGCCATTATAGTTTGGATAGTCTTCTTCTAAACTTTTTGTAGGTTTTGGAAAATCAGGATAATCTGCTTTAAAATCGTAATGAAGCGTGGTGTCATAACTTGGCCATATACTGAAGTCACTATTGTTTTCTTTTACAGTTAGAAAAAAAGATAGAGTACTTTCTGTACCGCAATCATTGATGTAGGTAAAACGATAAGTTCCAGAATTTTCTACTAGTAAATTGGAGAGCGTAATGTTTTGGTTACTCGACACAAAATTATTTGGACCAGTCCATTTCATTTTGCCTCCTGTTGCATTGTTTGCAATTGAGGTTAAAAACTGTACACTTTCGGTTGGAGAAACAACGGCATAATTTTGAGCTTTTTCGCTTCCGTTATTTATTTTGGTAGTTGCTGTCAATCCTGTGGGATCGCATTGAGTTGTTTCTACGCCAAAAACTTGGAATTCAACTACTCCGGTTGCAGTAGTACTTTTGAAATAAACCCTTAATTTCTTAGCTTTAAAATTTAAATTTCCAACAGAATTAAATTGGTTTAAAGCTAATCCGACCGAACCAGCATTAATCCAATCAAGTCCGTCCCAATACATAATGTAGGCATCTGTAGGTTGAGCAATTCCTCCAAAATCTGTAAACCAATATAAGGAAACAGTATTTATTTGATGGGCAAAATCCCAATCGTATTCTATCCAATTGTAGGTGTTGTAGGCTGCTTCACCATCCCAATTTCCATAAATAGGATTTGTTCGATCATCAGAACTAATGGGTGTAAAACCATCATTTACCGCACTTAGACTTTCCCAAGGCGAAACATGAGAGGTGCTTACTTTTGTAGAACTCAGCATTGCTAAATTTGTCTGAGCATTTAAATTTTCTGCGAAGAGCACAAAGAGTCCAAGAAGCAGAAAAGATAAAAATCGGGGTAATTTTTTTTCTTTCATAAGGATAAGTTTTGGTTGTTAATTGTTTAAAAAAAATCATGCGCTTCTTTACTGTCGAAGTGCGATTTTAAATAAGTCTGACTGGTTAAAAAGAATTTCCACTCTTTAAACACTAAGTTAAGACTAGTCTTATTAAAATCATATGTACTTAATTATCTGATAATTAGTAAAAGTTAACCAGTATTTACTTTTCGATAAACTTCAAAAAAAAGCCGTCTCATAATTTGAGACGGCTTTTTTGATTTTAGGTGAATGTTATAAAGCGCTATTTCATAGGTTTAAAATGCTCTTAATGCTTCAATATCTTCTGCTGTTTTGGCAAGTGGTTTTCCTAATAGTTTATAAGAATCCTTTGTAATAAGAAAATCTTCTTCTATACGAATTCCTCCAAAATTTCTATAAGCTTGAACTTTATCATAATTGATAAATTCACTGTATTTTTTTTCTGCTTGCCATTGATCGATTAATTCTGGTATAAAATAAATTCCAGGTTCTACGGTCAAGACAAATCCTTCTTCGAGTTCTTTTGCCAGACGCAGTGATTTTAATCCAAATTCGGTGCTCTTTTTTAAAGTATCGGTATATCCTACATATTGTTCGCCAATATTTTCCATGTCATGAACATCCATTCCCATCATATGGCCTAAACCACATTGAAAAAATAGGGTATGGGCACCTGCGGCTACGGCTTCATCCAAATCGCCTTTTACTAAACCAAGAGATTTCAATCCAGTTAAAATTTCTTTACATGCCGTAAGATGCGAATCTTTAAAGAAAGTTCCTGGTTTTAGAGTGGCTATTGCGGCTTCTTCGGCTTTTAAAACAATATTATAAATTTCTTTCTGCTGAGAAGTAAAAGTATTGGAAACTGGAAAAGTCCTTGTCATATCTCCAGCATAATGCATATTTGTTTCAGCACCGCAATCGCATAAAACCATTTGCCCATTTTGTAAAACATTGCTGCCAGCATGATTGTGTAAATATTGTCCATTTATAGTTAGAATTGTTGGAAATGCAAGATGACCGCCTTTACTGATCGCTGTGCCTTCTACTTGCCCCGCAATTTCATATTCGGTCATTCCTGGGCGTGCGATTTGTATTGCTTTTAAATGCATTGCAGCCGTTATATCTATCGCTTTTTCAATCTCAATCAGTTCTTCATTTGTTTTATAAGAACGCTGTGCAATTATCGCTTTTGACAATTCAATTGAAGCTTTTTTTGCTATTTCGTTAGGGTGAATATCCAACAGAGAGCTTAATTTTAAAGTAATTGCGGCACGATAAGGAGGAAGAAAATGAATAGCACGTTTTTGCTGTAATGCATTTTTAAGTATGCCTTCTACAAAAGATAAAGGCTGTACGGCTGTAATTCCTGATTTTTCTGCAAAAACATTTAACGAATCTTGTGGCCCAACCCAAACGGTTTGTTCAATCGTGAGATTATCGCCAAATAGTATTTCAAGATCCGAATCAATATCGATTACTAAAAATAAAGAAGGAAGATCTATTCCTGTATAATATAAAAAACTGCTGTCTTGTCTAAAATGATAGATATTATCTCTATAGTTCATTCCGACTTCTTCATTTCCAGGTAAAATAATAATGCCTGAACCAATTGCTTTTTTTAAGATTTGTCTTCTATTTATATAAGTTTCTCTGCTAAACATATTTTGATATTGTATTTAAATCTGATATTATATTCCTCCGCCAGGGCAGTGTTCTTTTAAGTATTGTGTAAATAATTGAGACAAGTGTTCTGAAGTTCCTTCACCCTCATCGATGCTATGTGTACGATTTGGATAGCTCATCATTTGAAATTGCTTCCCATTTTTTACTAATTCGTTAACAAGCATTTCAGCTCCTTGATAATGTACGTTGTCATCGCCAGTTCCATGAACAAGCAATAAATTACCTTGAAGTTTATTTGCATAGGTAATAGGAGAGCCTTTTATAAAAGGTTCTTTGTTTTCTTGAGGCAGTCCCATATAACGTTCCTGATAGATGTTGTCATATAAAAGCTGATTAGGCACAGCAGCAATAGCAATTCCTGTTTTGTAAATTTCCGGATATTGAAATAAAAGATTCAGTGTAGTAGAGCCGCCGCCGCTCCATCCCCAGACCGCAATTCGGTTTTGATCTACAAAAGGCCATTTTAGAATTTCTTTAGCAGCCATTGCCTGATCTCGAACATTTATAATTCCGATGTTTTGGTAAATAGATTTTCGCCAAGCGGCACCTTTTGGAACTGGAGTTCCTCGACCATCCAAACTGATCTGAATGTATCCATCTGCAGCAATATCGCCATTATATAAAAAAGTGCCAGCATAACCAGCCGCATCTTTTACAGTTGCGCCTGCAGGTTCTGTGTAAACATAAAATAGAACAGGATATTTTTTTGTTTCATCAAATGGAGTTGGTTTTATCATCCATCCGTCGAGAGTTATGTTGTCAGCCGTTGTAATCTGAATCATTTCGACATTGTTGCTTAACTCAGTATTTTGATCTATTTTTTTAATTACTTTTTGATTAGAAAGTTCTACCCATTCTGATTTTCTTTCGTTTTTATGATTAGAAAATTTATGTTGAGCATATTTTGCATCGGGAGATAATTGATAATTGTGCGTGCCAATTTCATTAACAGGAGATACTTTTACTAGTTTTCCTTTTCCGTTTAAAAGTGTTTTGTATAAATATTGCTGTGTAGCATTTTCAGGTGAAGCTAAAAAGTAAACAAAACCACTTTTTTCGTCAACAGCTTTAATTTCTATAATATCATATTTTCCGTTGCTAACTAAAGACTCTTTTCCATTTTTACTGATTCTGTATAAATGTCTCCAGCCATCTTTTTCAGACAATGATAGAAATTCTTTTCCGCTATTGATCCATTTCCAGCCTTCATCTTCAGTTGGTAATATGTCAATCCAAGAATTATTTTTTTCAGAATAAATTTGATTTGCTTCGCCATTTTTTGGATTGCACAAAAAGAGTTTGGCCTCATTTTGTTTGCGATTTAACTGTTCAACCAAAATCGAAGAACCATCAGGAGTCCATTGCATTAAAGGAATATAATGTTGCTTAGAATCGCCTGGAACGTTCATCCAAGTGGTTTGAAGTGAAGCAATATTGACAACTCCAACTTTACATGCTGACGGATCTTGCCCTGCTTTTGGATATTCTACAGGAATTGTATAAGAGTAGATAGAATCTGTATTATTGATCATTAAGAAATTTTTGATTTTAGTTGCATCAATTTGCCAAAATGCAATGCTTTTTCCATCTGGACTCCAGCGAAAACCATCTCTGCAATTAAATTCCTCTTCGTAAGCCCAGTCAAAAGTTCCGTTTATTAATCGGTCAGTTCCATCAGTAGTCAACGCAGTTGCTTTTCCAGAATTAAGATCTTCAACATACAAATTGTGATTGCTTACATAAGCAATTGAACTGTTGTCTGGTGATAGTTTAGCAAACATTAAAGACGATTCTGGCCTGCTTTTTCCAATCTGATGCAATTCATTGGTTTCTAGGTTTAAAATCCAATAATCGCCACGTGTTTCTAGTCTCCAGACTTTTTTCGAATTAGTATAAATCAAAACTAATTTTTCGTTTTTACTGAACTCAAAATCTTTGATATCTAAAGCTTTATTGCTTCCTTTTGCTGTAAGCTGTTTTGTGTCAACAATTTTGGTTGGAGTAAAATTGGGTAATTCATATTGTATTATTTCTCCTTTTTCTATTGTGTAATAACTTTTGTTATTATTGGCCCATTTTAAATTTTGGGCGTTAGTGGTTAGAAAAAAAAGAGGTGCAATTAAAAAGAAAAAAAGAGAAATTGTTTTTTTCATAGTATCGAAATATACTTTAGTTAATAATTGAGATTTTATTTTATGTTGGTTTCCAAAATTGGATTTATATAATACATTTTTGTAATAGAAGCTACATCAAATAAAGACACTTGATCTTTTGATAAAGCAATATTCTGCCATTGATCTGACGGTATTATTTTGATTTTTTCGTTATTACTTTTTAATGTCAGAGGCAAATTAAAACCGCTTATGCAATTTGTATAGCGGTAGAAAACTTTGGTTTTATCTGTATTAAAATAGAATTCAAAATTAGGAATTTGTGTTGTTTTAAGATATTGTTCGAAAACTTTATCGTAGCTAAAATTAAGCTTTTTTGAGATATAATTTTCAATCTGTTTTGAGTCAACCGTTTGATGATAAAATTCTTTTCCTAATCCCCTCATTACTTCTCGAAATAAAGTATCATTATCCACTCCATGACGAATGGCGTGGAGCATATTACCCGCTTTTGGGTACATATCTCCGCTTCCTTGCGCATTGACATTGTAATCGGGGATTATTGGTCTGTCATTTTGTACTCCTTTACGAGTTCCTGCATTGTATTCATCACCAGCTTGTTTTCCAAAAATATAATCCACAAAAAGAGTTTCGCTATAATTCGTAAATCCCTCGTGAACCCACATATCAGCCAAATCATTTGTTGTAATGTTATTGCCAAACCATTCATGTCCGCTTTCATGAATAATAATAAAATCCCATTTCATTCCCCATCCAGTTCCAGAGCCATCATTGCCACGATATCCTGGTTTATAATGATTTCCGTAGGAAACCGCACTTTGATGCTCCATTCCAGTATGTGAAGTTTCTATTAACTGATAACCATCTTCGTAAAATGGATAAGGTCCCATCCAATATTCAAACGCATCTAACATATTATGAACTTCTTTCGGCATATATTTTTTGGACTTTTCTAAATTATAATCCAAAACCCAATAATTTAGATCCAAATTGCCTTTTTCGCCTTTATAAGTTTCACTGAAATTGACATATTTACCAATGTACGGAATAATGCAATAATTACTAATCGGATTTACAACGGCCCATTTATAAGAGGTTGTTCCATCATTATTTTTCTTCTTAAACTGTAATCTTCCGTTGGCAATTGCTGTTAAAGAATCAGGAACAATCATCGTTAAACTGGCACCATTATTAGGTTCGTCGCTTTGGTGATCTTTGCACGGATACCAAACAGATGCGCCCAAACCTTGACAAGCTACTGTCATCCACGGACGGCCTAAGGAATCTTTAGTCCAAATCCATCCTCCGTCCCAAGGCGCTTTTATTGCTTCATGGACTTTTCCGTGATAGAAAATATCAACTTTGTTACTTGTTTTAATTTTAGATTTAGGGGTTTTAATATACCAAACACCATTTTCTTTGGCAAAGCTTAATTTTTTTCCAGATTGAATTACACTGTCAATAACCAAAGGGTTTTGTAAATCGATCTGCATTTTGGTATTGCTTTTTTCTTTAACTGTCTTGTAAGTTATAGTATTGCTGCCGGATATTAATTTGTTGTTGTAATCAGGTTTTACAACTATATCATAACGCAACGCATCCCACCATTGTCTTTCGGGAGTCAAACTGCCACGTAAAGTGTCTGATAGCGTGTATATTTTTGTTTTTTGAGCAGAAGAAATGAATGTAAAACACAAAAAAACAAGAGTGAAATAGTTCTTAATCATGGCATTTTAAATTTGAAATGTTTAAAAAATTAGCTGAGCTAAAAATCTTTTTCATTAAAGAAAAAGAGTGTAGGTTTTCAAAAGTATGCACATTTAGACGATTAAAGCTAGGCTTTTATTATCAAGATATAATAGAATATTACTTAAAATGGCCGAAAATATATTATGATTTAATGAGTGAATTTTTAAACTCAAAAGGCGTTTTCTTTTTGATCTCTTTAAATTTTCTGTTGAAATTTGAAATGTTATTAAATCCGCTTAATTCCGAAATTTCTATGATCGATAATTCCTTGTTTTTTATAAGAAGTTTTGCAGCGTGTTCAATTCTTATTTCAATCAAAAATTGGAAAAAAGTCTTTTTAGTACGTGTTTTAAAATATTTGCAGAAAGCATTTTTGGTCATGTTTGCAATCTGAGCAATTTCGTCCAGAGTGATATTTTTTTGATAATGAGTCATAACAAAATCAAAAACCATTTGCATTCGTTTTCCTTCGGCGTCAGTAAAAGGTTTGTTGAAAACATAATTAGAAAGATGTTTTTTGTCTGATTGGCTAAAGGCTTTTAGCATAGACATCAGAAGAATAAAGCGATCATATTTATCAGCTTCTTTAAATTTTTTAAACTTTCTTATAATAGATGGTTTTGCATCTCTAATTTGTATTCCATTTTTAATGGCAGTAAAAAAAGGCTCTACTATATTTAATTCTGGTAAATTGAAAAAGTCTTTTCCAAAACCATTTTCGGTAAAAAAGACGGTAAGCATGACAGACATTCCTCTACTTTCAGAAATATCACTTTTAAAAACATGAGGTAAATTGCTTCCTAATATAATAATGTCGCCTTTTTGATATTCGGTAATCATATCTCCAACTAAAATTTTACCTTCTCCTTTCTTTATATAACTAATTTGAATCTCTTCATGCTGATGGTATTTGTCATAAAAAATAGTTTCGCAGTCTTCTTGATAAATAAATGCTTCTTCACTTGATTTCGGTATTTTAAATGGAAAAACTTTCATTGCGTACTTATTTTTTTATATTTTACGGAAAGATATAAAAATTAATAAAAGATGAATTAAAATTAATCTAGTTTTTGTTAAAATGTTACAAATGAGATAATATTGTATAGGTTTTTGATAATATTCTTAGGTGAAATTTTTGGTACCCCTCGATACCTTTGAAATAAATAAAAATAAATAAATTATGAATATTCAATGGAAAGGGGTAATGCCAGCTGTTACCACAAATTTTACAGCTGAAGACACTTTAGATTTTAAAATGTTTGAAAAAAATCTTAATTATCAATTAGATGCTGGAGTAGAAGGCGTTATTCTTGGAGGAACTTTAGGAGAGGCGAGTACTCTTTTAGAAGAAGAAAAACAAGATTTAATTCTTGAAACAGTTCGCATAGTTGATGGAAAGGTTCCTGTAATTATGAATATTGCAGAACAAACAACTCGCGGAGCTATTGAAGCTGCAAACAAAGCCGAAGCTAATGGAGCAAGAGGTTTAATGATGCTGCCTCCAATGCGATATAAAGCTACCGATTTTGAAACTGTTGAATATTTTACACAAGTAGCTAAAAATACTTCTTTACCAATTATGATCTACAACAATCCAGTTGATTACAAGATTGAGGTAACGTTGGATATGTTTGAAGAACTTCTAAAATTAGATAATATTCAAGCAGTGAAAGAATCTACGAGAGATATTTCAAATGTAACCAGAATCATTAACCGATTTGGAAGCAGATTGAAAGTCCTTACAGGAGTTGATACATTAGGTTTAGAAAGTTTATTGATGGGCGCTGACGGATGGGTTGGTGGTCTTGTAGATGCATTTCCAGAAGAAACGGTTGCCATTTATAAACTAGCTAAAGCGGGCAGAATTCAAGAAGCATTGACAATTTACCGTTGGTTTTTGCCTTTGTTAGAATTGGATATAAATGCTCAGTTAGTTCAAAATATTAAGTTAGCCGAAGTGGGAACAGGATTAGGAACGGAATATGTACGTGCGCCAAGGTTACCGCTTATGGGAGCTGAAAGAGAACGTGTTTTGGCAATTATTGATAATTCATTAAAAAATAGACCAACATTGCCAGAATATAAAAGCCTGTAATTAAAAGTTTTTTGAAACTTTTTCAATTTTTAGAATTACTTAACCCTATAATAAAGAATACATGATTACTGGAAAAAATTACATAGGAAATCAGTTGTCAGCTAGTGGCGATAAAACCTTCAAAACGTTTAATCCGCAGCAAAACGTAGATAATCCTTGGCAGTTTACCGAAGCAAGTAATGAAGAAATCGAATTAGCGACAGCTCTTGCTAATAAAGCATTTTTAACATTTCAGAAATGTACTGGTAAAGAAAAAGCTTTGTTTTTAAGAGCAATTGCAGATGAGATTTTAGCTTTAGGAGATAGCTTGTTAGACGTATATTGTCAAGAATCTGGTTTGCCAAGAGGACGTGCTGAAGGAGAAAGAGGACGAACTATAGGGCAATTAACCGCTTTCGCTGATTTAGTAGCTGAAGGTTCATGGGTAGAGGCAACAATCGACACAGCTATTCCTGACCGAGTGCCATTACCAAAGGTAGATTTGCGCAAAATGATGCGACCTTTAGGCACTGTAGTTGTTTTTGGATCCAGTAATTTTCCATTCGCTTATTCTACTGCTGGCGGCGATACAGCATCTGCGTTGGCTGCTGGATGTCCAGTTATTGTAAAAAGTCATCCAATGCACGCTGGTACGGGAGAACTGGTGGCTTCGGCAGTAATTAAAGCAGCTCAAAAAACGAATATGCCAGAAGGAGTTTTTTCTAATTTAAATAGTAGTGGTATTGAAGTTGGAGTCAAATTAGTGGAACATCCTTTGGTTAAGGCAATCGGATTTACGGGAAGTATAAAAGGCGGACGTTCTTTATATGACTTAGCCGCAAAACGTGAAGAGCCAATTCCGGTTTTTGCAGAAATGGGAAGTATAAATCCTGTTGTAATCCTGCCAGAAGCATTGAAGCATAATTCTGAAAAATGGGCCGTTGCGTGTGCTGGTTCTGTAACATTGGGCGCGGGACAATTTTGTACCAATCCTGGATTGATGCTTGGAATTAAAAGCGATTCTTTAAAAACTTTTACAGAACAGCTGGCTGTTGAAATTTTAAAAATTTCGCCAAGCTGCATGTTAAATCCATCTATTTATAAAAATTATAAGTCGAATAATGAGCTGTTAAGTTCACAAGACGGAATTGAAATTGTAGCAGAATATGCTGAAACTGATAATCCAAATTATGCTTCACAAAAATTACTTACCGTTTCAGGCAAAATCTTTTTAGAAAATCCAGTTTTACATCGTGAAGTTTTCGGCCCTTTTTCAATATTAGTGCAATGTGAAGACGAAATTGAATTGGTTACTATAATTGAAAAACTAGAAGGCCAGTTGACTGGTAGTATTTTGGCAGAAGAAAATGAGATTGAAAATTATGAAGAAATAGTAGAGGCACTAGGAAATCGTGTTGGGCGAATAATTTTTAACGGATTACCAACTGGAGTTGAGGTATGTCCGTCTATGGTGCATGGCGGACCGTATCCTTCTTCTTCAGATTCTAGATTTACGGCAGTGGGAATTGGTTCAATTAAACGATGGGTGAGACCTTTTAGTTATCAAAATTGGCCAAACAATAAACTTCCAGAAGCGCTTCAAAATGAAAATCCGCTTGGAATTTCAAGATTAGTTAATAATGTTCAAACAAGAGATTCAATTTAAACATGGCTAGAAAAACTTTTTTTTGTGTAGATGCACATACTTGCGGTAATCCAGTTAGAGTAGTCGCTGGCGGAGGCCCAAATTTAATTGGGGCAAACATGAGCGAGAAAAGACAGCATTTTTTAAGCCAATATGATTGGATTAGAAAAGGATTAATGTTTGAACCTCGCGGACATGATATGATGAGCGGAAGTATTTTATTTCCGCCAACTAATCCTGAGAACGATTTTGGTATTTTGTTTATCGAAACATCAGGTTGTCTGCCAATGTGTGGACACGGTACAATTGGTACGATTACGATCGCAATTGAAGAAGGATTAATTAGTCCAAAAGTTCCAGGAAAAATAAATATGGAAGCTCCTGCTGGCTTAGTTAAAATTGAGTACAAACAAGTAGGTAAAAAAGTAGAATGGGTTAAATTGACTAATGTAAAATCGTATTTAGCGGCAGAAAATTTAACTATAGATTGCCCAGAATTAGGCGAGTTAGTTTTTGATGTTGCTTATGGCGGAAATTACTATGCCATTGTAGATCCGCAAAAAAACTTTTCTGGGATTCAAGATTTTACAGCTAGTAAAATTGTGCAATACAGTCAGGTTGTGAGAGCAAGAATTAATGAAAAATATCCAAATTTATTTATTCATCCTGAAAATGATACCATCAGAGATGTGAGTCATATGTTATGGACAGGCACACCTTTAGATCCGACTTCGTCAGGCAGAAATGCTGTTTTTTATGGCGATAAAGCTATAGACAGATCACCTTGTGGTACAGGAACATCGGCGAGAATGGCGCAATTGCATGCTAAAGGACTGCTTAAAAAAGGAGATGAATTTATACATGAAAGTTATATCGGAAGCAAGTTTGTTGGAAGAATAGAAGAAGAAACTGCAATTGGAGATATAAAAGCAATTGTTCCGAGCATACAAGGATGGGCCAAAGTTTATGGTTACAATACCATAATTATTGATGAAGAAGATGATCCATACGCACATGGATTTCAGGTGTTGTAATTCAAATTTCTTGAACTAACAGTTTTTTAGTTTTTGCAGAATCGTGAATAGGACTTTTAAGCCTGCTTTTGGAGGTTTCTAGTTCTATTGGCAAACTTATTTTTGTTTCTATAATTAAATAGGGAAGTCTCCTTGTATTTAAATAACTATGAAAAAGAATTTACTCATTTTTGCCTTCTTAGTATCATTTCTTAACTGTAATTTATATTCGCAGAATAAAGGAATGATACCTTATCAGCCTTCAAAAGCCGAAATTTTGGAACGATATAAAAAAGCACTTTTGCTTGATGCGGCAGTAAAAAATACAGTTTTTAAGACCAGCATTAGAGCGCAATGGCAAAGTGATCAAAAAACATTTTGGTATTCGAATGTTTTAAAAGATAGTCTTATCGAATACATTTTGGTTGATGCCGAAAAAGGAACAAAAAGTATCTTCTTTGATGAACCTAAATTAAGATCTGCCATAACCAATTTTACGCAAAAAAAAATCCCTCAAAAAAGCCTTGTTATTGACAGCATAAATTATGATGCAAAAACGAGTTCAATAGCTTTAAAATATGATAAAGATTATTATCAGGTAAAGCTTTCAGATTACAGTATTCAAAAAATCAACTCTTTGCCTAAAGATATTACGAAATATCCAAGCTTAAATCGGCAATGGCAAAGATGGAATTCTTTTCAGACAGATAGCATTTCGCCCAATAAAAAATGGCTTGCTTTTATAAAAGATAATAATGTTTTTATAAAGCCAATTGCTGGCGGAGATGCGATTCAATTTACAAAAGACGGTACAAAAGAAAAACCGTATGGTTCTCTATCGTGGGCGCCAGACAGCAAATATATTGTAGGTTATCATATTACTCCTGTTACCGATTTACCAGTTCATTATGTTTTAACATCGGTAGCCAATACCACTCGAGGAGAATTGCATTCTCAGCCTTACAAACAGCCGGGAGATCCTTTTACAACTTATGAAATGTTCTTGTTTCATGTTGAAAATCAAAAAACAGCAAAAGTAAATACTCCGATTATTGATTTTTTTGATGCTCCAGAATTGCATTGGAGAAAAGATAATCCTAATTATTTCACTTTCGAAAAAGTAGATCGTGGCCATCAAAGATTTAGAATTTTTGAAGTGAATGCTCAAACTGCCGAAACGCGTTCTATAGTAGATGAAAAAACAGATACTTTTATTTACGAATCAAGATTGTTTACACATTATCTGAAAGAAAGTAATGAAGTTGTAATGTCTTCAGAAAAAGATGGTTGGAGACATTTGTATTTAATTGATGCGATATCAGGGAAGGAAAAACAAATTACTAAAGGAGAATGGGTTGTACGAAGTATAGATAGCATTGACGAAAAGAAAAGAGAAATATGGTTTTCGGCAAGCGGAATGAACTCAAATGAAGATCCATATTATCTTCATAATTACCGAATAGGTTTTGATGGAAAGAAATTAGTAAATCTTACTCCTGCGAAAGGGAATCATATTGTTGCTTTTTCGAAAAACAAACAATACTACGTAGACTCTTATTCAGAGCCTAATGTGGCGACGATCATAGAACTTCATCGCACTTTGGATGGAAAAAAAATAATGGATCTTGAAAAATCAGATGCTGCCGCTTATATCGCTACAGGAACGTCTTTGCCAGAACCTTTTCATGCAAAAGGCAGAGATGGCGTTACAGATATTTGGGGAATAATATGCCGTCCCGCAGATTTTGATCCGAATAAAAAATATCCTGTAATTGAAAGTATTTATGCAGGTCCGCAGGATTCTTTTGTTCCCAAAAACTTTATGGATCGTTATACGACTGAGATGCAGAGTTTGGCTCAGTTAGGATTTATAGTCGTACAAATTGACGGAATGGGTACAGCAAATAGATCAAAAGCTTTTCATGATGTTTGCTGGAAGAATTTGAAAGACGCAGGTTTTGAAGATCGAATTTTATGGATTAAAGCTTTGGCAAAAAAATATCCGTATGTCGATGATTCTAGAGTTGGATTGTATGGCACTTCTGCCGGCGGGCAAAATGCTTTAGGCGGTTTATTATTTCATCCAGAATTTTATAAAGCAGGAGTAGCGGCTTGCGGCTGTCATGACAATCGGGTTGATAAACAATGGTGGAATGAGCAATGGATGGGATATCCTGTTGGAGAGCATTATCAAGAACAATCAAATGTTACAAATGCGGGCAAACTTACGGGAGATTTATTATTAGTGATTGGAGAAGCCGATGAAAATGTACCGCCAGAATCTACGTATCGCGTTGCTGATGCTTTGATAAAAGCGGGAAAAACTTTCGAATTTCTGCCTTTGCCAGGCGTTGGTCATAGTGATGGCGGACCTTATGGAAGACAGAGAAAACGTGATTTTTTTGTAAAACATTTATTAGGAGTAGATCCTCCAAGCCGAAATAGTAATGAACTAAATCAGTAAAAACTCGGAGTCTTTAACTATACCAAAATACCACAATGATTAAAACCAAAAAAAATAGAACCAGTTTTTTTCTCGCCTTAGTCTTTTTAATTTTTATAAAGCCAGTATCTTCTTTTGCACAGAATTTCAGTTCAGATTTGTATTTGCAAACCAGTGAAGTAAACAATACGATGGTGCATTATGAAGCAGACAAAGGAAGCATTATGCGTTTTTATGCAACCAATAGCAATGCAGATACTTTTGGCGTACAATATAATGAAGGTAACTACAATACTCCCGAACGAAGAAACCGCCGTTTGCAATTAATTTCGGATTATAAAAAAACACTCGAAGGATTAAATTTTGACGCCATGAACATCAATGGTAAAGTAGACTATATTTTATTTAGCAGAAATTTAAGCGGCGAGGAATATGAATTAGTACAGCAGCAGAAATTATACGATAAGATAAAAGTCTATTTTCCTTTTGATGAAAAAATTTATGCTTTAGAAAAACCACGCCGAAGAGGTTTAAAAGTTAATGGAGAAACAGTAGCAAAAGAATTAGAAGACTTACGAATTGCAATTAAAGAGCAAATCAAAAAAGTCGAAAAAATAGAAGGTTTAGATAAAGCTTCTTCAGAATTTGCAGTTTTAACTGCGAAAGGTTTACAGGAAATTTTGAAGAATTATTTTGACTTTTATAATGGCTACGATCCGTTGTTTTCTTGGTGGGTTCCTAAAACTTATACTGAAGTTGATGCAGTTTTGGCAGAATATGCAATTCTATTAAAATCAAAAAGAAAAGATACTAGTACGCAAAAAGACGACGGAAGCGGTATTGTTGGAAATCCAATAGGACGAGAAGAATTAATTCGCCAATTGCAGACCGAATTTATGTCTTATTCACCAGAAGAATTGGTTGCTATTGCAAACAAAGAATTTGCTTGGTGTGATGCGGAATTATTAAAAGCTTCACGCGAAATGGGTTTTGGAGACAATTGGAAAGCAGCGCAGGAGAAAGTTAAAAATTCTTTTGTTGCGCCTGGAGACCAACCACAGGCAATGCTTGATTTATACAATCAGTCGGTAGATTTTTTAAAACATAATAATCTTTTGACCATACCGCCAATTGCTGAAGAAAGTTGGCGCATGTATATGATGTCTCCTGAAGCACAAAAAATAAATCCATTTTTTCTAGGGGGAGAATCTCTTATAATCTCTTACCCAACGAGTACCATGTCTTACAGCGAGAAGATGATGAGTATGCGTGGAAATAATCCCAATTTTTCAAGAGCGACCATTCATCATGAATTAATTGCAGGTCATCATTTACAACAATTTATGAGAGATCGATACAAAGCTTATCGTCATTTTGATACTCCATTTTGGGTTGAAGGAAATTCATTGTACTGGGAGATGCTGTTGTGGGATTTGAAATTTCCTCAGACGCCGCAAGATAAAATTGGTATGTTATTTTGGAGAATGCATCGATGTGCACGAATTATTTTTTCTCTAAACTATCATTTAGGAAAATGGACTCCGCAGCAATGTATTGATTTTTTAGTCGATCGAGTAGGACACGAACGCGCGAATGCTGAAGGTGAAGTACGTAGATCATTTGTTGGCGGTTATAGTCCGTTATATCAAATTGCTTACATGTTGGGCGGATTGCAGTTTACTGCCTTAAAAGAGGAATTAGTCACAAGCGGTAAAATGACGTATCAGCAATATCATGATGCTATTTTGAGAGAAAATGCCATGCCAATTGAATTGTTAAGAGCATTGTTAACCAATCAGTCGTTGCAGAGAGATTTTAAAACCAGTTGGAAATTTTACAAACTTTAATTTAGATATAAGCACATTTATGAAACATGTAGTAGTAATAGGCGGAGGAATTATAGGACTTAGTTCGGCATTTTATTTACAGCAAAGTGGCTGTAAAGTTACCGTAATAGATAAAGATAATTTTGAAAACAATTGTTCCTATGGGAATTTAGGATACGTTTGTCCGAGTCATTTTATACCATTGGCAGCACCTGGAATTGTGTGGCAGGGATTCAAATGGATGTTTAACTCTAAAAGTCCGTTTTATGTAAAGCCTTCTTTTAATAAAGCATTACTAGATTGGGGAATTAATTTTATAAAAAGTGCTACAGAAACAAATGTGAGTAAATCGGCTATTCCGCTTAGAGATATATCATTATTGAGTCAGAATGAATTTTTGGAATGGAAAAAAATTCCGGGATTTGAATTTGCATACGAACACAAAGGAATGCTGGAAGTTTTTCAGACAGAAGCTGTTGCAAAACACGCAGAACATACTGTTTCGAAAGGGAGAGAATTAGGTTTGGATGTAAATTTATTGGATTATGAAGCTTTACAGGCATTAGAGCCTCAGACAAAAATTAATGCAATTGGAGCTGTTCAGTTTAATTGCGATGCGCATATTTATCCGAATAAATTAATGAAGGTTTTAAAAGAACATTTATTAGCAAATGGTGTTCATTTTCAATCTGGAGAAACTGTTGTTTCTTTTGAAAAAGAAAACAGTGCTGTAAAAAAAGTAATTACTAATAAAGATTCTTACGATGCAGATGAAATTGTAATTGCGACAGGAGCATGGACTAAAGAAATTGCTGCTTTAGTAAATGCTAAAGTTTCTCTTATGCCAGGAAGAGGATATTCCATAACATTAGAAGATTCAGACTATAAAGTAAATCATCCAATGATTCTGGCAGAAGGTAGAGTAGCAATAGCACCAATGGATGGCAACAAAATTAGATTTGGAGGCACAATGGAAGTTGTGCCTACAACTGAAAAACCGCAGTACCATCGTATAAACGGCATATTGAATGCAGTTAAAGATTTCCTGCCAGAATTTGATATTCAAAAACCAGCAGACGAAGATATTTGGTACGGTTACAGACCATGTTCTGCTGATGGTCTTCCATATATTGGCAGAATTAAAAAATACAATAATGTTGTTGTTGCAACTGGACATTCTATGATGGGATTAAGTCTTGGTCCAGGAACAGGAAAATTGGTTTCAGAAATAGTAAATAGAAAAACTACAAGTATCGATATAGATGCTTTTGAAGTAGAAAGGTTTGGGTAAACAAAGATTCTAAAAACAGATTTTCATTCAAAACAAAAAACAAAAACAAGGAAATATGGAATCAACAACCGAAAAAAATAATTTCAAAAGATCATTAGGATTATTAGATGCCACAATGATTGTTGCTGGTTCTATGATTGGATCAGGAATCTTCATTGTTAGTGCAGATATAATACGTAATGTAGGATCGGCGGGTGCATTATTATTAATCTGGTTGTTTACTGGATTTCTAACAATAGCTGCAGCATTAAGTTATGGAGAATTAAGCAGCATGTTTCCTAAAGCTGGCGGACAATATGTGTATTTAAAAGAAGCTTTTAATTCGCTTACAGGGTTTTTATATGGGTGGAGCTTTTTCGCAGTAATACAAACAGGTTCTATTGCGGCGGTTGGTGTAGCTTTTAGCAAATTTGCAGCTTATGTTTTTCCTTCCTTAAGCGAAAAAAATATTATCATAGATTTGAATTTTTTGCAAATATCAGCTGCACAATTAACGTCTATAATTTTGGTTGTTTTTCTAACTTACATTAACACAAGAGGTGTAAAAGAAGGAAAAATGATTCAGACTATTTTTACGCTGGTAAAACTAATTGCATTGTTCGGACTTATCATTTTTGGTTTTACACTTGCAGCTAAAGCTGATATCTGGAAAGCGAATTGGAGCACTGGTTTTTCTGTAAATAAAATAGAAGGAAATACGCTGGTTCCTTATTCAGGATTTGCTATAATGGGAGCTTTAGCGGCAAGTCTTGTCGGAAGTTTGTTTAGCAGTGATTCCTGGAATAATGTCACTTTTATTGCTGGCGAAATAAAAAATCCTTCTAAAAATATTGGGAGAAGCCTTTTCTTAGGCACTTTGATTGTAACTGTAATTTACATTGCAACCAACATGATGTACTTATCTGTTCTTTCGATAAATGAAATTGCAAATGCAGAAAACGATCGTGTTGGAGTTGTGGCATCTCAGCATATTTTTGGAAGTTCTGGAACTTACATTATCGCAATATTATTAATGATTTCGACTTTTGGATGCAATAACGGATTAATACTTTCAGGCGCGCGTGTTTATCATACGATGGCAAAAGACGGATTGTTTTTTAAAAAATTAGCTCATTTAAATAAAAACGGAGTGCCAGAAAAAGCGTTATGGATTCAATGTATTTGGGCATCTGTACTTTGTTTAAGCGGAAAATATAATGAACTCTTAGATTATGTAATTTTTGTAGTTTTAATATTTTACATTTTAACCATTGCAGGAATTTTTAGACTTCGCAAAACAAAACCAGATTTAGATCGTCCGTACAAAGCAATAGGTTATCCAATACTTCCTTTTATTTATATCGTTGCGGCTTTGACTATTTGTATTATGCTCTTGATTTATAAATACAATTCTTCGATTCCAGGGTTGGCAATTGTACTTTTAGGAATTCCAATCTATTACTATTTTGTAAATAAAGGCAATAAATAAAAATTATGAAATCTCTTTTATCATATTATAAAGAAAGAAAATTGTTTGTTTTCTTACTTTTATTTTCTGTTTTCTTGGGAGTTGCTCAATCTGCGATTTCACAGACTAAGCAGCCTGTTTTGCAATATGTAGTTTCGATGCCAAATCCTGAAAATCATTATTTTCATATAGAATTGTATTGCAGTGGATGGCAAGAGGAAACGATCGATTTTAAACTGCCAAATTGGATGCCGGGTTATTATCAATTAATGAATTACAGTAAAATGGTAGAAAATTTTACTGCAAAAGCAAATAGTAAAAATATAGGTGTAAAAATACTGAATGAAAACAGTTGGCAGATTAAAGTTGCAAAAAATAAACCATTCACTTTAAGTTATGATGTAAAGGCAGATAAGCAATTTGTAGCCAATAGTTATCTAGATGCATCACACGCTTACATAATTCCAAATAGTTTGTTTGTCTACATTAACGAGCATCTAAATATTCCAGTTTCTGTAAAAATAAACGGAATCAAAAAAGACTTTAAAATTGCAACAGGTTTAGAGCCAATTGCAGGAAAAACGAATGAATTTAAAGCTCCTGATTTTGATATTCTATATGATTGTCCAATATTAATTGGAGATTTAGAAGAACTGCCTTCTTTTAAAGTCAACGGAATCGAACATCGCTTTTCAGGGTATAAAATGGGTGATTTTGATAAAGTAAAATTTATGGACAATCTAAAAAAGGTTGTTGAATCGGCTGTTGCGATAATTGGTGATATTCCTTATAAGCAATATACATTTATAGGCATTGGTCCAGGACAAGGCGGAATCGAACATCTTAATAATACAACAGTTAGTTTTGATGGCTCTGATTTGGATAAACCTGAGGCAATGAACAGAATGATGAGTTTTTTAGCTCACGAATATTTTCATCATTATAATGTAAAAAGAATCAGACCTTTTGAATTGGGTCCTTTTGATTATGATCAAGGAAGCAAAACAAATCTATTATGGGTAAGTGAAGGCTTATCTGTTTATTATGAATATTTAATTGTAAAGAGAGCGGGACTTGTAAATACTCAAACCTTATTTAATAATTTGGAAAACAGTATCGATGCTTTTGAGAATTCTCCGGGACGAAATTTTCAATCTTTAACTCAATCAAGTTTCGAAACTTGGAGCGACGGACCTTTTGGTAAGCAGGGAGAAAATGCTGATAAATCTATTTCTTATTATGATAAAGGGCCAGCTGTTGGTCTTGTGCTTGATTTTGCTATTCGTAAAGCAACCCAAAATCAAAAAACGTTAGATGATGTAATGCGCCTTTTGTATTGGCAGTATTATAAAAAATTGCAGCGCGGATTTACAGATGCTGAATTTCAAGAATCTTGCGAAAAGATTGCCGGCTGCTCATTAAAAAATATCTTCGAGTACGTTTACACAACAAAAGAGATTGATTATAATAATTACCTACAATATGCAGGTTTACAATTGAATGAGAATTTTGATGCAGTTTCTAAAACTAGAAAATTTTCCTTTCATGTTTTAGAATCAAGTAATGATAATCAGAAAAATATATTGAGTCACTGGTTAGAAAAGTAGAGTTAATATTAGAATGCCAAAAAGCCCATCAAAAATTAATATAAATTAATTGTGATGGGCTTCAATTTTTATCAATATCTCGTTTTTTTGAATAAATCTTACAACTTGATTATTTTGAGTGTCTAATTTTGATGTTTTTTTAAGGTATTTTAAAATTTAGCAGCTTTTATTGTGTAGAATTAACATAATTTTTTTTAATAATATTTTTTTTATTCGGTTTTGATTCAAAAAACATAATAACAGGATAATATAATACAGCTTTCGGATAAATTGTTGGCTTTCCTAAGATTGGTTATCATTTAACTTTACAAGTGTTTAAAATACACAATTAACCTTTTGTGTTTTAAAGATTTATTTTTTTAACCAAACAAAAACCAAAAAACCAAAAAGCTATGAATTTTACTAACCATTCAGTATTGCAAAATTTTGGAAATAAAATGTTAAAGAAAAAACTGGGATTTGCCATTTTTTTTCTTTTAACGGTTTTAACTTCCGTTGCACAAACAAAGATTCAAGGTTCTATAAAAGATATTCATGGAGTTCCTATTGCAGGAGTATCAATTATAGAAAAGAATACATCTAATCATGGTGTATTATCAGATTTTGATGGTAATTTCCAGATGACAATTCAAAAACCAAATTCTAAATTGGTTGTTTCTTATGTGGGCTTTATAACCCAAGAAGTCACGGTTTCAAATAATAAAGTAGAAGTAGTGCTCCTCGAAAGTGTAGAACAATTATCTGATGTTGTTGTAGTCGGGTATGGTACGCAAAAAAAATCAAGAGTTACGAGTGCTATTGCCAGTATTAAAGAAAAAGATTTTACGAGAGGAGCAATTAGAGATGCTTCAGATCTTATAAAAGGAAAAGTTGCTGGTTTGACAATTAGTACTGGTTCTGGAGATCCTTCTGCCGCTCCAAATATTTCGTTACGTGGTGTATCTTCTTTAAAAGGCTCAACTACTCCTTTGGTTTTAATTAATGGTGTGCCTGGAGGAATCGATACTGTTTCTCCTAACGAAATTGCTTCTATTGATGTATTGAAAGATGCTTCGGCAGCGGCAATTTATGGAACAAGAGGTGCTAATGGAGTAATTTTAATTACAACAAAAACAGTCAATAAAGAGATGCAGCCTACTATGACGTATTCTACTTTTACCACGGTATCGAATTTTGCTAAAAAAGCAGATTTTTTAGATGCGAATGGACTAAGAAGTTTGATGTCACAAGGTGTCAAAGTTCCTTTTACAGATGAAGGCGCTACGACAGATTGGTTAGATGAAATTTCAAGAAGCGGATTTGCTCAAAATCATAATTTAGACCTTAAAGGCGGAACAGCAAAAACGAATTATACTGTAAACTTAAATTATGTAAACCAAACAGGAGTTTTCAATGGAACATTTAATAAGGAATATCGATTTTCATTTGATGTTAATCATAGAATGTTCAATGATAAATTAAAAATTAATTTGAATTTATTGAATGGAACTCAAAAAATGGGAATTTCTCCTGAGACAGCAGGTTATGCTTACAGACAAGCTATGATTAGAAATCCTACTGCTCCTGTTTATAACGATGACGGGACTTATGCAGAAACTAATAGATTTCAGTATTACAATCCAGTTGCAATCTTAAATGAAACAAAACAAGACAGACAAAGCACTTGGCAGAGGTTTACAGCTAATTTAACGCTAGATTTATTGCCAGGATGGGATGTAAGTGCTTTGCTTGCTAAAAATAAAAATTCAGGTTTAGATGGATATGCTGAAACTAAAAAGCATTATTCGAATACCATAAACGGAAGAAATGGAGTTGCTTCAAGAACTACTGGGCAAACTGATAGAGATTATGTAGAGCTTACTTCTAAATACAATAAGAAAATTGATAAACACGAGTTTACATTGCTTGGTGGTTACAGTTATCAGTATACTGTAAATGAAGGTTTTTCAGCTTATAATTTTGATTTTCCAACAGACGCTTTCTCATATAATAATCTAGGAGCAGGGAATGCACTTTCTGACGGAAAAGCATCTATGGGAAGTTATAAAAATGATGATAAATTAATTGGTTTCTTTGGTAGAGCAAATTACAATTTTGATAATAAATATGATGTATTGTTCAGTATCAGAAGAGAAGGTTCTTCTAAGTTTGGAGAAAATCATAAATGGGGTAATTTTCCAGCTGTTTCAGCAGGATGGAGTATCAACAAAGAATCTTTCTTAAGTGATGCTACTGCTATAAATAATTTAAAATTAAGAGCAGGTTATGGTGTTACAGGAGTAATTCCTGGCGAATCTTATCTGTCTCAAACTTTATACAATTACGACGGCTATTTCTTTAATGACGGAAAATGGGTAAAAGGTTTAGTGCCAGCAAGTAACCCGAATCCTGATTTGCGCTGGGAGAAAACAGCTGAGGTAAACATAGGGGTTGATTTTGGTTTCCTAAATAATAGAATCAGCGGAAGTTTTGATGTTTACAGTAAAAAAACAAGCGATATGTTATGGGATTATAGTGTGCCAACACCTCCATACTTATATTCAAGCATTACTGCCAATGTTGGAAAAATGGAAAATAAAGGTTTTGAGCTTTTGTTAAATGTAATTCCAGTTAAGACCGAGAATTTTATGTGGAATTCTTCTATGACTTTCTCTCACAACAAAAATAAATTAACAAGTCTTTCAAATGATTTGTATAGCATTGATAGAAACTTTATCAATACAGGAGATACAGGAGATCCAATTTCATTTACAACACATAGATTAGAAGTTGGACAATCTATTGGGAATTATTGGGGACTAAAATCGGTTGATATTACAGATGATGGAAAATGGATCATTGAAACTTCAGATGGAACTAGAAAAACATTGACACCAGATTTGTATAATGATGCTAATAAACAGTATTTAGGTAACGGAATACCAAATTATAATGCAGGTTGGACCAATACGTTTACATACAAAAAATTCGATTTAAGTGTTGTTATGACAGGAGCTTTCGATTATCAAATTTTGAACTCTCAACGTATGTTTTATGAAAATCCTACGATCAATTATAATATGTTGAATTCTGCATTTGATAAAGTATATGATAAAGCGGTTTTAAACTACAACCAAACATATGTTAGTTACTATCTAGAACAAGGAGATTATGTAAAAGTTGATAATGTAACATTGACTTATAATTTTGATGTTAAACCTTATAAATTCCTTAGTGCAATGCGTATGTATGCTTCAGCAAATAATTTGGCTGTAATTACAAAGTACAAAGGTTTAGATCCTGAGATTCCAAGAGATAATGTTTTGTCGCAAGGAGTAGATAATAGAGATAAATATCCAACTACAAGAGGTTTTACTTTAGGTTTAAATGTAACTTTTTAAAAAAAATTAAAGATGAAAAATCAAAATATAGTATATAAAATCCTTATTTCTGGCTTGCTTCTTTTAGGAACCGGGTGTACAAATTTGGACGAAACAGTTTATGATAAAATAACTGCTGAAGGAACAGTATTGACTGAAGAAGATTTGACGAGTATCATTGCGCCAGCTTATACATCATTCAGAGGGATTTTTTGGAATTGGGATGGTTTACACGATTTGTATGAGGAGTCATCAGACTGTTTAGTGACTCCGCAGCGAAATGGTATTGGATGGGGAGATTATTATATCACAATGCATCTGCATACATGGGGATCAACTCTTCCTCATGCAGAAGGTAACTGGAGCTATATGTACACAGGTGTAAATAGTGTAAATAGAGCGATCTATCAAATTGAGCAGATTGAAGGAATTGAAAATAAAGAAAAAGTAATCCAAGAATTAAAAGCTTTAAGAGCAATTTATTATTATTTATTGTTGGATAATTTTAGAAATGTTCCTATTGTGACTTCTTTTATTAATCCTCCGGGATATCTGCCAGTACAAAATACAGGAAAAGAAGTATATGATTTTGTTGAAACTGAATTAAAAACTGCCTTGCCGTATTTAAGTGAGGAAAACAATACAAATACTTACGGAAAGGTTACGAAATGGGCAGTTAAGATGACTTTAGCGAAATTATATCTAAATTCAGAAGTCTACATTGGTACTCCTAAATGGAATGAAGCTTTGAGCGAAGTTAATGATATTATTAACAGCGGAAAATTTAGTTTGGCAAGTAATTACGCTGATAATTTTAAAATTAAAAATGAAGGATCTCCAGAAGAAATACTATCTATTCCTTTTGATCAAGTTAAAACAGGAGGAAGTTATTGGCCGTTTAAATCTTTAGCGGCTCCGAGTCAGGCAACATTTGAAATGAGCGGAGGTCCTTGGAACGGAACTGGAGTAATTCCGCAATTTATTGATACTTATGATCCAGATGATCAAAGGTTAACGGATTGTTATTTAGGAGGCAAGCAATACACAAGTAAAGGAGAGCCAATAATGGTAGATGGGGTGCAATTTGAGTATATTAATTTCATGACAAATGTAAATGGTTGTGAACCAAATGAAGGTTACAGATTAGTTAAGTATGAAATAGGTACTGGAGATATCGGACAAACAAGTAATGATGTTCCTTTTTACAGATATACAGATGCTTTAATGATCAAAGCAGAATGTTTGTTACGAACAGGAGATGCTGAAGGTGCTGCTGTAATTGTTTCTCAAATTAGACAAAGGGATTTTAAAAATACAAATCCAAGTAAAGCAACAGTTTCAGGAGCTAAACTAAGTGGAGGAAGTGTTTATAAATATGGAACTTATGAAGCAGGTGTTATTACTAAATTAGAAGGAGGAGCCGATATTCAATATGGAGGATTCTTAGATGAACTTGGCTGGGAGTTTATTGGCGAAGCACACAGAAAACAAGACTTAATCCGATTTGGAGTTTTTACTAAAAAATCATGGTTTACTCATACACCAAACGGCGATTTCAGAAGTATTTTACCAATACCACAGTCTGAAATTGACACGAATAGCAACTTGACACAAAACCCAGGTTACAATTAAAGATTTATATAATAATTGAGTTTTTTAGTTTCGATAGGGAGTGAATTAATTTTTGCTTCCTATCTTTTTAAGATCACTCGAAAAGGATTTTTTCTTTGAATTGTAATCATTGTAAGATCTGTTTTTTTATCTTTAGAATTAAATAATTATCCAATAATAAATACGATTTGATTATGGAAATTAAAGTTCACAATTTGCACAACGGTCAAGTAAGAGTCGATAGATTTCTTTCTTTCAATGAAAATAATAACTTCCGTACATTTTCCTATACTGGAATTGCAAAACCAGTTAAATGTAAAGTCTGGCTTCCTGTATCAAGTTATTTGATAGAGCATCCAAAAGGTGTGGTTTTGATTGATCAAATGTGCCATGCAGACATTCATCAAATTAAACGTGATAAAAAAGAACTTAGCTTTTTTCAAAATCTTATTAATAAACCATTTGTAGAGATTGAAGATATTGTTAGCCAAAAATTAGCGAAAGTGGGCTACAAATCAAATGATATAGACTATTTGATACCAAGTGATCTTCCTTCAGATTATTCAAGAGGATTGAATTATTTGAAGAATGCAAAAAAAATCATGATAAGTGACCTTCAATGGAGTACTGAAGAAATAGAAAAACCAGCAAGTTTAGCAACTAAAAAGTGGAATTATTTAAATGTTCAAAAATATAGTTTTTCGAAAACAGGAATAGGTCCGCAAGGTTTGTCTTATGATTTGTTCGGTGATCGTACAGTTGTTTTAGTAAGCACACCAGAATATAGTTCAGGAGCAGTAACTGTAATTATAGATAATAATGCAAGCTGTTGATTAATAAGAAGAACGAAAATAAAAAAGCCTTTAAACGTTATGTTTAAAGGCTTTATTTTTTTTAAGTTTCTTTTGGGAAACTTCATCTGGCGGAGAAAGAGGGATTCGAACCCCCGGACCTGTTACAGTCAACAGTTTTCAAGACTGCCGCATTCGACCGCTCTGCCATTTCTCCAGTATGTCGCTATCATTTTGTGATTGCGAGTGCAAATATAAGTTGTTTTTTTGATTGTGAAAACTTTTTTGAAACTATTTATAAAGAAAATGATTGTCGCATAAAAAAAGAAAATCCATGATAAAGCTAAAGGTTTCAAAGTGAAGCGAAAACGCAAAGAATGCAATTAAGTCTGAACTTGTTCTATGAAAAATTTAATTTTTCCCGAGATTTAGATAGTTTCTTTGAGATGAGATTTTAAGTAACAAATTACAAGATTTGCGACATATAACTAAACTATAATAAAATGATGACACTTATAGCGATATTTTTTCCGTGTATCTCCTTTCTTTTAAGGGGTAAAATTTTGACAGCCTTACTCTGTTTGATTTTACAACTTACTTTAATCGGTTGGTTGCCTGCTGCAATATGGGCTGTCATATCGCTTCAGAATTCAAGAGCTGACAGACGTAATGAAAAATTGATAAAAGCAATGCGAAATAGATAAGTTGTTAGCTAAACAACCAATATTTTTCCTTTCCTAGTTTTTCTTTTCTCCTGGTTGCAATCATATATTATCGATAGAAAGTTTCATTTAAGATATGCATTGAATGTACAGCGAAAATTTAAAATGCTTTTCTGAGAGAAGTTGTGATAAAAAATAAAAACCCTTAACAAAAGTTAAGGGTTTCAAATTTCAGCGGAGAAAGAGGGATTCGAACCCCCGGACCTGTTACAGTCAACAGTTTTCAAGACTGCCGCATTCGACCGCTCTGCCATTTCTCCAGTAAGTCGCTATCATTGCCTGATTGCGGGTGCAAATATAAGACGGTTTTTCGGTTATAAAAACTTTTTTTGGACTTTTTTTTAAAGTTTTTAAAGATAATTTTCAAGTGTCTAATTATCAGTATTTCCGAAAATGATATTTTTTAAAAAATTAATCTAAATCGTCTAATATTGGTGTTGGTTTTTTGTTTTCATCCACAGCAACAAAAGAAAAAGTTCCTGAAACTACTGTTTCGCGTAGCTCAGAATACATTTGTTCCATAAAAATATCTACATGAATTTTACAGCTAGTTCTTCCAACGCTGTCAACTTTTGCAACTAATTCTATTAATGTTCCTGCAGGAATTGCTTTTTTGAAGTCAATTTGACCAGTAGAAATAGTAACAACTTTTTTGCGGCTGAAACGTGTAGCACAGATAAATGCTACTTCATCCATAAGATGCAGTGCTGTTCCTCCAAATAAAGTGTCATAATGATTTGTAGTGCTTGGAAAAACTGCTTTGAAAATTCGTGTTTCCGATTTTAGAATTCTTTCTTCGACTGTTCCCATATTAGTATTTAACGTATTCTATAATTTCAAGTCCGTATCCAATCATACCGACACGTTTTGTTTGTTCTGTATTCGAAACCAATCTTATTTTAGAAATATCAATATCGTGAAGGATTTGCGCTCCAATTCCGTAATCTTTACTGTCGATAATAACTTTTGGAGCTTTTAGGGTTCCATTAGATTGTAATGTTTTAAGCTCCGAAATTCTATTTAAAAGGTTAACAGCCGTCATGTCTTGATTAATGAAAATAACAGCCCCTTTTCCGTTCTCATTGATCACTTTAAACATATCGTCCAGCTGTTGTTCCGCATTATTAGTTAATGTGCCTAATAAATCGTTGTTTACCTGAGAAGAGTGAATTCTAGTTAAAATAGGTTCTCCTGAATTCCAAGTTCCTTTTGTTAAAGCAATATGGATTTGTTTATTTGTAGTTTGCTCATAAGCTCTCAATCGGAAAGTTCCAAAACGAGTTTCGATATCAAAATCTTCTTTTTTAACAATCAAACTGTCGTGTTGCATTCTATAAGCAACCAAATCTTCAATAGAAACTAATTTTAAATCAAATTTCTTTGCTACTTTAATCAATTCAGGAAGACGAGACATTGTTCCATCTTCGTTTAAGATTTCGCAGATTACACCTGCAGGTTTAAACCCAGCCAAACGTGCAAAATCAATCGCTGCTTCAGTATGTCCAGTTCTTCTTAAAACACCGCCTTGTTTTGCAATTAAAGGGAAAATATGGCCAGGACGAGCTAAATCGTGCGGTTTTGTGTTAGGGTCAACAAGAGATTGGACTGTTTTAGCACGATCAGAAGCGGAAATACCAGTTGTAACTCCATGACCTTTTAAATCTACAGAAACAGTAAAAGCAGTTTCCATGTGATCAGTATTATTGGTAACCATTGCGCGAAGATCTAATTCTTTGCATCGGCTTTCAGTAAGAGGAGTGCAAATTAAACCACGCCCATGTGTAGCCATAAAATTGATCATTTCTGGAGTTACTTTTTCAGCAGCAGCTAAAAAATCACCTTCATTTTCGCGATCTTCATCATCGACTACAATGATAACTTTACCTTGACGAATATCTTCTATAGCTTCCTCAATGGTGTTCAATTGTATTTTTGTTGTTGACATAATTATTCTTGCTTTTGAGCTGGTAAGAACCGCTCAGAGATTTTCTGAAATAGTTGTGAAATCGGAGTTGTAATCGCATCAAAATTGATTAATCCGTTGTCGTTTGTAGCGCGATAAGTCAAAAGAATTGCTAATGGCGACAGAATAAAAGAAGACATCCACGATCCTAAAAATGGAGTCATTCCGCCTTCTTGCGATAATCGTTTTCCAAATGTATTGATGAAATGGAAAGTAATAAAGATCAAAACTGCGAATACAATTGGAAGTCCAAGTCCGCCTTTTCTAATAATAGCACCAAGTGGAGCACCAATAAAGAACATTAAAAAACAAGCAAAAGCAATTACGAATTTTTCGTATAATGCACTCAAATGTTTATTAATCTCGCGTTGTTTGTCTTTTAAATCTTTCTGCGTAGTTTCTATAGAATAGATATTGCTAGTTATATTACTTCCCGCCATCTTCAAAATATCGACTTGGTCTTTGTTAGAATACATAGACAAAAGCTCATTTGGCAGTTGTTTTTTCTTTAAATCTTTTTTTACAGCAGGATTGGTTTTTCTAAGTCCAACACGCTGATTAATGTTTTCAGAAAAAGAAACGATTTCGTTATCTAAATTTTTGCTTAGCGAATCTAAAGTATATCGCAACTCACTAACATTTAACATTGCATTAGTGCCTGCAATGCTTTCCTTGCTGTCGTCAACTTTATTTAATTCAGATAAGTCTATATTGATGATCTGCGTTTTAAATTTTCCTTTGATAAAAGGCAATTTTGCACGATCCTCGTATTTTTTTGGAGTTACATCTTGGTAATAATAACCGTCATTTAAGACCAGTTTTAAGATGCTTGATTTTTCACTACTAATTAATTCACCAGTTTTCGATTTAATAACGGTTTTATTTTCACCCATATTATTCGCTTTCTCATGAATAGTCACACCAGTAAGATGATTACCATTTTCGCCAGATTTCTTGTTTACCTTAATGTTATAAGTTCCAACATCATTAAACTGACCTTCCGCAATTGCCATTGCGGGTTTAGCTTGTGCAATGTTTTTTCTAAAATTGACAAATTTATATTCGGCATATGGAATAACATTGTTTGCAAACCAAAATGCGACGATGCTTAAAACAAAAATGAAAATAATCAATACGCGCATCGCTCTTTGTAATGATATTCCAGACGATTTCATTGCGGCGAACTCATAATTTTCGGCTAAATTTCCGAAAGTCATAATTGAAGCTAATAAAACCGACAGCGGTAAAACCAACGGTATAATACGTGGCATAGAAAAAAGCAGGAATTTCACGACCAATATTAAGTCGAGATCTTTACCTGCTAGTTCTGAAATAAATAGCCATACTGTTTGAAGTATGAATATGAAAAATAGGATTACAAATACCGTAGCAAATGTAAATAAGAATGTTTTTAATAAGTATTTGTCTAGAATTTTCAACCTTCTGATTAATCTAATTTATTAATGTAGTATTTCGGGTATTTACTCGCTACAAAGGTAAATTGATTTTTTGATAATGGCTGATTGGTTTTAAAAGAATTAACGGTTAAAGTTGTTTTTGTTCCGTTTTTTCCAGTTTCAATCAGATTATAGATGTGTTTTGTCTGAACGTCAATACCTAACAAAATTTCTTTTCTTTGATCTTTTCCGCTCGTAGGAACCAGTTTGATGTATTGAATCTTTCTTCCTTTTACATTTTGTACAATATCCATATTGTATTTGTAGCCAGAATTAAAGAAAGTAAGCATTTTTGAAGGCGTAATTGCGTTGTCGTCTTTCTCGTTTACTTTAGAAATAGTAACTTCTTCGTCTTCAGGAACAATAGTGTAGGTTTTTTGACCGTCAAAAATTTTAGTAACGCCCATGAAATTCAATACATATTGATTTCCTTTCATTGTAACATTTCCTTTACTGTCTTGATTGATGTTTTCTTTGGCATTATTCAAAGAATATTTAAAATCGATAACAATATTGTCGTAGCTTTTTATTTTAGAAGTTACTTCGTTCAATAAATCTTTCGCTTTTTTATCTTGAGCCTGAATAGAAGTGAAGCTCAAAAGCAATATAAATGCCATTTGAAAACACTTTTTAGTCATGTTTGTGATAGAATTGTTGTTGATTTCTTGAATTTTTGCTTTCATGATTGGATTAATTTTGTTCATTATTAAAAAATTGATCAAGAGCACTTAAGTCTAAAATATTTACGCTTCTGGCTTTACTGCCTTCAAACGGACCAACAATACCTGCTGCTTCCAGCTGATCGATTAAACGACCTGCTCTGTTGTATCCTAATTTTAATTTTCGCTGCAATAAAGAAGCAGAACCCTGCTGAGCATTGACAATTATCTCTGCCGCCTCTCTAAATAAAGTATCTCTTTCGGAAATATCTATATCAAGATTAATGCCACTTTCTTCTCCAACAAACTCTGGAAGTAAATAAGCTGTGGCATAAGCTTTTTGTCCGCCAATAAAATCTGTAATTTTTTCAACCTCTGGTGTGTCAATGAAAGCACATTGAACACGAATCACGTCGTTTCCGTTTGTATATAATAAATCTCCTCGTCCAATTAACTGATCGGCTCCTTGCGTATCTAAAATTGTTCTAGAATCAATCTTAGAAGTTACTCTAAATGCAATTCTCGCAGGGAAATTGGCTTTAATTAAACCTGTAATAACGTTTACAGAAGGTCTTTGTGTTGCAATAATCAAGTGAATACCAATAGCACGCGCTAATTGAGCCAAACGCGCAATCGGAACTTCAACTTCTTTTCCAGCAGTCATGATCAAATCTGCGAACTCATCGACAACCAAAACGATGTATGGTAAAAATCGGTGGCCAGCTTCAGGATTTAATTTTCTAGACTTGAATTTATCGTTGTATTCTTTAATGTTACGAACCATCGCATCTTTTAATAAAGAATAGCGGTTGTCCATTTCAGTACATAACGAATTTAAAGTATTAACCACTTTTGCGTTATCTGTAATAATAGCGTCTTCTGTATCTGGAAGTTTGGCTAAATAGTGTCTTTCAATTTTATTGAAAAGCGTTAGCTCTACTTTTTTAGGGTCAACTAAAACAAATTTTACTTCTGCTGGATGTTTTTTGTATAACAATGAAGTTAGAACGGCATTTAATCCGACAGATTTTCCTTGTCCTGTTGCTCCAGCCATCAATAAGTGAGGCATTTTGGCAAGATCGACAACAAAAGTTTCATTTGAAATAGTTTTTCCTAAAGCAATTGGCAATTCCATTTCGGCTTCTTGGAACTTTGCAGCCCCAATAACACTTTTCATAGAAACCATAGTTGGGTTTTTGTTCGGAACCTCAATACCGATAGTCCCTTTTCCTGGAATTGGCGCAATAATACGAATTCCAAGTGCTGATAATGACAAAGCAATATCATCTTCTAAACTCTTAATTTTAGAAATTCTGATTCCCGCTTCTGGAACAATCTCATATAAAGTAACAGATGGTCCAACGGTTGCTTTAATTTGTGCAATTTCAATTTTGTAATTACGAAGTGTATCTACAATCCTGTTTTTATTTTCTTCTAATTCTTCCTGATTAATTGTAATTCCGCCAGTCGAATATTCTTTTAATAAATCGATGGTTGGGAATTTATAATTCGATAAATCCAAAGTTGGATCAAATAATCCGAAATCGGCAACTAGGCGAGAAGCCAGGTTTTCTTCAATAATATCTTCTTCTTCTGCTTTTTCAATTACAAAAGCTTCATCTGGAGAAACTAATGGTAATTCTTGTTTTGGGGTAATTGGCTTTAAAATTGGATTCAATTCGATTTCAGAAGAATGATTTATAGTTGGTTTCAATGCTTCTTTATTGATTTCAAATTGAGAATCAACTGTTTTAATGTGAATATCATCTATTTCAGGATCGCTTTCAGGTTCTTCAATTGCAAATTCTTCTAAATTATAAGCACTTTCAGGCTGTGGAACTACTGGTTTTAAAGTGTCTAATTCTGATTTGAATTCTTTTTTAGTAGAATCAAAATACGATTGAATTTTTTCTGGCGATAATTTGATTTTGAAAATCAGATATACAATTAGTCCAAAAAGTAGAGTAAGCAAAGTTCCTGTCTTTCCGATATAATCTTGCAGAAACAAATTCAGTTCATAACCAATTGTTCCTCCTAATTCTGGCGCAGAAGTAGCAAAGAAACCGAATAATACTGAAACAATAATAATGGCAAATAAATCCCAGAACCAGGTGTTTTTTAGTTTTTGGGTCGAAAGCTCCAATGCTAAAAACATTCCAGTCAGGAAAAATAAACGTACAAAAATGAAAGAGGCAAGTCCGAAACCTCTATAAATAATCAAATCGGCAAGATAAGCCCCGAATTTTCCGAGCCAATTCTCAGCAACTTCGCTACGATCACCAAGCTGATTTACGACACTTTGGTCATTCTGCCATTGTCCGTTTACATAAAAAGAAATAAATGCGACTAATAGTGCAATAGAAAAAAGAACCAAAAGGCATCCTAAAACAAACCTTTGTTGTTTGGATATCTTAAATGATCTTTTAACTCCTTCCTGTTTTTCGTTTTTTTTATCTACAGTTTCTTTTTTATTTTTTGCCATTCTTGCGTTTTCCTTTGCCTAAATAAATTTTGGGATATAAATAATCAAGCCTATTGCAATTGCAGTCATTGCGGCAAAAAATACCGCTCCGGCAGCAATATCTTTAATAAAACCGATTCGTTTGCTGTAATCAGGATGGATAAAATCGGCAATTTTTTCAACTGCCGTATTTAATCCTTCAATGCTTAAAACAAAACCGATGGCAAGTGTCTGGCACAGCCATTCGGTTTGAGAAATATGAAAATAGAACCCGGCAATCGTCATGATAATTCCCAAAGAGAATTGAACCATAATGCTGTGTTCTGTCTTAATCAATTTTACAGCTCCGTTAAAAGCATAAGTCATACTTTTTAACCGACCTGTAACAAATGTATTATCTTTTTGAAACTCCATTTAAAGGAAAATATTATAGTGCTGCTAAAGCTGCTTCGTAATTTGGTTCGTTTGCAATTTCTGCAACTTGTTCTGTGTGAACGATTTTTCCGTTAGCATCAACAACAATGATCGCTCTTGAGTGTAAACCGGCTAAAGGTCCGTCAACGATTTCTAATCCGTTTGCTTTTCCAAAAGCACCAGTTTGAAAATCTGATAAGTTTACTACATTTTCTAAACCTTCAGCACCGCAGAAACGTTTTTGAGCAAAAGGTAAATCTCTAGAAATACATAAAACTGTTGTGTTTTCTAATCCGCTAGCACTTGCATTGAAAGTTCTAACCGATGTAGCGCAAGTTCCTGTATCAACACTAGGGAAGATATTTAAAACTAATTTTTTTCCAGCGAAAGTGCTTAAAGAAGCAACTGATAAATCGTTTTTAACTAATTTGAAGTCAGCTAATTGTGATCCAACTGCTGGCAATTCGCCTGATGTATGAACTGGATTTCCTCCTAATGTGATAGATGCCATGATTTTTGTTTAAAATTAATGAGGTTCAAAAGTAAGGATTAATATTTGAATCTAAAAGTATTTGTTAAGGGTTTAAGGAGAGATTAAGCTAAGGTTTTGATGGCCACGAATTCACAAATTTATCTAAATAATTTTATATTTTAGAGGGTAGATTTTAGATTTAGTTTAGGCTTGTCAGGCTGAGCGGAGTCGAAGCTCACACAAGTAACTCCTCAATCTAAAATTGATAATCTTTGTCGATTCGCTTTACGTGGGCTTCGACTTCGCTCAGCCTGACAAAGATTTCGTAAAACTGTGAATGAATACTGCGACTGAACACTAAAAACGGAACACTGTAAACTGAACACTGAAAACAAAAAAAAGCGTCTCCTTTCAGAAACGCTTTCTCAGCCTTGTTTTTTGTTTTTTTATTTGAAAAAGAGGTCGATTTATTTATCGATTGAACCTAAAACACGTTTCATAAACGTATTTAAAGCTTCTTTTTTATCTGTTCCTTGAGCAACCAATTTTTGCACTTCAAGGGCACCGTACATATTCGAAATCAATTCGCCGATTACGTCTAATTCTTCATCTTTTAGAGAAGGAATTTCGGTCATCGCTTCTAGAACTTCGATCGTTTCAATGATGTAATCCTGATCGTTTTCTTCGATGAATTGCGTTAAATGCTTAATTACTGGTAATTTCATAGTTTTAAACTTCTTAGATTTTTAGACATTCTTAGACTTCTTAGACTTTTTTAAAATTATAGACAACATCTAAGAAGTCTAAAAATCTAAGCCAGTCTAACTCGTCTAAATTTAAGCAATTGCGTTTACCAAGTCAATTAAAACTTCTTGTTTGTTGGTTTGCGTTTCGCCAACTAATTGTCCGTTTACGAAAGTTGCAAATGTTGGCAAGTTGCTCACATTAGCTAATTTTCTTGATTCAGGAGAGTTTTCTGCATCAACCAAAACAAAAGTAATAGCTTCATTTTCTGTCGCTAGTTTTTTGAATTTTGGTTTCATAATACGGCAATTTCCACACCATGAAGCTGAATATTGCACTACTACTTTTTCATTTTTAGCAACTAAATCTGCTAACGTATCTTCGTTTAAGTCGATTAACATAAGTTTTATTTTTAAGACACTAAGTTGCTAAGGTTCTAAGATGCTAAGTTTGCTCTCGAACCGAATAACTTTGTGTGGATTTATTTGATAGATTTTTAAGTCGTTGAGATTCTAAGATTTAAGTTTGATCTTAGAATCTCTTGACTTTTATTGTAGATTGTATTTAAGATTCAAAAGTTAAGTTAAAAAAACTTAGCAACTTAGAACCTTAGTATCTTAGCAGCTTAGTTAGCGCTTAAGTATTCAGCTGTACTGATTCTGTCTGCAGACATAGCTTCTTTACCAGCTTCCCAGTTTGCAGGACAAACTTCACCTTTAGTTTGGATGTGAGTGTAAGCGTCAACCATTCTTAAGTATTCGTTTACGTTACGTCCTAATGGCATATCGTTTACGCTTTCGTGGAAGATTTTTCCTGTTTCGTCGATTAGGTAAGTAGCTCTGTAAGTTACGTTTGAACCTTCGATGATAACTGAATCTGTATCTTCGCTATAGCTTGTAGATTCGATATCAAGAATACCTAAAATGTTAGCTAAATTACGGTTTGTATCAGCTAAGATTGGGTAAGTAACACCTTCGATTCCACCATTGTTTTTTGGAGTATTTAACCAAGCAAAGTGAACTTCGTTTGTGTCGCAAGAAGCACCAATTACGATAGTATTTCTTTTTTCGAATTCAGGTAATGCAGCTTGAAAGGCGTGTAATTCAGTTGGACATACAAAAGTAAAATCTTTTGGGTACCAAAATAAAAGTACTTTTTTATTGTTGTTTACTGCTTCTTCAAAAATGTTGATTTTTAAATTGTCACCCATTTCTGAGATAGCATCTACTGCAATACTTGGGAATTTTTTTCCTACTAAAGACATAATATTCGTTTTACGTTAAAAATTTATTTGGTGCAAAAGTAGGGCATAAGTACAGGTTCTTACAATAAGATGTGATTATAAAAATTTATAAGTTGATAAATTTTGACTATTTTAAGTTTTAACTTATTGAATATCAATATTTACTGGTAAAACACCGCTAAAAGTATTTTTTTCTATAAATTGAATTCCTGCTGTTTTTTGAAATTCTTCAAAATCCTGATACGCCTGAATTAATCCTGAAGCCTTTTTTAGATTTGGAATAAGTGGTAAAACGTAAGGATTTCCGAAGACGTAAACTACGCATTTTTTGGTTTGAAGTAAATGAGATAGCAGTTCAAAAACTTCATTGTTCACTTCGAAATTATTCAATGGTTTTGCTTTCGGAACAAATAATGAAACGATGATGGTTTCGAAATTTTCTAATTCATTTTTGATTGCCAAAATATCTGAAGTTTCTAAATTTTCAAAAGCAAATTCGGGTGAAGGTAATTTTGCATTTAAAGTTTTGAAGAATACATTTTCAGTATTTTTATATAAACTCAGTTTGGCTAATTTATTGTTTTTCTGAGCTTCAAGAGCTAAATCTGAAATTCCGTTATCGATGATTTTTGTGATTGCATTTTGAGCAATTTCTAAGTTTATTTTTGATGTTTTTTCGAAATCTAATTCACCTAAAGCAGAAGTATTTCCAGAAAGAATTCCAGCTTTTTCTTTGGCTTTCATAATTCGATTATAACTTTCGAAAATGCGGTCTGGCGAAGCATTTTTAAAGATCGCTTCAATTCCTTCAGGAACATTTTCGGCGAAGCATAAAACATCATTTCCTGCATTAAAAGCTTCCCATTCTAATTGACCTTTGGTTTCATACAATTTAGAAACGCTGTGCATATTTAAAGCATCAGAAATTACCAAACCGTCATAACCTAATTTATCGCGTAAAAGATCCTGAATAACTGCTTTTGACAACGTTGCCGAAGTATCTTTTCCGTCATTTAAACTTGGAACAGCCAAATGTCCAATCATAATCGAATCAACATTATTTTCGATTCCTTTAATGAACGGATATAATTCGTTTTCTAATAATTCTTCCAGAGTTTCCTTTAAAACTGGCAATCCTAAATGTGAATCAACGTTGGTGTTTCCGTGTCCAGGAAAATGTTTCAGACAGCCTAAAACGCCAACTTCCGACATTCCTCTTAAATATTCAATAGAAAAATTGGCTACTTTTTCTTTGTTTTCACCAAAAGAACGATAGCCAATAACTGGGTTGTTTGGATTATTATTAATATCTGCCAAAGGCGATAAATTGTACTGAATTCCAGCTGCTTTTAAATCTAAACCAATTTGTTTTCCAACTTCATAAACCACGTCAGCTTTGTTTTCAGGTAAAGCCCCAAGTGTAATCGCATAAGGATATTGCGGTGTTTTTTCGATACGCATTGCCAAACCCCATTCTGCATCAATACTGATTAAAAGTGGAGTAGAAGCTGCTTTTTGATAACGAACAATTAATGCTTTGATTTTTTCGTAACTGTCATCATTAAAAACAACTTTTTTCTTGCTTTCGTAATTCGTTGCAGCGCTCGCACGGCTGTGAAAAAAGGTCAGTCCGCCAATGTTGTGTTCTTTTATAAGTCGTTCAGTTTCCTGAATATTTTCTTCAGTATCGTTTATAAAAACGGCAGGAAAAAAGAATTGTCCTATTCTTTGTCGTAATGCTTCGGCTGTAATTTTCATTATTATAAAGTCTTTTTCATGCAGACACTATTATCCATTTCCTCGTAAGGCGGATAATTTGGAATTATGGTATAATTTAATTTTTGATACAAGTTAATGGCTTCGGGCTGGTTTTTTCCAGTTTCCAAAATGGTATAAGTATAACCCACTTCTTTTGCCCAGATTTCAAGTTCTTTTAGAATCTTCGAGGCAATACCTTTTTTTCTATGATCAGGATGAACGTACATTCTTTTGATTTCTGTCGTGCCTGGTTCTTTTTCGCGAAAAGCGCCACAGCCTACAGGAATTCCGTTTTCGTAATAAACAATCGTGTGTTTTATTTTATCAGTCTTATTAAACTGATTGTAAAACGCATGATCTTCACCATCTCTAATCGCTAAATCTTGATCTAATAAAACAACCAGATTTATGAAATCAATATCATCCGAATTGGTTCGTTTTATGTTCATGATTTAGAATGTTTAGATTAGTATCTTTTAATTTTCTAACACATAGAAACATAGTATTTAGTTCTTGGAAAAGGCGTTTCACTTTATTTAAATACATCCCGACACTTCGGGACTATGTGTTGAGAAATGAGTTTCTCTTTTTTATTCTTTTCACACAAAAAAAATCTATGTTTCTATGTGTTTAAAAGAATGTTTTATTTCAACTTTGATTTCTTTTGTTTGGCTAATTGTTTTTTGGTTTCAATTGCTTTTTCTAATCGGTTTTTAAAACGAAAAAGTTTTGGCAATCCTTCTAATCGATCTTCAACCGTGATTTCTTCATAAACCAAAATGGCTTTTTCTAAAACCCGAATTTCATTATCCAGATCGTTTTCATTTTTGTAGATCGTTGCTAATCGATCGTAAGGATGATTTCCTTTAAAGCCTTCTGCAACATTTTCTTCATACAACTCAATAGCTTTTTCAAGATTTCCGTTTTTCTCGAACTCAGTTCCTTTCAGATTTCGTTCGGCCTGCAAATTTTCATTGATTTCCATATGTAAGAGTTTGATTTGGGGTTTAAACTTCTTCAGATTTTTTCCCAAAATCTTTCGGGAAAATTAAAAAACGTGATAAAATAAGACCTGGAATTGTAGCTAAGAAAACCCAAACAAAGAAGTTTCCATAACCTAAATATTTTTGTATAAATCCGCTTAACATTCCTGGAAGCATCATTCCTAATGCCATAAAACCAGTTGCCAGTGCATAATGCGCTGTTTTTGATTCTCCTTCGGCAACATGAATTAGATACATCATGAAGGCTGTAAATCCAAAACCGTAACCAAATTGTTCAAAAATAACTACAGCGTAAATGTAATAAATTGATGCTGGATGAAAGAAAGCCAATAAAATAAATCCTAAAATTGGAAGATGCATTGCTAGAAACATTGGGAGCATCCATTTCGTAAGACCTTGTTGAGAGATTAGAATTCCTCCCAATATTCCTCCTAAAGTTAAAGCAATGAGGCCAAAAGTTCCATAAATTAAACCAACATCTTCGGTTTCGAGTCCCATTCCACCTTTGTGGATTGTTGCCTGATTTCCATTTGTAGTAATTAATTCATCAACGAAATTAATTCTTGCTTCATTTACTTTTTTATATTCTTCACCTTTTTTGGGTTGAGTTTCTAATACAGGTTTTTTTTCTTTTCGGGTATCAGCAACAATTGGTAATTTGGAATATAATAATTGTAATTCTGATGCTTCAAGTTTTATGCCTGCTTTTACTTTGGTATTATATAGGTATAATGCCTTTTTTTCATCTAAGTCTGCAGTTTTTTGTACTAGTTCATATTTGATTGGGTCAACTAAAAAGGGAGTTAACATTTTTAATAACTGTGATTCTCCTAATCTAAAAACCAGAATAAAAATTAAAACAACTGTAATTTGTTTTTTCTTAAAAAAGCTGATAAAAATAGTTCCAAAGCTTTGATGGTGTTGTTCTTTATTTTCTACGAAATTAATTTCGTTTTTAGGTGTAAAAATGAAATTGTAAATGGTAATAAGAGTCATTAAAAGACCAACAAAAATCATGGTATACGACCAAGCTTTCGTATTGTCACTGTATTTATATTCTAAATAACCTGCTAAAAGTATTATTAATCCATTTCCGGCTATCATAGAAGCTCTGTAAAATGTACTTCTTATTCCTAAAAAAAAGGACTGCTCTTCTTTTGGTAAAACCAATAAATAAAAGCCATCACTTGCAATATCATTTGAAGCAGAAGCAAAAGCTGCAGCCCAAAATATTGCTAAAGTAACAAGGAAAAAATTATGTAAGGAAAGAGTGAATCCAACAATTAAAAAAGCAATAGAAATAAGCAATTGCATCCATAAAAACCATTTTCGTTTTGTGCCATAAAGCTCAACTAATGGACTCCATAATGGTTTGATTACCCAAGGAAGATAGAGCAAACTTGTATACAAACCGATATCTTCATTAGTTATGCCTAACTTTTTATACATCAAAACCGACACGGAGATGATAATTACATAAGGAAATCCAGAAGCAAAATTAAGAAGCGGAATCCAGAACCAAGGTTTGTTATCTATTTTCATTTGGCTGAGCAGGTATATAGTTTTTAAATGGCTTTTTTAAATCTATTGCAGTTGGGGCGCTTTCGTTGGCGTAGTAATCAATAAAAGTCACAGCGCAAGCTTTGTACAGGTTTAGTTTTCCTGCCGCTATTGCGAAAGTGATTTTTCCGTCAACTTCTTTTATCGTTACTTTTTCAACGATTTTTGTTGCGTCGTTAATATCGATTTTTGAAATATGGTCACCTCCATAAACTACCATATAACGAACTTTTGTATTCAGCGGACTTTGGAATGTAAAGTTATAGCGTATACTATCTTTATTATACTCTGATAATTTTGGCGTATCAATAATTACATGGCGTAAATTAGGAACTGCAGCAGGAAGTGCAGGATATTTATATTGATTTTCTTCTAAATGGCGAACCACATCAAAGTTTTTACCCATGAACCATTTTGAACTGAAATAAGCACTTCCAGAAACATTTTTGAAAGTCCTTAAAAAATCAATTTGTGTTGGAATTTCGGTCATATAATTCCAGCTTTTATCACCATCACCTCTAATTTTATACGAAGCGTGACCAATATAAACAGCAGTATTATTTGAGTTTTCAGACCACCATTTCACCAATTTAGAATAAGAAGCTCTCGGATTGTTCATGCTCCAGTACAATTGAGGTAGAATATAATCGATCCATTTTTGGTCCATCCAAAGCATTGGATCTGCATACAAATCATCATAATTTGAAGTCGATTGTGTTTCAGAACCTCTTGGATCTTGAGATTTATTTCTCCAAACCCCAAACGGACTAATTCCGAATTGAACCCAAGGTTTGCTTTCTTTAATCGTGTTTGAAATAGCGTGTACAAAGTTGCTCACATTCGCACGACGCCAATCGGCAAGACTTAAGCCTGAACCATATTTTTTGTAAGATGCAGTATCGTTAAATACTTTTCCTGGAACAGCATAAGGATAGAAATAATCATCAAAGTGAATTGCATCAATATCATATTTATCAACCACTTCTTTAACCACTTTTGTTAAATGCGCTTGAACTTCTGGTAAAGCAGGATCATAATAGTATTTTCCGCCGTATTCAATCATCCATTCTGGATGTTTAAAAAGATCGTGATTTGGACTTAAAAGATTTTTATTTAAATCAAAAGTTGCACGATAAGGATTCAGCCACGCATGAAACTCAAATCCTCTGTTGTGCGCCTGCTCGATCATCCAAGCCAAAGTATCGTAATACGGATTTGGAGCCAAACCTTCTTTTCCGGTCAAAAATCGTGACCAAGGCGCAAATTCTGAAGGATAAATAGCATCTCCAACACTTCTAACCTGAACAATTACGGCATTATAATTTAGTTTTTTGTAAGCTTCTAAAATTTCAAGATAATCAGCTTTCTCTTTTTCTACGTTGTCTGTTGCAGTTTTAGGCCAGTCAATATTTACAACAGTAGCAATCCATACACCTCTAAACTCATTTTTTGGGTACATTGTTTTTTCCTGCGCCGTCAAAATTGTATTAAAGAAAAATAGGAATAGTATAGAGAATATTAAGTACTGATTTTTATGCATTTCATTGTTTTTTAACAGGAATCAAAAATAGTTTTTTTCCGCCACGAATTCACGAATTATTTTTTTTATGATTGAAGATAATCCAATCAGCATATTCTGTGTAATTAATCGCGCTTATTTCGCATAGATTAGCGCTAAATTCGTGAATTTGTGGCTATAATTTTAATCAGGAAACGAAATTTTCCCCATTGTTACAGATGGAATTCCTTTGCTGTTTCCAAAATTATAATCACCTCCAGAAACGGTTTCGTTTGCCAAAAGCGCAAATAAAACAGCTTCTTTGGCATCGCTTAAAATGCCCAAATCGTCGCTAGTATGAAACTGGCAAGGCAATAATTCTTTTAGCCATTTTACCAATAACGGATTATTCGTTCCGCCTCCAGACATGTAAATATGAAAATCTTCTGCTGAAATAGGAGTGTTTTTTATGGTGAAATAAATTGCTTCTGCAATAGTTTCAGCACTTAAACGTGTTAAAGTCGCCAGCAAATCTGATGCCGAAATATTTTGTAAGTTACATTTTACCAAAGCCGACTGTACAAAATCGAAATTAAACAGCTCTTGTCCAATCGATTTTGGAAAACTTTTTTGGAAGAAATCATCGCTTTTTAATTCGTTTAAAAGTTCTTGATTTACAGTTCCTTGTTGCGCAATTTCTGCATCTTTGTCGTAACTTTTTTCAGGGAAATAATGTTTGGTAAAAATATCGATTAACGTGTTTGCGGTTCCAGTATCGGTTACAAAAACTTCCTCGGCGTTTAGAGAGGCTGGGAGATAAGTATAATTACCAATTCCGCCCATGTTGAGCATAATTCGGTTTTCGCCTTTTTTTCCGAATAATAAATAATCGCCGTAAACCGCCAAAGGTGCGCCTTCACCGCCCGCCGCAACGTGTTTTTGTCTGAAATCTGAAAGTGTGATAATCCCCGTTTTTACCGCAATATGATCTCCGTCTCCAATTTGCAAAGTCGCGTTTGGAAATTTTTCCTGCTGATGCAAAAACTTTGGTGCATGCAAAACCGTTTGTCCGTGCGATGCGATTAAATCAACTTCGTTTGCGGGAATGTTCCATTTTGAAAGACAATCGTTGATCATGCCGCTGTGCAATATTCCGATCCACTCGTTTAATAAAGCCAAATGCTGAAAATCGATTGTTTTTTTTGCAAATACTTTTCTAATCTCGTTTTTAATGTCTTCAGAATAAGAAATGGTTTCAAATTCAAGGATTTTCACATTCGTATTTGCGCCAGAACCAGAAACAGCACATAAAGCAATATCAAGTCCGTCGAGAGAAGTTCCAGACATTAAACCAAGTATTTTTCTGGTTTCTTTTTGAGCTATATTATAGAGTGCGATTATATTTTTATTCATTTAAAATGAGGGTTTATAGTAGTCAGTTTATTGATAACGCTAAAATGGGATTATTTCGGATATAAAGCTATAGATTTTATGCAATTTTTATTTTTGATTGTCATTTTAATTAATGAAAATTTGTGATATAAATCTTAAAAAATAAAAGCTAAACTTACTGCCTTTTCTATATATTTGCCGATAACCAATTCAAAAAAATACACACCATGATTGTTATTCTAGGACTTATTGTATTCCTTCTTATTGTTGGAATTGTCATTTACAATTCACTAATTGGAAAAAGAAATCAAGTTACCAATGCGTTTTCGGCGATTGATGTAATGCTAAAAAAACGTTTCGATTTGATTCCGAATCTTGTTGAAGTCGTAAAGCAATACACAAATTACGAACAAAGCACTTTAACCAAAATTGTTGAGCTTCGCGCTAAAGCAACGTCTGGAACTTTAACCGACAAAGAAAAAGCAAGTTTGGACACTGAATTAAGTTCGGCTGTAAAAGGTTTAATGGTTACGGTTGAAAATTATCCAGATCTAAAAGCAAATACGATTTTTTTAAATCTTCAAACAACTTGGACAGAAAGCGAAGAGCAAATCGCAGCAGCGAGAAGAACTTACAATGCAGTAGTGACCGATTATAATAATGCGATTATGATGTTTCCAGGTAATATGTTTGCAGGAATGCTGGCGTACACTAAAATTGATGTTTTAGAAACACCAGAAGAAGAACGTAAAAATATTAGTGCAAAAGAACTATTTAATAATTAATGGATTCAGAAATAAATTCGAAAGCAAACTTGCAGGACATTCTGAATACCTTAGAAGTTGATCGAAAAAAAATAGCCGAAACCTATCAAACCAGCTATATCTTATTTGGTCTTGCGTTGGTAATTTTACTTGTTGGATTATTTATCCGATTTGTTGCTTTGGGAATTATTGGCTGTTTAGTTCCTTTGATTATCGGGATTGTCATGTATTTTAGAATAGATGAGGATGTCAAAAAATACAAATTGACTTATAAAATGAGTGTTGTTGGAGCGGCGTTAAAAGACATCAACGACACGCTGACTATAACGCCACAAAGTGGACTTCCAGAATATGAGTTTATAAGTTCGGAACTTTTTACAACAAGACCAGATCGCTATAAAACACAGGATTTAATAAGCGGAATAGCCGATAAAACCTCTTTTTGGTTTGCCGAAGTTCATGCAGAATATAAAACGGAAACTCGAACTAAAAATGGAACAAGAACAGAATGGCACACCATTTTTAAAGGAATTGTTTTTGTTGCCGATTTTAATAAAAACTTTGAAGTTTCTACAGTTGTACGTCCAAAAAGTTTTGGTGATAGCATTGGAGCGTGGTTTTCTAAAAACGTTTTTAGTTTTGGAAATACTGAAGTAGTACAACTCGAAAACATTGATTTTGATAACAAGTTTGTTACCTATTCTAGAAACCAAATTGAAGCGCGCTATATTTTAACGCCTGCGATGATGGAGAGAATTTTGGATTTAAACAGCAAATCCGACGATACGATTTCGATCTCGTTTATTCATTCCAAAATGTATATCGCTTTTCCGTTGTCTCACAATTACTTCGAACCGCCTATTCATTCCTCGCTTTTAGTTCCAGATTTACTTACTAGCGATCTTTCGATCGTTCAGTTTATGCAAGATATTGTTCATGAATTGGATTTGAATACTAGGATTTGGGGGAAGGAGTAATCTAAGAAGTAATTAAACTATAATGTTTATGAAAACAACTTTAGCTTATATTTTTCAATTTTTGTATTGGGTTTGGTTTGTGCTTTTTTTCTTTTATACCATAAGTGAGATTTTTAGACTTGCTCAGTCTCCTGTAGGTAAAGGAATCGTTTTTATGGGTGTCTCAACTTTGGTTTTATTTTTTGTTGGACTTTTCCTGTATTTATTTACACTTACCGTTGAGATTCCAAACGAGATGAATAAATTTTTAAGATCAGGATCTCTTGTTTTTTGTCTTCTTTTGATTTTAGTGTTTTTTATTTTTATGCGGAATAATGGTGATTTGAAAGTTTATTATTAAATATATAAAAACCTCGATTTTTAAGTCGAGGTTTTTCTTTTAATCTTTTTACTCCACCTCCAAATAAGGATTTAAAGTCTCAGCCAATTCATTGAGCCAGTAAAAGCTGTCTCTTAATTTGATGATTTCGCTTTGAAATGTTTCATGTTCGCTCAAAACGCATAAAGCGAGTGTAAAATTTACTTGCCTTAAAGTTTTAGCCATTTCAACAGGATCGATTCTGTCGTTGAAAAAATTCAAAAGCTTGATTTCGGTTTGTTTTGAAATTGTGTTTGCATTCATAAAGTCGTAGTTTAAAAATAATAAAACCCTTGTAAATTAGTGGTTCTAACGCCTACGACAGCGTTACGGTCGTTTCCGATACCGTCCACATAATACAAGGGCAAAGCCTATTTAGTTCTTAAGGTCGTAGTTTAAGAATTGTAAAAGTATCAAAAAAACGACAAAAAGTAAGAAAAATAATATATTTTTAAAGAACTAATGTTTAAAAATATATTTTATCGATTGATTATGATTCTTAAAATATTCTAGATTAATTAAAAAACTTCTTATTCGAGATATTTGACTATCAATAGGATTCGTTTTTACATACAAATAGTATGTTGTGTTTTTCCATACGAAAGGATCACTATTATATTGAATTGGATAAAGTTTTCGTAATCTTTCTTTAAAAGGATTAAAATTTATATCAATAATTAATTGATCTATTTTTTCTTCTAACGCTGGTTTTATTCTTTCTAATTCTGAAATACTTATTTCAAAATCAGATTCTTTATTTATTCTCTCTAAAATATGTTTTTTTAAATCTTCTTCAATATTGAATTGCATAAAAAACTCATAAACTAATTCTATGTTAGCAGAGAAAATACGTTTGTTATCTAAATTAAAAACTAAATAAAATTTCATCAAAGTTTTTCTATTTTAAGCTAATATAAGAAATACTTTGTGATTAAAAATAGAATCTTCTAATGAAACCAAGTGCCCTAGCCCTGATGGGAGCGGCATCTCCCGATTTAGAAAAACCAGGCTTTTTAGCCGTAGTTTTTGTTTATCGGGAATATAGCGGACAGCAGGAATAGCTTCTGAAAAATATCTTATTTGATTGGCCAGCCAAATTTTAAAATATGTTGTATAAAGTCTTCGGCTTCTTTGTTGGTTTCGATTACATAATCATACAAAGAAAAATCGACACTGGGTTCTTTTGTAACGGTTGCAAATTTGATATTTTCATTTGAAAATTCGATTGCTAATTTATGTTCGAAATTTTCAGGAAAGCAATCAATTTCATAAATCTGAAATTCGTTGAAGGCTTCGTAAAAGGTTATTTGTGATCCAAATATGGTTTTTAAGTAATCCTTGAAATTTTCCACGTTTATTTCTCCTGTATTAGAACGATCTTTTGATGCATTTTCTTGTTTTTTGTCAAATACAAAATCAGAGAAAAGTAATGCAGATAAGATAATATTTAGACACCAGACAGAACAGATAAACGAAAATCCATAATAATAAAGGTCATAGTCTTTTTTTATATAGGTTATGCTAAAACCTGCGATGAAAATTAAAATGGTTATAAAGCTTGTACTAGCAGTGGGTTTTAGATTAAAGCATAGTCTTAAAGTGATTAGCTGAACGGATAGATAGACAATTAAAACGGCAAGAAAAGCAAAGACCTCAATTCCGAAACTGAATGTTAGCATTACGAAATAAAAGAGACAAAATGCTAGACCTATGAAAAAGAACATAAGAGTCATGGTTAGAAAATTGCGAATAAATTTTCTAAAAATACAAGAATGAAAAATGCCTAAAAAAGTGCAATAAATTACATAAGAATTAATAAAAGACCTATTTGTTATTTTGTTTTCAAGATAAGAGGTTCCGAAAAATAAGAGGAGGTTTAGTATTATTCCAAACAAAATAAAAAAAGAAATTCTTTTGAATAATTTGTCTGTTTGAATGTCAAAAAAATGATCTTCCATCTAGATGTTTTTGAATTTGAAGATAATATTACGAATAAAATAAACAAGTAAAAAAATCTTTGACATTCTAAATCTTTGAATATCTATTTCAACACAAACTCATTGTAGGATTCTCTCAGAATTTTATAAAATATGATGGAGTTGTTAGATAAATTCATAAAATAGAGTCGTTTTGCCCTGCGATATTTTTATCTTTGTGGTCTGAGTTTTTTCAGGAAATATTTTTATAAAAAGCACATTTACATGTTGACCCAATCTCATTTAGAGCAATTATCCGCTAGTCTCGAAGGCACACTTTTATTCGATGAGCTTCATAAAACGCTTTATTCTACAGATGCTTCGGTGTACCGAATTAAACCCAATGCCGTGGCAATTCCTAAAACGACTGAAGATATTGCCAAATTGATCCAATTTGCAGCACAACATAAGCTGTCGATTACGCCAAGAACCGCGGGAACTTCGTTGGCTGGACAAGCGGTAGGAGATGGATTGGTAGTTGATGTGTCGAAGCATTTTACTAAAATTATTTCGTTTGATGCAGAAAAGAAAACCGTTACGGTTCAGCCAGGCGTAATTCGCGATGAGCTGAATTTATTCTTAAAACCTCACGGCGTATTTTTTGCACCCATTACATCAACATCAAATCGCGCTATGATTGGCGGAATGGTGGGAAATAATTCATCAGGAACTACTTCGATTCGATATGGTGTTACGCGTGATAAAATTGCTGAGGTAAAAGCACTTTTAAGCGACGGTTCTGAAGTGGTTTTTAAAGACCTGACTTCGGCTGAATTTATCGAAAAAACAAAAGGTGATTCTTTAGAAAATAAAATTTACAAAACGATTTACGATGAGCTAACTATAAAAGAAGCTCAGGAAGAAATTGTAAAAGAGTTTCCAAAACCAGAAATTCACAGAAGAAATACGGGTTATGCGGTTGATATTCTGTTGAAATCGGAATTATTTGGCGGAACTGAGCCAACCATAAATCTTGGAAAATTACTTTGCGGAAGCGAAGGAACTTTGGCTTTTACAACCGAAGTGACGCTGAAAGTTGACGATTTGCCGCCGCCTCACAGCATTATGGTTGTCGGGCATTATCATACCATTCAGGAATCTCTAGAGTCGGTTGTAGTGGCGATGAAACATCATTTGTACACTTGCGAAATGATCGACGATACGATTTTGGATTGTACCAAAACCAATCGCGAACACATTAAAAACCGTTTCTTTTTGGTTGGAGAACCAAAAGCAATTATGTTGTTTGAAGTCGCATCGCACACTTTAGAAGATGCCGAAAAACAAGCCGATGCCTTGATTGCTGATTTAGAGAAAAACAATTTTGGTTACGCTCGTGTAAAAATCTACGGAAACGATATTGACAAAGCCAATGAATTGCGAAAAGCAGGACTTGGACTTTTAGGAAGTATTGTAGGCGACGATAAAGCAGCAGATTCGATTGAAGATACAGCGGTAGAATTGAGCGATTTACCAGCGTATATTGCTGAGTTTTCGGCGATGATGTTAAGACACGGACAAGAAGCGATTTATTACGCGCATGCGGGTGCGGGAGAATTGCATTTGCGCCCCGTTTTGAATTTGAAGAAAACATCTGACTTAAAATTATTCAGAACCATTGCGACCGAAGTAGCGCATTTGGTAAAAAAATACAGAGGTTCGCTAAGTGGTGAACACGGAGACGGAATTGTGCGCGGAGAGTTTATTCCGTTCATGATTGGCGATAAGAATTACGAACTTTTGAAAAGAATCAAATTGGCATTCGATCCAAATTCGGTTTTGAATATTGGGAAGATTGTCAACGCTTTGAAAATGGATGAAAACCATCGTGTCATTTCGGGCAGAGTAGAACCAGATATTAAAACGTTTCAAGATTTTTCAGATAGTTTAGGAATCTTGCGTGCAGCAGAAAAATGCAACGGTTCTGGAGATTGCCGAAAATTGCCGTCTGGCGGAGGAGCGATGTGTCCGAGTTATCGTGCGACTAGAAATGAGAAAGAAACGACTCGTGCAAGAGCCAATGCGTTGCGAGAATATTTGACGTATTCTGAAAAAGAAAACAAATTTGACCAGAAAGAATTATATGAAGTTTTTGAGTTGTGCGTAAGCTGTAAAGCCTGCGCAAGCGAATGTCCAAGTAATGTGGACGTTGCAACTTTGAAAGCGGAATTTTTATATCAATATCAAAAAGCAAACGGATTTACAACGCGAAATAAGATTTTTGCCAACAATGCCAAACTGAACAAAATGGGAAGTAAATTCCCGTCGATTACGAATTTTATTTCGAATCAGTCTTTGGTGAAAAAAACAATGGGAATTGCGCCTGAAAGACAAGTTCCGCTTTTGGCGAAAAAGACTTTTAGAAAATGGTATGCAAATAATAAACCTTCACAAGGAGATTTTCCGAATGGGAGATTGTATTTGTTTGTAGATGAATTCACGAATTATTATGATGTAAATATCGGAATCGATGCTTTCGAATTATTGACAAAATTAGGTTATCAGGTTTTGGTTGTTGATCATGAAGAAAGTGGAAGAACCTATCTTTCAAAAGGATTCTTGGAAGAAGCGAAGAAAATTGCGAATCATAATGTAAGTGTTTTTAAAGATTTGGTTTTAGGAAACGCACCTTTAATCGGAATAGAACCTTCGGCAATTTTGACTTTTAGAGACGAATATCTTCGTTTAGCCGATGATAAAGAAGCTGCAGAAAAGTTATCTAGAAATGCTTTTACAATTGAAGAATTCTTCAAAAAAGAAATCATAGACGGGAAAATCACAGCCGATTCTTTTTCAGAAGAAAGTAAAGAAATTAAAATTCACGGACATTGCCACCAAAAATCGTTGAGTTCTGTTGAAGCGACTTTTGCAATGCTGAACCTGCCAAAAAATAATACGGTTACGATTTACAATTCGGGTTGTTGCGGAATGGCGGGTTCTTTTGGTTATGAAAAAGAGCATTACGAAGTGAGTATGCAAATAGGAGAGGATACGTTATTTCCAAAAGTGCGTGCTACAGCAGGAAATGTAAAAATCGCTGCTGCTGGAACAAGTTGTCGTCATCAAATTTATGATGGAACAAAACGTGAAGCCCAGCATCCGGTTAGTATTTTGAGAAGCTGTTTAAAGTAATTTAACCGCAAAGTTCGCAAAGAATTACGCAAAGAGCGCTAAGATTTTTTGCCACAGATTAAAGGATTAAAAAGATTTTTTCAATCTTTATCTAAATAATTTTTCACGCAGATTTTACAGATTTAGGCAGATTTAATTTTAAACCAGAGATAACTACTAATCTGCGATTATCTGCTTAAATCTGTAAAATCTGCGTGAAATAAAAATCATTTTAATCCTTTAATCTGTGGCAAAATAACTATTTCAAACTAACTTTTTTGCCAGTTTCAGCTGCTTTATAAATGGCGTTGATGATTTTGACGTCTTTAATTCCTTCTTCGCCTGTAATATGATTTGGAAGTTTTTGGTTTGCTAAAATCACTTTACAAATTTCATCCATTTGGGTTTGCTGTTGGTTTATAACCGGGAAATTAAATGGTTTTCCATCAGATCTTTTACCTACAAAAGGTCCATAACTCACAGCAGGACTCATTTCGAAGAAACCTTCATCTGCGGCAGCATGAAATCGGTCGATTCCAAAACCGTAAGAACTGCTGCAATTGGCAACAGCGCCACTCGGAAATTCCATTTGCCAGGTGATATTTTCTTCTACTTGAGCAAATCTGTTTTTATTGTTTATAGTTCCAAATTGTGCGGTAACAGCAATTGGTTCTTCGCCTAAAACATAGCGGGAAACTTGTATACAGTAAACTCCTAAATTGATTAAAGAACCGCCTCCTGCCCATTTTTTAGTCAGTCTCCATTCATTACGGGCATTTAAATCAACAGGTTTATTAACGTCATGAATATCGTAAGTGCTATAACCTAGAGAAGTTTCGATATAACGAACTTGTCCCAAAACTTTTTCTTGTCCCAATCGTTTTACTTCTAGATGATTTGGTTCATAATGCAAACGATATCCCATTGCCAATTGAACATTATTATCGTTGCAGGCTTTGATCATTTCTTCACAATCTTCAATAGTAATTGCCATTGGTTTTTCTACAATTACATGTTTTCCTGCCTTTGCAGCGCGAACAGTAAATTCTTTGTGCAGTGCGTTTGGAGTTACAACGTATACTAAATCAATGTCTTTGTTTTTTATGATTGAATCGAAATTTTCGTAATTATAGATATTCTTTTCAGGAATATTATATTTCTTTTTCCATATTTCAGCTTTTGAAGGTGTTCCTGTGACAATTCCAGTAAGTTGACAATATTCAGAAACCTGAAGACCTTCAGCTAATAATGACGCATAGTTTCCTAAACCGCATAACGCGATATTTAATTTTTTTCCAGTGTAGGGTTTGTGAACTTTTTCTGTTTCGGTAATAAAAGAAGGAAGTGTAGTCATCACAACCGAAGCGCCAACACCAAGTCCAAATTTATTTACAAAAGAACGTCTTGTGATTTTTCCCATAAATATGATTCTTTAAAAATTAAATACTACTTGTATTAGTAAGCTCATTTTGATAAATGTTACATTTGTGTTTTAAAATAGATTTAACCGCAAAGAGAGCAAAGAATTACGCAAAGTTCACAAAGGTTTTATTTCTCAAGTAGATTTGATTTTAAAATCTACATAAATATTTTCATCACAACAAAAATCTGCATTATCTGTGAAATCTGCGTGAGAAAATTTATAAGACAAAGATTTGAAAAAATAATTCGTGAATTCGTGGCGAAAAAAAACACCAGAAAAACAAAATGGTTTTATATATTTGAAATCAGGATATTTTTTGCATTATTTGCAAAATAAAACCAGAACGACTGAATTAAATCAATTTATAATAGCAAAACATATATGGCATTTTCAAGTTTATTCCGAAAAAAAACAGTGCAGGATATTCTGAAACAGGTTGCAAAGAATGAGGCAGACGGTCATGAGGCATTAGGAAAGCACCTTACAACCAAAGATTTAACTGCTTTTGGAATTGCTGCGATTGTTGGTGCGGGGATTTTCAGCACGATCGGAAAAGCGAGTGCAGACGGAGGACCAGCCGTGATATTTTTGTTCCTTTTTACAGCTCTTGCATGTAGTTTTGCAGCTTTTGCTTATGCTGAATTTGCATCGATGGTTCCCGTTTCAGGAAGTGCTTATACGTACTCTTATGTGGCTTTTGGAGAAATAATTGCCTGGATTATCGGTTGGGCTTTAATCATGGAATATGCCGTTGGAAACATAACTGTCGCCATATCGTGGAGTGATTATTTCACAGGACTTCTCCAGAGTGGCGGAATTCATTTACCGCAGTGGATTCAAATGGATTACTTAACCGCTTCAAACGGATTTAAAGATGCCGAGGCTTTAATGCGAGGCGGAAAATCATTCAAAAATTTAAGTACAGCTTTACAGCAAGCGCATACGGCTTGGACAACAGCTCCAACAATAGGATCATTTCATTTTGTGACTGATTTACCAGCTTTATTCATTATTATTATGATTACGGCTTTGGTTTACAGAGGAATGAAAGAATCTCGTAACGCAAGTAACTTAATGGTTGTTGTAAAACTTTGTGTGGTTCTTTTAGTAATTGCTGTTGGAGTATTTTATGTAGATACAGCAAATTGGGATCCGTTTGCTCCAAATGGAGTTAGTGGAGTTTTAAAAGGAGTATCAGCTGTTTTCTTCGCTTATATTGGTTTTGATGCTATTTCGACAACTGCTGAAGAATGTAAAAATCCGCAGAGAGATTTACCACGCGGAATGATGTGGGCGATTATCATCTGTACTATTTTATATATTGCCATTGCTTTGGTTTTAACTGGAATGGTAAAATATCACGAATTAAATGTTGGAGATCCTCTTGCCTTTGTTTTCGATAAATTAGATTTAAAATGGATGTCAGGAATTATTGCTGTAAGTGCAGTTGTGGCAATGGCGAGTGTTTTATTGGTGTTCCAAATGGGACAGCCTCGTATCTGGATGAGTATGAGCCGTGATGGATTATTGCCAAAGAAATTCTCAACTGTTCATCCAAAATTCAAAACACCTTCTTTTGCCACTATTGTAACAGGTTTTGTAGTTGCAGTTCCAGCATTATTTTTAAACTTAACAATGGTTACCGATTTATGCAGTATCGGAACTTTATTTGCCTTTGTATTGGTTTGTGCGGGAGTTTTAGTTTTGCAAAACAAACCTGAAATTCCACGAGGAAAATTCAAAACGCCTTACATCAATTCGAAGTTTATTCTGCCAGTTTTAATGATTGCCGGATTGTATTATGCTTTTGCTTTCAACAATAAAGCGACAATGGCTTTTATTAATAATGAGCCTCAAATTTACGATGCAACTTCAATCGTAACTTCTTTGGACAAATCAGAATCTGAAAAAGTTTTCAAATATTTAGAAAGTATCGAAGTAAACAATAAAACGGCTGAGACGTCAGATTTAGAGCATTTATTAGGACAATATCAAGACGACGAATCTAAATATGCCGAAGTTGTAAAAGGTTTGCCAATTGCTGATTCTGCAAAATACGAATCAGGTTTCAGTTTATTCAAACACAAAATTCCAATGTGGATATTCCTATTCGTTTTGGTTGGATTAGCCGTTTGGGCTTTCAGAAAAAATCTTTCTTTAATTCCTCTTTTAGGATTAATCTGCTGTCTTTACATGATGGCCGAATTAAGCGTTTGGAACTGGATTTATTTTACCGTTTGGTTACTAATTGGACTATTTATTTACTTTACTTATAGTAGAAAAAACAGTAAATTGAATACTGAAATTATCAGTTAAAAGTAAAAAGAGATATGTAAAAAGCCGTTTTGAGAAATTCTTAAAACGGCTTTTTATTTTCACGCAGATTTAAAATGATCTAAGCAAATGTGGAAGATAAATTTCTAAAAAAATCCAAATGAATCTGCTCAGATCTTTTAAAATCTGCGTGAAATAATACTTTGTCGACTTAACTTCTTTATTGCCAATATGTTTTAAAAACTTTCTTTTTTATAGAAATATTCTTATGTTTTAAAATGGCTTTTCCTTAAGTTTGTTTCAGTAAAATTTAAAATATAATTTGTAATAAATGAGTTTTCTTGATAAAATATTGGGCAAAAATGATGCTCCAATACAATCTAATAATGACTTCTGGAATTGGTTTTTAAAACAGGAAAAAGAGTTTTTTAAAATCGTTAAAAACAGAGGAAATATTCACCAAGGTTTTTTTGAAAAATTAGCTCCAAAATTAGACGAGATTCACTTCGGAATTTATTTCTTAACTGGAATGTTTGATGACAATACAGTTGAATTAATCCTAACGCCAGATGGTGCAATCAGAAATATTTATGCCATTGAAGAATTAGTAAATGCAGCACCTCAAATTGATGGCTGGAAAATTACGGCGTTAAAACCTTCATCAGACGTTCAAAATATTGGTATCGATTATGAAAACTTTAAATTCGATAAAGATAATTTAAAGTTTTATCCGAATGTTCATGAAGATTATCCAGACGAAATAGATTTAATAATTGTTTATGATGATTTTGTAGAAGAAAAAAGAGCGGCGGTAACAAATGGAGTTTATATTTTCTTAGATAATTATTTAGGCGAATTGCATTCGGTTACTTTGATTGATAATATGAAAGTAGTTGGTCCAGATACTATTTCAGAGGAATTAATTCCAATTGAAAAATTAAAAGATTATTTAATTTGGAGAGAAAAAGAATTCGTCGAAAAATACGAAGGTACAAGACATAATACGGAGAATGATGGTTATGCTAATTTTGAAGGAAAAGGGCAGGATGGTTCGGTAGTTTTGGCTTTAATCAATACAACGTTAATGGAGTGGGATAAAAAAGCATCGCATCCGTGGATTTTTATTGTTGGAATTCCTTTTGAAGATTGTGGCAACGGCGGATTACCAGATGAAAGAACCTATAAATTGCTAGACGAAATAGAAGAAGAAATGATTCAAATTTTGCCAGATTCTGATGGGTTTTTAAATATTGGAAGAGAAACGGCAAATAATAAAAGAGAAATCTTTTTCGCTTGCAAAGACTTTAGAAAACCAACCAAAGTAGCTGATGCATTGATTAAAAAATATAATGGTGTTTTTGAAATAAGCTACGAAATTTACAAAGACAAATACTGGCAGTCGTTTAGACATTTTGAGCCAAGATAAATTACAAAAGCCGTTCTGGAGTTATTCAGAACGGCTTTTTTAGAAAAAAAAATCCGCTAAGAGAAAAGATCTCCAGCGGATTTAAACAAACTAATAAAAAATCGTGCAAATTTATTTATAGAGAAATGTTTTGCTTTTGTAATACTCCAAGCTCTTTCATGCAAGCTTTCATCATTTCGTAAGTACGTTGAATATCATTATCCAATCCAATAGAAAAACGAATTAAACCATCAGTTAATCCCATTTCTTTTTGTTCTTCTAACGGAATTTCACTTGAAGTTGAAGTTCCTGGCGCGCTGAATAAAGTTTTGTAAAAACCTAAACTTACTGCCAGATAGCCCAGATTTCTTTCCTGCATTAATTCCATTAATTCATTGGCTTTTTCCAAAGAACCAACATCAATTGTTAGCATTCCCCCAAAACCATATTCGGGATTAATCATTGTTTTGTACAATTCATGACTCGGGTGACTTTTCAATCCAGGATAAACCGTTTTTAAGCCATCTTTTTCAAATTGATCAGCGAGAAAATGTGCGTTATGACTATGTTGCTTAATTCGGATATGAAGTGTTCTCAAGTTTTTCATCACACTTGCAGAACGTAAACTATCCATTGTTGGACCTAAAAGCATACTTGCGCCAGAATTCACATTTTTCAGCGAATTAATAAAATCTTTAGACGCACAAGTCACACCGCCAACTGTATCACTGCTTCCGTTAATGTATTTCGTCAAACTATGAATTACAATATCTGCACCCAATTTCGCAGGAGAAACTGATAATGGCGAAAATGTATTATCTACAACTAGTTTTAAATTGTGTTTTTTAGCAATTTTAGCCAAACCACGAATATCAGCGACTTCCAATAACGGATTACTCACCGTTTCGCAATACAAAACTTTCGTTTTAGAAGTAATTGCAGCTTCTACAACATCTAATTTAGTAATGTCTACAAAGCTTGTTTCAATTCCAAAACGAGGTGTAAAATTCTTCAAAAAAGCATAAGTTCCGCCGTAAATCGTTCGGCTTGAAATGATATGATCGCCTGCACCGCACAATTGCAATAGAGTAGGAGTAATAGCGCCCATGCCTGAAGCCGAAACATTAGCAGTTTCTGTTCCTTCCATTGCTGCCAAAGCCTTATCCAAATACAAATTACTTGGCGAAGAATGACGCGAATACAAATAACAGCCTTCCATATTGCCTTCAAAAGTATCAAACATGGTTTTCGCCGATAAAAAAGTATAAGTTGAAGAATCAGAAATCGACGGATTCACACCGCCAAATTCACCAAAATATTGTAAATCCTGAATTTTGTCAGCTGGATTAAAATCTTTCATTTATAGTTAGTTTTTTTGTTTCAAGTTTCAAGTTTTTTCAAAAGAAATCTCTGTCAAAGAAAGAACGGATTAGATAATTAATCAATAATGTTTGTATTTTTTAGATTTTAAAACTATAAATTGATTTTTATAATGATTTTTAATCTAAATTTGAATGGATAAAATCCAATTAATAGATTTTCTTTCACTTCAATAAACTGTCAATAATCAACTAAAAATGACTTTAGACGAAATAGATAAAAAACTCCTCGTTTTACTTCAAACCGATAGCAAAAAGACCAATAAAGAATTGTCTTTAAAACTCAATCTATCAGTAACCGCAGTTTACGAACGAATTAAAAAACTCGAGCGTGAAGGCATAATAAAAAACTACGCGGCTTTAGTTGATAAATCCAAAATTGAAAAAGGTTTTGTGGTTTTCTGCCATTTAAAATTAATTCAGCATACTAAAGAGTTTTTAACCAAATTTGAAAGTGAAGTCATCAAATTAAATGAGGTTTTAGAATGTCATCATGTAAGCGGCGATTATGATTATATCCTGAAAGTTTTAGTAAAAGATATGGAAGCTTACAGAGAATTTTTAGTTACAAAATTGACTTCTTTACAGCATATTGGAAGCACGCAAAGTATGTTTATGATTAGTGAAGTGAAGAATTCGACAGTGATTTCGTTCTAAGATATTGAGATGCTGAGATTCTAAGTTTTTTCTCTGAGACTTTGTATCGCAAAATAAGTTTTAACATAATTGAATCATTATAAATCTTAAATTTGAGTTTAAATACAAACAAAATGGAAACGAAGGAATTAAGACGTAAGCTTATAAAAGATTTTGGTAAATTCATTGATGACGATTCAAAATTAGAAATTTTGGAAAGCGTTTTTGATGCCATTAATCACGATGAAAAAGAGTCAATTGTTCCTGATTCACATTACAATTTAGTTGCTGAAGAAAGAGAAAAATATTTGTCTGGAGAAATAGAGGCAAATAGTTGGGAAGAGGTCGAGCAACGTTTGAATGCAAAATATGGTTTTTAAAATTAAAATTTTACCATTAGCAGAAAAAGAAATTGATGAATCTATTGAATTTTATGAAGGCAGAAGTAAAGGTTTAGGAAAGCAATTTCTAACTTATTTAAGATCTTATCTAAAAGTTTTAAAAATAAATCCAGAATTATTTGAGATTAAAAAAGAACCAGGTTATCGAGAAATGACTCTGGTTAAATTTCCTTTTGTTATTATTTATGAGATTATTGGTGCTGAAATAATTATTTATTCAGTATTTCATACTTCAAGAAATCCTGAAAGAAAACCTTAAATTGAAGGTTTAAAGGTTCAGAGTAGCAAAGGTTCAAAGGTTTTTTCTGTAGAGACGCACTGCTGTGCGTCTAAAATCAAGTATGTCATTTCTTAAAAGTTGAACATTAACAGAAATTCTCAGTTTAATTTGCACAATTATCTTTTGGCAACATTTTAATTAAAAACAGTTTTTATCTAACAGCATCTTCAAAAGTCGGTCGTTTTCGTTTTTCAGCTATGACGTCTTTTATAATTGATTCAACATTTTTATTTATAGAATCATTAGGCTGTAGTTTGATTGCTTTATCAATTGTTTCTTTTGCTTCTTGGTCTTTTTTAGCAACAAGTAAGTTCATTGCATGATTGCCCAATAACGCAAAATCATTGGGGTTTCTTTTTAGAGATTCTTCAGAATAAAATATTGCTTTATCGATGTCTTTCAAGTGCATAGCTTCTAGTGAAGCTTCCATAGGAATTATATGGTTTTCTAATTCAAGTTTGAAAGCTAATTCCAATTGGTCAAGAGCTTCTTGATGTCTTTCCAGTCTTTGAAGTGCTTTAGACATTAATACCATACTTTGCCAATGTTCAGGAATTATCTCAAGACATTTTTTGAAGCCTATTATAGACTCTTCAAGCTTTAACTTTTCAAATTCATTTAATTCTTTTCTTCTGTATCCGTCCAACATAACTAGTCCTTCTTGTTTTTTTGCAGCTTGATCAAAGATTTCATTAAATTCTTGATTTTTTTTATTCTCGAGTTCCTGCTCGTCAATTCTATTATAGATTGTTCCATTTAAAATACTTTCGATTTCTTCTGGAATTAATTCTTTTGCAAAATCTGAAAATGGATTTAGTACAAATGTTGCTCCATTCAAAACTTCAAACAAATCTTGTCCTTTTAAGGTAAGATATGGAACATTTTTTTCCATTATTCCTTTTTCAAATATTCTATTTACTGATGTAAAGATTGGAATGTGTCCGTTTTCAAAAATAAAACACTGAACAGTTGTATTCTGTTCTGGAGTTTGAGATCCAATTTCCGAAATAGTGTTTTCACTAGTAACTATAAATAATTGACTCTCTAATAATTTGTGATAAAATTCCTTTTGAGTAGAAAAGTTGGACGCAGCTTGCATCAAACATTTTTCTAATTCATTCTCAGGAAATTCAGTTTTCTTATTTTTAAATATGTCAAATAATCCCATTGCTTGTCTTTTGTGTACTCCTTAAGAATTGTTTCTAAAGTTTTGCCAATTTAATTATTTTTCTTTTAAAGTAAAATTATTCCTAAAAAAGAAAACTTAGCGCCCCGATAGCTGTCGGGATTGCGTAAAATCTTTGCGCTCTTTGCAGTTAAATAAAAACCTCGTATTTCACATAAAAAACATTGAAATTTAAACTTTAAACAAAACTTTATTGCTTAATTTTGTAACCGCTAAAATAAAAACAAAATACTATGAGTTCATTTGACGTAGTCATTATAGGTTCAGGTCCTGGAGGATATGTATCAGCAATTCGTTGCGCACAATTAGGTTTCAAAACTGCAATTGTAGAAAAATATAATTCATTAGGCGGAACTTGCCTTAACGTAGGTTGTATTCCTTCAAAAGCATTATTATCTTCTTCTCATCATTATTCAGAAATCGCTCATTTTGCAGATCACGGAATTGAAGTTTCTGGTGATGTAAAAATCAATTTAGAGAAAATGATCGCACGCAAACAAGCTGTTGTAGATCAAACTGTAGGTGGTATTAACTACTTAATGGAAAAAAATAAAATTACTGTTTTCAATGGTTTAGGTTCTTTCGTAGATGCAACTCACATTGCTGTTGCAAAAGCTGACGGAACATCAGAAACTATCGAAGCAAAATATACTGTAATTGCTACAGGATCAAAACCATCTTCTTTACCATTCATCAAAATTGATAAAGAAAGAATCATTACTTCTACTGAAGCTTTAGCTTTAAAAGAAGTTCCAAAACACTTAGTTATTATTGGTGGAGGAGTTATCGGAATCGAGCTTGGACAAGTTTACCTTCGTTTAGGAGCTCAGGTTTCTGTAGTGGAATTCATGGACAGAATCATTCCAGGAATGGACGGAGCTCTTTCAAAAGAATTGACTAAAGTGTTGAAAAAACAAGGAATGAAATTCTACGTTTCTCACAAAGTAAAATCAGTTGAAAGAAATGGCGATGCTGTTGTTGTTCAAGCTGAAAATGCAAAAGGAGAAACAATCACTCTTGAAGGAGATTACTCATTAGTTTCTGTTGGTCGTCGTCCTTACACAGACGGATTAAACGCTGACAAAGCTGGAGTTAAAATTTCTGACAGAGGACAAGTTGAAGTAAACGATCATTTACAAACTAACGTTCCAAATATTTATGCAATTGGTGATGTTATTCGTGGAGCAATGTTAGCACACAAAGCGGAAGAAGAAGGAGTAATGGTTGCTGAAATTTTAGCAGGTCAAAAACCGCATATCGATTATAACTTAATTCCTGGTGTAGTTTACACTTGGCCAGAAGTTGCTGCAGTTGGACAAACTGAAGAGCAATTGAAAGCAGCTGGAGTGAAATACAAATCAGGAAGTTTCCCATTCAAAGCTTTAGGACGTGCAAGAGCAAGTGCTGACTTAGACGGATTTGTAAAAATCTTAGCTGACGAAAAAACAGATGAGGTTTTAGGAGTTCACATGATTGGAGCACGTACAGCAGATTTAATTGCTGAAGCGGTTACTGCAATGGAATTCAAAGCTTCTGCTGAAGATATTTCAAGAATGAGCCATGCGCACCCAACTTTCGCGGAAGCGGTAAAAGAAGCAGCATTGGCAGCTACTGAAAATAGAGCTTTACACGTATAATTTACGTTCAAAGATATTTTAAAACCGCTGGAGTAATCTAGCGGTTTTTTTATGCAATATTTTTAAGCTTTATATAATATAATATTCAAAAATAATTTTGTAAATTAGATGTAGATTTCAGGTGCTATCTTTATGATAATTAAAAAGATAGTATTATGAAAAGTAGATATGTAGTTCCAGTTTTGATTGGAGCAGGAATTGGAATCGCGCTGTACTCATGCGGAGGCGGAATTCCCAAAAACGCACAAGCTGTTACAAACTTTGACAGCAAAAAATATCTCGGAAAATGGTATGAAATTGCCAGATTAGATTACAAATGGGAAAGAGATCTGAACAATGTAACTGCTGAGTATTCTTTAAACGAAGACAATACAATAAAAGTCGATAATAAGGGCTATAATGTCAAAAAAGACAAATGGGAACAAAGTGTCGGGAAAGCTAGATTTGTCAAAAAAGACAATATTGGTATGCTGAAAGTCTCATTTTTTGGTCCTTTTTATTCTGGTTACAATGTCGTAGCAATCGATCCTGATTACAAATACGCACTTGTGGCTGGAGAAAGTTTAAAATATATGTGGATACTTTCTAGAGAAAAAACAATTCCAGAAAGTGTAAAAGCAGATTTTCTTATCAAAGCTCAAGAAATTGGATATAATGTAACCGATTTGGTTTGGGTAAAACATGATAAGGTAAATTAAAATAAAAAGCCCGTCAGAATAAATCTGACGGGCTTTTTATTTTTACATAAAAATGTATTATGCAGTAAAAACACTTTTGTAATTATCCCAGTATCTGTAAATCAAGAATAAATTAGCCAGAAATAACAATGCGGCAATTGGAAGTTTTTCCGGAGACATAAAGTAGTTAATGAACAGAATATTTACCGTAATTGGTAAGATCAAAATGTTGGCTAAAGTTACATAGCGCCCAGTTACAAATGCAAGTCCACAAATTAATTCTATTGATTTTGCCAACGGAAATAAATAAGTAGAAGCAATTAAACCCATGTTAAAAGCTTTAAAGTTGTCATTTGTTATTGGCTCTGGTGGCATTAGATTGAAGAAATAGCTGAGAGAGGCAAAAAGTAACAAAAGGCCAATTAAAACGCGGACAATAATTGTGGCAATTTTCATAATACTTAGGATTTTTTAGGGTTAAAAAATATAAATAAGTTATTGGAAAAGATGCAATCTAAAGCTCAAATTAGAATCACAAATTGGTTTTTTTGAGGTTCTTTTTTAAGGATTTTACAATCAAATTAATCCGATTTTGGGATTAATCTAATTGTATATCAAATATAACGATTTTTTTCTTATTAAATAGATGTCTTTTTAACAGTTTTGCGTTAAGATTTCAATCCTATCAATATTTTTTCAGGCTTCTGTTAATCAAAGATTTTTGTCGTAATTTTGATGTTTAAAATTTACCCTTTTTGAGAGTTTCCATTCATAAAAATATTGCAAATCCAAAACTGTTTAAAGAACAGCTTTTAAGTTGGGCGCAGCAATTTCGCGAAGTCGTTTTTTTAGACAGCAATTCTTATCCGCAACAGTATTCTAATTTTGACTGCATATTAGCAACAGATGCTTTTACTTCTTTAAAAACAGATTATTACAATGCTTTTGAAGATTTAAAACAATATCAGCAAAATACAAAAGACTGGCTTTTTGGATACCTTTCTTATGATTTAAAAAATGATATTGAAAATCTTCAATCCAATAATTTTGACGGATTGGATTTTCCTGATTTGTTTTTCTTTCAGCCTAAAAAGATTTTTATTTTAAAAGAAAATGAACTCGAAATTCAGTATTTAATGCTTTGTGATGATGAGGTTGAAGAGGATTTTGAGGAAATAATAAAAGTTCAGACCGAAACATTTGTCACACTGAGCGGAGTCGAAGTGAAGCAGCGTATTCCTAAAGATTTATATGTTCAAAAAGTAAATAAAATACTCGAACATATTCATATTGGGGATATGTACGAAGGGAATTTCTGTATGGAATTTTATGCTGAAAATGCCATTATAAATCCGCTGGAAAAATTTCAGAAGCTTAATGAAATTTCGCAAGCGCCTTTTTCGGTTTTCTTTAAAAATTACAAACAATATTTGCTTTCGGCCTCGCCAGAAAGATATTTAACAAAAATTGGAGATAAGATTATTTCGCAGCCAATTAAAGGAACTTCAAAACGTTTTTCTGATCCTGTTGAAGATGAAGCTTCAAAAAATATCTTAGCGTCAGATGTCAAAGAAAGAGCTGAAAATATCATGATTACCGATTTGGTTCGAAATGATTTATCACACACCGCGCAAAAAGGTTCTGTGGTAGTTGAAGAACTTTGTGGAATCTATTCGTTTCTGCAAGTGCATCAGATGATTTCTACAATTACTTCAAAATTAGATCCGCAATATTCGGCAGTGGATGTTTTGAAAACAACATTTCCGATGGGAAGTATGACAGGCGCTCCAAAAATTTCTGTAATGGAAATTGTAGAAAATCTAGAAGAAACAAAAAGAGGATTATATAGTGGCGCAATTGGTTATTTTACACCTGAAGGCGATTTTGATTTTAATGTTGTAATTAGAAGTATCTTATACAATCAAGAAAATAAATATGTTTCTTTTTCGGTTGGAAGTGCTATAACAGCGTTGTCAATTCCTGAAAAAGAATATGAAGAATGCTTGCTGAAAGCCAAGGCAATGCATGAAGTTTTGCAATAATTTTTATTCGCAACGACCCGAGCGATAGCGAACAGGCGGAGCAATTCACGAATTTATTATTATCAAAGATTATCAAAATAATTCGTGAATTCGTGGCAGAAAAAAAACAGCGCTTAACATTTCGTTTAAAAATAGATTAAATTTAATTTTTTACTTTTATCAGATGTTTTCAAAATTTCAAAATCATATCGTTTCAAGGTTTCCTTTTTTGGCCGAAAAAAAGCTTTTTCTGGCTGTAAGTGGTGGACTAGATAGTATGGTTTTGCTTCATTTATTGAGTCAATTGCCTTATGAAATTGCAGTTTTGCATTGTAATTTTCAGCTTCGCGGATTGGAAAGTTTTGGTGATCAAGAATTTATTCAGCAATATTGCGATCAAAATAATATTCCAATTTTTACGACTCATTTTGATACAGAAGCTTTCGCTAAAGATTATAAATTGTCAACTCAAGTTGCAGCAAGAGAACTTCGTTACAGCTGGTTTTACGAACTTTTAGAAGAAGAAAACTTCGATTATATTCTGACTGCACATCACGCCGATGATAATTTGGAAACTTTTATTATCAATTTAACTCGCGGAACTGGGTTAGAAGGTTTAACTGGAATTCCGGAACAAAACGATAAAATTATTCGTCCGCTATTGCCTTTTTCGAGAGAAGAAATCTTGAAATATGCAGAAGAAAATAAGATAGAATGGAGAGAAGATAGCAGTAATGCTTCGACAAAATATCTTAGAAATAAGATTCGTCATAATTTGGTTCCTGTTTTAAAAGAAATCAATCCTAATTTTTTAGATGCTTTTCAGAAAACGCAATCCTTTCTTCAAGAATCAAAAGAAATGGTTGAAGACGCATCGATTATCGTTTATCAGCAAGTAGCAAAAGAAGAAGGCGATGATATTCATTTCGATTTAAATCAGCTTAAAAAACTTCCAAATTATAAATCGTATTTATATCAATGGCTGAAAGAATTTGGTTTTTCTGCTTGGAATGATATTTACGATTTAGTCGAAGGACAATCTGGAAAACAGGTTTATGCAGAGGAATTTCGCTTATTAAAAAATAGAGAAACGCTGATTTTGAGTCCGCTTTCTGAAATGCCAGAAAACGACGAATATCAAATCAATGAAAACGATACAGAAGTTAATTTTCCCTTAAAAATGAGTCTTTGTAACGTTGGTCACACAACATTCGATTCAAATAGAGCTATATTTGTCGATGCTGATAAAATCCGTTTTCCGCTGACTTTACGTAAATGGAAAAAAGGCGATGTTTTTCAGCCTTTTGGAATGAATGGTAAATCTAAAAAAGTCAGCAAGCTTTTTAAGGACGAAAAATTATCATTAATAGAAAAAGAAAAAACATGGATTTTATGTTCTGATGACCAAATAATCTGGGTAGTAGGGATGAGACAAGACGAACGTTTTAGAATAAAAAAAGCCACAAATAAAATACTTAAAATAGAATTACAATAATGAACTTTACTCAAAATCTTCAGACCAATTTGTTAAAAAACGTTTGGACTAAAACTATTTTACTTTTGTTATTTTTCTTCGCTTTTGCGAAAGGTAACGCTCAAATTTTAGAACCTGTAAAATGGACTTCTAAAATTGAAAAAAAAGGGAATAATGCCGTATTGATTTTTGATGCAGTAATCGAAAAAGACTGGCATATGTATTCGCAGTTTACGCCAGAAGGTGGGCCATTAGCGTTAGAAATTACATTTAAAAACCAAAAAGGAAATTTCGAATTGGTTGGAAAAGCTAAAGAAGGCAAAACAAGAACAGCTTTCAATGACGTTTTTGGTGTGGATGAAACTTTCTTTGAAGGAAAAGCCCACATTGAACAAGAGATTAAAATCATCAATCCGAACTTGAAAACGGTTGATGTAGATTTTGATTTTCAGGTTTGTAAAGAAGTTTGTATCAATTCGAATAAGAAATTCTCAATTGCTGTTCCGTCAACATTTAAAATGGAAGAAGTTCCAGTTGTAACAGAAGCTAAAGTTGATGAAACAAAAGTAGTTGGACTAGCTGTTGATACAGTTAAAAAGGAAGAAGCAGTACAGTCAAAAGTAGAAAAAACAGCAGAAATCGCTAAAGAAGAAATTCCTACTCCAGCGCCTGCAAGAAGTTTGTGGTCAATCTTTTTTATTGCCTTTTTATCAGGATTCGCAGCATTATTGACGCCTTGCGTTTTCCCAATGATTCCGATGACGGTAAGTTTCTTTACAAAACAAAGTAAAAGCCGTGCAAAAGGAATTAGAAATGCCATTTTCTACGGACTTTCAATTATTGCTATTTATGTAATTCTAGGATTAATTGTAACTAAAATATTTGGTGCTGATGCTTTAAATGCTTTATCTACAGATGTTTGGTTTAATCTGATTTTCTTTGTGATTTTAGTCATTTTCGCAACATCATTTTTGGGAGCTTTTGAAATTATGCTTCCAAATTCATGGGCAAATAAAGCGGATCAGCAAGCAGATAAAGGTGGTATTATTGGAATCTTATTTATGGCTTTAGCTTTGGCAATTGTTTCGTTCTCTTGTACGGGACCAATTGTCGGAACTTTATTGGTTGAAGCGGCTTCAAATGGAGGAATTGCTCCAGTTGTTGGAATGTTAGGATTTTCATCTGCATTAGCGCTTCCGTTTATGTTATTTGCTATGTTCCCGGGTTGGTTAAATTCGTTACCAAAATCTGGTGGTTGGTTAAATACAGTAAAAGTAGTTTTAGGATTTTTAGAGCTTGCTTTAGCGTTCAAATTTTTATCAAATGCCGATTTAGTTTTACAATTGCATTTCTTAGAAAGAGAAGTATTTATTGCGATTTGGATCGCGATTTTTGGAGCAATGACATTATATTTATTTGGAAAAATTACATTGCCTCACGATAGTCCAACAAATCATATTTCTGTTGGAAGATTATATTTAGGATTATTAACTTTTGTGTTTACCATGTATTTAATTCCTGGTTTATGGGGAGCGCCTTTAAAATTAATCAGTGCATTCCCGCCGCCGCCGCAATATAGCGAAAGCCCATTTGGAGTAGGAGTATCAGGAAACGGAGTAGTTTCTTCAGAATCTATAAAAGGACTTCCAGAAGGCGCAGAATTAGGTCCGCATGGAATTATGGTTTTCCACGATTACGAAGATGGTTTGGCTTATGCAAAAGAAATCAAAAAGCCAATCATGTTGGATTTTACAGGTTATGCTTGTGTAAACTGTAGAAAAATGGAAAACAATGTTTGGTCAGATCCTTCGGTATTACCAATTCTAAAAAATGATGTTGTTTTAATTTCTCTTTACGTTGATGATAAACGTGAATTACCAAAAGAAGAACAATTTACAACAGCAGCAGGTGACAAAATCATCACAGCTGGCGATAAATGGACAGATTTTATGATCTCTAAATATAAAACTAATACACAGCCTTTGTATGTGATTACTGATTTAGAAGGAAATAATTTGAACAATACAAAACCAACTATTAGTTATGTAAGTACAGAAGAATACTTGCATTGGTTGAAAGAAGGAATTGCGAATTTTAAATAAGATTAAGAATTAAGAATTAAGAATTAAGAATTAAGAATTAAGAATTAAGAATTAAGAATTAAGAATTAAGAATTAAGAATTAAGAATTAAGAATTAAGAATTAAGAATTAAGATAAGACTTAATCATCTGTCTTTTAAATCTAAAATCTAAAATCTGCAATCTAAAATCTAAAATTCAAAAGGTTGAAGTTAATTCAAACAAAAAGCACTCTAAGTCAAATTTAGAGTGCTTTTTTATTTATCAAGTAATGAAAAGGGAAAATTTATTCTTATAAGAATTCTCCGTGTTGAGAGATATCTAATCCTAATTCTTCTTTTTCTTCAGTAACTCTTAGAGGAGTAATTTTATTAACGATGAAGAATAAAACATAAGAAGCAACAAAAGCAAAGATTGAAACAACAACTAAAGCAGTTAATTGATTGATGAATAATGTTGGAGTTCCGAAGATTAAACCTTGATTATCTCCAACTGCTGGGTTGATAGCTTTTGAAGCGAAAACACCTGTTAAAAGCATACCTACCATACCACCAACACCGTGACAAGCAAATACATCAAGAGCATCGTCGATTTTTCCTTTAGGGAATTTGCTTACTACAATGTTACTTACAATTGCAGAGAATAAACCAATGAATATTGCGTGAGAGATACTTACGAATCCAGCAGCAGGTGTAATAGCAACAAGACCTACAACAGCTCCGATACAAGCTCCAAGAGCAGATAATTTGTGTCCTAAAATTTTGTCAAGGAAAACCCAAGCCATTGCAGCAGCAGCAGCAGCAACAGTAGTTGTTCCTAAAGCTTGAGTTGCAAGACCATTTGCTCCTAAAGCAGAACCAGCGTTGAAACCAAACCATCCGAACCAAAGTAAACCAGTTCCTAATAATACATAAGTGATTCTAGCAGGATTAGCTTTTTGAACTTTTCTTTTTCCTAAGAAGATAGCTCCAGCCAATGCAGCCCATCCAGCACTCATGTGTACTACAGTTCCTCCAGCGAAGTCAAGAACTCCCATTTTGAAGAAAACTCCATCAGGATGCCAAGTCATGTGAGCAAGCGGAGCGTATATTAAAATGATGAATAAAACCATGAATAACAAATATGCCCAGAAACGAATACGTTCTGCAAAAGCACCTGTAATTAATGCAGGAGTAATGATAGCAAATTTTGCCTGAAATAATGCGAATAACATAAAAGGAATAGTTGGTGCAAGGCTCCAAGCTGTGTTTGTTCCAACACCTTCAAAGAATAAATTAGAAGATGGATTACCAATAATACCTCCAATAGTTGGTCCAAAAGCTAATCCGAAAGCAACAACAACCCATAAAATAGTAACAATTACCATTGCCATAAAACTTTGAAGCATAGTACTAATTACGTTTTTCTTACCTACCATACCTCCATAGAAAAATCCTAATCCAGGAGTCATTAACAATACAAAAGCAGTTGCAACGATCATCCAGGCAGTATCTCCAGTATCAAACTTTACAGCTTCTGCTGGAATTGGGTTATCTGCAATGATAAAGTTTGAAATAAAGGTTAGTACCAAAATCGTGATAAGAATCACACTTAAAATAATTTTTCGCATAGTTATTTAGTTTTAAAATTTTTTATAAAAGTATAAAATCATTTTACACCCCATAAAAAAATAGGGTAGTATGCTTAATTTTTGTTAAATTTAAAATTTAACCCCTATGATTTTGCGTGAATTTCTTAAAACAAACTTAAAATTTACAATTTGGCAACATTTTTTTTTCACTTACTGCCATTTTTGATAATTTTTGGGGTAATTGATTGCTATTTTTTGTAGGATAATGGATATTTGTTGTTTAAAAAACGTCTGCTGATTGTTATAAAGGGTATTTTTTAATCTTTTTAACAATTTTGATGATTAAAATATAAAGAATGGAAAATAAAAGAATTAAATGGGGAATTGTAGGACTTGGAAATATTGCGGCTCAGTTTGCCTCAGATCTATTATTGATAGAAAATGCTGAACTAAAAGCAGTTGCTTCACGAGATATTGCTAAAGCGAATGAATTTGCAGAGAAATTTAAAGCCTTAAAAAGCTATGATTCTTATGATTTACTTTTTGAAGATCCTGAAGTTGAAATTGTCTATATCGCAACTCCGCATAATTCGCATGCCGAATTGTCTATAAAAGCATTAGAAAACGGAAAGCACGTTTTATGCGAAAAACCAATGGCATTATCGTACAAAGATGCGGAAAGAATGATTGAAGCTTCTAAAAAACACAATAAGTTTTTTATGGAAGCATTTTGGACTCGATTTATTCCATCAGTTCAAGATGTTTTGCAGAAAATCAATAATGGAGTAATTGGCAATATAAATTATATAAAAGCCGATTTTGCCTTTCACGGAAGTGAAACAGAAAACAAAAGGCTTTTTGATAAAGATTTAGGTGGAGGCGCTTTATTTGATATAGGCGTTTATCCTTTGTTTCTGTCCTATATATTATTGGGATATCCGAAAGAGATTTTAGCGAAAGCCATCAAACACAAAAATGATATTGATTTGCAGACCTCTATGATTTTACAATATGAAGTCGCTCAGGCGGTATTGCATGCTTCTATAGTTTCAGAATCTGATATGAAAGCCGTTATTTCGGGAACAAAAGGCAGAATCGAATTAAACGCGCCTTGGTTTGTTGCAGACGGCTATTCTTTATTTAAAAATGAAGTAAAAGAAGCCGTTGTCACTTTACCAACTCTTGGAAAAGGTTATTCTCATGAAATCATAGAATGCCAAAATTGTATTTTGAATAATGAAATTGAAAGCAAACTTTGGTCGCATCAGAATTGTTTGGAGTTGAGTAGGATTGTGGAAGAAGTTAAAACACAAATCGGATTAAGTTTTTCTTAATCTGATTTAAAGATCATGTCCAAAGCCGAAATATTCAATTTGTTTTTCAGCAAAATATTTTTTGAATACCAGTATTTCTTCATTTATATTTTTTAAATCTGTTTCTATTTTATTCTTATCAAAATACCATGTTTTGTTGCAGAAAGTATCAATCCATTTTATCGTGTCTTTCTCATGAAAAACTTTTACTCCTTCTGTTCTGCCATTACATTCAGGAAGACCACAATGGCAACAAAATATATAGAAATCACCATTTGATTTAAGACTATCAAGAAAAATAGGAATATCAACTATTTCACCATTATCATATGGTTTTTCACCATTAATAAAAATTTCAAGTTCTCCCTGCATGCCCACGTCATCAGGCTTGTCTATAAAAGCAAATACTTTTAATTGAATTGAGATTTGATCTAAAGACTGCATAATATTAAATATTTAAAAGTAATAAAATATTTACAAAAATAATGTTTTTACTGTTATAATTAAATACTTTTACATTTTTATAAGAATTTATTTATGTTAGTAAAAGTTTACGGAAGTGCCGTTTTTGGAGTTGAAGCCACAACTATTACAGTTGAAGTTCATATGGATAAAGGAATTGGTTATCATTTAGTTGGACTTCCAGATAATGCTATAAAAGAAAGTAGTTTTAGAATTGCCGCTGCTTTAAAAAATAATGGATTTAATTTTCCGGGAAAGAAAATTACGGTCAATATGGCACCTGCCGATCTTCGAAAAGAAGGTTCATCTTATGATTTGACTTTGGCAATGGGAATTCTGGTTGGTTCAGATCAGATAAAAGCTCCAGAAATTGAACAATATATTATTATGGGAGAACTTTCTTTAGACGGAAGTCTTCAGCCAATTCGAGGTGCTTTGCCTATTGCAATAAAAGCCAAAGAAGAAGGTTATAAAGGTTTTTTTCTTCCCATTCAAAATGTAAAAGAAGCGGCGATTGTTTCAGGTTTAGATGTTTATGGGGTTGAAAATTTAAAAGAAATCGTCGATTTCTTTGCTGGCAAAGGAACGCTTGAACCTACAGTTATCGATACAAGAGCTGAATTTTATAAAACTCTCGATTTCCCTGAACATGATTTTTCAGATGTACGCGGACAAGAAAGCATTAAACGCTGTATGGAAATTGCAGCGGCTGGCGGTCATAATATTATTTTAATTGGCCCACCTGGAGCTGGAAAAACAATGCTAGCGAAACGAGTTTCGAGTATTTTACCGCCAATGACGTTGCGTGAAGCTTTGGAAACTACTAAAATTCATAGCGTTGCAGGAAAATTAAAAGAAGTTGGATTGATGAATCAAAGACCATTTAGAAGTCCGCATCATACTATATCTAATGTCGCGCTCGTTGGTGGAGGAAGTTATCCGCAGCCAGGCGAAATTTCTATGGCGCATAATGGTGTTTTGTTTTTGGATGAATTGCCAGAGTTTAAACGAGACGTTTTAGAAGTAATGCGTCAGCCTTTGGAAGATCGAGAAGTAACAATTTCACGAGCTAAGTTTACAATTACTTATCCTTCATCATTTATGCTAGTGGCAAGTATGAATCCAAGTCCAAGCGGATTCTTTAACGATCCTAGTATGCCGAATACTTCTTCGCCACACGAAATGCAGCGTTATATGAGTAAAATTTCGGGACCATTATTAGATCGAATTGATATTCATATAGAAGTTACACCAGTTCCGTTTGAGAAATTAGCTGACGAGCGAAAAGCAGAAAGCAGTGTAGAAATTCGTAAACGAGTTACAGCGGCGAGAGAAATTCAAACGAAACGATTTGAAACGGTCGAAAATGTTCATTACAATGCGCAAATGAGCAGTAAACTAATTCGAGAATATTGTGTTTTGGATGAACCTTCAAAGGAATTGCTAAAAAATGCAATGGAGCGATTAAATCTTTCCGCGAGAGCTTACGATAGAATTTTGAAAGTTTCAAGAACAATCGCCGACTTAGATCATTCAGAGAATATTGTTTCTTCACATATTGCCGAAGCGATTCAATACAGAAGTTTGGATAGAGAAGGATGGTTGGGATAAATTATATATTGCTAATTGACACTGGTGTCAATTAGCAATATATTAAGTATAGTTTTATTGATCTTAAAAGAAAGAATATCCAACAATTAAAGAAGTTGTTTGGTAAGAAGAACTCCAGTTAGTATTATCTGCCAAAAGTCTTCTTGGAGTTTGGAATCTTACTTCTGCACTAAATTTATCCATGAATTTGCAGCCTAAGCCAAATCCGAAATTGACACTAGATTTAACGTCTAATTTATTCAATTCAGAACCATCTTTTCTCGTAACAGTTGCTTTAGAATTATTGCTAAAATCTACTATAAAAGCTCCGTTAGCAAATAATTTTACATTTTCATTGATGAAGAAATAACGTCTAATCCCAATAGGTAATTCAATTGATTTGTAATCTACTTTACCAGTAAGAGTTCCGCCTACAACATCAGAACTGGCTATAGTTTGTTCTCCTTTGTAATACTGATAAGTTGGTTCAATAAAAATGGCCCATCTATTTTTGTTAAAAGGTAAAATAAATTCGGCTTCAAGCCCTAAACTGAAACTTGATTTTCCTCCAAAATCATAATCTAATCCTTCAAATATAGTATTTTCCATAGTTAAAGAACTGTTATTGTATCTTGGACGAACGCTAAGGTTAAATAAATCTTTTTTCTCTTTTACTTCAAGATCAGTAAATTCTGAATTTGTACATTTATTATACTTAGCAAAAATACGCATTAAGGTATTTTTTGTATAAGTCAGTGTTTCGTATTCGTTTTGCTGAATATTGTCACATTTTAAATCAAGGTAAAGCTGTTCTCTAAAGTAGTTGTTTTTAGCAATTTGATCTGTGTAGTTTTTAGTATTATCATTATCGTCACTCACTAGGTAGGTTTTATAAACAAGCTGTTTTACTTCAGAATTATTTACTTTGTAAAAGAAACGTCTTATCGTACTGTCATCGTAAAGATATAAAGACGCATTACCTTCCATAAGAACTTGTAAGAATAAAGTTTCTAAATGAAAAATAGGTTTTTTTTCGGTGGTCATAGTTTGCAAATCTTTACTAGATCGGTCAATATTTACTGTAGATCTGATAAATTTTTTCTGACCAGTTACCCTAAATTCTTTTATAGTTTTAGTATCTGCATTTATGATTGGTGAATCTTCAGATAATTTGTATCTAAAATCTTTTGGATTATTTTTCCAATCCATGTTTTCAATTAAACAATCTGTTTTTTGGTTGTTTTCTGTAATAACATATCCTTTTTCGAATGCAATTTGGGAGTAACTTTTAAGGGTTAATAGTAAAGTTAGAGCAATAAATAAAATTTGTTTTTTCATTAAATTAATGGGTTGAAGATTTGTTTTATTTTGGGTTGTGTTTGAAAGATTTTTTTCTTTCAGTCTTTAATTGAGATGTAAAAGCTACTTTGTTGCAGGCAAAAATGTTTTTAATTAATTTTATATTTTGCCAAATATAAAATGTAAAATAGGTACAATCTTTACGGAAAACCACATTTTTGTTTATTTTTTATTGGTTTTTATTTAAGAAATAAATGTGTATAAAAATTAAGCAATGGTTTTTTTATAATGCATTGTCTTTTAGTTGTTTTTTGCTTGATTTGGCAAATAAAAAAATCATAAAAGAACAGGCTTCTCTTATGATTTTTGGTTAAACAAAAGAAATTGTTTTTTAGATTATTCTTTACAATATGAATTACTTTTATTCTTTACTCTGCGGATAAAAGAATTTAAAAGAATTGGCAACCGCTGGATGCAGAATCGTTCCATGGTTTTCTTCAGGGAAATAATCAAAATAGACTTTCACATTTTTGCTTTTAGATCCTTTTAATTTTTCTGACAGTAAGTTAGCGTCGACTTCCATGACACGCGGAATTTCTGTTGGAGTCAATCCTTCTTTTCCAACAGCGATATAAATATCTATTTGCTGATTGAAATTTTCTTTTAACATTTCAGAATCCAAATCAAGCAAAGAGCCGTTGTTCCACCATAGACTCGGACTTACAATAACATATTTATTAAATAAAGAAGGTTTTTTAAGTAGGATTTCAGTTTCTAGTAAACCACCTAGAGATTGACCAATGATGGTTTTAGAATTATTGGTCTTATATTTTTTCTCAATAAAAGGCTGCAATTCTTTTTCAATAAAAGCAATAAATTGATCTGAATGACCCGTAGTGGGAAAACGGGTTTTATCATTTTCTACAGTAGTCGGAAATGTAAAATCTCTTCTTCGATCTACAGTTGCAATGCCCACAACGATTGATTTTGGAACCTGATTGATCCATTCAAAACTATTAAACTGAACCAATCCCGAAATATGAATAAAATCTTCATCAGCAGAACCGTCTAATAAATATATGACAGGATATTTTGTTGCTTCAGCAGGATTGTAGCCTTCAGGAAGATAAATGTTTAGAATTCTTTTTTCGTTTAATTCTTTCGATTGAATTTCATCAATAACACCTAATACAAAAGGTTTTGATGTTTCTATAATTTTTGTTTTGTTTTTTTGGCTGAATACTAAACTTGAAGATAAAAGTAAAAAAGCTAGAGCAAAAAATCTATTCATTATATATTTTAGAGTGTGTTATTTAAAAGCCAGGTTTTACCTCTTGTACAGGTTTGTAGTAGCTATTTCTGTTTGTAGTAATAATCAAAACGCCAGGTTCTCCCGACTTTCCATAAATATTAATCCCAGTCTGCTTTTGAAGAGCGATAATTTTGGCAATTTCAATTTTCGAAAGAGCAAGTTTTTCTTTTTCTAAATCCTGATAACGGTGTGTTATTCCATCAACAACAACCATTGGGCGATCTGTGATTTTTCCAGCTTTGACAAGATTTGCAATAGAATCTGATAGGTATAATTTGTCTTTTCCTTCATCTGAAAGCTCATATCTGTTTTGAGAAAAAACGGTAAATGAAATAAATAAAAAAAGCACGGTAAAGAATTTCATCATTTTGTTTTGTGTTTGCGATTAAAAAATAATTTTTTGTACTTAATGTTTTGATTTTAAGACTGAAAAATACAAAAAAAAATCCTGCAACTATACAGGATTTAACATATTGAATTTTATTCTTGTTTTTATTTCTTTTCTCCAGCAAAAATAGCATCCAAACCTTCCATCGCAATGGTAAAACCTTCTTTGAATCCCATTTGAATAATCATTTCCAAATCAGATAATTTTTCATGTTTGATTACAACATCAACAAAAGTAGAGCCGTCTTTTTCAGAGAAAGTAACATCCCAGTCAGAACGTGGAAATTCTGTATTTAAATTTCCTTCGCTGTCGCAAAAAGCATCCAGCCATTTTACATTTGTTTTTGGATCTATCGAAGTATAATCCGCAATTGCCCAGTGTTCTTCGCCTTCAGGACCAACCATTGCATATAATCTTCGTCCGCCTTCTTTAAATTCCATGCTTTTTGTTCGTGATTTCCACGGAGCCGGCGCCCACCATTGATCCAGAATTTGAGCTTCTGTCCAAGCAGACCAAACCTGAGGTAACGATGCATTAAATTCACGTTTTACATTTACAGTATTATTTTCTTTATCTACAGTAAAATTCATTAAAAGATTTGATTTCATTTTCTTTAGATTTTAAAGTTTGTTAAATAGTTAATTCGGTCAAAATGGTTTCTATTTTTCGGCTAAGATTTTGTCCAAACCTTGCATTGCAGAAGTAAATCCTTCTTTAAAGCCCATTTCGATTATTTTTTGCAATTCTTCAAAACTGTCACGTTTTATGTGGATATCAACAATTGTCGAACCGCCTTGCTCAGAAAAAGAAATATCCCAATATGAACTTCCAAATTCTGAATTCGGATTTCCGTCTGCATCAGAGAACGTTGCAGAATGCTTAAAGTTTGTTTTAGGAGAAATTGAAGAGTATTCAAAATAACTCCAGCGTTCCACACCATCAGGACCAACCATTGCATACAATCTTTTTCCGCCTTCTTTAAACTCCATACTTTTGGTTTTAGATTTAAACGGAGCGGGCGCCCACCATAAATCTAGAATTTCAGGCTCAGTCCAAGCAGACCAAACATTTGCCAATGGAGCATCAAATTCACGTTTTACATTTACCGTTTTATTTTCCTTGTCTACAGAGAAATTCATTAATAAATCAGTTTTCATTTTCTTTAGATTTTAAGTTTAATAATACTTGATCCAATTGATTAAAACGCTGTTCCCAAATTGCTTTAAATTGCTCCAGCCATTGATCAATTTCTTTCATTTTATCAATTTTGAGCTGATAATAAATTTCTCTGCCCAATTTCTTTTCTTCCAATAAATCACATTCATTCAATATTTTAATGTGTTTAGAAACCGCTTGTCTTGTAGTTTGAAACTGCTCCGCAATAGCATTTGGGGTTAATGCACTCGAAGAAACCAAAACTAAAATTGCCCTTCTCGTCGGATCGGCAATTGCCTGAAAAATATCTCTTTTCATTTTTATGGATATAAATTCGCAACTAATCAGTTGCAAATATACGCAACTTTTTGGTTGCACAATTCAAAAACTTGATTTTTTTTAATTGAAAAGAACGTAAACAAAAAAAGGCGCATCAAAAATGCGCCTTTTTCTCTGTAAACGTGTTACATAATTACTTTCTAAATTTATTTTTTACAATGATGTCTTTTAGCTTGGCTTTCAGATCTTCACCTGTATCATAAACCATTTGTTCGTTATTTGGAAACGGAACAGCCCGTTTAGAAAAATACCCTATATAATTTTCCTCACAAGCATTTTGGTCTCCTTTATATTTCGAATAAATATTTTCAAAAATAAATTCGCTGCTTATTGGGAAAGTCTGAACAAGCTGATTGCTTTTTAAATCAACATAATCAACTTTTGCTGTTACCATACAAGATTTAAATTGTCTGAATTCATATACCGTTGCACGAAGTATTTTGTAATTATCAACCTTAATTTCTTTTCCTAAACTGTCTTTTACAGGTCTTCCTCGGCTGTCTAAAAGCGTTTTTACACCATCTTTAACTTGTCTTTCCTTAACAAATTCTTTCTCTTTAATTTGTTCTGGCGAAATAGCAATCTGTCTGAAACTAAGAATCAAACTATAATCGTAAACCACATTTTTTTGTCTTGCGCTGTGGTAAACCGTCCATTTATCATTTAATCCGTAAGTTTTAAAATCCAATAAATCGTCCTGAAGCGTTTTCGGAATTACCATATTGGTTTCATTTTTCGCATAAACATCTACGAAATCAGTTCCTTTAAAAAGAGCGTCATCCATTAATTTTTTTGTGTTTTTATAACCAGGATTAATGCTTTCCAAATAAGCGAAATCGTCATATGCTTTTCTGAAATCCATTTTGTTATTCGATTTCAAAAGGGCTGAAGCATTTTCATACAAATACTTCGAAAGTGCATTTTTGCTGTTGACAATTTCATCAGAATAATTGTCAAAAGGGAAATAGGCATTTTTTCCCTGCTTCAATAAAGGAAGCGGTAAAATAGGTCTAATTTTTTCCTGACGATTATTTAACTGTAAATAAGTATTATAAATGCGTTCAGCATTAGCAGGGTTATTCTCTTTGTTCAGCATTTCTAGATCACGTAAATCGCGTTCTTTTGCTTTTGCAAAAGCTTCTTCTAACAGATACACATAATCTTGTTTGCCTTTAGAATCCTTTTTTGTGCGAAGAGCCTCGACAGCGCGATCTATTGCACCGTCATAATTTCCGTCGCTAAGCATTGATTGAGTTGTTTTTACTCCGCAAGAAGAGAAGGCTAAAAACAATACAGAAAATAGAAAAGTAATTTTTTGCATAGTGTATTTTTTGAAGGTGTAAATATATCTTTTTTAACTTTCAACAACTATGCCTTTTTTTAATTTATTTAAGGAGCAGAAAAAGCTGTTTTCATAAGAACTCTTGTCCCGCTGTCCACTATATCTTTTGTGTCGAACCCCGACACAAAAGGATATCGCTTCCATCGGGGCTAGATTAGAAGTTTGTGTTTTTATAAGTCTAATAATTAGAGTCTTAATATGCGTTTGTAGATTATTCCTTCCTTTTCAAATATAATGAAGACAACGGAAGGATCATTTTTTCTTTTATAAAAAACAGGTTCGGTTGCTGTTTTCCATTCCTTTTCTCTTTTTTCAATTAAAGAAACGGTCCATTTTTCAGATCCAATATTTCCACTTGTTTCTGACAGATCTTTTGTCCAATTAGAAATTTTTTTCGGATCGACTTTTACAACGAACTTATAGTCAATAGATGAACTTCCAGGAATCATGACAAAATCGTCGCTAAAACCATTAACATTAAATAAATCAAATTCAGCATCCAATATTTCGGAATCAGCTTTAATTTCTTTCAATAACTTTTGGACTCGTTCCTTTTTATCTGGAATAGTACTGCTTTTGATTTCTGTTTTATTTGAACAAGAAAAACAGAGAAATAAAACTAAAAAAACTATACATTTTATTTTTTCCAATTTTCCCATTTTCAACGACATTTTCATTTTATTAATTTATAAAGACATAATAAAAAATAGTTATAAAACTGAATTTAGTATTAAGTAAAAATTAATCTATCAGCATACCACTCTCTTCATCAAATTGTTGGCGCTCTTCTTCGCTCATTTTGTCTCGAATAACTCTAATTGTGTAGCCACCAAATAATTTTCCGTTAACCAGATACATCCAGTCGCTAATTTTACCAGAATCAATATCTATTTTATCTCCCGCTTTATATTCGGTAATATATTCTGGATCGTTGTTTAAAATTCCAGAATATTGGCCATCTATATATTTAATGTCGCCAACCCACATGTGCTCAATATCTTTTCCGTTTGAAAACTTAACTTTTAAAGCGTGACTGTCAGCATTTAAATTAGCTAGTCCTTTATTGAAATCATCTAAAGTTTCATTTGCTTTTAGAATTGCCGCATTCATTGCTTCATCTTCACTTCCTACATTGTAAATTGTAGGTTCATTTTCTCTTTCAATTTTATTAGAATCTTTACAGCTCACTAAACAAAAAATGGCTATTAGGATTAGAAATTTTGTTTTCATTATTATGTTATGGTTTGGTTTTAGTTTATTAATTTTTTTTTAATCAATACGATTTGTCCTAAATGATAATAACTATGTTCGATCATGGCTTCGATATTTCTTCTGTATGTTCCGTATTTAATATCCACAAAACCTTCGTCAAGTTTTTCGTCAGGCATTTGTTCTACCAACGAAGCAAATTCTTCGGTATCGTTCCAAAATTTAGATAGAAAAGTTTCCCATTGTTCTTGCGAATCTATAGGCGGGAAATCAAAACTAAATTTGTCTTTTATGTCTAAAGTTCCGCCTTTAAAAACCTGATTTATTCCTTTTATGTAATAATGAATATGTTGTGCCAGAGCCGCAATCGTATTTAAATTCTGAATCGGACTAACGGCAATTTTCCAATCTAGATTTTCCAGCTGATCTTTAAAATTGGTATTTGCGATCCAAGTTCCGTTTAAAATGACTTCTCTAAAACGATTTGCAATTTCTGCTGTGTTTTTCATATTCAAAATAGTTTAGAAGTTAAATTATAATCAAATCAATTTATTCCTGTTGAATCCATTCGTATTTGCCATTTTTTAGATAAATAATTCCTCCACCGCAGCTTTCATCGGCATGGATAAAAATTCCGTCATTTGGCAGTTTTATTTTGTCTTCTTCTGCAACCTGTTCTTCGCCAATAATTTCGCCGTCGTCGTTTACATTATTAAAGTAAATCTCATTTTCAGGTGCTTTTTTTAAAATGCCAACCCAATCAACTTCATCAAAACCTTGTTGTAAAATACCATTTCCAAAGCCTAGATAATCAGTCTTTTTTCTATTTCCGTATGTGATTTTCAGACCGCTTTTCTGGTTTTTTGTACTTCTGAAAATTTCTACTGTTTCCTCTAAATTATCTCCGTCGAGATCGCATAAAATTTTATTGGTTTTATGTTTTGTTGAAAGTACAATTGTATCTCCTTTTTGTGTTTCAGGTTCTTCTTTTACAGGGATTTCCAAAGAATCTTTTTGAGTAATTTGCTGAGTTTCTGTTTCCGTTTTTGCTTCTTTTTTACAAGAAATAGCAAGTACTGATAAAAGGAGTAAAATTCTAATTTTCATATTCGGCTTAGATAAAATTCAAAGTGCTAATATAAAAAAATACGTACGAAAATCATTGTTTTTATTTTGTTCTAGAACATAGTGTAATGCAGCTTTTTAGTGATTTATAATAATCCTAAATATATTTTAGCCACCAATGCTGATTTTCAGCTTTATATTTTCCAAACCATTGACAAGGTTTGTAAAGAATCGTCACAACAGAAATCCAAATCAAGTAAATTGCCCAAAGAGGCAGACCGCTTTCTAAGTTTTTTGGTCTTCCAAAAGTTCCTGAAGCAAATTCAAATTGCGACCAATTAAAACCTTGTGCCAAAAGCATAATCAAAGTTAGAATATGGATAATATAAAAATGAACGACGAAGTAAAACAAAGGTGTTTTTCCATAAACCAAAGTTACTTTTTTGATGCCATTTTGAAATTGTTCTGCAAAAGCAAGAAGCAGAAACATAATTCCTAAAGTGACCAAGCAGAATAGGAGAGAAGGCGGATATTTAGTAACATTCATAAAAGACAAAAACGTAAAAACAGAATCTTTCTGAGAAGTCCATAATGCAGGATCTCCGTAAATATTGACGAATCGAATGATGGCAAATAAGACTAAAGCATTTAAGCCGATTTTGATAAATAGTTTTTTTCTTTTTTCTGTTTCTAATGCAAAGAATTTTCCAGTTGCAAAACCAACTAACATAATGGCCAGCCACGGAATTGGAGGATAACCCATAACAAATGCTCTTCCAGAAAACGGAATAACAATTGGACTAAAAAATGGTGCTAAAACGGCTTTTATAATCGAATTTTCTGCAAAAGGAATAAGTGGCAAAAGGTTGTGGAAAACAATAATTACTAAACCAATAACTCCAAGTGTTTTGGAACTGATTTTTAGTAATAATCCTAAGATGATAAATCCGAAACCTATTGCGGCTATCACTTCGAATAAAAGTGTGTGAAAACCAATATCAAAGAATAATCCGAAATTGACAATTGTAAATTCTAGGAAGATTAACCAAAATCCTCTTTTGATTAAAAGCGCTCTTTTTTCAGTGATATTGTTTTTGTTTTGTAGCGAAAGATAAACCGAAGTTCCTGCCAGAAAAACAAAAATTGGTGCGCACAAATGCGTAATCCAACGTGTGAAAAATAACAAAGGAGAAGTAGTTGCTAAATCAGTTGGACTTTGTGTAATCGAATCAACGTGCATCAAATCTCGAACATGGTCCAGCGCCATAATAATCATTACAATTCCGCGGACTATGTCTATTGATGGCTGTCGTTTCATGAGTTTGATTTTTAAATACTTAAAGGTAAATCTAGTAAATTATTTTCAAATGTTTTTTGCTAATGAAATACACTAAGTCTTCAAGAAATAGTTTTAAAATGAATTGCCTCCAGCTTTAGCTGGAGGGATTTGTAGAAAAAGAATAGGGCTTTAGCCAAAACCTTATAAGTTTGGCTAAAGCCCTATTTGAAAAATTTTTATTTACCTCCAGCTAAAGCTGGAGGCAATTGATATTGATTTTTTATGACTTCCTAATCTTCACCTGATACACAATTTCCCAAAAAATAATAGAGAAAACAGCATTAGCAAAAATGGCAGTTTTAACTTGATAGGGATCATAATCTATAACCAAATGCAGATTGGTAAACTGCAAAGCCAGAAATAAAGCCAAAGCAGCGATTCCGATAGCGCAAATTATATTGAGAAGCGGTTTCCATTTTAAGCCAAAAAATGCATAAATAAGATTTAAAGCTGCAAAACCAAAGCCTAAAGTGATGTAAGGATCTGTTTTTAAGACTCCGCCCAATGATAGTATAAATTGAGTTAGAGTTAGGTATAAAAAGAATAGAATAGAATAAAACAGAATTCGAACTTGTGGTTTCATTTTTTATATTTTTTACTTTTAAAATTGTAAGACTTTTTTGTTTATTTGTACATCAGGAAAATAAACCATTAAAAAGATAAAATTATGGAAAAATTAATTAATGATTTTCAGATTGGATTATTTATTTGGCAGATAGTAATTCTTGGCTTTGGTTTCTTTTTACTTTATCTATTGTACTTATTGTTCAAGTTTTTACGAAAAAATGTTTAATCATTATTAGAGAATACTTTTGAGAAATAATAAAAAAATCCCGTTTCAATAAAGAAACGGGATTTTTTTATTCTAAAATTGCTTCGACTTTAGTTTCTGATTTTTCTCTTAACGGACTATCTGGCTGCAAACTCCAAATAACCAGGAATCTTCCTTTAGCGACATATTCTTCTGGATGTTCAGCTGTTGGCTGGCCGTCTTTTCCCCAAAGCAAACCTTGCAGGAATCGATCGCCTTTAAAAACGTGATCAAATTCAAAATACATAATTGAACCGCGATCTCCTTTGCTTTTAAAACTCTGAATGGCTTTACTTTTTACGGTTCCAACAATGTTACTGTAAGTTTCAATATCATTATAAAAACTACAAGCTTGTGGCGTTATGCAAATATTTCCGTCGCTTACCATATAACCGCCTTTCGGAATTTCTTTTGGTTTTAGTTTTAAATCGGCTAGGGTTTGACTGAATAAATTTGTTGTGAATAGTAGGAATAGTGTTGATAGGGTAATTGTAATTTTCATGGATTTGGGGATTGATTTGGTAAGATAAAAATAGTTTTTTTTGAGTTTATTAGATTTATTAATTCAAAAAAGCTTTCCTAAGATTTATCTATTAATATCTAATGTATTTAAATATTTTCTTTGATCTTGAATCTTCTAAATCGAGGTGATCGTTATCTATACTGATAACTTTATAATTTACATTTTCATATCGCATAGTTTCTTGAAGAGTACTATCTTTTGGATTAAATTTGTAAGTTCCTGTAATTCTAATTAATCTTCCTTCAGTATCAATTTCAGTAATTACTGAATCATTTGTAAAAGTGGTTTTGTCTGATACATTATCATTATATATTAATTCTTTCATTTTCCAATCACCTAAAAGAAGATTCGATGTTGATTTTTTGGTACATGAGAGCATAATAATAGGGATTAGAAAAAGGTATGATTTTTTCATTTTTATTTGTTTTTTCATTTTAAATTTAAAAAAAACGCACAAAAGTCAAAATGATATTTGTGCGTTTGTAATTTCTATTGCTGAGGAATTATTTCCCTTTTAATAATTTTTCTAAATATTCATTTTTGTCTTTTTCAGCTTTAACCAAACGTTCGTAAAGTTCTACAACTTTATCAAGTGGATTGAATGTGCAAGAATTATTAATTCCTTGTGCACCACTAATTGAGCTATTATCGTAAAAATTATTAAAAAAATTAAAAACTGCTTCTTCTGAAAAATTTTCAATCGCATCTACAGTAACGCCAAGTGCTTTTGCAATTTTTGCAAGTTTTTCTTGATCAACAGTTTCGCTGTTCTCAATACCAGAAATAGCCTGCTGATTTGTACCAATTGCAATTGCAAGCGCTTCTTGCTTCATACCTTTAAGCTCTCTGATTCGGCTTATGTTTCTGCCGATATGTTTTGGTTTTGATGTTGTGCTCATAATTTCAAAGGTATTTAATTTTTTTGATTTTATTGAAGAGTAAATATATGATTTTTCTGAGGTAAAATCGACTATTTCAGTTTCAGTTTAAAATCCTGATTATCCACAATCTTGTCATTTCGACGAAGGAGAAATCTTAGCAAGTAACTCTACAAAATTGGCAATTTTTCAGCATTGATAGCGACTTATTCAATATCAATTCCTAACTTTTCAGCAATCTTTAAAATTTCACTTTCTGAAATATTTTCGTCAATATTTAAATCTTTTTCTTGAATTATTGATTCACCCGAATTTTCTAAAATATCACCATCTTGTACTAAAATAATTCTTGAGTTTCCTTTATTGAAATGAGAGAATCCATAAGTTGCAGAAGTAGATTGTATTGTAAGTGAAAAAACTTCTGTATCTAATTCCTCTGATAATTCCTGAAGTAAATCTTCTTCTGAAACAAAAACAATTTCTTCATCTTGTAAAATTGTCCAGCCATTTTTAAATTCGGTTGTTTGTGAAATTTCATCAGATAAATTTTCATCTTCAAAATAATTAAGAATTTCAGAAATTTTATTTATTTGATTAAGCTGATTTCCTTTAATTGCTACAATTGCTTTTGAAAGTCCCATGTTCTCTTCTTTTTAGTTAATATTGCAAAATTAAAAAAAATGTAGTATAAATCTGTATTTCTTTTTAATTTAACTCCAATTTCAATTATCCAAAATCTTGTCATTTCTGTAAATAATGTGGTTACTTTGCGTGGGCTTCGACTTCGCTCAGCCTGACAAAACGGTTGCAAAGCCATCTAAGATGTCTAAAGTCTAAGAAGTCTAAAATATCTACAACAAAAAAAATCCCGCCTCAATTAAGAAACGGGATTAACTAGATATTCTCTTTTTTTTTATTTTTAAACAGTTGCAGCAATTTCTTCTGGCAACGGAATTTGATTTTTAAGTAAATCTTCAAAAGTTTCAGCTTGACGAATCAAGATTCCTTTTCCGTCTTTCCAAAGAACTTCGGCTGGTTTGTATCTTGAATTGTAGTTTGAAGACATTGAGAAACAATATGCTCCAGCATTTCTGAAAGATAAAATGTCTCCTTCAGTAATTTCCTGAATTCTGCGGTTGTTTGCAAAAGTATCTGTTTCGCAAATGTATCCTACAACTGAGTAAAAACGCTCTTTTCCTTTTGGATTTGAGATGTTTTCGATATGATGTGATGATCCGTACAACATTGGACGAATTAAGTGGTTGAAACCACTGTCGACTCCAGCGAAAACTGTTGATGTTGTTTGTTTTACTACGTTTACTTTTACTAAGAAATGACCTGCTTCACTCACCAAGAATTTTCCTGGTTCGAAAATCAGTGTTAAATCTCTTCCATATTCTGTACAGAAAGCATTGAATCTTTTAGATAATTTTTTACCTAATTCTTCGATGTCTGTTTCGATATCGTCTTTTTTGTAAGGAACTTTGAAGCCGCTTCCAAAATCTAAGAATTGTAATTCTTTGAAATGTTTAGCGGTATCGAACAAGATTTCAGCAGCATACAAGAATACTTCGATATCTAAAATATCTGATCCTGTGTGCATGTGAATACCCACAATGTGCATTTTTGTGTTTTCGACAATTCGCAATATATGCGGAATCTGGTGAACAGAAATTCCGAATTTACTATCGATATGTCCAACAGAAATATTAGCGTTTCCGCCCGCCATTACGTGTGGATTGATACGAATACATACCGGAATATGTGGATGTTTTGTTCCGAATTGCTCTAAAATAGATAAATTGTCGATATTGATTTGTACACCCATTGCGGCTACTTCTTCAATTTCTTCTAGAGAAACGCCGTTTGGTGTAAAGAAAATTCTTTCGGGTTCATAGCCAGCGTGAAGTCCTAACTGAACTTCCTGAATTGATACAGTATCTAAACCAGACCCCATGTTCTTTAATAACTGAAGAATCGCAACGTTCGACAATGCCTTCATGGCGTAATTAACTCTTAAGTTTTCTACCTTAGAGAAAGCTTTAGTTAATCTGTTGTACTGAGATTGGATTTTTTCGGCATCGTAAACATACAATGGACTTCCAAATTGGTCTGCTAACTGCAGTAAATCTTTTGCTTGCATTTTTAAATCATTTTGGGCAAAGTTATTACACTTTTGTCTATCAGCAAATAATTTGCAGAAAAATAACAAATTATAACAAATTGTTTTATTTTAAACAAAAAGTTGCTGTTTTTGGAATTTTATAACCTTTTTAAAGATGCTATCCCGAAGCTTCGGGACTGAGATGCTAAGATACTAAGTTTTTTTGTCACGAATTCACGAATTTAACTCATTCTTAAATGATTGCTGAAATTATTTTTTACTACTGATTCACTAATTAAATGGGTTTTTATACCAATTTTTAAAAGAAGCCAAATGTTTGAATTTAGCCCCGATTGAGGCGGTATCCTCGAAGTGGAACGGAGAGATATAGCCGAAAGCGGTAACCATGTTTATTAAGATGCCTATTGTGATGCTTTAAAATGAGAAAATTTTTCCGCCACGAATTCACGAATTTGACTAATTCTAAAATGCTGTTGAAATTGTTTTGTCATGAATTTCACGAATTAAGAGAAATTAAAAAAATAGAAATTCGTGAAATTTAAAGGAAAGAATAGTTTTTAACATCATATATGAATTAAAGTAATTCGTGAATTCGTGGCGAAAAAAAATTATAGCAAAAACAAAACCCCTGAATTATTAATTCAAGGGTTTGTTAGTAGTATGTGTTGTATTTTTATTCGGTTTTTATAGGCTAGGAAGATCTCCTTTTCCTTTAGTAGGCAAGTTTGTAGATCCCATAAGGAACAAATCTACTTCTCTTGCTGCTTCGCGACCTTCTGAAATAGCCCACACGATTAATGATTGTCCTCTTCTCATATCACCTGCTGTGAAAATGTGAGGAACGTTTGTCTGATAGTTATGTGCTTTATAGTTGCTTCTCATATCAGTTTCGATTCCTAATTGCTCGCTTAATGTTTTCTCTGGACCTGTAAATCCAAGAGCTAATAAAGCTAAATCGCAAGGCCAGATTTTCTCAGAACCTTCTTTTTCAATTAATTCAGGACGCTGACCTGGAGTCATTTTCCATTGAACTTCAACCGTTTTTAATCCAGTTAATTCGCCTTTGTCGTTAGAAATAAATTCTTTTGTGTTGATCAACCAGTTTCTGTCACAACCTTCTTCGTGAGAAGAAGATGTTTTAAGCTGCAACGGCCAGAAAGGCCAAGGAGTTGATTCGCTTCTTCCAACTGGAGGTTTTGGTAAAATCTCAAAGTTAGTTACTGATTTAGCTCCGTGTCTGTTTGAAGTTCCAATACAGTCAGAACCCGTATCTCCACCACCAATAACGATTACATCTTTACCAGTTGCTTTAACCTGATCTGGAATTGATTCTCCGTATAAAACTTTAGTTTGTTGAGTCAAGAAATCCATTGCTTGAACAACGCCTTTGCTTTCGATTCCTTTAGTTGGCAAGCTTCTTCTTTCTGTTGCTCCTCCGCATAAAACGATAGAATCAAATTGGTTTAATTCTTCTACACTGAAGTTAACACCAACATTTACGTTAGTTTTGAAAGTGATTCCTTCTGCTTCAAGAATTGCTACACGACGATCGATGATTCCTTTTTCTAATTTGAAATTTGGAATTCCGTAACGTAATAAACCTCCAATTGCATTGTCTCTTTCAAAAACAGTAACGGTGTGACCCGCTCTGTTTAATTGTTGAGCAGCTGCAAGACCTGCAGGTCCTGAACCAATAACAGCAACTGTTTTTCCAGTTCTTGTTTTTGGCGCTTGTGGTTTGATCCATCCTTCAGCAAAACCTCTTTCTACAATGCTTTTTTCGATGTTTTCGATAGAAACTGGATCTTTGATGATTCCTAATACACATGATTTCTCACATGGAGCAGGGCATAAGCGTCCTGTAAATTCTGGGAAGTTATTAGTAGATTGTAAAATCTCTAATGCGCTTTGCCATTCTTCCTGATGCACCATGTCGTTGAAGTCAGGAATTAAATTTCCTAACGGACAACCACTGTGGCAAAAAGGAATTCCACAGTCCATACATCTTGATCCTTGTTCTTTTAATTTATCTTTTGGTACCGGAATAGTAAATTCGTTGTAGTTAGAAACACGTTCTGCTACTGCTAAATTACTTTCATCGGCTCTGTTATATTCTTTAAATCCGCCTATTTTACCCATGACATTTTTATTAAATTTAGTTGTGAGATGTGAAATGTGAGAAGTGAGTTGAGAAGCTCAACCTTTGTACCTCTGCACCTTTGTAACTCAGAACCTTTTAATCAGCTATTAATTCTTCTATTTTTTTCTCTTCTGCAATTCTTTGTAATGCTTTTTTGTAATCAGTTGGCATTACTTTTACGAAGTGCTGTTGTTGGTTTTCCCAGTCTGCTAAAATTCTTTTTGCTAATGGACTGCTTGTGTACAATGAATGATTTTTGATCAATTTTCTTAGTTTAGTAACGTCCTCTTCTTCCAACGGATCGAATGCAACCATTTCCATGTTACAAACTGTTGAGTCGAATTTCTTATTTGGATCGTAAACATAAGCTACACCACCGCTCATACCAGCTGCGAAGTTTCTTCCTGTTTTTCCTAAAACTACTACTGTACCACCGGTCATGTACTCGCAACCATGATCTCCAATTCCTTCAACAACTGCTGTTGCTCCAGAATTTCTCACACAGAAACGCTCTCCGGCCATTCCATTAATATAAGCCTCTCCGGTAATAGCTCCGTAAAGGGCAACGTTTCCAATAATGATATTATCTTCAGGTTTGAAAGTCGCTGTAGGAGGTACTTTTACAATTAATTTTCCTCCAGAAAGACCTTTTCCTAAATAATCATTACAGTTTCCGTGAATTTTAAATGACAATCCGTTTGTTGCAAAAGCACCAAAACTTTGTCCGGCAGAACCTTCAAAATCAACTAAAATAGTGTCATCAGGTAATCCTTGTGCGCCGTAGATTTTTGAGATTTCATTACTCAAAATTGCACCTACAGAACGGTCTGTATTTTTAATTTTAAAGGTTACTCTTGTTTTCTCTTTTCTATAAATAGACGGAATCGCTTCTTTGATGATGTCAAAATCCAATACATTTTCAAGTTGGTGATCTTGAGTAGTTGTATTATGATTTGGCTCTGTTTTCGCTTTTTCCGGTTTGTATAGAATTGATGACAAGTCTAAACCATTTGCTTTATAATGTTTGATGGCTTTGTTCACATTTAATTTTTGTGACTGACCTACCATTTCTTTTAAAGTTCTGAAACCTAATTGAGCCATGATTTCTCTTAACTCTTCAGCAATAAAATACATGAAGTTGATTACGTGCTCTGGAGTTCCTTTGAAATTCTTTCTCAATTCTGGATCCTGAGTTGCAATACCAACTGGACAAGTATTTAAGTGACAAGCTCTCATCATGATACATCCAGAAGCTACAAGCGGCGCAGTTGCGAAACCGAATTCTTCAGCTCCTAATAAAGCTGCAATAGCAACGTCACGACCTGTTTTCAACTGTCCGTCGCACTCTAAAACTACACGGCTTCTTAAATCGTTTAAGATTAAAGTCTGCTGTGCTTCGGCTAAACCAAGTTCCCATGGAATACCTGTGTGCTGTAAAGATGTTAACGGTGCAGCACCAGTTCCTCCGTCATAACCAGAAATTAAGATAACGTCAGCTTTTGCTTTGGCAACACCGGCAGCGATGGTTCCAACTCCAACTTCAGAAACTAATTTTACGTTAATACGAGCTTCACGGTTTGCGTTTTTCAAATCGTAAATCAACTGAGATAAATCCTCAATTGAGTAAATATCGTGGTGAGGAGGAGGCGAAATCAAACCTACATAAGGTGTAGAGTTTCTAGTTTCAGCAATCCAAGGCACTACTTTTTCTCCAGGTAACTGTCCACCTTCACCAGGTTTTGCTCCCTGAGCCATTTTGATTTGGATTTCTTTAGCGTTTGTCAAATAGTTGATCGAAACACCAAAACGTCCCGAAGCAACTTGTTTGATTGCACTGTTTCTAGAATCTCCGTTAATTTCTTTCTGGAAACGTTTTGGATCTTCTCCACCTTCTCCGGAATTACTTTTTCCGCCAATTCTATTCATTGCAATCGCTAAATTCTCGTGTGCTTCTCTAGAGATAGATCCGTAAGACATTGCACCCGTTTTGAATTTCTTTACAATTTCTGTCCAAGGTTCTACTTCGTCAATAGAAATTGGATCTAGGTTGTTGAATTCAAATAAACCTCTAATAGTCATTAAGTTTGAGCTTTGCTCGTTAACGGCATTTGAGTATTCTTTATAACTTTCTGGGCTGTTTAAACGAACCGCTTGTTGTAATTTAGAAATAGTGGTTGGGTTAAACATGTGTTTTTCACCACCACGTCTCCATCTGTAAATACCTCCAATTTCAAGAGAAAGCAAACTTGCTACTTTTGAATTTGGGAAAGCTTTTTGGAAACGTTTTTTAACTTCTTTTTCAACTTCCATTAAACCAATACCTTCAATTCTTGACGGCGTGTAAGGGAAGTATTTAGATGTAAATGTTTTGTTTAAACCTAAAATCTCGAAAATTTGAGCAGCTCTGTATGAATGTAAAGTAGAGATACCAATTTTGTTCATGATTTTCACGATTCCTTTTGCGATCGCTTTGTTGTAGTTTACAACTGCGTAATCTGCTTTTACTTTTGTAATGAAACCTTTTTCAACTTGATCGTGAATGATTTCGTTTACCATGTAAGGATTGATTGCACTTGCACCGTATCCGAACAATAAAGCAAAATGATGAGGTTCTCTTGGTTCTGCAGATTCAATGATGATTCCAAATTTAGAACGAACCTGTAAAATGTTCAAAGAGTGGTGAATGTAAGAACAAGCCAATAACATTGGAATTGGAGCAAATTCTTCGCTTACACCTCTATCAGACAAGATGATGATGTTGCATCCTTCTTCAACTGCTTTAAAAGTAGCCTGAACACATTTTTCAAGAGCGCGCTCTAAACCGTTAACTCCTTTTTCTATTTTATATAAAGTAGAAATAGTTGCCGATTTGAAATCTGCGTGATCGATATTTCTGATTTTATCCAAATCCTCGTTAGAAATAACTGGATTTTGGATTTTCAATTTTTTACATTGTTTCGATTCAATTTCGAAAATATTGAAATCTCCACCAATTGCTAAACTGATGTCGGTAATAATTTCTTCACGAATACCATCTAACGGCGGGTTGGTAACCTGAGCAAATAATTGTTTGAAGTAATTGTACAACAACTGTGGCTGATCTGAAAGAACTGCCAAAGGTGTATCGTTACCCATAGAACTGATTGCTTCAGCTCCGTCACTACCCATTGGGTTGATGATCGTTTTTAAATCTTCAATTGTATAGCCAAATAATTTTTGTCTTGTTACGAAATCTAATTTTTCAACAGGAGTAGGGTTGTTTGTGTACGGAACTTTAGATAATGGCAATAAGTTAGCATCAATCCATTCTTGATACGGACGTTTTGTAACTATCGCTTTCTTAACTTCTTCGTCTTCGATGATACGGCCTTCGTTCATGTCAACCAAGAACATTTTTCCTGGCTCTAAACGTCCGTGCTGAATTACATCTTCTGGATCGATGTCTAATACACCAATTTCAGATGACATAATTACGAATCCGCTATGAGTTAAAGTATAACGAGATGGACGCAAACCATTTCTGTCTAGTAAAGCTCCAATTACGTTACCATCTGTAAACGGAATAGAAGCTGGACCATCCCAAGGTTCCATGATACAAGCGTTGTACTCATAGAAAGCTCTTTTTTCTGGAGACATTGTTTGGTGTTTTTCCCAAGCTTCAGGAACAACCATCATCATTGCCTCTGGAAGAGAACGACCAGTCATTAATAAAAGTTCAACCACCATATCCATAGAAGCAGAATCTGATTTTCCTTCTAAGATAATTGGGAATAATTTTTTAATATCATCGCCAAAAACTTTGCTTTGCATAAGCTCTTCACGAGCACGCATACGGCTTACGTTTCCACGAAGTGTATTGATCTCACCATTATGACACATGTATCTAAACGGTTGAGCTAAATCCCAAGATGGGAATGTATTAGTAGAGAAACGTTGGTGTACAAGCGCTAAACGAGTCACCAAGTCTGGATCTTTCAAATCTATATAATAACGGCTGATGTCTTCTGGCATCAATAAACCTTTATATATTATAGTAGTTGTCGATAAACTAGTAAAATAAAACATGTGGCTTTCAGAGGTTTTAGATCCTCTTACGGCATGTTCAGCAATTTTTCTAGCTGCAAAAAGTTTTGCATTAAATTCTTGTTCAGTTAAATCTTGTCCGTTTTTAGAAACGAAAACTTGTTTAACTGTTGGTTCTTTTTCTGCGGCGATTTGCCCTAAATTTTCAACGTCAACAGGTACATCTCTCCAACCTAAAACTTTTAAGTTCTGGTCTTTAATAGTTGCCTCAAATGCATTAATACAAAAAGAAACCTGGTTTTTGCTTTTTGGTAAAAAAACCATTCCTACTGCATACTCACGCGCTTCTGGGATTTCAAAGTCACAAACTTTCTTAAAAAAATCATGAGGGATGTCGAATAAAATTCCGGCACCATCTCCCGTTCTTCCATCAGAACTAACGGCACCACGATGTTCCAATTTAATTAAGATGTCTAATGCTTTGTGAATAATATCATTTGACTTAATACCATTCAAATTACAAATAAATCCCGCACCACAATTGTCGTGTTCAAATTCAGGCAAATAAAGCCCTTGTTCTTTAACTTTCATTCTTGATATTTTTTCTACAAAAATAAAGATTTCGTTAAACATAATGTAGTGAAATTATATATTTGCTTTCATTTTTACTGGAATATTAGAAAAAGGGTTCTTAAATGATAATATTCTTGATTAAAGCATTGCGAATTATTAAAATCATAATTGCGATTAAAATATATTAAGAAAAATCGTCGCTTAGGTATTGATATCAGTGAAGTTTTTGTTAAATCTCAAACGTTTTAGCGGTTTTGTGTTAACTTTTTAGATACAATTGTTTAATGATTTTTTTTCTTTCCATTTAAATAGATGAATTATCAATTAAAGAGTAGTTATTAATTTAAAAAAGATTTTACTTTTCAGTTGTATTTTGTTACTTTTGTCGCACTTTTATTCTGAAATAAATTCAGAACCAGACAAATTCTATATTATGAACATACACGAATATCAAGGAAAAGAAATTTTAGCGAGTTACGGAGTACGCGTACAACGCGGAATCGTGGCTAATAATGCAGTTGAAGCTGTGGCCGCTGCAAAACAATTAACTGCCGAAACTGGAACAGGATGGCATGTAATTAAAGCACAAATTCACGCAGGTGGTCGTGGAAAAGGTGGTGGAGTTAAGCTGGCAAAAAACTTACAACAAGTTGAAGAGTTAGCAGAACAAATCATCGGAATGCAGTTAATTACTCCTCAGACTCCGCCTGAAGGTAAAAAAGTTAACAAAGTATTAGTAGCTGAAGATGTTTACTATCCTGGAGAAAGCGAAACTTCTGAATTTTATGTTTCTGTTTTATTGAATAGAGGTACAGGACGCAACATGATTATGTATTCTACTGAAGGTGGAATGGATATCGAAGAAGTTGCTGAGCACACTCCACACTTAATCTTTACTGAAGAAATCGATCCTTCTGTAGGTTTACAAGGTTTTCAGGCTAGAAGAATTGCTTTTAACTTAGGACTTTCTGGAAACGCTTTCAAAGAAATGGTGAAATTCATCGACGCACTTTACAATGCTTATATTGGTTCTGATGCTTCTATGTTTGAAATCAACCCAGTTTTAAAAACTTCTGATAACAAAATCTTAGCGGTTGATGCTAAAGTAAATATCGACGATAACGCTTTATACAGACAAGCTAAATATGCTGAAATGAGAGATATCCGTGAGGAGAATCCAATTGAAGTTGAAGCTAAAGAAGTTGGTCTTAACTATGTTGACCTTGACGGTACTGTAGGATGTATGGTAAACGGAGCTGGTCTTGCTATGGCAACTATGGATTTAATTAAATACGCTGGTTTTGAGCCTGCTAACTTCCTTGACGTAGGAGGAACTGCTGATGCAAAACGTGTTGAAACTGCTTTCAGAATTATCTTGAAAGATCCAAACGTAAAAGCTATCTTAATTAACATCTTTGGAGGTATTGTTCGTTGTGACCGTGTTGCTCAAGGTGTTGTTGATGCTTACAAAAACATGGGTGACGCTATTAAAGTGCCAATTATCGTTCGTTTGCAAGGAACAAATGCTGAAATTGCAAAAGAATTAATTGACAACTCTGGTATGCCAATCTTATCTGCAGTTCAATTCCAAGAAGCTGCTGACCAAGTTAAAGCTGCACTTTCTTAATTAAAATAAGAAATCAATTTATATAGAAATCCCTTCATGTATGAAGGGATTTTTTTTGTAGTCAATTTAACCGCAAAGTTCGCAAGGTTTTTTGTCAAGGATTATGAATACAAACGTAAAGTTAGCAAAGCTGTATGTTGAAAATAGCCACTAATTCACGAATTATTTTCAAAGATTGTAAAAAAATAAAATTCGTGAATTCGTGGCTAAAAAAAAAACTTTGCGAACTTTGCGTAATTCTTTGCGCTCTTTGCGGTTAAATCATCAAGTTTATTTCAAAACTGTAGATAGTTCTACAAGTTCAAATTCTGGATCGTGTGTTATAAATTCTCTAATCAATGCTGCATGACCTGCGCCGACTAAAATCATTATTTTATTATCTGTATTTTCCGTTAATTTCTGAATTAAAGAATACATATATAAGTTTCTTTTGTACCAATTTGAAACTAAAGACGGTCCGGTAAAATCATCTGGATTTCCAGCTCTGTTGGCTACTTCCAAATACCATTGAATATTTTCATTTTCGGATTGTTTTGTATTGTAATACAGCATCATTTCTTGTAAGGAGCTTTTTCTAATTTTTTCGTTATGTTTTTTTTCGAAACTTGCAGTTATCGCTTTATTCTTCTCCATTAAGTCCTTCTGGTTTGATTTTTCCATTGCCATCATTAAACTGTCATATGGGAAAGATGTATAAAGATTCATTCCGTATAATTTTTTATGATTCAGTTTCTTCGCAGTGCGAAGTGCCAGTTGTGTTATTTCGCTTTTATTAGTTTTAAAAAGACTGTCGGTATTTTTATTATAAAACTTGTCTAAGTCGGCTTGTTTTTTAAATTCCCATTCCACAAATATTTTATCAGGACCAAATTTTTTGATTTTTTCACTCATTATTTCGAGTTCCTTTTGGCTGTTCTCAGACATAATGTTGAAATTATTTAGTTGAGCAACGTCAAGACCTGGATTGGCGTAATGAAAAGTTCCAACCAATAGAATCTGCTTTTTCTTAGTTTGAGCAGAAGTTAAGTTTAATGTAATAATTGCGAGTAATAAAATGATTTTTTGCATGACGGTTTGTTTTTAAATTCATGACAAATCTATGCTGTCTTTTAACCTCTATTTTTTGTTTTTGATGAACGAAGGATTTCATTTGACTAACTGCTTAAATTTCTATTTCAAAATGTTCGTGTAACATTTTTGATAGTTCATCCCAAAAAAAGTATGTTTTAAATAAATATAATTTTCTATTTAAGGCTTAATTGTATTTTTGGATTAATTATCAAAAATTATGAAATCAAAAATTCCCTTTTACTATCATATTATCTTTTTCGTTTTATTATTTCTAACCTATATTTTCTGGGATATTGGGCTAAATAATAGAGATATAAAAATAGTCGTAAAAGCTATTTATTTAGGGATTACTCCAGCTTATTTATTGGCAGTTTTTATTATCTACATTCTCAATTTTTATTTCTTTTGTAATTGGTTTTTAAACAAAAAAAAATTATTGTTTTATATTCTAACAATTCCAGTTTCATTATTACTTTTTACGGCTGTTCGTTATTTTTTGGAAGAAGTTGTTATGTATAATATTACTGGAATACACAACTATTATGATGAAGCAAGAGAAATAACCTATTACATAAAAGATAATTTTTTCTACGGATTGCCGGCTGTAATTTTAAGTGCATTAACTTTTTTGTTTTGGCAGTTTCATACTACGCAACATCAAAATCAGGAGTTGCTTTTGGAGAATAAAAAAGCCGAATTTCAAATACTAAAAGCTCAGGTTAGTCCACATTTTTTGTTTAATACATTGAATTCTTTTTACAGTCAATTAATCTTAAAAGATGATGAAATGGCTGCAGATGTTCTGGTTCTCTCTGATTTGCTTCGATACGTAATTACAGAAACCGACAAAGATGAAGTAATACTTTCAAAAGAAATTCAATTTATTCAAAACTATATTCATTTACAGAAAAAACGATTCGAAGATCAGCTTTATCTTGATTTTTCTGTTGAAGGAAATTATACAAACGAAAAAATTCTTTCTTCAGTATTAATTCATTTTATAGAGAATGTTTTTAAGCATGGAAAATTTAACAATGAGGAAGAAAAAGCTGTTATTTCAATTAAAGTAAAAGAACCATTTTTAGAAATATCAACTTTTAATTATAATGTTGGAGGCGAAAATTATTCGTCAACCGGAATTGGTTTTGAGAATCTAACAAAAAGGCTCGAATACACATACAAAAATCAATTTCAACTTGAAAAAACAGAAGAAAATAATACCTTTAAAACTTACTTAAAAATACCACTAAAGAAATAATTTATGGCTTTTAAATGCATAATTGTTGACGATGAACCGCCTGCAACTCGAATTTTAGAAAATTACATCGGGAAAGTAAATTTTCTAGAAAAAGTCGGTGTTTTTAATGATGCATTAAAAGCATTAGAATTTCTAAACTCACAATCTGTAGATGTTATTTTTCTAGATATTCAAATGCCTCAATTAACAGGTTTACAGATTTCTAAAATCATTTCTAAAGATATAAAAGTCATTTTTACAACGGCTTATCCAGATTTTGCTTTAGAAGGTTTTGAGTTAAATGCGGTTGATTATTTATTAAAACCAATCTCGTTTGAACGTTTCTATCAGGCAGTTTCAAAATTGAATTCAGAGCCTAAAATAGAAATTTCAAATCAGAGCAATTTGCCAGATTTTCTTTTCGTTAAAACAGATGGAAAAAATAAATTTCAGAAAGTATTTTTGACGGATATTTTATATGTAGAAAGTCTCCAGAATTATGTTTGTATTCATACTTCAAAACAGCAGATTATAACGCATTCATCTTTGAAAAATGTAATTGAATCTCTTCCAGAAAATGAGTTTATTCAGATTCATAAATCGTATGTTGTTTCTCTAAAGCATATCGAATCGACAGATAATTTTTCTGTCTTTATAAAAGAAAAAGAATTACCGATTGGTGCAACTTTTAAAGAAGCTTTTTTTGATAAAATAGAGGAGAATAAGATATAGATTTTTAACTGCAAAGCACGCAAAGATTTTTTACTTAGGATTGAGAATACAAACGCAAAGTTCGCAAAGCTTTATCTACATAACTTTGCGAACTTTGCGTTTATATTTAGTCTTTTAAGTAAGAATCTTGCGTTCTTTGCGGTTAAATCCTCAATTACGATTTTTTCTTATTGCCGTTTTTGAAAACTACTTTTTCTACCACAACTGGTTTTCCATTTCCTTTTGGGAATGCTTTCTTTTTAGGTTTTCCAGATGCTGAACCTGACTTTGATGAACTTTGATCACCTCTATATTTTTCAGAATCTTTTGGAGCAGCTTTAAATTCTGGTCTTTCTTTAGAAGTTTCTTTCTTCGGAATTTCAGCTTTATGTTTTGCTAAAACGTCGGTTGGATTTTTAGGATTTTCTTTAGTTCCTCTCAAATGAATTACCAGTCCGTTTAGGAAGTTTCTCAAAACTTGATCGCCGCATTCCATATAATTTGGATGATCTTCGGCTCTAAAAAAAGCGCCAAGTTCTGACTTTGTAATTCTAAAATCTACTAATTCTAAAATCTCAACGATTTGGTCATCACGGAGCATCAAAGCCACGCGAAGTTTTTTAAGTATATCGTTATTCGTCATTGTTTTATTTTTTACAAAGGTAGTTTTTAAAATGATTAAAATCGAGAATTAAAATCATTTAAAACTCCGACTAGTTTATCTAAATCTTCTTTTGTATGATTTGCTGTTATAACAATGCGATTCAGTGGTTCAGCTTCTTTGGTGTATTTAAAACTGGCAATAATTATATCTTCGTTTTTTAAGTTATCGACTAATTCTTTAGACAGTAAATAAATTAAAGGATAACTATTGTCAAACTTAATATTTTCATTTCGAACTAAAATCGAATCGATATAAATTAAATTATCAAGCAGTTTTTGGTGTTGTATTTTATAAATTTCTGAAGCATCTGAAAGTGTTTGTACAAAAGCAGGATTCATTCCGGCTGCACTCGTAAAAGTTTCAATTTCTTTTATTTCGTTAATAAATTTAGAATTCGAAGCAATAACACCGCCCGTTAATCCGAAAGCTTTTCCTAGAGATGAAACCAAGATTTTTCTTTTAATTGGAAATGGAATTGTAGCATAAATTCCAGAACCATTTTCTCCCACAATCCCTAATGAATGAGATTCATCAATAACCAAAGTAATTTCTTTTTGATTTGAAATTTCTTTTAAGAAAGACAAATCAACAGGGTTAGTTTGAAATGAAGGAACTCCATCAGTTAAAATAACTATTTTTTCAGGTTTTGAATCTAATAAACGATCATTCAATTTTTCATTTATAAAAACTGGAAGACTATTTTCTATCTGGATAGCCGAATGAATTTCGTTTAAATGAAAAAAAGTATCAGTTTGTTTTTTCAATTTTTCCAAAACCAATTTTCCCGCCAGCATTCCAGAAGAAACCGTAACAGTATCTTCAGAACCAATGTGTTTTGCTAGAAATTTTTCGCCTGCATTATAAGCGCTTAATTTGATGTTCGCAGTTCTGGAACTTCCATAGGTTGTTCCCCATTTTAAAATGTTCTGAACTACTAAATCTTGAAATGTTGCATTTGTTGGAAGTCCTAAATAGGCAGTTCCACCAAAGTACAAATACTGTTTTTGGTCAATTTCAATGATTCGATCTGGAAATTTTTCGACTATCATTTTATAGCAATGTTACTCCAGTTCCGTTAAGATTTGAGTAATTGATAATACCGTCTTCAATTGTTACGCCTGTTGCAATATCTTCAGACAAGAGTAAAGCGCCGTCCATATCGACATAATCCAATTGAGGAAGTAAATGCGCAATAGCAGAAATTCCAACAGTAGATTCGGTCATACAGCCCACCATAGTTCTTAAGCCTAATTTTTTGGCTTCTTCAATCATGCGTTTTCCTGGAGTTAGTCCGCCGCATTTTACCAATTTTACATTTACGCCATGAAAATGGTTGAAACATTTCGCGACATCTTCTTCAATAATACAGCTTTCGTCAGCAATTACAGGAAGTACAGAATGTTTGAAGACTTCTTTGTGTCCTTCCCAATTGTCAGCTTTCATAGGCTGTTCTAGAAATTCAACGCCCAATTTTTTTAATTCAACCGCATTATTTATCGTTTCATCAACCGTCCATCCGCAATTGGCATCAATTCTAAAAATGGCGTTTGTGTGTTTTCTCAGTTCTTTTACAATAGCAATATCTTCCTTTGTTCCTAATTTAATTTTATAAATTGGCCAAGGCAGTTCTTTCATTTTAAAAACCATTTTTTCGATAGAATCAATTCCGATAGTATAATCTGTCAGTGGATTATGATCGGTTTTGTAATTCCATAATTCGTATAATTTTTTGCCTTTTTTACGTGCATACAAATCATTATATGCCAAATCTAAAGCGCACAAAGCAAACATATCGTCTTTTAAATATGGATGCATTTTGGACCAAAATTCTTCTGGAGTTTCATTTTCGGTATTTTCAATAATGCTTCTGATTTTTTCTAAATCACTAATCATCATTGGAACTGTAATATGGTAATACGGATTTGAAGTGGCTTCTCCAAAACCTGAAAAACCATCACTTTGTAATTCTACGATCAAAGAAGGCTGTATATCAATAGATTCTCTAGAAATAGTGAAAGTGTGTTTTAGTTTGAGATGGTATTCTCGTAAAATTAATTTCATTTTTATAGAAGTATTTTTTATTTTTTAATTAGTAACCAAGCCAAAGTATTGCTTCTGCAAAATGATCGCGCCACAATTTTTCATTATGTTCACCACCTTTTATAATTTTAGTTTTATCGAGATGAAGGCAATAACAGCGTTTCGTATCTAATAAACGCTTCATTTTAGTTAAATCGTTTACCATGTCATCACTTTCTTTATCGCCACACAGAAAATAGATTTTAGTTTTGATTTTAGGTTGTTTTTCTGTGAAAGTATAAATCTCAGGAGAAAACCAAAACGATGGTGAAAAAACGCCCGCTTTACCAAAAATATCAGGATATTTTAAAGCGCCATAATAGGAAACCAATCCGCCAAGCGAACTTCCAAAAAGAATCGTGTTTTTAGCTTTTGTTTTGGTTCTATAATTTTTATCAATATACGGTTTTAACGTTTTTACAATGAAATCTAAATAATTATCGGCATTTCCTCCGCCGTATTTTTCGTTTTTGAAAGGAGTAAGTTCATCGATTCGTTTTTCATTTCCATGTTCGATTCCCACAACAATTACGGGAGCTTTTAAGCTGTCAAGTTTTTCGTCTACATTCCATTCACCAGAATAAGAAGTTTTAGCATCAAACAGATTTTGAGCGTCGTGCATATAAATGACGCTGTATTTTTTCTTTAGATCTTTTGAATAATTTTCAGGAAGATAAATCCAGATTTTTTTTGAAGTATGGAGTTGAGGAGCTTCAATTGAAAAAGTAGAGACATTTTTTGAAGCCGTACTTTGTGCTTTCCCTATAAATGTAAATAGAAGTAAAAATGCCAAGAAAATCCTCTTCATTATTCGTGTTTTGTATTTTTATTTAAAAGCAATATTTTAGCTAAAAATAAGAAATTGATGAATACAGAAGCAGAAAAAAGAAGTTTACTTTTAGAAATGATTATGTTCGCCACTGTTGACGGACATTTGCATAAACGTGAGCTTGATTTTTTAAAACTTGTAGCTTTAGAATTGAACATTAGCGAAGAAGAATTTCAAGATTTATTTCATCAAGAAACGAAAGCAATTCCAATAAAATCAGAATTGCAACGTATAAATCAGTTTTATAGACTTGCTTTATTGATGCATATTGACGGAGTTTTACACGAAAAAGAACATAATGCCATTCAGGAAATTGCTTTAAAAATGGGATTAAATCTTTCGGCGGTAAAACGTGTTTTGGAAATGATGAAAAAAGCACCAAATACTGTAATTAGTCCGATTGTATTACTGGAAGTTTTTCAGGAACAGCATAATTAAGCGAGCTGTTCCTGTAATTTTTTAATTTCGTCACGAAGTTTTGCTGCTTGTAAGAAATCCAATTCTTTAGCAGCTTTTTCCATCGATTTACGTTTTTCGCGAATCATTTTTTCCAATTCTGTTTTAGATAAATAGGCAGTTTCAGGTTCTGCTGCAACAGGAATTGGATGACCTAACTCATATTCAACCAAAGGATTTTTGGTAAATGCGCTTTCGATTTTTTTGTTTAAAGCTTGTGGCGTTATATTGTTTTGAACGTTGAAATTAATCTGTTTTGTTCTCCTATATTCCGTTTCATCAATTGTTCGCTGCATACTCGCCGTAATTTTATCAGCATACAAGATTGCTTTACCGTTTAAGTTTCTCGCCGCACGCCCTATAGTTTGTGTTAACGAACGGTGATTTCTCAAGAATCCTTCTTTATCAGCATCTAAAATAGCAACAAGCGAAACCTCTGGTAAATCTAAACCTTCACGAAGTAAGTTAACCCCAATAAGAACATCAAAAATACCTTTTCGTAAATCCTGCATGATTTCGATACGCTCTAAAGTATCAACTTCAGAATGTATGTAACGGCATCGGATGCTTACTTTTGTTAGGTATTTTGCCAATTCTTCTGCCATTCTTTTAGTTAAAGTTGTAACTAAAACTCTTTCGTCTAATTCGCAGCGAACTTGAATTTCTTCAATCAAATCGTCAATCTGGTTCAAACTCGGACGAACTTCGATTACTGGATCTAATAATCCTGTTGGACGAATAATCTGTTCAACATAAATACCATCTGATTTTTGCAATTCATAATCAGCTGGAGTTGCAGAAACATAAATTACTTGGTTCTGTAAAGCTTCAAATTCTTCAAATTTCAAAGGTCGGTTGTCCATTGCTGCAGGAAGACGGAAACCATATTCTACCAAGTTTTCTTTACGGCTTCGGTCACCTCCATACATGGCGTGAACTTGCGAAACGGTCACGTGACTTTCGTCAACCACCATTAAATAATCACTTGGGAAATAATCTAATAAACAGAAAGGTCTCGTTCCAGCTTCACGGCCGTCGAGATATCTTGAGTAATTTTCAATTCCAGAACAATATCCTAATTCGCGGATCATTTCTAAATCGAAATTGGTTCTTTCTTCTAAACGTTTCGCCTCTAGATGTTTTCCTATTTCTTTAAAATAATCTACTTGTTTTACCAAATCTTGTTGAATCTGCCAGATTGCACCTTGTAAAACCTCTGGAGAAGTAACAAACATATTGGCTGGGTAAATAGTCAGTCTTTGGAATTTCTCTATAACCTGAGAAGTTTTTGCATCAAATGCTTCTATTTCTTCGATTTCATCTCCAAAAAAGTGAATTCGATACGCATCATCGGCATAACTTGGATAAACTTCAACTGTATCTCCTTTAATTCTGAAAGTTCCTGGATTAAAATCGGCTTCAGTTCTCGCATATAAACTCTGAACTAAACTATGCAATAATTTAGTTCTTGAAATAACCTGATCTCGTTTAATTTCAATTACGTTTTTCTGAAATTCGACAGGGTTTCCAATACCATAAAGACAAGAAACAGAAGCGACAACCAAAACGTCGCGACGTCCTGAAAGTAGGGAAGAAGTGGTGCTCAAACGCATTTTCTCTAATTCTTCATTGATAGATAAATCTTTTTCAATGAAAACTCCAGTCACAGGCATAAAAGCTTCAGGCTGATAATAGTCGTAATAAGAAACGAAATACTCAACAGCGTTATTTGGAAAAAACTGTTTGAACTCCGAATACAATTGCGCTGCTAAAGTTTTGTTATGAGCCAAAACCAAAGTGGGTCTTTGCACTTCCTGAATAACATTGGCAACGGTAAACGTTTTTCCGGAACCGGTAACTCCTAATAAAGTTTGATATTTTTCTCCGTCGACTACACCTTGCGCCAGTTTTTGTATGGCTTGTGGCTGATCTCCTTTTGGACTATATTCTGAGGAAACTTGAAATTTCATTTGCGTTGGCTGAAAATTTGGTTTTGTAAAGATACGAAGTTTGAATGCTAATCTAAAAAATTAATAATCGCGTCATTTACCATTTTTGGCTGATCGATAGTTAAAAAATGACCTGCATCTTTGATGATTTTGGTTTCGCTTTTTGATAAATGTTTCTGTGCTCTTTCTAAACTTTCTTCGGAATTAATAATGTCTTTGTCTCCAATTAAAACCAAAACAGGATTCTGGATAGATTCTAATTCTTTATCTGAAAAAGGCATCATTTTAAGCATGCTAGAATTGGATTTTGCATATTTATTGGCCAAATAAAATTGTCTTTTATAAATACGGCTGATGTTTTCAGGATGAGTTGAAAAAGTGTTTAATGTTTTACTGAATTTTTTTTCGCTTGGAAAAAGTTTCAGCATCAATGCCGAAGTTGTTTTTCTAGGTTTGTCAAGAAATTTGAAAGTCTGCGCAGGACTTAATAAAACAATTTTATCAATTGAATTTGGTTTCTGAACGGCCAATAATGTCGCAATCCAGCCGCCTCGTGAAGCGCCAACGATATCAAATTTCTTTAATTTATAATGATCGAAAATTTCATTGTAAAAAACAACAATATCATCAGATGAAAGTGGTTTTGCAGTTAAATTGGATTTGTTGGGTTCCATGATAAAATCGATGGAATAAATGCGATGATTTTTGGCTAAAACTTTAATGTTTGGATACCACATCGTAGAACTGGCATCCATTCCGTGGAGTAGAACCAAATCTTTTCCGTTTTTTGGGCCTGCGATCACAATATGCGCTGTTCCAAAACTTGTTTTTACATCTTCTTCAGTGTATGGAATATTCCAAAGCCTTAAAGCTTTATCATAAGCAGTTTGGTATTTTACTTCTTCGCTTTTGGTTTTAAATACGTAATCTTCAAATTTTGCTTTTTTTGAAGCACAACTTGTCACTAAAAAAAGTACAATAGCTAGGCGGGAATATAGTTTTGACATCGTAATAAATTCAATATTTAGCTTAAAGTTACGATTGGAGTAAGTGAAAAGTGTATCAGAATTTTATTTTAAAATATCATAATTTTAAGATTTATCGTTTTTGGAAGTCAAATAATAAATCTGAACAAAAGCTAAAATGGCGTTTGGAATAATTACTGGCCAAAGCCATTGATTGAAATCTTGGTAATTATTTAAAAAGATGCCATAAATGACAAAACAGATACAGCCAAACATATTAATAAATCGAATTGCTCTGAGGTTTTTCAGTAAGAAACCGCCAACAATAAAAACAGATGCGAGATAACCAATGTATTCTGCCATAATCTTGATTTTAAAATGTTTACAATAAATGTAGCAAAAGCAAATTATAAAATCAAGGTTTTAATTTGGAAATCAGATATTTGAAGTAGTCTGTTTACAGTTTTTTAGGTTTTCATTTGTCGAACTTAAGAAATTGGCATTTACTTATCAAAAAATATTTCGCCCCGCTGGGGCTTTGAAAACTACGACGAATAATCTTCTATAAATATTTCGTCCCGCAGGGACTATTCCCAAAATCATTACTTCATCAATTTATGCTAAGGCTCCAGAGGAGCCAAATATCTATAGCAAAATTTCTAAGCGTATAGTCTAAAGCTCCAGCGGAGCGACACATTCTAATTATTACAGAAATCAAATGTTTTAAATTGAAAAATTTCGATGATTATCACTTAAAAAACTCCACGCCACAATTCGGCTGTTTTTCTGCCCTTGTGACATTTCGATTGTTTTGACAGAAATGGCGTTTACTTTTTTCAAGATTTTGTAAATCGAAGAAAGATTTTCTTTTTTAGAAACTAGAGTAGTAAACCACAAAACTTGCGAAGGATATTTGGCACTTTCGTAAATCATTTGCGTGATGAATCCGATTTCGCCGCCGTTGCACCATAATTCGGCATTTTGACCTCCAAAATTTAAAACGGGATTTGTATTTCTTTTTTCCTTCGGGTTAAGATTGGAAACTTTTCTGGAAGTGCTTTTATTTGCTTCTTCCGCAGATGCATGAAAAGGCGGATTACAGATTGTAAAAGTAAAACGATCTTCGGGTGCAATGATATTTTTGAAAATGAATCGAGATTCAGTTTGTTGTTGTAAACTGATTGCGTCAATTAGATTTGGATTTGCTTCAATAATTTTAGAACAATTTTCAATTGATTTCTGGTCAATATCTGTTCCGACGAAACTCCAATTATAAATCGAGTTTCCTAATATCGGATAGATTAAATTTGAACCTGTTCCGATATCTAAACCTAAAACAGATGAAGTATTTGGAATCTGATTATTGTTGCTTTCGGCCAATAAATCAGCGATGTAATGAATATAATCGGCACGTCCTGGAATTGGCGGACAAAGATAATTTTTAGGAATATCCCAGTTTTGAATATTGTAATAGGTTTGGAGTAAAGCTTTGTTTAAAGTTTTTACAGCAAGTGGATTACTGAAATCAATGGTTTCGATTTCGTGTTTATTGATGGAAATAAAAGCTTTTAATTCTGGACAATTTGAAATTAATTTTTCAAAATCGTATCTCGCTCGATGAAGATTTCTTGGGTGTAAATTGTCTTTTTGTGAATTGTTTTCTGCTTTCATTTTCTTTGATTTCGATTGCAAAGATAGGTATTCCTTTTTTGAAGAAAGGCTTGTTTTGAAAATGAGTGCCCTAGCCCTGATGGAAGCGGCATCCTTTTGTGGTGGGGTTCACCACAAAAGATATAGCGGACAGCAGGAAATAGCTTCTAATCAAAACATTCCATTAAAAGCAAATCGCCTTCTCGATGTGTAATGGTTACAATTCCATCTTTTTCAACAGAATTACTGCTTCCAGTTCTGTAACCCATTGTGAGCGTATCGTCGTTTAATTCATATTTTAAATTCACTGAAGAAATTCCGTTTACAACACCAATTGGGATAAGTGAAATTGGTGTTTTTGCTGTATACCATTTTTCAAATTTTGTTGGCAGAAGAAAAATTTTGGAATGATCGTCAAGAATGACAATTTTCAGTAAATCTCTATAACGAACAATTTGTGTAAGGTTTGTAATCGTATGATCGGCGCGTTTTCCTGTTGCCCAAACGACGTTTACGGCAGGAATTTTTCTTTCGATAAGATAATCAAAAGCTTTTTCTAGATCTGTTTTATCTTGATCTGGCGTATGAACGATTTCGATTGGAAATTGTGAAGTTTTATAAATTTCAGGATCAAATCCACGATCAAAATCACCCAATAAAACATCGACTTTTATGCCTAATTCAATTACTCTTTCTATAGCCGAATCTAAAACGATAACCAACGGTGACCATTCTAGTAATTGTCCTAATAATTCAGGATCGCAGGCTGCGCCATTTGCAATTATTAAAGCGGGTTCTTGATCGTCGCGGACTATATGATGTGATGACATGTGTGTTTTTTTGAATGTGTTGCAAAGGTAAGGGTTAGAATTTTAGATTTATGATTTAGGATTTTAGATTTTTTCAAAGCTTGAAAAATCTGCGATCTACAATCTAAAATCAGAAATCCAAAAGCCTTCTGTGATAATTGATTTGCCCTAAATGATAGGCTAAATGTGTTGAAAGATGAATTAAGAAAAATCCGGTTGTCATTTCTTTTTCGAAAACAATCTGTGGATAAATTGCGTCTAAGTCAGCTTCTGTTAAATTATCAAGAGCGTTGTTTACAACTGAAATCGTGTTTTCAATTTTCTCAACTAATTCTGATTTTGGAATATCTTTTAACGAAAATTCCAAAGGACGATTTCGCACATAGCCTGTTTTGCCTATTTCTGCGCCAATATATGTGTTTAGATTTCCAATTAAATGAAGACAAAGATTTCCTGCCGAATTTGAAATATTTTTGTCAATTGCCCAAATTTGCTTTTCGAATTCGTATGATTCGATTTCAAATTTTAGCTTGTCTAAATCTCTATTGAAAAGTATTTTTAAAGTTTGTATTGACATAATTAATTTCTGTTTTTTATCGGAATCCAGATTTCTTCTTCAGAAGTCGGATCGTCTTTTTTATATCTTTCGTTCATAACCGCAAAATGAGGTCTGTCATCAACTGTGTAATCAGAATTTGGAAGCCATTCTGCAAAAATATAATGATACGTTTTATGCGCTTCTGTCGCTGGCCCTAAATGAAGAAAAACAGCATATAAGCCACTTGGAACAATTAGTGTTACCATTCCTTCTGGAACGGTTGAATAATCTGAAACTTCTACAGCAGCCCATTTCTGAAAAAGGTCATTGGGATCAAAATTGTCAAAATGATCTTTTTCATAAACTTCTAAAGAATATAAATTAGCGCCAATTGTATTTTTTATTTCTTTTCGATTTGGCATAAAACCGCTCCATAATTGAAAAGTTTTATTTTCGATAAAAGACATTTCGATAAAATGTCCAACAAGTTTTTTTTCGGTTAAGGCTTTGAGTAGTGGCTGCATAAATTATTGAATTTTGTACTTTTCTGTACTGGTTTCACTTAGGGAAAAATACCCCAGCGGATAATTATCTTTATTAGTTACATTGACCATATTTCCTTTTACAGTTGCTGGAGGAGACTGAAATGGCCCTCCAATATTGCTTCCAGCAATACTAACTAAAATACTCATATAATTATAGTATTGTTTTGAAATTCCGTAGTGCGTTATTTCGATTTCACTTCCAATTTGTAAATCTTCATCATCTGAAAGACTGAAAAACTCATTACCATTAAAAAATTTATCCTCATCTACATAATAGATTGATTTGACTTTATTAGGATATAAATATTTGTAGAGATAGAAATTATCTGCATCGGCAGGATCATTATAAAAGGCTTTGATTTCGATATCTTGCCCAGTAAAACCACCTTCGTTATTTTGATCTATTCGGGTAATGGATGCTACTGATTTTAAAGTTTCCGTTCCGATGTATCTATTTCCTCTACTAATTACAGTTAATGTATATTGTTCGTCGATAACAGGCTTGAAATTAGTGCATACATATTGCCCCGTCTTTTTAATTTCGATAAAATTAAATCTTTCTTTTTGACTATTTTCTATATAAATAATTGCATTAGAGATAGTTGGAATTACGTTTTCAAAATAGCCAGTCGTTGTAGTTAGTCTTATCGTCTGGTCATTTCCTGTAGTTCCTTTTTCCCAATTGATAGAAGCTTCAATTACTAATTTTGGAGCAGCTGTATCTAAATCAACATCAACAACTTCTTCGCAACTTGTGAAGAATATAGATGTGAAAAGCACGCTTAAAAAAACTAATTTTTTCATACTTATATTTTTAGTTTTTGAATTGATTTTTTAGAATTTGAAATTATAACTAACTGCTGGAACAATTCCGAAAATAGATGTTTTAATAGCTTCATTTACACCTGTGTCAACATTTTGGCGAAAGTTTATCGAGGCAGCGTTCATACGATTGTAGACGTTGTAAATACTGAAAACCCATTCGCCTTTCCAATTTCTATCTTTATTTTTTGTTGGTGTTAAAGTTGCAGAAATATCCAAATGATGATAAGCAGGAAGTCTATCTTCATTTCGTAATCCGTAGCTCGGCACCGTAATTCCTAAATATTCGTATTGGCCATTTGGATAAGTAACTGGCTGTCCTGACTGTAAAGCAAAGTTAGCACCAAAAGACCATTTTTCGTTTAAGCTATAAGCTGATGTAATAGCAAGATTATGCGTTTTATCGTAAGCAGAAGCATACCATTGACCGTTATTTATTCCAGTTTCTTCAGGAGTTCTTCCAGGAGTCTGCTGTTCTGATTTGGAAATTGTGTACGAAATCCATCCGTTAAATTTACCTTTGTTTTTCTTTATCATCAGTTCTAAACCATACGAACGCATATGTCCATTTAAAATGACTTGTTCAATGGCATTATTGGCTATTAAATCGGCTCCGTCTATGTAATCTAATCTATTTTGTATTTTCTTGTAATAAGTTTCGACTTCAAGTGAGTAAGCGCCGTTATAAATATTTCTAAAATATCCAATTGCTCCCTGATCTGCAAGCTGAGGTTTGATATAATTGTCACTCGGCATCCAAACATCTAGCGGAGTCGGAGATGAAGTATTAGAAATCAATTGAAGATATTGTGCCATTCTGTTATAGCTGGCTTTTATGGCTTGATCGTCATTTAATTGATAAGAAATTGAAAAACGCGGTTCGAGATTGCCATAACTTTGAATGACTTTATTTTTGCCAAAATACTGTGTTGAAGTCGGAGTTCCTTTTTCGTAAATCTGCATTTCACTATTAAAAAGAACCGCCTGATTATTGTCATAATAATTAATAGTAGAAGCGCCCAATCTATAAAATAAACTGTAACGCAATCCGTATGCGACGGTAATTTTTTTAGAAAGCTGACTTTCTGCATCCAAATAAACAGAAGGTTCAAAAGCGTATTTTTTATCCAATTGATCTGGATTAATTCCTGAATCTTCGCCAGTTGGCTTAATTGTTCCAGGATTAAATTGATAATAAATTCCGTTTACACCATAATTCAGTTTTAATTTATCCGAAAGATAATATTTGAAATCGTATTTAATGTTATAGTTTTTGATGCCAGAATCCCAGTTGAATCCAACAAAATCAAGATCTAAGCCGTAATAATAATCACTGTAAATTAAGGAGAGATTTGAAAATAGTTTGTTAGAATATAAATGGTTCCATCTAAAATTTAAAGTAGAATTTCCGTAAGTATTGGTGAAGCTTTTATTTAATCTGAAAACATCGCGCCCAAAATAACCTGATAAATAGAGACTGTTATTGTCGTTGAGTTTATAGCTTAATTTGGTGTTTAAATCATAAAAATAAGCGGAGTTATTTTTATTGTCTTCGGATAGTTTTAGAAAAAGATGCGCATAAGAAGCCCTTCCTCCAATTAAAAAAGAACCTTTGTCTTTTGCAATCGGACCTTCAGCTAGCAGACGGCTTGATATTAAGCCAATTCCGCCACTCATATGAAAATCTTTACTGCTTCCGTCTTTTTGATAGATTTCTAAAACTGAAGAAGCTCTTCCTCCATAACGTGCTGGAATTCCTCCTTTATACAATTTTAAATCTTTAATGGCATCAGGATTAAAAACAGAAAAGAATCCAAAAACGTGCGAAGAATTAAAAATCGTCGCTTCATCCAAAAGAATCAGATTCTGATCAGCACCACCTCCGCGAACGTTAAATCCAGAAGCGCCTTCACCTGCATTGGTAACACCTGGAAGTAATAAAATCGATTTTAAAACATCAACTTCTCCTAAAACAACGGGCATTTTTTTTATGGTCGAAATAGAGAGTTTGTTAACGCTCATTTCTGGCGATTTAATGTTGGTCTTGCTTTTGTTTTCTGTAATAATGACTTCTTGAAGTTCTTCACCGCCTTCTTTGATTGCGAAGTTACTTTTTGTATTCTGATTTAAAATAATGGTTTTTTGAATGGCTTGATAACCGGTATAACTGATTTCAATTTCGTATTCCCCTTTAGGAGCAGAAAGCGAGTAAAAACCGTATTCGTTTGTTGTGGTTCCAATTTTTAATGATGGAATATAGATAGCAACTCCAATTAGAGTTTCGTTATTTCGGCTATCAGTAATAGTTCCGCTTAGAGTGAATTTTTCCTGTGCAAATGAGGTGAAAATCGTAAGAATAAAAAGAAAAAATGTGCAGGTATTTTTTGTAATCATTATATTGATTTTGATTTACATAGTTAACAATTCTTACTTAATTATTGTCACGGAAATTCTGTAAAGATAAGTTAAGATAAAAAAGGACAACCTTTCGAGTTGTCCTTTTTGTTTATTTAGAAATACAAAATGTATTCTGAATTATTTGATTTTAGCAATAATAGCGTTGAAAGTTTCGCTTGGACGCATTGCTTTGCTTACTAACTCAGGAGTTGGTTGGTAATAACCGCCAAGAGTTTGAGCTTTTCCTTGAGCGCCAATTAATTCAGCATCGATTTTAGCTTCGTTTGCTTCAAATTCAGCAGCAATTGGAGTAAAGATAGCTTTCAATTCTGCATCTTTAGTTTGAGCAGCTAAAGCTTGAGCCCAATAGAATGCTAAATAGAAGTGAGAACCACGGTTGTCAATTTGACCCACTTTACGAGCTGGAGATTTATCGTTTGCTAAGAATTTATCATTTGCCTGATCTAAAGTTTCAGATAAAACGATCGCTTTAGAATTATCTAAAGTTTGTCCTAAATGCTCTAATGAAGCACCAAGAGCTAAAAATTCTCCTAGAGAATCCCAACGTAAGTATCCTTCTTCTGTAAATTGCTCAACGTGTTTAGGAGCAGAACCTCCAGCGCCAGTTTCGAACAATCCACCACCGTTCATTAAAGGAACGATAGAAAGCATTTTTGCAGAAGTTCCTAATTCTAAAATTGGGAATAAATCTGTTAAGTAGTCACGTAAAACGTTTCCTGTTACAGAAATAGTATCTAAACCTTTGATGATTCTGTCTAAAGTAAATTCAGTAGCAGCAACTGGGTTTAAAATACGGATATCTAAGTTTGTAGTATCGTAATCTTTAAGGTATTTTTGAACTTTTACGATCAATTCTCTATCGTGTGCTCTGTTTTCGTCTAACCAGAAAACAGCAGGAGTACTAGATAAACGAGCTCTGTTTACAGCTAGTTTAACCCAGTCCTGAATCGGAGCGTCTTTTGCCTGACACATTCTGAAAATGTCATTAGCTTCAACATTTTGCTCCATTAAAACATTTCCGTTTGCATCAACAACACGAACAACACCGTCAGCTTTCATTTGGAAAGTTTTGTCATGAGATCCGTATTCTTCAGCTTTTTGAGCCATTAATCCAACGTTAGGAACACTTCCCATTGTTTTTGGATCAAAAGCACCATGTTTTTTACAGAAATCGATAGTTGCAGTATAAACACCAGCGTAAGAACGGTCTGGAATAACAGCGAATGTATCTTGTGCTTTACCATCTTTGTTCCACATTTGTCCAGAAGTACGGATCATTGCTGGCATAGAAGCATCAACAATTACGTCTGAAGGAACGTGTAAGTTTGTAATTCCTTTATCAGAATTAACCATTGCTAAAGCTGGACCATTTTCGATAGCTTTAGTAATGTCTGCTTCAACTTCTGCTTGCTCAGGTCTTCCAGCAATTTTTGCGTAGATATCACCTAAACCGTTTCTTGTATCAACATTTAATTCTGCGAATAAAGCTTCATATTTTTTGAAAAGATCAGCAAAATATACTTCAACGATAGCGCCAAAGATAATTGGATCAGAAACTTTCATCATTGTAGCTTTTAAGTGCACAGAAAGTAAAACTCCTGCAGCTTTAGCTTCAGCAATTGCATCAGCCGCAAAAGCTTTTAATTTGCTTACGCTTAAAACTGAACTGTCAATAATTTCTCCAGCTTTTAGCGGAGTACTTGCTTTTAAAACAGTTGTTGTTCCGTCTTTAGCAACAAATTCGATTTTTACGTCGTTTGCTTCGTTAACAGTTAAAGATTTTTCACTTCCGTAAAAATCTCCGCTTGTCATAGAAGCTACTTTAGTTTTTGAGTCAGCAGACCAAGCACCCATAGAGTGTGGATTTGCTTTTGCAAAGTTTTTAACTGCTCTTGGAGCTCTACGGTCAGAGTTTCCTTCACGTAAAACTGGGTTTACAGCAGAGCCTAATACTTTTGCATATTTTGCTTTAATTTCCTTTTCAGCATCGTTTTGTGGATCTTCAGGGAAATTTGGTACGTTGTATCCGTGCGATTGTAATTCAGCAATAGCCGCTTTTAATTGCGGTACAGATGCTGAAATGTTTGGTAATTTAATAATGTTTGCTTCTGGCTGAGTTGCTAATTGACCTAATTCTGCCAACGCATCTCCAGTTTTTTGAGCATCAGTCAAAGAATCAGGGAAGTTTGATAAAATTCTTCCTGCCAGCGAAATATCTCTGGTCTCGATTTCAATTCCAGCTGTAGCTGTAAATGCTTGAACAATTGGTAACAAAGAGTAAGTTGCCAATAACGGCGCCTCATCAGTTAAGGTGTAAAAAATTTTTGATTTTGTCATTTTCTTTTTTTTTTATAATCGTATCGTCAGGAGTTAACGATGGCAAAGATATATTCGGCTCAAAATGAGCGGAGCAAATATAATAAAATCACAACGAAATCGGTTGAGTTTTCGCGAGAAAAGGCGAAATTAACAGATTGTTATTTCATATCCGATATATTGCTAAATCGATGATTTTGGTATTAAAAAATTACGGTTTTGATATTGGTTAAAAATAAGGCATAAAAAAAACTCGTTTCAAACAATATGAAACGAGTTTTTTATAACATTTAGATAAATGATTATCTTCTTTTATCTTTAATCTTAGCTTTTTTACCAGTAAGTTGTCTGAAGTAGAAAATTCTAGCTCTACGTACAGCACCTTTCTTGTTAATTTCAATTTTTTGTAAAGCTGGTAAGTTTACTGGGAAGATACGCTCAACTCCAATAGCTCCAGACATTTTACGAATAGTAAAAGTTTCTGTGTTACCAGAACCTCTTCTTTGAATAACAACTCCTTTAAAAAACTGAGTTCTAGTTTTTTCACCCTCTTTAATTTCGTAGAATACTGTAATAGTATCTCCAGCTCCAAATACAGGGAAATCTTTTTTAGCAACGAATTCGTCTTGAACGAATTTTAATAAATCTGCCATGATAATTTAAATTATGGTTTTATATTAGAGCAACATTCACGGATCTCGCCAGAGGTTGGTCAAATTCGGGTGCAAATGTAAACAATAATTATAAATTATGAATTATAAATTGTAAATTATTTTTAGTTTGTTTTGTTTCAAGTTTCAGGTTTCAAGTTGTTGCTATCTAGAGTTTTAACTTGAAACAAAAATAACCTTAAACTTGAAACTAAATTTTAATGTCCTTCCAGCAAATCTGGTCGTCTATTTTTAGTATGTTCATACGCCATATCTTCGCGCCATTTGTCGATTTTGGCAAAATGTCCGCTGGTTAAAACTTCGGGAACTTTCCAGCCTTTATAATCTGCGGGTCTTGTATATATAGGTCCCGAAAGCAAATTGTCTTGAAAACTATCTGTTAATGCTGAGGTTTCGTCACTTAAAACACCTGGAATTAATCGAATCAAAGCATCAGATAAAACTATGGCACCCAATTCTCCGCCAGATAAAACATAATCGCCAATTGAAATTTCTTTCGTAATAAAATGATCTCTAACTCTTTGATCAACACCTTTATAATGTCCGCATAAAATGATAATGTTTTCATACATCGACATTTTATTTGCCATTTTCTGATTTAAAGTTTCACCGTCAGGAGACATATAAATTACTTCATCATATTCGCGCTGACTTTTCAAATGAGTAATGCAATCATCAATAGGCTGAATTGTCATTACCATTCCTGCGCCTCCGCCAAAAGGATAATCATCTACACTTTTCTGTCTATTTGTGCTGTAATCACGAAGATTGTGAAAATGTACTTCGACCAAACCTTTGTCGATAGCACGTTTCATAATCGAAGCCTCAAACGGACTTCTTAATAATTCAGGTAAAAGAGTAATAATGTCAATTCGCATTTCTATTCAATGAGTTTTCTTGTTGGCAAAGATACGAAGTTAATGTTTGTCAATTTCTAAAGATTTGTCTGTGTATTGTTTTTTAATATGTATGATTTCTCCTAATCAGATATAATGATTTCACAAAATTTAATGTAATGTTAAGATTTACAGGGTGTTATTTCGTTTTAATTCAATTAATTTTGCCGCAACTTAAACCAAATACATAAAGAATTACCAATTTATGAAAAAGACTTTACTTTTAATCGCAATACTAATATTGCAGAACTCTTGCTCCAATGCAAGCAAGGCGCACGATAAATGGATCGGTGAATCCAAACAAAAACTTATAAAAAGTTGGGGATCTCCTGTTAGAATAATTCATGATGATCAGGATAATGAAATATTCGTTTATGCAGATCAGGTTTTTACTGATGATAATAATTCTGGTATTGCAGGGGCATATTATTGGAAATACAATTATATGTATCTAAATAAAGATGGGAAAATTTTTTCATGGCGTAATGAGAATCAAAAATTTCCTCCTCAAGAAGTTGATTCAAAAAAAGTTATAATTCTGAATACTCAGACAGTAAAATAAATCAGCTTTATTTTTTTAGTCGAGATTTTTATCTACAAATAAATAGTATTTTTAAGTAACAATTTAAAAATACTATTTATCCTTATTTTGATGTCTTCAACAAAAACAAAAATACTTGCCATTACAGGCAGCACCAGAAAAAATTCCTGCAATTTTAAGATTCTCACCTATATTTCGAAACATTTTCAATCAGAATTTGAAGTCGAAATATTTGAAGATTTAGCCAGTCTTCCTCATTTTAATCCAGATTTAGATATCGAAAATCCTCCAAAAGAAATCGCTTCTTTCAGAAACAAGATTAAAGATGCTGATGGCGTAATTATCTGTACTCCTGAATATGTATTTAGTCTTCCTGGAAGTTTAAAAAATGCTTTAGAATGGTGCGTTTCAACTACCATTTTTTCAAACAAAAAGGCGGGTTTAATAACAGCTTCAGCTTCTGGAGAAATGGGGCACGAACAGCTTTTATTAGTAATGAAAACACTTGAAGCTAATTTTGATGATAAGACACAGCTTTTAATTCAAGGTATTCGCGGAAAAGTCAACGCCGAAGGAGAAATTATAGATTCAGGGACAGCGGAAGCACTTCAAAATTTTACAAAAAACTTAGAGAATCGTTTTTTATAATATATTTACTTTCTGAAATTTATATCATAAAATGATTAGCAGAAGAAATTTTATCGTAACCACAGGTTTTGCTACAACAGCTGTTTTGGCTTCACCATCATTTGCATTTTCTATGAATAAAAAAGAAATAGGCTTACAACTGTATACGCTTCGCGAAGAACTTCCTAAAGATGTAAAAGGAACTTTAGAAAAAGTAGCAAAAGCAGGTTATACCAACGTCGAAACATATGGTTTTTCGACAAAAGATCAGTTTTGGGGATTAACACCAAAAGAACTAAAAAAGATTTTAGATGATAATGGCTTAAAAGCAGTCAGCGGACATTACAATTTAGGAAGCTTTTTGTATGATGGAAACACGACGGAATTAATTGCTTCAATTGAAGCGGCGAAAATTCTAAAAAGCGAATTTCTAACTGTTCCGTGGGTCGATGAACCTTTTAGAAGAAATATAGAAGATTATAAGAAGATTGCAGCTCGTGTAAATGAAGCGGCAAAAATGTGTAAAAAAGCAGGTTTGAAACTGGCTTATCACAATCATGATTTTGAGTTTCAAAAACACGATGGTGTTACAGGTTATGAAATCTTATTAAATGAAACTGATAAAGATTTGGTTTACTTCGAATTGGATTTGTATTGGGTAATTCATTCTGGAAATGATCCTTTACAATTATTCAAAGAAAATCCTGGCCGTTTTAAAATGTGGCACGTAAAAGATAAAGACAAAACAAACAACGATTTGAATACCGAAGTTGGTTCTGGAACAATCGATTTTAAACCTTTATTCGCGGCAGCAAAACAATCAGGAATGGTTCATTTTTTTGTAGAACAGGAAAATAATTTTGCTTCCAATTCTTTTGAATCAATTAAATCGAGCTGTGATTTTATTTCGAACAATTTAATCTAGTAAATTGATTTATGAAGAAACTTCTTTTATTGGTATTTGTGATTCTTTTTGCTTGTCAATCTGATAAAAAAGAAAAGACAAATTTAAAGACACAATCAATTCCGCAGCAAATTTTACCGCCTCAACCTTATTTCGTTGATATTAAAGTTAATGATGTTAAGCTTGGAAAGCCTGCCTATGGAGATTGGTTGTTTTCTCATAAAGAAAACGGACAAAGTTTCGAACAATTTGTTCAAACTAAACATGTTGTTCCGACCAAAGAAGAAAATATTATATATCTGCAGCCTATAGGAAAGTTTAATTCGTTGCAGGTAAAACAAATTGAATTAGTTCGTCAGTATTTGCAAATATTTTTTCAGTTAGAAACTAAAGTTTTAAATGATGTGTCAAACGATATTATTCCGAACCGTGCTAGACGTATGGGAGATATGGATCAGGAACAATTTTTGGCAGGTTATATTTTAACTGATGTTCTAAAAAAAGAGAAACCTGATAAAGGAGTTGCTTTAATGGCTATAACAGAAAAAGATTTATATCCAAAACCAGAATGGAATTATGTTTTTGGTTTAGCATCTTATAGAGATAAAATAGCGGTAAGTTCGATGTACAGAATGCAAAAAGAAGCAGATTTTAATTTGAGTTTAGATCGATTATTGAAAATCTGTTCACACGAAATAGGGCATATGTTTGGTTTGTATCATTGTATTGAAGCTAATTGTGTTATGAATGGAACAAATAGTTTGATAGAAACAGATGGACATTCCATTAGATTGTGTTCTCTTTGTCAAAGAAAATTGAATTCAGGATTTAAATATGACAATGTAAAAAGGTTAAAGGAACTTGAAAAATTCTTTAATGAGAATAGTTTGAATGAAGGATCAGCATTAATGAAAAAAGATCTTGAAAAAATTAAAAAGTAGAAAGAAATGGGTACAAGCAAAGAATTTATAAAAGGCGACGAAATAGAGTGGGAAGTAGTTGGCGAAGGAATCAAGCGTAAGATTTTGGCTTTTGACGAAAGAGTGATGCTGGTAAACGTTCATTTTGAAAAAGGAGGAATTGGAACTTTACACGATCATTATCATTCGCAAGTTACATACATCGCAAGCGGAAAGTTTGATGTAACCATCAGTGGTGTAACACAGACCTTAAAAGAAGGCGATAGTTTTTATATTCCGCCTCACGCTGTTCATGGAGTTGTTTGCTTGGAAACAGGTATGCTAACAGATGTTTTTAGTCCTGCTAGAGAAGATTTTTTGCAATATTAAAAAAATAAAAAATCCGTAAATATCTGCGTCTTCGTGATAACGAATCCGTAAAATCTGTGTCCATTTTTGGAACATTGATTACATAGATTCACTATCGCGAAGACTTGGATTTACGCAGATTTAATTTAAAAAAAACTTAAATTATAAGTTTAGGTTAAATATAGATGGTATTTTTGCAGCATGAATTTATCTAAAACTAATGTACTGTTTATGGCAGTTTGCACTGGTCTTATAGTTGCAAATCTTTATTACTGCCAGCCTTTGATTGTTTTAATTGCCAACGAATTTAAAATTCCTGAAGCCAGCGCTGGAACGATAACCTATTTAACTCAAGCAGGTTATGCGATCGGACTGTTTTTTATGGTTCCGCTTGGCGATAAAATAGAACGAAAAAGGCAAATTTTGATGACCACTTTTGCTACTGTAATTGCCTTATTAATTGCAGCAACGGCCAAAAGTTTTCTTGTTTTACAAATTGCTTCACTGCTAATCGGAATCACATCGATTGTGCCACAGCTTATTCTGCCTCTTGCGGCTTCTTTAAGCGCACCTGAAGAAAGAGGGAAAGTTGTTGGAACTATTATGAGCGGACTTTTAGTCGGAATTTTGCTTTCGCGAACGTTAAGCGGATTTATAGGCCAAGTTTTGGGCTGGAGATCAATGTTTTATATCGCAGCCGGAATTTGTCTTTTTATCTTTTTTGTCATTCAAAGTAAATTTCCGCAGAACAAACCGCAGTTTCAAGGAACTTACGGCCAATTAATTAAATCTTTATTTACGCTAATAAAAACACAGCCAGTTTTGCGCGAAGCAACAGCAATTAATGTTTTCAGTTTTGCTCAATTTGGAGCATTTTGGACTACAATGGTTTTATTGCTTTCTGGCGAACCTTTTAATTTCAATAGCGCCACAATTGGTTTGTTCGGAATTGTTGGAGCTTCTGGAGCTTTGGCTGCGCCTTTAGTTGGAAAATTGGGAGATAAAGGAAATTCTAGAATTGCAGTTGGTTATGGTATTTTATTGGTTTTAATCAGCTTTTTGATTTTTTATTTTTCAATCGAAAGTGTGATTGGAATTGCAATCGGAATTGTATTTATTGATATTGGAATTCAAGGTGTTCACATCTCCAATCAAACAAGAGTATATTCGTTATTGCCAGAAGCTAGAAACAGGTTAAATACTGTGTTTATGTCGCTTACCTTTTTAGGAACGGCTGCAGGATCTGCATACGGATTATTACTATGGAAATTAGGCGGATGGCATGCTGTAACTATTGGCTGTATGGTTCTGTCTTTACTATCACTGACAGTTTACGGACTTACTTATAAATCAATCCCGAAACGTCGGGACTAAAAGAGCAAAAGCGCAAATTGATTAAAAAATTAATTTGTAAATTTGCGTTGAAATTAAAAATAACAACATGGAAAACGGAATATACGCTAAATTCAACACTAGCAAAGGTTCGATTTTAGTAAAATTGACACACGATTTAACACCTGGAACTGTAGGGAACTTTGTTGCTCTTGCAGAAGGGAATATGGAAAATAAAGTAAAACCTCAAGGACAAAAATTCTATGACGGATTAACTTTTCACAGAGTAATTTCTGATTTCATGATTCAAGGTGGATGTCCAAAAGGAACAGGAACTGGTGACCCAGGTTATAAATTTGATGATGAATTTCACCCAAGTTTAAAGCATGATCGTCCAGGAGTTTTATCTATGGCAAACTCAGGACCAGGAAGTAATGGTTCTCAATTTTTTATTACTCACGTTGCAACTCCTTGGTTAGATAATAAACATACAGTTTTTGGAAACGTTGTTGAAGGACAAGACGTTGTTGATGCTATTGCTCAAGGTGACGCTTTAGAGTCTGTAGAAATTATCAGAGTTGGTGAAGAAGCTCAAAAATGGAATGCTATTGAAGCTTTCATTGGTTTAAAAGGTGCTCGTCTAAAAAGAGAAGCGGCTTTAAAAGCAGAATCTGAAGCAAAAATGGAACAATTAGCTGCTGGTTTTGATAAAACAGAAAGTGGTTTACGTTATAAAATGATTCAAAAAGGAGAAGGAAAAAGAGCTGAAGCAGGAAAAACAGTTTCTGTTCACTACGAAGGTTCTTTAGAAAACGGAAAAGTTTTTGATTCTTCTTACCCACGTAAAAAACCAATCGAATTCAAATTAGGAATTGGACAAGTTATTGAAGGATGGGACGAAGGTATCGCTTTATTGCAAGTTGGAGACAAAGCTCGTTTTGTTATTCCATCTGATTTAGGTTACGGACCAGCTGGTGCAGGAGGAGTTATCCCGCCAAACGCAACTTTGATTTTCGACGTTGAATTAATGGACGTAAAATAAGAATTTCATTAGCAATTTAGTATTGTTATAAATAGAATCCCATTCGAACGCCGAATGGGATTTTTTTTATATTTACTAAAAACATAAGTAATGAAAAAAACTATAATTCTAGCAGGAGCAGTCTTGATTCTTGCTGCCTGTGGTGCTAAACAATCAAAAGGAGAGACGCCTCCACCGCCACCTCCTCCGCCGTCAAAAGATGTGTCTGCTAAGGATCTTATTTTTGGTGATACAGCTTTGGCAGAAGGTAAACAACTGTATGATAATAATTGTGCGAAATGCCACAAATGGTATGAACCAAAACAATTTAGTAAAGAAGAGTGGAAGCCAATTTTGATAAGAATGCAGAAAAAGGCAAAGCTTGATGATATAAAGATGGCATCGATAACCAATTTTATAGATTCTCAATTGTAACACGTGTTATACAAAAAATAAAAAACCGATTCAATAAATGATTGAATCGGTTTTTTATTTTCAAATAGATATAAAAAAAACACCATCACAAAATGAGGTGTTTTAAAACTTAAGAATGATGTACAGCAGAGTTATCTACAGCTATTACTTTTAAAGTTTTGATGCCAGCCGGTAATTCCCAATCAACTTCGTCATTTTCTTTAAAACCAATAATAGCAACACTTAAAGGTGCTAAAATTGATATTTTAGATTGTTTTACGTCTGCTGCCGAAGGCAAAACGATTTGAATTTTCATTTGTTTATTAGCTTTTACATCTTCTATCGTTACAAATGAATTGATTCGGATAACTGAACTATCCAATTCGCTTTCTTTACTAATTACAGCGCGATCTAATTCTTGTGAAAGCTGATTTGCTTCTTTAGTATTTGTTGAGTTTTTACTTTTTAAAATCAATTCTCTTAAAAATTGATAATCTGATTTACAGAAAGTGGGTGTGGGTTTCATATCTATATTGAATTTATTGTTATAAAATTTAAATGATTTCTCTTCTTATAAAGAAATTTACAAACGAAAAAAATTAGTCTTTAAAAAAGACAGAATCGAAACGTTTAATCTGGAAAACAAAAAAATATTCGACCAATTTGATTCTGTCAAATAAATTTAATGTTTAAATCTGGTAAAAATCCTCCGTCAAAAAGAAGAAAAGTGAAGTAGACGGAGGCCTAAAAAATAAAGGCCTTATTATGTGAAATAATTACAGCAGGTAGCGGTTTTGCTTGGCAAAACGACTTTTTAGAAGCTGTAAATGGTGTTTTATTTCCCATAAGGAGTATTAATTTGATTTGCAAAGATAGTTAATCTTTTTGAATTTAGTGAGATATTACTTCCATTTTATGCCGCAGCCTAAACTTGGCTTCTGTGGATTTTTTAAGCTTCTATTGTAAATTAAGGCATCTATAGCGCCTCTAAGATCGCTTCCGCTAAGAGGAATTCCGTTGCCAGGTCTAGAATCATCTAGTTGTCCGCGGTAGAATAATTTGTCTTGATTATCAAATAAATAAAAGTCTGGCGTACAGGCTGCTTGATAGGCTTTTGCAACTTCTTGGGTTTCATCATACAAGTAAGGAAAATCGATTTTGTTTTCCATTGCAAAATCTGTCATTAACTCAGGACCATCTTGTGGATATTTTACAACATCATTACTTGAGATAGCAATTACTCCAAGTCCTTGCACACGATAATCATTTGCAATCATTACAACTTCTTTAATAACATGATGCACAAATGGGCAATGGTTGCAGATAAACATAACCAAAGTGCCTTTAGAACCTTTTAAATCCTTAAAAGAATAAGTATTGTTTGAATTCGTATCTTTTAAATAAAAATCAGGAGCAATTGTTCCTAATGGAAGCATTGTTGATTCTGTTCGTGCCATTTTATTTGAAATTTGATTTTCAAAAATAGCTTTAAAAAACTGTAAATAAAAGAGCACAAGAATAAAAAGTATCCAAAGAAAGCAGTTAGCCACAACAGCTTGCTTCTTTGGATACTTTTTTTAATTTTTATGAATTCAAAAAATCTAATAAATCTTCATTTAGCTTTTCTCTATCGGTGTAAAATAAGCCGTGTGGCGCTCCTTCATATTCAATGTAAGTATTATTTGCAATTGATTTTGCTGCTTTTCTTGAAGTAAGATCAATTGGTACAATTTTATCGTCGTCTCCGTGAATAATTAGAGTTGGAACTTTAATGAAATCTACTTCATCTCTAAAATCCGTGTATGAAAAAGATTCAGCGCATTTTAAAGTAGCTCTTGGAGAAGCCACGGAACATAAATTTCTATAATATTCTAATAAAGGCGTGCTAATTGGTTTGTTGATGATATTTACACCAAAAAATGTTTTTCCGAAATTGTCTACAAAACCAATTCGATCTTCTTTAATTGCCATTGCAGTATTTTCACTTTTTTCTTTTGGATGTCCGTCTGGATTATCATGCGTTTTTAACAGAAACGGAATGATTGACGAAATCAAAGCTGCTTTTGTAACTCCTTTTCCGCCATGACGGCTGAAATAACGAACCACTTCGCCACCGCCCATAGAGAAACCAACAAGAGTTACATCTTCTAATTCTAATTGTTCAATAATTTCTTTAAGATCATCTGTCAAAGTATCATAATCGTAACCGTCCCAAGGCTGAGAAGATTTCCCGAATCCGCGGCGATCGTAGGCAATAACACGATAATTGTTTTGTACTAAATGATCTATTTGATATTCCCACATTTCATTAGAAAGTGGCCAGCCGTGAATTAGAATAACTGGTTTTCCTTGACCGTAATCTTTAACATAAAGTCTAACATTTTGGGCAGTTTCTATATATTTATCAGTATGAACCTGTTTTAGATTAGATTCAAAATCTTTGATTGACATGCATGCATTTGGTTCAGTATGTTCCATGTTATATCTTTTTACGTGAGTATTTTCATTTTTTCTTCTCGTAAAATTAGATTTAAAGAAAAAGAAATAGGTTATAGAATTAGGCGCATTAATTACAAAATTTATAGGTTTGTAAATAATACAATTTAAAAATGGATTTAACCTGGAATGAATTTGAACGCACAGATATGCGCGTCGGAACAATTATAGAAGTAAACGATTTTCCCGAAGCAAGGAAACCAGCATTTCAGCTTACAATTGATTTTGGTTCAGAAATCGGAATTAGAAAATCATCGGCACAAATTACCAAAAGATATCAGAAAGAAGATTTAATTAATCGCCAGATTGTAGCGGTTGTAAATTTCCCGAAAAAACAAATCGGAAAATTTATGAGTGAATGTTTGGTTCTTGGAGCTGTAGGCGAGGGCGGAGATGTTATTTTATTAGCCCCAGATTTTAAAATTGAAAATGGTCTGCGTATTGGTTAGTTTTTTTAGTATTCAGTCGCAGTCGCAGTTTTCAGTTCTAGGCTGTTTACTGAGACTGCGACTGAAAACTTAACTAATCTTTTCAATCAACTTCTGTAATATCAACTGACCCTCTTCCCAATATTTTAAATCAGAATCAGAATTAATGTGACCTTGCTGGCCGATATTTACAAAATCGCTTCCCCATTTTTCTGCGAAGTATTTTTTTCTTTCGAAAGAAGCGTAAGGATCATTTTCGCTTGCAACAACAACTGATGGAAAAGGTAATTTATAAAGCGGGATTGGCGAAAAATTTCTAGTACATTCTGGTGTGTGCTGAGGTGAATCAACATCTGCTGGTGCGACTAAAAAAGCGCCAACTATATTTGGATTATTATTTTTTTCTGCCCAATGCAAAACCAATGAAACAGCCAAACTGTGTGCAACTAAAATCGTTGGTTTGTTAAGTTTTAAGATGTTTTCGTTTAATCTGTCAAGCCATTCCTCTCTAATTGGTTCATCCCAATTATCTTGCACCACACGAATAGAATTTTCGAATTTTTGATGCCAAAAGGTCTGCCAATGTTTTTCTCCAGAATCTCCAAGTCCTGGTATAATTAATAGTTGTGTCTCCATTGCCGTGGAATTTTTATTTAGTGATTATTTTTTGCGTTCTTTTAAAATTCGGTTTACTTCATTTACTAAAAGAGGAAAACCAGGTTCTGTCATTCCGTGACCGTAACCGTCTAATTCATATAATTTAGTTTGCGTGTGACCAACCAATTTCATCATTCTAGCCATGTACGCGTTTTCTTCATAACGTCCCAACATTTCTAATTCGCGATCTCCCGTAATTAACAATAATGGAGGAGCATCGGCGCGAACGTGATATAAAGGCGCAAATTTGTCAATTGTTGGCTGTTTTTCTGGAATTCCGTTTTCTCTCCTAATTTCAAAATGTGTAATACATTGTCCGCTAAACGGAATAAGTCCAGCAATTTGATTCGCATCAATGTTTTCTTTTTGTAGCCATTTTTTATCCAGACCAATCATCATTCCTAAATATCCTCCTGCAGAATGCCCTGAAACAAAAATTTGAGATTTATCGCCTCCATAATTTGCAATGTTATTAAAAGTCCATGCAACAGCTGCGGCAGCATCTTCTATAGCTTTTTCAGCTTTTGCTTTTGGAGATAATCTATAATTTACACCAATAATAGCAAAACCTTTATTTTTTAAAGCTTCCGGAATTTCTTTGTTTCCACCAGTTAATCCGCCACCGTGAAACCAAACGATTGTTGCAAAACCAGTTTTGTTTTTTGGATAATAAATATCTAAAACACATCTTTCGCTGATATATTTGTCAGATTTATTTGCAGTAGCATTATAATATTGGATATTGTTTTTCGTTTCATATTCTGTATTCTGTGCAGAAAGGGAAATTACAAAGAAGAAGAAACTTAAAAGAACTATTAATTTTTTCATTTTATAAGTATTGAATTGTATTACTCTGAATTTAGGTGATTTGAGAAAATCTAAAATCTGAAGTCTAAAATCTAAAATTATAAATTAATATATAAAAAAAGTCCAAAATGCAGAACAAATTGGACTCCTACTTTATATAGATGATTTTGATTAAATATCATCAAAATCGATATCTGTAAAACTAGATCTTTGATCTTCAGCTTTTTCAGAACTGTATTCTTTCTTAAAATCTTTTTGATGTCTTTCAGAAATTACTTCTTCGCCTTTGTGGTTCAAAACATAAGAAGTCATTTCCTCTAATATTTCGGCGAAAGCACTAAAATCTTCTTTGTATAAGTAAATTTTGTGTTTTTTGAAGTGAAAAGAACCATCTTCCTCAGTAAATTTTTTGCTTTCGGTAATAGTAATGTAATAATCATCAGCTTTGGTAGCTCTCACATCAAAGAAATAAGTTCTTCTTCCTGCTCGTAATACTTTAGAAAAAATCTCTTCTTTTTCTAACATGTCATTTTCTCTCATAATACGTTCTATCATTTTTGGAATTAATAGTACTCAAAAATCATAAAAAATTATCTATTACGCAACAATTAAAGTAATTCTTTTTCCGAAAGTTGTTTTAAATATAACGCTGAATAATATCCTTCTTGATTTATTAATTGATTATGAGAACCTTGTTGAATTATCTTACCATCTTCTAAAATAATAATTTTGTCTGCATTTTTGGCAGATGATACTCGATGGCTTACAATTATGGTGGTTTTATCTTTAGAAATTTCAAATAAATTATTCAAAATCAACTCTTCAGTTTCGGTATCAACTGCAGATAGACAGTCGTCAAAAAGTAAGATTGCTGGATTTTTTATAATCGCTCTCGCAATCGAAACACGCTGTTTTTGTCCGCCCGAAAGTGTAATTCCTCTTTCTCCTAAAATGGTGTCATATTGTTTGTTGAAAGCAATAATATTGTCATGAACAACAGCATTTTTCGCAGCTTCGATTACATCTTCGTCTGTTGCATTTTGATTTCCAAATTTGATATTGTTTTTAATAGTATCCGAAAACAAGAAAGCATCTTGAGGAACGATTCCGATATTATTTCGAAGATCATTTAAGTTTAAAGAACTGATTTCTATTCCATCAATTTTAATATCACCTTCTGCTACATCATATAATCTCGAAATCAAAGATAGAATAGTCGATTTTCCAGAACCTGTCTTTCCTAAAATGGCTAATGTTTCTCCTTTTTTTACTGTGAAAGAAACATTTTTCAACGCTTCAATATTAGTGTCTTTATAAGTAAAAGAAACATTTTCGAAAGTAATATTTCCTTGTATGTCTGATGAATCTTCGTTTTTGTTTTTGATTTCCGGTTCAATTTTCAAAAATTCATTTAAACGTTTTTGAGAAGCTTCAGCTTCTTGAACCATTGAAGAAACCCAGCCTAAAGAAGCAACTGGCCAAGTCAGCATATTTACATATAAAATAAACTCAGCAATTGTTCCAATGTTTGGAATACTTCCGTTAATGTACATTACGCCTCCAAAATAAATTACAACCAAGTTACTGATTCCGATAAGGGCAATCATTAACGGACCAAACAAAGATTGAACTCTTGCAAGACTTAAACTTTTACGTTTGCTTTCTTCGGCAAGATCCACCATATTATTTTGGTGCTGATTTTCTAAAGAATAGGCTTTAATAACGCGAATTCCCGAAAAGATTTCCTGAGTAAAACTGGATACTTTAGAAAGATATTGTTGGAAAGTTGTACTTCTTTTATTGATTTCAGAACTTAATTTGAAAATGCAATACGAAAGAATCGGCAATGGCAATATAGTATATAAGGTAAGAAGAGGTGATACATTATACATATATAATATAACGATCGCAAAACGAATAAATGTATTAATAGTATACATTACTGCTGGCCCGACATACATGCGGACTTTTGAAACGTCTTCGCTAATACGGTTCATTAAGTCGCCAGTTCTATTTTGTTTGTAGAAATTTTGCGAAAGATTCTCGTATTGTCTGAAAACTTCATTTTTTAAATCAAACTCAATATGACGAGACATTACAATTAAAGTCTGACGCATTAAAAAGGTTAAAAATCCAGCAACAATCGTAGTTCCAATGATAAGTAGCACATTATGAATAAGATCCTGACGAAAAGTTGCTATTACTATTTCCGATTTTTGCTCTGCAGCAGATAATTTGTCAAAATTCTCAATTGCGTTTAAAGACTTACTGATAAGCTTTGGAGTAAATAACGAAAATATTTGTGCGATTATGGTGATTAAAATACCTAACGAAAAACTGTATTTATATTTAATGAAATATTTGTTTAAATAGCTTAATTCTTTCATTTTTTTAAGAAATCTGATATTGAATTGTTTTGTATTTAAGAATTATTATTAAATAAAATTATAATAATTTGCGATTTAATCAAAACAATTATATTGTAATATTGTTATTTTAAAGATAAAAAATTAGCACATGTGTATTTTTTAATTATGTTTGAGAAGTCTTTTTGACGAATTCATAATTTTAACTAATTTATACTAGCGCTATGGATGCAACTTTCGCAACTGGAAAGGAACTTCAAAAAATGGATCCTGTTTTTGGACAGTTATCTTTTGACGATCACGAACAAATTGTATTTTGCAATGACAAAGATACAGGTTTAAAAGCAATTATTGGTATTCATAATTCAGTTATGGGGCCAGCTTTGGGAGGAACCAGAATGTGGAATTACAACACAGAATGGGAGGCTTTAAATGATGTTTTACGTCTTTCGAGAGGTATGACTTTTAAATCTGCTATTACTGGACTTAATATTGGTGGAGGTAAAGCAGTTATTATTGGTGATGCTAAAACGCAAAAAACACCTGAATTAATGCGTAAGTTCGGAGAGTTCGTTCACTCATTAAGCGGAAGATATATCACTGCAGAAGATGTCGGAATGGAAACTAAAGACATGGATACTGTAAGAGATGTAACGCCTTATGTTACTGGTATTTCTGAAGAAAGAGGCGGTTCTGGAAATCCTTCTCCTGTAACAGCTTACGGAGTTTATCTAGGTATGAAAGCTGCTGCTAAAAGTCAGTTTGGGACTGATGTTTTGGATGGTAAAAAAGTTCTAGTACAAGGAATTGGACACGTTGGTGAAACTCTAGTTGAGTATTTAACTAAAGAAGGAGCACAGGTAACTATTTCTGATATCAACGAAGAGAAATTATTCCAAGTTGCTTCAAAATACAATGCAACAATTTATACTGGTGAAGATTTATATACTGCCGATGTTGATATCTATGCGCCATGTGCGATGGGAGCAACAATCAATGATAATACAGTAGATAAAATTAAAGCTAAAGTTATTGCTGGTGCTGCCAACAATCAATTAGCTGATGAGAATGTTCACGGTGCAAGATTACAAGAAAGAGGAATTTTATATGCTCCAGATTTCTTAATCAACGCTGGTGGAATTATCAATGTTTATGCTGAATTAGCTAACTACGGTAAAGCTGAAATCATGACTAAGACAGAAAATATCTACAATACAACTTTAGAAATTATAGATTTCGCTGCTAAAAACGGAATTACAACGCATAAAGCGGCTCTTACTATTGCTCAAAATCGTATCGATCAAAGAAGAATCGAGAACGCTTCTAAGTAATTTTTTTTAGTACTCAGTTTACAGTCACAGTTTTCAGTTTATCTGGAAACTGTGACTTTTTTGTTTTCGCTAAATACTGAAAACTGGGACTGGGACTGAAAACTAAATAAAAAAGACCACTAAAACAACTACTTTTTTACGAATTAATTTTAAAATACGTATCAAAAGTTATACTTTTGCAGACTAATTTTTAAATGTTCTTACAAGGTGGTAAATAGAAGACACATACGCGTTAAAGTAATGCAATCCATTTATGCAATGCACCAAAGCGGTTCTGATAACATGGAAAAAGAAGAGAAATTTCTTTTCTACAGCATTGACAATATTCAGGACTTATATCTTATAATGCTTTCTTCATTGATAGAAATTTGCAAAAAAGAAGCTGTCTATTTGCATCTGTCAAGCAAAAAACACCTGGCAACTGCCGCAGAACGTAATCCGAATGAAAAATTTGTAAAGAATAAAATTTTTCAACTTCTTGCCGAAAGCAATTCTCTTAGTATCGCTTTAGAAAATCGTAAAATTAATAACTGGTCATTAAACGATGATTATATTATTTTGCTTTTAAATGATGTTAAAGCAAGCGATATCTACCAAAAATATATGAGCAATAACGTAAATACGTTTGAAGAAGACAGACAATTTATTATTGATTTGTTTGAAAATGTTATTGTTCCAAATGAAAAATTATACGAGTACTTAGAAGACGATAAATTGACTTGGGTTGATGATATTCCTGTTGTAAATACACATATCGTTAAACAATTGAAAGCAATCAAAACGGAAGATCCAGACGATTTTAGAGTGCCAAAATTATATAAAGATGTTGAAGATAAAGATTTTGCAAAAGATTTATTTAGAAGAACAATTCTAAACGAAACGGCATTTGCAAAAGAATATGAAGATAAAACACCAAATTGGGACAGTGATCGTATTGCTGAAATTGATACCATTATCTTAAAAATGGCAATTTGTGAGTTTATTAAATTCCCTTCAATTCCAGTAAAAGTAACTCTTAACGAATATTTAGAAATTGCAAAAGAGTATTCTACACCAAAAAGTAGTATTTTTATCAACGGAATTTTAGATAATCTTGTAAAAGAACTTACTGCCAATAAAAAGATGGTAAAAGCGGGAAGAGGGTTAATGTAAAAATTAAATTTTCAATTTTTTAAATACCAAATTTCAACTGCTTTGTCTCTCTGAGCGTCCCGAGGCTTCGGGAGAAGAGTTAAAAAAGAATATTAAATATAAATCAAAAATAAATTTAAATTATGGGACAATTAACTCAATTTGCGCCATTCCTTTTGATGTTCGTGGTAATCTATTTCTTCATGATTAGACCACAGCAAAAAAGAGCTAAAAACGAAAAAGAATTTGAAAGCAGCCTAAAAGTAGGTGATAAAATAGTTACAAAAAGTGGTTTCCACGGTAAAATTGCTGAATTAGCAGAAACTACTGTTGTAATCGAAACTATGTCAGGAAAATTAAAATTAGAGCGTTCTGCTATCTCTTTAGAATTGAGCGCTGCTTTGAATAAAAAAGCTTAATTTTTAAATTATAATATTTGAAATCCCAAATTCCTAAAAGGAGTTTGGGATTTTTTTGTTTTTTATTCACAGTAATCTTGTCATCCTGACGAAGGAAGGATCACACAAGAAACTCCATACAGTATGTCTCCAATCTTTGTCGATTTCCGCGTGTGATCCTTCCTTCGTCAGGATGACAAAAAAGAAAAACCTTTGTCAAAGTTTAAAACTTTGATAAAGGTTTAGTCTCGTATAGTTTGGTTCTTCGACTTCGCTCAGAATGACAAAGTTATTGGAATTTTGAATTTCTAAATATTACCTGTATTTATCATTCAACCCAACATTCGCTAAAATCATCGGAATCACTTTTTCAATTCTTGAAAGCTTTGTTTTTTCTTGTTTTGCCGATTCAATATATTCTAAAAACTCGTATTGTTTGTAAGGAGAAAATTTTTCGAAAGCATATTTCAAATCTGGGTTTTTAGCCATTTCTACATTTAGAAGTTCTGAAACTATTGCTTCTTTTTTAGAAGGTTTAATGACTTTTCCCTGCTTTTCGTTTTCAATTGCTTCGTGAATGTATTCTAAAACTTCTTTTTCGTTGATTTCCTCTTTCGAAGTGAAACGCCATTGTCTCAAAGATTTCGTTACTTCTTCCTGAGCGTTTATCAGTTTCTTTTTTTTGTCTTTTAAGAAAACGCCATTAAAAAACCATATTGCAAAATAATCTTTAAATCCGCCAAGGCCAATTACGTTTTTCTTTTCGTAAACATAAACAGGACCGCCCCATTTTGTAGTTTCAGTCAGTTCGGTTTTGTCAATGATCGATTTTAGGAAAAGTAATTCTTCTTCCCATTTATCGCCGTATTTCCAAATGCCTCTATTTTCGGATTTAGTTTCCAATTATTTGCTTTTTTTAGATTTTTCTGATGCGTCAAAAATACCAGGAATCGCTGTTAATTCAGCAATTTTCACAATAACATCAGTTGCTTTCTGAATGCTTTCTGCTGGAACATATTCGTATTTTCCGTGAAAATTATGCCCGCCTGCAAAAATGTTCGGACAAGGTAGTCCCATGAATGATAATTGAGAACCATCAGTTCCGCCGCGAATTGGTTTAATGATCGGTTTGATGTTTAATTCTCTCATCGCTTTTTCAGCAATATCTACAATATGTTTTACAGGCAGAACCTTTTCTTTCATATTGTAATATTGATCTTTAACTTCAGCAGTTACAATGTCTTCGCCAAATTTCTTCGCGAATTTTTTATTGAATTGTTTCGCCAGTTTATGAATCAATTCTTTTCTTTTTTCGAATTTCTTTCTGTTGTGATCACGAATAATTAATTCTAAAACTGTCTCTTCGATATTTCCTTTTATGTGGTGAACGTGAAAGAAGCCTTCGTAACCTCTAGTTTCTTGTGGAGTTTCACCTTTTGGAAGTTCATTGATAAAATCATTTGCCAAAAGCATAGAATTGATCATTTTTCCTTTAGCATAACCTGGATGAACGCTTTTTCCTTTAAAAGTAATTTTAGCTCCAGCAGCATTAAAATTTTCATATTCTAATTCGCCAATCTGACTTCCGTCCATTGTGTAAGCCCATTGTGCTCCGAATTTTTCTACATCAAAATGATGCGCGCCACGGCCAATTTCTTCATCTGGAGTAAAACCGATTCTGATTTTTCCGTGTTTGATTTCTGGATGCTGAATAAGATACTCCATTGCAGAAACAATTTCTGTAATTCCAGCTTTATCGTCTGCTCCTAATAAAGTTGTTCCGTCAGTCGTAATGATAGTCTGACCTTTATATAATAGTAAATCTTTAAAATAACTTGGAGATAAAACGATGTTTTTCTCAGCATTCAAAACAATATCTTTTCCGTCGTAATTTTCAACAATTTGAGGTTTTACGTTGGCTCCGCTAAAATCTGGAGAAGTATCAAAATGAGAAACAAAACCAATTGTTGGCACTTCATGATCAACATTGCTCGGAAGTGTTGCCATGATGTAAGCTTTGTCGTCAATCGTTACATCTTCAAGGCCAATTGCTTTTAATTCGTCAACTAATTTATTGGCAAGATTCCATTGTTTTTGTGTACTTGGTGTTGTTTGTGAATTTGGATCCGATTCCGTATCAATCGTTACATAACTGATAAAGCGATCTATGATATGTTGCATTTTTTTGAATTTTTAGCAAATATAGAAAAAAATTTCTGCTGGAAAATTTAGCTTTCAATATCTGAATTAATAAAAAAAGGGATTCTAAATTGAATCCCTTTCTAGTATTTTGAATTTGTTATTTACTTTTTACGCATCTAAAACCTACGTGGTTTGCGGCAGATCTGATTTCGCCTTTTCCTCTTGTTCCAACCATGTATCGCGTGCAATATTGATCAGTACATAAAAATGAACCGCCACGATGAACGCGTTTTATTTCAGTAGGATCGTTTGGATCATAATAAGCGTCTGGACCTTGCGGATTTTTTGTTACTTTCCCGCTTTCTGCTAATGATTTGTAATAATCAACACTGTACCAATCGTGTACCCATTCCCAAACATTTCCAGCGATATCGTACAAACCGTATGCATTTGGAGCGTATTGTTTTGTTGGAGCAATTCCTTTGAAACCATCTTCGCCAGTATCGCCATCTTTTATTGGAAAATGTCCTTGATAAATATTAGCTTGAAATTTTCCTTTTGGTTTTAAATCATTTCCCCACGCATACAAATTTCCAGTTTTACCGCCTCTTGCAGCAAATTCCCATTCTGCTTCAGTTGGAAGTCTTTTTCCTGCCCATTTTGCGTAAGCTTCAGCATCTTCATAAACAACATGAACAACAGGGTATTTTTCTTTTCCTATGATAGTGCTTTGTGGGCCTTCAGGATGCCTCCAATCTGCACCTGGCTCATAACGCCACCATTGCAAAAAATTATTCAAATTAACAGCAGATGGTGTAGGAGTGAAGACTACAGAACCTGTTATTAAATCTTCTTCGTTTGCCGTTGGAAATTCTTCTTTAGTAGGTTTTTGTTCAGCCACAGTAACATAACCAGTTGCTTTTACAAATTTTTCGAATTCTTCATTAGTTACTTCAGTTTCATCCATATAATAACCATCTACATACACTCTGTGAATTGGAGCTGCATCTTTCGTTACACCTTTAATACTGCACAGACTTTCATCTTCAACATTGCTTCCCATAGAAAATTCACCTCCAGGAATCCAAACCATACCTTTTGGCGCTTTTGCTGTTGGTTTAAATTTATTTTCGATAGTAGGTTTAAATTCTGATTCTATGTTGCTGGGAACTTCATGGCATTCTGCAACCGTTTTTTCTTCTTTAAAGGCAAATCTGGTATAGCTGTAAGCAATTGAAATAATGGATAACGTAAGCAAAGCGAAAATCCAAAAGGTTTTATTTTTCATGGTTAATTATTTTTGAACTGATTATGGTTGTCAATAGCGGGTATAAAATTATGAAAATAACTTTTATAATTATATTAATTTTATAGGATTAATAAAGTTTACTTATCTTCTTCAACAAGAACAACTTCGTACTTGTTTTTACCATCAATTTGCACAGGCTGATAATAAGTTTCTCCAAATTTGATATATTTTACATCACCAATTGTTACCTCTTCACCGCCTTCTGGCAAACTTTCTACGATTGTTCCAGCTGTAGGAGCAACAACTTTATAGTTACTGCCATCCTTTTCATAATACGTTCCGCCGTAATAGTAGTTGTTGACGGTTCCTGTATTGACGGTTTGCGCTCCACTTGGGATATTGTTTACAGTTCCACCAACAGGTGCAGGCACAACAGTATAACCTCCGCTTGACGGGGCATACCAAACTCCTTGGTCATAATGATATTGAGTGCTTTCAACACTAACAACGATTGCTGTAACGGCTAACGTTGCAACGAAAAATCCCCAAGGATGCCAAACTGGTCCCCAGTAAAAAGGTCTGTAGGGGTGATAATAATAAGGATGATAACCGTAATATCTATATCCGCCATAAACATAAGGCGGACGGGCATAAACAACAGTATTTCTTCTTACCACTGTATTCCGATTATTATTGATCGTAATATCTCGGCTTCGGTCAACATTAATGTTATTTCTGTTTACTGTATTGCCACTGATATTGGTATTTCTATTACCCGTATTGTTTCTGTTTACAGTATTGTTTCTATTTACAGTATTATTTCTGTTAGTAGTATTACTTCTATTATTTATCTTAGAATTTGAACTGTTTTCAGGTCTGGTAAATTTTGTTCCAGAATTATTAGATCCAGGTCTAGTAGTTGCAGCAGGTCTAGTAGTTGTAGGTCGGTTCACATTTGGTCTGGACTGAGTTGCAGGTCGAGCAGGTCTAGCCTGAGTTGCTCCACCACCGCCTCTTCGAACTCCACCACCATGACGCTGTGCAAAACTATCAATAGAAAGAAGGAAAAATGTTCCAATCAAGCACAGGAGCGCTGATTTTTTTACTGTTTTTGATATGTTTTTCATATTCAGTGTTTTATGTTAATTAAAGTTATGAAAAAAAATATACTATTTACAGAAATAGATTATAAAGTTTGGTGTCTCATTTTAAGCTTATAAGGAAATATCCCATTGAATTCTAAATCGCCAGCCTTGTTGCAATGGCAGTGTTTTGTCCTGAAAACTAAAATAACTAACTTCTGATGTAAGTTTATTTTTATGTCCTTTAAAGAACCAGTTAAAAGCTATTGTAGATTCTTCTTGTCTATTTTCTCTTATCGAATTATCAGGTCTATATGCGGCATGACGTCCCGCCATTTCTAAGCGTTTTGGCCACCAGTCAAGTAGATTATGAAAGAAATAACCCGCCTGAACATAGTATCCTTTCATTACAGTCATATCATCGTTATTGTATTTGTCGATGATTTCTTTAGTGTGCCATTCGCTTTGCCAAGAAAAACCACGGTACATAAAAGCAGTTTCTAGATTCCATTGATTGACTCTGTATTGGCCAGGCAATCCATCTTCAAATCCGTCTAATGAGCCTCCTCCAGCTTGTGAAAAGCGAGTATAAGGGCTTCGGTTAGTTATGGCTGAAAAAGCAATAATAGGTGTTAGTTTTTCATGAAACTCTAAATCACATCCTTCAAAATCAAGAAATCTTCCTAGGAAATTCCATTGTGCTCGCCCAAAATACATTAAATGATTATCATCATTAGAAGTGCTTCCGCGTCCTGTTCCTGTTAAAGCTGCGGCCCAATAATTAAAGTCGGCAATTCCGGCTCCTTTTAAGTGTCCGTAAACTTCAACTCCTAATTGTCTGTCTACGGTAAAAGGACGGTTAATAAGAGACCGTTCCACCATTTGCTGTTCGCCGCTGCTAATAAAGCGTTCGCGTGTAAACTCTGTTTTCCATTGTCCTACTTTAAAACTTAGGAAGTCCCATTTTTCAATCATAATTCTGAAATCAAGTAAGTTGGACTGACTCAATTCATATTCCCAATAATATTTCAGCCAAGGTTCAAAAGCATGACCACCAATTTTTAATCTAGCACGATTTATTTTAAAAGTTGTTTTCGCATCCTGACTATAATCATCATAAGTCAAAGGATCTGTATCATAAGGAGTAGAGAAGCGAAATTGAAATCGGCTTTGTAATTGAAATAGAAATTTTTTGTCTCGGGTTTCCAGTTCAATTCCTTTACTGCCATATCGAACATTCATCAGTTTTGTAGTATCTTTTTCTTGTTGTGAAAGTCCTTTAAAACCAATTAATAATAATAGAATTAAAAAGAGGTTTGTAGATTCTCGGCCTGAGTTATTTTCTTTATACATAAGTTTGATTTATTTGTATAAAAGATTTTGTTAAGTCTCAAAATTAAATAATAAATGAGCCAGAGTTTACTGTTTATAATGTTGAACTGGTTTCATATTATAACTTGCAACATAAAAAGCAGAACAATTTAATTTATAAATTAAAGAATTAAACAAAATTGAAATTATTTGTTTTGGTAAAAAAGCACCTTTTTAAACTATAATATTTAAATTTGCATCCAAAAAAATAACAACACAACTCTTATGTATAAATTGATAATTCGCCCGATTCTTTTTTGTTTTGATCCTGAAAAAGTGCATTATTTTACTTTTTCCTTTGTAAAATTCATTTCAAAAATCCCTGGAGTATCGGCGATTATAAGATCAATTTACGAAGTAAAAGACACTCGATTAGAAAGAGAAGTTTTCGGAATTAAATTCAAAAATCCGGTTGGACTTGCAGCAGGTTTTGATAAAGATGCGAAGCTATACAAAGAACTTGGCGATTTTGGTTTTGGTTTTATCGAAATTGGAACTGTAACTCCAGTTGGTCAAGAAGGAAACCCGAAAAAGCGTTTATTCAGATTAAAAGAAGACCAAGCGATTATTAACCGAATGGGATTTAATAATGGCGGAGTTCTAGATGCTGTAGAGCGTTTGAAAAAGAATTCTGGTGTTTTAATCGGAGGAAATATCGGAAAAAATAAAGTTACTGATAACGAAGATGCGGTTAAAGATTATATCATTTGTTTTGATGCGCTTTTTAATCATGTAGATTATTTTGTAGTGAATGTGAGTTCGCCAAATACGCCAAATTTAAGAGCTTTACAAGATAAAGAACCTTTGACAGCTTTATTGCAGACTTTGCAAAATAGAAATGTCGAAAAACAAAAAACAAGCACACAAAAAGTAAAACCAATTCTTCTAAAAATTGCTCCAGACTTAACAGATGAGCAGTTGTTAGATATTATTGATATTGTAAAAACAACTCAAATTGCAGGTGTGATTGCAACAAATACCACTATTTCTAGGGAAGGTTTACAATCTGCGAATCAAACAGAAACTGGAGGTTTATCTGGAAAACCATTAACAAAACGTTCCACAGAAGTAATTCGTTTTCTTTCGGAAAAAAGTAATAAAGCATTCCCAATTATTGGAGTAGGAGGAATTCATTCTGCAGATGATGCAATTGAAAAACTAAATGCAGGTGCAAGTTTAGTGCAATTGTACACTGGCTTTATTTATGAAGGTCCAGCGTTGATCAAAGCAATTAACAAAAAAGTTTTAGGGCAGTTGTAAAAGAAGCGCCTGAATTGAAAGGCCAATAATTATTGCAATTCCGAAACTGATTAAAGTTCCAATCATTACATATTCAGTTAGTTTTCTGTCTTTGGCTTCTTTTAGATCTCCGAATCTAAAAATGGATTTAGCCGCAAGCAGAAATCCAATTGCTTCAAAGTGAGCAGTAAGAATAAAACAAACGACCAAAAGACGTTCTAAAATGCCAATGTAGTTTCCTGCACTGGCAAGAGAATTGTCTTTTTGGCTGATTTGGTTTTCTGGACTCCAAATCGAAATAATGGTTTTGATAAAAATGGAAGAAGGTTTGGTAACCAATAAAATTCCAGTTATTAAAATCCAGAATTCATTATCAGACCAAAAATTGACGATGGTTTTGTTTTGATAAAGCAATACAACTCCAATTAAAATCAAAATATGTGCAATTTGGTCTACTACAAACCATGTGCGTTTTGTTTTTGCTTTTTGGAAATTGAGTTTTATCAAATCGACAATTCCGTGCGTAACAGCAATTAAAACAGCATACGGAATAAAATTGATTTCTCCTGCCAAAACAGCTGCTAAAACTCCATGAAGTAAAATGTGAACGTATAAGTAAACGCTTTTATGTTTTTTAGTTTCTTTATCGGCTACCCAAGAATTAGGCTGCCAGATAAAATCTCCTAATAAATGAGCGAGAAGCAGTTTTATAAATAAAATCATGAGGCTGTAAGTTGTTTTATTTGTGTTCTAAAATAACGATCTAAATTCATAACCAAATCAAACTGAGCGCGTTTTTGTCTTCGGCTCACAGCAGCTTGGTTTATGCCTAGTTTTTGACCTAATTCTTCTTGCGATAAAGTCGGATTTTCTATTGCCAAAGCCACAAATTCTGCCGATTGAACTAGCCAGCTGTCCATAAAAGTTAACGCTAGCTGTAACATTAAATTCAGTTTTTCATCGAAATCTGAATCTCCTGTTCGCATCGATAAAGTGACTTTTTGTTTTTTCAAAGTTTCAAAAAGTTCCCCCGAATGTATAAAAGCAGAACCATTACTTTCAGAAATACGTGTAGCATTGTGCGTTTTATCTCCAAAACCAATACTCATTCGAGCATCAGATTTTATGGATCTTAAATGCGCTTTTATTAAAATCGCAATCAGTAAAGCATCTTCAGGATTGGTTACTTCAACTTGAAATTCGTCTCCACGATATACTTCCCATTGACTTGGAGTATGGCCTAATGGAGCTAAGATTTTCTTTAAACCTTCAACCCAATTTTCTGATTTCTGCTGTCTAGAACCAATTATGTCGCCTGTTATTACACTAGTCATAACCAAATATAATTAAAAAATAATAAACTTTCTATTACAAATATAAGTAATAAAATTAAATATTACGTTTTTAGGTAATATTTTAAGTTATTACGGTTTTCAGTAATAATAAAGGCTATTACGATATTCCGTAATAATTTGGATTCAGCTAAAATTATCTTTTATTTCTTTAAAAAAGAAACTAACTTAGCCTTTACAAAAGAATAAGCTTTGAACAAAGAAATCAAAATTATTGAATGCCCAAGAGATGCCATGCAAGGCATTAAAGATTTTATTCCGACAAAAAATAAAGTTACTTATATACAAGCTTTGTTGCGAGTAGGCTTTGATACTATCGATTTTGGAAGTTTTGTTTCTCCAAAAGCTATTCCGCAAATGCAAGATACTGCTGCCGTTTTAGAGCAGTTAGATTTGTCTCAAACAACAAGTAAACTGCTTTCTATTATTGCTAATACGCAAGGAGCAGTAACGGCTGCTAATTATGAACAAATCCAATATTTGGGCTTTCCTTTTTCTATTTCTGAGAACTTTCAAATGCGTAATACGCATAAAACTATTGCAGAATCTTTAGTTACATTAGAAGAAATTCTTGAAGTTGCCGATAAGAAAAATAAAGAAGTCGTGACCTATCTTTCAATGGGTTTCGGAAATCCTTATGGAGATCCATGGAATGTTGAAATTGTATCAGAATGGACCGAAAAACTGGCAGGAATGGGCGTGAAAATTTTATCGCTTTCTGATACTGTCGGGACTTCTACGCCAGAAGTGATTACGTATTTGTTTTCAGATTTAATTCCGAAATATCCTGAAATTGAGTTTGGAGCGCATCTTCATACAACACCGGAAAGCTGGTTCGAAAAAATTGATGCTGCAGCAAAAGCAGGCTGTAATCGTTTTGATGGCGCTATTCAAGGTTTTGGTGGCTGTCCAATGGCAACTGATAAACTTACAGGAAATATGCCGACAGAAAAATTGGTTTCTTATTTTACTGCAAATAAAAAAATAACCGGACTTAATTCTCTAAGTTTTGAAAGTGCTTATAACGAAGCTTCAAAATTGTTTGGAAAGTTTCATTAAAATGAAAATCAAATAGTTGTAAAATTAACTAGAGTGTCATTTCTAAAAATACTGATTGAAGCTAAAATTGTTTAAGCTTCAAAATTGTCCATATGTTTCATTAAAGAATAGTTATATTTTCTTACCTTAGATAATAATTATAAACTTTAAGAGTTATATTTTATGTAAGAAAAAGCATTCAAAATGAAATCAAGTCTTTCAAGTTTAAATCTAATCTTTTTAGCTTTTTTATTTTTCTCCTGTTCGAGTAATTTAGATTTCGATCAGGTAAAAGATCTAAGGCTTGAGCCCGCTGTTTTAGCAAATCTGGCCTATTTTGATATTCCTGCAAACAAACTTATTGATGATGGAGGAAATCATGTCTTAGCCGATGTAAGAGGTTTTGATGTTTTTAAAGATAAATTTTTTACCAATCGTTTAACAAAAGCAGAGTTTGATTTTGAAATCGAAAATACGATAGACCGCGCTTTTGTCGTAAATCTACTTTTATTAAATGCAGATGATGAGGTTTTGGAAACTATAACTTTTAATGTTCCAGCCTATACAGGAGGTTCCAATGTTATAAAATATCCAACAGAATCTTTTGAAAATCAGCGTTTAGAAAACTTAAAGAAAACAATTAATATTGGGTTTGTTGTTTTCGTAGCGGCTGGGCCTCCATTGAACGATGACAGTACAGGAAGTTTGAAATTGAAATCAAGTGCAACGGCTTATTTAATTATCGGATGAGAAAAATATATCTGATATTCTGCCTTATCTTTCAGCTTTCTTGTTTTTCTCAAAATAAAGAAATACTGTATAATTTTACTTCTGTTCCGCAATCGTTGTTGGTAAATCCAGGCGCTGATGTTTCATATAAATATTATTTTGGTTTTCCAGTCTTATCTGGAGTTTCAGCTAATTTAGGTTCAACTAGTTTTTCAGCTTACGATTTATTTGCCGACAATGACGTCGATTTTAATCAGAAAGTGCGAAATGTTATCAGTAAATCCTCTGCAAATGATAAAGTCGTGACCAATCAGCAATTGGAAATATTTTCTGGCGGATTTAGAGTAGGAGGCAGAGAAAGCAAATCGTACGTTTCGTTTGGATTGTATCAGGAATTCGATTTTTTTATGTTTGTTCCAAAAGATTTGGCTTTGTTAGCCTTAAACGGAAATAAAGATTACATCGGCAAATCGTTTAACCTTGGAGATTTAAGTATGAAAGCTGAGGTTTTGTCTGTTCTGCATTTCGGCTTTCATAAAAAAGTCAATGAAAAACTGGTTTACGGAGGACGCGCCAAAATTTATTCAAGCGGGGCAAATGCTTCTTCGACAAAAAATTCTGGTTATATATATACGGGCGAAAGCGCTGCTACACCGAATTTCTACAATCAGGTTATTTCTTCCAATTTAGAATTAAGAACTTCGGGACTTTCTAAGTTTACAAAGGATGAATACGAAGGAAACGTCATAAGAGATATTGCAAACAATACTTTTTTTAATGGAAGTTTAGGTCTTGGTATTGATGCAGGATTTACCTATTATTTTAAAGATAATTTGCAAGTAACAGCAAGTGTTGTCGATTTGGGATTTGTGCGACAAACCAAAGATATCGAAACTCTGACTTATAAAGGAACTTATCAATACAATGGAGTAAATCCTGATTTTATGGGAAATGATGATCCCGAAAATGTTTTTGATGAATTTGATAAGGCCATTCCACGAGATACACTTTATAATAAATATACCACTTGGCGCCCGACCAAAATATATTCGTCCATTCAATACTCATTTGGAGAATCGCGTCCAGATAATGAATGCAATTGCAAAGGACAAGGTGGCGATGTAAACTATAAAAATGCCGTAGGAGCACAGTTTTTTGCAATGTCGGCACCGCGCACACCTTTATTAGCTTTGACTGCTTTTTATAGAAGAAATATTTTTAGAAAATTAGATGTCAAAGCAACTTATACTTTAGACACTTTTTCAAATAAAAATATTGGACTAGGACTTGCAGGAACAATTGGGCCAGTAAATCTTTATGCAATGGTCAATAATGTTTTAGAGTACAAAGATGTATCAAAAGCAAGCAGTGCTGCATTTCAGCTCGGAGTTAATTTTGTTTTTCAAGATAAAGATTAAAAAAATCAATTTTCTAAATTCCAAATTCCAAAAAAACAAAGTTTCTTTTTCTCGATTCTAACTTGGAATTTGGCATTGATAAAATTGGAATTTAATTGAAAGACTTTTCTTGTAAATACAAATTTATGAATAAGTTAGTATTCAAGTTAGCAATTTATTCACTATATTTGCACGCAATTCAACTAGAAATTGCAACATGATAGCACACAACTCCAAGATTATCGGCGAAGGTTTAACTTACGACGATGTATTATTAGTACCTAACTACTCGAATGTGCTTCCCCGCGAAGTGAGTATCAAATCGAAATTCTCAAGAAACATTACATTAAACGTTCCGATTGTATCTGCTGCTATGGATACAGTTACAGAAAGTGCAATGGCAATCGCTATGGCACAAGAAGGCGGTATTGGTGTTTTACATAAAAATATGACTATCGAACAACAAGCAGGAAAAGTTCGAAAAGTAAAGCGTGCTGAAGCAGGAATGATTATCGATCCGGTAACATTACCAATGAACTCTACAATTGCAGACGCAAAAAATGCAATGAAAGAATTCGGAATCGGCGGTATTCCAATCGTTGACGAAAACAGAATCTTAAAAGGAATTGTTACCAATCGTGACTTACGTTTCGAGAAAAACGGTGCAAGACCAATCGCTGAAGTAATGACAAGCCAAAACTTAGTAACGGTTTCTGAAGGAACTTCACTTGAGCAGGCAGAAGTTGTTTTACAAGGTCATAAAATCGAAAAATTACCAGTTGTAAACGATAAAAACGAATTAGTTGGTTTAATTACGTTTAGAGATATTACAAAATTGACTCAAAAACCAATCGCTAATAAAGATAGTTTTGGTCGTTTAAGAGTTGCTGCTGCAATTGGAGTTACTGGAGACGCAGTTCAAAGAGCTGAAGCTTTAGTTGCTGCTGGTGTAGATGCAATTATTATCGATACAGCTCACGGACATACTGAAGGTGTTGTGAATGTATTGAAAGAAGTAAAATCAAAATTCCCTCAAATAGATGTAATTGTTGGAAACATCGCAACGCCAGAAGCTGCTAAATATTTAGTAGAAAGTGGTGCTGATGGAGTAAAAGTTGGAATTGGACCTGGTTCTATCTGTACAACTCGTATCGTTGCAGGTGTTGGTTTTCCTCAATTCTCAGCAGTTTTAGAAGTTGCTGCTGCTATCAAAGGTACTGGAGTTCCAGTTATTGCTGATGGTGGGATTCGTTATACTGGAGATATTCCTAAAGCAATTGCTGCAGGTGCTGATTGTGTAATGTTAGGTTCATTATTAGCAGGAACAAAAGAATCTCCAGGAGAAACTATCATTTTCGAAGGAAGAAAATTCAAATCTTACCGCGGAATGGGTTCTGTTGAAGCAATGCAAACAGGATCTAAAGACCGTTATTTCCAAGATGTTGAAGACGATGTTAAGAAATTAGTTCCAGAAGGAATCGTTGGTCGTGTTCCTTACAAAGGTGAATTAAACGAAAGTATGCTTCAGTTTATTGGAGGTCTTCGTGCTGGTATGGGATATTGTGGTTCAAAAGATATTCCTACTTTACAAGAATCTGGACGTTTTGTTAGAATCACTTCTAGCGGAATTACTGAAAGTCACCCACATAACGTAACTATTACAAAAGAAGCTCCGAATTATTCTAGATAATTTAGGATGTATCATAAGCAAAAAGGAGTTGTCTCAAAAAGACAACTCCTTTTTTTATAAGCTTCGGAGAAGCGAAATATTTATAGAAAAGAATAGATGTTTGCAATATAAAAGCTCCAGCGGAGCGACATATATTAAATCTAAAATATATGTCGCTCCGCTGGAGCTTTTTTTCAATTTGTTTTAATGAAATTCTATAAATATTTCACCCCGCTGGGGTTTGATGTGAAAAATATTTTTTTTAAAATATTTTTACGCAGTTAATGAAGCTGTTTTTAGACAGCCTTTTTTATTTGATTTTATTCACTTCTCCCGTATTGACTAAATTTAGCATTCCATCCGTCTTCTGAATAAGATTCTCCATGAATTCCATCACTAAGTTCAACAATATTTTTTCCATTAACTAATATTTGGATATTGTTTTCGAAATCAGCTAATTCTTGTAATGAAAAAAGAAAATCATGAATAGCAACATCAATACTTCTAATAACGATCTCTTTAATTAACTCTTTTTGGGATTCATCAAATTTATTAATTTCCGTTTGTAATTTTAAATTTGAAGGTGCTTTAGATTTATTTTTTAAAAGAGTTTCGATATTCTCAATTCCTTTGTCTCTTAGGTTTTTGACTAAAAATTCTCCAAAAATATCTAATGATTGTTTTGATTTCATAAACTTAATTTTAATCCTTTAAAGGTATTTAAAATAACTAAAGTAAAATTAAAATCTACTATTCAAAATATCTTCAGCAACAATATCAGAATGCAGTAAATCTTCCATTTTCTTTGTCATGCGCTGTGCTTCTAGAGCGTAACCGAACATTTTTTTCTCATAATTAGCTATTGCTTCGTTAATTGTTTCAAATTTTCCGTTGGTTAAATTCTCGGTTAAATGAAAAGCATCAAATAATCCCATATTTACACCTTCGCCAGCAAACGGAGGCATTAAATGTGCTGCGTCGCCAACAAGTGTAATATTTGAATGCTCTTTCCAAGATTCTTCTAAAGAAAACAATCTTAAAGGCAAACCAGAAAACTCTGTAGAAGAAGCAAAGAATTTTTTGTAATCATCTCCCCAGTTTTCAAAAGTTTCATTCAAAAAGGAAATAACAGATTGATCGTCTTCAAAATTAATTCCGTGGTTTGAAATCCAGTTTTCATCAGCTTTAAAAGAAACGCCAAAATGAACAGAACCGTCGCGCATGGTATGGGTGTAAAACATTTTGTGTTCTCCCATTGCCATAACATTTCCGTTTCCGTATTTTGGTTTAAATTCTGGATAATCTTGATCTGGATTTACAATTTCTCCTTGAATAATATAAGTTCCCGAAAGTTGAGGTTCTTGATCGCTCACAAATTTTCGAGCATTAGATCTTCCTCCATTTGCAACGATTACAAAATCGGCAGTTGTGGTTGTTCCGTTTTTAAATTCTAAAATATATCGGCTTTCAGATTTTTCAATATTAATTAATTGACTATTCCATGCAACGGTGCCTTTTTTAAGGTTGTCCAGCATAATTTTTCGAAGATCGTTACGATCAATTTCAGGACGAGAGAAAGCATTGGTTTCATTTGGCATTTCGTCAGAAGTAATATTTCCGTCCATATCAGCCATTTTTTCGCCAGTTGGTCTCGCATATTTTATGAATTCCTCCATTAAACCTGCTTTCTGAATTGCATATTGACCTGAATCAGAATGAATGTCCAAAGTTCCTCCAGATGTTCGCGCTTGAGCATTAATGTCTCTTTCATAAACCGTGACATCAGCACCATTAATCTGTAAAATTCGGGCAGTTGTTAAGCCAACTGGACCGCCGCCAATAATGGCAATTTTCTTATTTTCTATAATTGAATTTTTCATTTTTATTGAAATTATATTGTATTTGAATTTTGAAATTGAGTTTTTAAAATTGAGGAGTCAGTGCTTTTATAACCAGATTGAAAGCTTCATCTTTTAGTTCATTACTTAAAACAAAAGGTTTTCTAGACATCGATTTTCCTTCCCGATGAAATTCTAATAAAGAATAAAGTGGTCCGTAAGCAATACTCCAGAATATTTCGTAAGGAATAGAAATAAGTTCTTTTCTATCAATTGAGGCAAGCATAAATTCTGTCATTATTTGTTTGTAATCGCCTGTCATTTCTGCTACAATAGCGTCGCCATAAGTAGAATGTTTTAAAAGTTCTAAACAAGTCGCCTCAAGTGTAAAATTTAAATTGAAATAAATACGGTTTTCCCATTGCATTCGCAATCCATCTTTAAAAGTCATATCAGCAGAAAATCCGTCGAACATCTTTTCGAAGAAGTTTTTGCCTATTTCAATTCCGATTTTTTTTATCAAATCCTCTTTGTCTGAATAATAAATATAAAGTGTAGCCACAGAAATGCCACATTCCTTAGCCAAACGGTTCATTCCAAAACCTTCTATGCCTTGTGTTACAATCATTTCGATTGCTTTTTGCTTAACAATTTCTTCTTTATTAATATCTCGCGTTCTCATAATTCTAACTAATTATGGTACAAAGATATAAATAATAAATGAACGATCGCTTATTTATTATTTGTTTTTTAAGATTTTAAGGCTCTAAGATGCTGAGATGCTAAGTTTTTTTGGTTCAAAGAGGCAAAGAGGCAAAGTGACAAAGGTTCAAAGGTTTTTATATAAAAAAAATCAGCTGAAGCAATTTAAATTTCACTTCAGCTGATTCTGTATTTAATAATATTTTATAAAGTTTTTGTTGGTTCGGCTTCTCTTAAGTTCTGGTTTTCTAGGATTTCTTTTAAAAATGGTTTTACTTGAGTTTCAATTTCAGATACTGGAATATTTAAAGCTTCTGGATCTGATGCCAATTGAAGCCACGGTTTTGGTCCGTCAAAATCATAACTTCCAAAAACGATTACAGGCGTACCTTTTACTTTTACATTTTCCTCGTCTTTCAGGATCCATTCGTCAGCAAATTTGTAAAGGTATTTGGCATCTTTTTCTAATAATCTCAAGCAAGAATGAGAAGCTGGATATCCAGGCAAATCATATTCATGAAAACCAACGCCTAGTTTATTTTCGATGTTAAAATTCCATTTTAAATCCCATTCGTCATTAAAAGTACTTGTTGTTTTTTCTGCTTTCCAGTTAGTGAAAAATAATCCTGTGGGTGTAGGATCTTTTTTTCTTCCCATATTAGTTGGTCCTGTTCTAACTAATTCACCATTTTCGTAAGCCGCAAAAGTTTGGGTTGGATAAGAAAAAAGAATAATTTTTGAAACTTCTTCTAAAGCCGAAACATGAATAGGAAACGGAAGATAATAAACCAAATCTCCGCTAAAATCTGCTGGAATTACTACAGAATCTAATTTCTTAAAATTTGCTTTATCTGTTCGGTTTAAGGCATAAACAATATCCATTTTTGAGCTGTCGGCTTCATTAAGCTTTAGCCATTCTTTGGTTTTTTCTATTTGGTAAGAAACCGTTTTTGGTTTTTTATATTCAATTACTTCTTTTTTCTCTTTTTTATTTTCTGTCAGCGTTATAGTATCGCTCTTTTTGCAAGAACCTAATAAAGCCAACATTAAGATCAGTAGGGCATTTGCTGTGTAATATAACTTTTTCATAGGTTGTATTTTTATGAAATTAAAGTTATAACTATGATAGCTGAAAAGGGTTACATAATTTTTGAAATTGGTTTCGGGATTTTCATTTTGAAGATAATAGTAAACAGTAACTTTATTTTTGATCAATTAATTTTATCGTATAAAAATATTGTGTGTCTCTATTTTGCATAAAATCCTCAAATGTCTGTGAAATTTTATGATCAGGAATTATTCCTCTTCCAAAAATTTGATTTGCTTTTTTGGGAACATCCTGTTCTAGATTTACGATAGAAAACTGTGTTTTGATTTTGGTGTTCGGTAATTCGTATTCAATAGGAGTGTGGCCGTTGTGTCCGTAATATCCGCCCATAGTTTCTTCGCCAATTACAATTGCCTTTGTGTTTCCTGCCACCAGTGAGGCAAATAAAGATCCAGCAGAAGCAATTCTCGGACTAATAAGCATATAAATCTGTCCTTTAAAACTGTTTTTATCAGGATCTAATAAAAGGTTAAATTTTTCATCCTGAGGATATTTTTTATTGACGAGTTTTGGAAATTCTTCTATTATTTCATCTTCAAAATCCTTTAGTTCTTCCTGCTGTTTTTTAGCATCTGTTTCTTCACAAACAAAATAATTAGGAAATGGTATTTTCTGAAAATTTACATAAGCTGAAGCATTTTCGCGAAAAGCTTTTTGTGTCAAATAAGAGAAAGTCACAATATCATTCGGATCGGTGCCACCGCCATTGTTTCTGACATCGACAATCAAGTTCTTAATTTCAGAATGATTAGAAAGATATTGAAAACAGCTGTCCAAATATCTTTTATACGCAATATGTTGTTTGTCTTTGGCATTTCGACCAATTACAAAGGTATGAACAGAAAGTAATGCTGTGTTTCCAGAAATTACTTTAAACGAATATTTGTCTTTGGCGCGATTGTATTGCAGACTGTCAATTGGCAAAGAAAAACGGTTTTTGAAGTTTTCTTTCCGACTTTCATTCGAAACAGGATAAATAGTTTTGGTCAGTTTTTGAGTTTGATTTGGAAGTGAATATTCTACCAAAAAGCTTTTTTGAGATCCATATTCCATTTGGAAATATTTAGCGAAAGAGCTTCCAATTCCAATCGATTTTCCAGTAATGTTATAACCGTCGGTTGTGTAATATTTGTAGAGAGAAGCAAGCAGTTTTTTGGTCTCAATACCATTAATGCTAAATATTTGAGAGCCCAGCGGAATTTCTGAATTTTCAAAATTAAGAACCAATCGATTCTCGATAAGTTTTACAGGATACGGAAAGAAAACATTTCCTAATGAATATTTCTTTTCAAAATCATCAGGAAGTCTTGTGTCATTGTGCAGACTTCCTTCAAAATCGGTTATCTGAAGAATTATTTTGTAGAATTCAATAAGTTCTTTTGGCTCATCAATTTGCGAAAAAGCCCAAGAATATATACTGTCAATTTGCTGTTTTGTTCTGTATTTATAAAGTCCTGAATTGGCTTTTTCTCTTATTTCTCTAAAGATGGTTAAATCTTTTTTGAGTTTTTCTGCTGGCCATTTTTCGCTTTGCGAAAAAACTAATAATGGCAAAAATAAAATCAGTACTATTTTAGATTTGAGCATTTTAGATTGTTTTATTAATCTAAAATACTCAAAAAACTTTTAAATTAATCCTTTTATTTTAGCATGTTGCAATAACATAATAGTTTTAGCGTCTGAAATTTCTCCAGATTCGATCATGGCATAAGCTTGATCAAAAGTAAATTCTAAAACCTCAATATTTTCTTGTTCAGCATCTAGTCCACCGCCTTCGCTTACTTTCATATTTTCGTCGTATTCGCCAACAAAAAGATATAGAATTTCTGTTACAGAACCTGGTGACATATAAGTTTCGATTACTTTTTGAACCTTGCTTAAACGGTAACCAGTTTCTTCTTCTGTTTCGCGAATGATAGCTTGTTCTGCTTTTTCTTTATCTAAAAGTCCTGCACAAGCTTCAATCATCATTCCTGATTTATTTCCGTTAAGATAAGTTGGTAAACGAAATTGTCTGGTTAGGATAACCGTCTTTTTAGCTGAATTGTACAATAAAATTGCAGCTCCGTTTCCACGATCGTATACTTCACGAATATGTGATTCAACAGGCTGATTTTCTTTTTTATAATTAAAAGTTACTTTGTTTAAGACGTACCAATTATCAGATAATAATTTGGTCTCAGTAATTTCGATTTCTGGATTTTTTCTCATTTGAAAAATAGTTGTATAAAAAAACGCTCTGATTATCAGAGCGTTTAAAATGTATTATTTTGTTATTGTTTGTTTTCTATCTGGTCCAACCGATACAATTTTGATTGGCACTTCGATTTCTTTTTCAATAAACTCAATATATTCTTTTAGCTCAATTGGTAATTGATCGTAAGATGTCAATCCAGTTAAATCTTGTTTCCATCCTTTGAATTCTTTGTAAATAGGAGTAACGTTTTCTGGCTCAATGTTGTAAGGGAAATGAGAAATGTTTTGACCTTTGTAGTTGTATTCAGTACAAACTTTTAAAGTTTCGAAACCAGAAAGAACATCACCTTTCATCATCATTAACTGCGTAACTCCGTTAACTTGAACTGCATATTTTAAAGCAACTAAGTCTAACCATCCGCAACGTCTTTGTCTTCCTGTTACAGAACCAAATTCGTTACCAACTTTTGCCATTGTAGCACCAACTTCGTCAAAAAGTTCAGTTGGGAAAGGTCCACTACCTACACGTGTAACATAAGCTTTGAAAATTCCGTAAACCTCTTTGATTTTGTTAGGAGCAATTCCTAAACCAGTACAAGCTCCAGCAGCAGTAGTGTTTGATGAAGTTACGAAAGGATAAGTTCCGAAATCAACATCTAATAAAGATCCTTGAGCACCTTCGCAAAGAATAGATTTTCCAGCTTTTTGAGCTTGGTGCATATATTCTTCGCTATCAATGAAATCTAATTTTTTTAATTCTTCAATAGCTTCGAAGAATTCTTTTTCAAGTTCAGCTAAATTATATTGAATAGCAACATCATGAAAAGCAATCATTGCTTCATGTTTGTCAGCCAAAGCTCTGTAACGCTCTTTGAAATCTTCTAATTCGATATCTCCAACACGTAAACCATTTCTACCAGTTTTGTCCATGTAAGTTGGTCCAATTCCTTTAAGAGTAGAACCAATTTTTGCTTTTCCTTTAGAAGCTTCAGAAGCTGCGTCTAGCAAACGGTGAGTTGGTAAAATTAAGTGCGCTTTTCTTGAAATAATCAATTTGCTTTTGATGTCAAGGTTGAATTTCTCTAAACCTTCGATTTCTTTTTGAAAAACTACAGGATCAATTACAACACCATTTCCGATAATGTTTACTGAGTTTTTGTGAAAAATTCCAGAAGGAATTGTTCTAAGTACGTGTTTAATTCCGTCAAATTCTAGTGTATGTCCTGCATTTGGTCCTCCTTGGAAACGTGCAATAATATCGTAATTTGAGGTAAGTACGTCAACAATTTTTCCTTTACCTTCATCTCCCCATTGTAATCCTAGTAATAAATCTACGGTCATTCTGTTTTAATTTGCGTTGGGACAATCTAAATCGTCCTACTGATTATGTAGTTAATTTTCTTTTTTTTATTTTTTTGAAAAGTCTAATTTGAAAAGACTATGAATTTGAGTTTTGCTTTTTGTTTCCGTAGAAATAAAGCGAGTGATTTGTAATTTCAATATCAAAAATTTCTTCGATAGTCTTTTTGATGGTTTGAATTCTTGGATCACAAAATTCGATTACCTCACCAGAATCTGTCATAATGATGTGATCGTGCTGTTTATCAAAATATGATTTTTCGTAGTAAGCCTGATTTTGTCCAAATTGATGTTTTCTAACCAAAGCGCAGTCCAACAATAACTCGATCGTGTTGTATAAAGTAGCTCTACTTACACGATAGTTTTTGTTTTTCATCTTGATATAAAGGTTTTCTATATCAAAATGCTCCTCGCTATCGTAAATTTCCTGAAGTATAGCATAACGCTCAGGAGTTTTGCGATGCCCTTTTTGTTCAAGATATAGTGTAAAAACATTTTTTACAATTTCTTGATTCTTAGTGTTGTCAGTTGAAATAAGTGTCATATCCGGCAAAGATAATTTTTTATTTTTAATGAATAAAAGTTTCGGGTTTAAAGTTTAACGTTTAAACTTGTTTTTGATTAGTGATAATGCACTAAATACAGGCTTTTGCGTTAAAAATATTTTGAAAGCTTAATTTAGCTTAATTAACATAATTTTTTTAATTTATGAAAAAACTAACAATGGTTAACTTGATTTCGACATGTACATATACCAGTTCCATTCCCAAGTTTTTCCTTTGTCATCAGACATTGCCTGGCTCCAAACAGGATTCTTTTCGTCTCGAGCATCCCATCGGAATACTTGAATAACTGGTTTTTCATTAAAAACATCTTTAGAAAAAAAATGCCCCACTTTATTTTCAAAAGAACCAACTACAGGTTTGTCTAATGTTCCTGTGTTAGAATCAGACCAGTAAATGCTCCACAATTTTGTTATCGGATTAAATAATCTTACTGTCATACCTTCAAAAGGTTCTCCATCAAAAGTGGCTAGAAAATTATCAATGTTTCCAATTCCATTTAAAATCTTGTACATTTCCTGTGTTGAAGGAAATTCAATCCACTCATCGCAATTCGTTAATCTGGATTTTAATTTTCTATTACGAATAACAGATTTTCCTTGAAAAAAATCAAAATCGTCTTTTGATGAAGATTCAGATGCCGTAATTAAAAGCTCTCCATTTTCATCAAATTCTATTTTAGGAATTTCTAAGGATTTATTTTCCATGATTAATAGTAATTAGTTTAAGTTCTATACTCTCTAGTAACCTTATCAACTCCGTCAATTTTTTTGATGGCGCTAATCATTTTTTTCAAAATAGTATTGTTTTTAACAATTACGGCAACTTGTCCGTGGAAAATTCCAGCATCTGTACTCAGTGAAATACTTTGAATATTTACGCTCATATTGTTTGAAATTACTTTTGTCAATTGGTTGGTAAGTCCTAAAACATCCATTCCGGTAATATTGATAATGGCTTTGAATTCTTCTTGAGAAGAATCAATCCATTTGGCGCTCATGATTCTGTAAGCATAATTAGACTGCATTCCGATCGCGTTCGGACAATCTTTTTTGTGCACTTTTATTCCTTCGTTAATGGTAACAAAACCAAAAACATCATCACCTGGAATTGGGTTACAGCATTGCGAAAGCTTATAATCTAGTTTGTCATGTTCTGTTCCAAAAACCAGCATGTCATAATTACTGCTAATGACTGGTTTGTGAATATCTTCATCTGCGGTATCTTTCGTTCGTTTAATTTTATTTTTAAAGAAATTGATAAACGAATTGCTTTTCTGCGCCGCAAAATCTTTTAATTGCTGATTTTCGATCGCACCAATTCCAACTCTATAAAATAAATCTAAACTTGTTTTTAGTTTAAAGAAGTTAACTAACTCGTTTGTTACCTGTTCGTTGAACGTAACTTTTAGATGTTTTAATTTTCTAACAAGTAATTCTTTTCCTTCTTCTGCAATTTTTTTAGTGTTCTCGTTAAGAACGTTTTTAATTTTATTTTTAGCTCTCGAAGTTGTTACATATTCTAACCAGTTTACCGTTGGTTTTTGGTTTGGAGAAGTAATTACTTCAACCTGATCACCACTTTTTAGTTCGTAGTTTAATGGAACTAGTCGTCCGTTTACACGAGTTCCGCGAGTTTTAATTCCGATTTCAGAGTGAATGCTGAAAGCAAAATCAAGAGAAGTTGCACCTTTTGGCAACGATTTGATTTCTCCTTTTGGAGTAAAGATGAAAATTTCTTTTGAATACAGATTCATTTTGAAATCTTCCACAAAATCAACCGCATTGGTTTCTGGATTTTCTAATGCTTCACGAAGTAAATTCAACCAAACATCTAAACCACTTTCTTCGCTTGCGCCATTTTTGTATTTGTAGTGCGCAGCATAACCTTTTTCTGCAATTTCGTCCATACGTTCGCTTCGAACCTGAACTTCAACCCAGCGTCCTTTTGGTCCCATTACAGTAATGTGAAGTGCTTCATAACCAGTTGATTTTGGTGATGAAATCCAATCACGCAAACGGCTCGGACTCGGTCTGTAATGATCCGTTACAATCGAATAAATTTTCCAAGCTATGAATTTTTCTTCCTGTGGAGAAGCTTTGTAAACAATTCTAAGGGCAAATTTGTCATAAACTTCATCAAAAGTTACGTTTTGAGCACGCATTTTTCGACGAATAGAATAAATCGATTTTGGTCGGCCTTTGATGATATAATCTACGCCTTCGTTATCTAAAGATTTTTTCAAAACATCCGAAATATCTTTGATATAAGCATCTTGCTCTTCTTTAGTTTCACGAATTTTACTTACGATATCATCATAAACTGCTGGTTCAGTATATTTTAATCCTAAATCTTCTAGTTTAGTTTTAATGTTATAAAGTCCCAAACGGTGCGCTAGAGGTGCGTAAATGTATAAAGTTTCAGATGCGATTTTGGTTTGTTTGTATTCTGCCATCGAATCCATTGTCTGCATGTTATGCAAACGGTCAGCCAATTTGATTAAAATTACACGAACATCATCGTTCAATGTCAGAATCATTTTTCTGAAATTCTCCGCCTGCATTGAAGCATTTAAGTCTTTTTGAACCAATGAAATCTTAGTAAGACCTTCAACCAGTTGAGCTACTTTCGGATTAAACAAACGTTCAATATCTTCAACTGTAATTGGAGTATCTTCAACAACATCGTGAAGTAAGGCCGCAGCGATAGAGGTCGCTCCCAGACCAATTTCTGAGGCAACAATTTTTGCAACTGCAATAGGATGAAAGATATACGCCTCACCAGATTTTCTTCTCTGTTCTTTGTGCGCATCTACGGCAACATCAAAAGCTTTTCGAATTAATTTTTTGTCGGTTGGGCTTAAAGTTTGGTAACTTATTCGTAGTAATTCTTTGTATTCCTGCGCAATAGCTTTGTTTTCTTTTTCTATATCTATTTCTGTCATAACGGCATAGTTCAAGTACTAAAAATAAGAATTAGTTTGAACATACGCAAGGGAATGGATTGTTGATTTTAGAGTTCAGATTTTAGATTTTTGAGGGTGAAATTTTGGATTTTTCGTCTCTGGAAAGGGCTTCGACTTAGCTCAGCCTGACAGCTGAAAAGGGATTAAAAATAAATTCCAATTTTTTATCCCGAAGCCTCGGGACCAAATTCCAAAAAGGAGCAAAGCGACTTTTAGAAAATCTAAAATCTAAAATCTAAAATCTAAAATCTAAAATCTAAAATCTAAAATCTAAAATCTAAAATCTAAAATCTAAAATCTAAAATCTAAAATCAAAACCCTCTTTGTCTTTTAGCTTCAAAAATTAAAATAGCGGCTGCAACAGAAACATTCATACTATCAATTTCGCCTTGCATTGGAATAATAATGTTTTGAGTTGCATTATCACGCCATTCTTGCGTTAAACCTGTTGCTTCTGTTCCTACAACCAAAGCCGTTGGAGTGGTGAAGTTTTGAGTGTGATAAGAAGTTGAATTTTGTAAAGTGGCGCTATAGAAATTGATCTTTTTTTCTTTTAAAAAAGAAATGATTTCTGTGGTTGTTCCAGTTGCAATTTGGTTGGTAAATAAACAGCCAACGCTTGAACGAACAATATTCGGATTGTATAAGTCGCTTTTTGGATTGGCAATCAAAACGGCATCTAAATTGGCAGCATCTGCTGTACGTAAAACAGCGCCAATATTTCCTGGTTTTTCCAGAGATTCAACAACCAGAATTAATGGATTATCAGATAATTTTAAATCAGATAATTTTAGGGATTTGCTTTTAGCTACAGCTAAAATTCCTTCTGTCGTATCACGATAAGCAAGTTTTTGGTAAACCTCTTTATTGATTTCAATGATTTGAAACGGATTTTTAATTAGTTTATTGATTTCTGATTCAGAAACTAATTCAGGTAAAAATAAAACCGTTTCGATTTCATAGCCTCCTTTTATAGCTAATGAAATTTCTCTTAAACCTTCAATCAAAAATGTTCCGGTTTGTTTTCTGGCTTTGGATTTTTCCTGAAGTAAAACCAAAGATTTGATAAACGGATTTTGAATTGAAGTGATTTGTTTCATTTTTTTAAGGCTCAAAGTTGCAGAGGGGCAAAGGTACAGAGTTTTTTTCTTCCTGCAAGCCATAAAAAATAGCCACGAATTCACGAATTATTTTTTTCTGCTAAATAGTAAAAAAAATTATTAAAAATCCATGAATTCGTGGCAAACAAAACTTTACTCTTCGGTAGAATTGTTTTCTTCTAAAAGAGCTGTTTCTTCAGCAGGTTTTGTAACTATTTGGTCTTTGTTTCCAAAAAGAAATTTCTTTATTGCAGCAAAAGCCGCTATAATTCCGATTACGATAAACTTTCCGAATTTTGCCAAAATAGCAAAGAAACCAACTTTAGCTAATACTTTTCCAGCAACTAATCCGCCAATTGTCCATGCAGCAACGGTATCAGTATCGGCATCAAAATCTAAGTATTTATTTCCTTGATCAAACGCAACACTTTTGATGATTTCTGGAATACTTGCTTTTACTTCTGCTAATTGATTTACACCAGCAACAGCAGAAATATTATACATTCCTTTTCTTCCTAAAACTCTTAAATCGTAATTTAAAGTGTGTTCTTTATCTTGACCGAATTGTAATTCTTTTGCCCAATGAAGCACTTTTAAATTGTTGTCATAGAATGGAGTAGAAGCCCACCCGATCAATTGAACTTCAGGATAACCAGCTTTTTTTCTTTCTTCATTTTCTGTCGCTACATCTTCCTTCATAGTTTTCAGAAGATCTGTATAATCAATATCACCTGCATCATCATCTTTTACATAACCATCTCCTTGATAGCTAATTACAAACATCCAGCTGTCACCATGGGTAACGCCTTTTCCATCTGGAACAAGTGATCCTAGAATTGATTTATCTTCTGGATTTCCCCATAAATTGCTAAGTACATTTTGAGTTTGTTCTCCATTTAAAAATTTAAATCCTTTAGGAACATTCAAAGTTCCGTTGCCTTCAGTAAGTGTAATTTTTCCTGTTTCGTAGTTAAAGGATTTTTCAATTTTGTCATAATAAGCTTTGAGCGTATCAGGTTCTTGGGCGATCATTTTGGTAATTGAAATCGTCCATAACAAAAGAAATAATAAAGGTTTTTTCATTTTTGGTTGATTGGTTAAAGATTAATTATTTATGGTTTTTGGTTACTTTGTAATAATTCTGAAACTTCTTTTTCTACAGGATGTGAGGTTTTAAAATCATAACCCATCAATTTTGCTAAAGTTTGAGCAAATTGTTTTTGATAGAATTGAGCTTCTGTTTTGATTTCGCCTTTTGGGGCAATTTCTGGACCCATTGCGGCAAACCAAATTTCAGATGCTCCTGGAACATCAGAGCCATGATCTGTCCATTGCGATTTTACTTTATTGCCACGACCGTGATCTACTGTTATAAATAGGGTTGTTTTGTTTTTGTATTGAGGATCGGTTTGAACAAAATTCCAGATTTCCTGAATCCATTTATCTACTTGATTTGCAGCATCAAGATACGATCTGTAATCTCCGTGATGTGCCCATTCGTCGGTTTCACCGTAGGCGATGTATAACACTTTTGGCTTTTTCGTTTTTAGTTCATCTAATGCTTGATAATGTGTAAAAACGTCTAAACATTCATCTTCATGAAAAGGTTTAAATGAATTGTCACGCATTTCGTTCAGTAATTTTTGAGCTGCTGTTGGTTTGTTTCCGCCCACTTTATCAAATGCAGAAATGACAGGAAAACCGCTTCTTTCTTCATTTAAAATTCGGTCAAAAGCATCCCAAGCTCCAAAAGCTGCAACTTTTCCTTTTAGTTTAGCCTGCTGATTTAAAAACTCTAAAACATTGACATTTGGATTAGGTTTGTAGCCATTTGAGTTAACCTGAAGATCAACATTTCCAGTCATAATTTCGCTATAACCAGGATAACTAAACCAATATGGATTGGCAACATCGACTTTGTTTCCTAAATCTCGATTTCCATAAATTTGACCTTTTGAGGCAATTTCAGACCAGAAAAAAGGCATTAATTTTTTACGAGATTCTTTGATATCTGGATTCCCGTATTTTTTATAAATGTAAGCGCTGTCTCCTTGATTAAATTTTTTATCATTGGCAATTGCTGCATCCACTCCTTTAAAAACTTCCTGCCATCTAAAACCATCTGTAGTGATAATAATGATGTTTTCTGTTTTTTGTGCTTGAGATTGAATGCTTAATAAAATGAACAGAATTAGGATTGCTTTTTTCATAGCTTATTAGTTTGAAATAGAATTCAAAACTAATTAATTTAATCAAGCAATTTTTACGGGATGACGTAAGGTAACTATAAATTAATAATAGATAAAAAGCTGATAAAAGCCAATATAGGGAAAAGAAGGTTTCACATAACCATTTTACTTTTCCCTAATATTGAACACTAATAATATCCTTTATTTTGTTGGCTTAGCCCAAAACAAATTTGGATTATTTGTCTTGTAATTTGTAGTTTTTACGTTTGTTTTAGTATTCGTAGACTCTGTTTTTTGTGGAGTTTGCTCGATTCCATCTAAAGGCAATAGTTCAATATACGCAATTTCTTTTCCGTCTTTTGCAGTTTCAGTATCGTATTCGCTGTAAACTGGAGTTTTTAGCCTATATAGATTTTTAGCCATATAAGTTTCTAAGTAATATTCTTTAGTCTGCGTTGCTTTGTTGTTCCAGTTTGCTTCTGGATTTAGAATCAATGTTTTGCCGTTAATTAATCTTTCTCTTACTTCTTGAATTCCAAGTAATTCTCCTTTCTCATTCATAACATAAGCATCGAAAGTAGGATCAATCCAAATCCATTTTTTAAATTCGTTGCTGTAAACCATATTAATTACGTGGCAATCATCAAAATCAGTTTCCTTTGGCATGCAGGTAATATATCTGGATTTTATGCCCATAGCTAAATAACATTCATTAAGAATTGTTGACATCATTCTGCAGTTAAGACCTCGATTTTCGGTTTTGCAAATTTTAATTAAATCAATAGCATTTTTTAAATCTGGATTATAACTAGCTCCATCATGTCTAATTATTTTATGTACCCAATGCAGTAAATTAAGAATTTGAGAGGTTTCGCTTCCAGTTCCAGCAATTGAATCCAATTTTAAATCTTTTCTAATTTTCATTAGGTTTGGATTCTCCATTGGTTGATAAGTGAATTCAGGAATAAAACGATTGTCAGAGTAGTTGTACTTGGCTGCTTTTTTTAGTATTTCCAAACGAGATATAACGGCTTTATACTTGATCTGTGTATGAGCTTTTACAGAATCATTAAGTAAAATCACAAAATCAAATTGAGTGTTTTTTTTAATTTTTACAGAGATAGAATCTTTATCAGTAATAAAAGTGACTTTTTTTCCTAAAGATGATGTTTCGTATACATCAGGATTTAGTTCAGGAGAAATGTTCCAAGATTGTTTTTTATATTCTTTACCGTCTCTAATATCAAGTTTTTTTGATACTGCTTTTATAGTTGGAATATTTTGTTGACTTATAACTAACTGTGCTAAAAAGCTAAAAAAGATAATAAGACTGATTTTTAATTTCATTTTTTGATTTTTGATTGAGAATAATATTTTGATTGAAATGGAACAAGTTTGATAATGAGTAGACTACAAAATTCCTCTAGATTTAATCTCCAGATATTTGTTGATTGCGTCAAGCGTAAGATTTTCTGGCTGCGTCAAAACCGAATGTATTCCGTATTTCTTTAATTCGTTTACGATTAAACGTTTTTCGAACATGAATTTTTCGGCAATAACTTTGTCGTAAACTTCCTGAATAGTAGTTGTTTTTTTATTGATGATGGAGTTGAGTTCTGTATTTTGGAAGAATACCACAACTAGCAAATGGCTTTTTGCAATTCCTTTCAAATAAGGTAATTGACGATTTAAACCATCCATTGTTTCGAAATTGGTGTAAAGAATAATTAAACTTCTCTGATTGATGTTTTTCTTAATATCAACATACAATCGGCTGTAATCGCTTTCAAAAAAATCTGTTTTGATATTGTATAAAGTTTCAAGGATTTTCTGCATTTGAGAACCTCTTCTTTCTGCAAAAACTCGGTTTTCTACTTTTTTAGAAAAAGAAAAAAGTCCAGCTTTATCTTGTTTTTTGAGAATTACATTAGATAAAACCAGAGAAGAATTAATAGCATAATCTAATAAGCTTAATCCACCAAAAGGCATTTGCATGACGCGGCCTTTGTCGATTGCCATATAAACCGACTGCGATTTTTCGTCCTGAAACTGATTCACCATCAAAGAATTTCTTTTTGCGGTAGCTTTCCAGTTTAAAGTTCGCAAATCATCACCTTGAACATATTCCTTAATTTGTTCGAATTCCATTGTATGTCCAATTCGGCGTATTTTTTTAATTCCGTATTGAAACAGATTATTCGAAAAAGCAATTAAGTCGTATTTTCTTAGCTGAATATAAGAAGGATACGTTGGAACCATTTGATTATTATCAAAAGAAAATCTTCTAGAAATCAGTCTTAAAGGCGAAGAAACATAAACATTTAAAGAACCGAAATAGTATTCTCCGCGTTGTGTTGGGCGAAGATCGTAACCAATTTCTTTTTGTGCTGCAGCTTTTATGGTTTTTACAATCTTGAAGTTGCGAACTTGAAATTGAAACGGAATTTCATCAATAATTTTTACCGAAACTGGAAAATTATAATGATTCTTTAAATTGATTTTGATAGGATTTAAATCTCCATTTGATAATTTTTCTGGAGTAATTCTTTCAGCTTCAAGTCCTGTTCTTGCTAAATACAAAAGCAAAATGTCAAGTCCCAAAAAAGTAACTAAACCCAAAACAAGCAGCCAAACTGCATTATACATATTTGGAAAAATAAATGCACAGATAAACAATCCTATAACGCCTATTAGCACATAGAAAAAGAAATTGTTTAGATATAGACTTTTTATGAATTTCATTTTTTTTGTTTCAAGTTTTCTTTTTGTTTCAGGTTTCAAGTTTCGCATTTCTCTGTCAGGCTGAGCGAAGTCGAAGCCATCTCACAATTAACCATTAACCATTAATAATTAACAACTATCTCGGTATTTCTACCGTTTCAATAATCTGTTTAATGATTTCTGAACTTGTAATTCCTTCCATTTCGCGTTCTGGAGCAACAATTACACGATGCTGTAAAACAGGAATTGCTGCTTCTTTAATATCTTCTGGCGTAACAAAATCACGTCCGCGGATCGCGGCGAAACCTTTTGAAGCGTTCAAAATAGCGATTGAAGCACGAGGCGAAGCCCCTAAATATAAAAAGGCATTTTCGCGCGTATTTACTACAATTCGAGCAATGTATTCTAATAAGTTTTGTTCTACTCTAATTTGTTTAACCAAACCTTGATATTCTTTGATTTCTTGAGAAGAAAGAATGGTTTTAATCGCATCTAATTTTCCATGATCTTGTAATGAATGTTCTCTTTGAATGATTAAGATTTCTTCATTCAATTTTGGATAATCAATCGTAATTTTAAAAAGAAAACGATCCAATTGCGCTTCAGGTAAACGGTAAGTTCCTTCCTGTTCTACTGGATTTTGAGTTGCAATAACCAAAAATGGCGCTTCTAACTGATAAGCAGAACCGTCAATTGTAATTTGACGCTCTTCCATAACTTCAAAAAGTGCAGCTTGTGTTTTTGCTGGAGCACGGTTAATTTCATCAATTAAAATCAAATTCGAGAAAATTGGCCCTTTTTTGAATTCAAATTCTGAGTTTTTCAGATTGAAAATAGAAGTTCCTAAAATATCAGAAGGCATTAAATCTGGTGTAAACTGGATTCTGCTGAAACCAATATTTAAGGTTTTAGCCAATAATTTAGCCGTAATTGTTTTAGCAACTCCAGGAACACCTTCTAAAAGAACGTGACCATTTGATAAAATAGCAACTAAAAGCTGATCTACCATTTTGTGCTGACCCACAATAACTGTTTCGATTTCTTTTTTGATCGTGTTTACATGATCTAAAAGCGGTCCTAAATTAATTCTTGTTTCAAAATTCACATTTTCGTTTGTGATTTCGTTTGATGTTGTATTGATATCGTCCATAATTTGGTCTTTTATTTTATGTTTTTTTTTGCCACAGATTAGAAAGATTAAAATGATTTTATAAAAAACTAATCTGTGTTAATCCGTTTAATCTGTGGCTAAATAAATTAATGTAAAATCTTTTCAATTGCCGTATTTATTCGAATCAGATCATCTTCGAGACTTCCGTGATAACTGTTTCGATGGTCGTTAATTAATTGAATCAGTTCTCGAATGTCTTTTTCGTCTTTTCCAGTTTTATAATGCAGTTTAGTTATAAAATCATCATCGAGTTTTGAAGTATCAAGCAAATAATCGGTTCTGATTTTTTCTAAAAAGTAAATAATTTTTTTGTCAATAATATTGGTATGATCGCCTTCTTGATAATATAAATTTCCAATTGTTTTGGTAAAATCAACCGTTAAATTCTGCAAAGGTTTTATGATTGGCACAATACGCTGTTTTCGTTTTGCATTGAAAATCATAAAAATAAGAATTCCAATTAAACCTAAATACCAAGCTGACTTTAAAGCAGGCTGACTCCAAATATAACGCAGTGGCGAACTTGAAATACGCTTATCATTGAAGCTTTTATTGTACCAGAAAATGTTTCCTTTTGGAACATAAGACATGACATTTTCAGCATACAAGTAATGATCTTTTTTCAGTAAATTATAATTGGTAAAAGCTACAGGCTGCGTATGCAGATAGATATGACCATTTTTATAAGGAACTTCAATAAAGTTAATCTGCCTTTTGTTTTTATTGCTTGTTTGATATCCTAAAACTTTTGTCTTTAAAGTATCAATTTTAGAAAAATAATCACTTAAACCAGTATTGAAAGTATATTTTTTGGTGCTAACCTTTTGATTTGCCATCCAAACCGAAATACTTTCAGAAGGCATAAAATCTGTTTTTAATTCAATTTTTAAAGAATCTAGCAATGGTTTTGGAAATACTTTCATACTTAAAAAAGCATTATTTCCGTGCGATACAAAGTATAGAATCTCAGTCATAGATTGATCGTCAATATTATTGACTTCTGAGATATTAATAAAAGTACCTTTAATTTTATAGGTTTCTACACCTTCAGTTTCATCATATTGAGAATCCAAATATTCGTATGGAGTCTCGATCGAGATTCTTTCTATTTTCTGTTTAAAAAGAGCATCAGCTTCTTGATTAAAAACAAATAAACCAAACGGAATTTTATCTTCAACAGAGTATGTCGGAGTCCAGTCAATAGGTTTTGGCTGACCTTTGTCTACAAGTAATGTTATTCCGAAAATTAAAACCAGAATAGCAATGTATATTTTAACTTTATTATCCATTACCAAACGTTTTTAATGCTTTTTTAAATCTGTTTTCAGTCTTTCTAAATATGGCATCATCAATCTCAAATTCGCCGTACCAAATATAATTGTACAAATAAGAAAGATAGGTAAACTCTTCTTTATGAGCAGGACTTTGCAGTTCATACAAATAATCAGAGTTGGTTTTTTCGATATCCCATTCAATATAATGGTGCTGTGCCATTACTTTTAAAAGCCATAAATAATAATATCTGACAGCAATTCTTTTTTCGCCAGCTTCAATACTTTCTCGAATAAGTTTTTCGAAATCTAAAAGATGAATATTTTTTTCTGCATCTGAATAAAACAGTGTTCTTTTATTGGCATTTTTTCCGAAAATCCATCTTCCTTCTTGTTTGGTTAATGCTCTGGCTATAAAGTAAATCAGAACGATAACCACAAGAATTGCAATTATTCTAAATAAAATGGCAACAAAATTAAGAGATGTTTTTACGCTGCTGAAATTAAATAAACTAGCAAGTTGTCTTGCCAGCCAATGCATAAAATGATCGAGCAAGCTTTTTTCAGGAGCTTTATATTCGTAGATAAATTCTTTGTCAGTATATTTTTTCTTGAAATTTTTCTCAAAATGTCTAGCCTCAACAGTTCCAGAATCGACTTTAATGTCTTTCTCGGTATATTTAATTGCGGCAATTTTTGGCGGATCTTCTTTAATAAGAGTATCTTGAGCATTTAAAGTGCTCAAGCAGAAAAGAAAATATAAAATAATAAAAAACCTATTCATTAGTATGATCTCCAATTAAATCAATTGATTCAGATTCAAGTTTGTTTTCTGATTCTAAACTATAATAAACCATTCCCTGATTAATTATAATTACATTATTAAAAATGTTGCCAAGGATAATAAGAACAATTACGATAATCGTTATAAAACCGATTAATAAAGGCGATGGTTCTAAAGCTTTTGTGCTATTTGAATCAGAATTTCCGATAAAATAGGCAAGCGAGATAAATAAACCCACAAAGTAAAAAAACATTGTTATGGCGGTTTGAACAAACTGCATGATAATCATCATAATAAATGTTGTCCCGATAGTATTCCAAAAATCTTTTTTGACTAAATAAATGGCATGTTTTAACGATTCAAAAAAGCGTTTTTCCTCTGTTAGATAACTATAAAACCAAAGATTTAAAAACGTAAAACACGTTGGCAAAGCAATTATAAGCAACGGAATCCCAATAATAATGAAACATAAAAGAAACATGATAATTAATGCTATCAATAAAACGGGGAAAACTATAAATAAAAATCCGAAGCTAAATTTTATCAATTTAAATAGAACCTTGAAAAAATTTGAAAGGACATCATTTAATTCAAAATCCTTTTTGCCGGTTCCTAACATTTTCAAATATAAAACAGGATACGCATAATTAAACAAGGATAAAATCAGGAATAGAAGTACAGAAATAAATATTAAAAGAACTGTAAGAGCTTCGTTATTATTGAAATGCTCTAATAAATCACTTTTTAATTGCTGATTTTCGAAACCTGAATTTTTTATAGCTTCGAAATTGACTTCAATCAAAGTATAAATCATAATTCCAAAGAGAACTAAGAAAGCTCCATTTACAATGAAGAAAATCTTAAAAAAGTTTTTTCCAAAATCTTTGAAAAAAGTAAAAGTGTCGCCTAAATTATCGCCTAATTGTCGTTTTTTATAAAGCTCAAACATTATAAATTAATTGATTTTGAAGTTATTTTTTTGTGCACAATAAAAGGATAAATCAGGTAATAAAACGAAATTATGGCAAGTGTAATCAAGATAATAAAACTGCTTAACCAATTTGGCATATCGATAGAATATCTTGTAATGAAACCTTCTAAAAATCCAGCACTTATCGTGAAAGGAAAAGTACTTAAAAATATTTTGAAACTATTTTTGAAACCAATTTTAAAAGAATTTAATCTGGAGAAAGTTTTAGGAAATAGGATAGAAGCACCCAAAATAAATCCAGCAGTTGTTTCGATTACGATAGCAAAAATTTCCATAGAACCGTGAATCCAAATTCCTCGAACGCTTTTCCAGAAAACACCTTGCTCGTAGAAAAAATATTGAAAAGACCCGAGCATAATACAGTTTTGAAGGAAAACATTAAAAGTTCCGATTCCTGCAAAAATTCCATAGAAATAACATTTTGCGCCCACAAAAAGGTTATTTACCGTAATGCCAATAAAACTTCCCCAATTGCTGCCAGAACCATATACGGCCATCGGATTGCCTTTTTTGATGTTCTCTAAAGTCATGTTTACATAATCGTCTCCTAAAATTAGGCGTACAAAATCACGATCATAACGAGCTGAAAGAGCACCAATTCCAACGGTGACAAAAAATAAAGCAAAAGCATAAACCAAATACCTTCTGTATTCGTAAACCAGCAATGGCACTTCAATTTTAAAAAAATCTACAACTCGATTTTGATCCGTACGTTTGGTTTTATAAATCTTTTGATAAATCTGAGAAGCCAAATGATTTAAATACACAACCGTTTTGCTTTTAGGGTAATACGTTTGGGCATACGACAAATCATTCATCATTTGAATGTACAAATTAGCTAATTCATCAGGATTTTTTTTAGCTTTACCAAAAATTGCCAGCTCAAATTCGAGCCATTTTTCTCTGTTTTGTTTTATAAAGGCGATTTCTCTCATTGCAGGCTAAAATATGAAATATGTCAGAATTATCTATTAATACGACACAAAATGTCAAAATAAATTTTATTGCTGCTTCCGTAGGCGAAAGACTCGGAGCATTTTTTATTGATTTGTTTATTATAATCTGTTATATAACAGCTATTTCCATTATTATTTTTGACTGGCTTCAGCTAGATCGATTCATGGTTGATTTAGACGATTGGTCTCGTGGCGCTATCTTTTTAGTGCTCTATTCGCCAGTTATAGTGTATTCGCTGGTTTTAGAAAGTGTTTTTGAAGGACAGTCGCTTGGTAAAAAATTAGTAAAAATTAAAGTCGTTAAAATTGATGGTTATCAAGCTGGTTTTGGCGATTATTTGATTCGTTGGTTTTTTAGAGTAATTGACTTTTTTACTCTTTGCGGACTTCCTGGTCTTATTAGCGTAATTACAAGTCAAAAATCACAGCGATTGGGTGATATGGCAGCGGGAACTGCAGTTATTACTTTGAAGAATAAAATTAATATCAGCCATACTATTTTAGAAGAAATTGGCGAAGCGTATGTACCAACTTATCCTTTGGTAATCAAGCTTTCAGATAATGATATGCGTATTATTAAAGAAACTTATCAAAAAGCAGCGGCTAAAAATGATCATGAAGTCATTTACAAATTGGTGGCAAAAATTGAAAGTGTAACAGGTATTAAAAATCAATCAGGAAACAATAGCGACTTTATACGTGTAATTTTAAAAGATTACAATTTTTATACACAACACATGTAATCTTTTCTTTAAGGATTTGAAAATGTTTTTCAGCTTTTGCTGATAATTTTTTATATTTAACTGATTATTAGTTAGTACGGTTTAATTAAAAAATAAAACATGAAAAATTCGAAGCTTTTCTTTATTGTATTTTTGTTACTTGCTACTTTTTTTGGTTTCGCTCAAGGCGGAAAAAAACTAGATAAAATCATAAAAAGAGATTATCAGATTATTGAATGTACGATTTCAAAAATGTCTGATAAAATCGTTGAATATTCACTTCCAGGAGAAACAATTCAGATTTCACTAGATGTTTCGCAAATTGCCAAAATTGATTTTGCGAGCGGAAGATCTCAAACATTTAATGTCAGCCAAACCAATAATTCTTCTTCATCTGGCTCGCCAGCAATTGCATCATCTGAAATGAAGACCAATACCATAGCGGTACTTCCAGTTCCTTATTTAAATTCTGACACTCAGGAAAGTTCTGAGGAAATGGCAAAATTTGCACAAAATGACCTTTATAATAAATTGCTAGACAAATCTTCAAATATTTTACCGTTGACGGTTCAAGATTTAAGAACCACAAACAGCTTGCTGCACAGCGCAGGAATTGATTATAAAAATATTGATGAAACCCCAATCGAAGATTTAGAGAAAATACTTGGTGTAGATAATATTGTAGCGGTAAAAGTTTCTTATACCATAAACTCTGGGACAACGGCAACTACTTATAACAGCGGAAATGCAAAAGTAAGCAACGACAATAAGAAAGTAAAAACCAATGATGTTTCGACTACAACATCCAGTACCCAGGTTTATTATTACTATACCATATATTTTGACATGTACAAAGATGGTTCAAAGATCTATTCTCATACCCGTAAACCGTTTCTGGCAGTAAAAGACGGTTGGATGGATTCGGTTACTTATTTATTAAAAAGAAGTCCGATTTATGTAAAAAAATGATGATCGTTTTTATGAGTTAGATTTGTTAAGATTATTCCTTACAACTTTGTAACTTTGACCCTTTGTAACTCATAAAAAAATGTTTCACTTACTTGATATTATTGGGACAATGGCATTTGCAATGTCCGGCGCTTTAACAGCAATGCATAAAAAACTTGATCCGTTTGGGGTTTTTATCATTGCATTTGTAACTGCAGTTGGAGGAGGAACGCTTCGTGATGTCTTAATAGGCAGAACTCCAGTAGGCTGGATGCGCGATATGCAATACGTTTATGTGATCATTTTAGGATTTTTTCTAGCGATTCTTTTTAGAAAAAGCTTTGATAAACTTCGAACTTCTTTGTTTCTATTCGATACAATTGGTCTTGGCGTTTTTACTTTAATTGGTCTTGAAAGAGGAATTGTAACAGGGCTTCATCCAGCAATTTGTATTGCATTGGGAACAATGACAGCTTGTTTTGGAGGCGTTATTCGGGATATTTTATGCAATGAAATTCCGAACGTTTTTAGAGAAGAAATCTATGCAACAATTTGTATTTTCGGCGGAATCGTATTTTTTGGATTGCGAAAACTAAATTTAAACGACGATATTTTATATTTAGTTACTTCGCTTGTAATCATTGTGATAAGATTAATGGCAGTTAAATACAAATGGCATTTAAAAGCATTCGATCATAAATAAGCATGAAATATAGCATTAAAAAATATTCTGAAAATGATTATTCAGTTTGGAACGATTTTGTCGCTCAAGCTAAAAATGCTACATTTTTATTTCATCGTGATTTTATGGAATATCATAAAGATCGTTTTGATGATTTTTCGCTTTTAGTTTTCGAAGACGAAAAACTTTACGCTATTCTTCCGGCCAATAAAAAAGATAATTCTGTATATTCTCATCAAGGTTTAACTTATGGCGGATTGGTTTATAAAGAACAAACAAAACTTAAAACGATCATTGAAATTTTTAGGGATTTATTGTTTTTTTTGAATGAAAATAATTTCGACAAATTATGCCTCAAAACGCTTCCTTCAATTTATCATTTAAAACCAGCGGAAGAAATTTTATACAGTTTGTTTCTAGCAGAAGCAAAACTAGTTAGACGAGATTCTCTTTCTGTGATTGATTTGCAACAGAACAACATAATTTCTAAAATTAGAAAAAGAGGATTAAAAAAAGCAATTTCTAATGAATTGATTATTAAAGAAGATAATCAGTTTGAATTATTTTGGGACAAAATTCTTATCCCGAATTTAGAAAAAACGCATAATGCAACGCCAGTTCATTCAATCGATGAAATAAATACATTGAAGTCACTTTTTCCTGAAAATATTCATCAGTTTAATATTTACCAAAAGGATGAAATTATTGGTGGAACAACGATTTTTGAAACAGAAAGCGTTGCACATTGCCAGTATATTTCCAAAGATCCAAATAAAGAAGATTTAGGAAGCTTGGATTATCTTTTTCATTACTTAATTCATGATCGATTTTCAAAAAAACGTTTTTTTGATTTCGGAATTTCAAATGAAAATCAAGGCAAAAATCTGAATGAAGGATTAACCTATTGGAAAGAAAGTTTTGGCGCGGGTACTATTGTGCATGATTTTTACGAAATTGATACTGCCAATTATACTAAATTAGAAGATATTCTTATTTAAAAACAGAACACAAATGATATCTTTTCTTGATCTTAAAAGAATAAATGAACCGTATGAAACTGCTTTTCAGCAAAAACTGAAATCGGTTTTAGAAAACGGCTGGTATATTTTAGGAAAAGAACTGGAAACATTTGAAAAGGCTTTCGCCGAATATTGTCACTCTAAATATTGCATTGGAGTTGGAAATGGTTTTGATGCTTTAGCTCTTATTTTTAAAGGTTATATTCAGCTTGGAAAACTCCAAAAAGGAGATGAAGTTATCGTTCCTGCAAATACGTATATCGCGAGTATTTTGGCTATTTTACAAGCCGATTTAATTCCAGTTTTGGTCGAACCAAAATTAGAAACCTACAATATCGATCCCGATTTAATTCAGGAAAAAATCACATCAAAAACAAAAGCCATTTTGGCGGTTCATTTATACGGACAATTAGCCGAAATGCAGAAAATAAATGAGATCGCAGAAAAACACAATTTAATTGTCGTAGAAGATGCTGCACAATCTCACGGAACAGAAGAATTTAAATTCCAATCCCGAAGCCTCGGGATAAATTCCAAATTCCAAAACTCAGTTGTCACTCTGAGCGGAGTCGAAGAGCTTTCTTGTACCTCTGCCTACAGTTTTTATCCAGGTAAAAATCTAGGATGTTTGGGCGATGGCGGAGCAATTACAACAAATGATTCTGAATTAGCAAAAGTGCTTTTTTCACTTCGAAATTATGGTTCTGAAAAGAAATATCACAACGAATACGTTGGTGTAAATTCGAGATTAGACGAATTGCAGGCTGGTTTTTTAAATTTGAAATTGCCCAATTTAGATGCAGATAATGAAAAAAGAAGAGCCATTGCAAAACGATATTTAGCAGAAATCAAAAATGATAAAATTGTATTGCCATTTTGGGATTTTTCTAATAATCACGTTTTTCATTTGTTTGTCATTAGAACAGAAAACAGAGAACATTTACAGGAATATTTAGCTCAAAATAATATTCAAACTGTTATACATTATCCGATTCCGCCACATCAGCAAAAAGCTTTTTTAGAATGGAATAATTTGTCATTTCCAATTACAGAGAAAATTCACAAAGAAGTTTTAAGCTTGCCAATAAGTCCAGTTTTGACACAATCTGAAGTGGATTTTATTATCGAAATTTTAAACCAATACTAATTGAATTTCTATAGAAAAATAATTCAAACGAGTTTGTTTAAGATCACATCTTTAAACAGTTTTAGTGTTGCTTTAAAAATTGGAATTGGATTAATTACTTCGAAAATATTAGCAATTTTCGTTGGTCCAAGCGGAATGGCTTTGGTCGGAAACCTTCGTAATTTCTTGACTTCATTAGAAAATATTTCCACTTTAGGTTTTCAAAACGGAATTGTAAAATATACGGCTGAAAATGAGAAAACTAAAACCGAACTTCAAAAAATAGTTTCTACGGTTTTTATCAGTTTATTAGTTGTTGCGCTTCTGCTAAGCGGAATTTTATTTTTTACTGCTTCTTATTGGAACCAGAAAATCTTTGGAAATAATGCCGAATATTTAATTGTTTTTAAAGTCTTAGCATTGGTCTTACCAACTTACGGACTTTCTATTTTTTTAATTGCTGTAATCAATGGTTTGGGCAAATTTCAAAAAGTAATCTGGATCAACATTATCGGAAATATTATTGGTTTACTAATTTCCATTTTTCTGATTCTACAATTCAAAACCTCTGGAGCTTTGCTAGCAATTGTAATTGCGCCAGCTTTCTTGTTTTTTGTTACTTTTTATTTGGTTCAGCGAGAGATTCAGTTTCTTCAAATTATAAAATTAGATTTCTTCGATTTTAAAATTTTAAAAAATCTTTCGTCTTATTCTTTAATGGCGTTTGTTTCGTCTGTTTTTGGACCTTTTGTATTTCTTGCAATTCGAAATTATATTATTCATAGTTTAGGAATTGAGCAAGCAGGATACTGGGAATCAATGACGAGAATTTCGTTCTATTATCTAATGTTTGTAAGTACCATTTTAAGTGTTTATTTTCTGCCAAAATTAGCTAAAGCAGAAAATGATTTGGAAACAAAAAATATCTTTTTGCAGTATTATAAATTCATTCTTCCAATCTTTATTTTGGTGCTCACTCTCCTTTATTTTATGAGATTTTTTATTGTCCGACTGCTTTTTACAAAAGATTTTGTGCCCGTAACCAATTTGTTTTTCTGGCAGCTTTTAGGAGATGTTTTTAAAGTTTGTGCGCTTATTTTAGGATATCAGTTTTTTGCAAAAAAAAAGACTTCAGCATTTATTTTAACCGAATTATTTTCGCTTGCAGTTTTGTACTTTTTCAGTTTGTATTTTATTAAAATTTATGGAATTGAAGGAGTGGTGATGGGATATGCGCTGGATAATTTTGTATACTTTATTCTATTGCTTTTTTACTTTAGATCTGTTGTTTTTAGACGACAATAATTAAAATGAAGTTTTTAAATACTTATTCAAATCGCAATTTTAATTCTAGAGGAATGTATTTTATAAAAAGCGAAATGTCTAAAGTTCTATACGCTTTTTCCATTTCAAAATGCAGCCTCTTTAAAAGCGCTTTGTTTTCTTCTTTGGTTTGGTTTAATGCAATGGCCTTTTTTATAACTAAATAAGTCGATCGATTTATCTTTTTTGTTCTTGAATTGAATCTTTTATAAAACATATTTCCTAAAGAGTTGGCAAGCTCTCTTTTTTGAACTAAAATAGCATCTATGAACTCGAAATTGTAATTTCTTGAAGCTCTAATCCAAATGTCTAAATCTTCATAAGATAAATTTTCATCGTAGCCGTTTAATTCAATTAACACTTCTTTTTTCATCATTGAACTGATAGAGCAAATCATACTGCTTTGGCTTAAAATTGCTTTATAAATGTCTCCAGAAGCAGGTTTTACGATTGCTTTTTTATCAGTATCAACTTTGTAATAATAGTTTAGATGTGAGTTGTTTTCAGAAATAATTTCGGCATTTCCATAAACTATCGCTAATCGATCCATTTTAGAATTTAAGAAAGTGTTGATCTGTTTTTCAACACAATTCGGTAATAGTACATCATCAGCAGCTAAATCAATGATAAAATCTCCATTTGCTAATTTTAATGCTTTGTTAAAGGTTTTTGTATTGCCTAAATTGCTTTCATTAATTACAAGTTTAGCTTGAGAATAATTCTTTTGCCATTCTTTAATTTTTTTTGCAGAAGAATCATTACTAAAATCATCTGCAACTATAATTTCAATACTTTTGTAAGTTTGATTTACAATACAATTTAAAGCCTCTATTACAAACTTTTCATGATTGTAGCACAAACAAATAACAGTTACTAAAGGAAGGTTGTGCATATTAAAATTAAAGTGTTAAAATGAGTTTGTAAAATTCAAAAATAAGAATATTATAGTGTTTTATGATTGTTTAATAGAATTGAAAAATGAATATTTTGTTTGAAGAAAAAGATTTGGAGATATTAATTTCGACAATGAACAGAGATTCGTTGGATTTTTTAGTTCCCATGTTTCCATCTTTAGATTATTCGAAAATTTCAATATTAATAATCAATCAGGTTGAAAATGAAACAAAACTTAACTCGAGTTTTCCTAATATACGAGTTATAAATTCATTTGAAAAAGGACTTTCTAAAAGCCGAAATTTAGCATTACAAAATGCGATTGGAAATATTCTTTTAATTTCGGACGATGATGTAATGTTTCAGGAAGGATTTGCTGCAAAAATAATTGGAGCTTATAATAAATATCCCAACGCTTCGACGATAAAGTTTTGCGCTCTGAAATCAAATAAAAAGCCTTTGAACAAATATTCAGCCAATTCTAAAAGCCATTTAAATGCTTTTGATATCTTGAATACAAGTTCTATTGAATTAACTTTAAATAAATTTCAGGTTGATTTTATAAAATATAGATTTGATGAAAATTTTGGACTGAGAGGAATTTTTGAAATGGGAGAAGAAGCTGTTTTTTTATCAGATTTAAAGAAAGATGGCAAACAGCTCGTTTTTGAACCTGAAATAATTGTTGCACATAACAACTCAACTTCTTCAGAGAAAAGAGATATATTAGACAAGTATTTTATTAGCGGAGCATTGTTTACCAGAATCTTTAAAGAAAAATATATCTTTTGGATTTTTATAAAGATGTTTTTTGATTTAAAACAGAAAAAAATAAAATTTGAAAACATCAAAACCGTTCTGAAAAGTGCAAAAAACGGACATGAAAAATTTGAAAGAATCCAACATGAAAATAAATAATAGAGGAATACAAATTATTTCAATTCCTAAAATTGAGGAACGAAGAGGAAATTTATCTGTAATAGAAAATGATACGATTCCTTTTGATATAAAAAGAGTTTATTATTTATATGATATTCCAACAGGATCAGAACGTGGCGGACACGCGCATAAAGATCTTCGGCAGTTTTTGGTTGCTTTGAGCGGAAGTTTTGATGTTGTTTTAAATGACGGAAAAGAAGAAACAATTATTACTTTAAATAAACCGTATGAAGGTTTACTGATCAATTCTGGAATTTGGAGAGAACTTCAGAATTTTTCTTCGGGTTCGATTTGCCTAGTTGTGGCTTCAGAAGTTTATATAGAAGAAGATTATATTCGGGATTTTGATGAATTTATAAAATACGTTAACCGTAAATAGAAAAATCAATTCCGCTTTGCTTTAATTTTTTTTTCAATTTTAAAAGAAACTGCAAAACGAAAGGCGGAACTTTTAATAAAAATTGAACTTTAAAAGGGATATTTTCCTTGTCAACATCTTTTAAATAAAAATTGAATTTGGTTTTATTCCCAAAAATATAGTAGTGTAATCCATATTCAATTCGATATAAATCAAGAAACTTTTTAAGAGATGGATTATCTTTTTCGAAGATTTTGAATTGTTCAAAATCCATTAAAATCCTCGAATTTATTTTGCGTTTAGTCAAACTATTGTCAATATCATAATTGTAAATAGCAGTAGTTTTATTTGTAATTGCTACAGGAAAACGGATTCCAATTTTGGTCCATAACTCCAAATCTTGTCCATTTGTTATGCCAGGTGTAAAACCTCCTATATTTTCTAAAATTTCTTTTGATATTGCCAGCGATGAAGTCCAAGTAATTCGGGATGGTTTATTAGAATAAAAATAATCATTGATAATCCCTTTAAAAGAATTTGCTATTCCTTGAAATACTGGGGTTTTAAAATGATTTGTACCAATTTTAGTTTTATATCGAGAGCAATACATGCCGCAATTAGGGAAATCAAGAATTAATTTATGCAATTCTTCTAAATGATTTGGAAACCAATAATCATCAGCATCAAGAAAGGCTATAAATTTTCCAGAAGATTTCTCAATTCCAAAATTTCTTGCAACAGAAACGCCTTGATTTTTTTGATTAAAAATTTGAATCCTTTTGTCATAAAATTTTCTTGCAATAGCTTCACTTGCATCAGTAGATCCGTCATTTATTATAATGATTTCATAATCAATAAAAGTTTGATCGAAAATACTTTTGATAGCGTTTTCGATATGATCAGCTTTATTGTGTAACGGAATAACTACCGAAAAAAAGACCATAATTGATTATTTTTTTAAATCGCAATAAAAGCCTAATTTATAAAAATCTAACAGATATAAATTTGGATTCTCTGAAGTTAAGTTGGCTAAGATTCTCTTTTTTGTTAGTCTATATATAGTCTTTATAATTCCAGTTAAATATAGCTTTTTTAAAAGTGAATGAACCTTTGTTAATCTAGCACTTTTAGGATCAATTTTATGAAAGCGAACTAAGTTGTATAAGTTTTGAACGGCTTTTTCAGATTTTTCAATAAAATCGATACTGTCTTCATTGTTGTAATGAATCAAGAGATTTTCGATATGAACAACTGGAACCGAATTTAAACGCAGATTTTCTATAAAAATCAAATCTTCATATCCATAATCTTTTATGAATTCTGGAAATGGAAATTGTAAAAGGATTTCTTTTTTTAAAAGTAAATTCCAAGTGAATACAAAATCGTAATTGTTTTTAAGCCTTTGATTTAAAGATTTAGTTTCTCTTTTTAAACCATATTTCCACCGAAGCAGTTTTTCTTTAGAAGGAACAATATCTGGGTATTTTACACCGCCAAAAATTACCGATGTTGAATTTGAAAGTAATTCAATATAATTTTTAAGGTAAAATTCGTTCTCAGGCAAAGCATCTGCTTCCATGATCAAGGTAAAATTATACTTTGATTTGGAACACAATAAATTAATATTTCTACCTCTGCCTAAGTTTTCAGCATTGATAGAAAAAGAGCAATTTTCGAGCGTATTTATCTGGCTATTTTCATTGGTGAATTTTTGGCTAAGATCATCTTGCGCCAAAATTTCATATTCAATTCCTAAATTATCTGCTTGCTGCTTAAGCTCATAAACAAGCTTAAAAACATTATAATTGTAAACAGGAATTAAAATCGAAAGCATTACACGCTTCTTTGCACCACTTCGAAGATTCTTTCATCTTCGCATTTTAAGGTTTTAGAAGGGAATTTCATCAATAAAGCATAATCGTGAGTTGCCATTATAACAGTTTTACCTGCGGCGTTGATTGCTTTTAAAACTTCTAAAACTTCAGAACTAGTTTGCGGATCAAGATTTCCAGTTGGTTCGTCAGCTAAGATGAATTCAGGATCATTAAGCAATGCTCTAGCAATCGCAACACGCTGCTGTTCTCCTCCAGAAAGTTGGTGAGGCATTTTGTTTACGAAATCTTTCATGCCTACTTTGTCCAAAACTTCATCAATTTTGTGCTCCATTGCATCTTTTTCGTGCCAGCCTGTAGCTTTTAAAACAAAAAGCATGTTGTCTTTTATAGAACGGTCTGGAAGCAATTTGAAGTCTTGAAATACAATTCCGATTTTACGTCTCAAAAACGGAATATCATTTTCTTTTATGCTTGCCAAATCAAATTCGACAATATGTCCTTCACCTTCAATTAAAGGTAAATCAGCATATAAAGTTTTTAGAAAACTACTTTTTCCAGAACCAGTTTTTCCGATAATGTAGATAAACTCACCGTGGTTAACATCCAAATTAATGTGAGATATAATTTTTCTTCCTTCTTGATATATAGTGACTTCTTTAAGAGATAGTACGGTTTGTGACATAATAAAATTGATTTGAATGGTAAAAGTAATAAGATAACGTTTGTATTCAAAATAAATTTGAATCATTTCTTAGGAAAAAGTTTAAAAAATGAAATGTTTTAGAAAGTTTGAGAACCAATAAATTGAAGTTTATTAAACCTTAAAATCATAAACGATTATTAATTTGTTTATAATAAAACCTAAAAACGTTTCGTTATAAAGCGTATAAAATGATACATTTGAATACCTAAATATTAATCAAAATGCGTAAACTATCCAGGTTCTTTATATTCCAAATTCTCCTTACTTCGACAATAGTTTCGGCACAGAAATCGGCTATTTATACTTACGAATTAAAGGATTTTGACAAAGCACTGGCTTTATATAACGACAAACAATATGCGTCGGCTCAACTGATTTTTGAAAAAGTAAAATACAATGCAACAAACGAAGAAGTGCAATCGGATTGTGCTTTTTACATTGCCAATTGTGCGATTAGAACGAACAAAGCAAATGCTGATGCTTTGGTGGAAAAATTCGTTAGCGATTACCCAACAAGTACAAAACAAAATCAGGCTTATATAGAAGCGGCACAGTATTTTTTCGAACAAGGAAATTATCCAAAAGCTTTACAATGGTTTGATAAAGTTGACGAAAGCTACATGAGCAAAGCAGAATCTGATAAGTTCAACTTCATGAAAGGTTACAGCTATTTTAATGCTAAAAAGAAAAAAGAAGCCACAAACTATTTTAATAAAGTTGTAAATTCTAAAGAATATGGTTCTCAAGCCAAATATTACTTAGGATTTATGGCGTATGAAGGCGATGATTATAAAGAAGCAACGAAATATTTTGATGAGGTTTCGGGCGAGGAAAAATACAAAGAAAAGCTTTCGTATTATCAAGCTGATATGAATTTCAAATTAGGAAATTTTCAAAAAGCGATTGATTTAGGTCAGGTTGCAATGAATAAATCTAATGAAATTGAAAAATCGGAATTGAATAAAATTATTGGAGAAAGTTATTTCAATTTAAAACAATACGGAAAAGCGATTCCTTATTTAGAGCAATACGCTGGTAAAAAAGGAAAATGGAATAATACCGATTTTTACCAATTAGGTTATGCGTATTATGAGCAAAAAGAGTATGAAAAAGCGATTTCTCAGTTTAATAAAATTATTGAAGGAAGGGATTTTGTGGCGCAAAATGCTTATTATCATTTAGGTTTAAGTTATTTAAATACAGGTAAAAAGCAAGAAGCTTTAAATGCTTTTAAAAATGCATCTGAAATGGATTTCAATGCACAAATTCAAGAAGATGCGGCTTTAAACTACGCTAAATTGAGTTATGATATCGGAAATGCTTATCAAGCTGTTCCGGGTATTTTATTAGATTTCCTTAAAAAATATCCAAATAATTCGAGCCGTTCAGAAGTAGAAAAACTATTGGTTGATTCTTATATTTCTTCTAAAAATTATAAAGAAGCTTTGGTTTTATTGGAAAAAAATAGAAGCGCTGAAAACAAAGCGGCATATCAAAAAGTGCTTTTTTATCGCGGATTAGAATTGTACAATGAATCCAATTACCAAGAAGCAGGTAAAATGTTCAAAAGCGCAATCAGCGAGCAAAAAACGCCTGAATTTACCGCTCGTGCGACTTTCTGGAAAGCAGAAACAGAATATTTAAATGATGATATGCAAAACGCTCTTCTAACTTACAAACAGTTTGCAGGAATGGCAGCGGCAAAATCTACAGATGAATATAAAAACGTAAACTATAATATTGGTTACACGTATTTTAAATTGAAAGAATACGACCAAGCAGCGAATTCTTTCCAAGCTCAAATTGATAATTCACCTTCAGATAAAGTTCGTTTAAACGATTCTTACTTGCGTTTGGGAGATTGCCGATTTGTAACTTCAAAATATAGCGCGGCAAATGAAGCATACGCTAAAGCAATTGCTGCAAAAGGCGTGGATGCAGATTATGCGCAGTTCCAAAAAGCACTTTCTTATGGATTTATGTCAAATAATGCCAAGAAGGTAGATGAATTGAACAATTTTATCCAGATGTACAAAAAATCATCTTACCGTGATGATGCTTTGTTTGAATTAGGAAATACTTATGTTGCAGAAAAGAAAAACGATCAGGCAATCAAAACTTATGATCAATTGATTTCTGAATTTAAAGATGGATCTTTTACTTCAAAAGCAATTTTAAAACAAGGTTTAATTTATTACAATTCGGATCGTGACGAGCAAGCTTTGACGAAATTCAAAAAAGTAGCTGCTGAATTCCCAAAAACTCCAGAAGCTTTAGAAGCAGTTGCAACGGCAAGATTAATCTATGTAGATTCTGGAAAAGTAGATGAATACGCAACTTGGGTTCGTACATTGGATTTCGTTGCAGTTACTGATGCAGAATTGGATAATGATACTTATGATGCGGCTTTCAAACAATACAGCCAAAATAATCCTAAACAAGCAATTCTTGGCTTTGCTGGATATATTGCTAAGTTCCCGAACGGAATGCATGCGCTTGAAGCTAATTTCTATTTGGCGCAGCTTACTTATGCAGAAGGTTCTGAAACGAAATCTATTGCTAATTATCAATACGTAATCGATCAGCCTAGAAATGAATTTACAGAACAAGCTTTAAACAGATTGGCTCAGATTTATTTGAAAGCGAAAGATTGCGATAAAGCGATTCCAGTTTTAACAAGATTAGGAAATGAAGCAGATTTTCCTCAGAATAAAAACTTTGCTCAAGCCAATTTGATGAAATGTTATTATGACAAAAAAGATTATGACAATTCGGTTATAGCGGCAGAAAAAGTATTAGAAAATCCGAAAGCAGACGCTGGTGTAAAAGCAGATGCACAGATTATTGTGGCGCGCGCGGCAATACAGACAGGAAATGAAGATAAAGCCAAAACGGCTTATGCAAAACTTTCTGCAACTTCAAAAGGAGAATTAGCAGCAGAAGCTTTGTATTATGATGCCTATTTCAAGACAAAAGAAGGTAAATATGAGGCTTCGAATACGGCAGTTCAAAAACTGGCAAAAAGTTATTCGGCTTATAAATATTACGGAGCTAAAGGTTTGGTTTTAATGGCAAAAAACTTCTATGGTTTGAAAGACAGTTATCAAGCGACTTATATTTTGGATAACGTAATCAACAATTTTACAGATTATCCAGATGTAGTTGAAGAAGCGAAGAAAGAATTGAATACTATTAAAGCTGAAGAATCAAAAACAAATTCGTCGATTAATAGATAGTTTATTAGTAAGAAGTGAGATGTTATCTGTAAAAGGACAACTGAAAAAGAAACATTTCACATTTCACAAATCACATTTCACAAGAAAAAAAATGAGTTTACCTTTTTATATAGTTGATGTTTTTGCCGATAAAAAATATGCCGGAAATCAGTTGGCAGTTTTTATGGACGCAGGAAATTTAAGTAAAGAACAAATGCAGCAAATTGCACGCGAGATTAATTTTGCAGAAAGCACATTTGTTACCAAACTAGACAGAGAAAATAATAAAGCTGAAATTAGAATTTTCACGCCAGCTCACGAAATGCAGTTTGCGGGACATCCGATCATTGGAACTTCTTGGGTTCTGATGAATAAGATCTTTGAAAATTCTCCTAATGAAATAAAATTAGAAGTTCCAATTGGACCAATCGCAATCAATAAATCAGATGATTTGATTTGGTTGAAAGCGGCGCAGCCAAAGTTTTGGGATACTTTTTCGAAAGAGGATTTTACACATTTCAGTAATCTGCAAGTGAGTGATTTCGAAAATCAGTTTCCAATTCAGGAAGTTACAACAGGAAGCGCTTTTGTAATGGTTGGATTGAGCAGTAAAAGGGCTTTAGAAAATTTGGTTTTAGATAAAGATAAAGCAGATGAATGGATGAAACAGCACTGCAAAACAGATCATCGAGGTTTATACTTTTATTATTTAGAAGGAGAAAAACTGTTTAGCCGAATGTTGTGTGTAGAGCATAATCAGTTGGTAGAAGATGCTGCGACAGGAAGTGCCAGTACTTGTTTACAGGCTTTTTTATTAAAATATCATAAACCTGAATTTGAATTGACAAATCATCAAGGAGACTACATTGGCCGTCCATCTGAAATTTATTTTAATGGAAAACTAAGCGGAGATCTGTTTGATATTAGAATAGGAGGAAAAGCTCAGTTTGTGGCCAAAGGAGAATGGGAAGCTTAGAAATTAGATAATTGAGATAATTAGAAAATTAGATAATCTAAAAAGTGAAATGAGAAAAGTGAAATGTGGATCTGAAAAGAGAATATTTATCGAAACACATTTTACAAACAACATTTCACATAATAATATAAATATGAAATTAAACTGCCGACATAAAATAATCATTTTGTTAGTGTTATTTACAGCTCAGTTTTCGATTGCGCAGAAGAAAAATGAAAGCATTGGTACTGAAACGGTAAATGTGGTAAAACCTTATTCGCCGACTATTTCAGATGCTTTTAAAGTGAAAGAGATTCCTTCGCTTGACGACAGCGGTAATCAGCCGAAAGAAGTTATTAAATACAGTATTTTGTCTGTTCCTGTGGCATCGACTTTTACGCCTTCAAAAGGAAAAGCGGAAGGTGTAGAAAAAGCAAAAAAAGAAAAATTATTTAATAATTATGCGACTTTAGGCGTTGGAAATTACAGTACTTTAAATGCTGAATTATTCGTAAATCAGGATTTAGGAAATAATGATTATGTGGCAGGAATGTTTCGCCATCATTCTTCTCAAGGCGGAATTAAAGATGTGGAATTGAATGATGAATTTTACGATACAGCAATTAATATTGGTTACGGTCAAAATAACAGAGATGCGGCTTGGGCTGTAGATTTGGGTTACCAAAACCAGATTTACAATTGGTACGGACTTCCATCAGATTTTGGATCTACAATTCCAGACCAGCGTTATGATTTGGTAAATAGCATCAATCCGGATCATTCTTATAATACGATTTGGCTTGGAGGAAATGCTGAATTTACGGAGAGTATTTTTAGTAAACTTTCTACAAAATTCACTCATTTTTCAGACAGTTATTCTTCATCAGAAAACAGATTTTTTGTAAAGCCAACTTTTACAGTTGATGTAATGGATCAGGCAATTAAAACAAACGTTATTATAGATCATGTAAGCGGTTCTTTCAAAAATAATTATTTACAGGATAATACAGAAGCTTTAAAATATAGTTTTACAAATGTTGGAATTGAGCCAAGTTTTGTAATCAATGAAAATGAATGGACATTAGAATTAGGAGCTGGAATTTATTACAGTGCAGATTCTGAAAACAGCGGAAACAAATTTTATTTCTACCCAAAAGTAAATGCTTCTTATAGATTAGTTGGGGATTTGATGATTTTTTATACTGGAGTAAATGGCGGTTTAAATCAGAATTCTTATGCCGATTTTGTAACTGAAAATCCGTTTTTATCTCCAACTTTAAATATGCGTCCGTCTAGTACACAATATAATGTGTTTGCGGGTTTAAAAGGAAAGTTGGCTAACAATGTAAATTATAACTTGACGGGTTCTTACTTGAATGAAAAAGATAAAGCATTGTTTAAGGCAAATGATTATACAGAAGTAATTACAAACGAAGATTATGCTTTCGGAAATTCATTTGGGGTGGTTTATGAAGACATTAGAACATTCCGTTTCTATGGAGAATTAAAAGCAGATTTCTCTCAAAATGTAACTTTCGGAATCAATGGAACTTTCAATAGTTATAGTACAGACAACAATGTTCAAGCATGGAATTTGCCAACAATGAAATTAAGTTCAACTTTAGACGTTAATATAACTAAGCAATGGTATGCAGGATTGAATGTATTTTATGTAGGTGAAAGAAAAGATATGCAGACAAATACTTCTTTAGGATTAGATGCTGAGACAATAACTCTAAAAAGTTATTTTGACACGAATGCTCATTTAGGTTATAAATTCAATGAACGCTTGACGTTTTTCTTGAAACTAAATAATATAGGAAATCAAGCTTACGAAAAATGGTTAAATTATCCTGTACAAGGATTCCAGGTTTTAGGAGGCGCAAACTATAAATTTGATTTTTAGACTTATTGCCACAAAGACACTAAGGCACAAAAATTTTATAAAAGAATAAAGTGCCTTTTTTTTTCAGCCATGAACTCATGAATTTTTTGGAGTAGATTCGTGAATTCGTGGCTGTTTTTTTAATTTTATAATATGGAAGTTACATTACGTCAAGAAAATAAAAATGATTTTGAAAGTGTTTTTCAATTGATAGAAAAAGCTTTTGAAAAAGAAGAGCATTCCGATCACAAAGAACAGTTTTTGGTTGAAAGGCTTAGAAAATCTGATGCTTTTATTCCTGAATTGTCTGTTGTCGCTGAAAGTGATAATAGAATTGTTGGGCATATTTTATTTACAAGACTAAAAATTATTAATGACAAAGATGTGTTTAATTGTCTATCATTGGCACCTGTTTCTGTGTTACCTGATTTTCAAAGAAAAGGAATAGGCTCAAAACTCATTTTATATGGACATGAAGTTGCAAAAAAATTAGGATACAAATTTGTTATTTTGCTAGGACATCAAGATTACTATCCAAGATTTGGATATGAGCTTTGCGAAAAATACAATATTAAAATGCCTTTTGATGTTCCTTCTGAAAATTGTATGGTATTTGCACTTATAAAAGACGGATTGCATAATGTAAGTGGAAATGTAATTTATCCTTTAGGTTTTTTTGAATAAAAACTTAGACAAAGAAAAAAAACCTTTGCACCTTTGCACCTTTGTACCTCAGAACCTCAGTACCTTTAAAAAAAATGACTTTCAAAGAAAAAATATATATCCATTATACACAAATGGTTCAGGATAGAATCGATGTTTTTAGAGACATGATTACGAACTTGACCGAAGATTCCAAAAACGATGCAAAAGGTTCAGCTGGTGATAAACACGAAACGGCTTTGTCAATGATGCACATCGAACAGGAAAAATTAACGAATAAATTAAAAGAAGCAATTGCGCAAATTGCAGTTTTAGATAAAATAGATCCGCTTAAAACGACAGAAAACATTATTTTAGGAAGTCTGGTAAAAGCAAACGGAATCTATTTGTATGTTAGTGTGGCGCTTCCAAAAATAGCTATTGACGGAATTAATGTTATTGCGCTTTCTCCGCAATCTCCTTTAGGAAATCATTTGATGGGGAATAAGGCCGGGTTTCAGTTTGAAATTAATAAAACGCATTATACTATTCAAAGCGTTGAATAATCTAAATTAGTCTACGAATAACTTTGTCAAAGTTTTAAACTTTGACAAAGTTGATTGCCGCAAAGTTTGTCAAGATGACAAACTTTTATAAAACATAGCCCGTGGTTTCAACCACGGGACGCAATATATACAATACGTTTCCCGTGGTTGAAACCACGGGCTATGCTTTGAAATTAATTAATAAAAAACTTTGTCGAGTCACTGGGAGTTCTCTTTCCTCGAAATTGAAAGAATGTCGCCTAGATGATTATATAAAATACAATTCCAGAACACCTTTTCTTCTTCTCTTTACGAATTTTTCAGTGATACTGAAATAACTCAAAAATTAATTCAAAAAACTAGGCTGAACTTTAAATTTTAAAGCAGTTTTTACCTCAAAATTAAAATTTTCAAGTTTCAAGCTTATTTTTGCTTATGAATTTTACATTTTTCATGTAAAATTAAAATAATGGTTTAAATTTGTAACTGAAATAACTATTTGTGTTTTTCAATTGTAACTAATACTCCATCTTTGCCCTATCAAATTAAAATTTAAAAAATAAAATATAGAATATTATGTGTGGAATTGTATGTGCCTTTGATCTTAAACAAAAAGCCGAAGCGTTAAGACCTCAAGTATTAGAAATGTCAAAAATCATTCGTCACCGCGGACCAGACTGGAGCGGAATTTACAGCAATGATAAAGCAATTCTTTCTCACGAGCGTTTGGCTATTGTAGATCCAGCTTCAGGAAAACAACCTTTATTTACAGAAGATAAAAAATTGGTTTTAGCTGCAAACGGTGAAATTTACAATCACAGAGATTTGCGTAAACAATTTGAAGGAAAATATAACTTTCAAACTGAAAGTGACTGTGAAGTTATTTTAGCATTATATAAAGAAAAAGGAGTAAGTTTTGTTGATGAATTAAACGGAATTTTTGGTTTCGCAATTTATGATGTAGATAAAGATGAGTATTTTGTAGCTCGTGACCACATGGGAATTATTCCATTGTATATTGGATGGGATCAGCACGGAACTTTCTATGTTGCTTCTGAATTAAAAGCTTTAGAAGGATATTGTACAAAAATCGAATTATTTCCTCCGGGACATTATTTATCAAGCAAAGACGGTGAATTTGTACAATGGTACAAAAGAGACTGGGTTGATTATGATGCGGTTAAAGACAACGAAACTAGTATTCCAGAAATCAAAAAAGCGCTTGAAGCAGCAGTTCACAGACAATTAATGAGTGATGTTCCTTACGGAGTTTTACTATCTGGAGGTTTAGATTCTTCTATTACTTCGGCTGTAGCTAAAAAATTCGCTCAAAAAAGAATTGAGTCTGATGATACAACAGATGCTTGGTACCCACAATTGCACTCTTTCTCAGTTGGTTTAGAAGGTTCGCCAGATTTAGCTGCAGCGAGAAAAGTAGCAGATCATATTGGAACTATTCACCACGAGATTAAATTTACAATCCAAGAAGGTTTAGATGCTGTTCGCGATGTAATTTACAACTTAGAAACTTACGATGTAACGACAGTTAGAGCTTCGACTCCAATGTGGTTAATGGCGAGAGTAATCAAATCTATGGGAATCAAAATGGTTCTTTCAGGAGAAGGTGCAGATGAATTATTTGGAGGATATTTATACTTCCACAAAGCGCCAAATGCTAGAGAGTTTCACGAAGAAAACGTTCGTAAATTAGGTAAACTTCACATGTACGACTGTTTACGTGCAAACAAAAGTTTAGCTGCTTGGGGAATTGAAGGTCGTGTGCCATTCTTAGATAAAGAATTTATGGATGTTGCAATGCGCATCAACCCACAAGATAAAATGATCAACAAAGAACATCCAATGGAAAAATGGGTTGTTCGTAAAGCTTTCGAAGATATGCTTCCAGAAAGTGTGGCTTGGAGACAAAAAGAGCAATTTTCTGACGGAGTAGGATACAGCTGGATTGATACTTTGAAAGAAGTAGTAGCAAGAGAAGTTTCGGATGAGCAATTAGCAAACGCTAGATTTAAATTCCCATTGCAAACACCAACTTCAAAAGAAGAATACTACTATCGTTCAATCTTCTCTGAGCATTTCCCAAGCGACGCAGCAGCGTTATGTGTACCTCAAGAAGCAAGTGTAGCTTGTAGTACAAAAATCGCTCTAGAGTGGGATGAAGCTTTCAAAAACTTAAACGATCCATCTGGTAGAGCGGTAGCAAACGTTCACGATGATGCTTATGTTAAAGCCTAAATATGAGTTTAATTTTTAGAATTAGTATATATTTTTTAGAAAAACGTTCTCCACCGAGGGCGTTTTTCTTGTCTTAGGATGTTAAATTATACAATTTCAGATGTTTGTGAAATTTGAGACGTATATGTTTGACTTTCTTTTAATATATTTGGCATCTGCAGTATTATTATCGAATGCTAAATATTTTAATCAAATTAATAGCTGAAAGCAAAAATTAATACATAGTTTTGCTTTCACTGAAAAATTTTAATGTTTTTTTAATGTTCAAACCAAATTTTGAACTATAAAAGGAAATGGAATAATAAAATAAAAGATTATGTCTGGATTATTAGCTGTAATTGGTAAAGGAAAAGACCCCAAACTTGTAAAAGAACTATCAGAAAGAATGTCACATCGTGGCCCTGATGAAAGCGATGTTCATATTATGGAAAATGGAAGTGTGCTTTGTCATGAAAGTTTATCTATTATTGATCTTAACTCAGGAAAACAGCCTATTCAAGGAACGGATAAAGCTTGGATGGTTCATGATGGTGAAATTTATAATTATCAAGAGCTTAAAAATACAGTTTTAAAAAATCATACTTTTAGAACAGAGTCAGATTCAGAAGTAATTGTACATCTTTATGAAGAATTTGGATATGATTTTTGCAATAAATTGGATGGAGATTTTGCTTTTGTAGTAATCGACGGCGACAAATATATTGCGGGACGCGACCCAATTGGGGTGAAGCCTTTGTATTATGGATTGGATGAAAGAGGTAGAATTTACTTCTCATCAGAAATGAAATCTATTGCAGATCAATGCAAAACGTTTTCTACTTTTCCTCCGGGACATTATTATACAGCAAAAACTGGTTTTGTTAAATATTACCGCCCAGAATACGAAGATCATAAAAACGCAAAGCAACCTCTTGACTTAGATTTGATTCGTGAAAGTTTAATTAAGGCAACGAGTAAACGTTTGTTGGCAGAAGTTCCTTTAGGAGTTGTTTTGTCAGGAGGATTAGATACTTCTTTAATTTCTTCGATCACTTCTCGATTATTAAAAGCGAAAGGTCAAAAACTACATTCATTTTCTATCGGATTAGATGCTAATGCGCCTGATAATATTGCAGCTAGAAAAGCAGCTGAGTTTTTAGGGACAGAGCATCACGAAATTCATTTTTCAGTAGAAGAAGGAGTTAAGGTTTTAGAAAAAGTAATCTATCATATTGAAACTTACGATATTATTTCAGTAAGATCTGGAGTTCCAATGTATTTATTGTCTAAAGCGATTGCTGATCAAGGCATAAAAGTGATCTTGTCAGGAGAAGGTGCAGATGAGGTTTTTGGAGGACATTTATATTTTAGAAATGCACCTACAGAAGAAGAATTTCAAGATGAAACAATCGAAAGAGTTCAGAAGTTATTTACAGCAGATTTACTTCGCGCTGATAAAACAACAATGGCTAATGGACTTGAGGTTAGAATTCCTTTTTTAGATACAGAATTTTTAGATGTTGCTATTCGAATCAAAACAGAAGAAAAACAGCCGAAAAATTATGACGGCGTTGAAAAATATATTTTAAGAAAAGCCTTTGATACAGAAGATCCTTATTTGCCTTCAGAAATTTTATGGCGTCAGAAAGAGCAATTTTCTGATGGAGTAGGATACAATTGGGTTGATGAATTAATTGAATATTGTGCTTCGCAAGTTACGGATGAGCAATTAGCAGGTGCAAGTGTAGAATTCCCATATAATTCACCAACAACGAAAGAAGCCTACTTGTATCGATCAATTTTTCATAAATACTATCCACAGGTCAGCGCGGCGCAAACCGTTCGTAAATGGATTCCAAAATGGCAGGAAAATCTAGATCCAAGTGGAAGAGCAAATGCAGCCCATTTAAATGGGAATTTTGAATCTGTAAAATCTGGAATGGCAGTTTAAAAACTTAAGATTATAAAGGAAAAAACCGAAACTATATGCTAAATATAGTTTCGGTTTTTTCTTTTTGTATTATTTGTGAAATTCAGAATGAATATTTTACGGCATCCCGTAAAATACTAAAACTAAGTTAACAAGGATTTCTGAGCTTAGGAAAAATACTATATTTGGTTGCGAAGGAATATTTTAATCCTTAAACCAATATAAACAAAACCTATGAGAAAACTATTACTAAGTGGAATTTTATGCTGCTCATTAATTTCTTTGAGCTCAGTTTACGCACAAAAGGCAGAAGTGCCTAAATTTATTACAAATGTTGAAGGTGTTAAAGAATATTCTTTAAACAATGGACTAAAAGTTCTTTTGATTCCTGATGCTTCTCAAAGTAACATGGTAGTCAATATTGTTTATAATGTAGGTTCTAGAAATGAAGGTTATGGCGAAAAAGGAATGGCTCATTTGTTAGAACACATGCTTTTTAAAAGCACTAAAAATCTGGGAGACATCAAAAAGATGCTTGCTGATAAAGGAGGAAATGCAAACGGAACCACTTGGCTTGACCGTACAAATTATTATGAAATTTTTCCATCGAGTGATGAAAACCTGAAATGGAGTATCGAGATGGAAGCTGATAGAATGATTAACGCAACTATTCTTCAATCGGATTTGGATAAGGAATTTTCAGTTGTAAGAAACGAGTTTGAAATAAGCGAAAATAGACCAGAAAGAGTTTTGCAAGAAAGAGTGGTTTCGACTGCTTATTTGTGGCATAACTACGGAAATAGTACTATTGGAAGTAAAGAAGATATCGAACGCGTAAAAGCAAATACGCTTAGAGTTTTTTATGAAAAATATTACCAGCCAGATAATGCGACTTTGGTCGTTGCAGGTAAATTTGATGAGCAAAAAGCATTGCAATATATTGGTCAGTATTTTGGAGCTGTTCCAAGACCTAAAAGAGTTTTAGATAAAACCTATACAATTGAGCCTTCGCAGGATGGTGAAAAATTTGTAGAATTGAAAAGAGCAGGCGACAGCAAAAATGTTGGAGCACTATATCACACGGTTTCTTATGTTGATAAAGATTTTGCTGCTATTGATGCATTAGGTGAGATTTTGACTGCAGATCCTTCAGGATATTTATATAAATCATTGGTAGATACTCAGAAAGTTTCAAGCCTTTATTCTTGGCAACCAACTTTAAGAGATGCTGGTTACATGTATTTTGGATTTTCTCTAGGCAACGATAAAGATATAAAGGCAACCCAAGATATTGTTAGAGGAGAATTGGATAAAATTGCAACGATAAAATATACAGATGAGGATGTAAACAGAGCTAAAGCTAAAATTATTAAAGAAATAGAATCTGTTAAAAATAACACCATTTATTATGCAATTAATTTAACGCAAATTATTAGTGCTGGCGATTATAGATTGGGGTATTTATATCGAGATGGAGTTGAAAAACTAACTAAGGAAGATATTCAGCGTGTTGCAGAAAAGTATTTTAGAAGTAATAACAGAACAGTTGGGATATTTATTCCATCAAAAGATGAACAGAGAATTAAACCTGTAGAATATACAGATGATCAAATTGTTGCATTAACTAAAGATTACAAAGGGAGAGCTTTGGAAAAAGAAATTGCAGATTTTGAGGCGTCAATCAAAAATCTAAAACAAAATTTGACTGAAGGGAAACTGACAAATGGTGTTAAGTATGGTGTTATTAAAAAAGAAATAAAAGGAGGAAAGGTTCAGGCCAATTTTATTTTCCCTGTTAGTAATGAAAAAGATCTTGAAGGAAAATCAAATGTTGGAGTTATTTTGGCAGAACTGCTTAAAACAGGAACAAAAACAAAAAGCAAAGAACAAATACAAGATCGTTTAGATCAATTAAAATCAAGTATTTATTTTGGTTTTGGCCAACAGACGCTTTCTGTTTATGTGACAACTTACAAAGAAAGTTTTAAAGAGGTTATGGGGATTTTAGAAGATTTACTTCTTAATTCGACTTTTCCTCAAAATGAGTTGACCAAGACAATTAGTGACTATAACACTTATCTTGAAGGAAGATTGAATGATCCAGAGTCAATTGCTTTTAATCAAATTGTTAGACAAACTAATCCCTATCCAAAAGAAAGTATTTTTTATACCTCTACAACTCAAGAGCAAATAGATGCCTTTAAACAGATAAAACAATCTGAACTAGTTGATTTCTATAAAAATATTTTAGGAGGAAATAATGGAGTAGGAAGTATTGTTACTGATTTAGATGCAAAAGAAATTGGGGTGATTTTAGAAAATACTTTTGGAAAATGGAATTCAAAATCAAAGTATGAAATTGCAAAACCTACTTATTTTGAAACAAAAAAATCAGATAAAGATTTGCTTACTCCTGATAAAGAAAATGCTGTTGCGCTTGGAAGGGTGAGTTTTAAAATGGATAGAAATAGTCCAGATTATCCAGCTTTTGTAATGGCAAATGAAATATTAGGAAGCGGAGGTTTTTTAAGTGCTAGAATTCCGATGAGATTACGTGAAAAAGAAGGAATAAGTTATGGGGCAGGAGCAATGATAAATGTGCCAATTACAAATGATGTAGCATATTGGCAATATTATGCTCTTTTAAACCCTACTAAAAAGAATGCGGTTGAAACTGCAGTTAAAGAAGAGATTTCGAAAGCATTAAAAGACGGTTTTACTGCCGAAGAAATGAAGTCGAATTTTAAAAGTTGGCAGAATGGCAGAAAAACAAGATTAGGAAATGATAATACTTTGATTGGGCTTGTAAATACCTATTTACAATATGGAATTCCTCTAGAAGATTATGATGACTTAGAAAATAAAGTTAAAGCGTTAAAATTAGACGATGTTAATAATGTAATTAGAAAATACTTGAGTTTAGACAAAATGACGTCAATCTACGCTGGAGATTTTAATAAGAAACAATAAGCAGATTTGGACTAAAACTCTAAATTTAGTTTTTCGAATCATAAAGCAAAACCGAAATACATTTTTAAAATGTCATTTCGGTTTTTTTTGTGTTATTACCATTTTTAGAATTTGGAATTTAAGAAAATTGGAATTTAAATTCATTTTTGGGTTTATTTTTTGGTTTTTCAGACAATTGTGTTAATAACTTAAGTGCTTTAAGTCGTATTTTAATGGGTATATAGCTCGCGTTTTTATATATTTGCGTGTTAGACATTAATTACATTTTTAGAATAAATTATATGAGCGAAGAAATCAAGAAGAACAATTATTCAGCAGATAGTATTCAGGCATTAGAAGGGATGGAGCACGTAAGAATGCGTCCGTCCATGTATATTGGTGATGTAGGGGTTCGAGGACTGCACCATTTGGTTTACGAGGTTGTTGATAACTCTATTGATGAGGCGATGGGAGGACATTGTGACACAATTGGTGTTGCAATAAACGAAGACGGTTCTATAACAGTTGAGGATAATGGTCGTGGTATTCCAGTTGATTTACATAAAAAAGAAGGTGTTTCTGCACTTGAGGTTGTAATGACGAAGATTGGTGCCGGAGGTAAATTCGACAAAGATTCATATAAAGTTTCAGGAGGTTTGCACGGGGTAGGGGTTTCTGTAGTAAATGCCCTTTCGGTTCATATGAAATCTACTGTATTTAGAGATGGTAAAATTTATGAGCAGGAATACGAAAGAGGAAAATCTTTATATCCAGTAAAACAAATTGGAGAAACAGATAAAAGAGGCACACGCCAGACTTTTTATCCAGATGATACCATCTTTACTCAGACTACTGAGTTTTCATACGATACGCTTTCAGCACGTATGCGTGAGCTTTCTTTCTTGAATAAAGGAATTACAATTACGTTTACAGACAAGAGAGAAGTTGATGAAAAAGGTGAATTTAAAAGTGAAGTTTTCCATTCTCAAGAAGGACTTAAAGAATACATTCGTTATTTAGATGGTAATAGAGAACCAATTGTTTCTCATGTTATCAGTATGGATAATGATAAAGGTGAAATTCCAGTTGAGGTTGCTTTAATTTACAATACAAGTTATACTGAGAATATTTTCTCTTACGTAAATAATATCAATACTCACGAAGGAGGAACGCACTTGCAAGGTTTTAGAAGTGGTTTGACAAGAACACTTAAAAAATATGCAGATGCTTCTGGTTTGCTAGATAAATTAAAATTCGAAATTGCTGGAGATGACTTCCGTGAAGGATTAACAGCAATTATTTCGGTAAAAGTATCTGAACCTCAATTCGAAGGACAAACTAAAACTAAACTTGGAAATAGAGAAGTTGTTTCTCCAGTTTCTCAAGCTGTTGGAGAAATGTTAGAGAATTATTTGGAAGAAAATCCAAATGATGCAAAAATAATTATCCAAAAAGTAATCTTAGCAGCTCAGGCACGTCACGCAGCGAAAAAAGCACGTGAAATGGTACAGCGTAAAACCGTTATGGGCGGTGGAGGATTGCCAGGAAAATTATCTGATTGTTCTGAGCAAGATCCAGCAAGATGTGAGGTTTACCTTGTCGAGGGAGATTCGGCTGGTGGAACAGCAAAACAAGGACGTGATCGTAACTTTCAAGCGATTCTGCCATTACGTGGTAAAATCTTGAACGTTGAAAAAGCGATGCATCATAAAGTATTCGAAAACGAAGAGATTAGAAATATCTTTACTGCTTTAGGAGTAACTGTGGGAACTGCAGAAGATAGTAAAGCATTAAATCTTGAAAAACTAAGATATCATAAGGTAATCATCATGTGTGATGCCGATGTCGATGGTAGCCACATTTCTACCTTAATATTAACGTTCTTCTTCCGTTTCATGAAAGAACTAATTGAAGAAGGTCATGTTTACATTGCAGCGCCACCTTTATACTTAGTTAAAAAAGGAAACAAGAAAGAATATGCATGGAATGATGTTCAGCGTGATCAAGCTAACGAAAGAATGGGAGGAAGTGCCAATATTCAGCGTTATAAAGGTCTTGGAGAGATGAACGCGGAGCAATTATGGGAAACTACGATGGATCCAAACTTCAGAACTTTACGCCAAGTAAACATTGATAGTCTTGCAGAAGCTGATCAGGTTTTCTCTATGCTAATGGGTGATGAAGTGCCGCCTCGTAGAGAGTTTATCGAGAAAAATGCAGTTTATGCAAATATTGATGCATAAAATGAAAAATTAATAATTTCAATTCGTTTAATTGTTTAAATTTACTAGACAATTAAACGAATTGTCTTTTTAAAGAATAGACAAAATTAATAACCGATAAAGTATAAAATATGAAAGTTACCATTGTAGGAGCAGGAAATGTTGGAGCTACATGTGCAGATGTTATTTCGTATAGAGGAATTGCGAGCGAAGTAGTATTGTTGGATATTAAAGAAGGTTTTGCAGAGGGGAAGGCACTGGATATTACACAGTGCGCCACAAACACAGGTTTTAATACCAAAGTGTCGGGTGTGACCAATGATTATTCTAAAACTGCCGGAAGTGATGTAGTAGTAATTACATCAGGAATTCCGAGAAAACCAGGAATGACAAGAGAAGAATTAATAGGTATCAATGCAGGAATTGTTAAAACAGTTGCTGAGAATGTACTAAAGTATTCACCTAATACGATTATTGTCGTAGTTTCCAATCCAATGGATACGATGACGTATTTAGCTTTAAAAGCTACAGGTCTTCCAAAAAATAGAATTATAGGAATGGGTGGAGCTTTAGATAGTTCTCGCTTTAGAACTTATCTTTCGTTAGCTTTAGATAAACCAGCAAATGATATTTCGGCAATGGTAATTGGAGGTCATGGAGATACAACGATGATTCCGTTAACACGTTTAGCATCTTATAACGGGATTCCGGTATCGGAGTTTCTTTCAGAAGAAGTGTTGCAAAAAGTTGCAGCAGATACTATGGTAGGAGGAGCAACTCTTACAGGTCTTCTTGGAACTTCGGCTTGGTATGCGCCAGGAGCTTCTGTAGCTTATTTGGTAGATAGTATTTTGAATGATCAGAAAAAAATGATTGCATGTTCTGTTTTTGTAGAAGGAGAATATGGTCAAAATGATATCTGTATAGGAGTACCTTGTATAATTGGTAAAAACGGAGTAGAAGAAATTCTAGATATAAACTTAAATGATCACGAAAAGGCGTTATTTGCCAAAAGTGCAGATGCGGTTCGTAGTATGAATGATGCCCTAAAAACGATTTTAGTATAATAAAAACGGCAAAAAAGAAAAAAAGCTGCACTTTTGCAGCTTTTTTTTTGAGATTAATTAATAAATAAATTGGTTAATATTTTCGTTAATTATATATTTGCTCGGTTTAAAAAAAAATTGGTAATTCGTGATCTCGTTTTTTTGTTTTAAAAAATCATGTCAGGGCTTATTTTATGGGAGTTTAAAGCAAAAACAAAAATAAAACATAATTAATTTTTAGTAATAATGCAGAATAAAGGACTTATTAAATTTTTCGCAATTCTATTTGCATTGGTAAGTATTTACCAACTATCATTCACTTTTGTGGCAAATGGTGTCAAAAGTGAAGCTAAAGCTTTTGCAGGAGATAATCCTGATAAAGAGCTGAAATATTTAGATTCTATTGGTAAAGAAAAAGTATTAAACCTTGGTTTTACTGATTTCACTTACAACGAAGTGAAAAACAAGCAGCTTAATAAAGGTCTTGACTTAGAAGGAGGAATCAACGTAATTCTTCAAATTTCTATTAAAGATGTATTAAAAGGTTTGGCTAATAATTCTAAAAATCCAGTTTTTAATAAATCATTAGCTGATGCATCTGCAAATTTAGAAGGAAACAAAACGTATTTAAATAAGTTTTTCGAAGCTTTTGAAGCTAATTCAAAAGGTTCTGTAAAATTAGCATCTCCAGATATTTTCGCTAACAGAAGCCTTCAAGGTGAAGGTGGTGTAGATTTTCAAATGTCTGATGCACAAGTTCAAAAAGTTATCAAAAGAAAAGTTGATGAGTCTGTAGAAAGTGCTTTTAAAGTATTAAGAGAGCGTATCGACAAATTTGGTGTTACACAACCAAACATCCAAAAATTAGGAGAAACAGGAAGAATCTTAGTTGAGCTTCCAGGTGCTAAGGATGTTGATAGAATTAAAAAATTATTAGGTGGAAAAGCTCAATTAGAGTTTTGGGAAACTTTCAAAATTGAAGAAATTGGTAATTTCTTAGTATCAGCAAACGAAGCTTTAAAGAAAACTGAAGTTAAAAAGACTGAAACTAAAACTGTTGCTAAAGATTCATTAAATGCATTATTAACAGATGCTAAAGATTCTTCAGATGTTAAAAAAGGAAACAATCCTTTATTTGATAAAATGATCGTTCAAGGTGGTGGACCTGTTTTAGGTTACTTCGCTCCTAAAGATACTGCTGCTATCAATGATTATTTCAAAAGACCAGAAATTAGAGTATTATTGGCTGCTGACCAACACTATGCAAAATTTGTATGGAGCAAGCCAACAACTATAAAAGATCCTAAAGCTAAAGACGTAAAAAGCGCAGCTGATATCGAAGCTGTTGAATTATACGCTTTAAAAGGAAACAGAGACAATAACCCAGCAATGAGCGGTGGTGTTGTAACTGATGCAAAAGATACTTTTGACCAAATGGGTAAACCTGCAGTTTCTATGCAAATGAACAGCCAAGGTGCTAAAGTTTGGGAAGAGTTAACAGGAAGAGCATTTGCTCAAAAAAGCTACATTGCTATTGTATTAGATGATATCGTATATTCTGCTCCAGGTGTAACAAGCGGTCCTATTGCTGGAGGAAGATCTGAGATTACAGGTTCATTTGATGTAGCTGAAACTAAAGATTTAGCTAACGTATTAAATGCAGGTAAATTACCAGCTTCTGCAGATATTATCCAATCAACTGTTGTAGGTCCATCTTTAGGACAAGCTGCTATTGATGCAGGTACAATTTCTTCTGTATTAGGTTTCTTATTAGTTTGTGTTTGGATGGTATTCTATTATGGTAAAGCTGGTTGGTATGCAAACCTTGCTTTATTATTAAACTTACTATTCTTATTCGGAATTATGGCAAGTTTTGGTTTTGTATTAACATTACCAGGTATTGCAGGTATCGTACTTACATTAGGTACTGCGGTAGATGCGAACATTATTATCTACGAAAGAGCAAAAGAAGAATTGCGTGAAGGAAAATCACTTTCTGAGGCAGTTCAAGCTTCTTACGGATGGCATGGTGCAATGCGTTCTATTATTGATGCTAACGTTACTCACGTTTTAACTGGAGCTATCTTATTTATTTTCGGAACAGGTCCTATTAAAGGTTTCGCATTAACATTATTAATTGGTATCGTAACTTCATTGTTTACATCAATCTTTATTGCTAGAATCTTTATTGACAGAAATATTGCAGGAAAAGCTGATTTAACTTTCTCTACAAATATTACTAAAAACTGGTTTACAAACTTCCACTTTGATTTCATCAAAATCAAAAAATTCACTTATATCTTCTCTTCTATTGTAACAGTAGTAAGTTTAGTTTCTATCTTCTTCGTTAACGGTTTAGATGAGGGTGTTGATTTTGTTGGAGGAAGAACTTTCCAAGTTAAATTCGAAAAACCAGTTGATGCTACTGTAGTTTCAGATGAATTATCTGCTGCTTTCGGTACACCAGTTGAGGCTAAAATTTTAGGTGATGATGATCAATTGAAAATCACAACTAAATATAAAATTAAAGAAGATGGTGTAGCTATCGATGAAGAAGTAAACCAAAAATTATATGCAGGATTGCAGAAATATTTCCCAAATACTTCTTATGATAAATTTACTAACTCATTTGATGGTAAAAAAGTAGGAGTTTTACAAGCTTCTAAAGTTGGAGCTTCTATCTCTGAAGATATTAAAACGAACTCATACTGGGCAGTTCTTGGAGCAATGGCAGTTATTTTCTTATACTTAATGGTATCTTTCCGTAAATGGCAATATTCATTAGGTGCTATTGCAGCTGTTGCGCACGACGTTATCTTTGTATTAGGAATCTATTCATTATGTTATAAATTCATGCCTTTCCACATGGAAATGGATCAGCACTTTATCGCTGCGATCTTAACTGTAATTGGTTACTCTATGAACGATACGGTAATTGTATTTGACAGGGTAAGAGAATTTATCATTGGAAACCGTAAAGGAAGTTTCGAAGATATCGTAAACGCTTCTATTAATACTACATTATCAAGAACATTGAATACTTCATTAATGATGATCATTGTATTATTAACAATGTTTATCTTCGGTGGAGAGTCTATTAGAGGATTTATCTTCGCAATGTTAATTGGTATTATCGTTGGTACTTACTCTTCATTATTTATCGCAACTCCAGTATTGGTAGATACGATTTCAAGTGATGAGAAACACACAATCGAAGACAAACACAATAAGGCATAATTAAAAACCTTATTCTAAATAAAAAAAAGATCCAGTGAAAGCTGGATCTTTTTTTTATGTTTGTAAGTGCCAACCAAAAATATATTATGCTTCTAAAACGGATATTCTTTATTGTAGTGTTGTTAGCTGCAATACATCTTAAAGCGCAAGAAAAAAGCAGTAATTATAGAATAGGTTTGAGTTATGGTTTTGGAAGTGAATTTAGTAATACTGATTACACTTTTGAGAATCATTTTTATAAGGCGCAACTCTATTATAAGGTAAAAGAGACCAGAAATTTTAAGTACGAAATTCTAATCCAGCCCGAAATCAATTTTGGAAAACATCAATTATTGAATTATTATTTTGTAAAGCCAGATACGCCCAATTTTGAGCAGAAAAGAATTGAATATATGAAACTGAAAGAGGTGAGGGAATATGTTCTTAATTTCGGTTTTATAGTTAGAAAACCTATTGGCAATATCTTTTCGATTTATGCATTAGGAAGTGTTGGTCCTCTTATTACAGATACAGAAACGGAACGAATGTCTAAAGGTTTTGCTTTTGCAGATGTTTTAGCAATTGGTTTTGCATTCGATTATGAAGATTTCCAGTTTGATGTTCGACCAAGTGTAAGACATGTATCAAATGCTGGTTTAGGAAGCAGTAATGCCGGATATAATACAAAGAATATTGAATTTGGTATCTCGTATCGATTATAAAAGAAAACGCCCAATATCTTTAAATATTGGGCGTTTTTTATTTTATGAAAAAACCTATGATTCTGCTAAAGGGTTTCTTTGTGCTCTAATGATAAAGAAAAGTCCAATAATGATAAATGGAATGCTTAACCATTGCCCTGTAGAAAACATTCCTAATTCGCTTTCAAAACCACCTTGGCTTTCTTTTACAAATTCAACAATAAAACGAACAACAAATAAAAGAACTAAAAACAATCCGAATAAAAGACCAGATTTAAGTCTAGCATTTGTTCTCCAGTATAAAAAGAATAATATAGCAAATACAAAAACGTAACAGAATGCTTCGTACAATTGAGTAGGATGTCTTGAAGGAACTTCTGCCAATAATGTTGCAAATTTTGGATCTGTTGCGATTGCATTGTAAGCTTCTTTTGGGTCTGCAATTCCGGTTTTTTGTACTGCTTCGGCTTTGCTGAATGTATCATGAAGAAAACGGATTCCGAAAGCAGATGAAGTTTCGTGACCTATAATTTCAGAATTAAAGAAATTCCCTAAACGAACAAAAATAGCACCACTAGCAACAGGAATTACAACACGATCTAAAATCCACAATAATGGTCGTTTTAAGATTTTTTTGCTGTAATAGTACATTGCAACAATGATTGCAATAGCTGCTCCATGACTTGCTAATCCTTGGAAACCTGTAAACTGAAATTCAGGTTCAAATTTAAAAGGAAGGAAAATTTCAAGTAAATGATTTCTAAAATATTCCCAATCGTAGAAGAAAACATGACCTAAACGCGCACCTATTAAAGTTGCTAAAACTGTCCAAACAAATAAAGAATCTAATTTTTCAATAGATTCATTTTCTCTTTGGAAAATCTTTTTCATTAAGAACCATCCTAAACCAAAAGCAATTACAAACATTAAGCTGTAATAGCGAATCATAAAAAATCCTAAGTTGATTCCCTCTGAAGGATTCCAAACTAAATTTAAGGCGTGTGTCATGTATTAATTTGTTATATATCTGTAAAAATAAATATTTAATGTAAAGTACCGTTTTCTAAAAAGTTAATGTTTGTGATTGCATTTCTTTTCTGGGACAGGATCGTAACCGCTTCTTCCCCAAGGATGACAGCTTAAAATGCGTTTTATTCCTAGAAATCCGCCATAAAATAATCCGTGAATTTGTAGTGCCTGAATCATATAAGTTGAACAAGTCGGCTCAAATCTGCAGGCGGCTGGTGTAAAAGGCGAAATAGCAGTCTGATAAAAACGAACCAGCAATACAAAAGGATATATTAGAATTTTGGATAACATCTTTCAATAATTAATTGTTTTTTGATTCTTAACTCTTCATTTGTTGTCTGAAAAAGAATTCTGTTACAGCCAAAATTTAAATTTATCTTATTGAATACTAAACGAGGTTCCTTCTTTTCCGTCTTTAAGCTGAATTCCTAAAGCAATTAATTGATCGCGAATCTGATCAGAAAGAGCAAAGTTTTTGTCTGCTCTAGCTTGATTTCTCATTGCTATAAGCATATTTACTACTCCTTCTAACTTATCATTGTCTCCATCAGCATTTTTCTCGTCGATAATTCCTAAAACATCAAATACGAAAGCATTTACTGTTGTTTTGAAATCTTCTAAATCATTAGCAGAAATCGTCTCTTTGCCATCTTTTAATAAATTGATGTAACGAACAGCTTCAAATAATTGCGCAATTAAAATTGGCGTATTGAAATCATCATTCATTGCATCGTAGCAAAGCTGTTTCCAAGCCGCAAAGTCAATAGAACTAGTATTTCCTGCAGCAATATTTGGTAAAGCATCAACAGCTTCCATTAATCGTTTGTACCCTTTTTCGGCAGCGACAATGGCATCATCAGAAAAATCTAAAATACTTCTATAATGTGCTTGAAGCATAAAAAAACGAGTTACAGAAGCAGAAAATGGTTTGCTTAATATAGTGTTGTCTCCGCTAAGAATTTCGCCTGGAAGAATATTATTTCCAGTCGATTTTGCCATTTTCTTACCGTTTAAAGTAAGCATATTAGCGTGCATCCAATAATTTACTGGCGCCTGACCTGTACAAGCTTCGTTTTGCGCTATTTCACATTCGTGATGAGGGAATTTTAAATCCATTCCACCTCCGTGAATGTCAAAATGATTACCAAGATATTTGGTGCTCATTGCCGTACATTCAAGATGCCATCCTGGGAAGCCATCGCTCCAAGGTGACGGCCATCTCATGATATGTTCTGGTTCAGCTTTTTTCCAAAGCGCAAAATCTTGCGGATTTCTTTTGTCAGATTGTCCGTCAAGATCACGAGTATTTGCAAGCATATCATCGATATTTCTACCGCTTAGAATGCCATAATTGTTGGTTTCGTTGTATTTTACAACATCAAAATATACTGATCCATTGGCAACATAACCAATTCCTTTATCAATAATTTTTTTAATGATTTCGATTTGCTCAATAATGTGTCCTGTTGCTGTAGGCTCAATACTTGGAGGTAAAAAGTTGAACGCTTTTAGGATATTATGAAAATCTACAGTATAACGCTGTACCACTTCCATAGGTTCTAATTGCTCCAAACGTGCTTTTTTAGCAATTTTATCTTCACCTTCATCTACATCATCTACAATATGCCCAACATCGGTAATATTTCTAACATAACGAACTTTATAATCTAAATGCAGAAAATACCTAAAGATTACGTCAAAAGACATAAAAGTTCTCACGTTTCCTAAGTGAACATTACTATATACGGTAGGTCCACAAACATACATTCCAACATTTCCATCATGGATGGGTTTGAAATCTTCTTTTTCGCCAGAAAGCGAATTGTATATTTTTAAGGGCTGCGTTGTATATAAAGGCATAAATTTATGTTTAACCGTTAATTTGTTTAATCGTTCTTGACGGATTTATTGTTGTGAAAGATAATATTTTTTTAGATTATTTATTTGATTGCAGATTTTTTCAATTTTTTCTCTTGATTCCACGTATTCTGTTTCTGAAACATAATTTAAATCTTTTGAAATAATTAAATGATTTAAAGTTTCCATTGCAGATGAATAAGAAATAGTTAAAAAATGAGCTTTGTCTTTATTTGTATTTCTCGAAGTTCCCTCTGCAATATTTGTCACAATCGAAGATGAACTTCTTTTTATTTGAGATGTTATCCCAAATAATTCATTTGATGGAAATTTACTAGTCAATTTATAAATATCCAAAATAAACATTCTTGCATTTTGCCACACTTCAAGTTTCTCAAAGGAAAAAACGTACATTCTTTTTTGTTTAACTGTTAGTCCGTTTAATCGTTTAACCGAAAATTAAGTTCAATGATTAACCGATTAAACAAATTAACGATTTACCGATTAAACTAAAATTGAGTGTCTAGTTTAATATAGTCTAAGAATTCTCTTTTCGTTTGAGGATCTTTGAATTTTCCGCCGAACTCAGAAGTTACTGTGCTGCTTTCGATATCTTTAATACCGCGAGAGTTTACACAAAGGTGTTTTGCATCGATAACGCAAGCAACATCTTCTGTTCCTAAAGCTTTTTGTAATTCTTGAACAATCTGCATTGTAAGACGCTCTTGTACTTGAGGTCTTTTTGCATAATACTCAACGATACGGTTCATTTTTGATAAACCAATAACGCGTCCGCTTGAGATATAAGCAACGTGAGCACGCCCAATGATTGGCAGTAAATGGTGTTCGCAAGTAGAATATACCGTGATATTTTTCTCTACAAGCATTTCGCCATATTTGTAGTTATTGTCAAAAGTAGAAGCTTTTGGCTGTTTCGCTGGGTTAAGACCACCAAAAATTTCTTTTACAAACATTTTTGCAACTCGGTTTGGAGTTCCTTTGATGCTGTCATCTGTCAAATCCATTCCAAGAGTTTGCAGAATGCTTTCAACATCTTTTTTAATTTTTTCTATTTTTTCTTCGTCAGTTATATCAAAAGCATCTTCTCTTAGAGGATTTTTTGCATTACTGCTAAAGTGATTATCTCCTATTTCGTCTAAAAATTCTTCGTTGTTTATCATTAAAAACTACTATTAGTATGTGTATTCCTTTTTAAGGGGGTAAAGATAATTAATAAATGGGAAACCTTTTCTATCGTTTTTAGGATTTAATTGCTCCTTTTTGGATATAATTTAATTTTCTGTTATTTATAAAGAAAAAAGACAACAACGAAAAACGTTATTGTCTTTTAAAATCTATTATAATGAATTGATTATCTGTTGTTATAAACTAATAAAGCTTCTTTTAAAATGTTTACAGCAGTAATCAAATCTTTTTTATTCAAAACATAAGCAATACGAACTTGATTTAGTCCCATACCTGGAGTTGAATAGAAACCTTTTGCAGGGGCAATCATTACTGTTTCGCCATTTAAATCGTAACTTTCTAAAAGCCACTGTGCAAAATCATCTGAATCTTCTATCGGAAGTTCTGCAATACAATAAAAAGCACCTTTTGGTTTAGTTACCACAACGCCATCAATTTTATTTAATTCAGAGATTAAAGTGTCACGACGTTCTTTGTATTCGCCAATTACTTCATCAAAGTAACTTTGAGGTGTATCAATTGCAGCTTCACAAGCAATTTGTTCAATAGTTGGTGGACTCAAACGTGCTTGAGCAAACTTCATTACAGTTGCCAAGACATCTTTGTTTTTAGTTACCAAACAGCCAATTCTTGCTCCACACATACTGTAACGTTTAGAGACAGAATCAACCATGATTACATTTTGCTGTACATCTTCTAAATTCATTACAGAAAAGTGCACATCGTCGCCATCATATAAAAACTCACGGTAAACTTCATCAGCGATTAAGTATAAATCGTGTTTTTTAATTAAACTAGCAAGTTGTTTAATTTCTGCTTCAGAATATAAATATCCAGTCGGATTTCCAGGATTACAAATCAGAATGGCTTTTGTTTTTGATGTTATAAGTTTTTCAACTTCGTCAATACTTGGCAAAGCAAAACCTGTTTCGATAGTAGAAACAAGAGGCACTACAGTTGCACTTGTAGAAGAAGCAAACGCATGGTAATTAGCATAAAAAGGTTCTGGAATAATGATTTCATCTCCAGGATCTGTAATTGTGGCCAGTGCAAAAAGTAAGGCTTCAGAGCCACCAGTAGTTACAATGATGTCTTCTGTGTTAACGTTTACATTTTGGCGCTGGTAAAAATGAGCTAATTTTTTTCTATAGCTTTCATATCCGGCAGACGGACTGTATTCTATAAGAGTTAAATCAATATTTTTTACCGCCTCGATGGCCACTTCCGGTGTCTTGATATCCGGTTGACCAATGTTTAAGTGATACACCTTGTGTCCTTTTTTCTTTGCTAAATCAGCAAAAGGAGCCAGCTTGCGTATCGGAGATTCGGGCATGTTTCTTCCCTTGAGTGAAATTGTCGGCATGAGTATAAATTATTGAAGTGCAAATTTGCATTTTTTTTTTCAATTTAACGTAAACAATACGGGTACTTATAAAAATGTAACAATAATAAATATATTTACTAATTTTATAATAAAAAATTGTCAATGGAAAAATATAAAGTGTTGTTTTTTGGGTTATTCTTACCTTTTTTGCTTTTTGGACAAGGCGATTTTTTATTGGAAAACAATGCATCAAAGGCTACAATCCCTTTTAAACTGATTAATAATCTTGTTTTTATTCCTATAAAAGTAAACGGAGTAGAGCTCAATTTTCTATTGGATTCTGGTGTCGAGGAAACAATTTTATTCAGCATGGAAGAAAAACAGGAAGTCAGTTTTAACAACGTTGAAAAAATAAAACTTCGCGGATTAGGTAGTGAAGAAGAGATTGAAGGATTAAAATCGACCAAAAATATTTTAGAAACACATGGTTTAATATCTAACGATCATATGGTTTTTATAATCTTGGATCAAAGTTTTAATTTATCCTCACACATAGGAATTCCTGTAAATGGAATTATAGGACATAAATTCTTTAAAAATAATTTTGTTGAAATTAATTATCAGAAAAAGAGAATTATAGTTCACGTTCAAAGCAATACGTTTCAAGAAAAACTAGACAAAAAATTTAAAGCAATTCCAATTACTATAGAAAGGTCAAAGCCTTATCTTGTATCTACAGCAACAGTTAATAATCAAGAGATATCAGCAAAGCTTTTAATAGATATTGGAAATAGTGATGCATTTTGGATTTTTGAAAATAATAAAATTAAACTCCCAGACAAGAACTTTCCAGATTTTCTAGGAAAAGGATTTAGTGGTGATATTGAAGGACATCGTGCTAAGATTGACGAATTTTCTATTGATGAATTTGAATTTAAAAAGCCAATTGTTTCTTTTCCAGATTCAGTTTCGATTCGAAATGTTAAGATGGTTCCAGGCCGTATTGGATCTGTTGGCGGAGAAGTTTTAAAGCGATTTACTGTTGTTTTAGATTATAAAGGAAAGAAAATGTATCTAAAGAAAAACAGCAAATTTAGTGAACCTTTTACTTATAATAAAAGCGGAATTACAATTCAGCATAACGGACTTCAATGGGTACAAGAGACCGTACATTTAGAAACGGTACAAGTTGCAAATACAATTGATGAATTACAAGAAAAAGACAAAAACAATAATAATTTTAAATATAAATTTGCCCTTAAACCAGTTTATGAAATAGTGAATGTCCGTAAAAATTCTGCAGCAGAAAAATGCGGACTTCGAAAAGGCGATATTATTGTAAGTATTAATAGAATTCAGCCTTATAAATACAGTTTGCAACAAATAAATAATCTTTTAAAATCTGAAGAAGATGTTTGGATAAATCTAGAAGTTGAAAGAAATAGTGTAGTTTTAAAATTTAGATTTAAACTCGAAGATGAATTATAAAGTTTTAAATTATAATAATTTGTAAATTATTCTGAAATAAGTTTTTTATTGGGATTTAAGAATTTTTTTACCTTTTGTGAAAAAATGTTTGTTAAAATTAGCGTTTTGCCTAGATATTTTATTATGTTTAGCAAAAATTTAATCTATGGCCAAAAACTACATTAATTTCCTACATTTTGTATCGTTTTTTATTTTTTTTGCTCTTCTACCTTCAAAGCTTAGTGCCCAGTGCGCTGGTGATGATAATATAAACGAATTAATTTGTGATATTTCTAATCCTGCGTATCAATCTATAAACTTATTTACCTTATTAGGCGGGACACCAGTACCGGGCGGGACATGGACCGATGATAATAATTTGAAAGGTTTAGATCCAGTTACAGGTATTTTGAATCCGCAGCTTATTGTCGAAGGAGGTACTTATCATTATACTTATACTGCTCCCACTACTTCAGGATGTGTTGATGATAAAGCAGTAGTGACAATTACAATAGGGGCTTATGCTGGTGTTGGTTCACAGGCAACGGTTTGTAATAAAGCAAGTACTTTCAATCTTTTTACAGCATTTGACAGTAATGCAATGGGGCCGCATGGTAACGGAGTATTCACAAATACTATTACAGGACAAATTGTGGAGTCGGTTATAAATATTGCAGATATAGATCAAAAGACAACTCTTTATTATACTTATACTGTACCTCCGGTATTAGCTTGTTCACCAACTGAAAAATCTACTAATATAGTAGTAACCGTTCTAAGGGCTCCAAAAGCAGGAACGCCAGATGACTTAATACTTTGTGGAACTACCGATTTGGGGTCTTATACCAATTTAGACCTGTTTGATCGGCTTACTGACTATGATAGTGGTGGTACTTGGGCAGGCACTGGACTAACTTCTAATACAGATCACAATATTAATCTTCAAGAACTATTCGATACTAATGGTCCTGGTGAATATACCTATACATATACTGTATTAGCAGTCCCTGATAATAATATATGTAAAGACGAAACAGCTTCTATTGTAATTACTCTTGAAAAAAGACTTGATTTTACAGGAGCAGCAATTGTTGTCAATAAAGATATTTGCGAATCGGAAATTACGACAGCTTCATATTCAGGGATAATTACTCAAGGTCTTGAAAATATACCTAATGGAGAATATGAAGTTGCTTACAATGTTGTGGGGCCAGGAGTATCTCAACCTTTAACAGCAACGAGAAATTTTATCAATGGGGTATTTAGTTTTTCAATTAGCTCATCTTATTTTAGACAGGTAGGTGAATATACTATTACTGTTACTGGTATTGTTTCGACAAGTAGCCAAAAATCTTGTGTAGATATTTTTAGCCCTTTTTCAACTATTTTAACGATTTATCCTTTACCTAATTTAGATAATGCTGTGTTGACAGCTTCACCCGTTTGCCAGAATGAAGATGGGTTAATTGAAATTACAGCGCCTCAATTGCTTGATGGAAATTATCGTATAACCTACAATATTAATGGAGATAATGTTGTAGCTGGACAAACTGCAGTAATACAAGCAGTAGGAGGAAAAGCATCCTTTACGGTTCCTGGGAACTTAAATGTAAAAAGCGGATTATCTGTAATTTCTATACTTAATATTGTAAATATCACAAATGCTTCTACACAATGTAGTGCTGCAGTTAATATTGCAGGAAATCTAATTATAAACCCATTGCCCAATGCGGCACCAGTGCGTGTAACAGTAAATGATTTCTGCTTGAATGATTCTGTTTCTGCTTCGGTTTTTGGTTTAGAAAATCTAACAAATGCTAGTATTTCGTACATGTTGTCAGGAAGTAATTCTTCTGCTGTGCAAACGGTAGCTCGATCCGTAACAAATGGTAGATTGAATTTTATTATTCCTGCGGGATTACTTGTAAATACTGGAACGACAAAAATCACATTATTAAATTTGACTAATACTATAACTAATTGCGATGTTGATTTAGTTAATGTAGCAGATGATTTTATAATAAATCCAATTCCACCTGCGCCAACTGTTTTAAATCAGGATTTCTGTCAAAATGATGGAGCAACAATTGCAGACTTACTTCCTAAAGGGGTTCAATATAAATGGTATAATTCACCATCTTTAACAACACGTCTTGCATATGAATATGTTTTAAAGACAGAAGATTATTATGTTACAGAAACTTCTGCAGCAGGCTGTACTTCAGAACCTACAAAAATTTCGGTGACAATACATCCTTTGCCTAATTTAGTTAATGCAGTTTTAACAGCTACTTCTGTTTGTCAAAGTAAAGATGCGTCAATTGAAATTACAGCACCTCAATTGCTTGATGGAAATTATAGTATTACTTATAATATTAACGGAGACAATTTAGCTACAGGGCAAACAGCATTAATGCAAGCAACAGGAGGAAAAGCAACTTTTACAATACCTGGAAGTTTAAATGTAAAAAGCGGATTATCTGTAATTTCTATTCTTAATATAGTTAACATTACAAATCCTTCGCCACAATGTGGTAAAGCGGTAAATGTTGCAGGAAATCTAATTATTAATCCATTGCCAAATGCGACGACAGTAAAAGTAGCAGTAAATGATTTCTGTTTGAATGCTCCTGTTCCTGCTTTGATTTCTGGTTTAGGGAGTTTAACGAATGTTAGTATTACATATTCGTTGTCAGAGAGTAATTCTTCTGCTGTGCAAACAATAGCTGGAGCAGTAACAGATGGCAGATTGGATTTTACTATTCCTGCTGGATTACTTTTAAATAGTGGAGCAACCAAAATCACATTATTAAATTTGACCAATACAGCGACAAATTGTGATGTAGATTTAATTAATGTAACTGATGATTTTATAATAAATCCAATACCAGATGCACCTATTGCTCAAGATATGGAATTTTGTAAATCTGATAACGCAACAGCAGCAGATCTAGTTCCGAGTGGGGCTGAGTATAAATGGTACAATTCGGCAACGTTAACAACACCTCTTGCAGCCAATTATGTTTTAAAAACAGAAGATTATTATGTTACAGAAACTTCTGCAGCGGGCTGTACTTCAGCACCAACAAAGATTTCAGTAATCATACAGCCATTACCTAATTTAGATAATGCCGTATTAACAGCGACTCCTATTTGTATAGGTAAGGAAGCATTAATTGAAGTTACTGCGCCTCAATTGCTTGATGGAGACTATCGAATTGTTTATAATATTAATGGAGATAATGTTGCTACCGGACAAATTACAGTAATGCAAGCAACAGGAGGAAAAGCATCTTTTACAATTTCAAGTAATTTAAGTGCAAATGCAGGATTATCAGTAATTACGATTGTAAATATTGTAAATATTACAAATCCTTTTCCACAATGTAGTAATACGGCTTTTTTGGCTGGAAATCTAGTTATAAATCCGTTGCCAAATGCCTCAACAGTTAGTGTTGCAGTAAATGATTTCTGTTTGAATGATCCAGTTTCTGCTTCGATTTCTGGTTTAGGAAATTTAACAAACGCAAGCATTTCTTATACATTGTCAGAAAGCAATTCTTCTGGCGTTCAAACGATATCTCAGGCTGTAGTTAATGGTAAATTAGATTTTACTATACCTGCGGGATTACTTTTAAATGCTGGGACAACTAAAATTACATTATTAAATTTGATCAATACAACAACAAATTGTGATGTTAATTTAAGCAATGTAACCGATGATTTTATAATAAATCCAATTCCATCTGCACCTGCTGCTCAAAATCAGAAGTTTTGTAAAGTTGATGAAGCAGAAGTTGCCAATTTAGTTCCAAACGGAAATCAGTATAAATGGTATAATTCTCCAACTTCAACAACACCTCTAGCTAGTACTTTGGCTTTAGAATCGGGTAATTATTATGTAAGAGAAACTTCTGCTGAAGGCTGTACTTCGGAAGCTACGACTGTTTTGGTAACTATAGACGATTCGCCAGTTCCAGTATTAAATTCAGAGGGACAAAACTTCTGCGGATTAAATAATCCGACAATTTCAGATTTATCAAATAATACAAATGTTCCTTCAAGTGTAGTTTGGTATGATTCGCCAAATAATGGAAATTTATTATCAAGCACAACTTCTTTAATTGAACAAGGAAAATACTATGGATTTAATTTTTCAAGTACAGATTGTCTTTCTTCACAATATATTGAAGTGACGGTCACATTAACAGATTGCGATAATGTGCCAAATGATTTCTTTATTCCTGATGGATTTTCTCCAAACGGTGATGGGGTAAACGATTGGTTTGTGATAAAAGATATTGAATTTTTATATCCGAATTATACACTCGAAATTTATAACAGATATGGAAATGGTATGTATAAAGGAGATAAAAATAAGCCAGCTTGGGATGGAAAAAATTACGAAAGAAGCGGTATCGCTGGAGGTATTGCACCCAACGGAGTCTATTTTTATGTATTGCATTTCAATAAAGACAATAAACCACCAAAACAAGGCCGTCTTTATTTAAATCGATAAATCTCTTTTACATTTTTAATATAATTTTCAAATGAAAAAATTAATACTCCTTATAAATTTCCTTTTCTGTTTATCAGTTGCTGCACAGCAAGATCCAGAATATACACATTATATGTATAATATGAGCGTTGTCAACCCCGCTTATGCTACTGGAGTGCCTGCAATGATGAATTTTGGAGGATTATACAGAACCCAATGGGTAGGCGCTTATGGTGCTCCAAAAACATTTACATTTTTTGGACATTCGGCTATTACAGATAGAATAGAAGCTGGTATCTCATTCATTTCAGATGATATTGGAGATGGCGCTAAAAAAGAAAATAATGTTTATGCCGACTTTGCATATATTTTAAAATTAGGCGGAAAAAACAAATTGTCACTAGGTTTAAAAGCTGGATTTTCATCTATGCAAAGTAATTTCAATGGTTTTCGATTTACAGATCCTCAAACAGATTATGCTTTTTCAGAAAATATAAATGCTACAAAACCAAATATTGGAGTGGGAGCTTACTATTTTAGAGATAATCTTTATGTTGGATTGTCTGTTCCGAACTTATTGAAAGCAAAATATATTGAAGAAAAGTCAGGAGTTAACGCTTTCGGTTCAGAAGAAATACATACTTTTTTGACTGCTGGTTATGTTTTTCAGCTTAATGATATGGTGAAATTAAAACCTGCATTTATGTCAAAGATTGTAAAAGGTTCACCAATAGCGATAGATATTACCGCTAATGTTTTGTACAACGAAAAGTTTGAATTTGGAGCCGCTTATAGAATTGATGACTCAGTAAGTGCATTGTTCAATATTAATGTTACTCCGACACTAAGAGTAGGTTATGCTTATGATTATACGCTTACAAACTTCGGTCAGTTTAATTCTGGTACACACGAAATTATGCTGTTGTTTGATTTGGATTTGTTAGGAAAAGGATTTGATAAATCTCCAAGATTCTTCTAAAATGAAAAATATGAAAAAATTACTCGTTATTATATTCGTATTTTCAATACAGTTTATAAACGCCCAAGATCAGGAATTGGCAAGAGCGAAACGTTTTTTTGATAAAACGTATTACAGCGAAGCTATTGTTTTATATCAAAAATTAGCAGATGAAAAGCCTTCGCAAGAAGTAATCAAGAACTTGGCAGATTCTTATTTCTATACCAATGATTTGGTTAAAGCACAGCGTTATTATCGTCTTCTGATTTCAAATTACAATAATGATTTGGACAGAGAATATTATTTTAGATATGCACAGACTTTAAAAGCAACAAATAAATATGATGATGCTAATGCCAATTTAAAAGAATATTATTCAAAATCAGCCAATTCAGAAGATAGTGCCAATTTTGAAAATGATCTTAAAACTTTAGAAAATGTAACCGCGATAGGCAAACGTTTTGAAATTAAAAATCTCGCTATAAATACACCAAATTCAGAATTTGGAGCTGTAAAATATGGAGATAATTTAGTTTTTGCTGGAGTAAAATTGAAACCAGGTTTGTTTGATAAAAAATTCAAATGGGATAACGAAACCTATTTGAATATAGTTGCAATTCCTCTTACAAATATAAATTCGGCAGATTCTATTGTTCATTATTTTGCGAAAGAATTAAAAACAGGAATGCACGAATCGAATGCTATTTTTACAAAAGATGGTAAAACAATGTATTTTACCCGAAACAATTCTAAAAACGGAAAGAAGAAAAAAGACGATAATAAGATCTCCAATCTTCAAATTTTTAAAGCAGAATTAGTAGAAGGAAAATGGACCAATATTACGTCTCTGCCATTCAATAGTCCAAATTATTCTGTGGAGCATCCTGCTTTAAGCGCAGATGAAAAAGTATTGTATTTTGCTTCTGATATGCCAGGATCATTTGGTTCTTTTGATATTTATTCGGTTAATATCAATAAAGGCGCTTTTGATACGCCGAAGAATTTAGGTCCGCAAATTAATACAAACAAGAGGGAACAATTTCCTTTTGCGTCTGCAGATAATAAACTTTATTTTTCGTCAGATGGACATTTGGGTTATGGGTCTTTAGATGTTTTTGTTTCTGAAATTACTGGAAACGAATATTCAAAACCTATAAACGTCGGACTTCCATTGAATTCCAATTTAGATGATTTTGCTTTTTATATCGATTCAAATACCAAAGAAGGTTTTTTTGCTTCGAATAGAGAAGGAGGAAAGGGAGGCGACGATATTTATCAATTTAAAGAAACAAAAGATTTAATTGTTGAAGATTGCAAACAATTTATCGCTGGAACTATTACAGATGTTGATACTCAATTAGCTTTAGAAAATGCTACCGTATTGTTACAAGATTCTGAAAACAAAACTTTAAATACAATCACAACTTCTGCCGACGGAAAATTCAATTTTACTGTTGCTTGTGAGACTTCGTATAAAATTTCTGCTTTCAAAGAAAATTATACAAATGCATCGAAAGCGCTAACTTTAGACAAAACAAGAGATAAAGTAAACGATGGTTCTTTAGCTTTAAAATCACTTGAAGTTATCAAACAGGAAGAAAAGCAAATTGCTGAAAACAAAAGAAAGCAGGAAATTATTCTAGAAGAAGAAAACAAGAAAAAAGAGGCTTTAGCCGCAATTCAATTAAAAGAAAAAGAGAAAAAAGCCAAAGAAGCGGCTATCGTTGCAGCTGAAGTTAAAAAGAATGAAAAGGTAAAAGAAATCTTAGCAAATGAAAAAGATGTTGTAAAAGACAAAGACAGATTAATCATTAAAACAGATCCAATTTACTTTGACTATAATATGTGGTACATTCGAAAAGAATCGAAAGTGGTTTTAGGAAGAGTTGTAGAATTGATGAAGAAATATCCGGACATGAAAATCGAAATTGGATCTCATACTGATTCTAGAGGAAATGCTAAATTTAATGAAAATCTGTCTCAAAAAAGAGCCAATTCGACTAGAGAATTTATCATACAATCAGGTGTAGACGCTAAACGAGTTACGGCAAAAGGATATGGAGAATCGGTGCCAATTGTAAAATGTAAAACAGACGAATCTTGCTCTGAAGAAGATCACGAATTGAACAGAAGATCTGAGTTTGTAATCAAAAATTTATAAAATTATAGTAAGAAGAAAACCTTTTTTCTTTAATTTTATATTGATATCAACGAAATAAAAATAATTATGAGAAATCTGGCCTTATCTTGTTTGCTTTTATCCTTTATTGGATTGCAAAGCTGTAAAAATGAAGAAAAACAAAAAGCTGCTGAGGCTGCAAAAGCAGAAGGCGAAAAAGTAGTAAGCACTGCATGCTACAAAGCAATTTATGAAAAGGATACAGTAGATTTAAAATTGAATACTTTAAAAAACGGAAAACTAGCAGGAGATTTGATTATGAAAGTTGCGCCTTCGACAGTTAGAACAGGAGAAGTTGCGGGAGAATTTCATGGAGATACTTTGTTTATCGACTATACTTTTAAAGACAATGTAAACGGAAATAAAACTTTCAAGAATCCTATGGCGCTATTAAAACGCAACAATCAGCTTATTTTAGGAAACGGAACTATGCAGACCACAATGGGTGTTACTTATTTAGTAAAAGACCAACCAATTGATTTTGAAAGTGTAAAATACAAATTTGATTCTGTTGAATGCGTTGAGAAGTAAAACGTATAAAGTGAAATGTCAGATGGTTTCACTTTACCAATAAAATAAAAAGCCGTTTCTAATTAAAGAAACGGCTTTTGTTATTTAAAGATTTTTAAATTCTTATTGAACTTCACCCTTAATTTTAAGAGCTACTCTTCCGTCAGGATAGTTTACTGCGTTTGTTTCGACAGTAATTGTTTTACGAATAGGTCCTGCGACCATATTATATTTTACATCGATTTTTCCTTTTTTGCCTGGCTGAATTGCTGCCGAAGGTTTTGTTACAATAATCGAACTTACTGTAGATTCTGCGCCTGTAATTAATAAAGGAGCATCTCCCGTGTTAGTAAATTCAAAGGAACGAAGTCCGTTGTCACTCTTAGAAATTTTTCCATAATCAATTGTATTGTCTGGAGCTGCAAATTCAATTTTAGGGCCATTTTGTGCATAACTTATTGCGCTAAACAATAAAACTGCAATAAAAGAGGCTGCATTTTTCATATGAATCTTTTTTTAATTGTAAGTAAATATACATTCTTTTAATTAACACACAAATTATTATTTCTCTTTTTATAGTCTACTTAATTATTTACTTTTGCTGTCAGTTATAAATACAAAAATTGAACCATTTTTTTGTTTAACTGTTTAATCGTTTATTTGTTTAATCGTTGAGATTGATTTATAAATGATTTTTTTAAACAGAAAATGAGAAAACAATTCAATTCGAAATTCGATGATCAAAACCGATTAAACGGTTAAACAAATTAACGATTAAACAACCCTAGTAAATGACAATTCCAGCACAATTTGACGCTAAGACGATTGAGAGTAAATGGTATGATTACTGGATGAAAAACAATTATTTTCATTCAGAACCAGATCATAGAACACCGTACACCATTGTAATCCCGCCGCCAAACGTCACTGGAGTCCTTCACATGGGACATATGTTGAATAACACGATTCAGGATGTTTTAATTCGTAGAGCACGTCTTAAAGGATTCAACGCTTGTTGGGTTCCAGGAACAGATCACGCTTCTATTGCAACTGAAGCAAAAGTTGTAGCGAAGTTAAAAGCAGAGGGAATCAATAAAAACGATTTGACCCGCGAAGAATTCCTAAAACATGCTTGGGAATGGACAGATAAATATGGTGGAACAATCTTAGAGCAACTTAAGAAATTAGGAGCTTCTTGCGATTGGGAACGCACTAAATTTACTATGGATCCAGATATGTCTGCTTCTGTAATTAAATCGTTTGTAGATTTATACAACAAAGGATTGATCTACAGAGGATACCGTATGGTAAACTGGGATCCAGAAGCTAAAACGACTTTATCTGACGAAGAAGTTATTTATGAAGAACAACAAGGAAAATTATTTTTCTTAAAATATAAAATCGAGGGAACTGAGGAATTTTTGACCATTGCCACAACTCGTCCAGAAACTATTTTTGGAGATACTGCAATCTGTATTAATCCGAACGATGAGCGTTTTACACATTTAAAAGGTAAAAAAGCGATTGTTCCAATCTGTGGTAGAGTAATTCCAATTATCGAAGACGAATATGTAGATGTTGAATTCGGAACAGGATGTTTGAAAGTAACGCCTGCACACGATATGAACGATAAAACTCTTGGAGAAAAACACAACCTTAAAATCGTTGATATTTTTAATGAAGATGCAACTTTAAACAGCTTCGGATTACATTATCAAGGAAAAGATCGTTTTGTAGTTCGTACAGAAATTGCAAAAGAACTAGAAGAAATTGGCGCTTTAGCAAAAACAGAAATTCACTTAAATAAAGTTGGAACTTCTGAAAGAACAAAAGCGGTAATCGAACCAAGATTATCTGACCAATGGTTCTTGAAAATGGAAGAATTGGTAAAACCAGCAATTAAGTCAGTTTTAGAAACAGGAGATATTAAATTACATCCAAAACGTTTTGAAAACATTTATGCGCATTGGTTAAACAACATTCGCGATTGGAATATTTCTCGTCAATTATGGTGGGGACAACAAATTCCAGCATATTATTATGGAGACGGAAAAGAAGATTTCGTAGTTGCAGAAAATATCGAAGATGCATTAGCGTTAGCAAAAGAAAAAACCAACAATCAACAACTAACAACCGACAACTTAAAACAAGATGTTGATGCATTAGATACTTGGTTCTCATCTTGGTTATGGCCAATGTCAGTTTTTGGCGGAATTATGGATCCAGAAAGTCCAGATTTTAAATATTACTATCCAACAAATGATTTGGTTACAGGTCCAGATATTTTATTCTTTTGGGTTGCCAGAATGATTATTGCAGGTTATGAATATGCGGGCGAAAAACCATTTACAAATGTATATTTGACTGGTTTAGTTCGTGATAAACAACGCCGTAAAATGTCTAAATCATTAGGAAATTCTCCTGATCCTTTAGATTTAATTGATGCTTTTGGTGCTGATGGTGTTCGTGTAGGATTGCTTTTAAGCGCTTCTGCAGGAAACGATATTATGTTTGATGAAGAATTGTGTAATCAAGGAAAAGCGTTCTCTAATAAGATTTGGAATGCCTTTAAACTGATTAAAGGTTGGGAAGTTTCAGAAACTATCGCACAGCCAGAATCATCAAAAGTAGCGATAGAATGGTACGAAGCGAAATTACAGCAGACTTTAGTTGAAATTGAAGATAATTTTGAGAAATACAGAATTTCAGATGCTCTTATGGCAATTTATAAATTGGTTTGGGATGATTTCTGTTCTTGGTTCCTTGAAATGATCAAACCGGCTTACCAACAACCAATTGATAAAGCAACGTTTGATAAAGCGATCGAAATGCTAGAAAACAACTTGAAGTTATTGCATCCGTTTATGCCTTTCTTGACAGAGGAAATTTGGCAATTAATTGCTAAAAGAACTCCGGAAGAAGCTTTAATCGTTTCAACTTGGCCAGAATTGAAGCCTTTTGATGCAAAATTGATTTCAGATTTTGAAAACTCAATTGAAGTAATTTCTGGAATTAGAACGATTCGTAAAGACAAAAATATTCCGTTTAAAGATGCAATCGAATTAAAAGGAATCAACAGCGAAAATGTTTCAGCTTATTTTGATTCAATCATTACGAAATTAGGAAACGTTTCTGCTTTCGAATATGTTTCTGAGAAAGTAGACGGCGCATTGTCTTTCCGTGTAAAATCAAATGAATACTTCATTCCAATTACAGGAAATATCGATGTTGAAGCTGAAATTGCAAAACTGACAGAAGAATTAAATTATACAAAAGGATTCTTAAAATCTGTTGAAGCAAAGCTTTCTAACGAGAAATTCGTAAACGGAGCTCCTGAAAAAGTTTTAAATATAGAGAAACAAAAACAAGCAGATGCTCTAGCAAAAATTGCTACAATCGAGCAGAGTTTGGCTGGTTTGAAATAAGAAATCAAACTTAGTTTATAAATAATATTAAACCTTAAACCCGACAGTTTTTTGAAAGCTGTCGGGTTTTTATATTTCGTAAAAATTATCTTTTATATAGAAAACGGTATCTATAAATTGAAGAATGCCATTTTCGGTCAATACATTTTCGTCGTGAAGATCTTCAAGAATAATTCCTAAGTCAGGATTACAGTAGTCATTATTTTTGGTATTTAAAAATCCGTTTACAAGCATAAAATTTTTTACAACTTCTAGATCTGTTGGCTCAGTTGCTTTAACAAAAGGTTGTTCAACAACTGCATATATGATATCTTCGGTTTTGAAAAAGCCTAATAAATTGTATGCTGTGTCTGGGAAAAAGAAATTGTTTAATAATAGATTATTGAAATAATCTATCCAAGAGTTATAATAAATAGAATCATTAAGTTTGATTACATGTTTCCCGTCTTTTAAATAGACCTTTTGTTCTGCTCCTTCAGAAACATAATTATCAAGATTGATATCTAAAATCCAAAGACTGTTTAATTCTATAAACTTTTCTAAGGTCTCTTTTTCTTGTTTTTTGAAATGCTTGAATTCTTTAGCCATTGTGCCTGCGCTTTGGCTTCTTCTAAGGTAACTGGCTGCTGCTTGGATAATTGTTCCATGCTTAACTTTGCTCTTTCCTGAAATGATAAGTTGTAATTCATATTTCATAATGTTGAATACAAAAATAGCATATTTTTTCAAAAACCAAAATAAAAGTAAGTTTTGTATTACTTTCATTTATCTTGTTTAAAATAAAAATCCCAAGATTTTTCTATTTCCACAGAAACAGAAAATCTTGGGATAAATCAAAAAAACTTCTAATTCAATATTTTAGAACTTGTAACGCACGCTTGTCATGAACTGACGAGGAGCGATTGGGTTCACACTGTAATTTTCGTGAACGGTATAATTTAATTCGTTCGTAATGTTTGATAATTTGCAAAGAATAGAGAACTTATTCCAAGTATATCCAGCCGAAGCATCGATTGTAACATAACCATCAATCGGAATTTCTCTGTGGTAGATACCGTCAGGATATTTTACAAGATCAGTGCTATATTGATCATTCCATCCGCCTAAACGATCACCAATGTAATTTCCTATTGCTCCAACAGATAATCCTTTTAATATACCTTCTGGTACTGTGTAAAAGAAACTTAAGTTTGCTGTATTTGCTGGAGTTCTTACAAGACGGTCACCTTCTATAAAACTTCCGTTTAAACCAGAAGTTTTTGTATAACGCATATCGTTGTAGCTGTATCCTGCAATAATGCTAAGTCCTTCAATAGGTCTTGCTGTAACGTCAACTTCTACCCCTTTGCTTTTAGTTTCACCACTTAAAACTTTTACGTTTGTATCTGAATTAGGACTTCCGTCAGCTTTAAATTCAGCAGTTTGAGCCAGATTACTGTTTGTAATTTGATAAACAGTAACATTTGTGCTTAATAATCCTTTTAAGAAATCAGTTTTAATACCAGCTTCATATTGATCAATAATAGATGGTTCAATTGGTTTTAAATCTGCTGTAGTTCCTGTGTTTGGAGTAAACGAAGTAGAGTAGCTACCAAATATAGAAACGTCTTTTCTTGGTTGGTATATCAATCCAAATTTTGGTGAAAATGCATTGTCTAATTTTTTAGCACCTACTGTAGGAACTGCATTTTCAGGCTTAACTGTTTGTACATTATTAGCATAAGTTTCTTTGTAAGTTGTAACTTCTGCTTCTTGCCATGACCAACGTACACCTGCTAATACTTTTAACTTCTCTGTAATAGAGATTAAATCTTGAAAATAGGCACCAAAACGATTCGTCTCAGTTTTTGCAATTTGAGTGGCTCTCGCATCAGGAATATCATTTCTTTGCGTTGACGGATCAAAGTTGAAAAGATTAATTGTATCATAATTTGCTGGAGTAAAAGCAAAAGTATAAGCTGTTGCAAACGAGTTTTCCCAGTCTGCACCTGTAAAAATTTGATGTTTTACAGATCCTGTATTAAAGTTTCCTTGAAGACTTAATTGATCTCCTAGTATTTGTTCTGAGTTGTCGTTTTGAACTAAAGGTCTTGTCCAGTCTCCATTCTCTTTTACTGTAGATAATTGTGCGGTAGATTTTGAAGCTCTGTCATAGTTCTGAAAAGAACTATTGAAATTAAGTTTCCAGTTTTTATCGAAATCATGATTTAATAATACAGATGCACTAGAAGATTTAGTTGTACCATTAGACCAAAGCGATCCGTAGAAAGCATTTCGAGGTAAATCAAGAATTTGAGTTCCTACGATTCCAGTTCCGAAATCTGGTGTCCAATCTGCACTTAAATAATCTCCTTGTAATGTAATTTGAGTTTTTGGATTAATTACAAAAAGTAAAGACGGATTTACATATACACGTTTGTTTTTTACAACATCTCTAAAACTTTCTGAGTTTTCGTAAGAACCGTTAATTCTAAATGCGATTGATTTATTAAGTCCTCCATAAAAATCAAATGATGGTTTATAATAAGCATAACTTCCAATCTGCATTGAGATTTCGCCTCCGCTTTTGAATTGAGGAGTTTTAGTAACTAAATTAAGAACTCCTCCTGGAGCCACATTTCCAAATAATAAAGCCGAACCTCCTTTTAAGAATTCTACTTTATCTAAACCAGAAACATCTGGAATTGATCCTGCGTTGTAACGAAATCCGTTTTTGAACATATTATTTGAAGACATGTCATAACCTCTTGAGTAAAAAGATTCTGTAGCTCCACCACGAGCAGAACTTACATAAACACCATTAGCATTTTTAAGAACTTCACTTAATCTAATAGCTTGCTGCTGTTCGATAACTTCAGAACCAATAACTTGTATACTTTGAGGATTATCCATTGGTTTTAATCCAGAGCGAACTGCTGTAACTGGTTTTGGTTCTTTATTTTTAGTAACAACTACTTCATTTAAAATTTCTCCTTTTTTATTCTTAACTGTATCGGTTACTGAAGAAGTAGATTCGGTGTTTGAAAAATCTTGACCATAAGAGGCAAAACTTAATAATCCTAATGCAAATAGTAAATTATATTTCATGTTGTTTATTTAGATTCAATAAAAATAGATCGCCGCAAATATACAATTGCATGAATGTGTTAAGGAAATTTATGGGGCGTTTTCTTACTTAAACCTTTCTTATTGTTTTCTTAAGATTTGCTTAAGAATTTTCTAATATTATTTTAATTTAGTATAAATAGCAACAAAAAAAACCTTGCCATTAGCAAGGTTTTTTAAATTGAAATTAAATCTAAGAATGAAGTTTTTACGAAAATTATTTTACTAATTATTTTACTGTAATTTGGTAAGTAGCCATTTTCCAGATTTCATCGTATTTTTTTCCGTTATGTTCGCCAGATGATTTATCTGTGTGAGCATATTCTACCATATAGTTTCCAGACCAGATTGGTGTAAAAGAGAATTCTCCTTTATCGTTTGTCCATAATTCTTTTTCCCATCCGTTTGGTGCAATTACTTTAATTTTTGTTTCTTTTGCAATAGCTCCGTCATAAGAGGCAACACCAGTAATTTTAGTATCTTTTTTTGCAGCATCTGCATTTTCTGAGAAAACAGCAATTTTGTTTGTATTAGAAGCAATATTGTTTCCAGCAGCTTTATTTCCAACTACAACATTTGCACTAGAGTTATAATCTAATTTCATTGTTCCGTAAACATCTCCAACTGTATGGTGCATCACAATAGTGTAAACTCCGTCTTCGTCTGGTGTAAAGAACGCTTGATATTTATTTTCTAAAGCTTTTGAAGTCAGTTTTGTTTCTTTTTTTGAAGGAGAAATTACAACCAAAGTAAAATCTTTTAAATCAGAAAACCATTTATCAGCTTTTGTAATATCGTTATCAGAGAATTCTCCAAAATAAACAGAGATTTCCTGAGCTTTTCCTTTTGTTCCTGTTGCTTTGGTTTCGATCCATAGTGCATGGGCAAAAAGCTGAGGTGCAGCAAAAAGCATTAGAAATAAAAAGCTTAATGTTTTTAAAATATTTGATTTCATAAGATCAAGTTTAAATTATTAGAATGATATTTTTTACAAACATAACGCTTATTTAGAATAATTAAAAATAAAACAACTAAAAAAAGCCTCGAATCTTTCTATATTTTGAAAGGCTCCGAGGCTTCTTATGAGATTTTGGTTAAATCTTAGAATTTGTAAGCAAAAGTAGCTACAACATTTCTAGGCTTTTGCGGATTTACGGTTGACCATCCTCCATTAAAATAATCTTTGTTGGTAATATTATTTACATTTAAACTTAAACGATATTTAGTGGAGTTATAGAAAACAGAACCATTGATTACAGTATATTCTGGAAGAATAAATTTACCGGTTACGTCACTATCTAGAATGGCATTATCGCTGGCATAATTTCCTCCAAAACCAATTCCAAAATTCTCTAAAGCACCTTCATTAAACTTATAAGTTGCCCAAAGATTTACTAGATTTTTTGGACCCGCCCAAAATGGTCTTTTTCCTTGATCTAGCCAAACATTACCTTCATCACCTTTTGTAATTTTACTATCATTGTAACTGTATCCCGCAATAATGCTTAGACCTTTTAGAGGTGCGGCATTCAAATCAAATTCAAATCCTTTGCTTCTTGCTTCACCGCCTTGAGCACTGTACATTGGGTTGCTGGTAACTAAATTAGCAACATTAATATCGTAGTAACTCATTGTCGCGGTTAGTTTATCTGAAAATAAGTTTCCTTTTACTCCAAATTCTAACTGATTAGCATGTTCTGGTTCAAAAGTCTGTGATCCAATGAAATTGCCATCGTTGTCGTAAATTGCTGATGGAGCGATATTTCTGAATCCATTCATATAATTTGCAAAAACGGACAATTGATCTTCAATTGGCTGATAAACGACTCCAAATTTTGGAGAAAATGCAGTCTGTGTATAATTGTCATCGTCAGTTTTTATGTTTCCTTCAGTGTCAAAATAGTCAACACGTAGGCTTGCCATTACTAATAATTTATTGTTAATGTTCAATACATCAGAAGCATAAGCACTATAAGTTGCATCTTTTGAGTTATAATTTGTTGCAGGTACTGTAGATAATAGTTGGTCTACTGAAGTTTGTGTTAAGAAGTATGGATTATCAGCATCTAATTGTCTTACTTCTCCCTGAGCGGTAACATTGTAAAGATGACCATATCCTGATCCGCCAAACATAACATTTCTATCAAAATAATCTAAACCAACAACAAGACGATTTCTCATATTCCCAATTTTAAAATCTCCAATAAAATTTTGTTGAATATCTGTGGTTGCTGTTTGCGATTGTTCTTTTGTGATCCATAAAGCAAAATCACGATTTCCGTCTTCATTGTCGTATATATAAGAGTAATAGCCTCTCGATTTTGAAGAGCTTCTTGAGAATACCGTTTGTGAAGTCCATTGATCTGAAATTTTATAATTCATCTGACCTTGTAAACTGTATCTCGGATTTTTTATGGGTAAATCATTACTGTAAAAAGATAAATCTGTATTGTAATTTAAATCGGCAAGATTAGCAAATTGTAAAGGAGTGTCTCTTCCTAAAAACAACATCGATGGCGTAGTTTTCTCTTCGGCCATAAATTCAGTATTAATTAAGAAAGATAATTTTTCGTTTACTTTATAGGAAAGGGCAGGAGCTACAAATATTGAAGTTCTAAATCCTGCATCCTGAAAACTGTTTTCAGTCTGATAAGCCGCATTAATTCTGAAAGCTACATTATCAGTATCATCCAATGGCGTGTTGATATCTGCGGTAACTCTATTTAGTCCAAAACTACCAGCAAGATAAGATACTTCGCCTCCAAAACCACTATATGGCTTTTTTGTAACAGTATTAATCAATCCTCCGTAACTAACAAGACTACTTCCAAACAATGTTCCAGATGGACCTTTAATTACTTCAACTCTTTCAATATTTGCTGGGTCTAAACTTCCACTTGTTAATCCTGGCAATCCGTTTACAAGATTTGCCTGCACTTCAAAACCGCGTAAAGAATAATAAGATCCTCCGTCGCCTCCACGTCCTGTAGATTCCCATAATTTTTGAATTCCAGGTACATTTTTTAAAGCATCTTCATAATTTGTAATGGCTTGCTCTTTCATTAACTCTGATGAGACAATGTTATATACCTGCGGATTTTCTATATTTTTAAGAGGCATTTTAGAAACGTAAGTACTTTGTTTCGGGAAAGCTTTTCCTCTATTGTTGGTAATGATAACTTCTTTTAATTGTTTGTTTGAAACGGTCAATTGCAAATTAAGCGAAGTAGTTTCGGTAGCCGCAACTTTCACTTGTTGTTCTAGAGTTTCGTAACCAGTTAATGAAACTTCTAAAGTATACGTATTAGGTTTAACACGGTTAAATTCGAAAACTCCCTCTTCATTACTAATTGTTCCGTATTTTGAATTTTTAAGAATAATATTTACGCCTACAGCAAATTCACCATCAGAGGTTGTTATAATTCCTTTTATTTTTCCGAAGTTTTGCTGCGCAAAGAGATTGCTGCAAAATAAAAATAGCATACAGAATATGGTACTTATCTGTTTGATGCTACGATTTGAATAGTTCATGGTAATTTTTTTTTGGATTAATTTTGGTTATTTTATTTAGAACAAATAAAAACAAGGCAAAAATATAAATTATAATTTCTTGAACAACGAAAGAGCGAATGTTTATGTAAACTATAAATGCTTGATTTTTATCTTTTAAAAGATAAAGCCATTCGTTTTCGAATGGCTTTATCTGGAATAGAAAATTAAATTCTTATTGTTAAGTTAACTAAGAAGTTTGCGGGAGTTTGAGCCATTCCGTAAGAATCCCAATATTTTGTGTTTGTCAGGTTGTTAAATTTAACCCCAAGTCTCCATACTGGTCTGTCATAAAATACAGTGGCACTATAAATCGAATAAGAAGGAGCATAAAAGCTTTCGTCTTCAAATTTATATTGTTTGTCTACATAATTTCCTCCAAAGCCAAAGCCTAAATTTTTTAATGTGTTTTGAAATTTGTAGGAAACCCAAAAATTCAACACATTTTCTGGTGCACCGCTGGCTTTATTGCCTTCAATGGAAGCGTCGGACGATTTAACGATACGGTTATCATTGTAAGCATAACCAGCCGTCAAGTTTAAACCGTTTATCGGATTGGCAATAAATTCAAAATCAATTCCTTTACTTACTTGTTTTCCATCCTGAATATTATATCCGTCAGGATTTGTTCTTGTAGCATTATCAATTGTAATGTTGTAGTAGCTAAGTGTTGTGCTTAATTTTTTATTGAATGCTTCTACTTTTACACCACCTTCATATTGATTAGCATAAATTGGCTTTAAAATTAATATTGACCCGTCTGGCTGATTTACTGGCCCAGAATTTTGAAAACCATTCATGTAATTTCCAAATAAAGAAACCTGTTCTTTAACCAGTTCATAAACCAAACCTAATTTTGGAGACAAAGCAGTTTGGTTGTAGCCCTCTGTATCTTCGATTTTTTTCTGAACAAAATTATCCAGACGAAGACTTAACATTGCCGATAAGCGATCTGTAAAACTAACTACATCTGAAGCGTAGACACTGAAAGTCTGTTCATTTGGAACACCAAATTGCATTTCCTTCAATTTTGGGTCTACATCGCTTTTTCGAATTGGTTCGAAATCTGTTGTTACATCAATTTCATCTAATACTTGTGTTGTAGCATATTTAAATGTTCCTTTTGTAAATCTGTAATTAATACCAGCTAAGAGTTTATGTTTGATGCTTCCTGTTGAAAATTCACCATTAATATTTTCTTGAAAATTGGTGAAGTTATTATGAATTGGGCCAAAACGAGATACCATTCTTTGAACTTCTGTTGGCGATTTCCATGCAGTGTAGTATTGATAACTATGATCGACACGTTCGTCTACTAGTGAGAACAATGTTGTAGATTTCCAGTTGCCAGAAATTTTATATTCTGCCTGAGCAAATATTTTAGGAGAAGTCGTTTTAGCATCAAGATCATCTGCAAATAAGCTTGTTTTGTAATCTACTTTTAGATCTGTTGGGTTGGTAAGTCCAGCCGCGTAAGAACGTCCGTAAGTTGGACGGGTATTATTGGTGTTGAAAATCTCTGTGTCTAAACTCAGCGTTAATCTATCGGTTGCTTTATAAATAATGCTCGGCGCAAATAAGACTGTTTTATTAAAGCCATAATTTAAGAAGCTGTTTTCTGTATTTGCCGAAGCGTTCATTCTAAACAAAACTTTTTTGTTTTGAGTCAAAGGCATATTAAAATCTACCGCAACACGCTGCAGTCCAAAGCTTCCTCCTGTATAAGATATCTCTGTTTTGCTAGTTTCAAAAGGCTTTTTTGTGACCAAGTTTACAACTCCTCCAAACGAAGAAACAGAAGAACCAAACAAAGTTCCAGAAGGGCCTTTTAGCACCTCAATTCGCTCGGCATTATCAATTGAGATTGAGCTTCGTCCAGAAAGAGTCTCCATTCCGTTTCGTGCGTTTACACCCGTACTGAATCCTCTAAAACTAATTTCAAGTCCACCAGAAGGATATATTTTGGAGATCGCGCCCGTAGCATTTTGCACCGCACTTCTTATGTCAACCGCAATTTGCTCTTGTAATAATTCTTTGTGAATAACATTGTAAACCTGAGGATTCTCCAAGTTCTTTAGTGGCATTCTAGCAACATAATCGGTCTTTTTTGATAAATTGCTTTTCTTGCCATTTACAACCACTTCATTCAATTCCTTATTAGAAACCTTTAATTGTAAATTAGTGGTAATGGTTTCATATTCAGAGACAATTATTTCTCTTTCAAGCGTTTCATAGCCCGATAAAGATACCTGTATAATGTAGGTGCTGGGTTTTACTCTGCTAAAATCAAAACTACCGTCATCATTAGAAACGGTGCCATATTTCGTATTTTTAAGGATAATATTGACACCGGCAGCAGCATCGCCATCAGATGTTGTGATTGTTCCTTTAATTTTTCCGTGGTTTTGTGCAAAGGCAGATAAAAACGAAAATAGTAGACTGATAGAAAATAGAAAACGCGAAGTTTTCAAACTGAGGTAATTCATTGCTATTAAGTAATTGGTTTATAAATAACATTTATTTAGAATAAATAAAAACAGTACAAATGTAAAAATTAAAATAACTTTAACAATTTTTATTTCTGCCCTTTACTAATGAAATTGTTAAATGTTGATCTTAGAGATAATTAAATGAAATTCTTAGTTGATGTTTTACTGAGATAAAGTTTTAAAGCCTTAATTTTGCAGTCTGAAAAATGACTTCATGATTTTACCATTCTTTAAAAAGATTCAAAATACGCCCAGAGGATACCGTATTGCCAATACTGTTTTTTTCTTCCTTTCTGGTTTTGGATATTCTTCGTGGGTTTCGCGAATTCCACGCATACAAGCCCAATTGCATTTATCTGAAGCCGAATTTGGAGCAGTTTTATTTGCTTTTCCGATAGGTTTAATGCTTACAATGCCTTTTACAGGAAAATTATTGAATAAATACAGCAGTCGTTATATAATGCTTCTTGGCGCAGTTATGTTCAATATTGCGCTGTCTTTGCCTGGTTTGGCAGCATTTGTTTGGCAGTTGGTTATCATACTTTTATTCTTTGGAGCTTCTCGTAATATTTTCAATTTATCTATAAACGCACAATCTCTGGAAGTGCAGAAACTATATCCAAAATCGATTATAACACGTTTTCATGCGGTTTGGAGTATTGCCGTTTTTTCGGGAGCTGGTTTAGGTTATGTAATGGTAACACAGCATATCGCGCCTTCACACCACTTATTGGGAGTAAGTATTTTTATGCTTGCGCTAACGGCTTGTTTTTACCCGATGAGTATTCATAATGAGCCTGTTCCGGTGAAAAAGAAGTTCTTCTCAATGCCAGAAAAAAATCTGGTAAAATTTTCTTTGATTTGTTTCGTTTCTATGGCTTGCGAAAACACAATGTACGATTGGAGCGGAATTTATTTTGAAAATATATTAAAAGCTTCTCCAAAATTAACCAGTGCCGCGTTTGTATTTTTTGCTTCGGCAGTAACGTTAGGACGTATTTTTGGTGATTATGGCGTAATGAAATTTGGAACTAAAAAAATCTTGCTTTACAGCGGAATCTTAATAACAGCTGGTTTTGGAGTTTGTTTTATTTTGCCGTATGTTTATCCAACTATTTTCGGTTATGTTTTAATCGGATTTGGGGTTTCTTGCGTGGTTCCGTTAGTGTTTAGCATTGCAGGAAGATCTTCAAAATTAAGCAGCGGTTCTGCTTTAACTTCAATATCAACAATTGGTTATTTAGGATTTTTATTGGTTCCGCCAATGGTTGGTTTTATTTCTGAATATCTAAGTATGAAATGGGCATTCTTAATTATGGCACTTCTAGGAATTCTGATGATTTTTATGGTGAATAAGATCGGGGAGAATGAGTGATTTTTTTAAGTTGCTAAGGTTCTGAGATACTTTCGTAAAGAAGATGCGATTAATAAAATGCACTATTTTTTTAACATTTGAAATTTATATAATCAAAAGGTACATATTTTAGATCCTTTCGATTCTATTTCCTTTTTAAATTCTAAAGGCAATTGTATTTTATTTCTGCACAAATCCTTCATCTCATATTGCTGAGTTTCTTTATTAAAAAGTACTGCCTGAGAAGAAAAGTAATCTGAATTATAGTACCATATATCAGCATTTTTATCAACATATAAAACCCAATAGTGATAAGCGCTAAAAGTTTCATTTAAGCTTTGTTGAAACAGTATTTTATTTTTACTGTTTCTTATGGCAAATATTTTTGATCCGTCTTTTAATTCTTTAATCAAAATATTTCGATCCTTTCCAGGAATAGTGTAAATTCCATCGTCATACAAAAAACCTGATTTAATGCTTTTATAGCTTAATTGATAATTGTTGCAAGACACAAAAAGAAGAATTAAAATAATATTAATCATTATTCTAATTCTTCTTTTTGTCATTTTATTTTTTACAAAAAACATTTAACTACTTCTTCGTCATCACAAACTTCTCAGAACTCGGTTTTCCATTCAAATTCCCAGAAATCTCTGCGGTTAAAGTATTATTGGCACCTTTAGTATAAGTAATTTTTTGAGGATAATCGTGTTTCGGATTCTCGAAAACCAATTTTTGATCTGTTTCAGAAGTAGAAGGGAAGAAAACTGGTTTATCTTCGTTTTGACCTTTTACAGTTGCTTTGTAAGTCAGCGTTTCGCCTAATTGCGCCAAAACAATAGTTTCAAAATGCAGAGTGTCTTTTCCTTTAATAAAATAAGAAGAAGCGCTGAAAGTACTGTCGTTTAATTTTTGCCAGTTTTCAGATAAAATGCCTTCTGGAGTTTTATTTTCCCAATTCCCGATTAACCAGTCGGCTTTTTTGATTTTGTCTTTTTCAACGGTTTCTTTTTTCTGGCAAGAAACGAAAGCTATGATAAGGGCGATAAGAGTAATTTTCTGAAACATATTTATTAGATTTTGGGTTTGGTAATATTGCTACTAAAGTATGAAAATTTTTTTAGCCACGAATTCACGAATTTATATCGAAATGCAGTAATGATGGTTTGCGATGAATTTTACAAATTTTATATATTTAAAATCTGTGCTAATCTGCTCAAATCTGTGTGAAATAAATTAATGCTTTCGTGGAATTCGCGACAAATAAAACATCCAGTATATCAATAAAAATTCGTGAATTCGTGGCAAAAAAATCAAACGCTAGCACTCAAAATCGAATAAACCAATTCCTTAGTAGGTTTTTGGTCTTTTAATTTAGCTCGAACTTCATCAAAAGTCACTTTGAAATCGCAACCCGATTTGTACTCAGCGCAGCCATAAGCAGTTTTGCCTTTCAGAATCGTTCCTTTTTTACATTTCGGACAAACTAATGCATCTGAACTCTCTTTTGATTCGGCTTTTTTATCTGTTTTCTTTGGCTCTAATTTCAGTTTGTAGTTTTCTTCAAAACGAAGTAAACCTTCAACAGTTCCAGAATCGGTTTTGAAACCTTTAATGTTTACTGTCGAACCTTTCTGAACCAATCGTAAATATTGGCTTTCCGTGATTTTTTTATCATGAAAAACAAAAGGCAGCACAAAATCACAGCCCGATTTGTATTCACTGCATCCAAAAGCCGATTTTCCTTTCAGTATATTTCCTTTTTGGCATTTCGGACAAGTTTCTGCCGAAATTCCAGAGGCTTTCTTTTTCTCTTTTTCTGCTTTTACAACTGGTTTCTGAACCGTTGCAGCATGTGAAATATTGGCGTGTTTGGTTTCGCTTCGTACTTCATAAACCAAAGCTTCAACCATACGTTTCATGTTTCTAATAAACGCCGCGGCGGTGAAAGTTCCTTTCTCGATATCTTTCAGCTGTTTTTCCCAAGTTCCGGTAAGTTCGGCTGATTTTACCAATTCGTTTTGAATCGTATCAATCAATTGAATACCCGTTAAAGTGGGTAAAACCTGTTTTTTATTTCGAACAATATATTGGCGTTTGAAAAGCGTTTCGATAATATTCGCACGTGTTGACGGACGCCCGATTCCGTTTTCCTTCATCAATTCGCGTAAATCTTCGTCGTCAACTTGTTTTCCAGCCGTTTCCATCGCACGCAGTAAAGTCGCTTCGGTAAACTGATTGGGTGGTTTGGTTTCTTTTTGAAGAAACGAAGGCTCATGCGGACCTTTTTCGCCCACAGTAAAACTTGGCAATAAATCGGGTTCTTTTTCTTTCGCATTCGGATCTTCAAAAACAACGCGGAAACCTTTTTTCAAGATTTCTTTCCCTGTCGCTTTAAAAGTTACATCGGCGGCTTTTCCAATAACTGTTGTGTTGGCAACGAGACAATCATCATAAAAAACAGCAATAAAACGTCTGGTAATAATATCGTAAACCTGCTGCTGATTGTGTGGCAGATTGTTTTGAACTCCGGTTGGAATAATCGCATGGTGATCGGTTACTTTTTTATCGTTGAAAACCTTTGGAGATTTCTTGATTTTTTTTCCTAAAATTGGCTGAGTCAATTCAGCATAATTGGTTAATTTTTGCAGAATTCCCGTCACTTTCGGATAAATATCACCAGGTAAAAAAGTCGTATCAACTCTGGGATATGTAATGACTTTCTGCTCGTATAAAGTCTGTGCAATCTTCAATGTTTCTTCTGCCGAAAATCCAAATTTTTGATTGCAATACACTTGTAAACCAGTTAAGTCGAAAAGTTTTGGTGCGTATTCGTTTCCATTCTTTTTATCAACAGAAACAATTTCGAAATCACTTTCTTTGACTTTTGCAGCAACAATTTCTCCATCTTCTTTGTTTAGAAAACGACCTTCTTCATAACTAAAAAGCGTTTCTCTGTACAATGTCTGTAATTCCCAATAGGGTTGAGGTTTGAAGTTTTCGATTTCTCTAAAACGATCTACAACCATCGCCAATGTTGGTGTCTGCACACGGCCGATAGACAGAACCTGTTTGTAACCGCCATGCTTTACGGTATATAAACGCGTTGCATTCATACCTAAAAGCCAATCTCCAATTGCTCTGGAAAACCCGGCGTAGAATAAATTATCATAATTAGAAGAGGGTTTTAAGTTTTCAAAACCTTCTTTAATCGCTTCAGTTGTAAGTGACGAGATCCATAAACGCTGAATTTCTCCTTTATAATGCGCTTCGTTCATCACCCAGCGCTGAATCAATTCTCCTTCTTGTCCAGCATCCCCGCAGTTTATAACCACTTCGGCTTTGTCAAAAAGACTTTTTATAATTTTAAACTGTTTCTGGATTCCCGAATTCTGAACGACTTTAGTTTCGAACTTTTCAGGAAGCATCGGCAAATTGTTCAAATCCCAACTTTTCCAGTGTGGTTTGTAATCGTTAGGTTCTTTTAAGGTGCATAAATGTCCGAAAGTATAGGTTACTGCATAACCATTGCCTTCGTAATATCCATCGTGCTTGGTATTGGCACCTAAAACAGATGCAATTTCACGTGCTACACTTGGTTTCTCAGCAATACATACCTTCATTTTTTCTTTTCTAGTTGGACGAGCGAAATTAGGGAATTTTTATAAGAAAGGTACAAAGGTTCAAAGGAACAAAGGAACAAAGTTTTTATGTTGGTTGTTAAGTTGTTGTTTTTCTGATATTTATGGTTTGTGTGTTTTGTGTCTTCCTGAGCGAAGTCGAAGGATATGCAAAACTTAAAAATTGATTTGTTTTTAAGTTTTGGGATTGAAGCTTTAAAATAATTATAAACTTAATTTAAAGTTGTGTTTATTAATTTCATCCAGCTTATCAGATTTGATTTTTATATCTTTTATTTTATCTAACTTGGGATCAACTTTTACTTTAGTATCTATTTTGGTTTGTTTTTGAATATTTGTATTTGTTTTCATAATTTATTTTCTTTTAATAAAAAATCCAAAAAAATCCACATTTGATTGAAAAGGAATATTAAATATATTTCCACTTTCATCCTCTTCTGCACCAAAGATATAAAATGTTTCTGATAATTCTTTCAAATTGAGAGATATGACTCTTCTGTATAATCTTGTTCTACTTTTAGTACTTCCTTTAAAAAAGATTATTCTATTAGGGTATCTTTCTGAAAAAATATATGCAGATTTAGCTACTGTAGCCAGTATTTTATTTCGATCCCCATTATCGCTTACAATTAAATCGTCAATAAAATATTCTTTTTGTATTGGATCAAAAATTAAATCTCCGAAAGCTAAATTATAGATGGTTTCATTTTTTGTTTCTTTATAAACTATGCCTTTATCAGTCTCCCCATTAATCCCTTTACTTTTAAATCTGAATAATGTAACATCTCTATTTGTTAGTAAATCATATTTTTGGAAATTCATCCTTCAAAAAATTAATTTTGCGAAAATACAATTTTATTTATAAAAATATACTTACAAAAAAACAAAACCAATAATACTACTGATTTTGTCATTTTTTTAGTTTAAAAAAGGTACAAAGGTATTTTGTTCAATTTCTGAATTCTCATTTTATCTCCTATTGAGCTTCCCCAAACTTCGCGAGAAGGATAAGTGCATAAAAACCAATTGAATTAATAATACTCAACCGTATAATCTGCTGTTGCTGGAACAGGGCCATTATTTTCATACACCATATGCCAGCTTAGAGGATATCCGTCATTATCATATTGGTGCGTATAGGTTGATGTACCATAAATGGTCATATTATTAGGCGTTATTCCAGTATGCTTGTAATTTGCTATTCAGTTTCTGCATTCTAGATAATAAATGCTTTTGTATAATTTTTTTACCAATATTAAAATTTCCAGCAATTTAGGACATTCGGTTTGTCATATTCATAACTTAGGAATAATTGCTGCTCATCAAAAATTTGCGCTACTCTGATTTTTTCGTTTAATATAATTTGATTAATTATTTTTTTTGTTGAAAGCGAATAAATCCAGATTTGATTGTCTTTTACCAGATATAATTTTTCTTCATTTTGAGAAACAATGAATCTATCAAAACTGAAATCAAATTCGATTGTCATTTTTTTAGAAAAATCCGTTTGAGAATAAATTTCAATTTGATTTATAGGAATAATTCTTTCATGCGTATTTGCCGTGGCTTCGATTATTTTACCCAAATGAAGATATAATTGATCAGATTCACTTTTAAAAGCTTTACAAAAAATAGGAGTTTTTAAAACTTCTTTAGTTTTGTTTGTTGTTAAATCATATTGTTGTACACTTCCAATTTTTGGACAAAAGATCAAAAAGCTAGTTTCGTTTTCTTTAAAAATACCACCACAAGTTTTTAGTTTTTTCTTAATTCCTTTTTCTTCTATATAATTATAAATAGAAAGAAAATCGGAATTAAAATTCATTAAAAGAAGAATGTCTTTATCATTTGAAGAAATGTAGTCAGCATATTTCTGAATGCCTTTTTCAAATTTTTTGATTATGGAAAAATCTTCTCTGTTAATCTGAAAAATTTTATTGTCGGAAACGGCAAACACATCTTTTTTATTTGAATTAAAATATAAACATCTAACCGAATTTTTTATTGGCGTAGCATTTGTTTCTTTTCCATCATTAAATGAAATCTGTCTTAATTTCATTGATGGGTAGCTAGATCCCCAGCCATCAGAAACATAGAATTTTGTTTTATCAAAAGGATCAACAGTTGGCGTGATTCCTCCAAAAACACCATTTTTTAATTCTACTGTCCAGATTTCTTCAAATTTCATAACTAGGAAATTTTATAAATAATATTTTTCTTAATGCAAAAGTAGGAAAATTAGTTTTTATTTTGTTTAATATAAAATAAGAAAATAATTACATAAACTTTAATAAGTAAGAATTGTATTATATATTTGCGTTGATTTTAAAAATTGAAATTTTCTATTCTAGAAGTTTCAATAATTGAAAGTTAATTATCAAGTTTTAATAAATAATTATAAAATGAAGAAGATTGTATGCTTGCTGTTCTTAATCCAAAGCGGGTTAATGATGGCACAAACAGAAACTGTTGTTACAGTAAACGGAAAAAAAGTACAAGTTGTACCAAATGCAGGAACTGCAGATAATGGTTTAACTGCAGATAATGGTAAAATTCAATTAGGTGGCGATTTAACAAAACCAACTACTTTAACCACAACGGCTGTTAATACCTTAAAAATTGCAGGATTGCAAACGGGAACTACGACCGATTACTTATTAACTACAGATGTAAATGGTGTAGTGAAGCAAATTGCCAATAACGCCTGGAGTATAAATGGAAACAGAGGTACAAATTATCTTAAGAATGGTATTGGTACATTAGACGATCAAAATTTGGTGTTTTTAAGAAAAAATGAAGTGTCTGGTATGATTGGTGTATCAAATACTTCGTTTGGACTTGGTTCTTCAGGAGGAATGTTTAGAAGCGATAGAGGATATAATGTTGCAATTGGAGTAAATGCGGCTGGTGCTAATGCAGAAAATAGTGTAGCAGTGGGTTACGAAGCATTAAAAAGCTCTCTGTCAAAAAACAATGTTGCTGTTGGTTATCAATCTCTTTTGAATGATAAAAATACAGCTGATAACGTAGCAATTGGTTCTGAATCTCTAAAAAATCACCTTACAGGAGATGCTAATACAGCTGTTGGATCTTTTGCTCTTAATAATAATCAAATTGGAATTAGGAATACTGCAATTGGAGCATCGGCTCTTAAAGATCTTAAAAACGGTAATTTTAACACTGTATTAAATAGCGCATTAGGTTCATTGCAATCTGGTGATTTCAATATTGCTTTGGGATTTGGCGCTGGTAGTGGATATGGTAATGCTAATGATAATGGTAATACTCCGTCAGGAAGTCTCGTAACTTCTAATGGTTCAGTTTTTATTGGTTCATCGGCAGGGCCTTTAGCTGATAATAGTAATAATGAGATTGTAATTGGTACAAATGCTTTAGGAAGAGGGTCAAACACCGTTCAAATTGGAAATTCAAATATGACAAGTATTGGCGGTGCAGTAAACTGGTCGATTGGGTCAGATGTTCGTTTGAAAAAAGATATTGCAACAAGTACTTATGGTTTAAACTTTATAAATAAATTACGTCCAGTAACTTACAAAATGAAAACTGGAACTACAGCTTTGCAATCAGGATTTATTGCTCAGGAAGTAGAAACTGCAGCTAATAGTATTGGTTATGAGTTTAATGGTATTGTAAAACCACAAAGCGACAGCGATTTTTATAGTTTACGTTATTCAGAGTTTGTAGTACCGTTGGTAAAAGCAGTACAAGAGCAGCAAAAACTTATAGAAGATCAGCAAACGCAAATAAACGAACAGCAAAAACTTTTAGGAGCAAAAGAAGCTAAAATTCTAGAAATCGAGAATCGATTACTAAAACTCGAACAAAAATTGAAATAATTTTACAAAAAAAGGAAGCGAAAGCTTCCTTTTTTTATTTATAACAGTCAAACAGCGACACTTTAAATTCCATCTTCATTCTTATACTTTTGTGAGTATACTATTAATAGTCTATTCACAATTCACAGTTCACTCTTCACTTTTCCCTTTTTACTATTTACTCTTCACTAATTACTCTTCACTATTTACAATTCATAATTCACAATTCACAATTCATAACTCACTTTATAGATTACTATTTTCAATTTGCGCTTCCAAATAGGATATTACTTTTTTCTGAATCTCTATTGTTTCTTTTCTCGATTCGGCAAGTTCCTTATAATTAACTTCAATTTCAAGATTTGGGTTTGGCAAATTTGTATTTTCTAAATTCTTCAGCATAGGTCCGTCTCTTTTTATCAACCATTCGCAACTATATTGGGGATATTTTTCAACTATTTTTAAGATCCATTTCGTCTGAATATCTGTATCATTTGCTATGGCACGAGATAAAACTCCTTTACTAGCACCAATTATGCTTTCTAATTTTGTTATAGTAATATTCTCATTTACAGTTAAATACTTTATATTCTCGAGAATGATATTCATTTTTGTAGGAAATTTTCTTCAAAATATTTTGAAGGTTGAAAATTATCTTCTATATTTGTTTTCATTTTTGAAACAGACAAAACAATGAGTAAAAGTAAAACAAAAATTTATAAATCGTATGATTCTAATGTTTTAGAAGCACTGTTTTTAAAGTACAATGTTTCAAAATATTATATCCGCCAATGTGTAAATGGAGCTGTAAAAGGACTCAAGGCAGACGATATCAAAAAAGATTACATAAAAATGGAAAAATTAAACAGAGATACGGTTTCGAACCTTATTAAAAAGACATTAGAATAAACATAAATAACATACAATACAATGAAAATGAAGAAGATTGCATGCTTGCTATTCTTAATCCAGAGCGGATTAATGATGGCACAAACCGAAACGTTTGTTACGGTAAACGGTAAAAAAGTAAAAATGAACCCCAAATCGTTAAACACTGCTAATAATGGTGTAACAGCAGTTAATGATACCATTCAATTTGGTGGAGATTTAATAAAACCAACAACTCTAACCACAACTTCCGTTAATACCTTAAAAATTGCAGGATTGCAAACGGGAGCAACTACCGATTATTTATTGACTACTGATGCAAATGGTGTAGTAAAGCAAATTGCTAATACAGCTTGGAGCATAAAGGGGAACAAAGGGACAAATCCTGCAACAGATTTTATAGGAACCTCTGATAATAAAGATTTGGTTTTTAGAATTAACGGCTATACAAGCGGTTTGTTAGGAACAAATAATACAGCATTTGGATATGCTTCAATGAATCCTACAAAAGTTACAGGTGCAGCAAACACGGCAATGGGTAGGGCGGCGTTGCAAAAACTTACTTCTGGTGTGAATAATGTTGCATTTGGAGATTTAGCATTAAACGCTAATTTAGATGGTTATGATAATGTCGCAGTAGGTGTTTCATCAATGTATAATAATGTTAATGGGCTTGCAAATGTTGCTGTAGGTTTGAAAGCTTTGTATTCAAATGTTGATGGTTTCCATAACGTAGGTTTAGGTAGTAATTCATTATACAGTAATAAAAGTGGTGTTAGAAATACAGGGATAGGATTGCAAACGCTTTATTCACTTACATCAGGCGATGATAATATTGCTATTGGTCCGAATGCAATTAGTATTACAAAGACTTCTAAAGAGAATATCGGAATTGGAAATTCAGCTTTAAGTAATGTTACAGGAAGTTATAATACAGTAAATGGTCACTGGGCATCGCGATTTGTGCAAACTGGTGATCTTAATACTGTTATGGGTTATGAGAGTGGACTCTATTATGGGACTTTTGAATCAAATTTAATGTTAACTGTAAAATCAATGAATAGCTCAGTATTGTTAGGAGCAAATACAAGACCATTAGCAGATAATGGTACCAATGAAATAGTGATTGGTACGAATGCTATTGGTAGAGGTTCAAATACAGTGATGATTGGTGATTCTAAAATAACATCTATTGGAGGTTACACCGCTTGGTCAAATTATTCAGATTCTCGTTTAAAAAAGGATATTGCAACAAGTACTTATGGTTTAAACTTTATTAATAAACTGCGACCAGTAACTTATAAAATGAAAACTGGAACTACAGACTTGCAATCGGGATTTATTGCGCAGGAAGTAGAAACGGCTGCTAATAGTATTGGTTATAAATTTAGCGGTATTGTAAAACCACAAAACGACAGTGATTATTACAGTTTACGTTACTCAGAATTTGTGGTGCCTTTGGTAAAAGCAGTACAAGAACAGCAAAAGCTTATAGAAGATCAGCAAAAACTACTTGGTGCTAAAGATGCTAAGATTTTAGAAATTGAGAAGAGATTATTATTACTAGAACAAAAAATGAAATAGTTTTACAATAGAAAGGAAGCGAAAGCTTCCTTTTTTTATAATTTTTGCATATTGTAAGAAAAAGGCTTATCTTGCCAAAAGATTAGAATCGATACAATAATGGTCACTGCAAATTTTTATTTAATAAACAGCTGTCTAATGTGCTTAATGTGCACGTTATTGTATTTGCATGACGATACTTTCTTAAAAAGCTCCAAAGAGTTTATTACTTTGGCCCTGTCACAACTCTAGACAGGGATATTCTATATACAGTTTTTATTTATTTAATCTCATTTTTATTCAGGATGTGATATCATTGAATAGCCGTTTTTGCGTGCTGTTCTCTGAAGAGTTGTGTCATGTTCACGAAAAGATGAAGCAAACAAGAAAGTAATGTCACAAAATATAATTTTAACAACAGGAACATACGATTTAATTAAAGATCACGTAAGAAGAAAAAAAGTAACCATACAAGAAGAAGAACTTTTATTGAGCCAGCTAAAACATGCTACTCAAGTATTGAGAAAAGATCTTCCTGAAGATATTGTTTCGATAAACCGAAAAGTTACATACAAAGATCACATTAATAATGAGGAAAAAACAATCCTTTTAGTGGGTCCAGAAAAAGCAAAAGTCAGCAAAAACAAAATCTCTGTACTTTCTGATGAAGGAATTGCAATGGTTGGTTACAAGGAGGGCGATATTATTGAATGGCCTGCCAAAAAAGGGAATTTAAAACTAGAAATTTTAAAAGTAGTAGAAGTCGCTTAATATTTCTTAAGCCTTAAGTTAGTAAAAAAGCATCCTGTAAGTTATTTTCTTGCAGGATGTTTTTTATTGAAACAGTTTTAAAATACAGAAAAAGTCCAGTTGGTTTGTAATTATATTTTTATATTTTTGGGTGTATAACTATCCAATCATCAATTAACAAATCAGCCACTTTATGAGTAACTCTACCCCAAAAACAACTTTACCTAAATATTATAATATCGCCGCATTAGCCGCATTCATTTATGCAGGTTTAATGCTGCTCTTTTCAATTTACAAAGACTTTTTGTATGTTGACCAAACTTGGTTTCATGGCTTAACGGCCAACGGATTTTCAGTTTTCAGCAATTTAATCTGGATAGGAATTCTGTTTGTGTTTAAAATCTTTTTGAGTAAAACACTTCAATACAAAAAAGCAGATTCTTTAATAATTGCCTCTTTAATTTTATTAGCAATTGCAGTTTATTCAGTAGGCGTAATGTTTTTTAAGTCTCTAGCCGTTTATTTTTCTGCTGGAGATGTCAATGCATTAGCTTCTTTTGGTTCAAGTTCATTTTCTAGTGCGATATTGTTAATTCTTGCAAATGTCGCAATAGTAGTGATTAATATTGTTTTAGGAAACCGCATCAGAAAAATTGATGTTGTTTTGCCAGATTACTTTAAAATCTTAGGCTTTTCGTTTATAGCGCTTGGAGTATTTTCTGGACTTCAAATGGCATCAGTGATTAAAAGCGATATTATTGGGTTGTTGCCAAAAGTAGTTTTGGTTGCGGTTTTAGGATATATTTTAAAAGAAGTTTCCAAAATGAATCCCGCTGATTTGCCGTCGGAGCCTGAGCGTAAGATTGCTAAAAATTTCTCGCAAAATAAACCTGAAAAAGCAGAGAAAATAAACGTTTCAAGTAAAACGAAAGAAGTTCCTGTACAGCCAGAGCCAATTCCAAATTTCGATATTAACGAACAGGAAAATAAAGAAACGATACTTTCTTATTTTGAGAACCTATCAAATGATGAAATCAACCGACTGGGAGTTGTAGTTGCAAAAAACTATAATCAGGACTTGACAGCCGATCAGACAAAGAATCTTATTTTGCATTATATCACAGATAGAAAACTATACGATCATAATCGATTTGCACCGAAATAGTATTTTGTTAGCGTCAGCGCTAATTAAATCAGGTTTTAAAAAAAATCCCGTAAGAAGTTTTCTTGCGGGATTTTTTGCTGAAATTGCAAAAAGAAATAACAAAATAATCACCTCAAAATGACGTTCATTGAAAGCTTAAAATAATTAAATTAGTTCTTCTCAATTTAATCATAACCAATTATACATGAGTATGAAACAAGCAGGAACTATAGACGAAGTAATTTTGTTATTGGATGAAATAATAGAAAAATCAAAAATAGACCAGAGCAATTTGGGTTTATTTGCCATTCTATATCGCGAAGTTACGCTAAGAGTAAAAGAAGGTATTCATACTGGTTCTTTCCAGAATGGCGAACGAATGGAAAAACTGGATGTTATTTTTGCTAATAGATATTTAAAAGCCTATTATCAATATCAAGCCAAAGAAAAACCGTCTGAATGTTGGGCATTTGCCTTTGAACAATCCGAAAAGTTCTGGCCAATAGTGTTGCAGCATTTACTGCTCGGAATCAATGCACATATTAATCTCGATTTAGGAATTGCCTCGGCGGAAGTCAGTACAGTCGAAGACATCGAAGATTTAAAAGCCGATTTTGATAAAATAAACTTTATTTTGAGCAATCTCGTTGGCGGTGTCGAAAAATGCTTAATTAAAATTTGGCCAACACTTACGTGGATTCTAAAATTTACAGGCAAAATAGACAACTTCTTTATCGATTTCAGTATGGAAACCGCAAGAAACGGCGCATGGAAATTTGCCAACGAATTTGTAGCAGTTCCAGAAGATGGAAGAGAAGCCTGCACGCAATTAAGAGATAAAAGAATAACAGAAATCGCCAGATTGGTTTCAAACCCAGGATATTTTGTTAGTGCCGTTTTCAAATTCATTCGTTTATTCGAAAGAGGAACTGTTGCTCAAAAAATAATCGATATGCAGATTATGGAAGAAAAAAATATGGAGTGTGTTGTGGCGTGATTTTGGAAAAATAAACTATTTCATTCCAGTTTCGAGATAATCTTCAAAACCTCCGTTGTATATTTTTTCGACCCATTTTTTAAAATCTGCGGTATTTTCAATTAGATACGTTTTAGTATATTCTTTGTCAATGTTTTCAATGATTTTGATCGTTTCTCCTTTTTTAATCCTTTCGTTTATTCTGTAAAGATTATTTGCGCAGAATTTAAAAACCGACAAAGTATCGTATTCGCTAGAATTATTGAGATATAAAATCTCTGTTTCAGCATTGTAAAAATTATATCCCATTTTAATTATTAATCATCGGATTCAAATTCTCATCTTTATTGCGCAAATCCAATCCGCCTTCGTAAACCGATTTCAGATTGGTCAAATAAAAGTGCCAACCGTTGGAACAGCCCAGCCTAATGTATTTTTTCGAATTATCATCTGTCGGAATATTATGTTGATGAAGTTCAACAATTGTATAGCCATTTTCTTCGCTCAATTTAATATCAACCAGACACGTTCCTTCAAACGTAAACTGCAATTGGTCTTTTCCGTTGGCAGAAGTGATTTTTCCTTTCATAGCGTCATCATACAAATACCAAAGCCATTCATAAGCATTTCCCTCCGAAACGTTTTGATCTTTACTAATTGATTTCTCATTAGCATCAAAAAAAGATACTTTTTCTAGAAACCATTTTTCCAGTTCGTTCGCAATTGTCCAAGCATTGTAAATGTCACTGAGTTGTGCTTTAACGGCTATTTTTTTGGTGAAAGAAGTCCAATCGAAGTTTTCCATGGTTTAGTTTTTTTCTAATTTTTCTAAATTATTTCAGCTTGCTAAAACCTGTTTTTTAGAATCGTTCGTCAAGGCGATTACCAATGCAAATCCGCGCTATCGATTTTTTTGATATAACCAAATATATAAAATTCTTACTAACACTGATTTAATGAGGATTGCTTTTTGTAGTTTGTTTCTCCATTAGTTTCTCCATACAGTTTGTCATTTCGATCCCGAGGCTTCGGGAGAGAAATCTCCGCAAGTAGCTTCGCAAAGATTTTCTATATTGTAACCACATAGTTTTGTCATTTCGATCCCGAGGCTTCGGGAGAGAAATCTCCACAAGTAGCTCCGCAAAGGTTTTCCACATTGTAACCACACAGTATTGTCATTTCGATCCCGAGGCTTCGGGAGAGAAATCTTCGCAAGTAGCTCCGCAACGATTTTCCACAAAGTATTGTCATTTCGAGGAACGAGAAATCTCCTCAAGTAGCTCCGCAAAGGTTTTCCACATTGTAACCACACAGTATTTGTCATTTCGAGGAACGAGAAATCACACTAGAAATTCCGCAAAGGATACTTTGTCAATCTTTGTCGATACTAAATAATTTCTTCAAGTTTATAAACTTCTCCCCATCTATTTAGTAAGCGACTATCATAAATGTTAAAGGGAATAATTGAACTATCTTTTTCGGTAGATAATCCAGTAAATGTCCAAAACAAATCTTCAAACTTACAAACCAAATATCCTCTATCATTAAATGAGTAGTTTCCGATAATCTTATAATTTTGTAAATGTTTAATGTCATGCTCATCCACAGGACGAAAGGCATCAACGACCTTTTTTGTTAGCTCAACTTTACCATTCTTAAAGAACTCTAGTTGATTTTGGTAGATTACACAAAAAAACAAACCACCTGCGTGAAGATCAGTATTTGCAATTAAACTTGACTGATACTTTTTATTAATTTCTATTTTCATTAGTACGTTTAATAAGTGTATTCAATTTGTAAAGATTGTGTGCACTAGCGAAACGCTCGCGCTCGCGTCAAACTTTCTAAATTTTGAACAAGCGTAAATCGTTTATAGTCGAAGTTGAATTTTACTATGTAGCAAAGAAATTCACATACATCTATGACCTACTAAATATCTACTTTGAAAGCTAATTTTTAAACGATAAAAATCAATTTCCATTAATCTGTTAAAAACAGTATCGGAGATATTGTTATCATAATTTGAAGTATCAAAATGGAGGTTTAATTTATGTTCCCGATTAAACGAATCGCGAAGTTTAACTATCTTATCTCTTTCTTTGAATTTTAGTTTCTCAAAAGATTTTTCATATTCAAGTAAAATTCCATTTCTACCTTCAGTTTTGCTTTTGTATATTTTCTCTTTTTCTATAAAATTTTGAATATAGGCATCTATATCTCTTGCATTCATCTTTAATTCATCTCGATATTTTACGAGCTGTTTGTACATAAGTTTTTGTTCTTCATCATTTTCTTTGCATGATGAAAACATTATAATAAATACAACGATGATTATTTTTTTCAATTGGAGAGTTTAATTAAAAATTTATAGATCTATGTGTGTTTGCAAATTTATTCGATTCAGTTTTGTCATTTCGACATAAGGAGAAATCTTCGCAAGTAGCTCCGCAAAGATTAATTTGCAATTTGAGTCTTTTTCGTGATTACAAATCCTTAATTAATTCACTTGGATGAATTTTTAAAGCTTGTGCAATTTTAAACAAAGTGCTTACTTTCATTTCTTGCGAGCCTTTTATATATTTTCTTAGACTTTCAACATCCATTTCTGCATCATGAGCAACCTCTCGTCGCTTGAATTTCTTTTCTTCAATTATATCTTTAATCTTGATTCCTAGGTCTTTTACAACTTCTGGAATTTCACTTTTTCTTTCTCTTTTCATAGAAATGAAATTACAAGTAATCGATTGTTTTTAAGTGAATGTAAGAAAGGGGTTGTATGTTACTGATTTTTTATATATTTGTTTAAAATTGTAAATTAAATCTTATATAAAAATGAAAATCCAAAATAAAGAAAGAGCCGAAGAATTGCTAGGAATAATAAATAAAGGAAAATACTTCACTACGCTAAAACCAGAACCAAAAGAAACCAACTCATTTACAATACCGCTAAAAGTATCTTCTTATAACGAATTAAATCTAATGGTTTCAGATTTGCTCAAAGCAAGTATTATTTTGCTTAATCCTGATGCGCAAAGTTTGTCGAGTTTTACAAAAGACAATAATGTCAATGTAATGACTTTGCTTGAAATTGCCTTGCAGTTATTGCCAGAAGATGAAATGGAGTTGTTGGATGATGTTTATAAGGTTTAGTTATATTTTCTATTTTTAGTAAAAATTGTACAAGCTGAGGCAATCCAATCCCTAAAGTTTTCAGAATTGTGGAGTTGGTCTGGTTGAATACTTTGTGTAGCAGGGAATCATGGTTTAGAAAATTCAATTTTATCATTAATTAGATCTATTTTTCCTTCATATGTGGTATTTCTTAAGATAAGTTTTGGCAAGCCATTCATTGAATATCCATTTTTAAAATATTTTTTGAGGGATAAATATAAGACTACATTTTCAGGATTTACATCTTCGATATTTTTAGGAAAATTTTCTATTGATTTATTTTCAGATATATAACAAACATAATTTACAAATTTTGATTCTGAGGCGTGCCCATTCCCAGAATTAAAATTTTGAAATTTAAAGAAACCTGAGGTACTTGCTTTTTCAATTTTTATAAGAGGTACAAAGATTTCTTTTGGAAGTTTATCTGATATTTCTTGATAGCTTGAAAATGGAGTTGGAGATCGTAGACTAAACTTTAAAATTATATCATCAGATTTTATTCTATTCTTTTCCTGATAAAATGTATAGAAAGAAAATATAATAAAAATGGAACATACAAATAACAAAATCTTACCTTTTCCATTTAGTTTTTTATTGTTTTTTCCTTTTTTAATATCATAAAATGTTGGAATTGCCCCAATTATGAGACTTAATGTAATATTTATAATTTCCTTATAGTCAAATAAAAACTCTGTCATGTATTGTGTTTTTATGATTTGTATTATGTTCTGCTGTTTTGGGCGCGGATGCAAATCTACTCTAACGGGATAAATTCATCAAATTGAGTCAGCAATTTTATTTATTCTGGCAAAGCAATCTTTCTCTGTTTTTAAAGATAAAACGTAGAGCGAAAATCCTATCAAAATTGAAAGAATGGAAAGAGCAGTAAAAACAATGGTAAAATGAAAATAAATCTCAAAAAGAATATTAGTCAAACCACTAAACATAAACCCTCCCGCAAGATTCCAACGCATTAAGTACAGTTGTGTATGCCTCTCAATAAATTGATCGTGAAGCACCCTCTTTTTTTCGAATATTTTAATTTCTTTTTCAAAGCTAATTTCAAAAGGCGGTTTATTATTTTCATGGTCATAAGACGAGAATAGCTTTTTCTTTAACCAAATTTCTAGTTTAGTATATTCAAAAATAAAATACATTATTGAAAATACTAAATGTCCAATTGTAAAAGCAATGATAGTTGAACTAATTGCCCAATATGGAATTGTCTTTATGTATTTAAAAGTACTTGCTGTGTTAAATAAATAATCAAGATATGCTAGGTCGATAACAACTATAAAACCTGTTAAGAAATATATAAATAAATCTCTTGAAAGATGACTAAATATTTTACTTAATTCTGCCATAATGGGTTGTTGGATAATTTATTTGTTTAGATAGATTTATATTATGCTTCTGATATTGAATTTATTGAATATGTGTTGCTATCACGAGCAATCTACTTGTGCTTATTTTATGTTAATCAGTAAGATGCGTGCGTTAAATATGATGTAATTACATTTCTAAACCTTTTGTTTTTGATAAAATGTTTTCTATTTCTATTTTAAAAATATTCCTCATTTCACCATTTTGAATTGCAATCATAGCATCTTTATTCCAAGAATTATATTTAGGAAAATCATTCCAGACCCAGTTTTTATTATTCCCTTTAAATCGTCCTTTTAATATTTCGAATGTTTCATCTTTTCGATCGTCTCGATTTATATGTGTCAATCCAATAATTGAATTTCTCAATCCGCGAGCTTCAAATTCCAAGGCTATTTTAAAAAATTTCCATTCTGGATTTGTAATTTGAAATCCTGCCCAAGATGTATTAACTCTGTCGTATTCTTCAGATTCATTGACTAGATTAAGTTCTTTGCATAAATCATTTAACTGCGCTAACAAAATTTTATTAATCAAATGATTTTTGACATCATTTAATCTTTCTCCAATTGTAAAAGTCGCTTCAATATTGTCGTTTTGACTTAAAAGTTCAATGATTTCATTATTCATTTTAGAAAGTGAAGTATTATTTGTTAAATATTTTAAGTGATTGATGTATTGTATTAAAGTTTCTCTTATAACTGGATTTTTAGCGGAAATCTCTACACATCTTTCTAACCAGTTTATTATAGTATGGCTATACGAAACTGTTGTGTAATTAGAATCTTGTGCACTATTTTCAGAGGCTTCATCTCCAAATAATGTTAAGTAAAAGAGTTTATAATTTGCGAAGTTATTTTTTGCATATGTTTCATATCTCTTTAATTGTTTTTTTTGATCATTAGCATAAATTTTATTTTCGATTATAAGACATTGATTACTGTTCTTAATTAGAATATCAATTCTTCCTAGCTCTCCAGTTGAAAATTCAGGAATTACTTTTATGTCTTCGAGGGAAAAATGATAATCTTCAGATAATAAATTTTCTCTTTTTAAAACTTTAAGAAATGCTATTAAAAATTTATTACCAAAACTATGAGATGAATTATTGCTTAAAAGCTCTGTTAAAATTGCTGAATGTGTTACTTCGTAATGATTAACCCCACAAATTCTAAAAATATTAAATCTCTCTTCTGATGATAAGTCAGAAATCTCCTTTTGATATTTATTTATGATTTTTATTTTATCTAATAGTTGTAGCATTTTCTTCTATTATGAAATTGTTTTTTTAAGATGCTTAAAGGAATGAGACATTTGCGATATTGAGGAAGAGAGCTCTTGTTTAGTATAAATGTAATTTTAGCTCGATAATTTAAAATCTTTTAAGTTTTTCTTCCTTTTCAATTTTTCTTCTATCATCTTCCATCATTTGCATGTTTTCCATATTGAACTTGATTTTTTTATTTTCTCTTATGTAAATGTCGAAATCGAATATTTCTATTCTATCATTAATTACAGTTTCACAATATTTATTGATTTTAAAATCAAAAGTTAACATTGCTCGGATTTTATTTTCCTCAGAAGCAAAAAAATACTGAGATAATGAATTATGATATTTTTTTAATTTTGGATCTTTACAATTATTTGGAGTTTTCTTTTCTTCTGACTTAAATCCCTTTCCTTTATATTTTTCAAGAATAATATCAGTATAATTTTTATTTAAGCTTGCCCTTATAAAATATAATTTATCGTTATAGAATTTTAGTAAAACATTTTTAATAACAATATTATCAGTTTCATAACTAGGGATAAATATTACTTCTGTAGAATCATTTACTGAGGCAACTTCTAAATTATACCAACTTTTTACATTATTATAGTCTGGTTTTAATCTATAAGGAAGTGTTCCTCCTGAGTATTTTTCATTAAGATCTTCATAATTAACTACTTTATTTTGATATTCATTTAAGTCTTCTATTATTGTCATATATGACGAATATGAAGGTAATATCGATTCTAGATCAGATGTTTTTGTAGAATTTATTTCAAAGTCGCCAATTCTCGTCGGGCAATCTTGTGCATTTAAATTGATTCCAATTAAAATTATGAATAGAAAATATTTCATAAATCTTTTTTTAAATTATTTAATCTCCTTCAACATTGTAAGCAATTCAGGAATTTTCCCTACTTGTGTTTCTGTCCAGAAATAATTTTCATAATCTGTAATACCATTATCTTTAAGATATATTGACATTCTTCTTAAAGCATTTTGAATTTTAAAACTAAACATTATTTCTTTTGAATTAAAAATGTATGTTGTTGATTGGTTTTTTTCGGTTTTATCTTTCAGATTTGGAATAACATATTGTTCAATAAACAATATAAATTCGTCGACTTCATTTAAATCAATCCATGAAGATTTGAAATCATTATTTCCGTGGTATTTTAGAGTCATATCCACTTGTAATGATTTTATTTTTCTGTTGGATTTTAAATCAATTACTTCAATTGGAAAGAAAGAAACTATTTCATCAAGTCCGGACTTAAATTCTGCTTTTGTATTCCAATCTTTATTTACTTGGGTGATTTCTGCATTTTCAATAAACTTACGTGTTTCAGAACCATTTCCCTGAGAATAATTTTGCATTATTACAAAGAGTAACAAGAATATGCTAAACAGTTTTTTCATTTTTTTAGTTGTGGTTGTTAGTTAGTTTTCAAAACTAAGAACATAAAAGCTAAATACATTACGGAAAACCGTAAAGTGTTTTATGAAAAACAAAGCCCTAGCCCTGATAGAAGCGGCATCCTTTTTAGGCAAACGAAAAAGAACTTATTAAACCTTAAACTTTCCGCCTAAAAAGATATAGCGGATAGCAGGAAATAGCTCCTAAAAATCATTACAATTCCACTAAATATTCAACTTAAATTCCCTAAAAAATGAACACTAGAATTTTCGATAAAAATTTTGTAATTTTGCCGTCCAATAAAAGGAATTAGAAAATGTTAGATAGACTTCAATATGTAAAGCAGCGTTTCGATGAGATTTCGGATTTGATTATTCAGCCGGATGTTATTTCTGATCAAAAACGTTATAAGCAGCTTAACCAAGAATATAAAGGGATAAAAGCGCTTGTTGAAAAGAGAGAAGAGTACATCATAATTTTAGCAAACATCGAAGAAGCAAACGAAATTATTGCTGACGGAAGCGATGCTGAAATGGTGGAAATGGCCAAAATGCAATTGGATGAAGCAAAAGAACGTCTGCCAGAATTGGAGGAGGAAATCAAATTTATGCTTATTCCTAAAGATCCTGAAGATGCGAAAAACGTAATGGTGGAGATCCGCGCCGGAACGGGTGGGGACGAAGCGAGTATTTTTGCTGGTGACTTGTTTAGAATGTACACGAAATATTGCGAATCTATGGGATGGAGATCATCTGTTGTAGATATGAACGAGGGTACTTCTGGAGGTTTCAAAGAGGTTATTTTTGAGGTTACTGGAGAAGATGTATACGGAACTTTGAAGTTTGAAGCGGGTGTTCACCGTGTACAGCGTGTTCCGCAGACAGAAACTCAAGGACGTGTGCATACATCGGCTGCAACGGTTATGGTTTTGCCAGAAGCTGAGGAGTTTGATGTTCAGGTAGATATGAACGATGTTCGTGTAGATTTCTTCTGTTCGTCTGGACCTGGAGGACAATCGGTAAATACTACGAAATCGGCTGTACGTTTAACGCACATTCCAACAGGTTTGGTGGCGCAATGTCAGGATGAGAAATCGCAGCACAAGAATAAAGATAAAGCTTTAATGGTATTACGTTCTCGTTTGTACGAAATGGAATTGGCTAAAAAGCAGGAAGAAGATGCTAAAAAACGAAGTTCTCAGGTAAGTTCTGGAGACCGTTCGGCAAAAATCCGTACGTATAACTATGCGCAAGGTCGTGTAACCGATCACCGTATTGGTTTAACGCTTTACGATCTAGGAAATATCATGAATGGTGATATTCAGAAAATCGTTTCTGAGCTTCAGTTGGTTAATAATATGGAGAAATTGAAGGAAGCTTCGGAAGTTTACTAACGTAAACTTCTTAGATGCTAAGATACTAAGTTGCTAAGGTTCTAAGTTTTTTCTCTTTGAACATATTTTTTGAGATGCTAAGACTCTGAGATGCTAAGGTTCTAAGTTTTCTCTTTGAGCATAAAAATAAATATATTTAAGCCGAACTTTGTTCGGCTTTTTTTGTGTAAAAAAATACCAAAGATTGGAAAAAGCTTAGAATCTTAGCAACTTAGTACCTTAGCATCTCAAAAAAAAAATATAGCCAGCGAGTTTCAACCGCTGGAATGCAATATATTGTTATCGTACATAGGTTCAGAGGTACAAAGATGCAAAGGTTCAGAGGTTTTTCTCTGACGTTATAAAATAAAAAAGCTGAACTAAAAGTTCAGCTTTTTTTTACTATTTAGATAAAGAGAGAAAACTTAGAACCTTAGCATCTTAGAATCTCAGTATCTTAAAAAAAATATATCGAAGGTCTTATCTTCATTAACCGTTTCCCCAATAACGTATAATGAAAGTTAGATACCTAGAAATAATCGTGTGTATTCAAAACATTTATATAGATTCGAGTAAACGTAGACACCATTTTTTATTACTATTTCGCTTAGCTTTTCCATAATAATTAAATTTAAGTTTGACAAATTACTCTCTAGACGGTTCGTATTGTGATGATTCTTCTTCGTTTTCAGAAGAATCATGATGAGGTTTCGAAACCAAGTTTGTTACAATAAGCTGAACGATTGAACCTAAAACACCTTTAAACATCGAGTCGCCTTTTCCGACGATGAATCTTTTTGCCAGATAACCAATTCCGATACTAATTGCCGATTGTGCCAAATGGCTTTTAAAACCAACAGTTTCGTTGATTTCTTCAACTGTATTTCGAATTAGGTTAATAGGCTTTAGATTTTCCTTAATGTCCTCTATATGGTCTTTTATGGCGCACCATTCGGTATCTTGGCGAATTTCTACTTCCTTAATTTTTTGATTTAATTGATCAATAGTGTAAATAGCCTCCATAACTAGTCTTTTTATAGGTATTAATAATCAAATCAGTTTTGTGTTTCTTTTAGAATACTTGAAATAATGGTATTACCAATAGGCGTTTTTATCAATTTATGATGTGATTTTACCACAACGATTACGACAATCAAATAGAATAGCGCCATGATAAAAAAGCCATAGTAATACTCTCCAAGTTCTTTTCCAATCCATAAGCTGATCCCTATATTTAGAAACAAAGTGAAAAATGCAACAACAATACCGATTGCAATCTTTGATGCTAATGATGAAACACCATCAGCCACTGAACATACTGTTTTCAGTTTTAATAATTCTAAACTTGTTTTCGCGTAGTTTTCAGCTTTTTCGTAAAGATTTAAATCTTCGTTTGTTGTTGCATTTGGTTCCATGAGATAAGGTTTTATGGTTTGAAAATTTCACTATTTAATACAGGGATTAATAGTTTGATTTTACTGTTTTAACATCGTCTTTTAGGGTATTGTAATCCTCTTTAACTTGGTTAAGTTTAGATTTTCCTTCTTCGATAATTTCTTTACCGTTTGAAGTGATTGTGTTTACAATGCCATCAAGTTTAGATTTTAGATTATCTGAGTAATCTTTCGATTTATCTTTGATTTTTTTTCTTGTGTTAGAACCTTTGTCTGGTGCAAATAAAACACCTATGAATGCTCCCGCCGCTGCGGCTCCTAAAATTCCTAAAATTGTGCTACTAGTTTTCATAATGAATAATTTATGGATTAATATTTAATAATTTGTTGATTTAATAATAGTGTGATTTTTAAATTTCTCGACCTTTAATTAGTCGAAGCAATACTGCGATAATGGCAATTACTAACAGAATATGGATAATGCTTCCGAAACTGTAAACAAAGAACCCTAAAGCCCAGAGAATTACCAGAATCACTGCGATTGTATATAATAAGTTAGACATGGTTTTTATTTTAGTGGTTAATAATCAATTTCTTGTTTAGTTTAACTTGTAAGAAAGATATAATGAAAGGTTGCTGTTTTTTGCATCTGGAAATGTAAAAGTTGTTCCCGCAACAGTTCTTTCTTTCCCAACAGTAGTTAAACCGTAATTGTAACGTAATCCGATGCTGATTGGGTTAAAATCGACTCCAACACCAGCAGAAAGACCTGCGTCAAATCTAGCTAGATCGTCGGCATCAATTTCTTCGTCAAAATCAAAAGTTCCGTCCCCGCTTACTTTAGAACTTACTAAGTAGGAAGCATAACCACCGGCGTGAATGTTAAAGTTTTTGGTTACATTTACTCTCACTAAAAGCGGTACTTCGATATAATTCAGTCTAAATTTTGTATTCCCCGATGCAAAAGCGTTGTTATATTCTAATTCTGAACCTTTTGTGGTAAATAAAATCTCTGGCTGAATAGCTACAAAGTCTGAAATAGGAAGAGTAGCATAAACCCCGGCATTAAATCCGTATAAAACATTTTCATCGTCGGCTTCACTTTGATATAAATTCGACATATTAAATCCCCCCTTTACACCAAACTCGGTGTTCACATTATTGTCCTGAGCGTGCAGCATTCCAAATGAAGCTGATAAAAAAAGTGTTAAGGCGCATAAAAAATTGGCTTGTAATTTCATAGTAAAAAATTTAGTTAATAGATAGATAATAGGCGTTTATTCATTTTGTTTTTTTACTCTTTCGGTTTCCCTTAAAAGCTTGTATTCTTCAGGTAAATATCTAAGAACGAGTTCCAGTGTTTCTTTGTCGTTTGTTTCTCTGGAAATTTTCTCAAGTAACTCAATCTGGTCACAAATCGCATCTGTCATTGCGTCAAGATAGATATTGTTAAATTCGTTTCTGTTTGCGTCAAGTATATTGTATAAATCTCTTTTGTGCGTGGCGTTGATTTCAGTAATGACAATGAGCTTAGATGTGGCCATCTTGGTTACTTCTTCTAGTAATTGGCTTTGCTGAATTTCTATTCTTTTTGCCAATTCCTTAACGATAACATCTGAACTTTTTTGTTGTGCAATTTGACTTTTAGAAATAATAGATTTACTAACATTCGCCGTTGAAATAAAAAAGAAAACTTCTGTCTCTTCTCTGTCATTTTTTGCAAAAGCTTGATTCTTCAAAGTATTTTCAATCGGATTAATTTTTCTGCAAGATGCGATGCATAGTATTAAAAGGAATGAAAAAAGAACTTTAAAAATTGAAGCTTTTAATGGGGGGATTGCTTTCATTGTTACTTCCTAAAGTATTACATTACAAAGATGGCAACGAATGAAAGATTTTACTTTACAGCATAAAAAATAAACGTTATATAATTCCCATAATGGATTTATATAACGTTTTTTATGTAGTTTTTTAATGAAGTTTAATCAGGAAGAAACACTGTAAACACTGAGCCTTTGCCCAAAGTGCTGTCTGCAGTAATATGACCTTTATGGTTCTCGACAATCTTTTTACAAATCGCTAATCCAATTCCAGTTCCAGGATAATCTGTTTTAGAATGAAGACGCTGAAACAGAATAAAAATAGTTTCTTTAAACTGAGGATCAAACCCCATTCCGTTATCGGTAAATGTAATTTTATGAAACTTCTTTATCGACTGTTCTAATATTTTTGGATAATCGGCAGAAATTACTTTTTCACTTGAAATTATAATCTCCGGTTCAAGATTGGGCTGACTGTATTTTAATGAATTTCCAATTAAATTGATAAAAAGCTGTTCAATTTGATATGGAATAACGGAAAGCTTCGGAAGCTTATTTGTTTTAATAACGGCTTTCTTTTCTTCAATTATCTCAGCTAATTCTGATTCGGCATTATCCAAAAGTTCGTTAAGATTAACTTTAATGAATTCTTTCTTTGTGGTATTGGTTCTCGAAAATAAAAGAAGATCATCGATTAAAACGCGCATTCTTTTTGCCGAAGTTTCGATTTTGCTAATATAATTTTTAGCACTTTCAGACATAACAGCTTTGTCGGCATCTGAAACTCTCGAAATGAAAGTCTGGATTTTTCGAAGCGGTTCCTGCAAATCGTGACTAGCCACATGGTTGAAAGAAGCCAATTCTTTATTGCTTTTTTCCAGTTCTTTATTTCGTTCCTGAAGTTCAATATTAAGAAGATGCTCGTCTGTAATGTCAAAATTAATTCCGAGCAAAATTTTACTTCCTTGTTGGTCTGTTAATAATTTACCGATGGTTTTAAAATAACGAACCTCAAAATCTGGACGTACAATTTTATAATAAACAAACGGAAGGTTTTTCTTTTCTACAATTCCGTCTATTGCTTTAGCAACAGATTCTTTGTCGTCTGGGTGAACGTATTTTAAAAGTGTTGCTCTATTTGGCGCAAAAGATTTTGGCTCAAGGCCTAACAAACGAAATTGATTGTCTGAAAAATCGATTTTATCAGAATCCAAATCCCATTGCCAAGTGCTGAATTTACCAATATTTTCAGATTCAGAAATTAAACCGCTTGAGATTAAAAGTTTTTTATTGAATACTTTCAATCGTTCAAAATCACGGCTGATTTGGCGGTAAGCCAATAAAATAAAACTCAATGCAACTAAGAATAAAGAAATCGAAAAAAGCGGACTTAACGAGATTTCGTCATCGTAAATTTTAAGTCTTTTTTTGAGATATTCTTTTTCAATATCATTCATTTCGTCTACCTTAAAACGGATATTTTCCATTAGGATTCTTCCGCCAAACATATGATTGTCGAGTTTTCTTTTGTCGTATGTTTTTGGATCGCTGTATTTTAAACAGTTTTCAAAAGAAACAAAACGTTGTGTAATGAGTTTGAAAAGTTTCTGAAGATTTTTCTGCTGTGGTTCATTGTCAGCAGTTAATTTTTTTAAGGTAATAAAGGACGTATTTACCTTGTCGCGAGAATAAATATAAGGCGTTAAAAAACGGGCATTGCGAGTGATGATGTACCCTCGCTGGCCCGTTTCTGCATCTTTAATAGCCGACATTAATCGTTCGAGCTGGATGTTGATTTCGTATGTATGCATAACCAGTTTACTCGATTCGTTCAAGTCCTGATTATGTTTGTAAGCAATTGAAGAAAGAAATAACAGAATGAAAACTGCGATTACAAAAATAACTCTCAATGAGTTTGAAGAATTAAAATTTGGTATCCATTTCATTGGTATGCTCTTATTTTAGTCGCAGCAAGAAATTATCACGGTTTAACCCAGAGGTATGATAGTGCCAGTTTACGGTCACGACTTCATTAATTATTTTTTTAAGCGTATTGAAATCGCTCGGTTTTTTAATGTAAATATTTGCACCCTGGATAAATGTATCTTCAATGTCTTCTTCAGAAGAAGAAGTAGAATAGATGGCAATGATTATATCTTTTAAATGATCCGTTTTTTTGATTTCAATCAAACATTCTTTACCTGTTTTTTTAGGCATGTTCAAATCTAGAAACAAAATATCTGGAAGTTTATTGTCTTGGTTCATTAAATGATCCATCAACTGCATTCCATCATGAACGAAATTTACATTTGTCTGTATTTTGATCTCTTCAAAAGCGTCTTTAAAAAAAAGACGGTCATCTTCATCATCATCGGCAAGTAAAATGTGTAATGCGTTTTTTTGCATTTGAATTTGGTATTTGGGTTTTTATTTTAAATTTTCTCTTCGTTTCTTAATAATCCTCTGAAAAGCAGAAGGAGTAATTCCAGTCGTGTTTTTAAACTGCGTACTTAAATGCGCAACACTTGAGTAATTTAGTAAAAAAGCAATTTCTGTCAAACTCATTTCATTGATAATAATCAATTGTTTTGCTCTTTCAATTTTCTGTAAAATAATAAAGTTTTCAATAGAAGAATAAGTTACTTCTGAGAAAACATTTGATAAATAGCCATAACTGTGATTTAGCTTTTCTGCCAAAAACACAGAACTTTTGTAATTATTGTTGTCGTCCATAAATACAAGCTCGATAATCGCGTCTTTTATTTTTTGGACTAATACACTTTTTTGATTCTCAACTACTTCAAAACCGCATGGAGCCAATTTAGTTTTTAAATTTTCCAATGCTTCGGCATCAAGATTGTCTTCAATCTCAATTTCTCCAAATCCTAGAGTCGTAAAATTTACGTTGTTTTCTTCTAAGTTTTGTTTTAAATATAGAGAGCAAATAGTGTTGATGTCGAACTTTATAAATAGTTTCATTTTATGGAAATTTGGTTAAAGATACTTATTTTATTTGGTGTTTTTGCTTTTAAATGATAGAGAATTACACGGAAATGTGATTTTAAAATAAATTTTTCAAAAAAATACCGTCTAATATTTTTTCACTAGACGGTATTTCCCTGATTGAGTTTCAAGGATTTACAATTCTGACAGGATTTGATGAAATTCCTCTTTTGTTTTTCCCAGTTTTTGCTGAAGTCTTCCATACATTTCGTCTTCTTTTCCTTCAGCAAACATCAAATCGTCATCTGTTAATTCAGCATATTTTTGCTTCAACTTTCCTTTCAACTCGTTCCAGTTTCCTTTTATTTCAGTAGTATTCATAATCGTTTTTCTTTGTATTTGTTATATTGTAAAATTGCAAATTATCAGTCAGCTTTGTGTTACATTAATTTTTATGACTGTTGCATAATTTTCATTTCAATTAAAAATTAAGAATTAAGAATTAAAGATTAAGAATTAAAGATTAAGAATTAAAGATTAACAATTAAAGATTAACAATTAACAATTAACAATTAACAATTAACAATTAAACCTGATATCTTCTGAGAATCCAAGCCATTTTTTCGTGTTCTTGCAGTAAGCCAGTCACAAAATCAGCAGATCCAATGTCGTTAGTTTCGTTTTCAAAAACAGGAATATAGCCTCTAAATTCGGTTACCAATTGCTCATGGTTTTCTAAAAGTTCTGATAACATATTTTTTTGAGAAGCATATTCTTTTGGAGATTCTTTCAATGTCGAATTATCAATAAACTCTTTCATTGTTCCAATTGTTTTTTCTCCCAATTGATTGATGCGTTCCGCAACTTCATCAATATTAGCTTCCAGAATACGATATTGCTCTTCAAACAATTTATGCAGTTCCATGAAGCTATTTCCAGAAATATTCCAGTGAAATTTTCTGGTTTTTACATACAATGTCATTTCGTTTGATAAAATCGTGGCTAAAATTGAGGCACTCTTTTTTAAATTTTTCGGTGTAATTCCAATATGTGGGATCATAATTATCTGTGTATTAAGTTGTTCTCAAATATACCTTTGCGAGCTCTTTTTTTTCTTACATAATTCATCAAAGAAGTTACATGAATTCAATGTTTTCTTAACTGTTTTAGCATTTAATTGTTGTAGTTTTGCGCGCAACTAAAACTAAATTTTTAATGAGAAAACATTTACCAATTTTATTTTTTTTAATTATTTCTTTTACCGCCAAGGCACAATCTTATTTAGGTTATTTTCATGATAACTATGCGGGAGTTCAAAGCGTTTTATTCAATCCAGCTTCTATTGCAGATTCACGTTTTAAAACAGATATTAATTTGTTTTCGATTAGTGGTGCGGTAGAAAATGACTTGTATGGCGTTAAATTATTTGATGTTTACAAAGACGGATACGATTTTGAAAGCCAGTCAAAAGTATCTCCAAAAAATGCTAACAACGGATTGGCAAATTTTGATATTATGGGACCGTCTTTTATGTTTAATATTGCGCCAAAACATTCTTTGGCTGTTTTTACAAGAGCAAGATCTGTTTCTAACATCAAAAAAATTAACGGTTATCTTATAGATCAGGTAAAAGATGGATTAGATCAGTCTGAAAATTTTAATTACAATTTAGGAAATCCAAACGGAGCATCTCATTCTTGGGGCGAACTTGGAATTTCGTATGCTGCTGTTTTATTTCAAAAAGACCAACACTTTTTAAAAGGAGGTTTAACTGCCAAATATCTTCAAGGTGGTGTAAATGCCTATGTGCATGGAAATAATGTTAACGTTTCTTATGTTGAAAACACTGTAAATCCAAAACAAGGAGCTTTGATCTCAAATGGTGAAGTTACTGTTGGAGGAAGTCAAGATTGGGAAAAAAATGACGATTACGAATTTGATGCAAATTCACGCGGATTTGGTTTTGATTTTGGATTGGTGTACGAATGGAGACCAGATTATGATCAATACGATCTTAGTAGAGCAAAACCAGCTGATAATAATTTTAGAGATTTAAATAAATATAAATTACGTTTCGGTTTATCTGTAACGGATATTGGATCTATCAATTATAAAAACTCAAAAGTTGATACTTATAATGTAAACGGAGTTGTTACACAGCAAATGATTGATGATGCGGAAGATTTATACGATTTCTTAAATGAGCATTATACTAAAATTTCAACTTCAAAAGGAGTAAAAACAAATTTGCCAACTGCTATTCGCGCAGATGCAGATTGGAATATGTACAACAAATTCTATTTAAATCTTAACGGAGATATTAATCTGGTTTCGGATAGTAAATTAAATGGTTACGGAATTGCTGACCGAGTTACATTGACACCGCGTTACGAAAGCAGATGGTTTAGTTTTTATTTGCCAATGACATATATGGAATACAGCGGAATGCAAGCTGGAGCAGGTTTACGTGCGGGAGTTTTCTTCATAGGTTCTGGTTCAATTTTGAGCAATTTGGTGTCTAAAGAATCAAAAGGTGCTGATTTTCACCTTGGAATGAAAATTCCAGTTTATGAAAAACAATTTAAAGATACAGACGGAGATGGTGTAATTGATAAAGAAGATGCTTGTAGAAAAGTTGCTGGTCCAGCTGAAAATGGCGGTTGCCCTTGGTCAGACACAGATAAAGACGGTGTTTTTGATAAAGATGATGCTTGTATTGATGTTGCAGGACCAAAAGAAAATAAAGGTTGTCCTTGGAAAGATAGTGACGGAGATACTTTATTAGATAATGTAGATGCGTGTCCAACTGTTGCAGGTCCTGTTGAAAATAAAGGTTGCCCATGGCCAGATACTGACGGAGACGGAGTTTTGGATAAAGACGATGCATGTCCGAAAGAAGCAGGTTCAGCAGAAAATAAAGGATGTCCAGATTTAGATGCAGATAAAGACGGCGTTTTAGACAAAGATGATGCATGCCCAACAGTTGCTGGTCCAGCAGAAAATAAAGGCTGTCCAAAAGTGACTAAAGAAACTTTAGCGCAGTTAAAAGTAGAAGCAAGATCTATTTTCTTTACAACTGGAAAAGCGACTTTAAGCGATGCTAAAAAAGGAGAAACTTCAGGAAGATTAGACGCAATCAAAGAAATTTTAAAGAACTATCCAAACGCTAAATTTGCTGTTAACGGACATACAGATAATGTTGGAAATGCAAAAGCAAACCAAAAATTATCTGAAGCTAGAGCAAAAGCAGTAATGGATCTTTTGATTGAAAAAGGTGTAAATCCTGCGAATTTAACTTCTAATGGTTACGGTTCGTCAAAACCTGTAAAATCAAATAAAACAGCTGCAGGAAGAGCAGAAAACAGAAGAACTGAAATTGTTTATTTAGGCAATTTATAAGCTCTGCTGAATATAAAAGTAAAAAGCCATTCTTAATTGAGTGGCTTTTTTTATTTTTGCATACTTTTTAAAAAGAATTAATTCTTTGAATAGAAGAACTAAAAATACAATATGACAACACAACAACTACACGAACAAATTCTTCAAAAAAAATCATTTTTATGCGTTGGTTTAGATCCAGATCTTGCTAAAATGCCACAGCATCTATTAGAAACCGAAGATCCGATTTTCGAATTCAATAAAGCAATAATTGACGCTACTCATGATTTAACTGTAGGATACAAACCAAATACTGCTTTTTTTGAAGCTTATGGAATAAAAGGATGGATGTCTTTGCAGAAAACAATCAATTACATCAACGAAAATTATCCTGAAATTTTCACAATTGCTGATGCTAAACGTGGCGATATTGGAAATACTTCTAGCATGTATGCAAAAGCTTTTTTTGAAGATTTGAATTTTGATAGTGTAACTGTTGCTCCATATATGGGAAAAGATTCTGTTGAGCCTTTCCTTGCATTTGAAAACAAACACACAATCATGTTGGCTTTAACTTCGAATGAAGGAGCTTTCGATTTTCAGACTTTAAATACCAACGGAAAAGAATTGTACAAACAAGTTCTAGAAACTTCTAAAACTTGGAAAAACAGCGAAAACTTAATGTACGTTGTTGGTGCTACAAAAGCAGAATATTTTACTGAAATTAGAAAAATTGTTCCAGATAGTTTCTTGTTAGTTCCTGGAATTGGCGCTCAAGGCGGAAGTTTATCTGAAGTGTGCAAATATGGAATGAACGATAAAATTGGTCTTTTGGTCAATTCAGCAAGAGCCATTATCTACGCCTCAAAAGGAACCGATTTTGCTGAAAAGGCGAGAGAAGAGGCTTTGAAAGTGCAGAAAGAAATGGCTGAGATTATTGGTTCTAAGTTTTAGGTTTAAAGTAATTTTGAACATAATTTTTTACCGCAAAGCGCACAAAGAAATTATATGCAGTTTTGTAAAAGTTTTTTAAGTTCTCAAAGTAGGGTGTAAGCTTTACTTTTTTTTTAAAGTTAACTTTGAGTGTAATTTTAACGCAAAGTGTGCTAAGGTTTTTCGCAAAGTGCACAAAGAAATTATATACAGTGTTTTAAAAGTTTTTTTTAAGTTCTCAAAGAGGAAATTTTATTTTAAGCTTTGAGAACTTTAAAAAATCTTAAACTCAACACCAAGCATAAACTTCTGCGAACTTTGCGAAAAAACTTTGCGCGCTTTGCGTTAAATTCCACACTCCAACAAACCTCAAACATGAAACAAATAAAAGACCAGCTTGGCAAAGTTCATGCTTTTGAAACTGCTCCAAAGCGTATTATTTCGCTAGTTCCATCACAAACCGAATTATTATATGATTTAGGTTTGGAAGAAAAAATCATCGGAATAACGAAGTTCTGTGTACATCCGTTTCATTTTAAATCGACTAAAAAGATTGTTGGCGGAACAAAGAAAATTCACTTCGAAAAAATAAAACTTCTTGAACCAGATATTATTATTTGCAATAAAGAAGAAAATACGCAAGAGATTGTAGAACAATTAAGTACAATCTGTCCAGTTTGGGTTACGAATATTGTTTCTATCGAAGACAATTTCCAGATGATTTCAGATTTCGGACAATTATTCAATTGTAGAACTGAAGCGCAAAAGTGGAACAACAAATTGGCTTTCGCCTTGAGCGATTTCAAAAATTATATAAAAGATATAAAAGAAAAGAAAGCCGCTTATTTCATTTGGAAAGATCCTTACATGGTTGCAGGAAATGATACTTATATAAATGAATTGCTAAAACTGAATCATTTTAAAAATATCTACGAAGACAAAGGCCGCTATCCTGAAATTGAATTAAAGAAAATGCGTTTAGAAGGCGATCCAGATCTTGTTTTTCTTTCTTCGGAACCATATCCGTTTAAAGAAGAAGATGCTTTCGAAATTGGAAGATTTACACATCACGCCAAAACAATTTTTGTTGATGGAGAAATGTTTTCTTGGCATGGTAGCCGATTGATTAAAGCTTTCGAGTATTTTAAATTACTTCATGAAAGATTAAAGAATTAGGTTTCTTTTGTTTCAAATTTCAGGTTTCAAGTTTGTTGGAAGATTAACCGCAAAGAGCGCTAAGATTTACGCAAAGTTCGCAAAGTTTTTTACACAAAGCTTTGCGAACTTTGCGTTTTATGTAAGTTTGGTATATTAAAAACTTGCGTGCTTTGCGGTTAAATTATGTTCAAAGAATGGCCAACGTGAAACAAGGAAAACGTGAAACATGAAACAATTTAATACAAAAAAAGAATGCCGGCATCTCGAAGACGTCGGCATTATTTAACTAACCAAAACCAAAATAATAAATAACCAGTTTATTACATTACAAAGGTCAGACATATATCGATGTTATGCTGTTAAGATCTTGTTATTACTTTGTTGGATATAAGTTAATGTTCAAAAGATTGTGTTTTTTTAACTCCAAAGAGCGTTAAGTTTTAGGCTAAGTTTGCAAAGTTTTTTATACAGAGCTTTGTGAACTTTACGTTTTATACAAACCCTCTTGAGTAAAAAAACTTTACAATTTTTGCGGTTAAATTAACCGTAAAGTAAGACAGCTTGAAACCTGAAACTTGAAACAAAATAAACCAAACTTTCACAAAAAAAGAATGCCGGCATCTCGAAGACGCCGGCATCATTTAACTAACCAAAACCAAAATAATAAATAACCAGTTTATTACATTACAAAGGTCAGACATATATAGATGTTATGCTGTTAAGGTTTTGTTATTACTTTGTTGACCATAAGTTAAGATTTTTAAATCGCTGTTTTGAGCTTTTAGTAGTGTTAAATAATTTTTTATTATTAAAATTTAATGACAATCAATTTTGTTTATGAATATGATAAAGATTGTTTTGTGTGTTTGCTAAAGTGTTAAAAATCAGTATCATGAAATTAGTCGAAAAATTAACAATTGCTGTTTTTTTTAGCTTCTAAGTTATTGATTTATAAGTGTTTTTTTGTGCAGTATAAAAAGTAAACCCGACAGATTTTTAAAACCTGTCGGGTTTGTTATGTCTTAAGAATAGAACTTAGAACCTTTAAGAAAAAACCACTGTCTTATTACTATAAACCATCGTTTTTCTTTCTGCATGCAGTTTAATGGCTCTAGCTAAAACGATACGCTCCAAATCACGTCCTTTCATGATGAAATCTTCTACGGAGTGAATATGAGAAACTCTCGCAATATCTTGTTCGATAATTGGACCTTCGTCTAATTCTTCTGTTACGTAATGACTTGTTGCACCAATGATTTTTACACCGCGTTTAAAAGCCGAATGATACGGTTTTGCACCTGGAAAAGCAGGTAAAAACGAGTGGTGAATATTGATGATTTTATTTTCGTAAAGCGAAATCAGTTTTGGGGTAACAATTTGCATGTAACGCGCCAAAACGATAAAATTGATTTTATATCTTTTTAATAATTCAATTTGTCTTGCTTCGCCTTCTTCTTTGTTTTCTTTTGTGAAAGGAACAAAATGAAACGGAATATCAAAACGTTCTGCAATAGATCTCAAATCATTGTGATTGCTAATAATTACCGGAATTTCCACATTCAATTCACCTGCGCTGTATCTTCCTAAAATGTCAAATAAACAGTGATCGTACTTAGAAACGAACAATGCCAATTTTGGTTTTTGTTCCTGATTGTACAGATCCCAAGACATGCCAAATTTAGATGCTAGCGTTTTATCAAAATCTTCTTTAAAGCTTTCAATTGTAATATCACTACCTTCAAATTCGCATTCTAGTCGCATAAAAAATACATTTTGCTCTACATCAACATGCTGGTCAATATAAGTAATATTTCCGCCTACTTTAGCAATAAAAGTAGTCACTGAAGCAATAATATTCTTTTGATCTTTACAGTGAATGAGTATGGTAATTTTTTGCATTTCGGTCTTTTTAGTTTAATCGGTTAATCGTTAGATTTGTTTAATCGCAATCTCTTCAGTTTTAAAAAAAAAACTTTGATTCTTTGCAACTCTGTTCTTTAGAACCTTTAGAAAAAATTATTTCCCATCCTGCATAGCAAAAACGCTTTTCAACAAAGGCGTTGTTCTTGCAGAAATATTATTTCGGATTTCTTTTTCTTCTACGGCAATCATTTTAAAAACGCCAGATAAAGCTTGGTTTGTTGTATAATCAGTTAAATCTGGATTTACTTTTTTCACTAATGGAATAGTGTTGTATTTTGTTATAATTTTTGTCCATACAGCGTCAGCTCCAACTTTTTCGAATGAGCTTTTAATTACAGGATTAAATTTTCCGTACAAAGCAGTTGTTGTGCTTCCTTGTAAATAAGTTGTTGCAGCGCTGTCATTTCCTAAAAGAATATTTTTAGCATCTGTAAACGACATATTTTTTACAGCCGAAACGAAAATTGGAGTTGCTTCTTTTACAGCATCTTCAGCGGCGCGGTTCAGCATTTTAATTCCCTCGTCTGCAAGCGAACTTAAACCTACTTTTCTTAAAGTTGCATCAACTTTTTGTAATTCTTCAGGCAATAGAATTTTTACGGCTTCATTTTTATAAAAACCATCTACCGCGGTTAATTTACTCACTTGTTCTGTAATTCCTTTATTCAAAGCTTCTTTTAATCCAGAAGCAATATCAACAGTTCCTGTGCCTGGAATCTGAGAGGCTATTTGAGGCAATTGATTTAAGGTCTGTTGTACCTGTGCACAAGACGTTAGAGAAAATGTAACGGCTAATAATAAAATCTTTTTCATTTTGGGGTTTTTATTTAAGTTTCAAAAATACTACTTATTCAAAAACAAAGCCACAAATTTATTAAGTGTGAAGAAAGATTTTGTTTGATAATTAACAACAATTTATTATTCGTTATTATAGCCTTAAAATATTAGAAAAGAATAAAAAATGGTAGGTCAAAATTGCAAATTCTATTTTTTAAGAAGGTCAATTTTTTCATTTGTTTTTTCAATATAAACAGACATTTCGCTGTATTTCCATTTTCCTCTTTTTTCGCCTACAACAAAGAGCGTTCCTTTGCCTTTCGGCCCTTTTATTGGAATTTGTACATCGCAGGTTCTAACATCGTTAGTAGAAGTAATATTTCCAGAAACCATTCCGTCAGTTTCTATAGGAGATCCTAGTTTTTCAACCACGATTTTATTGTTTTGTACGGCTGTTATCGATTCTTTATAAGCATCAGAATCTTTTATTATGGAAGTGACTTCAAAGAAAATTCCAGCTATAAATAAGGCAAATAAAACTAAAAGACTTAAACATCCTGTAGGAACAAACCATTTCCAGTTTCTATTCCACCAGCTTTTTCTTTGTATTAACTCATTTGAATCTTCCATAAATTGGTTTTAGGTTAAAAGATAAAGCTAAAATAAGAATAAATTTTATTGATATTCAGTGTTTTATGGTAAAAAAAATCACCTTATAGAATTTTCTATAAGGTGATTTTTTAAAATTGTTATTAAGTCTTAACGATTACTAAAAGCAATTTCTTCTAAAGCTTTTGGATTACTAATAGCTTTGGTAACTTCTTGTTTTTTCATTCCATCATTATCTCCTGTTCCAGTGCTTAAAGTAAGTTCTTTTGGCATTATTGGTTTTTTGTTGAAGATTGTTGCAAATAAAAGTGCTCCTTGCATATAACCGCCATCGTTTAAAAGGTGTAAGGTGTTTTCACCATAGCGAAGATTGTCTTTATTGGCTACTAAATAGTTATAACTATTTTTGCCGTTATAAGCATCATTTACAGCATCACCAACTCTTAACAAACCAGCATTTTTTGTTGCTTTAGCCACTTCGCCTGCATTATTACGCATGATGGCATAAAGCTCTTTGTAGTCAGAATCAGTAAACGGAGCTGGAGACATTCCTTCGTAAATATAAATAGCTGCATCTGGGCTGTTCTTGTGTATTTTTTCTACAATCATTTCCACGTTAGCTTTATATTTATCTGGTTCTCCACCAGCAACTGGTGTTGATTCCTGAATGACTACATAATCGTAATAATTTCCATCTTTATCGACTTTGGCAAAATTTTGTTCTGCTTCTTTTTTATGATCATCATAAATTTTATCAATTGAAACTCCCATTGTAACCAATTGATCAATATTCATAGGTTGATTATTTGCCTTGCAGATTTCTCCAAATAAAATTGGAGCACTTACGAAAAACTCTGTATGGCTATTTCCAATAAATAAAATTCTTGGGCTACCTTCAGCTTTTGGTGCTTTTGGTCTTTCGGCTGTTTCTTCTGTAGTAGTTTGACTTTCTGCCGTAGCCGATTTGTCTTTGCAAGAAGTAAAAAGAATTGCTGCAATACCTAAAAGTAAAATGTGTTTTTTCATCATGATTTAATTAAAAAGATTTGCAAATTTCTTCTTAATTAAAAAAAAAGAAAAGCCTCAAAAAGTTTTAAAACTAACACTTTAAGACAAAAAATAATGTTGAAATTTTAATTGAGTTTAGGTTAAAAAATAAATCGTAAAAGATTTTTTTAGATAATTTATCTATTACTAAAAGCAATTTCTTCTAAAGCTTTCGGGTTACTGATTGCTTTCGTAACCTCTTGTTTTCTCATATTATCATTATCTCCCGTTCCTGTGCTCAAAATAAGTTTTTTAGGGATAATTGGTTTTTCATCAAAGATCGTAGCATATAATAAAACAGCTTGTAAAAAACCGCCATCATTTATAAGATACAGGGTATTTTTGCCATCACGAAGATTATCTTTGTTATTTGTTAAATATATATAACCATTTTTACCTTGATATGCATCTTTAACAGCATCGCCAACTTTTAGCAATCCTGCATTTTTAATAAATGCTGCAGCTAAAATGGCATTTTTTCGTAGTTCTTTATAATAACTATCGTATTCTGAATTTTTATAAGATAAGGGAGGAATATTTTGATAGACATAGATTGCAGCATCTGGACTATTTTTATGGATTTTTTCTGCAAATAATTTCAAATTATCTCTATACATCGAAAGATTTGTTAATGCAATTGGAGTGGATTCCTGAAGAATTACATAATCATAATAATTTCCGTCTTTATCTATGTTGGAAAAATTTTGGTTAGCTTCTGTTTTATTTGTGTAATAAACCTTATCAAGAGAAACTCCCATTGTTATTAATTGCTGCACATTTACATTTTTATTATTTGCATTGCATAACTCTTGAAATAACGTTGGGATGCTTACATAATATTCTGTGTGACTATTTCCTATAAACAATATACGCGGAGGGCCTACAGCTTTTGGCGCTTTTGGTTTGATAATTTCACCAGAAGTAATTGAATTCATTGATGTATGATTATTACACGAAACGAGAAGAATAGATATAATAATACTTAAATATGTAATCTGTTTTTTCATTGAACTTTTGTTAAAAAAAGATTTTGCAAATCTCTTTTTAACGTATTATCCTATTAGCCCCAAAAGGGTTTTTAAATAGCAGTTTAGGACAAAAAAAATCACCTTATAATAGTATATAAGATGATTTTAAATTTTGAGCTTAAATAAATGCACAATCAATAGCATTTGTTTTTAGGATGTAGGGTTTCTCCTTGCTTTGATGACTTTTCGTTTTATTTTTAGCATGTAAATTTAGATTTAAGGGACAAAAAAGGCGTCTAAACGTACTGTAAACAGTATAAATTGGGATTATAAATTGGATTAATCTGCTTTAGATTGGCTAATATATTCTGAGTGCAATCTTTGCCGCCAATTGTCAAATAAAATAAAGATTTTGAAATGTAAGACGGCCTTAGTGGAAGCGATCGCCAGCCAAGTGCTATATTTTTAAGAAAATGTTTTAATGCATATTTATACGTTTTTTCGTCAGGACGAATAAAATAAATAGTATAACTTTTAATTTTTGTCATCAGATTTGGAAACATAACAAATCTTCCGCCTTGTTGTATCAATAAATTTATTTCAAATAATGATAAACCTTCTATATTTTCTGTTTTCATGATCTATTGTTTTTTTACTTAATTATTAGTGGTAGTATTATGATGCAAAGTTGCGACAGAAGTTAAAATATAAAAGGACCTAAAAGTTTAAAAATTAATAATTTAAGACATTTTTTTAGTTGTAGATATAACTAAAAAAGAGAGAATCTGCCAGAAATTGACAAATTCTCTCTAAAATTTATTAGAATTATATTATTGAGCTACAACTGCAGTTTCTGTTATTTGTTTATCGTTTTCATAAACATCTTGGAAGAAACCAATTTCACCATTTTCATTTACTAAAGATGTAAAATAAGTAATATAAATTGGTACTTTTTTAGACAGTTTAAAACTGCTTTCTACTTTTCCTTCCATCGCTTTATCGATTTTTTCTTTAGTCCATTCTGGATAATCTTTCAACATGGCAACAGCCAATTCTTTAGCCATTTTTACATTAATACAACCGTGGCTGAAAGTTCTTTTTTCAAAATCAAACAAAGTTTTAGATGGCGTATCGTGCATATAAATATCATCTGGATTTGGAAACATAAATTTCACCAATCCTAAAGAATTATCTGGACCTGGTTTTTGTCTTACTTGTCCGTTAACCATTTCCATGTTTTTCTCTGCTAGATAATTTGGATCTGCCGCGATTTTAGATTTCAACTCATTTTGCACAATACTTTGAGGTACTGTCCAATAAGGGCTGAAAACGATTCGGTCAATTTCTCCATTAAAAATGGTTGTTTTTGTTAAAGGCGCTCCAACAAATACAGGCGAAGTCAATTGAACTTTTCCATTTTTAACATAAATCATTTCATAAGAAGGAACGTTTACCAAAACATATTCATCGCTGGCAGCAATCTGAGCAGCAATAGCTCGGCATCTTTCCATATTAAGTTTTAAAGTCGCAACTTTATCCTCAAGCGGAATATTCATTTCATTGATGTGTTCTTCTGCCAAAATATAATTTGGTTTAAAACCATTACGAACTTTATATTTCATTACAGCGTCCATCAATTCACGATCGTAAACATCGCTTTTAGAATCTGTTTTTAAATCGCCTAACAAATACAAACGAGTTCTAACTTGTGCAATAGTGCTAGAAACTGCATCTGGACGCAACTCTTTATAAGGAGATTCTGCCGGAACAATAGGTTTATATTTGCTTGATTTTTCTAATCTTTTGTATTTTTTTAGAGCATCTTGCAATTTGTAATATTGGTCAAATTCTACTTTTTCATTTGTTGCAGCTACTGTTGTTTCTTGTTCTTCTAACGTGCTGTAGTTTAAAAAGTCTTTTAGCATATCATTATAAGATAGCTTTTTCTTGTCGGAATTACTTTTTTTAGCGTATACAACATACAATGAACTTAAAAGCATATCGGCATCAGTTTGAGAAAGAGTGCTTTTATCTGATGAAGAACTAAATAATTGGTCAATTTCTTTTTGATATGGAATTACCAAATCATTTGTTTTTTTTGCTTTTTCATACAAAGCAGATCCAAACTCACTGATTTCGTTTTCATCAAACCAAATAGTTCCAAGAGTTCTGTTTTTGTACAAAGACATGACATCAGACTTATATTTTTTCAAATCCGAATACCTTTTAAAGAAGTCGTTTGAAATTTCGTTTACATCATCTGAATCATTGTGGTAAACAATTGTGTTGTTTGAAGTTTTTGTATATGTAGTATTAGTGCTTTCAAATTTACTAAAAGAAAATACAAAAAAACTCAAACCTAAAATTACGGTGAATGAATAAAATGTTCTCATTTTTTTAATTTTTACGTTATTACTTTTCAAGGGAAGTTGTTGGTAAAAATTTGGGGCTTTTCTACAATGCTAAATTACTATCAGTGTACTCAAAACATGTTTCCTGATTTTATTTAAATGTTGCGAAATTGCCATGTCTTTAAGCTTTCTTTAACTTATATCAATTAGTAGCAAGAATTGTTACCTTTATATTGAAGAAAAAATATTTTCTTTTTTATTAACATAATGTTATTTGACTGATCAAATATTAAAATAATTTGTACATTGGTCGCTTAAAATTATCATATTCATAAAATGGAACAACAAATACCATATATTCCTAAAAATAAAGTAAGAATTGTTACCGCTGCTTCGCTTTTTGACGGACATGATGCAGCCATAAATATTATGCGCCGTATTATCCAGTCAACTGGAGTTGAAGTTATTCACCTTGGACACGACAGAAGTGTTGAAGAAGTAGTTAATACAGCCATTCAAGAAGATGCCAATGCTATTGCAATGACTTCGTATCAAGGCGGACACAACGAATACTTTAAATATATGTATGATTTGCTTCGCGAAAAAGGAGCGGGGCATATTAAAATCTTCGGAGGCGGAGGCGGTGTAATTCTTCCAAGTGAAATCGAAGAATTGCATGAATATGGTATTACACGAATTTATTCTCCAGATGACGGACGTTCTTTAGGACTTCAAGGAATGATTAATGATTTAGTTCAGCGAGCTGATTTCCCAATTGGAGATAAACTAAACGGAGAAATCGATCATATCGAAAATAAAATTCCAACGGCAATTGCACGTTTGATTTCTGCGGCCGAAAATTTCCCAGAAATTGCAAAACCTGTTTTTGATAAAATTCACGAAAGCAATACAACTTCTAAAATTCCAGTTTTAGGAATTACAGGAACGGGCGGTGCCGGAAAATCTTCTTTGGTAGACGAATTAGTTCGTCGATTTTTAATTGATTTTCCAGAAAAAACAATCGGATTAATTTCTGTCGATCCTTCTAAGAGAAAAACAGGAGGAGCACTTTTAGGAGACAGGATCCGTATGAATGCCATTAATAATCCACGTGTATATATGCGCTCGCTGGCGACACGTCAGTCAAATTTGGCTCTATCTAAATATGTAGCCGAGGCGATTCAGGTTTTAAAAGCAGCAAAATACGATTTGATTATTTTAGAAACTTCAGGAATCGGTCAGTCTGATACGGAGATTATGGATCATTCAGACGTTTCTTTATACGTAATGACACCAGAATTTGGAGCGGCAACACAATTGGAGAAAATCGACATGCTTGATTTTGCTGATTTAGTGGCTTTAAACAAATTTGATAAAAGAGGCGCGCTTGATGCTTTGCGCGATGTAAAAAAACAATATCAGCGCAATCATAATTTATGGGAAAAGAATCCTGATGAAATGCCCGTTTTCGGAACGATTGCTTCGCAGTTTAATGATCCGGGAATGAACACGCTTTATAAAGCGATTATGGATAAAGTGGTAGAAAAAACGGCTTCAGATTTGAAATCGACTTTTGAAATCACAAAAGAAATGAGCGAGAAAATCTTCGTGATTCCGCCACACAGAACGCGTTATTTATCTGAAATTGCAGAGAATAATAGATCTTATGATGAAATCGCACTTTCGCAGCAAAAAGTAGCACAGAAATTATACGGAATTTTCAAAACGATAGAATCGGTTTCTGGAAAAGTGCCGCAAATCAATAAAGCAGGAATCGATGATTCGACTGTTTTACCAAGCGCAGCGCAGCCACATGACGAAAACAGAATCTTTTTAAATCTTTTACTGAATCAATTCGATAAAGTAAAAATGGACTTAGATCCGTACAATTGGGAAATTATCCTGAACTGGGATGATAAAGTAGCGAAATACAAAAATCCAGTTTATTCGTTTAAAGTTCGTGATAAAGAAATTAAGATTGCAACACATTCCGAGAGTTTATCGCATTTACAGATTCCGAAAATTGCTTTGCCTAAATATGAAGGCTGGGGCGATATTTTGCGTTGGAATTTACAGGAAAATGTTCCTGGCGAATTTCCGTTTGCTTCGGGATTATATCCGTTTAAACGTGAAGGCGAAGATCCGTCAAGAATGTTTGCGGGCGAGGGCGGACCAGAAAGAACCAACAAACGTTTTCATTATGTAAGTGCGGGAATGCCTGCAAAACGTCTTTCTACGGCTTTTGACAGCGTTACTTTATACGGAAACGATCCAGATTTGCGTCCTGATATTTACGGGAAAATTGGAAATGCGGGAGTTTCAATCTGCTGTTTAGACGATGCCAAAAAACTATATTCAGGTTTCGATTTGGTTCATGCTTTAACTTCGGTAAGTATGACAATTAATGGACCTGCGCCAATGCTGTTAGGTTTCTTTATGAACGCGGCAATCGATCAGCAATGTGAGATTTACATCAAAGCCAACGAATTAGAAAAAGAAGTTGAAGCAAAAATCAACAAACTATATAAAGAAAAAGGAATCGAAAGACCGAAATACCAAGGTGAACTTCCTGCTGGAAACAACGGTTTAGGATTAATGCTTTTGGGCGTTACAGGAGATCAGGTTTTACCTTTGGAAGTTTATAACGAAATAAAAATAAAAACGTTAGCTCAAGTTCGTGGAACGGTTCAGGCCGATATTTTAAAAGAAGATCAGGCGCAGAATACTTGTATTTTCTCAACCGAATTTGCTTTGCGATTAATGGGCGACGTTCAGGAATATTTTATTACTAAAAACGTTCGTAATTTCTATTCGGTTTCGATTTCAGGATATCATATTGCCGAGGCAGGAGCAAACCCAATTACGCAATTGGCATTTACGCTTTCAAATGGTTTCACTTACGTGGAATATTATTTGAGTCGCGGAATGAACATCAACGATTTTGGGCCGAATTTATCATTCTTTTTCTCAAACGGAGTAGATCCAGAATATTCGGTTATTGGGCGTGTGGCGCGTAAAATTTGGGCAAAAGCCATGAAAAACAAATACGGAGCCAACGAAAGAGCACAAATGCTGAAATATCATATTCAAACATCGGGTCGTTCTTTACACGCGCAGGAAATTGATTTCAACGATATTAGAACAACTTTACAAGCTTTATACGCCATTTATGATAACTGTAATTCATTGCACACCAATGCTTACGACGAAGCGATTACAACGCCAACAGAAGAATCTGTGCGTCGTGCCATGGCGATTCAGTTGATTATTAATAAAGAATTAGGTTTGGCGAAAAACGAAAACCCAATTCAGGGTTCATTCATCATCGAAGAATTGACTGATTTAGTCGAAGCAGCAGTTTTACAAGAATTCGACAGAATTACAGAAAGAGGCGGAGTTTTGGGCGCAATGGAAACAATGTACCAAAGATCTAAAATTCAGGAAGAAAGTTTGTATTACGAAACCTTAAAACACAACGGTGATTTCCCAATTGTGGGTGTAAATACATTCCTGAGTTCAAAAGGTTCGCCAACGGTAATTCCAGCGGAAGTTATTCGCGCTACCGAAGAAGAAAAACAATATCAAATTACGATGCTGGATAACCTGCATAATTTCCACGAAGCGAAAGTAAACGAGCATTTAAATACATTACAACAAGCCGCTATTAAAAACGAAAACTTATTCGACCATTTAATGGAAGCTACAAAAGTTTGTTCGTTGGGTCAGATTACTTCGGCGTTGTTTGAAGTTGGAGGGCAGTATAGAAGGAATATGTAAGTTTTGATTTTTTAATGATATGAAAAACCTCTCAAAAAATCTTGAGAGGTTTTTTTGTTTATAAAGTTGATAATAAATAAAGAAATTATAAAGAATTTTTTGATAAAAATTAATTAAATTTAAAATCAAATTGAAATGAAAAATATTCAGATTGTATAAAAAACATGTCAAAAAAGAAGGATACCGTAAAAAATGAATGGATTGAATTTAGAAATTCTGTATATGAAACTAAATCAAAAAGCCAAGATGATTTTGAAAAATACATAAATATAATTGCTTCTGGCGGATTAGGTATAACCATAGCTTTTTTTGATAAGATAGTGCAAATAGATAAAGCGACATGTCTTTGGATAATGGTTTGCGGTTGGGTTCTTCTTGCAATTACTTTATTGGTGAATTTATTTTCACATTTTAAATCCGTTCAATATATGGAATTTACAATTTCGGAAATAAACGATGAAAAATATGAAGAAGTTTTCACTAATGTTGAAAAGAGAAATAAAATTATTAATTGGTTTAACCTAGTCTCTTTGACCTCACTCATTATTGGTGTGTTGGCTATAATTAGTTTTGTAACTATAAATTTATATATTATGAGTAATGATCGAAAACCGGTTTATCCACAAAAACCTATTCCTGAAGAAAAAGGAAGAAAAATACCTAGCCCTCCAGTGAGTAGGCCATCAAATACACCAAAAAAATAAAAAACATGAATGAAGAGATAAAAAAGAAGTTGGAAGAAGCACTGGCTTTAAGTAAAAAGATTGAAGATTTAGGCAGTAAAGTAATTGCAGGTAGAAATGTTCCGACGCCTTCAAACTCATTAAAACCTAAAGTAGTTATAGTTGCAAAGCCTGGAGAGAAAAAGAAGTAATATTAATTTTTTGAAAATTTTCTTATCTTGAAGATACCGATACAAAAAACTAAAATCAAACTAATATGAAAATTTATAATGCTGATTTTAAAATATTGCGTTTAGAATTCAACATTGAGATTTTAAAGACAAAACCATTAATGGAATCTAATGTCGAAATAGTACTGGAGTTATTTCCAGCATCTGACGGTATAAAAGACGCTTGTAGATTTGGATTTAGGATTGCTTCTCATTTTTTAGAAGTAAATTCAAAAAAAGAAGTGGTTGGTTATCTTTCTGAATATTTTTCTGATTTTGTAATAGAAAATGAAACTAAAGATTTGATTGCCATTAAAAGATTTGTTGAAAATGCATTTCTTAATCATGAGGTTCAATTTCAAGAAAATAAGCCTATTGAGGTTGTGATGGATAACTTGATACTAAAACCAAATATAGAAGGTTTTACTCAGGATGTCTTTTCCCATTTAAAGAAGAACGGATATTATCCAGATTAAAAATTACTGTGCCTTCTATCAAGGTCATCTCGCTCTTAAACCCAAAGTTTACCCTTTTCAGTTTGTCATTTCGACGTAAGGAGAAATCACACTAGTAATTCTACAAAGATTGGCGATTTGCTTTGTCGATTCCTGAGTGTGATTTCTCCTTACGTCGAAATGACAAGATTGTGTGCTAATTGGGTTGAAATATAACTATTCAAAAATCTCCTCAACATAACCCAAAAATTCCATTTCATCCACAGGAAACAAATGCAGAATTGTTTCCAAAATCAGACTCACATTAATAGTCGCACTTTTATCTTTTTTAGAAAAATTATGCATATCATTATCAAGTGCCAGAATGCATAATTTGAGTAAATCGGTAATGAGACAGCCGAGTTCTAAATAATTGACCACTTTAAATTGTGCGGTATAAGAATTGGCTTCGTTGGTTGGTTTTAGCGTTGTAAAATACTGAGCGGTTAATTTTTGCAGTTTTTGTAGTTTTTCTGTTTCGTTTGTTTCGTTTGTTTCGTTTGTTTCCATAAGGCGTATATTTTAAATGATTTACAATTGGACTTTTATAAAATTATTATAAGAAAAATTGTACTTTTGTTTGATTCGGCGAAGGAAGAAATAGATTTTGCTGTACGAAATCATTTTTTACTGTATCGCACGGCAAAAAAATCTGTTTTTTACATTTTGCCGATTTTGAGACTTTATTATTATCTTTGAATTATGAGCACACTAACAAAACCAAATCATATAGGGCGAAAAATAAGCCGTATTCGTGAACTTCGAGATATGAAGCAGGAAGCTTTGGCGCAAGCTTTAGGAACAAATCAGCAGGCGATTTCGGCTATGGAAAATAGCGAAACCATCGATGACGAAAAACTTGTTGAGGTGGCAAAAGCACTTGGTGTAACGGTTGAAGCGATTAAGAATTTTTCAGACGAAGCGGCAATTAATTATTTCAATAGTTTTAATGAAGCGGTTCATAATAGTCATTTTGGAAATAATAATCACTGCACTTTCAATCCATTAGATAAATTAATGGAAACGGTAGAAGAAAATAAAAAGCTTTACGAACGTTTGCTTCAAGCAGAAAAAGATAAGATCGAATATTTAGAAAAATTGCTAAAAGAAAAATAGTAAATTTTATATAATAGAAAACCTCTCAGAAATGAGAGGTTTTTTTTGTTTATGTAGGAATTTTTTAACAATAATTTATTGGTGTCTTTCTGAAAAACACAAAATAGATTTATGCTTAAAATATGAATGTTTGTTTTACAATTTTGTAATTGGAATTTGTTTAACTTATTGAAAAAGTGATGAATAATTAAAAAAAAAGTAACCGAATGCGTGTTAAAATTTACTAATGCAATAAACAATTAATTAACTTTATTCTGGCTAAAAATAGTATGCTATAAAATTATAATCTAAATTTTTTAAGATTTTTTAAAATAAGTACAGTATTAACTATAAAGTAAGGCAAATGGATTTAAAAGACAAATTAAAAAAGTGTTGCAAATGGACGACCATTGGCGCTGTATTGGTAACAGGGATAATTAATTCGCCTAACGCCATGGCTCAGGAGAAGAATAAGCCAAACATTTTGGTAATCTTTGGAGACGATATTGGTATTTCTAATATCAGTGCCTACGGAAAAGGCGTAGTGGGTTACCAAACCCCTAACATCGACCGTTTGGCCAAAGAGGGAGCTATGTTTACTGATTATTATGCTGAAAATAGTTGTACGGCAGGGCGCTCAACGTTTATCACCGGACAAAGTTGCTACCGCACAGGTCTGTCAAAAGTAGGACTTCCCGGAATTGATATTGGTTTACAAGCACGTGACATCACTATTGCGCAAGCCCTTAAACCATTAGGTTATGCAACAGCCCAATTTGGTAAAAATCACTTAGGCGATTTGAACAAATATCTGCCAACTGTACACGGATTTGACGAGTTTTATGGAAATCTTTATCATTTGAATGCGGAGGAAGAACCTGAAAGAGCAAACTGGCCCAAAGATCCTCAATTCTTAAAAACAGCCACTCCTCGCGGTATTATGAACTGTAAGGCATCTGACAAAGATGATCCTACGGTTGATCCGCGTTTTGGTAGAGTAGGCAAACAAACCATCGAAGATATGGGGCCATTGACTAAAAAGAGAATGGAAACTATTGATGATGAGACTTTTGATAAAGCAATCGATTTTATAAAAAGACAAAATAAAGACGGAAAACCATTTTTTGTATGGATGAATGCTACTCGAATGCACTTATTTACACACGTGCGTGAATCAATGCGCGGACAAAGCGGTATGCCTGACAACGAGTATGCTGATGGTATGTTGGAGCATGACGGCGACATAGGTAAAATTTTAAAAGCATTGGATGAACTAGGTATTGCCAACAACACTATAGTGGTATACGCTACAGATAATGGACCAAATATGTTTAGCTGGCCCGATGCCTCTATCACTCCATTTCGTAGCGAAAAAGACTCAAACTGGGAAGGTGCATTCCGTGCTCCAGCTTTCATTCGCTGGCCTGGACATATCCCGAGTGGACAAATCCTCAACGGTATTGTTTCTGGTCTTGATTGGTTTCCAACATTGCTTGCAGCAGCAGGTAATGCAAATATAGCAGACGAGTTGTTAAAAGGTGGCTATCAATCGCAAGGTAATACTTTCAAAGTGCATTTGGATGGTTTCAACCAATTGCCTTATTTGACAGGTACAGCTCAAGACAAGAAATCGGCAAGAAATGAATTCTTTTATTTTGACGATGATGCAGATCTTGTAGGTATTAGATTTGACGACTGGAAAGTGGTGTTTGAAGAACAAAGAGCTAAAGGTAACTTAGACATTTGGCAAGACCCATTGGTTAAACTTCGTCTTCCTAAATTGTTCAACTTGCGTCAAGACCCTTATGAAAGAGCTGACGATACAGACCAATACAATGACTGGAGATTGAAAAATGACTTTATCTTGGCACAAGGAATTCAAAAATCAGCCGTATTCTTAGAAACATTCATTGCTTATCCGCCAAGCCAAGAACCTGCAAGTTTCACGATTGACGGAATATCAAAATCTGTAAAAGAAAAAATCAAAGCAAACCAGCAGGAATCTGGAGCAGTCAAAAAGAAAAAATAATTTTTTTTGTTTAATTGATTAAGTAATAAATTAGTAAAAATTCAATAAAAAAGGGGGCTAGCATCGCGCCACTTAAACAATAAAATTCCATAAGCTTGTCATTTCTCCTTACGTCGAAATGACAAATATTGTAGATAATAAGGCTTTAAATAACAAAAAAACCTCTCAGAAATGAGAGGTTTTTTTATAATAGTTCTATTGAATTAACTTTTCGCTATCGCTTTTGGTTTGCGTTTTAATTTTTCCATTATGGCATCAGCTTTTTCGTTTTCACAAATGAAGCGTAGGGATTCTGCATAACGGTAATAATAAATCGGATCTAAATCTAAGGTTAGAGCAAATAGTTCGCCATACCATTCGGCGGCTTTGTCTAGTTTATATTTGGAGTAAGATGAATTTCCTAGTTTCTGAAACAAGTCTACAGATTTATAGCCTTTTGCAGCGACTTTTTCGTAGATTTTTATGGCATCGACATAAGCATATTTGTCGCTGACTTTTTCCGTTATATAAACTTCATTTTGAGCAGAAGCCTCAAATGAAAGTACAATTAAGAACACTAAAGTGAGAAGTTTCTTTTGCATGAGTATTTGTTTGGGGCGTGGTATTATCGTGTTTTTAATTGTTTTTGAAAATAATTTGACAGCCAAAAAGCTGCTGTAATCAATCATAGAACGTCATTTTTGGTTTCTTATTTTGTTGAGTGCCATAAAAATGGCTGATTTTCTGCATTTTAATGTAAAATTTATGATTTAACTTTATATCAGTAAAGAAATCAAAATGACGATACATGAATATTTCAGTAAAATAGAAGCTTTGCAGGACAATAAAAATACGTTTTCTGCTAATGCTGATTTGGAGTTTTACATTCAAAAAATACAGCAGGATTGCACAGAATCGTCTTTTATGCTTCATTCTTTATTCCAAAAATCTACTATAAATAATACTATAATAACGAAGTTTTCAGATCATTTAAAATTATTGTTTTTAGACGAACAAGAATCTGGAAACGTTTGTTTTGTGAATAGCGATGAAATAAGACCAGAATACAGACAAAGTTTCAAATTAATCGATTTGCTGGATTATATCTATGCTTTGGGGCATTCGTCATTTTACCAGAAATTTCAAAAAATAATCATAACCAATGAAGCTGAAGTTTTTTGGAAACTCGTTAAAATTGGTTCTAATCTAAGAAAAGAAATAAAATAAAAAAAGCAGCTCCTGGTACGAGCTGCTTTTTCATTTTTTTAGGGCAAAAAAATTAACGACGGAAAGATGGACTCTGATTAGCAGATTGGTCTAACTTTACAGTCTTAACTTTTTTAGCAGCAACTTTAATTTCGTGTTTCGCAACTTTGTCATTTGCTTTCACTTCAAGAACGTAAGTTCCTGCAGGAAAACTTTCTAAACTAATTGTTTTTGAAACTTCTAACTTGTCTGCTGCAGATTCTCCCGCATAAAGTAAGTTGTGATTCTCATCATAGATAGAGAAAGATGCATTTTCTACAGTATCCAAAGTAAAACTAACTACTTTTCCGTTTCCTGTTTTGATGTTTAAAATATAATCACCTTTTCCTTCAATGGCATAGGTAAACACAGTCGCTAAAAAAAAGGCAGCAACTAAACCAGCTTTGGTAAATTTTGTCATGTTTTTTTTAAATTGTTAATTACTAAATGTGGAACGCGTAAAACTACAAATACAAATTTAATTTTTAGCAACAAATTGGCATTTTTTAACGCTTAACTTGCTGAATTGAAACTATTTCTGCATTTTGTTTGAACTATGTACGTAATTACTGGGCTCGCGGTTTTAAAAATTTTGATATTTTTTTAAGTGTTTTAAAGTCACTTATTTTATTAATCAGAATACTTTTCTTAATTCAGGCTGAAATTCATTTTTCATCAATTTTAGAAATGAAAAAAACAGCTCTAGAAGCAAAAATGCTATATTAATTTAACCGCAAAGTGCGTTAAGATTTTCGCAAAGCAAGCTAAGTTTCTTTCCAGTAATTTTATAAAATAAAAAAGTTCACAAAGCTATATGGATAAAACTTTGTGAACTTTGAGCTTGCGAAATCTTAAACAAAAATCTTTGCGAACTTTGCGGTAAAAAAAATACAGTAAGTATAAAGCAAAAAAAACAGCTCTGTAACCAACCAAGAGCTGTTTCTTAAACAATAAAAATGTTATTTTTAATTTTTTCTAACCTTATTTTATACCTTTTTGGAGTATAAAAATTAGCGTGCAGCAACGCTCGAATTTTTAGCGAAACCAGCTTTGTAAGCATAAGAAACTGCATTTCTTGATAAAGAAGCAGTATCACCAATTGTGATTTCGTATTTCGCTTTTTTTACGCTGTCTTCAACTTCTAAGAAGTAAGTTCCTTCTGGAAATTCTTCTAAACTAAAAGTTCTCAAAATTCCTTCTTTACCTGAAGCAGTTTCAGAGTAAATAAGTGTTCCGTCCTTGTCATAAATTGCTAAGTTGGCTTTCTGTACTTTGTTAAGTGCGAAAGTAATCAGTTTTCCATTAGCTTTCATTACGTGAAGAGTAAACTCCGACGTTCCATCAATTGCGTAAGTGCTAATTCCTGTGAAAAGCAACGCAGCTACTAAACTCATTTTTGCAATCTTTTTCATGGTACTTAGTTTTTAAATTATTAGTTCTAATTCTCTGATGCTAAATTACTTATGTAATACATGAAAAAGCGCAACTGTATTTTCCGATTTCTATGCTATATTCTCATTTACGAAACCGTTATAGGTTAAAATGTGAATTATTTTTATTGTTTTAGTTAATTCGTTAATTATTTTTTAATGTTTTGCTTGATTTTAAGTTTACAATGGGTTAAGGATTTATTTACAAAAAGCAGTGAGTTTTTTAACCGCAAAGTGCGCTAAGATTTACGCAAAGCACGCTAAGAATTATTATGCAAGAGGTTTATAAAAACGCAAAGTTCGCAAAGCTTTGTGAAAAAAACTTTGCGAACTTTGCGTAATTCTTTGCGTCTTTGCGGTAAAAAAAACTTAAAGCAAAAAAAAACAGCTCAGTAACCACAAAGAGCTGTTTTTAAAACTTTTGAAAGTTTTTAACTTACTAACTATCTAACCTCACTTTTTATACTGTATAAGAGTATAAAACTTTTCTAGCGTACTGCTACGCTTGTATTTTTAGCAAAACCTGGTTTGTAAACTGAAGAAACTGCATTTTTAGATAAAACAGTATTTTCATCAGTTATTGTAATTTCATATTTTGCTTTTTTGATATTGTCTTCAACTTCTAAGAAATAAGTTCCTTCTGGGAATTCTTGTAAACTAAAAGTTCTTAATATTCCATCTTTCCCAGAAGCAGTTTCAGAATAAATTAGAGTTCCTTCTTTATCGTAAATTGCCAAATTAGCTTTCTGCGTTTGATTAAGAGCGAAAGTGATTAATTTTCCATTAGCTTTAATTACGTGAAGATTAAACTCTCCAGTTCCATCAATTGCGTATGTGCTAATTCCTGTAAAAAGCAACGCTGCTACTAAACTCAATCTGATAATCTTTTTCATGGTAATTAGTTTTTAATTAATATTTCTTCTAATTCTCTGATGCTAAATTACTTCAGATGTAAGTAAAAAATCACAACTGTATTTTCCAATTTCTATGCTATATTCTCATTTACGAAACCGTTATAGGTTAAAATATGAATTATATTTATCGTTTTCGTTAAATCGGTTATTATTTTTCAACGTTTTTCGTGATTTTTAATTTACATTGAATTAAAGATTGGCTTAGAAAATGTAGGAATTTTGAAAAGATGCTAAGTTGCTAAGATTCCGAGGTTCTAAGTTTTTTTTATTGTGTTTTGTTTTAACGCAAAGGGCGCTAAGATTTACGCAAAGCGCGCTAAGTTTTTTGAGTAAATTCTAAAGAATAAAAGTTCGCAAAGCTTTATCTATATATAGGTATAGCTTTGCGAACTTTGCGTTTATATACGCGCTCAATGGTAAAAAAAAACCTTGCGTTCTTTGCGTAAAAAAAACGTCATGAAGAAAAGGTAAAGCAAAAAAACAGTTCAATAACCGCAAAGCTCACAAAGATTTACGCAAAGTTCACAAAGTTTTTTTATCAAAGAGCATGCATATAAATGCAAAGTTCGCAAAGCTATATTACGATAAAGCTTTGCGAACTTTTTTATTCTATAAAATTTACTCAAAAAACTTAGCGCGCTTTGCGTAAATCTTAGCGCACTTTGCGGTAAAAAAACTTTGCGGTAAAATTTTATAACTCAAAATGTAAAGAGCAAAAAAAAACAGCTCAGTAACCACAAAGAGCTGTTTTTAAAACTTTTGAAAGTTTTTAACTTACTAACTATCTAACCTCACTTTTTATACTGTATTAAGAGTATAAAATTTTAAGTGCCGTGAAGTAGCACTTAACTTTAATATCTTCTTAGTTTAAAGAAGTAGTTCCTTTTGAAGATAAAACAGAAGTTTTAGCATCTACTGTAATATCGTATTTTACTTTTTTGTAGCTGTCAGCAACTTCTAAAATGTATTTTCCTTGTGGAAATTCTTCTAAACTGAAAGTTCTTAAGATTCCTTCTTTACCAGAAGCATTTTCAGTATAGATTAAATTACCATTAATATCGTATATACTGATAACAGCTTTTTGTAATTGATTAATTCCAAAAGCAATTACCTTGCCATTTCCTTTTAATACATGAAGATTTAACGCTTCATTTCCATCAATTGCATAAGTACTCATTCCTGTTAGAAGTACTGCACATACTAAACTTAATTTCATAATCTTTTTCATATTCTATAGTATTAAATTTTTTTCGTTCATTTCTCTGAGGCAAAGTTATAGCAGCATGTGTGTTATTTTAACATCTATATTTTCCAATTTCTATGCTATATTCTCATTTACGAAACCGTTATAGGTTAAAATTTGACTTTAATGTTGTGTTTTTGTTAATTTGATTGTTTTTCTTCAAAGTTTTTTAAAAACTTGATACTTCATAAAATTTCCATCTTTCTTACAAAATTTCACATATTTGTATAAAATCACGTTTTAAATGGGATAAATAAAAAAAAAGTGGAGAAAAAAAATAAGACCCTAAAAAAAAGCCGATTTTGCTATAAATTTTTCAGTGTTAAGAACGTTATTTTAATGTAAAATTCGCATTTACGAAACCGTTGTAGGTTAAAATTTAAATTATTTTAGGTGTTTTTGTTAAATTTGCTATTATTTTTTAAAGAAATTATCATGAAGACTATTGCCCCAGCTCTTGAAGTGATAACTAACTCATACGGAAGTTCTTTTACCTACACCAAACACGCCGAAAAGACCAATAGCAAAGCTCATTTATGGCATTATCATCCAGAAATTGAGTTGGTTTATATTAATGGCGGGGCTGGAAAAAGACAAATAGGGAGCCATGTTTCTTATTATACCAATGGTAGTTTACTTTTAATAGGAGCTAATTTACCGCATTGCGGTTTTACAAATGAGCAGACAGGGAATACGAATGAAACGGTTATTCATATTAAACCTGAATTTTTAGGAAGCGATTTTTTTGTTGCTCCAGAAATGAAAAGGGTGCAAAATATTTTGAAGCAGGCTAAAGGCGGAATCGCTTTTGGAGGCGAAACAAAAAAACGTATAGGGAAGAAAATTGAAATGATGGAAAACGAACCGCCATTTCAAAGATTGATGACACTTTTGAGCGTTTTGGACGAATTAGAATCAGCTGAGGAGTATACCATTTTGAATGCAGATGGATTTTCAATGGAACTTCAGACTCAGGATAATGACCGTATGAATGTGGTTTTCAATTTTGTGAAAGATCATTTTCAGGAATCTATTTCTATAGATGAGGTTTCGAGTCTGGTAAGTATGACTACGCCTTCGTTCTGTCGTTATTTTAAAAAGATTTCGAATAAAACATTTACAGAGTTTGTGAACGAATATCGTTTGGTGCACGCCTCTAAACTTTTGGCAGAACAGCCAATGAGTATTAATGAAGTTTGTTATGAAAGCGGTTTTAATAATTTTAGCCACTTTAGTAAATCATTCAAACAATATACAGGAAAAAGTGCATCGCAATACCGTCACGAACACAAGATCATAATTAGTTAGTTTTTTTGCCACAAAAAGTTTTGCTATTTGTTATTGTTCAAGTTATAGGTTAAAAAAATGTTTTGTCCCAAATTACATAAATTAATAAGAACTTATTCTTATTGCATTTGAGAGAAACAATATTGCAAAACTGCGATTGAATTAAGAATTATTTTATTCTGATTGCAAATCTGAAGTGGCAGAAAAAATAGAAAATCCGACTAGTCAAAAGCTGGTCGGATTTTTCATATATTTTATTCTGAAAAAAAGTATATTTACAGACCCTAATCAGAAAAAAATATCGAAAATGAAAAAAATCAAAATGCTATTATCTGCATTTTTGCTTTGTCTTACCACCATGACATACGCAGCAAAAGTAGATACTTTACAAGTCGCCAGTACCGCTATGGGGAAAACCTATAAAGCTGCGGTAGTTTTACCAAATTCTTATGCAAAAAGTAAATCGGCTTTTCCGGTTATGTACTTGTTGCATGGGGCTTACGGACATTTTAGCGATTGGCTTAAAAATACGCCAAACAAAAAACTGGTTCATAATCTGGCAGATCAGTATAATATGATTATCGTAATGCCAGAAGGTGAGACGTTTAGTTTTTATATTGATAGTCCTGTAAACAAAGAAAGTCAGTTTGAGACTTTTATTACACAGGAAGTTGTGCAAAAAGTAGACAAAACATACCGAACGATTGCCGCTAAAAACGGAAGGGTAATTACAGGTCTTTCGATGGGCGGACATGGCGCATTATATTTATCTGCCAAACATCCCGATTTGTTTTGCGCAGCTGGAAGTATGAGCGGTGCGGTAGATATGAGTACGATGCTTAACAGGGATTCTTCGGCGCAAATTGTAAAATTAATGCAGCCTGTTTTTGGAGATAAAAGCGGTAATACAGAATTGTATGAGCAAAATTCTGTTCTAAGAATGGCTGATAAATTAAAAGCAAACAAATTGCCATTAATAATAGATTGCGGAGTAGATGATTTTTTAATTGAACCAAACAGAGAATTGCACAGAAGATTGGTTTATAATAAAGTTGACCACGATTATACTGAAAGACCAGGAGCACATACTTGGGATTATTGGGAAAATTCACTTCCGTATCATGCATTATTTTTTAGTAAAATACTAGCTAAGAATCAGGTTACTGCAAAAAAATAAGGACATTTTTATTTCAAATTAAGCCAGATTACTTTTTTTGGTTTGATTTTTGGAATACCTTTATAGTATAATACTTAAAAAAAATATGTTATGAAAAAGATACTTACCTTATTTGCAGTTATTGGTTTAGTTGCATTTTCTAGTTGTGAAGGGCCAGAAGGGCCTCCGGGAGTGCCAGGACAAGATGGACAGGATGGATTGCCTGGGAATGTTAATGAAATTTTTGAAGTTACTTTAGATTTTAATAATGCTAATAATTACGGAAGAACTTATGTTCTTGATCCAGTTATAGCACAAGGTGATAATCTTTTAGTCTATGAATTGGTTAATACTAATGACGGAATTGACACTTGGGCGCTTTTACCACAGGTTTATTATCTTTCTAATGGATCAGCTCAGTATAATTTTAGTTTTTCATACGATCAATTTTCAATTTTTATAGATTCAGATTTTGATCCTGCTCTTTTACCAGCTGCATTTACTACAAATAAAACTTTTAGAGTAGTTATTCTCCCAGGTGCGGTTTTTGGTAAATCTGTAAATAAGGCTGATTACTCAGATTATAATGCGGTAATCAAGAAATATAATATTGATGATAGTAATGTTAAGAAACTAAACTAAGTTTTTAAGACTGAAAAAAAAGGAAATCGTGAGATTTCCTTTTTTTATGATTACTTCTTACCTACCCCTGATGATATCTCCTCTTCCTTCGCCTTCACTTGTCTTAATTTCTACGTTAAGAGAAGGGTCAAATGGTTTTTCTGTAATCTTAATTATTGGTAATGCCATTGTGTAATCATTAATTGGAATAGCTGATAATCCGTCTGAAATTTTTGGATGAAGTGAGATTAATAAAGCTTTTTTTTCTTTTGTAGGAGAAAATTTGAAATTAATATACCTTTCTATTTGTCCTCGGCTGTCTAAAGTAAATGATCTGGTATTATTTACATAGTCAGTAGCGTCTAAACCAATCACTCCATCTTTGACACATGGGTCTAGATTTATGTTTCTAAGGTATGGCGGAGTAATTATTCCATCATCTTTTAATTGGGCATATACTGTTGGGAAACCATCACTGAATTTTTTATCTATTAAGTATCTATTATCGTAGAATATGACTGTAAGATTTATTTCGTAACTAACATTTGCTTTAAATGGATATTCAATTGAAATGGCAGAACCCTGATTGTCATTATGGCTTGTAACTCTGCTTCTTATATCAGTTCTTTTTTCTTCTTTATTGCTTACAAATAATATAAGTGACCCATAATAAAGATTATGATGTGGTGTTCCAAAACCTCTTACTAAACATGACTTACCTTCTGAAGTAGGATAAGGATATGGGTTAATTCCATAAACTCCAGAATCTGTATAATAAGAGTTTCCGTTATTATATCTTTTTACCGTGCATCCGCTATTTGACGGATGAGTTGGCGGATAGCCGAAATTTATAGAAACAGTGTGTTCTGAAGTTTTGTAAGTTTTATTTTTCGAGTTCGCATTATCTTTTGTTTTTTCAGGAATGTCATATACTAATATAGGTTTTTTAGGTTTTGAGCCATCAGTAATTTCTGCTTCATATATAATGTCTCCATTAATAATGTAGGTTTGAGTAGGATTTTTACCAGATTGGCTTTTAGATGATAATTCTTCTTTATTATCACATCCTGTAATAATAAAAGTGAACAATAAATAATAATAAAATTTTCTCATGATAAAATATTTAAAGGTTTATAATGAGATAAATGTATTTATAAAATATGTAATATCTTATTTTTAAAAGTTAAAACATAGTATTTATCTTATGTTTTAGCTTTTAATCAAATTAAACAAATAAAAAAAGGAAATCGTGAGATTTCCTTTTTTTATATCTATATGTTTTGAAAACTTATTCCTTTTCAGAATCTGTCAATACTTTTTCTGGTCCAAACTTAAGGGAAACTAAAATTCCAACTAAAAGAGATAAAGCGATAAATCCTAAAGAAGCCCATTCTGGAACATGTATCCAATCGTGTAAAAGCATTTTTAATCCTACAAAAGCTAAAATTGCAACTAAACTGTATTCTAGATAACTGAATTTTGCCAGCATATTAGCCAAGAAGAAATACATAGAGCGTAATCCGAGAATAGCAAAAATATTAGAACTGAATACTAAAAATGGATCTTTAGTAATGGCAAGAATTGCAGGAACACTGTCAACAGCAAATAAAACATCCATAACTTCAATAACGATCAAAGCTACAAATAATGGAGTTGCTGCTTTTTTTGCTGTTTTAGTTGAAATAAAAAATTTCTCTCCATCCATTTCAGAGGTGATCGGCATAATTTTTCCTAACGTTTTGTATACGAAAGAATCTTTTGGATGAAAATCTTCTTCTTCGCCAGAGAAAAGCATTTTTATTGCAGTAAATATTAAGAAAACTCCAAAGACATAAGTTGTCCAAGCAAATTTATTGATCAGCATTACACCGAAGAAAATCATCAAACCACGGAAAACAATTGCTCCAAGAATTCCCCAGAATAAAACGCGGTGCTGGTATTTTTGCGGAATCTTAAACGAAGCAAAAATAATTGCAATAACAAAGATATTGTCGACACTTAGCGAAAGCTCTATCAAATAACCTGTAATAAACTTCATTGAGGCAACTGCAGGTTTTAAACCGTCAGGATTTTCTATGTAATCTGTAGTGTATAGCCAGTAGATTACGCCAGAAAAAAGGAAAGATAAAGTTACCCAGATTAAAGTCCATTTGCTGGCTTCTTTAGTACTAATAATATGTGGCGTTTTGTTGAAGACACCAAGGTCTAAAGCAAGAATAAAAATTACAGCAAGTAAAAAGAGAATCCAGACTATCATAAATGAATTTTTTAAATGATGTACAAAGATAAGTTTTGATGTTTAACTTAAAAATTAATTTTATAAGAAACTTACTTTTAAAGTTAGAGAAAATTTGTTTGAATTTGAGAATGTGAAAAGTGAGCAGTAAAAGGTTCTCGACTCCGCTCGAACTGACAGAAGAAGATTTTTCAAGTTTTCAGTTTGTCACATTGAGCGAAGTCGAAATGCATTTTACTAATAAAAAAAAGTGCCAGCAAATAAATGCTGGCACTTTTTAGAATATAAATTAAGCTTTGAATTAGATCGCTGAGTTAACAGTTTTGATAATTCTTGCAGCAATTTTGTAAGGGTCTCCGTTTGAAGCTGGTCTTCTGTCTTCCAACCAACCTTTCCATCCTTTTTGAACAGTCATTAAAGGAATTCTGATAGAACATCCTCTGTCTGAAACTCCATAAGAGAAATCGTGGATAGAAGCAGTTTCGTGTTTACCAGTTAAACGTTGGTCATTGTAAGCTCCGTAAACTGCGATGTGCTCAGCAGTAACAGGACGGAAAGCTTCGCAAATTCTTTCGTAAGTTGCTTGATCTCCACATGTTCTTAATACAGTGTTAGAGAAGTTAGCGTGCATTCCAGAACCATTCCAGTCAGTATCTCCTAGAGGTTTTGGGTGATATTCAATATAGTAACCATATTTCTCAGTTAAACGGTCTAATAGGTAACGAGCAACCCAGATTTCATCTCCAGCTTTTTTAGCACCTTTAGCGAATAATTGGAATTCCCATTGTCCGCAAGCAACCTCTTGGTTGATTCCTTCAAAGTTGATTCCAGCAGCGATACATAAATCAGCATGCTCTTCAACTAATTTTCTACCGTGTGTGTTTTTTCCACCTACTGAACAGTAGTACATCCCTTGTGGAGCAGGGTATCCTCCAACTGGGAAACCAAGTGGAAGTTGAGTTTTAGTATCCATGATGAAATACTCTTGTTCGAAACCAAACCAAAAATCGTCATTATCATCATCAATTGTAGCTCTACCGTTAGAAGGGTGTGGAGTTCCGTCTGCATACATAACTTCAGACATTACCAACCATCCGTTGATACGAGTTGGATCTGGATAAATTGCAACTGGTACTAAAAGACAGTCAGAAGAACCACCTTCAGCTTGTTTAGTTGACGAACCATCAAATGACCAGTTTCCAAGTTCTTCTAATGTTCCTTTGAAGTTTTCATGCTCTTCAACTTTAGTTTTACTTCTAAGATTTTGAGTTGGTTCATATCCATCTAACCAAATGTACTCTAACTTAATTTTAGCCATAATAATATAAATTAATTTTTTTGTTTTTTTTCGTTGGGTCAAATATAGATTTATTTTTTTAGTCCTAAAAATTAGGGGGCTATTTTGTTTATCGAAGTATAATTTTTTGGATAAGCGCAATTTTGATAGGGGTATATTTTAAAAAAAGCAATTTTGGTAACTCTAAAAATGTAAATTCGTAATAATTACGGCACTTTTTTGAATTCTTGAGTTAAGAAATTATGAAAAAATGTTTATTTAATCAATATTACCGTACACTTTTGTGATATTTCTGTGATTTGAATTCATTATTCTTCGAAAAAAGCATCTTCTATTGAAAAATCAATGACTAAAAATCTCTTTGATATATTTAAAATAGGCTCATTTATTGTTTATCTTTGTTCCTCATTTTTTTAGTGAAAATTAGTACGAATTAAAATATACATAACCATGTCAACATTACGTTTCCAAGCTTTACAACAAGCTTCAAACAGAAAGCCAGTACATTTTGAAGAAATTGGCCGAAAATCTAATCTTTTTGGTGCAAATGTGTTTAATGAAAAAGCAATGAAGCAATATTTAACTCCAGATGCTTTTAAAGGAGTAAGAGATGCCATTCAGCACGGAACAAAAATCGACAGAAAGATGGCAGATTATATCGCCATGGGAATGAAAGAATGGGCTCTGGCGAAAGGAGTTACACATTATACACACTGGTTTCAGCCTTTAACAGGAACTACTGCAGAAAAACACGATGCTTTTTTTGAAACTTCTTATGACGGAAGTGATCCTGTAGAGAAATTTGGCGGCGCACAATTGGTTCAGCAAGAGCCAGATGCATCAAGTTTTCCAAATGGCGGAATCAGAAATACTTTTGAGGCAAGAGGTTATACAGCTTGGGATCCAACTTCTCCAGCTTTTATATATGGTACAACTTTATGTATTCCAACAGTTTTTATTGCTTACACGGGTGAAGCTTTAGATAATAAAATTCCTTTATTAAGAGCATTATCGGCAATTGATGAAGCAGCAACAGAAGTTTGTAAATATTTTGACAAAAATGTAAAAAAGGTAACAGCAACTTTAGGATGGGAACAAGAATATTTCTTGATAGATAAAGCTTTAGCAAATTCTCGCCCTGATTTAGTAATGACTGGAAGAACTTTATTAGGACATACTTCGGCAAAAGGACAGCAGTTAGATGATCACTATTTTGGATCAATTCCAACTCGCGCTCTTACTTATATGAGAGATTTAGAACAGGAATGTATGTTATTGGGAATTCCAGTAAAAACACGTCATAATGAGGTTGCACCAAATCAGTTTGAGTTGGCTCCAATTTTTGAAGAAACTAATTTAGCTGTTGACCACAACTCTTTATTAATGGATGTAATGCAAAGAGTTGCTGAACGTCATGATTTTAAAGTATTATTTCACGAAAAACCATTTAAAGGAGTAAACGGTTCTGGAAAACACAACAACTGGTCATTGGCTACAGATACTGGAGTTAATTTATTAAGTCCGAGTAAAACGCCAATGAGCAATTTACAGTTTTTGACTTTCTTTATTAATACGATAAAAGCAGTAAACGATAACGAAACTTTATTAAGAGCATCTATTGCAACAGCAAGTAACGACCACAGGTTAGGAGCAAACGAAGCGCCGCCAGCAATTATGTCGGTATTTATTGGTGCACAATTAACTAAAGTTTTATCTGAGTTAGAAAGCGTTACAACAGGAAAACTTTCGCCAGAAGAAAAAACAGATTTGAAACTGAACGTTGTTGGTAAAATTCCAGACGTATTATTAGACAACACAGATCGTAACAGAACTTCTCCTTTTGCTTTTACAGGAAATAAATTTGAGTTTAGAGCAGTTGGTTCAAATTCAAACTGTTCAAATGCAATGACAACTTTGAATGCGATTGTGGCAAAACAATTAATTGACTTTAAAAACGAAGTGGAAAACCTAATCGAGTCGAAAGACATGAAAAAGGATGATGCTATTTTTAATGTTTTAAGAGAATACATTAAACAATCTAAAAAGATTCTTTTTGAAGGTGATGGTTACAGCGAAGCTTGGGAAAAAGAAGCTGCAAAAAGAGGGTTAAGTAATTTTAAAACAACTCCAGAAGCTATTAAAGCTAAGGTTTCTAAACAAGCTTTGGATTTATTTGAAGAATTAGGAATCTTTAACCACGTTGAAGCTGAAGCTCGTTACGAAATTGAATTGGAAGAATACACTAAAAAAATCCAGATTGAAGGAAGAGTTTTAGGAGATATTGCTAGAAATCATGTTATTCCAACCGCAATTCGCTACCAAAATACCTTAATTGAAAATGTAAAGGGCTTAAAAGAGATTTTCGGAAAAGAATTTGAAACGATTGCAAGCGAGCAGATTGTTTTAATTAAAGAAATCTCAGGCCATATTGAAGGGATTAATTCTAAAGTATTGGCAATGACCAATGAAAGAAAAAAAGCAAATCAATTGACTGACGGTCAAAAAATGGCTGAAGCATACTGCAATAAAGTAAAACCTTATTTTGAAGATATCCGTAATCACTGTGATAAATTAGAGCTTTTAGTAGATGACGAAAGTTGGACATTGACAAAATACAGAGAATTATTATTTACTAAATAATCGTTTTCTATACCTATTATATATAACCTGTCTTTTTTAAGGCAGGTTTTTTTATATCAAATAGTGATTTTTTTTGAAACCTATATTTGAATAAGCAAAAGAATTAAAAAAAGGGATTATCTTTGCACCACATCAACACAAACTAATTTTCATGAGTTCAGATTCTAGCAAGAGATATGCACAAAGAGGTGTTTCGGCATCAAAAGAAGACGTACATAACGCTATAAAAAATATTGACAAAGGTTTATTTCCTCAGGCATTTTGTAAAATTGTACCTGATTATTTAACTCAGGACAACGATCATTGCCTTATTATGCACGCTGACGGAGCAGGAACAAAGTCATCTTTGGCATATATGTATTGGAAAGAAACTGGAGATCTTTCTGTTTGGAAAGGAATTGCGCAAGACGCATTAATCATGAATATTGATGATTTATTATGTGTTGGTGCAACTGATAATATTCTGCTTTCTTCAACAATTGGAAGAAATAAAAACTTAATTCCAGCTGAAGTTATTTCGGCAATCATCAACGGAACAGAAGAATTAATCAACGAATTAAAATCATTCGGTGTTACCATTCACTCAACAGGTGGAGAAACTGCTGATGTTGGAGATGTTGTTCGTACAATCATAGTAGATTCTACAGTTACAGCTCGTATGAAACGTGCAGATGTTGTAGACAATGCAAATATTAAAGCTGGAGATGTAATTGTTGGTTTGGCTTCTTTTGGTCAGGCAACTTATGAAAAAAGCTATAACGGTGGAATGGGAAGTAACGGACTTACTTCTGCGCGTCACGATGTTTTCGGAAAATATTTGGCTAAAAAATATCCAGAAAGTTATGATGCAGCGGTTCCAGAAGAATTAATTTATTCTGGACAAGTAAACTTAACAGATGAAGTGGAAAACAGCCCGATCAATGCTGGACAATTAGTGCTTTCTCCAACAAGAACTTACGCGCCAATTATCAAGAAAATTTTAGATAAATATACTCCAGAGGATATTCACGGAATGGTACACTGCAGCGGAGGCGCTCAGACTAAAATTTTACACTTCGTAAAAGATTTACACGTTATAAAAGACAATTTATTTCCAGTACCACCATTGTTCAAATTAATTCAAGAACAATCAAAAACAGATTGGAAAGAAATGTATCAAGTTTTCAACTGTGGACACAGAATGGAGCTTTACGTTCCAGAAAACATTGCACAAGATATTATTGAAATTTCAAAATCATTCAATGTTGATGCGCAAATCGTAGGTAGAGTGGAAGCTTCAGAAGAGAAGAAACTTACCATTACAAGTGAATACGGAACATTCAATTATTAATCTAGTTGTAAAGATTCAAAGGTTCAGAGTTGCAAAGACTTTGAAACTTTTAAAATAATTATTAAATTTAGAGATGCATAATTGTGCATCTCTATGTTTTTTTAACACATTATATTATGTACGAATTACTTTTTTGGAAATATCTAGACGAAATCTACCTTAATAATCAAGAAGTTTATGAAGCGCTGCTTGAAAAAGAAGAAGTTGAAGGTCTAGCCGTTCTTCAAATTGATGTAATCGTAAATAGGATCAATTCTGTCTTTTCAGACTGGGAAAGAGTGGATGAAAACAGCTGGAAAAACCCAAAAGGAAAAGGTGCATTTCAAGTTATTACCACACCACAAAGCATAAAAATTGACTGCTACGGAACAGAAGGAAAAACCATGAATAAATTAGTAGATATCATGGAAGAATTCAAATGTCCGCTTTACGATCCACAAGTTCCAGAACGTTACGACGAAATGAACGAGTAAAAATAATTGTTAATTGTAAATTGTTAATGATTGATTGTTGTTGATAATTCACCATTTACAATTAACAATTTACAATTAACAATTAAAATTTAGCCGTTTTTCAAAAGCAAATCCTGTTCTTTTCTCATTTTAGCCAGCAATTGATCAACATAGGTTTTAATTTTCTGCGGAAGCGTATTCCAATTTTGATCCTTTTTAAAACTTCTGCAATCGTCTAAATCGCACTCAACTGCGCGAATAACGTATTTTTTTGTTTTGTAAAGCGTAATAATTTTTACTCTTCTTATATAGCCATCTTCTGTTCTGGTTCCATAAACTACAATAGGATCAATATAACCGTCGCCGTCAATGTCTTTTGTATTACAATATTTTGTCCAAAACCAAATGTTAGTTTCTTTTGGCTCATAATCTTCAAGAAGATCATTAATTCTCCATTTTTCTAAAAATCCGCCGTGATCGTTAACCACGCAAATCGCTTGAATTTTGGTATTTAAAGTATCTTTTTTAGAAATTATTTTTTGATTTTCGGCTAAAACCAATTCGTAAACGCCTCCTTTATCACTGAATTCAAATGCTCTGTAAATAGGGAAATCGGTTACGTTTTCAAGTTCTCTTTCGTGGATTTCTTGTTTGGTTAATTTATAGCTTTCTACTTTTTGAGAAAAAATAAATGTCGAATAAAAGGAAAGTAGAAATGCAATATGTTTTTTCATGCTTACTATATATTTTTAGTACATCAAAGATATTTAAACCTTTTGAGTTCTGCTAAATTTATGTTTTTTAAAAACAGTTTTTGTTGTACTTTTCTGAATTAAAATAACAGCAAATATTTCTACAAAAAACTATAAAATGGCTAAGATAAACTGCGTCAAATTTCTTTTCGGTATATCGGTTTTAATGCTTTTTTCCAATACTATAATTGGGCAAAAAAAAGCTGACGAAAAGCGAAATCTAATTCAATATGTAGATCCAATGATTGGAACTGCCAAAATGGGACACACTTATCCAGGTGCAACAGTTCCTTTTGGAAGCGTACAATTGAGTCCAGAAACTGATACAATCGCTTACAGTTTAAACGGAAAATATAATGGCGAAGTCTATAAATATTGTGCAGGTTATCAATATGAAGATAAAACGATTGTAGGTTTTAGTCACACGCATTTCAGTGGGACAGGGCATTCTGATTTGGGCGATTTTTTAATTATGCCCACAACAGGAAAACTGCAATTAAATCCGGGTGTGGCATCAAAACCTTTGTCAGGTTATAGATCGGCATTTTCGCATTCGACAGAAAAAGCAGAACCAGCATATTATAGCGTTTTTCTGGAAGATCATAAAATTAAAGCAGAATTGACCGCAACAACTCGTGTTGGAATGCATCAATATACTTTTCCAAAATCGGATCAAGCGCACATCATTTTAGATTTAACTTCTGGAATTTATAATTATGATAAAAAGAATGTTTGGACATTTGTTCGGGTAGAAAATGATACTTTAATTACAGGTTACCGCCAGACAAATGGCTGGGCAAGAACGAGAACGGTTTATTTTGCAATGTCTTTCAATAAACCCATTAAAAGTTACGGACAAGCTGCTCAAGAAAAAAGTGTTTACAGAGGTTTTTGGGGAAGATTCGATCAAACGAAAAACTTTCCAGAAATGGCAGGACAAAACTTGAAATTATTCTTTGATTTTGATACCAATGAAGGAGAGAAAATCAAAATAAAAATGGCTTTATCGCCTGTGTCTTCTGCGGGTGCATTAGAAAACATGAAAAAAGAAACACCTGATTGGGATTTCGAAAAAGTAAAAAAACAAAGTCAGGACGTTTGGAATAAAGAATTGAATAAAATTCAGGTAGAAACTATTCAAAAAGAAGATTTAGTCAATTTTTATACCGCAATGTATCATGCTTTTCTTGGTCCGACAGAATACATGGATTTAGACCGAAATTATAAAGGTCTGGATATGAATGTTCACAAAGCCGAAAATTTCACCAATTATACCAGTTATTCACTTTGGGATACGTATCGTGCTTTGCATCCATTATTTAATATTGTACAATCAAAAAGAAACGCCGATATGGTAAGTTCGATGCTGGCTCATTCAGATCAGAGCGTTCATAAAATGCTTCCAATCTGGTCGCATTATGCTAATGAAAATTGGTGTATGATTGGGTATCATTCGGTTTCAGTTGTGGCAGATGCCATTGTAAAAGGAAATATTAGTTTTGATGCAGAAAAAGCGCTTCAAGCCTGTGTGAATACTGCAAAAGTGCCATATTATGACGGACTAGAATTTTACATGAATAAAGGATATGTTCCAGAGGATAAAAATGGTTCTTCGGTTTCTAAAACTTTAGAATATGCTTATGATGATTGGGCAATTGCGCAGGCTGCAAAGAAATTGGGTAAAACAGAAATTTATAATGAATTCATCAATAGATCGAAGAATTATAAAAATGTTTACGATGAAAAAACGGGTTTCATGCGTCCGAAATTAAATGACGGAACTTTCAAAAAAGAATTTGATCCGTTAGATACCCATGGACAAGGTTTTATTGAAGGAAATTCTTGGAATTACAGCTTGTACGTTCCGCAAGATCCTGCTGATATGATTCAATTGATGGGCGGAAATGAGAAATTCAAAGTTCGTTTAGATTCATTGTTTAATATGCATCTTCCAGATAAATATTTTGAAAATACAGAAGATATTACAAGAGATGGAATTATTGGAAATTATGTTCACGGAAATGAACCCTCGCATCACGTTGTGTACTTATACAATTGGACAGATTCTCCTTGGAAAGCTCAAGATAAAATTAGAATGATTTTGAAAAAAATGTACAGAAATGGTGCTGATGGTTTAGGAGGAAATGACGATTTCGGACAAATGAGCGCTTGGTATATTTTCAGCAGTTTAGGATTTTATCCAGTTGCGCCAGGTTCAGACGAATATGCTTTAGGAAGTCCGCTAATGAAAAATGCTGTTTTGAATTTGGAAAACGGAAAGACTTTTGAAGTTTCAACAGTTAATCAATCTGATAAAAATGTATTTGTGAGCAAAGTGTTATTGAATGGAAAACAATTAGACAAACCGTTTTTAAAACATGAAGATGTTATAAACGGAGGAAAAATTACGTTTTATATGAGCAGCAAGCCAAATAAAAAAAGTTATTAAAAGAGTTCAAACCTAACAGGTTTTTAAAACCTGTTAGGTTTAACAATAATATTAAATCAGTATAATTTGTGAATTTGTGGCAAATAACAAAAAACTTCACGAAATTTGCATTTCAAATAAAGAAAAACGAAATATGAAAATAAATCTAAAATCAGGAATTGATAAACTGCTTTTCGGAATGAAGCAGAATGATGTAACAGCTGCTTTAGGAAAACCGGATAAAAACTATAAAGACGAAGATGACAATGTGATTTTTGTTTACAATGCACATAAAATCAGATTGACATTTTATCAAGAAGAAGACCTGAAATTAGGTTATTTAGTAGCATCAAGTAATGATCTAGAAGTTTTCGGATTCAAATTAATCGGAAGAAAAATTGCTGATGTAAAGAAAGATTTCGCTGCAAAAGGAATTACAAAATACAATCAGGAAACTTTTGATACTTTCGAAAATTATTTCAATGAAGATAATTGGTTCATTCTTCAAACAGAATTTGACGAAGTTGTGAAGTTTGAAATCGGTGCAATTATCAATAGTAAGGATGAATTTGACTGGAAATTTCCTGTGAAGAAATAAGGCTTTTTTTTGTCAGGCTGAGCGGAGTCGAAGCCCACGTAAGTCAAATCTTGGGCAAAAGGCTTCGACTTCGCTCAGTCTGACAGACCAATGACATAAAAAAAACCGACAATCACTTGTCGGTTTTTTTTATTCTTTAAAAAGAAATTATCCTTTTAACCATGCATTTTTAAGTTTTTCTTTTGAAGCATCAGTTGCTTTAAAAGTTTCAGCTTCTTCGAATGGTAATTTTACAGTTCCTTTTACAGTTTCCTCTTTACCGCCACGTTTTACTTTAAGAGTGATTGGATCGTTTTCTTTCCAGTTTTCACTTTCGGTAATCAAATCATAAATATTATCTAGATTGTATGATTTATTATTTACAGCCAAAATTTTATCACCACCTTTTAAATTCAGGTTTTTAAAGAATTCAATTGATTCTGAATCAGGACGAACAGTAATTTCTTTTGTTGCTTTATCAATAGTAATGTATGGAGTTTGTCCTTTAATAAACGGATTTCCAGATTTTTTCTCAGTTGCTTTTGTTACACCAACTTTTGCTAAGTAGAAATCGTAAGGAATTGGAGTTGTTCCAGCAACATATTTGTTTAAGAATTCACCCACTTCTGGATAAGTTAAAGAAGTGATTTTTGCAAATAATTCATCATCATTAAATGGTTTTTCAATACCATATTCGTTAGATAATTTGTGCATTAAATCCAAAATCCCTCTTTCTCCGTTGCTTTTTTCTCTAATGATAATATCGATACACATACCAATTAAAGCTCCTTTTTGATATACATTTAAGTATTGATCTTTATATGGTTGCTCTAATACATTTTTACTCATTACAGTAAATGACATCGTATCATTTAAACCTTTAGCTTGCTCAATTTTATCAGCAATACGAGTATAGAATTCAGCTTCATCAATCAAACCTTGATTGATTTGGAAAAGATTAGCAAAGTATTCTGTCACACCTTCGTACATCCATAAATGCTCAGACATTTTTGGTGCATTGTAATCAAAATATTGAATCTCTTTTGAGTGAATAGTTAATGGAGTTACAATGTGGAAGAATTCGTGAGAAACTACATCTTTCATAGATTCTACCAATTTTTCTTTCGGCATTGATTCTGGTAAAACTACAGTTGTAGCAGTAGGATGCTCTAAAGCTCCAAAACCGTGTGCGTCATCTTTTGCCATGCTTGAAAGATATAATAACACGGTATATTTTTTAGTAGAATTTACTTTTCCTAAAAAGTTTTTCTGTGCTGTCATCATCGTTTTCATCTCTGGCGTAATACTTTCTGCAGTATATTTTCCAGTAGGAGAGTACACTGCGATTAAGATATCCATTCCATTTACATTAAATGTAGTATAATCTGGTTTAGAATACATAATCGGGTTCTCTACTAAAATAGCATAACGAGAAGTTTTAAATACATCTGAAGTATTGCTTGCATCTTCATCTGTCATAGAAGTTGCACCCCAAAGAGTTTCAGGATGTGTAACGGTAACTTTGTAAGGAACATCTAATTTATCTTGAAAATACCCCACAAAACCATGAGTGTTTAGCATGAAGTTTTTTCCTGCGTCAATGTTTGTTCCAGCTGGTGAGAAAACGTCATCGTTACCAAATCCAGTTCCTTTTTCAGTATCGAAAGTATCGTTTACTAAATAAGTGATTTTTTTTAATGATTTTGCATTCGAAATAGACCAAGAATTATCGTCTAATCTTTTTACAGTAAGTGCATTTCCTTTTGCATCAAAAGCTTTAAAGTCTTCTGAATATTTTCCGTAATTGTCTGTTGAATAAGTTCCAGGAACGGTTTTAGGAATGCTGTAAACAATTTCATCCGTTTTAATAGCTGGCGGAGTAACTGTTACTAAGACTTTATCGTCTTTAACATCGGTTAGATTGATATTAACTTCAACTATATTGCTTTTCGCGGCTCCAGTGCTACCCGTTTTACAGCTCCAAAAAGTTACCGCTAGAGCTAAGGTGTAAAGTATTTTTTTCATTTGTAAATGTTTAGTTAATTGTATTTGTCACAAAAAGTGATGAAAAGTTACTAAAAAATAACAATAATTTTAAAAATAAAAAAAACTCCTGAAAAACAGGAGCTTTATGTTAGTCTAATTTATTCTTGATATAATATTTTCCGTCCAAATCTTCATCAAAATCATCTATTTTTAAGGGTTTTGGTTTTGGTTTATTTGCAATTGCCTTCTTTTTCCACATCTCGAACTTTTCAAGAGGCATTTTCTTTTTCATGATGTCCAGGACTTCTTTTTCTGCCAATCCAAATTCCTTTTTTATAATTTCAAATGGATTTCTTTCTTCTAAAGCTAACGAAACAAGTTTTTCAGTTTGTTCCGGAGTTAATTCTTTGCGGCTACTCTTTTTCATCTCGTGAAAATTAATTCAAAATAGGGTGTTAATTATTAATAGATTGATTTTCAATTCTAGTATCAATATTAAAAAAAAAAATAATAAGTTGGTACAGTAGAGTGCAATTTTTTTATTGATTTTAACTGTTTTTAAAGGATCTTGATTTTTGAAATGGAATTTTTAGCAGATTCTTCAATTCATTGTTTTCTTCTGGCTGCATATGCGTGTCTACGCCATATATTAACTGGTCTTTTGGTAAATAGGTAAAAGTTCCAAAAAGCCTGTCCCAAACAGAAAAAATATTACCATAATTGCTATCTGTATAAGGCAGAACATAATGATGATGAACTTTATGCATATTAGGCGAAACAATAAAATAACTTAAAAAATTATCCAGTTTTTCTGGAAGCGAAATATTCGCATGATTAAATTGTGAAGCTACAACAGAGAGCGATTGATAAAGGAAAACCATCCACATTGGAGTTCCAACGATTAAAACGCCTAAAGTGGTAAAAACAAAACGAACCACGCTTTCTCCTGGATGATGTCTGTTTGCAGTTGTCGTATCAATCCAAGTATCTGTATGATGGACTAAATGAAATTGCCACAGAATTTTAACTTTATGTTCGACCAAATGTGCTAAATATGCTCCTATAAGATCGAGAAGCAGTAAACCAATTAGAGTATAAAGCCAAACTGGCATTTCGGGAAGCCATTGCAGAATTCCAAAATTATGGTCGATTGTCCAAGCAGCAGTTTGTATTAAAATGAAAGCCAAGATAAAATTGACAACAATTGTAGTGAAAGTAAAAAAGAAATTTATTCCCGCATGTGGCCATTTCTTATACTGCATTTTGAATAATGGAAAACTGTTTTCTATTAGCCAGAAAATGGTAATTCCGCCAACTAAAATCAAACTTCTATGTGAAGATGGAATAGTACTGAAGTAAGAAATAATTTCGTTCATAATACATTAATATTTGAGATGAAATGATGTTTCCTTTCTGATTTTATCCAAAGAAAAAGAGAAAACCACATATAAATATATCTGATTTTCTCTTTAAAAATTAATTATAAGCTAAATTTATAATTATTATTTTTTGATGAGGCTTATTATAAATAATAAAACCCAGGCACCTCCAACAGCAATTAAGATTTGCCAAAGAAGTCCGCCGCCTCCTATACCAAGTTTTCCTGCAATCCATCCGCCAATAAATCCGCCGATGATTCCAACAATAATGTTTCCAATTAATCCAAAGCCAGCACCTTTCCAAATTTGGCCAGCAAGCCATCCAGAAATTGCACCAATAAGTAAGAAATATAAAAATTCCATATTTTTTTAATTTTTTGTTAGAGTTTATTTATTTTGATCAAATTATGCTTCAGCATGATTTTGCAGCAATGTTTTATAAAGAAAACCGGCAGCTAAAGCGCCAAGAATAGGAGCGACCCAAAATAGCCAGACTTGTGATAATGGTTCTCCGCCTACAAAAATTGCTTGTGATAAAGATCTCGCTGGATTTACAGAAGTATTGGTAATTGGAATACTTATTAAGTGAATTAAAGTTAAAGCCAAACCAATTGCAACTCCAGCAAATTTTCCGTTTGCAAATTTATCAGTAGCTCCTAAAATCACTAATAAAAAGAATAATGTAAGTACAAATTCAGCAATAAAAGCGGCTTGTAACGAATAACCATCAGGAGAAAAAGCTCCGAAACCATTAGATGCAAAGGCTCCAGCTTTTGTGCTATCTATTGCAAATCCCGCTTTTCCAGAAGCTATTGTGTATAAGGTTCCTGCAGCGGCCGCTGCACCCACACATTGAGCAATGATGTAAGGAATAAGATCTTTGGCTGAAAATCTTCCGCCAGCCCATAAACCAAAAGAAACAGCAGGATTAAAATGACCGCCTGAGATATGCCCAACCGCGTATGCCATGGTAAGTACCGTTAAACCAAAAGCTAGAGCAACACCTGCAAATCCAATTCCTAAGTTTGGAATTCCCGCAGCAAATATCGCGCTTCCGCATCCTCCAAAAACAAGCCAATAAGTTCCAAAAAACTCTGCAAATAATTTTTTCATAATAAAATAATTTAAGGTTAATGTTTAGAATATATATTGGTAAGCCCAATAAATCAAAACAATTTGTAAGGGCAAACGTACAAATAAAATCCATCTTGGTAAACCAAAACCTGCTTTTTTATTTTGATACATGTATAAATTGGCAGGAAAAACAGCAATTAATAGCATAATAATTCCCCAGGCGGCAAAATTTGATGAAAAAGGCAGGATAAGAAGGATGCCTAAAATTATTTCGGCAGCACCACTTAAAATATTTATTAATTCGGGGTTCTTAAATAGAGGAGGAATGGTTTTTATATACATTCCAGGCTTTCTAAAATGATTTATTCCAGCAAGAATATAAAGCAAAGCCATTAAATATAAATGCCAAGGTAAAATCATGATATCTAATTGTTTATCACGAAATTATAAAAAAATTAACAATTATTGCATTACAGATATGCTTTTTTTGATAATATGTATTTTGGGTTATTTTTTAGACTTGAAATTTACATTCATAATAATTATGGCAAGTATAATTAGTACAATTCCAACCCATTGAGAAAAGATTACTTTTTCGTTTAGTAAAACAAACGCCATCATTACAGAAACAGGAAGCTCAAGTGCAGAAACTATACTTCCGAGTCCGATGCCTGTTAAAGGAAAACCTGCTGTCATTAAAAGAGGTGGAATTATAGTTCCGAACAATGATAACACGATTCCCCATTTTAAGAAAATTTCAAGATTGAAAGCCGTTACCTGAGTTGCGAAAGCAAAAGAAAAAACAATAATTGCACCGCCCAAAAGCATATAAAGACTTCTTTGTGCCGACGAAATTTCGGTTGCGACACTATTTGCAGTAAACATGGTTGTAGTGAAAGAAGCTGCAGCTAAAATTCCCCAAACTAAACCTCTCCAATCTAATTGGATATCATTATTGATAATATTTGTAGCTAAAACAGTTCCAAAAAGCACTATAAAAACCGCAATAACTTTTTGTTTAGAAGGCAGTTTTTTCTCTAAAATCATTTCTAGTAAAACCCCCATCCAAACGGTTTGCATTAGTAAAACAATTCCAATAGAAACAGGAATATATTTTACAGCCAAGTAATAGAAAAGACTCGTCATTCCTAATGAAGTTCCAGCTAACATTAAATTAAAAATGTTTTTTGGAGAAGCTTTTACTGCTTTGTTTTTGTTTTTTATTCTCTGAAAAAGATTGATCAGTAAAATACCTAAAATTCCGTAAATAAACTGTGAGGTCGTCACTTCTGCTGTAGTGTATCCTTCAGAATATGCCATTTTTACAAAAGTTGCCAGCATTCCGTATGTTGTTGCTCCCAAAGCAACTAGAAAAACACCTTTAAGTACATTGTTTTGCGACGTCATAATTTATCTGTTTTAAAAAATTTAAGCCGGCAAAGGTAAGTTATTTTGTTTAGGACTTAGCAGAAAGAATAGCTAAATAATGTTTTTAATAATTAAGAAGAGCGATTTTAAACTTCTAAATTGCTAATTCTTTAAAAGTTAGGATTGCTTTAAAACAAAAAAACATCAAAATATACTTTTGATGTTTTTTTGTTTTAAAGAAGAGAATTTCTCTTTTCTAATTATTTAGGCTGATTTTGGTATGTCTCGATTTCAAAAATCAAAGTCGCATTTGGTGGAATTACACCGCCAGCACCTTTTTCACCGTAAGCTAAATTTGAAGGCAGGAAGAAAGTTGCTTTTTCTCCATCTGTCATCATATCAAGAGCTTCAATAAAACCAGGAATCATTCCGTCTTTTTTGCCAACTGTAAAAGGAAACGCATTATAACCACCTTGAGCATCTCTGTTAGCATCATATTTTCCGTAAGCTTTTGCTACTGAAGGCATACTGCTGTCGAACAAAGTACCGTCTTCAAAGTATCCAGCATAGTGGAAGTAAATTGTAGAACCTTCAGCGCCTTTAACACCTGTTCCTTTTTGTGTAATCACATATTTCAAGCCAGATGCTGTTGTAGTTGCTTTTGCTTTTAAAGCTGTAAAAGCTGCTGCTTTAGTAGCAACTACTTTTTTAGCTTCTTCTTTTTGTAGTTCTCCTTTTTTCATTTCATCGCTAAAAACTTTTACTGCATCAAATTTCTTAGCAGCAGCGCCTTTGCGTGTAATGGTAATTTTATTCATGATATCATCTTGAACAATTTTATTTACATTGTCCATTCCAGAAACTACATGTCCAAAAATAGTATGTTTTCCGTTTAGCCAAGGAGTGTCTTTATGTGTGATGAAAAATTGACTTCCATTTGTAGCAGGACCAGAATTTGCCATAGCCAAAACTCCACCTTTTTCAAATTTTAATTCTTGAACAAATTCATCTTTAAAAGAATAACCAGGGTCTCCAGCGCCAGTTCCTTGCGGATCTCCACCTTGAATCATAAAATCATTGATTACTCTATGAAATTTTAGACCATCATAAAATGGTTTGCCTTTTAAGCGTTCTACTGTAACATAAGGGTTTTTACCTTCTGCTAAAGTGATGAAGTTCGCAACCGTTACAGGAGCTTTTACATATTCTAAAGAAACCACAATATCTCCTTTTGATGTAGAAATTGTAGCAAAAATTCCTTCAGCTGGATTTGCGTTAGCAGTGGCTGCTGCTGTCGTTTTTGGTTTTGCTGCTGGTTTAGTCGCAGGCTTTTTAGTTTGTGCCTGAATATTTACTATTGCTAAGCAAAATAAAAATAGAAATTTAAATTTCATTGCTTTTTAAATTTTTAAGTCTATAATTCGATTATGGTTTTTCTGAAATCTGGATTTCGAAAATAATGTTTGCGTTTGGCGGAATTACACCACCAGCACCAGTTGCGCCATAAGCTAAGTGCGACGGAATGAAAAGAACCGCTTTGTCTCCATAAGACAATTGCTCAACTCCTTCAATAAAACCAGGAATTAAACCGTCTTTTTTGCCAGCTTGAAATTGAATTGGCTGGTATCCATGCTGTGCAGCTCTTGCTTCGTCAAGTTTTCCAAATTGTTTTGCAACTTCTTCAATGCTCGTGTCAAATAAAGTTCCGTTTTCAAGGAAACCAGCGTAGTGAATGAAGATCTGATTTCCAGCAGCAGGTTTTTTACCGCTTCCTTTTTCAGTAATTACATACTCTAAACCGCTTGTAGTTTTAGTTGCTTTTGCTTTTAAAGCTGCATAAGAATCTACTTTTTCTTTTTGAACTCCAGCATATTTCTGTTGCTCTTTAGATATTTCAGCAAAATAGTCGTGGAATACTTTCACGGCATCAAATTTTTTCGCTGCTTCACCATTTCTGATAATAGTTACAGCTACGATATTATCACCTTGAACAACTTTATTTACCACTTCCTGATCTTTTGCACTTACAACATGACCAAAAATAGTATGAAGGTTATCTAACCAAGGAGTTTCTACGTGAGTGATAAAAAATTGGCTGCTGTTTGTTCCAGGACCGTTATTTGCCATTGCTAAAACTCCAGCTTTGTCAAATTTTAAATCTGAGAATTCGTCTTTAAATTTATAGCCAGTATCTCCAGAACCAGTTCCTAATGGATCACCACTTTGAATCATGAAATTTTCGATTACTCTATGAAATTTTAAACCATCAAAAAAAGGTTTCTTTTTTAAATCTTCATGTGTTATAAACTCGTTTTTGCCTTCAGCCAAAGTCACAAAGTTAGCAACTGTAATTGGGGCTTTTTTATAATCAAGTTCTACAATGATGTGACCTTTGTTTGTTTCGATATCGGCATATAAACCATCAGGCAGATTACCGTGATCGTCTTTACAAGAATAAAATGAGCTTACGGCTATTAGTAATAATAAAATACTCTTTTTCATTTTAAGATATTGTTTTTATTGAGTTAATGTGTCTTTTTTAGCTGGTGCAACAGGTTTTGCAGTTGCAGGTTTTGGTGTTACGGCTTGCGGAGATTGCGTAGCTGGTTTTGCTGTTTGTGCCGCAGGATCTGGAATGAAATTTCTAAGCGTAACAGTAACGATTAAAGATTCGTTTGGACCAATTTTTTTGTTGTCTCCGTGATACCCATAAGCCATGTGTGATGGAAATAAAAAAGTAACAGTTTCGTTTTTATGAATTCTTTTTATTCCGTCACGTAAACCCATCATAATGTCTTGTTTATCTACATAATAAGTTTGCGGACCAAGATCAGAATCCGAATAAATAATATTGCCTTTTATATCTTTTATTTCCATATTAAAGTAAGCAATATCACCTTTTCTAGGCGCTAGAGTTTCTGTTGCACTTTTTTCTTCGTAGCAAAACCAATAGCCTTTTGGAGTGGCATAATATTTTACTTTCGGATTGCTTTTTATGATTTTTTTAATGACTTGTTCTTCATTAGCCACTAATTTTTTATTTCGGTCGGCCGATTTTTTCATGAATGATCCCGAAGCACTTGAAATAGGTCTTCTGGCTTCTTCATGATGCTTACAGCTGCTTAACAAAACAGCAAAAAGCACACTATAAATGCTAAGTTTTAGGTAATTCATGATTTGGACTATAATTTTAGTTTTGTTACTAAATCTTCAAATTTCTTAACCGTTTCTTCCATAGAAACCTCAGATCTTCCGCCAGCCGCATTGCTGTGACCACCGCCATTAAAATGATCTCTTGCAAACTGGTTTACATCAAAACCGCCTTGTGAACGGAATGAAATCTTAATAATGCCTTCGTCTTTATTTTCAATAAAAATAGCAGTAAAAACGATATCTTTTATGCTTAAGCCATAATTAACAATTCCTTCGGTATCACCTTTAACATAATTGAAAGAATCTAGTTCTTCTTGTGTTAACGTGGTATATGAAGTTTTATGATCTTCAAGAATTTTCATATTCTGCAAAGCGCGGCCTAATAACTGTAATCTGCTGAAAGAGCTATTATCGAAAAGCAGGACAGGAATTTGAGTGTTTTCGACACCTAAATCGATTAACTCTGCAATAATTCTATGCGTATTTCCTGTTGTTCCAGGGAAACGAAACGAACCTGAATCGGTTAAAATTCCTGTATAAATGCAAGTTGCAATGGTTTTATCAATATCTTCTTTTTTATTTAAGAAAGTGATAAAGTTGTAAACCATCTCACAAGTTGATCCGTATGAAGTGTCTGAATAAGTGTATTTAGCGTAATCATCAGGTTTTTGATGATGATCGATCATAATGAAAGTAGCTTTCAGCTTTGCTAGAGTATGCTCCATTTCGCCTGTACGATGAAATGCATTAAAATCAAGCGTAAAAATGATTTCTGCCTCTTCTAAAATCTGCGTACAGATTTCAGTTTCTTTTTCGAATATTTTTACAGTTTCTGATCCTGGAAGCCAAGCTAAAAAATTAGGGAAATCATTAGGCGCAATTACCGTTGCCTGATGATTATTTTTAATTAAAAAATGGTATAAACCTAATGTTGATCCCATTGCATCGCCATCTGGTCCTCTGTGCGGAATGATGACAATTTTCTTTGGGGTAGCGAGTAATAATTGAATCGCTTGAATATCTTGTATTTTCATAGTGTGCGAATTTACATTTTTTTAATGTAATGCTGAAAATAATTAGTCGCAGTTTTCAGTTTCAGTTTTCAGATATTCTAGGGTTAAAAAAAATGTACGCGGATGAAACGGATTCGCTATCGCGAAAACGCGGATTTGGACGGAATTTTTTATTTTGAAACTGAGAGTGTAAACTGCGACTGCGACTGAAAACTCCGTTTAAAGAAACCTTTGATACAATTTGTATTTCGCACCTTTTACAATCTGAGATTTGTAGATTCCAACAGAACCAGAAGAAAAATAAGCAATTGTACAGGCGATTGCAATGAAGATTCCAGGAGCAATTCCGAATAATTCCATTCCCATAATCGTGCAGGCGATAGGAGTGTGGGTTGCACCTGAGAAAACAGCAACAAATCCGATTCCTGCTAAAAGAGCAATCGGCATCGGAATCACGGTCGATAAAGCACTTCCTAAAGTTGCGCCGACAAAAAATAATGGAGTTACTTCTCCTCCTTTAAAACCAGCTCCTAAAGTAAATCCAGTAAATAGGATTTTAAGCAGAAAATCGTACCATTGATTCGGATTTGAAAATGAATCAACAATAACTGGAACGCCCAAACCAGAGAATTTGGTAAATCCAAAACCAGCGATTGCAATAGCTAAAACAACTCCACCAATTACTGGACGAAGCGGTGGATATTTAATGTTTTTTGAAAAAAGAGAACCCCAGAAATGAGTGCTTCTCGAAAATAACAAAGCTGCAAATCCAGATGAAATTCCAACAATTAGAGTAAAAATAATATTGTTTAAACTAAGCTCTGGAACAACCGGAATGCTGTAATGTGTATGTTTGATTTCCCAGAATTCTACCGTAAAATAAGCTGCATAAGCAACTACGAAAGAAAGCAAAATGCTTTTGAAATTAATTTTACTGAAATATAAAACTTCCAAAGCGAAAATTGCGCCAGCCAAAGGGGTTCCAAAAACAGAAGCAAAACCCGCGCTGATTCCGAGAATGATCAACATCTTGCGTTCTGAATTGTCAAGCTTGAAGAATTTTGTGAACTGATCGGCAATTGCGCCTCCCATTTGCACCGCAGTTCCTTCTCGTCCTGCGGATCCTCCGAATAAATGTGTAAGTAATGTTCCTAAAAGTACTAAAGGAGCCATTTTAAACGGAATCACTTTTTTAGGATTTTCGTATTCTTCCAATAAAAGATTATTTCCTTTTGCAACAGATTCTCCCCAATAATAATAACTCAGACCAACCAGAAATCCGCCGAAAGGCAGAAGCCAAATAATCCAGTCGTGCTGAATTCTAAATTGTGTCACCCATTCTAAAGAAACTAAAAAGAAAGCAGATGCAGAGCCTGAAAGTATGCCTATTAAAACACAGATAAGAATCCATTTTGGAAGAGAAAGCAAGAATTGTTTTGGATTTTGGGAAGTCATTAATGAATTCTAAAAGTTTGCCACGAATTTCGCCAATTTTCACGAATTAAAAGGAAAAATAATCATTTTTAATCCATTTAATCTGTGGCTTAAGAAAAATAATTAGCGCAATTAGTGTAATTCGTGGCTATAAAAAATTACTGAACAACAGCAGTAAATTCTATTTCAACCAGATATTCTGGAGCAACCAGTTTACTAATTTCATAAAATCCTGTTGTTGGTTTTATATCTTTAAAGAAAGCAGAGTGTGCTCTTGCCACTTCTTCAAAAGTAGAAACATTGGTAGTAAAAATTCTAGTTCTAATTACATCTTTCATACCTACATTTAAATCTTCTAAAACCTTTTCAACTCGCTCTAAAATATTATAGGTTTGAGCATAAGCGTCATCAGCTTTTACTTTATCGCCGTCAACAATGGCGACAGTTCCAGAAACTTCTACAATATTGCCAATTCTTACGGCACGGCAATATCCCATTTTGTCTTCCCACGGCGATCCAGTTAAGATGTTTTCTCTTTTCATTTTTTTAGTTTTTTGCGAATTTGTCTATACGTTTTAAAAGCAAATTCAGGTTAATTAAAGATGCTGCAATTTAAGAATTATGGTTCTGAAAGGAATTAAAAAAAGCTTGAAATCAATTCAGAAATTCAAGCTTTTTTGTGATATAAATCGTTATTCGGTTTCTTTTTCTTCGTAAAGGCGAAGCTTGTTTTGTACCGTATTTAAATTTTGCTGTAAGGTTTCGATTTTGTTTAAGAGATTTGCAATAGCATCAATTCCTTCCAGATTAATTTTGAGATCGTAATGCATGCGGATCATTTTTTCGACTGTTGGCAACTGTTCTGGTTCCAGAAATTCGTCATTTTCTTGTGTAATAATATGGATGAGTCCGTAGTTATTAAGTTCGGTTATAAAAGTATTTTCAATTTCGTGATAGATACAAAACTGTTTGATCTGGATTAAATTTTTGCTTTTCATGACTTTCTTAGTTTTGCTAATTCTTCAAATAATTCTTTTTCCTTATCCGACAATTTTGTTGGAATCTTGATAGTATAAGTGATGTATAAATCGCCAAATTGATTCTCCTTTTTATAAACAGGAAAACCTTTTCCTTTCAGTTTTACCTTCGTTCCCGGTTGTGTTTCTGCTGGAACTTTAATTTTTACTTTTCCATCAAAAGTATTGATATGCGTTTCTCCGCCTAATATAGCTGTGTACAAATCAATTGGAGCATCGGCGTATAAATTATTTCCTTCACGTTTAAAATCTGAATTATTAGAAATTATAAAGGTGATGTACAAATCGCCATTTGGACCGCCATTTACGCCGGATCCGCCATGATTTGGAATTTTGATAATTTGTCCATTTTCTACACCTGCAGGAATCGTAATTCGGATATTTTTGCCATTTACTGATAAGTTCCTTTTATGTGTTGTATAAGCTTCTGCGAGATCTAACTCCAGTTCAGCATTAAAATCCTGACCTCTATATTTAGACTGCGATCTGCTTCTTCCTCCGCCATACATCGAATTGAAAAAATCGGAGAAATCACTTCCAGAAAAGTCTCCGCCAAAACCAGAAAAATCGCCACCCGAGTATTGAGAACCGCTTTGTTGTCTGCTTTGCTGCTGATTTGGGTCGTAGCCTGCCTTTTCAAATTCTTCAGCATGTTTCCAGTCTTTTCCATACTTATCGTATTTTTTTCGATTTTCTGGATTACTTAAAACTTCGTTTGCTTCATTTATTTCTTTGAACTTTTTTTCGGCTTCTTTATCATTCGGATTCAGATCGGGATGATATTTCCTTGCCAGTTTTCTATATGCTTTTTTGATATCTGCTTCAGTAGCCGATTTTGCAACATCTAATACTTTGTAGTAATCTATATAATCCATTTCATTGAGTTTTATAAATGGTTAAATAAAGTCTTGAAGTTAAGAATAAGTTGTTAATAATCAAAATGATGAATGATTTTATGAAATGAGATTTTGGAATTTGGAAATTTAAGAGTTGAAATTTATTTTTTATGAAATAAAAAATCTTGGCAGGTTTTTTGATTCCAAAAATTAGCTTAATTTAATGTTATAAAACTCCTAAAGTTGTAGAGGCTAACTAAATTATACTATTTTTGTGATGCTGGACTTTTGATTTTATATTAATTATAAAAGCCGATTCGATAATCCTTTTTCAATGAAGCACATTTTATTTTTCATATTATTTTTTACTGTATTGTCAGTATCAGCCCAAGCCGAATTTAATTCTAAATTCAAAGCTATTCCTGCACCAAAGTTTAGCGCAAAGCCTAAAAAGACTCCAATTCCTGAGGTTAAAGATCCACAGGCAGACAATTTGGATATTCCGAGTATTAAAACTCCGAATGTTTTTGAAAATACTACAATAACTCCAAAATCGAAGTTTCAGATAGGAGAAGAAAAAAGCAAATTTACCATGTCTACAGAAACCGATTTTGCTAATCCAGGCGATCGTTATGTGGCAAAAATGGAAAAAGATCTGGATAAAGCCTTAAAAGATGCTGGCTTAAGAGAAGGTCGAGGCGTATTGGTGAAGAAAAATATTTCGCTAGGAGATTTTAAAACTAAATCAGAATATTTTATAGTGAAGTTCCGAGATTTTGGAGCAATTGATGGCGATTTAGTAAAAGTATCTTGCAATGAAAGCGTAGTAAGAGAGCGAATTCTACTGGATTCAAATTTCCAACAAGTAAAAGTTAATCTTAACGCAGGTTTTAATAAGTTAGATTTCGAAGCTTTAAATATAGGTTCGCTAGGAGGAAATACCGCAGAAATACAAGTGTATGATGATAAAGGAAATATGGTCACAAGCGATTATTGGGACAACCTTGCCGCAGGATTCAAAGCGTCTATTGTTGTGACGAAAGAGTGATTTTTTTTGAGATGCTAAGATACTAAGGTTCTAAGACTATAAGTTTTTTTAGAAGCTTAAATAAACAAAAAAGGAGATTCTAATTTTAGAATCTCCTTTTTTTATACGATCTGATTAGAATCTCAGCAACTTAGAACCTTAGCATCTCAGCAACTTAGCATCTTAGAAAGGATCCGCGGTAACCTTAAACTTCATTTCTGCTTTTACAGTTACGTCTTTAGTTAAAGTTTCTTTTAAAGTTACTTGAGTTCTTATTTTGTAGCTATCTGCTTTAATATATTCATCCAGCTTTTTATCCGTACAAATCAAATCAATTGAATTGCTAGATACGTTAATATTATCTACGTAAGCTAATTCTATTTCATCTGAATTTGCTGTTGAGATATACAGATGAATTGATTTTAAAAATGTAAAAGTTTTATCAGACGGATCGGTAATTGATAATTTTAGTGATCTGATTTTAACATCTTTTACCAGATTGGCTTTAGTTTTATTGTTTTCAAATTCAGCAGAAGAATTGGTTGTAACTTCTGGTGTAATAATTTCTAATGGCAAGTTGATTGGAGAAGTGCTTTGAATTTTTATCGAAGTGTTATTCGAAATAGTAAAAGTCAATAAATCATCGACAGCATTACAAGAAGAAAAAAAAAATGACAAGAAAGCTGTCAGTGCAATAAGTTTTGATTTCATGGTTAAATTAAATTGGGTTTTTCGTTAGATACGAAATAATTGGGTTTTTGGATTTGCAAAGATACTGAGTTGCTAAGATTTTAAGTTGCTAAGTTTTTTGTTTTTGAGCTAGAAAAAAGCTCAGAACCTTAGTAACTTAGTATCTTAGAATCTACAGTGAAAAAAAAAATATTTTTTTTCACTGCTCTGATTTTTCAATTTCGAATATAAAAAGTATTTTTGCGCATGCAACACAACGTACTTATTTTAGATTTCGGATCGCAATATACTCAGCTTATTGCGCGTAGAGTTCGCGAATTAAATATATTCTGCGAAATTTTCCCTTACAATCACATTCCAAGTGATTTATCAAGTTATAAAGCCGTAATTTTAGGAGGAAGCCCTTTCTCTGTTAGAGGAGAAGATGCACCACATCCTGATTTATCAGAAATTAGAGGTAAAATGCCTTTACTTGCCGTTTGTTACGGAGCGCAGTATTTAGCTCATTTCAGCGGTGGAGAAGTGGCAGCTTCAAATACAAGAGAATACGGAAGAGCTAACTTGTCTTATATTAAAGAAGGTGAAACTTTCTTTGAAGGAGTTTCAGAAAACAGCCAAGTTTGGATGAGCCATAGCGATAGTATCAAAGCGCTTCCAACAAATGCTGTAAAATTAGCAAGTACGCATGACGTAGAATACGCAGCTTATAAAATCGAAGGCGAAACTACTTATGCAATTCAATACCATCCAGAAGTTTACCATTCAACAGATGGAAAACAGATGTTGGAAAACTTCTTAGTAAAAATTGCTGAAGTTCCTCAAAACTTTACACCAAATGCTTTCGTTGACGAAATGGTAGCAGAATTAAAAGAAAAATTAGGAAACGACAAAGTGGTTCTTGGTTTATCTGGAGGAGTAGATTCTACTGTAGCAGCAGTTTTATTAAACAAAGCAATCGGACAAAATTTATACTGTATCTTCGTTAACAACGGACTTTTGCGTAAAAACGAATTCCAAAATGTATTAGATCAATACAAAGGAATGGGATTAAACGTAAAAGGTGTAGATGCTGGAGATCGTTTCCTTGGCGAATTAGCAGGAATTAGTGATCCTGAAACAAAACGTAAAACAATCGGTCGTGTATTTATCGAAGTTTTTGATGATGAATCACACTTATTGGAAGACGTAAAATGGTTAGCGCAAGGAACAATTTACCCAGACGTAATCGAGTCTGTTTCGGTAAAAGGACCATCAGCAACAATTAAATCGCACCACAACGTTGGTGGATTGCCAGATTATATGAAATTAAAAATTGTAGAACCTCTTAGAATGTTGTTTAAAGACGAAGTTCGTAGAGTTGGTGCTACATTAGGAATAGATCCAGAATTATTAGGAAGACATCCTTTCCCAGGACCTGGATTATCAATTAGAATTTTAGGAGATATTACTCCAGAGAAAGTACAGATTTTGCAAGATGTTGATTCTGTATTTATCGAAGGATTAAAATCTTGGGGATTATACGATAAAGTTTGGCAGGCTGGAGCAATTTTGCTTCCTGTAAACAGTGTTGGTGTTATGGGTGATGAGCGTACTTACGAAAAAGTAGTAGCGCTTAGAGCTGTAGAATCAACAGATGGTATGACTGCTGACTGGGTTCACTTACCTTACGATTTCTTGATGAAAGTATCTAATGATATTATCAACAAGGTAAAAGGCGTGAATCGTGTTGTTTACGATATTAGTTCAAAACCACCTGCAACAATTGAGTGGGAATAGTAGCATAATTTAAAATTAAGGTCTTACATTTGTAAGGCCTTAATTTTTTATAACCTACTATTTATGAGAGAACTTTTAACAATTTCTCTTGTGTTTATTTTGTCTTTTAACAGAATAATTGCGCAAGATTCAATTATTGAACACAAAATTCAAAAAGGAGAAACTGCTTATTTTATAGCACAAAAGTATAAGGTTTCTGTAGAAGAGATTTACAAACTCAATCCCGAATCTCAAAATGGAATCAAGGATAATCAGATTTTAAAGATTCCAATTCATCATCTAGAAAATTCAAATTCAAAGCAACAAACTCATATTGTTGCCCCTAAAGAAACATTGTTTGGTTTATCTAAACAATATCACGTTTCGGCAGAAGCGATTCAGGATGCTAATCAAGAAATTCTGGCCAACGGACTTCAAATTGGTCAAGAATTAATAATTCCTCAAAATTCAGATATATCTAAGTCAGAAGCGGCTGTTTCTTTAAAAATGACACATCAGGTTGTGGCTAAAGAATCTTTATTCAGTATCGCGAGACAATACAATGTTTCAGTTCAAGATTTAGAAAATTTGAACAAAGACATTTTGATTAATGGCTTGCAAATTGGTCAAACGATTTCAATTCCGAATAAAAGAAAAACTTTGGATGGAAGAGTTCGTGTAATTAATCAGGAAACAGTTTTTCATGTTGTTCAACCCAAAGAAACTAAATTTTCAATTGCCAAGAAATACGGAATTTCAATTGACCAATTGGAATCTCAAAACCCTGAAATTGTAAATGGATTAATTGTTGGAAACAAATTAGCAATTAATACCAAAGGAATTCAACCAGCAAACGAAAGCGAAGAATTGATGTTGGCTTTGGCCGAAAAACAAGTCGTTGTCGAAAAAACAAAAGCCAAAACAGTTGAAATTGAAGATTTGAAAGATCGCTTGGTTGTTCAGAAAGAAATGAATCAGAAAATTATAAAGATTAATGATCTGAAAGTGAATCTGAATGATATGAATGGCTCTAAAGAAAATTCGGTTGAAAAACTGCGTCTGGTTTTAGAAGCCAATAAAAATGTACAGGATATTTTAATGGCAAAATTAGATTCGCTTGTCAATTCAATGAATGATGATTTGAAAGAATTAAAGCGAATGGATATTTTGAATGTGGAAGAATCTAAAAGATTGGAAAAACAATCTTCTGAAGGAATTAATAAAACCAATGAATTATCGTCTCAACTGAAAAAAGAATTGGCAGAAAATAGAAAAGCTTATGCTGGTTTGATGAATAAAGTGGAAAAAATTGCAGTTGAGGAAAATCAGGAGTATAAGAGGAAAATCCGCGAAAGCGAAAAAAATACCAACACAGCTTCTTTGCAGCAGCGTTTGTCTTTAGAAGAAATAAAAAAATATAAAGCAGAGCAGGAGTTGGGCGATAAACAGAATCAGCTTTTGATTGCGAAAATTGATTCTTTGGATACTCAGAAAAAAATTGAAGTAAAAAGACACATCAGCAAAGCTTCTTTTTATAGTATGGAAGCTAGAAAATTTGATGATAAATTGGCTTTAGTTAAACTGAAAAAGTATCAGGACGAAGCGGTTAAAAAGCAGAAAAAAAATGGTGCTGGCGAAAATTCAAAAACAATTTCGCTGGAGGAAATGAAACAGGAATTGAAAGACAATCCGTTACGAACTGACAAAACGGTAAAAGTAGAAGTTTATGATAATCTTAGAGAAGTTTCAAACGGGTATTACTTAGTTTTAGGTATATTTACAGACGCAGTTGACCGAGATAAGCTTATTATGAAACTCATTGATTCTGGTGCGTTTAATGCCAGTTTTTTTTTCAATATTAATAGTCTTTCGTACTATGTTTATAGCGACAAATACGAAAACATGGAAGAAGTGCTTTACGAATGCAAGAAAAAGGAAGAAGATGAGTTATATAAAGAAATCATTATTGCTAAAGTAGAAATCGATTTAAGGTAATTTTTACAGCAAAAAAACAAACGGCGCGAATTTTGCTTTTGGTAAAATTGTAACTTATTTTAGAATTAGAAATTAAATTGTTTTAAGCCTTATTATGAAATATTATTTAACAGTATTGTCTCTTGTGTTTTTTATTACTTCAAGCGCATTTTCGCAAGAAAAAGTGGTGAAGTATAAAGTATCAAGCGGTGAGACAATTAATCAGATTGCACAAAAATTTAAGGTAACGCCTTTTGATATTTATCAGCTCAATCCAGATGCAAGAACAGGATTGGTGCCAAACTCTGTATTGTTGATTCCAACAAAAACTGGAGAAGCAAAAAAAGAAGTTTCTGAAACTAAAACTGCAGTATCTTCAGGAAAAGAAATTATTCATGAAGTACAGCCAAAAGAAACGTTTTGGAGTATTGAACATAAATACGGAATTTCGGATGAAGCGCTTAAAGCAGCAAATCCGTTTTTAGAAAAAGAAGGTGTTCAGATTGGACAAAAATTGGTAATTCCTGCAAAAGGTTCTGCTGCAAAAGCTGTTTTACCAAATAAAACAATAAAAGAAAGGGCACAGGAAAAATATGTTTATCATGATGTGCAGCCAAAAGAAACAAAATATTCAATTGCTAAAAAGTATAATACTACTGTTGAAGATATAGAAAGACGTAATCCTTCTATAGTTTCTAATTTACCTGTTGGATATAGGTTAATAATCAAGGGAATAGCGCCTAAAGAAGAAGGTGTTCAGACAGAACCAACAAAAACTGTAGAAAGTAAAAAGCCTGTTGAAACTTCTAAAAAAGCGGTTTCTTATATGGATTATCAGGTAAAACCAAAAGAAACTTTATATAGTTTAGGTCGAGTTTTTCATTTATCACAAGATGAATTAGTGGCTTTAAATCCGTCACTTTCTGAAGGTTTAAAAGAAGGAATGATTTTGAAAGTTCCTGCAGGATATGTAGCTCCAGCTCCAATTGTTGCAACACAAGTGCCAGCTGAAAAAACTGCTGAATCTACATGGAACAAACCAGTTGAAAACACTGGTGGCGGTGGAATTAAGATTATCGATAAAGTAAAATCGACGGAAAATGAAAATATAGAAATTGTCGAACTAAGCAAGAAAAAAGGAGCTAACGAACGTAAAAAAGTAGTTTTATTGCTTCCTTTTAATATGGCAAAAGTACAAAGTGATACTTCTGGAACGGCGAATAGAATTAAAAACGATAAGTTCTTAAACATGACTTTAGATTTTTATTCTGGAGCTATGATGGCGATTGATTCAGCGAGAACATTGAAATTGCCAATTGATGTTGCAATTTATGATTCGCAGGAAACAAAAACGACTTCAAATGTTTCTAGTTTAAGTTCGAAACTTCAAGATGCAGATGCTGTAATTGGGCCATTTTATCAAAGTAATGCAGAGGCTACAGCAAATACACTTCGTATGTATAATGTTCCTGTTATTTCACCTTTATCAAAAGATAGCGCAAATCCGATTGAGAATTTATACCAAACGATACCTTCAAATGATGTAATCAGAAATTCGATGTTTGATTATATGCGTTCTAAAAACGGAAATATTATTGCGGTAGTTGATAAGAAAAAAGAATCGGTTATCAATTACATCAAACAAAACCAAAAGGGAGTTGCATTTGCTACTTTAACTGAAACTGGCGGTTTGGATGCAGCGAACTTAAAAAGCTTATTATTGCCAAATCGTATGAATTATGTTGTTATGGAAACGGGTAATACAGCAATGGTGAAAACGACGATTAAAGCGTTGCTTGATTCTCAGAAAACGTGTCAAGTTCAATTGGTAATTTTAGAGCCAAATAGTACGTTAGATACAGATGAAATCAGTTTTGATAATTTGGTAAAATTGAAATTAATGTATCCTTCTGTAACTCGTGAAAGTGACGAACAAGCGGTTTTAATTTATGAAAAACAATACCGTTTGAAAAACAAAGCAAATCCAACTACTTATGCAACAAGAGGATTTGACGTAACGTTTGATACAATGATGCGTTTGGTACAGGGAAAAACATTTCAAGAAACTGCTGATTTGATGACGACTCAGCAAGTAGATAATAAATTTCAATATTATAGAAAAGAAGATGGCGGACACGCTAATAAAGGTGTTTACATCTTATATTATGATAGTGACTTAACTTTAAAAGTAGCAAATTAATGACATCAAAAGTAACCTATTTAGGAGATTTAAGAACAAGTTCAATCCACGTGCAATCAGGAAGCGAAATCATTTCTGACGCACCATTAGATAATAACGGAAAAGGAGAAGCATTTTCTCCAACAGATACTGTAGCAAATGCTTTAGCAAGCTGCATGATGACAATTATGGGAATTAAAGCCCGTGATTTAGAAGTTGATTTTGTTGGATCTACAGCAGAAGTAACTAAAATTATGAACGCAGAACCAAGAAGAATTGGAGCAATCGAAATTGTATTTCAAATGAAAAGTAATGCTGACGAAAAAAGCAGAACTATTTTGGAACGTGCTGCAATGACTTGTCCAGTATTCTTAAGTTTAAGCAGTGAAATAGAAAAGAGAATTACTTTCAACTGGAATTAATTTTTTGTTTAAATAATTAATAAAGGGGCTGTCTCAAAAGGACAGCTCTTTTCTTTTGTAAGCTTCGGAGAAGCGAAATATTTATAGTAAAGAATAGATATTTATTATAATATGTCGTTCCTCTGGAGCTTTTTCATTATGGAGATTGAAATGCTATAAATATTTTGCCCCGCTGGGGCTTTGCTATATGTTTTTGTATAATGTTCCCCCATTTAAAGGAGATCTTTTTTATAAGCTTCGGAGAAGCGAAATATGTATAGCAAAGAATAGAAGTTTACAATGTAAAGCTCCAGAGGAGCGACATATTTTTTTACAATCTAAATTTTATGAACGGTCTAAAACAGACAAGAGAGCAATATCTACTTTGCCCTCTTGTCCCTCTTTAACTAACCAATAATATTTATTAATTACTCTGAAAATTCTAATTTTTTCAATTTATTCCAGCCTCCACGAGTAAAGTCCGGTATTTCAACAGGCGCAGAATTATGGTCTAATGAAATTTCGGTTAATGGACCAAGGCATGACCATTCGGCTAAATCGTAAACATCCATATCAAGCGGAAGTCCTTTTTGCAAACAGTGGATTAAACGATAATCCATAATAAAATCCATTCCGCCGTGACCGCCCACTTTTTTGGCTTGTTCTTCAATTCCTTTGGCAATTGGGTGTTTGTATTTTTCCATTAATGCTTTTTTCACTTCTTCTGGAACAAAAGAGTGAGCGCTCAATTTTTCGTGATTTGGTTTTACGTCATCGCTTAATTCTTTTCCGTCAAGCGCATAACCTTCCAGCGGATATTTATTAGCAAATCCTTTTGTACCGCTCAATTGATACATTCTGCTGTACGGGCGAGGAGAAGTAACATCATGCTGTATTTGAATCGTCTTTCCGTTTTCTGTGCGAATCATGGTCATGGTATGATCTCCGTTTCTAAAATCTTTAATTTCCTGTCCTGATTTTTCTTTAATGTAAGCAGGATTTCCGACGGCTTTTGTATCCATAGAAACCAAGAAATTCATTTTGTCACCACGATGAATGTTTAATGCCTGACAAGCCGGCCCCATCCCGTGTGTTGCATAAATATCACCGCGGTGTTTGATGTTATAATCCATTCTCCAGTTATTCCAATATTCTCCCCAAAACGGTTGTAAGCCATGAATATAAGAACCTTCAGCATGAAGAATTTCGCCAAAAAGGCCTTGTTGTGCCATATTTAAAGTAGTCAATTCGAAGAAATCGTAAACACAATTTTCCAGTTGCATACAATGTTTTCTTGTTTTTTCTGAAGTATCAATCAGTTCCCAGATTTCTTTCATAGTTAAAGCTCCCGGAACTTCAATTGCAACGTGTTTTCCATCTTTCATAGCTTGAACTCCGATAGAAGCATGATGAAGCCAGTCTGTAGCCACATAAACTAAATCTACGTTTGGCAGCGCCGTTACTTTTCTCCATGCATTTTCATCACCGTAGAATTCTTGTGCTTTTGGAAATCCAGCTTTAGTCAAAATTTCATTTGATTTTGCAGTATTTTCTTGAGTCATATCACACAGCGCTACAATTTCAACACCAGGAATATGTGTCATACGTTCAACCGCGCCTGGACCACGCATTCCAAGTCCGATGAAAGCAATACGTACTGTTGGAATTGGATCTGCAGCCATTCTAAGCACATCTTGCTGTCCTTTTGGGCGTGACGGTGTTTTGGTCTTAATCATTTGTGCAGATGCAATTGTCCATCCGAACAAAAGAAAAAGAGCTATAGTAGATTTAAAAAAGGTAGTTTTCATAAGTGATAGTTTAGTGGTAATTTATTCTAAAAGTAACCTCTCTAATGAACCAAATTAGAGAGGTTTTCAAAAACAAAACAATCCAAGGACTTTTATAATTATTTTTGACTACTAAATCTTTTCATTAATGGCGTTACATGTTTTTGGGTATCGTCATCTAATGAAGCCAATGCCTTATGTGCTTCGGCTGGTGCATATTTTGTTAATCCTGCTAATCCTGCAGCAATTACGTTGTATGATTGTTCTTTAATGCTTTCTTCTATTAACGTTTTATAAGAAGTATCTCCAGTAGAAGCCAATTTTACAATTGCATTTGCTCTTGCGATTGTCTTTTTATCGTTTTTAGCAATATCAAGAAGCGTTTTTAGAACCTGATCTTTGGTTTGTTTTTCATTTAAATCAATTGCTTTGATGCTCAACACTCTTAAATCTTCTTGAGGGTCTTTTAAACCTTCTAATAAAATAAGCTGTGACTCTTGACTTCTATCTTTTGAAGCAAATTTTATAGCTTCAATTCGGTTGTAATACGATGGCGCATTTTTATATTGAAAAAGATAATCAGCAGCCGTTTTTTTATCTACATTAACTTCGCCAACTAATATTTTATCTGGATCTAAGTCTATAAATTCAGGTTTTGAAGGAAGATCAAAACTGAAGCTTTGTTGTCTTTTATTAATTAAAATTTCCTTTCTTGTTTTAGTTCTGTTTATGTAAAAATCAACTTTTAAAGGCAACGTAAAGGTTTGCACTGCACTATCCTGAGATTGATTTATTGTAATGATAATTTTTCCATTTGCATATTTGTAAGTTACATCCAAAATCGGACTCCCAGCATTATAATACCATTGATCAAAATAAGGCAACCAGTCTTTTCCTGTCACTTCTTCCATAGATAAACGCAACTGATGCGGTTCGCCAGATTTATAAGCATTTGTGGTTAAATAATGATTTAATCCTTTAAAGAATGCTTCGTCACCCATTTGATTTTTCATGGCATATAAAATAATCGAACCTTTCGAATAGCTGATGTTATCAAACATATCGTCTGCATTTTTGTAATGAAAACGGGCTAAAATAGGGCTGTCACCATTTTTTTGAGAGCGTAAATAATTCTGCAATTTTTCATAACGTGATCTGTCTTCGCCATCTTGTCCGGCATCGTGCCCGTGCCAAAGTACTTCTCCAAAAGTGGCAAACGATTCATTCATGGTTAAGTTCGACCACGATTCAGCCGTTACATAATCGCCAAACCATTGATGAAAAAGCTCGTGAGCGATGGTGCTTTCTTGATTATCATCTAATAATTCGCGTTCTGTTTTCTGAACATATTCGCCATGAACGGTTGCTGAAGTATTTTCCATCGCGCCTCCAAAATAGTCTTTCACCACAATCTGCGCATATTTTGCCCAAGGATATTCTACGCCAAGCATTTTGCTGTAAAAATTCATCATATCTGGCGTTTTATAAAAAATCTGTTTGGCATAAGGTGCATATTTCGGCTCTAAATAATAGCTGACTTCTTTGCCATTATAAGAATCTTTATAGATTTTAAAATCACCAACGGCCATCATAAACAAATATGGTGCATTTGGCTGTTCCATCTTCCAGATATCAGTTCTTGTACCGTCTTTATTTACTTTTTGTGATGTTAATTTACCGTTTGAAAGCGTCGTATACTTTGCCTCAACTGTCATAGCAATTTCAGAAGTTGTTTTCTGATTTGGTTTGTCAATTGTTGGAAACCAGCAAGAAGAAGCTTCTGTTTCGCCTTGAGTCCATATTTGTGTTGGTTTGTCACCTTTTCCGTCAGGATTAATAAAATACAATCCGTTTGAATTGGTAATCGATTCTCCTGCTTTGCTTTTCAGTTCTGCTGGTTTTGCGGTGTAATTGATGAAAATCGTGTACTTTTCAGTTCGTTTGTATTTTCTGTTTAATGCAATAGAAAGCTCTTCGTTATCGTATTTGTATTGTAGCGGAATACTTTTTTTACCGTCAATAATAGCGATTTCTTTAAAATCCATTCCTTTTGCATCGAGCTTAAGCGAATCGGTTTCGTAAAAATGCGGTTTTAAAGTAATCCATTCTTTTCCGTACAAATAACGTTTTCCGTAATCGAAAGAAACTTCCAATTTGGTATGAATTAAATCGTGTGTTTTTAAAGGAGTAGTGCGATAGATCGATAACTCATCAACCTTTTCTGCTTTGTTTTGTGCCTCAATTTTTGGACTCATCAAAACGACAAGACCAAAAAAAGTATATTTTAAAAAATGGTTTTTCATTTTTATTGTTTTTGAAAGTTCTTTACAATTTTTCGATAATTCTGACTTCACCGTCTTTTTCATCTTCACTCAAAATATTCGATGGTTTTTTGGTGTAAGACAATAAAGTCCACTGCACTATTTTATTTGTCGGATATAAATCTGCTTGAGTTTTAATCCATTTTTCAGCCTCTTGTGAAGAAGACGTTTTTTCTATCGCCCAAGCCGAAACAAGGTTGTTTGCCGGAAGGAAGTTCATAACTGTATTATCCACTACAGGATGGAAAGCGACAATTTTGTCCAAAGATTTAGAAGCCATTTCTTTGTTTCCTAAATTGGTATAACATTCATAATCCAGCCAGTTTTCTAGTCTTTCATCGATGTTTTCGTCATACGGTTTTCCAACGCCTAAATTCTCTGGAAACAGTTTGGCATCAGCAATAAATTGTAATGCTTTTTTGTACTGCTTATTTTTGATTTCTGCTAAAGCCTGCATCAATTTAGCTTCGTGATACAATTGTCTTCCTGCTGTTGCACCTTCAAACGGAAGGATCTCCAATTTGGTCAAGAACGAATCGGCTTCGCGGTGTTTTTTATTTAGCAATAAAGTTTTAGCGTAAAGCATTCCAATCAAATAATTGTCTTGATGTTTTTTATAGAAAGATTCAGCCGTTGTAAGCGCTTTGTCAAATTGTTTTTGAGCGATGTAATGTTCTGCAAGCATTTTATGGTATCTCCAACCTTGCGGATTCAATTTTATTGCCTGTTGCAGACTTGCCAATACTATTGAAGCATCATCTTTAAATAACGAAGCTTTTGCTCCATAAAATGCAGGATCATTTGGTTTTGAACCGCATTCTGAAAACAATCTTTTAGCTTCTGAAATGCTGTTACGATTCCATTCTATTAAACCTAAATGATATTTCAATTGGTATTGATCATTTGTTTTAATTAATGATTTCAAAATTTCAGCAGTTTCATTTCTAAAAGGGAAACTAGTTCCTGGTTTGATTTTGCTTACATCAACTGGTTTGTTTTCTAAAAAGGCTTTCCAATAGATGATTTCAGCACTTGGTTCAGCAATAGAAAATACTTTTAAAGCTTCTTCTTTACGGCTAATATTATTGTACCAGATTCCTAATTCAAGAAAAGTTTGTTCTGGCATTTCGTTTTGAATGGCAGCAATAAAAGCATTTTTTGAATCGTTTGAATTGCTTAAAAGGTATTTTTCAAAATCAGCAAAATGATTCAGCGGATCTAATTTTGTAATGGTTTTTAAAACTGAATTTGCTTTGTCGGAATTATTTTGAAGACGATATAAAACCGCTAAAACCTGTAAACCTTCTATGTTATATTGATTGTATACCAAGCTTTTTTCAGCATATTCAACCGCTTTTGGCAAATCGTTTTCTGCTAAATAAATTTTGCTTAAAGCAGTATAAGCTGGACTGCGGAATTCAACGCTTGCAGCAGCAATGTCAAAACCATCTTTTGCATCGATAGTATTTCCTAAATGAAAGTTTGCCAAAGCATAAAAATAATTCGCAGCAGGATCATAAGTATCAATCGATAAAGCTTTGCTTGCAGAATTTACAGCTGCTTTGTAATCTAATTTTCTGATTTGCAAAGAAGCCAATGCAGAAAGGGCAGGTGCGAAGTTTGGATCTAGTTTTAAACAAGCATTCAATTTATCTTCAGCCAGAATATAATCTTTAAAACTGATATAATTTTCACCCTGTTGATACAATCCGTAAACCGAATTATGATCAAAATCTTTTGGTATTTCTACAGGGCGATTGATATTTCCGTCTTCTGGAGCAGAATTCCAAACGAGTTTATTTCCTCCTAAAACAAATTTCAATTTATTAGAATCGACTTTTATCTGAATAGAATCTTTAAAAGTTTGCATCGTATTCAATGCAATGTCTTTAGAATACACTTTTTTGTCATTTTCAAAAACTTCAATTTTTTCATTTAGTTTTTGAAGCGGAGAAAAATAGATTTTCAACCAACCGTTTTCATTTTTAATATTAACTGAACCGTAATTATTCGCTTTTACAAAACCTTTTGTGTGTTTTACGGGAAACCAATATTCGGTCCAAGTATCCGTTTGATATGGTGCAAATGAACGTTGTTTGAAAGGTGTAAGATTACTGCCTTCGCTCGCCTGATTAAACAATCTTCCGCTTTGCACTTCTACATATTGTCCGTCAGTATCGGTTAATAATTTTTCCCAAATCATTCCTTGCTGAGACAATCCCCAAATCCAGATTTTTTTACCCGGTTTATCATCGTGATTGCCATATCTTCCCATTCCGAAATCTTCATCATGATAATATCCTCCAAAGAAATCATCGTATTTACCGAATACATGGTACGATTTGTAACCGCCAAAATTGTTGTTTTTGTAGAACGATAAATCTTTGCCGTTTTCTTTATCAATTGGCCAAGAATTGTATTCTCCGTTATGGCCAATGTAAGTCTGACCCGGATAAATAAACTGCAGATTTTCGGCTGCTTTAATTCCCGTATTCATCCAAGTATAATAAGGCTGTTCAAATTCGGTTGTATTTGACCAAAACGAATTTGTAGTAAAATACGCTTTGTCTTTTGGAAGGTTGATGTCTAATTTCCAAGAAGTTCTTGTCAATAAATCTAAAACTCCAATCACGCAGCTGATACTTCCGTCTTCTCTGTTTATGATTTTATAATCGACAGGAGTGGCGCAGTTTGGCGTGTGTCCGATAATCCCGTAATTGCCTTCAACACCGCCGCTTGTCCACGGTCCGCGCATGGCAATGTCTCTAAATTTTACAACATGATTATTGTACACAATATCTTTTCCTGTAGATTTTTCTATAGCCGACCAAACTTTTCCGCCAATTTCTGGCAAGATCATCAATTTGATATAATCGTTTTCAATTTCAATTACTTTCCATTCTTTCTGAACAGGTTTATCGGTAAAACCATCAAAACGGAAATACGGATAAAACTTGGTATCTGGTTTCGGAATCGGATCAGGATCTGAGAATGGATATGTGGTAAATACTTTTTTGTATTCTTTTATAGTGGGTTTATTTTGTGCTGTGACAAAGAGGCTTCCAAGGAGTAAAAAGGATAATAATGGTCTAAATTTCATGATGGAGAGCTTGGTTATTTGTGGTTATTTTTTTGCCACAGATTTCACAGATTAAAAGGATTTTTTTTAATCTGTGTTAATCTGTGTAATTTGTGGCATTATTTTTTTTGCATTTTTGTCATTTCGACGAAGGAGAAATCACACTCGTAAATCGATAAAGATTGGCGATTTTCTGTGTGGAATTTCTTGTGTGATTTCTCCTTCGTCGAAATGACAAACTGGACTGTGCTTTATGATTACTTAACAATCAACAACCATCCTTTTCCTTTAGGAACAGTTATTTCGTCTTTTGCTGTGAATGTTTTTGCAGGCTGGAAATTGGTAACTTCTGGAGCACTAATAGTTGCTTTTGCAGGATTGATTCCTAGTTTTTTCCAGTCAATATTTAGTTTCACATTTACATCAGCATCTGCCCAGCTTGCGATTGAAATTAAAGCTGTTCCATTCTTTTTGTAAACTGTTGCCAAAACTTTGTCGTTGTTTGTTTTTACAGGACAGTTTTCGCTCCAATATCCAATCATTTCAGAACCTTTAATTCCGAAAGAATCCCAAAGTTTCCAGATGTTTCTTGGGTCTGCGCCATCGCTCCAAGGCAATCTGTTTGTCATTCCGTAAACCATTCCTCTCCACGGATTTCCGCCATCTTGAAGCATTTCTCCCATTAATCCAAACGGAATTCCACTTACCTCAGTCAAGAAAAAGTCAGGTTGATTTTTCTCATAATCAAAATATTCTCCAAACCATAATTTATTGATGTATGGAAAGTGTTCCATGTATAAGTTTGCACTATTATTAAATCCGTCACTTTTGTTGTATTGATTTGCACTATGTAAATCGATAATTCCAGGATGACCGTCTTTAGTCAAAACTCTTTTGATACGTTTCATCGTGATTCTGTCGAAAGCGACGTCGTCTAAATAAATTCCGTCAATACCAACGTTTTGAGTTAGCCAATTCATTCCTTCCACATAATAATTATGCCAACGGTTCATGCCGCTATTTACGATTGCAGCATCTTTAATTTCAGGAACAAACCAAGCAGCGATATAATCGTCACCAACGTGTTCTTGCAACCAAGAGAATCCGCCACCTTTTCCTGGAGAATAGATTTCGTGACCTAAACTTCTTAAAGCAAAAGTCTCATAAGCTTTGTTTGAAACCTCTCTAACCGTATTATAGATTTTTACTTTTAATCCTTTTTCATGCGCTTCATCGATATACGTTTTCATCTTTTTAAATTCGATAAAAGGATAATTGATATACGGATTGATTGCATTTGCGTGGTGAATATTAATTACCGTCGCGCCAGTTTTAGCAATAGAATCGATTGGACTGTATTTGTGATAAAACTTTGTATCCCATTGAAAATCGGTATTGATAGTATGGAAAGGTGTAATCAATAAGTTGAAGTTGTAATACAAAACATCGCCCTTTTTCATTGTTCTAGCACCGCTATACGCATTTACTAAAACTGATTTTTGATTTGGCGTAATGGTAATTCCACCTTTATTTTCGTTACCCCAAGAAGTTGGCAACAATAAAGGTTTTTGCAAATAGAAATTCGTGTTTAACGGACGGCTGTATTTTTCGTCTCTTAAAGAAAACTGCAATCCAGAATTTACTGCACCAATCCAAGCACCGTCTTGGTTTTTATGAGCTACATCCCATTTCCAGTCGAAAGTTGCAGGACGATCGCCACCTTTTTGACCTAATCCCATCATGTATTTTGCAGATGTTGGCTGCATTGGCATTTGGAAGTTGATATCATTAAATGAAACATCTTCAAGAGCTGTAACTTTTACAATATAATGTACGAAACCATCAAATTCAACAGAAGCGTTAACATCCATTTGAACCGATTTTGAAGTCGAAGTACTTTCCCAAGAAACTGTTCCCGCTTCTTTTTTAGTAAATTTTACACCATTGTTTTTCCATTGTGCTTCTTTTCCAGATGCATCAATAAAATGAAAATCGATTGGCGAACTTAAAATGTCATTTGCTTTTGCTGTTACAGAAGTCATTTCTGGAGTAAAGAAAGTCTGAATTTGCGCAGGGAATCCGTTTGGTGCTACAATCAGTTTTCTTCCTAGTAAAGCAATTTCAGAATTGTTTACTGTTAATGGAGTATAAGGTGCAATAACCGTATTTTCTTGCGCTAAAGTTGAGTTTAACCATTTTAGGCGAGTCATTTTTTCTGGACTGTCAATGCCTCCGTTTTTTGTTACTTGGTTAGAAACCGTAATTTGAAGATTGATTTCTTTTGATTTTCCATTAGCAGTAACAGTTGCTTTTCCGTTGTAAGTTCCAGCCACTGCAGTTTGCGGGACATCAATTCCGCACCACATAGCCTGAATTTTTCCTTTTGAAACTGAAACAGTATTCGTGAAAGGATTGCCGTCATATTTCGTTCCGTCAGTATTGATACAGTTAATTTCTTTTGCATCAATTGTTCCAGAAGGACTTACTAAGTTAGAAAAAGTCACTTTAACATTTTTTAAGTCTTCAAGAGCGTAAACTCCTAATTGAAAAGCTAAATATTCGCCTTTCATTGCTGTATCAGAAAAACTATTTTGAACGCCTTTCTGAATCCATCTTTGTGGTAAATCCGATTTTAATTTGATAGAATGTTCTCTGTCTTCTGGGAAAACCAAGAAAGAGTTTCCGCTGTTTTTTGCCACAAGAGCAGAAGTCTCAGAAGCTGTAGCAATTACTTCCATTGGGTAAAAACTGTTGAAAGCATTTACACTCTGAATCTCTGTTACAGCGGCATTGTCTTTTAAGTTTGCCTTTAGGTTAGAAAGCCATTTAGCATCGGCTTTATCTTCAGGTTTCTGATAAATTCCTTTTGGGTAATTTGCAGTTCCTTCATCAACATAAGGCATATAATAAACGTAGTATGTTCCTTTTCCTGAAATTGGTTCAAAGAAAATAGTGCCGTTTTCTCTATTGATATTTTCGGTTTTTATGTTCTGAATTTCTTTTCCAGACGCATCCTGAACGATAATCTTTTTAAGTTCCGGATTTGTGTCTCTTCTTCGCCATTCGATAGTTGTTTTAGCAACATTTCCTGAGCCAGAAAAAGCAACTACAGCGCGGTGATTTCCTAATTGATTCGGATTCCAGCTGTCATTTCCGTCTGAATATTTTATTTGTGCAGTTAGCGGAATACTGATCGTGAAAAGACACATTATCATTATTCTGCTTAAAAGCGTTGTGTTTAGGTTTAGTTTCATTGTATAATCAGGTTAAATAGTATATTTTGAGTTTAGTAAACGGCTTTCCATCCTTGTTTTTTCCAGTAAGCAATAATTGGTTTGTAAGGACCATATTTATGCTGCTCTTCTGTAAAATTATCCTGAAAAGGGCTATGTGAATAATCAATTGGTTTGCCCATTTTATTAGGATAATCAAATGTTTTAGGATTTGGTCTTTTATGAATTTCATCATCATTAACAAAGGCAGCAATATCAAGAGCTTCTTTATCTGTTAAATAAGGTTTTCCTAAAAGTACTTTGTCATAAGGCATATTGCTTTTTAACCATTGCGCTTGTTTAATTACGCGATGCATACTTGAACCCGGTTGGTAACCATATTCGCCCCAAAGAGGAGGATAAGTATAACCTGATTTGTCGGCATTATAAACTCCTTCACCATTATTTCCGTGGCATCTTGCACAGTTTTCAGCAAATAGCACTTTTCCTCGTTCTGGACTAGCCGCAACATCTGGAAACTCGATTTCTAAATTTTTTGCTCCTTTAAAATTACCATCTTTTGGAACAAATTTGCTAATCCATTTAAAATAAGATAAAAACGCCACCATTTCTTTACTGTCTAGCGGAAGCGGTTTTCCAGAATGCGGGCGCATAATGCAGTTATTAACTCTTTCTGCCAGTGTAAGCACTTTGTTTTCGCGCCCGCGATATTGTGGATAATTATCATGTGAAGACATTAAATTGAATGCATGAGGTTTTGTTCCAGCGTCTTGATGACAGTTCGTGCAGTTCATTTTATTGCCTAAATATTTTCCATTTTTCCCGTTTGGACCAATATAATAAGCGGTTTTCATCATTAATTCTCTTCCGTAACGAACCGATTCTCCAAATTGATCGTCTGGAATTTGAGAAGTATCGATTGTGATGTAACCTTCATCTTCTTCTCCTTCTTCAATGGTTGTTGAAGCTAAAGTTTGAGAATTTGATTTGGTGCAGGAATTGAAAACAGCCATTGATAATGCTGAAAAAAGTCCGATAAGAATTGTTTTTTTCATGGTTACTATTTTTTTAATTTAGAAGAAAAGGTTTTAGTTTTTCTTCAGGAATAAAGATGGTTCTGTATGGCGGAATTTCGGATTCTAAAGCCCATAGCAAAACTCCTTTTTTATTGGTTAAAACCGTAATATGTCTTTTTGAACAACAGACTAAAATGGCATCTTTATCAATCATATAAGCACTTCCCATTCTGTCGTTGTAAATTTCTTTTGGCAATTTTATATGAAAATCCAGTTTTGCAGCATTGTTTTTTTCGTCAATTTTGAATGCAAAAACAGAAGATTGTTTTTTGTCTACTCCGTTATCAAAAAAGAGCAAACTTCCTTCCTGATCGATGTGTGCTGCGTGTGCCTGAGAGAAATTACTTTCTGGCGTCATTTTCATGTTTCCGCCTTTACCCAATTTCCACATCACTTTTCCGGTTTTTGCATTTACTTTCCAAATCTGACCATTGTTGTAGAAAGAGATAAGAAAGTTTCCATCTGTATCATAATTCAGACTGTTGGCGTGTGTCCAATCTTTTTTGGTTTTCAGTAAATCTTTGTCTTTCAAAGGATCTAAGTCATCAAAAACACTCCATTTCCAAAGTTGTTTTCCTTTTTTATCTAAAATCAGAATCCCGTCTCCGTTGATTGTATCTTGTTTTTTCCCTCCAATAGAAGTCAAATCCATTATTTTTTGATCGACAGTTATGGTAACAATTTCGTTTGCCGATTTTTTTATGATTTCATGATGAATAACTTGTTTTAAATCGCCTTGCCCTTTTTTAATGTGCATTAAAGTATCGCCTTGAAGATTGATTTCTAGAATTTCACTTCCGTAGCTTGTTGGTTCGTCGTTTGTGCCTAAAATTGAAATAATAGTTTGTTCTTTTGTGAAATGAGGAACTTTAAATCCAGTTCCTTCAAGCGTATGATACCATCTTAGATTTCCTTTGTAATCCACAATATAAGCGGTTCCTGGAGTTTCTCTTTTGGCTAAAAGCATAAAACCTTTTTTGAAATTTGCGGGAAGCAATTCAGGTTTTGGGCAATTGGCTTTGAATTGTTTTTGAAGCCATTCTGGAAGTTTTCTTGATTTGAAAGTATAAATTTTACTTGGCTTTTTCTCGCCGTCCTGAACCGTAAACAATTGATAGCTATAACTAGTTTCTGGTGTAATATTGCAAAGAACCAATGAATGTTTAATTCCAGATTTTGAAATAGGAGTTGTGATTTTACTATTCGTTCCTTTTTTGTCCGACCAATATTCTGCGTATACCTGAGTTTGGTCATTCGTAGTAACATCGATTTGAATCTTCAATTCGTTGTTGCCATGAATCCCAATATTGATATTTGCGATACCTTGATTTTTAGAACAGCTTGCCATTGCTAGCAGGACTAAAATAAAACTTCCTTTTTGTATTAATTTTTTAATCATTTCAAAGGCTTCTTTTGTGAAACAGAAAGTACTTTATTCGTATTAAAACAAGAATAGACAGACATTTAACTGTCTATTCTTGATCTTGGATTTTTATTGTCTGTCGGCGTTGCTTAATTTCGGATTAAGGTTAACCTGACTCTGCGGATAAGTATAATATTTGTTTTGTGGCATTTTTACTAAAGCTGCCTCGCCAACTCTAAGATGATATGCATTTACTAAAACATCATATTTGTTCATTCTAATTAAATCTTGACGGCGTTTTCCTTCGTAGAAAAATTCCCAGCCTCTTTCCTGTAAAATAGCATCTCTCAAAGTTTCTTGAGTCTGACCTGCCAAAACCAATAATTTTGCGTGAGATCTCGCTTTTACTCTGTTAATAAGATCGATAGCTTCACTTGTTGGTCCGCTAATTTCGTTTAATGCCTCAGCTCTACTCAACAATACATCTGCATAACGAAGAATGTTTACACTATGACCATCATAATAGGTTGTTGTCTCGTCATCAGCGTATTTTTTAGTAGAAACGTCAGGCATATAAAATTCGCCTTCTGGCGGTTCAGCTCCTAATGATGGCGCTTGTTTGTGAAGTAAACCATCTGTTCCCATAAATTCTGGGAAGAAACATTGTTTTCTTTCATCTTCATCTCCAAAAGTATTATAGAAATCCCAGTTCACAGTATAATACTGCCATCTGTTTTGTACAACTGGATGATCGATTGGTCCAAAATGGTTTAATAACTCAGTTCCGTTTGTGTTAGCATCACTTAAGGAAGAAAAGATGTTTTCGTTGCACCATTTGTTGCTTTCTTTAAATAAGCCTAAATAAGAAGGATAAAGACTGTATTGGTTTAAATCCATTACTTGTTGTGTCAAAGTCACTACTTTTTGCCAGTCGTGGCTACGCATATAAAGTTTTGCCAGTAAAGTAAGAGCGGCACCTTTTGTTGCACGTCCTACATCGTTTGTGCCATAAATTTCGTTGCTTTCATAATTAACTGGCAATACATCAGCAGCTTCAGTCAATTCTTTGATAATGAAGGCATCGATTTCTTCAACAGAAGATGGCGGAGTTTGATCTAAATATCCAGGATTTCCTAAGTTCGCTTCGGTAATTAAAATAACAGGCCCCCAAGAATCGGTCAAATCCATATAAGCAGAACATCTTAAGAATTTAGCTTCAGCAATAAATTGCGCTTTTTCTGCAGCTGTAATTCCGCCCATTGGTGTAATGTTGAAAATTGCATTGTTTGCATTTGCGATCAATTTATACATTGCGTTCCAGTCTTCTGCAAGCAATCCGTTTGTAGAATTCCAAGTTCCTAAAGATAATTGTCCTGGATCTCCTCCGTATTGACAGTGTCCTAAATCGGTAGCAATATCTGTCAGAGCAAAGTGTCTTGTAGCCCAATACGAAAAGTTATCGCCTACAGATGGTCCTTTTAACCTACCATAAATAGAATTGATGGACGCAATAGCATCTGACTTTGTTTGATACCCATTGGTATTAGTCAAACTGCTATATACCGTAGGATCAAGATCTTGGTTACACGAAAATTGTGTCCCAGCGGTAAGTAAAAGTAATAAGATTGTATATTTTTTCATTTTACTAAATTTAATGTTATTAAAAAGCATTTTAGACTAGTGAATTGCTACTTTAATTCCAAGTATAAATGTTCTTGAAGCTGGGAACGAGTTAAAATCGATTCCTCCACCTAAATTGTTAGATGAATGCCCATTTACTTCAGGATCATTTCCAGAATAATTTGTAATCGTGAATAAATTTTGTCCGATAGCGTACAATCTGATACTGTCAATAAATTTTACAGTTTTTAAAGCACTTTCAGGAATAGAATATCCGATAGAAACATTTTTCAAACGTAAGTAAGAAGCTTCTTCAACAAATTTTGAATTCACATAACTGCCGTATTTGCTTTTGTAATATCCATCTCTAGGAATATCTGTGTTTTCGTTTGTTCCAGCAACCCAGCGGTTTAATGCGTCTGTACTAGTAGAAGATTCGCCAACCATTGCGGTCATATTGTAAACTGAATAATCAAAAGCGCCTTGGAAAAAGATATTCATATCAAAATTTCCATATCTAAAATCGTTATTGAAGCCAGCTAAATAATGCGGAATAGAATTTCCTAAATACGTTCTATCAGCAGCTGTAATAGTTCCATCGCCATCAACGTCTACATATTTTGGATCTCCAGGCACAGATAAAGGTTGAGGTGCATAAGTTTCTCCAGTTTTGATAACACCTGCATATTTATATCCGTATAAAACTCCCATTTCTCTTCCTGGTTCCAATCTTGTAAACTCTTGTCCAGAAACCGTTCCGCTTGGGTTAGAAGTATTTGTACTGATAATTTTTACGTTGTCTGCAAGAGAAACAACTTCTTGTTTATTGTAAGCAATGTTTAGTGAAGTTCTCCAAGAAAATTTATCAGATCTGAAATTTTCAGTACTGATTCCGAATTCAAGACCTTTATTATCAATAACTCCAGAGTTAACTCTTTGAGTGCCAAATCCCCACCATCCTCCAACAGGAACATTTAAAAGAGCATCAGAAGTTCTCTTTTTGTAAACATCAAAAGTGATAGAAAGTTTGTCATTAAATAAACCTAAATCAAAACCTAAATCAGTTTGAGCTGTTTCCTCCCATTTTAGATTTGGGTTAGATAAGTTTGCTGGCTCTGTACCTGCTACGAAATTGTCTGGAGAAATAGTAACACCCCAAGAAGTCAATCGGCTCATGTAAGAGTAGTCTCCAATTCCGTCATTTCCTGTAATACCGTAACTTGCTCTTAATTTAAGTTCAGAAATTGCTTTTACGTTTTGCATGAAAGATTCGTTAGAAATTTTCCAGGCAACAGCTCCAGAAGGGAAAATACCAAATCTGTTATTTGGACCAAAACGAGAAGAACCGTCCTTTCTTATGGTGAAAGTTGCTAAATATTTGTCATTGAAAGCATAATTTAACCTTCCAAAGTAAGATGTCAATTTAGTTTCTGTTTTTTCAGTTTCAGGTTTCAAATAAACAGAAGCACCTTGAAGATTGTAATAAGTCAATAAATCACTAGAAAAACCTGTACCAGCTGCTCTTACTCTTTCGTAAGTGTCTTTTTGGTTTGAAGTACCAATCATTGCTGTTACAGCATGTTGTTCAATATCAAATTTATAAGTCAAATATTGTTCTGTACTCCATCTGAAATATGTTTTATTTTCTTCAGAACCAGAACCTTTTAAAGCTGCTCCAGCCACTAATGTACTTGGAGTATATTTTCCTTGAATATTTTCCTGCCATTCTGCACCAGCACCAAAGTGGTAAGTTAAACCTTTAATAATTTGATAATCTAAAAACATACTACCATTTACCAAACGATTGATAGTGTGATCTGTAGGTTCAAGTAAAAGCGCTAAAGCATTATCTTTTCCTTGATATTTGTAATAAGAACCATCAGCATTGTAAATCGGAATAGTTGGAGGAGCTGTTTGAATAGAGAACATTGGAGATAAAATATTATCACCAAAATCACTGTTATTTCCTTCAGCAACAGCACCATAAACATTAGTTCCCATATTCAATCTTTCGTTGAATCTTTTTTCACCGCCCATTCTAACGCTATATCTTTCAAAATCAGTGTTTTCAATAGCACCAGTTTGTTTCAAATAGTTTCCAGAAAGGAAGAATTTAGAGTTTTGATCGCTTCCGCTAAAAGTAAGCGTTCTATTAAGAACTTCTCCCGGACGAGTTGCAGCTTCAAACCAATTTGTATTCGCAATTGGAAAACTTGAAGGGAAAACGGGCGGTCTTCCATTTTCAGCCGCAATTGCATTCTGAATATCAGCGTATTGTTGTCCAGTTACCAAAGAAGGCTCTTTAATAATGTTTTGAAAACCATCAGAAATCTCTGCTTCAACGTTCATTTTTCCAGATTTTCCTTTTTTAGTCGTGATCAAAATAACCCCATTTCCTCCGCGAGCACCATAAATTGCTGTAGAAGCGGCATCTTTCAAAATCTGAATGTTTTCAATATCATTCGGGCTAATAGAAGCTCCTGTACTTGTAATAAATCCGTCCACTACATATAATGGAGCATTCGAAGTATTAATCGAGTTTCCACCTCTAATTACCACAGACGGGTTAGTTCCTGGCGCATAACTGTTTTGTTGTACTTGAACTCCAGAAGCACGTCCTTGTAAAGCCTGGCCAACGTTTGCAACAGTTCCACCTAAGTTTAAATTGTCTTTACTAAGCGAACTCACAGAACCTGTAAGGTCTTTTTTCTTAGATTTTCCGTATCCAATTACAACTTCTTCTAATTTTTGTCCTGCTTCTTTCATGACAATTTTTAGATGAGTGCTTCCAATAGTTACTTCTTGATCTTCCATACCAATGTAAGTAATCACAAGTTTTGTAGCATTATCAGGAACTGTAATGGCAAAACTTCCATCTACATCAGTTTGTACACCTTTTGTAGAACCTTTAACCACGACATTGGCACCAGGAAGAGGTAAACCATTTTGATCTGTAACTGTACCTTTTACTGTTTTTTCAAAAAACAGCGCTGAATAGTTTTTATCTGAAATTTTTATAGAAGAAGCTGCAGAAGCTTGAAATGTGAAAACTAATAGCGAAAGAACTGTTAATCCGATTTCTTTGCGGGATAAATTGTTAATCCGAAAATCTCTTGGCTTTTTTTGGGTTAATAATTTCATACTTTAAATTGGTTTTGGTTAATGTTTAATTGTTTTTTTCTTGTTTGTAGGTTTTAGATTTCTTTTTTGATCTGGAAATTCATTTTGTCTTTTTAATTGTTTTTTGATTGAGTCGTTTTTTATACAAGATGAAGGCTTCATTTTTTGCTCTAAACACTGCTTATTTAGTTCCATTTTCTCCTTTTTTGAAGACTAAAAATCACCTAAAATTTTGCATAATTAACTTAGTTTTAAGATTAATCTCTGACGAAACTATAGATTATATTTTTATAAAACAAGAAAAAACACAAAAAATGTGCTCGAACACACAAATTTTATGTTCTCGAGCACATAAAATTGTGCGAAACGTTTTTTTAAGCTTAAAATGATGTGATATTTTTAAAATATTTTAGAAATAGAGGCGCTCTTAAAACTGAGTGTTTTTTGAATAATAAATGCTGATTTTGAAAAAACTTGTGAATTTCGCAAAGACCTGTCGAAAAACGTAAAAATTAAACAGTCTTTTCTTATGGCTTTATGAAGATGATTTTTGGTTTATTTTAAGAAATGTATCTTGTTTTTCTATTCAATTTTAAACTATCTTGGTCCTCTTAAAAAAGAACAGAAAGACAGAATCAATCTGAAGTAGTTTTGACTTTTTAAGAGAATAAAAATTAACAAAAAATTAGAACCTGAATTGTGAAAGAATATCAAGTAGTTTTAATCGACAGAAATCAAAAAAAAGAGATCGAAATTTTAGATCCATCTTTTTGGGTAAAAGCAAATTGTCTAACAGATTTCTGTTCGCCTTGGAAAAACGATTCGTTTTCAAAAATTGAATTTAGAGCACTTTGGGATTTGGATTATCTTTATTTTAATTTCCAAGTTTTTGATTCAGAGGTTTATATTGATCGAAAAGATGATTCTACAGATAGTATCTGTAATTCTGATAGAGTAGAGCTATTTTTTAGAAAAGATGAAAAACTAAGTCCGTATTATTGTTTGGAAATGGATGTGGACACACGTATTTTGGACTTTGAAGCTTATCCGAACTGGAATTTCGATTACAATTGGAAATGGCCAGAAAATCAAATGGAAATACAATCAGTAAAAGAGCCAAATTCGTTTACTGTTGCAGGAAGAATCAGTATCGCTTCATTAAAAGAATTTGATTTAATTCAAAATAACACCATTGAAACAGGTGTTTACAGAGCTAAATTTTCTCAAAATGAAAAAGGAGAATATCAGCCAACTTGGATTTCGTGGGTTAATCCCAATACTGCAGAACCGAATTTTCACATTGCTTCCTCTTTCGGGAAGTTTGTGTTGATGAAATAATTTGCCGCAAAGTCGCTAAGACGCAAAGTTTTTTTTAAGTAATTTGAATTGCCTCCTAAGTATAGAAGTTTGGCTAAAAGCTATTAAAAAGTAATGCTGCAAAAAAACTTTGCGCTTCTGCGACTTTGCGAGATTTAAACAAAAAAACTTTGCGTCTTAGTACCTTCGTGGCAAAAAAAACGCTAGCTGACATAAAAAGAAGCATTCTCTACGTTTATAATATCAATCGGCAGCAAAATAGTTTCAGGAATGTCTTTTCTAAATAAAAAGTGATCTGCTAAAGTGCTAACGCCCAAATAAGCCTGTCTTTTTTGATTTTGGTGAATTAAAAAATGAACCAATCCCTGATTTAAAAAGCTGACATTTTTTTCAATCAAATCATAACCAATAAGCGCAATCTTTTTGTCTTCAAAATTCGATAGGCTAGAAGCTATTTGATATGCTTTGGAAGTGGTAATGAAAATACCGCTCAAATCAGGATGTTCGTCGATAAATGCGGCGAACTTAGTTTCGATGTTAGAATATTTTAATTTAAGTGTGATTAAAGAGAAATCAGGAAGATTCTTTTCTTCAAAATAACTTCTGAAACCTCGCTCTTTTTCCTGCATGTGAACTGCATTTTTAAGACTTTCGTCAATATGGATAATTGCAATTTGGCCTTTTGGAAGAATTAAATTCATCAAACTTGCAGCCACACGGCCACTTTTATATAAATCCTGACCAACAAAACTTTTAATAGAAGAAGATTCAACCTGGTTATTAAAAGTATTTACCATAATTTCCAATTCGTCATATCGTTTAATGATTTCTACTGTTTCCTTATGAAAAAGCGGAGTCAGTAAAACAGCGTCAGGCGATTGAGCTATTATGGTTTCGTTGGTTTTTAAAAAAGATTTTGTGCTTTCTGGATTAAAATAATGTATTTCTATAACTACATTGTACGCTTTGAATTCTGTTATGGCATCTTGAATTCCGTTTACACAAGGAAGCCAGTAAGGATCAAATGCTGGATCTGGAAGTAAAACGCAAATGCGATAGACTTTTGTACTTTTTAAATTTCGAGCAATTAAGTTCGGTTCATAATCAATTACATTCAAAACTTCATTGATTTTTTCCAGTGCCGCAGGAGATACTTTTCCTCTATTATGCAAAACGCGATCTACAGTTCCTTTAGAAACTCCAGCCATCTGTGCTATATCCTTAATTGTGTACTTTTTATCCATATGAGCAAATATAAAAACTTTGAGCAAATAAACGTAAATTTTTTGTAAGAATTCAAAAATGTGCTCGAGAACATAAAATTAGTGTGTTCGAGCACATTTTTCTATTTTTTCTTGTTTTATAAAAATATAATCTATAGTTTCGTAAAATCAAAACCAAAAAACTAAAATAAAAAGATAACCTAATAATGTTGTAATTTATTGAATTGCAATATTTTAACACAATGTGTTTACGTGAAAAAAATTACCTCATTAGCTCCCGGCCGAACTTGTCTCTTTGGAGATCATCAGGATTATTTAGGGCTGCCCGTTATAGCCTGTGCGATAGATCGAAATATTAAATTGATAGCAAAAGAAAATCAGACCGAGACATTTGTTCTGAATATGATTGATATTAATGAAATCCGAATAATCGATATACACGACGCTTTCGAAAAATTAGAACCAAGAGATTATTTTGCATCCTCATTGCGCGTCTTGCGCAGATATGGCTGCAAGCCAACATCTGGTTATACCATTACAATTACTGGAGATATTCCGATTAATTCAGGAACGTCAAGTTCGTCGGCCTTATTGATGGCTTGGATTCGTTTCCTGATAGAAGCTTTTGGAATTGATCATGAAGTTACGCCTGAATTTATCTCCAAATTAGGTTATGAATCTGAAGTTTTAGAACATGGAGAACCAGGTGGGATGATGGATCATTTTAGTATTGGCGTTGGAAATATTGTTTACATCAATACTAAAAAACCGTTTTCTTTTAATATAGTAGGAACAGAATTAAAAGGTTTAATTACAGGGGTTTCTGGTGTTCCAAAGGAAACCATCGGGCTTCTTGGCGAATTAAAAGGAAATGCTTTGATGGCAATTGATCTAGTAAAGCAGAATCATCCGCAGTTTGATTTAAATGCGTCCGAAATTGAGGATTTGGATAAATATCGAAACTGTCTTCCAGATCGTTTGATTCCGTTTTTTGAAGCAGCAATCAGAAATTACCATTATACCAAAGAAGCATTAAAGGAATTCGAAAAACCAGTTTTAGATCTTAAAAAAATTGGCGCTTTAATGAATGGGCATCATGAAGTTTTACGCGATTTGCTAAAAATTACCGTTCCAAGAATTGATGCAATGGTAAGCGCGGCATTGAAAGCTGGTGCATACGGAGCAAAAATTGTTGGTTCTGGCGGCGGCGGAAGCATTGTTGTAATTGCAGATCCTAAAAATGAAGGCGCTGTAATTGAAGCGATTTTAAATGCTGGAGCTGAAGAAGCGTATGCTGTTAATGTAGATCCTGGAGTACGAATTATTGATAATACTGAAATTTAAAATAAAATGCACGACAATTTAGTAATTCTAGCCGGCGGAGCTTCTTCACGTATGAAAAAAGAAGCGGTTATAGATAATTTATCTCCAGAGGAAATTGCGCAGGCAAACGAAAGAAGTAAAGGTTTAATAGGTGTTGGTGCAAGCGGAAGGCCTCTTTTGGATTATCTTTTATGGAATGCCAAAAAAGCGGGTTATAAAAATATCTATATTATAATAGGAGAGCAAGGCGAACTTTTTAAAGAGTTTTATGGAAGTCAAATGAAAGATAATGATTTTCATGGACTTAATATTTCGTTTGCGATTCAATATGTTCCAGAAGGAAGAATAAAACCGTTTGGAACTGCAGATGCTTTGTTTCAGGCTGTAGAGCAATATCCAGAATTGAATACGCAGTTTTATTCGGTTTGTAATAGCGATAATTTATATTCGGCTGAAGCTTTGCGTGCATTGAGAGAAACCGAAAGCCCGAACGCATTTATAAGTTATGATCGTGATGCAATGGATTTTCCGCTAGAACGTATTTCGCGATTTGCAATTGCAAAATTAGATCAGAACAATCAGCTTTTAGATATATTAGAAAAACCTTCGTCAGCTATTTTGGAACAATATAAAGATGCAGAAGGAAAGATTCGAGTAAGTATGAATGCTTTTAAATTTAATGGCAATACCTTATATATACATCTTAAAAATTGCCCTGTGCATCCAGAGCGTGATGAAAAGGAACTTCCAACGGTACTTTTAAACTCCGTGAAGGAAAATCCGAATACTACTGTCGGAATTCCGTTTTCAGAGCACGTTCCAGACTTAACTGCCAAAGAAGATATTGCTGATGTAAAAACATATTTAGCAAAATATTACCCTGATTTAAACTGGAATAGCAAAAATTAACAAAACTTTCATATCTAAATTAGAAATTAAGGAAATTTAATGTACTACTTTTGTTTTGCAAAAAAAATGCAGATATTTGCATAAATTACGCATTGAGTAATAAAAGCGTTGATTCTAATTTAGATTTTGAAAGAATTAAATCTATAACTAATCAACCCAAAAATTATGACAAACATTCAAAGTACATTGCAATTAGAGAAAAAAAACACCGTTGTTCCAATGGTGATTTTAACTTTATTGTTTTTTATTCTAGGTTTTGTAACCTGGCTAAATGGGCCACTAATTCCGTTTTTTGAATTGGCTTGCGAATTGACTTCTTCTCAAGCGTATTTCGTGACTTTCGCATTTTATATTGCCTATTTTGTAATGGCAGTTCCTTCTTCTTATATCATTGAAAAAGTGGGTTATAAGAACGGAATTTCTTTAGGCTTACTTATTATTGCTGCAGGAGCTTTTATGTTTTATCCTGCGGCTTCAAGCAGAACGTTTCTTTTCTTTTTAGCTGCATTATTTGTAATGGGAACTGGTTTGGCGGTTTTACAAACGGCCTCAAATCCGTATGTTGTTGTAATCGGGCCAAGAGAAAGTGCAGCGGCGAGAATCAGTGTTTTAGGAATTGCAAATAAACTAGCAGGATTTGTAGCGCCAATTGTACTTACAGTTTTGGTTTTGTCTAATATGCAAGACTTTACAGCTGATAAAATTGCTTTGATGGACGAGGCTTCAAAAACAAATGCGCTAAATTCTCTTGCATTGCAATTGCAAAGACCGTATCTTTATATGGGATTGATTATTACGGTTTTAGCTTTATTAGTTAAATTTTCTCCTTTGCCAGAAATTGATTTGGATGAAGAAGGAAATGTATCGCATCTGAATATTTTCAAACAAATAAAAAACGCATTTAGATATCCGCAGCTGGTTTTAGGCGTAATCACTTTAATGCTGTATTTGTCTGCCGAAGTGCTTGCCGGAGACTCTATTGGAGGTTTCGGAAAACAGCTTGGAGTTTATGGAGATGAGGGGAATTTCTATCTAAAATTAACTTCGTTTACAATGTCTGCAATGGTTGTTGGATATATACTCGGAATCGTTTTAATCCCCAAATATGTTTCTCAAGTTGCAGCTCTAAAAGCTTCAGGATTATTAGGTTTAGTACTGGTTTTGACGATTGTTTTGATTTCGCCAAAAATTACAGTTGCATTGCCTGGAACTCCAAATATTCCTCTAGTTATATTATTAGTAGCACTTTTAGGACTGGCAAATGCATTATGCTGGCCGGCAATTTGGCCAATGGCTTTGCAGGATTTGGGCGGATATACGAAGATTGGAAGCGCTATTTTGATTATGGGGATTATCGGTGGAGCGGTTTTTCCTCTTTTCTACGGAATGATTGTAGAAAGCGTGAATTCGTCAATTGTTGCAAAAAATATGCAAGATGTTTCAAGAAGCGGTAATCAGGTAGCTTATTTGATATTATTGCCATCTTATGCGATGATTTTATTTTATGCTGTGAAAGGGCATAAATACAGGAAATGGAGTAGTTGAACAAAAATAAAAAATTAATATATCATGTTAAAAAGTAAAATCGACAAGGCAACGGGTTTCGAAAAACGATTCGAAAACATCAATACAGTTGTTTTTGAAAACTCAACTGATGCTTCAAAAGAAGTAGCGCAGGAAATTGCGGCTTTAATTCAGGAAAAACAAAAAGAAGGAAAGCCATGTATTTTAGGTTTGGCAACAGGTTCTTCTCCAAAAGGACTATATGCTGAATTAGTGCGTTTGCATAAAGAAGAAGGTTTGAGTTTTAAAAACGTAATCAGTTTTAACTTGGATGAATACTATCCAATGGAACCAAATTCAATCAATAGTTATGTTCGTTTCATGAAAGAACTTTTGTTTGATCATGTCGATATTTTACCTGAAAACGCTCACGTTCCAGACGGACTTTTAACAAAAGAACAAATTGCAGATTATTGCCATGAATATGAAGCTAAAATAGAAGCTTTGGGCGGAATCGATTTGCAGGTTCTAGGAATTGGAGGTAACGGACATATTGGTTTTAACGAATCAGGTTCGCTTCAAAACTCTAAAACTCGTTTGGTGGCATTAGACCATATTACGAGAGTTGCAGCAAGCAAAGATTTCTATGGTTTAAATAATACGCCAAGAACTGCTATTACGCTTGGTGTTAAAAAAATCATGGAAGCAAAAAGAGTAATCTTGTTAGCTTGGGGAGAAGGAAAAGCAAATATTGTAAAAAAATCTGTTGAAGATGAAGTTACAAACAGAGTTCCAGCTTCATTCTTGCAAGAGCACAACAATGCAGTTTTTATTTTAGATAAAGAAGCTTCTTCAAAATTAACGAGAATTAACAAGCCTTGGTTGGTTGAGAAAATTGTTTGGACAGACAAATTAACTCGTAAAGCAGTTTTAGGATTGGCATTAGATCTTAAAAAACCAATTTTAATGCTTACTGATGCTGATTATATCGAAAACGGTATGAGTGATTTGTTAGCAGATTCAGGTCCAGCTTACGATACTAACATTAAGATTTTTAACAAATTACAAAATACTATTACAGGTTGGCCAGGTGGAAAACCAAATTCAGATGATTCTAATCGTCCTGAAAGAGCTGAGCCAGCTAAAAAACGTGTATTGCTTTTCAGCCCGCACCCTGATGATGATATCATTAGTATGGGAGGAACTTTCATGCGTTTGCAAGAGCAAGGTCATGAAGTGCACGTTGCTTACCAAACTTCTGGAAATATTGCAGTTGCAGATGATGAAGCATTGCGTTTTGCAAGATTCGTAATTGATTACAATGAGAAATTCGGAATCAAAAGCGAAGAAGCAGATAATATCTACAAAAAAGCAGAAGCATTTTTACAGAACAAAAAGAACAGCGAAATTGATATTCCTGAAGTTCGTTACATTAAAGGTTTGATCAGAAAAGGAGAGGCGAGAGCTACAAGTTATTTTGTTGGTCTTCCAGATTCTCAGATTCACTTTATGGAATTGCCTTTCTATGAAACAGGAACAATCGAGAAAAAACCAATCGGGCCAGAAGATATTCAGTTGACGGTTGATTTAATCGAGAAAATTAAACCACACCAAATTTACGCAGCTGGAGATTTAGCAGATCCACACGGAACGCACAAAGTTTGTTTAGATGCAATTTTTGAAGCGGTAAAAGTTTTAAAACCAAAAGAATTCATGAACGACTGTTGGTTATGGTTATACCGTGGAGCTTGGCAAGAATGGGGAATTGACGAAGTTGAAATGGCAGTTCCAATGAGCCCAGACCAAGTTTTGGCAAAACGTCACGGAATCTTCAAACACCAATCTCAAAAAGATGGAGTTGTTTTTCAAGGAACAGATGCAAGAGAGTTCTGGCAGAGAGCAGAAGACAGAAACCGCGAAACAGCTGAATTGTACCACCAATTAGGTTTAGCAACTTATGCTGCAATGGAAGCTTTCGTGAGATGGCACTACTAAAGATTCTAAGTTGCTAAGGCTCTGAGATTCTAAGTTTTTTTTTAGGGTTTTAGAAAATTGGGAATAAGTCTTAAAATAATATTTTTGAAGCAGGAAGAGAGAATGAAAATATGTTCTTTTTTCTTGCTTCTTTTTTTGTTTAGGTTCTAAGTTGCTGAGTTGCTGAGATGCTAAGTTTTCCAGTCTTTACAATAGTCTTCGTTTTAAAACTGTAAACTGTGACTGAGACTGAAAACTATTTTTTAATCTGTGGCATAAGAAAAAATAAATAGTAGTTTTGCATGAAATGAAATAAGCAGAAAATCTACGAAGTCTTTCATCTTGCTTCTTTCTTCTGCAAGAAAACTATGGATCAAGATAAAAAACAACTCATAAAATTAGCGCACACCAAAATGCCTTTCGGGAAATATGAAGGGCGATATTTAATCGATCTTCCAGAATATTACGTGGTTTGGTATCATAATAAAGGTTTTCCAAAAGGAGAGCTTGGTCAGCAACTACAACTTATTTATGAATTGAAATTAAATGGTTTAGAGGAGCTGATTCGAAATATAAAGAAGCAATATCCTAAACCATAATACGTATTGTTAGATTTTTATAAAATTGGATAAAATTTTGTTTTTATTGTTTGAAAAAATGACAAAAGATAGATAAAGATTAATATAATGAGCGGTTTTCTTTTGATTTGAAAAAGTCAAAAATCTTGCAATCTAAAATTCTAAAAATCTAAGAAGTCTATTGTATAAATTGTCTAATTAAATTTGTACTTTTGCCAAGTTTTTTACACAACTACTTACAAACAACAACAGAATGAATCAAACAAAATATATTTTTGTTACAGGAGGTGTGACCTCTTCATTAGGAAAAGGAATTATCGCGGCATCTTTGGCAAAATTGTTACAAGGAAGAGGATACCGTACTACAATTCAGAAATTTGATCCATATATTAACGTAGATCCGGGGACACTAAACCCGTACGAGCACGGAGAATGTTATGTGACAGATGATGGAGCTGAAACTGACTTAGACTTAGGACACTACGAGCGTTTCTTGAACGTTCCTACTTCTCAGGCTAATAACGTTACTACAGGAAGAGTTTATCTTTCGGTTATTGAAAAAGAAAGAAGAGGAGAATTTTTAGGAAAAACGGTTCAAGTTGTTCCTCATATCACAAACGAAATCAAAGACAGAATGCAATTGCTAGGAAAATCTGGCGATTATGATATTGTAATTACTGAAATTGGTGGTACTGTTGGTGATATCGAATCTCTACCTTATATAGAATCTGTTCGTCAATTGGTTTGGGAGTTAGGTGAAAATAACGGAATCGTGATTCACTTAACGTTAGTTCCATTCTTGGCAGCTGCAGGTGAGTTGAAAACTAAGCCAACACAGCACTCTGTTAAAACTTTAATGGAGAGCGGAATTAAAGCAGATATTTTGGTTTGCAGAACGGAGCACGAATTGTCTCAGGAATTACGCCAAAAATTAGCTTTATTCTGTAATGTGAAAAAAGAAGCAGTTATTCAGTCAATTGATGCTTCTACTATATATGAAGTTCCAAATTTAATGCTTGAAGAAGGATTAGATGTTGTAGCTTTAAAGAAATTAGATTTACCTAAAAAAGCATCTCCAGATCTTAAAAACTGGAATACTTTCTTAAAAAGATTAAAAAGTCCAAAACAAACTGTAAATATTGGTTTGGTTGGGAAATATGTAGAAATGCAGGATTGTTACAAATCTATTTTAGAGGCGTTCATCCATGCGGGAGCTGCAAATGAAACTAAAGTAAACGTAATTTCTATTCACTCTGAGCATATTAATGCTGAGAATGTAGCAGAGAAATTAGGAACTCTTGACGGAGTTTTAGTTGCTCCAGGTTTTGGAGAAAGAGGTATTGAAGGAAAAATCGAAGCAGTTCGTTTTGTACGTGAAAACAATATTCCTTTCTTCGGAATTTGTTTAGGAATGCAAATGTCTGTTATCGAATATTCTAGAAATATTTTAGGTTACGCTGAAGCGAACTCTACGGAGATGAACGAGAAAACATCTCATCCAGTTGTGAGTTTAATGGAAGAGCAGAAAAACGTAACAGACAAAGGAGGGACAATGCGTTTAGGTGCTTGGAAATGTGATATTAAACCAGACACTTTAGCGTACAGAATTTACGGAGAAAAAACTATTTCGGAGCGTCACCGCCACCGTTATGAGTACAACAATAAATATGCTGATGAATTGCAAAAAGCTGGTTTAAAAGCTTCTGGAGTTAACCCTGATACAGGTTTAGTAGAAATCGTAGAGCTTGAAAACCACCCATTCTTCATTGGTGTACAATACCACCCAGAATACAAGAGTACAGTTGCAAATCCGCACCCAATCTTTGTAAACTTTGTGGCTGCTGCAGTAAATGCACATAAAAAACAGTAATTAATATTTTGAGAAACTTGTAACTTTTGAGACAAACTCATTACTAATAAGCTTCAATGAATAACTTTTTTAAATTATAATGGAAGAAAAAAAATTAGACCTCAATTCAATCATTGGTTTTGTATTGATATTCGGAATTTTGATTTGGATTATGTACCAAAATCAGCCTTCTGAAAAAGAAATCGCTGCTGAAAAAGCCAAGAAAGAATTAGTTGCTAAACAAGAAGCACAAGCAAAAGCAGATAAAACTAAAACTGCGTCATTACCAGCTGCAGCTGTAACTCCTGGAGATACAGTTCAATTGGCTCAATTGCAAAAAACTTTAGGAGGATTTGCTTATTCTGCAACACTTCCTTCTGCAAAAGAAGCTTTTACTACAATCGAAAATGAAAAATTAAGATTGAAGATTGCTAATAAAGGTGGTTATATTGTTGAAGCTACTTTAAAAGAATTCGAAAGATTAAAAAAAGGTTCTGGTCAATTAGTTGAGTTAATCAAAAACAACAACTCAAATTTAAATTTACAGCTTGTTACTACAGACAATAGAACATTAAATTCTAAAGATTTGTATTTCGAACCAACATTAGAAAAAATTGGTGCAGATCAAGTTTTATCTATGCGTTTGAAAGCTGGAGCTAACGAATTTCTAGAATATAAATATATCCTTAAGCCAAACGATTATTTAGTTGGTTTTGATATCCGTTCTCAAGGTTTGAACAGAGTTTTAAATTCTGCAAAACCAGTTGATTTGCAATGGGATTTAAAAACATACAGAAACGAAAAAAGCGTTGCGTATGAAAACCGTTATGCACAAATTGATTACAAATACGAAGAATCAAAATACAATAACGTAAGTTCACACGGACAAGGAAAAGAAGATACTCCAGCAAAAGTTAGTTATGTTGCGTTTAAACAGCATTTCTTTACTACAATTTTATCTACAGAAAAACCTTTTGAAACTTCAAAATTACAATCTGACGATTTAGTTAAAGACGAAAAAATTGATACTGTTTTCACTAAACAGTTTAGAGCTAATTTGCCTTTAGCGTTTTCAAATGGAGAGATCGATTACAAAATGAATTTGTATATGGGTCCTGCAGATTACAAAACATTAAAAGCTTACGATAAAAACTTCGAAAAGATTATTCCGCTTGGATGGGGAATCTTCGGATGGATCAACAAATGGATCTTCATTCCGTTATTCGGATTCTTAAGTTCAACAATCGGATTGTCATTAGGAATTGCGATTATCATTTTTACGATTATCATCAAATTGGCAATGTCGCCAATTACATATAAATCATTCTTGTCTCAGGCTAAAATGAAAGTTTTAAGACCTGATATTGCTGAGTTGGGAGAAAAATTCAAAAAAGACCCAATGAAAAAACAGCAGGAAACAATGAAACTGTACAACAAAGCAGGTGTAAACCCAATGGCAGGATGTATTCCAGCATTGATTCAGTTGCCATTTATGTACGCATCGTTCCAGTTTTTCCCTGCGGCATTTGAATTAAGACAAAAAAGCTTCCTTTGGGCAGACGATTTATCTTCTTTTGACTCGGTGGTAAAATTACCGTTCAATATTCCAATGTATGGAGATCATATCAGTTTATTCCCGATCTTGGCAGCAATTGCAATTTTCTTTTACATGAAAATGACTTCAGGAGATCAGCAAATGGCAGCGCCTCAGCAAGAAGGTATGCCAGATATGGCAAAAATGATGAAAATCATGATTTATGTTTCGCCATTAATGATGTTAATTTTCTTCAATAACTACGGTTCTGGTTTGAGTTTGTATAACTTTATTTCAAACTTAATTACAATCGGAATTATGTTTGTAATCAAAAATTATATTGTGGACAGTGAAAAAATTCACGCTCAAATTCAAGAGAACAAACAAAGAGAGCCTAAAAAGCCAAGTAAGTTCCAGCAACGTCTTCAAGATGTAATGGAACAACAAGAAGCGGCAAAAGCTCAGAATAAAAAGAAATAATTCTATATAAATAAAACAAAAAACCGTCTCGTTTTTTTAACGAGACGGTTTTTTATTTACAATTAGTTTTATTTAAAATTTAGGTAATAAAACCTTGTCGATAACATGGATTATACCGTTTGAACATTGAACATCTGTTGCGATAATATTACTCACTCGATTATTGGTGTCAGTAATTTTTGCGCCTCCAGTAAGGCCAATTGTGAAACTTTGACTCGCAAAAGTATTAACTACCTGTCCGTTTGTTAAAGAAGTCGATTGCACATTCGCACCAGCAACCACATGATATTTCAGGGTAGTTTCTAAAACATTAGCAGGAATCGCAGAAAGACCAGAAAATCCAGTTTCGGTTAAGAAGCTTGTAAATGCAGTATTTGTAGGTGCAAAAACTGTAAAAGGTGAACTTGCAGTTCCAGATAATATTCCAACAAAACCAGATGCAGAATTATAGCTCAATGCTGTTACAAGTGTTGTAAAATTTTTGTTAGCCACAGCATGGTTAACAATAGTAGGTAATCCTATTACACCATCAACCAAATGAATAACCCCATTTGAAGCTTCAATATCTGCAGTTGTTACTGTTGCGCCACCGTTGGCTTTTCCACCATTAATATCAACTCCTGTGTTTTTTTCAAGATACATACTTATGGTGTTTGAAGCTGAAGCATTTCCTTTTGCCATAGTTTTTACATATCCTGTAGTAATATCGCTAGATTTTACTTTTGTGTTTAAAACATGGTTGAGTAATATTTCTTTTAAAGCGGCAACGGGAACTGCGTCCAGATTAGCATAACCGTTTGCAGAAAGGAAAGCGCTAAAAGCTTTATTATTTGGCGCAAATACTGTATATGAGCCAGAAGAGTTCAATGTAGCAGCTAGATCTGCTTTTTCTAAAGCAGCAACTAAACTACTAAGATCGGGATTTGCTTTCGCGATAGATAGAATCGTTTGTGCGGTCTGTTGCGAATCATTGTCATCATTATTACACGAAATACTGACGAAAGCAATTATTGCTAAAAAAGCAATTAATTTAATTTTAAATGTTTTCATAATATAGTTTTTAGTTTGTTAGGCTAAATTATGAGTTTTTGTTTAACTTTTTTTACATAATATTAAACAAAAGTTATGTTTATTACATGTTCTGCTTATCTGTTTGTTGTTTTTATGATATTGATTTTTAGTTATTTATGATATTTTTACTCTGGTTTTATTATTTGTGGTTGTAAATTTCGTTTAACAAAATTTTAAATAGTATTTAAGACTTTAAAAATCGGTAAAAAAGTAAAATTGGTTATACTTTTGCAATAATAAAACACGCTTTTTAATGTTATAAAGAAAAACAGTTTATGAAAAAAATTTGGATTTTGTTTCTAATCAGTACAGCAGCTTTTTCTCAAGAAGCCAATAGAGTTGATGCTAGCGGTAAAAAAGACGGACTTTGGAAAGGAACTTATGCTGAATCTAAACGTCCTCGTTATGAAGGAACTTTTGATCACGGAAAAGAAACTGGTATTTTTAAATTTTTTGATGATACAAAAAAAGGGGACATTATAGCTACAAGAGATTTTAGTGCTAATGATGGAAGTTCGTACACTGTCTTTTTTGATCAAAATAAAAATAAAGTAAGCGAAGGAAAAGAGATAGGAAAAGCTCGCGAAGGAGAATGGAAATATTACCATAAAGCTTCTAAAGTTTTGATGACGGTTGAGAATTACAAAAACGGAAAATTAGAAGGTTTAAGAACTATTTATTATCCAAATGCACAAGTTGCAGAAGAGATGACTTATAAAAATGGTTTGAAAGAAGGGCCATATAAAAAAATAGGACAAGACGGAACGCTTTTAGAAGAATCATTTTTCAAAAATAACGAATACAACGGAGAGGCTGTTTTTTATGATTCAGACAAATCTGTTGCTTCCAAAGGTAAATTTGTAAATGGTAAAAAAGCAGGAATCTGGCAGTTTTATCAAAAAGGAAAATTACTAAAAGAAGTTAATATGAGTGATCCTAAAAACACTAATAAAGCTTCAGAAAAAGGTCCAGCACAGAAAAAGTAGTAGTCTAAAAAGTTCAGAATTCGTTCATTAAAAAATAAAATAGGTAAAGAATAAATTGTTTACTTTTGAGTAACCAATTTATTCTAACCAATGGATTTAAATGAACTTTTAGGACGATTTTTACTGTTGTTTTGCTCAATTTTAGTTCTGTATTTTTTTTCCAACAGAAAAGATAACGCAACCATAAATCCGTTGATGGTAATTGTTGGGCTTTGTACTTTTTCTCTTTGTTATCTTTTTACCAAAATTGAAATTGGAGTCGGAATTGGTTTTGGGCTTTTTGCTATTTTTTCAATACTTCGATTTAGAACACAGTCTTTTACGGTAAATGCGATAATCTTTCTTTTTGCGACAATTACATTGTCAATTCTCGATATTATGTATCCGTTTGAAAAGATTGAATTACTGCTGTTCTTTCAAATTATTATTATCGGATTTTATATTGTCGCTTCCATTATTGTCAACAAAAAAGCTTCAAAATACCTGAATTCTGTAGATGTAAAAATTCCGCTTGACGATAATTTCTCTTTAAATTCAGAAGCAATTCGAAAATCAATTCAAGAGAAAATTAAGATTGAAGATTTCGATTTTAGAATTGTACTAATTAATACATCAAGCAACGAAATAGATTTGTTGGTATTCTATTAATCGTTAAAAGGACGAACTTGTTTGATGTATAAATCTCTCTTTTCGCCCACAATTTTAAATTCAATATCTACAGGATGAAATTGGTTTTTACGCCAATATCGATACATTTTGGTTTCGATCTTTTTACTAACGGTATAAAGATTACTCATTTCTTTTCGGCTCAATAAAGGCTCGTTATTATTCAAATTCGAGTTGGAAGTATAATCAATATCAAAATCGGTGTCGTCTTTTCCGTCGTTGAAATGATACGCAACAAACTGTTCGCAGATTTCGCCTTTTTCAGGTTTTACAACCGAGTTTTCACCTTTTTGAACATTTACTGTAATTCCAGGAAAGTTTTCTCTAAATATATTTTTTGTAATGATAACACCATTTGCTAATTCGTCAGGAAAAGAGCGATGAACGAGAACGCCCATTGCAATATTTTGCTGATCAATTCCAAAAAGTTCTCTTTCGTTATATGAAGCTTCATTCCAGACACTTGCCCAAACTTGTTTGATTGCTTTTTCGAAAGTTTTGATACTGTCTCCTAAAATTCCAGTTTTAGAATCATACAATCCAGCGCCATTAAAATCATCCAGATCTTCTGCGTTTGTTGAGGAACGAAATCGGAAGTTTTTGAATTTTGCATTTTTAAAAGTTTCGTTGAGTTTAGCTATTAAAGTTGGATCAACATTTTCTTTTTTAATAGCGTCTCTGATTTTTTTCAATTGTTTATTAATCCAAACTGTTGAATCTTTGTGCGGATAGGCTAAAAGTTCTGCAATTAAAGGAGAGATGGAAGCTTTTTGAATATGTTGCGTATAAAAATAAAACGGAATTGCATGCGCATCTTCTGGAGTTTTAAATGGAATTTCTTTTGAAATCGCAATCAAATACGCCATATTTTGTGCTTTCGAACCAATATAATTTATGCCTTTTTTAGGAATTTCTGATAAACTGACTAATTCAGTTACTGAATTGTCAATTGTTAGTTTTTTCTTCTTTCCAACTGTTTTTACTGGGATTTTTTTAGTTGTTTCTTTAATAAAAAAAGTATCGACTTCTATTTTTAATTCTACTTTTTTAGAAAGCAGCCTTTTAATATTGTTGTCTTTTTCAATATTGGTATACGCCATAATCGGAATCTTTCTGTTTTTTCCTAAAAGAACCAAATGGCTTAAAGGAGTTTGAAGTTCATTTACAATAATTCCTCGAACATTTGGAAGAATATCCGGCGTTCCATCCAAAATAATAATTTCATCAGAATTAGGTTTTGTAGTTTCTAAATCTTTGATTTTGTATTGCTTTAAAATTCCAATATTACTGCCACGGACAACTTCTTGATATTTTAATTCACCGAAAATATAATCTGATTTTATACAAGGAATCATAAATTTCTGCTGTTGAAACCATTCCATCATTTCAGGATTATTCAAATAGAATTTTAGCTTTTCACCAATAAAAGTGGAATTTTTGACAAAATTGAAAAATCTCTCAATTAATTGAATTGGCATATGATCTGAAGCAGCCAATTCAAAAATCCATTTTTCAGTTCCTTTAATATGATTTAGATTCCCAAGAAGAAAATCTCTGTTTTTTTCTGTGTTGCTATAATTTTCATTATTAAAAACTTCAAGATCTTGGCTATAGCCTAAATAATTGGTTACAAAATCGTAATGAAGTAAAATAACACTGCTGTTGAAATAATACATTTTCTGTTTTCGAAGATCGTAAATCACTTTAACCGATTCGATATTTGAGAATTTATCAGACAAAGGTTTGCCTCGAAATGCTTTGTAAGCTTCATAATTAGGTAATGAAGCAGTAAATCGCTGCGCACTTAAAGAGGTTAAAACGAACAGGAAAAATAAGCTGTAAATGTATTTTTTCATCCTTTGAAAATTGATGATTAAATGTACTTAAAAAAAGAACTCATTGAGTGAAATTGTTTTTGTCAATTTTACCTCGTCCAATTAATTTTAAATCTTTGTAAATCTGCTTTAATCTGTATAAATCTGCGTGAAAATATCGATAAAAATAGTATTTCACGCAGATTTTAAAGAATTTTAGCAGATCAAACTTGATTTTTATTCTATTTCGCCCAACGAGTAAAAACAGAATAAGTTTTATCTACTGCGGGATTACTTAAAGTAATGAAAACCATGGTGAAATTTTCTATTATTTGGTGTACCTTTGCAACCTTAAAAAATTAAACATTTCAAAATGAAACGAGTAGTTGTTGGACTTTCAGGTGGAGTAGATTCTAGTGTTGCGGCTTATTTATTGCAGCAGCAAGGATACGAAGTTATTGGCCTTTTTATGAAGAACTGGCACGATGATTCGGTTACTATTTCGAACGAATGTCCTTGGCTGGAAGACAGTAACGATGCTTTGCTTGTTGCTGAAAAGCTTGGAATCCCGTTTCAAACTGTTGATTTAAGCGAAGAATACAAAGAAAAAATCGTTGATTATATGTTCAACGAATACGAAAAAGGAAGAACTCCAAATCCTGACGTGCTTTGTAACCGTGAAATCAAATTTGATGTGTTTATGAAAATCGCTTTAAGTCTTGGAGCAGATTATGTTGCAACAGGACATTATTGTCAAAAAAGCGAAATTGAAGTTGACGGAAAACCTGTTTATCAATTAATTGCAGGAGCAGACAACAATAAAGACCAATCTTATTTCTTATGTCAATTGTCGCAAGAACAATTGTCTAAAGCTTTGTTTCCAATTGGAGCTTTAACTAAACCAGAAGTGCGCGAAATTGCCGCTGAAATGGAATTAGTTACGGCAGAAAAGAAAGATTCTCAAGGTTTATGTTTTATTGGGAAAGTACGTCTTCCAGAATTTTTACAGCAAAAACTACAGCCTAAAGAAGGTAAAATTGTTCAAGTTGATAAAAATGATCCAATTTATACTGTAGAAAAACCAGCTGGAATTTCTTTAGAAGAAGAATTAAAATTTGAATCTAGGAAATTAGAATATCTTCCAACAATGGGAAAAGTAGTTGGAAAACATCAAGGAGCTCATTATTTTACAGTTGGACAAAGAAAAGGATTAAATGTAGGAGGAACTACAGATCCTTTATTTGTAATTGCGACTGATGTTGAAACCAATACTATCTATACAGGTTTATCGAGCCAGCATCCTGGACTGTTTAAAAAAGCGCTTTTCGTTGGAAATTCTGAAGTTCATTGGGTTAGAGAAGATATGACTTTGAAATCGGGGGAAAAAATGGAAGTAATGGCTAGAATTCGTTATCGTCAGCCTCTTCAAAAAGCAACTTTGTATCAATTTGAAGACGGAATGTATGTGGAATTTGAAGAGCCACAGTCTGCTATTACAGAAGGACAATTTGTTGCTTGGTATTTAGAAAATGAATTAGTTGGTTCGGGAGTAATTTCTTAGCTTTATACCTTATTTGGGAGAAATTCCTTAAAAGGTATAATATGAAATATAACTTTACTTTTCTTTTAATACTTCTTTCGTTTTCGGTATTTGCGCAGGAAGATGCATGGGTTTATTTTAGTGGAAAACCTAATGTACAGGCTTTTTATGATAATCCGTTAACTGAACTTTCGCAAAGAGCTTTAGATCGAAGAACAAATCAAAATATACCTTTAGAGGTTACAGATGCCCCTTTAGAAGCTTCATACGTAAGTCAAGTTACAGCAAGCACAGGAATTACAGTATTGGCGCAGTCGAAATGGCTGAATGCGCTTCATATTCAGGGAGAACAAGCTGATATTAACGCTTTAAAATTACTGTCTTTTGTTTCTAAAATAGAGTTTGCCAATAAAGCTTTAAATACTACTGCGAAAAGAGTTTCTGAAACTTCAACAAATCAAAATAAAGACAAGCTAAAAGCAGCGGTCGATTATTCTTATGGCAATTCTGCTAGCCAAATTCAGATGTTGAATGGACAAATTTTGCATCAGCAGAATTATACGGGAGAAGGAAAAATCATAGCAGTTTTAGATGCGGGATTTCCAGGAGTAAATACAGCACAGCCTTTTGAAAATCTTAGAAATAGCAACAAAATCTTAGGAGGTTACGATTTTACTACTAGAAATAGTGATTTCTACACAGGAGATGATCACGGAACCAAAGTGCTCTCAACAATGGGCGGTTACAAAGAAAATGCATTAGTAGGAACTGCACCAAATGCCTCATATTATCTTTTTATTACAGAAATTGATGCGTTTGAAACTCCAGTAGAAGAATCTCTTTGGGTGGAAGCTGCTGAGAAAGCAGATGCTTTGGGAGTGGATATTATTACAACTTCTTTAGGATATTTTGGAGAACGCGATACTCCTGAGTATAATCATACCTACAGTGATATGAACGGAACTACGACCTTTATTTCTCGTGGTGCAGAAATTGCTTTCAGCAAAGGAATATTAGTTTTAGCTTCTGCAGGAAATGAAGGAAGTCAACCTGAAAAGCACATTGGCGCTCCGGCAGATGCTGTTTCAGTTTTAGCAATAGGTTCTGTTATGGCAAATGAAGTAAAATCAAGTTTCAGCTCTATTGGTCCAAGTTATGATGGCAGAATAAAACCAGATGTTATGGCGCAAGGAACGGCTTCTGTAGTTTCTGATCCAAATGGTGTTATAGGAACTGCAAACGGAACTTCATTTTCATGTCCGATCATGGCAGGAATGGCGGCTTCATTATGGCAAGCTTTTCCGTCAAAAACAAACAAAGAAATTAGGCAGATGATTTTGGCTTCTGCAGATCGATATACAAATCCAGATAATAATTACGGATACGGAATTCCAAATTTTGGAGCTACCTTAAGTGTTGACAGTTTTATAGCTGAAGCGTCTTTTTCGGTATATCCAAATCCGACAAAAAATGAAGTTTCTTTCTCTTTTTTAACTGAAAATAATACGGCATCAGTAATTATTTATTCAGTGTTAGGGCAGAAATTAATTGAAGGGAAAATTACCAATTCAAATCCAGCTCTTTCTTTGCAATCACTTCAAAGCGGACTTTATTTTTATAGTTTTGATGCTGATAATCTGCATAAAACTGGAAAGATCATCAAACAATAATTTCTTTTTAATGAATAAAATCACAAAACTTTTCAATATAAAATATCCAATCGTTCAAGGAGGAATGATTTGGAACAGCGGTTATAAATTGGCGTCAGCAGTTAGTAATGCTGGAGGTTTAGGACTTATTGGAGCAGGATCGATGTATCCAGAAATTTTAAGAGAACACATTCAGAAATGTAAAAAAGCAACTGATAAGCCTTTTGGAGTCAACATTCCGATGTTATATCCAAACATTGAAGAAATTATGAATATTGTGGTTGAGGAAGGTGTGAAAATTGTTTTTACTTCTGCTGGAAATCCGAAAACTTGGACTTCTTTTTTGAAGGAAAAAGGAATTACAGTGGTTCACGTTGTGAGTAGCAGTGTTTTTGCTTTAAAAGCACAAGAGGCTGGGGTAGATGCAGTTGTAGCTGAAGGTTTTGAAGCAGGCGGACATAATGGTCGCGAAGAAACTACAACGTTGACTTTGATTCCGATGGTGAAAGAAAAAATCCAGATTCCGTTAATTGCGGCTGGAGGAATTGCAACAGGAAGAGGAATGCTTGCTGCGATGATTTTAGGAGCAGATGGCGTTCAGGTTGGAAGTCGTTTTGCAGCATCAATAGAATCTTCTGCACACAATAACTTTAAAGATACAATAGTTAATACTAAAGAAGGAGGCACACAATTGACTTTGAAAGAATTGGCGCCTGTTCGTTTGGTGAAAAATAAATTTTATCAAGATGTTCAGGACTTGTACAAAAAATGTCCGTCAAAAGAAGAATTGGTGCAGCTTTTAGGGAGAGCTAGAGCTAAAAAAGGAATGTTTGAAGGAGATTTGGATGAGGGAGAATTAGAGATTGGTCAGGTTTCAGGATTAATTCATGATATTTTGCCAGTTGAAGAAATTATTCAACAAATGGTTACCGAATTTGAAGTTGCGTCCAAAGAAAAGATTACATTTGAGTTTTAATTACTGCACGAAATATTTTATGAATTCTTTACGCACCTATATAATATTGCTTTTTTTAGCATTTGGACTTCAACAAGCTCAAAGTCAGTCTTATCATTTTAAGACTTCTGGTTTTAGCGTTTTAGAGAAAAATCAAAAAGGAAAATGGGGCGAATGGTCAAATCTTGATTTGGTAAATCTTTCGGTTGTTTTAGATACAGATAAACACAGGATTGTAGTTTATTCTCAGGAAATTCAGCTTTATAGTATTTTGGATTATATTGAAAGAGAAGAAAATGACACCGATATTGTGTATTCTTTTATGTGTAAAGACAATGACGGCCGAGAGTGTAAACTATCTATTATTACACGTAAAAAGCAAGATTATCGTAAACAGCTTTATATTAATTACGACGATCATATTATTGTTTATAATATCATTACGGTTTAATATCTTCCTAAAAATATCAAATCTGCACTGAATAAAATCAGGAAAAATAATTCAAATTATTCTTAATAATTTATTTTCATTCGTACGTACTAAGTATCTGGGTAATTGCTATATTTGATTCGTTAAATTAGTTCTAAGTGTTTTTTAATCAAACGCCAATAAAACGGTTTAACCTTACTAAAAATCAAAAAAAATCAATTTACCATTCTTGCTTATGAAGAAACTTTACACGTTGTTATTATTTACTTTTTTCGGACTTTTTGCCTCTTATGCGCAAACTATAGACGAAACTTTTGTTCAGCCAGTTGCTTATAAAGCAGCAAAAATTACTGTGATAAAAGAACTTTCTGATGGTAAAATCTTATTAGGAGGAAAAATAGATTTTTATAAAAATGAAAAGGTAAGCAATCTTATTAGATTGAATGCCGACTACTCACTCGATCAAACTTTTGTTTTTAATGGAGACTTAAACTCAGAAATTAAAGATGTAAAAGTTCAAAGTAACGGAAATTTAGTAGTGTTAACAACTAAGGATAATCTTGGTTTTGCTGATTTTTTTAAACTTTACCAATTAGATCCTAATGGTACAATTTTAAAAGAAGTTAGTACTATTTTTAATGCTACTTCAATAGCTCTTCAAGCAGATGATAAGATTTTGGTTACTGGAGGAGCAATAGGATACTATGATTTTACAAGCTGTTATTTGAATCGTTTTAATAGTGATTTTACTCTTGACGAAACATTTAATAATGACTTAGCATTTAATGGATCAACAAATACTGTTGCAGTTTCTGGTAATGATATTTATGTTGGAGGTTCGTTTAGTGACATTGGTGGAGTTTCGAAGAACAGTCTTGTAAAGTTGGACTCAAGTGGAAATATTGACAATACATTTGATGTTAGTGATAATATAAATGGAAGAGTATTTTCTTTAACGCTTCAAGATGATGGTAAATTACTAATTGGAGGAAATTTTTACAGAATACTGGGCGGTGAGCCTAGCTATAATATGTGTAGGTTAAATACTGACGGAACAGTTGATAATACTTTTACTAGCACTTATTCTAACTTTTATGTATCTACAGTTGCAGTAAAAGACTCAGATATATATTTATCATGGTATGAACCTGCACAGTCTACGAGTTTTTTAGTGAAACTTAATTCGGACGGATCAGCTAATCAGGATTTTGCGCCTGTTAAATTGAATGAATTTGGATACCAGTCCTTTGCAATGGGAATTGTAGATAATAAAATAATTTATAGCAACTCAGGAAATGTTGGTAATAAATTTGGATTATCAGTAAGCGATTTAAATGGTGGCCCACTTGATTCTTCAGAATTAAAAGCAAGCCAATACGGAAGTTTTGAAAAGGGCGAGTACTTTAATGGAAAATTAGTTGTTAAAGGTGATTTTGTCAAAATTAATGATGTTGAAACTTTTGGAATTGGATTATTGAATGAAAATGGTTCAGTTGATGAGTCTTTTGTATTTCCAAACTATCTTGGAGATATCAAGCAATTTCAGGTTATTGATAACGAAACCATCTTTGTGAGCACAAAAAGCAAATTGCTAAAATTAAATAATCAAGGAGTAATTTTAAAAGATTTTGTATATAAAGACGTTACTGCATTGCTTGGAGTTGAAAAATTTAAAGTTCTAGATAATGGCAAAATTCTAATTACTGATCAATGGAGTTTAGTTCTTTTAAGTGCAGAAGGTGTTCAAGAAAGGAATTATGCTTTGCAATCTGAAAATTATTACTGGTTTACAGGACTTACTTTTGAACTACAGGCTGATAAAATTATTGTTGGCGCAATGTATAATGATTTTAGTGCGACACCATATTCGTATAAAATTTTAAGATTTGATATGGATGGTTCACTTGATGAAACATTTACTTTGAATGGTTCAGGTCCAGATACTTCAGTTGGAAAAATAAAAGTATTGGATACAGGGGAAATTATTCTTGCAGGAGTTTTTTTAAATTTTAATGGAATATCAGTTCCTAATCAAATTGTCAAGCTGTCAAAAGATGGCGAAATGGATCTTCAATTTAATGAAAATCAAAAAGAATCACTAATAGGAAATTCTAGTTATCATGATTACAAAAAAATAGAAGTAGTAGATTCTGTAATTTACATTACCGAGGGCAATGCTAATGTAACAGCGATTAATCTTGACGGAACTTTTGTAAAAGAGTTTGAAATGCCAGTTCAAATGGATCAAATAAGTGATATTGTTGCTCTAGAAGATGCTGCGCCTTCTAATACAGGAAAATTTAAAGCAAATGAAGATCACTATATTTTTGCGATAGGTTCATCAAAAAATACTGCCAATGGTGCATCATCATTTGTTGTAAAAGTAAATGTTGGTAAGTCAACACTATCTACTAAGCCAACACCAGATGTATTGAAATCAAATGTTCAAATTTATCCTGTGCCTGTAAGGAATACAGCCTATTTATCTTTTTCGAACACTGTTTCTCCAAACAAAGTAGTAATTTATGCAATGAATGGTTCGGAAATATATTCTGCTAAAATAGAAAACGCCGAAAGTGCCGAAATTAATTTGTCAAATTATAAATCAGGAACTTATATTGTAAAACTGTTTTCTGATACGGGAGTTGTAACCAAAAAGATTGTCAAAAACTAACTCAAAATAAATTTAATGAAAAGGCCCGAAAATTAGTTGTTTTCGGGCCTTTTTTACTTTTTGAAATAAATTATTCGATGTCTTTAATAAACTCGTCATATTCTAAGTAGAACATTTCTAGAGCATGCATATTTTCGTTGAAAAAATCAAAAATGGCATCCCAATTATTTCTATTGCTAAAACCAACGCCAAGTTTTTCAACCCAAATTCTACTGATGGTTTTGCCGCTTTCGAGAGTGTAATTTTTTTCAAAAACTAAATCTTTGATAAATTCTTCTTCAAGAATACTTTTCAAAGCTTCCAGTTTTTCGAAATAAGCATTACGTTTTTCATCGCTTCTTTGTTCGATATCAATTAAAACCTGTGCTTTTTTATTATCTACATAAAATTTAAAAGAGAAATCTTTGATTTTTGTGTCGTAAAGCACCCATTTTCGAGGATATTTTTCGGCAAAAGCGACCCAAAATTCCCTTTTAATTCTTTGTGATTCTTCCCTGCTGTACATTTTTTTAGGCTTTAATTTTAGAAAACTTGCGGTACTGCGTTTTCTGGAGTATATTTATGTTTTATTTGAAAGTACAAAAATAAGCTTTGATTATGAATTTTCAAGACTTTTTGAAATATGTTCCCAATATAATTCCAGTTGAATTACCCGCGGTAAACGCACACTTAAAAATGGCTCCAAAAGAGCGCATAGAGGGATTAAAAAATCTTGATATTGAATCATTAAATGCTAGAATGGCAGGAGTAATGATGCTTTTTTATCCTAAACAGGAAAAAACGCATCTGGTTTTGATTGTTAGAAATGCTTATGATGGTGTTCATTCAGCTCAAATTGCATTTCCGGGCGGAAAGTTTGAAAAAGAAGATTTAAATTTTGAAACAACAGCACTTAGAGAAACACAAGAAGAAGTTGGAATTACAAGTGATAAGATTGAAGTAATCAAGCATTTTTCACCTATGTATATTCCGCCAAGCAACTTTTTGGTTCATCCATTTTTAGGAATTGCCAAAGAAGAATTAGCATTTTATCCCGATATTAGGGAGGTTGCGGCAATTATTGAGTTGCCATTGTCCGTTTTTTTAAATGACGAAATAATTATCGAAGCCAGATTATCAACTTCTTACGGAGCAAATATTTTGGTTCCGGCCTTTAATATTCAGAATCATGTAGTCTGGGGAGCCACAGCAATGATTTTGAGCGAATTGAGAGATGTGTTGAAAGCAACTTTCTCAAAAGAACTTTAAAAAACTATATTTAACAATTTGATATTCATTTTCATAGAGTATAATTGGAGAAATTGTTTTATAGTGTTGCTAAAAGAATAAATTTTGTATGTTTGCGACCTAACAAAAAAATAAGATAAAATAGTTATGGGATTGTTTAAACGAAATCCTTTTGGGCATATATTATTCATCAAGAAATGGTTGATCCGAGTTCTGGGTGCCATGACTCATAGAAGATATAGAGGTTTTAATGAATTACAGATTGAAGGATCTGAAATTATTAAAACGCTTCCTGATAATAATGTTTTATTTATATCCAATCACCAAACTTATTTTGCAGACGTTGTAGCGATGTTTCATGTCTTTAACGCAAGTTTATCAGGACGTCAAGATACTATTAAGAACATTGGCTATTTATGGCAGCCGAAAATGAATATTTATTATGTTGCTGCAAAAGAAACAATGCAAGCAGGATTATTACCAAGAATTCTGGCCTACGTTGGAGCAATTACGGTTGAGAGAACTTGGCGTGCAAAAGGTGTCGATGTTACAGAAAAACGTGAAGTAAACCCAAATGATACAGAAAATATCAGAATAGCACTTGAAGATGGTTGGGTTATTACATTTCCGCAAGGGACAACAAAATCATTTAAGCCCGTTCGTAAAGGAACTGCACATATTATTAAACAGCACAAACCAATTGTAATTCCAATTGTAATTGATGGTTTCCGTCGTTCGTTTGATAAAAAAGGACTTCGAATGAAGAAAAAAGGAATTTTACAATCTTTCATCATCAAAGAACCTCTTGATATTGATTATGAAAACGACACGATCGAAGAAATCGTAGAAAAAGTAGAATACGCTATCGAACAACATCCATCATTCTTAAAAGTTATTCCTGCCGAAGAAATAAAAGCACAAGAAGAACTTAATAGATTGAGACAGTGGGAATACTAGAAATTTTAGATTTCAGATTTTAGATTTTAGATTTTTTTGATTCAACTTGTCAGGCTGAGCGAAGTCGAAGCCTAACTTTGCGCCCTTCTCCCGAAGCCTCGGGATCGCTCAGGGTGACAGATTGACTTTGTATCAATTTTTTTGTTTCAAGTTTCTGGTTTAAAAAAACTTAGAACCTTAGCATCTCAGAACCTTAGCAACTTTTTCAGAAATCTATCTTCTTCAATTCTTTATAATTTGCATATAATCTGCGTAAAAGTGTTCCATAAATAATTCTGTAGAAACACCAGAACAATCCGAAGAAGCCTAGAATTACAAGAAACAATATCCCGATTGTAACGAACATTGCTTTTCCGTTCATGGCTAATTTTTCTCTAAGAAATTCCATGTCTGGATTGTAAACAAAAGCAATAAAAAAGCTTAAAATAGCTGTTATTACAATCATTCCTAGATTATACCAAACATAATATTGAACTGTTTTACGAGTCTTTAAAATAGCACTCATCAATGATTTTGTGGCTATTGTGGTCGAAATTGTTTTGTAGTTTTTATAGAAAATGTAAACAAAAATCAGTACTACAACATAATTGAAATAAGTTAGGAATTCTAATGCCATTACAATTTCAGGATGATTTATTTTGCGCAAAACATCATCCGTATTGATAAATAAGTTTGAAAAAGTCCAAAACGAAATTTCCAAAATACTGATAATCAAAATCCATTTTACAATTGAAGATGATTTTTTATGAATCATCTTATAGATTTCAGTTTCAGAAATTTGTTGAAAAGAACCTGCGTTCTTTTGCCAGTCTTTTTTTAGTAAATCCAGTTCTTTCATAATAATTTTTAAGGATTTAGTATTTTTTTAAGTTTCCCCTTAATTCTGTTCATTTTCACGCGCGCATTCACTTCGCTGATTCCTAAGGTTTCAGCTATTTCTTGATAATCTTTGTCTTCTAAATACATAAAAACTAATGCCTTTTCGATGTCATTGAGCTGGTAAACTGCTTTATACATCAATTTAATCTGTTCTTCCTCTTCGTAATTGTAGTCAACATCTTTTACAAAATGCTGATGATTTTCATAATCTACGGTCGAAATAGTTCTTTTGGTTTTTCGGTATAAGGTAATTGCCGTGTTTAAGGCCACACGATAGGTCCAAGTCGAAAATTTACTGTCACCTCTAAATTTTGGATAAGCTTTCCAGAGCTGAATGGTGATTTCCTGAAACAGATCTTTATGAGCATCTTCGCCAGCAGTATATAATCTACAAATCTTGTGGATTATATTCTGATTTGCCTGCAGCTGCGCAACAAATGACTGTTCTAGATTTTCGCTCATAATGTATTAGTAGTTATGAAATCATTTTTGTTACAGTTAAATTATAATTTTCTCGTTTTATAATAATTAATAGTCAAATCTAAAAATTTACTGTAACTGTCCATACCGTCTTTTTGATTGTTTGATTTTAAGAAATTATCGTAAAGAAAATAAAATCCTTCATCTAGAAAAGTATCATACTTTTTATGAAAATCCTGACTTTCCTGATAGTTTTTTAAAATTCCAGGATGAACTGATTTTTTTAATTGATTAAAAATTTTCTCATTTTTAAACTTCCAGATTCCGAGACAATAATTTAAAGTAAAACTATAACCAGCATATTGAAAATAAGGATTGTCGTTTTTTAGAGAAGCAAGAACTCCAATAAAATTACATTCACTTTCGCTAGCAAAACCAATCTGATGTGCCATTTCGTGTGCTGTAGTTTGTGGGAAATTGTACATTGGAAGCAAATCATTAATTTGAGCTTCATTTGTAAACGGATTTAAATAGCCTCCAAATCCCATATAAGATAATGGTGTGCTAAATAAAGATTTTTTAACGCTTAAAATTTCATATTTAAAGTAAGGATGTTCTTGTGCTAAATTGTCGTAGCCCTTCAAAATCATTCCAAAAGATTCCTCCTGAGAATAAGGGAAAACAACTTTTGAAGTATCATTTTTAGTTATAGCAAACTGAATTTCATTTGTTTTTGAAATTATTCTTTTTGTAAAAGCATAAAAATCGGCATCTGAATATTCTCTTTTAATTTCCATTTTTTCAAATAGAGGTTTGCGATAATAATTGAAAGCCCAAAGCAGATGAAAGAAAAAGTAAAACACGGAGACTTTACTCAATATTTTTAGAACGTGATCTTTCCAATCTATTTTCCATGTTTTTCTGATGTTCCAAAACCAACTGATGATGGCTAAAATTAGAAAAGCATAAATGCAATCGCCAAGCGAAAAAGGAATTTTTCCTAAACCTATTCTTAAAAAATGAGAAATTCTAAGGAAGATATTATTACTGTAAAAACCTTCGACATAATCAGGAAAATATCTGAGGATTCTTAAAAAGATAATCTGAACTAAAAGGAATAATGGAAGTATATATTTTTGTTTCACAGTAAAAAATTTGGATACGTAAATATAATTACAATTTTGAGTGATCAAAAAAAGTTTGCCACGAATTGCCCGAATTTTCACTAATTACAAACTTAATCCATTTTAGAGCCATTATAATTTGTACTAATTGGTGAAATTCGTGGCTAAAAAAGCAATTAAACTTTGTAACTTTGAAGCTCTTAATTGTTAAACATCAAACAAAATATAATGAGTCAAGAAGTAAGAAATCTGGAGCCAAAAGCACTTTGGAATAAATTCGCAGATTTAAATGCCGTTCCTCGTCCGTCAAAAAAAGAAGAGCGTGTAATTGAGTTTATGAAAAACTTTGGAAACAGCTTAGGTTTAGAAACTTTTGAAGATGAAATCAGAAACGTAATCATCAGAAAACCGGCAACTCCTGGAATGGAAAATCGTAAACCAATCGTAATGCAAGGGCATTTAGATATGGTGCATCAAAAAAATGCAGATACTGTCTTTGATTTTGATACACAAGGAATCGATATGTATGTAGATGGTGACTGGGTTCGCGCGCGCGGCACAACACTTGGCGCTGATAATGGGTTAGGGGTGGCTACTATTATGGCTATTCTAGAAAGTAAAGATATTCCGCATCCTGCAATCGAAGCTTTATTTACAATTGATGAAGAAACAGGAATGACTGGTGCTTTAAACCTAAAAGGCGGTATTTTACAAGGTCAGATTTTATTGAATTTGGATACTGAAGAAGATGATGAAATTGATATTGGATGTGCTGGTGGAATTGATGTAACGGCTACAAGAACATACCATGAAGAAGAAGTTCCAGAAGGATCTGTTGGATATACGATTACAGTAAAAGGCTTAAACGGAGGGCATTCAGGAATGAATATCCATAAAGGTTTAGGAAATGCCAATAAAATCATGAACCGTTTATTGTTTGATGCATTTGAAAACTTTGGTTTACAGATTGTAGAAATCAACGGTGGAAGTCTTAGAAATGCAATTCCGAGAGAAAGTGTTGCTAAAGTGATTATTTCTCAAATGTTTGATGAAGCTTATGTGTATGATATGCAGGAAATTATTTCTGACATAAAAGCAGAGTACAAAACAACTGAACCAAACTTGTCTATTGAAATTGTAAAAGGCGATTTACCTGAAAAAGTAATGGATTTAGGAGTTCAAGAAGGAATTATCAGAGCAATTTATGCAGCTCAAAATGGAGTTTACAAAATGAGCGCTGATATGGCTGATTTGGTTGAAACTTCAAATAATATCGCTCGTGTGGTTATAAAAGATGGAGAAATTCTGGTTGGTTGTTTAACACGTTCTTCTGTTGAATCTTCAAAATTTGATTTGGCAAATTCTTTACGTTCAGCTTTTGAATTGGTTGGATGTGAAGTAGAGCTTTCAGGTTCTTATCCTGGATGGACTCCAAACGTAAATTCTGAAATTTTAGAAGTTTTAAAAGAGATCTACGAAAAACAAAATGGAGAACAGCCTAAAGTTGTAGCTTGCCACGCTGGTTTAGAATGTGGAATCTTAGGAACAAATTACCCAGATATGGATATGATTTCTTTTGGACCAACAATTCACGGAGCACACTCTCCAGACGAAAGAGCAAGTATTTCATCTGCACAGAAATATTGGAAATTTGTATTAGAAATTCTTTCTAATATACCAGTTAAATAGTTTTAGTATTCAGTCGCAGTCTCGGTAATCAGTTTAAATGAACTGTAAACTGAGACTGTAAACTGAGACTAAAATTAATCCCTCTTAGGAGCATTTTTCTTTTCTCTCTTTTCTTCTTTCTTTTCTTTAGCCGTTTTTAACGGTTCTTTTTTTGCTGTTTTTTTAGCGTCTTGACCTTTTGCCATAATTTTTGATTTTGTTATAAATGTAGGGCTTTTAAAATCCGAAACGTCAAAAAAAATCCCCAATTTTTAAAATTGAGGATTTAGATGTTTTTATTTGTATTAAGTTTTAATTACGTTTTAATACTTTATATTGTTCATAACAAGCACTTATTGCGTCCATTATCTGTAGATCATTAGCAGTCTGGATAAAAGAATCAGAATAGTTACAGCGATGCATAATTTCAGGAATTTCGTCTTTGCTGATTCCTAACAATACTGCAACCGTTTCACGATCGTATTTTGATTCTAAAAGTGTTCGAACAGTATCGTCCTTTTTCATTTCCTTCAGTTTCTTGAGTTCTTTACCATTTTTTCCGAAGAAATTATAGAGCATATCGGCGGGGTTAAAAATCGAACCGAGGACTTTTCCAAAAGCATTTGGCGCATATTCTCCAGCTTCATAACCTTGCGTAAGACCTGAAATGCTATAACGGTAGTTTTCTTTAGTTGGAATTAATTTAGAATCAATTTCAAGATATCCTGTCAGAGAAAAAGGAGCAATAACAACTTCTTCCAAAGCAATTGCTTTTTCAGTAAGCTGAATTCTTGTTACTTTATTTTTAATCCAGTCATTTGTAACTCTGATTCTTAGCGATTGAAATCCTAGAATAGAAAAATGAAGCGTATCGTTGACTTGTACGTCAATTTCAAAATACCCTTTTTCGTCAGATTTTGCACCACGGACTTTATTGGTGTTAATGATGTTTACGCCTGCAAGAGGTTGTTTGCTGTCATCGTTGATAACGTAACCTGAAACTCTTTGTGGAACTGTTGGCTGTGTATCTTGCGTATCTTGCGCAAATCCAAAGTTAGCGAGAAGTGTAAAAAAGAAAACTGCGAAATATTTCATATCCTGATTTAAAGCTCTAAAAGTAGTAAATCGGGATTAAATATTTCGCTGTCTATGAATTTAATTATAAGAAAATTAACAAAGGCTGCAGTATTGCTTTTTTGAATTGCAAAACTCATTTAAAGAGAATGAATTCTCGTATAAAAAAAATCCCAAGTTCCAGGTATGTTTGGAATTTGGGATTTTGTATTTTAAGAAATTGAATTATTAATCTCTTCTAGATCTTCTTGGTCTTGAGCTATCGCCGAAGTTTTCTGAACGTCTTGGAGCTCTGTCTGAACCTCCATTTTCGTTTCTTGGAGCAGAATTTCTAAAACCACCTTCTCTTCTTGGAGCAGAATTTCTGTCGCTTCTGAAACCTCCGTCACGAGATCCGCCTTCGCGTGAACCTCCGTCTCTAGAAGAATTTCTGTCACTTCTAAATCCGCCTTCACGTCTTGGAGCAAAGTTTCCATCTCTTCTGTTAGAATCACGTCTTCCTCCACCACGGTTGTTGTGATCACGTCTTCCTCCACCATCATTTTTAGAAATCTCAACATTGATACGACGACCTTCTAGTTGAACATTGTTTAAAACGTCCATTACTTTATCTGTAAACTGTGGGTCAGTGTTAAAGAAAGAGAAACCTTCTTTTACATCAACTTTAAAGATATCATCACGACCTAAGTCTAATGTTTCTTTTAAGTAATCTTTTAATGACATCCAGTCAAAGTTGTCTCTAGAACCAATGTTTACGAAATAACGAACTGCTCCATTATTATTGAATTCTCTTGGCTCAGAATCACCTCTTTCACGTCTTTCTCCAGAAGATTGAGTAGAAATATCTCTGTTCTTTTTGTAGTAAGCGATGAAACGGTTAAATTCTACTGAAACCATTTTCTTAATCAATTCTTCTTTAGATAAATCTTCAAGAACATTGTTGATTGCTGGTAAATAGTTGTCAATTTCGTGATCAACTTCAGTATCTTTAATTTTGTTGGCTAAGTGCAATAACTGAATTTCGCAGATTTCGATTCCAGATGGAATAGATTTTTCTTCGAATTTTTGTTTGATGATTCTCTCGATAGAAGAAATTTTACGTAACTCACTTTTTGTAACGATTACAATAGAAGTGCCTAATTTTCCAGCTCTACCAGTACGACCAGAACGGTGGTTGTACGTTTCAATTTCGTCAGGTAATTGATAGTTTACAACGTGAGTTACGTTATCAACGTCAATACCACGTGCAGCAACGTCAGTAGCAACAAGCATCTGAATTTGTCTTCCACGGAATGATTTCATTACACCATCACGTTGCGCTTGAGATAAATCTCCGTGTAACGCAGCGGCGCTATATCCATCTTCAATTAACTTCTCAGCAATAGCTTGCGTGTCTCTTTTTGTACGACAGAAAACTACTGAGAAAATGTCTGGATTAGCATCAGCTAAACGTTTTAAAGCTTCGTAACGGTCACGAGCATTAACTAAATAAAATTCGTGAGAAACTGTAGAAGAACCTGAATTTTTAGTTCCTACAGTAATTTCTAATGGTTCGCTCATGAATTGTTTTGCAATTCTAGCAACCTCTTGCGGCATAGTCGCAGAGAACAACCATGTGCTTTTTTCGTCTGGAGTATCTGATAAAATAGATACGATATCCTCATAGAATCCCATGTTTAACATTTCGTCAGCCTCATCAAGAACACAGTAATCTATGTTTTTAATGTTAACTAAACCTCTGTTAATCATGTCTTGCATTCTTCCTGGAGTTGCCACAATAATTTGTGCACCTCTCTTTATTTCTCTTGCTTGTTCTGTTATACTAGCTCCTCCGTAAACTGCTACCACATTAATACCTTTTTCGTATTTAGAGTAGTTTTTAAGTTCGTTAGTAATCTGTAAACATAACTCGCGTGTTGGCGATAAAACTAATGCTTGTGTATTTCTGTTGTCGGCATCAATTTTTTGAATTAGCGGAAAACCGAAAGCTGCCGTTTTCCCTGTCCCTGTTTGAGCCAACGCAACCATATCCGTGTCTTTTTCCAATAATAGGGGAATCGCCTTTTCCTGTACCTCTGACGGATTTTCAAATCCTAGATCTAAAATCGCCTTCAGTAACGATTCATTCAATCCTAATTGTTCAAATTTATTCATATGTGTTTTAAAATAGGGTGCAAAATTACTGCTAATTATTCAGATAAACTAATGCAATTTTAAGAATTATGTATTTGTTATGATTTGATTATCAAAAAGTTACGTTTTTGTTGAAATAAATTTTCACGTTAAATGAAGAAATATGCGAAAAAACACGTCGTAAAATGTAAAATTTAGCTACTAAAATGTTGTATTTTAAACAATTATTTTGTGGTGCTCAGAAAATCAATTAGTTGGTGAACTGCTTTTCCACGGTGACCTATAGTATTTTTGGTCTCTAAAGACAATTCGGCAAAGGTTTTGTCAAAGTTTTCAGGTTTGAAAATTGGGTCGTATCCAAAACCATTTGTACCAGTTTTGGTTAATGTTATTTCTCCTTTGGCGATTCCGGTAAATAAATATTGTTTTCCGTTTAGGTTTAGAGTTATAACGGTTTTGAACTGAGCGCTTCTATTTTCTTCGTTTTTTAATGCTTCCAATAATTTATTCATGTTATCATCCGCATTTTTCTGTTCGCCGGCGTAACGTGCAGAATAAACTCCAGGTTCACCATTTAAAGCATTTACTTCTAAACCTGTATCATCTGCAAAACAGTCATAACCATATTTTTCGGTTACATAATCTGCTTTTAAAATCGCATTTCCTTCAATGGTGTTTGCAGTTTCTGGAATATCTTCTAAACAATTAATGTCTTCTAAACTTAATATTTTAATGCTTTCTGGAAGCATGCTTTGAATTTCTGCAATTTTATTTTTGTTGTTTGAAGCGAAAACGAGTTTCATAGACTTATATGTTTAAATGATTTTCAACACAAATTTAGAATTCTTATATTTGATATCTTAGCTAAAATTCAAATAAATGCAATTATCAGTACTTTATAAAAAAATCCTGCCTTTTGTAAAGCCGTACAGAAAAATGGTAATTGCAACTTTACTGTTAACCTTTTTGGGTTCGTTTGCGGCACAGGTAAATGCTGTGATTTTAAAATATACTGTCGATACTATAAATAATTTGATGGTTGCGCATGAACCTTTATCTAAAGGATTCCATTTACTCGGAATTATTAGTATTGTCTTATTAACTAAAGAATTGGTTAATTCCGTAGTTCAATTTGGACAGAAATTCTATGGTGAAAAACTTCGTATTTTCATTACACGTGACATTTCTCAAACCATAGTAGAAAAAATTCTAAGCTATCGAATGGAATTTTATACTTCGGATGAAAATGAAAGCGGAAAACTTCAAACTAGAATTGATGCCGGAATTAGCAGTTTAACCCGTTTGGTTCAAAACTTCTTTATTGATATCCTGCCTTTGTTTGCTAACGCTTTTGTGGCTTTAGTAATTATGTTTTACGCCAATGTTTATGTGGGTTTGGTAAGTTTATGTATTATTCCGATTTATTTTTACATCAGTCAATTGCAAGCAACGAGATTGAGCGGATTCCGACGAAGAATGCGCAAGTATCGCGAAACTAAAAATAATGGAATCATCAGTTTAATTGAATCGATAACGGTAATTAAATCTTTTGTACGCGAATCGACAGAAGCCGATCGACATGAAAAGATTCAGTTTGAAATGACCGAAAATCAGCTGCAAACCAGAAAAACCAGTTTTATTTTTGAAAGCATTAAAAGTTTTGTAGAGCAGATTGGAGTAGTAATTATCATTATTCTGACTGCTTATTTCGTTTTGAATAATCAAATGACGATTGGTGCAATTATGTTTCATATTATGCTATTTAATAATGTTTCGTCGCCAATTAGACAATTACACCGAATTTATGACGAAGTAAATGATGCACTAATTTATTCGGAAGGATTCTTTGATATTTTAGAAGCAGAGCATGAAACAGAAACCAGCGGTAATTATATCCCAGAAAAAATTCTTGGATTAATAGAAGTGAAAAATGTAGATTTTGTATATCCAAACGGAACACAAGCGCTTTATGATATTAATTTTACAGTAAAACCAAATGAAACCACAGCTTTGGTTGGATTAAGCGGTGCTGGAAAAAGTACCATTATTAATTTGCTGGATAAATTCTACTTGCCTTCCTCTGGTCAGATATTTTTGGATGGAGTTGACTTGGTTGAATACAATACCGATTTTCTGCGTAAAAATATTGGTTTGGTGCTTCAGAAAAATCACATTTTTAAAGGCACAATTTTAGAGAATATTTTATATGGAAAACCAGAAGCTTCAAAAGATGAAGTTATAGAAGCCGCAAAGCAAGCCTATATTCACGAGCAGGTTATTCAATTGCCAAAAGGTTATGATTCTGATGCACATTTGCTTTCGGGCGGTCAGCAGCAGCGTATTGCAATTGCTAGATTGTTTCTCAAAAATCCGCCAATCATTTTCCTTGATGAACCAACGGCAAGTTTGGATGCTATAGCAACAGAACAAATTAAAAAGTCTTTAGATGCCATCAAAAAAGATCGAACCGTAATTATCATATCCCACAGTATTTCTCAGATTATAGACGCTTCTAATATTATCGTTTTAGAAAAGGGAAGATGTGTCGAAAAAGGAACTCATGACGAATTATATGATAATAAAGGAACGTATCATCAAATATTCATGGCAATGGCAAACAGCTTAAATATCGAAAAAATTACACAGACTTTTGATTGATATAATTCAAAGTTATTTTCTCAATACAAAAAGCGACAATAATTCCAAAAGTGTAAGCCAGAATATCTTCCCAAAGAAATCCTTGTCCTAAAACATATTTTCCAAAAAGTGTTTTTCTAAGCTCGATCATCCATTCTCCCTGATAAAGCTGAAGAAATTCAATTCCATAACAAATCAATACAGAAAGTAATGCAATTGTGAAAGCATTTTTAAATGGAAGAAATATTCGAGCTAGAAAATAAATCATAACAGCATATAGAAAATCGCCAATCCATAAAGGAATAAATGAGATTTTTCTAGAAAGGATTCCGAGAAAAATAATGCTTAGAAAGATTAAGAAATAGGTAATTCTAGTTTTGTTCAAGTTGAGATTGGGTTTTGGTTAAGGCAAATTTAGAGTAATTTTTTTAAAGAAATTACGAGATGTTTTGTTATTCCGAGGAACGAGGAATCACACGAGAAATTCCACAAAGTAATTCGCCAATCTTTGTCGATCTGCGAGTGCGATTCCTCGTTCCTCGGAATGACAAACTAAATCTTATGCCTTAAAATAGTACATCAATAATCCACTTTTAGGTAACAAAAAATACAAAACCCAATTAGATTTGTTTTATTTCCTAAATTTATCGATTAAACAAACTATCGACCACATGAATGCAAAAATTTTCACCCTGATTGCCACATTGTTTATTCTAGGAAATCAAGGTTATTCTCAAAAAGACAAAACATTTAATATTAAGAAGCAATTGGATTATTGCGCAGAACAAGCTTCGAAAACCTTAAAGGTAATTCCGAACGACGGAACGTCTCCACGAACAGTTCCAAACGGAAGCAAAGAATGGAAATTTGTTGACTACAAAGATTGGACAAGCGGATTTTGGCCTGGAGAATTATGGTTTTTGTATGAAGCTACAAAAGATAAAAAATGGGAAAAAGAAGCTGATAAATTTACTCGTTTTCTAACACCTTTATCGGTTACTAAAGCCGCAGACCATGATTTAGGATTTCAGGTTTTCAATAGTTTCGGAAACGGATATCGATTAACCAAAAACAAAGAGTATAAAGAAATCATTCTCAAAACTGCAGATACGCTTGCAACACTTTTTAATTCAAAAGTGGGAACAATCCAATCTTGGCCTCACAATAAAATGGGCGGTCATAATACTATCATTGATAATATGATGAATTTGGAGCTTTTGTTTTGGGCGTCAAAAAACGGAGGGAACAAAAAACTATATGATATTGCTGTAAAACATGCCGAAACTACAATGGCAAATCATTTCAGACCAGATAATACTTCTTATCATGTTATCATTTACGATTTCGAAACTGGAAAAAAAATAAAAGGAAGAACAGCGCAAGGATATAGCGACGATAGTATGTGGGCACGCGGTCAGGCATGGGCGATTTATGGTTTTACAATGACGTATAGAGAAACAAAAGACGTTAAGTTTTTAGATTTTGCTCATAAATTAGCACGTGTTTATTTAGATAAATTAACCACAGAAGATTTAGTTCCGTATTGGGATTTTAATGCACCGAATATTCCGAACGAACCTCGAGATGCTTCTGCAGCAGCAATTGTTTCTTCGGCACTTTTAGAATTAAGTTCGTACACAAAAGACAAGAATTTAAAAGCTGAATATTTGACAAAAGCTAAAAAGATGATTGTGTCACTTTCAGATCATTATCAAAGTCATGATGTTAATTCAGCGTTTTTATTGCATTCAACAGGACATAAACCTGCAGGAAGTGAGATCGATTGTTCTATAAATTACGCAGATTATTATTATTTAGAAGCGCTTTTAAGACTTCAGAAAATAAAATAGCTTATAGATCTAAAAACATTTGCGAAAGCGGTAATATTAGCTATTTTTGCAGTAAAATATTTACAATTACCAACCAAAAAAATAAGCTATGATTAAAAAAATTACCCAAATCTTAATTGTTTCAACCCTTTTGTTGTCTTTTTCAGGCTGTAGAGATACTAAACAAAAGATTCAAGCATTTGTAAACTCTTACAACAAATCTGCAGCTAATTTTAGTAATGACATCATTACCTCTACTGAAGCAAAGGCATTTCTTGATCAAAAAAGGATAGAGATTACTATGGAAACTATAATAGAATCAACTGCTGATAATAAATCTATGTATTCACAGCTGTTTCCAAATTTTCTTAAAGAAATGTTTTCGACAGATAGAGAAATAAAAGGTCTAATTGAAGATGGTGTTGTTATTAAAGTTGATTTTCTTGCTAACGATAACACGTCAATTGCTGAATTCGAAATAGACAAGAAAGAACTTGAAGCGCTTATCAAAAAGAATGCAGGTAAACCAGCAGTTTCGCTAGAATCAGTAACGCCTAATGGAGGTTCTGAACTTGGAGAGATGTTAGTTATGATGAATAGAAATATGCCATTAAAAAATAGTGATGGTAGCAAGATTTTAAAAATTTATCACAATGATAAAAACCAGCTCGTTTATCAGGTAGAGATGCCAGAAGATATAATTGAAATACTAAAAGATAATACGGCTAATTCTTTAGTTAAAGAAAGTATTTTAAGACAAGGTCAGATTCAGAAAGTAGCTTCTATGATACAGCGCTATGGTATTAAAGATATTAAATATGAATATTTCGATGCTAAAGGTAAAATGATTAATAGTTTAGTTTTAACAGAAAAAGATCTTAAACTATAATGAGCAGCGAATCAACAAGCTGGAGAACAGTTCTTAGCGTCATTTTTATTATCGTAAGCTTAATTAGAATTGTCTCTACCTGTTCAAATAGCAATAGGAGTAGTAATAGTTTGGTTAACAGTGATCTGAAACCTTATGTTATAACTCAAGAGAAGGCTGAAGAATTAATGAAAGAAAGAGAAGTTAATAATCAAGTTGCACAGTTTGAAAAGAATAGACGTTCAAACAATTTGTTTTATAAAAGTTATGGGGCCTTGGATAGTCTTTCTATTATGGAACAAGATGATTACGGATTTAGCAAACTTAAAAAAGATACTATAGTTTTTATTGATATAAAGACACAGTTAAATGTACCGAAAGAATATTATTTGCAAAACAATCATGATGATTCGTTGCGAATGGCAATTAAATCTCCTCGAAATCTGACTATTTTTATTCATGATTTTGAAACCAAAGAAAGTATAGAAAATGGCTTTAAAGGTTTAAAGAAGTATAGTAGTCTTAAGAAATTTAAAGTTGAAAATACTATAGGTATGACAAAGACTATTTCTTATCAGATTTCTAAAGAAAATACAACTTTCAATGGATACGCATTGGTCTTTCAAAGTAAAGAAAAAGATTATCAGACATTTTTTGAATTTGAAAGCAGTACACTTTCTAAAGATCTTATAAAAACTAAAGCTTTAGACTTTTTACTTCAAAATATGAAGCAGAAAAAATAAAGATTTATAGAAAGTATAAATCTTTCTTAATTGAAATTGGTAAAGAATATCAAATATAATGACTAAATTGTATCTAGTTTAAAAACTAAAGTTATGATAAAAAGAATTAGCCAAATTTTGTTTGTTATCGCTATTGCGGTACTATTGGTAAGCTGTAAAAACACCAAACAAAAACTCCAAGAGTATGTTGTTACATATAACAAATCGATTGCACCGAGTTTTAGAGCCGATAATGTAACACTTACTACTGCAAGAGGTTATATTAACGATGATAAAATTGAACTGAGATTTGAAACCAATTTAGAACAAAACGAAGCTCATAAATCGGCGGCTGTAATTTCTTTTCCTAAATTGATAAAATTGATGATTGATAAAGATCAAATTCCAAGACAATTAATTGAAGAAGGAGTTCAATTTGATGTTTATTTTCTGGCAAATGATAATACAGTTTTGGATAAAGAAGTGCTGACTGGCGAATCTCTAAAAGATTTTTTGAAATAATAGATTGAGTTTTTTTTGAAAAACAAATCATTTTAATTCTTACATATTAGAAGTCTCTTTATAATTTATTTAAAGAGACTTTTTTGTATTTATGACTAAAAATTAAGTGTAAAAGAAAGGTTTTTATTCTTACAAATGTTTGCCTTTTTGAGAGTATAATTGGTTTGTATTCAAAGAATTATATATGCGTTTTCTGTAATTGAATGTTGTTTTTTTGTTGTTAATTAGTTATGTTTGAGTTAAAAATAACTATTAAAACCAAAAATTTATGAAAAAAATTACCCAAATCGCATTTGCGCTTGCTTTTGCATTATTTTTAATTAGCTGTAAAAATACCAAGCAGAAAATTCAGGAACATGTAAGTAATTACAATAATTCATCTTCGATAAAAGGGAATGGTATTACTAGTACAACTGCAAAAGCTTTTCTAAACGATAATAGGATTGAAATTAGAATCGAAACCAATTTAGAAGAAAATGATGCAAATAAATTAGCTTACAAAGAATCTTTTCCTGCTTTATTGAAAGATATGATAAAGAATGATCAAATTTCTCCATCTCTTATCGCAGAAGGAGTAAAGTTTGATGTTTATTTCTTGGCTTATAATAATGTTATTTTAGCACAGCAATTAGTTGATCAGGAAGAATTAGCGGTTTTAGAAGGAACCTCTGAACCAAACAAGGAAACAGCAAAATTATAATTGAAATATGAATTTTAAATGAAAAGCCTCTTCTTGTGAAGAGGCTTTTTTTTATGAGAATTGAGTAACGTTTTTCAGATTATCAGGGAAATACTGTTCAGATAAATTAGAAAATTCATCACCACGCATGAAAATATTGATATCTACATCAGCAAAACTGCTTTTTCCTGCAGCTGCTAAAAGTTCATTTGCAGCATGAAGCGTATTCTTATGAAAGTGATATACGCGTTCTGATTTATCAGTAACAACCAAACCTTTCATCAGCATTTTGTTTTGAGTGGCAACTCCAGTTGGACATTCATTATTATGGCATCTTAAAGCCTGAATACAGCCTAAAGAAAACATAAATCCTCTCGCACTGTTACACATATCAGCACCCAATGCAATAGCATGTAAAATAGAATAGCCAGAAATAATTTTCCCGCTTCCAATGATTCGCATTTTATCACGAATTCCTAAACGCACCAAAGTTTTATTTACAAAAATTAATGCAGGTTCAAAAGGCATTCCAACTCCATCTGCAAATTCAAGAGGAGCAGCGCCAGTTCCTCCTTCAGCACCATCAACGGTAATGAAATCTGGATAGATATCTTCATTGATCATTTCTTGACAGATGGCTTCAAACTCAGCAGTATTTCCAATACACAATTTAAAACCGATTGGTTTTCCGTTAGATAAATCGCGTAATTGTTTTATAAAATGAATTAATCCTTTAGCATCAGAAAAAGCGTGATGTCCAGGAGGAGAAAGAATCATAGTGTGCGGAACAACGCCTCTAATTTTAGCAATTTGTTCAGTGTTTTTCTTAGCAGGAAGAACACCTCCGTGACCAGGTTTTGCTCCTTGAGAAAGCTTAATTTCGATCATTTTTACATTTGGAAGATTGGCTTTTTCCTTGAAGTTTTCTGGACTGAAATTGCCTTCTGCATCACGGCATCCAAAATATCCAGTTCCAATTTGCCAAGTAATATCTCCGCCTCCAGCAAGGTGAAATTCTGTTAATCCGCCTTCTCCTGTATTTTGGTAGAAATTTCCTTTTTTAGCACCAATATTAATGGCACGAACTGCATGTTCACTTAGAGAACCAAAACTCATAGCAGAAACATTGAATAAAGAAGCCGAATAAGGCTGTTTACAATCTTTTCCGCCTACTAAGACGCGAGGCAATTCTTCGTTGACTTTTGCTGGAAAAATAGAATGTTTGATTCCTTCGTAATTTTCTGTATTTAAATTTAATTGCGTTCCAAAAGGCGTGCTCGAATCAATATTTTTTGCTCTTTGATATACTAATGAACGCTGGTTTCTAGAAAAAGGTTTTCCGTCTGTAGATCTTTCGATAAAATATTGCTGGATCTCTGGTGCAATCATTTCAAACAGATATCTGAAATAACCCAAAACAGGGAAGTTTCGTAAAATAGCGTGTTTTTCTTGTAGGGCATTGTAGATTCCAACAATTAATAATATAGGTAGAATAATAATTAATAAAAATCCGCGCTCGGTGTAATAATAAATTGCGGCAACAAGTACAAACAATAAGAATCCGTAAATAAAGAATTTTTTTCTCATGTTTTAAAAAATTAAATAGGTAATAAATGCGATAATTAGTTGAATCTTAAACGTACATAAACGTGTTTGATTCCTTTTTTGTCTGACTCTCTCTCGTCGATTTCCAAAATATCTGTTAATGATTTAAGCATTGGCGTCAGCTTAGAAAAACCATAATTTCGGGGGTCAAATTCAGGTTTTTTCTTAACAATCAGATTTCCGACATCTCCAAGAAATGCCCAGCCATCATCATCTTCAATATCTTCGATGGTCGCTTCAATCAGTTCAATAGTCTGTTTGTCAATTTTATGAAGTGCTTTTTCGGTCGGTTTTTCAATTGGCTTTTTGGTATCTGCAGTCGCTGTTTTAGGTTTTTTCTTTTGAATTGCTCCATCCAAAACCTCAATGTAAATAAATCGGTCGCATGCCACAATAAAAGAACTAGGCGTTTTCTTTTCACCAATTCCAATTACTTTCATGCCAGATTCGCGAAGCCTGATTGCTAGACGCGTAAAATCACTATCGCTGGAAACGATACAAAATCCGTCCAGTTTTCCAGAATAAAGCAAATCCATTGCATCAATGATCAAAGCAGAATCTGAGGAGTTTTTTCCAACCGTATAGCTGTATTGCTGAATAGGAGTAATGGCATGTTCTAATAAAACGCCTTTCCAGCCATTTGCATTTGGCTTTGTCCAATCGGCATAAATCCTTTTCGTCGTTGGTGTTCCTAATTTTGCAATTTCTTCCATCATACCTTTTACATTGCTGTATGGCACATTGTCTGCATCAATAAGGACTGCCAGTTTTAAATCTTTTGAATTGCTTAAAGGCATTATTTTAATATTAAAAATTAAATACTATCAAAGTTAAAATTAAAATTGGTTTTTATAAGAATCGAATGATGAATAAGTGATTTTATGGGTACTAATTAGTTTCATTATAAATAATATATGGCGTTTCAAAAATTAATTAAAGATAAATTTGTCTTTTATATAAAACCTCCATATCTTTGTTGAGAATTAATAAGGAATGTATGTTTTCAAAAGCGTGTGAATACGGAATTAGAGCGTCAATATTTATTGCAACCAAATCTTCTAAAGGAATTAGAGTTGGAATAAAAGATGTAGCAAAAGAGATCGATTCTCCAGAACCATTTACAGCCAAGATTATGCAGATTTTGACAAAAAACGGAATCATTCATTCTGCAAAAGGAGTAGGAGGCGGTTTTGAAGTTTCGCCAGAGGCATCGAAATCCATAAAATTAATTCAGATTGTTGACGCTATTGATGGAAATAAAATATACAGCGGTTGCGGAATTGGGTTAAAAGAATGTTCAGAAGAGCATCCATGTCCAGTTCATCATGAGTTTAAAAAAATACGCGGTCTTCTTTTAGAAATGCTGACAAAAACGACTTTAGAACAATTGGCCACAGACGTAAAATCAGGCGATTTCTTCCTAAAGACATTAAACATAAACGAATAATAATATTTTAATAAATTATCTTAAAAATGAATACAAAAACCAAAATTTCGATACTGATCCTTATGGGATTTTTAGCAGTTACTTCTTGCGGTAAAAAAGAAACAGTTCCTGCTGATCAAACAGAAACAACTGAGCCGTCTACAGAAGGAGAAGCTGCGCCAGTAACGCCAGCTGCTGAAGAAAATGTATTAGTTATTGAAGGAAATGATCAAATGCAATTTAATGTAAATGAATTGAAAGCTGTTGCGGGAAAACCAATCAAATTGACTTTGAAACACGTTGGAAAAATTCCAAAAGAAGCAATGGGACACAATTTAGTGATTTTACAAGAAGGAACAGATCAAGCTGCTTTTGCTTTAAAAGCTAATGATGCCAAAGCAACAGATTATATTCCAGAATCTGAAAAAGCTTCAGTGATTGCTCACACTAAATTAATTGGTGGTGGAGAAGAAGATACAATCGAGTTTACAATTGATAAAAAAGGATCTTATCCATTTATTTGTTCTTTCCCTGGCCACGTGGCTATGATGAAAGGTGTATTAATTGTTGAGTAAATAATATAAACTCCAAATGCTGAAAATAGGTTTGGAGTTTTTTTTAAAACCAATAAAAGATAAAATTGTCTTTTATTTATAAATTTCCCCCAAGAGAAATGAAAAGAGAAAAAAAATTATGGATAGTATTTGCATTGGTAATGAGTATTTCATTTGCCGTGCTTGGTTATTATGGATATGAAATTTATCAGCAGGCACCGCCGGTTCCGAAAGAGATTATTTCAGATTCAGGAAAAATTGTTTTTAGCGAAAGCGAAATTAAAGACGGACAAAATATCTGGCAAAGTATAGGAGGCCAGGAAGTGGGATCTATCTGGGGACACGGCGCCTATGTGGCCCCAGACTGGACCGCAGATTGGCTGCATAGAGAAGCCATTTTTATACTTGATATTTATGCTCAAAAAGATTTTAATAAAAATTATGAGGAATTGGATGCTGAAAAACAATCGGCTTTAAAAATTCGTCTTCAGAAAGATTTAAGAACCAATCGTTATAATTCAGACACAGGTATTTTGACTATTTCTGAAAACCGTTTAGAAGCGATTGAGCATTTAAGCGAATATTATAAAGGTCTTTTTACGAATGATCCGAAATTCGATAAATTGAGAGAAGAATATGCGATTCCAAAAAACGCTATAAAAGATACTGAGAGAATGCATAAAATGAATGCCTTTTTCTTCTGGGCAACTTGGGCAACAGTTACCAATCGTCCTGATAATACTATTTCTTATACGCACAACTGGCCGTCAGATGAATTGGTTGGAAATACCGCCACAACAGAACTTTTAGCTTGGTCTGGAGTAAGTATTATTTTATTGATTTTAAGTGTGGGAATCTTAGTTTTCTATCACGCAAAATCGGGTGAAGAAGAAGAATTTCCGCTTCCAAAAGAAGATCCGCTTATTAAGCAAGGCAAAACTAAATCTATGGGATTGGTGACCAAATATTTCTGGATTGTAAGTTTGTTAATGGTTCTACAAATGGTTTTCGGAATTATCACAGCGCACTACGGAGTGGAAGGAAATGGTTTGTATGGAATCCCGATAGATAAAATCCTGCCTTATGCCGTAACACGTACATGGCATACACAATTGGCTATTTTCTGGATTGCAACAGCTTGGCTAGCAACAGGATTATATATTGCGCCTGCAGTTTCAGGTAAAGATCCTAAATTTCAATGTTTTGGAATTAACTTCTTATTTGTCGCTTTACTAATTATTGTTTTAGGTTCAATGGCTGGACAATGGTTTGGCGTAATGCAGAAACTGAATTTAGTTCAGAATTTCTGGTTCGGACATCAAGGTTACGAATATGTTGATTTAGGTCGTTTCTGGCAGATTTTCCTTTTAGTTGGATTGTTTTTGTGGTTGGCATTAATGATTCGCCCGTTGATTCCAGTTTTAAAGAAAAAAACAGAAGAGAAAAACCTAATCATTTTGTTCTTAGTTTCTTGTACTGCAATTGCCATGTTTTACGGAGCAGGATTAATGTGGGGAAGACAAACCAATTTAGCCATTGCAGAATATTGGAGATGGTGGGTTGTTCATCTTTGGGTTGAAGGTTTCTTCGAAGTATTTGCAACAGTTGTAATTGCATTCTTATTTGTTCGTTTAGGATTATTAAAAACAAAAACCGCAACGCTAAATGTTCTTTTTGCAACCATTATTTTCATGTCTGGAGGTATTTTAGGAACATTCCACCACTTGTATTTTTCTGGGACACCAACTGCAATTATGGCTTTAGGTGCAACATTTAGTGCTTTAGAAGTAGTTCCGTTGACTTTAATTGGATTTGAAGCGTATCAAAACTATAAAATCTCAAAATCAACGCAATGGATCGCCGATTATAAATGGCCCATTTATTTCATGATTTCTGTGGCCTTTTGGAATTTCCTTGGAGCCGGAATCTTCGGATTCATTATTAATCCGCCAATTGCCTTGTATTATGTTCAGGGATTAAATACAACGCCTTTGCATGGACATACAGCTTTATTTGGAGTTTATGGAATGTTGGGAATCGGTTTGGTATTATTTGTATTGAGAAGTTTGTACCGAAATGTAAGTTGGAATAACAGACTGCTAAAAATCACTTTCTGGTCTTTAAATATTGGTTTATTTCTAATGGCAATTCTAAGCTTATTACCAATTGGAGTTTGGCAGGCAATTGAAAGTATCAATCACGGAATGTGGTACGCACGTTCTTCAGAATTAATGCAGCAACCAGAAATGATTACTTTAAAATGGCTTCGTGCCATTGGAGATTCAATTTTCGGAATCGGGTTTATCACAATGGCTTGGTTTGTATTTGAACTGACATTAAAAAACAAAAAATAAAATACACAAAATATAAAATAGAGTAACATGGAAAATTTAAAAAACAAAACAATAGGATCGTTTGTAGCTGAAGATTTTAGAACAGCGGCAGTTTTCTCTAAATATAGAATTGATTTTTGCTGCAAAGGAAACAGAACAGTTACTGAAGTTTGCGAAAAACAAAACATAGATGCAGATGCTTTATTAGAAAATGTATTGCAAGTTGTGCAATCAGAAAATAGCGGAAGTATTGATTTCAATTCATGGCCTTTAGATTTATTGGCAGATTATATAGAGAAAACACATCATCGTTATGTAGAAGAAAAAACAAACGTTTTGCTTCCGTTTTTAGATAAATTATGCAAAGTTCACGGCGCAAATCATCCTGAATTATTCAAGATTAATGAATTATTTATTGGCTGTGCAGGTGAATTATCTCAGCACATGAAAAAAGAAGAATTGGTTTTATTTCCTTTTGTAAAACGAATGATAAAAACCAAAGAATCTGACGGGATTTTATCTCAACCATCATTCGGAACAGTTTCAAATCCAATTGCGATGATGATGCACGAACACGACAATGAAGGAGAGCGTTTTAGAGCAATTGCCGAATTGACAAACAATTACACTCCGCCAGCGGATGCTTGTACGACTTACAGAGTGACTTTTGCGATGCTGAAAGAATTTGAAGAAGATCTGCACAAACACATTCATTTGGAAAATAATATCTTGTTTCCAAAAGCAGTTGTTTTAGAAAAAGACTTTGTTGAAGTAGAATAAAGGTTAATTTTAATAGTTCGAAAAGCACCGATAAAATATCTAAACATGATAATTATCGGTGTTTTCTATTTCAAGAAATGTTATTTTTAATGGATTGGGTTTTGCTACACCGTTTGTCATTTCGAGGAACGAGAAATCACACTCGGAAATCGACAAAGATTGAGAAATACTTTGCGGAATTTCTAGTGTGATCCTTCCTTCGTCAGGATGACAAGATTGTGTATGAAATATAAAATCTATGTTTCTATGTGTTTAAAAAATATTTCTAAAATGAATTCTCAAAAAAGTTGGATACTTTCCTGTTTTTTTAATTTTCTGATTGCCTGCGTTTTCGGATTATTAATGCGGTTTATGTATCTCTTTCCTTTAGATTTTTTTAATTATAGCTTTCTGCTTCATGCGCATTCGCATGTTGCGATGTTAGGCTGGGTTTATTTGATCGTTTATGTTTTGGTTGTTCATTTTTTTATTCCGAAAGAAAAAAGCCAGAAACCCATTTACAACCGCTTATTTTGGCTGACAGAATTTTCAGTAATCGGAATGATGATTGCATTTCCTATTCAAGGTTATGCTTTGTTTTCGATTGTTTTTTCAACACTGCATATTTTGTTGAGCTATGTTTTTTGCCGTTTGGTTTGGAAAGATTGTGTCAAAGATAAATCGCCATCACAAAGACTTTTGTTGGTTTCGATTCTGTTTATGATTTTATCGACTTTCGGAGTTTGGTGTCTTGGACCAGCCGTAAGCATGCTAGGAAAACAAAGTGCTTTTTATCAAATTGCCATTCAGTTTTTTCTTCATTTTCAATTTAATGGATGGTTTATATTGGCAATTTTGGCTTTGTTTTTAAAACAATTTCAAAATAAAATTGATGAGGTAAAGTTTAAGAAGTTTTACTTTCTAATGATTGTTTCTACGCTATTAACGGTTTGTTTTCCAGTTCGCTGGTTTATCGAAAATGATAGTTTGAGTTATATCAATGGTTTGGGAGTTTTAATGCAATTGGGAGCTTTTATTTATTTCTATAAAATGCTAAAACCACAAATTATTGATTTCAAAAGCAGATTAAATAAAACTACTAAAATGGTTTACGGTTTGGCTTTATGTTCTTTGTTTTTGAAAGTTGGAATTCAATTGCTGACTCTTTTTCCCAATCTAGCAGAAGTTTCACATCAAATTCGAAATTTTGTAATTGGTTTTATTCATTTAACGACTTTGGGAATCATAACTGGATTTTTGTTTGGAATTCTGCTTCAGAATAAAATGCTTTATACCAATTCTAAAACATTAAAAATAGGAGTGAAGTGTTTTATTTTAGGATATGTTTTGACAGAAGTTTTGTTGTTTCTTCAAGGTTGGTTCTTCTTTTTTGGAGAAGGAAGTATTACAGGATATTTTCAAAGTATTTTGATTTTCAGCATTCTTTTGGTTTTGGGGTTGGTTTTAATGATGAGTTCGATAATTAGGCGAAATTTATATTGTCATATCAAATAAGTCCCAGCGGGACGGCATATTTATAGCAGAGGGATGACATATTGTAAAGCTTAGGATTATAAAGCTTCGGAGAAGCGACATATTTATAGAAAACGTTTGGCGAAGATAAAAAGCTCCAGCGGAGCGACATATTTATAGAATCATATTTGTTAACCTGATAAATATTTCGCTCCGCTGGAGCTCTCTATGTAGATGATTCAGATTTTTCTATAAATATTTCGCTTCTCCGAAGCGATACGAGTTCTAGAAAATAAGTCCCAGCGGGACGACATATTTATAAAAAACGTTTGGCGAAGATAAAAAGCTCCAGCGGAGCAAAATATTTATAGAATCATATTGGGAATTTGCTAACCTGATAAATATTTCGCTTTTCCGAAGCTTAACTTAGCTTTTTATGTAAATAAAAAACAAGAGTCAATTTATTTCTAAACTTACTCTTGTTTCTTACTAATTAACCTATTTAAATATCTATATCTTTCCAGCTTCAAGATTTATTATTTCGATTGTTTTTTCATTATTTACGCCTAAACCTTCCTGCTGAAAAACCAATTCTCCTTCAGGATTAAAAACGCTGATAATATTTGAATGCGAAAAATCTATTGGAGAGATTTTTTTATAATTGACAGCCAAAACTGCTGCAAATTCGCGAGTGTTTTCTTCAGTTGAACGAAGGAAAATCCAAGGATCTTGATTCATTTTGTTTTCAATAGCGAATGATTTTAGTCTTTCTGGAGTATCTGTATTTGGATCTATACTTACCAAAATCAATTTTACATGCTGTTTTGTTTGTTTCTCCAATTTTGATTCAATATCACGCATATCGGCAACTAATCTCGGACAAGCCGATTTGCAGCTGGTATAAATCATTACCATTACCAAAACATTTCCTCTCAGACTTTTCAATTCAATGTCTTTACCATCTTGTGTTGTCCATTTTGAAGGAAGATTGTAAATCGATAAATCACTGATTTCCTTTTTTGTTTCTGCTATAGCTTCTTTTTTATCTGCTTCTTTACAGCTGTAAAATGAGAATAGGAGAAGAAAAGCGATTGCTATTTTTTTCATTGTAAACTAATTTAAATTAGATTTTTGGTTTTGTGGTGCTGGCGCATCTAAAGCCAAGATTTCGTGTTGAATATTGCGCTTTCAAGCTTCCTCTGAACGCGTAACGCATAAAAGCGGCATAATCCATTAAATCGGATGCATTTACAGATCCGCTTCCGCAGAAAAGATTTTTGTCGGTACTTTTATCTTTTCTAGATTCTCCAGATAAAAAGATGCTGTTGAAATCAGAAGTCCATTCCCAAACCAAACCATGCATATCGTAAACTCCCCAATAATTTTTGAAAGTTTTTCCAATTTCATTTTCATACGTTCTCGATTTCTCATACCAAGACAAAATGTATTCGTTGAATTCTTTTTTGGTTCTGGCGTCAATCTTTTTAGTATCTGCCATTGCTACGTATTCCCATTCATCCATTGTAGCTAAACGTTTTCCTTCGCATTCACAGTATTTTTTTGCGGCAAACCAAGAAACACTTGTCACAGGCGAATTTGGTTTTGCATTTCCAAAATCAAAATCAGTTGACCAATACGACAAATAGCTTTTATCAGCAAAAATGCCTTTAATTTTTGACTTTTGGTAAGAAGGATTTTTTTTGACGAAATCTAAGAATTCACGGTTTGTAACAGGGTAAATGTCTATATAAAAGGATTTTACTTCGACAGGTTTTTTAGAAACGACTCCATAAAGAGGGACAAAAGATCCCTCTTTAATGAAAGCCATTTCTGTTTCCTGTGCCTTCATGACACTAGTAAACACAGGGAAAAAGACAATTAAAAGAATGAAAATGTATTTTTTCATGCCGTTGGTTTTGCTGTTATCTTAGCGCTTTTACCATTTCTGGCGTAATTTCTGTTTTATTATTTCCCCAACTGCTATAAATGTAAGTCAGCACATTTGCGATTTCATCATCAGATAAATTCTGAGCTGGCATTACGTTGTTGTATTTTTTACCGTTAACTGTAACTTCTCCCGTTAAACCATGTAGAATCGTTTTAATAGCACGTTTAGAATCAGCATTCAGATAATCTGATTTTGCTAAAGGAGGGAAAGTATTTGGGATTCCTTGTCCTTCAGATTGGTGGCAAGCGAAACAAGTTGTTCCGAAAATTTCTTTACCAATTTTAACTTTTTCTTCAACAGTACGTTTTGGAACTGCTGCTTTTGCAGTTGAGGTTCCAGGCATTTTTTGAATTGTTCCACCTTCAGGCAAATAAATACCTTCTTGAATAGTTCCAGAATAGATGTTTTTGTTTTCTTTTCCTTCCACTTTTAGCATTCCCAGAGCACCTTTGTTGAAAGCTCTAAAAATAGAGTGATCAACTAAAATGAAAGTTCCCGGAGTTTCAACTTTAAAATCTACAATTGCAGCGCCACCAGCAGGAATTAAAGTCGTTTGAACATTTTTGTTTATTGTACTTCCGCCTTCAACATGCACATTGTCAAATATTTCTCCGATAACGTGGAAAGAAGAAACCAAATTTGGTCCACCATTTCCAACAAACAAACGAACGGTTTCACCAACTTTAGCAGTCAATTCATTTCCATTTGTTAATGATCCCACTTTTCCGTTAAATACTACATAATCAGGAGTTTCTTTTACCGCTTTATTCATGTCAAACGGCTGAAGACCTTTTGCACCATATTCACCTTGAGTGTAAAAATCGCCTTGCATAACGTAGTATTCTTTATCAACAGGAGGAAGTCCGCCTTCAGGTTCAACCAAAATCAATCCGTACATACCATTTGCAATGTGCATTCCCACAGGAGCTGTTGCACAGTGATATACATACAATCCAGGATTTAGAACTTTAAAACTGAAAACTTTTTCGTGTCCAGGAGCTACAAGAGAAGAAGTTGCTCCACCACCTGGACCAGTTACAGCGTGTAAATCGATATTATGCGGTAATTTGTTGTCAGGATGGTTTTTTAAGTGAAATTCAACTTCATCGCCAACTCGCGTTCTAATAAAACTTCCCGGAACAGAACCGCCAAATGTCCAATAAGTATATTTTACACCGTCAGTCATTGTACCTTCTTGTTCCTTAATTTCCATGTTTAATTTAAGTTTCATGGCGGTTCTGCTGCCAACAGGTTTAGGAACGTGAGGTGGTGATGTGAGTTCGGCATCCATTTCGCCCTCAGTCATAATATCTGCGTAATTTTTAGCTTCATCTTTTTTGCAACTGCCTAAAAGAAGAATCATAAAAAATGAACATATCAGTACGTTCATTTTAATCCAAATTTTGTTATTTCTTTCCATAATTACTTGGTTTTGTTTTCGTTTAAATATGGATCAAAATTAAAGGACTATTTTGTCTTTTATTATGATAAAAATCATGTTTGCTGATAATTCCGAATAATTGTTTAAGGTAAAACTTACAGAATAAAATCAGATGATTATTTTTAAATAAAAATAATTGAGGCTCTTCATTTTAAATTAATAATGATTATTTTTGCTCGCTGATTAAGTAAAAAAAATTACTACATATATTATGGTAAAAGATTTATTCGAAAGAATTCAGGACAATAAAGGACCTTTAGGAAAGTGGGCTTCTCAAGCAGAGGGTTACTATGTTTTCCCAAAGTTAGAAGGAGAGTTGGGTCCTAGAATGACTTTTCACGGAAAAAATATTTTAAACTGGAGTTTAAATGATTATTTAGGTTTAGCAAATCATCCAGAAGTTCGTCAGGCAGATACAGATGCAGCAATTCAGTTTGGTGCAGCATATCCAATGGGAGCTCGTATGATGTCTGGGCACACAACGTATCATGAACAATTAGAAAATGAATTAGCTGAATTCGTAATGAAAGAATCTGCTTATTTATTGAATTTTGGTTACCAAGGAATGGTGTCTATTATTGATGCTTTGGTTACTAAAAATGACATTATTGTTTATGACGTAGATTCGCATGCTTGTATCATTGATGGTGTTCGTTTACACATGGGTAAACGTTTCACATACAAACACAATGATCTTGAAAGTATGGAGAAAAACTTGCAACGTGCTACTAAAATGGCAGAAGAAACAGGTGGAGGTATTTTATTTATTACTGAAGGTGTTTTCGGAATGCGCGGACAGCAAGGAAAATTAAAAGAAATTGCTGAGTTAAAGAAAAAATACAATTTCAGATTATTGGTAGATGATGCTCACGGTTTTGGTACTTTAGGTAAAACTGGTGCTGGCGCAGGTGAGGAGCAAGGAGTTCAAGATCAAATTGATGTTTACTTCTCTACTTTTGCAAAATCTATGGCTAATATCGGAGCTTTCGTAGCGGCTGATAAAACAGTTATCGATTATTTGAAATATAACTTACGTTCTCAAATGTTTGCTAAAGCATTACCAATGATTCAAACAATTGGTTCATTAAAACGTTTAGAATTGTTACGTAAATCTTCTGCAATTAAAGATAAACTTTGGGAAAATGTGAATGCATTACAAAGTGGTCTTAAAGAAAAAGGATTTAATATTGGAGATACAAATACTTGTATTACACCAGTTTACTTAGAAGGAAGTATTCCAGAAGCAATGGTTATGGTTAACGATTTAAGAGAAAACTACGGTATTTTCCTTTCTATCGTTGTATATCCAGTTATTCCAAAAGGAATTATTTTGTTAAGAATGATCCCGACAGCTTCTCATACATTAGCAGATATCGAAGAGACTTTAACAGCTTTCGAGGCAATTCGTGAGAAATTGATTAACGGAACTTATAAAGAAATTGCTGAACGTACAACTGTTGACGTTTCGTAAATTCATAAAAAAATAGATTTCCTTAAGTGGGAATTATGTAAAAAAATCCATTTGTTCTACGAATGGATTTTTTTTATTTAAGCTAACTTTATGTCATAATCACAAAATAAAAACAGCATTATGAAAAAAGTATTAACTATAACAACTCTTGTTTTAACAGTTCTTGTTTCATGTAAAAAAGAAACTAAAACAGAGCCAATTCAAATAACGCCAAGTCCACCAAAAGAAGCCGAAATTGTAGAGCCTGCAGGCGATCAATGTTATGCTTGGAGATCAGACGGAAGCGTGATCGAAATGAGTTTTAATGTTAATTCTCATCAGGAAGTAAACGGAAAACTAAGTTATAATTTGGTTGGAAAAGATAAAAACGAAGGAACTTTAATAGGAAATATGAAAGGCGACACTTTAATTGCCGATTATACTTTTAATTCAGAAGGAGTTTCGTCTGTAAGAGAAGTTGTTTTTCTGCAAAAAGATGGAACTTTTGTTGAAGGATATGGCGATGTAGTAACTGCCAATGATAAAGTTTCTTTTAAAGATAAATCAAAACTAAAATTTGATCAAAAAAATACTTTGACTAAAGTTGATTGCAAAGTAGAGTAAATGATGTGTTTATGAAGTGAAAAATCCATTCGTTTGGGGGCGAATGGATTTTTTTATTGTTAATTTTCTAAAACTAAAAACTGAGACTGCGACTGAAAACTAAAATTAAAGATTCTTCAAATAAGTCTTTCTCTGACAGTGAATAACTGGATCAAAGTTTTTCCAAAGTAAATGAATAGCATTGTTTTCTAATAATTCAGGAGTTCTAATGCAAGTTTGGATTCCTTTAGCAGAAAACGTTTTGTAATATTCGTCAAAAATAATAGCCGTAACACCTTTATTTTGGTATTCAGGATGAACTCCGATAAGGTAAAAAACAACATCTTTACTGTGTTTTCTAGCTTTTAATAGTTGCAGAAAACCAAACGGAAATAATTTCCCTCTTATTTTTTGCAAAGCTTCAACAAAACTTGGCATTACAATACTGAAAGCAACCAAATTATCGTCTTTATCAACTACAAATTTGATGTATTCTGGATTGATGAAACTGATATATTTCTTTTTAAAATACTCTTTTTGCACATCAGAAATGGCTACAAATGAAGCTAGTTTTTCATAAGATTCATTAAACAAATCAAACATTTTGTCTACGTGAGGCATAATATCTTTTGTTTTGGTAAAATTAAGAGCTTTTAGTCCGTAACGTTTCTTGATTAATTCTTGTGCCTTTTGAAAGAATTCTGGTTTAACATTAGAAAAAGGAAATATGCTTTCTATATATTGTTTTTCAACTTGAAAGCCTAATTCCTCAAAATGTCTTACATAATATTCATGATTATACCATGTAATCATGGTTCCAACTTGATCAAAACCTTCGGTAAGAACTCCAACTTTATCTAAATTTGAAAATCCCATTGGACCTTCAGCATGTTCTAAATTATGTTTCCTTCCTAATTCATAAACTTTTTCAAGCAAAGCTTTTGTGACTTCAATATCATCAATTACATCAAACCATCCGAAACGTACTTTTCTCTTGTGCTGGTTATTAACTTCAGACCAATTGATAATAGCAGTAATACGTCCCACAATTTTATTATCTCTGTAAGCCAGATAAAAGTAAGCCTCGGCATTATCAAACGCTGGATTTTTAGTTTTATCAAAAGATTCCAATTCATCTGAAATAATAGGAGGAACCCAATACGGATTATCTTTATACAATGAAAAAGGAAATTTTATGTATTCGGTTAATTCTTTCTTGCTTTTGGCTTCTTTAATTGTAATCATTAAGGTGGTATTGAGTCCTTTTTAAAGGTTTGTTATTTTTACTTTATTCGTATTTTGCTTTACGTTTTCTTTCTTTTTCCTGATAATCTATTTGTTTTTCATTGTCTGGATTCTTTTTGGCTCTGTCTGCGGCTTTGTTTACTTCTACCTTTTCTTTGTACCATCCGTCATATCGCCATGAAACTCCAACGCCACCATATAAAATAGATGGTGTGTTTTTGAAATTAGTACTTATAGAAGCATCAACCTGCATATTTGAAGAAAGCAGAAAAGCAGCTCCTGTACGAAGAATAGAATCACTATAAAAGTCGCTTTTATATCCTTGATTTTCAATAAAACCAGACCATCTGTCATTAAATCCGTGCGTCAAAGTTAATACATATCCATAACTTGGATAGTCTGTGCCAATATAATCTGCAATAATATTAGTTACAAAAACCCAAGATCCTCCGCCTAATAGGTTTTGTGTAATCAATGAAATTTTAGGCGAAATAGCGCCATCTGGAGAAAAATAATAAGGATTATCGGCACCAACAAAATTAGCTCCTGCAAAAACAGAAACAGCTGGAATCAATTCGCGCCATTGAAAATTACGATTGGCTTTGTAGCTATAAATATTAGCTTCTCTTTTATAATTTTTATAAGGATCGTAAATAAGATATTTAGCACCTAAAACAGTCTGTCTGAAATTATTCTTTTTATAACTAGTGTAAGAAGTATCAAAATTTTCCATTTGATATTGAATATCAGCAATAAATTCTAATTTCTCAAGAAACGCACCATATCTAATAGTAAGATCTGTACCAAATCCGCTGGCGTCATAATCTAATAAATCGTGTTTTTCTTTAATGCCGTAAACACCTAATTCGGCTTGAATCACTGATTTTCCAACAGCATAAGCTGACATGGTTTCACCTGGACGATTTGAATTAATGACATCAGTATATTGCGCAAAAAACAGTTGTGGAATAAAAAAAAGTACCGGGGCAAGTAAGTTTTTAATTTTGAACATATAATTTTTTTTGGATTAAAATATAATAACGCATTTCAAATGTACATATTTTATTATTTATTTAAGATTCATATTTTATTTTTAAACAACGGATTTATTAATTTTGGAAAAAAATTATAGAGTTATGCAAGAAGCATCATTTTCAGGTTTGAGATTTATTATTGGGCTTATCGCCTTTTATTATATCATGAAATTTTTAGCTCGAATCTTTTTGCCAGTATTGGTAAAAAAGGCAGTTGAAAATGCGAGTGAAAATTTTCAAAGACAGCAACAACAATACGGTCAGTACAATCAAGGCAATAATTGGCAGAATAACAATACTAATAAAGACGAAATAATTATTAATACTGCTAATGCTAAAAACCCGCGCGAAACCAAAAAAGTCGGGGAGTATGTTGATTACGAAGAAATAGATTAGATTTGTGTCCTGAAAATTTAGGATTCATTTTAACCCAAACCAGCCAAAATTGAAAATAGTAAATAAGTTCTATCCGCATGCCCTTGTTGTACTGGGCTTTATCTTAGTATCATTAATTTATTTTTATCCAGTTCTACAAGGAAAGCAAATTTTCCAGTCAGATATTGCTCAATATACCGGAATGGCAAAAGAGCAAAATGACTTTAGAGCTGTTGAAAATGCTGAACCTTATTGGACAAATTCAGCTTTTGGTGGTATGCCAACATATCAGCTTGGAGCAAATTATCCGAACGATTTTATTGGTAAAGTTGATGATGTACTGCGTTTTCTTCCGCGTCCTGCAGATTACTTGTTTTTATATTTCCTTGGTTTTTATGGTTTATTATTGGTCTTAAAAACTGATCCGTTGAAAGCTTTTATCGGAGCTATAGCATTTGGTTTTTCAACTTACATGATTATTATTTTAGGAGTTGGTCATAATGCCAAAGCGCACGCTATTGCTTATATGCCTTTGGTAATTGCAGGATTTATACTCGTCTTTCAGAAAAAATATATTTGGGGAGGTTTGCTCACCATGTTTGCTGTGGCACTTGAAATTAGTGCTAATCATTTCCAAATGACCTATTATTTATTGATATTCTTATTGATACTTTCAGGTTATTTTGCTTTTAATTTTATCAAAGAAAAGGACTTTAAAGGACTTTTAATTTCTTGTGGAGTTTTACTTGTTGCTGGAATTTTTGCTTTAGGAGCTAATGCTGGAAATTTAATGGCAACAAATGAATATGCCAAATATAGTATTAGAGATAAAAGTGAGTTGACTTTTAATCCAGACGGATCAAAAAATGAAACCACAGCTTCTATGACAACCGACTATATTACAGAATATAGTTACGGTATCGCAGAAAGTTTAAATTTAATTGCTCCAAGAATTTTTGGAGGTTCAAGCCATGAAAATGTTGGTACAGACAGCCGTATGTATGCATTTATGGTTGAACAAGGAGTTCCTACATCTCAAGCTCAGGATTTTGTTTCGGGAATGCCAACGTATTGGGGAGATCAGCCAATCGTTTCTGCGCCAGCTTATATTGGAGCAGTAGTTTTCTTTTTAGCAGTTTTAGCACTATTTATAGACGAAAGAAAAATCAAATATGTTTTCCTTACAGGAGCACTTTTTACTTTAGTGCTTTCTTGGGGTAAAAACTTCTCTTTGTTGACGAACTTTTTTATTGAATATGTTCCGTTGTATGATAAATTTAGAGCGGTATCTTCAATTCAAGTTATTTTAGAATTATGTTTCCCTGTTTTAGCTGTTATGGGATTACAGTCATTCTTTAAGGCTAAAGACGAGCCTAAATTACAGCAGAAAGCTTTAGTTCAGACTGGAGTTTTTGGTTTGGGAGTTCTTGTTATTTTATTAATAGCAAAAAGTTTCTTCCATTTTACAGGAACAAGTGATCAATATTTCTTAGAAAGCTACGGACCAGGCTTCGTTGATGCTTTAAAAGAAGATAGAATGACTATGTATTATGCAGATTTATTAAGATCTGGATTTTTAATAGTTGTTACTTTTGTGGTGTTGTGGATGTTTATTAAAAACAGATTATCTCAGACAACAACTTTAGTTATAGTTGGAATTGTAATGATTTTTGACTTATTCTTTGTGGATAAAAAATATGTTTCGGCTAAAGATTTTGTGAGTCCAGTTCAAATTGCGGCGCCATTTCAAGAAACACCTGCAGACAGTCAGATTTTAAAAGACACATCGGTTTACCGTGTATTTGATCTTCAGGGACAATTGCAAGGAAGATCTTCTTATTTCCATAAAACTATTGGTGGATATAGTGCTGTAAGACCAAGAAGAATGCAGCAATTGTACGATTATCAAATTGCTAAAAATAATCTTGAAGTGCTTAATATGCTTAATGTTAAGTATGTAATTCAAGTAGATAAAGAAGGAAATCAAATTCCTGCTGTTAATCCAGATGCTAACGGAAATGCTTGGTTTGTGGGTGCAGTAAAACTGGTAAATAAACCAGATGATGTAATGAAAGCGTTGAATACTTTAGATACTAAAAAAGTAGCGGTTTTCAATGTTCACGAGCATGAAAGTAAATTCCAAAACGCGAGATTAAAGAAAGCTTTTGATACAACAGGAACGATTAAGGTTGTTACTTATAAGCCAAATTATATCAAATACAAATCAGAAAATAACGGAGAAGGTTTAGCTGTTTTCTCTGAAATGTATTATAAAAATGGCTGGAACGCTTATATAGACGGTAAATTAACAGATCATTTCCCAGTTGATTATGTTCTAAGAGCAATGGAAGTTCCTGCTGGAAAACACACTATTGAATTTAAATTTGAGCCTCAGATTATCAAAACTGGAGGGACAATTACTTTAATAAGTTCAATTGGAATGCTGTTGCTTTTAGCTGGAGGAATTTATTTTGAAAGTAGAAATTCTAGTAAGAAAAATGAAGTCTAGAATTTCAAAATTCTAAATTCGCACTTTAAAAATAGTAAACTCATTTTCCTTGGAACAAAAAAAACTTTTAATAATTACCTATTATTTCCCACCTGCGGGAGGGCCTGGTGTACAGCGTTGGCTGAAATTTGTAAAATATTTGCCAGAATTTGATGTACAGCCAATAGTTTACGTTCCAGAAAATCCGACTTATCCAATTGTTGATGAAGGATTGGTAAGTGAAATATCAGATAAAGTAATTGTTTTAAAGAATAAAATTTGGGAGCCTTACCAATTGGCTTCCATTTTTTCGAAAAATAAAACCAAGAAAATCAGTTCGGGAATTTTTCCGCAAAAGAAAAAACAGACCTTTTTAGATAAAACATTCCTTTGGGTTCGAGGAAATCTTTTTATTCCAGATGCACGCGTTTTTTGGGTAAAACCATCCGTTTCTTATTTAGAAAAATACATTCAAGAAAATAATATTGATACGATTGTAACTTCTGGACCGCCACATAGTTTGCACTTAATTGGTTTAGAATTACAGCAAAAATTAAAAGTGAAATGGTTTGCCGATTTCCGTGATCCTTGGACAACAATCGGATATCATAAAGCGCTTAGATTATCTTCTTATGCAGAAAAAAAGCATAAAAATTTAGAACACAAAGTGCTTAATTCGGCAGATGAAATCATTGTAACAAGTAAAACCACTAAAACTGAATTTGAAGCGATTACCAATAAGCCAATTACAGTAATTACAAATGGTTACGATGTTGAAACTGTTGAAAAACAGACTTTAGACACGAAATTTACTTTAGCTCATATTGGTTCTTTCTTATCAGATAGAAACCCGCCATTTTTATGGGAGGTTTTGGTTGAATTACTGAAGGAAGTTCCAGAATTTAAATCTCATTTGGAAATTAAATTAATTGGAGCGGTAAGTCAGGAAGTTTTAGATGCAATAGAAGAAAATCAACTGAAAGAATACTTAAATTTAGTGGGTTACGTTTCTCATAAAGAAGCTGTTGCGCATCAGAGAAAATCTCAAGTTTTACTTTTAATAGAGATTAATTCTGAAGATACGAAAAGTATTATTCCAGGAAAATTGTTCGAATACATGGTTTCAAACCGCCCAATTGTTGCAATTGGACCTCAAGGTTCTGACTTTGCAGATATTGTAACAGAGACTAATACCGGAGTATTTTTTGATTATTCTGAAAAAGCGAAATTAAAAAGTGTACTTTTGGACTTTTTTAATCAGTTTTTGGAAGGGAAACTGCAATCGCATGGAATTGGCTTACAGCAATATTCTCGAAAAAATCTAACGAAGCAATTAGCACAGCTGATTAGGAAATCATAGATTGTAAAAAATCTAAAATCTAAAATCTAAATTCAGAAATCCAAACATGGGTATTGTCTTAAATCAGTCTTTTAAAAACACTATAATTACATACATTGGTTTTGGTATCGGAGCCATTAATACATTATACCTTTATCCTGTTTTTCTTGGGGCAACATATTATGCTTTAACGAATTATATTACTTCTGCAGCAAATGTAATTATGCCTTTGTTTGCAATTGGAATGCAAAATACACTTGTAAAATTTTATTCGCAATATAAAACAGAAGAAGAAAGAGAGCAGTTCCTGTCTTTTACAGCTTTATTTCCTGTTATAATGTGTATTCCGTTAGGTCTTATCGGAATCTTTTTTTATGATGATATAACCGATTTTGTTTCTAAAGAAAATCCTGTCGTTCGTGAATTTATGCTTCTTATTCCGTTTATAGGGATTTGTATGGCATATTTTGAAATTTTCTATGCGTGGGCAAGAGTGCATATGCATTCCGTTTTTGGAAACTTTATTAAAGAAGTTGGTTTAAGATTACTTTCAACTTTTGCCTTAATCGGATTGTATTTTAACTGGATAAGTTTGGTTGAGTTTGTTTATGTAACGGCGGCTATTTATTTCTTGGCTTTTATTGTAACAATGTTTTATGCTTTTTATATTAAGAAGCCTAATTTTCAGATAACTATACCTGAAAATGTAAAAAGTGTAATGGAATATACTTTTTATATTATTTTGTCAGGTAGTGTTGCCAATTTGCTTTTAGACGGTGACAAATTGATTTTGAATCAGTACATGAAAATTGAAAATATTGCGTATTATTCTGTTGCAACTTATATCGCTTTAGTAATTTCAGTTCCAAGTCGCGCTATGCACCAAATTGTGTATCCAATTACGGCGAGATTAATGCATGAAAACAAACATGACGAATTAAATCGGCTTTATAAAAAAACGTCTATCAATCTTCAGATTGTGGGAGGATTTGTAATGCTTTGTATTTTTGTAAATATTGATCAATTGTACGAGTTGGTTCCAAAGGAATATAGCGGAGGAATTCCAGTAGTATTTATGATTGGTCTTTCAAAGTATTTCGATTTGATTTTAGGAAATAATAATGCGATTATTTTCAATACTAAATATTACCGAATGGTATTGTATTTAGGATTAATGCTGGTTGTTTTAACGGTAATTTTGAATATCATTTTTATCCCTATTTTAGGAATTTTTGGTTCTGCGTTTGCAACTCTTCTTTCTATTACTTTATATAGTTTGGCTAAATTGCTTTTTGTGGTTAAAAAACTAGATTTATATCCATTCACAAAGCAAACCATTCATTCAATGGTTCTTACTTTTGCATTGTTTTTAGTGTTTTATTTCTGGGAATTTCCATTTTTCCAATTAATAAGCATTGCTTTAAAATCGGTTTTAGTAACTATTTTGTATCTGTATTTGAATTATAAATTCAGAATATCTCCAGATATTAATAATGTTATTGATTCTATTTTCAAGAAACTAGGATTTAAAATTTAATCTAATTTTTGAAGAAAGCTGATATTTCTAGCTAAAATATTCTTTAATTTTTATTAAGCAATCTCTTTTTTGCCTTGGATTTTTAATTGCTAGAAGCAAATGAAATTCTTTGGCGAGAAAATATTCCTGTTAAATTATTAGCCGTAACTTCCTTTGCTATGGTTAAGTAATTGAAAATAAGTGATTAAATAATCAATTTTAACAGGTGAATATTTTGTAATTAATTTTATAAAAATTAACTTTATCATGAAAGTTTAGAACTACTTTGAAGAAATTGTAGAATTATTTCTAACAAAATGGATAAATGTAGGTGTTTTTTTATTTTTTTGGATGAAGTAATTTTGCAAGAAATTGCGGAATAAGAAAAGTGTATTGGATTAATTGTAGATTTAAATTAATTATGAAAGACAATCATCTCAGCCAGGAACAAAGCATGCAAGTATTTTCGAACATGATTTCAAACAAAGTTCATAACGGATTTACTTTAGAAGAAAGAAATGATGAATTGCTTTTCGCGGTCTTATCTAAAGGTGGAAAAGTGGTTAATCACAGTTTAAATTTCATGATTTTTTGTTTAACTCTGGGTTTGTGGTCATTTGCTTGGCTCTATCTTACCTTTGAAGCATCAAAACAGAAAAAGATTTTAGTAGCTATAGACGAAGATGGTCTTCCTTTTGAAGAAAAATGTCTTGTAGCTTAAACATTAAAAAAGAAATAAAATAAAAGCCATAAATACAAACTAATCAATTGTATTTATGGCTTAACTATTTTAAAAGGAAGATATATTATAATTTGTCTTTCAAATAAACTCCTGTTACAGATTCTTTTACTTTAACAATATCTTCAGGAGTTCCTGAAGCAAGTAAATGACCTCCGTTTTCACCACCTTCTGGACCTAAATCTAGAATCCAGTCAGCACATTTTATTAAATCAAGATTATGTTCGATTACAATTATCGAATGTCCTTTTTCGATCAAAGCATCAAATGAAGCTAAAAGCTTTTTAATGTCATGAAAATGCAAACCAGTTGTTGGTTCGTCAAAAACAAATAAAGCTTTGTCTTTGGTTGCTCCTTTTACCAAGAAAGAAGCCAATTTAATACGTTGTGCTTCTCCGCCAGAAAGCGTAGAAGAAGATTGGCCTAATTGCACATATCCTAAACCAACATCTTGTAAAGGCTGCAATTTTTGAGTGATTTTTGATTGTTTGTTTTTTTCGAAAAAAGCAATAGCATCATCGATTGTCATCGTCAAAATGTCATTGATGTTCTGATTGTCAAAAGTCACTTCTAAAATCTCTTTTTTGAATCGTTTTCCTCCGCAAGTTTCACAAGGTAAAGAAACATCGGCCATGAAAACCATTTCGACATTTATAGAGCCTTCTCCTTTACAAGTTTCGCATCGTCCTCCGTCAACATTAAAAGAAAAATGTTTAGCCTGATAACCTCTTATTTTCGATAATTTTTCCTTGGCATACAAATCACGAATATCATCATACGCTTTAATATAAGTTACTGGATTTGATCGAGAACTTCTACCAATCGGGTTTTGATCTACATATTCAATATGCTTAATCTGCGAAAAAGAACCGCTAATTTCACTAAACTGTCCCGCTTTTTCAGCTGCACTTTCTAGTTTCTTCTGCATTGCCGGAAACAAGATTTTCTTAATCAAAGTACTTTTTCCACTTCCAGAAACTCCTGTAACAACGGTTAAAACATCAAGAGGAAAAGTAACATTAATGTTTTTTAAGTTGTTTTCGCGCGCGCCAATAATATCGATATGATTTTTGAATTTTCTTCGTCTCTTAGGAACAGAAATTTCTAGATCGCCGTTTAGATATTTAGCCGTAAGCGAATCCGATTTTAAAATTTCGTCATAAGTGCCTTGCGCTACCAATTTTCCTCCAAAAGTCCCTGCTTCAGGACCAATATCGATAATCATATCGGCTGCTTTCATAATATCTTCGTCGTGTTCTACTACAATTACAGTATTTCCAAGATCTCGAAGAGAAAGCAATACTTTGATCAATCTTTCTGAATCTTTTGGATGCAGACCAATACTTGGCTCATCTAAAATATACATCGATCCAACTAAACTGCTTCCAAGAGATGTAGCAAGATTAATTCGCTGTGATTCTCCACCAGAAAGAGTGGCTGAATTTCTATTTAAAGTAAGATAATCCAAACCAACTTCGGTTAAAAAAGATAAACGATTATTGATTTCGACCATTAAACGCTTTGCGATCTGCTGTTCGTAAACATTTAACTCGATGTTTTTGAAGAAAGTAACCAAATGTTTAATTGGTAAATCAACTAAATCAGAAACTGTTTTTCCGTTGATTTTCACATAAGAAGCTTCTTCACGCAAGCGTTTGCCTTTACAAACATGACATTTTGTTTTACCACGATAACGCGACAGCATTACACGATTTTGAATCTTATAATTTTTTTCTTCTAGTTCTTTGAAGAAGTCATTTAGTCCTTGAAAATACTGATTCCCAGTCCAAATTAAATCTTTCTGTTCATCTGTTAATTGAAAATACGGTTTGTGAATTGGGAAATCAAATTTGTAGGCATGTTTTACCAATTCATCTTTATACCAGCTCATACTTTCGCCACGCCACGGATAAATAGCACTTTCAAAAATAGATAATGAAGTATTTGGAACAACTAGATCAGCATCGATGCCAATTATATTTCCATAACCTTCACAAACTGGGCAAGCTCCATAAGGATTATTAAAGCTAAATAAATGAACATTTGGTTCTAGGAAAGTAATGTCGTCCAATTCAAATTTATTCGAATAAGAAAATCTTTTTTCTCCATTTAATTCCTGCAAATAACAAATTCCTTTTCCTTCAAAAAAAGCAGTCTGGACAGCATCTGCTAGACGGTTATAAAATTCCTCTTCCTCTTTAACAACAATACGGTCAATAATTAATAAGACATCTTTATTGTCAAATTTATGTAAATCTGAAGCAGAAAACTCGTCTAAACGAACCATTTCATTATCGACCAAAATACGGGCAAAACCTTGCTGTAAAAGTATTTTTAGTTTGTCTTCTAATTGTCTTCCTTCTTCAAGATGAATAGGAGAAAGAAGCAACCATCGGCTATCCAGCGGAAGACTTTTAACATCGGCAATAACATCTGTAACTGTATTTTTTTTGACTTCTTGTCCAGAAATAGGAGAGTAGGTGCGTCCGATTCTGGCAAATAAAAGTTTGATATAATCGTAAATTTCAGTTGAAGTCCCAACTGTCGAACGTGCGTTTGTTGTGTTTACCTTTTGCTCAATCGCAATTGCCGGAGCAATACCTTTAATATATTCTACTTTTGGTTTATCTAAACGCCCTAAAAACTGACGTGCATAAGATGATAAACTTTCTACATAACGTCTTTGTCCTTCGGCATATAATGTGTCAAAAGCCAAACTCGATTTACCTGATCCTGAAAGACCTGTAATGACAACCAGTTTGTTTCTCGGAATGACTACATCTACATTTTTTAAATTATGTACCTGCGCTCCTTTAATTATTATATTTGATTTTGGGTCTATTTTAGAAAGATCAATTTGCATAAAAAACTCAATTTTTACAAAAGTAATCAATTTTGAATTGGATTTAGTTAAGGATTTAGTTCCAAATTTTAACTATTTTATCATAATTAGAGCGAATTATGACTTCTTTTTGGATTGAAAAAAACGATTGATTTTTGATGCAATATTTGAATTTAAACAAGCTGGTTTAAAAAATATTCGAAAGAGTCCAATTTAATCAGGAAAAAATTGTAATTTAAATCTATAATTTAACTCAAAATATAATTTTACCTGATTAAATGTAAGGTATTTATGTCTGTTTTTTAACAGTTGTGATTCCTTTTTATTTTGGAGATTTTTAGCCTTTTGTACGTAAAATTTATGTTTATTGTACATTAATAAAAGTTTTTCTAATAATAATTAATGATTTTATTTGGATTATAAAATTAAAATTTGTTAAATTTGGACACAATATTAACATAACTCAAAAGATACGCCTATACAGAAAAACTACTTTTTAGAAAATTACTCCAAATTTTAATACAGAAACTAAAAAAGTAGTTATTATGGCTGATCTGCATACTCCAGACGCTCTATTAGTAAAAAAATATGTTGACGGCAGTGAAGCTGCTCTGGCAACATTAATAAAAAGGCATGAATCTAAGATATATGGTTTCATATATTCGAAGATTGCTGATAGAGATATTTCAAATGATATTTTTCAAGATACATTTATTAAAGTAATCAAAACTTTAAAAAGTAATTCTTATAACGAAGAAGGTAAATTCCTGCCTTGGGTAATGCGTATTTCTCACAACTTAATTGTGGATCATTTTCGTAAAACCAAAAAAATGCCAATGTACAGAGAAACAGAAGAGTTCTCTATTTTCTCTGTAATGTCAGATGACTCATTGACAATTGAAGGCAAAATGATTGTAGACCAGGTAGAAATTGATTTAAAAAAGTTGATCCACGAGCTTCCTGAAGATCAAAAAGAAGTATTGGTAATGCGTATGTATCAAGATATGAGTTTCAAAGAAATCTCAGAAGTGACAGGCGTTAGCATCAATACAGCATTGGGAAGAATGCGTTATGCGCTAATGAATTTGAGAAAAATAATTGATAAACATCAAATTATTTTAACCAACTAATACTATTTTGATAATAAGCCCGTTATACTATTATAAAACATTTTGATAGTATGGGGAAAATTTACTCAAAAAAAGCATTAGCTTCTAAAAATCTTAAGCCTAATAAAGAAGTCGTTTCTTTTATTTTAAATTATTCAAAAGCCTTAACAGTAGTTAAGATTGATGATAAAAATTTTGAGATTATAGCTAACTAAACAGCCCACTGCTCCTGTCGGATGTTTATTAAAATAAAACCAAATGGTCGTTTTGGTTGAAAAGCTCACTACTTGTATTATTCAGGTAGTGAGTTTTTTTTAGGTTGTAAAAATATTCTTTCTGTTAATTTCCTCCTTTTATAATTCTTATCTATTTTTTGGTTCCTATTTTTTATAAGTTTTTTATACCAATTTTCTTTAGTTTTGTTAAAATTTAATATTTTGATTCGATTTTATATGTTTATTTAGTTTTTAATTCTATTTTAGTTAAAAACTAATCTTTTATTCATTAAAAAAGCTTTTATGGAGTATTTTTCGTATTAGAATATTTATTTGAGTAAATAATTAAGAACACTAATAAATTAGAAATTAAATATTTAACCCAAAAACCCGATCATTTATGAAGAAAAACTACACTACTTTATTTTGTTAGGTTTTAATGTTCATTTGATTTTTGAGTAACTAATATTTTTACCAGAAAGTATTTTACTCATCCAATAGTGACGAAAATAATCTTTTAACCAGTTGATTATTTCTTACTATGCCTTTGAATAACTAAGAAAATCATTTAATCCACCAAAACTTAACCGCAAAATGAAAGAGAAAATTAAAATGCTATCATGCTTTTTGTTGATAGCTGTGGGTGCATTTGCCCAAAAAGACAATATTAAGGAAGCGCAGTCTTTGTTTGATAAAGGAAATAGCCAGGAAGCTTTGGCTGTTTTGACTAAAACAGAATATCTTATTCTTAACGCAACTGATGAAGATAAATCTGATTACTACTTTTTAAAAGGAAATGTTTTAAAAGATTTAGCTGGAAAAAATATTGATGCAGCTAATAATTTTACATTGGCTTCACAATCTTATCAAGATGTATTTCTATATGAGAATGAATCAGGTAAATTTAAATGGACTGTCAAAGCAAACATGGCTTTAAAAGATATGAAAGCCAATCTTGTAAATGGAGCTATGGCAGATTTTAAAGCAGAAAAGTATAAAGAAAGCGCTGAGAAAAGCTATAAAGTATATTTGTTTGATAAAAAAGACACCATCAACTTGTATAATGCAGCTTCTTCATCTATTAATGCAAAAGATTTTAATTCAGCAGTTACTTATTATGAACTTTTGAAAAAGATTAATTTCTCTGGAAAAGGTGTTTTGTATTATGCAGTCAATAAAAAAACAAAAGAAGAAGATGTTTTTATTTCTCCAAAAGCAAGAGAATCTGCAATTGCACAAGGTCTTTATGAAAAACCAAGAACAGAATCTGTTGCTTCTAAGAAAATTGAAGTAAATAATAATTTGGCTTATGCCTATTTAGAAAAGAAAGATTATCCTAAAGCAGAATCAATTTACAATTATGTTCTAGAATTAGATCCAAATTATGTTGATGCTTATATCAATTTAGCTTATTTGAAATTACAAATGAAGAAAGATTTAGCTGATGAAATTTCCTCTTTAGGAACTACTCCAGCCGAAATGCAAAAGTATGATAAGCTTAATGCAAGAAAAGACGATATCACGCGAAGTGCAATTCCGTATCTGAAAAAAGTACTTACGCTTGAACCAAAAAATCAAGATGCAACAAAAACATTATTAGGAGTTTATCGATCACTTGATATGACTGCAGAATATAACGCTTTGAAGGCAGGAATGTAATTTTAAGTTACAAAGTTTCAGAGATACAAGGGCACAAAGGTTTTTCTTTTGTGCCTTATTTTTTTGCTGCAGTTTTTTCCATCTCTTCAATAAGTGATTTTTTTCCAACAGTTTTGGTGATAATATCTTTTTCTAAATTCCATCCTCTTGCAGGCGAATATTCTCGGCCGTACCAAATAATCTGCAAATGCAAGTCATTCCATAAATCCCTTGGAAATAATCTTTTAGCATCTTTTTCAGTTTGCGCAACATTTTTTCCATTAGATAAATTCCATCTGTGCATTAATCTGTGAATATGAGTATCTACTGGAAATGCCGGAACACCAAAAGCCTGTGACATTACAACACTAGCTGTTTTGTGGCCAACGGCAGGTAGAGCTTCAAGAGCTTCAAAACTCTGCGGAACTTCTCCATTATGTTTTTCTATTAAAATCTCTGATAAACCATGAATTCCTTTGGATTTCATTGGAGACAAACCACACGGACGTATAATTTCTTTGATTTCCTCAATCGACATTTTAACCATATCATACGGATTGTCAGCTTTTGCAAATAACAAAGGTGTAATTTGGTTCACACGTACATCTGTACATTGAGCGGATAGTAAAACAGCAATTAAAAGTGTGTAAGGATCTTTGTGGTCAAGCGGAACAGGTATAGTAGGGTAGAGTTCTTTTAATTTATCGATAACAAATTGTACGCGAGCTTCTTTATTCATTTTGGTGATTTTAATGTCTGTAAAAATAAAGAATTATTAGTTATAAGTTATCTTTGCTAAATCTAAAAATCTAAAATCAATAATCTAAAATAAAAGATATGACAACATTAAAAGCAGGGGATAAAGCGCCAAATTTTTCAGGAATAGATCAAGACGGAAAAACACATAAACTAGCAGATTACGCTGGAAAAAAATTGGTAGTTTTCTTTTATCCAAAAGCAAGTACGCCGGGTTGTACGGCTGAGGCTTGTGATTTGAGAGATAATTTTCACCGTTTCCAAGCTAATAATTATGAGCTTCTTGGGGTAAGTGCCGACAGTCAAAAAGCGCAAGTAAAATTCAAAGAAAAATACGAATTGCCTTTTCCATTATTAGCCGATGAAGACAAATCGGTTATTAATGCATTTGGAGTTTGGGGACCAAAGAAATTCATGGGAAGAGAATACGACGGAATTAATAGAATTACTTTCGTAATCGACGAAAAAGGAATCATAGTAGAAGTTATAGAAAAAGTAAAAACAAAAGAACACGCTTCGCAGATTTTGAAATAGTTTTCAGTCCCAGTTTTCAGTTTTCAGCCTGACGACTGCAAAAAAAACTGAGACTGAAAACTGAGACTGAACACTAATAAAAAAGTCCCAATAAAGGGACTTTTTTATTATGTATTCTGTTCTAATTCTTTCTGTGGATGATATCCAAAAAGATGATGTTCCTTTATAATTTCAGGAATTCCAGGAGGAAGCATCGGTTCCCATCCAGTTTTGCCTTGATTGATCATTTTTAAGATTTCTCTAGAGAAAACATCCAAGATATTCGGATCGTAATCTTCAATATCTACCACTTTTCCGTTGAATTTGAAGAATTTGTATAATTCTTTCATTCTTGGATGAACTTTTAAGTTGTTCGAATTCATTAATGCACCGTCTTCATCTAACATTGGATATAAGAAAACTTTCATGTCACGATAGAATAATTTTCCGAAAGCCTCCAAGATTCCACCACTTAAATGACGGTAGTATTTCTCATCAAAAATATCAACAAGGTTATTTACACCCATTGCTAATCCCATACGAGCTTTGGTATAATTAGCAAAATACTCTACTACTTTATAGTATTCTTGGAAATTCGAAATCATAACCGTTTGACCAAGAGAACAAAGTAATTCAGCTCTATCCATGAAGTCTCTTTCGTCAATTTCACCGTCAGAACGAAGATTCGAAAGTGTAATTTCAAAAATTACAAGAGTATTATTTTTTTCAACCTTATTTTCTTTGAGAAACATTTCCAAAGATTTCTCGTACATGTCCATATTTACTTTAGTAACAGGACGGAAACTTCCTCTTAAAGCCAAAAGGTTTTTTTTGTATAAAATGGCAGCTGGCAGAATGTTTTTTCCTTCTGGATTAAACATAACGGCATCAGTCATTCCGTTTTTAACCAATTGCAAACTCATCAAACGATTATCGACGTCGGCAAAACGAGGTCCAGAAAAGTTGATGGTATCGATTTCTAATTGGTCTTTATCTAAGTGATCGTATAAATAACGAAGTAATCGTTTTGGATCATTGTATTTGTAAAAAGCACCGTAAATTAAGTTAACTCCTAAAATACCAAGTGTTTCTTGTTGTAGTCTTGCGTCAGTTTCTTTAAAACGAATGTGAAGAATAATTTCGTTATAAGCCTCGTCTGGTTCAATTTGGTATCGAATTCCAACCCATCCGTGACCTTTAAATTGTTTAGCAAAATCTATCGTCGCAACAGTGTTAGCATAACTAAAGAAAAGTTTTGTTGGGTGTTTTTCTCTGCTTAAACGCTCTTCAATGATCTGGCTTTCATGGGTAAGCATCTTTTTTAAACGCTCTTCGGTAACATATCTTCCGTCAGTTTCAGCGCCATAAACGGCATCACTAAAATCTTTATCGTAAGCAGACATCGCTTTTGCAATAGTTCCAGAAGAACCTCCGGATCTAAAAAAATGCCTAACAGTCTCTTGTCCAGCGCCAATTTCAGCAAACGTTCCGTAAATATTCTCGTTTAAATTAATGCGTAATGCTTTGTCTTTTATAGAAGGAATCTGTTCGATGACCTTGTCACCTTTGAGTTTTATTTCTGTACCCATTTTATTTTAAATAGATTTGTTACAAAGTTAGTAAATTAGGGTTCTAATGAAAGAGAAATAATCCTATTTTTGTAAAAAAATTAAGTTCAATTGAAGGTCTATTTTTTAGGTACTGGTACTTCTCAAGGCATTCCGATTATCGGAATCGATCATCCCGTTTGTAAAAGCACTGATGCTAAGGATAAAAGGCTCCGCGTATCCATTTGGATTACGTGGGAGGAGCATTCATTTGTAATCGATTGCGGTCCCGATTTTAGGCAGCAAATGCTTTCTTGCGGATGTAGAAAATTAGATGCAATTCTTTTTACGCACGAACATGCAGATCATACTGCTGGATTAGACGATATACGTCCGTTTAATTTTAGACAAGGAGAAATTCCAATTTATGGACATAAGCGCGTTTTAGACAACTTAAGACGCCGTTTTGATTATGTTTTTGAGACTGTAAATAAATATCCTGGAGCTCCGAGTGTAAAAACAATCGAAGTGCATAACAATGCGCCTTTTGCTGTTGGAGACAAAATGGCAATACCGATAAATGCAATGCATGGCGATTTGCAGGTTTTTGGTTATCGAATTGATGATTTTGCTTATTTAACTGATGTAAAAACGATCGAACAATCTGAAGTAGACAAACTGAAAGGTTTGAAAGTTTTGGTTGTAAATGCTTTGCGCGTTGAACCTCACGATACACATTTTAATTTACAGGAAGCACTTGACTTTATCAATTTGGTAAAGCCAGAGAGAGCTTATTTAACCCATATCAGCCACGTTTTAGGTTTTCATGAAGAAGTGCAGAAACAACTTCCCGAAAATGTTTTCTTGGCTTACGACAATTTAGAAATTACAATTTAATTATACCACACAATGAAAAAATCCTTAATGCTTTATCTTTTTATTCTTGCCATTTTAATGAATGTGTTTACTTACGCATTTTATAGCGGAGAAGTAAAATTTGCACAGAATAGATACGATAAAACGACTAAGAAACTAAGAGACAGTATTAATCTAGTGAAAACGCAATTAGCAGAAGCTGACTATTTTTCTTTGGAGCATAACGAAAATGCACAAAATTATTTTGATAATAGTGCTTCTGGCGGAAAAGTGATTTTGTACGAAAAACTGATTCCAGTTGTAACTGAAAAGCTGTTAGATTTCAATGCAAACCCAAAAGGGAATCCTTATACAGGACAAGATCAAATTGGGCCAAACAAATTTATCATCAATAAGGTAAAAATCTTAAACCATAGATGGATTATTGCAGATTATAGCAATGGAGAATTATGGGGAGAAGTCTTGTTAAAATACTTTGTTGATAACGACGATAATATTACCTTTGAAGTAAATCAAACTTGGTTATATCAAAAATAGGATTTTAATCCTATTTTTTTTTGACCTTTAAATTAAATAGGATTATGAAAAAGATGTTTTTGTTTTTGATTGTTGCAAGCACGTTTTCTTGCGCTAAAAAGGTTTCTCAGGAAAATGTAACTCCAAAAGAACCGCAGGAAAAAAGATTAGTTGGAGGAGATTCTGATGCAAACGGCTGTAAAGCTTCTGCTGGCTACACTTGGTCGACACTTAAAAAAGAATGTATTCGAATTTTTGAAAATAGTACAAAACTGAACCATGCTGAAGATGGAAAAACATATTCTACGGTTTCCTATGTAATTTTTGACGGAAACAAAGCAGAACTTTTCTTAGATACTCAAAAAGAGTCTATCCTTTTAGAAAGAAAATCTGAAGGAGATTCTTGGGTTAACGGTGATTGGCAGTTAATTCCTTGGAAAGGATATGTTTTGAAAAAAGGAGAGAAGATTCTTTATACAGGGGAATAAAGTTTGCAGTCGCAGTCTCAGTTTTCAGTCAGAACTTTATCAAAGTTTTTTTACAATTCAAGACTGAAAACTGTGACTGCGACTGAATACTAAACAATCTCTTTAATAAACTCAGAAGTTACTACTTGAGCAAATTCATCATTTAAGCTTGCTAATGCGGTTTGATGAATTAATTCAGCAGGGAATTCTTCTCCGTTTATGCCTTTTTTATTGAAAGTCGCAGTTGCATCAGAAACTAAATATACGGTATAACCAAAATTACCTGCCATTCTCGTTGTGGTAGAAACGCAATGATCTGTAGTCAAACCCACAATTACAAGATTCGTGATTTTTGCATCATCAATCAGTTCTTTTAGGTTTGTTCCTATAAAAGCACTATTGACATTCTTTTTAATTATTTTTTCTCCTTCAAGAGGTTTTACAATATCTTGAAATTCATTTCCTGGACTCGTTTCGTTTAATATCGAATTTGGATTTGAAGAGCAATGCTGTACGTGAAAAATAGGCAGTTTTTTGCTTCTCCAAATTTCCAGAAGTTCCCCAGCTTTTTCTTCTGCAGTTATATTATTGCGATCTCCGCCCCAATAAGCAACATCATGAAAACCTTTTTGGATATCAATTAAAATTAAAGCTGGATTATTAAGTTTTATATTCATTTTTCAAGTGTTTTTTGTTGAATATGCTATCTTTTTATTATAATTTAGCTATGTAGTCATCGAAGAATTTATCTCTTTGTGAAACAATTCCTAGATATTTGTGATAACGCAATCCTGAAGTTTCTGCTTGAGCATTTTCATTTGCCAACTCGGCGTATTCTTTTGCGATTTCTTTTTTTGAATTATAGTAATTGAGAATTGCTAGAATTGAAAATACTTTATACTTGTCAATCGGAAATAATAAATCGGATATGGTTTCTTCTAATAACTTTTCAACACTTAAATATTCATGGGATAATTGATTTTTTATGATCAATTCAGAATAAATTAAATAAGAATCTGTTTTTACATTTGGATAAACTTTTTCAAAATCGATTGATTTTTTATAATATTCAATTGCTTTTTCTGTAGTGTTTTCAAGTAAAAAAATATCTCCTAAAGTATTATAAACAGAACTTTTATTAAAGTTATCATTTGGATATTCATCAAGAATTTTTTCAAGTAATTCTTTAGCGACATTTAAAAGTTTAGGTTCTTTAGTTTCAACTAATTCTATTGCCTGAATTTTTAAATATTGTGCTCTTCCATCTTTTCTTGCACGAGAAAGTTTGGCGAAGAAATGTTCTTCATCTTCTTTTGTCCAACTCTTTTTTCTATACCAATCTATCATGCTGATTTTTTTAACTGAAAACTGAGACTGCGACTGAAAACTTACAAAGCCAGCCAATTCTTAAAATCAAAGAAATTCTGAGGTGCAACTCCATGTCCAACAGGATATTCTTTGTAAACAATAGGAATATCTAATTTCTCTAAAATTGCTGGAGTTTTTCTTGCCCACTCAATCGGAATGACTTGATCTACAGTTCCGTGTGAGGCGAAGAATTTTAAGTTTTTGAAATTATTATTTTCAAAACCTTCTTTAATAATTTCTTCATTGAAATAACCGCTCATGGCAACTACTCGCTGAATTTTTTCTGGATAAGAAAGTGCCGTAGCATAACTTAAAATAGATCCTTGACTAAATCCGATTAAAGTCACATTATTAGCATCAATTGGGTAATTAGCAACCAACTCGTCAATGAAATTAGCAATTACATCACGAGAAGATTTTGCTTGTTCATTATCTGAAAATTTATTTTGATCGGCATCGAAATTAATCGCGTACCAAGCGTAAGCACCATATTGTAAATCGTAAGGTGCTCTAGCAGAAATGATGTAATAATTGTCTGGTAGCTCTGAAGCAAAAGAGAATAAATCGGCTTCGTTGCTGCCGTATCCGTGCAATAAAAGCAATAATGGGTTTTTATCTAAAATTACTTTTGGTTCTTGTATTTTATATTCTAAAGATAGATTCATTTTTTTTAATTGTAAATTGTAAGTTGTGAATTGTGAATTTTCCAACTTTGGAATTGTGAATTTTTTAATTGAATTTTGAAAAACTTATCCAATTTTCTTGAACCATTTTTGAAACAATTCCCCAACTAAAGGAATCGGTCTCATTTGTCCTTGAATAGCATTAAAAATTCCAAAAGTCCATAGAATTGAAATACAGATCCACATTGGGAAAGTGATAAAAAAACTATCGAAATTACTTATGATTGCTCCTAAAGAAATAAAAGTTAAAGACAAACCTAAAGCTTGACGTATATGAAAAGAAGCAAAACTGTTTTTGTTTTCAGAATTCATGCTCATGGCGATCAAAACACCAATGATTAGAATGTAACTCGTGATAGCGATTGGTTTTCCTTCTTCGACTGAATTATTCATTGTATTATTTTGTAACTAGTTGATTTTGATTTAAAATTCCGTAAACAGAACCTTTAAGTTCAGTTCCTAAAAAAGCAGAATTTTTAGATTTTGAAAGAATATTTTCTTTCGTAAAAGTTGATTTTCCTTCTGTTGTAAACAAAGTGATATTAGCTTTTGAGCCTTCTTCAATTGTGTTATTTTCTAAACCAAAAACGTTTCTCGCAGCAGTTAATTTCGCTACAATTGTTTCTACAGGTAAAACCGTTAATAAAGCCCCGAAAGCGCTTTCTAAACCAATAGTTCCGTTTTTTGCTGTATCAAATTCCATTTTTTTGAATTCAATATCAATCGGATTATGGTCTGAAGTAATCAAATCGATAGTTCCGTCAGCAACTCCGTTAAGCAAAGCTTGTCTGTCAACTTCCGTACGCAATGGTGGTGTCACTTTAAAACGAGTATCAAATCCGTCCAGTTTTTCATCCGTTAAAACCAAATGATGTACAGATGCACTGCAAGTTACTTGTAAACCTTTAGCTTTGGCTTCTCTAATTAATTCAACCGATTTTGCTGTAGAAATAGTCGGAATATGAAGTCTTCCGCCAGTATATTCTAATAAAAATAAGTTTCTTGAAATCTGCAATTCTTCCGCTAGATTCGGAATTCCTTTTAAACCTAATCTTGTAGAAACAATTCCTTCATTGGCAACACCATTTCCTTTAATGTTCGGATCTTGCGAATATGCAATTACCAATCCGTCGAAATCTTGAACATATTGTAAAGCAATTTTCAGGATATTAGCATTGTCAATACTTTTGTTGTAATCTCCAAAAGCAATTGCTCCAGAATTTTTCATATCAAAAAGTTCTGCCATATCTTTTCCTTCGCTGGCTTTAGTTAAAGCACCGATTGGGAAAATTTCTGTTGCAAAACCATTTGCTTTGTTTTTTACAAAATTTACCTGAGATTGATTGTCAATAATTGGTAAAGAATTTGGCTGTAATCCAATTGCTGTGAATCCGCTTTTTGCAGCAACATTTAGACCGTTTGCGATAGTTTCTCTGTCTTCGTAACCTGGTTCTCCAAGAGAAACACTGCTGTCAAACCAGCCTTGAGAAACATGAAGATTGTCAAATCGTACCACTTCAGCGTCATCGTTTGGAAGAGAAACGCCTATTTTTTCTATTACACCATCTGCAATTAAAAGATCAACAGTCTTGTTGTGAAACGGACTTTTTGAGTCGATAATTTTGGCGCTTTTGATGATTAGTTTCATATGTAGATATTTTTTTGTCGTAAAATGATTTTTGTAAAAAGTAAAATGCCTTTAAAACAAATGCAAATGCTATTTCACAAATTTTATAATTGCCATTTCTAATGCTAAAAATAACAGTGCAAAGATAACAAACCATTTCCAAATTTGGCTGTCAGTTCGCTCAGTTTGTAGTGTATTAAAAATGGTCGAAATGGTATCGGCAGTTTTGAAATCAGAAACTACATTCGTGTTTACTTGACTCAAATCACTTTCGGTTCTTTTGTAATTAAAACTGATATTTTCTACCCATTCTTTTTTGTCAAAAACACTATAATTTCCAGCGGTTTCAGGAAAATCATTGAAAGTTAATTTGACTTTATTGTTTAAAATCTGCTGAATCGGGATAAAAGAATCTTCTGTTCCTTTTACTTCCAAAATGGCATCTTTAGTCAATAAAACATCAACAAAATAAGGCTGATTGTTTCCTATTGTTAAAGCATTTACGCCAGTTTTCTGATTGTTCTGCGCAATTTTATAAAATAATGGAACAATTAAAGGCGATTGCTGAAAATTTGAATTTGCACTATTTATTGGCGCTGTAAAAACCGTTATTCCAGAAACTTGATTTTGGACAGAAGTCACAAAAGCAGTTTGGTCTTCAAATGAAAGCACAGCTGGATATGAACTCGAAACAGCAAATGAACTGCTTACTTTTGGGTATTGGAAATTTGTTATTTTGTTTTCAAAAACGCCTGAAAATAAAGGATGATCGAAATTAATTTTAGTGATTAATTTGCTGTTGGTTTCTAAATTTCCGAATTGAATTTTTCCAAAATTGCCTAATAATGCATTTAAGCTCGAAAGAGAAGTTTTCTCAGATGGAATGACAACCAAATTTCCGCCTTTAGAAACAAAAGCTTTTAAAGTCGTCTGCAATGCCTGCGGAATGTCAATTAATTCGTTTAGAATAATCGTATTTTGTTTTTCTAAACTATTATAATCTAAAGCGCTGATTGGGTAATTGTTATAATTGAATTCTGCAGAGGTATAAATTCTCGATAAGAAATTACTTTTTTCAGGTTCGCCAATGCTGATAACGTTTGTTTTTTTGTTTTTAGAAATACTGAAAAACAATTTGTTATCATAACTTAAACCGTTGTCTTCAATTGCCACATAACCATGAAAAGCTTCTTTTGGAATGGTAAAATTGATTTTCTTTTTCTTCGTGTCAAAATTGATAATTGTTTTGGCAATCAGTTTATTTTGATTGTATAAAGCTGTAGAAATAGGTTTGAAGTCTTCGCCATAAGCAGACAAATTAATGCCAATTTCGTAGAAGTTTTCTAAAGTCTGATTAATGTAAACGCTGTCAATGGAAACATTGTTTTTCTGTTCTGCTTCTGGAACGATGAAATATGGTTTTTCATCAAAATCTATAGTAGCAATATCTTTTTCTTTTAAACCAACGGCATCTGTAATAATAACAATATCTTTTTTATAAGCCGATTTATGAGCTTTAATTTTAGCTGTAATTGCTGCAAGATCAAAAGAAGTTGCGCTGTATTTTAGATTTTGTAAAGCACTTTTAGATGATTTTATATCGGTATTCCAGAAATTTTCGGTGTTTGTTAAAAGTGAAAACTGAGTGTTTTCTGGAGTATTTTCAAGTAATTCCTGAACAGCTCTTTTTAATAATTCGCCTTTTTTGCCTTTTGCCTGCATACTGAACGAATTGTCCAGAACAATATACATCTCGTTTGAAGCGTTTTTACTGTCACTGGCTTCAAAAAAAGGTTGTGCAAACGCGATAATTGCACAAGTAAGCAATAATAAACGTGTGGCTAATAAAAGTCTTTTTTTGATTTTAGAACTTTTACGGGTCTGAATAGCAAGTTCTTTTAAGAATCGAACATTGGTAAAATAAGAAGTTTTAAATCGTCTTAATTGAAATAAGTGAACCAAAATTGGAACGATCAATAAAAACAGAAAGTATAGAATTTCGGGATGTTTAAAATGCATTCTGGCTTCGATTTACTTCACTACGTTTTGTTTTTCGCGAAGATGCTGGTCAAAAATACGAATTAAAAATTTATTAAACCATATATGTTCATGTAAGAGATTATAAGAAAAGTACAAAGTCGAAAGTCGAAAGTGCAAAGTCGAACTTACTATAACTTATATGGTTTTAAAAAATATCAAAATAGGCAACTTTTGTAAATTCTTTGTGATAAAGAATTTATTTTGAACAGATATTATTGCTTATTTTAGCTAATTCAAAAAAAACAAACTATGAAAAAAATATATCTAGTGTTATTTTCAGCTTTATCATTAACCACAGCTAAAGCTCAAAATAAATTCAATTTATTGGTTGGAACTTACACCAATACTTGCCAAAGCAACGGAATCTATGTTTATGAATTTGACGTTACAAATGGTGAATATAAATTGAAAAATTCTTCTGAAAATGTTGTGAGTCCAAGTTATTTATCGGTTTCTGCTGATAATAAGTTTATTTATGCAGTAAACGAAAACGGAACACAAAGTACTGTAAGTGCATTTTCGTACGATTCAGGTTCTGGCAAAGTGAGTTTTTTGAATAAAAATGATGCTTTAGGAGCAGATCCTTGCCATTTGATTAATGATGATAAAAATGTAATCGTTGCGAATTATTCTGGTGGAAACCTTGTAGTTTTTAAGAAAAACACTGATGGAAGCATTACAGAAGTTCAGCAATTGATTCAGCATGAAGGAAAAGGACCAAATGCGGCTCGTCAGGAAAAAGCGCACGTGCACATGGTTGCTTTTTCACCAGATAAAAAGTTTGTGCTTTCGAACGATTTAGGTTTAGATAAAGTTTTTATTTATAAATATAATCCAGCTTCGAAAAGCGAAATTCTAACTTTAAAAGGAAGTGTAGACGTAAAACCAGGAAGTGGGCCAAGGCATTTAACTTTTAGCAAAGATGGGAAATTTGTTTATTTAGTTCAGGAATTAGATGGAACTTTGACGACTTTAAGCTGGGATAAAACAGGAAGTTTAAAAGTAGTTGCTGAAACAAGTATTTTGCCAAAAGATTTTAAAGGAGGAACAGGAGCAGCGGCAATCAAACTTTCTCCTGACGGAAACTTTTTATATGTTTCTGACCGTGTTGATGCTAATGCTATTTCAGTTTACAAAATTCTTAAAACAGGAGCTTTAGAATTAGTAGAACAGCAAAGCACATTAGGAAAAGGTCCAAGAGATTTTGCTATTGATCCAACAGGAAATTACCTTTTAGTAGGGCATCAATATACTAATGATATAGTTATTTTTAAAAGAGATATCGCAACAGGAAAAATTACAGATACTGGAAGAAGAATACAGTTGTGTTCACCAGTAGGATTGGTTTTTACGAAAATTTAGAAAAGTTGCTAAGGTTCTAAGATGCTAAGCTTCTAAGATTAAAAAGGGCAAAGATTCAAAGAATCTTTGCCCTTTTTTAGTATTATATAAAAACCTTAGAACCTTAGCAACTTAGTAGCTTAGCATCTAAAAAAAAATGCTATTTTTTTTTCTTCTTCTCATTTCTTGTCTTCAACATATTTCTGTTGACAGAACCGTGAGTTTTCTTTTTTGTTTTTGAAGGACCTCCAAGATTTACTTTTTGGTTCTTTTTAGATTTTTCGTGAAAAGCACCGTCACCTTCTAGTTTTGGTTTTTTCATTAAAAACTTTCTCGGTAATTTATCTTTTTCAGCTTCAATAAGCTTTTCTGAGATTTCAACTTCTTCAGGGAAATCAGCTATTTTTAGCTCTTGATCCATTAAAAGTTCTGTTTCAATTTTGAATTCTTCTTCTCTTGGAGTAACAAAACTAATTGCAGTTCCCGTTGCGTCTGCACGACCTGTACGACCAATTCTGTGCATATACAATTCTGGCTCTTCTGGAAGTTCAAAGTTAATTACGTGTGTGATATTAGAAATATCCAAACCTCTCGCCATAACGTCGGTTGTAATTAAGCCACGAAGATTTCCTTCTTGGAATTCAGCCATCGTACTCAAACGGTAATTCTGAGATTTATTCGAGTGAATTACACCAAATTGTCCTTCAAAAAGCTCATCAATACGATTGAAAAGCATATCTGAAATCTTTTTATTGTTTACGAAAACCAAAATACGACTCATACTTTCATCGTTTTCTAGTAAATGTTTTAAAAGATTTACTTTGGTATTAAAATTCGGAACATTATAAGTAAGCTGTGTGATTTTTTCAAGCGGAGTTCCTGATGGCGCCAATGTCACTTCTTCAGGAAAATCGAAATAATCATTTAATAAATCATCAACTTCATCTGTCATCGTTGCTGAGAAAAGAATGTTTTGACGTTTGGTTTTCATCATTGCAAAAAGCGAAGTCAGCTGTGGTCTGAAACCTAAATTCAGCATTTCGTCAAACTCGTCAATAACTAGTTTTTGAGTTTCATCAAAACGAACAACTGCGTCAAGCGCTAAATCCATTGTACGTCCAGGCGTACCAACTAAAATGTCAACACCTTCATAAACGGCTTTTTTCTGTGTATTGATGTTTACACCTCCGTAAATACCTAAAGTTTTAACCGACATATATGTAGTCAGTTTTTCTACTTCTTCAACCACCTGAACAACTAATTCACGAGTTGGAACTAGAATTACAATCTTTGGAGTATTGGTATGAGTGAATTTATAAAGCTTTAAAAGAGGCAGTAAATAAGCAAATGTTTTACCGGTTCCAGTTTGTGCAATTCCCATCATATCACGTCCAGACATGATTACAGAAAAAGATTTTTCTTGAATAGGAGTAGGCGTAACAAATCCCAATTCGTCAACTGCTTTTTGTAATGATTTTGGAAGATTGAATTTTTCGAAAGTGCTCATTTGCTTTAAATTTTGTGCAAATGTACGTTAAATTCATGGTTTTTTGTTGAATTTGTAATTTTTGATGTCGTATTGCCACTTTGAATGTCACTCTGAGCGAAGTTGAAGAGCGTAACGATTGGAGCGTGGGCTTCGACTTCGCTCAGCCTGACAATCGTATAATTTTAGATTTTAAACAATTTAAAAACCTTCAAAAACTCCCAATCCAAACAAAGCAAAATCATATTTTACAGGATCTTGAGCGTCCATTTCGCGAAGTTTTTTGTCTAATTCTGCTAATGCTTTTGCATCGTTTTGTTTTCGTTCTAAAATACCAAGTTTACGGGCAACATTTCCTGAATGCACATCAAGCGGGCAAGATAAAACAGATGGAGAAATACTTTTCCAGATTCCTAAATCGACTCCTTTTGCGTCTTGGCGCACCATCCAGCGCAAGTACATGTTGATTCTCTTTGCTGCCGAATTGTTTAATGGATCTGAAATGTGTTTTTGAGTTCGAGCTAAATGATCTGTTTCAAAAAATATCTTTTTGAATTCACTGATACTTTTCTGCAAGCTATCTTTTTCCTGATTTTTGGCAAAAACAGCTTCAAGTCCGTTGTGGTTTTTGTAGATGTTATTTAAACCTTTTATGAAACCAGCAAAATCGTGTCCGTTGAAAGTTCTGTGGACAAAAGTTTCCAGTTTTGCTAAGTCTTCGTCAGAATGCGACATAACGAAATCGTAAGGCGTGTTACCCATTAATTCCATCATTTTATGCGAATTCTTAATGATCATTTTACGGTTTCCCCAAGCAATTGAAGCGCTTAGAAAACCAGCGATTTCAATATCTTCTTTTTGGGTAAAAAGATGCGGAATCTGTACAGGATCACTTTCTATAAAATCCTGATTGTTATATTGAATGACTTTTTCGTCTAGAAATTCTTTGAGTTCTGATTTATTCATTTATTGAGATTTTTTTCGCGTAAAATCCGTCTTTTAATTCATGAGTACGCATTTGAGGAATGTACTGAAAGTATTTTTCAAAAGTATCAATTTGTTTTTTATTGACACAAGGTAAATCTCCATTACCACTTGCCCATAAAAAATCATTTTTTTGAGGAGAATTATACTTTAAATTTCCTAATTGTATAATTTCAAAAGAGGTATTGTTTTTTGAATTTTGGAACGGAAAAACAATATTGTTAGAAGAAAATGTACTTATTTCCATCAACGATTTATGATTTGCAAATTTACTTAGATTAAAAGGAAAAAATAAAATAATTGCAATTGGGATTTGCGAGAGCACTAATAAGGCATTGATTGTTTTTTTGTTCTGTATCAAACAGATCAAACAAAAGGGAGAGAAAAATAAAACGAAATGAATGAAAAAACGATATTGCGGAGAGGTTATTAAAAGTAAACATATTTGTAATATCATATTGACATACAGTAGCCAAAGCGCTTTTTCATTTTTAAATTTATAAATAAAAAAGGGTAAGACTAAAATAAAAAATACGCTGAGTTTATTAAATAATCCATTCAGTTTTGGCAACGTAATCCATCTTACAAATAAATCCCAAACCGACATTGAATTATATTGTTCAGCTGTAATAAAATAGCCGTAATATTTTAGGTTGTCGTAATAAAAGGTCTGAATTGTACTCGGGATAGCATAATCTGTTGCAAATGCTGTGAATATTTTAGATGGAAAAAGAGGCGATCCGCAGATAATTAGATTTTTAATGAAAAAAAGTACAATTACTAATGTGCTTAATAAAATAGGTTTTAGAAGTTTTCCTGATAATGATTTGAAATTAAAGGCTAATAGAACTAAAGGAAAAATAGCGAATGTTATCGTTGTGTTTTTGATATAAAGCAAAAAAAGAACTAAAACCAAAAGCAAATCAAATGTCTCTGAAGTTATTTGTTTGAAGTTATCTAAAAAATAAAAGAAGAAAATAAACGAGAAAATGTAAACAGGAATATCTGGAGAAGGTGCGCTTATAAATTGAAAAAAGAAAATATTAAATAAAGGAAGCAATCCAATTAACAGATAATTTTTGTTGCCATTTTTGCTGTATTCATTTAGTTTCTGAATGGCAAATATATTTCCTAACAACAGACAAAAACCGCTTAAATCATTAAAACTTTTGTATAAAAAGGAAAAATTAAAAACACTTTGCGTAATGTGCCAGCCGCTCGTTTGTCCGTAAAATAAATGAAGATTTGCAAGTCCTTTTACAAAGCCATATTCGTTAAGCCATTTTATGGTTTGGATATAATAGGATTCGTTATCAATTACAAAAGGAATTGAAGCACATTGTAAAATAATAAGAACCGAAACAATACTTAAAATGATTTTTAGGCTTTTTTGCAATTGCTGTAATTCTGATAAAAATGACTTGTAGAGATCAATAATCGAATTGCGAAATTTCAGCAATGAAAAAATATTCAGAAGTATTAAAACGATATGAAATTCGATATTAATTCTTCCGAAAATTGCCCAAATACTTACCAGTATAGTTGTTGAGAATAAGCCAAGTATAGATGTAATTACAAAATTTTTATTGCTGAGCTTCATTGTTTTATCGAAACCAACACCTAAATTAATGGTTGTGAATAAAATATAAATCCAGCTAATTGTAATTAAAAGCATTAATAAAGAATTTGCCCGTCAGACATTACCAATTTTCTATCGGCCATATTAGCTAATTCTTCGTTGTGTGTTACAATGACAAAAGTCTGTCCAAACTCATCTCGAAGCTGAAAAAACAATTGATGAAGATTTTCGGCAGAATGCGTATCTAAATTTCCAGAAGGTTCATCGGCAAAAATGACATCAGGTTTATTGATCAAAGCTCTTGCAACCGCAACACGCTGTTGTTCTCCGCCCGAAAGTTCGCTTGGTTTATGATTGATTCTGTGTGAAAGTCCTAAATAATTAAGGAGTTTTACAGCTTCTTTTTCTGTTTCAGATGGTTTTTTACCTGCAATGTGCGCCGGAATACAAACATTTTCTAAAGCTGTAAACTCAGGTAAAAGCTGATGAAACTGAAATATAAAACCTAAATTTAAGTTTCTAAAATCGGATAATATTTTGTCTTGTTTGCTTTTCTTTTTAAAATAACGATTGTAATAAACCGCCAATAAAAAAATAGGCATACATAATATTCCCCATGTGGCATAACCAAAAATATCGTTCTCTATTTTGCTTCTAAAAAACAATAAAAAAACGGTTAATAGAATGATATAAAAAGAACCTAAACCAGTAATAATTTTAAATGTCTTTTCTTGTTTTGAATTGTCATTTTTGATGTCTTGAAGTTCCAGAACATTTTTACCATTAATCGTCAAAGATGACTCAGGATTATGGTCTGGTTTATCTAAAGTTCCTAAAATCTGTAACAAAGTCGTTTTTCCAGCACCCGAAGCACCAACGATAGAAACAATTTCGCCTTTTTTGATATGTAAATCGACTCCTTTTAAAACTTCAAGTTTGTCGTAGAATTTATGTATATTTTTTGCGTGTATCATGTAATGAAACTGTTTTTACAAAGAAACGAAGATTATGATCAAAATCAAATTCTAAAAAATTAAATTCCAATATGTAAAATTCCAAAAAGGAGCGAAGCGACTTTTAGAAAATCTAAAATCTAAAATCTAAAATCTAAAATCTAAAATCTGGATTGTAAACAATCTTCTGGAATCTTAAAGGATTTTCCTTGGGAAAACCTCTTAAAAAAAATGTCTTTTTTATTGTGATATAGAAGCTGTAATTTTAATAATTTGGCTTTAAAATGCGAAAAAAAAAGGCTTTGAGTAAGTGTTTTCATTTGTAGGTTATATTGCTTTATAATTTTCGAATTAAAACTTTAAATTTGAAATTATAATATAGAAAATAAATGGAAGAACTAATTCAAGTCATTAATGGTTTTCAGGAATTAGATTCTGAGACAGAACTTGCACTGAAAAAATATTTTGTAGAAGAAACTTTTAAAAAGAATGATTTTATTATTAAAGGTGGTAAAATCTGTGATAAGATCTATTTTATAAAATATGGTGCGGTAAGAAGATTTTGTATTGAAGATGGTATAGAAGTTACAAAGTGGATTTATACCGATAATCAGTTTATAACTTCGATGAGTAGTTTTTTTGAACAAAAGCCATCATTTGAGAATTTTCAAACTTGTGAAGAAACAGTTGTTTATTCGTTGTCTTATTTAGATGAACAGGCTTTGCTAGAATATCCCTTATTTGTGAAGTTTCATATTAAACAGCTTCGATATTATCTTTCCAAAATAAACGAATTCAATCATTTATTTCGTTTAATGACTGCTGAGAAAAAATATTTATTTCTGTTAGAGTCATTTCCTCAAATTATTAAAAAAGCTAAATTGAAACACATTGCATCATTGATCGGCGTGAGCCAAGAAACATTAAGCAGGATTCGGGCATCAATTATTTGATATTGCATCAAAAAAAATGATTTAAACTTTTTCAATTTTTGTGTTTATTTTAAAATACTAAAAATTGAAAAATACTTTCATTCATAAACAAGCTGTAATTGGGACCAATGTCAATATTGGAAACTGCGTTACTATAGAAGACGACGTAATAATTGGTAAAAACACTCAAATTGGGAATAACGTTTCAATTTTAAGAGGAACAAGAATCGGTGAAAATTGTCAGATACATTCTAATGCCGTTTTAGGTGGAATTCCACAAGATTTAAAATACAAAGGAGAATATACTTTTTTGGAAATAGGACATAACAATATAATCAGGGAATTTGTTACGATAAATAAGGGAACTATTTCCAAAGGCACAACTAGTATCGGAAATTCTAATTTGATTATGTCTAATGCACATATTGGTCATGATTGCGCTATTGGAAATAATTGTATAATTGGTTTTAGTGTTGGAATGGCAGGAGAAGTAACTGTTGAAGATTGGTCTAATATTAGCGGATTAACAGCCATTCATCAGTTTTCATCGATTGGTGAAAATACTATGATTAGTGGTTTAAGTCGGGTTGTAAAAGATATTCCTCCTTACATCATGGTTGCGCATGAACCTTTACGTTTTGCTGGGATAAATACAGTAGGATTAAAAAGGCGTGAATTTGACTCTTGTAAAATCGATGAACTAAAAGCTATTTATAAAATTATATTTCAAGAAAAAAGAAATACAAAGTTTGCGTTAGAATTAGTTAAAAGCGAATTTGAGCAGACTTTGGAAAGAGATAAAATCTTAAATTTTATTTGTAACTCAAAAAGAGGAATTCTTAAAGGGATTGAATTTTAATTAAACGATTTATTATCTTTAGTAAACTATTTTTTAATAAAATTGGATATGACAGAAGATAGTGCTAATTCTAAAGTGGATTTTTATTTTGAGAAAGCAGAAAAATGGAAATCGGAACTTGAACAAATGAGAACTATTGTTTTAGATTGCCATTTATCAGAAGAATTAAAATGGGGATGTCCATGTTACACTTTTGATAATGCAAATATTGTTTTGATTCATTCATTTAAGGAATATTGTGCTTTTTTGTTTTTCAAAGGAGCTTTAATGAAAGATCCAGATAATATATTAATTCAGCAATCAGAGAATGTACAAGCGGCTCGTCAAGTTAGATTTACGAATACTCAAGATATTTTGGCCAAGAAAGAAATTTTGAAAAAGTATATTTTTGAAGCGGCTGAAATTGAAAAGTCAGGGCAAAAAGTAGAACTGAAAAAAGTTTCTGAATTTGAAATTGCCGAAGAACTTCAGAATAAATTTGATACGGATTCTGATTTTAAAAAAGCTTTTTATACTTTAACTCCTGGAAGACAACGTGCATATTTACTTCATTTTTCTCAGCCTAAACAATCTAAAACAAGAGAGGCGAGAGTAGAAAAAAATATTCCGCGAATTTTAGATGGAAAGGGATTGAATGATTAAAAAATATCGATAAAAAGAAAAACTCCTTTTGTACAAAGGAGTTTTTTTTGTTTTATACTTTTAAGAGGTTTGTGGCTCTACCGTATTTTTCTTTCGAATAGAAATAATAGATTGCAGTAAAACGGAAGTCATTACCAAGCTTATTCCGATATAAAATGAGAAATTGACTGATTGTCCTTCGTTAAAAAATAAAAAAGCTAATATTATAGAATAAATGGGCTCTAGGTTGAAAGTTAGATTTATAGTGAAAGCAGGAATTTTTTTAAGTGATTCCGCAAACATAACATAAAGCGCAACGGTGCAACATGACGCTAAGATCAATAAATAGAAAGTATCTGTTAAGCTTGGAATGAAAGTTTGGTCTGGAAAATTGTAAAAATAAAATGGCAGTGCAAATCCTAAAACTAAAGTTCCGCCAAGCATCTGATAAAAATTAATTAATTTACTGTCATAAAATTGTACGAGTCTTTCATTGTAAATAGTGTACAAAGCAGCAAATGCAGAAGAAATTACTCCAAGTAAAATTCCAAGCTGATACGAAGAATCAAAATGGAAAATTAAACTTATCCCTAATAAAGTTAGCATACTTAATAAAACCTGAACTAGATTGAATCTTTTTTTATTGAGAATAGGCTCGAAAAAAGCTGTGAAAAAACTAGTCAGACAATAACAGACAACGCAATAGATATGTTAGAATATTTAATGCTGGCATAAAAGAAAACCCAATGAATGGTAATCAAGATTCCAGCTTTAGAAATTTTTACCGCTTCAGAAAATGACTTTAGCATTTTAAGATTGTAAATTTTTAAAATGAAAAAGAGAATAATAGAAGCAAATAATACTCTATACCAAACTAAAGTAATTTCGTTAAGAGAAATAAGTTTTCCGAAAACGCCAGTAAAACCAGCAAGTAAAACTGCAGAATGCAGTATCAAATAAGATTTTTTCATAAGAAGTTGTCTATCCTTTTTTGGGAGGATATTTTTTGAATATTAATAATGTGATTGAGGTAAAGACACAACAAATCGGACTGAAGATTCAGTCAAGTGTCAATACTAAAGAAGCATTATTAATTTATGGAGGAGGAAGACAACCTTTAAAACTCATGATAAAATTTGATTTTCGGTAAAATTAAGAAAAAAGCATTGCGTGAAAAAGTGCAAAAAGTTATTTAAATGTGAAACTTCAAACAATTTAACAACTGAATTGAATAAATCTGATTTTGATTTGAATATTAATTTGTAGAACTTGCAACGATACCGAATCACCTAATTTATAAGTTTATTACAATCTAATGAGTGCAAGCCAGTCAACTATAGCAGTTCTTGAAACAAAACAGCATTTTGAAATTTTAGACGGATTAAGAGGCATCGCCGCTTTTGCAGTTGTCGTGTTTCATTTTATGGAATGGATTTTTACTGATCCAAGCAAGAATTTTATCGGACACGGATTTTTAGCTGTCGATTTTTTCTTTTGTCTTTCAGGTTTCGTAATTGGATATGCTTATGATGATCGAATTGCAAAAATGGGGCTTCGTAATTTTTTTATTGCTAGAATTATCAGACTTCATCCGTTAGTTATTGCAGGTTCAATACTTGGTTTATTGGCTTTTTTATTTGATCCTTTTGGTGGTCATTTAGAATTGTACAGCACAGGAAAAATTATTTTGACATTTATCTGTTCAATTTTTCTTATTCCGTTTCCAGTTATTGCTGACCGCGGATTTAATTTGTTTAGTTTTAATGCACCGGCTTGGTCGCTTTTTTGGGAATATATAGCCAATATCGTTTATGCATTTGTTCTTTATAGAATTGGAAGAAGTTTTTTATTGCTATTAACGATATTATCTGCAGTGGCTATTTGTTATGTAGGATATAATTCTGGTAATTTAATTGGAGGTTGGAGCGGTCCGACTTTCTGGGATGGATGTGCTAGAATTTCCTATTCTTTTTTGGCGGGATTGCTTATTTATCGATCAAATTGGGTAATTAAAAATAAACTTGGTTTTGGTGGATTAACCTTTTTATTGCTGTTAGCTTTTATTATGCCGTTTTCAGAATGGAATTGGATTTCAGAACCGTTAGTTGTGTTGCTTTATTTTCCATTATTAATTTCTTTTGGAGCTGGAGCTATCTTAAAACCTGGATTGAAAAAAGCTTGTGTTTTTTCAGGAAAAATATCCTATCCATTATACATGACGCATTATGCCGTTTTATGGATGTTTGGAAATTATTATACTAATTTTAAATCAGATACAACACAATTGACTTTAATTGTAATAACTTCAGTTGCTTTGTTGGTCGGATTCGCTTATTTAGTAATGGTTGTTTATGATATTCCGTTAAGGAATTATTTAAATGCTAAAAGAAAAGAAAAACTAACGAAATAAAATCTTTAGTCTAAATCATAATAAAAAACTCCATTAGAAGTAATGGAGTTTTTTATTGTTTTTTGTTTTGAGTTATAATCTTCTAATGAGTATTTAATCAGAAATTAGCTTAACTTGATCTCGCTTTTCCATTTATTAAAACTATTAAAACCAAATAAACTATGAAATTTCCAATAATTACAACTTTACTGCTATTACTCGGCACAGTTAATACATATTCGCAAAAACTAAATTGCCAAGATTTTCGAACGGGTAAATTTGAATTAATAGATGAAATAAATCAGCAGAAATATATTTATGAGCGATTCGAAAATTTTCAAACTGAAGAAACATTCGATATGAAAACCGGAAAAGTTTTTGAGGAAAAAGGTTACTATATTTTAACATGGATAAATGACTGCGAATATAATTTAAAGTTAGATACTACTAAAACGAAGGGAGATGATATTGCTTTAGCTGTAAATGCTAGAGGCGGCGTTAATTCTAGAATAGTATTTGTTGATGGTAGTTGTGCTGTCATTGCTGTAACAATTGCAGACGAGAAAATTGAAACTGCCTATGGAATGTGTAAAATTGACTAGTGTTTCTGAAATATTGTTTTTGTCTCATTTCTTGTGTTTTAAGAACAAAAAAATAGTATATTTGAAACTGGAAAGTATAGACTGTACTCTATGCTTTATTGTTTTCTTCTAAAAAATAGAATTATGCTTGTAAACGAATTGTCGAAAAAAACAGGATTGTCAATCCATACTATTAGATATTATGAGAATTTAGGAATGATTAAGGGATTGACTGATGAAAAAGTGACATCTAATAATTATAAACATTACGATAGTAATACTATTGAACGTTTAGAAATAATAATAGAAGCAAGGGAAGTTGGCTTTACTTTAGCAGAAATAAAAAAAATATTAATCAGCTGGTTTGAAAGTACTGATTCGAAACCAGAAACGCTTGAGCTTTTTCAAGCCAAGATAAAAGAGATTGACGATAAAATGAGATATTTTAAAAAGACCAAGAGTCTTCTCGAAAAAGTATGTGAAAAAATAAAAAGTAATGATTGATAATGAATTGTCAATCAATTAGGTTTGAAATTTGACTATAAAAAAACTCCATTAGAAATAATGGAGTTTTTTTATGGAAATGTTTTGTAATTTTTATTGCAAACTACACCATTTGATTAGTTCTGGATATATTAGATCGATTTTCTTTTTTTTGTTTCTAAGATTTTTAAGCTTTTCATTGAATTCTTTCATTTTTATGAATCCTCTTTCAATCATTACGCCATTTACTTCATTGTTGATTTCTTGAAGTAGTTTTGTGTCGCCTTTGTAAATTTCTTCAGCATATAAAATAAAAACGCCGTAAGTCATGTATTCATTGAATACTTTATAGCCGTCTGGATAATATTCTGTTCCATATGTTTTTGTATTAACCCATTTTTCACGGTCTTTCAAAGCGGTATTAATTTCCGATTTAAATTTCACACTCGGTTTTTCTACATAATTGTGATCAATTTCTGTAAACATGCTTCTTGTGTTAAAAGCTTCGTTGTTTTTTTCAGATCGATCTTTTTCTTTTTGAATCGTTGGTAAAACCATTTCGATAAGATGAAAATTATTGTTTTCGTAGCCTCCAGTATAATTAAGACCATTTATTAATGCAGAAGTATATACAATGTAACTGTTAATCTTTGTGTCAAAATTCTTTTCTAGCCAATTCCATTGTTTCTGAAGATTTGAATACTGTTTGTAATCTGAAATGATTTTGTCATAAAAAGGTTTTTCAGATTTGTAGAATTCATTGAAATTTGATTTTTTAGCAAAAGCTTCAATTTCTTTTTTGTAAGTCGTAATTGGATTTACGTCAATTTTTACGTTTGCAACCCTATTTGCTGGTAAAATATAATTACTGTTTGGTGTTAAAACCTCATTTTTTAAAAAGTAAGTCTGCGCGTTTCCTGTAAAGAAGATATAATTTAGCGGGTTTTTAACTAAAAGAGAATCCATTTTTTTAATAATTGGTTCATCTTTATAAGGTTAAAAATGCGTAAGAACACGCTGATAATAATCTCCTCTTTGTTCAAACATATCATCGTTTTCTAATCCAAAATCGGTAATTGCCAACATGATCGTAAGAAGTTCTTTTACTTCATTAACTTCAACTGTCGATTTTCCTTGATTCTCTTTTTTGAATTCTTCGGAAAAATTTACTTTTTCTGATTGTGCAAATCCTGCAAATGATAATATTAAAGCGAAGGCGGATAAAATTTTTGTTTTCATAGAATTAATTAATTTCAATTTGAATTACTTTGGCTTAATAATAATTTTTTGGAAGTGTAAATTTCTTGCAAAAATACATCGAATGCAAATTTGATTTATTCTGTTTTTTTATAAATTCGATTTGGAATTCTGTTTCTCAGGTTTAAATTTAGGCAAAGATTTGTCATCCTGAGGCACGAAGGATCACACTAGAAATTCCGTAAAGTATATCGCCAATCTTTGTCGATATTCGAGTGTGATTTCTCGTTCCTCGAAATGACAAGATTGTGTTGAGTTAAATTTAAAAGGAAGTTTGAGAAAGTATTAAACAAAAAAAAACTCCTTAATTTCTTAAGGAGTTTCTTGGTGGGCGATGAGGGGTTCGAACCCCCGACCCCCTCGGTGTAAACGAGGTGCTCTGAACCAGCTGAGCTAATCGCCCTATTTTGCTAGGTTGCTAGCATTTCGTGATTGCGAGTGCAAATATACGCTAGTTTTTGAGTTCTGCAAAGAAAATAGAATAAAAATTTAAAATTTTTCAAAAGTATTTTCTATAAGGCTGAGGGATAAAATGTTATGAAAGTATATTTTTTAATCATTTTTTACTTTGAAAGCGACGGAATGTTCCTGTAGATATTATCGCTGTGTTTTCCGGTGAAAGATTTGTCCAATTCATCAAAAAAAGCGTTCGAATCTTTTTCATTTGGCCAGGTCGATTTAATCAGTTCGTCTATTTTTTCGTTGGATTTTTCCATATCGGCTAATGAGTCATAGAAAAACGCTTCCATAAAATCGGTACTATTAGAACCCCAAGAATGACGGAACGGATAATATGCTTTTATATAAGGATCGTTAAAAGTGATTTTTTCATTAAATTCTTTCGCGTTTTTTCCGTTTCCTTTCATGCTAAGTTCAGATTTTCGGATGTAAACGATCATTGGTTTCTTTGTTTGATCTTTGTATGCTTTTTCGCCAATTGAATTTAAACTCTGATAAATCTCATCTGAATGTATTGGAGTGTAATAAGAGTTGTATTTATCGAAGAAAGCTTTTCTGGCTTTTTCATCTGGCCAAGCTTTTTTAATTAAATCTTCATTAATGGCATCTGCTTTTTCTATATCCTCCCAATTTTTATAAACACTCACGGCAACTACTTCCGTATTGTCATTCGTGTAATAATGAGTAAGTAATTCCGAACCAATAATAAGATCATTTTTACTAATAACTTTGTCAAAGTATTCCTGTTCTGTAGCCTTCCAGTCTTTTGCTTTTCCATCTAAACTGCGATGCAGAGTAGTCATCGTGATAAAAACTGGTTTCTCTTTTTCCTGTGCGTAACCTGCAACGCACACTAGAGCCATCCATAGGAAAAGCCCTAGAAGTGTACTTCTTGTTTTCATGATTTAAATTTATTTTTGGGTTTTTAATAAATAAATTTAAATCATTAAAAATCAAATAGTTATATGTTTGTAGGCGATTTTATCCTTATTTAGGATGTGAAATTTAATTCTCTTAATTTAAAGGCAGTTCAGCCACTACAAAAGTGCTTCCGCCAACATAAATAAAATCATTTTTTGCAGCCTTTTTCTTTGCTTCCGCGAAAGCGATTTCAACAGAACTGTATTGGTCACCAATCAAGTCATATTTTTTTGCTTCGTTTTGAAGAATTTCGGTGCTTAAACCTCTTGAAGAATCTGGTCTGCAGAAATAGTATTTTGCTTCTTTAGGGAATAATGGCAAAATAGAATCTAGATCTTTATCATTAACAACACCCAAAACAATATGAAGGTTTTCAAATTTTTCGTTTTTCAGCTGATTCATTACAACCGATAATCCGTGTTTATTGTGAGCAGTGTCGCAAATGATTTTCGGGTTTTCTCCCAATTGCTGCCATCTTCCTTGTAAACCAGTATTTTTTACAACATTTAATAAACCTTCTTTTAGCTGTTCTGTCGAAATCTTAAAATCGGTTTCATTGTTTAAAATCGAAATCGTCTGCTGAACCGTTTTTTTATTATGAAACTGATAATCTCCAATTAAATCAGACAAATAAATCTGATCAATCAAATCGGAAGCAAAAGAAATTGGTGCATTGTTTTCTTCGGCTTTAGCCAAAAATACAGGTTTAGTTTCATCATTATATTCGCCAATAACAACTGGAATATTTGGTTTTATGATTCCCGCTTTTTCGCCTGCAATTGCTTCGAGAGTATTTCCTAAAAATTGTGTATGGTCCAAACCAATATTGGTAATTACCGAAACCAAAGGCGTAATAATATTTGTTGCGTCCAATCTTCCACCCAAACCAACTTCGATAATAGCAATATCAACTTTTTCTGCAGCAAAATAATCAAATGCCAAACCAACCGACATTTCGAAGAAACTCATATCATTAGCTTCAAAAAAATCTTTGTGTTTTGCAATGAATTCAATGACAAAAGCTTCAGAGATTTCTTTACCGTTGATTTTAATTCTTTCTCTAAAATCTTTTAAATGTGGAGAAGTGTACAAACCAACTTTATAACCCGCTTCTTGTAAAACAGACGAAAGCATATGCGAGGTCGAACCTTTTCCGTTTGTTCCAGCAACGTGAATACATTTGAGCTCGTTTTGCGGATTATCAAGATGAGCTGCCAATATTCTAATATTAGTTAAATCTTCTTTATACGCCGAAGCACCTTGCAATTGGTACATTGGAAGTTGATTAAACATCCAATTGGTAGTCTCTTGATAGTTCATTTGTTTAGATAAAATGGTTGTTGATTGAAATAAATTTCGATTTTTGTAGTTTAATATTACAGCGAAAATTATCTTTATTGCAAATTTCAAATATTTTTTAGAATTAATTATTAAAAACCAGAATTAATATATGTTTAGTTTTATTCAGTTACAAACAGATACAATCGCAAATGCTTCAAATGTAGTGATAGAGAAGGTTGCAACACCCCAAAATGAAATTTCAATGTTTGGGTTTATCATGAAAGGGGGAGTTTTTTTAATTCCAATCGCGATTTTATTGTTTTATACGATTTACCTAATTTTTGAACGTTATATGTACATTAACCGTGCGTCTAAAATTGACAGCCGATTAATGCAAGACATTGGTGAGAAATTGCATTCTGGAAATATTGAATTGGCAAGAACTATTGTGGAAAGAAATAATACTGCAGCTGGAAATATTTTGAAAGAAGGTGTTTTGGTAATTGGAAGACCAATTGCAGAAATTGAATCCAACATGGATCGTGCTGCCGATATCGAGATTGGCGAAATGGAAAGACATTTAGGTCATCTTGGACTTATCGCAGGTATCGCGCCAACGCTTGGTTTTATTGGAACAATTTCTGGAGTTATCAAAATTTTCTACAGCATTTCGGTTACCGAAAATATTAGTATCGGAAATATATCTGGAGGTTTGTACGAGAAAATGATCAGTTCTGGTTCTGGATTAATTGTGGGAATTATTGCTTATAGTGCTTACCACTTATTGAACGGAAAGATTGATAATTTTGCTTTAAAAATTCAGAAACAGATTTTAGAATTTGTCAATATAATTCAAAGAGCATAAGCCATGTCTATTAAAAGAAAAAGAAGATTTCACGCCGAAGTAGCGACTTCATCTTTGAGCGATATCATGTTTTTCCTGCTGTTGTTTTTCTTAATTATCTCAACACTGGCAAATCCGAATGTGATTAAGATGACTTTGCCAAAAGCTAAAGCGAACGAAAAAACCAATAAACAATTAATTAGTTTATCGGTTACAGAAGATAAAAAGTTCTATATCGACAAACAAGAAGTCGATTTTGAAAATCTAGAAACGAGTTTAATGTCAAAAATAGGAACAGATAAAGAACAAACTGTCGTAGTTCGAATTCCGTTTAACTTACAAGTTCAAGACTTAGTAGATGTTTTACAGATAGGAGTGAAGAATAATTTGAAATTTGTAATTGCAACTAGTCCGAAGTAAAAATAATTATTAGGGCGTGACCACAATAAAAAGATGGGCCAATCAGCATAACATAACGTTGATTCGCCCATTTTTTTATTGCGGCCGTCCCGATAGCTATCGGGAGCGCTACTTCGGTAGCTTGCTCCTATCCCTCACGCGAACAGAACCTAATTTTACGCAATAATTTGTCATCCTGAGCGAAGTCGAAGTACACGCTAAGAAGCTCGACAAAGATTGATGATTCTCTTTGAGGAATTACATGTGTGTCCTTCGACTTCGCTCAGGATGACAAGCTAATCGTTAATTAAAATAAAAGCAACAAAAAAGGCTTTCAGATATTTCTGAAAGCCTTTTTTATAATAGCAGATTCGTGAAAATCCGTGAAATTCGTGTTTTTTAATTCAAGTTAAAATTATAAATAATTCTTCCAACTTGTTTTGGCGCAGCATTATCATCAGCAGACCATTTTGTATTTAATGCAGCAATTTTGGCTTGTTCTAATAAGCAACTTGCTTTGTTTGTTGTTCCTTTTATTCCGGCAGTTGCACTAACGGTTTTTCCAGTTTGATCAACTGTAACTTCAACCACAACAGTTCCTTCTTCGTTACAAGTGTATTTTGGAGCAGGTTTCGATAATGCCTTTCTTCCGTTTAGAGAATATCCAGTTCCACCGCCAGAACCACCACCAGTTCCTGCTCCGTAACCGCTTCCAGTTCCAATGCCATTTCCAGTTCCGTTACCGCCTCCAGTTCCTCCGCCAGAACCACCACTTCCGTAATAACCGTTAGAGTTTAGACTTCCGTTTGCTTTTCCTTTATTTCCGGCTGCTTTATCATCTCCGTCTCCGCCTTTGTTCGAACCTTTCATAATGCTGGCTAAAGCATCATTTGTTGAGTTAGAAACTTTTGGTTTTTCTGGTACTGGTTTTTGTATTGGTTTTTCAACAGGCACAGGTTTCTTCGGTTTCTCTTTGGTCGGAATAACAACATCATTATCGGCAGTTGTATTTTCCTGACTAATTATCGCTTCTTCTTCTGGAGTTGCTTTTGCGGGCGCTTGTTTTACATTGTTTTTTACATCCAAAACTTCGCTTTTATAATTGGCTCCAGAACCTAAATCGCTGTCTCCAAAATTTATGGTTACGCCGCCGCCACCTCCGCCGCCATCAGCAAGAGCTACATTGTTTTCTGGATTATAAGGAGGCCAGAAACGGATAAAAAACAGTAATAGAATTATTACTGCATATATAGCTGTTGTGAATAGCAATGATTTCTTTTGATCTGAAGAAATTGAGGAACTCATTTAGATTCTAAATTTTGAAATGTATTATTTTAAAAACGTTTAAAAGTAGTAAAAATTGTTTAGAATGAAAGAGAGAATTTAACCGCAAAGGGTGCTAAGGTTTTTTAAAAAATTATAACGCAAAGCACGCTAAGATTTACGCAAAGAAACGCAAAGTTTTATTTGTCTTAACTTTGAGTAAACCTCCGATTGAAGTTCGCAAAGCTAGATGTACACAAAGCTTTGCGAACTTAATATTTAGATATTGCTTGCGCTTCAAATTAAAATGCCTTAGCGTACTTTGCGTTAAAAACTGCTAGCTATTTAACCGCAAAGCACACAAAGGTTATGCAAGGTTCGCAAAGCGGTTTTATTAAAATCTCGCAAAGTCGCGGAGACGCAAAGAAACTTAAAAAGAAAAACTTTGCGACTTCGCGACTTTGCGAGAAATAAACTAGCGCTCTTTGCGTAAACCTTTGCGAGTCTTGCGGTTAAAAAAAAACGAGCTAAATGATTTAGCCCGTTTTAAAAGTGAAATATAAAACTAATTACACTAATTGTTTCAATGCAATTTCAAAAGCAGTTGCACTAATATTTGTTTTTGACGTACTCAAAGCATGAGCTTTAACAATCGCATTTTTAATTGTATCTGAAGTATCATTAAAAATAGCCTCGTCTGTCATTTGAACTTTTTTCTCCATGAAATAAGCAAAAACTCTTGCCATTCCACAGTTTGAAATAAAATCTGGAATCAAACTTACTTTGCTGTCAACTTCTTCCATAATAGAACCGAAGAAAATTTCTTTGTCAGCAAAAGGAACATTCGCGCCACAAGAGATTACTTCCAATCCGTTTGCGATTAAGCTGTCTATTTGTGTTTGAGTTACTAATCTTGAAGCGGCGCAAGGTGTGAAAATCTCAGCACCAATAGTCCAGATTTTAGAATTGATTTCCTCAAACGGAATCATATTGTCGGCAACTAATTTATTTCCATCTTTATTTAAAAACAAAGTTCTGATTTCTTCAAAAGAAAAACCTTCTTCTTTAATTAATCCACCATCACGGTCAATGATTCCGATAACTTTTGCGCCCATTTCAGCTAAATAGAAAGCAGCGGCAGAACCTACGTTTCCGAAACCTTGCACAATTGCTTTTTTACCTTTAATATCTCCGCCATAAGTTGCGTAGAAATGACGAACTGCTTCTGCTACACCATATCCAGTAATCATATCGGCAACAGTATATTTTCTAGTTACGTCTGGTGAGAATTTTGGGTTTTCGATAACCTTAATTACACCTTGACGCAATTGCCCAATTCTATTGATTTTGTCAGCTTCTGTTGGTTTAAAATGTCCATTGAAAACTCCTTCTTGCGGATGCCAAACACCACATTCTTCTGTCATTGGGATTACTTCGTGAATTTCATCAACATTTAAATCTCCTCCAGTTCCATAGTAGCTTTTCAATAACGGAGAAACCGCTTTGTACCAACGCTGTAAAACACCTTTTTTGCGAGGATCGTTTGGATCAAAATTTATTCCAGATTTAGCTCCGCCAATAGCAGGGCCTGAAACAGAGAATTTAACTTCCATTGTTTTAGCTAGAGATAAAACTTCGTTCATGTCTAAGCCTTTTCTCATTCTTGTTCCTCCACCCGCAGCTCCTCCACGAAGTGAATTAATAACAGTCCACCCTTCGGCTTCTGTTTCTGAATCTTTCCAATTGAAAACAATTTCAGGTGCTTTGTTTTCAAATTGTTGTAATAAATCTTTCATTTTGTTGTGATATGTTTATTTTGCGTAAATGTATAAAATAGAATAATGCGAATAATGTATTTCGCATCAAATTTATAAAACAAAAAAGAAAAGCCAAAAACTATTAGGTTTTCGGCTTTTTGAATATTTAAAAAATTAAGATTTATTGTCCTAATAAGTGTTTTTTCAAAGTTTCGTCAACTGGTTTATCAGAAAGCCAGATTCCGAATAATGCTTTTTTGAAATCGAATCCAGGGATTTTTCCTTTCAGCACTTCATTTTTACTTACGTAAACATTTTGATCTAATGGATTGTAAGCTAAAACGAAAACATCTTTTTCTGTAATGGCATCACTTAAAAAGCTTTTTAACTGCTCGATTCTTGGACGCAATTGTTCCAGATTTGCTCCCGCAGATTTTTCAAAACCTGTGTTCATCGCTTTTGTCAGTTTGTTTGAAGAAACCATAGAAGAAGTAATTTCAATTCTAACAGCCATTTCAGTATCGCTATCAATAATGAATTGCGGATCCTGAGTTAATTGAGATAAATACAATGCCTGCACATAAACTTCCAACCACATTTTAGATCTTCCGCCTGCTCCGTTTAATTGTAATGGTTTACCTTGAAATTCAATTTTTCTAGGTACACTTACTCCATTTACTTCAATTTGAGTTTGAGCAGAAACAGTCGAAAATTGTAAGCTTAAAAGGACTGTTAGTAAAAGTAAAATCTTTTTCATATTCTATCAAATTTTTATTTTTAGGGCAAAAATAATAGTAATTTATTAATATTTGGTTCATTTTTAGAATGTTTTTTTTTCTGTAAAATTTACATTTAATTTTTCTATTACATTAAAAATCAAATTAGTAAGAGTAAGTTTACGTACTTTTACTGAATTTAAGAATTGTTTAGTTTTTTGCTTTTTGTGAAGCCTCAATTTTTTAATAAAAAGTAAAAATTTAGGCATAATCTTAATCTTAAATTTTAGAAATTTTGTTACCAAATTAATGCTCTTTTGAAAAAAAAGCTAAATAATAACGAAAACGTTATCGTAATCTTTGCTGATCTATTAATTTTATATGCATGCATTGTAGTTTTCACATTTAAAAAGTATCTTTGGAAGCCTTTGCATTAAAAAATAAGGCATCGAAAAATCACAAAAAAACATAAAAAATCATCAACTAAAGAAATCTGTTTGAAATCTGGTTGAGAAAAACATTTAAAGTAAACTACTATGGATTTTAATCTTACCGAAGAACATTTAATGATTCAGCAGGCAGCAAGAGATTTTGCTCAAAATGAATTATTGCCGGGAGTTATTGAACGTGACGAAAAACAAATTTTTCCAACTGAGCAAATCAAGAAGATGGGTGAGCTTGGATTTATGGGAATGATGGTTGATCCTAAATACGGAGGAAGCGGTCTTGACGCTATTTCTTATGTTATTGCAATGGAAGAAATTTCTAAAGTAGATGCTTCTGCTTCTGTTGTAATGTCTGTAAACAATTCATTGGTTTGCTGGGGATTGCAAGAGTATGGAACTGAAGAGCAAAAACAAAAATATTTGCCAGGTTTAGCGTCTGGAGAAATTCACGGAGCTTTTTGCTTAAGTGAGCCTGAAGCAGGAAGTGATGCAACTTCTCAAAAAACAACTGCAGTTGATATGGGAGATCACTATTTGGTAAATGGAACTAAAAACTGGATTACAAACGGAAATACAGCATCTGTATATTTAGTAATTGCACAAACGCATCCAGAATTAAAGCATAAAGGAATCAATGCTTTGATTATGACTAAAGATATGCCAGGTTTCTCAGTTGGTCCGAAAGAACAAAAAATGGGAATCCGCGGTTCAGATACACATTCTTTAATGTTTACGGATGTTAAAGTTCCAAAAGAAAACAGAATCGGTGAAGATGGTTTCGGATTTAAATTTGCTATGAAAACTTTGGCAGGAGGACGTATCGGAATTGCTTCTCAAGCTTTAGGAATTGCATCTGGAGCTTATGAATTGGCTCTGAAATATTCGAAAGAGCGTAAAGCTTTTGGAACTGAAATTTGCAATCACCAAGCAATTGCTTTTAAATTGGCTGACATGGCTGTTAATATTGAAGCAGCACGTCATTTGTGTATGAAAGCAGCTTGGGATAAAGACAATCATAAAAACTACGACGTGAGTGGTGCAATGGCAAAATTATTTGCTTCGCAGGTTGCAATGGATACTTCGGTTGAAGCAGTTCAAATTCACGGAGGAAACGGATATGTAAAAGAGTACCATGTTGAGCGTTTAATGCGTGATGCAAAAATCACTCAGATTTACGAAGGAACTTCTGAAATTCAGAAAATCGTAATTTCTAGAGCAGTTATTGCTGGATAAATAATCTTTACAATATATTTAAACCCTTTCGACTTTTTGTTGAAAGGGTTTTTTTATGAATATTGTATTACTTTTCATAAGTTTATAGTCTAATTAATTTTATTTTCAATCATCATCAAAAAAGAAAACCATGAAAAAATTATACTTTCTGCTTCCTTTAATTTTCTTAGCATGTAAATCGGGAACTTCTACAACAAAGGATAATGAAACAAAAGAAACTTCTAAGCCAATAGAAGTAAGCTATAAAGTAAAGGAATCTGAAATTTCAGATTTTCTAAAATATCTTTCTTCAGATGAATTGGAAGGCAGAGAAACAGGAACAAAAGGAATTGAAAAAGCAGCAGTTTTCTTGGAGGACTTTTTAAAGAAAAATAAAATCAAACCTTATTTTAAAACTTACAGAGATACGTTGACCAATTTTGAATCTCCAGCTTTTAATATTGTTGGCGTTATTGAAGGAACAGATCCTCAATTAAAAAAAGAGTTTGTTGTTTTGAGTGCGCATTACGATCATATTGGTTTAGAGAAAAAAGAACAAGCTGATAAAATAAATAATGGTGCTAATGACGATGCTTCGGGCGTAACTTCTGTCGCAGCAATGGCAAAATATTTTAGCGAAACCAAAGCAAACAAAAGAAGTATTTTGATTGTCTTTTTTGCGGGAGAAGAAAAAGGATTATTAGGATCTAAAAGTTTAGTTGAGAAATTAAAAAAGCAAAACTTTAACCTTTACACACAATTAAATATCGAAATGATTGGCGTGCCAATGAAACGAGATTATTTGGCTTACATTACAGGCTTTGATAAATCGAACATGGCACAAAAAATAAACGAATATACAGGAAAAAACACTATCGGATTTTTGCCAAAAGAAGCCGAATATCAGTTGTTTTATCGTTCTGATAATTATTCGTTCTTTCAAGCTTTTGGCAAACCATGTCAGTCTCTAAGTACTTTTGATTTCGAAAACTTTGATTTCTATCACCATGTTTCAGATGAATTTAAATTAATGGACATTCCTCATATTACTAGATTCACACAAGAGTTATTGCCAGCGGTGACAAAAATTGCAGTTTCGCCTACGCAAGAAATAACCATGAATAAATAAGAGGCTTTTTTACAGCATTTGATTATTTTTGCCTAATGAAAAATATTATCGTTACAGGAACAAGCAGAGGAATTGGTTATGAATTGGCCTTGAAATTTGCTGAAGCAGGTCATCAGGTTTTGGCCATTTCCAGAAAAATCCCGCAAGCACTTTTAGAACATCAAAATATAACTTGTCTATCTGTTGATTTGGCAGATGAAACTGCTTTAGATCAAGTTGAAAATTTTCTTTCTTCGACATGGAAAAAAGTAGATGCAGTAGTTCATAATGCTGGTGCTTTGCTTTTAAAACCTTTTGAGCAAACTACACAAGCAGATTTTGAAAGCATTTATAAAGTGAATGTTTTTGCTGTTGCGAATCTAACTCGTATTTGTATTCCGTATTTAGAAAAAGGAAGTCACGTAGTTACGATTAGTTCGATTGGTGGAGTTCGCGGAAGTTTGAAATTCGCAGGATTAGCTGCTTATAGTTCGAGCAAAGGTGCTGTAATTACTTTGACTGAATTACTAGCCGAAGAATATAAAGAAAAAGGAATTTCATTTAATGTTTTGGCTTTGGGTTCTGTTCAAACAGAAATGCTTAATGAAGCTTTTCCTGGATATCAAGCGCCGATTTCAGCAGAAGGAATGGCAACTTATATTTATGATTTTACATTAAACGGAAATAAGTATTTTAACGGAAAAGTTCTGGAAGTTTCTTCAACCAATCCTTAATTAATTATGAATTATGAGTTTTGAATTATGAGTGAGAGCATTGTGAAAACTAAAAGTTTTGAGTTAGCTGTTCGTGGAGTTAATTTTTACAAATGGTTAGTTACGGAAAGGAAGGAGTTTGTAATGAGTAAACAATTTTTGCGTTCTATTACTTCTGTTGGTGCGAATGTTCGTGAAGCTGTTAATGCGCAAAGCAAACCCGATTTTATTCATAAATTATCAATTTCTCAAAAAGAATGTGATGAATCAATGTATTGGCTGGAAATATTAATTGCAACGAATTATATTTCAAAAGCTGAATTTGAATCAATGCACAAGCAATGCGAAGAAGTGCTAAAAATCATAAAAAGTATAATTTTAACGACAAAGAAAAAACTCATAACTCAAAACTCATAATTCATAATTAAATTGAGCGAAACTTTAGCTAAATATATTCCAGAACATGCGGTAAAACCTGTTTTCGATTTGATAGTGGCCAATCAGGTGCACTTGAAGATTGTAAACGAACGTCAGACGCGTCATGGTGATTATAGACGCGGACCAAGTGGTAAGCATGAAATTACGGTCAATGCAAGTTTAAATAAATACAGGTTTTTAATTACGCTGATTCACGAAATTGCGCATTTAGTAGCTTTTGAAAAATTTGGAAGAAATATAAAACCACATGGAAATGAATGGAAGTATACTTTTCAGCGTTTAATGGTTCCGTTTATTCGGCCAGAAATATTTCCAGGACAGATTTTACCTTTGCTAGCAAGACATTTCAAGAATCCTTCTGCAAGCAGTGATACAGATACTACTTTGTCTTTGGCTTTAAAGCAATACGATAAAGAAAATGATAAAAATTACGTTTTCGAAATTCCTTATGGAAGTATTTTTAGAATTAAGAATGGTAAGGTCTTTAAAAAAATAGCTGTTAGAACAAAGCGTTTTGAGTGTTTAGAAATCAGCTCTGGGAAAACTTATCTTTTTAATCCGAATGCTGAGGTTGAGCTTCTGCCAATAAAAAACTAGATGAATAATGAATAAAATAATACTGAACGACAATTTCGAATTTAAGCAAAAAGCAATACTCTTAGTTCCAACATTTTTTTTCTTATATTTTTCATGTGTAGGTTTGCAGACATTTCTTAATCATAAGATAGAAGAGTTAAATGTTAGCTTCTTCATTATGTTATTTGTTTTTTCAATTATTGGGATATCCTTATTGGCTTTGACATTTTCTAAAGTTGGGTTTAAAGTTCAAGACAATGAGCTTTATAGGATATTGTCTTTTTTAGATCTCAATTTTTATTCAAAAAAAATCAATCCAAGAGACAAAAAAATATTCTCTATTTTATACAAAAAAGCATTTCAGCGAAATGACTACTTAAGTGCAGGAGGAGCAGATGTGAGTTATAATTTTGCAGTTCAAGATTTTGTTTTATTAAGCGAAAATCATTTGGAAAAGGAATCACTAATTAAACTGAATTCACAGAAGCACTCAGAAGAACTAAAATTATTTTTAGAGGAATTTGGTAAATTAAAGTTCGAGATTTATTCACCTAATTTTCAATAAAAAAATCCCAAATTCCAATAAGCAACTTGGAATTTGGGATTTTTAATATTTTGGGTTTTAAAGTCTATAGTCCTTTCAAATATGCTTCACGTACTTTCTTAAATAGGTTTGATGAATAAACGAATTTAACTATTGCTTCATTATCGGTTTTAAAGATTTCTTCTTTAGTTCCCTGCCAAGCTTTTAAGCCTTTCTTTAGAAAAACAATATTTTCACCGATTTCCATCACGGAGTTCATATCGTGCGTGTTGATTACGGTTGTAATATTATATTCTTTTGTAATTTCCTGAATCAGGTTATCAATCAAAGTCGAAGTATTTGGATCTAATCCAGAGTTTGGTTCATCACAAAACAAATATTTCGGATTGTTTACAATAGCTCGTGCAATTGCCACACGCTTTTGCATACCTCCAGAAATCTCAGAAGGTAATTTTTTGTGAGCGTCAACAAGATTTACTCTTTCTAAAACAAAGTCAACTCGTTCTTTGATTTGGGCTTTGCTATTATTGGTAAACATTTTTAGAGGGAAAGCCACGTTTTCTTCAACAGTCATCGAGTCAAACAGTGCAGAACCTTGAAATACCATTCCGATTTCGGTTCTTAATTCACGTTTTTCATCTTTGTCTAAATCAGAATAAACTCTTCCGTCAAACTCAATTGTTCCTGAGTCAGGTGTATGAATTCCTAATAACGTTTTTAATAAAACTGTTTTTCCAGATCCACTTTGTCCAATGATCAAGTTGGTTTTTCCAGTTTCAAATACCGTCGAAACGCCTTTTAAAACTTTGCTGTCGCCAAATGATTTCTCTATATTTTTTACTTCTATCATTATCCTAATAATAATTGAGTTAATATATAATTTAGAAGGATAATAGTGACAGATGTCCATACAAATGATGTTGTACTTGCTTTACCAACTTCTAACGCACCACCTTTCATATAATAACCATGAAACGATGGAATTGTTGCCAATAACATCGCAAATATTAAAGTCTTGATAAATGCATAAGTAATATGAAACGGTATGAAATCTTTTTGAGCTCCCATAATAAAATCTGCTCCAGTTGAAAATCCTCCGTAAGCACAAGCAAGCCATCCTCCAAAAATTCCTAAAAACATACTAATTCCGATTACGAAAGGATACATTAATAGCGCTATGATTTTTGGAAAAACTAGATAGTTTACGGAGTTAACTCCCATAACTTCTAGAGCATCAATCTGCTCTGTAACACGCATTGTTCCGATACTTGAAGTGATGTAAGATCCCATTTTTCCAGCCATAATTACCGAAATAAAAGTAGGAGCAAACTCCAAAACTACAGATTGACGTGTAGCAAAACCAATTAAATATTTAGGAATTAAGGGATTTGTTAAATTTAATGCTGTTTGGATGGCAACAACTCCTCCAATAAAGAAAGATATAAAGCAAACAATTCCAAGTGAATCAATAATCAAATCATCAATCTCTTTGAAAATTAAATTTTTCATAACAGGCCATTTGGTCTGTTTATTGAAAATTTCTTTCAGCATTAAAAAATATTTCCCGATTTGGGATAAATAACGAATTAGCATCATAATTTTTAAATATTGGCTAAGGTAAAAAGAAGTTATGAGTTATGAGTTATGAGTTCAGTTTTTTCGAGTGTTTTACTACTCAAATTAACTTTTTTTTCATTTTCTGTAAACGATAATTTCTAATAAACTTAGCTTGTTCCGGAGTTACTAATAAAGGAGTTTTGGCGCTTTTTGCTTTCATAAATCCTTTAATGTAATCTAAAAATAGAAATGGTTTTTTCTTCATCATTGCCAATTTTGCAGAAGCAATTGCAGTGATCCAAAAACCATAACCTAAAGTATAAAAAGCCTCGCCTTGTTTGTAGCGAGCTGTTTTGTTGTAGTTTGCACCTGTCGGCTTTAAATGTTTTACATGTAAAGATTCGTCAGTGATAATTTTCCAATCGTAATATTTACAAAGTAATTCATCAACAGTGTCCCAACCCATTGCTGGGCGTAAACCGCCAATTTGCTGATAGGTTTCTTTTCGATACGCTTTTAAAGCTCCTCGAATATGATCTTTATCGGTAAGATTTTCTAAAACCCATTCGCCATTTTTATCGATGTAACAGAATCCGCCAGCCATTCCAACTTTTGAATCTGATTCGAAATGTTTGATAATGGTTTCGAAATAATTTGGTGGAAAAATTAAGTCACCGTCGATTTTTACAATAATATCGTAATCAGAATCTAAAGTCTCAAAACCTTTTTGAAAAGCTTGAATCACTTTACTTCCAGGCATATGAATAGCATCTGAAGTTTTGTTGACAACAGAAATATACGGATTTTCTTTTGCGAAGCTTAATACAACTTCTTCCGTTTTATCAGTTGAATTGTCGTTCACAACGACCACTTTTGAAGGCAAAACAGTCTGAGAAACCAAAGATTGTAAAGTCAAGCCAATGAGATCTTGTTCGTTATGCGCGGGGATGACGATGTAATATTTCATTTTAAGAATTTTAGTCCCGAAGCCTCGGGATTAGATTTTAGATTTTAGATTCTGTGAAAGTCATCTAAAAATCAAAAATCGTTAATCAGCAATCTTAGTTCTTGACTTTTTCAGCCACAACAATATAATATCTTGGAGTGAAATATCTTAATAATGGTCTGATTCCAAGTTTTTTTACCGGATGTGTAAATTGCAGACGATCTGTGATTTTCCATCCTGTTTTTTCTAAAAGCCAGTCCAACTGCCAATCTTCAAATTCGTGATAATGTCTGTCCCACATATCAGTTTTAGATCGATATGCTGGTGAAAACCATAAACGTAACGGAATTGAAATTAACAATTTGTCACATTTTACGTTTTGTAAAATTGTGTATGGATTTAGCAAATGTTCGAAAATTTCAAATGCAGTAAAAACAGTATATTCTTCTGTTTGTAAAGCTGTATGATCGTTATCTAAATCTTCACCTGTTGTGTTTTTTACAGTATAACCATTTTCTTCCATTATTTTAGAAAACGGATTTGGAACTCCAAAATCAAAAATGGTTTCAGATGTTTTAACGTGTTTTTGTAAAAATTCTAAGGTAAGTTTGAATCTTTTATTCGGAAATGTTTTTTCGTACATTTTATAGTTTTTAACAACAAGGCGCAAATATACTAAAAAGTCCGCACTATAAGATGCGGACTTTTTTTAGTTTTCAGTCTCAGTCACAGTTTACAGTCTGCTAAACTGAATACTGTGATTGCAAACTGCGACTAATATCTATAAACAAAAGCATTAATGTTCATTCCTGCTCCGACAGAAGCAAAAATAAGAACATCGCCTTTGTTGATTTCGTGACCTTCAACTTTTTTCTGAAGAATCAAATCGTATAAAGTTGGAACGGTTGCAACACTGCTGTTTCCTAAATCATGAATACTCATTGGCATAATAGCTGCAGGCGCAGTTTTGTCGTATAATTTATAGAAACGTTCGATAATAGCCTCGTCCATTTTTTCATTTGCTTGATGAATCAGGATTTTTTTCACATCGTCGATAGCAATTCCGCTTTGATCTAAACAGCTTTTCATTGCTAATGGAACGTTGCTTAAAGCAAATTCGTAAATTTTACGACCGTACATTTTGATATATTTAATATCTGGATCTAAATCTGGATTGTATGATTTTCCGAAGAAAAGATAATTTGCTTCATCATTAGCATAAGTGGCACTTTCATAAGATAATAATCCAGATTCATCTGTAGAAGCTTCTAAAATTGAAACTCCAGCTCCGTCAGAATAAATCATTGAATCGCGATCGTGATCATCAACAACTCTAGATAAAGTTTCAGCTCCAATTACCATTACTCTTTTTGCCATTCCAGATTTAATGAAAGCATTTGCTTGTAAAACACCTTCGATCCATCCTGGACATCCAAAAAGAATATCATAAGCTACACATTTTGGATTTCTGATTCCTAATTTGTTTTTAACACGAGTTGCCAAACTTGGTAAAATATCCGTTTGGTGTGTTCCTGTTTTTACATCGCCAAAGTTGTGAGCGAAAATAATATAGTCTAAAGTTTCTGCATCGATTCCTGCATTTGCAATTGCTTTTTGAGCTGCAAAAAAAGCTAGATCAGATGCTGTGTATTGTGGTTCGGCATAACGGCGATTTTCAATTCCAGTGATACCTTTAAATTTTTTAATTACGACTTCGTTCGGATAACCAAAAGGAGTTCCATCCTCATTTAAAAAAACATGTTTGTCAAAATCTGTATTTTTTACTTCTAAATTAGGAATATAGCTCCCAATACCAATAATTTTTATTTTCATTTTTCCCTTAATTATCCGATAAATTTAGCGCTAATGTATAAATAATATTATGATAACTATCATAAAAAATAGTATGCATGCATATAATTATGAAATAGCTATTTTTCGGTTGATATATTGTTTTTTTTCTAATGATTTTTTAATATTTACTAGATTTCAAACGATTGAAGGCGATTTCGAGAGTAAAGTTTTTTTGCTTTCATTTTAATTTCATGATGATAATTTCACAAAAGATTATAAGAAAGTTATGTTTCTTTAAATCAGATTTCTTCTTTGTTGTTTGGTTTAAAAAAGTTTCAGATTTCAGGTTTCAAGTTATGCTAGAACCTGAAACCTGAAACTTGAAACAAAAAATAAACCCGACAAGTTTCAAAAACCTGTCGGGTTTGGATATTTATTAGGAGGCTAATTTTTAGCTTTCCATATAAGCTTCGATAGGAGCACAGCTGCAAACTAAGTTTCTGTCACCGTAAGCGTCATCTACACGACGAACTGATGGCCAGAATTTATTGTCAGCGATGTAATCCAATGGATAAGCTGCTTTTTCTCTAGTATAAGGGAAATCCCAAGAATCTGTAGTTAACATTGCCAATGTGTGAGGTGCATTTTTCAATACATTGTTTTTGTCATCAGCAGTTGCAGCTTCGATCTCTTTTCTGATTGAGATAAGAGCATCACAGAAACGATCTAATTCTGCTAAATCTTCAGATTCAGTTGGCTCGATCATTAAAGTTCCAGCAACTGGGAAAGAAACCGTAGGAGCGTGGAAACCATAATCCATTAAACGTTTAGCGATATCACCAACTTCGATTCCGTTTTCTTTGAATGCACGGCAATCTAAAATCATTTCGTGAGCTGCTCTTCCGCATTCTCCAGTATAAAGAATTGGGTAGTGTCCTTCGAAACGAGATTTCATATAGTTAGCATTCAAGATAGCGTGTTCTGTAGCGCTTTTTAATCCTTCAGCTCCCATCATTGTGATGTAACCGTAAGAGATTAAACATACTAAAGCAGATCCGTAAGGTGCAGATGAAATTGCTGTAATAGCTTGTTCTCCGCCTACTTTTAAGATTGGGTTTGTTGGCAAGAACGGAACTAATTTTTCGTTCACACAGATTGGTCCAACTCCAGGTCCACCGCCACCGTGAGGAATAGCGAATGTTTTGTGTAAGTTTAAGTGACAAACGTCAGCACCAATTGTAGCAGGATTTGTTAATCCAACTTGCGCGTTCATGTTTGCACCGTCCATATATACTAATCCGCCATTATCGTGGATTAATTTTGTGATTTCAATAATTGAAGATTCAAAAACTCCATGAGTAGAAGGATATGTTACCATTAAACAAGACAAATCATCTTTGTGCTCAATCGCTTTTTCTCTTAAATCTTCTACGTCAATATTTCCTTCTGGAGTCGTTTTAGTAACAATGATTTTCATTCCGGCCATCGCTGCAGAAGCAGGATTTGTTCCGTGAGCCGATGAAGGAATCAAACATACATTACGGTGACCTTCGTTTCTTGATAAATGGTAAGCACGAATTGCCATTAAACCAGCATATTCTCCTTGCGCTCCAGAGTTTGGCTGTAATGTTGTTCCAGCAAAACCGGTAATTACATTTAATTGTTGCTCTAATTTTTTAAGCATTGTGATGTAACCTTCAGCTTGTTCAACTGGCGCAAAAGGGTGAATGCTGTTCCAGTTTGGCATTGATAAAGGCAACATTTCTGAAGCCGCGTTTAATTTCATTGTACAAGAACCTAATGAAATCATCGAATGATTCAATGATAAATCTTTACGCTCTAATTTTTTGATGTAACGCATTAACTGACTTTCTGAATGATGATTGTTGAAAACATCATGCGTTAAGAAAGCAGAAGTTCTTTCTAATGAAGTAGGCAATTGACTTGCAGAAGTTAATTCAGAAACTGTGAAAGTTTCTTTTCCTAAAGCCTCAGCAAAAATCGCAACGATTTGGTTGATGTCAGCAACTGAAGTTGTTTCGTTTAATGAAATGGAAACAGAGTCAGCATCAGGATAGAAGAAGTTTACTTTGTTTTTCTCAGCAACTGCTTTTACTTTTTGAGCATCAGCTTTTACTAAAATCGTGTCAAAGTAAGCCGTGTTAGTTTGGAAAACGCCTAATTTATTCAAAGCTTCAGCAGTAGTAACTGCCGATGCGTGAACTTTGTTTGCAATGTATTTTAAACCTTCTGGTCCGTGGTAAACTGCATACATTCCAGCCATAACTGCTAATAAAACTTGAGCAGTACAGATGTTTGAAGTTGCTTTTTCACGTTTAATGTGTTGTTCGCGAGTTCCTAACGCCATACGTAAAGCACGGTTTCCGTTTACATCAATCGAAACTCCGATGATACGACCTGGCATAGATCGTTTGTATTCGTCTTTAGTTGCAAAAAATGCAGCATGAGGACCACCATAACCCATTGGTACACCAAAACGTTGCGAAGTTCCAACCACTACTGCAGCTCCCATTTCTCCCGGAGAAGTTAAAGCAGCAAGTGATAAAATATCAGCAGCGAAGGCAACTTTGATTTCATTTTCTTTTGCTTTAGCAACAAAAGCGCTGTAATCGTTTACCTGACCGTATTTTCCTGGGTATTGTAAAATAGCTCCAAAAAACTCATTTGAAAAATCAAAAGTTTCGTGGTTTCCAACCACTAATTCAATTCCAATTGGAGTCGAACGCGTTTGAAGTACAGATAAAGTTTGAGGTAAAATTTCTTCAGAAACGAAGAATTTATGTGTATTGTTTTTCTTTTGATCTCTTGTACGAACGTCAAATAATAACGCCATAGCTTCAGCAGCTGCAGTACCTTCATCTAATAAAGATGCATTGGCAATTTCCATTCCAGTTAATTCAATAACCATAGTCTGGAAATTTAAAATCGCTTCTAAACGACCTTGCGCAATTTCTGCTTGGTAAGGCGTGTAAGCTGTATACCATCCTGGGTTTTCAAAAATATTTCTCTGAATTGGAGCCGGAACGATAGTTGGGTGATAACCCAAACCAATGTATGATTTAAATGTTTTGTTTTTCTTCCCTAATTCGCGAATGTGATTTGCAAATTCGTACTCTGTCATTGCAGGATCTAAATTCAAAGGCGCTTTTAAACGAATATCGTCCGGAAGGGTTTCATAAACAAGTTGTTCAATCGAATCAACTCCAATAGTTTTCAGCATGTGCTGAAGATCAGTTTCTCTTGGACCAATGTGTCTTAAAGCAAAAGCATCTGTTTTCATGTAGCTATCTAATGTTTTAAATAATGTGATTCTGCACGATTATAGGGCGCGAATAACATTTAAAAGTAAATGTGTTGTTTTTTGTGGCGCAAAATTAAGTATTATTAATAATTTAATAGGTATTTTTAACTTCAATTTTTATCAAATTTATAACTAAAGAGTTGATTTGTTACTAATTGATTAGATTTGAGCTATGAAACTTCTAAAACAAATTTTCGATTTTTATTTAAATAGCAGTATTCACGTGGCTTTATCGTGTTATGCTTTGGTCCGAATTACTTTTCATGTATTTCATATTCAGTATGATGATCCGATGGCACTTTTTGTTTTTTTCGGAACAATTGTAGGATATAATTTCGTAAAATATGATGCGCTTGTTCGCGTAAAGAAAAATCCGATTGGAACTCAACTAAAAATTATTGCTGTTTTGAGTTTTATTTCGGTGATTTTAGTTGGTTATTATTTTTTTCATTTAAAAAGAATAACACAAATAGTCTCCGTTGGAATTTTTGCCATAACGGCACTTTATACCTTACCTTTTTTTCCAAATAGAAGAAATGCCAGAAACTGGGCGGGAGTAAAAATCTATATTGTCGCTCTTTGTTGGGTTGGAGCAACTTTAGTTCTGCCTTTAATAAATGCCGAAATTCCGTTTACTATAGATTTCTTTATTAAATGCATTCAAAGATTTGTATTGGTTTTTGTCTTGATTTTGGTTTTCGAAATTTTAGATTTAGCCAATGACGATCCGCATTTGCAAACTGTTCCGCAGACAATCGGAGTAAAGAAAACCAAACTTTTAGGATTTTTATTATTGATTCCGTTTTGGTTTCTGGAGGTTTTTATTTCGACATTCAACATTCATGACGCGATTATAAATTTGATAATGGTAGTGATGTTAATGCTGTTTATTTTTTTCGCCAATCCCAATCGTTCTAAATATTACACTTCTTTTTGGGTCGAAAGTGTTCCAATTTTTTGGTGGCTGATGATTGTTTTTTTATGATTTGTTTTTAATTCTGTCTGCAGTAATAACTCTGTAAGTATTTGAATTTACAGTAATTTTAATATTGTTCTCACTGTTTGAAACATAGAAGTTTTTTCCAATTTTCTGATAATATTTTTCTTCAGTATCATTCAAAATTTTCAAAATCATCTTTTCAATTTCAGATTTTGTAAAGTTTGTTTTCAGTTTTTTATTTATTCTGCCGTAAACAAGTTCAGTGTAGCAAATGTTCTCGATAATTTGAATTTTGTGCAATATCATTTATTTGATGTATTTTCTTATTTAAATTGCAAATATAATTTAAATAAGATATTCTCAAATAAAAATGAATTTCAATAATTTGGGCGTGTCCCTCCGGGCCGGGCTATCCGCTAAAAGTCCTCGCACTTCCTTTGTCAGGCTGTGGGCTATCCGCTTCTATCCCTCACGCAAAACGTAAAACGAGAAAACTCATTTTTATAATATATTTAGAACATTGTATATGGTTTTGACTATTAAGACGGTTTCTTACGCAAAGTTTCCCGCGGTTGAAACCGCGGGCTATGTTTAAAATCAGAATTTGAAAAAAATTAATTGAATTTGTTTTTGAATTGCCTCCCGCTTTAGCTGGAGGTTAAAAAAAGTCTCCAATTAGGGCTTTAGCCAAACTTTGTCTTTTGGCTTAAGCCAGCAAAATTCTATTCCATTTCTCCTCCAGCTAAAGCGGGAAGCAATTAAATTGAAACTATTTTTTTGAAATCTGCTCAAATCTGCGGAATCTGCGCGAAATAAATTCAAAAGAACTATCAATTATTGTTTTCCGAAACCTTTTTCAAAACTTTATTTCTTTCCAAAAGGAAATTAGTAAGATGCTTTTCTAAAAATAAAATATCGAAAAGTTCTCCGAAAATCCCGTACGGAGTTTCATATTGCAATTTGTCTTTCATGATTGTAAAGCCATTTTCTTCTTCAAAAAAATGTTCATGTTTGAAAAATTTGAATTTGCCTGCTTCCATTTCATCCACAAAATAATCATGCAGTTTCATTGCAGTAATTCGGCTTTTGTGAGTCAGATAAAATCCAAAATGTTTGCCGCGCCAAGTTACCGTTTCGTTTAAATTAATTAAACCAGATGTTACACCAGCAATCGCTTTTTCTTTTGAAGGACTTGCCGATTGTTGATGAATATCGATGTTTCTTGAAGCATCAAAAACGATTTGTTTTGGAGCTTTTATTTTTGTTGTGAGATTTATTGTTGTCATGATTTTGGCTCAGTTTTTCACAATCTTGTCATTTCGACGAAGGAGAAATCACACGCGGAATTCGGCAAAGATTGGCGATTTTGATTGTGGAGTTTCTTGTGTGATTTCTCCTTCGTCGAAATGACAAATAATGGTTAAATTAAATCTTTAAAAGCATAATCAATATCCCCAAACTTAAACTCAAACCCATTTTCTAAAAGTCGTTTTGGAACTACGTTTCTGCTTTTCAAAACCAATTCGGTTTCTGTGCGAATGAAAAAAGAACCAATTTCCAAAAAGAATTTATTCATTGGAATTCGGAAGGGAAAACCAACTGCTTTTCTAAGTTTTTGCATGAATAATTCATTTCGAATTGGTTCGGGTGAAACGACATTAATAACGCCTGTCATTTCTTTCTTAATAATAAAATCAACTGCATTTGCGAAATCTTCTTCATGAATCCAACTTACAAACTGATTGCCGCTTCCTTGTTTTCCTCCAAAACCAATTTTTGCTAAAGTTTTTAACGGAATTAATGCACCACCATTTTTTCCTAAAACGATCGAAGTTCGAAGAGCAGTTTTTAAAGTTCTTGGCGTTTCAGTTTTAAAAAAAGCTTTTTCCCAAGACAAAGCGACATTTATTGAAAAGTCATTTCCAATTTCGCCATCAACTTCATCCATTTGTTTATCTAAAGAAAAACGATAAATAGTTGCCGTAGATGAATTCAGCCAATGTTTTGGTGGATTTTGGCAATTTAAAATCGCTTTATTTAGAATTTTAGTGCTTTCAATTCTAGACCAAAGAATTTCTTTTTTGTTTTCTTTGGTATAACGGCAATCAACAGATTTTCCTGCGAGATTAATTAAAACCGTGGCATTTTCCAATTCCTTTTCCCATCCAGAAAAAGTTTTAGCATTCCAGTTTATATATTTAATTCCGTCTACGGTTTGAGATTTTCCGCGTGTTAGAATAACAATTTCATCAAATTTATTTTTGAAATGATTTACTAAAACTTGTCCTAGAAAACCTGTTCCTGCTGCTATAATAAGTTTAGCCATGTTTATGTTTTTTGCGTTAAACCTGACGGGTTTTTAAAGTCTGTGAGATTTCCGAAAGATTAATTAAGAATAAAAAATAAGGCAACAATTCTGTAAAGAATCCAAGTGAAAGATAGATAAAATGGAAGTTTTAGAATTTTAATTCTTCTAAAATGTTCCAAAAACATAATCAAAACCGTTACTCCAAACCAGCCTAAAATTATCATCTGCGGAAGCTGAAAAATCTGACTCAAAATTAAAATCGGCATTAAAATTAAACTTCCCATCAAAGAAACCGTCATTAAATTTCCAGCATAATTGAGTATGGTTTGTTTATCAAATTTGAAAAGAAATAAACTCTGAAAAACAATTTGTCCAAAAGCTAAAATAAGCTCTCTTGCAATTGTGCTTTTCGGAAAATTCAAGATCAAATTTGAATATCCAAATAAAACAAAAGTTGTTATAGTCAAAGCAAATCCGATGAATAAAAAACGGTATTTATAATTGAAATCGGGAATGCATTGCAATTTGTTTTCCTCTTTTACATTTCCTGGAATAATTACTTTTCGATTGTAAGAAATAAAAGAATACAGCTTTTTTAAAATGTAATGAATCGGTTTTATGGTTGCAACTTTTTCAATTAAGGGGAAAGAAAAACCAATAACTTTTATTAAACTATCGATTCCGTAAGTTACCGTTTTGTTTTTATTATCTACTAAAGCAATTTCGTTTGGAGCACGTTTTAGATCCACAAAATTCTGCTCTTCTTCAGATAACTGACAATAAGATTTTCTTCCGTTTTGGTCCAACATACCACTTTTTACAAATCCAGTAGTATATAAATTGCAAAGCGGGCAATCTTCATCATAAAGCAAAGTTTGATTTTCGAGCGTTTTCATGATTTTTGGTTTTAAAGATGAATAGTTTTATGCGTATAATGTTTCTTCGACGGGAATCAACTCCATTTTTCTTTTGTTTTTAACTGTAATGTTTGAGCCTTTTGCCAGGAAAACTGAAGTTGGTTTTTTAGTTTGAAGGAATCGAAAATCGCTTCCATAATTTTTTTCGAAATCAATATCAATTCGGTGATTTAAAACTTCAAATTGTTCCCATCTTGGATGTGTAACTTCATATTCAAAAGTGGTTTCTTTGTCAATTTTAGTATATCCAAAATAATGTTCAGTAATGAATTCAGCTTCAGAATCAATCTCGATTTTGCTTAAATCTTTTTCAGTTTCAATTTCAATTGTGTTCCATTCTTTGCCATTCTTCCATTGATAAATAAAAGTATAGGTGCTTTCGTTTTCAATTATTTCATGTTTCATTTTCTGAGTTTCATAATGTTCCTGATACAAAGTATTCGCAATAAAAGTGATGGCTTTTTTAGGAACAATTTCTTTAATGAAAACTACACCGCGTTTCCATTCGCCATTTTCAAAACGCTTCACATAAAATCGCAGATTGACTTCTTCAAAATTGATATGAAATGGAACTTTCAATCCTAAAACTTTGGTTTTTTTAAACATAAATCCAACCAAGCTTACATAACATTTGTTGTTCCAAATATCAATCTCAGTTCCTGCGGGAAGGTATTTTTCTAAAATTTCAGCATCAATTTCATAATTGAAAAGTGCTAAGTTTTTCCATTCTGCTTTTAAGAAGTTCATGACAATTGTTTTTTAAAGTTTTAAACTTTCAGAAAAAAATGAAAGTTTAGATTAAATTTTTTTACTTCATCATTTTTATAACCAATTTCCCTAACCAGTTTTCATTGAATTCAGTCATTTTATCTAACATATTATCGGCTTTTAAAACGAAATCGTATAATTTGGAAGTCTGATCAACAAAGTGTTTTTCTTCTGGAGATTCATTGGCTTCAATTGTCGAAACTTCTTTTAAGATTTTAAGAGCTGGTTTGATTTCTCTTTTACTTCTTTCTCTGGAAATTTTTACAGCCAATTCGTCTAAATCTCTTTCTGCCGTAAAGAATTCTTTTCTTTCTCCGGCTTTAAATTCTTTATAAACAATTCCCCAATCCATTAAAGCTCTTAGGTTCATGCTTGCGTTTCCGCGGGAAATTTGTAATTCTTCCATAATGTCTTCCATAGAAACAGGCTCGTTCGAAATCATTAATAAAGCATGGATTTGCGCCATAGTTTTATTAATGCCCCATTGTGAACCTAATGCTCCCCAAGTTTGAACGAATTTATTTTTTGCTTCTTTGAATTCCATGAAACAAATGTATGTAAAAGTTTTTAAACTTTCAAAAATAATTGAAAGTTTGTTTTGGAATTGTTGTTTCTGTTACTAAAAAATATCTTGTAACATGGTTTATCTATTTCATAACCAAATATTTCCGTTTCATGACATATTATAAAAAATAGCTTTAAACAAGATATAATTTTGAAATGAAAATAGTTCGCAAAACTATTCTTCATAACATTAAAAAAACTCAAATGGTAAAATCATACAAATCATTGACTTGTTAATTGAACGATTTGAATTTGAAAACTCGAAAACTGATACTGCAGATCAGGAAATGAGAAAAGCATTAACACTGAAAATATAATCTGATTCAAGAATGTAAATGAGATTTTTATCTCAGTAATCAAAAAAAGTACAGTTGCTCGACACAGATTATCTGCTCGATTGTTAATTCTTAGAAAACTAAACCGCAATTTGAGGTTTTATAGTAGAAATAAGATAGCCTCACAATTATTGTCTAACGTAAAAATCTAAAGTTATGAGTGATTTATTAATTAAAAATGAAGCAGGCACAAGACCAGTAGCAACTGCAAATAGCAATGATCCTATTGGAGCTCAAAATTTGAGAGTAACCAATCTTGATCCAGCAAATTTAATTGTTGTTGGTAACGATTATCAAGTAGGGTTTGATGATGGTACAAACATGAGAGGTCGTACTTGTACTGCAAAAGCAGGAAACACTGCAACATTTGTATTGTAATTAATAGTGGAGTACCACTTAAAAAACGAATTGTCTGTATTCAGAAAATAATACAGAGCGAAAACCGAAAAGCTTACGAGTAGGAACAAACAAATCAAAAAATATATATTATGGCAACTTTTAAAACCACAATCAACATTAGTCCAGAAGATGTAAAAATTTTAAAATCTCAAGGATATTCTTTATACGGATTTAAATCTGTAGCTGCTTCAGGAGATGGATCTCCTACAGTTTGGTTCAATCTTCCAGCTGAAAAATTACTAGGAAAAACAGTAATTACTTGGGAAGAAGAATTTCAAGCATACAATTCGACTACTACAATTCTTCCAAAAACAGTTATCGAAGCAAGTAATACTATCGATACAGACTTAGGACAGCGCGTAACTATTGAACTAGGATCTGGCAATTTAGAGTCTAGTTCAGATGGTATTGACGGTGCAGTAAGTTTTCTTAATAACGATACGCAACAGTTTACAGTGGGAATCAATCAGTTGGTAAATGGGCAATCTAACATTTTATGTGCATTTCCTATTTTAGGAGCTGGCTCTGCTAGAGTAATCACTCCAATAACAAAAATTGCATTGATTTTTTCTACAGAACAAGTAATAACAGCAACTGTAATTACTAAAGCAATGTCTGCTGGTGCATTTATTAATCTAACAGGTGTTACTTCTAGAGAAACTTCTTATTCTGTAAACGCAGGATGGAGCGCTGGAGGAGGAACGTGGTTGAAAAACTTTGATGCATTTACTGACTTGAAAAAGTTATTGATTGAGAATACTAATAAGTTGGAAAAATCAATCAGCGAAAAATTTGCTGTATAATTTGAGGGAATTTGAATTACTCTTCATCAATTTTTGGTGAGGAGTAATTCTTTTAATATTTAAAAACGATATTAACTTAAATAAAGGAAATGAAAAGTTCATTAACTATAAATTTGTCACAAGAAACTGTTGAGAAATTAAATCAAGGAAATTTTACTTTATGCTGTTTTCTTGCTTCTAAATCTGATAATGCTTTGTCATGTTTTCCTTTATGTTGGAATACCTTTACTAAGAATTTTTTAAAATCGATACTGATTGAATGGGAATTTGATCTTTCGGCTTATTTGTCAACCAGTCCCATTTCAGATAATGCTGTGATCTACATTCCACAGCCACAAAAGTCAATACCTAAACAATCTGCTAGATTTACGGTTAAAAAAAGCGTATCAGGTTCTAATGACAAAATAGAATTAAATCAACGAATGCTTATCGAAGATTATGGCAAAATCACAATTGATACAAATAATACTTCTCCAAATGTGTTAATTCAAAACAATTCTACTGATTCTTATTCTACAGGTATCTGTGTTTACAGCAGTGATGATGATCAATATTACGGCACTTGTGCTTTTACTTTATATGGTGGAAACACGATTTCTGTCGCTCCTGTGAATAAGATGTTTGTAATGTTTAGCAACAAAAATATTCAAAATAACACCGTAATTTCTTTATCAGAAAATCAAGGACTTTTAATTGATTTTAGCGGAAGCAATGATAATTTAAGAACAGTATCTTATGATATTAATTTAGGATGGAGTTCTAATAATCAACCTTGGGGAACTAAAATTCCAGCCAGAACATTCCTTAGCACTATTTTAGTGAGTTGAGGTATAATTTCGAGATTAAAAAATATATCCAGAATAAATTTTTAGGGATTTTAAGAATTATAAAGTTATGTTAATTCAACCCTTGAAATTTTCGATTAAATAAGGAGAAAGATATTTTTGTAAAAATCACTTTTTATGGAATTATACTACACTTTTTCAGTACTTATCGTGCTGGCTTCTTTCTTCGCCTATTTGAATTTAAGATTTTTAAAACTTCCAGGAACGATCGGAATCATGATTATTGCGATGCTAGTTTCGGTTGGAATTCGTCTTTTGGGAGATTCTTATTTTCCTGCAACTACCAAACATTTTTTTGATTTAATAAAAGAATTTGATTTCAATGAAATCCTAATGGGAGCAATGTTGAACTTTCTTTTATTCGCAGGTGCGTTACACGTAAATATGGCCGATTTGAAAGAACAAAAAGTGCCAATTATGATTTATTCTACGGTAAGCGTTGTATTATCTGCTTTAATTATTTCGATGCTGTTATATTATATCGCACCGCTTTTAGGAATCCATATTCCGTATATATTTTGTTTAGTTTTCGGAACCTTGATTTCTCCAACAGATCCAATTGTGGTTTTGGGAGTTTTAAAAGAAGCTAAAGTCCCAAAAAGAATAGAAACCAAAATTGTTGGTGAATCGCTATTTAATGATGGAGTAGCCGTAGTAATGTTTGCTGTTGTTTTGAAAATGGCAACCGATCCAACTTTTGATGTAAGTTTTAGTTCGATCGCGTGGCTTTTTGCAAAAGAAGGAATCGGCGGACTTTTATTAGGAGCTGTTTTTGGATTTACAGCATCAAAAGTCATGAAGAAAATCGACGATTATAAAGTTTCTGTTTTAATAACGCTTTCGATTGTAACAGGAGGATTTTTAGTGGCTCAAAGTTTACACGTTTCTAGTCCGCTTGCAATGGTTGTTGCTGGATTGATTATTGGGAATTATGGCAAAAAAGTCGCGATGAGCGAAGTGACAAAAGATTATTTAGGTAAATTCTGGGAACTCATCGATGAAATCTTAAATGCAGTTTTATTCCTTTTTATTGGTTTCGAATTGTTGTTATTGCCAGATTTAAACAAACAATTACTTACTGGTTTTGTAGCTATTTTTATCGTTCTTTTTTCAAGACTTACCTCTATAGTTTTGCCGTGGAAATTCTTTGACATCTTTAAGTTCTTCGGAATAAAATCGGCTTACAATAAAGGATCTTTGATGGTTTTAGTTTGGGGAGGAATTCGTGGTGGAGTTTCAATCGCACTTGTACTTTCTATGCCCGAAGGAGAATATAAAAACTTGCTGCTTGAAGTTACTTATATTGTTGTGCTGTTTTCAATTGTAGTGCAAGGATTGACTGTTGGGAAATTAGCTAAGAGAGTTTTGGAGAAAGAATAAATAAAATAGAATAAAGAGAAAAGAAAGAAGATTTCTAACTTTAAATTGTTTATTAAAAAAAATGGGCTGTTTCAGAAATGATTCAGCCCATTTTTTTAATTGCTCCAGCGGAGCATAATATTTATAGAAAATAAGGTTTCAAATATCAAAAGCTCTAGCGGAGCGACACAATATTTTTATTTATCGTTTATCTTCTTTCGAATAATTCGATTCTCCATTAATATTAATTTCTCCACCTAAAAAACGAGGTTCACGATTTCGTAAAACATCAAAAAATGATTTACATCTTGAAAGACATTCTCTAAAACGAACATAATTGTAACCTAAATATTCCCCTTGATTAGCAGAATAACCAGCTGATTTTATTCCCAATTTATTTCCGATGTAAATCGCACGATTTAAATGATATTCTTGAGAAATTAAAGTCGCTCTCTTTATTTTGAAAATATGCTTCGCGCGATACATTGTCGAATACGTATCGAAACCTGCATAATCAATAAAAATCTTTGTAGTATCAACGCCATGATTGAAACAATAATTTTTCATTACCGTTAATTCATCATATTCTTCACGGCCATTATCACCAGAAAGCAAAATTTTATTGATTCGTTTTGCTTTCCAAAGCATAATTCCTGCATCAAGTCGGTCCTTTAAATATTTGCTTGGCTGATTACCGTTAATTCCCGCACCAAAAATAATTCCGACATCATTCTTAGGGAATTTTTTAGCCGAATAATAAATTTTGGTTTTAGTCGAAGATGTTACATAATAATTTATAGAAACAATTGCGAGTAGTCCAATAATTATTAGGTAAACAAAGATTTTAAAATATTTTTTCACGGCTTGTATTTGTAAGATTAAGATTTAAAAGGCGAAGATAGTTAAAGTAAAACCAAATAAAAAACCGAAGCAGAAATGCTTCGGTTTAATCTAAAATTATAGCAATTAGAATTTAATCTAAAATCTAAAATCAGAAATCTAAAATTAAAGAAGTCCCGCTCTTTTCAACAAAGCCTCAGGTTTTGGTTCTTGTCCTCTGAAACGTTTATACAAAGTCATAGGATGTTCAGTTCCTCCTTTTGAAAGAACATTATCTTTGAATTTTTTTGCAATTTCTTCATTGAAAATTCCGTTTTCGTGGAAATATTCAAAAGCATCAGCATCTAGAACTTCAGCCCATTTGTAGCTGTAATATCCAGAAGAATATCCGCCTTGGAAAATATGTGAAAATGCCGTACTCATCGCATTTTCTTTTACATCGGGATATAATTGTGTATTAGCAAATTGTTCCGTTTCGAAAGCTTTTAAATCGGTAATAGAAGTTGGATCTTGTCCGTGCCAAGCCATATCTAATAATCCAAAACTTAACTGACGCAATGTTGCCAAACCTTCTTGGAAACTTGCACTTTCTTTAATTTTCTGAACATACTCAATCGGAATAATTTCTCCCGTTTCATAATGATTCGCAAACAAAGCCAAAGCTTCAGGTTCGTAACACCAGTTTTCCATAATCTGACTTGGTAATTCTACAAAATCCCAATAAACAGAAGTTCCTGATAAACTTGGGTAAACTGTATCAGCCAACATTCCGTGTAATCCGTGTCCGAATTCGTGGAATAAAGTCGTTACTTCATTAAAAGTCAATAATGAAGGTTTTGTTTCTGTTGGTTTTGTAAAATTGCAAACGTTCGAAATGTGCGGTCTTTCGTTTACGCCGTCTTTTACATATTGTGATTTAAATGAAGTCATCCAAGCACCGTTTCTTTTTCCTTTTCTTGGGAAGAAATCAGCGTAGAAAATCGAAACTAAATTTCCGTCAGCGTCTTTTACTTCGTAAGTTGTAACTTCTTCGTGGTATTTATCGATATCAAAAACTTCCGTAAAAGTTAAACCGTATAATTTTTTGGCAACTGTGAAAGCGCCATCCAATACTTTTTCTAACTGAAAATAAGGTTTCAGCTTTTCATCATCTAAGTTAAAAAGCTGTTGTTTTAATTTTTCAGAATAATAAGCACCGTCCCATTTCTCAAGTTGTTCGATTCCGTCTAATTCTTTTGCGAAAGCAGTTAATTCAGCAAATTCTTTTTGAGCCGCTGGTTTCGCTTTTGCTAATAAACCATTCAAGAAAGAAAAAACTTTCTCTGGACTTTCGGCCATTCTTTCCTCCAAAACAAAATGAGCATGCGTTTTATAGCCTAATAAATTGGCTCTTTCATGGCGAAGTTTAGCAATTTTCAGAACGTTTTCTTCATTGTTGAATTCGTTATTTTGAAATGCTTTTGCTCCAAAAGCAATTGCCATTTTTTTACGTAGTTCGCGATTATCTGCATAAGTCAAAAACGGAACGTAACTTGGATGATCTAAAGTAAAAATCCAACCTTCTTTTTCTTGATTTTTGGCTAATAATCTTGCCGCTTCAATCGTGCCTTCTGGTAAACCAGACAAATCTTTTTCATCAGTTAAATGCAATTCGAAGTTGTTAGTTTCTGCCAAAACATTTTCACCAAACTGTAAACTCAATTTCGATAATTCTTTGTCGATTTCTCTTAATTGATTTTTTTTGTCTTCTGGTAAATTGGCTCCGTTTCTTGAAAAGCTTTTGTATTTTTTATCTAATAAAGTCGTTTGCTCTGGGTTGAGGTTCAAACTTTCTTTTTGATCGTAAACGGCTTTTACTTTTGCAAATAAATCAGCGTTTAAACGAATGTCATTTCCAAATTCTGAAAGCAAAGGTGAAACTTCCTGAGCAATTTTCTGCATTTCGTCATTCGTTTCTGCCGAATTCAAATTGAAGAAAATACTCGAAAGACGATCTAAAATATCACCAGAATAATCCATTGCCACAATCGTATTTTCAAAAGTAGGTGCATCTGAATTATTTACAATTGCATCAATTTCGGCTTTAGCCAAAGCAATTCCTTCGTTGAAAGCAGGAACATAATCTTCGATTTTAATTTGCGAAAAAGGCGCGGTGTTATGTTTGGTATTGAAATATTGTGTTAATACGCTCATTTTTTTAGTTTTCAGTCTCAGTCTCAGTTTTCAGTATGAAATGAGACTAAAGAGTTGTTTTTTTAGTTTTCAGTCGCAGTCGCAGTCTCAGTTTCAGTTTTCAGTTTTTGACTGAGACTGAAAACTGAGACTGAATACTATTTTAAGCTTTCAGCCGCTTTATTAACCGCAGCTTTCAATTCTTCTTTATAAGAAATAATAGTATCTAAAACTTTTTTGTCGTGGCTTCCGATGATTTGTGCTGCTAAGATCCCAGCATTTTTTGCTCCGTTTAAGGCGACAGTAGCAACAGGAACGCCGCCTGGCATTTGCAAAATTGATAAAACAGAATCCCAGCCATCAATAGAATTACTAGATTTTACAGGAACTCCAATTACTGGAAGTGGAGACATAGAAGCTACCATTCCAGGTAAATGTGCTGCACCGCCTGCACCAGCAATAATTACTGAAATTCCGCGAGTATGTGCATTTTTACTGAAATCGAATAATTTCTCTGGCGTTCTGTGTGCCGAAACGATATCTACTTCAACTTCTACATTAAATTGTTTTAATATGTCGATTGCATCCTGCATAACTGGCATGTCTGAGATGCTTCCCATTATAATAGCTACTTTGCTCATGAGTGTTTTTGTTTGTTTTGTTTCAGGTTTCAGGTTTCAAGTTTGTTGAGACTGAAAGCTGTTTATTTTGTTTTAAGTTGTGAACTGTTAGTGCAAACTGCGACTGAATACTAAAAATTACTGACCACTGATCACTTTAATAGTTTCCTTAACTTCCTGTGCAATTCTTCTGGCTTCGGACATGTTCTCGTTTACGATGGTTACGTGCCCCATCTTTCTGAACGGGCGTGTTTGTTTTTTACCGTAAATATGTGGCGTAACACCGTCCCATCCTAAAATGGTTTCGATGTTTTCATACACTACATTTCCAGAATGACCTTCAGCACCAACTAAATTTACCATAATTCCGGCAACTTTGCTGTCTGTGTTTCCTAACGGAAGATCTAAAATAGCGCGTAAATGATTTTCGAATTGTGATGTATAACTTGCTTCGATTGAATAATGACCAGAATTGTGTGGGCGAGGAGCAACTTCGTTTACCAAAATTTCATCGTCTTGAGTTTGGAACATTTCAACTGCTAAAAGTCCAACATGATTAAAATTCTCTGAAACTTGTAAAGCAACAGCTCTTGCTTTTTCAGCTACTTTATCATCGATTCTTGCTGGACAGATTACATATTCAACTTGATTCGCTTCTGGGTGAAATTCCATTTCTACAACCGGATAGGTTTTCATTTCGCCCGATGGATTTCTGACCACAATTACCGCCAATTCATTTTTGAACGGAACCATAGTTTCTGCAATACATTCTACATTTGGCAACGTATCTAAATCTGAAATTTGGCGAACTATTTTTACACCATTTCCATCATAACCAAATTCAGTGCATTTCCATACAAACGGTAATTGTAAATCGCTGATTTTAGATTTTAGTTGATCTAAATTTTCAAATCTTTGAAATGGTGCAGTTGGGATATTATTTTTGGCGTAAAAATCTTTTTGAGTTCCTTTATTCTGAATTCCTTTTAAGGTTTTTGGAGATGGATATACTTTTAGGCCTTCGTTTTCTAATTGCGTTAAAGCTTCAAGGTTTACCAATTCGATTTCGAAAGTCAAAACATCGACTTGTTTCCCGAAGTTGTAGACCGTTTCATAATCCATTAAATCACCTTGAAAGAATTTATTGCAGGCAATTTTACTTGGCGCTTCGTCGCTTGGATCCAGAACGTAAGTTTGTATATCAAATTTTCTGGTGTCGAACAAAAGCATTTTACCTAATTGTCCGCCACCTAATATTCCTAATTTAAAATCAGAAGAAAAATAATTCATTTTGTGTTGTGTTTTTGCAAAGATACTTTTTAATCTTTTTTTAGCCAAAATTTAGTTTTTTTCGCCACGAATTCACGAATTATATTTTTTTAATTTTTGCCACAGATTAAAAGGATTAAAATGATTTTCTACTTTTTGTTAGCCACGAATTCACGAATTTTTATAAAATCTATGCGAAAAAATAATTCGTGAATTCGTGGCTATAAACAAAAAGTTATTTTATTTTCTTCAAAACTTCTTTAGCAACGGCTTTGTAGGCTGCCGAATGGTTTCCGAAATCTTTATCAATTATCACTTTTAGTTCGGGATGAATCCAGTCGTAATAATTTCCTAGAATATATAAAGTTCTGATCGAATAAGCTTTTGTAGCGACTTTGGTGTCATTGATTAGCCAATCAAAAGAAGCTTCGATGCAATCTTGAAGATTTTTTTCAGAAAGCTGAATTCCGTTTTCATTTTTCTTATAATGCGATTTTACCAAAAGCTGTGTCACTTTTGCAATGGGACGCATGGAACTTTCATCTTTTAAAATTTTAAGATTCAAACAGAAAAAATCAAGATGAGGCTGAAGCCAAAGCAATTCTTCGTACGAAACAAATTCTAAAATCCAGCAGGCTTTATGATTATTTTTGTCTTCGGGCGAAAAGCAAATCGAAACCAATTCACTAAAAAGCGAGGGGTTTTCTAGAACATCTTGCGCAGCTTTTAGACGGTTTTCTCTATATGCATTTACGTAATCCAATTTTTTTTGCAATTCAGACGGCATCGTTTTTGGTATTTAATACAATGCTAAAATAAGTAATTTAATGAGATAATTCCGTAATAATTTATCGGTAAGCCTGGATAATAAAATCTTGGTTGCGCATTTCCAACTCCTGTTGCATTGGTTAAAATCATTGAAGCATATTTTTCATTTGTCACATTATTTATTCCTGCGTCTAAATGAGTCGTTAGACCTGATAAAATCTCAAATTGATAACCTGTTTTTAAATTTAATAAAGAATAAGAATCTGAAAAATCTGCATTTGAATCGTTCATTGGAATTTTATCTGTGAACTGAAAATCGGCTGAAAAATAAAATCCTGAATTTGTGTTTAAAATAAAACCTGCGCTTGCTGTATTGGCGGGAACTCCAGTTAATTTGTTTCCAGAATAATCATTTCCATTATCGACAAATTCTTTGAATTCATAATTCCCGACTGAGGTTCCGATATAGGAGTTTAAATTGAAAATCTTATTTATTGGCCAATTATGATTTAATGAAACTTCAATTCCTTCATGAAAAGTTTTTCCAGCATTTACACCTTCGTATTGATCTTCGCCGATTCTTTTTGCCACCAATAAATCTTTAATTTCCATTCGATAAATGGCAATTTGTGTGTAAAGTTTTTTATTGAAGAAATGAAATTTTCCGCCCAATTCAAAATTATAACCGGTTTCAGGTTTTATGTCTTGATTGATATTTCCTGATGAGGTTAAAGTTTCTTCAGTTGCAGGAAGAGAAAATCCACGGCTTACAGAAAAGTAAAAAGTCTGAATTTCATTCGGTTTAAATAGAAAAGAGAGCTGTGGCGAAAAAATGCCGTCATAACTATATTTTTCCTTCGGATTATTCGCGGAAGTGGGAAAATCATTTTGCAGTTCAAATTTGGTTTTGTTGTAATTTAATCCTGCCTGAATTTCAAATTGATCAGAAAGTAAAGTTCTGATTTGCGAAAAAATATTATAAAAATGCCTTTTCTGATTGGTTGCTGAAAGTTGATCGCCTTGTAAACTTCCGTTTCCGTTATTTTGCTGATAAAGATTTTGAAAAGTATTTCCGCTGTAATTGTCTCTGAAATATTCTATTCCACCAATAAACTGATTTTTGATTTTTCCAATTTTAAAATCTCCCGAAAACTGTGTTCGTACGCCCGAAGCAAAAGTATATTGACGTAAAATATCAAAAGGTCGCGGTTCGTTGCTGTCTTTATAATTGATGAAAACTGAAGTCGAATTGTTGAGGTGATCATTTATTTTGAAATCGTAAGCCAATCCGCCTAAAGTCGATTTGTATTCTTTGAATCCTTTTGAAGAAACCCAAGTTGGCGCGCCTGCTTGCGGATTATTTTCGAAAGTGGTTTTGTTTATTGAACTCGGAATATAAGCTTTTAAATAAGTATAATTGGAAAAGTAAGTCAGCTTGCTGGTTTTCTTTCGTAATAATTCTCCCGAAAGCGTAATTCCTTCGCGATTGTAAGTGCTGTTTTCGCGCCATCCGTCTGTCTTTAAATTATGATAACTTAGATTTAGAGAAGAACTTTTTTCATTTAAATCAAAACTTATTCTATTTTTTAATAATCCAAAAGAACCAAAAACGGAACTTATTTCAGTTTGATAATTGCCTTTTTTTAAAGTTTGAGGCGAAATTAAAATTGCTCCGCCCAAACCTGCACCGTAAATACTCGAAAGCGGTCCTTTTATAATTTCAATTTGATTGATATTTTGAAGGTCGATATCGTCAATTACGGTTTCGCTATTTCCAGAAGTTAGCGGAATGCTTCCATAAAAAGCTCTTATTTTATTGGTTCCGTATGGCGTTCTCGCTCCAATTCCGCGAATCGAAATTCGGGTTGTCGTAATATTTGACGACTGCATAAAAACGCCAGGAATCGTATTAATGACATTGCTAATATCTGTGGTATTATTTCGAAGTAATTCTTTTTCCGCTAAAATTCCAATAGAAGCGGGACTATTCTGTAAATCTCTATTAATATGAAGCGGACTAATTAAAACTTCATTTAGTTTTTGAGTTTTAGTAGAATCAATATTTTGGACTTCTTTTTCCTGTGCCAAACTATTTCTAGAAATAAAAAGAACAGAAAGAAGAAGAAAATATTTTTTAGAAATCATACAGATGAAATTATGACGTAAATAATTTTAACACATAGAAACATAGTATTGATTGAGGCAAAAAAGGCGTTTCACTTATTTAAATTCACATAGCGAACTATGCGAAAAAACGAGATTTCTTTAATAACATCTTTTAAACAAAAATCTATGTCTCTATGTGTTTAAAATCTTTTTGTAGATTGGAATTTGTTAGTTAAAAATTGGAATTTTATTTATTTGCTGTCACTTTCCAAATTGTATTTCCGCTATCATCATTTACCAAAAGCGATCCGTCATTCATAACCGTTACAGCAACTGGACGTCCGTAAACTTCTGCTTTTTCATTGTCAGAAATAAAGCCAGTTAAAAAATCTTCTGGTTTTCCTGAAGGTTTTCCATCTTTAAAAGGAACAAACAACACTTTATAACCTGAAATTTTAGAACGGTTCCAAGAACCATGTTGTCCAACAAATGCTCCGTTTTTATATTTCGCAGGAAAAGCATCTTTAGTATAAAAAGCCAATCCTAAAGAAGCGGTGTGAGCACCAACTGGAACATCGGGAACAATTGCTTTTTTTATCAAATCTTTTCGTTCACCTTTCTCTTTCCATCTTGGATCAGGAATACTTCCAAAATACGAATAAGGCCATCCGTAAAAACCGCCTCTTTTTACACTCGTAATATAATCTGGGACCAAATCATCACCAAGTTCATCTCTTTCATTTACCGCAGTCCAAAGTTCTTTTTTATTGGCAGGATTCCAATCCATTCCCATTGGATTTCTAAGTCCCTCAGCATAGATTTTTTCGCCAGTTCCATCAGGGTTGATTTCTAAAATTGCAGCTCGACGAATTTCTTTATCCATTCCGTTTTCTCCAACATTACTTCCTGAACCAACACCAATATAAATTTTTGTTCCTTCAGGATTGGCAAGCAAACTTCTTGTCCAGTGATTGTTGTATCCGCCAGCTGGCAGTTCAACAATTTTAGTTCCTTGAGTTTCTAATTTTAATGGTGCGTTTTTATAAGGATAACGGTAAAGTCCGTCAGTATTTGCAATGTAAAAAAAGTCTTTTAAAATTAACATTCCTAAAGGTCTGTTTAAACCAGAAATAAAAACTTCACGAGTTTCATATTTTCCGTCTTTATCATTGTCACGCAAAACTATAATTTGGTTTTTGCTTGTTCTGGTTCCGCTTTCAACAACAAAAATATCATTGTTTGGACCTATATAACTCCAACGCGGATTCTCAAATCCGTCTGCAAATTTAGTTACAGTAAAACCTTCCGGTGCTTTTGGAGTTTTGCCAGCTGGCCAGCCAATCACTTTACTATTATTGGTTTTAGATTCTGTGGCATAGGGCGGAGGAAGAGTAATGTCTCCGATAGCCGTTTTTACAACATTTCCAGGCTGTTTCGCCAAAGCTTCTTTTTCTTCTTTTTTTACTTGCCCATTGCAGGCAGTCATTAAGGCTAATAACGGAATTGAAAATAAGGTTAAGGATTTTTTCATTGGTTTTTGGAGTTAAATAATTATAGTACAACAATTTACTTAAAATTCAGATAGTCTCAAAAAATAATTTGTAAACATTAACTGATATTTAACATTCAGAAAAAATATCGAGATACAGTCCATTTTGATAGAAGCAGTTAAGTTCTAATTCTTTATCTTTGTCCATTATTTTAAAAAGAAAAATAATGATACAACTTCACGATAAACAATTTGTTCCGTTTATTTCGGCTAAAGAAATTGATTTTGCTTTAACTAAAATAGTGGCTCAGGTAGAGGATGATTTTGGAGATGATACGCCAATTTTTATTGGAGTTTTGAATGGCGCTTTTATGGTAGTGTCAGATTTTTTGAAAAAATATAAAAAACCGTGCGAGGTTTCATTTATCAAAATGGCATCGTATGAAGGGACTGAAAGTACAAATTCGGTTAAAGAATTGATCGGAATTAATCAGGATCTTTCGGGAAGAACGGTAATTATTATTGAAGATATTATCGATACTGGAAACACAATTGAAGAATTAAAGCATTTGTTTAAAGCGCAAAATGTAAAGCATTTTAAGATTGCAACATTGTTCTTTAAGCCAGAAGCGTATAAAAAAGACATTAAAATAGATTATGTTGGAATCAGAATTCCGAATAAATTTATTGTAGGTTATGGTTTGGATTATGATGGTTTAGGCCGAAATCTGAATGAAGTTTACAAATTAGCAGAATAACAAAACACAACTAAATATTCATTTAAAGACTTCTGAAAGACAGGAGTAACAACACTCATTTCAATTATGATTAACATCGTTTTATTTGGAAAGCCTGGTGCAGGAAAAGGAACTCAGGCAGAATTTTTAAAAGAGAAATACAATTTAACGCACCTTTCAACTGGAGATATTTTTCGTTTCAATTTAAAAAATGATACTGAACTAGGAAAAAAAGCAAGAGTTTTTATGGACAATGGAGAACTAGTTCCTTGCGAAGTAACAACTGCAATGTTAATTGATGAGGTGAAAAAACATCCAGATACAGCAGGATTTTTGTTCGACGGTTATCCAAGAACAATTAATCAAGCTGAGGCTTTAGATAAATTTTTACCAACTATTGGATCAAGCGTTACAGCAACAATTGCTTTAGAAGCTGACGATGAGATTTTGGTAGCACGTTTATTAGAAAGAGGAAAAACAAGTGGAAGAGCTGATGATCAAGACGAAGAAAAAATTCGTGTAAGATATCAAGAATACAATGAGAAAACAGCTCCACTTATTGGATATTACAAAGAACAAAATAAGTTTTATGCCGTAGACGGTATAGGAACTATTGAACAAATTACAGAGCGATTAACGTCAGTTATAGATAATTTGTAGAAGCTTATTCCAGCTGTACGTTACATCCCGATAGTTATCGGGGCGCAAAGAACTATTTTTCTAACCATAAAACTAGCTTCTTAAGATATTTTAAGAATCACTGTTTTAGGGTTAGAAAAATTAGTTTTTTAAGTAACGTCTAAAAATCAAGATTGCAAATTATATTTAACAAGACTATTTTATAACGAATCCACTATCAATTGGAAATACTAATTATATTTTTTCTAATTCTATTAAACGGAGTTTTCTCCATGTCTGAAATCGCCTTGATTTCTGCCCGTAAAAACAGGCTCGAAACAGCTGCGAAAAAAGGCAATAAAAGTGCAAAAACTGCACTTGATTTAGCCAATTCCCCAAATAAGTTTTTATCTACAGTACAAATTGGAATTACCTTAATCGGAATTTTGACGGGTATTTATTCTGGTGACAAAATCACTGCCGATGTAGAACTTTTTGTCGCAGGTTTTGCAGTTCTAAAACCTTATGCACATTCAGTTGCAGTTGGAATTGTGGTTGTAGTTTTAACTTTTTTCTCATTGGTTTTAGGAGAATTGCTTCCAAAACGAATCGGATTAAATTATCCAGAGGCAATTGCTAAAATGGTTGCAATGCCAATGAAAGTGATTTCGATTATTACGGCGCCATTCATTTGGTTATTGACTTCTTCAACAGATTTTTTATTGAATGTTCTTCAAATAAAACCAACTGCTGATGGAAAAGTTACCGAAGAAGAAATTAAAGCCATCATTAAAGAAGGAACAGAAGTAGGAGAAGTTCAAGAAATTGAACAAGATATTGTGGAACGTGTTTTCCATATTGGAGACAGAAAAGTAAATTCTTTAATGACACACCGCAAGTCGGTTGATATGTTGCCATTAAAAGAAGATAAAGAAAAAATCAAAGAATTAGTAGTTCAGGATCTTCATGCAGTTTATCCTGTTTACAATGATAATTACGATGATATTGTTGGAGTCGTAACGCTGAAAAATATTTTTGCTAACATCGAAAGCGATAATTTTGATTTGGCTGCAATTATGTCTGATGCACCTTATTTGATGGAACAAACTACGGCTTATAAAGCATTAGAGAATTTCAAAAAAACAGGTGTTCATTATGCTTTAGTTTCAGATGAATATGGTGTTTTTCAAGGTATGATTACATTGAATGACATTTTAGAAGCTTTAGTTGGTGATGCATCAGAATTTTATAAAGACGAATTCCAATTAATTGAAAGAGAAGATGGCTCTTGGCTAGTTGACGGACATTATTCGCTACACGACTTCTTGACTTATTTCGAATTGGATGAGTTAACAAACGATTACGAAGTAAACACCGTAAGCGGAATGATCATGACTGAGCTTTCGCATATTCCAAAAGAAGGAGAAAAATTAGTTTGGCAGAAATTCGTTCTTGAAGTTATAGACATGGACGGTGTAAAGATTGATAAAGTGCTTGTCAAAGCATTGAAAGAATAAAAAAATAGTTTTCAGTCGCAGTTTTCAGTCGCAGTTTGTGCTGAAAATCTAGACTGGCACTGAAAAATAAATAAAATAGAATTTAGAAATAGAAGCTAGAGAAATCTAAAATCTGAAATCTAAAATCTGAAATTCAGAAAAATGACAGAAGGAAATTTTGTAGATTACGTTAAGATATATGTTTCTTCCGGAAAAGGAGGAAAAGGATCTACGCATTTACATAGAGAGAAATTTATTGAAAAAGGTGGTCCAGACGGAGGAGATGGAGGTCGCGGAGGACATGTATATTTAGTTGGGAATAAAGGACTTTGGACATTATTTCATTTAAAGTTTGCACGTCACATTAAAGCGGGTCACGGTGGAGATGGTGGTTCTGACAGAAGTACGGGGGCAGATGGAGAAGATAAAGTAATTGAAGTGCCACTAGGAACTGTTGTAAAAGACAAAGAAACTGGTGAAACACTTTTTGAAATTACAGAACACGGAGAAAAACAAATTCTGGCAAAAGGAGGAAAGGGAGGTTTAGGAAACTGGCATTTTAGAAGTTCTACAAACCAAACGCCTCGTTATGCACAGCCAGGTTTGCTTGGAATAGAAATGGATGTTATTCTAGAACTTAAAGTTTTGGCAGATGTTGGTTTAGTTGGTTTTCCTAATGCAGGAAAGTCTACTTTATTGTCTGTATTGACTTCTGCAAAACCAAAAATTGCTGATTATCCGTTTACGACTTTAAAACCAAATTTAGGAATCGTAGCTTACAGAGATTTTCAGTCTTTTGTAATTGCCGATATTCCTGGAATTATTGAAGGTGCTGCTGAAGGAAAAGGTCTTGGTCATTATTTCTTGCGTCATATTGAACGTAACTCAACGTTATTGTTTTTAGTTCCCGTTGATACTCCAGACATCAAAGCAGAATATGATATTTTGGTTAACGAATTAACGAAATACAATCCTGAAATGTTAGATAAAGAACGTCTTGTTGTTATTTCAAAATGCGATATGTTGGATGATGAACTAAAAGCAGAATTGAAAGCAGAGTTAGATGTTTCTTTCAAAGGAATCCCTTATATGTTTATCTCTTCTGTTGCACAACAGGGTTTAACAGATTTAAAAGATAAACTTTGGAAAATGCTTAACGAATAAAAAGATATTTTTTTAAATATAAAAAACCACTAACAATTCATCGTTAGTGGTTTTTGTTTTTAAATTGGAATGTTTTTGTATTCAAAAGCATACTAATTTTTGTAATATTCTATTTTCCTTTCTGCTACAGCATCTGGAATCGCATTTTTTTGATTGACATACATTTTACAAAGCGTCCAGTTATTTTTACTGTCAAAAGTGTAATCAAAAAGTATTGAAATAAGGATTTCTTCTCCCACCTCATTGTCATAAGACGTCATGGAACTTACATTACCAAAGCCATCGTATTTATAAACGACCTTATCACTATCAAATTCGTTGTGGGTATGTTCACTGTCGACGTGTTTTTCCATTTCGATTACTTTATTGTTCTCGATTTTGTAAATTTCTTCATATAAGAATTCTTTTCTTTTATAAACCGTCATTTTTGTGATTTGGCCTTGATCATTATAAGTGTAATTGACATTTAATGTATTGTCGTTAAAAATCTCTCGATCGTAGAATGTTTCTGTGCTGTGACTACTATATTGGTCAAGCGGAATAATAATCTGCTTTTTAACAACCTGTCCTTTAGGATTGTAGAAAAACAAAGTCCTACGGTCGAATTTTAAAGTATCCTCCTTTGGAAATTCATCGCTAGAATAATCATTAAAGTAGAGTTCTTCAGTGATCTTTTGATTTTCTGTTTTGTACTCATATTTCATCTCTTCTTTTGAATCGTCATATGTGTGTGTTCTGTTTGGATTCATTCCGAACAAAAAGTTGCATTGCGAAGCGATTTTTTGTTTGTTAAAAAAATCAACTGAATCAATTTGAAATTTAAAAACCTGACCTTTTTCAAATTCTTCATTTAAATTGGAAATTCTTTTATCAGAACGTTCAATAATCATTCCGTAGGTATTGAATTTTTTGTAATACAATTCACGATCATATTCGTCAGTAGCATAGTAATTATGCAGAACTGGATTGTATTTATAAAACAAATTCGAATTCCAGCGCTCGTCATTACTAACTTTCATAGCCGTTTTTACTGTTTTTACATTTCCTTTCAGACCAAATTTTTCCCAGTCATTCTTAAAAATATATTCAGAACCAACTTGTGAGAAACCGTAATTTATAAATAATAAAACTACGATTAGAGTTTTTATTTTATTCATAGTAAGTGATTTCTTTGGTTACTAAAGTCTCTTTTTTAATTGTTTTTTTTCCATTTTCAGAAATAGTTGTTGAAATGTTTAATTTGATCCAGTTTCCGGTTGCATCAAATTCGTATTTATAAACTCTGCTTTCTATATAATTATTTTTATTAGTAACGGTTCGCTGACTTATTAAGCCATTTTTAAGTAGAGCTGTATCCGTTTTGCCTTTTTCTGTATAAATTTGTTTTATTAAAATATTATTACTGTCGTAATTATACGTCGCTTTATATACTGGGTCTTTATAAAAGCAACTCTCTTCAATGAGATTGTCTTTTAGGTCGTATTTATAACTAAATGTAAGAGGTGTTTCTTTTGGTTCGATCAAAAAACTCAGCAACTCTCCGTATCTGCTTTCTTCTATAAGTCTGTTTTTAGCATCGTACTTGTAATAAGATCGCACCTTTGCTTTTTTCGGATCCTTTTTATTGTCATCTGATGAATATTCTATGGCCTCTATTTTATAGCCTGCTGTATTATATTTGTAAGAATAATAGTTGTTGGCCCCAAAATAAGTATCCTCATCTTTTTTGATTTCTTCCTGAGAGATTTTATCTTCTTTATCATTAAATTTTTTGATAAAATCCACTCCGATTGCACTTGTATAAAAAGATTTTTCAAGTTTTCCTTTGTTGTTATAAACCAGACTGTCTCCACCAATAGTGTCTATTGGGAAATAAACAGGAGGATGTAAGTTTATTTTTTTTGTCAATCTTCCCGATGCATTAAAAGTTTCGTACAAACCATAAATATTTGGATTAAGTAGTTTTTTAATGTTTTGCTGTTTTGGGGTGTTTTCGATTGTAAAGAAACAGGTTTTAATTGTTCTTACTTTTCCGTTTAAATTTCTTTCTTTTAATTGAGTTTTGGATTCAGGCTTCTCGATCAAAAATTCCTGAATTACTTGAGCATTCATATGAGCGCTTACAAGAAAAATGACAAATAAAATCAGTTTTTGAAAAGAACTGTGCTGTGGTTTTTTTATCATAGAATAAATATGATTTTTGGGTTGCGAGACTTTTTTGTTTTTTGGAAAGATAGAAAATTTCTTTTTTGTAATACAGATTTGAAACTCAATATTATTTTTTGATTATAGAATATTAAATTCGTAATAAAGAGTTAAAAAATCATTCTCATATTTAATTTTAGAATCGTTTAAGATGAAATAATTATCAAAATGGCTTATATTCGCATCACTTAAACAAAATAACATGAAAAAAGTAATTTTATTCTTGACCATGTCCCTTATGGCTTTCCCAATGAGAGCGGATGAAGGAATGTGGTTTTTGATGTTTATCGAAAGATTGAACCATAGAGATATGGAAAAAATGGGCTTGCAATTGACGGCTCAAGAAATTTACAGCATTAACAATCATAGTTTGAAAGATGCAATCGTCCAGTTTAATGGAGGTTGTACTGCTGAGATAGTTTCTAACAGCGGTTTGGTTCTTACTAATCACCACTGTGGTTATAGTGCGATTGCAGAACTTTCAACTGCAGAACAAAATCATTTGAAAGATGGTTTTTGGGCAAAAAGTCGTTCAGAAGAACTAAAGCCTAAATCTTTATATGTTCGTTTCTTCGTTCGTATGGACGATGTTTCGAAAAGAATTTTGTCAAAAGTAAATGATACAATGACAGAAACTGAAAGAAACAAAGTTATTCAACAAGAGATCGCTTTGATTGAAAAAGAAAATAGCGAAAATGGAAAATACACTGTTTCTGTTCGTCCTTTTTTTCAAGGAAATGAATATTACTATTTTGTTTACCAAGATTACACAGACGTTCGTTTAGTAGGAACTCCGCCTGAAAGCGTAGGTAAATTTGGTGGAGATACAGACAACTGGGAGTGGCCTCGTCAAACAGGAGATTTCTCTATGTTTAGAGTTTATGCAGATAAAGACGGAAATCCAGCAGCATATTCTAAAGACAATGTGCCGTTACAGCCAAAACACTATTTGCCAGTTAGTTTAAAAGGAGTAAAAGAAAATGATTTTGCAATGATCTTAGGTTATCCAGGAAGAACAAACCGTTGGATGCCTGCTGGAGGAATTGAGCAAAACATTAAATATGCTTATCCTGCTTGGGTTGAAGGTGCAAAAACCGGAATGGATGTTATGAAAAAGTATATGGATAAAGATGCAACTGTTCGTTTAGACTATGCTTCTAAATATGCTTCTACAGCAAACTACTGGAAAAACCGTCAAGGTATGATTGATGCTTTAACAAAAGCTGGGACTGTTGATACAAAAGCAGAACAAGAAGATAAATTCTACGAGTGGGCAAGTAAACCTGCAAACAAAGAAAAATACGAGAATGTAATTCCGACTATCAACGATTATTACAGAGAAACAAACTTAAAAGCGCGTCACGATAATTATTTGACACAACTTTTACGTACTTCTGCTTATGCAACTGCTCCAGCTAATTTAGGAAATGCATTAATTGCTTATTACAAAGAAAATGATGCAAAGAAAGCTGAAATGCTTCCTAAGATCAATGCGATGATTGAAAACATTTATGGTGAATTTTACGCGCCATTAGAAAAAGATGTTTTAACAGCACAATTGAATTTATATGCTGAAAAAGCTGCTGAGTACGGACTTGCCCCTGAAATCGCAAAAATGAAAACGGCTAACAATGGTGACTTTACTGCAGATGTAGCGAAAGCAACTGAAATTAGTTATTTTACAACTAAAGAAAAAGTATTGGCATTTTTAGCTGATCCAAAGCCATTGGCAATTGTACACGATCCGTTGTATATTATTTCTAATGATTTATTGACAAAATACCGTTCTAAAACAGATGATCAGGCAAAAGCTGATGATGGATTTGCAACTGCTTACCGTAAATTGGTTGAAGGTTTAAGAGAGTCTAAATTGAACGCAATTAAATATCCAGATGCAAACTCTACTTTGAGATTGACTTACGGAAAAGTTCGTGCTTTACCTGCAGATCCTCGCAACGATGCTAAAATCAATAACTATACTACAATGGAAAGTATGGTTAAAAAATACAAAGCAGGAGATCAAGAATTTGACTTGCCAGCTCGTTTATTAGAATTAAACAAGAAAAAAGATTACGGACAATATGCTGATAAAGCAGGATATATGCCAGTAAACTTCTTAACTGATAACGATATTACAGGAGGAAACTCTGGTTCGCCAGTTCTTAACGGAAAAGGAGAATTAATCGGAATTGCTTTTGATGGAAACATCGAAGCTATGGCTGGAGACGTTATTTTTGATCCTAAATTACAAAGAACTATCAACGTTGATATTCGTTATGTGCTTTGGATTATCGACAAATACGCTGGAGCTAAAAACATTATCGACGAATTGACGATTACTAAATAATCTTCATTTCAGATTTAAATATCAAACCTAACAGGTTTTTAAAGCCTGTTAGGTTTTTTTATGCCTAAATTTTATTAATTCACTTTTACTCGAATTCCTTTTGTATGACTTGCAAATTCTGGTGCATACATACTTTGTATTGTCGTAATTCCGTTTGAGAATTCTCCGCTGTTATTTACTCGAATATCATATTCTAAAACATAAGTTCCTTTATTGATTTTGTCAAAGAAGAAATGAGTGGCTGCATCTTTTGTACTCATATAATATCCCAATCTATCAGAATATTGATATTGTGAAAATACATTTACAGGCTCAAAACAAGAAGCGCGCATATCTTTTAAATGAATGTATTCCAAATCTTCTTTCGAAGTGATAATTAAACGGACTGTAACTAAATCTCCAATTTTTAAAGAATTTTCAGTTGTTATCTTTTGTAATTCGTCACCTTTTAGCGTGTTTTTCTTTAGATACAATTCTTTCGAAACAGATAAAACAGCTCCAGTGTTATTTTTAATTTTATCTAAATCTTCAAAATACTGCCAATAAACACCACCAAAACCTGGGATTCTAGATTTGTTTTGAACGCTGATCGAAGCCATTTCTTTTTTTACTTCTTCAGCTTTCCAGTTTAGTTTGATATAACCCGTTTCGGCTTCTTTTTCATTTTCGGATAATTTTTTGGTCATGATTTTTTCATCTCCCAATTTTATAACTGTATTGTCTTTTACAGAAAGCCAATCGCTGCCTTGAAGTAATAATGCATAAATTGCTTCACTAGTTGATCTTGTTGTTGGCCAGTTTTTAGCTTGTTTGTTTTTTAGTAGCCAGACTTTCATTGCATCAACAGATTTGGTGTCTTGAGTAACTTCGGCGAAAGCCTCAATTAAAAGAGCTTGAGTTTCTATAGGCGCTTGATACCAGTACCAACCTGGTTTATTGGCAATCCAATACATTCCCCAATCTTCATTGTTAGATGAATTTTCTTTTAAACTTTCAATGATTTTTTTAGCGCTTTCCTTTTCTCCAAAACGATTTAAGACTAAAGCAGTCAATCCTTTTTCATAAATAGAATAATCTAGCCAATCTTTTTTTGCTGTTTCGAGATATAATTTGGTTACTTTTTTTAAAGTGTCCGAAAGCGGATATTGTTCTAAATAAAAACTTCTGCTATATAAATAATGCAAATTAGAATATGGCCATCTCCAAATTAAACTGTTCGTCTCCTTATTGAATTTTGCCCTTTTTTGATGTTCTTGTAAAAATTTGCCATCTATAAAAGGAATTGCAGTTTTAGTAATTTCATCAATTTTAAGATTTTGATTTCTAACCAATTTTGACAAATGGCCTAATCCGGCTAAAATATGTCTAGTAATGTAATCGTCTCCCGTACCGCCTTCAAACCATGAAAAACTACCATAAGAATTTTGTTTCTTTTTTAATTTCTCGAAAGTGGTTTCTTGCGAAGTTTTCATTTTTTCTAAATCAAATAAAACGGCAAAACTTTTCCTCTTTTCCTCTTCATTTTGATTATCATTTAACCACGGCGTTTCTGCCAGAACAATTGATTTTAGTTCTTCATTTTCTTCTAATTTTGGATTGATTTTCCCTTTTTTTCTCCATTCATCAAAAATGGCAGCAATTTTCGGATTGCTTGAAATTACTTCTGTAGCAAGCGCATTCGAATAATATCTGGCAAAAGTTTGTTCTGCACATTCGTGTTCATATTCCATTAAATAAGGCAAAGATTGAATTGCGATCCATGCAGGATTGGAAGTGTACTCAAATGTAAATTGATGATTTTTTAATGTTGTCGAATTATTGTTTTTTAAGTTTTCAAAAGTGTATTCTTTGGTCGAGTTTTCACGAACCCAAATCGGAATACTTTCTGTAACGAGCATATTGTTAGTTAAAACAGGGATAATATTTTCTTCTCCATCTGAGAAATCACCTGATTTTGCCACGATTTTATATTGAACGCCTTGTAAACCTTCAGGAATTGTAACGGTCCAACTTGCTGTAGTATTTCCATAAGCTAGAATGGTGAAATTTTTAATGTTATCTGCATTTAGCATTTTAGCATCAATTGGTTCCATTGTTACTGCATCGAAAAGCTGTAAAGCAGCAATTCCAGTTTTCGCTTCGGCGGTAACATTTGAAATTTTCGTCGTGATAACAATCGTATCTTTTTCCCTAAAGAAACGCGGGAAATTTGGCAAAAGCATTAATTCCTTTTGAGTCACAACGTTTTTCTGCAAATAACCAGAAACTGCTTCTTTGTTGTGTGCAAATAAGCGAAGTTTCCAAGCCGTTAAAGCTTCTGGCGATGTAAAAGAGAAACTCACTTTTCCTTGCGAATCTGTTTTTAAATTTGGCAAAAAGAAAGCAGTTTCAGATAAATTTTTTCTTGCTTTCACTTGATTTAATTCTTCTAATGCCTTTTTGTTTACAGAATTTATATCATAAACAGTATTGTCTTCTTCATAAATAACATTTGAGCTAACCGTAGTAATGGCGGCAGATAAGCTTGCTTTTTTCTGAATGCCATATGCAGTATTTACCACAACCTCTGATAAAGTACTTGAATCATTAGTTAAAACAATATCAATGAATTTTCTGTTTCCTACTAATACAGATTGGGTTTTACTGCCAATATAACTAAACTCAAGTTCTTCGTTTTCTTTGGCGTCTATTTCATAATAACCATCAAAATCGCTTTGAGTGCCACGTCTTGTACCTTTTACGACAATAGAAGCTCCTGGCAAGGCAAGTCCAGAATTATCAGTTACAATTCCCGAAATCAATTTTGCATTGAAAGGTTTTTTAGCCTTTTTAGCAATCTGCATTTGATACAGTCTCTTTTGATAAATATTATTTTTGCTGTTAAAATCGAATCCAAACGACATTAATTTAGTGTCTTCACTAAATAGTTCAAGTCGGTTTAGAGGCAGATTTAAATACATAATAGAGGCAGAAACCTGATCAAAACCAAATGACGATTTCTTATAGCTTCCGTTATAATTATAGTCGTTTATGGCTAATATATTCCAATCATTTTTTGTAAACTGATCTAATGAACTGTCATACATTGATGCTAAAACTTCAGCTTCGTTTTTGGTGTCTTTTGATTTTAATTTGAATGACCAGTTTTCTGGACTTCCAGGCTGTATTTTACTCCTAAATGTTTCTACATTGAATTCTAATTTAGGAGTAATAGATTTTAATTCAACTGCTACATCACTAGAAAAAACTTCGTTTTCAAATATGCTTTGAAACCCGATTCTTAATATGTTGTAAAACTCCTTCTTTAGTGGAATTTTTATTGTCGTTTCGTGGTTTTCTAAATGAATAATTTTTTCAAAAAAGACTTTACTATCATAATTTCCAATTGTTGAAATATAAAGTTCCGGAACTACAGAGGTTAATTTTAATAATACAAAACCATCTTTTTTCGCATCTTCATTTATCTGCACAGCCGAAAATAATACGCTTGGATTGAATTTATCTTTGCTTTGTTTAATCTGGAATTTAGTTGTGTTTTCTATTAAATTATCAAAACTATCTTTTGCTGAAAAGACAATTTTGTAGTTTCCAGATTTGTAATTTGAAATAAAATCTAATGCGATTTTTTTATCTTTTTCGGTATCTACTTTTTTTGAATAAACTAAGATTTCATCTTCTTTGCTATATTCCTGACTGTTTTGTTCGTACGGAAATAGTTTTTCAAAATCTTCATCAGATAGTATTTTAATTTCTGGCGTAGGCCATACTCGTTTTTTGAATTTGCTTGGCAACGGACGTACGAAATATATTTTAATTTCACCTTTCACAGCTAAAAATTCACCATTTAAATTGGTGCTTTTTAGAATAATTTCATTTTTATCTTTTGTATTAATTTGAGGATTAATTACAGTTTCAAGAACCAAATCATGATATCCCACTTTTACATTTGTTTGTGCATCGTGAGTTTCTCCATTTATATCAGTTACTTGTGCTTCTATAAGATAATTGAAAACTGGAAGATCTTTTTTTGAACTTTCCTCAGAAGGAACAGCGATAAAATCAATCGCAAAATTCCCCGATGCATCTGTTTTGGTTTCGCCTGTTACTAAAACTTCATTTGAACTTGACGAATAGTAGTCTCTCGCGTAATAGCCTGCATATCGTGTAACTTTATAAGTAACTTTTGCATCAGAAATCGAACTTCCAGCAAAAGCTTTGGCGTTTCCTTTTACCTTTATGGATTGGTTTACTTTAAAAGTTTCTTTTTTAGGTTCAAAAGTGACTTCAAATTTTGGACGTTTATATTCTTCAACTCTAAAGTAGGTTTGAGAATTTTCTAAGTCAACATGATCCCAAAACGGATGATCGTTTTCTTTTTTATTATAAATAATATCATTTTTCGAATTATCAGATTCTTCAGCAGAAATTCCAAAAGAACCTGTCAAACCTGATTTTGGTAAAATAAATTCGCCAGAAAAAGAACCAAATTCATTGGTCGTTACATCAAATTTCTTGATTTCATTATAAGATGCGTCTCTAAAAATAATTTTAAAAGAAGTTTGCGGAACAACGCTGGTTTTGTTTTTCTTCTTTTTAATAGCAATTCCTTTAAAATAAAGAGTTTGCCCCGGACGATAAATGGCTCGGTCTAAATAAAATTCGACTTTTCCTTTATAATCGTCATCTTCATCTTCATTTTCACTTTTATCGTAATCTACGCTGTAATTGATGTAATCTTTGTGAATCAGAATACTATCATTTGAAGTAAACAATTCAAGTGTATCACCTCTGAATTTTACATTTTTAGTATTGTAAACTGCGATTCCATTTTTTCCTGTTTTAAAGGTGGCGCTATAAGTTTTTATGGTAACATTTTCTATAGGTTTTCCCGTTTTTCGATCTAAAACCTGATATTTTTCGATTTCATTTTCTTGAGAGGCAAGAACACTAATGTTTGATGAAGTTATAGTTTCATACGTATAAGCTTTTGTATTTTTAATGTCAGAATTGCTTTCAAAATAAACTAAATAAGATCCAGTTTTTATATTTGGCAAAAGTATTTCGGTGGTATATTTAAAATAGTCTTTTTTGTTTACAAGCGAATATTCTTTTGTGTAAGAAGGAGCATTTTTTAAAACAATGCTATTCACCAAACTATCTTTGTTTAGATTTCTTGTTTTAAAATCAAGAAGCAGTTTATGGGTTATTTTATAAAATGAAACTTTTAAAGTATCTACATTTTTGTAATGAATAAACGCCCTTGCATTTTGTTCATTGTAAATGTATTTCTCCAGCTGGACATATAAAGATTTGGAAAGAATGTTTGCTTTTCTCTGTATCGCAAGTTTATAAGCATTTGATCGATTATTTATTTTTATTATACTGTCAAGAATTGCTATGGCGTCGATATTATTATTTGGCTTCAATTCTCTTGATGCTTCTCGATCAAGAATTGAGGCTTTCTCCAATTGAATTTTCTGAATAAGCGAATTGTCTTTTACCGTTTTTTGAAAGCGAATTATGACATCAAGATATTCTTCATTGGAGAGATTTAATTTATTTTTTAAAAACTGAATGCGTTCCCATTGATTTTCTTGCTTTGGATCTATGGTTTCTTGTTTTTGGTATAATGATAATGCTAAACGTAAATCGTCATAAGTTACAAAATCTAAATTCAGTTTTTTGAAATTGGCAGAGCTTCCTAATAAGTCATTTTTGTATTTAATTATATCTTCTTGAGCAAAGCTAGCGGAATAAACTTTTGAACTATAAATGTCGATATTTTCTTTGATGATATAATCAAATAAATTTTCGTTTTTAAATTCTTCTAAAGTCGAATAGTCAAAAATCTGATCGTATTTTGAAAGTGGAGTATTTTTTAAAACAAGTTCATTTTCTAAACTCTTTTTTAAAATTAAATTGATTTGAGACGTAAAATTGACTGCTGTCCAAGTTAAAAAGTCATCATTTAGAGTTTTGATATTTGTTCTATTTCGGATGGAATAATTATTTTGAATAAAATAATCATTAAGGCATTTTGCATAAATGAGATTCAAAATTGCTTTTGAAGGTATAGAAACTCGATTTATATCGGTTTTCAAATTATTTAAAATTTTAGTCTGTGCATTTTCGTCAATAAGAAGCAGGTATTTTGAATGATAGAAAAAACATTTTATCATTTCGGCTTCATCTTTATCTGAAACGGCATCTTTATAGATTTTTTCAACTAATTCATTAGCTGATTTGGTTTTTCCTTCATTTTCAAAATCAATTACTTTTTCCCATTTCTTTTCATTTTGTTGTGCAAATACTGAGGTAGAGATAAATAATAAAACAAATAATATATTTTTCATAAGAGAGTTTTAATCTATAGATGATTAAATTTTAAAAAAGGTTGGGAAGACAGAATTACTTTTAAAAATAATTTTCGTACAAATTAATAATTTATTTCCAAAACCAAATAGAGCATTCTATATTTCATTATTTTTGAAGAATAATTACAGCGTTTTATTAGTTATTTGCTATTTCGATTAACCGATGAAACAGTTTAACGATTAAACATTTTAAATGAAAACACATTTCATCGCCATTGGCGGAAGCGCAATGCACAATCTGGCATTAGCATTACATAATAAAGGATACCAAGTTACAGGAAGTGACGATGCTATTTTTGAACCTTCAAAATCAAGATTAGAGAAAAAAGGAATTCTTCCTGCAGAATTGGGCTGGTTTCCAGAAAAAATCACTTCAGATATCGATGCAATTATTTTAGGAATGCACGCAAAAGCGGATAATCCTGAATTATTAAAAGCGCAGGAATTAGGTTTAAAGATTTATTCATATCCTGAATTTTTATACGAGCAATCTAAAAATAAAACGCGTGTTGTAATTGGTGGTTCTCATGGTAAAACAACGATTACGTCAATGATTCTTCATGTAATGCATTATCATAATATTGCAGTTGATTATATGGTTGGTGCGCAGTTGGAAGGGTTTGACACAATGGTACATTTGACTGAAGAAAATGATTTTGTTGTTTTGGAAGGGGATGAGTATTTATCTTCACCAATTGACAGACGTCCGAAATTTCATTTATATCAGCCAAACATTGCTTTGATTTCTGGAATTGCTTGGGATCATATTAATGTTTTTCCAACTTATGAAAACTATGTGGAGCAGTTTGAGATTTTCATCGAAAAAATTACAAATGGCGGAATTTTAGTTTATAACGAAAATGATCCTGAAGTAAAACGTGTTTCTGAGGCAGCGACAAATCCAATTAGAAAAATTGCTTATTCAACTCCAGAATATTCTGTAAACGATGGTGTGACTTTATTAAAAACTCCAGAAGGCGATATGCCAATTGAAGTTTTCGGAGCGCACAATTTAAACAATCTTGCCGGAGCAAAATGGATTTGCCAAAATATGGGAGTTGATGAAGCAGATTTTTACGAAGCAATTGCAAGTTTTAAAGGTGCTTCTAAGCGTTTAGAAAAAATTGCCGAAGGAAAAGGGAAAGTTGCTTATAAAGATTTTGCGCATTCGCCAAGTAAAGTTGCTGCAACGACAAAAGCGGTAAAAGAACAATATCCAAATAGAACTTTAGTAGCTTGTTTAGAATTGCATACTTATAGCAGTTTAAATGCTGAATTCTTGAAAGAATATGAAGGCGCTCTAGAATATGCAGATGTTGCGGTTGTTTTTTATTCGCCAGATGCGGTAAAAATTAAACAACTGGAAGAAGTAACTTATGAGCAAATTGCTACTGCATTCAATAGAAAAGATTTAATTATTTATACGAATCCAGCTGAGTTTAAAGAATACTTATTCAACTTAAATTTAGATAATTCTGCACTTTTATTAATGAGTTCAGGAAATTATGGAGGCTTAAATTTTGATGATGTTAAAGGTTTGATTGCCTAAATTCGTCAATTAGAAAATTAGATAATGTGCCAATTGTTTTTCAGTTGGCACATTTTTTTTGTAATTATCTAATCAGAAAACATAATAATTATTTGAAAGACTTTTCTTATTTTTAATATCTTCGTTCTATAAAATTTAAATAGTATGGAACAATCTCATTTCGCTATAAAAAACTGGTCAGATGATGACAAGCCGCGCGAAAAATTAATGCTCAAAGGAAAAGAGGCTTTGAGTGATGCTGAATTATTAGCAATTTTAATTGGTTCAGGAAGTCGTAATGAATCTGCGGTTGCATTAAGTCAGCGTATTTTAGCTAGTGTTGGCGGATTAAATTCATTAGCAAAATTATCTATTGCTCAATTAATGAAATTTAAAGGAATAGGAGAGGCAAAGGCTGTTACAATTGTCGCTTCTTTAGAGTTATGCGCGCGTCGGAGATCAGAAAAAGCAGTTGAAATGACTAGAATAACTTCGAGTAAAAAGGTTTTCGATTTAATGCAGCCCGTAATTGGAGATTTATCTCACGAAGAATTTTGGGTGCTTTTTCTTAATAATTCCAATAATGTGATTTCAAAGGCTCAATTGAGCAAAGGAGGTATTGGCGGTACAACTGTCGATGTCAGATTGATTTTTAAATTGGCGTTTGAGAAATATGCTACAGCCTTGATTTTGTGCCACAATCATCCTTCTGGAAGTTTGATTCCTAGTGATGCCGATAAACAAATTACTAGAAAAATTCGCGAAGCAGGAAGCAAGTTAGATGTTAAAGTTTTAGACCATATTATTATAACTGAATCAAAATATTATAGTTTTGTAGATGAAGGAATTTTTTAATAGATGAATACCAAGATTACAGACATTTTTTTTGACTTAGACCACACACTTTGGGATTTTGATAAAAATTCGGAAATGGCTTTTGATCGTATTTTTAAAAGTAAATATCAAGAGATTATTACTGAAGATTTTATCAAGGAATATATTCCAATTAATCAAGAATGTTGGAGATTATATCAGAATGATAAAATTACGCATCAAGAATTGCGTTATAATCGTTTGAAGTTTTCTTTTGATGCATTGAATTATGCTATTTCAGAAGAAAATATTTTGGAAATTGCTAATGATTATATTGAATTTCTTACTGATAATAATTACCTTTTTGATGGCGCAATTGAAGTTTTGGAATATTTAAAACCTAAATACAAACTTCATATTATTACAAATGGATTTGCTCAGGTGCAGGAAAAGAAAATTAATAATGCTTCACTTGGAGGTTATTTTAGTACCATTACAAATTCTGAGTTAGCAGGCGTTAAAAAACCAAATAGTATTATATTTGATTATGCATTGAATCTGGCAAACACTTCAAAAGAGAACAGCATTATGATTGGCGATGATTTTGAAGCTGATGTGAATGGCGCATTGAATGCAGGTTTAGATGCCATTTTTTTTAATGAAAAAAAGCTGGATATTTCCGGAAATTATAAACAGATTAACCATTTACTAGAACTAAAAAAATATTTATAATGATGAAGATTAAAATTTTACTTACTGCACTTTTATGCTCATTTATTGGATTTGCACAATCTGTTAATGATTACAAAGCTGTAATTGTACCTTTAAGATATGATTTTACAAAAACAGATAATCAATATCGTATGGCTACATTAAGCAAATCAAATTTATTAAAAGCTGGTTTTGAAGCTTTTTATACAAATGAGCAGCTTCCTGAAGGATACACAGATCGTTGCCAGGTTTTGTATATTGATGTAATTAAAGATAGTGCATTTTTGACAACTAAGCTTAGTGTGCAGTTCAAAGACTGTTTTGGACAAGTTGTTTATACATCTGAAGTTGGAAAAAGTAAAGAGAAAGATTATGAATTAGCTTACAGAGAAGCACTAGATAATGCTTTTAAGTCAATTTATGCTTTGCATTATAAATATAGTGGCAAAGAAGTAGCAACTTCAAGAACGCCAGTTGCTACAAAAGCGGCTGTTGCAACAAGTGCTGTAACTACTGTAGCTGCAACTCAAGTTGTTTCAGTTACGCCTTCTCCAGATTTAAAAGATCCAAACTTGTTATATGCTCAGCCAACAGAATCTGGATATCAGTTAATCGATAAAACACCAAAAGTAGTTATGAAACTTTTCAAAACTTCTCAAAATAATGTTTTCATCGCTTCAAAAGATAATGTTCAAGGTTCTTTAATCTTAAAAGAAGATGGCCAATGGTATTTTGAATCTTATCAGAATGATAAATTAGTTTCAGAAAAAATTGTAGTTAAATTCTAAAAAAATAAAATACGGTTTAATAACCGTATTTATCCTTCCAACGGTTCTTTAAAAATTCGCGGTTGCTATTCTCTCGAGAATTGCTTCCCGGATTATAAAGAACCGTTTCTTTTATAGCGTCTGGTAAGAATTCTTGTTCGGCAAAATTATTAGCATAATCATGCGAATATTTATATTCATCGCCATATCCTAATTCTTTCATTAATTTAGTTGGAGCATTTCGCAAATGAAGTGGTACAGGTAAGTCGCCAGTTTGTTTTACCAATTGCTGCGCATTACCAATTGCCATATAAGAAGCATTGCTTTTTGGCGATGTAGCCAAGTAAATAGCGCATTGACTTAAAATGATACGGCTTTCTGGATATCCGATCGTAGTAACAGCTTGAAAGGTATTATTTGCCATTATAAAAGCTGTCGGATTGGCATTCCCAATATCTTCACTAGACAAAATAAGCATTCTTCTGGCAATAAATTTTACATCTTCTCCTCCTTCAATCATTCTTGCCAGCCAATAAACCGCACCGTTAGGATCGCTACCACGAATAGATTTTATAAATGCAGAAATAATATCATAATGCTGCTCGCCGGTTTTATCATACAAAACCGTATTTTGCTGTACCAGTTCTAAAACACGGTCGTTAGTTATAGTGATTTCGTCACCTTGGGAAGCATTAATTACAAGTTCGAAAACATTAAGCAGTTTTCTACCATCACCGCCCGAAATACGCAATAAAGCTTCAGTTTCTTTAAGGTTTATCTTTTTTGTTAATAAATAGGCATCCGTTTTCATTGCGCGTTCTAAAAGAGCCTCTAAATCGGCTTTTGTAAAAGCATTTAAGATATAAACTTGACAACGTGACAATAATGCAGGAATAACTTCAAAACTAGGGTTTTCTGTTGTTGCTCCAACTAAAGTTATCCAGCCTTTTTCTACAGCAGCTAAAAGTGAATCCTGCTGTGATTTACTAAATCTGTGGATCTCGTCAATAAATAGGATAGGATTTTTAGCTGTAAAAAGTCCGCCGCTTTGTTTTGCTTTATCAATAACATCGCGAATATCTTTGACCCCAGAATTGATGGCGCTTAATATATAAAAAGGCCTTTTTGATTCTTGAGCAATGATTTGTGCCAATGTTGTTTTTCCGGTGCCAGGAGGCCCCCAAAAAATCAACGAAGGAATTATTCCTTTTGATATTTGCTGTGTTAACGAACCGTTTGGTCCAACCAAATGCTGCTGGCTGATATAATCTTCTAATTTCTGCGGACGAATGCGCTCTGCTAATGGTGCTTCCATTTTACAAAATTACTATTTTAAGATTTAAATTTAATTCATTGAAAGTTAAAACAGCTTGCAGAGTGAAGGATTGTTCTGATTTGAGACAATTTAATGCTCTCTGGTATGACAAATTATCAGTAAAATATTTTTGGATAGTTTTTTGAGTTCTCCTAAATGTTATTTTGTAAAAATATGGGCGATAGTAATTTTAAGTTTTCAAATTCGGTTATAGGACTTCCATTGTTTTTTGTCCTTTTTTTATGGATTGTATACTGGCTACAAATCCGCTTTGATTTTGATTTTTACCGATACGGAATTTACCCAAGAGACCTTCTAGGTTTACAAGGCGTTTTATTCAGTCCGTTCATTCATGAAAACTTAGATCATTTATACAATAATAGTATTCCATTAATAATTCTATTGGCGGCAATGCAATATTTTTATCCAAAACAAACATTTGGCGTTATTGCATACGGAATAATATTTTCGGGATTAATTACTTGGATAGTTGGAAGAGAGAATTTTCATATCGGCGCTAGTGGGTTAATTTATGTTTTGGTAAGTTTCATTTTCTTTAAAGGAATTCAAACTAAATATTACAGATTGGTGGCTTTATCTTTGACTGTAATTTTGCTTTATGGCGGAATGATATGGTATGTTTTTCCAGATGTTGATCAATCTATTTCTTGGGAAGGGCATTTAGCGGGTCTTATTACGGGCTTTGTTTTGACATTGTTTTATAAAGCACCCGAATATGCAAAACCAATTGTTTACGATTGGCAGCGTCCAGATTTTGATCCAAGCAATGATCCTTTTATGAAACATTTTGATGAAGATGGAAATTTTATTGTTTTTTACAATGAAGACGAAGAAAACGAAATGGAATATTTTTCGTCTAGTCATTCGGTAAATTATATTGTGACCAAAAAGGAAGCACCAGAAGAAGATACTGCTCCGTGATTTTCTTTAAGATAAAAAGATTAAATTTGTTAGATAACAATTTAATTTTTCGGGCATTATGAAGAAAATGAAGGTTTTAGTTTTGTTCTTGTGTTTTGTTTTTAATGCAAAAGGTATTGCTCAATGTGAAATCAAAAATAGGATGCTGGCAGATGGCAGCATGATATATTACTTTGAGCCGGCTGTATTTTATACAACAAAATCAAAATCGCTTAAAATTAATATTGTTACAGACAAAGAGAATTATTTTGTTGCATTACAGCCAACGCCATTTCCTGAAAAGAAAATCGGAAAAAAGATTAAAGATGATCTTCTAATTCATCTTGCAGATAATAAAACATATAAGTTAGTGCATTATGATACACAATATCGACGTAACGATTCTATCATGCAGGTTCTTTATTTGATAGATAATAAAGATCTTGATGCGTTTTCTAATTACGAAGCGGTGATCGCAGAAATTAATATGCAGGGGACAGAATTTATGAGAAGCTATAATTTTAAGCTTCATAAAAATGCTATAATCGAGCAGCTTAAATGCTTTTTGAAGAAAGAAGAAGACTAAACTATTCTTCGTCTTTTGCTTCAGGATGTTTTTTGGCTTCAATTTTCTTTTGAAGGTTTCGAATAAGGTTACTGAAAGTTACGGTAAGCGAGGCCGCATTGGTTGTTTGATTTCCATTGTTACGTGGAAGATATTCATTGCAATAGGTTAGTTCAACCTGAATGTCATCTGAAAATAAATAACCAGCTCCAATATTTAAACGATTCCGATCAAAGAAACTTTCACCCGTGACTTTTGTTCCAGATTTGAAATAAAGCTCATCTGAAGCAATTGCGTATACAACGCCACTTCTTAATATTTTACTATTGATAGGTTGTATATATTTAATTTGCTGGCGATATCGAAAAACGTTTTCATAATCATCATCTTCATTCCTCATATGACGGAATTCAGTACGCATTCTTGTGCTTAAAGTGTATCCTGTTTTATGAAAATAGTAAATGCCTTGAAGAGCAAAACGTGTTTCGGGAGATTCGAACTGACCTATTTCGGGTACATCTCTATTATTAAAATAGGCAATAAAAGCGGAGAATTTCCATCTTGGAGAAAAGTAGTAATGTCCCCATCCTCTTATAGATCTTTGTATAGTATTTTCGAATAAGTTTGGTGAAGATTCGGTACTGCTGTAAGCTGAGGCAAAATCTATTTCAGTAGCCCATTTTTTACTCAAGGTCTGGTTAAACTGAATTTCATTCCAGAACTGATTATATGTAGTATTTTGTCCGTAGCTGTTTGTAATTAATAAAACTACAAACAGACATCGGAAAATTATGATTTTTGATTTTGAATTAGATTTTGAAAGCATTAATTAAAGGTATTTAATTATTCATTCGCATCTTAAATCTCAATGTGTTTTAGCTTCTTTGTCGAACGGCTTCGTATAGAAAAGCACCGCATGCAACCGAAACATTCAAGGATCCAATTGTGCCAAACATTGGTAACTTAGCTTTTTCATCTACTATTTTTAAAACAGAAGGATTAATTCCTCGATCTTCAGAACCCATAATAATAGCGACTGGTTCTGTTAGTGAAATATCATATATGTTTTGATCTGTTTTCTCAGTTGCAGCTACTGTTTTAATCCCAGAGCCTTGTAAATAGAAAATAGCATCTTTGATGTGTTCAACTTTAGAGATCGGGACATTAAAAACAGCTCCAGCCGAAGTTTTAACTGTATCTCCATTTACAGGCGCCGAACCTGCTTTTTGTATGATGATTCCATTTACACCTGTACATTCTGCTGTTCTAATAATAGCCCCAAAATTTCTTGCGTCAGAGATTTGATCTAATATTAAGAAAAGAGGTTTTTTGCCAGACTCAATTGTTGATTCAACAAGATGTTCTAAATCAATGAAGCCAATAGGGGAGATAGTTGCTACAGCTCCTTGGTGATTATTTGGAGTAAGACGATTTAGTTTTTCAACAGGAACATAAGAGAAGTTAATGTTTGCACGTTTCATTACCTTCATTAAGTCTTTCATAAGTTCACCAGAAATATCTTTCTGGATAAATACTTTATCTACTTCTTTTCCTGCCTGAATTGCTTCTATGATGGCTCTAATGCCAAATATTTGATGTTCTTTTTCCATTGGGCAAATATAGGTAATATGTTTATATAAAAAAACCACCCCAAATGAATGGGGTGGTTTAAATAATAATTCTTTATGGGAATATTAGTGTTCGTCTTCAAAGAAACCAGTTCTTTTATAACCTTTTATTTCATAGACAGTTCCTGCATCTGGGTCATCTGAGAATGTAGCTTTAAAAGAGATAGCATCAACAGTATGTCCTCCAGTAGATGTAGTACCATTTTTAGTGATTTTACCTTCTGTTATATTCACATTGATATCGTATCCATCAACGCTACTTGCTAAATTGCTTCCTGCAAATGACAATGCGCTAAGAGTTACAGGTGACTTTACTTTAAAATCCCAGATGTGGCCTTTATCATCAATCCACATCTCTTTTCCATCATTTGCTGATGTATTGTAAGTAGAAATAAGTGCATAGTCTGCTACTACTGTTCCATTAACTAATGTTTGAACGTACCAGTCTCCAGACATATCCTTTGTAGATGTTCCTCCTGGATTAGTATCGCCAACTTCATCACAAGCTGCAAACGACGTAAGCACAAGTACAGCTGCTAGAATACGTGTTATATTTTGTTTTAATTTTTTCATTTTAATATTTTTAGATTAACGTTTGAATATTCTATCAGCAGTACCGAAGAATGCAGTAGCAGTAATTGACCATTTCCAGTTGTTCTGGTCTGTAATTGTCCCAATGTTACTTTCTGCATCGATACCTGTCGAAGAAGCATCTTCTTTGAAAGGTGCATAAACTTGTTTGTCATCTATATTATAGAATTCCATCTGTAATACGTTTGGATCACCTACAAGATACCCAGTAGCGTTGTCTGTAAAATAGTGTCTGTCTCCTGTTCCTACTCTAGTTACATTATTTGCATTACCACTTCTAAAAAAAGTACCTGTCAAATCAATTGTACTTGGTTTGTTACTCAATACAACTACAGTACGTGTAAGTGAAGCAGGAAAACCATCACTATTTACTGCAGAGTATCTAAGTTTGTAAACTGTAGGTTTACTAGTATCAACTGTACCTGTAATTGTTACTGGAAGAGCTTTACCGTCAGCTTCCGCTTCTACACCAGCTTCTGTATATGTATCTCCTTGTGTAAGAACAACTAATGCATCACCATTCATGGTCAAGTTTGCATATGCAGTTACTTTTGAAACTCCATCGGTAGATTCTTCACATGAAGTTAATAATAGTCCTGAAACTACCATTAAAGCTATAAATATTTTTTTCATTGTTTTAATTTTTTTAGTTAACATCCCACCACACTGGAGCAGTTATTTTTGCTAGAGCAGGTGCGTTTGGATTTCTTGTTTTTACAGTATTTGGTAAAACAATTCTTCTAGGGAATAATCCACCTGTTACATTTTCAACAGATACTCTAAATTGTCCAGGGATGTAGTCTTCGTCGTCTTGAGGAACAGAAGATTCTTTAGGGAAACCAGTTCTGTTTTGCTCTAAGAAAGATTCGTAACCATTTCCAGGGAAACTAGCAATCCATTTTTGAGTGATAATTGCCTCGATTTGAGCAGCTGTTCCTGTTGCAGGAAAAGCATATTTACCACCTGCGGCAACAAAAGCATCTGCACTCAAAGTGTATTTTTTAAAATTCGCAGCAACACCTAAATCATATTTTTCTTTAGCTCCAGCTCCAGCGTAGTATCGTGTAAGCGCTTCAGCTTGTAAGAAATAGCTTTCTTCTGCACTTAAGAAATATACAGCAGTTGTTGGGTGTAAAGTTACTAATGAAAGCCCTGTTGCAGCATTTTCAAAATCACCTTGATTGTTAGGGTTTCCTGCTCCATAATATTTATCCAAACGAGGATCTAAATTTGACTGTAAGTAAGTGTATAAAGTTTTACTAGCTCTAAGGTTTAGAGTTGTGTTCAACTGTCTTCTGTCAGTTTCATACAATGGGTTACTTCTGTCTGCTGCATCTTCAAATTGATTATAAGGAGCTCTAGTATTCATTCCGGCATCAACATCCAAGAATTGAGCACCAGAATTAATTAAGGTAGTAATTCCTGATTGAGCCAAAGTAGGATCAACTTGTGTTAATCTCAAGTGTAATTTTAGCAATAAAGTATTACCAAATTTTGTCCAGTTATCCATTTGTCCTCCGAAAATGAAATCATCATTTGCTGGTGCTGAGCCTACTGAGCTGCTTAAGTCTTTTGATAAAGCTAGTTTTAAGTCCGCAATCATCAAATTATAAACTTCTTTTTGAGTATTGAATTTAGGTTGCAAAATGTTTGGGTTATTTGCTTCAGCATAAGGAATAGCATCGTATAAATCAGTCATTACTTGTGAAGCTTCTACTTCAAGAACAGTTGCAATTAAGTAATAATTCCAATTTCCTTCTTTTTCAGCTTGTGCTTTTACAACTCTAATGTCATTTAAAGCATCGAACATTGCTGTATAACCCAATTGATAATCATTAGTTCCAATACTATATTGATCAATATCTTTGTATTGATTTGAAGTAGTATTTTGTGTCCAGAATTGAGACCAGAATCCACCAATTAGGGCGTAATATGATCCTTGTGCACCTACAAGACCTGCAATACCTGCAGGTAAGATAGTGCTATTAGCTTGTCCAGGAGGTAAAGAATCTGGATCTCTATTAATGTCAAATGTTTCATCACATGACACCAATAAGAAAAGTGCTGCTATTAATGTTGTTATTTTTTTCATTTTTCTATATATTATTTTAGAATGATAATTTTAAAACTCCACCCACTGATCTTTGTGATGGGTTAGATGCAAATTCTCCAAAATCAGAGATTACGCCTGTACCGTAAGTTCCAGTTTCAGGATCTGTATATGGGTTTGCTCCTGGAGTCCACATGAAAAGGTTTCTTGCGTAAATTCCAAGTGAAATTTTGTTTAATCCCATATTTTTAGTAACTGAAGAAGGGAAGTCATAATTAAAATTAATCTCTCTTAATCTAACGAAAGTTTTGTCAATTACGTGAGTTCTTTCAATACCAGGATTGTTTGTAGTATTGTAGAAATTAGTAACAGTTTCGAATGTAAGCGGAGTTGTGTTTTCAGTATAAGTAACATTTCCTGACGCATCTACATGTTCATTAACTGAGTTAGGAACGATAAATGGGTTTCTATCATTATAAGTAGTTTCGATGCCATTTCCTACGAAATGAGAAAGTCTTTTAGTGTAAGAATAGAATTCTCCGCCTTGTTTCCAGTCTAATGAGAACGCTAAGTTAAAGTTTTTGTACTTGAAAGTGTTTTGTAATCCCATTACGAAATCACGTTGTGAATTTCCAATTTTTTCAATATCGTCACTTACTTCGTACATACCAGTTGATGCATTTACAATATATTGTCCAGCTGCATTTGTTTTTGGAACTTGAGAATAGAAAGTACCGATTGGCTCTCCTTTAGTTGCTCTAAAAGTTACACCATAAGCACTTGTTAAATCAACATAAGAATTTCCTCCAGTTAATTCAGTAACCTCATTAAGGTTTTTAGTGAATGTATAAGTTAGGTTCCAAGAGAAATCCTTGTTTTTAATTGGGCTACCAGTTACAGAAAGCTCAATACCTTTGTTCACTACGTCTCCAGCGTTAATAGCTTTAATTGTGTAACCTGTAGAAGGATCTAAAGGTAAGTTTACAATTACATCAGAAGTTGTTTTGTGGTATAATGCGATATCATAACTAATTCTGTTTTTGAAGAAAGATCCCTCAGCTCCAATTTCATACTCTACAGTACTTTCTGGTTTTAAATCAGGATTTCCAAGTCTTCCAGAAGCTTCAAAGAAACTTACTCCTCCAAGTGGAGATGCTAGTATACCAAAGTTTGCAGCTGCAGAACCTGAAATATAAGAATCTTCAGTTACATATGGTGAAGTATCATTTGCAATTTTAGATGCAGCACCTCTTAATTTTAAGAAAGTACTTCCGTTGTCAATTACAATTGCACCAAGTGATAAAGATGGGTAGAAATATGCGTTATTACTAGTTGGTAAAGTAGAAGTTTTATCTTCTCTTCCTGTAATAGTAGCAAAATATCTGTTCTTGAAAGCAAATTCAGCAGAAGCATAAACTGCACCAGTTCTTCTTAATGTGTTTGTTTGTGTAATTACTGGTCTAAGAGCTGAGTTTGAAAGCTCGTAGTATCCTGGAATTCCTAAATTAGTAACAGTATTGAATAATTGGTCAGATTCTCTTTTGTTGTAGTTGAAACCTCCTAAAAGATTCAATGTCCAATCTTCGCTTAAGTTTGTGTTGTAGTTAAGGTTAAAGAATGTATCGAATTCGCTGAATTCTGATCTTCCTTCTGTAACTCCACCAACTACTGGGTTTGCACCAGCTACATCTTGAGGAGTACCTGGAAGGTAATCTACAATTGCTCCATGACTTTTAAGTCTTTCTGTTCTATAGTTACCACCAATTTGCCATGTAGCTGTAAGCTTATCAGTTAATTTATAACTTAAGTTAATGTTACCAAAAAGGTTGTTTCCAAATATTTTTGTGCTGTTCTCGTTGATTGAGAAATATGGATTGGAAGCATAAGGAGTGAAATAATAGTCTGGAGTATTAAAAGGATTATTTTTGTAATCTTTTAAATCTACAATACTTATGTCACGTGGGATTTGTAATAAATCTTGCTGTAAAGTTGAACCTTGACCAGCATCATCACCTTGTCCTGTATTAACAGCACTCTGGTTTTTGTATACGTAATTAAAAGAAGTTCTTAAAGTGAATTTTTTACCTTTTAATCCTCCATTAAATCCTAATGATTGTTTTTGGTATAAGTCAGCATCAGTTGGAACAACTCCATCACTGTTTACATTAGAGAATACTAAAGAGAAATCTGAAGTATCACCACCTCCGCTAAGAGTTGCAGATTGTGTAGACATTACACCAGTGTTGTAAAAGTCTCTTACGTTGTCATTTAAGCTAACATAAGGTTTAAGCTGTTGAGTATTGTTGTATACAGTTCCCCATGGTCTAACTTCTCCATTGAATGCAGGTCCCCAAGAACCATTTTCATTACTGTAAGTGTTAGCTCCTGAATAACCTTGTCCACTCCATCCTTGTCCAAATTGGTTTTGTAAGTGAGGAACTCTCGCTACTTCACTAAATTCTGTTGAAGCTAATAAGTCAACTTTAATTCCAGAGTTTGCTTTCCCTTTTTTAGTTGTAATAATAATTACACCACCCCCAGCTCTTGAACCGTATAATGCAGATGCTGCAGCACCTTTAAGAACAGTCATACTCTCGATGTTATTCGGGTCAATGTCACTGATACCATTTCCAGCATCATATGATCTTGTAGTGGTAGTAGTTCCTGTAGCACTGTTGTTGATTGGTGTTCCATCAACTACGTAAAGAGGTCCATTGTTTCCTGTAATAGTATTCAAACCACGGATAACTACTTTAGTAGAAGCTCCTGGTTGAGATGGAGCAGTAATATCAACTCCGGCAATTTTACCAGAAAGAGTTTCAAATGGGTTAGTGTTAACTACTTGTGTAAGAGCATCTGCTTTTAAAGTTGTTGTCGCATATCCAAGAGATTTTTTCTCTCTTTTAATACCGAAAGCAGTTACAACTACGCCTTCAAGTTCTTGTGCTCCTGCATCTGCTAATTTTACATTTACAGTAGAAGAACTTGCTGCTACTTCTTGAGTTTTCATCCCAATGTAGCTAAATACCAAAATTTGGCTTGGTGACACTTTGATCGAGAATTTACCATCAAAGTCAGTTTGTGTTCCTGTTTTAGTTCCTTTAACTAATACACTAACACCCGGTAAAGGCATTCCTGCATTATCAGAAACTGTACCAGAAACAGCTCTTTCTTGCGCAAAAGAAAGTTGCGCGACTAGTACTAATAACAGTACTAAGAATCCATTGAACTTTAGTTTCATTTTTAAATATTTTGAATTAGTCCGACAAAAATCTTAATAATTTGTTAATCTACCTAATATAAAAAGCTTTTTTTTTAGTTAAATAATGATTTTGAGGTGGTATTTTGCTGTTTTATCGATTAAAACAGGCTTAAAATTACAAAAGCGTAATTTTTAGTGTTAAATTTGATAATAATTAAAAATTTTGTCAACCGCTTAAATGTTAAATTTATAGACGAAGGGTATTTAAATGTTTTTTTTATAACTTTTATCTTAAAAAAACGTCTGGATTAACTGCAGAAATTTGTTAAAAAATCGTGAACCTTTAATATTCAGTGTTAATAGATATGTGAAAATTTTATGTTTTGATGATTCTTCAAAAATAGAGACAAAGACTTTAGTCTATTAAATAGATTAAAAATAATGTTTTCTTTTTGATGGTTTTAATGGTTACAGTTTTGCGATTTTCTTATGTTTTTTAATGAAATTAAGCTTAATGTAAAATTATAGTTAATAGTTTTTTTTAAATAAAAAAGCGGTTGCATGATGTTTTGCAACCGCTTTTTATTTATTGTAATATTATAAGTTAGAATTTATCCCAAAACAATTTAGTTTCTGCAGCGTCGCCACCAATTGCGGCACTTGCTTCTGTATAACTTGCTTTGTTTAATGACTGCTCAATAATTGGGTAAGTATAGCGCATTGGAAAACCGGATACAGCATCTGGCGGTGCAACTAAAACAGGAAAGTCTAATCTTCTGTAGAATGACCAGCCTTCAAATGAATTATTGTAAAAAGCGATCCAGCTTTGAGTTCCTATTTTTTGTTTCCATGTCCCTTCAGCAGTTGTGTAAGCAACATCAGGATTTGCTAAGTAAGTTGTAGCATCAGCTTCTGTTCCTCCCCAATCTAAAATGGAAGCAGTTATTGCGGCATTATAATGTGCTTCTGCATCTGAAGGAGTTCCGTATAAAGATCTTTCAGCGGCTTCTGCCAATAGAAATTCAGCTTCTGCATAGTCTAAGATTGTTCCTGGAAAGTCTGGAGCCTGAATTGTTGGTGTGATATGTGTTTTTTGTGCAAATGAATTACTTGCACCATTTTCCCCTCCAATATATTCGATTTCTGGCGTCAATGGGTCATCCATATTGTCATCAAAGTATTTTGGACGTCTCGGGTCACTCAAATTGTTCATCATATCAATTATAGTACTAGTTGGAACAAAATCAGAACGACCGCTCGCAACAAGATCTACATATAAAGGATTGGTGTTTGGTGTAGCAGTAAGATACTTTAAATCTGCATTGTCAAGATTTGATGTGAACACAAACGGAGCCGCACTTGACACGGTTGCTTGTGCCAATGCGCTTTCGGTAGGGATATCAGAAATGGTTATACCCATTCTTAATTTTAGAGTGTTTGCAAACTTAATCCATTTTGGTATATCTCCTCCATAGATCCTGTCATTGTCTCCAAAGCTTTTACCACCAGTATCTAATTTGGCTATTGCGTTGTTTAATCGGGTGATTAAATCTTTGTAAATTGTTAAGCCATCGTCGTACTTTGGTGTTTTGTAGTTAAGGTTTATAGCTTGAGAATATGGGACATTTCCGAATGTCTCAACTAATATGGCATAGGTGTAAACGTTTAAAACTTCTATGATAGCAAGTTTGTTTTGTTTGTCTAAAGGGTTTTCTGTTAGGCCAAGCGGTGTATTGGTAATGTTTTTGGCGCTTTGGTCTAAATCCTTTAGCACGTCTTTATATAAGAATTGCCAGTGTTGTTCTGGGATTGTTCTTGTAACTAAGTCGTAATTACTTTCGTCTGTGTAAACCGTCTCTGTAAAATACTGATTAATTAATCTAATAATGTTATTGTTGACATTTGTGTTTGTCATTTGATCTACCAAACTTTTTTGGGCACTTGTAAACAAAGCTTCTCCCGGTACATTTGATGGATCTTTTACGTTAACATTTAAATTTTCTATATCATCAGAGCAGGACGAAAAGGTTACTGCGGTTAGTATGATTATAAATATCTTTTTCATGATTTCTTGATTTTAAAATTGGATTTTAATGTTGAAGCTGATGTCTCTTGTAGATGGTAAAGATCCTGTTGAGTAGCCTTGTAAGTTACCAGCTCCTAATCCTGATTCTGGATCTGCATCTGGTAAGTTTTTGTGTATAATCCAAAGATTTGTTCCAACAACGCTAAAAGTCATTCCATTCATGAATGTGTTTTTTAATACTTTTTCTGGTAAAGAATATGTAATTGCTGTTTGTCTTAGTTTGATATAGCTCGCATCATACACAAATGCTTCATCTGGCAAACCTCTTCTGTAACCTTGAGCTCCAAATCGGCTTGCTTCAATTCTGGTGGTATTTACTGAGCCATCAGGATTTACTCCAGGATTTATAAATCCTCCACTATCAGATCCAGAAGTCAATGGATTTCTGATAGGGTTTCCTAATTCATTTAAATATGCTGTGTCGTCTGGTAGACCTGTTGCTAAACCATAATAACGGTCTAGTGAGAAGATCTGCCCGCCTTTTTGCATATCTATTAAGAATTCAAAAGAGAAGTTTTTGTAAGTGAATTTGTTGTTTAAACCTCCTGTGTAATCTGGATTTGCATTTCCAATTGCATTGTCTGATGTTGAAGTTTTTATATATTGACCATTAGTAGGGTCAACAACTCGCTGTCCGTTTAAGTATGTGTATTTTGTGCCATATATTACACCGTATGGTTGTCCGATAGCAGCGTTTATTGTTACACCTCCTTGAAAAGATCCTAATTGTAGATTATCGATACCATCTAAAAGGTCTAATACTTTGTTGCGATTTCTGGCAAAGTTTAAATTTACTTCCCATGAAAAACTATCTTTTTTTACCGGAGTACCATTTAAACTTATTTCAATCCCTTTGTTTTCAATTTCTCCTGCATTAATTAATTCATAAAGATATCCTGTAGAAGCAGTAAGTCTTAATGGGATTATTTGGTCAATTGAATTAGATTTATAGTAAGAGAAATCAAATCCTAATCTCTTCTTGAAGAAAGAAAGTTCTAAACCTGCTTCGTAGCTTTTTGTACGTTCTGGTTTTAAGTTTGGATTGTTCTTAGTGTCTTTTACTGATGCTGATGCGGCTCCGAATGCTGTGTTAACTGCATAGGTGTCTAAGACTCTGTCGAAACCAGGGCTGTTTCCAACTTCAGCATAGTTAAGTCTTACTTTTCCAAAGGATAGCCAATCTGCTTTTACGAATTTAGAAAATACAAAACTGGTAGAAACGGAAGGGTAGTAGTAAGAACTATTTGCTTCTGGAAGAGTTGAAGAGTGGTCTCTTCTGATTGTTCCCTCAAGGAATAAATAATCTTCATATCCAAAAGAAGCGCTTCCGTAAAGACCGTCTACACCAATAGCTTCGTCTCTTTCAACAGGTGCTAATAGTGGACTTACAGTATTTTGTAGGGAGTATAATTTTGGGATAGCAAGTCCGCCGTTTGTTGCAGCGAATATTGAATTGTAATAACTTCTTCTAATGTTAACTCCGACAACACCTTTTAAATTTAGTTTTTCTGTGATGTCTGTGTTGTAGTTTAACATGAAGTCATAATTGTATTCGCTGAAACCTATGTTTTTTCGTGAGTAACCTGATGATGCTGGGTTTCTGTTAAGAGAACCATCTCCACCTCCAGTTCCAATTCCAAAATCAACTGGCACACTTCCGATGGCTCTTCGTTCTTCTTGAAGTTCATCATAGGTGTCTACTGACATTCTTCCGAAAGCATCTAGCCAACTTGCGATTTTATAGTTTAAAGAAACATTTCCAATGAATCTGCTTCTGCTGTCTGATTCGTAATTTTCATAACGTTGAAAATAAGGGTTGTCCCAAAATATAGGAGTTGGATTAGTGTACGAGTTAGGATTCCATGTTACATTTCGTCCAGTAAGTTGATAAGCTTGTTTTAGACCTTGTATGTCAACGTTAGTTTGCCACCATTGTCTAAAATTTCCAGCGATGTTGTCATTGTATCCTGTACTGTTTCTACCAATTGTACTTGTTTTTGTGAAATTTCCATATCCAGCTACAGTTAATCTGTCGTTGATCAGGGTAGACGCATTCAATGTGAAAGTGTTTCTCTTTAAACTACTGTTTGGCATTAAACCTGTTTGATCAAGATTGTTAGCTCCTAATCTTAAATAACCATTTTCTAAGCCTTTATCTATTGAGATAGAGTTGGTAAGTGCTACTGGTTTTTCAAAAAAAGTAATTGGACCATTTTTTGCGGCTACCCAAGGTGTAGCTTTCATGTAATTTGGAGATTCAGGGTAAAATGCATCCCATTGATAAACCATTAAATTTGGATCAAAAGCTTGTCCATACGAAGCATCTTCAGTTAATGGAGTTACATTGTCTAAAATTCCGTCTCCGTTTATATCAATATGATCTAAATACGAATCTTCATCGGGGCCATAATAAGGTCCATATCCACCACCATACTGTTTTTGATATTTTATGAAAGTGCTTTTGTCGATAGAACCAATTGTTACACCTGAATTAACAGTAACAGAGAAACCTTTTGCTTTTTTGTTTCCTTTTTTTGTTGTTATAACAACAACTCCATTAGCAGCTCTTGATCCATAAAGTGCACTTGCCGCAGAACCTTTAAGGACGTTGATGGATTCGATGTCTTCAGGGTTAATGTCTGATGCGGCGCTTCCGTAGTCATAACCTGCTCCAGATTGTTCCTGATCTCTTGTGTTTGAATTGTTGTTGCTTACTGGAACTCCATCAATAACAAATAAAGCTTGGTTGTTTCCTGTTAGAGAAGAATTTCCTCTAATTACGATATTGGTGGAACCTCCAAAGTTTGTTGTTCTTTTTACTTGTACTCCAGAAACTTTTCCTGATATCGCATTTACAAAGTTGTCGCTTTTAACTGCGGCAAGGTTTTCTCCTTTAACTTCTTGAGTTGCATAACCAAGAGATTTTTTCTCTCTGGATAATCCTAAAGCTGTAACTACAACTCCCTCTAGTTGTTGTGCGTCGCTTGATAGTTTAGCATTAATTTTTGTTGAGCTAGCTGGGAATTCTTGAGATTTCATTCCAATGTAGCTAAAAACTAAAACTTGACTTGGTGTTGCTTTGATAGAATATTTTCCATCAAAATCGGTTTGTGTTCCAGTTTTTGTTCCTTTTACTAATACACTTACGCCTGGTAAAGGCATATTTGCATCATCGGTAACAATACCTGAAACAGTTCTTTCTTGCGCAAAGGTTAGTTGCGCGATTAGTGCTAGTAAAAGCACTAAGAATCTGTTAAACTTTGGTTTCATATTTGGTAAATATTTTGAATTAGTTATGTAATATTCGTAATTACTTACTAAAATTCCTAATATTTTGTTAACAGATTTTTATAAAAGATTAAAATTTAACATTATAACAGATTGTGAGGATACTGTTATAAAATTTTATTTCGGTTTGATTTGTGCTTCCGTTGGCTATAATTATCTTTAATAAACCATTTTTTGTTAGTAGTCCTAAACCTATGCCAGCACTGATTAAACTGTTGAATTTTTCGCTGTTTTTTATTGAAGTTTGATCTTGGTAAATCCCATAGTCAAGTATGGTGTGTATGTATAAATTTGAACTAAGCAGGTATCTGTATTCGGTAATGAATAGATTTGCAATATTTCCTTGTAAGCTATTTTCTGAGAAACCTCGAATTGAATTTAATCCTCCAAATCTGAAAAGTTCATTTGTTATGTAATTGTCACTTTTTAAATATAAGATTTGAGGGTTGATATAGATAAAGTTCTTTTTGTTTAATTCGAAATTGTAAGAAAAATTTAAGTTAGCATAAAATTGATTGGTTGCTACTGCGGTTTCGGCAGTGTTGTTTGTGGTTCTTTTTCCATAACCCAATAATAGATTTGCATATGATTTTCTTGGAAGCAGGTAATTGGAGCTGTTGATTTTTTTGTATTCTAGGGTAGAGGTGAGGTATGAGTTTTTAAAATCACTTAGTGTTGTGCTGTTGGTATTCTGGATGTCGCTTGATTCTGTTGATTGGTATCCAATGTATATTTTAGAGTTGTAATTTAAATAATAGCCTAAATCTATTGCGGTTTTTGTGTTTTGAAATGTACTGTCTTGTTTAAAAATATTTAGTTGGGCTTTTATTCCTAGCGCGGTTTTAAAAATATAAGGAACTTCAAGTCTTGTGTTGAATGTTGTTTGTTTATTGCCGTCACTTTTCCAGTATAGTGAAAATTGTTCGCCTGCATGAAGAGTGTTTATTAAGGAAATATCTAAATATCCGTTAAGTTGTATTTTTTTGCTGTCATCGTTTGAAAATCCAATATAGCCGTCAAAAGTGTTTGCTTTTCTTTTGTCTAGATATGTGTAAACTTTTGTTGAGTCTTTGGTGAATAAGATTTCGGGATATTTGGTTTGAGAAATAAACTCAAAGCTATTAATATCGTCAGAAAGTTTTTTAACGGTTTCTTGGTTGAAGGTATTGTTGAGATATTTTCTATTCAATTGCTTTAATGCTCCTTTAGGAAAATAATCTTTCAAAGAAGGGTTGGTGTAATTTACAATAATTGAGTTGAGGGTTCTTTTTTTTTCGGAATCAAAATTTAAGTCAGCGTAAATTATTGAATTCTTTTTTTTGATATTTTCCAGTTTGATTTTTGAAAAAGCAAAACCAGCTTTTTCTTTATCTGATATTTCTTGGTTCAAAAAATTTTCAAGTTCTGAATAGGGGATAATTATGCTGTCTTTTGATGTTTTTTTTGAATTATACAAGAGACTATTTGTACCTATATATATATGTAGCTCTTTTATCTTGTTTTTTAAGTCTATTAAAACTGTATAAGTGCTGTCATTTACCTTTTTGTTTTCTAGTGTTTTGGAATCTATGTAGCCTTGTTTTGTTAGTTTGTTTAAAGTTTCAGAAATTTCATTGTTGAGAGATTTTATGTTAACATGTTTTCTGATGTAAGGAATAGAGTCGATTGTTAAGTTTTGTTGTTTGTTAATTCCGTTTATATTCAGATAAAAAGATTGCGCAAAACAATTTGTTGATAGAAGTAAAATGAGTATGTATTGTAATTGTTTCAAAAGCAATTGTTTTGTTAGTTAAATGTAAAGCAAATATCTAATGTTTCTTTGTGAAATCATAGATATAAATAATGTTGTTGAAAATTAATGATTTAACGTTTGTATAGTGAAAAATATTTTATACATTTGCAACCCCGTAAAAAGCGGGAATTTAATAAACATAATAATTTTTAGTATTAATTATGCCAACAATTCAACAATTAGTAAGAACAGGAAGAACTCAGATCACTAAGAAGAGTAAATCGGTTGCTTTAGATTCTTGTCCTCAAAGAAGAGGGGTTTGTACGCGTGTTTACACTACTACACCAAAAAAACCAAACTCTGCAATGCGTAAAGTTGCGCGTGTACGTTTGACAAATGGTAATGAGGTGAATGCTTACATCCCAGGAGAAGGACATAATCTACAAGAGCACTCGATAGTATTAGTGCGAGGTGGAAGGGTAAAAGATTTACCAGGTGTTAGATATCATATCGTTCGTGGAGCTCTTGATACGTCAGGTGTTGCAGGAAGAACGCAAAGAAGATCTAAGTACGGTGCTAAACGCCCAAAAGAAGCAAAAAAGTAATTTAAAAACTTTTAAGAAAAAGACATGAGAAAAAGAGCGGCAAAGAAAAGACCACTTTTACCGGATCCAAGGTTTAATGACCAATTAGTAACACGTTTTGTGAATAACTTAATGTGGGATGGTAAGAAATCTACAGCTTTTAAAGTATTTTATGATGCTATTGATATCATTGAAACTAAAAAGCAAAATGATGAGAAAACTTCATTAGAGATCTGGAAAGATGCTTTAACAAACGTTATGCCTCACGTAGAAGTACGTAGCCGTAGAGTTGGTGGAGCTACATTCCAAATCCCAATGCAAATTCGTCCAGACAGAAAAATTTCTATGGCAATGAAGTGGTTAATACTTTATTCAAGAAGAAGAAATGAAAAATCTATGGCTCAGCGTTTAGCTTCAGAATGTTTAGCTGCGGCTAAAGAAGAAGGTGCTGCGGTTAAGAAAAGAATGGATACTCACAAAATGGCAGAAGCTAATAAGGCATTCTCTCACTTTAGATTTTAATTCGTAAAGAAATGGCTAGAGATTTAAAATATACTAGAAATATCGGGATCGCTGCTCACATTGATGCTGGTAAAACAACAACAACTGAGCGTATTCTTTTTTACACTGGAAAATCACATAAAATTGGTGAGGTACACGATGGTGCTGCAACAATGGACTGGATGGCGCAAGAGCAAGAAAGAGGTATTACAATTACTTCTGCTGCTACAACTTGTACTTGGAATTTTCCAACTGAGCAAGGTAAGACTCTTCCAGAATCATTACCTTATCACTTTAATATTATTGATACTCCTGGACACGTTGATTTTACTGTAGAGGTAAACCGTTCTTTACGTGTACTTGATGGTTTAGTTTTCTTATTTAGTGCTGTTGATGGTGTTGAGCCACAGTCAGAAACTAACTGGAGACTTGCTGATCAATATAGAGTTCCTCGTATGGGATTCGTAAACAAAATGGACCGTCAAGGTGCTAACTTTTTAGCTGTATGTGGACAGGTTAAAGATATGTTGAAATCGAATGCGGTTGCAATTACTTTGCCTATTGGTGATGAAGCAGATTTTAAAGGTATTGTTGACTTGGTGAAAAATCAAGCTATTGTATGGCATGATGAAACTCAAGGGGCTACTTTTGATATCGTTGATATCCCGGCTGATATGGTTGATGATGTAAAACACTACCGTTCTATCCTTATCGAAGAGATTGCAACTTATGATGAGAATCTTTTAGATAAATACATGGAAGATGAAAACTCTATTACAGAGGAAGAAATCAACAATGCATTAAGAGCGGCTACTATCGATATGGCAATCATTCCTATGCTTGCTGGTTCTTCTTTCAAAAACAAAGGAGTTCAATTCATGTTAGATGCTGTTTGTAAATATTTACCATCTCCATTAGATAAAGAAGGTATCGAAGGAATTCACCCTGATGATGCTGAATTATTAGAAGAAGATCAAACTAAAATCTTACGTCGCCCAGATGTAAAAGAGCCGTTTGCTGCTTTAGCATTTAAAATTGCTACTGATCCATTCGTAGGTCGTTTAGCTTTCTTCCGTGCTTACTCTGGACGTTTAGATGCTGGTTCTTATGTTTTAAATACTCGTTCTGGTAACAAAGAGAGAATTTCTCGTATTTACCAAATGCACGCTAACAAACAAAATCCAATCGAATTTATTGAGGCTGGAGATATTGGAGCTGCTGTAGGATTTAAAGATATTAAAACTGGAGATACGCTTTGTGATGAAAAGAATCCAATTATCTTGGAGTCTATGAAGTTTCCAGAGCCTGTAATCGGTATTGCTATCGAGCCTAAAACTAAAGCTGACGTTGATAAAATGGGTATGGCTTTGGCTAAATTAGCTGAAGAGGATCCAACATTTACTGTAAGAACTGATGAGGCTTCAGGTCAAACTATTATTTCTGGTATGGGTGAGCTTCACTTAGATATCTTAGTTGATCGTATGAAACGTGAGTTTAAAGTAGAGGTTAATCAAGGTGAGCCACAAGTAGAGTACAAAGAGGCGTTTACTAAATCTGCTCAACATAGAGAAACTTACAAGAAACAATCTGGAGGTCGTGGTAAATTCGGTGATATCGTATTTAGAATCGAACCTGCTGATGAAGTTGATGGTAAAGTTCCAGTTGGATTACAGTTCGTAAATGAGGTAAAAGGTGGTAACGTACCTAAAGAGTATATTCCTGCTGTTGAAAAAGGTTTCCGTGAGGCTATGAAAACAGGTCCATTAGCTGGATATGCTGTTGATAGTTTGAAAGTAACTTTATTAGATGGGTCTTTCCATCCTGTGGATTCTGATGCTCTTTCTTTTGAATTAGCTGCTAGAATGGGTTATAAAGAGTCAGGACGTGCTGCTGGAGCTGTTATTCTTGAGCCAATCATGAAAATCGAAGTTATTACTCCTGAAGAAAACATGGGTGATATCGTTGGTGACTTGAACCGTCGTAGAGGTCAAGTTAATGACATGGGTGATAGAAATGGTGCTAAAACTATTAAAGCTGATGTGCCTTTATCAGAAATGTTTGGTTATGTAACTACATTAAGAACATTATCTTCTGGTAGAGCTACTTCAACAATGGAGTTCTCTCACTATGCAGAAACACCTTCTAATATTTCAGAAGAGGTAATCAAAAAAGCAAAAGGTAACGCTTAATTTTAAGAAAATGAGTCAAAAAATCAGAATAAAACTAAAATCTTACGATCATATGTTAGTAGATAAATCTGCTGAAAAGATCGTGAAAACAGTAAAAACTACTGGAGCAGTTGTAACAGGTCCAATTCCGTTGCCAACTCACAAAAAACTTTTCACTGTATTGCGTTCTCCGCACGTTAACAAAAAAGCGAGAGAGCAATTTGAAGTAATGTCATACAAGAGATTGATTGATATTTATTCATCTTCATCTAAAACTATTGATGCTTTAATGAAACTTGAATTGCCAAGTGGAGTTGAAGTAGAGATTAAAGTATAATTTTTTTATATTTTTTTATATAAAAAGCGAGACATTATTTGTCTCGCTTTTTTTGTTTTTAAAAGTTGCTTTTAGTTTGCGGAATTTGAATTTTTGCGATTTTTTAAAATTTGTATTTTTTTATAAAAGCCTTTGTTTTAAAGGGATGCGAGTTTTTTTTTGTTGTGATTTAATTAATTTATTGTTAAGCCCGGAATGTTTGAAGGTTGAAAAAACAGAATCAAATTTTGTTGTAAATAAAGTTTGTTTTGACGGTGTTTTGATGCTTGGATTTTGATTATGAGCGATTTAATTTTCGCAACTGTTTGGTATATTCAATTTTAATATCTACTTTTGCACTCCCTGTTTGGAAATTTCTGTTATTTTCAAATTGAAGGGAATTTTAGTAATTAATAATTAATATTTATGTCTGGGTTAATTGGTAAGAAAATCGGCATGACTAGTATTTTTGACGAAAACGGGAAAAACATTCCTTGTACAGTAATCGAAGCTGGTCCATGTGTTGTTACCCAAGTCAGAACCAACGAGGTTGACGGGTACGAAGCGTTGCAACTTGGTTTCGATGACAAAAACGAGAAACATTCTACTAAAGCGGCTTTAGGTCACTTTAAGAAAGCTGGAACTGTTGCTAAGAAAAAAGTCGTTGAATTCCAAGATTTTGCAACTGAACAAAAATTAGGAGATCTAATTGATGTTACTATTTTTGAAGAAGGAGAATTTGTAGATGTACAAGGTGTATCTAAAGGTAAAGGTTTCCAAGGTGTTGTTAAACGTCACGGTTTTGGTGGAGTTGGACAAGCTACTCATGGTCAGCACAACCGTTTAAGAGCGCCAGGTTCTGTAGGAGCTTCTTCTTATCCATCTAGAGTATTCAAAGGAATGCGTATGGCTGGAAGAATGGGAGGAGAAAATGTGAAAATTCAAAACCTTAGAGTTTTAAAAGTAGTTGCTGAAAAGAATCTACTTGTTATTAAAGGATGTGTTCCTGGACATAAAAACTCTTATGTAATCATTCAGAAGTAATGGAAGTAAAAGTATTAGATTTCAACGGAAAAGATACTGGTAGAAAAGTTCAACTTTCTGATTCAGTATTCGCAATTGAACCAAATAATCACGCAGTATACCTTGATGTAAAGCAATATCTTGCTAATCAAAGACAAGGTACTCATAAAGCTAAAGAAAGAGCTGAAGTTGCTGGAAGTACGCGTAAGATTAAAAAACAAAAAGGAACTGGTACAGCTCGTGCGGGAAGTGCTAAAAATCCTTTGTTTAAAGGCGGTGGAACAGTTTTTGGGCCAAGACCAAGAAGTTATTCATTCAAATTGAATAAAGGCTTAAAGAGATTGGCTAGAAAATCAGCTTTCTCAATTAAAGCAAAAGAGGCTAACATTGTAGTTCTTGAAGACTTTAATTTTGAAGTACCAAACACTAAAAATTTCATTAACGTTTTGAAAGCTTTAGGGTTAGAAAATAAAAAATCTCTATTCGTGTTGGGTGAGTCAAATAAAAATGTATATTTGTCGTCACGCAATTTGAAGGCTTCAAATGTCGTAACTAGCTCAGAATTAAGCACTTACGCAATATTAAACGCTAATAATTTAGTGCTTTTAGAAGGTTCTTTAGAGTTAATTGAAGAAAATTTAAGTAAATAATAGGAATATGAGCATCATAATTAGACCTATAGTAACGGAAAAAGTAACCAAAGAAAGTGAAGTTCTAAACCGCTTCGGATTCGTTGTTAACAAAAAAGCAAACAAAGTTGAGATTAAGAAAGCTGTTGAAGCTGCTTATGGAGTGACTATCGTTTCTGTTAATACAATGAATGTGAGACCAGATAGATCTACTAAATACACTAAAAGTGGTTTAATAAGTGGAAAGACAAATGCATACAAAAAAGCAATTGTTCAAGTACAAGAAGGAGAAACAATTGATTTTTACAACAATATCTAAGATAGAAAAATGTCAGTAAGAAAATTAAAACCTATTACCCCAGGTCAGCGATTTAGAGTTGTGAATGGTTATGACGCCATTACAACTGATAAGCCGGAACGCTCTTTGATAGCGCCGATAAAAAACTCTGGAGGTAGAAATAGTCAAGGAAAGATGACCATGCGTTATACGGGTGGTGGTCACAAGCAGAGATATCGTATTATTGATTTCAAAAGAACTAAAGATGGAATTCCAGCTACAGTGAAATCAATCGAATACGATCCAAATCGTACTGCGTTTATCGCTTTATTAGCTTATGCTGATGGAGAGAAAACTTATATTATCGCACAAAACGGATTGAAAGTTGGTCAGAAATTAGTTTCTGGTCCAGAATCTCAACCTGAAATCGGTAATACTTTACCTTTAAGCAGAATTCCTCTTGGAACTGTTATATCTTGTATTGAGTTACGTCCAGGACAAGGAGCAGTAATTGCTCGTTCAGCTGGAACTTTTGCTCAGTTAATGGCAAGAGACGGGAAATATGCAACAATTAAAATGCCATCTGGGGAGACAAGATTGATCTTGCTAACTTGTTCGGCTACAATTGGAGCTGTTTCTAATTCTGACCACCAATTAGTTGTATCTGGAAAAGCAGGTAGAACAAGATGGTTAGGAAGAAGACCTAGAACTAGACCAGTAGCGATGAACCCAGTTGATCACCCTATGGGAGGTGGTGAAGGACGTTCTTCAGGAGGGCACCCACGTTCAAGAAACGGAGTACCAGCTAAAGGTTACAGAACTCGTTCTAAGAAAAACCCGAGTAACAAGTATATCGTAGAACGTAGAAAGAAATAATAAGATATGGCACGTTCATTAAAAAAAGGACCTTTCGTTCATTATAAATTAGACAAGAAAGTTCAAGAAAACGTAGAAAGTGGTAAAAATGCAGTTGTTAAGACTTGGTCTAGAGCTTCAATGATTACTCCAGATTTCGTTGGACAAACTATCGCAGTTCATAACGGTCGTCAATTTGTACCAGTTTACGTAACAGAAAACATGGTAGGTCACAAATTAGGAGAGTTTTCACCAACTAGATCTTTTAGAGGTCATGCTGGAGCAAAAAATAAAGGTAAAAAATAAGAAGCAATGGGAGTTCGTAAAAGAGAAACAGCAGATGCGAGAAAAGAGGCTAATAAGTCTATTGCTTTCGCAAAATTGAATAACTGCCCTACTTCACCTAGAAAAATGCGCTTAGTAGCGGACTTGGTAAGAGGTCAGAAGGTAGAAAGAGCACTTAACATTTTAAGATTCAGTTCTAAAGAAGCTTCAAGAAAATTAGAAAAACTATTATTATCTGCAATCAACAACTGGGAGCAAAAAAATAGTGAAGGTAATTTAGAAGAAGCTGGATTATTTGTTAAAGAGATCAGAGTAGATGGTGGAATGATGTTAAAAAGACTTCGTCCAGCTCCACAAGGTCGTGCACACAGAATAAGAAAACGTTCTAATCACGTAACAATCGTGCTTGGAGCTATCAATAACACACAAAGCAATTCTTAAGCAGCATGGGACAAAAGACAAATCCAATTGGAAATAGACTTGGTATCATCAGAGGATGGGACTCAAACTGGTATGGTGGAAATGATTACGGTGATAAATTAGCCGAAGATCACAAAATCAGAAAGTATATCCATGCTCGTTTATCAAAAGCTAGTGTATCAAAAGTAATCATCGAGAGAACTTTGAAACTTGTAACCGTTACTATCACTACTGCTAGACCTGGTATCATTATCGGAAAAGGTGGACAAGAGGTAGACAAGTTAAAAGAAGAACTTAAGAAAGTTACTGACAAGGAGGTTCAAATCAACATCTTTGAAATCAAAAGACCTGAGTTAGATGCTTATCTTGTGGCGACAAGCATCGCTCGTCAAATCGAAAGCCGTATTTCTTACAGACGTGCAATCAAAATGGCTATTGCTGCTTCAATGCGTATGAACGCTGAAGGTATCAAAGTTTTGATTTCTGGTCGTTTGAATGGTGCTGAGATGGCGCGTTCGGAAGGTTTCAAAGAAGGTAGAATTCCTCTATCAACTTTCAGAGCTGACATTGATTATGCACTTGCTGAAGCTCATACTACTTATGGTAGAATGGGAATCAAAGTGTGGATCATGAAAGGTGAAGTTTACGGTAAGAGAGAACTTTCTCCACTTGCTGGAATGGATAAAAAACAATCTGGTACAGGTGGTGGAAAAGGTGGAGATGCTCCTAGAGGCAAATCTAACTTTAACAAAGGTGGAAAACCAGACGCTCGTAAAAGAAAGTAAATTTTTAAACTAAAGAAAAATGTTACAGCCTAAAAGAACAAAATACCGTAAGGTACAAAAAGGTAGAATGAAAGGTAACTCTCAAAGAGGGCATGAACTTTCAAATGGAATGTTTGGTATTAAATCTGTACATGAAGATGGAATGTTCTTAACTTCTCGTCAAATCGAAGCTGCGCGTATTGCTGCAACTCGTTACATGAAGAGAGAGGGACAATTATGGATTAAAATTTTCCCAGACAAACCTATTACTAAGAAGCCTCTTGAAGTACGTATGGGTAAAGGTAAAGGAGCAGTTGAGTATTGGGCTGCTGTTGTTAAACCAGGAAGAATTATGTTTGAAGTTGGAGGAGTTCCGTTATCAGTTGCAAAAGAGGCATTGCGTCTTGCAGCTCAGAAACTTCCAGTAAAAACTAAATTCGTCGTTGCTAGAGATTTCGAAGCATAATTTATAATTTATTATGAAACAATCAGAAATAAAAGATCTTTCTGCAGCGGAGTTGCAAGAAAAGCTTAGTCAAACTAAGAAAGTATATGCTGACCTAAAAATGGCTCATGCTATCTCTCCAATTGCTAACCCACTTCAAATTAGAAGCGTTAGAAGAACAGTTGCAAGATTAGCTACAGAGTTAACTAAAAGAGAGTTACAATAATTGTATTCTGCTGAAAGATGGAAGAAAAAAGAAATTTAAGAAAAGAAAGAATAGGTGTTGTTACTTCAAATAAAATGGATAAGTCTATTGTTATTGCTGAAGTAAGAAAAGTAAAACACCCATTATACGGTAAGTTCGTGTTGAAAACAAAGAAATATGTTGCACACGACGAAACAAACGACTGTAACATTGGAGATACTGTAAGAATTAGCGAAACGCGTCCTTTAAGTAAAACAAAATGTTGGAGATTAGTTGAAATCTTAGAAAGAGCTAAATAATTATGGTACAACAGGAATCAAGACTAAAAGTAGCAGATAACACGGGAGCTAAGGAAGTTTTAACTATCCGTGTTTTAGGAGGTACCAAAAGAAGGTATGCCTCTGTTGGTGACAAGATTGTAGTATCTATTAAAGATGCAACTCCAAACGGAAACGTTAAAAAAGGAGCTGTTTCAACTGCAGTTGTTGTGCGTACCAAAAAAGAAGTGAGAAGAGCTGATGGTTCTTATATCCGTTTCGATGACAATGCATGTGTTCTTTTGAATGCTGCAGGGGAAATGAGAGGAACACGTGTTTTTGGTCCGGTAGCAAGAGAACTTCGTGAAAAACAATTCATGAAAATTGTATCATTAGCACCAGAAGTGCTTTAATTCGTTTTAAGATGATAAAGCTAAAAATAAAATCAGGAGATATCGTAAGAGTTATTGCTGGAGACCATAAAGGTGCTGAAGGTAAAGTTTTGCGTGTTTACCGTGAGAAAAATAAAGCGATAGTTGAAGGTGTAAACATGGTTTCAAAACATACAAAACCAAGTGCTAAAAACCCTCAAGGTGGTATCGTTAAGAAAGAAGCTTCTATTCAAATTTCTAACATTTCTCTAATTGATCCTAAAACTAAGGAGACAACTAGAGTTGGTATTAGAGTAGAGGGAGATAAGAAAGTAAGATTTTCAAAAAAATCTAATCAAGTACTATAGTAATGGCATATACACCTAGACTAAAAGAAGAATATAAGAGTAGAGTAATCTCTGCTCTTAAAGAAGAGTTCGGATATACAAACGTAATGCAAGTTCCAAAACTTGAAAAAATCGTTTTGAGCCGTGGAGTTGGTGCAGCTGTATCTGATAAAAAACTTATTGACTATGCTGTTGATGAGTTAACAAAGATCACTGGACAAAAAGCAGTATCTACAATTTCTAAGAAAGACGTTGCGTCTTTCAAATTGAGAAAAGGGATGCCTATTGGAGCAAAAGTAACTTTACGTGGAGAAAGAATGTATGAGTTTTTAGATAGACTTATTACTTCATCTTTACCACGCGTTAGAGATTTTAGTGGTATCAAAGCTACTGGTTTCGACGGAAGAGGTAACTACAATCTTGGAGTTTTAGAGCAAATCATTTTCCCAGAAATTGATATTGATAAAGTAAACAAAATTTCAGGAATGGATATTACATTTGTTACTACTGCAAAAACAGACAAGGAAGCAAAGTCATTATTGGCTGAATTAGGATTACCTTTTAAAAAGAATTAAGACATGGCTAAAGAATCAATGAAGGCCCGTGAGGTTAAAAGAGAGAAAACGGTAGCTAAGTATGCTGAAAAGAGAAAAGCTTTATTAGAAGCTGGAGACTATGAAGGTTTACAAAAATTACCTAAAAATGCTTCACCAGTTCGTTTACACAACCGTTGTAAATTAACAGGTAGACCAAGAGGTTATATCCGTCAATTTGGTATTTCTCGTGTAACTTTCCGTGAAATGGCTAATAATGGATTAATTCCTGGTGTTAAAAAAGCATCTTGGTAATCTCGCAATAAGTTATTACTTTTGCAAACCAAAAAATAATTTTAATTGATTAAAGGTTCGGGAGACGTGTGTCTCCCGAAAACCATAATCGCAATCAAATACATATGTATACAGATCCTATTGCAGATTATTTGACTAGAGTTCGTAACGCTGTGGCTGCAAACCACAAAGTTGTTGAAATTCCAGCTTCTAATCTTAAAAAAGAAATAACTAAGATCTTATTTGATCAAGGTTATATCTTAAGTTACAAATTTGAACAGAACACTGTACAAGGTTCTATCAAAATTGCTTTGAAGTATGATAAAGATACTAAAGAGCCTGTAATCAAAGATATCCAAAGAATTAGTAAACCTGGTTTACGTAAGTACGCAGGTGCTGCCAAATTACCTAGAATCCTTAATGGATTAGGAATTGCTATTGTTTCTACATCAAAAGGTTTGATGACTGGAAAACAAGCTAAGCAATTAAATGTAGGTGGTGAAGTAATTTGTTACGTATACTAATTTTAAACACTAGATAAGATGTCAAGAATAGGTAAAAGCCCAATTGTAATCCCTGCTGGTGTAACTGTTGAAGTTAAAGACGGTATTATTACAGTAAAAGGAAAAAAAGGTCAACTGGTTCAGGAGTTTTCGGACGTAACTGTAACTGTTGAAGGTGATCAAGTTTCAGTAGAAAGATCATCTGATCATAAAGACCATAGAGCAAAACACGGATTATTCAGATCTTTGATCAGTAATATGGTTGTTGGTGTATCTGAAGGTTTCACAAAAGAACTAGAATTAGTTGGAGTTGGTTATAGAGCTTCAAACCAAGGTCAAAAATTAGATTTAGCTCTTGGATATTCTCACAATATTGTTTTAGAAATTGCTCCAGAAGTATCTTTAGAAACAATATCTGAAAAAGGTAAGAACCCTATCGTAAAATTAACATCATTTGATAAACAACTTTTAGGTCAAGTTGCTGCGAAAATCAGAGGTTTCCGTAAGCCAGAGCCATATAAAGGTAAAGGTGTTAAATTTGTGGGTGAAGTATTAAGAAGAAAAGCAGGTAAATCAGCTTAAAAAATAAGATTATGTCATTAACAAAATCTGAAAGAAGACAGAGAATTAAATTCAGAATTAGAAAATCGGTTAGTGGTTCTGCTACAAGACCAAGACTTTCTGTTTTTAGAAGTAATAAAGAAATTTACGCTCAAATCATTGATGATGTAAATGGAGTTACTATATTAGCTGCATCTTCTAGAGAAAAAGAAATAGGAAAAGGTACTAACGTTGAAATTGCTGCTGCTGTTGGAAAATTAGTTGCAGAGAAAGCGTTAAAAGCTGGGATTGATACCATCACTTTTGATAGAGGTGGATATTTATATCACGGTCGTATTAAATCATTAGCGGAAGGCGCAAGAGCTGCTGGACTTAAATTCTAATATATTATGTCTAAATACAAAAATGTAGAATTGGTAAAACCTAGTGGTCTTGAACTTAAAGATCGTCTAGTAAGTGTTAATCGTGTTACTAAAGTTACAAAAGGTGGTAGAGCTTTCGGTTTTTCTGCTATTGTAGTTGTAGGTGATGAAAATGGAGTTGTTGGTCATGGATTAGGAAAATCTAAAGATGTTTCTGAAGCAATTGCGAAAGCAGTAGAAGATGCTAAGAAAAATTTAGTTAGAATTCCTTTGAACGGACAATCTGTTCCTCACGAACAAAAAGGTAAATTTGGTGGTGCACGTGTATTCTTAATTCCAGCGTCTCATGGTACTGGAGTTATTGCTGGTGGAGCTGTTCGTTCAGTTCTTGAATCAGTAGGTATTCACGATGTATTGTCTAAATCTCAAGGATCATCAAATCCACATAACGTAGTAAAAGCAACTTTTGATGCTTTATTGCAAATGAGAAGCGCTCATACTGTTGCAAAACAAAGAGGTGTTTCTTTAGAGAAAGTTTTTAAAGGTTAATTAGGAAATTATGGCTAAATTATTAGTAAAACAAGTAAGAAGCAAAATCAACTGCCCTCTTTCTCAAAAAAGAGGATTGGAAGCTTTAGGTCTACGTAAAATTGGACAAGTTGTGGAGCATGAGTCAAATCCTGCTATCCTTGGGATGATAAACAAAGTTAAACACTTAGTTTCTGTTGAAGAAGCTAAATAACAAATACTGTTATGAATTTAAGTAACTTACAACCTGCTGAGGGGTCTACACACAATCAAAATAAAAGATTAGGTAGAGGAGAAGGTTCTGGAAAAGGTGGTACCGCTGCACGTGGACACAAAGGAGCAAAATCTCGTTCTGGTTATTCTAAAAAGATTGGTTTTGAGGGAGGGCAGATGCCACTTCAAAGACGTGTACCTAAGTTTGGTTTCAAAAACATCAATCGTAAAGAATACGAAGGTGTTAATTTAGATACTCTTCAATTATTAGTTGATAACGGTGCAATTACTGATTCTGTTTCTATGACAGAGTTTGTAGCAAATCGTCTAGCTACTAAAAATGAAATCGTTAAGATTTTAGGTAGAGGAGAATTGAAAGCAAAATTAAAAGTAACTGCCCACAAATTTACTGCTACTGCAAAAGCTGCTATTGAAGCTGCTGGTGGAGAAGCTGTAACTATATAACTTATCTATTAAGATGAAGAAATTTATTGAATCAATAAGTAATGTTTGGAAAATCGAAGAACTAAAAAATAGAATCTTAATTACATTAGGATTGCTTTTAGTATATCGTTTTGGAGCACACGTTACGCTTCCTGGAATTGACGCAACGCAATTGACTGGTTTAGCGGGACAAACTAAAAATGGTCTAGGATCTATTCTAGACATGTTCACCGGGGGTGCTTTCTCTAAGGCTTCAGTTTTTGCCTTAGGTATCATGCCTTATATTTCTGCGTCTATTGTTGTTCAGTTGATGGGGATTGCGATTCCATATTTACAAAAACTTCAAAATGATGGGGAAAGTGGTAGAAAAAAGATTAATCAAATCACTCGTTGGTTGACAATCGCTATCACATTGGTTCAAGGTCCAACTTATATCTATAATTTATACAGAACATTGCCTAGTAATGCATTTTTGCTAGGCTTTAATTCTCCTGAATTTTTGTTCTCGTCTGTTATCATTTTGGTTACTGGTACAATTTTTGCTATGTGGCTGGGTGAGAAAATTACAGATAAAGGTATTGGAAATGGTATTTCATTGTTAATTATGGTTGGTATTTTAGCTCGTTTACCACAAGCTTTTATCCAAGAGTTTACAACTCGTGTTACCAATAACAATGGAGGTCCAATGTTATTAGTTATTGAAATTATTGTGTGGTTATTAGTTATCATTTCTTGTGTATTGCTTACAATGGCAGTACGTAGAATCCCTGTGCAGTATGCTCGTCGTACAACTACAGGAGATTACGAGCAAGATTTGGCAGGAGGTAATAGACAATGGATTCCTCTAAAGCTTAATGCTTCTGGAGTTATGCCAATTATTTTTGCTCAGGCAATTATGTTTATTCCTGCAGCTGTAGCTGGATTGTCTAAATCAGATACATCACAATCTATTGTTGGTGCATTTAGTAATATGTTTGGTTTCTGGTATAATTTTGTTTTTGCAACTTTAATTATTGTATTTACATTCTTTTATACTGCAATCACTGTACCTACTAACAAAATGGCTGATGATTTAAAAAGAAGCGGTGGTTTTATCCCAGGTGTACGCCCAGGAGCTGAAACTTCTGATTTCCTTGATAAAGTGATGTCTTTAATAACTTTCCCAGGATCTTTATTCCTTGCTTTGATTGCTGTGTTCCCAGCTATTGTTGTAAGTATTATGGATGTACAACAATCTTGGGCAATGTTTTTTGGAGGTACCTCATTAATAATTATGGTTGGTGTTGCAATAGATACTATTCAACAGATCAATTCATACTTGTTAAATAAACATTATGATGGTTTAATGAAGACTGGTAAAAATAGAAAAGCGGTAGCTTAATATATTTATGGCAAAACAATCAGCAATAGAACAAGACGGATCAATAATTGAAGCATTATCAAATGCTATGTTCCGTGTGGAGTTAGAAAATGGACATATTGTAATTGCTCATATTTCTGGTAAAATGCGAATGCATTACATCAAATTACTACCTGGTGATAAGGTGAAACTAGAAATGAGTCCTTATGATTTGTCAAAAGCAAGAATTACTTATCGATATTAAAGGATATTCACTATGAAAGTTAGAGCATCAGTAAAAAAGAGAAGTGCCGAGTGCATTATCGTGCGTAGAAAAGGGAGACTGTACGTAATAAACAAAAAGAATCCTAGATTTAAACAAAGACAAGGATAATTATGGCAAGAATAGCAGGGGTAGATATCCCAAAAAACAAAAGAGGTGTTATCGCACTTACCTACATCTTTGGATTAGGAAAAAGTAGAGCTATTGAGATTTTAGAAAAAGCTCAAGTTAGCCAAGATAAAAAAGTTCAAGATTGGAATGATGACGAAATCGGAGCAATTCGTGAAGCTGTTTCATTTTACAAAATTGAAGGAGAATTACGTTCTGAAATTTCTTTGAACATTAAACGTTTAATGGATATTGGATGTTACAGAGGTATTCGTCATAGATCTGGTCTTCCATTAAGAGGGCAAAGAACTAAAAACAACTCAAGAACAAGAAAAGGTAAAAGAAAAACTGTTGCTAACAAGAAAAAAGCAACTAAATAATAAGTAATATGGCTAAAGCAACTGCAAAAAAACGTAAAGTTATCGTTGAATCAACGGGTGAGGCTCATATTTCTGCCACTTTTAATAACATTATTATTTCTTTGACTAATAAGAAAGGTGAAGTTATCTCTTGGTCTTCAGCTGGTAAAATGGGTTTCAGAGGTTCTAAAAAGAACACTCCTTATGCAGCTCAAATGGCAGCAGAAGATTGCGCTAAAGTAGCACTTGAGGCAGGACTTAAAAAAGTGAAAGTTTATGTAAAAGGACCAGGTAACGGACGTGAGTCTGCTATCCGTTCTATTCATAACGGTGGAATTGAAGTTACTGAGATTATCGATGTTACTCCAATGCCGCACAACGGATGTCGTCCTCCAAAAAGACGTAGAGTTTAATTTTTTATTTTTATAGTATAAACAAGGTAGAACATAGATTATCGAAGGATTAGACCTGAATTCATAATTTCTACCTTAAATTTTTTTTTAAAATGGCAAGATATACTGGTCCTAAAACCAAAATCGCTCGTAAATTTGGCGAGGCAATCTTCGGAGATGATAAATCTTTCGAAAAAAGAAATTACCCACCTGGACAACACGGGATGGCTAAAAAAAGAGGAAAAAAATCTGAGTACGCTGTTCAGTTAATGGAAAAGCAAAAAGCTAAATATTCTTATGGAATTTTAGAAAAACAATTCAGAAATTTATTCGAAAAAGCATCAGCGACTAAAGGAGTAACTGGTGAAGTTTTATTACAATTATGCGAAGCAAGATTAGATAATGTTGTTTTTAGAATGGGAATTGCTCCATCTAGAAGAGGTGCGCGTCAAATCGTTTCTCACAGACACATTACTGTAAATGGAGAGGTTGTTAATATTCCTTCTTACCACCTTAAGCCTGGTGATAAAGTTGCAGTTCGTGAAAAATCTAAATCTCTAGAAGCTATCGAACGTTCTTTATCAAATTCAAGTCATGTTTATGAATGGATTACTTGGAACAATGATCTTAAAGAAGGAACTTTTGTTTCTGTACCTGCGAGACTTCAAATTCCAGAAAACATTAAAGAACAATTAATCGTAGAGTTGTACAACAAATAATAATTGACTTAGTCGAAATTTATGGCAATATTTAATTTTCAAAAGCCCGATAAAGTTATCATGATCGATTCAACCGATTTTGAAGGTAAATTCGAATTTAGACCTTTAGAACCTGGTTATGGATTGACAGTTGGTAATGCACTTAGAAGAGTTTTGCTTTCAGCATTAGAAGGTTATGCAATTACATCTGTTCGTATCGAAGGTGTAGATCATGAGTTTTCTACTATTTCAGGTGTTGTTGAAGATGTTACCGAAATTATCCTTAATCTAAAACAAGTACGTTTCAAACGTCAAATTGAAGATATCGATAATGAATCAGTTACTATTTCTGTTTCTGGTAAAGATCAATTAACAGCAGGTGATTTTCAAAAATTTATTTCAGGTTTCCAGGTTCTGAATCCAGACTTAGTTATTTGTAATTTAGATTCAAAAATCAAATTGAATTTCGATTTAACTATCGAAAAAGGTAGAGGATACGTGCCTGCTGAGGAAAACAAAAAACAGAATGCTGCAATTGGAACGATTTTTACAGATTCTATTTTTACTCCGGTAAAAAATGTAAAATATGCAATCGAAAATTTCCGTGTAGAGCAAAAAACAGATTACGAAAAATTAGTTTTTGAAATCAAAACTGATGGATCTATTAATCCAAAAGACGCTCTTACTGAAGCTGCTAAAGTTTTAATTCACCATTTCATGTTGTTTTCTGATGAAAGAATTACACTTGAGGCTGACGAAATTGCACAAACAGAATCGTATGATGAAGAGTCATTGCATATGAGACAATTGCTTAAAACTAAGCTTGTTGATATGGATTTATCTGTGAGAGCATTAAATTGCTTGAAAGCGGCTGAAGTTGATACACTTGGTGATTTAGTATCGTTCAATAAAAATGACCTAATGAAATTCCGTAATTTCGGTAAAAAATCTTTAACTGAACTTGATGAACTTGTTGCAGTGAAGAATTTAACTTTCGGAATGGATTTAGCTAAATACAAATTAGATAAAGAATAATTTACTTCATATTTTGCTCTCCATAGTGGATTGTAGCAAGATGAAGATAAAAAAAACACGTCATGAGACACGGAAAAAAATTCAACCACTTAAGCAGACAGACTGGACATAGAAAGGCTATGTTAGCTAATATGGCTTGTTCTCTTATTGAGCACAAACGTATTAATACTACTGTTGCTAAAGCTAAAGCGCTTAAACAATTTGTTGAGCCTTTAATCACAAAATCAAAAGAAGATACGACTCACAATCGTCGTATTGTTTTTGCTTACTTGCGCAGTAAATATGCGGTAACTGATTTGTTCAGAGATGTAGCTGCTAAAGTTGGAGACCGTCCAGGAGGATACACTCGTATCATTAAAGTTGGAAATCGTTTGGGAGATAACGCTGATATGGCGATGATCGAACTTGTTGACTTCAATGAACTTTACAACGGAGGTAAAAAAGAAGTTAAAAAAGCGAAAAGCCGTCGTGGTGGTAAAGCTAAAAAAGCTGAAACTGCTGCTCCAGAAGCTCCTGCTGCTGAAACAGAAACGACTACTGAAGCTTCTGAATAATTATGAGAGTAATCATTCTATAATATTAAAGGATAAACTAATTTTTAGTTTATCCTTTTTTTTTGATTTTTTTGAAATCATAAAAATGTAACTTATTTAAAATGTTAGGTTTTATTTTTACGAATGAAAGTTTTAAAAAATCTTGGAAGCGCTCTTTTAAAGAAGTAAATTTGCAAAATATCTAATTATAAATGAAGCTTTTTAGTTTCATACACAATTAAAAAAAACAATACAAATTAAAGAATGAAATACACAACACGACAAAGCGCCATTTTATTACTAAGTGATGGAACTATTTTTCATGGAAAGTCTATCGGTATTAGCGGTAAAACTTTTGGTGAAGTTTGTTTTAATACTGGAATGACCGGATATCAGGAGATTTTTACAGATCCTTCGTATTTTGGGCAAATTATGGTTACTACTAATCCGCACATCGGGAATTATGGTATAAATGATTTAGAAGTTGAATCAGACAGCGTGAAAATTGCTGGTTTAGTTTGTAAAAATTTTAGCTTTAACTATTCTAGAGAAGGTGCTTCAGGTAGCTTAGAAGATTATTTTGCAAAACAAAATTTAATCTGTATCTCTGATGTAGATACTAGAGCTCTGGTTAGTTATATTCGTGATAATGGTGCAATGAACGCTGTTATCTGTACAGATGGAACTTCAATTGAAGACTTGAAAAAAGAATTGGCAAATGTGCCAAATATGGAAGGTCTTGAGTTAGCGTCAAAAGTGTCTACAAAAGAACCTTATTTTATTGGAGATGAAAATGCGACATTCAAAATTTCGGCACTGGATCTTGGAATTAAAAAGAATATCTTGAGAAACTTTGCAAAAAGAGATTGTTATATTAAGGTTTTTCCATACGATACAAGTTATGAGGAGTTAAGTGCATTTAATCCAGATGGATATTTCTTATCTAATGGGCCTGGTGATCCAGATCCGCTTCATGGAGTAATAGAGGTTGCTAAGAGCATTATTGCAGATGATAAACCTTTGTTTGGGATCTGTTTAGGTCATCAGATTATTGCATTAGCAAATGGAGTTCAGACTTATAAAATGTTTGGAGGACACCGAGGGATTAATCATCCAGTAAAAAATCTTCTTACAGGTAAAGGAGAGATTACTTCTCAAAATCATGGATTCGCTGTAAAAAGAGAAGCTTTAGAAGGTCATCCAGAATTAGAGCTGACTCATATACATTTAAATGATGATACAGTTGCGGGGATGCGAATGAAGAATAAGAATTGTTTTTCTGTTCAATATCACCCAGAAGCTAGTCCAGGACCACACGATTCGTCATATTTGTTTGATCAATTTGTTGAGAACATTAAAAGTAGTAAGGTCTAAAACGATGTAGTTAATAAATAAAGGTGTTTAATGACTAAAATGCGTTTATAGTATTAAATATTTTTATAATTTCGAAAAAAAAATATAATTTATTAATAAAAAACAAAAATAATGAGTATTATAATTAAAGTTCACGCAAGACAAATTCTTGATTCTAGAGGTAATCCTACTATTGAAGTTGATGTAGTAACTGAAAATGGAGTTTTAGGTAGAGCTGCTGTTCCATCTGGAGCATCAACTGGAGAGCACGAAGCTGTTGAATTACGTGATGGAGGTAAGGCTTACCTAGGTAAAGGTGTTTTGAATGCAGTGAACAATGTAAATACTGTTATTGCTGAAGAATTAGTTGGAACTTCTGTTTTCGAGCAAAACACAATTGACCAACTAATGATTGATTTGGATGGAACTCCAAACAAATCTAAATTAGGAGCTAATGCTATTTTAGGTGTTTCTTTAGCTGCTGCAAAAGCTGCTGCTAACGAACTTGGTTTGCCATTATACAGATATGTAGGTGGAGTTTCTGCTAATACATTACCAGTTCCGATGATGAACATCATCAATGGAGGTTCTCACTCTGATGCACCTATCGCATTCCAAGAGTTTATGATTTTCCCAGTAAAAGCAACTTCTTTTACACATGCAATGCAAATGGGAACTGAAATTTTCCACAACTTGAAAAAAGTATTACACGATAGAGGTTTAAGTACTGCTGTAGGTGATGAAGGAGGTTTTGCTCCAAACTTGGCTGGCGGAACTGAAGATGCTTTAGATACTATTAAATTAGCAGTTGAAAAAGCAGGATATTCTTTCGGAGACGAAATTATGATTGCTCTTGACTGTGCAGCTTCTGAATTTTACGTAAACGGAAAATATGATTATACTAAATTTGAAGGTGAAACTGGAAAAATCAGAACTTCTGAAGAGCAAGCTGATTATTTAGCTGAACTTGCTGCTAAATATCCAATTATCTCTATCGAAGACGGTATGTACGAAGATGACTGGGATGGATGGAAATATTTAACTGAAAAAATTGGAAATAAAGTACAATTAGTTGGTGATGATTTATTTGTTACTAACGTTGCTCGTTTGTCAACTGGTATTGAAAAAGGAATTGCTAACTCAATCTTAGTAAAAGTTAACCAAATTGGTACTTTAACTGAAACTATTGCGGCTGTAAACATGGCAAAAAATGCTGGTTATACATCTGTAATGTCTCACCGTTCTGGAGAAACTGAAGATAATACAATTGCAGATTTAGCTGTTGCTTTAAACTGTGGTCAAATTAAAACTGGTTCTGCTTCTCGTTCAGATCGTATGGCTAAATACAACCAATTATTGAGAATTGAAGAAGAATTAGGAAATACAGCTTATTTCCCTGGTTTAAATGCTTTTAAAATCAAATAATTGAACAAATTATATATTGGAAAAAACCATCTGTTTTTGCAGATGGTTTTTTTTTGGACTTTTAACAAATTCATAGCAGTATTCTTTTTTTAATTAGTCTTAAATTCATTAGATTTGATAAATTATTATTTAAAGAATTATTTCCAGTATATTATGTCAAAAATAGCTACATTAGAAATAGATGGTAAAAAGATTGAGCTTCCAGTAATTACAGGGAGCGAAAACGAATCAGCTATCGATATTAACAAATTACGTGATTTAACAGGTGTTATTACAATTGATCCAGGTTACAAAAACTCAGGATCTTGTACAAGTGAAATCACTTTCCTAGATGGAGAAGAGGGAATTTTACGTTACAGAGGATATTCAATCGAAGATTTAGCTGAAAAAGCTAGTTTCTTAGAAGTTTCTTATCTTTTGATTTTTGGAGAATTACCAACTGCTGCACAATTAGAAGAATTCGAAAATGGTATTAAAAAACATTCTTTGGTAAACGAAGAAATGAAAAATATCATTGATGGTTTCCCAAAAACGGCACACCCTATGGGAGTTTTGTCTGCTTTAACAAGTGCTTTAACAGCATTTAACCCTAAAGCAGTGAATGTTGATAATGAAAAAGAAATGTACGAGGCTATTTGTAAAACAATGGCAAAATTTCTTGTAATTGCTACATGGACTTATAGAAAATCTATGGGCTATCCTTTAAACTACTACGATAATACAAAAGGATACGTAGAAAGCTTTATGCAATTAATGTTTAAATTGCCTACAGGGCCTTACGCTGCAAACCCAGTAATTGTAAATGCTTTAGATAAATTATTTATTCTTCACGCAGATCACGAACAAAACTGTTCTACTTCTACAGTTAGAATGGTAGGTTCTTCTCATGCTGGTTTATTTGCTTCAGTTTCTGCAGGAGTTTCTGCTTTATGGGGACCTCTTCACGGTGGTGCAAACCAAGCTGTTTTAGAAATGCTTGAAGAAATTAATAAAGACGGTGGAGATACAGATAAATTCTTAGCGAAAGCAAAAGATAAAAATGACCCATTCCGTTTAATGGGATTCGGACACAGAGTTTACAAAAACTTTGATCCAAGAGCTAAAATCATTAAAAAAGCAGCAACAGAAGTATTAGAAACTTTAGGTGTTGAAGATCCAATTTTAGAGATTGCAAGAAAATTAGAAAAAGCAGCTCTTGAAGATGAATACTTCAAATCAAGAAATTTATATCCAAACGTTGATTTCTATTCTGGAATTATCTACAGAGCATTAGGAATCCCGACAGATATGTTTACTGTTATGTTTGCAATTGGAAGACTTCCAGGTTGGATTGCGCAATGGAAAGAAATGCGTGAAAACAAAGAACCAATTGGAAGACCAAGACAAATTTATACAGGACATCCTTTACGAGAGTTTAAGTCTAATAAATAAAAAAACGAAAGCTTCACTTACATGTGAAGCTTTTTTTATCTTTGCTCAAAATATAATAAAGTTATGTTGCAATTAAATGTAAAGAACGAAACGTCTCGGCTTCGTGCTGTAGTTCTGGGTTCTGCTGTTCATAATGGGCCGACTCCAACACTTGAGGAAGCTTATGATCCTAAGTCATTGGAACATATTAAAGCAGGAACTTATCCTGTAGAAAAAGATATGGTTGCTGAAATGGATGCTTTTAATGCTGTTTTTAAAAAGTACGATGTAACCGTTTATCGCCCAGAAATGATTGAAAATTACAATCAGATTTTTGCTAGAGATATAGGATTTGTAATTGATGATGTTTTTGTTAAATCTAATATTCTGCCAGATAGAGAGCGTGAATTAGATGCAATTCAATATGTAATTGATCAAATCGACCCAATAAAAGTGGTTCGTCCTCCAGAAGAAGTTCATATAGAAGGAGGAGATGTTATGCTTTGGAATGATCATATTTTCATCGGAACTTATAAAGGAAGCGATTATAAAGATTACATTACTGCAAGAACAAATATGCATGGCGTAAATTATATTAAATCGCTGTTTCCAAATAAGATTGTAAAAGAATTTGATTTAGTGAAATCTAAATTAGAAGCGAGAGATAATGCTTTGCATTTGGATTGTTGCTTTCAGCCTGTTGGGAAAGATAAAGGGATTATATATAAAAGAGGTTTCCGCGAAGAAGCAGATTATCTTTATTTGGTAAAACTTTTTGGAAAAGAAAATCTATTTCATATTGAAAGAAATGAAATGTATAATATGTTTTCAAACGTGTTTTCAATCGATGAAAATGTTGTAGTTTCTGAAAAGAATTTTACAAGATTAAACAATTGGCTTCGTGAAAAAGGTTTTAAAGTTGAAGAGATTCCATACGCTGAAATCGCAAAACAAGAAGGTTTGTTGAGATGTTCAACGCTTCCATTAATTAGAGATTAAATAATTGTTTCAAGTTTCAGGTTTCACGTTCTAGAAAAACTTGAAACCTGAAACTTGACACGAGGCTTTAGCCGAATTGGCGAAGCAAACAAAAAAACATAAAAAATGAAACAAACTACTAATGCTATCGTAATGATTCGTCCAGTTGCATTCAGAATGAATGAACAGACGGCAGTGAATAATTATTATCAAAAAGTATTAGACGGACTTTTACCAAGTACGGTTAATGCTAAAGCGCAACAAGAATTCGATACTTTTGTCGAAAAACTTAGAGCTGTAGGTGTTGACGTTACTGTAGTTGATGATAATTTGCAAACGGATACTCCAGATAGTATTTTTCCAAATAACTGGGTTTCGTTTCATGAAAATGGTGATGTAGCATTGTATCCAATGTTTGCTGAAAATCGTCGTCAAGAACGTCGCGAAGATATTTTGGATACTTTGGAAGAAAAAGGATTCGAAATTGCAAATATCATGGATTATACTTCTGCAGAAGAAGATGGGATTTTCTTAGAAGGAACGGGAAGTTTATTATTAGATAGAGCTAACGGAAAAGCATATTGCGCTTTATCACCAAGAGCTGACGAAGAATTGTTTATAGAATTCTGTGAAGATTTTGATTATGCTCCAGTTATTTTCGAAGCTTTTCAAACAGTTGATGGAGAACGAAAACTAATTTATCATACCAATGTAATGATGTGTTTAGGTGAAACTTTTGCTGTCATTTGCGCAGATTCTATCGACGACAAAAAAGAACGCAAAATGGTTTTAGATAATCTTAAACAAGATCAAAAAGAGGTTATTTTAATTACGGAAGCTCAAGTGAATAATTTTGCCGGAAATATGCTAGAAGTTAGAGGAAATGATGATAAACGATATATCGTTATGAGTGCATCGGCTCATCAAAGTTTAACCCCGAAACAAATTGCTCAATTAGAAAATCATGCTGAAATTTTAAGTTCAAGTTTAGATACAATTGAAGCTTGTGGCGGTGGAAGTGCAAGATGTATGATGGCTGAAGTTTTCTTGCCAAGAAGTTAAAATGAAAGATCTAATAAAAAAGAAAGGGATAAAATCACGTTACGATTTTATCCCTTTCTTTTTTATTATTGGTTGAACTAAAAATTTCCTTTAATAATATTTACAATTGCACTAACAATATATTGAATTCCAATTGAGATAACTATAAAACCAACAATCCTAGAGATTGCAACAATTCCTGAAGCACCTAATATTCTGGCTAAATAATGAGCGCTTTTTAGAATGGCAAAAATAGCTACTGCAATTGCAAGAATCGCTAACGAAGAAATTATGATTTCGTTTAATTCATGATGTTCTTGATAAAAAGCAATTAAAAGAGACATTGAACCAGGACCAGCAAGCATCGGAATTGCTAAAGGGGTTAATGCAATGTCATTTCTGTGTTGTGCTTCATTTTCAATTTTTTTATTGATTCCTCGCTTTTTATTAAATTTTCCCGAGAGTAAAGAGAAACCAGAATTCACAATTACTATTCCGCCGGCAATTCTTAAAGCATCGATGCTAATTCCGAAAAAGGTTAGCACATATTGACCAATGAAATAAGAAACTAATAATATTATAAAAACGTTAATTGCTGTCCAAAGAGAAATTCGAGATCTTTCTTTTTGAGAGTCATGTTGCGTTAATCCAACAAAAATTGGCACAGTTCCGATTGGATTTAGTACCGAGAATAAAGCGGCAAATAAGTAAATGAATAATTCCATGTTGTTTGGGTTGGTAAAGTAAATGTAGTTATTTTTTGATGTTTTGTATGAAATTATGTTAGAATAATATTTTTTAATTGCTATTGATTCTGAATCAAAGACATAAAATTAAATGGTTCTTTTTAATTACTTTTGCAGTCTAAATAAAAACGATGAAAAGTAAAAAAACACTAGTTATAGGAGCATCAACAAATTCAGACCGTTATTCATACAGAGCTGTAAATATGCTGGTAGGAAAAGGACATTCTGTTTTAGCAATTGGACAAAAAGCAGGAGAAGTTGCAGGTGTGAAAATTCAAACTAAGGCTATACCAGTTAAAAATATTGACACAATTACATTGTATCTAAATCCCGTTCGTCAAAGAGATTATTACAATTATATTATTGAAGCACATCCTAAACGTGTAATTTTTAATCCTGGAACTGAAAATCCAGAATTGTATCAATTATTGGAGTTAAATGATATTCAGGTTGAAGTAGCTTGTACATTAGTTTTGTTAACAACAAATCAATATTAAGAGCTTTAAAAAATGAGAATAGACTTCGGAAATCAGTATTGAAAAAGATGTTTTTTCTGGATAAAATTCCAGTATTTATAAGTATTGAATTTAATTGCTGTAATGCGAGCTAAACCATTAAAAGTATTACTTTTGTCGTCATGGAATTTTCATCAAAATTAATCGAAAAAGCTGTAAACGAAATGTCACAATTACCTGGTATTGGTAAGCGTACGGCACTTCGATTAGTTCTTCATCTGCTAAAGCAGCCTAAAGAACAAACTTCTTTTTTATCTCAGGCATTATTAAATATGCGTGAGGATATTAAATTTTGCGAAAGTTGCCATAATATTTCTGATACTAAAATCTGCGAAATTTGTGCAAATCATATCAGAAATCATGAGACGATATGCGTTGTAGAAGATATTCGAGATGTCATGGCGATTGAAAATACAGGTCAGTACAAAGGAATTTATCATGTACTTGGAGGAAAGATTTCGCCTATTGAAGGAGTTGGCCCCAATCAATTGAATATTTCAAGTTTAGTTGAGAAGGTAAAATCTGGAAAAGTGGCTGAAATTATTTTTGCTTTAAGTTCGACGATGGAAGGAGATACAACAAATTTTTATATCTATAAACAAATTGCAGATTCAGAAATTATAATTTCTACAATTGCTAGAGGAATCTCTGTAGGTGATGAACTAGAATATGCAGACGAAATAACATTAGGACGAAGTATTTTGCATAGAGTTCCTTTTGAAAAAACATTTAAAAATAATTAAACTAAACCCCAAATGACAAGTAGGTTTTTCGATAGATTAAAGGAAAAGCTATATTTGCGATAAAATTGAACCAATGACAAAAAAAAGCTTTTTTCTATTTTTCTTAATGTCAATATTATTTACATCGTGTATTCCAATTAAAGATTTGGTTTATCTTCAAGACAAAAATAATTCGGATGAGAAGACAACTATTGCTGCTGTGGAATCAAAACCATATCGATTACAGGTAAATGATGTTGTAAGAATTAACATAAAAGCAATTGACCCAAAATTTGTTTCTATTTTTAATACTACAGAAGATCAAAATGGACAAGCAGGTAGAAGCGAGGCTGCTTTATACTTCGATGGGTTTACTGTTGATGATCACGGAAATATTAGGATGCCGATTTTAGGTGAAATTAATGTTATAGGTTATACTCTTGAAGAGGTTCGTTTAAAAATAGAGAAAAAATTACATGAAGAATATTTTAAAAGCGAAGCGAATGTATTCTTAACAGTTAAGCTTGCTGGTTTTAGATATACAATCAATGGAGAGGTTGGAGATACTGGTACTAAAACTTTATTTAAAGATAATGTGACTATTTTAGAAGCCATTGCAAATGCAGGAGATATTACTACAGTTGGGAATAGAAAAGAAGTGACTGTAATTCGTCAGACTCCAACAGGAGTTCAGATGCATGATATTGATCTTACAGATGTAAATGTAATGAAATCACCATATTATTATTTACAGCCAAATGATTATATCTATGTTAAACCATTGAGACAAAAAACTTGGGGAACAGGACAAACGGGAATACAGTCGATCTCGACAATTATTACATTATTGTCTTTAGCAACAACAGTTTACCTCATTATTAAATAAAAAAGAGTTTAAAAATGTTAGATATTAAAGACTTTTCTATTTTTGAAAATCATTCCAATTTTGATTTTAAAGGTTTTTTGTTGAAAATTGCTAGTTATTGGAAATGGTTTCTTGCGAGTTTAATTATTGCCTTCACAATTGCTTATCAAGTAAACATTCGTAAAGAAAAAATTTATGGAATGCAAACTATGATTTCTGTAAAAGAAGAAAGTAATCCCTTTTTTACTTCTAATACGAGTTTGGTTTTTAACTGGGGGGGGATTTCCGATCAAGTAAACGGAATTTCTACAATTTTGCAATCCAGATCTCACAATGAGTTAGTTGTAGATAAACTTCAATTTTATATTGATTATCTGGAGCAGGGGAAATATAACTATGTAGATTCTTATGGAGCAGTTCCGTTTTATGTAGAGATTGATAAAACAAGAGGGCAGCTTGTTAATAAATTAATAAGTATAACGTTTCTGAGTGAAAATGAATACCAAATTCAAATTCCGTTTGAAAATAGTTCAGTTTCATTACTCAATTATAGTACTAATACTTACAGTAAGACTTCTGTGCAACCCGTTAGTTTTGTGAAAAAATACAAAGTTGGTGAACGAGTTGAGCTTCCTTTTTTAAATTGGAAACTTCAGATAAAAGATAATCCTGGGTTTTATAAGGGGAAAGAATATTTTGTTAAATTTAATGATTTTGATGGAACTGTATCTCGTTACAAAGGGATAGACGTTGATGGTGGTAAAAGTGGCGGTTCAATACTTACTTTGTCTATGCAGGGGACAAATAAAGCTAGAATGGTTGATTATTTGAATTCTACTGTAAAAATGCTTATCAAAATACAACTTGATGGTAAAAACCAATTTGCGACAAATACTATTCGATTTATTGACAGTACTCTTGTTGCTATGGAATCTCAGCTTAAACAGAATGGTAATGAATTAAAATCTTTTCAAAAAGATAAAAATATTTTTGAAATTGAAGATGGTGGAGCTAAGGTTTCTGATAAGATAACGAGTTTTGATGTTGAGAAAGACCAAATAAGCAGAAAGATCGCATATTATAATTCATTAAAAACATATTTAAATGGGAGTGTTGATTACTCAAGATTACCAGCTCCTTCGGTTGCAGGAATTGAAGATCCAAATATTATTACCAATGTTTCAAAACTTATAGCGCTTTCTACTCAAAGATCTGAGATGGCCTATGCTGTTAAGAGTGAAAAAATATTTAAAGATTTTGATAATCAAATGGCAGCAATAAAAAATGTTCTTCAGGAAAACATTGTTACTGCAAAAGCATCTTTGCTATATGATTTGTCTTTAGTAAATGCAAAAATTGGTGAGGCAGAAAGTACAGTAAAAAGACTTCCTGCTGAGCAACAGGAGTTGCTTAAAATCAAAAGGAAATATGATTTAAATGACAACATTTATACTGAGTTTCTTAAAAAAAGAAATGAAGCGGAAATTGTAAAAGCTTCTAATTTGTCAGATATTCATTTTATAGATCCTGCAAAAGATATAGGTGGAGGATTAGTTGGACCTAAAACTTCTGTAAATTATATATTAGCCCTCTTTTTAGGGATTTTAATTCCTCTACTGTTTGTATTTGCAATTTTCTTTGTCAATAATTCGATTCAAAATGCAGAAGATATTAGTAAGATAACACAAATACCATTACTTGGTGTTATTGGAGTGAATAAGGATTCTATAAATTTAGCTGTTTTTGATAAGCCCAAATCTGCTCTTTCTGAGGCTTTCAGGGGAATACGATCTTCACTTCAGTTTTTATATAAAAAACAGCAAGTAAACGGGGCAAAAACTTTAATGATTACTTCTTCAATTAGTGGTGAAGGAAAAACATTTTGCTCTATCAATATAGCAACAGTTTTTGCTTTAAGCGAAAAGAAAACGGTAATTGTTGGTTTGGATTTAAGAAAGCCCAGATTAGCAGATGAGTTTAAATTAACTACACCTCTTGGAGTTGTTAATTATCTAATTAGACAAAACAGTTTGGAAGAAATTACCAATTCAACTCCTATTCCAAATCTTGATGTAATACTTTCAGGGCCAATTCCTCCTAATCCTTCAGAGCTTATTTTAAGTGATGCTATGAAAGAATTAATTGATGAATTAAAATTGAAATATGATTATATAATTCTTGATACGCCACCAGTTGGTTTAGTCGCAGATTCGTTAGAATTAGTGCAGTTTGCAGATGTTATCTTGTATATTGTTAGACAAAATTATACGAAGAAAGACATGATAACGTTGTTAAACACAAGGCTTAAACGTGGTGAATTAAGTAATGTTAGTATTGTGTTGAATGGCTATGAGAATAAAGCAAAATACGGAGCGGCTTATGGTTACGGATATGGTTACGGAGCTTACTCAAATGGTTATCATGAAGAGGAACCAAAAATAGGATTCTGGAAAACACTTTTAAATCGATTTAGAAAAAGCTAAATTTTGATAGATGGAAAATAAAACGAAAAATACAATTTTAATTACGGGAGGAGCTGGATTTATCGGTTCAAATCTGACGGAGTATTTTTTAGATTTAGGATATAAAGTAGTTTGTTTAGATAACTTCTCGACAGGGCATCGTCATAATTTAAAAGATTTTTTAAATAATCCTGATTTTAAATTAATTGAAGGAGATATTCGAAATTTAAACGATTGTAATTTGGCAGTCGAAGGTGCAGACTATGTTTTGCATCAAGCAGCTTTGGGTTCTGTTCCTCGATCAATAAAAGATCCAATTACTACAAACGATGTGAATGTTTCTGGGTTTTTAAATATGCTGACTGCAGCACGCGATGCAAAAGTAAAGAGATTTGTTTATGCTGCAAGTTCTTCAACTTATGGAGATTCGCAAGGATTACCAAAAGTAGAAGATGTTATTGGGAAACCATTATCGCCATATGCAATTACTAAATATGTAAATGAATTGTATGCTGAAATTTTTAGTAAAACATACGGATTGGAAACAATAGGTCTTCGTTATTTTAATGTTTTTGGAAGAAAACAAGATCCTAATGGAGCTTACGCCGCTGTTATTCCAAAGTTTGTAAAGCAATTTATGAATCACGAAAGCCCAGTAATTAATGGAGATGGAAATTATTCTCGTGACTTTACATATATCAACAATGTTATTCAGATGAATGAACTGGCTATGACTTCTCAGAACCCAGAAGCAATTAATTCTGTTTATAATACTGCTTATGGTGATAGAAATACACTAAATGATTTGGTAAAGTATTTAAAAGAATATTTGTCTGAGTTTGATCCAAAAATAAAAGACGTTTCAGTTATTTATGGAGAAAACAGAGCAGGCGATATTCCTCATTCGCTGGCAAGTATTGAGAAAGCAAAAAACATGTTAGGATATAATCCAAAATATTCTTTACAAGAAGGATTGAAAGAAGCAGTTGGATGGTATTGGAATAATTTAAAATAAATAGATCAAGATAAAATAGATCAAATGAAAATTACAAAAATTTGCTGCATTGGTGCAGGATATGTTGGTGGGCCAACTATGGCGGTTATTGCTCAAAAATGTCCACATATTCAGGTTACAGTTGTTGATTTAAATGAACAAAGAATAGCGGATTGGAACGATCCGAATCCTGAAAACATTCCGATTTATGAACCAGGTCTTTCTGAAATTGTAGCAGAAGCAAGAGGTAGAAATTTATTTTTTTCTACAGATGTTGATAAGGCAATAGATGAAGCTCAAATGATATTTATTTCAGTAAACACTCCTACTAAAACTTACGGTAAGGGTAAAGGAATGGCGGCTGACTTAAAATATATTGAACTATGTGCAAGACAAATAGCAAGAGTAGCAAAACAAAATAAAATTGTAGTTGAAAAATCAACTCTACCAGTTCGTACAGCAGAGGCAATTAAGAGCATATTGGATAACACTGGAAACGGTGTTCAATTTCAAATTCTATCTAATCCAGAGTTTTTGGCAGAGGGAACTGCGGTAACTGATCTGTTAAATCCAGATCGTATTTTAATTGGGGGAGACACAACTGAAGAAGGCGAGGAAGCAATTAATGCATTGGTTGATGTTTATTCAAATTGGGTAAGTAGAGATAGAATTTTGACAACAAATGTTTGGTCTTCAGAATTGTCTAAACTTACAGCAAATGCATTTTTAGCACAACGTATATCTTCAATAAATGCAATGTCAGAACTTTGTGAAAAAACTGGTGCAGATGTAAATGAAGTTGCGAGAGCTATTGGTATGGACAGCAGAATAGGACCAAAATTTTTAAAAGCTTCTGTAGGATTTGGAGGTTCTTGTTTTCAAAAAGACATTCTAAATCTAGTTTATATTGCAAAATCATACGGATTAAATGAAGTTGCAGATTATTGGGAACAAGTAATTATTATGAACGATCATCAAAAAAGAAGGTTCTCAAATAAAATTGTTCAGACATTATATAATACAGTAGCTGATAAGAAAATTACATTTTTGGGTTGGGCTTTCAAAAAAGATACAAACGACACAAGAGAATCTGCTGCAATTTATGTTGCTGATGACTTAATAAATGAACAGGCTAAAATCTCAGTCTTTGATCCGAAAGTTTCTAAAAATAAAATGTTGAACGACTTAGATTATTTGGAAACAAGAATAAGCCAGGAAAATATTGATGCTCTGAGTGTGTTTGAAAATGCTTATGAAGCTTGTAAAGGAGCACATGCTATTGCGATCTTAACGGAGTGGGATGAATTTACAACTTATGATTGGAAAAAGATTTACGATTCAATGCATAAACCAGCTTTTGTTTTTGATGGAAGAAATATTTTGAATGCTAAACAATTAGAATCAATTGGTTTCGTTTATAATGGTATTGGCTCATAAATTGGTTTTGTAGTTTGTAAGAGATATGAAGTGATACAAATTTTGCTTCATTCATAAAGAAAAAAAAATGAATTGGTACGTAGTTTATACAAAACCTAAATGGGAAAAGAAAGTTGCGGATAAGCTTAATCAGCTGGGAATCGAATGCTATTGTCCTTTAATTACTCAGGTTAAACAATGGTCGGATCGAAAAAAGAAAGTTGAGGCGCCTCTTTTTAATTCTTATGTTTTTGTGCAATTACCCGATTCAGAGCGGAATTTAGTATTTCAAGTTGCTGGTGTTGTTAGATATTTGTTTTGGCTTGGAAAACCAGCAATTGTAAAGGATCAAGAAATTGAAATTATAAAAAAAAGTCTAAAAGCAACAAATATTAGCGATATATCAGTTTCGGCGTTTCAAGTCGGTGATAAAATCAAATTAGAGTCGGGAGCATTCAGTAATCAAAATGCAATTGTACAAGAGGTGTCTAATAATTATTATGTCCTAGTCTTAGAAGCATTAGGATGTGTATTGAAGATAAAATATAAATGATTTTAAAAATCAGATGATAACAGAAGAAAAAGTCCTTTTGGGATTTTTTTCTTCTGTTTTTTTTATTATGTATTTATTTACAGTCTGATTAATAGATTGTTGTAAATATTTGTTTTTGCATTGTAAGTTGTTTTGCTAGTATTACGTAAAACCGTATTGAATAACTAGACTTATTATGCTATATTTGCCGAAAATGATTAATTTAGGTATCTGAGTCAGAATTTTGTGACTGAGAACGGCGAAGCCATGAGTTTAAGTGACCAGAATAAATTAAAAAAATATGAAGTTGGAAAATAATGTAAGAATTGCAGTTATAGGCTTAGGTTATGTAGGATTGCCTCTAGCGCGATTATTTGCTACCAAATATTCAGTTATTGGCTTTGATATAAACGAGTCAAGAGTTAGTTCCTTACAATCTGGAACCGATAGCACTTTAGAAGTCGAAGACGATGTTTTGCAGAAAGTTTTAGTAAAAAGCTTAAATGAAGAAAAAGGTTTGTACTGTACTACATCAATAAATGATATTAAAGAATGTAATTATTATATAGTTACTGTTCCTACTCCTGTAGACAAAAATAATAGACCAGATTTAACCCCTTTGTATAAATCGAGTGAAACGGTCGGGAAAGTTTTGAAAAAAGGAGATATTGTTATTTATGAATCAACTGTTTATCCAGGAGTAACAGAAGAGCAATGTGTGCCCGTTTTAGAAAAAGTTTCAGGTTTAAAATTTAACGAAGACTTTTTCGCAGGATATTCTCCTGAAAGAATCAATCCTGGGGATAAAGAACATACAGTTGAAAAAATTTTAAAAGTTACTTCAGGTTCAACTCCAGAAATAGGTTTAAAAGTTGATGCTCTATACAAATCTGTAATTACAGCAGGAACACATCTTGCGCCTACCATAAAAGTTGCAGAAGCTGCGAAAGTTATTGAAAATTCTCAGCGAGATATTAATATTGCTTTTGTTAATGAATTGGCCAAAATATTTAATTTAATGAATATTGATACCCAAGAAGTATTAACGGCAGCAGCTACTAAATGGAATTTTTTGCCTTTTAAGCCAGGTCTGGTCGGAGGGCATTGTATAGGAGTTGATCCTTACTATTTAGCGCAAAGAGCACAAGAATTTGGATATCATCCTGAAATAATTTTAGCAGGAAGACGTTTAAACGATAGCATGGGAGAATATGTCGCTTCTCAAATAGTGAAGCTGATGATAAAAAAAGAAATTTCAGTTAATGGTGCAAATCTGTTAATGTTTGGAATTACTTTTAAAGAAAATTGTCCAGATGTTCGCAATACTAAAATTGTTGATGTAATAAAAGCTTTAAAAGATTACGGAATAACAGTTACTGTTTTTGATCCGCTTGCTAATATTGAGGAAGTAGAGAGAGAATATAAACTAGAAACTGTAAATATTTTGCCTAAAGAAAAATTTGATGCATTGGTATTAGGAGTAGCTCACTCAGAATTTCTTGAAATTGATTTTTCAAATTTGCAAAAAGATAAAAGTTTAATTTATGATGTAAAAGGAGTTTTAGGATCTTTAGCTGATAATAGGCTTTAAGCTTTAGAATTTCTTTTTTTATTTAAAAACATATGAGTTCAAATAAATCCGTTACACATGTAATTCTTACTGGAGGAGTTGGAAGTAGACTATGGCCTCTTTCGCGCAAAAGTCGACCAAAACAATACCTTGAAATATTTGATGGAAAATCTTTATTTGAAATGACTGTTGAAAGAAATAGTCATCTAGCAAATAAAGTGATGGTTGTTGGAAATGTTGATAATTTTCAACTGAGTGGCAAAGTAATGGATAAAACGAGTACTTCTTATATAAATATTGTTGAAGCTACTCCTAGAAATACAGCTGCGGCAATAGCATTTGCAGCATTTGCTTCAGAACCAAATGATATTTTAATTATAACTCCTTCTGATCATATTATAGATTTAATGGAGAATTATAATGAGGCAATAAATGAAGCAGTCACAAAAGCTGACGAGGGATTTATTGTGACTTTTGGTGTAATTCCAACCAAGCCAGAAACAGGTTATGGTTATATAGAAGCCAAAGGAGATAATGTCGTTTCATTTCGTGAAAAGCCAAACGAAACGACTGCAAAGGAGTTTATTGCAAAAGGTAATTTTCTATGGAATAGTGGTATGTTTTGTTTTAAAGCAAGTGTTCTTTTGGAAGAATTAAAACAATTTCAGCCAGATGTTTATAAAAAATCAAAACAGGTATGGGAAGCAAGTAAAGATGGTTTCTTAGATTTGGATTTATCTATGGAAATTCCATCAATTAGTATAGATTACGCCGTAATGGAAAGAAGTAAAAAAATTAAAGTTGTACCAGCTTCTTTTTCTTGGTCAGATTTAGGATCGTTTGAATCTGTTTATGACTATTTAATATCTAAAGGACATCCAATTGATAATAAAGGAAATATGGTTATTGGGTGTGATAAACATACAACCTTTCTTGGTTTAGAAAACACAATTTTTGTCTATACAGATACTGCTAACTTGATTTTGCAAAAAGAAAGTTCACAAGACGTAAAAGATATTTATAGCGAATTAGAAAAGCAGAATTCCGAATTATTGAAGTAATTAGAAAAATAAAATGAAAAAGATTCTTATAACTGGTGGAGCTGGTTTTATTGGTTCTCATGTAGTGAGGCGTTTTGTTAATAAATACCCTGAGTATCAGATTTTCAATTTGGATGCCTTGACTTATGCTGGAAATCTTGAGAATATAAAAGATATAGAAGATAAATCTAATTATAGCTTTATTAAAGGAGACATTGTTGATGAACAATTTATTAATGAACTTTTTCAAAAACATAATTTTGATGGTGTCCTGCATTTAGCAGCAGAATCTCATGTTGACCGTTCGATCGAAGACCCTTTGGCATTTGTAAAAACAAATGTAATTGGTACCATGAATTTGTTAAATGCGACAAAAAAACAGTGGAAAAATAATTTTGATGGAAAAAGATTCTATCACATTAGTACAGATGAAGTGTATGGAACTTTAGGGGCCGAAGGATTATTTACAGAAACAACGGCGTATTATCCTAATTCACCTTATTCAGCTTCAAAAGCTAGTTCAGATCATTTTGTTAGAGCTTATGGTGAAACTTATGGTTTGCCTTATGTTTTAACAAATTGTTCTAATAATTATGGATCTTATCATTTTCCCGAAAAATTAATTCCTCTATTTATAAATAATATAATTAATAATAAGCCATTACCAGTATATGGAGATGGAAATTATACTCGTGATTGGCTATTTGTTGAAGATCATGCCATTGCAATAGATTTAGTTTTTCATGAAGGTAAAAATCATGAGACTTATAACATTGGCGGGTTTAATGAATGGAAAAATATTGATTTGGTGAAATTATTATGCCAGATTATGGATCAAAAGTTGGGAAGATCAGAAGGAACTTCTCTACAATTGATAAGATTTGTAAAAGATAGACCAGGGCATGATTTAAGATACGCAATAGACGCCTCTAAAATTAATAAAGAGTTAGGTTGGAAACCAACCGTAACTTTTGAAGAGGGCTTGGAAAGAACAATTAATTGGTATTTAAATAATGAGGAATGGTTGCAGAATGTTACATCTGGTGCTTATAAAGATTACTATAAGAAACAATATTCATAATACTATATATTACTTTAAATTGAACTTAATGTTTTTAAGATTAAATTAACATGAAAAAACTAATATACGTTTTTACTCTATTTTCTATTTTTTTACTTTCTTCTAACGCAATTGCTCAAGATATACTAAAATCTAAAGACTTGAGTACTGTTAAAGTTGATTATTTGTCAGACGATCAATTATCCAAAATTAGTGCACAGCTTAAAAGTAATAATACCACAATTGAGCAAGTAGAGCAGGCATTACTATCGAAAGGAATGAGCCAGACAGAATATAATAAATTAAAAGCTCGCCTTAATGACGTGAAACCTGTTGGGAATGATGCAAAATCAAATAACCCTCAGATGAATACACAGGATTATGGGAAAGTGCAGGATAAGTTTAGCAATGAAAAAGTAAAAGATTCTGCTAATGCTTTGATTTTTGGATCTGAATTATTTGATAACCCAAATTTGAATTTTGAGTCTGACTTAAAATTGGCAACTCCTGTAAACTATGTTTTAGGACCTGGGGATGAGTTGCAAATTAGTATTTATGGTGTTCAAGAGTTTAATGCTAGTTCTCCAGTTTCCTCTGAGGGGAGAATTTCAATTCAGTATGTAGGACAAATAACGGTTGCTGGAATGTCTATTGAAGCAGCTACTCAAAAAATAAAAGCAGCGATTTCCAAAGTTTATAGTACAGTGCGTTCGGGACAATCTCAAGTTAGTGTTGTTTTAAATCAGATAAGAACAATCAAAATAACAATTGTTGGCGGTAAGCAACCAGGTAATTATTCTATTTCTTCTCTAGCAACTGTTTACAATGCTTTACATTTAGCAGGAGGACCTGGAAAAAATGGTTCTTATAGAAATATTGAGTTAATTCGAAATAATAAGGTTTACAAAAATGTAGATATTTATAGATTTTTAGTAAAAGGAGATCAGTCTGATAATGTTGGTTTAAAAGAAAATGATGTAATTCGAATTCCAGCATACAGCAATCGAGTTACTCTTGAGGGAGAAGTAAAGCGTCCTGGCATTTTTGAGATGAAAAAAGGAGAGAACTTCTCCGATTTATTAAATTTTGCTTCGGGTTTTAATGAATTTGCCTACACAGCTTCTGTAAGTGTTGTACAAAAGACAGCTAAAGAATTTAAAGTTCACGACATAAATGAAAGTGAATATAACTCATATCTTCCTCAGTCGGGAGATGTTTTTAGGATCACAAAGATTTTGAATCGTTTCGAGAATCGAATTAAAATCGAAGGAGCTGTTTTCAGACCAGATTATTATTCATTTACTCAGGGAATGCGTGTATCTGATCTTATAACTAGAGCAGAGGGACTTAAAGAAGATGCGTATGGTAAAAGAGCAAGAATAGTTCGTCTAAAAACTGATTTAACTACAGAAATTGTTAATGTAGATTTAGATAGTGCATTGTCAGGGGATCTAAATGCGGATCTCGAGTTAAAAAGAGAAGATATTGTTACCATATACTCGATTCTAGATTTTAGAGAAGAATATAAAGTTACTATTGATGGAGAGGTAAAAAATCCTGGAGAATATGAATTTTTAGAGAATTTAACTCTAAACGACTTAATTGTGCAAGTTGGTGGTTTAACTGGTTCAGCATCTAAAAGAGTTGAAATTGCTAGAATGATAAAATCTGACTTTATAGATGATTCCGATCCAAAGCGTGTTGAATTAGTTCAATTTGAAATTACCGCAGATAATAATGAGCAAGCTAAGAATTTTGTTTTAAAACCTTTCGATGTAGTTAATATTCGAAGAATAGCAGTTTATGAAAAACCTCAAATGGTGGTTATAAAGGGTGCTGTCGCATATCCAGGAAAATATGTTTTAGCAAATAAAAAAGAAACGGTTTATAATGTTGTGATGAGAGCTGGTGGATTGACATCTGTAGCAAATATTGAAGGAATGAAAATAAAACGTCCTATTAAACAAGATGAGATTGATAAAATTAAGAGTGTTGATTTAAATTTAGCAAATAATGACACATTGAATGAAAAAGTCGTTCAAAAATTAGAGGAAGAATTGAAATACGCTACAATTCCTGTTGATTGGGAAAAAATCATGAAAGACAAAAGACATTATTCAAATGTAACCCTTTTTCCTGGTGATGAAATTGAGGTAGCGGTATACAATGAAGGGGTAAAGGTTACAGGTAATGTTTTGTTAACCTCTGAAATTCCTTACAGAAGTGGAAAAGGGTTTAAATACTATATAAATTCAGTAGGAGGAGTTGATAATAAGGGATGGAAGAAAAAAGCATATATTATATACCCTAATGGTAAAGCAGATGTAACTAAATCATTTTTATTTTTTAGAACTTATCCAAAAGTTTATCCAGATTCACAGATTGTTGTTCCTGAAAAGCCTGAAACCCATAAAATGAGTACAGGTGAATGGGTAACTATTGGAAGTTTATTAACAAGTTTGTCATTAGTAATTTTAACCGCTTTTAAATAAAATATTGATGAATAAAATTGCTAAAGAATCTGAGGAAATTTCAATGAAAGAAATATTTGAGCAGGGAAAAGAGTGGTGTTATTATTTAATTTCAAAATGGAAAACTCTTCTAATAGTTGGAGTTTTGGGGGCAATTCTAGGATTAACTTATTCAATAATAAAAAAACCAATATATACTGCTGAATTATCTTTTGCTTTAGAAGATGACCAGAATGGGGGTGGAATAGGTGGTGCATTGGGTATCGCAAGTACTTTGGGGCTTAATCTAGATAATGGCGGAGGAGGAATGTTCTCAGGAGCCAATTTGACTGAATTATTCAAGTCTCGTTCAATGGTCGAAAAGACACTGCTTTACCCTGTTAATATTGATGGAAAGGTTATTACATTAGCAGAAATGTATATAAAAAATAAAGATTGGAGAAAAAAGTGGGAAGACTATCCTAAATTGAAAAATCTTCAGTTTTTTCCAAATTCAAATAGAGAAAAATTTACAAGAGCTCAAGATAGTATACTAGGTGTTATCTACAAGAACATTAGTGAAACAGACTTAACAGTGGGACAAAAAGATAAGCAAGCAGCAATAATAAAAGTTGCATTCATTTCCACAGATGAATTATTTGCAAAATATTTTTGCGAGACTTTGGCATTTCAAGTAAAAGATTTTTATATAGAAACTAAAAGTAAAAAAGCTAGAATCAATATGGCAATTCTAGAACGTCAAACAGATTCGATACGCAATGAACTTAATGGTGCAATAACAGGAGTTGCTGTTGCTAGTGACAATACATTTAATCTAAATCCAGCTTTAAATGTTCGAAGAGCGCCTTCTGCACGTAGACAAGTTGATGTGCAATCGAATACAGCAATATTGGCAGAGTTGGTAAAACAAACAGAATTGGCAAAAATTACTTTAAGAAAGGATATGCCGTTAATTCAGGTAATCGACAAACCAATTTTACCATTGCAAAAGAAAGAAATTGGAAAAATTAAAGGAATTATTTTAGGCGGGTTTCTCTTTGGTTTTTTCGCTGTTGCATTTTTAATTTTGAAAAAAATAATTACTTAGTATATGAAGATTTTAATTACCGGAGGTGCTGGTTTTATTGGTTCCAATTTAATCGAGTACTTTTTGAATAAAGAATATAAAGTTGTTTGTCTAGACAATTTTTCCACAGGACATAAACACAATATAGAGAATCACTTTTCGAATCCAAATTTTACTTTAATAGAAGGAGATATAAGAAATATTGAGGATTGTACAAAAGCAGTAATTGGAGTTGATTATGTGCTCCATCAAGCAGCATTGGGTTCAGTTCCAAGATCAATAAATGACCCTATTACAACAAATGATGTAAATGTTTCAGGTTTTCTAAATATGTTGGTAGCTTCTAGAGAAGCTAAAGTTAAGAGATTTGTTTATGCTGCAAGTTCGTCTACATATGGTGATTCTAAAGGCTTGCCAAAAGTAGAAGATGTAATAGGAAAACCATTATCTCCTTATGCAATAACAAAATATGTTAATGAACTTTATGCAGAGATATTTAGTAATACGTATGGTCTTGAAACCATAGGGTTGAGATATTTTAATGTATTTGGGAGAAAACAGGATCCAAATGGTGCTTATGCGGCTGTTATTCCAAAATTTGTTATGCAATTTATGAATTATGAAAGCCCGGTAATCAATGGTGATGGGAATTATTCGCGTGACTTTACATACATTGACAACGTCATTCAGATGAATGAACTTGCAATGACAACTCAAAATAAAGAAGCAATAAATACCGTTTATAATACTGCATATGGTGATAGAACAACCTTAACACAATTGGTTCATTTATTGAAAGAAAATTTAGCTGAACTTGATCCAAAAATAAAAGAGGTTGAAGTTGTCTACGGTCCTAATAGGTTGGGAGACATACCACATTCTTTAGCAAGTATTGAAAAAGCAAAAACTAACTTAGGATATGCGCCAAAATTTTCTATTCAACAAGGAATTAAAGAAGCGGTAAACTGGTATTTCGAAAATTTAAAAAAATAGGTTTATTTCCTGATTTTAAATAAAAGGCTCAAGAAAAGATATAGATGAAAAAAATTGCAGTTATAGGTTTAGGTTATGTGGGGCTTCCGTTGGCAAGATTATTTGCAACAAAATTTCAAGTAGTAGGTTTTGATATTAATCAAAAAAGAATAAATGAACTTCATGCAGGACAAGACAGTACTCTAGAAGTTGAAGAAAGCGAATTACAAGCCGTTTTATGCGATAATTTATTTAGTAAGGGGACTGGACTTTTTTGTTCGTTCTCTTTAGAGGATATAAAAGATTGTAATTATTATATTGTAACTGTTCCAACTCCTGTTGATAAAAATAATCGTCCAGATTTAACTCCTTTATACAAATCAAGCGAAACGGTTGGTAAAGTTCTTAAAAAAGGAGATATAGTTATTTACGAATCAACAGTTTATCCTGGAGTGACCGAGGAAGAATGTATCCCAGTGCTAGAGAAAATGTCAGGTCTACAATTTAATGTTGACTTTTTTGCAGGTTATTCGCCTGAGAGAATTAATCCTGGAGATAAAGAACATACTGTCGATAAAATTTTAAAAGTTACTTCTGGTTCAACTCCAGAAATTGGAATCGAAGTCGATTCATTGTATAAAAGCGTGATCGTTGCCGGTACACATTTGGCTCCAACCATTAAAGTGGCAGAAGCAGCAAAAGTAATTGAAAATTCACAAAGAGACATTAATATTGCTTTTGTTAATGAGTTGGCTAAAATTTTTAATTTAATGAATATTGACACGCATGCTGTTTTAGAGGCGGCGAGTACCAAGTGGAATTTTTTACCGTTTAAGCCTGGTTTGGTAGGTGGACACTGTATAGGTGTCGACCCTTATTATTTAGCACAGCGTGCACAAGAATTCGGATATCATCCTGAAATTATTTTGGCAGGACGTAGATTAAATGATTCTATGGGAGAATATGTTGCTTCTCAAGTGGTGAAACTGATGATTAAAAAAGATATTTCAGTAAGTGGAGCAAAACTTCTGATGTTAGGCATAACCTTTAAAGAAAATTGCCCTGACGTTAGAAATACAAAGATAGTAGATGTGATTAGAGCTTTACAAGAATATGGTGTAGATATAATAGTTTATGATCCATGGGCCAATCCTGATGAAGTTGCTCATGAATATAATATAAGCTGTACTAATAAACAGCCAAAGGAGAAATTTGATGCAATCGTTCTAGGAGTCGCTCACAAAGAATTTATTGATTTAGATAAATCTTTTCTGCTAAAGGACAAGAGTGTTTTGTATGATGTTAAAGGAGTTTTAAACGGTAATAGCGATGGCACATTGTAAGCGATTAAATGTTTAACGTTTTTTATAATATTCTCATTTTTTTAATCCTTAAATACCATTTGCTTAGATGATGCAAAAACTTAATAGAAAAATAGTAAATCTGTTTTGGAAATTATATTGTTATAAGGTTTTGAAAGCCATTTGCAGAAAAGGAGACAATATAGATATAAAACTCCCTATAACAATTGTAAATCCTAAAAATCTAACCCTTCACAGTGATACCTACATTGGACCAGAGGCTTGGATTTCTGCTCATGCAAATGTAGAATTTGATTCAGGCGTTATCATTGGACCCCGATTAAAGATTTATACTGCAAATCATAATTATTTAAATGATGTTGCGATTCCTTATGATGGGGTAACTATATTAAAAAAAGTTACAATTGGAAAAAACACTTGGATTGGCGGAGATGTTATAATATTACCGGGAATAAATATTGGTGAGGGAGTTGTTGTGGGGGGAGGCTCAGTAGTGACAAAAAATATTCCCGATCATGCTATAGTGGGGGGAAACCCAGCGCAAATTATAAAATATAGAGATGTAGAATTGTACAACAAATTGAAAGAAGAGGATAAAATTTATCTAAAGTTAAAAACTAATAACAAAATTGATTTCTCAACAAAATATGATTGATGCCAAACACATCGATTTGGTAAAAATTATTTTTAATAAAAAGACTTATTCAATTTATTAATTAAAATAAATGAATAAGTCTTTTTATTAAGTTGTGTAATATTCTAAATTAAAATAAGATTTAAAAATAAGTGTCAGATTCTAAAACTATTGCAAAAAATACACTCTTTCTCTATATAAGAATGTTCTTTACTATGTCTGTAAGTCTTTATACTTCCAGAGTCGTGTTAAATACCCTAGGAGTTAGTGATTATGGTACTTATAATTTAGTTGGAGGAGTCGTGACCTTGTTCAGTTTTTTTAATGCGGCGATGTCTTCGGCGACACAAAGATTTTTATCATTTGAGATTGGACAAAATAACTTCATTAGACTAAAGCAAGTATTTAATGCTACGCTAAATATTCATATCGGAATTGGATTATTGATATTGATTTTAGCTGAAACAGTCGGATTATGGTTTGTAAATAATAGACTTAATATTCCTGTGGAACGAATGGAGGCCGTAAATTGGGTTTTTCAATTTTCAATTTTTACTTTTCTGATAGGAGTTATTCAAGTTCCATACAACGCAATGCTTATTGCTCATGAAAAAATGAATGTGTATGCAATTTTAAGCATAGTAGAAGTTTTTTTTAAATTACTGATAGTCTATCTGTTAGTTTTGTCACCAATTGATAAGCTAAAAACGTATTCGGGATTAATTTTTGTTGTAACATTTATAGTTGCGCTTTTATATAAAATTTACTGCAAAAGAAAGTTTGATGAAAGTAAATATCAATTCTATTATGAAAAAGGTTTATATAAAACTTTGATTTCTTATTCTGGATGGAATTTATTTGGAAACATTGCAAGTGTTGTTAGAGCCGAAGGGAGTAATGTAATGCTTAACATATTTTTCGGTACTCTATTAAATGCAGCTTATGGAATAACTTTACAGATTCAAGGAGCCGTCAGTCTTTTTGTAACCAATTTTCAAACAGCAGTTAATCCTCAAATTATAAAAAAATATGCTGCAGGAAATTTGGAAGAAAGTAAAAAACTGATTTTTCAAAGCTCAAAATTTTCATATTTTCTGATGTTTATAATTGTCTGTCCAATTATTTTTAATATTGATTTTATTTTAAAAATTTGGCTGAAGACAGCACCAGAATATACAGCATTATTTGTTTGTCTTTGCTTAATAGATCTTTTAATTAACTGTATTTCGGGTCCCTTAATGACAGGTGTCTTAGCTACAGGAAATATTAAATGGTATCATATCATAATTGGATCTCTCACATTTTTAAATTTGCCAGTTTCTTATTTTTTATTAAAAATTTATTCGCATCCAGAAATCATTTTTAAAGTTTCTATTTCTATAAATATCTTGTCATTACTTTTCAGGCTATTTTTCTTAAAAAAATTAATGGGTTTGAATGTAAAGTATTTTTTTTACGAAGTATTATTGCCAATTATTGGAGTTTCCATTGGGGTTGTAGGTTGCATGTTTATAATTACACAATACATCATTCTGAGAAATGAATTATTAAATGTTATATTCCTTAGCTCATGTAGCATTGTTATTAGCATATTGTTGATATGGACAATAAGCCTAAGTAAATTAGAAAAAGTATATATAATAAATTTAATTAAAACAAAGCTGAAATAATTTTATGAAAAATGATTTTAGATGCTTAATGTTTGCTTTATAATTATCGTATGATCAAAAATTTAATAATATTTGGCACCAGACCAGAAGCTGTTAAAATGGCGCCTCTAATAAAAGAATTTAATAAGTTTTCGGATAAATTTGATACCAAGGTTTGTGTTACAGGACAACATAGAGAAATGCTGGATCAGGTTTTGGATTTTTTTGATATACAACCAGATTATGATTTGAATTTGATGAAAGTTAATCAAAATCTGTATTCCCTTACAGCTGATATTATTTTAGAATTGAAAATGATACTAGAGGACTTTAAACCTGATTATGTTTATGTTCATGGTGATACAACCACGACTATGGCGGCTAGTATCGCAGCCTTTTATTCAGGAACAAAAGTGTGTCACGTTGAAGCTGGTTTGCGTACCTATAATAAATGGGCTCCTTTTCCAGAAGAAATTAATAGACAAATTACAGGCCGAATCGCAGATTTTCATTTTGCGCCAACAGTCATTTCTGAGCAAAATTTGTTGCAAGAAAATGTTGATCCAAGCAAAATTATCGTGACAGGCAATACTGTTATTGACGCATTAATTGATAGTTCCAAACGAGTCGATGATATTGATAATGAAGAAATAAATTATCTGAAAACTATTGTAGATTGTAATTCAAAATTAATTTTAGTAACTGGACATAGACGAGAAAATCATGGAGATGGGTTTCTTCAGATATGCGAGGCACTAAAAGAAATTGCAACAACAAATAGTGGTGTACAAATTATTTATCCCGTGCATTTAAATCCAAATGTAAAAGAGCCTGTTTATAAAATTTTATCCGGAATCAAAAATATCCAGTTAATAAAACCTCTAGCGTATCCAGCTTTTGTCTGGTTAATGAATCAATCGTATTTAATCATAACTGATAGTGGAGGTGTACAAGAAGAAGCTCCTAGTTTAGGAAAGCCTGTTTTAGTAATGAGAGAAACTACGGAAAGACCTGAAGCAGTAGCAGCAGGAACAGTTATCTTAGTGGGAACAGATAAAAACAAAATCGTTGAAAAAACAAATTATTTGCTTACTAATAATGAGTTTTACACCCAAATGAAATCTTTACATAATCCATATGGAGATGGAAAAGCTTGCGAAAAGATAGTTCATTTTATCGGATCAATTAAATAATTAAAAAAGAATGGATACGATTATAAAGATTGAAGGGGCGTATGGAGAATCCAATTTTGGAGATGATCTTCTGATGAATGTATTTGAGAACTTTTTTGTGGAGGAGTTCCCAAATTCAGAAATTTATTTTTCTGGACAAGAAGCGGATTATCCTGAGAAAATTTTGATCAAAGGTTTATACAATAAGAAAATAAAGGAAGATCTTTTAGTATATGGTGGAGGTACTCAATTTTTTTCATTTTCAAGCGAGAATAAAAAAAGATCTTTGTTTGAGGTAATAAAATTATCTATTGTAAATCCTCAGTTTTTTTTTAAAAAAGTAAAGCAGAAAATTTTTAGAGAAAAAGCATATTCTAAAAAAACAGCTTTCATTGGAATCGGTTTAGGGCCATTTAGCGACAATAAAATTTATATTGATTATACTATTAATAAAATGATCAGTAGCAATTTTATTGCCGTTAGAGATCATATTTCAAAAAAATATTGTGATGACTGGAAACTTAATTCGGTCTTAGGAGCCGATGTAGTTTTTTCAAAATACTTTAAACAAACTTTTCCATCTGTGTCTGAAAAACATAAGGCAAAAAAGAAAATTGGAATCATCGTAAGGGATTGGAATTGGGATGAATCTGGGAATTCATACGTCGATCCATTGATGGAAGTTGAAAGATACTCTTCGAAATATGAGTTCGAATATATAATTTTTGCACCCATGAAGGATAAAAAATGGATGCAAAAGTTAAATGGGCATAATGTTGTAATGTGGAATCCTGATATAGATTCAATTCAGTCATTTCTTGAAAAATTAAATGATTATTCAGGATTTATTTCGGCAAGATACCACGGTGCAATTATTGCTTCGTTATTGAATAAACCTGTTGTTTGTATCGAAATTGAAGATAAGCTCAGAATTTTGACTGAACAAGTTAAAGAATTTAAGCTTTGGGAAAAGCCTTTTGATAAAGCGCAATTGAATTCTCATTTTGATCTATTTGAAACAGAAATTGATTATTCAGCATCTTTAAATGCACTTAGAGAAAGTGCTGATAATATGTTTAAAAATTTTAAAGAAACATTTCAAAATAAATATAATGACTAAAAAACTTTTAGTTTTAGGGCCATATCCCAATCAGAATAATATAAAAGATGGTTTGGTTCAACGTATAAAGAAAATCGATAAATTTATGGCGAACGAAGATAGGGTATATCTTCAAGTATCTTTAAAAAAATTCATTTTGCCTGTAAAAGAAAAATATGGTGAGAAAGTGGTTTTTTATCAATTGAATTTTATTTTGGGATGGTGGTTTATTCTTTATCATGTTTTGACTAGTTCCAAAATTTATTCACACACTATTTACAATTTACTTTGGATTAAGTATTTCTTTCCTTTCATAAACAAGAAAATCATATTGGATGTACATGGTGCTGTTCCTGACGAAAAAAGAATGGAGGGGGATATAAAAATGGCCGATTATTATGAAACATTTGAAAGAAAATGTTTTGAAAAAATATCAACAGCTATATTTGTCACAGAAGCAATGGAAAAACATTATAAAACAAAGTATTCTGATTTTAACTTTGAGGCTATAAATTTTGGTATTATTCCTGAAAATTTAGTAGGTAATTATGAGGTAGATAATGGCAAGGAAACGGAAGAAATAATCAAAAAAATTGATCTTAAGGAAAGTGATATTCTTGTTATTTATAGCGGGGGATTGCATGTTTGGCAAAATATTGATGAAATGTTGGATTTAATAACATCTAAAATAAATGATCAAAATATTGTTTATCTTTTATTAGTAAATGATAAAACCAATATGATCAAAAAACTCAATGAAAGAAGCATCAACAAACGTATTTTTGTTGATTCTGTTTTACCAGATAAACTTAAATATTATTACAATTTAGCAGATTATGGATTTGTCTTGCGAGATGATAATGTTGTAAATCGTGTAGCAAATCCAACAAAACTTATTGAATACCTTTTTTACAATATTACACCTATTGTCAAATTACAGGCAATTGGAGATTTTGAAAAATACAATTATTATAAAATAAATAAAGAGGAGTTTTTAAATAATGATCTAGAGAAAAACCTTAATCAACAGAACAAAGAAGTGGTTAAAAAGATCTTTAGTACCTACAACGAAAATCAAATAAAAGCGCTTTTTATATAATTTAGGTTATGCAGGCACATAAAATAGCATTTTATATTGGAGATTTTACACGTTCAGGAGGAACAGAAAGAGCCTGTACTTCAATTGTAAATAGTTTAGCTTCTCAAACATCAAATAAGGTTTATTTAATTGTGACAAATTCAATAGAAGAAAAACCTTTTTTTTCAATAAACTCGGATGTTACAATTCTTTATTTAAATAGTAAATATTCATTAGGGAAATATTTGACACTAATTTACCGTTTAAATAATGTAATTAAAAGCAATAATATTGAAGTTGTTGTTGCAGTAGAGGTTTTTTCATTATTATTCATTTTGCCAATAATTTTGATTAGCAAGCTAACAAGAAAAAAAACTAAGTTAATTGTGTGGGAGCATTTTAATTTTACTGTTGATCTTGGAAAAAATTTGCGAAGAAAGTTTAGATGGTTAGCTGGTAGATTTGCAGATGCAATTATTGTTTTAACAAAAAGAGATGTTGTATTGTGGAAGAGCAACTTAAAAATAAACGGAAAAATATTAGCTATAAATAATCCTTCTTCATTCGCTGTATCAAAGAAAGAATATAATAAAGAATCTATTAATATTGTAGCGATTGGTCGATTAACTTATCAAAAAGGTTTTGATCGTTTAATTGAAATTTGGTATGAGTTTCTTGAGAAATATTCTAATGGCAAAAATTGGAAATTACAGATTATAGGAAGTGGAGAAGACAAAGAGATGCTTGACAATTTAATTGTAAAGTATAATTTAAATAATGTTGAGATGGTAAGTAATACCTCTTCAATATCAGATTATTATGAGAATGCTTCTTTTTTGGCAATGACTTCGAGATTTGAAGGATTGCCAATGACTTTGATTGAAGCGCAATCTTTTGGTTTGCCAATTATTGCTTATGATTGTCTAACAGGACCTTCGGAAGTTATAACTCAAAAATCTGGTTTTTTAATCGAAGACAATAATAAAGAGGAATTTGTTGAGAAATTACAATTTTTAATTTCTAATGACGCTTTACGTAGCGAAATGAGTGAAGTAGCGAAAGAAGAAATGAAACGATTTTCAGAAATTGAAATAACACAGCAATGGAAAGAGCTAATAGAAACATTTTGAATTATGGAAAAGATCGAACTAAAAAAGTTTCAGTTTTTATACCTAATGATTTTAGTGTCTTTAAATTCTTGTTTTGGACAAGAGTTTAAGTATAGAAACGTTAGTAATGTACCGTATTTTGTACAAAAATTAGACGAACAAAAAGAAAGAATCAATTTGCTAAATGCTGATAATTATGTTGATGCAACAGAATATTTGCCAAAAAACTTTGTTAATGATGCGTCAGTAGATTACACAGCATATTTACAAAAGGCTATTAATGAAAATTCGAATATTAAACTACCCAATTTTCCTGTTTTAATTAGCGATTCAGGACTGGATATTCAAAATGACCGCAAAATTGTTTTTGATAGTAATTCGAGACTAATATTAAAAGCATCTGATAAAACCAATTATGAAATTTTACGAATTCATAGTAAAAGGAATATAGTTGTTTTTTCGCCAAAAATTACTGGTGATAGAAAGATCCATATTGGACAAAAAGGAGAATGGGGAATGGGGATTTCAATTAAATCATCGGAAAATGTCAAAATTATAAATTCAAATATTAATGATTGTTGGGGAGATGGTATTTATTTGGGACAATCTGGAAATGTTACAAACAAAAATATTATACTTAATTATGGTATTCTGGATAATAATCGAAGAAATGCTATTTCGGTTATAAGTTCAAACGGATTAGTTATTTCAAATTTGATTCTTTCTAATACAAATGGGACTAATCCTCAAACAGGATTAGATTTTGAACCTAATTCAAATAATGAAGTTTTAGATGATATTGAGGTAAAAAACTTATACACTTTCAATAATGCTAAACAAGGAGTGTTTTTTGTTTTAGGAAACTTAAACGGTGGTGTTAACAAAGTTGGAATAAAGATGGATACCCATGCTGACAGATATTCCGTTCGATCGATAGCGTATCTTTATAAAGGAAACAAAAAGTCGAAAGCAATAAACAGTAATAAATTGGGCGGTAACATAACCCTGTCAAACATTACTTCTGCAAACAGCAAATATCCTTTTCAAGTTTTTGATGGATCTGAACAAAATGATATTCAAATAACAGTTAAACCTGTTGATAAAAAAGGATATAAATCATATGATGACTTCATTAAATTAGAGTAGTTTTTTGCTATGTTAGGAATAAAAAGAACAATTAGCATACAAGAAAAACTACTATATTTTACAATTTCTTTAGTTTATGCTTTTTGGCTTGCAGGATTACCATCTGAAATTTTCAGAGATAGGAATAACTATGAAGTTTACGCCACTGATTATGATATGTTGCTTGAATTGTATATAAGTACTTATACAATATTTGCAAGAGAACCTGTTTTTCTTTATTTTAACAAATGGTTGTCTGTTTTTAATGATCCAATAACTACTATTCAAATTTTTGTTTTTTTTATATGCTTTAGTCTGTCTTTTTTTATTTTAAAAACATCTAGAAACTTTGTTATAGCAGTGCTTTTCTTTTTGTTTATGTTTTTTAATGCACAAGCATTTGCAATTCAGTTGGTTACTTTGAGACAAGGTATTGGCTTAGGATTTTTGTTATGGTATATTTTATATGTTAAGAAATATAACTATTTAAATTTAGTTAAGTTTACTGCTATTTTAGGATTTATTCATACTTCCTTTTTAATTGTTGCTTTTTTGTTATTTGTTGATTGGTTTGTCTTAAACAAAACAAAATATAAGAGTTTTAATTTTCGATTGTTTTTTTTAGCTACAATTTCAATTTTCATTAATCTTCTTTTATTTGCTATTACCAAGTTAATTGGTGCAAAGCAAGATTATTCGGATTTTGAATTTTCATCTGGAGGGGGAGCTTTTATTTTATGGTTTACTGTATTTGTATATATTCTCGTTTTTAAACCTAAAACCTATGAACTCACAAAAGATAAATATATGCATGCCCTAACAATTTCAGGATTGGTTATTTATTTAACGTCCTATTTTTTAACTCCTATTGCCGGAAGGATTATTGGGACTTATTTGCCATTTGTTTTTTATATACTTATGTATAGACCTAAGCTTCAAGATATAATTTTTATTATCACAGTGATTTTCGTGTTTATTATATTATTTGTGAATGGTGGCGCCGAAGGATTTATGACGGTTAGCTTAGGAACCTTATTACGTGAAATGTTTTAGTTTTTTAATAATTTCAATACTACAAAATGAAAATTGCGATTAATTGTAGTTTTTTTATACCAAAAGGAGGAGGAATAAAAGAATACATTTATAATTTAACTACCAACTTGGCAAAAGTTGATTCGGTAAATGAATACGTCTTATATGTTGCATCAGATTATTATGATTACGCACTTAAGGAACTACCCAAAACGATGAGAATTAAAGCAACTCCTTTTAGCTCAAAACAAGCTATTAGAAGAAGTTTGCTTGAAAACTCATTTTATCAAAAAGAAGAAAAAATAGAGAAGTTTGAAGTTTTTCACTCACCATTTTTTCATGTTCCCAATCTTAAAACTGCTAAAAGATTAATTACAGTTCACGATTTAAGACTTTGCCGTTACCCAGAAACATACACCTTTTTACGATATCAGTTTTTAAAAAGAGCTGTGAAAAAATCAATTCTGGTTGCAGATAAAATTATTACAATTTCTGACTTTACAAAAAATGAGTTGTTACACTTTTATGATGTTGAAGAAAGTAAAATTACTTCGATTCATGAAGCTATAAATTTAGAAAGTTTTAATGTGAAAAATATCGATAATTATAATTTCAAACTCAATAAAGATTTAGAAAAAGACAGCTTTGTATTAAGTGTTGGGCATCTTGAACCAAGAAAAAATTACAACAATTTGATTAAAGCTTTTAAAAAAATCCAAAATGAAAGTAACTTAAGGAAGCTTAAATTAGTGATCGTTGGGAAAAAAAGTTTCGATTACGAGCAGACATTAAAAAATGTAATATTAGATAGCAATATTTTGCATCTTGATTTTGTCGATTTTAAAGATTTATTATGGCTTTATTCAAATGCAAAACTATTTGTCCAGCCTTCATTTTATGAAGGTTTTGGATTTGCTCCCCTAGAAGCTGCAGCATTAGGTACAGTTTCTGTCGTGAGTAATACATCTTCAACACCTGAAATCTGCAAAGAAAGTGCTTTTTATTTTGATCCTTTTGAAGTTGAAGATATAGCAGCTAATATTAAAACGGCATTGATTGACGAAGTTTTGTTTAAGGAGAAACAAGATTTGTTAGCATCAAATCTTAGCAGATTTTCGTGGCAGAAAAATGCTGAAGAAACGTTAAAAATTTATAATTCTATATAATTGATTTTTTACTTCCCATAGATTATGCATAGCTAGGGAGGTATCAAAATTAGGTTAGGAAGTTATTGTCGTTGCTGAGAAAACGGAAAGAGCTAATGAAATAGGGTTGATGTAATAGATTTTATTGATTTAAAAATTTCATGTTCAGGAACAAATCCTTTAAATGAATTAAAAACCTTGACTCAATTTAGAAATTCTAAAGTATACCAATAACAAAAAAAATGATTAATCGAAAGCTTTAATAATAAGATTAAAATATTTTTTTGGTTTTTTTTCAGACTAGCTCTATATATTTAAATTGTATTTTCAAAAGCTCTTAAAAAGAATTTATCTTTTTGTGCATTTAAGGCTTTTAAAATGCTCAGCTTAATAAATATGAAAAAAATAATTCGAATTACTACTGTTCCAATATCTTTAAAAATTCTTTTAAAAGGACAGCCAAAATTCATGTCATCCTATTATGAAGTTTTAGGGATTTCGTCTGGTGGACAGGAACTTTTAGATGTAAGTACAGACGAAGGAATAAGGGTTCTGCCTGTAGAAATGACTAGAACAATTTCTCCCTTAAAAGATTTAAAATCATTATACATCTTGTATAGAATTTTAAAAAAAGAAAAGCCTTTTATTGTACACACACATACCCCAAAGGCTGGAATTATTGGAATGCTCGCTTCAAAATTAGTTGGTGTTCCTAACAGATTACATACTGTTGCAGGATTACCACTTATGGAAGCCACAGGTAATAAAAGAAGGCTTTTAGATTTTGTTGAAAAAATGACTTATAAATGTGCAACTAAAGTGTACCCTAATTCAAATGAATTATATCATTTTATATTGAAAAATAATTATGCAAAATCTGATAAGCTGAAAGTTTTAGGAAATGGTAGTTCCAATGGCATTAATACTTCTTTTTTTGACCCAAATGTTGTTTCGGAAACAGATCGACAAAAACTAAAGTCAACCTTAAATATATCTGATGAAGATTTTGTCTATGTATTTGTAGGACGTTTAGTTGGTGATAAAGGAATTAATGAATTAGTTAAAGCATTTACTCAAATAAGCGAGAAAAATGTAAAATTACTTTTGGTTGGTCCTCTTGAATCAGATTTAGACAAATTGGAGACTCAAGTTTTAAAAACTATAGAAAGTAATGATAAAATTATTTCGACCGGATACCAAAAAGATGTTAGGACATACTTATCAATATCAGATGCACTTGTATTTCCAAGTTACAGAGAAGGATTTCCAAACGTTGTATTGCAGGCTGGCGCAATGGGATTACCTTCTATAGTTACAAATATAAACGGATGTAATGAAATAATAGTAAAAGATATAAATGGCACCATTATTTCTGTAAAAAATATGCAAATGCTATACGATGCGATGATGAAATTTTATCTTGATAAAAATTATTTTTTAAAGTTAAAATCGAATGCTCGTCAAATGATTACGAGTCGTTATGAACAAAATGTTATATGGAATGCTATTTTGTCAGAATACAAAAACTTTGAAAAAAATGTATAGAAAAGTATTTAAGAGAGTAATTGATTTTATATCAGCAGTTTTAGGTTTTATATTTTTATTTCCCTTATTTATAATTATTACATTATTCTTGGCTTTTGCAAATCGAGGAAATCCATTTTTTTTTCAGAATCGACCAGGTAAAGGAGGACGGATTTTCAAAATAGTAAAATTTAAGACAATGAATGATAAAAAAGATTCTGACAATAACTTATTGCCTGATTCTGATCGTCTAACAAAAGTTGGTATGTTTGTCAGAAAAACTTCTTTAGATGAGATCCCACAGTTAATAAACGTAATAAAAGGAGATATGAGCCTAATTGGACCACGTCCTTTATTACCTGAATATTTGGCTCTTTATAATGATTTTCAAAAGCAACGTCATAATATTAAGCCGGGTATTACAGGATGGGCACAGGTAAATGGAAGAAATGCAATTTCGTGGGAAAAAAAGTTTGAATATGATGTATGGTATATTAAAAATTTATCTTTTTTCTTAGATATAAAAATACTTGTAAAAACCATCCAAAAAGTTATTAAAAGAGAAAGTATAAATGCAGATAATTCTGTAACAATTGAACGTTTTAATGGAGGAAACTAAATATTTGTATGGCGCAAGCGGTCACTGTAAAGTCATTATTGATGTTTTAAAGAGCAATAATGTCAATCTAAAAGCAATTTTTGACGATAAGCCTAAAGAAGCAGAAATAGTGGGTATTCCAGTTATTAATGCATCAAAAATAAATGATATAAATAATGGACAATTTATTGTGTCTATTGGTGATAATGAAATTAGAAAGCGTATAGCTGAAAAAATTAAAATGTCATTTTTTACTGCAATTCATTCAACTGCAGTTGTTTCTGAGAACTCAAAGATAGAGGAAGGAACTGTTGTAATGGCAGGTGCAATCATAAATTTTGGGGCTGTAGTTGGTAAACATTGTATAATAAATACTGGAGCAATTGTAGAGCATGATTGTAAAATTTATGATTATGTACACATTTCTCCAAAAGCAGCATTAGCAGGAAATGTTACTATAGGGTCAGGGACACATATTGGTATAGGAGCTTCAATAATTCAAGGAATTAATGTAGGAGCAGGAGTAACAATTGGTGCTGGTTGTGTTGTTATTAATGATGTTCCCGATTATGCAGTAGTGGTAGGAAATCCTGGAAATATAATAAAATATAATTCGTTAATATGAGTAATTCAAAAATTTGGTTGTCTTCTCCACATATGGGAGGTGGCGAAATAAAATATGTAAACAAAGCTTTTGATACCAATTGGATAGCTCCTTTGGGGCCAAATGTTCAAGGTTTTGAAAAAGATTTAGAAAAATATCTGTCTGAAAATGTACATATTGGCGCATTAAGTTCAGGAACAGCAGCATTGCATTTAGGTTTGATACTTTTGGGAGTTAAATCAGGTGACGAAGTAATTTGCCAAAGTATGACTTTTTCGGCATCTGCAAATCCTATTTTATATCAAGGAGCTGTTCCTGTTTTTGTTGATAGCGAATTAGACACATGGAATATATGTCCAGTTGCTTTGGAAAAAGCCATTCTTGATAGAATTAGAAAAGGAAAAAAGCCAAAAGCAATAATTGCCGTTCATCTTTATGGAATGCCATATAAAATTGATGAAATACATGCGATCGCCGATAAGTATGAAATTGCAATACTTGAAGATAGTGCTGAAGCATTAGGAAGTCATTATAAAAACAAAAAATGTGGTACGTTTGGACAAATTGCCGCACTTTCATTTAATGGAAACAAAATCATAACAACTTCAGGAGGAGGCGCAATTGTTGCGCAGAATGAAGATCTTAAAAATAAAGCAATTTTTCTTTCAACACAGGCGAGAGATAACGCACCACATTATCAACATAGTGAAATTGGTTTTAATTACAGAATGAGTAATATTTGTGCCGGTATTGGAAGAGGACAAATGGAAGTTTTAGATGCACACATCAAATTAAGGAGAGATATGCATGATTTCTATGCACAATATTTTGCAGATATTGATGGGATTACTATTTTAAAAGAGCCAAGCCAAGATTATTACTCGAATCATTGGTTGTCAGCAATTGTTATTGATCCCGGAAAAATTGGAAAAAACAGAGAAAATTTAAGACTGGCTTTTGAATTGGAGAATATTGAAAGTCGCCCTCTTTGGAAACCAATGCATTTGCAACCAGTTTTTGAAAAATATCCCTACTATGGTGAAAAGGTTTCTGAGCTTTTGTTTCAAAATGGTTTATGTCTTCCTTCTGGATCAAACTTAATGGAAGAAGATAGATTAAGAATAAAAAATGTATTAAATACATTTTTTCAGAAATAAAATTGGATTTTAAATTATCATGAAAATCGAAGAAACATTTATAAAAGATCTGGTAATTATAGAGCCAATATTATTTGGAGATGAAAGAGGTTATTTTTTTGAATCTTATAGTAAAACGAAATTCGAAGATTTAGGAATTAATATTGATTTTGTTCAGGACAATCAATCATTTTCTAAATATGGAACTTTAAGAGGATTACATTATCAAAATCCTCCTTTTGCACAAACTAAATTAGTACGTGTTTTAGAAGGCAAAATTATTGATGTTGCTGTAGATTTAAGAAAAGATTCTCTTACTTATGGAAAGTCATTTAGTATTTTACTTTCAGCAGAAAATAAAAAACAATTGTTAGTTCCTCAAGGTTTTGCGCACGGATTTTCAGTGATCAGTGAAACAGCATCGGTAATGTACAAATGTGATCAATTTTATAATAAAGCTTCAGAAGGCGGAATAAAATATGATGATCCTTCTTTAAATATTGATTGGGGAATGGATTTGAATGATGCAATCGTTTCTGATAAAGATCAGATTTTGCCTTTTATTGAAAACTGTAATAGCCTATTTTAATGAAAAAAATTCTTGTAACAGGTGCAAGTGGGCAATTAGGATCTGAACTTTCAGTTTTATCATCAAAATACCCAGAATATGAATGGATTTTTGCAGATAGAACAAAAATCACATTAGACAGTTTAGATCTTTTGCCTATTCAGTTAAATGAAATTAAGGCAGATGTGATTTTGAATTGTGGCGCTTATACTGCGGTTGATAAAGCTGAAACAGAAAAAGATTTAGCTTTTGCAATAAATTCTTCGTCAGTAGGAATAATAGCAAAATATGCTTGGGAAAACAATATTAAGTTAATCCATATTTCTACAGATTACGTTTTTGATGGTACTTCTTCTGTTGCATTAGATGAAGAAGCATTAACAAACCCTATAAATGTGTATGGCGAAAGTAAATTGGCGGGAGAAATTGCATGTTTAAACCAAAATCCTAACTCTATTATTGTAAGAACTTCTTGGGTTTATAGTAAATTTGGAAACAATTTTGTTAAAACGATGCAGCGATTAATGCAAGAGAGAGAGGAAATTAGTGTAGTGAATGATCAAGTTGGTTCGCCAACTTATGCAGCAGATCTAGCACAGGCAATGATCAATATTGTTAATTCGCCAAATTGGATTTCAGGAATATATAATTATTCTAACGAAGGAGAAATAAGCTGGTATGAATTTGCTTTGAGTATTAAAGAGTTAGGGGGTTATAATTGTAAGGTGAATGGTATTCCATCTTCTTCTTATCCAACTCCAGCAAAAAGACCAAACTTTTCATTGTTAGATAAAAAGAAAATAAAGTCAATTTATAATTTGGAAGTTCCATTTTATAAAGAAAGTCTAAAAAAAATATTCATAGAAAATTAAAAGTTTGAGTTTTGCATTCTGTCTAGACTCTGTGTTTTTGAAAATAAAAATAAATTATGAAAGGAATTATATTAGCTGGAGGTTCTGGTACTAGATTACACCCCCTAACGTTAGCAGTCAGTAAACAGCTAATGCCCGTTTATGATAAGCCAATGATTTATTATCCTCTTTCAACTTTAATGATGGCAGGGATCAATGAAATTTTAATAATTTCAACACCACATGATTTACCTCATTTTAGAAGACTTTTGGGAGATGGCAGTACAATTGGTTGTAAATTTAGTTATGCAGAACAAGCTAATCCGAATGGATTAGCTCAGGCATTTGTAATTGGCGAAGAGTTTATTGGAAAAGATAAAGTAGCTCTGGTTCTTGGGGATAATATTTTCTTCGGAACAAATATGCAGCAACTTTTGAAAAATAATTCTAATCCAGATGGAGGTGTTGTTTTTGCCTATCACGTTGCAGATCCAGAAAGATATGGAGTAGTTGAATTTGACGAAAACAAAAATGCAATTTCAATAGAAGAAAAACCTTTGGAGCCAAAATCTAATTATGCTGTTCCGGGTTTATATTTCTATGATAATTCAGTAGTAGAGATTGCTAAAAATATTAAACCAAGTGCTCGTGGCGAATATGAGATAACAGATGTAAATAAAGTCTATCTGGAAAAAGGACAGTTAAAAGTTGGAATATTAAGTAGAGGAACAGCTTGGCTAGACACAGGAACATTTAATAGCTTGATGCAGGCAGGACAATTTGTTCAAGTTATTGAAGAAAGACAAGGTCTAAAAGTAGGATGTATTGAAGAAATTGCTTGGCGACAAGGCTTTATTAATGATGAACAACTTGAGAAATTAGCGCAACCACTATTAAAATCAGGATATGGAACGTATTTAATCGAATTTCTAAGACAAAAGGAAAAAAGTGTTAAAATTTAATTTGTATCTTTAACTAATTATTTAAAACCTTTAATTTGTATTTTTGTACAAAGTTCGAATTACAGGTACTTAAAAAAAGCTCAATTGAATACAGACAAGCTAAATAATATAACCTCTTTGTTATATAACACTTTCTCGCCAAGAAATCTTCGGGCAAATATTAATAATCTAAGTTATTTGCCTAGATGGATTATTGTTGCGATAGATGTAATGGTTCTGGTTTTTTCTTTTTCTCTTACCTATTTGCTTTTTGAAGGTACGGCAATTGGATATATTATTACTTCTCATGATTTTTATTTCGTTGGAAGTTTAATTATTGTTAATGTGTTTTTTTTCTGGCTTTTCAGAACTTATTCAGGAATTATTAGACACTCTTCTTATATAGATGCAATAAAATTATTGTTTTCTCAAATGTCTGTTCTTGTATTTTTCTTATTCATAAATTTAGTATTTGAATTATACTCGGGACATAAAGCTTTTTTAAATACAGCACTTTTTATCAATCTAGTTTTGTCTTTTTGCGGACTATTTTTATACCGTGTTGTAGTAAAGCAAACATTTGAAATGTATTTTTCGGAAAAGTCTACAAGTAAATTAATTCGAACTGTAATTTATGGAACAGATGCTAATGCAATTTCTGTAGCTAATGCGTTAAAATTCGAAAGCCCTTCTCGTTTTAAAATAGTTGGTTTTGTAGATAAGAATAACCAGAATGCTTCTAAGCGTATGCTAGATCTTCCGATTCTTATTTTAAGAAAAAAACTTCCTGCCTTAATGCGTTCTGTAGCAGCAGAAGGTGTAATTATCGCAGATAAGAGCTTAAGCAAAGACGAACAGCTTATTATAGTTGATCAATGTTTGGAATTTAACTACAGAGTATATACAGTTCCACTTATTTCGGATTGGGAAAATCAAAAGGAAATTTCTCAAAAAGTAAAGAATATTCAAATTGAGGATTTATTAGAAAGAAAACCTATAGTTCTTGATAGTAGATCTATTTCAAAACAATTAAAAGATAAGACAATACTAATTACCGGAGCTGCTGGTTCAATCGGTAGTGAAATTGTAAGACAGGTTTTAAACTTTAATCCAAAAAATGTAATTGTTTTGGATCATGCCGAAACACCGTTACACAATTTGTGCTTGGAGACTCAGGCTATGGATTTTAGCACTAAAATCGTAGCCGTAATTGCAGATGTAAGAAGTAAAAAAGCATTAGAGAAGGTTTTTAAAAATTATAATCCGCATGTCGTTTTTCACGCTGCTGCATATAAGCATGTACCTTTAATGGAAGAAAACCCGTCGCAGGCTATTCAAACGAATATTAAAGGAACAAAAAACCTAGCAGATTTAGCTTGTAAATATCGTGTAAAGAAATTTGTAATGGTTTCTACTGATAAAGCGGTTAATCCTAGCAACGTAATGGGAGCCAGTAAACGTATTGCAGAAAAGTATGTACAATCTCTGTTCTTAAAAAATCAAAGAGAAAAAGTAGAAGGCGGCACAAAATTCATTACGACTCGTTTTGGAAATGTTTTAGGTTCAAACGGTTCAGTTGTTCCTTTGTTTACTAAGCAGATTGCAGAAGGAGGGCCGGTAACCATAACGCATCAAGATATTATTCGTTATTTTATGACAATTCCAGAAGCATGCCAACTTGTATTAGAAGCAGGAGCAATGGGGAATGGAGGAGAAATTTATATTTTTGATATGGGAAAACCAGTGAGAATTATTGACTTGGCAAAGAAAATGATTAAGTTAGCTGGTTTTATACCTGACAAAGAAATAAAAATTAAAATTGTAGGTTTAAGACCTGGTGAGAAGCTTTACGAAGAATTATTAAATGATACGGCTAAGACATTGCCAACATATCATAATAAAATCATGATTGCTCAGGAAATTCAAGATGAGTATGAGACTCTACATAATGATGTTGATGAACTCATTGGAATTGCCGATTTTTATGAAAATGATGATATCGTTGCAAAGATGAAAAAAATTGTCCCAGAATTTAAGAGTATGAATTCTACTTTCGAAATTTTAGATAAATAATTAGAGATAAAAATATAAATCAAATATAGGCAAAAGGTGTTTTTTAAAACGCCTTTTGGCATTTTTAAACAAAATTTAAATGTTAAAAATCTTGTTAAAATTTAAAAATCAAGGTTTTTATATTCTTTCCAATGGATTCTAAAAATACAAACGATTGGCTGTTTGAGATAACACCAAAAAATAAATTTTTTACGCTTAATTTCAAGGAAATTTGGCATTATCGAGATTTATTAATGCTTTTTGTAAAAAGAGATATTATTACAGTTTACAAGCAAACTGTTTTAGGGCCTCTTTGGTACTTAATACAGCCTTTATTTACTTCTATTACTTTTACCATTATATTCAATAACGTTGCTGGTATTAAAACAGGATCGATTCCGCCATTTCTATTTAATCTAGCAGGAATTATGGTATGGAATTATTTTACATCCTGTTTAAATGGAACTTCAGATACTTTTAAGTCTAATGCGGCAATATTTGGTAAAGTTTATTTTCCAAGAATTATAACTCCACTATCAATAGTAATTTCAAATTTGATCAAATTTGGAATCCAGTTTTTCATATTTGTTGTTTTTTACATTTTCTTTTACTGGCAGGGAGCAGATTTAAGCTTGAATGGATCTTTACTATTCTTTCCTATATTAATTGCTTTTATGGGAATTTTGGGACTTGGTTTAGGAATGATGATTTCATCAATGGTTACGAAATATAGGGATTTAAATAATTTAGTTGGTTTTGGAATACAATTACTTATGTACATCTCTGCGGTAATGTATCCAATGGATTTAATTAAAGAGAAATTGCCTAAACTAGGATGGGTAGTAGAATATAATCCGTTAGCTTATGTTATTGAAACTTCTCGTTATATGCTTTTGAATATAGGCAGTATATCAATTTTAGGATTAGGATATACAATGACACTTACAATAGCTGTTTTTTTTGTTGGATTATTGGTTTTTAATAGAACAGAAAAAAGCTTTATAGATACCGTATAAATGAAAGAAATCATATTAAAAGCCGAAAATATTTCTAAACAATATCGTTTAGGTCAAGTTGGAACAGGAACTTTAAGTCATGATATAAACAGATGGTGGCATAAAATTCTGGGAAAAGAAAATCCATATTTGAAAATAGGAGATGTAAATGATCGCTCGACCAAAGGAACTTCAGATTATGTTTGGGCATTACAAGATATTAATTTTGAAGTTGAAAGAGGTGAAGTCTTAGGAATAATTGGTAAAAATGGAGCTGGAAAGTCAACACTTTTAAAAATTCTTTCAAAAGTAACAGCTCCTACAACTGGAAGTATTAAATCTCGTGGCCGCATTGCTTCTCTATTAGAGGTTGGAACTGGTTTTAATGGAGAAATGACTGGACGAGAAAATATTTTCCTTAATGGTGCCATTTTAGGAATGACCAAAAAAGAAATTACTTCAAAACTAGATGAAATTATTGAATTTTCAGGATGCGAACGTTATATAGACACGCCGGTTAAAAGATATAGTTCAGGAATGACAGTTCGTTTGGCATTTGCTGTCGCTGCTTTTTTGGAACCTGAAATTTTAGTTGTAGATGAGGTTTTGGCTGTCGGAGATGCAGAGTTTCAGAAAAAAGCTATCGGCAAAATGCAGGATATTTCACGTAGCGGAGGACGTACAGTTTTGTTTGTCAGTCATAATATGGCAGCGGTTAAACAATTATGTACTCGTGGAATCGTATTAGAATACGGGAAAGTAGTTTTTAATGATACAAGTCATAATGCAGTTGACTTCTATTTGTCTCAAAATTCAGAAAAAAGCGAACAATTATTAGAAGAAAGAACTGATAGAAGGGGGTCTGGTAAAATTAAAATTAAAGACCTTTACTTTGTTGACAATAAAAAGAATGAAGTAAGCCAAGTTATATCAGGAGAGGCATTAAATATTTGTTTAGAAATTGATAAATTGATAGATATTGATTTTAATAAATTGCGTGTTGGTATAAATTTTATAGACCAAAATGAAAATATTTGTTTATCATTCTTAAGTGATGAAATGAATACAAATTTTTCATTTTTAGAAAAGTCAAATATTTTTATGTTAGAAATTCCAAATTTATATTTGCGAGCCGAAACATATAATATTAGAGTTCTTTTAGCTGAAATTGATTTTGATGAAAATAATTTTTTAGATGTTATAGAGAATGTAAAATCTTTAGAAGTTCTACAAGGTTATATTTGGGAGAATGGTAAATTTAATCGTAAAGGCAATTATGCAATATTGCCAGGTAATTTTTTGCCATATGGAAAAGAATAAAAAAAAGATACTGGTTCTTGGTATTGGGCAGTCTAATTTCTTAAATCAACTTTATGGTGAAATTTTAAAGATTAATAATGACTTCAGTTTTCATATTGATACTTATACACATTTGCCAAATGATAAGTATAATGAAAGTAATAATGTTTTTAAAGAAAATTTAGATTTTGAGCAGCACTATAAAAGCATTTCAAAATGGAGGAGAGCATTGATTTTTTTAAAATCATTTAAAAAAAAATTCTATAAGGAAACTTTCCTATTTGAATTAAATCAAAAAAAGGCAATCCGAAAAGCATTAAAAGTGTGCATGAAATATGCGTTGAAAGAGTATGTTTACGAAAATTATATTCAAACAAAAAAATTTGACGTGCTTCATTTTCATTTTTGCTCATTTTATAATTTAGAATATCTTCACTTTGTTGAAAAAGAAACTAAAGTGATATGTAGTTTCTGGGGCTCAGATTTATTTAGAATGGGGAATGTATATAATGACTACTATGTTGGAAGAGCTTTAAACAAAGCCACTTTAATAACAGTGCAATCACCTGAAATGGCTTTAGTAATTAAAGCTAAGTATGGTATGCATCTAAGCGATAAAATTAAAGATGTAAGATTTACTATTAGTACTGAAATTTACAATGCAATTAATCTAAATAGAAGCAATAGACAATTATTAGCAAAGTTTAAAGAAAAGTATAAAATAAAGGATTATTTGGTTGCATTGGGGCATAATGCTTTTAAAGAGAATAATCACTTGAAGATGATTCAGGTTTTAAATAGCTTACCTGATGAATATAAAAATAAGATAAGCTTTGTTTTGCATTTGGGCTACGGAGGAGAACTGCAATATCTTAAAGAATTGAAAATTGCAATTCAGCAATATAATAGTTTAGATATTATAATTATTAATGATTTCCTTATACCTGAAGAAATTTCTAAATTGCGTTTAATTACAAATGTTATGATTCAGGCACCTGAAAGCGATGCATTGAGTGGAGCAATGACTGAAGTGCTATATGCTGGGAATAATGTAATAGCTGGTGGTTGGTTACCATATGGAATATTAAGACGAAACAATATTCATTTTGAGGAAATTGACAAATTTGAGGAATTACCTCTAAAACTTAAAAAATTAATAGATAATTTAGAATCTAATTTAAATACAGGAATAACTAATATGCAAAGTATTGAAGCTTTTTTATTTCCTGAAAGAACATCTAATGATTGGATTAATTTATTTAGTTTTATTTGTGAATAATCCCTTAGTTTCCATAATTATACCAACATATAATCGAGCGCATCTTATAGAAGAGACACTCGATTCAATCTTAATACAAACATATCAAAATTGGGAGTGTATTATTGTTGATGATGGATCAACCGATAATACAGTTGAAGTCATTAATAAATTTATAAAAAAAGATAGTCGTTTTCAGTTACACCATCGTCCATTAGATAGAAAACCAGGCGGGAATGCTTCAAGAAATTATGGATTTGAATTAAGTAAAGGAGAGTTTATTAACTGGTTTGACGATGATGATGTAATGATGGATGCTTTTCTTAGTGAAAAGCTCGAATTGTTTTCTGAAGAGATTGATTTAGTTATTTGTTCAGGTACTTATACCGATCAAAATTTGACAGCATTGAAAAATATCGATTTGGAAATAAAATCTTATTTATTTAAAGATTATGTTTTATGGAAACTGCAAATACTTACTCCATCAATTCTTTTTAGGAAAAGTTTTTTAAAGAATAAAGAATTATTCAATGTTAATATTGCAAGAGGCCAAGAAGCTGAACTTTTTTCGAGATTATTTTACAATTTGAGCCCAAATAAATATATAATTTTGAATAAATCATTGTTCTTATATCGTCAGCATGAAAAGACGAAAACTTTTACAAACTTTAAGTACATAAAATTATTTGAGGAATCTAAAACGATAATTGCAATTGAAAATTTAAAGAAAAGTATTCAATTAAATGATTTAGAGTTAGTCGGTCAATATTATTTCAATATTGTAAATTCATTTTATAGAGGATTAGAACAAAAACATTTTAAAAACTGTTTTTTTATTACTCGAAAAGCTAGTTCTCAATTCTATTTGATAAATAAAAAAATAGGAATTGAATTTTTTTTAAGTGCATGCTTTTTTATGTTAATTAACAGAGGAAGTTATAAAGCTGAAAAATATTTCAAAAAATTCTATTCATGATTAATCCTGTTATTTCGATAATAATTCCAACCTACAATAGAGCTCATTTAATTAATGAAACACTCGAAAGTATATTAATACAAACTTATAAAAACTGGGAATGTATAATTGTAGATGATGGATCTACAGATAATACTGCCGAAATTGTGTCTCAATATATTGAAAAAGATGAGAGATTTCAATATCATCAAAGGCCTCAAGAAAAAATAAAAGGACCAAATTCTTGTAGAAATTACGGTTTTGAGAAAAGCAAAGGTTTATGGATAAATTGGTTTGATAGTGATGATTCTTATAATGAAACAGCTTTAGAAACTTTTGTTGAGAACTTAGAACCAGAGATAAATGTTGCTGTTGGTAAATTAGTGAAAATTGATTCTGTAACTAAAGAAATTATTGGGTACAATAGAATTTTTTCTGAAAATTTAATTGAAAAATATTTTACCGGATTTCTTAGTTTTTATGTTTGCGGACCTCTGTGGAGTAGAGATTTTTTAAATAATCAAGAAGAATTGTTCGACGAAAATATTCGATATCTAGATGATTGGGATTTTAACTTGCGAATGCTTTATCAAAAACCGAAAATTAAATTTATTGATAAAATCTTGTTTAAATATAATATCAATTTGAATTCATTGTCCAATCAGATTTATAGTCTTAATTCGGTAGAAATTAATTCAGAGATAACAGCACGAGAAAAACAATTGAAAATAATTAAGAAAAATAAATCATTAGATTATTTAGCTTGCTTAAAATATGTTAGAGAAAGATATAAGATTATTTTAAGAGATATTCTGACTTCTAATGAGAAACATATTGATAAAAAGAAATTATTCTTTATGATATTGAAAAAGGATATGCAAACTAAAAACCCTTTATTTTATAAAATAATTTTAGGTTACTTTTCTTTTCTAATCTTTAAAAAGGGATATTTTTTCTTCAAATAATTAATAGATGATACCTAAAATTATACATTACTGTTGGTTTGGAGGAGCTGATCATTCAGATATTCAAAAAATGTGTATAGATTCGTGGAGGAAACATTTACCAGATTATGAAATTATTTTATGGAATGAAAGTAATTCTGATATGGCACATCCTTTTGTTAAGTTTGCTTATGAAAGTAAAAAGTATGCATTTGTAGCAGATTATGTTAGACTAAAAGCAGTGCGTGATTATGGAGGAATTTATTTAGATACAGATATGTTTGTTTTAAAAACATTTGACGATCTATTAAATGACTCTTTTTTTATAGGCGCAGAAGATAAAAAATTAATAAGTGCAGGAATTTTTGGTGGCGAAAAAGATTCAGAATACATAAAAGAGTGCTTAAAGTATTATGAAAATCTTAATCCTCAGAATTGGCAATTAAAATTGGCTATACCAAGAGTTTTGACTAGATCATTTGAAACTTATAGCGGTAAAAAACTTCATGTTTTTGATAATATAATATGCGAAAGGGATGTAAAGGTTTACACGCCAGATTTTTTTTATCCACTACCTTTTGATGTAAACAAACCTTTCCAAAAAGATTTTTTGAAATACGCAACCTCAAATACTATTGCAATTCATTTGTGGGAAGGATCTTGGATCGATTTTGATTTTTTTCAATTAATTAGGCGAAGAGATTATTTTCTTGCAATAAAAAAAATAGATTTAAAAAAAAGACCGACTTATAATTTTTTTAAAAAAACATTAAAAACATTAATCTACTCTTGCAAAACTAAATGATTTCCATTGTCATAAGAAACAAAAATGAAGCTCAAGCCTTAGAATCTATTTTAAGTATTTTAAGGAAAGTATATATTGAAGATATTGATGAAATTATTGTTGTAGACAATAATTCAACTGATAGAAGTGTTCAAGTTGCTGAAAAGTATAATTGTAAGATTGTAACTATTGAAAATTTCACATACGGAAAAGCAATTAATTTAGGGATAGAAAATGCGAGAAACAACTTGATTTTATTGTTAAGTTCCCATGCTGTCCCTGTAGGCAATTCTTTTTTTAAAAACTCAGTAATAGAGTTTAATGAAAATCCAAACTTGGCAGGTATGCGATATATTAATTCTTATTCAAACTATATTCGGGCAAACAATAATAATTTTTTTGTAAATGATGGATTAACTTTCGGACTTATGGCAGGTTGTGCAATGGTAAATAAAGAAGTTTGGAGTAAATTCAAGTTTGATGAAAAACTTGTATTTAGTGAGGATAAAGAATGGTCAGATCGCGTTATGAAATCCGGTTTTTTAATTAAAGATTTTAATGAAACTTTCTTTTATCATATTAAACGTGACGAAAAAGGTAGTTTAAATCGATGGAAAAATGAAACAACAGCCTATTATCAAATACATAAATTAAAGTACCCTTCTTATGTTAAAATTATCGGTTCATTTATAAAAAATATCTTTAACATCTTAATAAAAGAAAGTTTTAAAAAGATTTCCCGTGAAATTAAATTACTTATTTTAAAAATAAAAGTGAAAAGATCTTTATAAACCAAAAGATTATTCTGAAAAATAAAGTTTCTGATATGAAGTTAGATCAAGTTTTAAAAAACTATAAATGATATCGATAGTTCTAACCAATCGTAATCGGGATCTAAGTATTGTGAAAAAATGCTTGGATTCTTTAGCGCAACAATCGCGAAATGATTTCGAATTGTTTTTTATGGATTATGGCTCTAATAGAGAATACCTTTTAAATTTAGAACAATTAATTTTAAAATATCCTAAAATACAATTTGTTTCTTGCCCAGTTTCATATCAATTATGGAACAAAGCTAGAGCGATCAATATCGCTTTAAAGAAATGTAAAACAGAATTTTTCTTTGTCGCTGATATTGATATGATTTTTCATAATGACTTTGTGAAAAGACTTTATCAGCTTAAAAATGAAAACGTTATAACTTATTTTCAAGTTGGCTTTTTAAGCCAAGAAGAAACTAAACAGAATAAGGATTTTGACAATTCTAATATTGAATTTGTTTCAGGAATTGAAGCGACTGGAATGACATTGTATCCAACTAGTTTACTAAAGGAAATTAATGGTTACGATGAATTTTATCATGGTTGGGGAGCCGAAGATACTGATACGCATATTCGACTACGTAATTTGGGTATTGAGGTGGTTTTCTTTAACAAAGAGACTCTTTTGAAGCATCAATGGCATCCCAAATATTATAGAACCAACCAAAGCAAAGATCCTTATCATTTTAATTTAGAAAAAATTAACCACTCTTATATTCATTTTACTGATGAAATAAAAGTAATAAAAGCAAATATAAATAATGAGTGGGGAGTTATGCCAGTAGAAGATTTCTATTTAAAATTGTCAAATGCACCAGATTATACCATTGAAATTGATTCTGAAAAAATAAAGCTCAATGCGCTATTGTCTCAGTTTCCTAATTTTACTCATAAAGTGATTTGGATAAAAATTAAAGATGTATCATTTAAAAGTAAAATAGTGGAATTGACAAAGAAGACTTTGAGAAAAAAATATAAGACTTTTTGGACAATGAAAGCAATTAATGATATGATTTTGTTGGAGATCATTAAAGACTATAAAAATAATCCTTACGAATACATTTTTGATCAAAATCAGAATACAATAAACTTAAAAATTTACTTTCCATAATGAAAATTTTAATGGTTTCCATTCCATCTCTGCATTTTTTTAGATGGGTAAATCAACTTCAAGATTCGGGTCATGAAGTATATTGGTTTGACATAACAGGAATGGGAGGAAAAAATAAAAAATTAAGTTGGATTGATCAAAAGTCAAATTGGAAAGTTAGATGGGATTTTCCTGGGAGGATACAGCTAAAAAGTAAGTTTCCATTAATTTACAGGCAGATTCAAAGAATAAATGAAAAAGAAACGGCAAAAAAATTTGAAGAATATTTATTACAAATACAACCAGATGTAGTACATAGTTTTGCTTTATATTTATCGTGTGCGCCTATTATTTCGATAATGGAAAAATACAATAGTCAAAAATGGATATATTCTTCTTGGGGCAGTGATTTGTTTTATTTTCAAAATGAACCTAATTATTTAAAAGACATTAAAAGAATATTGCCGAGAGTTAATTTTCTTTTTACAGATTGTTATAGGGATTTTCAAATCGCACAAAGACACGGTTTTAATGGTAAGCTTTTAGGGGTGTTCCCTGGACCAGGTGGAATTGATCTCGAAGAGATAGAGAAATTTAAAATGCCTAAATATGAAAGAAATACAATTCTCATTAAGGGTTTTCAAGGAAGATCGGGAAGAGTCATTCCAGTACTTAAAGCATTAGAAAAGTTAGAAAATAAACTTAAGAATTTTAAAATAATCGTTTTTGGATCAGATATTGAAACATTTGATTATTTGAATAAATCTCCCTTGAAAAAATGGAATAACTTTAAAGCGATTGGTAAAATAAATCACGAAGAGGTTTTTAAATTAATGGGGGAATCCTTATTATATATTGGTAACAGTAATTCTGATGGAATGCCAAACACATTATTGGAAGCAATTTCTATGGAGGTTTATCCTATTCAATCAAATCCAGGAAAGGCAACTCAAGAAATCATACAAAATGAAATGCAAGGTCTTTTAATAGAAAATTGCGAAGATATTGATGAGATCAAAACAAAAGTAGAAGATGGAATTTTATTTGTATCAAAAAACAATTATAACCCTAAAGAACTTTTGAAAGGATTAGAATATCATTACGTAAAAAATAAGGTTTTGGAGCAATATAATAGCATTATATTTCCTTAAAAATGAGCAAATTTTTTTGCATTTAAATATTTCGAACTATAATGAATGAAAATATTAAATCTCAAGAAGAGATTAAAAAAATAATTATTGACATTGAACAGAAATGGCCTGTCGATAGATGGATAGTAAATGGAATACACATTTGGCCACTTGTTCGGATTAAAATTTATACACACTATTTAAGTAAATTGCTTTCTGTTGCAAATGGAAATAATTCTAATAATGTTGCATCAGCTAAAAAAAATGCATGGACAGAAAAAATTAAAAAGAGTTATAGTATAATTTCGTTTCTTTATTTTTTAATGTTTTTTTTCTTGCGATTAAAAAAGAAAAAAATTGTTTTTTTTGGTGCTCACTTTCACCGTGTTCTTCAAAACGGAGTATATTTTAATCGTTTTTATGACTCAATGATAGAAGCGCATAATTTGAAAGAAGATGTGTATGTAATAGAATATAGAAAAGTAAATCCTTTAAATTTTAATCAGCAGGCAATTATTGATCTAGAAAAATACCTAGGAGCGTACAGATTGATTATAAAAATGCTTAACAAATTTAAAAGCAAAGAAAATGTTTATGCTCTAGAAGGGTATAAAGAGTTTTATGATTATTTAGATTTGAAAATGCTTGGAATTGAACTTGAGAGTTTAATAAACTGGAGTTTGAAGATTAATTCTTTAAAAAGATTTTTTAATATTTTGTTTAAAAAGATCGAACCTCAAAAAATTGTGTTTTTAGGTTATTATGGTTTGGATGATTTAACAGCTGCAGTTGTTTCTGCAAACGAGATGCAAATTAAAACTGTAGATTTACAGCATGGCACCCAAATAAATAACATGGCTTTTAATTCGTGGACAAAGTTTCCTGAAAGTGGATTTAATACCGTTGTAAAAGAATTCTGGACTTGGGATGAAGAATCAAAAAAAGCTATAGACTTATGGGCAAGTAAAACTAGCAATACTACAGCAAAAACAATAGGCCAGCCTTACGTCTCTTATTGGTTGAATAAAAGAAAAGAAGACTTTTCGAAACCAAATAAAATTCTTTATACATTACATCTTTCTAAAATTGAGGAAATGTTAGGTTCAGATTTAATTTTTGTAATAAAAAATATAAATTATCAATGGATACTTAGATTGCATCCTCGAAATTCTATTGCTAAAGAAGATTTAGAAAATTTCCTTGAAATTAACAAAATAAAAGACAAAGTAATTATTCAAAGCCCTATTGAAATGCCTTTGCCTAAAGTGTTAAGTGAATCGGTTCTTCATGTAACAAATTATTCAGGCGCATTAATTGAAGCTAGAATGATGAATATACCATCGGTAATTATTAATAAACTTGGATTAGAGATTTATGAGCAATATATAGATAATGAGCTTGTTCATTTTATAGATAATGAATCTTTAGATTTTTGTACCTCTTTTCAAACTTTAATCAGAAAAATAGAAACGAGAAAATCAGTAGATGGTACATATAAAGTGTTTAATCCTTTGCTCAATGATTTTAATATTATTTAAAAATCTTATCCTATTAGACAATCGCATAAATTTTAATCGCTTAATTTTGAACATTAAATATTCTATATGAAAAAAACCGCCATAATTCCACTTCGTAAGAACTCAAAAGGAATTCCAGGAAAGAATAAAAAAAAGATGCTCGGACGCCCACTTTTTTCATGGGTTCTGACTGAAGCAATTTTTTCTGAGCTTGATGAGGTATACGTTTTTACAGACGATCAGGAAATTATAGATTATATTAAAAGAGAATATTTTTGGACTTCAAAAGTAAAGACACTTTTAAGAAATGATGAAAATGCTTCTGATACTGCATCAACAGAAAGTGCTATGCTTGAATTTGCAGAGCTTGTAAAGAATGATTTTGACTTGTTATGTTTATTGCAAGCAACTTCTCCAATGACAAAAGCTCAGGATATTAATGCAGCGCTAAATGAAGTTCTTGTTAATAAAAAAGAATCAGCATTAACGGTCGTAAATACACATCGCTTTATCTGGAACGCAGATGGAACTCCAAGTAATTATGATGTTTTTAAAAGACCGAGACGCCAAGATTTTGAAGGATTGCTTATTGAAAACGGAGCAGTATATGTTACTACAAAAGAAGCTTTTTTAAACTCAAAAAACAGAGTAAGCGGTTCAATTGGTTTAGTAAAAATGCCAGAGGAATCTTTGGTAGAAATAGATAGTTTGTCAGATTGGGATATTCTGGAAAAACTGTTAGGAGATCGTCAGAAGAAAAAGAAAGTGCATCAACGTATAGATTATTTAGTTTTAGATGTAGATGGCGTTTTCACCGATGGATGTGTTTATTATGATGAGGATGGAGAAATGGCTAAAAAATTTGATATGCGTGACGGGATGGGATTGGAAATTTTAAGGCAAAATAACGTTGAAGTGATCGTAATGACCTCAGAAAATTCTGAATTAGTTGCGCAGAGAATGAAGAAATTGCAGATTAAACACACTTTTTTAGGAGTAAAAGATAAATTTTCCTTTTTAACACATTTTCTTTCAGAGAGAAATAGTAGTTTTGGCGCCGTTTCGTATGTGGGCGATGACGTAAATGATTTAGCTAATATTTGCAGTGTTGGTTGGTCATTTACTCCTGCAGATGCGACAGATATTGTTAAGGCAAATACAGATTATGTTTTAACTCATAAATCAGGAGCCGGAGCAATACGAGAAACTTGTGAAATTTTATTAAAGTACAATAAACGTTATGAAGGAATTTAAAAAACCTTACGTGATTGCCGAAATTGGATGCAATCATAAAGGTGAAATGGAAATAGCAAAAGAATTAATTAAGATTGCAAAAATCTTCGGAAACGCAGATGCAGTAAAATTCCAAAAACGTAATAATAAAGAGCTTCTTACAGAAGAGCAATATAATGCGCCACACCCAAATTTTTCTAATTCATATGGAGAGACTTATGGTGCGCACAGAGAGTTTTTAGAATTCAATGTTGAACAGCATAAAGAACTAAAAGCGTATTGCGATGAAATCGGAATTACTTATTCAACATCTGTTTGGGATACGACTTCAGCAAAAGAGATTGCGTCCTTAAATCCAGATTTTATTAAAATTCCTTCTGCTTGTAATAATAACTTCGAAATGCTAGAATGGCTTAGCGAAAATTATTCAGGAGAAATTCATATTTCGACAGGAATGACAACTAAAGATGAAACAGATACTCTGGTTGATTTTTTCACTAAAAAAGGGAGAAACCAAGATTTAGTTTTATATAACTGTACATCTGGTTATCCAGTTCCTTTTGAAGATGTTTGTCTTTTGGATATTAATATTTTAAGACAAAAATACGGTCACTTGGTAAAACACATCGGTTTTTCAGGACATCACTTAGGAATTGCTGTAGATATGGCTGCTTATACTTTAGGAGCTAATATTATTGAAAGGCATTACACTATTGACAGAACTTGGAAAGGTACCGATCATGCGGCTTCTTTAGAGCCTATGGGTTTACGTAAACTTACAAGAGATTTAAATGCAGTTTATCAAGCTTTAACTTTTAAATCTGCTGATATTTTGCCAATCGAACAAGTTCAAAGAGATAAACTAAAAAATAAAAAGGTTTAAATTATATGTTTTTCTCAAACACAATTAGACTTTTTTGGTGGAATGAAAAGATCATTCAAGGAAAAAATAACGAAAATTATGGGGATCTTCTCGGGAAATATCTTGTAGAGAAAATATCTTCGAAAAAAGTGGTTTTTGCTTGGCCAAAAAAGTTTTCCATTTTAGATTGGTTTGCTCCAATTTATGTCACTGCGGGAAGTATTTTAGCAAATGTAAATTATAAATGTATTGTTTGGGGGAGTGGAATAATTGACCAAAAAAGTAAAGTAAATAATGCAGTTTTTCTTGCCGTTCGCGGGCCACAGACTAGAAAATATCTTTTAGATCTTTCTTTTGAAGTTCCAGAAGTTTATGGAGACCCTGCATTATTATTACCAAGGTATTTTAATCCAAAAATTGATAAAAAATACAAGTATGGTTTTGTACCTCATTATAATGATTTCAAGCTAGTTCAAGATTGGTTTAAAGATAATCCAGAAGTACTTTTAATTGATATGATGACCAATGATATTGAAACAAAAACGGTAGAGTTTCTTCAATGCGAAAAAATTATTTCATCTTCACTTCACGGAGTTATTATTGCTCATACGTATAATATTCCAGCAGTTTGGCAGAAGTTTTCAGATAAGGTATTTGGGGATGATGTAAAGTATCAAGATTATTTTGAATCTGTTGAAATGCCATTTTTTAAACCAGAAATTAGGCTTGAAAAATACTCTAGTTCAGAACTAGAAAACCTTTTTGGAGAACTTCCAAATCTTCCAGAAAGAAAGATTATAGATCAATTATGCGACGGATTATTGAATGTCTGTCCCTTCAAATAAAAGCTTATTAGCTAGAATATTTTAGACTTTTGTTTTCAATGAAAAAAAACATATTTATCTTTTTACCTGACGGAGTTGGACTTCGAAATTTTGCCTTAACCTCTTTTAAAGAAATTGGAAAAAAAAATAATTTTGATATTACATATTGGAATAATACGCCATTTTCTATTACTGAGAAATTAGGTTTTAAAGAATTAAAGATTCAGGAAAAATCAGTGCATCCATTAACTATAGTTTATAGTCGTGCGCGTAAAAGAATGGAGCTAAATTTTTTTGATAAGAAGTTTAATGAAGAAGTTTACAACACTTATAATTTTCCGCAATCTTATAAAGGGATAAATAATGCTGTAAAAAGTATAATGGTTGATGTTCTAACGACTTTTGGTTCTAACGATAAAGGTATAAAGTTTGTCCGTGAGCAGATAAAAAAAGGAGAACGTACAACAAGTAAATACAAGGAAAGCAAAAAACAGTTGGAAGAACACAAACCTGATTTCGTTTTCTGCACCAATCAGCGCCCAACTCAAGCGATTGCTTCTATTTTGGCTGCACAGGATTTAGGAATTCCAACAGGGACTTTTATTTTTTCGTGGGATAATCTTCCGAAAGCAACAACCTTAGTAGAAACAGATTACTATTTTGTGTGGAGTGACCACATGAAAAAAGAGGTTTTAATGTACTGTCCGTATGTAAAAGAGGAACAGATTTTTGTTACTGGAACCCCTCAATTTGAAAGCCATTTTGATAAAACTCTTTTACAATCAAAAGAAGAGTTTTTTGCAACACATAATCTAGATCTTAACACAAAATACATTTGTTATTCTGGAGATGATATCGTGACTTCTCCTTTAGATCAATATTATTTAGAAGATTTAGCATTATCGGTAAGAGAGTTAAACCAAAACGGATATTCTTTAGGAATCATTTATAGAAAATGCCCTGTAGATTTTACTGATCGTTACGATGAGGTTTTAAATAAATACAAGGATGTAATTGTGAACATAGATCCATTATGGAGTCCTGTTGGGCAAAGCTGGAATGAAATTATGCCAACAAAAGAAGATTTTGCATTACAGACAAATATTTGTGAATACACAGAATTTGTAGGTAACATTGCTTCTTCTATGGTCTTTGACTTTTCTGCTCATGATAAATCTTGTCTGTTTTTTGATTACGAACAACCACAATTAAAAAAAGGAATTCGTGATATTGGACAAAATTATAAATACATCCATTTTAGATCGAAACCTTCTGAAGAGGCCGCTTTGTGGGTAAGAAACAAAAAGGATTTAACAGCTATTGTTAAAGACATTATTGACGGAAAAACTTCAAGTGTAAAAGAGAGTAAAAAATGGTTCGAGATTATTGTTGGGCCAAATCCTACTAAAGCATCTGAAAAAATCTGGGAAAGTATAAATAGTCTTTTAAAGAAATAATTATTTATGTTTTTTAACTCTTTGGCATTTGCCATCTTTTTGCCAATTGTTTTTTTTCTGTATTGGTTTGTTTTTAATAAAACCAAGAGCACACAAAATGCTTTATTAATTCTAGCAAGTTATTATTTCTATTCTTGTTGGGATTGGAGATTTTTATTTCTGTTAGTTTTCTCAACATTTCTAGATTATTTTACAGGAATTCAAATCGAAAAAAGTAACTCCGAAAAAGGAAGAAAGTTTTGGTTCTGGCTTAGTATTTCAGTCAACTTAGGCTTTTTAGGAATTTTTAAATACTATAATTTCTTTGCATCTTCATTTGCAGAAATGTTCACTTCTTTTGGATTCAAAGTAAGCCCATTTTTGCTAAATGTGATTCTTCCAGTTGGGATTTCATTCTATACTTTCCATGGATTATCTTATGTAATTGATATTTATTATAAAAGAATAAAAGCCGAATATAACTTTATTGATTATTCTCTGTTTGTGAGCTATTTTCCACTTTTAGTTGCAGGACCAATAGAAAGAGCGACACATTTACTGCCAGAACTAAAAGAAAAACGCGAATTTAATCTTGAAAAAGCAAAAGAGGGAGTTTATCAAATTGTTTGGGGATTGGTAAAAAAAGTAGTGATTGCAGATACTTGTGCAGTATATGCTAATGCTATTTTTGATCATTACCCTTCAATGAATTCTTTTTCATTAATTATGGGGGCAATTTATTTTGCTTTTCAGATTTATGGCGATTTTTCAGGTTATTCAGATATTGCGCTTGGAGTATCTAAATTATTTGGTTTAGATTTATTACGAAATTTCAATTACCCATATTTTTCAAGAGATATAGCCGAGTTTTGGCGTCGCTGGCATATTTCGCTTTCATCTTGGTTTAGAGATTATTTATATATTCCTCTCGGTGGAAGCAAAGGAGGACTTTGGATAAAAATCCGAAATACCTTCATCATTTTTATCGTTAGTGGGTTTTGGCATGGTGCCAACTGGACATACATTGTTTGGGGATTCATAAATGCTGTTTATTTTCTTCCGTTATTACTTTCAAATAGTAATAGAAATAATATGGATTCCATAATTCTAAAATGGAATCTAGATTCTGTAAAAGTATTATTTAGTATTCTAACCACATTTTTATTGACCTGTATTGCTTGGGTGTTTTTTAGAGCAAGAACTATTACAGATGCTATTTTATATTTAAAAAGAATATTTACTAATGGCGAGTTTAGCCCTCAGTATTTAGATAATGAACGATATAATTATGAATTATTATTGATGATTAGTCTGTTTGTTTTAGTAGAATGGAATAATAAAACTAAAGTAGAACCAATTTCAGGAAAAAAAAGTTGGTTGAAAATGGCACTGGCAATTATGGCAATTATTGCTTTCGGAACTTATTCTGATTATAAAGAATTTATTTATTTCCAGTTTTAATGAAGAAGTTTTTATTATACATATTAGGAGTTTTTCTTTTAACAGTTTTGATAGCGGTTCTCTTGGACGGATTGTATACTTATTCTTTTATACAGTCCAAAAACCGTGGAAAAATAGAAACTGTTTTCAATTCTACAGCAAAGAAGTATGATGTGGTTATTTTAGGTTCTTCAAGAGCTAATAACCATTTTGTTTCTCAAATGTTTGAAGATAAAGGATTAAAAACGTTTAATTACGGAATGAGTGGCGGACATTTATTTGAAGCATCTTTAATGTTGAAATTGATGATAGAAAGAAAATATGAAATCAAAAATATAATTCTCGAAGCAGATTTAAATCTTTCAAATGACCAAGAATCCGAAGGAGTTGCAACAAAATTTCTGCCGTATATTCATTGCTCAAAAGTTATAAAAGATCATTTTTCGACAGAAGAAAACTTTAACGAATTGTATTATATTCCTTTTTATAGATATGTAAAGTTTGATTCTAAAATTGGTTTTAGAGAAATTTACAAAATAGCAGTAAATGAAAAAACAAATGCTTTGGATAACTTAGGATATTATCCATTGGAAAAACACAAAAATGGCAATATGAAAAACAATATTGTCAATCTAAATCCTTTGCCACGCAATAAATATTATGAAGAGATAAAAAATATTTGTAAAAAGAACAACATCAATTTTATTGCTGTTATGACTCCAATGTGTGAAAATGTAGTTGGAATGAATTATTTTGACAAAGTAAAAAAAGCATATCCAGAAATTCACAATTATGAAAATACAGTTATAGAAAATAAATATTTTTCGTCTTGCGGACATATGACAGATGAAGGAGCTAAAAGGTTTACAGCAAAAATTTTAAGTGATTTTTTCAGTTTATGAATGTAATTAAGTTAGAAAAGTTAGATTATATTGATGTTATTAGAGGAATAGCTATTTTAATGGTTGTAGTTACTCATACTGCTCAGCAAGGATTGGTTAAATTGCCTCATCTGTTATCTGTATCTCTGAGTTTTGGAGCAAGAGGTGTACAGCTTTTCTTTATTGCTAGTGCTTTTACTTTGTTTCGATCTTATAAGAAAAGAAATAAAATTGAAAAAAATCCAGTTAAAAACTTCTTCATCAGACGATTTTTTAGAATTGCTCCAATTTATTATTTAGGCATTATATATTATATATTTAGGATAATGTACAATCTTCCTTATTGGCAGGCAAGTCAACCTCATATTACTATTGGCAATGTGATTTCTAACTTTTTTTATTGTCATGGTTTAAGTCCTTATTGGATTAATAGTCTTGTTCCAGGTGGATGGTCCATAACAGTCGAAATGTTTTTTTATATTTTGTTTCCTTTCTTGTTTAAAAGAATAGAAAACATCAATTCTGTGTTTATATTTTTAAACTTTACTTTATTAGCCAAATTGGTTTTACAGGAGCTTTTCCAGCATGTAAGTTTTATTTCAGATTCCTATTTGTGGAGAGAATTCATTTTTTATTATTTTCCAAGTCAATTACCAATTTTCGCATTAGGTATAATTTTATATTTTCTAATTGAAAATCCTGATAACATAAAATTGGTTAAGATTAAAAATCTTGCCTTTTTTTTCATTTTGCTTCCTTTACAAATTGGATCAAAATTCGATTTTCTATATTTAAATCATATAATCTTCGGTATAATCTTCGTAGTTTTTGCTCTTCTTTTGAGTAAAGGAAAACTTAATTTTTTATCTAAATCATTTATACGATATATTGGTAAAATAAGTTTTAGTATTTACATAATACATTTTATAGTTATAGCATGGTTAGCTAAGTTTCATTTAATTGATTTCTGCAATAACGGCTTAATTAATTTACTCTTACGATTTATATTAATCTTGTTTTTTTCAGTTCTTATTTCAACTTTAACTTATCGTTTAATTGAAATCCCGTTTCAGAATTTGGCTAAAAGAATTATTCTAAAGACAGAAAATGATAATTAAAATAAAAAACTGTTTTTTCAAAAACAATTAAATATGCATATAGCTTTTTTAACGCCTGAATTTCCTCATCCTCAAGTTGCTTATGCAGCTGGAATAGGAACTAGTATAAAAAATCTTACTACAGCATTAGGTAATGAAAATATTAAAGTTACCGTTTTTGTTTATGGTCAGAAAAAACAAGAGATTTTGGAAGAAAATGGGGTTACGATTCATTTAATTCAAAATAAAAATTATAAACTTTTTAGTTGGTTTTTTCATCGAAAATATATTCAGAATTATGTCAATTCAGTTATTAAAAAAGAGAAAGTTGAATTACTAGAAGCTCCTGACTGGACTGGAATTACTGCTTTTATGAATTTAGATGTGCCTCTAGTAATTCGTTTTCACGGAAGTGATACTTATTTTTGTCATTTGGAAAATAGAAAGCAGAAACGTAAAAATTTTTGGTTTGAAAAATTAGCCATAAATCAAGCAAAAGCTTTTATTTCACCAACGAAATTTACAGGAGAGATTTCAAAAAAACTTTTTAATATAAAAGAAAAAGAAATCATAACCATTCATAACGGTCTGGATCTTGATAATTTTGAAAACCAAACCCCTAAAGAATTCGAAAAAAATCTGATTCTATATATTGGAACTCTGATTAGAAAGAAAGGAGTTTTAGAACTACCTGAAATTTTTAGAAAAGTTCGGAATGATAGTCCTGAAGCGAAATTAGTTTTAATTGGTACAGATTCGTTCGATATAAAAACAGGTTCAAAATCAACATGGGAACTAATGAAAGATTTGTTCACTGAAGAAGACTTGAAGAATGTAAACTATTTGGGCAAAATTCCTTACAATGAAATTCAAACTTATATAAAGAAAGCAAATATATGTGTGTTTCCAACTTTTGCAGAAACCTTAGGAATGGTAACTATAGAATCAATGGCCATGAAAAAAGCGGTTGTAAACAGTAATATTGGTTGGGCACAAGAGATTATTGTAGATGAAGAAAGCGGTTATTTGGTTTATCCTTCAAATCATGATCTTTATTCAAATCGAATTATTCAGTTACTTAAAAACAATTCACTTTGTCAGGAAATTGGAGAAAAAGCTAGAATTAGGGTAGAATCTCAGTTTGATAGCAATAAACTGGTGAAAGAAAATGTAGAATTTTATAAAAAGATAATCAATAAGAAAATCTAATGGTAGTTGTTTGTCATCAAAATAATAAAGTCGTAAAAGTTTACAGGGATGGAAAAGTAATTCCATTTGAAAGATCTTTAAATATCGCTTCGACTTTAATGATATTAGCGAAAAAATTTCCAGTAGATAGATTAATTTGGATCCATATTACTATGGAATCCAACATAAATTGGGAGGCACTAGATTCAATTTTTCATCATGACAAAATCATGGCATCTTTCAATAAAGATAGTGAAGAATATTTTTCTGATGGTATTGGATATATTGATGAATCTATATTTTTAAATGTTAACAAAAATGTTAGTTATCCAACTTGGTTGACTAGTAGTGCCGTTGGAGGAATTAGTTCGAAAGTACTCTTGCAATTTGAAGATAAAATTAAGCTAAAAAAAGACTTTGATTATTTTTTGCATAGTTTAGCAAAAATGGGAGCCATAAAAGGATTATTTTGCTATTCGGAACCAAGGCTCGTTATAGATAAAACGATTTCAGTTCCAAGTGAAAAGGCAAATATTTATACCTTATTTCAGTTTGCAAAACAGCATTATCGTACACGCTGGATATTCATACTTTTTTTTAATCTCTTAATTTTTGAGAAACGATTTCCCTTAGCTGCTTTGTTGTATTCTTTACCATTTAAAAAACGAAATAAGGGAAATATTGATTTGTCTACAATACCTGTTCAATCAAAATTGATCGTTTTAGATTCGAAGACTATCGACGTTGTTATTCCAACAATTGGCAGAAAAACGTATTTATATGATGTTCTTAAAGATCTTTCTCAGCAGACTCATTTGCCTAATAATGTAATTATTGTAGAACAAAACCCAATTCAGGGGAGTATAAGTGAATTAGATTATCTAACTAAAGAAGAATGGCCGTTTGGTATAAAACATATATTTACTCATCAATCAGGAGCTTGTAATGCTCGAAATCTGGCTATGAGTCAAATTTCTAGTGAATGGGTATTTCTAAGTGATGATGACATAAGATGCGACAAAAATTTGATAAAAGATATTTTTTGTAAAATAGAGCAGTATGGAATTTCAGTAGTAACAACTTCTTGTTTGCAAAAACATGAAAAATTAGTTTATAAAGATATTCATCAAACCAGTATTTTTGGTTCGGGATATAGTTTTGTAAAATCAAGCTGTTTAATTAATGTCTCTTTTACAATGGCTTTAGAATTTGGCTATGGAGAAGATTTTGATTTCGGAATGCAATTACGACAAGAAGGATTTGATGTAATCTATTTCCCTGATCCAGCTATTCTACATTTAAAAGCTCCATTTGGAGGATTTAGAATTAAACTTCAGTTTCCTTGGGCAAATGAAAAATATCAGCCAAAACCATCTCCAACAATTATGTATACAAAACAGAAATATTTGAGTCCAAAACAAATTAAGGGTTATAAATTAAGACTGTTTATAAAATCAATCAAAAAAGAATCTCTTTTTAATTGGGTTGAATTTTATACTACATTTAAACAAAGATGGAATGTTAGTTTAGATTGGAGTAAAAAAATATAAGAATGCAAAGTTTTTTATTAAACAAAGGAATTTAAAGAAGTTAACAATTATATGAAGTTAATAAGAAAGCAAATTGCACGCTTTTACAAACATCTCGTTTTACTAAAATATTATTCTAAAAAAATAGATTTTTCTAGTAAACCAAAAAAAACAAAAATTATTATTTGTTTCGACGGTAATTTACCACATGGAGGACTTGTAGATCGATTAAAAGGAATAATATCTTTATATGAAATTTCCAAAATTTTGGATTTTGAGTTTAAAATTTTTTTCACGCACCCATTTGAATTAACAAACTTTTTAGAACCAAACTTAGTTGATTGGATTATAAAAGAAGAAGAACTTAAATATAATGTTTTCACTTCTAAGATTGTCTATTTAATTAATGATTTTACTGCACCTCTTCATATTTTTGAGAGATCAAAAGCAAAAACATTTTTTGTGTATTGCAACGTTGATTATTTAGCGGGATTATACCCTACTAAAAATGAAAGTGAGATAAAAGCTATTTGGAAAAATAATTATAGCAATTTATTTAAAACCTCAAACTATCTGCAGGAGAAGTTAAATGTTCTTAGTTCTGAATCTAGGATAGCATTTCATACTAGATTTACTACGCTTATGGGAGATTTTTCAGATTCAACAAAAAAGATTCTGAGTGAAAAGGAAAAATTTGATTTAACACAAAAAGTTATAAAAGCTATTAATAATAGGACAAGCCAATATCCTGACAAGGTAATATATGTGTTTTCTGATAGTGATTTTTTTTTAAATTATGTTAGAACTAATACTAGTTATAAGACTTTGGCCGGAGTACCAAAACATATAGAAAATAACAATTCTGATCTTGATTATCATTCTAAAACATTTCTTGATTTTTACTATTTAGCAGGTAGTGAGCTTGTATTTTTAGTGGCAATTGATCAAATGTATTACAGTAGTTTTTCAAAATATGCTGCTATAATTGGAGAGGGCGAATTTAAAAGCATAACGAATTAAAATATCTGCTAGAGTATGGTGAAGATATATACAGAACATCTTTTCTTGACAGAAGATAACAGAAAAATAATATTTCCATTATTATTTGATATGGTATACCTGCCAAATAATCACACAAGGTCAAATTTTATTTTTGCAGATTCTCTTTCTGAAGCTGACGTTGCCATTTTTCCTGTAGATATTGTTTCTTTTTTAAGAAAAGATAAGACTAATTTCTTCCATAATTGGATTGAAAAAGTTTCACAAAATAAAATGCCAATTTGGATTTATGCAGGTGGCGATTTTGGATTTGCCCTTAAAAATGAAAATGTTTTAACTTTTAGGTTGGGAGGTTTTAATTCAAAACTGGCTGCTAACACATGTATATTGCCATGTTTTATAAATGATCCATATGATAAAATTTTAAAAAATGATTTTTTTGTACTTCCAAAGAAAGAAAAACCAAATATTGGTTTTGTAGGAAATGCAAATGGATCGTATTTTAAATTTATTAAAGAATTATTACTTTATATCCAAAAGAACGTATCTAATTTAGGCTTAAAATACCCAGAAGATTATCATTCTTTTTATCCAGTAGGAAAAAAAAGGCATCAACTGCTTTATAAAATTCAAAAAGAAAAAAAAATCCAAAGCAATTTTATTTTTAGAGATAGATATAGAGCAAGAAATGAAAATAAAGAAAAAACAACAATTGAGTTTTTTAAAAATATTCAGGATAATTTATATACTTTTTGTCTGCGCGGAAATGGAAATTTTTCTGTTAGATTTTATGAAGCATTGATAATGGGAAGGATTCCAGTTTTAATCGATACAGATGTTAGATTGCCTCTATCTGATAAAATTAATTGGACAAAACATTGTTTAATAGTTTCTGAAGATTCTATTATTCAAGATTTGATTCTTTTTCATACGACTAAAACAGAGATGGAACTTAAGCAAATACAAGAAAATAATAGAAAACTAGTACTAGAAAAACTGAATAGAATAGATTATTTTATTCAGATTGCAAATGAAAAATTTAAAAATAAATGAAGTTCTCTTTAATTATCTGCACTTACATGCGTCCAAAATCATTATTGGAACTTTTACTTTCAATTAAACTTCAGAGTGTTTATCCAAACGAAATTTTGATTGTCGATGGATCATTGGACAAAGAAACAGCTAAAATTCTAAGTGAACATAATTTTAAGAATTTGGAATATTTTTCAGTTTCAGATGAGCATCGTGGGCTTACACGACAAAGAAATTTTGGTATCTCTAAAACTGCTCTTGATTCTGAAATTGTCTGTTTTTTAGATGATGATACAGTTTTAGAATCTAATTATTTTGCGGAAGTTATAAAAACATTTCAATCAAATCATGAAATTATTGGAGTAGGTGGAGTTGCAATTAACGAGAATAAATGGCAACCACAAGAAATCAATGTTTCATACAATAAAAGGAAATACTATTTGTTTGAAAAATATGCCTATAAAGAAGGATTACGAAATGTTGCTCGAAATTATCTGAGACTTAGCTCTAATCTAGGTCCAGGAAAAATGCCCAATTATTCGCATGGAAGAACTTGTGGATTTCCTTTGACGGGAAAAACATACGAAGTTGATTTATTGATAGGAATGTCAATGGCATTTCGGAAAAGTGTTTTGGATAAAATTAAATTTTCAAAATTTTTTGAGGGTTACGGTCTTTACGAAGACGCAGATTTTAGCTTGAGAGCTTTACAGTTTGGAAAAAACATGGTAAATACAAACGCACGATTATCACATTTTCATGCACCGTCTGGGCGACCAAATAAATATAAATATGGTAAAATGGTAGTAAGAAATGGATGGTATGTTTGGCGAGTAAAAAATCCTAATCCGATTTTGAATGATCGTTTGAAATGGAATGCTATCACATTTTTATTGATTTTGATACGATTTACAAATGCGATTAAAGGAAATGAAAAAAAAGACGCTTTTGGAGAAGCAATAGGACGAGTTGTTGGATGCTTTATTTTAATTTTTAATAAACCAAAAAAGTAAAATGAAAACAAAAATTTACATTTATGGACTTTGTAATATATTCTATGATGCATATTATATTCAAGGACTAAATGAAATTTATAAGAATTTTGAGTTTAATGTGTCAAAGTTTCCAGCATTTAGCCAAGGTACTTTTGCTATAATTATTGAAGAAGGAAATCAATCAAAAAAAATAATTATAGACTCAAGAGATTCTAGTGAAATTGGCACTGCAGAACTTGAATGGTGCGATGTTTACGGAAAAATAAATTATAACACTAAGGAACTGCCAGTTAATCATAATAAAAAAGTTGTTCCTATTGGTCCAAGTTTTGGGGTTAAAATCTGGAATTTAAGTGAAACATTGTATTTTTTAAGTCTCAATTTTTTTAAGTTTAGAAAGAACATTAAAAATAAAAAAGAGTTTGTAGCAAATTATTGGAGGCAATATAAAAGGCTGGACCTGAAAAAATATCAACATGTAAAATCTTCTTCGAATGAAATCTTTTTTATGAATTCAATTTGGAAAAAGGAAAATGAAACAAATGAGAATAGGGCTTTATTTATTGAAACATGTAAAAACAATTCGGATCTTAATTTTGAAGGAGGATTTGCTGCTAGAACTAATGGAGATAATTTAGGTTTTGATAAATTAGTATATTCAAAAAAAATTCCACTTAATATTTATATCGAAAAAATTAAAAACTCTGCATTTGTATTCAATACACCAGCTGTTCTTTCTTGCCATGGCTGGAAGTTAGGAGAATTTTTAGCTCTTGGGAAAGCAATTATCACAACTCATCATTATAATGAGTTACCTGCAGATTTAGAGAATGAAAAGCATGTTTTGTATATTGGAAATAAAGACGATTTGCAAAAAAATATTAAGAAATTGATAGACGATCCAAACTTTAAAAAAAGCTTAGAATTGGAAAGTCGAAATTATTTTGACAAATATTTAGCGCCTCAAAAAGTTATTTTAAGATTAGTAGAAAGAAACTAGAATGAATTTTTTAATAATAACACATGTCAATCATATTCATAAAGACAATCAATATTTTGGTTATGGACCATATATTGGAGAAATGAATATTTGGTTGAAATATGTTAATAAAGTAACAATTGTTGCTCCATTAAAAAATGGAAATATTTTGCCTATTGATCTATCTTATCAGTGCAATAATATAGATTTTAAAAATGTTCCAGATTTTAGTTTTACATCTCTAAAAAGCAGAATAGCATCAATTTTTAAATTACCTATTATTTTCTGGAATATATATCTGGCAATGAAAAAAGCAGATCATATTCATTTAAGATGTCCAGGGAATATGGGATTAGTCGCTTGTTTTGTTCAAATTCTATTTCCAAATAAAATAAAAACTGCTAAATATGCTGGTAATTGGGATCCAAATAGCAAACAACCCTGGACATATAGATTACAGAAGTATTTGCTAAAAAATACTTTCTTGACTAAAAATATGAAAGTTTTAGTTTACGGTGATTGGAAAAATCAATCAAAAAATATCAAATCCTTTTTTACAGCTACTTACTCTGATTCAGAAAAAGAGATAATCGATAAAAGCAACGCTAATTTTTACTTTAAGTTTCTTTTTGTTGGAAGTTTAGTGGATGGAAAAAGACCTTTGTATGCAATAAAATTGATTGAAGGATTAATTGAAAAAGGCTATAATGTTACATTAGATTTATATGGAGATGGTGTAGAAAGAAATTCTCTTGAAAACTATATTCGGACTAACAATTTAGATAAATATATTTTCTTAAAGGGAAATCAAAATAGAGAAACTTTAAAAAAGGCATATAAAGAAAGTCATTTCGTTGTATTGCCATCAAAAAGTGAAGGTTGGCCTAAAGCAATTGCCGAGGGAATGTTTTGGGAATGTTTCCCTATTGCGACTAAAGTTTCTTGCGTTCCTTCGATGTTGGATTTTGGGACTAGAGGAATTATGTTAGAAATGAACTTAGAGAAAGATTTAAATGAAATTGCGAAAATAATTGAAAATGAAGAAGCGTTTACGAATAAAAGTAAATTAGCTTCAATCTGGTCGCAAAAATATACAACTGACATTTTCGAAAAAGAAATTAAAGCATTGTTACAAGTATGAGAATCGTACAGATAATAGATTCCTTAGAAACTGGAGGAGCAGAAAGAATGGCCGTAAATTATGCCAATGCACTTTCGGAAAAAGTTGAATTTTCGGGCCTAATAACAACTCGTAAAGAAGGTTTGCTTTTAGATTATTTAGATGAAAAAGTGTCATATTTATTTTTGAAAAAAAAATCAAGTATTGATCCAAAAGCTCTTTCTAGACTGATTAGCTATCTAAAAAGAAATAAAGTAGAAATAATTCATACACATAGTTCTTCATTTTTTATTGCGGCTCTAGCCAAAACTTTTATTCCAAAGATTAAAATTATATGGCATGATCATTTCGGTATTTCTCAAGATTTAGATTCTAGAAAAAACTTAATATTGAAAATAGCGTCATTTTTATTTTTAGGAATTATTTCAGTAAACGATTATCTGAAAAAATGGGCTTTAGATTATTTACATTGCTCGAATGTCTCTTATTTCCCTAATTTTATACACGAATCGGTAGATTCTTCAAGTAATTTTAAACTAAAAGGAATTGATGGCAAAAGAATAATTTGCGTTGCCAATTTGCGCCCACAAAAGAATCATGAACTATTGATAAATGGAGCAGAAATACTTCATCAAAAATTCCCAGAATGGTCATTCCATTTAATTGGTAAAGATTTTCATGATGATTATAGTAAAAATCTTGTAGAAAAAGTAAAAGACCTTGAGCTTACTGAAACAGTATTTTTTTATGGAGAGATGAATAACACAGAAAATTTACTTAAACAATCTGAAATTGCTGTTTTGACCTCTCACTCAGAAGGACTTCCTTTGGCTGTTTTGGAATATGGATTGTCAAGCTTACCAGTTGTTGCAACAGATGTTGGAGAAGTAAAAAAAATTATACGATCTCAGCAAGAGGGCTTATTGATAGAATCAAATAATTTGGAACAATTTGTAAGATCTGTCGAAAATTTGATCGAACATGAAGAAACGCGAAAAATAATGGGTGAAAAGTTATTTTCTTTAGTTGAAGAGAATTTTAGTGAAAAATCAATTTTAAGCAGATACATCGCATGGCTGAAGTCTTTGACTACTTTTGCAAAATAAAGCTATTTATATAAATGAAAAATATAAAATTTACTTATACATCATTAATCATCCTGCATATTATAATAGCATTTGCCGTTTTTGTACTTCCTTTTTTGTCTAAAATTTATGCTTTTCTAATTCCAGTTATAGGTGCTTTTTTTGTTTTTAAAAATAAAAACAAAAACAATGAAGTATTGTATGTAAGTGCTTATCTAGTAGGAGCTGAGGTTTTTTTACGTATGACAGGTGGAAATTTCAACAATGAGTATGTGAAGTATTTAGTCGTCTTTTTTATGCTTTGCGGTATGGTTTTTAACAACTTTTCTAAAAGCGCATTCATATTCTCATTTTTTTTAATACTACTATTACCTGCTGTTTTAATTACCACAGAAACAGCCAGTTTTGATATTGATATTAGAAAAATTCTAGTTTTTAATTTATCTGGCCCTTTTTGTTTAGCTATATGCGCAACTTATATGATTAATAGAAAAGTTGTCTTTAATGAGCTTCAGAATATATTAAAGGCAATTGGCTTTCCTGTAATAGCAACTACCGTTTATTTGTTTTTATATACGCCAAGTATAAAAGAGGTTGTAACAGGAACTCAATCAAATTTTGCAACTTCGGGAGGGTTTGGTCCTAATCAAGTTTCTACAATACTGGGATTAGGCATATTTGTCTTTTTCACTCAATTGGTTCTGTTCTCAAAATCTAAAAAAGACATTTTTATTAATGGAAGTTTACTCATATTCATAAGTTATAGAGGTATTGTTACTTTTTCTCGAGGAGGGATTTTTACAGCAATAGCAATGATTATTTGTCTGTTTGCTGTTGTGTATTATTTTTCTAATGCTAAAGGGAAAAGCAAATTTGTTTTAGTTTTTTTCTTAACAGGATTAATATCTATTGGAATATGGACCTATACTTCCTTTCAAACCCATGGACTTATCGAAAAACGATATGCTAATAAAGATGCTCGTGGGAGGGAGAAAAAAGATCGTTTAGGAGGGAGAGAAGAAGTTATGAATGCAGAGATAAATTTGTTTTTAAATAATCCTGTTTTTGGAGTAGGAGCAGGAATGAGTAAATATGAAAGAGTCGAAGAATTAGGACAAGAAGTAGCATCGCATAGTGAAATTACAAGACTAATTGCAGAACATGGTGTATTTGGTATTTTTGCATTTTTAATTCTTTTTTTTACACCAATTATTAGTTATATAAACAACAAGCAACATTTATATTTTCTGTCTTTTTTTATGTTTTGGTTACTTACCATTAACCATGCAGCCATGAGAATTGCTGCACCAGCGTTTGTTTATGCATTATCACTTCTTTATGTTCAGGTTAAAATTCCTGAGGAAACAGAAAATTAATAGGTTAGTTTTATTTTTTTACGATACATTTGCCGTGCCCAATAATCATATTTAAAACCTATTAGCGATGTTTTCAAAAAGGAAAATGCATTTCGAGATTTCGGAAAGAAAGGTTCTACTTTGTCTTTTCGATGCTGCATTTATATTTACAGCTTTGTTTCTGTTGAGTTTACTTTTTGATTATCGATATTATTCTTTACACGAAAATAGGTTTCTTAAATCGTTCTTACTGATTGGTTATGTATATGTTTTCGGAGCAATTTTCGAAATGTATAATTTACAGACAGCCAGTAATCAGTTTCAGATTCTGAAAAGTGTAATTCTAACCTCACTTACCGCTGTAACGGTATATTTATTTACGCCGGTTTTATCGCCAGAACTTCCTAAACAAAGGGTCGTAATTGTAATTTTTTATTTTGCTGTTTTGAGTGCGTTGCTGTTATGGCGTTTTTTCTATGTTTACTTTTTGGCATCGCATCGTTTTTCTCAAAATGTGGTTTTGATTTGTGACCAAAGTGAGGTTGAAGATTTAGTTTTAGGACTGGAAAATGTCGATCCGCATTATAAAATTATTGGTTTTGTAAATTCCGATTCAGTTTCAGATGAGAATCTAGATTTTCATTATGTAAAAGAAATAAAAAAAGAAGATTTGGAACATTTTGTAACCACACACAATGTTTCGGAGATTATAATTGCATCACAAAAAACTGATGGTATCACAACCGATTTGTATCAGCAATTGCTTCACCTGTTAGAAAACGGAAATATTATCAGAGAATATACGCAAGTTTACGAAAGTAAAACACAACGAATTCCTGTACACTACATTGGGAGAGATTTTTATCGTTTCTTCCCATTTAGCAGAAGCAACAATAATAAATTATATTTATTACTGATTCGATTAATGGAACTTTTCTTTTCTTTTCTAGGACTTGTATTCTGCGCTATTTTTATTCCGATCATTGTTATTGGAAATCTTTTTGCCAATAAAGGAAGTCTTTTTTACACTCAAGAAAGAGTAGGTAAAAATGGAGTTGTTTTCAAAATTTATAAATTCAGAACCATGACTGAGAATTCGGAAACCAATGGAGCTGTTTTTGCAACTCACAATGATAAAAGAGTTACTCCGTTTGGTAAATTTATGCGAAAATCAAGAATTGATGAACTTCCTCAGTTTATTAATGTTTTAAAAGGCGATATGGCTGTAATTGGCCCAAGACCAGAAAGACCTTTCTTTGTTGAAGAAATTGCAAGTGTCATGCCTTTTTACGAAACGCGCCATGTAATTAAACCTGGACTTACAGGCTGGGCGCAGGTAAATTATTCGTACGGAGAATCGATCGACGAAAGTTTGATTAAACTTCAATACGATTTATATTATATCAAGCACAGAAGTGTATTTCTGGATCTTAGTATTACTTTCAAAACCATTACTACGGTTTTATTCTACCGAGGCCAATAATGATTTAGATTATAATCGGAATTGGTCTTTTATTGCGAATAGCTGTTCGTACCAATACAATTCCACTTGTAAAAATCAATGGCAAAGTGATAAAGAAATGTGCTTTGTTGATCAAAAACAAAAAGTAAATCACTAAAAGCACAAAATTGATTAGCGAAAATCTATAAGTCCATAATTTGTTTTTGAAAATTGAAAACAAAACTAAAACCAATAAAAGCGGACTAAACAATAGAACATTATAATTCATCGCCAGTTCTTGGTGAAAAGAATAAAATCCCATTGTAACAAAGAATATTCCCATTAGAGATAAAATCAAAAAGTAGATTTTATCAATAGTTTTATTTCTTGCTAATACTACAAAAAGTAAAACAACTAGATAAGTGTAGATATTATTCCACCAAGATTTTGGAGTTTCTTTAGTAAATTCTAGTAATGTTTTGCTTTTGGCAACCAAAGGTTTATTTTGGAAAGTAGTTTTCTCTAAACTATTTTTTAATTCAAAAGGAAGAAAAATTCTTGTTCCCATTTGATCAACTTTAGTTCCAAAAATAATACTTGTGCCTAATTGATCGTAGAAATGACCATCGAAGTATGGAAATAGAATAGAACGATAAGTTCTGTCAGTATCTTCTTTTTTAGTAATTACATTTTGTCCCAATGATTTATTGATGACATCCACAACCATCGACGTACAGTTTTTATCAATAAATTTATAAGTATACGATCTTTCTTCAGAAAATAGAGCTTTGTTCAAATTATCAAAAATAGTTTGTTTTAAAGCAGGAGAAATAAGAAGTTCTTGTTCGTAAACACTCCTTTTATCATCATTATAATCATTTAAAAAATCAGGAAAAGGATGCGCGACAATAAAATACTGTAAATCGCCTTTTGCAAATTTGGCAACGAAGTTTGGTGTTCTAAAATCGAAAGCACCATAATTGTAAACAATATCAACGTTGTTAGCAGGATCTGTAACACGAATTGCTGTATGTCCAAAATAAGAATAAGTTTCATTTCCAAGTCCGCAAGTAAGAACACTTATTTTAGCCTCTTTTGATAAAGGTATACTTTGGCTAAACCCAATAAAACTTACAAATAAGAAGAAAATAAAAAGTGTTTTTTTGAACATGACAGTTTTCATGATTTAATTTTTTAAAGATTTTTGGTTTATAATTTACCTAAAGATTCCTAAATCTACTTTCAAAGAAAATATGTTAGAATATAATGCTGTACTTTGATTTCCTAAATCCGTCAAAGCATAATCAATTTGAATGCCTTTGTATCTAAATCCTAAACCAATATTAGGCTGAAAATTCACTTTTTCGGTATTATCCAATTGCGTTACATTCTGAAAATTACCTGCGCCGGCTCTCACAAAAACTAAATCAGTATAACCAAATTCAAACCCTAGAGCTGGGTCTATACTTACTACTTTTGATGAAATAATATCATTGGTCTGTTCAAATCGCATATTCAAATTTGCTGAAGTTACAATACTGCATTCGTTATGAAAATCAAATCTTTTTGAAACTCCTAATTGTGCTTTTGGCAATGTTATTTCTGTGCTTTCTGGTAATTCATTATTTTCTCCCGGAATAGCATTTGCAATTTTTGCATATTCTTCTTCATCAATATTCCAGATATTGTAAGTCGTCGTAATATCGCGAAGCATTAATCCGAATTTCCAATCGTTTCTTTCAAACTGAAGTCCGATGTCAAATCCAAATCCCCAAGAATTGGCGAATTTTCCAATTATTCTTCGAATTACTTTTGCATTTACACCATATTGAAATCCGTCAACAGGAAGTTTTCTCGCATAAGAAAAAGTAAAACCATAATCAGCTGTAGAAAAAAGGCTGATTCTGTTATAGTCGATATTTCCTTGATTGTCGATTAATTGGGTTGTATCCATAATATCATCGACTCCAAAACGAATCATCGAAATTCCCCAAGCACTTTGATCATCAATAGGACTTGCATAACCTATGTAGTCATATTGCGCAATATTCGCGAAATAACTGGCGTGCATTAAAGCAATTTCATGATCTTCAAGGTGTGTTAATCCTGCAGGATTCCAGTAAACAGCATTAACGTCTTTTGTTGAAGCGACCACTGTACTTGACATTCCTAATGCAGCTGCATCGACACCAATATTCATAAACTCGTTCGAATATTTTCGAACGGTCTGGCCGTATTGCGAAGTGAAACTCCAAAATAATATAAATGCGAAAAGCTTCTTCAACTGATTATTTTTTGCAGACAGAGGTCTGTGTTAATTTTTATCAAAAATATAATAATTTACTCATCTAATAAGTTCATTTCCCTAAATATTCCGAAAGTAGAGCTTAGAAATAAAAAACTCTTGAAAAAACTCGTTTCGCATTGACTTATTATGCTAAATTTGTTCTCTACCATTATCAAAATTTCAAACTATGAACATCAAAAAACATATTCCAAATCTTATTACATTAATAAATCTTTTCTGCGGTTGCGTTGCAATTGTTTTTGTTTCTGAAGGCGATTATTTAATGGCTTTTTATATGGTTTGTCTAGGAATCTTTTTTGATTTCTTTGATGGTTTTTTTGCCAGATTATTTAAAGTTTCAAGTCCGCTTGGATTGCAATTAGATTCTCTTGCAGATATGGTAACCAGTGGTGTAACTCCAGGATACGTAATGTACAGCATGTTTACTAACAGCGCACACGAATTAGGAACACATCCTGCAATTCCGTTTTTAGGATTTATTATCACTCTAGGTTCTTGCTATCGTTTGGCTAATTTTAATATTGATACTCGCCAGACAGATTCTTTTATCGGGTTGCCGACTCCAGCGAATGCATTGTTTATTTTAAGCCTTCCTTTGGTAATTTCATTTTCAGATTCTCTTATGATTTTGGAGATTTTAACCAATCAATGGGTTCTATTAGTGATAACATTATGTAGTGCTTATATTTTAAATGCTGAAATTCCGTTGTTTGCTTTAAAAATTAAAAAATTCAGTTTGAAAGAAAATGCGCTTCAAATTGTGTTTTTGATTATTTCTGTATTAATGATTGTTTTGCTTCATTACATTGCAATTCCATTAATTATTGCTTTCTATGTATTGTTGTCAATTGTAAATAATCTGTTTTTGAAAAAATAGTTCTATTTAATGGCAAGAAAAACAACTTACCGTAAAACATATTCAAGAAAACCAGCTGGAAGATCTTTTCTAAGCAGACTTTTTCGGTCTATTCTTTTGATTTTTTTTGCACTTTTATTCATTGGGATAATATATCATTATCGCAAAGGCTTGGCTTATTATTTAGGATTTAAATCGGAAAAAGTTTTAGACGAAGATGAGGTTGACAAACACCTTTCTGATGTTCGAAACATTCGTGTTCTTGAAAATCATAAAGGAAAGGTAATCGGAATCGATGTTTCTGAATTTCAAGGCAAAGTCGATTGGGATGAAGTTGAAATTTTGGACGAAAAATATCCTGTTCAATTCGTTTTTATTCGCGCTACAGCTGGAAATGATCGTGTTGATAGACAATTCAAAAAAAATTGGGAAGGAGCAAAGGAGAACAAAATCATGCGCGGTGCTTATCACTATTATCGCCCGAATGAAAATTCTATCGAACAAGCGGACCTTTTTATCAAAACAGTAAAATTGCAGAAAGGAGATCTTCCGCCAGTTTTAGATATCGAAAAATTGCCTAAAAATCAGCCTTTAGATAGTTTGAAAAAAGGTTTGAAGCGTTGGCTGAATAAAGTTGAGAAACATTATCAAGTTCGCCCTATAATTTATTCTGGAGAAAGATATTATTCTGATTTTTTAAAAGAAGAATTTAGCGAATATCTTTTCTGGATTGCCAATTATAATTTCTACAGAGAAAAAATTGAAGATGATTGGCTGTTTTGGCAGTTTACAGAAAAAGCTTCTCTGCCAGGAATTAAACATCGTGTTGATGTCAATATTTACAATGGCGATTTAGAACAATTGCAGTTTATTACCGTTGAATGATTTACAGTCATAGTCTCAGTTTACAGTATTTGCGAGACTGTAAACTGAGACTGCGACTGAATACTTTTTTAAAATTCCAGTTTCTTTTTACGAAGCTCGAAGTTTTGTCCAAGGTAAACACGACGAACCATTTCGTCTTCTACTAATTCTTCTGGAACTCCTGCTTTAAGAATTCCTCCTTCAAACATTAAGTATGTTTTATCAGTAATAGCAAGCGTTTCTTGAACGTTGTGATCGGTAATTAAGATTCCGATGTTTTTGTTTTTTAATTGTGCTACAATTCGCTGAATATCTTCAACCGCAACAGGGTCAACTCCAGCAAAAGGCTCATCCAATAAAATAAATTTTGGATCGGTTGCCAAAGCACGTGCAATTTCGGTACGACGACGCTCACCTCCAGAAAGTAAATCGCCTCGGTTGGTGCGAATATGCTCTAAACTGAATTCTTCAATTAAACTTTCCATTTTGGCAATTTGTGCTTCTTTAGAAAGGTCTGTTAATTGTAAAACACTCAATATATTGTCTTCAATACTTAATTTTCTAAAAACAGAAGCTTCTTGTGCCAAATAACCAATTCCTTGCTGTGCACGTTTGTACATCGGATAATCGGTAATGTTTAAATTGTCAAGATAAATATTTCCTTGATTTGGTTTTACCAATCCCACAATCATGTAAAAAGAGGTTGTTTTTCCAGCTCCATTTGGTCCCAAAAGACCTACGATTTCTCCTTGATTTACTTCAACAGAAATTCCTTTTACAACACTACGTCCTTTATAAGTTTTGATTAAATTATCGGCTCTTAATTTCATTTTTTAAGTTTAATCGTTTAATCGATAAATCGTTTATTCGTTGCAAATTAACAAATAAACGATTCAACAGTTAAACGTATTAACAATTATTTATTTTCCTGCTTCTTCAAGAGCTTCCCAGAATTCGTAAGCTCTTCTTAAATGAGGAATAACAATTGTTCCTCCAACAAGAGTTGCGATTCCCATAGCCTCCATCATTTCTTCTTTAGAAACCCCTTCTTTATAACTTGTTTCTAAATGGTATTTTACACAGTCGTCGCATCTTAAAACAGTAGATGCAACTAAGCCTAAAAGTTCTTTTGTTTTTACATCAAGAGCGCCTTCTGCGTAAGCATTGGTGTCAAGATTAAAAATTCGCTTAACAATTTTGTTGTTGTCAGCAAGCAGTTTTTCGTTCATTTTAGAACGATAGTCGTTAAATTCTTGAATTATATCAGGCATTTTCTTTTAATTTATTTTTATAAACAATTTTCGAAATAAGGATGCTGACTTCATAGATAATTAACATCGGAATTGCAACAATAGTCTGACTTACAACGTCTGGCGGAGTTACAATTGCGGCGATAATTAAAATAATTACTACAGCATATTTCCAGTATTTTCTCAAGAATTCAGGAGTTACTAATCCTAATTTCGTTAAGAAATAAATAGCGATTGGCAATTCAAAAAAGATTGCACTTCCTAAAATACTCGTTTTAACCATTCCCATATAAGACTCGAGTGTGAATTGGTTTTTTACAATATCACTCACAGAGAAAGTAGCCACGAAATTTACAGACATGGGAATTACTACAAAATACCCAAACAATACTCCTAAGAAGAAAAGTAAAGATGAAACGAAAATGAATAGTTTCGCATTTTTTCTCTCTTTCTCATAAAGAGCTGGACTGATAAATTTCCAGATTTCCCATAAAATATAAGGGAAACTCAAAATAAATCCGGCCAAAAGACACATCCATACAAAGATGTTTACCTGACCTTCCATTTCGGTATTCTGAATAATGAAATTCAGTTCTGTAATACAAATGCTGTCTGCGAATCCCAAAGAATGTGATAGGTCGCAAAACCAAACATAAGTAAAAAATGTTGGTCTAATTGGACCTAAAATAATTTGATCAAATAAATAATCACTAATAAAATAAGTAACAAATGCCATGATGCATGTTGCAAGTGTACTTCTAACTAATAACCATCTTAATTCTTCAAGATGATCCAAAAATGACATTTCGCCAAGATTTTTTTTTGCCATTATACGATTCCTTCTTTTAAAATGTCATGTAAATGTAAAACGCCTTTGTATGTTCCTTCGTCAGAAACAATTAACTGAGTAATCGAGTAATCTTCTAATATATTCAGTGCATCAACAGCCATTGTCTCAGACGAAACCATTTTTGGGTTTATCGTCATGATATCCCTAGCTGTTAAATCTGCTATCGAATCCCGATCGTTTAACATTCGTCTAATATCTCCATCGGTAATAATTCCGATTATTTTATCATTTTCAACAACAGCTGTAACACCAAGTCTTTTTTCAGAGATTTCAAAAATCACTTTTTTGACAGATGTATCAGGAGCTACGGTTGGTTTTAGTGAGTTTTCGATCATATCTTTTACACGAAGCAATAGTTTTTTTCCTAATGCGCCGCCTGGATGATAAACTGCAAAATCTTCTGGTTTAAAATCACGCATTTCCATCAAACAGACTGCTAAAGCATCACCAATAACAAGTTGCGCTGTAGTGCTGTTTGTAGGAGCTAAGTTAATTGGACAAGCTTCCACATCAACTGTAGCATTCAAAATATAATCTGAGCCTTTTGCTAAAAATGAAGTTACATTTCCTGTGATCGCAATTAAGGTGTTTCCAAATCGCTTTAATAATGGAACCAAGACTTTAATTTCCGGACTATTTCCGCTTTTCGAAATACAGATAATGATGTCATCATTTTGTATCATTCCAAGATCGCCATGAATTGCTTCTGCAGCATGCAAAAACATAGAAGGAGTTCCTGTAGAGTTAAAAGTAGCGACCATTTTTTGAGCAATGATGGCACTTTTTCCGATTCCCGTAACGATTAAACGACCTTTGGTTTCATAGATACGCTGGACTGCTTCGTAGAAATTTTCGTCCAGAAAATCAATTAATTTTGTAATTGCTTCACTTTCAGAGAGTATTGTTTTTTTGGCAATTGCCAATATATTTTCTTTTGTGATCAAATCAGAATATTTAAAATTTGTATGTATAAAAGAAAGTTGTATCTTTATGTGTTGCAAATTTATACAAAATACCATTAATATAGAGAATGAATTCAAACGAAATTGAAATACATAAAGAATTAAAGAAGTATTTCGGCTTTAGCCAATTTAAAGGCTTGCAGGAGCAAGTTATTACGAGTATTTTAGGTCAAACAAATACTTTCGTAATTATGCCTACGGGCGGTGGAAAGTCTCTTTGTTATCAATTACCCGCTTTAATTCAGGAAGGAACAGCAATTGTTGTTTCTCCTCTGATTGCTTTGATGAAAAACCAAGTTGATGCAATTCGAAGTCTTTCGTCTGAAAATGGAATTGCTCACGTATTAAATTCCTCACTTACCAAAACAGAAATTGCACAGGTTAAAAAAGATATTACTTCTGGATTGACTAAACTTTTGTATGTTGCTCCAGAATCTTTAACAAAAGAAGAATATGTTGCTTTCTTGCAAAGTGTGCCAATTTCTTTTGTCGCTATCGACGAAGCGCACTGTATCTCAGAGTGGGGACATGATTTTAGACCAGAATACAGAAATCTAAGACACATTATTAAGCAATTAGGTAAAGTGCCAATTATTGGTCTTACTGCAACTGCAACCCCAAAAGTTCAGGAAGATATCCTGAAAAACCTTGATATGTCTGATGCTAATACTTTTAAAGCATCATTCAACAGACCGAACTTGTACTATGAAGTTCGTACAAAAACAAAAAATATCGAGTCGGATATTATTCGATTTATCAAACAACATAAAGGCAAATCTGGAATTATTTACTGCTTAAGCCGTAAAAAAGTAGAATCTATTGCCGAAGTTTTACAAGTAAACGGAATCAGCGCTGTTCCTTACCATGCAGGTTTAGACGCAAAAACACGTGCAAAACATCAGGATATGTTCTTGATGGAAGATGTAGATGTGGTTGTGGCGACTATCGCATTCGGAATGGGAATTGATAAACCAGACGTTCGTTTTGTAATTCACCACGATATTCCAAAATCGCTTGAAAGCTATTACCAAGAAACCGGGCGTGCTGGACGTGACGGTGGAGAAGGACATTGCTTGGCTTATTACTCTTATAAAGATGTAGAAAAGCTGGAGAAATTTATGTCTGGAAAACCAGTTGCCGAACAGGAAATTGGTTTTGCCCTTTTACAGGAAGTTGTGGCTTACGCCGAAACCTCAATGTCGCGCAGAAAATTCCTTCTTCACTATTTCGGAGAAGAATTTGACAGCGAAACAGGCGAAGGTGCCGATATGGATGACAACGTTCGTAATCCAAAACATAAAGTAGAAGCGAAAGAACAAGTAGTTAAATTGCTTGAAATTGTTCGTGATACCAAACATATTTACAAATCAAAAGAAATTGTCTTTACTTTAATTGGCCGAATCAATGCGGTAATTAAAGCGCATAAAACAGATGCTCAGCCTTATTTTGGTTCTGGTTCAGACCATGATGAGAAGTATTGGATGGCATTATTAAGACAAGTTTTAGTTACAGGGTATTTGTCTAAAGACATTGAAACATACGGCGTTATAAAAATTACACAAGAAGGTTTAGATTTTATTAAAAGCCCAGTTTCATTTATGATGTCTGAAGACCATGAATATACTGAAGCCGATGACGAAACTATTGTAACTGGTGGAAAATCATCAGGAACTGCAGATGAAGTTCTAACTGGAATGCTTCGTGAACTTCGTAAAAAAGTGGCTAAGAAACTTGGAGTTCCACCATTTGTAGTTTTCCAAGATCCTTCGATTGAAGATATGGCACTTAAATATCCTATTTCTATCACCGAATTATACAATATTCATGGTGTAGGAGAAGGAAAAGCCAAAAAATATGGAAGCGAATTCGTTGCTTTAATCAGCCGTTATGTTGATGATAACGATATTATTCGTCCAGACGATTTAGTAGTAAAATCTACCGGAGTAAATTCTGCCAACAAATTATATATCATTCAGAATATTGATAGAAAACTTCCATTAAGTGATATAGCTTCTGCGAAAGGTTTAACGATGGATGCTTTGATCAAAGAAATGGAACAAATTGTTTATTCTGGAACTAAGCTGAATATCAAATATTGGTTAGATGATATTTTAGATGATGATCAGCAAGAAGAAATTCACGATTACTTCATGGAATCAGAATCAGATAAAATAGAAGACGCTCTTAAAGAATTTGATGGCGACTACGATATTGACGAATTACGTTTGATGCGTATTAAGTTTATCAGCGAAGTAGCGAATTAAATAAAGTTTACAGTTGCAGTTTACAGTCTCAGTAAACTGCGACTTAAAATTAGTCTCAGTACAAAACTGTAAACTGTGACTGAAAACTGAAAACTACTCGTAGAGTTCCCCTCGATGCGGTTTCAAAGCATCTCTTACTTGAATCATATTTTCGTCGGTTACAACCATAAAAGCTATGGCGTACATTTCGTCGATGATTTTAAATCCCGTAATATTTAGTGGCAATTTTTCGATTGCGATATATTCTTTTAAATGAATTTCGTGGTGCTCGGCAGTTTTTGCAGAAGCTGGTCCACGGAAATCCCAAATTAGTTTTATTTTTCTTGACATTTTTTTATAAGGTGCAAAGGTTGTTAGGAACAAAGATACAAAGTCTTTCTTAAAGGTTCTATGTAGAGACGCACAGCAGTGCGTCTACGCAAGGTGTGCCTGTAATATGTTAGACGCACTGCAGTGCGTCTCTACGATATTCTTTGTGCTGAAAATTTGCTTTGATTTGTACTAAATCTGCGTGCAAATTTTAGAGTAAATATAAAATCTCATTTCAAAATAGTACTTTTGCATGTTCTTTTCATAGAAAGAAAAGCTAATAGAATAAAAACACAAAAATGCCTAAAGAACTTTTACTTCAAGTAACACCAGAAATTGCTGCAAACGAATCATTGCTAAAAGACCATTTGTCTAAGCAAATCAAAGTTTCTGCTCAAGAAATTCAGCACGTTTCAATTTTAAAACGCTCAATTGATGCACGTCAGAAAGCGATTAAAATTAATTTGAAAGTTCTTATTTATTTAAAAGGCGAACCTTTTCAGGAAACCAAAATCGAGCTTCCTATATATAAGGACGTTTCGAATGCGCAAGAAGTTATAGTGGTTGGAGCAGGTCCAGCAGGACTTTTTGCGGCATTGCAATTAATTGAATTAGGTTTAAAACCAATAGTTTTAGAACGTGGAAAAGACGTTCGAGGCCGTCGTCGTGACTTGAAAGCGATAAACCGTGAACATATCGTTAATGAAGATTCTAATTATTGTTTTGGTGAAGGCGGAGCAGGAACATATTCTGACGGAAAGTTATATACGCGTTCTAAAAAACGAGGTGATGTAACTAGAATTTTAGAACTTCTGGTAGCTTTTGGAGCTTCAGAAGATATTTTGGTTGAAGCGCATCCGCATATTGGAACTAATAAATTGCCTAAAATTATTGAAGACATTAGAAATAAAATTAGGGAATTTGGCGGTCAGGTTTTATTTGAAACTCGTGTAGACGATATTTTAGTAAAGAACAATGAAGTTGAAGGAATCGTAACTCAAAACGGAGATAAAATTCACGCCAACAAATTGATTTTGGCAACTGGACATTCGGCACGTGATATTTTTGAATTATTAGACAAAAAGAAAATTTTAATAGAAGCAAAACCTTTTGCTTTAGGAGTTCGTGCAGAGCATGCTCAGGAATTAATAGACAGTATTCAATACAGCTGTGATTTCCGCGGAGAACATTTGCCACCAGCTCCATATTCTATTGTAAAACAAGTTAACGGGCGCGGAATGTATTCATTCTGTATGTGTCCCGGAGGTGTAATTGCGCCATGTGCAACAAGTCCGGGTGAAGTGGTTACAAATGGTTGGTCGCCATCTAAACGTGATCAGTCAACAGCAAATTCTGGAATTGTGGTTGAATTGAAATTGGAAGATTTTAAACCTTTTGCAAAATTTGGAGCTTTGGCAGGAATGGAATTTCAAAAAAGCATCGAACAAAAAGCTTGGCATTTGGCAGGAGAAACTCAAAAAGTTCCAGCACAGCGAATGATCGATTTTACGAAAAGCAAAGTTTCAGCAGATATTCCAAAAACTTCTTATGTTCCGGGAACGACTTCAGTTGAATTGGGACAGGTTTTTCCAGGATTTTTAACTCAAATTATGCGCCAAGGTTTTCAGGATTTTGGAAAATCAATGCGTGGTTATTTAACCAATGAAGCCATTTTACATGCACCAGAAAGTAGAACTTCGTCACCAGTTAGAATTCCGAGAGATGCTATGACTTTAGAGCATTTACAAATCAAAGGTTTATATCCTTGCGGAGAAGGTGCAGGTTACGCAGGAGGAATTATTTCTGCTGCTATCGATGGCGAAAAATGTGCGTTGATGATTGCCGAAGCATTGAAATAACTCAATTATTTTTTGTAGTAAAATTATTATATTTGTGAAGTTTTTTAACTTTTAAATATGATAAAATGACACCGCAAGAAATTGAGAAGAAATATGGATTTGAGTATCCTTCTTTGTATAAGCAGTTATATGTAGACGGAATGCTAGATTGGGGAGAATTTAGTCCTAATTGGTATTTTGAGATTTATCCAAAATTAAAAGATAATCCGCCTCTACTTTTGCATTCTTATGATTTTGAGCTAATGAATTTAAAATCAGTTTCTCAAGAAATCGAAGAACTTATGGATCCTGATAATTATAGAAACATAAATGAGGAATTTAGATTCATACCGTTTGCACACAATGCAGCTGGAGATCATTATTGCTTCTTTTTGAATAAAGAGAATAAAGGCGAATTGCCTGTAGTTTTTCTTTATCATGATGATAATGAAGCAGAGTATATGGCTAAAAACCTTCAGGATTTTATTTTTAGAATGATTTTGCAAGATATGTCTCAGCAAGATACTTTTAATAAGGTTAATGATGAAGAATTCAGAAATAATCTTGTGAATGTACTTAAATCTCACGCAAAATATTTAACAGATAAAGAACAAGATATTTTGCAAAATATATTAATACGTGAAATTATAGATTATGAAATTTCATTTTCTTATGGCAATGAAGACGCAAGAGGGTTATTGACCGATATAGAAATGAATAAAATAATTAATGAAGTTATTCCTTTTGATAAAATGGATACTAGTTTTGAGTATTCTACAGATTAAAAAACATCTTTATCATCGCTGAATCCTTGAAATAATTGGCTTCGCACTTTTCATGTAGGAAAAGATTGTTATCTTAGTATTCTGATTTTAATAGAATATTCCCCCAAAGATGACAATACAAGAAATCGAAAAAAAATACGGATTTGAATTTCCGCTCTTATACAAACAGTTAGACGCAGACGGCATGTTGGATGTCGGAGAATATGGTCCAAATTGGTATACAGAGGTTTATCCTACTTTAAAAGAGAATCCGCCTTTGCTTTTACATTCGTATGATTTTGAATCATTGAATTTAAAATCTGTTGCCGAAGAAATCGAAGAACTTCGAGATCCAGAAGATTATCGCAATATATTTCCGGAATTTAAATTTATTCCGTTTGCTAAAAGCGGCGGCGGCGATCATTATTGCTTTTTCTTAAACGAAGAAAATAATGGTGATGTGCCAATTGTCTTCGTTTGGCATGACATGAATGAAGTGAATTATCTGGCAAAAAATCTTCAGGATTTTATCTTCAAAGTTTTATTGATTGATATGTCTAAACAAGACATTTACAACGAATTGAGCGACGAAGAATTTAGAGAAGATATCGAAGCTGTTTTCAAATCGCATAAAAAATATTTAACCGATCGTCAGAATTCGATTTTAGAAGAAATTTTAAAACGAGATATTATTGATTATGAAATAAATGTTTCGCCAAAAATTGTAGAATCGGCGAGAGGATTATTAACAGATCATGAATTGGAATCGATTGTTAACGAAGTAATTCCTTTCGATAAAATGAATCAGAGTTTTAAATATTCTAACGATTAGTTTTTAATACTAAATATTATAAATGAGCTTTTTCTCCAATTTATTTAATAGAAATAACGATCCAAAATCCATCATTTCTTTTGATGTTATAGATCCAATTTACTCGTATTTATTTAATCAGCAATCTAGTCTTGAATTTAAAGTAAAAGGAATTCAAGAAAATGTGATTGTGAATTTATTTTACTTTCCAGGTTCATTGGATCATGAGGAAGGAAATGCAGAAATAAAAAAAGCAGGCTTTAATAATCCGTATGAAGTTTTAAATGAGCTTTATAAAAAAATGAATATCACAACTCTTACTGATGAAACAATCCAGGAAGGTTTGGAATATGATTTTATACATATTCAATTTTATTCGGAACCAACGCTAGAAGAGAAAAAGTTCTTTAAACGTTCTATAAAAAACTTTCTACTATTTTTTTGCTGTACCAATAGTTTAGAAATTAACGATTTCAAGATGCTGTATTCAGGAAAACACTTTTTTGATTACACTAAAGGATTACTGGAAAGCGAGTTAATTGATGTAAATAATCCCAAGAATGAAAGTGAGGAAATAGGAATTAGGGACTTTAAACTGGTTTTGCAAGGAATCTGTGAGTATTTAAATATCGAAATTCCGAAAACAGTCGAGCTTCCTTCAACTGAAAATTTGGTAGAAAGCGAAGAAGTAACAGAAGAAACTTTCCAAGAATTTATAAAATTAGTTTCGAGAGAAAATATTAAAGAAAAAGAATTAAAAAAGGAAGCTAAAAAACTCTTTAAAAACTTCAAGAAACCAGCAGAAGATTATTATGATATGGTAGAAGATCATTTTGCCTTTTTTGAAAGTATTGATGCTTGGAACAGCGACTGGAAATTTGATCCTGAAGACGCAGAATATTTTATTTCTGATTTAATTGGCGAAGATTTCACTTTCGATTATCCCGAAGAAACATATAGTCATGATTTGTTTCCATACATTCAATCGGCTTTAGAAAAACAAAATTTGGAGTTGATGAGCTATAATACAAATGGAGACAATTATTTGTTTTTTATAGCAAATAAAGAAGATGTCGGCCGAATTTTAGAATTATCAGAATTGACAAAAATTGAAGTAGATCAGCTTTAGTTGATTTAATCTCAAAGTTTGTCATCCTGACGAAGGAAGGATCACACAAGAAACTCCACACAGAATGTCGCCAATCTTTGTCGAATTATTAGTGTGATCCTTCCTTCGTCAGGATGACAAAAAAGACGATTCGTTACGGAATCAATATAATTTTCCCAGTACTTTTTCTGCTTTCCAGATAATCGTGCGCCAATTTTCCTTCAGATAATTTAAAAGAAGTCGGTTCAGAAAGTTTGATTTTTCCATCAATAATCCAGCTGAATAATTGATTGGCTCTTTTTATTCTTTCTTCTTTAGAATTTAAATAACTCCACAAATCGCCTCCCGTTAAGGTTTTAGAAGTGTCCATTAGCATTCTCGGATTTACTGGTTCAGGATCTCCGCCAGCCATTCCGAAGAAAACTACTTGTCCGCATTCTTTGGTGACTTTAAAACTATCTGTCAATGTGCTTCCAATGCTGTCGTAAACTACATCAACGCCTTTTGGAACAACTTTGAAAATTTCAGATTTCCAATCTTCATTATATAAAAAGACATGATCAGCGCCTTGTTCGTAAGCCGCTTTTGCTTTTTCTGCAGATGAAGTTAGACCAATAACTTGAGCGCCCAAAAGTTTACTGATCTGCGTTAAAATCTGCCCAACGCCGCCCGCAACAGCGTGAATTAATACAGTTTCGTCTTTTGCTGTTTTATGACTGTCGGTAGCTAGATAATGTGCTGTTAAACCTTGTAACAAGACTGAAGCTGCGGTTTCAAACGAAATTTCTTTTGGCAACGGAAGAACATGATTGATATTTACAGCAACTAATTCTGCATTGGCAAAAGGAACATCGGCGAAAGCCACGCGATCTCCAATTTTATATTCTGGATGATTATTGGCATCAACAACAATTCCAGCCCCTTCGTAACCCGCAATAAAAGGTGGATTTCCTTTTAAATGATAATTTCCTTTTCGTCTGTAAACATCGGCAAAATTTAACCCAATGGCTTTCATTTCGACTAAAATCTCATCGTTTTTTAATTGTGGATTAGGAATTTCTATATATTCTAAAACATCTGAATTCCCAAAAGAAGAGAAGGTAAGTGCTTTCATTTTTATTTTTTTGAGTTTACAAAGAACGGAAAATATATTGGCTCCATTTTAAAGGATAATCTTAAAAATAAAAAAAAAGTAACAACTTGAATTCAGGTTGTTACTTTGAGTTAAATTAAAAAGGTTGAGATACCTGTAATGGTTTATTTTTTAGCTTTAGGTTTTATTTCTGTTACAATCAAATTCACAGTTGTATCTCCTAAATTTTTTGCCATATGTGTGACTGCAGGTATATACATGGCATCCCCGGCTTTAATATCCATAATAATGGGAGCTTTGCCTTTATCGGTTATTTCAATTTTTCCATCAGTCAATGCATAGATGGTGTGGTCAGGATGATGATGCCATGGAATTGTTTCTCCAGGAGTAATCTCAACTTGCATTATTCTTACTCTTTCATTCTCAAGAAGTACTTTTTTATATGTGTTAGGTGCTACTTTTAAAGGGTCTTGCGCATAGATATTCACACTTAATATCAAAAGTAATAGTATGAGCAGAGACATTAAATTCTTTTTAATTGTTTTCATTTCATTTCTTTTTTATTGGTTAAATTTTTCCAGAATTGTTTATTGTGTATTCTTTTTGAGAGCTTTATCATAGTTGCGTTTTATGAAAAAGACAAAGTTCTCTTGCAATGCATTTTTTTAAATTAATGCGAAGAGGCAGATTTTTCCTAATTCGAAAAATTACGGTTAGGATATTTAGCTAGAAAAATTGGATTTCATTTTGCAGATGTGAGATCCTTGGATTTAGGTATTGCAGATCCCCATGTCACCTGTTTGAATCCGTCGTTTTTTTTCGGCTCACCTTCACTGGTTTGGGAAATTGAAGTGCGATAAATAGCGTCTATTTTGGGACTACTAATTTACGAAAAAAAGAGATGTGGAATATTTTAAAATTAAATTATTAGTCTTGTTCTTGCTTGTAGCGCATTTGTTTTTGGTTTAATCCGAATATTTATGAAATTATATGGTAAAACCATTAGTAAATAAAAAGTATTTACTAATGGTTTTATAATTGTTTTTAGGTTGCTTTTAAAAACTTTTCAGGGTTTATATTTTCGGGAATTTCATTTCATTAAATGTGCTTTTTTGTTTAGCCAAAACCTCGATATCTTGCCATTTTCGTGGAGATTCTGCAGAAAGATTTTCGTATGAATTTTTAGTAATCAAAATATCATCTTCGATGCGAACACCAATATTCCACCATTTTTTATCGCATTTGCTATTTGCAGGAATATAAATTCCAGGCTCAACCGTAAAAATCATATTTTCTTTCAGTTTACCTGAATAATTTCCTTTGTCATGAACATCTAAACCAAGAAAATGTGAACAGCTGTGCGGATAATAGATTCTGGCATCTTTTGGATCTGTAATAATTCCTAATTTAATAAGGCCGTTTGCAATAACTTCTCTGGCTTTTTTGTTTAAATCCTGAAATGGAGTGCCTTCTTTACAGATTTTAAAAACTTCTTCTTGAGCTTCATAAACCAATTCGTAAATCGCTTTTTGTTCTGGGCTGAATTTTCCGTTTGCAGGAATTGTTCTGGTAACGTCTGCAGAATAACCGTGATATTCAGAGCCAACATCCATCAATAGTAATTGATTATCAATTTTTGTTGCATTATTATCTCCGTAATGTAAAATGCATCCATTTGCTCCAGCCCCTACAATTGGCGGGTAACCTTCGCCTTCTGCACCATAATGTCTGTGAATGTAAGCGTGAATTCCGTCGGCTTCATTTTCACTCATATTTGGACCAACTGCTTTCATTACTTCGTTATGGGCAATACAAGAAAGTTTTACTGATTTTCTCATCAAATCAATTTCTTCTGGAGTTTTTATTTCTCTTAAAGAATTGGTTATTGTATTAAAAAGTTCAGTTGCAGCTTCGTTTTCAGTAGTTATTGAAGCTTTAGATTTGAAAGTTTCTATTAACCCAAAAAGATCAAAACCAGATTTATTGTTTTTAATATCTGTCGGGATTTTATCGTAAACTATTTTGTCAAATTTTTTAAAATCAATAGCAAAATCCTTGAAATCTTTTCCGTTAAAAACAGTAGCAAGACCTAATTTAGATTTTGCGCCTTCAACGCCTAAACGTCTTCCGGTCCATGTTTCCTGTGTTGCATTTCTTTCTCTCACAAAAAGAATTTCACTATATTTTTCAGTTCCTTGAGGTTCTTTAAAAATTAATAAAACCGCATCGGGTTCTTTATATCCTGTTAAATAATAGAAATCAGGATTTTGATGAAAATTGTAATTAATGTCTTTTGAAAAAACTCTTTCGGGATATGAAAAAACAACCGCTACAGAATTTGCGGGCATTAAAGCACGAAAAGCTTCACGTCTTTCTTGGTGAAATTCTTTTGAAAGGAAGTCTGTTGGAAGATTTTCTTGCGAATGAATAGTTGAAAAAGTCAATGCAAAGACAAACAATAATAGAAATTGCTTCATTTTTTTGGTTTTTTGTTGATGGTTTCTGGTTTTTTGATTGATGCAAATTACGAAAAAAATGCATCCTCTTATTCGAATTTAAATATTTGATTTGTAAGATTTTGAATAAAATGGTGTAACTTAGAGATAGAAAAATACTACTTGTAATATAATGAAACTTGTAACTAGGCACGAATATTGAGAACGGAATGTTTATAGCATAATTTTAATCTTCAAAAAACAAATTACATTAATCTTAAAATTACATTTTTATGAAAAAATACACACTTGCAGTCGTTTCAGTTTTAACCTTATTGTTTGCTTCATGTAAGACATCAAAAGATACTGCAAGCGCAGGTAATCTTTTTGATACGACTTGGGAATTAGAATATATTTCGGGACCAAGAATTGCTTTTGAAGGTCTATATCCTAACAAAAAACCACAGCTTACTTTTGACCAAAAAGAAACAAGGGTTTATGGCAATAATGGATGCAATGGTTATAGCGCTCCGTACACTCTTAACGGAAAATCTTTAACTTTTGGAGAAGCTGGTCCAACAACAATGATGTTTTGTGACGGTGGTGGGGAACAAGTCTTTTTAAAACAAATTAAACAAATTACAAGTTATTCTATTGATAAAGATGGAAAACTAAATTTAATTCAAGGAGATATTCCAGTAATGAGATTTAAAAAAGTAGCAAAACAATAAGTTAATGTTATTCAACTTTGACAAAGTTCTAAGTTATAGAATAAGGGAAATGATTTTTTCATTTCCCTTTTTTATTGAAGCAGTTCTATATTTCTGCTGATAACGTTTTTATCAGAAATTGTTTTGGCTAAGCTGAGTGCAGTTTCAAAATACTGAAGCGCTTTTGCAGAATCTACACCAGAATATAGGTTTCCGAGTAAAGAATAATAAAAATGATTATCGGTTAAGTTTAATTTTTCGGCTTCGCGAATGGCTTCTTCCTTGCCTTTCACTTTTGCTAAAGCGTATGTTCTGTTCAGCGCAACAATTGTTGAGTATTCTAGGATAATCAGATTGTTATACAATTCGAGAATATTTAGCCATTTTTCAGGACTATCTTGTTTAATAGTATGCCAATAAGCAATTCCTGCTTCTAAATGGTATTTTGAAAGTGTGCTTCCGGTAGATGATTTACTCAGAAAATAAGTTCCGCGATCTATTAATTCCTGATTCCAAAGCGATTGATCTTGGTCTTCGTATAAAATAATTTCTCCATTATCTCCAGTTCGAGCATCAAATCTTGATGAATGAAAACACATTAAAGCCATTAGAGCATTTGTTTCTGGGAGATTGGTGTTTTCGTTTTGAATTAATAAATAGGTAAGACGCATAGCCTCGGTACAAAGATCTTTTCTCAAAGTAGTATTTTGTGAAACAGAATAATAACCTTCAGAATACAAAAGATAAATAGTCTTCAAAACAGTTTGTATTCGGTCTTTAACTTCAGATTGATTCGGATTTTGGATTTTTATATTTTCTTCTTTCAGTTTTTCTTTTGCGCGATTTATTCTTTTATAAATGACTTCTTTATTAGATAAAAAAGCATCGGAGATTTCGCTGATTCCAAAACCGCATAATAAATTAAGAGCCAATGCAATTTGAGCTTCTTCAGAATTACACGGATTGCAAACCGTGAAAATCATCGCCAACTGACTGTCGGCAATATTTTGATCTGATAAATCAAGATCGATTTCTGGATTATTTAATGGAGTATTGTGTTTTATTTCGGAAACGATTTTAGTTTCAAAAACGGTATTGCGTTTCAAGTAATTTTTGGTTTTATTTTTAGCAACAGTATAAAGCCATGCTGTTGGATTTTCTGGAGTTCCTTTTATCGCCCAAGTTTCAGAAGCCGTTAGAAAAGTGTCGCTTACAATATCTTCGGCAATTTCGATATGATGAATTCCGAATAAACTGCATAATACCGAAACAATTTTCTGATATTCAGTTCTAAATAAATGAGGTATAAGTTCTTGATTCTCCATAGTGTAAAACAAAATGCCTAAGTAAAAATACAAAGGCATTTTTGATATTAGTTATTTCAAATTAAACGGCCATTCTAATTTCGACATTTCCTCCAAAATGTAAAACAGGACAACCTTGCGCTATTTCGGCAGCTTCATTATAATCTTTGGCTTTAATAATAATTAATCCGCCAATCGATTCTTTAATTTCAACAAATGGACCGTCTGTAACCCCTTTAGAGTTGACCAATTTTCCTTGTCCGTCCCAACGCTGTAAAGGCCTTGCCAGTTTATCCTGCGCCGCAAGACTTCCGAACCAGTTTTGCCACTGCTGAAAATGTTGTTGCAATTCTTCTGGAGAAGGTTGCGTTTCTTTTGTTATAAAATCCCTTCTGAAAATCAATAAAAATTCATTCATTTCTTTATGTTTTATAATGATCAATTTATTTTAAGAAATATAAAGTTAATCGTTTTTAGAGAATAAAAACAGTATTCAGATTATCCAAACTGACCAACTCTATAAGATCCTGGCGTATTAGCAAAAGTAATATTAAGACGATTCCAGGCATTGATTGCGGCAACGGCAAGTGTAAGATCGATTAATTCGTCTTCTGTAAATTCAGTTTTTGCAATGTCATAAATTTCGTCTGGAACATCGCAGGCATTTACCGCTTCCGCGAAAGCAAGAGCAACTCTTTCTCTTTTTGTAAAATAAGGAGTTTCTTTCCAAGCGCTTAATCCAAATAAACGCTGAGTAGTTTCGCCATGAGCTATAGCTTCTTTTGAATGCATGTCTAAACAATATGCGCAATTGTTAATTTGAGATATTCTGAAATCCACTAATTCCATAAGAGATCTCTCGATTGTTGATTTTTTTAAATAACCGCTAATTCCAAATAATGTACTAACTGCTTTTTGACCTTTTTCGAATAAATTAATTCTAGCTTCCATGATGTATATTTTTTAATGTTTATACCTCAATAACAATCGAACTTTCAGAATTGGACAAAAAAATAAAAAAAAGTAAAAATATTTTTAAAGAAGAGGAAAACTTCAATGTTCACAAGAGGTTTCGAAATAAAAAAACCGTCCATTTTTGGTGGACGGTTTTAGGATAATCTTATTTCTTTTTCAGTTTGTCTTTAAAAACCTTTTCAAATTTTTCCAGTTTTGGCTGAATTACCATTTTACAATACGGCTGATTTTTATTGTTTGAATAATAATTCTGATGGTAATCTTCGGCTTTATAAAAAACTTTAAAAGGTTCCACTTTCGTTACGATTGGGTTTTTATAGATTTTTGCTTTATTTAATTCTGAAATGATGCTTTCGGCTGCTTTTTTCTGTTCAGCATTTTTATAAAAAATCACCGAACGATATTGTGTTCCAACATCTGCGCCTTGTCGGTTTAAAGTTGTTGGATCATGAACAGTAAAAAAGACTTTGAAGATTTCATTTATATCCGTCACGTTTTTATCATACGTAATCTGAACCACTTCGGCATGACCTGTTTCTCCTGTACAAACTTCTTCGTAAGTTGGATTGGCAACATTTCCTCCTGAAAAACCTGAGACTACAGATTTTACACCATCTAAATTTTCATAAACGGCTTCAACACACCAATAACAACCTCCGCCAAGCGTAATGGTTTCTAGATTTGAAGCTTTTTTATTTTGCGAAATGCCATTCAGCGAAAGCGCAAATAAACCTATTAAAAGTATATTTTTCATAATCAAATTATTTGTTATCTGGAATAAAGTCAAGAGCAATTGAGTTCATGCAATAGCGTTTTCCAGTAGGAGCGGGACCATCATCAAATAAATGACCTAAATGTCCGCCACAGCGTCCGCATAAAGTTTCAATTCTTTCCATTCCCAGAGTATTGTCTTCCCTAAAAACAATGCTTTTTTTGTTTTCCTGTTCAAAGAAGCTAGGCCATCCGCAAGTGCTTGAAAATTTTGCAGTCGATCTAAAAAGTCTGTTTCCGCAAGAAGCGCAGTAATACGTTCCTTTTTCGTCAGTATTCCAATATTTTCCTGTAAAAGGCCTTTCTGTATCAGCTTCGCGCATTACGGCGTAAACATCTTCTGGTAAAACCTTTTTCCATTCTGCGTTACTGATATTTAGTTTTGTAGTATCGGTGTTAGAATAATAAGGATTTCCAGATTTATTGATGACATTTTCCATAGAAGTTGGTTTAGTTTCCTTTTTATTGTTTTGTCCGCAGGCTTGCAAAATGAATAGCGGCAATAAAAAGCAAAGGCTGATAAATTGAGTTTTTGATTTCATAAACAATAGTGAAGGTTTAATAGATTTAAAATCAGTATTTTTTTAGGGCTTAACATTTTGTATTTCAAAGATACGATGAGATTAAGCCTTAAAAAGCCGAGTTTGAAATAATTCAGATTTTTTTAAGTGTGTTTTAACTTTTTATTAGTTACGTAAAAGGAGACAATCTAGTTTTTATGTCTTAATTTTAACAGCTTTTAATTTTTAAGGTAAGATTTAGTTTGTTGTAAACCAGAGAAATAAAGTTTAGTTAAGATTTGAGTTTTTTACAATCACAATTAAGGATTTTTAAGCCATTTCTTTTTTCGTATTTTTGTTTGCTTAAGAAGACTTATGACAGAAGAAAACGTAATATTAGTTAATCAAAATGATGAGCAAATTGGCTTAATGCCAAAATTAGAAGCACATGAAAAAGCGCTTTTGCACCGTGCATTTTCGGTTTTTGTTTTAAATGAACAAAATGAGATCATGTTACAGCAGCGCGCACATCAAAAATATCATTCTCCTTTACTTTGGACGAATACGTGTTGTAGTCACCAACGTGAAGGCGAAACCAATATCGAAGCGGGGAGCAGAAGATTGTTTGAAGAAATGGGATTTAAAACAGACTTGAAAGAGCTGTTTCATTTTATTTATAAAGCACCTTTTGATAATGGATTGACAGAGCATGAGTTGGATCACGTAATGATTGGATATTATAATGATAATCCAAACATTAATACAGAAGAAGTAGAAGATTGGAAATGGATGAAGATTGAAGATGTGAAAACTGATATTCAGAAACAGCCCGAAATTTATACCGTTTGGTTTAAAATAATTTTTGATGAATTTTATCATTATTTAGAAGATCATAAACTTTAATCCAAACTAACCAAAAACCTAGAATGAGAGTAACCATATCAAGAAAGGCACATTTTAATGCTGCGCATCGACTACATAGAAAAGATTGGTCATTTGAAAAGAACGATGCTGTTTTTGGAAAGTGCAATAATCCTAATTTCCATGGTCATAATTATGGTTTAACAGTAAGTGTTACAGGAAAGATTGACCCGGAAACTGGTTTTGTTTTAGATGTGAAAGTATTAGCGGATATTATACGCGAAGAAGTAGAAATTCCGTTTGATCACAAAAATCTGAATCTGGATGTTCCAGAATTTGCAGATTTGAATCCGACCGCAGAGAATATTGCTGTTGTGATATGGAATAAAATTAGACAACGAATTCACACTGACTTTGATTTAGAAGTAGTGCTGAACGAAACCGACCGCAATTTTGTAACTTATAAAGGAGAATAAAAAATGTCATTAAAAATAGGAGATATAGTTCCGAATTTTACTGCGAAAGACAACAATGGAGAACTTTTTGAAAGCCAAAGCGTTTTAGGAAGAAAGCCGCTGGTAATTTATTTTTATCCAAAAGATAATACGCCAGGCTGTACAACCGAAGCCTGCAGTTTTCGGGACCAATACGAAGATTTTAAAGATTTGGGAGCTGAGGTAATCGGTATTAGCAGTGATAGTGTAAAATCACATCATAAATTTGCAGCTAAACATCAATTGCCTTTTATTTTGCTCTCAGATCAAGATAAGAGATTAAGAAAGCTTTTTGGCGTTCGTAACAATTTGTTCGGACTTCTGCCAGGACGCGTTACATATATTATTGATAGAAATGGTTTGGTAATTTCGATATTTGACAGTGTAAATGCTGCAAAACATATACCGAAAGCCTTAGAAACTGTTCAAGAATTAGTATCATAGATTACAAAAATAGTATCAGAATAGAATTAATTAAACAAATATATTAGCCTAAAAACATGAGTCAAAATTTATACCCTTTGCAATTTGAACCGATTTTGAAAGAAAGAATCTGGGGAGGAGAAAAACTAAAAACAATTCTTAATAAACCAATCGTTTCTAAAATTACTGGCGAAAGCTGGGAATTATCTACTGTAGAAGGAGATGTAAGTGTGGTAGCAAATGGAGCTTTAAAAGGCAAATCTCTTATGGATTTGATTAATGAAACGCCAGATGCAGTTTTAGGAACTAAAGTTTATGAGCGTTTTGGAAAACAATTTCCATTACTTTTCAAATATCTTGATGCAAGAGAAGATCTTTCTATTCAGGTTCACCCAAACGATAAATTAGCAAAAGAACGTCATAATTCATTTGGAAAAACAGAAATGTGGTACGTAATGCAGGCAGATGCTGATGCTAGAATAATTGTGGGTTTTAAAGAAGATTCTAATAAAGAAGAATACTTAAAGCATTTGCACGATAATACTTTGGTTTCTATCTTAGACGATGTGAAAGCAAAATCTGGAGATGTTTTCTTTTTAGAAACAGGAACAGTTCACGCAATTGGAGCAGGATTAGTTGTTGCCGAAATTCAGCAAACTTCTGATATCACGTATAGATTATATGATTTTGATCGTGTAGATGCACAAGGAAATAAAAGAGAATTGCACGTAGATCTTGCTTTGGATGCAATTAACTATAATAAAGTAGATACTCAGAAAAAATACGAGTCTAAAATAAATACTTCAAATACAGTTGTAGATTGTCCTTATTTCACGACTAATTTCCTTCCATTAGAAAATAAATTAGAAGTGGCTAAAACTGGAGAAACATTTACAGTTTATATGTGTATCGAAGGAGAATTTGAAATCGAATATAACGGTTTCAAACAAGCGTATAAAAAAGGAGATACAGTATTAGTTCCAGCTGCAATAAATGCATTTAATTTGACTGGAAAAGCTTCTATTTTAGAAATTTACATTTCTTAGCATCAAATATTAAAGATTATATGTACTTTTGCAAACGCAAATTAAAATAAAATAAAAATGGCAAACGTTAAAAATTTAAAGAAAGACATCAACTTCGTATTAGGAGATATTATTGAGGCAGTTTACTTGTTTGAGATGTCAACAACAGGAAATCCAACTCCAGAAACGAATGCTTTGATCGATGAAGCTATTGCTGCATTTGATACTTTGATTACAAAAGTGAACGCAAAGAACGTTGAAAATAAAAAAGCACACTTTAAACAAATTAATGTAGAATTAGAACAAACTGCTAATCAATTGATTGAAAAAATCAACGCATTATAAGAAAAAAAAAGTGTAAAAAAGTGTAAATTTATTTTGGGAAATTGAAAAACCGCTTTATATTTGCACCCGTAATGACGCCGATGTAGCTCAGCTGGCTAGAGCAGCTGATTTGTAATCAGCAGGTCGTGGGTTCGAGTCCCTCTATCGGCTCAACGGAAACCATCACTTTTGTGGTGGTTTTTTTACTAAAAAATGAGAGCAAATTTTATTTGTAATATTAAAAAAACAATTATATATTTGCACCCGAAATAACAACGCCGATGTAGCTCAGCTGGCTAGAGCAGCTGATTTGTAATCAGCAGGTCGTGGGTTCGAGTCCCTCTATCGGCTCCAAAAACCATCACAGAAATGTGGTGGTTTTTTTTATGCTCAAAAAAGTCAAATTCCAATTTTTGAAATTTCAAATTATCGCCTTTGTCAAAGTTTTAAACTTTGACAAAGGTTTTATGAAAAAGTAAAATCCCCCAACTCCAATTCATTTGATTTGGATTTTTTTTGCTCTTTGTGACAGCTATTTAAAGTGTTTGTTTTTTTTGTAGGAAAAGTATTTATTTTTATATATTTGCGAAAAAAAAAATAATGGAAGAAAAATCAATTTTTGAAAAATTTGAATTGCAGCTAGATAGTACAGCAAAGGACTTTTTAAAAGAGACAGCCAAATGGGCTTATTTTTTGTCAATCCTCGGATTCATTGGTGTAGGGTTTTTTATTTTGATTGCTATTTTTGCTGGTGCAATTTTCTCAGCAATGGGAAATTCAATGCAAGGAATGGGAGTATATGGTGGCTCTTTTGGAGCGGCAATGGGGGCGTTTTATTTTGTAATGGCTGTATTGTATTTTTTTCCGGTATATTTCCTGTTTAAATTTAGTTCAAATGCAAAAAAGGCATTTGCAAATAATGATTCAGAATCTTTAACAGAATCATTAGGTTATTTAAAGTCACATTACAAGTTTATTGGTGTTTTAATGATCGTTTGTTTAGCATTGTATGCGCTTTTCTTTGTATTTGCAATATTTGGTGCAATAATGGGGAGATAGAGAATAATTTGCCAGAATAAAAAAGCCCTGAGTTTTCAGGGCTTTTTGTTGTATAATAAACGAAATTATTTTTCTTGTGCTGGGGGCTTCAGTTTGCGGTACTCTTTTTAAGTCATCAATATATTTTGTCAACTTCTTTCCGTAAACTGATTTAGCAGCTTTTGGAGTCATTGATTCCCAGTTCGTGTTAGGAATTGGAATTTGGTTTAAATTTTGGAATTTAAACAATTTATCTTCCCCATTTTTCATGTGCTGCTGTAAATTGTCCTGAAGACATTGCCGCAAAAATGGAAAGTTCGCCTGTTAAGCATAAAGCAATTGCTATTTCTGCAAATTTGCCACTTTTTCCAGCTCCATAACAGTCTAATAATTGTAAACATTCTTTTTGAGTAGGAAAAGATGTTCCGCCACCAACAGTTCCAACAATCATATTAGACATGGTAATAGCGAAATAAATATCATTATTTTCGGTAATTTCCATTCTTGTAACCGCAACAGAAGCTTCACCTGTACAGGCAACATCTTGGCCGCACGCAATAAACAAAGCTGCAAGTGCATTCGAAGGATGCATTCCGCCGCCAACTACACCCGCTTTTTTTGCGCCAGAAACACATATTTTCCACTGTTCGTGTAGTAATGCCGGAGTTGTCTTTAAAACTGATTTAACGACTTCGTTTTTTACTACGATTTCTGCGGTAACTTTTTTTCCGCGAACTCGAGTGTTTAAAGGACTTATTTTTTTATCTCCCGAAAAATTACCTTCTATGGTCCAGAATACAGGTTTTATTGGGCAATTTTCTATGATATACTGGCATATTCTGTCTGAACAAATTGTTACCATGTTCTGGCCAGATGCATCGCCAGTAGCAAATTCAAATTTTAAAATAAGAATATTTCCTTCGATATTAATGCCGATATCGTTTAAAATGGCATAATTACTACTTTGTCGAGTCAATATCGAAAAGGTTTCAGTATGGTCTAAAACCCATGAGACAAATTTGCCTAATTCGATTACGGTTTTAAACTTAAAAGTTGGGGTTCTTTGCACACCTTCTTGAAGGGTAATTACAGTTATTGGTCCAGATTCTCGACAGGCTTTTGCGCCTCGATTGTACGATGCTAGCAATGCACCTTCGGTTGTAGCAAGAGGGACATAGAAAGGTCCTTGAGCAACGCTTCCGTTTATTACTAATGGACCAATTATTCCAGTAGGAATCTGGCTCATTCCGATGTAATTTTCGATATTGCCTTTTAGACTTTCATTATTAGTGAATACTTTTTCTCCAGACAGAAAATCCAAGTCTAAATTTAACTGACTGCGAATAAAATTCAGACGTAATTTTTGACCATTTAAAGTGTAGGGATCTTGGTCTGGAATTTTTGGTGCCTGTGAATGGTTTGGATTATAAGATTCTAATTTGTGAAAAATTGCCGAATCTATAAAATCATACTTAGGTCGACTGATGTTGGTGGTAAAATTTTCCATAAATGTAGTTTTTTAATTTGAAGCTAAGTTATTACAAATTAAATTTATATTTGTGTAAATTCTGACAATTTAACTTTTAATTATTTGATTGTCAAATATTTATGAGAATAAAAATTGAAGTCGAAAAAAAAGATATGAAAAAATCCTGTTTTTATAAAAACAAGGTTGGTGAGATGGTTTAAAAAAGCTAATTTTAAGTTGTAACTAATTGTTTTTTAATGTTTTGTGATTTGTTTGTTTTGGAAATCTATTTAGTGTTCAAGTTTCTTAACACGATTCAAGAATTTATAAGATTTGGCTTTTTGTTTATTACTGGTATTGAATCTGTTTTTTTTAATATGAAATTTTAGAGATGAAAGCATGAATAAAAAAAGCCCTGAAAACTCAGGGCTTTTTTTGTTGTATTGGAGACAAAATTATTTTTGTTCTTCAGTTGTTGTTGCTTCAGCTTCAGTTTTAGTTTCTGCTGGAGTTGTTTGTTGTTCTTTTTTAAGATCGCCAATGTATTTTGTCAATTTCTTTCCGTAAAGCGATTTCGCTACTTTAGGAGTCATTGATTTTTGAATCGTGTCAAGAAATTTGATATTAATATCATAAATCTCTGCTAAAGCAATATAAGGCGCTACTTCATAATCTTTATTGTTTAAAGCAAAGTTTGTAGCATATAAGTATTTTCTTTTAATGTTAGATTCTACTTTTTTAGTCAAACTATCTAATGCTTTTTGATCTTGTCTTTTTATAGCTTTGAAACGCGGCTCAACCAATGAAAGGTTTTCATCAATAAAACGAGAGTTTATTTTTTGATATTGCTCGTATAATTCTTGGTTTTTTGATCCTGTAATTTTAGCGCCAGCAATATAATTGTCTAAGTTGGTGTCGATATTAATGTTTCCTGGTTCAGCAAAGAATAAAATGTTATTGTCTAAAGAATTGGTTACACCACGATCTAAGAATAAATATAACATCTCTGGAGATTCTAGTTTGATGTCTGTTTCAAAAGCAGAATTTCCGTCTATTTTAATACTGTCAATAGCAACTAGAGAAGTATCAACAATTCTTTGGATATATAAAGTTCCTTTTTTTAATCCTTTTATGTTTCCAGTAATATGTACATTGTCACTAGATGATTCTTTTTTGCTGCATGATGCAACTAGTGCAAGAGTAACAAAAGCAATTAAAGTTTTTTTCATTGGTTTATTAGATTTTGGTGCAAAATAAAGAAAATAGTTTAAATGTAAAGATGCTGAAGTTTTATTTTTATAAAAAAAATAAATCCCAATCTATTTCTAAATTGGGATTTAAAGTTTTGCATTAAAAGCTCTTACATTGATAAAGTAAATGAAGCGCCGTTTTCATTTGTATAAGTGTAAACGGAATCACAATCATTATTGCCGTAGTCAATAACACCGTTAAAAATTCCTCCTTGAACTTTTAATTTTCCTTTAGAGACAAATAAACAAGAATATTTTTTAACCAATGTTTCTTGTACGGTAAATGTTAAGTCTGTTCCATCTGCTGCACCAATTGTATGCGTTCCACTTGTAATTTCGTAAACATTATCTGTTAAGACAAAAGGAGTGTCAACGCCAGCAGTTTGTTTTGTAGTATAATTTCCAGAATTAGTAAACACATTGCCTTTTGAGTCTGTAAGTTTTCCGTTGGTTACTTTTCTAGTCCATTGCGGAACAGTAGGGTCAGTTGTAGTATTTGTATATTCAATAGTTCCTTCTAATTTAAGATTATTAATTGAATAATCTAGTCGCTCAATAGTCATTTTGCTTCCAGTTGTAGTTATTGGCCCAGAAAGTGTAATTCTTAATTTTCCTTTTCTTGTCAAATTATTATCGTCTTTACAACCTGTTGTTCCGAAATCGGCTAAAAATACTTTTGGGTAATTCTCTCCCGTTGGTGTTGTAACTGTAATTGTAGCGCAAACTGCAACAGGAGCGCTTTCGGTAGTTTTTCCGGTTGTAGCTGTACCGTTAGAAACTAGAAGAGCAGTGTTGAGGTCCATTTCGTTTGAAGCATCAATAGCAACAGATGCCCCAATATTTGTCAAATCTGCGGTTTGAGTTGGCTCATTATTATCGCTAGAGCAAGAGATATACAAAAGTGCTGTAGCACAAATAGTTGTTAGTAAGATGGCAGTCTTTTTCATAATGGTATTTGTTTTGGATTAGATTAATAAGGCAGTCAAATGTAATAAAAAAATGAATTACAATGAAAAATCCTGTAACGCTTGGTTACAGGATTTTATAACGATTTTTTGAGAGAAAAATTATAGTAATAGTTTAGAAATGAATTTAAACCGATTTATAATAATCGCTTTTTGCCTTTCTAATCTTCTTATATTCTTCCCAATTAAAACGATCCAGAAAATCGGCAGCATTTTGAGCGCCTCGAATAAAAAGATCTATTTTGGCATCATCTGTCAGATTGAAATTTAGCCAATTGTGACTTCCTGTATCAATATATCCGATGAGGTTTTTGAAGTCTGGATTTTTTCTTAAGAATTCAAAGTCGTAACCATATCTCGCGGTATCAAACATCGAACTAATTAAATTGGGTAATTTTTCATTTTTGTTGATTTCATTTTTGTCGTAACCTAATTTCACTCCAAAAGTTGGTGATGCAGGAACATTTCTGTTTTCATGAAAAATATCAATTGGGAAATTTGAAATAATGCCGCCATCCATAAACATAACTTCTGACGGAACAGATGTTCGTAAACAAGTCGCATCATTCCATTTGTTCCAAGCCTCGATTCCGCTTGGAATATTTTTAATTTTAAAAGGAGTAAAAAACAACGGAATTGACATGGAAGCGCGAACAAAGTCAGCTGGATTTTGAACGTCTGGATTAGAATAAAACAAATCGATCATTCTTGGGAAAATAATTTTGCTTTCGGTCGTAATATCGGCGGCAATTATGGCCATTTCGCTCCAGTGATCCATGCGTTTATATTCTTCATTTCCTTCTGTATGCACTCGATATAATTTATTATCGTCTGAAACTCCTTTTTCTCTTAAAGCTTTTAGATCGGCGTAATTTTTTATTCCCTTTTGCGAAAGCAAGTTCGTCATCCATTGATAAAAATTGTTTCCTGGATTCAGTCCTAAATCATCTTTAAAATTATCAACTACTTGACAGCCTTTCATGATTAATTTTAAATTTCCAGCGTCGCTCAATAAAGCATCGATAAATTCACGCGCATCTCGATCGCCGTCAACAAAATCATATAAGTTTTTATTGCATAAACAATCTAAAATCCATTCCGATTTTTCGATATCACAAGTTCCTGCTGCAGCCATCAGCATCGTATTAATGCTTCCGGCGGAAGTTCCAGCAAGACTTAAAAATCGAATTCCCATCTTTTCTAAAACATATACATAACCGACTAATGCGATTCCGAGAACACCACCGCCTTCTTGCACAAGATCAACATATTGGCAATTATTGTTGTCGATAATGTCAGAGAATTTTTTGTCTTTGATTCGTTCTTTTAAATCTTTTAAAATTGCTAGAATTTCGCCATTCTCTGTAAATTTTCTCTTATCCATGATTTCTAGAATTTAGATTTATTTTTGGAATTAATTCATTGATAATCAAAAATATATAATTATGTTTTGTAAAAAAAGGGGAGAATGCCCCTTTTTTGAAGTGATTTTTTTGAGCAAAAAAAATCCTGCAAAACTTAATTTGCAGGATTTCTAAAATATTTATTTTCGAATGATTATTTTATCATTTCAAAGCTTCTTTTTACGAAAGCGGTAAGAGCTTCACCTTTTAGAAGGTTTTGAGATAATTTAGCTAAATCTAAAGCTTGTTTAACTAAATGCTCTTGGTGCGTTTTGTCTTCAGTATTTAAAATGCTTGAAGCTAAATCAGAATTTGTATTTACAACCAAATTGTACATTTCTGGCATATTACCCATTCCGAACATTCCTCCGCCACCTGTTTGACTCATCTCTTTCATTCTACGCATAAATTCTGGCTGCGTGATAATGAACGGCGCTGCCTGAGAATCCATAGCTTCTAGCTGAACACTGTAAGCTTTTGGAATATAAGCTTCTAAAGATGTTTTTAAAGCTGCTTTTTCGTCATCAGAAAGTTTAGAAATTGTATTTTCTTCTTTTTTGATTAAGTTGTCAATGTGATCAGAATCAACACGTACGAAAGTTAATCCGCTGTTATCGTTTTCAATTTTCTGAATTAAATGCGAGATAATCGGAGAATCTAAAAGCAATACTTCATAACCTTTATCTTTTGCTGCTTCAATGTAAGAGTGCTGAGCATCTTTGTTTCCAGCATAAAGAACTACAAGTTTACCATCTTTATCAGTTTGGTTCTCTTTTAGTTTTTCTTTTAATTCTTCTAAAGTGAAATAAGTATCATCTACAGTTGGATACAAAACAAATGCGCCTGCTTTTTCGTAGAACTTCTCTTCAGAAAGCATTCCATACTCTAAAACGATTTTAATGTCGTTCCATTTTTGTTCAAAATCAGCACGGTTTTCGTTAAATAAAGCTTTCAATTTATCAGCTACTTTACGAGTAATGTAGTTTGAAATTTTCTTAACAGCTCCGTCTGCTTGTAAACCAGAACGAGAAACGTTCAACGGAATATCTGGAGAATCAATTACACCTTTTAACATTGTCAAGAATTCAGGAACAATTCCTTCTACGTTGTCAGTAACGTAAACTTGGTTTTGGTACAACTGAATTTTATCTTTCTGGATTTGCATATCTGTACCCAATTTAGGGAAATACAAAATACCAGTTAAGTTAAACGGATAATCTACATTTAAATGAATGTGGAATAACGGCTCTTCGAACTGCATTGGATACAATTCTCTGTAGAAGTTTTTGTAATCTTCATCAGATAATTCAGAAGGTTGTTTTGTCCAAGCTGGATTTGGGTTGTTAATGATGTTGTCAGTTTCAACAGTTTCATTAACATAATCTTCTGGTGCATCTTCTGGTTTTGGAAGCGTTTCAGTTCTTGTTCCAAATTTAATTGGAATAGGCATAAACTTGTTATACTTATTCAATAAACCGCTGATTTTTGAATCATCTAAGAACTCTAAAGAATCTTCAGCAATGTGAAGAATGATTTCTGTTCCGCGTGAAGTTTTGTCAGCAGGTTCTAAAGTAAATTCAGGGCTTCCGTCACATGTCCAATGTGCAGCTGGCTCATCTTTGTATGATTTTGTGATGATTTCAACTTTTTCAGCCACCATAAAAGCAGAGTAGAAACCAAGACCAAAATGTCCGATAATTCCAGAGTCTTTAGCAGAATCTTTGTATTTGTCCAAAAACTCCTCAGCTCCAGAAAAAGCAACCTGATTGATGTATTTTTCAACTTCATCAGCAGTCATACCTAAACCTTGATCGATAATGTGGATTTTTTTACCTTCTTTATCCACTTTAACCTCAATAATTGGGTTTCCGTATTCTACTTTCGCTTCGCCAATGCTGATAAGATGTTTTAATTTTAAAGTAGCATCAGTACCATTAGAAACAAGCTCACGCAAGAAAATTTCGTGGTCGCTGTATAAGAACTTTTTAATTAAGGGAAAAATGTTTTCTACTGAAACATTAATTTTACCTGTTGCCATATTTTTTAATTTTTGATTTAATGTGATGATTTTCACTTATTCAAATAGAATACCAATTATTTTTGGGTGACAAAATGTCGGAATGTTAATTTTGAAAGAAAATAAATAGATTGTTAAACAAATAATCTCTCAGCTAATCGTATATTTGTGGTACAATAATTGTTAAAACGACAAATATTAATCTTAAAAAATTGTATAAAATGAAGAAGAGTATTTTTATATGCGTGATTGCCGCTATGTTTTTTGCGTGTAAATCGGCTTCGTCAACATCAGCTTCGTCATCTGAGGCTACAACACTTTCAACAAAACTTGACAAATCGACTCAAGTAGCGTTAAAAGGAAATTGGGTGCTTACCAATGTTTCTTATCCAGGTTCTGATTATATCAAAGTAAATTCATTTGATCTTGCAGATTCAAAATGTTTTATCGGAAGTAACTGGAGCTTTATTTCTAACAATAATAAAGGAACAATGGCTTTGACTTCTCCAAGTTGTACTGCATTTTCTTCTCCAATTGTATGGAGTATCAACAACCAAGGTTTGTTTGTACTGAAAATTCTTAACGCAGGTGAAAAAGCGAAGAAAGTAAGAGATGGTTATTTGCTTAAAGTTGCAGGGGTGAGTGAAAGTTCATTTCAGTTAGTTGATAACATCAATGTTGGAGGTCAGGTAAAAGATGTAGTTTATCAATTCCAAAGAGCTAATTAATATTTTAAAGATATAGAAAATGAGAAAGATAACAGTTTTAGGTTTAAGCAGTTTAATGATGATAGCGAGTTTTTTTACAAGCTGTGATTCAGTAAAAAATGCAAATAATACACAAAAAGGAGCCGGAATTGGAGCAGTTGCAGGTGGTGTGATTGGTGCAGTATTAGGAAATAACTTAGGAAAAGGTGGAAACGCTGCATTAGGAGCTGCAATTGGAGCTGCTGTAGGTGGTGGAACTGGAGCTTTAATTGGAAACAAAATGGACAAACAAGCTCGTGAAATCGACCAAGCTTTGCCTGGTGCTTCTGTAGAAAGAGTTGGAGAAGGAATTCACTTAACTTTAAATGAAAACTCAGTTCGTTTTGATACTAACAAATCAACTTTAACGTCTACTGCAAAAGCTAACTTAGATAAATTGGTTCCAGTATTTAATGAATATGGAGATACAGATATTCAGATTTTTGGTTACACTGATAGTACAGGAAAACCAGAATATAACTTGACACTTTCTGGGCAAAGAGCAGCTTCTGTACAAGCTTATTTAGTTTCAAAAGGATTAAAAGCAAGCCGTTTCAAAACTTCAGGTTTAGGAATTGCAGATCCAATTGCAACAAATGATACTCCAGAAGGTAGAGCTCAAAACCGTCGTGTTGAATTCTCAATTACAGCAAATGACAAAATGGTAAATGACGCTAAAGCGGAAGCTGGAAAATAATTTCAAAACAAAATAAAATATAAAAAAAGCTGTTTCATAATTGAAGCAGCTTTTTTTTGACATTAGAAATTAAACATTGTAAATTTGACCTCTCAATTACAACTCATGCTTGACATTCAAAATATCTCTTTTACGTATACTGATAGCCCCGTTATAAAAAACATCTCTTTTTCTATTGAGAAAGGTCAGAACATTGCGATTATTGGTGAGAGTGGCTGCGGAAAAAGTACGCTGCTTAAACTTATATACGGTCTGTATGATTTAGATGAGGGGAATATTTTTTATGGTGATAAACCTATTTTGGGGCCAAAATTTAATTTGATTCCTGGAATGCCTTATATGAAATATCTGGCGCAGGATTTTGATTTGTCTCCGTATGAAACTGTTGCAGAGAACGTAGGTAAGTTTCTTTCGAATGGTTTTGCAAACATGAAAAAACTTCGTGTTCAGGAATTGCTGGAGATGGTAGAAATGGATCAGTTTGCTAATACCAAAACAAAATTTTTAAGTGGAGGACAGCAGCAAAGAGTTGCTTTGGTTCGAGTTTTAGCTTTAGAGCCAGAAGTAATTTTGTTAGATGAACCTTTTAGTCAGATTGACGCTTTTAGAAAAAATGCGCTTCGCCGTAATTTATTCCGTTACTTAAAGCAAAAAGAAATTACCTGTATTATTGCAACGCACGACAGCACCGATGCTTTGTCTTTTGCAGATCAGGCGATTGTAATGAAAAATGGGGAAGTAGTCGTTAAAGACGATCCGTCAAAAATATATGAAGATCCAAAAATAAAATATGTTGCTTCATTATTTGGAGAAGTGAATGAGATTCCAACTCATTTGTTGTTGCCTTACGAAGATGAAACTCACAAAACATTGGTTTATCCGCATCAGTTTAAAATGGTTTCAGAATCGAAATTAATGGTGAAAATTAGAAGAACATATTTTAGAGGAGGTCATTATTTAATCGAGACAGTTCACAAGAGGCAATTGATTTTCTTTGAAAGTGAAATAGATCTGCCGTTGGAACAAGAAGTTTTTCTAGCATTAAATTATTTATAAAAAGAAACCCGATAGTAAATTCTATCGGGTTTCTTTTTATTGCTTAATGAAATTAATTCTTAAGATATTTTTCTAAAAACTGATCTTGTTCCCAAAGTAAATGAAGAATGTTTTCTTTGGCAACATAACTATGCGATTCTTTTGGAAGAATAACCATTCTTGCTGGCGCTCCTAATCCTTTTAATGCTTGGAAATATCTTTCTGTTTGCAAAGTAAAAGTTCCAGGGTTATTGTCTGCTTCTCCATGAACCAACAAAATTGGAGTTTTCATTTTTTCGGCATTCATAAACGGCGACATTGTATTGTAAACTTCTGGAGCTTCCCAATAATTTCTTTGCTCAGACTGAAATCCGAATGGAGTTAAAGTTCTGTTGTAAGCGCCACTTCTCGCAATTCCGCACGCAAAAAGATCTGAATGTGTTAATAAATTAGCTGTCATAAATGCTCCATACGAATGTCCTCCAACAGCCACTTTTTTACGGTTAATATATCCTAAAGCATCAACTGCATCAATCGCCGCCGCAGCATTATCAACTAACTGTGAAATAAAGTTGTCGTTTGGTTCTGTAGTTCCTTCGCCAATAATTGGAAACGCAGCGTCATCTAAAACCACATATCCTTTTGTAACCCAGTAAACAAATGATCCATAATAAGGAAATGTAAATTCATTTGAATTTTGAGTCGATTGCGAAGCACTATTTCTGTCTTTATATTCTGCTGGATAAGCCCAGATTAATAGCGGCAATTTTTCTTTTTTAGTTTTATCATAATCCGCAGGAAGGTATAAAGTTCCAGAAAGCTCCAATCCGTCTTTACGTTTGTATTTAATAACTTCTTTACTTACGTTTTTAATGCTTTCAAAAGGATTTTTGAAATCAGTAACTTGTGTTAAGCTGTTTTGTTTTTTTATATTTCTGAAGAAGTAATTTGGATACTCACTTTTTGACTGAATCTGAACTAATATTTTTCCAGATTTAAAATCTTCAATTTCTAAAATATCCTCTTTTTTATCTTTATAAGCAGAAGTATAAATGCGTTTTGATTTCAAAGTTTCAACATTGAATTCATCTACAAAAGGGAATTGTCCATCTTTAGTATAACCTTCGCCAATTCTGTAAAGGTTATTTTTTTCAACAGCTAAGACATATTGATTGTAATCATTTTTTCTTGTTTCGAAAACTCCGGGGTCTGAATAAACATCTTGCGAATTTCTATCCGTAATTAATTTTGGTTGCTGACTTGGATTTGATGGATTAATCAAAAAAGTTTTGGTGCTTCTAGTGTCATACCATTCTTCTGAAAGTACGGCTAAGTTGTCATTTCCCCAAGTGATTTCAGAGAAACGTTGTGGTGTTTTTACTAATGAAGTCGCTTCTTTATCGAAAGGCGCATCCCAAAGGAAAACTTCGTCTCTAAAGTCAACTTTTTTAGCAGGATCTCCTTCATCTAAAGCCACAACATAAGATAATGTTGCAGGTTTGTCCTTTCTCCAGTCCATTTCTCTTTTTCCTTTACGAACTGCCATGAAACCTTTTGGCGTAATTTCGTTTAACGGAACATCATTTACCAGTTTAATTTCTTTTCCACTTAAATTATAAACATAAGTTTTAGAAGGAAATTTGTAAAAAGGAACGATATAAGAAAATGGTTTTTGAATTGTAGTCAGCATAATATAATTGCCATCTGGAGATATTTCTTCTCCAAAATACATTGCTGCTTCTTTAAATAAAACAGCATCACCATTTAATTTTACTTTGTATAATTCAGAAGTTATGCTGTTTTCGAAATTTGCTTCGTCATTTTTATTTTTCAGCATATCAGGATAAGTTCTGTTTTGAGATTTTTCTCCTGAAGTGTTTGAAATAATTGGTCCAGTCGGTAAATCTTTTTTAGAGTCTAAAAGTGGCTGTCTGTTTTTAGGAAGCATTTTTACTAAAATGGTTTCGTTATCTAAAAACCAATTAAACGGATTTCCAAGATTTGCATTTACTAAAGCCTCTGTAAGTTTTGTAGCTTGTGCTGTTGCTACATCTATAACCCAAAGTTCTACACCAGAATTTGTAGTGTGAGAGAATAGGATTTTTTTGTCGTTTGGAGACCAAAGAATGTTTGATATTTTTGGATTAGTAGGAAGGTCTTTCACTTGAATTTCTTCTTTTCCATTTACTTTTCTTAATTTAAGATTGATAAGATAAGTTACCGTACTCGAAATATTAGTAACAGGATTAATTCTTAAACCGGCCAAACGAAGCTCGTCCTGATTTAAATCATCAAGCGTTTTATAAGTGTTGCGGTACATTAAGAGCATATTCTCCTTTTTTGTATCCATCGATACAGAAGGAGCTCTTTGATAATCTGCCAAATCTAAAATAGATTTAGAAGGTTTTTGATAAGTTAGATTCTCTTGCGCAAAAGATAAAAAGCTTATATTTAAAAATAAAAAGAGTGTAACCTTTAATTTCATAGTCTGAATTTTATGGGTTTGTAAATGGTATTCAAAATGTTTGTCTAAGATACTTTTGTCTTGTTACATTTTGTGCCCGATTTTTAATTTTTTTCAGTGTTTGTGTCTGAAAACTGTCTTTTCGAGAAGTAAATGATTCTAAGTAAGTATATAATTAAAATATATTAAATTGCTAATAACGAAAAAAATAGTATTTTGTATGCGTATATTTTAAAGTATGCGTAAATTTGCAATCCAATTTTTTAATAAATAATAATAGAATATGTATCATTCAAAAATAGCTGGTTTAGGATATTATGTTCCTGCTAATGTGGTTACTAACGATGATTTGTCGAAGATAATGGATACCAATGACGAATGGATTCAGGAAAGAACCGGAATTCAGGAGCGAAGACACATCATTCGTGGAGAAGACACCACAACTTCAATGGGAGTGAAAGCAGCTAAAATCGCAATCGAGCGTTCTGGCGTTGCCAAAGAAGATATTGATTTTGTAGTTTTTGCTACATTAAGTCCAGATTATTATTTTCCAGGACCAGGAGTTTTGGTTCAAAGAGATTTAGGTTTAAGAACAGTTGGAGCTTTAGATGTTAGAAATCAATGTTCTGGTTTTGTTTATGCACTTTCTGTTGCAGATCAATATATTAAAACTGGAATGTATAAAAACATTTTGGTGATTGGTTCTGAAGTTCATTCAACGGGATTAGACATGACAACTCGCGGACGCGGAGTTTCTGTAATCTTTGGAGATGGAGCAGGAGCTGCAGTTTTGAGCCGTGAAGAAGATTTAAGAAAAGGTATTTTATCTACGCATTTACATTCAGAAGGTGAGCATGCAGAGGAATTGGCTTTGCAAGCCCCAGGAATGGGTGCGCGTTGGGTAACAGACATTATTGCAGATAATGATCCGAATGACGAAAGTTATTATCCTTATATGAACGGACAATTTGTATTTAAAAATGCTGTTGTTCGTTTTGCAGAAGTAATCAATGAAGGATTAGAAGCAAATGGTCTGCAAGTTTCAGATATTGATATGCTGATTCCGCATCAAGCAAATTTAAGAATTTCGCAATTCATTCAAAATAAATTTAAATTAACAGACGATCAGGTTCATAATAATATTCAGAAATATGGAAATACTACGGCAGCGTCTATTCCGATTGCTTTAACTGAAGCTTGGGAACAAGGAAAAATCAAATCGGGAGATACTGTAGTTTTAGCAGCTTTCGGAAGTGGATTTACTTGGGCAAGTGCTATTATTAAATGGTAAAATAATCATCTTACATTATAATTTTTTTTAAACCTGCTTCTTTTTGGGAGCAGGTTTTTTTTATACAGATTTGTCAGGCTGAGCGGACTCGAAGCCTACGTTCCAGTAGGAGTGCCCTTCGACTTCGTTCAGGGAGACAAAACTTTGAGGATTGTATGTGTTTGATTTCTATTTGTCAGGCTGAGCGAAGTCGAAGCCCCATTCCAATTGGCACGCTCTTCTATTTAATGTTTTTTGGGTTAAATTTCTTACTTTTATTTTTTTTTAAAATAGAAAATGATGAAAAGATATTACGTCTATATTTTGAAATGCTCTGATGGAAGTTATTACACAGGAATGACAAATGATATAAATAGAAGACTAAATGAACATAATTATGGTTTAAATAAAGAAAGCTACACATTTAATAAAAGACCTTTAGAGTTGGTATTTTGTACGGAGTTTAATGATGTCATCCAAGCTATTGCATTTGAAAAGCAAGTAAAAGGCTGGAGCAGAAAAAAGAAAGAAGCTATAATAAAAGATAAATGGGAGGATTTGAAAAAACTTTCTCAATGTTTGAATAAAACAACTCATAAAAATTTTAATAAAAAGGATGTTTAGTAGTAAATTAGCCGTCGGTTTTGTTCAGTAGAACAGAGGCGACTTGTCCGGCTGAGCGGAGTCGAAGCCCACGTTCCAATAGGAGCGCCCTTCGACTCCGCTCAGGGAGACAAAGATTGAACATAATTGTTTCGCAGTTTGTCAGGCTGAGCGTCGTCGAAGCCTCTTTTAATAAAATAACAATGAAAAAAAATCAACTAGAGATAGCTTGTTTTAATTATGAATCGGCGTTAATTGCTCAGGCAAATGGCGCGGACAGAATTGAGTTATGTGAAAATATGAAATTGGGAGGAACAACGCCAAACTCAATTTTAGTGGTAAAAGTCCGTGAAAGTATAGATATAAAAATGCATGTCATTATTAGGCCTCGAGGTGGTGATTTTGTTTATTCTGACGAAGAGCTTACAGAAATGAAACAAGATATCAAGCAATATAAAAAGCTAGGAGTTGACGGTTTTGTTTTCGGAATTTTAAAGGAAAACGGAAAAATAAATAAAAAGCAAAACAAAGAATTGGTACATCTAGCGCATCCGCTTTCTTGTACTTTTCACCGTGCTTTTGATGTAGTGAAAAATCCAGAAAAATCGCTTGAATCTATTATTGAATGTGGTTTCAAAACAATTTTAACTTCTGGTCAAGGCGTAAATGTTGAAGAAGGAATTATCGCTTTAGAAAGGCTTCAAGAACTAGCTGGCGACAGAATAGAAATTATGCCTGGCGGTGGTTTACGATCTTCAAACATCAAATTGCTTCAGGAAAAATTAGATCTGACTTTTTATCATTCTTCAGCAATCACCGATAATTCTGAAATTGCAAATCCAGAAGAAATAAAAGAATTACGAAACTTTTTATAAATAGGTACTAAAACGAAAAAAGTCTGGAGATGGCAACCTCCAGACTTTTTTTTACAAGAAATATTCAAAAATTATTTAAAAAATCTTCTCAGACAAGATTAGAACATTCCGCCTCCGCCTTGGCTAGTATTGTCTTCTCTTTGTTTACGCTGTAAATTTTTGATTTTTCCACCTCCAAAATTGTAAGTTAAACCAAAATATACTGTTTGACTTTCCCATTTAAACTGCCCAGCTTGAGGGTAAGGATTCTCAGTATCGAAAGCATATTTCATAGTATTAAATACATCATTGAAACGAACACTTAAATTCATTTTGTTGTCTAACAATGTATATCGCGTACCAATATCCATTTTGTACATTTCGTGGCTGTTGTTCTGAAGCCCGTCTGTTGCACCTCTATAGAATCCGAAAGCTAAGAAACTCAAACGTTTGTTTACTTTAAAGTTAGAGTTCATGCGTCCATTAAAAGCAGCAACAGTAACTGTTTTGTTCTTAGGTCCAATTTGATTTTCTTCAGGAATAAAACCATATATAACTCCTGATTGATCAATGCTAGAAAAATCAATCGATGGCTGAATATCCCACCATTTTGTGATTTTATAATTTAATGACATTTCAAATCCGTAAGCAGTATTATGATCAAAATTTGTATAACTCATAATTTGCTTTTGCTCGCTTGCATCGTTAGGATCAGGATATAAAATTCTACTGATTTGGTCATTAATGCTTCTCACGAAAACTCCAGCAGTAAAACTTCCTTTTTCAAGAGTTTTAGTATAATTTACTTCAATCGAGTTGGTAAACTGAGGTCTTAGTTCAGGATTTCCTATCGAAGTAACTAACGGAGTAGCAAATTCACGAATTGGTTTTGTCTGCTCTAAACTTGGGCGGTCTACACGACGGCTGTAGCTTAATTGCAAGGTATTTTTCTCAGTCAAATTATAGGTTAAATAAGCTGATGGATACAAAGTGATGTAATCATCATCAAATTTAGTCTGTCCATAATTTAAGTTAGCTTGAACCTTATAACTTTCAAAACGTGCACCTACTTGATAGCTTAGTTTTTTGAATTTTTGTCCAAATGTTACATAAGCAGAATAAATATCTGTGTCATAAGTATAATGAGATGTTTGATCTGCAACAGGAAGCGAAGGATTACCAGTTATATAATCATTATCAGTTCTTGTGATTCTTGCTTCAGCTCCAGCTTCAAGAGTTGTTTTTTCGTTTAACGGATTAACATAATCTACGTTTACTGTGCTTAGTTTTCTGCCACCTTTTAGAAAATCATCGTAAACTACAGCCGAACTTGTATTATCAATGTTAGTTGTTTGAGTATCAAATGAAGCATTTTGAGTTTCTTTGTTATCGCTATAATTTGCCTCAAAATCTAATGTATGACCTTCTTTTTTAAAGATGTGTTTGTATGCTAAATTGTATGTTCCAACTCGGTCTGGCCCCCAATATTTTGATTTTTGTAAAATATTTGAAATATCAGAATCAGTTACATTATTGTAATCAATATTAGTATCTACATAACCTTTTCCGTCAGATTTGTTTTGGTTGGTATAAATAGATAAAGTATTGTGATCATCGATTAAATAATCCATTCCAATTTTGTATAAATAAGATTCATTATCATTCAAAACATCTATATTTTGAGTGATATCTTCATCAAATCTTTGGATAAAACCTTTATTATGGTATGTTCCAAAATTTTGACCAACGTTTCCAAAGAAATTTACTTTTCCTGTTTTATAATTCAAATCTAAAGACTGATTGTATTTTGCAGTTTCACCAAAAGTAATACCACCGCTATAGCTTCCATTAAAACCAGTGTTAGCATTTTTATGCAAAATAATATTGATGATTCCAGACATTCCTTCTGGATTATATTTTGCACTTGGATTGGTAATCAGCTCGATTTTTTTGATAGAAGTTGATGGAATCTGTTTCAATAATTGAGCAGGGTCAATATTAGTAGGGCGTCCATCAATTAATACACGAACATTATCATTCCCGCGAAGCGAAAGTTTTCCGTCCTGATCCACATTCACAGAAGGAATATTGTTCATAATATCTGATGCAGAAGCTCCAGCTGTTGTTAAATCTTTACCAACAGTAACTACTTTTCTATCAATTTTTTGCTCGATAGTAGAACGCTCGCTTACAATGTTTACACCTTTAAGTTGTGTAGCTTCTTCTTCAAGCGAAACATTTACAGTTGCAGATTTTTTGTTTTCGCTCAAAAGAACAGAACCGATATATTTTCTAAATCCAATGTATTGAATTTCGATCGTATAACTTTTTAATGCGATGTTTTTAAATGAAAAGTCTCCGTTATCATCTGTGTTTACACCAGAAACCACTTTTCCACTTTCTTTAAGCGAAACAGTTGCATAAGAAATAGGTGCATTGTTTGACTTTTCTGTAATTTTTCCAGAAACACTACCAGTATTCTGGGCCTGTGTTGTTGCGATTATCCCTAATAGCGCAAACAGAAAGAATTTTAATTTCATGATTTTTTTACTGATTATTTTTGATTTGATTGATGATGATTTTTGTTTTTGTTAGTTTTTCTTTTTTTTGTTTTTCTTTGCCTCAAAAAAAATGAAGTCACTATTAAGACTCTTTAGGTATCGATATGTTACAAGAAAATGTGAAAAAAAGCACAAAAAAAATCGTAAGCCTTGTTTTGTAAGAGTTTAAGCTTTTAAATTTTTGATAATTTTAACAATTAAAAAAATAGCTTTTTTATCAAATTGAAATTCTTTTCTTGAATTTAATATGTTTTTGATTTTCTCTAATTGATGAATAAGCAGTATCTTTGCTCACTTTAAAATAAGTTTACATGTCATTACCACAAATTCTTACACCTTCTATACAAAAAGCAATACAAGCATTATTTGATGTTACTGTTGATAAAATCGAGTTTCAAACTACTAGAAAAGAGTTTGAAGGAGATATTACAATGGTAATTTTTCCTTTGCTGAAAGTGATTAAAAGTAATCCGGCTGAATTGGGAAATAAAATAGGAAATTATCTAGTAGAAAATGTTTCTGAAGTTGCTCGCTTTAATGTAGTTTCTGGTTTCTTGAATATTGTAATTTCAGACAGCTATTATGTAGATTTCTTTAATGGAATAAAAGACCAAAAGCAATTTGGATTTGTAGCTCCGAACCCAGCTGAAAAAGCAGTTATGGTCGAATATTCTTCTCCAAATACAAATAAACCTTTGCACTTAGGACACGTTCGTAATAATTTGTTAGGATATTCTGTTGCAGAGATTTTAAAAGCTTCTGGTAAAAAAGTTTACAAAACTCAAATTATCAACGATAGAGGAATTCATATCTGTAAATCAATGCTGGCTTGGGAGAAATTCGGAAACGGAGAAACTCCTGAAACTTCTGGTTTAAAAGGTGATAAACTAGTTGGTAAATATTATGTGGAGTTTGACAAAGCTTACAAAAATGAAATTAACGGTTTAATCGAAACTGGTAAAACAGAAGAAGAAGCAAAAAAGCAAGCGCCGATTATTATCGAAGCTCAAGATATGCTTAAGAAATGGGAAGCTGGAGATGAAAAAGTGATCACACTTTGGAAAAAAATGAACGAATGGGTTTATGATGGTTTTGCTACAACCTACAACAATCTTGGAGTTAATTTTGATAAATATTACTACGAAAGCAACACTTATCTTTTAGGAAAAGATGTTGTACAAGTAGGTTTAGATAAAGGAGTTTTCGAAAAAGATCCAGACGGTTCTGTTTGGATTGATTTGACAGATGAAGGTTTAGACCGTAAAATTGTTTTGCGTTCTGATGGAACCGCAGTTTATATGACGCAAGATATTGGAACTGCAATTCAGCGTGTAAAAGATATGCCAGATGTTGGCGGAATGGTTTATACTGTTGGAAACGAGCAAGATTATCATTTTAAAGTATTATTCTTAATCTTGCAAAAATTAGGTTTTGACTGGGCTTCAAGTCTGTATCATTTATCATACGGAATGGTAGATTTGCCTTCTGGGAAAATGAAAAGCCGTGAAGGAACTGTTGTAGATGCAGACGATTTGATGCAAGATATGACCGATACAGCAAAACAGATTTCAGAAGATTTAGGAAAACTGGATAGCTATTCTGATGAGGAAAAAGCAAAATTGTACAAAACAATTGGTTTAGGAGCTTTGAAATATTACATTTTAAAAGTGGATCCTAAAAAACGTATCTTATTCAATCCAGAGGAATCTGTTGATTTTGCTGGAAATACAGGTCCGTTTATTCAATATACGTACGCGAGAATTCAGTCAATTATACGTAAAGCAGATTTTGATTTTTCTAACAAAATCGAAATCGAAGAACTTCATGAAAAAGAAAAAGAATTGGTAAAACAAATCGAACTTTTCCCAGAAGTAATCCAGAACGCGGCCCAAAACCATAGTCCAGCATTAATTGCCAATTATACTTACGATTTAGTAAAAGAATACAACTCTTTTTACCAATCAGTACATATTTTAGGAGAAGTTGATTTAACGAAAAAAATATTCAGAGTACAGCTTTCTCAAAAAGTTGCAGAGGTAATAAATTCTGCATTCCAGCTATTAGGAATTGAAGTTCCAGAGAGAATGTAAGAATTAAAGCATAATAAATTTTAAAGCCAATAGTTTTCGAACTATTGGCTTTTTTTATTGTTTTTTTGGCTTCAAAGGTACAAGTGTAATAAAATTCTTAAATAATTTTGCAGTGGCTTTGTAAGTATTACAATGCAAGTGATAATATTATAAGTCAACTCTTCTAATATTCATTTTTAACTATTTTGAATTAGTACGCTTTTAGTAAAGATGATAGAGATAAAACAAGAACCGTCTAGTAATTAGACGGTTTTTTTCTCTCAATTATTTTTATTTCTCTTCTTAAGCGATTATTTTTTAATTTCATCAAAAAACACAAATTGTAGTATTAGTATTATATTTTTGCATGTTAAAAGTAATTTAATACTTGTTAAAATTATTTTAATTTTTTAAGTTCGCCCCTCTAATTAAAAAAACAATAAATGAAAAAGAAAATTAAAGGGTTTGCAATTCTTGTATTCTTGTTTACTGTTCAAATATTTTTTGCGCAGGAAAAAACAATTTCTGGAATTGTATCGGATGGAAGCGGACCAATTCCAGGTGCAAATGTTGTAGTAAAAGGAACCAATAATGGAGTTCAAACCGATTTTGATGGAAAGTATAATATTAAAGCAAAAACGGGAGATGTTCTACTGTTTTCTTATATGGGTATGAAAGATCAAGCAATTACAGTTGGGAATGCATCTGCAGTAAATATTAAATTGCAAGAAGCTGGTGAAGAATTACAGGAAGTTGTGGTTCAGGTAGCTTATGGGACACAAAAGAAACAAGAAATTACTGGAGCTGTTTCTAAAATTGATTCAAAAATGTTAGAAACATCTCAAGCATCTAATGCAGTACAATCCTTAACAGGGAAAGTTGCCGGCGTACAAATTAGTGCTAATTCAGGCCAGCCTGGAGACCCGCCGCAAGTAAGATTTAGAGGTATAGGTTCAATTTCATCTTCAAATGCTCCATTGTATGTGGTAGACGGAATACCATTTAATGGAGATATCAACTCTATATCAACTCAGGATATCGAATCAATTAGTTTTTTAAAGGATGCATCATCTAACGCACTATACGGAAGTAGAGGCGCAAACGGTGTAATAATTGTTACAACCAAAAAAGGAAAGAAAGGGCAATTGACAGTTACTTATGAGACTAAAATTGGTGTTAACTCACGAGCTGTGCCTGAATATGACATGATTAAAAATCCAGCTGATTATTATAAAGCAGTATACAATAGAGTTAAAAATGGTTTAATTTATCAAGGACAAACGCCAGCTAATGCTTCAAGTATTGCTGTCCAAAATTTAATAGAAGGGGATACTTATTCTCTTGGATATAATAATTATAATGTAGCCAATAATCAAGTTATAAATCCAATAACAGGAGAAATAAATGCAGATGCTAAGTTGTTGTATCACGACGATTGGTCAAAAGCATTATTTAGAGATGCTATTAGACAGGAGCAATATTTAAGTCTGTCTGGCAGTACAGACAATCTTAACTCTTATTTGTCTATTGGGTATTTATCAGATGAGGGTTATACTATCAATTCGAATTTTGAGCGCGTAACATTGAGAGCTAATGTAGATTATAATGTTTCGAGTAAAGTAAAAATAGGAACAAATGTAAATTACGCACATTCAAATCAAAATGCTCCAATTTCAAATACGTCATCTTCAACTTATAGTAATTTATTTAGTTGGGCTCGTAATATCGCTCCTATATATCCAATTTGGCAAAGAGACGCAAGTGGTAATATGATTTATAATGAAGATGGCACTAAATCTTATGATTTTAATCAACAGGGAGATAGACCGTATGGGTCAAATTTGAATCCGTATGCAACTACATTGTTAAATACAAAATTAAATGAAGAAAATAAGTTTGGTGCCAGAGCTTATGTTTCTATTGATTTCTTAAAAGATTTTAATTTTAGATATAATATTGGATATGATTTATTGTCTGGTTATTACTTAACAAGTACAACAGGTGAAGGCGGTGATGATATGGGAGTTAATGGTAGAATAGGAACAGCTACTAAAAACCAATATACATTAACGAATCAGCAATTATTATCTTGGAAAAAAACTTTTGGAGAGCATGCATTAGATGTATTAATTGGACATGAATCATCTGATTTTACTTCAAAAATGCTAGCGGGACAAAAAAGTAATGTGGTGATATCTGATTTACCAATAATTAGCAACGCTACCAAATATGGTTACTTGGATGGATACAATGATCTATATAAAGTAGAGGGTTATTTTTCAAGATTAAACTATAATTATAAAAATAAATACTTTGTTAACGGAAGCTTTAGAAGAGATGGATCTTCTGTATTTGCTCCAGAAAATAGATGGGGTAATTTCTATGGTTTTGGACTTGCATGGTCTGTGATTAAAGAGTCATTCTTTCCTAAAACAAAATGGATCACAGATTTTAGAATAAAAGGTAGTTATGGAGAGCAAGGGAATGACAATATAAATTATCCTGTTACTTCACAAATTAGTCATCGCAGTTATTTTGGAAGTTTAAGAAACTATTATGCTTACGAAACTCAATACGAAGTAGTGCCTGACTCTGAAGGTAACGCAAGTGTTTTAAATGTTTTTGAAGCAGATAAAAGTGTTAAATGGGAAAAATCTAAAAACTTAAACGCAGGATTTGATATTACTTTATTTGATAGAATTTCTATTGAAGCTGAATATTTTGAAAGAAACGTTAGTGATTTAATATACAATTTTCCTATCGCTTTGTCTACAGGAACGTCGTTTGTCTCTAAAAATATTGGAGACATGGGAAATAAAGGAATAGAGATAAATTTAGGAGTTGATGTCGTTAAAAATAAAAATGTTGACTTCAATATTTGGGCTAATGCAACAAGCTATAAAAACAAGATAACGTCGTTACCAAAAGCATTTACAGATGGAATTTATCGTTTTGAAGTTGGTGCTCCTGCTTATTCATACTTTTTAAGAGAATTTGCTGGAGTAGATAAAACAAATGGCGATGCATTATGGTATAAAGACGAGAAAGATGCTGGTGGAAACTTAACAGGAAATAAAGTAACTACGAATGTCTTTGGAGACGCTACAACATATTTGAGTAAAAAAGATGCCAATCCAGATGTATATGGTGGATTTGGAACTTTATTTAGATATAAAAACATTACGTTTCAAGCTAGTTTTGCTTATCAATTTGGAGGTTACATGTATGATGGAGTTTACCAATCTGCAATGTATTCAGGATCGGATAATATAGGTCAGAATTATCATAAAGATGTGACAAAAGCTTGGACAATTGATAATCCTACTTCAAACATACCAAGAGTTGATCATATATCAATCTATCAAATGGGAAATTCAGATTATTTCTTAATAAAATCTGATTATATAAGCCTTCAAGATGTTTCGATAGGATATAACTATAACGACGCTTGGCTTAGGGATTTAGGTATACAATCTACAAAATTTACTTTGATGGGATCAAATTTAGCATTATGGTCTAAGAGAACAGGAATGGATCCAAGGCTAAATAGATTAGGAGAAAGGGTAAATAATGGGCAATCACTTAATGTGTATGGTGTGATGAGAAGTGTTTCATTTGGTTTAACAGTAAATTTTTAAGGACATGAAAAAGATAATAATAGCAATTGTATTTTTATTGGCTCTTACAAGTTGTGATAAAGAGTTTCTCGATACAATGCCAGAATCAACAATTAATAAAGAACAATTGGCAACTTCTACATCGGCGAATCAAGCTATTGTAAGCGGAATTTATTCTGCATTACGATCTTATGGATTGGCAATTGGAAGTAATCATGAAGATTATGGTCATAAATCTGTACTTTCTGCAATGGATATGATGTCTAATGATATGCTAATGACAAAATCGAGTTGGTACCAATCCTTCTATACTTACATTGGGAGACAACAAACGAATGCAAGATCTAGATTAGTATGGAATACTTACTATCCTCAGATTAAATCGACTAATATTGTACTTGGCGGTATTCCTTCAAATACTGCAGATGAGAATTTAAAGGCAATTCGAGGCCAGGCTTTGGCATTAAGAGGTTACTTCTATTTTATGTTGGCACGTACTTATGGACCTACATATATTGGTAATGAAACGAAATTATGTGTTCCTCTATATATAGAGCCTACATTAGAAGGTAAGGCAAGATCTAACGTGAGCGAGGTGTATAGTTTGATAGAAAACGATTTAAAGGAATCTATAGAATTATTAGCATCGTATAAAAGATTGAATAATGATTCTGTAGATCAGACTGTTGCAGAGGCTTTTTTAGCAGAAGTATATTTAGAAATGGGAAAATATGCAGAGGCTGCAAATATGGCTCACCTAGCAAGAAAAAACTATACTTTGCTTAATGAAACAGAATGGATGAATGGTTTTTATATTACAAAATCTAATGAAACCATGTGGGGAGCAACACTAAATTCTTCAACTAGTACTTTTGTTGCAAATTTCTTTGGACATTTTGATAATACAAACGCGTCGGGATACGCAGGTGGAATGGGAATTTATAAAAATATAGACAAAAGTTTGTATAACAGTATTTCAGAAACTGATTTTAGAAAAAAAGCCTTTGTCTCACCATCAGGAAATTTGACTTACCCATCTTTACCAGCTTATGCAAATATAAAATTTAGAGATCCAACTATAGACGCCGGTAGTTACATTTATTTGAGATCTTCTGAAATGTATTATATAGAAGCAGAAGCACTTGCAAGATCTGGAAATGAAGCTTCAGCAAAGCAAGTATTGTATGAGATAACAATAACTAGAGATCCGTCATATACGCTTTCTACAAATTCAGGTTCTTCATTAATTAATGAAATAATTCTTCAAAAAAGAATTGAATTATGGGGAGAAGGTTGTGCTTGGTATGATATGAAGCGATTAGGGGTTTCTTTAACAAGAGATTATGATGGTTCAAATCATCCTGCATTTGGTAAATTTAATATTCCAGCAGGAGATAATAGATTTATCTTTCAAATTCCTCAAGCAGAAATAGATGCAAATCCATTAATTGTTCAAAACCCTTTGTAGGTTAAGAAAAATAATAAGAAATAAAAAAAATCCGGAAGCCTTAAAAACTTCCGGATTTTTTATAACAACTAATTCTAATTACTTAACAAATTTGTCAATGATTTTATCTGTTTCTGCTTTTGCAGTATCTGGTTTTAAATCAAATAATAAAGAATAAAGCGCTTTTCTGTCAACTTTAGCTTCTAGGTTTAAATCTTGATGTCTGTCAAAAAGAGTTTGCCATTTGTCGCGAACGTTTTTCCATAATGCGTTGTTTTCTTTCCACCATTTTTGAGCGGCGATACATTTTACGTCTGGAACTTTAGTGTAAACATCAAATCCTTTTTCTTGTGCTAGTAAAACATCTTTTCCAGCATCGTCACGAACTAATTTATCATTGTCTTGCTCATGATTCCATCCAGTAGAAGTGATTTCATGAATATTTCTTCTTTTTAAAACATTGTAATCGTTACGTTTTGTTTGCTCTCTTCTTGGAAGTGGAGCATCGGCAACGTTTGCCCAATAATCTTGTCCATCAACATGAACCCATGTTGAAGATCCTTCGTATCTAGGGCTATCATCTACTTGATATACTTTTTGAGTCCACTGACCTTTAACTGCTTTTTTGTCTAATTTTTTGTATTTCCAAGAATTTCCTTTGTCAAACGAGTATAAGTCTGTGTTTTCGTATAGCCAATCTTGTCTCCAGTGTTTGATGATCATATCGTCACTTACAATCAATAAGTGTTGCATAACGATTTTGTTTGGTGTGTCTTCTAATAATTCAACCCATTCTAAAGCAGACTCATGTTTAGTTTCAGATGGTTTATAAGTAAGAGAATCTTTTGGGTAAGAGAAAGTTTCTGTGAAATTAAACTTCACTTCATAACAACCACACATCGATTTAATTGACTTAATGTCTTGTTGTTTTTTGTCCTGACTAAAACCAAGACTGCATGTTAAAGCCATAGCGGCTGACATAAATAGGCTTTTTGAAATCATAACTTTTTGTTTTGTTTTTAAAATTTTTCGCAAATATATAAATTTTATTTAGAACAATTAAAAATAGTTATATATTTGCATCGATTATTAAGACTGAATAAAAATAATGAAAATTAAAATTACTCTTTTTATTACTTTACTGTATTGTACATATTCTTTTTCACAGCAAAAAGATACTATTATAGCGCATGAAAAATTATCAGAAGTTGTTGTGACGGGTCAATTAGAACCACAATCTATAAAAAAATCAGTCTTTAATGTTCGAGTAATTTCAAAAGAAGATATTAAACAGCTAGCGGCAAACAATCTTGCTGATGTTTTAAACCAATACTTAAACATTACAATACAAAATAGTGGAAGTGATGGTCGTTCGACAGTTTCAATGTTTGGATTGGATTCGCAGTATTTTAAAATTTTAGTTGATAATATACCATTAGTAAGTGATACTGGAATGGGGACAAATGTAGATCTAACGCAGGTGAATCTTGATGACGTGGAGCGTATAGAGATTATAGAAGGTTCTATGGGAGTAACTCATGGTGCAAACGCTGTTACAGGTATATTGAACATTATCACTAAAAAAGGTGGGACTCATAAATGGGATATTAGTGCAACTGTTCAGGAAGAAACAGTAGGAAATGAATATTCATTTTCTGATAAAGGACGTCATATTCAATCAGCAAAAATAGGTCATAATTTTAACGATAATTGGTTTGTGAATGTAGGGGGAAATCATAATAATTTTGAAGGTTTTTATGATAACATGAAAGGAAAAGATCATTATGCAACTGATGGTTTGAGAGGGTACAGTTGGTTACCAAAAGAACAATGGGTTGGAAATGCAATGCTTGGATACCAGAAAAACAGTTTTAAAATTTTCTACAAATTCGATTACTATGGAGAAAATGTAGATTATTATAGTCCAATATTGGTTCCTCAAGATAATTATCCGTTTCCGGAAACTTACTTTACAAGAGACAAAAGATACATTACAAATAGGTTTTACCATCATTTAAATGCAAACGGAAAGATCTTTTCCAAATTGAATTACAATGTTTCTGTTTCACATCAAAAACAAGAACGAGATGCCGAATTGTTTGATTACCAAATGGAGACTGAGCAAGAATCTAATAATAATAGATTTACATATCAGTCTAAGGAAGTTTTTTATTCAACAGGAGCGTTAAGCAATTTTTTTAATAATAAAAAAGTCGATTTTCAGCTTGGTTATGAGATTACGAACGAAAATGGGTTTTATAGTAGTGCTGCAGGAACATTTTTAGATAATCAGCTTCAGTCTAAAGATGTCAGAAAGAGATTAGAAAATTACGATATTTTTACAGTTGCAGAGATTAGTTTGACAGATAAATTCTCTATTCGCCCAGGACTTCGATATTCGTTTCAGTCTGCTTTTGAAAACCAATATGCGAGTTCGTTAGGACTGAGATATCTTTTCAAAAAAGGATTAGAAGCCAGAGTTTCTCTTGGAAAGTCATATCGCACACCAAATTTTGACGAACTATATACCTATTTTGTAGATTCTAATCATAACGTACAAGGTAATCCTAATTTGGTTCCAGAAAATAGCACTTCATACGAAGCTAGTTTTAAAAGAACCTGCCGCTTTGATTCAGGAGCTCAAATAGCAAACAATCTTGCTGTAACTTTTTTAGATGTTAATGACAGAATTGATATGGTCTTAGTTGAGCTTCCAGGAAAGTATCAATATATAAATATCAATAAGTACAAAATGTGGAATATTTCAACCACAGAACAATATGCGTATAAAAACTGGAATGTAAAAGTTGGGGCTGCACTTGTTGGTATTTCGCAAAAGCTGGATCTGGCTCAGTTAGGTATTAGTTCTGATGATAAATTTTTATATTCCTTACAGTTGAACTCTAGTGTTTCTTATAATATTCCAAAATGGAATACTTTGTTAGCTCTTTATTATAAATATAACGGACAGCAACAGCAATTTGCTGCTGGGACAGACGAAAATGGCAAAGCGAAATTTTATTTGAATGAAATTAAACCTTATAGTTGGATGGATGCTTCTGCCCGTAAAACATTCTTCAATAATAAATTAGAAGTTACAGTTGGAGCCCGCAATTTATTCAATATTACTTCTGTTCAAATTATTCAGGGTAACGGCGGTTCAAGTGGAGGAGTTCATGGTTCTGGAAGTTCAGAATTAATGCTTGCTTACGGACGCTCTTATTTTCTCAAACTAACATATAATCTAAATTTTAATTAATAAATCAATACTATGAAAAAAAACTTTATTTTAATATTATCTTTTGTACTGCTTGCTCTTGGAGCTTGTAATAGTGATGATGAAGTAGCGCAGGCTAATGTAGTTGCTTTTGCAGCAACTTCAGTAAATTTATCTGCTGAAACAACTCCAATCGAAATTAAATTTGCTTCTCCAACAGCATCTGCAGGGTCTTTAACTCTGTCTTACACTGAAACTGCAGTTGTAAATGGTACAGACTACAGTACAACACCAGCAATCGCTGCAGGTAAAGTAATAGTTCCTTTCGAAAAAAATGTGTCTTCGGTAACATTTACTTTTAAGAAATTAAAAGAGGCTATAGAAGGCGAAGTAAAAAATGTCGTTTTCACTATTAGCAGCGCAACTATTAATGCTGTAATTTCTGAAAACAAATCAATTCAAGTAAATTTTAACGAAACAGCTTCTTTAGGAACGTCTTTGTCTCCAGAAGTTGGTGGGCCAATGGAACCAAACCAAATTTATATTGATTTGAGTAGTGGAAAAATGACTTCTGTTTTACGTAATTCTTGGGATCTAGGATTTTATTCTGGTTCAGATTTTAGAGTAGTGTTAAACAGCTCAGTTAAAATGGCTGCAAAAAAACTTGAAACAAGTAATATTGATGAGGTTCAAGTAGCTGATGAGACGATGATTATTTCTCAAGGGACTGGATTTTCTTCTCAGGTTGATGATTCAGCAGGTGATATTACAAAAACAGCAATTGCTGAAGTATCTGCAACTGATTCTGAAAATAAGGTTTATTTGGTTTATTTAGGAAACAAGCCAGCAGATGTAGCTCCAGTCTTAGGAAAAGAAGGTGCAGTCGCAGGAGAAACAAGAGGATGGAAAAAAATTAGAGTTTTAAAAAGTGGAAATGACTATAAAATTCAATATGCTAATATTGATGCTACAACACACCAAGAAGTTGTTGTTTCTAAAAATTCTGCTTATAACTTTACTTTCTTTAGCTTACTTGATAATAAAACGGTTAGTGTTGAACCACAGAAAGCACAATGGGATCTTAATTTTACAACCTTTACTAATGTAATTCCTTATGCAGGATCTACAGTACCATATTTCTACCCAGATTATGTAGTAAATAATGTAAAAGGAGGAGCGCAAGCTTATCAGGTTTTGATAACTGAGACAACTACATATGAGAACTTTACATTGGCTAATGTTGAAACTGCTAATTTTACTGCCGATCAAAGAAATATTGGTTCAAATTGGAGAGCTACTTCTGCGAGTGTAAATGGTACTATTGTAACTCAGTTTGTTTTAAAAACTGATAGATTCTTTGTTGTAAAAGATCCAGCAGGAAATGTATATAAAATGAAATTTACAGGTGGAGCAAAAGCAGATTTAGAAAGAGGACATCCATCATTCCAGTATGCTATTTTGAAATAAAATAATTTTTAGCAACCTCGAATAATTTATTTATTCGAGGTTTTTTTTGTCATTTAACTAAAATTATTTTTTGTAGAAGAAACTAATGTTTAAATGTAATATAGTTTTTCTCTTGAACTTTTTTGAAAAAAAAATCTAATAAATAAATTATTATGAAAGCAAAATTACTATTGTTGACTTTTCTTTTTTTTGGAATTTTTGGAATTGCTCAGAATTCAGTATCATATAGTTCTTTAAATACTACTCTAAATCTTAACTCAGGTGTTGAAGGTACATCAGATATAGTTGTTAGCTGTTTTGGAAGCAGTGGTATCCCAGTTGTTCTTAATACTTTTTTTTTATGTGGTAATCCGGATGGTTATATTTCTTATGAAGCAACAAATGGACACTCATTAACTCCAGGTCAAACAACGACTCTGAAGTTTAAGTTTAAAAAGACGGTGACCACGGATACCCAGATCGTTTATAAGTTTTCAACAAATGGAAGTTGTTTTCAAGAAGAAAGTAAGATGATAAAAATTACTGTTAATTATAAGGGATCATCCACTACAAATCCAACAAATCCAACAAATCCAACAAATTCAAATGTAATAACAAATACCAATCCTCAATATATCTATGAAGATAATACTATACAGCCACTAATAGGAAGTGATATGGGAAGCAATGTAACCTATCAATGGTATAGGTACAACTATGATGGGCAGGGTTTTAAAATTATTGCCGGAGCTACAAATAAGGATTATAGACCCGAAATTAATAATGGTCTAAGCTTTAAAGATAACTTTGTGGCTAATTATACACAATATCGTAGACATGCTAGTAATGGAAGTATAAGTAATGTGGTTGATATACAGGTAAATAGTGTCTTGTCAGTATCAATCCAAAATAACACAATTAGTTTATTAGGGTCAGAAATACAAGGAAGCACTCCTACGGGAGGAAATGGAACATATGAATACTCTTGGAAGTATACGAGTGAAGAAATTGGAACATTTGAGTTTACTGGAGAGGAAGGAAAAAATTTAAAACTTCCATCATGGATTTACAATCCGAATTTACCAATTAATGTTTATGAAGGTGTAGTTGTTACTAGATTTGTGAAATCTAGAAATAGAGTTGTTTCAAGTAATGAATTAATAATTCAACCTCTTCCAGAGACAGTAAATAATATAATTACTATAAACGGATCTACTATAACAGGTAGTTTACCGGCTGGAGGAGATGGAGTGTATGAATATTCTTGGCAGTATACAAGTGCAGAAATAGGAACGTTTGAATTTCCTGGAGAGGTTGGTCAACATTTGGTGCTTCCTTCTTGGGTATATAATGCAAATCTGCCTATAAATGTTTATCAGGGTATGACTGTTACCAGAACTGTAAAATCTAGAAATAGACCTTCCTTAAGCAATGTACTAACTCTTCCTTCTACAAAGGCAAATAAAATTACTTCAAAAGGAATAAATGCTGAAGATCTAACAGTTTATCCAAACCCAACATCTGAATCTATAAATTTTGCAACAAATTTTTCTGCAGATAAAGAGCTTGAAATCGTATTGTACTCAGAAAAATTAGGAAACGAAAAATCAGTTTATAAAGGAAAAGTAACACCAAACCAGGTAGTAAATTGGAAAATTCCAGCAAACTATCAAAAAGGGCTTTATTTTTATAAGATACTTTCTGACAATAAAGAATTAAAATCTGGAAAAGTTATATTCAATTAAACGGAATCAAAAATTTAGTTAATCACTAGCTTTGTTTTTTTTATTTTTTTTTTGATTTAGAGGTTAGATTTATCTAACCTCTTTTTTTTGTTCTACTTTCTTGTTAAATTGAATTAGAAACAAAATGTTATTCTATCTTTGCACAAAATTTTTCTGCAATAAGTTAACAATTATTTAATTGGTTTAATTTTTGAATGCAGTTCTTCATATTTTTATAATTATTAAGTGAATACAAAATCTTATTTTTTTCAGTCTTTTTCGATCGTTGCTTTGGCATTGGTTGCTTTTATTGGATTCAAACAAATCCTTCCAGATAAAATATTTTCGGACAGTAAATTAGATTCTAAAAACATATTAATTGACAGTTTGCTTTTAGAGTCTGTTGCCCAAGATTCTCTTTCGTTGGATGATGATAGTATTGCTGAGAGCGAAAGAAAGCTGAATCAGCAGAAAATTGTTTTTGATGAAACTGAAGGAATCGAATTTCCTGCAGAAACATTTGAAGATTATAAAGGATATCAATATCTGATTTCTTTTTATGAGAAATTGTATCAGCTAGAAAAAAATCCACAGAACAAAGTTAGAATCGCTTATTATGGAGATTCGATGACAGATGGTGATTTAATCGTTCAGGATGTTCGTACCAATTATCAGGAACGTTTTGGAGGAAATGGAGTAGGTTTTGTTTCTATTACTTCAGAATCTGCAGCTTCAAGAGGTTCTGTCAAATCAACTTATTCTAAAAACTGGAAAACACAATCCTACTTAAATGTAAAAAGACCAACAAGCCCTTTTGGTGTGAATGGTCATGTGTTTTTTGCAAATGATAAATCCAATTCGACTTGGGTTCAATACGAAGCAGGTCTTAACAAATTTTCTACTTCTTTAGATAATGCAACCTTATTTTATGGGTATTCAGCTAAAACTGGAAAAGTGAATTTTATTATTGGAAAAGATACCATCAAGAAAAGTCTTTCGCCAAATAATTTAGTGAATACATTAAAAGTTTCATCTGGAAGCTTGAAAGCTTTCAAAGCAAATTTTGTACAAGCAGATTCTATTCCGATTTACGGATTTAATTTTGATAATGGCGCGGGAGTTCACGTAGATAACTTTTCGCAAAGAGGAAATTCAGGACTTCCGATTTCAATGTTTAATGCTGACGTAATGAGAGCTTTTAATAATAGTTTGAAATACGATTTAATTATCCTTCATTACGGAACAAACGTTTTAAATTACGGAACCAAAAATTATTCTTGGTATGAAAAAGGAATGACCAAAACCGTTAACAAAATAAAAGAATCTTTTCCAGGAGTTTCAATTTTGATTGTTTCTACAGCAGATAAATCGACAAAATATGATATGGAAATGAAAACCGATTCTGCCGTAGTTCCTTTAATGAAAGCGCAAAAACACTATGCACTTGAAACACAAGCAGGATTTGTAAACTTATACACTTTAATGGGAGGTGACGGTTCAATGATTAAATGGGTTGATGAAACTCCGGCGAAAGCCAATAAAGATTATACGCATTTTAACCAACGTGGAGCAAAAGCAATTGGTAATTTGCTGTATGGACAATTAAACAAAGGATACGAAGAGTATAAAAAACTCCGAGAAAAAAGAGATGCTGAAGGAACTAAACCAAAACCAGTAAGAAGAGCCAAACCTGATTCCGTTTCAGTAACAACAGACAGCTTATGATAAATAAACTCATTGTTTTCTTTTGTTGTCTTTTTTTTGCAACAAATGAAAAAACTCCGAAAACAGACCTACATCCAATACCTAAAAGTATGATTCAAAAAGTGGATACCGCAAAAATTGATGTTCCTTCTGATGGTCAGATTTATAATGCGAAAGTATTAGAAGATTTCTTTAAGAAATTAGAGGAAAATGAAAGTAATAAAAATCAAAAAATAAATATTGTGCATATTGGCGATTCGCATATTCAAGGCGATTTGATGACTAATGAAATCAGAAAAAATCTGCAGCAGAAATTTGGAAATGGAGGAAGAGGTCTAGTATTTCCTTATCAATTGGCCAAAACAAACGGATCTTACAATGAACGATTTAGATCGAACAGAACTTGGGAAAGTTATCGAAATATTTATCCAGTAAAGAATAACCCAATTGGATTATGCGGAATTGGACTTTGGAGAGATACTGGTGGATTTGTAATGGAAATGAATGTAAAAGATCCCGCCTATAAATTCAATACCATAAAAATTATTACGCCTCAGAACCAAAATATGTTCGATTTGGCAATTTCGTCTAAAATTAATTCCATTCAGACGACAGAGCCAAAAGTTATTACACATAAAATCAAAAAAGGCGAGGTACTTGGAACTATTGCAGACAAATACGACGTTTCGATTGCAGATATTAAAAGAGACAATCATTTAAAGTCAAATAATATTCGTGCGGGAAGAACGTTAAAAATTGCTACAAAGGAAACAAAACAAAAGACCATTTCTATGTCAGAGTTTGTTCCGTTGGCAATAGAATCAGATTCTTATTCACATTATTATAATTCAGAAAATGCTCTAAGCCGAATTTTCTTGATTCCGAATAAAGAAGCTAAGGATTATGAATTAAACGGAATTGTTTTAGAAAAAGATGCTTCTGGAATTATTTATAGCGGAATTGGAGTAAATGGAGCCAAATATTCAGATTACAATAAATATCCGTTATTCTTTGAACAATTAAAATCGTTGCATCCAGATTTGCTTATTTTTTCGTTAGGGACAAATGAAAGTTACGATCACTTAGATGCTGGAAATTATATCAAAGAATTAAGAGAGTTTATCAGCAATATTAAAGCACAGAATATAAATGCTCCAATAATTGTGATGACGCCGCCGCCATCGCTGCTAAGAAGAAAACCGAATAATTATATCAACGATTATGCAAGAGAAATTATTGAGACAGCTCAAAAAGATGGTTTTGCAGTTTGGGATTTGTACGATGAGTTTGGCGGAATGAGTGGCATTAAACAATTAAAAGTACAAGGATTAATTGGGCCAGATTGGGTTCATTATTCAAAAAAAGGATACGAGAAACAAGGGAATTTGTTTACTCAGGCGTTTTTAAGAACATACGATAATTTTAAATTAAAGAAATAAGTTGACAACAATAGATAGCATTAATAATTGGTTCATTCAAAACTTTGGTGCAATTACAATAGAACAAGTTAAGAGTTGGTTTGTTTACAATCCCGACGAAAAACTTTTATTCAACACCGGTTTATTCTTAGGTTTATTTCTGGTTTTCTATTTTGTGTATGGTTTTTTACGCAAAACATTTTATTTGAGATTAACGTATGTTATTCTCTTCTCATTATTCTTTTATTATAAATCTAGCGGAATTTACTTTCTGCTTTTATTGCTTTCGTCTGTTGTAGATTATGGCTTGAGCCAGATTATTTATAGAGAAAGCAGAGACGGAGTTAAGAAATTATACTTGGTGATTAGTGTTATTTTGAATTTGGCACTTTTGGGCTATTTCAAATATATGAACTTTTTGATTGTAACTTACAATGATATGTTTCAGGGTAATTTTGCACTTCATAATGTTTTTCTTCCTGTTGGAATTTCTTTCTATACTTTCCAGTCGATGAGTTATATTATTGAGATTTACAGAGAAGAAATTAAACCAACAAAAAACTACATAGAATATTTATTCTTCGTTTCGTTTTTCCCGCAGTTAGTCGCTGGACCAATTGTTCGCGCGAAAGATTTTTTGCCTCAGATTTATCAAAAATTAAATCTAACAAGACAAGATGTAAACAATGCTTTGTTTTTGATTATTGGAGGTTTAATCAAGAAAACAGTAATCTCAAATTACATTTCGGTAAACTTTGTAGACCGTGTTTTTGATACACCATTGAGCTATACTTCTTTTGAAAACTTGATGGCTTCTTACGGATATGCAATTCAGATTTATTGCGATTTCTCTGGATATTCAGATATGGCAATTGGTATTGCATTGTTGCTTGGATTTAAATTGCCAACCAACTTTAGAACGCCTTATAAATCAACTTCGATTACCGATTTCTGGAGAAGATGGCATATTTCACTTTCGACTTGGTTAAAAGACTTTTTATACATTTCGATTGGAGGAAATCGTGAAGGTTCTTTCGCTGGATATTTATTCCCAAGTTTATTCTTTTTTGGATTATTGCTTTGGGGAATGGCAAATTATACGACAAGTATAATTCCTTTGATTGTGGCGTTAGCCAGTATTCTAGTTTTCTGTTTATCATTTTTACTTTCAAGCAAAAGAAAACAGACTTTAGTAACCAATTTTAACTTGTTTACGACAATGCTTTTAGGAGGTTTGTGGCACGGAGCAGGAGCACAATTTATAGTTTGGGGAGCACTTCACGGATTAGCTTTGGCAGTTCATAAAATATTCATGGAATTCTTTCCTTCTAAAAAAGATAAGAGTCCAAATTTCTTGTGGAGATTTTTCTCAATCTTAATCACATTCCATTTTGTGGTTTTCTGTTGGATCTTTTTCCGCGCAAGAGATTTCGAAACAGCTTTACAGGTAATCAATAATATTGGACAATTAACATTCGAACCAGAACTTTGGAAAACGATTGTATTAGGTTACAAAAATGTTTTCGGATTAATGTTATTCGGTTACGTTTGGCATTTCTTACCAGAAACTTTCACCAACGGGATGAAATCGGTTTTCGACAAAACTCCGATATTGGTAAAAGCAATAATCTTAGGATTTGTTTACTGGATTGTTTATGCAACAGCTGTTGCAGGTTCACAACCATTCATTTACTTTCAATTCTAAAATAAAGGTTCAAAGAGACAAAGTAACAAAGGTGCAGAGGTTTTTCTTCTTGCGCCTTTTTCTTTTGCCACAGATTAAAATGATTAAATCTTTTTTAAATCTGCGTGAAAGAAAACTTTGCGACCTTGCGACTTTGCGAGCAAAAAAACTTAGGGAACTTTGCGTAAATCTTTGTGTCCTTTGCGGTAAAATTCAAACGCAATTGCACTTAAATAAAAATTGCCTGAAATATCTAATTAGATTATCTTTGCACTTCAAATAAAGAAAATGATATGTTTGATAATTTAAGTGATAAGTTAGATAAAGCGTTCCATATATTAAAAGGACACGGTAAAATTACAGAAGTAAACGTTGCCGATACCTTAAAAGAAGTTCGTCGTGCCTTACTTGATGCCGATGTTAACTTTAAAATTGCGAAAGATTTTACTGCCAGAGTAAAAGATAAAGCAATTGGTCAAGATGTATTAACAACATTGCAGCCAGGACAATTATTGGTTAAGTTAGTAAAAGACGAACTTACCGAATTAATGGGTGGAGATGTTGCTGGTGTGAACCTTTCAGGAAATCCAACAGTTATTTTGATGTCAGGACTTCAAGGTTCTGGTAAAACGACTTTCTCTGGAAAATTAGCTAACTTCTTAAAAACAAAGAAAAACAAGAAACCACTTCTTGTAGCGTGTGATATCTACCGTCCAGCGGCGATTAATCAGTTGCATGTTGTTGGAGATCAAATAGGTGTTGAGGTTTACTCAGAACCAGAAAATAAAAATCCTGTTGAAATTGCTCAAAATGCAATTAAACATGCAAAAGCAAACGGATTCAATGTTGTTATCGTCGATACGGCAGGACGTTTGGCAGTAGATCAGGAAATGATGGACGAAATTGCACGTGTACACAAAGCAATTCAGCCACAAGAAACATTGTTCGTTGTAGACTCTATGACAGGACAAGACGCTGTAAACACAGCAAAAGCTTTCAACGATATCTTAAACTTTGATGGAGTTATCTTAACGAAATTAGATGGTGATACTCGTGGTGGAGCGGCGCTTTCAATCAAATCGATTGTAAACAAGCCAATTAAATTTGTTGGTACTGGAGAAAAAATGGAAGCAATTGATGTTTTCTATCCAGAACGTATGGCTGAGCGTATCTTAGGAATGGGAGACGTTGTGTCTCTTGTTGAAAGAGCTCAAGAGCAATTTGACGAAGAAGAAGCAAGAAAACTTCAAAAGAAAATTGCTAAAAACGAATTCGGTTTTGACGACTTCTTAACGCAGATTCAACAAGTAAAGAAAATGGGTAATATGAAAGACTTGGTTGGAATGATACCAGGTGCTTCAAAAGCCATGAAAGATGTAGAAATCGAAGACGACGCCTTCAAACATATCGAAGCGATTATTTATTCGATGACACCGGGAGAAAGAAGCAAACCAGCCATTATCGACGTAAAAAGAAAAGCCAGAATCGCTAAAGGTTCGGGAACTAAAGTCGAGCAAGTAAATCAGCTGATGAAACAGTTTGACCAAATGAGCAAGATGATGAAGATGATGCAAGGCCCAGGCGGAAAAAATCTGATGAAAATGATGGGAGGTATGAAAGGGATGCCGGGTGGTATGCCAGGAGGAATGCCGAGATAAAATAAAAAAAAGTTTCAAGTTTAAGGTTTCAAGTTAAGAGACCAAAACTTGAAACTTTTTTAATTCAATAAATATTAAGTTTCACAGACAACGTGAAACATGAAACTTTAAACTTGAAACAAAACAATGCAGCTACTAGACGGTAAAAAAACATCTAACGACATTAAAAACGAAATTGCAGCCGAAGTTCAATCAATAAAAGCAGCTGGAGGAAAAGTGCCTCATTTAGCAGCTGTTTTAGTTGGAAATAACGGAGCAAGTTTAACTTACGTAGGAAGTAAAGTAAAATCATGCCAAGAAATTGGTTTCGATTCAACTTTAGTAAGTCTGCCGGATACGATTACCGAAGACGAATTGCTTGCTAAAATTAAAGAGTTAAACGAAGATGATAATCTTGATGGATACATTGTTCAGTTGCCTTTACCAAAACATATCGACGAGCAGAAAATCTTATTAGCTATCGATCCTGATAAAGACGTTGATGGATTCCACCCAACGAACTTTGGTAGAATGGCTCTTGAAATGGAAAGTTTTATTCCAGCAACGCCATTTGGAATTATGGAATTATTAGAACGTTACAAAGTAGAAACTGCAGGAAAACATACAGTAGTTATTGGAAGAAGCCACATCGTTGGGCGTCCAATGAGTATTTTAATGAGCCGAAAAGGAAATCCAGGTGATTCTACAGTTACATTAACGCACAGCCGTACGAAAGACTTAGCAGAATTCACTAAAAATGCAGATATCATCATCACAGCTTTAGGGGTTCCAGAATTCTTAAAAGCCGATATGGTAAAAGAAGGAGTAACTGTTATTGATGTTGGAATTACACGCGTAGAAGATGCATCAAACGCAAAAGGATACGTTATCAAAGGTGACGTTGATTTTGACGCAGTAAGCAAAAAAGCATCTTTCATTACACCAGTTCCAGGTGGAGTAGGACCAATGACAATTGCGATGTTGCTTAAAAATACACTTTTAGCAAGAAAAATGAGAAGCGCAAGAAATAAATAAAATTGCGTCAAAATATATTTATAAAGCCTGTTCGATTGAGCAGGCTTTTTTATTTTTTTAACACATAGAAACATAGAATTTAATTCTTAAAAAAGAATACAAAAAGAGAAACAAATTTCTTTCACATAGTTTACTCGAACTCCTACTATGTTTATTTAAAAAAAGTGAAACGCCTTTTCTACAATTAGAATATCTATGTCTCTCTGTGTTTAAAATCTTCTCAAAGTTCCATTTTAATATATAATTAATAGTTTAAAGTTTCGGTTCTTAAAAATAAAGGATACTTTTGCACCACTTAAAAAAACACACTTCTCCAAATGGACGATTATTATTATTCGTTAGTATTAAATTAAGCAGCTTTTGAAATTTCAAAATGCTGCGTTAAAAACCTGTATTTTGAAATGAAAGCCTTTTACACAAACAACAACGGATTGGTAGAAATCCAAAAATGGACTTCAAATTGCTGGATTCATATCGAATCTCCAACAGAATCAGATAAAAATTACTTATTAGAAGAACTTCAGCTTCCCGAAGCCTTTTATAATGATATTGAAGATATCGACGAAAGACCTCGTATCGAAATCGAAGATGGCTGGACGCTGATTATCATGCGTATTCCCATAAAAAGCGGCGATGTCAAAATTCCTTTTCATACCGTTCCGCTCGGAATCATTTTTAAAGATGATATATGTGTTACCATCAGTTTTTATAAAACAGAAATTATAAAGGATTTTGTTGCCTATTCACAGCGCAAAAGCATCGAAATAGAAGATAATTTCAACCTAGTGCTAAGATTACTTTTATCATCAAGCGTTTGGTATTTGAAATATCTAAAACAAATCAATCACAAAATAAAACTGGCAGAAGATAATTTAGAGAAATCAATCAAAAACGAAGAATTGCAGGCGTTACTTCAAATCGAAAAATGTTTTGTATTCTTCATCACTTCTTTAAAAGCAAATGATGTTTTATTTCAAAGAATCAAAAACTTAAAAGCACACAAAGCCAATTACGATCCAGAATTACTGGAAGATGTTGAAATCGAGTTAAATCAGGCGCAAGATACGGCAAACATTTACAACAACATCTTAACCGGAATGATGGACGCATACGCATCTGTAATCTCAAATAATATGAACAATATTATGAAGCAGATGACTTCTATTTCCATCATTTTAATGATCCCGACACTAATTGCCAGTTTGTACGGAATGAACGTGCCAAACGGCCTGGAAGAAAGTAAATATGGAATCTGGATTCTACTTTTAATTTCAATTATTCTATCCTCTTTCGGCGTATTTTTATTCAAACGCAGAAGATGGTTCTAATTTAAAATCTCATAATAAAAGAAAAGCCTGTTCGTTAAGAATGGGCTTTTTCATTTTATAATTTGGGCGTGACCGTACCGATATAAGAAGGCAAACATACTTTGCGCATATACGCCTTCTTATATCGGTACGGTCGGGCTATCCGCGCTACTTTGGTAGCTAGCTTCTATCCCTCACGCAATCATTTTCATAAGAAAGTTTCGTTTTTAAAAAGTTTGCAGAATTCCAGAGGGATGAAATATTTGTAGAAACATGTAAGTACACCCATTTAAGCCCCAGAGGGGCGGTATATTAAAAATAAAATGATTTTTTTATTTGCCAATTCAAAATAAATAATAACTTTGTAACGCAAAGTACTTTAATTATGAATCAAAAGCACCAAGAAGATTTAGCACATATTCGTTCCATGATGGAGCGCTCTTCAAGATTTATATCATTAAGCGGACTTTCGGGAGTCTTCGCTGGACTTTCGGCTTTAATTGGCGGAATCTATGTTTACCAGTTGTTCAAAGCAAATGGAATGGATTATTTAAAAGATGAGCATAGATTATATTCTACCAATCTGGTTTCAGAATTATTCTGGATCGGAATTACAATTATGGTTTTTGCATTGTTATTCGGTACTTTCTTTACAGTTAGAAAAAGCCGAAAATACAATTTGCCAATTTGGACTTCGGCAACAAAAAAAATGCTGTTCAATCTGGCGGTACCGCTTGTAGCTGGCGGAATATTTTGTCTGGCATTAATGTATCATGGACACTTTGGTTTAGTGGCACCGTCAACATTAATTTTTTACGGACTAGCTGTTATAAATGCTGAAAAATATACATTTTCTGATGTAAAATATCTTGGTTTTTCGGAACTGATTTTAGGATGTATTTCGCTTTTTTATATAGGATATGGTTTGATTTTCTGGATTTTAGGATTCGGAATTCTACATATCGCATACGGATTAGTGATGTTCAAAAAATACAAATAACCCAATGGGAATTATTGATAAACTAAATAAAGATTTTGAAAGCCGTGTCAGATTAGGTATTATGTCTATTCTGATGGTTAACGACTGGGTAGATTTTACCGAGATGAAAACGCTTTTGAATATCACCGATGGTAATTTAGCGAGTCATTCCTCTGCGCTTGAAAAAGCTGGATATATTGAAGTAAAAAAAGAATTCGTAGGCAAAAAGCCAAAAACCTCTTATCAAGTAACTGATTTGGGGCGTGCAGCTTTTAAAGAACACTTATTGTACCTTGAAAAATTAATGAAATCATAAATAACTCTATTTTTTTACCTAAAAACTTTGAATTACAAAGTACTTTTAAATCTGTCAATCATGAAAAAACATCAAATTATTTTAGCCTGTACTGCGGTTTTTATACTGCTTTTTTACAACGAATCTGTTGGAATCAATATTTCTATTTTTGGCGTTTTGCTTACGCTATTAATTAGTTATTTCTTTCAGGAGAAGTTTGTAGACCGATCACATTTAGTTCTAGTAGTGACTTCTATTTTGTCTTGTTTCGCTTTTGCATGGTATGGAGATGCGGCGTCGTTTTTTGCCTTGGCATTGTCAATTCTAATTTTACAATTCAAAACACAAGATGGAGAACTGAAAACGATACAAGTTTTTCCGTTAATATTCTTAAACGGAATTACTTCTTTAGGGCGAGTATTTATTTTTAAACAATGGCTTCCAGAACGAAAAATCCATAATGATTTTGCTAAAAAATTGGTAGCTTTTGTTCTTATTCCAGTTATTTTTCTTGGATTGTTTTTTATCGTTTATTCTTTCGGAAGTGATCATTTTTCTTCATTATTTACAGATTATGAATTGGATATCAATCTGCCGCAACTAATTGCAATGTGCATTTTAGGATTTTATATTTCATTTAGCTTTTGGAATTATTGGGTTCCAGATGTTTGTTACGAATACAATCCGAAATTGAGTAATGATTTTACGAATGTTTCTGAAGTAAAAAATCAAAGTACTTTTTCATTTTTAGATTTGGACTTCGAAAGAAAAAGTGGTGTAATCACGCTGTTTCTTTTAAATATTATGCTTTTAGTTTTTATTGGAACTTACAATTATGAGCAGTTTTTTGAGGTTGTAGAAAAAGCAAATCTAAGTTCAGATACGCATGAACGCGTAAATGCCGTTATTTTTTCAATCTTAATGGCAGTTGGAGTAATTATGTTTTACTTTAAAGGAGGTTTCAATTTTGATGAAGAAGCTTCTTCGCTAAAAAAACTAGCAAAAGTCTGGTTAGTTTTAAATGTAGTTTTGATTATAAGTGCCATTATCAAAAACTCAGAATATGTTTCTTTTTATGGTTTAACTTATAAAAGGCTAGGAGTATATGCTTTCCTAATTTTAGCCATTATCGGATTAGTTATTTCATTTCAAAAAATAAGCAAACAGAAAACTAACGCTTTCCTTTTCAATCAGATGATTTGGTATTTCTATGCAACAATACTTTTGTGCAGTTATGTGAACTGGGGAAATCTTATAACGAACTACAATATTTCAGTTAATAAAGGAGTCGAACCTGTTTTCTTAAGCGGATTGAATTTTAATGATGATGCACGTCGTGAATACTTTGAAAAAAATAATCTAGATGGGAAATATTCAGAAGCGGTAAGAGAAGAATTGATTTCTAATTATCAAAACGCAAACTTTTTGTCTAAAGCTTTGTACTATGAATTTATAGACAAAAAAGAATAAACTAAGAATAGCTTTATATTTTAAAATCTCATCAGAAATGATGAGATTTTTTTGTGCTTTTTTTTGAATAATTCAATATATGTGTTATTTGTCTGGTTTTTAGGTTATTTGTCGAAAGGAATTAATTAGTTATTAAGAAAATATTTATATATTTGATTTGTAAAAAAATGATTGCTTTTTTATTGATTTCAATCGGTTGAGAGCAATTTTTATCCAAAAACAATTTTATTAATGTCCTTAAACAAATAAAATCATGGAAAAAACTACTTTAAAGTCCCCCAAAAGGCAGATCCAGCTTATTGATCCCCCCGGAGTAGATATAACGCCTCCAGAAGAAGCCTCTGCTATTGGTCGTGTCGGATTTAAAAAAAAGAAATCAGTAGAGATTCTATCGCCTTACGTGGAAGCTTATTATGATGCAAAAAAAAATGTTCTTTCTGTAAATGCAGTGGTCTATGTTGATCATACAAAAGTTATAAATGAAGTGTTAGATTATAGTATATTTCAAAACACTTTTGTTGATCTTGATGGAAACCCTCAATTGCAATTTTTTATAGTATATGATATGCCTGAAGAATTATCAGAAGACTTAGTGATCTATGAAATAATTTTTACGGCAGATGCGGATAATTTTATCGGCGGACTTTCAAATATTGAACAAATACAGACTTTTCTTTGGGATGTCGATCCTGTTGCTTCTAGAGGAACAGTAACCAATGTACAGTCAGGTTAATTACTTAATCAAAAAAAGTGCTGTAATACGATTTTACAGCACTTATGAATTTTTATCAGTATAATGCAATGTAAAAAAGTGTAATGATAAATAGAGTATTGACTACTTCGCTATTGTTATTTTCCTTATTTGTTTTTTCTCAAACGCACCTTCAAAAAGAGAATTTGATGAGCACGGCAATTAAAGTAAAGGCTCAAAAATTTAAAGAAAATACTAATTTCTATAAAGCGCAGAACTTCTTTCTTCAAAATAATTGGGATTCTACTTTGGTTTATTCGATGAAAGAAATAAACGAATCCCGAAATAAAGAAATCTTAGATTACTGTCATTATTTTAGAGCAATAAGCTTCAAAGAAAAAAAACTACTAGATGAATCTAAAAAAGAATTAAATCAAATATCAAGCGGTTTTCCGTTTTCGTACAAAGTTAAAATGAAGTTGGGCGAAATCGCTTTAAGCAAAAATAATTTTAAACTCGCTTTACAGTATTTCCATGAAACTGAAAAGTTAACCAACAAACAGCTTTATGATATAAAATTCAGCACCGTTCTGCATAATATAGGTTTATGTTATTTGCATCTTGAAAATTATGAGAAAGCTGAAGAATATTTGTTTAAAAGTGCAAAACGACAAGAAATAGAGAAAGATACACTGCTTTTAATTGGCTCTTATATGGATATTGCAACGTTGTATTATCAGCAATATAAAGATAATCAGGCAATTCCTTATTTTGAAAAAGCATATCATCTTTCGCAGAAAGCAAAATCATTAGAGTTAAAGCAAAATGCAACTTTAAATATGGCTGTAGTGGAGGAAAATAGGAAAAATTTTCCGCTGGCATTGAACTACAGAAAAGAATATGAAAAATGGAAAGATTCATTAAATGATCAAAATAAAGTTTGGGCAATTGCAGATCTTGAAAAAAAGTTCGCAATCAAACAAAAACAAAAAGAAGTAGATATTCTTGAAGCCGAGAATAAAATCAAAGCAGCAGAGCGAAATGGATTTCTAGCTTCTTCGATCTTACTGCTAATTTTATTTGGAACGGGGATTTATTTTTACAGACAAAAAATTAAAAAGAATAGAATCATTTTAAAACAGAAAAACGAACTGGATGAGTTAAATGCAACAAAAGATAAGTTGTTTTCTATCGTAAGTCATGACCTAAGATCGTCTGTAAATGCTTTAAAAACTAGTAATGGCAAGCTAATAGAAAATCTTAAAAGTAAAAATTTCACAGAGCTGGATACTTTGCTGAACACTAACAGTACTATAGCAAACAGTACTTACAATTTACTGGATAATTTGTTGAATTGGGCTTTATTGCAAACCAAACAATCTTACTTTTTTAAGGAATCTCTGCACTTGGCTTCGATAGTTCAGCATGTCGAATACAATTATAAACCGTTGATGTTAAGTAAGAATATCGGTTTTAAAAATGAAGTAGCAAAATCAGAATATGTATTCGCAGATACAGATTCGCTTAAGATCATTATTAGAAATTTTCTAGATAATGCAATTAAATTCTCAAAGGAGAATGGCTTGATAAGTATTTATACCAGAACGTCTACAGAAGAATATTGCTATTTGATAATCGAAGATACTGGAGTAGGAATGAGCGAAGACACAATAAGTGATTTGCTTAAAGATACGATGTTGCTTTCTAAAAAAGAGAATGATGACATAATAGGAACCGGTCTTGGATTGCAGTTGTGTAAAAGTATGATTTACAAGAACGGAGGAAGCTTGGAGATAGAAAGCAAAGAAAACGTGGGAACTAAAATTATCATTGCATTACAAAAGTTTAAAAATCATGAATAATATAAACGTACTGATTATTGAAGATACCGTTTCAGAAAGTGATGCGCTCGTAAAGGTGCTTACAGGTAATAATTATAATATTGTCGGAATTGCATCGACGTACAATGAAGCACTTGCACTGTTTTATAATAATGTAGTGGATATAGTAGTTATTGATGTTTTTCTAGACGGAAAACCTGATGGGATTACTTTTGCAGAAACCATAAACATTGTTCCAAACAGTGTAAAACCTTTTGTGTTTTTAACCAATTCAAAAGATCGTCAGATTTTTGAAAGAGCTAAACTTACAAAGCCTTTCAGTTTTTTAATGAAGCCTTTTAATGAACTTGAAATTCTATATGCAATGGAAATGGCTGTCGAAAAATTCTACCAACAGTTAAATGTTTTTCATAGCGAAGATCAAAATACTGTAGTAAGTAACGATTCGCTTTTTATCAAAAAGAAGAAAGCATTAAAAAAGGTTTGTATGGAAGATATTTTATATATCGAAGTAGAAGATCGTTATTGCAATATCATTACCGAAACTGAAAAATTTGTAATTCTTATTTCGCTGACCAAGATTATAGAACTTTTAGATCCGATGCAATTTGTTAGAACACACCGTAATTTTATTGTAAATTCTAATAAAATTTTAGAAATAGTTTTGAGCGATAATTTAATTGTTTTAAAAGGGAATCACCATGTAACGCTTAGCGAGAAATATAAAGACGTGATTGGTAAATTTACTGTATTGAAATAAAATAAGCTTTTATAGAAAGTAAAAAGGGCGCTAAAATATTTAGCGCCCATTTTTTTAATTATCTCCTCTTTTTCTAAATCGAGGATCATGTTTTGAAATAAATGTCTTTCTTCGGCTTGGAGCTGGAGCTTCAACTTTTGGAAGACTTGCTTCTTCAGTTTTACTAGAAGGCTCGATTAACTGATTTAATTCTTTTATTTCAGCATCAGTTAATTCTCTATAACGGCCAACAGGAACATCTAACGAAATATTGATAATTCGGATACGTTTAAGCGCTGTAACTTCGTAACCTAAGTATTCAGACATTCTTCTAATTTGACGGTTTAATCCCTGCGTTAAAATGATTTTAAAAGTGTATTTGCTGATTTGTTCTACTTTACACTTTTTTGTAACCGTATCCAAAATCGGAACACCATTTCCCATTCTCTGAATAAAACGATCTGTAATTGGTTTATTTACCGTAACGGTATATTCTTTTTCGTGGTTGTTTCTAGCGCGAAGAATCTTATTTACAATATCACCGTCGTTGGTCATAAAAATCAATCCTTCACTGGCTTTATCCAATCTTCCAATTGGGAAAATACGTTTTGGATAATTAATATAATCTACGATGTTGTTTTTAACTTCTAAGTTGGTTGTACATTCAATTCCGACAGGTTTGTTGAATGCCAGATAAATCATTTTTTCGTTTTTCTCAACGATCAATTTACCATCTATGCGCACTTCATCATCTGGCGAAACTTTAGTTCCCATTTCCGCCACCGCACCATTTATAGTTACGCGTCCTTCTTCAATTAATTTATCGGCTTCACGACGAGAACAATATCCCGTTTCTCCAATAAATTTATTAAGACGTTTTAAATTTTCTTCCATACTGCAAAAGTAGCTAAAAGTTTAGACTTCTTAGAATTTTAGATTTTAGACTTCTTAGATTTTTGTAAAGAAAACTTAGAAACTATAAGAAAAACCTTTGCCACTTTGTGCCTCTGAGCCTTTGAGCCTTTTCTAAGAATCATGAAAAATCGAACTATCTTCAGGAGTTTCTTTTCGATCAAACATTCCGTAGTCACGAACTACATTTGCAATTCTTAAATGATAATCTTTAAAAACTTCTTTTCTCCCTTTTGCTTGCGCGTGACGATGCATTTCCAGATTTCGCCATTGCTGAATACTTTCTTCATCTCTCCAAAAAGATAAAGACAAAATTTTTCCAGGATCAGCTAAACTCTGAAATCTTTCTATCGAAATAAATCCATCAATATGGCTTAATTCGGGTTTTAGATTTGCAGCGATATCTAAATATTCTTCTTTTTTTCCTTCGTTCGGAATGACTTCAAAAATTACAGCGATCATTTTAATTTTAGATTTTAGCCCCGAAGCTTCGGGACAGATTTTAAATTTTTGGAAAAACTTTGTACCTCTGAGCCTTTGCTACTTTGAACCTTCGGCAAAAAGAAACTCAATCACTTTATCATATAATTCGTCATCGTGCATGCCGTGACCTAAACCGCTGGTTTCGATAAATTGACTGTTTTTCCAATTGCTGGCTATTTTTTGCCCTTCGGCGAAAGCCACAATTTTATCAGAAGTATCGTGGGCAATAAATCCAGGAATAGTAAATTCAGATGCAAATTTCTGTCCTGAAAAATCTTCCAATTTAAAATTGAAACGATTTATGAATTTATTTTCTAGAAGAGGAAGCATTTTTCTGTTCAAACTCAACATCGAAATGTAATTGTCGATCAAAGTTTTTAAATCTGAAGGAGCGCCCAAAATCACCATTTTATTGATGCTCGTATTCGGAAATAAATATTGATGATAAACACAAGCTGCGCCACCAATAGAATGACCAATTATAATTTCTGGCTGATATTTTTCTACCGCTTTATTGATAAATTCGGCATAAAGCGGAACATTAAATTCTTTTCCACTACTTTGTCCGTGAGCAGGCGCATCAATTGCTATAATTGTACTTCCCGATTTCTGAAGATGCGGTAACGTTTTTTTCCAGCGAGAAGCATTGCTTTCCCAACCATGCACTAATAAAATTTTGGTTTCATTTCCTTTCCAAATGTAAGTTTGAAAATGATGTTCGTTATGATGAAACGTTTCTGTTTCTGTATGTCGCAAAACTTTTGGTAGTTCTTCTTTTTTTAATCGGCCAACTCGTGGCTGGCTAAAAAGTGCATACGAAAGTTCCATCGCTTTTTGTGGACGAACATAACTCAAGAAGTTTATATAAGTTCCAACTGATTTTAATGTGATAAAACGAATTCCTTTTTTTATTTTCAAAACTTATTTTTTTTCTAAAGGTAAAAAATGTTTTGCCACAGATTAAAAGGATTAAAAAGATTTTATTCAATATAAGAATAATTTAATCTGTGTTAATCCTTTTATCCCGATAGCTATCGGGAGTAGAAAAAAATAAAAGCAAAAAAAAAGTCCCGATTTAATCGGGACTTGATATTTAGAATTTTGCGAACAATTGTTCCATTTTTTCTTTTTCTTCTTCAGCTAATTGCGTGTCAACTAAGATTCTTCCAGAGTGCTCATCAGTGATGATTTTCTTTCTTGAAGCAATTTCAACCTGAGTTTGAGGTGGAATTGTGAAGAAAGATCCAGCAGAAGCTCCTCTTTCAATAGAAACTACAGCTAATCCGTTACGAACACTGCTTCTGATTCTGTTATAAGCAGCTAATAATCTGTCTTCGATTTGCGCAGAAAATTCAGCAGACTTTTCAGTTAAGAAAGTTTCTTCTTTCTGAGTTTCAGCCATAATAGCGTCTAATTCAGATTTTTTATGTTTTAAATGAGAGCTTTTAGCATCAAGTTTTTCTTTTAAATTAGAAATAACTTCTTTTTTGTGCTCGATAGAAGCTTTCATTTCTTTGATTTGCTTTTCAGCCAATTGAATTTCTAATTCTTGAAATTCAACTTCTTTTGTCAAAGAATTAAATTCTCTGTTGTTACGTACTGATTCTTGTTGTTTTGTGTACTTTTTGATCACTTCTTTATGCTCCTCAATAGCAATTTTCTTTGCTTTGATTTGCTCCTCAATCACTTCAAGTTCACCTTTCAGTTTTTCTGAACGAGTGCTTAAACCTGCAACTTCATCTTCTAAATCTTCAACCTCTAAAGGAAGTTCTCCTCTAACGTTTCTGATTTCGTCAATTCTAGAGTCAATAAGCTGTAAATCATATATTGCTCTTAACTTGTCCTCAACACTTAATTCTTTCGTATTCGTCATATTCTATAAGTACTTAACTGGATTTGTATTTTCTTCCGATAAAATGATCGCAAAATTAAGAATTTTTTTTCGAAGATAATCAACAATATAGTTTTTTGTATAGCGTTCACTCTCAAAATGACCAATATCTGCCAAAAGTAACTTGTTTTCGGCTTCATAAAACTGATGATATTTCAAATCGGCAGTCAAAAAAGCATCGGCTCCAGCCTGAATTGCATTTTTTATCGCAAAACTTCCTGAACCGCCCAAAACGGCTACTTTTTTTATTTTTTTGCCTAAAAAAGCAGAATGACGAATTCCGTCGGCAATCATTTTTTCTTTTACGAATTGAAGAAATTCTTTTTCATCTATTTCATTTGCAAATTCACCAATCATTCCCAAACCAATATTTTGATGCGAATTTTCTAAGTTGTAAATTTCATAAGCTACTTCTTCGTAAATATGATTTGCAAAAAGTGCCTTTAAAATACGAGATTGCAAGTGTTTTTCAAAAACTACTTCGATTTTGATTTCTTCACCTGTGTGCAGTTTTCCTTTTTCTCCAATTACGGGATTGCTGTCTTCGTTTCCTTGAAAAGTAAAAAAGCCTTGAGTATTAAAACTGCAATTATCGTAGTTGCCAATTTTTCCTGCGCCTGCTTCAAATAAGGCATTTCGAACTTTATCTGCATTGTCAGGAACTGTAAAAGTGACTAATTTTTGAATGAAATTTTGTTTCGGAATCAAAACTTTAGTATTTGTCAATCCTAAAGCATCACAGAAAATTTTATTCACACCTTGCGAATGATTGTCAAGTGCAGTATGAACGGCATAAATGGCAATATCATTTTTAATTGCTTTTAAAATGGCGCGTTCCACATAATTTTTGCCCGTAATTTTTTTGATTCCAGAAAATAATATCGGGTGAAAGCAAACGACTAGATTGCAGTTTTTAGAGACAGCTTCGTCAATAACAGTTTCTAAGGCATCATGACAGACTAAAACTCCAGTAGATTCGGTTTCAGAATCTCCGACTAAAAGTCCGACATTGTCAAAATCTTCGGCATAAGCCAAAGGTGACATTTCCTCCAGAACCGATATAATATTTTTAATTTTCATTTTTAGTTTTTTCCAAATTTTTGTTGTAACAACTATTTATACTAATGGTAATAATAGTTGATACTAAAAGTACAAATTTAGTACATTTGTAATATAAAATTTATAAGTTATGACAACTATAAAAATTAACGAACACACGAAGACGGGAAAAGCATTTATGGAAATGTTCGAAGCTTTTTTTAAAGGTCTTGATGGTATTGAAATTGTAGAAACGGATAGTTATGGACAGGTTAATGAGGAGCCAAGTATTTATAGTGCAGAATTTATTGAAAAAGTTAAAAAAGCAGAAGAGAATATTAAACAAGGAAAAACGACAAGATTAAATCCAGATGATATATGGGGAAGTATTTTGTAGAATTTGACGATATTGCTCGTAAAGATTTGAAAAATCACTATAAATCAGGAAATAAAGCTACCATAAAAAAGATTGAAAAAATACTTCTAGAACTAACTGAGACCCCTTTTTTTGGAGAAGAACAACCAGAGGAGTTGAAGTATAGTCTTAAAGGATATTGGTCTAGAAGAATTAATCAAAAAGATAGAATGATTTATCGGGTAGAAGAAGAGATTGTCACCGTTATCATAGTTTCTGCAATGGGTCATTACTCAGATAAATAATTTTATGAACTTACTTCGAAAAATACTTTTCCCTTTTGCCATTTTGTACGGATTCATTACTTCAATCCGTAATTTTTTATTTGATAAAGGAATTTTAAAATCAACTTCGTTTGATCTTCCAGTAATTGCAGTTGGAAATTTAAGTGTTGGCGGAACTGGAAAAACGCCTCAAATAGAATACTTGATTCGGTTATTATCTGATAAATATAAAGTTGCCACTTTAAGCCGTGGTTACAAAAGAAAGTCAGCAGGTTTTGTTTTGGCTAACGAAAATTCAAATGCTGAAATTTTAGGTGACGAGCCTTTTCAGTTTTATCAAAAGTTTCCAAATGTGATGGTTGCAGTTGATGCCAATCGTACGAACGGAATTCAGCAATTGCTTTCTCAAAACGAAAAACCAGAAATTATTTTGCTGGATGATGCGTATCAGCACAGAAAAGTAAAAGCAGGTTTTTACATTTTACTGACTTCTTATGGCGATTTGTATTCAGATGATTTTATGCTTCCAACAGGAAATTTAAGAGAAAGTAGGAGCGGAGCAGAAAGAGCCAATATCGTGATCGTTACAAAATGCCCTAAGATTTTATCTGAAGAAGAACAAGCCGAAATTCGTTTAAAGCTAAAGTTAAGCTGTTCGCAGCAAGTCTTTTTTACATTTATAGATTACGATATTTTTATTTGTAGTAAGCATCAAAAAATTGCAGTTATCGAAATCAAAGAGGAATCTAAATTGCTTTTGGCAGGAATTGCAAAGCCAAAACCATTTTTTGATTATTTAAAAAATGAAAACGATGAATGTTTGACTTTTCCAGACCATCATCATTTTTCTGATGCAGATTTAGATGCAATTCAAAATAAAGCAAATGGAAGAAAAATAATTACAACCGAAAAAGATTATGTGAGATTAAAAGATTCGAAATTAGTTTCTCAGTTGTATTATCTGCCAATAAAAAGTTCTTTTATTAATCATCAGCAAAATTTTGATGCGACGATTTTAGAATATATCAAGAAAAACTTAGAATCTTAGAGTCTCAGTATCTCAGACCTTAGTTAATCAAAATACTTAGCAATAGTGCTGTAGAATTCGTCTGGAACGAAAGGTTTTGTAATAACGTCATCCATTCCAAAAGAAAGCAGCATATCTCGGTTTTCGTCAAGCGAAATAGCGGTCAAAGCGATAACAGGAGTCGTTTTGTCAAACTCTCTGATTAATTTAGTTGCCGTAGTTCCATTGATTCCCGGAAGATGAACATCCATCAGAATCATATCAAAACGTTTGATTTTTAGAAGCTCAACAGCATCTTCTCCATTGTCAACAATCTCGCAAGTAATGTTTTTATTTTCTAACATTTTTCGAGTAATCATTTGATTGATTTTGTTGTCTTCAATCAATAAAATAGATTTGTTTTTCAATTGTTTGTCGTTATAAGGTTTTACTTCTTCAATTACTTCCAAAGGTTCATTATTAATTTTGAAATTTAATTTGAAGGTAAACGTTGAACCTTTACCTACTTCACTTTTTAGTTTTATTTCGCCTCCTAAAAGTTCGATTAGTTTTTTAACAATAGTAAGCCCAAGGCCCGTTCCGCCATATTTTCGGTTAACTTCAATAGAACCTTGCGAAAAACTTTCAAAAACACTCTGAAGCTTATCTTCTGGAATTCCAATTCCTGTATCTACGATTTCAAAATAAACAGTCGCTGTATCATCTTCTTGCGAATATAATTTAGCAATAACATTAACGTGTCCGTTCTCGGTAAATTTTAAAGCATTATTAATCAAATTCAGAATGATCTGAGACAATTTAGTTGGATCTCCAATTAGATTATCTGGAATTGATTTGTCTATTTCTAAATTGAAATAGTTCTTATTGGCTGTAGCTAACTCTTTTAAAGAACTTTGAATATTAAAAAGAAGCTCTTTCAAATTAAAGCTAATATTTTCTATTTCAACTTTAGTCGAGTCAATTTTATTAATCTCTAAAATTTCATTGATAAAAGTGGTTAAATAATTGCCAGAAAACTTTAAAGATTCTAAGTATTTTAATTGCTTTTTCTTCGGGTTGTCTTCTAGTAAAATATGCGTAATTCCGTTAATGGCATTCAAAGGAGTTCGCAATTCATGGCTTACAGTCGAAAGAAATTCAGATCTGGCTTTTGATGCTTTTTCGGCTTTGTTTTTAGCCAAAATCAATTCTTTATTTTTTTCTCGAAGCAATAAATTGTTTTGATTTCTAATGATATTGTTTTTGTATAAAGCCAAACTCAAAAGAGATAAAATCGAGATTAATGCAATTGCCAAAATGCTGACCAATTTTGAATAACGATACGTTTTTAGCTGAAATTTTTCTTCGCTTTCTTTTTTAATAGTATTGTTTAAAGACTGATTTTTCTTGAATTTCTCAAATTCGTCCAAATCAATTTTTGCATTTTTTAATTTTAAAAGATAATTCTCCAGCTGATAGTGTTCGTCTAAATAAGAATATGCCAGATCATAGTTTTTGTTTTTTCTATAATACTGGCTTATAGCCAAAACAATCTTAGATTTCTTTATAAAATCATTGCTTTTTGCATTATAATCTAAAGCCCTATCAAAGTAAATAATGGCCGAATCGTTTCTTTTTAACTGCGTTTCAATCAAACCAAGCTGATAGTACGCATCAACCTTAGTTTTAAAGATTTCCACATTATCTGGCTTTTTCGTGATTTTTCTAAAAGTCTTTGCTGCCTGAATAAGGTCTTTATTGGTTTTTAAAGCCAAAGCGATTTGATAATCTAAAACATCAGCATGATCTTCAATTTTAAGATCTTTTAATAAATCTTGCGCTTTTGCGTAATAAACCGCAGCTGTTTTATAGTCGCCTTTAGAAGTATTAGATAATCCAATATAATGCAGAGCCAAAACTTTAGTACAGCTTGGTTTAAGCGTATCAAATAAAGAAACCGTTTTGTGGAATTTTTTTAAAGCGTCTTCAAACTTTTGCTGATTATAAAAGATTTTACCTAGCTTGAAAGTTTGATTGGCTAAGTTTTCTTTTTTGCCATTTACCTCGCAAAAATTAATAGATTTTTGAGTAAAAAAGACCGCCTGATCGTATTTTTTATTTTTAAGGTTGGTGTTCGCCAGTTTATTGTAATAGGTAACACTATCTGTATTCTTTTTGGCTTGAGAATACAAAAACGAGTTAAAAAAACAAACAACAATAAAAAGACAGTATTTCATGTATGGCAATGCATTTACAATGAACCTTATTTTTTTCTTATTAGTAAAATTAAATCGATCAATCTTGATGAATAGCCAATCTCGTTGTCATACCAGCCCACTACTTTTACCATTTTATCGATAACCGAAGTTAGCTGAGCATCAAATAAACAAGAATGTGTGTTGCCAATTACATCTACAGAAACGATCGGATCTTCTGTGTAATCTAATATTCCTTTTAAATTTGTTTTTGAGGCTTGTTTGAATGCTTTGTTTATTTCTTCAATGCTCACGGCACGCTTTACATTGAAGGTAATATCTGTTAATGAACCATCTGGAACTGGAACACGAATGCCACAGCCACCTATTTTGTTGTGCAATTTAGGAAAAATTTTTGTTAAAGCCTTAGCTGCACCAGTTGTTGTTGGAACAATTGATTGGCTAGCACCTCTCGCACGGCGTAAATCCTTATGAGGCTGGTCATGAAGGCTTTGATCTGTGGTGAAAGAATGTATAGTTGTAATGTAAGCCTGTTCAATTCCGCATAATTCTTCAATGATTTTGATCATCGGAGCAGCATTATTTGTTGTACAACTTGCATTAGAAACTATAGTTTCGTCTCCATTCAAAATATTTTCATTAACTCCAAGAACTACTGTTTTTATCGTTTCTACTTCTGATGGAGCAGAAAGAATTACTTTTTTTGCTCCGGCATCTAAATGCGCATTTAATTCTTCATGCGTTTTATATTTGCCCGTAGATTCGATTACAATATCAATCGAATGCGATTTCCAATCTATATTTGAAATACTTTTTTCGTGAAAAAAGAAAAAATGCCTTCCATCTACAATAATACTATTTTCGTCATGACTTACTTCAAAAGGCAAAACTCCATGTATACTGTCATATTTAATTAAATGCGACATGGTTTTATTGTCGGCAATGTCATTTATAGCAACAACTTCGATTTCAGGGTGATTTAAAAGTAAACGGAACAAATTTCTTCCAATTCTTCCAAATCCATTAATGGCAATTCTTGTTTTCAATTTTTTATTTATTCGTTTAGCCGTTTAATCGTTTAATCGGTTTTACAATTAAACGATTAAACGATTAAACTTTTTCTATAAAATATGTTTTTGTGCTTTGTATGAAGAACGAACAAGAGGTCCGCTTTCGACATGTCTGAAACCTAAATCAAGACCGAATTTTTCATATCGGGCAAATTGTTCAGGCGTAATAAATTCTTTTACAGGAAGATGTTTTTTACTTGGTTGCAAATATTGTCCAATAGTTACTACATCTACATTTGCATTTCGTAAGTCAGTCATGGTCTGGAAAACCTCTTCTTCAGTTTCTCCAAGACCTAGCATAATTCCAGATTTAGTTCTGTTAATACCTTTTTCTTTTAAATAACGAAGTACTTCTAAACTTCTGTCATATTTTGCCTGAATACGAACCTCACGCGTTAAACGACGTACCGTTTCCATGTTATGCGAAACCACTTCTGGATTTGCTTCTACGATACGGTCTAGGTTTCTTTCAATTCCTTGGAAATCAGGAATTAAAGTTTCGAGAGTAGTTTGAGGATTCATTCTTCGGATAGCTCTAACGGTTTCCATCCAAATGATAGAACCTCCGTCTTTAATATCATCTCTGTCAACGCTTGTAATTACAGCATGTTTGATATTCATTATTTTAATAGAACGAGCTACTTTTTCTGGTTCGTCCCAGTCTACCGTTTCAGGTCTTCCCGTTTTTACACCGCAGAATCCGCAAGAACGGGTGCAGACATTTCCTAAAATCATAAAAGTCGCTGTTCCTTCTCCCCAGCATTCCCCCATATTTGGGCAGCTTCCAGAAGTACAAATGGTATTTAAACTGTATTTATCTACTAAACCTCTAAGTTCAGTATATTTTTGTCCGATCGGTAATTTTACTTTTAACCACTTTGGTTTTGTGGTAGGTATATTTTCAGCGACTGTTTCCATATATCAAAATTCAAAGGACAAAGATACGGAATGTAGTTTATTTAGAGATGTTTATTTGCTTTTCCTTTACATATCATGTTTGCAGAAAATATTCAAGATAATTTAATTCAAGTGTTAATAGATTATTTTTTAAATATATTTTGAGGTCATTTTTTTAGTTTGTATTTAATATTTTAATGAACGATCTGATTTTTATGGAATATAAAAGTTCAGTCTTAATCTGTTACAAATTTGGCTTTTAGAGACGACAAGGGATTTATTGAATAATAATTTTGTAGCTACTTTAAATATTTAGAAAACATGAGTAAAAGATTTATTATACTAGGAATTTTAGTTGCGGTATTAAGCTTTACTAAAATGAATGCACAAGAAGATTCAGAAAAAAAAGAAATGTCGCTTAAAGATAAAGCAATTATTGGATTAACTTTTAGTGATGCAGATGCAGTAGCTATGGCTCAAAAAGGAATTGCTGAAATGGATGCAAATAATCCAGTTGCTGACCCTACAGATGGTTATGCAATTCGATTAAATCGATTATTTGGGAAGCATGCTTCTAGTGAGGGAGTTACTTTGAATTATAAGGTTTATTTAGTAAAAGACATAAATGCTTTTGCCTGTGCGGATGGAAGTGTTCGTGTATTTGCAGGTTTAATGAATATTATGGATGATAATGAATTACTTGCTGTTATTGGACATGAAATTGGTCATGTGGTTAATCATGATAGTAAAAATGAAATTAAAGCATTTTATAGAAAAGAAGCTTTATTACATGCGGCGGCATCAAGGTCAGATATTGTTAATACTCTCTCTAAATCTAAATACGGAAAGTTAGGAAACGCCATGATTGATAGTGGTCATAGCAGAAAACAAGAATCAAATGCAGATTTGTTTGCGTATAATTTTATGAAAAAAAATGGTTATGATGTTAATGCAGTAGAATCATCTTTTAGGATTCTGCAAAAAATAAGTGAAGGAGCAGATTCTTCTTTTATTACAAGAATGAAGAGTTCTCATCCCGATCCAGGTAAAAGAGCTGATGAAGCTAAAAAAAGAGCGACAAAAGATGGTTTGTATAAACCTTATGTACAACAGCAAATTGTAAATACTGCACCAGTAAAAGTAACTACAACAACTGCTAAAAAGACAACGACTACAACAAAAAAGAAATAGCCTTTTTGCAACAAATATAGAGCCGATAGATTTCTTAGAATTTATCGGTTTTTTATGTAATGTTTTCTTTATGAGGTGGTTATGTAACTCGCTAAAAATTTATATCTTTATTTGTTGAAAAACAAGTTTTGTGTGAAATTAAAATAGCATTTTGTTATGCTACATTTGTTGTTAAATCGTAATTATAAAAAACATGAAAAAGAAATTTATAATAGTAGGACTTTTATTTACAGCATTTGGTCTAACTAAAATGACTGCACAGATTAATTTTGGAGATAAAGCAATTGGTGCAGTTCAGAAAGGAGTTACTGGTTTTACTTTTAGTAATGCCGATGCGGCAAAATTATCTAAAGAAGCGGTAGATAAATTAGATGCTGAGCATGAAATTGCTGGACCAACTGATGGTTATACTTTAAGATTAAATCGAGTTTTTGGAAAACATGCGTCAGGAGACGGATTTACTTTAAACTATAAAGTATATAAACTGAAAGAAGTAAATGCTTTTGCAACTGCAGACGGAAGTGTTCGTGTTTATTCAGGATTAATGGATATCATGGACGACAATGAATTAATTGCAGTAATTGGTCACGAGATCGGACACGTTGCAAATAATGATTCAAGAGATGCTATTCGTGCAGCTTACCAAAAAGAAGCGTTAATGGATGGGGCGGCTTCACAATCTGCTACTGTAGCAACAGTTACAGATAGCCAGCTTGGAAAAATCGGAAGCGCTATTATTGACAGCAAATACAGCCGTAAACAAGAATCGGAGGCAGATTTGTTTGCTTATAATTTCATGAAAAAAAATGGATATAATGTGAATGCTGAAGAATCTGCATTTAGAATCTTGGCAAAAATGAGCGAAGGATCTGAAGCTTCATTTATTGATCAAATGATGAGTTCGCATCCTGATTCTAAAAAGAGAGCTGATGATGCAAAAGCAAGAGCAGAAAAAGATGGTGTGTATAAGCCATATGTGCAGCAGAAGATTGTAAATACAGTTCCTGTAACTACAACTAAAAAGGCTACAACTACAAAGAAAAAAACAACTACCAAAAAGAAATAGCAGTTGTTTCTTAAATTATAAAAACCCGACAGTTTTCTGTCGGGTTTCTTTTTTATCCTAAAACATGAAATGCAAGAATCTTTTGCACTTCGTAAACATTCACAGATTTATTGAATTGTTTTACAATACTTGGCTGTTGTTCGCTCGAAATCCAGATTTTTAGTTCGGCATCAAGATCAAAAGTTCCTGCAGTTTCTACACTGAATCTAGTGATGTTTTTATAAGCTATAGATTTGTATTCTGTTTTGCTTCCAGTGATTCCTTGAACATCAACTAGAATTAATCTTTTGTTAGTAAAAATGAAAGTATCGCGAATAAGTTTAAAACCCATTTCAATTTCTTCATTTGCAGTCAAAAGCTGTCCGTATTTTTTAAGTAAATCTTCTTGGCTTACAGAACCTGCATTGCCAAGAATAGCTGAAAATATTCCCATTATTTCTAATTTTATTTTGATGATTAACGTTGTAAAAGTAGTTAAAAATAAAAGAGAATTTAGACAGTAAAAGTTATAATTATGAAAGCGCTATTAAATAAAAAAGCAGAACCTAAGTTCTGCTTTTTTTATGATTATTCAACTTCCGTTTTTATTGTAATTGGGAGATTGTATGCTGTTCTTACAGCTTTTCCATCTAAAATTCCTGGGCTCCATTTTGTTTTCAAAGATTTTAAAACTCTAATGGCTTCTTTCCCCATTCCATAACCTGGATCATTTCTAACAATAATATCTGTAAGAGATCCGTCTTTTTCAACTACAAAAGAAACATATACTTTCAATGTTTTTTCCATATCCAATTCTGGTCTGCGGAAATTGTTTCCAACATATTTGTAAAACTGCCCAATTCCGCCTGGGAATTCAGGTTGTTTGTCCAAAATTGCTGAAGAAAGAGGTTCTTCAATTTTAGGTGCTGTAGAAGCAGCAACGCCACTACCATCTCCTCCTGTTGAAGGCATTACATTAACGGCAGTTCCTGTTCCGTTAGTGTTTTCTACAACTGGTGCGTTTTCTGTATTTGGGGCAATTTTGTCAACTGCTTCTTCTGGTCTTGTCACCACTGGATTAATCAATTGACTTGCATCTGTCGATTTTACGGCGCTTTGCTCAACTACTGGTGCAGGTGGAGCTGGCGGCGGAGGCACAACAGTTGGATCAATGTTTACGGGTGTAATTGGATCGTAAATCATTGGTTCGGGCTCGACTTCAACTACTGAAGGCTTAAATTTGTTAATTAGCACAGATGCGCTTCCTAAAGCCGTTAATAACAATAAACCCATAAAGAGAGCTGTGATAGAGTTTTTAGAATTCTCTTGACGTAATTGATAAGCGCCGTACTCTTTGTTTTTGTTCTCGAAAACAAGATCGGTCCACTTGTTTTCATAAATGCTTAATTTAGACATAATTTTTGGGTTTTAAGGTTAAGTAACTTTAAATCATACGCGAAAAGGTTTAGGTTTGAGCTAACAACGTGAAAGTTGTAGTTTTAGTGTTGTAGAAATATATTATTTTAAGAATAAAAATACGAATAGTGCATTATTCTTAATCTAAAGATAGTAAATTATCTATTACGTTCGATAATTTCTGCTAATAATTTTTTCGCACGCAAAAGTTTTACTTTTACGCTGCTTAAGGGTTCATCTATCTTAACAGCAATTTCCTGATAAGACATTTCTTGAAAATAACGAAGCTGAATTACTTCTTGGTAGTGCGGTTTAAGTTCTTTGATGCAAAGAAGCAAACGAGAAAGATTCTGTTCCTTAATTAAAGCATCTTCTGCAGATGGAGTAGGGTCGGCGATGTTGTATGCCTGTTGATCTTCGTTGTCTGTTATTTCTATAAAAAGATTAGTTTTCTTTTTTCGTAACAAATCAATGTAGACATTTTTTGCAATGGCAATAAGCCAAGTGTTGAATTTAAATTCAGAATTATAAGAGGTTATCTTGTCAAAAGCTTTAGAGAAAGTTTCAATCGTGATATCTTCAGCGATAGTTTCGTTTTCGGTTCTTTTGAGCATAAAGGAATACACTTCATTCCAATAATGATCTAATAAAAAAGTAAAGGCGATCTGATCGCCTTTTTTTGCTTTTTCTATTTTAGAATTTATTTCCAATATACTGGTTTTGAAAAGATATTAGTTATAAAGATATTAATTTGCGTTAATATAAGTGCTATCTCAACAACTGGAAACCAAATTTTAATATCATTTTCTTTTAGTTTTCCTGCCGAACATCCAATTACTGTCCAAACAACAGTGTAACGGGTTGCTAAAATTGCTAATACAGCAATCCATTCAAATTGGAAAGCCAATAGAATAATAACTAATAAAAAGAAAAATAATTGTGAAAGGAAGAATAATCCCAACTGCATTTTGTCAAAAAACTTATAATGTTCTGCAGTAGAAATATGTCTTCTTTTTTGAGTAAACCATTCTTTATAAGTTTTCTTAGGTTGTGAATAAGTAAAACTTTCTGGACTATAAGAAATAGTAGTATTAGCCTTTGTTGCTGCTTGATTGATAAACAAATCGTCATCTCCAGAGCGAACCTGAATATGATCAATAAAGCCATTTACATTGAAGAATTCGTCTTTTTTATATGACAAGTTTCGGCCTACACCCATATATGGAAGACCTATTTTTGCCCATGAAAAATATTGAATTGCAGTAAGAATCGTTTCGAAACGAATGATTTTGTTTAAAAACGAACGTTCTACTTTTTCGTAACCTCCATAACCCAAAATAATAGTTTTGTTTGTAGTAAAGTGCGAAGTCATAGAAGTGATCCAATCTTTAGAAGCTGGATAACAGTCTGCATCTGTAAACAATAAATAATCTTTTTTTGCGGCTTTGATTCCAAGTGTCAAAGCATATTTTTTATTTCCCCAAAAAGCTTCATTGTTTTCAACTTTAACCAAACGAATGTTAGAGAATTCTTTTTCAAATTCTTCAAAAACTTCAAGAGTTTCATCACTTGATGCATCGTCTATAAGAACAATTTCAAAATCAGGATAGTCTTGCTGCGCCAAAAGCGGAATGTATTTTTTTACATTCTCTTCTTCATTTTTAGCACATACAATTACTGAAACAGGAAGATTTTTAGGCGTAACATGTTGCGGTTTGCTAAAAGCAAACTTTCCAAAAATTCCGAGATAATAAAATAGTTGAACAACAACAATAGCAATAAAAAAGTAAAATATGTATATAAGCATCTGATTTATTTGGTGTCTATTAATTTCAAATTCTGGTGTACAAATGTACTATGAATTAGCTAATTTCAATAGCTAAAAACTGATTTACTTTCGGCATTTTGACATTTCTTTTGCAACAGCAATAGACTGAGGGTTTTCGGTTTTTTCCAATTCAGAAATAATGTTTTTATAATTATAATCGTCACGGTTTTGCGAAAGTTTTTTTGTTGCCTGAATTTCCTCAATTTCTATTTCAAAACCAAATATTCCTCTGGCTTCGCGCATTGTTTTTGCAGATAAATCTTCAACTCGAACTGGGTTTTTAGAATTTGCTTCGTATTTGTCAACCAATTTTTTTAATTGTTCGACCGAAGTTTCATAATCTACGATTTTGATTTTTCCATAAACATGTACGGCTATGTAATTCCATGTAGGAACATTTTCATGATCGTACCAAGAAGAAGAAACGTAACTGTGCGGACCTGTAAAAACAGCCAAAACCTGATCATTTTCTTTAAAACCTTCTGCTTGCGGATTTAACTTTGAAATGTGTCCTTGCAGAATCTCTTTTCCGTCATTATTAAGCTCAAGTTCTATCGGGATATGTGTTGCACATAATTTTCCGTTAGTTTGATTAATCAGAATTCCGAAGCTGTTTTCTTTTAGAAAATTTCTAATTTCTTCAGCATTTTCGTTCTTGTATAAATCTGGTGTGTACATTTTTTAAGATTTAGTCAAACATTTCTAGGTTTCGATTCCTTATTGATTTTCGGCTGTGTCTTTTTGTAAAAGGAATAGATTTGAAGTTACACTTAAATATAAAATAAATATTCCGATAACAGTAAAAACAACTCCTTCAATTAAACATTGCGTTGCAAAATCATTGGAAAGTACTGTTCTGATAGGGCGAAAAAAAAGCGAGATTACTTCTTTTCTAAAAAACTTAAGTCTCATTAGCATATAAAGAGCCAAGGCGAGTAAAATTGTATTTATCGAAGAAAGTTTGTTTTTCCAGTTTAAGAAACCAATAGCTAAAATTCCAAACAATAAACCTAGAAAAATCCAGATGTATATACTTGGCCAGAAACTTAAAGCATCTTCTTTTGTTGGGAATAAAGCGCTCCAGTTTTTTGATTCTTGAGAATTGCAATGTTTTTTTATGCAAATAACTTTTTCAGCAGCAGTATAAATCCTTAATTGCAGAATTCCATTAATTAGGATAATCATCCCAAAAAATTGAATTAAAAGAACTCCAACATTTAGTTTTTTCATTAAAGTTATAATTTGATGGAAATTCCTGTTTTTAAATCACATTCACTTCGGCTTCGATATGGATGCCAAAAGTTTCAAAAACGGTTTTTTGAACTTCTTTAGAAACCGCTAAAATTTCCTGTCCAGTTGCATTTCCGTAATTCACTAAAACCAAAGCTTGATTCTTATGAACTCCTGCATCTCCAAAACGTTTTCCTTTAAAACCTGCCTGTTCAATAAGCCAACCCGCAGGAACTTTAACTTCTGTATCTGAAACTTCATAATATTTCATTTCAGGGAATTTCTGATGGATTTTCTCAAAATCAGATTTCAGTAAAATCGGATTTTTGAAAAAACTTCCGCTGTTTCCTAATTCTTTCGGATCTGGCAATTTACTTTGTCTAATGGCAATTACAGCATTACTCACATCTTTTAATGTTGGTTCTGTAATGTTGTTTTTGGCCAATTCTGCCAAAATATCTCCATAAGAAGTATTGATTTTATGATTGCGTTTGGTTAATTTAAAAACAACCGAAGTAATAATGTATTGGTCTTTTACTTCATGTTTGAAAATACTTTCGCGGTAGCCAAAATTACATTCTGCATTATCGAAAGTTTTCAGTTCTTGAGTTGCAATATTCATAGCTTCGCAAGAAACAAAAGTATCTTTGATTTCAGTTCCGTACGCGCCAATATTCTGAACTGGAGTTGTTCCTACGTTTCCAGGAATTAGCGACATATTTTCTAGACCGCCAAAATTATTGTCGATTGTCCAAAGTACGAAATCATGCCAAGTTTCTCCAGCCTGACTTTCAACCCAAACAAAATCATCGTCTTCTTTTGTGATTTTTTTGCCTTTTAAATCAATGTGAATAACCAGCGCCTGAATATCTTTCGTTAAAAGCATATTGCTTCCGCCTCCTAAAATGAACTTTTTCTCGTTTTTGTTTTCTTGTAAAATTGTCTTTAGTTCAGCAATAGAATGAACAGCAACAAATTGTTTAGCACTGGCTTCAATGCCGAAAGTATTATATTTTTTTAAAGAAAAATTGGATTGGATTTCCATAAATAAAAGGCTTTTTAATCTGTGTCAAAAGTAAGGATTATAAGTTTTGGTTTAGCCTGTAAGGGTGTAAAGTTTGTAAAAGCTTTTATTTAAAATGTGAAACTTAACATATTTGCTTTTAATCAGATTTCGTTTTTTTGTAAGTTTGAACTAGTTAATAGCGCATAATCATGTCAAAATCAATTATTAAAAACAGAGCATTCTTTTTTGTAATTCTAAATGTGTTTTTATCAATTTCCTCTTTTGCTCAAAGTGACATTGTCGGGAAATGGAAAACAAGAGACATAATTGGATATACTGATGTTGCAGAATATTCTTTAATAAAAGAAAAAGAACCTGATAGTGGACGTACTGTAACATTCAACTTAGATGGTACATTTTCAAGCGGTGAAACAATGCAATGTCTTACGGGTTGTTTTGCTTTTACCTCGGGAACTTATGCAATGGTTGATAACGATCACATACATCTGACTGTGGAGGACGTTCGTTTTGTTGGCTTCACATGTGGAATGAATAAAAGACAGAAAGAAGATTTTATTAAAGATTTAGGCGTTTTTTATATTTATAAAGAAGGAGATAAAATTCGTTTAATTCCAAGTAGTGGAGTTTTGCAGGATGATAGAGATGAAATGCTGTATACTCAAATGGCTAATAATTTTTACAAAGAATGGAGAAAGTATGATTATGTATGGCAAAATACAAATGGAAATAATCAGCAAGAAATTATAAACGATTGTATTGATTCTAAAAAGCAGATTGTTTTATCTAATTGCAAAGTTGTTTTTTCTACAAAAAGAGATTTAGAAGAATTTCTAATTTTGAAAGATGATAAAGAATTTCATTATGTAATTTATGATTCTCATAATAAAAAAGTCTCTTTAGCGTATCCAAAAAATAAAGGCTAATATTTTATATATAAAAGGTTATAATTTATTTAGCGTTCTTCGCGTAAAAAAAACTTTGCGTTCTTTGCGGTTAAATATTTCGCAAATCAAGTAATTCGTGATATTTCTCCGAAATAACCTTCATGTTAATATTATAATTCGCATTTTCCTCCACAAATTTTCTGTTTCGAATAATCGCTTCATTTCGCAATTCGGGATTTTCAAAAGACCAGATTAATTCTTCGGCCAGCATTTCGATATTATCAATTTCAATTAATTGACCATTTTCGCGATGTGTTATCCAGCTTTGATTTCCAGGAATATCAGAAACAATAGGAAAACAATTAGAAGCCATCGCCTCAAACAAAGAAGCAGAAACTCCCTCGGTAATTGGCATACTAATATAAATATTCGATTGCTGTAATAATTTTGGAAGTTCCGTATTCGGGATTCTTCCTGTAAAAATCACTTTGTTTTCTATTTGTAGTTCTTTGGCTAAATCTTTCAAAAACTGCAATCTTGTTCCATCTCCAACAATTGTAAGAGAAAAATCTATTCCTTTTTGGTTTAAAATTCCAAAAGCTTTTAGAATAGAATCGTGTCGATATTCTGGCTGAAGCGAACGTGTAACAATCGCTTCAATTTTATTTGAATTATTAGTAGAAGGAGTAAAAAGTGATAAGTCAATTCCTTTTGGAAGAACTAATACTTTGTTCATGTCAACGCCAGTTGCTTTCATGTGAATTGCCATAACTGGTCCCCAAGCATGAATTAAATGTGCTTTTTTAAAAGCATATTTCTGAATGAATTTTTTATAAGGATATAAAACTGAAGTTTCGGGCCATAAATCGGTTCGACCTTGTTGCGCGATCGCAATGGTTTTAGATCCAGATAATGCAGCAAGAAAACCGTAACTGGTTGTTCTTTCGGCAATAACCATATCGGGTTTTTCTTTTCTGATTGTTTTTCGAATAGAAAAAGGAGCAAAGAAATACTCTAAAATACGTTTGAATCTTTTATTATTTGGCGTTTGAAGTTCCCAAGTAATAATTTCAAAATCGCCAAATTCTTTCAGACCTTTCATCCAAGTAATAGCGTCAGCACGGTAAGATTCTCCAAGAAAAAGTATTTTCCTTTTCATTCAGTTGTTATTTTTTGCCACAGATTAAAAAGATTAAAAAGGATTTTGCAGTTGCGAAAAATTAATCTGTGAGAATCTGTGAAATCTGTGGCAAATAAAACTAAAATTCTTCAGTATCCAAAGCGCGATTGATGAATTCGTTTAGAGGTTTTAAAGCGATAAGTTTTTGGCTCATTTTCTTTACAAAATCTTTCTCCATCACTTCAGAGACATTATAGACTTGAGTTGCTGTAAAACTTTTTAATTTTAAAAACTCAATTGCAGGATGATCTTTTTCGTAACCGCGAGGCATGCTTTTAAGTGAATTGTTTTCGTTTATGTCTAAACTTTCAAACTCTTTTTTGAAGTTTTTATCATTTAAAATTTCCTGTAAATCATCATAGAAAAAAGCAATTTCTTTACGGACTTTCTTTAAGTCTTCCGCTTCAGGCGAATAAAATCCACCGGCAATAAAACTTGCACCTTTTTCAATATGAACATAATATCCGGCGCGGTTCAAACCTTTTGTTCCGCCAGACATCCAGATTCCTAAATGTGCTTTGTATGGCGATTTGTCTTTAGAAAAACGAATATCACGGTTAATTCTGAAAGTACAGTTTTTAACTTCCAACAATTCTAATGAAGGATCAAGCGGTTTCATGGCATCAAGAAAATCACTTACCAATTGATGGTAATCTTTCTTGAAAACTTCATATCTCTTTTTATTTTCCTGAAACCATTCGCGATTGTTGTTTCTTTTTAAATCGTCTAAAAATTGCAATGATTCTTTCGTTAGCATATTCCTTAAATATTTATTGCAGTTGTTTTTTAAATTTTGCTCAGGCTAATTTAATGATTTCTATTTTGGGATTGATCCTGAAAACTGATACAAATTGTACCAATTTTAAGACTTATAAATTGAAGATTTTATAAGTCTGATGCGTCGATTTTACAATCGCTTCGGTTCTTTCTGGATGTGTATCAGATATAAAAAGCTGTCCGAATGTCTCGCTATTTACCATTTCTATAATTTTGGCAACACGCGTTTCGTCCAGTTTATCAAAAATATCATCAAACAAAAGAATAGGTTTTACACCGCTTTGTTTTTTCAAAAACTCGAATTGAGCCAATTTTAAAGCAATTAGAAATGATTTCTGCTGACCTTGAGATCCGAATTTTTTTATTGGATGCGAATCAATCTCAAAAGACAAATCATCTTTATGAGTTCCAACAGTTGTATAATGTAGCGCTCGATCTTTATTGATGTTTTCCTGCAAAAGCGTTAAAAGGTCTTTTTCGAACAAATGACTTTCATAAACCAACTGAACCTTTTCCTCAGATCCAGTTATCGCCTGATGGTGTCTATTAAATATAGGTATAAACTGCTCGAGAAAATCTTTTCGTTTTTCAAAAATAGATTTTCCGTAACCTTGCAATTGTTCATTATATATAGACAAGGTGTCGTTGTCAAAAACATGATTTAGGGCAAAATATTTCAAAAGAGCATTTCGCTGCGTAATCACTTTTTGATAATTTATCAATTCATGCAAATATGTAGAATCTAATTGCGAAATCACGCTGTCCATAAATTTACGGCGCGTTTCGCTTCCTTCAACGATCAAATCTCTATCTGCGGGCGAAATAATAACCAACGGAATAAATCCAATATGATCGGAGAATTTGTCATAAGGTTTTCCATTTCGCTTTAAAACCTTTTTTTGTCCTTTTTTTAAACTGCAGACAATTTGTTCTGTTCGTTCATTCTTTTCCAGTTCAGCATCAATGACAAAAAACTCTTCGCCATGTTTGATATTTTGAACGGCAAGCGGATTAAAATAGCTTTTTCCGTAAGCTAAATGATAAATAGCATCAAGCACATTGGTTTTGCCAATACCATTTTTTCCCACAAAACAGTTGATTTTGATGTCAAAATCAAAACTTGCTTCAGAAAAGTTTTTATAATTGAATAAAGAGATTTTGTTTAAATGCATTTTTCGGGACTCCATGTGAAAAATTTACCGTTTTCGACCAGTAAAATTTTGAGGCTGCAAATTACCGAAAATTATCGATATAATTGGCTTTACGGTATTCTTCAGCCGATTTATTTTGACGCTTTCGCGGAAGGACAAGAGAATCATGAAAATATTTTTTTTAAAATAGTGATAAAATTGATTTTTTTTGCCTCAGTTTCAAGAAAAATTTTATTTTTGCCGTTCACTAAATAATTTTTAAATGGCAACTTACAATAAAAGAGGATATAAGACACCAAAAGAAAAGGAAGTAAAAGAAGTTACTGAAGAACAACAAGTAGTTATTGACGAGAAAGACAGCACAACAGCTGGAGTTTTCTCAAAATTAGACGAAACAGCTTCAAGAACTGAGGATTGGGTGGCTAAAAATCAAAAAATCATTATTGGTTTAGTGGCTGGTATTGCTGTTGCTACAATTGGATATTTGGCTTACCAAAAATTCATTGCAACTCCTAAACAAGAAGAAGCTGCAAGCGAAATGTTTGTTGCTCAACAAAATTTTGAAAAAGCTGTAAATGGTGTTTCTAGCGATTCATTATTCAAATTATCATTAAACGGTTCTGAAGGTAAATTCGGATTTATTAAAATCGCTGACGAATATTCTGGAACTGACGCTGGAAATTTAGCAAACTACTATGCTGGTATTGCTTACTTAAATACTGGTAAATATGATGAGGCGATTAAATATTTAGGTGAATTTAAATCTGAAGACGTTATCTTAAGCGCTTTAGCTAAAGGTGCAACTGGAGATGCTTACTCTCAAAAAAATCAGCAAAAAGAAGCTCTTGATTTTTATGTGAAAGCTGCTGAGTCTAACAAAAACGATTTTACAACACCTCGTTTCTTATTAAAAGCAGGAAAAACTGCTTTAGCTTTAGGACAAAAAGAAGATGCATTGAAATATTTCAATGACATTAAAGATAATTACGACAGTACTCCAGAAGCAGCATCTGTTGATGCTTTGATCGGATTAGCACAATAATATTATTTGTAGAGTTAAGATTTTAGATTTTAGATTTGTATTTTTACAATCTGAAATTAAAAAACTAAAATCTTAAATATAAAAGATGGCTACTGAAAATAAAAATCTATCAGAATACGATAAAAACACAATCCCAAATGCGAAAGACTTTCGATTTGGGATTGTTGTTTCTGAATGGAATGATACTATAACAGAAGGACTTTATAATGGTGCTTTTGATGCTTTAACTGATTGTGACGTTCCTGCTCAACAAATTATCCGTTGGAATGTTCCAGGAAGTTTTGAGTTGATTTATGGAGCTAAAAAAATGCTTCAAACGCAAAAGGTTGACGCAGTTATCGTAATTGGATGTGTGATTCAAGGAGAAACAAAACATTTTGATTTTGTATGCGAAGGTGTTACACAAGGAATTAAAGATTTGAATGTTCAAACTGATATTCCAGTTATTTTCTGTGTTTTAACAGATAATAACATGCAACAGTCAATTGATAGAAGTGGGGGAGCTCACGGAAACAAAGGGACTGAAGCAGCAATTGCGGCAATCAAAATGGCTTATATTCGTCAGCAAGCCTCAATATCTCATGCTTTCAATCAGCCTTTATTGACTTCTGGGGCATTGCAAATTGAAGATTCTCCTAGAAAAATAGAGAACGAATAAAACACATTTGTTTTAAAAATATTAAAACCTATACTGTGTCACAATAGTATAGGTTTTTTGTTTTTTTTATGATTATTCTTATTCTAAAAGCCAATCAAAATTTACTAAATTTGTACTTCTTGGTTTATAAAAACCGAATTTAAACTTTAAACTTATTTTTGCTTAATGTCGAGTATTATTCAATTGCTTCCTGATCACGTTGCTAACCAAATTGCTGCTGGAGAAGTGGTTCAAAGACCAGCTTCAGTCGTAAAAGAGTTGTTAGAAAATGCCGTTGATGCAAAAGCAACTGATATTAAATTGATTATAAAAGATGCTGGTAAATCTTTAGTCCAAGTTATCGACAATGGCGTTGGAATGACCGTTACAGATGCACGTTTGTGTTTTGCCCGTCATGCAACTTCAAAAATCCGTTTGGCAGAAGATTTGTTTTCACTTGGAACAAAAGGTTTCCGCGGTGAGGCTTTGGCTTCTATTGCTGCGATCGCGCATATGGAGCTGAAAACCAAACAAGATCAGGACGAGCTTGGAACGCATATTATAATCGAGGGAAGTAAATTTGTTTCGCAAGAAGTGGCTGTTTTGCCAAAAGGAACTTCGTTTGCGGTTAAAAACTTATTTTTTAATATTCCTGCTCGCCGTAATTTCTTAAAATCAGATACGGTTGAATTTCGTCATGTAATGGATGAATTTCAGCGTGTGGCATTAGCACATCCAAATATTCATTTTAGTTTTTATCATAACGGAAGTGAATTATATAATCTTCCAGCATCAGGTTACCGTCAGAGAATTGTGGGTATCATGTCTGGAAAAACTAATGAAAAACTAGTTCCTGTAAACGAGGATACTGAAATTATAAATATTCAAGGTTTTGTATGCAAGCCTGAATTTGCTAAGAAAAATAGGGGAGAACAGTTCTTTTTTGTAAACGATCGTTTTATAAAAAGCGGTTATTTGCATCACGCAGTAATGTCTGCTTATGATGGATTGCTGAAAGATGGTTCTCAGCCAAGTTATTTCTTGTATCTGCAAGTGCCGCCAAATACTATTGATATCAATATACATCCAACTAAAACGGAAATTAAGTTTGATGACGAACAAGCATTATATGCAATTTTAAGAGCGTCTATTAAACACAGTTTAGGACAATTTAACGTTGCGCCCGTTTTAGATTTTGATAGAGATGCTAACTTAGATACGCCTTATCATTATAAAGACATGGAAGCAGAAGTACCTACGATTCAGGTTGATGGGACTTTTAATCCGTTTACAGATGATAAAACGAATCAGCATTACAGCAAAGCTAGCTCTGGAACGTCATCAAGTTACAGTTCAGGTTCGTCGTCTTCTGGGTCTGGATCATCTTACTCAGGTTCGTCTTATTCAGGTTATTCAAAAAGAGTAGAACCAACTGCAAGCTGGGAAAGTTTATATGTTGGCTTAGATACTGAAAATCCGGAAAGTATAGAAAGTTCGCCTTTTACATTCGAAAATGAAGAAGTAACATCTTCTTTATTCAATGATGATGAGGTAGAACAAGCGACTCAAAAGACGTATCAAATTCATAAAAAATACATTGTTTCGCCTATAAAATCAGGAATGGTTATTGTAGATCAACAGCGTGCGCATCAGCGTATTTTGTACGAACAGTTTTTGCTGAATATGACGGTAAATCAAGCAGCAAGTCAGCAATTGCTTTTTCCTTTGGATTTGTTTTATTCGGCATCTGAAATGAAGTTAATCGAAGAATTAAAACCTTCGCTGGCAACAACAGGATTTGTTTTTGACGAAAGTAAAATAGACCATGTTGTGATTTCAGGAATTCCGGTAAATATTACCGAAAGTGAAGTCCCTTTGGTGATCGAACAGTTATTGAGTGATTTGCAAGACGGAATTCCAGCGAACAGTTATAGCCAAAATGATACAATTGCCAAATCGATGGCCAAAAGTTTAGCGGTTAAAACGGGATCTTATTTAACCGAAAAAGAACAAGATAATCTAGTAAACGGTTTGTTTGCTTGTAAAGATCCAAATATTTCACCTTTTCAAAAACCTACCTTCATCACGATGCGTGTGGAAGATATAGATAAAAAGTTTGCATTATGATGAATATTACACCAGTAGTTAAACAACTGCTAATTATAAATATTATATTCTTTATTGGCTCTCAGTTAGTGCCAGTTTCGTATGATTATTTAATGATGTATTATCCAGAGAGTGATAATTTTAGAATGTGGCAGATCATTTCACACATGTTTATGCATGCGCCATTACCTAATTTTGCTCACATTTTATTTAATATGTTTGCATTATATAGTTTTGGTTCTGCATTAGAGCATTTTTGGGGCGGAAAAAAATTCTTGTTTTTCTATATTTCATGCGGATTAGGTGCGGCATTACTTCATACTGGTGTGAATTATTTACAGTTACAATCTCTTTTAAGTTCTGTATCTGATCTGAATTTATCTAAATCAGAACTTCATTTGATTTTAAATGCAGATTATTCTTCTCTATTTGATTCTAGCGGAAAAATGGTTCAGGGAGAAGTTTCTAATATTTTAAGTAAAGCACATTGCACTCAAGAGCAATTTAATTCTTTGGCTCAGGCAAGTTCAATAGTTCAGTCACCTGTTTTAGGAGCTTCTGGAGCAATTTATGGCTTACTTACAGCTTTTGCATTTATGTTTCCAAATGCGCAGCTTGCTTTATTGTTTATTCCTGTTCCAATTAAAGCAAAATATTTTGTTCCTGGAATTTTAGCAATTGACTTATTTTTAGGATTTAAAGGAAGTTCTTTGTTTGGTAGCGGTGGAACTGGAATTGCGCACTTTGCCCATGTTGGTGGTGCAATTGCAGGTTTTTTAATGATGCTTTACTGGAAAAAAAATCAGTTTAATAACAATCGTTGGAATTAATTTTTAACTTTAAAGTACGAATTATAAAACAAAAAAAGTTTCTATGAATATTCTAGACGATTTAAAATTACAGTATAGATTGGGGGGTATTGCTATGCGTGTTATGTATTGGAACATCGCATGTTTTATTGTATCTCTTATTTTTTTCTATCAATTTTCAATTGGTCAGTTTGATTTTCCTAGCTGGATTGCTTTGTCATCCGATCCTCAGGTTTTCATGTTCAAACCGTGGACACTTTTAACCTATGCTTTTTTTCACGACGGATTTTTTCATCTGTTATTTAATATGATGGTTCTTAATTTTGCAAGTACATTGTTTCTAACGTATTTCACTCAAAAGCAATATTTAGGATTATATCTTTTAAGCGCTCTTTTTGCTGGAGTAGCTTTTGCATTAAGTTTTTATTTTTCTAATATCAGTGGCTCTATTGTGGGGGCTTCGGCGGCTATTATGGCAATTTTAGTAGCAGCAACGACCTATTCTCCGTTAATGGATGTTCGACTATTTTTATTTGGAAATGTAAAACTTTGGCACATTACAGCAGTAATTATAATTTTAGATTTAATGCAGTTCCGTTTAGGAAACATGGGCGGACATATTTCGCATTTGGCTGGAGCATTCTTCGGATTTGCGTACATTAAATTACTTCAAAACGGTACCGACTTAAGTACCATTGTTTCTAAAACTTTAGATTTCTTTGCAAATCTTTTTAGAAAATCTCCTTCGACCCCATTTAGAAAAGTTCATAAAAATTACAAAAAACCTACAGAAAAAACGACATCAAGAATTGTAACAAAAGACAAAACGCAACAACAAATTGATGAGATTTTGGATAAAATCAGCCAATCAGGATATGATTGTCTGACAAAAGAAGAAAAAGAGTTTTTATTTAAAGCTGGAAAATAAACTTGTAGGAGATAAATATGAAAAACCTTTCTTGGTTTAATAAAGTAATGTTCTTTTTGAACATAGTCCTAACTGTGCTTACATTTAGCGTCTATGTTTTACCTTTTTTAGCACCTAAAAGTTTCCCACTTTTATCGGTGCTTACTTTGTTTATGCCAGCCTTTTTTGTGGCAAATGGATTGTTCTTTGTTTATTGGGCAATTCAGTTTAAAAAACGCCTTATTTTATCTGGTCTGGTTTTGCTGACAGGAATTACATTTATCAGTAAGTTTTATAAATTCTCTGCTAAAGAGTATGTGGAAGACGAAAAAGATTTTTCTGTAATGAGTTATAACGTACGTCTTTTTAATGTTTTTAAATGGCTAGACCGAGATGATATTCCGTCAAACATAAAAGCTTTTATAGACGAAAAAGATCCAGATATTTTATGTATCCAAGAATATTCAAATTCGGCGCATTTGGACTTAAAAGTATATCCGCATCGTTATATTTTTATTGATGGAAAAAAAATCAAAACAGGACAGGCTATTTTTTCTAAATTTCCTATTATCGAGGAAGGAAATATTGTTTTTCCAAAATCAGATAACAATGTAGTTTATGCTGATATTAAACGCGGAAAAGATATTATACGTGTTTACAATATGCACTTGCAATCAATTAAGATTTCTCCTGATGTAAGTGAAATATCAGATGATATTGATAATGTAAACCAAAAGAAATCGCAGCGTATTTATGGCAGAATCAGCAAAGGATTCGAGCAACAGCAAGAACAGGCTGAGATTTTTAAAGAGCATATCAAAAAATGTAAAACTCCAATGATTATTTGTGGAGATATGAATAACAGTCCGTTTTCGTATGTTTATAGAAATATCAAAGGAAAGCTAAAAGATGCTTTTGAAGAAGCTGGCGGAGGTTTTGGCGCAACTTATAAATTCAAATATTATCCTGCTAGAATTGACTACATTTTTACAGATAGTAAAATGAAAGTAAAGGAATTTGAAAGTTTTTCTGACTTCGAAAATTCAGATCATTATCCGATTATGACAAGACTTTCTATGGAATAATTTATTAGCCGAAAGTTAAAAGTGGAAAGACAAAAGTTAAGGGGATTATGAGAATTCATAACTCATAACTTACAATTCATAATTTATATGATTTTCTGTGTTTTTAGGTAATCAATAGCAAATTTCCCTTCGTTAAAAAGTAAGTCTAAAACACTTAAATTATTGATGAAACCGTGTTTGTCATCAAAAACCTGAGTATATTTTTCGAAAGAATTAGTGTCTTTTTTTCCATTTGCTAAATACCTGAAATCTGTAAAGTCTTGTGCTTCGTGAAAGTATTCAGTTGTTCTTCCGAACTCTAATTTCATTCTAAGGCATTTTGTTACGGTGTCAAAAACTTCGAAATTAAGATCCATTAAAAAGGTGTGCTTTTTCTCGAAAATAGTCACAATGTCGTCTTCAAAGTACTCAAAGAAAGGAGAACTTCTATATGCAGCTTCTAATGATTTAAAATGCTGTTTCTGCCAATCAAATTCATTTTCGATCAAAATGTCTTTTGTCTTTTGATGCGTTTCTTTAGAATGCTTAACGGGTATGTTTAATAATTGAATTCCGTTTGGACTATAGATATAGGTTCTGTTTCTATTAGTCTGTTTCTGGAAATTATCTTCCATTTCAAAAGTAATGCTGTCAGATTGCGCAATTACAGCAAAATGACTAATTGATGGGAAATAAGTTGGAAGTATTAAGGAATTCATGATGATTTAAGTTTAATCGGTAAATCGTTTAACCGTACTTTTTGAGAACGATTAAACGATTTTACAGTTTAACGAATTAACGTTTTATGCTTTATTTTCTCTTCTCTTTTTCCAGATAAAATCTCCTACGAAATAGATAGCAAGAAGTATTAAGAAGTATTTAAAGTAAGAGTGAGGTTGGCCTTCACCATCTACAGTTGTAAATACTCTGCTCCAGCGAACTTTATTGATGCCTTTTCCGTTGGTATCCCAACTCATCCAAATGAAAACTGGTTTTCCTACGATGTGATCTTCAGGAACGTATCCCCAATAACGGCTATCTTCAGAATTGTGACGGTTATCTCCCATCATCCAATAATAGTTTTGTTTGAAGGTGTATGTCGTTGTTGGTTTTCCGTTAATTAAAAATTTAGAACCTTCTAAAGCTAATGTATTTCCTTCGTAGTTTGTAATGATTTCTTTGTAGAAAGGAAGTGATTCATTTGTCAAAGCTACCGTTTTTCCTGCTTGAGGAATATAAATTGGCCCCATGTTATCTTGGTTCCATCTGTTGATATGAGGGAAGATAGCATTGTTATTTCCTTTATCAACCTGTCTTATTACAGCAGTAACTCCGGGAGTGTTTTTAAATCTTTCAGCGCCAGCTTCTGTCAATGCACCTAAGAAAAGTGTATCTCTTTTTTCTGTTCTAAAACCTGCTGGATCTGTAATATCTAGTTCTTTGAATAGATTTTCGAAATCAATAGAAGTTTTTCCGTCTAAAGCGACTAAATAAGAATATTGTGGTTTAGCTCTTTCTGGTAAAACTAATTTTTTCCCGTTAATGTAAACAAAACCATCTTTTATTGATAAACTGTCTCCAGGGATACCAACGCATCTTTTTACGTAATTCGATTTTTTATCGATAGGTTTGATAACGCCTGGTCTTCCTTTTGGCTCAAAGAAATAATGAACCGTATCGACCGGCCAGTTGAAGACAACTATGTCACATCGGTTTATTTTTTCGATTGCTGGTAGTCTAAAATATGGTAGTTGAGGCCAGCTTAAATAAGATTTTCTTTTAGTTAAGGGTATAGAATCGTGAACCATTGGTAAAGCTACCGTTGTCATTGGTACTCTAGGGCCGTAATTTATTTTGCTCACAAATAAGAAATCACCAATTAGCAAAGATTTTTCTAAAGATGATGTCGGGATTGTGTAAGGCTGTACAACATAAGTGTGTACCAAAGTTGCTACAATAATAGCAAACAGCAAAGAACTAATAGTGTCAGCTGTCTTGTTTTCGGGAGTTAATTTACGGTCTTTATTATACTCTAATTTCTGAGTATAATTGACAACATAGATGTAAAAACCTAGAGTGAAAAGACCTAAAATAGTATCTAAAGTTGATCTTTTACCAAAAGTTCTTAAAGTTTCTACCCATACAACTGGAAACATAATTAAGTTGATAATCGGAATAAAAAGCAATAAGGTCCACCATGTAGGGCGCCCGATAATTTTCATTAATACGATTGAATTGTATACCGGAATTGCTGCTTCCCAGCTTTTTCTTCCCGCTGCCTGATATAATTTCCAAGTTCCAAGGAAATGGATGATTTGAACAGCTAAGAAAAATACGAACCAAGAGTAAAGTGTCATAATATTGTATTTTAAGTTTTAAATTCAGGATTTTAGCAATCCAAAACTTTATTCAATTTATTGTAAGTTTAGTACATCTTTCATTGAGAAAATCCCTTGCTTTCCAGCAAGCCATTCTGCGGCAACAACAGCACCAAGAGCAAAACCTTCGCGGTTGTGTGCAGTGTGTTTTATTTCGATACTGTCAATAGGAGAGTCATAATTTACGGTGTGAGTTCCAGGAACTTCTCCAATTCTTTTTGCTTCAATACGAATTTCGTTTGCTTTAGCATCTTCCATCGTCCAATTAGCATAATTGCTGTTTTGGATTACACCTTGAGCTAAAGAAATCGCAGTTCCGCTTGGAGCATCCAATTTGTGGATATGATGAATTTCTTCCATTGAAACTTTATAAGAATCAAATTGTTTCATGATTTTTGCTAAATATTCATTTAAGCCAAAGAAAACATTTACTCCCAAACTGAAGTTTGAACTAGAAATAAAACCTCCTTTTTTCTCATTGCAAAGCGCAATCATTTCATCATAATGTTCTAACCATCCAGTTGTTCCTGAAACTACAGGAACATTAGCATTGAAAGAAGCAGAAATATTACTTACTGCCGCTGATGGAACGCTGAAATCAATGGCAACATCAGCTGTTGAAAGTCCGTCATAGGTATTAAATTCATCTTTTCTTAAAACTATTTCATGACCTCTTTCTAAAGCAATTCGTTCAATTACTTTACCCATTTTTCCGTATCCTAAAAGCGCAATTTTCATTATGATATATTTTTGATTTTTTTTAATAGAACAGATCTATTAAAACTTATAATTAAAAGTTAGTCCGACATTTGGTTTAAATGTTACGTCGGCGGGGTAAATTTCTGGTCGCATTGAAAGCCTTTCGTTTACGTTAAACTGTATCAAAGCTGCGTCGACATTGGCGTCAATAATGTTTAAAACATAAAATCCAACAACAAATAAAGCAGATAGATCTCTATTTCTTTGGTAAAATTTCTGTCCAGCGATAAGTCGGTCATCATCAAGAAATTGATAATCGTCATCGTTATAGCCTTCTAATCTTCTTTTGTAGGCATCACGATATTCGTGGTACTTTTTGTTGTTGTCTATGTAGAAATACAAACTTGTTCCGATTGCTCCATAGACCAACGGAATTTTCCAATATTTTTTATTGTATGCTTGGCCTAAACCTGGTAAAATAGCAGAATAAAAAGCTGCTTTTGCTGGTGTAAGCGGATCTATTTCTTGTAATGCAGTAGTGTCTTTTACGACCAAAACCGTGTCTTTTTTTACCTGGGCAAAAAGAGAAACGGTTCCTGTTAGAAAGAACAATAGACCAATGGGGACAATCTTATTCACTATCCGTTTATTAATTTTATAATTCTGTTAAAGTCAGCTTCAGAATTAAATGGAATTGTAATTTTTCCTTTTCCGTTACCGGCAACTTTTATATCAACTTTTGAGCCAAAATAATCGTTGAAAGTATTTTTCTGAGTTTCTCTAACAACAAATGCAGAATCAGCTTTTGGTTTTCCTTCTGCTTTTGGTTGCTGACCTTCATGGTAATTTTTAACTAAAGCCTCTGTTTCACGAACAGATAAGTTTTGGCTAACTATTTTTTGGTAAATATCAGTTTGAACGTCTAAATCTTCGATGTTGATAATTGCTCTACCGTGTCCCATACTAATAAAACCATCACGAATACCTGTTTGGATAATCGGATCTAATTTTAATAGGCGTAAGTAGTTGGCAATTGTCGAACGTTTTTTTCCAACTCTTTCACTCATTTGTTCTTGAGTTAATTGAATTTCGTCGATCAAACGTTGGTATGATAAAGCAATCTCAATTGGATCTAAGTCATGACGTTGGATGTTTTCAACCAAGGCCATAACCAATGATTCGTTGTCATTTGCAATACGAATGTAAGCAGGAACGTGTGTTAAACCTACTAATGTAGAAGCACGAAGACGACGTTCTCCAGAGATTAACTGGTATTTATTAAAATCTAATTTACGAACAGTAATAGGTTGAATTACCCCAAGTTCTTTAATAGAAGTGGCTAATTCACGTAATGATTCTTCATTAAAATTGCTTCTAGGCTGAAACGGATTTATCTCGATCGCGCTTATTTCCAATTCAATGATATTTCCAACAACTTTGTCAGCATTTTTGTCTTCTACTGATTTAATGTCGTTTTCCGGATCTTTCAATAAGGCAGATAATCCTCTTCCTAAGGCTTGTTTTTTAATTACTTTTGTCATAAAAACTATTTACTGTTTTTCTTTATAATTTCTTGGGCTAAATGAATATAGTTCACTGCACCTTTGCTTGTTGCATCATAATTAATGATACTTTCACCAAAACTTGGAGCTTCACTTAATTTAACATTTCGCTGAATTACGGTATCAAAAACCATATCGTTAAAGTGTTTTTGAACCTCTTCTACAACCTGATTAGATAAACGTAATCTTGAATCGTACATTGTTAATAATAAACCTTCAATGTCAAGATCTGGGTTGTGGATTTTCTGAATACTTTTAATAGTGTTCAATAATTTTCCTAATCCCTCAAGTGCAAAATACTCGCACTGAATAGGAATAACTACAGAATCAGACGCTGTTAAAGCATTCAATGTTAACAAACCTAGAGAAGGTGCGCAGTCGATAATGATATAATCATATTCTTGTTTTGCCTCTTCTAATGCTTTTTTAAGCATATACTCGCGGTTTTCTTTGTCAACCAATTCAATTTCGATAGCAACAAGGTCAATGTGAGCAGGTATCACGTCAACATTTGGAGCTGTACATTTTAAAACGGCTTCTTTTGGTGTTACAGTATGCTCAAGAATTTGGTACGTTCCAGTTTCAACTGTTTCTACGTCAATTCCAAGGCCAGATGTAGCATTGGCTTGAGGATCAGCATCGATCAATAATACTTTTTTTTCTAAAACACCTAATGCGGCAGCTAGATTGACTGATGTAGTAGTCTTTCCAACGCCTCCTTTTTGATTAGCAATAGCAATGATTTTGCCCATTTATTTTCTGAATTTTGAACCGTAAAAATACAATTATTTATGGTTTTTGAAAATCTATTTTGTTAACATTTGTGAAACTTTGCTTAATCGGGGTTTCATGGGTGTTTGCTTGAAAATAATTTTAGTTATGAATAAGATTATTAGCAATATTTTGACCAATTTAGGTGAGGTTCTTTCAATAAAATGACAAGAATTAAATTTTATTTTGAAGAAAAGGTGTTATTTTAAAATTTCGATAGTGACATAAACTAAACCACTTTTTTTATTAGAAGCGATTTCCATAAATGCTCTTTTGCTGAGATCAATTTCTCTTCCATTAATAAAAGGGCCTCTGTCTGTAATTTCTACGATTACAAATTTCTTATTTATTTCGTTTGTGACTTTTAATATTGTGCCAAAAGGAAATTTTTTATGTGCAGCAGTAAAATCATTGTTGTTAAATCTTTTTCCACTTGCGGTTTTTCTTCCGTTAAATTTATCATGATAATAAGAAGCGTGTGCATTTGTCTTGTATAATACGCCTTCTTTTGCTGCTGAACATGAATCCACAGAAGTCGTGTTCTTTTCTTGCGCGATTATGATATTAGAAAAAACTATAGCAGTAAACAATAGAATCTTTTTCATTTTATTTTCCCTTTCGATTAAACTGGCAAAAGAAAGTTATTGAAGAAAAATGGACATCTTCAAAAAGGTTTATTTATGTCATTAAAGGACAAAATACGGGCTTTGTATAGTTTTTGATAAGAAATATGTAAAGACACGGGTTAAAGATTATTGCTATTTTGGGCTTTCTAAAAACTACAGCAATTACATACTATCAAACCACAAAAAACAAACATTTTTATGATTAAAAAAGTAAACTCAATGTTTCTAACATTCGTGTCAGTGTTTATGCTTTCCAGCTTTGTCTCACCGAATTCGTCTGTTGAAATAAAACATGAAAACAAGATCGAACGAAAAATTATTTATAACAAGAAAAAACACAGTATAACATTATCGTGGTCGGCTTTTGGTTCTTCTGGAAATTATATAATTAGTAGAGGAGGAAGTCGTTTGGCATCAGAATTTGTATCAGTTGGGTCTACTTCCAAATTGACATTTACAGATAATAAACCGAATACAGATAAATACGAGAACTATTATAAAATTACGCGTAATGACACAACCATAATAATTTCGCTGGAAAATCAAATTTTTGGTGATAACCTATATTTATACGACAGAAAGTATGAAAAAGTTGAAACAGCCCGAAATGAAATTAATTCGCATTTTGGTGCAATTGGTTTAGGAGGAGCAAATGGAGAATGGACAACAAAACGTCAGGCATATTATTTTAAAGCAAATGTTGACGGACAGACTTATGATGTTGGTGGGTCAGGTTCTGCTTCTTCGGTGGAGGCTAATTCAATAGAATTGGGATTTTATTCTCATATTGGAGGTTTGGGTAAAGTGCCATCAGATGTTAAATTGGGTTCTATATTTACTAGGCCTCATCTTTCTGGTGGAGCAAATGCTACTTGTACATTTTGGCGTTCGGTAGAAAATGTAGAAGTAATGCGCGATTTTTCATGGACTGTTTCTCAATCAACCAGCGCAAGAAGGCTTCTTATTGATAGCACTTCGAAATATATTTCAGATGTTGGAAATACAAATTTTTGGGGAAGTGGCGGTTTTATTGCTGATACTCATTACACATCTGACAGGCCAAACTGGGGCGGACAACAGCAATGGTATACGAGAAATACCGTTTTTCCTTCTGGTTCAGGAGCAATGGGAGGTTCATACAATATGGTTTGGCAAGGATGTGTTAATCCGCCAAAAGCGGATGATGCCAATTCTCCAGTTTCTACAACTCCTATTATTAGAGAAAAACCTTTTCTGTTTATAGATAAAGATGGAGAATACAAAATGTTTATTCCAGCATGGCAAAAAGATCGAGTAGGAACTTCTTGGACAGCAACGGATATGGGAAAAGGTAATGTCCAAGATTTGATTATAAGCTGGTATGTTGCTAAAGAAGGTGATACTGATGTAGAAATTAATGCTGCATTAAAATCAGGTAAGAATATATTTTTTACGCCTGGGCATTATTCGTTGAATGCGCCAATACAAGTAAATAGAAAAGATGCTATTCTTCTCGGGGCTGGAATTGCTTCGGTAACTTTAGAACCGACTGAAAAAAATACTTGGGGTTGTATTTATGCTGATGATAAAGACGGAATTATCATTGCCGGACTTTTGATGGATTCACTAAATAGTACAACTTATCAAGTTAGAATTGGTAATGAAGGAGCAAATGCAGATCATGCTACAGGTCCTATTTTGCTTAGTGATATTACTTGCCGTGTGGGTGGAGTTCAATCAAAAAATATCCAGATACAAGCTTCCATGCAGATAAATAGTAATAATGTTGTGGGTGATCATTTTTGGTTGTGGCGTGCCGATCATGGTTCGCAAAAAGGAGGAGATGCACGCTGGACAAGAGACAGATGTAAAAACGGACTTATAGTTGCTGGAGATGATGTTACACTTTATGGATTATTTGTTGAACATTATCAAGAATATGAAGTGATATGGATGGGAGAACGAGGAAGAACTTATTTCTTTCAGAATGAACCTCCGTACGATGCGCCAAATCAGGCGAGCTGGAGCAGTCAAGGAGGTAAAGTTGATGGTTATGCGGCTTTTAAAGTTGCTAATACTGTAAAAGAACATCAAAGTATCGGAATGGGGTCTTATGCCGTTTTTACTGGAACAGATGGGAATGTGAATAAGAAAAACGGTTATGAAATTCCGAATAGCCCAAATGTAAAATTGGAGAAAATGTGTATTACTCGTTTTGCTGGTCCAGGGAATATTCAAAATGTTGTAAATAGTACTGGCGGAAGCACAGCAACTGGTGCAAAACGTGTGACATTATATACTAATAGTGAAGGAATACAGCCTTTTGATGAAGAATTTATTTTACCTAAAGGAGAATCTTATCCTGCTTATATAAGTATGGAAAAATAGTAAGAACGATTTTTTTCGCCACGAATTCACGAATTATTTTTTCAAATCTTCGCGATTATTTATTCGAATTAATTCGCATAATATTAGATAAAGTATTTAAAAAGAAAATTCGTGAATTCGTGGCGAATACTATTTATTTCGTTTCTAGTATGTTTAAGGGATAGCTAATAAAGGCGCAAAGTTTTTTATCTGAGTTTAAAGCAAAAAAAAAGTCTTTTCAAAAAATGAAAAGACTTTTGTCGGGGTGGCAGGATTCGAACCTGCGGCCTCCTGCTCCCAAAGCAGGCGCGATAACCGGGCTACGCTACACCCCGTAGCATTTGCTTATTGGTCGTTACTGTGGTCTTCCCGTCTTAGAGCGGGACACGATAACCGGGCTACGCTACACCCCGAAGATGTTTTGCTGTACTGCCCGAAAGCGGATGCAAAGATATAAATAAATTTCGTTTACAAAAGCAAAAAGCAAAAATAAATAAAACTTATTTTGAGATAGCTATTTCAGATTTAATTTCGACGTTATTTTTTATAATAAAGTTTACATTTGCAACTCAAAAAAACTATTACTATGTCAAATACAATCGAAAAAATTAAATGCCTTATTATAGGTTCTGGCCCTGCAGGTTATACTGCGGCTATTTATGCGGCTAGAGCTAACATGAATCCAGTATTATATCAAGGAATGCAACCTGGTGGTCAATTGACTACAACTAATGAGGTTGAAAACTTTCCTGGGTATGTTGATGGAGTTACAGGGCCAGAAATGATGATTCAGTTACAAGAACAAGCAAAACGTTTTGGTGCTGATATTCGTGATGGTTGGGCAACAAAAGTTGATTTTTCTGGAGATATTCATAAAGTTTGGATTAACGATACAATCGAATTACACTGTGAAACTGTAATTATTTCTACAGGTGCTTCGGCTAAATATTTAGGATTACCATCAGAACAGCATTACTTAAATATGGGTGGTGGAGTTTCTGCTTGTGCTGTTTGCGACGGATTCTTCTACAGAAACCAAGATGTTGTTATTGTTGGAGCAGGAGATTCTGCTTGTGAAGAAGCGCATTACTTATCTAAACTTTGTAAAAAAGTAACCATGTTGGTTAGAAGTGAAAAATTCAGAGCTTCTAAAATTATGGAAGAACGTGTTCGTAAAACAGAAAACATTGAAATTTTAATGAATCACGATACTGTTGAAGTTCTTGGAGATAATAATGTAGTTCATGCTATTAAAGCTTTAAACAAAACAACTGGCGAAACAATCGAAATTCCTGCAACTGGTTTCTTCGTGGCAATTGGTCACAAACCAAATACAGATATTTTTAAAGATTACATTACACTAGATGAAACTGGTTATATCGTAAATACTCCAGGAACATCTAAAACAAATGTAGAAGGTGTTTTTGTTGCTGGTGATGCTGCAGATCATGTTTATCGTCAGGCAATTACTGCTGCAGGTACAGGTTGTATGGCAGCATTAGATGCTGAAAGATATTTAGCTTCTAAAGAATAATTTAAAGTATTCAGTCACAGTCGCAGTTTTCAGTTTATTGGAATTTAAACAGAACTAGACTTTAAAAATAAAAAAGTCCCAATCATTTTACGATTGGGACTTTTATTTTATGCAAAATTTTCAGACTGTAAACTGCGACTGAGAACTGCGACTGAGAACTGCGACTACTTAACTTTCTTAAACAACTTTGCTTCTTCAGAAAAACGAGTAAGCTGAATTGCAGGACTTCCAAAAAGAGAAATTTCTGCTTTATCACCCACAGCTAGCGAAAGTGTTGTTTCAGCAAAAATACTTCCTACTGCATTACTTTCAGCAGTAACATTCGCATCTTTCAAAGTAAATTTTACTCCAGTAAATGTAGAGTTATTGTCTAATCTAATAGTTGCTTTTTCTGCAATACCTTCAACAGCAGCACTTGCTTTTTGGTACAAATCACATTTAAATTTTATAGCAGAAACTAATGTTTTCACAATAGCATTTTTACTCAATTGTAAAGTTCCTTCTTCGGCTTTTAAATTCAACTCTGTTTTAGATTTATCATCTGCAATTAAAGTGAATTTTTTCGAATTTACGTTCAAGTATAATTTAGAAAAGTCAAGAGAATTCATTGTGATATCATCCAATTGCAATTCCTGAATCGCATAAACAACAGCTTCATTTTTAGTGATTACTTTGTTTAATGATTTAGTGTAAGTAACCTTAACTGCTAGTTTCTTAAAAATAGTCGATTCTTTATTAGTATATAATCGAAGTGTTTTTTCTCTTAAATCCATTCCAATGATATCATGAAGGTTATCATCGGCTTCAATTTTAATTTCATTTTTCTCTCCTTGTTCTAGATAAACTTCAAGATTATCATCGACTTCAAGGGCATCAAAACTGCCAACTTCTTTTACTGAAGTAGTTACAATTTTAGAACCTTTAATTTTTTCTCTTTTTTGTGCAAAAGTGAATGCTGTAACAAATAATAATAGGAGCAGCGCTGTACTTTTTTTCATTAATTCTAGATTTGATTTTGACAAATATAAAAAAATCATCCACTTTTGATGAATGATTTCTTTTATATTTAACAGTTAAATCTTTTAATTTTTGCCAACATTTCCTCCAGAGCTTTCTGATTTTTCAATTTTCTTTGGCTCACCAGTGTAATTGATATTTCCTCCGCTTGAAGCTTCAGCTTTTAAACTTAAAATAGGATGTACTAAAACGGTTCCGCCACTAGAAGCGTCTGCGTGAATGTCATTTGCCATTAATTTATCAGCGTCAACACTTCCTCCGCTTGAAGCCGAAGTATTTAAACTTAAAGCTTTACCTTCTATATTGACAGAACTGCCGCTTCCAACATCAATAGAAATTCTATCAGATTCAATGTTAACATTCATCGATGCTGCACTAGAGCTTTCTAAAGTCAAGTCTTCGCTTTCAAAAACGCCTTTAGTTTGTACAGATGATGCACTCGAAGCTTCTATCTTATGAAGAACAGGCATTTTTACAGTTACCTTTTTAGAAGTAATATTTCGGAAAGAATTGTATTTACATTCGATAATAAGAGTTCCGTTTTCTACTTTGGTTACAATTTCCTTTTGAAGATTATCATCTGCTTCAACTTTAATTTCTACAGAATCTGATTGCTCAACAACCACATCGATTGCATTGCTTACAGAGATATTAGTAAAATCTCCTTGAACAGTTCTTTTTTCTGTTGTAACATTACCGCTTCCTTCAATTGAATTCATGTTAAAATTACATGAGGCAAACAATAAAGCAGTTACAGTTGCAACTATAAATTTCGTAATATGAATGATTATTTTTATCATGGTTTAGTTAATTTTGATTATCACTCCGTTTTTATCAGTAGTTAGTTTTCCTTTAGTTTTTTTTCCGTTTAAAACTTCTTTTCCATTAATTTTAACCGAAACTTCATTTATTGTATCATTGGCAGTAGTATCTATTACTTCCGCATCGTCGTCGTCGTCATCGCTATCGTCTGCTGGGCAATTTAGACACTTAACTTTTGAACCGATAACTTTATAATTGTAATTACCGTCATAATTTAGATTAAAGAAATCATCGTCGTAATTAAAATAATCTCTAACAGAATTTTCAGGTTTAAATAATTGCCCTTCTGGAAGATATAGGTAGATGTCAACTTCTTGTCCTCTAAATTTATTCTTCACATCTGTCAGAAAATAGTTATCCAAAATTAAATGATTTCCGCTAATTTGAAACTTATAATTAATTTTTTCTGCTCTTTTTTTAGCATTAGTGAAAGAGTTTCCTCTAGCGCTTTTTTCAATCTGGATAAATGGAGCTGACTCGTCTGTATGTAATACATGTAAGCGTACATCATTAGAATAAATCAATTCGTTGTTTGCTGAATCCTGTACAAATTCAAACTCTCTGTAGTGATTTAAACTTTTTGCATAATAGTCACTGTATTTGAACTTTACAAATAATGTATCAGTTGGTTTGATTGCAAAAACTTTTTTCTCTATTACTTTATTATCGTATGAAATTTCAGTTGCCTGTTTGATTCCGATACTTGCCAAAATTGCTATAGAAATAATCCAGATAGCTAAAAGTGTATATTTTGTTATATTTCCAATTGATTTTAAGTTTGGAGATAACAGTTTAAATCCTAAAAGTGTTAAGAAGAAAAACGGAATTCCAACTGCAAAGAACATTAATAATCCAAATGACCAAAGCGGATATTCTGTAAAGTTTCCGGCTTCAATAAAATTCTGCCAAGGGAAATCGATGAAAATATTAGTTCCTAAAGTGAAAACGCCAATCAACAACATGATCAAAGTTGAAAGTCCTGCTATAATTAGAATTACACCTAAAAACTTAGCAAAGATTTTAAAAACCGTCATGATAAAGTCTCCAAATGAACTACTTATTCTCTCAGCTCCCGACTTTACCTGATTTCCCATTTTGTCATAATCTGCATTTTTGAATTTATCAGAAAGTGAATCAATTTCTTCTCGAACTTTTTTTTCGATGTTCGAAATCGTTACTGGCTCTCCTGTCATTTCTAATTTTTCAGAAGTTGTAACAGCTTCAGGCGTTACAATCCAAAGAACGAAATAAGCTAAAATTCCAGTTCCGAAACCAGCAAAAACGAAGATTAAGAATATGATTTTAATCCAAACCGCGTCAATTCCAAAATAATGTCCCAAACCTGTTGCCACACCGCCAATCATACCATTTTCTTTGTCGCGGTATAATTTTTTGTGTTGTCTTGCAGTGTAGTTATTAAAAGACTGATTTGCATTTTCTTCGTCTTCAATTCTGTAATCTTCTGGCTGTCCCATTACCGCAATCACCTCGTCAACATCTTTCAGTCCAACAACATGTTTTTCACTTTTTTGTTTTTCTGTCAACAATTCAGAAACACGCATTTCGATATCTTTAATAATTTCATCCTGACCAGATGAGTTATTAAGGGATCGTTTTATAGCGTCAAAATAGCGTGTCAATTTTAAGTATGCATCTTCATCGATGTGAAAAAACATCCCGCCTAAGTTAATATTTACTGTTTTGTTCATGACTTATTGATTTTGATTGGTGATTAAATTTACGGCGTCAGATAATTCCGTCCAAGTGCCGCTAAGTTCGTTTAAAAAAGTTTGTCCTATTTCGGTTAATCCATAATATTTTCGTGGTGGCCCAGAGGTCGATTCTTCCCAGCGATAATTTAGTAAACCGTCATTTTTCAATCTAGTTAACAACGGATAAACGGTTCCCTCTACAACTAGTAATTTTGCGTTTTTTAAAGTGTCTAATATTTCAGATGTATATGCGTCTTTTTCTTTTAGAACAGATAAGATGCAAAACTCAAGAACACCTTTGCGCATCTGTGCTTTTGTGTTTTCAATGTTCATAATTTCATTTTGTTTTTTTTTGATTGAACAATTCGTTTTTTGATTGATGATGATTGATTGATGATTGATTGCGAAACTTATATGATTTGATTGATGTTTCGACTATAACTTTTAATTTTTGTATCACTTTATAAAAGGAATCGTAATCGGATATTTGTATAATTCTCCGTTTGAAGCTTTTATCGAAGCATAAATCACTAAAAAGAATTCAACAAATTTTAGAACTCCAAAAAGAACGACAGCGGTAATTCCTACACTTAAAATTCCAATGTTTGCTTGAATGTTAAAGTTTCTAATTACAAAATCGTCGTCATTAAAAACAGCTTCTAGCGGAAGATTCTGCAAGAAAACAGTAACGAAAATTGGTATCGCAATAAGCGCTAAAATCAAAGTATAAAGCAATAAGCTTAACTGAAAGTTCAAAGCCTGTTTTCCGTGATGATCTGCAAATTCAGATTTGTCTTTGTAGTTTGTCCAAATGATTAGCGGAAAAATATAGTTCCCAAACGGAATTATATATTGACTTAAAGTACTCAAATGAGTAAATGCTGCTGTATTCTTTTCTGAAGTTTTTTCCATGATGAGTGGTGTTGTTGTTTCCATGATTAAAAGCATATAGTAATTTCTTATGCAAATATATGTCTAAAAGACAGTATCTTGTTTTACATAGTACCAAATATTAACAAAAAATTAACAAACACAAAGTTGTGAAATGATGCTTAAATTGTTGAAAATCATCGCTAGTTCCCGTGTTTGTTGACTTCTTTTGATAAGTAAAGAATTTATTGTGCGTGCATAGTTTTTTTGTATTTTTACATAAAAAAATATATCCTATGGCACTTTCAGTATCAAAACTTAATAAATTCGTCCTATTCAAATTACCATCAGCATACTTTTGCGGAGTACGTGTAAAAGATATAAACGATAGCAGTTGTACCGTAACAGTCAAACACAGATGGATCAATCAGAACCCGTTTAATTCTATGTATTTTGCAGTTCAGGCAATGGCTGCTGAGTTGACAACTGGAGCTTTGGTGATTTCTCAAATCCAGCAAAGTGGTAAAAAGATTTCTATGTTAGTAGCTAACAATAAAGGAAACTTCACAAAAAAAGCTACAGGAAGAATTACATTTGTTTGCAAAGACGGACATTTAATTGCCGATGCAATAAAGAAAACTATAGAAACTGGAGAAGGGCAGACGTTCTGGATGAAATCTATTGGAACAAACGAAGAAGGAGTTCAAGTTTCTGAAATGGATTTTGAATGGAGTATTCGAGTGAAATAAAGTAGCAATATCAATTAATAAATAGAAACAGCAGTAATTTTTTACTTGTTGTTGCATATAAAAAACGTCAGTAATTTTTTTTTACTGACGTTTTTTTTGTTTTTAAAATCTGTTTTTTTTATTTTTATGTTGTTAATGTACTGAATTTCAGTACATTTATGGTATTAAACTCATACACGCAAGAAAAATGCTTTCTTTCTAAATCAAAATTTTAGCTGATAAATTGATCTTAAAATATTTATCAAGCAACTTCTACAAGCCTCTATAATTTAAGGAATTTTGAAATAATTAAGTTTAACTAAAATCGATTAACATTGGGTATTTGTAATTAGAAATAGTCTATTCTGTTGTTTTTAGGCTTTTAGAGGAAACTGTAAAAAGAAGCCTATCATGCTTTTGCCACCGAAAAATACGGAAAACCTACACTGTATAATTTTTTTAGAAAATAATAAACAATTGTTATTTAAAGCTATTTAATCTTTTTGGAAGAATAGATCGTTTTAAGTGGCTGTTGTTGAATTAATAAAAAACAAATATGAGGACAAAAATTACTTTAATTTTAACATTGCTCATCCTGCCTTTTATCAGTAACAATCTTTTTTCACAGACAGTTTCTGGTATACCAAGCACTAATGGCTGCCAGAGCCAAGGTATAATTACTTCAAGCAGTACAGGATTAGGAGCAACACCGCAGTATCAGCTTTTAAGGGCTGGTGCAGTTGTTTCTCCAGTTTCAGGAGACAATACGCAGTTTACAACAAATCCAGTTTTTACAGGATTAATTTCAGGAACGTATACAGTAAACGGAAGAGCCACAGCAGGCGGAACCGTTTATTCGAGCAGCAATATTACTGTAAACGATGGCTATACAGCAATGACAGTGACAACTCCCACAAAAATAGCCAATTGTGTGGGAGGCACTGCAGTTTTAACAACTACAGTTGCAAACGGAAAAGCACCATTTACCTACACGATTGCCACGCAGACAGCACCGGGAACAATTTTACAGAATAGCGGTGCTATTGCTGCCAATACATTTGCTTTTAATGGACTTCCGGCAAATAGCTATATTGTGAGTGTTACGGATTCTTGTGGACTTACTATTACAGGAGCAACTTCCATTTCCAATCCAACAGTAGGACTTAACGATATTAAGTTAGGAAGTATCGCTTATCCTTTATATTTAACTCGTAATAATTGTTCATCTCCAATAGTAATAACTAATGAAACAGGTTTTCAATATTCTAATGGAACTGCTATTACCGTAGCAGATGCAGATCTTTTTACATGGAAAGTAAAATATCAAGGGAATTTATATGGAAAAGATACGGATGGAGATAGCTATGGGGATTTAAATGGTGAGGGATATTCTCCGTTAACTAGAGTTTTTAGAATGCCATTAATTGCGAATCGGGCTGGTATATTTGCCGATATTGCTAATATGAAAGTTGTATTGATTGACAAATGTGGAAGAGAAAAAGAGTTTCCAATGACTCAATGGCAATCGGGTGGCTTTATAGCTGTTCAAAATTGTGCAGGATCAGGTTTGATAAAAATTACTCCTAATCAGCTTAGTTGCTTACCAATGGATATAGTTTTTACAAATATTGCTAATCCTTCAGATGTAGTTTTAAAAACAGTTAACACAGAAATTGAAAGTTTCCTTGGTCTTACAGCCGGTGCAACATATCACGTAACATATATAGATGCCCAAGGAAACACAACCGGAAACTTTCAAGGACTTCCTGCATCTCAAAATATAATTATCCCACCTAATCCCACATTTTCTGTTGTCCAAAGTTTTTATGGAATACAGCCAAACCTAAATATTTTAGGATATGGAAAAGCAATGGTTTTTGTTAATCCGTTTATAGATCCATCAGTAACTTATACAATTGTTGCTTCAGATAATCCTTTAGTAGCAGTTGGTGCTACAGGAACCTCTTCTCTAGATGTTAATGGAACAGGGGTATTATCTAAAGTAAATCCAACAGATCCAGCAGGTTATTGGCCAAAAGGAAACTATACTGTCAATATTACAAACGCTTGTGGCTCTAAAGATGTAAATTTAGTTGTCCAAGGTTATTTAGCTAGTCTTTCAGGTTATACCACAACTCCAGTCTGCGGCGGATTTAACTATGTTATGAATGGCAGTTTTGATGTGCCAAGTGCTTATGAGGTGCGCATTATTTCAGGTCCTTCAAGCGTGGGGCAGACAAGAGATTTAGCCAGCACTACGGCTTCATTCCCTTTTGACGGTTTGGGATATGGCACGTATGTTTTTGGATTACGCATTAAAGGTGGGACGACAGATGTCCTAACCCAGACTATAACCTACGACGCCAATAATGCTATTATAGTTGACAAAACCAATACGGGAGGTTTTGTGTGCGCGACAGGAGCGACAAACGGAGTCTTGACCATCACCGCAGCATCCAATTCCCCGGCTCCTAACAATGTGCTCCAATATGCCTTGAGCACCGATGGCGGAAATACCTTTGGATCTTACCAGAGCGGGAATACCTTCAGCGGACTGACCGATGCAACCTATTTTTTCAGGATAGCAGACGGCTGCGGAAATGTGATCACGCAGTCTGTACAGATTGGTGTGGCGGCAGCCCCAGAAGCTACGGCCAACGGACTGAATACTCCTGCCGTGATCTGCGATATGACCTCGGGCACGGTACAGCTGGATGTTGACATTTTCGGCGCGCTTTCCTATTTATGGGCAGGACCTGGGATAAATGCATCCAATCAGAACCAGAAAGATCCAATGATCAATTATTCAGATCTGACAATAGGCGCGAATAACTATACCTGCACCGTTACACTCGGCGCGCCATGCAACAGCAGTGTGGTTTCAAATCTGACCATTAATGTAAACGCCAGACCGACAGTGGTAACGACAGCTCCGGCTCCAGTCTGTGCGCCAAATACAGTCAATCTTAAAGATCCTGCCGTTACAGCGGGAAGCGCTGCGGGGCTTACGTATACTTATTTCTCAGACGAGCAGGCTACGATTCCTGTTGCAGATCCCACAGCGGTTGCAGTGCGCGATACCTATTATATAAAAGGAACGGACGCTAGCGGCTGTTTTTCGATTGCGCCAGTTGAGGTTATCGTAAATGAACTTCCTCAGGCAGTGATAAGCTATTTAAATGCGCCTTACTGCCAGACGGGAACAGCAGTTCCCGAAGAACTCGGCACGGCGGGCGGAACCTATAGTTCTGATGCTAATCTTGCTATTGATGCAAATACCGGAGAAATAAATTTAGAAGCTTCAACAATAGGAGATCATGTTATTACCTATACATTTAGTGATGGCAGCTGTTCGAACACTGTAACCACAGATATTACTATTAATGCACTTCCAACGGCATCTATAAATTATCCAAACGGGCCTTACTGCAACAGAGGAACAGCCACATCTGTAGAAACTGGGATTGCCAGCGGAAAATACAGTTCAGATGCAGGACTTGTGATAGACGAACTGACAGGCGATATTGATCTGGGTGCTTCGACTCCTGGAACTTATACAGTAAGTTATGAATTCAGCAACGGAACCTGTTCAAATGTAGCCACAGCCGCAATCACGATAAACCCTACAGCATTGCCATCTGCAATGGCAGATATTACAGCGCAATGTTCAATTACCCCAGCAGCGCCAATGCTTACTGATCAGTGTGCGGGAAATATAACAGCAACAACGCCAACGGTTTTCCCAATTACAGCACAAGGGACAACAGCGGTAACTTGGACTTTCGATTACGGAAATGGCTATACACAAACAGCAAGCCAAAATGTCATTATTGATGATACCATAGCTCCAGCTGCACCAGTTCTTGCAGATGTAACTGAAGAATGCTCTGTGTCATTAGCTGCCCCTACTGCAACGGATAATTGTGCAGGAGCAGTTACTGGAACTACAGCAACAGTTTTCCCGATCACAGCTCAGGGAACAACGGTGGTTACATGGAGTTTTGATGACGGAAATGGCAATATTTCAACAGCAGCCCAAAATGTTATTATTAAAGATATTACCTTGCCAACTGTTCCAGTCCTTCCCGATGTGCAAGCGCAATGTTCCGCTTCTGTAACACCTCCAACAGCTACTGATAATTGCTCCGGAACTATTACAGGAACCACAAATACTGTTTTTCCAATAACAGCGCAAGGAACAACCGTAGTGGTTTGGACATTTGATGATGGTAATGGAAATATAGCTACAGCAAATCAGAATGTAATAATTTTGGATAATATTGATCCAATTCTGCCAACTCTTCCAGATGTTACAGCAACCTGTTCTGCTTCATTAGTAGCACCAATCGCAACAGATAACTGTGCTGGATCAATTGTAGGAACTACAGCTACGGTTTTCCCAATAACAGCACAAGGAACAACAGCTGTAACTTGGACTTTTGACGATGGCAACGGAAATATAGCAACTGCCAACCAGAATGTGATCATCAGTGACACCACAGCACCTGTTCCACCAGTTCTTGCAGACATAATCGGGCAATGTTTCGCTTCACCTGCGATACCTTCAGCAATAGACAATTGTGCAGGAAGCGTATTAGGAACAACAGCAACAACTTTTCCGATAACGACTCAGGGAACAACAATAATTACATGGATATTTGATGATGGAAATGGAAACATATCAACAGCCAATCAAAATGTTATTCTAAACAGTGCAATACAAGTTCCGACGGACCTGCCAGATATAACAGGAGAATGTGAAGTGACACTTGCTGCACCCGCGACTGCGGTAAATTGTTCTAACATTATAATAGGAACAACCACCACAGTTTTTCCGATAACGGCTCAGGGAACAACAATAGTCACATGGACATTTGATGACGGAAACGGAAATATATCTACAGCTAATCAAAATGTTATTATTAAAGATGTTACTGCTCCAGCAGTTCAGGCACTTAGTGATATAACAGCAGAATGTTCCGTTTCGCCATCTATTCCAACAGCTATAGACAATTGTGCCGGAATCATTTCAGGAACAACTTCAACAGTTTTTCCAATCACAGCTCAAGGGACAACAATAGTGACTTGGAGTTTTGATGACGGAAATGGAAATATAGCAACTGTGAATCAAAATGTTATTATTAAAGATACAGCAGCGCCTATTGCACCTGTTTTAGCAGATATACAGGAACAATGCTCTGCCACTCCAGCTATTCCTGCAGCAATTGATGATTGCGCAGGAATAATTTCCGGGACTACAACAACGATTTTTCCAATTACAGCACAGGGAACAACTGTTGTAACGTGGAGTTTTGATGATGGAAACGGCAATATATCAACCGCTAATCAAAATGTAATCATTAATGATACTACACCGCCAATTATACCAATATTGGACGATGTGAATGGAGAATGCGAAGTGACACTTACCGCGCCTTCAACGGTGGATAATTGTTCTAAAACTATTATTGGAACAACAAATACAGTTTTTCCAATTACAGCACAAGGAACAACTGTAGTTATCTGGACTTTTGACAATGGCAATAATAATGTCGTAACAGCAAATCAAAATGTTATAATAAAAGATGCGTCAGCACCTGCAGCACCAATTCTTGATGATGTATATGGAGATTGCGAAGTAACCCTTTCGCCGCCTACAGCTATAGACAATTGTGCCGGAATCATTTCCGGAACAACTTCAACAGTTTTTCCAATCACAGCTCAAGGAACAACAATAGTGACTTGGAGTTTTGATGACGGAAATGGAAATATAACAGCTGCAAACCAGAATGTAATTATTGATGATGCTATAGCACCGTCAGCACCAGTTTTGGCAGATGTCAGAGGAGATTGCAGTGTTACATTAGCCGCACCAACGACTATTGATAACTGTGCAGGACCAATTACTGGAACTACAGCCACTATTTTCCCAATTGTAACTCCAGGAACAAGTATTGTAACTTGGACTTTTGATGATGGGAATGGAAATATCTCGACATCAAATCAGAATGTAATTATTAATGATGAAACACCTCCTGCAGTACCTATTCTGGCAGATGCGACGGGAGAATGTTCTGTGACACCTCCAGTACCGACAACTATAGATGCTTGTGTGGGAACAATTACAGGAACAACTGCATCAATTTTCCCGATCACAGCTCAAGGGATAACAGAGGTGACATGGAGTTTTGATGATGGAAATGGAAACATCTCAACAGCAATCCAAAATATTATCATTGATGATGTAACACCGCCTGCAGTCCCGTTATTGTCAGATGTGACAGCGGAATGTTCAGTGACAGCACTAACAGCGCCGACAGCTACAGATAATTGTGCTGGCATTATCACGGGAACAACGGCTACTTTATTTCCTATTACAGCACAGGGAACAACAGCGGTTGTCTGGACATTTGATGACGGAAACGGCAATATTTCAACAGCGAATCAGAATGTGATTATAAAAGATATCACCGCTCCGACAGCTCCAATACTCGCAGATATTACAGCAGAATGCTCCGCAGCTCCGACAGCTCCGACCGCAATAGATAATTGTGCTGGCATTATCACGGGAACAACTACGACTTTATTTCCAATTACAGCACAGGGAACAACAGTTGTGACATGGACATTTGATGACGGTAATGGTAATATTTCAACAGCGAATCAGAACGTGATAATTGATGACATTACCCCTCCAAATATCCCTGTTTTAGCTGATATTACCGGGCAGTGCAATGTTACGCCCGCGATACCGACAGCAACAGATGCGTGCGCTGGAATAATTGCAGGAGTTACAGCATCAACGTTTCCAATAACAAATCCGGGAACGACAATTATTACCTGGACATTTAATGATGGCAATGGCAATAGTGTAACGGCAAACCAGAATGTGATTATTAGCCAGATTGCTTTGGCAGGAGCAGAAACTGCGGCCTGTTCTTCTACACAGCCAGGATATAACATTACTTTATCAGTAACAGGTCAGGCGCCTTATACTGCTACTGGAACCGGAGCACCGGGAACGTGGTCGGGAAATGCTTGGACATCAGGACTTATCAGTTCGGGAACCAATTATAATGTGAACTTTCAGGATGCAAGTGCCTGCAATACAGTAAATGTAGCCGGAATTTCGCCAAACTGCTGCCGTTTCAGTGTGATCTGCCCGACTTTCCAGCCGACTTCAGTGCAATGCTATGAGGAGCTTCCTTCGGCAGTGAATCTGACGGAAGCAGAATTCGAAGCTTTAGGAAATGGAGACGGACGCATTGCAGACACCCGATGCGGAGTGGTTGAAATTACAGCATCAAATGGAGCAGATCCTGGCTGTAATGCCAATGTAGCCAGAACTTATACCATAACAGAATATGCAGATGCTAACAGCAAGGGAGTTCGCGATGCAGGAGAGGATACCGTTCTGGATACTGCAGCGTGTACGCAGACGATATTAATTCATGATACTGCAGCGCCAGTATTTGCAGAAACACCGCCTGAGGCAACAATAACTGCGGACTGTGATACCATTCCTCCAGCCCAGACTTTTACAGCTGCAGATAACTGCGGCAGTGCAGCAGTTGCTTATGACGAGCAGAGAGTTGACGGGGACTGCGCCAGCAGATATTCGCTGATCAGAACCTGGACGGCATCAGATAATTGCGGAAATCAGAATTCTTTTGTGCAGACCGTTAATGTCTCTTGCGTAGAAGAAGTCTACAATGCCGTGTCAGTAAATGGTGACGGACTAAACGACAGTTTCTTTATAAAAGGAATTGACTGCTATCCAAACAATGTTGTAAGAATCTATAACAGATATGGAGTGGTGGTTTACGAGAAAAACGGCTACGACAACGTTACCAGTCCATTTCAGGGATTCTCAGACGGACGTGCAACTGTTGCCAGAGGAAACAAGCTTCCGACTGGAACTTATTTCTACACATTAGAATATGACAGCAACGGAAGAAAAATCGAGAAAGCAGGATATCTGTATGTCAGTAGTCAGTAATAAATGATTTTATTATATACAAAAAAGACCTCAAGAAATTGAGGTCTTTTTTTTGAAATCGAGTTTCAATTATTTTTTAACGCAGCAAGATTTTTTATCTTTCTTGTCTGTTGTCTTTTTGCAGCAAGATTCTTTTTTAGTTTTTTCTTTTGCAACTGGTTTTGTTTCCTGAGCGGTTACACCAATTGAAAATAAAGCAACAGTAACGATTGTAATTACTTTTGTCATTTTGTTTTAATTGTTTTTTGTTAGAAGAATTTATAATTGAGTGAATCAAATATAAATGGATTTTTTATTGTAAGAATAGTTTTATTGTTAATGTTTTGGTAAAAGTGAATTAATTTTATCACTTGTTTTTCATAATTTGACTAACATAATTTTTATGATTACTATATCCATTTTTTTCTGGATTCTCCAAATCTAACATTTCTCCTAATGAAGTATCGAAAATCTGCCAATTATGAAGTTTTGCTAATTCAATAATTTTAAATAGTGCTTCTTCACTATAAAGAGAAATCATCTTATTACTGCTTGGCTCATCATCAAAAAAGAAATTAATATCATCATTAATAGAATCAGAAAAGAAATCCTTACTACTATTTTTATTTTTTTGATCTTCCGCATTTTTTGTTGAACAATTTTCTAGCAGTATTTTATCAAAATCGATTGGAAGAAGTTTTTCTTCATCTAAATCTTGAATAGAAATTATTTTTTCTGCGGAATTAAAAAGTACAATATCCCAACTCATAATTAATCATTTTTAAAGTAGTAAAATTATTACAATTAATAGAATTAAACAAGTTATTGTAATATGGACTAAATAACTTAAATGTTTTAAAAATCAATAATTCAAATTAACCCCAAAACCAATTCCCATATCGCTGTCATAATGTGTTGTAATTCCGAAGTTTCTCGCAACAATATATTTTAATCCCGCCATATATTCTTTATCTGTATTCCACATTAAATTCATTCGAAGTCTTTGCGAAAGCGGAATATCTTTTCGTTCAAATTGTAAACGAACATTTCCGTCGGTATAAACCTCAACTTGTGCTTTTATGAGCATGGGTAAAGTATATTCAAGACCCGCACTAAAAACGGAACGATTGTCTTTTGTGTTTTTTTGACCAAAAAGATTCTGTTCCTGCTCGTCCATTCCCATTCTTCGGTATCTCCAGTCAAAACCAATAAAAGGCATTAACCATTGATTTTTTCCGATATATCTTCCAATATGAGTTTCGGTTTCATAACCGTGTTTGTCATTGTAGCCCAATCTCCATTCGGTTCCGATACTCCAACGCGTGTTGCTAAACATCGCTTCACCATCATTTCCATTGGTTGCAAAATCATTTTCTGCCATAAAATGAAACATTCGATCGTCCATTTTCAACATTTTGAAAGCCATTTCGGGATGATGAATCAACGGATTTGGAGCTGAATTTTCGTAACTAAAAATCCTTCCCATTCCAGCCATCATGTGATATAAAATATGACAGTGAAAAAACCAGTCGCCATCGGCATTGGCCTGAAATTCAATGGTATCGGTTTCCATTGGCATAATATCAATGACATTTTTCAATGGAGCATAATCGCCATGTTCATTCAAGATTCTAAAATCATGTCCGTGTAAATGCATTGGGTGTCGCATCATCGAACCATTGTATAAAACGATGCGAACGTTTTCTCCCTTTTTAATTAAAATTTTATCGGTTTCGGAAACCACTTTATTATCCAAACTCCAAACATAACGATTCATATTTCCAGATAAAGTGAAACGCAATTCTTTTACAGGCGCCTCTTTTGGAAGATCGGTTTTGAAAGGCGATTTTAGCATTCCGTAATTCAGAGTCACAATTTCAGCAGTTTCAGTGCTGTCGCTTTCCATTTTCATGTCGCCCATATTATGATTCGAATGATCCATTTTTGGTTTTGAATTTTCATCTTCGCCTGAAATTTCTGGATACATTACAGCATTCATATCCATTTTATTCAAAGACATATTCATGCCCATATCATTCATTTCGCCATTCATTTTCATCATATCGTTCATCATTTTCATGCCTTCAAAATATTTTAATTTTGAAAGATGATGAACAGGCTGTTTTTCCCCATTTCCTAAAAACAAAGAAGCAGATCCGGTTCTGTCTTCGGCTGTAGCCAAAAAAGCAAAAGATTTATGGTCTTCGGGAATTGTAACGACAACATCATAGGTTTCAGAAACTGCAATAATCAAACGATCCACTTCTACAGGTTCGACATCATTTCCGTCGGTTGCAACAACAGTAATTTTTCCACCGCCGTAAGTCAGCCAGAAATAACTCGAAGCGCCTCCGTTTGCAATTCGCAATCGGACTTTTGAACCAGGTTTAAGGTCTGAAAATTGCTGTTCATTTTTTCCGTTGATTAAAAACTTTTCATAATACACATCGCTGACGTCCATTGCATTCATTCGTTTCCATTCATTGGTCACTTTGGTTGAAAAATGTTTTTGTTTTAAAGCTTCAAAATAACTTTGCGTTGTTCCTTTTTTGATAGCAAACCAATCATTAGCATTGTGCAACATTCGCTGAATATTCTCTGGTTTCAAATCGGACCATTCGCTTAAAATGACTGGAACTGTCGGCAAATCATCAATTCCTTTTCGAATAGTAGGATCATCTTTTTTCTTATTGATGATAAAAAGTCCGTACAAACCAATTTGTTCCTGCAAACCAGAATGGCTGTGATACCAATAGGTTCCGTTTTGAATTATAGGAAAAGTATATTTATGAGTCGTTCCAGGTTCAATCGGCATTTGCGTTAAATACGGAACGCCATCTTCTTTATTTGGCAGAAATAATCCGTGCCAGTGCATTGAAGTTGTTTCTTTTTTGAGTTCGTTGTGAACATAAATTTCGGCAATATCGCCTTCGGTAAAAGTTAGAGTCGGCATCGGAATTTGCCCATTTACTGCAATAGCACGTTTTTCTTTACCCGAAAAATTGACGATTGTATCACGAACGTACAAATCGTAACGCACTACTTTTTGGGCTTTCAGCTGAAAAGCGATTAAAAATAAAAGAAGAATATATTTGATTTTCATTACAAATTATAATTTTAAGTCGTTAGTGTAAATTGAGCACAATTTAATTTTAACACATAGAAACATAGTAATTTGAAGATTAAGAAAGGCGTTTCACTTCTTTAAATACACATAGTTACTATGTGTGGAAACTTGTTTCTTCTCTTTTTTTAGACACAAAAATCTATGTTTCTATGTGTTAAAATAATTATGCTCCAACTTACAATTTTAGATTTCTCAATCGTAACGCATTTACGATTACTGAGACAGAACTCAAGCTCATTGCCACGGCAGCTAACATCGGCGAAAGCAATATCCCTAAAAAAGGATATAAAATTCCAGCAGCAATTGGTACGCCCAAAGTGTTATAAATAAAAGCAAAAAATAAATTCTGTTTAATATTTGACATAACGGCATGGCTGAGGTTTTTAGCTTTTACAATTCCGTTTAAATCGCCTTTTACTAAAGTAATTTTAGCGCTTTCAATCGCAACGTCAGTTCCTGTTCCCATTGCAATCCCAATATTGGATTGAGCCAAAGCAGGTGCATCATTAATTCCGTCTCCCGCCATGGCTACAATTTTTCCTTGCGCTTGAAGACGTTCAATTTCTTTCAGTTTATCTTCAGGAAGGCAATCCGCTTTAAAAGAACTCAAATGTAAATGTTCTGCAACGGCTTTTGCGGTATTATGATTGTCGCCTGTCATCATGATAACCTCAACGCCTTGAGCGATTAATTCTTTAATGGCTTTTGTGCTATTTTCTTTAATGGCATCAGTAATGGCAACATAGCCTAAAACAATATTGTCTATTGAGATGTAAGAAATAGTTTTTCCTAAATTTTGTTCGGCTGTAACTTTTTGTTCTAAATCATTAGAAATGGATGCGCCGATTTCTTCCATTAATTTTTTATTTCCTAAAGCTACTTTTTTGCCTTCGATAGTTCCTAAAATTCCTTTTCCTGCAATAGTTTCAAAACCTTGAACTTCTTTGAATGAACTATTTTTTGCTTTCGCGAAATTGACTACAGCTTGCGCCAAAGGATGTTCGCTATGCTGATTTAACGAAGCAATATTTTGAAGCAGAAAATCTTCCTCATTATTAACCGAATATATTTTTTCTACAGATGGTTTTCCTTCGGTAATTGTGCCTGTTTTATCGGTAATTAAAACATCAATTTTATTCATGTTTTCCAAAGCTTCGGCATTTTTGATCAAGATTCCGTTTTGAGCACCTTTTCCAACACCAACCATAACTGACATCGGAGTTGCGAGTCCAAGTGCGCAAGGGCAAGCAATAATTAAAACGGCAATAGCGTTGATTAATCCGTAAACGTAAGCAGGTTCTGGACCAAATTTTGCCCAAAGAAAGAATGTCAAAATCGAAATAATAACAACAGTCGGAACAAAATACTTAGAAACGCGATCTGCTAATTTCTGAATGGGAGCGCGAGATCGGCTAGCGTCATTTACCATTTGGATAATCTGCGAAAGCATCGTTTCTGAACCCACTTTTTCAGCAATCATCACAAATGATTTTGTGCCATTTATTGTTCCCGAAATTACTGCATCACCAGTTTTTTTATCAACGGGAATTGGTTCTCCCGTAATCATCGATTCGTCAATACTACTTTCTCCAGTTGTTATTTTACCGTCTACCGGAATTTTTTCTCCTGGCTTTACGCGAAGTAAGTCGCCTTTTTTGATATTATGAATAGAGATTACTTTATCCACTCCGTTCTCAACCAAAGTTGCTTCTGTCGGAGCTAATTTTAATAATTCTTTTATTGCTCCGTTAGTTTGTCCGTGCGCTTTGGCTTCCAATAATTGTCCTAATAAAACTAAAGTGATAATTACAGTCGCAGCTTCAAAATACAAATGAATAGTTCCGTGATGCGATTTAAATTCAGAAGGGAAAATATATGGAAAAAACATTCCGACGATACTAAATAGAAAAGCAACGCTTGTTCCAATTCCAATTAAAGTAAACATATTCAAGTTCCAAGTCACAATCGATTTGTAAGCACGGACAAAAAACATCCAGCCTGCATAAAACAAAACTGGAATCGAAAATAAAAGCTGAACACAATTCCATTTTTCGATAGACATTATATTGTAAAGCGGATTATTTGGAATCATTTCTGACATCGAGATGATGAAAATAGGAAGCGTAAACAAAATCGCTATTTTCATTTTCTTCAATAAATCAGAATAAGTTTTGTTTTCTTCGCTTTCTGAAGCCTGCATTGGAACCAAATCCATTCCGCAAATCGGACAGTCGCCAGGTTCGTTTGAAACAATTTCAGGATGCATCGGACAAGTAAATTGTGTTGCTGTTATGGCAACTTGCGGTACTAAATCCATTCCGCAAACAGGGCAGTCTCCCGGTTTGTTATAAGTTTTATCACCTTCGCAATGCATTGGACAATAATAAACGCCATTTGCACTGTGCTGATGTACCTTTTTAGTTTCTGTTTTATGATGATTGTGGTTCTCTTTTTTATGACCTGAACAGCACGATTTTTCAGCTGTATCAGAATGATTTTTAGGAGAATCCATTTCAATTGTATAATTTCCTGCTGCAGTTAGAACTTCTTGCAATTTTTCTGTCGCAATATGCTTTTCCATTGTTATAGTTGCCAACGGAGGATTCAAGGTTACTTCTGCTTGAACGCCTTCAACTTCATTTAAAGTTTTTTCGACTTTGGTTCGGCATCCGTTGCAAGACATTCCTGAAATTATATATTGATGAGTCATTGTTTTTGTTTTTAGTGTATTACAATGCAAATTTCTGAACTACCGACGAGTTTGGTTTGTATAATTTTGAGAATGATTTGTAAGATTTACAAAGTTTTTTGTTTCACGCAGATTCCGCAGATTTTAGCAGACTTTTTTGATCTACTTGATTTAAAGCTGAATTTTTGAAAAATTTTGTATTAATCTCGCAAAGTTGCAGAGGCGTGAAGTTTTTTAAATAAAGATAAGGCAATAAGTTTTTAAAGTTTTCACGCAGATTTTGCAGATTGAGCAGATTTGATTAACAAATAAATATCTGCAAAATCTGCTTAAATCTTTTAAAATCTGCGTGAAATAAAACTTTGCGTCTCTGCGACTTTGCGAGAAATTGACTTTTACAAATTTTCAATCTGAATACGCTTTTTATCTTTCGACTGTTTGAACGAAGTAGGAGTAAAGCCTGTAATTTTTTTGAATTGATTGCTCAAATGCGCCACATTGCTGTAGTTTAGAATATCGGCAATTTCACTTAACGAAAGTTCATTATAAATCAGTAATTCTTTTACCTTTTCAATTTTCTGGCTGATGAAATACTTTTCGATTGTCGTGTTCTCAATTTCAGAAAATAAATTACTTAACGAATTATAATCTTGATTCAGGTTTTCTGCTAAATAATCAGATAAGTTAATTTTAAGATCATTGTTTTTATGATGCACTAAATCAACAATCAGGTTTTTTATTCTTTCGACGGTTTTTGTTTTTTTATCGTCAATTAAATCAAAACCTAAAGATTGAAGATTTTCTAATAAAACTTCTTTTTGCTCGTCGCTGATTTCTTTTTCCAATTCGACTTCACCCAATTCAACAGAAATAGTAGGAAGTCCGAGTTTTTCGAACTCAGACTTTACTACCATTTTGCATCGGCTGCACACCATATTTTTGATGTAAAGCTTCATATTTATTTGATCGTTTCTACCACATTTCCGCAAGTCAGCATCGAAGAACCGTAGTATGGATTCTTAACTGCTTTTTCTTTGCTTAACCAGTCAGCATCTGCCATTGGGCAATATTGTTTGTAGATTGTTTGTTCTGGACTTGAAACTTTTATTAAATCATAAGTGTTTTTAGATAGAGATTTAAAAGTTTCGCGTTGTTTTTTAAGATCTGTTGTTGCTGAAATACTTTTAGCATCGGCAGTTAGTTTTTTAACCACTTTCATCCAAACCGTATGTTCGTTGCTCTTTAGTTTGTCCATTTTTACCGCAGTAATCGCTGTCAGTAAATCTTTGGCTTTCGCCGAAGTCAATTTGCTGTCACTTTTAATAAGTGCATCTTTTACAGTAAAATAAGCATCATAAACAGATTGAAGCTGACTCGCATCAACGATTTCTGTTGTTCCTGATTCTAATTTTGCTGTATTTGCCTGAATGTTATTCGCACTAAATAATGCTGTAAGTACTGTTGCTAAAGCTATGATTGATTTTTTCATTGTGTATAATATTTGGTAAAGGATTTTAATTTCCTTTAAAATTAATTAAAAATTTAGTTTTAAAAAAGACCCAATATGGGCTGTTACAAATACGATAATTATATTTTCGGCTTGAGCCAAATAGAAGTAAATCCGGAAGAAATTGTAGAATTACTGTAAGATGAAATAGTGTTTTTTAAAGAAAAATTAAAAACATCATTTTGTAAATCAAGATCATTTGAAGTTAAAATAACAAATTGCAATGCAGAAGTTGTACAGCCAGAATGACGACATTTTCCGTCACAATTGTGTTTTTCCTGTTTTGAAGTTTTCTTTTCGCAGCATTTTTTAGAACAGCTGTTGTCTTCTTTAGAAGCAACTTCTTTTTGATGCCCCATATTGCATGCGTAAGTATAACTCGGATTCAAAAAGAAACTTAGCGTTATGAAAAGCAGTATATGGATTTTCTTTTTCAAAGAAATTGTTTTTTAGAAGTACAAATTTAGTTAAAAATGTTTGGGAAAATTACTTTTTAAGATTTCGATAACTACAGTTTCTTAAAATCAGTCGGTTTCATGTTTTTACGTTTTTTGAAATAATTCGTCAAATGACTTTCGTCTGTAAAACCAAATTCGTAGGCAATCTGTTTAATAGGCAATTGATTGTTATGAAATCTTTTTTCGATTAAAGTCGTTCTTAAATTATGAATGTATTCGCGATAACTAATACTGAAAGTTCTTTTGAAATAAGCACTAAAATAGGTTTGAGCAATATTAAAATGATCTGCAATCACTTTTACCTGAACCAGTTTTGGCTGATAAATATTCTGATGAATGTAATTAGCAATTTGTTCGCTATCCAAATGAGTCGATTTCATTTGTAAATTCATGCCTCGAATTGTTTCTTTAATTAAACCAAAAAGGGAAAGAATCTGATAGAAAACAATGGGAGATGAGGTGACATCTATATAATGTCCGTATGTTACAATGTTTTCAACGGTATTTTTTAGAATCGTTTTGCAAGGTTCGTCAAACTTCAAAACCGTTTCTTTTAGGATTTTATCGCGCATGAAACTTTCGGGAGTATTTACTAAAAATTCATCGCAAGTAAGATTCTGTTTGGAGTTGAAATAATTATCAGTGAATTTGATAAAAATGAATCGGGTACTTTTCTTTATATCAAAATAATGTTCGTCGTCTGGCGAAATAACAAATAAATCTCCTGCTTTATATGGTAGCAGATTATTATTGAGGTGATGAATTCCGCTTCCTTTCTTTATATAGATGATTTCGTAATACGTATGAGTATGCGGAGGAAGATGAAATTTCTCTTCTTCAAATTCATCAAGAACAAGCGTTTTAAACTGATTTAATTTCGGCATAACCTAAATGTACAATTTTATATCGCAAATTTACAACTTTTTTTAAGGTTAACGGTGTTAATTTTGCGTCGTAGAAATCTATTCCTTTCTACAATAATCAAAATGAAAAAAAGTCTTATTGCACTCTCTTTAGGAGGGTTAACTATTGGTATTACAGAATTTGTAATGATGGGATTACTCCCAGATATTGCTTCAGATATGAAAGTTTCAATTCCAGTTGCAGGATATTTAATTTCATCTTATGCACTTGGAGTTGTTATTGGAGCGCCTTTGTTAGTAATCGCAGGAAGAAATTATGCGCCTAAAAAAATGCTTTTAATTTTAGCTTTAATGTTGGCAGTTTTTAACTCATTGTCAATTATAGCTCCCGATTATAATGTGTTATTTGCTTCTCGATTTTTGTCTGGTTTACCGCACGGAGCATTCTTTGGAGTGGGAGCGGTAGTCGCAAGCCGTTTGGCAGATAAAGGAAAAGAAGCGCAAGCAATCTCGATCATGTTTGCAGGTTTAACGATTGCCAACTTAATAGGTGTGCCAATTGGAACTTATATAGGTCACCACTTTATTTGGCGATATACTTTCGTATTAATTGCTATTGTTGGATTATTGACTTTTTTGGCCATTTATTTATGGATGCCAAATCTTGAAAAAGGAGAAAGTGTAAATATGAAGACACAACTTCAGTTCTTTAAGAAAACAGAAGCTTGGCTAATTATCGGAATAACTGCAATTGGTTTTGGAGGCCTTTTTGCCTGGATCAGTTATATTGCTCCTTTATTAATTAATGTTTCTAAATTTTCGCCAGAAGATGTCTCTTCAATCTTGATTTTGGCAGGATTAGGAATGGTTGTTGGAAATTTCGTTGGAGGTAAATTGGCAGATAAATTCTCGCCAGCGCCAACTACATTAGCTTTATTGTTAGTAATGTCTCTAGATTTAATTCTAGTTTACTTTTTCTCATTCAATCAATATGTATCGCTGTTTCTTACTTTCTTGACCGGAGCTATTTCATTTTCGGTTATCGCGCCAATTCAAATGCTAATGATTCGTACGGCAAAAGGAGCAGAGATGATTGCCTCGGCATCACTTCAAGGAAGTTTTAATATTGGTAATGCTTTAGGTGCGTTTTTAGGCGGATTGCCTTTGGCGGCAGGACTTAGCTATTCTTCTCCAAACCTTATTGGAGTTATGATGTCAATTATAGGAATGATTATTACATTCATACTGATGAGGTTACATCAAAAACAAGTGCAGTTGCAGCACATTTAAATACAATTTAGTTATCTTTTTAAGCCCTTAACGTTTGTTTAAGGGCTTTTTTTATGTCTATAATGAAATTTTTACAGAACACATTTCTTCCAAAGTCCAGTTTTATCAGAAAATACATTTTAAAAATGCGCTCTTTTTTCTATTTAATTTGGTTTTTTTTAAAATTTCTTCAATTTTTTAAGTGTAAAATCCACACCTAATAATTTCGTAATTAATATTCCTGTAATCGATTGTTTTTTTTGCAAAAATCAAATCAAATGAACGATTAATAATAATATATTTAATATTTTATGTTGGTATAAATTATATATCTAATATAAAAAAGCGATAAAATTTCTGATTCATAATTTTTTTTATGAAATTTTTGGCAAAATTTATTTTTCGCTTAAAAAAAATATCTATGTTTGTGTAATCGATTACAACTTTTTTTTCGATGTTCGAAATCGATTAAGTATTTAGATTAGAAAAGGAATATAAATGAAGAAGAAATAAGACGTCGAAAAATTTTAATGTTAAAACAAAACCACAAGTAATAATTATTAGAATAATTGAAAAGTAACCACAAAAAACCACTTAAACCAAACGAAAAAACATTAATTAACTTAAACAATCAACCATGAACTTTAAAGAATTATTAAACAAAGGAGCAGATTTTTGCTCTAAACTTGTTTTCTTACTGTGCTTATTGATCGGTAGTCAAGTACACGCACAGGGCACAACGATAGAGGGAACCGTGAAGGATGCTGCGGGACTTTCTCTTCCTGGGGTAAACGTCTTAGAGAAAGGAACTAAGAACGGAACTTCTACCGATTTTGACGGGCATTATAAATTGAAACTGACCAATTCAAAAGCCGTATTGAGTTTTTCTTTTATAGGATTTAAAACGATTGATATCTCTGCTGATGGTAAAACGAAAGTAAATGCAACTTTATCTGAAGATTCAAATAACTTAAATGAAGTTGTTGTAATTGGATATGGAACTTCTAAAAAATCTGATTTAACAGGAGCGGTTGCAACGTTTTCTGGAAGTGAGGTGCGTAAGATTCCAGTTCCAAATGTAGCAGAAGCCTTGACAGGACGTATTGCCGGAGTATCTGTATCCTCTTCAGAAGGTTCGCCAGACTCAAATGTTCAAGTGAGAATTCGTGGAAACGGATCTTTAAGCCAAGATGCTTCTCCTTTGTATATCGTAGATGGTTTTCCTGTAAACAATATCAACGATATTTCTTCATCAGATATTGAAACGATGACGGTATTAAAAGATGCATCATCTACAGCAATTTATGGTTCTAGAGGAGCTTATGGGGTTATTATTGTTACAACTAAAAAAGGTAAAGATGGTAAAATAGCTGTGAACTACAATATGTTCTACGGAATGAAAAAACTGGCTAATACTATTGACGTAACTTCTCCAGAGGACTATGTAAAATGGCAATATGAATATGCTTTACTTGATCAGAATGATAAAACCATTTTGAGCAACCCAAGTTCTTATACCAAATATTTTGGTAATTGGCAGGATTATGATATGTACAAAGGTATGAAAGGAAATAACTGGCAGAAGCAAGTTTTTGGACGTACAGGAGAAGTGCAAAGCCGTGACTTATCTATTCGTGGTGGAAGTGATAAAATGAATTACAACTTCAACTATGCACATTATGATGAAAAAGCAATTATGCTGGGATCAGATTTTAAGAGAAACAACTTATCTCTTGCGTTAAATAGTAAAGCTTCAGATAAAATAGATTTAAGCTTTACAGTTCGTTATTCTGATACTGAAATTAATGGTGCAGGAATGAACGAACAAAATGAAGTTTCATCTGCAGATTCTCGTTTGAAAAATGTTGTTGGATATGCACCAATTCCAATTCCTGGATTAACAACTGATGATACAGATGAAGCTGTAGCTAACAATTTAGTACACCCTTTTGTTTCTATTGTAGATAACAACCGTGAGCAGTTGAGAAAAAACTTTAACACATTAGGAAGTTTTTCTTGGAAACTTACCTCAGATTTAATTTTTAAAACAGAATTAGGTTTAGATAACTACAACTATCAAGATTACCGTTTCTACGGACGTACGACGTATTACGTAAAAAATAACCCTGCGGCAGAAAGACAAGGTATGCCTGCAATGATAATGTCAGATAGAAAAGATACTCGTTTTAGAAATGCAAATACGCTTAATTACGATTTGAAAAAAATAGTTGGCGAGAATCATAGTTTGAAAATACTTTTAGGAGAAGAATCTATAGATTATAAAAGAAATGATTTAACGAATACAATTCAAGGATATCCATTGTCTTTCGAGTTAGATGAGGCAAAGAAATTAACTACACAAGGAACTCCTGTATCTGTTGATAATTTCTATTATCCAGACGATAAATTGCTTTCTTTCTTTGGACGTGCAAATTATGATTATAAAGACAAATATCTTTTTACAGCGACTTATCGTGCAGATGGTTCAAGTAAATTTTTAGGAGATAATAAATGGGGCTTTTTTCCAGCAGCAGCAGCAGCTTGGAAAATATCTGGAGAAGAATTTATGAAAAATGCTTCATGGGTTAACCTGCTTAAATTAAGAGTAAGTTATGGTGAAGCAGGTAATAACAATATTCCAACTGGACAAATGGTTCAAAGTTTTATTTCTTCTACCTCAACATGGATCAATGGTGTTGATAACTATTGGGCAGCTTCTAAAACAATGGCCAATCCAGATTTAAAATGGGAAACTACAATTACACAAAACATCGGTTTAGATTTTGACTTATTCAAAAATAAAGTAACTGGATCTGTCGAAATGTATAAAAATAAGACGAAAGATTTATTAATGCTTTTCCCAATTTCTGGAGGTTATGATAACCAATATAGAAACATGGGTGAAATTCAAAACAGCGGTGTTGAAGCGACTTTGAACTTAAATCTTATTGAAAGACCTAAATACGGAGTGAGTTTATCTTTCAATGCGGCATTTAATACCAATAAAATCAACTCACTTGGAGTAATGGATAATTTTACTGCATCTTCTGGATGGGCTTCTTCATCAATTACTGGAGATTATTTAGTAAACGTAGGACAGCCATTAGGTATCATGTATGGTTATAAGAGCGATGGGCGTTACGAAGTTTCAGACTTTGATTACAGTGCAGGGGCTTATACTTTAAAAAATGGAGTGCCAGATGCTACTACAGTAGTAGGAAAGATGCAGCCAGGTGCTATGAAATTAAAAGATATCGATGGCGATGGTAAGGTAGATGCTAATGATCTTACGGTTATTGGAAACGCTAATCCAAAAAGTACTGGAGGTATGGTGTTAAATGCTAATGCTTATGGATTTGATCTTTCTGCAGCTTTTAACTGGAGTATTGGAAATGATGTTTACAATGCAAATAAAGTGGAGTTTTCTACATCAATTCCAAATGGGCAATATAGAAATTTAAATTCTGAAATGGCTGATGGAACAAGATGGACAAACTTGAATACGGCTACAGGACAGTTAGTTACAGATCCAACGGAATTAGCTGCTTTAAATGCAAATACTACAATGTGGTCTCCTTATATGCCTCGTTATGTTTTTAGTGATTGGGCTGTTGAAGATGGTTCTTTCTTGAGACTTAATAATTTAAGTTTAGGTTATACTACACCAGGCGATTTAACTTCTGCTTTAGGAGTTTCTAAGCTAAGATTTTATTTTACAGCTAGTAATGTTTTTGTTTGGACGAAATATTCAGGTCCAGATCCAGAAGCTTCAACTAGAAGAAACACGCCTTACACACCGGGTGTTGATTATTCAGCATATCCGCGAAGCAGACAGTTTATTTTTGGTTTAAACCTTAATTTTTAATTCAGTAAAACTTTCACAAGATGAAACATAAAATATTAATCGCAGGAATATTTGTAGCAAGCTTTTTTACTTCTTGCTCAGATGATTACTTAGATGCTCCAGCAAAATCAACACTAGACGAATCGGTTATTTTTTCTAGCCCAGGATTAGCTGAATCGGCAATTGACGGAATTAAAATTCCATTTGCTGAGACCAACTCATACAGAGGACGTTTTCTTCCTTTTTATGGATTAAATACAGATACAGAATGGTACAATTCTTCTCAAACAGTTAGTGATGCTTCTGATTTATGTACTTATGATGCAAAGCCAAATAACTCTCAGATGAATACAACTAATAATGCTTGGGCAATGATGTATTCAGGTATTGAGCGTGCTAATATCTGTATTCGTGGTTTACGTACTTATGGTAATCCAACACCAGGATCAGAATTAGGATATCTGCTAGGTGAAGCATTGACATTAAGAGCAATTTATTATGCAGATTTGGTAAAAGCTTGGGGAGATGTGCCTGCAAGATTTGAGCCATTAAACAATGCAACTATTTATATTGAAAAATCAAGTCGAGATGTAATTTACAAACAGCTTCTAGCTGATTTAGCTGAAGCAGCAACATTGGTTCCTTGGCCAGGTGAATCTACTGCAACAAGTACAGTAGAAAGAATTAATAAAGCTTTTGTAAAAGGGTTTCGTGCTCGTTTAGCATTAGCGGCAAGCGGTTATCAGCAATATCCTGACGGAATTAGAAGAAGTACAGATCCTGAATTATCTGTTGCAAATATGTATGCATTAGCTTTGTCAGAATCTCGTTCTGTTATTGCTAGCGGTTCAGCACATTTGGAGTCTTCATTTGAGACATTTTGGAAAAAATACAACCAAGAAAATATTACAGCAGGAGGAGAATCTCTTTGGGAGCTTCCTTTCTCAGATGGTAGAGGTCGTATGTTATTTACTTTTGCTGTTCGTCATACTACAAATGACCAGTTTCATGCTAACGGTGCAAATCGTGGTGGTGTAGCAGGACCACTTCCAACAGTATTCTACGATTACGATCAAGCAGATACAAGAAGAGATGTAACTTGTGTTCCTTATAAATATGGTACAGCAGTAAACAATATTGCTAAACAAGAATTGGGAGCTTTAAATACTTGGTATTTTGGGAAATACCGTTACGAATGGATGACTCGTTTTGTTACTTCAACAAATGACGATGGGGTGAACAAAATTTATATGAGATATGCAGAAGTTCTTTTAATTGCAGCTGAAGCAGCTAACGAATTAGAAGGTCCAGCGGCGGCAGCTCCATATTTAAAAGAAATTAGAAGAAGAGCATTCCCAACAGCAGTTCAAACAGAAAAAGTTGATAATTATGTAAATGCATTGACTAGCAAAACAGCTATGTTTAATGCTCTTGTTGAAGAAAATAAATATGAGTTTACAGGTGAAATGGAGCGTAAACAAGCTCTTATTCGTTGGAATTTATTAAAAACAAAATTAGATGAAGCTAAAGTAAAAATGAAAAATTTAGCGGATCGTACAGGTGCTTACGCAGATGTTCCAGCAACATTATATTATAAGTACCAATCTGATAATGTAAGCTTAGATATTTATGGTCTTAACCGTGGCGAAACTACAAATCCAGGCGCAGATTATACACAATTCGCTTGGACTTGGACTGGTGCCGCATCAGAAACTAAGATCAATACTTTGTACAAACCAGGTGTTAATCCAGATAATAGACAATTCTGGCCAATCTGGCAGGTGTTCCTTGACGGAAGTAATGGAAAACTGACTAATGATTATGGGTATTAATAACATTCTGATAATTAACAAAGTAGAATTATGAAAACAAAATATATAACTAGAGGAATAATCGCTGCATTATTAGTTTTGCTGACTTTTTCAAGCTGTGAAACTTTTAATGAAGCTGTTATCGACGATTTAAATGTAACTAGAGCTTTTTCGCCAATAGGGCTTACAGCTACCGTTAGAAATCAGACTACTGTCGAATTAAATTGGACAGTAAAAGAAGATGCAGATCATTATGTGGTAGAGTTTAGTGCAGATGATCCAGAGTTTAAAACCATTTATAAAACCATCAATGTCGCTCCAACAGAACTTCCTGTAAAAGTGGCGCTAGAAGGAGAAACGGTTTATTCAATCAGAGTGAAATCAGTAAGCGCTTCAGGTTTAGATGATTCTAAATGGTCTGTTGTAACTGCTACAACTTCGTCAGAGGAACTTTTTCTTCCAATTCAAGATGGTGATGTAGAAGCAAAACAAGTGACTTTAAGATGGACTCCTAACATTACTGTTACACAAATTGTTGTAAATCCAGGTGCAATAACACATACGATTACAGCAGCAGAAAAAACAGCAGGAGTTGCAGTTGTTACCGGATTAACTGCTGAAACAGCTTATACAGCCGAGTTAATGAATGGTACTAAGAAAAGAGGTACAACAACATTTACGACTGGAATTGATATTGGAACTGGAATTTTGATTAAACCAGAAGACGATTTGAATGCTAAAATTACTGAAGCTGCTTCAGGATCAGTTCTTGTATTAATGCCTGGAGATTATACTGTATTTACAGGCGAGATCGCATTGAACAAATCGATTACACTAAGAGGACTTCGTACTTATGATAAACCGAAGTTGCATGTGAAATTTACAGTTAATGCAGGAACAGCAAATCTGTCTTTGATTGATCTTGATTTGGATGGAACAGGAATGGATAATGCGGCCGTAATTACTATCTCTGGAGCAAACTCAACTTATGGTGATTTCTTAATTAGCAGCAGTAAAGTACATGATTATACTCGTGCATTAATTGCTGCAAACGCGGCTGGTTCTAAATTGTCTTCTTTCACAGTAGATAATAGTATTGTAAAAAATGTAAACACTAATATTGGTGCAGATTTTATCGATTTTAGAAATACGTATGTTGCAAGTATTGTTCTTAAAAACAGTACATTCGATACTTGTTCTATAGGACGTGACTTTGTAAGAGCTGATGCAGTGGTTTCTCCAAATGGTTTCTCAGGAACGGGATTAACTACAAATGTATTAATTGACAGCTGTACATTATACAATGTATCAAATACAGTTGCTCCTAAGAGAATATTGTACTTACGTTTTGCAAGTAATAACTCAACAGTTAAAAACACGTTGATTACTTCAACAACTGCAATTTTTACCAATCAGCCAGCGACCAATCAGCCGACATTTAATAAAAACTATTACAATGATGCGGTAAGTTTTATAGACGCAACAATTACTAATAATAAAATTGATGCATCAGCAACTACTGCAAATCCACAGTTTGTTGATCCAGCAAATGGAGATTTCACAGTTAAAAATCAAACGTTGATTGATAACAATATTGGAGATCCAAGATGGTTAAAATAAAATTTCATGGTTAGTTAATAGAAAAGCGGAATACATTTTTGTATTCCGCTTTTTTTATGAATCTATATTTTTACAAAATGATTTCTAATTTATTCAATTATAAAATCGAATTTTTCAAGTAATCCTGCGAGCGCTGTATGTGAAACTTTTGTGCCTTTTATTTTGTTTTCTGACGGATCAAAAGAATAATTTTTAGAAGTTCTGAAATCAGTTTTCTCCAGAATACTTTCCACGAAAGTGGCGCCAGAAAGATCACAATTTTTAAAAATAGCCAGAGATAAATCGGTATTAGATAAATCTGTTTCTTTCAAAGAACAATCGACGAAATTGGTCTTCTTGAGCTTTTTATAAATGAAAGTCGAATAATCTAAAATGCAATCCTCAAAATTCATCGAAAATAGAAAACTATTGCAAGCGCTGAAATCAAGTCCCATCAATTTGCATCCAATAAATTTGATGTTTTTCAACCCAGTGTTTTTTAAAACAGCCAGCGAAAGATTGCAGTTTTTAAAAGTAGAATCTAGAAAGTCATTATGACTCAAATCACTTTTAGAAAAGTTACAGTTAATGAATTCGCAATTAACAAATTCGGTATTGGCTAAACTTTGATCCGAATAATCGATCGATTCAAAAGTTCTGTTTTGATATAATTTTGATTCCATATAAATTTTAAAAAAGCGTATAAAGTTTTATTCTAATTCGATACAATCGAAAATAGTATTGTTTTGAAGTATTTCTGCAACATTCAATTCGCTGTCAACTCTCAGAATATTGTCGCAGTCTTCAAGGTCAAAATTCCACTCAGAATTAGGTAATAATTCATTTAGAAATACAGAAGCCGATTCAAATTTGGCCTTATTATCAACGGAAGTTTTAAAAACATAAATCATAATTTGCATTTTTGAGGAAGCAAATTTCTGAAAAACACCCACATATTTGTTAGGATTCTATAATCAATAATTAGGACTTATCAATCATTTTTCGGTATCGAATAGGAGAGATTCCTTCTGCTTTTTTAAAAAATCGGCTAAAGTAAGATTGATCTTCAAAGCCTACTTGCGTTGCGATTTCACCTACAGAAAGAGTAGTTTGAAACAGTAAATATTTAGCTTCTAATAATATGTTTTCGTCAATCCATTTAACCGCCGATTTTCCAGTTACAGTTTTGACACATTTGTTTAAATGGTTTGGAGTGACATTTAATAGCGAGGAATAATAATTAACTTGGTGTTGGACTTTTATATGATCATGAATCAGCTCTTTAAATTTTCCCGTAATTACTTCTGCTGCCGAAATGCTTTTAGAAGTTTTTACCGCATTTTTATTCATTTCATAAAACAACGTAATAAGATACGATTGCACAATATTCAAATCTGTAATTGTGGTTTCTGAATATTCCTTTTTCAATCGTTCCAAGATATTAGTAATTGGTGTAATATCTTCAGGAGCGAGTTTAATTTTCGGATTTCCTGAAATCTTTAAAAAATCAAAATCATTCAGCAGTTCGCGGCTTCCGTATTTTCGAATTAAAATATCAGGATGAAACTGGCAGATATAGCCTTTATGAATGTTATTAATATTATCAAGCGAAAAAATCTGCCCAGCCGGAACCATTATCATTTCGTTATCAGTTGTGATATGTTCCTGATAACCCAATTTCATAACATGCTGACCTGAAGAAATAAAAATTAAAGTATGGCAAGAATGTTTAGAAGGCGGAACAGGATGTTGCATCTGCATCATTTCTTCGATTTCAAGACAGAAAAAATGATCAGAATTCGACTTGAAAAGCAAATGAATAGGATTGTCTTCTCCTAAAAACTTTTCTCGAAATCCTTTTGGACCATAGGTTTTTATTTTTTCTGCCTGCTTCTTTTTCATTTTTAATAATATAATCTAAAATCAAGCAGTTTACAGAGATTGTAATGTTTGGCATAAAGATCTTCGACAACTTCAAATAAATTATCGTTTTCCTGATACAAACTAAAAAAAGCTTTATCAATCGTGCTGCAGCTTGCAATTTTATTATAAGTTGATCCGTAGCCAGAAATTGCTCTCGCTCCAGTTATGTCTAAAAAATATTGTGCTTCTTCTTCATTTAAATCTAAAACTTTCAGATTCGCAAAATGAATAATTTTGCCTTTCATTTTCCCTTCAAACAATTCGGCAATTTCTTCGATGCTGTAATAATAATCGTGAAGACAAATATTGTTTTCCTGACCTGGCATGGCAAGATAAATAATTTCATAATCCTTGAAATTATGATCTTCGTAAAGTAAAATATTCAAACTTTCTTCTAAACCTTCGATTGTATCACAAGTTTTATGAATGCTCGAAATTCCTTGGTCAATGGCCAATTCTTCCAAACATTTTACCACATTAGTTGGGGTATGATCGTCTATATCTTTGACGCCTTCAAGGCAGAAAATAAATTTTTCATTATCCATGCAGTTCTTCTTTCTGGTATTTAGGGATTGAAATTCTTCTTTTTTTGTTTCTAACAAAAGTATTTTTTCTGAAATGAAATCTAGCATAGAAAATAGAATTTAACGTGCTTTTTAGATTTTAAACTTTGGTTAAAGCCGAGTAAATTTTTAAGCGTATTTTTGTAAACCGAAAATAAATTACACATGATACAAATTAATCAGACGGCATCTTTTGCCCTCGAAGATATATTATTCTCTTTTGCTCTTGAATCTGAAGCAGCAGAAGTTTTTAAAGGACAGAATGTTTTATTTACCGGAATTGGAAAAGTAAACGCAACTTATGAATTGACAAAAGCGATTCAAAAGAAAAGACCTTCTGTAATAATAAATTTAGGATCGGCAGGAAGTAGCTGTTTTCAAAAAGGCGACGTAATTTGCTGTACCAAATTTATTCAAAGAGATATGGATGTTCGAGGCTTGGGATTTGCATTATACGAAACGCCTCTTTCGGGTTTGCCTCCAGTTTTAGAATACGGTTTATTGATGGATAATCTAAAAGAAGGAATCTGCGGAACAGGAGATAACTTCGAAATGGAACATTGTTCAGATGCCTACAATGTGGTTGATATGGAAGCTTATGCTCTAGCCATGATTGCCATGAAGGAAAACATTCCGTTTTTAAGTTTAAAATATATTTCAGACGGAGCCGATGATAATGCTGCCGAAGACTGGACGGTTCAGGTTCATAAAGCGGCAATTGCTTACGGTAAAATTTTAGGATTGATAAAAGAATCAGAAGCCATTTCTTAATTGAAGTGGCTTTTGTCTTTTTAGGAAGTTGCTCCAGCGGAGCAAAATATTTGTAGCATAATTCAAATCCGCAAATTCAAAAAGCTCCAGCGGAGCGACATGTAAATCATATTTAGGTACATTATTTTTATACAAATACAGCTCAAAAACAGCAAGAATACTTATTCTAACATAAAACTGATAAGTATTTGATGGGGTATTTTAAAGAAATGGATGAGTTTGATTTAATACAGCTTTAAAGAAACTTTTTAACTTTATAATCTTCATATTGTACTAACTAAAGATTCTCAAAACCAAAATGATTTTAACTATGAAAAAGATAATAATGCTGTGTTGTACTTTTCTGTTAATGGGAAAAACAATAGCACAGGAAATTCCGTTGGTATCTAACATTTCATCTCGAAACAATATTACATTAAACGGAAAATGGAGATATATTATAGATCCTCTCGAAAACGGATATTATAATTACCGTTTAGAGCCTTTTAAAAACAACGGATTTTTCGAAAATAAAAAATGGAACACCGCAGAACTGAGCGAATATAATTTTGCAACCTCAGCAGTTATGGATATTCCGTCTGATTGGAATTCGAAAGACGAAAGATTGTTTTTTTACGAAGGAACGGTTTGGTTTCAAAAAGATTTCAATTATAAAAAAGATGCCAAAACCAAAGGAATTCTTCATTTTGGAGCGGTCAATTATGATGCGAAAGTTTATGTAAACGGAAAACTAGCAGGAACTCACGTTGGTGGTTATACGCCTTTTAATTTTGATGTAACCGATTTGTTAGTTGATGGAAACAATTTTGTAGTAGTAAAAGTCGATAATAAACGCCATAAAGACAACGTGCCAACTGTAAATATGGATTGGTGGAATTACGGCGGAATCACAAGAGACGTAACTCTGGCTCAAGTTCCGAATACGTATATCGAAGATTATTTAATTCAATTGGATAAAAAAGAAAAAGGAAAAATTTCTGGTTGGATAAAACTAAACAGCGAATCGGCAAATCAGTCCGTTTCGGTTTCGATTCCAGAATTGAAAATTAAAAAAAGCGTTACCACCGACGCTAAGGGGATTGCCTCTTTTGAAGTCAAAGCCAATCCTGTTTTATGGACACCTGAAAAACCAAAATTATATGAGGTAGCGATTAGCAAAGCAGATGAAAATATTGCCGATCAAATTGGTTTTAGAACTATTGAAACCAAAGGAAAAGAAATTCTGTTAAACGGAAAAAAAGTCTTTTTACGCGGAATCAGCATTCATGAAGAAGCTCCTTTTAGATCCGGAAGAGCTTGGTCTCAAAATGATGCGATCACGTTGTTGACTTGGGCAAAAGAATTAGGCTGTAATTATGTTCGCTTGGCGCATTATCCGCACAACGAAAATATGGTCAAAGAAGCCGAAAAAATGGGATTAATGATTTGGTCTGAAGTGCCAGTTTATTGGACTATTTCGTGGACAAATCCTGATACTTATGCCAATGCCGAACGCCAATTGCACGATATGATTTACAGAGATAAAAACCGTTGCGGAATTGTAATTTGGTCAATTGCGAATGAAACTCCACACGGTGATGATAGAGATGTTTTCTTAAGCAAATTGGCAAAATATGCACGTACGCAGGATAATTCTCGTTTGATTAGTATGGCGATGGAAGTTACTTCGAGTTCCAATAATATCAATACACTTCACGACAATATGAATGAATATGTAGATATTGTGAGTTTCAATCAATATTTAGGCTGGTACAGAGGAACTAATGAATCTTGTAAAGATATGCAATGGGTAATTCCGTACAACAAGCCCGTTATTATAAGTGAATTTGGTGGCGAAGCTTTGCAAGGTTTACACGGCGATAAAAAAGAACGCTGGAACGAAGAATATCAGGAAGAATTATACATTCAAAACACACAGATGTTCAATCGCATTGAAGGATTAGCCGGAGTTTCTCCTTGGATTCTAGTTGATTTTAGATCGCCAAGAAGACAATTACCGAATATTCAGGATTTCTTCAATCGTAAAGGTTTAGTTTCAGATCAAGGAATTAAAAAGAAAGCTTTTTATGTAATGAAAGATTGGTACAAGCAAAAAGAAGAAGAATATAAGTAATGTAAAAGTTTAGATAAATAGAAAAACCTTCAAAGTTTAATTTTGAAGGTTTTTTTGTGTTTTTTATGTAATTTTATTTGAAAAAATATAAAGCTTAAATGGAAGTAGAAATTATTATAAGATTGCTTTTAGCAACATTTTGGGGAGCTTTAATTGGTGCCGAAAGAGAATACAAAGGAAAAGCTGCTGGACTTCGCACCACAATAATGATTTCTGTAGGAGCTTGTTTTTTTACCTTAATGTCTGAATGGATCGGTGGAGCAGGAAATCCAGACAGAATAGCTTCTAATATTGTAACTGGTTTAGGTTTTCTTTGCGCGGGAGTCATCTTTAGATCAGATAATCATGTTACGGGAATTACAACCGCGGCGACAATATGGTCGGTTGCGGCAGTTAGTATGGGAGTAGGAGCGGGTTATTACTTTGCTTCGGCTTGTGCAGCGATTATGATTATTGTAATCCTAACGATGCTAACGGTTCTTCAAGATAAAATTGACCTCATCAACGAGCATAAAATTCTCCGAATAACCTTCAAACGTTCCGATGATGGTCACGCAAGATGTAAAGAACTTTTTTCGACTTCTGGCGTAAAATCAAAATTGATCACACAGCGTCGTAATGTAGATCATGTTACTTTAGAATGGCAGATACATGGTTCCAAAAATTCGATAGAATCTTTGTATGCCTCGCTTTTAATGGATCCAATTTTTGAAGAATTAGTTTTATAAAAATAAGAATGATGAATTTTAGTTTACAACCCGTTTTAGAAAATGATCTTTGTATTCTATCTCCTTTAGAAGAAAAAGATTTTGATGATTTGTACCAAGTCGCTTCCGATCCTAAAATTTGGGAACAGCATCCAAACAAAGACCGATGGCAAAAAGAAGTCTTTCAAAATTTTTTTGAAGGAGCAATCAAAAGCAAAGGCGCTTTTAAAATTATAAATAAAGAAACTGGAGCCGTTATAGGAAGCACAAGATTTTACGATTTCAATCAGGAGGAAGATTGTGTTTTTATTGGTTATACTTTTTATGCTGTTTCGTGCTGGGGAAAAGGCGTTAATCAAAGTGTAAAAAAGACGATGCTGGATTATCTTTTTGAATATGTTTCTAAAGTTAGATTTCATATTGGTGCCGAAAATATCAGATCACAAATTGCAATCTCTAGGGTAGGAGCTAAAAAAGTTGCGGAAGAAGAAGTTGCTTATTTTGGCGAAAAACCAAAATTGAATTTTGTTTATCAAATCGATAAAAAAGATTGGAAAACACAAAAGCCTTAAACGAGAATGTTTAAGGCTTTTGTGTTTTTATGGATAACCATTTTTATTGTACCAAGTAAGGAACCTGATCGGCTTCGCACAGTCTAAAATAGCCAAAAGCGAAATTATTAGCATCAGTAGTATTGACAATGTTTCCTCTAATATTTCCAGGTGGAACAGAAAACGGATTAGAACTCGAAGCTTCCAAAATTAATTTCCAATAATTAAAGAAGTTTTTAGAAACACCTCTATGTGTAATTGTAACCGTGTTTCCTGGTTTCATGTCCTCTGAATGGGAATATCTTGTACTGATTTCATTTCCGTTATAGAATTCATCATTTGTGATTTCGTATTCTGGGTAAATCAAGAATTCACTTTGATAATCGGTCACGTAAAAATTAGTTTGATCTGCAGGATCGTTGTAATAAAAAGTCAATTCGATTATATCTTTTCCGTCAAAATCAGGAACAATTTTCTGTTCAACTTTATTAATTGGAGTTACAGAAGTCAGTTTTTCAGTCGCTGTAAAACTTTGTCCTTCTGCTTCTACAAAAAGCGTATAATCCATATCAATTACAGGAACAAAATCAGTGCATTTATAAACTCCAGTTTCAGTTTCGTTAAAAGTAAAAACATCTCCGTTACTGTTTTCTACTCTCACTTGCGCCCCTGAAACTTTTGGCGTAGAATTGTTGTAATAAGGAGCCGTTTTACTGATTTTTATGGTTTGTTCTTTTCCGTCAGTTCCTTTTTTCCAAATGATTTCTGCATCTATTACCAGTTTGGTTTCGCCAGTTTCCAGATCCAGATTGACTACATCTTCGCAAGAAGCGAAAGAAAAAACAAAAAGAAGACTTATTAATGCTAGCACTCTATTCATTACCGTATATTTTTTCAATTTATTCATAGCATTAAAATTTAAAATTATAAGAAACTCCAGGAACAATTCCGAAAATCGAAAGCCTTCTGGTTTCATTTGCTCCTGTATCTTCATTGGTTGTAAAACTCATAGAAGCCGCATTTTTTCTGTTGTAAATATTATAAAGGCTAAATACCCAATAGCTCTGCCATCCTTTCTTTTTGTCTGGTTTTGGCGTGTATGTAGCCGCAACATCTAAGTGATGGAAAAGCGGTAATCTATTTTCGTTTCTCAAAGAATAATTCGGAATATGAATGCCTCCCATTTCATAGTATCCATTTGCATACGTTACTGGCTGTCCAGACTGTAAAGTGAAATTTCCATTAAAAGACCATTTCGGATTCAATTCATAACTCCCCACAATACTTAAATTATGCAATTTGTCATAACCAGATAAATACCAGTCACCGTTTGCAACCCCTGGTTCTTCTGGAGTTCTTCCTGGCGTTTTTTGTTCTGCTCTAGATAAAGTATAGGAAACCCATCCTGTGAAAACACCCGTATTTTTTCTAAATAATAATTCCATTCCGTAAGATCTGGCTTTTCCGTTTAGAATAACCTGTTCAATGTTGTTGTTAGCCAAAATATCAGCGCCGTTAATATAGTCAATACGATTTTGAACATTTTTATAAAATAATTCGGTTTCTAAAGAGTAATCCCCGTCTTTGAAATTTCTGAAATAACCCATCGCATATTGATCCAAAAGCTGAGGTTTTGTGAAAGGCCCACTTGGTGTCCAGATGCTCATTGGAAGTGGAGATTGCGTATTTGATAAAATATGAATGTACTGAGCCATTCTGTTGTAACTTGCTTTTATAGAAGTTTCGTCGTTAAAAGCATAAGATAAGGCCGCTCTTGGTTCAAAATTATTGAAGTTGCTGATTGTTTTTCCTTTTCCATACGAAATGCTTCCGTTTGGCGTCCCTTCTTCATAAATTTTATAAAGCGGATTGTAGACTACTGCTTGACCATTTTCGTAAGTACTGATGGTTTCGTCTCCTAAACGTAAAAACATACTATAACGAAGTCCGTAGCGAAAAGTCAGTTTTTCTGTAATCTGATTTTCAAAATCAACAAAAGCAGAAGATTCTAAAGCGTATTTTTTATCCAGCTGCATATAATTAAACTGCGAATCCGAAGAAGTAGGTTTTACAACTCCAGGGTTGAAATTATAATACAAACCATCAATTCCGTAATTGATTTTAAACTTTTCAGATTGTTGGAAGTTCCAATTGTATTTCAATCCGTAACTCGCAATATTGCTGTCCCATTTAAAACTTTCAATTGGAATTTCTAGATTGAATCTGTAATCACTGTAGAAAACTGATAAATTGCTGTTTAAACGATCAGTAAATTTATGTTTCCAGTTTAAAATACCCATTGTACTTCCGTACGTACTTGCAAAACGATCGTTAATATCGAATAAATCATTTCCGAAATAACCAGAAAACGAAAGCGTATTCTTGGCATTAAAACGATAATTTAATTTAGCATTCAAATCATAAAACATCGCTGAGTTATTATTATCTGCCAATTTCATAAATAAATGTGCATAAGAAGCACGCCCAGAAAGAATAAAAGAACCTTTCTCTTTTTCTAGCGGACCTTGAACTAAAAGACGGCTTGAGATAATTCCAATTCCTCCATTTACTTTATATTCTTCAAAATCTCCTGTTTGCTGTGTTACATCTAAAACAGAAGAAACACGTCCTCCAAATTTTGACGGAATTCCTCCTTTATATAAATCTAAACCGTTAACAATATCAGCATTGAAAATAGAGAAGAATCCAAACATATGTGAATCTGCATAAACAGGAGCACCATCTAAAAGAATCAAATTCTGATCGGCAGCACCACCTCGAACATTAAAACCTGAAGAAGCTTCTCCAGCATTGGTAACTCCAGGAAGAGTCAAAATTGATTTTAAAGGATCTGGTTCACCCATTGCAACAGGAATTTTTTTAATTTCCTGCATCGAAAGCTTGTTAACACTCATTTGAGTTGCTTTAATATCAGCAGCTTTATTGTTCATTACAATAACTTCTCCTAATTGCTGGCTATCTGGATCTATGTTGAAATTGACTTTATTATCATCTGTAACAGAAACTCGTTTTTCCTCATTTTTAAATCCAACATAACTCACTTGAACCGTATAATTTCCGTCGGGAACTTCAATGCTATAATTTCCATTAACATCTGTTACAACACCTGTTTCCAATTCTTTAATAAAAACGTTGGCGCCAATAACGGGTTGTCTTTCATCATCAAAAATGCGACCTGTCAGCTTGTTTTTTTTTTTAGCTGGTTTCTGAGTTTGAGATTTCTGTTTCACAAAAATATTATTGCCCACTATAGAAAACTGTACAATAGAAGTTTGATTTAATTCAGAAATAAGCTTCTCAATTTCGATAGTCGTAAAAGTGCTTTTCTTTGTAAAATATTTTTTATTTGTATCAATTTGATCTGTAAAAGCAAATTTAAAATCGGTTTGACTTTCAATCTGCTTGAAGAATTCTTTTAATGTCGTATTTTGATCTACAGTTACTGTAACGCTCTGAGCTGACATACATAAACTGAATAAAAAAAAGCATGCTGAAATTATATGCTTCATGAAATTTTGTATTTTTGAATATTATTAAATGGAATAACCTCGTGTTATCCTGAATATTAGGAGGATGTGGAGTTTCGCGGCTTACATCCTTTTCCTGTTTTTATTGAAAAGTGATCTGTTTTAAATCTTCATTTATTTCAAATTTTAGGTTATACATTTCTGATATTAATTGTACAATTGTCTTTAAATCTTCTTTTTTATTGATTCGGATTGTAATTTTCTGACCCAGATTTTCTTCAGGAATATTGACTTTATAACCGTAGTTTTTTTCAATATAATTACTGATAACCGACAATTTTTCGTTATCAAAATCTATAAATCTGCTGAATTCTGTTATTGAAGCCATTTGGTTTGCGTAAGTGAATTTATCTCCAGGTTTCAAAATCCATTTCTGGTTTTGGCCTTTTATATTCATTTGAACGCTTCCTTCGAAAAGTTCAACTGTTATTTCTTCATTTTCAGATTCTTTAACAGTAAAAGAAGTTCCTAAAACTGTAGTTGTAGTTTCATCACAAAATACTTGAAAAGGATGCTGTTTGTCTTTTTTAACTTTAAAATAAGCTTCACCATCAATTTCTATTTTTCTGTTTAAAGCAAAATTGTTTCCGTAAATAATTTTAGAATTCGGACCTAATTCTACTTTTGAGCTGTCTGGTAAAACGACGTGTTTTATTTTTGAAGTTAGGTTTTCAATCACATTTTCGGTTACAACAGCATTTTCATTTGAAGATTCGGTATTGAAATAAATTCCAGTTCCAATTAAAACGAAAAGTAAGACAGCCGCGGCCGAATAATAGTGCCAAGGCCTAGATCTTCGTTTCTTTTGGGCAAAAGTTTTGGCATGGAATTGTTCCCACGAAGCTTCTTTTTCGTTATCCGAATGAGAAAGGGGAGACTCTTCCCATAACTTTTTAAATTCCTCGTCAAATTTTTCTTGATCCATCTTTTCTAGATATTAAATGATTTGACAATGAAAACCTTGTTTGTTAAAAACACCGTAAACCATTTCTTTAATGTCTCGGTTAGTTTTGATTTTAAGGATATTCTCTTGTCCTTGATGATCGAACTTTATGATACAATCAGAAATGATAAACTGTAAATAAGCCACAAGTAAACTTGCGTCTTTCTTTGTTTTAACATTAGTTTTATACGCTTCAATGTGCATTTTTAGTTCTTGTTTTTTAGTATAACAAACGAGAACTAAAAAGTTCCTAATGGTTTTCGATTTTTTTTCGAATAAATTTACTGGCGAGATAAATATGATTGGCAATGGTCTTTTCAGAAAGATCCGTTATTTCTGCAATCTCCTTATAGCTAAGGTTTTCCAGTTTATGTAAAGTGAATATTTTTTGTTGCTGTTCTGGAAGCTGATTAATGAAGTTTTGTAGTTTTTCTTGTCTTTCTTCAAAAATTCCTAAGTCAGTTTCTTCATCATCTAGCATTTCAACTTGAGAAGGATCAAGCTGCACTATTTTGTTTTCTCTGTTAACATGATTAAGAATAATGTTCTTGCAGATAACAAATATCTGTTTGTCAAACAGCACCTCTTCGTTAAGCAGTTCTCTTTTATTGTAAAGTCTTATAAAAGTCTCCTGAACAAAGTCTTCGGGAGTAAATACAGAAGAATTAAATCGTTTGGCAATATTTATCAGTTTATCGTAGTAGCTGAAGTAAACTTCTTTAAAAGCTGCTTCATTACCTTTTTTTAAACTTAAAATAAACTCTTTATTGTCCATAACGAAAATATCGTGACTAGCTTTTACCTAGTCTAAACTCATTGGTGTCAATATTATTGTATCCAAAAATTGAGGCAATCTCAAATCATGAATGTAATAAGTTGCAAAGAACCGTAATTAAATTTAAGATTTGACGCTTTTGTTGAAGAAATGTTACATATCGATACACGTTTTTATTTAGAAATAGAAAATACGCATTACTCATTGATTTGATTATGAATTATGCATATTGTAAAGGGATTTTTTGTAGTGTTTAAAGATATTGAAGTATATGGTATTATTTCTGTCCCACGACCATTTTCTTCTCTAATAGTGTATTTCGTAAAGTATCGTATGATAAATCTTGTACAGGTATATTATTATCTAAGGCTAGAATTGCTGCGACCGCAGAAACTTGTCCTAATGTCATATAAACGGGTTCCATTCTTATTGAACTATATGCTACACGGGAAGCAGATAAACAAATAGGGACCAGTAAGTTAGTGCATTCACTTTTTTTAGGTACGATAGATCGATAATCAATTGGATATGGGTTTGGGGTTTCGAGCATGTAACGTCCTTCATTTTTAACATTGCCATTTGTATCTACATAACGTTGCACTATATGTGAGTCCATTGCATAATCTGCTAATGCTATGGGGTTTTCAGCTATAACTTTTCCTGTACAGTTGTTTTCAGTCATGACATAATCGCTAATCATTCTTCTGCCTTCCCTAATATATAGCTGATTTGGCCAATTATTATTCTCTACAAATTCATCTTTTGAAAGTCCCCATTGTTTGTAAAAATCACGTATTTTTTCGGGCACTTTTGGATGATTTGCAAGAGTCCATAGAAGGCCAATTTGATATCGCTTATGGTTGGCAACAATTAATTCTCTTTCGGCATAATCTCCATCAGGATAATTATAATTTTGTCCTACATAATCCGTTGAAATCGGACCCAAATTATTCGAATCAGTTTTACCATTTGGTAAAGGCATTAGGTCAAAAAAGGTATTGGCATCATGGGTTTTTAGATATTCGAATAAAAGATGATAGTCCTCTTCATTATAATCAAAAGGTTTTTCTATGTCTCGTCTGTTATGGTCAACATTAGTTAAGCACATTCTAAAACAGAAAGCTTGTATTTTTTTATCGGCAGTACCATTTCCAGATATATAAGATGGTAGACCATTGCCAAGATATTTAACGCCCTCAGGGAATTGGTTGCGATCATTATTTGACATTCTGCGTACTCCATTAAAAAGTTCTTTATAAAGAGAGTTGCTTTCCCTTCCATAAGTATATGAAATACCTGATTTAGCCATGAGGTCTCCTTCATAACTAGTGTCTATAAATATTTTTCCTTTGATTTTAAGGCCCGACTCCATTCTAATAGACTCAATTGTATGAATGCTGTTTTTTAAAATGCCATTTTGCAAATCGAGTCTTTCATTGTTTAAAATTGGAATTTGATTTTCTAAGATGATATCACGAAAAACAAACTGCGCTGCTTTAGGCTCAAACCAAAGCATTATATCTCCGTTTTGAAAATATTTTTTGTAACCACCAGCACTACCAACAAACCAATTTTGTGAACTACTGTAATATTCTTTAATACGATGATAGAATGTCCTTGTAAGTCCGCCTAAAATATTGGTGTCATGAATATCAGTTATTCCCAGCCCATTAGTAGATATTCCGCCTAAAGCAGTATTTGAAGGTTTTATTAAAAGTACACTTTTGCCAGATTTTTTAACCTCGACAGCAGCTATAATTCCTGCTGCAGTTGCGCCATAAATTACAACATCATATTCTTTGGTCAAATCTATATTATCCACTCCATTAGTGGATTCAAAATCGGAAATAATTCTTTTTTCAGGTATGTAATCTTTGGAACAAGAAGAATAAACAAAACAAGAAAGTATTAGTGCAATTATTTGTAATTTAAAACTAGGCATGTTAAAAAGGTAAAAATATTAATATAAAACATTTGCAGCTAATTTAATAATGAGCATTGATTATTTGATGGTTTAATAAAAAATAATAATATTTTAATAATATTAATCCGATATTTATGTGTAAGTGGTAAAAAAATGTGATTGTTAGTTTAAAAAAATGATTCTTTTTTTGTGTTTTATTTAATGTTAAGTTTTAGAATTTAATAAATTTATTTAGGATTTAACAATAAGCATCATTTGAATATCAACTCTATTATAAGTCGAAGAAATTCCTGTTATTTCTTTAAAACCTAATTTTTCATATAATTTAATGGCAGGTTGAAGTTTGGTATTGCTTTCCAAATAAATTTTAGAAGCTCCTTTTTCTGTAGCCCATTTTATAGCCGATTCCGCCAATAAATTTCCAACGCCTTTTCCTTGCGCTTTTGGACTTACAGCCATTTTTGCTAATTCGTAATCATAATCTTTTCCATCACTTTTGATTAGAGCGCAAACGCCCAAAACTTCATCATTTAAAACAGCAGAAAAAATTTCTCCGCCTTTGTTTATAATATAATCTTCGGCATGATCTAGCGCTTTTATGTCATTTGGTTCAACTTCAAAATAATTTGAAATCCATTCGATATTTAAATCTTTAAAACTTTTTTGATATTTGGGGTTATAAGTTACTATTTCTACTTGATCTTTATTTTTCATGATTCTATTAAATACTATTTTTTATTATTCTGCCTAATTTTTCCAAATCAGAATCTACTCGTTCGTTCCATTCTAAAGCATAAGATAATCTCATGCAATTATTGTATTGATTGTACTGGGAAAAAATTCTCCCTGGGGCAAAATTGATTTTTTGAGCTAAAGCAGGGTTGTATAATTCTGTTGTAGAAATTCTTTCATCTAGTTCAAGCCATAACATAAAACCGCCTTTTGGCTGTGCAATTTTAGTATTGTCTGGAAAATAAGATTCTACAGCGCGATTAATTTGGAGATAATTGTTATAAAGTTTATTTCTAAAAGTTCTCAAATGATGATCATAACGTCCGTGTTCTAAGAAATCTGTAATAACATCTGAATACAACGAAGAATTACAAACTGTTTGGACTAGTTTTTGACGAATGATTTTGTCTTTAAATTTCCCTGGCGCAATCCATCCAACTCGATATCCTGGCGCAAGAGTTTTAGAAACAGATCCGATCCATAAAACTAAACCTGCTTCATCATAAAATTTACAAGGTTTAGGACGTTCCGAGCCAAAGTACAAATTGCCATAAATATCATCTTCAATTAACGGAACATTATATTGCGTTATTAGTTTTACCAATTCTCGTTTGTTTTCGTCGGGCATTTGAAATCCCATCGGATTATTGAAATTGGTAATAAAACAGCAGGCTTTTATTTCTAGAAGCGCTTTTTTTAAAACATCAAGATCTAATCCATACAAAGGATGAGTCGGAATTTCAACTGCCTTTAATCCCAAAACTTTAATCGCTTGAAGTATCCCAAAATAAGCAGGACTTTCTACAGCCACACTATCACCCGGGGATGTAACTGCCATAAGTGCATTGTAAATCGCATGCATTGCGCCAGATGTAATGACAAGATCGTCTTCGGTAATTTTTCCTTCCATGACAAGCGCCCATTTGGCAATAGCGCGGCGAAGTTCTTCTGGTCCTTGAACAGGTTCGTAATCGGTGCCAGCATCATTTCTTTTTCGAACCGCATTAATAATGCCTTTATTTAGTTTGGCAACTGGAAGGAAATTTTTGCCAGGCAATCCAAGTGCAAATTGTGTCACATCCGATTTATTGATTGTGCTGAAAACTTTATCAATTAAATCTTCTGGAGTATTTTCTTTTTCATGGTTATCTATACTTGCGATCGTAGGAAGTGCAGTTGTGCGCTGCGAACTTTTACTCACATAATATCCCGTTTTTGGGCGAGATTCTATAAGCGAACGGCTTTCCAATTCTAAATACGCTTGTTTAATGGTATTTAAGCTAACATTATACAGCTTTTGCGCGCTTCTAACAGAAGGCAGTTTGTCGCCAAGCGAAAGAGTTTCATTGTGAATTTGATCCTCAATAATTTGGGCAATTTTTAAATATAATGTTTCGCGATTTTTCATTTTTTCTTTTTCGTTATGCGCTTAAAAGCTAAGACAGTGAACAAACTGTTCTGTACTTTGCCTTAATTGTTCGACGTCATTGAAATTAGCATTTCTCTTTTTCGTTAGAAAATTTTGAATGTATTCATTAAACATTGCTTTATCTTCATTAGTCAAACTTCCGTCATCATAAATTTGAAATATGATTTCGTTCTTTTCATCTAATATTAAACTAGCAAACGAATTGATTTTATTGTTTTTTTCGCAAAGAAGAAAAGGTATTCCAAAAAGCATTTTATCTTCAGCTTTCACATTAATATTTTTATTGAAGATGATTTGTAAAATCTCCATGTCAAATATATATACCTCTCTAAAAGTTATTTTTTTCTGTGTTGCTGTTTTAGATTCCATGTCTTTTTTTAGCAAAATTATTGCTCTTAAAGATTTGGATACAGATACAGAAAAATATTTTTTTAAGGGTACAGATAAAATTACTGTTTTTATTCGAGTCGGTAAAAACTGTGGAAGACTTTTTATAGTAGGAGGAATTAATTGGGAATTACAGTTGGATTTGAAGTTATTTTATCCATCCTGTTTTTCTCCTCCATTCAAGTGCTTCTTGTTTTCGTTTTTCGAAATCTTCAGGAGGTAATTGATTTTCTTGTATTATTCGATTTCGAATAAGTTCGGTTTGCTCTTCCAGAGAGTTGAGTCCGATAGATTGTCTTCTTTGATTTACCATTTGTAGGTCATCGAATAAATTTGGACTTAAATTTCCTTTTTCATCCCAATCAAATTGAGTTCCGTAAAGTTGTGGCTTTCCCTCCAAGGTAGCTATTCTATCTGTTAAATAGGCAAGATTAATAGGGTCTGCTTGATTTTCTTTGACTGCATTTTGCAATTGCTCCGCACAGCGTTTCATAAAATCTGGAGATCCAATAGAATGCTGTATGATTAGCCAAGCAGCTTCGCTAGCTTCTTTCCCAACTTTATCAATCGTCGGATAACCGATTGTGTTTATGATTTCATTTAAGATTATTGCATTTTGTTTATGCAGCTTTTCCATTTCTTCATTATATCCTTCAAAAAGTTTTTTGTTTTCAATAAGCTTGTTTCTCAATTTGAGATCAGCATTTTTCAACTCAATTATTCTTTCGGAAATGATTTTGTTATCCATTTGATATTGGTTAAAAGAATTAACTGGAAATGGTTTTTGATTTTAAAAAAAAGGGCCTCAGGATAAAATTAATTATCCTCCTTTTCCAAATCTGCAGCAGAAATCTGATCTAAGATATTGGTCTGATTTGGCGAAATGTAATTTTTGTTTTCGGTAATCTGTTCTTTCTTAAAAAGAAGATCTAAGGCATTGTACAATTTTAATAAAACATCTTTGTCTTCTTTGGCAATATCTAAAGCGGTATTGAAATTAAAAACATAATTATTCGAATTGCGTACTTCGACTTTTATCGTTTTTGATGTGATCTTAAATTTGACTATATCCATATGCTATAAAATTACCTCTGCAAAATAACTATTTTAATGGCAGTTTTTATGGTTATTTTTTGATTTTTTAATTACAAAGAATTTTTATTCTCTTGTTTTAATTTCAGGAGTATATCCATTGCTTTCACAGCGTCATTTTCATCAACAAAAATATGATCGTGTAAATATGCGGCAATTACATTGCAGCTAATATTGGCCTTTCCTAATGCTTGAGAAAATGCAGCAGTCAAACCTACAGCGGCTAAAGAAGAATGAACTTCTAAAGTAATCCAAGAAGCAATGTAAGAGAAATGAAGATTAAGTTCTTCTGCAAAATGTTTTTCTAATACTACAGTAATCCCTTCTTTTTCTTTAAATAGAAACAAAATCTTTGAAAAAGGAACCTTTTCTAGAGAATCTACTTTTGTAAAAACATATTTTCCTGTATTAAGAACAGGATTGAGATTCTCTAAAATCGTATTTAAATTTATTTCGCCTTCCATAAAATTAGGACTGTTTTTTATTTAAAAATAATAAAAAACCCTTAAACATTTCTGTTTAAGGGTTTTACCTTCTAAGTAGCGAGGACGGGAGTTGAACCCGTGACCTCAGGGTTATGAATCCTATAATTAACTCTTTGACTATTCATCAAATAGCTAATAGTAGGATTATTAAAACTCTTAAATCGTTTTGAACCGTTTTTGACTGATTTCGTCACTCCTTTTCGTCACTCCTTATTTGTTTAATTGTGGATTATTTTTCCACTATCAGAATTATATAAGAACCTTTAAAATTTCTGTTGCAAAGATATTCAAATGAGAAAAGAATGCAAATACTTTTGATATTTTTAGTAAACTGTCCAATACCAACTTGTCTTGTAAAAAGTTTCATATTGACCATTATAAAAAAGTTGGTAAGGAATCCACATGTCTACCTTTTCATCTTGACCCCAAGCATTTTTTCTAGTTCCAAATTTTACATTATCATTTAAATTAGCATAAACACGACTTGAAATTCCAATGTAGTAATCAGCTTTGCATTCATCACTAATTACAACAGATTTATTCACAGGATTACCTATCCAAATTAAATCTTTTGTATTTGCATCACCACCTACACCAACTTTAACACAAAGTATATCCCCATCATCGATTCCAAGTCCAAAATCTACTGCTGAATATTTTGCTAATAAAGTATTAATTCCTGATTCAGAATTTGCTATCATGTATCGGATTTTCATAGCGGCTTCTACGGCATTACTTAAACTAGTTTTGGTAGTTCCTTGAAAGAATGCTAAGACGCTGTCACCGTTAAAACTTCGAACTTCCCCTCCAAGCGATTTTGTTATTCTTACGGTTGTATATAAATATGCTTTATGAATTTTAGCAATTGTAGATTTATTATGCTTATTAAGAATTTTTGTTGAATCTCTTAAATCAATATAGAGAACTGTCGCTTCAAATTTTAATCCTTTATTTCCAAAGGTTAATTTGCTATCAGTTATCTCAGGTACGTAAGTAACGTCCTCAATTTGAAAATTCGTATCTAAAATTCCTTTAACGGTATCTATTATTTCGCTTTTTAATCCCATACTATTTATCTTGGTCTAATAATAATTTAAATATTAAATAACTAAGAGGACTTAATAATCCCATAAACATGAAAGTTATTGCTATGTTGTAAAGTTTAAACTTTCTAGCGGCAATTTGGCTTGTAATAATTACCTGATTAGCTAAATCTCTTTCATGATTTTCATTTGACCTTTCGCAACCATAGTTCTTAGCAATTTTCTCTATTAGTTCTGTATCTGATAAGTGAGCAAGTGTTGCATAAAATAATAGGTTATTACTTTTGTTGAGAGCCATATTATTTGTTGTATGCTTTATTTTGGCTATTAACGCAGAGAAACAAATAAAAATTGATATTGCGCACATCACAACTGCATAAATTAAGTAATATTGCAGAAAACAGGTTAGCTCATCAGTAATTAGTTTTGATATTCCAACAATAATAGCGCCATTAAATGCGATTAAAGCAATGTTTTTTGATTCTCCAAATTTGACCATTTCAAATGCGTGAGTGTACTGTTTTTCTAAGTAATCAATGGTTTTCATTTTTTCATTTATTTTTGATTTTATCCAAATGCAAGTTTTGATGAATATTATCGATAATTAGTGCCTCAATAATTTCATTGTCTTTAAGCTTAGTTTGTCGATTATCACATCTTGGACATTTGGCTGTTGATTCAACTCCGTAGCTGAATTCATATTTCATCATTGTACCACAATTATCACAGATAGGAGTTATATTTCGAACTTGCCATTTATTCTCAAACATATCATATTCCCAACTCCATATCCATGTTGTTCCATGTATTGTATCTCGAATATAATCTCTAAAACTTATTGTTGTAGCTTCTTCCTTTTTTTTCGTCTTTGAAAAGGAATAGATGATAATCAAAATAATTGCAATGATTAATATTTGCCAAATTTTTATTTCAAATTGGAAAATTTGTTCCCAAATCCAAATTAATAGAGATTTTATAGAACTAAGAAGAGGTTTCTCTTTTATATAATCATAAACTCCAGATGAAATAACAGCTATTACTCCTCCGAAAATACCTACTTTGTAATCATTTGCAGTCAATTCTTTGCGCTTTTGTTAATATTACATTTTAATTTTTCAAAAATTATTCAATATCATCTTCATTACAGAAATGATGTTCGATTAATCCGTTTTTTTCTACTGAAACTAAATAGTCAAAACTTCCACTTGCATTTTCAGTTTTTATGTGTCCATTTTTGAAATCTATTTTACGTGCAATTATAATAGCTTCTTCTCTTTTTCCATTTAGAGCAACGTAAATAACTTTTTGGTTAACAGAGTATTTCATGGTTTATGTTGTTTGACAGATTAAAGCAGTGGAATATCTTCGTCGAAGTCGACGTCTTTCAAAATATCATCATCGTCATCATTAAAATTAAATAAATCACTTTGTTTCGAATTAGTGTCTGTAAGGATATCATCAATAAAACCAATTTCAGTACCTGGAATGTTTGTACTAAAATGCTTTCTTATATATCCTTGCATGTCTTCGCTTAAAGTCTCAGGTATGTCATTATCTACGATTATCAATTGAAAACTATCCTTGAATTTATTAAGAGAAAGTACGTACTTGTATAGATTTTCGTATTTTTCAAAATCAGTCATTCCTTCCTTAATGTCTTCTTCTCGATTTGTTGTTTCTAAGTCTTTATCTTTAACTTTTCCCAAATATTTTGTTAAAGTATCAATCATTAAAAAAGATGGATAGTTAACTGGGTTCTCAGTTGCATATATCATTAAGCTTAAAAAATAAGCAACTGAGCTAACAGTACGAACTCCGCCAGAAGTGATTGTTTCATAATCTCGATTTCTTATAATTGGCAAATAATTTCTCGATGAAATAGATATGTTAGTAGCATTTTTGACACCAACAAAAACCATAATTTCTTTAACCTTTTCTCCTATTTCAGCTAAAATACTATTTATCGACGGTGCATTCTCTTTTAAAATATTGAGTGTATCTCGTAAATCTTGAATTTTTCTGCCTAATTCTACAATTTCGCTATCGTTTATAGATTGCTGTAATCTTATTTTGTAAAAATGTTGAATATTTTTTAAATCACTTTGTAAAGTACCTGCTCGATAAGATAAGGCATCTCTGTGATTAAGGTATGGCGCAATAATATTAATGGACTGTTTGTCTAAAATTAATTTTAATTCATCAAGTTCCGCCGTTTTGTTTTTTATTATTATGTCTAATTGACTTTGATTTTCTTTTAGAGTTTGGTGCAAACTTATTAATTCCCTCATTCTTCTTCTTAAAGTATTTAATTCTCCTTTAATACTTTTTGAATCCGAGTTATTAAAATAATCTTTTAATTTGCTTACGTTGGTAACTGTGTCACAAAGGGGACATTCCAATTGTTTGTCATCTATTTTTGGGAATTTTCCTATAGCTTCAATTGTAGCTTCAATTTTTTGGATATCGTTTTTGTATTCGTTACGTAAAGCAATATTTTGTTTGATTTCTATGTCTAATGACCCAAGTTCTTGAATTGACTCCCGAATTGAATTTTCAAGTTCATTTACTACAAACCTTAGTTCATTTAATTCTTCACTACCATTTATAATTTTTTTGTCGATTTCATTAATTGAATCTTTTATAGCTTCAAAATCATTTTCTAATGTTTCTTTTTTTATAGTTAGTTCTGCTAGAGATTCTACTTGAGTTTCTTTTAAAAATGATGATACAGAATTGTTCTTGGTAGTAAGAATGTTTTTATCACTATTTAAAACACTTATACGTCCTTCCATCTCGGTAATTTGACCGTCTAGAACGTTATACATCAGTTTAAAAGCTTCCTTTAATTTTGTAAGGATGATAGGATTTTCACCAAAAATTTTTTTACTACCAATTTTGTCTTGGTCAAGGTAATTATATTTGAAAATATCTCTAAAGCTTAAATTAACCATTTTAGTGATTTCTTTTGATGGTGCTTCTTTAATTTTAATTAGAGGAATATTCATAGCTTCCATTAAAAATTCTGAAAAATATCCGTCATCACTAGTCTGAGAATAATTAGGAGAGTAATATTTTGGAAAACTATTTTCAATTTCCTTATAATTGCCATGATAGACTTCGATTTCGTCCTTCGGCGCAAAAATATTTCTTTTGATTGTATATCTTATTCCATTTAGGTTTACGTCAAGGAGACAATATTTTCCTTTCAATTCAATCTCATCGTACAAATCTACAGATGAAGCACCCAGACAATAATTTATTAGATTTAAAATACTCGACTTACCTGTATCTGAATCACCATATATGATGTTCAAACCAGTATCAAAAGGTACAATGTAATCCTTACTGCTACCAACTAATATTAAAAAATTTATTTTAAGTTTTAGTGTTTTTATTCTTAGTGCCATAGTTTAAATGTGAGTCAATTAAAAATCCTAATTTACTGCTAGGAAGACTAATAAATGGTCTTAATTCTAAATTTAAATTTCTTAGTCTTTGAAAATAATCTGATTGCAATTCTTCCGCTTTTTGTAATCCTTCGTTGGTGATTATGTAATAAATTTTAAAGTCACTTAGAATTTTAAATTCGATGTAGTTGTAAGACAATAATAGTTTGATTAATATCTTTATGCTTTTGAGGTCGAAAAGCTCTGCTCTGTTGAGAAATAGAGCTTCAATTGAATACATTTCGGAGTTTTGAAGTTGAATCACTTTTTTGTCTTTGTCATTCAAAATTTTATTGAGTATAACAGGATGTTTTAATAAAAATTCAAAGTGCCCAATGTTTTCTAAATTCGCATAAATTGGTTTTTTTGCTCCAGTTGATAGTACTTGAAATATTAATAATAATTTCCCAAGCCTAAAATTTAGCTCGGAATCAGGAATGTAGAATGGAAGATTCATGCTTCACGTGTTTTAAGTTTTTCGCTAAATTCTTTTAAAGTGGTTATATTATTGTCTTTCGCCCACCAAATACTTTTATCATCTGTAGCCAGTTGATGAAGCATTCCGAATTTTTGTAATGCTTGAAGAGGTGAATAAAGAGTATGTAAATAAGTTTTGTCTTCCTTTAGTATTTTAGCATGCACAGCAGTAATTAGAGCGTTTGAGTCCGTGTGCTGACCAGATAATAAATTTCCAAACTCTAAGGTGTATAATTCTTTAATTTTTTCATACAACGGATAAAGTTCTTTTACGTTTATTCCTTGAGCAATAAGTTTTCTTACTGCAAATTCGGCATTAAAAAAAGCCTGTTTTGAACCATCCATTAATGTTGAATGTATGTCAGCCATAAACATTTTTAATACAAAAATTTCTTCATCATATTGACCTGAATCTACAAAACGTTCTTCAACTTTAATTGATTGTATGTTTTGCTCTTGTAATAAAACATGTAACTCATTTACTATAGCATCAACAACTACGCTCTTTTTATCTGGATTAATTATGCTAAAATGGTCGTCATCACAAAAAATAACTTCTTGGTTGTCTCTATCGTAAGAAACGGAACTTACAGTTGGCACTACCGTATCATAACTGCCTTGCGCATAAAGTCTTTTGGGAAGAAGTTTGCATTTGACCCATTCATCATTCATTGTTGCGATACTCTCACTTAATGGGCTTAAATCTGTAAGTTGAAAATTTTTAATGATAGTCTTGCCTACAGTTGCAAGATTAGAACCAGAATGCGGGGTAGCTAATGAAACATATAGCTTAATTCTTGTATTCAAATTTTTGGAAATATCATCTAATATTAGTCTTTTTGCAACTAAACCACCCATACTATGACCAATTAGAATTATACTTTCATATGTATTGTAGGAGTGTTTAAGTTGAGAATCCAATAAACGACTTATTTCGTTAATAGGTAGGTTTGAAGCATTTTTTCTATTATTAAATAATCTTAATACGAATTTTGCTTTCGGGAAAAAAGATAATAATTTGGTATGGTATTGAAATAAGCCAATATCATAATTTTTTTTGATTTCTGCATCCTTTAAAATCAAGTCAATAAAAGGTCTTTTTTTATCTTCTCTAATCCAAGTTTGTTCACCGCCAATGAAACCATGGATAAAAACAATTAAATTTTTACTACTTTTATTTTTATGAATTAAATTTATCATTTGTCGCAGATTGTATATGATTACCTACAAATATAATAATTTGAGCAGTACTTGCTTTTTTAAATTCAAATTACGGTTATTATTGCAGATGAAAGTACAGGTAGAAATACCTGTTTTTTAAATATAGAGATTTAATTAGGAGATTAATTTACGACTTTAGTATTATCATTAATTAATATTTTCATGGAAAACTCAATCATTTTACACAATCTATCACCACTAGATTTAGAAGAAATTGTTAAGAAAGTTATTAAAATTGAATTAGGAGAATTTATTAGAAACAATAAAATTTATAATCCTAATGAATTACTTACAAGAGCTGAAGCATGCAGTTTTTTGAAAATTAACATGACTACATTATGGAACTGGTCAAAAAAAGGTAAAATTATTTCGTATGGAATTGGAAACAGAGTTTATTATAAAAAATCAGAATTATTAGAGAGCTTAGTGAGATTAAATTGAATATTACTAAGTCTTAATTTTAGAAAACTTTTTATTTTAACAACAACTTAATGATGGATTTGATTTAAAAATTATCATGGTCATTATTTATCTTGAATCAATGCTTTTTTAATTTTTACGATTGTGTTATTCGATAAATTGGTTATAGATGCCAGTTTTCTAATCGAATAATTTTTATCTTTTATTAACTCTAAATGAGATTGATTGTATTTTGACAAGAATTGTTGAGGTGTTTCATTGGTGTTTAGCTGTCTGCCTTTGTATGTTCCTTTAGCTTTAGCAATTAAGATTCCTTCTTTTTGTCTTTCTAGTATAGATGTTCTTTCCATTTCTGCGACGTTACTTAAAACGTCTGTAATCATTTTGAAGATAGAATTAGGCTTGTTTTCAATCATAGAATATAGACCAATGTTTTCTACATAAACATTTATGTTAAGTCTGCTTAACAAGTTTAAGGTGCTTTGAATGTCAAAAGCATTTCTTCCAAGTCTGTCTATGGAATGAACATTTAATGTATCAATTTTTTTGTCCGATATATCCTTTAACAATTTTATAGCACTCGGACGTTCGTTAAATGGAATAGAACCACTGCATTTGTCAACATATTGTTTGTGAGTAGACGTTAATTGTCTATCAACGTTTTGTTCTGTGGTACTAACTCTAATATATTTTGCGGTTTTCATTGTTCTTTGCTTTTGCTAAAACAAAGGTAATGAATTTTATTTATATGTGTTAATTTTAGGGTGGTTATTTTTGATACATGGTAAAGCCAATAAAACTGTTCAGATTTTAATTTAAATTGTACTAATGATAAGGTATAATCTAAAAAAGGCACACTTTTAATATTCGTTGAAGCCTTGAAAGAATTCTTCTAATGTAACATTCATTAGTTTTAAAATCTTAATGAGTGTGTTTAATTGGATATTTGCTCCAGCCTCATATTTTCCATATTGGGGTCTGCTTATGTGATTATCGTATGCGAAATTATCAGAGTTGGTGTAACCTGCTTTTTTTCGAAAATACTTTAATCTTTCACCTATTTTTTTTAAGTAGATTGATTCTTCAACTTTTGTACCTGTCTGAATTTCCTTGTCATTTTTTGAAGCCATTTCTTTACTTTTTTATAAAGCAAATCAAGCTAAAATCTCCATATTTATTTACTCTATATAAGGATACTCTATATATGGAGAATTTTTATATATTTGCGTTTTTAATAAATTTCTAAAAACCAAAAAATGAACAATCCATTAAAAATTATCGTAAGGGTTTCCGCTATTGTTTTTGCACTTCTCTGCTTTGCGGGCTATATGTTCAGTCTTCATGTTCACAATGAATACGCAAAAGAGCATCCGAAAACAAAAAGCCTAGAAGACCTGAAAGCATGGGCGCAGACAGAAATAATTCAAGACTACTGCAAAAGATACTCTTATGTAAAAACCATCAACAATGAAACAAGCCAACAACGTGAACTGAGCCGTGTCGATAACAGCAGGTATCTATATGTACCGCAGTTGGTTCGAAATGTCATTGAGGATAATGATTTGCCTGACAGCTATGCGGACGAATTATTCCACTACGTTGACAAGGAAATAGATAAATGTCGATAAAATAAGAAATTACTTAATCCAACTAAATAAGAAACATGAAAAAAATTGTACTTTTTGCATTGCTAAGCATCTTATTCACGAATTGCCAGTCTGATGACTCCGAGCATGAAAATGCGGATAATTCAAAATCATCCATCACTTTCACATTGAACGATAAAACCCAGTATGTGACCGCTACTGATGTTTCTGGTTCTGCAATTGACGTTACATGGGCGAAAAGCGAATCAACAGCGACAGCTGAGAATGAATACAGTATTTACGGCAGTTTCATCATCAAAAATCCCGCATCAAATGACAACCGTGATTCTGGAGATATGTATTTTCAAATCGTAACTTCTGATGCCAAGCTGACTGCAGGAAAAACATACGACATTTCATTCAATTATCTTAATTCTGGAGTACATGACATTCCTTTGGCTTATGACCCAGTTGTCTGCTACACGAGCACTGATTTGTTTGAAGGTGTTAAAACAGCAGGGAAAATCAAGATTAACAGCTTTGACGGAACAACACTGAAAGCTGAATTTTCAATTGATAATCTGACCAATAAGAATCCTTACTCCGATTTTGGATTCTGCAACGGAACTAAGATAATCGAGAAGTCATTCACTTTTGCAAAAGGTTCTATTATTGCAATTGCAGAATAGAATTTAATACTTATGTAGTTGTTACTACTTAATAAAGCTTTCAAAATGAACATGCCCAAATAGTTAGGTATTATTTGGAGCATGTTCAAATATTGTGGCTTTCTATTTTTCTTCTTCGTAGTAAATAACATTTATAGTCGCTCCATTTGTTGATAATGATTTGCAACAAGGCGGTATACCTATTTTATCTATAAGCATTCGCATCTGTGATGGTTTTAGTAAAATTCTTTTTTTCATGTTTTCTTTGTTTATAAATATCAGTTCAAAAAAAAATCTAAAAAAAAATCTAGAAATTTTTGAATGCCTATTCGAAGTACATGATATTAATGAGCTTTTTTGGGAATCATTAGCGGGAGGTAACTATGCTTTGTTCTGTCCGTAAGCCCTTTAAACACTGAGGGAGGGAGGATGCTGTCAGTGCTTTGGTTAGTATTCAATATTTTGGAAGATATGAAGCTTTTGCAGGACTATGTGTCTCAATATGGTACATTTAAAATGAGATAAAAAGTCATAAGAGAACATATAAAATCTACTTTTTTGCGCACATCTCCATAAATTTGGCATCCTGTTCCTTTGTAATAATTATTCCCTTGTAGTCTTGCATTTGACTGTCTGTAATTAGGCTTACATAATAGTCGGCAAAAGCGTCAAATGTGATTTGAGGGGTTTGGAAATGCTGTCTGATTTCATTGGAATCTTTGTCATTAAAATTGAAAATTGACAATATTTCATTTAAATCTACTATATCATTGATATGATATGTTGGTAGTATTTCCTTTTCATCTTCCAGAGAATTTGCATTCGATTCATTATCAAATTGAGCTTCCGTTAGGTTGGATTTAGTTATTGGTTTTTCTTCATCCAAAAAATTTTCAAGTTTAGCAACGTTGACAGTGATTTCATGCCCTGAAGTGCTGTTTTTTTCATCGTAATCTTTGCTTACGGATTTGAAAAAATCAAATCGGTTTAAACCTTTGAGGACTGACCTAATCCCGCCATATTTCATACCGAATTTAGAGGCTAACGTTCTGTTCGTCTCGAAACATATTTTGCCAGTTCTCTGCCATCCAAGAATGTAGGATATAAATAGTTTTTGAGTTGAATTAAGTTTTTGAGTAGCTAGTAAATTATAATTTACTTGGACAAAGTTTTGTTCTTGGTTTTCTTTCATATTTTTTTAGTTATTTATTGTTTGATTGTTTTCAGCAGGGGTATGCTGTTTTTTGGACATGGCGTGTCGTTTCTTCAACACCTGTCTGTTTCTAAAAAGGCATATGTATGTTGAGATAGAAACAGGCGGGTGTTGAATTAAGCTCTTTCTATTATACCCATTATTAAATTAAATCAAGGATAGAATAAGAAAAAGAACTATATTAATTATTAAATTACTGAATAACAGAAATGTTTCATTTTTTATTTTTTTTCTGATAATCAATGATTAAAAAGAATAATTACATTTCATTTCGTTTTTTTTTCAATATTTCAAAGAACTTGCTTCAACGAGAAGTTTTTTTTTTTTCAATATTTCAAAGAACTAAACTTCAACGAGGGAGAATTTTTTTTCTTTTTCAAATGTATATTCTAAGTGAAAAAGCATGTCAACTCGAAAAATGATTTCACTTCAATTTGCCACCCCCAATTCCGCTCACCCCCTCCAAAATAGGTTGGTTGAAAGCTGTAATGTTTGTATTGTATTTTTTGTTGAAGTAGTCGCACCATTCTTTGTTTACACTTACTACTAATTTTATGTATTGGTCTTCGTTAAAACCTATTATGGATGCATACTCACGAGCGTTAGCCTCTGCTAAATCGAAAGGATGCCACTTTACATCTTCAACATGGAAAATGTATTTACTTTCAATTATATCTTGTTTTATTATAAACTGATGCTGTGACCCAAATTCTCCAACATTGTCATTTAAAATTTTACCAGTGATATTTGATGAAGAAATTTGAAAGATTGAATATTCAGAGATGCCTAATTGACCAGAAGCAATCCTTTTTAATTGATTAAATTCGTTGCAAACAAATATCTCAGATGATGCTGAAATTAGTCCGTTTGATAAGATGGAATTTTTGTTTTTGATTGGTGATATGTGATAGAATAGATTGTTTTTCATTATTATTTTTATTTGAGTTATGACAGTTCTCTTCCTGTCCATTCTAGATAGATTATTTTTGATTTCGTAAAGTGACTTTTTTTCTAGCTTTTATTCATCTTTAGACTTATCACGATGTTTCATGAATTCAAGTGTAGTAGTTGCTATGTTCTGGTTAAACAAGTATTGTTTTAATTTTTCTTTGTTAGAAAATATTTGCTCGATTTCAGATTCTTCTTTTACGCTTGGGTCGAACAAGTCATATGTAATCACAATTTCATCATTTGGTTCAATTTCTAAAAGATTTATTGTGTCGTTAACAGTTCGATGCCCCATATATTTAGATACGATAATAAACGCCTTTTTTGTGCAGTTATATTTTGTTACGAAATCTCTTGCCCAAGCAATCTCAAATGAATTTGTTTTTAGTTCTCTGAGTTTTAGGTCTAGGAATGTTGTAGAGTACACTTCTGACCTAAATTCCTGGTAGAATTTGTTTAATTCCCTATTTAGACTTGAAGTAGTAAGGGGTTTTCCTGTTTTACAATTAATGTATATTAGAGATTCGATTGTTCGATTTTCGTCGTTAAAATCATTTTTATAAGCCCATTCTGTATAACGCATAAGAAAGTTGCTTAATCTATAACTATCAATTTTTGATTTTTTATCATCATGAATTTCAAGATAAAATTTGCATTTCTCATTGTGTTCTTCAATAAAGTCATTCCATTTTAGTTTTAGTAGTGTTCCTATTTTTAGTCCTAAACATGAGCCATGAATGCAAAGTAATCCGTAGCCGTGTTCGCCTTTGTTAAGTAGCCACATGCCAAGCATTACTAAATTTTCAGATGTCCAGATTAAGTTGTTGTTGTCATTTTTCATTGTTTCTGTATTTTCATATTTATAGTGCAAAGATAGCGCAATATTTGAAATAAACAATTTTATTTTCATATTTTTTATGAAAACACAGATTTTTTACTTTTTAATATTTTTTAATATATTGATTTATAGGTTTTTAAGTTTTTTTGATTCTGTATCTTCATAAAAAATATGAAAATAAGTTTGGTTTATGAATTTAATTTGCTACATTTGCACTATAAATATGAAAATACAGAAATCAATTAAAATAAAAAAATATGATTATTATGCTTCTAATGTGCTTTCCAACTTTAACAATTGCTGAGGTTGGAGTGAAAATTAATTTAAAAGATGATGATGCAATTAAAAAGTGGCTCATCGCAAACGGTATTACTATTCATAAATCAGGAAAATTTCGATTTGTATTTGAAATTGACGTCGATTGCGTGATTGATAAAATGAAAGTCTTAGAGTTGAAGAGGCAGTATCCAAATGACTGGATTGATTTGTATAAAACGATATGCAAAGACAATGCTGTTTATGAAATGGTTGTCCGCGAGCTTGGAGGTAAAACGATTAGAAAGCCCGCAACCAAGCTTAACTTGAGTAAAAGTGAAAATCAACTTTATAGTAAGTATGCAAATGAGTAAAATGAAACTTCCTAAAAATCCTCATAAAGGAATGAAGATTTATTGTCATAAATGTAAGCGAGATAATCCAACTTGTAATCATTATGATATACATAGATATAAGGTCAAGATACATGTTGTTGGTGGAGATGGAAGAAAACGAACTAAGGTTTTGAATTCTAAAAACTATAATGATGCAGTAAAGGAAGCTATTGATTTTGAAAACGAATTAAAGGCAACTAATTATGAAAAGGTTGTTATAGAAGAAGCAGGAAATGATTATTCGATTTTGGATGCAGTTGTTCAGTATCAACGTTATTTGTCTGGACAGCATAAATATGCTCATAAAATCAAAAAAGTGTCTGTAGAGTATCAAAAGGAGTGTATGCGTTATTGTAAATTCTTTTTGGATAGCTTACACGAGGTTAGGGATTTAATGGCTACCAGAGTAGTTGAGGTTAATCAAAATGATGTTGCTCGTTTCTACTTATGGGCAGAGAAGCATTACGGTGCTAAATCATTCAATAAGTGTATGGGAGCTTTGAAGGCTTTTTTTGCTTTTTTAATTGATGTTGAAGAGATAATGATGAAGAATCAATTTGCAGTTTATGAGTCAAAATCTGTAGTGATGAAAGATGTAACTACTCTGACAAAAGAAGAGTTTCAGACTATTATTGATTCAATAGGTGTTGTTAATCCTTTTCAGTTACTTGGAGGCAAGGGAGAAAGGAAAAACATGTATAAGCCGTATTTAGTTCATGGTTTTAAATTGTTTTTGCTAACTGGTGGTAGGAGAGAAGATGTTGTTGAGTTGAGGTGGAGTGATATGCTTATTACCATTGAAGGTGTTAAGTTTTTTAAAATTGCTAATAAGAAGGTTAATAGGATAAGAAGAACAGAAGAGTATAATAAGTATGTGCCAATCAATGATGATTTGTTTGAATTATTGTTAGAGATGGGGTATGAGGCAAAGAAAAATACAGATGATTATATTTTGTTTCCAGAACGAAATGTGAAAGCTAAAACTATAATGGATGCTTTGTCGAAGTCGTTTTCTCATTATGTGAAAGAATCAGGAGTTAAAAAAGATATTAGTTTGAAAAATTTGAGAAAGACCTACATAACTTGGATGCATCGTGCAATAGGTAAAAATACAGGTTTGTTGACTTCTCATAGTAGTGAAAAAGTTCTAAAAGACCATTATATCGATAGTGCTGTATTGTCTGCTGTGGAAGAAGCTACGTTGAAAATTAGAATGTTTGGAGAGTAAAAGTCACTCTTAAAAGTCACTCCAATAAAAAAAGGACTTACGAAATTTCGTAAGTCCTTCTGTTTCAAGTAGCGAGGACGGGAGTTGAACCCGTGACCTCAGGGTTATGAATCCTGCGCTCTAACCAACTGAGCTACCTCGCCTGGACTGCTATCATGAATTCCTGATTGCGGGTGCAAAGATAGAAATAATATTAAAGCGCGCAAGCATAAAATGAAGAAAAAAAAATATTTTTAATTATGCATTGTTTTTGGACATATATTCTTATATTTCGAAAAAAATTAAAGTAGCACATGGATTCAAAAATACGTTACGAAATCGAGTTTCCGATCAATTCTTCGCCACAATTATTGTATCAATATATATCAACGCCGTCAGGTTTACAAGAATGGTTTGCTGACAATGTTAATTCAAGAGGTGAATTTTTTACTTTCATCTGGAATGATTCGCAGGAAAAAGCTCGCTTGGCTTCAAAAAAATCTGGCGAAAAAGTAAAGTTCAAATGGGTTGACGAAAGCAGTAAAGACACTGAGTACTTTTTTGAACTTCATATTTTAGTTGATGAATTGACTAAAGATGTGTCACTTATGGTGGTTGATTTTGCCGATAAAGAAGAATTAGGCGAAGCTAAACAATTGTGGGAGAATCAAATCTCAGACTTAAAACATCTTATAGGATCTGTTTAGTAAAAGTCTATTTTATACCTTATATTTGCCCTGAACAAAATTCAGGGTTTTTTTATGATTAATTTTAACGGAAACATAGGGCAGGAAGATAATATACTAACTCTTAACCGCGCCTTTTTGTATGGTGACGGAATATTCGAAACAGTAAAAATTGTCAACGGAAAAATCTTGTTTCTTGAAGATCATTATTTTAGACTGATGGCTTCAATGCGTGTGGTCAGAATGATGATTCCTATGGATTTTACAATGGAATATTTTGAAGAGCAGATTCTTAATTTGGTTAACCAATTGAATATTGCATCTTCAGCAAGAGCTAGAATTACCGTTTTTAGAAACGATGGCGGTTTGTATCTTCCTAAAAGTAATGATATTTCATTCTTAATCAACGCTATTTCTCTTGGAAATAAAGCTTACTCTTTAAATACAAACGAATACGAAGTAGATTTGTATAAAGACTTCTATGTAACAAAACAATTATTATCATCTCTGAAAACAACAAACAAGATGATTAATATAACAGGAAGTATTTATGCAAATGAAAATGATCTTGCTAATTGTATTTTACTGAATGACAGTAAAAATGTTGTAGAAGCGCTTCAGGGAAATATTTTTATGGTTACAGGAAATAAGCTTATTACACCTCCAGTTTCAGAAGGTGCATTAAACGGAATTATGCGTAAGCAAATTTTGGCATTGGCCAAAAAAGTTGAAGGCATAGAAGTTGTAGAAGAGATAATTTCGCCTTTTGATCTTCAAAAAGCAGACGAATTATTCCTGACTAATGTAATCATGGGAATACAGCCGATAACTAAATATCGAAAAAAGGAGTTTACAACGAATCTGGCTCATTTACTAGTGCAGAAGCTAAATGAATCCATCTCTGAAAATTAATTCAGATATGGATTTTCAGGTGCGTTAGACCAAATAAGATAATCACCGCCAAGCTCAATAATCTGCTCTTTCCAAAAGTGAGTAGTAGATTTTCCGATAATTTTATTTTTATAATTATTATCAGCAATAATCCAAGAGTTTCCTTGCATCTCATTTTCGAGTTGATTTTCGTCCCAACCGGTATAGCCTAAGAAAAAGCGAATATTATTTTTACTAATAGTTCCGCTGTTTATTAAGTCTTTAGTTGACTCAAAATCACCTCCCCAATAAATCCCGTTCGAAATCTCAACACTATTTGGGATTAACTCAGGAATATTGTGAATGAAATAAAGGTTGTCTTGTTCTACAGGGCCTCCGTTATATATCTTAAAGTTAGCATCAATTTCGGGTATTAAGTCACTAATAGTGTATTTTAATGGCTTATTAATTATAAAACCTATTGATCCTTCTTTGTTATGGTCTGCTAATAAAATTACCGATCTATTAAAAGATAAATCTCCAATTATTGAAGGCTCGGCAATAAGCAGGTGTCCTTTTTTTAATTTTTCTGAAATCATACGGTTACAATTTTTATTAAATTTAATCATAAAAAAATTAAAATCACAAAAAAAATCGTTAAACCGCATAAAAAAACCTTCCAGATGGAAGGTTTTAATTATATTATAAGTTTAGAGAACTTTCTTACTTAGTTCACTGCACCTTCTAATTCAGCTCCAGCTTTGAATTTTACAACGTTTTTAGCTGCGATTTTAATAGTTTTTCCTGTTTGTGGGTTTCTACCGTCTCTAGCAGCTCTAGAAGAAACTGACCATGATCCAAAACCTACTAATGAAACTCTTCCTCCTTTTTTCAAAGTTGTTCCTACATTACCTAAAAAAGACTCTAAAGCTAATTTCGCCGCAGCTTTTGTAATTCCTGCATCAGCAGCGATAGCATCGATTAATTCTGATTTGTTCATAATAATTAGTTATTAATTGTTGGTTAAAAAAAATTGTTAATACACAAATTTAGTAGGAAATCCGTTGCGTGCAAGTGTTTTCTTTATTTTTAGCAAAAATTGTTAATAACTTGCTTTTTTTGTTCATAAAGAGTGTTGTTCGTCGATAAAAAACAGGTACAAACCCCTGTTTTACTGGCGTTAATACACTTTTGCAGCTTCGGAAAAAGTCACTCCATTTAATAATTCTGAAGCAAGCATTCTCTTTTTTCCTGGAAATTGTAGACTTAATAACTGAATAAACCCTTCTTTTATTGCAATCTTGATTTCTTTTTTACTGCTAATTAACTTTCCAGTCTCGTAAGAATGTGATTCTGAGATTAATTTAGCTTCATATATTTTGATGTTCAATTCTTCATTTTGGTCTTTCAAAAAACACCAAGAAGCAGGATAAGGACTTAATCCTCGAATTAAGTTATTGATTTCTGCTCCAGATTTTGTCCAATCGATTTTGCAGTTTTCTTTATTTAATTTGTAAGCGGTTTTAATATCGTCGTTATCTTCTTGAATTGTTGTGGTAACATTTCCAGTTTCAATAACTTTTAAAGTGTCAATTACAGTTGTGCTTCCTAAATGCATCAAACGATCGTGCAATTGTCCCGCAGTTTCTTCTGGCTCGATATTGATTTCAGAATTTAAAATCATTGCACCAGTATCAATTTTATCATCAATAAAGAAAGTGGTAACACCAGTTTTTGTTTCTCCATTAATAATAGCCCAGTTAATTGGAGCGGCGCCACGATAATTTGGCAATAAAGAAGCATGAAGATTAAAAGTTCCAAATGAAGGCATTTCCCAAACTACTTTTGGCAGCATTCTAAAAGCAACTACGATTTGTAAATTGGCATTCAAAGCTTTTAATTCTGCTAAGAAACTCTCGTCTTTTAAATTGGTTGGCTGTAATAAAGTAAGATTGTTAGCAAGTGCATATTCTTTAACAGCCGAATATTTTATTTTTTGTCCGCGTCCAGCTGGTTTATCTGCAGCTGTAATCACACCGACAACATCGTAGTCATTTTTAATAATGGTGTCCAAAATGCCAACGGCAAATTCTGGAGTTCCCATAAATATAATTCTCAATTTCTCCATTATGATTTTAAAGTGTATTTATTATTCGCTTGTATAATGATATGATTGTTTTCGAGTAACTCCTGAAGAACCGAAATTATGTCTTTTGTGTCCATTTTTATTTGGTTCTCAATTTCTCTCGAAGTCAACGAAGCTGTTTTTAGTAAAGAAAGGATTTTGTCTGCAATCGAATCGGCTTCAGTGATTTTTCCTTTTTGTGTAATGCAGTACGAACAAATACCGCAGTTTTCGTTTGTTTCTTCACCAAAATAATCTAGCACCAATCTGTTTTTGCAGGTTTTAGTGTCTTTTATATAATGCAAAACAGATAAAAGCTGTTCTTTTTTGACTTCGTTTTGTTTTTCTAAATATTTCGAAACTCTATTTATAGTGTGATCATCTTCGCGAACTTCATTAAACAAAATAGTAGCGTCGTTATTTTTAGACTTATATTCTATAATTTCTTTTTCTTTTAATTTTTCTAAAAGCGCTATAATTTGCTCTTCAGGGCGATTTGATTTTTTTGCAATTAATCCCAAATTCAAATTAGATTTCACTTCATAAACTCCGGGATAAGTTCTCAAAATAGCCAAAATGATTTCTTCATCATTTGGATTCAAACTCATGTATCGAATTACTTCTTTAGATTCAATCAGAAACTGAATGCTGATTTTTTCTGAGAATTCCTGAGACATCGTAATAATTCCCTGCTGATTTAAAAACTGTAAAGCATTATAAGTCTTCAAAGTTGGGAATTCATATTTATTGCAGAAATGATTTAGTTTGAATGAGAAAGATTCGTCTAAACCTTCTCCGTAAGCAATTTGAAAATAATTGCACAATTTGTTGTACATCGTTTTCAAGAATTTTTTGTCAGGAAGAACGCTTAAAAACTGCTGTTCAGTCTGAACGGAATCAGAATTGTTATAAAGTAAAACCGAAAAAGCTTTTGCGCCATTTCGTCCCGCGCGTCCAGATTCCTGATAATAATTTTCTAAGTTTTCTGGAAGCTGCGTATGAATAACGGTTTTTACATTGTCTTTGTCAATTCCCATTCCGAAAGCATTCGTAGCCACAATAACTTGCGCTTGTTCCGACATCCACAACTGCATGTTTTTATCTTTTTCTTTTGCAGAAAGTCCACCATGATAATACGTTGCCGTAAAACCTAACGATTGCAATTGCGAAGATATATTCAAACACGCTTTACGATTTCGTACATATATAATAGAAGGTTGCGGATTCTTTTTCAGAATTTGTTCTGTACGGTATAATTTATCCTCAACTTCAAAAATCATGTAAGCGATATTTTTTCGCTCAAACGATTGTTGAAAATGATTCGGGTTTTTTAATTCTAATTGCGTTCTAATATCTTCAATAACTCTTGGAGTTGCTGTTGCGGTTAAAGCTAAAAAAGGAATTTTAGGAAAGAATTTTTTTAGTTCTGAAATTTTAAGATACGCTGGCCTAAAATCATGACCCCATTGCGAAACACAATGCGCTTCGTCAATAGCAATTAAATTTATAGGTAGGTTTTTAATGCGTTCCAGAATCCAATCTGATTGTAAACGTTCTGGTGATAAGTAGAGAAATTTATAATTTCCGTACTGGCAATTGTCTAAAAGATCAATCAATTCTTCAGTGTGAATTCCGCCAGTAAGAGCAATTGCTTTAATCTCTCTTTTTTGTAGATTCATTACCTGATCTTTCATCAAGGCAATTAAAGGAGAAATAACTAAACAAATGCCTTCCTGCATCATAGCGGGGACTTGAAAACAAATCGATTTTCCACCTCCTGTCGGAAGTACTGCAAAAGTATCCTGTCCTTCAAGAACAGAATCGATAATTTCTTTTTGCAACGGTCTAAAACTGTCGTGTTTCCAGTATTTTAGAAGAATATCCTGTGCTCCGAGCATTGCCTTGGTTTTAAAGTTAAAAATTTAGAAAACAGTTTCTAGTTTTACAACTTTAAACCATACCGCTAAATTTTGTCTAAGATATAAAGAATTCTGTTTTCAACTGTATCTTTAGGAACTTCAATCAGTTCGTAACCATATTTTTTATAAGTCTCAACAAGATGCTCCTGAATTTTTACTGCCTGATCAAAATTTTCATAACGCTCAGAATCACTTTGGTAAATCTCCTCCCAAGGCGGTAAAATAAAGGTTTTAGAATATTTGAAATCTTCGCATGCTTTGGTAAAATGCTCTGGATACTCATCGCCAATATAATCCATATAGGCTACCACATCTGGAATTCCTCTGTCAATAAAAACCACATTATCAGGTTCGTTAACAGCATTTTTATATTGTTCAATACGTCCTTCCAACAACATTTCGCTAAACAAAAGCGGCTGTTCTAGAAACAGCTGTTCAATGCCTTGTTCCTGTGCTTTCATGGTAACCTGTCTAGAGATTTCAGGATAGCAGCAAAAGCCACGAGCTACCAATTCGTTAATAAGTGTTGATTTTCCAGTACCAGGTCCGCCAAGCAAGACAATAATTTCTTTTTGCACTATTCTAAAAATAAAGCGCAAATTTACCTAAACTTATTTGTAATTAAAAAGAATATTTATCAGAAACGAAAGATTTGATATTTTAATAAACAAAAGTTACTGATTGAGGAAGGGAAATGGTTATGTTTTAGCAAAGTGAAAAGTCCCTATAGAGGCGACATATTTATAGAAAAATTGGACACAATAAATCAAAAGCTCCAGCGGAGCGACATATTTTGCGTGATTTATATGTCGCTCCGCTGGAGCTTTTGATTGGTGTGAAATTGAATTGCTATAAATATTTTGCTCCGCTGGAGCAGTTTAAAACTTATCTGAATATTATATTTTATTCATAAGTTTTTTAGTCTCGTTGTTATACAAATCTTTGCCTTTTGAAATTTCTTCTGAATTAATAAAATCATCTATACTGACATAAATAAATTTATTGTTGTTTGTCTTTTTGTTTTTTTTATCAGCTTCTTCTGCACTTCCATCACCTTCTAGTAAGTAAAGAAGTATTCCATCACTATAATTTTTTTGAGCTATTTCAATTAATCGATTATATATAACTTCATTGATTTCTTTATAAGAGATACTTCGAAAACACTTTTTTATTGAACATAATTCTTCGGTTGGAAAAAAGGGGAATTGTGGAATTCGTTCTATTTTGCTTAAATCACTTCTACAAAAATTGTAATATTTGCTTTGAGGAGTTTCTTTTAATTTCTGACTAAAGGCAGTATTTGCAATTAGTATAATGATTAGGAATATTCTAAACATATTTTTAAAATTTATTCACAAAACAAATATTTTCCAGAATCCTTTCCTTTTTTATTAGAAGGAACAATCAAATGCGATTGGAATTTTTTGCCATTCAAAACATCATTCACAAAATCTAAAACATACTTTTGACCTTCATGAAAAAGGTAGCCTGAAAATTCATGTCCACCACCGCAGAAAGTAATCAGCTCGATGTCTTTGTGTAAATCGTTCATTTGATTGTAAACCGCATAAGAACCAAAAAGAATCAGCCAGCCAGAAGCGTTTGTAGGGCAGGAGCGATGCGAACCTGCTGCATAAGGAACCGTGTCATCATTATTTCCGTGAGCCAATAACATCGGAATTGCTTTTTCTTTTGTAATCAAATTAATATCCTGAATTGCTCCCGAACCTCCAATAAAACCTTTGTATTTAAAGTTTTCTGGGAGATTGCTTTTGTATAAATTCATCAATTTATAATCCCAAAAAGAAGCATGGAAACCAATTTCGGCACCCGCACTAATTCCAGAAATAAAGATTTTTGAAGTATCTAAATTGTATTTATCTGCATTCTCAATTAAGAAAGCCGTTGCCTGCCACATATCGCTAACGCCAATTTGGATTGCTTTTATTTTTTCGGTCAAAGTTCCTTTACAGCCAAAATCTTTTCCTTTCATATATAAACTGTACGAAATACTCGCAACAGCATAACCATTTTGATCCATAAATTTCCCGAAATCTTTTTCACTTGTACGTTCTCCACCTGAAAATCCGCCACCAAATGCGAACATTATTAACGGAATTTTTTCGCCAGCTTTTTTCTTTGGCAGATATAAATCTAAATCTAGTTTTAAAGTGTCGTTTTGGAAATACGTTAGCGTTTTAACTTCCTGCGCTTGAACTGAATTTAGTGTAAGAGCGATAAAAAGTAAAAGGAGTTTTTTCATTGCATTGTGTTTTAATCTCGCAAATTTTAAACGCAAACTTGTCATCCTGAGGAACGAAGGATCACACAAGTAGCTCCGCACAGAAATTCTCCAACCTTTGTCGAGTTTCTAGTGTGATCCTTCGTTCCTCAGGATGACAAAATGACGAAAAAAGCGCTCTAATTTGCGAGAGTTTTCGGTGGATTATTTTCTCAAATATAAGCGTAAAAAATACAATGAAATAATCTTCTAGAGGTTTTTTCTCTGCACCTTTGTAACTTTGTAACTTTGAACCTTTTTTCGAAGAAAAAATATAAAAAATCTAAATTCAAAAACCGTATATTTGCGTTTATTTTTAATTACGAATGGAGAACGATAAAGAAAAAAACACCGCCGAATTTTACGAAAGATTAAAAGTAGAACTTGATAACGCAAACACTTGGCCAGCAGAATATTTGTATAAATTTATTGTGCCTTCTGTAGGTGATAATGTAGAGCGTGTTGAAAAAGCTTTTGATAGAATGGGAGCGGTTATTAAAACAACAAAATCTAAAACAGGTAAATTTACCAGTGTTTCTGTAGATGTTACGATGCACAGCTCAGATGATGTGATTAGTAAATACAAAGAAGTTTCTACAATAGAAGGTATAGTTTCATTATAAACTTATGATCGAAAAATATAAAAGAGAAGCCGCAAGCGACGTTGTGTATAATTTAGAATACAATTCTGAAAGACAGCGTTTAATTATCCCAGAATATGGTCGTCATTTACAAAAATTGATCGATCAGGCAACTGCAATCGAAGATGATGAAACGCGCAATAAAGCCGCGAAATATATCATTCAGGTTATGGGAAGCCTAAATCCGCATTTGCGTGACGTGCCAGATTTTCAGCATAAACTTTGGGATCAGCTTTTTATTATGTCTGATTTTAAACTGAATGTTGAATCTCCGTACCCAATTCCGTCACGAGAAGTTTTGGAGCTAAAACCAGACGCTTTGCAGTATCCGCAGAACTTTCCAAAATATAGATTTTATGGTAACAACATCAAATATATGATTGATGTTGCCAATAAATGGGAAGATGGCGAAATGAAAAATGCCTTGGTGATGGTAATTGCCAATCACATGAAAAAATCGTTCTTGAGCTGGAACAAAGACACAGTAAAAGATGATGTGATTTTCGAGCATTTATATGAATTGTCTGGAGGTAAAATTAATTTATTACATAGCACAGAAGAGTTGTTGAATACAACGGATTTAATGCGTACAAATAAACGTATGTCTAATAAAACGGCTTCTGGTGTACAGCCAAAAATTCAGAATAACAACAAGAATAACAATAACAAAGGCGGTCAAAAAAAGACATTTCAAAAAAACAATAATCAAAAATAGAAGAAGTTGCTAAGATACTAAGCAGCTAAGGTGCTAAGATTTTAGCTTAACCTTAGAACCTTAGAATCTCAGAACCTTAGAACCTTAAAAGAAATCTATGGGAATTTTTAAAATCGAAGGAGGAACTCCTTTAAAAGGAGAAATCACTCCGCAAGGAGCAAAAAACGAGGCATTACAAATTTTATGTGCCGTGCTTCTAACGGGGGATAAAGTAAAAATTAATAATATTCCCGATATTATTGACATCAATAAATTAATTACTTTGTTGGGTAATTTAGGTGTAAAAATTCAACGTAACGAACCAGGTTCGATTACTTTTCAAGCTGACGAAGTTAATGTTGGATATTTAGAAACTGAAGCTTTCAAAAAAGAAGGTGGAGCGCTTCGTGGTTCTATTATGATTGTTGGTCCGCTTTTGGCTCGTTTCGGAAAAGGATATATTCCAAAACCGGGTGGAGATAAAATTGGACGTCGTAGATTAGATACACACTTTGAAGGTTTTATCAACCTTGGAGCAAAATTCAGATACAATAGAGAAGACCACTTTTACGGAGTAGAATCTCCAGAAGAAGGGCTTCAAGGAACAGATATGCTTCTAGATGAAGCTTCTGTAACTGGAACGGCAAATATTGTAATGGCTGCAGTTTTGGCAAAAGGACAAACTACAGTTTACAACGCTGCTTGTGAGCCATATTTACAACAATTGTGTAAGATGCTAAACTCTATGGGAGCAAAAATCACTGGAGTTGGTTCTAACTTATTGACTATTGAAGGTGTTGAAAGCCTTGGAGGATGTGAGCATACAATTTTACCAGATATGATCGAAATTGGTTCTTGGATTGGTCTTGCGGCTATGACAAAAAGCGAAATCACGATCAAAAATGTAAGCTGGGAAAATTTAGGTTTGATCCCAAATACTTTCAGAAAATTGGGTATTACAATCGAAAAACGTAACGACGATATTTACATTCCTGCTCACAAAGACGGATATGAAGTAAAAACAGATATCGACGGTTCTATCTTAACTATTGCCGATGCACCTTGGCCAGGATTTACACCTGACTTATTAAGTATCGTTTTAGTTGTGGCAACACAAGCAAAAGGAGACGTTTTAATTCACCAAAAAATGTTCGAAAGCCGTTTATTCTTCGTGGATAAACTAATTGATATGGGAGCAAAAATTATGTTATGTGATCCGCACAGAGCTGTGGTTATGGGACATAATTTTGAATCTCAATTGAAAGCAACAACAATGTCTTCTCCAGATATTCGTGCGGGAATCTCATTATTGATTGCGGCGCTTTCTGCAAAAGGAACTAGTACAATCCAGAATATCGAGCAAATCGATCGTGGATATGAGCGTATCGATGAGCGTTTAAGAGCAATTGGCGCAAAAATCGTGAGAGCGTAAATAAAAGTTAGCCACGAATTTCACAAATTACACTAATTTTTAATTTTTGAAATTCAATTACACGAATTAGCTTTTAAATTAGTGTAATAAAACACAATGTTAGTTTTCGTGTAATTTGTGTAATTCGTGGCAGAAAAAAATAAATGTCGCTAAATGACAAATGAACAAAAAGCTATAAAAGCTACATACTTTAGTATAGCTGGAAATACCTGCTTGGCCTTGATTAAAGGTCTTGCAGGTTTTTTTGGCAATTCTTATGCCTTAATTGCAGATGCGATTGAGTCGACTACAGATATTTTTTCATCATTTTTGGTTCTGTTCGGAATCAAATATTCGAATAAACCTGCAGATGAAAATCATCCTTATGGTCATGGTCGTGCAGAACCTTTAATTACGTTTTTGGTTGTTGGATTTTTAATTACTTCAGCAACAATTATTGCTTACGAAAGTATTTCTAACATTGGAACTTCGCACGATTTGCCAAAATCTTGGACATTATATGTCTTAGGCGCAATTATCATCTGGAAAGAATATTCATTTCGTTTGGTGATGAAAAGAAGCCGACAAACAAATAGTACATCTTTGGCTGCCGATGCATGGCACCATCGAAGTGATGCAATTACTTCTGTAGCAGCTTTTATTGGGATTTCGGTTGCTTTGATTATGGGAAAAGGCTACGAATCAGCAGATGATTGGGCAGCACTTTTTGCAGCGTTTTTTATTTTATACAACAGTTATAAAATTTTCAGACCTGCGCTTGGTGAAATTATGGATGAAAATTTAAACGACGACTTAGTAGAAGAAATTCGTGTTGTCGCTTTGACTGTTCCTGGAATTCTTGGAACCGAAAAATGTTTTATTCGTAAAGCAGGAATGCGTTATCACGTAGATCTTCATGCAATTGTTTCAGCAAAAATTTCAGTAAAAGAAGGACACGATTTGTCTCATAAACTTCAAGATACTTTAAAAGAACAAATTCCACAGTTAGGAAATGTTTTGATTCATATTGAACCGGATGATTATCATTGTTAAAGATGCTAAGGTTCTGAGATACTAAGATTCTAAGTTTTTTTCTTTGTCAAAGTTTAAAACTTTGACAAAGATTAATTTAAAAATCTGCTTAATTTACAATCTACTTAAAACCAGATTATAAATTAAGCAGATTTTTTTTAGTTTGAAAATCTTTGCAGTGCTTCTCCCGAAGCCTCGGGATCGCTCAGCCTGACAAAATTAGTATTAAGTACTAAAAGAAAACTTAGAATCTTAGCATCTCAGAGCCTTAGAATCTTAGTCTAACGCATTCAAAATCTTCAATCCAAAAACAACACCATTTTGCTGAATTCCACCTTGATAAGAATGCACATAATCAACACGGAATAATTTGAATTTTCCAAAACCTAAATTATCTAAACCAACAGTAAATTCAGAATAGGGTTTTCGATCAGGAATTGCTAAAGCGTGAAATCCGATATTCATTGTAGATTTTAGAAGATTTAACAGCGGAATTTTATTCATAATAAATCCCGTGTCATTGTATTCACTATGCATTTCGAAATAACTATCGTTTGTGCTGTTTGAATAATAGGGCATCATATTAAAAACATTTAAATAACGCTCACTTGTTCCAATGTGAGTTTGATTTCCGTTAAAATGTCTGTAATCGATAAACGAAATATTTTCTGCATTAAAGAATTTTCCAGCTCTAAAATTGGTTCCTAAAACACCTTTGTTTCCAAGAGATAAATCGTAAAGCACAGAAGCGCCGATTCTTTCATATTCGTACTTTTTTTCGCTTGCCGCGAATGCTTTTTCGAAAGATAGATACACTGTCGGATATTTATCATCTTTAAAATTAAATCGTCCGTCTGGTCTTGAAATATACTTGTTTCCAAAATTAATTCTTGATGTTACAAGAGCTTTAAATAAATGGTGCTGATCAAAAGCTGGAGTTGTAAAATCGTCTGGCGCCAATGGATTATTAGACGAATAAATATCATCTTTTTTAAAGAAAGAATAATCGGTTGTATTAAAAAGCGGTTTGCGCTGTTCGTAACCAATTCTTCCAGTAAGATTTATTCCGTTTGCGATGTCTTGCCCGTAATTGATTTGAACAAATTCTAGATTGTACAACTTCATATAATTATCCTTAAAAAACAAAGAACTTATAGAATTGATAAATTTACTTATGGGTTCTGCACCATTAAATTGCGCTGTTTTTGTCCCTCCAGAACCCCAAATTGTAGCGTAATTGATATTGTTGAAGCGATGGCTGAATTCGCCAATTGCACGAAAACGTTCGTCTGAAAAACCGTAATTAAAAGTAGTGCTTATTGTAGTGCTTTTTCCTTCCTCTTCATTCCATTTTTTAAAAGAGAAACCAGTATCGAGATTAAAACCTTGAACCGTATTAAAACTTAAAGAAGAAATATTTAGCAAACCTTTATATTCAAAAGAATATTTTCTAAAAGTGTTTTTATAATCATAACCCATTAAAACATCCCAAACCTTAAATTTATTGTTTTTTGCGTCTATAGAATCGGTGTATTTTTTTGATTTTCTAATGGTTTGCAGACTGTCTTTTTTGGCGTAATCACTGCTTTCTTCAATAGTTAAGGGAATCGGACGAATTTCATTCCAGAAAGCATCATCTTTTTTATTAGCATTGAGATCAAAAGCAACTAGTTCATTTCCGAACGTTTTCTTGTCAAACGACGCTGGAAATTCATAATTGGAATAAACATAATTGAAATTTCCAGAAAACTTTACGCCAAAAATGCCTGCATTAAAAGAAAGTGTCTGCGCGTTTTTTGACCATATCTTATTTTTGGAGTTATAACTGAAACTCTGTTTTAGATTCATTATTTCAGTAAATTCATTTTTCATTCGATACCCTTTGATATCTAAATCGATGGCATAAATTGCAAAACTATCATCTACAATATAAATGTAGCCTTCAAAAACGGGCTCTTTATCACGTTTTGGAGTTACTTTAATTTTATTAATCTGCTGATTATTATCGTCATAAAAAGTACTTTCCAATTTGTATTTGTAATAACTGAAGGCATTGTCTGCAATAGGAGAAATCATTTTCACATCAAAATCCAAAGTATTGTCGTAAAAGTCATAATTTGATAATGCTGCTGTGTTGTAACTGTAACCGCGGTTGTTTCCAGAAACTTTAGAAGCTATAATATTTTCTTTAAACTTGTTTGGCTTTTCAAGACTAACTTTCGAAATAGTTTCAGATAAATACAAAATTCCTGTTCCTGTCGAATCTAAATTTGACGCCATGTCTTCGCCTAAATCTACTTTTTGTCCAAGTATTTTTTTAGGAAGATCTTTTACTTTGAACATTCCTTTCGAATAAAAATCGGCGGTATATCTTCCCGTTTTATCTGAGTTTTCTTTTTTGTTTGCAATTGCACTTCTAATAATAGCATTTGCAGGATTATTTTTAGGATCGATGACAACTTCGTTTAAAGCAAAACTTTCTTCTTGAAGCTTTACGTCTAAAGTGATCGTTTTTGATCCCGAATCAACGGCTATTTTTTGCGTTTTAAAACCTAAATATTGAAAAGTGATTTTATTTTTTCCAATTTCTTTTACATTCAGCTGATACTTTCCTTGTTCATTTGACGTAGTACTTGCGTATGTGTTTTCTTCAAAAACCGAAACAAAGGGCAGTGGATTTCCTTTATCATCTGTTATAGTTCCTTTGATTTGAGCAAAGTTTGAAATTGAAAAAAATAGAAAGGCAATTAAAGTAAAGTTTCTCATGTAAGGTGGTATATCTTACAAAAATAGAATAAGTTAAATCTGAGCTTATTAATAATTTGTTAAATTCAATAAGAAACTACTGACTTGTTTGTCAGACTGAGCGAAGTCGAAGTCCTCATCTTGTTTACATTAGCCTTCGACTACGCTCAGAATGACATTTGTATGTAAAAATTACAAAAACGACTGAATTGCCAATTCGTAACTTTTAAGTCCGAAACCTAAAATAACGCCTTTTGCATTTCCAGATAAATAAGATTGGTGTCTAAAGCTTTCGCGAGCATAAGTATTAGAAATATGAACTTCTATTATTGGAGTTGTAACGGCTTTCATCGCATCGCCCAAACCAATAGAAGTATGCGTGTATGCACCTGCATTTAAAATAATTCCGTCAAAAGTGAAACCACATTCTTGAATTTTACCAATTAATTCGCCTTCAATATTACTTTGATAATAAGAAAGTTCAATGTTTGGGAATTTTTGTTTCAACGTTTCAAAATAATCTTCAAAAGTCTGACTTCCGTAAACTTCTGGTTCGCGTTTTCCTAAAAGGTTTAAATTGGGTCCGTTGATAATGCAGATTTTCATATGTATTTTTTTATTTTGAGATATTGACATTGCTATTAATTTTTGCAATTGTCATTGTACTTTGTAAAAATAAAAAAAACCGCACTAATAAATAGAGCGGTTTTTATAAAAGTATGTGATATATTTTTAGAACATGAATCCAGCAGAAATCTGGAATACAGAGTTTTTGATATCAGCATTTTTAGAAGCTTCTGTCAAACCTAAACCGTAACGACCTTGTAAAAAGATGTTTTCAGTAAGTTTAACACCTAAACCTGCATTTACACCAAATTCGAATGTTTCACCATTTTTAACATCGAAATCATTTCTTTCACTTACTAAGAAAGAAGCTTGTGGACCAACTTCTAAGCTGAAAGTGTTGTTTAAGTAAAATTTAGCCATTACCGGAATAGCGATATAGCCTAGTTCATTTTTAACATCTTCACTTACATCACTAAATTTATAAGATGCACCTGTAGTAGAGTACAAAAGCTCTGGCTGAATAGAAAATTTGTCTAATAATTTTACTTCTGCAACTAAACCAGCGTGGTAGCTAGTGATTCCTTCTTTGTCGATTTGATCTGGAAAATCTCCAGTTTGGCTTGCAAAGTTAACCCCTGCTTTAACCCCGATTTTTAGTAATTGTGCTTGTACTGCCGCCGATGTCGCAATAAACATAACAGCTGCTAAAATTATTTTTTTCATAAAAAGGTTTTTAAAAATTGGTATTTTAAATGTTATCTAAAGTTCAAAACTACATATTTAGGATTTTATTGCATTATATTTTGGATTAAATAATTACTAAAATTCCCACTCAAACGCGTTTTTTAAGCGAAAACAACTATTAAATTTATTTTAATATTCTGATTATCAGTTCTGTTTTTCGTAATTTTTTTCTGTCTTATTTTAATACTTTTTGAACTTATTGGGGAGTGATTTTTGTAGTCCTAATCTTAGTTTTGTGAATATTAAATCAAATTAATATTTAAAAAAATTATGAAAAAAATTGTTTTAGCTGCTATTGCAGTAATGACTTTCGGATGGGCAAATGCTCAAGATGTTAAGTTTGGAGTAAAAGGTGGGATCAATTTATCAAATCTGACAGGAGATATAGAAAATACATCATCTAAAGTTGGTTTTCAAGTAGGAGGTTTTGCAGAATTTAAACTTGCAGATAAATTCTCTGTACAACCAGAGGTTATGTATTCTTTGCAAGGTGCAAAAATTAAAGAATCTGGAGAATTTTATTCTTATGAAGGTAATATTAATGCAAGCTATTTAAATATTCCTGTATTAGCTAAATATTATGTGGTAGAAAAATTAGGCCTTGAGGCTGGACCACAGATTGGATTTTTATTATCTGCTAAAAATAAGTGGGAAGAGAGCGATAATGGAGAAAAATATTCTGGAAAAGAAAATATAAAAGATAATTTTAAATCTACATCTTTTAGTTTAAATATTGGTGCTGGGTATGATTTTACAGAAAATATTTCGGCTGGCGTAAGATATAATTTTGGAGTATCAAATATTTCTGATTTCAAAGATGAGAAAATACATAATAATGTAATTTCATTATCAGTTGGATATAAATTCTAATAAAAAACATTTAGTTAGTTTTTTAAAGACCTTTTCTTAATTTTTAAGGAAGGTCTTTTTTTATGTTGATAATTCTAATTTTTAAATAGGCTTAATTTAAAATTAACAATTAGTGTTTTATTTACTATTTTATTTGTTAAATTCCTAATATAGATTTGTGAAGAAAATTTTTATATTTGATGTAATTAATTTAACCCAAAACAAATTAAAATGAAAAAAATTATTTTATCTGCCATTGCAATTATGGCTTTTGCATTCTCAAATGCTCAGGAAACAAGATTTGGAATAAAAGGAGGTCTTAATATAACAAGTTTTGCTGGTGGTAACTATTATGATGCGAACTCTTTAGTTGGTTTTCAAATAGGAGGTTTTGCTGAAATTAAAGTTATCGAGAGATTGTCTATTCAGCCAGAGCTTTTGTTTTCTACTCAAGGTGCTAAACTTGAATTTGGCAATAGAGATTTTGATACTAAATTAAACTATATTAATGTTCCTGTTTTAGCTAAATTTTACGTTACTAAACAATTTACCGTTGAAGCTGGACCACAATTAGGATTTTTAGTTTCTGCGAAAAGCGAAGGAGAAGATGTTAAAGATGGTTTTAAATCTGTTGATACTGGGTTTAATTTTGGAGTTGGATATAACTTTACAGATAATTTTTCAGTTGGCGCTCGTTATACTGTGGGGTTATCTAATATTGCAGATAATGATGCTGACACTTGGGATGAGTATTATGATAGCCCAAAAAACAGTGTTTTAGCTATAACTGCTGCTTATAAATTCTAATCTGAATTTTAAAATATTTTAAAGACCTTCCCAATAACGGAAGGTTTTTTTATGCCAAAAAATTACTTACTTTGTAAATATGAATTGGAGCAGATATATAAAAGATTATCAGTCGTATTTGAGGATTGAGAGAGGTTTGTCTAAAAATACGATTGAGAACTACGGCTTTGATATCGAACGTTTGTGCCTTTTTTTAGAAACGAATCAAATAGATGTTTCGCCAATAAAAATTTCGGATGAAACATTACAGCAATTTATTTATTCGGTCGCTAAAGAGGTAAATCCGAGATCTCAGGCAAGGATAATTTCTGGATTAAAAAGTTTTTTTAATTATCTGGTTTTTGAGGATTACAGAAACGACAATCCTTTAGAATTAATTGAAGCGCCAAAAACGGGCCGAAAATTGCCTGATACTTTGTCTCTTCAGGAAATTGATGCTTTGATTGAAACAATTGATCTAAGCACCAATGAAGGTGAACGAAACCGTGCGATGCTCGAAACTTTATATGGCTGCGGACTTCGTGTTTCCGAATTAATTTCGCTGAAAATCTCTGATCTGTTTTTTGATGAAGGTTTTATTAAAATAACGGGTAAAGGAAATAAAGAACGCTTTGTTCCAATTGGTTCTCTAACTCAAAAATATATTGATATTTATCGAAATGCAGTGCGTATTAATTTGAATATTAAAAAAGGAGCTGAAGATACTTTGTTTTTAAACCGAAGAGGAAATCAATTAACTCGAGCTATGGTTTTTACGATCATTAAAGATCTTGCTCAAAAAGTAGGATTGAAAAAAAGTATCAGTCCCCATACACTTCGTCATTCTTTTGCAACTCACTTATTAGAAAACGGAGCAGATCTAAGATCAATTCAGTTAATGCTTGGACATGAGTCTATTACAACTACAGAAATCTATGTTCATTTGGATAGACGTTTTTTAAAAGAAGTGATGCATAGTTTTCATCCAAGAAAATAATTTTTCGGAATTTTATATTTATTATTGCAAAAATTAATATATTGTGTTAAAATCTTGTTGCAATAAAAACAAAAAAGCATAATGTTGTTATTTTTCTCTCTTTTTTGAAGTGAAAGCTTAGGATTTTTTATTTACATAAAAAGGTAGTATATGGTTTTTGATTTATATGGGAATGAAGATTGCTTAGAGGTAAATAATTTTTATAAGAAATTGTTGGCCGAAATGCCCGACTTACTTTTTCAGTTTGTTATCGATGCTGATAATAATTACTCGTTTCCTTTAATAAGTAAATCGGCAGATGAAATATTTGAACTTTCTGCACTAGATTTTAATAATGATATTAAGCTTATAGTTTACGATAGAATTGTGCCACAGGATCGTGAACTTTTTTTTCAATCTTTAATCAAAGCCAGAAAAGAAATAAAACCTTGGGAAATTGAGTTTAGAGCTACTCTTCCTCAAAAAGGAATTCGCTGGTTTAAAATATCTTCCAAAACAGAATCAGGAATAAATGGAAATGTAATTTTTTATGGTCACGTTTCTGATATCACAGAATTAAAAGATAAAGAAGAAAAACTGAGAATATCCGAAGAACGTTTTCAATTTGCACTCGATGCTTCAACTGTTGGTATTTGGGATTGGGATATGGTTACAAATAGCGTTTTTTACTCTTCTTTGTCTCTTAAAATTTTGGAGCTTGACTCTGCAGATATTTTTGATGATCCTGAACGCTGGGATAAAATTGTGCATCCAGATGATCTTCCAAAATATTATTCGGATATCCATGAGCATTTTGATAATAAAATCCCATATTATGAAAACTATCATCGAGTAATGACGTCGAGTGGTAATTATAAATGGATTTTAGATCGTGGAAAAGTAATTAAACGTGATGAAAATGGAAAACCATTACGGGTAATTGGAACTCATACAGATGTTTCGGCTCAAAAAGAAAAAGAGCTTGAGCTTATGAAAACCATGAAATTATATAGTGATCAAAATAGCCGTTTATTGAACTTTTCGCATATTGTTTCTCATAATTTAAATACGCAGGCAGGAAATATAAAATCGATTTTAGATTTTATTGATGCCGATGTTAATAGACAAACTGTAGAAGAAATGCTGGAACATTTGCGTACCGTTTCCAATGATCTGAATGAAACCATTTCAAATCTTACGCAAATTGTAAAAACGCAGAGTAATATTAATATTGCGGTTGTTCCGTTAAAGCTTTGTGAGTATATCGAAAAAACTATTTCGACAATTAAAGGATATGATAAACAGCGAAATGTAACCATTGTAAATAACGTTCCGAAATACTTGACGATTAATTTTAATCCTGCATATATGGAAAGTGTTTTGTTGAATTTTACGACAAATGCGATTAAATATGCGCATCCAGATCGAGATCCAATAATTACTTTTGATTTTGCAATAGAACGCGAAGGTTTTAAATCTCTGAAGATTACGGATAACGGCCTCGGAATTGATTTAAAAGTTTATGGTGATTTATTATTTGGAATGTATAAAACCTTTCATAAACACGAGGAAGCCCGAGGTATTGGATTATATATTACCAGAAATCAAATTGAAGCGATGAAAGGAACAGTTGAAGTGGAAAGTGAAGTAGGAGTGGGAACAAGCTTTAAAATCGTTTTTAATGATATGTAAAATTTAATGACTAGTCCTAAATAATCGATACAGATTATTAGACAAATATATTTAATTAAACACCTGTAAGAACTTTTTTTGCAGGTGTTTTTGTTTTATAAGTTCTCATTTCTACTATGTTTTGTTTGTGCATTTGATTGGGTGTTAGCATATAATTAGAATAATGGGGCCTTTCATTATTATAAACCTCAATTGCATCTTTTATTAAAATCTTCATCACAGCAAGTTGCTGATTAAATTTATCAATATTAAATTCTTGTTTTAAAATTCCATTTATTCTCTCCGCCACTGCATTTTCATAAGGATCAGAGTTTTGTGTCATACTGCATCTTATATTGTTTTTATATAATAGTTTTTGATATTGATCAGAACAATACTGCAGTCCTCTATCTGAATGGTGGATTAATGTTTTTCCTTTATCTCGGCGCTGTTTTATTGCATTTTTTAAAGCTGTTAAACTGCTTTTAGTATTCATATTATCTGCCACATAAAAACCCATTATTTTTTTAGAGTAAGCATCTGTTATAAGACTTAAATAACATGGATTCTCTCTTTTTCCAACATAAGTTATGTCTGATACCCAGACTTGTTCTGGTCTGCAGATTTTTAAATCCAATATTAGATTCTCATGCTTTCTAAATCTATGATGAGAGTTTGTTGTTATATGATAAGAACGTCTAGGTGTTATTAATAAATGATTAGCTCTAAGTATATCTATAAATTTATCCCTGCCGATTTTGAGTTGATTCAATTGGATTTTTAAAAGATAATATAGTTTTTTTGCTCCTATTCGGGGCATTGTATTTCTAATTTTCAAAACCAGACTAATAACTTCTGAGGCAATAAGCTTTCTGGAACTGGTTCTTTTTATTCTTCGATAATAAACCTGTCTGTCTATCCCGAACAAAGTACAGGCAAACATTATTGTTTGTTGATGTTCTTCTTTAAAATGTTCGATTGTTCGGGTGGTGAGTTTTTTCGAATGTCAATTTGATATTCTTTTTCTGCTATATCAATCATCATATCGAAAATAATAGCTTTTTTATCGGCAACGTAAGCCTGCTGTTCTAAAAATGATTTTTGTTTTTCTAATAACTTCACTTTGGCTTCAAGTTCCATTATTTTTTGTTCAGGAGATTTTGGCATAGCAGAAGGTGTTTGATTGTCCCAATCAAAGTTACCAAATTTTCGAAGCCATTGAACGATTGTAGAACGGGACTGAATGGCATAATCTTTTTTAACCTGAGAAATTGAAATTCTTCCTTGTTCTATTTCCTGAACAATTTGAAGCTTAAAAGACATGCTGTAATCTTTTTGGGTGCGCTTTACATAGCGCAATTCTTGATCTTTTTCCATAATGATACTTTTTGTGTATCGCTATTTCAGGACAAGACATAAACATAAATAAAAAAGGCTGTCAATTGACAGCCTTTTTATTTATGTTTCCTTAGATTATTTAGCAATATTTACAGCTCTTGTTTCTCTAATAACTGTAACTTTTACCTGTCCAGGATAAGTCATTTCTGTTTGAATTTTTTGTGAAATCTCAAAAGATAAGTTTGCTGCATTGTCATCAGAAACTTTTTCGCTTTCTACAATTACACGAAGTTCTCTACCAGCTTGAATAGCATATGCATTTTTAACTCCGCTGAATCCGTAAGCTACATCTTCAAGATCTTTCAAACGCTGGATGTAAGAATCTAAAACTTGACGTCTAGCGCCTGGTCTTGCTCCAGAAATAGCATCACAAACTTGAATAATTGGAGACAATAAAGATTTCATTTCAATCTCATCGTGGTGTGCTCCAATTGCGTTGCAAACTTCTTCTTTTTCACCGTATTTCTCAGCCCATTGCATACCTAAAAGTGCGTGTGGTAAATCACTTTCTGTATCTGGCACTTTTCCGATATCGTGTAATAAACCAGCTCTTTTAGCTAGTTTTACATTTAATCCTAATTCTGCAGCCATGATACCGCAAAGTTTAGAAACTTCTCTTGAGTGTTGTAATAAGTTTTGTCCGTAAGAAGAACGATATTTCATTCTACCAACAACTTTAATCAATTCTGGGTGTAAACCGTGAATTCCTAAGTCGATTACAGTACGTTTTCCAACTTCAATAATTTCGTCATCGATTTGTTTTGCTGTTTTAGCAACAACTTCTTCAATTCTTGCAGGGTGAATACGTCCGTCAGTTACTAATTTGTGTAAAGACAAACGAGCAATTTCTCTACGAACAGGATCAAAACAAGAAAGAATGATAGCTTCTGGTGTATCATCAACAATGATTTCAACTCCAGTTGCAGCTTCAAGAGCTCTAATATTACGACCTTCACGACCGATAATTCTACCTTTTACATCGTCAGATTCGATATTGAAAACAGAAACGCAGTTTTCAACAGCTTCTTCAGTTCCAACTCTTTGAATTGTGTTGATGATGATTTTTTTAGCTTCTTGCTGTGCAGTAAGTTTTGCCTCTTCAATAGTTTCTTGAATATGAGACATCGCTTTGGTTTTAGCTTCAGCTTTTAAACCTTCAACCAATTGCTCTTTTGCTTCTTCAGCAGAAAGTCCAGAAATTACTTCTAATTGCTGTAATTGGCTTTTGTGAAGTTTGTCAACTTCAGCTTGTTTTTTGTCTAAAACTTCAATTTTGTTATTGTATTCAGCCGTTTTAGCTTCAAACTCGTCATTTACTTTTTTAGCTTTTGAAAGTTCGTTCGAAACTTGAGATTCTTTATCACGTACGCGTTTTTCTACTTCAGCAACTTTTTTGTCTCTTGCTAAAATAACTTGTTCGTGTTCAGATTTAAGTTCGATAAAACGCTCTTTAGCTTGAAGAATTTTATCTTTTTTAATATTTTCAGCTTCTAAATTAGCATCTTTCAAAATTGAAGCAGCTTCTTTTTTAGCATTTTTGATTAGGTTTGAAATATTACTTTTCTCGATAATTTTAGCTATTGCAAATCCCGCCGCAATACCTACAATACCAATAATGATCGTTATGATGTCCATGTTTGTTAGGGTTTATATATAAAAAAAGCCTACATTAATTGCTTGTATAAACTCGTAAAGACAAGTTTTGAGCTAACTCACTGTTCAAGTTTCCCAGCCAAATGGAGGGCATACTATAGTAGCGACGATTTGCTCATTCTAAATTGTTAGTGTTGAGTTTACCAATTGTGAACTAATGTAGGCAGTATCTTAGTTTCTGTAAAGAACGTTTATTTTTCGAGATATTGATCTAAAAGCGTATTTAATCTTTTAATTCTTTCGATAGTTTCTTCTCCATCGATTGCGTTATCAATTTGTTTTTGTTCTACTTGTGATGCGAATTGTAATGCGCACATTGCTAGAACATCTTGTTTGTCGCGAACAGCGTAATTTTCTTCGAATTGCTTTATCATGGCATCAATTTTTTTTGAAGCACTTCTAAGTCCTTCTTCTTGAGCGGGTTCAACCGTAAGTGGGTAAACGCGATCGGCAATTGATATTTTAATTTTAAGCTTTCCGTCCATATTACTAATCTGATAATTGTGCTATACAGTAATCAATTTCGCGAATTAATGAATTTATTTTAAGCTTTGTCTCTCTCTTGTTATTGTCGCTGCCAAGCAACGAATTGGCTATCTTAAGTGTTTCATTTTGCTTTTTCAAAGCCTCCATTTCCTCAGATTGTTTCTGGATAATTTGCGCAGCTTTGGCTAATTCTAATCGTAATACTTGATTGTTTTTCTCCAAGCCTTTTGATTTTTCAAAAAGCTTTTCGACTTTATATTCAAGAGTATCAATTATTTCGGCAATTACACTCATTATACATCCTATTCATTACTTAATCCTACAAAGTTAATATTCCTTTTTATTAATGCAATTTTTTATCGATTTTTTTACATTAAAATAGATAAATAAGTGTATTTCAATTAATTGTATTTTTGAAGCTTTTTTCTTGCTTTTATTGGTTTATTTTTCGTTATCTTAGCAAAAATGTTGCTTATGAGATTTTCCGTACTTACCCTTTTGATTTGTAATTTTATATTTGCTCAGACGCAATATCCTAAAGATTATTTTAGACCTCCACTAGATATTCCAATGCAACTTTCCGGCAATTTTGGAGAGTTAAGACCCAACCATTTTCATGCTGGTTTTGATTTAAAAACCAATCAAAGAGAAGGATTAAGCGTTCATGCCATTGCTGATGGTTATGTTTCAAGAATTAAAATTTCGACTTTTGGAAATGGAAAATGTATTTACATTACACATTCAAATGGATATACTTCTATTTATGGACATTTGCAGACTCCAGTTGGGCCAATTTTAGATTATGTAAAAGCGACGCACTATAAAGAAAAGGCATACGAAATCGAAATGTTTCCAAAACCTGGAGAACTTCCGGTTTCAAAAGGAGATATTATTGGCCTTTCAGGAAATACAGGTTCTTCAGAAGGGCCACATCTTCATTTTGAAATTAGAGATACTAAAACAGAATTTGTTATAAACCCGATTTTCTTTGGCTTTGACCAAAATATAAAAGATACAAAAAAGCCAACTTTGTCTAGTTTATACGTTTATCCTTTAGATAATGCAACCGTAAATCAGTCTAAACAGCCGTTGCTGTTAAGTATGGCACTTCAAAAAGACGGAACTTATTTGGCTTCTAAAGTGAAAGCAAACGGAAAAATTGGTTTCGGAATCAATGCTGTAGATACTGATGATGTTTCGTTTAATAAAAATGGTGTTTTTAATGTTACTACTTTTTTAAACGGTAATCCAAATTATAATTACCAGTTTAATACTTATTCTTTTGATGAAATGCGTTACATCAATGCTTTCATAGATTATCAGCGTTATAAAAAAACAGGACAGCGTGTACAGAAACTTTTTATGAAAACGCCTTTTGCTTTAAGCATTATTAAAACAGATTCTCTTAGAGGTATCATAAAGACTGAACCAAATTTGGCTTCTTCTTATAGAATTGAAGTTTCTGATTATTTCGGAAATCTAAATTCTGTTACCGTTCCAATTGAATTTGATGATGCAACTCCTTTTGTAGAAGCGGAACCAATCACTTCGAAATATTTTGTAAAATACAATAGAGATACCAATTTTGAGAAAGATAATATGTCTGTTTTCTTTCCAGCTGGAACTTTCTATGAAGATTTTAATATGAATTTTGATGTTCGAAACAACAAGATTTATATTCATGATGATACAGTTCCAGTGCATTCTAATTTTACAATTACGGTAAAAGATGATTCTTATCCTGAAAATTTACGTGATAAACTTTATATAGGAAAAGGCACTAGTTACAATGGAACGATTAGAAAAGACAATGTTTTTACTGCTAAGGCAAAAATTTTAGGGCAGTATGGTTTGGTTTTAGATACAATTCCGCCTGTCATAAAAATTGCTAAACCAATTGAAGGAAAATGGATTAGCGATCAAAAGAAAATTGATTTTACAATCAGCGATTCTTTGTCTGGAATAAAATCTTATAACGGATATTTAAACGGAAGTTGGGTTTTGTTTGAATATGAAAGTAAAGCAAGAAGAATTACCCATACTTTTGATCCGCAATATTTGGCTGAAGGCGAAAACTTTTTAAAAATTGAGGTGGTTGATAATGTAGGAAATACTACTATCTTTGAAACTCGTTTTTTTAGGAGTCAACAAAAATAAAACCCAAAATCTTTGAATTATAATAGGTTTATATTCGTTTTTCTTTTTTCGTTTTTTAGCTGTATTGTACTAGCTCAAAATGCTCGCATAAAAGGAGTGATTTTAGATGCAGAAAAACATCCTGTTCCGAGTGTGAATATTTCTTCGCAAGGAACATCAGTGCAATCAGATTTGAATGGTTTTTATGAAATTGAAGTCCCTTCAAACAAAAAAGTTTCGCTGATATTTACCCACGTTTCTTTAAAAATGATGAGTTTGACGGTTAGCTTGAAAACAAATGAAGTTTTTGTTTTTAACCCTATAATGAATAATTCACAAGAGCAAATGGGAGAAGTTTTTGTTTCTTCGGGTAATCGAAAAAGAGTTCAAGGAATTGCAACTATTGACACAGAAACGATAAAGAAAATTCCTGGTGCTAATGCCGGAATTGAAAATGTTTTGAAAACACTTCCAGGTGTAAATTCAAATAACGAACTAAGTACACAATACATGGTTCGTGGCGGAAACTATGATGAAAATCTAGTTTATGTAAATGAAGTCGAAGTGTATCGTCCGTTTTTGATTCGTTCAGGACAGCAAGAAGGTTTGAGTTTTACCAATACAGATTTAGTTCAAAACGTTGAATTTTCTGCTGGCGGATTTCAAGCAAAATTTGGTGATAAATTATCTTCTGTTTTAGATATTACTTATAGAAAACCAACTCATTTTGGCGCTGCTTTTGAAGCAAGTTTTTTAGGAGGAAGCGCTGCGGTCGATTTGGTTTCGAAAAATAAAAAATGGTCTGCGGTAACAGGAGTCCGTTATCGAAATAATAGTCTTTTGGTAAATAGTCAAGATACTCAGACAAATTACAAACCAACTTTTGCAGATGTTCAGACTAATGTCAATTATGATATTTCTGAAAAATGGCAAATGAGCTTTTTAGGAAATATTTCTCAAAATAAATATTCTTATCAGCCTTTGGTTCGCCAGACTAATTTTGGGACTTTAGATCAGCCAATGGCACTTGCAGTTTATTATGACGGACAGGAAAAAGATCAATACGATACTTATTTTGGAGCTTTAAAAACTACTTATAAAGCTTCGCCAACACTTACTTTAAAATTAATTGGTTCTTTATTTCATACCACAGAAAAAGAACATTTTGATATTTTGGCGCAATATCGTTTAGGTAATATAAATTTTGAGGATTCAGGAGATGCATCTTCAGTTGATTTTACTCGCGGAATTGGTTCTCAATTAAATCATGCAAGAAATGATTTGGATGCTTTAATTGCTAATATCGAATTGAAAGGAACTAAAGATTGGAAAGAAAGCCAGTTAGAATTTGGTTTAAAATATACAAGAGAATCTATTCGAGATCGAGTAGTGGAGTGGGAAGTAATCGATTCTGCAGGATTTTCGATAAATCCACCTTTAGTTATCTTACCAGAAAATAATCAGCCGTATACACCTTATACAGGTCCGCTCTTGCCTTATCAAAATATACGCGCAACAAACTTTAATACGATAAATAGATTCTCTGGTTATGCCCAATGGAACAAACAATCTGAAATTGGCTCAAGCCGAATTTGGTATCATTTAGGAGCTCGTTTTCAAGGCTGGAATGTTTCTGGAGCTTTAGAAGAAGGAAAAACACAATTTGTAGTAAGTCCGCGAGCTCAGTTTGCTATAAAACCAGATTGGGATCGTGATATGGTTTTCAGGATTTCAGGAGGATTGTACCATCAACCACCGTTTTATAGAGAATTACGAGATTTAGACGGCGTTGTAAATCCGAATGTGAAAGCACAGGAAGCAATTCATATCGTTTTAGGAAATGATTATAATTTCAAAATGTGGAATCGCCCTTTTAAATGGGTTACGGAATTGTATTATAAATCACTTTCAGATGTCAACGTGTATTCGATCGATAATGTCCGCATTCGCTACGTTGCGAATAATAATGCAAAAGCGTATGCGCAAGGTCTGGATTTTAGATTGAACGGCGAATTTGTACCTGGAACAGAATCTTGGGTGAGTTTTGGCTATTTGAAAACCGAGGAAAATTACGAAGACAAAGGTTATATTGCACGTCCAACAGATCAGCGTTTGAAATTTGCTATATTGTTTCAGGATTATATGCCGAACATTCCAAGTGTGAAAGTATATTTGAATTTAGTCTACAATACTGGTTTGCCAGGTGGTGCACCGGCTTACTCAGATCCATATTTATATCAAAATAGATTGAATGATTATAGAAGAGCAGATATTGGTTTTGCAAAAGTTTTTGTAGACAGCAGTACACAAAACACAAAAACGGGTTGGCTGAAAAACTTTAAAGAATTATCGCTAGGACTAGAAATTTTTAATCTTTTCAATAATCAAAACGCGATTACTAATACTTGGGTTCGTGATGTGTATTCTAAAAATCAATATGCGATTCCAAATTATATGACTTCGAGAGTTTTTAACGTTAAGTTAAATGCGAGATTGTAATTTGTTTCGTTATGAACTAATGAACTAGTAAAATTCAATAAAAACAAAAAATACAATCAAAAATAGTATATTTGATAATCGTATATAACCATTGTAGATGAAAAAGTATTTTAAATATATCGCCCTAATACTTGTCGGAACAGTAATTAGCTGCCGAGAAGAAGTTCAAAAACCAAAAGTAAGCTACGGTGCTTCAAATAAAGTAAGTATTACTAAAACAGATACGACTCAAATTGAAATCGCCGATTTGCCGATTCAGTTGGAAGGGACAAATTATTTAATTCATCCAGTTGGTGATTTAAGAGTTTATGAAAGAGGTTCTAAAGCTAGATTTGGTTCTTCGAGTGTGAATGATGTAAGCTTTACGATTTCTAATTTAGGCGAATATGAGATTACGGGATATCTTCAGAATTTAAAATTCCAAAAAGTAGATTCAGATTCTATTCGTCCTTTGTCGGATAAACCAATTTTGATTTTAACAGCAACTTATTTAAAACCTGTTGCAGATAAAACTCATAATAATGTGATGGTTTACACACTGACAGATTCTGACACGAACAAAGATGGCAAAATAGATACAAGTGATATTAAAACGTTGTATTTGAGCGATATTAGCGGAGAAAATTTCACAAAAGTTTCAGCCGATTTAGAAGAATTGGTAGATTGGAGTTTAATTGAGTCTAAAAACCGTCTTTATTTTAGAACGATTGAAGATACTAACCAAAATGGGCAGTTTGATAAAAGCGATGTGCTGCACTACAATTATATAGATTTAGCTTCTAAAAAATGGGAAGTGAAGAGTTATAAACCTATCTAAGTTGCTGAGATTCTGAGACACTAAGATTCTAAGTTTTTTTAGCTACAGATAAAGGATTTTTTTAAGAAAGAGGTTGTCTTGATTTATTGAGACAACCTTTCTTTTTTAATTATTTTTATAAAAATGCGTTTTCTGTTTTTATATCAAGTTGTCATTCCGTAGGAATGTTTCATCGGTAACAAAAAAAGGTGGACGATAATTTTACGTTCCGTAGGAACGTTTGATGTGTCGGATTGTCAAAAAAAATGTCAAAATCAAACGTTCCTACGGAACGTAAAATTAACCATAACAATATTTTTTTTTTGCTACCGATGAAATGTTCCTACGGAACATGATCAGATACTGGAAAGAAAACCTTTACAATCTTTGGCTAAAAAAAACTTAGAATCTTAGTGTCTCAGAATCTTAGAAACTTAGAAACTTTGTGTCTTAGCATCTCAGAACCTTAGCGCCTTTAAATTAATATGTCACTTTCTAAATCTGATTTTTCGATTTCGAAACCAAAATCCAAACGTTCAACTAATTCGATTACGAGTTTTTTATACCAGTTTTCAGATTTTGGATGAATGTATATTTTTTCAATTAATTGATTGATGTCGACATTGATTTTTAATCCGTCGTTTAGTTTTATGTCACTTTTTGAAGTGTCGGTAATAATACGGACTTCGCGCTCGTATTGAAAGCTTTTTCGCTTAAATAAAAAGGGAAAGAACAAATCATCAAACGGAATATATTCTTTTTTGTAGTCGATGTAATTTACTTCACCAATATATTGGTCAAAATTATTTTCTGGCTTTAATGCTTTCTGTAATCTTCCAATAGTTGATTGAATTGCTAATCCTTCGCTATTTTGTGTGAAAATCTGCCACATCGCAAAAGATTCATATTCATTAATATGCCAGCTGCTTATAGCAACTTGTTCTCGATGTGTTTTGTAGTAATTCAAAAAGTCCGGATTATCAATAGCAAGTTTTTTGATCTCTTCATAAGTAGGTTCGCTGAAAGTGCCTTCGTATTGATCTTCAAACTTGTCTGAACGTGACATGAATAATTTCTTCGAAAGCAGTAAATCCAAAAATTTTGATAAATCCAGATATTTCCAGACAATGGTATCAGGGTTGTCAGGAAGTGTGATGTTTGGGTTGTTAAGATACATTTTTGTGAGGTTAAATGATTTATTCTTTAACTAACCTAAAGTTATAAAAATAAACACAGATTAAAGAAATTAAACTGAGTTTTAATATTTCCTTAATCTGTGTAAATTAATTTGGGTGGATGCGTTTCTTACGATTCGAAAGACTGCATTGTTACCAGTTTATTGTAAGTTCCGTTCAGTGCGATTAATTCTTCGTGCGTTCCTTGTTCAACGATTTTTCCTTTTTGCATTACAACAATGACGTCTGCTTTTTGGATTGTTGAAAGACGGTGAGCAATTACGATTGAAGTTCTGTTTTGCATCATGTTTTCAAGAGCAACTTGAACAAATTTTTCGCTTTCTGTATCCAAAGCCGATGTTGCTTCATCTAAAATCATAATCGGTGGATTTTTCAATACGGCACGAGCAATTGATAAACGTTGTTTTTGACCTCCAGAAAGTTTGTTTCCGCTGTCTCCAATATTAGTATAGATTCCTTGCGGAAGATCTTTTACAAACTCATAAGCATTAGCAATTTTAAGCGCTTCGATAATTTCGTCATCAGTAGCGTCTAATTTTCCTAAAGCGATGTTTGCTTTAATCGTGTCATTAAATAAAATGCTGTCTTGCGTTACCAATCCCATCAAACTACGAAGCGATTGCAGATTCATGTCTTTAATGTTGATTCCGTCAATCGAAATAGAACCGTCATTAACATCGTAAAAACGAGTTAATAAATTGGCAATTGTACTTTTTCCGCTTCCAGATTGTCCAACAAGTGCAACAGTTTGTCCTTTTTTAATTTGAAGAGAAAAATCTTTAAGAACAGTTTCTTCTTCATATTTAAAGTTTACATTTTGAACGCTGATATTGTGATCAAAAGTTGTTTTCTCAATTGCATTTTCTTTAGAAACAATAGTGTTTTCTTGTTCCAAAATTTCAAGAACACGTTCTGCAGCAGCATTTCCTCTTTTTACTCCGTAAGAAGCTTTAGAAATGGCTTTTGCAGGAGTTAGAATGTTGTATGCTAATCCCATGTAAGCAATAAACGCTGCGCCTTGTAAAGTTTTATCAATCAAAACCATTTGACCTCCGTACCAAAGCAAAATAGCAATTACAGTAATTCCCATAAATTCGCTGGCAGGAGAAGCTAAATTTTGGCGGTTTCCAATACTATTTGATAAAGTAAAAAAGCGTTCTGTAGAGTTTCTAAAAACAGTATTAAAATAGTTTTCAGAATTATATCCTTTTACAACTTTTAAACCTCCAATTGTTTCTTCAATTGTAGATAGAAATCTTCCTTGCTCTTCTTGAGCTTTAGTTGATTGTTTTTTAAGCTGTTTTCCAATCAATGAAATGATATATCCAGAAACTGGAATAAAAATGAAAACAAACAAAGTCAACTTAGCACTGATGATAAGCATAGTGGTTATCGTAAAAATAATTGTTAAAGGCTCTTTTACAATAAGCTCTAAGATGGCTAAAAATGAGTTTTGAACCTCGTTTACGTCAGCAGAAATTCTTGAAATCACATCTCCTTTTCTTTTTTCAGAATAAAAAGCCAAAGGAAGCTCTAGCGTTTTTTTATACAAGGCATTTCGCATATCTTTTAAAACACCATTTCTCAAGAAATTGATAAAAAACATTGCCAAATAATCGGCTAAGTTTTTTAGTAAGAAAATAGAAATGATGATGGTTACCATTACAGATAAAACATAACCCGGTTCATGGTTTTGCTGCGCAGTTGTAATATAATAGGCTAAATAGTCTTCGGCGTATTCTTTAATTTTAAAAATACCTTGGTAAACTGGCTCTATTTCTACTTTTTTTCCTTTTTCAAATAATACCTGAAGCATTGGTATTAAGGCAACAAACGAAAGTGTGCTGAAAAGCGCATACAAAATATTAAAAAAGATATTTAAGAATGCGTATTTTTTATACGGATATATAAAAGGAACTATTTTTTTGAAATTACTCATTTATTTTTTTGATATTATTTTCTTTTAATGCGATGGCGTTTCTCGGTATTGAAATTATTTTGAGCACGCAATTTTTACTGCACAAAATTAATCCAATTGAGGTGTTTTCAATTTCTTTTTAGTTTTTTTTATAAAAAAAACTCTGATTTACTTTCAAGATTGTAAATCAGAGTTCAAAGATATCGAACTTGCTAATTTTGCGTACAATCTGCAAAATTGCATATATTCAGATTTTAATTCAATTGCATATCTGCAATGATATTTTCTATTTTTTGATCTAAGAATTTTTCTGCTTCATCAAAATCCGAAACCGATTCGATTTCAGCATTTACGCTGATGTAGAATTTAATTTTAGGCTCAGTTCCGCTTGGTCTTGCACAAATTTTAGAACCATCTTCTGTATAATAAATTAATACATTAGATTTTGGCATATCCATTATCGATTCTTCGTTTGTCAATAAATTCAAAGCTGTAGATGATTGATAATCTTCAACCATAATCACTCTTTGTCCGTTGATTTCTTTCAGAGGGTTTTCACGTAAATTAACCATCATTTGGTTGATTTCTTCTAAACCTTCCATTCCTTTTTTAGTTAAAGAAACTAAGAATTCTTTAAAGAAACCGTTCTCAACATAAAGTTGTAAAAGTTCTTTGTAAACTGAACTTCCAGTAGCTTTTGCTTGAGCAGCAACTTCGCATATTAATAAAGTAGCAGCAACGGCATCTTTATCTCTAACTGCGTCTCCAACCATGAATCCGAAACTTTCTTCACCACCTCCGATAAATTGAAGTTCAGGAAAATCTTTGATCATTTTAGCGATCCATTTAAATCCTGTTAAACCAACTTTGCATTCAACGCCATAGCTTGTTGCTAATTCCATAATCATTGGAGTCGATACAATTGTAGAACCAACGAATTGTTTGCCATTAAGTTTTCCTGCTTTTTTCCATTGTTTCAAAAGGAAAGAAGTCATTAAAACCATCGTTTGGTTTCCGTTAAGCAAAATCATTTTACCGTCGTTATCACGAACGGCAACACCTAAACGGTCACAGTCAGGATCTGTTCCAACAACAATATCAGAATTTGTTTTGTCAGCTAAGGCTAAAGCCATTGTTAAAGCTTCTGGTTCTTCTGGATTTGGCGATTTTACAGTTGGGAAATCTCCATCTGGAACTGCTTGTTCTGGTACAATGTGAACGTTTTTATAACCAGCTTGCGCTAAAACGTCTGGAACAGATTTAATAGAAGTTCCGTGCAATGAAGTGAAAACAATATGAAGATTGTCTTTTGCTTCAGCAGGAGTATTGAAACTTGCGTTTTCGATTGATGATTTTATAAAAGCTTTATCAATTTCAGTGTCGATATACTGAATTAAACTTTCGTTTGCGCTGAATTTGATTTTGTCATAGCCTAAAGCTTCAATTACATTGACAATTTCTTTGTCTTGCGGAGGAACAATTTGTCCGCCATCTTGCCAATATACTTTGTAGCCATTGTATTCTGGCGGATTATGAGAAGCTGTTAAAACAATTCCGCATTGACATTTTAAATATTTAAGAGCAAAAGATAATTCTGGTGTTGGTCTTAAATCAGAAAATAAATAAACTTGAATACCATTTGCAGAGAAAACATCAGCTACCACTTTTGCTAAAGTATTACTGTTGTGACGGCAATCGTAAGCAATAACAACTTTTAAAGGTTCATTTGGAAAAACTTCATGCAGGTAATCAGATAATCCCTGAGTGTTTTTTCCAAGTGTGTATTTGTTAATTCGGTTGTTTCCAACGCCCATAACGCCTCTCATTCCTCCAGTACCAAATTCTAAGTTTTTATAGAAACTTTCTTCAAGTTCTTTTGGAGAAGTTGTCATTAATTCTTTAACTGCAGCCTGCGTTTCTTGATCAAAAGTTGGTGTCAGCCATTCGTTTACAGCGCTTAAAATATTAGGTGCTATGTTCATTTTTACTGTTTTTTATGTTTTAATAAAGATAGTTTTTCAGCAAAGGTTAATTTGACTCAAAAAGATTTTTTTTTCCTGATTGGTGTCAAAAATTTACTTCGCGTGCTACTTTATATCGTTCTTCATTGTTTTTGGTTCTTAAAATAATTTCTCCTAAAAATCCAGCCAAGAAAAGCTGAGTTCCTAAAATCATTGTTGTTAATGCAATGTAAAACCAAGGGTTATTGGTAACCAAACTATATTTCATTCCATTATACATATGGTATAGTTTTGATACCCCAATATATCCAGCCGATAAAAAACCGATGATAAACATTATTGAACCAATAAAGCCAAATAAGTGCATTGGCCTTTTTCCGAATCTCGATAAAAACCAAATGGTAATTAAATCCAGAAAACCGTTTATAAAACGCTCCATTCCAAATTTAGTTTCTCCATATTTTCTAGCTTGGTGAATAACTACTTTTTCGCCAATTTTTCCAAATCCAGCATTTTTAGCCAAAACAGGAATATATCGGTGCATTTCACCAGAAACTTCGATGTTTTTAACTACGACATTTTTGTAAGCTTTTAATCCACAGTTAAAATCATTTAATTCAACGCCAGAAGTTTTTCTAGCCGCCCAGTTAAATAATTTTGAAGGAAGATTTTTAGCCACAATAGAATCGTAACGTTTCTTTTTCCAGCCAGAAACCAAATCATATTTCTGAGCTGTAATCATTTCATACAATTCAGGGATTTCGTCTGGGCTGTCTTGTAAATCGGCATCCATTGTTATAATAACATCCCCTTTTGCTTTTGCAAAACCAGCATGCAAAGCCTGAGATTTACCAAAGTTTTTCATGAAACGAATGCCTTTTACATTCGGATTTTCATTAGAAAAACCTTCAATAATTTGCCAAGAACTATCTGTACTACCATCATCTACAAAAATGATTTCATAAGAGTAATTATTAGATTGCATCACTTTAATGATCCAAGCATAGAGTTCTTTAAGTGATTCCTCCTCGTTTAGAAGCGGTATAAGTATAGATAAATTCATTTATAGTTTTATTCTTGTGTAGATTTGCTTTTGAAAAATGCTGCGAAAATTAATCCAAAAATGGCACTAATTACGATTGCAAAAATAGATCCTTTTAATAATTCGATTGTAGAATAAGGACTGCTTTCTTTCATCTTAGCAACAGCTTCATTAATTGCTGAGGCTGGTGTACCAAATTTCTGCATCATACCAACAGTATATTTGATCATAATTTCGTTCAAAGTCTCCTTTGCACCCGGATCAATTACATTAAAAAGTACAATGTTAAAAGTTGTAGATATTAAAATACCAATTACTGCAGCTATAAAATAAGTAGTAAAAGCATCTTTAAAAGGAAAAACACCATTTAATTCTTTCTTAGTTTTAGAAAGTAAAATGATACTAATTGTAAGACTTATTACGATTCCTAGTATTCCCATCCACCAAGCTGTAAATAAGTTTAAATCAACAGCATAGATTGTAGCGGTAACCAAAGCAGATGCAATTCCGATCATTACACCGTATGTAACTCCATTCTTTTTTATAACTTCATTAATCATATTTTCTATATGTTTAAAATTAATCCACAAATATAGTAATTCCCACTATAATCGGATATAAAAAAAGCTTTTCGAAATAAACTAAAAAAAAGTGAGCTAAGTATTTGTTTATTAAAAAAGAATTGTAAATTTGCACACTCAAAAATAATTAAATTTTTAAACAAAAAAAGAGTAGAGTTGTTTACACCTTTTTCTAACCATGAGAAAGCTTCAAAATAAAAATGCTCTAAAACAATAAATAAAAGAAAAGATGAAAAAAGGAATTCACCCAGAAAATTACAGATTAGTTGCATTTAAAGACATGTCTAATGATGACGTTTTTATCACTAAATCTACTGCAGATACAAAAGAAACAATTGAAGTTGACGGAGTTGAGTATCCAGTTGTAAAAATGGAGATTTCTAGAACATCTCACCCTTTTTATACTGGTAAATCTAAACTTATCGATACTGCAGGACGTATTGATAAATTCAAAACTAAATATGCAAAACACGCTAAAAAATAATAGCTGTTTTTCTTTAAATACAAAAGCCTTCCACTCTGGAAGGCTTTTTTTATGCGTTAAATTATGCTTATCATTAAAAGGGCATTTTAAGAAACCAGATAAATATTTGTAACTTTGGGGCAGGTAACCAAACTAATTTTTAATAAACTCAATTATTTATGAACTACATTCTTTTCGACGGCCCCGTTCGGAATGCTTTATTACCTTTTACTTTTACGAGACCAGTTGCAGATATTCTAGTTGGAATTATGACGATTCGCCAGAAATGGGAAAAATATCTTGGTTCTACAATTACCACTATTACAGAGGAATATTTGTCTGAAAAATTTCCAATGGTTGAAATGGAAGAAAACGTAATGATCAATGCAGCGTATTTACCAAATGATACTCTTGCTGAGATGATTTCTAATTTAACAGAAAATCAGGCGATTTTTAAAGGTGAAGATGTAATTGCATTTTTTACAAATGAAAACCAAGAAGAAGTCGATTTTGATACTTACGAAATTATTCAATACAATGAAGATTGTATAACGATTGAACATACTTGGGATATTTTCTCTAAAAATGATGCAGCAATTCGTCAAGATTTTAAATATCTAACTGAAGATCGTACGTCACAGCCAATTCCAAAAAGCGTAAATGTAATTTCGCCAGAAAATATTTTTATCGAAGAAGGAGCAAAATTAGAGTTTGTAACTTTAAATGCTTCAACAGGTCCTATATATATAGGTAAGAATGCTGAAATCATGGAAGGAACTGTTATTCGTGGACCATTTGCTTTATGCGAAAATGCTATGGTGAAAATGTCTGCTAAAGTTTATGGCGCAACGACTGTTGGTCCTGGATCTAGAATAGGCGGTGAGGTAAAAAACTCAGTTCTTTTTGCTAATTCAAACAAAGGGCATGAAGGATTTTTAGGTGATTCTGTTTTAGGTGAATGGTGTAATATTGGAGCAGATTCAAACAATTCTAACCTGAAAAACAATTACGAAGAGGTAAAATTATGGAGCTACGAAACAGAAGGTTTTGCAAAAACCGGACTTCAGTTTTGTGGTTTAATGATGGGAGACCACAGTAAATGCGGAATCAATACGATGTTTAATACAGGAACAGTTGTTGGTGTAAGCGCCAATATTTTCGGATCTGGTTTTCCTCGCAATTTTGTTCCGAGTTTTTCTTGGGGCGGCGCAGCAGGATTTACAACTTATGTAACTAAAAAAGCTTTTGAAACTGCAAGGTTAGTGATGAGTCGAAGAAATATCGAATTTGATGCAACTGAAGCTGCTATTATGGAGCATATTTTTGAAGAAACAAAAAAATGGAGAAAAGACTAATTAGATAATTAGTCAATTTGAAAATTAGATAATTATAGCAAACCCGACAGGTTTTTTAAAACCTGTCGGGTTTTGTTGTGTTTAAGGTTTTGAGAATTTCTAATTAACACATTTTCTCATTTTACTTATTTGTCTATTTTAATAAAATTTTCTTTTAAGTTGAATTTTAATTCTAAACCGTTTGTAAGTTTCGTTTCATAACCAGAACTTCCAATTTCGATTTTAGTTACTTTTTCTTTCGGGAAATTTTCTTTTATGTACGAAGCAATTTTTTTAGGAACAATAGATTTTGGAATTTTAGAGTTATTGCCGTCAACTTCTTTCCAGTTTCCTTTTTTATCGAATTCAATTTCAATTTCATTGGCAAACTTAACTTTGTATTCTGTAGAAAGAATTTCTTTGTCTTCTAATATGTAGCTTGGTTTTTTTGATCCAAAATGGGTTTTTAAAAAAGCTTGAGCATTTGCTGGCAAAGCTTCTTTTTTAATTACAGTTTTTTGTGCATTTGCAGAAAGTCCAAATATTAATCCTGCAATTAAGTAAATAGTCAGTTTTAATTTCGATCTCATATTTTGCTGATTTTTAAAATTATAATACAAGGTAAGACGAAAAAATTGAAATATAAAAAAAAGGCTAAGGTTTCACCCATTGTGATTTAGATATTGTCTAATTGGTTTGAGATCTAATTAGCACATTTTCAAAATTATCTAATTATCAAATTGGGACATTGTCTAATTAAATCTATCTTTGCAGCACGAAAAAAAATGGGTAGTCAAATAAACGATTAACCGATTAAACAAATTAACAAGAACAAATGATTACAGTTAACGATATTTCGGTTCAGTTTGGCGGAACTACACTTTTTAGCGATGTTTCTTTTGCTATTAATGAAAATGATAAAATTGCCCTTATGGGTAAAAATGGTGCAGGAAAATCGACACTTTTAAAAATAATTGCTGGTGCAAACAAACCTTCAACCGGAAGCATTTCTGCTCCAAAAGAAGCTGTAATCGCTTACTTGCCGCAGCATTTACTTACTGAAGATGGTGCGACGGTTATGGAAGAAGCATCAAAAGCGTTCAGTGAGATTTTTACAATGAAAGCTGAAATCGACAATATCAATGAGCAATTGACAGTTCGTACAGATTATGAAAGTGACGAATACATGAAATTGATCGAAAGAGTTTCTGACTTAAGCGAAAAATTTTATGCAATCGAAGAAGTTAACTACGAAGCTGAAGTTGAAAAAGTATTAACGGGTCTTGGATTTGAACGTGAAGATTTTACACGTCAAACTTCTGAATTTTCAGGAGGATGGAGAATGCGTATTGAATTGGCTAAAATTTTATTGAGAAAGCCAGATTTAATTTTGCTGGATGAGCCAACCAACCACATGGATATTGAAAGTATTCAATGGTTAGAAGATTTCTTATTGACTCAAGCAAAAGCAGTTGTGGTAATTTCGCACGATAGAGCGTTTGTAGATAACATTACAAACAGAACTATCGAAGTTACGATGGGAAGAATTTACGATTACAAAGCAAAATATTCTCATTATTTAGAATTGAGAAAAGATCGTAGAATTCATCAGCAGAAAGCATACGATGAGCAACAAAAAATGATTGCAGAAAATCGCGCTTTTATTGATCGTTTCAAAGGAACGTTTTCTAAAACAGATGCGGTTCAATCTCGTGTAAAAATGTTAGAAAAACTTGAAATTGTTCAGGTTGATGAAGTGGATACTTCTGCATTGCGTTTGAAATTTCCGCCTGCAGCGCGTTCTGGACAATATCCTGTTATTGTAAAAGAAATGTCTAAAGCCTACGGAGATCATGTTGTATTTAAAGATGCAAACATTGTAATTGAGCGTGGACAGAAAGTTGCTTTTGTTGGAAAAAATGGTGAAGGAAAATCTACTATGATTAAAGCCATTATGAAAGAAATCGGTGTTGATTCTGGAAGTGTTGAAGTTGGACATAATGCTCAAATTGGATATTTTGCTCAAAATCAAGCAGCTTTGTTGGATGAAAATGCAACTATTTTTGAAACAATCGACAGTATTGCAGTTGGAGATATTAGAACACAAATTAAAAATATCTTAGGAGCATTCATGTTCCAAGGAGATGATATTACGAAGAAAGTAAAAGTGCTTTCTGGGGGAGAAAAAACGCGTTTGGCAATGATCAAATTATTGTTGGAGCCAGTTAACTTGTTAATTCTGGATGAGCCTTCGAATCACTTGGATATGAAAACTAAAGATATTATTAAAGATGCTCTTCGTGATTTTGATGGAACTTTGATCTTAGTTTCTCACGACCGTGATTTTCTTGATGGTTTAGCAACTAAAGTTTTTGAATTCGGAAACAAGAGAGTAAAAGAACATTTTGAAGATGTGGCTGGTTTCTTGGCGCACAAAAAAATGGATTCTATGAGAGAGATAGAAAAGAAATAAATTAAAATACATAATAGTTTAAAAAGCATAAGTTAATTCTTATGCTTTTTTTTGTTTTAAGTATTAAAATAGCTAAAGGTTTGTAATAGTTTAAAATATGACTTTCGTCAGGTTTTTAAATGATCTCCAAAATTATATTTTCGTAAGAATAAACTTATTTTTAAATAATCTTTATTCAATAAGAAATTTAATTTTTTAGTTATGAATCGAATAAATAATTTTTTAGGTTTTAAAGCCTTTCTTCTACTTTTAATACTTCCTGTTTTAGTGAATGCACAAAGTACAGAATCCAATTTGCAGTCAGAAGTAAAATACCCGCAATTCAAATTCCAAGGACTTTTTCAGGCTCGTTACATGAGTGGTTTTACAGATGGAATTGATGCCACAACAGGACTTCATCATTCTGATGGTAAAGCAGTCGAAAATACATTTGATGTTAAGAGAATGCGTTTAGGAGTAACGACCAAATTAGGTGAACGCTTTGATGTTGTCGTTTTAGCAAATTTTGCAGATTTCAAATCTGATCCAAAAGGTAAAGTTCTTGAAAATGCTTTTGCACGATATACTTTCAATAAGAATATTGGGGTCTTAGTTGGTCAGTTTAGACCAGCATTTGGGATCGAAGAATTAAATCCTGCAGATATTCTTAAATCATTTGACTACTCCAATCAATACAGTGAATTTGGAAATAATGGTTGGACCAGTTTTCAAATTGGGGCATCGATGTTTGGTAGTTTTAATTTAGGCAAACTTCCTGTTACATACGCGGTTTCTGCAGTAAATGGAAATGGTAAAGATCAGGTTTCTGATAAAGACAACGGAAAACAATATTCTTCGCGCTTTGGTTTTGAATTAGATAAAACGCACAATATTAATTTTGGAATAAACGGCGGAATTGGTGAGGTATACAATAATAAAGTATTTGCAGTTGGATTGGATTTAACAGCAGATTTCAAATTGGCAGATAAATTAATACTGCAAACCCAGCTTGAAGCAAAACAAGGAATTAATCACTACTTATATTATTCCTTAGCAGCAGATGCAAGATCTTCAAATCTCAACGAATATCAAATGAGAGGGGCTTATTTTCTGCCTAATTTAAGGTATGAAATTAAATATCAAAAATTGACTGCGATAGAATTTTCATGCAGATATGAATATTTTGACAGGAACTTCAAAATCGATTCAAATGCCAAACAAACTTATACACCAATGGCAGGTTTAGAATTTGGAAAAGGTTACACAGGACGTATCGAAATGGGAATGCAGTTTGACAATTATAAACGTAATGTACCCAATACTACTGTTTATGATAACAATCTATTTATCATTCAATTTCAAGGAAGATTTTTCTAAAACTAAGACATAATTATTATGAAAGAAATTAATATAAAAAATTCAGTTATTACCTTAGTTATAGGTTCTATAATTTGGTTTGTTCCAACTCCAAATGGGCTTTCGACAGAAGCATGGCATTTATTTGCAATTTTTATCTCAACCATTATTGGGATTATTTTAAAAGCGGCGCCAATGGGCACTATGTGTATGGTTGCGGTTGGAATTACAGCTTTTACTCAGGTTTTAGCGCCAGAAAGTGCAGGAGATTCCATAACATTGGCTTTAAGCGGTTTTGGAAATAAAGTAATTTGGCTTATCGGAATTTCATTTTTTATAGCCCGTGGATTTATAAAAACAGGTTTAGGTAACCGGATAGCTTTTTTATTTATTAAAATATTTGGAAAAAGTTCTTTAGGATTAGCGTACGGTTTAGGTTTGGCAGATTTGGTTTTGGCGCCTGTGGTACCAAGTAATACAGCTCGTGGCGGAGGTATAATTTATCCGATTATGAAGTCGATGTCAATGAATTTTGATTCAGATCCTGATAAACCAGAAACAAGAAGAAGACTTGGAGCTTTTCTTACTTTAAGTAGTTATAATGTAAATTTAATTGCGTCATCAATGTTTCTAACAGGAACTGCAAGTAATCCGATGTGTCAAAAATTTGCAGAAAATTTAGGCATACATATTTCATGGACCTCTTGGGCAATTGCTGCATTAATTCCTGGATTAACAGCATTCTTCGTGATTCCATTTTTATTATATAAGATTTATCCGCCAGAATTGAAAAATACAGGCGATGCCCCAAAAGTGGCTTCTCAAAAACTAAAAGAAATGGGGCCAATTTCTAAAAACGAATGGCTAATGCTTTTAACCTTTTGTATTTTATTATTTCTTTGGATGACAGGAGATTTGTTTTCAATAGATGCTACAACAACTGCATTTATAGGCTTAGTAGTTTTGCTATTAACATCTGTTCTGACTTGGGAAGATGTAAAAGGAGAAAAAGGAGCTTGGGATACAATAGTATGGTTTGCAGTTTTAGTTATGATGGCAAGCTCTTTAGATAAATTAGGCTTTATTGGCTGGTTTAGTGAAATTGTAAAAGGACAAATGATTGGTACGAGCTGGCAAATTGCATTTGTAATTATTATTGCGGTATATTTCTTTAGTCACTATATTTTTGCAAGCGCTACAGCTCACGTTGCAGCTATGTATGCTGCTTTATTGGCTGTTGGAGTTTCTTTGGGAGTTCCAGGATTGTTTTTGGCATTTATGCTTGGATTTGTAGGTTCTTTGTATGGAACATTAACCCATTATGGTCATGGGCCAGCACCAGTTTACTTTGGAAGTGGTTATGTTGATTTAAAAAGCTGGTGGATAAAAGGACTTATTACAGGGCTTGCAATGCTTGTGATTTATCTTGTTATTGGTGGTTTATGGCTAAATGTTTTAGGATTTATTAATTAAAAAAGGTTATTATTTTTTGAAAAGGTGCAAGTTAAATCTTGCGCCTTTTTTTATTAATTTTTTTTAATAACAGTATTTTAATGCAATTTTTTTTACAGAAAGAATCTTTTTTTGTTATTTTAGTATTCCCATTTCGCGTTGGCTCTAAGCAGTTAGTTTTTTGATCTCAAAAAGTAAAAATCTGATTTTTAAATCAGTACAAAAAATAATGTTTTATTTATTTGAAGTCTATGAGGAAAAGTCTACTATTTACAATCGTTTTTCTGTTTTTTATAAGCCCAATTTTTTTATACGCCCAAGGAGATGTCAATCAAGGTGCTGATACAATAAAAAAAGAGGAAAAATATCCGCAGTTTCAATTAAAAGGACTTCTTCAGGCGAGATATCTGGAAAGTTTTGGGGATAATGTAGATGTTTTGGGAATGCATCATTCCACAGGAGATGTAACACAGAGCTCTTTCGACATAAAAAGAATGCGTGTTGGTTTAAATACGAAACTGAGTGAGACCACAGAGATTGTGATTTTGGTCAACTTAGCCGATTTTAAATCAGATACAAAAGGAAAAGTTCTCGAAAACGCCTACGGAAAATATACTTTCAATAAATATATTGCATTAACGGGAGGACAATTCCGACCAGCTTTTGGTATAGAAGAGCTTGTTCCAGTTGATATTATTAAATCATTTGATTTTTCCAATCAATATTATGAATTCGGAAAAAATGGATGGACGAGTTTTCAAATTGGAGCGTCGGCAACTGGAGCTTTTGATGTTGGGAAAATCCCAGTGAATTATGCCGTTTCGGTTTTAAATGGAAATGGAAAAAACCAAGAAATGGATAAAGACAATGGAAAGCAATTTTCTTCAAGATGGGTTTTAGGATTATCAAAAGCGCATAAAATTAATCTTGGTTTAAATGCTGGTTTCGGAAAGGTTTTTAAAGAAGATGTTTTTGCTATTGGAGCAGATATAACCAGTGATTTTAAAGTAACAGATAAACTTAGTTTTGATTTACAGATAGAATACAAACAAGGAACAAACCATAATTTATATTATTCTTTGCCAGTTGACAGCCGAACAGCTAATGTTGCCGATTATGTAATGCGAGGCATTTATTTTCTGCCCAACTTTAGATATGTGGTAAATTACAATAAACTTACAGCGCTAGAATTCTCTTGCCGTTATGAAACTTTTGATCCAAGTTTCAAGGTTGATTCAAATGTGCGCACGACTTACACGCCAATGGTTAGTTTAGAATTCGGAAAATCTTATACAGGTCGTATTGAATTGGGATTTGAAATTGATCGTTTTGATAGAAGTATCCCAGATACAACAACCTATAATGATAATTTATTTTTAATTCAGTTACAGCTCAGAATTTAATTCACTTAATCTTTGTTTTTATGAAAGAAGTAAAAATTCCCCAAACTCTGATTACGCTGGCAGTTTTAATTGCCATTTGGTTTATTCCAGCTCCAGAAGGTGTTGTGATAGAAGCGTGGCATTTATTTGCCATTTTCGTGGCTACAATTTTAGGAATCATCCTAAAAGCAGCTCCGATGGGAACGATGTGCATGATTGCGATTGCTTTAACTGCAATGTCTCAGGTTTTGGCTCCAGGAGATCCAGGAAAATCAATAACGTTGGCATTAAAGGGATTTGGAGATAAAGTAATCTGGCTTATCGGAATTTCATTTTTCATTGCGAGAGGATTTATAAAAACGGGTCTTGGAAACAGAATTGCTTTTTTATTCATAAAAATATTCGGAAAAAGTTCTTTAGGATTAGCTTACGGTTTAGGATTAGCAGATTTGGTTTTAGCGCCAGCTGTTCCAAGTAATACGGCAAGAGGAGGAGGAATTGTTTATCCAATCATGAAATCAATGTCAATGAGTTTTGGTTCGATGCCTGATCAGCCTGAAACGCATAGAAAATTAGGGGCATATTTAACTTTAAATAGTTATAATATGAATTTGATTGCGTCTTCTATGTTTTTAACGGGAACAGCAAGTAACCCGATGTGCCAAAAGTTTGCGCTTAATCTCGGAATAAAAATAAGTTGGATGTCATGGGCAGCCGCAGCGATTGTTCCAGGTTTGTGTGCTTTTTTTGTTATTCCGTTTGTGCTGTACAAAATTTATCCGCCAGAATTAAAGAAAACGGGTGATGCGCCACAGCTTGCCATGCAAAAATTAAAAGAAATGGGCGCAATAACAAGAAACGAATGGATGATGCTATTGACGTTTTTTATTCTTCTTTTTCTCTGGATGACAGGAGATTTACTTTCTATAGATGCTACTTCGACAGCTTTTATTGGATTAGTAATTCTGCTTTTAACTTCAGTTTTAACTTGGGAAGATGTAAAAGCCGAAAAAGGAGCTTGGGATACAATTGTTTGGTTTTCTGTTTTAGTAATGATGGCCAGTTCGCTTAATGAATTAGGTTTTATAGCGTGGTTTAGTGATTTAGTAAAAGCGCAAATTGGCGGATTAAGCTGGCAAATGGCTTTTCCAATTATTATTTTGGTTTATTTCTTTAGCCATTACCTTTTTGCGAGTGCAACTGCGCATGTTGCGGCAATGTATGCGGCACTACTTGGTGTTGGTGTTTCACTTGGAATTCCGGGATTGTTATTGGCGTTTATGCTTGGATTTATAGGTTCGCTTTACGGAACATTAACGCATTATGGTCACGGACCGGCACCCGTATTTTTCGGGAGCGGCTACGTTGACCTAAAGAGCTGGTGGGTCAAAGGGCTTATAACGGGATTGATTATGCTCTTTATTTATATGGTAATTGGAGGATTGTGGCTCCGAATTATTGGATATTTTTAAATTCTAATTCCTGGAGGAAGTAATTCTTTATATTTCGGATTTTTTTTGAAAAACGTAACAATTTTTGGATGAATTGGAACTACTCGATAATTTTTTTCAGAACTTAAATCTAAAATATTTTTAAGTAAAGTGTTGATGATATCTTCGTTCTCGTATGAATCAGGCTTGTTGATTTTGGTTAAGAAGATTTTTTTCTCTTGAAATTGATACTCAACTGCTAACATTCCTTCAGGGATAACAGTTTCAAATTGGCGCGCAAAAGTGTTGTCTTTAATTTCCATAGTTACAGAAGTTTCCATAGTAAATTTTTGTTAGGTTATGTATAAAAAAATGAATTTGGGACACGAAACAGTATTGAAAGAAAATTCTTTATAAGATTTAAAATCAAAAATATTCCGAAATGCAAAGGTAATCATTTGATTTTCAATATTGAATTATTTTTTGAAGATGTAAACTTTATGCTATCGTTTCTAAGTTTATTTTTTTTGGATTGGAAGTAATAATTAGGTCTGAAATTTGATTGTCATGACAGTAAATAAAGTAACTTTATTTTTTTAGAATAAATGTCGCAATGGTAATTTCATTTTAATGTTATGAGTAAAATTCCAGTTTATTTTATGCCAGGTCTGGCAGCAAGTTCGTCTATTTTTGAAAGAATAAAATTGGACGAAAATATTTTTGAAATGCATCTTTTGGAATGGGAAATCCCGAATCCAAAAGAATCTTTATCTGATTATGCACTTCGAATTAGTAAAAATATTAAAGACGAAAACCCTGTTTTAGTTGGGGTTTCTTTTGGCGGAATTCTAGTTCAGGAAATTTCGAAACATATAAAAGCACGAAAAGTCATTATTATATCGAGTGTAAGAAGTAATTTGGAATTCCCGAGAAGAATGAAAATAGGGAAGAAGACAAAAGCTTATAAACTTATTCCAATGCAGTTAATTCTTAATATTGAGAAACTGGCTAAATTTTCTTTTGGCGAAAAAGTCAATAAACGAATTAAATTGTATGAGAAATTTTTATCTGTTCGTGATTTAGGCTACTTGCAATGGGCTGTAGAAAGTGTAATTCTGTGGGAGCGAGATAAAATTGACGAAAATGTAGTGCATATTCACGGAGATAAAGACGATGTTTTTCCGATTAAGTATATTGATAAATGCATTTTAGTCAAAGGAGGAACGCATATTATGATTCTTAATAAATATAAATGGCTGAACGAGAATTTGCCATCTATTATATTGGAAGACTAAAATTCCAATTTAGAAACTCCAAATTCCAAGTTTTCGATCTTTGTCAAAGTTTAAAACTTTGACAAAGATTTAGATAAAGTAAACACAAAGCTTTGTTGTCCTGAGCGAAGTCGAAGGATCTCATGCTTAATCCATTCAGTATTTTCTTTACTTTGCGTGTCCTTCGACTTCGCTCAGGAAGACATAAATGAGAAAAATCTAAAATCTAAAGTCAACAATCTAAAATAAAAAATCCCAAACTCTTTTTCAGAATTTGGGATTTATAATATTGTGATTTAGAAAATTAGATTTTCTTCATTTGTTCTTTCATCATAGAAATTTGCTCTTTCAGCATTCCTTGTTTGTCTAATTTTTTAGCTTCATTTAATAAATTAGTTGCTTCAAGTTTTCTTCTGCGTGACATTGCAACTCCTGCAAGGTTTAATTTAGCTACAGCTAAATCCATATCCATTGATAGTCCAAGTTCGATTGCTTTTTTGAAATGCTTCTCCGCTTGGTTAATATTGGTTTGAGATAACATGATACCTTGTAAGTAATTTAAGTATCCTTGTTGTTTTCTTACTAATGCACCTTCTGGATTTTTGATATATGATAACCATTTATTAGCACCTACAAAGTCTTGTTTTCTTAATTTAAGGAAGGCTAAAAGGATAAATTCGTTTTTAAAATAAAGAAAAATTGGAATTGCAGTCAATAATATAAGAAAGATTCCATTTCCGATATTACTTTCTGTAAATTGCCAAATGCCCGCCACTACAAGAAGTCCGGCCAAAATAAGTTTAATATTTTTGTGAAACATAATTAATGTAAATTTGTGATTGCAAAGATAGTAAAAGGAATTAAAAATATTTTTATAAAAGTGCTTGCCAGAAAAAAAAGTCTTTGTATATTTGCACTCGGTTTTTGAACAACGATATCCAAAACCAAGAAAGAGTTAATTAGATACCATTTTTAAAGATACAAAGCAATGAGCAAAAGAACATTTCAACCATCGAAAAGAAAAAGAAGAAATAAGCACGGATTTATGGACAGAATGGCTTCTGCGAATGGAAGAAAAGTTCTAGCGCGTAGAAGAGCAAAAGGAAGACATAAATTAACTGTTTCTAGCGAGCCTAGACACAAAAAATAATGTTTGTATAAACATACATAAGGCGATTACTTTTTTAGTATCGCCTTTTTTTATACCTTGTCGGTAAAAATTTTCTCAACTTTCTAGTTTTTAGTACACTAGAATAGTTTTTTAAAATCGTAAATAACTACACAATACATAAAAAATGCCTAAAGACACATCAATAAAATCAGTTTTAATTATAGGTTCAGGACCTATTGTTATTGGCCAAGCTTGCGAATTCGATTATGCAGGATCTCAATCTGCTCGTTCGATTCGTGAAGAAGGAATTGAGGTTATCTTGATTAACTCGAATCCAGCGACAATTATGACCGACCCATCTATGGCCGATCATGTTTATTTGAAACCTTTAACGACAAAATCGATTATTGAAATTCTTAAGGAACATCCACAAATTGATGCTGTTTTACCAACAATGGGAGGGCAAACAGCTTTGAACTTGTGTTTGGAAGCTGAAGAAAAAGGAATCTGGCAAGATTTCGGAGTAAGATTAATCGGTGTTGATGTTAACGCAATTAATATTACAGAGGACAGAGAGCAATTTAAACAGCTTTTAGAAAAAATTAATGTGCCAACTGCACCAGCAAAAACGGCTACTTCTTACTTAGAAGGAAAAGAAATTGCTCAAGAATTTGGTTTCCCGCTTGTAATTCGTCCTTCGTTTACACTTGGAGGAACTGGAGCTGCTGTGGTTTACAAAAAAGAAGATTTTGATGAGCTTTTAACTCGCGGACTTGAAGCTTCTCCAATTCATGAAGTTTTAATTGACAAAGCTTTGATGGGATGGAAAGAATACGAATTAGAGCTTTTAAGAGATAAAAATGACAACGTTGTAATTATCTGTTCGATCGAAAACATGGACCCAATGGGAATCCACACTGGAGATTCGATTACAGTTGCACCAGCGATGACATTATCTGATACAACTTTCCAAAAATTACGTGACTACGCAATCTTAATGATGAGAAGTATCGGAAACTTTGCGGGAGGATGTAACGTACAATTCGCAGTTTCGCCAGACGAAAAAGAAGATATCGTAGCAATCGAGATCAACCCTCGTGTATCTCGTTCTTCTGCTTTAGCATCAAAAGCAACTGGATATCCAATTGCAAAAATTGCTTCTAAATTAGCTTTAGGATACAACTTAGATGAGTTGCAAAATCAAATTACAAAATCTACTTCGGCTCTTTTCGAACCAACTTTAGATTACGTAATCGTAAAAATACCACGTTGGAACTTCGATAAATTTGAAGGTTCAGACAGAACTTTAGGTCTTCAGATGAAATCTGTAGGTGAGGTTATGGGAATCGGACGTTCTTTCCAAGAAGCGCTTCACAAAGCAACTCAATCTTTAGAGATTAAGAGAAATGGTTTAGGGGCTGACGGAAAAGGATATAAAAATTACGAACAAATTATCGAGAAACTAACTTATGCAAGTTGGGATCGTGTTTTCGTAATTTACGATGCAATCGCAATGGGAATTCCGTTGAGCACAATTCACGAAATTACAAGAATCGATATGTGGTTCTTAAAACAATACGAAGAGCTTTATATTTTAGAAAAAGAAATTTCAAACTACAAAGTTTCAAATCTTCCAAAAGAATTATTGCTTGAGGCGAAACAAAAAGGTTTTGCAGACAGACAATTAGCACACATGATGAGTTGTCTTGAAAGTGAAGTTCACACTTTACGTATGGAACAAAAAATCAACCGTGTTTTCAAACTGGTTGATACTTGTGCGGCTGAGTTTAAAGCTTTGACTCCATATTACTACTCGACTTTTGAGGCTGATATTGAAAAAGCAAACGGAGAGCGTTTTGTTGACAATGAAAGTATTGTAACAGATAAAAAGAAAGTAATCGTTTTAGGTTCTGGGCCAAATAGAATTGGACAAGGAATAGAGTTTGATTACTCTTGTGTACACGGAGTTTTAGCTGCGAAAGAATGCGGTTACGAAACGATCATGATTAACTGTAATCCTGAAACAGTTTCTACAGACTTTGATACAGCTGATAAATTATACTTCGAGCCAGTTTTCTGGGAGCATATTTATGATATCATCCAACACGAAAAACCTGAAGGTGTAATCGTTCAGTTAGGTGGACAAACAGCTCTTAAATTAGCTGATAAACTTTCTAAATACGGAGTTAAAATTATCGGAACTAGTTTCGACGCACTTGACTTAGCAGAAGATAGAGGACGTTTCTCTGACTTATTGACTGAATTAAATATTCCTTTCCCAAGATTCGGAATTGCTGAAACGGCTGATGAAGCTTCAAAACTAGCGGATACTTTAGATTTCCCACTTTTAATTCGTCCTTCTTATGTATTAGGAGGTCAGGGAATGAAGATTGTAATCAACAAAAAAGAATTGGAAGAGCATGTTATCGATTTGTTGAAAGCAATTCCAGGAAACAAATTATTACTAGATCATTACTTAGCTGGAGCAATCGAAGCTGAAGCCGATGCAATCTGTGATGCTGATGGAAATGTTTACATCATCGGAATTATGGAGCACATTGAGCCTTGTGGAGTTCACTCTGGAGATAGTAACGCAACATTGCCTCCTTTCAACTTAGGAGAATTTGTAATGCAGCAAATTAAAGATCATACGCATAAAATCGCTAGAGCTTTAAAAACGGTTGGATTAATCAATATCCAGTTTGCGATTAAAGATGATACGGTTTATATTATCGAGGCAAATCCTAGAGCTTCTAGAACGGTTCCGTTCATTGCAAAAGCTTACGGAGAGCCTTACGTGAACTACGCGACAAAAGTAATGTTAGGACACAATAAAGTAACTGATTTTGATTTCAACCCACAATTAAACGGTTTTGCAATCAAACAACCGGTTTTCTCTTTCAGCAAATTCCCGAATGTAAACAAAGCGTTAGGGCCAGAAATGAAATCGACAGGAGAAAGCATCTTGTTTATTGACGACTTAAAAGACGATCAATTCTACGAATTGTACTCTAGAAGAAAGATGTATTTGAGTAAATAATCTCAGATTTATTATAAAATAAAAGCTCCAATGAAAATTGGAGCTTTTATTTTTTTAAATTATTCCTCATGAAAATAATTTTTGTCCTAAAGCAGAAAGTTCAATCCCATAATCTTCAAATCGTTCTAGATCTTCTTCTGAATAATTTAAATTGGAAACGAAAAAATAATTGCTAATATCTACAAAAGCTAATGCCAGTTTTTTGGGAATATTTGGATTGATTTTATAAGACTCAATTAAGAAGTTTATTGCGTTTATTAATTCGCAATACTCAGCATGTTCAACATTATTAATGTTTCTTATTTTCGATGGGATAGAATTTTCCTCAATTAATTTTTCAAATACAATTTGTAAAGCCTTTTCTGTTTCCATTTTTTATATTTAAAACCACAACAAAAGTAAGAAATATTTTACAATAAAGAGTGATGATAAAAAGCTCCAATGAAAATTGGAGCTTTTTTTATTTATGGTTGAAGTTTCTTAGTTTGAAACATCGTATCTGTAACTAAAAGTACCATCCGTTACGTTTGTTGTAATAGGATTAGATGTGCTGATAGGTTTTGAATCATCTTCAACACAATTAAATGAGAATGTCCCTTTTACAGTTTTTGCATTTGTATCAACTGCAGTTATGATCACGCTTCCTTCAACTGGATATTGAATATTTGTTCCTTTGCTGTTGTATGACATTTCTACTTGAGTTTTAGAGGCGTCATAAGTAGCTGCTGTAATGGGATATGTACCAACTTTAAGGTCGCTTCTTTTAATGAAAATTCTAATTTCGTCAATCAAATTTTTTCTTCCTTGTAGCTGAATGTATTCACTTTCAGGATAATAAGTAAATAAAGGTTTTGTTGCGTAATCTGAACCAAATGGGTTTTGCATTTCCCACAATGTTCCATCAATTTTTGCAGTCATTGCATATTTTGATGTTGGATTGTTTTCTGGGGTTTCGCTGCTATCATCGCTTGAACAGCTGCCTAAAATAAGGACAAAAAGAAGCAGTAGGGTTTTTGTTATTTTCATTTTAATTAAATTTGTTAAGCTGTAAATGTAGAAAAATATGGGTTAATATTTACTTAAAAATGTAGTAAAAATTTGAATTTTTTTGCAATAAAAAAAACATTTTTCATTGGAGCTTTTTGTTTAATTTTTGAAAAACTAATACTGTCTGTAATTTTAAAAAGTAAGAAAAAGAATATTTAAAATATATTTTTGTAGCGTTTTTATTATATATTTGTCTTTTTGAATTATGAAAAATGATTATGGAAAAAATGACAAAAATCGGGATGATTATTATTTTTTGTTTCACGCAATTATTTATCCAATGTACTTCTGCAGATAATAAAGACACATATAAAAAAAAGACTGAGCAATATGACGAAGAAATTGTTACGTTGAGGAACTTTCTTGCAGAAAGCCTACGTATGGATATAAAAAAAATCACCTATGATTTGAATGAAAATGCTTTTATAATTGATGGAGATGTAGTAATGCCTTTAGACCAAGCTAAGGGGCGTTATGATAGTTCTAAAAATACAAATAAAACCGATCAAAGATTTAGTGGTTATATTATGAAATTTGAAATAGCATCAGCAATACAAATATTTATATCGCCAGAAGTTACATCAGAATGGCAAATTGCAATAAACAAGGCAATAGATGTTTGGAATAATACTAATTCAGGTATAAATATAACCGCTGTAACTGCTTCAACATCTTCAAATGTAAAAATAATTATGGGTAATATAGACAGCAAAGCTACAATTGCTAATGCTTATTATCCTTATGGAGGTCAACCAGGAGAAAGGATAATGATAAATACTAGCTATATTAATAAATTAAACGATGCTCAGAGAATTAATGTAATCATTCATGAACTTGGACATATCTTTGGGCTTGCTCATACTAATGATCCTTCTAATTCTCTTATACCATGTACTCCTGTTTCAGAAATGACATCCATAATGTTTTCAATAGTAAGTGATTCGACAGCTTTTACTACTTATGACAACATCGCAATTAGTACACTATATCCAGTTAATGAAGGGACGAAAAAGTTGTATCGATTTAAAAAAGGTCAATATTATTTTTATACAGTAGATCCTTGCGAAATAATTGATGGTCAGAATGGTTATGTCTATGATGGAGATTTAGGATATTTATATTCAACCCAAATTTCAGGTACAGTGCCATTGTATAGATCGATAAATGGTAGCGCTGAAAAAGGACATAAGTTAAGTAAATCTCAGGCGCTTTCAAATGATATCATTTTAGGTTATTTATATCTTGATCAATATTCTGGATCTACCGCTTTATATTGTTATAAAAATTCTGCACAAGATTTTTATACAGTAGAGAATTTAGGGCCTTTATTAAGACTGACTTATGGATTTGTACCGCATAAAATTGTTGCAAATGGGAAATACGATGGAATAATATTTTAATTTTTTTTTTTTGAAAGAGACTTATTGCTCTTTTTTGTATTGAAATAACAATTAAAAAGCTCCAATGAAAATTGGAGCTTTTTAAATTATAAAAGTAAGATGTATTATTTTTTAAGTAATTGTTCTAAAGGCTTTAACTGTTCCATGTCGATTTTAGATTTCTGCAATACCGACATTAAAGTCATAATATTATTTGGATTCATATCTTCTCCTAAAACGCGAACTACTGCAAATCCAGTTTCTTTTCTGTTTGCAAAAATGACAAACTCTTTAATATTGTCGTCACTTCCAACGTAACTTACAGAAGCACCGTCTCTACCAGAACCAAATTTCATTAATTCTTGATATTTCGGATCTTTTAAGATGGCTTTTACTTTGTTTCTTTCTGTTTCAAACTCTGTTTGGTTATTTTGATCCGCTTTAAAAGCTAGAATATTCATTTTATCAAACGAATTTAAAGCTTCGTTTTGTTCTGTAGATAATTTTGCTTTGTCAACATTCAAAATGTTTGGCGAAACATCTAAAGCGATAAAATCTTTTTTCTCCGAATTCTCAACAAAATACTTTTGAAGAGTTGGTTCAGAATTACAGCTTCCTAAAGTTAGTAAAGCTATAAGTGCTAAGGTGAAGATATTTGTTCTCATTTTATTTTTTGCCTTTAGAAGCTTTCTTTAAGTCAGAACCTCCAGGAAGCTGCATTTTATCTGTTAATACTGAAATTTCGTTTATGTCAAAATTACCAGTTAAAGATAATAAAACAGTTTCATCGTTTTTTGCGCCGTCAACATACATTAACAATTCTTTTATTTGTGTGTCTGTAGCGCCAGATTTTACCATTATTCTAACATTCTTTCCGCCGTCATTTACTCGCATTAATTCTTCTAAGCCAGCAGTTTTTACATATTTATCAGCTGTAGCTTTCATGTCGGCTTCGATTTTTGGATTTTTGGTTGTAAACACTTTTAAGTAATCTAACTTTTTGATTAGAGCAATATATTGCTGTGTTTCTTTATCAGAAGCATCAGCTTTTACTTTACTCATTAAATCAAACATTTTTTTGTTTACAATTACAGATGTTACATCGTCCTGACCGTCAAATTTATCGAAGGCACTTTGTGCATAGAAAGTTGTGGTAACAAATGCGAATACTAAAGTTATGATGAAATTTTTCATGATTATTTTGTTTAATTACTGTTTAAAAATTTTGTTTTTTGATTGTTCATATTCGTTAATGTATTGTACACTTTCAATACCTACATTAACATTGTTTGATAATAATGCCAAAGCTTTTTGTGTTGCTTTAAGCGCTTCTTCGGGATCATCGTAGGTTCCTAATTCTGTTTGCGAAGCTACTGCAGTAGTGTCATTTTTTTCGCTTACAAAAAAGTAAGTCCCGATGCCCAGCAAAACAACAGCAGAAGCTGCAATCGATAACCACGCCACATTTCGTTTCTTAGTTTGTAGTGGAATCTCATACGTCGATTTCTGTTCTTTTGCTTGAGAGAAATATCCAAACATAGGCTTGTATTGCTCCAAATGCTGCGCAACATTCGATGAAGAAAAATATTCTTTTAATTGATTTTCCTCAGCAATAGAAGTTTCTCCCTGAAAGTATTTTTCTAATATATCTTCTATTTTATTTAGTTCCATAAAGGTGTGTATTTGTCATTGATTCTCTAATTTTTTTTCTCGCTCTCGAAAGTGCCACTCGTATTGCGGTTTCGTTCATATTAACGATTTTCGCTATTTCGTCAAATTCATATTGTTCAATATCTCGAAGCTGAATTAATAATTGCAATTGCTCTGGCATTTCATTGATAATTTTCTCGACCCATTCTAAAGTGTCTTCATCTTCAATTTTTTTATCTAATCGAGGTTCTCGATCTGTAAAATTATTGTGAACAATCTGCAGATTACTGGCTCTTTTAGATTTTAGCTGATCGAGACAATAATTTTTGGTCATTGTCATTGCCAATGCTTCGACGCTATTGTAATCTTCCAGATTTTCTTTTTTGTTCCATAATTTCACCATTACTTCCTGAGTAGCATCTTCGGCTTCTTCAGTACTTGTAAGCAATCTTTTTGCCAGACGAAAAACTTTGTCTTTAAAAGGATTTATTAATTCTATAAATACAACTTGGTTCATTAATCTGATGGTTAATCGTTAGCTTATATAGTCAAGACGAGACACAATTATATTTGTTACAGCAAAAGATAAATATTTTTTTTATGTAAAAAAATACTGATTTTATGATGAAGGTAAAACTAAAGATATTACTTTTACACTTATACCACTAAGATATTAAATGATTATGAAAACAACTTTAAAGAGCTTTCTCTTTCTTTTTTTATTCGCTTTTTCTTTACAGTCTTGTGAAGATAATGACGATGTTGCTCAACCTGCAGATGTGCAAGTTAATAGTTTTATCTGGAAAGGATTAAATGCAGTTTATTTATGGCAGGCCGATGTTCCTAATTTGGCCGATAATCGTTTTGCTACAGAGGAAGACTTAAATCAGTTTTTAAGAGGATATTCTAAGCCAGAAGATTTATTTGAAGATTTGCTTTACAAACCAGTAAGTAAATATCCAAACGGTGATGCGGTTGATCGTTTCAGCTGGATTGTTGATGATTATACTGTTTTGGAACAAGAATTAAACGGTATTTCAAAAAATAATGGTGTCGATTTTAGATTAAGTCGTATAGCATCAGGATCAGATGATGTTATTGGATATGTTCGATATATTATTCCAAACTCAGATGCTTCTACAAAAGCAATTAAACGTGGAGATTTATTTACTAGTGTAAATGGTGTAAAGCTTACGGTATCTAATTATGAGGAATTATTGCTAAATCAAGATAGTTATACTTTAAATCTTGCTGATTACAATGGAAGCGGATTTGTTTTAAATGGTAAATCGGTTGCTTTGACAAAAACAGTTTTAGAAGAAAATCCAATTTTAATCAATAAAGTAATTACTTCAGGAAGTCACAAAATTGGTTATTTAATGTATAATGGTTTCTATGCAGAATATGATGCTAAATTGAATCAGGCTTTTGGTGAATTAAAAGCACAAGGAGCAACAGATTTAGTTTTAGATCTTCGTTACAATGGAGGAGGATCAATTACATCTTCAACTAGACTTGCTAGTATGATTACTGGACAATTTGATGGTCAGATTTTTTCTAAAATGACATTTAATGCTAAACAAATGGAAGGTCTTACAACTGAAGATTTGGAAGATTTAAATGAAAGATTCGTTAATAATATTGACGGAACAGCATTAAACAGCTTAAATTTAAATACTGTTTATGTTATTACAACTGCGAGTACAGCTTCTGCCAGCGAATTAGTTATTAATGGTTTAAAGCCTTATGTAAATGTAATTCAGATTGGAGAAACAACTACGGGTAAAAATGTTGGATCGTTTACGGTGTATGATTCTGAAACTTTGGTAACAAAAAAAGGAATCAATCCAAATCATAAATATGCAATGCAGCCGTTGGTTTTAAAGATTACAAACTCAGTAAATTTTGGAGATTATACTCAAGGTTTGCAACCAACTTTTCAGCAGTATGAGCAAGTAAGCACTTATGGTGTTTTAGGAGACACATCTGAACCGTTATTGAATATTGCCATTTCGCAAATTACAGGTACAACTGCTAAAAGAATATTTAATGATTCTGAACCATACAGGCCTTATCTAACTGATTCTAAAATCATAAACGGATTAAGACATGGAATGTATCTTAAAACTGGACCAAAATTATTCTAGTAGATTATAATAAAAAAGGCTTTCATTTCTGAAAGCCTTTTTCGTAAAACAAAAAACTAATTCTAATTAGGTAATTAATCGTTAAAGTAGAAACCGTTTGGACCCACACCAACCGTTAACTCTTTTAATAAACTTCCGCTGAAGTGATAAATATATGCTTTGCTATCTGTTTTAAAGTTTCCTCCATCTGAAAGATAAACGCGGTTGTCTTTTACTGCAAATCCGTAAAGGTATCCAATATCTGAACTAGCTGTAAACATAGGGCTAATAGAAGCTGTTGTTGCAGCTGTATTAATTGAGTATACTGAGTTTCCTACTGTATAATAAATTTGGTTGTTTTCTATGTCTAAATAACCAGCAACTCCTTGAGATTCCGGAATTTCAATTTTAGAAACCGATTTATCAGAGATTTTAACTTTTATAATTTCGCTGCTTTGTGTGTAAGAAGGACGTAAGATATAAAGAGTTCCGTTTTCTTCCTCAATAGAATCTGAACCAGAACCAATTGTAATTGGATCTTCTAAAGTTTTCGTATTGATATTGTAAATAGAAAGCTTGTCACTACCCATAGGATCTGTAATGTATAATTTTCCGCTTTCTTCAATAATTCTATTTCCAGTTGTGTTTAAGTTAATTTTAGATTCAACTAGGTTTGTTGCTAAATTAATAACAGCGATATAATCATCTGTAACTGAATCATAAGAGTTTGCATTTGTTACATAAGCTTTACCGTCTTTTACAACGCCATATCTTGGGTTAGCCAATCCGCTGTCAACTTTAGCAATTAACTTAAAAGTATAACGGTTTACAATGCTTATTACATTTGATCCGCCCGCAATGATATAAGCTTTGTCTCCTTCAAAAAAGATGTTTTGAACAAATTTTCCAAGTACATCAGCTCCGTTTTCTGCTTTATAAGCGTCTTTTGTGAAAATCGTGAAATCATTACTAGAAAATGATACAGTTCCAGCGTCTGAACTTCCTTCATTTAAAATGAAAAAACCATTGTCGTAAGCACCTTTTGGGCCATCGTTGTCATCACTTGAACAAGAAGCAAATAACGAAATGCTTAACGCTATTAAGAGTAATTTACTAAACTTCATATATTAAAATTTTAAGGTTAAATACATATTGAAATTACGACCTGGCATTGGTCTGTTTTCTAGACTTTCATAGTCTTTATTAAAAAGATTTAAAACTTGAAAACCTAGTTTGAAAGAATCTAAAAATTTAAAATCATAATCGATTCCGATATTTGAAATCGTATAATCATTAATAATTTCATCAGGATTATTATCAGCTCTAGTATAAACAAAACCGTTATAAAGAATTTGATAGTAAGCGCTCATTTTATTTCGAGAATATGAAACCGATCCTGTCGCTTTGTGAAACGGAACAAAAAAGATCTGGTTTTTCGTTTTTTCATCCTGCGAAACCGTGTATGCATAAGTAGTATTTGCTGCAAAAATATTTTTGCCATAACTTTTTTTCCAGCTTAATAAAGTTTCGGTTCCATAACTGTTTACTTTATCTTGATTTTGCGGGGTCCAGATGCCATTTGCGCCAGGAACCCATTGAAGCATGTCAGTTATTTTCATGTAATAGAAATTCTGCGTCCAAGTGAAATTTTTAAATGTAAACACATTTCCAATTTCTCCCTGATAAGAACTTTCGGGTTTTAAATTAGGATTTCCGCCTTCGTCCCAATACAAATCATTATAAGTTGGAATTCTGAAATTTCTGGAAACGTTCAATTTTAAATTGTACCAATCATTGAATTTATAAGAAGAACCTAAATTGAATAAAACAGGAGATTTGTAATTGCTTGTAAATTCTTTTCTAATCCCAATTTTATTTTTCCAGTTTTCGCCGACACCTTGTCTGATTAAAAAAGATGCTGAGCTGATCTCGCGTAGATGACTGCCAAAACTGCTTCCGTAACCATTTGTTCTGCTGTAATCTACAATTGCATTAATTTGAGTAGATTTAAATAAATTATAATCTAAATCTAGTTTAGTGATTAGATTTTCGGTTTTTCCGTAAGTGAAATTATTCGTGCTGTTATCGGCAAAATATTGATAGTTTTCAAAAATATAAGCGGTTTTGAAATTGGTTTTCAGTTTTCCGAAATTTCCATCGTATTCCAATAAATTTCGATTAAAACCATTTATATATTTACTTTTTGTCTCCGATTCGGTAATTAAAGAAGTATTGCGGTCCGTATTTGAAGTCTGAGTATAAAGTTTTAAAATATGATTTTCGTTGAATTTGTATCCAGCATTAGCACTCAATGTAATAATATCATATTGTCCATTTTGGTTCCAGCGCTGTTCGCCTCTCCAAGTGTAACGATTTAAATATTTGTAATCGTTTGTTGAGCTGTTTTTCGAAAATCCGATTTGAGTACTCCATTTTTTACTAGAAATAGAAGTTTTATAATTAATCCCAATAGTATTAAAACTACCGTAATCTAGTTTTAAATTATTCTCAAAACGATTAAAAAATAACAAATCGTTATTTAAATGAACCGTTCCTCCAACAGCACCGCTTCCGTAAATAACACTTCCGCCGCCAGCTTTTACACTTATAGAATTATAATCTGAACCTGAAATAGTATTGAAATCGGTGCTTCCATTCATTTGCGAATTAATATTTATTCCGTTCCAAATTACTGCTGTTTGAGAAGAAGTTGTTCCTCTAAAAGAAACTGTGGAAAGCATTCCGCGCCCGTATTCTTTAAAATACAGCGTTGAATTAAAATTTAATAAATCGGTTAAAAGTGCTTCATTTTTATTAATGATAGAATCATTAAGTTTTAAAACAGATTGAGAAGCAGAATATTTTTTTAGGTTTTTATCAGAAATTAAAACTTCTTTCAAAGAGGTAATAGAATCGTTCTGCCCCAAAATAATCTGGCACATCAAGAATAAACAAAAAGCAAAAAATCTTTTTAAAGTCATATATTTCTACACTCTTTTTCCCGAGAGCTCGATAATGGTTACAAAGGCAGGTCTCCTGGCTCGCGTCTTGTTGTTTACCTTCCCACCACGCGGGGCGTGACAGTGGTTTGTAGTTACAACAAGCATTCGTTTGAACTAAGCTTACAGTTGCGGGTACAGCTCAAGAATTTACTTGATTCCCTTTTAATGCATTTTTAAAATCAAAAATGCAACCTTTAATTTGCTGCAAAGATAAAGTTAAAAATATTGATTATTCAAATTTGTTTTGCGTTTCATATAAAATTATAAATAATTCGCTTTAAAAATCAATTTTTATAACTTGTCCAAAATCGACTTTATTATTGAAAGCTTCTTTCAACGGAAGCGAAGTTTGATGACACAAAATACTTCTGATTATACCAGCGTGAGCCACAATAACAATTGGCTGATCAATTTTTGAAATTTTATCAGATAGAAAATAGCCAACTCTTTCGTGAAGTTCGACAAAAGATTCTCCGTTGGTGACTTTGAGATTTACAAAATCTTCCATCCAAGGATTAAGTTCTTCAGACGGAATTTCGTTCCAGTTTTTTAATTCCCAATCGCCAAAATTCATTTCTTTTAAACGCTCGTCTTCCTGATAAGAAATGGTTTTGATGTTGTCTTGAATGTATTTTGCCAAAATAACACAACGCTTTAACGGACTTGAAAAAATAACTGCTTCTTCGGGTAATTCAGAAATTATTTTGCTAAAAATTGCATCAAATGGCTCTGCAATATTTACATCCGATTGTCCATAACAGATTCCTTTCTCGCAAATGGTTTCGGTATGACGAACTAGATAAATTTCCATAAAAACAAAATACTTAAGTAGAAAATAACTTCGCAAACCTGCTGCGTTGCTCCAAGACAATCTCCAGTATAACCATCAATCCATTTTTGAAAATATCGCGCTAGAAAATATCTTGTTATAAAAACAGGAATAAGAGCAAGAAGAAATTTTAAATCAAAATAAGAGAAAGCAATCAACGGAATTAAACCAAAAAAGAAAGATCCAAAAACTTCTTTCCAAGTATATTGTTTTGCAATTGGTTTGCTTTTGCTTGAGGCATCTTCACGAGAATATTCATGTGTAAAAATAATACTAATTGCTGCCAAACGGCTCAAAGAATGAGCAGAAATAAACAAGAGAAAAATGAGAAGAATGTCATTAGTGAAAAGCGAAATGGATTCTGAAAGCAATTTGAATTTTAGCAAAAACATTAAAACCAATCCGATTGCTCCATAAGCGCCAATTGCACTGTCTTTCATAATCATTAAAATTTTTTCCTTGGTCCAGCCTCCTCCAAAACCATCGCAGACATCTGCAAATCCATCTTCGTGAAAAGCGCCAGTTGTTAAGATAGAAGCAATAATTGCCAATATAACAGCAATTTCTGTCGAAAGAAAAAATGAAAAAAGATAAAAAGCCAGAAATGAAATACTCCCAACAATCCATCCAATAAAAGGGAAATATCTTGTGGCTTTATTTAAATAATCTGGATGATGTGTAATGTTTTTTGGACATGGAATTCTAGTGTAAAACATTAAACAGGTAAAGAAAATGTGTAGTTCTTTTTTCATTTAAAAAGAGTAATAATTATGATTTATAAAGACTGAAAACTGAGACTGAGATTGAAAACTATTTACGGCTTATACCCGCGCTTTCAAAACTAGCCATTTCATTCAAAAAAGCTTCAGCCGATTTTAAAATTGGAAAAGCAACTGCGCATCCAGTTCCTTCGCCCAAACGCAAATCGAGATTTAAAATAGGTTTTGCATCCAAATAATTTAGCAATTTTGAATGTGCTTTTTCAGCAGAACAATGACAGAAAACAGCATTTTTTTTGATGTTCGGATTTATTTTCGAAGCAATTAAAAAAGCAACTGTACAAATAAAACCGTCAACCAAAATCAACATTTTATTTTCAAAAGATTCGAGCATTGCACCAGACATTTGAAGAATTTCAAAACCTCCAAAATAGGAAAGCTGCGATATTAATTCGGCTTGACCGGAATAATTGTCAACTGCTTTTTTGAGTAAGTTTTGTTTCAGAATTAATTTCTCATTTTCAACTCCAGTTCCTTTTCCAATGCATTCTTCAATAGGAATTTCCGTTAAAAGACTCATTAAAACAGAAGCTGTAGAAGTATTTCCAATTCCCATTTCGCCAAAACCAATACAGTTTGAGCCCAATTTTGCAATATTCTGTACAATCGATTTTCCTTTATTCAAACACAATTGTACTTCAGATTCGCTCATTGCAGGAACATGTAGAAAGGATTGAGTTCCTTTGGCGATTTTCGCATCAATTAATTTTGCATTTGTTGGAAAATCATAATTAACGCCAGAATCAACAATTGATAATTCAATATTATTTTGTTTGCAGAAAACATTGATTGCCGCTCCGCCATCCAGAAAATTATTGACCATTTGTCGCGTAACATCCTGCGGATAATCGCTTACGCCATGATTTGCAATTCCGTGATCGGCAGCAAAAACTACTATATTAGGTTTTTCAATTTTTGGGTTTAAAGTTTCAAAAACAGTCGCCATTTGAAAGGCCAAAGATTCTAAAGTTCCCAAAGAACCAACAGGTTTTGTTTTCGAATCTATTTTTTCTTGTAAAAGTCTATTGAAATCAGATTTGTTTTCGACTTTATTTTCAGATTTCAAATCAGTAGCAGGAATATTTATCTGATGAATTTCTTTGATTTCCTTGCAAATTGGAGCTTGTGATTTTTGTTTCCAATGCAACTGTTGTAACATTGGCTGATTGTTATAATTGGTTGCAGGTTTCCCGATGCAGAAATAACCCAGCGGCTCTATATTTTCAGGTAAATCGAGGATTTTTTTAAACTGATAATAATTCAAAATGGAAACCCAGCCCATTCCGTAGCCTTGTTCTGTCAACGAAAGCCAGATGTTTTGTGCCGCACAAACAGAACTGAATTTTACGGCTTCGTTACTTCCAACTGTCCCAATCGTAAACTGATTGAGAACCGAACGATCGTAAGCAATTATAAGTCCGATAGGAGCTTCTTCGATTGCTTCTAATTTTAATGATCTGTAAAGTTCCTTTTGTTCTAGATTGTCGGTTAGTTCTTCGGCTTTTTTATTGTAGTCTAAAAAGAGTTTTTTAATAGACGCTTTAACTTCATCCGATTTGATGAGATAATATCTTGTAGCATCGGTTAATCCCACAGAAGGCGCCCAATGTCCAGCCTGTAAAGCTTTTTGAATTACTTCGTCTGGAACTTCATCGCAGGTAAAATGTCGGGTGTCGCGTCGGGATTTTAATATATCGTCTAGATTACTCATGCTATAAAATTACAATTTTTAAATCCCAAATTCCAAGGTCAAACTCTAAAAAAGAAAATTCCAAATTCCAAAGCTCAGTATAGTTTTGGAATTTGGAATTTCTAATTTGGATATTTTTATTTGATTTTAACCGGAATTCCAGAAACCATTAAAACGACTTCATCAGCATTTTCGGCAATAAATTGGTTCATCCAGCCTTGAAGTTCGACAAATTTTCTTCCAATGTGCGTTTCTGCATGAACACCCATTCCGATTTCGTTTGTTACAATAATTATATTTGCATTTTCGTGCTTAGCGATAGCAAGAAATTCTTTTTTAGCTTCCTCTAAACTCGCATCGACATCATTTTTATGATCAATAAAAAAGTTCGTCAGCCAAAGTGTAACACAATCAATTAAAGCAGTTTTTCCAGAAAAATCGATTTTACTTAAATATTTTTCTTCTTCAATGTTTGTCCAACGTTCGTCTCTTTCTTGTTGATGGCGATCGATTCGATTTTGAAAATCGGAATCCCATTTTCTGGCTGTTGCAACATATAATGGAGAATTTGAAAGTTCTAAAGCTAGTTTTTGAGCATGACCGCTTTTTCCAGAACGTTCGCCGCCAGTTATCAAGTAAATCATTTTATTAATTGTGAATTGTTAATGGTTAGTTGTTAATTTTTTTGTTGCTAATTGACTTTTAGAAGTTTTAATAATACTGGTAATTAATTTTAGAATTATTACAGCATCGTTGTTGATGTTGTCAAATTCTTTTTCATTTAAATAATCAGTAGCTTTTAATAATTCTAGCCAATATACAGTTTCATTAGCTTCTTTTTGAGCAATTGCAAATTTATGAATAAAATCGCTTTTACTTTCAGCATGTTCAGCTTCTCTTATCATTGCACCAACACTTGTTCCAGATCTTAAAAGTTGTTTTGAAAGAATAAATTATTTTTTAGTATTATTTAGGTATTGATAAAGTTTTACAACTCTAATAGCAAAATCAAAACTTTTATTTCTAACAATGTTGTTTTTCATAATTAACAACTAACAATTTATAATTAACAATTAATAAGGGCAATGTCGGCAGTCATTTCCGCAGCAAGTTCCTCTTTTTAGATGAAACCAGGCTTTGAAAACATAATTGCCATTTTCGATATAATAATCGATGCCTTCAATTAGTTTTTCTGTTTTGGGTAATGATAGAGCTTTATTTTGAAGCGCTTTTTCAGGAGTTAAGGTTTCGATATAGGCATCGATTTTGTCCTCGCAAGCTTCTTTAAAACAAACGGGACAAAGACAATCTCCGCCTTCAGAAAGATTGAAGATTGGTGGATAATCGTTGCACCAGCATTTGTTTTCTACAGATATATCTCCACAGCTGAATTCTGAATCACAGCTTGAGCAAATTTTCATTTTTGTGGTATTCATGTTGTAAAGATACAATTGTTTAAATTTGTAAGAATAAAGGTAAACAAAAAAAATAATAAATACTTTACCTTTGTTCCATCCAAAACAGAAAATATGAGACATTTATTCCCTAAAATGATTTTTATAACAGCTTTTTTTATTCTTATCGGATGTAAGAAGAATGAAAAAGTTGAAACTGTAAAAGTAGAAAATGCCAAAAATAGTATCGAATACGCATCAGGACTTTCAATCGTAAAATATGGCGATTATTCAGTTGTAACTGTTTCAAATCCATGGCCTAATGCCAATAAAGATTTCAAATATATTTTAAAAGAAAAGGAAGCTAAAGTTCGAGATAGTCTTCAATCATATACTACAATTCAAGTTCCGTTAACGTCAGTTGTAGTTACTTCAACAACCAATATTCCGTTTTTAGAAATGCTGGAAGTGGAGAATAAATTAGTAGGATTTCCACATACCGATTATATTTCTTCGGAAAAAACGAGAGCATTAATTGACAAAGGTTCTGTGAAAAACGTTGGACAAAATGAGAAACTAAACATCGAACAATTAATAGAATTATCTCCAGATTTGATTGTTACGTTTGGAGTTGATAATAATAATCCGATGTTGGACAATTTGAAAAAAAGCGGTTTAAATGTATTAATTCAAGGCGATTGGATGGAACAATCTCCGCTTGGAAAAGCAGAATGGATTAAACTTTACGGAGTATTGTTTGGAAAAGAAGATCAGGCAAAAGAACTTTTTGATAAAATTGTAGAAAGCTACAATCAAGCGAAAAAACTGGTTCAAGATAAACCTGCAACGTCAAAAGTATTATATGGTTCTATGTATGAAGATGTTTGGTACGTTGCAAAAGGGAATAGTTGGGTTGCGCAATTTATGAAAGATGCAAAGGCAAATTATCTTTGGGCAGATTTAAAAGGAACAGGAAGCGAAGGCTTGTCTTTTGAAAAAGTTTTGGACAAAGCAAAAGATGCAAATATCTGGATCGCTTCGGGTTCTTTTAAAAGTTTAGAGGAATTACAAAAAACGAATCCGCATTACGCAGAATTTGATGCTTTCAAAAATAAAAATGTTTACAATTTTGAAGGTAAATTGGGCGCAACCGGTGGAACTGTTTATTATGAATTGGCCCCAAGCCGACCAGATTTGGTCTTGAAAGATTACATTAAAATTTTTCACCCGGATTTATTGTCAAGCTACGAATTTACATTTGCATCCAAACTGAATTAAATTGGCGAATAAAAAACGAAATACTATTTTATTTGTCATTTTGGCTTTAGCTCTTTTGCTAATGTTTTTTGCGAGCATTAGTTTAGGATCAGTTATGATTCCGCTAAAAGATGTTTTTGCGAGTTTAACAGGAGGACAGGCTACAAAATCGACTTGGGAATATATAATTATAAATTATCGTCTTCCAAAAGCAATTACTGCAGTTTTAGTTGGAACAGGACTTTCCATCAGCGGACTTTTGATGCAGACTTTATTTCGAAATCCGCTTGCGGGACCGTATGTTTTAGGATTAAGTTCTGGAGCAAGTCTTGGTGTTGCTTTTGTGATTTTGGGAGCAGGATTTCTTCCGCCGTTTTTAAGTGTGATAGCTTTATCGTCGTATGGAATTGTTTTAGCGTCAACTTTAGGAAGTACTTTAGTTTTGTTCTTAGTTTTAGTGGTTTCACAGAGATTGCGAGATACAATGGCAATTTTAATTGTAGGACTAATGTTCGGAAGTTTTACGACGGCGATTGTTAGCGTTTTGACATATTTTAGTACAGCAGAACAGCTTCAAAAATTTACTTTTTGGTCAATGGGAAATCTCGGAAATCTTTCATGGACAACCATCGTGATTTTGACAGTATGCGTTGGAATCGGATTGCTTTTAAGTGCTAAAAGTATAAAACCACTAAATGCGTTACTTTTGGGCGAAAACTATGCAAAAAGCATGGGATTGAATTTTAAGCAAGCACGATTAATAATCATATTTGCAACAAGCATATTATCTGGAGCAATCACAGCTTTTGCAGGACCAATTGCTTTTGTTGGTTTAGCAGTGCCACATATTGCAAAACTGACTTTTCAGACGAGTAATCACACCATATTATTTTGGAGTACTTTATTTTTTGGATCTATTATAATGTTGTTTTGTGATATTGTATCGCAAATGCCTGGTTTTGATGTCACGCTTCCAATAAATGCTATAACATCTATAATTGGTGCGCCAGTTGTAATTTGGCTTTTAGTCAGAAAAAGAAATTTTAAGTAAATTATTCAGCCACAGATTAAAAAGATTTTATCGTTTAGAAAAAACTTAGAACCTTAGCATCTTAGTAACTTAGTATCTCTAAAAAAATGAACGACATTCTATCAACTTCTAGTCTAAATATTGGATATAAATCCAAGAAAGGTGTTACGACTATTGCTGAGAATCTGAATTTAAATTTAGCTTCAGGAAAACTAATTACTTTAATAGGAGCAAACGGAATTGGAAAATCAACTTTACTGAGAACGATTACTGGAATCCAAAAGCCATTATCTGGAAATGTTTATCTGAATGAAAAAAACATTTCAGATTATAATCCTTTGGAATTAGCGCAAAATTTAAGTTTGGTTTTAACCGAAAAACTACCACCAAGTAATCTTTCTGTTTTTGAATTGGTCGCTTTAGGTCGCCAGCCTTATACCAATTGGGTTGATAAATTGTCGGAAGAGGATATTGCAAAAGTTCACGAAGCAATGGGTTTGACTCAAATCGAACATTTAGCTTCAAAAAAGCATTTTCAAATTAGTGACGGACAATTGCAAAAAGTTTTAATTGCAAGAGCTTTGGCGCAAGATACTCCGCTAATTATTTTGGACGAACCAACAACACATTTAGATTTATTGCATAAAGTATCTTTGTTCAAATTATTAAAGAAACTAACTCAAGAAACTCAAAAATGTATTCTGTTTTCAACGCACGATATTGATTTGGCCATTCAGTTAAGCGATGAAATGATTATGATGACGCCAGAAAATATAGTACAAGACCAACCTTGTAATTTAATTTCGAATGGAAGTTTCAGCAATTTATTCAAAGATGAAAATATTGTTTTTGATGCTGAAAAAGGGAAGTTTATTGTGAATTGATTCTCCTGCAAGGTTTTGAAAACCTTGTAGATGTCTTTGAATTTGATTGTGCTTAAAATACCTACAAGGTTTTGAAAACCTTGCAGGAAATCATAAATAGTTATTTCTTTAATGAAATCTGCCTCTTCGCTTCCCCAACCACAAAAGCAACAGAATTTGCTATATTAAAACTGCGAATAAGCGGTGACATTGGAATTGTCAAATGATTTTCAAATCTTGCCATAAACTCCTTGCTTAAACCAACGCTTTCTTTTCCGAAAACAAGCCAGTCACCATCTTGAAATTCATTTTGTAAATACGATTTTTCAGAATGCGAACTCATTAAAAATACACGAGAATGATCTGGAATCTGTGCAATCCATTCTTCTACATTTTGATATTCGGTAACATCAAGATGAACCCAGTAATCTAATCCCGAACGTTTCAGGTTTTTGTCATTAATTACAAATCCGAAAGGATGAATTAAGTGAAGTCGGCTTTCTGTACCTACGCACAATCTTCCAATATTTCCAGTATTATTTGGTATTTCTGGTTCTACAAGAACAACGTTTAACATCTTTTTTTGAGTTATGAATTATGAGTTATGAGTTTTTGGAATTATCTAATTGAAAATCGGAAACCTCTAGTACTTCGCCTGCTTTTAGGTTTTGCAAATATACATTTCCTATTCGAACACGAACGAGACGAAGAGTTGGAAAACCTACTGCAGCAGTCATTTTTCGAACCTGACGAAATTTCCCTTCATTAATGGTAATAGACGCCCAAGAAGTTGGACCGTGACGTTCGTCTCTGATTTTTTTGGCTCTTGCGCCAAAATCTGGAATTTCTGTAACGATAAAAGCAGAACAAGGTTTTGTTTTGTATTTTCCGCCATCAAAACCAATTTCGACGCCTTTTTGCAATTGTTCGATTGCTTCGGGAGTAATAACGCCGTCAACTTGAACGTAATACTCTTTGTCAACTTTTTTACTTCTAATTTGTTCGCTTACTTTTCCGTCGGTTGTTAGCAAAAGCAAACCTTCAGAATCCTCGTCTAATCTTCCAATTGCCATTGTTCCTTCTGGGAAATCATGCAATTCGCCCAAAAGCTTTTTCTTTCTTTTTAATTCATAAATAAATTGGCTTAAATAGCCGTAAGGTTTAAAAAGAATGAAGTGTCTGTGCATTTTTAATTTTTTGCAAAGATAGTCTCTTTCCTAAAATTAAAATGAATTACTGTCTTTGTGCTTTCATTTTTTTATACCATCGATAAACAAACCAAACCGCAGTAAAAGCAAAAATCTCAAGTAAAGCCCAATAATAGTTTTTAAAAAATTCATGAAAATAACTTCCAACAGAAATATAGATAGAGGCCATGCAAATTTTGATCATAATAAATTCTGCATTGGACCAGCTGGTTTTGATTTTGAAGAAATTCATAAGCTTAGAGATTAGTTTAATCGTAAAATGTTGTAAATAAAGATAGTAAATTATGAAACGTGAATGCTTATTAGAATTCGTAATATTATAAATAGAAACTCAAAAAAATAATGCTATGGAAACTAATCATTTAGGAACGAAAAAGATAAACGGAACACAGAAAAATATTGACGAATCTAAAGGGAAAAACGTTTCGCACGATAAAGATTTAAAAGATGCAAAACTTAATAAAGAATTGGTTACAGATCAAGACGGTGACAAAAAGATTGTAGAACGAGCTAGAAATGAAAATGAAGATATTAATAAAACGCTGCATCAAATCAATCCAGAGAACCCAAATGCAAACCGTGGTGTAGAAACCGAAGAAGAAGCAAAAAAAACGGTAGAAAATAAAGATCGTAATTCTGATATAACACCAAATCGATATCCAAATTCGCACCCAGATAATCATGAGGAGCGTGGAAACATGAAATTGGATGAAGAGGAATAATCAATACGAAATTTTCAATAAAATCCAGTCAATTTAATATCAAATAACATAACATTAGCGGTATGCGTTAATGTTTTTGTAAACTCTTTTGAAAGCTTCGTTATCGGTTGAGTTCTTTGTAATTTTAAGGAACAAATTTAATACCTAAAGAATATGGCACTTTTAGAAAATAAGGTGGCTTTTGTATCTGGTGGCGGTTCAGGAATTGGACGTGCAGTGGCAGAAGCTTACGCTCGAGAAGGAGCAAAAGTAGTAGTATCTGATATAAATGTAGAGCACGGTGAAGAAACCGTAAATAGTATAAAAGAAAAAGGCGGAGAAGCTTTTTTCGTAAAAGGAGATTCGTCGAGTGCAAGTGATAACAAACACATGGTTGAGGTAACGGTTTCTAAATATGGCCGACTTGACATTGCTTGCAATAATGCCGGAATGGGCGGACCAGCAAAACCGACTGGAGAATATGAGCCTGCAGATTGGGATAGAGTTATTGCGCTAAACTTAAACGGTGTTTTTTATGCATGCCGTTATCAATTAGAGCAAATGGAAAAGAATGGAGGAGGAAGCATTGTTAATATCGCTTCTATCCACGGACAAGTTGCAGCGCCACTAAGTCCAGCGTATACGGCTTCGAAACATGCTGTTGTAGGTTTAACTAAAAACATTGCGGTCGAATATGCACAGAAAAATATTCGTTGTAATGCGGTTGGACCAGGTTATATCGAAACAGCACTTTTAAAAGACAATTTAAATAAAGAAAAGATGCAGGCGGTTGCAGCTAAATCGGCGATGAATCGTTTAGGAACTGCAGAAGAAATTGCCGAATTGGTCGTTTTCCTAAATTCTGACAAATCATCATTTACAACAGGAAGTTATATTATCGCTGACGGAGGTTATACAGCAGTTTAATATATTTAGAGTATATAACATTGAAAAAGCCGTAAAAAGAGAGTTTACGGCTTTTTTTATATCAATATCTTTTCTAGTTTGCTTAAATCAATATTGTTTTGGTCTAATAGAAAGAAGTATTCTAATTGCCATTTTTGAGTTTTCTGAGCCTGTTTGCTTGTAGTTTCATCCCACGAAGGATAAACTCTTGTCGCTCTAATTCCTTCTTTTTTTTCAGTTGAAAAGATTCCTTTTTCTAGCAATACAAGTTTAGGAAATATAAATAGTCCCCAATTTTCATTTTTTCGAACACTGACCATCATAAAATCTATGGCATCAGAATAATCAAAAGGTTCGATTGTTCCAGTTTGATTCCGTTTCCATAAAGTAACAAATTGCCCCGTTTTGGTTGGAGTAATTTTTGCCTCTCTGTAACAAATGTTTTTGTTGTTAATTTGAAAACGGTAGGCACTATATTCGTCGCTTTCAGCTTCTTTTTGTAGAGAACTTAATTCTAAGTTTGCTTTGTCAAAAATGGTTTCTTTGGCTAATAATAAATCAGAAGAAGCGGCTGTGAAATTCATGAAAAGATAATTTTAAATTTTCACGAAAATTACTACAAAATAAACTTAGAAAGAAACATTCAATCCAAAATTTAATCCCCATTGAAATTGATTGAAAGATTGATTGTTTAATGGATTGATATAATAGTTCATAGCAGGCTCAACAAAAACATTGGTTTTTTTGTACACACGATATTGAACAGTACTGCTCAAAGTAGAACCATAAACATAATCGTTGGCATTTATATTTTGGCCAATTGTATTACCATCTAATGACACATTATTTGAGACTAATTTACCAACAAAACCACCCGTATTTAAATTTATTCGGGCTCTGTTTTTATTAAAGACAGAATACGAAACCTCAAGAGGCATTTCGATATATCTTAAACTTTGATCAAGATTACCGCTTTGCACATTATCATCTTTTAAAGCTTCTTTTGTACTATTTGATAATAAAATATATTCTGAATTACCAGTAGTTGCAGCCACAGAGTTGCCAGAATAAGCGACTCCTGGTAAAAATAACGCATCGCTTTTGGCGCTTATATATGAAACATTGGCAACACTTTGCCCTAATTCGTTAAATTTTAAACCAGAGCTGACAGCCCATTTATTATTAATGGCATATTTTGTTTTAACCCCGTACGAATTCGATTGTTTAGAATCGTTTGTATTGCCCAAAGTCTTGTCGTTTTTAGTGTTTTCTGAATTTGCTACACCAGCAAAAACAGCTACAGCCCATCTTTCTTTTGGATCAATTTTTTTGTCTTTTTTATCCTTTTTGTCTTTTACTTCTGTTGAAGCTAAAATGCCTTTTTCTAAATTTTGTAGTTCTGCCAGTTGCACAGAATCTATTTTGCTTAAAGAAGAATTGTTTGATTTTGAATTTTCTTTTGCAGAAACAGCAACAGCATTTTCAGAAATCATTTTTCCGTTTTCTTTTGCAGAAGTAACAACCGCAGTTTCAGAAATCATGTTTCTGTTTCTAGAAGTCGATGTGTTTTGTTTAGACGCTGTATTAGGATTTACAGCATTATTTTGATTGTTAAGAGCAAAATTCTGATTGTTCTTACCAATAAGTTTTTCATCAAAAATAGAATTCGAAAGCTGTTTTTTTGCATTCGAATTAAATTTGTTTTGTTTTCCAAATGCAATTCTTTCTTCAGCAATACCTTTATTAGAAGATTTTCCTGTATTTTCTAAAATAGATTTGTTAGAAGATTTTCCTGCCGATTTATTTTCTGATGAACCAGAATTCTGAAACGCAACAGATTCATTCGGAACATTAGCCGAACTTGGCACGCTGTATTTAGAATCTTTTTTATTGCTATTGTTTTTAGAATTTGTATTCGCTACAGCACTTTCTTGAACTTGAATTCCTGATTCTGTATTAAATTGATTTTTTCTTGTCGAATTTTCATTTAAAGAATCCGCAGTTTTACCAATATTTTTATTTTGGTCTAAATTTCTGTTAGTAGATTTATCATCTGTTTTTTTATCAAGAACAACACTATTTTTATTAGTATCAAAACCGCCATTGTTAAGGTTTTTATTCTCAGGCGAAGCAGTAAAATGTAAAATTGAAGGCAGAAGCAACCCTAATAATAAGCATGCAGCAGCCGACCACCAAAGAACAACTCTCTTCTTCTTTTTAGGTTTGTCTAGTTTTTCTTCAATCTGACTCCATAATTCTGGAGGCGGAACACTAGAAAAGTCTTCCATTGATGAAAAAATATCTTCTATTTTGTGCTTCTTCATGCTGTTTTAAAATTTTTTATGCTCAAAATTCGCTTTTGTAATATATGTTTGGCGCGATTTAAATTTGATTTTGATGTTCCTTCAGAGATTTTTAAAAGTTCGGCGATTTCTTTGTGTTTCATTTTCTCAAAAACATATAAGTTAAAAACCGTCCGGTATTGATCTGGTAAATCCCGTATGTATTCTAACAGTTTTTCTTGTTCTATCGGAATTGCTTCTAATTCCTCTTCTTCAATAAAATCTGTGTCTGGATCAAAAACATCTAAAAAGAAACTCTCTTTTTTCTTCTTATTTAAAGTTTCGATTAACTTGTTTATAAAAATCCGTTTTAGCCATCCTTCAAAACTTCCTTCAAACTTGTATTGGCTCATTTTCTGAAAAGCAATAACAAAAGCTTCCTGAAAAACATCTTTCGCATCATCCTCGTTTTTCATATACTTCAAACAGATACCATACAAAACAGGAGAGAACAACTGATAAATTTTCAGTTGTCCCTCTCTGTCATTTTTTATGCACAGTTTGATGTATTTTTCTAACTCGTCTTTCAAGAAATGGTTCAAATTTGTTTTTGCAAAAATAGTTCTAAATAGTTTACAAAACTATCTTTTAAAAATAGTTCGAGCACCATCTTGATGGTTGCTTACAATCGTTAGGTTTTGATTGTCAAGGTTTTCTATTACGTAAGTTTTGCCTTCAAACGTAATCAAGTCATGCTCTGATTTATCAAAATATCCAATCCCTTTTTCTATCTGATAAGTACTATTTCTAATCTCTACATTATTTTTATATGTAATCACTCTTCCGTCGTTAGTAAAGACAATCTTCTTAGTAAATCCAGCTGTTTTTGGCGTTGCTACATAAGGATTATGGCTTCCTCCAACAGATTTTTGCCAAGTCCATGTATTTACAATTGATGATGAAGTTACTTTACGAGCTTCTAATGAATACATTGTTGTAAAAAGAAAACAGACAATAAAAGATATAAAAAGTTTCTTCATGATTGAATTATTTTAGGCTTGTAATTTTGTCTTTAATTGTTTTCTTGAAAGCTATAATAGCAGCACTTTGATCTGTCGTGTCATTATTGTCAATGTAGATTTTTGTAACGCTAGAACCTTGGCGCAATTCAAAATAAATTCCTCCTTGATCTGCAGAATCTGGAGCACCATAAATTTTAGTTTGTCCTTTAAGCGCTAAAATTTCAGCAGGAACTTCTTTTAAGAACAAAGTATAATCACCTCTTTTAATAGTTGTGCTGTATTTGTATTGACCAAAATCAAATTGTCCAGCAACAACACCTTGGAATTTTAAAATATTATAATCATTGATTTGGAAGAATTTTTGGCAATCTGTAGCTGAACATTCAGCAAAGTAACTTCCAATTACAATATTGTCAGCATTCTCAGTTGTTTTGTTGAAGATGAAACCTTTAGTAGTTTTAGGAATCAAAACAAAATCTGAAGGATAAGTTGGATTTTGAGTTACCGTTTCGCCTGTTGCTGGAGATTTTTCATAGTAATTAACAACAATCTGACAGTTGTTCTCTACAATCGAAGTAATTTTAATAGCATAACCATTTGTTGGTTTTACACCTGCAAAAAGAGCAACTAAATATTGTTTTGTAAAATCAATAGTAGGATCACTTGCAACTGGACAGCTATTGTTATGTTTTGTAAAAAGCTCGTTCAATTTTTCCTGTGATGCAACAACGGCTACAGCTGCATTATTTGGCTGTGTTTTTACACTATAATTACATAAGAAAGGGAATCCGCTAAATTCTACATTCGTATTAGCACCACAATCAACATATTTGCTATTATCATCGCTAATAGAACAAGCGCTAATTCCAAAGGCTACAAATAAGCCAAGCATTAATTTTTTCATGAATATTTTTTATTAGGTTTATATTTTGTAGATGGCGGTTTTAAAAAAAGGTTGCGTCTTGATTATTTTTTTTTGAAAAAAAAGATAAAATGTTGGTTTAGTTTGAATTGATTATGAATTCGTGAAATTTCTAAATTTAAAACTAAGTACTACGTATTATTGCGTACTTTTACGTAAAATAAACTTAGTTATGTTTGATTATCTACCGTTTTTATTAGGTTTTGTAATAGCACTTTTTATTGGCATCTACGTAGGCAGAATGCTTTCAGGATCTAAATCTCAATCAGAAAAAGCTATTGCAGAGGAAAGATTGCACGCATTAAACAGTCAGTTGCAAATGCAGAAAGAGCAGTTTGAAAACGAAAAAAATAATTTTCAGAAACAGCTGCAATTGCATATTTCTGAGAAAGAAAATATTCGAACAGAAAAAGACAGTCTCGCGATTCAGCTTTCTAAAAAAGAAGTTGATTTTGAAAATTTATGGGAACGACATAAAGAGCAAAAAAGCGAAATCAACGAACTTCAGGAAAAATTCACCAAAGAATTTGAAAACCTTGCCAATAAAATTCTCGAAGAAAAATCGGCAAAGTTTACCGAGCAAAACAGCGAGAATATGAAAAATATTTTGGTTCCGCTTCAGGATAAAATCCACATTTTCGAACAAAAAGTAGATCAGACACACAAAGAAAGTATCGATTATCACGCAGCATTGCGCCAGCAGATTATTGGTTTGAGTGAAATGAACGCCCAAATGAGTAAAGAAACCTTAAATCTTACCAAAGCCTTAAAAGGCGATAGTAAAATGCAGGGAAACTGGGGAGAATTGGTTTTAGAACGTGTTTTAGAAAAATCAGGATTAGAGAAAGGAAGAGAATATGAAGTACAGCAAAGTTTTACTAATGCAGAAGGGAATCGCGTTTTTCCAGATGTTATAATTAATCTTCCAGATGGTAAAAAAATGATTGTCGATTCTAAAGTTTCGCTTTCAGCTTATGAAAAATGGGTGAATGAAGAATCGGAACTTTTAAAAACAGAATTTCTAAAAGAACACGTTATTTCTATAAAGCGACATATCGAACAGCTTGGCAGTAAAAATTATCATGATTTGTATCAAATGGAAAGCCCCGATTTTGTATTGCTTTTCATTCCGATGGAACCGGCTTTTGCCATTGCTTTAAACGAAGATCCAACTTTATACACAAAAGCATTCGACAGAAATATTGTAATTGTAACGCCAAGTACGCTTTTAGCAACTTTAAGAACTATTGACAGTATGTGGACCAATCAAAAGCAGCAAGAAAACGCTTTGGAGATTGCAAGACAGGCGGGAGCTTTATATGATAAATTTGAAGGTTTTGTATCAGATTTAGTCCGAATTGGGAATAAAATAAAAGATACAAAAACAGAATACGAAAGCGCCATGAACAAATTGGTTGACGGAAAAGGAAATCTAATTTCGAGCGTTGAAAGATTAAAAAAGATGGGAGCAAAGGCCAAGAAATCGCTTCCAGATAATATTATTGCAAGAGCGATTAATTCAGATGAAAATGAATTATTGAATTAAAAATTTAAACACATAGAAACATAGAATTTAGATTGAGATAAAAGGCGTTTCACTTGCATAAATACATCCCGAAGCTTCGGGACTATGTGTTAGAAACTAGTTTCTTTCTAAACTCTTTTTTAAAGGAAAAAAAATCTATGTTTTTATGTGTTGGGAAAAAATAGACAAAGAATAAAAAATCATTTAAAATCCATTATCCCGATAGCTATCGGGAGTGGCAAAAAAATTTAAACACATAGAAACATAGAAATTAAGATTGAGGTAAAAAGGCGTTTCACTCGCAGAAATACATCCCGAAGCTTCGGGACTATGTGTTAGAAACTAGTTTCTTTCTAAACTCTTTTTAAAGGAAAAAAAATCTATGTTTCTATGTGTTAGAAAAAAACACAACTAAAAAAACATTCCAAAAACAAAAACATGAGTACAGATTTTAAACCCATTTCATCATCAAAAGTTAGTATATCAGAATTAATGTTGCCTTCGCATACCAACTTTAGCGGGAAAATTCACGGAGGATATATTTTACAATTATTAGATCAAATTGCTTTTGCGTCAGCATCAAAATTCAGCGGAAATTATTGCGTAACCGCCTCTGTAGATACAGTAAACTTTTTAAAACCAATTGAAGTTGGAGAATTAGTAACTATGAAAGCTTCTGTTAATTATGTTGGGAGAAGTTCCATGATTGTTGGCATTCGCGTTGAAGCAGAAAACATTCAAACTGGAGTTATAAAACATTGTAATTCATCTTATTTTACAATGGTTGCCAAAGATAAAGAAGGAAAAAGCGTTCAGGTTCCTGGATTGATTTTATCTAATCTAGAAGAAGTGCGCCGTTTTAGAAAAGCAGTAAAACATATCGAGGTTAGAAAAGAAGTGGAAGAACACGAAAAATTGACCAATATAAATTCGATTGAAGATCTGGCGAGTTTAGAAAAATACAATGTCCTATTAGAAATCAGCTAAATTTTCTTATATTTATTTAATACACATTAAATAGTAGAAAATATGGTCAAGTTTGGATACACAATATTATATGTTGAAAATGTTGAAGAATCTATTGCATTTTATGAAAATGCATTTGGTTTTTCGAGAAAATTTGTCACGCCAGATAATGATTATGGCGAATTAATAACAGGAGAAACAACGCTTTCATTTGCTTCTAAAAAATTAGCTTCAAAAAATTTACCTGACGGTTTTATCGAAAGCAGTTTAGAAGACAAGCCTTTTGCAATAGAAATTGGTTTTATAACCGAAAATGTACCAGAGGTTTTGCAGAAAGCAACTTCTTTTGGTGCCGTTATAGTTTCAGAACCTGTAGAAAAACCTTGGGGACAAATTGTAGCATACGCAAGAGATTTAAACGGCTTTTTAATTGAGATTTGTACAGAAGTAAAAGGTTAATTTTTTTTAGAATGAATTATATACAAAGCACACCTCATTTTTTATTTTTAATAGTAATAGTAGGTCTTTTAGCTTTTGGCTTTTATAGAGGGAACGAAATGCTCGATATTAATATTCATGCTACTTATTATCTTATTTCTTGGAAACATTTAATGATTCTCATTTCTGTAATTTATGGAATATTGGCTTTGATTTATTTTGGTCTCCTAAAGCTAAATTTTGGTTTAGTAAATTGGATGACAGTTTCTCATGTTTTAATTAGCATAATAGGTTTGTTTGCAGTTTTTGTTTTGCCTAAATTTTTAAGAGAAAGTGTTCCTGGCGATATGGTTGCACTTTTAAAGGACATGAATTTTAACCAAAGAATAGAAATAGGAATAGTGATTTCCATTTTTGCATTATTTGGAGCACAGCTTTTGTTTTTTATCAATGTAATTTATGCTTTAATAAAAGGAAGATTTTTAGTCTTTTTTGCCTCTCACAATTCTCATTTTACTACAAAAAAATATTCACAAATATTTAGCATTAATTCCAAAACTTTGCATGCAAAAATTCCGTAACTTTAAGTGTAATTATTGGGTTACGGAATTTTTTCACTGAGTACTGCCGTTCGATTTTTTCAGGTCAATTAGAATCTGAATTTTAATTCTCTTTATCAGAAATAAATTGGATGACATAATTGTTTAAATGTAGACGATTATGAAAACAACTACCTTATTATTTTTACTCTTTACCGCGTTTTCTGTCCTTGCCCAAGACAAATTTTTTACCAATACAGGAACAATAAATTTTGAAGCCTCTGTTCCCTTATTCGAAGAAGTAAAAGCTGTAAACAGACAGGTTGCCATTCTTTTAGAACCTAAAACAAGTACTTTTATATGTACTGTTATCGTTAAAAATTTCCGCTTTAAATTAGATTTGATGCAAGAACATTTCAATGACAATTATATGGAAAGCAATCGTTATCCTAAAGCCGTATTTAAAGGGAAAATCCAAAAATTTGACTTGAAAGATATTACTGAAGTTGAAAAGAAATACGAGATTAAAGGAAAACTTAATTTACGTGGCAAATCGAAAGAAATTGTTGTAAATGCTTTAATCAAAAGAGTTCCGGAAGGCATTCAGGTAATTTCAGACTTTCCAATTTTAGTATCTGATTTTAATATCCATATTCCAAGTTCTATAGCTTCGAAAGTTTCAACAACAGCTAATACTGAACTGACGGGAATAGTTCGAAGCGAAGAATCGTTGCTAACGCTGAAATAGGACTTACTTTATACAATTTATAAGCGTTTTTTCTAAATCGGTAAATTGGAATTCAAAACCTGTTTTCTGAATTTTTTCTGAAGAAGCACGCGTTCCTGTTAAGACAGCAATGCTCATTTCGCCTAGAAGAATTTTTAGAAAAAAAGGAGGTAATTTAGGCACCCATATTGTGTAATCAAACAATTTAGCGAAGGTTTTAGAGAATCTGGCATTGGTCGTGTTGTCTGTTGTACAAGCGTTATATGCGCCTTCTAGTTTTGCGTCTTCGATGCTTTTTAGATAAATCTGGCACAAATCTTCAATATGGATCCAAGGCAAATATTGTTTGCCCGAACCAAGTATTGCGCCAAAACCAGATTTAAAAGTCGGAGTTAATTTTTTTAAAAAACCTTCATTTTTTCCTAAAACAATACCAGTTCTAATTTTGACCGTTCGAATATTTAAAGAACCAATTTTATCTGCAGCACTTTCCCATTTTTGGCAAGTAATGCCTAAAAAATCATTGGCTGGAGGCGTATCTTCTGTGAAGATTTTATGGCTGGTAACAGCACCATAAATCCCAATACCTGACGCAGAAACAAATGCTTCCAGTTTTTTATTGTTGTTTTCCAAAACCGAATAGATCATTTCGATAGGTCTTACACGGCTTTCAATAATCGCTTTTTTGCGTTTTTTGGTCCATCTTTTCTCTACAATTCCTTCACCTGCAAGATGAATGATGTAATCTGCGTTAAGAACGGCATTTTTATCAATGTAGTTTTTCTTAATGTCCCATTTATAATAAGTGACTCTTGGCGTATTTTCTTTATCAGAACGACTCAAAATAGATACAGAATATCCAGCTTCGATCAGAACATCTGTTAAATATTTCCCGATGAAACCAGTTCCGCCAGTTAATAGAACATTTTGAGCCATAATAGTTTATAATATATTTAACAGAATATAGTGTTTAATGATAAGTAAAGGTACTTAAACAATGTTTACCTTTATGGCAAATTCTAAATTTTAATAAAATGGCGACTAAAAAAAAGGTGATTACCAAAGATGATATCGTTTCAAAATATATGGAAGAAGTTCTAGAAAAAGGTCAAAAACCAAAATCGGTTTATCATTTTGCCAAAGAAAATGATTTTACTGAGGCTGAATTTTATGCTTTTTTTGGAACATTAGAAGGTTTAGAAAAAGAAATATTCCGACTGTTTTTTGAAAACACAGTTAATCTTCTTCACAAAAATGAAGAATATCAGGGATATGATATGAAAAATAAAATGTTGAGTTTTTATTTCACTTTCTTCGAAATTCTAACTGCCAACAGAAGTTACGTTCTGCAATCGCTTAAAATTGACAGAAACCCGTTGAAAAACTTGGTTCAGCTGACTACGCTTCGAAATAGTTTTAAAGATTATGTTGCTGAAATTTTAACGGACGATTATAGATTGGAACAAGAAAGATTTCAAAAATTTCAAGAAAAAGCAATTCAGGAATCGGCTTGGTTGCAACTAATGATGACGATTAAATTCTGGATGGAAGACGAATCTCCTGCTTTTGAAAAAACTGATATTTTTATCGAAAAATCAGTGAATGCTTCGTTCGAATTAATGAATGTCGCACCGATGAATCATTTGATTGATTTCGGGAAATTTTTGTTTAAAGAAAAAGTATACAGCAGATAATGAAAACGATCGATTATATTCCAACCTCAAAAATAGAGCGAGCAGGAAAATTGGTTCAAACTGGTGCTAAAATTGGCGTAAACTATGTAAAACATTATGCCGAAAAAATAGTAAATCCAGATTTGAGCCGTGATAAACTGAACGAAAACAATGCCGAAGATATTTACGACGGACTAAAAAGCTTAAAAGGAAGTGCGCTTAAAGTTGCTCAAATGCTGAGTATGGACAAGAACTTTCTGCCTCAGGCTTACGTAGAAAAGTTTTCTTTGTCTCAGTTTTCTGTTCCGCCACTTTCCGCTCCTTTGGTTTTAAAAACGTTCAAAAGCAATTTTGGCAAAACACCTTATGAAATTTTCGACGAATTCAATCCAAATTCAATAAACGCTGCGAGTATTGGTCAAGTGCATTTGGCAAAGAAAAATGACAAAAAACTAGCGGTTAAAATTCAATATCCGGGCGTTGCCAATAGCATTTCTTCCGATTTGGCTTTGGTAAAACCAATTGCGATTAGAATGTTTAATCTGCAAGGAAAAGATTCTGACAAATATTTTAAAGAAGTTGAAGACAAACTTATCGAAGAAACTAACTATTTGCTAGAATTGAAGCAAAGTCAGGAAGTTGTAGATGCTTGCTCAAAGATTGAAAATATTACTTTTCCAAGCTATTACCCAGAGTTTTCGTCAGAGAAAATCATCACAATGGATTGGATGACAGGAATTCATCTTTCTGAATTTACAGCAAAAAATACCGATCAGGAAATAGGTGATAAAATAGGGCAGGCGCTTTGGGATTTCTATATGTATCAAATTCATGTTTTGCGAAAAGTACACGCAGATCCGCATCCGGGGAATTTTTTAGTTGATGATCAAAATCAATTAATTGCTTTGGATTTTGGCTGCATGAAACAAATTCCCGAAGAGTTTTATACGCCGTATTTCGAGCTGATTAATAAAAATGTCATTACAGATGAGAAGCTTTTCAACCAGAAATTATTCGAATTAGAAATTCTTCGTCCAGACGATACGCCAGCAGAAATCGAATATTTCACCGAAATGTTTCATGATTTGCTGTCTCTTTTTACAAAACCTTTCCAAAACGAAACTTTCGATTTTGCCGATGAAAAATTCTTCAACGCTATTGCCGAATTAGGAAAGCGTTTCTCAGAAGATACAAACTTGAAAAAAATGAACGGAAATCGCGGTTCTAAGCACTTTATTTACATGAACCGTACTTTCTTCGGTTTGTACAATTTAATGTTCGATTTGAAAGCGAAAATAGTTGTAGAGAATTATTTGAAATATTAGGTTTTTGTTTCAAGTTTCAGGTTTCAAGTTGACCAAACTTTACGTATAGGACTTTGTCAAAGTTTAAAACTTTGACAAAGTTTTTTTTCGTCTAGTTTGTCATCCTGACGAAGGAAGGATCACACTAGAAACTCCACGATCAAAATCGATAATCTTTGCAGAGCTACGTGTGTGATCCTTCCTTCGTCAGGATGACAAGATTGCGATAATTGGAATTTGGAATTTGGATTTTGAAATTTCAAAATTTATTTCAAAATCCCTTTTTTATAAGTCGCAATTGCGCGATCTCTTGCAAAGGCATGATCGACCATAGGTTCTGCGTAGCCAAAATCAAATTCAGGAATCCATTTACGGATGTATTCGCCTTTTTCGTCAAATTTCTTTTGTTGAATTTCAGGATTGAAAACTCTAAAATAAGGCGCGGCATCGCAACCTGTTCCCGCTGCCCATTGCCAGTTTCCTGCGTTTGAAGCCAATTCGAAATCAAGAAGTTTTTCGGCAAAATAAGCTTCGCCCCATTGCCAGTTAATCAGCAAATGTTTGCAAAGAAAACTTGCCACAACCATACGCACGCGATTGTGCATATAACCCGTTTCGTTAAGCTGACGCATTCCCGCATCAACCATCGGATATCCTGTAGTTCCAGAACACCAGCGTTTGAAATCTTCTTCGTTATTTCGCCATTGTATTCCGTCGTAAGCCGATTTAAAATTATGATTGACACAATTCGGAAAACTAAACAGAATCTGAATAAAGAATTCTCTCCAGATTAATTCGCTTAGAAAAGTCTGATTTTTTCGATTTGCCCAGTTTACTAATTTTCTAATACTAACAGTTCCAAAACGCAAATGTGGAGAAAGATAAGAAGTGCTGTCTAAGGCAGGGAAATCTCTCGTTTCTTTATAATGGGCAATTTGAGTTAAATTATGTGGCTGTACTTTTATGGAACTTCTTTCAAAACCTATTTCAGCTAAATCGGGGAACTTGAATTTATCTTTAGCAAAATTAGATTGAAATGGCGCTGAATCATATTCTGGAGCCGAACCTGAAAGATGGTATTTTTCTAGCCATTTGTTTTTATACGGCGTGTAAACCGTATAGGGAAGTCCGTCTGCTTTTGTGATTTCTTTTTCTTCGAAGATTACATGATCTTTAAAAGAGAACGATTCGATGTTGTTTTCTTTTAATAAAGATGAAATTGCATTATCGCGCTTAATAGCAAAAGGTTCGTAATCTTTATTAAAGAAAACACTTTGAATATCAAATTCTTCAATTAACGATTCCCAAACGTCTTTTGTTTTTCCTTTTTTGATTAAGATTGAAGAATCAAGTTTGTTTAATTCTGAATTTATTTTTTCGAGTGAATCATAAATAAAAGTTACTCTGGCGTCGTTTTTTGGAAGATGTTCTAAAATATCATCATCGAAAATAAAAAGAGGCACAACAGGAAAATCAGATTGCAAAGCATGAAATAATCCTGTATTGTCTTCTAAACGCAAATCACGTCTAAACCAGAAAATGGTAACTTTTTGTTTTGTCATTGTTGTATGTTATTTTAAACACATAGAAACATAGATTTTATTTTTCTTTTAAGAGTTTGGAAAGAAACCAGTTTCTAACACATAGTCCCGAAGCTTCGGGATGTATTTATGCAAGTGAAACGCCTTTTGTTAATCTAAATTCTATGATTCTATGTGTTTAATTTTTTAAGCTTTTTTAGAATTAAACAATTCTTCGATTTTATTAAATCTATAATCGAAAATACTTTTCAGTTTGTTTTTTACGACTAATCGATTCATGATTCGGCCTAGAATTCCGAATGGAAGAGCGTAATGAACAATGTCTGTCATTTTAGTTCCGCCATCAGGTGTTGGCTCAAAGAAATGTTTGTGATGCCAAAGTTTATAAGGACCAAATTGTTGAATGTCTACAAAATACTCGTTTTCTTGGCAAGCCGTAATTTCGGTAACCCAAGACATTTTGATTCCGAAAAGCGGTTTTAAAGTATAAGTTATGAGTTGTCCGTGATACATGCGTTTGCCGTCGTAATCCTGAATTTGGAAATTCATATTATCGAGCGTAATGGTTTGCAAGTTTTTCGGACTTGAGAAAAAACCCCAGCAATCTTCTACACTTGCATTGATATGTTGTACGGTTACTATTTTGTATAATTTCATAATCAAATCTTTCTTGAAACACGCTCAAAGAATGCTACATTTTATAATATTTGAATGGCACGAACAACATTCCGAAGCATTCTCCTTTTTCTTTGTTGAGGTGTTTGTGATGTATTTTGTGAGCTTTTCGTAATCCGATGAGGTATTTGTTTTTGGTATTTTTAAACCATTTAAAACGCTGATGAATGAGAACATCGTGAACTAAAAAATAACAAGCGCCGTAAAGTGTGATGCCACAAGCGATGAAAAACAAATAATTAAATCCGCCTTGAACGCCAAAGTAGAATAAAATAATACTTGGAGTGGCAAAAATGACAAAGAAAATATCGTTGCGCTCAAAAGTATTTTCGTATTTCGGCTGATGATGATCGGCGTGAAAATACCACATAAATCCGTGCATAACGTATTTGTGCGTAAGCCAAGTCACACATTCCATAAAAAGAAAAACGCCTAAAAAGATTAAAAAAGAAATCATTTTATAAATGTTGATGTTTTAAAATTATCGTTTTATTGTTTTTGAGTTTAGCTTTAGATTATAAAAGATTGACTCAAAAGAGTTTTTTTATTGATGATTCTCCCATTTTTTGTCATCCTGAGCGAAGTCGAAGGAACGCAAGTAGCTCTTCAACAGTATACCAATCTTTGTGGAGTTTCTCGTGGTTCTTCGACTTCGCTCAGAAAAACAAACAGTTGGCTTAATGATAATAACTGAACGATGAACGAATCTAAACCAACTTCAATTTATACGTCACAAAAGACTGCGCTAAAAGTCCCGCTTTGGTGTAATTAGAAACTCGAATTCTGGAGTTTCCAATTTCGTAATACGGAGTGTTTTTTAGTTTTTTGAGCAGTTTTTTGTAATAAATATAAGCGGTGTAAACTCCGAATTTAGCTTCGATTGGAAGTTTTACAATTCCTTGATAAGCGATTTGAAAATCTTCTTCAATTTCTTTGATGATTTGATTTTTCGAATCTTCGTTGAAATTATTCAGGTTTACGCCTGGAAAATAAGTTCGGTTCAAGATGGTGTTATCGTCTTTTAAATCTCTCAAGAAATTTACTTTCTGAAAAGCAGAACCCAAACGCATGGCTTCATTTTTCAATTGTTCGTATTTATGTTCTTTTCCAGAAACAAAAACTTTTAAACACATTAAACCCACAACATCGGCAGAACCATAAATGTAGTCGATGTATTCGGATTGAGTTTGGTAATTTGATTTTATCAGATCCATTTTCATGCTTTTTAGAAAAGCCTGAACCAAATCATCTGTGATATTATATTCTTTTACAGTATGTTGGAACGAATTTAAAATTGGATTTAAGCTAATGCCTAATTCCATTGCTTTATAATATTCTTTTTCGAAATCTTCAATTAGATATTCTTTTTCATAATCATGAAATGAATCTACAATTTCATCAGCAAAACGGACGAATCCGTAAATACTGTAAATAGCATCGCGAATACTTGGTGAAAGCATTTTTACGGCAAGCGAAAATGAAGTACTGTAACTTTTAGTAACAAGTTTGCTGCATTTGAAAGAAACGGCGTCGAATAGTGATTTCATTTTTTTAAGATCTAAAAGATTTTTGAATTAATTCAGCTGCGAGTTTTCCTGAAATTAAAGCAGGCGGAACACCTGGTCCAGGAACGGTTAATTGTCCTGTAAAATATAGATTCTTGACTTTTTTGCTTTTTATTTTTGGTCTTAAAAAAGCCGTTTGCATTAATGTATTTGCCATTCCGTAAGCATTTCCTTTATAAGCATTATAATCAGATACAAAGTCATTTTTGCAGAACGCTCTCTTAAAGATAATGTTATTTTTAATTTTTTGCTGCGTAAGTTGCTCAAAACGAGTGATTATTTTCTCGAAATATTCTTCTCGGAGTTTTTCGGTATCTTCAATTCCGGGTGCAAGCGGAATTAGGAAAAATCCAGATTCCATTCCGTTTGGAGCTGCGGTTTGATCTGTTTTGGATGGAAAATTGGCATAAAATAACGGAGCTTCTGGCCATTTTGGATTATCGTAAATATCGGCTGCATGCTGATTAAAATCGACATCAAAAAATAAAGCGTGATGCGATATGTTTTCTATTTTTTTATCAAAACCCACAAAAAATAGGAGAGAAGAAGGTGCAAAAACTCGACTTTCCCAATATTTCTCAGAATACATTTGATGTTCTTTTTCTAAAAGAGTTTCGGTATGCTGATAATCGGCGCCACTCAAAACAATGTCTGCTTTTAGGATTTCACCATTAATTACAATTCCAGTTGCAGTATTATTTTCTACAATAATTTTTTCTATTGATGAATTGGTTTTGATGGTTACACCAAGTTCGAGAGCCAGTTTTTCGATTCCTCGAATGACATCAAACATTCCAGTTTTTGGATGCCAAGTCCCGAGGCCAAAATCGGCGTAATTCATAAAATTATAGAAAGAAGGTGTTTTGGTTGGTTTTGCACCAAGAAACAAAACAGGGAATTCTAGAATTTGAATTAATCTTTCGTTCTTAAATTGTTTTCGAATATCTGAACTTACGTTGCTAAAAAACTGATTGAGTTTTAAAGCGGTCTGTGGCGTAATTAATTCTAAAGGAGAAACTCCAGGACGGTAAACTAAATCTTTAATTGCAATATCATAATTGCTTTTTGCTTGATTGATAAAGTTTTGCAGTTTTTCTCCGCTTCCTTTTTCAATGCTTTCAAAAGTAGATTTGATGTCTTCTAAATTATCATAAATGCTTATGAAATCATTTATCCCAAAATAAACCCGATAAGCGGGATTAAGTTTTATAAGCTCATAATAATCAGAAGGTTTTTTGTTGAAGTCTTGAAAAAAACGTTCAAAAACATCTGGCATCCAATACCAGCTTGGGCCCATGTCAAATGTAAAGCCGTTTTCTTTAAACTGTCTTGCGCGCCCGCCAATCGTACTGTTTTTTTCATACACAGTAACGTTGTTTCCTTGTTGGGCAAGGTAACAAGCGGCAGCCAAAGAAGAGAAGCCAGAACCTATTATTTGAATAGTTTTTCTCATTTGTTTAACAAATATAAGAAAAACTTAAACAAAAATAAATTAGATCATGTTAATAGTTTCTTCCATCGAATCAAAAATCCTGATTTTGTCCGTTAAGACTTTCTGATCGATATGTTCAACCATTTTACCCATAAGCCAGATTTCGTTGTTGTTTTGCAATAATTTCTGTCCCATAGATTTTACATATTGATTGATTACGCTTCGATCTGGCTGAACTGTCATGAACGAAATAAAAGTAATATTTTCAAAATGTTTGGTTAAATCCTGCAAGTTCTCAATTGGCATACTTTCTCCTAAATAAATGGTTTTGTAACCTCTATCTAAAATTTCGTATTGCAGGTATAGCAATCCGATTTGATGAATTTCATTTAACGGAAGTGATAAAACGAAAATTCGATCGGTTTTGGTTGGTTTTCTTATTTGAAGACTTTCTGTATAAATTAATATTTTCTGCTTAATCAAATGACTCATAAAATGTTCATTTGCCGGCGTGATAGTTTCAGACTGCCATAATAGTCCTAATTCTTTTAATAATGGCAAAAAGTGTTCCTTGAAAACTTCTTTAAAAGTCTTTTCCGAAATAAGCCAGTCGAATGTATTAAAGAATAATTCTTGATCGAAATTCATCATTGCCATTTTGAAAGAAGTAATGGCATAGTTTTGTGAATTTTTCTTCGAAATGATTTCTCGCACTAATTGTGGAATCTTTTCGTCAGGATATGTCGCAATTTTAGAAATCTTATAACCATATTCGTGTAATAACGTAATGTTTAAAAGTTTCTGCAGATTTTGAAGATTGTAAAATCTAATATTAGTATCGGTTCGCATTGGTTCAAGGATGTTGTATCTCTTTTCCCAGATGCGTATGGTATGCGCTTTTATTCCAGATAAGTTCTCAAGATCTTTAATACTGAAAACAGTTTTAATATTGTTTATCATTTTTTGCGATTAAGTAAACAAATGTAAAACAAAATCTTATATTCGACCTTAAAACTACATTAAAAAGATAGAGGATTAGAGGTTTAAGTATTAAAAATATATTTTTTACCTAAAATCAGGTATATTTTTTTTAAGAAATTTATTACTTTGATAAAAAAGAACAGTCTGCAGGTTAAAAATTTCTGTAGACTGTTCTTTATTTTTTGTGAGTTTTTATTATTTACAAAAAGTTGCTCTGTTTTTTGTAGCGCTCTGACTTCCTAATTCAATTGCTTTTGTGAAATCTTTGCATGATTTTTTTTTGTCTCCGATTTTGTTATAAGCTAAACCACGCAAATTGTAAGCCACATAATCGTTTGGATTTAATTCAAGAGAAGAAGTGCAATCTTCTATGGCTTCTTCGTAATTCTGCAATTTGTAATTAACGTTTGCTCTTCCAGTATAAGCATCAGTATTCGTATCGCTTAATTCGATTGTTTTGCTAAAGTCGGCATGAGCTCCTTTTAAATCGTTTAGTTTAAATTTTGCAACGCCTCGATTTTGATAAGCTTCAACAAATCTAGAATCCTTGCTGATGGCTTTTGTGTAATCGGCGATTGCACTTTTGTAATTTCCGGCGGCGGCTTTGTTAAAAGCTTTGTTAAAATAAATTGCTGCGGTTTGTGACCACGACGAAAAGCTTATCATAATAAATGATAGTACTAGTAGGTTTTTCATAAGACTAATTTGGGATTAGTGATTAATTATTTCCCGACGAATTTAAGAAAGTTTTGTTTTGTAAGGGAATTTCTTTTTTAAAATAATAGTTCGGAGATAAGAAAATATAAAGAAGGGATAAAGGGGTTTTTTCTAAATCTTTCAGGATTTGAATCTTGCATAAAAAGAAAAAAGGTCAAGTAAAATAAATTACCTGACCTTTTGTGACCCGACTGGGGCTCGAACCCAGGACCCCATCATTAAAAGTGATGTGCTCTACCGACTGAGCTATCGAGTCTGTCTCTTGAATGAGGGTGCAAATATAAGTACTTTATTTAGGTTAATAAGCCTTTTTTTAAATGAATTTTACAATTAATTTCGATAAAAGCTTTAAGTTCTTATTTTACAATCAAATAGAGTTTATTTTTTTTTCTATGATCGTGAAGATACAGAATTCGAACCATTTAATGGAAGATTTAAAAGTTTTAGATGTAATTTCAATATTCTAATTAAAAGTTGTGGAACTTTTTTTTAAAATCCACATATAAAAAATATGCATCTTATATGAAATCAGGAAATAAAGAGGCTAGTTTTTTAAGTTTTTTAAGCGATAAAAGCTACATATCCGGAATTGAATTATATAAAATCAACAAGGATAATACATCAACAAAGAAATCGTTAGACGCTAATAAAAAAATAATAAATACAAATTGCTAAAGAGACAATCATGAAAAAAACAATAATACTCATAAGTTTAACAATGATAATAATATCATGTAAAGCACAGCAAACAATACCCTTGGAAAAATTAATTGAATATAGGGATTCTCAATCAGATATTCCAAATGGTGCCTATCTTCAAGATGTAAATAGCTTATTAAATAAGTATATCGGAACTTGGAAAGGAACGAATAACAATAAAAATTACACTTTTATTTTAACAAAAGTAAAACGTAATATAAGAGGTGTTTTTATAGATGAATTACTTATTCGTTATTTAATAACCTCTACTACTGGAACAGTTATCGAAGATACCAGAAACTTAACAGATACTGATCCACTAGTTATAGAAGGAGATTATATCAGTGCGAATAAAAAGTATTATGTGCTCAATTATTTTGGAAGAAACTCAAAATGTGGTCAATCTGGAGAGGTTTTTATTTCGACAACTTCTGATAATCAACTTAAGCTGTTTTTGGCGACCTCACAAGACATGATAAATGGAAAAAAATGTGCAACTGTAGCGGAGCAAATATTACCAACAAAATCAATTCTCTTAACTAAACAATAAAAAAAGCTTTGATAAAATTAAAATTTCGACAATTAAAAACATTTCTAAATTTTATAATAATTCTTTAGTTTTTAGAATTGTTGGCGGTTCATTTGATATAGCAGATGGGAATAGCAGAAAATTTGAAATTGCAACATTTAGAGCTATTGCTAATCTAATTGATTTTAAAAACCAAAAAAGTAATTAATATTTAACAAACTAATACATTGCAGCTAGTGCAGAGAATTTGGAAATAGGTCGAGAAATAAACCGTAATGATGTTACAGCTTGAAAAAGAACCTTAAATCTTAACAGATTCATGATGGGGTTTGAAGCAAGATCCTCTTTAAACATAGGTCCTTTCAAACTAAAAAAAATCTTGTAAATTATAGAACCATAAAAAAATCCTGAGAATCTATATTTCTCAGGATTTTCAATTTTTATAGTGACCATGGAGGGATTTGAACCCTCACGCCCTTGCGAGCACCACCCCCTCAAGATGGCGAGTCTACCGTTTCTCCACATGGCCTAAAAAGAAAAAAGGTCGAGTAAAATAAATTACCCGACCTTTTGTGACCCGACTGGGGCTCGAACCCAGGACCCCATCATTAAAAGTGATGTGCTCTACCGACTGAGCTATCGAGTCATTGCTTTCAAGAAATTTAATTTGTTAATCACAAAATTTGTGACCCGACTGGGGCTCGAACCCAGGACCCCATCATTAAAAGTGATGTGCTCTACCGACTGAGCTATCGAGTCATTTAATTTCTTGAATGCGGGTGCAAATATAAGGAGTTTTTTTTGAAGTTTCCAAGCTATTTTATCATAAATTTGTCTTTTTTTTGGAAAAATCTCCAATCGCTTAGTTTATAAGGTTTTATTAATATGAAAAAAATTGTGTTATTAGGTTATATGGGCTGCGGAAAGTCGACAATTGCCCAAAATTTGTCAAAAATTACAAATATTCCGTTCTTGGATTTAGATAAATGCATCGAAGAAAGAGCAAATTTATCCATAAATGAGATTTTTGAGAAGCATGGAGAAGTGTATTTTCGAAAATTAGAACACGAAATGTTCGTCGAATTGCTGCAATCTTTAGAAAATAATATTATTGGTCTTGGAGGAGGAACTCCATGTTATGCCAATAATCATGAATTATTAAAAGGAGATGATGTTGTATCTATATATTTAAAGGCATCTATTGATACCTTATATAGTAGATTGGTTCACAATAAAAGCAAACGTCCTTTGATTGCAAATATGAATGAAGAGGAAATGAAAGAGTTTATCGCGAAACATTTGTTCGACAGAAGTTTTTACTACAATCAAGCGAAACATAAAGTATCGGTTGATGATAGATCTGTCGAAGAAACGGTTCAGGATATTTTAGAAATCTTAGCTTAAAGAAGCGTAATCGCCCTTTTCTGAATTGAAAACAACTTGAACGTGTTCTAATAAAGAGGTCGAAAGCGAAATGCCTTTAAAATCTGCCTTTACTGGATATTTTTTATGATTTCGGTCAACAAGTACTGCTGTTTTGAATTTTTTAAGCGGAACGTCTAAGAAATGACGAACAGCATAGATTAATGTGGTTCCCGAGTTTAAGACATCGTCAACTAGCACGAGTCCTTTTTCTTTATATTCTTCAGGACTTAATGAAGTTTGTATCGCTTCTTGCGGATTTTGTTTGTTTACTTTTACTTCGCAGATTGAAACGTTTAAGGTAGAAATACTGCTAAGTACTGAAGCGATTTTTTCGGCAAAAACAAATCCGTTAGAAGCAATTCCAGCAATAACAACTTCTTCTTCGTTTACAAAAGTCTCGTAAATTTGATAAGCGATACGTTTTATTTTATGTTCGATTTCCTCGTGGGTTAGAATAATATTGTTACTCATGGTGTGTTTTTTTTGCTAAGATAATTAATTTAAAAATCCAATATAGAAAATCCAAATTCCAATGTTAGGTTTTTGATTTTTGTATTGTTTTGAATTTGATTTTTTTGTTTTTATAAGATCTTGGAATTTGGCATTTGATAAATTTAGAATTTATTCAGTATCATCTTCTTCGTCATCAAAAATGTCATCTCCGTAATCGTCAATGTCTCTTCGGTCTTTCTTGGTTGGACGTCCTGCTCCAGTTCTTCTAGAATGTTCTTTAGATAGTTTTAATAGTTCTAAATGTGCAAAAGCTTCTGGCGGAGTTTCATTTTTTTGATAAAGATCTACCAATTTTGCTCCAACACGATTTTGCGGTATATCTAAAACTGTTATAATTTGTGTAATTTGATCTTTTCTAAATGTAATTCGGTCTGTAGGAAAAACTTCTTTTGAAGGTTTTGCAACTTGCCCATTTACAGTGATCTGATTCTTTTTGCAAGCTTCAGTAACCATGTTTCTGGTCTTGTAATAACGAACGCACCACAAGTATTTATCTATTCTCATAATTTTTCTAAAATCCAAGTTAAATTCTTTACAAAAATAAATCAATATTGTATCTTGCGCACCTAAAAAAATGATAATAATGAATAAATTTAAATATTATTTTGTTTTACTACTTGCTGGTATCGCCATCGTTTCTTGTAATAAAAGTGATGACGATGATTCGACAACGGTTCCGCTGAGAGATTTTGCAGAGCAGTATAAAGCAGATAATGATTCTATTGTAAAATTTTTAAAAACCAATTATATTGAATCAGTTACCGCTGATTTTGATGTTAAAATATCAAAAATTCCAGCAGGCGGAACACAAACTTCTATCTGGGATCAGAAGACTTACACATTAGCATCAAGAGATGTTTATAGTGACGATATTACTTATAAAGTATATTATTTAGTTTTAAGAGAAGGTTCTGGTCAGAATCCAACTAATACCGATAAAATTTCTACAGCATATAGCTGTTATTTGTTAAACGGAACCATGGCTGATTCTTCGTATGGAATTCCTTTTACAGCTAATTTATTTCCATATGCAAACACGAGTACTGTAATAGAAGGTTGGTCAGAGATTTTTCCAAAATTTAAAACAGGAACTTCTACAACTGGTGATGATGGTTCAATTACGTATAATGATTATGGTGCTGGTGTAATGTTCTTGCCTTCAGGTTTAGCTTATTATGCTTCGGGTAGTGGCGCTAATATTCCTGCATATACACCAATCTATTTTAGTTTTAAATTATTTGATCTCCAAAGAATGGATAACGAATATAATACAACAAGCAGCGGAAGAGTTTTTGTTGGTGATGGCGTTCCTGATTATTTAGAAGATATTAATGGTGATGGTTATCTTTATGATTTTAGAAATACAACGAAATATCCTAATCCTCCTAAAGAATTAATCGATGATACTGATGGTGATGGAATTGCTGATTTTGTTGATCTTGATGATGATGGAGACGGATTTACAACTAGATTTGAGCTTACAAAGCCTACAAGTGAAGTTGGTATAGTGGATGGTATTAATTATGGAATCAGACTTTATTATCCTTGGGATCCAATGGTAGATAATCCAGCAACACCAAATGTTGATGAAACGGAACCTAGAGGAATTCCTAGAAGACCTACAGGAGCTCTTACAGATCCTTCAAAACCTGAATCTTCGACTAATGTTAAAAAATATGTTGAAGAAGATTACACGGCTAGCGGAAGGTTAAGAATTCATTTAGATAAAACTTATCCGATAAAGCAGAATTAAAACTCTAAATTATAAATAAAAACCTGAAAGCAATTTCAGGTTTTTTTATGTCTAATATATTTCTCTTTTTTTAGAAAGGGAAAAATTTCTATAGAAGATTTTGAGAAAGCACATCTTTAAAAACAAAAAACCTCGAAATCTAAATTCCGAGGTTTTTCTATAAAGTAAGAAAATCTAAAATTATTTTCTTTTGATTACTCTTTCTACAGCTTCAACAATTGCTTGATTGTTTAATTTGTATTTTTCCATTAATTGCTCTGGAGTTCCAGATTCTCCAAAACTATCTTTTACTGCTACAAATTCTTGCGGAGTTGGGTTGTTTAAAGCTAATACTCCTGAAACGCTTTCTCCAAGACCTCCAAGGTAGTTGTGCTCTTCTGCAGTTACTACACATTTAGTTTTAGCAACAGATTTTAGAATAGCTTCTTCATCAAGAGGCTTAATAGTGTGAATGTTGATTACTTCAGCAGAAATTCCTTTTGCTTCAAGAGCTTCAGCTGCAATAAGAGCTTCCCAAACTAAGTGTCCTGTAGCAATAATTGTAACATCTGTTCCCTCATTTAACATAATTGCTTTTCCAATTACGAATGGTTCGTCAGCAGGAGTAAAGTTAGCCACTACTGGACGGCCAAAACGTAAATAAGCAGGACCGTGGTGATCTGCTAATGCTAAAGTTGCAGCTTTAGTTTGGTTGTAATCGCAAGTATTGATTACAGTCATTCCTGGCAACATTTTCATTAAACCAATATCTTCTAAGATTTGGTGCGTTGCTCCGTCTTCTCCTAAAGTTAAACCAGCGTGAGAAGCACAGATTTTTACATTTTTATCTGAATAAGCAACAGATTGACGAATTTGGTCGTAAACTCTTCCTGTAGAGAAGTTAGCAAAAGTTCCAGTAAAAGGAATTTTTCCTCCAATAGTTAAACCTGCAGCGATTCCAATCATGTTTGCTTCTGCAATACCGATTTGGAAAAAGCGCTCTGGATGATTTTTCTTGAATTCATCAAATTTTAATGAACCAATTAAGTCAGCGCATAACGCTACAACATTTTCATTTTTTTGACCTAGTTCAGTCATTCCCGCTCCAAAACCAGAACGAGTATCTTTGCTTCCTGTATTTTCGTATTTTTTCATTTTTATTTTTTGCTTTAGGCAATAGGCTTTAGGCAATAAGCTTACTGCTTACTGCTTACAGCTTAAAGCTTTTTTTAATAGTCTGCTAAAGTTGAAATGTTTTGAGCTAATGCAGCTGCTAACTGATCGTTGTTAGGAGCTTTACCATGCCAAGCGTGTGTATGCATCATGAAATCTACTCCGTTACCCATTTCTGTATGTAATAAAATACAAACTGGTTTTCCTTTTCCTGTTCTAGATTTAGCATCATTTAAACCAGCAAGGATAGCGTCGATACTGTTTCCTTCTTTAATTTCTAAAACATCCCAGTCAAAAGCTTCAAATTTAGCACGTAGGCTTCCCATTGCTAAAACTTCATCAGTTGTTCCGTCAATTTGTTTTCCATTAAGGTCAATAGTTGCGATAATGTTATCAACTTTTTTAGCAGATGCGTACATAATTGCTTCCCAGTTTTGACCTTCTTGCAATTCTCCGTCTCCGTGTAAAGTATAAATTAAGTGATTGTCACCGTTTAATTTTTTAGCTTGCGCTGCTCCAAGAGCTACAGATAAACCTTGTCCTAATGAACCAGATGCAATACGAACTCCAGGTAAACCTTCATGTGTTGTAGGGTGACCTTGTAAACGAGAATCTAATAATCTGAAAGTAGCAAGTTCTGAAACTGGAAAATAACCGCTGCGTGCTAGAACGCTATAAAAGACAGGAGAGATGTGTCCGTTTGAAAGGAAGAACAAATCTTCTCCAATTCCGTTCATATCAAAACCTTCTTTGCGGTCCATAATATTTTGATATAGTGTTACCAAAAATTCAGTACAACCTAATGAACCACCTGGGTGTCCAGAGTTTACAGCATGTACCATTCGAAGAATATCTCTTCTTACTTGGATCGTTAAATCGCTTAATTGTTGTGTGTTAGGCTTCATTTTATATGTAAAAGTTAAACTGAAGCAAAAGTAATTTTTATTTTGTGGGCAGACAAATGATTTTTTGCTTTAGTTGCATAACAATTGTTAAATTTAGCTGTTTTTTCTGCATTCCGTAAAAAAATATAACGGAACTTTTGCTTCAAAAGCCTTTATAAGTGTGTTTTTTACAATTTTAAATTGATGAATAAAAAAATCCTGCTTTTGCAGGACTTTTAAATATAATTTTCTATTAAGTATCAGTATCAATTATCACTTTCGCTATAATAATTGTTTTCTTCATCTTCAGAACCAATATCTTCTTGCTGGTCATCTAACTCAGATCCTGGAATATCCAAATCGTTACCGATTTTATCGCTGTTTTGTTTCCATTCGTGATTGTTCTGATTAACGATGCGTTCTCCTGAAATGTCTTCAGGATTAATATCTTCCAGTTTGTTGTCCTGATTGTAAATATCTTCGTTTGCGGGATAATCCATATTTTCAAGATTTCTTTCAATCTGGTCATCTTTTATTTGATCTAACTTTTCTTCTGAGTTTATCATGATTTCTAAGACTTTAAAAATTAATAAATTAAAGTTAGAGAATCTGTATTCTTCGTGTGTTATATTTAAAATGATGGAAGTTGCAGTTTTTACATTTTGGTTTTATATTTAAACGTAATTATTAGGACTGGGAAACCTTAAAAAGAAATTTGTAGTTAGAAACGTTAAAATTCCAATTTTCAAATTAAGAAAACATTATCTAATTTTTCTAATTGACAAATTACCTAATTAATAAAATTTTCCTGAAATTAAACTATCTTTGCCGTCCCGAACGGTCGGGAGAAAAACGAATTTATGAAGTTTGATTTATTACAGAAAGATCCGCAGTCGAAAGCGAGAGCGGGAAGTATTACTACTGATCATGGAGTTATAGAAACTCCTATTTTTATGCCAGTTGGAACGGTTGCATCTGTAAAAGGTGTGCATCAGCGTGAACTAAAAGAAGAAATTAATCCAGATATTATTCTTGGAAATACCTATCATTTATATTTACGTCCGCAAACTGAAATTCTTGAAAAAGCAGGTGGATTGCATAAGTTCATGAACTGGGATCGTAATATTTTAACAGATTCTGGAGGATATCAAGTATATTCTCTTTCTTCAAATAGAAAAATTAAAGAAGAAGGGGTAAAATTTAAATCGCATATCGACGGTTCTTACCACTTTTTCACACCAGAAAATGTAATGGAAATTCAGCGTACTATTGGTGCTGATATTATCATGGCATTTGATGAATGTACGCCGTATCCTTGCGATTACCGTTATGCTCAGCGCTCTATGCACATGACACATCGCTGGTTGGATCGCTGTATCAATCATTTAGAAAAAGTGCCTTATAAATATGGCTACGAACAAACGTTTTTTCCGATTGTTCAAGGAAGTACTTATAAGGATTTACGTCGCCAGTCGGCTGAATATATTGCTAATTCTGGACAACAAGGAAATGCAATTGGCGGACTTTCAGTAGGTGAGCCAGCTGAAGAAATGTACGCTATGACTGAAGTAGTTTGTGAAATTCTTCCTGAAGATAAACCTCGTTATTTAATGGGGGTTGGAACTCCAATTAATATTTTAGAAAATATTGCGTTAGGAATTGATATGTTCGATTGCGTTATGCCAACTCGTAATGCAAGAAACGGTATGTTGTTTACAGCAAATGGAACAATCAATATCAAAAATAAAAAATGGGAAGCCGATTTTTCTCCAATTGATGAAATGGGGCACACTTTTGTTGATACAGAATATACAAAGGCTTATTTGCGCCATTTGTTTGCCGCAAATGAATATTTAGGAAAACAAATTGCTACCATTCATAATCTAGGTTTTTATATGTGGTTGGTTCGTGAAGCTAGAAAACATATCTTAGCGGGCGATTTTAGACCATGGAAAGAAATGATGGTTAAAAATATGAGCCAAAGATTATAAAAAGTTCCAAGTTTCAGGTTTCAAGTTTCAAGTTTTGTAGAGAACGTGAAACTTGAAACTTGAAACAAAAAAACAAAAACTATATGCTTTCAATAATAGATAAATACATCTTAAAAAGATATCTGGGAACTTTCTCTGTGATGTTGCTTTTATTTGCACCAATCGGAATCGTAATTGACGTTTCTGAGAAAGTAAATAAAATGCTCGAAAACAAGATTCCGTTTGGCGATATTGCTTTCTATTATTATAATTTTACGATCTACTTTATTAATTCGCTGTTTCCGATATTTTTGTTTTTATCGGTAATTTGGTTTACTTCAAAATTGGCTAATAATACAGAGATTATTGCTATTTTGAGTTCAGGGATTTCATTTACGCGTTTCTTGCGTCCTTATATTATAGGTGCAACAATCGTTTCTATTTTCGTTTTGCTAATGGGATTTTTTATTGTTCCAGCAGCAAGTGAAGGGTATAATAATTTTAGATATACCTATTTAAAAGGAAATGGAAAAGAGCTCATGCGTGGAGAAAACACTAATGTTTACAGACAAATTAACGATCATGATTTTATTTTTGTAAACAGTTTTAATGAAGAATCTAAAACAGCTTTCAACTTTTCTTTAGAACATTTTGAAAAAGAAAAATTAACCTATAAAATTACTGCAAGCCGTATTAAATGGGATCCGAAGAAAAAGATTTACATCTTATATGATTATACAAAACGTACAGTTGGAGATTTAAATGATGTAATTGAAAAGTCTCCAGAAAAAAATATGGCCTTCAAGTTTGAATTGGCCGATTTGACTCCTGTGGTTTATATTGCAGAAACTTTGACTTTAGGTAAATTAATTGATTTTATTGAGAAAGAAAGAAAAAGAGGTTCAGGAAACATAAACACCTATTTAGTTGTTCTTTATAAAAAATATAGTATACCAGTTTCGGCATTTATTTTAACAATTATTGCGGTTTCGGTTTCTTCTATGAAGCGGCGTGGTGGAATGGGAATGAATCTAGCTATTGGAATCGCAATTGCATTTTCGTTTGTATTCTTTGATAAAATATTTGGTACACTTGCCGAAAAATCTACTTTTTCACCTTTATTAGCTGTTTGGTTCCCAAATATTGTTTTCGGAATCTTAGCAGTTTATTTACTACGTAATGCGAAACGATAATTTAAAAAGTTATTTAAATCTTCACTTAATTGTTTTTATCTGGGGTTTTACAGCCATTTTAGGCGCTTTAATTACAATTGATGCCGAAAATTTAGTTTGGTATAGAATGTTGCTTGCCATGATTTTTCTTGGCGGATTTATAGCAGTTAAAAAACAATCATTTCAAGTCCCAATAAAAGAATTTTTCAAATTGATTTTTGTTGGTTTATTGATTGCATTGCACTGGATTTTCTTTTTTAAAGCAATTCATGTTTCTAATGTTTCAATAACACTTTCGATATTTTCTTTAGGAGCTTTTTTTGCTTCTTTATTAGAACCCTTATTTTATGGAAGGAAAGTGCTTTGGTATGAAGTTTTTTTTGGACTTATAATCATAGCTGGTTTAGGATTGATTCTTCAGGTTGAAATTAAATACCTTACAGGAGTTTATTACGCTTTAGCAGCAATCATTTTAGGTGTGCTATTTACCTTAATGAACGGAAAATTGATCTCAGATCACGAACCTTCTGTAATTACGTTTTATGAGTTTGGAGCAGGAGTTTTCTTTATCACGATTTATTTTTTATTCCAAGGAAAATTCACTGCAGATTTCTTCGAAATGTCTTTGAATAATTGGATTTTATTATTGATTTTAGCTTCAATTTGTACGGCTTACGCTTTTACAGCTTCGGTAAAAGTAATGCAGCGATTAACCCCTTATACAGTAATGTTAACTACTAATTTAGAGCCAGTTTACGGGATAGTTTTGGCTTATTTTATCTTAGGGGGAAAAGAGAAAATGAGCGTCGAATTTTATATCGGAGCTGTTATAATAATCATAACAGTTATTCTAAACGGTGTTTTCAAACATTATCAGAACAAGAAAGAAAACTTGTAATAGTTTCCTTATTATTAAAATGCATTTTTATACTTTAAATAACAATTAACTTCGCCAATGATATAATATTTTTATATTTGCGGTTCGATTTACAAACAAAATTCAAAAATCCATGGAATATTTAGATTTTGAGCTTCCAATTAAAGAACTTGAAGAACAGTTAGAAAAGTGTGTTATTATTGGAAAAGAATCTGACGTTGACGTAACCCCGACGTGCAAGGAAATCAACAAAAAATTAGTAGAAACTAAAAAAGAAATATACAAAAACCTTACGGCTTGGCAGAGAGTGCAATTGTCAAGACACCCAAATAGACCGTATACTTTAGACTATATCAAAGCAATTTGCGGAGATACTTTCTTAGAACTTCATGGAGACAGAGGTTTTAAAGATGATAAAGCTATGGTTGGTGGTCTTGGTAAAATAAACGGACAATCGTTTATGATTATCGGTCAGCAAAAAGGTTTTAATACAAAAACACGTCAGTACCGTAATTTTGGTATGGCAAATCCAGAAGGATACCGTAAAGCTTTGCGTTTGATGAAAATGGCAGAGAAATTCGGAATTCCAGTTTTAACTTTAGTTGATACTCCGGGTGCATACCCAGGACTTGAAGCCGAAGAAAGAGGACAAGGAGAAGCTATCGCTAGAAACATTTTCGAAATGGTTCGTCTGCAAGTGCCAATTATCACAATTATTGTGGGTGAAGGTGCTTCTGGTGGAGCTTTAGGAATTGGTGTTGGAGACCGTGTTTATATGTTAGAAAATACTTGGTACTCTGTAATTTCTCCAGAATCTTGCTCTTCTATTTTATGGAAAAGCTGGGAATACAAAGAGCGTGCAGCAGAAGCTTTAAAATTAACTTCTTCTGACATGAAAAAACAAAAATTAGTTGATGATGTAATTCCAGAACCACTAGGAGGAGCACATTATGACAGAGAAACTACTTTCAAAACAGTAGCGGAGTATATTACTAAAGGATATAACGAATTGAAAGATTTATCAACAGCCGATTTAATTGCCCAAAGAATGGACAAATACAGTAATATGGGCGAGTTTAAAGAGTAAATTCATATAATATGATGAAAAATCCGAAGCCCTACGGTTTCGGATTTTTTTTTGGTTATGAACAAATCAAGATTATTTATAAACAATTATTAGTTATAACTCGATAGCATATTTTTTTTAAATTTTGCTACTTTCGCTATATGGAAAATTTCAAAAACTTAAACCCCGTTAAGGTCGACAAAACCACAATTATTAATCTAGAAAAAGGTAAGCTTCCTCCTCAAGTTATTGACTTAGAAGAGGCTGTTCTTGGCGCGATGATGATTGATAAAAAAGGGGTAGATGATGTAATTGATATTTTACAGCCTGATGCTTTTTACAAAGACGCGCACAAACATATTTTTGAGGCGATTTTACAGCTTTTTACAGAAACTCAGCCAATTGATATTTTAACGGTTTCAACACAGTTAAAGAAAAACGGAAAGCTGGATCTAGCTGGAGGAGATTTTTATTTGATTCAGCTAACGCAGAAAATTGCTTCTTCTGCGCATATCGAATTTCACTCGCGTATTATTCTTCAAAAATTTATTCAAAGAAGTTTGATTCGAATTTCTTCTGAAATTATTGAAGAATCTTATGACGAGACAACAGACGTATTCGATTTGCTGGATAAAGCCGAATCTAAATTATACGAAGTAACTCAGGGAAATATCAAGCGTAGTTCTGAGACTGCTCAGAGTTTGGTTCTTCAGGCGAAAAAACGTATTGAAGAAATTGCTGGTAAGGAAGGTTTGAGTGGAGTTGCAACTGGTTTTGAGAAACTGGATGAAGTAACTTCTGGATGGCAGCCTTCGGATTTAATTATTATTGCAGCTCGTCCTGGTATGGGTAAAACGGCTTTCGTCCTTTCGATGGCGAGAAACGTGAGTATTCAGTTTGGACATGCAGTTGCGATTTTCTCTCTGGAGATGGCATCGGTTCAGTTAATTACGAGGCTTATTTCTTCTGAAACAGGATTGTCTTCAGAAAAATTAAGAACAGGTAAATTAGAAAAACACGAATGGGAGCAATTAAGTACAAAAGTAAAAAACTTAGAAAAAGCCCCATTATTTATTGATGATACGCCTTCGCTTTCGATATTCGATTTACGTGCAAAATGTCGTCGTTTGGCTTCTCAGCACGGAATCAAACTAATTATTATTGACTACTTGCAGTTAATGACTGCAGGAGGTAGTGGTAAAGGAGGAGGAAACCGTGAACAGGAGATTTCGACAATTTCCCGAAACTTAAAGGCTTTGGCAAAAGAGCTTAACGTTCCGGTAATTGCACTTTCTCAGTTATCGCGTGCCGTTGAAACCCGTGGTTCTAGTAAACGTCCGCTTCTTTCGGATCTTCGTGAATCTGGAGCGATCGAGCAGGATGCCGATATCGTATCGTTTATCTATCGTCCTGAATATTATAAAATTGAAGAATGGGATGATGATGAAGCTTCTTCTACACAAGGTCAAGCTGAGTTTATTATAGCCAAGCACCGTAACGGTGGTTTGGAAAATATTCGTCTGAAATTCTTAGGACACTTAGGTAAGTTTGATAATCTTGAAGAGTTTACAGGAGGTTATGATGATTTACCATCAAAAATGAATCATGATGATAACCCTTTTATAACTAAAAATTTACCATCTGCTAACGAAGCTTTCGGAAGTAATTTAAATGACGACGACGACGATAGTGATGTTCCATTTTAAAAAATTAAAAAGCCTTATTATTAAGGCTTTTTTTATATTTTGACGTTAATCTTTTAATAAAAATCAGTAGTTTAGCTAAACCAATCAGAAACTATTAATTTTTTTTAAATTATTAACCAATTAACAAATGTAAATTATGAATGATGATTTTAATCTAGGAAGTGTTGAAGTATCTTTAGAAGAAGGTAAAAGTTGGGCAAAAAAATACCGTGATTCGCCTAAAGAGGTTGAAGAAGGTAAAGGTAAAATAGACGCTTACTTAATCCCTTTAGATGCTTTGAGATTAGTATTAAAGCAAGACATTGATGCAGTTAGAGCATACAAAGGAATTAACAATGCTGGAGAACAAACTTTAATGTTTGTGGGTACAAAACTGGACAAAAAAACCGGTATTTATGTAGATGTATTTAATGTGGGTGTATCAGAAGGATGTGAGGGAAGCGAAGTTGTTTATGACACTAGCCGTCCATGTCCTCCTTATGGTGATCCAGCTAGTCCGATGGCATAACAATGGATGATTTTTTAATATATTCTTCTTATATCATTTTATTTATAAGTTTGATATTATATACATATAGCTTTTTCCGCAAGGAAAAAGCTAATGTCTTTTTCATCATATATATTGTTTTTAGCTTTTTAATTCAGATTTCTATGGAAATCATGTATCATATGCATTTAAATAATTTATTGTTGATGAATACATTTGTCATTGGACAGATGATATTGTTAGGATTGTTTTATAAGTCATTATTTAAAATTCAGGCACAAAAAAAAGTGGTAGTTTGGAGTATGATTTTGGCTCTATTGATCATTTTTATTCAATTATATAATGACCCAGAACAGATTTATAAATTTAATTTGTTTGAAATTACAATCTGTTCATTGCTAGTCCTTATTTTTGCTTTAATGCATTTTTATAATATGCTTGGCGATAATAAAACTTACTATTATTTTTCGATTGGAGTTGTAGCTTTTATGCTTGCTTCAACAGTATTATTGTTGGTAGGGAATTTAACGCATAACTTGTCAAATGAATTTAAATATTTAAGTTGGAGATTAAATGCATTTTTAGTTGGAGTATTTTATTTCTCTATGATTGTAGAATGGAAAGTGAGTTTTTCAAAAACGAAAAATTTAGCTAATTAAAATATTTCAATCCATAATATGAGTCTCCATTCAATACCAGAAAAAGAAATCGTTGCTATAATTTTATATACCTCACTTTTCTTTATGATTGTTGCGGTAGTTTTAATTATATTCTTTTATTTTTCTAGACAAAAAATAATTCAGAAGGAATTAGAAAAAGTAGATTTAATACTTCGCTATCAAAAAGAACAATTGCATGCTGTTATTATCACGCAGGAAGAAGAACGCAAAAGAATTGCACAAGATCTTCATGATGATATCAGTTCGAAATTAAATATTGTTTCATTAAATAGCCATTTGCTTACTGCGCCAAATCTTACAGAATCTGAAACGGCTGAAATAACCGAAAATATAATCAATTTAACTACTAAAGCTTTAGAAAACTCTAGAAAAATTGCCCATAATCTATTGCCTCCTGTTTTCGAAAAATTTGGATTAAATGCAGGAATAGAAGAATTATGCGAGGAATTTGAAACCAGTAAATCTGTCAAAACGCATTATAAAAATGAAATCGATTTTGACGACAAAGATCTCGACAGACATTTGCATATTTTTAGAATTCTTCAAGAATTAATGAATAATTCGCTTCGTCATGGAAAAGCAACCGAAATTTGGATTTCATTTATCAATATTGAAGGTGTAAATACATGTAATTATGAAGATAACGGAATTGGTTTTGATAGTTCAAATGCTGAAAATCAAAAAGGTTTAGGAATGAAAAATATTGATAGCCGAATATCATTTTTGGAGGGAACAATCAAAATTACCTCTGAAATTAATAACGGAATCGCAGTAAATTTTACTTTTTAGGTCGAATTTAGAACTTTAATAAGGTTTTTAGTCGATAAAATGATATGTTTTGGCTATTTATTAATCATATTTTGTAATTTCGGGATACCAAACTAAACGACCAAAATCCAAAAAGATGAATGCCACTATTAAAATTGCCCTTGTCGATGATGAAATTTTGTTTCGAAAAGGAATTTCTTTTTTATTACAGAGAGAAGATAATGTAGAAGTTATTTTTGAGGCCTCAAACGGAGAAGATCTAATTTCTCAGTTAAATGAAAACGAAGTCAAACCCGATTTAATTATAATGGACTTAAAGATGCCAGTTTTAAATGGTGTCGAGGCCACTAAAATTATTCGAAAGGCGTTTCCCGATATCAAAATAATAGCGCTAACAAGTTATGATACGAAGTCATTCATTGCTAATATGATTCAGGTTGGTGCTGTTGCTTATTTAATTAAAAATACTACTCCAAAAGATTTAATTCTGACAATTAGAGAAGTAGCTGCAAAAGGATTCTACTATAATGAAAATGTTTTAAAAACAATTCAAGAAACCATAGTTTCTCCTAAAAATACAAAAGGCGGTTTAGATACGAGTTTCCTTTCGCCTCGTGAAGTAGAAGTTCTGCAATTGATCTGTCAGCAGAAAACAACTGCCGAAATTGCCGAGCAGCTGTTTTTAAGTCCGAGAACTATTGAAGGGCACAGAAATAATTTGCTGCTTAAAACAGAATCGCGCAATATTGCTGGTTTGGTTGTGTATGCCATTCAAAACGATTTAGCAGATTTGACAATCTAAAAAATTATGCTGTCAAAAACTGAATTGATAACACATAATACAATATGATTGTTATCACGAGAACACATAAACCTATTTTTTGAACTAAATTCATACCCTTTTCTTGGTTATTACTATCATTAAACTTCATTGGTTGGTTGTTTTTTACATTGATTAGTTTTATGACCTGGGATAGCAAATGTATATAGAATATTTAATGGCACTATAGGTGTTTTTACCTGTTTTTTTCAAGGGTGTAAATCAGGTATTTTCCCCTGTTTTTTTATTTAACATTCTCTTATGCCATAAAAGGGACTATAGATTCTTTTTTTAGATAGTTCCTTTATATCTTTACTAAAATAATTTTCGGATGAATAGAAGTTTATTCTACATTTTTATACTATTAGTTACATTCAATGCCCGCGCCTCGTTCATATTACTTCCGATGGACGAAACAACTCAACAGAATCATTTAAAAGCATACGGTATTACTTATTGGTGTTTAAGCAGAGATTATAAAGCAAGCTGGCTTTTAAATTACCGTGGAGGCTCTTTCTTGCTTCCTGATGCTGAAGAGATTAGAAAAGAATGTAAAATTAGAGGTGTTAGTTTTGAAGTTATTTCAGATAGTGAACAAGCTTCTATTTTAAATGAAATCTCGAGTCCTTCTCAAAATATGGAATCTGTAATTTTGGAGAAAGCTCCAAAAATTGCTGTTTACACGCCAAAAGGAAAACAACCTTGGGACGACGCAGTAACTTTGGTTTTAACTTATGCCGAAATACCTTTCACTCCAATTTATGACGAAGAAGTTTTAAGCGATCAGTTATTAATGTATGATTGGCTACATCTTCATCATGAGGATTTTACTGGACAGTACGGAAAGTTCTATGCGGCTTATAAAAATACACCTTGGTATATTGATCAAAAAAAGGATGCTGAAGCTTTAGCGACAAAATTAGGATATGCCAAAGTATCTCAGGAAAAGGGAGCAGTAGCAAAAAAAATTAGAGATTTTGTAATTGGCGGTGGATTTATGTTTGCAATGTGTTCTGCTACAGATAGTTTTGATATTGCGCTTGCAGCTGATGGAGTCGATATTTGCGAAACAATGTTTGATGGCGATCCAAGCGAGTCTAATTATCAATCGAAATTAAATTACAATAACTCTTTTGCTTTCAAAAATTTTACCTTAGAAAGAAGACCTGAAGTTTATGAATTTTCAGATATCGATATGACTACAAAAAGACGTATTGTTATGGAAAAAGATTATTTCACTTTAATGGAATTTTCAGCAAAATGGGACCCAATTCCAAGTATGTTGTGTCAAAACCATACCCAATTGGTAAAAGGTTTTATGGGGCAAACGACTTCATTTGATTCTTCGCTAATAAAATCTAACATATTAATTATGGGAACTTGTGAGCTAAATGGCGAATCAAGATATATTCATGGCGAAAAAGGAAAAGGAATGTTTACTTTTTTCGGAGGACATGATCCAGAAGATTTTCAGCATCAAGTTGGAGATCCGCCAACGGTTTTAGATTTGCACCCAAATTCTCCAGGTTACAGATTAATTTTGAATAATGTTTTATTTCCTGCTGCGAGAAAAAAGAAACTTAAAACCTAGTTTAGTGAGATTTCAAACCAGATCGGAATATGATCTGAAACTTTTCTTGCTGCTTGAAGAGAATCAAAATCTTCATAAAATTTAATTACTCCCGAATTGATAACTTTTACAGATGAGGATTTGTAAAAAATATTATCAAATTCAGATGCTAAACAGATATTGTTTTTGCATTTGTGCTTAAGCGTTGTTTTCTGATTCTTCAATACAGAATTATATCCCATTTTTTTTAAAGGAATGAAAACAGTATGTTTTTCAGGGCAATTAAAATCGCCTAAGAAAACTAGATTTAAATTAGGATATTCACTTGGCAAAAACTTAAAATATTTGATTTCAGTTTCTGGCTGCTTTTTTTGAGTTATAGCGTGAAAATTGACTAGTGTAATTGTTTTTTTATTGATTTCGAAAGTGCCGAAATAAGGTTCTCGGTCAATTTCTAAATTATATTTTTTCTCCAGCCAAGGTTTGTTTTTTAATTTTATTTTATGTGTTTTCCAAATAAAAGCATATCGTTCAGTTTTGTAACTGCTACTGCTTGTTGGATCACTTATATTATAGTCCCACTTATTTCCTTTTTCGTTAAGTAATTCAGTGAGCTTTGCTACAGTTTGTGCACCGCCATTTCCTGCAACTACCTCCTGAATAGCAATTATATCATAGGCAGAGATAGTTTTGGCAATATAGTTTAATTCGGTATTCGATTTTGATTTTCCGAAGTTTTCTATATTCCAAGACAGAATTTTGGTTTGCGCAAAAGATATAAATGTAAATAATAGTAGGAGAGGGCTGAGAACGTTTTTCATGTAAAAAAATAATTGTAATCAAATATAGATAATTCTCTTTCTACAATTATCAGGCCTTTCTTAGAAAATTATTTAGTGTTTTTTGTATCTGTTTTTTAAAGCTGTGCTAATTATGATAATTTGTAATACTAAAAGCGCTGGAATAAATATAAGTTTCCAATCAATTTCAAGCCATCCGGTTTTTGCAGAGACAAGAACAAAACTTATTGATAAAAAAAGACAAAGTAGCATTGTTTTCATTATTATTTTATTTTGGGTTGTGTTAATTTTTGCGAATAAAATATCCGCTTTGTTTTTTGGTCTCATTGTAGGTTAATAGATTCATAACAAATTTAGATTTATTAGAATTGATATCCTTACGGGAATCCGTAAACGTATCATATTATGCTAGTTATACCAATCCAAAATCTTTTGCTATAGCAATTAAATGCACATTATTATTTGCTTTAAAGTAAATTTTTAGTTTATTAATTCTTTTTTCAATACTACTCGTTCCGTTTGGGGTAATAGACAAATCTTTAAATTCTTTTGAAATACTTTCTAAAATATATCCTTGAGATAAAAGTTTTAAAATTGAAATATCATAAGATTCAATTTCAATTAAGGCCTTATCATTAAAATTAAAAGACAAATCAGACGAAAGTATTTTTTCTTCATTATTGAATGTGCTTTCAATCGCATTTCGTAATTCTATAATGCTATTTCTTCCTTTAGAAACGTAGGCATTAATTCCTAGTTCATTAAAAAGCGTTTTAATTCTATAACTTTTGTCTTCAATAGAAAATACAATTTTCTTTAGTTTAGGCTGAACACGATTGATTGCTTCAATTAACCCATCGCCAGTTTCGATATTTGCTTTTCGGTGATCTGATTTGAACGACAGATCGGTAATTAATAAATCATAAGGCTCATTTTCAACCAAAGCTTTTTTTACTTTGAGTAAACCTTCATCACAATATTTCACATGGTGAATTACTGGAACTTGTAGTTCTTCAAGTACTTGAATAACAGCGATACTAATACTGTCTAAATCTTCGGCAACTAAAACTTTTTTAAACATATAATTGTTTTATAATGGGAATGTGAAACTTATTTTTAAACCATTTTCTAGATTCGGTTCAAAATTAATAGTTCCTTTTATTGTTTTAATACGGTTTTCCACATTTTGTAGTCTTTTTTTTAAATTGACATATCCATCAGTGGTTTCTGTATTGTTATCAATATAAATTATTTGAATATTTTTTGTCTCTTTTTTAAAATTTAAGCTTATTAAAGATGCGTTACTGCTTTTCGCCATTTCATTTAAGAGCTCTCGAAGTATTCTAAAAATGGTAATTTTTTTAATTCGATCAATCTCATGCCACGAAAAACTGCTTAAACCATTTGCAATTATATTTAAAGAAGAATTGGAATACTCAGAAAGCATCATTTTTAGATTTTCGAGATAGTTTTCATCTGTTAGTATGGCACTATTTTCTCTCGAAATTTTCCTAGTTTTCAAATAAATTTGATCTAAATGATTAAGTAATTCTTCCTTGCTTTCAGGTTTTTCAAAATTTGAGTTTTGAATATTTGTAGATAATTTAAAAACTTCGCTTGTTAATTCGTTATGAAGTTTTTGAGAAATCCGTAATTCACTTTTAAATATAGTATCGTCTTTTTCTCTTTTCCCTTTTAAAGTAATATGAAGAGTTAAAAACAGCAAAGCGAAAACACTAATAAAAATTACTACATACAAAATGTAACTTTGATTTTTTTGTATTTCAAATTGCAATTCTTTTTCTGCTTTTTGAGTTTTCAGTTCTAAATTCTCTTGTTTATCTTTTTTGAAATAGTATTGTATGTTGGCAAATTGATTTTTTTGTGATAATTGAATTTTATTAATACTGTCGAGATAATGAACATAGATATTAGAATATTTCTTTAAGTCATTTCCTGTAGTGGTTCGTATTAAAGTTTCTAAAGCATACTTTTTTTGCCGATAAGTATTTATTATGCAAGCGTGTTTATAAGCTGCTTCAGCATATTTTTTAGCCAATGCAAGATTTGAATCTACATAATAATCGGAGAGATTTGAGTAACTTTCTGGTAAATTATGTTTGTCATGTAATCGAAGTCTAATCTTTAGAGCTTCTTGGTAATAGGATAGAGCTTTAGGATGTAATAAATTAGCGTAAGAAATACCTATGTTATTTCTCATTACTGCATAGTCAATTAATTCAAAATCTTTTAAAGTATTTGTTTTTTTCTTATTGCCATAATATCCCGTGGTAGTTAGCTGAGTATAAATTTTTACAGCTTTTTTGTATTGTTTTTTATGCATATAAACAAGCGCAATATTAGCTAATGCATTTGCTTTCCTTCTCACAGTTGTATTTAGATCGTAAGCTTTTTTAGCATAGATAAGAGCATTGTCATAATCTTTTGTAGCTAAATAATTACTTGCAAAAACTTTATATGTTTCCCAAGCAAACCTTGGCTTTTTCATGTATTTAAGGTGAGGCAATATTTTTGTAGCAGTATTTTCACTCTCCAGGTAATTGCCTTCATATTGTTGTATAAGCGCTATTGAAATTAGTGCGTCAACATAATCTATTCTATTTTTTTCAGGATCAGAAAGATGAATTATTTTTAAATAATTTTTGTACGCCTTTAAATATTCATTATGATCGTAATCATTATCAGCGATAATAGTCAGTCTTTTTATTTCAGCCGTATTGTCAATTTTTTTTAATACTGCATGCTTTTCCTTTTTGCATGACGTTGGTAAAACGAGCAAAAGAAATACAGAAATTAAAATTTTAACTACAGATGAGACTTTCATTTATGGATTTTAAATATTAAAAAAGGGCATTTATATTATAAAGGAAGATTAATAAAAACTTTAAAACCTTGATTTTCGGAATCAGAAACCTGTAAAAACCCTTTCAATGTTTTAAGACGATTTTCGACACTTTTCAGTCTGTTTTTTAAATTAATACTGCTATTTTGAACTTTTGTATTATTATCGATGTAAATTATCTGCAGGTTTTTATCGTTTATTTTAAAAGTAAGACTTGCCAATGATGCGTCACTATGCTTTTTCATAGTGTCGAAAATTTCTTGAAGTGATCTAAAAACGGTTATTTTTTTAATGCGTTCGATTTTTGACCATGAAACGGTATTTAAACCATTTACTATTATGTGCAAATCAGAATGAGAATATTCAGAAATCATTTCTTTTAAACCAATTTCATAATTTTCATTGAAAGGAATAATACTGTTCTCTTTAGAAATTTTTCTGGTTTTCAAATAAATTTGATCTAAGTGATTAAGTAGTTCCTCTTTTGTTTTTGGTTCTTCAAGATTAGAATTTTGAATACGTGTCGATAATTTAAAAACGTCATTTGCCAATTCGTTGTGAAGCTTTTGCGAAATTCTTAGCTCGCTTTTAAATATGGCATCATCTTTCTCTTTTTTTCCTTTTAACGTAATGTGAAAAAATAAAAAGAGTAAAATGAAAGCACTGATAAAAATTACTACATAAGAAATGTTGCTTCTATTTTTCTGCCTCTGCATCTCTAATTCATGCTCAGCTTTTTGGGATTTAAGTTCTAAATTTTCTTCTATATCTTTTTTGAAATTGTATTTTATATCTGAAAATTGATTTTTATTTTTTAATCGGGCTTTATTAATACTGTCTGTAAAATGGATATAAATATTAGTATATTTTTTCAATTCATTTCCGGTCGCAGTTTGAACCAAAAAACTCAAGCAATAATTTTTATCTACATAGAAATTGACTTCAGAAGCCTTTTCATATCCCAATTTGGCATATTTATTTGCTAATGCGGGGTTGGTTTTTAAATAATATTCAGAAAGAGCGGCATAACTGCTAGAGATATTATCACGGTCATTTATTTTAAGTCTAATCTTTAAAGATTTATTGTAAAAATCTATAGCTTTTGGATTTTTTAAGTTTTGATAGCATATACCTAAGTTGTTTAACATTACAGCATAATCCATTAATTCAAAACGATCACAGCTGTTTGTTTTAAATTTTTGAGCGTGATATCCCTCTGTGGTAATTTTCTCAAACATATAAGCAGCTGCGTTATATTTTTTTTGCTTCATATACACGATACCTATACTGTTTAAGATGCCCCATTTTCTAAATGCACTGGTATTAAGGTTTAATGCTTTTCTAAAATACACTAAAGCGCTTTCTAAATTGTCGGTTTTAAAATAATTAAATCCCTGAATAAAATAGGCATTCCAAGCAAATCTTGGTTTCTTCATATATTTTAAGTGCGGTAATATTTTAATTACCGTTTCCTCACTTTGTATATAATCACCCTGATATTGATAAATGTAAGCTAGAGATATTAATGCATCAACATAGTCGATTCTATCCTTTACAGTATCTGAAAGAGAAATTATTCTAGTATAAGTGTTGAAGGCATTTTTATAATCAGAGTTTTCAAAACAACTATCTGCAATAATTGTTAATCTTTTAACTTCTGCCGTATTATCAGTTTTTTTTAATACCGCATGCTTTTCCTTTTTGCAAGACGTTGGAAGAACGAGCAAAAGAAGTACAGAGACTAAAATTTTAAGTAAAGCTGGGGCTTTTTTCATTTTGAGACTTGGGAAAAACAATTCGTTAAATTAGGCAGGAATTTTAATAAAAACCTTAAATCCTTGATTTGGACTAGAAGATATATCTATAGCACCTTTAATTTTTAGAATTCGATTTTCTACATTATAAAGCCCGTTTTTAAATACAATTTTCTCGGTATCTATACCTTTTCCGTTATCGGTGTAGTTAACTAAAATATTTTTTTCTGTTTGTTTAAAATTTATCCCGACTAATGAAGCTTCACTATACTTACGCATATTTACAAGTAATTCTTGTAATACTCGATAGATAGTAATTTTTTTATTTTTGTCAATTTCATCCCATAGAATACTGTCTAGCCCGTTTAGAATTAAAGTGATATTCAGAGTACTGAAACCAGAAATCATTTCTTTAAGTGATAAAATATAATTTTCATCAGTAGTAATGGTGCAGTTTTCTTTCGAAATGTCTCTTGTTCGAGAATATATGGCATCTAAATTATTTAGTAATTGCTCTTTATTTTCGGCCAGAGATAGATTTCTGTTTTCGGCGAAAGCCATAGTGTGATAGATATCGTTTGCTAACTCGTCATGCAGTTTTTTTGAAATTCTAGTTTCACTGTTGTAAGCGGCTTCAATTTTTTCTCGATTTGCTTTAGAAGTTAGATAATAATATAAAATTAAAATCAAACAAAGACTCAGAACAATTATGATATAAGATATTATGTTTCTGTTTTTTTGTCTCTCAAGCTTTAATTCATTTTGTGCTTTATGTGTTTTAAGTTTCAAGTTTTCTTCTCTTTCGCGTTTAGAGTCATACTTTATTCTCGCAAATTGATTTTTAGCTTTTTGTGTAACTTCGTAAGTACTATCAACAAGACTTATATATTCGTTCGAATAATTTTTAAGTTCTAAATTCGAGCTGTTTTTAATAATCATTTTTAAAGCAGATAATCTCCCTTCTACATGATTTATTCTACTGAATTCTTTATAACTTAAAACCATGTACTTCTTTGCTAAAGACAAATCTTTAAATTCATAGAATTCTGCAAGATGAATATAACTTTTTCCTAATCCATACGGGCTTTTTAAAGTTTTTCTAATTTCTAAACCTTTCTTCAAGTAATGCAAGGCACTTTCGTTATTGTGAATTTGATAATAGCAAAGTCCAATATTGTCTAATAGTGCTCCATAAAATTCTTTATCTCTAATTACCTCTTTTTTATTTTCTAAAGGAAGAAAGATGTTTAGGGCTTCATTAAATTTTTTCTCTTGAATTAATGTAACCGCAATATTGTTTTTTGAGGCTAATTTTTTCCACGGCTTTACATTAAGCTTTAGGGCTTTTTTATGGTATAAAATAGAATTTTTATAATCGAAAGTGTTTAGGTAATTGCTCCCTAAAGTAGTATAGAGGTTCCAAGTCTGAAGTTGGTTTTTTACAAGTTTAGTGTATGGTAACGCCTTAGTAATTGTTGCCTCACTTCCAGCATAATCTCCATGAGTCTGCTGGATAATTGCCATACGATTTAAAGTACTTATGTAGTTTTCTGCGTCATTTGAAGGTGAACAAATAGATATTGTTTGATTGTAATAAAAAAAAGCGCTATCGTATTTATTAGTGTCGAAAAAATTATCTGCAACTGCAATTAGTCTATTAACTTCAGCTTTATTATGGATGCCTTTTAAACTATTGTTTGTTCTCTTTTCACAGGAGAAAAGAGTAATAAAAACAGCAATTAAAAAGGAAAATATTTGTATTCTTTTTGGTATCATGCGCCAAAAATAAAAAATCTGAGTTCCTGTGAAAGAGTATAAATACCTGTTTTTGTAAAAAGTGCATTTTTTTTATTTTCTAGTATTCATTTACAGTGATATACAAACAAACCCTCTGAGTGAGGGTTGTCAAAAATTTAAAATGTTGTAAAACTTATCTTTATAAAACTTAAACGGCTCTCATTCCAGTTGCAATTGCAAGTCTATTCCAAGAATTAATTGTAATAATTGCTAAAATGATTTCGGCAAGATATTTTTCATCAAATAATTGAGCGGCGTTTTGGTAAACTTCATCAGAAACATGATTGCTGATTAAAGTTACTTGTTCTGTTAAAGCTAAGATCGCTTTCTCTTCTTCGGTATAAACATCAGCTTCACGCCAAGCACTTGTTAGGTATATTCTCTGTTCAGAAATTCCATGTTTTCTGGCATCAGCAGTGTGCATATTAATACAGTAAGCACAGCCATTTATTTGAGAAGCACGTATTTTAATTAATTCTTTGTGTACAGGCGTTAATGAAGTAGATGCGATATATTTTTCTAGGTTTAATAAAGCATTATAAGCTTCCGGAGCAACATTCGGGATAACAATTCTTGATTTCATTTTTTTGTGTTTTAAAAGTTCATTACAAAGGTCAATAATGTATGCTTTCAAAAACTTGAACTACTTCAAGAAATTCAAATTAGACTTTCCCAGCTCTTATTTTACTCATAAATTCTGCTGAAAAATCCAGATAGGAGGCAAGCATATATTGTGGAACACGTTGAACAAATTCTGGGAAATGGTCATTAAAGTGATGATATCTTTCTTCAGCCGACATTGTAAATAAGAATTTGATGCGCATTTGCATAGCGCCGAAACTTTTTTGTGTGACTATTCTGAAGTACCTTTCTAGATACGGTATTTCAATTAGCAGAGATTCTAAAATTGTCTTATCTATAGCTATGACTTCTGAATTTTCTACTGCCTGCAAGTAAAAGCTTGAAGGAATATGATTGTGGTAACTTAAATAATCGGTAATCCACCAATTTTCGATACCAAATTGCAACGTTTGTTCAGCTCCTTTAGAGTTGATGATATATTGTCGCATACAGCCTTTAACAACAAAATACATGATGTTGCAGATTTGACCTTCTTCTAAAATATGTTCTTTCTTTTTTATTTTAGAAAGTTCTAGGCATGATTCTAATTTATCAATATCTGAAGGTTCAAGAGAAATGAATTTTTGAATATGATCAAAAAGAGCTTTGTGCATAAAACAGTTTTAGTATTATACAAATGTACTTTTTAAATTTTGTTTTTAGAAAAGCAGGACAATTGAAACTTCTTTAAACAAAAAAACCATTCGCGTTAACGAATGGTTTTATATAATAAGTAAGTAATCTTAAATTGAGTTTATAAAACGTTTATTTTACTTTATTAAGAATAGCTTTGAAAGCTTCTGGGTGGTTCATAGCTAAATCTGCAAGAACTTTACGGTTCAATTCGATTCCGTTAGCTTTAACTTTCCCCATGAATTGAGAATAAGACATTCCTTCTAATCTAGCTCCAGCGTTGATACGTTGAATCCATAATGAACGGAAATTTCTTTTGTTTTGTTTTCTATCGCGGTAAGCGTAGCTCATCGCTTTCTCTACTGCATTCTTAGCAACTGTCCAAACGTTTTTACGTCTTCCAAAGAAACCTTTGGCTTGCTTCATTATTTTTTTTCTTCTTGCTCTTTTAGCAACTGAATTTACCGATCTTGGCATAATTTTAATGTGTTTTTGTAGCAGGCGTCCTGAATTGAATCAAAGGAACTTCAAAGCCATACTCCAAGGTTATATAAATAATTTTTTAACCTAAAGAATTATTAGATAATTCTTAATTGTTGTTTGATGCTTTTCATATCTGTTTGGTGAACTAGCGCTGAGTGAGTCAAAGCTAATTTACGTTTTTTAGATTTTTTAGTCAAGATGTGACTTTTAAAAGCATGCTTTCTTTTAATCTTTCCAGAGCCAGTAACTTTAAAACGTTTCTTAGCGCTAGATTTTGTTTTCATTTTAGGCATTTTTCCTAGTTTTTTAATTTATTCTTACTTACTTATTTTTTTAGTTGTCAGTCGCAGTTTTCAGTTTACAGTACGAAAACTGAAAACTGCGACTGCAAACTGTTTTACTTTTTCTTCTTCGGAGCAATGAACATGATCATTCTCTTTCCTTCTAAAACAGGCATAGCTTCAACTTTACCGTGTTCTTCTAAGTCTTGAGCAAGACGTAATAATAGAATCTGACCTTGATCTTTGTAAATGATAGAACGTCCTTTAAAGAAAACAAAAGCTTTTAATTTAGCTCCTTCTTTCAAGAATTTTTCAGCGTTCTTTCTTTTAAACTCATAATCATGCTCGTCAGTTTGAGGACCAAATCGAATTTCCTTTACAACAACTTGAGAAGATTTAGCTTTTAAAGCCTTATCTCTTTTCTTTTGTTCGTAAACAAATTTCTTGTAGTCCATAATTTTACAAACCGGTGGTTCAGCGTTTGGCGAAATTTCAACTAAATCCAACTCAAGTTGGTCAGCTAAACGTAGCGCATCAGCTATTTTAAAAACCCCAGGCTCAATGTTTTCACCTACAAGACGTACTTCGGGAACACGAATAAGATTGTTTATTCTGTGTGCATCTTTTTTTTCTACTCGAGGTTGAAAACCTCTGTTACTTTTTATTGCTATGACTTTCTAATTTAAGTTAAACTGTAAATACTTTTAATGTCTTTTTTATTTCTTCGTCTACAATCGCAGCAAATTCTTCGATTGAAACAGTGATATTACCTTTTCCTTCTTGTCCGTGACGACGAATAGAAATCGTACCGTTTTTCTCTTCTTCCTCACCAACGATAAGCATAAATGGAATTTTCTGCATTTCTGCATCTCTAATTTTCTTACCGATAGTTTCATTTCGGTTGTCAATTAGGGCGCGAATTTCGTGATTTTCTAGCAAATCTAAAACTTTTTTAGCATAATTTTCGTATTTCTCGCTCAAAGACAAGATAATAGCCTGCTCAGGCATTAGCCAAAGTGGGAAATTTCCTGCTGTATGCTCAAGTAAAATTGCTATAAAACGTTCCATAGATCCAAAAGGAGCTCTGTGAATCATAACAGGGCGATGTAATTCATTATCAGCACCTTTGTAAGTCAATTCAAAACGCTCTGGTAAGTTGTAGTCTACCTGAATTGTTCCTAATTGCCATTGTCTTCCCAAAGCATCTTTTACCATGAAATCAAGTTTCGGACCATAAAATGCAGCTTCACCATATTCTACAACAGTATTAAGACCTTTGTCTTTTGCCGCATTGATAATAGCATTTTCTGCCTTTTCCCAGTTCTCATCAGTACCAATGTATTTTTCTCTATCTTCTTGATCTCTTAACGAAATTTGAGCAGTAAAGTTCTCAAAGCCTAAAGAACCAAATACATATAATACAAGGTCAATTACTTTTTTAAACTCCTCATCTAATTGCTCTGGAGTACAGAAAATATGCGCATCATCTTGAGTAAACCCTCTAACACGAGTTAAACCATGTAATTCTCCAGATTGCTCATATCTATAAACAGTACCAAATTCAGCATAACGCTTAGGTAAATCTTTATATGACCAAGGTCTTACATTGTAAATTTCGCAGTGGTGAGGGCAGTTCATTGGTTTCAATAAAAACTCTTCACCTTCTGCAGGCGTATGAATTGGTTGGAAACTGTCAGCTCCATATTTAGCATAGTGACCAGAAGTTACATAAAGTTCTTTTTGACCAATGTGCGGACTAACAACTTGCTCGTATCCAGCTTTCTTTTGTGCTCTTTTTAAGAATTGCTCCAAACGATCTCTTAAAGCAGCGCCTTTAGGCAACCATAATGGTAAACCTTGTCCCACTTTTTGAGAAAAAGCAAACAATTCAAGTTCTTTTCCTAATTTACGGTGATCACGACGTTTTGCTTCTTCAAGAAGTTCAAGATATTCAGTCAAATCTTTTTGTTTAGGGAACGAAGTTCCATAAACACGAGTTAACTGCTTGTTTTTCTCATCACCTCTCCAGTAAGCACCAGCAACGCTCATGATTTTCACAGCCTTAATGATTCCAGTGTTTGGAATATGTCCACCACGGCATAAATCAGTAAAAGTAGAATGGTCGCAGAATGTAATAGTACCATCTTCAAGATTAGAAATCAATTCAGTCTTGTACACGTTATCTTTGTACATCTCTAAAGCTTCCGCTTTGGTTACAGGACGCATTTTAAAATCGAACTTTCCTCTTGAGATTTCAAGAATGCGATCTTCAATCTTTTTAAAATCAGCTTCAGAAATTTTCTGATCTTCAAAATCTACATCATAATAAAAACCATTAGCAATTGCAGGCCCTAGAGTTAATTTAATTCCAGGATACAATTCCTCAAGAGCTTGAGCCATTACGTGTGAAGTCGAATGCCAGAAAGCTTTTTTTCCTTCCGCATCATTCCAAGTATATAATATAAGATTACCGTCGGTCGTTAATGGAGTTTCGGTTTCAATAGTTGTACCATTAAAAGATGCAGAAATCACGTTTCTAGCAAAACCTTCGCTAATGTTTTTAGCGACCTCCATTGGAGTTACGCCCGAAGCGAACTCTCTAATTGACCCATCGGGTAAAGTAATCTTGATCATTGTTTATAATTTTGTGAATGCAAATATACATGATTACAAAAATACATACAATACGTATTCATAAGTTTACTGTATTATATATGTATAGCTTTTGCACTCCATTATATATATGAGTAATTCTTATTCATAACCTGACAGGTTTTTAAACACCTGTCGGATTTCTTTTTTGTACATATATATAAGTATGATTTGAATATTATGGTTTTTAAGGAGCTGTTTCCCGCTATCCGCTTCAATCTTTTTATGGCGAACCCCGCCACAAAAAGGATTTCCGCTTCTATCGGGGCTAGGGCATCGGTTTCCGGAAGAAGCTTTTAGATGGAAAGAGAGGATTAAAACGATAAAGAATCATATAAAAAGATGCGGAAACGCTGAAAAATCCCCAAAAGCGGCAGCCCAAAAGATGCGGAAAATAAGAAAAACACGGTTCGGTACAGAAAAACCCCACATCGCCCCAAAAGAAGCGAATGTATAAAGGCTATGTTATCAGTAAGTTAAGAAAAAGTTTTAAAAAAGATCAAAAAAAGGCGGATAAAAAGCTTGCGCAAGCGGAAAAAGGTTCTACTTTTGCACCCGCAACAGCGAAAGGCGCTCATCGAAATACCGGCAGGAAAGAAGAATCGGAGGAAAAGAAATTTTCTGAAAAAAGATTCGGAAAAGCTTGCGGGATTTGAAAAAAGCTTTTACATTTGCACCCCGCAAAACACGGAAGTTCATTGAGAGATTGGAAGAAAAATTGAGAAAAAGGAATATGTCGTCGCCTTTCTTTTAAGAATCCTCATCATGTATTTGATGGGGATTTTTTGGTTTTAAGCTGTATTAAAACAATACCGGAAAAGATTCAGTTGGCGGCTTGGTCCATAGGGAAATTACAGATGTGTAAGGCTGATAGTTTTAAAACTGTTAAATTATAGTCAATTGTTTGTGGTTAAACATTGATACTTTAGACTTTTTGGATATGAATAAGTATTTTTGTGTTTAAATTACTTTTTAAATATGAAGAAAAATATTTTATTGTTAGCACTTCTTGCTGTAACAGGCCTAAGTGCGCAACAACGTCCAAAGTTAGTTGTGGGTATAGTTGTCGATCAAATGAAAATGGAATATTTATATCGCTTTTCAGATGATTTTTCTCCAAACGGCTTTAAAAGATTAATGAATGATGGATTTACTTTCCAGAATATGCATTACAACTATATGCCAACTTATACTGCTCCTGGGCATGCTTCAATCTACACAGGTACAACTCCAGCTACTCACGGAATTGTAGGTAACGAATGGTTTAGTAGAACACTTGGGAAAGAAATGTATTGTACAGATGATGCAGGTGTGAAAACTGTTGGTGATGGAACGGCAGAAGAAGGTGCAATGTCTCCAAAAAACCTTCAAAGTACTACTATTACTGATGAAGTAAGAATGGCTACTAATTTTAACGGAAAAGTAATCGGAATGAGTTTAAAAGACCGTGGCGCTATTCTTCCTGCGGGACATTTTGCAAATTGGGCATTTTGGTACAGTAAAACAGGTTCTTTTATTTCGAGCACTTTCTACGGAGAAAAATTGCCTGAGTGGGTAACAGAATTCAATAACGAGAAAAATTACTTAAAATATATTAATAAAGGTTGGGATTTGTATAAGCCTGCTTCGGTTTATAATGAGAGTCTTCCTGACAACAATCCTTATGAAGGTAAATTATATGGAAGTGCTGCTCCAGTTTTTCCATATGATTTAAAATCTATGTATGAGAAGAACGATGCAGGAGTTATCCGTGCAACGCCATACGGTAACGATTTATTAGCTGAATTTGCAAAAAGAGCGATTGAAAAAGAAGAATTAGGTAAAGATAATATCACAGACTTCCTAACAGTAAGTTTTTCTTCTACAGATTATGTAGGCCATTTACTTGGGCCAAGATCTATGGAACTTCAGGATACTTATTTAAGATTAGATCAGACAATTGCTGATTTCTTAGCTTATCTTGATAAAACAGTTGGTAAAGGAAACTATTTACTTTTCTTAACTGCTGATCATGCTGGAGCAGAAAATGTAATTTATTTAAAAGATCGTAAATATAATGTAGATAATTACCCGTCTAAAGAGGTTAGAAAAAGTCTGCAAGATTTCTCAACTAAGACTTTTGGTGTAGATCTGATTCAAAACTATTCAAATTTTAATGTTTTCTTCAATAGACAAATTATTAAAGATAAAGGATTAGAACTTGCTAAGGTGAAAAGAGATTTTAAAGAGTTTTTAATTGCTCAGCCACAAGTTAAAAAAGTCTATACTGAGGAAGAAGTTTTAGCGAATGCTGGAAATGATTATTCTTTAAATTTTGTTGCAAAAGGTTATGATGTTACACAAAATGGAGATTTAGTTATTGTAGATAAACCAGGTGTTATTGAATATACACCAACTGGTACATCTCATGGAACTATTTATGCTTACGATACTCATGTTCCTGCAATTTTTTATGGATGGCATATTAAAAAGGGTGAATCTTATGATAAAAAAGCAATTACAGAGATTGCTCCAACAATTGCTCAAAAGATTAAAGTTACTTTTCCAAATGGAACTGAAGCTAAAGTAATGACTGAAGTTCTAAACGATAAAAAATAAATTTTAAAAACCTGTCTCTAAAAGGCAGGTTTTTTTATGCAATAAAAAAGGCTTTTCAATTAAGAAAAGCCTTTATAGTAGTGACTTAGTAAGCACTTATTAAGTATTAGCACTATGCGTTTGCTAATACTATTTCTTCGTTAAAAGGAAGATTCCAAGCTTCAGCAACTCCTTTATAAAGGATTTTTCCATTTGCTACGTTTAATCCTTTATTTAATTCTTCATTTTCTGTACAAGCTTTTTCCCATCCTTTATTTGCTAATTGTACAGCGTATGGTAAAGTTGCATTTGTTAAAGCTAAAGTAGAAGTGTAAGGAACAGCACCTGGCATATTAGCTACACAATAGTGAACAATATCGTCAATAATGAAAGTTGGGTTTTCGTGAGTTGTAGGAGTACAAGTTTCGATACATCCACCTTGGTCTACAGCTACGTCAACAACAACAGTTCCTGGACGCATTAATTTAAGCATATCACGAGTAATTAAGTGAGGCGCTTTTGCTCCTGGAATTAAAACCGCTCCAACAATTAAGTCAGCATCTTTAATTGCTCTTGTGATGTTGTAATGATTAGACATTTCTGTATTTACGTTAGCTGGCATAATGTCGTCTAATTGACGTAAACGTGGTAAGCTTAAGTCCATAATAGTAACCTGAGCTCCTAAACCTGCAGCCATTTTTGCAGCTTGAGTTCCTACAATTCCTCCACCTAAAACCAATACTTTTGCTGGTGGAACACCAGGAACACCTCCTAAAAGAATTCCTCTTCCTTTTAATGGTTTTTCAAGGTATTTTGCTCCTTGTTGGATTGCCATACGACCTGCAACTTCAGACATTGGAACTAATAATGGTAAACTTCTGTCTGTTTTTTCTACAGTTTCGTAAGCTAAACAAACAGCTCCTTTTTCTAACATTGCATGCGTTAATTCTTCAGAAGAAGCAAAGTGGAAATAAGTAAATAATAATTGATCTTTTTTGATCAATGGATATTCAGAAGCAATTGGTTCTTTTACTTTGATGATCATCTCAGCGATAGCGTAAACTTCTTCAATAGTTGGTAAAATAATCGCACCAGCTTGTGCATATTCTTCATCAGCAAAACCGCTTCCTAAACCAGCAGTAGATTGAACATAAACTGTATGTCCGTGTTTTTTCATTTCTGAAACACCTGCAGGAGTTAAAGCAACTCTGTTCTCATTATTTTTTATTTCTTTTGGAACACCTATTATCATTTGTTATATTTTTTTGTTTTTATTGAAATTGTTTTACAAATCTACAGATAGAGAATAAATTATGGTTTGAGGGTTAATAAATAAGAAAATATTATTTTATTTTTTAATTTTACAGAAAAATATTCTGTTTTGAAATGAATTTTATTCTTCAAAAAGAAAAAAAGACTGAATTCTATAGATTTTAATAAAACGTTTTCGTTATGGCTTTAGATGAAATTGACAAAAAAATCCTACGTCTTTTACAAGAAGATGCGCATTACACTTTAAAAGACATTGCAAACAAAATAAATTTGTCTTTAACTCCCGTTCATGATCGAGTGAAACGTCTTGAAAAAGATGGTATTATAGAAAAGTATGTTACTATTTTAGACAAGAAAAAACTCGGAAATAATCTTACGGTTTATTGTCAGGTAACCTTAACAAAACAGACTTATGATACTTCTGAAGGATTTAATCAGTCGATTTTAAATTTGCCTGAAGTTGTAGAGTGTAATTATGTTTCAGGAAATTTTGATTATATGCTTAAGATTATAATTCCAGACATGGAAAGCTATCATCATTTCCATCAAAAAAAATTATCCGTTTTGCCCGAAGTTTCACTAATCAATACAGTTTTTGTAATTTCAGAAGTAAAAAGTACGACGGTTTTACCTATTTAATAAATGAAAAAACCACCAAGATGAACTTGATGGTTTTAAAAAGAAAGTTAGTTTGGTTGAATTAATAATAAGTATAACGTCTCACTTTGGCAATATATTTTGCTAAGCGAATTACTTGATGACTATATCCGAATTCATTATCATACCAAATGTACAGCACGATATTTTTTCCATCTTTTGAAACAATTGTAGCATTGCTATCATAAATTGATGGTGCTGAAGTTCCAACAATATCAGAAGAAACTAGTTCGTTGTTTAATGAATATTTTATTTGCTCTACCAGCTCTCCTTCAAGAGCATACTTCTTCATTACCTTATTAATTCCTGCAATTGATGTTGCTTTTTTTACTTCTAAACTCAAAACTACTAGTGATCCATTTGGGACAGGAACTCTAATCGCATTAGAAGTTAATTTTCCTTCTAATGATGGCAATGCTTTTGAAACTGCATTTCCTGCGCCAGTTTCTGTAATTACCATATTTAAAGCAGCGGCTCTGCCACGGCGATATTTTTTATGCATATTATCCACGAGATTCTGATCGTTTGTATAGGCATGAATAGTTTCTAAATGTCCTTTTACAATACCAAATGTCTCTTCTATAACTTTTAAAACTGGAGTTATAGCATTGGTTGTACAAGAGGCCGCAGAAAAAATATCAATTTGATCTGGATCAAAATCATTATGATTTACACCGTGAACAATATTTGGAACACCTTTTCCTGGAGCTGTTAATAGTACTTTGCTAACACCATTTGATTTTAAATGTCGTTTCAAAGCTTCTTCTGTAATAAATGCGCCAGTGTTATCAATAACTAATGCATCGTGTATTTCATATTCTGTATAATCAATTTCTTCTGGTGAATTGGCAGTAATTATGTGAACGGTTGTCCCATTAATAATCAATGCGTTATTTTTTGAATCGACAACAACAGATCCATGAAAATCTCCATGAATAGAATCATAACGCAATAGAGAAGCTCGTTTCTCTAAACTTGTTACATCATGTTTATCACGGGTTACAATTGCTCTCAAACGCAGTTGATTTCCCTTTCCAGTTTTAGACATTAGCTCTCGTGCTAATATGCGTCCGATTCTACCGAAACCGTAAAGCACAACATCTTTAGGCTGAATTTCTACAGATGATTTCGCTTTTTTCAATTTCTCAATAACAAAATACCTTGCGTCAGGATATTTTTCGTCTTCTAAACGATATTCAAAAGTTAGTTTCCCAAGATCAATTTTTGCTGGAGGAAGATCCAGTGATAAAACAACTCTGGCGATTTCGACAGAATCGAATATCGTAATTGGTTTTCCAACAAATTCACCCGCATATTGGTGAAGATTGATAATATCGCTGACGTTTTTATCTAATAGCTGATTTTTAAATAAAACCATTTCTATCGATTTGTCATACCATAAATCGCTTATGATTTTAATTAATTCGACACCGGCTTTTCTTCGGTCGACTTGTAATGATACCTCTTTTTGGTATAATGATTTGTTATTCATAATTGAAAAAATAAAATGCTCACTATTTTAAAATTTTGCGCAAAAGTATCTATTTCAATCGATTTCGTAAACTATTTTAGCATTTATTTTTAAAAATAAAAAAGCCACCTTAAATTTCTTAAGATAGCTTTTTTTAGTTTTCAGTCGCAGTCTCAGTTTTCAGTTTTTTAATACTGCAAACTGAGACTGAATACTGCGACTTAAATTATAATTCTGAAAATCTCTCCGTTTCTGTTGATCATTTCAATTCGAACGCTTTGTCCTTCGTCTTTTTTGCTCAACAGTTTTGAAACAGTTTCAACATTTGTTGCTTTTACATTATCAATGCTCAAAATGATGTTTCCTAGTAATTCGTTTTGATATTGCATTAAATTCTCGTTTGTGATGTTTTTGATTTTAACACCATAATCAATTCTGAATTTTTTCTTATCAGCAGCGTCAATGTTTTCTAATTCGATTCCTTTAATTTCAGCGCTGTAAAACTCATTTTTACTTAAAGTTACAGGAACAGTTTTGGTTTTTCCATCTTTAATATAAGTCACTTTCACAATATCGTTTGGACGTTTCGTATTGATATAGCCAGATAAATCAGCATAAGTTGAAATATTTTGCTCATCAAGTTTTACGATAATATCTCCTTTTGTTAAACCAGCTTTTTCTGCACCAGAATTTTTAGAAACTCTATTAATATAGAATCCTTGTGTTTCTGTTACTCCTAATTCTTTAGAAGCAGTTGCATTCAATTCGCCTCCTTCAACTCCAAGAATACCTCTTTGAACATTTCCGTATTCCATAATATCCTCAATAATTTTGCGGGCAATATTAGAAGGAACAGCAAAAGAATATCCAACGTAAGAGCCAGTCATTGAAGAAATCATAGTATTAATTCCAATTAATTCGCCTCTCGCATTTACTAACGCTCCACCGCTATTGCCTGGATTTACTGCAGCATCAGTTTGAATGAAAGATTGTATTCCGCTTTGGTCTAAATTTCTGGCTTTCGCCGAAACAATTCCTGCAGTTACAGTTGAAGTTAAATTATATGGATTTCCAACAGCTAATACCCATTCTCCAACTTTTACATTGTCAGAGTTTGCAAAAGCAGTGTAAGGAAGTTTTTCATCGGCACTAATTTTCAATAGGGCAATATCCATTTTTGAATCTGTACCAATTAACTTCGCTTTGTATGATTTTTTATTGTTTAAAGTAATTTCAATTTCCGTAGCATCTTTAATTACGTGATTGTTAGTCACAATGTATCCGTCTTCAGAAATAATTACACCAGAACCAGTTCCTACTTGTTCTTGCTGTTGTTGTCCGCCATATCCGTAGAAAAATTCTAGCATTGGGTTGCTTACAGTTCTTCTCGAAACATTTTTTACGTGAACAACGGTATGAATTGTTTTGTCTGCGGCTTCGGTAAAATCTAATGTTTCAGCACCTAAACCAACATTTTTTCCATAAGAGTTAGGGGCAAGAGTTACAACAGAATTTCCTTTTCCAAAAAAAGAATTGTTGCTTTCAAATAATAACTTGTAAGCACCAAGAGTAATAGCACCACTTAATAATGACACTAGAAATAAGGCTGAAAATTTTTTCATATTAAAATTTGTAATTAAGTTATTAGAATTTAAGTTCATGTTTTTATTTAACGTAAAATTACTTCAAAAAATTATTTGTAAAAGTGGTTTAACTCTCTTTAACAATGATTAACATTTCATTAATTAATAGTTTGTACTTTTGTATTTCTAACAACTAAAAAATGCAAATAGAATTTTATAAATATCAAGGCACAGGAAATGATTTTGTAATGATTGATAACCGTTCCAATTTCTTTCCAAAAGACGATGTTAAACTTATTGAACGTCTGTGTGACAGACGTTTCGGAATTGGAGCTGATGGATTGATTCTTTTAGAGAATGATACCGAAACCGATTTTAGAATGGTTTATTACAACTCTGACGGAAACCAAAGTTCAATGTGCGGAAATGGCGGTCGTTGTCTTGTTGCTTTCGCTAATCAATTGGGAGTAATTGATGATAAAACGACTTTTATAGCTACTGACGGATTACATCACGCTTCTGTTAATGCTGATTCAATTGTTTCTTTACAAATGATTGATGTGAATGAAATTCAGAAAAAAGATTCTTATACTTTCCTAAATACAGGTTCGCCTCACCATGTTCAAATTGTAGACGATTTGGAACATTATAATGTAAAAGAAAACGGAGCTGCAATTCGTTACGGAGAATTATATGGAGAAAAAGGAAGCAATATCAATTTTGTTAAAAAAGTAGATAATGATACTTTTTCTTTGAGAACCTACGAAAGAGGTGTTGAAGACGAAACTCTTGCTTGCGGAACTGGAGCTACAGCCGTTGCAATTGCTATGAATGCTATTGGAGAAACAGATAAAACTTCAATTAATTTAAATGTTGAAGGAGGAAAACTGGTCGTTTCTTTTGATAAAGATAATGATGGTTATACAAATGTTTTCTTGACAGGACCTGCAAAATTTGTATTCAAAGGCACAATTGAGATTTAAATCTAAAATCTACAATCAAAAATCTAAAATTGTAAAATGATAACATTAAAAGGCGATTCTATTTATTTGCGTGCGCTTGAACCTCAAGATTTAGAGTTCATTTATTCTATCGAGAATGATGAGAATATCTGGGAAGTTAGCAATACGCAAACTCCTTATAGCCGTTTTTTGATTAAACAATATTTAGAAAATGCTCATCAAGATATTTATGAAGCAAAACAGCTTCGTTTGGCAATCTGTCAAGATGATGATTTTCCTGCTATTGGATTGATTGATTTGTTCGATTTTGATCCTAGAAATAATAGAGCAGGGATTGGTATTGTAATTCAGAAAGAAGAAAATCAAGGGAAAAACATTGGTTCTGAGGCTTTAGAGCTTTTAATAAAATATTCTTTTTACAATTTAAATCTCCATCAATTGTATGCAAATATTGGCGTACAAAATGTAGCCAGTGTCGCACTTTTTACTAAATTTGGTTTTAAGAAAATCGGAATAAAAAAAGACTGGATTTTGTATCATAACCACTATCAAGATGAAGCAATTTTTCAGTTAATTAATAAACAAATTTAAAATTTAAGCTTTGAGTCTAAAAAAAATAATCACAATAAGTGCCGTAGCCATAATTTCAGTTTTATTGATATATGGTTTTATTCTAGTAAATAAAATTTTTAGTTCTAATACTAAATTTGAAGAGAAAGAAGTATATGTTTACGTGCCTACAGACGCCAGTTATGCCGATGTAAAGAAAATTTTGGCACCTTATATAAAGAACTTTGACAACTTTGAAATGGTTGCAGAAAAAAGAGATTATCCGCAAAATGTAAAATCGGGTCGTTTTCTTTTAAAGAAAGACATGAATAATATTGATTTAGTTCGAGCGATGCGTTCTAATATTCCAGTTAAGTTAGTTTTTAACAATCAAGAGCGTTTAGAAAATTTTGCAGGAAGAATTGGTAAAGAAATTGAAGCTGACAGTTTATCTTTATTGAAAGCCATTAAAGATTCGACTTTCTTAGCAGCAAACGGATTTAATGAAGAAAACGTTTTTGCGATGTTTATTCCAAATACTTACGAAATTTACTGGAATACATCGGCTGAGAAGTTCCGTGATAAAATGATTAAAGAATATCACAATTTCTGGACAGCTGAAAGAATTGAAAAAGCAAAAGCACAAGGTTTAACTCCTGTTCAAGCTACAATTTTAGCGTCAATTGTTCATAAAGAATCAGTTAAAAAAGATGAAAGACCTCGTATTGCGGGTGTTTATTTAAATCGTTTACGTTTAGAAATGCCTTTACAAGCAGATCCAACAGTTATTTATGCTTTAAAATTGAGAGATAACGATTTTGATCAAGTTATTAAAAGAGTTTTTTATAATGATTTGGTAATGAGATCTCCATATAATACTTACGTAAATAAAGGACTTCCTCCTGGACCAATTGCAATGCCTGATATTACGGCTTTAGAAGCTGTTTTAAACCCAGAAAAGAATGATTATATCTATTTCTGTGCAAGTGTTGATCGTTTCGGATATCACGAATTTGCTGCAACATTGGCGGAGCATAATGTAAATGCAAAAAAATATTCAGACTGGATTGCAAGTCAAGGTGTGACAAGATAATTTAGTTTCTAAAAAAAATATTATAAACCGAAGTAAATTTTGCTTCGGTTTTTTTATTTCTAATTTTATTCAAAATTAATTTTGCTTTGAAAATTATTAAATTAATATTTTGATCAATTTTTAAGTTGGGACTAATGAAAATTTAAACAATTTTCGACAGTAAATTTTATAAAATTCGAAAACTCATTTTTAAAATTGACACAAAAAAGACAAATTAAATGTAATCCATTTCTTTCATTTTTAATGAATTTGCTTAAAATTTATATAAAATTGATTTTTTTTAGACCTCAATTTTCGGTTTTTAAGGTTAAAAAATCATTACCAAAATCTTTCGGAATCCATTACTATATCTGGGATGAAAGCGAATCCTAATATTTCTTTAAAAATGTTAAAATGCTGGTTTTAAGCATATTTCGAAATTGTCTTATCTTTGCACCGTAGAAATTTCAAGAGAGTGACAGTGTCTTGAAGAAAAACAATTTATGATAAAGAAATGGTATTTTTATGCGAGTTTAGTCGTTATTATTACATTTTTAAGTTTGGGATTTATTCCCTCAAATCACGAAACCAAACCTTGGTTTTTAATTGAAAAAACAGATGGATCAGAATACATTTTTCCATCAAAAGAAAAGAATGATTATCCGAACACCAACGTCCCATTCACAGGAAATCATCTTATAGGATTTAAAGAAGCAGTAGCTTTTAAAGAATCGCAAGGGCAATACAGATTAGTAAATTCCCTTGGTTATATGGGTAAATATCAATTTGGTTCTAAAGCTTTAAGAGCAATCGGAATTAATGATAATAAAGCCTTTTTAAAAGATCCCGCTCTACAAGAAAAAGCTTTTATAGCTTTGTTAGCCAAAAACAAATGGATTTTACGTTACGAAATCGAAAAGTATCAAGGTAAAATCATCAGTGGTATTGAAATTACCGAATCTGGAATTTTAGCTGCAGCGCATTTAGGTGGCGCAGGTTCTGTAAAGAATTTTTTCAAAAACAAAGGAAGCAGACATTTTAGAGATGCTTTCGGGACTTCTTTGAAAAGCTACATGAGAGATTTTGCAGGTTACGATCTTTCTTTTATAGAAGCAGATAGTAACGCAACAGTAAACGACTAAATTAAAAGAGGTTGTTTCACAATTGTGAAACAACCTCTTTTTCTATTGAGTATGTTCTTTATGAGCTAAAACGCTATCTCAAGAACTTTATTTATTTTCCGTATCTCTAATAACTGAAAACTGCGACTGCGACTGCTAACTTTAATCTATTAAGGCTTCTAAAATTTTTATAGCAGCTTCACTTATTTTAGTTCCAGGTCCAAAAACTGCCGATGCTCCAGCATCGAACAAGAATTGATAGTCCTGAGACGGAATAACACCGCCTACAATTACCATTATATCTTCGCGTCCATGTTTTTTTAGTTCTTCAATAACTTGCGGAACTAATGTTTTATGACCAGCAGCAAGAGATGAAACTCCCAAAATATGAACGTCATTTTCTACAGCTTGTTTTGCTGCTTCTGAAGGAGTTTGAAATAACGGACCTATATCAACATCAAAACCTACATCGGCATAACCTGTTGCAACTACTTTTGCACCTCGATCATGACCGTCTTGTCCCATTTTTGCAATCATAATTCTAGGACGTCTTCCTTCTTGTTTAGCAAAAACATCTGCTAGTTGTTTTGCTCGTTCAAAATTTTCGTCATTTTTTATTGCTGCACTGTACACTCCGCTAAAAGATTTGATTTGTGCTTTAAAACGACCAAAGACTGTTTCCAAGGCATTACTGATTTCGCCCAATGTTGCTCTGTTTCTTGCAGCTTCAATTGCAATTTCTAGTAAGTTGCCTTGTCCGGTTTGTGCACAAAGGATTAATTTTTCTAGTGACTTATTTACTTTTTCAGAATCTCTTGTTCGTTTTATTTCTTCTAGACGTTCAATCTGCTGTTTACGAACCAATTGATTGTCTACATCTAGGATATCTAATGGATCTTCTTTTTCTAAACGAAATTGATTAACGCCAACAATAATATCTTGTCCGCTGTCAATTCTTGCTTGTTTTCTTGCTGCGGCTTCTTCAATTCGAAGTTTCGGAATTCCTGCTTCAATTGCTTTGGTCATTCCGCCAAGTTCTTCTACTTCTTCAATTAGTTTCCAAGTTTTTTCAACAATATCGTTTGTCAGACTTTCAACATAATAACTTCCAGCCCATGGATCTACGGTTTTGGTAATTTTGGTTTCTTCTTGAAGAAATATTTGAGTATTTCGAGCAATTCTAGCCGAGAAATCTGTTGGAAGTGCAATTGCTTCATCTAAAGCATTGGTGTGTAAAGATTGAGTTCCACCAAAAACCGCTGCAGCAGCTTCTATACAAGTTCTCGCCACATTGTTAAACGGATCTTGCTCGGTTAAACTCCATCCGCTTGTTTGGCAATGTGTTCTTAAAGCCAAAGATTTATCACTTTTCGGATTGAATTGCTGTAATAATTTCGCCCAAATCATTCGTCCAGCTCTCATTTTGGCAATTTCCATAAAATGATTCATACCGATTGCCCAAAAGAAAGATAATCTTGGAGCAAAATCGTCAATCGTCATTCCTGTTGATAATCCGGTTCTGATATATTCTAAACCATCGGCTAAAGTGTAAGCTAATTCAATATCAGCTGTCGCACCAGCTTCTTGCATGTGGTAGCCAGATATGGATATCGAATTGAATTTTGGCATTTTCTTGCTCGTAAATTCAAAAATATCGGCGATAATTTTCATCGAAGGAGTGGGAGGATAGATATAAGTATTTCTAACCATAAACTCTTTCAAAATATCGTTTTGAATTGTTCCTGCCAGTTTTTCTGGACTAACGCCTTGTTCTTCTGCAGCAACAATGTAAAAAGCCATAATGGGTAATACTGCTCCATTCATGGTCATAGAAACCGACATTTCGTCCAACGGAATCTGATCGAAAAGCACTTTCATGTCTTCAACAGAATCAATTGCAACACCTGCTTTTCCAACATCACCAACGACTCTTTCGTGATCTGAATCGTAACCGCGATGCGTTGGTAAGTCAAAAGCAATGGAAAGTCCCTTTTGTCCTGCAGCTAAATTTTTTCTGTAAAAGGCATTACTTTCTTCCGCTGTCGAAAATCCTGCATATTGACGAATAGTCCACGGACGGCGTACATACATCGTTGCATACGGGCCACGTAAATTGGGTGCAAAACCAGCTCCAAAATCAAGAAATTCTAAATCTTCGATATCTTTCTCCGAATAGTTTTTTTTGATTTCGATTCCTTCAGCAGTCGTAAAGTTGTCAGAACTAGAATTAACTTTTGGTTCCTGACTTTTAACTTCTAGCTTTATATGTTTAAGGTCTTTTCTAATCATTGAGACACTTGTTTTTTGAATTTGTAATTAATTACGGTTGAGATTATTATTCAAGCTCCAATCTTTCTTGCTCCATTTTCTCAGCCAATCTTTTTTCAATAATTGGCGTAATTAATGTTTTTCTTGGTTTGATTTTTACAAAAGGAAACAGTTCTAAATCATGTTTCATTCGGTCTTCTTTGTTGGGATATTTATTAGTTCCTAAAAGAATTTCTTTTTTAGAATCGAATAATTCCTGCTCTTTGTTCGCACTTTCTTGAATTTTCTTTTTGATTGTTCCGTCGTTTAAAAGTTTCAAGAAACCTCCATTGGCTTCGATGTCTTTAAACAAAGTCAAGCTTTTTTCAGCCAATTGCATGGTCAAACTTTCGATATAATAACTTCCGTCGGCTGGATTATTTACTTTGTCAAAATAGCTTTCATGTTTTAAAATCAAAAGCTGATTTCTCGCAATACGATCGCCAAATTCATTGTCTTTGTGATATAAAGCGTCGTAAGGTAAATTAGCAATCGCATCTGCACCTCCTAAAATTGCCGACATGCATTCGGTTGTTGTACGAAGTATATTCACGTTGTAATCGTAAATAGTTTTGTTTCGTTTTGTAGGAGTTACCAAAAAATGGCATTTTATTTCTGAATTATATTCTTTAGCTATTAAATCAAAAAGCATTCGGAGCGCTCTAAGTTTAGCAATTTCGAAGAAATAATTGGTCCCAACTGAAATCTGAAAAACAATTGATTTTCTTTCGATAGAAAAACGATTCAAATATTCGTTTGCATGTGCTAAACTATAAGCAATCTGCTGTGTAATATTTGCTCCAGAATTTTGATATAACCCCAGATCTACACTTAGCAGATTTAAATTTGTTGTGTTTTTAAAAAGTATATCTAAAGTTTCAAAGTTATTTTTCTCTGAAGTTGCAAACCAATTTCCATCTTTTGCCAATTGACCAATTGGATCAAAATTACAATAGAAAATGGCTTTTTTCTGAATCGAAATCGTGTCTAATTTTTTAACGAAATCGATTGAGATAAAATTGAAATTAAAGTAAACGTTTTTGTTTTCTAAAGGAAGATTTTCCAATAGTTTTTGAACGTCAACTTTATCATTTTCAATTGTAAAACGAAGACTTTCTGCACCTCTTTCTAAAGTATTCAAAGCACGTTCGATAGATTTTTCTACATCGAAAACAAAGATATTTTGGCAGATTTTAAAATCTGAGGCTTGAGTATTTACATTTGCTGCTTTTGTAAATTCATCGCTATGATAAAAAGGTTTTACCTGAATATTCTCCGGAGAATTCCAAATAACAGTCTGATTGTAATCGGCTCCATCTAATTCAAACTGAATTTTTTGTTTCCATTGTTTGGATGAAATCGGATTAAAATCGTCGAATAGGTTAGTGGCCATTGTGTTTTGTTTGATTATTCTTTTTCTTGAATGGTGTCTCCTTCAAATTGTATGATATAAATATCTTCGCTGTCTTTTTTCATGAAATACTTTTCGCGAGCGTATTTTTCAATTTGTTCAGGATTTTTGAGCTGTTTGATCTGCTCTTGATCTTTTTTGATCTCGTCCTGATAATACTTTTTATTATCCTCAAGTTCATGAATTTGCTCATCTAAAAAGCGATGATCAAAATAGGAGTAATTGTCTAGAAATAACATCCAAACTATAAAAAACAGCAAAACCCAAACGTATTTGTTTCCTAGGTATTTGAACCATTTTTTGTCTTTGTATGGATTTTTAAATTTCATCTTAAACGAATATTTCTTTTGAATTTGAATGTTGTCTCTAGCCCCGATAGTAGTGAAAATCCTTTTGTGCCGGGGTTCGGCACAAAAGATTGCAATGGATAGCGGGAATCAGCTCCTAATTATTATGGTTTAAATTTACGATAAAAATTATGAAATTCTCTGATTAATTACAGCGCGAACTACATCAATTGCTACCGTATTGTATTTGTCATTCGGGATGATAATGTCTGCAAAAGCTTTAGAAGGCTCTATAAATTGCTCATGCATAGGTTTTAAAGTCGTTTGGTAACGGTTTAAAACTTCATCAATATCACGTCCTCTTTCTGAAATATCTCTTTTTAAACGACGAATTAATCTTTCGTCAGAATCTGCATGAACAAAAACTTTAATATCAAACATATCTCTCAATTCTGGATTGGTCAAGATTAAAATTCCTTCCACAATCATTACTTTTCTAGGATGTGTCGAAACAGTGTCGTCTGTTCTGTTATGCTGAATAAAAGAATAAACAGGTTGGTCAATTGTTTCACCTGCTTTTAGTGCTTTTAAATGTTTTACCAATAATTCGAAATCAATTGCTCTTGGGTGATCAAAATTGATTAATGCTCTTTCGTCAAACGATAAATTATCGGTTTGTTTGTAGTATGAATCCTGAGAAATTACTCCAACTTCTGTATGTGGCAATTCGTTCATGATTTGGTGTACTACTGTTGTTTTTCCGCTTCCTGTTCCTCCTGCAATTCCTATAATGAGCATAAAATTTTTGTTTGATATTTGTTTGGCAAAAATAATAATTTAACTGAATTGTATTAAAATATTATGATTTTAAACATATAAGTAACGTAAGTAAAATTAAGCTAGAAAATGTTTAAACAAAATGTTACTTAACTGAAATTATATTGCTTATATGGTGAAAAACATAAAAAAAATCCCGAAAGTAAACCTTCGGGATTTCGTGCAATCAGTATAGTTTTAAAAAAATATTCTGAATTTAGTAAGCACTTGTAATTATTTATTCTTTTTTGCTTTTATCATCATTTCAAGCTGATCCCAAAGTTCTTCTGGAATTGCTTCTAATAAATTGAACTGTCCAGCGCCTTTTAGCCATTCACCACCATCAATCGTGATTACATCTCCGTTTATATAAGATGAAAAATCAGAAACTAAATACGCTGCCAAATTGGCTAATTCTTGGTGATCTCCAACTCTTTTTAATGGCACTTTTTTAGCCATATCGAATTTTTCGGCTAAATCTCCAGGTAATAATCTGTCCCAAGCTCCTTTTGTTGGAAATGGTCCTGGAGCAATTGCGTTAGAGCGAATTCCGTATTTTGCCCATTCTACAGCAAGACTTCTAGTCATTGCCAAAACTCCTGCTTTTGCTGTAGCACTAGGAACAACATAGGCAGATCCAGTCCAAGCGTAAGTTGTAACAATATTTAAAATCGTAGCAGAAGTTTGTTTTGTATCGATCCAGTGTTTTCCAAAAGCCAACGTACAGTTTTTAGAACCTTTAAGCACGATATCTATCACAGTATCAAATGCATTTGCTGATAATCTTTCGGTTGGCGAAATAAAATTTCCTGCAGCATTATTTAAAAGAACATCTACTTTTCCGAAAACTTTTAAAGTTTCCTGAAGCATGTTTTCTACTTCTTCGTAATGACGAACATCACATTGAAGAGGAAGACATTTACCTCCAGTTTGGCTTTCCAGTTCGGCAGCTGTAGTTTTTAACTTTTCTAGATCTCTAGAAGTTATGGCTACTTGAGCTCCTAATTCGAGAAAATATTTGGTCATAGCTTTGCCTAAACCGCTTCCGCCGCCTGTAACGACAATGACTTTGCCTTGTAAAGCATCATCACGTAACATTTTATCTGTGTAGCTCATACTTTTTTCTTTTTTTGCAATATTAGTTAAATAAAATAGGATGCATGCATAATAATGTTATAAAATTTTGAAAAAAATTATATTTCAGATAATTTTTTTGCTGCAGATTCTAATGTGAAGTTATCCTTTGCGAAACAAAAACGAATTAACTTTTGATCTTTATGATCTGAATAAAAAGTTGAAATTGGTATTGCCGCAACTCCGTGATCGATAATAAGGTTTTTACAAAAAGTCACATCGTCTTTGTCTGAAATGTTTGCATAAGAAGCAACCTGAAAATAAGTTCCTTCACAAGGTTTCAATTCGAAACGGCTATTTTGAAGCAGTTTCTGAAAATAATCTCGTTTTTCCTGATAGAATTTCCCAAGTAAATTTACATCGACAACATCAAGATATTCGCTTATGGCAAATTGGGAAATGCTGTTTACACTAAAAACCAAAAACTGATGCACTTTTTTAATTTCTTTCATTAAATGTTCTGGCGCAATGGTATAACCAATTTTCCATCCTGTTATATGAAATGATTTTCCAAAAGAAGAAACCATAACGCAACGATCTAAAAGAAAATCTTTAGTGTGTGCTGAAATATGTTTTTCTTCGAAAGTAATGTATTCGTAAACTTCGTCAGATAAAATGATAATATCTGGATATTTTTCAAGAAGATTTTTTAATTGAACAAAATCATTTTGAGTTAAAATTTTCCCTGTTGGATTATGTGGATTATTGATAATCATCATTCTGGTTTTTGCAGAACAAGCTTTTTCAATTCTTTCCCAATTTGGAGTATAATCGTCATTCAGTGCCACTCGAACAGGTTTTGCTTTACAGAGTAAAACTGGAGACTCGTAAGAATCATAACTCGGATCGAGAATAATTACTTCGTCATTATCTTTTACTAAAGCTAAAATTGTGGTAAAAATTCCCTGAGTTGCTCCAGCCGTAACCAAAAGTTCTGTGTCAGAATTTATTGTTCTGTTATAAGAATTCTGGGTTAACGTTGCAATTTTGTTCATCAACGGCGGATAACCTGCCATTGGTGTATATTGGTGAACGTTTTCTTTCGCTAATCTCGAAACAATATCTGTTAATCTTTCATCAACTGGAAAATTTGGAAATCCTTGAGAAAGATTTATAGCATTGTATTCAGCAGCCATTTTAGACATTACTGTGAAAATGCTTGTGGTTACGTTTGGGAGTTTACTCATGATATGCGTCTATTGGTATCGTTAAATAGTAACGAACTCTTACAAGTCTATTATTATGCATTCCAGGAATCCATTTTGGACATTTTTTAAGAACTCGAATTGCTTCGTTTCCAGTTCCAAAGTCTGCATCTTTAGTGATTTTTATGTCACTTAAATCGCCGTCCTTTTCAACTATAAAGTTTACATCAACGATGCCTTTTACCTGAAGTTCTTCTTCGGGATATTTATAATTGTATCTAATGAATTTTTGAAGTTTTTCAATTCCTTTTTCAAAGTCAGGTTTTACATCTATTGAGTCAATATTATATATTTTGTTATCTTCTTTTGTTTTAATTTTATTGACTTTGGTAGGTGTATTTGTCTCAGATACATAATTGCTATCTTTAATAATATTCTCTTCTGTCTTTTTGTCTTTTAATGCTTTGTTGTCTGGTGAAGAAATACAGTGTGTTAAACAAAGAAATAGCAGAGCTGAGATTCTTTTCATAAATGAAGATTTATTAATTTACATTTTATGAATAATAAAAATCGCAGGACGTTTATCTAAGTCAACTTTTAACTTTTTCCAATCCGAAATTTTCATTGTTTTGATAAATTCTGTTGGCAAAGTAATATCTGCCGCAATACAAAGATGAGTTGCAGGACTTAAAATCTGCAAAAGATCTTCAATCAGTTTGTTGTTTCTGTATGGAGTTTCAATGAATAGTTGCGATTGGTTTTTATCATAAGACAATTTCTCGAAATGACGAATTGCCGATTTTTTCTCGTCTTTATCAATTGGTAAATATCCATTAAAAGTAAAACTCTGACCATTCATTCCAGAAGCCATCATTGCCAATAGGATAGAAGAAGGTCCAACTAAAGGTACAACTTGAATTCCTTTTTCATGAGCCAACTTTACAATTGCGGCACCTGGATCTGCAACTCCAGGACAGCCAGCTTCACTCATTAATCCCATATTTTTTCCTTCTAATAAAGGTTTTATGAAATCATTATGTTCGCTAGTTTCTGTTCTTTTATTTAAAGTAAAAAGAACAAGTTCAGATTGTTTCTTTTCAGGATAAACTGCTTTTATAGATTTTCTCGCTGTTTTGTCGTTTTCAACAATATAATGGTCGATAACTTCTATCGTTCTTCTAACGGTTTGTGGTAAAACATCCATCGGATCGCTTTCGCCCATTGTAGTTGGAATTAAATATAATTTTCCGAGAAGTTTCATGTGTTTGTTTTTCTTTAAAATTAAAAAATTCAATTATCTCTTTTTTAGAAATAATTGAATCGAATTAGGAGTGTTTTTTAAGTAATTGATCTGCAATAAGATCTGTTACTTCGTCCAGCATTTTGTAAACGTTGTCAAAACCATTTGTTGAACCGTAATATGGATCTGGAACATCAACATTTTCATCTGGAAATAATTCGTTTAAAATCAAACGAACTTTGTTTTTATGCTCGGGAGTTTTTGCTAAATGAACAACATCACGAAAATTTGAATTATCCATTACATAGATATAATCAAATTCATCAAAATCAGAAACTTGAATTTGTCTCCCTTTTTGAGCACTGATGTTAATTCCGTTTTTTTTAGCTACTTCAATTGAACGTTTGTCTGGGCAATGCCCGATATGCCAAGAACCTGTGCCAGCCGAATCGACAAAGAATTTATCTTGAGGTAATTTAGAAGCTAAAATTCCTTCTGCTAAGGGAGATCTACAGATGTTCCCTAAACAAACCATTAAAACTTTTACTGGCATGATTCGCGTTATAGCGTTAGTTTTTTATTGATATCTTCAACAAACTTTTTAAATTGTTTGTCTGTAGAAACTAAATTATCGACTGTTTTACAAGCGTGAAGAACAGTTGCGTGATCGCGATCTCCAATTTGTGAACCAATATTAGCGAGAGAAGCTTTGGTGAATTTTTTTGCAAAGAACATAGCGAGCTGTCTTGCTTGTACAACGTGCCTCTTTCTAGTCTTAGATTGAAGTGTTTCAATATCCAATTGGAAATAATCTGAAACGATTTTTTGAATATAATCGATTGAGATTTCTCTCTTTACGTTTTTAACAAATTTCTCTACAACGCTTTTCGCTAATTCAATCGTAACTTCTTTTTTGTTGAAAGAAGATTGAGCGATTAAGGAAATAATAGCGCCTTCCAATTCTCTAACATTTGATTTAATGTTTCGAGCAACATATTCTAAAATATCTTCTGGCATCTCAACACCATCACGATATAAAATGTTTTTTAAGATCGAAATACGAGTTTCGTAATCAGGCTGATGTAATTCTGCAGATAATCCCCATTTAAAACGAGACAATAATCTTTGTTCGATATCCTGCATGTCAACAGGAGCTTTATCTGAAGTTAAGATTACTTGTTTTCCGTTTTGGTGTAAATAGTTAAAAATATGGAAGAATACATCCTGTGTTCCTGATTTTCCAGATAAGAACTGAACGTCGTCAATAATTAAAACATCAATTAATTGGTAAAAGTGAATAAAATCATTACGATTATTCTTTTTTACAGAGTCAATATATTGTTGTGTAAAAATCTCAGCAGAAATATATAAAACGGTCTTTTCCGGATACTTATCTTTTACTTCTACGCCTATAGCATGTGCTAAGTGTGTTTTTCCTAAACCAACTCCTCCAAAAATCAATAAAGGATTAAATGAAGTTCCTCCAGGCTTGTTGGCAACAGCCATACCTGCAGAACGAGCCAAACGGTTTGAATCTCCTTCAAGGAAATTATCAAAACTGTAGTTCGGATTTAACTGAGACTCAATTTTTAAATTTCTAATTCCAGGAATTACAAATGGATTTTTTAGTTCAGGATTTAAGTTTTTAAACGGAGCGTCAACCTCTTGCGGTTTCATTGGCACTCTGTTGGAACTTGGCAGCTGCTCGGTAAACGGCTGTTTATTTCCATAAGTGTTCTCCATTTTAATTTTATAGAGTAACTTTGCGTTTTTTCCCAGTTCTTTGGTAAGCGCAACTTTCAACAATTTTACGTAGTGCTCTTCGAGCCACTCGTAGAAAAATTTACTTGGAACCTGAATGTATAATGCGTTATCGGTTAGCTCAACTGATTTGATTGGTTCAAACCAAGTTTTATATGCTTGGTCTTGAATATTATCCTTTATAAAGGACAAACAGTTTTCCCATACCGATTGAGCAGTTTTAGTCAT